>NZ_CP130715.1:4617500-4622500 GCF_045160965.1 Streptomyces sp. NBC_00207 | reverse complement strand
CGTGCCTTTTGAAGAATGAGCCTGCGAGTTAGCGGTGTGTAGCGAGGTTAACCCGTGTGGGGAAGCCGTAGCGAAAGCGAGTCCGAATAGGGCGATTGAGTTGCACGCTCTAGACCCGAAGCGGAGTGATCTAGCCATGGGCAGGTTGAAGCGGAGGTAAGACTTCGTGGAGGACCGAACCCACCAGGGTTGAAAACCTGGGGGATGACCTGTGGTTAGGGGTGAAAGGCCAATCAAACTCCGTGATAGCTGGTTCTCCCCGAAATGCATTTAGGTGCAGCGTCGTGTGTTTCTTGCCGGAGGTAGAGCACTGGATAGGCGATGGGCCCTACCGGGTTACTGACCTTAGCCAAACTCCGAATGCCGGTAAGTGAGAGCACGGCAGTGAGACTGTGGGGGATAAGCTCCATGGTCGAGAGGGAAACAGCCCAGAGCATCGACTAAGGCCCCTAAGCGTACGCTAAGTGGGAAAGGATGTGGAGTCGCAGAGACAACCAGGAGGTTGGCTTAGAAGCAGCCACCCTTGAAAGAGTGCGTAATAGCTCACTGGTCAAGTGATTCCGCGCCGACAATGTAGCGGGGCTCAAGCGTACCGCCGAAGTCGTGTCATTGCAGCAATAGGGCCAACGCCCGCTGTGATGGGTAGGGGAGCGTCGTGTGCCGGGTGAAGCAGCAGCGGAAGCTAGTTGTGGACGGTTCACGAGTGAGAATGCAGGCATGAGTAGCGATACACACGTGAGAAACGTGTGCGCCGATTGACTAAGGGTTCCTGGGTCAAGCTGATCTGCCCAGGGTAAGTCGGGACCTAAGGCGAGGCCGACAGGCGTAGTCGATGGACAACCGGTTGATATTCCGGTACCCGCTTTGAAACGCCCAATATCGAATCAGGCGATGCTAAGTCCGTGAAGCCGTTCCGGACCCTTCGGGGAAAGGAAAGTGGTGGAGCCGACGAACCAGACTTGTAGTAGGTAAGCGATGGGGTGACGCAGGAAGGTAGTCCAGCCCGGGCGGTGGTTGTCCCGGGGTAAGGGTGTAGGCCGAGGGGTAGGCAAATCCGTCCCTCATATAAGGCTGAGACCTGATGCCGAGCCGATTGTGGTGAAGTGGATGATCCTATGCTGTCGAGAAAAGCCTCTAGCGAGTTTCATGGCGGCCCGTACCCTAAACCGACTCAGGTGGTCAGGTAGAGAATACCGAGGCGTTCGGGTGAACTATGGTTAAGGAACTCGGCAAAATGCCCCCGTAACTTCGGGAGAAGGGGGGCCATCACTGGTGAAGGAACTTGCTTCCTGAGCTGGGGGTGGCCGCAGAGACCAGCGAGAAGCGACTGTTTACTAAAAACACAGGTCCGTGCGAAGCCGTAAGGCGATGTATACGGACTGACGCCTGCCCGGTGCTGGAACGTTAAGGGGACCGGTTAGTGCGCTTTCGGGCGTGCGAAGCTGAGAACTTAAGCGCCAGTAAACGGCGGTGGTAACTATAACCATCCTAAGGTAGCGAAATTCCTTGTCGGGTAAGTTCCGACCTGCACGAATGGCGTAACGACTTCTCGACTGTCTCAACCATAGGCCCGGTGAAATTGCACTACGAGTAAAGATGCTCGTTTCGCGCAGCAGGACGGAAAGACCCCGGGACCTTTACTACAGTTTGATATTGGTGTTCGGTTCGGCTTGTGTAGGATAGGTGGGAGACTGTGAAACCCCAACGCCAGTTGGGGTGGAGTCATCGTTGAAATACCACTCTGGTCGTGCTGGATGTCTAACCTCGGTCCGTGATCCGGATCAGGGACAGTGTCTGATGGGTAGTTTAACTGGGGCGGTTGCCTCCCAAAGGGTAACGGAGGCGCCCAAAGGTTCCCTCAGCCTGGTTGGCAATCAGGTGTTGAGTGTAAGTGCACAAGGGAGCTTGACTGTGAGACCGACGGGTCGAGCAGGGACGAAAGTCGGGACTAGTGATCCGGCGGTGGCTTGTGGAAGCGCCGTCGCTCAACGGATAAAAGGTACCCCGGGGATAACAGGCTGATCTTCCCCAAGAGTCCATATCGACGGGATGGTTTGGCACCTCGATGTCGGCTCGTCGCATCCTGGGGCTGGAGTCGGTCCCAAGGGTTGGGCTGTTCGCCCATTAAAGCGGTACGCGAGCTGGGTTTAGAACGTCGTGAGACAGTTCGGTCCCTATCCGCTGTGCGCGTAGGAATATTGAGAAGGGCTGTCCCTAGTACGAGAGGACCGGGACGGACGAACCTCTGGTGTGCCAGTTGTCCTGCCAAGGGCATGGCTGGTTGGCTACGTTCGGGAGGGATAACCGCTGAAAGCATCTAAGCGGGAAGCCTGCTTCAAGATGAGTATTCCCACCTCCTTGAGAGGGTAAGGCTCCCAGTAGACGACTGGGTTGATAGGCCAGATGTGGAAGCCCGGTAACGGGTGAAGCTGACTGGTACTAATAGGCCGAGGGCTTGTCCTCAGTTGCTCGCGTCCACTGTGTTAGTTCTGAAATAACGAACAGCTGTGTTCATGCCAGCGTTCAAATTTCATAGTGTTTCGGTGGTCATAGCGTTAGGGAAACGCCCGGTTACATTCCGAACCCGGAAGCTAAGCCTTTCAGCGCCGATGGTACTGCAGGGGGGACCCTGTGGGAGAGTAGGACGCCGCCGAACAATCATTGCGGGAAGCCCCGCACCAAACCCTCGGGTTCGGTGCGGGGCTTTTCTGCGTTTACCGGCAGAGTCACGGGCTCGGCTGGGTATCCTGGCCGCGTTCCTCTGGAGGACGCGATGACTGCACAGCAGCTGGAAGACGGCGGGCCGCTCATTCCTCAGCCGGCCATGACACGGGAAGCCCTCCGGGACGCCGTACGCCGCATCGACATGGCCAGCCTGGCCGCGCTCGACAAGGAGTGCAACGAGGCCTTCGACCGTGCCGCGGAGACCGGTGCCATCAACCCGCTGCGGTTCTTCCTGATCAAGTGGGCCACGCACGTGGCGATCCACCGCTGGCCGGCGCGCTCGGCGGCGCTGCACGAGGCGGAGCGGGTGGCCGGGGATCCGGCATCGACCGAGGAAGAGTTCCGGGCCGCCATGGAGACGAGCAGCCGCATCCTCGCCGAGGCTCAGCGCGAGATCGGTCAGTGACCGCGCGGGGCGAAGGCGTGGAGAACGACAGCGGTTGGGCATGGGAGTGCGATCCCGGTCGGCTGTGGGTCCTCGGCGACATGCCCGCGGAGCACCAGGAGCTGGTCGCCGCCGTCATGGACGGCCTGGTCGATCTGGCGTCGATGGCGATCGACCCCAAGGACGGCAGCCTCTACGAGGACCCGCACCCGATGCGGCTGCGTACGTACGAGGACGAGCACCTCATGATCTGGTACCAGACCATCCCGCACCGCAGCCGGGTCTACCTCAAGCGCGTCAACCTCTGAGCTCCTGTCAGGCTGCTTCCCATGACAGTCGACAACCTGGGGCCTGCACGTCGTCGAGGCCGGGGTGACGCCTTGCTGAAGCCGGTGTCGTCGTTGAACCTGCTGGTCAAGCAACACGTGGCCCCCATGCTGAAGGCCGCCGGCTTCAAGAGGTCCGGCCGTACCTTCCGTCTCGTCGCCGACAATGGCGATCAGGCCGTTCTCGGGTTCGCCCGTCATTACACAGACCCTGGTGCGGCCGTTTTCGACGTCTCCTACGGCATCGTGCCGGCGCCGTACTGGGAGTGGATCAACCGGCACGCGGCCGACGGCGACTCCCGGGCCCCCGTCGCCTTCGGCCCCGCGGTGCTGTCCGGGGAGGTGATCCCACCGCCTCACGCAGCACATGCTCCGGACGCCGGAATGCCGTTCCGCGCCCGCTGGGCCCTGCGCGCGGACAACGGCCTCGTCTGCGGTGAGGCGCTGGCCACCGCCCTGCACGACGACACCGTCCCGCAGATCGTCCACCTGCTCGACCGGAGCAATCTCCTGAGGGAGTGCCGCAGGCCGGCCCTGCCGGTGGTGCGACGCGTGCCGCTCACGAGAGTGGAGATCTTCCTCCGGCTCGACGAGGCTCCGGTTGAGGAGATCGAATCTCTGCTGGCGGACGTGCAGTTGACCAGTCCCGGCGATCAGTTCATCACCTGGACGCGCCGGCGACTGAGTACGCGGAACGGCAGCGGCCTCGAGGCATGAGGGGCTCGTGCCCCCGATCAGCCTCTGACGAGGCAGAAGGGGTGCCCGGCCGGATCGGTGAGGACCCGCCACCTGTCCTCATGGGGCTGGTGCGCCGGCTTGCCCGCCCCCAGCTCCAGCAGACGGGCCTCGGCCTCGTCCAGGTCCGCGACGTCGAAACACAGGTGCATCTGCTGGGGGACGGTCTGGTCAGGCCAGCTCGGAGCCCGGTGGCCGTCGACCCGCTGGAAGCCGATCAGGAGTCCGTCCGCACGGCCCAGGCCGGCGAAGTCCGCGTCCGACTTCGGGTGGGGTTCGAGGCCGGTGGCCTGCTGGTAGAACGCCGCCAGAGCCAGCGGATCAGAGCAGTCGAGCGTGATCGCACTCAGCTTCATCTCCATGGACAGTGCACCTCCAGGCTGATCGTTGATCGTCGGCTGCTGCGATCCACACCCTAGGGGCGGACGTTGGGCCTCCGGCTCACCACGGTGATCGTGTGGCGGAGCCGCGGTGTCGGTCGGCCATCGGCGGCTGTCGGTCCGCTGTCGGCGGTTCGTCGGCGGAGCACCGGAACCTTTCGGGAGAAGGCCGGCCGGACTCCACCGGGCGGCCCGATCCCGAAGGAGCCACCATGCACACGCCCGTCACGATCGTCGGCGCAGGACTCGGCGGACTCACGCTGGCCCGCGTCCTGCACGTCCACGGAATCCCGGTCACGGTCTACGAGGCCGAGCCCTCCCCGTCGGCCCGCACGCAGGGCGGTCTGCTCGACATCCACGATTACAACGGGCAGCTCGCCCTCCAGGCAGCCGGCCTCATGGACGAGTTCCACGCCATCATCCTGGAGGGCCGTCAAGCGATGCGGGTCA
>NZ_CP130715.1:2715000-4612500 GCF_045160965.1 Streptomyces sp. NBC_00207 | reverse complement strand
GCAAATCCGTCCCTCATATAAGGCTGAGACCTGATGCCGAGCCGATTGTGGTGAAGTGGATGATCCTATGCTGTCGAGAAAAGCCTCTAGCGAGTTTCATGGCGGCCCGTACCCTAAACCGACTCAGGTGGTCAGGTAGAGAATACCGAGGCGTTCGGGTGAACTATGGTTAAGGAACTCGGCAAAATGCCCCCGTAACTTCGGGAGAAGGGGGGCCATCACTGGTGAAGGAACTTGCTTCCTGAGCTGGGGGTGGCCGCAGAGACCAGCGAGAAGCGACTGTTTACTAAAAACACAGGTCCGTGCGAAGCCGTAAGGCGATGTATACGGACTGACGCCTGCCCGGTGCTGGAACGTTAAGGGGACCGGTTAGTGCGCTTTCGGGCGTGCGAAGCTGAGAACTTAAGCGCCAGTAAACGGCGGTGGTAACTATAACCATCCTAAGGTAGCGAAATTCCTTGTCGGGTAAGTTCCGACCTGCACGAATGGCGTAACGACTTCTCGACTGTCTCAACCATAGGCCCGGTGAAATTGCACTACGAGTAAAGATGCTCGTTTCGCGCAGCAGGACGGAAAGACCCCGGGACCTTTACTACAGTTTGATATTGGTGTTCGGTTCGGCTTGTGTAGGATAGGTGGGAGACTGTGAAACCCCAACGCCAGTTGGGGTGGAGTCATCGTTGAAATACCACTCTGGTCGTGCTGGATGTCTAACCTCGGTCCGTGATCCGGATCAGGGACAGTGTCTGATGGGTAGTTTAACTGGGGCGGTTGCCTCCCAAAGGGTAACGGAGGCGCCCAAAGGTTCCCTCAGCCTGGTTGGCAATCAGGTGTTGAGTGTAAGTGCACAAGGGAGCTTGACTGTGAGACCGACGGGTCGAGCAGGGACGAAAGTCGGGACTAGTGATCCGGCGGTGGCTTGTGGAAGCGCCGTCGCTCAACGGATAAAAGGTACCCCGGGGATAACAGGCTGATCTTCCCCAAGAGTCCATATCGACGGGATGGTTTGGCACCTCGATGTCGGCTCGTCGCATCCTGGGGCTGGAGTCGGTCCCAAGGGTTGGGCTGTTCGCCCATTAAAGCGGTACGCGAGCTGGGTTTAGAACGTCGTGAGACAGTTCGGTCCCTATCCGCTGTGCGCGTAGGAATATTGAGAAGGGCTGTCCCTAGTACGAGAGGACCGGGACGGACGAACCTCTGGTGTGCCAGTTGTCCTGCCAAGGGCATGGCTGGTTGGCTACGTTCGGGAGGGATAACCGCTGAAAGCATCTAAGCGGGAAGCCTGCTTCAAGATGAGTATTCCCACCTCCTTGAGAGGGTAAGGCTCCCAGTAGACGACTGGGTTGATAGGCCAGATGTGGAAGCCCGGTAACGGGTGAAGCTGACTGGTACTAATAGGCCGAGGGCTTGTCCTCAGTTGCTCGCGTCCACTGTGTTAGTTCTGAAATAACGAACAGCTGTGTTCATGCCAGCGTTCAAATTTCATAGTGTTTCGGTGGTCATAGCGTTAGGGAAACGCCCGGTTACATTCCGAACCCGGAAGCTAAGCCTTTCAGCGCCGATGGTACTGCAGGGGGGACCCTGTGGGAGAGTAGGACGCCGCCGAACAATCATTGCGGGAAGCCCCGCACCAAACCCTCGGGTTCGGTGCGGGGCTTTTCTGCGTTTACCGGCAGAGTGCAAAATGCGGAGCCGGAAAACGCAGGTGAGCCGACGGTGGTCCCGTCGTTAAGATCGCCGGCATGAGCGATGACTATGTGATCAGGGCCGTACGGGGCGACGAGTGGGAAAAGGTCAAGGAGCTGCGGTTGGTGGCGCTCCGGGATCCGGCCGCGGCCGTGGCTTTCCTGGAGACCGAGGAGAGGGCACTCGCCCAGAACGACGAGTACTGGCAGGAGCGTGCCGCAGGGGCTGCCGAGGGGCGTGGGGCCCGACAGTTCATCGCCGAGGCCGGTGACGGGCGGTGGGTCGGGTCCGTGACCGTGCTCATCGAGGCGCAGGGTGGCACCGACTACTTCGGTGAGCCCATTGAGCAGCAGCAGGGCCACGTGGTCGGGGTGTTCGTACGTCCCGAGCAGCGGGGGAGCGGGCTCGTGGAGCGGCTGTTCGACGCCGGGCTCGACTGGGCCTGGTCGCTGGAGGCGCCGGCGACCGAGCGGGTCCGGCTGTTCGTGCACGAGGACAACACGAGGGCGGAGAGCTTCTACCGGCGGTACGGGTTCGAGGCGACCGGTCTGCTGATACCGCTGGAGACGGGAGCCAAGGAGCGGGAGTACGTCTACGCGCGGCCGGCCGGGCCCGGCGCGGGGGTGTGAGGGAAGAAGCGGACGCGCCGGTCGAGGAGCGGTTCCTGTCGCTCGAGTGTCATGCCAACGGGGCGGCACTGGCGGCCTTCGGCCAGGGGCTTCCGCCGTTGGCGGCGAACGAGAGAGCCGTGTTCCTCGGGTACAACTACGCGGACGTCCCGGTGGGCAGGCGGTACGCGTGCTGCTTCCGGCGTGACGATGCGAAGGACGTCGAGCGGGTGACCGCCACGGTCGTTGCGGTCACCCAGCAGTACGGGCACGCCTGGGACCACATCCCCCACGGGTGGAAGACGCTGTCCGTACTGCGGTTCGAGCCCGGAATCCCGGCGATGGTCCGGGAACTACCGTACGGAGGGCTCTGGTACGACCATCGCGCGTCCGTGTATGTCTCGGACACGGACACGTGGGGGGTGCACGTCGCCGACGAGCAGGCCCTCTAGGGCAGGTCCGCGTCCGGCCAGCGGGAGCGGGCCTGTTCGCGGCTGCGGCACAGGGCGAGGAGGGGGAGGGGCTCCTGGGCCAGGAGTTCCGGGAGCTGGGGGATCGGGGCCACCGCGGCCACGTCGTCCAGGACCAGGGACAGTGGTGGGTCGAGCCGACCGTGGGATGACCGTGCGGCCATGCGGCGGCCGTGCTCGACCACGTGAGAGGCGAGTGCGGTCAGCAGGGGCATCGCACCCGGGTGGGTGCGCGGATCCTCCAGAGGTTCACCCACCAAGTAGAGGGTGCCCCCTTCGGTCACGAACGATGCAAGGGTGAGTGCATCTGTTCGGTTCGGGTTGCAGGCCTCGCGGATGTGGATCGAGGTCAGGCAGGAGAGGGCCCGGGCCGTCAGGTTCTGGGCCAGTTCCCGGCGTTCGGGATGGGCGGTGAGGGCGCTCTCCAGCTCGCCGGCTGCGCCGGGGGCGGCCTGGGGGTGGGTGCGCAGGATGCGGACCGGGTCCTGGGCGCTGTTGCCCTGGGTCCAGCGGTGGAGCTGCTTGAACGGGCGGTCGTCGAGCGCGACGGCCTGGAGCCAGCTGCGCAGGAGCGTTTCCGCCGTGTCGGCGACCGCGGCGTCCATCCGGGCCTGCGGGCGTACGGGGGCCAGCAGGGCGATCGCGCGGGCTGCGGCGGTGTCGCGGTCCGCGCAGCCCTCGGCGGGATTCCAGTGCATGCGGGCCGGGGTGTCGCACAGGTGCGAGGGGTCGTAGAGGAGGACCGGGCCGAGTTTGGCGCGGGCGTCCTTGGTCTCGGCCCAGAGGGTGGGTGAGGAGGTGACGACGAGCGCCGCTCCCTCCGCCTCGCCGATCGCCTGTGCGGCCGCGCGGAAGCGGTCGTTCGGGCCGCCGTACACGATGCCGCTGCTTGGGGCCGCCGTGGCTGCCGCCGGCTGGGGGGCGTAGCCGAAGCCGTAGCGGTAGGCCTCGTCCGCCGGGGCCGGGGCCGCGGTGGGCGGTGCGGCGGAGCCGCTGGGGGCGCGGCCCCCAGGCCCCCGCGCCTCAAACACCGGCGGGGCTGGATTGGGCGCGGCTGGGGTGGTGGCGTATGCCTGCGCCTCGTACGCCGACGGGGCTGGATTCGGCGCCGGGGTGGTCTCGGTGAGGTGTTTGGCTCGGGCGCGGCGGGACTTGGTGCGGGCGATCACGCCGATGGCGAAGACGGTGAGCACGAACATCACCAGGAGCTGGCTGACGAACAGGCCCCAGAAGAGGCCCCAGCCCGAGAGGGCCGCCGGGTCGGTGTCCGGCCAGGCGGCGGCGATGTCGTGCGGCTCCGCTATCAGGGCGCGCACGGCGTCCGGGGTCCGGGTGAAGGTGACCGTGTCGGGCCAGGCGCCCTTGGCGAAGACGGCGGCCAGGCCGGTGGCCGTCCAGACGAGGACGGCCAGGCCGAGGAGGAAGGCCAGGAGGCCGACCAGCAGGCCGTCCGGGATGCCGCCGCCGCGCGCGGGGGGCTCCGTACGTCGTGCGTCGTGCATGGTCAGGCCACCGTGGTCGCGGAACCCGGGCCGCCGTTGCCGCGGCTGCGTTCGATGGACAGGGCGCGTTCCTCCGCTTCGAGTTCGGCGGCCAGCATGTCTTCGGAGAGGAGGGTGGGGGCGGAGGATTCGGTCATGGCGCGGTCCGTGAAGACGAGGGGGCGTTCGGCTTCGGTGATCAGGTGTTTGACCACCTGGACGTTGCCGTTGACGTCCCAGACGGCGATGCCGGGCGTGAGGGTGGGGATGATCTCGACGGCCCAGCGGGGGAGGCCGAGGACCCGGCCGGTGGCGCGGGCCTCGTCCGCCTTCTGGGCGTAGATGGTCCTGGTCGAGGCCATCTTGAGGATGGCCGCGGCCTCGCGGGCGGCCGCGCCGTCGACGACGTCGGAGAGGTGGTGGACGACGGCGACGAAGGAGAGGCCCAGGCGCCGGCCGAACTTCAGCAGGCGCTGGAACAGCTGCGCCACGAAGGGGCTGTTGATGATGTGCCAGGCCTCTTCGACGAGGAAGATGCGCTTCTTGCGGTCGGGCCGGATCCAGGTGTGCTCCAGCCAGACGCCGACGATCGCCATGAGGATCGGCATCGCGATGGAGTTGCGGTCGATGTGGGAGAGGTCGAAGACGATCAGCGGGGCGTCGAGGTCGATGCCGACGGTGGTGGGGCCGTCGAACATGCCGCGCAGGTCGCCGTCGACGAGACGGTCGATGACCAGGGCCACGTCGAGGCCCCAGGCCCGGACATCGTCTATGTCGACGTTCATCGCGAGGGCGGACTCGGCCTCGGGGTGGCGCAGTTGCTCGACGATGTCGGTGAGGACGGGCTGGCGGTCGCGGATGGTGTCGACGACGTAGGCGTGGGCGACCTTCAGGGCGAAGCCGGCGCGCTCGTCGAGGCCGTGGCCCATGGCCACTTCGATGATGGTCCGGAGCAGCGCGAGCTGCCCGGTCGTCGTGATGGCCGGGTCGAGGGGGTTGAGGCGGATGCCGTCGTCGTTGGCGGCGATCGGATCCAGGCGGATGGGGGTTATCCCCAGCTGCTGGGCGATCAGGTTCCACTCGCCGACGCCGTCCTCGCCCTGGGCGTCGAGGACGACGACCTGGCGGTCCTTGAAGCGGAGCTGGCGCAGGACGTACGTCTTCTCCAGGGCGGACTTGCCGTTGCCGGATTCGCCGAGGACCAGCCAGTGGGGGGCCGGGAGCTGCTGTCCGTACAGCTGGAAGGGGTCGTAGATGTAGCCCTTGCCGCTGTAGACCTCGCGGCCGATGATGACGCCGGAGTCGCCGAGTCCGGGGGCGGCGGTGGGCAGGTAGACGGCTTGCGCCTGCCCGGTGGAGGTGCGTACGGGCAGGCGCGTGGTCTCGACTTTGCCGAAGAGGAAGCTGGTGAAGGCGTCCGTCAGGGCGGACATGGGATCTCGCATGGGCGGCACTTCCCTCCAGCTAGCGTCGGATGCCGGTGGCGAACGGCAAGGTGTTGACGAAGGCGCGGTGGTGCTCGCGGTCGCACCATTCCAGCTTCAGGTAGGACTTGCCGGCGGAGGCGCGGATCGTCCGCTTGTCGCGGGCGAGGGCTTCGGGCGAACGCGAGGACACCGTGATGTACCCGACCAGGTTGACTCCGGCCGCACCGCTCGCGAGATCTTCACCCCTCTGGTCGAGCCGGCCGTGGGCGGCGATGTCGCGGGGGTCGACGGTGCGGTTCATCTTGGCGGCGCGGGAGGCGTCGGCCTCGTCGTTGGTCTTCTCGGTGAGCATCCGCTCGATGGCCACCTCGGTGGGCTCCAGGTCCATGGTGACGGCGACGGTGCGGATGACGTCGGGGGTGTGGACGAGGAGGGGTGCGAGGAAGTTGACGCCCACGGGCGTCATCGGCCACTCCTTGACCCAGGCGGTGGCGTGGCACCAGGGCGCGCGGGTGGAGGACTCGCGGGTCTTGGCCTGGAGGAAGGTGGGCTCGACGGCGTCCAGTTCGGCCGGCCAGGCGTTGCGCTTGGTCATGGCCTGGATGTGGTCGATGGGGTGGTCCGGGTCGTACATGGAGTGCACGAGGGAGGAGAGGCGTCCCTGGCCCAGCGGCTGGCGGACGCGGATGTCGGCTTCGGCGAGGCGGGCGCAGATGTCGGTGAGCTCGCGGGCCATGACGATGGCGAGGCCGGCGTCGCGGTCGATCCTGCGGCCCTTGTGGGGGGTGGCGGCGCGGGCGATGGTGACGGCCTCGGCGGCAAGGTCGCGGGTGTAGTGCATGCAGGCGACGAGGTACGCGCGGTGCTGCTCGGAGGAGGTGGACACCATCGACTGGAGCTGGTCGTAGGAGTCGCGCAGCCAGCCGGGGGCCTGGGTGTCGCCGCGCATGGCCACGTCCTTCGCGTGCGCGTCGGGGTCGGCGGGCAGGGTGCGGGCGAGCATCTGGAGGCGGGTGACGAAGCCGTCGCCGTTGGCCACGTGCTTGAGGAGGGTGCCGAAGCGGTCGACGAGGGCCTCCTGGTCCTCGCTGTCGCGCAGGCCGACGCCGGGGCCCTCGATCTCGATGGCGGCGGTGACGGTGCGGCGGTCCGCGTGCAGGAGTACGGCGATCTCGTCGGGGCCGAAGGGTGCGGCGAGCCAGCTGATCCGGCCGATGCCGGGGGGCGGTCCGACCTCGACCTCGCGGCCGTCGACGGCGCGGACGCCGGCTTCCATGGCGCCGGAGCGGTAGGTGGTGCCGCGGCGCAGGGTGCGCTTGTAGCTGCGGCTGATCTCGAACCAGCGGTAGAAGGTGCGGCCCTTGTACGGGACGTACACGGCGGCGAGCGCGAGCATGGGGAAGCCGGCGAGGCTGACGATGCGCAGGGTGAGGTCGGGGACGAGCAGTCCGCTCATCATGCCGAAGAACGCCCCGGCGATGATGAGGGCGATCTCGCCGGTCTCGCGGTTCTTTCCGACGATCGCGTTCGGCCGGGCCCGGCCGATGAGATACGTGCGGCGGGGCGCGACCGGGTGCAGCTGGTGGGACTGGGTCGTCAACGCCCGTCACCTCCTGTGTTCCTCGTACTCGAACTCGTGCGGGGTGCGGGTGCGGCGGAGGGGACAGATCCGCCGCCGGCTCCGCCGCCGGAGGTGGGGCGGCTGCTGTGGGCGGCCACGCCTCCGGAGAGGGGGTTGGCGGGGCGGGGCGCGTTGTTGCCGCCTCCGCCGTCGCCGCCGCGGTGGGCGCCGCGGCTGCTGTGCGTCTTGATGCCCTGCGAGACGAGGGAGGCAGGGGAGCTGATGACGGCTGCGGCCTGGGCGCCGTCGGTGGCCTTGCTGCGGTTGGAGCGGGCGGAGGCGATCTCGTCGCCGAAGCCGGGGACGAAGCGGTAGATCATCGCGGAGGCGAAGATCGCCAGGAGGATGATCGCGAGTCCGGTGACGACGGCGGAGAAGGCGTTCGGACCCTTTTCGCCGGTCAGGGCTCCGGCGAGGCCGAGGACGATGACGATGACCGGCTTCACGAGGATGACGGCGATCATGATGCCGGCCCAGCGGCGGACGTGGCCCCAGAGGTTGCGGTCGACGAGGCCGGAGTAGACGACGACGCCGAGGAGGGCGCCGACGTAGAGGAGGGCGGCCCGGATGAAGAGCTCCAGGTAGAGCACGCCGGCGGCGAGGACGGTGACGAGCGCGACGACGATCAGCATGATCGGGCCGCCGCCGATGTCGTCGCCCTTCTTGAGGGCCTCGGAGAACGAGCCGAAGAAGACGTCGGTCTGGCCGCCGGTGGCGGAGGCGATGACCTCGGTGACGCCGTCGGTGGCGGAGACGACGGTGTAGAGGACGAGGGGGGTGAAGGCGGAGGCGAGGACCGTGAGCCAGAGGAAGCCGATGGCTTCGGACATGGCGGTGGTGAGGGGGACGCCGCGGACGGCTCGCTTCGCGACGGCGAAGAGCCAGAGGACGAGGGTGAGGATGGTGGAGGCGGCGAAGACGACGGAGTACTGCTTGAGGAAGGCGGGGTTGGTGAAGTCGACTTCCGCCGAGCCGCTGACCGCTTCGCTGAGCTTGGTGACGATCCAGGAGGCGGCGTCTGCGCAGCCTCGGGCGAGGGAGGCGAGGGGGTTGAGGGCCTCGGCCGGGTCGCTGGGCGCTAGGCCTGTGCGGGGGGCTCCGCCTTCGCCGCGCTCGCAGTACTGTTTGGCCGGGCCGATGAGGAGGTCGCAGGGGTTGTTGCTGGCCTGCGGTGACGGCGTCGGAGTGGGCGCGGCGTAAGCGCGGGACGCCAGCGCTGCGACGGCCATGTGGACGGCGGCTACGACGCCCAGTCGGAGCCGGAGGTTAGCGGGCATAGGTGAACCCTCCGAACTCCTTGGTCGCCTTGCTGATGTCGTCGGACGTCGATGCGGCGCTGTCACCGGGAACCGGAGCGGGCCCGTCCTGCTGGGTGTCCGCGAGGACCTTCCAGTCGTTGCCGACCCAGGCCAACTCGAATACCCAGGTCTTCCACGTGCTCTGGACAGGGTCGGTGGACTTGGGACCGGACATTCCGATCAGGCCCATGTACCAGACCGAGACCTTGGCGGTGGTGGGGGTGTAGCTGTCGACCCGGGTGCCGACCGGAACGGTACGCGTCACGAAGGTGCTGTCCTGCGGGGCGTTGCCGTTCGCGTCGAGCCCGAGTTTGGCGAGGAAGGCGGCGGAGTAGGCCTCGTCCTGCGGACCCTTCAAGCGGCCGGCCGCGTCCGGTGTGTAGATACCGTCCACGATGGCATGCCGAGAGGTCCTCTTGAACATGCCGTCAGAACCCATGACCACCGCGTAGTTGGCGGCGGCCGACTGGGCGCCCTGTTCGTCGTGGGCGAAGCCTCTGGGGATGCCCGAGGTCTTGCCGGTGACCGGGGTCGTGCCCGTGGCCGTCGTGGAGGAGGCGGCCGGGTTGTTGTCCGCCGGCTTGTCCTCGGGGGTGTCCGGGGCCTGGTTCGCGAACGCGATGGCGGCGATCAGGAGGACCACCACGCCGACCACCGTGACCAGGCTGCGGGCGGTGCGGGGGGTGCGGCGGGCGGGGCCGTACGGGTCGGTGGGGGAGTCCGGGAGGCGGGTGCGGGTCTGGCCCGTGCCGCCGACCTCGCCGTGGCCGCCGCCGTACTGGTCGTCGTTGCTCATTCCGTGTCGGCCCCCTCCGCGTCGTACGACGGTAGCGCTGGTTCCCGCGTAGGCGCGGTGTGGTGAGTCCTCATCAGGTACGGCCGCGGTGTGGCCCGGCTAGACGGCCATTCCGTAGACGATGGTGAAGAGGGTGCCCAGGGAGCCGATGATGAAGACGCCCGTGAGGCCGGCCACGATCAGGCCCTTGCCCTGTTCCGCGCTGAACGTGTCGCGCAGGGCGGTCGCGCCGATGCGCTGTTTGGCCGCCCCCCAGATGGCGATGCCCAGGCACAGGAGGATCGCCACGGCCATGACCACTTCGATCATGACCTTCGCTTCGTTGCCGAGACTGCCGAACGGCCCCCAGTTCGGGGCGATTCCGCCGATGATGGTGGTGATGTCGCCCTTTTCGGCTGCCAGGATCATGTAACTCACCGCCCCTGTATGGGTAGTTCCGGAAGCTCCCTGCCCGATGACAGGGGTTACGCACTATCTTCGCTGATGAAACCGCCGCCGTCGTCGACTTGACGGCTCTCTTTACCCGATCTCGCGGACCGCGTCCGGCCTCCGCGCTCTGACCTGGGCAGGGGCGGTGTGTATGCGCAAGAACATGCGGTCACTCTGTGTATCACGAGGGGTGACGCCGGGCAATGATTGTCGTCTCGGCGTACGGGTGGGGCGAGGGGCGGCCGTTCGGCGCAGCGGGGTCGCGTGTCGTTGGGCCGACCCGCTGACATTTGTCTGATGTTTCGTCCGCCCGTCGTCGGCGGCTCTGGTGGTTGGCCGGGGCGCTGGCTCCGGGCCCCTGCGCCTCAAACGCCGGCGGGGCTGGATGTGGGGGCCGGGTTTTCAGGTCCAGTGGGTGGGGCGGGTGAGGGTGGGGGGGAGTTGGGTGGTGGGGTCGCCTTGGGCGGCGTTCAGTTGGGGTTGGGTGAGGAAGACGGCGCCTCGGAGGTCCGCGCCGCGGAGGTTGGTGTCGCGGAGGTCGGCGCCGATCAGGTCGGCCGTGCGGAGGTCGGCGCGGCGGAGGTCGGCGGCGATCAGGTAGGCGCCGCGGAGGTTCGCGCCCCGCAGGTTGGCTCCGGAGAGGCGGGCTCCCATCAGGTCGGCGCCGCGGTGGTTCTTCTTGCGGCCCGGCACCTTGGCCCGTACGAGCTCGCTGGTTTCGAGCAGGAGGGTGTTGATCTCCTGGCGGAGGGGCGTGATGTCCAGGGCCGTGAGGGCCTGGGCGTCGGCGCGGGTCCACTCTTCGGTCTGCGCGAGCATGCGGCGCAGTTCCGCGTGGAGCGGGGCGGCGTCCGGGAGGGTCAGGGCCTCGGCGACGTAGAAGAGCAGCTCGTGCAGCTGCCGCATCACGGGGAAGACCTCGAACATCTCGCCCCGGGTGTCCGGGTGCCCGCGCCAGTCGCGGCCGCCGAAGGTGACCTGGGAGACCTGCTGGCCCGCCCCGAAGCAGTCGAAGACCGTGCATCCCTGGAAGCCCGTGTCGCGCAGCCGCGTGTGGATTCCGCAGCGGAAGTCCTGCCGGAGGTTCTTGCAGGGGGTTCCGGCGGGCTTGTTCACGGCGAAGTCCTGGGACTTGGCGAAGGGCAGGGCGACGCAGCACAGCGCGAAGCAGTTCGCGCAGTCGGCTTCCAGGAGGGGGAGGGGGTGAGGGAGGTGGTTCGACACCGTTCCATTGTTACCGGGTGGGGGCGGTGAGGCGCATTTGGTGGGCGGTCCAGGGGGTGCCGTCGACCTTCTCCACGTCCTCGAGGGTCTGCTCGGTGCGGAAGCCGAGGTCCTCGTAGATGCGGATCGCCGCGGTGTTGTGGGCCCAGACGCCGAGGCTGATCTCCGGCAGGCCCAGCTCGTCGAAGCAGAGGTCGACGACCTGGGAGACGAGGGCCCGGCCGAGTCCCTGGGCGCGCTGCTCGGGGGCGATCAGTACGCGGCCGAGGCGGGTGCCGGCGACGGAGACGTGCCCGATGCGGTGGTGGCCGGGGGACACGGCGGTCCAGGTGTGCCGGCCGGGCTCGGCGGCGTAGGCCTCGAGCTGGGCGTCGTCCAGGGGCCAGGTGAAGGAGGGGCCGGCCCAGGTCATCAGCTCGGCGGGGGTCTTCACCCACGAGCGCAGCAGGGGGCCGTCCTCGGCGGGGAGGTAGGGGGTGAGGGTGAGGGAGGGCGGGAGGGGGTGCGGGTGCGGGTGCGTGGTCATTCCTCAAGTCTGCGGGTGGTGAACGGGGTTGATCCCGGGAGGGGGTGGGCGTGAGCATCGGCCCATGACCGAAGTGATCGCAGTCGCCGTAATTACTCTTCTCGCCGTGATCAGTCCCGGCGCCGATTTCGCCATGGTGGTCCGCAACAGCTACCTCTACGGGCGGCCCACCGGGCTGTTCGCCGCCGCCGGGGTCGCGGCCGGCGTCCTGGTCCACGTGTCGTACACGATGCTCGGGGTCGGTCTGCTGATCGCCTCCTCCACCGCGCTGTTCACCGCGATCAAGCTGGCGGGTGCGGCCTATCTGGTGTGGATCGGGATACGGACCTTCCGGGCGCGGGCCGAGGTGTCCGTGGACCTGGAGTCGAAGCCGCAGCTGAGCCCGCTGGGGGCGATGCGGTCGGGGTTCCTGACGAACGTGCTCAATCCGAAGACGACGCTGTTCGTGGTGTCGACCTTCACGCAGGTGGTGAACCCGGGCACCCCGGTGTGGCAGCAGGCGGGCTACGGGCTGTTCATGTCGGCGGCGCACCTGGGCTGGTTCGGGGCGGTGGCGCTGTTCTTCTCGGACTCGCGGCTGCGCGACCGGATGCTGAAGGCGCAGAAGACGCTGAACCGGGCCATCGGGTCGGTACTGGTGGGACTGGGGGTGGGGCTGGGGTTCGCCCGCTGACGCCGGCCGGCGCTCGTCGACGCCTCCTGACGACCGTTGTGGAGTCGGTTACCTGTCGGTAGCGTGCAGGGTATGGGCGCTGCCGAGGGGTTCTTCGAACGACTTGATGCCGGGCGGTTCACCGCCACCGAGTACACGCGCGGGCCGTGGGACCCGGGCTCGCAGCACGCCGGGCCGCCGGCCGCGCTGCTCGGGCGGGCCGTCGAGGAGCGGCCGGGTGCGCGCGCGGACATGCGGATCGCCCGGATCACGTACGAGATCCTGCGCCCGGTGCCGATCGGCGCGCTGGAGATCACCACCAGCGTGCTCCGGGCCGGGCGCAGCACCGAGGTGGTCGAGGCCGCGCTCGCCCCGGCGGGCGCCGCGCCCGTGATGCTGGCGCGGGCCCTGCGGATCCGGGTCGCCGAGGAGGCCGTGCCGGCCGTGGTGGCGGGGCCGCAGCTGCCGCCGCCCGGGGAGGTGGACGTGACGCCGTTCTTCCCGGTGCCGTGGGAGACGGGCTACCACTCGGCCATGGAGACCCGGTTCACCGAGGGCGCGTTCGTCGAGCTGGGTCCGGGCACGTGCTGGATGCGGATGAAGGTGCCGCTCGTGGCCGGGGAGGAGACCAGGCCGCTGGACCGGGTGCTGATCGCCGCCGACTCGGGCAACGGCATCAGCTCGGTGATGGACTTCGGGCGCTACGTCTTCATCAACGGTGACCTGACGGTCCATCTCCACCGCCACCCGGTGGGCGAATGGGCCTGTGTGGAGGCCCGTACGAGTGTGGACGCGGCCGGGATCGGGCTCGCGGACGCCCTGCTGCACGACGAGAAGGGGCCCATCGGGCGCAGCGCGCAGAGCCTTTTCGTCGCACCCCGGTAGCGGCCGCCCCGGACACCGCACGGGCAAGCCAACCCCCTTGTCAGGGGCGGGGCATGCGTGTGGCAGGCTCGTGCGAATGGAGGCCCTGAGAGACACGGATCCCGCGCACATCGGGGCGCAGGCACTGCTGGCCCGGCTCGGCGCCGGTGGCATGGGGCAGGTGTACCTCGGGCGGTCGCCGGGCGGCCGGCTGGTCGCCATCAAGGTGATCAAGGAAGAGATCACCGGGCATCCGGAGGCCCTCGCGCGGTTCCGCCGGGAGGCCGAGACGGTCCGCGCGGTGCGCTCCGCGTACACCGCGAACCTGATCGACGCGTCGCTGGCGGCGCCGCCCTACTGGCTCGCCACCGAGTACGTGGCCGGGCCCACCCTGAGCCACGCGGTGCGCGCGTACGGAGCCCTGCCCGCCGCCGCGTGCCGCAGGCTGTTCGCCGCGCTGGCGGAGGGCCTGGCGAGCGTGCACGCGTACGGGGTCACGCACCGGGACCTCAAGCCGCAGAACGTCATCCTGGGCGTGCAGGGGCCCCAGCTCATCGACTTCGGCATCGCCAAGGGCGTGGCCGAGACGGCTCTGACGCAGGCCGGTACCGCCCCGGGCACCCCCGGCTACACAGCTCCCGAGGTGCTGCTGCGGGGCGAGGTGGCGGACGCCGCGGACGTCTTCGCGCTGGGTGCCACGATCGCCTACGCGGCGACGGGCCGGGCGCCGTACGGGACGGGGGAGCCCACCGCCGTCAACTTCCGCGCGGTGCACGGCGAGATCGATGTTGAGGGCGTGGAGCCGGACCTGGCCGCGCTCGTGAAGGCCTGCGTGGCGACGGAGCCGGGTGCCCGGCCCGCCCTGGCCGAGATCATCCGGCGCTGCGCCGTGGACTCGGCCCTGGTCGACGACCCGGTGTACGCGGCGCTGACGGCGACCGCGGGCGGGGCCGCGCAGGTGCCGGGGCTGCCGTCGACGATCGGTCCGGGACTGCCGGCCGGCTCGGGCTACGTGCCCACGTACGTTCCCGCCGGCCAGAACCAGAACCAGAACCAGAGCCAGGGCTACGCGCACGGCCCGGGCCCGGACCAGGGCCAGGGCTCCGGCCTTCGCCGTCCGCCGCGCTGGGCGCTGGCGGCCGTCGGCGGTCTGGTGGCGGGCGGCCTCGTCACGGGCGGGTACCTGTTCCTCCAGGACGAGGACGCCAAGAGTGCCGGGGGAGGCTCGCGGGCCGGCGGCCCGCCGAGCGGCCGGACCACGCCCGGCGGGCCGGCTTCGAGCCCCGCCCCCTCTTCCCAGGGAGGCGGCAGCGGATCGGGGGCCGTGCCCGACCACATCGAGCCGAACAAGGTATCGAGGGACCTGTGGACCAGCGCCGGTCCGAACGGTGGGGGCTGCAGCCTGCCCGCGGAGGAGCGGGCGGAGTTCATCGTGGCTTCCGCGGTCGACGCCGACACCCCGCAGGCGAAGACGGTCACGGGCAAGGTCAAGATCCACGTGTTCCTGAAGCCGTACAACACGGAGAAGGGCCCCTACGCCGTCTCCGTCGGGGTCAAGCCCCCGCACGAGATCGACGTGACCACGCAGCGCCCGTACGAGTTCGTCCGCGACTACAACCACAGCATCGGCTACGCCAGCAAGCCCGTCGACCTCAAGGACCAGGCCACCGGCGGCGAGGTGGAGCTCACGTACCCGGACGACTTCGTGACGCAGTTGGTGGACAACGAGGGGACCGCGAAGAGGTTTCCGGCCATCCCGCTCGCCAACGATCCCGGTGACTGGACGGTGCTGGTCTACCGGGTCCGGGGCGTCAAGGAGTACAGCAGCATCTATTGCACCGGCTTTCCGGTGAAATAGTGCCGGGTCTGGCCGACGAATCCACTGTCAGGGGACGTTCCATGAGGCAGTGTTGACGAGTGCGCAAGTTCTGGATGGCAAGCGGGCTCGGGATCGGTGTGTGCCTGACCTTCATCGCGCTGCTCGTCGTCGGCACGTACTCGGCGGCGGCGGGGATGGTGAACAGCGGCAGGCAGGGTGCCGTCGGACTGGTCAAGGGGTCGGTTCCGGCGATCTATCAGCCGCTGGTGGAGAAGTGGGGAAACCTTTGCCCCGCCCTCAACCCGGCTCTGCTGGCGGCGCAGCTCTACACGGAGAGCGGCTGGAAGCCCGACGTGGTGAGTCACGCCGACGCGCGCGGCATCGCCCAGTTCATCCCCGGCACCTGGGCCACGTACGGCATCGACGGTGACGGCGACGGCGACCGTGACATCTGGGACCCCAAGGACGCAATCCCCTCGGCGGCCACGTACGACTGCCAACTGGCCAAGGACGTGGCGCAGGTTCCGGGGGATCGGTCCGACAATATGCTCGCCGCCTACAACGCCGGCCCCTATCGCGTGATCAAGGCCGGGGGCGTGCCCCCGATCAGCGAGACGCAGGGCTACGTGAAGTCCATCCGGGCCCTGGAGAAAAGCTTCGCGCGGCCCGTCGGGCGGGTGGCGCCGTCGCAACAGGCCGCCGGGGCCATCTACTTCGCGCAGAAGCAGCTCGGCACGCCCTATCTGTGGGGTGGCAACGGAACGCCCGACCAGGGCGGGCGCTTCGACTGCTCCGGGCTGACCAAGGCCGCGTACGAGACGGTGGGGATCCAGCTGCCGCGCGTGGCCAACGACCAGTACAACGCCGGGTCCCATCCCCCGCGCGACCAACTGCTGCCCGGTGATCTGGTCTTCTTCTCCGACGATCTGACGAACTCCCGGGAGATCCGGCACGTCGGGCTCTACGTGGGCGGCGGGTACATGATCAACGCCCCGTACACCGGTGCCGTGATCCGCTTCGACAAGATCGACACGCCGGACTATTTCGGTGCGACGCGCGTGACCAAAGATGGTGCGGAGGCCCTTCCGGACCGCTCCGCCGCTGGTCGGGCGCCGTAGCGACGCTCCGTGAGGCCAAGGCCCTGAGCTGCGACGACGAGTCTCTCTTCGATAACGTTGGAGTGATCATTCGGTGGAGAGTGGAACGTAGTCGCCAGAACGGGCGTTCCATGAGCGCGGGGGTTGATCGAGTGGGGGGCGAAGGGGCGCACACAGGGGTGCGCCCGCACGGGAACCACGGCAAGGGCAAGGGGCCGCATCACCATGGCTGGACTCACAACAGGTGGGCCGAACGTGGATGTCAGCCTGCTGTACGAGGTCAACAGAGCGGCCCGGCAGGCTCCGGGATGGCTGGACCGGGCCGTGAGCCTGGCCGGTGAGTACGGGATCCTCCTGGTCCTGGTGCTCCTGGTGTTGTGGTGCTGGCACGGTGCGCGCCGGCAGGACGAAACCACCGCCGTCGAGTCCTTCGCCGCACTGGTGTGGGCCCCGCTGGCCGCCGCACTGGCCCTCCTTGTGAACGTACCGCTGCGCGAATTCGTCGGACGGCAAAGGCCGTTCCGGCACCACGAGGGCCTGCAGGTGCTCGATCCCGGCTTCGGCCCGGGGATCGGGAACACCGAGTTCTCCTTCGTCAGCGACCACACCACCCTCGCGATGGCCCTGGGCGTGGGCCTGTTCCTGGCGAACCGGAAGATCGGGTTCCTGGGGATCGGGCTCGCCCTCGCCGAAGGCTTCTGCCGCGTCTACATGGGCGTCCACTACCCGACCGACGTGATCGGCGGCCTCGCGCTCGGCACCGCCGTGGTGCTCGTGCTCGCGCCGCTCGCCATGGCGCTGCTGACCCCGGTGGTGCGGGCGGTGGCCGGCTCCCCGCGCGTCGGGCGGCTCGTACGGGCCAAGGGCCGGGCGGTGCCCCGGACGCTCGGGCTCGCCACGCAGACCCAGACCCCGCCCGCGGGGCAGCGTACGCACGACAACGACCTCGCCGCCTGAGGCCGACGCGGACTCAGGTCCGCGCGTACGCATCCCAAACGGCCAGCAGAGCGGCCACCAGCAGGCACAGCCCCGCCGCCCCGAAGCACACCCGGACCGCCGACCGGCGGGGCCGGGGGGTCACGGTTCGCCGCCGTCGGTGCCGCCGTCGCGGCGGTACCGGGAACGCAGCCACCATCCGGTGACCGCGGCCGCGGCGCAGGTGAGTCCGATGGCCAGGGCCACGTCGGCGGGGCTGTCCGCCGAGCCCACGGGTCTGGCCCAGGCCGCGGCGGCCGGGGCGAACGCGATGAGCAGGGCCCATAGGAGGGCCGTGAGGCGGGCTGCGGATCCTGGCATGAATCAAGGGCATCCGCTGCTCCCCGCCCCGGCCAGCCGGGCCGTCCGAACGGGCTAGGGATTCCCCTCGGCCCCTGAGCTTCGGCCCCTGAGCCCCGGTCCTTGGCCGTCGGCGCCCGGTCCTCGGGCTCTGATCCTCGGCCGTCGTCCCTCAGCCGTGGTCCCTCGTCCGTCGCCGTCGCCGTCGCCCCTCGCCCGGAGCCGCTGCGTCAGCCCGCCGGGTGCCGGGCGGCGTCCCTGCGGGCCAGGTCGCGGGAGCGGCGGGCCGGGCCGGACCAGCCGCAGGTGCAGACCGCCAGGGAGAACGCTCCGCGTTCGGCGGTGGAGGTGGTGTGGCTGGTCGGGGGCTGCGGCTGTGACGTCGGCCGCGGGAGCGGCTCGGAGGCAAGCGGAGGGACCAGGGTCGCGTCGGTGTGCGGTTCCACACCCCCACGGTACCCGGGGCGGGCCGCGCCGGGGAGGGTGCGCCCCCGTGACGGGAAACCCGGGACCTCGTTAAGCGGAGCGGGTGGGGGCCTCGGGCAAGCAGCGGTCATGCGTTGGGGGTTGGCAGGCGATGGTGGTTCACCAGCACAGGCGGCGGCCCGGACGTGCGGGTGAGGCTGTGCTCGCTGCCGGCGTCACCCTGGCGGTCACGGCGATGAGCGGGTGCGCGGGCGGCGGCGGCAGTGACGGACGGCCTCAGGCGGACGCGGCGGCGGTGGTCCGCGGGGCCGCCGACGCGCTGACGAAGAGCGGCAGCGCCCGGGCCCGTACGGCCATGGAGATGGCCACGGGCGGGACCCGGGTGACGATCCGCGGCGAGGGCGGGGTCGACTTCAAGAACCGGATGGGGCAGCTCCTGGTGATGCTCCCGGCCGATGTGAAGGGCGAGGACGAGCACCGGCCCATCACCGAGCTGCTCGTGCCCGGTGCGCTCTACATGAAGAACCGCGGTGCGGGCGTTCCGGCCGACAAGTGGGTCCGGGTCGACACGACGACCCTCGCCGACGGGAACCTCGTCACGGGCGGGGCCACCGATCCGCTGGTCGCGGCCGAGCTGCTGCGGGGCGCGCAGGAGGTGACGTACGTGGGGGAGACCGAGGTGGCGGGCACCAAGGTGCGGCACTACCGGGGCACCACCGACATCGGGCGGGCCGCGGGGAGGGCTTCGGCCGGGGTGCGGGGGGCGCTGGAGGCCGCGGCGAAAGGGTTCAGCAAGGACACCGTGCCGTTCGACGTCTATCTGGACGAGCAGGGACGTCTGCGGAAGGTCCGGCACCGTTTCACGTACGTCAACAATGGCGTGATCGATGTCTCGTCGACCACGCTGCTGTACGGGTTCGGGACGCCGGTGACCGTCGTATTGCCGGCAACTGGGGACATTTACGCCGGGAAGATCGCCGAGTAGTGGGACGGGCGGAGGGGGAGCGGCGCGATCGGGCCATGGGCCGGTATCCGGAAATGGTCCATCCGTGTCATGTGCCCCGGGCCATGGCGTCCCTACGCTGAGAAGCCGGGCCCGAGCGTCGATGACCGTAGACGGCAGACTGAGGTGACACGCGTGACTCCCGCAGGCGGTACGACGGTGCAGGACCACGTGGCTCTCGCCGAGATCGAGCTGTGCGGTGAACTGATCATCGCGGCGTCGACGGCGGCGGAGGAGCGGCTCAGCCAGGACCGGATCGACGAGGTGCTGATGGGCATCTGGTCGGGCTGACCGTGGTGTCTCCCCCGGCTGCCGCCGGGAGGTGCCCCCGGGAGCTCCGCCGCGGCCCCCGCGCCTGAACGCCGGCGAGGCCCAAGGGCTACGTGCGCAGGAGGCGGGCGATGGCCTTCGTGGCTTCCTCGACCTTGGCGTCGATCTCGGTGCCGCCCTTGACCGCGGCGTCGGCCACGCAGTGGCGCAGGTGTTCCTCCAGCAGCTGGAGCGCGAAGGACTGGAGGGCCTTCGTGCTCGCCGAGACCTGGGTGAGTATGTCGATGCAGTAGACGTCCTCGTCGACGAGCCGCTGCAGGCCGCGGATCTGGCCCTCGATCCGGCGCAGTCGCTTGAGGTGCTCGTCCTTCTGGTGGTGGTAGCCGTGGACGGCTCCGCCGTCGTGGGGCGCATCGGCTCCGGAGCCTTCCCCGGCTACCGCCGGGGGTACCCCGCCCGCCTCGATGGTCGTCATGCGTCCTCCCGTGGTCCGGAATCGAGGGATACATACCCCTCATGGGTATAGGGTACTGGGCCGCTGCCCAACGGGCAGGGGTCCGTGGTCCTCACTCTGCCTGATGGAGGACACTGGGCAACGGCCGGTTAGCCGTGGCCGGGGGATGCGCCTAGCATCAGCCTGACCGAATCCGATGCACCCCGAGGACCTCACGTGCGATTTCGTCTGACCCCCAGGGAGACGAGCTTCTACGACATGTTCGCCGCATCCGCGGACAACATCGTCACGGGCTCGAAGCTCCTGATGGAACTGCTCGGAGCGGACTCCTCCGCCCGGGTCGAGATCGCGGAGCGGATGCGGGCAGCGGAACACGCGGGGGACGACGCGACCCACGCGATCTTCCACCAGCTGAACTCCTCCTTCATCACGCCGTTCGACCGCGAGGACATCTACAACCTTGCTTCTTCGCTCGACGACATCATGGACTTCATGGAGGAGGCCGTCGACCTGGTCGTCCTCTACAACGTGGAGGAGCTCCCCAAGGGTGTCGAGCAGCAGATCGAGGTCCTGGCCCGCGCGGCCGAGCTGACCGCCGAGGCCATGCCGCACCTGCGGACGATGGACAACCTCACCGAGTACTGGATCGAGGTCAACCGTCTTGAGAACCAGGCCGACCAGATCCACCGCAAGCTTCTCGCGCAGCTCTTCAACGGCAAGTACGACGCCATCGAGGTGCTGAAGCTCAAGCAGATCGTCGACGTGCTCGAAGAGGCGGCCGACGCGTTCGAGCACGTTGCGAACACGGTGGAGACCATCGCGGTCAAGGAGTCCTGAACCTCGTGGACACCTTCGCTCTGGTCGTGACCATCGGTGTCGCGCTCGGCTTTACGTATACGAATGGTTTTCACGACTCGGCGAACGCCATCGCGACTTCCGTCTCGACGCGGGCGCTGACCCCGCGCGCGGCGCTGGCGATGGCCGCCGTGATGAACCTCGCCGGTGCCTTCCTGGGCAGCGGGGTCGCCAAGACGGTCAGCCAGGGTCTGATCGAGACGCCCACGGGCGCCACCGGCATGTGGATCCTCTTCGCGGCGCTGGTCGGCGCGATCGTCTGGAACCTGATCACCTGGTACTTCGGCCTGCCCTCGTCCTCCTCGCACGCGCTGTTCGGCGGCATGGTGGGCGCGGCGCTGGCCGGTGGCACCGAGGTGATCTGGTCGGGGGTCCTCGACAAGGTCGTCATCCCGATGTTCGCCTCGCCGGTCGTCGGTCTGATCGCCGGTTACCTGGTGATGGTGGTCATCCTGTGGATGTTCCGCCGGTCCAACCCGCACAAGGCCAAGCACGGGTTCCGTATCGCGCAGACGGTCTCGGCGGCTGCGATGGCGCTCGGCCACGGCCTGCAGGACGCGCAGAAGACGATGGGCATCGTCGTGATGGCCCTGGTCATCGCCGACGTGCAGAGCGCCGACGCGCCGATCCCGGTCTGGGTCAAGATCGTCTGTGCCGTGATGCTGTCGCTGGGTACGTACGCGGGCGGCTGGCGCATCATGCGCACCCTCGGCCGCAAGATCATCGAGCTGGACCCGCCGCAGGGCTTCGCGGCCGAGACCACGGGCGCCTCGATCATGTTCGGCTCGGCGTACCTCTTCCACGCGCCGATCTCCACCACCCACGTCATCACCTCGGCGATCATGGGCGTGGGCGCGACCAAGCGCGTGAACGCGGTCCGCTGGGGCGTCGCCAAGAACATCGTCCTGGGCTGGTTCATCACCATGCCGGCCGCGGCCCTGGTCGCCGCGGTCTGCTTCTGGATCGTGGACCTCGCGTTCGTGTAGGACGCGGGAAGCAGGAAGCAGGAACGAAAGCGGGCCGGCTCCCCCCACCCAGGGGGAGCCGGCCCTTTTTCTTTCTTTCGCCTTGCGGTGGCACCGCCATGCAGCACCGCAGGACGTCTTGCTCACGCGGCGGAGCCGCATGACATCTCGTCCGGTTTAGCCGAAGCGGCCCGAGATGTAGTCCTCGGTCGCCTGCACGGACGGGTTCGAGAAGATCCGGTCCGTGTCGTCGATCTCGACGAGCTTGCCGGGCTGGCCGACCGCCGAGAGGTTGAAGAAGGCGGTGCGGTCCGAGACGCGGGCCGCCTGCTGCATGTTGTGCGTCACGATGACGATCGTGAAGCGCTCCTTGAGCTCGCCGATCAGGTCCTCGATCGCGAGGGTGGAGATCGGGTCGAGGGCGGAGCAGGGCTCGTCCATCAGCAGGACCTGGGGCTCGACCGCGATGGCGCGGGCGATGCACAGACGCTGCTGCTGGCCGCCGGAGAGGCCCGAGCCGGGCTTGTTCAGGCGGTCCTTGACCTCGTTCCAGAGGTTGGCGCCCTTGAGGGACCGCTCCACGATGTCCGTGAGCTCGGACTTCTTGAAGTTGCCGTTCAGCCGCAGGCCCGCCGCCACGTTGTCGAAGATCGACATGGTGGGGAAGGGGTTCGGGCGCTGGAAGACCATGCCGACGGTGCGGCGGACCGCGACCGGGTCCACGCCGGCGCCGTACAGGTTCTCGTCGTCCAGGAGCACCTTGCCCTCGACGCGGCCACCGGGGGTGACCTCGTGCATGCGGTTGAGGGTGCGCAGGAAGGTGGACTTGCCGCAGCCGGAGGGGCCGATGAAGGCGGTCACGGAGCGGGGCTCCACGGTCATCGAGATGTCATCGATGGCCTTGTGGGTGCCGTAGAAGGCGGACAGTCCGCTGACGTCGATTCGCTTCGCCATGAGGGGTCACTTCGCTTTCATACAGTCGCGTCAGCGACCGGTCTTCGGGGCCTTCCAGCGGGCGATGCCGCGGGCCACCAGATTGAGGATCATGACGAAGGCGATCAGTACGAGGGCTGCGGCCCACGCCCGGTCGTAGGAGGCTTCACTGCCGACCTTGTACTGCTCCCAAATGTAGAGGGGGAGCGAGGACTGGGCGCCTTCGAAGGGGTTGGCGTTGATCAGCTGCGTACCGAAGACCAGCAGCATGATCGGCGCGGTCTCACCGGCGATGCGGGCCACGGCCAGCATGACACCGGTGGCGATGCCGCCGATCGCGGTGGGGAGCACGACCTTGAGGATCACGCGCCACTTCGGCACACCGAGGGCGAGGGCGGCCTCGCGCAGCTCGTTCGGGACGAGCTTGAGCATCTCCTCGGTGGAGCGGACCACGACGGGCATCATCAGGATCGACAGGGCCATGGCGCCGGCGAAGCCGGAGGGGCCGAAGCCGAGCATCAGGTTCCAGGTCGTCAGGATGAACAGACCCGCGACGATGGAGGGGATGCCGGTCATGACGTCGACGAAGAAGGTGACGGCCTTGGCGAGGGAGCCCCGGCCGTACTCGACCAGGTAGACGGCGGTCAGCAGGCCGATCGGAGCCGCGATCAGGGTGGCCAGGGCGACCTGCTCGATGGTGCCGAGCAGCGCGTGGTAGACGCCGCCGCCCTCGTCGAAGCTGGTCACGCCGTTCATGGAGTGCGTGAGGAAGTTTGCGGTCAGGAGCTCGAGGCCGCGGCTGACCGTCGTCCACATCAGCGAGAGCAGCGGGATGACCGCGAGGACGAAGCAGACCCACACCATGGAGGTCGCCACGCGGTCCTTGGCCTGACGCCGGTTCTCGACGACCGCGCTCGCGGTGTACGTGATGACGACGAACAGGAGGGCAGAGAGCAGTCCCCACTGCACCTTGCTGTGGAGGCTCAGGGCGAGGCCGGTGCCGCAGCCGAGGGCGAGCGAGAGGGCCGCGATGCCGGCCGGGGCCCAGCGGGGCAGGCCGCCTCGGGTGAGGCTGGCGGGAGCGGCGGACTTGGGGGCCCGGGCGGGCCGCTGGTCCTGGAGTGCGTGGCTCATCAGGCGTTCGCCCCCGAGAAGTCCTTGCGGCGAGCGATGATCAGGCGAGCTGCACCGTTGACCAGCAGGGTGAGCAGGAAGAGGACCAGGCCGGAGGCGATCAGCGCGTCCCGGCCGAACTCGTTGGCCTCGTCGAACTTCGCGGCGATGTTCTGCGCGAAGGTGCCGCCGCCCGGGTTCAGGACGTGGAACGAGATCAGGAAGCTCGGGGAGAGGACGGTCGCGACGGCCATGGTCTCGCCGAGTGCGCGGCCGAGGCCGAGCATCGAGGCGGAGATGACGCCGGAGCGGCCGAAGGGCAGCACCGACATGCGGATGACCTCCCAGCGGGTCGCGCCGAGGGCCAGGGCGGCCTCCTCGTTCATGCGCGGGACCTGCAGGAAGACCTCGCGGCTGACGCTGGTCACGATCGGCAGGATCATGATCGCGAGCAGGATGCCGACGGTGAAGAGCGAGCGGGCGACACCGATCTGGGTCTTGTCGAAGACGTACGTCCAGCCCAGGTACTCGTCGAGCCAGAGGTTCAGGCCGTTCAGCTGCGGTACGAGGAAGAGGGCGCCCCAGATGCCGTAGATGATCGACGGCACGGCGGCCAGGAGGTCGACCACGTACGCGAGGGGCGCGGCCAGCTTGCGCGGCGCGTAGTGCGAGATGAACAGGGCGATGCCGACAGCGATCGGAACCGCGATGGCCATCGCGATGATCGAGCTGACGACGGTGCCGAAGAGCAGGACGGCGATGCCGAAGACGGGCGGGTTGGCCGACGCGTTCCAGTCGAAGGTGGTGAGGAAGTTCCCCTCGTTCTTCGACAGTGCGATCGAGGCGCGGTAGGTGAGGAAGGCGGCGATCGACGCCATGATCACCAGGAGCAGGATGCCGGATCCCTTGGAGAGCCCGGCGAAGATCTTGTCACCGGCGCGGCCGGTGGACCTTCCGCTCTTGGCGACAGGCGGAGCCGTGTCTATCTGGGTGGGTGTGGTGGAAGCCATGATCTTTCCGGTCTGAGTGGGGGCAGGCCCCTGGCGGCGGTGCACCGGATTCCCCCGGGTGAAGGGGAAGGGTCCCCGGGTGTCGGCTGCCCGGACGGGGGCGGCCGACACCGCGGGGGTCGGGATTTAGCCCAGCGAGTTGATGGCTTCGCGGACCTTGGTGTTGATCTCGGCCGGGATCGGCGCGTAGCCGTTCTCGAGGAGGACCTTCTGGCCCGCGTCCGAGGCGGTGTAGTTCAGGAAGGACTTGACGGTCGGGAGCGTCTCGGCCTTGTTGCCCTTGTCGCAGACGACCTCGTACGTGACCAGGACCAGCGGGTAGGCGCCCTCGGCCTTGGTGGTGTAGTCGAGCTTCAGCGCCAGGTCGGAGCCGGTGCCGGCGATCTTGGCGGCGGAGATGGCCTTGGAGGCGTTCTCACCGGTGGCCTTGACCGGGGCGGCGGCACCCGTGTTCAGGTCGACGGTCTTGATGCCCTGCGAGCTGGCGAAGGAGAGCTCGAAGTAGCCGATCGCACCGTCGACCTGCTTGACCTGGGCAGCTACACCGGCGGAGCCGGAGGCGGCCTGGCCACCCGGGGCGGCCCACTTCTTCGCGGCCTCGTGCGGCCAGGCGTCGGGGGCGGCGGCCTTCAGGTACTTGGTGACGTTCTCGGTGGTGCCCGAGTCGTCGGAGCGGTGGAAGGCCTGGATGGCGGTGGAGGGAAGCGTGACGCCCGGGTTCAGCTTCTTGATCGCCTCGTCGTCCCACTTCTTGATCTTGTCGTTGAAGATGTTGGCGACCGTGGCGGCGTCGAGGTTCAGCTTGTCCACGCCGGCGACGTTGAAGCCGAGGGCGACGGGGCCGCCGACCATCGGCAGGTTGATGCCCTGGCCACCGGTGCAGATCTTCTTCGACTCCTCGACCTGCTCCGGCTTCAGCGCCGAGTCGGAGCCGGCGAAACCGACGGTGCCCTGGTTGAAGGCGACGATGCCCTCACCGGAGGAGGAGGACTTGTAGTTCACCTCGACGCCGGAGCAGGCGGCCATGTAGTTCTTGATCCACAGCTCGACCGCGTTCTTCTGCGCGGAAGAGCCCGAGGCCAGGAGCTTGCCCTTGGCGCCGTCGCACTTGATGTCGCCCGCGGCGGCCGCGGAGGGCTTCGCCGATCCGTCGGCGGTCTTCGTGTTGTCGTCCGAGCCGCACGCCGTGAGGACCAGGGCGCCGGACACGACAAGCGCCCCGAGGGCGGAGGCACGAAGCATGTTCTTGCGCTGAAGCTTCACTTTCGGGTGTTCCTTCCAGAAGCCGCCGGCCGCTTTCTGTATCGGGGCGGCGTGCGAAGAGGACTACGTCGGTTTGCTCGGCTGAGCAGCTCGGTCTCCGTGCGGCTCGCTCCGTGCATCACCGAAATTAGGCAGAACAGGTGAAGCAGCCGACCGGCCCGAGTGAACGGACGGTGAACCGTGGCGGACGACCCGGTGCGTCCCCGTCCGTTCGCACACAGCTGTCATCATCCGTTATCCGCCCGTTATCGCGGTGTGACCGCGGGCTCCCGCAGCCAAACGTGCTGGAAGTCGAGCCGGGCCGCCTCCACCTCGTGGCGCTGGTCGGCGTGCAGGACGCCCAGTGCGTACGCCGTCGCGGGGGCGATGCGGGGGGTGCGGGCCGCCGTCGCCGAGGCGGCCGCGGCCTCCGCCGCGTCGCGGTGGCGGTCCAGGGCCTCGCCCGCGGCCGCCGGCCGGCTCACGTCCTCGCCGAGCGCCTCCCGGGCGTACCGGTGGACCCGCAGGAGGCGGCGTACCTCGTGCCAGAGCCCGTCGTGGTCCGCGTTGTACGGGCTCGGCGCCGCCTCGGAGCCGCGGCACGGCGGCAGCGCCGCGACCGCCGCCGACAGTCGGTTTTCGGCCACCTCCGCCAGGGGGACGAGGACGTCCCCGACCCGCCCCCGGGCTGCTACGGAGTCCAGCGGGACCTCCGAGGCCAGCACGGCCACCGCATCCGCCACCGCGTGGAAGCGGGAGGAGCCGAGCGCCTGCAGCGTGGCCGAGTGGGCGCGCGTACGCGCCAGGGTGAGCTGGCGTTCCAGCAGCGCGCCGGCGCGCGCCGAGCCCACCGTGAGCGCCCCGGCCGTGCCGCGCGGCGCCGGGAGCTCGGGGGAGCCCGACAGCCGGTGCAGGGCGTCCATCAGCCGGGCCAGCCGGGCGGCGTACGCGTGCTCGTCGGCCAGCGTCGAGGACAGCCACACCAGCTCGGTGCGCAGCCCGTCGGCCCAGGAGGACTCGGTCACCACCCGGAAGGTGGCCAGGGATCCGCTGATGCGGCGCGCAGCCCCCCGCAGGCTGCGCGCCGCGTCGCTCCCTTCGGCGGCATCGGCCCCGCTCTCCTCGTGCAGGCGCAGCCCGCGCAGGAAAGCGGTGGCCTGGGCGCGCAGGTACGTGCCGAGCACGTCACCCGCGTCCGCCGTCGCCGTAATCGGGTCATGGTTTGGCTGAGCCACGCCGGCGCCTCCGGGCGTCTATGAGCGTCTCCTGTACGTGCCGCAGCGGCTGGCCGTCCGCGTCCGTGCTGTGCCGGGTCCACTCGCCGTCCGGGCCCAGGTGCCAGGAGGAGGTGGCGTCGGACATGCCGGTTTCCAGCATCCGGTCCAGTGCCGCGCGGTGGGCCGGGTCGGCGACCCTGACCAGTGCCTCGATACGGCGGTCGAGGTTGCGGTGCATCATGTCGGCGCTGCCGATCCACACCTCGGGCTCGCCGCCGTTGCCGAAGGCGAAGACCCGGGAGTGCTCCAGGAAGCGGCCGAGGACCGACCGGACCCGGATGTTGTCCGAGAGCCCGGGGACTCCGGGGCGCACCGCGCAGATGCCGCGCACCCAGATGTCGACGGGCACTCCCGCCTGGGAGGCCCGGTAGAGCGAGTCGATGAGGGCCTCGTCGACGATCGAGTTCATCTTGAGCCGGACGTAGGCGGGGCGGCCGGCCTTGTGGTGGGCGGCCTCCTTGTCGATCCGCGCGATCAGTCCGTCCCGCAGCGAGCGGGGCGCCACCATCAGCCGGCGGTAGGTCTCGCGGCGCGAGTAGCCGGACAGCCGGTTGAAGAGGTCGGAGAGGTCCGCGCCGACCTGCGGGTCGGCGGTGAGCAGGCCGAGGTCCTCGTAGAGCCGGGCGGTCTTGGGGTGGTAGTTGCCGGTGCCCACGTGCGAGTAGCGGCGCAGCGTCTCGCCCTCCTGGCGCACGACGAGCGACAGCTTGCAGTGGGTCTTGAGGCCGACGAGCCCGTAGACGACGTGGCAGCCGGACTCCTCCAGCTTGCGCGCCCACTTGATGTTGGCCTGCTCGTCGAAGCGGGCCTTGATTTCGACGAGTACGAGGACCTGCTTGCCGGAGTCGGCGGCGTCGATCAGGGCGTCCACGATCGGGGAGTCGCCGGAGGTGCGGTACAGCGTCTGCTTGATCGCGAGGACGTCCGGGTCGGCGGCGGCCTGCTCCAGGAAGGCCTGCACCGAGGTGGAGAAGGAGTCGTACGGGTGGTGCAGCAGGACGTCCCGCTCGCGCAGGGCGGCGAAGATGTCGGGCGCGGACGCGGACTCGACCTCGGCGAGGTCCCGGTGGGTGCCGGCGACGAACTTCGGGTACTTCAGCTCGGGCCGGTCCAGGGAGGCGATGCCGAAGAGGGAGGTCAGGTCGAGGGGCCCGGGCAGCGGGTACACCTCGGAGGCGTTGACGTTCAGCTCCTGCACGAGGAGGTCCAGTACGCCGGGGTCGATGGACTCCTCGACCTCCAGGCGCACGGGCGGGCCGAAGCGGCGCCGCATGAGCTCCTTCTCCAGGGCCTGGAGGAGGTTCTCGGCGTCGTCCTCCTCCACCTCCAGGTCCTCGTTGCGGGTCACGCGGAACATGTGGTGCGCGAGCACCTCCATGCCGGGGAACAGCTCCTCCAGGTGCGCGGCGATGACGTCCTCCAGCGGGACGTAGCGCTGCGGGGAGGCCTCCAGGAAGCGGGAGAGGAGCGGCGGGACCTTGACCCGGGCGAAGTGGCGGTGGCCGCTGACCGGGTTGCGTACGACGACGGCCAGGTTGAGGGAGAGGCCGGAGATGTACGGGAACGGGTGCGCGGGGTCCACGGCCAACGGGGTCAGCACCGGGAAGATCTGGTTCCGGAACAGCGTGAAGAGGCGGGCCTGCTCCTTCTCGGTGAGGTCGGGCCAGCGGATGAGGTGGATGCCCTCCTCGGCCAGGGCCGGGGAGATGTCCTGCTGGAAGCAGGCGGCGTGGCGGGCCATGAGCTCGCGCGAGCGCGTCCAGATGAGGTCCAGCACCTCGCGGGGCTGCAGGCCGGAGGCCGAGCGGGTGGCGACACCGGTCGCGATACGCCGTTTGAGGCCGGCCACCCGGACCATGAAGAACTCGTCCAGGTTGCTCGCGAAGATCGCCAGGAAGTTGGCGCGCTCCAGGAGGGGCGTGGTGGGGTCCTCGGCGAGTTCCAGGACGCGCTCGTTGAAGGCGAGCCAGCTGCGCTCCCGGTCGAGGAAACGGCCCGGGGGCAGCTCGCCGCCGTCCTTGTCGTCGTACGCGTCCAGATCGGCGTCGATATCGGGCTCGAGGTCGACGTGCGGGCGGTGCGCGGAGATGGAGCCTATGCGGGCGTGGGCCCCGGTCACTGCGTTGACGGGGCCGGTCGCCTTGGCGGCGGCGTTACCGGACGCCGGGCCTGCGGCGGACGTGTGAGACGGGTGCTGGGCGGGGACCTCGGTGGGGCCTGCGCTGGGCTTGTGGCTCATGACTCCATTCTTCCGCGCACGCGGGAGGACGGGCGCGTCGGAAGTGTCGGCCGTCAGTCGGAGTCGGGGCTGCATTGGGGGAGAGTCGCAAGCGCGTCTTAATGCCCGGTTAATGGCGTGTGGCTTCCCGGCTCCGGCTGGCGCACGAGTCGCCTCCAGGCGGGGGTGGCGGGGGGCAGCGCCCCGGGCCCCCGGCGTGCCGGCGGGGGGCCCGGGGCGCTGCCCCGACCGCGGGGCAGACGCCGGCTGGGCTCAAAGATCGGGGCTCCGCCCCGGACCCCGCGCCTCAAACGCCGGCGGGGCTGGATGTGGGGCTCCGCCCCGGACCCTCCCCCCAGACTCCGTCCGGGGGGGACCCCCACGCCTCAAACGCCGGCGGGGCTGGATCTGGCGGCGGGGGGAAGGGGTCAGCTTTCCGTGCGGTACATCAGGTCGACCTCGTGGGTGCTGAAGCCGAGGCCCTCGTAGACGGCGAGGGCGGCCGGGTTGTCGGCGTCGACGTAGAGCATGGCCGTCGGCAGCCCCTGGGCGGCCAGGTGGCGCAGGCCGATCGCGGTGAGGGCCTTGCCGAGGCCGCCGCCCTGGGCGCCCGGGCGGACGCCGAGCACGTAGACCTCGCCCAGCTGCTCCGCCGCGTGGACCTTGGTCCAGTGGAAGCCGACGAGCTCGCCGTCGCGCTCCGCGAGGAAGAAGCCCTTGGCGTCGAACCACGGCTGCGCGATCCGGTCGTTGAGGTCCCGCTGGGTCAGCGAGCCCTGTTCGGGGTGGTGGGCGAAGGCGGCCGCGTTCACCGCGAGCCAGGCCTCGTCGTCGGTGCCGGGCACGAAGGTCCGTACGGTCACGCCGGGCGGGAGCACGGGCTCCGGCAGCGGGTCGGCGTCGGCCAGGGGCCGGCGCAGCTGGCGCAGCTCGCGGAAGAGGGTCAGGCCGAGGACCTGGGCGAGGTGCCGGGCGGCCGACTTGCCGCCGTGCGCCCATACCCGCAGCCGCTTCCCGGAGGCGGCCAGCAGGGCCATGCCCATTGCCCGGCCGTGCCCGCGCCCGCGCAGGGCCGGGTGCACGACGAGCTCGGCGGCGGGGGCCTCCACCGGGTCGGTGTCTTCCAGTTGTCCGTATGCGGCGAGCCGGCCGCCCTCGGTGAGCAGGAAGTGCCGGATCCCCTCGCGCGGGCCGCCGCGCAGCTGGAGCCGTCCCTGCTCGGACACGGCGGTGGTGCCGTCGGTGCGCGCCGCGTCCTCGATCAGGTCGAGTACGGCGCCGGCCTGTTCCTCCGTCAGCTCGTCGAGGGTCTGAATCTGCCGTCCGGGCTCCAGGGCCGCTGCTGCGTCAGTCATGGCACGAGCCTACGACCGCGGCGGGTGGCGGGCGGAGTGCGGGCGCGGGGTCTGTGCGTCTTCTGCGCGTAACCAACGCGATACCCGTTACCCCCTGGTAGAGCTACGCGCGTTGACCATAGGCTTCCCCGGACCTCCCAAGCAGTATCGCTGTCCGCAAAGGGGACTAAATGTCAGCGACGCCACAACGGCACCGCCGAAACCGCCGGTTGACCTTCGCCGCCCTCGCCGTCACGGCCGGGGCCGGGGCCATGGTCGCCGCCGCTCTGCCGGCCGGTGCCGCGAGTGGTGGCGGTGCGGCCAAGAGCCGGACCGTCGACGTGCAGATGCTGTCGTTCAACGACTTCCACGGCACGCTGGAGCCCCCGCAGGGTTCCTCCGGCACCGTGACCGAACGTCAGGCCGACGGCACGACCAAGGCCATACCCGCGGGCGGGGTCGAGTACCTCGCGACCAGCCTGCGCGAGGCCCGCAAGGGCCACGAGTACTCCGTGACCGCCGCGGCCGGTGACATGATCGGCGGCAGCCCGATGCTGTCCGGTCTCTTCCACGACGAGCCGTCCATCGAGGCGCTGAACAAGCTCGACCTGGACGTCACCAGCGTCGGCAACCACGAGTTCGACGAGGGCAAGACCGAGCTGCGCCGCATGGCGTACGGCGGCTGCCACCCGGTCGACGGCTGCTACGAGTTCGGCAAGGAGTTCACGGGCTCCCAGTTCCAGTACCTCGCCGCGAACGTCACCGACGAGAAGACCAAGCGTCCGCTGATGTCGCCCACCTTCGTGTGGAAGAAGGGCGACGTGAAGATCGGCTTCATCGGCGTCACCCTGGAGGGCACTCCGGACGTCGTGACCGCCGAGGGCGTCAAGGGCCTGAAGTTCGGCGACGAGATCGAGACGATCAACAAGTACGCCGCCGAGCTGAACAAGCAGGGCGTGAAGTCGATCGTCGCGCTGATCCACGAGGGCGGTCTGCCCGCGAACGGCGCCTACAACTACGACTGCAACGTCCCGGGCGCCGGCGCCGGCATCTCGGGCGCGATCGTGGACATCGCCAAGAACGTGGACTCCAAGGTCGACGCGCTGGTCACCGGCCACACCCACCAGGCCTACGCCTGCAACATCCCGGACCCGGCGGGCAACCCGCGCACGGTGACCTCGGCCGCCTCCATCGGCCGCCTGTTCACGGACACCACGCTCACCTACGACCGGCAGACCAAGGACATCGTCCGTACGCCGGTCGCCTCGCCCAAGCCGGTCAACAAGGTCGTCACCCGGGACCAGCCCAAGGCCCCGGACATGACCGAGCTGATCGACCGCTGGAAGACCCTCGCGGCGCCGATCGCCAACCGTCCGCAGGGCTTCATCGCGGCCGACATCCCGGGCCGCGGTTCCGAGGCGCCCGAGAAGCCGCTCGGCGACCTGATCGCCGACGCGCAGCTCGAAGCGCTGGCCCCGGCGGACAAGGGCGGCGCGCAGCTGGCCATCATGAACCCGGGCGGCATCCGCTCGGACCTCGCCTACAAGGCCTCGGGTGACGAGGGCGACGGCGTGGTGACGTACGGCGAGTCCTTCACGGTCCAGCCGTTCACCAACATGATGAACATCGTGGACCTGACCGGCGCACAGCTGATCACCGCGCTGCAGCAGCAGGTCAGCGGCCCGGTCAACGGTGCGAACCCGAAGATCCTGCAGGTGTCGAAGGGCTTCACGTACACCCTGGACCTGACGAAGACGGGCGTGGACCGCATCGTCGTGGACTCGGTGAAGCTGAACGGCGCGGCGATCGACCCCGCCCAGACCTACCGGGTCGCGATGAACGAGTTCCTCGCGGGCGGCGGTGACGGCTTCACCGTCCTCAAGGAGCACAAGAACAAGCTGGTGGGCGCGTCCGACCTGGACTGCTTCAACGCCTACCTGACGAAGAACTCCTCGGCGCAGTCCCCGATCGCCCCGCCGGCGGCGAACCGGATCACCGTCGTCAAGTAGTACCGGGCAGTACCCGCGCAGAGCGCGCCCGAAGGGGCGGTGGGCCAGTCGGCCCGCCGCCCCTTCGGCTTTTCCGCGCGCACCCCGCGGACCCCGCGCACCCCCGTGGAGCAGGGATCAGAGGGTCGCCAGGAACGTCCCGACGGCCGCGTGGAATCCCTCCGGGTCCGTGAACGGTACGAAGTGGTCGCCGTCGAGGGGCGTGTACGAGGTCTTCGGGCGCCGGGCGACCATGGCGTCGGCCGCGGCCCGGGTGAGGGCCTGGCTGCGGGTGCCGTGGACCAGCAGGGCCGGGCAGGTGCTCGCGAGCCAGGCGTCCCAGTGGTCGCCGTCGCAGGCCCGGATGGAGTCGAGCATGTCCTGGGGGTGGTAGGCCAGGCGCCAGCCGCTGCCGTCCGGCAGGGGGCGCATTCCGTCGGCGATGAAGGGCGCGGCGGCCGGCCCGGCGGCGGCGAGGAGCTCCTCGCGGGTGGGGGCGGTGTAGGGGAGGCCCTCGAGGAAGTCGTACCAGTTCGGTCCGGTGGGGATGCGGATCTCGATGGTGGCGTCGACGCCGATGAGCGCGGAGATCCGGTCGGGGTGGGCGGCGGCCAGGTGGTAGGCGTTGAGCCCGCCGAGGGAGTAGCCGAGGAGGGCCACCGGGGCGTCGAGGCCCAGGTGGTCGAGGAGCGCGACGGCGTCGGAGACGTAGCCCTCGCGGCGGTAGTCGGGCGCCCGGCCGGATTCGCCGTGGCCGCGCTGGTCGGGGGCGATGACCCGCCATCCGTCGCCGAGGGCGGCGGCGAGGCCCGTGAAGGCGAGGGCTTCGGACATGCCGCCGTGCAGGGCGAGGAGCGGTCGGCCGGGTCCGCCGAAGTCCAGGTAGGAGAGGGTCCGGTCGTCGATCGTCAGCTCGTGGCGCATGGTTCGTGCCTCCCGTAGGCCCGTGGATCTTCCGGTGGCTCCACCCTGCCAGGACTTGGGCAAGCGCGCAATACGAATGTCTTGCGCGCTTGCCCAAAACTTGGCGCGGATACGATCCCGGCATGGGAAATCGCGAGGACCTGCTGGCCGGAGCCCGGCGCTGCCTGGAGGAGAAGGGCTACCTGCGCACGACCGTGCGCGACATCGCCACGGCCTCGGGGGTGAGCATGGCCGCGATCGGCTACCACTTCGGGTCCCGGGAGGCCCTCCTCAACCAGGCCCTGTTCGCCGCCATGGAGGAGTGGGCCGCGGGATCCGGCCGCCTCGCGGGTGAGGGCGAGACCGCGGGGGAGCGCTACGCCGACACCTGGGACCGCAAGATCCGCGACTTCGGCGAGATGCGCTGGCTCTGGCTGGCCTCCGTCGAGGCCTTCGTCCATGCGCAGTCCTCGCCCGAACTGCTCGCGATCCTCGCCGAGGGGCAGCGCCGCAACCGGCGGATGGTGGCCGCGGCCCTGCGCGGGGTGTCGCCGGAAGAGGTCTCCGAGGCGGACGTACGGGCTCTCGGCTCGATGCACATCGCGCTGCTCAGCGGGGTGATGGTGCAGACCCTGACCGATCCGGAGCAGGCGCCGGACGGCCGCGAACTCCTCCAGGGGCTGCGGTCCATGGTCGAGTTGCTCGGAAGCTGACTGCTACCGACAGGTAGCAAAGCTGACGTGTGCACGCCATAATCCGGCCATCACCGGGTCGGCAAAGGGGCGGGCATGGGCATCGGCATGGGCACGGGTACCAGCACGGGCGCGGGCGCGGTCACCAGAACGGCAATGGGCCGGCGGACGTTCCTGGCCGGAGCACTGGCCGCGGGGACGGCCCTCGGGCTGGGAGCCGCCCCCGCCTCGGCCGCGGCCCTCGGCACGCAGGACTGGATGGCCGGACTCGGGGACTCCACCGCCCTCCAGCGGATGACCATCCCCGGCACGCACGACTCCGGCGCCACCAAGGGCGGCCTCTACGTCGCCTGCCAGAACACCTCGATCGCACAGCAGCTCGACTCCGGCATCCGCTTCCTCGACGTCCGCTGCCGGGTCACGGGCGGCTCCTTCGCCATTCACCACGCGGCGTTCTTCCAGGACCTGATGTTCGGGGACGTGCTCGTGGCCTGCTCGAACTTCCTCGCCGCGCACCCCTCCGAGACCGTCCTGATGCGCCTCAAGCAGGAGTACTCCACCGACAGCGACGCCACCTTCCGCGCCGTCTTCGACGACTACCTCGACCACCGCGGCTGGCGCCCGCTGTTCCGGATCGCCGACACCCTGCCCTCGCTCGGCCAGGCCCGCGGCAAGGTGGTCCTGCTCGCCGACAACGGCGGCCTGCCCGGCCTGCGCTACGGCGACGGCAACGTCTTCGACATCCAGGACGACTGGAACGCCGAGCCCTTCGCCAAGCGCGGCAAGATCGAGAACCACTTCCGCAAGGCCGTCCAGCAGCCCGGCAAGCTCTTCGTGAACTACGTCAGCACCTCGGCCTACATGCCGCCGCGCTGGAACTCCGACCGCCTCAATCCGCAGGTGCACGGCTTCGTCGACGGCGGGGAGATGGCCGGCCGGACCGGGCTCGGCATCGTCCCGCTGGACTTCCCGAACACCCGCTCCGGCCTGGTCGCCTCACTGATCCGGCACAACTGACGGATCGGCGGGCGGCGGGGTGGGCGCCCCCGGGATGCGGAGCACCGCCTCCGTGCCCGGGCCGCCGTCGGCCGCCGCCCGCAGCTCGGCGCTGCCGCCCGCGCGGGCCGCCGTACGGGCCACGATCGACAGGCCCAGCCCGCTGCCGGGCAGGGCGCGGGCCGACGGGGAGCGCCAGAACCGCTCGAAGACGTGCGGCAGGTCCTCGGCCGGGATGCCCGGCCCGTGGTCCCGTACGGTCAGCTCGCCCGCCCGCAGCGTCACCTCGACCGCGCCGCCCGGCGGGCTGAACTTCACGGCGTTGTCCAGGACGTTGACCACCGCCCGCTCCAGCGCGGCCGCCTCGCCCCGTACGTACCAGGGCGCCAGGTCCGAGTCGAAGCTCAGCTCCGGCCCGCGCAGCCGGGCCCGGGACAGCGCGGCCCCGGTGATCTCGTGCAGGGCGACCACCTGGAGCGGGTTCCCCGCTCCGGCGTCCGGCCGGGACAGCTCCTGCAGGTCGCCGATCAGCGAGGCCAGTTCCGTCATCTGCGCTTTGACCGAGGCCAGCAGCTCCCGCCGGTCGTCGGGCGGGATGGCCCGGCCGGTCTCCTCACTGCGCGCCAGCAGCTCGATGTTGGTCCGCAGCGAGGTCAGCGGGGTGCGCAGCTCGTGCCCGGCGTCCGCGATCAGCTGGGCCTGCCGCTCCTGGGAGGAGGCGAGGGCCGCCGTCATCGAGTTGAAGGACCGCGACAGCCGGGCGATCTCGTCGTCGCCCTCGTCGGGGATGCGGACGGTCAGGTCCTCGGTGCGGGCGATGTGCTCGACGGCGCCGGTCAGTTCGTCGACCGGCCGCAGCCCGGTCCGGGCCACCCACAGTCCGGCCGCGCCCGCGCCGACCACGCCGATGCCGGAGACCAGCAGCAGTACCCAGGCCAGCGTGGACAGTGGCTTGTCGACGTCGGCGAGCGGCTTGGCCACGGACAGCGCGGCGAACTGCCGGTTCACCAGGGCGGGCTGGGTATAGACGCGGACCGGGACGCCGTCGGAGGTGGTCGAGTCGTACAGGACCGGGCCGCGCAGCCGCTGGGCGACCTCCCGGTCGATGGTGGTGGCTTTCAGGGTGTTCTTGCCGTCGACCCAACAGGTCTTGCCGTCCGGCAGGACGATCTGCACCTGCGCGCTGAGGTTGTTCGCGGGCCGTTCCGGCAGGGCCTCGCCGGACACGCAGCCACCGAAGGCGTCGAACACCTGGTTGGCCTGGGCACCCGCGTTGGTGGCGCGCAGCGAGCTGTCCAGCTGGTTGCGGAGCTGGGTCCGCACCATCACCCAGGACACCGCGGCGACGGCCGCCACGGCCACCGCCACCGCCACCGCCACGAGGAGCGCGAGCCGGGAGCGCAGCGGGAGGGCGCGGAACCTGGCGGTCGGGCTCACTCGGGCCCGCTCTCGCCGGCGCGCAGGACGTAGCCCACCCCGCGCACGGTGTGGACGAGGCGGGCCTCGCCCCCCGCCTCGGTCTTGCGGCGCAGGTACATCACGTACACGTCCAGGGAGTTGGAGCTGGGCTCGAAGTCGAAGCCCCAGACGGTCTTGAGGATCTGCTCGCGGGTCAGGACCTGGCGCGGATGCGCGAGGAACATCTCCAGCAGCGTGAACTCGGTACGGGTCAGCTCCACCGGCCGCCCGCCCCGGGTGACCTCGCGGGTCGCGAGGTCCATGCGCAGGTCGCCGAAGGTCAGGGCCTCCTCGTGGCTCTCGCCGCCGGCCTGCTGGGCCGCGTAGGAGCTGCGGCGCAGCAGGGCGCGGACGCGGGCGAAGAGCTCGTCGAGCTCGAAGGGCTTGACGAGGTAGTCGTCGGCGCCCGCGTCGAGGCCGGTGACGCGGTCGCCGACGGTGTCGCGGGCGGTCAGCATCAGGACCGGCGTGACGCTGCCGGCGGCGCGCAGCCGGCGGGCCGCGGTCAGCCCGTCCATCCGGGGCATCTGGATGTCCAGGACGATCAGGTCGGGGGAGTACGAGGCCGCCCGGTCGAGGGCGTCGAGCCCGTCGACGGCGGTCTGCACGGCGTACCCCTCGAAGGCGAGGCTGCGGCGCAGGGCCTCGCGTACGGCCGGTTCGTCGTCGACGACGAGGATCCGCGCTTCGCCTTCGGCGGGAATCATGGATGGGTCTCCCAGAGGTGGTGGTCGGCCGTGGAGTCCGACGGGTGACGGCGCTTCCAGCCTCGCACGGACGGGCTAGAACGAGGTGCCGAAGCCGTTGGCGGCGGAGCCGCTGCCGGAGGAGCCGCCGGAGCCCGAACCGCCGGGGCCGCCCTTGCGGAGGGACTCCAGGTCGGCCTTGACGGTGTTGACCGGGATGGCGAAGCCGAGGCCGACGCTGCCCGCGGCGGAGCCGCCGGAGGAGGGGGAGTAGATCGCGGAGGGCATGCCCACGATCTCGCCGTTCATGTTGACCAGGGCGCCGCCGGAGTTGCCGGGGTTGAGGGAGGCGTCGGTCTGCAGGGCCTTGTACGAGGTGGTGTTCGAGCCGGTGTCCCCGTTGAACTCGCGGCCGCCGAAGGAGAAGGGCCAGCCGTCGCCGTCCTGCTGCCGGCCCTGCGGGGACTGCTGCTCGGACTTCGCCACCTTCACCTCGCGGTTCAGCGCCGAGACGATGCCGCTGGTGACGGTGCCGGTGAGGCCGTCGGGGGAGCCGATGGCGACGACCTGGTCGCCGACCTTGACGCTGCCGGAGTCGCCGAGCTTGGCCGGCTTGAGGCCGGTGGCGCCCTGGAGCTTGATCAGGGCCAGGTCCTTGTCGGGGTCGGTGCCGACGATCTTGGCCTTGTACTTCTTGCCGTCGCTCATCGTCACCTGGATCTCGGCGGCGCCGCTCACCACGTGGTTGTTGGTGACGATCTCGCCGTCGGCGGTGACGACGATGCCGGAGCCGGTGCCCTGGCCGGACGCGGTGCGGGTGTCGATGCGGACGACCGAGGGGCTGACCTGTTCGGCGACGCCGGAGACGGTGCCGGTGCCCGTGCCGGTGTTCTGCGAGACGTTGGTGCCGTTGACTCCGCCGGCGCCGCCGTTCTGGTGGACCATCAGCTGCTGGACGGCGGCCGCGGTGCCGCCGCCGACCAGGGCCGCGGCGAGCGCGACGGCCGCCAGCAGGGCCACGGGCCGCTTCGCGCGGGGCGCGGGGGCGGCGTGCGCGGGCTGGCGGGGACCGCTGCCGCCGCCTGCCGGGACCGTCTCGCCGCGGATGACCGGGGGCTGGTGCGCCTCGTGCCAGCCGGGTGCGGCGGGCGGGTACGAGGGCGGCGGCGGGTACGCCCCCGCCGCGGAGTCCTGCGCCAGCCGGTCGCGCCCGCGCTGCCAGTCCTCGCCGAAAGGCGCGTGCGGAGTGGGGCGGTCCTGGGGGTACTCGCCTTCGCGGCGGAAGCTGTCGGTCATGGCTCTGACTCTGCTCGCCGATGATGAGAGCTTCCTGAGCCTGACCTGAGAAGCCCGACAGAACCTCGTATGCCCCTTATAAGGCCCGCCGTTGAGGAGGTCGGCCCCGGAAGCACCGCGCCTCAATCGCCGGCGGGGCTCAAGGCCCTGGGGCTCCGCCCCAGACCCCGCGCCTCAAACGCCGGCGAGGCTGGATCTTCCAGCCCGCCGCACCATCCAGCCCCTCCGGCGATGAAGCCGCGGGACCGGCGTCAGCGGCAGCCGCAGGAGCGGCGGATCACCAGGGCCGACGGGAACTGCTTCAGGCGTTCGCGGCGCGAGCCGGCCACGCGGAGGCCGTCGTCCAGCACGAGGTCCACCGCGGCGCGGGCCATCGCCGGGCGGTCCGAGGCGATCGTGGTCAGCGGCGGGTCCGTGAGGGCCGCCTCCTTCACGTCGTCGAAGCCGGCCACGGCCAGTTCCCCGGGCACGTCGATGCGCAGCTCGCGGGCAGCGCGCAGCACACCGATCGCCTGGTCGTCCGTGGCGCAGAAGATGGCGGTCGGCCGGTCGGGCCGGGCCAGGACCTCCAGGGCGACCTTGTACGCGTCGTAGCGGTTGTACGGGGCCTCGATGAGCCGGCCCTCGACGGAGCGGCCGGACTCCTGCATGGCGCGCCGCCAGCCCTCGACGTGGTCGGCGACCGGGTCGCCGACGGACGGGGTGTTCTCGACGCCGCCGATGCAGGCGACGTACTCGTGCCCGTGCTCCAGCAGGTGGCGGGTGGCGAGCTGGGCGCCGCCGATGTCGTCGGTGACGACGGCGACGTCGTCTATGGCCTCGGGGCGCTCGTGGAGGAGGACCACCCGCGCGTCCCAGGCCTCGATCTCGCTGGCGGCCTGCTCGCTCATGCCCTGGCTGACCAGGATCAGGCCCGACACCCGCATGCCGAGGAAGGCCCGCAGGTAGTGGACCTCGCGCTCGGTGCGGTAGTCGGAGTTGCCGACCAGCACCATCTTCCCGCGCTCGGCGGCGGCCTGTTCGACCGCGTGCGCCATCTCCGCGAAGAACGGCTGACGGGCGTCCGGGACGATCATGCCTATGAGGTCGGTGCGCCGCGACGCCATCGCCTGGGCGACCCGGTCCGGGCGGTAGCCCAGTTCCTTGATCGCGGCGAGGACACGCTCGCGCGTGGCCGGGGCAACCGGCCGGGGTCCGTTGTTGATGACGTAGCTCACGACGGCGGTAGACGTACCCGCAAGTCGTGCCACGTCATCCCGCGTCACCTTGGCCACGCGCGGCAGTCTACGCGGGGTGACCTACCTCTGGGCAGGCCGTCCTGCCGAGTGGACGATCGCGGGCTCCTCCGCCGATCGGGTGACGTCCGCGGCCGGCTGTGCGGACGTCTGCGCGGTGGCCTGTGCGGCGGCCTTGGCCGCTGCCTGGGCCGCGGCCTCCGCCGCCGCCCGCTCGACCTTCTCCGGCGTGACGAAGCGGTAGCCGACGTTGCGGACCGTGCCGATCAGGGACTCGTGCTCGGGGCCGAGTTTCGCGCGCAGCCGCCGTACGTGCACGTCGACGGTCCGGGTGCCGCCGAAGTAGTCGTAGCCCCAGACCTCCTGCAGCAGCTGGGCGCGGGTGAAGACCCGGCCCGGGTGCTGCGCGAGATATTTGAGCAGCTCGAACTCCTTGAAGGTGAGGTCCAGCACCCGGCCCTTGAGCTTGGCGGAGTACGTCGCCTCGTCCACCGACAGGTCGCCGTTGCGGATCTCCATCGGGGAGTCGTCCGAGCCCAGCTGCTGACGACCGGTGGCCAGCCGCAGCCGCGCCTCGACCTCGGCCGGGCCGGCGGTGTCCAGGAGGACGTCGTCGATGCCCCAGTCGGCGGTGACGGCCGCGAGGCCGCCCTCGGTGACGACGAGGATCAGCGGGCAGCCGGGCCCGGTCGAGCGGAGCAGCTGGCACAGCGACCGCACCTGCGGCAGGTCGCGGCGGCCGTCCACGAGGATGACGTCGGCGCCCGGGGTGTCCACGAGGGCCGGGCCCTCGGCCGGTGCCACCCGGACGTTGTGCAGCAGCAGGCCGAGTGCGGGCAGCACCTCGGTCGAGGGCTGCAGCGCGTTGGTGAGCAGCAGGAGAGAGCTCATGACCGACCACCTGCCCGGGTCGGACGGTGCACGGTTCGCTGGTCCATCACGTCGGTTCCTCCTCGGTCCCGTCGAGGACGTGCGCGGTACTGCTTCGTACGTCTTGCCTGGCACCCCTGCGGTCCCCGCGCCCTGGGGTCCGCATGGATACCACTGTTCTCGGTTCGTTCAACGCGCTGAAAGCACAAAAGGACCCGGGGGCAACGTTGCCCGGATCCTCTCGCCAAGCAGAATAGCCCACCCGCCGGTGCGGGGCAGAGGCATCTGCGACATCCCCTCCTGTGGGTTCTGCCACGCCCGCCCCCTGCGTATGCCCCGGTTTCACCGGATCGGCGGCCCGCCGGGCGGTGACGCGGCGCCGCCCCGGCGCACACGCGACGCGTTGGTGCACGCCGGGGCGGACGGCCGGAGGGGCCATCATGGAGGCCGACGGTAGAGAGCCGACGATAGGAGCTGCAGTGGCAACCGGAACCATCCGCTACTGGGCGGCGGCCAAGGCCGCGGCCAAGACGGCGGAGGAGCCGTACGCGGCGCGCACACTGGCCGAGGCGCTCGACGCCGTGCGGGAGCGCCACCCCGGGGAGCTGACCCGGGTGCTGCTGCGCTGCTCCTTCCTCGTGAACGACGAGCCTGTGGGCAAGCGCCCGCATGATTCCGTCCTGCTGACCGAGGGGGGCACCGTCGAGGTGCTTCCCCCGTTCGCGGGCGGGTGAGCGGGAGCCGATGAGCACGCCTGAAGAACACCAGCAGCACCAGCAGCAGCGCGAACAGCAGGAGCAGCACGAGCAGCACGAGCTGCGGCGGCAGCAGTACGCGCAGCAGCAGGACCCGTACGGGACCCAGACCTGGCAGTCCGACACCTGGGACACCAGCCACCAGCCGGTGTATCCGGCGCTGGGCGCGGTGCCGGGGCAGCCGGTGGCGCCCGAGGGCTGGTTCCGCGACGAGGCCCCGGCCGCCCAGGCGCAGCCGCAGGCTCCGGCCGGCGGTCCCGGTGCGCCCTGGCCGGACGGTTCCGCGGCCGGGTCCGCCGATTCCTACGCGGCGTCGTACGACTACCCGGCGGCCGGCAGGCCCGCGCAGCAGCCCGTGGCTCCGGAGGGCTGGTTCCGGGACGAGGCGCAGGCCCAGGCGCCGGCCCCGGCTCCCGCCCAGGACTGGTCCCAGGGCGGTCAGGGCGCGGCGATGCCCGCCGCGGCCGCCGAGACGGCCTATCTGCCGCCGTACCCCGCTCCCGCGCAGTCCCAGGCCCCGGCCGAGGAGACCGACTGGGGGCACCACCCGGCGGTGGCCGGGGGACTGGCGCCGTACCCCGGCCCGGCGCAGCAGCCGGCCGCCCCCGAGGGCTGGTTCCGCGACGAGGTGCAGGCGTCGGCTCCGGCCGCCGCCGAGGACTGGTCCCAGGGTGGTCAGGGCGGCCAGGGCGCGGGAATGCCCGCTGCGGCCGCCGAGACGGCCTATCTGCCGCCGTACCCCGGTCCCGCGCAGTCCCAGGCCCCGGCCGAGGAGACGGCGTACCTGCCGCCGGTGCCCGGCGTGGAGCGCACGGACGAGGCCGCCGCCGAGCAGACCGCGTACCTCCCGCCCCAGGCGGCCGCCGCCCCGGCCCCGGCCGAGGACGGCGCGGAAGCGGTGGAGGTCACCGCCTGGTCCCCGCCCACCCTCGCCGGGAACACCCTGCGCGCCGTCGACCCGGCCCAGGCCCGCGCCGAAGGCCGGTCGCCGATCATCGACCCCGGCCCGCAGTCGGCCATACTGACCGCCGCGCTCGGCCTGCTGCTCGCCGTGGCCGCCGCCCTCGGCCAGTACGCCCTGCTCGTGCCGCTGATCGCGCTGCAGGGGCTCACCGCGGCCGGCTGGTTCCGCCTCAACGGCATGTGGCCGGCCCGCCAGGGCATCGCCCTCGCCTTCGCCGGGGCCCTGGTCGCCGACGTGGCCGTGCTCGCGGTGGACCGTACGTACGGCCCCGGCGCGATCGTCGGCACCCTCGGCGCCTGGGTGCTGCTCACCCTCGTCCTCCAGCTGCGCAGCCACGCCGATCCCGACGAGCGGATGTACGGGCTGATGGCCTCGGTGGCCTCGGCCGCCCTCGCCATCATCTGCGCCGGCTACCTGGCCGCCGGTTCCGCCGCAGTGACGGTCGGCGCGGCCGCCGTGGCGGTCGCCGTCTTCGCCCGCGCGCTGCCGCTGCCCACCGCCCCCTCGGTCGGCGTCTCGCTGGCCGCGGCCGCCGGTGCGGGCATCGCGGTCGGCGGAATGACCTCCGTCGGGGTGGGCGGGGCGCTGCTCGGCCTGGTCTGCGGCGTGTGCGCGCTGATCGGGCTGCGGGTGGCGGCGTACGACTACCCGTCGAAGTTCGTGCACATGACGGCCGGTGTCGCGCTGCCGCTCGCGGCCGCCGCTCCCGCCGTGTACCTGATCGGCCGGGTGGTGGGCTGACGTTCCGCTGACGGGCGCACATGTTCCACTAGATCGCGAGTACCGACTAGTAGGGGGAGGGGCACGTGCGTGCTCTGCGGATCGTTGTGATCATCGGAGTGGTGCTGGGGGCGATCTTCGCCGGCGTGGACCGGTGGGCCGCCGGTTACGTCGAGAACCAGCTGGCCGGCAAGATCCAGGCCCGCCAGGGCCTGGCGGGCACCTCGGAAGTGGAGATCCGCGGATTCCCCTTCCTGACCCAGGCGTTCAGCCACGAACTGGACCAGGTCGACCTGAAGCTCAGAGGTGTCGAGGTCGTCGCCGAGGGCCGCAAGACGCGGCTCTCGGAGCTCGACGCGAGCTTCCGCAGCGTGAAGCTGAACAGCGACTACAGCGGCGGCACCGCCGAGCGGGCCGAGGGCACCGGGCGCATCACGTACGCGGACCTGACCGCGGCCTCGCAGACGGGCGCGACCCTCACCTACGGCGGGGCGCCGGGCAAGGTGAAGGTCAGTGCCGCCGTGGACGTGTTCGGCAAGACCGTGGCGCACAGCGTGGTGTCGACGATCTCCCTCGTGGACGCGCCGGACGGAAAGGGCAAGCTCGTCCGGGTGCACGCCGACGAGGTGCCGGGCTCGGGCATACCCGGGGTCGAGAAGCTGATCCGCAAGAAGACCGACTTCGAACGCAACCTCGAGGTCGGCATGCCGGCCGGGCTCCACCTCTCGGCCCTGACCTCGGACGAGGCCGGTGTGCACCTCACGCTGGGCGGCTCGAACGTGGTGGTGGCCGGATCGTGAGACGGTGCGGTCCGATCCGCAGAAGGACGGGCCGCACGGCGGCTCCCGGGGGCGGCGCGGCGGCCGCCCGGGGGTCTCACATCCCAGTATTCGGACGATCCTGTCTCGGAATATGACACACCGGTGACAGGGCGGCTGATTCGTCCCTACGATCCATGGCTATGAAGCATCAGCAGGCGGACCTCACGAAGCGACGGGCAGTAGACCTGTGTCGCGTCGCCGCCATGCTCTGTCGATCCATGTGAACTGTGAGCGCATCCGCTCCATCAGCCGGACGACGGCCCTACGGCCCTTCCCGCGTGACCGCACCCGCCTCCTGATCACCTGACGCCTCCCCGCGCAGGATCCGGAGCGCACCCGCAGGCACGCAGCACGCGTCACCAGCACCGCCCCGCCGCACACTGCCCCGGAGGAGAACATCATGAGCCGCAGCGACGTCCTCGTAGACGCCGACTGGGTCGAGGCCCACCTGAACGACTCGAACGTCGTCGTCGTCGAGGTGGACGAGGACACGTCCGCCTACGACAAGAACCACATCAAGAACGCCGTCCGGATCGACTGGAAGCAGGACCTCCAGGACCCGGTCCGCCGTGACTTCGTGGACCAGGAGGGCTTCGAGAAGCTCCTCTCCGCCAAGGGCATCTCCAACGACGACACCGTCGTCCTCTACGGCGGCAACAACAACTGGTTCGCGTCCTACGCCTTCTGGTACTTCAAGCTCTACGGCCACCAGGACGTGAAGCTCCTCGACGGCGGCCGCAAGAAGTGGGAGCTCGACTCCCGCGACCTGGTCGACGGCAAGGACGTCCCGAACCGCCCGGCCACCGCGTACAAGGCCAAGGCCCAGGACACCTCGATCCGCGCCTTCCGCGACGACGTCGTGGCCGCGATCGGCAACCTGAACCTGGTCGACGTCCGCTCGCCCGACGAGTTCTCGGGCAAGCTGCTCGCCCCGGCGCACCTCCCGCAGGAGCAGTCGCAGCGCCCCGGCCACGTGCCGAGCGCCCGCAACATCCCGTGGTCGAAGAACGCCAACGACGACGGCACCTTCAAGTCCGACGAGGAGCTCAAGGCCCTCTACGAGGCCGAGGGCGTCGACCTGTCGAAGGACACCATCGCCTACTGCCGCATCGGTGAGCGCTCCGCGCTCACGTGGCTCGTGCTGCACCAGATCCTGGGCCAGACGAACGTCAAGAACTACGACGGCTCCTGGACCGAGTACGGCTCGCTCGTCGGCGTGCCGATCGAGCTCGGCCCCAACAAGTAATCCCGGGCACGCGACGCCCCGTAGTACGACCTCTCTAGGACAGGACAGAGAACATGTGTGGAGCACAGATCGGCGGGCCCGACCTCGCGACGCTCAAGCCCGGTGAGACCGCGATCCAGGGCCAGGTGACCAAGGGCGGCGAGCCCATCAGCGGTTACGTGCGGCTGCTGGACGGCGGTGGCGAGTTCACCGCCGAGGTCCCGACCTCGGCGACCGGCCAGTTCCGCTTCTACGCCGCTCCCGGCACCTGGACGCTGCGGGCGCTCGTCCCCGGTGCCCAGGCGGACCGTGCCGTCGTGGTCGCCGAGGCCGGCGGCGTGACGGACGTGGCGATCGCGGTCTGAGCACCGCGCGTGTGATCGCTCGATAGATCGGCCGGAGGGCCGCACCCCAGGGGGTTGGACGCCACTGGACGGGGTGCGGCCCTTCGTGCCGTCCGCCTTGTGTTCGCGGGCGGCCGCTCTACGCTGGAGGCATGTACGCGCGGCGTCGGCGCGCCTATTTCCTGCTCATGGGCGGATGCCTGGTCCTCTTCGTCTCCGCCTGGACCTTCGTGCGCCTGCTGTCCGTCGAGGCAGCGGTGGCGCTGTGCGTGGTCGCCATGGTCATCCCGCCGGTGGCCGCGATGGTCGCCAACCGGCGCGGCCCGGACGACCGCTGGTGGGACGACCCCTCGGGCGATCCGAAGTCCGACGAGTGGTGGGACGAGCTGGACGGAAAGCGGCGCCACGAGGAGTGAAACCTCACGAGACGAGAACGTGATCTACGTTCGTACAACTGCTCCCCTCCGGTGCGCGTCAAGGGGTACGCGCGGGTGTCCAGCCTGCGCCGCCGGTTTTGTGGGGGACTCCTTTGGAACACGAACAGACCATCCCTGAGCAGCCAAAAGGGGAGGAGAGTGCACCGGAGCCGGACACTTCTCCCCCGCGCCGCCGGACGGGTCGCACCACCCTCCTGATCGCGGGCGCGGCCGTGCTCGGCGTCCTCGCCGGGACGATCACCGGCTACGCGGTCCAGTACCACCGCGAGCCCACCCCGCTGCCGCCCCTGGCCCAGCAGAACATCGCCGCCCCGAAGCCGCTGGCGGTGAACGACGCGACGAGCACGCGCTCGATCAACGCCAACCGCTGGCACAAGGCGGACGAGGACCTCGTCGCGAAGCTGCTGGAGGCCCCCGCGGGCGCGACGGTCGCCTTCTCGGGCGCCCAGTCCACGGACGCGTTCGCCGCGGACTTCTACGCGAACCCTCCCGCGGGGATCGGCTCCGTCATCCGGCAAAACGTCCGCAGGATCGCCACCGTGCGGTGGTCCGAGGACCACACGAACTTCGTCGAGATCCGGCTGCTCCAGTTCCAGAACCGGGATGGGGCCGAGAGGTTCCAGTCGGGGGTGCAGGGTTACATGCCGACCACGAAGCACGCGGGCAACGCGGGAGTCGAGGTTCCGGGTGTTCCCGCGGACTTCGGCCACCTGTGGATCAATTCCGAGGCGAGTGAGAAGCCCGGTTACCTCCCGGTCCGGCGGGGCACCGCGGTGGTCCGCCGCGGCGACATCGTCATGCACATCGCCTACGTGAACAACCGCGGCGAGGTCGACGAGAAGGTCGTGGCCGACCTGGCCAAGCGGCAGATGGAGCGGCTGTGAGCGAGCGGGAGAACGAGACCGGAGCCGTCGCGGACGCCGTGCCGGACGTAGTCGCGGACGCCGCCGAGGCCGCCCAGGACGCCACCGGGCCCACGCGCAGGCTGAAGACCGGGGCGGTCAGGCTGGTGGCGGCGGCCGTGGGCGTCGTCGTCCTCGTGGGCGGGGGCCTGTGGTGCTCCGCCGTGCTCGACGATGCCGAGCGGACCGCGCCGACGCGGTACTGGATGCCGGAGAGCGCGCCCACCGGCTCGCCCGCCCCGGTCCCGCCCGTGCCGGGGGCCGAGCTCAAGGCCAAGCTGCTGCCGCTGGCCACGGGCTACTGGCCCGGCCCCGACATCGACGCCGAGGGCAACGACTACTTCGTCTCGGGCGAGCGGGCGGTGCAGGCCTTCAAGGACGACCACTCGGGACTGTCCACCGGTGACCGCGAGGCTCGGGACAAGGATCTGGCGGACCTGAAGCTCAAGGGCCTGGCCGGGCGCAGCTATGCCCGGGGGAACGGCGGCGGAGCGATGGTCTCCGAGATCCGGCTCATGCAGGCGGACCCCAAGGAACTGGGGAAGTTCGCCGAGTTCGCCAAGAAGATCCTCGAACTCACCGGGGCCGACGGTCAGGCGCCCAAGGTGGACGGTTTCCCCGACGCCAAGTGCGCGCGCGGCTCCGTCGTCGACGGCAAGAAGCAGGAGATCGCCACCCTCGAATGCGTGGCCCTCGAGGGAGACGTGCTGGTGACCTACCGGGCCTACGGGTGGTCCCCGGGCTTCTCGGCGAGTGATGTCACAGCCCTCTTCAAGGAGCAGCTGAACCACCTCAAGTCCCCCGGGGAGTCCGTGTGAGCGAGCAGACCACCACCGGCACCGAGCCCGGCCGTGAGCCCGGGCCCGAGGCCGGGTCCGAGGACGGGCTCGTGCCCGGGCCCACTGCCGGGCCGGCCCCGCAGACGCCGGAGAGTCCCGAGGCGGCGGCCGCCGCGGTCTCGGACGCCCCCGTCCCGGAGGCCGCGCCGATCGCGCCCAAGGACCGGCGGCGCCTGTTCGCCGCGCTGCGCTGGACCGCCGCCGTCGCCGTCTTCGCCGTCGTCGGCGCGGGGGTCGCGTACGGGATCACCCAGCCCGAGCGCACCGGCATCCCGGGCCTCTCCACGGCGGACGACGGCCGCTGGACGTTCCCGGCGCTGTCGCAGCCGGCGCTGCCCGCGGGCGCCCCCCTGGCCCAGGGCCCGGACAACAAGGACGAGACGCACTACGCGCAGCTCACCGGCCTGCTCCTGCCCGCTCCCGAGGGCGCCAAGGCCGACGACGCGGTCAAGGCGGACAAGGACGGGGCGGTGTCGGCCGACGCCTTCCTGGAGGAGTACGCGCCCGACGCGCGCGAGAAGCTGAAGCAGTCCCTCGAATGGGACGGGCTGCGCCAGATCACCGGCCGGGGCTGGACGATGCCGGACGGCACCCGTACGCACGTCTACCTGTTGCGCTTCCACGCGTCGGGTTTCGTGGACGCCTTCAAGGGCTGTGACACCAACGCACGGCTGAACGGCGTCTCGGCCCTGGAGCTGGACGACGTCTGGACCGGGGTCAAGACCACGCAGAGCGCCATCGTCCCCTTGCGCTTCCCGGGTTCGGGCATGGCCGGCCAGAGCGAGGTCAGCGTGTACCAGGAGGTGAAGCCCGTCCTCGGGGACGAGCAGACCAAGGTCGGGTGCCTCCAGTCGGGTGATGTCCTGGGCATGGTCATCCAGACCCGCAAGGGCGAGGTGGCCCCCGTCCCCTTCCACCAGACGGTGATCCTGCAGAGCCAGCTGCTGAGCTGATCTCCGGGCCGACTCACCGGTCACCGCCGGCGGTGACCGGTACGGCCCACCTCACACCGTGTGCCGGTCCCCGGGCCAGTAGGCTTGGGGACCGGCCCCGTACAGCCCCGAAACAATTCCGAGGAGCACCCCGTGCTTGAGGCAGTCTTCACCTCCCTGCTGGTCCTGGTCTGCGTCGGCGTCATGGCCTTCACCGGCCTGGCCGTCAAGAAGCTGTACCAGGGTCAGCGCTGAGCGTCGGCCCGGCAGACCGCCCCGGAACCCCTCCCACAGATCGCCTGAGCAGCCATTCATGATCCAGATCCCGTCCGACCTGAACCCGGGCCTCGTCCCCCTCGCCTTCCTCCTCGGCAACTGGGAGGGTGCGGGAGTCTTCGACTTCCCCGGTGAGGAGAAGTGCAACTTCGGCCAGGAGGTCGTCTTCAGCCACGACGGCCGGGACTTCCTGGAGTACACCTCCCACACCTGGGTCCTCGACGCCGAGGGCAACAAGGTGCGGCCGCTGGAGTCCGAGTCCGGCTACTGGCGCATCGACAAGGACCGCAAGGTCGAGATCGTCATGGTCCGCGACCAGGGCGTCGTCGAGGTCTGGTACGGCGAGCTCGCCGACCAGAAGCCGCAGATCGACCTGGTCACCGACGCCGTCGCCCGCACCGCGGCCTCCGGCCCGTACAGCGGCGGCAAGCGGCTCTACGGCTACGTGAAGAGCGACCTCATGTGGGTCGGCGAGAAGGCCACCCCCGACGTCGAGCTGCGTCCGTACATGTCGGCGCAGCTGAAGAAGGTCGTCACGCCCGAGGAGGTCGCCGAGATGGCGCGCAACCTCCCGGACATGCCGGACGACGGCATCGCCTTCTTCCGCTGAGCGCAGCGTCCACAGGCTGTGCACGAAAGGGGACCGCGGGCTCGCCCGCGGTCCCCTTCGCACACATACACTGGCGGGGTGGTGAGCACCGAGAGCACCGATGGAACCCCAGCCCTTGACTGGAAGAGCGACCTGCGGCAGCGCGGATACCGGCTGACACCGCAGCGCCAGCTCGTGCTGGAAGCGGTCGACGCCCTGGAGCACGCGACTCCGGACGAGATCCTGGTGGAGGTGCGCAAGACCGCCTCCGGGGTCAACATCTCCACGGTCTACCGGACCCTGGAGCTCCTGGAGGAGCTCAAGCTGGTCTCGCACGCCCACCTCGGGCACGGGGCCCCCACCTACCACCTCGCCGACCGGCACCACCACATCCACCTGGTCTGCCGCGACTGCGGCGACGTGATCGAGGCGGACGTGGACATCGCCGCCGAGTTCACGGCGAAGCTCCGGACCACCTTCGGTTTCGAGACCGACATGAAGCACTTCGCGATCTTCGGCCTGTGCAAGAAGTGCGCGGCCCGACAGCGTGCCGCCCAGGCGTAGCCGGGTCGTACGCTTGGTCCCATGACCAGCAGCCCCTTGCTCCATCTCCCCGGCGCCGTGCAGGCCGAAGGCCGCGACGAGGGCGTCGCAGCCCACTACGGCGAGCTGTACGGCGAACAGCGCGCCCTCGCGGACGGACGCGGCTTCGTCGACCTCTCGCACCGCGGCGTCGTCACCGTCACCGGGCCGGACCGGCTGAGCTGGCTGCACCTGCTGCTCACCCAGCACGTGACCGGGCTGCAGGCCGGGCAGGCCACCGAGGCGCTGATCCTCTCCGCGAACGGCCACATCGAGCACGCGCTCTACCTCGTCGACGACGGCGAGACCACGTGGGCGCACGTGGAGCCGGGCACCCAGGGCGAGCTGATCGCCTACCTGGAGTCCATGAAGTTCTTCTACCGCGTCGAAGTGGCCGACCGCACCGAGGAGTTCGCGGTCGTGCACCTGCCGGCCGGCTCCATCGCCGAGGTCGCCAAGGAACACGTCGTACGGGAGACCGCGCACGGCCGTGACGTCTTCCTGCCCCGCGCCGAGCTGGAGTCCTTCGCCGCCTCGCACGGCCCGGCCGCGGGCCTCCTCGCCTACGAGGCCCTGCGCGTCGAGGCGCACCGGCCGCGGCTCGGCCTGGAGACCGACCACCGGACCATCCCGCACGAGCTGGGCTGGATCGGCACCGCCGTGCACCTGCAGAAGGGCTGCTACCGGGGGCAGGAGACGGTGGCCCGCGTCCACAACCTGGGCAAGCCCCCGCGCCGCCTGGTCTTCCTGCACCTGGACGGCTCGGAGGTGCTGCTCCCGGCGCACGGCACCCCGGTCCGGCTCGCCGCCGACGGGGAGGAGGGCCGCCAGCTGGGCTTCGTGACCACCGCCGTCCGCCACCACGAGCTGGGCCCGATCGCGCTCGCGCTGGTCAAGCGGAACGTGCCGGTCGACGCCCCGCTGCTGGCCGGGAAGACGGCCGCCGCACAAGAGGTCGTCGTGGCCCCCTGAGGGCCCCCGGGGGTCAGACGTCGATGACGATGGTGAACGGGCCGTGGTTGGTCAGCGAGACCCGCATGTCCGCGCCGAACCGGCCCGTCTCCACCGTCGCGCCCAGCGCGCGCAGCTGCGCCACGACCTCGTCGACCAGCGGCTCGGCCACCGGGCCCGGCGCAGCCGCGTTCCACGTGGGGCGGCGGCCCTTGCGGGCGTCGCCGTAGAGCGTGAACTGGGAGATCACCAGCAGCGGCGCGTTCACGTCGCTGCAGGACTTCTCCGCCTCTAGGATCCGCACCGACCACAACTTGCGGGCCAGCACCGCAGCCTTCTCCGGCGTGTCGTCGTGGGTCACCCCCACCAGCACGCACAGTCCCTCGCCGACGATCTCGCCCACGGTCTCGCCGCCCACGACGACGCTCGCGCCGTCCACCCTCTGCACCACAGCTCGCATACCACCTGTGTACCAGCCGTGCACCCGTCCGGGGCCGATCGGGTGGAGTGGGACTGCGTCGGGGCCACGGAGAGTGGCACGATGCACGCAGGCGGTGCGGGTGCGCCGCACCGGTCGAGGGGACGGACTCGTTCGTATGAATACTTCTGGTACCTCCGTACCTGCATCACCCGCTTCCATCGCAGCTGCCGCGGTACGACCGCCCGCGCAGCGCACGGCCGAGACCCAGGGGACGCCGACCCCGACCACCGCGCTCGAGCTGCCGGAGCTGCGCGCGCTGCGCCGCGACGCGCAGCGCGACGAGGCCGATCTGAGCTATGTGCGCAGACTGCTCCAGGGCCGCATCGACATCCTGCGCGCCGAGCTCGCCCGGCGCAGCGACCCCGGGCTCGCCCGCCGGGACGACCCCGAGGCTCCGGTGGTGGACCGGCTCTCGGTGATCCTCGCCGACGCCCCCTCCAGCCGCAGCGCCTCCGCCCGGCACGTCACGCTCGGCACCCCGCACAGCGAGGAGTACCGGCTGCTGGCGTCGGAGATGCTGGCCGACGTGGAGCTCTCGGATCTGGGCGCCCGCACGGACGGCGAACTGCACGACGGAATGGGGCGGCTGGTGCGGTACGAGCAGCAGGTCTCGCGGCGCCGGCAGCAGCTCCAGCGGACGGTGGACGACTGCAGTGCGGAGATCACCCGGCGCTACCGGGAGGGAGAGGCGCAGGTGGACGACCTGCTGGCGTAGGAAATTCAGGCGACTGGCGCCGGTCGGGCGATTAGCGTGGGCCGCTATGAGTGCTGACGTCCGGCCGATCGCCGAATCCGAACTCCCCGACTGGCTGCGCACCGTGAGCACCGGTTTCCTGACCGCGTCGAAGGTGACCGACTCCGACGTGGCCCGTTGGGCCAAGTACAGCGACCTCGCCCGCTTGCAGGGCGCGTTCGACTCCGACACCGGCCGTTGTGTGGCGGCCTTCCGCTCCTTCGCGCAGGAGCTGACCCTGCCCGGCGGGGCGGCCGTCCCGTGCACCGCGGTCTCCAGTGTGGGCGTGCTGCCCACCCATCGCCGCCAGGGCCTGCTGACCCGGATGATGGCCGCCGAGTTCGCCGCGGCCCGGGCGCGCGGAGACGTGCTGGCGACCCTGATCGCCGCCGAGTACCCCATCTACGGGCGGTACGGGTTCGGGCCCGCCACCTCCCTCTCGGAGTGGGAGATCGACGTATCGCGCACCGGACTGGACCTGCGGCAGGCGGCGCCCGCGGACGGCGGCCGGATCGACCTGGTGGACGAGGCCGAGGTGCGGCAGGTCGGCCCGGAGCTGCACGAGCGGCTGCGGGCGCGCACGCCCGGCATGGTGAGCCGGGACGAGCGCTGGTGGAACCTGATGACCGGTCTGGAGGAGATGTCCTACCGCCCGTACCGGGAGAAGTTCTTCGCGGTGTACCGCACGGCGGAGGGCGAGGTGGCCGGGCTGGTCGCGTACCAGGCCGATGACCACTGGACGGACGCGAAGGTCCCCCAGAACACCGTGCAGGTCCGCGACCTGCTGGCCGCCACCCCGCAGGTGGAGCGGGCGCTGTGGCAGTTCCTGTGCTCGATCGACTGGGTGCTGAAGGTCCGCACGGGCTACCGGGCCCCCGACGACCTCGTCCCGCAGCTGCTGCCCGACCCGCGCTCGGCCCGGATCGTCACCTCCGCGGACTTCCTGTGGGTGCGGGTGCTGGACGTCGTACGGGCGCTGGGCGCGCGGACGTACGAGGTGCCCGGGGTGCTCGTGCTGGAGGTCGCCGACGGGACGGGACCGGCGGCCGGCCGCTACCGGCTGGACGCGGGCGCCGGTGTGTGCGAGCGGACCGAGGAGGCGGCGGACCTGCGGCTGGACGTGTCCGTGCTGGGCTCCCTGTTCCTGGGCGACGAGTCCGCGGTGCGGCTGGCCGCGCTCGGGCGGGTGACGGAGGAGCGGCCGGGGGCGCTCGCGCTGGCGGACGCGGTGTTCCGTACGGCCCGCCGGCCGTGGTGCCCGGACATCTTCTGACCCGTGCCCCGGCGGCCGGCCGGCCGCCGTCGCCCGCGTCTGCCGGGAGCAGCTGTGTTCCCGCACCGAAAACTGAGGACTGAGGTTTTTGAAGTCACTTGTGGAGTCCCTGCGCGCGGCCGGCTGCGTCTTCGCTGAGGAGGAGGCGGAGCTGCTGACCGGCGCCGCCCGGGACGACGGCCACCTGGCGGAGCTGCTGGCCCGCCGGGTGGGCGGCGAGCCGCTGGAACACGTGGTGGGCTGGGCGGAGTTCTGCGGACTGCGCATGGAGGTCGGCGCGGGGGCCTTCGTACCGCGCCGGCGCACCGAGTTCCTGGTGCAGGAGGCGGTGGGGCTGGCTCGGCCCGGTGCGGTGGTGCTCGACCTGTGCTGCGGGGTCGGCGCCCTCGGCGCGGCGGTGGCGGCCCAGCTGCCGGGCGGTGTGGAGCTGCACGCGGCGGACATCGACCCGGGGGCGCTGGAGTACGCGCGGCGCAACGTGGCCCCGTACAGCGGCCGGGTGTGGGAGGGCGATCTGTACGCCGCGCTCCCGGAGTCGCTGAAGGGCCGGGTGGACGTGCTGGTGGTCAACGCCCCGTACGTGCCGACGGAGGAGATCGGCCTGATGCCGTCGGAGGCGCGGGACCACGAGCCGCTGGTCTCGCTGGACGGCGGGGCCGACGGCCTCGACGTCCACCGCCGGGTCGCGGCGGGCGCCGTGCCGTGGCTGGCCCCGGGAGGTCACCTGCTGATCGAGACGAGCGCCCGCCAGTCCCCGTCGACGGCCTCGGCCCTGGCGTCGGCGGGGCTCGCGGTCCGGGCGGTCACCTCGGAGGAGCTGTACGCGACGGTGGTGATCGGCACGGTCTGACCCCGGGCCTCGGCGCTGGGCCCCCACGACCGAGCACGCGGTGGTGGGAGCTTCTGCAAGCAGTGTGCTTGCAAAAGTTAGCAAGGTGCGGCAGGATCGAAGCATGGCATCGCTCAACGTCGGAAACCTCGGCGAGTACCTCCGTGAGCAGCGTCGGCAGGCCCAGCTTTCGCTGCGGCAACTGGCCGAGGCGGCGGGGGTGTCGAATCCGTACCTGAGCCAGATCGAGCGCGGGCTGCGCAAGCCGAGCGCGGACATCCTGCAGCAGCTGGCCAAGGCGCTGCGGATCTCCGCGGAGACGCTGTACGTGCAGGCCGGGATCCTGGATGAGCGGGACCCCGACGAGGTGGAGACGCGAGCCGTCATCCTCGCCGACCCGACCATCAACGAGCGGCAGAAGCAGGTGCTGCTCCAGATCTACGAGTCGTTCCGCAAGGAGAACGCGCTCGATGCGCCTGCCGCACCCGCCGAACCCGCCGACGAGATGCCGTCGAAGACGAACTGAAGTTGATCCGGGAGGACCAGCACATGGCCATCGCCGATGACCTGAAGAAGACCCTCACCGACCCCACCCCCCTCTACTTCGCCGCAGGCACGGCCGACCTGGCCGTGCAGCAGGCCAAGAAGGTTCCCGAGCTGATCGAGCAGCTGCGCGCCGAGGCCCCCGCGCGCATCGAGGCCGTGAAGAACACCGACCCGAAGGCCGTGCAGGAGGCGCTCACCGCCAAGGTCGCCGAGGTGTTCGGCGCGATCGACCCGAAGAAGCTCGGGGAGACCGCCCAGGACCTGGCGCTGCGCGGCGTGGGCGTGGCCGCGGAGTACGCGGTGCGCGCCAAGGAGACGTACGACAAGGTCGCCGAGCACGGCGAGCAGGCCGTGCGGACCTGGCGCGGCGAGTTCTCCGAGGAGATCGTCGACATCGCCGTGGCCGTCGAGCCCGGGCCGGAGGCGGCCGAGCCGGCTGCCGACCCGGAGCCCGTGGCCGAGGCCGCCGGCGAGGAGAAGCCGGTCGCGAAGAAGTCCACCGCGCGCAGGACCTCCGCCAAGAAGGCCGCCGTCACCGCGGACGACGCGAGCTGAACCGGAACGGCATGAGCGACGGCGGGCCGGGCACCCTTCAGGGGCCCGGCCCGTTGACGTTCGTGAGGGCGCCCGTGCCGGTAGCGTGGAGTCGGGCGGCATCGGAAGTGCGAAGCAGAGCATGAGAAGGCGGTCGAAGCGATGTTGATGGACGGGTTCGATCAGGGCGTGCTCCCGCTGTTCGGGTACGCCATGCTGCTGCTCGCCGTCGTGGCCTTCGTCTTCGCGCTGCTGGCGCGCGAGGACGCGTACCGGGCGGCCGACAAGCAGAGCAAGACCTTCTGGCTGGTCATCCTCGGCATCACCGTCGTGGTGGACGCGTTCCTGGGGATGCTCTTCCTGCAGATCGCTGGTCTCGTCGCGACCATCGTGTTCTTCGTCGACGTACGACCCGCCCTCAAGCAGGTGTCGGGCGGCGGCCGTGGTGGCCGGCGCGGCGGCAGCAGCAGCGACGGCCCGTACGGGCCCTACAACGGCGGGCGGTAGCCCCGGCCCGGCCCGCCGGGCTTTTCCCCGCCCGGCGGTCAGCCCTCGGCGCGGGAGAGCAGGACCACGGCCACGTCGTCGGTGAGCTCGCCGCCGTTGAGGCGGCGGGCCTCGGTGACGGAGGCCTCCAGCAGGCCTTCACCGCTCAGCCCGCGGTCCAGGTGGCGGTTGATCATCTCCACCATGCCGTCCTGGCCCAGCCGCTCCTTGCCCTCGCCGATCCTGCCCTCGATGAGGCCGTCGGTGTAGAGCATCAGGCTCCAGCTGCCGCCGAGCTCGACCTGGCGGCGGGGCCAGCGGGCCCGGGGCAGCAGACCGAGGGCCGGGCCGCTGTTCTCGTACGGGAGCAGTCGCGCGCGGCGGCCCGGCCGGGAGATCAGCGGGGCCGGATGGCCGGCCAGGCACAGGCCCGCGCGGCGGCCGTCCGGGGCGATGTCGACCGTGCACAGCGTCGCGAAGATCTCCTCGTTCGGGCGCTCCACCTCCAGGACCTCCTGGAGGGTGGACAGCAGGTCGTCACCGCACAGGCCGGCCAGCGTCAGGGCGCGCCAGGCGATGCGGAGCTCGACGCCGAGGGCGGCTTCGTCGGGGCCGTGGCCGCAGACGTCGCCGATCATGGCGTGGACGGTGCCGTCGGGGGTGCGGACGGTGTCGTAGAAGTCGCCGCCGAGGAGGGCCCGGCTGCGGCCGGGGCGGTAGCGGGCGGCGAAGCGGAGGTCGGAGCCCTCCAGGAGCGGTGTGGGGAGCAGGCCGCGTTCGAGGCGGGCGTTCTCCTGGGCGCGCAGTTTCGATTCTGCAAGCTTGTACTGGGCGATGTCGGCCCGTTTTCTCTCCACGGCGTAGCGGATGGCGCGGCTCAGCAGCCGGCCGTCCAGCTCGTCCCGGAAGAGGAAGTCCTGGGCGCCGACGCGGACGGCCTCGGCGGCGCGCTCGGCGTCGTCCTCTCCGGTGAGGACGAGGACGGCGTGCCGGGGCGCGATGCGCAGCACCTGGCGCAGGGCCGCCAGCCGGTCCACGGCGGTGGCCGTGGCGGTGCCGGCGGCTCCCGGTGCTCCCGGCATGCGGGCGCTGGCGTCCGGGAGGGACAGGTCGAGGAGGATGCAGTGCACGTCGGGGGTGAGCAGTCGCTCGGCTTCGGTGAGGTTGCGGGCGGTGCGGAGCCGGATGCGGTGGCCGTCGGCGTCGAGGATCTCGGGGACGGTGAGGCCGCCGGCCGGGTCGTCCTCGATGACCAGGAGGGTCAGCGGGATCGTGTGAGGGGTCGCCTGCGGAGTCGCTTGCGCGACGGCGGTGGCGGTTGCGGTGGCGGCGGTCGGTGCGGCGGTGTGCAGAACGGCCTGACCGCCCTCCGGGGCCGGGGTGTCCCTCTGCCGCGGTACGGGTACGGACATCGTCTCCGGTTCCTTCCCTCCCCCCGAGGGTGCGCTCGTCCGGCAGACCCTAGCGGTCCCGGCCCGGCGAGCGGAATGCCGTTCTTCGCCGAGGCCTCCGGCATATGCCGTTATCGCGGGGGAAAAACGTCCTCACTGGATGACAAAGGTCACGGCGGGGGTCGCGATCCGTCCCGCCTACCGAGACGTGCGCCACACCCCGTTGGTTGCCTCCCCCGCCCGACGGCTGCCCGCAGCCTCCGTCCGGGTTCCCACGCCTCAACCGCCGGCGAGGCTGCATTTCCAGCCCGTCCGGCACAGCCGGCGGCGCCCGCGCCCGGGCCTCGGGGCCTGGGCCCAGGCGGCCCGGGGGCCCGGGGCCCGGGCCAGGAAGTACCCGTTCGGCTCCCCGCGAGGGGCTACGCGTCGGGGCGGACCACGGCCTTGATCGGCATCGAGCCCGCGCCCGCCATCGTCACGTTGCGGCCGGGGCGCGGGGCGTGGACCATCGCGCCGTCGCCGACGTACATGCCGACGTGGCTCGCGTCGTCGAAGTAGATGATCAGATCGCCGGGGCGCATGTCCTTGAGCGCGACCTTCGGGAGCAGCCGCAGCTGCTCCTGCGAGGTGCGCGGGATGCCACGGCCCGCCGCCAGCCAGGCCTGCGAGGTCAGCCCGGAGCAGTCGAACGAGCCCGGGCCCACGGCGCCCCAGCGGTACGGCTTGCCCATCTGCGCCGTGGCGAACTGCACGGCCCGCTTGCCGGCCTCCGTCGCCTTGCCGTTGACGTCCTTCATCGCGCCCGTCGACAGCCACGCCGTCTGCGCCTTGTACTGGGCTTCCTGCTCCAGCTGGATCAGCCGGGCCTTCTCCTCGGCCTCCAGCTTGCTCTCCAGCTCCTCCGCCGCCTTGATCTTCTCCTCGATCTGCTTCTTAGATTCCTCCTGCTTGACCCGGTTGGCCTCCAGCGTCTTCCAGCGGTCGCTCGCCTCCTGGGCGTAGCGCTGCAAGTCGCTCTGGGTCCGGCCCAGTTCGGAGAGGAGGTCCGAGGTGGCCTTCTCGCCCTGCCGCAGCCGGCCCGCCCCGTCGAGGAACTGCCCCGGGCTGTCGCTCAGCGCCAGCTGCGCGCCCGGCGGCAGTCCGCCCGAGCGGTACTGGGCGCGGGCGGCCGCGCCCGCACGGCTCTTGAGGGTGGTGATCCGCTCCTGGCCGGCGACGACCAGGTTGGCGATCTCGACGATCTTCTCGGACTGGGTCTTGGTCTCGGCCTCGGCGAGGTTGTAGGCGTCCGTGGCGGTGCCCGCCTGCCGGTAGAGCTCCTCGATGTCCTTGCGGACCTGCTCGAGGGACTTCCCGCCCGGCCCGGGCAGCGGAGCGCCGGGATTCCCGGGAGAGGCGGGTGTGGCGGGCGCACCCGGTGCGGCGGGCGCGGCCGGTGCCGCGTACGCCGTGCCCGTCGCGAGACCCGGCGCCGTCAATATCGCCATCGCGCACAGCAGCACGAGCGAACTTGCGCCACGTCGTCGCCTTACGGCCCCCATGGTCCCCCCAGGCACCCGGGTCAGACCTCGTATCAGATCTGACTATTCATCAGTAACTTCCCACTGCCATCGGGATGGTGCCACGAGTCGATGAATTCCGACACCCTTGTGGATGTCTTTCCGATCTTGTCCGCCCCAACGGACGTCGTGTCCCGCCCCTCATGGATCAACGGCCCGCCCGCACCCCCGGTTCCCCACCGCACCGCATTCACCCCACCGGGCGCAACGCCTCCCAGCGCAGCGTCAGTTCCCCCTGCCGCCACCGCCCCGGCCCGTCCGCCAGCGGCCAGTCGACGGCCAGCGCCCGCGCCGTGCGGATCCAGCGCTGCCGCGCCCCGTACGAGGCGTACGGGGCCGCCGCCGCCCACGCCCGGTCGAAGTCGCGCAGGAACGCGTGCACCGGCTCGCCCGGCACGTTCCGGTGGATCAGCGCCTTCGGCAGCCGCTCCGCCAGGTCCGAGGGGCGCTCCAGGGAGCCCAGCCGGGTCGCGAACGTCACCGTGCGCGGCCCCTCCGGGCCCAGCGCCACCCACACGTGCCGCCGCCCGATCTCGTCGCAGGTCCCCTCCACCAGCAGCCCGCCCGGGGCCAGCCGCGCACACAGCCGCGCCCACACCTCCGCGACCTGCTCCTCGTCGTACTGGCGCAGCACGTTCGCCGCACGGATCAGCGCCGGGCGCGCCCCGCCGTCCAGCGGAACCTCGAAGCCGCCGTGCCGGAAGCTCAGCCCCTCCCGCTCGTACGGCTTCGCCCCCGCCACCCGCGCCGGCTCGATCTCGATGCCGACCACCCGCACCCGGGGCGCCGCCTCCCGCAGCCGCGCCAGCAGCTCGACCGCGGTCCAGGGCGCGGCCCCGTAGCCGAGGTCGACCGCGACCGGCGCCTCCGCGCGCCGCAGCGCGGGCCCGTGCGTGGCCGCGATCCAGCGGTCCATCCGGCGCAACCGGTTCGGATTGGTCGTCCCGCGCGTCACCGAGCCCACGGGGCGGCCAGGGGCGCGACCGGGCGCGCGGCTGGTGGGCGGGGTGGTGCGGGAGGCCATGAGCCGAGGGTAAGCGGAGTGCCCGCGCCGGATGAAAATCCGGCGGTGCCGCGAGAAAGACGGGGAAACCGCAAGGAAAACCGGAGACCCCGGAATGCGGGGGGCCGCCATCCGGGTTGCACTCCTTGCAGGGCGCCTTCCGCGCCCTCGTCGGCATGCCATCCAGTCACGCCGTCCGCCCTGCCGTCCGTCCGCCCTGTTGTCCGAGCGTTTTGTGCGCGCACCGTCCGAGCCGAGAGGAACTGCTCCCTTGAGCCAGTACGTGTCCCGCCTCGGCGGCAGCCTCAGTAGCCGTCTCGCCGCCGCCCGCGCCACCCGTCACGAGCCGCCGCGCCTGCGGCTGCCGGCCGTGGGCCACCACCGCAAGCCGCGCCGCGTGGCCATGCTCAGCGTGCACACCTCGCCGCTGCACCAGCCCGGCACCGGCGACGCCGGCGGGATGAACGTCTACATCGTGGAGCTGGCCAAGCGGCTCGCCGCGATCAACATCGAGGTCGAGATCTTCACCCGGGCCACCACCGGCGGGCTGCCGCCCGTGGTCGAGCTGGCCCCCGGAGTCCTCGTACGGCACGTGGACGCGGGCCCGTACGAAGGCCTCGCCAAGGAGGAGCTCCCGGCCCAGCTGTGCGCCTTCACCCACGGCGTGATGCAGGCCTGGGCCGGCCACCGCCCCGGCTACTACGACCTGGTCCACTCCCACTACTGGCTCTCCGGCCACGTGGGCTGGCTCGCCGCCGAACGCTGGGGCGTGCCCCTCGTCCATGCCATGCACACCATGGCCAAGGTCAAGAACGCGGCGCTGGCCGAGGGCGACACCCCCGAACCCGCCGCCCGCGTCATAGGCGAGACCCAGATCGTGGCAGCCGCCGACCGGCTCATCGCGAACACCGCCGAGGAGGCCGACGAGCTCGTCCGGCACTACGAGGCCGACCCCGGCAAGGTGGCCGTCGTCCACCCCGGAGTGAACCTCGACCGCTTCACGGTCGGCGACGGCCGGGCCGCCGCCCGCGCCCGCCTCGGTCTGCCGCAGGACGCCGTCATCCCGCTCTTCGCCGGGCGGATCCAGCCGCTGAAGGCCCCCGACATCCTGCTGCGCTCCGTCGCCGTCCTGGTCGACCGGGACCCCTCGCTGCGCCGCCGTCTCTTCGTCCCCGTCGTCGGCGGCCCCAGCGGCAGCGGCCTCGCCAAGCCGGAGGGCCTGCAGAAGCTCGCCGCGAAGCTCGGCATCGCCGACCTCGTGCACTTCCACCCGCCGGTGGCGCAGGACGGGCTCGCGGACTGGTTCCGGGCGGCGTCCGTGCTGGTCATGCCCTCGTACAGCGAGTCGTTCGGGCTCGTCGCGATAGAGGCCCAGGCCGCCGGTACGCCGGTGCTCGCCGCCGAGGTCGGCGGGCTGCCCGTCGCCGTCAACGACGGGGTCACGGGGATCCTCGTACCCGGGCACGATCCGGTGGACTACGCGCGCGAGCTGCGGCGCTTCGTGGACGATCCCGGCCTCGCGGACCGGATGGGCGCCGACGCGGCGCGGCACGCGCAGTTCTTCGGCTGGGACACCGCGGCGAGCGGTACGGCCGACGTCTACACGGCGGCCATGCATGATCACCGCCGTCGCGTACGCTCCCACCATGGCTGACGCTGACACCGCCGAGATCATCGAAAGCGCGCTCAACGGCGCCGAGCTGAGCTGGGAGAGCCCCTCGCCGGGCTCCTACGTCGTCCAGCTCCCCGGCACCCGCAAGCTGAGCACCACCTGCTCGCTGCGGGTCGGCCGCCACTCGCTGTCGGTCAACGCCTTCGTGATCCGCCACCCCGACGAGAACGAGGCGGGCGTCCACCGCTGGCTGCTGGAGCGCAACCTCAAGCTCTTCGGGATGGCGTACGCGGTGGACCGCCTCGGCGACATCTACCTGACGGCCAGGCTCCCGCTGTCGGTCGTCACCGCCGACGAACTGGACCGCCTCCTCGGCACGGTCCTGGAGGCGGCCGACGGCTCCTTCAACACCCTGCTGGAGCTGGGCTTCGCGAGCGCGATCCGCCGCGAGTACGAATGGCGGGTCTCGCGCGGCGAGCCGACCTTCAACCTCGACGCGTTCAAGCACCTGACCCGCCCGCAGGGCGAACCGGCCGGCCCCGGCACTCCGATCGGCTGACACGCGGCACCGAACGGCGCGGGACGGCGTGTCGGCCCGCCCGGCCGGGCCCGGACGCCCGCACCGTGACGGGATGAGCGGGACCACAGCCGAAGCACTCATGTGCACCTGGTTCGCCCTGGCCCTCCTGTCCGCCGGCTACGTCGCCCACGACGCGTTCACCAGGAACCCCGAGCTCACGGTGATGAAGTGGGGCTGGGTGCTGGTGACCCTCTACATCGGCCCGGTGGGCGCCGCGCTCTACGTGCTGTCCTGCAAGGAGCCGCGTCCGGGGACCCACGAGCGGTTCGTGGCGCCGCTGTGGAAGCAGGCGCTCGGCTCGACCATCCACTGCGTGGCCGGCGACGCGACCGGCATCATGGTCGCGGCCGTCGTCGCCTCGCTGCTCGGCCTCCCGCCGTGGGCCGACGCCCTCTTCGAGTACGCGGTGGGCTTCGGTTTCGGGCTGCTGGTCTTCCAGGCCCTGTTCATGCGCGACATGCTCGGCGGCAGCTACGTGCGGGCCGTCCGCTCGACGGTGTACGCGGAGTGGCTCTCGATGAACTGCGTGATGGGCGCCATGGTCGCGGTGAACGTGATCGTGCGCAGCCAGGTGCCGGGGGCGCGGGACGTCGGCGACGTGCGCTTCTGGGCGACGTTCTCGCTGGCGGTGCTGGCCGGCCTGGCCTTCGCGTACCCGGTCAACGTGTGGCTGGTCGCCAACCACCTCAAGCACGGGATGGGGACGGTACGGGCGCTGGGCGAGGGCGGCGAGCCGCTCCCGGCCGCCGCCGCCCACGCGGGTGCCTCCGGCATGGCCATGCCGGAGGCGGAGGTGACGGCGGAGCAGAAGACGGCCATGGCGGTGCTGACGGTCCTCCTCCTCGCGGCCGGGGTCCTGCTGGCCGCGATCTTCGGGCACCTGGCCTGACGCGGTCAGCCCGCGGGAAGCCGCTCGGCCGCCGGTGCGGGAGCACCACCGGCCACGGTCGTGCCCGTACCCGCGTCGCCCTCGGACAGACCCCGCATCAGCAGCCAGTAGCCGGCCGCCGCGACCGTGCCGAGGACGCCGGTGGCCCCCCAGAGCCAGTCCGCCCCGTACCGGTCGATCACGAAGCCCGCCATCAGCGGCGCCACCAGCGAGGCCACCGCCCAGGACAGGTTGTAGACCCCCTGGTAGCGGCCGCGCCCGTGCACCGGCGAGAGCCGTACGACCAGGCCCATCTGGGTCGGCGAGTTCACGATCTCCGCCAGCGTCCACACGCACACCGTCAGCGCGTACGCCCACACCGGCCCGGCGAAGGCCGTCAGCGCGAACCCGTACCCGGCCAGCAGTGCCGAGATCACCAGCAGCTTCTGCGGGTCGCGGCGCTCGATGAACGCCGTGACCGGTATCTGCAGCAGCACGATCAGCAGCCCGTTCACGGCGACGACCAGCCCGTAGTCCCCGGGGGAGAACCCGGCGGCGCCCATCGCGACCGGCAGGCCGACCGAGCCCTGCGTGAAGATCAGCGAGATCAGGAACGACAGCCCGACCACGCTCATGAACCGCCCGTCCCGCAGCACGCTCCCGAGCCCGATCGTGGGCTCCTCGTCGGCGGTGGCCGACGCGCCCTCGGGCCGGGCGGGCCGGTCCGGCCGCGACTCGGGCAGCTTGACGAAGACCAGCACCGCGCAGACCAGCGTCAGCGCCGCCTCGCCCAGGAAGCCGGCCAGGTAGCTGTACTCCGCGATCACCCCCGCCGCCGTGGCGCTGACGGCGAAGCCGAGGTTGATGGCCCAGTAGTTGAGCGCGAAGGCCCGTACGCGGTCCTCCGGGCGGACGATGTCCGCCATCATCGCCGCGACCGCCGGCCGGGAGGCGTTCGAGGTCATGCCGACGAGCATGGCCACCGCGGCGATCGCCGCAGGGTGCTCCATGAAGCCGAGCAGCGCCACCGAGAACGCGGTCGAGGCCTGGGCCGCCAGCAGTGTGGGGCGCCGCCCCAGCCGGTCGGTCATCACCCCCGCGACGAGCGAGGAGACGACACCGCCGAGCCCGTGGAGGGCGACCACGAGTCCCGCGAAGGAGGCCGAGTAGCCCCGGTCCAGCGTCAGGTACAAGGTCATGAAGGTGGCGACGAAGGCGCCGAGCCGGTTGACCAGCGTGCTCGTCCAGAGCCACCAGAAGGCGCGGGGCAGACCCGAGACGCTCTCCCGGGCGGCCCGTCTCAGACTGGCAGCGGACATAAGGAATCCCCCCGGAGACGTAAGTGTCACTTGAGCAGTGTGCACATTACGAGTGCCGGGCCCCCGGGCGCCACCCGATTGACGTGCGGCGTCAATCGGCAGGACCCTGCCTCGCGCGCGAGCGCGCCCGCCCGTCCATTAGGCTCGTACGCATGGCCGACGCACCGTACAAGCTGATCCTCCTCCGCCACGGCGAGAGCGACTGGAACGCGAAGAACCTGTTCACCGGCTGGGTGGACGTCAACCTCACCGAGAAGGGCGAGAAGGAGGCGGTCCGGGGCGGTGAGCTGCTCAAGGACGCCGGCCTGCTGCCCGACGTGCTGCACACGTCCCTCCAGAAGCGCGCCATCCGCACGGCGCAGCTCGCGCTCGAGGCCGCGGACCGCCACTGGATCCCGGTGCACCGCTCCTGGCGCCTGAACGAGCGCCACTACGGTGCGCTCCAGGGCAAGGACAAGGCGCAGACCCTCGCCGAGTTCGGCGAGGAGCAGTTCATGCTGTGGCGCCGCTCGTACGACACCCCGCCGCCGGTCCTCGAGGACGGCACGGAGTTCTCGCAGTCCGAGGACCCGCGCTACGCGTCGATCCCGAACGAGCTGCGTCCGCGCACCGAGTGCCTCAAGGACGTCGTCGAGCGCATGCTGCCGTACTGGTACGACGGCATCGTCCCGGACCTGCTGGCCGGCCGCACGGTGCTGGTCGCCGCGCACGGCAACTCCCTGCGCGGTCTGGTCAAGCACCTCGACGGCATCTCGGACGCCGACATCACGGGCCTGAACATCCCGACCGGCATCCCGCTCGTCTACGAGCTGGACGCCGACTTCAAGCCCCTCAAGCCGGGCGGCACCTACCTCGACCCGGACGCGGCCGCGGCCGCCATCGAGGCCGTCAAGAACCAGGGCAAGAAGTAGCCCCAAGGCGCGACAGGGCCCCCCACCTGCTGGTTCTCAGCGGGTGGGGGGCCTTCTGCCGTCTTCGGGCCGTCCCTGGGCCGTGCTGCAGCCGCTTGAACGAAAGGTCCCGAACCCTGCCGCCGCACCCTTGGCCGGGTCGACGGCAGGTGCTCCCGCCGCCTGCGCGGCGGGCTTGACCGGATCAGCGGCCTGAGCCGGGAATCGGGCCGGGCGGGGGCCGACGGCGGGGCCTAGGTCCAATGGCGCATGGCGCGGTGGGCGGGCGCTGGGAAGAGTGGTGGTCATGGAACCTCTCGGCACCGCCCGCACCGACGCCTACCTGCGCCGCCTGGGAGCGGAGCGCCCCGCCCGGCCCACGGCCGCCTCGCTGCGCGAGCTGCACCTGTGCCACCTGCGCACGGTGCCGTTCGAGAACCTGTCGATCCACCTGGGCGAGGACCTCGTGCTCACCCGGGAGGCCGTCTTCGACAAGATCGTTACCGCCGGGCGCGGCGGCATCTGCTACGAACTGAACGCCGGATTCGCCGAGTTGCTGGGCGCACTCGGCCACCGGGTGGAACTCCTCCAGGCCCGCGTGTACGGGAAGGACGGCGTGCCGGGCATCCCGTACGACCACCTCGCGCTGCGCGTCGACGGGCGCTGGCTCGCGGACGTGGGCTTCGGCGACCACACCGCACACCCGCTCGACCTGGATGAGCCGGGGGAGCAGAAGGATCCGGCCGGGGTGTTCCTCGTCCGGCCGGCCCGGGACGACGGGGAGGGCGGTGGCGGCGACCTCGAGGTGCTGCACGACGGGGTGCCGGTGTACCGGCTGGAGACCCGCCCCCGGGTGCTCGCCGACTTCCGGACCGGCGCCTGGTGGCACCGCACCAGTCCGGAGTCCGGCTTCACCAAGGGCCCGGTCTGCTCGCGGCTCACCGAGGACGGCGGCCGGATCACCCTGCGGGACCACACCCTCATCGCCACCTCGGCGGACGGCGACCGCACGGAGGAGGAGCTGACGACCGACGAGGAGGTGCGGGCCGCCTACCGCACCGAGTTCGGCATCGTGCTCGACCGGCTGCCCGTGCCGCTGCACCCCCGGCCCTGAGCCGATCGGCCGCGGGCCCGGCGTCGCCTGCGGGCCGGACCCGCGCGAAGGGCCCCGGCCGAGAGGACTCGGACGGGGCCCCACGTGTGCTCGAGCCGGTGACGGCGGCGGTCAGCCGCCGCACTGGCACGGGGCGCCGGACTGGCAGCCGCAGCCGCAGCCCGAGCCGCAGCCGCATGCGGCGAGCAGCGGGAGGCGCAGGGGCTCCGGCCTCGGCGGCTGCTCCTGCTCCGGGGTGATGGGGACGGGGGAATCGGGCATGGTTCCTCCTCGCAGGCGGTGTACAGGGAGTCGTACTGCCTTCGCCTCATTCATGCCCAGGGCCACCGGCGCGTCAACGGCGCATTGGGGCTCGGCGTGCCCCGGGTGTCAGACCCCGTCGACCTGGGTCGGCTGCTGGAGGTCGTCCGCGTGCTCACCCGTCACCAGGTAGACGACGCGCTTGGCCACCGACACCGCGTGGTCCGCGAAGCGCTCGTAGTAGCGGCCCAGCAGCGTCACGTCCACCGCGGTCTCGATGCCGTGCTTCCAGCGGTCGTCCATCAGGTGCTGGAACAGGGTGCGGTGCAGCTGGTCCATCTCGTCGTCGTCCTGCTCCAGCTGGAGGGCGAGGTCGACGTCCTTCGTGATGATCACCTCGGCGGCCTTCGCCATCAGGCGCTGCGCCAGCTGACCCATCTCCAGGATGGTGGCGTGCAGGTCCCGCGGGACCGCCGTGTCCGGGAAGCGCAGCCGGGCGAGCTTCGCCACGTGCTGGGCCAGGTCGCCGCTGCGCTCCAGGTCGGCGCTCATGCGCAGCGAGGTGACGACGATGCGCAGGTCGGTGGCGACCGGCTGCTGGCGGGCCAGCAGGGCGATGGCACGGGCCTCCAGGTCGTGCTGGAGGTCGTCGACCTTCTGGTCGGCGGCGATGACGCTCTCGGCGAGCTTCAGGTCGGCGTCGAGCATGGACGTCGTGGCCCGCCCGATCGCGGAACCGACGAGCCGGGCCATCTCGACCAGGCCTTCTCCGATCGAGTCCAGTTCCTCGTGGTACGCGTCGCGCATGTCTCGTGTCCCTCTCTCGACCTACTACTGCTGTACTGCCCGGGGCGGGCCGGGGCGGCCTTTGGCCCCACGTTGACACGGTGAGCCGCAAACGCGTCCGACTCCGGCATCACAAGTGAATCAACCCCGTCGCCAGGGTGAACTCTGGGCGACGACTGTTCGAGGTGCCACCCGAACGGCTGTGGAAGTGTCGTCGGGCCTGCTTAACCTGGATCCATGGACGTGAACGCGGCGGTCGCCGCAGCTGCAGCGATCGCCGGTCTTTGCACCGGTGTGATCGCGATGCTGGCGTTCCGCTGGAGTGAGCGCGACCAGGCCCGCCCCACCCGGAGCTCCATGCGCCCCGACATCAATGCGGTGCTCCCGCCCGGCGTGGACACCGTCCTCTCCGTGCTCCGCTCCTCCGCCGTCGTACTGGACGAGGGCGACGCGGTGGTCAAGGCCAGCTCGGCGGCGTACGCCCTCGGCCTGGTCCGCGGCGGCAAGCTCGCCGTCGAGCCCATGCTCCACATGGCCCGTGACACCCGGCGCGACGGGGAGATACGCCAGGTGGAGCTGGACCTGCCCCGGCGCGGCACCGGCCGCGGCGAGGCCCTCGCGGTCTCGGCGCGCGTCGCCCCGCTCGGCTCCCGCCTGGTGCTCCTCCTGGTCGAGGACCTCACCGAGGCCCGCCGCATCGAGGCCGTACGCCGCGACTTCGTGGCCAACGTGTCGCACGAGCTGAAGACCCCGGTCGGGGCGATCTCCCTGCTGTCCGAGGCCGTCATGGACGCCGCGGACGACCCCGAGGCGGTCAGCCGCTTCGCGGGCCGCATGCAGATCGAGGCCACCCGGCTGATCAACCTCGTGCAGGAGCTCATCGACCTCTCCCGGGTACAGAACGACGACCCGCTGGAGGACGCCGAGCCCGTGCGCGTGGACACGCTCGTCGCCGAGGCCATCGACCGCTGCCGCCACACGGCGTCCTCGAAGCAGATCACCATGGCCGCGGGCGGCACCGCCGACCTGCGCGTCTGGGGCAACCGCGGACAGCTCGCGGCCGCCCTCGGAAATCTGGTCGAGAACGCCGTCAACTACAGCCCCGCCCGCACCCGCGTCGGCATAGCCGGGCGCAGGGTGACGGCACCTGGGGGAGACTTGATCGAGATCGCCGTGACCGACCAGGGCATCGGCATCCCGGAAAAGGACCGTGAGCGCATCTTCGAGCGCTTCTACCGCGTGGACCCCGCCCGCTCCCGTGCCACGGGAGGAACGGGCCTCGGCCTTGCGATCGTGAAGCACGTGGCGGCCTCGCACGGCGGGGAGGTGTCGGTCTGGAGCTCGGAGGGCCAGGGTTCCACCTTCACCCTGCGACTCCCCGAAGCAGCCGCGCCGGCCCCGGCGACGGCCCCCCACACCCACCCCACCCCTGCCTGAACCAGAACCGCATCAGCCATTCCTGCCCCGGAGGTCCTTCCGTGACCCGAGTGCTCGTCGTCGAGGATGAGGAATCCTTCAGCGACGCCCTGTCGTACATGCTCCGCAAGGAGGGCTTCGAGGTCGCCATCGCCGCGACCGGGCCCGACGGGCTGGACGAGTTCGAGCGCAACGGCGCCGACCTCGTCCTCCTCGACCTGATGCTGCCCGGCCTGCCCGGCACGGAGGTCTGCCGGCAGCTGCGCGGCCGCTCCAACGTTCCCGTGATCATGGTGACCGCCAAGGACAGCGAGATCGACAAGGTCGTCGGGCTGGAGATAGGAGCAGACGACTACGTCACCAAGCCCTTCTCCTCGCGGGAGCTGGTCGCCCGCATCCGCGCGGTCCTGCGCCGCCGCGGCGAGCCGGAGGAGGTCACCCCGGCGGCGCTGGAGGCCGGTCCCGTACGGATGGACGTCGACCGCCACGTGGTCACGGTGGCGGGCGGCAAGGTGGACCTCCCGCTGAAGGAGTTCGACCTGCTGGAGATGCTGCTGCGCAACGCGGGCCGCGTACTGACCCGCATGCAGCTGATCGACCGGGTCTGGGGCGCCGACTACGTCGGCGACACCAAGACCCTCGACGTCCACGTCAAGCGCCTCCGCGCCAAAATCGAGCCGGACCCGGGCGCGCCGCGCTACCTGGTGACGGTCCGCGGCCTCGGTTACAAGTTCGAGCCGTAAACCGAAGCTCCCGGCAGTACGGGAAGGGCCCCCAGCCGCTGATGCGGATGGGGGCCCTTCCCGTATGCGTACGCGGACGGTGCTACGCCGCCCTCGGGCTCAGTGGCCCGCGCTGTGCGAGGGAGAACCCGACGGCGTGCCGGCGGCGCTGCCCGAGGGGGACCCGGACGGGCCCGGGGCCGCACCGGTGGCCGCGCCCGAGGGCGAGCCGGAGGGGGTGCCGGACGGGGTGGAGCCGGCGGCCGGGGTGGCGGCCGGGGCCGCGGTCGGGCCGTAGGGCGCGTACATGCCGGTGTTGGGGACCACGAAGGCCTCCAGCTCGACGCCGCCCGTGCTGCTCAGCTGGAAGACGACCTTCTGCACTTCGCCGTCCCGGACGGCCGCGGCACCGTTCTCGATCACGGCGGAGGCGTTGCCCTTGCCGCCGATCACCACGGAGCCGAGGGCCGGCACGGTGACCTTGCCGGAGCCTTCGGCCGGCTTCAGCACGACCTTGCCCTTGCCACCCGGGAGGGTGATGCCGTCAAGGGTCTCCGCCTTGGTGCCGTTGTTGAAGAGCGTCGCCGAAACGACCGCGGGGCCCTTCTCGCCCTTCTGGCCCTGGGTGATCACCAGTGCGTTCTGGACCTCGATCTCGCCCTTGGCGGCGGCGGCGTTGTCCGGCTTGATCTGGAGGGTCTGCGCGTCCTGGCCCGCACCGCACGCGGCCAGCGAGGCGATCGAGAACACGACGGCAGTGGCGGCGAGGGCGCCGCGTCGAAGGCTGCGGCTCACGGCGGCGGCAACTCCTTGGACGAACGGAAGGGGCGGGTGGACGCTCGGAACGGCCGAGGTAAAGCCGCTCTAAGGGTGTGTCAGCGCGCTTAGGTTACCGAGCCGCCGCCCCGCCCCCGCACCCGACCCTCCGCAGCGGGGCCACCACCCGGGGAGGCCCCCCGCGATCTTGCATTCCGTTGCCGTGCGCCTTCGCGTTCACCTCGCCGATCATGTGGCGCTCGCATATCGTGCTCCGGCCACCGTTGATCAATTTCCGGATTCCGCCGAACGCCACTTCGTGATCAATTCAGGATTGGGCCGGAACCCGATCCGCACGGAGGGCCGCCAGTCGAACGGAGTAGTTCGGTTTCCCGACTCGAAAACCGGCAAAACGGGACGTACGTCACACTGATGGGGGTGCCGGGCAGGTGTAGCGTGGCCCTTTCGCCTGGTCCGCGCAGCGCCCCCGACCTGCGAATACCCCCTTCCGCAAGCCTTCCGCAGCACGTTCCTGTTGCTGTTGTCAAGCCCCGAGATGTGCCCTGACCTGCGAAAACGCCATTCATAACAGTCAGTTCTCGTGTTACCCTGGATAGCCACGGAAGGGGTACCTGTCACATGACGTTCAAGGTTGGCGACACCGTGGTCTATCCCCATCACGGGGCCGCGCTGATCGAGGCCATTGAGACTCGTCAGATCAAAGGCGTGGACAAGACCTACTTGGTGCTCAAGGTCGCCCAGGGCGACCTGACGGTTCGTGTGCCTGCGGACAATGCGGAGTTCGTCGGCGTTCGCGACGTAGTCGGCCAGGACGGGCTGGACCGGGTCTTCGAGGTGCTCCGCGCACCGTATGCAGAAGAGCCGACGAACTGGTCCCGGCGCTACAAGGCAAATCTGGAGAAGCTCGCTTCTGGCGATGTCATCAAGGTCGCCGAAGTGGTGCGTGACCTGTGGCGTCGTGAGCGCGAGCGCGGGCTCTCCGCGGGTGAGAAGCGCATGCTCGCGAAGGCACGCCAGATCCTGGTGAGCGAGCTCGCGCTCGCTGAGAACACGAACGAGGACAAGGCCGAGGCCCTCCTCGACGAGGTGCTCGCGTCCTGACGCGAGGCATCCCGTGCACAGCCTCTGTGCACAGTCTGCCGCGGTGCCCGATGACAACGTCTCTCCTCCACGAGAGACCTGTTGCCGGGCGCTGCGGCATGTCTGTATCCGCAGGCGTATCCGTACTCTTCTGCACTACCACACCGCCACCGTCTCGATGGCGTGCCGGGCCGGGCAGCCTGCTCGACCGGTCGTCACGGAAGGGGCGAGGGGTGTCGCACCCGGCACCCTTCAGGCCATACCCATGTCGGCCGAAGTCACAAACCTGGCTCGGAGCTACTGATGTCTGACGTAACGCGTCCCCACCGCACCGCCGCGGTGATCCCGGCCGCCGGCCGCGGGGTACGCCTCGGCCCCGGTGCCCCCAAGGCCCTGCGGGCCCTCGGCGGCACGCCCATGCTCGTCCACGCCGTACGCGCGATGGCCCGCTCCCGCGCGGTCTCCCTCGTCGTGGTCGTCGCCCCGCCGGCCGAGACCGCCGAGGTGCGCCTCCTCCTGGGCGAGCACGCGCTGCCCGAGAGGACCGAACTCCTCGTCGTCCCCGGCGGCGAGACCCGCCAGGAGTCCGTACGCGCCGGCCTGGACGCGCTGCCGCAGGACGTCACCTCCGTACTCATCCACGACGCGGCCCGCCCGCTCGTCCCGGTGGACACCGTGGACTCCGTCGTCGAAGCCGTACGCGACGGAGCCCCGGCCGTGGTGCCCGCGCTGCCCCTGGCCGACACGGTCAAGGAGGTCGAGCCCGGCAAGCCCGGCGAGGCCGAGCCGGTCCTCGCCACGCCCGAGCGGGCCCGGCTGCGCGCCGTGCAGACCCCTCAGGGCTTCGACCTCGCCACCCTCCTGCGGGCGCACGCCGCGATCGCCGTCGACGGCGAGGGCGCCACGGACGACGCCGGAATGGTGGAACGGCTCGGCGTCACCGTCGTGGTGATCCCCGGCCACGAGGAGGCCTTCAAGGTCACCCGCCCGCTCGACCTGGTCCTCGCAGAGGCCGTACTCGCCCGCAGGAGGGCCACCGATGGTTTCTAGTCCGCAGAGTCCGCAGAGTCCGCAGGCCCCGCTGATCCCGCTCGTCGGCATCGGCACCGACGTGCACGCCTTCGAGGCCGGCCGCGAGCTGTGGTGCGCCGGCCTGCTGTGGGAGGGCGAGGACGGCCTCGCCGGCCACTCCGACGGCGACGTCGCCGCGCACGCCGCCTGCGACGCGCTCTTCTCCGCCGCCGGCGTCGGCGACCTCGGCGCGCACTTCGGCACCTCCCGCCCCGAGTGGTCCGGCGCCGCCGGTGTCACCCTCCTGGCGGAGGCGGCCCGGATCGTCCGCGCCGAGGGCTTCGAGATCGGCAACATCGCCATCCAGGTGATCGGCGTGCGCCCGAAGATCGGCAAGCGGCGCGAAGAGGCGCAGAAGGCGCTCGCCGCCGCTGCCGGCGCCCCCGTCTCCGTATCCGGCACCACCACCGACGGCCTGGGCCTCACCGGCCGGGCCGAAGGGCTCGCCGCGATCGCCACGGCCCTCGTGTACCGGACGAACCCGGCCTGAACACCCGTAGCGACGGCACATCTTCCACAACAAAGGTGCCCCGCGTCCCCAAAGGGCGCGGGGCACTGCTACAGGCGCACTACCCTGGATGCCGTGACTATTCGCCTGTACGACACCAGCGCCCGGCAGATCCGCGACTTCACCCCGCTCACCGCGGGCTGTGTCTCGATCTACCTGTGTGGCGCCACGGTGCAGGCCGCCCCGCACATCGGGCACATCCGCTCGTACCTGAACTTCGACGTCATGCGCCGCTGGTTCGCGTACCGCGGCTACGACGTGACCTTCATCCGCAACGTCACCGACATCGACGACAAGATCATCGCCAAGGCGGCCGAACAGGGCCGCCCCTGGTGGTCCATCGGCTACGAGAACGAACTGGCCTTCAACTCCGGCTACGACGCGCTCGGCTGCCTGCGGCCCACCTACGAGCCGCGCGCCACCGGGCACGTCCCGGAGATGATCGAGATGATGCGCGGGCTCATCGAGCGCGGTCACGCGTACGAGTCCGAGGGCAACGTCTACTTCGACGTGAAGTCCTTCCCCGGCTACCTCTCGCTCTCCCGCCAGGAGCTCGACAACATCCGCCAGCCGGAGAGCACCGGCGAGACCGGCAAGCGCGACCCGCGCGACTTCGCCATGTGGAAGTCCGCCAAGCCCGGCGAGCCCTCGTGGGAGACGCCCTGGGGCCGCGGCCGTCCCGGCTGGCACCTGGAGTGCTCCGCCATGGCGCACAAGTACCTCGGCCAGGCCTTCGACATCCACGGCGGCGGGCTCGACCTGATCTTCCCGCACCACGAGAACGAGATCGCCCAGGCCCAGGCCTTCGGCGACGAGTTCGCCAAGTACTGGGTCCACAACGCCTGGGTCACCATGTCCGGCGAGAAGATGTCCAAGTCCCTCGGGAACTCCGTCCTCGTCTCCGAGATGGTCAAGCAGTGGCGTCCGATCGTCCTGCGCTACTACCTCGGCACCCCGCACTACCGGTCGATGATCGAGTACAGCGAGGAGGCACTGCGCGAGGCCGAGTCGGCCTTCGCCCGGATCGAGGGCTTCTACCAGCGGGTCATCGAGAAGGCCGGCGGCGCCGTCGAGGCCGCGGGCGAGGTCCCGCCCGCCTTCGCCGAGGCCATGGACGACGACCTGGGCGTCCCGCAGGCGCTCGCCATCGTCCACACGACCGTCCGTCAGGGCAACAGCGCGCTGGCCGCCGACGACAAGGACGCGGCCATCGCGCGCCTGTCCGAGGTGCGGGCCATGCTGGGCGTCCTCGGCCTGGACCCGCTCGACCCGCACTGGGCCGGGGAGACCGACCGCGGAGAGGACCTCCACGGCGCCGTCGACACCCTCGTGCGCCTCGTCCTCGACCAGCGCGAGTCCGCGCGGGCCCGCAAGGACTGGGCGACGGCCGACGCCATCCGCGACCAGCTCCAGCAGTCCGGCCTGGTCATCGAGGACAGCCCGACGGGCCCGCGCTGGACGCTCGGCCCCCGCTGAGCCCGGGCAGCTGAGCTTGGTGTGCTGCCCGGCGTCCCGGGCGGCACACTCTTCATACGTACATATCGCAGCATCAACGAAAACAGGTAGAAGTCATGGCCGGGAACAGCCAGCGCAGGAACCGCCGCACGTCCAACAAGAAGGGCGCGACGGTCGGCAGCGGTGGCCAGCGGCGCAAGGGCCTCGAAGGCAAGGGCCCCACGCCCAAGGCCGAGGACCGCAAGAAGCACAAGGCGAACCGCATCAGCAACGCCATCGCGCGCCAGGCCGCCAAGCGGCGCCCGGCACCCCGCCGTGGCGGCCCCAAGGGCACCAGCGAGATGGTCGTCGGCCGCAACCCGGTCTTCGAGGCGCTGCGCGACGGCGTTCCCGCCACCACCCTCTACGTCCAGCAGTTCATCGACAACGACGAGCGCGTCCGCGAGGCCCTCCAGCTCGCGGCCGAGCGCGGCAACATCAACCTGATGGAAGCCCCGCGCCCCGAGCTCGACCGCATGACCAACGGGCTCAACCACCAGGGCCTGGTCCTCCAGGTCCCGCCGTACGAGTACGCGCACCCCGAGGACCTCACCGCGGCCGCGTACGACGACGGCGACGACCCGCTGATCGTCGCCCTCGACGGTGTCACCGACCCGCGCAACCTCGGCGCGATCGTCCGCTCCGTCTCCGCCTTCGGCGGCCACGGCGTGGTCATCCCCGAGCGCCGCGCCGCCGGCATGACCGCCGGTGCCTGGAAGACCTCGGCCGGCACCGCCGCCCGTACCCCGGTCTCCCGCGTCACCAACCTGACCCGCGCCCTCCAGGACTACAAGAAGGCCGGCATCACCATCGTCGGCCTCGCGGCCGAGGGCGAGCACACGGTCAACGACCTGGAGGTGCTCGGCGGCCCGGTCGTCATCGTCGTCGGCTCCGAGGGCAAGGGCCTCGGCCGCCTCGTCGGCGAGAACTGCGACTACCTCGTGCGCATCCCGATGCCGGGCGGCGCCGAGTCCCTCAACGCCGGTGTCGCCGCGGGCGTCGTGCTCTACGAGGCGGCCCGCCGCCGCGCCGACCGCGGCCGCGTCTGATCATCCGGAGCCCCGCTCCCTTGATCCACTTGGCTCACGGAATGTGACCCGTGAGCGTGTCACCCCGCCCGTTTCGGGCGGGGTGGCTTGATCTTGACGGGTCATGGACACATCCCTGGCGTCAAGGCAGTGTCCTAAACACTGATCACTCGGTTAGATGAGTGTGGACACCAGAACGTCAGGGTTCGACGACCAGCCCGCGCTGAGCATGGTCAAGGTGCCGTGCGATCCCGCACAGGTCATCGTCAACCACGCCAGCTTCCGCGTGCGGCTCGCACCGAGCCCGAGCGCGCGTTCCAAGCCCGCCAAGGCCCCCGGCCGCGCGCCCGTCCTGGGCGGCGCCGTGGTGGCGGCCGCCGGGGCCACCCGGCGCCGCGCCCCCGTGGTCTGGAGCGGCAAGTCCGACGCCGGCGACGCCGCGGCCATGGGCGGACTGCTCCAGGCCGTACGCGAGGCCGGGCGCGGCCGCGACGCCTTCGACGGCGGCGAGTACGACGGCGGAGCCACCCAGGTCATTCCGCGCATCGACCTCGCCCACGACCTCGCCGAGGACACCCTCGCCACGCCGACCGTCATCGGCCAGCGCAGCTACGGGGACCCCGCCGAGACGCGGCCGCTGGCCGCCGTACGGGACCTGCCCCGCCAGGAGCCGCCCGGCTCCGGGCCCGGGCCGGACTCCCGGCGCTCCGCCGCCGACTCCCGCGGACAGGCCTCGTACTACCCCGGCCGCCGCATGAACCTCGGGGTCGTCCTCCTCCCGCTGCGCGTCTTCCTCGGCTTCATCTCCGTCTACGCCGGCATGGGCAAGCTGTGCGACCCCGTCTACTTCGACGGCGGCGAGCGCGGCTCCATGGTCACCTGGCTGCACACGCTCAACCCGTGGGCCCTTGCCGAGCCGCTGCGCGACTTCGCCCTCGCGCACCCGGTCGGCGCGGGCCTGAGCGTGGCCTTCCTCCAGGTCATCGTGGGCGTGCTGACGGTGTTCGGCCTGTGGCAGCGGTTCGCCGCCTGCTTCGGGGCGCTCCTGTCCGCCGCGCTGCTGATGACGGTGAGCTGGAAGACCGTCCCCGCCTACGACGCGCCCGACATCATCTACCTCGCCGCCTGGAGCCCGCTGATCATCGCGGGCGCGCCGGTCTACTCCCTCGACGGACGTCTGGCCGGCGAGGCCTGGCGCACCCTCGGGCCGCGCTCCGAGATCTGGCGGCTGCGGCGGCGCGTGCTGCGCCGCGGGGCCGTCATGGCCACCGTCGTGTGCGGGCTCACCCTGCTCGTCGGCTCGCTCCTCGGCGGCGCCGTCCGCTCCACCACCGTCGTCACCGTCCCCGGGCCCGGACAGGCCCCGACCAACTACCTGCCGGGCCGGCCGTTGCCGCAGGCCCCGGCCAGGCAGCAGCCCTCCCCGCAGCCGACCGCCAAGGCGGGGACCCCCTCGGCCTCCGCCACTCCCACCGCGCCCGCAACGAAGTCCGGCAAGGGCGCCTCGGGTGCACCGGCCCGGGAGACCGCCGGGACGGGCTCCCAGTCGCCCACCGCGACGCGGGGCACCACCAGCAGCAGGCAGCAGACCCCGCGCAGCACCCCCCGCCAGTCCACGTCGCCCCGGCAGCCGTCCTCCTCGGGCAGCTCGAACAGCGGCGGCGGGACTCCGACGAAGCAGCCCGGCCTCATCGGCGGTCTCATCGGCTGAGCCCCACCGGCGGGGATCGGTACGACGACCGGGGCCCGGCGCGCGCGAGCGTGCCGGGCCCTTCCGCGTGCGCCGGGCCGCGTGCGGAGCTCCGTACGCGGGAGGGCGGGCGGGTGGGGTGGGTGGGGTGCGCAGTGGGCGCCGCGAGCCGTGCGCGGCCTCAGGAGCCCGTCTGCGCGGCCAACTCCCGTGCGGCCTCGGTCAGGTCCTTCGCGGTGTCGATGGCCCGCCAGTAGGCCCCCTGGGGCAGCGGGAAGCCCGCCAGCCGCCGCTCGCGCGCCAGCCGCGGGAACGTCGTCCGCTCGTGGTCCCCGAAGTCAGGGAGCAGGGAGGCGAATTCGGGCCCGAAGACGTACACGCCAGCATTGACCGGATACGGCGACGGCGGAGCCTCGATGAAGTCCAGTACGTGCCCGAACTCGTTGGTCTCCACCACCCCCCACGGGATCCGCGGCCGGGCCAGCGCGAGCGTCGCCACCGCACCGCGTTCGGCGTGGAAGGCCGCCATCTCGCGCAGCGAGAAGCGGGTCCAGATGTCGCCGTTGGTCGCGTACCAGGCCAGGTCCGGGTGCGGGAGGTGCCGTGCGGCGTACTTGAGGCCGCCGCCGCGCCCCAGCGGCTCCTCCTCGACCACCGTGGTCACGCGGAGCGGCAGCCGGGCGCCGGCCAGCCAGTCCTGGAGCACCCCGGCGAGGTGCCCGCAGGAGACCACCGCGTCCGTGACCCCCTCCGCCGCCAGCCAGGCCAGCTGGTGCCCGATGATCGGCACCCCCGTCCCCGGGATCTCGACCATCGGCTTGGGGCGGTCGTCCGTGTACGGACGCAGCCGCGAACCCTGGCCGCCCGCCAGGACGACTGCCTGGGTGGGGGCGGCGGGGAACGCGGCTGCGGAGGGGGAAGAGGGGGCGGATCGGTGGTCGTCGGTCATGGCGGCCAGCGTAGGGACGCGGGGTGCGTCAGCCCATGGAGGCGACGCCTGAGGCGTACGAGGTGTCGCAGACGGGACGGGCGAAGGACTGGGCCTTCGTCGGGCCGTACGCGTCGACGGCGGCCCGCCCCAGCGCCCTGGCGATCCCCACGCAGTGCTCGGCGAGCGACGGCCGCCGGTTCACCTCCTGCTGGAGGTGCGTGAGGACGTCGTCCGGCGCCTGGCCCTGCTGCAGATCACCGACGAGCTGTTCGCGCAGCACCTCGTGCGGGGCGCGCGGCTTCGCCGGGGCGGAGACGCCCTCGGCGGAGGCGGTCAGGATCTGGGAGGAGGACGTGTCCGCCCAGGGGACCATGGTGACCGCGAGGGTCCCGGACAGGACGAGGACGACGGGCAGGACCAGGGCGAGGGAACGGCCGATACGGCGGGCAGTGTGGGTCACGAGGGCGAGAGTAGCGCTCGGTGAAGATTTGGCGACATTTAGTCACTCTGTCGAGGGACGGTTCGACGTGGCTTTTCGAATTACGGGTTGACGGGGAGGGGTGTATGGCCCGGTCTGCCGGAGTTGGGCAACGCACGGCGGAGGGGCGCCCCTTGACGGAACGCCCCTCCGGTCGTGCGCTGTTGCGGAGTGCCGGTCAGCCCGAGAGCCGCTCACCGGAGGAGGTCGAGAACACGTGGATCTCGTCGGCGCGCGGCACCACGTGCAGGCTGGAGCCCTTCTCCGGCACCTGGCGGCCGTTGACGCGGACCACGAGCTCCTGCGAGCCCTTCTCGCCCGGGGTGGAGCCGTACACGTAGCCGTCGGCGCCGAGTTCCTCGACGACGTTCACGTCGATGGTCAGGCCGCCGGTCTCGGCGAGGTCGAAGTGCTCGGGGCGCACGCCGACGGTGACGGTGCGGTCGCCGGCGTCGGCCGCGGCGGACAGCGCCTCGCGCGACACCGGGACGACGCTGTCGCCGAACTTCACGCCGCCGTCGGTGATCGGGACCTCGACCAGGTTCATGGCCGGGGAGCCGATGAAGCCGGCCACGAAGAGGTTCGCGGGACGGTCGTACATGTTGCGCGGGGTGTCGACCTGCTGCAGCAGCCCGTCCTTCAGCACGGCCACGCGGTCGCCCATCGTCATGGCCTCGACCTGGTCGTGGGTGACGTAGACGGTGGTGATGCCGAGGCGGCGCTGCAGGCCCGCGATCTGCGTACGGGTCGACACGCGGAGCTTGGCGTCCAGGTTCGACAGCGGCTCGTCCATCAGGAACACCTGCGGCTGGCGCACGATCGCGCGGCCCATCGCGACGCGCTGGCGCTGACCGCCGGAGAGCGCCTTGGGCTTGCGGTCGAGGTAGGGACGCAGGTCGAGGATGTCGGCCGCCTCCTCCACCTTCTTGCGGATGGTGGCCTTGTCCACGCCGGCGATCTTGAGCGCGAAGCCCATGTTGTCGGCGACGGACATGTGCGGGTAGAGCGCGTAGTTCTGGAACACCATCGCGATGTCCCGGTCCTTGGGCGGCAGGTGCGTGACGTCGCGGTCACCGATGCGGATGGCACCGCCGTTGACGTCCTCCAGGCCGGCGAGCATGCGCAGCGAGGTGGACTTGCCGCAGCCGGAAGGACCGACGAGGACGAGGAACTCGCCGTCCTCGATCTCCAGCTCCAGCTGGTCGACGGCGGGCTTGTCGCCGCCGGGGTACAGACGGGTCGCCTTGTCGAAAGTGACAGAAGCCATGGTGATGAATCCCTTCTACCGGCAGGAACGTGCCGGACGATCCGAGTGGAAGGAAGAATGGGTCTAGTCCAGTAACACCGAACTCCGCCCGACGCTACCTGCCCGAACGCCGTCTGTCAGCACCCTGGGCCACCGGGCTGTCGGCGTGACCTGCTTCCATGCCACCGTGACCGTCCACGAAATCCTCCCGGCCCTGCCCGACATCCCGGCCCTGCGCGACCGTTGCCGGGCGCTGGCCGTGCTGGAGGCCGTGATGGACGCCTCAGGCTTCGGCTTCTTCGCGTACGCCGCTTCCTGGTCCGAAACGGAGGAGGCGGCGCTGATGGACAACGGCTCCGGCGACGACTACGCCATCGTGTTCTCCCCGGCGGGCGCCTACGCGCGCGGTTTCGCCCACGAGTCGCGGATGAGCCCGTACGGCGACGAGGACCCGGCGGTCTGGCCCGGTCTGGTGGACGACGTGCCGCCGGCCTTCCGGCGGTACGTGACGGAGCCGGCGTTCTGCGACGAGGGCGTGCCGCGCGCGACGGTGGTGTTCTGGCGCGAGACCGGGGACGGGGCCTGGCGCGCGGGGCCGGTGGAGTTCCCTTCCGACGACCCGCACGGGTACGCCGACGGCGCGGCGGACCTCTTCGGGGTGCTGGCCGCGGGCACGCCGGAGGCCTACCGCGACTTCGCCGAGGACTACTACGAGCCCGCGCGCCCCCTGGACCTGGACGCGATCCGCCACGTCCTCGCGCTGCGCCCCCTCACGGAGGCGGTGCTCACGGCCCTGAACCCGGAGGCGGACCTCGCCGGGGTGATGCGGGCGGCGGAGCGGATCGGTTACCCGGCGGCGGGCTGACGGAGCCGGGCGGCTGTCCGGGCTTCTCAGGTGGTTTCGTCCGAGGGGGGTTCGGGTTTCGTGTGGAGGATTTCGCGGGCCTGGTCCGCGGCGCGGGCGATGCTCTCGGAGACGAAGTCGACGAAGCGGGCGATGTTCTCCAGGCGGGCGGCGGCCGGGGTGCCGTGGCCGAGGATGGTGACGCCCTGGCGTGCGGTCTCGGCGAGCAGGGCGTTGGCCCGGGCGCCGGCGATCGTCGACTGGTACATGACGTCGTCGTCGACGACGTACCGCTCGCGGCGGCGTTCGTCGCGCTCCCGGCGGATGAGGCCCTGGCTTTCGAGGAACGCGACCGCCTTGGAGATGGACGCCGGGCTGACCTGGAGGCGCTGGACGAGTTCGGACGCGGTGAGGCTGCCCGCGTCGGTCGTGTAGAGGGACGCCAGCACCCGGGCCGTCATCGTGGGCAGGCCCTGCTGTGTGAAGAGGGTCGTGAACGTCTCCTCGTACTCGCGCACGGCTTCGGCGTCGCGTCCGTGGGCCTGCTCGGGGGCCTGTGCCCCCCGGGGTGCGGGCTGCCTGCGGCGGTGGGCGCGGCGTTCGGTGGCGCGGTGGGCCAGCTCCGCGCGGTAGGCGGCGGGGCCGCCGTTGCGCATGACCTCGCGGGTGATCGTCGAGGTCGGCCGGTCGAGGCGTCTGGCGATCTCCGCGTAGGCGAGGTCGTCGGCCAGCCCCACCGCGATCTGCTGGCGTTCCTGCTGGGTGAGTCTGCCTCCCGGCATTGCGGCCTCCTTCGTGGTCCGTGGTGGGTCGAGCATAGCGTTCACTCTTCATTCATTGCAACGTGACGGGTGTCGAGTGTTGCATTGAAATCCAATCCATTGCAATGAAATACACGCTTTGAACTGCAGTGATGTCTTTCATGCGCAACGAACTCGTTGCTGAATCTGTGAATGCAACGTAGCTTTTCGTTCATCAGAAACGGTGGGCCGACAGGGTCCGCCACTGGAGAAAGAGAAGAACGATGCAGAAGTTCGCCACCGCCACCCCCGTCTCCGCCGTCCTGGACATCCCCGCGGGCCGCATCCGCTTCATCGCCGCCGACCGCACCGACACCACCGTCGAGGTCCTCCCCGCGAACGCCTCCAAGGGCCGTGACGTGAAGGCCGCGGAGCAGACCACCGTCGAGTACGCCGACGGGGTCCTGCGGATCAAGACCCCCGACGCCAAGAACCAGATCCTCGGCGCCTGCGGGTCCGTCGAGGTCACCGTGCAGCTCCCGGCCGGCTCCCGCGTCGAGGCGAAGGCGGCCAGCGCCGAGTTCCGCGGCGTCGGACGCCTCGGCGACGTCGCCTTCGAGAGCGCCGAGGGCACGGTCAAGCTCGACGAGACCGCCGCCGCCCAGCTGACGCTCATGGCCGGCGACGTGACCGTTGGACGCCTCGGCGGCCCCGCCCGGATCAGCACCCAGAAGGGCGACATCCGCGTCGCCGAGGCCGTCCACGGCGCCGTCGAGCTGCGCACCCAGGCCGGCGACGTCACCGTCGGCGCCGCCCGCGGAGTCTCCGCCAGCCTCGACGCCGGCACCGGCTACGGCCGCATCCACGACGCGCTCGACAACACCGACGGCGCCGCCGCCGGCCTCACCATCCACGCCACCACCGCCTACGGCGACATCACCGCCCGCAGCATCTGACCCGCAGCCCCTGAGGAGCACCCATCATGACCAACCTGGCCATCGCGGCGAACGGGCTGCGCAAGTCGTACGGCGACAAGGTCGTGCTCGACGGCGTCGACCTGACCGTCCCCGAAGGAACGGTCTTCTCCCTGCTCGGCCCGAACGGCGCCGGCAAGACCACCGCCGTCAAGATCCTCTCCACCCTCGTCGGCGCCGACGCCGGCGACCTGTACGTCGCCGGCCACGACCTGGCCGCCGCCCCGCAGGCGGTGCGGGCCGCGATCGGTGTCACCGGGCAGTTCTCCGCCGTCGACGGACTGATCACCGGCGAGGAGAACATGCTCCTCATGGCGGACCTGCACCACCTGTCCAAGAGCGAGGGGCGGCGGGTCGCCGCCGAGCTGCTGGAGCGCTTCGACCTGGTGGAGGCCGCGAAGAAGCCCGCCTCCACCTACTCCGGCGGCATGAAGCGCCGCCTTGACATCGCCATGACCCTGGTCGGAAGTCCGCGGATCATCTTCCTCGACGAGCCGACCACCGGCCTCGACCCGCGCTCCCGCCACACCATGTGGCAGATCATCCGCGAGCTGGTCACGGGCGGCGTCACCGTCTTCCTCACCACCCAGTACCTGGAGGAGGCCGACCAGCTCGCCGACCGCATCGCCGTGCTCAACGACGGGAAGATCGCCGCCCAGGGCACCGCCGAGGAGCTGAAGCGGATGATCCCCGGCGGACACGTGCGGCTGCGCTTCGCCGATCCGGCCACGTACCGGAGCGCCGCCCTCGCGCTGGGCGAGGTGACCCGGGACGACGAGGCCCTGGCCCTGCAGATCCCCAGCGACGGCAGCCAGCGCGAGCTCCGCGCCGTCCTCGACCGGCTGGACTCCGCCGGCATCGAGGCCGACGAACTGACCGTCCACACCCCCGACCTCGACGACGTCTTCTTCGCCCTGACCGGCGGAGCCGGCATCCCCAACCAGCCCGAGGAGGCTGTCCGATGAGCTCCTTCTCCCTCGCCGTCCGCGACTCGTCGACGATGCTGCGCCGCAACCTCCTGCACGCCCGGCGCTATCCCTCGCTCACCCTGAACCTGCTGCTCACGCCGATCATGCTGCTGCTCCTCTTCGTCTACATCTTCGGAGACGTGATGAGCGCCGGCATGGGCGGCGGCGCGGACCGCTCCGCGTACATCGCGTACGTCGTCCCGGGCATCCTGCTGATGACCGTCGGCGGCACGGTCGTCGGGACCGCGGTGTCCGTCTCCAACGACATGACCGAGGGGATCATCGCCCGCTTCCGCACCATGGCGATCCACCGCGGGTCGGTGCTCATCGGGCACGTCGTCGGCAGCGTGCTGCAGTGCGTGATGAGCGTGGTCCTCGTGGGCGCCGTCGCCGTGGCCATCGGCTTCCGGTCCACCGACGCGACCGCCCTGGAGTGGCTGGCGGCGTTCGGGCTGCTCGTGCTCTTCGCCACGGCGCTCACCTGGATCGCGGTCGGCATGGGCCTGATCAGCCCGAACGCCGAGGCCGCCAGCAACAACGCGATGCCGATGATCCTGCTGCCGCTCCTGTCCAGTGCGTTCGTCCCGGTCGACGCGATGCCGGGCTGGTTCCAGCCGGTCGCCGAGTACCAGCCCTTCACGCCGGTCATCGAGACCCTGCGCGGACTGCTGCTCGGCAGCGGGATCGGCCACAACGGGTGGCTCGCGGTCGCCTGGTGCCTGGGTCTCGCGGTGCTCGGCTACTTCTGGTCGGCCGCGAAGTTCAACGGCGACGCGAAGTAACCGGCCGGGTGACGTCTGCTGCTTTCAATGTGATGGCCCGCGCAAGAGCGGTCTGTGTAGAGTGATGGCGGCTTGCCTCCTTAGCTCAGCTGGCCAGAGCACCGCTCTTGTAAAGCGGGGGTCGTCGGTTCGAACCCGACAGGGGGCTCAGATGGATACCGGCAGGTGAGAGCCGGTACGCGCAGGCCCCCCGGTCATGATCTCCGGGGGGCCTGTACACATTTAGTACGCGTGATCCACTTGGCTAGGTCGTCACGATCGGCGCACTTCGCAGTGCCAGTGCGACCTTTCGCCCGACGTCGAGCGCGTCGGCGACTTCGTCGAGGCGGTCCGGCAGCAGGTGGCCGTAGATGTTCAGCGTCATCGACGCGTCCTTGTGGCCCAACATCGTCTGCACCACCTTCACGTCCGCGCCGGCCGCGATGGCCAGCGAGGCGGCGGTATGGCGGAGCTTGTGCGGGGTGATGCCCAAGCCCTCGAGGCCGGCATTGCGGATGGCAGGGTTGAAGATCCGATTGCGGAAGTTGTTGTACCGGAGGGGGCCGCCTTCGGGGGCGGTGAAGAGCAGCCCTCCGTGGTTCTTGCCGCGGGCCAGCGTGCCGAGCTCGTCGGCGAATGACCGGGGGAGCGGTACGGACCGCTTCTCGTGGTTCTTCACCGGCCCTATGGCCAGTTCGCCATTCACGTCCGTGTAGCTCTCGACGATCCGGATCCGCCGCTTCGGCACCTGCAGCCGGCCCACCTTGACGGCGGAGGCTTCGGCCCACCGGATCCCGCAGTAGCCCAGCGTCAGGATCAGCAGTCGGTACTCGCCGGCCGCCTCGGCCAGAGACTCCAGCTGGTCGTAGGTCAGGTAGACGTGCTCGTCCTCGTCGTCCGGCCGCGGAAGCTCGTGATCGTGACACGGGCTCGTGGAGATCCGCTTCGAGAACACGGCGTGCTTCATCGTCATCGACAGCACCCGGTACGTCTTCAGGACGCGATGGGGACCCAGGATCCTGCCCGACTTCCCGGGCTTTGTGCAGAGCTCGGTCACCCAGGCGGACACGTCCTCCCACTGAATCGCCGCGACCTGCCAGTCACCCCACTTCGGGATGACGTAGTTGTCGAGGAGCTCCCGGTAGTCCTGCCGGGTGGTCCGCCCGATCTTCCGCTTCGACGTGAACCACTCCTCGGCCACGATCTTCACCGCGGCCTTGCCGGACTTCGGATCGCGGTACGAACCCTTGTCCAGCTTGGCCGTGAGGGCGTGGACCTCGGCCTCGGCCTGCGGCAGCTTCTGGAAGGTCAGCGCCTTGCCCTTGTTGTCGGGCCCGTACCACCGGACCCGCCACCGGCCCGGCGGCTGCCGCTTGCTGCCTGCGCGCTTCGCGGCCTGCCACTTCTCCATGGCCAGCTGGTAGTCCGCGTGGGTCTCCCGATCCTCAATCCACACTCGGGCCATCGGGCCGCCTCCTTCGCGTACCGATACCCGCGGACATGATCCTGTCGTCACCCTGGGCGCTGAGCAGGCCGATCGGGCGCGAGTTCAGGAGGAAGTCCATCAGGCGGCGATCGGCCTCTTCCTCGCCCATGTCAGGGTCACCGGGCTGTAGCGGGTCCTGGCACCACGCCCAGCGCCAGGCGCTGACCACGCCGACTTCACCGGCTCCCGTGACCTCTGTCCGCGCCTCCTGCGGGATGCCGTTGGCGTCCTTCCCCCCGCGGGCGTTGGCCGGCAGGAGCAGGGTCACGGGTGAGACGCCGAGAACGACGGCCAGGGCCATCAGATCCCCTACGTCCACGCGTCGTTCGGCGCGCTCCACCTTGGCGATCGCGGAAGGCGCGATCGGGCGCCCGGCTTCGGCCAGCGCCCGAGAGAGGTCGTAGGTGGAGAGCCCACGTGCCTCGCGCAGTCGACGCACGTTCGCGGCAACCGTCTTTCCGGTCTCGTCGGTGATCTGGGTGCGGTTCCTCGGCTGCTCGGTCATGCCCAACAGCCTAATTCGCGCACTCGGATGGAGCTGTTTGGGTCCCGGGGTGTCTGCTACTGTCACTGTCATGGGTCCAATGTAGATCCATGTGAGTCGTAAAACAACTCATCCGAGGAGGGATAGTGCCCGAGGAACTCATGAGTCCGAAGCAGGTAGGGGCCGACTACGGCTTCAGCGTGCAGACGCTCCGGAATTGGCGGTACATGGAGCAGGGCCCCGACTACATCAAGTTGAGCCCCGGCAGGGGCGGCCGCATCCGGTACAAGCGGAGCGCGGTCGAGGCCTGGCTGAGCGCGCGCACCGTGAGCGGGGGCGCCGCAGCATGAGCGAGAACGCAGAAACGCCCCGGCTGGTATCCGGGGCGTTTCAGGAAGTCTCCGCGGCTGGCGGTTCGACTACGCCCAGCTTGCCACAGGAGCCAGCCGCACGGGTACCCGGCGCGTGGCCCACGCTGCCACCGATCACCAGCTGGCCCGAGTACGGCACCCCCGAGTTCTACGCCGCCGACCCGTTCAGCCGCGAGAAGCGGTTCAGCGTGTTCGTGGCCGCCGAGCAGTGGCGGCTACAGGGCGTCGCCCTCGACGAGCTCGACGACGTCGAGTGGTACGTCCACACCTTCGGAGACGCCCGCCGTATGGCCGCACAGATCCTCGCCGCCACCAACCGCATCCGCGGCTTCCAGGAGATCCGGGAAGCCCGCCAGGTGAAGCGCGCGCCACACGTCCTCACGGCCACCCCCGGATGGCCGCCCATCCGTATCCCCGGCAGTAACGGCCGCTACCTCACCTACAACGACCAACGCCAGGAGGCGGCATGAATGAAACCCTCGCCGCCGAGGCGGACACGGAGCCGTCCCCCACCGGCCGCCCATGGCCGACGCTTGGCGGCCTCGCCTATCACGGCCTCGCTGGCCACATCGTCGACACAATCCTCCCGCACACCGAAGCCGACCCGGCCGCAATGCTCTTCACCCTCTACAGCGCAGCTGGGGCGATGATCGGCAAGGGCCCGCACATCCTCACGGGCGGCGTACATCACGGTGCCCGGGTCTGGTCCCTGATCATCGGCCGCACCGCCGGCGGTGTGAAAGGCACGTCCTACGCCGAGACGCGTCGAGTCTTCCGGTACGCCGACGAGACGTTCAGCGCCGATCGGGTGATGAGCGGCTTGTCCTCGGCCGAGGGCCTCATTACGCAGGTACGGGACCCGCACGGCGATCCCGACTCTGACAACTACGACGAGGGCGTAGAAGACAAGCGCCTACTGATCATCGAGTCTGAGTTCGCGTCGGTCCTCGCGCAGGGCAAGCGGGAGGGCAACACGCTCCTTCCGCTCATCCGGCAGGCGTGGGATGGCGGGACGCTTCGCACGATGACCGTGAAGCCGAAGGTGGCGACCGAGCCGCACATCGGCATCGTCGGCCACATCACGCCGACCGAACTGCGGGTGAAGCTGAACGAGGCCGAGCGGGCCGGCGGCACCATGAACCGCTTCCTTCCCGTCCTGTCCCGGCGGTCCAAGCTCCTCCCGGACGGCGGGGAGCTCGTCGAGGCGGACCTGAAGGCCCTGGGGACAGAGCTGGCTGCCGTCATCGACAAGGCCCGCGGCGTAGGTCGGATGCGCCGCAGCGTCGCCGCTGCCGAGCACTGGCGCGAGGTCTACGCCCGCCTGGCCGCCGACCACGCCGGCGACGGCCCCGTCGCCCAGGTCGTGGCCCGAGCCGCCCCCCAGGTACTCCGCCTGTCTGTCACGGCCGCACTTCTCGACGGCCACGACTACGTGGACCTTGCCCACCTGCAGGCAGCCGAGGCCATGTGGGACTACGCCGAAGACTCCGCCTGGTACGTGTTCGGCGGGGGGTCGGGCAACCCGGATCTCGACCGACTGCGGACCTTCATCGACGCCGGCGACGGCGCCTGGGTGTCGCGTACAGCGATCACCGCGCAGTGCTTCGGCCGCAACAAGAAGGCCGGGCAGATCGACGCTCTCGTCGAGGAGCTCCTGAAGATTCCCGGCTACGAGGAGTCACAGCGCCCGACGGGAGGGAGGCCGGTGAAGGAGTACCGACGAAAGAAGCCCAACTAACGAAGTAAGTCGCTGACCTGCGCAAACGCGAGATGACTTCGGGGACTTAGTTCGTAGCTACGCATTAAGTCCCTCCATCCAAAGCCCTCTGACCAGCTTCTTTCGTTCCTTCGGCTTCTTTCGTACCCGCCCCCAAGACCCACCCCTGCATCACTAGGAGTAGCCATGCCCCGCCCCCGGCGACGCCTCCCCCTCGTCTGCACGGCATGTGGGGGAGGGGTACGCCGGGGGCGCTACCGGACCTGCCCTCGGGGGTGCGGGGCCAAGCTCCACACCATGCCCAGCGGCCCATGCATGGACGCACACGCCCCCATCTGTCCCAACCACACACCCCACCCCCTATCGCTGGAGGAGCAGTGAACGCTGACGACGTCGTACAGCAACGCATAACGGCTGCAGCACGCAAACGACAGACAGCCAAGAGGCAGCGCGAGGAGCTCGCAGCAGCACGCAAGCACGGCCTGACAGCCCGACACAGGGCCAAGCTCGCCCTCGTCCGCACCACCGAACAGACCGCCATGAGCATCGCTCTGGCCGCGCTGAGGCGGGACCATCAGGGTGTGGCCCTCCTGATGGCCTCCATGCCGCCCCAACAGGCCCTGCAGGCCGCCTCAGTGGCCCTCGGAGCCGTCTCAGAGCTCGCTCTGGCCGCCTCTCCAGACCGAATTCGGACCGCTCAAGAGGCGATGCGTGAGGTCGAATCCCTCCCCTCGGGGGGAGGGGAGTCGGAATCATGAAACAAGATCGCCTGGACAGCGCCGCGGTGAGCTCGGAACGCGCGCGCTCAGAATTTTCACCAGGGGGTCACAGGTCTATGACCAGCACTTATCCGAAATGGAGGCAGTCATGAGGGTCAAGGCGATCGACGGTAGGGAGGCGGCCGGTGTTCGGCTGCTGACGTTCGTGGTGGAGCACGCGGATCCGGAGGCGCTGCCGGCGGGTGGCTGGGTGTCGGAGGCTTCGGCGGGCCGGCTGATGGACGCGGAGGGCGGTGTCTGGTTCGTCGCCGAGGGCGGGCAGGGCGTCACGCGCCTCAAGTACCTGTCCTGCGGGTGCGCGTGTCCGGAGCTGACGACATACCAGGATGGTGCGGAGATCTTCCGCGAAGTGGCTCCTACCAGCTAAAATGATCTCAGGTTGATCGACGGCCAGGTCATGTCTCGTCGGCAGCTTGTTCCGGTAGCAGGGAAGCCAGGGGCGAGAGCGGCGGCCATCGGGGAAACCCGCCCGCCAAGTCGCCCGCCCCGGCCGCCCTCCTGGTGCAGCGCCGGCCGTTCATGTCGTCCGCCCAGTTCGGCACCGCCCGGACCCTCCGTTGCAGGCCCGCCAGCACGCCTTGTGCGGCCAGCCTCCGGACGTGCGGGAAGTAACCACTACTTCCTGAGGACGAACACCATGAGCGACAGCATCGAACTTCTCAAGGCTGAAATGCGTACCACCGCCGACGCCGCGCGGGCAATCGTGGATGCGGCCGACGGCGCCAAGCGTGACCTGACCGACGAAGAAGCCGCGCAGGTCGCGGCTCACGTAAAGCAGGTCCGGGGCCTGATGGACCGCGTGACGCTGGCTGCGAACCAGGAGAAGGCGAAGGACGGCGGCGCCGGCTTCCGCGAAGAGCTGAGCAAGCTCGGCGACAGCATCGCCCGCCCGTCCGCCATGAAGACGGGGAACCTGCACCCGCGCGTGAAGGCCGCGGGTGGCTCCGACTGGGGCGACAAGGTCCTGCGTGCCGTATCCGGCCCCGAGGGCTACAAGGGTCTCCTGTCGGGCGGCGCTGTACCGCTGACGGTCCCCCTGGACTCGGAGCCGGTGCGTATCGGTGTGCCCGCGCTGGTGCTGCGGCAGCTCATCCCGACCGTCTCCGGACCGTCCCGCTTCTCGTACCTGCGTCAGACGGTTCGCACCAACAACGCCGCCGTGGTTGCCCGCGGCGCTCTGAAGCCCACGAGCGTTTTCACGATGACCCGCGTCGACGATCGGACGCGGACGATCGCGCACCTGTCGGAGGCGATCTCTCGCCAGGACCTGCGCGACCAGTCGTCGCTGCAGCGGTTCCTCGACGTCGAGATGCGGCTCGGTGTGGAACAGGCTCTCGAGGCGCAGATCATCAACGGGTCCGGGTCGGGCGAGAACATGACCGGCATCGCGAACGTTTCCGGCAGCCAGGCGCAGGCCTGGGACACGGACATTCTCACCACCACCCGCAAGGCCAAGACGAAGCTCGAAGTGTTGTCCTTCTCGGACGGGGCGGCCTACGTGGTCCACCCGAACGACTGGGAGACGATCGAGCTCCTTGCCGACAACGAGGCGCAGTACTACCTGGGCGGTCCTGTGCAGACGGTCGACGTGACGTCGCGCCGACTGTGGGGCCTGCCGGTGGTGACGACGACGGCGCAGACCGCGGGTGTTGCGCACCTGGCGAACTTCAAGCTCGCGACCGAGCTGCAGATCGCCGAGGATCTTCGCCTCGACTGGAGCGAGAACACCTATGACCCGGACGGGGTCAGCGCGGGTGTGGGCGCCTCGGACTTCCAGCGGAACATGATCCGCTTCCGTGCGGAGATGGACGCCGGGCTAAAGATCTACCAGCCCTCGGCGATCGTCGAAATCGACCTGACCGCGTAAGGGGCTGGCTATGCCCAACGTGGGCTACGCCACCCTCACCGTCATACCCAGTATTCGTGGCATCGGCAGGGAGCTGCAGCAGCAGCTGGTAGCCCCTGCCGGTGACGCGGGCGCGCAAGCGGGTGACGCTGCCGGTGGCGGTCTGAAGAAGCAACTCCTCGTCGGCGCGGCCGCGGCCGGCGTGGCTGCCGGCGCCGTCCTGATGAAGGGCATCACCGAGGCGATCGAGCAGGCCGGTGTCACGTCCATGCTGCAGGCGCAGCTGGGCGCGACGAGCAAAGATGCCGGCCGCTACGGCGAGGTCGCCGGGAAGCTGTACAGCAAGGGCCTGACGTCGACGTTCCAGGAAGGCGCGGACGCGATCCGTGCCGTGGTCAACGCCGGCCTTGTCTCGCCGGACGCCACGAATGCCCAGCTGGAATCGCTGTCCGCGAAGATGTCGGACGTTGCGACGGTATTCGGTACGGACATGGCGCGGCAGACCGAAGCGGTCTCGGCGATGTTCAAGAACGGCCTCGCGCCGGACGCGGAATCGGCCCTCGACCTCATCACGGTCGGCTTCCAAAAGTTGGGCCCGAACGCCGAGGATCTCTTGGACACGTTCCAGGAGTACTCGATCCAATTCAAGAAGCTGGGCATCGACGGCAAGGAAGCCATCGGCCTGTTCCAGCAGGGCATTATCGCGGGCGCCCGGGACACCGACATCATCGCGGATGCATTCAAAGAATTCGGCATCCGCGCGATCGACATGTCCCAGTCCTCGCAGGACGCGTACAAGGCAATCGGCCTGGACGCCGAGCAGATGTCCCTCCAGATCGCGAAAGGCGGCGACACGGCGGGCGAAGGTCTGCAGATCGTCCTCGACAAACTCCGCGAGATCAAGGACCCGGTCGCCCAGAACGCGGCCGCGGTCGGCCTCTTCGGAACGCAGGCAGAGGACTTGGGTTCAGCGCTGTTCGCCCTTGATCCGAAGGGCGCGATCGACGGTTTCGGTCAAGTGACGGGCGCCGCCGCAAAGCTGGGGACCACCATCCATTCAGGGCCGGCGCACGAGCTCGAGGTATTCACCCGCGGGCTGAAGCAGGGGTTCGTCGACCTGGTCGGCGGCGAGGTTCTGCCGGTCATCATGGACGTGGCTCACTGGCTTCAGGACAACCTGCCGGCGGCGATCCGTTCCGTTGGTGCAGCAGTCTCCGGCACGATCCAATGGTTCCGGGAATGGGGCCTGCTGCTCTCTCCGCTCATCGTCCTCGTCGGCGCCCTGGCCACGGAGATGCTCGTATCCGCTGCCGCGGCCGGCGCGAACGCTGCAGGGATCCTCCTCGTCACCGGGATCATGCGCACGGCGGGCGCCATCACCAAGGCCTTCGCGGCCGCACAGGCGGTCCTGAATGCCGTGCTCGCCCTCAACCCGATCACCCTCATCGTGATCGCCCTCGTCGCTCTGGCCGCGGGCCTGATCGTCGCCTACAAGCGGTCGGAGACTTTCCGCGCCATCGTCCAGGCCGCCTGGGCCGGAATCCAGACCGCGGTGAAGTACGCCTGGGAGTCGATCATCAAGCCCGCTTTCGAGGGCTTCATGATTGGCCTTCGCGCTGTCGGTGACGCAGCCGTCTGGCTGTGGGAGAACGCCCTCAAGCCCGCCCTGGGCGCCATCTGGGAAGCGATCAAGCTCGTCGCCACGGCGTTCATCGTCGTCTTCGTCACCCCGACCATCATTGCCGTCAAGGTCCTTGGTGCCGTCTTCTGGTGGCTATGGGACGTGGCGATCAAGCCTGTCTTCGACCTCGTTGCCGCGGGAGCGATGTGGCTGTGGACGAACGGGATCAAGCCCGCATTCGACTCCATCGTCGCCGGCGTAAAGCTCGTCGGCGCGGGCGCCATGTGGCTGTGGACCAATGCCATCAAGCCGGCCTGGGACAGCATCGTCGCTGGCGCACTGTGGCTGTGGAACAACGGCATCAAGCCCGCATTCAACAACATCATGACCGGTGTGCGCCTCGTCGGTGACGGGGCCATGTGGCTCTGGCAGAACGCCATCAAGCCAGCCTGGGACGGAATCGGAACCGCGATCAAATGGGTGTGGCAGAACTTCATCAAGCCGGCCTTCGACAACGTCTCGAAAGGCGTCGGCTATGTCCGCGACTCCTTCGAGACTGGCGTCAGCGGCATCGGCCGCATCTGGGAGGGCCTGAAGGACATCACCCGTAAGCCCGTCCAGTTCATCATCGACACCGTCTACAACAACGGCATCCGCAAGGTGTGGAATGCGGTCGCCGAGTTCACCGGCTCCAAGCAGCTCGGCGTCCTCACCTTCGCCAGCGGCGGCTCCGTCTTCGGGGCTGGCACTGCCACCTCGGATTCCATCCCTGCGCTGCTCTCCAACGGTGAGCACGTGTGGACGGCCGCCGAGGTCCGCGGCGCCGGCGGGCACTCTGCTGTTGAGGCCCTCCGGGCGCAGGCCGCCCGCGGCGGTTCCGCTTTCGCCAAGGGCGGCGCCGTCGGCCTCCCGCGGTTCGCGGACGGAGGTGTCGTTGACTGGCTGTCCGGCAAGGCCCGCCAGATTGGTGGCGCCCTCATGGATGGCATTGAGTTCATGACCAGTCCGAGCAAGGCGTGGGATGTCGCGACCAAGTTCATTCGCGACCAGGTCGGGTCCCACCTTTCCGGTTCCCAGTGGGCGCAGGCTCTGAGCCAGTTTCCGATCAAGATGCTGCAGAGCTTGAAGGAGAAGGTCGTCTCCGCAGCGGAGGGCCTGATCGGCGGCTCGGCGTCTGGATCCGTGGCTGCGGCGATGGGCTTCGCCCGCAGTCAGGCCGGCAAGCCCTACCAGTGGGGCGGCGCGGGCGATCCCTCGTGGGACTGCTCGGGCTTCATGTCCGGCATCCAGAAGGTCATCCAGGGCCTCAGTCCCGGCGGCCGCTTGTGGTCGACGTTCTCCTTCCAGGGGGACACAGCCCCGGCCGGCTGGCATCGCAACCTGCGGTCACCGTTCATGATCGGTATCACCAATGACGGGGTCGGCCACACCGCCGGAACCCTGGCCGGCATGAACGTCGAAAGCCGAGGCGGTGACGGCGTCGTCGTGGGTGCGCGCGCACGTGGCTACGACAACGCCCTCTTCCAAACCCGGTACGGCTTCGCGCCCGCGCTGAAGAAGTACGACTCGGGCGGCTGGCTCCAGCCAGGAGTCACCACCGCGGTCAACGCCTCTGGGCGGCCGGAGGCAATCCTCACCGCACCACAGTGGCGGGCGGTCTCCTCCCTCGCCGCAACCAGCGGGGGCCTGACCGCTGGCGACCGTCTCACCCTCCGCGTGGGCGAGCGTGAGTTCGACGCTTACGTTGATGAGCGCGCGGATGCCCGAGTCGTGGGCGGGATGCGGCACCTGAGTCAGACGACCCAGCCTGGACGAAGGGGGTAGGCCGGAACGCAGAAGAGCGGCCCACCCCGAGTGTCAGGGTAGGCCGCTCTCGTGTGTCAGGTCGGGTGTCAGAGCCGCCTGACACCCGCTCCCGCCTAGGGGTTTGGGTGTCAGGCCCGTCTGACGCGTCAGAAGGTGTCAGGACTGTCAGGCGTCGGCCATGGCGGGCACGATCCGGTACCGGCCGGGCTTCGAGGTGATGGCCAGGCGCCCCTCCTTCAGGAGCGTCTGCAGCTCCCCGGAGACCCATGCGCGCTTGCGTCCGAAGCGTTCGGCGTGGTCCATGACTTCCTTCACGCCGATCACCATCGTGCCCTCGCCCTCGAACTCGGCAAGGATCTCCTGCAGGGCCGCGCGTGCTTCCTCCCGGCTGAGTTCGGCGCCGTCGCCCTGGTCGAAGATGACGTTCTCCTCGCCGGGCCGGGCCGGCGGCAGCTCCTCGTTCGGGTCGATGTCGAGGTCCTCGTCGTCCAAGCGGCTCACGGTCTTCTCCTCGTCCTCGTCGCCGGCCTCCGGGTTCTCTTCCTCGTGCCGGGCGCGCTCCGTGTACGCCTTACCCACCACGCTGGCAGCAGCACCCGCGGTGACCGGGTCCGGCTTGGCGCCGTTGCGCGCCGCCCACGCGGCGAGCGTCTCCATGAGGGACACGGAATCCCAGGTGAAACGGCGGGTGCGGGCGGGCGACGCGTACAGAGCTTCGTCCACTCCCGGCGTGACGAGGTAGCAGTAACCGGGACGGCGGTTGCCCCAGACGCCCGGGTGCGCGCCGGCGTCCAGGACGGTGTCCGGCAGGGCAAAGCCTTCGTCGCGCTTGTCGACACCGAAGCAGAGGACCGAGGGCAGGGACGCTCGGGTGCTGGTCGACATCTGGTCGTGGCTGGGGCGCTGGAGCGAGACGACCAGGGAGACGCCGGCGGAGCGGGCTTCCTGGGCGATGCCGGTGAACGCGTCGTCGCCGAGGGCGCGCAGGGTATTCGCCGCCTCCTCGAACCACGTGACCAGGAACGGCATGCCCTCGCAGCCGCACGGCCCGTCCGCCTTGCAGGAGTGGTCGGGATCGTTCTGGGGGACCGCGCACTGGGGTTCCCAGGCCCGGTACTTGTGAACGCCGAGCCACCGCGTCCGGGCGGGGATGACCGCCTGCACCGCCGCGACCATCGCCTCGGTGCCGGCGCCGGCCTCCACCGCCCAGTCGATGCCGGGCAGCAGGGGCCGGAAGTCCTGGAAGCTCTTCGGGTCGGACAGCCAGACGATGACGTCCTTCCTCGAGAGGATCTCGGTCAGGACGTTCAGGGCGCCGTCGCCCTTGCCGGATCCGGTGCCGCCTGCGATGAGCAGGTGGGTTCCGTTGCGGCCTGCGGGAACGTCTGCGGGCAGCCACATCATCAGCGGGTCGCCGTTGTCGTACCGGCCGATGATGAGCGGATCCGCGATCGAGCCGCCGGGCAGAGCCGGGCCCTCCCACAGGACGATCTCGGAAAGCATGTCCATGGGCACGATGACCAGGTCGCCGCGGCGAGCGGAGTCGGGGTCGGGACTGTAGCGGACGGCGGTGGTCGGCAGGTCCAGCGCGGACGCGATGCGGGCCAGGGAACGGGCGACGTCGTCGTTGGTCTGCTCGCCAGGCTCGAGGGCGAGCGGTACGGTCACCCGATTCGGCTCGACCTTGGCCGCTCCGAACTTGGCCTTGGCCAGCCCGACCTTCTCCAGCAGGCCCGACGCGTCCGAGCCCGCAGCCCTGACACCGTCCGGGTCGCGGCGGTATATCTGTCGGATGTTCCAGGTCAGAGCGGCCACGGTGCCGCCGACGGCCAGCGCGTTGTACGACGGGTCGAAGATGGCGGCCGACGTGAACCAGGCCGAGCCGGCCGCCACGGTGATGGCGGAGTGCAGGCGCCGCTGGGGGCCGACCCCCTTGCCGGCCCACCAGGTCGCGCCGGTGAGGACGACGGAGCCGAGCGTGAGGCCCATCCCCATGCCCGCGTCGCCCGACCACACCAGGTTGCCGACGAAACCCGTGACGCCGAGCCCGCCGACGCCCAGCCACGGCGGCAGGTACGGCTTGGCCCGGTGCAGCAGGTAGGCCCTGATGCCGCCCCCGTCGGAGCTGCCCTTGAGCTGCTCTTCGTGACGCTGCTCGATGTCCTTACCGGTCATTGGGTGCCTCCTTTCAGTACTGGAACGGGCGGGACTGTGCCGGCCGGTTCGGGGTGCGGGCGGACATGATGTCTGCGTATTCGCGCTGGAACGACGCGTAGGTGGCGGCGGCCAGGGCTGCAGCGTCGGCGAGGGCCTCGCCGGACTTCTTCAGCTTCCGGGCGACCTTCCGGGCCCTCATCTTGTGCTGGATGAAGTTGTCGTCCTTGAGGCCGTTGGCCTGGGAGAGGGCGGCCTGCAGGATTTCCGCGGCGACCATGACCTCGATGGAGGCGTGGACGCCGAACGCGCGGAGGGTGTTGCAGTAGTTCCGCAGGTCGGCCGCCGACGCGAACGACGGGTCGGGAAGCATGAACTGGGAGCGGCCGGCCCCGCCGCCGCCCTGGCCGCCGCCGGTGGTGGTGGTCTTGGTCGAGTTGACGTTGATGTTCGGGCCGAAGCTGAACGACGGCCCGTGCTTGGTCTTGCCGCCCTTGCTCTGCGGGTTCGACCGCGGCGTGCTGCTGGTGCGCTGCCCGTTGATCGGCATCCGATCTCCTCCAGCTTCGGACTGGGCTGATCCCGGTCCCCACCGCTCCCCCGCACGCTCGGTGCGGGGGACGGAAGGGGTCGGGTCAGTCGCGAGAGGGGCGAATCAGGGTGGGGAGGATGACGGTGGCCATGAACGCTCCGAGGGCGAATCGGCCGGCCGTGACCCCGAAGTAGTGCTGGAAGACCAGCAGGCCGGCGCCGATGAGGATTCCGATGACGGCCGTCCGGCCGTAGCGCGGCTTCATCGGTACGCCACGCGGTCGAGCTTGTTCCGCTCTCGCCGCACGGTCGCTTCGACGGACGTCTGCTTGGCGTCGGGGACCCGCTGCAGGATCGCCTCGACGGCCTCCTGCCGGGACGCCCCGCGGGTCAGCTCGACGCGGGCCAGGTGCGCGATGTTCGCCTCAGGTTCGGACGGTTCGCGAACCGTGTTCGCCCTGTTCAAAGGGGCCGGGGAACCGTGCATAACATCCACGGTTCCGCCATGTTCGGTGACCTGTTCGGCCGTGATCTTCGCGGCAGCGGGAAAGTGATCAAGCCCGGCGATCTCGCCCAGGTCCCGCTCCGCGGCGAGCAGCTCGAGGCGCGCGGCGACTTCCGCTTTCGCGGCCTGGCGTCGGGCCCCGGCGATGGCGAGCTTCGCGCTGGCCTTCGACATCTCCGCCGCGACCCACGCGGCGTCGGCCGGGGTGAGCTCCTTCTCGATGTGCTTGAAGACGGCCAGCCACAGCATCTTCGACACGAGCGACACGGCGGCACCGACCGCGGCCATCTCCCAGCCGCCGGCCATCATGCCCTCGAGGAAGATGGCGCCCGCGGCAACGAGGACGAGGAGCCAGCCGACCCTGCGGGGAAACTCCCGCTTCGCGGGGTCGAAGCGAGCCAGGTACTCGAGCACGAGGACCGACAGCCAGGCGATGTCGAACACCGCGCCAGCCGCGTACCCGACGCCGCCGCCAAGGAGTCGCCCGATGCTGACGGTCGACCACACGATGGCGACGAGGGTGAGAGCCAGGACGAGGCCGCTGACGCCGACGAGCGCCATCGTGTCCTTGTCGCGGGGCAGCTTCGGCATGCGCACCGTGTACGGCTCGGGTACCTGGTGGGTGGTGCCGTCGATGGTCCGGTCGACCATGCGGGTCCGGACCTCATTGAGGAACTTCATCGGTGACTCCTTCGGCTACGCGCACCACACGGTGAGCGGCCAGGTTGGCGCCGTGCCGGTCAGCGGCACGGTTCGCGATGATGAGGGCGGCCATCAGGGCCGGGACGCTGGGGAGAGGCCGGGCCGTCCGGCCGAGGGAACGCAGCGCGGCGTTCTCCGTCGGCCGGCGGATCGGCCAGTGCGAGCTCACAGCTCCTCTTGCAGCGACTGCAGGCGGGCCCGCAGCGGCAGCAGCGTGTACAGGGCGTGCGCGGTCAGGGTGGCCGCCAGGTCGCCGAGGCCGGCCGGGCCGAACTCGTAGTGCTCGCCCTCGATCTCGACGGCCGCCCACACCCCGCGGTGCCCGTGCTCCGAATACGGGTACTGCGACAGGAACGCCGTCAGCAGGGTGACGTCCCCGGTGCCGGGGATGTGCAGGGTCGCGGGCTGCTCGACGCCCTGGTGGTGGATGTCCGCCCGGTGGATGTCATCGCGGTGCGCGATGGCGCACCAGGACGGCTCGGGCACCTCGACGACACCGTGGTCGACCGTTCGTACCGTCACGATGCGGGGGGCGCTCACAGCTCCACCCGGCCCTGGGCGCGGAGCGCGGTCAGCTGCGCGTGCACCTCACGGAAGCGGGCCAGCTGCGACTCGAGCGTGAGGATGACCGAGGCCAGGCCGTCCGGGTCCAGGCTCTCCGTCCAGTGGTCGTCGACGAGCTCGACGATGGCGTGGGGGACCCGCTCGTGCATGTGCCGGGAGAACGGCTCCTGCCGGATCAGGGCGCCCATGACGCGCATCTCCTCGACCTTGTTGCCGCCGGTCTCGACGGGCAGGTACATGTCGGTGGCGTCGGTCGCGCACCAAATGTCGGCCGGGTGCGTGGGCGTCTCGCGGTCGATGTCGTGGTTGACGGTGCAGCCCTGCAGGCAGGTCACCTCCTGGAGCTTGCTGGTGGTGCGGTCCAGGAACGTCCAAGTGCGAGGGGCCGACGGCTCGGCGACGAGCTTGGCGACCAGGGGGAACTGGGTGTCGACGGAGCGCTGCGCGGCCTCGAGCTCGACGATCTCCCGCTCACGGGCCGTCGGCTGGCTCGGGACCGCGGACAGCTTCGGCTCGGGGTGGAAGACGGACGGGACGGCGGCAGGTACGGTGTTGCTCATGGTTCGACTCCCTCTAGTCAGGGTTCGGATCCAGGCCCCGGCCAGGTGTTAGCGCACCTGCCGGGGCCGTCCTCGTTTCCGAGGCGATGAGTCCACCATAGACCCGAATGAGTCGATAAGCAACTCATCCGCAGGGATGGCAACCGCGATTTCAGTACACATGGCGTACACACAACCCCGGGACTGTCAGGGATAGTCGAGGACTGGCCGGTACGGGAAAACGGCTGGTCAGAGCGCTGCCGCGGTTGCGTCGCAGGTCAGCTGTTCGACTTGGAAGACCTTGTAAAGCGGGGGTCGTCGGTTCGAACCCGACAGGGGGCTCCGTGCCCGAAGGCCCCGGACCTGCATGGTCCGGGGCCTTCGGCATGTCCTGGGCGGCCGGGCGTCAGTGGCGGCCCGAGATCCGGTCCGCCAGGCGGGCCAGGGGTGTTGTCGTCGGGCGGTGGGTGGCCGTTTCGCGGCGGTCCGCCTCGCGGTAGGCGGCGTAGAGGGCCTGGACGCCGAGCCAGCGGAAGGGCTCCGGCTCCCAGCGGCGGACCTTGTGGCCCACCCAGGGGAGGGCGGTCAGGTCGGTGGACTCGCCGAGGACCAGGTCGCGCAGCGTGCGGGCGGCGAGGTTGGCGGTGGCGACGCCCGAGCCGACGTAACCGCCGGCCCAGCCCAGGCCCGTGGTGCGGTCCAGGGTGACGGTGGCGCACCAGTCGCGGGGGACGCCGAGGACGCCGGACCAGGCGTGGGTGATCTCCGTACCCGTGAGCTGCGGGAAGAAGGAGAAGAGGAGGTCGCGGAGGGATTCGATCGTGGCGGGCTGGGTGCGGCCGTCATTGTCCGTTCGGGAGCCGAAGCGGTACGGGACCCCGCGGCCGCCGATCGCGATGCGGTCGTCGGCGGTGCGCTGGGCGTACATGTACGCGTGGGCCATGTCGCCGAGGACCGGGAAGTCCGACCAGCCCAGTTGGTCCCAGGTCGCGGCGGGGAGCGGGGCGGTGACGATCATCGAGGAGTTCATCGGCAGCCACGAGCGCTTCTGGCCCTTGAGGGCGGCGGTGAAGCCCTCGGTGCAGCGCAGGACGTACGGGGCGCGGACGGTGCCGTAGGGGGTGACGGCGCGGCGCGGGGCGATCTCGGTGACGGGGGTCGACTCGTGGATGACGACGCCGAGGCGTTCGCAGGCGGCGGCGAGGCCCTTGACCAGCTTGAGGGGGTGGATGCGGGCGCCGTGCGGGCTCCAGCTGGAGCCGACGGCGTCGGCGATGTTGATGCGCCGGTGGGTCTCGGTGGCGTCGAACAGCTCGCGGTCGCTCTCGCCGAAGGAGAGCTCGGCGGCGTGGAAGGCCTTGAGGCGGCCGAGCTGGGCGGGGGTGCGGGCGACTTCGAGGACGCCGCCGCGGTGGATGTCGGCGTCGATGCCCTCCTTGGCGGTGACGTCGATGACCTCGGTGACCGTCTCGTTCATGGAGTGCTGGAGGCGGCGGGCGGCCTCGTGGCCGTGGAGTGCGGAGTAGCGGTCGCGGCCGGCGATGCCGTTGTAGAGCCAGCCGCCGTTGCGGCCGGAGGCGCCGTAGCCGCAGAACTTCTGTTCCAGGACGGTGATGTGGAGGTCGGGGGCGGCCTGCTTGAGGTAGTAGGCGGTCCACAGGCCGGTGTAGCCGCCGCCGACGATGACGACGTCGGCGGTGCTGTCGGCGGTGAGGGGGGCGCGGGGTGGGGTGGCCGCGGCGCCCGGGTCGGTCGCGTACCAGAAGGAAATACCGCCGTTGATCGTCATGGGGGAGTTGGTACACCCGGTTCCGGTGGGGCGTCCAGGGGCTGGTTGTCGTGCGTTGGGGCGGGTTTCCAGGCCGGATGGCCGATGTGGGAGGGGTGGCGGGGACCGTAGGGTGGTGGGGGTTTTGCTGTGTTTTCGGGTGAGAAATCCGGTTGATGGTACGCAGGGCAGGGCGCGCGGGATCGGTTGGCCGTCCTTCCGGGCCCGCCGGTGCGGTGTGCCGGGTTACCTTCGGATCATGGTGGACATCGGGGCGATTCCGGACGGGCTGGTCGAGGCGCAGCTCAGGTTCAACGGCGATGCGGGGCGGGAGTTCATCGCGGCGCTGCCGGGGCGGGCGGCGCATTTCCTGGAACGGTGGGAGCTGCGGTGCGCCGGGCCGGTCATGCACGGGGTGACGGCGTTGGTGCTGCCCGTGGAGCGGGCCGACGGGAGTGCGGCCGTACTGAAGCTGGTGTCGCTGGACGAGGAGAGCGCGGGGGAGCCGGTCGCGCTGCGCGCGTGGGGCGGGCGGGGGTGCGTACGGCTGCTGGAGCACGACGCGGAGACGGGCACGCTGCTGCTGGAACGGCTGGACGAGCGTCAGCACCTGTCGGCGCTCGCGCGGCGCGACGCGCGGCGGGCGGTGGCGGTGGTCGGGGAGTTGCTGGCGCAGCTGACGGCGGTGGCCGCGCCGGCCGGGCTGCGCGGACTGGGGGAGATCGCGGCACGGATGCTGGAGGACGTACCGCGCTCGGCGGGGCTGTTGGCGCAGGAGCGGGACCGGCGGCTGCTGCGGGACTGCGCGGCGGCGGTGGCGGAGGTCGCGGGCGAGCCGGGGGACCGGCTGCTGCACTGGGACCTGCACTACGACAACGTGCTGGCGGGCGGCCGGGAGCCGTGGCTGGCGATCGATCCGAAGCCGCTGGCCGGGGATCCGGGCTTCGACCTGCTGCCGGCGATCGTCAACAACTTCCGTCCGCAGGAGGTGCGGTGGCGGTTCGACCTGCTGACGGAGGCGGTTGGGCTGGACCGGGAGCGGGCGCGGGCGTGGACGCTGGGGCGGGTGCTGCAGAACTGCCTGTGGGACGTGGAGGACGGGGAAGAGCGCCTGGACGAGGAGCAGTTGACGGTCGCGCAGGTGCTGCTGGGGCGCTGACGTGCGGGCGATCGGCCCCTCTAGGCTGCGCGCATGATCCGTAGTGCTGAAGTCACCGACGTCCCCGTCATCCACGCGATGATCCGCGAGCTCGCCGACTACGAGAAGGTGCCGCACGAAGCGCGGGCCACCGAGGAGCAGTTGCGGGAGGCGCTGTTCGGCGAGCGTCCCGCGGTGTTCGCGCACATCGCGGAGACGGAGGACGGGGAGGCCGTCGGTTTCTCGGTGTGGTTCCTCTCCTTCTCGACGTGGCGCGGGGTGCACGGGATCTATCTGGAGGACCTGTACGTGCGGCCGGGCGTGCGCGGGGGCGGCCACGGGAAGGCGCTGCTGGCGGAGCTGGCGCGGACGTGCGTGGAGCGGGGTTACGAGCGGCTGGAGTGGTCGGTGCTGAAGTGGAACGCGCCGACCATCGCCTTCTACGAGGCCTTGGGCGCGCGGCCGCAGGAGGAGTGGTCGGTGTACCGGCTGACGGACGGGGCGCTGGCGGCGCTGGGCTCCGCGTAGGCCGGCCGGGTCGGTGGGGTCGGTCGGGTCGTCAGGCCGGTCGGGCCGGTCGCGGTTCGAGGACGACCTTGCCGGTGGTGGCGCGGGTTTCGAGGGCGTGGTGGGCGGCTGCGGCCTCGGCGAGCGGGTAGCGGGTCAGGGCCGGGCGCAGGCGGCCGGCGGCCGCTTCGGCGAGGGCCCGGGTCTCCAGGACGCGCAGCGGGTCGGGGGCGCCGACCTGCTGGAGCATGGCCGGGCCGAGGACGCCGCGGGTGGTGATGCCCCGGGCGGTGAGGTCGGCCCGTTCGGCATCGGTGAGGTCGAGGGGGCCGCCGGACCAGCCGAAGACGAGGTGCCGGGCGCCGGGGGCGAGCAGGGCAAGGGCGGCGCGGGCGGTTTCGCCGCCGACGGAGTCGAAGAGGACGGTGGCGCCGGCGGGGTACCGGGCGCGTACGGCCTCGGGCCAGGCGGGGTCGGTGTAGTCGAGGGCGAGGTGGGCGCCGTTGGCGGCGGCGCGGGCGGTCTTGGCGGGGCCGCCGGCGAGGGCGATCACGGTGGCGCCGGCGTTCACGGCGTACTGGACGAGCAGGGTGCCGATGCCGCCCGCGGCGGCGGGGACCAGGGCGACGGAGCCGGGGCCGAGGTCGGCGAACTGGAGGATCCCGAGGGTGGTGCGGCCGGTGCCGATCATGGCGACGGCCTCGGCGGGGTCGAGGCCGGGCGGTACGGGGTGGAGGCGGCCGGCGTCGGCGACGGCGTACTCGGCGTAGCCGCCGGGCGCGAAGCCGAGGTGGACGACGACGGTGCGGCCGAGCCAGGCGGGGTCGGTGCCGGGGCCGAGGGCGTCGACGGTGCCGGCGACCTCGCGGCCGGGGACGGCGGGGAGCTCGGGCAGGGCGGGCGCGGGGCCGCGCTCGCCCTCGCGCAGGGCGGTGTCGAGGAGGTGGACGCCGGCGGCGGCGACGGCGATGCGGACCTGGCCGGGGGCGGGGACGGGCGCCGGCACGGTTTCGTAGGTGAGGTTCTCGGCGGGGCCGAAGGCGTGGAGGCGGATCGCGTTCATGGTGGGCACGGTGGTCATGGGTCCCACGTTCATACCTGAAGCATGGTTGAGGTCAAGGGGATTGTCGGTGGGGTGGGCCACGATGGGGGCATGGCGAGCAAGGGGCAGCAGCGGACGGTGAAGGCGGCGCGACGGCCGGAGGTACGGCTGCCGGGGCTGGTGGCGTGGGAAGGGGGCGGGCTGGAGCCGGACGGGGACTACGACGGGCTGGAGTTCGCGGACCTGGACCTGGCGGGGCAGGAGGGGATCGGGGCCCGGTTCATGGACTGCGCGGTGCGGCGCTGCGTACTGGACGAGGCGGGGCTGGCGAAGGCACGGATCCTGGACTCGGTGCTGGAGGGGGTCCGGGGCGTGGGGACGGACCTGTCCGGGGCCTCGCTGCGGGACGTGGAGCTGGTGGACGCCCGGCTGGGCGGGGTGCAGCTGCACGGGGCCGTGCTGGAACGGGTGGTGGTCCGCGGCGGGAAGATCGACTACCTGAACCTGCGCAAGGCGCGGCTCAAGGACGTGGTCTTCGAGGGGTGCGTGCTGGTGGAGCCGGACTTCGGGGGCGCGGTGCTGGAGCGGGTGGAGTTCCGGGACTGCGCGCTGCGCGGGGTGGACTTCAGCGGGGTGCGGATGCAGGACGTGGACCTGCGGGAGGCCACGGAGCTGGGGATCGCGCGGGGAGTGGACGCGTTGGCCGGGGCGGTGATCAGCCCGGCGCAGCTGTTCGATCTGGCTCCGGCGCTGGCGGCGCAGCTGGGGCTGCGGGTGGAGGCGTAGCCGCTGCTTGGGCGGCACGGTCCGCCGCTGCCCGGATGCGGCGGCGGACGACCTGCCAGTGCGGGTCCGCCTCGCGGACGGGGCCGGGGAGCCCGAGCAGGCGTACGTCTTCGAGCAGCTCCTCGGAGGCGCCGTGGGCGCGCAGCCGTGCGGGGGCGTGGCGCGCGAACCAGGAGGTGAGCTCGTCGTGGACGGCCTCGTCCTCCTCCCAGGTGCTGCTCCTGGAGAACCACGGCAGGTAGCCCACCAGCAGCTGGGTCGTCCAGGAGTCGAGGGTCTCGGCCAGGTGGCGGTCGGCGACGGGGCCTTCGGCCGCCTCCCACACCGCCAGCCACGGGCCCAGCGCGCCGGAGGCCTCCCTGCACAGCGGGAGGAGGTCCTCGGCGGGGAAGGCCGGGTCCGGGGTGCGGAGGGTGTGGGCCCACCAGGCGTGCAGGAATTCCCCTACGGCCGCGCTCTGCTCGGCGGGCCACTGCTGCCACTCGCCGCGCTCGAAGGAGGTGCCGACGTGGTCGATGGCGTACGCGTGGGCGCCGAGGCCGGCGGTCAGCTCGCGGGCGAACTGCGGCAGGACGCGGCGCAGCACGGCGCCGTGGTCGCTCCAGTCGGGTGTGCTCCAGGCGAGGTGCAGCAGGTCGGGGTCGAGTTCCGTGTCGGGGACCTTCAACCGGGCGAGCTCCTCGGCGCTGCCCCAGTGGCAGTCGCACTGGACCTCGTCGGCGCGGGCGGTCATCCCGCGGAAGGTGACGGCCAGCCGGTCCAGGGCCCGGTCGAGCCGCGCGCGGGCGGCGGCCTCGTCGGGGTCGGCCTCATCGGGGTCGGCCGCCTCGGGGTCGGCCGCGCCGGCGTCCGTCAGGCCGGGACGGGTCGCGCCGGAATCGGTCGTGCTCACGCCGGGACGCGGGGGAACTTGGCCTGGAGGGTCCAGATGACCGGGTTGTCGGCGAGGCCGTCGTGCATGTCGATGAGGTCCGCGACGAGGTCGTGCAGGAAGTCGCGGGCCTCGCGGCGCAGCAGGCGGTGGCTGAAGGTCAGCGGGGCTTCCTCGGCCGGCATCCAGTCGGCCTCGACGTCGACCCAGCCGAAGCGGCGCTCGAAGAGCATCCGGTCCGTGGACTCGGTGAAGTCGAGCTCGGCGTGCTGGCGGTTGGCGGAGCGGTTGCCGCGGGGGTCCTGGTCGAGCTGCTCGACGATGTCGCACAGCGCCCAGGCGAAGTCCAGTACGGGCACCCATCCCCAGGCTGTGGACACTTCCCGGTCCGCGTTGGTGTCGGCGAGGTAGACGTCCCCGCAGAACAGGTCGTGGCGCAGGGAGTGGACGTCCGCCGAGCGGTAGTCGGTCTGCGGGGGGTCCGGGAAACGCCGGGAGAGGGAGTAGCCGATGTCGAGCACGTACCCGATGGTGTCACGGGTCCCGGGACGTCCCCACCCCGGACGGGTGCCGGCCTAGTAGTGCGGGGGACGCGTCAGGAAGGGAGGAGGCGCTGTTCCTTCGCCACCGAGACCGCGCCCGCGCGGGTGTCGACGCCGAGTTTGTCGTAGATGCGGCCCAGGTGGGTCTTGACCGTGGCCTCGCTGATGAACAGGGCGCGGGCGATGTCGCGGTTGCCGAGGCCGCGGGCGAGCTGGCCGAGGATGTCCAGCTCGCGGTCGGTCAGCGTGGGACGGGTGCCGCGCATGTGGGCCATCACGCGGCTGGCGACGGGTGCGGACAGGGTGGTGCGGCCCTGGGCGGCCGAGTGGATGGCGGCGAAGAGCTCCTCCGGGCGCTCGGCCTTGAGGAGGTAGCCGGTGGCGCCCGCGCCGATGGCCCGGGTGATGTCCGCGTCGGTGTCGTACGTGGTGAGGACCAGGACGTGCGGGGGATTGGGGGCGGCGGTGATGCGGCGGGTGGCCTCCACCCCGTCGATGCCCTCGCCGAGCTGCAGGTCCATGAGGACCACGTCGGGGCGGAGCTTGGCGGCCAGGGCCACCGCCTCCTCGCCGCTGCCCGCCTCGCCGAGGACCTCGATGTCCGGCTCGCTGCCGAGGAGGGCGAGCAGGCCGGCGCGGACCACCACGTGGTCGTCGCAGAGCAGGATCGTCGTCATGGGGCCGGCTCCAGGGGGATGGCCGCGGAGAGGACGGTGCCCTCGCCCGGCGTGGATTCGATCGTGAGGGTGCCGCCGAGCTGGCGGACGCGGGCCCGCATCGCGGGGAGGCCGTGCCCGCGCTCGGCGGCGCCGGTGCGGGGCTCGGCGAAACCGTGGCCGTCGTCGGCGATGTCCAGGACCACCTGGTCCCCGAGGAAGCTGAGGGTCAGTGCGGCCGTGCGGGCGCCGGAGTGCTCGCGGATGTTGGCCAGCGCGCCCTGGGCTATGCGCAGCAGCGCCGACTGGACGCGGTCCGGGAGCGGGGCGGGGGTGCCCTCGAGGTGGAAGCGGACCTCGATGTCCGGGCCGGCGCCCAGGGCGCGCAGGGCCTCGGCGAGGCCGGCGCCGTCGGCGAGCTCGGACGGGGCCAAGTCGTGGACGAGCCGGCGGGCCTCGGCCAGGCCGTGTGCGGCGATGCCGGTGGCGGTACGGACGTGCCCGCGGGCGGTGGCCGGGTCGGTGTCCCAGGTGCGGTCCGCGGCCTGCAGCAGCATCTGCTGGCTGGACAGGTTCTGGGCGAGGGTGTCGTGGATCTCCATGGACAGCCGCTGCCGTTCGGCGAGGGTGCCTTCGCGGCGTTCGGTGGCGGCCAGTTCCCGGCGGGTGCGGATCAGGTCGTCGATCAGCTCCCGCTGGGCCTGGGCCTGGCGCTCCATGTGGACGAAGACGGCGGTGGCGAGGGCGGCGACCGCGGGCGGGGCCAGGAGCAGGTTGGGGTCGAAGGACTTGGACAGCTTCAGCTGGGCGATCACCACGAAGCCGGTGAGGAGGGCGACCAGGACGACGGCGGCGCGGGGCGGGAGGGTGCGCAGGGCGGTGAAGAAGAGCGGTACGGCGCACCAGGCGAAGCTCGGCGCGAGGACGACCAGGACCACCCAGGTGGTGACGACCAGGCCGAGCCAGAGGAGCCGGCGGGCAGTGGGGGCGGCGCCGAGGGCGGGGCCGAGTACGTAGAGCAGGGCCAGGGTGATGCTGAGGGCGATGATCCACGGGGTGCGGGGTTCGCCGGGGTGGCGCAGGAGGAAGCGGAGCAGGGAGGCGCCGAGGAGGAGGAAGAAGGCGGTGTGGGCGACCGTGGCCAGCGTCCGGGTGTCTGGATTGCGGGTGGGGTGGCTCACCGGGGCTCCTGGTTCGCGGGTGTGTCCATTGTCGCCGGTGGCGGTGGCGGTGGCGGTGGCGGTGGCGGTGGCGGTGGCGGTGGCGGTGGCGGTGGCGGTGCGTGGGGCGGGTGCGTCGCCGCTGCCGGGGCTCCGCCCCGGACCCTCCCCCAGACTCCGTCCGGGGGGACCCCCACGCCTCAAACGCCGGCGGGGCTGGGCTTGCGAGGGTCTGACCAGGAAATACCGCGCCGGAGGCGGGCCGCATCGACCGATTGGATGACCCTGGGGTCAACCGGTGCGGTGGGCGGGGCGAGCCGGTACGGGGACGGGGTGGCGGGGGGTTCGGGGACAGGCTTGGAGCAGTGAAGGAGCCGGTCCGACCGGCCCGGACCGACCCGATGCCGTCACCGTGTCACCGTTCTCAGGAGCAGAGATGAACACCCGCACCCGCGTTCTCACCGGTACCGCCCTCGCCGTCGCCCTGGGCGCCGGAGCCTTCGGTGCCGTGAGCGCCAGCGCCACCCCCGCCGCCGACGCCGCTCCGGTCGCCGCCGAGGTCGCCGCGAAGAAGGACGGCCCGAGCGACAAGAACTTCACCACCACGACGCACCTCACCGTCGACGCCGCCACCCGCGCCGCGCAGGCCGCGCTGCAGGCCGCGCAGGCCGAGAACCAGAAGGTGACGGTCGCGGTGGTGGACCGCAACGGCAACACCATCGTCACCCTGCGCGGCGACGGCGCCGGCCCGCAGTCCTACGAGTCCGCGCAGCGCAAGGCCTTCACCGCCGTGTCCTGGAACGCCCCGACCTCGGTGCTCGTGGGCCGCCTCGCCCAGACCCCGAACCTGAAGGACATCCCCGGCACCCTCTTCCTCGGCGGCGGCACCCCGGTGCAGGCGAACGGCGCGCCCGTCGCGGGCATCGGCGTGGCCGGCGCCCCGAGCGGTGACCTGGACGAGAAGTTCGCCAAGGCCGGCGTCGACGCGCTCGGTAAGTAAGGTAAGCAGCTCATACGGGCAGCCCGCCTAGGATCGAGTGCGTGGAACACCGCGCGCTCTCCCGTCTCGCCGTCCCTGCCGTCGCCTCCCTTCTCGCCTTCACCACGGCGTGTACGGGGGGCACGGTGCAGGGGCGGCCGGGTGCGTCGGGGCTGCGCGACCCGTATTTCCCCAAGGCCGGCAACGGCGGCTACCAGGTCGACCACTACGCGCTGGACCTGGACTACGACCCCGCCGATGGTGAGCTGCACGGCACGGCCGTCATCACCGCCCGCGCCGAGCAGGGGCTCAGCTCCTTCAACCTCGACCTCAGCGGCCTGAACGTCGAGGGCGTGACCGTGCAGGGCGTCGGGGCCCGGTACAACCGGACCGGCAACGAGCTGACCGTACGCCCGGCCGAGGACCTGAAGAAGGGCGAGGTCTTCCGTACGGAGGTCGAGTACGGCGGCAAGCCGAAGGCCCTCACGGACGCGGACGGCTCCAAGGAGGGGTGGATCACCACCGAGGACGGCGGGGGCGCACCCGCCGACGCGGACGCGCGGGCCGGTGCGGTCGGCGTCGGCGAGCCGGTCGGGTCGATGACCTGGTTCCCGGGCAACCACCACCCCAGCGACAAGGCCACCTACGACATCACGCTCACCGTCCCGCGCGGCTACGAGGCCGTGTCCAACGGGGAGCTGCGCTCCCGCACCGAAGGCGCGGACGGGCGGACCGCGTTCGCGTGGCACAGCCCCGAGCCGATGGCGAGCTACCTGGCCACCGCCGTCGTCGGCCCGTACAAGGTGACGACGGGGCGGACGCCGTCGGGGACCGGCCTCTACAACGCCGTGGCGCCCGGGGAGGCGGCCGCGAGCGCGGGCGCGCTCGCGCGGCTGCCGGAGATGGTGGAGTGGGGCAGCGGCCGGTTCGGTCCGTACCCCTTCGGCACGGCGGGCGCGGTCGTGCTGCCGGCCGGGACCCTCGGCTATGCGCTGGAGACCCAGACGAAGCCCGTCTTCTCCGGTGCGCCCGAGAGCGAGGAACTCGTCCTGCACGAGCTCGCCCACCAGTGGTTCGGCGACTCGGTGTCGCCGAAGTCCTGGAAGGACATGTGGCTCAACGAGGGCTTCGCGACCTACGCCGAGTGGCTGTGGGCCGAGGACCACGGCGGGCCCACCGCGCAGCGGCACTTCGAGGCGTTCCTGGCGGGCGACACGGCCGTCGACGAGGCGGCCGACTCCGACTGGGACGCCTTCCCGCCGGCCTCCCCGCCGGGGCCCGATCGGATCTCGGACGCGCCGGTGTACTACCGGGGTGCGATGGTCCTGCACCGGATCCGCCAGGTGGTGGGCGACGAGAAGTTCTTCGCCCTGGTGCGCGGCTGGGCCGCGGACCACCGGCACGGGAACGCGAGCACGGCCGACTTCACCGCCTACGCGCAGGAGAAGACGGGGCACGACCTGAAGAAGGTCTGGGACGTCTGGCTGTACGGCGAGGGCCGCCCCAAGTAGCCGGCCGCCGCCGGGTAGTCGGCCGCCGCCACGTGGCCGGCCGGTCTTCTACGGGGTTTCGAGCGGCTTGCGCAGCACCGTGCAGTCGCGGCCGAGCTCGCGGTCCTCGGCCCGGCGCAGTTCGGCGTACCCCTGGGACCGCCAGAAGGCGAGGGCCTTGGGGTTGTTGTCCAGTACGGCGATCTGCACGCCCGTGCGTCCGGCGGCGCGGAAGCGGTCCTCGACCAGGGTGGCCACGGCGCGGCCGTATCCCTCGCGGTGCGCGGTGGCGTCGATGAGCAGCAGGCCGATCCACGGGTCGGTGCCGGCGGAGGCCGGGTCCGGGTGGTGGGCCAGGGTGGCGGCCAGGCCGACGAGGCGGCCGGCGGAACGGGCGAGGAGGACCTCGGCGCCGTCATGGGCGAGTTCGTCGGCGAGGGCGGCGGCGACCTGTTCGACGGTGATGCGGTCCGGGTCGGGGAAGTCGCCGCTGAGTTCGAAGAACGCGTGGTTCGTCGAGTAGAGCGCGGCGATTTCGGTGAGGACCGGGCCGGGGAGGGCGCCGTCGACGGGGACGAGCGGTTGGAGGATCACCTACCGAACGGTAGCGAAGCCCCCTCCCCGGACGGCCGGGAGGGGGCTTCGGCACAGGTGTCCGCTCGGCGATCAGCGCCCGGCGTACGGGGGCTGATCGCCGGGGCGACCCGGGCTGCCTACCGGACTCAGACGTTGACGCCGAAGTCCTGCGCGATGCCCGTGAGGCCCGAGGCGTAGCCCTGGCCGACCGCGCGGAACTTCCACTCGGCGCCGTTGCGGTAGAGCTCGCCGAAGACCATGGCGGTCTCGGTCGCCGCGTCCTCGGAGAGGTCGTAGCGGGCGATCTCGGCGCCGCCGGCCTGGTTCACGACGCGGATGTACGCGTTGCGGACCTGACCGAAGTTCTGGCTGCGGGCCTCGGCGTCGTAGATGGAGACCGGGAAGACGATCTTGTCCACGTCGGCCGGCAGGCCGGCGAGGTTGACGTTGATGGCCTCGTCGTCGCCCGCGCCCTCGCCGGTGCGGTTGTCACCGGTGTGGACGATGGTCTGGTCCGGGGTGGACTTGTTGTTGAAGAAGACGAAGTGGCCGTCGGAGACGACCTTGCCGGTCGGGTTGACCGCGATGGCCGAGGCGTCGAGGTCGAAGTCGACACCGGTCGTCGTACGGACGTCCCAGCCGAGGCCGACCGTGACGGCAGCGAGGCCGGGGGCCTCCTTCGTGAGCGAGACGTTGCCGCCCTTGGACAGGCTGACAGCCATGGGAATGTCCCTTTCCTCATCCAACATGCACGTACAGGCGGTCAAACTACCGCTGCCCCCTATAACGCGACGAGAGGCCTGTCGGGTTCCCGCCGTGAAATCTGAGTGACGGGGACGGGGGCGGGCGCGGATCATAGGGGGCATGCCTGGTCCTTATGTCATCCGTGGTTCGGTCGTGCTCCCCGAGGGCGAGCTCGCCTGGCGCTTCTCGCGGTCCTCCGGGCCCGGCGGGCAGCACGTCAACACCTCCGACTCGCGGGTGGAGCTGATGTTCGACCTGGCGGCGACGAAGGCGCTGCCGGACGTGTGGAGGGAGCGGGCGCTGGAACGGCTGGCGTCCCGCCTGGTGGGCGGGGTGGTGACCGTACGGGCCTCCGAGCACCGCTCGCAGTTCCGCAACCGGGAGATGGCGCTGGTCCGGATGGCTTCGCTGCTGGCGGAGGCGACGGCCCCGCCGCCGAGGCAGCGGCGGGCGACGAAGATCCCGCGGGGGATCAACGAGCGGCGGCTGCGGGAGAAGAAGGCGCGGGCCGAGACCAAGCGGGGGCGGACCGGGCGCGACTGGTAGTCGCCCAGTCGCCCAGTCGCCCAGTCGTCCGGTCGCCGCGGCCGATCCGGCCTACTGGCCCAAGTGCCGGTAGCGGCCTCGGAAGTAGGTCAGCGGCTGGTGGTCCGGGGACGGGAGGGCCGCCGTCAGGACGCGGCCGATGACCAGGGTGTGGTCGCCCGCCTCGACGCGGTTCTCGGTGCGGCACTCCAGGGTGGCCAGGGCGCCGGTCAGCAGGGGCGCGCCGGAGGCCTCGCCGCGTACGTACGGCAGGTCCGCGAAGAGCAGCCGGTCGCTGATGCGGCCCTTCATCGCGAAGCGGCCCGCGACCTGGAGCTGGTGGTCGGCGAGGACCGAGACCGCCCACAGGGGCTGCTCCGCGAGCAGGTCGTCCATCCGGGAGCCCTCGCGCAGGCTCACCAGGACCAGCGGCGGGTCCAGGGACACGGACATGAAGGCGGTCGCCGTCATGCCGACGTCCTCGCCGCGCGGCCCGTCCGCCGCCAGGGGGGTCTCGTGCGCGGTGATCAGGCACACGCCCGCCGCCAGCCGGGACATCGCGGCCCGGAACTCGTCATTGCTCACTCCCTCAGCATGCGGGTTTCCGTGGGGCGGGCGGGGCAGGGGGGTCGTCTTCAGCACGGTGGAACGCTAATCTCGCCCCTCGCGCCGCACATCGGGCCCTGGTCCGAGTCGCGCCCCCGCCCCTTGGCCTAGGCCCGGGCGTATCGTTTGCTCTCGGGAATGTGGGGGAGCGCTCCCAGTCGTCACGAGCCCCACCACGCACCGATTTTCATCCCATGTGACTTGAGTCACAGAGGGCAAGATTTGTTGACCCTGTGTACCTGCCGCACAGCTCACTGTGATTCAGTGGACGGGACACCGCAACGAAACGCCGATGACAAACCTGGAGTTGCTGTCGAGGTCTCGGGGAGAGCGAGCAATGGAGACCGAGTCGGAGCCGTACGTCCGTCTTGCGACCCTGCGGCAGCTGCACCGGGTGGTGGCCGATCTCAATACGGCCAGGAGCCTGGCGGACACTCTGCAGACCGTCGTGGACGGCATCGTCGTGGGCCTCGGCTACGAACTCGCCTGTGTCAACCTCGTACGCCCGGACGGTGATCTGGTCGTCGCCGCCTTCGCCGGAGACCCTGCTGCGGAGGCCCTCATCACCGGCCGCGTCGGCTCCCGCGCCTCCTGGGAACGCCGCCTGACGATGGGTGAGAACTGGGACGGGCTCCGGTTCATCCCGCACACCGAGGGCTGGGTCCTCCTGGAGGACGACGTCCCGCAGTGGCACACGGACGGCCCCGATCCGCGCTTCGAGGACGAGTGGCACCCCGAGGACCGGCTCTACGCCCCCATGTACGCGTCCGGCGGGGAACTTCTGGGTGTCATTTCGGTGGACAGACCGCGCAACGGGCGCCGGCCCGGCGCCTGGGGCCGCGAAGCGCTCCAGATGTACGCCTTCCAAGCCGCGATTGCGATCAGCAATGCGCGGCTGCGCGCGAACATGCAGCGGGCCCTGGTCAGGCTGGAGCGTGAACAGCAGGCACTGCGTGCCAGCGAGGAGTCCTTCCGGCAGGCCTTCGAGTACGCGCCCAGCGGGATGGCCATCGCCGAGATGGGCGGGGACCAGCACGGCCGGCTGCTGCGGACCAACGACGCGCTGTGCCGGCTGCTCGGCCGGCCGGCCTCCGTACTGCGCCGCTACTCCTTCTCCGACCTGGTCCACCCCGAGGACATCGGCACCCTGCTGCGCACCTCCGCCGAGGGCGGCCGCGCCGAGCTGCGCCTGGGCCGGCGCGACGGCACGTATGTATGGGTCTCGCTGCGCAACTCCGTCGTCGCCGACGCCGCCGACGGGCCCCGGTTCCTCCTCACGCACGTCGAGGACATCGAGGAGCGCAAGCGGCACGAGCTGCAGCTCGCCCACCGGGCCAGCCACGACTCGCTGACCGGCCTGCCCAACAGCGCCGAGCTGAGGTCCCGGCTCGGCGCGCGGCTGTGCCGCAGGCCACAGTCAGTGCGCGCCACCGCGGTCGAGGCCCTGGACGCGGCCTTCGAGGGGCGCGACGGACACGACGGGCGCGCCGTGTACGACGGCCACGAGGTGCGTGCCGAGGCGGGTGGTGCCGGTGAGCACGGCTTTCAGGCCGACGGATCCGACCGGTACACGGGGTCCGATCCCTTCGAGTTCCCCGGGGCGCCGGCCCCGGCGGCGGACGGCCCGTACGACCACCACGTGCACACGGTGGCGCCCGCGACCGACATCGACGACGGGACGAAGGGGCTCGCGGTGCTCTTCTGCGACCTCGACGGCTTCAAGTCGATCAACGACCGGTTCGGGCACCACACGGGCGACGCGGTCCTGATCGAGGTCGCGCGGCGGCTGACGACGGGCGTCAGGGACGGCGACACCGTCGCTCGGCTGGGTGGTGACGAATTCGTCGTCCTCGCCGACGGCCTGGGTGCGGCGGACGCCGCCGATCTCGCCGTCCGGCTGCGCAACGCGATCATCCCGCCGATCCGGGTCGACGGCCGTGCGGTCCGTGTCGGCGCCAGTTTCGGCATCGGATGGGCGAGCTGCGGGATGTCGGCGGACGAGGTGCTGCGCTCCGCCGACCAGCGGATGTACATCGAGAAGCGGTCCCGCTCCAAGGCGCACCGCAGGGCCGGCTGAGGCGGTCTGTCGCCCGTGGGCGCACCTGTTCGGGGTAGGCTCCCGGGGGTCGAAAGGAGTGACCTGCGATGACGACGCCCGCGAACAACGGCCCGCACGGTGGGGCGAACAAGCCCGAGGACGACGATCCGTTCGGCTACCTCTACGAGGATGGCCAGGCGGCCGGAGCCACCCCGCCCACGTCGGGCGGTGGATACGGGTATCCCGGGGCGTCGGCCGGCGGTCACCCCGGAGCGCAGCCAGGCGTCCCCCGTACCTCGCACCACCAGGTGCGGACGGTCGGCGACCGCCGCAACGGCGGCCCTCGCGGTCAGGTGCCCGCGCAGCAGCCGGCCTACCAGGCCCAGTACCAGGCCCCGGAGGCGCTCCAGGCGGGCGGCTACGGCGTTCCGCAGCAGCCGCAGGCCCCGCAGCACCAGACCCAGGCGATCGCGCACTCCGGCGGCCACGGCGGCGGTGGCGGCGGTTCCAGCCGTCGCGGTCTGCTGATCGCCGCCGTCGCGGTGGTCGGCGCGGTCGTGATCGGCATCGGCGCCGCCCTGGCCTTCGGCGACAAGGACAAGGACAAGAAGGGCGGGGACGAGGCGAACGGAGGCCAGCAGTCGGCGGCCCCGCAGAACCCCTCGTCCGCGCCCCCGAGCGGCTCTCCCGCGCCTTCCCAGGCCACGCTGCCAAAGGGCGAGGCGGCCGGCGCCGGCATGTCCATCACGGGCGGTGCGGCCCTGGAGAGCACGGTGCCCGGGGCGAAGAGCTCGGGCGGCCAGTACGTCGGCGGGTTCAACAAGCCCGGCGCGGCCGTGACCTGGACCCTGGAGGTCCCCAAGGCCGGGAAGTACAGGTTCTACGTGCGCTTCGGCATCCCGGGTGAGGACGCCAACGGCACCCTGACCGTCAACGGCAAGGCGAACGACGCTCCCATCAGCATGCGCAACTTCGCCAAGTCGCCCAAGGGCGACTGGGAGAAGGGCTGGCAGACGACCTGGGGCCAGGTGAACCTCGACAAGGGCACCAACACGATCAAGCTGTCGTGCGAGGCCGGCAACAGCTGCAACGTCAACATCGACCAGCTCTGGCTCGAGAACTTCTGATCCCCAGGGGTTCGCCCGGGCCCTCGCTCCACCGACACGCGAAACGAGTCCGGCTCCACCGCACGCGCGGTGGAGCCGGACTCGTTTCACATGGGACGTCTAGCCGCAGTGGACCCAGCCGCTGCCGCCGTCGTGCTCCTTATCCAGGTAGGTGGAGTTCTCCGTCAGCCAGTAGCCCGTGACCGTGCCCCGGACCTGCACGCACCGGCCCGGCGCCTTGAGGTAGACGGGGCCCGCGAACTGGGTGTAGGCGCGCTGCCCGTCGGCGACGCCGTTGCCGGCGTTGTCCTTCAGCGAGACGCCCATGCCGTCGGTGACCTTGAACCGGGAGTCGCGGCGCAGGATCGCGTAGTTCGTGCCGTTGGAGCCGTTGTAGTACAGGAAGAGGACGCCGGCTCCGGAGACGCCCTGGTTGTCGCCGAGCGGGAAGGTGTCCTGCTGGCGGTACCCGGCGCCACACGAGCCCTTGAAGATCATTTGTGCGTGTTGATCTCAGATGGCCCTTATTCCTGCTCGTGTGCGCGATGGTCCGTCAACAGCGTGAGCTGCACCCCATATTGACGGACGCTCATTTCCTTCGCATTCAACTTCCGATCGCGACACTGGCGGAGACGGCGTGCCGCAGCTCTTCGTAGACGACGGGGTCGAACTCCCCCGCCGTCGGGGCCGCGACCGTGGCCGCGGACAGGGCGACCGCGCGGGTGAGGCGGTCCGGCCAGTCCGCACCCTCCACCAGGGCCGACAGCAGGCCGGCGACGACGGAGTCGCCGGCTCCGGTGGGGTTGCCGGACAGGGCGCGCGGCGGGGCCGCCCGCCAGGTGCCCTCGGCGGTGGCGGCCAGCAGGCCGTCCGGGCCCAGCGAGGTGACCACGGCGTGCGCGCCCCGGCGGCGGGCGTCGCGGGTGGCGGGCAGCGGGTCGCGGGATCCGGTGAGCTCGGCCAGCTCGGCGGCGTTCGGCTTGATGATCTCGGGCCGGGCGGCGACCCCGCGGCGCAGGGCCTCGCCGCTGGTGTCCAGGAGGACGGGGACCCCGGCCGCGCGGGCCGCCCGTACGAGGACCGCGTACGCGCCGACCGGCACGCCCGGCGGGAGGCTGCCGCACAGGGCCACGGCGCGGGCGCCGCGGACCAGCTCCCCGTACTGTGCGAGGAACCGGGACCACTCGGCGGGCGTGATCAGCGGGCCCGGCTCGTTGAACTGGGTGGTGTCGCCGGAGGAGTCGTCGACCACGGCCAGGGTGCGGCGGCTGCCGTCCGCGCAGGGCACCAGGGCGTCCACCACCCGCGGGGACCGCGCGAGCAGTTCGCGTACGACGGTGCCGACCGGGCCGCCCGTGAAGCCCGTCGCCGTCACCTCGTGGCCGAGCGCGGCCAGGACGCGGGCGACGTTGATCCCCTTGCCCCCGGGACGTTCGGTGACGGCGGCGACCCGGTGCGAGGCGTGCGGGAGCAGCCTCGGCACGCGGTACGTGACGTCGAGTGCGGTGTTGAGCGTCACGGTCAGGATCATGGGCACCCCCGGGTCTGTTGCTGCCGGGATCATGCCAAACGCGGGGCGGTCGGCCCAGCCCTCGGGCCCACCGCCTTCGCATCTACAGCCGCTTGGCCGTCAGACCGCCGCCGCGGCGAGGGGGCTGACGACCCATTCACCGCGCCGCATGACGCCCTTGACGTCGAAGGCGGCGTCGAGGACGACGAGGTCCGCGTACTTGCCGGGCTCCAGCGAGCCGATCTCGTCGTACAGGCCGATGAGCTTGGCCGGGTTGGCGGAGATCGCCTGGACCACGGACTCCACCGGCAGCTTGTCGAGGGTCACCGAGCGCTTGAAGGCGGTGTCCAGGGTCAGCGTGGAGCCGGCGATGGAGCCGCCCTCCACGAGCCGGGCCACACCCTGCTTGACCTCGACCTCCAGCGGGCCGAGGTGGTAGGTCCCGTCGCCGAAGCCGGCGGCGTCCATCGCGTCGGTGATCAGCGCCACGCGGTGCGCGCCCGCGTGGTGGAAGGCCAGTTCCAGGGCGGCCGGGTGCAGGTGGGTGCCGTCGTTGATCAGCTCGACGGTGATCCGCTCGTCCTCCAGCAGCGCGGCGATCGGGCCGGGTTCGCGGTGTGCGAGGGGCGGCATCGCGTTGAAGAGGTGGGTGGCCACGGTCGCGCCCGCGTCGATGGCGGCGCGCGTCTGCTCGTACGTGGCGTCCGTGTGCCCGATCGCGGCGATCACCCCGTGCTCGGCCAGCAGCCGTACGGAGTCCAGGCCGCCCGGCAGCTCGGTGGCGAGGGTGAACATGCGGGCGGTGCCGTGCGCGGCGTCGATCAGCTTGCGGACCTCGGCCGGGTCGGGGTCGCGGAGCAGGTCCTCCTTGTGCGCGCCCTTGCGGCAGGGGTTGATGAACGGCCCCTCGAAGTGGATGCCCGCGATCTCGCCCTGCCGGGTCAGCTCGGCGAGCAGCCCGGCGCGCCGGGCCAGTTCGTCCAGGTCGCCGGTGACGGTGGAGGCGATCAGGGTGGTGGTGCCGTGCTCGCGGTGGGTGCGGACGCCCTTGAGGACGTCCTCGGCGGTGCCGGAGGTGAAGGAGGCGCCGCCGCCGCCGTGGTTGTGCATGTCCACGAAGCCCGGGACGATCCAGTGCCCGGACAGGTCCACGGTCCGCGAGCCCTCGCGGGCGCTGCCGGCGATGCGGTCGCCGTCGACGATGACCCGGCCGTTGGCCACGGTTCCGGTGGGCAGCACCACCCTGGCACCGGAGAGAACAGTGCTGTGTGCGCTTCCGGACATCAGGCAGGTACCTCCGTGGCGAGTAGGTCCCAGGCGAGCAGCCCTGCGCCCAGGCAGCCGGCGGTGTCCCCGAGGGCCGCCGGCACGATGTGGGGGAGCCGCTGGAACGTCACGCGCTCCTCCACGGCCGTCCGTAGTGGTGTGAACAAGGTTTCCCCCGCCTCGGCGAGCCCGCCACCGATGATCAGCGTGCGCGGGTCCAGCAGGGTGATCGCGGTGACCAGTCCGTCGGCGAGGGCGCCGACGGCGGCCAGCCAGACTTCCCGGGCGCGCGCGTCGCCGGACTCGACGGCCTTGGCGCAGTCCGCGGCGTCGGCCCCGGGGTCGCCCGAGGCGGCCGCCCAGGCGCGGCTGACCGCGGCGGCGGAGGCGAGGGTCTCCAGGCAGCCATGCTGGCCGCAGCCGCAGGCGGGGCCGCCGGGGCGTACCACGATGTGCCCGATCTCGCCCGCGTAGCCGTGGGCGCCGGCCTCGATGCGGCCGGCGATGCCGATGGCGCCGGCGATGCCGGTGCCGAGGGGGACGAAGAGGAAGCGGTCGGCGCCGCGGCCGGCGCCGATGCGGCCCTCCGCGAGTCCGCCCGTGCGCACGTCGTGGCCGAGGGCCACCGGGATGCCGCCGAGGCGTCTGCTGAGCAGGGCGCGCATCGGCACGTCGCGCCAGCCCAGGTTCGCCGCGTAGACGGCGATCCCGTTGTCGGCGTCGACGATGCCGGGGACGGCGACTCCGGCGGCGGAGGCGGTCCGTCCGAAGCGGTCCCGGCCGGTGTCGAGCAGCTCGGCGGCGAAGTCCTGGATCGTCTCGACGACGGCGTCGGGGCCCCGGTCGCGGCCGGTGGCCCGGCGCGCTTCGTGGAGCAGGGTGCCGTCGTCGGCGACGAGGGCGGCCTTCATCCCGGTGCCGCCCACATCGAGGGCGATGACGTGTTTCACGGGTTTCACAGAGACAGTCTCGCGTGCTCGGCGGGGAAAGGTCTAGTCCATTGGGAGGGATTGTTGAGTGGCCATACAAATTGGGGACCCTGGTCGGGATCCGGATGTGGACGAGCCGCCAAAGTGGTGTAGACCTTACGTGGATCGTACGTACAACAAGGGGTGGATCGAGAACTGTGAAGGGCCGTTACCTGAGCCTGGCCGCGTCCGGCGCCGCGCTGTGCCTGACTGCCGTGACGCTGACGGGCTGCGGAGCCCTCGGCGGACTCACCGAAGACAACGAGGTGACCCTGCGGGTCGTGGCGGCCGACTACGGGGACAATCCGCAGAACTCCTCGGCCGCGTACTGGAAGGGCCTCGCCGAGGGCTTCGAGAAGGCCAACCCGGGCGTCAAGGTCGAGGTCTCCGTCTTCTCGTGGTCCGAGGTCGACGCCAAGGTCGCCGGGATGGTCAAGGCCGGCAAGGCCCCCGACATCGCGCAGATCGGCGCCTACGCCGACTACGCGGCCGCCGGCAAGCTGTACTCGGCGTCGGAGCTGCTCTCCGTGAAGACCGAGGCCGACTTCCTCGGACCGCTCGCGGACGCGGGCAAGGTCAAGCAGGTCCAGTACGGGCTGCCCTTCGTGTCGAGCACCCGGCTGCTCTTCTACAACGAGAAGCTGCTGGCCGACGCGGGCGTGATCGGCAAGGACGCCAAGGCCGGCTGGCAGCCGAAGAGCTGGGCGGACCTGGAGGCGGCGGCCAAGAAGCTCAAGGGCGCGGGCGTGCCCACCCCCTTCGCGCTGCCGCTGGGCCGCGAGGAGGCGCAGGCCGAGACGATGATGTGGATGCTCTCGGGCGGTGGCGGCTACACCGACAACGAAGAGCAGTACTCCATCGACTCCGCCGACAACATCAAGACGCTGGAGTTCCTGCGGGACAAGATGGTCGGCCAGGGGCTGACCGGACCCGTCGAGCCGGGGAAGCTGGACCGGCAGGCCGCCTTCGACGCCTTCACCAAGGGCGAGGTCGGCATGCTCAACGGACACCCGTCGCTGATGAAGCAGGCCGAGGCCAAGGGCGTGAAGTTCGGCATGGTGCCGCTGCCGACCGCCACCGGGTCCGACGAGCCGGCCATGGGCGTCGCGGACTGGGTCATGGCCTTCAAGAACGGCCACCGCGAGCAGTCCGGGAAGTTCCTGGACTTCCTGTACCAGCCGAAGAACGTGGCGGCCTTCACGGACCAGTACGACCTGCTGCCGGCCACCACCAGCGGCTACCAGGCCAAGCAGGCCGCCACGAGCGGTCAGGCGGCCAAGCTGAAGCCCTTCCTGACGGCGCTGCCCGGCTCGCGGCTGTACCCGGTCGGCAAGAAGTCCTGGGCCGGCGTCAGCGAGGACATCAAGCAGGACATCGGCAAGACCGTCCAGCCGGGCGGACAGCCGGCGAAGGTCCTGGAGGACATCGCCACGGCGGCGCGGGCGGCGGACCCGAGGTAGCGCCGGCCGGTGCGGCGGGGCCGATGCCGGCGGTCCCGATGCCGGCATCGGCCGCTGTCGGCGTGCGGCGTTAATCTGGCGGTATGACGGACGACGGGCAGCTGACGGCCACGGAGGCCGCGGTGCTCGCGTACGAGGGACGTACCTGGCCCGGGCCCGGAGCCAAGGAACGGGCCATACGGGAAGGACTGGGGATGACCCCCGTCCGCTACTACCAGCTGCTCAACGCGCTGATGGACGACCCGCGGGCGCTGGCCCACGCACCGGGCACGGTCAACCGGCTGCGGCGGATCCGCGAGGCCCAGCGGGCCCGGCGATAGCCCCTGCCCGTGCCATAGCCGTCGCCGGGCCGGGCCGTTAGGGTCGTCCGTATGGGGAGCCATCCGCACGACCTGCCGATGCCCGTCACCGCAGCCGGACGCGAGGGACTCGAAGCCCTGCTCCGCGCACCCCGCCGGTCCGTGGTCGCCCTGGACTTCGACGGCACCCTCGCCGACATCGTCCCGGACCCGGACCAGGCCAGAGCCCACCCGGGAGCCGTCCCGGCCCTCTCCGCACTCGCCCCCGAGGTCGCCTCGGTCGCCGTGATCACCGGCCGGCCGGCGGGCGTCGCCGTCCGCTACGGGGGCTTCGCCGGGGTCCCCGGACTGGAACACCTCGTCGTCCTCGGCCACTACGGCGCGGAGCGCTGGGACGCGGTCACCGGGATCGTGCACGCCCCGGCCGAGCACCCCGGGGTGGCGGCGGTACGGGCCGAGCTGCCGGGGTTCCTCGACTCGATCGGGGCCTGGCGGGGCACCTGGATCGAGGAGAAGGGCCGGGCGCTGGCCGTGCACACCCGCCGGGCCGCGGACCCCGCGGCGGCCTTCGCGGCCCTGCGCGAGCCCCTGGCGGAGCTGGCGGCGCGGCACGGGCTGATGGTGGAGCCGGGCCGGGCGGTCCTGGAGCTCCGTCCCCCGGGCATGGACAAGGGCGTCGCCCTGACGGAGTTCCTGGCGGAGCGGGACGCGGAGGCGGTGCTGTACGCGGGCGACGACCTGGGTGACCTGGCGGCGTACTCGGCGGTCGAGAAACGCCGGGCCGACGGCCTCCCGGGCCTGCTGGTGTGCAGCGGCTCCGCCGAGGTCCCCGAGCTCGCCGCGCGGGCCGACGTGGTCCTGGCCGGACCCGGCGAGGTGGTCGCCTTCCTGGCCGCCCTGGCCAAGGCCGCCCGAGCCTGACCAGGCCGTAGGCCCCTGCCGCACCGCTGCGGGGGCCAGCCTCCGGACCCCCGCTCCTCAAACGCCGGCGAGGCTGGAGAATCCAGCCCCTCCGGCGTTTGAGGAGTGGGGGTCCCCCCGGACGGAGTCTGGGGGAGGGTCTGGGGCGGAGCCCCAGCAGCGGCGCGGGCGCCGAAGTACGTGGTCAGGCGCGGCGCCGTCGCCGGGGGCCAGCCCCCGAACCCCCGCGCCTCAAACGCCGGCGAGGCTGATGTGGCCGGTCACGGCAGGAGGTCGGTCAGTTGGGCTGCGAACCAGGCGGCCGGGGGGAGGGCCGTGGCGGCGGCGGCCAGGCGCTTCGTGCGTTCCGCACGCTCGGCGTCCGGCATGCCCAGCGCCGTGTGCAACGCCTCGGCCGTCGCCGACACGTCGTACGGGTTCACCGTCAGCGCGTCCTGGCGGAGCTCCTCGTACGCCCCCGCCCCGGTGGACAGCACCAGCACGCACCCCGCCTCCGACACCACCGGGATCTCCTTCGCCACCAGGTTCATCCCGTCCCGCACCGGGTTCACCAGCGCCACGTCCGCCATCCGGTACACCGCCAGCGACCGCGCGAAGTCGTCCTGCACCGACACCAGCACCGGCTGCCAGTCCGCCGTCCCGAACTCCTCGTTGATCTCCGCCGCCAGCTCCCGCACCGACTGCGTGTACGCCCGGTACACCTCGAGGTCCTGCCGCGACGGGTACGCCGAGGCCAGGTGGACGACCCGGCCCCGCCACTCGGGGTGGACCGTCAGCAGTTCCCGGTACGCCAGCAGCCCCCGCAGGATGTTCTTCGACAGCTCGGTCCGGTCCACCCGGGCGATCGTCTTCAGGCCGCCGACCTCCGCCCGCAGCTGCGCCAGCTTCTCGTCCACCTCCGGCCGGTGCGCCAGCGCCCGCAGTTCGTCCGCGTCCACCCCGAGGGGGTAGCCGGTCACTTCGGTGAACTGCCGCTTCCCGTAGCCGCGCCCGTCCGGGGACGCCCGGCGGTGCCACACTCCCCGCTCCGGGGACCCGGACGGGAAGTACGCCTCCGCGATGCCGTCCGCGTCGTCCCTGCTCGCGCCGGTGGCGAAGTTGGACGCCCACCTCCACGTGTGGAAGCCCAGCCGGTCCGCGCCGAGCATCCCCCACACCAGCTGGCTCTGGATGTCGTCCGGGATCATCTCCATGAACTCCCGCGAGGCCCACGGCGTGTGCGTGAAGTGCCCGATCCGCAGGTCCGGCCGCAGCTCCCGCAACTGCCCGGGGACCAGCGCCAGGTGGTAGTCCTGCACCAGGACACGGGCCCCTTCCGCCGCCTCTTCGGCGAGGGCGCGCGCGAAGGCCTCGTTGTACGCGACGTACGAGCCCCACCGCCGCCGGAACTCCGCGTCGAAGACCGGTTCGCGCGGGACGTCGTACAGGTGGTGGTGTGTGAACCAGAGCACGGAATTGGCGATGCCGTTGTAGGCGGCGTCGTACACCGTGGGATCGATGTCCAGCATCCGGACGCCCGGCTCGGCCACCCCCCGGCGGACCGCCTCCCGGTCCGCCTCCGACAGGGCCGCGCAGATCCACAGCGCCCCCGGCTGCTCCGCGAGGGCCGCGGAGAGCCCGGAGACGAGACCGCCCCCGCCGCGCCGGGCGCTGAGACCGCCTTCGGCATCGATCGCGTACGAGAGGGGGCCGCGGTTGGCGGCTACGAGTACCTGAGAAGCCATGCGGCGAACCTAGCCCGGCCCGCACTCGCTCAAACTTTCCAGACCGACGTCACGCCACGCGGCGCAGCGCGTACTCCTTGATGTCCAGCATCGGCGGCCGCTCCTCGGTGTCCACCGGGTACGTCCGCGGCACGAACCCTTCCGGCCCCCGCTCGAACTGCGTCAGCTCCGGCCGCAGGAGGTGCCCGCGCGACAGGCGCACCAGGGCCGTGCGGTAGATCGCCGCGGCCATCCGGCCGAGCGCCTGCCCGCCCTGGTGGCGGTGGACGCGTACGCCCACGTCCACCTGGGCGAGCGCGTCCAGCCCGACCGTGTGCAGGGCGTCGACCAGCAGGCCCAGCTCGACGCCGTACCCGACGGGGAACGGCAGCCGCTCCAGCAGGGAGCGGCGTACGGCGTACTCGCCGCCCAGCGGCTGGACGAAGCCGGCCAGCTGCGGCCAGTGCAGGTTGAGGAGGGGGCGGGCGACCAGTTCCGTGACCCGGCCGCCCTGGCCGGGGGCGTCGCCGAGCGGGCGGTCGTACATGGCCTTGACGAACTGCACGTCCGGTTCGGTCAGCAGCGGTCCCACGATCCCCGAGACGAAGGCGGAGGAGAAGTCCCGCAGGTCGGCGTCGACGAAGCAGACGATGTCCCCGCTGGTGGCCAGCAGCGAGCGCCACAGCACCTCGCCCTTGCCGGGCAGCGCCGGGATCCTCGGCAGGATCTCGTCGCGGTGCACCACCCGGGCTCCGGCCTTCGCCGCGACCTCCGCCGTACGGTCGGTCGAGCCCGAGTCGATCACGATCAGCTCATCCACCAGGGGGAACGGCAGTCCCTCGATCAGCTCGCGCCGGATGACCTCGACGATCGCGCCGACCGTCGCCTCCTCGTCCAGCGCGGGCAGCACCACGCTGACCGTGGTCCCGGCCGCCCGTTTCCGGTCGAGCAGCTGGTCGAGCGGTCGGTCGGCGGCTGACCAGGAGCGGTCTGCCAGCCAGCGCTCCACCTCTTCCAGCACCCTCAGCACTCCCTGCTTGTCGGCGTTATCGGCCGTTATGTGATCCATCTCGCGGTTCGGACGGCTGTCTCAACCGCCCGGCCCTTCGGTTACAGTCTTGAACAACGCGAAGGACCACCGCATGCCGGGGGTCCCCGCGTACAAACGCACCGGCGCGCCACAGAGCGCGTGTGCCGGTGCCATACCGCTCATCCAGAGGGGCAGAGGGACACGGCCCGTTGAAGCCCCGGCAACCCTCCAGTCGGTTCTCGCGATCGCTCGTCAGCGACGTCAGCGAGGTCCCCGGCTAGGGAAGGTGCCAATTCCGTCTCATGGCGAAGTGCGCCATGGGGAAGATGAGGAGAAAGGGCCTCGCCATCATGGCTGCACAGACTGTCGCCACCTCTGTCGATCTCGGACCTGCCAACGGTCTTTCCTGTCGCGAGTGCGATACCCGCTTCGAGCTCGGCCCCATCTTCGCGTGCGCCGAGTGCTTCGGACCGCTGGAAGTCGCCTACGACCTCCCGACCGGTGACCCCAAGGCCCTGCGCGCCGCGATCGAGGCCGGCCCCAACAACATCTGGCGTTACGCGCCGCTGCTGCCCGTCCCCGCGGACGTGGCCTCCAAGCCGAGCCTGAACCCGGGCTTCACCAAGCTCGTGGACGCCGCCAACCTGGCCAAGGAGCTCGGCGTCACCGGCAAGCTCTACGTCAAGGACGACTCCGGCAACCCGACGCACTCCTTCAAGGACCGCGTCGTGGCCATCGCCGTCGAGGCCGCCCGCGCCTTCGGCTTCACCACCCTCTCCTGCTCCTCCACGGGCAACCTGGCCGGCGCCGTCGGCGCCGCGGCCGCCCGGGCCGGCTTCCGCTCCTGCGTGTTCATCCCGCACGACCTGGAGCAGGGCAAGGTCGTCATGGCCGGTGTGTACGGCGGCGACCTGGTCGGCATCGAGGGCAACTACGACGACGTCAACCGCTTCTGCTCCGAGCTCATCGGCGACCCGCTGGGCGAGGGCTGGGGCTTCGTCAACGTCAACCTGCGCCCGTACTACGGAGAGGGCTCCAAGACCCTCGCCTACGAGATCTGCGAGCAGCTCGGCTGGCAGCTCCCCGACCAGCTCGTGATCCCGATCGCGTCCGGCTCGCAGCTGACGAAGATCGACAAGGGTCTGCAGGAGCTGATCAAGCTCGGCCTCGTCGAGGACAAGCCGTACAAGATCTTCGGCGCGCAGGCCGAGGGCTGCTCCCCGGTGTCGACCGCCTTCAAGGCCGGTCACGACGTGGTCCGCCCGCAGAAGCCGAACACCATCGCCAAGTCCCTCGCGATCGGCAACCCGGCGGACGGCCCGTACGTCCTGGACATCGCCCGCCGCACCGGCGGCTTCGTCGAGGACGTGAACGACGAGCAGGTCGTCGAGGCCATCAAGATCCTCGCGCAGACCGAGGGCATCTTCGCCGAGACCGCGGGCGGCGTGACCGTCGGCGTGACGAAGAAGCTCATCGAGAACGGGCAGCTCGACCCGACGCTGACCACCGTCGTCCTCAACACCGGCGACGGCCTCAAGACCCTGGAGGCGGTGGCCGCGGAGAGCGGGCAGACCGCCACCATCCGCCCGAGCCTGGACGCGTTCCGCGCCGCCGGCCTGGCCTGACCATCTCCCCCTGCTCTACCGGAAAGGCAGTAGCGCCATGAGCGTCAACGTCCGCATCCCCACCATCCTGCGCACCTACACCGGCGGTCAGGCCGAGGTGCCCGCCGAGGGCGCGACCCTCGCCGAGGTCATCCAGTCCCTGGAGGCGAGCCACCCGGGCATCGCCGCGCGCGTCCTGGACGACCAGGGCAAGCTGCGCCGTTTCGTGAACGTCTACGTCAACGACGACGACGTGCGCTTCGAGGGCGGGCTGGAGGCGAAGACGCCGGACGGCGCCGGCGTCTCGATCATCCCGGCCGTCGCGGGCGGCTGCTGATCCCGTCGGTCCCTTTGTCACCTGATAGGTGACACGCGCAAACCGAAATTGCCCCCTCCGCTAAAAGCGGAGGGGGCAATTCTGCTTGATTGGGCGCGGTAGAGTTGGGGAAGTCCCCTCCGCCGGACTTGCCCGCCGCATATGTGCGGGTCGCGTGAGGGTCGACATCGGGTCAACATGCAAGTGCGGTATGGGGCTTTGGCGAGATATGCGGGGCCCGAGTTGCCCTGACGTATGGCAAATTTTCACTCTATTTCAATGTTTCCCCGTGTCCAGAATTCTCGTCGGATTGACCTGTTGCAGACAGCACTCGCGCAGATACATTCAGCCTCGGTCGACGCGTTCCGACGCAAGTTCTGACCCGGGAACGCGAAGTGCGTTCCCGCGCAAGGGCCAGTAATAGGGGAGTTAGGCATGGCTCAGGGCACCGTCAAGTGGTTCAACGCGGAGAAGGGCTACGGCTTCATCGCGGTCGACGGTGGTGCGGATGTGTTCGTCCACTACAGCGCCATCCAGATGGACGGGTACCGCACCCTTGAAGAGGGTCAGCGGGTCGAGTTCGAGATCTCGCAGGGCCAGAAGGGTCCGCAGGCGGACATGGTCAAGCTCGCGCTCGGCTAGTCCTGGAGCATCGACCACCGACGCTCGGTCTTCCGTGGAAGACCCCCGGAAGACCCACGAGGGGCCCACATCCTGGACACGGGATGTGGGCCCCTCGCGTTGTGTGCCCGGTAGTGGCGGGGCGTTCACCCGAGCCGCTTGCACTCGGAGGGGTCGAGTGCTAATCATTGGCGTTAGCACTCTCCCGGTGAGAGTGCTACTGAACGAGGACCGGGTCGGTGAGGCCCGCAGGGTCCGGTGGGAAGGAACCGCCGGGCACGCAGGCCGTCCGTCGCGGGCGCGGGCGCGGTCCTGGGAGCAATCCACCGCTGTCCGGGAGGACCACTTCAGATGGCCAAGATCATTGCGTTCGACGAGGAGGCCCGTCGCGGCCTCGAGCGTGGGATGAACCAGCTCGCCGACGCCGTCAAGGTCACCCTTGGCCCCAAGGGTCGCAACGTCGTCCTTGAGAAGAAGTGGGGCGCCCCCACGATCACCAACGATGGTGTCTCCATCGCCAAGGAGATCGAGCTCGAGGACCCGTACGAGAAGATCGGCGCCGAGCTGGTCAAGGAAGTCGCCAAGAAGACGGACGACGTCGCGGGCGACGGTACGACCACCGCCACCGTGCTCGCCCAGGCGCTCGTCCGCGAGGGCCTGCGCAACGTAGCCGCCGGCGCCAACCCGATGGCCCTCAAGCGTGGTATCGAGAAGGCCGTCGAGGCCGTCTCCGCCGCCCTGCTCGCCCAGGCCAAGGATGTCGAGACCAAGGAGCAGATCGCTTCCACGGCCTCCATCTCTGCCGCCGACACCCAGATCGGCGAGCTCATCGCCGAGGCCATGGACAAGGTCGGCAAGGAAGGCGTCATCACCGTCGAGGAGTCGCAGACCTTCGGTCTGGAGCTCGAGCTCACCGAGGGCATGCGCTTCGACAAGGGCTACATCTCGGCGTACTTCGCCACCGACATGGAGCGCATGGAGTCGTCCCTCGACGACCCGTACATCCTGATCGTCAACTCCAAGATCGGCTCGGTCAAGGACCTGCTGCCGCTCCTGGAGAAGGTCATGCAGTCCGGCAAGCCGCTGCTGATCATCGCCGAGGACGTCGAGGGCGAGGCCCTGTCGACCCTGGTCGTCAACAAGATCCGCGGCACCTTCAAGTCCGTCGCCGTCAAGGCCCCGGGCTTCGGCGACCGCCGCAAGGCCATGCTCGGTGACATCGCCATCCTCACGGGCGGCACGGTCATCTCCGAGGAGGTCGGCCTCAAGCTGGAGAACGCCGGTCTCGACCTGCTCGGCCGCGCCCGCAAGGTCGTCATCACCAAGGACGAGACCACCATCGTCGACGGTGCCGGTGACAGCGACCAGGTCGCCGGTCGCGTGAACCAGATCCGCGCCGAGATCGAGAACTCCGACTCGGACTACGACCGCGAGAAGCTCCAGGAGCGCCTCGCGAAGCTGGCCGGCGGCGTGGCCGTCATCAAGGCCGGCGCCGCGACCGAGGTCGAGCTCAAGGAGCGCAAGCACCGCATCGAGGACGCCGTTCGCAACGCGAAGGCGGCCGTCGAGGAGGGCATCGTCGCCGGTGGTGGCGTGGCCCTGCTGCAGGCCTCCGCGGTCTTCGACAAGCTGGAGCTCGAGGGTGACGAGGCGACCGGCGCCAACGCCGTGAAGCTCGCCCTGGAGGCCCCGCTGAAGCAGATCGCCGTCAACGGTGGTCTCGAGGGTGGCGTCGTCGTCGAGAAGGTGCGCAACCTTCCGATCGGTCACGGCCTGAACGCCGCGACCGGCGAGTACGTCGACATGATCGCCGAGGGCATCATCGACCCGGCGAAGGTCACGCGCTCTGCCCTGCAGAACGCCGCGTCCATCGCCGCGCTGTTCCTCACCACCGAGGCCGTCATCGCCGACAAGCCCGAGAAGGCCGGCGCCGGCGCCCCGGGCGGCATGCCGGGCGGCGACATGGACTTCTGATCGACCCCTGGCTCCGGCCACCGGTTGATCGGCTGTTCTCGAACGAGGGCGGCACCCCCCACGGGGGGTGCCGCCCTCGGGCGTTCCCCCGGCCGGGTCGGCATAGGCTGGGCGCATGGCTGATCTCTTCGTCAAGATCTGCGGGCTCAAGACCGCGCGGGACGTCGATGCCGCGGTGGCGGCCGGGGCCGATGCCGTGGGCTTCGTGTTCGCGCCCGGCAGTCCGCGCACGGTCGATGCCGCCACCGCACGGGAGCTCGCCGCGCGGGTGCCGGACTCGGTGCTCACCGTCGGGGTGTTCCGGGGGCAGGCGGTCGAGGAGGTGCGCCGCTTCGCCGAGGAGAGCGGCGTACGGGGGGTGCAGCTGCACGGCGAGGAGGGCCCCGAGGACTTCGCGGCGCTGCGCGCCGGGGGCCGGACGCTGCTGCGGGCCACCGCCGAGCACGTGAAGCGCTGCGGCGAGTACGGCGAGGACCTGCTCCTGCTCGACGCCCCGGACCCGGGCTCCGGCAAGCCGTGGAACTGGGGCTCGGCGGACTTCACCGCGCCCGAGGGGCGGTGGCTGCTGGCCGGCGGGCTGAATCCGGGCAATGTGCGGGAGGCGGTCGAGGTGACCGGGGCCTGGGGTGTGGACGTGTCCAGCGGGGTGGAGCGCGAACGCGGGGTGAAGTCGCCGGAGTTGATCCGCGCCTTCGTCGAGGCCGCGCGCGGTTAGCCGGGGCTCCAAGTTTTTGTAGTGACCGTTACGGAAATCGTGTTACGGTCTTTCTGTAGTGATCATTACGGAATTTGGGGGACCCATGCAGAACAAGAACGCGCTGGTCACGGGCGGCAGCAGGGGCATCGGCCGGGCCATCGCCGAGCGGCTCGCCGCCGACGGGGCCACCGTCGTGCTGACGTACGCGAACGACGAGGCGGCGGCCCGCGAGACCGTGGAGCGGATCACCGGCGACGGCGGCCGGGCCCACGCGCTCCACGCGCAGCTCGGGCACCACGGCGACGCCGCCGCGCTCTGGGCGGCGTACGACGCGCTGGGGCTCGACGGGGTCGACATCATCGTCAACAACGCCGGCACAGGACTGCCCGTTCCGCTCGGCCAGGTCGCCGAGGAGGACTTCGACCGGGTCTTCGCCGTCAACGTACGGGCGCCGTTCTTCGTGGTGCAGGAGGCCCTCGGGCGGCTGCGCGACGGGGGCCGGGTCATCAACATCTCCAGCGGCGCCGCCCGGATCGCGATGCCCGAGATCCTCGCCTACGGGGCGACCAAGGGTGCGCTCGACACCCTCACGCTCAACCTGGCGAAGGCCCTCGGCCCGCGCGGGATCACCGTGAACTCGGTGGCCCCCGGCATCGTCGACACCGACGTCAACGCCGACTGGCTGCGCGGCAACGCGGAGGCCGAGGCGCACGCCGCCTCGCTCGCCGCGCTCGGCCGGGTCGGCCGCCCCGAGGACATCGCCGACATCGTCGGCTTCCTCGCTTCCGACGACGCGCGGTGGGTGACGGGGCGGGTGGTCGACGCGACCGGCGGCGCGGGCCTCTGAGCCGCGTCCGGGCCGGCGGCCCGGCGGGGACGGACCGTCAGGTCGCGGGCATCGCCTGCCGCCAGACGGTCATGTCCCCGGAGATCCATTGGGGCATCCCCGCCACGTCTGCGGTCGACTTGAACTGGAGCACGTACAACCCGACGTCCCCCGCCTTGTTCCTGATGCAGAACTGGCTGCCGCCCGCCGCCCCGGCCAGCGTCCAGCTCCGGTCGGTCGTGAGCTCCAGCGTGGCCCGGCACGAGTCGAGGGATCCCTGCGTCTGGCCGTACAGCATGATGATCGTGGCGGTGTCGCTCTCCAGGCTGCAGATGCTCCTCTTGCAGCTCATGCGTATCTCTCCGCTGCGGTCCTGGCGCACGAGCGTCTCCCCCAGGGTGATCGAGCTCTGCTCGTCGTCCAGGCGCAAAGCGGGGTACGGGTTCGCCTTGGGCGGCTGGGACGCGCTCGGGCCGGGTGTGGCGGCCGCGCCGGCCGGGCCCGAGGCGGACACGGCCGGGCCGGGGGACCTGGCCGCGGACGCCTCCCCGTCGAGCATTCGCTTCGCGGATTCCTTGACCGTCCAGGCCAGGCCGCCCAGCACCAGCGTTCCCACCGTCATCGCCGCGGTGACGGCCACCGCGGCACGCCGCCGGCTCTTGCGCCGTTCCTCCGGCGTCTGCGGCGTGGGCCCCCAGACCATCGGCGTCGCGGGCCCCGTGGCGGGCTGCGGGGCCGGATCCGGGACCTCCACCTCAGGCCCCAGGATCTCCCGCCAGACGGCCGGGCTGCCGCCGCTCGTGTCGTCGGCGTCCTCGCCCAGCTGCTGTCGGCACCACTCCACGATCTCCGTCGGGGTGGCCCGCTTCTCGGGATCGGAGGCCAGGCACCGGGCGAGCAGCGGCTGCAGTTGCTCCGGCAGCCGGGACAGGTCGGGCTCGGAGTGCACGATCCGGTACAGCACGGTCATGGACGGACCGGTGCCGTACAGCGGCTCGCCGAGCGCCGCGTACGCCGCCGTCTGACCCAGCGCGAAGACGTCGGTGGCGGGGGTGGTCTCGCCCGCCAGCGCCTGCTCGGGGGCCATGTACTGGGGCGTGCCGATGGTGCCGCCCGTGGCCGTGGGCGCGGTGGTGTCGGACGCCGTCGAGATGCCGAAGTCGATGACCCGGGGCCCGTCGGCGGCCAGCAGCACGTTCGACGGCTTGAGGTCACGGTGCACGACGCCCGCGGCATGGATGGCCTGCAGGGCCTCGGCGATGCCCGCCACCAGCCACAGGAGCGCGGGCACCGGCAGCGGTCCGCGCCTGGCGACGGCCTCCGACAGGGAGGGCCCGGGTACGTACAGGGTGGCCAGCCACGGCGGCACCGCGTCCGCGTCGGCGTCGATCACCTCGGCGGTGTAGGCCCCCCGGACCCGCCGGGCCGCCACCACCTCCCGGCGGAACCGCCGCCGGAACGCGGGGTCTTCGGCCAGCTCCGGCCGGACCACCTTGATCGCCACCGGGCGGCCGCCCGGGGTGTGCGAAAGGTAGACCCGGCCCATGCCGCCCGCGCCGAGCCGGGCCGCGAGGCGGTACCCGGCGACGGTCTGCGGATCCTCCGCGTGCAGCGGCTCGAACACCTCGGTCGCGCTGTTCATCGGCCTCCCCGATCCCCCCGACCGCCCCGATCAACCGATGAGTTGATCCGCATCACTTTAAGCAACGCGACAGGGCGGTGAGTGGTCGGGGAGCCCGCGGAAGTCAGACGCCGGGGCCGAACGAGGACGCGCTGCCGTCCTTCTCGACCGACTCCACGACCGCGGTCCCCCGCAGGTCCTCGACCTGCTCGGGGGAGAGGCGGGCGGCGAAGCCGTTCAGCGTCTCGCGGTAGACGTGGAGCGGGGTGATCCCGTACGCGTCCGCGACGGCGGCCGGGTCGAGGCCGGGGTGCACGGTGACGATGTACGTGGCGTGGTCGGCGGGAGCCGTGTGCGATACGGGTACGGATTCGGCGGCGGTGGCTGCGGACACGGGCAGGGCGACGGTGACGGCAGCCAGGACGGCGACGGCCACGGGCAGGGCTCGGCTCAGACGGTTGCGCATGGGGGGAGGGCACCACGCGCTGAGGTGCAGGTCAACGAGGTCCCGGGGTGAGGCGGGGGCACGGGCGGCGCACTGGCCGTGCGCTCCCTGGTGTGGGGGCGGGCCGTACGGGTGATCTTGGTGGGGTGGTGTGGGGTGCGCGGTCCGGGGCGCGGACGTGGAGGCGCAGCGGGACAACCCTTTCTGCACGGCGTGCGACCGCCCGCGTCGGCGCGGGCGCCGGAGGGGCATCCAGGTGAGCGGGTGGTTCAAGCCGCCGAGAGGTGGCACCGATGGAGCTGAGGGCCGCCCCGCAGGAGCACCTGGTGCCGTGAGGGCGGCTCACCCATGCCGATCTGCAACCCCGTCAGGGAGTTCTTTCCATGCGCCTGCTCGCACGCCTGGCCACCGCCACGCTCCTCGCCGTCACCCCGGTAGCGGCCGGTACCGCCTCCGCCGCGGCCCCGGAGCCGGACCCGGCCCCGCTGGTCAAGTCGGCCAACCCGGTGCCCGGCAAGTACATCGTGACCCTGGAGAAGGGGCAGGACGCGGCGAAGCTCGCGAAGAAGCTGGGCCTGAAGCCGTCGTTCGTCTACACGTCTGCGATGACCGGTTTCGCGGTGCCGCTGAACTCGCTGGAGCTGACGCTGGTCCGCAACAGCCTGGGGGTGAAGTCGGTCGAGGAGGACGCCTCGGTCCAGTCCGTGCCGATGCCGGCTTCCGCGGAGGGGATGCGGTCCCCGTCGGACTCGTGGGGCCAGGACCGCATCGACCAGAAGAACCTGCCGCTGGACAGCAGCTTCACCACCGAGGGCAACGGCGCCGGGGTGACCGCGTACATCCTCGACACCGGTATCGACTACCACCACACCGAATTCGGCGGGCCCGACGCCACCCGTGCCACCTTCGGCTTCGACGCCATCGGTGACGGGCGCAACGGGCAGGACTGCCAGGGCCACGGCACGCACGTCGCCGGCACGGTCGCCGGAAAGACGTACGGGATCGCGAGCAAGGCGAGCCTGGTCAGCGTTCGCGTCCTCGGCTGCGACGGCAAGGGCACCTGGTCGGGGATCATCGCGGGCCTGGACTGGGTCGCGAAGAACGCCAAGCAGCCGGCGGTGCTGAACGCCTCCCTGGGCGGGGACAAGTCCGCCGCGGTCAACGACGCCGCGGACGCGGTCACCGACGCGGGTGTGCTGCCGGTCGTCGCGGCCGGCAACTCCGCGAAGGACGCGTGCGGGGTCTCGCCGGCGTCTGCCGGGAAGGTGGTCACGGTCGCGGCGAGCAACCAGTGGGACGAGGAGACCGACTTCTCCAACTGGGGTCAGTGCGTCACCCTGTACGCACCTGGCCAGGCCATCGTCTCCGCCAAGCTCGGCGGTGGCAGCGTGGCCCTGGACGGCACGTCCATGGCCGCACCGCACGCCGCCGGTGTCGCCGTCCTCTACAAGCAGGCGCACCCGAGCGCCGCGCCCGAAGAGATCGCCGAGTTCCTCGAGCAGGAAACCACCAAGGACGTGCTGAGCAAGCTCAGCCCCGCCAGCCCGAACAAGCTGCTCTTCACCGCCGGTCTCTGACCCGGACCGGGTGACCGGATCCCCCGAGGGGCACGCCAACTAGGCTGCGTCCAGGGGGGATCATGGACAACCACACATCTCAGGGCGCGCGGTGGCTGCCGCGCGCCCTGTTCGTTGCCGGCACGGCGGTCGCCACCGTGACCGTGCTGTACCTCGTCCTGCTCGGCCGGATGGCCTTCGTCGACTGGACCCGGGGCAGGGGCCGGCTGCTCCTGCTCACCCCCGCCCTGGGGCTCCTCGCGTACGTGCTGCTGGCCCGAGCCCGCGGTGCCGCCAGGGGCGCGCTGCTCTGGTGCCTCGCCGCGACCGTCGCGCTGGCCGCGCTGTGGCCCGCCTGGCAGGCGTACGAGGGGATGCGCGGACCGCAGGCGTACGTGTGGACCTGGTGGCAGCGGGAGAAGCCGGAGTCGGCCCGGCCGGTCGGCGCCTGGCTGCGCCCGTCGGCGGGGCTCGTACGCGTCCGCACGGACGGCCTCCACCTCTACAACAGCGGGGGCCGCTCGGCCGGAGGACTGGGCGCGGGCGGGGACGTCACCTTCTGCGCCGTGAGCCGGACCATCCCGAACGACATCGGGCTGGTCGCCGCCGCGCGCACCCCGGACGGCTGCGGCGCGAAGGTGCTGGCCGTGGACCTGAACGACGGCGAGAAGCTGTGGGCCAAGGACCTCCCGGCGGCGCCGGGCCGGGACGCGGACGAGGTGCCCGTGGCCGCGGTCGGCGACACGGCCGTCGCCGTGACGGAGGGCGCCCTCCTCGGCCTGGACCTGCGCACGGGCGACGAACGCTGGCGGGCGCCGGTACCGGCCGGCTGCCGGGTCCGCGCGCTCGACGGGGCCGCCGACCGCGTGCTGTACGTGGAGGACTGCCCCGGCGGCGGCACGGCACGGCTGATCGCGCTGGACGCCAGGACCGGCACCCAGGCCTGGCAGAGCCCGCTGCGCACCGCAGGCCAGTCGGCGGAGGTACGGATGCTGTCGGCGCAGCCGATCGTCCTGCGTGCGGGGGGCTCGGTGCGGTTCTTCGACGACTCCGGGCGGGAGCGGGGCGCGGTGCCGGTGGCAGGCCCGAAGGAGGACCTGACCGAGGGGCCCGCACCGGTGGTGAGCGGCGACCTGCTGATCACCCCGGTGAAGGGCAAGGTCCCGGGGGTCTCCGCGTACTCGGTGCTGGACGGCAAGCGGGTGTGGCACGCCGCGCTGGACGGTGCGACGGTCCTCGGGCTGGTGCAGGGCCGCGGACCGGGCGGGGTCGACGTGGTGACGTCGACCGCCGCGCGGACGCACCTGTGGCACCTGGACGGGACCACGGGCAGGGCGAAGGCCGAGCCCACGATCCTCCGCGAGGTCCCGCTGGGCAGACGGTTCGAGATCTACCCGCAGGGCCCCGAGGGCTACACGTTCGTGAACCTGGACCCGGCCGGTGAACTGCCGTCGTACGTGGTGCTGGCGAAGGTCAGAGGCTGGTGACGAACGCCGTCCAGGCGGTGTCCCGGAAGGTGAGGTGGGGTCCGTCCGGGACCTTGGAGTCCCGAACCGGGACGATGCCGGGGTGGCCGTCGGCGACTTCGAGGCAGTTGCCGCCGTCGCCGCCGCTGTGGGTGGACTTCCGCCAGGTGGCCATCTCCAGGCAGTCGCCGCCGGTTCCGTCGCTGTAGCTGGACTTGTGCCAGATGGCCGCCGACAGGTCGTACTCACGCATGCTGGTCATGCTCGTAATCCTCCGCCGCGGACTCGATCATGGCCAGCGATTCGGTCGGTGACAGCGCGCTGGCCGTGAGGAGATCGTAGGTCAGCGAGTGACGGGAAACCGTGGCCGGATCGTCCACCAGTACGCCTATCGCGTTGCCTTGGACGTAGGCGAGTGGAGGAGCGTCCTCGAAGGTCATCAGCTTCAGGGTGCCTCCCATCGACGAATGTGCTCCTGCACTGAACGGCAGTACCTGCACGAAGATCCGGCGCGTACGGATCAGGGTCGCGATGTGCCGTAGTGCCTCTGCCATCACTTTCCTGGTGCCGACGACCCTCCGGATGACTGCCTCGTCAAGCACACACCACAACAGTGGGGTTGTTGGATTTGCCAGCAGCTTGGCGCGGTCGAGCCGGTTCGCGACCAGCTCGGCGATGACTTCGTCCGTGGCCGTCGGCTGGTAGGCGATGAAGACCTCCCGTGCGTACGCCTCCGTCTGGAGCATCCCGGGCAGTGCCAGAGGCGCGTACTCGCGGATCGTTTTCGCTTCGGCTTCTGCCTCAGCCGCCTCAGCGAAGTGGTTCGGGTACTTGGACTTGGCCAAGGCCCCGCAGTTGCGGACGAAGAAGCCGTTCGTGTCGAGGATGTCGTCTATCTGGCGCGCGAACTCGATGTGCATGCGGCGCGTGCCGGCTTCGAGCTGGCCGATGAACGAGCCGCTGACGAAGAGCGGTTCGCCCAACTCGGCCTGGCTGAGTCCGGCTCGTTCGCGCGCCACGCGCAGCTCGGCGCCGAGCAGGGCGCGGGGTGAGGAGGAGGGGTCGAGGTTCTTACCTGCCATGGCAACTCCCGGGCCAACAGGTGGGGTTGTTCTCGGTGCTTCCTTGAAAGGCTAGCCAGCGCGTCGCCACTCTGTGTGCAGAACCCGACCACTCAGAGTAGAAAGGTGACATGTCATGGTGCTCACGCCCACGGAACGGGTCCAGGCGGCCGAGGAGGCCGTACGGGAGTTGAAGGAGGCCCTCGGCGGGGTGGGTGTGGTCTTCCCCTCCCTGGACGTGGAACGGGTCTCGGCCGCCGGCAGCTACGGGCTGCCCCTGGTCGACCTGGGCCGCTGCAACCTGGACACCGCCCTCCGGCTGGCCGCCGTCCTGCACGAGCGGGCGGCGGGCGCGTGAGCGAGGCGGTCGACGCCGCCCAGTTCGCCTTCGAACTCGGCTGGAAGCTGCGCGGCTTGGAGGCCGCGCTCGGTTGTGGAGGGTGGAAGCGCAGGGGCATGGGGCTTTCGGTGCGCGTGCAGTACGACGAGGACAGCGGGCAGTGGACCGCGGTCGGCGATGACGGGGACCGGCGGGAGCGGCGGTCGGCCGGTACGGCGGACGAGGCCGGGGCGCTGGTGCACGAGGCCTTCGGACTGACGGCGCGGCGGCCGCTGCCGCCCCTGCCGCCGGGCCGGCAGCGGTTCACGCTGATCCACTGCCCGTTCGGGGAACATCCGGGGTTCGACGATCCGCGCTACGAGGGGCTCAAGGCGAGGCCGCCCGAGGGGTGCGTGGTCGAGGACGTCGGCGGGTACTTCGGGCTCCGCTGCGAGCGGCCGGGCGCGCGGCTGCTGGATGCCGTCGCCGAGACCTGCCGGGGGATCCGGGCGGAGCACGGGCTGCTCATGTCCGACCTCGGCATCGAGAAGCTGTGGGAGTGGTCGCAGGACGGTGCGGACGGCTGGGGCGCGGAGATCGTGGGCCAGCTGCTGCTGATGGCCGCCGAACGCGGCCCGAAGCTCGGCTACACCACCGATGACCTGGCGCGGTTCCTGCGTACCGCCGCTGGCTGAGTCGTTTGCGGGAAGCGCGTGCGGCCGGCGCTCAGGTCTTGGTGATGAGCTCGCCGTCGTACGCGCCGCCTATGCAGATCCACTGGCCGGACGTGGAGTCGTACTGCACCGCTCCGCTTCCGTCCGCGCACGCCGGTCCGGTGACAGCCGGTACGGCGGCCTGCGCAACGGGGACCGTGGCACCGAGCGCGGCCAGTACGAGGGCAGCGGTGAAGCCGAGAAGTCGTGTTCGCATGAGAACTCCCGTGGGGGACGAGGGACGCCAACACCTCCACACCAGCGTCCCCCTGCGCCGCGCCGGGCGCACCCTGACGTGCGGGCACACGGGCAGTGCGCGCTCCGGAAGCGCGTCCCGCGGACAAGCGTCAGGCTGGAGTCATGGCGAACACGCGCATCGTGACCGTGGGAGCGCCGGATGACCTTGGTCTGCGGAAGGTTCTGATCGACGGCAGGTCGGTGGGCAGGGTCTGGTCCGAGGAGGAACTCAAGAAACTCCTCACGCGTGAAGGTGTGGAGGACGGACACCCCATCCGTTTTCTCGGCGAGGACGGCAGTTACTGGCCGGACCATGCGCGGAGCCGACGAGCCATCGGCGGCATCGTGGTTTTCGGCCTCCTCGTGACCGCATGTCTGCTGTTCCGGATCGGAATAGCAGACAGTGGTGATGCCCTGACCTACGGCGGACGCATCGCGGGATTCACCATTCTTGTCGTGGCCGGTGTGGAGGTGATCGCCGCCGTGGCCGCTGTCGACTTCTGGGAAATGCGGCTGTGGCGCTATTCGGGGGTGGTCGTTCTGATCGGAGTCGTCATCACCCTCCTCTGCAGCACTTCCGTCGTTCTGCTGCAGATAGGCGAGCGTTTCACCGGCTACACCCTGATCGCGATAGGCCTCCTCGTCTGGTCTTCGGCGGTCCTGGTCGAACTGGCCAAATGTCGGGCGTGGAAGGGTCTCAGCATTCCCAAAAAAATTACGATCGGGGTGATCGGTTCCGCCCTTGTCGCCATCGCCAACCTGGCGTATGCGCAGATCTACGTTCCCTATGTGACGACCCCGCTGATACTGAGTGGGGCCGAGTTCAAGGAGTCGAACCAGGAAAAGGCCGGGGCGTCGTTGTATGTGACGGCCCATCTGTACGTGAAGAACGCCGGACAGGTTCCCGTCTACGTCCTCGGCAGCATCTACTGGATCCATGGCGGACCTGCGAGCGGTCCGCCCGAGGTGAAGGCCACCGACTACAAATTGATCTACGATGGCGAGTTCGTGACTCCGGTGGGCCAGGTGTTGAATCCGGGGGAAGAAGTCGCGCAGGACGTGGTCGTGGAGATCAAGGATCCTGAGAAGCGCGGCTATGAGGCGATCAGGGCCCAGACCGAGGTGTACGTGATCAGGAAAGACAGAATGACACTGGCCACGGACTTCAAGCGCGCCAACCTGGAGAAGCCGAGTTTCGGAGTGAGGTGCGAGCAGGGGGATCCGCCCGGTGCGAAGTCGCGTTATTGGACCAACATTTCGAACAGCAGCGAAATGTTGAACGTGACCCGAGGTCGGCAGCGCATCACCGTGTGGAGGGTCGACATGGGCAACTGGCCGCGTGTCGATGTGCATGTGTCACCCCCGGGTCAACGGATCTCCTTCGTTCCCAACCTGCCCTTGCAGAACCGAGAGGCCACGGAGCGGTACGGCCTCTCGCAGGTGCGCGGCGCCACGGCGCAGACGCCGTACCGGGAGCTCCTGGAGAAGGCACGTTCCGGCGAGAAGGCGGCGAGTCCGAGCCCGCCCAAGTGACCCCGCTACACCGGGGAGTCGGTGCGCAGGCGGGCGTGAAGGTGCTCGTCGTGCCAGCCGTCCGTGTGCAGGAGTGCGCCGCGCATGGTGCCCTCCAGCGGGAACCCGGCCTTCGTCGCGACGGCGCAGGAAGCCGGGTTGGCCACGGAGTGGGTGATGCGGACGCGGTGCAGGCCGAGGTCGTCGAAGGCCCAGCGGGTGACGGCCTCCGTGGCCGGCACCATGAGGCCGCTGCCGCGGCCGGCGGGCAGCAGCCAGTACAGGATCTCGCCGCTGCCTCCGGTGAGGTCGAGGTCGGCCAGCCCGATCAGGCCGGCGGCCGGGCCGTCGGCGGCGGGGGCGAAGGCCCAGATCGCGGCCCTCTCGGTGTCCCAGTTGTCGCGGTAGCGCGCGATCCGCTCCGCGGCGCCGGCCTCGGTGAAGTGGCCGGTGCGGTTCCAGTGCTGGATGTCCGGGTCGGCGCCGGAGGCGACGAGCGTCGGAACGTCACCCGCCTCCCACGGCCGCAGCAGCCACCCGCCGGGCAGGTCGAGCACGGGCTGCGGCAGCGAACGCATCCGTCCGGCCGGGACGACGGGGGTGATCTTCATACCGGAGAGTATGGCGAAGGGGCGTCGCACATGCGTCGGACCCCGTGGCTCCGCGCTCCGGCTCAAGAGCCGAGTGCGTCCTCGATGTTCTGCTGCCAGTACGTGACCGTCAGCGAGCTGTCGTAGTAGACGCCCTTGGCCGGCAGGGCCGGGGTGGCGGACGCGCCGCCGCTGCTGTTGGGCGTACGGCCCTGGAAGGCGATCGTGAGCCGCTGTGCGGTCATCCCGCCCTCACCGCTGCCGTCGGCCGCCTCCAGGAGGGCTCCCGCGTGGCCCGACTCGCCGGGCGCGAGGGACACCACCGCCTGGGGCCGGGTCTCCTTCAGGGCGGTCGGCGCCCACTGCATCTCGTCGAAGCGGAGCACGGGGTAGTACGTCAGGTCGCAGGGCTTCGAGCCGGTGTTCTTCACCGAGATCAGCATGTGGTTGAGCGGGCGGGTGACGGGCTGGACGGTCACCTCGGTGTTGGAGCCGTTGCACAGGGCACGGTCGCCAGCGGCGGACGGGGCCGACGATCCCTTCGCGTCTGCGCCGCCGGTTCCGGAGCCCGTTCCGGTGCCGGTGCCGGCCTTCGTGGCGCCGGGAGTTGTCGTGGAGCCGGGAGTCGGGGTGCTCGAACCGCCCGCCGGGGAGGGGGTGTCCGTAACGGAGCCCGAGGAGGTCGCGGGTCCTCCGTCCTTGAGGCCCGTGTCGTTCTGGCACGCGGTGACGGCGAGCGCGGTGAGGGCGACGGCGGCTGCACTCGCGAGACGTCGGGTGGTGCGGGCGGTGCGGTTGATGCGTGCGGTGCGGAGCGCGGTCATGGCTGATTCCCTCTCATATGGCATGGCCAGGGCGGTGGTCGGTCGGGACCGGTGCCGGGGGCCGTGTGCTTGGATGGCCTCAGCCTGTGCGGTGATCCGTCCCAGCCGCGACATCCGGCGCGCGGTCAGGGATACAGGGACGGTTAGACAGGCTCTGAGCTGCTGAAACGGTTCGTTCCTGGGACGCGGGACGGGACACGGGGTGGGAGGAAGCAGTGTCGGAAGACACTGATGGGGCCGGGTTCGCCCGGCTGCTGCGGGAGTTGAAGGACCGGTCCGGGCTCAGCTACGGAACGCTCGCCAAGCGGCTCCACATGAGCACGTCGACCCTGCACCGGTACTGCAGCGGCGACGTCGTCCCGGCGGACTACGCACCGGTCGAACGGCTCGCCCGGCTCTGCAAGGCATCGCCCGAAGAACTCGTCGCACTGCACCGGGCCTGGGTCCTGGCGGACGCGAACCGTCCGCGCAAGGGGGGTGAGCCGGCCGCCAAGACGCCGAGCGCGGGGGCGTCCGTAGAGGTACTTCCGGTGACCCCGGTGACCCCGGCCGCCCCGGCGACCCCGGCTGCCGAGACGCCGACGGCCGATCCGGGCGACTCGGCAGAACCGGCCGATCCGGGCGACCCTGGCGACCCGGCAGAACCGGCCAATCCGGCCGCCGCGGCCGCCCCGGCCGACCCCGTCGATCGGCCCGCGCCGAACGGGCGGCGTCGCATCCGTAGGGCCGTCCTCACCGGGATCGCCGTGGCCGCCGTGGCCGGGGCGGTCGCGCTCGCCGCGTACCTGCCGACGGGAGGGGGAGACGTACGGAACCGGCCCGCCGGTGCCGCGTCCCGCGAGGACGGCGAAGGGCAACGCGCGGACGGCGGGTCGCCGGTGTCCGGGGCGGCACCGTCGGAAACCCCGTCCCCGGGCTCGGCGCCCGCTGCCGGCACCGACCCCGCCTCCACCGCGAGCCCGTCCTCCTCCTCACCCTCGTCCTCCGCCTCGTCCGCCTCCGGTCGAGGCGATGGCGCCGCGTCGTCCGGTGCGCCGGTGAAGGTGACCGCCCAGGCGTACACCTGGGAGGCGCCGTGCGGCCAGCACTATCTGATCGACAAGCCTCCGGCCCGGGTGTCCCCGCCGCCCGTGGAACGCGACGCGCCCGCGTGGGTGGCGGCGGCCGGAGCGGTGTCCGCGGGCGAGCAGTACGTCACGCTGACCCTCCAGGGCTCCGGCAAGGACACCGTGGTCCTGGACGGCCTGACCGTCCGCACGGCAGCCAAGCGCGCCCCTCTCGCCTGGAACGACTACGCCATGGGCTACCCGGGCGTCGGCTGTGGAGCCGGCGTTCCGACCCGTTCCTTCACGGTGGCCCTCGACGCCGCCCGGCCGGCCGTCGTGCCCGAGGCGGGGCAGCCGAACTTCCCGTTCAAGGTGAGCGAATCCGAACCGGAGGTGTTCTACGTCAAGGCCGACGCCTCCGCCTACGACGTGAGCTGGTTCCTGGAGTTGTCCTGGTCCAGCGGCTCCCGCCACGGCACCCTCACGATCGACAACAACGGCAAGCCGTTCCGCACCAGTGGCCACAACGGCCGCCCCGGCTACGAGTTCCCCCTCGGCGGCGACGGCTGGGTCCCCGAGGGAACGACGTCCTGACCCGCCGGATGTGAGGCGGGCGGGGCCGTCCCGGTCGGCCGGCTCCGTTTCACGGCCGGCGCACGCGGCCGAGGGGTTTCAGGGCGAGGCCCGTGATCCCCGCCGCGCCGGCACCCGCCGCGCAGACCGCCGTGGCGAGCGTGGCCCCCCGGGCGTCGGCGAGTGCGCCGAGGGCGTTGTTGCCCACCACCAGCGCCAAGCTTTGAACGAGCGTCAGCAGCGCCTGCAGCCTGGCCAGGTGCGTGCCCGGGACGCCGGTCAGCACCAGCGGACCGATGTGGCAGGCGAACATCCCCGAACCCGCACCGGTGACGATCGCCCCGGCCACGGCGACGGCCACGGCGTCCTTCCCGGCCAGCGCCACCGCGGCGATCCCCGGCGCCGCGGCACACAGCCCCAGCGCCGCACCCCTGCCGAGCCGGCGCACGGTGCCCCACCGCGAGACCACCAGCGCCACGGCGACCACCCCCAGGCTCTGACCGCCGGCGATCAGGCCGGCCGCCCCGGCACTCCAGCCGTGCTCCCGTGCCAGGAGCGGGTTCAGCAGGGACACCACCGGCAGGAGGAAGCAGGCGGCGGCGGCCGTCAGCAGCAGCGCGGACCGCAGGACCGGATCCCCCACGGCGACCCGCACCCCGTCCGCCGCCCCGGCCAGGAGACCCTCCCCGCGAGGGGACTGCTCGACGTCGAAGGCCGGCCGGACGCAGACGAGCACGACGAGGACGATCGCGAAGGTGCCCGCATCGGCGAGCGCCGCACCGGTCAGCCCGGCGGCCGCGACGAGTACGGCGCCCAGCGGAGCCCCGAGCAGCGAGGCGATCTGTCCGGCCGCCTGCTGCACGGCCAACGCCCGGGGGAGCTGCGCCTCGCCCACCAGACTGCGGGGCATGGACCCGGCGGCCGGCAGGTAGAACGCGTCGACCGTGCCGACCACCGCCGCAACCGTGACGAGGAGCCAGGGAGAGGGGTCCGGGCGCGAGCTGGCGAGGGCCAGCGCGAGCGTGGCCGTGAGCATCACGGCATCCCCGACGACCATCACCCTGCGGGCGCCGAACCGGTCGCCGACTGCGCCGCCCAGCAACAGCAGCAGGGTGCGGGGAAGGGCGATGGCGGTCAGGACCAGGGCGCCCGTCCCGCCACCGTGGGCACTGGCCGCCCAGCCGAGGGCGAAGTACAGGACGGCATCACCGAGCAGCGAGGCGCGGGTGCCGGCGAGCCAGACGAGGTACGTACGGGGAAGGGCCGGGCGCGCCGAGCCGTGCCGGGCGGTGTCGAGGGATGCCATGGCCGCGGACGCTAGGGCCCTCGACCAACTGGAGGGCAAGCTCCCCCGGGCCCGGTCACGGCAGGGCGGACGTCAGGTCAGGGCCGGTTCCCTGGAGGGCTCGGAGGCCGGGGCGGCCGGGTCCGGGTCGGTGTTGAGGTCCGTCAGCATCCGGCGGGTGAAGCCGAAGAAATAGGTGGCGGCGAAGCCGACCAGGTAGCCGACGGCCAGGCCGCCCGCGTAGATGGCGATGGTGACGCCGGGGTTCGACTTGCCGTCGAGCAGGGGGAACAGGGCCCAGCCCGAGGGGCCGATGGCGGTGGAGCCGAAGGCGACGCCGAGCTGGTTGAAGAGGCCGACGAAGGCGCCGCCGGCCGCGCCGCCGACGCAGGCCGTGACGAAGGGGCGGCCGAGGGGGAGGGAAACCCCGTAGATGAGCGGCTCACCCACGCCCAGGAAGCCGGCCGGGAGAGCGGACTTGATGGTGGTGCGCAGCGAACCGTTGCGCGGGAGCCGGCAGTAGACGGCGATGGCCGCGCCGACCTGGCCCGCGCCCGCCATGGCGAGGATGGGCAGCAGCACGGTGTAGCCGGACTGTTCGATGAGCGTGGTGTGGATGGGGATCAGGGCCTGGTGCAGGCCCAGCATCACGAGGGGAAGGAACAGGCCGCCGAGGACGAGACCCGCGAAGGCGCCGCCGGTCGCGAGCAGCCGGTCGGCGAAGGTGCCGATGGCCGCGGAGGCCTCGCCGGCGAGGAACATCAGCCCGTAGAGGGTGACCAGGCCCGAGATCAGGACCGTGAGGGTGGGGGTGACGAGGACGTCCAGGGCCTCGGGGACCCACGTGCGGCACCACTTCTCCACGTACACGGCGAGCAGGGCCGCGGCGAGCGCGCCGAGGACGCCGCCCTGGCCGGGGGAGAGCTGCTGGCCGAAGGCGTCGATCTTGGCGACGCCCGGGAAGACGATGATCGCGGCGACCGCGCCGCCCAGGATCGGCGTACCGCCGAACTCCTTGGCGGTGTTGTAGCCGACGAACACGGCGATCAGCGACATGAACCCGGACGCGATCGCGGCGAGCGCCGGGACGACGGCGGGCAGCCAGCCCAGGTTCGTCAGCAGGCCGTTCAGGCCCGCGATGACGCCGCAGCCGATCAGCGCCGGGATCAGCGGGACGAAGATGTTCGCGATGCGGCGCAGGAGCAGCTTGAACGGCGTGGCGTTGCGGGCCTTCCGGGCCTCCTTCAGCGCCGCGCCCTGCGCCTGCAGGTCCTCCGCGGTGACCGCGTGCGGGGCGGGGGCGGCGGGCGCCGCCGAGCGGCCCTCCTCGACCAGCGCCTCGAACTCCGGGGTGACGCGGGCGACGGTGCCCGGGCCGAGCACGATCTGGTAGGTGTCGTCCTCGACCACGCCCAGGACCCCGGGTACGGCCCGCAGGGCGGCGTCGTCGACCAGCGAACGGTCCGACAGGCCGATGCGCAGCCGGGTCATGCAGTGCGCGATGGAGGTGACGTTGTCCGGGCCGCCGACCAGAGGAAGGATCGCGGCGGCTGTGGCGCGGTTCTTGTCAGTGGACATGTGGGGTCGCCTTGCGTTGGGGGATGCGGGCGGGGGCGGTGGGGGTGAGCAGGCGCAGGAGCGCAGGGGTCAGCGGGCGGCGGTGAGGGCCGCGCGGAGGTGGCCGTGCGAGGCGGCGAGCAGTTCGGCGGCCTTCGGTCCGTCGACGCCGCCGAGGATCACGAGGACGGCGTTCTTGACCTCGCCGTCGGTGGCGGTGAGCGCGGCCTCGATCTCCTCGTCGGGCGCGCCGGTGGCCAGCGCCACGATGCGGCGGGCGCGGGCGCGCAGCTTCTCGTTGGAGGAGCGCATGTCGACCATCAGGTTCCCGAAGGTCTTGCCCAGGCGGATCATGGTGATCGTCGAGATGAGGTTGAGCACCAGCTTCTGGGCCGTACCCGCCTTCAGGCGGGTGGAGCCGGTGAGGAGTTCCGGTCCGACGACGACCTCGATGCCGTGCTCGGCGGCCGCGGCGAGGGCGGAGCCGGCGTTGCAGGAGAGCCCCACGGTGAGCGCGCCGCGCGCACGGGCGAAGGCGACGGCGCCGATCGCGTACGGGGTGCGGCCGGAGGCGGAGATGCCGATGACCGTGTCGTCCGGGCCGATCTCCAGCGCGGTGAGGTCCGCGACGGCCAGCTCCGGCGAGTCCTCGGCGCCCTCGACGGACTTGACCATGGCGGAGGGGCCGCCAGCGATCAGGCCGACGACGTCGGCGGGGTCGGTGTTGAAGGTGGGCGGGCACTCGCTGGCGTCCAGCACGCCCATCCGGCCGGCCGTGCCGGCGCCCGCGTAGACGAGGCGGCCGCCCCGGGCCATCCGCTCGGCGATCGCGTCGATCGCGGCGGCGATGTGCGGCAGTTGCGCGGCGACGGCGGCCGGGACGGTGGCGTCCTCGGCGTTCATCGTGCGGGCGATGTCGAGGGTGGGCAGCCGGTCGATCTCGGCGAGGTCCTGGCGGAAGGCCTCGGTGGTGAGGGTTTCCAGCTGGGCGCGGAGGTCGGCGTGCGCGGTCATGACGGGCGGGCTCCTTGGCGGGTGGCTGGTGGGGTGCGGGCCGGGCTTCGGGATCGGGGCTCCGCCCCGGGCCCTCCCCCAGACTCCGTCCGGGGGGACCCCCACTCCTCAAACGCCGGAGGGGCTGGATGTGAGCGCCGGCGGGGCTGGGCGGGTCAGCGGGCCGAATGGCGGTGGGCCAGGGCCTCGTAGGAGGCGGTGAGGGCGGGGGCGGCGGTTTCGTAGGTGCGCTGGGCCACGCCGACGAAGAGGCAGTCGACGACGAGCAGCTGGCTGGTCCGGCTGGACATGGCGGCCGGGCGCAGCTGGGTCTCGCGGGCGGCGGAGGTGGCCAGTACGAGGTCGGCGTAGTGGGCGACGGGGGCGTTCGGGCAGCCGGTGAGGGCGAGGGTGGTGGCGCCGCGCTCGAAGGCGACGCGGAGCGGCTCGATCACGTCGCCCGTGGAGCCGGAGTGGGTGATCGCGACGGCGACGTCGCCGGGGCCGAGCTGGACGGCGCCCGTGACGGCCAGGTGGGGGTCGCTGTGGGCGTGGGCGACGAGCCCGATGCGCAGCAGCTTCTGGGCGAGGTCCTGGCCGACGAGGGCGGAGGCGCCGACGCCGTAGACGTCGATGCGGCGGGCGGTGGCGAGGGCGGTGACGGCGGCGGCCAGCTGGGCCAGGTCGAGTCCGGCGGCGGTGTCGGTGAGGGTCTGCGCCTCCTCGTGGGCCAGCTTGGCGACGACGTCGGCGAGCGGGTCGTCGACGGCTATGTCGACGGTGACGGCGGGGGCGGCGCCGGATTCCTGCTGGGCGGCGAGGGCGGCGAGCGCGAGGCGCAGGTCGCGGTAGCCGGGGTAGCCGAGGAGGCGGGCGGCGCGGACGACGGTGGCCTCGCTGGTGCCGGTGTGCGCGGCGAGGCCGGAGACGGTGAGCCGCGCGCACCCGGCGGGATCGGAGGCGACGGCCTCGGCGACGGCCTGCACGGAGCGCGTCATGGACGGAGCGAGGCTCCGTACGCGGGCCCGGAGGGCGGAGGGCGCCGGGGCGGGCGCGGTCTGCGGACGGCGACTGAAAGTTTCTTTCGTGTTCTCGCTCACACCTGAAACCTATTTTCGGGGGTGGTGGGCGTCAATACGCCATACGGCCCCCGAAAAGAGGCCCTTCGTCACCGGGCCCCCTCGGGGCCACAATGGGCCCATGGACCACGCGACCCCCTTGGAACAGGCGCTGCACGTCGCCCGTGCACTTGTTCTCGCCGATCTCGCTGCCGGCGAGGTCGCCGATGCCGATGTCGTCTCCCTCGTCGAGGACTCGGTCACGCACCGCCGTTGGTGGGTGGAGCAGTGGCCGGAGGGGGTCGACTACCTCGCCGGACTCGTCGCCCAGGACGTGCAGGACGCGCTGCTGGAGAAGTACGGCCGTTGGCCGCTGTGCCCGGTCTGCACCCACGGCGATCCGCACGCGCTCGACGTGGAACCGGAGCTCGGACCCGACCCGCACTGGGTGTGCTCGGAGGCGGGCGTGAAAGTGGCCGCGGTCGGCGGCCTGGGCCCGGTCTTCGGTCTCCGGTGAGCCGCCCGTGACCGTCTACATCGACCCGCCGACCTGGCCGGGCCACGGCCGCATGTGGTCCCACCTCGTCAGCGACGTCTCGTACGAGGAGCTGCACGCCTTCGCGGCGCGGATCGGCTGTCCGCCGCGGGCCTTCGAGCGGGACCACTACGACGTGCCCTCGTACCGGTACGCGGACGCGGTCGGCGCGGGCGCGGTGGAGATCGGCAGCAAGGAACTCGTCCGCCGGCTCACGGCGGCGGGCCTGCGCCGCCCGAAGGGCCGCCCGGCGGCCTAGGCGTCAGGAGCTCGGCTTCGGGGCCGGGGTTTCGGGTGTGGACGGCTCCGGGACGGTGTTGGGCTGGGCCGCCGGCGGGAGCTCCCAGACGTGGTCCGGGGTCGCGATCTTGGTGACCGCGTTGGCGATCAGGGAGCTCAGGTTGCCGAACTTCCCGTCGACGTCGGAGTTCACCACGATCACCATGGTGGCGCGGGCCTGCGGGAGCCGGACGGCGACGGTCTCGTATCCGGGCAGCTCGCCGTTGTGGCCGATCCAGCCGTCGAGCTCGGCGATGCCGAGCCCGTAGCCGATGTCGGGGTGCCCGGTGGGCAGCATGCGCACCCGCTGGGCCTGGGTGCCCGGCTCCAGCAGGCGGTCGCCGTCGGGCAGCTTCCCGCTGACCAGGGTCGGGACCCAGGAGTGCAGGTCGTCCATGGTGGAGATCATCGCGCCGGCCGCCCAGGCCCAGGACGGATTCCAGGTGGAGGCGTCGACGGTCGCGCCGTCCGGGGTGAAGTTCGTGTAGCCGTGCACGTACGGGGACGCGATCTCCGCGCCGGTCGGCAGCGAGGTCGCGTCCAGGCCGGCCGGTTCGAAGACGTGCTGCTCCAGGTAGGTGTGCAGGGGCTGCCCGCCGACCTTCTCGACGAGCAGGCCGAGCAGGACGGTGTTGGTGTTGGAGTACTCCCAGCGCGTGCCCGGCGGGAAGTCGGCAGGATGCCGGAAAGCGGTGTCCAGCAGCTCCTGCGGGGTCCAGACGCGGTGCGGGTCGGCCTTGTAGGCGGCCAGCAGGCGCGGGTCCTCGGTGTAGTTGTAGAGGCCGCTGCGCATCTCGGCGAGCTGCCGGACGGTGATCTTGTCGCCGCCGGGCACGCCGTCGACGTACGTCGAGATCGGCGCGTCGAGCCGTACCTTCCCGTCGTCGACCAGCTGGAGGACGGCGGTGACGGTGAAGGTCTTGGTGACGCTGCCGATGCGGGTGTGCATGTCGGTCTTGATGGGCGTGCCTGTGGCCTTGTCGGCGGTGCCGAAGGTGCGCACGTAGGAGTCTTCGCCGTCGATCCACAGGCCGACGCCCACCCCGGGGATGTCGGCCTTGCGCATGGCCGCGGTGATCGCGTCGTCGAGCTGTTCGGCGGTCGCCGGGTCGATGTCCACCCGGCCCGGCGGGGTGGCCGCCGGCGCCTGCCCCGCGCACAGCGCGGTCAGCAGGAGGGAGGCGGCGGCCAGGACGGTGGGCGTGCGGTACCGGCCCATGGAGGATCCCCTCTGACGCACGTCCCCGAGCGGTCCCCTGGTCCCCGAGCGGACCTTCCCATCGTAGGAAGCCGGGTCCGGGGCGGCGACCGGGGCCGGGAGCGGGCCCCGGCCCCCGGTCAGGCGCCCGCCGGGGCCCCGGCAGGTTCCTCGGCGCGGCCCGCGGCCGGGCTCCCCGCGGCCACCACCCGGGTCGGGTGGGGCGGCGTACGGCGGTCCAGGCGCAGGGCGATCACGGCCAGACCGATCGCGGTGACCGTCATGGCGGCGCCCGCCCAGGCGGTGGCGGCGAAGCCCAGGCCCGCGTCGATGACGGTGCCGCCGAGCCAGGGCCCGCCGGTGTTGCCGAGGTTGAAGGCGGCCGTGGTGGTGGCGCCGGCCAGGGTCGGGGCGGCGCCGGCCACGTTGAACATGCGGGCGTTGAGCGCCGGGGCGGTGAGGAAGGCCGAGAAGCCCAGCAGGAAGGCCAGGGCGATCGCCGCGGCGGCGGTGGAGGCCAGCACGGCGAGCACGACGAGGAAGACGGTCGAGGCGGTGATGCCCCAGATCATCACGCCGAACAGGTGCGCGTCGGCGATCCGCCCGCCGACGGTGGTGCCGGCCAGCGCGCCGATGCCGAACAGGGCGAGGACCCACGGGACCCACCGGGAGTCCAGCCCGGCCACGTCCGTGAGCAGCGGTGACAGGTAGCTGAAGGCGCAGAAGACGCCGCCCGCGGCCAGCGCCGTGACGGCGATGGACAGCCACACCTGGCGGTCGCGGTAGATGCGCAGCTCGCGTCCGAGCGAGGGCTTCTCGGCGGGCAGCGGGATCTTCGGGATCAGCGCCAGGATGCCGGCGAGGGCGATCGCGGAGGCCGCGCCGACCGACCAGAACGCGGAGCGCCAGCCCAGGTGCTCGCCGAGGAAGGCGCCGGCGGGGACGCCGAGGACGTTGGCGATGGACAGCCCGCCGATCATGACGGCCATCGCACGGGCCCGCTGGTCCCGGTCGACCATGGCGATGGCGACGGCCGCGCCCACGGCCCAGAAGCCGGCGCAGGCGAACGCCGAGACCACGCGGGAGGCGAAGAGGAGCTCGTACGAGGGGGCCAGCGCGCCCGCGACCTGCCCGAGGCCGAAGAGGCTGATGAGCGCGATCAGGGTGGTGCGGCGCGGCAGCCGCAGGGTGGCCACGGCCAGCAGCGGAGCCCCGACGACCATGCCGATCGCGAAGGCGGATATGAGCAGGCCCGCCTGCGGGATGGTGACGTCCATGTCCTCCGCGATGGGCGGCAGCAGGCCGGAGAGCATGAATTCGCTGGTGCCGAGCGCGAAGACGGACAGTCCGAGGATGTAGACGGCGACGGGCATGCGGGGGCGTGCGGCATCTGCGGGCATGAGTCACACCAACCATCGCGAACGCGATCAAATTCCCCCGGAGGCGTCAGGGGCGTCGAGTGCGGCGAGCTCCGCGGCGAGATTGGCGCGGGCCGGGGCCTCCCAGTGCGCGGCGCCGTGGGGCGTGCGGAAGAGCCGCGGCAGGTCGAGCAGCTGGCGCAGCACCGCGGCGCGGCCGGCGCGGAAGGCCTCGTCGGGGACGAACCCGTACTCGGCGCGCACGGCGGCCACGTAGGCGGCGTAGGCCTCCGGGGCACCCGCCAGGACGGCCAGGTCGGCGTCGCAGAGCACCTCGCCGTCGGTGTCGCCGGGGGCCGGGTCGTGGGTGACGGTGAGCCGGACCAGCCGGGCCACCTCGGCCGTGCGGGAGGCCGCTATGCCGAGCTCGGGGAGGGCCCGCTCGGCCAGGGCGGCGCTGCGCTCCTCGTTCTCGGAGCGGTCGGGACGGTAGACGGCGTCGTGGAACCAGGCGGCGAGCTCCACGGCGGCGAGGTCGGCGGCGTGCGGAGCCAGTACGTCGATCCGCGCGAGTACGTCGGCCAGGTGCGCGGTGGTGTGGTAGCGGCGCTGAGGCTCCGCCCAGGCGGTGAGCAGGCGGTCGGCGTAGGGGGCGGGATCGCGGTCGGCGGCGGCGCCGGCGGCGGTGACGGTCGCCCGCCAACGGGCCCGGAGGGCCGTGGTGTCGGGGCCGGTGCCACCGGGGGTGTCGCGGTGCTGGGTGCCTGAGTCCATGGGCACATTGTGGGGGTGGCGTGATTGTGCTGGTGAAGCGCGGGGGGAGGCCCGTACCCTGATATTGGACTAGACCTATTTTTCATACCGGACGAAGGACGGCAACGAATGAGCAACCGTGCGCTCCTGGAGGTGATCGCCCTCGACGCGGAGGACGCGATCGCGGCCCAGGCAGGTGGGGCGGACCGTCTCGAACTGGTCACCGACATGGCCGCCGACGGGCTCACCCCGCCGCGCGAGACCTTCGCGGCGATCAGGGCGGCGGTCGACATCCCGCTGCGCGTGATGCTCCGCAAGACGGACGGCTTCGCGGCGGGCGACGTCTCCGTACTGGTCCGCGCGGCGCGGGAGCTGCGGGCGGAGGGGGCGCAGGAGTTCGTCCTCGGCTTCCTGAACCCGGACGGCACCCCCGACCTGGCCGCGGTCGAAGCGGTCGTCGCGGAGCTGGACGGCTGCAGCTGGACCTTCCACCGGGCGATCGACCGCGCGGCCGACCGGGACCAGCTGCGCAAGGCGCTGGCCGACCTGCCCGGCCTGGACACGTACCTGACGGCCGGCTCGGCGGCCGGGGTCGACGAGGGGCTGCCGGTGCTGGTCGCCGAGGCGGCGCGGCGGGGGGAGCCGGGGTACGGGGCGCGGATGCTGGTCGGCGGCGGGCTGACCCTCTCGCACCTGCCGGTGCTGCGCTCGGCCGGCCTCGACGCGTTCCACATCGGCGGCGCGGCCCGTCCCTCCGGGTGGGGCCGCCCGGTCTCCGCCGAGGCCGTCGCCCAATGGCGCTCGGCCCTGACCTGACCAACCCGGGGCTCCGCCCCGAACCCCGCCGGGCTCCGCCCAGACCCGCGCCTCAAACGCCGGCGGGGCTGGGATACAGGGGCTCCGCCCCGAACCCCCGACGGCGCTCCGCGCCCGCGCCTCAAACGCCGGCGAGGCTGAAAGATCGCCTCAGTCGCCGGCGGGGCTTAGAGACCGGGGCTCCGCCCCGAACCCCACTCCTCAATCGCCGGAGGGGCTGAAATTGCGCTCCGTGCAATCCAGCCCCGCAGGCACGTGCAGACTGACGCCGGCCAAATCCAGCCTCGCCGGCGTTTGAGGCGCGGGGTCTGGGGCGGAGCCCCAGGAGTGCGCCCGCAGGTCAGGACCTGCCGGTGAGGAGCGGACCCGTGGTCAGGACGGAGCCCCGGGACGCCGAGCCGCGGGTCAGAGCAGGACGGTGATGCGCGGGCCCGCGGTCACGGGCGGAGCCCCGGTCTTTCAGCCTCGCCGGCGTTTGAGGCGTGGGGTCTGGGGCGGAGCCCCAGGAGTGTGCCCGCGGGTCAGGACAGGGCGGTGGGGAGGGGGGCCGCGTGGAGGGCCGTGAGGCCGGAGACGGCTCGGGTGAGGCAGACGTACAGGCGGCGCAGGCCCGTGCGCTCGTCCGGTTCGCCGTCGACGATGGCCGCGGGCTCGTCCAAGACCACGTAGTCGTACTCCAGACCCTTCGCCAGGGAGGCGGGGACCAGGGTCAGCCGCGACTCGGCCGTGGTCTCCTCGCCCGGCGACAGGTACGGCAGGTCCGCCGCCAGCAGGGCCTCCGCCAGCGCCGGGATCCGCGCGTCCGCCGCGATCAGGCCGATCGACCCCTCGTGGGCGAGCGACGCGCGGCAGGCCGCCACCACGTCCGCCGTCAGGTCCGAGCTCTGCGAGATCAGCAGCGAGCCCGGGGTCTCGCGGACCGAGGAGACCGGGGCGAGCCCCGGGGAGATCGACGGCAGCAGCCGGGAGGCGTACGCGATCACCTCGCGCGGCACGCGGAAGCCCGCCGTCAGCTCCTCCAGCACGGCCTGCGGCTTGCCCATGTGGGTCAGGGCCTCGTCCCAGCTGCGGGTGGCCCACGGGGTGGTGCCCTGGGCGAGGTCGCCGAGGACCGTCGCCGAGCCCGTCGTGCAGCGCCGGCCCACCGCCCGGTACTGCATCGGCGACAGGTCCTGGGCCTCGTCGACGACGACGTGGCCCAGCGAATGCGTCCGCTCCACCAGGTCGGCGGCCTCGTCGATCAGCACCAGGTCCGCCGCCGACCACTTCGCCGACTTCACGCTCCGGAACGGCTTCGGCCACAGCAGCAGCTTCTGCTCGTCCGCGGTGAGGACGTCCGCCGCGTGCAGCGCGAGGAAGTCGGGGTCGGACAGGAGGCGCAGGACCAGCTTCGCCGGCTCGACAGGCGGCCAGACCGCCTTGACCGCGGCCTTCACCGCCGCGTTGCGGGCCACCGCGTCCTGCACGCGGTCGTCGGGCGCCTCGCCCGCCTGCTCCATCCGTACGAGCACCGCGTGCGCGATCCGCTGCGGCAGCGCGTCCCGGGCGGCGCCGTAGCGGATGTCGCGGTTCTGCAGTTCCTCGACCATCTCGGCGATCTCGTACGCGGGCACCCGCCAGCGGCGCGAACCGCGCACCACCATCAGGGGCTCGGTCGGGGCGCTGACGTGCGAGACGAGCGCGCGGCGCAGCACCTCCGCCATCCGGGCGTCGCCCTTGACCACGGCGGTTTCGGCGGCGTCCGTGCCGCGTACCTCCAGGCCCTCGCGGGCGACCAGGTCGTCGACGGTGGCCTGCTTGACCTCCAGCTCGCCCAGCGCCGGCAGGACCTGCTCGATGTAGTGCAGGAAGGAACGGTTCGGCCCGATGACGAGCGTGCCCGTGCGGGCGAGGCGGTCGCGGTGCGCGTAGAGGAGGTACGCGACGCGGTGCAGGCCGACGGCGGTCTTCCCGGTGCCGGGGCCGCCCTGCACGCAGACGGAACCGGACAGGCCGGAGCGGACGATCTCGTCCTGCTCGGGCTGGATCGTCGCGACGATGTCCCGCATGGGGCCGACGCGCGGGCGCTCGATCTCCTGCTGTAGCAGCTTGCTGACGGCCGCCGCCTCGGCGGGGTCGGACAGGTGCTCGTCCTCGTACGCCGTCAGCTCGCCGCCGGTGTATCCGAAGCGCCTGCGCAGCGCGATGTCCTGCGGGTCGGTCTTGGAGGCCCGGTAGAACGGCTGGGAGACGGGCGCGCGCCAGTCGATGACCATCGGATCGCCGTCGGCGTCGTGGACGTGGCGGCGGCCGATGTAGAACTGCTCGCCCTCCGCGCCCTCGGCGAGCTCGGCGCCGGGTGCGTGCAGGTAGTTCAGGCGGCCGAAGAAGAGCGGGGTGTGGGAGAGGTCGGCGAGGGCCTTGATGCGGTCGTCGATCTGGGCCTGGAGGACGATCGCGTTGACCCAGTTCGCGGTGACGTCGCGGATGTCGAGGGCCTCGACGTCCTCGCGCATGGCGCGCAGGGCGGAGCGCGAGGCGGAGAGGTGGGCCCGTTCGCGGGCGAGCGGGTCGGACTCGGGGGCGTGCGCGGGCACGGGACGGCCTCCAGCTGCTGGTACGGAACAGAAGCCCGCCGGTTCCGGCCGGGGGGCGGCTCTCCCCGATGAGGCGGTGGGAGGCTGGCAAGAGCGGAGATTCTAGCTGCGGCCGCGCGGCGGCGCGAACGAATTGAAACGGACGGACGGATCGCCGGGGGGCGGCCCGAAGTCCCTCGGAAGTCCGTCGGAAGCCCCTCGGAAGTCCGTCCCGCACGGGACCGCCGTACGGGTGTCATACCGGGGAGTGTCATACCTCAGGGAGGTCCCCAGGGGTCGGCATGGGCCGGGAGGAGGAGGCCGCGGGGCCCGGAGTTACGCCCCGAGGGCGATGTGATCCGCGTGGCGGAAACGCACCATGGATCCATGAGCACCGCAACCTTCACCCCGGTCCAGGGTGGCCGCCCGCGCGGCGCCACCGCCCTCTCCGACGCCCGCCCGCGCCGCCCCCTCGGCCGCGCGCTGCAGGCGGCCAAGATCTTCGCGGCGGCTGCCGTGAGCGTCGTCGTCCTCGGCGAATACGCCGAGGACGCGGGCGTCATACGCCGCTGAGCGGACGCCCCGCCCGCCGCTGACGCCACACCCGCCCCGCCCGCCCGCCTTGGTGTGGTTCGGAGCGGTGAAGTCGTGCCGCCGACGGTGGGACTGTTGGTGGTGGACTGGGCGTGCAGTGTGGTGCGTTGGGTGATTCCACTAGGGTCACGCGCGTGACCCGGAGCCCTGCCCAGAGCCGCTTGCCGTTGCCCTTTGCCGGCGTGCTGGTGACGGGCTCGCTGCTCGTGCTGGGTGTGCTCGGCATCGCCCTGCGCGTTCCGGTGGCCGATGCCCTCGTCGACGGGTTCTGTGCCGCCGAGTGGCGTCCGTCCGCCGTGTACCCGCCGTTCGCGGCGATCCTGTTCACGCCGGCCGCCTGGCTGCCCGCCGCCGTGCTGAAGGCCGTCCTCGTCCTGGGTGACGCGGGCCTGCTCGCCCTGCTGATCAGCCTGTCCTGGCGGCTCGCGGGACTGGCGGCCAGGCCCGGGCCCGTCCTGGCCGCGAGCGTCGCCGGGCTGTGGCTGGGGCCGCTGTTCCAGGCGCCGCTCCCCGGTCAGATCAACCTGGCGCTCGCCTGCCTGGTCCTGTGGGACCTCGGCCGGCCGGGCACCGCGCTCGGCAAGGGCTTCGCGCTGGGCGTCGCCGCCGGGATCACCCTCGTCCCGGCGGCCTTCGTCCCGTACCTGCTGGCGACCCGCCGCGTCCGGGCCGGACTGACCGCGCTGGCCGCCCTCGCCGGTACCGCGCTGCTCGGGCTGCTGGTCCTCCCGCAGGACTCGGCCGCGTTCTGGACCCGGCAGCTGCCCGCGGCCGCCCGCACCCCGCTACCGGACTGGCCGGCCCTGTGGGTCTGGTGCGTCCCCCTGCTGGCCCTGCTGATCGCCGCAGTTCGCGCCCCGGTCAACCGGGTCAATCCGGTTGACCGGGGCCCGGGATCGCACCCCGTGCTCAGTCGCTGGCCAGCAGCTCGTCGGCGTCCATGATCCGGTAGGCGTAGCCCTGTTCGGCCAGGAAGCGCTGGCGGTGCGCCGCGAAGTCCTGGTCGATCGTGTCGCGCGCGACGACCGAGTAGAACCGCGCCTCGTGGCCGTCCGCCTTCGGCCGCAGGACGCGGCCCAGCCGCTGCGCCTCCTCCTGGCGGGAGCCGAAGGTGCCCGAGACCTGGATGGCGACCGTGGCCTCCGGCAGGTCGATGGAGAAGTTCGCGACCTTCGACACGACCAGCACGCTGATCTCGCCCTCGCGGAAGGCGTTGAAGAGCTTCTCGCGCTGCGCGTTGGAGGTCTCGCCCTTGATGACGGGGGCGTCCAGGTGCTCGCCGAGCTCGTCGAGCTGGTCGATGTACTGGCCGATGACGAGGGTCTGTTCGCCCTGGTGCTTGCGCACCAGCGCCTCCGTGACCTTCCGCTTCGTCGCCGTCGTCGCGCAGAAGCGGTACTTCTCCTCCGTCTCGGCGGTCGCGTACGCGAGCCGCTCCGACTCCGTGAGGTTCACGCGGACCTCGACGCAGTCCGCCGGCGCGATGTAGCCCTGCGCCTCGATCTCCTTCCAGGGCGCGTCGAACCGCTTCGGCCCGATGAGCGAGAAGACGTCCGACTCCCGTCCGTCCTCGCGTACGAGGGTGGCCGTGAGGCCGAGCCGGCGGCGGGCCTGCAGGTCGGCGGTGAACTTGAAGACCGGCGCGGGCAGCAGGTGCACCTCGTCGTAGACGATCAGGCCCCAGTCCCGGGAGTCGAAGAGCTCCAGGTGCGGGTAGACGCCCTTCCGCTTGGTCGTCAGGACCTGGTAGGTGGCGATCGTGACGGGCCGGATCTCCTTGCGGGTGCCGGAGTACTCGCCGATCTCCTCCTCCGTCAGCGAAGTCCGCTTGACCAGCTCGTGCTTCCACTGGCGGGCCGAGACGGTGTTCGTGACCAGGATCAGCGTGGTCGCCTTGGCCATCGCCATGGCCCCGGCGCCCACCAGCGTCTTGCCGGCGCCGCAGGGCAGCACGACCACGCCGGAGCCGCCGTGCCAGAAGCCCTCGACGGCCTGCTGCTGGTACGGGCGCAGCGCCCAGCCGTCCTCGGCCAGTTCGATCGCGTGCGCCTCGCCGTCCACGTAACCGGCGAGGTCCTCGGCCGGCCAGCCCAGCTTGAGCAGCGTCTGCTTGATCTGCCCGCGCTCGGAGGGGTGCACGGCCACGGTGTCGGCGTCGAGCCGCGCACCGACGAGCGGGGTGATCCGCTTGGACCGCAGGATCTCCTCCAGCACGGGCCGGTCGGTGCTGGTCAGGACCAGGCCGTGCACGGGGTGCTTGGAGAGGGTGAGGCGGCCGTAGCGCGCCATGGTCTCGGCCACGTCGACGAGCAGCGCGTGCGGGACGGGGTAGCGGGAGTACTCGACGAGTGCGTCGACGACCTGCTCGGCGTCGTGACCGGCGGCCCGGGCGTTCCACAGGCCGAGGGGGGTGATCCGGTAGGTGTGGATGTGCTCGGGGGCCCGCTCGAGCTCGGCGAACGGAGCGATGGCGCGGCGCGCGGCTCCGGCGAGCTCGTGGTCGACCTCGAGCAGGAGGGTCTTGTCGCTCTGGACGATGAGCGGTCCGTTCACGCGCGTCCCTTTCCAGCGGTGAGACGGCCGCCCGGGCGCGGGCGGCCAAACCTCCAGTCTGCCGTATCGCGGGGCGGGCCGGGCGGTTCTCGGGGCGCGGGACCGCCGCCGGTGCCGCTTCCGGGCGCCGGGCGCGGGCCTAGGCCCGGTCCAGGCCCGCCAGGAGCAGGGCGAGGCCGCCGTGGAACTCCCGGTCCGGGGTGAGGGAGCGGGCGCCGCGGGCGGCCTCGGTCAGGTACGGGAACGCGTCCGCCGGGAGGTCGGCGATGGCGGCGGTGCCCGCGCCGGAGAGGGCGCCGAGGTGTTCCTGCTGGATCGCGCCGATCACGTAGGCGAGCAGGGCGCGCAGGGCGATGATCCGTTCCTCGGCCCCCAGCCCGGCCTCGGTGAGCACCCCGAGGACGGTCTCGCCCCAGCGCAGCACGCAGGGGGAGCGGTGCCGGTGGGTGAAGGTGAGCGGCAGGACGGCGGGGTGGGCGCCGACGGTGTCCCGCAGTCGGTCGACGAGGAGGGTGACCCGTGCGCGCCAGGGCCCGGCGGACGGGGGCGGCGGGGTGCTGTCGACGGCGCTGAGGACGAGTTCGACGACGAGGGCTTCGAGTTCCCCGCGGTCCTGGACGTACCGGTACAGGGCCATGGTGCTGATGCCGAGTTCGACGGCGACGGCGCGCATGGACAGCCCCGGGAGTCCCTCACGGTCGATCACGGCGAGGGCTGCGGCGGCCAGTTGGTCCTGGGTGAGCGAGCGGGGGCGCGGCATGGTGGTTGACAGCGTACGACATACGCCTACGCTGTTAGGTGTACGGCATACGCCTACGGAAGGGGCCTCGTGGCCTCGTCACCCGTGGCCCCGTCGCCCGTGCCCCAGTGGAGGTCCTCGTGCAGCTCGACACCGGTTCCCTCGTCCGTACCCGCACCCTCACCGCCGTCACGGACGGCTCGTCCGTCGCCGTCCCCGACCCCGAACGGCTCGTCCACCTGCAGTTCCGCCGGTTCGCCGGCTGCCCCGTCTGCCACCTGCACCTGCGCTCGGTGGTGCGGCGGCACGCGGAGATCGAGGCGGCCGGCATCCGCGAGGTCGTGGTCTTCCACTCCGGCGCCGACGAGCTGCGCGAGCACGTGGCCGGGCTGCCGTTCGCGGTGATCGCCGACCCGGACAAGCGGCTGTACGCCGAGTTCGGCGTCGAGTCGTCCTACCGCTCCCTGCTGAGCCCGCGCGCCTGGGGGCCGGTACTGCGGGCGATCGCCCTCGGCGCCGTCGAACTGCTGCGGGGGCGGCAGAAGGCGCCGTCGCGGACCCAGGCGGGCGGGCGGCTCGGGCTGCCCGCGGACTTCCTGATCGCGCCCGACGGGACGGTCCTCGCCAGGTCCTACGGGGAGCACGTCGACGACCAGTGGCCGGTCGAAAAGCTGCTGACGCTGGCGGCGCGGGCACGTACGGTCCGGGCATGAACCATGATCGGCAGACCTTCGTGCCCGCCGGCTTCGAGGTGCCCCAGACCCTCGTGGCGGACGGTTTCCGGCTGGAGCCGCTCGGCGAGCGGCACAACGAGCGCGACCTCGCCGCCTGGAGCGGCAGCATCGCGCACGTCCGGGCCACGCCGGGGTTCCACGGGAGGAACTGGCCGCCGCCGGAGGGCATGTCCCCGGAGGCCAACCGCGCCGACCTGGTGCGCCATGCACAGGACTTCGAGGCCCGGACCGGGTTCACGTACAGCGTGCTGGACGGTGACGACGTCGTCGGGTGCCTGTACATCTACCCGGCCAAGGAGGAGCCCGGCCGGATCCACGTCAGCTCGTGGGTGCGCGCCGACCGGGCGCCGCTCGACGCGACCCTGTACGAGGCCGTGCAGGAGTGGCTCCGCGCGGTGTGGCCGTTCGACCCGGGGCTGATCGACTACGCGGCCAGGTGAGCCGGGCCGGTGGCGGGCCTGCGGCCGAACGGGTCGTCGACAGGAACGGGCGACGTTGCGGCCGGGCCATCGCGGACGGGCGTCATACGGTGGCCGTCGCTCACAGGCGACGTAAGGACGGACGCTCATGACGCAAGAACGACTGGACCGCGCTCTCTTCCGTGCCAGCTCGGCCCCTGTCCCCCTCACCACCGCCACCCACGACACCGGCCTGCTCGTGCTCCGGCTGGTGGTCGGCCTCAGCATGGTCGGCCACGGCACCATGAAGCTCTTCGGCTGGTTCGGCGGCCCGGGCCTCGACGCGACCGGCAAGGGCTTCACGATGGCCGGCTATCCCGCCGGGGACGCCATGGCCGTCATCGCCTCACTGTCCGAGACCCTGGGCGGCCTCGGCCTCGCCCTCGGCCTGCTCACCCCGCTCGCCGGCGCCGCCCTGACCGGCGTCTTCATCAACGTCCTCGACGTCCGCGGCCTGAGCGCCTACTTCCCGCCCAAGGGCGTGGAACTCGAAGTGCTCCTCTTCGCCGGGGTCGTCGCCCTCACCCTCACCGGCCCGGGCCGCTTCGCCGCCGACCACTACCTCCCCGTGCTGCGCGAGTCGCGGCCCCGCTACTCCTGGCTCGCCCTGCTGGTGGGCGTCGTCGCGGGATTCATCGTCCTGCTCATCCGGGACTGACCGACGCCCCCGTACGGAGGTGCTCCAGCGGGCCCGACGGGTAGGGCGTCTCGACCGGGAGCAGGGCGCGGGCCGCCTCGGCATCGCCGGACCGGAGCAGGCCGTGGATCTGCCGGGCCAGCGGGGTCACATCGCGGATCGAGACCGTCCACTCGTCGGCGTACGCGCGTGAGGCCGGGCCGGACAGGCCCAGCTGGAGCGAGCGGTACGGCAGCGGGTTCAGGTGGAGGTCGCGCTCCGGGTCCCACTGGACCCGGGCGGGCGCCTGGCGCAGGGACTCCTGCCAAGCGGCCCGGTCGGCGTGCACGCCCGGCTTGTAGTGGGAGAGGCAGGCCTCCCTCAGGGCCCGGTCGAAGCCCTCGCGGGTGATCTCGACGGCCAGCACGGTCTCCTGGTCGACCTTGGTCGCCCAGCCGCAGCGGTACATCATCCACAGGAACGAGGGCTTGATCCACGTCATCCGCTCCCGCTTCCAGGCGGGCGGGAAGCGGCCGTCGCGAGCGGCCGGGTCCCCCAGGCGGGGGGCGTAGGCCTGGTAGACGGTGAGGGTGGTCTCGGTGTGCGAGGCGCGGATCTGGTGGGTGGGTACGACCGACATGGCCTCAGCGTGCGTGATGGCCTCGCGGCATGCCAGCCGTTTTCGTCGCGGGTGCGGCGCCGTTTCCCGGGGGCTCCGCCCCCAGACCCCCACGCCTCAATCGCCGGCGGGGCCGGAATGGCTAGACCTGGTCTTCGGCCAGTTCGGCCACGCCCGTGATGCGGTGGAGGGCGTAGGTGCGGACTTCGTCCGCCGTGTGGTCGTAGCCCGTGACGAAGCCGCCCTCCACGCGGACCGGGGCGATGACGCGCTGGCTGGCCGCGCCGTCCGCGTTCACGTAGCCGATCCACACCGCCGAGCCGGTCAGCGCCGCCGCCTGGACGGTCGCCAGGGTTTCCGCCGCGCTCGTGCGCGGGAGTTCGCCCGGCGTGCCGGTGGACGGCGCGGGCTCCTTGCGGACCGCCGTCGCCGCGAGGTCGCCCGCGCGGATCGCCCGTACGGCCGCCCCCAGCAGCGTCGCGTCCGGGACCGGCGGACCGTCCGGCACCGGTACGGGCGCCGAGCGGGCCGGTGCGCGGTGGGCGTCGGCCCGCGCCACCAGGACGTCGCCGGTCAGGGACTCCGCGGCCGGCGCGTAACCCATCGCCCGCAACCCCTCCAGGAGCACCGTCGGTTCGGCCTGAGCGGCCAGGACCGTGGGGGCCAGGCGGCGCAGGCCCAGCCCCGCCGAGCGCTTGTCGGCCAGGATCTCGCCGAGCATCGCGTCGTCGTCGCAGCGGACGTACGAGGAGGCCGCGCCGACGCGCAGGTGGCCGTGGCGCCGGGCCACGTCGTCGATCAGGTAGGCGAGGGGCTGCGGGACCGGGGTGCGGCTGTGTTCCTTGAGGAAGGCGTGCAGGTCGGCGGCGGCGTGCCCGGCGTCCAGGGCCCGGCGCACCGAGCCGGGCGTGAAGCGGTACACCGTCGCCCCGCCCTTGGACTCCACGTCCGCCAGCACCGCCAGGGTGTCCCCGAGCGGCCGGCGCAGCGGACCGGGGGCCACCGCCGTCAGGTCGGCTTGGAGCAGGACGTGGTCCACCGGCTCGGGAAGGAGGGGGGCCAGCAGCGGCGCCGGGTCCTCGTGCGCGAGCAGGGCCCGGCCGGGCCCGGACAGGGCGCCCCGGCCGGTCACGCCGAGGACCTCCGCCTCGGTCAGCGCCCAGCGCGCGAGGCGGGTGCGCAGATCGCTCGTACCGCGTACGGGACGCTCCCACGCGAGCCGGTCCAGCACGGCCTCCGCGTCGGGCGCCGCGCCCTCCGGCAGGGCGGCGAGGAGTTCCAGGACGCGCCGGCGCACCTCGGGGGCGGCGGAGCGGTCGAGGTCGGGGCCGAGCGTGGACAGCGTGCGTCCCTTGGTGTCCTGCTCGCCGACCAGACCGGACGTGCGGGTGGCGGGCAGCCAGGCCTCCACCAGTACCGTCCACCGTTCGGCGGGAGGGAGTTCGCACCAGTCGTCGAAGGCGGGAGTGGGCGCGTACCGCTCGTCCGCCTCCCCGTCACTGGCCAGCAGCCCGGCCGCGTAGGCCAGTTCGATCCAGAACGCCGCCGACGGCTCGGACGTGTCCAGGGTGGCCGCCGCCCGCTTCAGGTCCCGTACGGAGAGCCCGCCCGCCCGCAGCACCAGCGGAGCGGCGTGCTCCCAGGACTTCACCAGTTCCTCGACGGTGGACAGCGCGGCCAGCGCCTGCCCGGCGGCGTTCGCGTCCACAAGCTGTGGACGGTGCTCGCGGTGCACGGCCACCGGCGGAGCCACCGGCGCGGTGTCCCGGTGCGCGAGCCCGCCGCGCAGGTGCAGCGCCACCTCGCGGGGCAGCACGACGGTCCGCGCCGTCGCGGGCAGCAGCAGCCCCCGGTCGCGCAGCCAGCGCACGGGCGCGGTCGGATTCGGGGTCACCTCCCCGTACGGCGGCCCCCACACGAGCCGCCCCAGCACCTGGTGCGCCTCCGCCGGAGCCTCGTCCAGCAGCGCGGACATCCGCTCCGGGTCGGTGAACAGGCCGGTCAGCGCCGAGACCGCGGACACCGGGTCGTGCGTCGCGGGCAGCCCGGCCGCCGCCACGATCTCCTGGACCCGGGTCGGCGACATGCCGGACGTGGCCTCGGCGACGGTGGGTCCGAGGCCGGTCGGCGAGGGCCGCTGCGCGGACGGCGCGAGCAGCTCGCGGGCGGTGCGCACCAGGCGCAGCCGGTCGTCGTCGCCCCACACCAGGGCCTGGTCGCGCAGGGTGCCCAGGGCCCGGGGGAGCGCGGCGCGGGCCCCGTTGTCCTCACCGGTGGTGCCCTCCTCGCCCGTCAGCAGCGATTCCAGCACCGGGTACGGGCACGGGTCCGGGGCCACGGCGAGCGCCTCGGCCGTCTGCAGCGTGAAGCGGTCCAGGCGCTCCAGCGCCCGCAGCACCGAGGCCCGGGTGCCGGCGCGGGTGGCCAGCTGCGTCACGTCGCCGGGCACCGGACCGAGCAGGTCCGGGCGCGCGCGCAGCAGGGTGGCGAGCGCCGCGTCGTCGCGGGCGCGCAGCGCCTCGGCGAGGGAGCGCGGGGCTCCGCTTCCGCCGGATCCCCCAGCAGTGCTTGCCTCGGGCACAGTCGCCTCCTGGTCGCGTCGGCCGGTCAGTCGGCCGGTCCCCATCCGGCCAACGGTATCCGCTGTGCCCGCGGCGGCTCCACGGGCGCACGCGCTACCTTTCGGGTGGGCGGTACGGGAGGAGCCGGGGCATGGGGATCGAAAGCGACCATCTGGTCTACGAATATCTGAGCCGCGTCGGGGACTTGGCCCAGCAGCGGCACCTTTCCTCCGGCGACCGGATGCGCCTGGTGGCGGGGCTGCGGGACGAGATCGACCGTCGGCGCGCCAAGTACGAACCGGAGACCCCGGCGGCCGTACGCCGCATCCTGGAGCGGATCGGCACGCCGGAGGAGGTCCTGGACACCCTCGGCTCCCGGCAGGGCACCGCCGCCCCCGCCCCGGGGCCGGCTGCGCCGTCCGCCCCGGGCGCGTCGGTGCCCGTGCAGCGTGCCCCCGGGCGCCTGCGCCGCCCGGGCGCGCCCGCGCCGCGGCCGGCGGCGGAGCCCGAGAACGTGCCGCCGCACCTGGCCGGGCTCGACGAGCTGGGCCCGTCCGGCGGGGCCGAGCCCGACTGGTGGCGGCTCTCTCCCGCGGCGCACGGCTCGGGCCCGCAGGTGGAGGGCTTCGCGGGCGGGATCGAGATCCCGGACCTGTTCAAGGAGGAGGCGGAGGAAGCGGCCGACGGAGCAGGGAAGGAGGCGCAGGCCCCGGCAGGGACCGCGCCGGCGGACGCGCGGAGCCTCGTACGGTTCCTGCGCGAGCGGCGGCGGGCCAGGAAGGAGGCCGCCGCCGCGCAGCCGGAAGAGACGGCCGCGGCCCCCGCCCGGCCGCGCCCGAACGCCCTCCTGCTGCTGGCCGCGGCCGTCCTCGTCATCGGCGTGGTCACCGGGTACTGGCTGCTGCTGATCGTCGGCTGGCTCCTGCCGTACGCCTCGCGCGTGCTGCGGCCGGCCGAGCGGAAGTGGGCCGTCTTCGGCCCGCCCGGCGTGGTCCTCGCGGGGGCGGCGGTGTGGCTGTGGGGCCGGATGAACGGCAGGTGGGGCGAGACCCTGGCCGACGAGCAGCTGAGCGGGGCCCTGCACGGCATGTGGCCATGGCTGTTGCGGGCTGCTGCGCTTGCCTCCGCCGTCTATCTGGTGTGGCGGGCCCGTCGGCGCTGAGGGGTGCGGCCCAGGAGGGCTTCCCGGGGCTCCGCCCCGGACCCCGCGCCTCAAACGCCGGCGGGGCTGGATGGTCTATTCGCCCGCCGGGAGGATCTTCTGTGCTTCCTCCACCGGGTCGGCGTCGGCGGCCTTGACGAGGTCGAGGAAGGCGGGGTCCTTGGCGAGCGTCAGCAGTTGGTCGTTGGTGACGGGTGCCGAGGTGTGCGAGGCGTCGTGCGGGCTGACGCTCAGCGAGACGTTGCTCTTGTTGTAGCGGAAGAAGATCCGGGACTCGGTGACGTCGCCGTCGTTGACAGGCGAGGTCGACGCGATGACCTCGGTGCCGTCGGGCAGGGCGCCCTTCTTGCAGACCCGGCCCTTGACCTCCAGGCAGGTGCGCGGGTCGGTGTCCGAGCCGGTCGGCCGGACCGAGAAGACGACGGTGAAGGTCTTGCCGTCCTTCGTGCCCTGGTAGAGGCGCACCGAAAGGTCGGTCCGCTGCAGGGTGCCGACCCCTTCCGGCAGCAGGCCCTGGAGGACGGGCACGGCCCGGTTCTGGAACTGCTCCTGCTTCGCCCGCTCGGCGGCCGGCAGGTCGGCCATCGACGACTCGCCCGGGGACGGTTCCAGGTGGACGGGCGGCTGGGGCAGGGCCTGGCTGCCCGAGGGCTGTGCCGCCACCCCGATGCCGGTCGCGCCCCAGCCGCTGTCCGGCAGGGCGACGGCTCCGGCCACGGCGATCGCCGCGACGGTCAGGACCCCGCCGCCGATCGCCGCCCGGACGCGCACCCTGCGGCGCAGGCCCTGGGCGCGGGCCGGGCCCGACAGGTCGGGGAGCGCGGGCAGGTCCGCGGTCGTACGGTCCATCGCGTCGCGGACGAGCAGGACGCCCGCGGCGTGGTCGAGGTCTTCGGTGCTACCCATGTCGGCTCCTCAGCTTTCGGTTGCGTAGATGTGGGCCTCGCCCAGCCGGATGCGCAGTTTCGCCAGAGCTCGTGAGCACTGGCTCTTGACCGTTCCCTCGCTGCAGCGGAGCAGTTGGGCGACGGTCTCGACGCTGAGGTCGTCCCAGTAGCGCAGGACGACCATGGCCCGGGCCCGCGGCGGCAGTTCGGCGAGGGCGGCGAGCAGGGTGACGCGCAGCTCGGCGTGTTCGGGCAGGGGCGCCCGGTCGGCGTGGCGGTGCGCGAGGAGGTCCCGCAGCCGCCGTCGCCGTTCGGCGAGGAAGGTGCGGGTCAGTACGGTCCTGGCGTACGCCTCGGGATACTCGGCGGCGGACACCTTCCGCCAGTGCTGGAACAGCTTGGCGAGCGTCGTCTGGGTCAGATCGCGCGCGCCGTCGGCGTCGCCGCACAGCAGGTACGCGGTCCGGTACAGCTTGCGCTGAGCGGTCCGGGCGAAGGCCTCGAAATCGAGGCCTGAATCGTGCCCCTGGTCGTGCTCGGTGCCTGGCGGCATCCGCCCTCCCTCATCGCATCGTGTCTCTCACCCCTGTCCTGAGCGCTGCCGCGCGGAGAAGGTTGAACGCGAATATGAGGGTCTTTCGCGGCGGTCGGGCCAGGTGACCCTCAGCGCACGTTCCCCCGTTGTAGGTCCGGTGTCCGCCTCCTGTCACCCGGCCTCGGCACAATGGCTCGTATGAACCTCACCGTCGGCTTCGACCTCGACATGACCCTCATCGACTCCCGTCCGGGCATCAGGGCCGCCTACCAGGCCCTGTCGGCCGAGACCGGGACGTTCATCGATGCCGACGAGGCGGTCACGCGGCTGGGGCCGCCGCTGGACGAGGAGCTGGCGTACTGGTTCCCGGAGGCCGAGATCCCGGCCATGGCGGACCGCTACCGCGAGATCTACCCCGCGTACGCCATCGAGCCGACCCCGGCGATGCCGGGCGCCCGCGAGGCGATCGAGGCCGTCCAGGCGCTCGGCGGGCGCGCGATCGTCGTCACGGCCAAGCACGAGCCCAACGCCCGGCTGCACCTGGCGCACCTCGGCATCGAGCCGGACGCGGTCATCGGCTGGCTCTGGGCGGAGGCCAAGGCAGGCGCGCTGCGCGAGTACGGCGCGCAGGTCTACGTCGGCGACCACGTCGGCGACGTACGCGGGGCCCGTACGGCCGGCGCACTGTCCGTGGCGGTGCCGACCGGCCCGTGCCCGGAGCCCGAGCTGCGCGCGGCGGGCGCGGACGTGGTGCTGCCGGACCTCACCGCGCTGCCCGAGTGGCTCGCGCGGTACGTCGCCGCACAGCCCGTCTGAACGGACCCCGGCTCAGGCCCGTGAGGCGCAGCCCCCGGCTCAGGCCTGCGAGGCCCGGGCCGCCCTGCGCTGCGCCGCGGCCGAGCGGAGCACGCCCGCCGCGGAGATGGCGAAGCCGACGCCCATGAGCATGCACACCGCCCACGCGTAGGGCGGGAACGGATCCACGTCGAGGAACAGCGGCGCCATCGTCGCGAGCGTGGCCACGGCCCCGGCGATGAACACGATGCCGCCGGCCTTGACCAGTCCGTCGCCGGGCCGCGCTTCGTCTGAATGAGGAGTAACAGTCACCTCACCAGGGTAGTTCCCTGGCCGAAGCAGCCGACCGTGAAGGACCGGGGAACGTCTTGTCACCCGGCCCCCGACCATTAGCCTTGAGGTGGCGGGTCACACATGGCCCGCTGCGCTGTTGTCCGGAGCCGTTCACGGCACTTCGGACCCCCGACGAGCACAAGGACAGAGGACGGACGTGCCTACCGGCAAGGTCAAGTGGTTCAACAGTGAGAAGGGCTTCGGCTTTCTCTCCCGCGACGACGGCGGCGACGTCTTCGTCCACTCGTCGGTGCTCCCTGCCGGGGTCGATGCCCTCAAGCCCGGTCAGCGAGTCGAGTTCGGTGTCGTCGCCGGACAACGCGGTGACCAGGCACTTTCGGTGACGGTGCTGGACCCGGCGCCGTCCGTTGCGGCAGCCCAGCGCCGCAAGCCCGACGAGCTCGCCTCGATCGTGCAGGACCTCACCACCCTGCTGGAGAACATCACCCCGATGCTCGAGCGCGGCCGCTACCCCGACAAGGTGCACGGCACGAAGATCGCCGGACTGCTGCGCGCGGTGGCCGACCAGCTGGACGTCTGACCGTTCCCCGCACACCTGCGCCCCGCCACTCGCAAGAGCGGCGGGGCGCGGTCGTGCGAGGGGGGCCGGGACTACGGGAAGGCCAGCGCGCCGGGCGCGATGGCCGGTACCAGTCCCTCGGCGGCCGCCCGGGTCAGCAGCCCGCGCACCGCCGCGTAGCCGGAGTCGCCGAGGTCGGCCGTGAACTCGTTGACGTACAGCCCGATGTGCTGGTCGGCGACGGCCGGCTCCAGCTCCTGCGCGTGCGCGCGCACGTACGGGCGGGAGGCCTCCGGGTCGTCCCAGGCCATCCGGACCGACGTACGGGCCGACTCGGCCAGCGCGCGCAGCCGCTCCGCACCCAGCGTGCGCTTCGCGATGATCGCGCCGAGCGGAATCGGCAGGCCGGTCGTGGACTCCCAGTGCTCGCCCATGTCGGCCAGGCAGTGCAGCCCGTAGTCCTGATAGGTGAACCGGGCCTCGTGGATGACCAGTCCGGCGTCCACCCGGCCGTCGCGCACCGCCGGCATGATCTCGTGGAACGGCAGCACGACCACCTTGCCGACGCCCTCGGGCAGGACGTCCGCCGCCCACAGCCGGAACAGCAGGTAGGCGGTGGAGCGTTCGCTCGGCACCGCGACCGTCTTCCCCGCCAGGTCCAGTCCCGGCTCGCGCGTCAGCACCAACGGGCCGCAGCCGCGCCCGAGCGCACCGCCGCACGGCAGCAGCGCGTACTCCTCCAGCACCCACGGCAGCACGGCGTACGACACCTTCAGGACGTCCAGCTCGCCGCGCTCGGCCATGCCGTTGGTGAGGTCGATGTCCGCGAAGGTGACGTCGAGGGCGGGAGCGCCCGGGACCCGGCCGTGCGCCCAGGCGTCGAAGACGAAGGTGTCGTTCGGGCAGGGCGAGTAGGCGATCTTCAGCGGCTCACCGGTGCTCATGGCGTTCTCCCCAGTTCGCGAGTACGGGGCCCAGCACGCGGAAGCCGGCGGTGAGCGCGGCCAGCGCGTCCCCGATCCGCCAGGCGGCACGGTCGCGCGGGCCCACGGCGTTGGACACGGCGCGGATCTCCAGTACGGGCAGCCCGTGCGCGGCCGCCGCCTCCGCGACCCCGAAGCCCTCCATGGCCTCGGCCCCGGCCATCGGGTGCCGGGCGGCGAGCTCGGCGGCCCGGGCGGCGGTCCCGGTGACGGTGGAGACGGTCAGCACGGGCGCGAGCAGCGCCCCGGTCGCCTCGGCGGCGCGCGCCGCGAGCTCGGTGGGCGGCAGGTGCACGCTGCGGCCGAAGCCCAGCGTGCTCACGTCGAGGAAGCCCTCGGGGGTCTCGGCGCCCAGGTCGGCGGCGACGATCGCGTCCGCGACCACCAGGGAGCCGAGCGGGGCGGCGGGATCGAACCCGCCGCCGATGCCGGCGGAGACGACGAGCTCGTAGTCGGCGAGGGCCAGGGCGGTGGCGGTGCCGGCGGCTGCCGCCGCCGGCCCGACGCCCCCGACGAGCACGTCGAAGGCGATGCCCGGAAGGTCCCGGCGGGTGATGAGGTACCCCCCGGGGAGGGTGCGCGACTCAGGACCGGGAGCGTCCGGATGAGGGGTCAGACCGGTGGAGACGGAGTCGGCCTCCGCCACCACCGCGGTCACGACGAGCGCGCGCACCGGTGCCGTCCGGTTACTTGAGCTTGAGGTTGAAGGACCAGACGGCGAGCGGCTTGCCGTCCTCGCCGACCTGCAGGAACGCCAGCTTCTTCGACGCCGGGGCCTCGCCCTGGCCGCCGGTCGCGAAGACGTCGGCGCCCGGGAAGCTGCGGTACGTGTTCGAGGAGGGCTCGGTGATCGGCTGGCCGTCGAGCACCGCCGACCACCTCTTGCCGTCCTCGACGACCTCCGGCTCGACCCCGAGGCGCAGGGTGTCGCCACGGGCGTACTCGATGGTCTTGGGGTCCTTGAGGTTGGCCAGGCACTCCTGGACCTCCTCCACGGTGAGCGGCTCGTTGCCGCCGTGGCAGGAGGCTTCGGTGGACACCGACGAGCTGCCGACCGTCACGGTCGCCAGGGGGGTCGGCTTTTCTCCGCCGCAGGCGGAGAGGAGGAGGAGGCCGGCGGACACGGCTCCGAGGGCCGCGACGCTGCGGCGGGCCCTACCCGAGAAAAGCGGTGCGGTCATGAGCCGAAGGCTATCGGGCCCCTGGGCTGCGCCGCTGCATGGGGTACCCGTGGCCTGCGGCGCGGCGCATTGTCCGGCTGCGGCGCCGTTGCGGGGGAGCTGCCCCCGAGCCCCCGCGCCTCAAACGCCGGCGGGGCTGGATTTTCCAGCCCGCCCGGCGTTTGAGGGCACGGGCGCGAAGCGCACGTACGGGGTCCGGGGGCGGAGCCCCGGCAGCGGCGGGCTAGGCGACCCGCGGCCGGGAGGCACTGTGGTGGCGGGGGGCCGAGGCGACGCCGCGCAGGGCCATCGTCGTGCCGAGGGCGACGATCGCGGCGGCCACGGACATGCCCAGTACGCCGTTCAGCGGCAGCGCGATGCCGATCGCTCCGCCCAGCACCCACGCCACCTGCAACAGCGTCTCCGAACGGGCGAACGCCGACGTGCGCACCGCCTCCGGCACGTCCCGCTGGATCATCGCGTCCAGCGAGAGCTTCGCCAGCGCCTGGCAGAAGCCCGCCGTCGCGCCCAGTACGGCCATGAACAGCCCGCTGAAGAAGATCGCCGCCAGCACCGCGACCGCGAGCGTCAGACACAGCACCGCAGCGATGATGACCTCCGGCGCCCGGGCCCGCAGCCACGCGCCGACCGCCGTACCGCAGGCGTTGCCGACGCCCGCCGAGACGGCCACGATCCCCAGCGACACCGCCGCGCTCTGCCCCTCCAGGGGATGCTCGCGCAGCAGGAACGCCAGGAAGAAGATGAGGAACCCGGACAGCGCGCGCATCGAGGCGTTCGCCAGCAGTCCGCACAGCACCGAGCGGCTGATCGTCCGCAGGCCCGGCCGCTTCGAGTGCGCCTCGTGCGTGGACAGCCGCGCACGGCGCTCGCCCTTCGCCTCGTCCACCCGGTGCGGCAGCGTGAACGCGGCGAAGGCCCCCCACACGAAGATGACGCAGGCCCCGTACAGCGGCCACTGCGGCCCGATCGTGTTCAACCCCGCGCCCACCGGCGCCGCCACGCCCGTGGCCAGCAGGCCCGCCAGGGTGACCCGCGAGTTCGCCTTGACGAGTGAGAATTTCGGCGGCAGCAGTCTCGGCACCACCGCGCTGCGCACCACCCCGTACGACTTGGACGCGACCAGCACGCCCAGCGCCGCCGGATACAGCTGGATCCCCCCGGTCTCCACGGCACCCGACATGATCAGCGCCAGCAGCGCCCGGGCCAGCATCGCGGCCGCCATCGACGCCCGGCGGCCGTGCGGCAGCCGGTCCAGGAGCGGCCCGATCACGGGGGCCAGCAGGGTGAAGGGGGCCATCGTGATCGCCAGGTACAGGGCCACCCGGCCGCGCGCCTCGTCCGTGGGCACGGAGAAGAACACCGTGGAGGCCAGCGCCACCGTGATCATCATGTCGCCGGCGCCGTTGATGGCGTGCAGCTCGATCAGCTTGCCGAGGCCCGATTCCCCGGCCCCGTGGGCGTGCGTGGCCCGCCGGATCCCGCGCGCCGTACCCGTGAACGGAAGGTGCAGGGCACGCCCGACAGCCCGGCCGGCCCGCCTGGCCGGTCCCGAGCCGTCGTCGGACGACCGTGCGGGTGCCACACTCGACATAGTGCCCCACGGGGCCCCCGTGGGCGCCTCCCGGCGCGTCGCGGAGCCGGTGGCTTGTCCGCGAATCGGACCTTGCATGTGTGCCCGAGGCTTAAGAGGAGGTAGCGTGCGTAGCGCGCCACCGGCGGTTGCTCCTGGCCGCGCGCCTCTTCGTGATCCCGCAGAATGGGTTGCAGTGAGGTGCGCCCGGAGTCCGATCGGGTGCGGACGTCGACGCGGCCCTCTGGTCCGCTCCGCCCGCGCCACGTACGGACAGCACCGACGGGTCGTTGTGGACGACAGTACGGACGGCGCACACGTGAGACGGCGTAGGAGAGAACGAGACCAGTGAGTGCTGCGACGACGCGAAGCCGTACCCCGCGTACCCCCGACCGCCTGTGCGTCGAGGCGGTAGAACTCGCCCGCGCGGCGGCCGAGGAGGCCGCCTTCCCCGGAGTGGTGGGCGCGCACGTCTCCGCCGTGGCGGAGGGCGACCGCGTCGTCACCCACTTCTTCGAGTCCAAGGAACCGGGCTACCGGGGCTGGCGCTGGGCCGTCACCGTGACCCGCGCCTCCCGCGCGAAGAACGTCACGCTCGACGAAACGGTGCTGCTGCCCGGCGACGACGCCCTGCTGGCCCCCGAGTGGGTGCCGTGGAGCGAGCGGCTGCGCCCGGGTGACATGGGCCCCGGCGACCTGCTGCCCACCGACGCCGAGGACCTGCGCCTGGAGCCGGGCTGGTCGGGCGAGGACACCCCGCCGCCGAACTCGGTGGTCTCCACCGAAATGGCCGAACTGGTCGAGGCCGAGGACGCCGACGTCACCGACCGCGCGGTGGTCCCCGTACGCGGCTCCATCACGTCGGTCGCCGAGGAACTGGGCATGCGCCGGGCGCGCGTGCTGTCGCGGTACGGGCTGCACAGCGCGGCCGACCGCTGGGACGAGGGCTTCGGCGCGAAGACCCCGATGGCGCAGGCCGCGCCCGCGTCCTGTGTCTCCTGCGGCTTCCTGGTCGCGATCGGCGGCTCGCTGGGCCAGGCCTTCGGCGTCTGCGCGAACGAGTTCAGCCCGGCCGACGGCCGTCTGGTGTCGCTGTCCTACGGCTGCGGCGGCCATTCGGAGGCCGCGGTCATGCCGACGCCGATGCGGCCCGCACCGCCGGTGCTCGACTCGATGGCCACGGACGAATTCACCCTGCGGCCTGCCGCCGACACGGACACGGGCTCGGTCCCGGTCTCGGACCTCCCGGCCGAGGACCTCGGCCACTCGTAACGCTGCCGCCGCTGCCGGGTCGCCCGGCGGCCCGGCGGCGTACCCTCGCCCCATGGGGGACACGGGCGCGGACACGGACATGGTGGGAATGACCGGCCGGGTGACCGGGACGGTCGGACCGGGCCTCGTGGGCGAGGTCATCGTACGGATCAGGGGCGGGGCGGAGCACTTCCTCGCCCACCCGGTCCACGGCACCGGCCGGCTGGCCGTCGGAACGGTGGTGACGGTGGTCGAGTACCAGCCGCCGCGCACGGTGTACGTGATGGCCGCCTACGACAACTGACGCGGCCGCCATCCGCCCGCGACCTGTGCGTATCAAGATGGCGACAAGAACCCTCCCCCGTCTTCACGCCGGGGCGCGGCAGGCGCAGACTCGCCCTCATCGGTGCCGAACGGCACTGGAATAAGGGGGCGTTGCCGATGGCTATCGGCGTCGTGGCGGGAATCGTTCTCGCCGCAATCGTGGCCTTGATAGGCCTGTTCAAGCTGATGTGGCGGGTCGCCGAGCCCAACGAGGCACTCGTCATCTCCGGTTCCACGCACAAGACCGAGGGTCTCGGCCAGGGCATGGGGTTCCGGATCGTCACCGGGCGCGGAACGCTCGTCCTGCCGGGGGTGCAGGCCGTGCGGAAACTCTCCCTGGACCTCAACGAGACGCAGCTGTCCGTGGACTGCGTCACCCACCAGGGCATCCCGCTGCGGGTGAAGGGCGTGGTCATCTTCAAGGTCGGCGACGACCTCGTGTCGATCGCCAACGCGGCCCGCCGCTTCCTGGACCAGCAGAAGATGATGCCGGAGCGGGTGCACATCGTCTTCGCGGGCCATCTGCGGTCCATCGTGGGCGGGTTGACGGTCGAGGACATGATCCGCGACCGGGAGAAGCTGACCGGCCAGACCCGGATGGCCTGCGGCACCGAGATGGAGAAGCTCGGACTGATCGTCGACTCGCTGCAGATCCACGAGATCGAGGACCCGACCGGCTACATCAAGAACCTGGCGATGCCACACGCGGCCGCCGTGCAGCGGGACGCGCGGATCGCGCAGGCCGAGGCGAACCGGCTGGCCACGGAGGCCGAACAGGCCGCCTTCGCCCGGATGGCCGAGGCGACGCGGGACAGCGAGATCCTGCAGGCCGGCTACCAGGCCGAACGCGACAAGGCGGCGGCGACGGCCCGTCAGGCGGGCCCGCTCTCCGAAGCGGCCGCACGGCAGGAGGTCGTCGTCCAGGAGACCCGCGTCGCGGAACTGGAGGCGCACCGGCGCGAGCAGCAGCTGCAGGCGGACGTACGCAAGCCCGCGGACGCGGCGGCCTACGAGACGCGGACCCGGGCGGAGGCCGAGCGCGACGCGCGCATCTCCGCGGCGCAGGCGAAGGCGAAGGAGACGGAGCTCGCGGCGGCCGCCGAGGCCACACGGGTGACGACGGCGGCGACCGCGGACGCGACGGCCACGGAGGCGCGGGGTCTGGCGTCGGCGAAGGCGACGCGGGCCACGGGTGAGGCGGAGGCGGCGGCCACCCAGGCGCGGGGCCTCGCGGAGGCCGAGTCGGCGAAGGCGCGCGGTCTGGCCGAAGCCGAAGCGATCAAGGCGCGGGCCGCCGCGCTGGCGGAGAACCAGGAGGCGGTCGTCGCGCAGCAGCTGGCCGAGAACTGGCCGGCGATCGTGGAGGCGGGCGCGGGGGCCTTCGGGAACGTGGAGCACATGGTGCTGCTGAACGGGGCCGAGGGCATGTCGGAGATGTTCGCCAAGGCCCTGACGATGGGCGGCACGGGCCTGGGGGTGGCCCGCCAACTCCTGGCCACGATGGGCCAGGCCCCTGCGGGCGGCTCAGCAGGTTCCACGGGTGGCTCCGCCGGTCCCGCGGTCAACGGCCGCGTCCCCATCCGGGAGGAGTAGCTTCCCCACCTGGTCGGGTGCGGCGCCGTTTCCGGGGGCGCCGCCCCCGCACGGAGTCCGGGGGAGGGTCTGGGGCGGAGACCCAGCAGCGGCGCGGGCGCCGAACCGCATGCTCACACGCCGGCGAGGCTAACGGCGGCGCCGGCTCAGGAGGCGTTTCGCGGCGAAGACGATGGCCAGGCCGGCCGCCAGGACCACGGCTCCCTTGCCGAAGCCAACGGTCGGCTCCGTGGACGGCACGGCATCCGACGGGGAGCCCGGCTTCGGCGGCGCGGCCGAGGCGTCCGCAGGGGCCTGGCCGACGGGCACGGCGATGACGCGGCTGCCCTCGCCCTCCGCGCCGAACATCAGCGTCGAGCCGTCCGGCGTGTACGTCACCGACTCCGCCTGACCCTGCCACGGCGCGTCGACCCGCTCGCCCTCGCCCTCCGGCCTGCCGTCCTTCCACGGGTACGTGCGCGCGGCGAAGTAGCCCCGCAGGGTCAGCCGGTTCCCGTCGGGGGAGAACGCCCCGTCCGTCACCCACGGCACGTCGGCGACCCGCCGGAACACGTTCGAGCCGTCCGCCGACAGCTCCGCGGGCCCCTCGTACAGTCCGCCCTTGCTCTCGTCCTTGCTCGCGATGTAGACCCGCCCCGTCACCGGATGCACCATCAGCGCCTCCGCGTTGCGCGCCCCGTCGGCGTACCGCACCGTGAACTGCGCGGCCTTGACCGTGACGTCGCCCAGTTGCCTCGGCTCCGGGAAGCGGTAGATCCACACGTGGTCCCAGGTGCCGTTCCGGTTGTCGCCGATGTCGCCGACGTAGAGCTGTCCGTCCGGCCCCAGCGAGATCGCCTCGACGTCGCGCGGTTTGCCGATCCCGGTCAGCGTCACCCGGGCCACCGTCCTGCCCGTGGCCGAGTCCACCGCGTAGACGTACGGGCCGTCGTCGCTGTCGTTGTGCGTCCAGTACACGCCGGGGTGGATCCGGCTGGCCGCGAGCCCGCTGGACTCCCTGATCCGCGGATCGGAGATGGTGAACGAGGAGGCTGCGGGGACTTCCGCCGCCGAGGCCGTGCCCGGCAGCACGACGAGGGCGGCAGCGGCAACGGCAGCGGCGGCGGCGGACGGCAGGGGCATGCGCATGTCCCCAGCCTGCCAGTACGTGCCCCGTGTCCGGCGTCACAGAGGTTTCTGTCGCGCGATCCGCGATGATGACCGGATGCGTTTCATGTTCGTCGGCGACTCCATGACCATCGGACGCGCCGGCGATTTCACCTGGCGCTACCGGATGTGGCAGCACCTCAGCTCGACCTTCGGGGGCCCCTACCGGATCGTCGGCCCGCGCAGCGAGCTGTACGAGGGCTCCGACGCGTACGCCGACCCGGCCTTCCCCGCGGACGCCCGCCGCCACCTGGCCGGCTGGGGCGAGGGCTGGCAGCACATGGCCCCCCTCATCGGTCCCGCCGCCGGCGCCGCCCGGGCCGACGTCCTGCTCGTCTCGCTCGGCCTGATCGACCTCGGCTTCTACACCGACGCCGAGCAGACCGCCGTCAACGTCCGCCGCTTCATAGCCGGGGCCCGCGCCGCCCGCCCCGGCGTCCGCATGGTGCTGCTGCCCGTCATCCCGAACAGCCGGGCCGAGGAGGACGCGCCCTTCGCGGCCGAGGTCGCCCGTTTCAACGAGCTCCTCGCGAAGGCGGTGGCCGATCTGACGACCGCCGCCTCGCCGGTCCTGCTGGCCGCGCGCCCGGACGCGTACGACATCCACCACGACACCTACGACGGCACCCACCCCAACGCCTCCGGCGAGCACCGGCTGGCGGGGGAGTTCGCGGCCGTGCTGCACCAGGCGTGGGGCATCGGCGGGCCGTACGGGGCCGGGCGGGTGCTGTAGCAACCCGCTGTAACACCCCTTTCACGAGAGGGTCTTGCTTCGAGCGCACTCCAAGCAGTTGGCTAGTGCCCCATGAAGTACACACAGCTCGGACGTACCGGCCTCAAGGTCAGCCGACTTGTACTCGGCACCATGAACTTCGGCCCCCAGACCGGTGAGCCCGAAAGCCACTCGATCATGGACTCCGCCCTCGACGCGGGGATCAACTTCTTCGACACCGCCAACGTCTACGGCTGGGGCGAGAACAAGGGCCGCACCGAGGAGATCCTCGGCACCTGGTTCGCCCAGGGCGGCCGGCGCCGCGAGAAGACGGTGCTCGCCACCAAGGTCTACGGCAGCATGGCGCCCGAGGGCGAGACCTGGCCCAACTACGACCGCCTGTCGGCGCTGAACATCCGGCGGGCCGTCGACGCCAGCCTCAAGCGGCTGCAGACCGACTACATCGACGTCTACCAGTTCCACCACGTGGACCGGCGGACCCCCTTCGAGGAGATCTGGCAGGCCGTCGAGGTCCTGATCCAGCAGGGCAAGATCCTCTACGCCGGCTCCTCGAACTTCCCCGGCTGGAAGATCGCCCAGGCCAACGAGGCCGCGGCACGCATCGGACGGCTCGGTCTGGTCAGCGAGCAGTGCCTCTACAACCTCGCCGAGCGGCGCGCGGAGATGGAGGTCATCCCGGCCGCGGAGGCGTACGGGCTCGGGGTCATCCCGTGGTCCCCGCTCCACGGAGGCCTGCTGGGCGGGGTCATCAAGAAGGAGGTCCAGGGCGGCCGCCGCGCCTCCGGCCGGTCGGCGGACGCGCTCGCCAGCAGCTCCGTACGCGCGCAGGTGCAGGCGTACGAGGACCTGCTGGACAAGCACGGCCTGGAGCCGGGCGAGGCCGGGCTGGCGTGGCTGCTGACGCGCCCCGGGGTCACCGGGCCGATCGTCGGGCCGCGCACGCAGGAGCAGCTCGACTCGGCGCTGCGGGCGGTGGAGCTGGAGCTCTCCGAGGAGGTCCTGGCGGGCCTGGACGAGATCTTCCCCGGCCCGGGTGCCTCCCCGGAGGCCTTCGCCTGGTAGCTACTGCCCGACGGCAGCCGCCACGGCCACGACGACGAACATCAGTACGAGCACACCGGCCATCACACGGTTTCTGGTCTTGGGATCCACCCGTCGAGCCTAACGCGGCCCGCGGGTGGTCCCGCACGGGGTACGGCTCAGCCGTGCAGCGGCCAGGACCCGACCGTCTCGTAGCGGGGCTGCTCGCCGGGCACCCCGCTGACGGGCAGGTTGCTGCGGACGAGGCTGAGCGTGCCGACCTGCCAGGGAGTGCCCTCGAAGTCCGCGAGGGCGTCCAGGTACGGGCGCAGGGGCGTGGCGGCGCCGTGGCCGCGGGCCAGGGTGAGGTGCGGGGTGTAGCGGCGGTGCTGCTCCATCGGCACCCCGGCCCGCCGGGCGGCGGCGTCGGCCCGCTCCGCGAGCATCCGCAGGACGGGCAGCTCCCCGGCCGCGCCGACCCACAGGGCGCGGTCCCCGAAGTGCCCGCAGCCGTGCAGGCGCAGCGAGAACGGGGCCGTGCGGTGCGCTGCGCGCTCCAGGCGGGCGTGCAGGTCGGGGAGCACGTCGTCGCGGACCTCGCCCATGAAGGCGAGCGTGAAGTGCCAGCCCGCTCGTGCGGTCCACGTCAGCCGGTCGTCGTGGACCGCGTCCACGGCGGCGGCGAGCTCATCGACTGCCCCTGCGGGCGGCAACACGGCGGCGAACAGTCTCATGCGCCGAGCGTACGGCTGCAGCGCCGCTGCCGGGGGCCAGCCCCCGGACCCCCGCGCCTCAAACGCCGGCGAGGCTGGATGTTCCAGCCCCTCCGGCGTTTGAGGAGCGGGGTCCGGGGCGGAGCCCTGGGAGGCCGGGCCGCAGGGTCAGGCGGCCGGGACCAGGTCGCGCGGGGCGGCCGCAGGGACGAAGGCGACGCCGCGGCGGCTGAGCCGTACGCGGAGGTTCCCGACGCGCGCCAGGACCACCGCGATCGCGACGGAGGCGGCCAGCGAGATCACACCCCCCGCAGCCATGCCGATCCGCGCGCCGTACGTGTCCGTGATCCAGCCCAGCAGCGGAGCGCCCAGCGGGGTGCCGCCGGTGAAGACCATCATGAACAGGGCCATGACCCGCCCCCGCATCTCGGGGTCGGTCGCCATCTGCACGCTGGAGTTGGCCACGACGTTGACCGTCAGGCCGAAGACCCCGATCGGCACGAGCAGCGCCGCGAACAGCCAGAAGCCGGGCGCGAGGGCCGTGACGAGCAGCAGCACCGAGAACAGCACGGCCGCGGTCACCAGCAGCCGCAGGCGGGAATGGCCGCGCCGGGCCGCGAGCAGGGCGCCCGCCAGGGAGCCGGCCGCGATCAGGGTGTTGAAGAGCCCGTAGGTGCCCGCGTCCCCGTGGAAGACGTCGCTGACGAACGCCGACAGCCAGATCGGGAAGTTGAACCCGAAGGTGCCGATGAAGCCCACGAGCACGATCGGCCAGATCAGCTCCGGGCGGCCGGCGACGTAGTGCAGGCCCTCGCGCAGCTGCCCCTTGGCGCGGGGCCGGGGCTCGACGGGGTGCAGCTCGTGCGTGCGCATCAGCAGCAGGCCGGCGATGGGCGCGGCGAAGGACAGCCCGTTCAGCAGGAAGGCCCAGCCGGAGCCGACGGCGGTGATCAGCACGCCGGCGATCGCCGGGCCGACCAGCCGCGCGGACTGGAAGTTGGCCGAGTTGAGGCTGACGGCGTTGGCGACCTGGTCCTTGCCGACCATCTCGGAGACAAACGTCTGCCGCGCCGGGTTGTCGACGACGGTGACGAGGCCGAGCAGGAAGGCGGCGAGGTACACGTGCCAGACCTGGACGTGTCCCGCCAGGGTGAGGACGGCGAGTGCGATGCCGGTCAGGCCCATCGCGCTCTGGGTGGCGAGGAGCAGGGGCCGCTTGGGCAGCCGGTCGGCGAGTACGCCTCCGTAGAGGCCGAACACCAGCATCGGCAGGAACTGCAGGGCGATGGTGATGCCGACGGCGGAGGCGGAGCCGGTCAGGGAGAGGACCAGCCAGTCCTGGGCGATGCGCTGCATCCAGGTGCCCGTGTTCGAGACGACCTGCCCGGTCGCGAAGAGCCGGTAGTTCCGGATCCTCAGCGAGCTGAACATAGAGTTCTTGCCCGCGGGGGCCGCAGGGGCCTTGGTAGGGGTGGATATGTGGCCGGGTGCGGAGTCTGCTCCGGTTCCCGTACTCAAAAGCGTTCGCCTCCTGGCGTCGTTCCTACAGGTGCGCGAGCTTCTCCAGGACGGGTGCGGCCTCGCGCAGCTTGGCCCATTCGTCCTCGGTCAGCTCGGCCGCGAGCCCGGCCAGGAAGGCGTTGCGCTTGCGGCGGCTCTCTTCGAGCATCGCTTCGGCCTCCTCCGTCTGGCGGACCACCTTCTGGCGGCGGTCGTCGGGGTGCGGTTCCAGCGTGACCAGTCCCTTGGCTTCCAGCAACGCGACGATGCGCGTCATCGACGGCGGCTGGACGTGCTCCCGCCGCGCGAGCTCGCCGGGTGTGGCCTGGCCGCAGCGGGCGAGGGTGCCGAGCACCGACATCTCGGTGGGGCTCAGCGACTCGTCGACGCGCTGGTGCTTCAGGCGCCGTCCCAGCCGCATGACGGCGGAGCGGAGGTCGTTCACGGCGGCAGCGTCGTCGCCATGGGAAAGGTCAGGCATGTATTTAGAGTAACTCATTACTCTCCCTAAAGAACACCACTTTTGGCCGTCACGCACGGGGTCACTCGTACGGGTGAGTCGGCGGCCGAAAGTGACACGCGTCCACACCCTCTGCCCCGACTCTTTCGGCATGGGGACACATGTGCTGAGCATGCGCATAGACGGGGAGCTCCTCGACCGGCTCCGGACTCACGCCGCCAAACGCGGAATGAGCGTCCAGGACTATGTGGTCCGGACGCTCATTCGCGATGATTTCGACGAGCGCTTCAAGGCGGCCGTCGACGAGACGGAGAAGTTCTACGGGCTGACCTGAGCCCGGGCGGGGCCTACGTGAGGCCGAGGGCCGGCATCGCGTAGTAGAAGACGAACACCGCCGACACGACGTACATGGCCACCGGGACCTCGCGGCCCCGGCCGGTCGCCGCGCGCAGGGCGCAGAAGCTGATGAAGCCGATGCCGATGCCGTTGGTGATCGAGTAGGTGAAGGGCATCATCACCATGGCCAGGAACGCCGGGACGGCGATGGTGAAGTCGCTCCAGTCGATGTCCTTGACCGAGCCCGCCAGGATCAGGAAGCCGACCGCCACCAGGGCGGGCGTGGCCGCCTGGGACGGGACCATCGTGGCGAGCGGGGTGAGGAACAGCGCCACGCCGAAGAGGGCGCCCGTCACGACGTTCGCCAGGCCCGTACGGGCTCCCTCGCCGACCCCGGCCGTGGACTCCACGAAGCACGTGGTGGCCGAGGAGGACGTGGCGCCGCCCGAGGCGACGGCCAGGCCGTCGATCAGCAGGACCTTGTTGATGCCGGGGAACTCGCCGGTCTTCTTGTCGATCAGCTTGGCCTCGTCGCCGACGCCCAGGATCGTGCCCATGGCGTCGAAGAAGCAGGACAGCAGCACGGTGAAGACGAAGAGGATGCCGGTCAGCATCCCGACCTTGCCGAAGCCGCCGAACAGGCTGACCTCGCCGACCAGCCCGAAGTCGGGCGCGGCCACCGGGTTGCCCGGCCACTCGGGGACGGTGAGGCCCCAGCCCGAGTCGGGCACCTCGGCGACCAGCTGCACGACGACCGCCGCGAGGGTCATGACCACGATGGAGATCAGGATCGCGCCCGGCGTCTTGCGGATCAGCAGGGCGAGGGTGAGCAGCACGCCGATCACGAAGATCAGGACGGGCCAGCCGTCGAGGTGGCCGGTGCCGCCGAGCTGGAGCGGGACCGTGGTGTGGGCGGCGTCCGGGATGCGGGAGACGAAGCCCGAGTCGACCAGGCCGATCAGCATGATGAACAGGCCGATGCCGATGGCGATGCCCTTGCGCAGGCCCAGCGGCACGGCGTTCATGACCCGCTCGCGCAGGCCGGTCGCGACCAGCAGCATCACCACGAAGCCGGCCAGGACCACCATGCCCATGGCGTCGGGCCAGCTCATGCGCGGGGCGAGCTGGAGGGCGACGACCGTGTTCACGCCGAGGCCGGCGGCGAGCGCGATCGGGACGTTGCCGATGACACCCATGAGGAGGGTGGTGAAGGCGGCCGTCAGGGCGGTGGCCGTCACGAGCTGACCGTTGTCGAGCTGGTGCCCGTACATGTCCTTCGCGCTGCCCAGGATGATCGGGTTGAGCACGATGATGTAGGCCATCGCGAAGAAGGTGGCGAAGCCGCCGCGGACCTCGCGGGCGACGGTCGAACCGCGCTCGGAGATCTTGAAGTAGCGGTCGAGTCCTCCGGAGGGTTCCTGGAGGGAAGGCTCCGGGGCGGTGGCCGTGGGGGTGCTCATACGGTCCTCATTGGGTGATTCATACGAAGAAAATGGGCCACGCCCACACCGTTTCAGTATGAACACATGAACGAAAGGGCGTCCATCTCCGCGCGTAGACCACAAATTCACGCGCCTAGACTTGCCACATGGCGAAATGGACTGCGAAGCATGAGGCGCCCGAGCCCCTCGAGGGCCCCGTCGTCGCGACGATCACGGGTGGCACGATCCTGTGGTTCGCCCTCTTCCTCGTCCAGCTCCCCTTCTACGGGTGGTTCGCCGACCGCGGCCAGCTGTGGTGGGTCTGGACCTGCGCGGCCGGCGGCTTCCTCGGCCTGATCGGCATCTGGTACGTCCGCGGCCGTGAGGCTGCGCTCAAGCGCCACGCGGCGGAACGGGCCGAGCAGGCGGCGCGGGCTCCGCAGGACCCGGGCCCGACCCCGCAGGCCTGAGCACCCGCGCCTGAGCACGGCCTCTGGGCACGGCCCCTGAGCGCCCGCCCTCGAGTAGCCGCCCCTGGGTAGCCGCCCCACCTCATCTGAAGCCGTCCCCCTCGTCCCCTACCAAGGGACGATTCGGGTCATCCCGAGGTCGGATCTTCCCGCCGCTCGGCGGGTGAACCGTTCGAACCCCGCTTAACGTCGAAGGCATGACGCAGCGGGCGAAGATCGATCGGGACGGGCCGGAGCGAGCCGGCGCCGCCATCGACGCGGGGGCGGAGCTCGATCCGGTCCACCCGGTACGGCCACCCGCGCCCCGGTTCGAGCCCGGCGGGCTGACCACCGCCGAGGTCGCCGAGCGCGTCGCGCGCGGCGACGTCAACGACGTCCCCGTCCGCAGCAGCCGCTCCACCGTCGACATCGTCCGCGGCAACGTCTTCACCCGCTTCAACGCGATCATCGGCGTGCTCTGGGTGATCATGCTGATCGTCGCGCCGATCCAGGACAGCCTCTTCGGCTTCGTGATCATCGCGAACACCGGCATCGGCATCATCCAGGAACTGCGCGCGAAGAAGACCCTCGACGGGCTCGCCGTCATCGGCGAGGCCAAACCGAGCGTGCGCCGCGACGGCCGCACCGCGGAGATCTCCACCTCCGAGATCGTCCTGGGCGACGTCATCGAACTCGGCCCCGGCGACAAGGTCGTCGTCGACGGCGCCGTGGGCGAGGCCGAGGGGCTGGAGATCGACGAGTCCCTCCTCACCGGCGAGGCCGACCCCGTCCTCAAGAAGCCCGGCGACCAGGTCATGTCCGGCTCGTTCGTCGTCGCCGGCGGCGGTGCGTTCACCGCCACCAAGGTCGGCCGCGAGGCCTACGCCGCCCAGCTCGCCGAAGAGGCCTCCCGCTTCACGCTCGTCCACTCCGAGCTGCGCTCCGGCATCTCCACCATCCTCAAGTACGTGACCTGGATGATGATCCCGACTTCCATCGGGCTGATCATCAGCCAGCTGCTCGTCAAGGAGAACAACCTCAAGGACTCCATCGCCCGCACCGTCGGCGGCATCGTCCCGATGATCCCCGAGGGGCTCGTCCTCCTCACCTCCGTGGCCTTCGCGATCGGCGTCATCCGCCTCGGCCGCAAGCAGTGCCTCGTCCAGGAGCTGCCCGCCATCGAGGGCCTCGCCCGCGTCGACGTGGTCTGCCTCGACAAGACCGGCACCCTCACCGAGGGCGGCATGGACGTCACCGAGCTCCGCCCGCTCGGCGGCGCGGACGCGGCGTACGTCAAGAAGGTCCTCGGCGCCCTCGGCGAATCCGACCCGCGGCCCAACGCCAGCCTCCAGGCGATCATCGACGCCTATCCCGACAGCGCGGAGTGGCGCTGCACCGAATCCCTGCCCTTCTCCTCCGCCCGCAAGTACAGCGGCGCCAGCTTCAGCGAGGGCGACGGCGAGAACAACACCTGGCTGCTCGGCGCCCCCGACGTGCTGCTCCCCGCCGGGGACCCCGCCCTCGACGAGATCAACGAGCTCAACGAGCAGGGCCTGCGGGTCCTGCTGCTGGCCCGTTCCGGCCGCGAGCTCGACGACGAGGCCGTCGCCACCGGCGTACGGCCGACCGCCCTGGTCGTCCTGGAGCAGCGGCTGCGCCCCGACGCCGCCGACACCCTGCGCTACTTCGACGACCAGAACGTCAAGGCGAAGGTCATTTCCGGCGACAACGCGGTCTCCGTCGGCGCGGTCGCCGGCAAGCTGGGGCTGCCGGGCGCGGAGAACACCGTGGACGCCCGCAAGCTCCCGGCCGAGCAGGCCGACATGGCGCGGGTCCTCGACGAGAACTCCGTCTTCGGGCGCGTGACCCCCCAGCAGAAGCGGGACATGGTCGGGGCCCTGCAGTCCAACGGCCACACCGTCGCCATGACCGGCGACGGCGTGAACGACGTGCTCGCCCTCAAGGACGCGGACATCGGCGTCGCGATGGGTTCGGGCTCGGAGGCCACCCGCGCCGTCGCACAGATCGTCCTGCTCAACAACAGCTTCGCGACGCTCCCCTCGGTGGTCGCCGAGGGCCGCCGCGTCATCGGCAACATCACCCGGGTCGCGACCCTCTTCCTCACCAAGACGGTCTACTCGGTCCTCCTCGCGATCCTGGTGGTGTGCTCGCAGGTCGAGTACCCCTTCCTGCCCCGCCACCTGACGCTGCTGTCCACGCTCACCATCGGCATCCCGGCCTTCTTCCTGGCCCTCGCCCCGAACAAGGAGCGCGCGCGCCCGCACTTCGTGAAACGGGTGATGCGGTACGCGATCCCCGGCGGCGCGATCGCGGGGACGGCCACCTTCGTGACGTACCTGATCGCCCGCCACTACTACAGCGGCCCGGACGCCCTGAAGGCCGAGACCAGCGCGGCGACGCTCACGCTGTTCCTGACCTCGATGTGGGTCCTGGCGATCATCGCCCGCCCGTACACGTGGTGGCGGGTGGGCCTGGTCGGCGCCATGGGCGGGGCCTTCCTGATCGTCCTCGTGGTGCCGTGGCTGCAGGACTTCTTCCAGCTCAAGCTGGTGGGCACGACGATGCCCTGGATCGCGGTGGCCGTCGCCGCGGCCGCCGCGACCCTGATCGAGTTCACCTTCCACTGGGTGAACCGCAGGTTCCCGGCCTAGGGCGGCGCCAGGGCCGTGCCTAGGCGAGGCCCTCGGCGGTGAGGCCGGCGAGGACCGCCTGGCCCAGGGCCTGGACGGCGGACTGGGGGCGGACCATCACCGTGAACTCCTTGACGCGGCCCGCCTCGTCGAACTGCAGCAGGTCGATGCCGTGGATCTGCTTGCCGTCCACGGTGGCGCGGAAGGCCAGGATCGACGAGGGGGCCTCCGTGCCGTCGGCGCTCGTCTCGGCCGTCCCCTCGAAGTGGCCGACGTAGCGGAAGTCCTCGAAGATCCGCAGCAGGACCCCAAAGAGGCCCAGCACCATGGGGCGGCCCTCGAAGGGGGTGAACTTCACCGGGCTGTAGAGCCGGATGTCCTCGGTGAACAGGTCCTCCAATGCGGCGGCATCACGCTTCTCCACGGCGGCGCGGAAGCGTTCGGCGGTCTGCTGCTCCTTCATGACCCCTCCTCATACTCAAGAAATTGAGTAGTCATATTCATGAGTATGATGCGGGGGGAGACGAGGAAACGGAAGGGGGCTGCTGCGATGGCCTTGCGACACGCCGTACTGGCGGCGCTGCTGGACGGCGAGTTCAGTGGGTACGAACTGGCGAAGTCGTTCGACATCGGCGTCGCGAACTTCTGGCACGCCTCCCCCCAGCAGCTGTACGCCGAGCTGGCCAAGCTGGAGAAGGACGGGCTGGTCGAGGGCCGCCAGGTGGTCCAGGAGACCCGGCCCAACAAGCGCCTGTTCCAGGTCACCGACGCCGGCCGCGCCGAGCTGGAGGACTTCGCCGCGGCCGCGTCGAAGCCGCACGTCATCCGCGACGACCTCCTCGTCAAGGTCCAGAACGCCGACCGGATCGGCACCGTGCCGGTGATCGAACAGCTCGAAGAGCGGGCGGCCGCGGCCGAGGCCAAGATCGAGCTCCTCGGCAGGGTGCTGCGCAAGATGCGCGGCGACATGGACGAGGAGGAGTACCTGCTCCGGGGCGAACGGATCGGCGGGTACCTGACCGGACTGCGCGGCATCGCCTTCGAACAGGGCCACCGCGACTGGTGCCGCCGCAGCGCGGCCGTCCTGAGGGAGAGGCTGAACCGTGCCGAACGGTGAGTACCTGCGCTACGTCGCCCTGGGCGACAGTCAGACCGAAGGCCTCGGCGACGGCGACGACACCACGGGCCTACGTGGCTTCGCCGACCGCTTCGCCGGCCACCTCGCGGCCGTCAGCCCCGGCCTGCAGTACGCCAACCTGGCCGTGCGGGGGCGCCTCGCCGGCCAGGTCCGCGCCGAACAGCTCGGCCCCGCCCTGGCCCTGCGCCCCGACATCGCCACCGTCGTCGCAGGGGTCAACGACGTGCTGCGCCCCCGGTTCGACGCGGCAGAGGTCGCGGGCCACCTGGAGGAGATGTTCGCCGCGCTCACGGCCGCCGGGGCGCACGTGGCCACCGTGACCTTTCCCGACCTGGGCCGGATCGTGCCCCTCGCCCGGCCCCTCGGACCCCGCCTGGCCGACCTCAACGACCGCATCCGCGAGGCGGCCGCCCGGCACGGGGTCACCGTCGCGGAGACCGCCCGGCCGGAAGCCGTCGCCGACCCGCGGATGTGGACCACCGACCGGCTGCACGCCAGCACCCTCGGCCACGAACGCATCGCCGCCGCCCTCGCCCACGCCGTCGGCCTGCCCGGCAGCGACGACACCTGGACCCACCCGCTGCCGCCGCAGGCCGCCGCCCCGCCCGGATCGGCCCTGGCGGCCGAACTGCGCTGGGCCGCCGCCTTCCTCGGCCCCTGGCTGGGCCGCCGACTGCGCGGCCGCTCCTCGGGCGACGGCCGCACCGCGAAGCGCCCCCAGCTGCTGCCGCTGAGCGAATAGCCGGGGCCGGGTGTGTGCCGGGGCGCTCCCGGCGGGGCGCCGCTACCGGGGCTCCGCCCCGCAACCTCCCCCAGACTCCGTCCGGGGGGACCCCCACCCCTCAAACGCCGGCGAGGCTGGAATGTGCGGGACGGGTGTGTGCAGGGGCGCTCCCCGCAGGGCGTCGAACGCAAGGTGCCCCGGCCCGCCGACTCCCCGACACGTTCGACGCCCGAGGAGACGCCCCGGAGCACACCCGGCCCAAGCCGCACCGCCGAAGCCCGCACCCCGGCCGGCAAGGCCACCGGCGCCGGGCCGGAGAGGGCGGCCTAGTCGAACCAGCGGTCCCGGGCCAGTTCTGCCGTGCGGGACGGGTCCTCCAGTAGCGCCGCCACCTCGAAGCGGCGCGGCCACTGGCCCGCCGACCAGGCGAGGCCGGCCGCCACGCCCTCCAGCGTGGACGCGTGGAGGGTGCCGTCGGGGGTGCGGCGCCAGTCGAGTTCCGTGCCGCCCGCGACCAGCTCCTCGTGCTCGACGTACGTCGCCGGGGTGGCCGGGCCCAGCAGGACGCGCACCGACTCCGGGACCTCGTGCTCCTCGCCCGGCGTCGTCACCTCCGCCGGGACCGTCTCCGACAGGCGGCGCACCTGGAGCAGCTCCGCGAGGTCCGCCGCGCGGGACGGCGGCACCGGCAGCAGCGGGAGCCCCGCCGTCAGCGGCAGCAGGTCCGGGGCGTCCGCGATGACGGCGTCGGCCGCGTCCACCACCCGGACCTCGCCGTCCACCACCGCGCGCAGCTCGTCCGGCAGGGTGACCTGCTCGGGGTCCAGATCGGCCAGCGCCCCGTACAGGCCGTGCAGCTGCCGGCCCGTCACCTCGCGCTCCGGGTCGGCCAGCCGGGCCAGCAGCTCGGCCGCGCCGCCGGGCTCGTCCAGCAGGGCCGGCACGGTCGTCCGTACGCCCAGTGCCCGCAGGACCTGCTCGTCCTCGAAGCCCGTGGCGTCCGCCGGGGTGTAGAGGCCCGCCAGCAGCGGGTCGCCGCCCGCCGCGCGCAGGCCCGCCGGGCGGCGGCCGTCGAGCACCGGGTGGTCGCGCAGCCACCACGCGGTGTACGAGCGCACCGACTGCGTGGTGCCGTCCGGCAGCAGCACCCGTACGGGCTGGGTCAGCGCGTCGCGCAGCGGCGGCTGCGCGAGCATCGCCAGGGCCTGCGGCCAGCAGTCGTCGTCGACCAGGTCGAGGTCCCGTACGGCGACCAGCTCGGTCGCCACCGGCGGGACCGGGGTGTCCGGCAGCTGGTCCAGCAGGTCCTCGCACCACACGTCCACCGCGTCCAGCAGTCCCGCGTCGTCGGGCTCGGCGAAGTCCCCCTCCCGGGGCTCCAGTTCGTCCGGGTCGAGCACCACATCGGTGGCGCGCACCAGCTGGAACGTCGCCAGCACCCCGCAGGCGGTGAGCGGGCCCTCGCCCCAGCGCTGCGCCAGATCGGCGTCCACGTACGGGACCTCGTCCTCGCGGATGACCGCGGCGAGCGCCGAGCCCGGCATCAGCAGTTCGCCCGCCGGAACCAGTTCCCCGTCCTCGTCGGGCAGGGCCAGCGCGCCCAGCCAGGGCTCGTCGCCCGGCGCCAGATCGGCCTCCCGGACCAGCCCCAGGACCACCTCGGCCAGCTCGTCGGCGTCCAGGGTGTCCGCGTCCTCGTCCCAGATCTCCCCGGCGTCGAGGGACCCGGCGACGGCGGCCCGCACCTGCGGGGTCGTCAGCACGGCCCGCGCCGTGGCCGGCAGGGCTCCGAGCTTCTCCAGCAGCGGGTGCGCCGCGTCCGGGTGGGCCACCTTCAGCCCCAGCCGGGCCAGGTCCGCCGGGGTGTCCGCGTACGGCAGGAGGACGTGGCGCGGCCCGATGGTCGTGCGGCCGTCGGCGAGCGGCACGGGCAGGCCCGACAGCCGGTCGGGGTCCACCCCGGCGAGGCTGTCGTAGAGCCGGTGCCACCACTCGGGGGTCCGCTCGATGCCCGCGATCCGCTCGATGGCATCGCCCAGCGGGAGCCGGCCCACGCCCAGGGTGCGCAGCTCGGCGCGGCGCTCCAGGCCGGCCGGCAGCAGGGTCGGCAGGACCTCGGCGAGGACGCGTACGGTGTCGGCGCCCGCGCCCTCCACCACCTCGGCCTCGAAGGGGCGCAGGGCGGCCCGCTCCTCGGCGTGCTCGGGCGGTGCGGCCGGCGCGAGGAAGGCCGTGCGGGGGAGCCGCCGGAGCACGGCGGCGCGCAGGGCCCCGTCCAGCTCGCCCTTGCCGAGCGGGCCGGGGACCAGGTCGACGAGGCCGGTGCTCACCGGGTCCCAGGCGCCGAGGAGTTCGGCGTACGCGTCGGCCGCCCGCTCCACGAGGAAGTCGGTCAGCGGCCCGGGCGCGGGATGCCGGCGGGTGGTGTCCAGCGGCAGGGTCGCGATGAGGAGGGCCGGGATGCCCAGCGGCTCGTCGGTGGGGGTCGGCGCGTGCACCACGGGCGCCGTGGCCGGGCGCAGCGGGGCGCCGTCGGGGTCGACGGGCACGGCCCAGGACACCGCCCAGGCGGGCCGCAGCCGTTCTTCCACGGGCCGGTCGGCGAGCAGGGCGCGCTCGATGGGGCCGCCGTGGCGGACGGTGCGCCAGCGGTTGGTGCGGGTGCCGGAGGCGGTGGTGTCCTCGATGACGGTGTACGGGCCCTCGTCGCGGCGGTACAGCGCGCGGGAGCCGCCGGTCGGGGTCTCCACCACCACTTCGCGCAGCCCGGGCAGGGTGAGCAGCAGGGCGTCGTCGATGCCCGCGAGCAGCCGCTCCACCAGGTCCTCGGCGGCGGCGTCGCGCAGCGGGAGGACCACGACGGTGTCGTAGCCGTTGGGGGCGGTGCCCTCGGCGGGCAACGGGAGCCGCAGCAGCGGGACGTGGCCGTCGCGGCGGCGCAGTTCGTCGCCGAGGCCGGGGCTGCCGACGGAGGCCTCCCGGGCCAGCTCGCGGGCCTCGGCCAGGGACCAGCGGACGCCGCCGTGCCGGCCGAGCACCGCGGGCTCGTCGGAGACGGCGAGGACGGCCGCGAAGCCGACGCCGAAGCGGCCGACGCTGTCACCGGAGGGCTCCCGCTTGGCGGAGGCGCGCAGGGTGCTCAGCGACTCCACGCCCGTGGCGTCCAGCGGGGCACCGGTGTTGGCGACGGCCAGCAGCGCGTGGCCGTTCTCGCCCTCGTGCAGGGTGAGCCGCAGCCGGCCGGGCACCTTGGCCCGGGCCGCGGCGTCGGCGGCGTTCTGCGCCAGCTCGATGACGAGCCGGTCCCGGTAGCCGCCGAGGGCGAGGTCCTCCTCGGCGTTGGCGTCCTCGCGGAACCGGGCCGGGCCCGCGCCCCAGGCGTCGAGCACCCCGCGCCGCAGCCGGGCCGTGCCGAAGGGGTCCACGCCGCTCTGTGCCGCCGTCACTCGCACGCTCACGCCGCTGCCTCCACGCTGTGCCGCCTTCAAGAGTTTCCTCCGGACCCCTGAAGGTATCGCGTACGGAACTGGGCCTCACCCGTGAGGTGCGCGAACACGACGGGGTTCGCATCCCGGTGGCGGTCGGGGGTGAGCGTGCCGCCGCAGGTGACGGCGGCCTCTTTGCCCCGATCGTGGGGACCGAGGTCCCGGGAAGCACCGCGCGAAGGCCCGGAACGCGAAAGCGCCGCCGCTCCGGACTCCGGGCCACGGGAGGGGGCGGCCCGGTGTCGTGGGAGCGGCGGCCGGCAGCTCGTGGGCCGTCCTCACCGGGTCAATCGACGAGTTCGGTCCACTGGAGGTCGGCCGACGGGCGGCGGACCGGCGAGCTGCCACGTGATCGGGCCCTTGACCTGGGGCGACAGTAGGCGTCGCCCCCTCGGTCGGATCAACCTCATGCGCCGGTCCGCGACCGTCGGATGGCTTGAACTCGTCGGTGGCCCGAAGGGAGGTCCCGCCCCGCCGGGCACTTCTGCTCCCTGCCCGGCACGTTCTTCCGCGGCACCAACTGGAATGCCGATTTTTCGTGTACTTGAGCTTGGACGCTGGCCGAAACCGCACGTGACCGTGCGGAGTTCCCCGACCCGTGGAGGGGCCGGGAACGCCGAGGCCCCCGGCGACTTCACGTCACCGGGGGCCTCGGTACCGATCGTCAGGCTGCTTCGTCAGAGCTTCTCGATCACGTAGTCGATGCAGGCCGTCAGCTTCTGCACGTCGGCCGGGTCGATCGCCGGGAACATCGCGATGCGCAGCTGGTTGCGGCCCAGCTTGCGGTACGGCTCGGTGTCCACGATGCCGTTCGCGCGCAGCACCTTGGCGACGGCCGCCGCGTCGATGTCGTCCGAGAAGTCGATCGTGCCGATGACCGAGGAGCGCTTGTCGGCGTCCACGACGAAGGGGGTCGCGTACTTCGACGCCTCCGCCCAGCCGTACAGGTTGCGCGCGCTGGCCGCCGTACGGCCGGTGGTGAACTCCAGGCCGCCCTGGCTGTTCATCCACTCCAGCTGCTGGTCCAGCAGGAAGAGGGTGGCCAGCGCCGGGGTGTTGTACGTCTGGTTCTTCAGCGAGTTGTCGATCGCCGTCGGCAGCGAGAAGAACTCCGGGATGTGCCGGCCCGACGCGTGCACGCGGGCGGCGCGCTCCAGGGCGGCCGGGGAGAACGCGGCCAGCCACAGGCCGCCGTCCGAGGCGAAGGACTTCTGCGGGGCGAAGTAGTAGACGTCGGTCTCGGTGATGTCGACCGGCAGACCGCCGGCGCCCGAGGTCGCATCCACCAGGACGAGTGAACCGGCGTCGGCGCCCGCGACGCGCTTGACCGGCGCCGCGACACCCGTCGAGGTCTCGTTGTGGGTGTACGCGTACACGTCCACGCCCGCCTCGGCCACCGGCTCCGGGTGGGTGCCCGGCTCGGAGGAGATCACGGACGGCTCGTCCAGCCACGGCGCGAGCTTCGCGGCCTTGGCGAACTTGGAGGAGAACTCACCGAAGGTGAGGTGCTGGGACTTCCGCTCGATCAGGCCGGCGGTCGCGATGTCCCAGAAGGCGGTGGAGCCGCCGTTGCCCAGGATCACCTCGTAGCCCTCGGGGAGGGAGAAGAGGTCCCGGATGCCCTGGCGCACCGAGCCGACCAGGTTCTTGACCGGGGCCTGGCGGTGTGAGGTTCCGAGCAGGGAGGTACCGGTGGCGGCGAGGGCGTCCAGCGCCTCGGTCCGCACCTTGGAGGGGCCCGCGCCGAAGCGTCCGTCGGCGGGCTTGATGTCAGCGGGAATCTGGATCTCAGCCACGAGCGGAGCGTATCCGGTCCAGGTCCGCGCCTTGGAGGCGCGTCCACCCGATGAGACGCAGCCGGACGGTGCGAGGGTGGGAGCGTGACGTCACCCGGGGAACTCGAACGGACATTGCGGGCGGAGCTGCGCGGAGAGGTCGACTTCGGGGCCGCCGCCCGGGCACTGGCCACCATGGACGCCTCCAACTACCGGCGCGTCCCGGTCGGTGTGGTCGCCCCGCGCGACGCCGAGGACGTGGCGGCCGCCCTCCGCGTGTGCGCCGCGGCCGGCGTTCCGGTCGTCCCGCGCGGCGGCGGGACCTCCATCGCCGGCCAGGCCACCGGCACCGGAGTGGTCCTCGACCTCACCCGGTACATGAACGCCCTGGTGTCGGTGGACCCGGCCGCCCGCACCGCCGTGGTCCAGCCCGGCCTGGTGCTCGACCGGCTGCAGGACGCGGTGCGCCGGTACGGGCTGACCTTCGGGCCCGACCCCTCCACGCACTCCCGCTGCACCCTCGGCGGCATGATCGGCAACAACGCGTGCGGCGCCCACTCGGTGGCCTGGGGCACCACCGCGGACAACGTGGCCGAGCTGGCGGTGACGGCGTACGGGGGCGCCACGCACCGCCTCGGGACGGGCTGGTCGGGGGCGCCGCAGGGGCTGCGGGAGCTGGTCGAGGGGAACCTGGCCGTCCTGCGCACCGGGATGGGCGGCGGCTTCTCCCGGCGGATCTCCGGCTACGGCGGACTGGACGCGCTGCTGCCCGAGCGTGGGGCGCAGCTCGCGCGGGCCTTCTGCGGGAGCGAGGGCACGCTCGGGGTGGTGACCGAGGCCGTCGTGCGCCTGGTGGAGGCGCCGCGCGCGCCGGTCCTGGCCGTCCTCGGGTACGCCGACGAGAGCGCTGCGGCGGACGCGGCGGCCGGGCTGCTCCCGTACCGGCCGCTGACGTTGGAGGGGATGGCGGAGGACCTGGTGCGCGGGGCGGCGGGACTGCCGCGGGGCGGGGCCTGGCTGTTCGTCGAGATGCGGGACGAGGCCGCGGCGCGGGAGCTCGTCCGGGGCGCCGACGCGCTCGACGCGGTGGTGGTCACCGACCCGGCGGGCCGGCGGGCCCTGTGGCGGATCCGGGAGGACGCGGCGGGCACGGCGACGCGGCTGCCGGGGGGCGAGATGGCCTGGCCGGGGTGGGAGGACTGCGCGGTACCGCCGGCCCGGCTGGGCGCGTACCTGCGGGAGTTCCGCGCGCTGCTGGCGGCGCACGGGCTGCGCGGGTCCCCGTACGGGCACTTCGGCGAGGGCTGTGTGCACGTGCGCATCGACTTCGACCTCGTCTCGCCGGCCGGGGTGGCCCGCTTCCGCGCCTTCTCCGGCGACCTGGCCGATCTGGTCGTCGCGCACGGCGGCTCGCTGTCGGGGGAGCACGGCGACGGGCAGGCACGGGCCGAACTGCTGCCGCGCATGTACGGGCCGGAGGTGATCCGGCTCTTCGGCGCGTACAAGGACGTGTGGGATCCGGCCGGCGGGATGAACCCGGGGATGCTGGTCCGGCCCGCGCGGCTCGACGAGAACCTCCGCTTCGCGGTGCTGCCGGCCACGCCGTTCGCGGGGGAGGTCGCGCGGTGCGTCGGCGTCGCCAAGTGCCGCACCGCGGACGTAGGCGGCGGGCCGGGGGTGATGTGCCCGTCGTACCGGGCCACGGGGGAGGAGCAGCACTCCACGCGCGGCCGGGCCCGGCTGCTGCACGAGATGCTCGCGGGGGAGATCGTGCGGGACGGCTGGCGCTCGGCGGAGGTCGCCGAGGCGCTGGACTTGTGCCTGAGCTGCAAGGGCTGCCTCAGCGACTGCCCGGTGGGCGTGGACATGGCCACGTACAAGTCGCAGTTCCTGCACCACCACTGGTCGGGCCGCATCCGCCCGCTCGCGCACTACGCCCTGGGCGGCCTCCCGGCCTGGCTCCGCCTGATCGCCGCGCTGCGGATGGCGGGCGTCGTGAACGCGGCCTCCCGCCTCCTCCCCGTCCCGGGCCTGACGCGGGAGCGGGGGCTGCCGGAACTGGCCCGTGTGCCGTTCACCCGCTCCCTTCCGGCTCCGCCCGGGGGTACCCCCGGACGCAGTCCGGGGGAGTTCGGGGCGCGGGTCCGGGCCGAGCCCGGGAGCCGCCCGCAGGGCACCGCACCCACGGCCACCCTCACGGCCACCCCCACGGCCACCCCCACGGCCACCCCCACCGTCATCCTCTGGCCCGACACCTTCACGGAGTACCTCGCCCCGGAGGCCGGCCGCGCAGCGGCAAGGGTCCTGCGGGCGGCCGGCCTCACCGTGACCGTGCCCCGCGGCGGAACGGTCTGCTGCGCCCTGACCTACGTCTCCACCGGCCGCCTCGACCGCGCCCGCAAGGTCCTCCACCGCACGCTGACCGCCATCGGCGACGTCCGGGCACCCGTGGTGGTGCTGGAACCCAGCTGCGCCGCGGCCCTCCGTACGGACCTCCCCGCCCTCCTCCCCGACGACCCCCGCGCGGCCCGCCTGGCCGCAGCCGTCCGCACCTTCGCCGAGGCCCTGGAGGAGTACGCCCCAAACTGGCGGCCGCCCCGCCTCGACCGCGCGGTGGCCGGGCAGACCCACTGCCACCAGCACGCGGTCCTCGGCGATGCGGCGGACCGCCGGCTGCGCGAGCGGGCCGGCCTGGTGGGCGAGCTCAGCGGTGGCTGCTGCGGTCTGGCCGGGAACTTCGGCTTCGAGCCGGGCCACCACGAGGTGTCGGTGGCCTGCGCGGAGGAACAGCTGCTCCCGTCGTTGCGCGCGGCCGGTCCGGACGTCCTGATCCAGGCGGACGGCTACTCGTGCCGCACCCAGATCGCCCAGCTGGGCGGGGTCCGGGCCCGCCACCTGGCGGAACTCCTGGAGGAGGGCCTGACGGCGGATCTGTAAGGCAAGATCTGTAAGGCAAGACCCCGCTGGACACTCCTTACGGAGCGCGTAATCTGGATGAATGCCCGCACCCTCCGCATCCCCCTCCCCGTCGCCCTCGCCGGCTGCCGCGGCGGCCCCCGCCCCCGTATCGGCTCCGCTGCCCGCCGAGGGCCGTGGCCGTGGTCTCGGGCCGGTCGCGCTGGTGATCTCGGCGGGGATCTCGGTGCAGTTCGGCGCGGCCCTCGCGGTCATGATCATGCCGAGGGCGGGTGCGGCGGGCGTGGTCACCCTGCGCCTCGCGGCCGCCGCGGTCGTGCTGCTCCTCCTGTGCCGGCCCAAGGTCCGCGGCCACTCCCGCTCCGACTGGGGCACGGTGCTCGCCTTCGGCGTCGCCATGGCCGCCATGAACGGGCTCTTCTACCAGGCCATCGACCGGATCCCGCTCGGCCCGGCCGTCACCCTGGAAGTGCTCGGGCCGCTGGCCCTGTCCGTCTTCGTCTCCCGGCGCCTGGTGAACCTCCTGTGGGCCGGCCTCGCCCTCGGCGGCGTGGTCCTGCTCTCCGGACACGGCGGGGGCGGCCTCGGCTTCGGCTCCCTCGACCCGCTGGGCGCGGCCTACGCGCTCGGGGCGGGCGCGATGTGGGCGGCGTACATCGTCTTCAGCGCGCGTACCGGCCGCCGCTTCCCGCAGGCGGACGGTCTGGCCCTGGCGATGGCCGTGGCCGCGGTCCTCTCGCTGCCGCTGGGCATCGTCGGCGCCGGCTCGGACCTGCTGGTCCCGAGCACCCTCGCGCTGGGCGTCGGCGTGGCCGTACTGTCCTCGGTCCTGCCCTACACGTTGGAGATGCTCGCCCTGCGGCGGATGCCGGCCCCGACCTTCGCGATCCTGATGAGCCTGGAGCCGGCCATCGCCGCCTCCGCGGGCTTCCTCGTCCTGAACCAGGCCATGTCCGCACGGGACGCCCTGGCCATCGCCCTCGTGATCGCGGCCAGCATGGGCGCGGTCCGCTCCCAGATCCGGAAGCAGCCCGCCTGATGGACGCCGCCACCTACCTGGCCGGGGCCCCCGAGGCCCGCCGCCCCGCCCTCACCCGCCTGCGGGAACTGTGCCTCGCGGAACTGACGGACTTCGAGGAGGTCATCGCGTACGGGATGCCCGCGTACGTGCGGCCGGGAGAGACCGCCGCGGAGATCGCCTGGGCGAACCAGAAGCAGTACATCTCCTTCTACCTGCTGCGCACGGACGTACGGGACGCCTTCGAGGACCGCCTGGCCGCCCACGACATGGGCAAGGCCTGCCTCCGTTTCCGCAACCCGGCCAGGGTCGACTTCGACCTCCTGCGCGACCTCCTGCGCGCCACGGCGACGGCCGCCCCGGGACCGGTCTGCGCGTAGCGGCCCGGAGGCCGCCGCGCTCAGAAGCCGAGGGCGAGGGCCGCGGCCGCCGGGGCGGCGTAGATCATCGGGAAGGCGACGTGGGCGTAGGAGCGGGCGCGCAGGACGGTGATGACGGCGCCGGTGAAGTAGAGGACCAGGCCGATGGCGGCGGCGATGCCGACGGCCGGGACCCAGAGCCCCACGACCAGGCCGGCGGCGCCGGCGACCTTGGCGGTGGCGAGCCGGTTCCACCAGCTGCGCGGGACGCCGTACTCGGCGAGCGGCTCGACGGTGAACTTGGCGCCGAAGAAGATCGAGGCGCCGGAGAAACCGGCCATGAAAGCGGCGACCAGGGTGACGACGGTGGCGGTGGTGGACATGATGCGGGCTCCCTCTGCTCGGCGGCTCTCTGCGCGCCTTTCACTCCACTGACCCGGGGGAACGCAGGAGTGTGACCGGCCGGGGGAAGTTTTTTTTCTCCTGGGTTTCTCCTCGGTCTGCACGCCCGCCCCGCCGGCCCGCGGGACCGGCGGGGCGGGCGCACGGCTTTCAGCCGAGCGGCAGGTCCAGGTAGGAGGGCGTCGCCTCGGGCGAGGTGAAGGCCAGCGTCGCGCGCGGCAGGTTGGCGTCGCCGTAGAACGGGTCGCGGGCGTCGATCACCAGCATCAGGCGGTGGCCGCGCGGCACGTCGTACGCCGTCGCCTGGAGGTCGATGTCCGCGCTGATCAGGCTGTCGGGCGGGGAGTCGGCGTCGGTGTACGGGGCGTGCGTGACGAGATGGGCCGCGCCGTCGGGCGCCGCGTCGAGGAGGTACGCCACGAAGGTGGAGCCGGGGTTCGCCGCCCGGTACGTCACGCGCAGCCGCGGAGTGCCCCGCAGCCGGACGGTCTCCGCGGCCGGGTCCGCTTCCCACACGGCGGCGACGGTGCGGTCGATGGCGTCGGCCGGGTAGACCTTCGGGCGGCCGGCGATCTCGTCGTAGCCGGACTCGACGACCTTGTCGGCGACGGTCGCCGGGGTGTCCACCCCGCACACCACGGTCGCGGTCCAGCCGGCCTGCGGCTGCTCGGCCAGGTCCCCGCCGTCGGCCAGGTGCAGCCGTTGCACGCTCTCGGTGAGGGAGGGCCAGCTGGGGCGGGGTTCGAGGGTCTTGCTCCACATGACCTCGCCGAGCACCTGGCCCTCGGCGCCGATGCCGTTGTCGATCCCCTTGAGGTGGTGGTCGAACCAGCGGTGGGCGTCCGTCCAGATCCGGTTCGGCAGCCCGAGCATGCCGGTCATCTCCGGCCCGGAGTGGTCGCCGATGGAGACGGCGAGGCGCTTGGGGCCGGTCAGCTCGTTGAACATCTTCAGGGTCTGGTTGGGCGGGAAGAGCGTCTCGTGCCAGGCGTGCGAGAAGAAGACCGGCACCTGGCGGCGGTTGAGCTCCTTGATGTGGCTGAAGGGCGAGCGCGTCTCCGCCCAGCGCAGGGTGCCGGGGATGTCGCGGTTGCCGAGGACGTTGTCGAAGACGCTGTGCGTCTGCGGGCTCAGCCGCGCCTTCGCGGCCGCCTTGAGCAGGGCCCGTACGGCGGCGAGGTGGCGGGTGGAGTTCTCGTAGAAGGCCTCCCCGAGATCGCCCCAGCTGCTGAGCGCGACCACGGCGTCGACGCGGGTGTCGTGCGCGGCGACCAGCTGGCTGATGCCGGAGCCGTACGAGTCCCCGAGGAAGCCGATCCTGGTCACGGGCCCGGAGCTGCGTTCGATGAGGTGGTCCAGGGCCCGGCTGCCGTCGGCGACGTCGAGCGGGCCGGCCACGTCGACCTGGCCCTCGGAGCCGCCGAAGCCGCGGGCGGAGTAGGCGAGGACGTTGTAGCCGCGGGCCGCGAACAGGCTGGCCTGGACGGCGTACGGGAGCCAGCCGAGGCTGGTCCAGGGCGAGGGCATGACGATCGCCGGGCGCGGCTGGGCCCCGGTGTGCCGCCAGAGCGCGGCGTCGAGGAGGTCCCCGTCGGCGCCGGTCACCTTGCCGCGGGTGAACACGGCGAGGGAGCGGACCTCGGCCACCTCCGCGGCACGGGCGGGGGCGAGGCCGGTGACGTCGCCGCTCTCCAGGGCGGCGACGAAGGCGCTGAGGGCGGTGGCGTCGAGTTCGGGATAGAGGGAGAAGGGGGGTTGGGCGGCTGGAGTCACGTCAGTCCATCCTCTTCGTCGTGGATCGAACGTGGTGCGCGCGCCCGGGCCCGGAGCGGAACGTTCAGTATCGACGGGACATCCGGTGACGTATCGCGAGTTTCCGGCTTACGGCCTGAATCGCCCCTCCGTGCCCGGCGGCCGCCGCGCCGCGGGACCTGCGGTCGACGGGGCGGCGCGGCAACTCGCCTTCCGTCGTGGTGGTTTGGTGCGGGTGGCGGGAAGGTGCCGTCTCCCGAGAAAATCATGCAAGCGTGCTTGATTGTTTTATCGGGTGCTGCCAGTCTTCCCTCACGCCGAGAGGGGAGCGCACCGTGCCCGATCCGTCCGCCGTCGACGCCGCCGTCGCCGTCCTTGCCGATCTGCGCGAGGAGGGCCATGAACTCGAAGCGCTGGTAGGGGAGTTGACCGAGGCCGACTGGGCCCGGCCCACCCCCGCACCCGGCTGGAGCATCGCCCACCAGATCGCCCACCTGCACTGGACCGACCGCGCCTCACTGCTCTCCCTCACCGACGCCGACGGCTTCGGCCTCATGGTCGAGGAGGCGCTGAAGGCCCCCGACACCTTCGTCGACGAGGGCGCGGAGGAGGGCGCGGCGCTGCCGCCCGCCGACCTGCTCGCCCGCTGGCGGGCCACGCGCGCCGCCCTCGACGAGGCGCTCGCCGCAGCCTCGCCCGACACCCGGTTCCCCTGGTACGGGCCGCCGATGAAGGCCGCCTCCATGGCGAGCGCCCGGCTGATGGAGACCTGGGCGCACGGCCAGGACGTCGCCGACGCGCTCGGCGTGCGCCGCACCCCGACCGCGCGGCTGCGGCACGTGGCGCGGATCGGCGTACGGGCCCGCGACTACGCCTACGCCGTACGCGGACTGCCCGCGCCCGCCGAGGAGTTCCGGGTCGAGCTGACGGCCCCCGACGGCGCCGGGGTGTGGACGTACGGGCCGCCGGACGCCCCGCAGCGGATCACCGGCCCGGCGCTCGACTTCTGCCTCCTGGTCACCCAGCGGGCCCACCGCGCCGACCTGGCCCTCACCGCGACCGGCCCCGACGCGGACCGCTGGCTGGACATCGCCCAGGCCTTCGCGGGCCCGGCGGGCGCGGGGCGCGAGCCGGGGGCCGCCCGATGACGCCCCGGCCCCCTGCCGACCGCCCGCTCCTCATCGGCAACGCCTCCGGCTTCTACGGAGACCGCTTCGACGCCTTGCGCGAGATGCTGACCGGCGGCCCGCTCGACGTGCTCACCGGGGACTACCTCGCCGAGCTGACCATGCTGATCCTCGGCCGCGACCGCCTGAAGAACCCGGACCTCGGCTACGCCAAGACCTTCCTGCGCCAGCTGGAGGAGGGGCTCGGGCTCGCCCACGAGCGGGGCGTACGGATCGTCGCGAACGCGGGCGGCCTCAACCCGGCCGGACTCGCCGACGCCGTACGGGCCCTGGCGGCCAAGGTGGGCGTCCCCGTCACGGTGGCCCACGTCGAGGGCGACGACCTCACCCCGTACGAGGACGGGGCGCTGACCGCCAACGCCTACCTCGGAGGCGCCGGGATCACCGCCTGCCTGCGGGCCGGCGCGGACGTGGTGGTGACCGGCCGGGTCACCGACGCGGCGCTGGTCAGCGGCCCGGCGGCCTGGTGGTTCGACTGGGCCCCGGACGACTACGACAAGCTGGCGGGGGCAGTGGTCGCGGGCCACGTCCTGGAGTGCGGAACCCAGGCCACCGGCGGCAACTACGCCTTCTTCACCGCGCACGACGTCCGCCGCCCCGGGTTCCCGCTCGCGGAGATCTCCGCCGACGGCTCGGCGGTCATCACCAAACACCCCGGCACGGGCGGGGCCGTCACCCCCGGCACCGTCACCGCCCAACTCCTCTACGAGACCCAGGGCGTGCGCTACCTCGGCCCCGACGTGACCGCCCGCCTGGACACGGTCCGCCTCTCCGAGGACGGCCCCGACCGCGTCCGCGTCTCCGGCGTGCTCGGCGAACCCCCGCCGTCCACCCTCAAGGTGGGCATCACCCGCATCGGCGGCTGGTGCAACGAGGTCGTCTTCGTCCTGACCGGCCTGGACATCGAGGCGAAGGCAGCCCTGGTCCGCACCCAGATGTCCGAGGCCCTGGAGGGCGTGGCCACCGCCGACTGGACCCTCGCCCGCACGGACCACGAGGACGCCCCGACGGAGGAGACGGCCAGCGCCCTGCTGCGGCTCGTGGTCCGCGACCCGTCCCCGGACCGGGTGGGCCGCGCGCTGACCTCGACGGCCATCGAACTGGCCCTGGGCAGCTACCCGGGCTTCCACGTCACCACCCCACCGGGCCCGGCCCAGCCGTACGGGGTCTTCACGTCGACCCTGACCCCGGCCGCCGAGGTCCCCCACGCGGCAGTCCTCCCCAACGGCACGCACCTGCCGATCCCCGCTGCGCGGAGCCTGTCCCCCACCCCGCCCCTTCCCGAAACTGTGGGCTCCGCCCCCAGCCCCCCGTCCGGGGGCTCCGCCCCGGACCCTTCGGGGGCTCCGCCCCCGGACCCCCGCTCCTCAAATGCCGGCGAGGCTGGAATCTCAGCCCCTCCGGCGTTTGAGGAGCGGGGTCTGGGGCGGAGCCCCAGTTTCGGGAAGGGGCGGGTAGGGGAGAGCCCCGCAGGGCCCACCACCCGCGCCCCCCTCGGGGCACTGGCCGGGGCCCGCAGCGGCGACAAGGGCGGCGACGCCAACGTAGGCGTCTGGGTCGAGTCCGACGAAGCGTGGACCTGGCTGCACGACACCCTCACCGCAGAGGTGTTCCAGGACCTGCTCCCCGAGACCCGCCCGCACCCGGTGCACCGGCACCCGCTCCCGAACCTCCGCGCCCTCAACTTCACCCTCACCGGCATCCTCGGCGCCGGCGTGGCCTCCGGCCACCGCTTCGACCCCCAGGCCAAGGCCCTCGGCGAATGGCTCCGCGCCCGTCACCTCGACATCCCGACCCACCTGCTGCCCGAAACCGCCCCGGAGGGGACCGCCCGATGACCCGCCTCCGCACCACCGTCGACCCGCACGCCCCCGAGCACGCGCAGGCCCGTACCGCCGCCCTGGAACGCCTCGCCGCCCTCGACGCCGAGCACGCCAAGGCCCTGCAGGGCGGCGGGGAGAAGTACACGGCCCGCCACAGGCAGCGCGGCAAGCTCCTGGCCCGCGAGCGGGTCGAGCTGCTCCTCGACCCGGACACCCCGTTCCTGGAGCTGTCCCCGCTGGCCGCCTGGGGCAGCGACTACCCCGTCGGCGCCTCCATGGTCACCGGCATCGGCACGGTCGAGGGCGTCGAGTGCCTGGTCACCGCCAACGACCCGACCGTCCGCGGCGGCGCCAGCAACCCGTGGACGCTGAAGAAGGCGCTGCGGGCCAACGAGATCGCCCGGCAGAACCGCCTGCCCTGCATCAGCCTCGTGGAGTCCGGGGGCGCCGACCTGCCCTCCCAGAAGGAGATCTTCATCCCGGGCGGCGCGATCTTCCGCGACCTGACCCGGCTCTCGGCCGAGGGGATCCCGACCGTCGCCGTCGTCTTCGGCAACTCCACCGCCGGAGGCGCGTACATCCCGGGCATGTCCGACCACACCATCATGATCAAGGACCGTTCGAAGGTGTTCCTCGGCGGTCCGCCGCTGGTCAAGATGGCCACCGGCGAGGAGAGCGACGACGAGTCCCTCGGTGGGGCCGACATGCACGCCCGCACCTCCGGCCTCGCCGACTACTACGCCCTCGACGAGTACGACGCGATCCGCCAGGCCCGCCGCGTCGTCGCCCGGCTCAACCACCGCAAGGCCCACCCGGATCCGGCCCCGGCGCAGGAGCCGAAGTACGACCCCGAGGAACTCCTCGGCATCGTCCCGCCCGACCTCAAGACGCCCTTCGACCCGCGCGAGGTCATCGCCCGCATCGTCGACGCCTCCGACTTCGACGAGTTCAAGCCGCTCTACGGCACGAGCCTCGTCACCGGATGGGCCACCCTCCACGGCTATCCGGTCGGCATCCTCGCCAACGCCCAAGGCGTGCTGTTCAGCGCCGAGTCCCAGAAGGCCGCCCAGTTCATCCAGCTCGCCAACCAGCGCGACATCCCGCTGCTCTTCCTCCACAACACCACCGGCTACATGGTCGGCAAGGAGTACGAGCAGGGCGGCATCATCAAGCACGGCTCGATGATGATCAACGCGGTCTCCAACTCGAAGGTCCCGCACCTGTCCGTGCTCATCGGCGCGAGCTACGGCGCCGGCCACTACGGCATGTGCGGCCGCGCCTACGAGCCCCGCTTCCTCTTCGCCTGGCCCAGCGCCAAGTCCGCCGTCATGGGCCCCCAGCAGCTCGCCGGAGTGCTCTCCATCGTGTCCCGGCAGTCCGCCGCCGCGAAGGGGCTGCCGTACGACGAGGAGGCCGACGCCGGGATGCGCGCCTTCGTCGAGGCGCAGATCGAGTCCGAGTCCCTGCCGATGTTCCTGTCCGGGCGGCTGTACGACGACGGGGTCATCGACCCGCGCGACACCCGTACCGTCCTCGGCCTGTGCCTGTCGGCCGTCCACAACGCCCCCGTCGAGGGCGCCCGTGGCGGCTTCGGCGTCTTCCGGATGTGAGCCCGCACATGACCCAGCCGATCAGCTCCCTGCTCGTCGCCAACCGCGGCGAGATCGCCGTACGGATCTTCCGCACCGCCCGCGCCCTGGGCCTGGCCACCGTCGCCGTCCACTCCGACCCGGACGCCGACGCCCTGCACGTGCGCGAGGCCGACGCGGCCGTACGCCTGCCGGGCGCGGCCCCCGCCGACACCTACCTGCGCGGCGACCTGATCATCAAGGCCGCCCTCGCCGCCGGAGCCGACGCCGTCCACCCCGGCTACGGCTTCCTCTCCGAGAACGCCGGCTTCGCCCGCGAGGTCCGGGACTCCGGCCTGACCTGGATCGGCCCGCCGCCCGAGGCCATCGAGGCCATGGCCTCCAAGACCCGGGCCAAGGACCTGATGCGCGCCGCCGGGGTACCGCTCCTGGACCCCGTCGACCCGGCCGCCGCCACCCCCGCGGACCTGCCCCTGCTCCTGAAGGCCGCGGCCGGCGGCGGCGGACGCGGGATGCGCGTCGTCCGCGACCTCGGCAGCCTCGCGGAGGCCCTCGACGCGGCCTCCGCCGAGGCCCGCTCGGCCTTCGGTGACGGCGAGGTCTTCGCCGAGCCCTACGTCGAGCGCGGCCGCCACGTCGAGGTGCAGATCCTGGCCGACGCCCACGGCACCGTCTGGGCGCTCGGCACCCGCGACTGCTCCCTCCAGCGCCGCCACCAGAAGGTCATCGAGGAGGCCCCGGCGCCCGGCCTGCCGGGGGCCCTGCGCGAGAACCTCCACGCCGCCGCCGTCGCCGCCGCCCGCGCCGTCTCCTACCGGGGCGCCGGCACCGTCGAGTTCCTCGTCACCGCCGACGGACGCCCGTACTTCCTGGAGATGAACACCCGCCTCCAGGTCGAACACCCCGTCACCGAAGCCGTCTTCGGCCTCGACCTCGTCGCCCTCCAGCTGCGCGTCGCCGAGGGCGAGGCCCTGCCCCTGTCACCGCCGGAGCCCACCGGCCACGCCGTGGAGGCCCGCCTCTACGCCGAGGACCCGGCCCGGGACTGGCGCCCGCAGACCGGAGCCCTGCACACCCTCGCCGTCCCCGGCGACGTCCGCGTGGACACCGGATTCACCGACGGGGACACGGTCGGCATCCACTACGACCCCATGCTCGCCAAGGTCATCGCCCACGCCCCCACCCGCGCCGAGGCCGTACGGGCCCTCGCCCACGCCCTCGCCGGAGCCCGCATCCACGGGCTCACCACCAACCGCGAACTCCTCGTACGGTCCCTGCGCCACCCGGAGTTCACCGCCGGGCGGCTCGACACCGGCTTCTACGAGCGCCACCTCGACGCCCTCACCGAGGGGGCCCCGGACGCCACCCACGCGACCCTCGCCGCCGCCCTCGCCGAGGCGGCCCCCGCCCCGGACGCCCCGCTCGCCACCCGCCTCGGCGGCTGGCGCAACGTCCGCTCCCAGCCGCAGATCCGCCGCTACGCGGTGGCCGGCGCCGAGTACGAGGTCCGCTATCAGGCCGGCCGGCTCGTCGACCACCCCGGTATCCGGGTCCTGGCCGCCACCCCCGCGCTCGTCACTCTCGAAATCGAGGGAATCCGGCGGGTGTTCCACGTGAAACGAAATTCGAACAGGGCCGACGCGACCGAGATCTACGTGGATTCCGCACTCGGCGCCCACACCCTCACCCCCGTCCCCCGCTTCCCCGACCCCCAGGACCGGACCGAACCGGGCTCCCTCCTCGCCCCCATGCCCGGCACCGTCGTCCGCATCGCCGAGGGCCTCGCCCCCGGCAGCGCCGTCACCGCCGGACAGCCCCTGCTCTGGCTGGAGGCCATGAAGATGGAGCACCGCATCCTCGCTCCCGCCTCCGGCACGCTCACCGCGCTCCACGCCGTCACCGGCCAACAGGTCGAATTCGGTGCCCTGCTCGCCGTAGTCCAGGAGGAAACGCAGCCATGAGCTCCGCCACCAGCACCATCGAGACCGAAGAGCACCAGGCCCTGCGCACGGCGGTCGCCGCCCTCGGGCAGCGCTACGGCCGCGAATACCTCGTCCGCGTCGCCCGCGAAGGCGGCCACCCCGACGAGCTGTGGGCCGACGCCGCGAAGCTCGGCTACCTCGGGGTCAACCTGCCCGAGGAGTACGGCGGCGGAGGCGGCGGCATCGCCGAACTGTCCATCGTCCTGGAGGAACTGGGCGCGGCGGGCTGCCCGCTCCTGATGATGGTCGTCTCGCCCGCCATCTGCGGCACGGTCATCTCCCGCTTCGGCACCGCGGCCCAGAAGCAGGCCTGGCTCCCGGGCCTCGCCGACGGCACCCGCACCATGGCCTTCGGCATCACCGAACCCGACGCCGGCTCCAACTCCCACCGGATCACCACCACGGCCCGCCGCGACGGCGACGACTGGATCCTCACCGGCCGCAAGGTCTTCATCTCCGGCGTCGACATCGCCGACGCCACCCTCATCGTGGGCCGCACCGAGGACGCCAGGACCGGCAGCCTCAAGCCCTGCCTGTTCATCGTCCCCCGCGACGCTCCCGGCTTCTCCCGCTCCGTCATCGACATGGAACTCCAGGCCGCGGAGAAGCAGTTCGAGCTCGTCCTCGACGAGGTACGGCTGCCGGCCGACGCGCTCGTAGGCGACGAGGACGCGGGCCTGCTCCAGCTGTTCGCCGGACTCAACCCCGAGCGGATCATGACCGCCGCCTTCGCCATCGGCATGGGCCGCTACGCCCTCGCCAAGGCCGTGGACTACGCGAAGACCCGGCAGGTCTGGAAGGAGCCCATCGGCGCCCACCAGGCCGTGGCCCACCCGCTGGCCGCGGCGCACATCGAGCTCGAACTGGCCCGGCTGATGATGCAGAAGGCTGCCCGCCTGTACGACGCGGGGGACGACATGGGGGCCGGGGAGGCCGCGAACATGGCGAAGTACGCGGCGGGGGAGGCCTGCGTCCGCGCGGTGGACCAGGCCGTCCACACCCTCGGCGGCAACGGCCTCACCCGCGAATACGGGCTCGCCTCCCTCATCACCGCCTCTCGCGTGGCCCGGATCGCCCCCGTCAGCCGCGAGATGATCCTCAACTTCATCTCCCACCAAACCCTGGGCCTCCCCAAGTCCTACTGACCAACCCGACCCCACTCCTCAAGCGCCGGAGGGGCTGAAATGCCCAGCCCTGCGTGCACGTGCAGGCTGACGCCGGCCAAATCCAGCCTCGCCTGGGGGTACCCCCGGACGGAGTCTGGGGGAGTTTGAGGCGATCTTTGAGCCCCGCCGGCGATTGAGGCGCGGGTCCGGGGCGGAGCCCCGGGACTCCGCGGAGCCCCGGGCTTCGGTGGGGCCCCGGGCTTCGGTGGGGCCGGGGGAGCTACGCCGCAGGCGGCCCGCATACCCTCCCCGGGAGGATCCCGGCCCAGCACGGATACCCGCACACCCCTCCGGAGGAGACATGGTCCAACCCGTTCACACCGCAACCGCGGCCGGAGTCACCACCCTCACCCTCGACTCCCCGGCCAACCGCAACGCCCTCTCCGCAGAGCTCGTCGCCGCGACCCGCGCCGCCCTCGCCGAGGCCGGGGCGGACCCGGGCGTGCGGGCCCTCGTCCTCACCCACACCGGCAACACCTTCTGCTCCGGGGCCGACCTCAAGTCCCCCAGCGCCCCCGCCGACTTCCTGGCCCTGCTCCACGAGATCGCCGGGCTGCCCAAGCCCGTGCTCGCCCGTGTCACCGGCCACGTCCGGGCCGGCGGCCTCGGGCTGCTCGGTGTCTGCGACATCGCCGCCGCCGGGCCGAAGTCCACGTACGCCTTCACCGAGACCCATCTCGGCCTCGCCCCCGCGGTGATCTCCATGCCGCTGCTCCCGCGCCTGGACCCGCGCGCCGCCGCCCGCTACTTCCTCACCGCCGAGGCCTTCGACGCCGCCGAGGCCGCCCGGATCGGGCTGCTCACCCTGCACGCCGAGGACGTGGACGAGGCCCTGGAGCCCGTACTCGCCGGCCTGCGCAAGGCCTCCCCGCAGGGCCTGGCCGCGACCAAGGCGCTGACCGCCGCCGCCGTGCGCGAGGCACTGCAGCGCGACGGCGCCCGTCTGACGGAGCTGTCGGGGGAGCTGTTCGCGTCCGCCGAGGCCCGTGAGGGCATCACTGCCCGCTTCGAGCGCCGGGAACCGTCATGGGCACTGTGACCGGCGCGGCCGGCGCTGTCGGCCCCAAGCAGGCGCGCAGCCGCGTCACCCGCCGCCACCTCCTGGAGGCGGCCGTGTCCTGTCTGGCGGAGCACGGCTGGGCCGGTTCCACCGTCGCCGTCGTCGCCGAACGGGCCGGTGTCTCGCGCGGCGCCGCCCAGCACCACTTCCCGACCCGCGAGGACCTGTTCACCGCGGCCGTCGAGTACGTCGCCGAGGAGCGGTCCACGGCCCTGCGCGACCTGTTCCACGCCGGCCCGGCCGCCCGCCCCGTCGTGGTGGAGGCGCTCGTGGACCTCTACACCGGCACCCTGTTCCGGGCCGCGCTCCAGCTGTGGGTCGCCGCCTCGAACGAGGAGCAGCTGCGCCCCCGGGTCACCGAACTGGAGGCCCGGGTCGGCCGCGAGACCCACCGCATCGCCGTGGAGCTGCTCGGCGCCGACGAGTCCGCGCCGGGCGTACGGGAGACCGTGCAGGGGCTCCTCGACATGGCCCGCGGCCTGGGCCTGGCCAACGTCCTCACCGACGACACGGCCCGCCGGGCCCGCGTGGTGGCCCAGTGGGCCCGCATCCTCGACGCCGCCCTGGGATGAGGCGGAGCCCCGCCGGTCAGCCGAAGGCGGACACCAGCGCCACCGCGAGCGACACCCCCATCAGCCCGAACAGGTCGTAGTGGCGCCAGGGGGCTGTCCGGGCCGCCACCGCGGTTTCGGCCCGGGACGGGTCCGGGACGTGGCAGGGGCGCCGCGCCCGGAGGAGTCCGGGTCGCGGCGCCCCGCGGTGGAAGGGGACGGAGGCCGTCACGCAGTCGCGGCGATGTCCTCGTAGCCCTCGATCTCCTGCGGGTTGCGCCGGCCCGGCCCCGTGTACCGGGCCGACGGCCGCACCAGGCGGCCCGTGCGCTTCTGCTCCAGGATGTGCGCCGACCAGCCGGCGGTGCGGGCGCAGCTGAACATGGAGGTGAACATGTGCGCCGGGACCTCCGCGAAGTCCAGCATGATCGCGGCCCAGAACTCCACGTTGGTGGCCAGCACCCGGTCGGGGCGGCGCGCGTGCAGTTCCTCCAGCGCGGCCTTCTCCAGCGCGGCGGCCACCTCGTAGCGCGGCGCGTCGAGCTCCTTGGCGGTGCGGCGCAGGACGCGGGCGCGCGGGTCCTCGGCACGGTAGACGCGGTGTCCGAAGCCCATCAGGCGCTCGCCCTTGTCCAGGGCCTTCTTCACGTACGCCACGGCGTCGCCGGTGCGCTCGATCTCCTCGATCATGCCGAGCACGCGGGACGGCGCACCGCCGTGCAGCGGCCCGGACATGGCGCCCACGGCGCCGGAGAGCGCGGCGGCGACGTCCGCGCCGGTCGACGCGATCACGCGTGCGGTGAAGGTGGAGGCGTTCATGCCGTGCTCGGCGGCCGAGGTCCAGTACGCGTCGACGGCCTTGACGTGCCGCGGGTCCGGCTCGCCCCGCCAGCGGATCATGAACCGCTCGACCACGGACTCGGCCTTGTCGATCTCCCGCTGCGGCACCATCGGCAGGCCCTGCCCGCGGGCGGACTGGGCGACGTACGACAGCGCCATCACGGCCGCGCGCGCCAGGTCGTCGCGGGCGGTCTGCTCGTCGATGTCCAGCAGCGGCTTCAGGCCCCACACGGGGGCGAGCATCGCGAGCGCGGACTGCACGTCGACGCGGATGTCACCGGAGTGGACCGGGATGGGGAAGGGCTCGGCGGCGGGCAGGCCGGGGTTGAAGGCGCCGTCGACCAGGAGGCCCCAGACGTTCCCGAAGGAGACGTGCCCGACGAGATCCTCGATGTCGACCCCGCGGTAGCGGAGGGAACCGCCCTCCTTATCCGGTTCGGCGATCTCGGTCTCGAACGCGACGACCCCTTCGAGCCCGGGTACGAAGTCGGACATCAGGCGGCTCCTCAGATAGTGCGAACACGCGCGGCTCCCGGCGTGACTCGCGGTCCGGCGCGGTCATCCCCGTTGATGCCCGGCACGGCCGTTGGTCACCCGCGTGGCGACCTTCGGACCGGCCCCAAGATTTTGGCCGCTCCGCCTCGACTGCGGAAGCGTGACATACGGCACACCGTCACCGGCCCGGCTGCGGCAGGATGGCCAGCGTGACCGACCAGGACATTGACCCCGCCACGATGCGCAAGCAGTACCGTTCGGAAATCGTCCTCGAGGAGACCCTCGCCGAGCATCCGATGGACCAGTTCGCCCTGTGGTTCCAGCAGGCCGCGGACTCGCACCTCTTCGAACCGAACGCCATGGTCGTCTCGACGGCCACCCCCGACGGCCGGCCCAGCTCGCGCACGGTGCTGATGAAGCAGTTCGACGGGCGCGGCTTCGTCTTCTTCACCAACTACGCCTCCCGCAAGGGCCGCGAGCTCGCCGAGAACCCGTACGCCGCCCTGCTCTTCCCCTGGCACCCCATCTCGCGCCAGGTGATCGTCACCGGCACCGCGTCCCGCATCGGCCGCGACGAGACGGCGGCGTACTTCCGCTCCCGGCCGCACGGCTCCCAACTGGGTGCCTGGGCGAGCGACCAGTCGAGCGTGATCGGCTCCCGCGCGGAACTGGACCGCCGCTACGCCGAGCTCGACGCCCGCTACCCGGAGGACGAGCAGGTCCCGGTCCCGCCGGAATGGGGCGGCCTGCGCGTGGTCCCCGAAGAGGTGGAGTTCTGGCAGGGCCACGAGAACCGCCTGCACGACCGGCTGCGCTACGTCCTGGACGCGGGCAAGTGGCGCGTCGAGCGGCTCTGCCCGTAGCCGTGCGGCGCCGCGCGGGGCGGCCTGCGGCCGGGGCCGGGCTCCGGCCCCGGAAAAGCAGGCGACCCGCGGGCTCTGGGTCTCTCTCCTGCAGTGAGAGAAGCCGGCCGGACGTACCGGCGAGCCCGCGGGTCGGGTGACTGCTGTGGATTGGCGCCTGGCGATCCCGCCGGGCACCGCACTGGGTGCGTGCGACGACGGGCGCTTAGCCCGCAGCCACCTCACGCGTCCGGATTCCATACATTTCCGGGATCACCTCCTTTCAGTGTGTGTCCACTCTAGGCAGGCCCGTGCCGTTCGCTCAATCGAATTTCGGCGGCGAATCCGTAGGCGTATCCATCGGCTCTCTGGAGTAGCCGCAAATTCCGGTGGGAGACGTCAAAGCGGCTGGTCAACGTCGTGATGCGATGCTGACCACTGGTCCGGACCGCGATGCGTCCCACCCACCTGCCGATCCACTTCCCTCGGGGGACGACGGCCGCTACCAGGTCCCCCGTCGCGTACCCGTGGTGGATCTTCCCGCGCGGCCGTTGCAAGCGGGGGAACCCGTAGCGGTCCGGGGTGGTCCTGGCGTACGAACCACGCCCGGTCGATGCCACCACCAGGATCTGCGCAGGTGCCCGGACGAGTGCGTCCCCTCGCTCGTGGTCGATGATCCCGGTGACCAGGGCATCGAGCGTGTGGCTCTTCGGCAACCCCATCGCGAATCGGTTCCAGCGTGTACGCCCGCCCGACCACGTACGCACCGGCACGCCCTGGGCTGCGAGCTCCTTCACGAGCTGGAGCCTGGTGGCGTTCATGACGGCCACGTCCTGTAGCGATCTCCTCAGCTGGGTGATCACGAGCTCCAGACGGGCCGGCCTACCGGAGAGGAACTCTTCGACGGGCGCCGTCCCCTTCGCCTGATTGCAGGGAACACAAGCGAGGACGAGGTTCGATACCCGGTCCGATCCACCGCGGCTGCGTGGGCGGACGTGTTCGATGTCGAGAGGCACCCCTGTGGCATCGCAGTAAGCGCAAGATCCCTTCCATTTGGCCAGGAGAAACTGACGGATCTCGGATCCACTGTGCGTCGGCTCGTCGCTTTCCCGTGCACCGGATGGCATGACTCCGGCGAATGCGGTCGTGTCGAACGCGACCTGCTCTACGTGGATCTCGCGCACCGGTGCGTAGCGGCACAGTCGCATGACAACGGACATGGTCGAGTCGATGCGATGGCGCAAGGAAGGAGGAAGCCAGCCGTCCGGCCGCGGGCGGTTGTCGTGCCGGGGTGCCCGGTACCGGAGATTCGCCGAGCGCCTCCGGCGGCGATAGGCGGCGCGTCGCATCATGCCGCCGTGGATTTGTTGTCCCCGGTGCCGGAGCTCGATCGTTATCAGCCCCCGGAGGGCGACCGCGGGTTGCCCGTTCCGGCCGACCCGGTGGCGTTCATCCGTGATGGCGATGCCCGTCGCCTTGGAGCCGGGATCAAGGCGCAGCTGCACGCCCTCAACGGCCGAGCCCGCACGGGTCCGGTGTTTGAGCCGGATGGTGAATGGAGCCCGCCGCGCCACGACGGCACGCCCGCTGTCGAGCAGTTCGCGCGCACGGGCCGGATGGCAGGGCATGAGCGGTTCGCCCCCCTTCGCCAGTACGAACACCCGACTTGCTGCCAGGTGGGGAGCGTCACCGCTCCCGGTCTCTGCCGTCTCCGCTGCCGAAGCGGCGGATCGAGCGTGTCGCCGACGTGTCCCGGTGCGGACTGCGCCGGTCTCCCCTCGCCCATGTTCCACACCGGTGCCCGGCGTTGTGGCCGGGAGTCCGTGAGCCGTTTCGTCCCTGCTCCCAGGGGTGTCTGCGCTCGCGGATTCCAGAGCAGGCTGCTGAGGAAGCACAGCCTGGTGGGTCTGCTCGCCTGCAAGGAACGTAGTCATCGAAGCACCTCGACTGATCCGGGGATCGTGATGACTGGGGCTGGTCACTCGGTGTGAGGGAGCGAGTGACCTCCCTTCTCGTGGTTTTCACGACGCTACGCACTGTGGATCGGGAGGGCCGGACCGATCGGGAAGGGTCACTCGAACGTGTGATCGCCCCGGTCGCGCCTTCCCGGGCGTGCAGGCGGCGTACCGATTTCCCCGAATGCAGTGTGGGCTGCGTCACGTTCCAGTTGAATGATCCGACGTGCCGCACACGCGAACACCTGCTGGGGGTGCCAGGTGACTGCTTCCGGACGTAACGAGACCGCAGACGATCTGCTCGCAGCGCTGCTGGACGGGATGGACGCCGCCTTGTGCGCGTTCGACGCCGACGGCGTGATCACCCACTGGAACCGCGAGGCCGAGCGGATCCTCGGCTGGTCCGCCGGCGAGGCCGTGGGGCGCAAGGGGTTCGAGGGGTGGGCGGTGCGGGCCGCCGACGCGCACGACGTGCAGGACAGACTCATGGCCGCCCAGCACGTGCCCGGCCGGCAGGTGCACGAGTTCGCGCTGCTCACCAAGGACGGCGGGCGCGTCCTCGTACGGACCCAGTCCGCCGGGGTGCCGGGCGCGGACGGAAAGCCCGCCGGGGTGTACTGCGCCTTCAGCGAGGTGCACGCGCAGATCGACCTGGAGCGGTCCATCGCGCTGAGCGAGGCCCTGATGGAGGACGCCTCGTGGGGCGTCGTCCTCGTCGACGTCGACCTGCGGCCCGCCGTGGTCAACGCGCACGCCGCACGCGCCTTCGGGACCGGCCGCACCGCCATGCTCGGGCGCCCGCTCGGGGAGCTGCTCACCCAGGGCGTGGAGGAGCTCGAGGGCGCGCTCCAGCACGTGCTCGCCGAGGGGGCGCCGCCCGCGCCGGTGGAGATGTGGGTGTCGGTGCGCACCGCCGAGGGGGTGCGGCGCAGGTGCTGGCGGTGCGGGTTCCTGCGGCTGGCCTCGCCGCTCGCGGAGGAGCCGGTGCCGCTGGGCGTCGGCTGGCTGTTCCAGGACGTCACCCAGGCCCGGCAGGAGCAGCTGGACACCGCGCAGCTGCGGTTCCGGTCCCACCAGATCCACCGTGCGGGGCGGGCCGCCGCCGAGTGCGAGGACCCGGCCGAGGCGGCCGCCGTGCGCCTGGACTTCGCCCTGGCCGGTTTCGCCGAGCACGCCCTGCTGGACGTACTGGAGCCCGCGGCCGACCCCGAGCGGCGAAGGCTCGTACGGTCCGCCGCGTCCCCGCCGGTGCTGCCGGGGCCCGGGTCGATCCCGGTCCGGTACGCGGCCGGGCATCCGGCGCTCCAGGCCCTGGACCGGATCGGCTCGGTGCGCACCAGCGCCCCGCGCGGCGAGGCGGACGCGGAGTGGGCGCGGGCCCGCCAGTGGCCCGAGGGCGCGGCGCACGTGCTGTGCACGGTGCTGCGCAGCCGGGGGCGGACCCTGGGGGCGCTGACGTTCGTGCGCGGGCCCACGCGGGCGGCCTTCGAGCGCGCGGACGCGGAGTACGCGGAGGAGGTCGCGGCCCGGGTGGCCGCCGATCTGGACCTGGCGGCGGGAGGACACCTGCCGGGCTAGCGCGAGCCGCTGCGGTCGACGTCGTCGCCGTCGGAGGGGACAGGGGACCAGGACGGCCGGCGCGGCCCTCTGCTGCGGCAGTTGGGCCGCGATGGTCCCGTGCCGGGCGGCTCGCCGTGGCGCCCGGGCCGGCCGTTGACGTCGGCGGTGCCGGGGCCGTACGGGATCCCCGGCACGCCAACCGGCCGCCCCGTCAGTGGCGGAAGAAGATCCGGTCGCCGTACTCCTGCATCACGCGGCCGTTCCACTCGTGGCCGCCGTCGACGTTGCCCGAGCGCAGCAGCGGCGGCTCCACCCCGCGGTCGGCGAGCTCGCCGGCCGCGGCCGCCATGACCGCCTGCATGATCGCGCTGGTCACGACGGTGGAGGCGGGGGCGAAGGGCGCGTCGATGCCGTCGATGCTGAGCTCGGCGTCCCCGACCGCGATCTTGCTGTCGAGGACGACGTCGCAGTGGTCCTTGAGGAAGCTGCCGGAGACGTGCCGCGATTTGGTCTCGGTCGCGTACGCCACCGAGGTCACGCCGATGACCTTGAGACCGATGGCGCGGGCGTTCATGGCCATCTCGACGGGCAGGGCGTTGCGCCCGGAGAGGGAGATGATCACGAGGACGTCGCCGTCGGAGGCGGGGCTGCTGTCCAGGACGGCGCCGGCGAGGCCGTCGACCCGTTCCAGTGCGCTGCCCAGGGTCGCCGGCATGACGTCGATGCCGACGGTGCCGGGGACGGCGAGGAAGTTCATCAGGGCCATGCCGCCGGCCCGGTAGACCACGTCCTGGGCGGGCAGCGAGGAGTGCCCGGCGCCGAAGGCGAAGAGGCGGTTGCCGGAGGCGACGGCGTCGGCGATGAGGGAGCCGGCCTCCGCGATGTGCGGGGCCTCCTCGTCCCGCACCCGCTCCAGCAGACCGATGGCGGCGTCGAAGAACTGACCGGCCAGCTTGCTCTCGCTCATACGACGATGGCCCTTCCGGAGGTGGGGGTGCGTCCGTGTCCGCCGCTCACCGTGCGGTCTGGACCAAGGGCGTGTCAATACGAACGCCACGAGATGTCCGGGACCGGTCTTGACCCTCGGCACGGGACGGTTGTCGGCCCGATGCGTCAGAATTGGGGGCAGGGCCAGCGCACGCAATCCGAGGGGCACGAATGTCCGGACTGATCGATACCACGGAGATGTATCTCCGCACCATCCTCGAGCTGGAAGAGGAAGGCGTGGTCCCCATGCGCGCCCGCATCGCCGAGCGGCTCGACCAGAGCGGCCCGACGGTGAGCCAGACGGTGGCGCGCATGGAGCGGGACGGCCTGGTGGCCGTCGCCAGCGACCGGCACCTCGAGTTGACCGAGGAGGGGCGGCGGCTGGCGACGCGCGTGATGCGCAAGCACCGGCTCGCGGAGTGCCTGCTCGTCGACGTCATCGGCCTGGAGTGGGAGCAGGTGCACGCCGAGGCCTGCCGCTGGGAGCACGTGATGAGCGAGGCGGTGGAGCGGCGGGTGCTGGAGCTGCTGCGCCACCCGACCGAATCGCCGTACGGGAACCCGATCCCGGGGCTGGAGGAGCTGGGCGAGAAGGCCGAGGCGGACCCGTTCCTGGAGGACGGCATGGTCAGCCTGTCCGAGCTCGACCCGGGCGCGGAGGGCAAGACCGTGGTCGTACGCAGGATCGGCGAGCCGATCCAGACGGACGCCCAGCTGATGTACACGCTCCGGCGGGCGGGCGTACAGCCCGGCTCGGTGGTGAGCGTGACGGAGTCCCCGGGGGGTGTGCTGGTCGGCAGTGGCGGCGAGGCCGCCGAGCTGGATGCGGAGGTCGCTTCGCACGTCTTCGTGGCGAAGCGCTGACCTCGGCGCTGATCTCGGAGACCGACGACCTCCACGACCTCTACGACCTCGACGCGGGCGATCGCGAGCGCCGGCGTCGATTCGTTGCCGGAGCGGACTCGTTTCGTTGGACTGGTGGGAAGTGGGCGGTCCCGGCGCCTTGCGGCGCCGGGACCGGTCCTCCCCTTGTGACCCGGAGCCCCGAGCTCTCAAGGTCTCCCCTTCGGACCGTCTTCCCCGAGCGGCCCGCCTCCCTGTTGAAAGGATCTCCATCGGCAGCGGCGGCCAATCCTTGAGCAAGGTCACTCGAAAGAGCGGTGTTGTAGGCGAGAACCCGGTTTTCGAATACAGGTTCGATAGTCTGGTGGGGAGCGAAGGGGGTGCATCTGCGGTGGTACAGCGCGTCGATGTGACAGGGGCCGGAGGTGTCCGCCTGGCCGCCTGGGAATTCCGCGAAACGGCCGCCGAGGCCGACCCCCGCCCCGGGGTGCTGTTACTGCACGGGCTGATGGGCCGGGCCTTCCACTGGTCCGGCACCGCCCGCTGGCTCCGCGAGAACCGCCGCGTCGTGGCCCTGGACCAGCGCGGGCACGGACAGAGCGACCGCCCGCCCGGCGGCCCCGACGTCCACACCTCCTTCGGGCGCGAGGCGTTCGTGGCCGACGCCGAGGCCGCCGTCGAGCAGCTCGGCCTCGCCCCCGTGACCCTGATCGGCCACTCCATGGGCGCCCTCACCGCCTGGCAGCTCGCAGCCCGCCGCCCGGACCTGGTCGAAGCCCTCGTCATCTGCGACATGCGTGCCTCGGCCCTCGGCGCGGCCTCCCAGCAGGAGTGGGAGGACTGGTTCCACCGCTGGCCCCTCCCCTTCCCCACCCAGGACGCGGCCCGCCGCTGGTTCGGCGAGGACGACCCCCGCGTGGAGCGCCCCGACCCCGGCCGCGGTGCCTTCTTCGCCGAGGTCATGCACGAGGCCCCGGACGGCTGGCGCCCCCTCTTCTCCCGCCGCCAGATGCTGACGGCCCGCGAGACCTGGGTCCACGACGCCCACTGGGAGGAGCTGGCCCAGGTCCGCTGCCCGACCCTCGTGGTCCGCGGCCTGGACGGCGAGCTGGGCCGGGCCGAGGCCCAGGAGATGGTCCGCGTCCTCCCGGCCGGCCAGTACGCGGAGATCCCCGACGCCGGCCACTACCTCCACTACGACCACCCGACGGCCTGGCGCGCGGCCCTGGAGCCCTTCCTGGACGGCATCAAGGCCGAGGCGCCCTAGCGGGCCCGCGGGAAGGCGCATCACATGCCCGCCGCTCGGTGAGGCTTCGGCGGCGAGGGGCGTCCCGCGGGGTATGCCGGCGGGGTGCCCCGCAGCGGGGTGCCCGGCAGGCGTGTCAGCGGGGCGTGTCAGCGGTCTGTCAGCGGGGTGTCCGGGGGCTGTCAGGGGGCGACGCGATGGTTGCGGAGTCACCAGGCAGCCCCCCCGGAAACGAGGAACCCCGATGAACGCCGTCGCCGCCCTGCAGATCCTGATCGCCCTCGCCTTCCTGAGCATCCCGCTCGTCCGCAGCCGCTACGGGGCCCGCGCCCAGGCCGCCGTCGAGGCCGAGCTGGGCCGCCAGGGAGTGCGCACCACGGTCATGGCCGAGAACGGCATGCGCGTCGACGCCGGCGGTCACGAGACCTGGGCCCCCGTGGGGATCGCCCTGGCCCTTTCCGTCCCGGCCGTGCTCTCCCTCGCCGGGAACTCCTGGGGCGAGACGCTCTCCTGGGTCGTCCAGCCGCTGGTCCTCCTGGTGAACTGCGTGATCCTCTACTCGAACCTGACCGCCGTGCCGTCTGTCACCGCCGCCTTCGCGAAGAGCGGTGACGCCGAACTGCAGCGCATAGACGTCAGGTCCATGCTCGCCGCCGCCGAAAAGGGCTTCCCCCGCTGGGTGATGCCGTACCTGCAGAACCTCCGCCACGCCGTCGTGTTCGCCGGTTCCCTCGCCGCGCTCGTGCTGCTCGCCGCCCGGTGATCCCCGCCGCACCGCGCCCGGCCCCCGGGCGCGGAAAAGGGCCGGCCTCCCCTCCCTCTCGGGAACGGAGGCCGGCCCTTTCGCCGTTCTCAGCCCTTGCTGACCGCCCACAGGATCTCCGGCAGCTTCCGCGCCACCGTCGGGGCCGCCAGCCGCAGGCCCGCCCAGGTGGCCAGCGCACCCCAGGCCACGCCTACGGGGAGCACGATCCACGAAACGTCGTGGTGGTCGGCCACGTTGAGCCAGACCGTCAGGACGATCACCGGGGCGCAGACCACCGCCGAGGCCAGCATCCCGCCGAAGATGCCCGACCAGGCGAGTCCGGCCTGGCCCGGGACGACGTTCTTGAAGGCGCCGTCCGACGGGATGGAGTACGCGAAGCGGGCCGAGGCCAGCGCCCCCGTGCAGAGCATCGAGCCCAGCAGGGCCAGGGCCAGGCCCGTGGCGGCCGGGAAGCCGCGCCAGTTGCCGACCAGCGCGGCCGTGACCACGGTGACGAGGACGGTGTACGGGACGGTGACGAGGGCCAGCGCGGCGGCGCGGGCGCGCAGTTCCACGTACGCGTCGCGCGTGCTGGAGATGGTCTGCGCGACCATCCAGAACGCCGAGGTGTCCTGCCCGAACTGGTTGTACATCTGGACGCCCAGCATGCCCGCGCCGAAGCAGGCGAGGTAGAGGGATCCGGTGCCCTGGAGGGCGTTGAAGACCGGGACGATCAGGCCGATCGCCAGGGCGGTCACCCAGGAGGCCTTGGTCTTCGGGTCGCGGACGGCGTAGCGCAGGGTGCGCTGCATGGCCGCGCCCGTCCGGCCGGCGGGCAGCAGGGACCAGAAGCCGCCCGTGCGCCGCTCCTTCGCCGGCCGGGCGGCCGCGATGGTCGAGCCGTCCGGCGTGACCATCAGTTTGGTCAGGCTCCGCTCCCAGAACCACAGGAGGCCGGCCAGGGCGGCGAGGGTCAGGGCCAGCTGGGCGGCCGCCTCCCCGTACGCGCCCTCGCTCGCCGAGTCCACCATGCCGACGGCGGTTGCCGGAGGCAGCCACCGCACCACCGCCTCGACGGGCTCCAGCGTCGACAGGCCGCCCGCCTGGAACAGGCGCTGGCTGCCGAAGTTGACCAGCTGCGCGCCCACCGCGATCAGCAGGCCGCTGAGCAGGGCCAGGTCACGCCCCTTGCGGCTGGTCAGCAGTCGCATGTTGGCCGTGGCCACCGCCCGTGCGAGGGCCACGCAGCCGAGCAGCAGGAGCGGCGCGGCCACCACCGCGGCCACCGCCCCGGCGGCGCCGCGCGCGACGGCCACCACCGAGCCGACCGCGAGGCACAGCGTGAACATCGGCCCGATGCCGACCAGGGAGGAGGCGAAGAGGGCCCGTACGAGGGGACGCGGGCGCAGCGGCAGCATGACCAGCCGGCTGGGGTCGAGCGTCTCGTCCCCGTTGGGGAAGAACAGCGGCATGAACGCCCAGGCGAGCGCCAGGAGCGCGGCCAGCAGGACGACGACCGTGCCCGCGTGGGCGTGCCCGTGCAGCAGGGCCAGGCCGAGCGTGAGGAAGAAGCCGACGAGCAGGGCGAAGGCGAGCGTCGAGAAGTAGGCGGCCTTGCGCTTCGAGGAGCCCTTCAGGCCGTTGCGCAGGAGCGACAGCTTGAGGCGGACGAAGATCGGGGTCAGCGGGACCGTCGCGACGGAGGTGACGGAAGCGGCCGGCGAGGCGGCAGTGCCGACACCGGCACCGGCACTGGTGGCACCCGTGGCGGGGGTGGCGGGCGAGCTCATCGTGCGACCGTCCCGGAGCCGCCGCCGAGCCAGTCCAGCGAGTCCCCGGCCGCGTCGCGCCCCTGCGCGCCGACCAGTTCGAGGAAGGCCGCCTGGAGGGAGGGCGCGGAGCCCCGTACGTCGGCCAGCGGGCCCGCGGCGCGGATCCGGCCGGCGGCCATCACGGCCACCCAGTCGCACAGCGACTCGACGAGCTCCATCACGTGGGAGGAGAAGACGACCGTGGCGCCGGAGGCGGTGTAACGTTCCAGCACCCCGCGGATGGTCTGCGCCGAGACCGGGTCGACGCCCTCGAACGGCTCGTCCAGGAACAGCACTTCGGGGTTGTGCAGCAGCGCGGCCGCCAGACCGATCTTCTTCCGCATGCCCGTCGAGTAGTCCACGACCAGCTTGTGCTGCGAACCCGCGAGGTCGAGGACCTCCAGCAGCTGCGTCGCCCGCTTGTCGGTCTCCTCGCCCGGCAGCCCGCGCATGCGGCCCATGTACCCGAGCAGTTCGCGCCCCGACAGCCGCTCGAAGAGCCGCAGTCCCTCGGGAAGTACGCCGATCCGGGCCTTCACCTCGGTCGGGTCCGCCCACACGTCGTGCCCCGCGACGAAGACCCGCCCCATGTCCGGACGCAGCAGGCCGGTCACCATCGACAAGGTGGTCGTCTTGCCGGCGCCGTTCGGGCCCACGAGGCCGATGAACTGGCCCGCGGGCAGCTCCAAGTCGATCCCGGCGACGGCCACCTGCTCGCCGAAGCGCTTCCACAGACCTTCCACCCGCACGGCGGACGGCGCGGTCACCGCGCCACCCGTCCCGTACGTTCCACCCGTCGCATCGCCCTGGTCCGGCATGCGCCTGCCTCTCTTGCGTCCCCGTTGGTCGTTCCTTCCTCACCATAGGAGGAGGGGGAGAGGCCCGAGCAGTTACTTATGTCATGAGTTTCCGGTCACGAACTTCACGTCAGGGCTGGCGCCGCTTGCGGTCCGCCGCCGCCTCGCTCCCGCACGCGTACGCCAGCGCGTCGATCAGCTCCTCCGTGTCCGGCAGCCACCGGTTCGCCGGAGTGGGCCGCTGCGCCCACTGCACCGCGCCCCGGCCGCCGAACCGGGTGGGCGGGGCGGCCACGTACTCGCCCTCGCCGCGCGCGACCAGGTCGATGCCGCTCGGCGACCAGCCCAGCTTCCGTACGAGGTCGGCGACCTTGACGCCGGCGCCCGGCAGGACGAAGAACAGCATCCGGTGGTCGGGCGTGAGGGTGACCGGGCCGAGGGTGCGCTGCATCCGCTCCAGCCGCGCCAGCGCCAGGAATCCGGCCGACTCCGGCACCTCCAGCGCGTCGAACGTCCGGCCCGTCGGCAGCAGGATCGAGGCCCCCGGGTGCTTCGCCCAGACCCGCCGGACCTGGACCGCGCTGCCCGTGGCCTGCGCCGCCCAGTCCTTCACCGCCGGGTGTGCGCCGGGCGCGGGGCAGTCCGCCTCCCCGCAGGAGCACAGCTCCCGGCCGTCGCCGGGCTCCAACCAGGTGCCGGCGAAGACGTCCCAGTGCCGTTCTTCCGCGTACCGCACGGCATGGTCCAGCAGCAGTTCGCCCCGCTGCTTGGGGATGGGTGCGGTCTCCGTGACTCCGATGGTCTCTTCCACGCCCATCACAACTCCCCGGGTCACCCGGGGTTACGGGCGTAAACCAGCGGGTGGACGGAGCATCGATCCTGCACACGGGGCGCACTGATGCACGTGTGGGGGCGCGTAGGAGGCCGGGGCGCCGGAGTTGGGTAGCGACACGACGCAGAGCGGAAGATTCTCCGCACATCAGGCGGGAAGTGATCATTCCAACGGATCACCCGCGGTCAGCAGGGGGTTTTCATGGCAGCCAGGCCTCTCGTCGCCCGCCAGCCGAACGAACGGCTGCAGGCGCTCATCCAGGAAGCCGGGTGCTCCAACGCCGGGCTAGCCCGGCGCGTGAACATGTGCGGGGCCGAACACGGCCTCGATCTCCGCTACGACAAGACCTCCGTGGCCCGCTGGCTGCGCGGCCAGCAGCCGCGCGGCCGGGCGCCCGGAATCATCGCCGAGGCGATCGGGCGCAAGCTCGGCCGGACCGTCACCATCGACGAGATCGGCATGGCCAACGGCAAGAACCTCGCCTCCGGGGTCGGCCTGCAGTTCTCGCCGACCGTCATCGGCGCGATCGAGCAGGTCTGCGAGCTGTGGCGCAGCGACGTCGGCCGCCGCGACTTCCTGGCGGGTTCGAGCGTGGCGGCGTCCGCGCTCGTCGAGCCGAGCCGTGACTGGCTGATCACCGGGGCCGACACCCAGGTGGCCCGCAGCGGCGGCTCGCGCGTCGGCATGCCGGACGTCGAGGCGGTACGGGCGACCACCGAGGCGCTCAAGGACCTCGACCACCGCTTCGGCAGCGGGCACGTCCGGCCGGTGGTCGTGCACTACCTCAACTCGGTGGTGTCCGGGCTGATCGGCGGCTCGTACCGGGAGCCGGTCGGGCGGGCGCTGTTCGCCTCCGTGGCCCGGCTGACGGAGCTGGCGGGCTACATGGCGGTGGACACCGGACAGCCCGGCCTGGCCCAGCGGTACTACATCCAGGCGCTGCGGCTGGCCCAGGCGGCCGGCGACCGGGCGTACGGGGGGTACGTGCTGGCCGCGTCCATGAGCCACCTCGCCGCCGAGCTGGGCAACCCGCGGGAGATCGCGCAGCTGGCGCGGGCCGCCCAGGAGGGGACGCGGGGCCAGGTCACCCCGCGCGTCGAGGCCATGTTCTACGCGGCCGAGGCGCGCGGGCACGCGCTGCTCGGCGACACCCGGGCCACGGCGGTGCTGTCGGCGCGGGCGGTCAGCGCGCTGGAGCGGGCGGAGCCGGAGTCGGGCGACGACCCGGTGTGGATCCGCCACTTCGACACGGCGTACCTCGCGGACGAGCTGGCGCACTGCCACCGGGACCTGGGCCAGGCGGACGCGGCGGGCAAGCGGGCCGAGGAGGCGCTACGGGGCCTCCCGGCGGGCAAGGCGCGGCGCCGGGCCATCGGGCTGCTGCTGCTGGCGGCGGCGCAGGTGCAGCAGCGGGAGGTGGAACAGGCCTGCCAGACCGCCACGAAGGCGGCGGAGCTTCTGGAGGGGCTCCGGTCGAACCGGGGGGCGGAATACCTGGAGGACTTCCGCACCCGCCTGGAGCCCTACCGGGAGGAGGCGGCGGTACGGGAGTTCGGCGCCCGGCTGGAAGCCAGGGTCGCCTGACGCTCCGGCGCCGCCGCCCTCTCCGGCCTCGCCCGCGGATTCCGCCGCCGCCGTCGCACATCCCGGCCCCGCCCGCGCCTCCGGCGCTGGATTGTCTCGGGCGAGGCTGGGTGTGCGGGTGCGTGACCGGGTAGCGTGACCGACGGTTCCACAGGGTCGGGCGAGTCGGAGAAGGAGTCCCGGTGACGCAGAGCGGACAAGGGGGTGCCCCCCAGCCGGGTGCCCCGTGGGGTCCGGACCAGGCGTCCGGGTATCCGGTGTACCCGGAGCAGCCGCAGCCCGGGCCCGCGTACGGCTACCCGCACGTGGCACCGGGGCACGTCGTCGGGCCCGGCTACGAGGGGCCGGGGGAGCCGCACGGCTACGGCTACCCGCCGCTGCCCGAAGCCGCGACCCAGTACATCCCGCCCGTGCCGGCGGCCCCCGCGCACGACGAAGGCGCGACGCAGTACATCCCGCCGGTGCCGGCGGCCTCCGCGCACGACGAAGGCGCGATGCAGTACATCCCGCCGGTGCCGGCGGCCTCCGCGCACGACGAAGGCGCGACGCAGTACATCCCGCCGGTGCCGGCGGCCTCCGCGCACGACGAAGGCGCGACGCAGTACATCCCGCCCGTCCCGGCCGGCCCCGCGCACGACGAGGCCGCCACCCAGTACATCCCGCCCGTCCCCGCCGGGCCCGCGCACGGCGAGGCGGCGACGCAGTACATACCGCCGGTGCCCGCCGACCGCGCCGTTGAGGGGTTCGACGGGCTGTTCCGCGGCGACGACGACTCCGCCGGCCACACCCAGCACCTGCCGCCCGTCCAAGAGCCCGTGCTGCGCCAGCCGCCGCCGCGCCCCTACCCGCCGCGCGCGCAGCGCCCCGTACCCCCCGCGCAGCCCCACCCGCAGCAGCAGTACGCCCCGGCCCCGCCCCCGCCGCCGGAGGCACCCCGCCGGGTCTCGCCCGCCGTCATCGCCGCCGTGGTCATCGGCCTGGCCGTGGTCGGGCTGGGCGTCGGCTCGCTGCTCAGCGACGGCAAGCCGCAGAACAACGACCCGGGCGCGGTGCCCGCGGCACCGGCCGCGAGCGGCGCCTCCGCCGCGCCCGGCGGTGAGGCTCCCGTGGACCCGGCCCGCCCGCAGGCCGTCCAGCTGGACAAGCTCCTGGCGGACAGCAACGACAGCCGGGCCTCGGTGATCAAGGCCGTCGAGGACATCAAGAGCTGCAACAACCTCGACCAGGCGAGCGCCGACCTGCGCGACGCGGCCCGCCAGCGCGAGGAGCTCGTCACCCGCCTCCAGGAACTGAAGCTGGACAAGCTCCCCGACCACGTGAAGCTGTCCGGGGCCCTCACCAAGGCCTGGCAGTCCTCCGCGGACGCCGACAACAGCTACGCCGCCTGGGCGGACGACGTGGACGACGACAAGTGCAAGGACGGCAAGGCCAAGGTCACCAAGAACGCCGCCGAGGGCAACAAGTCGAGCGGCGAGGCGACGAAGGCCAAGGAGTCGGCCGCGGTCATGTGGAACACGATCGCGGCCAAGTACGGCCTCCCCAAGCGCGACAAGTCCCAGCTCTGAGCATCAGGCCGTGCGGGGGGCCTGGACGAGGGTCGGGGTCATGTCCAGGGGCTGCTCGCCGGGCTGCGCCACGAGCCGGCCGGCCTGGACGATCTGGAACGTGACCTGGCCGTTGACGATGCGCGGGAAGCCGGCGACGGCCCGCATGTCCTGGTAGCGCCAGCTCAGGTCCGGGGTGAGGCCGCCGGTACCGACGGGCTGGGACTGGTTCAGCGACCGCTTGACCGTGCGGGCGGTGATCTCCTCGTCCTCCTTGAAGCGCTTCACGATCTCGCCCAGCACCGTGTAGGCGATCCAGGTGGTCTGCACCCCGCTGTCGTCGGGGTCGACGTTGTCGTCGCCGAAGGCGAACTCGGTGACGACCTTCCGCATCGGCGTCCAGACCGGATCGGAGGCCACCGGGTACCAGCTGGTGAGGTACGCGCCCTCGAAGGGGCTCTCCTTGCCGCCCGTGCGGTCCACCAGGGCCTGGCTGACACTGCCCAGGACGGAGGAGATCTGCGGCTTCCTGCGCTGGACCTCGGTCCGGCGGAAGGCGTCGAAGAAGGTCTCGGTGCGCTCGCCGAGGACCGCGGTGACGCAGCCCTTGTCCTTCTCCTTCTCCTTCCCGCTGCCGGTGGTGTGCGCGAGGGCCTCCCGAGCCTGCGGTACGAAGTCCGCGGAGTCCTCGGCGGCCCGGATGTCGGAGGCGTCGGCCATCTTGTTGGCCCGCAGCCCGGCGTTGAGCAGGACCGGCAGGGTGTCGCCCGCGAGGGTGTCGGGGCGGACCAGGGCGACCTGGTCGCACGCGCGGCCCAGCTGGTGGCCGGCGCCGGCGATGAGGACGGGCTGGCCGCCGTTGACGGGGTAGGAGAGCGGGGACTGGAACTCCTCGGAGGAGACCCCGTAACCGCCGATGAAGGGGATGCCCTCCGCCTCCAGCGGGGCCATGAAGGCGCGTCCGTGCTGGCTGTACGAGCCGACGACGGCGACGGCCTTCTCGGCGACGGCCTTGCGGGCGCAGTCGGCGGCGCCGGTGGGCGTGTTCTTCTCGTTGCAGGTCAGTACGCGCAGTTTGTGACCGTTGATCCCACCCTTGGAATTCACCCAGCGTTCGTACGCCTTGGCCATGCCGGTCATGCCCGGCATGTTGGTTGCCTTGGTGCCTTCCGGTGCGAAGGTGATGACCGTGATGGTCTCCCCGGAGCCCCCCGAGCCTCCGGGGAGCACCCCGCACCCGGCGACGAGACATGCGCCCATCGCCGTGGCCACGAAGGTGCGGGACAGGGATGTGGCGCGTCGCGAGATGGTCATGTCCATGCACCATTCCGCCCCGCAGGTAACTGTCGAGTGAGATGGACACAACATCCGGTGACGCCCAGGTGAATTACGGGGGCGAGGTACGCCGCAGGCGCCTGAAGATCGCGTTCAACAGGAACGTACGATCGAAAGCGTGACATTCGCCCAAGGTTCGAAGAACTCTTCCCGCCGCGGCGGCCGCTCCTCCACCATGGGCGGCATGCCCCTCAACGACATGCCGTGGTGGCGCTGGCGCAGCAATGTGCGCTCGGCGCTGCACATGCTTTCCGATCCGGCCTTCCACGAGGACACGTGGCTGACCGGCACCGACGGGTACGGAGACATCACCGACGCCGTGTACCGGCTCGTCGAGGACACCTGGCTCGACAGCTGGTCGGCCGAGAAGTACGTCGGCACGATCTTCCGCGACTCTCAGGAGGCCGCCCTCGTCGACCTCGCCGTGCTGCGCGTGCTCCGCATCCTCCACCAGGTCGGGCCCGACGCCCCGGTCTCCGCCTACCTGGAGCACCACGCGTGGCCCGAGGCGGTACGCGCCGCACGCGAGGCGCACGTACGGCTGGCCGAGGCGGACGGGGACGACCCGGACGTCCGGCCGACGTCGCTGGAAGTGTTGAGGATCCTCACCCGCGCGGTGTGAAAGGCTGTGCGGTCATGAGCGACCCGCACAATGAGGCCCAGGCCCAGCCCCAGTACGTCTTGACCGTGTCCTGCCCCGACAAGCAGGGCATCGTCCACGCCGTGTCGAGCTACCTCTTCATGACCGGCTGCAACATCGTGGACAGCCAGCAGTTCGGAGACCGGGAGACCGGACTCTTCTTCATGCGGGTGCACTTCGAGGCCGAGCCCGCGGTGACCGTCGAGAAGCTGCGCGCCAGCTTCGCCGCGATCGGCGACTCGTTCAAGATGGACTGGCAGATCCACCGCTCCGAGGAGCGCATGCGGATCATCCTCATGGTGTCGAAGTTCGGCCACTGCCTGAACGACCTGCTGTTCCGCTCGAGCATCGGCGCCCTGCCGGTCGAGATCGCGGCCGTGGTCTCCAACCACACCGACTTCGCCGAACTGGTCGGCTCGTACGACGTCCCGTTCGTGCACATCCCGGTGACGAAGGACACGAAGGCGGCGGCGGAGGCGCAGCTGCTGGAGCTCGTGCGCGCGGAGAACGTCGAGCTGGTGGTGCTGGCGCGGTACATGCAGGTGTTGTCGGACACCCTGTGCAAGGAGCTGAGCGGGCGGATCATCAACATCCACCACTCGTTCCTGCCGAGCTTCAAGGGCGCGAAGCCGTACCACCAGGCGCACGCGCGAGGCGTGAAGCTGATCGGCGCGACCGCGCACTACGTGACGGCGGACCTCGACGAGGGGCCGATCATCGAGCAGGAGGTCGAGCGGGTGGGCCACGAGGTGACCCCGGACCAGCTGGTGGCGGTGGGGCGGGACGTGGAGTGCCAGGCGCTCGCGCGCGCGGTGAAGTGGCACAGCGAGCACCGCGTCCTCCTGAACGGCTCCCGCACGGTCGTCTTCGCCTAACGCCACCCCCGCCCGCCGGGCAAACTCAGCCCCGCCGGCGTTTGAGGCGCGGGGGTCTGGGGGCAGCGCCCCCAGCAGCCGGGCTGCACGGGCACGACCACGCGTCACCCCGGGTGTCCGGACCCTGCGGCCCGGCTTCCTGGGGCGCCGCCCCAGACCCCACGCCTCAAACGCCGGCGAGGCTGGATTTGCGCGGCCATGCCGGAAGATCAGGGCTCCGCCCGGACCCCGCGCCTCAAACGCCGGCGGGGCTGGATGGTGCCGGCGGGGCTGGATGGTGTCGGCCAAGGCTGGTGTGTGCGGCAAGGCCGGGTCGGACCGGTGGGGCCGGCCGGCCTTGTCGTTGACTGCTCGGCTCGCCGCAGGCGTTACGCGTCAGGGGCCTCCACCCCGCAGTACGACGCGAAGGCGGCCAGGATCTCCTCCTCCGAGATGCGGCCGTCGCCGTCGGCGTCCAGCGCGGCGGCCAGCTTCGGAGCCAGTTCGGGCGAGGTGCCCAGGACGCGCAGGACGCGGGCGGCGGCCTGCGGGGTCGCCCCCGCGCCGTCCTCGTCCGCCACCGCGATCACGGCCCGCAGGAACGGCCGCGCGATCTCCGCGAACCGCTCCGGGTTGTCGCGCAGCCGCTTCGCCGCCCCGGTGATGAACTCCTCGCGGGAGACCCGCTGGTCCCCGTCGACGTCCGCGATCCCGGCCATCCCCTGCCAGAACGCCTCGGCCCCCGCGAAGACGGCCTGGCCCCTGTCCGACCGGGCGGTGGTACCGAATTCGGCCAGGACCGCCTTCGCGGCCGTGCTGAAGTCCTCCCGGTCGATATACCCGGACCCGTCCTGGTCGAAGGTGGCGAATCGGGCGGCGATCTTGCGCTCGTATTCTGCGCTGTCCATGTTCGGCGTTCCGCCTTCACGTATGCGGTGGGGTTCAGTTCAAGACAAGGCAGGAGCGTAAGGCCTACGTGGCCTGCGCGTTAAGCGAAGTGGTCAAGGAGGCTGCCGCATCGAACCCGCGCACGGGGAGCGCGGTGGGGCGCGTACACCTGTCCCCATGTGCCGTCGGCCGCGCCACCGTTCACGCCCTGCCACGCCCCTATCACGGAGGGCTTACTTCCAGGGCGAGGTTCTCCCAAAACGGGCGCGATCCGCCATGTGCCCACTACATTCGTTGCGTCGACACACGGCTGGGGGCACTTATGCCGAAGGACGTACCACCGCGCTGGGACCGCCGCATGCAGCAACGCCTGGCCCGCGGCGAGGCCGCCGCGCTCGGAGAGCTGTACGACCGCTTCGCCTCGCTCGTGCACAGCCTGGCGCACCGGGTGCTCGGCGACGAGAAGGCGGCGGACCGGATCACCCGCGAGGTCTTCGGCTACATCTGGGAGAACCCGGACGCGTACGACCCCAAGCAGGGCTCCATGCGCTCCTGGGTCGCCCGGATCACCCAGGGCCAGGCGGTGGCCCGGCTGCGCCAGGCCGAGCTGGGCCGGGGCTCCCGCGAGGAGCTGGAGCAGAAGGTGCGCAGCGCCAACGCGGCGGCCCGCGCGGACTACATCGTCACCTCCATGCCCGCGCCGCTGCGCGCCGCGCTCGAACTCGCGTACTTCAAGCGGCGCGACTACCGGCAGGCCGCCGCCGACCTGCAGATCAGCGAGGACGAGGCGCGGCGCCGGCTGCGGCTCGGCCTGCAGCTGCTGTCGACCGCCAACGCCCTCCCGCAGGAGGACACCGCCCGGTCCGGATACGGAACGTCCCGATGAACGGCCCTGCCGAGTCGCCCGACGACGGATACCAGCGTCCCGGCGGCTCGCCGCGCATACCGGGTCCGCGCGGGGCCGCCGACGACCTGGACCCGGCATACGCGCCGCAGTCGATGCCGCCACCGCAGCCGCCGGCCGAGGTGCCGCCTCCGCCCTCGCACGCCGTACTGAAGTCCCTGCTCGGCGCGTGGGCGCTGGCGGCCTGCTCCGCCGAGGAGACCCAGGCGGTCGAGGACCACCTCACCGAGTGCGCACCCTGCGCGGAGGAGGCGTTGCGGCTGCGCGACGCGGTGGGGCTGCTGCACCCCGAGGAGACCCTCGACCTCAAACCGCTGCTGCGCTCGCGCGTCCTGGAGGACTGCCTGGGCAAGCGGCCGGCGCGCATCCCGGTGCCGGTGTGGGCGAGCCCGTACGACACGGAGACCGCGCGGCTCGACGCGCTGCTCCAGGACTTCGGCGACTCGGAGTGGCACACCCCGGTGCGGCTGAAGTGGTTCGAGGAGGAACGGCGCCGCTCGCAGCGGACGACGGTGGCGGGCGTGATCGGTCACCTGATGACGGTGGACGGGCTGATCGCCAACGCGCTGGGACTGGACGACCCGCTGGGTCCGGACGCACCGAAGGGCGGTCCGACCGCGCGGACGGAGCACTTCTGGAACGCCTCGGCGTACCCGACGACGCGGCAGGTCCGCGAACCGTGGCGGGAGCAGGGGCACACGCTGGTGCGCACGGTGTCCTTCGCGGGCCGGGGCGTCGCCGAGCTGTCCGTGGACTACGGGGGCTTCGCGCTGCCGCTCGGGGACGCCTTCCTGGAGCGGGCCTTCGAGTGCTGGGTGCACGCGTGGGACATCGCGGAGGCGGTGGACTACCCGTACGAGCCGCCGTCGGGGCCGCATCTGCACGGGATGATCGACCTGGCGGCGCGGCTCCTGCCGGGCGCGCTGGCGCAGCGGCGGCGCGCCGGCCTGGCGGCCCCGGCGCGGGGCCTGGTCGCGGCGGGCGCGCCCGGGCGGACCCTGCACCTGGAGATCGAGGGCGCGGGTGGCGGCGGCTGGGACATCGCTCTGGACTCGCCGGGGGCGAGGACGTCGCCGGAGCGCACGGTGGCGGAGATCGCCCTGGACGGCATCGAGTTCTGCCAGCTCGCGGCCGGCCACATCTCTCCCGAGGACGCGGCGGTGGGCCAGCACGGCGACCGCGAGGCCATCCGCGACGTCCTGTTCGCGGCGGCCTCCCTGAGCCGTCTGTAGCGTTCACTTTCGGTTCATTGCAATGAACTGCATGCCGACTGTTGCATTGAAAATCAATCCATTGCAATGAATTACCTGCTCTGAGCTGCAGTGATGTCTTTCGTGTGCAACGAGCTTGTTGCTGGATCTGTGAATGCAACGTAGCTTTTCGTTCATCAGAAACGGCGGGCCGACAGGGTGCCGCCACTGAAGAAGGAGAAGTACGTTGCAGAAGTTCGACACCCCCGCCGCCGTCTCGGCCGTTGTGGACATCGCTGCGGGTCGTATCCGGTTCATCGCCGCGGACCGCGTGGACACGCGGGTCGAGGTGCTGCCGGCGAACGCGTCGAAGGGCCGTGATGTGAAGGCGGCGCAGGAGACCACCGTGGAGTTCGTCGACGGGGTTCTGCGGATCAAGGCGCCGGAGGGGAAGAACCAGCTCCTGGGTGCTTCGGGGTCGGTGGAGGTGACGGTTCAGCTGCCGGCGGGCTCCCGGGTGGAGGCGAAGGCGGCCAGTGCCGAGCTCCGTGGGGTCGGGCGCCTGGGTGACGTCGATTTCGAGGGGGCCGAGGGCACGGTCAAGCTCGACGAGACCGCCGGTGCCCGTCTGGCGCTGATGGCGGGGGACGTGTCGGTCGGCCGGCTGGGCGGCCCCGCCCGGATCAGCACGCAGAAGGGCGACATCCGGGTCGCCGAGGCGGTGCGCGGTGCGGTCGAGCTGCGGACCCAGGCCGGTGACGTGTCGGTGGGCGCCGCCCGCGGCGTGTCCGCCTCCCTGGACGCCGGCACCTCGTACGGCCGGATCCACAACTCCCTGAACAACAGCGAGGGCCCCACCCCCGCCCTCACGATCCACGCCACCACTGCCTACGGCGACATCACCGCCCGCAGCAACTGAGACAGGACGGCCGCCCGGCGCGGCCGTCCTGTCCCTCCGGCCGACTTCCACAACACTTCAAAGGAGCACACCACCATGTCCCTCACCCACACCGACCAGGACCGCCCGGAGCTGCAGAAGGCCATCGAGGAGATGGCCGAGGCGGGCTTCACCGGGGTGACGCTGCGCGTGCACGACGAGCGGGGCGAGTGGGTCGGCAGTGCCGGGGTGTCCGAGCTGGGCGAGAGCGCCGGGCCGCCGGTCGACGGCCACGTCCGGATAGGCAGCAACACCAAGACCTTCACCGCGACCGTGGTGCTGCAGCTGGTGGCCGAGGGAGTGATCCGGCTGGACGACCCGGTGGCCGGCCACCTGCCCGAGTTCGGGCTGGACCGGCGGATCACGGCGCGGATGCTGCTGCAGCACACCAGCGGGGTGTTCAACTTCACCGGCGAGTACTACGACGACGGGACGTTCGCGCCGGGGATCGCCGCCACGACCGCGGGCCGGGAGTGGGTGGACGGCCGGTTCAGGACCTACCGCCCGGAAGAGCTGGTGCGGCTGGCGCTGTCGAAGCCGGCGCGGTTCGAGCCGGGGACGGACTGGAGCTACTCCAACACCAACTACGTGCTGGCCAGGCTGCTGATCGAGAGGGTCACCGGCCGCTCGCTCGCCGAGGAGATGCAGCGGCTGATCATCGGACCGCTCGGCCTGTCGGGAACGTCGCTGCCCGGCACCGGCGTGGAGATCCCCGAGCCGCACGCCCACGCCTACTACCGGTACGAGGACGCCGGCCGGCAGGAGACGGTCGACGTCACCCGCCACAACCCCTCCTGGATCTCCACCGGCGGGGACATGATCTCGACCACGAAGGACCTGCACACCTTCATCTCCGCGCTGCTGGGCGGCAGGCTCCTGCCGGCCCCGCTGCTGGCCGAGATGTGCACGCCGCATCCCAAGGTCGGCTACGGCCTGGGGGTGTTCGTCCAGGCCGTGGGCGACGGCGGCACCGTCATCACGCACAACGGCGGCGCGGCGGGCCACGGGGCGCTGATGTACAGCACGCCCGACGGCGGCAAGACGCTGACCGCCGCGCTGAACTACGTCGACGACGCGGCGATGTCGCTGGCGGCGGCGTTCCAGAAGGCGACGCAAGGCCTCGTCGACGAGGTGTTCGGCGGCGGGCGGCCCGTCTCGTCCGACCCGGCCGAGCCGTCCGACCCGGCCGAGCCGTCCGACCCGGTCGTGCCGTCCGACCCGGTCGAGCCGGCGGCTCGGTAGGCGACGTCAGGCGTACCGCTCGCGGAGTTTGTACTTGAGGATCTTGCGCAGGGCCTCGTTGCGCGGGAGGGACTCCAACAGCTCCAGTTGTTCGGGGAGCTTGTGCGTGGCCAGGCCTTCCGCGCGGAGGTGGGCCGTCACCCGGGGCAGGGTCAAGGGGGCGGCGCCCGGGGTCTGTTCGACCACCGCGCAGACGCGTTCGCCGCGGGCCGGGTCGGGGAGGCCGATGACCGCGACGTCGGCGACGCCCGGGAGGAGGTGGAGCAGGTCCTCGATCTCCTTCGCCGAGATGTTCTCGCCCTTGCGGATGATGACGTCCTTGCTGCGGCCGGTGAGGACCAGGTAGCCCTCCTGGGTCAGGTGGCCGAGGTCGCCCGTGATCAGGTAGCCGTCGGCGTCGAAGACCTCCGCCGACTGGTCCCGGTTCAGGTAGCCCTGGCAGACGGCCTCGCCCCGGAGCCGGACCTCGCCGTCCGTGTTCGGGGGGAGCGGGGTGCCGTTCGGGGTGGTGATGCGGATGGACATGCCGGCCGGGGGGCGGCCCTCGGTGGTCGCCAGGTGGTCGGGGGTGTCGTCCGGGGCGCCCATGGTGATCATCGGGACCTCGGTCATGCCGTAGCCGTGGGTCAGCTGGCAGCCCATTTCGCGGACGACGGCGTGGTAGATCTCCGGCGGCTTCGGGGCGCCGCCGCCCGCGAGGAGGCGGAGGGTGGGGATGAGCGGGGCCGAGGGGGCCTTGCGCTGTTCCGTGAGGAACATGGAGTAGAAGGCGGTCGATCCGCCGGCCACCGTGACCCCGTGGCGGCGGTAGCCGTCCAGCGCGTCCGGCATCGCGAACTTCTCGAAGAGGACTGCGGGGAAGCCGTAGAGCAGCAGCATCACGGTGTAGTCGGGCCCGGCTATGTGCGCGAAGGGGAAGGCCATCGAGCCGACGTCGTCCGGGGTCAGGTGCAGGGCGTGCGCGAGGCAGGAGCCGCCGGCGATCAGGGACCGGTCGGTGTGCAGGACGCCCTTGGGGTCGGAGGTGGTGCCGGAGGTCCAGTAGATCCACCGGACGTCCGTGCCGGAGGCGGGCGGCGGCGGGAGTGCGGAGGGGTCGCCGTCCGGGAGGTCGTCGTAGGCCTCGAAGACGCCGCGCGCGCCGAGCCGCCGGGCCATCGCGGGGTGGTCGAAGCCGCGCCAGGTCCCGGGGACGGCGAAGAACTCGGCCTTGGACTCGCGGAGCGCGAAGCCGACCTCTCGGTCGCGGTAGAACGGGATGACCGGGGTCTGGACGGCGCCGAGCCGGGCGAGGGCCACGGAGAGCAGTACGGTCTCGATGCGGGTGGGGAGCTGCCAGGCGACGACCGTGCCGGGGCGGACGCCCATGTCGTACAGGCCGGCGGCGACGCGTTCGGAGCGGTCGCGCAGTTCCCCGAAGGTCAGCCGGCGGTCCTGCGCCGGGTCCTCGGCCGCCTCGATCAGGACGGTGGCGCCGGGGGTCAGTGAGGCCCGGCGGGTGATGAGTTCCCACAGGGTGCGGGAGCCGCCCAGTTCTGTCGCGATCGCGGTGTCCGTCATCCCAGACCTCCCCATAGCTGACGGATAGTCAGATCAAGCGCAGAGCGTAGGCCTCCGGCGCTTGTCGGTCCAGGGGTGGCGGGGCTAGCTTGTTTCTGACGATCCATCAGATTGGCATCGGATTGGGGAGACGGTCATGGGACTGGAATTGCCTCGGATCATCAGCGTCGACGACCACGTGATCGAACCCGCACACCTCTTCGACGTCTGGCTGCCCGCCAAGTACCGCGACCGCGGGCCCAAGGCGATCACCGCGGGCATCGGCGAGCTGGCGTACACGGGCGGCAAGTACGTGATCACCATGGACCCGGACGGCCCGCCGACCGACTGGTGGATCTACGAGGACCTGAAGTTCCCGTACAAGCGCAACATCGCCGCCGTCGGCTTCGACCGCGACGACATGACGCTGGAGGGCATCACGCGGCAGGAGATGCGCCGCGGCTGCTGGGACCCGAAGGCGCGCCTCGCCGACATGGACCTCAACCACGTCGAGGCCTCGCTGTGCTTCCCCACCTTCCCGCGCTTCTGCGGGCAGACCTTCGCCGAGGCCCACGACAAGGAGGTGGCCCTCGCCTGCGTGCGCGCCTACAACGACTGGATGGTCGAGGAGTGGTGCGGCGACAGCGGCGGCCGGCTGATCCCGCTGTGCATCATCCCGCTCTGGGACATCGACCTGGCGGTCGCGGAGATCCGGCGCAACGCCGCCCGCGGGGTGCGCGCCGTGACCTTCTCCGAGATCCCCACCCACCTGGGCCTGCCGTCCATCCACTCCGGCTACTGGGACCCCTTCTTCGCCGTCTGCCAGGAGACCGGCACGGTGGTCAACATGCACATCGGGTCCAGCTCCCAGATGCCCGCGGCCTCCCCCGACGCGCCGCCCGCCGTGCAGGCCTCGCTCAGCTTCAACAACGCGATGGCCTCGATGATGGACTTCCTCTTCAGCGGCGTCCTCGTGAAGTTCCCGACCCTCAAGCTCGCCTACAGCGAAGGCCAGATGGGCTGGATCCCGTACGCCCTGGAGCGCGCCGACGACGTCTGGGAGGAGCACCGGGCCTGGGGCGGGGTCCGCGACCTGATCCCCGAGCCGCCGTCCACGTACTACTACCGGCAGATCTTCTGCTGCTTCTTCCGCGACAAGCACGGGATCGCCTCGATCGACGTCGTCGGGCGCGACAACGCCACCTTCGAGACCGACTACCCGCACGTGGACTCGACCTTCCCGCACACCAAGGAGGTCGCCCTCGACCACGTGAAGGGCCTCGACGAGGAGACGGTCTACAAGCTGATGCGCGGCAACGCCATCCGCATGCTCGGCCTGGACCTGGACCTGGACCTGGGCAAGAGCCGCTGATGGATCTGACCTACACCGAGGAGGAGCAGGACTTCCGGGCGCGGCTGCGCGCATGGCTCGGCAAGGCCCTGCCCGAGCTGCCCGCCAAACCGTCCCCGGACGACTGGCCCGGCCGGCGCGCGTACGACCTCGGCTGGCAGCGCCGGCTGTACGAGGCCGGCTACGCGGGTCTGCACTGGCCGGTGGACGCCGGCGGGCGCGGTGCCACCCCGACCCAGCACCTGATCTTCCTGGAGGAGACGGAGCGCGCCGGGGCCCCGTACGTCGGCGCGAACTTCGTCGGGCTGCTGCACGCCGGCCCGACCATCGCCGCCGAGGGCAGCGCCGGGCAGCGGGCGCGCTGGCTGCCGCCCGTACTGCGCGGCGACGAGGTGTGGTGCCAGGGGTTCAGCGAACCGGACGCCGGCTCGGACCTGGCCTCCCTGCGCACGCGGGCGGTCCGCGACGGCGACGACTACGTGGTCACCGGGTCGAAGATCTGGACCTCTCACGCGGAGGTCGCCGACTGGTGCGAGCTGCTGGTGCGGACCGATCCGCAGGCCCCCAAGCACCGGGGGATCTCCTGGCTGGCCATGCCGATGGACGCGCCGGGGGTCACCGTACGGCCGCTGCGCACGCTCGCCGGGTCGACGGAGTTCGCGGAGGTGTTCCTCGACGAGGTGCGCATCCCGGTCGCGAACCGGGTCGGGGCCGAGAACGACGGCTGGCGCGTCACCATGGTCACCCTCTCCTTCGAGCGGGGCACCGCCTTCGTCGGCGAGGTCGTCGCCTGCCGCCGGACCCTGGGCGAGCTGGCCCGTACGGCGAAGGCGAACGGGCGCTGGGACGACCCGGTGCTGCGGCGCCGGCTGGGTCGGCTGTACGGGGAGTTCGGCGCGCTGTGGCGGCTCACCCAGTGGAACGTCAGCGAGTCTCAGGGCTCCGGCGGGGTCCCCGGCATCGGCGGCTCGGTCTTCAAGCTCGCCTACTCGCACGCCCGGCAGGAGCTGTACGACGTGGCGGCGGAGGTGCTGGGCGCCGCCTCCCTGTCCCTGGAGGAGGAATGGACCCTGGACCGGCTCTCCTCCCTCTCGTACACGATCGCGGCGGGCACCTCGCAGATCCAGCAGAACATCGTCGCCGAGCGGATCCTCGGCCTCCCGAAGGGCCGGTGAGGGGCATGCACTTCCAGCCGACCGAGGAACAGCGGGACCTGCGGGCGGGCGTACGGGAACTGCTCGCGGGGCGGTACGGGCGCGAGGCGCTGCGGGCCTCGGTGGACACGGGCGCCGCCGTGGACCGGGGGCTGTGGCGGGAGCTGGGCGAGGCGGGCTTCTTCGCCCTGCGGCTGCCCGAGCCGGCCGGTGGCGTCGGCCTCGGCCTGCCGGAGGCGGTGCTCGTCTTCGAGGAGGCCGGGCGGGCCCTGCTGCCGGGGCCGCTGGTGGCCACGCACCTGGCGGCCGGGGTGATCCCGGGGGCGGCGGCGGGGACGGCGGTGGTGACCGCCCGCGACCTGGAGGGCGGCCTGGTCGCGTACCTGGAGGAGGCGGACGCGGTGCTGGGGGAGGCCGGGGTGCCCGCCGGCTCACCGGTCCGCTCGGTGGACCCGCTGACGCCGCTGCACCGGGTGGCGTCGGCGCCCGGGGACGTGTCGGAGTACCGCTCCGCGGGGGCGCTGCTGACGGCGGCGCTGCAGGTCGGCAGCGCGCTGCGGACGGTGGAGCTGGCGGTCCGGTACGCGGGCGAGCGCGAGCAGTTCGGACAGCCGATCGGGGCGTTCCAGGCGGTCAAGCACCTGTGCGCGCAGATGCTGGTGCGGGCGGAGGTGGCCCGTACGGCGGTCTACGCGGCGGCGGTGACGGGGGACCCGGGGGAGGTGGCGGCGGCCAAGCTGCTGGCGGACGAGGCGGCAGTACGCGGAGCCCGGGACTGTCTGCAGGTGCACGGCGGGATGGGCTTCACGTGGGAGGCGGACGTGCACCTGCACCTGAAGCGGGCGTGGCTGCGGGCCGAGCAGTGGCGGACGGCGGGGGAGGCGGAGGAGCTGCTGGCGGCGGAGCTGCTGGACTCGGCGGCGTAGCCGGCCGCGGCCGGCGCGGGGCACGGGAGGGACGCCGCGGGACGCATGTCCGATTACAGAGAGTTGATATCGGTTTGTGTCCTTCGCCCCTTCGTTACGGACCGGAGTCGGGGGGTTGCTCCGGTACGCTCCCACAGATGCGAGCGGTTGAGCGGCGCGAGCGTCGCACAGTATGCACCACGCCCACTCCTTCGCGCGGGAATATGCCCGAAGCGCTTGTTGTGGTGACTGTACGTCAACCATGCTGCTCCGCAAGGGGATCACAGTGGGTGATTCCATCCTGTCGCGAGGCGAAGTGTCCGCCGGTTCGGATGGTGTGAGCGGTGCAGGTGCTTCAGGTGCAGTTGGAGGTAGGACCGGACCCAGCCGAGGTCGGCCGGGCGCGCCGGTGGGCCCGGTCCCGGTTGGCGGGGTCGGGCATAGGGGATGACGAGCCGCTCGCCGAGACGCTGATCCTGCTGATCTCCGAGCTGGTCACCAACGCGGTCGTGCACACGGGCTGTCCGGCGGTGCTGCGGATGCTGTTCGGGGGACCCGGGGTGCGGGTCGAGGTGGCCGACGCGAGCGACCGGGCGCCGGCCCGCCGGCAGGCGGCCGGGGACGACACCGGCGGGCGCGGCCTGGAGCTGGTGGACGGCCTGGCGGACCGCTGGGGCTGGCAGCGCGAGGGCGCGGGCAAACGCATCTGGTGCGAGATCGACCGCGCGGAGAAGGCGGCGTCGGACTGCGCCTCCGACGGACCGTCGGAAGTTCACACCTCCGTGCGGGAACCGCGCGTGTACCTCTAACGAGGTGTTGACGTTCCGTCACATCTTGATCACCCTGGTGTGGAGCGATTCGACGCGAGGGGACGCCAAGGACACGCCTTGACGAGTGCGGGTCGCGGGGTGGCGGCTGCCGTGCCGCGCTCGGGGCGTGCATGCGCGCCGCCGCCACCCGCATCACTCCGGCTTCGGCAGCGGCGGCAGGTCGTCCGCGAACGGCGTGTCGGTCCCGGCCCAGTCGAAGGCGAACCGCCGGCCGGCCCGGTCGTGGCGGACCGCACTCCCGCACGGGGGGATCCGCAGGTGCCGGTGGATCCAGCCGTCGAGCGCGAGCGCGGCGACCTCGGACTGGTAGTCGGCGCCGGGGTACGCGAGGGAGGCGACCTCCAGGACCAGGTGGCCACGGCCCGCCGCTCGCGCGACCAGCTCGTGCGCGTGCAGCGACATCCCGAAGGCGAGCCAGGCGGCGTCCTTCCAGTACAGCCCGCCCGCGGGCAGGGCAAGGTGGAGGCGCCCGTACGCGCGCAGGGCCTGCGGGGGCGGGGAGTCCGCCTCGTACGCGGCCACGCTGATGTCGGCGGCGAGTCCCATGCCGCCGCTCATGTACCGGTACTTGAAGGTCTCGGCCATCACTCGCTCCCGGACGCCCCTGGTCGTGAAGGTGCCCGCCGGCCCCCGCGGTTCGCCGGCCGGTGGGTGGCGTTGCGCGGGGGCGGCGGGGGTGACGGGTCAGCCGTCGGTGCAGATCACGTCGTACGGGCGGCCGATCCCGATGGTCAGCTCGATGGGGTCGGTGGTGCCGGAGGGGCACTCGGACTTCGTCTTGACGAGGGCGAGGACCTTCTGGGCGCCCGAGCCGCCGCAGGCGACCTCCTTGGCCTGGGAGGTCACGCAGTCGCCCTTCACCAGCTGGCCGCCGCCGGCGCCCGCGTCGCCGGGGTGCTCGTTCGACAGGTTGCGGCCGCAGACGGTGTTGGTGGGGATGCCGCTCTTCGTGCCGCCGTAGGAGATGCTCACGTCGATCATCAGGTCCGTGCCGGGCGGGCACTGGATCGCGCCCGGGAGGATGCTGGCCTCCTTGATGTCGATGGCCTTGAAGGAGGCCCCGGAGTCGGAGCAGCCCGTCCGCTTGTACCCGTCGGGGGCCTTGGCCGGGTCGGGGCCGCCGCAGTCGCCGACCTTCCACGCGCTGGAGGTGTCGGAGGAGGACTCGGGGGATCCGGGGTCCTTGGCCGTGGGCTTGGCGGAGGGGGACGCCGAGGGGGACGCCGTGGGCTTGCCGTCGTCCTTGTTGAGCTTCTGCAAGGCGATGAAGCCGCCGATGATGATCACCGCGAGAACGATGACGGCGACGACGCTGCCGCCCGAGCGGCGTCTGGGGGCAGGCGGCGGCGGTACCTGGTACGGGTTGGCCATGCGGGCTTCTCCTGGCAGGGAAAGTGGTGGGGACGGGGTGTGATGCGCGAACGGTGACGCGTCATGGACACCTCATGGTTCCACGAGGGTCGGACACCCCCGTCGCCACGGTTGCGGCCCCCTCCGGCCGCGGCGCATTCCTTCTGGTCAGAGGACTGCCACCGGGGCCACCGGGGTGCCCGTGCCGCCGACGAAGGGTTCCGGCATCGCGGAGAGGAAGAAGGAGTACCGGTTTTCTTCTGCACAGGCTGTGGACAACTTTTCGAGATCCCAGTTCTGGCCCTGGTGCATGCCCATCTCGACCAGGTCGAGGGCGTGCACCGGCAGCCACAGGTCGTCGATCTCCGGCGGGAAGATCTCGAAGGTGAGGGTGTCGTTCGCGACGGCCGCCACGTCGCGGGCGTGGAACCACTCCGGGGTGCGGACCGAGAGGCCGGGCGAGGGGAAGCCGTAGCCGTGCTTGTCGCCCGCCAGGTAGACCTGGATCTGGCCGGTGCGGACCAGGACGATGTCGCCGGGGCGGACCGTGACCCCGCCGAACTCCTCGGCCTCCGCCAGGTCTTCCGGGGTCACCGCGTGACCCCCCTCCAGCCGGTCCAGGCCCTTCGCGCGGGCCACGTCCAGGAGGACTCCGCGCGAGACGATGGGGCCGGCCTTGTCGATGCCGCTGTACTCGGCGCGGCCGTGCGCCGTGATGGTGCCGGCCGGGCGGCCGTTGTAGATCCTGCCCGAGTGCGAGACGTGGGTGAGGGCGTCCCAGTGGGTGCCCGCCTGGAGGCCCATGCTCACGGCGTCGTCGCTGCACGCCACCGTGCCCGGGCCGAAGATCTCCTGGTTGATCTGGACCATCGTGTGCAGCGGGTTGATCCGGCCCGGGATCATGCCGACCTGCACCCCGTCCTCCTTGAGGGGGAGGGCGAGGGGGACGCGGCGGCCGCTGCGGATCTCCGCCGCGGCGGTCCGGACGACCTCGTCCGTGATCAGGTTCAGGGTTCCGATCTCGTCGTCGGCACCCCATCGTCCCCAGTTGTTGACGCGCTTGGCGATGTCGTGGAAGGCGGCGGGCAGGGTCATGGGCGTCGACAGCTCCTTGCGTGGATACGGCAACGACGGCAACGAGGGCTTGTGCAGGTGCATCTGACTACCCATAGAATCTAACGGTCCGTCAGAAAACGCGGGAAGGGGCCGGACGTGGGGAACTTCTTGGCAGGCAAGGTCGTCGCCGTCACCGGCGCCGGCCGGGGCATCGGGCGGGCCGTGGCACTCGCCGCGGCCGCCGAGGGCGCCAAGGTCGTCGTCAACGACTACGGCGTGGGGATCGAGGGGGGCGAGCCGACCAGCGCGGTCGCCGACGGCGTGGTGAAGGAGATCCAGGCCGCCGGCGGCGAGGCGGTCGCCGTCGCCGACGACATCTCCACCATGGCCGGCGGCCAGCGCATCGTGGACACCGCGCTGACCGAGTTCGGCCGCATCGACGGAGTCGTGTGCGTGGCCGGCATCCTGCGCGAACGGATGCTGTTCAACATGTCCGAGGAGGAGTGGGACCCGGTGGTCGCCACCCACCTCAAGGGCACCTTCACCGTCTTCCGCGCCGCCTCCGCCGTCATGCGCAGGCAGGGCTCGGGCACCCTGATCGGCTTCACCAGCGGCAACCACCAGGGATCCGTGGCCCAGGCCAACTACAGCGCGGCCAAGGGCGGGATCATCTCCCTCGTCCGGTCCGCCGCGCTGGGCCTCGCCAAGTACGGGGTCACGGCCAACGCCGTCGCACCCGTCGCCCGGACCCGCATGTCGGCGAACGTCCCCATGGAGCTCAAGGAGATCGGCGAGCCGGAGGACGTGGCCGCACTGGTCACCTACCTGCTCAGCGACCGCGCCAAGGCCGAGGACATCACCGGGCAGGTCTACACGATCGCCGGCCCGAAGATCGCCGTCTGGGCGCAGCCGCGCGAGCTGCGCGCCGGATACGCCGAAGGCTCCTGGACCCCGGAGAAGATCGCCGACTTCCTGCCCGGGACGGTGGGCACCGACCCGATGCCGATGCTGGCGCAGCTGGAGGCCATGGCCAAGGCGGCGGCCGCCAAGGACCGTCCCAACGCATAGGGGGCCCGATCAGGATGGACTTCAGCTTCGGGGCCGAGGACGAGGAGCTTCGCGGGCACGCCCGGGCGTGGCTGACGGAGCACCTCGTGGGCCCGTACGCGCAGGTCGTCGGCCTCGGCGGACCGGGCAGCGAGCACGAGGGGGTCGAGGCCCGGCGCGCGTGGGAGCGCGAGCTGGGCGGCGGCGGCTGGATCGGGCAGGGCTGGGAGGCCCCGGCCGGGGCGTACGGGCAGCGGCGGCTCTCGCTGACCGGCCAGGTGGTGTGGGCCGAGGAGTACGCGGCGCTGCGCGCGCCCGGCCGGGTCGGCCACATCGGGGAGAACCTCCTCGCGCCCACGCTGATCGCGTACGGCAGCCAGGAGCAGCGGGACCGCTTCCTGCCCGGGATCGCGCGGGGCGAGGAGCTGTGGTGCCAGGGCTACAGCGAGCCGGGGGCAGGCTCCGACCTCGCGGGGATCCGCACGGCCGCGGTACGGGACCGGGCCGACGGGCTGTACCGGGTCACCGGGCAGAAGATCTGGACCTCCCTGGCCCGGGACGCCGACTGGTGCTTCGTCCTGGCCCGTACCGAGCCCGGATCGCGGCGCCACCGGGGGCTGTCGTTCCTGCTCGTACGGATGGACCAGCCGGGGCGCGTCGAGGTCCGGCCGATCCGGCAGATGTCGGGGACCTCCGAGTTCAACGAGGTGTTCTTCGACGGTGCGGTGGCGGCGGAGGCCGTCGGCGGGGAGGGCGACGGCTGGACCGTGGCCATGGGCCTGCTCGCCCTGGAACGCGGGGTCTCGACGCTGGTGCAGCAGATCGGCTTCGCGGCGGAACTGGAGCGGGTGCTGGCGGCGTACGCGGCGGGACCGGGCCAGGGCCGGGGCCCGGTCCCGGGCATCGCCCCGCCCGATGCCCCCGCTTCGGCCTCCGCCGCCGCGGATCCCGTCCTGCGGGACCGGCTCGTGCGGCAGTGGGCCGAACTGCGCACCATGCGGTGGAACGCCCTGCGCACGCTGGGCGGCGCCACCGACGACGCGGGCGCGCCCAGCGTGGCCAAACTGCTGTGGGGCGGCTGGCACCGGCGGCTCGGGGAACTGGCGGTGGAGGTGCGCGGCGCGGCGGCCACCGCCGGTCCGGCGGCCTGGGCGCCCGGGCTCCCGTACGAACTCGGACTCGACGAGGAACAGCGGCTCTTCCTGTTCACCCGTGCCGACACCATCTACGGCGGCTCGGACGAGATCCAGCGGAACATCATCGCCGAGCGCGTGCTCGGCCTGCCTAAGGAGTCCAGGTGAGAGGCGTCGTATTCGACGGCAAGCAGGCCCAGGTGGTCGACGACCTGGAGATCCGGGACCCGGGGCCGGGGGAGGTGCTCGTCGCGATCGGGGCGGCCGGGCTGTGCCACAGCGACCTGTCGGTCATCGACGGGACGATCCCGTTCCCGCCGCCGGTGGTGCTGGGGCACGAGGGTGCGGGCATCGTGGAGGCCGTGGGCGCGGGGGTCACCCACGTGGCGCCGGGCGATCACGTGTCGCTGTCCACCCTGGCCAACTGCGGGGCGTGCGCCGACTGCGACCGGGGCCGGCCGACGATGTGCCGCAAGGCGATCGGGATGCCCGGGCAGCCGTTCTCGCGGGGCGGGAAGCCGCTGTTCCAGTTCGCCTCCAACTCCGCCTTCGCGGAACGCACCCTCGTCGAGGCCGTCCAGGCCGTGAAGATCCCCGCCGACATCCCGCTGACCTCGGCGGCGCTCATCGGCTGCGGGGTCCTCACGGGGGTGGGCGCGGTGCTGAACCGGGCCCGCGTCGACCGCGGCGAGTCGGTGGTCGTCATCGGCACCGGCGGCATCGGGCTGAACGTGCTCCAGGGAGCCCGGATAGCGGGGGCCACCACGATCGTCGCGGTGGACGCGAACCCGGCGAAGGAGGCGGTGGCCCGGCAGTTCGGGGCCACGCACTTCATCGACGCCTCCGCGGTGGCCGACTCCTCGGCGGCGGTGCGCGAGATCCTGCCGACCGGCGCCGACCACGCCTTCGAGTGCGTGGGCAACGTCAGGCTGATCCGCCAGGCCGTGGACCTCCTCGACCGGCACGGTCAGGCGATCCTGCTCGGCGTGCCCGGATTCACGGAGGAGGCGTCCTTCCTCGTCTCCTCCATGTACCTGGACAAGACGATCATGGGTTGCCGGTACGGGTCCTCGCGCCCGCAGCGCGACATCGCCCTGTACGCCGAGCTCTACCGGCAGGGCAGGCTGCTGCTGGACGAACTGGTGACGGAGGTCTACCCGGTGGAGGACTTCGCCAAGGCCGTCGACGACGCCCACCACGGGCGGGTGGCGCGCGGGGTGCTCACCTTCTGACACGGGGTGCCGCAGCCCAAGGACGGCCGGGGATCCCCCGGCCGCCCTTCGGTGCGATCATCCGCTCGTCGGTCCGCCTCGCCTACGATCACCCCTCATGTCCACTCTGATCGTGACCGTCGGGCTGGCCTTCCTCGGCTACCTGGTGACCTACGCCAACGGGTTGCGCCTCGCGCAGCGGCAGGCCCGACTGGCGCGGGTGAACCAGCAGTTGAGCGAGTTCTACGGGCCGCTCTTCGCGCTGATGGAGACCAACAGCCGTACGTACGACACCTTCTCGCAGCGCTACGCCCGCCCGGACGGCCGCGACCCCTTCCACCACGAGGTGCCGCCCACCGACGAGGAGCTCGCCCAGTGGCGCACCTGGGCGACCACCGTCTTCATCCCGAACATCCAGGCCATGCGGGACGTGGTGATCCGCAAGGGCGACCTGCTGATCGAGGAGGAGATGCCGCAGGTGCTGCTCGTGCTCTGCGCGCACGTCTCGGGGTACGAGATCACCGCCGCGCGGTGGGCGGCGGGCGACCACGAGGAGCACCTGTCGCTCATCCCGTTCCCGGGCCGCGAGATGCGCGAGTACACCCGGGACCGGTTCGCCCGGCTCAAGGCCGAGCAGTCCCGGCTGCTGGGGCACCGCCGGCGGCGGGTCAGTCGCTGAAGCGGCCGAAGCGGCCCTTGTGGAAGAGGAGCGGTTCGCCCTCGCCGGCCGCGCCCATGGCCTCGACCCGGCCCACCACGATGAGGTGGTCCCCGCCGGTGTGCACGGCGTGGATCCGGCAGTCGATCCAGGCGGGCACGGCGTCGAGCTGCGGTGATCCGGTGACGGGGGCGGGGGTGTGGCTCACCCCGGCGAACTTGTCCGCGCCGCTGACGGCGAAGGACCGGCACAGCTCGCCCTGCTCGGCTCCGAGGATGTTGACGCAGAACACCCCGGCGCGCGCGATCCGCGGCCAGGTGGTCGACGTACGGGCCACCATGAAGGTGACCAGGGGCGGGTCGAGGGACAGCGAGGCGAAGGACTGGCAGGCGAAGCCGGCCGGGCCCTCCTCGTCCTCGCCGGGCGGCGCGGTGATGACGGTGACCCCGCTGGCGAAGTTCCCGAGCACGGCCCGGAACTCGGCGGGACTGACCGGCGCGCGCTCGTCCTCGCCGACGGCCCGCAGATCGGGGCGCGGCAGGGCGTCGACGGGCTCGGGTTCCCGCTCCGTCGCGGCGGAGGTGGGGGCGCCGACTGACCTGAGGTATCGGACGACGGTGGCCGCCATCCCTGCATGTCCCATCACACCCATGATTGAAGCTGACGGTTCGTCAGATAGGAAGGGGTGGGCGTGGAGTGCGTGGGCGGACCGCGCTGACCTGGGGCCTTCGCGCAGGGTTCCGGCGGCCTTCCGCGATCCGGCCAAATGGCCTGAACTCCCTTGTGAGGAAGGCGACATGGGTCGGTGAACAGGCCCGAGCGGGCCGTGTGTATGGTCATCGCCAACGACAAAGACGTCGGGGGCTGGGGTGGTCATGGGCAACGGTTTTCGCTACCGGGCCGAACGGATCTCACTGGGTGCGATGGCATCCGCGGGCATCCTGGTCCTGCTCGCCGACGTCCTCGGGTGGCTCGACAAAATGGCCCCCGGAGGCACGCTCCCGAAGATCACGCTGCTCATCCTGAGCACGGTCACCCTCTTCCTCCTGATGGAGTTCGACCGCCTCAAGGTGCTCGACAGCATCAACGCGCAGATCTCCGGCCTCACCCTGGACGGCCTGACGGGCGAGCTCCGGCGCCAGCACTACCTCGGCGTGACGAGGGTCCACCCGGAATTCCCGACCGCGGAGTTCAAACGGCTCGTGGGCGGCGCCCGGCGCGAGGTGGCCATCCTGCAGACCTGGATCCCCAACCTCGACGGTCTCGAGACGGAGCTGGAGAAGGCCGTCACCGAGCGGAACGTCGAGGTGCGGATCCTGCTGGTGCACCCGAAGTCCGCCGTGGTGGACCTGCGCGACCAGGCGCTGCGCAACACGAGCAGCTCGGTGTCCGTGGACGCGAGCCTCGACATCCTCCACCGGCTCCACGCCCGCCTTCCGCGGGAACTCCGCGACAAGCTCAAGGTGCAGGTCTACAACTCCCTGCCGTCGATCGCCGTCTACAAGGCCGACGAGCACTATCTGGTCAGCTCCTTCCTGCACGGGCAGCTCGCCATCGAGTCCACCCAGATCGAGATAGACGGGTGCGACTCCGTCATGGGCCGGCAGGTTCAGAAAGAGCTGGACACCTTGTGGGACATCGGTCGCGTGGTGGACCTGCGCGACCCGGCGAGATCCATCGACATCAGCTAGCGATCCCGGAGAAGGGCTACGACCGTGTGGGAACTGGACAGGTTCGAGGACGAACTGATCGAGCAGTACAGGCGGCATCCGGTGCTCGCGAACATCGAGCGGCTCCCGGAGGAGCGGTTCGCCGAGATCCTGCTCCAGAGGCGCTTCCTGTCGCTCGCCTTCACCCCCGCCTACGACCTGGCGATCGACCTCCTGCAGGACGAGGTGGGGCTGCGGACCGCCCGGATCATCCTGCGCGAGGAGTACCCGGACGCCCGCGGGAACACGAAGTCGCACCGCGAGGACATGACGGACGACATGTTCCAGCTCGGGATCTCCCGGACGGCCCTCGTCCGTTCGCGGCCGACGGCGGCGACGAAACAGGCCATCGAGGACACCTTCGCCCTCATCGCCGACGCCGGCGAGCACGACCGCGCCGACCTCGTGCTGTTGACGATCCTGCGCTTCTGGGGCGAGATCCTCGTCTCCGTCGAGTACGGACGGCTGTGGGAGCGAATGGAGCCCCTGCTGGTGCGCGAAGACGAGAACCGCTCGCGCTTCTACTACCCGCACCACTATCACGATGCCAAGAAGCACTCGCTGGAGACCGTGAACATGCTGGCCACCAGCCACTCCGACCGGCTGGGCAACCGGCTGCGGGAGCTGATCGGCGACGGCGAAGGAACCGCCGAGTGCTTCAAGGAGGCGGAGCGGCGCTCGCTGCGGCTCAAGGTGAGCTTCTACGACCAGTTCCTGCCGGCGCTGGAGCGCGTCGGGAGCTGACGCGGGGGCCCGCGACGAGGCACGGGTCGCCCCTTGTTCCCCCACACGGGTGAACCGTGCCGCCTCCGCGGGTCCGTACGCCGGGGCCGGGGTGGAGGCTCGGCATCGTGGCAGCGACCTCGTACCGCCGCCGTACTCCCGGGAGGACCCCCATGCTCGGCACCGACTTCAGCACCGGATCACCCAACTGGCTCGACCTCGGCAGCCCCGACACGGCGGCGGCCGCCGCCTTCTACGGAACCGTCTTCGGCTGGGACTTCGCCTCCGCCGGGCCCGAAGCGGGCGGCTACGGCTTCTTCCAGGTGGACGGGAAGACCGTCGCCGCGCTCGGGCCGCTCACCGAGGAAGGGGCGACGTCCGCCTGGATGCACCACTTCATGACCCCCGACATCGAGGCCACCGCCGCCGCGGTCCGCGACGGCGGCGGCACGGTCCGGATGGAGCCCGGGGACGTCATGGGGGAGGGCAAGCTCGCGCACTTCACCGACCCGCAGGGCGCCGAGTTCGCCTGCTGGCAGCCTGGGAACACCGCCGGTTTCGAGGTGGCCTCCGCCGAGAACACGCTGGTGTGGGCGGAGCTCCACGTGCCGGACCCGGTCGCCGACATCGGCTTCTACGCCGGCCTGTTCGGGTGGCGGTACGCCGAGATGGAGGTGCCCGGGATGACGTACCGCGTCCTCAGCACCGCAGACGGGGACCAGGAGGACGCCTCCTTCGGCGGGGTCGCGCCGCTGGGCGAAGGCGCGGGCGGCGGGGAGGAGAAGGCGCGCTGGGTGCCGTACTTCCACGTGGCGGACGTCGACGACACCATCGCGAAGGCGGAGAAGAACGGCGGGTCGGTGCTCATGCCGGCGGCGGACGTACCGGACGTCGGGCGCCTCGCGTGGCTGGCGGACCCCTTCGGCGCGGTGTTCGCGCTGCTCAAGCCGAACCCCCGGACGTAGCTCACCGGCCCAGGTACTTGGGCGTGCGGCGCTCCACGAAGCTCGCCACGCCCTCGTTCGCGTCGGCGGTGGTCATGTTGATCTCCTGAGCGGTGGCCTCGGCGGCCAGGGCGGCCGCCCGGTCACCGTCCAGCGAGGCGTTGACCAGCTGCTTCGTCAAGGCGAGGGCCCGGGTCGGGCCCTGCGCGAGCCGTTCGGCCCAGGCGCGGGCCGTCTCCTCCAGCTCCCCGGCCGGCACCACCTTGTTGACCAGGCCGAGGCGCTCCGCGTCGGCCGCCGGGAGGGCGTCGCCGAAGAACATCAGCTCCTTGGCCTTCTGCGGCCCGACGAGCCGGGGCAGCAGGTACGCGCCGCCGCCGTCGGGGACCAGACCGCGGCGGACGAACACCTCGATGAAGCGGGCCGGTTCGGCGGCGATGACGAGGTCGCAGGCGAGGGCCAGGTGGGCGCCGATGCCGGCGGCCGTGCCGTTGACGGCGGCGAGGACGGGCTTCTCGCAGTCCAGCACCGCGGTGATCAGGCGCTGCGCGCCGAGGCGGATCATGCGGGCCACGTCGCCGGCGACCCTCTCGCCCGCCGGGGCGCCGCCGCCGCGGAGGTCCGCGCCCGCGCAGAAGCCCTTGCCGGTGGCGGTCAGGACGACGGCGCGGACCGCGGGGTCGGCGGAGGCGTCGGCGAGCAGCGCGATGACGCGTTCGCGCTGGTCCCAGGTGACCGCGTTCATCGCCTCGGGGCGGTTGAGGGTGATCCACGAGACGTTGTTCTCGGTGCGGTGGAGGACTTCGTCCTCGGGGGCGGCGGTCATTGCGGGGCTCCCGTTCGGGGTGGGCGGAGTGGTCGGGTGCGGCGCCGTTGCGGGGGCTCCGCCCCCGGACCCCCGCGCCTCAAACGCCGGCGGGGCTGGATTTGGCCGGCGTCAGCCTGCAAGCACGAGCGGGGCTGGGTATTTCAGCCCCTCCGGCGTTTGAGGAGCGGGGTCCGGGGCGGAGCCCCGGGAAACGGAGAAACCGCCCCCACCGGGGTCAGCGGCAGATGGCGAGGGCGTCCAGCGCCACCGCCCCCTGGCCGCGGGGGAGGACCATCAGGGGGTTGATGTCCAGCTCGGACAGCTCGTCGCCGAGTTCCAGTGCCATCCGCTGGATCCGCAGGACGACCTCCACCAGGGCGTCCACATCGGCCGGGGGCGCCCCCCGTACGCCCTCCAGCAGCGCGTGCCCCCGCAGTTCCGTGAGCATCGCGCGGGCCTGGTCCTCGCCGAAGGGCGGGACGCGGACCGCCGCGTCGTGGAGGACCTCGACCAGGACCCCGCCGAGCCCCACCGTGACCGTCGGGCCGAAGAGGTCGTCCTGGGTGACGCCGACGACCATCTCCACCCCCCGTTCCACCATCTGGCAGACCAGGATCCCGTCGAGCGGCACGTTCTCGTAGCGCGCGATGTCGGTCAGCTCCCGGTACGCGTCGCGGATCTGGCTCGCCGAGGTCAGGCCGATCTTCACCAGGCCGAGTTCCGTCTTGTGGCCCAGCTGCGGGCCCGAGGCCTTCATCACCACCGGGTAGCCGACCAGGCCGGCCGCCCGGACGGCCGCCGCCGCGCTCGTCACCAGCTGCTCGCGGGGGACCCGTATGCCGTAGGCGCGCAGGAGCTGTTTCGCCGCGTGCTCGCTGAGCTGCTGACCGGGCCGCATGAGGGCCTGCGCCTTGCGGTACGAGGGCGAGGGCGTGCGCGGTGCGTCCTCGAAGGGGGAGCGGTAGCCGGCGGTGAAGCGGTGGTGGCCGAGGTAGGCGCGGACGGCGGTGATGCAGTTGCCGAAGGTACGGAAGGTGGCCACGCGGGAGGAGCCGAGGAGGGTGGTGCGGTAGGCGTCCTCGGTGCCGACGGGGGAGCCCCAGATCACGCAGATCAGCTTGTCCGAGGCCTCGGCCGCGTCCACCAGGTCCTGGGCGAGCCTGTCGCTCATCGGGGGGAAGGGGCCGGTGATGGGACAGATCAGCACGCCCACCGCCGGGTCGGCCAGGATCGCGTCGATGATCTTGCGGCCGCGCCAGTCGCCGACCGGGTGGCCGCCGTTGTCGACGGGGTTGGCGACGTTCAGGTACGCCGGGATCCACTGGTGGAGCTCGTCCTGCTTGGCCTGCGAGAGGGTGGGCAGGGTCAGGCCCGCCTCCGTCGCCAGGTCGGAGAAGTGGGCTCCGGTGCCGCCGGAGATGGAGTAGACGACCACCCCGTCGGCCTTCGGCTTGCGGGCCCGGGCGAGCAGGGCGGCGGTGTCCTGGAGTTCGTCCAGGCCGTCGACGCGGATCACGCCGAACTGGCGCATGGCGGCGTCCACGACGGTGTCGGCGCCGGTCAGTTTCCCGGTGTGGGAGGCGGCCATGCGGGCGCCGGTCTCGGTGCGGCCGACCTTGACGGCGACGACGGGGACGCCGTTGCGTGCGGCCCGGTCGGCGGCGAGGAGGAAGGACCGGCCGTCCTTGAGGCCCTCGACGTAGCAGGCGATGGCTCCCACTTCGGGCTGCTCGGCGAAGTAGGAGATGAAGTCGGAGGTCTCCAGGTCGGCCTCGTTGCCGGTCGGCGCCCAGTGGGAGAGCCGGATGCCCAGTTCCTGGAGGCTGTAGACGGGCCGGCCCTGGTGGCCGGACTGGGTGATCAGGGCGATGGCCGGGCCGTCGAGGTCGTCGCGGAACTCCTCGAAGGCGTTCAGGTTGGTGTTGGGGCCGAGGAGGCGCAGGCCGGAGCGCTGGACGGCGGCGCCGAGCCGGTCCTGGGCGGCGGCGCCCGCGTCGCCGGTCTCGGCGAAGCCGGAGGCGAAGGCCACGGCGAACTTCACCTTGGTCTCGGCGAGTTCCTCGATGACGGGGAGCGGGTCGGCGACGAGGAGGACGGCGAGGTCCACCTGTTCGGGCAGGTCGGCCACGGAGGCGTGGCAGGCCAGCCCGAAGACGGTGGGGCGGGTGGGGTGCACGGGGTGGATCCGGGCGCCGACGCGTTCCGCCCAGGCGATGAGCTGGCGGGTGATGCCGGTGTTCGGTCTGCCCTCGGCGTCGGAGGCGCCGATGACGGCCACGGACTCGGGCCGGAAGAACCGGTCGAGGTCGGGCACGTCGGCGTGCAGCGGCCGGCCGCTGACGTCCACGGCGACCGCGTCGTCGGCGGAGGGGGCCGCCGATGAGTGGACGGCCGTCCTGGGGGTCTCCCCGCAGGCCTCGACACGTGCGCGGAAGTCGGTGGTGAGGGTGCCGTGAGTAGATCCAAGCATCGTTCCGCCCGCTCCTGCTCGATGAACCTTGATGGAACTGGAACTCAATAACTGACGTGTAGTCAGATTACTGAACTGACGTGCCGTCAGGAACAGGGCTGCGCAGGAAAGCTGGTGGAGGTGATGTGGTGAACGGTGTCAGATCTCCGCGGGGTCGGTCCAGAGCGCGGTTCGGCCAACGGCGTCCTGCTCGGCGCCCGCCTCCCGCGGGGCCTCCTCCGGGCGGCGCAGGACCGTGAAGGCGATGGCCAGGGCGGCGACGAGGAGGGCCGCCCCGACCGCGAAGGCCAGGTGGTAGCCGCCGGTCAGGGCCTCGGAGGCCGGGCGTCCCGCCTCGGTGAGGGATTCGGTGCGGGAGGCCGCCAGGGTGGAGAGGACCGCGATGCCGAGGGCCATGCCGATCTGCTGGGTGGTGTTGAAGAGCCCGGAGGCCAGGCCCGCGTCCTCCTCCTTCGCGCCGGACATGCCCAGCGAGGTCAGGGCGGGCAGGGCGAGGCCGAAGCCGGCGGCCAGGAGCATCACGGGGAGCAGGTCGGTGAGGTAGTCCGCCTGCTCGGGGCGGCCGGGCACGCGGGTCAGCAGGCCGAGTACGCCGACCAGGAGCACCAGACCCGCCAGCAGGACGGCGCGCTCGCCGAACCGGGCATTGAGACGGGCCGAGACGGTCAGGGAGACGAGGCCGATGACGGCCGCGGCCGGCAGCATCGCGAGACCCGTCTCGGCGGCGCCGTAGCCGAGGACGTTCTGCATGTAGAGGGCGACGAGGATCTGGAAGGAGAAGAGGGCGGCGACCATCAGCATCTGGACCAGGTTGGCGCCGGAGACGCTGCGCGAGCGGAGGATCCGCAGGGGCATGAGCGGGTTCGCGGCGGTGGCCTGGCGCAGCAGGAAGCCGGCGAGCAGGGCGAGCGCGAGGGCGCCGAAGCCGAGGGTGTGGGCCGAGGCCGCCCCGTACTCCTCGATCGTGACGACCGTGTAGATGCCGAGCATCAGGCCGGAGGTGACGAGCAGTGCGCCGAGGATGTCCGCGCCGGCCTTCAGGCCGAGGCCGCGGTCGCCGGGCAGGGCGGACAGGGCGAGGAGGGCGGTCCCGATGCCGATGGGCAGGTTGATGAAGAAGATCCAGTTCCAGGTGAGCGCGTCGGTGAGCACGCCGCCGAGGACCTGCCCGATCGAGGCGCCGGCCGCGCCGGTGAAGCTGAACACGGCGATGGCCTTGGCCCGTTCACGCGGCTCGGTGAAGAGCGTGACCAGGATGCCGAGGCTGACGGCGGAGGCCGTCGCGCTGCCGGCGCCCTGGAGGAAGCGGGCGGCGATCAGGAGGCCGGGGGAGGTGGCGACGCCGGCGAGGAGCGAGGCCGCGGTGAAGACCCCGGTACCCGCGAGGAACATCCGCTTGCGGCCGATCAGGTCGCCGAGGCGGCCGGCCAGGAGCAGCAGCGAACCGAAGGCGATGAGGTAGGCGTTGACGACCCAGCTCAGGCCGGCCGGGGTGAAGCCCAGGTCGCTCTGGATGGCCGGCATGGCGACGGTCACGATGCTGCCGTCGAGGACCGTCATCAGCATGCCGGTGGCCAGGACGCCGAGGGCGAGCTGGCGGGAGCGTGAGCCCGGGGCGGTGGGTGCGGGTGTGGCGGTGGTGGAGGGCATTGCGGTCTCTCCTGTCGTCGGGAGGCAACAGGAACGACCGTAGCAGATAGTTTTGTTGCAGACTATCTTTTACGGATCGAGATGCAGGGGGGTTGTGGCGTCAGCCCTTCTGGCGCGCCCGCCGGGCCGGCCGCGGACCCTCCTCGGGTGTCTGCAGATGCCCCGTGACCAGGCGGTTCAGTGCGCGGAGCAGTACCTCGCGCTCGTCGTCCGGCAGGGCGCCGAGGGCGCTCCCGTGCACCCGGTCGACGATCTTCTGGCTCTCCTTCGCGACCTTCGCGCCCTCCTCGGTCACCGCGATGATCCGCGCCCGCCGGTCCGTGCTGGACGGCCTGCGCTCGGCCAGGCCGGCCTTCTCCAGTGCGTCCACCGTCACCACCATCGTGGTCTTGTCCATGTCCCCGATCTCGGCGAGCTGCGCCTGGGTGCGCTCCTCCTCGAGGGCGTGGACGAGCACGCAGTGCATCCGCGGGGTGAGCCCGATCTCGCCGAGCTGCGCGCTCATCCGGGTCCGCAGCACGTGACTGGTGTGATCCAGGAGGAACGACAGGTCCGGTTCGGTGCGGGTGCGCGTCATGGCGGTCATGTCCGCCAGGGTAGCGAAAGTCGATCCGTCGCGGATTATCGGCAAACGGACGACTGGCTCTACCGGGACGGAGTCCCCGCCGGGACCGGGGGCGGGGCCGCGCCGGCCCGGACCGGTTCTACCGGGACCGCGTCTGCCGGGCCACGGCCTTGGCGATCTTCTCCGCGTCCATGGCCATCTCCCGGAACATCCCGCTGATGGGATTGGTGAAGCCGGTGAAGTACAGCCCGCGGGCCTGCTGTGAGGTGCGGGCGCCGTGCGTACGGGGCCGCCCCCGCTCGTCAAGGACCCCGAGGTCGCCGACCAGCCCCTCCAGGGCGCGCCGGTAGCCGGTGGCCGCGATCACCGCGTCCGGGGTGATCCGCGAACCGTCCGCGAGCACCACCTCGGCGCCGTCGAAGGACTCCACGGCGGCCACCGGCTCCACCGCGCCGCGGCGCACCGCGTCGATCAGGCCGACGTCCTGGAGCGGGATCGCCCCCTCCTTGACCCGGCTGTACAGGCCGGTGGCGGGGCGCGGAAGCCCGTACGCCGACAGGTCCGGGACCGAGGCCCTGGTGACGATCCGGCCCAGGCCGTCCACGAGCCGCACGGGCAGCCGGCGGACGAGGATCCCGCTGCGCTGGGCCGGCCAGCCGGCGGTGGAGCGGCGCATGATGTGCGGGGCGGTGCGCACGGCGAGCCGCACCCGCGCCGCCCCGCCCTCGACGAGGTCGACGGCTATCTCGGCGCCGGTGTTGCCGACGCCGACGACGAGGACGTCCTGGCCGGCGTACGGCTCGGGGTTGCGGTAGTCGGCGGCGTGCAGCAGTCGGCCGCCGTACGTGTCCAGGCCGGGCCAGTCGGGGATGGCCGGAGTGTGGTTGTACCCGGTGGCGACGACGACGGCCGCGGCGGTCAGCACCCGCCCGCCGCTGGCGTGCAGGGTCCAGCCGTCCTCGCCTTCGGGGGCGGGCTCGATCCGGGTCACCTCGACGCCGGTCACGAGCTCCAGCTCGTGGAACTCGGCGTACTTCTCCAGGTAGCGCACGACGTTGTTACGGGAGACCCAGCGCCCGAAGCGGCGCGGCATCGGCAGGCCCGGGAGGGCGGAGAGCCGGCGCGTGGTGTGCAGGCGCAGCCGGTCGTAGTGCCGGCGCCAGGACGAACCGACCGCGTCGGACTTCTCGACGACCACCGCGCGGACTCCGCGGGCGCGCAGCGCGGCGGCCACGGCGAGGCCGCCGGGGCCGGCCCCGATGACGTACACGGGGCGGGGCTGGGTGGTCATGTCGGGTGCTGCGGGGACTCCAGGCATGAGGTGTGATCGTATCGCCACGCTGGGTTGATGGGTCTCGGACAAGGAGGGAATCGATTGCGGATCGGTCACGGGCGGGGCGGCGGGCCGCGCGTCCTCCCCGGTGGCAGGGTGAAACCCCCGCTTCCGGAGAGTCTGGAGTGACCGATGTGGCGACCCGACGGCTGGGACGTGCGCGTCCGCCTGGGTGTCCTCACCCCGCACGCCGATGTCGGACCCGAGTCGGAACTGCGCGCCATGGCCCCGGCGGACGTGGGCCTGCACGCCGCGCGGGTGCCGTTCGGCGCGATGGGCCGCGGCGGTGCGATGGATCCGACCATCGCGCTGGCTCCGGTACGGGCCTTCGCCGAGCCGCCGCACGTCGACGAGGCCGCCGAGCTGCTGGCGGCGGCGCCGGTGGCGGCGATCGGCTTCGCCTTCACCAGCTCCGCGTACGCGATCGGGGCGCAGGGCGAGGCGCGGATGCTGGCCCGCCTCTCGGCGCGCGCCCACGGGCTGCCGGTCGTCGCCCCGTGCGCCGCGACGGCCGAGGCACTGCGGATCCTGGGCGCCGGCCGGATCTGCCTGGTGGATCCGCCGTGGTTCGACACCGCCCTGAACGATCTGGGCCGCACCTACTACGAGGACGCCGGCTTCGCGGTGGTGCGCGCGGCCCCGTGCGCCCTGCCCAGCGACCAGAGCCGCATCCGGCCCGAAGCCCTGCTGGACCGGGTGGTGTCCTTCGCGCCGGACGAGGCGGAGGCCGTGGTCATCGGCGGCAACGGCTTCCGTGCGGTCGGTGTGATCGAGGCCCTGGAGGCGGCCCTCGGCCGTCCCGTCCTCACCGCGAACCAGGTCCTGCTGTGGGCCGCCCTGCGCGCGGCGGGCGCCGCCACCGACGGGATCGCGGGATACGGGAGGCTCTTCGCCAACCCGTAGCCGGCCGGGGCCTTGCGGGATCGCCCCGCATCCGCTGAACTGACGTACCGTCAGATCAGTGATGAGAGGGGTGGGGGCTGCCGATGCAGACCATCTGGCTCAGTGGGGCCGAATGGCTCGCCGTGCTCCGGATAGGCCTCGGCCTGTGGTGGCTGGAGAGCTGGCGGCACAAGGACAAGAAGGGCTGGTTCGAACGCGGCACCGGCATCGCGTGGGCCGCCGACGTCGCGAACAAGCACCGCTGGACCTTCGTCAAGGGCGGCTTCGAACTGGTCGTCGCGCCGCGCCCGAAGGCGATGGCGTACATCGTCGTCTACGCGGAACTCGCGCTCGGGCTGGGCCTGGTGCTCGGCTTCCTGACCCCGGTCGCCCTGGTCGGCGGGCTGCTGCTGAACCTGCTCTACCTGGTGCTGATGATCCACGACTGGGCCGAGCAGGGCCAGAACGCGATGATGGCGCTCATCTCGCTCGTCGCGCTCCTCGCCATGTCCTGGCAGACCTGGTCCCTCGACGCGGCGATCGGACTCTTCCTGTGAGCGGCGGCACGGCGCGCTACGACCTCCCGGAGACCGACGACTTCACCCGCACCTACTGGGACGCGGCGGCGGAAGGCCGGCTCCTGCTGCGCCGCTGCGGGGACTGCGGGCGGGCGCACCACTACCCGCGCGAGTTCTGCCCGTACTGCTGGGCCGGCGAGGACCGCGTGACGTGGGAGCCGACGAGCGGCCGGGCGACCCTCTACACCTGGTCGGTGATCCACCGCAACGACCTCCCGCCCTTCGGCACGCGCGTCCCGTACACGGCGGCCGTGGTCGACCTGGCGGAAGGCCCGCGGATGATGACCGAGGTGGTGTCCTGCGAGGCGGCGGACCTGCGCATCGGCATGCCCCTGACGGTCACCTTCCGCGAGGCGGCGGACGGGGTGTGGGTGGCGGTCTTCCGGCCGGATCAGGGCCAGAGCAGCTCGCGGACCCAGGAGCTGCCTGCGTCGGTGCCGGTTCCGGTGTCGGCGCCGGTGCCTGCGTCGGTGCCTGCGTCGGTGGTGCGGCGGTAGCGCAGGCGGATGTGGCGGCGGGCGGGGTCGCCCTGGAAGAACTCCACCTCGTCGGCGTCCAGTACGTACCGCGTCCAGGTCGGAGCCGGTGCGTCCGGCTCGGCCCCGGCCCGTTCCCAGGCCTGCTCCGAGGCCCGGACCAGGTCCTCGGCCGACTCCAGCACCTCGCTCTGGCGCCCGGTGAGCGCGGCGGCGAGCGCCCCGCGCGAGCGGACCGCCAGGTCCGCGCGGCTCTCCTCGGGCCCGCAGGCGGTGACCCGGCCGCGGATCCGGATCTGCCGGGCCACGGTCGGCCAGTAGAACCCGAGCGCCGCCCGCGGCCGCGCGGCCAGCTGCACCCCCTTGGCGCTGGTGGCATGCGAGGCGAAGTGCCAGCCCCGCGCGTCGGCGTCGTGCAGCATCAGCGTCCGCACATCGGGCCGCCCCGCGCCGTCCACCGTCGCCAGGCTCATCGTGTGCGGCTCCAACTGCCCGGCCCGGGCGGCGTGCACGAACCACTCCCGGAACAGCGGGAGCGGCTCGGCGGGCGCGGCCCCGGTGTCGAAGCCGGGAAGCGGGGAGTCCCACACGCGCAGGGAGTGCAGGGTGGCGTGGAAGTCGTCGTCACGTGCGGTCTCGCTGGTCATGGCGTGAGCCTAGTGCTGTGGCCGGCGAGGCTCAGGGGGCCGGGCACACGGGGCCGACGGAACGGCCGGCGAGGTACGCTTCCCGCTCCTCCTGGGTGAAGCCACGACGGTCGACGGCCTGACAGATCTTTTGGATTTCCTCGCGGGGCGGGAGCGGTGTGGCATCCCACAGCCGCACGGTGTTGTCGTCGCTGCCGGTGGCGAGGGTCTTCCTGTCAGGGCTGAACGCCACCGAATACACCAGTCCGGTGTGGCCGGTCAGGGTGGTGCGGGTGGTGCGGGTGTCCAGATCCCACAGCCGCACGGTGCTGTCGCCGCTGCCGGTGGCGAGGGTCTTCCTGTCAGGGCTGAACGCCACCGAAAACACCACTCCGGTGTGGCCGGTCAGGGTGGTGTGGGTGGTGCGGGTGGTACGGATGTCCAGGTTCCACAGCCGCACGGTGTGGTCGGCGCTGCCGGTGGCGAGGGTCTTGCCGTCAGGGCTGAAGGGCACTGCATTCACCGCTCGGTTGTGGCCTTTCAGGACGGCTCGGGGCGCTCCGGGGTCGACGGTCCAGAGCCTGACCTCATGGTCCAGGGCGCCACTGGCGAGGGTCTTGCCGTCAGGGCTGAAAGCCAATTGCTGCACGGTGTCGCTGTGACCTTTCAGGGTAGCGCGGCTCGTTCGCTTGGCCACGTTCCACAGACGCACGGTGTGGTCGTCGCTGCCGGTGGCGAGGGTCTTGCCATCGGGGCTGAACGCGACGGAGTTAACCGAGCTGGTGTGTCCTTTCAAAGGAGGGAAACTCGTGCGGGCGTCCACGTCCCACAGTCGCGCGGTGTGGTCGTCGCTGCCGGTGGCGAGGGTCTTGCCATCGGGGCTGAACGCGACGGAGTGAACCCAGCTGGTGTGTCCTTTCAGAGGAGGGAGAGCCGTGCGGGTGTCCAGGTCCCACAGTCGCACGGTGTTGTCGGCGCTGCCGGTGGCGAGGGTCTTGCCATCGGGGCTGAACGCGACGGAGTTAACCGAGCCGGTGTGTCCGATCAGGGTGGTGAGATTCTTACCGGTGTCCACCTTCCACAGTCGCGCGGTCTTGTCCTCGCTGCCGGTGGCCAGCGTCTTCCCATCAGGACTGAACGCCATCCCGAACACGGTGTCCGTGTGGCCGTTCAGGACGGTATGGCTCGTTCCGGTGGCTACGTCCGACAACAACACGCTGGTGTCGTCGCTGCCGGTGGCGAGGGTGTTTCCATCAGGGCTGAACGCGACCGAGGTCACCATATCGGCGTGGCCGGTCAAGGTGGTGCGGGTCGTGCGTGCGGCTACGTCCCACAGCCGCACAGTGTGGTCGGCGCTGCCGGTGGCGAGCGTTTTCCCATCCGGGCTGAAGGCCACCGCATACACCCGCGCGGTGTGGCCACCCAGAGTGGCTCGCGTGGCGCGGGTGTCCACGTTCCACAGTCGCGCGGTGTTGTCCTCACCACCGGTGGCGAGGGTTTTGCCGTCCGGGCTGAACGCCACCCACCATATCCAGCCCCTGTGGCCGGTCAGAGTGGCGCGCGGTGCACCGGTGTCCGCATTCCACAGTCGCGCGGTGTTGTCCTCGCCGCCGGTGGCGAGGGTTTTGCCGTCCGGGCTGAACGCCACCGAGTCGACCGGCTCGGTATGGCCTTTCAAGGTGGTGAGGATCGTGCCGTTATGGACGTCCCACACTGTGGTGTCTGTGCTGCTGGCAGCGAGCCTTTTGCCGTCCGGGCTGAACGCCACGGCGTACACGGGCCCTGTGGCGCCTTTCAGGGTGCTGTGGATCGTGCCGGTGTCCGTGTTCCAAAGGATCACGGAGGTGGTGCCGTCGGCGGTGGCAAACGTCTTCCCATCAGGACTGAAGGCGACTTTCCACACTGTGTTGGTGAGGACGAAGCGCCGTTTCAGCGGAAGTGCTGCCGCGTTTGCCAGGCTCTCCTTGGACTCGGGAGTTTGGCTGGTCGTGAAGGCCTGGACGGCCAGGAGCGCGGCGAGGTCGGGGTTCGCACGGGTGAGCCTGTTCGACTGGAGGGCGAGTTCGCGGGAGAGGGACTCCTGCCGCCCGGCGACGGCCACCTTTCGTTGAGATTCCGCTTCCTGTCGTTGGGATTCCACTTCCTGCGCTTGGAGAAAGACTCCTACCACCGCGGCCAGCGCGAGGACGAGCAGCGCCGCCAGAATGGCGTTCAGGCGCCTGCTGCGCCGGATGGCGCTCTGCTGGTGGTGCTTGCTGGCGTTCACGAAGCCGGCGATGTCGCTCGGCAGACGGCGTTGTTCGGACCACTCCAGGCCTTCCGCGAGGGCGGTACCTCCGAGCAGGTCGCCCGGGTCGTTGCCTTCCTCGTAGCGGACGTGACGGATGCGGAGCTGGTCGAGCCACTTGTGGAAGCGGTGATCCTGGCTGACCCATTCGCGCAGCGTGCCCCAGTCGCGGATGAGGGCGTCATGGATCAGTTCGGCCACCGGCAGCTCGGGAGGGGTGTTGTGGTGGGGGGAGATCCGGGGCGTGTGGGTGGTGATGATGCGATGACGCGTGAGGGCGGCGAGGACCTCGTCGATCTCCTTCTTCTTGTGGTTCGCCCCGCCGGGTTCCGGGCCGGTCCCCCCGCCCGCATCCCCGCCGGCCGGGTCCACAGCGTTGGCCAGGTCGCGTAGTTCCTTCAGTGAGACCTGGGCACGGACGGCGGGGATGTTGCGTTCGGGGTCGGCGGGACGCACCAGGGAAGTCAGGATGCGCCGGGCGACGGGGAGGTGCTCAGAGGGCAGCTGTTCCAGGGCCGTGTCGCACCATGTGGTCAGGCTGCCGGTGACGCCGCCGATACGGCGGTAGGCGTCGTGGGTCAGGTAGCCGTCGTGACGACGCTGCCAGAGCTGGCTGAGGGCCAGTTCCAGGAGCGGGAGCACCGTGACGGGGGCACGGCGGGTCGTGGTTCCCTCGGGATTGGGATTGGTGGCCAGGACATCGCTGACGATCTGTTCCGGCAGCCCGCGCTCGAAGTGGGCGCCCGCGTTCTGGGCGGGCCGGGTGATGATGGCGTACAGGTCTTCCTCGCTCAAGGTGCCCGGGATGTTGAGGAGCCCTGGCATCGCGGCTTCCAGCAGCTTGGGGGCCAGGGCCGCCTGCTGCGGGTAGAAGTCGTCGCGCATGATCAGGAGCACGCTCACCCGGGCGTGTGATCTGACCGCGATGGTGATCTGCTCCGTGGCGGCCAAGCGGCGTTTGCGCTGCCGCCCGGTGGAGGGCTGGGTGAGCAGTTCCTCGAACTGGTCGACGATCAGCACGAGGCGCTGACGGCCCGGTTCGAGGGCGAGCCTGTGACTGACCGCGGCGACGATCCCGTCGCTCTCCACCCCGGGCAGCCCACCGCGTTCGAGTTCGTTCAGCAGGTCCTGCCTCGGCCGCACGAGCACCGGCAGCCACGTGTCGCTGCCCGGCAGCCCGCCGGCGGCCAGGGCGGGCAGGACGCCGGCCTGGACCAGGGAGGACTTGCCCGAGCCGGAGGGTCCCAGGAGCAGGGTGACGCGGTGGTCGGCCAGGCTCGCCAGCACCTGCCGTACCGCGTCAGTGCGGCCCTCGAACCACTGGGCCTCGTCCGCGGTGAACGAGTCCAGTCCCCGGTAGGGGCACACGTCCTGCTCGGTCAGGTCGGGCCAGGCTTCCCGGAGTACCTCGGTGGGGGTGACGTAGGCGATGCCCTGGCCCCGTTCGTGGTCGTCGGGGGCGGTGATCTCGGTGAGCATGCCGATGACGAGGCCGGTGACCTCGTCCACGACCGGGCCTCCGCTGAATCCGGTGGTCAGGTCGTTGGCGGCGGTCAGCTGGAGGTACAGGCCCCTGTTCTCGGAGGCGGGAATCAGGTCGCCGGCCACACCGAAGCCGAAGTGGCCGCCGGCCGGGGCCTGGGCGGGGAAACCGAACGAACGCACCTGGTGGCCCCGGGAGCCCGACGCAGAGCCCAGGGGCAGCCCGCCTACGCCGGCCGCCGGAGTACCGCTCGTACCGCTGAGGCGTACGACGGCCACGTCGTCGTCCTCGGGGTCCCGCCACGGTGCGTCCAGGACCAGCCCCTCGGCGCGGGGTACGCCCTCCACGTGGGGGAAGTCCACGCGCACGGTCCCGCCGGGACCGCTCTCGGCGGCGCGTACGACGTGGGCGCAGGTGACCAGGATGTTCTCGGCGACGAGGAAACCCGCCCCGGCCACCTGGTCGTCCGGTCCTACGATCTGGGCCACGGCGGGGAGGAGTTCCGAGGTTCCGTCGCCGGTCGGCCCGGCGGTGGAGTTCACGTGCCTGGCCCGTCGTTCTTCCAGGTCATGGTCACCTTCAGATGGCAGTCGACGCTGCTGCGGGTGATGACGACCCCGGCCTCGACCGCGAGGTTGACCCCGAACTCGACCGAGATCGCGTCGGGGCCCGCCTTGCGCAGCTCGTCGAGTACGGCACGGGCGGCGTCGGCGACCGATCCCATGGCCTCCTGCAGATTTCCCGGCAGTTCGTGGATGGCATCGCCGATGCGACCCGCCTTCACCGGGCCGTCGGCCGCCTTGGCCTCGACGAGGATGGAGCCGCCGCCTTCCAGGGGGATCCGGGCGAGTTGCGTCATGACTTCTCCTTCGCTCGCCGTACGCCGGGGCCCTCGGGATACGGCATCCGCGAAAGGCCGGCGCGCGGACGGCGCGACGGGCGGCACGAGGTAAGCGGTACGGACGGACTCGCGCAGGGGAACCACGCCGGACGGGAGCCCTCCAACGGCCCCGATGGCACCGCAGACGCGGACGCCGGGGCCGTACACATCGATCGTCGTCCCATCGGGCGCGCACCGCATCCGGTGGCGAGGGCGCGCAGGCGGCCCCCGCGTCGGCCCGGTCAGTCGCGGCCCAGGAGGACCGTGCCCGAGGAGCAGAACCAGCCGCCCGTGCCCGAGGCCAGGGCGATCTCCGGGAGGCGGCCGCCGCGTTTGGTGACCTGGCCCGGGCCCGCCTCGCCGCGGAGCTGGCGGACCGCCTCGACCAGCAGGAACAGGCCGCGCATGCCGGGGTGGCAGGCCGAGAGGCCGCCGCCGTCGGTGTTGACCGGGAGTTCCCCGTCGCGCAGCAGGCGGTCCTTCTCCACGAAGGCCCCGCCCTCGCCCTTCGCGCAGAAGCCGAGGTCCTCCAGGGTCACCAGGGTCATGTACGTGAAGGCGTCGTAGATCTCGGCGAGGTCCACGTCCGCCGGGGTGAGGCCGGCCCGCTCGAAGGCGATGCGGCCCGAGACGGCCGCCGGGGACACGGTGAAGTCCTCCCACCCGGACATGGTGGTGTGGGAGACGGAGGTGCCCGAGCCGAGGACCCAGACCGGAGCCTTCGCCGTGTCCGGTACGTAGTCCTCCGCCGCCAGCAGCACGGCGCAGCCGCCGTCCGAGCGGATGCAGCAGTGCAGCTTCGTGAAGGGGTCCGCGATCATGTCGGAGGACAGGACCTCGTCCACCGTGATCGGGTCCCGGAACATGGCGTCGGGGTTGGTGGCCGCGTTCGCCCGGGCCTGTACGGCCACGGCGGCGAGCTGCTCCAGTGTGGTGCCGTACTCGTGCATGTGCCGGCGGGCGGCCATCGCGTACTTGGAGATCAGCGTGTGCCCGTACGGGACCTCGAACTGGAGCGGTCCACGGGCCCCGAAGGAGAGGTTCGAGGTGCGCCGGCGGGCCTTGATGTCGGCGCGCGCCGTGGAACCGTAGACCAGCAGGACGGCGTTGGCGTGTCCCGCGGCGATGGCGTCCGCCGCGTGGGCGGCCATGACCTCCCAGGTCGAGCCGCCCACGGAGGTGGAGTCGACCCAGGTGGGGCGCAGGCCGAGGTACTCGGCCACTTCGACCGGCGCGAGCGTGCCGAGGCCGGCCGAGGCGAGGCCGTCGATGACGGAGCGGTCCAGGCCGGAGTCGGCCAGGGCGCGCCGGGCGGCCTGCGCGTGCAGCGCGTAGGGGGTGGGGCCGTCCACCCGGCCGCAGTCGGAGAGGGCGACGCCGACGACCGCGACCCTCCGGCGGCCACGGGACACGGTTCCAGGTGTGAGTCCAGGCATGGGAAGGACGGTACATCTGACGTATCGTCAGATGCTAGGGGGTCGGACCCCGTCCGCCCTCGCTCCGGCCCCGCCCCGCCCGCAACCCGCCCTCGCCGCCCCCTGTGCATCTGCCGCCGCCGGGCCTAACATGACGGCCCGTCAGATCAGCCCCCCGGCCACCGCCGGGAGGTGCCCCCAGGAGGAGCCAGACGATGGATGCCGCCTTCACCGCGGAGCAGGCCGAGATACGCCGTACCCTGCGCGAGATCCTGGGCAAACGCTGCGGCCCCGACGAGGTCAAGACCGCCGTCCGTACCGCTGCCGGGCACGACCGCGAGCTGTGGCAGCAGCTCGCCGAGCGGCTCGGGCTGCCCGGCCTCGCCATCGCCGAGGAGTACGGCGGCGTCGGCTGCGCCCCCGCCGACCTGGCCCTGGCCTGCGAGGAGACCGGGCGGGCGCTGCTGGCCTCGCCGCTGCTGGCCACCGCCGTGCTCTGCGCGCCGCTGATCGCCGCCCTCGGCACCGGCGCCCAGCGCTCCGCACTGCTCCCGCCGCTGGCGGCCGGCGGACTGACCGCCGCCCTCGCCGTCCCGGGCCCGGCGCTGGCCACGGCGCTCGCGCTGACCGGCGACGACAGCGCCGGGCAGTGGTCCGGCGGCGGCCGCGCGGGCGGGGTCCAGGCCCGCGCCGACGCCGCGGGCGGCGGCTGGCGGCTCTACGGGGAGGCCGCCCAGGTGCTCGACGGGCACAGCGCCCCGCTGCTGCTGGTCGCCGCGCACGCCGGCGGCTTCGCCCGCAGCCGTACGCTGCTGTTCCTCGTACGGGAGGACGCGCCCGGGCTCGTACGGTCCCGGCAGGCCGTGCTGGACGAGACCCGCCCGCAGGCCAGGATCCAACTGCGGAACGTTCCCGCCGAGTTGCTCGGTGACGAAGAGGGCGACGTACCGGGCGCCCTCGCCGCCACCGGGCGCACCGCCTCCGCCGTGCTCGCCGCCGAGGCGGTCGGCGCGGCCGGGCAGGCGCTCGCCCGCACCGTCGAGTACGTGCGCCAGCGCGAGCAGTTCGGCCGGGCGATCGGCTCCTTCCAGGCCGTCAAGCACCGGCTCGCCGACCTCTACGTCCAGGTGCAGGCGGCCCGCTCGGCGGCCTACTACGCCGCCTGGGACCCGGACCAGGGCGGCCTCGCCCTCGCCCAGGCACTCGAAGCCCTGCGGGTGACCGCCGGCGAGGCGATCCAGCTGCACGGCGGCATCGGCTTCACCTGGGAGCACGACGCGCACCTCTACTTCAAGCGGGCGGCGGCCGACGAGCTGCTCTTCGGGCCCGTCCACCGGCTGCGGGCGCACGCCGCGGACCGCGCGGGCCTGTTCGCCGCCCCGGCCGCGGCCCCTGCCGCGCCCACGGCGGCTGCAGCCACGGCTCCCGCCGCGGCTGCGCCCCACACCCCGCCCGCCCAAGAGAAGGTGGCCGTCTGATGGCTCGCGTGGCTCCCGGCGTCAAGCTGATGCAGAAGGTCTCCTCGACCATGCTCTTCGCCAAGATCGCACCGCACTTCATCCCCGCCCTGGACAAGGCGGTGCACAAGCTCACCCGCGGCAAGGTCATGCTCAGCGCCCAGATGCTGCCGGGCGTGATCCTGACCGCCAAGGGCGCCAAGACGGGCGAGCCGCGCACCACCCCGCTCGCCTGCATGCCGGAGAACGGCGGCACGAGCTGGGTCCTGATCGGCTCCAACTTCGGCCGGCCCGGGCACCCGGCATGGACCGGGAATCTGCTCAAGCACCCGGACGCGGACGTGAGTTGGCAAGGCCGGGACATCCCCGTACGGGCCCGGCTGCTGGCGGGGGAGGAACGCGCTGCGGCGTGGCAGGCGGTGCTGAGGTTCTGGCCGCCGTACGCGACGTACCAGGCGCGCATCGAGCGCGAGATCCGGTTGTTCCGCCTGGAGCGTCGCTGATCTCAGGCGGGTCGTACACGCCGGCACGGAGCCGCCCGGGACGGCGGACCCCGCAAGGGATCCGCCGTTACTTCGTGGGCTTCTTGCCCGTGATGCCGAGGTGGACGAGCAGCGCCAGGTTCGGCTTGAGCTCGGCCTGCTTGACGCCCCAGGTCTGGAAGCCCTTCTGGTGCGAGGCGACCGCGGCCAGCATCGCGACCAGCGAACCGGCCATCGCCGCGGGACTGACGTCCTTGTCGACCTTGCCCTTGGCCTGGAGCTCCTTCATGGACTCCGTCAGGGAGTTGGTGACCGAGTTCAGGATCTTCATGCGGATCTTGTAGAAGCGCTTGTCGCCCTCGGCCGCACCGAGGTCGACGACCCGCAGGATCGCGTCGTTGCGGCGCCAGAACTCGAGGAAGCCCTCGACGAGTTCCTCGGCGGCGGCCCAACCGGACTTGCCGACCCAGGTCCGGCCCTCGACGAGCGACGTCAACTGCGCGCCCTCGGTGGCCATTTGCTCGGCGATCTCCAGGACGGCGCCCTCGACGTCCGGGAAGTACTGGTAGAAGGTCGCGGGGGAGGTACCGGCCTTGCGGGCGACGTCGATTACTTTGACGTCGCGGTACGGCGAGGAGCTGAGCATCTCGCTGAGGCAGTCGAGCAGCTTCTGCCGCGTCGCCTGGCCGCGCCGGCCGGCGACACGCCCGTCGACGGTGCGTACTTGTCCTGTCATGCCGTCAGCTTACCGAGGGGTGATCGGCGCGCTATTCGGCCGCCTGCAAATGGGGTTACGGGGTCCCTGGCCTGGGCGGGAGGCGGTCCGCGGGGTCGCGGGGGCGGATTTCCGGCCGGGCGCGCCCCGGTACGCCGCGTAGTCGCAGGCCGGGCGTGTCGCCCGGTTCCGCAAGGTTTCCCCCGAATAGTCTTATCAACAGGCTGTGGACAAGTTTTCGGACGGATCATGGCTGAGAGAGGTGAGAGGGTACACACCCCCGCACAACGGAAGGAACCGGGCCCATGGCCGCATTCGCGGAAGGCGCACCCTGCTGGGTGGACGCCTCGCTTCCGGACGTCGAGGCGGGCAAGCGCTTCTACGGCGAGCTGTTCGGGTGGACCTTCGCGGACAGTGCGGGAGCCGAGTACGGCCACTACACGCAGGCCTACAGCCGCGGCCGCAACGTGGCCGCCCTCGCCCCCAAACCGGACGGCCGGATGCCCACCGTCTGGGGCGTCTACCTCTACACGAGGGACGCCTACGCCTGCGCCCAGCGCATCCGCGCCGCAGGCGGCCAGATGGTCATGGATCCGATGCCGGTGGGCCCCTACGGCACCGCCGCGATGGCCGCCGACCCCGGCGGGGCCGTCTTCGGCCTGTGGCAGCCCGGCACCCACGACGGCTTCGAGGCCCAGCAGGAGCCCTACACGTACTGCTGGAGCGAGGTCTACACGCGGGCCCGCGACGCCGTCGACGTCTTCTACGCCAAGGTCTTCGGCTACGTCCCGCAGGACCAGGACGACGCCGGCGTCGAATACCGCATCTGGTCCCCGCCCGGGACCGCGCCCGGCACGGACACCGCCGTCCTCGGCCGCAGCCTGATCACCGACGCCTTCCCGGAGATCATGCCCGCACACTTCCTCGTCTACTTCGCCGTCCCGGACTGCGACCAGTCCGTGGTTACGGCGCGGCGGCTCGGCGGCCGGGTCACCGCCGATCCCTTCGACACCCCCTACGGGCGGATCGCGGTCGTCGCCGACAATCAGGGGGCCGTCTTCGGACTGCTCTCGGAACCCCGCACCAAGGCGGACGGGTAGGACCCGCAGACGGTTCGCCGAGCAGATCACACCGCGCTGCTCGACGTGCCGGGGCCGGACCCGGCCCGGGCCTGACAGAATCGGGGTTGCGCGACCCGGGCGGCGCCCGGAGTGAGACGCTGCACGGGGCCCACGGCCCCGTGCCGGTGGAAGCGGGCCCGGCGAGGGCCCGTACGGGGAGGTGTGGAGGCGAGTGGTGGAGCAGCTGACGCAGCACGACCCGAGACGGATCGGCCCCTTCGAGGTGCTCGGACGGCTCGGCGCCGGCGGCATGGGGCTGGTCTATCTCGCGCGGTCCGCGTCCGGACGGCGGGTCGCGATCAAGACGGTGCGGACCGAGCTCGCCGAGGACCAGCTCTTCCGGGTGCGCTTCACCCGCGAGGTGGAGGCGGCCCGCGCCGTGTCCGGCTTCTACACCGCGGCCGTGGTCGACGCCGACCCGCGCGCCGCCGTGCCGTGGCTGGCCACCGCGTACGTCCCGGCGCCCTCCCTGGAGGAGATCGTCAACGAGTGCGGGCCCATGCCCGCCCAGGCCGTACGGTGGCTCGCGGCCGGCATCGCCGAGGCCCTGCAGTCCATCCACGGCGCCGGCCTGGTCCACCGCGACCTGAAGCCGTCCAACGTGCTCGTCGTCGAGGACGGCCCGCGCGTGATCGACTTCGGCATCGCCAGCGGGGTCTCCAACACCCGCCTGACCATGACGAACGTCGCCGTCGGCACCCCCGCCTACATGTCGCCCGAGCAGGCGAAGGACTCCCGCAGCGTCAAGGGCGCCAGCGACGTCTTCTCGCTCGGCTCCACCCTCGTCTTCGCCGCCACCGGGCACCCGCCGTACCACGGGGCGAACCCGGTGGAGACGGTCTTCATGCTGCTGCGCGAGGGGCCCAACCTGGACGGGCTCCCCGAGGAGCTGCGGCCGCTGATCGACTCCTGCATGCAGATGGACGCCACGCAGCGGCCGACCCCGGCCGACCTGCAGGCGCAGCTCGCCCCGCACCTGTTCGACGGCGGCGACGACAGCGGCACCGCCTCGGCGTGGCTGCCCGCGCGGGCCGTCGCGATGATCGAGGCCCGGCGCGCCGGCAACCGTACGCCCGCCGCCGCGGTTCCCGCGCCCGTCCCCGGCCCCGGCCGGGACTCCGGCTCCGGCGGCCCGGCCTCCGGGCCCGCCACGCACCGCCGCCCGCGCGGCGGCGCCGACCCGTGGGTGGACCCGCGTACCGGCCAGGCCGTACCGCCGCGCCCGCACCGCCCGCCGATGTCGGCGCCCTCGGGCGAGCCGGTGCGCCTGGGCGGCTCGCCGGTGCCGATCGGGCCCGGTCCGCGCGTGAGCGCCGCGGCCCCGGCCGCGCACGCCTCCGCCGCGGACTCGGCGACCGGCTGGGTCCGCCCGCCCGGCGGGGCGGCGGCGGTCACCCCCTCCGCCGTGGCGGTACCGAGCCCCGGCCCGGCCCCGGACAGCGGCCGCTGGCGCCCGTGGCGCTTCCGCATGTCCAACGAGGTCTGGGGCACCCCGACCGTCGCCGGCAACCTGCTCTACGTCACCTCCTTCGAGGTCCACGCGCTGGACGTGGCGAGCGGCCGCCGCCAGTTCAAGACCCGCGACGTCGCCTGGTCCATGGCGGTCTCCGACGGCCGGATCCACGCCTCCGACGGCCCCTCCCTCTACGCGCTCGACGCCTCCGACGGCTCCGAGCGGTGGCGGCTGTCCGCCGACGCCTGGGTGTACGCCCTGCGCGCCGACCGCGGCACGGTCGTCACCGCCACGCGCGGCGGCGGCGTACAGGGCTGGGAGGCCTCCAACGGCCAGAAGCTGTGGGAGCTGACCGGCGCGCAGAGCGACTTCGAGACCCCGGAGGCGGCCCCCGTCCTCCACGACGGCACCGTCTACGTGTGGCAGGACGCCCGGCTGCGCGCGCTCGACGCCCGCAGCGGCCGCGAGTCCTGGTCGTACCCGGTCGGCGACGCGGCCTCCTGCGGGAACGTGCCCGTGCGGGTCACCCCCGCCCCCGACGGCAACGTCTACATCGCGGCCGGCACCCGGGTGCTCTCCGTGGACCGGGCCTCGGGCCGGGTCCGCTGGCACTTCGAGGCCCCCGCGGTGTTCCTGGCCGCCCCGGCCTTCGCGCCGGGCGCGGCCGTCACCGGCGGCGGGGTCTACCTCGTGGACTACCTGGGCACCGTCTACGCCCTCGACGCGGCCACCGGCCAGGACCGCTGGCGGATCGCGACGGAGGGACGGCAGTCCCCGGACCCGGTGGTGGTCGCGAACGGCAACGTGCACCTGGGCGCGGGCAGTGCCCTGTACACGCTCGACGCGGTCACCGGCACCCCGAAGTGGCGCTTCGCGGCGGGCGGCGAGATCACCGGCCTGCCGGCGGTCGCGGACGGCCGGGTGCACTTCGGTTCGGCCGACCACTGCCTCTACACCCTGGACGCGGCGGGCGGCCAGCTCCGCTGGAAGCTGGCCACGGGCGGCGAGATCACGGGTGCGCCGGTGGCCGAGGCGGGCGTGGTGTACGCGTGCAGCAAGGACCGCTGCGTGTACGCCCTGGACGCGGCGAAGGGCACGGGCACCCGTACGAGCGGTTGACCTGCCCGGAGGCGGGGCTGCGGCCCCGCCGGGTAGCGCACCGCACCGGGAGTGACAGGATGGACCCCATGAGCAACGTCTACTTCGACATCACCATCAACGGCGCCCCCGCCGGCCGCATCGTCTTCAACCTCTTCGACGAGGTCGTCCCGAAGACGGCGCGCAACTTCCGTGAGCTGGCCACCGGCCAGAACGGCTACGGCTACGCCGGCTCGGGCTTCCACCGCGTCATCCCCCAGTTCATGCTGCAGGGCGGTGACTTCACCAACCACAACGGCACCGGCGGCAAGTCCATCTACGGCGAGAAGTTCGAGGACGAGAACTTCCAGCTGAAGCACGACCGCCCGTACCTGCTGTCGATGGCGAACGCCGGCCGCAACACCAACGGCTCGCAGTTCTTCATCACCACCGTCCTCACCCCGTGGCTCGACGGCAAGCACGTCGTCTTCGGCGAGGTCGTCTCGGGCCAGGAGCTCGTGGACCAGATCGAGGCCCTGGGCTCCCAGTCCGGCGCACCCAAGGGCAAGGTCGAGATCGCGGCCTCCGGCGTCGTCGACGCCGCCTGATCCCACCCGCCTGAACGGCCGGTCGGCCCCGCCCCCACCCGGGGGCCGGGGCCGCCGCCATTTCCACGCCGTCCGTGCCCGCTGCGGTGAGGTCCGTCGCCCGGGCTACGCGTGGTCCCGGGGCGGGGCCGGCGGCCACGGCTCGTTCGCCGGGGCGACCGGGTACGGCTCCGGGCCGCTGCTCGTCGGGGGGAGGGGGCGGACGCGGCGGGCGGGGCGGCCGCGCATGACGACGGCGCCCAGGAGGATCAGCGCGCCCGCGCCGAAGGCGTTGGCGAGGCCGTCACCGAGGCCCCGGCCGTCGCCGCCCACCGAGAGGACCCCGGCCGCCTGCCCCTGGCGGACCGTCCACAGGACGGCGAAGCCGAGGACGATGACCCCCGCCAGCGCCATGAGCAGCCGCGAGCGGAGCACGACCGCGGCCAGCGTGAGGGCGGCGGCGAAGACGAAGGGGAGCAGGAGCGAGCCCAGCAGGGCGGCCTTGTGATCGGTGATCCCGGCGGCGGTGAAGAGCTCCTGGACGCGGTAGTCGCGTCCGTGACGGCCGTCGTACCAGGCACGGAAGGGGCTCCAGACGGCGGCCGCCGCTCCGATCAGACCCATCAGCGAGCCGAGTACGTTGCGGATCATGCCCGGCCCTTCGCGGTAGGGGTCTCGATCCCGACGCTACGCCCGGCATCTGCGCCGCGCATGCGGGAGCGGCCGGACGGAGTCCGGCCCAGCGGTCCGAAGCCGCAGAGGCCCTCCGGGGCCGAGGCGTGCGAGGGGTGCGTCGGGGAGGGGTCGCTACGCCCGGCGTCTGCGCCGCGCATGCGGGAGCGGCCGGACGGAGCCGATGTCTTCCGGGCCGTTACCCGCACGGTGGCGCGCTGATAGCGTGGCCCGCCGTTGTCCAGGGGGAGGAGTTCGGGCCATGGTGGCTGGACGTCGCATGAGGTTCACCGCGGTGCTGGTGGCCGTCGTGTTCGCGCTGACCGGGTTCTCGTCGCACGGCGGAAGCAGCAGCAGCGGAAGCAGCGGAAGCAGCGGGAAGAGCAAGAGCAAGAGCAGCAGCGGGGGCGGCTGCTCCAGCTCGAAGAGCAAGAAGAAGAGCCACAGCGGGAGCAAGGGGAGCACGGCCTCCGCCTCGCCCTCCGCCGACCCGACGGGCGACCCGGCCACCGCCGTCGTCGTGACGTGCGCGGGGCCCCAGCAGGCCGCCACCACCGTCAGGTTCACCTCGCGGCTCGACCGCAGGGCGACCGTCAAGGTCACCCTCCACCGCGAGAACGCGGCCGGGACGATCCTCGAATCGTCCGTCGTCCGCGTGACCCTGGAAGCCCGCGAGACCCGCGCGGTCGATGTCGCCCTGGAAGACCCGGCGCACGCCGCCGACGTCAAGAACTGCCGTCTCGCCGCACCCGAGACCGACACCACCACCGCCGGCCCCACCCCGGCCGACGGACCCGACGGCGGCATCTCCACGTCCAGGCCCAAGGCGACGCCGAAGCCGAGCAAGTCCACGGCCAAGCGCTGATCAGCGCAGCCGGAACTCCGTCCCCGGCCGCCGCCCCGCGAACAGTTCCGCCTGCCGCTCCGGCGCCAGGTTCCCCAGCGCGATCAGCGCCGGGGCCTGGGCCAGGGCCTGCTGGAGCGCGGCCTGCTTCGCCGACCACAGGGCCCGTACGGTGCCCTGCACGGCCTCCGTCGGGAAGCCGGCCAGCGTCTCCGCCGCCCGCAGGGCCGCCGGGAGCAGCCCGTCGGGCGCGGCCAGCTCCGAGACGAGCCCGATCTCGTGGGCCCGGTGCGCGGAGAGCCGTTCGGCCGTGCCCATCAGGGACATCCGGGCGGCCTCGCCGAAGGGCATGCGCTGCGCCATGTAGACGGCCTCGTAGGCGCTGACCATCCCGTACGTCGTGTGCGGGTCGAAGAAGGTCGCCGTCTCGGAGGCGATCAGGAACTCGGCCTCGCCCAGCAGGTAGAAGGCCCCGCCGCAGGCCATGCCGTTGACGGCGGCGACGACCGGCTTCCACAGGTCGCCCGCCTTGGGGCCGATCGCGATGAGCGGATCGTCGGCCGAGTACGGGGAGGGGGGCTGCGGCACGTCGGCACCGCGGTCGATGCCGGTGCAGAACGCGGCCGTGCCGGCGCCCGTGAGCACCACCGACCGCACCTCCTCGGCGAACCGGAGCTCCCGCCACACCGCGCTCAGTTCGTCCGCGGTCGCCAGGTCGATCGCATTGTGCCGGCGCTCCCGGTCCAGGGTGACGACCGCGACCCCGGTCGCCTTGTCCCGCTCCACCCGTACGGTCACGACTTCTCCAGGAGCCAGCGCGGCACGGCCATCCCGCCGATCTCGGTGAAGGCCACCTGGACCCGCGTGCCGATGCGCAGCCGGGCCGGGTCCATCGAGTCCAGCGGGGCGTCGGGCGAGGTCACCAGGTTCCCGGCGAGCCGGATGTCCGGGGCGTCGGCGAGCTCCACGAGGACCACGTTGTACGGGGCCTGCGCGGCGTAGGCGGGCAGCAGCGGCGGGTGCGGCCGGACGTAGGACCAGATGCGGCCGCGGCCGCTCATCCGGCGCCACTCGCTGTCGAAGGATCTGCAGTGCGGGCAGCAGGGGCGGGGCGGGAAGCGCAGCCGGCCGCAGGCGGCGCAGGCCTGGATGCGGAGCTCGCCCCGTGCGGCGTACTCCCAGAAGGGGGCGCCGTCCTCGTCGGGAACCGGCAGGAGCAGTGCGTCCGCGGGTGCGGCGGACGCCTCGGACGTGGCGGATGCGGCGGACGCAGCGGACGTGGCGGTCATCGGTCAGCTCCTCAGCAGGATCGCGGACGTCGGGACTCCCTCGCCCGCCGTCACCAGGCAGGTCGCGGCGTCCGGCACCTGGGCGGTGGAGATGCCGCGCAGCTGCTTGACGCCCTCGTTGATCAGGTTGAAGCCGTGCACGTACGCCTCGGACAGGCCGCCGCCCCCGGTGTTGATCGGGAGCCGGCCGCCCATCTCCAGGGCGCCGCCCTCGGTGAAGGCGGCGCCCTCGCCGCGCCCGCAGAAGCCGTAGCCCTCCAGCGAGAGCGGGATCAGCGGGGTGAAGGCGTCGTAGATCTGGGCGACGTCCACGTCCTGAGGCCCGAAGTCGGCCTGCTTCCAGAGGTGGCGGGCGGCGGTCCAGGCGGGTCCGGAGAGCGGGTCGTCGTTCCAGTAGTTGACCATGCCGTGGTGCTGGGAGGGCAGGCCCTGGGCGACGGAGTGCACGTAGACGGGCTTCTGGCGGCAGTCCCGGGCCCGCTCGGCGGAGACGATCACGCAGGCCAGCGCCCCGTCGGTCTCCAGGCAGTTGTCGAAGAGGCAGAGCGGGTCGCTGATCATGCGGGAGGTCATGTACATCTCGCGGGTCAGCGGGCGCTCGTACATCATCGCGGCCGGGTTGGCGTTGGCCCGGTTGCGGCAGGCCATGGCCACGTTGAAGAGGTGGTCGCGGGTGGCGCCGTACTCGTGCATGTAGCGGCGGGCCAGCATGCCGATCTCGTCGGCGGGGCGCAGCAGCCCGAAGGGTCGGGTCCACTGGCCGGGGGTGGGGAGCTGGACGGCGGTGTTCTTCCAGGGGCGCGGGCCGGAGCCGCGTTTGCGGGAGCGCCAGGCGACGCCGACGGTGGCCTGGCCGGTCGCTATCGCCGAGGCCAGGTGGCCGACGGTGGCGCAGGAACCGCCGCCGCCGTAGCCGATCTTGGAGAAGAAGGTGACGTCTCCGGCGCCGATGGCCTTGGCGACCTCGACCTCGTCGGTCTCCTCCATGGTGTAGGAGGAGAAGGCGTCGACCTCGGAGGGCTCGATGCCGGCGTCGGCGAGGGCCGCCAGGATGGCCCGGCAGGCCAACTCCTTTTCGGACTGCGGCAGTCGTTTGGCAAAGGCGGTCTGCCCGATGCCCACTATCGCCGTAGCGTCCTTGAGCGTTGCCGCCATCGCCACCTCCGGGGTGCGCCAGTACTGACAGCCGCGAAGGCTACAGCTAATCTGACGGATAGTCAGCTACTGGGTTCGCGGGAGGATGACACGCATGGGCGACGACGCACGCGGGGCCGTACGCGACGACGTGAGCGACCACGTACGCGCAGACCTGCGCTGGGGCAGCATCGCGGGGCTCGTCCAATCGGCAGCCGAACGGTACGCCGACCGGGAGGCCGTCGTCGAAGGCCGCGTCCGCATCAGCTACGCGCAGCTCGGCGAACGCGTCGAGCGCGCCGCGGCCGCCTGCATCGCCGCCGGGGTCGAGCCCGGCGACCGGGTCGCCGTCTGGGCCCCCAACACCCTGGAGTGGATCGTCTCCGCGCTCGGCGCCGTCTCGGCGGGCGCGGTGCTCGTCCCCCTCAACACCCGTTTCAAGGGCGCGGAAGCGGCGTACGTCCTCCAGCGCAGCCGGGCGCGGCTGCTCTTCGTCACCGGCACCTTCCTGGGCACCTCCTACGTCGCCTCCCTGCGCCGGGCCGCGGGCGAGGGCCCCGGCGCCGGGCCGCTGCGCGGGCTCCCGCACCTGGAGCAGGTCGTCGTCCTCGCCGAGGACGCACCCGAGTCCTTCCGTACCTGGAAGGACTTCCTGGCGGGCGGGGACCGCATACCGGCCGAAGCCGTGCGCGAACGCGCCGCGTCCATCCCCTCCGGCGCCCCCTCCGACATCATCTTCACCTCGGGCACCACCGGCAGCCCCAAGGGCGCCGTGATCACCCACGCCCAGTCCCTGCGCTGCTACGACGTGTGGTGCGAGCTCGCCGGACTCCGCGAGGGCGACCGCTACCTGATCGTGAACCCCTTCTTCCACACCTTCGGCTACAAGGCCGGGATCATCGCCTGTCTGATGCGCGGGGCCACGATGGTCCCGCAGCCCGTCTTCAACGTGGACACCGTCCTCGCCAACGTCGCCGCCGAGCGGATCTCCGTACTCCCCGGGCCGCCCACCCTCCACCAGTCCCTCCTCGACCACCCCCAGCGCGACCACCACGACCTGTCCGCCCTGCGCCTGGTCGTCACCGGCGCGGCCGTGGTCCCGCTGCGGCTCGTCGAGCGGCTGCGCGGCGAGCTGCACATCGCCACCGTCCTCACCGCGTACGGGCTCTCCGAGGCCAGCGGCATCGTCACCATGTGCCGGCGGGGCGACCCCGCGGAGATCATCTCCGAGACCTCGGGGCGGGCCATCCCGGACACCGAGGTGATGATCGTGGACGCGGGCGGGACGCCGCGGCCGCCGGGCGAGGCCGGCGAGATCCTGGTCCGCGGCTACCACGTCATGCAGGGCTACTTCGAGGACCCCGACGAGACCGCCAGGGCGATCACCCGGGACGGCTGGCTGCACACCGGCGACGTCGGGTTCAAGGACGCGCACGGCAACCTGCGCATCACCGACCGGATCAAGGACATGTTCATCGTCGGCGGCTTCAACGCCTACCCCGCCGAGATCGAGCAACTCCTCGGCCTGCACCCGGACATCGCGGACGTCGCGGTCGTCGGCGTCCCCGATCCGCGCCTCGGCGAGGTCGGCAAGGCGTACGCGGTCCGCCGACCCGGCTCCACGCTCACCGCCGACGACCTGATCGCCTGGTCACGGCGGGAGATGGCCAACTACAAGGTGCCGCGCGCGGTGGAGTTCGTCTCCGAGCTGCCGCGCAACGCGAGCGGCAAGGTCCTCAAGCGCGAGCTGCGCGCCCGCTAGCGCCCGGGATCCGGGGCCCGCCGCTCAGCGGGCGTACGAGCCGAGGCCGACCAGGCAGTACACGTACTGGATGAGGACGGTGGCGCCGCGCATGTAGCGGTAGGAGAACGCGTACTGCGTCTTGGGGTTGGAATTGCAGCGGTCCATGTCCGAGGTGCCGGGGATGCTCTCGATCACCTTGTAGTGCGCGTCGGACGCCGAGCAGGAGACCTCGTCCACGCCGCTGACGCTCTGCGGCGTCGTCGAGTCCGGCAGCTGTCCGTTGAGACAGGTGCCCCGGTCGAAGGGGCTCGGCTCCGGGGTGGACTCCGGGGTCGGCGCCGGGGCGGGTTCCGGGCTGTACCGGGTGGGCACGGGGTTCGGGGCGGTGGTGGGTTCCGCCGTCCACGGGGTGGAGGAGGGGGGCGACAACGCGCCCGACGAGTAGGTCGGGGTCGGGGAGGCGGAGTTCTTGCCGTCGTCGTGCCCGTTGTTCACCGCGATGAGGACGACGGCGACCACGGCGGCGACCAGGACCGCGGCGATGCACCCGCGGCCGTTCGCCATGGAGGACGGGTTGGACACCGGCACGCCCGCACCCGCTCCGCCGGTCGCGCCGACGGCGCCGGTCGCGAACGCGGCTCCCGCTCCGGCCCCTTGGACGCGGATGCGCAGCAGTAACTCCTGGTCCCCGACGCGGGCCCGGATGAGATCGCCGTTCCGGCAGGCAGGGATGCGCAGCCGGGCCGGGCCGTTCGCCAGCAGAACGGGGAGGATGACACCGTGGGCGGCCTGCTGGGGGGTGATCGTTATGGGCATTTCCTGCGACGACACCGGCTGCTCCAAAGGGTGAGGGTGGTGCGGAAGCGAGCTGCCTGACGAACCCTCATCGATTGTGTCCCGTGCACCGGCGGTGACGCAGTGATTCCGCTAGGTACGCCGGGCCAGCACCAGCCGCCAGCGGGGGGCGCCCCCGGCCTGCCGCCCGAAGTGGTCCAGCGGCACGGTCTCCACGGTGAAGCCGGCCGCCTCCAGGTCGCGGCGGACCCCGCTGAGCGGGAAGGTCCGGTAGTACATGACGAAGGACGGCCGCCACACCGCGTTGCGCACCCGCATCGCCGCGTCGAAGCCCGCCGCCGCCCACCACACGGGGGAGCTCGGCGGGATCGGGGCGCCGATCGGGAAGGCGAACACCCCGCCGGGGCGCAGCGCGCGGTGCACCCCGGAGAAGAGGGCGGGCCGCTCGGCCGGGAGGAAGTGCCCGAAGGCGCCGAAGCTGACCGCCAGGTCGTACGTGTCCGCGAGCGCGGGCGGCAGCGCCCGCGCGTCGGCCCGTACGAAGTCCACGCGCTCGTCCGGGTGGGCGCGTCCGGCCTCGGCCAGCATGCCCGCGCTGAGGTCCACCCCGGTCACCCGGTCCCGGCACAGCCTTCGCAGCATGCCGATCGCGGCGCCGGTGCCGCAGCAGACGTCGAGCCCGGCGCCGAAGGATCCCTCCCGCTGGGCGAGGGTCTCCTCCACGGCGTCGAGCATGCGGTCAGGGGTGCGGAAGGGCGTCCGGTCGAATTTCGGCGCGAGCAGGTCGTAGCCGCGCTCGATCGAGGAGAGGCCCTGCACGGCGAGTTCGCGGACGCTCGGTCCGTGGGAGGAGAACACACCCCCAGCGTATGCCGCGGGCCGGAGCCCGGTGCGGACGACCGGACGCAGACGTGCGGCGGTCGCGGTGGCTCCCCCTCCGGGCCACCGCGACCGCCGTTCCCCCGTTGAATCCCCCGTACGTCTTGCGTTCTTGCGTGGTGCGGTGTGCGTGTTACGGGCGCGGACCGGACGCGTGGTTGTCCAGCGTCTGGATCTCCTCGGCCGGCGTCGCCGGGATCGGCACGGGAGCCGGAGCCGGAGCCGGGTCGAGCGGCTTGATCTCGATGCCCGAGGCGTGGTTGTCCAGAGTCTCGACGTCGACGCCCGGGGCGTGGTTGTCGAGCGACTTGCTGTCACCGTCGGCCGGCAGGATGTTCTCGTTCGTCGTCATCGGTTCTCCTGATGGATGGGTAGGGCCCGCTCGGCGATTCCCCCGATGACCGCCGAGCGGGTAGTCCTCCAACCGGCCCGGGTGCCCCCCCGACGCGCCGGGTCGATGCACCTATCGTGCCGAAGGGCGATAAACGAACGATGAACGCCTCGTTCAACGGGGATCGCCGCAGGTCAGGCCGCGATCTCCGAGGCTAGCAGGGCTTGTACCTCGGCCAGTTCGGTGGACCCCAGCTGCCGGAAGACGGCCTCCGCGTCGCGCCAGCACGCCCGCGCCCGGTCCGTCTGCCCCAGCCGCCGCAGCGCCTTGCCCAGCACCGTCAGCACGGTCGCCCGGCGCCACTCCCCGCCGATGCCGCGCAGCGCGATCGCCTGCTCGGCGTGCGAGGCGGCCAGGGTGGGACGGCGGGCCGCCAGGTGGGCCACGGCGAGCCGGAAGTGGGTCACGCCCTCCCACAGCGGCTGCCGGTTCTCGTGGAAGAGGGACAGCGCCTCGGTGAGCTGGGCGAGGGCCTCGCCGAGGCGGCCCGCCTGGGTGAGCGCGATGCCCAGCGCGTAGCGGCCGTTGGCCAGGCGCAGGGTCAGGCCCATCCGGTCGTAGATGGCGATGCCCTGCTGGGCGAGGTCTATGGCGCTGGTGAGGCGGCCCAGTTCCACGTGGATGCGGGACAGGTTGCACAGGGCGCTGGCCTCGCCGACGTTGTTGGCGTCGGCGCGGAAGTTCTCGATGGCCTCCAGCAGGTACCGCTCGCCGTCCGCGTGCCGCCCCTCGTACAGGGCGATGATCCCGCGGTCGTTGGGCGCCCAGCAGCTGGGCAGCGGGTCGCCGGCCTCGCGGGCGAGCGCGGTGGCCTGGCGGGCCTCGTCGTCGGCCGCGGTGAACCGGCCGGCGACCAGGTGGACGTTGGTGAGGGTGGTGCGGGCGCGGCCCTCCGCGTACGGGTCCTTGGCGGCCTGGCCGGCGTCGCGCAGGGCGACGGCGGCCGACTCGTACTGCTTGGAGTTGGCCCCCGACTCGGCGAGGTCCTTGGCCGCCCACAGCAGGTCCACGGCCCGCCGCAGGACCAGCGTCTCGCCGCCCCGTACGGCTGCCTGCCGTACGCACGCCAGCAGCGGGTCGGCCTCGGCGTACAGCCAGTCCAGGGCGGCGCGCGGCTCGGCGAAGACCAGCCCGGGGTAGTGGGTGTCGGACAGGTGGGCGGGCAGCCGGTCGCCGGGGCGCTCCAGGGCGTACACCCCGGAGGCCGTGGCCAGGTAGAAGTCCAGCAGCCGGTCCAGGGCCGCCTCGCGCCCGCCCGGGGGCTGCTCGTCGCGTTCGGCGCAGGCACGCGCGTAGAGGCGTACGAGGTCGTGGAAGCGGTAGCGGCCGGGGGCGGCGGATTCGAGCAGGGAGCAGTCGACTAAGGCTTCGAGGAGGTCCTCGGTGTCGTACTCGGGGAGGTCGAGGACGGCAGCGGCCGCCGAGAGGGAGATGTCGGGGCCGTCGGCGAGGCCGAGGAGACGGAAGGCGCGCTGCTGGGCGGGTTCCAGCTGGCCGTAGCCGAGCTCGAAGGTGGCTTTGACGGCGAGGTCGCCGGCCTGGAGCTCGTCGAGGCGGCGGCGCTCGTCGCCCAGCTTGGCGGCGAGGACGGAGACGGTCCAGGTGCGGCGGGCGGCGAGCCGGGAGGCGGCGATGCGGATGGCGAGCGGCAGGAAGCCGCAGGCGCCGACGACGTCGAGGGCGGCCTGGCGTTCGGCGCGGACGCGCTCCTCGCCGACGATCCGGGTGAACAGTTGGAGGGCCTCCTCGGGGCTCATCACGTCGAGGTCGACGAGATGGGCCCCGGCGAGGCCCGCCATGCGGACCCGGCTGGTGACGAGGGCGGCGCAGCCGGCGGTGCCGGGCAGCAGCGGGCGGACCTGGGCGGCGTCGCGGGCGTTGTCGAGCAGGACCAGGACGCGGCGCCCGTCGAGGGTGGAGCGGTAGAGCGCGGCCCGGTCGGCGGGGGAGTCGGGGATGGCGGTGTCGGGGGTGCCGAGCGCGCGCAGGAAGGAGCCGAGGACGGCCTCCGGTTCCGCCGGGCGTGCCTCGGTGCCCTGGAGGTCGACGTAGAGCTGTCCGTCGGGGAAGTGCGGGCGGGCGGCGTGGGCGACGTGCACGGCGAGGGTGGTCTTGCCGACGCCGCCGATGCCGGCGAGCGCGGAGACGGCCATGACCTGGTCCTGGGCGCCGCCGGACAGGATGCTGCCGAGCTCGTCGACGAAGCTGGATCGGCCGGTGAAGTCGGGAACGGTCGCGGGCAACTGGGCGGGCCTCACGTGGACGGTCGCGGCGGCCGGGGCCGGGTCTTCCGCGCGGGCGAGATCGGCATCGGCGTTCAGGATGCGCTGCTGGAGCGCGGAGAGTTCGGGGCGCGGGTCGACGCCGAGTTCGTCGGCGAGGAGGCGGCGGGTGTCGGCGTAGACGGCGAGGGCCTCGGCCTGCCGGCCGCTGCGGTAGAGGGCGAGCATGAGCAGCTCGCGCAGGCGTTCCTGCAGCGGGTGGGCGGCGGTGAGGGCGGTGAGCTCGGAGACGGCCTCGGCGTGGTGGCCGACCTCCAGGTCGAGATCGAGGCGGGTCTCCAGCAGCTGGAGGCGCCATTCGGCGAGCCGGGTGCGCTCGGTCTCGGCGTGCGGGCCGGGGATCCCGGCGAGGGGCTCGCCCTCCCAGAGGTCGAGGGCGCGGGCGAGGAGCGTACGGGCGAGGGAGCGGTCGCCGGCGGCCCGGGCGGCGTCGGCGTCGGCGGCGAGGCTGCGGGCGACGCCGAGGTCGAGGGTGGCGGCGGAGCGCAGCCGGATGGCGTAGCCGCCGGACTCGGTGACGAGCAGCCCGGGGGCGACGACCTTGCGCAGGCGGGAGGCGTACGTGCGGATGGTGGCGAGGGCCTGCTGCGGCGGGTCCTCGCCCCAGATGGCGTCGATGAGCTCGGGCGCGGTGGCGGTGCGGCCGTCGCGCAGCAGCAGGACGGCGAGCAGGGCGCGCTGCTGGGGGGTGCCGGAGGGCAGGAGCTCGGCGCCGCGCCAGGCGCGGACGGGGCCGAGGACGGCGAAGCGGGACTCGGCCGGGGCGGCGTGGGAGGCGGCTGCGGCGGGGGCGGTGGCGGCCGGGGCGGAGTCCGGGGCCGGGCTCGGCGCCGGGTGTTTGGACGTGCTGGTGGGCCGGGCTCCCTCGGGATGCTTCCGCGGGTGCGGGATGGCCGGTACGCCGTCCATCTGTCGTCCCCCTGCCTTCCGTTCGTTGTAAGGGTCAGTCTGCCCTGTCTTGCGCGTACACGTCAGCCCGTCCATGGCCGATCACGGACCAACTAGCTGACGGTTCGTCAGATCGGCGCTACCGTATGAGCCATGGAGACCTTCCCGAAGATCATCTCGGTGGACGACCACACGGTTGAGCCCCCCCACGTCTGGCGGGACCGGCTCCCGTCCAAGTACCAGGACACCGGCCCCCGCGTCGTCCGCGCCCCCTTGAAGGAAATGACCTTCCTCGGCGGCAAGTTCGCCCCCGTCATGGGTGCCAAGGGCGACGACGGCCCGATCGGCGACTGGTGGGTGTACGAGGACCTGCACCGGCCGCTCACCCGCCTCGACACGGCCGTCGGGTACGACCGCGACGAGATCAAACTGGAAGTCATCACCTACGAGCAGATGCGCCCGGGGTCCTTCTCGGTTCCCGACCGCCTCGCCGACATGGACGTCAACCACGTCCAGTCGGCCCTGTGCTTCCCGACCTTCCCCCGCTTCTGCGGCCAGACCTTCACCGAGGCCAAGGACCGTGAGCTGGGACTGCTCGGCGTACGGGCCTACAACGACTGGATGGTCGAGGAGTGGTGCGGCCCCGACGCCCGCGGCCGCCTCATCCCCCTCACCCTGATCCCGCTCTGGGACGCCCGCCTGGCCGCCGCGGAGGTCCGCCGCAACGCTGCGCGCGGCGTGCGCGCCGTCGCCTTCTCGGAGATACCCCCGCACCTGGGCCTCCCGTCCATCCACACGGACGACTGGGACCCCTTCCTGGAGGCGTGCAACGAGACCGGCACGGTCATCGCCATGCACATCGGCTCCTCCTCCCGCATGCCGTCCACGTCCGCGGACGCCCCGCCGGCGGTCGGCTCCACCATCACCTTCGCCAACTGCTGCTTCTCGATGGTCGACTGGCTGATGAGTGGCAAGTTCGAGCGCTTCCCCAACCTGAAGATCATGTACGCGGAGGGCCAGATCGGCTGGATCCCGTACATCCTCGAACGGGCGAACGTGGTCTGGGAGGAGAACCGGGGCTGGGGCGGAGTCGCGGACAAGGTGCTGCGCCCGCCGTCGGAGCTCTTCGCGGAGCACGTCTTCGGCTGCTTCTTCGACGACGCCTTCGGCCTGAAGAACCTCGACTCGATCGGCGTCGGCAACGTCCTCTACGAGACGGACTACCCCCACTCCGACTCGACCTGGCCGAAGTCCCGCGAGGTCGGCGAGGCGCAGATGGGCCACCTGGCACCGGACGTGGTCGACCGCATCGTGCGCGGCAACGCGATCGTCCTCCTCGGGCTCACGGCGGACGGCCTGTGGGCGGGACCCGGGGCGTGACCCCCGGGACCGGCCGGCCGTCGGGAGCGGCCGGCCGCTAGGACCGACCGGCCGCACGGCGCGCACCGGCGCCGCGCGGCTCCGCCCCCGCCCCCGGCCGCGCGGCCACCAGCAGCAGCGCCACGGCCAGGCCCGCCACCGTGAGCACCGGCAGCAGCACCCGTACGTCCACGAGGGCCACCAGTGCGGCCCCCAGTGCCAGGGCCAGCGCGTTCGGTACGAAGACCAGGGTGTTGGCCGTGGCGGCCGCGCGGCCCAGGACGGCGTTCGGGACCTCGCGCTGCACCGCGGTCAGCACGGCGACCAGCACGCACGGCAGCCCCGCGCCGATCGCCGCACTGCCCGCAAGCGCCGCCGCGTCGTACGGCAGCGCCCTCGCCCCGACGCCCAGTGCGAACACGGCCGCTCCCGCGGCCGTGAACACCCGGTCCGGCAGCCGCCGCAGGAGCGGGCCCGCCGCCAGGCCGCTCAGGACGGAACCGGCGCCCTGCACCGCGTACAGCACCCCGACGTAGGTGGGTGCGCGCCCCAGCACGCCGTCGGCGACCGCGTAGATCACCGCCCCGTTCAGACCCGCCAGGAACATCACCGCGGCGCCGGCCAGCACCAGGGGCCGCAGCACGTGCGAGCCCCACAGCTGCCGCCCGCCCTCCAGCAGCGCCGCGAAACCGCCGGGTCCCGTGATCCGCTCCGGCTTCTCCTCCGGGACCCGCAGCAGCGCGAAGATGCCCGCCGCCAGCGCGAACGTCACCGCGTCGAGCAGTGCCACCGACGCCCCGCCGCAGCGGACGAACAGGCCCGCGCCCAGCAGCGGCGCGAGCAGCTTCACGCCCTCGTTCGCCGTCATCCGCAGCCCGTTGAAGTCCCCGAGCAGCCGGCCGTCGACGGCCTGCGGCACCAGGGCCGCCTCCGCCGCTTCGTGGAGGGTGCCGCAGACCCCGTACACCAGCAGGACGGCGAACAGCAGCCACACCCGGTCCGCCGAATCGAGCAGGAGCAGCACGGGCAGCACCGCGGCCATCACGAGGCAGGCGCCGACCAGCACCGGCCGCCGCGGCAGCCGGTCGGCGAGCACCCCCAGGGCCGGCCCGGCCAGCACCGGCGCCCACAGGGCGAACACCGTCAGCGCCGCGAGGGCGTCCGACCCGGTCAGCGATTTCACCCAGACCCCGGCCACCAGCCACATCGAGGTCGTGCCGAACCCCGAGACCACCACCCCGGCGAGGTACAGCCCCGCATTGCGGTCCCGCAGGACCCGTCCCGCTCCCCGACTGCTCACCGGACCAGCGTGCGTCTGAGGAGGGGGTGCCGGGATCGGGCAACCGCCCTATTTCCCGTACCCCGTTCAGGGGAAGGGGCTCCCCCGCACGGGGGAGAGCGGGGTCGTGCCGCCGCGCGATCCGCGGAGGGTGCCCGTGCGGAGAAGCTGGATCCAGGCGGGGAAACCTGGACCGCCCCACCGAACCGAGCACCCCCGGGGGACCTCATGGAGACCGTGACCGCCGGCTTCGCCACCACCGCGACGACCGCGGCGAAGGCCTCGCCGCCCGCCCGGCGGCGCACCTGGCCCGGCTACACGGCCGCCGTCGCCGCACTCGGCTACGCGGCCCCGCACTTCTGGTGGGGCGCCGGGGTGGCGGCCATGTTCCCCGGCGACTTCGCCTCGGCCCCGAGGGACAACATGGAGGCCGCGATCGGCTACTGGGTGATGGGCGCGGTCGCGGTGTTCGGCGCGGTCCTCTCCCTCGCCCTGGTCAGCCCGTGGGGTCGGCGCATCCCGGCCGCCCTGACCGCCGTACCGGCGGGGCTCGCCTCGATCGGAATGACCCTGTGGGGCTTCACGTACTTCGCGATGCAGTACCTGCTCGCCGCCGGCCGCGTGGTTTCCGCACCCGCCTTCGCCGCCAAGGACGCCCATCCCCAGGCCGCCTGGGGGCTCTTCTGGTACACCCTCTTCCTCCTCTGGGGGATCACGCTCGGCATCGCGGCGTGGCAGCGCCTGCGCGACCGCGTGCCCGGCACCCCGGACTCCCGCACCTCCTGACAGCAGGACAGGCCGCCCGCGGTGACGCGGGGCGGCCTGTGCCGTGGGTGCGGGGCGGAGCTACTTCGGGGTGACCCAGACCTGGCGCTTGTTCGTGTTCGCCGTGTAGAGCTGGACCACGGTGCCGTTGGCGGTCGCGCCGCCGGTCACGTCGAGGACCTTGCCGGACGCCACGTGGACGATCTGCCCCTTGGCGTTGACGGACCAGCGCTGGGCCGCCGTGCCGTTGCAGTCGTAGAGGCTGATCTTGTTGCCGTTGGTGCTCGCGTTGCGCGCGTTGTCCAGGCACTTGCCGAAGGCGCGGAACGTGCCGTCCTTGCCCAGGATCCACGACTGCGCGGCGGAGCCGTTGCACGTGTAGAGCTGGATCTGCGTCCCGTTGGCCGCCTTGCCGCCCTTGACGTCCAGGCACTTGGAGCCGATCCCGGTCACCCGGCCCTGCGGGGACAGCGCGGCGCCGGCGCCGGCCGCGAGCCGGCGCAGGCCCTGGACGTCGAACTGCTGGACGTAGGTGCCCGCCCGCTTGTCCTGGTACGCGTACGTGGGCGAGCACATGACCGGGAACTGGCCCGAGTCGGTGCCCTTCACGCAGTCGCCCTTGTCCAGGCTGCGGTTGGCGTGCGTCAGGCCCAGCGTGTGCCCGAGCTCGTGGCTGACGTGGTTGCGCATGTACGTCTCGCCCATGGCGGCGGTCGGCTTGCCGGCCGCCGTGAAGAACTCGTCGTCTATGTAGGCGTGGCCGCTGGTCACGGTCTCGGCCACGGACGAGCTGGTGAAGCCGCAGCTGAGGTTGGCGGTGCCCGAGCCGTCGCGGACCACCTTCCAGCCCGTGCTGCCCATGCTGCCCTCGCCTGCGGGGGGCACGCACGGACGGTGGGCGACGCCGACGACCACCTCGCCCTTGGGGCGGACGTAGTCCCAGCCGACCGGCCTGGTGTCGACGGAGACCGGCAGGTTCGTGATGCGGCGCAGGTCCGCGGCGGAGGCCTGCACGTACGGGGCCAGCCAGTCGGCGGACTTCTGGTCGTAGAACCTGATCGTGTAGCCGGTCTGCAGCCACTTGGTGGCGCCGCTCAGCTTCCACCCTTCGCCCGACGGCGGTGTGGGAGCGGCCGCTGCGGCCGACCTCGCGGCGGCCTTCGGAGGCTCCGTCCCGAACGACATGACGCCGTCCCTGAAGACGGTGCCGTCGGAGCCGTGGGTGGCGGAGTCCTCCGCGTGGGAGTCGTGCGCGTCGATGGAGCCGGGGGAATCCGGTGCCCCCGCCGCGGGCGGGGCCGTCTCGCCGGTGTCCTCGGTGCCGAACGCGGTGGGGGAGAGCTGCAGACTTCCCACGATCGCCGCCGCGGCCGCCGCGGCCACCATGGATATCCGGTGCTTGCCTGTCAAACGCAAGTGTTCGTCGCCCTCTCATCAGGAATCGGAGCGACGATTAGACCAAGAGGCCAAATGACCGTGCAAACTTCCGAGTTGGTGATCGGACTAGCATCGGGGCATGCCTCGTCTCCAGCCCCTGCGCTTCGACCACGCCCCGGCCCTGCTCGCGTTCGAGCGGGAGAACCGGGCGTACTTCGCGGCATCCGTTCCCGACCGCGGCGACGAGTACTTCGCCCACTTCGACGAGCGGCACCGGGCGCTGATGGCCGAGCAGGACGCGGGGCTGTGCCACTTCCACGTACTGGTGGAGGACGGCGGCGAGGTGGTGGGGCGGGTCAACCTCGTCGACGTGGCGCAGGGTTCGGCCGAGCTCGGTTACCGGATCGCCGAGAAGGCCGCCGGGCGGGGCCTGGCCACGGCGGCCGTGCGCGAGGCGTGCGGCCTCGCGGTCACGGAGTACGGCCTGACCGGGCTGCGGGCGGTCACGACGCTCGACAACCCCGGTTCCCGGGCCGTACTGGCCCGCACGGGCTTCGTGCCCACCGGCGGAATCCAGCTCGACGGCCGCCCCGGCCTGCGCTTCGCGTGCGACCTCGGGGCGTACGCACGACGCCTGTGAACGGATCAGAAGCGGGCTTTGTGGGCGAGGGCGGCGTCCGTACAGCCGGCGATCCAGTCCGCCGCGACGCGCCCGGGTTCAGGATTGGCGAGTTCGTAGGACGGCAGCGCGTTCTTGCAGGACGCCTCGGCGGATTCCCGGTCCTTCACGGAAAGGGTCTCGCCCAGCGTCCCGATGTACGCGTAGCCGTCCTTGTAGCTGGTCTCGTCGACCGCCTGTTCGCCGGCACAGGCGGTGAGGGCGAGCAGCGCCACCATGCCGCCGAGCCATCGTCTGGTCTTCACCGTGTTTCCTCCCGGGTGCCCCGTGCTGTCGGCGGGTCACAGTAACCGACGTCCAAGCCCGGTCCCCGCCGGGGCGGACGCAGGCTCCCGCGACACCCCGCCCCTTGCACCCGGCCCTGCCCCCAAGGCATGCTTCGCCAGGGCAAATCGGAAGGATCATCATGCCGGTGGACAAGCGGACCGTCGTGACGGCGGTGCTGTGTGCGGTGGCGGCTCTTGGGGCCTCCGCCGCGGTGGCCGAGCTTGTGCCGCCGCCCGAGGGGGCGGCCGCGCCCGTGCGCGCGAAGGCCGGGCCGACGGCGTCGCCGACGGCCACATCGCGATCGCAAGCGGCGAAGCCGCAGCTTTCGACCCCGCCCGGAGCCACCCTGCCGCCTGCCGTCACGCCCCCGCCCGGTGGTCCCGCGGCCTTCACCGGGGCCCTGTTCACGGACGGACTGGACAGTGATCACTTCTGTACGGCCACCGTGGTGCACAGCCCCGGCCGGAACATGATCATCACTGCCGGGCACTGTCTGCTCGAAGGCGACCAGGGCGACGGAACCGCCGTCTTCGCACCTGCGTACGCCAACGGCATGGCCCCGTACGGCACCTGGAAGATCGAGCAGGTCTTCGAGGACGACCGCTGGGCGGAGGGCACCGACGACGACTACGACCTCGCCTTCGCCCGCCTCGCCCCCGATGCCAAGGGCCGCACGATCGAGGACGTGACCGGCGCGGCCGTGCTCGACACCAGCGGGCGCGCGGGCGAGGAGGTCACGGTCACCGGTTATCCCGCCGACCGCAAGATCCCCCGCACCTGCACGGCGGTCGCCGTCCGCGAGAGCCCGACCCAACAGCGCTTCGACTGCGCCGACTTCCCCGGCGGCACGAGCGGCAGCGCGTGGATCGCCCGGGACGGCAAGATCATCGGCATCCTCACGGGCGGCGACACCGACGACGTGTCGACCAGCACGGTCCTCGGCGAATACGCGGCCTCGCTGTACGGGAAGGCCACGGCCAAGGCCCCGGCCGCCCGCTAGGACGAAGGCGCAGGAGACGACCATGCAGCCCGGATCGTTCCCCTCGCCGGGCTGCTTCCGGAGGGCTGCATCCGGGCCGGCCACCGGCTCGACACCGGGCAGGCCGGGCCGCTGGGACCGCTCGGTACCGGCTGACGCCGCCGGTCAGGCCAGCAGGCCCAGGTGGACCGGTTCCGCCGGGGCGTTCGCCAGGAGGTCCGGGAGGCGCGGGGGCCACAGGGGTTCGCCCAGGGTGGCGAGGCGGTCCGCGGGGAGCCACTGCCAGTGGATTCCCGGGGCCTCCAGGACCGGTTCGCGGTGGGGTCCGCGGGCGAGGTAGATGTGCTCGTGCTGGCGGACCGGGATGCCCTGGTGGGTGAAGTCGTGCTCCCAGGTGCACAGCAGCCGTTCCGGCTCCAGGTCCGTCCAGCCGGTCTCCTCGCGCAGCTCGCGCCGCACGCACTCCTCGGGGCTCTCGCCGGGATCGATGCCGCCGCCGGGCGGCAGCCAGTGGATGCCGACCTCCACGTTGTCCTCGCGGAAGAGGAACACCGATCCGGCCGGGGACAGGATGACAACGCGCGCCGCGTGACGTGGAGTTCGTCTCATCGACTCAGGGTACGTCGGTGATCGGCTCCGGGGGACGGGCTCGGCGTCACCGTCTTTCCCCCGCTCCTCCGCCACCCGTCCCCCGGGCCGTGGCTCCCCACCCGCCACGACCTGGAACCACCCGCCACCACCCGCCACCACCCGGAACCGCCGCCCTACGCCGCCGCCAGCGCCAGCGTCGGCGACAGGCGGGCCGCCCGCACCGCCGGGTAGAGACCGGCCAGGGTGCCGATCGCCAGGGTGCAGGCGAAGCCGCCGGTCACCGCCCAGAGCGGGACCACCCAGGGCAGGTCGCCGGCGCGGGCGTAGACCGCCGTGGCCGCGCCGCCGAGGACGATGCCGGCCAGGCCGCCGAGGCCGGACAGCAGCAGTGACTCCGTCACGAACTGGATCCGGATCTGCCCCTTCGTTCCGCCCAGGGACCGGCGCAGGCCGATCTCATGGCGCCGCTCCAGCACCGAGATGATCATGGTGTTGGCGACGCCGACCCCGCCCACCAGCAGGGCGATCCCGCCCAGTCCCAGCAGCAGGGTGCTGAACGCGCCCTCCGTGGCCGCCTTCGCCTGCAGCGCCGCCGAGGGGTCGGTGACCGCGACCGCGCTCGGCGTCTGCGGGTTGGCCGTCTGGGCGATGAGCTTCCTGACCGCCGCCACCCGGTCGTCCGCCGACCGTTCGTACACGGCCGTCGGGTGGCCGTCGAAGCCCAGCAGCTGCTCGGCCGCGTCCCAGCCGATCAGCGCGGAGCGCTCGATCTCCGGGGCCAGCGGGACCGGCTTCAGGATGCCGATCACCGTGAAGTACCGGCCGCCGATGAAGACCTGCCGGCCCGGTCCGGTGATGCCGAGCCGGCGCGCGGAGACGTGCCCGAGGACCACCGACGGGTAGCGGCCGGTGGCCCCGTTGAGCCAGGTTCCGTCGGCCATCCCGGCGCGCAGGGTGCCCAGCAGGTCGTCCTTGGCCGCCTTGAGGACGACCCCGCCCGTCTCCTCCTTCGGGATGTTCTCCGAGCGGCGGACGGACTCGGCCACGTCACCGGTGGTGCCCACCGACTCGACCCCCGCGATCCGGGAGACCATGCCGGGGGCGTCCTTGGGCAGCTTGGTGTCCTGGCCGCTGAACATCCCCTTGCCGGGCGTCGCGACCAGCATGTTCGTGCCGAGGGCGTCGAGTTCGCGCAGCAGCTTGGCCTGGCTGGAGGAGGAGATGCCGACCACCGCGATCATCGTCGCGATGCCGATGGCGATGCCGAGCGCGGACAGGAACACCCGCATCGGGCGCGAGCGCAGGCCCGCCGATCCGACGTGCAGGACGTCCCGCGGGGAGAGCCTCGGCGGGGTCGGCTTCCGCGCCCGCCTGCCCCTGCCCGCGCCTGCGCCCGTACCCGTACCCGCGTCCGTACGTGTCCTGGTGCGGCCCATCACGCCCCCGCCCCCGCCCGGTTCCGTACGTCCGCGACGATCTGCCCGTCGCGGATCCGCACCTGCCGCGGCAGGCTTGCCGCGATCTCGTTGTCGTGGGTGATCACGGCGATCGTGGCCCCTTCCCGGTTCAGCTCGTGCAGCAGCTCCATCACCGATTCCCCGGACGCCGTGTCCAGTGCGCCCGTCGGCTCGTCGGCGAGCAGCAGGTCCGGTGCGCCCGCCACCGCCCGGGCGATGGCGATGCGCTGCTTCTGCCCGCCGGACAGCTCGTGCGGCCGGTGGTCCATCCGGTCCCCGAGGCCGACCCGTTCCAGGGCCTGCGCCGCCCGGCGGCCGCGCTCGGCGCGCGAGAGGCCGCTGTAGAGCAGCCCTTCGGCGACGTTGGCCCGTGCGCTGATGCCCGGCACCAGGTGGAAGGACTGGAAGACGAAGCCGACGTGCCGGGACCGCAGCGCCGACAGCGATCGGTCCGAGAGGGCCGCGATGTCGTGCCCGGCGATCCGCACGCCGCCCGCCGTCGGGCGGTCCAGGGTGCCGACGATGTGCAGCAGGGTGGACTTGCCGGAGCCCGACGGGCCGACGATGGCGAGGAGTTCGCCGGCGGTGACGGTGAGGTCGACCGCGCGCAGGGCGGTGACCCCGCCGGGGTACTCCTTGGTGACGCCGGTCAGCTCCACCACTGTCTCCATGTGCGTCACAGCGTCGGGATCCCCACCTGCATGCCCTCCTTGAGGGCGCCGCCGGTCACCTCGACCCGGCCGTTGCCGAACATGCCCAGCTCGACCTGGACCTCGCGGGCCCTGCCGTCCTCCACGACCTGGACGCCGAAGCCGCCGCCCGCGAGGGCGAGCAGGGCGTTGACCGGTACGGAGAGCACGCCCCTGCGGGTCTCGCCGGTGAGGCCGACGGTCACCGGGGACCGGTCGGGGGCGTTGACCTCGGCCGGCTTGTCGAAGGTGACGGACACCTCGACCTTGGCCTTCTGATCGCCGCCGCCGCCTCCTCCGCCGCCCGCGCCGCCGTTCTTGTCGTCCGGAGCGGCCGTCCCGCCCACGGAATCGATCCTCCCGGTGGCGGTGGCACCTCCCGGCAGCCGTACGGTCACCAGGTCGCCGGGCTTAGCCGCTCCCGCCTTCGCCGCGTCGATCTGGAAGCGGACGATCCGCTCGGTGCCCGTCACCGTCAGCACCGGCTTGCCGGGGCCCGGCTCGTCACCGACCGCCGAGTCGCCCTTGCGCACCCGCTGCGGCCCCGACGCGAAGGCAATGTCCTCCTTGGCGACCTCGCCCGTCTCCGCCGTCTTGTGCGCCTTCTGCCACCGCTTGACCGCCGTCGCCGTGCCCGCCGTGAAGACGCCGTCCTCCGGGTCGAGCCCGGTCCCGTACCCCAGCGCCTGCAGGTTCCGCTTGAGCTGCTTGACGTCCTCGCCCTTGTCGCCGCTCTTCAGCGGCCGGTACATCGGCGTGGACCCGTACATGAGCCGCACCGCCCTGCCGTTGACCTCGTACAGCTTCCCGTCCCGCTCGACCGCCGAGCCCTCGGCGGCGACCCACGTCAGCACGCCCGGCCCGCCCGCGTTCAGCTTGCGCTCCTGCGCGTAGCCGAGGGTGCCCTCCACCTGGAGGCCCGAGCTCAGGTCTCCGCGCTGCACCGGCGCCGTGGCCGGCGGCAGGCCGCCGGCCTCGCGCTGTTCCTGCCCGCCGGCGCCGCGCTGCGGCTGGGCGATCACGGCGTAGCCGGCGCCCGAGACGGCCAGGACGGCGGCCAGTGACCCCAGCAGCCACGTGGCGCGCTTCCTCATCGGGCCGTTTCGCACTTCTTCTGGGCCTCCTCGAAGGCCTTCTCCTGACCCTTGGGGATCTCGGTGGCGCTCTTCATGCCGCCGTTGTACTCAGGGTCCTTGAGGGCGACCCCGTTCTCGCGCATGCACCGGATCCACTTGAGCTCCTGGTCCTTCTCCTCCTGCGTGGGCTCCTTGCCCGACCCCGGTCCGCCCATCCCGCAGGCCTTCATGGCCTCCTGCATCTTCTGCGGGTCGGCGCCCCCGCCGAGCGTCATCCCGCGCGGGTCCTGGCCGGGCTCGGGGTCGGGCACCTCTATCCCGTGGTCGCGCAGGCACTGGCGCATCTTCACGGCCCGGTCGGCGTCCGCGCCGGCGCCGCCGCTGTTCCCGCCGCCACCGCCTGCGGAGGCGTCGTTCTTCCCCGCCGGCGAGTCGTTCGCGCAGGCGGTGGCGAACAGGGTCAGCCCGGTGACGACCGCGGCCGTGGTCATGATCAGGGATCGCTTCATGGGCCCGAGCCTGCGGTGAAAGGGCCTTTCGCTTCCCTCTCGCACCCTGCTTACGACGGCGAAACACCGCCCTCCGGTAAAGAGGACGCCATGCGCGTACTGGTGGTGGAGGACGAGGAATTCCTCCGGGAGATGATCGCCGAGGGGCTGCGCCGCGACGCGCTCGCCGTCGACGAGGCGAGCGACGGCCTGGAGGCCCTGCGGCGCCTGCGCCTGGGCGAGTACGACGTCATGGTCCTGGACCGCGACCTGCCCGGCCTGCACGGCGACGAGGTCTGCCGGCAGGTGGTGCGCGAGCGGCTGCTGACCCGCGTCCTGATGCTGACCGCCTCCGGGACCGTACGGGACCGCGTGGAGGGCCTCGGGCTCGGCGCCGACGACTACCTCACCAAACCCTTCGCCTACGACGAGCTCCTCGCCCGCGTGCTGGCCCTCGGCCGGCGCGCCCGCCCCGCCCTGCCGCCCGTACTGGAGCGCGCCGGGATCGCGGTCGACACCGCCCGGCGCAGCGCCACCCGCGACGGGCACCGGCTCGCGCTGTCCCGCAAGGAGTTCGCCGTACTGGAGGCCCTGCTGCGCGCCGAGGGCGCCGTCGTCGGCAACGACGACCTGATCGAGCAGGTGTGGGAGGAGGACACCAGCTACTCCACCAACGCCGTCCGCGTCACCCTCAGCAAGCTCCGCGCCAAGCTGGGCGAGCCGCCGCTGATCGAGACGGTGCCGGGCGCCGGTTACCGGATCGCCGCGTCGTGATGCGCCGCCCGAAGACCCCTCGCCCGACGAGCCGTCGCCCGAAGAATCGTCGCCCGGCCGGGGGAGTCCTGCGCACCGAGCGCGGCCGCCTCACCGCCCTCTACGGCTCGCTGCTGCTCCTCGCGGGCGGCGGACTGGTGGCGCTGGTCTACGTCCTGGTCGGCCAGGGCCTCTACGCGAGTGTCAGCGGGGCCGTCCGCACGGTCAGCCCGGCCTACGTCCTCCCCTCGCCCGGGACCTCACCGGGTGCCGCGCCCGGTACGGCCTCGCCCGGCCCGCGGGCCGACGTCGGCCGCAGCTGGGAACCGGCGCAGCGGCGGCCCCCGGGCGAGCCGCCCACCCCCGAGGAGCTCAAGGGCTACGCGTTCACCCAGAACCTCTCGGACGCCGTCACCGATGCCACCCGGCACCGGCTGCTGACGTACTCCCTCCTCGCCCTGGCCGTCTTCGCCGTGCTGTCGATCTGGCTCGCCTGGTGGATGGCCGGCCGGGTGCTGCGCCCCGTCGGCGTGATCACCGGGACCGCGCGCCGCCTGTCCGGGGAGAACCTCGACGAGCGGATCTCCCTCGACGCCCCGCCCGGCGAGCTCAAGGAGCTGGCCGACACCTTCGACGCGATGCTGGGGCGGATGGAGCAACTGGTCTCCGCCCAACGGCGGTTCGCTGCCAACGCGGCGCACGAACTGCGCACCCCGCTGGCCGTGCAGCGGGCGGCCGCCGAGATCGGGCTGGCCGGGGACCCGCCGCCGGAGAAGGTCGCCCGGATCCGCGAGAAGCTCATCGGCGTCGCGGACTCCAGCGAGCACCTCATCGAGTCGCTGCTGCTGCTCGCCGTGTCGGAACAGGGGCTGGAGACGACCGGGCAGGTGGACCTGGCGGCGCTCGCGGCGGCCGAGCTGGCGGCCTGCCCGCAGCAGGGGCTGACCGTCGTACGGACCCTCGCACCGCTGACCGTGACGGGCGACCGGGCACTGCTCGGCCACCTCCTGCGGAACCTGATGATCAATGCAGTACGTCACAACCGGGACGGAGGCCGGATGACCGTGGCGACCTCCCCGGAGGGGGAACTGACGGTCTCGAACACGGGTCCGGTGATCGACCCGGCGGACGTGCCGGGCCTCCTGGAGCCCTTCCGCAGGCGCGCCGAGCGGCAGCACACCGCAGGTGAGGGCGCCGGGTTGGGCCTCTCGATCGCGGCGTCGATCGTGCGGGCGCACGGGGCGGAGCTGATGGCCGAGGCCAACCCGGGCCCGGACGGCGGTCTGACGGTCCGTGTCCGCTTCCCGGTGTCCGGCGGCACATGCACACCGCAGGCACCCCGCCTCTGAAGACCGCCTGCTGTACGGTCGGTTTAATGAGCAAGCACGCCCGAGCCCGCTCCCGCGCCCCCCGTACGCCCCGCCGTCTGGCCCTGGCCGCCACGCTCGGTCTCGCGACCTTCGCGGTCGGCTGGGTGTACGTCGCCCAGGACCCGGACACGTCCGCCGAGGCCGCGCCGCAGGCGCGCACGGACGCCCGCCCGCAGGGCGCGGAGCGCGCCGCCCGCGACGTCCAGCGCTCCGCCCTGCAGGGCCTGACCGGCATCAGCGAGCAGACCCGGGCCCGGATCCCGGCCGATTCCCGCCAGCTCATCCTGGTCACCGGCAAGGCCGGCGACTCCTCGGAGTCCACCGCCGCGCTCTACACCCGCCCGGCCGCCGGCGCCGACTGGGTGCAGGCCGAGCGGTGGCCGGCGCGCAACGGGGCCAAGGGCTGGTCCGCGGAGCGCACGTACGGGGACCTGACCTCCCCGCAGGGCGTCTTCCCGCTCACCGACGCGGGCGGCCTGCTGCCGAAGCCGCCGGGCACCCGGCTCCCGTACGACAAGAACCGGGCCTTCGTCGCCTCGGGCCGCGGGGTGAACGGCGAGTCCCTGGCGGGCTCCTTCGACTACGTCGTCGCCATCGACTTCAACCGCAGGCCGGGCAAGTCCCCGCTGGACCCGGTCATGCCGGAGGGCGAGGACAAGGGCGGCAACATCTGGCTCCACGTGGACCACGACGGACCCTCGCAGGGCTGCGTCGGCATCCCCAAGGAGGCCATGAAGAAGGTCCTGGAGACCCTCGACCCGGCGGCGAAGCCGGTCATCGTGATGGGTCCGGAAGGCTTCTGACCCCGGGCCGGAACCGGTTCGGGTTCCGGTCACCGGGCTCGCCGCCGGGCCGGGGCCGCAGCAGCAGCCCGATGTAGGCGAGGTCGAAGACGCTGCACAGGATCCCCAGGCCGAGGATGAACGGGGAGTCCTCCACCACCCCGAACAGCAGGGTCGGGGCCAGCGTCCCCAGCCACTTGGCGACGGCGATGGTCAGGGACTGCCCGCGCGGCCCCTGCCGGGCGGCGTACAGGGCGATGAACAGGCCGGACATCAGCAAGTTCTGCAGGAAGGCCGAGTACCGGGTCGCGTCGTGCATCCCGAAGTGCGCGAGGAACAGCCACTGCACGGCGAATCCGGTACCGAACACCAGGACCGACCAGGCGGCGAAGAGCGGCCGGGTCACGAAGTCCGGCAGCTCGGCCCGGCCGAACCGCAGGTAGGTGTAGACGATCACCAAGTCGGCCGCCGCCCACACCACGTTCACCACGCCCTGCGCGGAGATCCCGGCCGTGAACTCGTGGAACGCGTAGGTCGACTCCCAGGCGAAGTTCAGCGCGAGCGCGGCGACGGGCATCGCGTACGTCCGGTCCCGCAACCCGACGCGGATCGCCTCCACGTACACGACCGTCCAGGCGATCCCGCTGACCAGCGTGAGCATCAGGTCCATCCGCCGCACCCTAGGGGTGTCCTGCCGATCGTGCCAGGCTCGCGGCGTGGCTCCGAAGAGGCCGTCACCACGTTCGGCGCACGGTTGCCTTGCCCCCGGTCACCAGGCTTGCCGGCGGAACGTCATCGGCCACGACCGCGCCGGCGGCGATCACGGCGTCACGGCCGATGCTGACGCCGGGCAGGATCGTGGCACCGGCACCGATCCACACGTTCTCCGCCACGTCGATGGGCGCGCCGGTGAGGTACAGGCGCCGCTCTCCGGGATCAACAGGGTGGCCACTGGTGATGAACGTGACCTTCGGTCCGATCATCACGCGCTCGCCGAGACGGATGCCGGCATAGTCCAGGAACGTGCAGTTCTGGTTGATGAAGACGCGCTCGGCGAGGTCGAGGTTCAGGCCGTGGTCCGTGAAGAAGGGCGGATAGATCGTGACTCTCGGCGGCAGTGGCTTGCCGAGGATCTGTTCGAACAGTTCCGCCTTGCCCGCTTCGTCGTCGAAGGGCAGGACGTTCAGGCGGGAGGTGAGCTCGGTGACCCGCAGGACCCGCTCGGCCATGGCCCGGAACTCGGCGCTTTGGATGCGCATGAGACGGTCGCCGGACATGCCGCGATCCTTTCTGCGTGCCGGTGGCTGAACAGGACTCGCCGGATTCAATCATCTAGGGGGTCCCGTGGCTCTCGAACCAGTGGATGTCGAAGTACCGGGCCGTCGAGAAGGGATGCTGCCGGTCGGTGAGCAGGCGGTAGACGAACTCGGCGGTCGTCCCGTCGAACCGCTGCCACGAGTCGGGGATGTCCTCCTTCACCAGGATGGGCCACCTGTCGGGGTCCGGGCCCTCGGTCAGCCAGTAGAACTGGTCCGCCTGCTCGGAGCCGGCCCACTCCAGCAGCCCGCCGGGCGCGGGGTAGACCTCGTACGGCTCCCACAGGCCGCTGCGGTGCGTCCTGGCCCACTCGCCCAGCCACTCGGTGTGCAGGACGATGTCGTCGCTCTTGAAACGGGCGTCGGGTGTGTGCAGCTGGAGGTAGCCGTCGAAGGCGCCGTGCCCGAACAGCTCCGCGAGCTGCTTGTAGTCGCCGGGCAGCGCGGTCCCGATCCGGGTCTCGACCGAAGCCCAGTCGATCGTGCGGGCGCGGGCCGTGTCCCATCCCGTGACGGCGACGACCCCGTCCACCCAGGACGTCACCTCCGCCATGTCCGCGGAGGGATCCTCCCGTTCCGCGACCAGCGCCACCAGCCGTACGCCGTCGTCGAAGCGGGCGGTGCCGCAGCCGATCCAGCGGCCTGCGTGCGCCCAGGCGCGCATCTCCACGATGCGGTCGCCGAACGGGGTCAGCAGCGGCAGTCCGGTCCGCCCGGTCACGGTCGGATCGGCGTACCCGTCCATGGCGAGATTGCGCGGGCGTCCGTACCGTCCGCCGAGTGCCTCCTGGAGCGCGTCGAGGTCGCACGCCTCCGAAGGCGCCAGGCACACGTGGCCCGCCGGATGTCCTGGCTCGTCACACTGCAGATCGCCCGTACCCGGCCAGGCCAGGTGGTGGACGGCCGAGAGGAGTTCTTCCTGTTCGTCCATGGCAGGCATTGAAGCGGACGCCACCGACATCGGCCCGGCGCAGGCCGGGCCCCGACGTCCGCCCCCTTGCCTGACGGACCGTCAGCTACGACGATGGCCCGGCACCGATATGACGAATCGGCAGACGAAGGCGAGGCGGGCCCGCCATGGCGCGCGTATTTCCTGAAGGTCGGCTGGTCTACGGGATGCAGCTCCCGATCCAGTCGCAGAGCACCATCTACGCCGAGCCCTGGGAGGCGACGGCCACCGCCGCGGATCTCGCCGAGGTGGCGCGCGCCGCCGACCGGTCCGGCTTCGGGTACGTGGCCACCTGCGACCACGTGGCCATCCCGCGGCGGCTCGCCGGCCCCATGAGCACCATCTGGTACGACCCCGTGGCCACCCTCTCCTTCCTCGCCGGCATCACCGAGAACGTCCGGCTCCTCAGCCACGTCGCCATCCTCGGCCTGCGCCACCCGCTGATCAGCGCCAAGCAGTACGCCACCCTCGACCACCTCTCCGGCGGCCGGCTGATCCTCGGCGTCGGCGCGGGGCACGTCCAGGAGGAGTTCGAGATCCTCGGCGTGGACTTCGCCCGCCGCGGGGCCGTGCTCGACGAGACCCTGGACGCGCTGCGGGCGGCGCTGGGGCCCGAGGAGTACCCGGAGTTCGAGGGCGAGCTGTTCTCCTTCAGGGACCTCGGCCAGCTGCCCCGGCCCGCGCAGGAGCGGATCCCCGTGTGGGTCGGCGGTTCCTCGCCCGCCGCCGTCCGCCGGGCCGCGGTCCGCGGGGACGGCTGGCTCCCGCAGGGGGACCCGCGCGACAAGCTCCCCGCGCAGATCGCCCGGATCAGGGAACTGCGCGCCGGGGCCGGGGTTGCCGGCCCCTGCGAGATCGGCGCGATCACCGAGGCGCTGTACGTGGGCGAGCCCGGCTGGGACACCGGCCGCCGGACCCTCACGGGCAAGGCGGAGGCGCTCGCGGAGTCCCTGCGGGAGTACAAGGCGCTCGGCGTGGACCAGATCCAGGTGCGCTTCCGCAGCCGCGACCGCACCGAACTGACCGACCAGATCACCGCTTTCGGGGCCGAGGTCGGCCCCCTCCTCAACGACTAGGCCGAGACGATCAGGAGCATGACCATGGGCAAGCTGGACGGGCGCGTCGTCATCATCACCGGCGCGGCACGCGGCCAGGGCGAGCAGGAGGCCCGGCTCTTCGCCGCCGAGGGCGCCAAGGTGCTCCTCGGTGACGTGCTGGACGAGCAGGGCGCGGCGGTGGCCAAGGACATAGGCGAGGACCGGGCCCGGTACGTGCGGATGGACGTGAGCCGCGAGGAGGACTGGGAGGCCGCGGTCGCCGCGGCGAAGGAGGCCTTCGGCCGGATCGACGGGCTGGTCAACAACGCGGGCATCCTGCGCTTCAACGAGCTGACCTCGACCCCGCTGGAGGAGTTCCAGCAGGTGGTCCAGGTCAACCAGGTCGGCGCCTTCCTCGGCATCAAGACGGTGGCCCCCGAGATCGAGGCGGCCGGCGGCGGCACCATCGTCAACACCTCCTCGTACACGGGCCTGACGGGCATGGCGTACGTCGGCACCTACGCCGCCACCAAGGCGGCCATCCTCGGCCTCACCCGGGTGGCCGCGCTGGAGCTGGCGGCCAAGGGGATCCGGGTCAACGCGATGTGCCCGGGCGCGGTGGACACCCCGATGGCCAATCCGGGGCTGCTGGACCCGGCGAACATGACCGACGAGGCCAGGGACGCGATGGCGGAGCTCTACAAGCGGGTGGTCCCGATGGGGCGGGTCGGGCAGCCGGAGGAGATCGCCAAGCTGGCGCTCTTCCTGACCGGCGAGGACTCCTCGTACATCACCGGCCAGCCGTTCGTCATCGACGGTGGCTGGATGGCGGGCGTCAGCATCCTGTAGCGGTCTGCCGGGCTGCCGGTCTATCTGATGGAGCGTCAGGTATTGACGCTCCCGCCCCCGCGATGGAACAGTCGAGACATCGAATCTGACGCAACGTCAGAAACCAAAGGACGGTGAACCCCTTGGAATTCGGGCTCTTTGTGCAGGGATACGTGCCTGAGGCGCGGTCCAAGGTCGACCCCGAGGCAGAGCACAAGGCGCTGATCGAGGAGACCGAGTACGTCATCCAGGCGGACAAGTCCGGCTTCAAGTACGCCTGGGCCTCCGAGCACCACTTCCTGGAGGAGTACTCGCACCTGTCGGCGAACGAGGTGTTCCTCGGGTACCTCGCCCACGCCACCGAGCGCATCCACCTCGGCTCCGGCATCTTCAACCCGCTCGCCCCGGTGAACCACCCGGTCAAGGTGGCCGAGAAGGTCGCCATGCTCGACCACCTCTCCAAGGGCCGCTTCGAATTCGGCACCGGCCGCGGTGCGGGCAGCCACGAGATCCTCGGCTTCCTTCCCGGCATCGAGGACATGAACGGCACCAAGGAGATCTGGGAGGAGACCATCGCGGAATTCCCCAAGATGTTCCTCCAGGAGGAGTACGAGGGGTTCCAGGGCAAGCACTGGTCCCTGCCGCCGCGGAAGATCTTCCCCAAGCCGTACGGGAAGGCGCACCCGGCCATGTGGTACGCCGCCGGGTCCCCGTCCTCGTACGCGATGGCGGCGAAGAAGGGCCTGGGCGTCCTCGGCTTCAGCGTCCAGAAGGTCTCGGACATGGAGTGGGTCCTCGACCAGTACAAGACGGCGATCCGGGAGGCCAAGGCGATCGGCGCCTTCGTCAACGACAACGTGATGGTCACGTCGACCGCGATCTGTGCGGAGACGCACGACAAGGCGGTGGAGATCGCGGTCAACGCGAACATGAACCGCTTCCAGTCGCTGGTCTTCCGCTACCACGACACCTTCCCGCGGCCGGAGGCGATCCCGCAGTGGCCCGAGACCCTGCCGGAGTACAACGCGGAGATCATCGAGCTGCTCATCGCGGAGGAACTGCTCATCTGCGGTGACCCGTCGGAGGTCCGCGCCCAGTGCAAGCGCTGGGAGCAGGCGGGCGCGGACCAGCTCTCCTTCGGTCTGCCGACCGGGGTCTCGTACGAGGACACGATGACCACGATCAAGCTCATCGGCGAGCACGTGATCCCGGAAATAGACACGGACCCGGTGCACCGCACGACCCGCTTCCGCCAGGCCGTCTGACCGGCGGGGAAACGGGGACGGCGTCTTCCCGGACCGCCGTCCCGCACCGGCCCCGGCCGGAGGTCATGCCGAGGCCGCGGCCGCCCGGCGGCCTCCGGCCGGGGCACGCGGGCGCGGCGCCGTCTCGTGGGGCTCCGCCCCACACCCCGCGCCTCAAACGCCGGCGGGGCTGGGTAATTCAGCCCCGCCGGCGTTTGAGGCTCGGGGGCGGAGCCCCCGCAACGGCGCCGTGCGCGCCGGCAGGCACAGCCCCGCCGACGCTTGAGGCGGATCCAGTACGGCCGCAACGCGAACACCGGCAGAAGGGACGTCATGCTCGACCACCTGATCAAGGGCGCGACCGTCGTGGACGGCACCGGCGCCCCCGCCCGCGTCGCAGACGTGGGGATACGCGACGGCCGGATAGCCGTGATCGCCGCGCCCGGCAGCGTCACCGAAGAGGCCCGTACCGGCGAGGACGCCACCGGCCTGGTCCTCACCCCCGGCTTCGTCGACCCCCACACGCACTACGACGCCCAGCTCTTCTGGGACCCCTACGCCACGCCCTCCATGAACCACGGCGTGACCACCATCGCGGGTGGCAACTGCGGCTTCACCCTGGCGCCGCTCAACCCGGCCCGCCCGGAAGACGCCGACTACACGCGCCGCATGATGAGCAAGGTCGAGGGCATGGCCCTCAAGGCCCTGGAGGAGGGCGTCGACTGGACCTGGTCCACCTTCGGCGAGTACCTCGACGCGCTGGAGGGCCGGATCGCCGTCAACGCCGGGTTCATGGTCGGCCACTGCGCCCTGCGCCGCCACGTCATGGGCGAGGACGCCGTCGGCGGGCAGCCCACCCCCGAGCAGATGCAGCAGATGCTCGCTCTCTTCCACGACGCCATGAACGCCGGCGCCTGGGGCCTGTCCACCACCCAGTCCTCCACCCACTCCGACGGCTCCGGCGCCCCCGTCGCCTCCCGGCACGCCAGGCCCGCCGAGCTCCTCGCGCTCTCCGAGGCCGTCGCCGAACACGAGGGCACCCAGCTCGAAGCGATCGTCGCCGGCTGCCTCGACCAGTTCTCGGACGACGAGATCGACCTCTTCGTCGACATGAGCGCGGCCGCCGGCCGCCCCCTGAACTGGAACGTCCTCACCATCGACGCCTCCGTCCCCGAGCGGGTCCCGCGCCAGCTGATCCCCAGCGAGCGCGCCCGCAAGGCCGGCGGCCGCATCGTCGCGCTGACGATGCCGATCCTCACCCCCATGAACATGTCCCTGGGGACCTTCTGCGCGCTCAACCTCATTCCCGGCTGGGGCGAGATCCTCGGCCTGCCCGTCCCCGAGCGGATCGAGAAGCTCCGCGACGCCGGCGTACGCGCCGAGATGCTGCGCCGTGCCGACAGCAAGGAGGCCGGCGTCTTCCGGCGCCTCGCGAACTTCGGCCGGTACGTCATCGGCGACACGTACAGCAAGGAGAACGAGGGCCTGTCCGGACGCGTCGTCAACGACATAGCGGCCGAGCGCGGCCAGGACCCGTTCCACTGCCTGGTGGAGATCTGCGCCAACGACGACCTGCGCACGGTCCTGTGGCCGATGCCCACCGACAACGACCCGGCCAGCTGGGCGCTGCGCGCCGAGACCTGGCAGCACGAGGACGTCATGCTCGGCGGCTCCGACGCCGGCGCCCACCTGGACCGGATGTGCGGGGCCCCGTACACGACGCGCTTCCTCGGCGACTGCCTGCGCGGCCGCAAGCTGGTGCCGCTGGAGCAGGCCGTACGCATGCTCACCGACGACCCGGCCCGGCTGTTCGGGCTGCGCGAGCGCGGCCGAGTCGCCGAGGGCTACCACGCGGACCTGGTCCTCTTCGACCCCGAACGCATCGAGGCGGGCCCGGCGACGCTCGTCCACGACCTGCCCGGGGACAGCCCGCGGCTGGACGCGCGGGCCATCGGCATCGTCTCGGTACGGGTCAACGGCGTGGAGACCATCCGCGACGACCAGGTGACGGGGGCCGTTCCGGGCATCGTGCTCCGGTCCGGCCGGGACACGAGGACGGTGAGCACCCGTTGAACGCACAACCCCTGTACATCGGCGGCGAGTGGGTGGAGCCGGCCGGCGGCCACTACGACGTGGTCAACCCGGCGGACGAGTCGGTGGTCGGGCTCGCCCCCGAGGCCTCGCGCGGGCAGGTCGAGGAAGCGGCCCGCGCCGCGGCCGAGGCCTTCGAAGGCTGGTCCCGTACGAAGCCCGAGGAACGGGCGGCGATCCTCGACCGGGCCGCGGACATCATGCAGCGGGAGTTCGAGCCGTGGACGGCCCTGGCCCAAGCGGAGACGGGCGCGCCCACGGGGATCGCGCGCGGCATGCAGGTCGGCGTCGGGGTGGCCCGCTTCCGCCGGTACGCGCGCGGGGCCCTCGAACCCGTCGAGAAGGGCCTCCCGCCGCAGGTCACGGAGGCCGGCCCGATGGGGCGGGCGAGCATCCTGGGCGCGCTGGAGGTGCGCCAGCCGGTCGGCGTGGTCACCTGCATCACCTCGTACAACAACCCGTGGGCGAACCCGGCCGGCAAGGTGGCCCCGGCCCTGGCCATGGGGAACACGGTGGTCGTCAAGCCGGCCCCGCAGGACCCGCTGTCGGTGTTCAGGATGGCGGACGCCCTGCACGAGGCCGGGGTGCCGGCGGGCGTGGTGAACGTCGTGGGCGGCCGGTCGGTGGAGGTCGGCGAGGCAGCCGTGGACTCCCCGCACGTGGACATGGTGTCCTTCACCGGTTCCACGGCCGTCGGGCAGCGCATCGCGGAGGTCTGCGGCCGCACCATGAAACGGCAGCTGATGGAGCTCGGCGGCAAGGGCGCGGCGATCGTCTTCGGGGACGCCGACCTGGACGCGGCCGTCATGGGCATCGGCACCACCTTCTCCTTCTACTCCGGCCAGATCTGCACCGCCCCGACCCGGGTGATCGCGCACCGCTCCGTCTACGACCGGCTGATCGAGAAGCTCACCGGCTACCTCGCCTTCATGAAGGTCGGCGACCCGGCGGCGGCCGGCACGGTGGTGGGCCCGGTGATCTCGGCGGCGCACCGGGACCGCGTGGAGTCGTACGTCGAGCTGGGGAAGAAGGAGGGCGCGCGGGTCGCGTACGGCGGCGAGCGCCCGGTGGTGGGGGAGGGCGGCAAGGGCTTCTACGCGGCCCCGACCCTCCTCGTCGACTGCACGAACGACATGCGGGTGGTCCGCGAGGAGATCTTCGGCCCGGTGGTCGTGGTCGTCCCCTTCGACGGGGACGAGGACGAGGCGGTCCGGCTGGCCAACGACAGCGACTTCGGCCTGCTGAGTTACGTGTGGTCCGGGGACTCGGCGCGCGCGTTCCGCGTGGCGCGGCGGCTGCGGGCGGGCGGGGTGGGCGTGAACACCATCGGCCGCAACATGGAGGCCCCGTTCGGCGGCTTCAAGCGCAGCGGGGTGGGCCGTGACGTGGGCTCGTACGCGCTGCACGCGTACAGCGAGATCCAGTCGATCGTCTGGACGGGCTGAGGCCCGGCGGGTACGGCGGTCCGGGGTCCGGCCGGGGGGAACTCCCCGGCCGGACCCCGGACTTGCCTGCCTACCCGGCTTGCCCCCAGCTGTAGCCGAGGGACGCGGCGAGTTCGCTGCTGCCGCGCTGGAGTTGGGCGAAGCCCTTCGGGTCGGACCTCGCGATCCGTTCCAGCGCGGCGGCCGCCCGCTCCTGCGGTAGGACGTCGTCCTCGTCGGGCAGCCGCCAGTCGAAGTACAGCCGCAGCGGCTGCCCGTGCGGGTCCTCGGCGCCGCCCGGGGGCGAGAACACGAACCGCGCCACCGTCGTGTGCGGCTCACCCCAGTCGGTCCCGACCCAGATGAGGCCGAGGTCCCACCGCCGCAGCAGCTCCGGCCGCTCCCGCAGACCGGCGGCGATCAGCCGTGCCGTGCGCCGGGCCGGCCAGCACCAGGAGTGGTCCCGCTCGGCGCGGTCGACCTCGGCGTCGTAGGCGGCGGCGTCGAAGCGGTACGCGGGTGGCGGCGGTCCGACCGCCCCGCGCCAGCCGTCCCACACGACCTCGTCGCCGTCCCGGCGGACCGTCACGTACAGCGCCCCGCAGCAGCCTTCGGTGCACTCCGCCTCGGCGAGCTGCACCTCCCGGGGCTCCGGTCCGGCGCGCAGTTCGCCGCCGTCGACCAGGGACTCGGGAGGCAGGCCCGGTCCCTTCGCGAACAGCGCGGGCAGCAGCGGGAGCCCGTCCACCAGGATCCGGGTCTCGACGGAGTTCGAATCCGCGGCGTCGTGGACCACGACCACCTCCCAGCGCGGGTGCGGGTCCGTGGCCGACGTACCGGCGAACGGCTTGCGGGTGGTACGCCGGATCCAGTCCGCGCGGCGCCGCTCCACTGCCGGAGCGGTGCCCTCGCTCCCGGGCGGTGCGTCGGGCGCGAGGGCCCACGCGGGCCCGGCCAGCAGCCGCTCCAGGCCGCCGAGCAGCGCCTCCCGCCGGTGGGGCCGCCAGTTCAGCAGTGCGGCCGGCCCGCTGTGCAGGTCGAGGGCGATCGAGAGGAGCAGCTCGTGGAGCTCCGGGGTCGGCGGCAGCCGGTCGGCGTACCCGACGAAGTGCGCGTAAACGGACCTCGCGGGCAGGTAGTCGAGGATCTCGGCCCGGCGCCCCACGTCACGGGACATCCGGTGCAGCAGGCGGCCCGTCAGGGCCAGGAGTTCGGGGTCCACGGGGCGGGCGCGCAGCAGCCCGTGCAGGTCCGCGGCCTCGGCGATCCGCCGGCCGAGCCACATCACCCGTGGCTGGTCCGCCAGGCCGATCAGCGCGGTCCGCACCGCTTCCTGGTCGCCGCCGGCGGCGGCGTCGATCAGCGGGGTCAGCGCGTCGTCCCTGCTGCGGTAGGCGAGGGCCAGCAGGGCGGCCGCCTGCCGGTCGAGCGGGTCGAGCGCGTCGGCAGCCGCCGGCGCGAAGCTGCTCAGCATGCCGAGGACCTTCAGGCAGGGCACGTCCTCGGGTTCGCCGAGGCGGGTCAGGAGGCCGAGGCCGACGCTGACGGCGGCCGGGGTGGTGCCGGTACGGGTCAGCTGCCGGGCGGTGCGCCGGGCTGCGTCCTCGTCGTCCGTGCTCGGCAGCAGTGCGGCGGCCGCCTGCAGGGTGCGGGAGGGCAGGTCGAGCGAGTCGGCCCACCGGTGGACGGCCTCGGCGGCCCGTACCGGGTCGGGGTCGGCCAGCAGGGGGGTGAGCGCGGCCCTCACTTCGGCCTGCACCTGTTTCCAGGTCAGGCGCGGGCGGCCGGGTTCCGGCGGGGATCCCTCGGGCAGCGGGTAGCCGCGGCGCGGGACCCGGCCGTCCGGCTCGATGCCGTGGCGGAAGAGGGCGTAGTCGTACAGGGACGTCGTCCGGGGGGCGAGCGGCTCGCGCTCGTCGCGGACGCTCATCGGGCGGGGTGGGACTCGATTCCGTAGGTCATGACGGGCAGCATGCCGCAGTGATCATCCGGCGTCCAACGAAAATCCGGCCTCGCCGCGGACCCGGCCGTTGACCTGGAGCTGCACCAGGTGCTCGCCCGAGTGGTAGCGGCGGGTGGTGATCGGCTTGAAGGAGTGCCGCTTGGTGCCGCCGAGGGTTTCGCCGGGGGCCAGGGCGCGGGTGAGGAGTTTGAAGACCTTGGGGGTGCGGGTGCCGTTCGCCTTCGTGTGGTGCACGACGTAGTCGACGACGAGCTCGGCCGGGAGCGTGCCGGTGTTGGTGACCGCGTAGTCGAAGACGAGGTACTCGCCGACGGCGACCCGCGGGGTGGTGACCTCGGGCCCGCGCACGGTGACCGGCACGTCGGGGGAGTGCCCGAGCAGGGTCAGCGCCTCGGGCCGCCCGGCCTTGATCAGGGTGCGCAGGCCGTGCCGTACGACGCGGTCCGTCGTGCCCGTGGGCCCGGCCAGCCAGCGGGCCGCGGTCTCGACGGCGAGGGCGGGGTGGTCGCGGCTGATGTCGTTGAGGTGGTTGGAGACGGAGCGGCGGACGTACTCGGACTCGTCGCGGTAGAGGGCGTCCAGTACCGGCAGGGCCGGGCGCGGGTCGGCGACGAAGGCGGGCAGTTGCGGGGCCCAGGGCAGCCGGGGCCGGGTGCCCTCGCTGGCGAGGCGCCGTACGTGCGGGTCCGGGTCGTCCGTCCACTTCTGTACGACGGCCAGGGCGCGGGCCGGGTCGGCGCGCAGGAAGGGCCGTACGGCGGATTCGGCGGTCAGCCGGGAGGTGAGGTCGTGCAGCAGGGCCAGCCCGGGCTCGAACGCCTCCAGCCCGCGGACGGCGACGGCCTCGTTGACGGGGAAGGTCATCCAGCCCTCGAAGCCGGGGTCGGCGAGGGCGGTGCGCACGACGGCCTCGAAGCCGGGCCAGTCCTCGGGGAGGTCGGCGAGCACGGCGTCGCGGACGGCGCCGACGCGCCCGCTGAACGTGAGTCCGTCGAGCGCGCCGGCGCGGGCGCGCAGGGCGGGCGAGGACGCCCGGCCGCCCGCCCGGGCGAGCAGCCGGGCCAGGGTGCTGACGGTTTCCGCGCTGAGGAGCTCATCGGCCGTGGGCATGGGGACAGTCTTGCGGATGCCGGCCCGGTCCGGGGGCTTCCGGGCGCGGCGGTCGCCGCCGCGCCCGGAAGCCCGGTCGTGCCGGGGCGCCCGCTCAGTCCACGTAGTAGTCGGTGAGGACGCAGCCCTTCACCAGGGCCGGTTCCTTCCGGTAGCCGCTCGGTGCGGTGAAGCCCTCGTGGCAGTTCAGCATCAGGAGTCCGGCCTGCGGTTTCAGCAGGGCGCTCATGGAGTCCGAGTCCACGGATCCCATGGCGAAGTCCTGCCCGATCACGATGCCGCCGTTGGGGTTCCCGCCGTGCGCGGCGGTCTCGGCCTTGAAGGCGGTCTGGAAGGCCTTCGCGTCCTTGATCATGTAGATCGTGGTGCGGCCGCCGTCGCAGCCTCCGCGCTCGATGACGGTGGCGGACTTGATGAACTTCTCGTCCGGGCCCGTGCTCGATCCGCTGCTGCCCGGGGTGATGGGCTTGATCGGGTCGCAGTCGGTGAACCGGTCGACGAAGCGGGCCGCGGCGGCCATGGTCGCCGCCTTGGGGAGCTTCTGGAACGCGGTCCCGTCCTTGGGGGCGTTGCCGTTGACGCCGCCGTTCTTCGTCGGGTTCTCCAGCGTGCCCTCGTTGGGGCCGCCGTCGCCGGTGCCGTTGTAGGCGTTGTCTCCGCCCGTCGCGACGGAATCCCCGCCGATGCCGCCGAGCGTCGGGTTGTCGCCGCCTCCGCAGCCGGTGAGCGAGAGCAGGGCCGTGGCGGCCGTGACGGTGATGATCAGTGGCTTGAAACGCATGTGTGCTGTATCCCCCGGTAAATGACCTTGAACGGCGGCGACTCTAGGGCGGTGATCATGTCCGCGGCAAACCAGGTGGCGGAAAACTCGCACGGGAAAGTTTGAAAACGCTCAAAACGGACATGGCTGCGGTTTCCGCATGCCGAAAGCTTTCCCCGGGAGCCTGCTGAAGCGTGGTTCGAGGGAGAGATGAACCTTGTATTAAGCGTTTGTGAACGGTCCGGACCTCGGGATTCGAAGGCGTTCGAGGTGGTCGGATTCCGGACTTCGATCCTCCAGATGTGGAAAACGCACCATCTAACGTCCTGACTCATGACTCAGCTGGACGTTCGGCCTCGGGCCGGAGACACGGTAAGCGGCGTCGCCGAGGGCGACGTTCGCGGCAAGGGCCTCGGCAAGGGCTCCGTCGGCCTCGTGGGAAGCGCCGTCATCGGCATCTCCACCGTCGCCCCCGTCTACTGCCTGACCTCGACCCTCGGCTCGACCGCCGGCGAGGTCGGCCTGCAGATGCCGGCCATCTTCCTCGCCGGCTTCCTCCCGATGCTCCTGGTCGCCTTCGCCTACCGCGAGCTCAACAAGGCCATGCCGGACTGCGGCACCTCCTTCACCTGGACCGTCAAGGCCTTCGGCCCGCGGATCGGCTGGATGTGCGGCTGGGGCCTGGTGATCGCCACGATCATCGTCCTCTCCAACCTCGCGGGCGTCGCCACCTCGTACTTCTGGCTGCTGGCCGGCGAGATCACCGGCAACGAGTCGATCGCGGCCCTGGACGACAACAAGCTCGTCCACATCACCACCTGCCTGACGCTGATCGCCGTCGCGACCGCCATCAGCTACCGGGGCATGACCGCCACCAAGGGCGTCCAGTACGCGCTGGTCGGCCTCCAGCTCCTCGTGCTCGCGATCTTCGTCGCGATGGCCTTCCAGAAGGCCTCCGCCGGCACCTTCGACACCGGCCTGGACTTCTCCTGGTCCTGGATGAACCCCTTCGCGGTCGAGTCCATGGCGGCCTTCACCGCCGGACTCTCGCTCTCGATCTTCATGTACTGGGGCTGGGACGCGTGCCTGGCCACCAACGAGGAGACCACCGGCTCCACGAAGACCCCCGGCCGTGCCTCGCTCATCGCGATGGTCGTCCTGGTCGGCTCCTACCTGGCCACCGGCGTCGCCGCCCAGATGGCCGTCGGCTCCGGCGGCGAGGGCCTCGGCCTCGCCAACGAGGAGACCTCCGGCAACGTCTTCGCGGCCCTCGCCGGCCCCGTGATGGGCCCGGTCCTCGGCATCCTGCTCTTCGTGGCCGTCCTGGCCTCCGCCGCCGCCTCCCTGCAGACCACCTTCATCCCGGTGGCCCGCACGGTCCTCGCCATGTCGACGTACGAGGCCCTGCCGCCCTCCTACGCCAAGGTCCACCCGAAGTTCAAGACCCCGGGCCGCGCCACCGTCATGGCGGGCGTCGCCACCGGCGCGTTCTACACGGTGATGACCCTGGTCAGCGAGAACGTCCTGACCGACACGATCTTCGCGCTCGGCCTGATGATCTGCTTCTACTACTCACTGACGGCCTTCGCCTGCGCCTGGTACTTCCGCGCCGAGCTGCGCCGCTCCACCCGCGACCTGCTCTTCAAGGGCGTCTTCCCGGTCCTGGGCGGTCTGCTGCTGGCCGCGGTCTTCTTCAAGACCCTCTACGACGCCTGGGACCCGTCCTACGGCTCCGGCTCCACCATCCCGGGCCTCGGCGTCGGCAACGTCTTCGTCATCGGCGTCGGCCTGCTGGCCCTCGGCCTGGTCGTCATGTTCGTCACCGAGCGCCGCAGCCCCGCCTTCTTCCGCGGCGAGGTCCTGACGAAGTCCACCCCGGCCCTGGTGGTCGAGGACTGACCACCCCCCTCCCGCGCGCCCCGCGCACCACCCGCCGAGTCATCCCCGCGGCCCCGGACCGGTCCCCCCGATCCGGGGCCGCCGGCGTTCCCGGTGGACGCGGGCGGTGACCACGGGTGCGGGGGAGTCGTTGGGCGGGGCATGAACGCCATGAAGCGCACCCTCGCCGCCCTGGTCGTCACCGGCGGCGCCGCCCTTGCCCTCACCCCCGTCGCCGCGCACGCCGACGAGGCGCCCGCCCAGGCACCCCCGGTCGTCGGCCGCGTCGTCGACATCGTCGACCACCCGGCCCAGACCGTTCAGGACGCGAAGACGGCCGTCGCGGTGACCACCTCCGCCGCCGGGACCGCCACGGGGGCCACGGACGCCTCCCTCAAGGCGCCCCTGGACCACCTCCCCAGGACCCCGTCGGTCAAGTGACCCCGGCTCGGCCGGTCCGCGCCCGGCCGCTCAGCCCCAGGTACGGGAGCAGAGCACGAGCCGGTAGCCGTCGGGGTCCTCGATGGTGACCCCCCACTCCTCCCAGTACGGGTTGTGGGCGGTGACGCGCGTCCCGCCGTGCTCGACGAGCCGCTGGACCAGGGCCTCGTCGGGCGTCTCGCCGAGATAGACCACGAAGAGGTCGTCGACGGTCCGCGCGGGCAGGATCGGGTTCGAGGCGTCACGGGTCAGCTCGAAGTGCCACCCGCCCCCCGCCGGACCGACCATCAGAAGGTCGTGCTCCCCGGGGGCGCTCCCGGTGGTGCGCCACTGCACTTCCAGGCCGAGTCCGTCGACGTAGAAGCGTTCGGCGGCCTTGAGGTCGAGGGAGGGCCGGGCGACGCGGACGTGGGTGCGTGAATCGATCATGCCGGGCAGCGTACGAAACCCGGCCGGGGCACGGGAACTCCGGCCACGGCGAAGCTTTGGCCAGTAATTGCCCTGCCTCGCCGTGTCCGTATTCCGCTTGCACGCAGGGACCGTGCTGGCGCCTGCGCGGCACGGTTCCGGCGCCGCTTCCCCTCGGTCCAGGCGAGGGGCGATTATCGGCCACACAGGGTCTGACCTGCGAAAAGGATTTCTTCAGGCCGAATGTGGCCGCTTAAGATCGGCCCCCACTCACATGGGGGAGACTCGTCATGAACAAGAACCTTTTCCGCGCCTCCGCGGTCGCCGCGGCCGCAGTCGCCTTCTCGGGGATCATCTCCGTCTCGCAGTCCGCCAGCGCGGCGCAGACCTGCTCGGCCGCCGGCGCCAACGCCCGGATCGACGCGATGCCCGGCATCATCCCCGAGGCGCAGCTGAGCGCGCCGACCTGCGTCGAGGCCCTCCCGGACAACAAGGTCCGCGGGAAGGCGACCGTCAACTGGGGCTTCATCAACGACGGTCAGTCCGACATGACCAGCAAGCGCTACACCTCGTTCAAGGTGACGGCGCGGCTGGAGAGCCGTGCGCCGGGCGGCACCGACGTCGTGGTCACCAGCAAGACCTGCGACCTCACGGCCAACATCAACGCGGCCCCCAACGGCGCCTTCGCCTGTCTGACCCCCTCGGCCACCCTGGACCCGAGCAAGCAGTGGTCCGGCGACGCGACGGTCGTCTACGACATCGAGGGCGACAACAAGGGCCCCATCACCTGGCAGCTGGTCGGCTCGCCGCTGATGAGCTAGCGGCCCTTCCGCGGGCGACGGCGAGCGCCGAATAAACCTCGGACCGCGGTGGAGGGGGTGTGCGACGATCACTCGTCGCACATCACCCTGGGGGGTTCATGCCAATCGCTTCGGCGTCCGAGAGACGCCCGATTTCCACCGCAGTGACCTGTCTGCTCGCCGTCCTCGCCGTCCTCGCCGCGGTCCTCCTGCCGGTGAGCGCCGCTCAGGCCGCACCGGCAGCCGAGGATTGCGTCGGCGTCGCCGAGGGGCGGTACGCGGGCAACTTCACCACGGCCGGGCAGACGCACTGCCTGGAGCTGCCGAGCCCGCAGGGCGCCCGGATCGCAGCCCTCACCTCGCGCGGTGGAGCGGGCGTGACCGTCCAGGTCGAGGTGGTCGACCGGAACGGCACCGCACAGTGCACCACCGGCGATCTCGTCCAGGGCGCCTGCGCCCTGACCGGAACGGCGCCGTTCCGTGCGCTGGTGCACGCCGACGACGCCGCCGCGACAGGTCCGTACGGCGTCCACTTCGTCCGTACGGACGTACTCCAGGCGGGCTGCCAGGTCCTGCCCGCGGCGAGCTTCGCCGACGACGCGGGCGCCGTGCGGCTGGAGACCGGCAACGGTGTCTTCTCGCACTGCCTGACCATCCCGGCCGGCGCGCACTCCACGGACGAACTCCTCCGGATCCGCTACGCCTACCCGGACGACCTGGACCTGCGCCCGGACTGGGCCATCAGCCTGATCGACACCGATGGCGACGGGCCCTCCTGCTACACCCACCCCGCCCCGGGCCAGCCGATCCGTACGGACGGCCTCACCAGCTGCTCCTTCACCGCCGGCAAGGCGTACACCGTGCTCGTGGCGGGCCAGAACGTCCCGCGCACCCACACCCTGGACCGCCGCGACGTCACCGCCACTGCCAAGGGCTGCGCCGCCTCCGCCGCGACGGCGGTCGGCGCCCCGGCCACGACCGGCACGTCCGGCCAGAACGGCTCCCTGCGCTGCCACCGGATCACCACGGCCGCCGCCACCGACCGGCTGCGCGTCAACGTCCGGGACGCCCACAACAGCACCCACACCCTGGTCATGGACGACGCCGGCGGCATCGCCTGCCACCAGAAGACCTCCGCGTGCACGGTCACCGGCTCGACCGGCTACCAGGTCATCACCCAGGTCCCGGACGGCTGGTCCCTCCCCGGCTCCTACCGCCTCGACGCCTGGCGCATCGCCACGGCCGCCGGCCCCGCGCCGGAGTGCGCGCGGTCCGGATCGGTGGCGTACGGGTACGGCCCGCTGACCGGCACCCTCTCCGAGGAGCGCACCGGCACGTGCGCCGTCCTGTCGAGCGTCTCGGGAGACCGGTTCAGGGCCGACATCACCGCCACGGACGGCGGGACCGCCACCCCGGAGCCCACGCTCTACAACAAGGCCTGGAGCAACCTCTGTAGCGGCACCTCGTCCCCGTACGACTGCCAGGCCACCGACCAGAGCCTGTTCGTGCTCGCGCTGCCGGAACGGGAGAGCCGTACGGCCTACCGCGCCGAGCTCGTCTGCACCAACGCGCCCTGCGGCCCCGAGGACCTGTCCGTCGGCACGGTCACGCCGACCACCGCGCAGAGCGGCACGGTCGCCACCCTCACCGTGCAGGGCACGGCGCTCGGCATGAACACCACCGTCGAGCTGACCGGCGGCCCGGCACCGCTGACGGCCACGACCGTCTCGGTCTCCGACGACGCCCGGACGCTGAAGGCGACCGTGGACCTGCGCACGGCACCCGCCGGCATCTGGAACATCAACGTCGTCGCGCTCAACTCCCGGTACGCACAGGGCACGCTGACGGTGACGCCGCCCGCGGGCTCCGGCCAGGGCACGTACAAGCCGATCACGCCGACGCGGTTGATGGACACCCGTAGTGGGTTGGGTGTGCCGAAGGCGAAGGTGGGTCAGGGCGGGACGGTGACCTTGCAGGTCGCCGGTACGGCAGGGATTCCGGCGTCGGGGGTGACGGCGGTCGTTCTGAACGTCACGGCCACCGACCCCACCGAGGGCAGTTACGTGTCGGTGTACCCGAATGGGACGACGCGGACGAGTGCGTCGAACCTGAACTTCACGGCGGGGCAGACGATCCCGAACCTGGTGGTCGTTCCCGTGGTGAACGGGAAGGTCAGCTTCTACAACAACGCGGGTTCGGTCGATCTCATCGCTGACGTGGCCGGCTACTACACGACGGATGGCTCGGGTTCCACGTACAAGCCGATCACGCCGACCCGCCTGATGGACACCCGTAGTGGGTTGGGTGTGCCGAAGGCGAAGGTGGGTCAGGGTGGAACGGTGACCTTGCAGGTCGCGGGCACGTCCGGGATTCCGGCGTCGGGGGTGACGGCGGTCGTTCTGAACGTCACGGCCACCGACCCCACCGAAGGCAGCTACGTGTCGGTGTACCCCAACGGCACCACGCGGACGAGTGCGTCGAACCTGAACTTCACGGCGGGGCAGACGATCCCGAACCTGGTGGTCGTTCCCGTGGTGAACGGGAAGGTCAGCTTCTACAACAACGCGGGTTCGGTCGACCTCATCGCGGATGTGGCCGGCTACTACACGACGGATGGCTCGGGTTCCACGTACAAGCCGATCACGCCGACGCGCCTGATGGACACGCGTGGCGGTCTCGGTGTGCCGAAGGCGAAGGTGGGTCAGGGTGGAACGGTGACCTTGCAGGTCGCGGGTACGTCCGGGATTCCGGCGTCGGGGGTGACGGCGGTCGTTCTGAACGTCACGGCCACCGACCCCACCGAAGGCAGCTACGTGTCGGTGTACCCGAATGGGACGACGCGGACGAGTGCGTCGAACCTGAACTTCACGGCGGGGCAGACGATCCCGAACCTGGTGGTCGTTCCCGTGGTGAACGGGAAGGTCAGCTTCTACAACAACGCCGGATCCGTCGACCTCATCGCTGACGTGGCCGGCTACTACACGTCGTAGGGCTCCACCAGTCGCCGGAACACGACAGGGCCTCCCCGGAAAGCCGGGGAGGCCCTGTCGCTTCGTCATCTGCGGTCCGCAGCCGTCGAAGGGGTTTCGCCGGGCTACTCGCGGGACCGCCGGGGCGGGCCGTACCTGCGGCGGCGCAGCTCGGCGATCTCTTGGTCCGAGCGGCGGCGCTGACCGGCGGTGAACATCGTGCCGCCGATGAGGAGGAACAGACCGCCGGTGATGCCCAGGCCCAGCGGGTCGAGGGCGCGGCTGCCGGAGGTCTCCATCCACGGGTCGAGGCCGCCGAGCCGGTCCTTGAAGAGGACGACGTGCCCGCCCGGCGCCACCTGTGCGTAGCAGTGGTGGATGGCGTCGAGCTCGTGGCTCTCGCCCGAGGGCTCGACCACGCGGCAGTAGAAGCGGGAGTCTCCCTTGGAGTTGGTGTACTCGCGGGACTCCACCACCACCGCGTCCACCCGTTCGCCGAGCAGCTTCAGGTAGGACTCGTTCAGGTTGGACCCGGCGAAGACGCCGAGCGCCATGGTGCCGAAGCCCACGAGGGTGGCGGCTCCCGCCCGGTTCCAGAACGTGCCGGCGACGCCCGCGCCGAGTCCGGCCGCGGCGAGGACGATGAGCACGCCTACGAACAACAGGCCGTACGGGAACTGGGAGACGAAGCCGCCCAGCGTGCCCCCTCCCGCGATGAGCGCGGCCCAGAACAGGGAGTTCCGTGTGCGCCGGGCCCCGGAGGGGGCGGCCTTCCCCAGGGGCCCGGATGTCCGGGCCGTGCCGGCCGTGTCCATGTCGCTCTCTCCTCCGGTCCGCCGCGGGCAGTCCGGTCGAGCCTACGCAGCGGCCGGGCGGGCGCGTTCAGAGGTACTGGGCGAACTCGTCCAGGGTGCGCAGCACCTGCGGCTTCGGCTCGGAGGGGAGCTGGAGGACGACCTCCTCGATGCCCAGGTCGGCGTAGTGGCTCAGCTTGCCGGGGGTGGGCTGGACGGCGTACGGGACCACCTGGAGGGACTTGGGGTCGCGTCCGGCGGTCTCCCATACCTGGCGCAGCACCGGGAGGGACTCGGTGAGGCCGCGGCCGCCGATCGGGAGCCAGCCGTCGGCGTGGTCGGCGATCGCGGCGAAGAGCTTCGGGCCGGCCGCGCCGCCGATCAGGGTGCGGGGGCCGTGCAGGGGGGCGCCGGGGCCGAGTTCGCGCGGGGGCTGGACCGGCTTGGGGTGGGCGCTGCTGGCCTGGACGGAGCAGTACTGGCCGACGTACGCCGTGGGCTCCGGGGCCCACAGCGCGCGCATCAGCGCCATGCGGTCGCGGACCAGCTCGCGACGGGTGTGCCACTCCACGCCGTGGTCGGCGGCCTCCTCGACGTTCCAGCCGTAGCCGATGCCCAGGGTGAGCCGGCCGCCGCTGAGGTGGTCCAGGGTGGCGACCTGCTTCGCGAGGTCGATCGGGTCGTGCTGGGCCACGAGGGTGATGCCGGTGCCGAGGTGCAGGCGCTCGGTCACGGCGGCGGCCTGGGCGAGGGCCACGAAGGGGTCGAGGGTGCGCCCGTACATCTCGGGGAGTTCGCCGCCCATCGGGGCGGAGGTGTCGCGGGCGACCGGGATGTGGGTGTGCTCCGGGAGGTAGAGGCCGGAGAAGCCGCGCTCCTCCAGGCTGCGGGCCAGGCGTACGGGGGAGATGGTGCGGTCGGTGAGGAAGATGGTCGTGGCGATCCGCATGGGTTCTGGCACCTCCGAGACGTGGGACCCGCAACGGTACGGGCTGGACCCGCGATTGTTGAGGGTGCGTCAGACGGCGGGGGCGTGCTTCGGCCGTACGCCTGCGGTGCGTCAGCCTCGTGGGTAGCGGGCCAGCCAGCCGGGGGAGGCCTCCGTCGGACTGTGGAGGGACGGGCCCTGAGTCATCTCCAAGGCGAAGTCGTCGGCGATCTCCAGCAGCGTGGCGCGGCCTTCCAGCTCGGCGAGCCAGGCGGCCGGGAGGGCCGTCTCGCCGTGCAGGGCGCCGAGCAGCGCCCCGCACAGGGCGCCGACGGCGGTGGAGTCGCCGCCGTGGTTGACGGCCAGGCGCAGGCCGTGCGCGACGTCCTCGGCGACCAGCGCGCAGTAGACGGCGACGGCGAGGGCGTCCGCGGCGTCGGGGCCGTCGGCCGCCCGGCCCAGGGTTTCGACGGCTCCGGGGCCCGGCGAGCCCTGCGTGACGGCCGACAGGCCGCGCTGGAGGGCGTCCGTGACGGGCTGGTGGCCGGGGCGGGCGCCGAGCAGGCCCAGGGTGCGCTGGACGGCGGAGTCGAGGGAGTCGCCGCGGGTCAGGCCGTGGACGATGACGGCGAGGGCGCCGGCCGAGAGGGAGGCGGTGGGGTGGCCGTGGCTCTGCGCGGCGCACTCGACGGCGAGTTGGAGGACGAGGGCCGGCTCCCAGCCGACCAGCAGTCCGAAGGGGGCCGAGCGGGCGGCGGCGGCCGCGTCGCGGGCGGCGGGGTTCTTCGGCTGGTCGAGGGTGCCGACGGCTTCGTCGGCGAAGCCGGTCAGGCAGGCGCGGTCCGGGCTGCGGCGGGCGTAGAGCCATTCCTCCTGCGCGAGCCAGCCGTTGTCCTTGCGGCGCTCGTCGGGGCCCCAGTCGTTCTGGGTGGCGGCCCAGCGCAGGTACGCGCGGTGGAGGTCGGTGGGCGGGTGCCAGGCGCCAGTGTCCCGGCGTACGTGGGCCCGTATCAGCCCGTCCACGGTGAAGAGGGTGAGCTGGGTGGCGGCGGTCACCCGGCCGCGGCGGCCGTCGGCCGGCGCGGGCGCGGTCAGGCCGTCCGGGCCGTGGGCCTCGCGAATGCCGTCGAGGGTGAGGCCGGCGAGGGGGGCGCCGAGGGCGTCCCCGAGCGCGGAGCCGAGGAGCGTGCCGCGGACCCGTCCGCGGAAGTCCTGCTGCTCGATGCGCCCCCAGAGCCCGGTGACGACGGCCCGCCCGAGCGTCCGCCCCTCGCCTGCGGCGGGCTCGGCCCCCTGCCCTGCGGGTCCGGCTGCGGCGGTGGGCGCGGGCACGTGCCCGGGTCCGCCCGTGGGCGCGGCGCGTCCGGCCGACTGTCCGGCTCCGGGACTCACCCCCTGCCCTGCGGTGCCGTCGCCGCCGGCGGGTGCGGCAGGGTGTCCGCTGCCGGCTACGGGGCCCGTCCCCTGCCCGGCGTGCCCGTCACCGGCCACGGGGTTCACTCCGGATCCGGCACCGGCCGCGGGCCCTGCGGCGAACCGGGGCCCGTGTCCGGCGTGTCCGGCTACGGCGGGTGCGGGTGCGGGTGCGGGTCCCGGTCCGGCCGGGGTTCTGGCCACAGGCCCTGGCTCGGCATCGGCCCCCTGCCCTGCGGGTCCGGCTGCGGGATCGTACGTGGGCCCGTGTCCGTGTGGGTGTCCGGCGTGTCCCGGTCCGGCCGCAGGCGCGGCTCCGGCTCCCGGCCCGGCGACGAACCCGGCCGCCGGGCCCACCGAGGGCTCGGTGAGGGGCGGGGGCACGGGTGCCGGTCCGGCCGGGACCCCGGCCAGGGGTTCTGCCGCGGCTCCGGTGGCAGTCCCGTCCGCGGGTTCGAAGCCGACCATCGGCGCGGCGAGTTCGCCCGCCGGTCCGGCTGCGCCAGCGGGTGCGGGCAGGTGCCCGAAGGGGGCGATTCCCATCCCGGGCCCGGCGGCGAAGCCGGCTGCGGGGCAAGCCACGGGCTCGGTGGTGGGTGCGGCGAGGGGCGGGAGTCCGGCCGGGACCCCGGCCAGGGGTCCTGCCGCGGCTCCGACGGCGGTCCCGTCCGCGGGTTGGCAGCCGGCCATCGGCGCGACGGGTACGCCCACGTATCCGGAGGCAAAGCCCGCCCCCTGCCCTGCGGGTTCGGCTGCGGGCACGTATCCGAAGGGTGCGGTTCCCAACCCGGGCCCGGCGGTGAAGCCGGCTACGGGGTGAGCCGCGGGCTCGGCTGCGGTGAAGGGCGGGACCTCGGCCAGGGGTCCTGTCGCGGCAACGTCGGCGGTCCCGTCCGCGGGTTCGTAGCCGACCATCGGTGCGGCGAGGGGCGGGGGTCCGGCCGGGAATCTGGCCAGGGGGCCTGTCGCGGGTCCGCTGCCGGCCATCGGTGCTGCGGGTACGCCCGGGTATCCCGGTCCGGCCGCAGGCGCGGCTCCGGCTCCCGGCCCGGCGACGAACCCGTGCAGGAATCCGGCTCCGGGTCCTGCCACGGCTCCGGGGTCCGGCGCCGGCCCGGCGGTTGCTGCAGGGCCCACCCCAGGTGCATGCGCCCCGCCGTTCGTACCGATCACTTCGTCCACCCCCGGAAACGCGCCCCCCGCTGACCACTTCACCCGACGCCCGCGCCCGGCACTGCACTCGTATCCGCCGCGCATGCGAAACCCGCACTGTAGTAGACAACTTCGATCGAATCCGGAAGTGGTTCGCCGAGAGGCCCGTAAGTGATCGGAGAACGGCCAGATTGCGAATACTTCCAGCCGCCGCTTGGCTCGTGGCACGTTTTGCCACTTGCCTTCGAGCCGGTTGGTTTCGGCCACACCTCGTTCATCCGACGTTCTCCGGGGCCGATGAGCCTCGAACGCATGAAGAAGGCCCTCCTCGCCGCGACCGCCGTCGCCGCCACACTCACCGCCTCCCTGGCCGTGGCTCCCTCCGCCACCGCCTCCGGCCTGGACCACCTCCCGTGGGCCGGTCACCAGAACGACCGCTCCGCCATCCCCTTCACCGAGGCCACCGTCACCGCCGCTGCCGACGGTTCCTTCACCCTGCAGTGGAAGGCCCGGGGCACCAGGCGGGTCGAGATCAAGGCGAACGGCAAGGTCGTCGCCAAGGGCGGTGCCGAGGGCCGTGCCGTGGTCACGGGGCTGCCCGCCGCCGACCGCCAGTGGTTCGAGTTCAACCCGGAGCGCGGTGGGAGCCTGCGCCTCGCCGACCGCCTCGTCAAGCTGGACGGAGCGGTCAACTTCCGTGACGCCGGCGGCTACCGCACCACCACCGGCCAGTGGGTCAAGATGGGCGAGATCTACCGCTCCGACGCCCTCAACAAGCTGACCGCGAACGACCTGGCCAAGCTGGAGCGCCTGCGCGTCAAGACCGTCTTCGACCTGCGGATGCAGGACGAGCGCACCAAGGACGCCGACAAGGTCCCGGCCAGCGCGACCTACGTCGTCGCCGACGTCTTCGCCGGCTCCGGCTCCTTCCGGACCCTGCCGAAGACCCCCGACGAGGCGGTCAAGGCCATGGTCGACGCCGAGAAGGCGATGGTCAGCGGCGACGGCGGCAAGAAGGCGTACACCCAGGTCTTCGACGGGATAAGCGACGGCCACCGCCGCTCCGTCCTCTTCCACTGCACCGCCGGCAAGGACCGCACGGGCTGGGCCAACGCCTCCCTGCTGACCGCCCTCGGCGTACCGGGCGAGACCGTCATGGCCGACTACCTGGCCAGCAACGACTACCGCAAAGCCGCCAACGACGCGGTCCTCTCCCACCTGCCCCCGCAGCAGGCCGCCGTCTACAAGCCGCTGCTCGACGTGCGCCCCGAGTACCTGAACTCCGGCTACGACGAGGTCAAGGCGGAGTACGGCTCCTTCGACCGGTACCTGAAGGACGGCCTCGGCATCGACTCCCGCGAGCTGCGCCGGCTCAAGAAGGACCTGCTCGTCGGCTGACCGCCGCCATGAGCGCGCGGGCCCGGCCGGACGCCACACCGGCCGGGCCCGCGCGCCGCCGTCAGTCCAGTACCGGCAGCAGCTCCGGCAGGTGCCCGTCCGAGGCGCGGGCCGCGTCCTGCCGTTCCCGCGGCACCTCCCCGTACAGCGTCGTACGGGCCTTCGCGGGCCGCCCGGCCGCCTCGGCGACGGCGATCAGGTCCTGCACGGACTTGTACGAGCCGTAACTCGAGCCCGCCATCCGGGAGATGGTCTCCTCCATCAGCGTCCCGCCCAGGTCGTTGGCGCCGGAGCGGAGCATCTCGGCCGCGCCCTCCGCACCCAGCTTCACCCAGCTCGTCTGGATGTTCGTGATGTGCGGGTGGAGCAGGAGCCGCGCCATCGCCGTCACCGCGCGGTTGTCGCGGACCGTCGGGCCGGGCCGGGCGATGCCCGCCAGGTACACAGGTGCGTTGGTGTGGATGAAGGGCAGCGTGACGAACTCCGTGAAGCCGCCCACGTCCTTGGACCGTGCGGCCTCCTGGATCCGGGCCAGCGTGCGGAAGTGGCCGAGCCAGTGCCGCGGCTGGTCCACGTGCCCGTACATCATGGTCGACGAGGACCGGATGCCGAGCTCGTGCGCCGTCGTGATGACGTCGATCCAGTCCGCCGTCGGCAGCTTCCCCTTCGTGAGCACCCAGCGGACCTCGTCGTCGAGGATCTCCGCGGCCGTGCCCGGGATGGAATCCAGCCCGGCCTCCTTGGCCGCCGCCAGCCAGTCCCGTACGGACATCCCCGTCCGCGTGGCCCCGTTGACGACCTCCATCGGGGAGAAGGCGTGCACGTGCATGCCGGGGACCCGCTCCTTCACCGCGCGCGCGATGTCGAAGTACGCCGTCCCGGGCAGGTCCGGGTGGATGCCGCCCTGCATGCACACCTCGACCGCGCCGACGTCCCAGGCCTGGGCGGCCCGGTCCGCGACCTGGTCCAGCGACAGCGTGTACGCGTCGGCGTCCGTGCGGCGCTGGGCGAACGCGCAGAAACGGCAGCCGGTGTAGCAGACGTTCGTGAAGTTGATGTTCCGCGTGACGATGTAGGTGACCTCGTCGCCCACGACCGACTTGCGCAGGTCGTCCGCGATCCGGCACAGCGCGTCGAGGGCCGGGCCGTCCGCGTGCAGCAGGGCGAGCGCCTGCGCGTCGGTCAGCCCGGTCGGATCGTCGGCGGCCTGGGCGAGGGCGGCGCGCACATCGGTGTCGATGCGCTCGGCCACCATCCCGGGAGCCGCCGCCTCGCGCAGCGCCTCCCAGTCGCCGTAGACGTGGTCGAAGTCGTCGCGGCGGTCGCCGGTGCGGCCCTCGGTGTCGATGGTGGCGTGCAGATCGGTGCGCCCGTAGGCGACGAACCCCTCGTCGGGCTCCTGCCAGAGCCGCCCCTCGACGGTGGCCGACTCGTCGGCCAGCCCGCTCTCCGGGTCGGCCAGCGCCCGTACGTGCGGCAGCAGGCGGGGGTCCAGCCACGGCTCGCCGCGCTGCAGGAACTCCGGATAGATGGTGAGGCGCTCGCGCAGCTCGAAACCGGCGGCCCGGGTGCGCTCGGCCAGCTCCTCGATGTGCGGCCAGGGACGCTCGGGATTCACGTGGTCGGGGGTCAGCGGCGACACCCCGCCCCAGTCGTCGATGCCCGCGCCGATGAGCAGGGCGTACTCGGCGTCCACCAGGTTCGGCGGGGCCTGGATCCGGGCGCTCGGGCCCAGGATGTGCCGGGCGACGGCGATGGCGGCGGCCAGCTCCTCCAGCTCCGCGTCCGGCATGCCGCGCATGGCGGTGTCCGGCTTGGCGCGGAAGTTCTGGACGATGACCTCCTGGATGCCGTGGTAGCTGCGCTGGATCCGGCGGAGCTCGAAGAAGGCCTCGGCCCTCTCCTCGTACGACTCGCCGATCCCGATCAGCACCCCGGTGGTGAAGGGGACGTTCGAACGCCCCGCGTCCTCCAGCACCCGAAGCCGTACGGCTGGCTCCTTGTCGGGGGAGCCGTGGTGGGGGCCGCCCGGCTCGGACCACAGGCGGGTGGCGGTGGTCTCCAGCATCATGCCCATGCTCGGCGCGACCGGCTTCAGCCGCTGGAGGTCGGACCACGACATGACACCGGGGTTGAGGTGCGGGAGCAGCCCCGTCTCCTCCAGGACGCGGATCGCCATGGCGCGCACGTAGGCGAGGGTGTCGTCGTAGCCGTGCGCGTCGAGCCACTCGCGGGCCTCGGGCCAGCGGTCCTCGGGACGGTCGCCGAGGGTGAAGAGTGCTTCCTTGCAGCCCATCGCCGCACCCTGGCGGGCGATGTCGAGGACCTCGTCGGGGGAGAGGTACATGCCGTGGCCGGCCTTGCGGAGCTTGCCGGGCACGGTCACGAAGGTGCAGTAGTGGCACCTGTCGCGGCACAGGCGGGTGAGCGGGATGAAGACCTTGCGCGAGTACGTGATGACACCGGGCCGCCCGGCGGCGGCGAGCCCGGAGTCCCTTACGCGTGCGGCGGACGCGGCGAGGTCCCGCAGGGCCTCGCCGCGCGCCTGGAGGAGCACGGCCGCCTCGGTCGCGTCGAGGGCGACGCCGTCTCGCGCCCGCCGGAGCGCGCGGCGCATCGCGTTGTCGGTCGGAGCGTCACTCGGAGTGGTCATGGGCCGAGCATACGATCCGACGTTCCGGCGGTGGGGTGGCTGTGGAGTGGCTCATCTCATCAGCTCACCGGCGTTGACCAGCAGGGACTGGCCGGTTATCGCCCGGGCCCGGTCGGAGGCGAAGAAGACGGCGGCGTCGGCGACGTCCCCGTCGGTGGCGAGATCGGGCAGGGCCATGCGCTGGGTCAGCCGACCGTGCACCTCGGCCTCCGGAACGCCCTCCGTGTGGGCGGTGAAGGTGACGAACGCCTGCACCGGCGGGCCCCACATCCAGCCGGGCAGCACGGTGTTGACGCGGATCCGGTGGGGGCCGAGCTCACGGGCCATGGAGTACATGGCGGAGGTCAGGGCCCCCTTGGAGGCGGCGTAGGCGGCCTGCTGCACCTCGTTGGGCGCGGCCACGGCGGACTGCGTCCCGATGATCACCACGGATCCCCCGCGCTCCTTGAGCGCGGGCAGGCAGGCCCGGGTCATCCTCAGCGTCCCCAGCAGGTTGACGTCGAGGATCTGCTGCCAGGTCCCGAAGTCGGCGTCCTCCAGCCCCCCGAAGTACGAGTCCCAGGCGGCCACGTGCACGACGGCGTCCACGCCCCCGAACCGCGCCCGGGCCAGCTCGGCGAGGGCCTCGCACTGCCGCTCGTCGCCGATGTCGGTCGCCAGGTACGCGGTGTGCACCCCCTCGGGGTCGATCTCGGCGGCGGACTTGGCGAGATTCGCCTCGGTCCGCGCCCCGAGCACGGCATTCCCCCCGTCCCGTACGACGGCGGCAGCCACCTGATGCCCGAGCCCGGCCCCGACGCCGGAGACGATGACGGTCTTCCCTCGCAACAGCATGACGGACCTCCGGACGGCACGGCGTATCTGACGGTGCGTCAGGCTACGGCGCGGGCGCGGCGGTGTGAAGGGGTGGGGATCCGCTGAATGGCGGGGGCGGGGGCCGCCGCCGGTCCCCGGCCGCGGCGATCCACGCGAGCGTCCGGTCGACGATGCCGAGGAGCTCCGCGTCGGTGGTGTCTCCGTCCTCCCGAAAGGCCGGGTCGATCGGGTAGTCGTCCAAGGCGTAGAAGACCTGATCGAGTGCTCGGCCGAGGTGTTCCCCGATGCGCTCGCCTTCCCGCAGGGCCTCCCTGCGGGCGTCGAACCACTGCTTGGCGAATCTCTCCGGCTCGATCTCGGCGCGGGACAGCCTCCGCAGGAGGCCCAACTGCCGGCCGGTTCCCGAACCCTCGGGAACCTCACCGGCGGTCCTCCATTGCCTCGGGCGGCTTACGGGTTCGTCATCCATGGGTCACCACCATCACAGACCCGTGCGCCGGAGCTTGAGGATGGATTCGGTGGCGAATGCCTCCAGGTCGGCCGCATAGGGCCGTACGCCCGGGTGGTCGCCGCAGAAGGTGACGTTCGCCGTGAGGTGGTCGTCGGCCAGGCCGCCGTAGGACAGGGAGATGTAGGCGGAGATCTCCACGGTCGAGCGGAGTGCGTCCGCACGCAGGAGAGCGCTGCTCGCGTACGCCACGCAGCGCCGCAACAGCCTCGTCTCCCGCTCCTCCCCGGAGGCCGGAAGGTCGTAGTCCGTCATCCCGCGACCGTTGACGGTGTACTCCTCGTGCACCACGTCCGAGAACGGTCCCGGCGGAGCGGACTTCAGTGCCGACAGGACGTGCGCTCCGCTCGGGGCGACCTCCCAGCCGCCTTCCGCGATCCGCAGAAACCCCGGAGGAGCTTCGTCCGGGGTGACGCCCTCCGTGTCGACCCGGCCCAGCAGACGGGCCATCGAGCGATTCATCTCCATGCGACGCCCCCCTCCTCGAGTAGGGCCCGTACGTGCGCGTTGCCGCTGCGGTACAGATGACCGGCCAGCACCTGCCCGGCCGGCCCCTTGGCCCGGTGCGCCGCGGCGACGGCATGGGCCATGGTGCGGCCCGCCGGGGCGGCCCGCAGGATCCGCAGGACGAGCTCCACGGCCCCTTCCTCGTCGACGACGACAACCGAGTTGGCGAGATCGACGAGCTGCGTCGCGACGTCGAACCGGAACGGGACCCCCGCCGCGATGGACCCGAGGCCTCGGCCGATGACGGCGCGGATGTCGGGAATACAGGCCCGCACCACGGCTTCGTCCAGGTAGTCCCCGAGCTTCTCCTCGAAGTACTCGCGGTCGGCTATCCGTATCAGCGAACGGAAGGTCTCCACTCGGAGTTCCGATGACCCCTTCTCCTCGGCCAGCTCCCGGCTGTCGGCGGCGGCTGCGGAGAACTGCCCGTAGCTGCTGTCCACGGAGAACTTGCGGTCGATGAGCAGCTCGTACCAAGGCGTGGCCCGCGGGTCCAGGGTCGCCTCCCGGACCGTCTGGTATCCCACGGGCTCACCCCAGGCCACGAGGGTCAGGCAGGCCAGATACCTCTCGCGGTCCGTTGCCGACACGTCACCGAGCAGCCGGACGAGCCCGGGCACGCGCCCCCGGTGCTCGGCATGGTCGTAGCCCCCGTAGATCACGTCATCCACATCGTCGGTGCGCCGCCCGTCGAAATCGGTCCCGAGCAGCCCCGTGAAGCTCGCCATGTCACCTTCCCGCCTCACGCCGACGCCTTGGGCGCTGCATCCTCAATGGCCTGGAGGATCGGAACGATCTCCTTCGAGGCGAGGATGCGAAAATCCGTCTCGGAGGTTCCCCCGAGAGGCGCTCATTCGCCAGGTACCGCTTCGCCGGGAACGCCGCCTCCGCTGGATCGGCGTTCCTGCCTGTCGTGTCGGAGGCGAGCGGCTTCGACAGGGCCGGGGTCGTACCGAAGCTCGGCGGCATCGACACGGTAGGGCTCTGCCCACCAAGTGGGAACGAATCCATCCATGTAGTGCTCAAAGGTATGGCAGGTGCCGCACCATTCCCAGACCCGTCCACGGCCGGCGTGCTCCACGCCAAGTACGGTCCTTGGCTTTGCGGATTCGAGCACGAACCATCGATGCAGATCCTTGTGCCGGCAGGACGGGCAGAGCGCAGAAAGGTCGGTGGTCGTTGCCTCGCTGTTGAACACGTCCCTCCAGAGGGAGTGCATTTCCTCGCTGGTCTCCTGCCAGGCGCTTTCGCTGCTGCTCATCTGTTTCCTCTGATCCGGTCTCCGCAGGGGAAACGCGGCGGAGGGGCCACATGTCGGTCAACTCACGGAGCCGTCATGTCCATACTCCGTCAGAGCCCGTCCCAAGCGGGCCACGCCCTCCGTGATCTCCGGTGGGGTGTGGGTCGTGAAGGAGAGGCGGAGGGTGCGGGGGTCCGGGGTGGTTGCGTGGAAGGGGGCGCCCGGGACGAAGGCGACGCCGTGCGTGACCGCCGTCTTGAGCAGGGCGGTCGCGTCGTGGTTCTCGGGCAGGCGGGCCCAGACGAACATGCCGCCCTCGGGGAGGTTCCACTCGCAGTCCGCCGGGAGGGTCCGGCTCAGGGCGCCTTGCAGGGCGTCGCGCCGTTCGCGGTACGCCGCGCGGACCGTGCCGATGTGGGCGTCCAGGTCCACCGTCGCCAGGTAGTGCGCCGCGGCCAGCTGGTCCACCGTGGAGGTGTGGAGGTCCGCCGCCTGCTTCGCGACCACCGCGGCCCGGCGCAGCGCTGCCGGTGCCCGGAGCCAGCCCAGCCGCAGCCCCGGCGCCATGATCTTCGAGAAGCTGCCGAGCAGGGCCGTGCGGTCCTCCGCCCCCGGATGCGCCGCCAGCCACGGGACGTCCGCGCCCTCGTAGCGCAGTTCGCCGTACGGGTCGTCCTCCACCAGCCACAGCCCGAGGCGCGCCGCCGTCCGTGCCACCGCCGCCCGCCGGGCGGCCGGCAGGGTGCGTCCCGTCGGGTTCTGGAAGGTGGGGACGGTGTACAGCAGCTTCGGGCGTTCCCGCGCGACGAGCTCCGCGAGGGCCTCGGGGACGATGCCCTCCCCGTCGCAGGGGACGGCCACCACCCGCGCTCCCGCCAGCCGGAAGCACTGGAGCGCCGCCAGGTAGGTGGGGTTCTCGACCAGCACCACGTCCCCGGGTTCGATCAGGGCGGTGGTGATGAGGGTGAGGGCCTGCTGGGAGCCCGAGGTGATGACGACGTCGTCGGCGTCGGTCGGCAGGCCGCGCGCCGTGGCCCGGGCGGCCACGGCCGCGCGGAGTTCCGGTGCGCCCTCGGTGGTCGAGTACTGGAGCGCGCGCCGCGCCGATGCGGCGAAGGCGGCGTCGTACGCGGCCCGCAGGCCCTCGGTGTCGAAGAGCTCGGGCGCGGGGAGGCCGCCGGCGAAGGAGATGATCCCGGGGCGTTCGGTGAGCGCGAGGATCTCGCGTACGGGGGAACCCTCGACCGAGGTGGCGCGGGCGGCGAAAGCGGGCGGCGGCGATGCGGGCCCGACCGGGATGGCGGGGGCAACGGTGGTGGTGGGCACGGCGGCAGCAGGCATGAGCGCTCCTCCGGAGACGGGTGCGCGCATCGTAGCCAGGGAAAGCTGTAGACGGCATGTATATATCAGGTGGTGGACGGACCTCTCCCCATCTGACGTTGCATCAGCTAGACCGTTCCCATGACGACAGGAGAGCAGGAACCGCAGCAGGACACCCGCGCCGACGACTATGCCGCGCTCGCGTCCGTCGGCCCCTACGGCGTCCGCCCCGGCCACGCGCTGATCACCATGGTGGAGCCGCACCCGGGCCACGAGTTCGCGTACAACCGCTGGTACGAGGACGACCACTACTACGCCGGCGCCATGGCCATGCCCTGGATGTACGCGGGCCGCCGCTGGGTCGCCACCCGCGAGCTCCAGGAGCTGCGCTACCCCGAGAAGTCGGCCGTCGCCCAGCCCGTCACCGCGGGCTGCTACATATCGACGTACTGGGTCACCGAGGGCCGCTACGACGAGCACATGAAGTGGACCGTCGGCATCAACAAGCGCCTGAACCGCGACGGCCGGGTCTACCAGGACCGCACCCACGTCTTCACGGCCTTCCAGGACCATGTGGCCACCGTCTACCGCGACGGCGCCGCCGGCCCGCGGGACTTCCACGCCCTCGACCACCCGTACGCCGGCCTCGTGGTCCAGGTCGTCGACGCCGACGGGCCCGGGCAGCGGGCCGAGTTGCTGGAGTGGCTGCGCTCGCGCGCCCTCCCGAAGCGGCTGCACGGCTCCCCGGCCGCGATGGTGACGGTCTTCCGGCCGACCCCGCTGCCCGGTGACCGGATGACGTACGTCAAGCAGGTCGAGGGGGTCGACACCCGGCTGACGCTGCTGTGGTTCCTGGAGGCCGACCCGCGGGAGTGCTGGGACCGTTTCCGGGGACTGGACGCGGAGGTCGCCGAGGCGGGGCTGGGGAGGGTGGAGCTGGTGGCGCCGTTCATCCCCACGGTGCCGGGGACGGACCGGTACGTCGACCAGCTGCGCTGACCGTGACACCGGCCGAGCCTGCGCCGCCCGTGGCCGCGGGCGTGCCCGTGGCCGTACATGGGCCTGTGGCCGTACGTGGGCCCGTACGGGGCGTCCGTGCGCGGGCATGGCCGAGCCCCCTCGGCCAAGACGGCGGACCGGTCGAGAGGGCTCCAGTCAGTGGTGCACAAGCGGTGAGCAGCACTGCTGCTGCCGGTGAGGGCGCAACGGTTGGGACGCGCCGTGATCTTCAGGCGAGGCGTCCCAGCCGGCCCTCGGTGACGTCGGCGACGAAAGAGGTCCACGAGCCGGGTGCGAAGGTGAGGGACGGGCCGTCCTGCACCTTCGAGTCGCGGACGGCGATGGCCTCCATGACGGGTGACTTGACCTCGACGCAGGCGCCGTTGGCAGAGTAGGAGGACTTGACCCAGTTGACCGTGGCGCCCTGACGAATAGCCATGTTTCTCTCCGGTGAGCGAGTAGTGCCGGTGTCTTGTCGGCCATTTCCGGCTGACCTGATCGACGCTACCGGGCCCTCCTGATAGGTGAACGAAGCGTTCACCCGACCGAGTGGCATATTCATTCAGGCCTTATGTGGCCGGGGAGTGACGGTGTACGGTGCCGACCCCTCCGCCACCCACCCCGGCACATCACGGCGTTAGCCGCGCTATTCGCTCTATTCGCCCTTGTCGGCATATTCGTCGATGATCCCGGAGATGAACTGCCGGGTCTGGTCGACGTTGAGGGCCTGGGCGCGCAGGTGTTCGTACATCACGCTGTACTTCTGCACGTCGTTGGCCTTCTCCAGGTACAGGTCGCTCGTCACGCCCTCGATGTAGACGACCGTCGAGTCGGACGCGTCCGGGAACTCCAGGATCGCGTACTGGCCGTTGACCCCGGGATGGGCGCCGAGCGAGAAGGGCATCACCTGCACGGTGACGTGCGGCTGCTCGGACTGCTCTATCAAGTACTCCAGCTGCCGGGTCATGAGCTGGGCGTCGCCCACCCGCCGGCGCAGCGCGGCCTCGTCGATGACCGCCCACAGGCGCAGCGGGCCGAGCTCCGGGTTGTTGTTGTCGGTCTCGGAGAGCCGCTTCTGGCGGTGCATCCGGACCTGGACCCGCTTGTCCACGTCGGCCGGGGCGGTCTCCGGCCAGGCGCCGCGGACGAGGGACTGGGCGTACTCCGTGGTCTGGAGCAGGCCCGGGATCACCAGGGGTTCGTACGTGCGCAGGCTGGCGGCGTCCGTCTCCAGGCCGATGTACACGCTGTACGGGATGTCGCCGAAGGCGTGCCACCAGCCCTGCTGGCGGGAGTCCTTGGCCATCTGCATCAGCGAGTCGATGAGCCGGCGGTCCTCGACCTCGTACACGTCGCACAGGTCGCGGACGTCGCGCTGGCTGATGGAACGGCGGCCGTTCTCCAGCCGGCTGATCTTCGACTGGGAGACGAGCAGGCGCTCGGCGACCTGTTCGGCCGTCATGCCCTTGTCCTCGCGGAGCTTGCGCAACTCCATACCCAGTCGGCGGCGTCGGACGGTGGGATTGACATTGGACGCCACGGGAACGGCACCTCCGCCTTCTTCTGTCGTGCAGCGATCTCTCTGCGTGTCTGATGTCGAGCAGACTGCCACCGAAGCGGGCGCCGCCGCTGGGGAACGGCAGGGAAAACACAGACGCGCGGGGTGGTGGGGTCGGCGAACCGGCCCCACCACCCCGCGCGCTGGCGGCTCCCGAACCGGGTCTTTGCGGACGTCGGTCACGGCGATGGCGTTGCGATCGAGCTGAGCCGGATCCGGGATGGACCGTGGACCCGAACTGGTTGTAACCGGTGGATCAGTGCGCGGCCGCGCGGGCCATCGCACCCGTCCGGCGCGGCTGCAGCGGGACGCTGCTCGCCGTGGCCCGGGCAGGTGGCGCCGGTGCGCGGTCACGGCGCGGCTGTGCGGCCACACCGTTCTGGACGTCCATCACGGCATGCGCCACGAGTCCGCCCATCGGGTCGTGCCGGATCAGGTCCCGCAGCCGGGACCTGGACGACCGCCCCTCGTTGCCGGGGTACAGGTGCTTGCCGAGTCCGACCGCGTGGGCCAGTGCGGCAAGCGCCGCGGTCCGCGGGTCCGGCGGTACGCCGGTGCGGATCGCACTGTCGAGCCGGGCTCGGATCTCCCGGCTGATCTCCGTGTCCGTCGCCTGGTAGCGAGTTGTCGGCAACACACCGCACATCTGTCCCGCGACGGCATGGACCATGCCGCAGCGCTCCAGATGAGCGAGGTAAATCTGACGGAGCCCCAGTCGGGGTCCGCCGATCCAGTGGACGGCCCGTACCGGGCTGCCGCGCCTGCGCAGCAGTTCCAGTGCGGAGTCCAGAGTCGGATCTCCTGTCGGCCGTGGCATCACCACGGCGATACGATCCCCATCAGGGGCTATCCGTCCTGCCAGAGCCAGCTCCACTAGCTGTGCCCCGGCCAGGCCGAGGTCGAGCGACTGCGGCTGCGCCGTGGTACCCGTGGTCGGGTCCAAGGCGAGCAGCAGAAGCTCCTCCGGAATTGTTCTGCGGCTCCTGCCCATCCATGCCTCCCCGCGTGGATGAGTGACAGGGTGACGCCTCTCACATTCATCTGTCGAGAGCGCGTGGCCGCTTTGTGGGGGAACCCGCAGCTATGTCGTTCTCGTCTAGCACGGGGGCGATGCCCCCGAGACGGGACACTGTTAGACATTCGGACAGCCGGACGTGGCGGCGATGGAGGAGGAACGGTGGCGGGCGAGTCCCCCGACAAGTCGGTAGATGCAGGAGCGCCGGGGGCGGCGGAGTCGTCCGCGGAGCGTGATCCGAGGCTGTCGGTGTTCCGGCCGAGGGACCCGGAGGGCCGGGACGCTCGCGTCGGCGAGGCGGAGGCCGAGACGGCGGCGGATGCCGAGGCCGAGGTCGAGGCGGATGCCGAGGCCACTGCCGAGCGCGTTGCCGAGCCCGAGCCTGCGGCCGGAACCGAGCACGAGCCTGCGGCCGGAACCGAGGGCGCGCCGGATCCGCTGCGCGAGGCGGTGGCGGCATGGATCGCGAAGGCCGACGAGCCCGCGGAGACCTCCGAACGGGTGGAATCGGCCACGGATGCGGACGCGGGTGCGGACGCGGGTGCAGGGGCTCCGGCGGAGGAGCCCGAGGCCGAGGTGCCGGCTGCCGCGCCGCGGCGCGAGGCCGCTTCGGACGACCGTTCCGAGGAGCCCGTCTCTGCTTCCGTTTCTCGTTCCGCTTCTGCTTCCGACTCCGGTTCCGCTTCCGGTTCGGCGGCGGAGAAGCCGAAGGCCGCGGACGGCGAGCGCACCGCTGTGTTCCGTGCGGTGAAGCCCGATGCCGACACCGCTGCCCCGGCGGCACCCGCTGCCGAGAAGCCGGCCGACAGCGAGCGCACCGCCGTTTTCCGGGCGCCGAAGCCGGATGTCGCCGCGGGGAAGCCCGAAGCCGGACCCGAATCGAAGCCCAAGCCCGCGCCCGCGGTCGAAGAGCCTGCGGACAGCGAGCGCACCGCCGTGTTCCGGGCGCCGAAGCTGGATTCCGGTTCGGCCTCCGCCCCGGAGCGGACGAAGCCCGCGCCCGCTGCCGATGAGCCCGCGGACAGCGAGCGTACGGCCGTGTTCCGCGCGGTGAAGCTGCCTTCCGGTTCGGCTTCGGTCGATGAGGCGAAGCCGTCCGCCGGCAAGCCCGCGCCCGAGAAGCCCGCAGCCGGCAAGCCCGCGCCCGAGAAGCCCGCGGACAGCGAGCGCACCGCCGTCTTCCGGGTCCCGAAGGTGGATACGGTCAAGGCGGAGACTCCGAAGCCCGCCGCCAAGCCCGCCGCCGCCAAGCCCGCCACCCCGAAGCCGACCCTGGCCAAGCCGGCCGAAGCCAGGTTCACCCCGGCCCAGGCCAAGCCCACCCAGGCCAAGCCCACCGAGGCCAAGCCCACCGAGGCCAAGCCCGCCCAGGCAGAGCCCGCGGCCGAGGCGCCCAAGGGCAGCACCTTCGTGCCGCTGCGTCCGGAAGGCGTCGCGCCGGCGCCCGAGGTCAGGCAGCGGCCGAAGCTGCCCGCAGCCTTTGACCCGTCCGAGCGGACCACTCAGCAGCCGCTGCCGCCCAAGCCGCCGCTCGACATGCTGGCGGACCTCACCAACAACCCGCCTCCGCCGCCGAGCCCGATGCGCACCGCCGTCCGGCGGTTCAAGATCTACGCCCCGCTCGTCGTGCTCGTGGCGATCATCCTGGCCGTCGTGCAGCTGGTGCGCCCGCTGCCCGAGCCGAAGCTCGTGATGACCGCGAAGTCCTCGTACACCTTCGACGGCTCCAAGCCCCAGCTGCCGTGGCCCGCCGAGGGCCAGGCCTACATGGCCGCCGCCGGCCTCGGCTCGCTCGGCCAGTCCGGCGAGCAGAAGCCCGTGCCGATCGCGAGCGTCACCAAGTCGATGACGGCGTACATCATCCTGCGCGACCACCCCATGAAGAAGGGTGAGCAGGGCGCGATGATCGACGTCGACAAGACGGCCGAGACCGAGGGCAAGAAGAACAACTCGACCGACAACGAGTCCACCCTCGACACGGTCAAGGAGGGCGAGAAGATCTCGGAGTACGACGCGATCGCCGCCCTCATGATCCCGTCGGCCAACAACATCGCGCGGCTGCTCGCGCGCTGGGACTCCGGTTCCCAGGAGGCGTTCGTCAAGAAGATGAACGACACCGCCAAGGATCTCGGCATGACCAACACCACGTACACGGACCCCTCGGGTCTGGACGCGACCACGGTCAGCACCGCCGAGGACCAGGTGAAGCTGGGCCTGAAGCTGGTCGAGATGGAAGCACTGCTGGACATCACGAAGAAGACCAGCTGGGTGGACCCGTCCGGCAAGAACTGGCGGAACTGGAACGGTCTGACCGGACCCACCGGCGCGCTCGGCATCAAGACCGGTACGACGACCAAGGCGGGCGGAAACCTCCTCTTCGCCGCCCAGAAGAAGGTCGGCAAGACCAACCAGCTGATCGTCGGAGCCGTCCTCGGCCAGCACAAGGCGCCGATCATCGACAGCGTGCTCGCCGCGAGCAAGCAGCTGATGCTCGAGACCCAGAAGGTCCTCGACGGCGCGACCGTCGTGAAGAAGGGCGAGGTCGTGGGCTACGTCGACGACGGTCTCGGCGGCCGGACGCCCGTCGTGGCCACCGCCGACGTGCAGGCGGTCGGCTGGGCCTCGCTGACCGTCGACGTCAAGCTCGCGGACAGCGGCGCGAAGATGCCGCAGACGGCGACGGCCGGGACCGAGGTCGGCGTGCTGACCGTCGGCGAGGGCGCCAGCCAGGTGAAGGTGCCGGTGGCGCTGCAGAGCGACCTGGCGGCGCCGGGCATCGGCAGCAAGCTGACGCGCGTCGGCTGACATCCGGTGAGAGCGTGGATCCGGCGCCCCGGGCAACCCCGGGGCGCCGGGGCGCGTCTTGGCACCCGGGACGTGTGCGGGTGTGGACTCAGTGTTGGGGAGAGCGGCAGTGACCACTGCTGAGCAGCAGGGCCGGCGTCAGGACGCCATCCCGCCGACCGACGGCGAGGGCGCCGAGGGCGAGGGCCGGGGCGAGAGCGAGGGCCGGGGTTCCGGCGTGCCCGAGCAGTCCGCCGGCCCGGGGGTACTCGCGCCGTCCGCCGACCCCGGCGCCACTCCTGACCTCGGCGCCACTCCCGGCTCCGGCGCCAGCCCCGACTGCGGCGCCACTTCCGACCCCGGCGGCATACGGCCCCGCCGCACCGCCCGCGCCGGTCTGGTCCGTGCCGCCCTCGACGGGGCCCGGCGCCACCCCGTGGCCGTCGCCACCGCGCTCGCCGCCGTACTGCACGTCGTCTGGTTCTTCAGCTTCGCCAACAGCGGCGGAGACCTCGCCGCGCAGGACGCCTGGGCCGAGTTCGTGGGCCGCCATCCCGACTCGGCGTACAACCTCGCCTGGTACGGCGGCATGCACCCCGTCTCGTACAGCGTGGTCTCGCCGTACCTCATGCACATGCTCGGCGTCCGGACCACGATGATGATCGCGGGCACCGTCTCGGCCGGGCTGCTCGCGCTGATCCTCACCCGCTGCCGCGGCGCCGTGCGCGAGCCGCTGTGGCCCGCCCTGGCCGGGGTGTACGGGCTGCTCTGCAACGCCCTGTCGGGCCGCGTCACCTTCGGTCTCGGCGCGATGTTCGCCCTGGCCGCGGTCGCCGCCGTCTTCTGCTGGCCCCGCAAGTGGGCGCGGCGGCGCTGGGCCAAGGCCGCGGTCGCGGCCCCGCTGGCCGGGCTCGCGACCGCCGCCAGCCCCGTCGCGGGCCTGTTCCTCGGGGTGATCGCGGCCGCGCTGTTCCTGAGCGGGCGGCGCCCCGGTGCGTACGCGCTGGGGCTGGCCCCAGTGGCCGTGGTCGGGCTGTCGGCCTGGCTCTTCCCGTTCTCGGGGACGCAGCCGATGAAGATCGGCTCGGCCGGGCTGCCGTTCGTGTTCGCGCTGCTGATCCTGTTCCTCGTACCGAAGCGGTGGAAGACGGTCCGGATCGCCGCCGCCGTCTACGCCCTCGGGGTCTTCCTGACCTGGGTGATCGACTCCCAGGTCGGCTCGAACGTCACCCGGCTGGTGATGCTGTTCGGCGGGGCCGTGCTGCTCGCGGCCCTCGCGTACGAGCTCCCGCGCTCGCGGCGCTGGTACGGGGTGCTGCTCGCCTTCGTCGGGCTGAACGCCTGGATCACCGCCAACAGCATCACGGACATCATCCGCACCACCCCGGTGGCCGCATGGAACCGTGAGCTGGCCCCGCTCGTCGACCAGCTGCAGAAGGCGGGCGCCGACCGTGGCCGGGTCGAGGTGGTCCCGGCCAGCAGCCACCGCGAGTCCTCCGCCTTCCCCTCGTACGTGAACCTCGCGCGCGGCTGGAACCGGCAGGCCGACCTGGAGCGCAACCCGCTCTTCTACGACGACACCCTCACCGCCGACAGCTACCGGGTCTGGCTGGAGCGCTGGGCCGTGCACTACGTGGTGCTGCCGGCCGACAAACCCGACTCGGGCGGGGAGGACGAGGCGAAGCTCGTGCGCGAGGGGCTCCCGTACCTCCAGCAGGTGTGGGGCGACGCGAACTGGCAGCTGTTCAAGGTCCACGAGCCGACCGACCTGGTGGCCGGACCGGCAACCGTGCTGCGGGCGAGCGCCGACCGGCTGGTCATCGACGTGAAGAAGCCCGGGCGGGTGCTGGTGCGGATCCCGCACTCCCCGTGGCTGGGGCTGGTGGACGCGGCGGGGAAGCCCGTACCGCCGCCGCAGGAGACCTTCGCGTCGAAGGCGCGGGGCGGGAGCGGGGAGGGCGGCGCGCTCCGGAAGGAGTACGCGAACACCGCCGGATGCCTCTTCAAGGCGGCGCCGGACGACACCGGCGACGTGTGGACGGAGCTGCTGGCGCCCGCGCCGGGGGAGTACCGGGTGGCGGCGAAGTACCAGCTGCCGCGGGGAACGCCCTGCCCGGACGATCTGGTCCACCAGACGCTGGGGCAGCCGAAGCTGCCGGCCCCGCCGCGCCGGTGATCCGGACCTGATCCGGACCTGATCCGGAACCCGTGATCGGAATTCTTTACGTGCCGGTCCGGGTGCGTTGGTCCGTATATATGCATACGATCCCAGTAGTCCGATTGGGTGCTTCCCGAGGGAGTTGACGACGGGATGAACAAAGAGCAGAAGCGCGACGTCCGGACGGCCATCGCGAAGGCGCAGGAACAGGCGCAGCCGCCGCGTATGCCGGGGCACGGCTTCGACGGTCCGGTACGGAGCAAGGTCAAGGGCGGGCCGCACACGAAGGCCGCGCTCAAGCGGGCCGGCACCCCGCAGGGTGACCGCATCGGCGAACGCACCAGTGGCCTGAGCTGACCGAGTCGAGTCTTTGCTGGACGTAGCCCTTCCGGTTTCGGCCGGGAGGGCCTTTTCCGTCGGAGCCTGTTCGCCGGGTGGCGGCCGGAGAACCGTTACATCCCCGACGGAACACCCACATATGTCCCCCGTAGCGTCATGGCCGTCCCACCCGTCCGCATGCCCGTACGGAGTACGCACGCCATGACCAGCACCCTCGCCCCCGTCCGCCGCGCCCGCACCGCCCAGGGCGCCGCTCAGGGCGCTGCCCACGGCCTCGCCCGCGGGACCGGCCGCCGGACCGCTCGCGGGACCGCCCGCCGGACCGGCCGTGCCGTGGCGACCGCCGTCCTCGCCGTCGCGGCCTGCGGGGGCCTCGCGGGCTGCGCCGGCGGGACGAAGCTGCCGCCGGACCCCAAGGTCGGCAGCACCGCCGCCCCCGCCCTCGCCCCCGTGGCGGACGCCGCCCCGGCACTGCCCAGGTCGAGGCCGACCGGCATGAGGATCGACGCGGCGGGCGTGGACGCGAAGCGGATGGTCGACCTCGCGGTGGACCCGGTCTCCGGCGAGCTCGGCGTGCCGAACGCCGACACCGACGCGGACACCCCCGGCTGGTGGACCGAGGGGGTCACCCCCGGCGAGAAGGGCGTCTCCGTGCTCGTCGCGCACTTCGACACCAGGCACGGGCCGGCGCTGATGAAGGACGTCAAGAAGATCGGGCTCGGCGACGTGGTGGAGGTTCCGCGCGAGGACGGGAAGACGGCCAGGTTCAAGATCCGCGAGATCGAGGACGTGAACAAGAAGGACTTTCCGACCGGCAAGGTCTACGGGGACACCGACCGGCCCGAGCTGCGCCTGCTGACCTGCGGCGGCGAGGTGAAGGACGGGCACCGCACCAACAACGTCATCTTCTACGCCGACCTCGTGGCCTGATTCGGCGCGATCCCGCCGACCACCCGCCGAAACGGGCGCACTACCGTGAGCTCACCGGGGGAACGGTGAACGGTGAACGGGGACCGCGGAGCAGGGGACGCGGAGCAGGGACCGCGAACAGGGGACGGGGAACGGGGACCATGAGCAACATCCGGCGCAGCACCATGGGCACAGGCATGGCCACAGGCATGGGAATGGACATGGGCAGGGGCACAGCCATGCCCTCAGGCACGGCCATGTGCTCCGTCACGGTCGCTGTCACTCTCACCGTGACCGAGATCGTCGTCGGCACGGGCACCCCGGCGGAGCCCCGCCGATGAGAGCGCGGCCGTCGCGCCCGCGGCTGCCCGCCTGGACCTCCACCCTGATCTGGAAGGCCGCGGTCTTCATCACCCTCATGTGCTGCGGGCTGGCGGCCATCCTCGGCGTCCTCGTGCACCGCGCCATGACCCACCAGACCCTCGCCACCGCCCGCGAGAAGGCGCAGACGAAGCTGGAACGGACCATCAGGGCCTACGAGACCGGTGCGCGCCTGCCCCGCGGCGAGGGCATCGACCCGGTCGGCCTGCCTCCCAAGCTGCGCGCACAGGCCGCCGGCGGCAAACGCGGCACGGCGCTGGGCGAGCACCGCGGCCGCGCCGCCATGTGGGCGGCCGCGCCCGCCGAGGAGGGCACCGCGATAGCCGTGTCCGTGGACTTCCGGGCGGGCGAGCGGACCATCGCCGAACTGGACCGGGCCATCCTCGGCTCCTCGGGGCTGGCCATCGGCGCCACCCTCCTCATGGGGGCGTTCGGCGTCACCCGCATCACCCGGCGGCTGCACCTGACCGCGCAGGTGGCCCGCCGGATCAGCGCGGGCGACCTGGACGCGCGGGTCGACGACAGCGCGCGGCACAAGGACGAGGTGGCGGCGGTCTCCCGGGCCCTGGACACCATGGCCGCGTCGCTCCAGAGCAAGCTCGAAGCGGAGCAGCGGTTCACGGCAGACGTGGCCCACGAGCTCCGCACCCCCCTGACCGGCCTGAACGCGGCCGCCGAGCTGCTGCCACCGGGCCGTCCCGCCGAGCTCGTACGGGACCGCGTACGGGCGATGCGCGCGCTGACCGAGGACCTGCTGGAGATCTCCCGGCTGGACACGCGCAGCGAGAGCGTGGAGCTGGACTGGTACGACCTGGCCGATCTGGCGGCGCGCACGATCCGGGCCTCCGGCACCGACACGGTTCTGGAAGCGCTCTCTTCCCCGCGGGTGGAGACGGACCGGCGCCGCCTGGAGCGGATCCTGGGCAACCTCGTGGCCAACGCGCACAGTCACGGCGCGGCCCCGGTCACGGTCACCGTCGACGGCCGGACCGTGACCGTGACCGACGCCGGCCCCGGCTACCCGGAGTACCTCCTCACCTGCGGCCCGCAGCGGTTCCGTACGGAGGGCACGAACAAGGGCCACGGGCTGGGCCTGACCATCGCCGTGGGCCAGGCGCGGGCCCTCGGCGCCACCCTCGCCTTCCGCAACCGGAAGGAGGGCGGCGCCGAGGCCCGCGTCACGCTCCCAGGGCCCGCAAGACGGGGATCAACTGCGCCTCCTCGGCGTCGAGATGAGCCTCCAGTTCCCGGCTGAGCCGCTCCATCCGCTCACCGAATCCCGCACCGCCCGGCGTGTCCAGCGCCTGCACCAGCTCCTGCTGGAGCCGTGCGATGCCGCGGTGCTCGGCGTCGAGCCTGCGGAAGAACTCCCGCATGTGGGGGTGCTGTTGCGCGAGGTACGGGAAGAGGCCGGCGTCCTCGCTCTTGTGGTGGAACTCCAGCGAGTGGCAGAACGCGAGGCAGTGCTGGCGCAGTTGGAGCCCGAGCGGCAGCGCCCCGCCACCGTGCGGCTCCTCGCGCGCCCGGTCCCGTACGAGCTCGCGTACGAGGTCCAGCTGCGCCCGCAGCCACCCGTGCACGTCGAGCAGCTTCCCGGCGATCCCGCCCTCGCCCGAGGCCGCCTCGTGCGTCCGCTGGAGCACCACGACGGGGATCACCCGCCCGGTCTGCGCCTGATACTCCCCGTACCCGGGCTCCTCGCGCACGACGCGCGCGAACAGCTCGTCCCGCCGCGCCCCTTCGGCGGGCACGGCGACGGCCTCGTACTCCTCGGCCCCGGTCTCCACCCGTACGAGGGGGCGCGCGAGCAGGTTGTGGTACCAGGCGGGATGCCGGTCGGCCCCGGCCGCGGACCCCACGACGAGCAGATCCCCGGCGTCGCGGCCTCCGTCGCGCAGGAACCCGAGCGGGACGGTGTGGGGCTTCCCGGACCTGGCTCCGGTGGTGGTGAGCAGGATCAGCTCGGACCCTTCGAAGGGCCCGCCGACGCGGCCGGCATTGGCCCTGAACTCATCAATGACAGTCTGATTGAACGAAGATGACACGGAGTGTGGATTTCCTCACGGTGTGTGCGTGCGATGGCAGCGGCAAAACCGAGGGAGATCACCCGTAGCCGGTGGCGTAGATGCCCATGGGCCCGGTCCTTCAACGACAGGTGCCTGCCCAACCACCGCCCGGCCCACATCTCAGTAGGCGGCGTCACGCGACACGTGCGCCATGTAACCACAGAGCGAAGAAGGACCTCCAGCCGTTTCCGGCTGGAGGTCCTCGGAGTGTGCCCTCGGCAGGATTCGAACCTGCGACACCGGCTTTAGGAGAGCCGTGCTCTATCCCCTGAGCTACGAAGGCGGGGCTTGTCGAAAACCTTGCCGGAAACCCCAGAGGGGTTCTGCGCACTGCCTCGACAAACGCACTGGTCAGATGATGTACGCACACTCAGGTGAAGATGCCCTCGCGGACACTTTCCCGAGCACGCGCTTGGTAGCCAACTGACCGCTGACAGCCTAGCGGATCGTGCTGGGAGTGGGCGCATGGTTTCCCGCGGGAGCGGGGCTGGGGTGAAGGCATGGCCGTGACCTGCATGTTCTGAGGGTCTGAGGTGTAGAGCCGGGAGACTCGGGGCGTCGCGGGTGCGAGGAGGGGCGGCTGGAGTGTCCGTTCTGCTCCGCTTGCCCCTGGAGGGGCTGCAAATGCGGCGACGGCCGCGCCCTGGGGTGGGTGCGGCCGTCGTTGGGTCGGAGTGCCTCAGGCGACGCGGAGCTTCTGCTGGGCGCTGCTGCGGGCTTGGAGGTGGATCTGGTGGCTGGTCGCGTTCTGGGAGAGGGCGAATCCGAGGACGAAGATCTTCTGGCGTTCGACGCCGTAGGCGATCATGCGGCGGTTCCAGAGGCTGAGGTCGAACTGGCTGTGCACGGACTCGGAGTCGGCCCGGTACGGGTACAGCAGTTGGTGGGTGAGGCTGGCCTGGGGGATCTGCTGGAGGTATTCGGCTCGGTGGAAGCCGCGCTCGGTGTCGCTCTTGATGCGCTTGCCGCTGTCCGCGCAGCGCAGTGTCCGGTCGGTTGGGGTGGTGGTGATGCCGACGGGGACGCGGTAGTCGTGGTCGCCGTGCCGGCAGGGGATCTTGAGGAGGTGGTACCAGCGGCTCTTGGTGGCTCCGGCCCGGTGCTCGAGTTTGATGATCGGGACGGGTTCGAGGACGCGGGTGCCGTCGTCGATGCGGATGCTCTCGGCGATGCGTCCCTGGTCGCACCAAAGCTCGTGGCCGCTTCGGCAGGGGGTGATGCGTTCGTAGAAGACGGGGGCGACGGACCCGTGCTGCTTGTTGATGGCCAGTAGGCCGTTCCGTGCGAGGGCATCACGGTGGACGCCGCGGAAGGCGCCGTCGTACACGACGCCCATGCAGTCGGGCAGCGACTCCTTCAGCATTCGGAACTGCCTGACGGCAATGGCGGCTTCGTCCTCGTACTCGCCGCCGGCTACGTGGGCGAAGCTCAGGATGACGCGGGTCCAATAACCGGTGTCGCGTCCGGATGCGAAGAACCATTTGGTGCCGCGCACCTTCCGCTTCGTCTTCTCTCCGTTCTCGTAGTAGATGCGGGCGGCTGGGTCGACGCGGTGGCTCCGGATCAGGCCGGTTTCCTCGTCGTGGATCTCCACCGAGCGGGCCTTCGAGGGGGCCTTGGGGACAGTGGCGTCACCGACCAGGAGCTGCCGGCGCTCGGGACGGCTCCACACCTTGGGGGCGTCCGAGGGGAAGAGTCCTTGGCTGAGCGCCTGCTGGGCGGCGTACCTGCGGAACGCTTCCTCCAGGAGGTCGGCGGCCGGTACGAGGAGATTGTTCAGGGCGTCTTGGTACTGGCCTCGGGAGGGCGCGGTGAGGGGCAGGGCGGCCGCTGCCCGGCGGCCCAAGTGGCGGCGGATGTAGGCCCGTGCGCTGCGCCAGTCCTGGGGTGATGCGAGTAGTCCTGTGGTGGAGCGCTTGGACTTCGTCACGGGCGTGAGGGCGGCCATGATGAGGTAGACGATGCCCGGGTATTCGCGGGGGCAGCCAACGGCGTTCGGTGGCGGCAGGAGTTCTGCCATCTCGTAGAGGAGCGGGTAGTCAAGGCAGTCGCGGACGCGCTCGGCGGTGCTGCGCTGTTCGTGGTCGGCGAGCTGGCGTTTGCGATTCGGGCGTTCGAGCTGGGGCTTGGGGGATCCGAAGACGTCGTCAGGCACGGGCCGGGCCCCCGTCGGTGTGGATGCGGTCGTTCTGCCAGTCGTAGCCGATGATGGCGGCGGCCCGGTCCAGAGAGCGCAGTCCGAGACTTCGGGCGGACTCTTCGATACGTCCGGTCGATTCGAAGGCCTCGACGGCGGCCCGGGTGGTGACGGAAGCCGGTGTGACGTCGGGTTCCCCGGCGAGGCCGATCCTGCGCAGCAGATCGCGGAGGGCGACGCACGAACGTGCTTGCAGGGCCGGGTCGGGTGCCGGAGCGCAGGACACGGCAAGGCGCGCGGTGCTCTTGTTCGGGTGTTGAGCGAGTACGTGGCGGGCTCGTTCGGTCAGTACGTGGCGGCTCCAGGCGTCCAGCCGGCACCAGCGGGGGTCATACTTCCGCGCTCCGTGCATCCAGACGCGACTGCGGGGCAGATCGAGGTCGGCGACGACGGTGTGGCCGATCTCGCCGCTGTGTCCGCCAGCGAGGGCAAGTGCGGCTGCGGCGGCGTGCCGGGTCGGCCGGGTCGCGTATGCGGCGTGGTGACGCAGCAGTACGGCCTCGTCCTCTGTCAGTGGCCGGACCCCTTCGTGGCTGCGGGTCGGCAGGACGATGTCGCGGGTCGGATCCTGGTCGCTCAGCCCGAGCTCGCGCAGGGTGCGGAAGGCGGTCCTCAGGACGCTCCGGCGGACCAGACGGGTGGCTACTGCAGAGTCGGCGACGTGGCCGTGGCGGCTTCGGCCCTTGGCATTGACGAAGTCCTCGGCGATGCCGCTGGTCACGTCGGAGAGCAGCAGCGCGCCCTGCACGGTGGCGTACCGGCCGAACCTCCTGATGAGGAGACCGAACTTGTCGAAGCTCTGCTCGGACATCTCGTCGCGGGCGGTCATCTCCCGCCATGAGTCGATGACGAGGTCGATGGCGTGAGTGAGGGACAGGTCGCTTCCCATGATGACGGTCCTCCGGAGGGTTGGCGAGAGCAGTTCGACCCCTCCCTCGACCCTGCGACTGGGAAGATTCGAACGATTCATTGTGTTCCGTACTTGCACCATTACGGTCGGCATGAGTGATCTCCGCTGCAACCCGGCGTGGGCGAATGGATGAGAGCGCACCGAAGGCCACCCCGGGCGCGGTGGCCCGGGGCGTCATTCGGTGCGGTGGGGCGAGTCGGCCTGGCTAGGCGCGGGTCGCGGGCCCTCGGAGCGAGGTGAGGAGAGTCCCGTAAGCCCGCATGACCGCCACGAACGTGTCGTCGGGCAGTGCCAAGACCTCCTCGACAGAGGTGAGGGGCAGGCTTGCCGACGGGGCTTCGTCGGCGGGGGCGGAGTCGGGGAGCCGGGTCAGCCCGTCCTCGCCAACGTGGACGATCAGCGCGTAGTCGAGCCAGTCCACGAGATACAGCGAGCGCTCACGTGTCGGAGACAGCGCGTGGCCGAGTTTTTCGGCGAGCGCGGTCCTTTCCAGTGGCCCTTGTCGCAGGTGGCGTGTGGCTGCTTTGGTGAACCAGGCAGATCGCCAGTGGTCGCGCAGGAAGAGGCGGGCGCGGGCGGAGTCTTCTGTGCGCAGCCGTGTCAGCTGGAGGCCGGTTGGGGTTACGGCAAGAGCTCCGCGGTATGTCTCCAGCAGGCCGGCTTGACGAAGGAAGCCCTGTGCGGCGGAGATGGTCGAGGCCCTGAGGCCCACCTTGGTGCTGATCTCTGCGACCGGCGTGCTCTGCCGGTCGCTGCCGCCCAGTTCGGCCACCGCATCGAGTAGTTGTAGCTGGCGAAGGGTGGTGAAGCCACCACCGGGCAGCATTGTGCGGGCGGCGCTCTCGGTGGTCATCGGGTGCCCCCGTGGGAGTGCGGCAGCGCTCGGCTACTACCAGTCTGTTGCTCGCATCGGTGCATAGATGCATCCATAAGCATGGTGTGGGCCCTCATTGGTGATCAAGTGCGGAATGCACAAAATTCCCGAGGGCCGGGTGTGCCGCCGTTCCATGGCCTAGCCTGGAGGCGGCGCGTGGGCCCTCAGCTGACGTGTCACGGCGTCGCCAGGGTCTTCCCACCCGGGCGGCGCCTTTTGTCTGCGTGGCAGATGGCGATCTCTACCTACGCGGCTCCTTGTTGGCCAGTCGGTAGAGCCCGCGACCGATGATCAGGATCTTCCCCTTGCCTTGTAGGCGGCTCGCGCAGTTGGTGATCTGCCGAGGGGTCGTGCCCGGACGGTTCAGCTGGGCATGGGAGACGATCGCCGAGACGGGCGTCTCCAGGCCGTCTGTGAGCGCCTCGATGATCAGCTTCTCGAGGGACCTCGGCTTTGCGGCGGCATCGGCGCCTGGCTGGGCGGCCGCTTGCTGTGGCTCACCGGACTCATCGGCGCGGGAGTCGGAGCTCTCTGGGCCTGGGGCATTCGGGCGTTCACCTGAATCCGCCTGCAGACACGAGGGCGGGTCCACGCCCAAGAACTCCTCGGCCTGGCGAATCGTGTCGCTCACGGCTGACAGCCGTACGTCGGCCGCCAGGAAGGATTGCTCGGCATCGTGAAAGCGGCGCTGGACGTCGGCCAGCTCACGTTGCACTTCGGTCAACGCCTCTTGTGCAGTTGCCCGTTTGGCGCGTTCCCCAGCCCAGATGCCATGCAGATGCTCAACGAGAGGGTGCGTGGATCCTGCGCCTGGTGTGGTCATGCTCCGCCCCCTCTGGTGATCCACCCACAAATTAGCGAGCCTTCGCGCGCTCCGCAGGGGAATGCATAGATGCGAGCATGCGGATTCTCTGGACCCTGGATGCAACTCCTCAGGAAGCGTGCTCAGTTGGGCGTCATGTCTTCTGTGGTCTTCTCGATGCCCCGGCGGCGGTACATCTGAGAGTGCTTGGTGGAGCGGCACGTCGGACGCACGTAGTCCCCGAGTGGGGGGTGGGGAGGCGGGTGCGGCGGCCCGGGTGGTGCCGCTTACTGCCATGCGGCACTCCCGTTACTGCCATGCGGCACTCCCGGACCCTCAAATGTGCCGTACCGAGGGGCCGCGGACCTCTATGCTGTTCCGTACTTGCAACAGCAGATAGGTCTCCGCGGCGGGATCCGAGATAGGGGAAGGGTCGGCCCCATGGGTACGTGGGATGATCTCGGCATGCCCCGGAGCAGCAACGACAAGCAGCCGCGCGACTACGTCGTGGACGGCGCTTGGCCTCATGCCGCTCTCGCTCCTGATGCGCCGGTCAGTGCCTACTACGGCCAGTCCCTCGCCAGGAACCTTGCACGGGCCATGTCGTCTACCGGGCATACTCTGCGCAGCCTCGCGGAAGTGACGGGCCTGACTCATTCGACGATCAGCAGGGTGCTCAACGGCAGGGTCATGCCGGACTCGGGCACGCTCGCCCGCATTGAAGCGGCCTTTGGTTTCCAGGTCTGGCCTGGGCCGGCGGCGTTGCCGCCGACGCCGCCCGAGTCCTGAGTTCGTCGGCTGCCAACCCGTTCGGTCCGCCCGGAGTGCGCCACGCTCCTGGCGGGGCATTCTTTTTCTTGTGGCTATGTATGCACCAAAGGTGCGGCGTGAGGTGTACCTCGTGTGCTTTGACGAGGTTCACCGGCTAGGTCTTGTTCGGGACCCGCCTGGGCTTGTGAGTCTCCCCATGGCTGCGTGTGCATTGGGAGAGTCGTACAGAGCAGCTGCTTGTCGGCTCGCTGTCGGTCCGGTTCTCCGCTTCGGCGGAACGGTCGCCCGGCTGGACCTTCCGTCGTGCGGAGACGGCGTGCGTCGCAACGCGCGTTTGTACACGGTGCACGTCGGAGGTGACTCCCGGCCGCCGATGCTGTGGGTTCCTTGGCGGCAGGCCGTCGGTGAAGTGGCGTACCTCGGTATCCCAGAACTTGAGCTGTTCGTGGAGGGCTACCTCGAAGGCTGGATCCCGGACGGCTGGGTCACGCTCACCCCGGGTGGGCGGTTCGAAGGCGGTCGTCGCGGAGCTGGACCTGGCGACCGGCACAGGGGAGCCGAAGGGCCTCGATGCAGGTGTGCGTGTTCCGTACCTCACAAGCGTTGCAGTGAGGCTGGCGCGCTGTTTGATCGCCCAGGTGATGGCCTTGTCGTGCGACATCACGCGTAGCAGTACGAAGATGTCGCCACTATCCGGAGCGAGGGCGCCGCCGCGGATCCCCTGGGCGATGCGGATGGTGCGGACGTGCGGGTGCCTGGCCTGCTTCAGTGACTCCAGCCGAGCCCGCGAGGTGTACGAGCGGGTTACCTGGCAGCGTCGCCGTCGAGGTCCAGGCGGATCAGGGCCAGCGCCGCGGCAATCTCGACGGTCATCTCGTCGTCGGGGCCGAACACCATGCACATGTCCTGATGGAGCGGTTCGAGGACCTGCCGGGCTTCGGCGGCTCGGCCCTGGGCGAGCAGCAGCATCCCGATGTTGTGCCGCAGCTCCACCGCTTCCTCGCTCACGTCGCTGTCGACGGCCCGCACGACGTTCAGCACGCCCTGGAGCGCGGCGAGCGCGTCGGTGACCTGGCCCAGTTCGGCGCGGCACCGGGCAGCTTGGGCGCGGCAGGCGCGGGACTGCTCGCCGGTGGGCCCGGCGATGCGGGCGTAGGCGTCGGAGAGGGCCTCGAACTCGGGCAGGGCGGCCCGGTAGTCGCCGCCGAGGAGGCGGATGGCCGCTCGCTGGCGGCGCAGCGCCAGAACGGCCTTGCTCTCGGAGCCGAGGGCGAGGGCCGCGGGTTCGATGATCTCGCCGAGCACCTCGGCGGCCTGAGTGAACCGCTCCTCTTCCAGCAGGGCGTCGGAATGGGCGTACGCCGCCTTGATGTCCTCACGCAGTTGGGCGGGAACGGGCACCGGCCGGGCCCCCGGGAGGACGGCCGTGGGCGGCACATCATCAGGTACGGGCGACTGGGCGCGGGCGCGGGGCGCGAAAGGACGACGGAAGACGCCCGTCGGGTCGGGCGCGCCGGCTGGCCCGGCATCGGCCGTGCCGGGCTCCTGGCCCGGAGGCGGCAGGAACGGCAGCAGCCGCGCGTACACCTCCTGGGTGTCGGCGGGCCGCGCCTCGGGCGCCTTGCGCAGCAGGTGCAGGACCAGCTCCTCCAACGCCTCGGGGACGTCGGGCCGCAGCTGCCGCAGCGGGGTGGGGGCGGCGTTGACGTGCTGGTACATCAGCATGTACTCGCTGTCCGCCTCGAACGCGAGTCGTCCACTGAGGAGTTCGTGCAGCACGCAGCCCAGCGCGTACAGATCGGTCTGCGGGGTGATGCGTCCGCCACGCACCTGCTCGGGCGACATGTACTGGTGGGTGCCGATGGGGCTGCCGGTGGCGGTCAGTTTGGTGACATCGGTGCGCAGGATCGCGGCGATGCCGAAGTCGAGGACCTTCACGGTGCCGTCGCGTGCGACGAGGATGTTGCCCGGCTTGAGGTCGCGGTGGATCACCGGGACGTCGTGCGCGTACGACAGTACGGTCGCGACCTGCGCGGCGACGGCGGCCGCCCAGCTGACCGGCAGCGGCCGGCCGGGGTTCAGGTAGGCGGACAGCGGTACACCGTCGACGAGCTCCATCACCAGGAACAGCCGCTCGTACGACGCGTCGAGCACCGCGTCGTACACCTGCGGCACGCCGGGGTGCTGGATGCGCGCGGTGATGCGGGCCTCGCGGCGGAAGCGCTTGGCGAACTCCTCGGCCAGTTGCGGGGAGGTGACCGACGCCTGCCGGATGAGCTTCACGGCGACGGGTCGGTCGAGCACGGCGTCGTAGCCGCGCCACACGTCGCCCATGCCGCCGTGGTTGAGCTCCTCCAGGAGTTCGTAACGGTCTGAGATCGCCTCCTGCGGCACCTTGCCCCCGGTGTGCGTGATGAACGGTCACGGTCAGGGGTCAAGTGTGGCCGCTGCGTCGATCTGCCGTCCAGCGATCACGGTGCGCGAGAGGCCACGGGGCCGCCGACCGCTGGGACCGGCACGCGCCTTCTGCACGGTGAGCCGAGTCGAAGAACGCCACCACTTCGGAGATCTGGAAGCCGACCGACGGATCGGGCTCAGCCGTCCTGGGCGCGTCCCTCCTCGTCCCCGCGCCGACGGCGCGCCAGCTCGGCGATCCCGCTGGAGACCTTCCCCTTCATCGAGCTGGCCCGGTCGAGGGTCTCGTTGCCGAGGCTTCTGGCGGCACCGACGCCCTTTGCCCCTGTCTCGAGCGCCTTGTCCCTCGCCTCCGCGGCCGCGTGCACCCATCGTCTCGCATCCGATGACCGGCGGCCGGACTCAATCCCGAGCCGCCCGTGAAAGTCATGGACGCCGGTTGCGACATGATTGCTCGACTGGACTATGGCCGGGGACTTGGTCGGGTGCAGCAGCACCTTCGCGTTGGCGGTGGCGGCAGCCGCATTCATCCGGGCCACCAGACGCTCGGTGCTCCGCGAGATGAGATCCAGCCGGTTCTGTCGGGCAGCCCGAAGCCCGAGGCGATGCCGGTCCAGCTCCTCCGGAGCCGTGTCCAGCACTCGGTCGAGTTCGAGCACGGCGATCGCGTCCTGAAGCTGGAAACAACGAGCCAGAACGGCGAGCCACTCCTGAGCCTTGGACTCGGCTTCGCTGGCCGCCGTGGCGAGATCGCCGATCTTGGACTGGCTCTTGCGCTCCACCTTCTCTGCGAGTGCGTCGAGTTGACCCAACGCGTACGCCTGGGTCTCTGCGATCGTCGCCGGTGCGGCCTGCACCTTTGACCACGTGACATCGGAGACCCGACCCACCTGCTCGCGGATGGTCATGGTCTCCTCGATCACGAGGTCCATGCCGATCATGCGGGCCAACGCGGCGTCCTTCTGGGCGCGGAGCACGTCGTCGACCTTTTCGTCGATCGCGGCGAGGTAGTCGGTGATCTCGTCCATGGTCTGCTGCATCGCGAGCTGCGCCATGATGCCCGCGGCACCAGCCAGACGCGCCGGGTTGGTCAGAAACGAGCCGGCCCCCTTCTCGATCTGGAGCCATGACTTGATCGAGCCGGGTTTGCCCAACATCGCATGGCTGACGCCTGGCGTCTTGGTTTCCATCAGCCCGAACTTCTTGAGACGCTGCGCGGACTCCGTGGTCAGCTTCACCCAGCGACCGGAGTTGGCTGCTATCTCCGAACCTGCCTGCGCGACGGCAACCCCGGTGTCGAAGACGGACTTGAGCCGTCCTGCTCCGAGGTCCTTCGACGGCAGTCCCTCCGAGGCGAGGAAGCGTTCGACATCCGTCGGATTCCCGATGACCGCCAGTCCATCACCATCACTGATCAGCTGAATCGCGTTGTCCATTGCCCGCTCCTGAAGTGGCTTTTCGCAGTTGAGGGGTAGTGGGGTGAGCACGGCGATCGCCGTGCAGGAGCCGAGGTCTTCCTCCAAAGGACGCCCCGGCCGGTGCTTCCGACCGGGGCGCACACATCAGAAGTCGTCGTCCAGGCCCTCTTCGCGGCGGATCATCCGCCAGGCGGCCTTGCGGGCACTGCGGTCCAGACTGGACTTGAAGCCCTTGTCGGGGCCGAAGTACTGGCGGCCCATGCCCGCGATGGTGTCGATGTGGTCGGCCATCTTGTCCGCGAAGACGTTGTCGAAGACGAGGCCGAAGTTCTCCTCGTCGTTGACGACGGCCGCTGCCCGCACCTTCGGGTCGGCCTTGGCCTCCTCGAACGGGCGGATGACGTCCTGCTCGGTGAACTCGGTGCCGAAGCGTTCATTGAACTTGTCGATCAACTGCGAGAGCAGCGACTTCTCCGCTTCCTTGGCACCGCCCGAGCCGTCGCCGAAGCCCTGCATCGTCGTCGGCCCCTCCGAAGTGAGGGAGACGTCGTACTCGCCGGTCTTCTCCACCCGCATGTGGCTGAGGTCGATCTCGCCGATGTCCACGCCGCCGTCCGCCCGGCGCGGCAGCCGGTTGAGCAGGTAGCGGCCATAGAGGTGCAGCCGCTCCAACTCGGCGTCCTGGTACGGGACGATCTGCGCGAGGAAGCCGTACTTCCTGACGTAGTCGTTGAGGGCGGCGCGGAAGTCCTCCGCGGCCTCCTGGTCGTCCGATTCCTCGCTTTCGAGCAGCGGCGTGAAGCGGGCGACGGCGGGGGAGAGCAGCCGGTACAGCTCGGCGTGCAGCTTCTCCCACTTGGACTGTGAGCCCGCGGCCTTCTCCTTGGCGGCGAAGTACGCGGCGGCGAACTCGTCCATCTCCTGCCCGGACAGGATCGCCGCCTGCATGACCCGGCTCTGCGCGGTGTAGAGCAGGTTGGGGTCGGAGGGGAGGGTGTTCGCCTCCTCGAAATACGGGCGGAAGGCGTCCTGTATGTCGTTGGCGTCGTTGACGAAGTCCAGGACCGCCAGGTCCGCCTGGCTCTTGCGCTCGGCGGTCCGGTTCAGCCGGGACAGGGTCTGGACGGCTGAGATGCCGGTCAGTGACTTGTTGACGTACATCGTCGTCAGCAGCGGCTGGTCGAAGCCGGTCTGGTACTTCTCCGCCACGACCAGGATCCGGTACTCGCGCTGGCCCGTACCGCCGGCCCGGGCGGCCTTGTCGTCGACACGTGTGTACGCGAACGCCTTCGGCAGCGCGCTCTCCGACAGCCCGCCGTTCTCCTTCGGTTCGGTGGTCTCCTCGCCGTCGAGGGTGAGCGAGCCGGAGAAGGCGACGAGGACCCCCAGGTCGGGGTACTTGGTGTCGTAGTCCCGATCCTTGATGTAGCTCTTGATCGCGCGCGCCATCTGCACGGCGGACTGCCGGGAGGCGGTCACCACCATGGACTTGGCCCGGCCGCCGAGACGGCCCCGGCTGTGCGCCACGAAGTGCTCCACGATCACCTGGGCGTGCTGGGCGACCGTCGAGTCATGGGTGAGCGCGTACCGGGCGAGCAGGCCGTTCGCCTTCGACGGGTCGACCTCCCGCTCGTCGGGGTTCTGGTTCACCAGCTTCCAGTACGTGTTGTACGTGACGTAGTTCCGCAGCGGGTCGAGGATGAAGCCCTCCTCGATCGCCTGCCGCATCGAGTACGTGTGGAAGGGCCGGTAGGCCGCCTTGCCGTCGATGTCCTCGAGCGTGCCGAAGAGTTCGAGGGTCTTGGCCTTTGGCGTGGCGGTGAACGCGAAGTAGGAGAGGTTTGCGGCGCGGGAACGCTGCTCGGCCCTCTTCTTGAGCTGCTCGTCGAGGGCTGCGGCGGCCGGGGCCTTGACCGTGGTCGCGCCCGCGTCGTCCGAGTCGGAGTCCAGGCCGAGGTCGCGCAGCGCGGACCGTACGGCCGTGGCGGCGTCGCCGGACTGCGAGGAGTGGGCCTCGTCCACGATGATCGCGAAGCTGCTGCCCTGGATCTCCGTGGGGTTGCGCTGGAGGTAGTCGAGCAGCGCCGGGAAGGAGTGCAGGGTGACGGTGACGATCTTCCCGGTGTCGCGGGAGAGCGCCTTGGCGAGCTGCTCGCCCTTCGCCCCGTACTTCTCGTCGATCTTCACGACCAGGCCGGCGGTCTGCTCGAAGTTGCCGACCGTTTCGCGGAGCTGCGCGTCCAGGTTGCGGCGGTCGGTGATGACGATGACCTTGTCGAAGACCGGCACGCCCGGCTTGAGGCCCTTGGCGATGGCCTCGGGGTCGAGTGCGCGCGGGTCAGCCGGGGTGTGCAGGTCGCTGAGGCGGTGCGCGAGCCAGCCGATGGTGTTCGACTTGCCGGAGCCGGCCGAGGCCATGACCAGGTAGTCGTGGCCGGCGCCGTGGGTGGCGGCGTGCGCGGTGAGCTTCTTGACCGCGTCCCACTGCTGGAACCGCGGGAAGACCATCGCCTTCGTCGTGCCGCCGCCTGGCGTCTTGCTCTTGTGCAGGTGCACGAACCGCTGGAGCAGGTCCAGCCAGTTGTCCGGCTGCCAGACCTGCTCCCAGAGGTAGGAGGTCGCGTACGTGCCGTAGGCGGTGGGGGCCGGGTTGCCGGCGCCGCCGGGCTGGCCGGGGCCGTTGGAGCCGGTGTTGAACGGCAGGAAGCGCGTGTTCTTGCCCTTGAGCTGGGTGGCGACGAAGACCAGGTCTGGGTCCACGGCGAAGTTCGCGACGACGCGGCGCGTGAAGATCAGCTCGGTGGGGTCGCGGTCGGTGCGGTACTGCTCCTTGGCCTGCTCCACCCCCTGCTTGGTCAGCGGGTTCTTCAACTCGGCCGTGGCGACCGGGATTCCGTTGAGGAAGAGGGCGAGGTCGAGCCGGTTGCCCCAGTCGGCCTGCTTCGTCGCGTACTCGAGTTCGCGGACGACGGTGAGGCGGTTGGCCCGGTAGCCGTCCAGTACGGAGTCGTGGGCGACGAGGTTGGGCTTGAAGTAGGCGACGCGGAGCAGGACCCCGCGGTCCTTGACGCCGTTGCGGAGGACGTCGAGGAGCCCGTTGGTGGCGATGGCCTGGTCGAGGCGGGCGGCGAACCCGCGCTGTGCCTCGTTCGGGTCACCGCCGTAGACGGTGAGCAACTCACTCCACTCGTCGGGCTGGGTCGCCCCGATGAAGGTGAAGAGTTCGTTGGTGTCCAGGCCGAGATCGGCCTGGTAGTCCTGCGGGCGCGCCTCGCGCCAGCCGCGCTCGACCATGGCGGCGACGATGGCGTCCCCGAAGGCGGACTCCGTGTGGATGGGGCTCATGGCTAGGCGGTGACTCCGTCCGTTACGTTGCGCCCGCTGGCGGTGGATACGTCGAACTGGCCGGTTACGGCGGCGGTGATTAGGGCTTGGCGGCGTTCGCTGGCCAACTGTCTGGCCTTGTTTACTTTTGAAGCCAGCGATGAGGCCGCCTCAGAGTAATTTTCAATTGACGCGGAAATTTCCCGCTGCAATTCGATAGGGGGGATGGGAACCGGAGTGTTGGCCAATAGCGGCACGCTGATGTTCTTCTGTGCGCTGCCCCAGCTGACGAGCTCAAAATATTGTCGGCAAACTCGAGAGTTGAGGAACTGGCAGAAATACTCGGGGGAGTTCTCATCTCTGAGCGTCGTGATGAGCTGAGTGAATGTTTGCGATCGGTTGAGATCCTGCGGGACTACCGCGCTAACTCCGGCGTTCCCGGTGCGCACAGTGAGGATGTCCCCAGCGAACACATACTTCGACCGGTTGCGCTCTGCGAAGGGTGGGGTGATGTGGAGCAGGTCACGCACGTCTAGGGAGTTCGACCTGATGTTCGTCGAGCGGATCAAGGGAACTCCGTCACTAGCGTAGGCGTGTGTCGCTGCTTCGGCGATCCCTACGTCCACACGCGCTGCAACATTCTTGAGGCGTCCAATTGGAAACCTCGAAGGGAACGGCGCCGAGTCGGCGATGGGTACATCGTTCTGCGGCTGGGTGTGGCCGTAGAGGAGCAAGGATTCGATGACTCCAGAGGTTTTCTCCCGGAGGGCTGAGAAAAGCTGCTCATGCAGGTTGGCATATGACTCAATCGTGGCCGTCTCGGCGTCGAGAAATTCGGCGATGCGCCGCTGTTCTTTCAACGGGGGTACGGGGATGGGGAGGCGGTTAATGTCCCATTGGAAGAGATGCGGAACACCCATCCCTCCCTTCAGCATATTGATCGAGGCTTGCGTTACTCGACTTTCCAGGACGTAGCGCAAGAACGCCCCGTCAACCCCAATGGGTCGAATAACCGCGATTGAGCCGTTTACCGTCGCTGGTCGAGGAAGATGCTTGACAATGTTGACGATGCCAAGCGTATTGCCGTCCTTGGCGAGTAGAACATCGCCCTCCCGTAGCTTCAGTTCCGGCGACTCTTGATACCGGAATTCGGTGATGTAGTTAACGTTATCGAAGTCGATCTCACGGCCCTTGATGTTGGGTGTCGAGAGAAAAGTGAACCCTTGTGGCTGATACTCGGCCGCAGTGAGAGCCTTCCAGCCAATCCGGGCGTTGACCGACGCCACCCGGTCAACTCGGCTTTTTCCCCAGTGCGCAGGCAGCGCGGGAAGTTCAACGGTCATTCGGTCACCTCACCCAGCAGCGCCTGAATCTCCGCCTCCAGCGACTTCAGCTCCGCGTCGATCTCCGCTAGCGGCCTCGGAGGCGTATACACGTAGAAGTGCCTCGTGAACGGGATCTCGTAGCCGATCTTCGTCTTCGCGTGGTCGATCCACGCGTCCGGCACGTGCGGCAGAACCTCGCGCTTGAGGTAGTCCTCGACGTCCTCGCCGAGCGGCACGTTTTCGTAGTCCCGCTGGTCCGCATCCGGCTCCGGCGCGCCCTTGACCTTCTGGACCTCGCCCTCCGGGTCCCGGACGCCGATCGTCTCCCGTACCGCCTTCGCGAACGGCGCTCCCGACGGCCACGTCAGCCCGGCCGCGACCACCGCGTCCTTGAGCGCGATGAACGCGTCGGACTTCGTCGTCCAGGACGAGCCGAGCAACGTACGTACGGCCGTCACGAACTCCTCGCTCCGCTCCAGCCTCGCCACAGGCTTGGCCTCCGCCAGCGCGGCCAACGTCTCCTCCGTCACCTCGAAGCGCAGCTTCAGCGGCCGCTCCACGGTGATGCGCTGGTAGCCGAAGTCCTCGTTCGCGAAGACCTTGACCTTGCCGTGCAGCGGGTGCTCGGGGTCCTTGGCGACGTGGGCGGCCTCCGCGTACAGCCGAGTGATGTCACCGATGTGGTCGGGGCGGCCGTTCGTCCCGTCGCCCAGCTCCTTGCGCTTGTCGCCGAGCGACTTGCGCATCTTCACCCACTGGTCGCGCGCGTCGAGCAGGACGACCTTGCCCTTGTGGTCGGCGTCCTTGCGGTTGGTGAGGATCCAGAAGTAAGTCGAGATGCCGGTGTTGTAGAAGAGCTGGTCCGGGAGGGCGACGATCGCCTCCAGCCAGTCGTTCTCCAGGATCCAGCGGCGGATCTTGGACTCGCCGGAGTCAGCCGCGCCCGTGAAGAGCGGGGAGCCGTTGAAGACGACGGCGACGCGGGAGCCGCCCCCGCCGTTCACGTCCACCGGCTTCATCTTCGAGATCATGTGCTGGAGGAAGAGCAACGAGCCGTCGTTGATGCGCGGCAGGCCCGCGCCGAAGCGGCCGGCGTCGCCGAGCGAGGTGTGCTCGTATTCGACCTCCTCCTTGACCTTCTTCCACTCCACGCCGAACGGCGGGTTGGCGAGGATGTAGTCGAACTTCCGGCGCGCGTGGCCGTCGTCGGAGAAGGAGTTGCCGAAGCGGATGTTCTCCGGGTCCTGCCCCTTGATCATGAGGTCGGAGCGGCAGATCGCCCAGGATTCAGGGTTGAGCTCCTGCCCGTACACCTCGACCGTCGCGTCGGGGTTGAGGGCCAGGATGTGGTCGTCGGCGGCGCTGAGCATGCCCCCGGTGCCGCAGGCCGGGTCCATGACCGTGCGGACGACACCGGGCAGGCTGAGGGCGTCCGCGTCGGGCGCCACCAGCAGGTTCACCATCAGCTTGATGACCTCGCGCGGGGTGAAGTGCTCACCCGCGGTCTCGTTCGACTGCTCGGCGAAGCGTCGGATCAGCTCCTCGAAGATGTAGCCCATGTTGTGGTTGGGCACGACGTCGGGGTGCAGGTCGAGGTCGGTGAACCTGCCGATGACCTGGTAGAGCAGGTTCGCGCCGTCGAGCTTCCTGACCTGCTGGTTGAACTCGTACTTGTCGAGAACCTCGCGGGCGTTGTCGGAGAAGGCGCCGACGTAGATCTGCAGGTTCTTCGCCGCGTTCTGCGGGTCGGCCGCGATCTTCTTGAGCGTGAGGTCACTCTTGTTGTAGAACGAGTGGCCTGCGGCCTTGCGCAGGAAGTGGTCGGTGTCGATCTCCTGGCCCGCGAACTTGTCGACGGTCTCGGCGACCTTCTCGCGCGTCGGCTCCAGGACGCACTCCAGGCGGCGCAGCACGGTGAACGGCAGGATGACCTTGCCGTAGTCGGACTGTCGGTAGTCACCGCGCAGGAGATCGGCGACGGACCAGGCATGGTTCGCCAGCTCCGTGTGCTTGCTGCTGTTCAAGAGGTCCCGGCTTCCTTCCGAAGAACACCGTCCGGGCGTGGGACGGCTGGGATTCAGTGTGGTCGTGTGCGGTGGGACTCGTGGGGCGTTTCAGACAGAACGGCTGCCCGGTGTGCCCGGGCTGGTCGGTCCGGCCGGTGGCAGGAGTACGCCGGCGGTCAGGCCGGTGGTGAGCGTGGCCGCGGTGTCGGCGGCGAGGTCGGCGGTTCGGCGGACGGCCGCGCGCAGTTCGTGCACGCGGCGGAAGGCCTCCCCGTAGCGCCGCTGTTCCTCCAGGGGCAGCAGCGGTACGCGCAGGCGGCCCGGTGTGACGTGCACGAGGCTGCTGCCGGTCGATGCGGAGGCGATGTTGTCCTCGGCGCCGAGGAACCCGGCCAGGAACCACGGATCGAGGCGGGCGGGGTCGGGGCGTAGGAGGTGGATGTGCTGACCCAGCAGGGCGCCGGCGTCCCGGTCGTCCGCCACCCGGGTCATCGCCGCCGCGTTGCCGCCGTTCGCGACGGCGCGTACGAGGACGTCCCCGGCGGCTACGGGTTGCGCGGCGTCCGCGTGGATGTCGACAGCCGTGCCGGACGGCGGGTTTCCGGCCGCGATGTCGCGGGCGGCGAGGACCGGCCGCTCCACGGCGGGGGCGCCGGAGCCCTTGGAGCCTCGTGTGCCGGGCGTCGCCGCCCGCAGCACGGTCAGGGCTCCGCCGCGTGCCAGGTCGGAGACGGTCGCCGTACGCCACTCGCGGGCCGAGGCCCCGGACGGCTGCCACCCGCCGGAGGCGGAGGAGGCTGCCAGCGCGGCGACCTGCTCGGCCAGTTGCCCGTACAGGTCGTCAACGCGGCGGGACAGGCCGGCCGGGTCGATGTCGCCCGCGGTCGCCCGGACATGGCGGGCCGGGGTGACGTCCACAACGTCGTCGAGGAGGTCGACGAGGGGCACCGCGCGGGCGACGCCGGGCTCGTCGGCGTAGGTGTCGGGTCCGGTGGTGAACGCGGCCCACTGGCCGAGGACCCGGTCGGTCAGCCCCGCCCAGTCGAAGGAGGCGGCGGAGGAAGGGGCGGCGGAAGAGGACGAGCCGGAGCGGCGGGGGCGTGAGCCGCCACGGGTGCCGGCGTCGGCCGTGGCCGTCTCGGTGGCGGACGCCGTGCCCGGGGCGCCGTCCCGCTGCTCGCCCTCCCCGTCGACGAACAGCACCGTCGTACGGTCCGTGCCGCCCGGCTCGGGGCGTTGGAACACCCAGATCTGCAGGCCGATGTGGAGCGGATACGCGGCACGCGCCGGAAGGGAGACGACGGCGCGCAGGGCCCCGCCGCGGATGAGTTCCGCGCGGACGCGGCGGCCGGACGAGCGGAAGGCAACCCCGGGTGGCAGCAGCATGACCGCGTAGCCGCCGGGCTCCACGTGCGCGAGAGCGTGCTGCACCCACGCCAGTTCGGACTCGAAGCGCGGCGGAAGTCCGTACGCCCACCTCGGGTCGTAGGCCAGCTCGTCGTGACCCCAGTCCCGGTCACCGAACGGCGGGTTGCACAGGACCGCGTCCACGGTGACATCGGGGAAGGCGTCCTCGCGCAGGCTGTCGCCGACGCGGGTCGTCGTCTCGGCTTCGGGTGCGGCGAGCAGCAGCCGGATTGCGGTGCGCCGGCCTTGGACGGGGAGCGAGTCCTGCCCGAACAGCTCCCGCGCGCCCTGCCGGGCGGCGGCAGCCAGGAGCGTGCCGCTGCCGCAGGCGGGGTCGAGGACGCGGGACGGGTCGGCGGGCAGGAGCCGTGCCATGAGGAGGGCCAGGCCCTCCGGGGTCTGGTAGACGCCGCTGGCGGCGCCCTCGTCCAGTTCGCGTTCGGCGAGGACGTCGACGGCGGCCTGCGGCCCCGCCTCACGGATGCAACCCAGCAGCGCGCGGACCGCGTCCGCGTCGTCCGGACCGTAGCGGACCGGCTCGGCCTCGGGCACGGCGGCCGGAAGCTCGCCCGTGGTCTTCTCCGCTCGGGCGATCAACTGGTCGTCGGGCAAGGCGGCGAGTTCGGTCAGCTCCTCCGGTGTGCGCCGGGACGCGGCAGCCGCCAGCGGGAACAGTCGCGCGGCCACTCCCGAGCCGGGTCCCAGCAGCCGGAGCGCCGTACGCAGTTCCTCGGTCGGCGAGGCGGTGGAGGTGTGCCCGCGTCCCCGCAGCCATGCCTGGACGGCCGGCAGGTCGTAGAGCGGACTGGTTTCCGTGCCTGCGCTGGGAGCCGGGAAGTCGTCGTGGCGGCGGCGCCAGTTGCTGACGGTGGCGCGCGTGACCCCTGCGATACGGGAGATCTCGGCGGCTGTCACATGCGCTGAGGGTGCCGGTTGGGCTGGTGGCTGCTGGGGCATGGCGTGGGGTTCCGCACCTCTCGGGCCAGTCGGACGGGGACGGTTAACACATTACAACGGTCGTCAAATTCGTCAAGCCGTTTGACAGTGCTTTCAGTGCCATGCTTATCTAGTAATGGTTCCGAGTGGAAGCGTGACGCTAACTGCGCCACCGAACTGTGGAGCGCCCTGTAGCCGTACCGCGTCACGCATCCGATCTCTGTCAGTCCCTACTCATCGCAACGCGACACGTCAGGGCCGCGCCCTCGCCGGATCCGTTCCGCACCGAAGTCGCCACCCACCGCACATGTCCCCTCCCTCTCAACGGGGGACCACGCCGCCCACCACCACCCCCACGCGAACGCCGGGGCACCATCCGCACCGACCGCGTGCCGGTGTCCGCCCCATCCCCCGAACCAGCATCCGGCCCCCGGGAGACAGCACATGACCGTGACGGAACAGTCCCAGCGGAACGCGGACGAACCCACCGACCCCACTCGGCCGAACCCCGCCGACCAGCCCCCGCCCCTGGCTGATCTGGTACGGACCCGTCTGGGCGAGGCGGCACTCACCGAGCCCGTGAAGGCGCTCCTGAAGGAGGCGCTGGGCGAGAACGAGCCCCGTGGAACCTCCCCGGTCGGACGCGTCTACCTCGGCTCCCTCGCCGTCAACGGCTTCCGCGGCATCGGCCCCCGTGCCCGGCTGAGCCTCAGCCCCCGTCCGGGTGTCAACCTCGTCGTGGGCCGCAACGGCTCCGGCAAGTCCAGCCTCGCCGACGCCATCGAGGTCGGCTTCACCGGCACCCGGGCCCACCGGCCGGGCCAGGACGCCGCGCGCGGCGGCCACTGGTACAACCTCCACAACGCCGAAAGCCCCAAGATCGAGCTCAAGCTCGCGATCGAGGGCGACACCGGCAACAGCACCCTCACCCGCACCTGGGGGAGCCAGGAGTTCGGCAGCTCCGAGGCCACCTTCAAGCGCCCGGGTCATGCAGCCGTCCCCGTGGCCGAGGCCGGCTGGGACGCGCCCCTCGCCGACCACCGGCCGTTCCTCTCCTACACCGACCTCGACCTCATGCTCACCGGCAAGCCGTCCGAGCGGTACGACGCGATCGCCACCATCCTCGGCATGGAGCTGCTCTCCACCGCGATCAACCGGCTGAGCGCGCAGGAGAAGGCCCTCGCTGCCGTCGCGAAGGAGACGAGGGAAGCCCTGCCCGGCCTGAAGGAAGCCCTCTACGCGCTGGAGGACGACGACCGTGCCGTACAGGCCCTGCTCGCCGTGGACACCTCGGGCGACCTGGACCTCGACACCATCGACGCGCTCGTCGCCGGTCTCCCCCCGGCCGACGACAGCCGGCTCGCCGAGCTCCAGATCGAGGCCGGGGTGCACGGACCCGATCTGGTGGAGGTTGGGGAGGCCGTCCAGCGGCTGCGGATCGCCCTCGCCGACGTGGAGGACCTCCACGGCACCAACGCCGAGAACGCCCGGCTGCGCGCCGATCTGCTGGAGAAGGCCCTCGCCCACGCCGACCGGCACCCCGACGACGACGTCTGCCCGACGTGCGGAACGGAGCGGGTCCTCGGACGGGAGTGGTACGACCGCGCCTCCCGGCAGGTCGCGGAGCTGCGCCACGAGGCGAAGACCGCCGACGACGCCCGCACCGCCGTCCGGACCGGTAAGCGGAACCTCCACAACCTCATCGAGAACCCCCAGCGGATCCCCATTGCACTGGCCGGCCCGTGGAAGGCGTGGACCGACTGCCGGCAGATCACCGACCCCGCCGAACTCGCCCGGAGCGCCGAAGAAGCCGCCACGGTCCTCGTCGACGCCTGCGAGACCGTCAGGAGGCATGCGGCCCAGGAGCTTGAGGCGCGCGACGAGCGGTGGCGCGCGCTCGTCACCCGGCTCGCCGCCTGGGCGGACAAGGCCCGCGAGACCGAGCGGGACAAGTCCCTGTTGCGCGACCTCCGCAAGGCGGTGAAGTGGCTCAAGGACCTCTCCGCCGAGCTGAGGGAGCAGCGCATGGAACGCTTCACCGACGCCACGCAGGCCATCTGGGAGCGCCTGCGGCAGGAGAGCAATGTCGACCTCACTGCCGTGAGCCTGAAGGGCAGCGAGAAGGCGAACGTCCGCAAGCTCGTCATGGCGGCCTCCGTCGACGGCCAGGACGCCCCCGCGCTCGACGTCATGAGCCAGGGGGAGCTGCACTCCCTCGCGCTCTCCCTCTTCCTGCCGAGGGCCACGACCGCGGACAGCCCGTTCGGCTTCCTCGTCATCGACGATCCCGTGCAGTCCATGGACCCGACCAAGGTGCACGGACTCGCCCAGGTGCTGCACGAGATCGGCAGGCACCGGCAGGTCGTCGTCTTCACCCACGACCCCCGTCTGCAGAAGGCGTTCACCGACCAGGAGCTGCCGGTCACGGTCTTCCAGGTGACGCGTGGCGAGGGGTCCCGGGTGAAGGTCGACTGCGTCGACGACCCGGTCGCGCAGGCCATCGGCGACGCCCGGGCCATTGCCGCCACTCCGGGGCTTCCCCCCGAGACGTACAGCCACGTGCTGCCCGGCCTGTGCCGTATCGCCCTGGAGAACGCGTTCCTGGAGGCCGCCTGGATCCGCCACCACCGCACCGGCGGATCGGAACACGACCTCCAGACCGCGATCGGCGGCGCGGAGAGGTTCCTGGAGGTCGCGGCCTTCGCCCTCTTCGGCGACGTGACGCGCGGTGCCGACGTCACGGGGGAGGTGCTCCGCCGCTACGGAAGCACGGCATGGTCGCTGATCCAGCAGTGCCAGAAGGGGTTCCACTCCAGCGGCGCCTCGATCCCCGACCCCCACCGCTTCGTCTCGGACGTCGAGGCTCTGGCGCAGAAGATCCGCAAGCCGGAGGTGACCGCATGACCACCCCTGCCCCTGCTTCGGTCGAAGGTCTGCTGCTGACGGCCGACCGCCTCCTCGCCAGCGAACTCGCCGACGCCACCACCGCCGGCCGGCACCGCGGCGCCTGCCTCGCGCTGCGGACCGCGCTGGAGCTCTGCGTCGACCGGGTGCTGGACGCCGTGATGCCCGGTCTGCCCCGCACCACAGGGCGCGCCAAGCTGCTCCTCCTGCACTCCGTCGCGCCGGCCGAAACGGCCCGGCGGGCGAAGGCCCTCTGGTCCCAGCTGAGTCTGGGATGCCACTACCACCTGTACGAGCTCGGACCCACGTACGACCAGGTGCGGGTCTGGCGGGCCGAGGCCGGCGGTCTAGTCCGGGAACTCGGCAACTGATTGTTCGTCACCGTCCGTTTTCTGATAGTTGTTTCACGGGGTACGGGCGCATGCCCGTGGCGGTGTCCCCCGGCACCGCAGGGAGGACGCACATGAGCACCACCACTCGGGACGAGACCCTCGCCGGCGAGCAGCGGGCGGTGGACCACGCGTACGACTGCTACACCACGAAACTGGCCGAACTGAGCGGCAGCTCGGCGGCCACCGCCTCAGCGAGCGGCAAGGACGGGATCGCCAACCGGGCCGAAGCGGAGGCGCGGGCCGAGGCCTACGGAGGACTGGGCGACGAGGCGCTGGTCTTCTCCCGCATCGACGCCCCGGAGGACCCGGGCGGAGAGCCCCGACCGTGGTACATCGGGCGCCGCAGCGTGCACGACGCCTCGCACGAGCTGGTGGTGCTGCCGTGGACCAGCCCCCAGGCGAAGACCTGGATCGAGACCCGGCCCGAGAGCCCGGGCGAGGTGGTCCTGCGCCGGCAGCTCCGCTGCGTACAGCGGATCGTCGAGAGCTACTTCGACGAGATCTCCCTGGCGACGCCCGCTCCCGTGCCCTTGTCCGTACCCGAGCCCGCCGCCGTACCGGTGCCCCGTCAGGCCGCCGACGACAGCGCGGCGGAGGAGACGGACGCGTCCCCCGCCCCGGAACGCACGTCGGCCCCCACGCCCGACGATGTCGTCCGACGGCAGCGTTGGAAGGCACTCCAGCCGGACGACTTCCTGCTGCAGGAGCTCCAGCGGTCGCGCGGCGGTTGGATGAGGGACATCGTCGAGACCATCCGCCGTGACCAGATGGAGCTGGTCACCGGCTCGCCCTCGGACATCCTCGTCGTGCAGGGCGGCCCTGGTACCGGCAAGTCGGCGGTCGGTCTCCACCGGGTGACCTGGCTCGTCAACAACGAGCACTTCAAGGCCCAGGACATCCTCGTCATCGGCCCCCACCAGCGGTTCCTCGACTACGTAGGCCAGGTCCTCCCCACCCTCGGCACCCGGGATGTGAACGCTGTCCAGCTGGACAGGCTGTGGGAGGGCGAGATCCTAGGTGTGGACTCGCCGAAGGCGCGTCTGGCGAAGTCGGGTGAAGGCATGGCGGCCGTGCTGCGGCGCCGGGTCGAGAGCGACTACCGCCCAGAGGCTCTTGACGCCCTCACCGTCGTCCCCTCCTTCGAGGGCGACGAGCCCGGGGTCGTCGTCACCGCCGGCAGTACGACCCTCCGCGTGCCGAAGTCTGAGGTCCTCGCCCTCCTCGACCAGGCTCACGCCGGCGACGGGCCCTTCCGAGAGCGGCGCGACCGCTTCCGTGGCCTGTTCGTCGACCGGCTTCTCCAAGAGCTCGCCGATGTCGCACCGCGCCGCGGACAGGCCGGCACGATCCGCCGCGACCTGGAACGCAACCGCCGGGTCGAGCGCCTCGTCGAACGCGTCTGGCCGTCCCCAGGACCCCGGGAGGCTCTGCGCAGCCTCTACGACTCGGCCGACCTCCTGCGGGACTGCGCCGACGGCATCCTCGACGAGGAAGAGCAGGCGGCCCTGCTGCGAGCCCGCGCTGCCAGCGCCGACGCCGACCCGTGGACCCTCGACGACCACGTCTGCCTCGAAGAGCTTCGCGTGCTGATCAGCGGCGACACCCCACCGCGATATGGCCACATCGTCGTCGACGAGGCCCAGGACCTCACGCCCATGCAGGCCCGCTCCCTGCGGCGACGGTGTGCGGTGGGCGGCTCCATGACCATCCTGGGCGACCTCGCGCAGGCGACGGGCGCCCATATCCCGACAAGCTGGGACCCGCTCGGCACACTCCTTTCCGACCACGGCGACTGGAGCGTGGCTCAGCTCACCACCAGCTACCGCGTCCCCGCCGAGATCATGGAGTTCGTCGCCCCTCTCGCCCGCGTGGTCGCCCCGTCCCTGCCCTATCCACAGGCTGTCCGTGAGGCAGGCGCGGACGCCGTGCGGACCGTGGCGACCGAACCGTGGAAGCTGCTCGACGACACCGTCGCCCACGTGGCACAACTGGTGCGCACCAGCGACGGCAGCAACCCCCGCTCCGTTGCCGTCATCGTCCCCGACGACTCCGACTGGCTGGACACCATCAGCCACCGGATCCACGAGGGCGGCGACATCGCCGACCGCGATCGCGATGCCGTGTCCGTACTGGCCGCCGCGCAGGCCAAGGGAATGGAGTACGACCACGTCCTGGTCGTCGAGCCCGCGACGATCGCCGACCGCGGTCCGGCCGGGCTGCGCCAGCTGTACGTGGCCCTCACCCGCAGCACCCAGAGCCTGACCGTCCTGCACACCGCCGCGTTGCCGGAGGCGCTCACCGCCCCCGCGGACGACTCTGAACCCGCGGCACCGGACGTCCGGCCTGTGGGCGCGGCGGAAAGCCTTCCCCGGATCGGCAGCGATGTCCGGGTCGAGGTCGTGGGCCACGTCTCTGGCGGTCGGTACAAGGTCAGGCCGCTGTCTCCGGTGATCGGTCGGCCGCTCGTGCTCACCGTCCGCCAGGGCACGGTTCCCCCGCGGCGGGGTGACGCGCTGGACTGCTGGGTGTTCGCGAACGACACGAGTCAGACGGTGCTCACCGCCGATCAGCGCGGCCGGTCGCCCGTCTCGGAGCGGATGGCGGGACGCTATCTCGCGGCGCTGGACGTGCTGGGAGAGCTGACCGGCAGCGACGGCGACGTTCCAGACGCCCGCAGCCGCCTCTCCGAACTCCAGGGCATGGCCAACCGCATCCTTCGCCGGGACCAAGCCGACTGGGTTGACGTCCTTCACCTGTTCGGTGATCCGGACAGAGAACGACTCGGAGCTCTTCGAGACCTTGCCGCGACAACCAACCGTGCGCTCAAGGAGGGCACCTTCGACGCAGGTCGGCTCGCGGAGGGGTTGGATGCTTCCGGCTGGGCAGGGCCCCTCGCTGAAGCACGGCGAGAGCTCCAGGAGCGCTTCAGCATGGCGATGAAGCCGAACTCTGACGGCCCGATCCCCGTCGCCCCGACGCAACCAGATCAGAAGGAAGAGGTGCAGATGACCACCGTGGACACCGCCGCCGCAACACCGGCTGCGACTACGAAGGACGGTTTCCTCCGCGCGCTGGAAGCGGCTGCCGGGGCCGACCGTACGTGCAGGAAGCACGAGGCGGTCCGTCATGCGCTGAAGGCATCACTTCTCTGGGCGGACCTCCAGCCGGCCGACTCCTCGGTCGTCGACGTCAGCTGCGTCACCCAGCAGGGTCTCTTCCTCTACGAGGCCCTGGGCGCAGGCTGCTCCACCTATGCGGACCTGCGATCGGGCGCGACCCGCCTGCTCGAGATCAACCACACGCTGCCCGCGCCAGCCGACGGTCTCTACCTTGTCCTCTCCGAACCGCCTGCCGAAGACTGGTCCGTAGACACGATTCGCGACGTCTTCCGTGTCAATGTCATCTGGCGCAGCCCGACCGGCTGGGGCGGCGAGAACGCGCACACTGCCTTCGGCTCCTCCGGGTGATCAATCACCAGTAGCCGTAGTCCAGCTCGCGCGCGCCTGCTGGAGCAGGCGAAGCAGGAGCAGGTGACACCGCGGGGTTGGGAACGAAGTCGAGCAGTTCGGACGCCCTGATGAAGTGCTGGCCCCGGCAGCCAGGACAACTCGCAAGCGCTCAAAGACCCAGACCCGGATGTAACCAAGCTTCGGCAGGTGCACAACTAGGCGACCACTCGGCCCACCTCGGTGTCCGTTCCATCCCGACGGGTCGGCACGGCGGTCGTCGGCGTCCGCGTAGTTGATCTTTGCTTGTTCTTTGAGCTCTTCATAGTTGCGAACGATCAGGCGCGGTTAGGGTCAAATGGTCGCGAGTGCAACGGGAGGGGACATAAGTGGGCGACGATGGCAAGATCCTTGACATCAAGATGGCGGATCTGAAGGCGACAGCACCGACGTTCCACGATCAGAGCGAGGCGCTTGGCAAGGCTCTGGGTACGCTTCGCACGTCGCTGGCGAAAGCGGGGGCGGCCTGGGGAGATGACGACCCGGGGAAGCAGTTCCACGACAAGTACGGGCCGATCGTGGCCCGGATCGAGGAGTCTGCTGGCATCATCAGGGATGGCTTGGCGAGCATCCACACGGCGATGACCGACATGGCCGACGGGCACATAGAGAACGACGCTCTGATCGGCGCCATGTTCCGCAAGATCACACCTCAGCCCCACGGCGAGCCCGATGCCCCAGGGCGCCAGCAGTGAGCACCGGTGACAAGGTCCGGGAGATCGTCACCGACGTCACCGGAATCGAGTGGCCTGCCGGCAACGTAGGCAAACTGCGTAACATCGCCAACGCGTGGCGAACGTTCGCCGACGACATGGAAGACGTCACGGCGGCCGCCAACAAGGCGGCTCAGACGCTGATTCACAACAACAGCGGAGAGGCGATCTCCGCGTTCGCCGACCCCTTCTGGGCCCGCTACTACCACGACAAGAAGGGGTGGCTCCAGGACCTCGTCGATGGTCCCCGCTCGCTTGCGGACGGGATCGACAAGTACGCCGATGCAGTGGCCGACGCGAAGAAGAAGCTCGACCGCGAACTGGAGATCGCCGGCGCCGTGATCGTCGCCGGCACAGGCCTGGCGTTCTTCACCCTGGGTGCTACCGAAGTCGCCGCGGCTGCGGCCACCGCCACCATCGTCGAGCTTGCCGCGACTGTGGGCGTGGCCCTCACCACCGAGGTCGCCACCATCGCTGGCACTGTCTTCGCGACTGCGGCCATCGCGGGCATCGAATCCGTCACCGTCGACCTCGCCGTCGCCCAACCGCTCAAGGTAGCGGCCGGCATCCAGACCAGCATCAATCTCGATGAGGCGAAGGACGCAGCATTCTACGGAACCTTGACTGGTGGAGCCTTCGGCGGCGCCGGAAAGGCGTTCCAGCTCGCCCAGGAGGGAGGCGGACTCGCCGGGCTGTTTCCTGGGCTGGCGAACGGTTTCGGTGGGCCTCGGACCGCCTTCGCCAGTCTTCCCGATGGGCTCCCTGCTGGTGACCCCTACGCCTTCCGAACGGGGACGTCTTCCGGGGCTGCCAGCGGGTCGGGCCCCGGCCGCGGTCCCTGGCCGGCATCGAGCGAGCTCGCAGGACCTGCCGCAGGGAAGGAGCTCAAACCACCCAACGCGCGGCACACTGTCTCGGGGTCGGCCAGCGGCGAGGTGAAAAAAGACAACAGCGTCATCCTGCGGGGCCAACAGGAGTCTGTTTCCAAGGACATAGCTGACATAGCCAGCGGTAAGGCGAAATATGTCCCGGAGACTGACCGCTATGAGGTGAACGGGCGCACCTATGGCGTAGAAGGTTCGGGAAGGGTCTATCCGGACTCCGGCCCAGGCATTGTGAAGCTCGACAGGAACGAGTATGCCGCCTTGCAGCAGATAGCCAAAGCGAAAGGAGACCTCAGCGCCGCGCCGCAATTGACTAAGAATCCGCGATTCACGAACAATCCAGGCATCGTCGAGAAAGCGCTGGCCATCTACAACGGGACGTATCCGTGACATACAACCTCCTTACCGTCGACCCCGTCAGCCCCGAAACCATGGCCCTCGCACTTGCCGGATGCCTCGGTATCGCGGTAGGTGACATGGACGTGGCGGATTCTGACGGCGACCCCGACCTCCGCAACTGGGATGCGCCCGTCTCGTGCGAATACCGGGCAGTTCAAGGTGATGTGGCCTGGTCGCTAGACGTCTACGCCCAGGAACACGTCGCTGATCAGCCGCCCGAGTCCGACCTCGCCGCAGGGTTCGCGAAGGCCGCCATGACGACCGTCCTGTTTCCCGCTGAGGAAGCACCACCCAGTGCCTACTGGGCGGTGACGCCGGAAGGCGTTCTCACCCGAGCCCGGCTCGAACTCTCCGACGACGAGCCTCCCCTTTACACGATCACCGCCGTCGAGGCGCCAGTGCCGCAACTGCCCGGGGCGACCGTGACGAGATTCGCCGAGATCGTACGGGAACAGCGGCCGGACACGCCGGTGGCCTGGGCCTTCGCGGCATCGGTGGAGAAGGTGCGGCAGGCCGCCTCGGGCCTCGCGAGGCTTTCCCTCGACGACGGCACCGGCGGCCCCGTCTGGACCGCGAAGGGCAACCTGGCGGTTTGGGAGAGGGTCATCACGCAAATGGAATCCGGGTGGGCGCCGTCGGGGTGGTATCCGGCCGACCTTTACCGGGAGCGGCTGGAATCGCGTGACGAGCTGGCCGGAATTGGTGCCCACCTGCCGCGTGATGTCACTGAGCTACTCGACGAGGCCTTGGAGCAGCTGGACAGGCGGTTTGCCGCTGCGACAGAGGATGACCCGTCAGGGAGTCTCCGCAGAGAGCTGACCGGCAGCTCCGCAGAGCAGACGCCGGTCGGCTGGTGGTGGCACCGCCGCCCGAATCCCGCACCTTGGGAACAGGCCTGACTGCGTCTCGATGGCGACACCACAGGCCTGGTGCGCGATGGGAGTCGCGTACCGGGCCTGCTCGGGGTCTGGGGCGTGGAAACTGAGTACGAGGGATCAGCCCCTCAGCAGCCGCCCTCCGGGCGGAAGGCCTGGATTGGCTCCAGGTGGTGATGCCGAGCGGCGACTTCAGGATCAGCCGTCAGGGATGATGTCTCTGGGCACTGGACATCACGTGAGTCGGCCTACGCACCACGCCCGCACCGGAGCTACGCCACCCGCGCGGTGACCCGTCGCCGACCACCCTTCTGATCGTCGCCGGCGAACAGCAGCCCCGCAGGTGCCCACGGCCGTGGCTGGTGGGCCGTCAGTAACGGGACTTCACGCGTCCATCTGGGGGACCCGGAAGGGCATCCAGCCCCCTGGGAGCCGCGGCATGGATGCGCTGGCGGGTGAGGTATCAGCGTGGGCTCTGACCTGGGGCGTTGCGTACTGCGTTCCAGAAAGGACGGCAGAGCGTTTTGAGTGACCTCGGTGCCAGGTTTCTGACCTGCGGTTTTGGTATTTCCGTCAAGCCCCACGAAGGCGGGGGCTTGTCGGAGGCCTTCTCGGAAACCCCAGAGGGATCGCGCGAGCTGTCTCGACAAACATGCCGGTCAGATGACGTGCGCATAGCGGTACACGCCTGGTAGTCGTCTGACCGCTGACAGCCTAGCGGATCGTGCTGGGAGTGGTCGCATGGATTGCCGCAGGAGCGGGTCTGAGGCGAGGGCACGGTCGTGACCTGGGGGTTCTGAAGGTCTGGGGCCGTGTGCGTGTGCGTGTGTCAGGTGACACGGAGCTCCTGCAGGGCGTCGCTGCGGGCCTCGAGGTGGACCTGGTGGCTGGTGGCGCTCTGCGAGTCGGCGCGGTAGGGGTAGAGGAGCAAGCTCGACAGGATGTATCCGTGACCTACGACCTCGTTACCGTCGCCTCCGTCAGCCCCGAGACCATGGCCGGCCGGCGCCCTTGCCGGCTGTCTAGGTATCGCGGTCAGCGATGTGGAAGTGGCCGATCCTGAAGGTGACCCCGACCTCCGGAACTGGGATGCGGCCGTCGCGTGTGAGTACCGGGCGGTCCATGGTGATGTCGCATGGTCGCTGGACATCTACGTCCAGGACGAGGTGGGTGAGCGGCCGTCTGAGTGCGAACTCGCCGCGAAGTTCGCGAAGGCCGCCACGACGACCGTCCTCTTCCCTGCTGCGGAAGCGCTCCCGAGCGCCTATTGGGCCGTGACGCCGGAAGGTCTTCTCACCCGTGCCCGGCTCGAACTCTCGGACGACGAGCCCCCTCTTCACACGGTCACTGCCGTCGAGGCGGCAGTGCCTCAGCTCCCCCGGGCAGTTGTGGCGCGATTTGCCGAGATCGTGCGGGAACAGAGGCCGGACACCCCGGTGGCCGAGGCCTTCATGGCATCGGTGGAGAAGGTGCGGCAGGCGGCCTCGGCCCTGGCGCAGCTTTCCCTCGACGGTGGTACAGGCAGCCCCATCTGGTCCGCGAACGACAACCTGGTCGTGTGGGAGCGGGTCATCCGGCAGCTGGAATCCGGGTGGGCGCCATCGGGATGGCATCCGGCCGACCTCTATCGAGAGAGGTTGGAAGCCCGCGACGAGCTCGCCAGTATGGGTACCCGCCTGCCGCGTGAGGTCACCGAGCTGCTCGGCGAGGCGCTGGAGGAATTGGACAGGCGGTTTGTCGCGGCAACAGAGGAGGACCCGTCAGGGAGTCTCCGCAGGGAACTGGCGGGTGCGTCTGCAGAACAGGTTGCGGTCGGCTGGTGGTGGCGGCGCCGCCCGGATCCCACGCCTTGGGAACAGGACTGACTTCGAGGCCAGTTCGACCTTGGCGTTACGACAACACTGGGCGTCGATGGCAGTAGCCGTCGGCTCCGGGGTGAACAGCGGGTCGCTCAGTCCTGCCAGCTGTGCGGGGCGCGGAAGCCCCGGGTGCGCTCCAGGCGGCGCCAGGCCGCACGGGGGCGGGGGCGGGGCGGGGTTCCGCGGTGGCGGCGGCGCGGGCCAGGAGGATCGCGGTGATCGCCGCCGGTTCCTCGGGGGCCGCGTCGCCCTTCTCTCTGCGCAGCAGGGTGTGGGGCCGCGCCGCGCCTCCTCCTTGATCTGCCGCAGCTCCGCCAGCCGGTTGAGTGCTGAGTGCTCGCTCGGTGGGGGAGGAGGCCGATCGTAGGCGGCCGGTCACAGTCGCCCGGTCAGCGGCTGCCGACCGCCGCGGGCAGGTCGGCCAGTTCCGCCAGGACCTCGGCGGGGAGGGTGACCGCGCCGGCCGCCACGTTCTCCTCCAGGTACTTCGGGGTCTTGGTGCCGGGCAGTGCCATCACCCCGGGGCCCTGGGCCAGCACCCAGGCGATGGCCAGCTGGGGCACGGTGATCCCCAGGCGGGCCGCGATCCTGCCGGTGGTCTCGGTGATCGCCTGGTTGGCGGCGATGGCGTCCGGCTGGAACCGGGGGATCCCGCGGCGGGCGTCGACGCGCGGCAGGTCCTCGACCGTGGTGATCCGGCCGGAGAGGAAGCCGCGGCCCAGCGGGGCGAAGGCGATGAAGGTGATGCCCTGCTCCGCGCAGTACGGGACGACGTCCCCGGTGGCGTCCGGGCTCCACAGGGAGAGTTCGGACTGGACCGAGGCGACGGGGTGGATCGCGTGGGCGCGGGAGATCTCGTCGACGGAGGCCTCGGAGAGGCCGATGGCCTTGGTCAGGCCGGCCTCGACGAGTTCGGCCATGGCGCCCCAGCTCTCCTCCAGGGGGACGGCCGGGTCGACGCGATGGAGCTGGTACAGGTCCACGTGGTCGGTCCCGAGCCGCAGCAGGCTCGCCTCGCACGCGGCGCGCAGGTGCTCCGGGCGGCCGTTGCGGTGGGTGCGGCGGGCTCCGTCGACGATCAGACCGCCCTTGGTGGCGAGTACGACCTCGTCGCGGCGGTCGCGCAGCGCCTTGCCGACGAGCCGCTCGTTCGTGAACGGGCCGTACTGGTCGGCGGTGTCGAAGAAGCGGACGCCCATGTCGATGGCCTGGTGGATGACGCGCACCGAGGTCGCGTCGTCCCATCCCTCCTGGTCATAGCCCCAGGACATGCCCATGCAGCCCAGCCCCACCCGACCCACGGAAGGCCCTTCGGTTCCCAAGTTGACGGTGTGCACAGGGGCCTCCAAGTGGCTTGTTGCTTGAGGTGGATGCCGATTCACATCGGATCGAAGGTTATCTCAGATGTCTGACACTACTGTGAGTTCTACCATCCGTCGCGTCAGATGTGACCTGTGGTGATGCCCTCGGGTGGTCAACGGGGCGTGTCGTTCAAATGATTGATCAAATCCCTTGACGGTGGGGTTGTTGACGCATAGCGTCCTGCGTCGTGTCAGGGTTCTGATACTCGTCCGAAGTCGAACGTTTATCGTGGCACCGCCCGTGCAGCGTCGCCGGGCCGCCGAGGATCCGACCGGCCGGCACGGCCGCGAAGGGGAACCTGTCTTCTTGGTGAGGGCCGCCGTACGGGCGGGCCGTCGCCCTTAGCGCTTCGGGTGGGTGTCAGAGTGGGGATCGATCGCTTCGAATCGAACGTGAGTGTTATTTCCGAGGAGCTTCCGCTCTCCTACGTACGGACCGTCGACCGGACGCCGCCGTTGTTCCCGCTCCTCAACGACGCCGCCCGGGTCGTCGGCGAGGGCCGCGGCACGGTGGAGGACGTCGACGCGGCCGTCACGGGAGGCTGCGGCTTCCCTCACGGCCCCTTCCGCCTGCTCGACGTGGTCGGCGCCGACATCGCACTCGCCGTACCGCAGGGGCTGCGGCGCGGCCTGGGCGGCTCGGAGCTCGACGTGACGCCGCTCCTGGAAGAACTCCGTCCGCGACGGGGTCCTCGGGATGAAGGCGCGCCGCAGCGTCCGGCAGCACCTGCGGCCCGCCTGAGCCCGCGGCACCCCTGCTTCTGATCCTCAGCTCGTCCTTCTCGTCCCACACACCATCGATCTCTCTCCCCCCGGAGGTGGCCATGCGCGCCGCACGTTTCGCCGAATTCGGCGACCACAATGTCCTGACCGTCGTCCACGACGCGCCCGAGCCCGAGGCGGCGCCCGGCCGCGTGGTCATCCAGGTCAGCCACGCGGGCGTGAACTTCGCCGAAGTGATGTTCCGCCGCGGCCAGTTCCCCGTCGGCCTGCCGCACGTGCCCGGTCTGGAGGCCGTCGGCACCGTCCGCTCCGTCGGCGGGGGAGTGACCGGCCTGCGTCCCGGCCAGCGGGTCGCCGCGCTCACCCTCGAGGGCGGCGGCAACGCCGAGTTCGCCTCGGCCCGCGCCGACCTGACCGTACCGCTGGAGGACGAGCTCGCCGGGCTGCCGTCCGCCTTGGCGGCGGCCGCCCTGTGTAACGGCGCGACCGCCTGGGGCGTCGTGCACGCCGCGGGCCGCGTCGAGCAGGGGGACACCGTGCTCGTCCTGGCCGCGGCCGGCGGCGTGGGCACCGCGGCGGCCCAGCTCGCCCGGGCCGCCGGCGCCGCCCGCGTCATCGGCGCCACCAGCTCGCCGGAGAAGGCCGCGCAGGCCCTGGAGTTCGGCTACGACGCGGTCGTCACGTACGACCGGCTGGAGGAGGAGGTCCGGCGGCTGACCGACGGCGCGGGGGTCGACGTCGTCCTCGACTCCGTCGGCGGCGACACCCGCGGCACGGCCAACGGGCTGCTCGCGACCCTCGGCCGGCACGTCGTCTTCGGCGACGCGGCCGCGCAGGACACCTCCTACCAGGCCAACCACGTCTGGTTCACCGGCACCGCCCTGGTGGGCTACAACCTCGGCGGTCTGGCCAACAGCCGCCCCGCGGTGCTCGGCGACCACCTGCGCAGCGCCCTGCGCGCGGTGGCTGACGGCTCGCTCCGCATCGAGGTCACCGAGCTGCCGCTGGACGACGTGGCCAAGGCCCACGAGCTGCTGGAGTCGCGCGCCTCCGTCGGCAAGTACGTCGTAGCCGTCGACGGCCGGTGACGTGACGTGCTCGTCCTCGGATTCCCGGCCGGTTCCTTCGGTACGAACTGCTACGTGCTGGCGGCGGGCCCCGACGGCCCGTGCGTCGTCGTCGACCCGGGGCAGAACGCGACCGCCTCGGTACGCGCCGTCCTGGGGAAGCGCGGCCTCCGGCCGGAGGCGGTCATGCTGACGCACGGGCACATGGACCACACCTGGTCCGTGGCGCCGCTGTGCGAGGAGCTCGGCGTGCCCGCGTACATCCACCCCCTGGACCGGGGGATGCTGGTCCGCCCCGAGGCGGGGCTGCCCGCGGACTTCCCGGCGGCCGTGCTGCGGGGCTTCCCCCGCTCGGAGCCCGAGCTGGTGCGCCCGCTGCCCGACGAGGGCCTGCTCACCCTCGCGGGCCTGGACATCGAGGTGCACCACGCCCCGGGCCACACCCCGGGGTCGGTGGCGTACTCGCTGCAGGACGGCGAGGACGCGCTGCTGCTGACCGGGGACAGTCTGCTCGCGGACGGCCTCGGGCGGGCGTTCCCGCCGGTCGGGGACCCGGACGTACTGGCCGGCTCGATGTCCAGGGTCTGCGGCCCGCGACGGGACCGGACCACGTTGCTGCCGGGGCACGGGGGCACCACCACGGTGGGCGCGGTACGCGGGTTCCTCTAGCGCCGGGCTCTGCTGCGCGACCGGACTCCGGTCCTTCCGGGCGACCTCACAAGTCACGCTGGAGGGCCGGAGTTCCGGCGTGCAGGGCGCTGTGCGGGGGCCCGGAAACGGTCTGGCCCCGACCCTTGACGGGCCGGGGCCAGACTCCTGAATTCTGCCGGAGGCTACGGTGTTTCCTCTTCCGTCAGAGCGGTGATGCACCGCTCCAGAAGATCCCGCAACTGCTTCTGCTCATCGGCCGACAAGGCATTGGAAAGCTTCGCTTCCACCTTGCGGGCGACGGTGTCCGCTTTCTTGACGAGAGCGCGTCCGGCGGGCGTCAACTTGGTGACGAGCACCTTTTGATGAAGATCGGAGGTCTGTCGCTCGATCAAGCGCTTCGACTCGAGATTGGCCAGCACCGTGGCCATGCTCTGAGGTGTCACGAGGCAGACGCGCGCCAGCTGCGCACCCGACATGCCCGGCGAATAGGAGAGCGCCATCAGCGCTGCATACTGTGGAACTGTCAGGCCGAGATCGCGGAGAACTCTGCTCTTCTCTCCGATCAATGCCTGTTCGGCACGCTTGATGACGTGTCCTACTCGAGCAGCCACTTCCTGTTCGAATTCAGCCACTCTGGACGACCGGCTCATGCCGCTCCTTTATTTACAGAGACAGGTAATCCCCCCGCTGAGGCGTATGGAGATGTGCCGAGCCAAGCCCCACGACAACGCTACCATGCATCTCATAGAAGGCAATACTCTGTTCAGTGACAGGGTTCTGTTAACTCGCCGAGAGGAATCCGCCACGGAAGGCACGGAAGGGCCGTGGGCGGGCTTGGCGCGGCGAGCCGAAGTGCCGCGTCGGGCGTTCCCTTCCGAACAGGTGAGGGCGAATGCGTGTGAGAGCCCTCATTCGCACAAGGGCCCCGTAGGATGCCGCAATGACCTCCATGCCCGCCGAGGAGCGCATCGGCTCCCACATCAAGCGCGCCGAACAGGCGCTCCTCGCGGCCAAGAGCGCCGCCGTGAAAGCGGCCGCAGTAACGGTTCCGCAGTACACCGCGCTGCTCTGGCTCTCCGAGAAGCCCGGCATCTCCGCGGCCGGGCTCGCCCGCCTGTGCGGAGTGACACCGCCGACCATGAACACCGTGCTGAAGAACCTCCAGGAGCGCGGCCTCATCGAGCGGACCCCGCACGAATTGCACGGCAACGTGCTGGAGACCCGGCTCACGGACGAGGGGCGCGCCGTGATGGAGGTGGCGGACGCGCGGGCCGTGGCCGTGGAGCGTTCGCTCGCGCAGGAGTTCACGGCGGAGGAGCGGGAGCTGCTCATCCGGCTGCTGGGCCGGTGCGTACGGCGGCTTGACCCGCGGCCGTGAGCCCGGAGCCCCTCCTCCGAAGGCGCCGGGCTGCCCTCTGACTCCCTGGCCGCGATCCCGCCGGGCCGGCCCCGCCGGACGACGGCGGGCGCCGCGGGGCGTGGCGGGCGTCGCGGGGCGTGGCGGCATCTGTGCGGGTGAGGGCACGGCAACGAGGGGGAATAGGACATTCCCTATCAAGGGTCAGCCGATTCGCGGCGGTTTTGTGCCTTTGCGGTGAGTGAGAATCGGCCAGCGAGGCGAAATGGTGTGGGAATATCCCTGCCCGGTTGATTGGATCTCGCGTGTCCTTCCTGCGAAGTCTTGAAAGGAATACACGTGGCCGACGAAATGGTGATCAGGGCCCAGAGGTTCATCAATCAGGTCTACGGTCCCCGTGGCGTACCCACCGTGGCGGAAGACGGCCGTACCTCGTGGAATCTGATGTACGCCCTCACCAGAGCGCTGCAGTACGAGCTCGGCATATCCCCCCAGTCCGACAGTTTCGGACCGGGTACCCTCTCGGCGCTCACTTCCAAGCATCCGAATCTGAACTCCGCGACGATGCCCTCGGCCGACTTCTGCCGCCTCATCCAGTCCGCCCTCTATTGCAAGGGTTACGACGGCGGTGAAATCGACGGGCTCTACAACGCGCGGGTGCAGGCCTCGGTCACCAAGCTGAAGGCCGACATGGGCGTCAACCTCGCCTACCCCGGCGCCGACTTGACGCCGAAGGTGTTCAAGGCCCTGCTCACCATGGACCCGTACGTCGTGGTCAACGGCGGCAGCAGCAGCGTCCGCGAGGTGCAGCAGTGGCTCAACGGGCGCTACGTCCAGCGGGCGGACTTCTTCATCATCCCCTGCGACGGGCACCACTCCCGCACCGTGGCCAAGTCGATGCTCCTCGCCATCCAGTACGAGCTGGGCATGGCCGACGGCGTCGCCAACGGCGTGTTCGGCCCGGGCACCCGCACCGGCCTGCGCAGGCACTCCCTCTCCCTGCAGTCCACGGGCACCTGGGTGCTCCTCTTCAGCGCCGCCATGATCCTCAACCAGCGCAACGTGACCTTCGGCGGCACCTTCAACGGGGCCCTGTCGACCGAGGTCAGGGCGTTCCAGGACTTCTGCGAGCTGCCGATCACCGGCAACGGGGACTTCTCCACCTGGGCCTCCCTCCTCGTCTCCTACGGTGACCAGGACCGCCGGGGCACCGCCTGCGACGGGGTCACGAAGATCACCCAGGCGCGCGCCGACGCGCTGAAGGCCGCCGGGTACAAGTACATCGGCCGCTACCTGACCAACCCCGACCCCATCGGGCTCCCCGAGAAGGCCATCCGGCCGGGCGAGCTGGCCACCATCGCCGCCAACGGCCTCCGGTGCTTCCCGATCTACCAGACCTACGGGCGGGCGGCCTCGGGCTTCACCCGCACGCGGGGCAGGGACGCGGCGCTCGCCGCCGCCAACGCCGCCAAGAACCACGGGTTCAAGGAGGGCGCCCGCATCTTCTTCGCCGTCGACTTCGACGCGTACGACTTCGAGATCACGGACAACGTGATCCCGTATTTCCAAGGGGTCAAGGAAGGCCTCGCCATGTTCGGGAACCCGTACGCCGTCGGCGTCTACGGTCCCCGCAACGTGTGCATCCGGGTGGGCCAGGCGGGTCTGAGCACCGCCAGCTTCGTCTCAGACATGTCCAGCGGATTCTCCGGGAATTACGGGTACCCGCTGCCCCCAGACTGGGCGTACGACCAGGTCGTCACGATCAATGTCGGGAGCGGCGCCGGCGCCATCAACATCGACAACAACATCGCCTCCGAGCGGGACACCGGCCAGGGCTCCTTCAACACCCCGGCCACGGAGAAGGACGACGCCAACTTCGCCATGCAGTACTGGCAGCCGCTGCACGACGACATCAGTTCCTACATGGTGTCCATCGGCTACCCGAACAGCAGCGCCACCCGCATCTTCACGCACACCCAGTGCCTGGAGACGATCATCGCGAACGACGCCCTCGTCACCTCGCTCGCCCGGAAGCACCACATGCGCAAGGCGCTCATCCAGACCTCGGCCTACTGGGAGATGCGCCACTACGACGCCGTGGACCTGGGCGTGGACGCGGGGGTCACGCTCTACCACACGGGTGCCGGCGCGAGCGGGGTCGTGCCCGTACGGGACTCCAGTACCGGCATCGCCCAGATCAGCGGGGAAGTCGGCATCCGGGCCTGGAACTACTGCATCGACGCCGGCTACACGACGGGGGAGATCCTCAATTCCGCCGTCGACGGCGATATTTGGAAGATGTGGCACAAGGTCAACCAGGACAACGCGTTCAGTCTCACCACGGTTCCCCTCATCCACATCTGGGGAGCGGGCGGCAAGCCGGGCGGGAAGAACCCTCCGGGCGGGGAGAAGACGCAGCGCATCCCGCAGCTCGACTACACCGACGAGGAGACCTTCGAGATCCTGCGCCGGTACCAGGGGTGGGGCGACGAGGCGGAGGCGCACGCGGGGAAGCGGATGCCCCTCTACCAGCTGTTCGAGAAGTACAACCTCATCGTGCGCGGACTGTGAGGATCGATGGTGCTCGTGGCGGCCTCGGGCCCGGTCTCGGGGCATGACCCGGGAGTCCTGCTCCTCGTCATCCTGTTCTGCTTCGCGGCCCTGGCCGTCTGCGGTGTGTACCTCATGGTCACGACCACCCGCCGCGGCGGGCGCGCGGACACGGTCTGGGGCCAGTGGCGGGACGTGGCCCTGCTCTGCGCCTGCGGAGCCCTCGCCTTCTACCTGTGGGGATGCCTGCACCTCCTGTTCCTGGACGAGACCCGGCAGTTCGACGCCTGCCTGGAAGCGGGCGGCCCGGCGAAGGCGGCGCGCGTGGACGCGTTCCAGGGGGACTTCGTCCCCCTGCGCCTGCTGTGCCACATCGACAAGGGCGGAAGCTACTCCGCGGGCGTGCCGGGCTACGTCAATCCGGTCGTGGCCGTCCTGACCCTCGGCGCCGCGGCCACGGGCGCCGTCGCGACGGCCAAACGTACTGAGCTCAAGAAGAAGCCCCCGATGAAGGGAAACGAGCGTTGAACCAGCCGGGCATATCTCGTCGTGCGGCCTTGGGGCGGGCGGGCGGCCTCCTCGCCCTCGCGGGTCTGGGAACGATTCCCGGATCCGCTCTGCTCGCCACACCCGCATACGCCGACCCGTCCCCCAAGGTGCCGGAACGGGACGACATCCAGAAGGCACTGCGGCGGCTCGAGGAGGAGCGCGCCAAGATCTTCACCGGCAAGCCGAGCCCGAACGGCTGGGAGATGGAGAAGGTCGCGGACGGCGGGGGGTCCATCTGGACGCGTCCCGTCCCCGGAACCGGGCTCGACGGAGTCGCCGTCCGCCTCGGAGAGGTGGAGACCCTCCTCTTCCACGTGATCCGCCGCTTCCACTACGAGATAGACGCGCTGCGCAAGGGCGACGCGGCGGGCTGGCAGGCGCCCGGGAAGGTCCGCAAGGGACTTCCCGAAGGCAATCTGGCGTCCGGTACGGCGATCCGGATCCGTCCCGGCCACTATCCGGCCGGCGCGAAGGGGGGCTTCTACCCCTACGAACTGCTCGTGATCCGGGACGTCCTCGCCGAGCTGGACGGCGTCGTCCGCTGGGGCGGCGACGACCGCAAGCCCGACGAGGCCCTCTTCTACCTCGCCGTGGGTCCGGGCGACCGGCGCCTGACCGAGGTCGCGGCCCGACTCCGCGGCTGGAACGAACAGCCGGACGCAGGCCCGGGCACCGAGGTCGACGTCATGGACGCCAAGCGCCGCGGCGCCGCGAAGTCGCTGGAGAAGAAGCAGGGCAACGCAGCCTGACCCTGCCGAAAGGTCCGCGCCCGGGGGAGTCGTCTCCCTCGGGCGCGGACCTTCCCGGGACGCGGCGCGGCCTAGTAGCGGTCGTGCGAGGCGTTCTCGTTGTAGAGACCGGAGACCAGGTTCTCCGCAGGCCAGTAGTCCCCGCAGTTGGGGGAGAAGCTCTGGCTCGGGCCGCTGTAACCGGAGTTGAAGTAGACCCGGTAGTCGGCCACGCATTCGCCGTTCGACGCCGAGGCCGCGTTGTTCTTGACCCCTTGGCCGTCGCCCTCGTTCGAGAGCGTGCAGGCGGCCGCCGTTCCGGAGATCTGCCCGGAACGGAAGACGTACCGGACCAGGGAGGCCTGGTTCGGCGAGTAGCCGAAGTAGTCCGGGACGTCCCGGTCCGCGACGAAGCACGGGCTGGCGGAGTACCAGGTCTGCCCGCCCCGGCTGTTGTAGTGGATGGCGAAGCAGTAGCGGTTGCCCGAGGAGCCGCACACGTCCGACTCGTAGGAGGTGGCCGCCGAGGCCGGCGTCACCGAGAAGGACAGCGCGCTCAGGGCGCCGACCGCCGCGACGGTGGCGATTCTCTTGATGATGTTCATCGGTTCCCCGCCACTGTGTACGCCTGCGCGACCTTCGCCGCGTTCTTGTCCTTCGCGGCCCGCTCCTGCGAGAGCTTCGGCGCGTTCTGCTCGATCGCCTTCCGCTGCTTCTCGGTCTCCTTGCCGTTCCAGACCTTGATGAGGTCGGTCTCCCGCTTGCACTCGACGTCGGCGACCGCGTGGGCGATCTCCTCCTTGCCGGCGGTGGGGGTGGACAGGGAGATGCCGAGGGCGCCGAGGTCCTCGAGCGGGTGGCTCTGCTGGTAGCCCTTCCCCTTCATGCAGGAGGACCACTGCGCGAACGCCTTGACGACGTCCGGGTCGGTCTTGGTCTCGTCGAAGACCCTCACCCCGACCTGTTCGGCCTCCGGGCTCTGGGGCACCGGGAACTGGCGGCGGGCCTCGCCGCGGCAGCCGTCCTGCGGGACCTCCTTGCCCGCGTAGGTGCTGCCCTTGAGCTCGGGACCCTTGCCGGTGAACACCGCGGTCTCGGCACCGGGAGCGGGCTCCCAGCGCGCGGGTTCCTTGATGTCGTTCGGGAGGTGGTGTCCGTACTTCTTGGCCAGGTCGAGATCGGAGACGCCGTAGCGGCGCCCCATGGTCGCGTCCGCCTGGGCCCGCGCCGCCTGGTCGGAAGCCTGAGGGGGGCCGAAGTTCTTGAATCCGTAGCGTGCCATGCAGGACCGCCACTGGTCCTGGACGGCGACCTTCCAGGCGTAGCCGTCGGCCGGCTTGGCGGTGAATTCGTCCAGCGGGAGGGTGAGCCCCACCGCCAGGCCCTTGGTGGGAGCCGAAGGAATCTGGTCGAGCGCCATCCGCGCGGGCGCGGCGTTCACCGGCGCACCCGGGTCCTGCGGCGGGTTGCCCGCCTGTTGCGTTCCGCATGCGGCGAGTAGTGCCACGAGAGTGGCGGTACCCGCTATGGCTCTGATCGGTCTCAACGTGAAGGGCCTTTCGCGTGATCGGTCTGCTGCCGAACTTCGGCGGAGGGGTGCTTCAAGCGCTCCCAGCATTTCGGGCCGGGCTCACGTTGCCCATGGGATTTCTGCGGCGTCCGGTGCGATCCGGCCAACTCGGTGGAGCAGGTGGTCGGGTATCTCCACAGGGTGCATTGAAATAGGCGATTCCAGGTCTGGACCTGCTGTCGAACGTCTGGCCGAAGTCCTGGTAGGGCCGTACGGGGAGTGCGGGAGCGCCGGTGGCGGGCCGGACGGACCGTACGTGTGCGACATATCGCGGGCGGATAAGTGGCCGGATTTTCGTCGCCGTACATTCCGGTTGTGAAGGCCTTTGTGCTTACGGGGTAAATGATTCCGTTTGAAGGTTCCGCCGAATCTGCGGATTCCGGGTGAGAATGTGCTGCCAGAGGGGCGGGTGCCCGGAATTCTCCCGCCTACGGGGCCCCGCGCCGGCTCGCCTCCGGCCCTCGTAGAGTGCATGCCGACAAGATGGTGTCCAGGGAGGGCGGGATCGTGACGGTAGGGCTCCAGTGGATTTCGGACGGACGGTTCGATCACTACTGCCTCACTCTGGCCAAAGGCGTGCAGGTGGCGGAGCTCGTTCGCCGCATGGGCGGAGACCCCTCGCGGATCACGGAACCGGTCACGTTGAGCGAAGCCGGCCAGATCGACGGCGGGTACGGGCTGGTCGCCCTGGTCGGCTCTGCGGACGGATGGGCGTTCGCGCTGGAGCCGTGGAGCCTGGAGGGCGACGACGAGGACATCGTCGAATCCGTCTCGGCCGGCACCGAGGCGGTCGTGGTGACCAACAGTTCGAGCGGACCGTCGATGTTCCGGATGTTCCGGGACGGTCGGGCGCTCGTGCGCTTCGAGGTGACGGACCTGGACGCGGACACCGTCACGGGGGAGCTTCCCGGGCTGCTGGTCCCGGCGATGACCCGCGTCGGAATCCTCGGGGAGGACGGCCTGTCGGCCCACCCGGAGGATGCGGCCCGGTGCGTACTGAGGCTCGTCGAGGAGGAGTTCCGGGTCTCGGTGCCGCAGATCGGCTACGACGGCGGGCAACTGGCGGCCGTGAACCTCGAGCCCGAGGGCTTCTCCGACGACGAGTAGGCCCGCGGGGAACGAATCGACGGCGGGGTGGAAGCCACCCCGCCGTCGATCACTGCCGCCCTGGAAGGGCTGTCCCGCTACGGGCGGGGCTGCATCACGCACACCGTGCTGATGCTGCAGTCCTCGAACCCGGGAGTGCTCACGAAGAAGGGGTCCTCGTCGAGCATGCGCTTCGTCGGGACGAAGATCGTGCCGATACGGCTCGCGGCTCCGGTGTTCTCCTTGACGAGAATGGATCCGCGCCCGCACCTCTCGGTCCAGGTCGGCGGGGCGAAGCGGAGATCATCCTTGATCGTCCACGTCGGGTTGACCCCGCCGCTCTTCTCGGCGAAGAGGGTGACGCACTTCGTCGGATCGGACACCTGGTTCGGGCCGCCCGGCATGCCGCCGCTCTCGTGCGTGATGGCGAAGGCGTACTCGTCGCAGCTCCAGTTGTTGATGCCGACCCACTTGTACGGACCGGAGCTCGGGCAGATGACGTTGCGGTTCAGCTGGTTCGTCTGGTCGATCTTCTGACCGGTGGCAGACGTCCCCTTCATGTTCCCCGGGCCGAGGTACCGCAGGGGGCTGTTGTGCTTCTTGCTGCCCGGGTGGTTGGGCAGCTTCTCCTGGAAGACCCAGTACAGAGCCGCGGCCGACGGGTACTTCACGCTGTTGACGAGGTAGCTCGGCGTGTACTCGGGGAAGACGCAGCCGGTCTTGTTCCAGTCCTTCGTGCCCTTGGTGACGTCGTCGCACCGCACGCGCAGCTGGGGATCGGAGAAGTCGACCTCCGACTTCTTGCCGGCCATGGTGACGCTCAGACCCCAGGTGGGGTTGAGGACGTCCTTGCCGTTGCTGTTGGTCCAGGTGTGGACGATCGAGGCGGTGGCGCTGTGCGGGTCGCCCGGGACCCAGTCCGGCACCCCGCTCCACTGCATCGGATCGGACGAGCACGGCCCGCTGCAGTTCGCCCGGACGTTGACGTTGATCGGCCCGATGAAGGCGTCGTGCTTGTCCCGGGAGATGTTGATCTTCTGCTCGAACTTGCCGCTGCGGTTGTCCAGCGCGATGGTCGCGATCACGCGGATGCTGAGCGTCCCTGCCGGGACCCCGTCCTTGTTCCGCGTCCACAGGTGGTTCTGGATCGTGCACGAGGCATCACGGGTGAGCGTGATCAGCGTGGTGGCCCGGTAGCACAGGGGGTCGGGGTTTCCGACTCCAGGACCGGTCAGCGACTGCGGGGCGAACCTCGCGCCGGGAGCCGGCGCCGGCGCCGGCGCCGGAGCGGGAGCCGCGGGCTTCTGGACGACGTCCTTGCGGACGTAGCACAGCTCCTCGCCCTTCCTGCCCTCGATCGGCTTGCAGTCCTGCTCCTTCGGCTTGCGCGCGAGGGAGACGAGCGGATCCTGGGGGCTCCGGGGCTGCTTCAGGAACAGTGAGGCCGGCGAAGGCGCCGAGGACAGCGAGGACAGCGAGGTCTTCGAGCCGAGCGACTCGGGCTGGTCCGGTGCGGTGTCGTACGGCTCGTCCGAGGCGTTCTCGTCGGCGTCCGGGAAGGTGACCTGCGGAACGTCGGAGAAGTTGCCGGGCTCGAAGGCGACGGCGTCGAAGGCGATGTCCTGGTCGCCGGTGCCGTCCGCCGTGATGCTGGACAGCCGGACCTGGGGGGACACGCCCTGGAACCGGAAGGCCCCCAGGCTCACCCAGCGGTTGACCATGCTGGGCTGGGACGCGGTCCGCTGGACCCAGCCCTGCGTGGTGAGGACCTCGTAGACCGCCTGGGTGGTGTGCGCCCCGTGGTCGGGCATGTGCACCCAGACCTTGGCGTCACTGTCGAGCTGCTGGCCGAGCTTCCAGGTGCCGGTGACCGTCATCCGGTCGTCGGCGCCCGCCTTGCGCGTGTGGGCGAACCAGAAGTGACCGCCGTAGCCGCCGCCCAGCTGCTGGAAGTCGATCTTCGCGTTGGGTGTGGCGAAGTCCAGGTCGAAGGTGCCGGTGGACGCCTTCAGCATCGAGCATCCGCCCCGTGGGGGCAGGAAGGTGCCGGGGACGTCGTCGACGATCATGGCGTTGCCCGGCAGCGTGTTGTTGCAGTTCGGCGGGTAGGCCGCGCCGTCGAGTTCCTCGGGATAGGTGTCGTTGAAGCGGAAGGTCTCGTTACCGCACTCGTTCTTGGTGCAGTCCTTCCACTGGACGGGCTGGTTCCACCAGCACTTGAGGTCCTCGCGGGTGCAGGCGCCCAGGCCCGGGTCGTTCTTGTCGTCCGGGCCGATCTTGCTCGGGTCGCAGCTGTTGGCCGCGGTGCAGAACAGTCCTTCGGCAGGCTTGGAGGCGGTGCGCAGTGCCGGGGTGCTCCACCAGGCGTAGCGGAAGCCGGAGACCATCTTGCCCGGTGACTCGAGGGCTTCCAGCGGGCGGGCGGCCCAGCCGATGACCTTCTCCTGGTAGGGCCAGTCCTGGGGGTGGGCGGCGTGGGAGTAGTCGTCCTTGCCGCTCGCGTTCTCCAGGAAGGGGGTGCGGTTGGCCTTCCACAGCGGGTTGGCCGGGTTGTTGGTGAAACCGACGCCCCAGAGGCCGCCGTTCTGGCCCGCGTCGGCCTTCGGGTAGTAGCCGGAGTTGTACGCCCACAGGGCGAAGAACCAGTTCTCCACCCACTTGGGGTCACCGTTGTTGGCGACCAGGCCGTCCTTGCGGGTGATGTTCCACTTGTCGGCGAGGATGTTCACGCCGGCCGCGATGTTCGCCGTGTAGTCGAGCGCGACTGCTTCCTGCTGGAGCGTGCTGAGGGCCCGCTCGCCCGGCTTCTCCTTGCCGTGCATGCGCATGCCGTCGGTGACCTGGGTCACGCCGTAGCCGCAGTCGGCCTCGGCCCAGTCGATGGCCCACGGGTCGTTCTGCGTACCGCTGGCGCTGTACTTGATGCCGTAGAAGTTGCCGATGAGCGAGTTGCCGGTGACACCCGGGACGACCACGCGGGACGCCTGCCACATGTTGGATTCCTGGGCGGTGATGCCGAGCATCACCTGGGCCGGGATGCGGCCGCCGCCCTCCAGCGTGGTGAGCGGGAACAGGCTCTGGGGCTGGTAGGCGCCCATGCCCAGGTTCTTCCAGTTGGACGGGCGCGAGATGTGCATGTTCAGCGTGTTGGTGATCGCCCGGTTCACCGCCCACTCGACCTGCCGCGGCTTGGGCTGAGTGGCCTGCTTGCGCGGGTTGTTGCGCGGTACGGAGCAGTACGCGTCCGGTTCGGCCGTCGCGTCCACAGCGGGTGCCGCGGCGAGCGCCGAGGGCCCCGACTTCGCCTGGGGGGCGGCCGGAGCGGTCGCGGCGAGGGCCGGGGACAGGGCCAGGCCGGATGCGGGCCGGTTCGCGTCGTCCGGAACGGGGGGAGTCACGGTGAACTTCGCCTGCTTGGCCGTCTTGACCACCGTGACGTCGATGTTCGCGGCGCGCGGCGCCACCGCCGTCTTGGCCCGCGGGTCGACACCGTCGGCCCAGGCCACCTTGGTCACCAGCACATCGCCCTGCGTGCTGGGAACGGAGTCCTTCGGGATGTCCGGGCGGCGCTTCACGCTGCCCGGCAGTTCCTGCGCGGGCTTGCTGGCACCGGTGATGAACACCTTGCCCTGTGCGCTGGCCGTCACGTCCATCTGGGTGAGCGCGCCCTTGGCGAGCACCGGCGGCTTTGCCTTGGCGTCGTCACCGCGGGAGATGTCGCCGGAACTGACCCTGCGGACCTCGGCCTTGTCGCCGGAGCCGGCGGGCCGGTCCATGTAGACGACGCCGCCGTCGGAGTCCGCCGCAAGGGCGAAGGGAACCTGTGCCGTTCGTGCGATCGGCGTGAGGCGGCCGCTCGTGTCGATGCGGGACAGCCGGGCGCCATCGGCCGCGACGATGTCCTTGCCGACCGGGACCGCCGAGGTCACCTGACCCGGCAGCTCGATGGGCGTGGCGACCTTGGCCGACGCCGCATCGACCTTCAGCAGGCGGGTGGCGTTCCTGGTCTCGCCCCCGGACTGGGTGAACACGGCGCTCTCGCCGGTGCCGCAGCCGGGGCTGAAGTACGCCAGCGAACCCTGCTCCTTGAGCTTGGTGACGGCTCCGGAGTCCAGGTCGACGATGGCGGTGAACGCGCCGCGGGCCATCAGCTCCGGCTTGTTCGTGAAGGTCCGGGGGGCGTAGGCGACGACGGCCCGCTTGCCGGAGCCGGTCACGCACGCATTGCCGACCCACATGTCCGTGTCGAAGCCGGGCTCGGCGAGGGACGCGGCGGTGCGCCAGCCGTAGCCGGCCTTCTTGTCGGCGACGAGGATGTGGAAACCGGTGACGTCGCTGCTGGTGGTCCAGGCGCGGTCCGTGGAGTTCTTCCACTCCTTGCCCAGGACCTGGTCGCGGTCCGCGGGCGCGATCTGCGACGGGCCCGCGGGCTGGGCGCCGGCGGGTGCCGAAGGGGCGGCGGGTGCCGGATCGGCCCATGCCTGACTCTGCACCAGACCGCATATCAGCGCGGTGCTCAGGAGGACGGCCGCGGGTGCGCGCCGCCTTCTTACCTCATGCCTCAAGGAAATGTCCTCAGTTGTCGGATGGGGGACTCGCCGCTCAGGACAGGGCTGGAGCACGTCCTGGCGAGCGAAGAACGGGGTGGTGGCGCCGCGGTGCGGGAGGGGGAGGGCCGGGCTCGGCGCAGGGCGAAGCGGACCCTCCGCCATGCGGGGGCCGCGACCCGCGCGGACAGGGGTGTCCGCCGGCGGGCCTGTGGGAGGTCCGGCGCTCCGGTCAGCGCCGGAGGGCCTCCGCCGGTGGGATCCGGGAGGCGCGCCAGGCGGGGTAGAGGCCCGCCAGGAGGCCGGTCACGAGGCCGAGGACGGGCGCGGTGGCGAGCGTCGTCGGGTCGAGCACCGGGGTCCATGCGCGGGCGGCGGACACGCCCACCACGACCCCTGTGCCCAGGGACGTGCCGATGAGCCCGCCGATCAGGCCGAGGGCGGTGGACTCCGCCAGGAACTGCCAGGTGATGTGCCGTCCGCGGGCGCCGAGAGCGCGGCGCAGACCGATTTCGCCCGTCCGTTCCATCACGGCGACCAGGGTGGTGTTGGCGATGCCCACCGCTCCGATGACCAGGCATACGGCGGCCAGGAGGAGGAAGAGGGAGCCGAGGTCGCCCCCGACGCCGGACCTGAGGGTCTTGGGGTCGGGGGGTGCCAGGGCCTTGAAGTACTCGGGGTGGTCCGGGCGCAGCGCGAGGGCGGCCTCGCCGGCCACCTGGCCGGCGGCGCCGAGCCGGGTGGAGATGAGCATGGTGGCCCGGTCGTCGGCGGGCGGTCCCCAGATGTGCTCGGCGGTCGAGCGGGGGATCATCACGGCCATCAGCAGGTCCGGTTTGCGGTCGACGTCCTTGAGGATGCCGATGACGGTGAAGGGCGTACCGCCGATGAAGATCGCGGGACTGTTCTGGACGCCCGTGATGCCCAGTCGTGCGGCGGCGGCCGAGCCGACGACGGCGACCCGCTGGCGTTCGCGTTCGTGGAAGGCGTCGAAGGTCCTTCCCTGCGCCAGGCGGGGGCCCGTTGCCAGGAGGGCTCCCTGCGACGCGGCGGTGATCTGCGGGCGCAGGTCGTTCCGGCCGGCGCCGCCCGCGCCGTGGAGGGAGGTGGTGACGCTCTGGTCCGGGCGCAGCCGGACGTTCCAGAAGACGCCGGCCGCGGAGACGCCGTTCAGCGCGGCGATGCGCTCGTCGGCGTCCGGCGGGAAGGCCAGGGGGACGTGGGCGGCGTCGCGGCCGCCGGTGTCCTTCACGGTCACTTCGGTCGCGGTCAGTTCGTTGAAGCGGCCGTCGATCTGCGAGGCGGCGGTCCCGGTCAGTCCGAGGACGGCGATGAAGGCGCCGACGCCCAGGACGGTGCCGAGCCCGGTGAGGGCGGACCGGGCGGGACGCTGGAGCACTCCGGCGAGGGCCTCGGCGACCAGGTCGCGCGGCGACAGTCCCGAACGGCGGCCCAGCGCCGACCGCCTGGGAGCGGGGCGGGAACGCCGACGCCCGGTCATGCGCCCACCCCTGCGGCGGCGCTGTCGGTGAGGCGCCCGTCGCGGATGGACACGGTGCGCTGCCCCCGGGCCGCCACCTGCGGGTCGTGGGTGATGGCGACGATGGTCGCGCCGTCGGCGTGCAACTGGTCGAGCAGGTGCAGTACCGATTCGGCGGTGGCGGTGTCGAGGTTCCCGGTGGGTTCGTCGCACAGCAGGAGGGAGGGTTCGGTCACCAGGGCCCGGGCGATGGCGACCCGCTGGCGTTCGCCGCCGGAGAGCCGGGTGGGCAGGGCTTCGAGGCGGTGGCCGAGGCCCACGCGGCCGAGTGCGGCCCGGGCGCGGGTGCGCCGTTGGGCACGCGGAACGCGCTGGTAGACCATGGCCAGTTCGACGTTCTCCAGGGCGCTGCGGTGTGCGAGGAGGTGGAAGGCCTGGAAGACGAATCCGATCCGTGATCCGCGCAGGGTCGTGCGGTCCCGGTCGCGGATGCCGGTGGTGTCGATGCCGTCGATGAGGTAGGTGCCGCAGGTGGGGGCGTCCAGCAGACCTGCGATGTTCAGGAAGGTGGACTTCCCCGACCCGGAGGGCCCCACGATCGTGACGTACTCGCCGCGCCGTACGGTCAGGTCGCACGGCAGCAGCGCGGGGACGGGCGGCGGTCCGGGATAGGTCAGCCCCACCGAGCGGAACTCGATCACCGGGGTCGGCTCGGCGTGGATCACCGCTTGCCTCCGGAGGGGACCGGGGCCTGGGTCACGCCGATGACCACGCGGTTGCCGGGCGCGAGCGTGCCGCCGACCGGTGTGACCTCCACGTATCCGTCGCCGGTCATGCCCGGGCGGATCTCCACGCGGGTCTGCTTGCCGCCGCCCGATACGACGGTGACGGTGGTGCGAGCGTCCGCTCCGGAGGAGACGGCCGATGCCGGGACGACCAGGACCTCTCCCTTGGAGGCGGCCGCGGTGATGGTGAGGCGCACGTTCTGGCCGGCGAACTCGGCGGGGAGCGCGGTGTCGGGCTTGACCTTGACCACGAGGGCGGGCGCTGCCGAGGCGGCGGCGTCCTTGGCGGTGGGTGCGGGCGCGGCGACGACCGCCGTCACGGTGCCGACGGCCCGGGCCCCCGTGCTCTCGGCGAAGATCTCGACCTTCTGGTCGGGCCGCACCGTCTCCTTCTGGTAGCTCTCCAGCGCTCCGTCGACGACCAGCGCGCCCGCCGTGAGCGTCAGGAGTTTCTCGCCGGCGGTGGTGCCCACCACGGCATCGACCGACTCGACCCGGACCGGGCCGTCGGACACGAACGCCACTTCGGAGGCCGGCAGGGTCACGCCCGCGGACCCGGTGGACCCGGTGGCCGGCGGCTCGGGGGAGGCGGGCTTGCCGGGAGTTTCCCCGGGCTTGCCGCCGTCCGGCTTGGCCGGTGGATCGGCCTTTCCGGACGCGCCCGTCGGAGCGGTGTAGCCGGCGGCCTTGTAGAGGGCGCGGACCGCCTCCTGAGTACCGGGCCCGAAGGTGCCCGACGCGTCGCTCCCGCGGCGGTGGCCCAGTTCGGCCAGGGCCTGCTGGAGCTGCACCACGTCCGGTCCGACGGCGCCGCCCGACAGGTTCCGGTAGCTGGGCAGTGCACCGCGCAGGGCCAGTACCGGACGGCCGGCCACCTCCACGAGCACCGAGCCGGGCTTCACGACTTCGCCCGGCTTCGCGTTCACCTTGGTCACCACGGGCCGGGTGGTGTCGGGGCCGGTGAGCCCGGCGGAGAGGACCTCAACGCGCTGGGACGCGGCAACCTTGCCGCGGGTGACCAGCGACGCCGAAAGCACTCTCTTCTCCACCGGTGCGGTCAGCACGTCGGGAGCGGGAGGTGCGGTCTCGGCGGCCACCTGCGCCGGGGACTTGAGCAGGGAAGCCGCTGCGGTCCCCACGCCCGTGAGCGCCAGCGTCGCCCCGATCACGCCGATCAGGATCCGACGGCGACGGACGAGCCCTCCGCGCTGCTCGGCGGTCCGCTTGTGTCCCGGTGCACGGGTCTCCATGGGGGAGCCGTCCGGGGACGAAGAGTCTGTCACGGTCCGACGCTCCTACTGCTGGCCGGCGAGGGCATCGGCGGCGGCCTTCGACGCGGCGTCCATGTCCTTGCGCGCCTTGTTCAGCGACTCGGCGTGCTTCTCCAGCGCGGCGGTCTGGAGCCTGGTCTCGGCCTCCCACCACGTCTTCGCCACCTTGGTCCGGTCGCGGCAGGCGATGTCGGTGGTGGCTGCCGCGATTTCGTCCGGAGTGACGTCCGGGCCGCCGAAACGGGGATCGTCACTGGCGTCCAGAGGCTGCTTGTAGTCGTAGCCCCCTTCCTTCATGCACGAGGACCACGCCTGGAACGCGGCGACGACCTCGGCTTCCTCCTTGGAGCGCACGTAAGCCTCGTTGCCCAGCTTCTGAGCCTCCTCGGAGTAGTCGACGACGTCCCCCTTGAGCTTGGTGTGCACTTCGCCCCGGCACGCCTGCAAGGCCTGGCCGTCGGGGCCGTTGGCCGAGGTTCCGTCGACCGCCCCCACGTTCACGGCCGCGTCGTACGCCTCCTGTTCGGCCGCCTCCGGCTTGTAGCCGCGCCTCTTGGCCAGGTCCCCGTCATGGATGCCGTAGCGCCAGTCGGTCAGGGTCTTCGGCCCCACCTTCGGCAGCTCGGGCGCCGCACGCCACTGGGCGTACCCCGCGTTCTTCATGCAGTCGCCGATGAGGGCGGCCTTGGCCTGGGCCATCTGCCGCCGCTCGTCGTCCGAGGGCAGGTACGCCTCCATCGGCAGGGTCCATGTCGCGGGGTCCGCCTCGTTGAAGTTGCGCGAGGGGGCGGACCGGAGCGAACCGCCCGCGGCGGATGAGTCGGGCGAGAACGAGCAACCGGCTGTCGCGGCCGCGGTCAGGCCGAGAACGGCGCATGCCGCTGCCGACCTTGCGGAGAGGGAATTCAGGAAACGCATGCGGTCTACCGTTCTCGTACTGCGGGGATGTGCTCAGGCGAACTGGTGCCGGAACGGGCGGGGACCACGGCACGGGCCCCGCCGGCTTCGAGCCGGCGGGGACGGTGTCTGCCGAGGGCCCACGCGCCGTTCCGGCGGGCGGGCAGGGGTCAGCCCCGCCAGCGGAAGGACGCGTTGTTGTTCTTCGTGTAGTTCAGGTTGCGGCCCCAGGCGACGTCGTCGACCGCGCCCTTGAAGCCGCTGTTGTAGTACACGTCGGCGACGTAGGTGGCGTGGAAGTTCTTCGCGGAGGCGGCGTTGTTCTTGATGTTCTGCCCGGAGCCGGGGTGCGGGGCGCTGGCGCCGAGCTGGCAGAACGTCAGCGGGCGCGGGCCGCCGAAGTCATAGACGTTGTAGCCCATGTTCCGGTAGGAGCCCATGAAGTTGGAGTTGTAGAACAGCGTGAACTTGAAGTCCCCGTAGCCCGGGTCCACGCAGATGTCCTTGTGCCAGTAGTTCGCCTCGTCCTCGGGGGATCCCGCGTGGGCGGAAGGTGCGATCAACAGCGTTGCTGCTGCGGCGGCGGCCGCGGCCATGACGAGGCGAGATCCTGCGATACCCATAATCAATTGCCCTTCCAGGTCGCACCCGCGAGTGGCCGGTGCGGTCCGGGCGAGCACGGAAGAGTCCGCCCGGGAACCCGATCCCGCAGCGTTGTCGGACGGGCGTCGGCGGCGCTGCGCGAGCAGCACGACCTCCACGCCTTCCCCCCTGTGCACCCAGACGCGGACAGCCCCCCTGGGTGCGCAGTCTTGGTGAATCGCCTGGTCTGTGGAGGGGTTGGTCGAACCTCTCCCGGCGACCGGATCATTTAAACATCATTAAGATCCGGCAATTCGGGCATTGATCCCTCAAGGGGTGGTCACGATTTGGCATCGGGGCGCCTATCCGGAATCGCCGTGGGAATGCCGTAGGGGCACGCCGGGCGGCGTGCCCCTACGGTTTATTTCCGGAATATTTGAATTATCCCGGTATGCGGCGTTCGTGGCGAACCGAGGCGAAGCGGGTTCCGGCGTCCGGCCCCGTCGGCGGCACTCAGCGGTTGATGTCGACCACGATGCGGTTCGGAGCCGTGAGCTTCGAGATCCGGTACGAGGAGTGGTCACCGAGGGCGAGTCCGATGTTGAACTCACGGCCCTCGGGGTCGGTGCTGCCGGTGCGGCCCTGCCCCTTGAGGCTCGGGAAGTTGTAGGTGGAGTAGTCCGGACTCGTGTACACCGGCTTGGAGTTGGCGAAGTCGAATCCGGTCGCCTTGGACAGCTTGATCTTCAGGTACTGCTTGCCCGTGATCGGGACCACGTGCTCGCTCGACTCGTCACCGCAGCAGGTCAGCGGGGTCGTCTGCGTGGTTGCGGTCCACTGCGGGATCGGTCCCTCGCCCAGGTCGATCACGAAGCGGTCGAAGGTCGGGTGGGTCGCGGCGCGGACGCCGAGGACGCAGGTCCCGTAGCAGTCGGGGGTGGCCGCCGCGACGGACGCACCGGGCGCGGCGGCCGGCGCCGTGAGCCCGGCCGCCTGGGCCTGCGGCACGGCTATGCACAGCGCGCTCGCCGTGACGGCGACGCCGGCTGCCAGCAGGCGAACGGCCTTGATGGAATGCATGAGAGAACTCCCCCTCGTGGTACTCGAATTGCAAGAGTCGAATGCGGCGTGACGGTACGCATCCCCCTGAGCGGGCGGATGGTGTGCGTCGGCTCCGCGGCGGGATCACCCCCTGCCGCTGCGGCGGGTCGGTGCACGAGCCGTCTCGCCGTCGGGCTTCGCCGTGCCCGGTGGAGGTCCACCCCCGGGCGCGTGCGTCGCCGAGTCAACCACAGCCGGTGTCCGTGCTGATCCGCGGTGTCGCCGGGCTCGCGCAGCCCCCGGAGGCGGGTGTCGGCCGGGACGATAGCCGCAAAGAGGTGCAGGCCGACGGCGTTTCGGCGCACGCCGGCCGTGGACCGGCTGTCCGGGGCGGTGTGCCGCTCGTGCGGGACGCTTTTCACGCCCTTCGAACTTGGCTTGAACAAGCCCGGTCTACTGGCGAAAAACAGTCCATCGGGCGGTCCCGGGAGATCGGGCCGACCCTTCCGAAATGGATGTGAGATACGGCTCATTCGCATGGATCGTGTGCGGCGCCGCCAATTGGCCAAGGCGCCTTCAGCGTTCCTCGGGTACGAGTTCGGCGGCTTGACTCGGCCTGGATCCCCAATGAAGATCTATGCAGTGCGGAAGGGGGCCGCGCGATGGAGGCCGGTCGTTTGCGCCCCCCTTCGTGGCCAAGAGATCTACCAGGGGGAAATGCCGTGAAGTTCCAGGTGCTCGGACCGGTGGGGATGGAGACGGAGGACGGGACCCAGGTATCGCCGAGACCGCTCAAGGTCCGCTCCCTCCTGGCCTATCTCTGCACGCACCACGGTGAAGCCGTGTCCTCCGGACGGCTCATCGAGGCCCTCTGGTCAGGCACTCCTCCGCAGACCGCCGCCACCGCCCTGCACGTCTACGTCTCCCAGCTGCGCAAACACCTCCGGGCGCTCGGCCTCGACGCCGCCGCGCTCGTCACCACCCAGCCGCCCGGATACCGGCTGCGGCTCGGCGGGTGCGATCTGGACGTCCACGCATTCGACCGACTGCTGGGAACGGCCCGTGAATTCCGTCGGGCGGGTGAGCGGGAAAAGGCTTCGGAATCCCTGGGGCAAGCCATTTCCCTGTGGCGCGGACAGGCCCTCGAAGACCTGCGCGGAATTCCCGCCTTCGAATCCATCGGCCGGCGGCTGGACGAGCGCCGCTCCTTCGCCCATGAGCAGCGTTTCGAGCTCGAACTCGAACTCGGGAATCACCAGGCCCTCGTCGGTGAGATCCGCGCCCTGCTCGACAGCCGCTCGACGTGGGAAAACCTTTATGCCTACCTGATGGTGGCCCTCTACCGCAGCGGACGGACCACCGAGGCGCTGGCGACGTACGGCAGGCTCCGGAGCAACCTGGTCGAGGACCACGGGATCGAACCCGCGCCGCGCCTCCAGCGGCTCCAGCACGCGATCTTGACGCACGCCCCCGCGCTGGACGACTGTGGCGCGGATCAACTGGTCGGTGCCAACGCCGCGTGAGGCGGACCGGCCCGCTGCGCAGGCCGACCCGGATCATCAACTGCCCGCGAACGGGAGCTTCGAGGTGACGACGATGAACGCCCCCACCGTCCCCTGGTGGCCGCTGCTGCGGCCGCCGGGCGCGGCAGCCGCGCCCCGCGTACGCCTCCTGGTGTTCCCGCATTCCGGGTCCGGGCCCAGCACGCTCTACCCGGTCGTCGAGGCGCTGCCCGCAGACGTGGAAGTGCTCGGACTCTCGCTCCCCGGGCGGGAACGCCGCTTCGGCGAGCCTCCCGGCTGCCGGCTCGACCAGGTCCTGGACGCGGTCTCCGACGAGGTGCTCGGCCGCGACCCGCTGCCCACGGTGGTCTTCGGGCACAGCCTCGGCGCGCTCCTCGCCGCCCGCGCGGCCCTGCTCCTCGGCCCGCAGTGCCGGGCGGCCGTCGTCAGTGGCCAGGTGCCCGGCCGGACCCCGCGCCGGGCCCACGCCACGGTCACCGAGGAGGACGCCGTCCGGCTGCTGCGCGACGGCGGGGGCACGCCGGAGTGGGTCCTGCAGGACCCGGACATGCTGGCCCACGTCACGCGCGTGCTGCGGGCCGACATCGCACTCAGCCGGGAGGCCGCGGCGGGGTTCGAGGACGTACGGCTCGACGTGCCGCTCCACGTGCTGGGCGGCACGGCGGATCCGCTGGTCCCGCACGAGCCGCTCGACGGCTGGGCCGACCACACGACCGGGCCGTGCCGGGTGCGCCGCTTCGCCGGGGACCACTTCTTCCTGCTGGCCCGGGAGCACCGGGGCGAGGTCGGGGACGTCCTGCGCGAGGCCCTCGCGGCGGAACGCTGAGACCCGGCCCGGCAGTTCGGAGCACGCGCCGGCCGGTGCGCGGGGCGGGGTCGGCTCGCCGCCTCGCGCGGCGGCGGGCCGGGGTCCCGAGTGCGGACACTCAGGACCCCACCGGGCGAAGGCCGTTGGTTCCCTCCGGTGCCTACGGCCGGGTGACGCGGACCTGGTAACTGCCGTTGCGCAGCTGGCCCACCACCGAGACGCTGATGCCCGCCTTCTCGTCGGTGAAGGTCTCGCCCGGCCGGAACGGGGCGTCCGACAGTTCCGCGTGGACATTGGGCCGGCGCGTGCAGCCGCCGCTCGCGCCTGAGCTGTCCGACACCGTGATGGGGCCGTGCCCGGTGTCCACGTCGGAGTCCACCTTGTAGACGAGGACGCCGGGCTTGCACACGGCCTCGTCGTTCCCGGCCCGGGTCCGCACCTCCACCGCGTACCCGGCGCTCTCCGACAACGGGATGAAGGCCAGCTTCGTGCCGCCCCGCACCCCCAGCGGGGACAGGGTGTGGTCGCTGGTGCCCGGCTTGGACGCGCAGCTGATCTGCGTGCTGTCCAGCCAGCCCAGCTTCCACTTGTGCCAGCCCATGAGGTCGTTGTTGGCACCCCAGTCCTCGCTCATGATGTCCCAGTGCCCGACGGTGCTCCCTCCGTCGGAGGTGTAGAGGTCGGGCAGCCCGAAGACGTGCCCGTTCTCGTGCGGGAGCACCCGGTAGCCGGTCTCCCGGTAGGTACCGGAGCCGTCGTCCTGGCGGCTGTAGACGAAGGACGTGTTGGCCAGCGGCACCCCGTCGGCGACGGGGGCCTCGCCGTTGCCCGAGAAGGTCACCGAGAGGACGGTGTCCAGGGCGGACGGCCCGGCGTTCGGCGTGATCAGGATGTTGATCAGGTCGTACCGGCTGAAGTCCACCTCGGGGTCGGCGGCCTTCGCGATGTGCTCGACGAGCTGCCGGTAGCCCGGCTCGTACGGGGACCCGCGCTCGATCCCGTACGCCGCGAAGGGCATCGGCATCCGCAGCCAGTTCCTTATGGGGGCCTCGGGCCGGTAGGTGAGCCGGCCGTAGGAGCTGGTGCGGAACCAGTCGGCGGTCTGGGGGAAGAACTCGGCCAGCCGGTCCGCGGCCGCGCCCTCCCCTTTGGCGTCGGGGAAGTCGATCATCAGGTTCAGGGCGCGGACCTCGCCGGTCGAGCGCGAGTACCCGGGCGGGGTCGGCAGGCCCTCGGACATCTGCACGCCCATCGTGCCGGCGATCCGGCAGGGCGCGAGAGCCGATTCGACGGTCGTGGCCACGGGGCCGGCCGCCGAGTTCCCGCGACTGGATATCCCGGTGCTCGCGGTTGCGGAGACGCCGAGGGCCAGCGCGGTCAGGCCGATGAACGCGCTGGTGCGGCGGGGCTTGCGTATCCGGTGGCGGGTCTGCGGCATGGAGATCGCCTTCGGGTCCGCGGCAGCCGGCCCTCTCCGGTCTGCGCTCTGTTCGATCACCCTCCGACGGGCGCGGCGCGCCCGCGCGTCGGGAGAGGCCGAACGTGGACGGGCTTGTGGCTCAGGTCACACGGGGGAGTGAAATAACCGGGGACCGGATCCCCGTTTGTACGTGAGTCCCGCAAAGCGGGGACCGGCTCCCCGTTTGGGCGGGCCGGGCGAACTGTCCGTGCGGCCGTCCGTCCGTACTGCGTGTCACCGTGCCAGGGAGGCCCCGGAATGAAGCGCCCCACCGCCACCGTCCCGGCGGCCCCGTCCGCCCTCGTGGCGAACGCGGCCCCGGCGCAGGCCGCAGTCGCAGCGCCGGCGCAGGCCCCGGCCTCGGAGCCGGTGCGCGTGCGGGAGGCGGCCGGCGCCCGTGCGCCGCGTGCGTCCCGCGGGGCCGGCTCCGGGGTCCCGCGTCCGCGCGCCGACGCCGTCCGCAACCGTGAGCGGATCCTGGCGGCGGCCCGCGAGGCCTTCGTCGAGTTCGGTTCCGCGGCCCCCTTCGACGAGGTGGCCCGGCGGGCCGGCATCGGCAACGCCACCCTCTACCGGCACTTCCCCGACCGGCCCAGCCTCGTCCGTCACGTCGTGCTCTTCGTGATGGGCCGGGTCACGGCGTCGGCCGAGGCCTCCCTCGCCGAGGAGTCGGACGCCTTCGCCGCGCTGTGCCGCTTCACGCACGCCGCGGCCGACGAGCGGATCGGCGCCCTGTGCCCCATGCTCGCCGACGACTTCGACCGCGAACACCCCGAACTCCTCGCGGCGCAGACCGCCCTGGAGTCGGCCGTCGAGGCACTGCTGGCCACCGGCCAGGACGCCGGAGCGATCCGTACGGACATCGGCGTCGGCGACCTGATGGTCGCCCTGTCCCAGCTCAGCCGCCCGCTGCCCGGAACCGCCTGCCTCGACACCGACCGCTTCGCCCACCGTCACCTCCAGCTCTTCCTCGACGGGTTGAGGGCTCCGGCCCGCTCCGAACTGCCGGGTTCGGCGGCCACTTTCGACGACCTCCGGCAAAAGACCATGTGACGCGCACAAAGCTCGCCAAATAGCCTTTTTCAGTCATTCCGCACAGTGAAGTGGGTACCCCCATGTCAAAAACAGCCGCGACACCGCCGCTGGCTGCCGATCCCAGCCGCTGGAAGGCGCTCGTCTTCATAGCCCTGGCCCAGCTGATGGTCGTCCTCGACGCGACCATCGTGAACATCGCCCTGCCGTCCGCCCAGACCGACCTCGGCATCTCGGACGGCAACCGCCAGTGGGTCATCACCGCGTACGCGCTGGCCTTCGGCGGACTGCTCCTCTTCGGCGGCCGCATCGCCGACAAGTGGGGCCGTAAGAACGCCTTCGTCGTCGGCCTCATCGGCTTCGCCTTGGCCTCCGCGCTGGGCGGCGCCGCGAACGGCGAGGCCATGATGCTCGGCGCCCGCGCCCTCCAGGGTGCCTTCGGCGCACTGCTCGCACCGGCGGCCCTCTCGCTGCTCGCGGTGATGTTCACCGACGCCAAGGAGCGCGCCAAGGCCTTCGGCATCTACGGCGCGATCGCGGGCGGCGGCGGCGCCGTCGGGCTGATCCTCGGCGGCTTCCTCACCGAGTACCTCAACTGGCGCTGGACCTTCTTCGTCAACATCCCGTTCGCGATCGTCGCGGCCGTGGGTGCCTGGATGGTCATCCGCGAGCCCGCCGGCTCCCGCAACCGCGCTCCGCTCGACATCCCCGGTGTGGTCCTGTCCACCCTCGGTCTCGTCGCCCTCGTGTACGGCTTCACGCGCGCCGAGTCCGCGGGCTGGTCGGACGCCGTGACCGTGGCCATGTTCGTCGCCTCGGCGCTGCTGCTGGCGGCCTTCGTCCTCGTCGAGTCCAAGGTGAAGTCCCCGCTGCTGCCGCTGCGCGTCCTGCTGGAGCGCAACCGCGGCGGTGTCTACCTCTCGCTCGGCCTGGCCGTCATCTCCATGTTCGGCCTGTTCCTCTTCCTGACCTACTACCTCCAGGTCGTGAAGGGCTTCTCGCCGGTCAAGACCGGCTTCGCCTTCCTGCCGATGATCGCGGGCATGATCCTGGGCTCCACGCAGATCGGCGCCCGCCTGATGACCCGGGTACCGCCGCGCCTGCTGATGGGCCCCGGCTTCCTGGTCGCCGGCCTCGGCATGCTGCTGCTGACCCAGCTGGAGGTCGGGTCCTCGTACCCGGCGCTGATCCTCCCGGCGCAGCTGCTGCTCGGCCTCGGCATGGGCACGGCGTTCATGCCGGCGATGTCCCTCGCCACGCACGGGGTGGACCCGGCCGACGCCGGAGTCGCCTCCGCCATGGTCAACACCTCGCAGCAGGTCGGCGGCGCCATCGGCACCGCGCTGCTGAACACGATCGCCGCCTCGGCGACCACGGCGTACCTGACCGACCACGCGGCCGCGGCCGCGGCGGGCGGCCCGGCCGGACAGCTGATCCAGGCGCAGGCCATGGTCGAGGGCTACGCCTCCGCCATCTGGTGGGCGGTCGGCATCCTGGTCGCCAGCTCGGTCATCGCCCTGACGCTGATCAACACCGGCCGGCCGAACATGGGCGGTCCGGTGGCCTCCGGCGACGGCGAGCGTGCGGACGCGGAGTTCAAGGTCCCGGTGATCGCCCACTGACGGCGGTGCCCGCACGGGAATGACTGATCACCCCGCTTGGTTCAAATTTGAACCAAGCGGGGTTAGTCTTTCAGGGCAGCCCTGTACCGACGACGGAGGAGCGCCCCATGACCCCGGCCACTGCACCCCCGAACCCCACGGGTGCGACCCCGCAGGGGACCCGCATGCCGGCGCTGTACCTCAGCCACGGGGCGCCGCCGCTCGCCGACGACCCGGTCTGGCCGGGCGAGCTCGCCGCCTGGTCCGCGGACCTGCCCCGCCCCACGGCGATCCTCATGGTCTCCGCCCACTGGGAGGAGGCCCCGCTCGCCCTCGGCGCCACCGAACGGGTCCCGCTCGTCTACGACTTCTGGGGCTTCCCCGAGCACTACTACCAGGTCCGCTACGACGCCCCCGGCGCCCCGCGGCTGGCCGCGTCGGTCCGGGTGCTCCTCAAGGCCCCCGGCACCCCGGTCCAGGACATACCGGACCGCGGGCTGGACCACGGCGCGTACGTCCCCCTCGTGGAGATGTTCCCGGAGGCCGACATACCGGTGCTCCAGATCTCCATGCCCACGCTGGACCCGCGCCGCCTGATGGACATCGGCCGCAAGCTGGCACCCCTGCGCGACGAGGGCGTCCTCATCGTCGGCAGCGGCTTCTTCACCCACAATCTGGCCGCCCTGCGGCACCAGGGCCCGGGCGTCCCCTCCTGGTCCGCCGAATTCGACGCCTGGGGCCACGAGGCCCTGGCCGCCGGCGACCTGGACTCCCTGCTCGACTTCGAGACCAAGTCCCCGTCGGGCCGCCTCGCCCACCCCCGTACGGAACACTTCGCCCCGCTCTTCGTCACCCTCGGCGCGGCCGAGGCGACCGGCGACCTCACCGCCCGCCGCGACCCGGTGGACGGCTTCTGGATGGGCCTCTCGAAGCGCTCCCTCCAGTTCGGCTAGGACGTGCGGAGCGCCCCGGTGACCGACTGGTCCGTCCCATGCCGCCGGCATGGGCCGAGGGCTCATTCGAACGGGTGAAATGGGCTGGTTGTGGCGTATCGGGCATTCGATCGTCCGTCCAGGCAACCGGAAGCCCGTGGGGGTCGTCTTCAGGGGCGGGAGTGCTGCCGAAGGCAGGCGCTGTTCCGGTGAAAGAGGCCGTGTCAAGGGTGACGGTGGTCTCAGGGGTGTGGTGGGCGTAAAGACCAGCACGAGGCTCCGGATCCGCCTCATCCCTGGCCTGACCTGCACTTCTTCGAGTTCTTGCGGCGTTCCGGCTCCTCGATGGACGCGGCGCGGCGGGGCAGGATACTGCAAGATCTCGAAAAAGAGAGAGCGGCTTGGGAATTCTGTCCCGATTCCAGTCGTTGTTTCCTTCGGAAGCGGGCACTCGGGAGAGTGTCCGTGACACACCGGACCGGTTGGCAGCCGTCCCGGTGGCGTCCACCAGCCGCACCGCGACCGAACTTCATCGCAAGGGAGCACGCATGGCAACCCGCGCCGTCGCCCGTCGTCAGTCCACGAGCAGCGCCCGCGCTGTGGGCGGGGAGATCGCAGACCGCGACCTGGTCGGCATGTACCTGGACGAGATCGCGCGCACCCCGCTGCTCGACGCGGCCAAGGAAGTGGAGCTCTCGCAGATCATCGAGGCGGGCGTCTACGCCCGGCAGATCCTCGACGGCGAGATAGACCGCAAGGGCAAGTCCCCGGCACGCGAGGAGCTGGAGGCGCTCGCCGCCGAAGGCGAGCGCGCCAAGGAAGTCTTCATCCGCTCCAACCTGCGCCTCGTCGTGGCCGTCGCCCGGCGCTACCCGCGCAGCGGCCTGCCCCTCCTCGACCTGATCCAGGAGGGCAACGCCGGCCTGGTCCGCGCCGTCGAGAAGTTCGACTACGCCAAGGGCTTCAAGTTCTCCACGTACGCCACGTGGTGGATCCGCCAGGCCATCACCCGCTCCATCGCCGACCAGTCCCGCACCATCCGCCTCCCCGTCCACCTGGTCGAGGAGCTCGGCCGGATCCGCCGCGTCCAGCGCGAGTTCAACCGCGAGAACGGCCGGGACCCGGAGCACGCCGAGATCGCCGCCGAGCTGGACACCACGGAGAAGCGGGTGGGCGACGTACTGGACTGGGCGCGCGACCCGGTCAGCCTCAACATGTCGGTGGACGACGACGGCGACACGCAGTTCGGCGACCTCCTGGAGGACACCTCGGCGATCTCGCCCGAGCAGTCCGTGCTCTCGCTGCTGCGCAGCGAGGAGCTGGAGGACCTGCTCGGCAAGCTCGACAAGCGCACCGCGTCGATCATCAAGATGCGGTACGGCATCGACGACGGCCGCGAGCGGACCCTGACGGAGGTCGGCAAGCAGCACGGCCTGACCCGCGAGCGGATCCGCCAGATCGAGAAGCACGCCCTGCTGGAACTGAAGCGGATGGCGCGCGACACGGGCTTCGACGCCGTGGCCTAGAGCGGCCCGCAGCCAAGCCCCCCTGTACGAGCCCCGGTGCCTATCCCCCCCAGGTGCCGGGGCTCCCCCCTTCCCGGGCCCGTGATTCAGCCCCTCCGGCGTTCGAGGAGCTGGGGGAGGGTCTGGGAGCGGAGCCCCGGCTACGGGGTCGCAGCCGCGGTCAGGCGGGTCGCCAGCGCGCCGGCCGCGTCCCGCAGCCCCGCAGGCCCCCGCACGGTGAACGGCAGCCCCGTCAGCGCCAGCCGCGCCGCCACCCACTCCGGGGCGTCCGCGCTCTCGAAGCGCACCGAGGTCTGCCCGCTCCCGCCCCCGCCAGGGAGAGCCGCCGTCCGCAACCACTCCGGCAGCTCCGCCGGGCCCGCCTCGAAGTCGATCTCCACCACGTACGTCCGCTTCTCCCCGCCCCGCAACCCCCGCCGCACGAACTCCTGCGCATCCATCGGCAGGGCCCGCGCCGCGAACCGCGCCCCCGTCGCGAAGGCCTCGGACACCCGGTCCACCCGGAAGGTCCGCCAGTCCTCCCGCTCCAGGTCGTAGGCGACGAGGTACCACCGGCTGCCCGTGCTCACCAGCCGGTACGGCTCCACCAGCCGCCGCGACTCGGCCCCGTCCCCCGCCCGATAGGCGAACCGCAGCCGCTCCCGCCCCGCCACCGCCGACGCCATCACGGTCAGCGTCCGCGGGTCCACGCTCGCCCCGTCCCCCCGGGTCAGCGCGATCGTGGCCGACTGCAGCGCGCTCACCCGGTGCCGCAGCCGCGACGGCAGGACCTGCTCCAGCTTCGCCAGGGCCCGTACGGAGGCCTCGTCGACCCCCTCGATCGCATGCCCGGCCCCGGCCCGCAGCCCCACCGCGATCGCCACGGCCTCCTCGTCGTCGAGCAGTAGCGGCGGCATCGCCGCCCCCGCCACCAGCCGGTAGCCGCCCTCCGCGCCGAGCGTGGCCTCCACCGGGTAGCCGAGGTCACGCAGCCGCTCGATGTCGCGCCGGATGGTCCGCGAGCTGACCCGCAGCCGCTGCGCCAGCTCGCTCCCGGGCCATTCGCGCGGGGTCTGCAGGAGGGACAGCAGGGAGAGCAGCCGTGCAGGTGTGTCGGTCATGAATCCAGGCTGCCAGCGAAATAGGACACAAACTGACCTAGACGCCGTCTAAGTTTCTCCTCATGAGCACCGAGACGTCCAAGACATCGCCCGAAAGATCGAACGGGCCCACACAAGAAGAGCGGAACGACACAGCCCACGACGCACCCAGCTCGCCCGCCGACCGCCGCCGCTGGCTGGCGCTCGCCATCGTGATGACCGCGGCCTTCATGGACCTGGTCGACGTCACGATCGTCAACATAGCCATCCGCACCATGCGCGAGGACTTCGGCGCCTCCACCAGCGCGATCCAGTGGATCACCGCGGGCTATGCCCTCGCCTTCGCCGCCGGTCTGATCACCGGCGGCCGTCTCGGTGACATCTACGGCCGCAAGCGGATCTTCCTCATCGGCATCGCCGGGTTCACCGCAGCCTCGCTGCTCTGCGGCATCGCCGCCAACCCGGACGTGCTCGTCGTCGCCCGCCTCCTCCAGGGCGGCATGGCCGCCCTGATGGTGCCGCAGGTCCTGGCGATCATCCATGTCACCTTCCCGCCCCAGGAGCGCGGCAAGGTCTTCGGCATGTTCGGCGCGATCGTGGGCCTCGCCGCCGTCTCGGGCCCGCTGCTCGGCGCACTGCTCATCGAGTGGGACCTCTTCGGCCTCGGCTGGCGCCCGATCTTCCTGATCAACCTGCCCGTCGGCATCATGGGCGTGATCCTGGGCCGCAAGTTCATCGCCGAGTCCAAGGCCCCGCAGGCGCTGCGCCTGGACCTGATCGGCGTCGTCCTCGCCACCCTCGCCCTGGTCCTGCTGATCTTCCCGCTGACCCACGGCCACGAGAACGACTGGCCGGCGTGGGGCTTCGTCTGCATGGGCGTGGCGCCGTTCGTCTTCGCCGCCTTCATCGCGTACGAGAAGTACAAGATCAAGAAGGACGGCTCCCCGCTCGTCGAGCTCTCGCTCTTCAAGGTCAAGAGCTTCGCCGGCGGCATCGCCGTGCAGCTGACCTTCGGCATCGCCACCGGCATCTTCTTCCTGGTCTGGACGATGTACATGCAGATGGGCCTCGGCTGGAGCGTGCTGCGTGCAGGCCTCACCGGCATCCCGTTCTCCATCGCGGTCTCGGTCGCCGCCGGCCTTTCGGTCGAGAAGCTCGTCCCCCGCTTCGGCCGCAAGGTGCTCCAGGCCGGCGCGCTGGTGATGGCTGCCGGCCTGCTCCTCTACATCTGGGAGTCGCAGCACTACGGCATGGAGATCGCCTCCTGGCAGATGGCCGCCCCGCTGGTCGTCATGGGTGTGGGCATGGGCCTGATCGTGGCCCCGCTGAACGACACCGTGCTCTCCGAGGTGCCGCGCGAGCACGCCGGATCCGCCTCGGGCCTGATCAACACCACCGGCCAGATGGGCAACGCGCTCGGTCTGGCCCTGACCTCCGTGGTCTTCTTCGGCCTGATCGAGAACGACATGGTCTTCGGTCCGCAGTACGTCGAGGCCTTCCGCGGCGCGCTGTGGTGGGTCGCGGCCGTGCTGGTCGTGATCTTCGCGCTGATGTTCGTCCTGCCGCGCAGGGCGCTCCCGATGGAGGAGCGCGAGGGCGCCGCCGAGCATGCCGAGCGCACCGGCGCCGCCGAGAGGGTCCCGGTCGCCTAGGCCGTCCGTCCCACGGCAAGGGACACCCCACGGACATGCCCACCCCCATCGGGTGGGCATGTCCGTTTTTCTCTGGTGCGTTCCGGAATCGGCGTACGGTGAGGGGAAGCCACGGACACGGGCATCGAACGGACGCAAACCCACATGTACGCACCGGAGCGCGGCGGGGCCAACCCGGCCGGCCGCCTCGACTTCGAGCCGGACCCCGGCGAGCGAGGTGCCGTCGGCGCCGCGGACGAGAAGGACCGCATCGCCCTCGCCGCACTCGCCGAACTCGCCGACGGAGGCAGCGTCGTCCTCGACGCCGGCAGCACGGTCGCCCGGCTCGCCGACTCCGCGAAGGCCGGCCAGGAGCATTTCGCGCGCGTCGGCTCCTTCGCGGACGTCCACCTCCTGATCACCGATACGGGGCTCGCCCCCGCTGACAAGGCGGCGATCGAGGCCGCCGGTACGGAAGCCGAGCTCGTATGATCCTCACCGTCACGCCCAACCCCTCCCTCGACCGGACCTACGAGGTCCCCTCGCTGGACCGAGGCCGGGTGCTGCGCGCCACCGCCGATCGGGTCGACCCCGGAGGCAAGGGCGTCAACGTCTCCCGCGCGGTGGCCGCCGCGGGCGGCCGTACGACGGCGGTCGTCCCGCTCGGCGGCGCCGCCGGCATCCTGCTCGCCGAACTCCTGGGCGCGCACGGCGTGGACGTCACGGCCGTCTCGATCGCCGGCCAGACCCGCTCGAACATCGCCGTCGCCGAACCGGACGGCACTCTCACCAAGGTCAACGCGCCCGGACCGGAGCTCTCACCGGAGGAAGCCGGCCTCCTCCTGGAGACCGCCGCCGCCGGAGCCGCCGACGCCGCCTGGGTCGCCTGCTGCGGCAGTCTCCCGCGCGGCCTGGGGCCCGGCTGGTACGCCGACCTGGTCACCCGGGCCCGCGCGGCCGGCGCCCGTACGGCCCTGGACACCTCGGGCACGGCGCTGGCCGCAGCGCTGACCGCCCGCCCTGAGGTGATCAAGCCGAACGCGTCCGAGCTGGCCACGGCGGTGGGCCGCCCGCTGTCCACCCTGGCCGACGTGGTCAAGGCCGCGGAGGAGCTCCGCGCCCTGGGCGCCGGGGCCGTACTGGCCTCCCTGGGCGGGGACGGCCAGCTCCTGGTCTCCGCCGAGGGCACCTACTACGGCACCGCCCCCGCCCCCGCGGTCCGCAGCACGGTCGGCGCGGGCGACGCGGCCCTGGCCGGCTTCCTGCTCGCGGGAGGCGCCGGACCCGACGCCCTCGCCTCGGCCCTGGCCCACGGCGCGGCCGCCGTGCAGCTGCCCGGCAGCGCCATGCCGGTGCCGGCGGAGCTGCGCCCCGATCAGATCCGCATCACCCGGAGCCTGCCCCTGGACCTCCCCCTCACCGACCCCGCGACACCGTGAGAGGGCCGGGCGGGGAGCGGGACCGGACCCCGTGACCTGCCTGGTGGTCAGCCGGCCGTGGCCGGCATCTCCTTGATCCGGTCGACGACCGCCCGGGTCATGACGGCGTTGGTGAACACGACCGTGCCGGGCTTGATCAGGCCCTGCTCACCGGACTCGCCCTGCACTTGGACGGTGCGCTCGCCGAGGAACGCGAGGGTCTGGCTGTCGAAGATCCACTCTTCGCGCTGGCCGGACTGCTCGTCGAGCCGGGCGACCGCGAGCCCGTGCCGGCCCGCGGCGTCGACCGCGTCGTCCACCGTCACCACGCCGGGGATCTTCGCCGCCGCCTTGTAGAGCGCGGCCGTGAGCCCGGCCGGCGGGTGGCTGCCGCGCAGCAGGTCGCCGATCGTGGTGAAGGCCTGCTGGTCGGGGCTGTTGCCGTGCCCCCTGGTCTCCTCGTAGATCCGCCGCAGCAGCACGGCCGGGTCGGTGGGCAGTCCGGCGAGGTAGTCGTGGCTGGGCGAGTTGAGGCTCGGCGTCGGGGTCTGGCCCTTCTCGTCGGTCCCCTCCAGGGTCAGCCCCTCCGGGCCGGTGTTGCCGGGCTCGATCAGCCATCCCTTGGCGCCGTCCGGGGAGTTCCACTGGTGGCGCATGTGCAGTTCTTCGCTGACCAGGGTGCTTTTGTCGCCGACGGTCTTCACGTACGTGGTGGCCGTCCTGCTGCCGATGTAGACGAACTGGTCCGCGCGCACCACCGGGCCGGGGGAAGAGGACGAGGAAGAGGAGGCGGCGGCAAGGGAGATGCGGTCCAGGAGCTGAGGCGTGCCCTGGGAGTCGGCCGTGCCGATCCGGGTGGTCAGCGCCGGGCCCGTGGCGATCGTGGAGCCGGGGCCGTCCGCGGTGCCCCGGTCCGCGTAGGAGAGGAAGCCGGCGGCGAGCGCGCCGACCAGGGCGAAGGCCGTGGCGGGCACGAGGACCGCGGCCCGCAGGAACGGGTTGCGCGACCTGGTGGCGGGGACGGGGGCGGCGTCTCGGAGGTCTTCGTGGGACTGGGCCATCGGGCGCTCCTTGGGGAACCGGTGGCGGCCCGCGGAAAGCTCGCTGCGGACCGGACCGCGTTCGCGCGGTCGCCATGTATCTGTCGGCGCCGAGCCGCGAGTTCCCGCCTGTTCTCCTTCGGTTCCGCCGCCCCCCGGCGGGAGCGTCAGCGCACGCGGGCGCGCAGTTCCATGGCTTCGCGCGCGGCCGCCTCGCTCTCGTACACCTCGCACATGTGCCGTCCGTCGGGCGTTGCCGTGTGCTCCACCTCCCAGAGGCTGACCTCGGTCCCGTCCACCAGCACGAAGGCGTGCTCGTACAGGCTGAAGCCGGCGTCCCGCCCGTCCGAGAGGGGCTGCCGGCCGCCGAACGCCTGCGTGATCTGGTGCGCGTACGCCGACCGCAGCAGCGCCGCCACCGGCTCGCCGGGCCGGTCCCCGTTCTCCGCGCGGCGCAGCACCCGCCGGGCGTGGTCGGCGGACTGCTCGACCGCGTACTCCCGGTGCCGCCGGGCCGGCGCCGGGTCCGCGAACAGCTCGCTCAGCCCCGCCATGTCGTTCGCCGGCTCCTCGTCTCCGGGCAGCAGCACCGGATCGGGGGCCGCCCCGGCGGAGGCCTCTCCGAACAGCCGGGACACCGCCAGGCAGGTCTCCGCCTTGCTCGCGAAGACCTCGTGGCGGACCCTGCGGTCGCCCTCCAGCAGGTACGTCAGCTCCCAGAGGGAGACCGAACCGCCGTCGGCCAGCAGATAGGTGTGCCGGTGGGTCTCCCGCCAGATCCCCGTCGCCGGGCTGTGGTGGGTGGTGTAGAGCGAAGAGCTGTGGGCGAGCGCCGTGCCGAGGCGCTCGACCAACCGGTCCGGCAGGTCGAAGGAGTTGAGGGCGCGGCCGAGGAGTCGGTCGAGGTGCGCCTCGGTTGTCTCGTACGGATCGCTCAAGGGGGGTCTCCAGGCCGTCGCAGCTTGTCACTTCGCGGACGCTCAACGTAACCCCTGGCTCTGACATCACGTCCGGGGTTCGGTAAAACGTCCGGGAAGCATCGGAGGTTCCCGCCACCCCTTCAGGTCAACTTGCGTACGGATGGGCACGGTTAGGCCTGCTCTGTGCGGGAGCGCGGGACTATGGGCCGCATGGCAACGAATACAGTGGGCCTCCCGCGCCAGCAGGAACGGCCCCGCAGTGGACACGAGGGCGAACGGGGCACCCCGCCCAAAGGGTTGGCCTGGCTGCTGGCCCTCACCGGGGCGGCCGGGCTGCTGGCCTCCTGGGTGATCACCCTCGACAAGTTCCTCCTGCTGGAGGACCCGGACTTCAAGCCCGCCTGCAGTCTGAACCCGGTCGTCTCGTGCGGCAGCGTGATGCAGAGCGAGCAGGCGGAGGCATTCGGCTTCCCCAACCCGATGCTGGGGCTCGTCGGGTACGCCGTCGTGGTCTGCGTCGGCGCGGGCCTGCTGGCCGGCGCCGGCTACCGCGGCTGGTTCTGGCTCGGACTGAACGCCGGCACGTTCTTCGGCGTCGGCTTCTGCACCTGGCTGATGGTCCAGTCGCTCTACGAGATCAACGCGCTCTGCCTGTGGTGCTGCCTGGCCTGGGTGGCGACCCTGCTGATGTTCTGGGCGGTCACCGCGCACAACGTCCGTACGCGCACCCTCCCCGCCCCCGGCCCGCTGCGGGGCTTCTTCACCGAGTTCGGCTGGGCCCCGCCCGCCCTGCACATCGGAGTGATCGGCATGCTGATCCTCACCCGGTGGTGGGACTTCTGGACCGGCTGACCGCGGGCGGCAGCCACGGCACGGCACGTGCGAGGGCCCCGGCGGCTGGACGCCGCCGGGGCCCTCGTCGCGCGGAGCGGAAATCAGCTGCCGGCGGAGGCGTTGCCCGACAGGATCGGGATGTTGTCCAGGATGTGCGAGAGCGTCTCGTCGCCCTTGGCCTGGGTGGAGTTCTCGGTGCACTGCTGGTTCTGCGGGTTCGACGCGATCTGGAAGTCCTGGAGGCCGATGTTGGCCGCGGCGAGCAGCGACTGGGCGTTGATCTTCACCGGCAGGCCGATGCAGGGCTTGTTCAGGGTGCCCTGGACCACGCCGAGCTGCGGGCTCAGGTCGCCGTGGGTCTTCTGGTTGCCGTAGATCTGCTGGGAACCGTTGCCGTTGACGGTGGTGACCCCGCCGTCGTTGCCGATCGCCATGGCCGGGGCCGCAGCAGCAGCGCCCGCGCCGATGGCAACGGCGGAGACCGCGGCGGCGGTCATGAACTTCTTGAACATCTTGATCCTTCTGTCGCACGAGTGCCCGCTGATGGAGCGCCCTGGTCAACTGCCCTGTCAGAGGGTTGGTTCCGGTCCTTCACTCAAACGGCGTGCGCGCGCCGAGATTTTCCCCGGCCCGGGTGAGTGGCCTGCGGACGCGTGCGCGAAGCCCGTACGCAGCCCGTACCCGCCCAGGTTCCGGTTGCGCTCCGTACGAGGTGTTCGCACGGTGGGTGAGTAAGCGGATCATTCCGGTCCGTTTGTGTGTCACCACCCAGAAGGAACGCTCATGCGCCGCACGAAGCCGTCCCGCGCCCGCCTCCTCGTCCCGTCGGCCCTCGCCGTCGTCATACTGTCCGGCGCGGCCGCCCCCGCGGGCGCCGCGGATGGTGACGGCTCCGCGGCGCTCAACGGTCGAGTGGCCTCCGTCCAGCAGCAGGTCGACAAGATCGAGCGGCGTGCGGCGGCGGCCGGTCCGATCGACGATCTGCTCGCGGGCCTCACCAAGACCCTGCAGGACCTGCTCGCGTCCGTGGGAGGCCTGCTGCCGGACGGGGTGAAACTGCCGTCGTTCGAACTGCCGAAGCTCCCGGACCTCCCGGACCTGCAGCTCCCCGACCTGTCCGACCTGATCCCCGCGGTGCCTGCGGTGCCTGCGGTGCCTGCGGTGCCTGCGGTGCCTGCAGCGCCTGCGGTGCCTGCAGCGCCTGCGGTGCCTGCGGTTCCTGCAGTGCCCGCGGTTCCGGAGCTCCCCGCGATCCCCGAGATTCCGGACATCCCCGACCTTCCCGTCCTGCCGTAGGGCAGGGGGCGACCGTGAACCCCTCGCATGGTTACGACAATTGAGCCGAACAGGTCTGATTGTGCGCGTGGCCGTGTCGTCATGGGAGGGTGGACCGTTTCGCTCGTTGTGAGCCCCGGTTCGGGGCAGAACATCGAACAGAAGGTGCACTTCCCATGAACTCTGCCAAGAAGGCCGCCCTGGTCCTGGCCACCGCTGGTCTCGCTGCGGCCGGTGCCGCCGGCTCCGCCGTCGCCGACTCGCAGGCCGAGGGCGCAGCCGTGGGGTCCCCCGGCGTCCTGTCCGGCAACCTGCTGCAGGTGCCGGTGCACATCCCGATCAACCTCTGCGGCAACACCGTGAACATCATCGGTGCGCTGAACCCCGCGTTCGGCAACCACTGCTTCAACGACTGACGTTCACTGCACGACCGACTGTGGGCGCCCCGGCCTTGCCGGTGGCGCCCACAGTCGTGTCGGTACCCGTTTCAGCCGGGGCGGTTCAGCCCTGGCCGCCGTTGAGCTTCACTCCGCCGAGCAGCGGGGACGTCTGGGTGGCGCCGTTCGCGAGGCCCAGCACGGTGGCGGGCACTTCGTTGCGGACCTTGTTGACCTTCTGGACCGTGTCCACGACCTTGTTGACGCCCTCGCCCTGCTCGGCCAGCGCGTTGCCCACCGTCTGCGGGGCCGACTCGGTGAAGGGCCCGAAGGCGTTGACCGCCTCCGTCGCCCCGCTGGTCAGGCTCATCGGGGGCATCGCGGCCGGGGGCTCGGCGGCGAAGGCGGTGGTGGAGGCGCCGAGGGCGGCGACAGAGCCGGCGACGACAGCGGCGACCTTCGTGAGCTTCATTATCGAAATCCTCTTCTTTTTCCGTGGGCAGAGGCGTGAGCGGCGACCGTCGCGCCGCTTTCGCCCTGGGTAACGATTCCCCGCCGCTGCGGAAACGCGAACGAGTGCGCGGCGGAGAACGCGATCACGGCAACGGCCGGAGAATCCGACGAGGATTCTCCGGCCGATATTTCTTCTGATTACCGTTATTGCCCGTCAGGCGATACGGGACCGCCGGTACAGAATCGCGCCGCCCAGGATGAGAGCCGTGGCGAGCGCCGCCGCGGCCGCGGGCTGACCCGCACCGGTCTCCGCCAGAACGGGCGCGCTCACGTGCGCCGGAGCGGGAACCGGAGCCTGCGCCGGGACCGGGGCGGGAGCCGGAGCGGGGGCGGCCGGGGCCGGTGCCGGGGGCAGGTGGACGGGGGTGTCACCGGCGGGGGCGGCCGGCGGCTGGTCCGCGGGCGGTACGGCCTCGGGTGCCGGCGCGGGGACGGGCGCCGGGTGCTCCACGGGCTGGCTCCCGTGCGGCGGCCGGGGCGCGGGACCTTCGTCCACGACGGGGGCCGGGGCCTCCGGTGCCGGGCCGGGCGCCGGGGCCGGAAGCGTATGCGGCGGCTCCTCGGCCGGTGCCGGGACGGGCTCCGGTGCGGGGAGCGGGGCCGGGGCCTCCTCGGCGGGCGGCGCGGGCGCCTCCTGGACCGGCTCCGGGGCGGGCAGCGGGGCGGGCTGCTCCTCCACGGGCTCCGGCATCGGGTGCGGCGCCTCGGGCGAGGGTGCGTGGTGCTCGGGCGGAGGCGGCGCGGACCCGGGGTGGTCGTCGCACTCCTCCTCGCCCTGCTCCTTGCCCTGCTCCTCGCCGTAGCCGCCCTCGTGGCGCGGCTCCTCGTGGCGCGGCTTCGCGTGCCGGGGACCCCCGGGGCGGGGCCCGTCGTTCCGGGACGCCTCGTGCCGCGGTGCCTCCTGGGGCCGCGACTCCTGGCGCTGTTCCGGTACCGCGTGCCGGCCCGGGCGCTCTTCGAGGTAGCGCTCGAAGGCCTCGGCGTTCTCGGGGCTGAGGTAGCGCCCGTAGTCGTAGCCGTCGCCGGCGTGCGAGCCGGACGTGGTGGCGCAGGTGTTCCCCATCGCAGGGTTGAGCGCCGCACCGCCGTCCACGCTGTTGCCGCACACGTTCGGCGCGAAGGTGACGGGTACCGAGACGCTGTTGCCGGCCAGCACGCCCGGCGAATGCGAGACCTCGGCCGTCGCCCCGGAGTGCGCGTAGGCCGCGCCGGTCGCGATCGACAGCAGGCTGGACGCGGCCGCCGCCGTGAGCATCCCCTTGCCCAGTACCTGTCGGCTCAGTACCTGTCGCATGGGTCCTTCCCTGTCTACCGGCGCTGCGGCCGGTGCTGAATCGAAGGTGGCCCCGGAGTGCACCGCCGTGCACTCCGAGGCCACCCCGAGGAGGTTTGCCCTGGTGGGCGCAACCGCTTCGTCAGCGGTTGATGCAGACGTTGCCGAACGTCGGGTTCAGCAGCGCGGCGACGTTCACGGTGTTGCCGCAGATGTTGATCGGGATGTTGATCGGCACCTGCACGTTGTTGCCGGACAGGACGCCGGGGGAGCCCGCGGCCACGCCCGAGGCATCCGCGTTGGCCATGGCGGGGGAGGCTGCACCGACTGCCATCAGGGCGCCGGCGGCCAGCACCACTGCCTTCTTGTACGTCATTTTGATTTAGATCCTTCCCGCAGAGGCGTGTCCACTGCAGAATTAACAACGACTGGTTCGGGAAAAGGAAACCGCATGTTTTCGGCGGCCTTCCGGCAATTCATCCCAATGCCCGGCGCCTGAATTCTTGGCGGGTCGGCGGATTTGTGCCGCCGATTAACGCCAGCACGGAAGTCGGGCTCCACAAGCGGCGAGGCCGCCGCGGCCCGAAGGTGCGGCGGCCTCGCTGGCGCGGCTCGGGTCAGCTGCCCTGGGAGACGTTGCCGGACAGGATCGGGATGTTGTCCAGGATGTGCGAGAGGGCCTCGTCGCCCTTGGCCTGGGTGGAGTTCTCGGTGCACTGCTGGTTCTGCGGGTTGGACAGGAGGTTGAGCTCCTGGAGGCCGATGTTGGCCGCGGCCAGCAGGGACTGCACGTTGGCCTTCGCGGGGAGGGCGATGCAGGGCTTGTTGAACGAGCCCTGGATCAGCGCCATTTGCGGGCTCATGTTGCCGTAGGTGGCCTGGTTGCCGTAGATCTGCGCGGCGTTGTTTCCGTTGACGCTGGTGACGCCGCCGTCGTTGCCGATGGCCATCGCCTGGGGCGCCATGGCGGCACCGATGCCCACGACCGAGGCGGCAACCGCGGCCGAGGCCATCATCTTCTTGATCATTGTGGTCCCTTTTTTGCAGGATTGCCCGGTAGTGGAGCACCCGGATCAACGGCTCGGCGCCGGCTCGGGTTGCGTGTATTCACCCGGATGCAGCCGTTTCGGCCGACGCGGTTGACGGTCAGGCGTTCACGCAGACGTTGCCGAAGGAGGGGTTCAGCAGGGCGATCACGTTCACGGTGTTGCCACAGACGTTCACCGGGACGTCGACGGGGACCTGGAGCAGGTTGCCGCTCAGGACGCCGGGGGACCCGCCGGCGAAGCCGCTGGCCGTCGCTCCGTCCCCGCCGTGCGCGGAGGCGAGGCCCGCGCCGCCCATCAGTACGGCGGCGCCCGCGACGGCGATGGTGGTGCCGCGTACCAGGCTCTTCTTCATCTCCGTATTTCCTTTCGGTTCGAACAATGGTGCACCGCATAACGACCCGCCCGTTGCGAGGGTGCGTGTGATCGCCCAAAAGGCCGTACGAGCGAGTCCGGCGTGATTTCCCGCCCGATTTCTGCCAAAGTTCACTCCTGTTTTGTCCCCTTGATCGAAAATGGAGACAGGGTCATGGGTTCCTCCCGCAGAATCCTCGGCACGCTCGGCCTGCTGTCCTGCCTGACCCTTTCCGTGAACGCCCCGGCGGCGTGGGCTGCGCCCGCTCCCAAGGAGCTGCCGCGGGTACCGTTCACCCAGCGTTACCAGTCCGTGCAGCACGGCGGGCTGGTACGGGCCTCCAACTCGGGCATCAGCTGCCGCAAGGAGGAGTCCCCACAGGCCGAGCCGTGCGCCGAAGTGAAGCGCGGCGCGGCCGGCGTCAACAGCGACTTCGAGATGTTCTACAGCGAGGTCGACAAGGATCCCGACACCTACAACTCCACCCGCGCCGAGCTCAAGGTCCCCCAGGGCGCGAAGGTCTCGTACGCCCGCCTCTACTGGGGCGGGAACCTGCGGGTGGGCGAGCAGAAGCCGCCGGAGGACAACGGCCGGGTGCTGGTCGCCGAGCCCAGCGGCGAGTACAAGGAGGTCCTCGCCGACACGGTGATGGGCCACCGCACGGACGCGGGCAGCGATGCCTACCAGGCCTCCGCAGACGTGACCCCGCTGGTCCGCAAGGGCGGCGCGGGCATGTGGACGGTGGCCCAGCTCAACATCGCCATGGGCCACTCCGAGGTCGGGGCCTGGGGCGGCTGGACGCTGGTCGTCGCCTACGAGCACCCGCAGGAGCCGGTCCGCCGGCTCTCGCTGTGGGACGGCTTCGAGGGGATCGCCGCCCGGGCGGGCGACGGGACGGTCGAGATCAAGGGCCTGAACGCGCCGGCCGGGTCCGCGGGCCGGGTCGGGGTGGTCGCGTACGACGGAGACCGGGGCACCCTCGGAGATTCACTCACCGTGACGGCCGACAGTGGGCGCCGCGTGAGCCTGAGCGACGGAGAAAATCCTTTTAATGATGTTATGAATTCCACGATCACGGAATTCGGAGATCGCTCGTTCGTGCGACAGCCCGAACATATGAATAATCTCGGATATGACGCGGACGTGTTCGACCTGAGTCCCGCGCTGTCCGGTGGCGCCCGCAGTCTGAACTTCAGGTTCACGGGTGAAAGTCAGGGTCATTTCCTCGGTGTGCTCTTCGTTCAGACAGACGCGCGCCGCTGAACGTAGGAGACCACTCCACGTGCCCACACAACCTCGGGCGGCACAGCCCACGACCGTCCTCCATCTCGTACAGCCCGTCGACGGCGGCGTGGCCAGGGTCGTCACCGACCTCGTCCGCGCACAGACCGCCGACGGCCTCCGGGCCGTCGTCGGCTGCCCGCCCGGCGGCACCCTCGGCGACGCCGCCCGCGCCGCCGGGGCCGACGTGCTCACCTGGCGGGCCGGGCGGGCCCCCGGGCCCGGGCTGCCCGCCGAGCTGATCGGCGCCCGGCGGCTGCTCCGCGAGGTGCGGCCCGACCTGCTGCACGCCCACAGCGCCAAGGCCGGACTCGCCGGACGGCTCGCCGCGCGCGGCTCCGTGCCCACCGTCTTCCAGCCCCACGCCTGGTCCTTCGACGCGGTCGGCGGGGCCACGGCCGCGCTCGCCCTGCGCTGGGAGCGGTACGGGGCCCGCTGGGCCGACCGGGTGCTCTGTGTCAGCGAGGCCGAACGCCGCGCGGGCGAGACCGAGGGCATCAGCGCCCGGTGGTCGGTGATCCGCAACGGCGTGGACCTCGAACACTTCCGCCCCGGCGGACCCGACCCCGGACAGGACAGGGCCAGGGCACGCGCCGAACTGCCGCTGCCCGCCGCCTTCCGGAGCAGCCTGGCAGACGGGGGGCTGCTCGCCGTCTGCGTGGGCCGGATCTGCCCCCAGAAGGGGCAGGACATCCTGCTGCGGGCCTGGCCGGAGCTGCTGGGCACCGTCCCGGGAGCCCGCCTCGCCCTCGTTGGCGACGGCCCCGACTCCGAACGGCTGCGCTGCACGGCCCCGCCCGGAGTGCACTTCGCGGGCGCCGCCGCCGACATCCGACCGTGGCTTCGGGCCGCCGATCTCGTTGTACTGCCGTCGCGGTGGGAAGGCATGGCGCTCGCCCCGCTCGAAGCCATGGCCTGCGGTCGCCCGGTCCTGGTCTCCGACGTCAGCGGCGCCCGGGAGAGCCTGCCGCCCGGCCAGGGACGCCTGTGCCTGGTGCCGCCGGAGGACCCGACGGCGCTGGCCAAGGCACTGGGACGGCTGCTCGCCGAGCCGCGGCTCCTCGCCGAACTGGGGGAGCAGGCCCGGCAGCACGCCCGGACCGATTTCGACGTGCGGCGGACCACCGAAGCGGTCACCGGCCTGTACCACGAACTGCTGGGCAGGCCCCGGCCCTTGAACCAGGAGCGCATCAGCCGATGACGATGGACAGCGCACCCGCCCGGCACACCGGGCAGGGCGGCACGGGGCCCACCGGCGGCAGCGCCTTCGCGCCCGCGCCACACGCGGCGGCCCGCCGTTCCGCGACCGCCATCCACCCCCCGCGCGGGCCCAGGACGGACCAGGCCAGGTCCGCCGTACGCCCGCGGCGGATCCGTCGCAGCGGGCGGGTACTGCCGCTGCTCACCGCCGACGCGCTGGCCGCCGTACTCACCGCGACGACCCTGCCCGGACCGGCACTGCCGGACCCCGTGGCGGTGCCGGTCGTCGCCGCCCTCCCCCTGCTGCTCGCCGCGCTGCACGCGCAGGCCGGGCTGTACCGGCCGCGGCTCGCCCCCTCCGCACTCCTCGAACTGCCCACGCTGGCCGGCCGGTCCGCAGTCCTGTGGTGCGGGGCGGCCGCCGTACTGGCCGCCGTCGACCCGGCCCGGGCCCTCGGCTGGAACGCCCTCTTCACCGCCGTCTGCCTGCAGGTCTTCCTGGCCTGCGCGGGACGCGGCCTCGTCAACCAGCTCCAGCGCCGCGCGGCCGTACGCCGGCCCGCCTCCGCCCTCGTCGTCGGACCCGGCGCCGGGGCGAGCGCAGTGGCCGCCGCCCTGCACGGCCGCCCCGAGTTCGGGCTGCGCCCGGTCGGCCTCGCCGACACGGCGGCCGCCGCCGAGGCCGACAACGGCGCCCTGCCGTACCTCGCCACCCACGAGGACATCCGGCGCGCGGTCATCCAGAACTCCGTCCGGCACGCGGTGTTCACCCGCCCGCCCGAGGCGGACGAGCGCACCGCCTCCCTGGTCCGGCTCTTCCACGACCACGGATGCCGGATGTGGCTCGCCGACCCGGCCGGCACCGCCAAGGTCACCGGGATGCGCCTCGCGCACCCCGCCGACCAGCTGTGGGGGTACGCCGTCCAGCCGCTGCTGCCGCGCCCGGCCCGGCCGCTGGAGCGCTGGGCCAAGCGGGGCATCGACTCCGTCCTGGCCCTGGTCGCGCTGATCGGCGCCGCACCCGTGATGGGCCTGTGCGCGCTGGCCGTACGGGTCTGGGACGGGCCGGGGGTGATCTTCCGGCAGGAACGGGTCGGCCTGTACGGGCGCCCCTTCACCCTGCTGAAGTTCCGTACCCTGCGCGCCGACGAGCACGAGGCCGCCACCCGCTGGACGGTGGCGGGCGACCGCGGGATGAGCCCGGTCGGGTCCTTCCTGCGCAAGTCCTCGCTGGACGAGCTGCCGCAGCTGTGGAACGTCGTACGCGGTGACATGGCCCTGGTCGGGCCCCGCCCCGAACGGCCCTTCTTCGTCGCCAAGTTCTCCACCGTCCACCCCGGCTACGAGGCCCGCCACCGGATGCCCGTCGGCATCACCGGCCTCGCCCAGATCAACGGCCTGCGCGGGGACACCTCCATCGAGGACCGGGCCCGCTTCGACAACCACTACATCGACACCTGGTCGCTGTGGCAGGACCTGTGGATCCTCGCCCGCACCGCGGCCTCCTTCTTCCGCTTCCGGCTCGGGGGCAGCTGATGAGCCTCGTCGTCACCGGTCCCTGGACCCGGCCCGACCTACCGGGACTGCTGCGCCGGCACTGGCCGTTGCTGCCGCTGGCCGCGACCGTGCTCTTCCTGCTCGCCCCGCTCCCCGCGGGGGACGCGACCGCCTCCGGGAAGGTCGGACCGGCCGACGCCGCCTCGCTGCTGCTGGCGTTCGTCTGCGGGGTGCAGGCGCTGCGCGGCCGGGTGCGGACGCTGACCCCGCTGGGCGTGCTCGTGCTCGGCGCGCCGGCCGTGGGCCTCGCTATCGCGACGATGACCGCGGGGGATCCGTACGCGGCCCTGCCCGGCTTCGTGCGCTACCTCCAGGTCTTCGTGCTCGTCCCGGCGGCCGTGGTGCTGCTGGTGCGCGACGCCGCGGAGTTCCGGCTGGCCGCAGGGTGCTTCGTGGTCCTCGCGCTGATGCAGGGAGCGGTCGGGGTCGTGCAGTACGTGACCCACACCGGGGCCTCCTACCAGGGCCAGGACATCCGGGCCGTGGGCACCTTCGGCCCCGGTGACGTCATGGGCATGGCCACCGTGGTGGCGTACGGGCTGGTCGTGGCGACCGCGGTCGCGCTGGCGCCGGGGCTGCCGCGGCGGGTCCGGCGGATCGCCGGGGGCTTGGCGCTGGCGCTGGTGCTGCCGCTGGTCCTCTCGTTCAGCCGGGGCGTGTGGATCGCCACCGCCGGCGCGGCCGTGCTGGTGATGGTGCTGGCCGGGATCCGGCGGGCGCTGAAGGTGCTCCTCGCGCTCGCCGCGGCGGGCGTGGTCCTGGTGGGCGGGCTCGGCGTCGGATCCGAGATGGTCGCCGAGCGGCTGACCTCCATCACCCAGGTCTCCAGCGCCCCCGACCAGTCGGTGACCGACCGCTACACGATGTGGGCCGCCGCCGAGTCGATGTGGCGGGAGCGGCCAGCGGTGGGGGTGGGGCTCAAGGGCTTCCCCGCCCACCGCGACGGCCACTCCTCGCTGGGGCTCTCCTCCGGCAGTGACACCGCGGGCGCGGGGCAGGCGTACATCCGCCAGCCGCTGCTCTCCCCGCACAACATGTACCTGCTGATCCTCAGCGAGCAGGGCCTGATCGGGCTGATCGCGCTGGCGGGCGGCTGGGCGGCGCTGCTGGTCGCGGGGCTCCGCAGGCTCGCCGCCGGCGAGGCGATCCGGGACTGCGGACTGATCGCGACGGGGCTGTTCGTGTGGCAGCTGACCGACTTCCTCTACGCCGACATCGGGGGGCCGTCCACCGTGCTGACCGGAGTGATCATCGGCCTGGCGGCCTGGTGGGCGCTGCCCTCCCCGGGCGACGCGGGTCCACTGCGCGGGGCGGCAGCGGTGTCCGGGGCCGCCGGCAGTGCGGGTGCACGGGGTAGGGCCCCCGGGGTTGCGGCTCGCCGGTGACGGACACCACGCCCTGGCGGCCCGCCTCCGGCCCCCCGGCCGGGGCGGGCCACGCCCGTGTCCCGTCCGCCCAGGACTCCCGTCCTCCGTGGACGGCCCCCGGCTCCACCGGCCCCGCGGCCGGACGCCACACCGGGCAGGACCCGACCGGGGGGCCGGGCACGGCGGTCCCGGCGGCTCCCGAGTTCGCGGCAGGGGCCGTGCCGGGCGGCGAGCCGGCCGCGCGGGAGCCCCTGTTCGGCTCCACCGGGTACGCACGGAACGCGCCCGCGGCCGGGCCACCCGGCAGCGGGGCGGATCCGGCGTCCCCCGGTCCTGCCGTCGGGGGCCGGCCGGGCCCGGGCGGCCACGGGCAGGCGCCCCGTTCGGCCACCGCGGCAGATCCGGCCGTACCGGTTCCGGCGGCCCCGCGGTTCGCCGCCGGAAGCCGTACGGGCCGGATCGGCGCCGCGCCGGTTCCGGCGGACCCCGGTTTCGTGGCCGGGAGCCTGCCCGGCGGTGAGCACGCCGTGCGGGAGCCCCTGTTCGGCTCCGCCGCGTATCCGGGCGGGGCCTCGGGGAAGCGCAGCCTGCGGGTGGCGGCGCGAGCCGCGAGCGGCTCCACCGACGCCCCCGAAGCCCAGACGGCGCCCGCGGGCGGGCGGCCGGGCCATGTCCGGCGCGCCGGTGAGGCGTCCCCGCCCGCCGCCCCCCGCGGCAGCGGGCCGGGCGGGTCCGCCGGGCTCCCCGATCCCGCCACCCCCGGCGGGAGTCCGCCGCTCGGGCGGTTCCTGGCGAAGGCCGCCGCCGTCACCGCCGGGCTGACCGCCGCCGGGGCGGTGTTCGGGCTGGTGCGCGACCAGACCATCGCGCACCTCTTCGGGGCCGGGCACGACAGCGACGCCTTCCTGATCGCCTGGACCGTGCCCGAGATGGCCTCGACGCTCCTCATCGAGGACGCGATGGCGCTGCTGATGGTGCCCGCCTTCAGCCACGCCCTGGCCCGGCGGGCCGCCAGCCGGGCGGGCCTCACCCGCCAGGAGGCCCGCGCACAGGACCCCGTACGGCTGCTCGTGGGGGCGACCCTGCCCCGGCTCGCCGTGTTCGTGGCCGCCGTCGCCTCCGTGCTCATCGTGGCCGCGCCGGCGGTCGTCGCCGTGCTCGCGCCCGGCCTGCCCGACCCCGGACTGGCCGTCCAGTGCACCCGGATGACGGCCCTGACCGTCATCTCCTTCGGGATCGCCGGATACTTCAGCGCCGCACTGCGGGCCCACCGCTCCTTCGTGCCGCCCGCCGCGATCTACGTCTCGTACAACGTCGGGATCATCGGCACGATGGTCGCCCTGCACGCCCTGTGGGGCGTGCGCGCGGCCGCCGCGGGCGTGGCCGTCGGCGGACTGCTGATGGTCCTCGTCCAGTTGCCCGCCTTCATCCGCAACGTGGGCTTCGGCCCGCCCCGCGCCAAGAGGGCCCCGCGCAGCCAGCGCGACCGCGACCGCCCCACCCTCATCGCCTTCGGGGTCATCGCCCCCGTGATCTTCTTCGCCGTCTTCCGGCAGTCGCAGGTGCTCGTCGAGCGGTTCCTGGCCGCCTCGCTCCCGCCCGGGGCGATCTCGCACCTCAACTACGCGCAGAAGGTCGCGCAGATGCCGATGGTGCTCTCCCTGATGATCTGCACCGTCACCTTCCCGGTCGTCGCCCAGGCCATGGCCGCGGGCGAGCGGGAGAAGGCCAGGCGACGGGTCGAACAGGACCTCGCCCTGGCCTCGCTCGCCGTCCTCATGGGCACCGCCCTCGTCATCGGCTACGCGCCCCAGATCATCCAGGTCCTCTTCGAACGCGGCGCCTTCACCCACCAGGACACCCTCGCCACCGCCTCCGTCATGCGGGTCTACGGACTCGGACTGCTCGGCCACTGCCTCGTCGGGGCACTGTCCCGGCCCTTCTTCTCGACCGCCCGGCCCACCTGGTTCCCGGCGCTCGCGATGGGTGCCGGACTGCTCGTCAACATCGTGGCCGGAGCCTTCGCCGTCGGCTGGTGGGGCATCTACGGGATCGCCGCCGCCAACGCCGCCGGCATCTCCACCACCGCCGCCCTGCTGCTCACCGGGCTCGGCTCGCGGATCATCGCCATCCAGGTCCGCCGGGTCGCCGTCAGCATCGGACGGCTCGCCGTGGCCGCCGTTGCCGCCTGCGTCACCGGCTGGATCGCCGGCCCGATGATCCCCGACCCGATGCTCAGCGCAGCCCTCGGCTGCCTGCTGGTCCCGGCCATGTTCGGAGCCACCGGCATGGCCATACGCGCCCTCGAAGTCACCGCCCTGCCCGGTCAGATCTCCCAGTTCACGCAGAGGTTCCGCAATGTCCGCTGACACCGACACGGCCCCCGCCGCCGTGCTGGTCCCCGCCCGCCGGACCGCTTCGCCGTGGGTCCTGATGTACCACTCGGTCGCCGAGTTCACCGACCCCGCCGAGGACCCGTACGGGATCACCGTGACCCCGCTGGCCCTGGAGGCCCAGCTGGTGTGGCTGCGCTCCCGCGGCCTGCGCGGGGTCTCGGTCGGCGAACTGCTCCGGGCCCGCGCGGCCGGCCACGGCGCCGGGCTGGTCGGGCTGACCTTCGACGACGGCTACACCGACTTCCTCACCCATGCGCTGCCGCTGCTGCGCCGCTACGACTGCACCGCCACCCTCTTCGTCCTGCCCGGGCGGCTCGGCGTGGACAACGTGTGGGACCCGCTGGGGCCGCGCAAGTCCCTGCTCACCGCCGAGGGCATCCGCGAGGTCGCCGACGCGGGACAGGAGATCGGCTCGCACGGGCTGCTCCACCAGGACCTCACCGCGGCCGCCGACGACGTCCTCCAGCAGGAGCTCCGCGGCAGCCGCGACCTGCTGCGCGAGCTGACCGGAACCCTGCCCGTGGGGTTCTGCTACCCGTACGGGCACCTCGACGCCCGGGTCGTCGACGCCACCCGCGCCGCCGGCTACGGCTACGCCTGCGCCATCGACCCCGGGCGGCTCGCGGGCCCGCACGCCCTGCCGCGCACCCACGTCAGCCAGGCCGACGGCGGCGCCCGGCTGCGCGTCAAGCAGCTGCGCCACCAGGCGCGCGAGCTGCGCCGGGTGGTGTACCGGTGAAGGCCCTGCACATCATCACCGGCCTCGGGGTCGGCGGCGCCGAGCAGCAACTGCGGCTGCTGCTGCGGCACATGCCGATGCAGTGCGACGTGCTGACGCTGACCAACCCCGGGCCGGTGGCCGAGGGGCTGCGCGCCGACGGGGTCCGGGTCGTGCATCTGGGGATGCAGGGCAACCGGGACCTGGGGGCGCTGCCGCGGCTGGTGCGGTTCATCCGGCGCGGCCAGTACGACCTCGTGCACACGCACCTGTACCGGGCCTGCGTGTACGGGCGCCTCGCCGCCCGGCTCGCGGGCGCCCGGGCGACCGTCGCCACCGAACACTCCCTCGGAGAGGGCGAGATCGAGGGCCGGCCGCTGTCCGGCGGGGTACGGGCGCTGTACCTGGCCAGCGAACGCCTCGGCGCGGCGACGGTGGCCGTGTCCGACACCGTCGCCGCCCGGCTGGAGGGGTGGGGGGTGCCGGCCGCGCGGGTGCACGTCGTACCCAACGGGATCGAGGCCGTCCGCTTCCGCTTCGAGGAGGGCGTCCGGCGGGCCACCCGCGCCCGGACCGGCCTGCCCGAACGCGCCTTCGTCGTCGGCGGGGTCGGGCGGCTGGTCCCGGGCAAGCGGTTCGACGTCCTGGTGCGGGCCGTGGCCGCGCTGCCCGGGGCGCACCTGCTGCTGGCCGGGGACGGCCCGGAACGGGCGGGGCTGCGCCGACTGGCCGCCGAGCTCGGCGCGCAGAGCCGGATCCACCTGCTCGGGGAGCGGGACCCGCTGGGCGACAGCGCGGACGGCCGCACCCCGGGCATCCCGGCGCTGCTGGCCGCCATGGACGTCTTCGTCTCCCCGTCGCGGGAGGAGGCCTTCGGGCTCGCGGTCGTGGAGGCGCTGGCCGCCGGACTCCCCGTCCTGCACGTGACCTGCCCGGCCATCGACGACCTGCCGGCCGCCCAGGCCCCCGGAGCCCGCCGCATCGGCACCGGCACGGAAGAACTGGTCGCGGCGCTGCGCGGGCACATGGAGGCGGGCGCGCGCCGGCTGCCCCCGCCGCCAGTGGTCCGCCGCTACGACATCGCCCGCAGCGCGCGGCAGCTGCTGGACGTGTACGACCTCGCCCTCTCGGCCGCGCCGGGCACCGCCGGGCTCGTTCGGAGCCCGGCGGATCCGGATCCGGGTCCGGCCGGCCCGTCGGAGCCGAACGCGGCCGGCTCGAACGCGTCCGGACCGGCCGTGTCGGTCCCGGACCCGACGGCCTCGGGCGCGGCCGTGCCCGAGCGGGTGCCCGGCGCCGCCGCCGGCACCGTCGTCGGTGCCCGCCGCAAGCCGGTCGGACCCGGACCGGCGGAGAGCCCGACCGGAACCGGCTGATCCGTCCCCTCCCCGAACCACCCTCCACCCAGGAAGCGAGCACGTTCATGGCCGATACCGCCGACCAGAAGAAGTCCGACAAGAAGTCCGAGCCGAAGTCCGAGCCGAGGTCCGAGCAGAAGTCCGAGCAGTCCGAGCGGAGGTCCGAGCGGAGGTCCGCCGAGAAGAAGCCGGACCACCGCTCCGAGAAGAAGACGCGGCGACGGCTGCCGTCCGCGCCCGCGTGGTGGCCGCTGCCCGTCTGCGCCGTGCTGGGGCTGGCCGCGGGAGGGGCGTACGGGGTGCTCAAGGCCCCCGAGTACGCCGCCACCAGCTATGTCGTCGCCGTGCCCGACGAGAACACCGAGCCGGCCACCGCCCTCGGCTTCGCGCAGGCGTACGCCCGGATCGCCACCAGCAGTTCCACGCTCGCCTACGCCCAGCCCCGTGCGGGCATCACCGCCCGGCAGCTGCGGACCCAGGTACGGGCCGAGACCTCGCCCGAGTCCCCGATGATCGCCATCACGGGCACCTCGAAGAGCCCGTCCGAGGCCGCCGACGTCGCGAACGCGGTGGCCGACGCCCTGTCGCTGAGCAGCAATCAGGCCGCCAAGAACACCGGGGTCCAGCTGCTCCTCTTCAACCAGGCCGTGGCCCCGGCCGAGCCCGCCTCCCCGTCCGCCACCATCAGCGGCGCCGTCGGGATGTGCGCCGGCGGGCTGCTCGGCGGACTGTGGCTGCTCGCCCGGCCGGGCCGGACGCGGCGCCCCGAGGAGCACGCGGACGGGCCCGTGGCCCAGGTCCAGGCCCCGGTCCAGGCCGTGGCCGCGTCCCCGGCCGAGCCCGCGGTGACCTCCCCGGTCGAGGAGTACGCCTCGCTCCCCGCCCAGAGTGAGCCCACCTCGGCCAAGGAGAAGGAGTCCGTGCGATGAGTTCGGGCTCCGCCGGGGCCCTGTCGGTGACGCTGTGCCGCGACCCCCGGCAGTTCGCCGCGCTCGAAGAGCCGTGGAACCGGCTCTTCCGCGGCTGTCCCACCGCCACCCCCTTCCAGAGCCACGCCTGGCTGCACTCCTGGTGGCTGTCGTACGGGAAGGACGGCCGGCTCCGGATCGTCCTCGTCCGGCGCGGCGAGGAACTGGTCGGCGCGGCCGCGCTGATGCTCGTACACCGGCCGATGCCGCTGCTGGTGCCGCTCGGCGGCCCCATCACCGACTACTCCGACGTGCTCGTGGCCGCGGAGTACGCCGACCAGGTCGTCCCGGCGCTGGCCCGCGGGCTGCACCGGGCCGCCCGCGGGGCCGTCGTCGACCTGCGGGAGGTGCGTCCCGGGGCCGCGGCCGAGGAGCTGTACCGGCAGTGGCCCGGGGTCTCCAGCAGGCTCGCCGACTCCACCTGCATGGAGCTGCCCACGCTGCCGTTCGACGAACTGGTCAAACGGATGCCGGCGTCGGGCGCCCAGCGGGTGCGGGCCAAGCTGCGCAAGACCGACGCGGCCGGGATCGAGGAGCACGAGGTCACCGAGCAGGAAGTGCCGCGTGCCGTACGGAGCCTGCTGCGGCTCCACGAGAAGCAGTGGCGCGGCCGCGGGGTGACCCCCGAGCACCTGAGGCCCCGCTTCGCCGAGCACCTGACCCGGGCCACCCGGCGGATGGTGCGGGCGGGGGAGGGCCGCCTGACGGAGTTCCGGCTGGACGGGAAGGTCGTGGCGGCCAACGTGACGCTGCTGTCGGCCGGACTCAGCGGCGGCTACCTCTACGGGGCCGACCCGGACCTGCGGACGCGGAAGGTGGACGTGGCGACGCTGCTGCTGCGCTACGAGGCCGGGCGGGCGCTCGCCGAGGGCCGGCCGGTGGTGAGCTTCCTGCGCGGCAACGAGCCGTACAAGAACCACTGGCGGCCCGAGACGGTCGTGAACCAGCGGTTCCTGCTGGCCACGACCGCGCTCGCACCCCTGCTGCGGCTGCACGAGTCGCAGGTGACGGGGCGCGAGCGGGCGGTGGGCGCGCTGCGGGAGGCGCTGCCGGCCGCCAGGGACTGGCGGGCGCGGCTCAACGAACTGCGGGTGCGATGACCCGTCTAGAAGGGCCAGAAGCCGTAGTCCTTGCCCCAGTCGAGCCTGACGCAGACCGACTGCGTGCCGACCAGCTTGGAGAGCCACTCGCCGAAGTTGAGCGGCACGCACCACTGCGGGCTGTTGACCGGCGGCTGCGGCTCCGGCAGGGGCTTCGGCGGCGTGGGCTCGGGCTTCGGCACGGCCGGCGAGGGCGCCACGGGCGAGGGCCTGGGCGTCTGGACCGGGACCTCGGGGCTCGGGGCCACGGGCGATGGCTTGGGCACCTCGGGTGTCGGGACCTCGGGCGAGGGCTTGGGCACCTCGGGAGCGGGGACCTCCGGCGTCGGGACGAGCGGGCTGGGAGTGACCGGCAGCGGGACCTCGGGGCTCGGGGTGACCGGCGCCGGGCTGACGGGCGCCGGGACTTCGGGGCTCGGGGTGACGGGCGCCGGGACGTCCGGGCTCGGGGTGACCGGCGTGGGGACGAGCGGGCTCGGCGTCACGGGGCTCGGCGCCACGGGCGAGGGCTTGGGGACCTCGGGCGTGGGGACCTGGGGCGTCGGGATCTGCGGCGTCGGGACCGCCGGCGTGGGCACGACCGGCGTGGGCACCACGGGGGTCGGGACCACCGGGGTCGGGACCACGGGCGTGGGCACCACCGGGGTCGGGATCACCGGCCCGGGCCGCTCGGGCATCAGCGCGTCGCGGAAGACCTTCGCGGACTCCGGATTCTGCTTGCACTGCCACACGCCGTGCGGGCAGTAGTCGGTGATGGTGTGGTAGAGCGGCTTGTGCTGCTCGATCCACTTCAGCATGCGCCGTACGTACTCCGGGTTGTCCCCGCGGCGGTACAGCCCCCACTCCGGGTACGAGATCTCCTTGCCGTGTGCCTTCGCGAAGTCGACGTGCTGCTGGAGCCCGTACGGCTGGGTGATCTGGTCGTCGAAGGTCTTGCCGGGGGCCTGGTCGTACGAATCCATCCCGATGACGTCGACCACGTCGTCGCCGGGGTAGCACTTCGTCCAGCCGATCGCGTCCGTACCCCTGTTCGGGGCGAAGTCGAACTTGAACTCCTGCCCGGGCACCGAGCGCATCGTGGTGACGATGCGCTTCCAGTACGCCTTCCAGTTCTCCGGGTCCGGCGCGCAGCGGTGGGTGTAGGTGACGCCGTTCATCTCCCAGCCGAGCACGATGACCGTGTCCGGGACGCCCAGCGACACCAGCCGCTCGGCGAGCCTCTTGAAGTGGCGGTCGTGCTGCCCCTCGGCGCCCGCCCGGATCAGCCGGGCCACCTCGTAGTCGGGCACCCGGCTCTCGTTCCGTTCCTGCATGGGCACGTTGAGGACGAACATCCGGTCGTCCTCGGCCTGGCGCCATTCGGCCCAGTCCGCCAGGAAGGAGACCCTGCCCTCGATGCCGGCCCACTGGTCACCGGGGAGATAGGTGTGTCCGACCCGGATCTCCTTGCCGCCCAGCCAGTCCGACAGGTGCGGGATCCGGGCCACTCCGGGCGGCCCGTAGTCGAGATAGGCGCCCATGGCGATGTCCGAGCCCTCGGACCGGTCCTCGCCGGGGGCCGCGAGTGCGGCCCCGGTGGCGAGCAGTCCGGCCGTGACCGTACCGATGCAGGTGCTCGCCAGTCGGCGGCGTGGTCTGGGCATGGCGTCTCCCGAGCTTTCCTGAATCGGTGTGCTTACCAAAGACGTTAGGCATCAGATCTGACGAATGGCCTGTTCGGTGACTGCCGCGTAGGCCATTAGCAGGTGCACACCACCCCCGCTTGGTCCGACTAGGTGAAAGACACCGTTGCCATGCACGCGTATCTCAACCATGTGCCCGCCGTTGTGCTCAGACTCGATCGGAATCCGTTCCACCACGGAACCCTCGGCGCCGTCAGATCCCTTGGCCGCAAGGGCGTGGAGGTCCATGCCGTCGTCGAGGCCGGGGGAGGTCCCATGGGGCGTTCGCGGTACCTGCGCGCCGTGCACGCCGGGCCGGCCGGCGGGTTGGACCCGGAGGCGCCCGAGGCGCTGCTGGAGTGTCTGACCGGGGTGTCGGAGCGGATCGGCCGTCAGGCCGTGCTCATCGCCATGGACGATCTGAGCGCCATCGCCGTGTCCCGGGTCGCGCCGATGCTCCGCGACCGGTTCCGGATTCCCCATCAGCCCGACAACCTGCCCGCGCGGGTGGCCGACAAGGCCGAGCTGTCGAGGCTCTGTTCGCGCTGGGACGTCCCGCACCCGGAGACCGTGATCCCGGCGAGCGGGGCGGAGGCGGCCGAGGCGGCCTGGCGGCTCGGCCTGCCGGTGGTCGCCAAGTGGAGCAGGCCCTGGCTGCTGCCCACCGGGGCGGACGGGCTGCGGAGCACCACGCTGGTGCACACCGCCGCCGAGGCGCGCCGGCTGTACGAACGCTCCGCCGAGGCCGGCAGCCGGCTGCTCCTCCAGCGGTTCCTGCCGGCCGGTCCGGACACCGACTGGTTCTTCCACGGCGCCTTCACCCGGGGCGGTCTTCCGCTGCTCGCGGGATCCGGCCGCAAGGAGCTGTCCTGGCCGGTGCGGACGGGGCTGACGGCGGTGGGGCGCTGGCTGCCGGATCCGGCGGTCGAGGAGGCGGCGCTGCGGCTCGCCGAACGGCTGGGCTACCAGGGGATCCTGGACCTGGACTTCCGCCGGGACGAGGAGGGGTGCTTCCGGCTGGTGGACTTCAACCCCCGTCCGGGCGCGCAGTTCAGGCTGTTCACGGACGCGGCCGGACTCGACGTGGTCCAGGCGATGTACATGGATCTGACGGGCCAGCGGGTGCCGCAGCCCTCGGGCGGTCCGGGCCGGGTCTTCGTCGCCGAGAACTACGCGCTGCTGGCGGCGGTCCGGGGCGGCTCGCTGCCGCGCCGCCGCGCGGCGGACCGGACGGTGGGCCCCGCGGGTCCGGCGGCGGCCGACCGGGCGGACGGCGCCGCGGACCCGGACCCGCCGGTGGTCGCCGGTCAGCGGACCGGCCAGGGCCGGCCGGCGGCGGGGCCGGCGCCGAAGCGGGGCGGGGGCGTCGAGACGGCCTGGTTCGCCGCCGACGACCTGCGGCCGTTCCTCGCGATGCTCGGCGCCTTCCTGGGGCGTGGTGCGGGCAAGGGGGTGCGGGTCCTGCGCGGGGTCCCGGCACAGGGCCGCCGCACGGCGCGCGCGGTCGTTCGTACGCCCCGCCAGCGCGCCGGGGAGCGGCCTGCGACCGCGCCGGGCAGCGGGCCCGCCACCACACCCGCCGCCGGACCCGCTGCGCCCGCCTCCCGCCCCGTACCGCCGGAGGCGTCGGCCGAGCCGGACGAGCTGGTGACGCGTTGACCACGGCCGGCGCGGCGGACCGGGCCGGGCCGGTGACCATCGAGCTGGAGGAGCGGCCGTGACGCGGATCGACGATCTCGTGGTGATCGGCGCGGGCCCGTACGGGTTGTCCATCGCCGCCCACGCGGCGGGTGCGGGACTCGGGGTACGGCTGCTGGGGCGGCCCATGGCCTCGTGGCGCGACCACATGCCCGGCGGCATGTACCTGAAGTCGGAGCCCTGGTCCTCCAACCTGTCCGCGCCGGACGGGCGGCACACCCTGGCCGAATACTGCGCCACGCGCGGACTGGCCGCGGAACACGGCACTCCGCTGCCGATCGACACGTTCAGTGCGTACGGGATGTGGTTCGCCCGGCAGGCCGCGCCGGAGGTGGAGGAGGTGACCGTCACGGAGGTGACCCCGCAGGGCGACGGCTTCCGCGTCCGCACCGCCGAGGGACCGCCCCTGCTCGCCCGTACGGTCGCCCTCGCGGTCGGGGTGATGCCCTTCGTCCACCACCCCGGGGGGCTGGGCGAGCTCCCGCCCGCCCACTACTCGCACAGCAGCGGCCACCGTGACCTGACCCGCTTCGCAGGCCGCGAGGTCGCCGTGCTCGGAGCCGGGCAGGCGGCCCTGGAGACCGCCGCCCTGCTGGCCGAGCAGGGCGCCCGGCCGTGCCTGGTCGCCCGGCGCTCCCGGCTGAACTGGAACAGCGTCCCGCAGCCCCTGGAGCGGCCCGCGCTGCGTGCCCTGCGCGATCCCCACAGCGGTCTCGGCACCGGCTGGCGCAGCTGGGTGTGGTCGGAGCTGCCCTGGGCGGTGCACAGGCTGCCCGCGTCCACCCGGGAGCGGATCGCGGCCACCGCGCTGGGTCCGGCCGGCGCCTGGTGGCTGCGGGACCGCTTCGAGCGGCGCGTCCCCGTCCTGCTCGGGCACCGGCTGCAGAGGGCGGTCGCGGTGGGCGAGCGGACCCGGCTCGGGCTGACCACCCGGGCGGGGGAGTCCGTGGTCCTGGACGTCGCGCACGTCATCGCGGCCACCGGCTTCGTCCCGGACCTGGCCCGGCTGGAGCTGCTCGACGCGGGGCTGCGGGCGGGGCTGGAGACTGTGGGGGACAGCAGGGCGCCGGAGCTGAGTGCCTGCTTCGAGTCCTCGTGGCCCGGACTGTTCTTCGCGGGGCTGCTGGCGGCTCCCTCATTCGGCCCTTCCATGCGATTCGTGCACGGTGCGGGCTTCACGGCGGGGAGACTGGTGGGAGGAGTCCGCAAGCGCCTCGGTGCCCGGGGTCCGCGGCCGGGCTCCACCGGTGTCGCCCGGTTCGACCGGGCTGCTTCCCCCGGGCCTTCTCCGGGGGTACCCCCAGGGCATCCGACGACGTATCTGCGGTGAGATCCGCGGTGAGAGGGGTCCGTGATGAGCGCGGAGCGAGCACAGGGCCGCGGCTGGGTACGCATTCCCGCCAGCCGCGCGGAACAGCCCGCCACGACGGCGAGGTCCGGCGGGTTCGAACGTGCCCCGTACGCGGCCCCGTACGGAGGGCCGTACGCGACGGCCCCGTCCGCCGACCAGGCCACGATCTACCTCTCGGTCGTCAAGCGCTGGCGGGAGGCCGGGCGCACCCTTCCGGGGCATCCTGACGAGGAGTGGGAGCGGCTGATCTCGCAGCCGTGCTGGCCCGGCCGTTAGGTGGTGTGGAAGGTGGCAGCGGCGGAGCGCGAGGGACCCGAGCCGGTCCGGCGTCCCCCCGTGACCGCGCCCGGCGAGCGGCTCGCGCTGAACGGAATGGGCAGCTTCGAGTGGGACCTGGGCGCCGGCACGGTGGCGCTGGACGAGGCCGCGATGTCCGTCTTCGACCTGGGGGCGGAGGAGTTCGACGGCTCCCCGGAGGGGGTCGGGCTGCACATCCCGCCCGAGGACGGGGTCCGGCTGACCGAGACCATCGCGGGGGTCCTGGAGGGCGGCGGGGACACGTACGGCGCGTACTTCACGGTGCAGCGGCGCGACGGCCTCGACCAGTGGACGCACACCTCGGGCCGGGTCCTGCGCGACGGCGAGGGGCAGCCGCAGCGCATCGTGGGGATCGTCCGCGACGCGACGGCGGAGCTGGCCCATGCGACGCTGCTGCGCAAGCTGGAGGCGGCGCGGGCCCAGCAGACGACGATCGTGCAGCGGACCACGGAGGCCCTGTCGCGGGCGGTGACGGTGGACGACGTCACGGCCGCGCTGACGGGGGCGGGCGCGCTGGAGCGGCTCGGTGCGGACGGGCTGGCCCTGGGGCTGGTCGAGGGCGGCACCATCAAGATCATCGCGCTGAGCGGGGAGACCCTGGAGATCCTCAGCGAGCGGCGGTTCACCAGGCTGGACGGTTCGCTGCCGCTGTCGCACGCGGTGCTCACCCGGCAGGCACGTTTCGTCACCTCGCTCGCCGACCTCGGCGGCGAGTTTCCGCTCCTCGCCGACTACCTGAGCCGGATCCGGTACGACGCGGCCGCCTACCTGCCGCTGATCGCGCAGGCCAAGGCCATCGGCGGACTCGTCCTCTTCTACCGCAGGCGCAGCGAGTTCAGCCCGGAGGAGCGGAACCTGTGCCTGGGCCTGGCGGGCATCGTGGCCCAGTCCCTGCAGCGGGCGCTCCTCTTCGACCAGGAGCGGGAGTTCGCCACGGGCCTGCAGGCCGCCATGCTGCCGCGCCGGATCCCGGAGATCACCGGCGGCGAGATCGCGGTCCGTTACCACGCCGCCTGGAGCGGGCGGGAGGTCGGCGGGGACTGGTACGACGTGATCGCGCTGCCCCGGGACCGCGTCGGCATCGTGGTGGGCGACGTACAGGGCCACGACACGCACGCGGCGGCCATCATGGGCCAGCTGCGGATCGCGCTGCGGGCGTACGCGGGGGAGGGTCATCCGCCGTCCACCGTGCTGGCCCGGGCCTCGCGCTTCCTCGCCGAACTGGACACCGAGCGCTTCGCCACCTGCATGTACGCGCAGGTGGACCTGGAGACCGGAGGCGTACGGGCGGTCCGCGCGGGTCACCTCGGCCCGCTGATCCGGCACACGGACGGGCGTACGGGCTGGCCGAACGTGCGCGGCGGCCTGCCGCTGGGGCTGGCCACGGTCTTCGAGCAGGAGGAGTTCCCCGAGACCCGGCTCGACCTGGTCCCCGGGGAGACGCTCGTCCTGTGCACGGACGGCCTGGTGGAGGAGCCGGGCACGACCATCACCCAGGGCATGGAGGCGCTGGCCCACGCGGTGCGCAGCGGCCCGCAGCAGGCCGGGGCGCTCGCCGACCACCTCTCGGACCGGCTCTGGGAGCGCTGGGGCTCCGGCGACGACGTGGCCCTGCTGGTGCTGCGCCGGGCCCCCGACCCGGGCACCCACCGGGCGCCGCGCATCCACCAGTACGTCCACCAGGCCGACCCGGAAGGCCTCTCGGAGGCCCGCTACGCCCTGCGCCAGGCCCTGCGCGACTGGGGCATGCCGGAACTGGCCGACGACGTGGAGGTGGCGGCCGGGGAGCTGCTGGTCAACGCCCTCCTGCACACCGACGGCGGGGCGGTGCTGACCATGGAGGTGCTGCCCGAGCCGGTCCGGCGGATCCGGCTGTGGGTCAAGGACCGCTCCAGCGTGTGGCCGCGCCGGCGCACGCCGGGCGAGGCGGCCACCACGGGGCGCGGGCTGCTGCTGGTGGACGCGCTGGCCACGCACTGGGGAGTGGAGTCCCGGGGCGACGGCAAGGCTGTGTGGTGCGAGTTCACCGTCGGCGGCAGCCCCCGGAGCGCCGGGTGACCGGACGGTCACCCCGGGTTGTGGGGCGCCGGAGGTGGAGTGATGATGCGGTCCATGGAACGGATCGTGTTGTGCGCGGGCTGAGCAAGGCCGCCGTGACGGGAGTCCTGGCCCTGGTCCTGCTGGCGGCCGGGGCGCCGACCGTCGTGGACTGGACGACGGGGCGTCCGCACGCGGACGCCGAGTGCCGGTCGGTGGCCTTCATGTCGATGACGGACGTCGCCCCCGAGTGCCGCTGACGCCCGTCGGGGTGCGGGGTGCCGGTGTGCTGCCAGGTGCGGCCGCAGGGCGGGCAGGCCGGGTCTGCCGGGCGGGCCGGGGCCCGAGCGCCCGGTCCCGGTAGCGGCGGCTACCGGACGGGACGGGCGCGTGCCACGGGCCCGCTGGCGCTCAGTGCCCGGCGTGGACCTCGACGTCCTGCGTGTCCTGGGCGACCGTGTCGACCGACCGCGGCATCAGACCCGAGAGGCGGATCTCCTGGAGCTCCGCGGTGACCTCCGCGCGGCCCGGGTGCAGGCGCGCGCCGACGGCCAGCGCGCCCACCGGCAGGCCCTCGACGCCGGCCGGGGCGTGCGCCACCCACCTGCGCTCGGTGCCGTCGCAGACGGGCTGCTCCGCGTTGATGCTCAACTGGGTGCCGTCCTGCTCGACGGTCGCCTTGATCTGCATCGCCCCTGAGGGTGACGCCTGCTCGCAGTGGTAGGTGCCGGAAAGGATGACGCCGCCGTCCTCTTCGATGTGAGCGTCATGATGTACGGAAATACCTTGGTTGAAAACGGTGGCCCCGGCCGGGACGGTGAATACCGTGGTGGCGGCCAGTGCGGCGAGAGCTGCCAGTGTCATTCGGCGGCCGGACATGCGCATTCTTCCTCCAGATGGATCCGTGTGGCGGGAATCCGCCGGAACGCATTGTGCTGGCAGTTGGCCGCAACCGGTCGCACGCACTCCCCGGGCGCACTCGTGTCGGTGAGTGCAATTGCCCGCTCGGGCGCGTGAGACTGACCGAAATACATCCCCGAAGGGATCGCGAATGCGTCAGTCCGCCGCCCGCCGCCACACCCCCGTCCTCGCCGCCGCCCTCCTCCCGTTCCTCCTCCTCGGTGCCACGGCCTGCCAGAGCGCCCCGCAGGAAGCCGCGCTCGCCCCGGCCGTGGCGCCCGCCGTCCCGGTGGACGACGGGGCGCCGGGCGCGGAGGCACCCGTACGGACCGCCGTGAAGGAAGCCCATGTGGGTGACTCCGTACGGGTGGACGGTGCACAGGTCGGCCGACACCTCCAGGCCGTGCTGGCCTCGTACGTGGACCCCGCGATCAGCGTCGAGAAGAACTACGCCCCGCCCGCCGGCAAGCGCTGGGTGGCCGCCCAGATGTCCTTCGTCAACGTGGGCGGGACCTCGTACGGGGCCCTCGGACGCATGTGGGCGCACGACAGCGCGGGGCGGCGCCACCCGGTGGTGTCCACCGGCGAGCTGACCACCGGCAAACCGCTCGTCTTCGATTCCCTGGAGGTCGGTGAGCGGGCCGAAGGATGGGTGGTGTTCGAAATCCCGGAAAACACGCGCATTGTGCGTCTGCAGTACCAGGACGCGAACATGCAGACGAATTCCGGAGAGGGATTCTGGGCGGTCTAGCCCGCCCGGGTGAAAGGCCGTGAAAGGCCCGGGGGCGGGACCACTAGGGTGCGGCGCATGACTTCTACTCAAGCCGAAATCGACCGGTCCCAGCTCGGCACCCTTTCGGTGCTCGCCTGGATCGGCGACCCCTCCGAGGCGCACGACATCCCGTACCTCCTCGCCTACACCCTGGGCGACGGTCCGAAGGGCCGGGAGGCAGGCGAGGCGGCGGCCCGCGGGCTGCTCGAGGAGATCGGCCTGCCCATCGGCGACGTCGTCATGGACGGTACGCGCAACCCGGCCGCCTTCCCGGTGCAGATCCTGCTGGAGGGCGACCAGATCGCGCTCACCCTGCCCGGGATGAACGCGCAGTGCACCGCCCCCAAGGAGTGGGTCGACGCCGCGGACGAGAGCGGGCAGGCCTACTTCCTGTTCGCCACGCGCGCCTGGCCCGAGGCGGTCCCCGGGCAGCCGGTCGACGCGGAGACCCTGCAGAGGTTCGCGGGCGACGAGTCCGTGCTCACGGGCAGCGCCCACTGCGTCCTCGCCGTGCGCCGCCTGCAGAAGTAGCCGCACGGCGGGTGCCGCCACCACCCGCTCCGGCCGCCGGGCTCCCAGCCTGCCCGGTGGCCGGTTCCTTTCCTTCCCGGGCCCGTCAGGGGCGCTCGAAGGCGAACTTGAGCGAGCGGACCCGGTTGTCGAAGTTCGACCCCGCCAGGTCCGGCAGCCCCACCGCGCGCAGTCCGACCGGCCGGGTGAGCAGCTCGCGGAAGAGCGCCTTCATCTCCACCCGGGCCAGGTGCGCGCCCAGGCAGAAATGCGGGCCGCCGCCGCCGAACCCCAGGTGCGGATTGGGCGAGCGGGTGATGTCGAAGGCGTCGGGGTCGGGGAAGACGGCCTCGTCGCGGTTGGCGGAGGCGTAGTAGAGCACCACCTTGTCGCCCGGCCGGAACACGTGCCCGTCCATGGTGTGCTCGGCGGCCACCGTCCGGCGGAACTGGATGATCGGCGTCGAGTGGCGGATCATCTCGTCCACCGCGCCGTCCGCGTACTTCTCGAAGTCCGAGAGCAGCAGGTCCCGCTGGTCCGGGTGGTCGGTGAGCAGGGTCAGCCCGTGGGTGATCGCATTGCGGGTGGTCTCCACCCCGGCCACCATCAAGAGGGAGAAGAAGGCGCCGAGCTGGCGGGCCCCGAGGGCCTGGCCGTCCACGTTCGCGCAGACCAGCGCCGAGATCAGGTCGTCGGTGGGGTTCTTGCGCCGCTCCCGTCCGATGCCCGCGACCATCCGCTGCATACGGGCGAGCGCGCGCAGCCCGCGCCCGGGCATCCGCAGCCGAGCCGTCAGGCCCCGTTCCACGCCGATGTTCTCCGAGGCGTGGTTGACGCGGTCGGCGATCTCGGCGCGGTAGTGCTCGGGGATGCCCATCATGTTGCAGATGACGTCCAGCGGCAGCCGTGAGGCCACCGCCGATACGAACTCGTCCGGCTCGTCGGCGAGCACGTCGTCCACGATGCGGGCCGCGACCGCGTGGATGTCCTCCTCGGCCGCCGCCAGCAGGCGGGGCGTGAACGCCCGCTGCACGATCTTGCGGAGCTGGGCGTGGTCGGCGCCGTCCAGATTGACCATCGAGTCGCCGAACAGTGCGCGGACCCAGCGGGCCGGTTCGGGGGTGGTCACACCGGGGGCGCTGGCGAAGACCTTGGGGAGGCGGCTGGCCTCCTGCACCTGGGCGTGCCGGACGAGGGCCCAGTGCCCGGGCCCTTCGGGGACGAAGACGGGGGAGCCGACCGCCCGCAGGCGGGCGAAGGCGGCGAGGCGGTGGGCGGGGGGCTGCTGCCAGAAGCCGGGCTCGGCCAGTTCCCTGGCGGGGTCTTCGCCGGGGCGTTGTGCGGGGAGTGTCATGGCCTGGAAACGGTGGCGGGGGCGCGGGAGTGACGGTTCCGCGCGGCCCGTCTGCCGGAGCTCCGCCCCAGACCCTCCCCCAGACTCCGTCCGGGGGGACCCCCACCCCTCAAACGCCGGCGGGGCTGAATCGGCTGGACCTTGTCGACATGGTCACGCCGACCGCCACGGTCGCGGTCGAGACCAGCCCCGCCCAGAGCACCGCGTACGGGCCCGTCCACATACAGGCCAGTACGGCGAGCGCCGCCACCGGCAGCACCAGCTGCTCGGCGAGGCCGCGCTTGAAGTGGCGGGAGTGCAGGAGCCACACCATCAGCAGGAACAGCGCGGCCGGGACGGTCACGGCCGCGTTGGCGGCGAGCTGGGAGACGTGCGCCTTGTGGACGGCGTGCTCCACCGCGACCTCGATGCCGGCGCCGATCGCCGCACCCGAGGCGAAGATCAGCAGGTGGCCGTACCCCCACGGGATCGCCTCGCGGTTGGACGTCAGGTGCTCGTGCATCGGTACGGCGAAGTAGATCCACCAGGCGGCGAAGACGATCAGCAGCCCGCCCGCCGCGATGGGCAGCAGCAGGTCGAGGGCCTCGTGCTCGTCGAGTGCCGATTTGACCGCGACCGTGCTCGCGGCGATCGTCTCGCCGAGCACGATGATGGTGAACAGGCCGTACCGCTCCACGATGTGGTGGGCGTGCCAGGGCGTCTGGTGCCCGTGTTCGGCGATCACCGGAACGAGCAGTTCGCAGGCGGCCACGACCAGGAACAGCCACCGCTTCCAGTCGTCCGGGGCGAACAGCAGCGTCACCCAGCCGAGCTGGCAGAGCACCAGTCCGGCCGCGTACTTCAGCGCCGATGTACGGGCCGTGCCGCTCTCCCCGGAGGCCGCCCGCAGCCACTGCGCCGTCAGCGCGACGCGCATGATGATGTAGCCGACGACGGCGACGGCCCAGTTGTTCTCGTCGAAGGCGCGGCTCACCCCCGCCGCGTAGACGAGGACGCCGGCGATCTGCACCAGGGTCGCGATCCGGTACGGCACGTCGTCGCAGTCGTAGGCGGAGGCGAACCACGTGAAGTTCATCCACGCCCACCACACCCCGAAGAAGACGAAGAAGTAGCCGATCACCCCGGTGACGGGATGGCCCTCCGCCAGCGAGTGCACCAGCCGTGCCCCGCACTGCGCGATCGCGACGACGAAGCAGAGGTCGAAGAACAGCTCCAGCGGGGTGGACGCGCGGTGGTCCTCGTCGGGGCTGCGGGCGGTCATGGGGGAGTAGGCCATACCGGCCAGGAGACCAGAGGGACCGGCCCCCGGCAGGTCGGACGCGCTGCCGGCGCCGCCCCTGTGCCCCGGACGTACCGGAAGGTCACCGGCCGTCCGCTGCGGCCCACCCCGGACTTCGCGCAGCGCCTCGCGGACCTCGGCAAGGAGGTGCACCTGCGCTTCGTGCTCGTGCCGGGCCTCACCGACGTGCGCGCTCCGGTCGACCGCATTCGGCCTAATGATGAGTGCCGCATAACGGGCTGAATCGGCACAGGTCACCTAGCGTGGGGCTGTGTCCGAGCCATCAGAAGCCCTTGCCGCCCCGCCCCCGCCCCCCGGCGCCGCGGGCGCCGCCGGGGCCGCGGAGGCCCAGCCGGACCCGGCCCGGCCCCCGTCCGAACCGGGCGCACGGCGGTCGGTCACCGCACGGGCCACGCTGGCCGGCACCGTCGTCTCGCTCCTGCTCGTCGCCGCGATCGTGCTGGGCAGCCGGCTGCTGCGCGACTTCGACTCGGCGCTGCTGCCGTACGCCGTAGCCACCGTCTTCCTGGCCTTCGGCGTGGCCTACCGGTACACGGTCTGGGTCTCCGCACCCGCCGCGCGCCGCCTCTTCGAGAAGGGCTTCGGCAGCTTCTTATCGGCCGACAACTTCCGCAAGGCACCCACCGCCCTGCCGAAGATGATCGCCACCTACCTCGGCTTCCAGAAGTTCCTCGGAGCCCGCTCGCGCGGCCGCTGGATCGCCCACCAGTTCATCTTCTGGGGCTGCCTGCTGGCCGCGGCGATCACCTTCCCGCTGACCTGGGGCTGGTTCACCTTCACCTCCGACAGCGGCCCCGGCCCCGGCTACGAGATGCGGATCTGGGGCTACAAGGTGATGGGCTTCGACGCCCTGAACTTCCTGGGCTGGCTGATGTTCCACGGCCTGGACATCGCCGCCGTGCTCGTCATCCCCGGGGCCTCGTACTTCCTGTGGCGCAGGATGAAGGACCGCGGCGCCATCACCGGGCAGCGCTTCGCCTACGACCTGCTGCCGCTGATCTGCCTGATCGTGATCTCCGTGACCGGTCTGCTGCTGACCTTCTCTTCGATCTTCCTGCACGGCGGCGGCTACGAGTTCCTGGCCATCCTGCACATGGTGTCCGTGGTGTTCACCCTCATCTACATCCCGTTCGGGAAGTTCTTCCACATCGTCCAGCGCCCGGCCGCCGTCGGCATGCAGCTGTTCAAGTACACGGCCCGCCGGGACGAGCAGGTCTTCGCCTGCAAGCGCTGCGGGGAGCCCATCGACACCACCCCCTACGTGGAGAACCTGCGCGGCACGATGCAGGACCTGAAGCTCGACTTCAACGCCTTCGTCGAATACTGCCCGCGGTGCAAGCGGGTCCTGCGCGGCAACGCCTATCTGACCCAGGTCAAGAAGGGCTTCAAGTGACCGCGACCGACCCCGCCGAGGCCGCTTCCCGGCCCGTGCCGATCTCCCTCGACCCCTCCATCGCCCCGCCCGGCACGCGCAACTTCCGCGACGCGGGCGGCATCCCCGCCGACCAGTGGCACGCCGACCAGGACGGCGAGACCCTCGTCCCCACCCACTGCTGCTTCTGCGGAGTGCAGTGCGGGATGTACCTGCGCGTGGACAAGGGCGGCAAGGTCTTCGGCGTGGAGCCCCGCAACCACGACATCAACCGGATGCGGCTGTGCCCCAAGGGGATCAACGCCTACCAGCAGGTCAACCACCCCGACCGGCTGACCGCGCCGCTGATGCGCCGCTCCCGGGACGAGGAGTTCCGCGAGGTTTCCTGGGACGAGGCGCTGGACTTCACCGTCTCCGAGATCCGCCGGATCCAGGAGGCCCACGGCAACGACGCCTTCGGCCTGCTCGGCGGCGCCAGCCTCTACTCCGAGAAGACCTACCTGGTCGGCAAGTTCGGCCGGGTCGCCCTCAAGACCCGGCACGTCGACTACAACGGCCGCCTGTGCATGGTCAGCGCCGCGGGCGCCAACAAACTGTCCTTCGGCATCGACCGGGCCGCCAACCCCTTCTCCGACATCCTCCTCACCGACTGCCTGCTCATCGCCGGGTCGAACGTGGGGGAGTGCTTCCCGGTGATGACCCAGTACGTCTGGGGAGCCCGCGACCGGGGCGCCGCCCTGATCGTCGTCGACCCGCGGGAGACGGCCGTCGCCCGCACCGCCGACGTCCACGTCGCCCTCAAGCCCGGTACCGACTCGGCCTTCTTCAACGCCGTGCTCCACGTGATCGTCGCCGAAGGCCTGACCGACGAGCCGTACCTCGCCGCCCACACCACCGGCTGGGACGAGGTCAGGAAGGCCGTCCAGGACTACCCGCCCGCCCGCTCCGCCGGGATCTGCGGGATCCCCGAAGCGCAGATCGTCCAGGTGGCCCGGATGTTCGGCGGCGCCGGCAAGGCCATGGCCTTCCATGCCCGCGGCATCGAACACCACTCGCAGGGCGTCGAGAACTGCCTGTCCGTCATCAACATGTGCGTGGCCACCGGGAACCTCGGCAAACCCGGCGCCGGCTACGGCACCATCACCGGCCAGGGCAACGGTCAGGGCGGCCGCGAACACGGCCAGAAGGCCGACCTCCTCCCCGGCGGCCGCTCCATCCTGAACGAGGAGCACCGCCGCCAGATCTGCCGGATCTGGGGCATCGAGGAGTCCGAACTCCCCACCGCCGGCACCTCCATGATGGAAATGGTCTGGCAGATGCAGCGCCAGGAGATCCGCGGTCTGATCGGCATCTGCAACAACCCCTTCGTCTCGCTCCCGAACTACACGGCGGTCAAGAAGGGCTACGACACCCTCGAATTCCACGCGCAGTTCGACTTCTTCCTCTCGGAGACCGCGACCAACGCACACGTGGTCTTCCCCGTCACCGTCTGGGCGGAGGACGAGGGCGTCATGGCGAACACCGAGGCCCGCGTCGTCAAGCACAACAAGGCGCAGGAGCCCCCCGCCGGGGTGCGCACCGACACCTGGGTGATGTGCGAACTCGCCAAGCGCCTGGGCGCGGGAGACAAATTCGCCTTCACGAGCTCCCGCGAGGTGTTCGACGAGCTGCGCATCGCCTCCGCCGACACGGTCAACGACTACTACGGCATCACCTACGAGCGCCTGGAGGAGACCGGCGGCATCATGTGGCCCTGCCCCTCCACCGACCACCCGGGCACCCCCCGGCTGTTCGAGGGCGGCAGGACCTACCACCCCGACGGCAAGATCCACATGCAGGTCGTCGAGTGGCACGCGCCGATGGACCCCTACAACGAGGAGTACCCCCTCTCCCTCACCACCGGCCGCACCGTCGCGCACTTCCTCTCCGGCAACCAGACCCGCCGCCTGGGCGCCCTCGTCGAACAGACCCCGCGCCCCTGGGTGGAGATCCACCCCTCGCACGGCTACCGGAACGGCGATCCGGTCCGGGTGACCACCCGCCGCGGCAGCGAGGTCTTCCCGGCCCTGGTCACCGAGGCCATCCGCCCGGACACCGTCTTCATCCCCTACCACTGGCCCGTGCCGACGGCCGCGAACGCCCTGACCATCGACGCCCTCGACCCCCGCTCGAAGATCCCCGAGTACAAGGTCTGCGCCGCCCGGATCGAGCCCGCCGAGCGGATCGACGAGGTCCCCGCGCCTCCCACGGCCCCGGGCCACGAGGCCTATCCGGCGACCCAGGTCTCGCGCACCGATCCCCTGCCCCCCACGTCCTCGCAGGGCCGTGGCACGGCGGAGAGGAGCTGACCCGCCATGATGGGCCGCACGATCTTCATCGACCCGGGCCGCTGCATCGGCTGCCAGGCCTGCGTCTCCGCCTGCCGCGAATGCGACTCCCACCGCGGCAAGTCGATGATCCACCTGGACTACACCGAGCCCGGCCTGTCCGTCGCCTCCCTTCCGACCGTCTGCATGCACTGCGAGGACCCGGTCGCACCCTGCGCCGAGGTCTGCCCCGCCGACGCGATCCTGGTGACCGCCGACGGAGTGGTCCAGCAGGCCGACACCACCCGCTGCATCGGCTGCGCCAACTGCGTCAACGCCTGCCCCTTCGGCGTCCCCAAGATCGACCTCCAGGCGAAGCTGCAGATGAAGTGCAACCTCTGCTACGACCGCACCGCCTACGGCCTGGCGCCCATGTGCGCCACCGTCTGCCCCACCGGCGCCCTCTTCTACGGAACCCTGGAGGAGCTCCAGGCCGAGCGCCCCGGCGTCCAGGTCGCCGACTCCTTCGTCTTCGGTGACGTGATGGTCAGCACCGGAGTGGCGATGGTCGTCCCCGCCGACAAGGTCCAATGGCCGGTCCCCGGCGGTCTGCCGGTGGTCGAGATCAATGGAGTGGACATGCGCGAAGAGCCTTCGACCAAGGGTGGCGGCGGGCGACGGGTGGGCGGAGGCGACGTCCGGTGAGCGTGACCGAACAGCCCCCTCCGTCCCCGGCCCCGGGCCCCGAACCCGACGGGGACGCGGCCGCCGAGCAGCTGCGCGACCGGATCAGCGCCGACTCCCTCACCACCCGCCGCGACTACCTGCGGATCGTCGCCACCGTCTCCGGCGGCCTCGCCGTCGGCGGGATCGGCGTCGCCGCCGGCATCCTGCACCGGCACGGCGACAGCGAGACGCTGCCCGAGCCCAAGAAGGTCACCGACCGGCTGGCGCCGGGCCAGTCCGTGGCCTTCCGCTTCCCCGGCGACGAGGACCGGGCCCTCGCCGTACGGCTGAGCGACGGCTCCCTCGTCGGCTACTCCGCCGTCTGTACCCACCTGGCCTGCGCCGTGCTCTGGCGCGAGGACCGGGGCGCCGACGGGGAGCTGTACTGCCCCTGCCACGAGGGCGTCTTCGACGCCCGCACCGGCGAGGTGACCGCGGGCCCGCCGCCACGGCCGCTCCCCAAGGTCTTCCTGACCGAACAGGCGGACGGCAGCGTCTGGGCCCTCGCCACCTCCCGGTCGGGAGAGCCTGCCAGGGAGGCCCTCTGCCGGCAGTTCGGCGATTCCCACCCCGAGGCCGCCCAGCAGCTGCGCTGCCCCGGCGCGGGCCGGGGCAGCGCGAGCGCCCCGTCCGAGAAGAGGCGGACATGAGCGACGCACAGCTGCCCCCGCGCCCGGAGTACCACCCCGGCAGTGCCCGGCCCCGGCTGAACCGGCCGGTGCGGGAGCGGTATCCGCAGATCCGCTCCACCAGCGGATACGGAGACCCGCGGATCCGGCACACCGGCCCCGGCCCCGGGGCCGGCACCGAGCAGGAGCCGGAGCGGTCCTCGAGGCTGAACGCGCGTCTGGCCCTGGCCCTCACCGTGGTCATCGGCCAGCTCTGGGCGCTCACCGTCACCGTCAACGAGTGGATGAAGGGCAACACCGGTACGGCCTGGTGGGGCGCGGGATTCCTGATCCTGTCCTTCCTCGTCGTGATCGGACTGTGGCTCCTCGACCCGAAGGACCGATGACCATGTCCATACCCGCCCCCGCTCCCGCCCCGCGCCCGGTGCGCTCGCACCGCGCCGAGGCCCCCAGCCGAGCCGGGCCGCGGGCGGGGGCGGCCGTACCCTGGAGGCATGAGCAGCGTCCCCGCCTCCGACCCGCAGTCCTCGCGTCCCGTCCCCGCGGCCGACCGGCCCCGGCCGAAGCCGAAGCTGGTCTTCGACGACCCGCTGGACCAGCAGTCCTCGGACGACACCGACCGGGGCTGGGGCGAGCGGCCGACCGCCGGCGGAAGTGCGGCCGACCTGGCCCGCTTCCTCGACGAGAAGCCCCCGCACCACATCTGACCCGCCGAGGCGGCCGCGACGGCCGCATCGGCCGGACCAGCCGGACCGGTCAGTAGGCGCCGCGCGACCCCCCGGGGCCGGCGCTGCCGCCACCGTTGGCGCGCTGTGCGACCAGCTCGTCCCGGATCTCCTTGAGGACCTCCAGCTCGGTGATCTCGACGAGCTCCTGGACGCCCTCCCGGGCCTTGCGGCGGGCCTCCTGCTTGGCCAGGTACTTCGCCATCGGCAGCACCATGAGGAAGTACACGACCGCCGCGGTGATCAGGAAGGTCAGCGTGGCGTTCAGCACCGAGCCCCAGAGGATCTCCACACCCGTCGGCTGGCCGTTCGGGCCGATGGCGCACGGGCTCTTGAGGCAGGACTTGTAGCCGTCCAGGCTCTGCGTGCCCACCGCGCCGATCACCGGGCTGATGATCCCCTTGACCACCGAGTTCACGATGTTCGTGAACGCGGCGCCGATCACCACGGCCACCGCCAGGTCGACCACGTTGCCGCGCATCAGGAAGGCCTTGAAGCCTGCCAGCACGCTCTCCTTCTTCTTCTCGCTCACCACTGAGCCTTTCTTCGCATGTGCCGAACACGGAGCCAACGGTTCCGAAAGCTACGGCAGTCCAGGCGCAGCGTGTCCAATCGACCCCCATCTCACGGTGAATTGACCGACCGCGCGTGCGGATCAACACAACGTCACCGCCAGTCGCGTCACGGCGCCCGCCCCCACGAGATCCCGCGCGGTGTCCCGGGGCACGGACAGGACCACCAGAGCCCCGCCGTCCCCAACGCCGGTGTCCGGACGGGGCACTTCGGCGACCCGGGCCCCCGCGGCCACCACCCTGGGCGGTCCGGCGCGCTCGGCCGCGACCACGTCGACCCGGTCGCCGGGCCGCAGCAGCCGCACCGTCGCGGCGTCCGCGATGCGCACCGGGGCCGACACCATCCGTACCGCCGCGGGCGGGGCGGCACCGTGCGGGGCCCTTACCGGCGGTGGCGCCGCGCCCCGCGAAGCCTGCGCCTCCGTCCCGCCCACCGCCAGGGCCGCCGCCACGACGGCCAGCCCGGCCGAGGCGGCCCGCCGCCTGCGCCGCACGACCCGCCGCAGCCGGTTCCCGCCCCGCCCCACACGGAGCGGCGGGAACGGCGGGACCGGGCGTGCGGGGGGACATGCGGAGGGAGTCGAAGATGCCGTGGAGCAAAGGGACATGAAGAACACCACCAGACCGAGTGAGCTGCCGTGCCCGGACCCGTCGCCCGGACGCATCCCACGATCCGCCCTCCCCGGGGATCCCTCCGGAGCCTGTGGACGGTCCCCAGCCTGTGGACAACCCCGTCACCCGCAGGAGTTAAGAGGCGGCCCTGGCCCGCCGCAGCGCGGCCACCGGGTCCGCGGCCCGCGCGATCGACCGGCCCACCACGACGTGCGAGGCCCCGGCCGCGAAGGCGGCCTGCGGCGTCCCCGCCCGCGCGTGCCCGCCTGCCGAGCCGCCCACCACACGCCCGGCCGAGCCGCCCACCACACGCCCTGCCGATCCGCCCACCACGCCGCCGCCTGCCCCGCCGCCGGCCGAGCCGGCTACCGCGCCGCCGACCGGCCCGTCCGGCCCCAGCGTCACCCCCGGCGTCACGATCAGCCGGTCCGGTCCCAGCAGCCGGCGCAGCAGCCCGGCCTCCCGCGGCGAGGCGATGACCCCGTCGCATCCGGCGCCCACCGCCAGCCGGGCCAGCCGCAGCACCTGCTCCTCGGTGTCCGCCCCGATGCCGATGTCGGCGAGGTCGCCGGCGGTCATGCTGGTGACCACGGTCAGCGCGAGCACCCGCAGCCGCGGGAACTCCCGCGCCGCCTCGACCGCCGCGGCCATGATCCCCGTACCGCCCATGCTGTGCACGGTCACCATGGACGCGCCGAGCGCGCCCGCGGCCCGGACGGCGCCGGCGACGGAGTTCGGGATCTCGAAGAGCTTCAGGTCGAGGAAGACCTCGTGGCCCCGCTCGGCCAGGTCCCGTGCGAGCCCGGGGCCCGCGGCGGTCAGGAGTTCCAGGCCGATCTTGTAGGAGTCGCACGCGTCGCCGAGGCGCTCGACGAGCTCCTCGGCGGCCCGGCGGTCGTCGAAGTCGAGGGCGACGATGACCTTGCGGTCGGCGAAGGGGGAGTCCGTGGTCACGCCGTCATTGTCAGGGTCACGGCCTGGCCGGGATCCGGCAGGCCTCGGCGAAGCCCTGACTGGTCAGGCCGAAGGCGCTGTTGACGCGCGAGCGCCAGTTCTCCAGGGCGACCATCGCGGTGAGTTCGACGAACGCCGCCTCGCCGAGCCGCGCGATCAGTTCCGCGGCGAGCTCGTCCGTGACCGCCGGCTCGGTCTCGGTCATGGCCTCGGCGTACTCCATGACCAGCAGTTCCAGGTCGGTGAACACCTCGCGGGCCTCCCGCCACCGCGGCACCTGCTCGATCTTCTCGGCCGGCATGCCCTGCTCGTGGCCCTCCCAGTAGCCGAAGTCCATGCACCACGAGCAGTTGATGCGGGCCGCCGCGGCCATCACGGCGAGGTGCTTGAGACCGGCGTCGAGGGCGTTCCACTTCGCCGCCTGCTGTTCCAGGCGGACGTACGAGAACAGCACGCGCGAGTTGTGCCCGTAGGCCTGGCCGGGGTCGAGCACCTTGCCGTACGTACGGCGCGAGTACCAGGAACCGATGCGCATGAGGAGGGTGCGGGGCGGGGTGAGCGAGATACGCGGCATGACAGTCATCTCCCGGGCAGGGGCGGTCTTGTTTCCGCCTTCACCAAGGAGGACCGGACAGCCGCGGCGAATGTGACAGCCGCTACGCGCTTTCCCCGCCGAGCCCTGCGCGGTCCATCCCCATCGCGCCGAGGAGCCGGGCCGTGAGGTCCTCCGCGAAGGCCTCGGAGCCGGTGAGCGCCGCCCGGATCCCCTCCGGGTCGGCGCTCAATCCGGCTGCGGCCGCCCAGTCGAGCGCGCCCGCCAGGGCCGCCTCCACGGGGAACCGGTCGACGGGTATCTCGTAGTCCTCGGCCGTGCGCCGGTTCAGCAGCGCCTTCCAGCGGCCCCCGGCGAAGGTGGCGGCCTCGACGAAGCCGACGTCGCTGTCGAGGTAGGCCACCGTGAGCACCGGCGCCCCGGTCCGCCGCGCCAGCGCCGCCGCGGCGCCGTCCGGCTGGTCGGGGTAGTGCACGGCCGACCAGCCGCCGCCCATGTCCTCGTCGCAGTCGACCGCGCACCCGATCTCGGCCGCGAACTCCCGCAGCTCCGCCACCGTGGCATGCGCCACGGCCATCCCGCCCCAATTGCCCATGCGCGCAGGCTAGGGGAGGCCACTGACAAAGCCGCCGCGAAGCCGCCGCGAAGCCCGCGGCCATGGGGACTACGGCAGCTCGATGCCCAGGTCCCAGCCGTCGTGCGCGTGCGTGCACAGGCAGGCGCGGGACTCCGTGGGGGGCAGGGCCGCCACCGCGTCGAAGAGGACCTCGCGCAGCCGCCCGACGTTCTCGCCGAAGACCTTCAGGACCTCGGTGTGGGAGACGCCCTCGCCCGTCTCGGCGCCCGCGTCCAGGTCCGTGACCAGGGCCATCGAGGTGTAGCAGAGCCCCAGCTCGCGCGCGAGGATCGCCTCGGGGTGCCCGGTCATGCCGACGACCGACCAGCCCGCCGCGGCGTGCCACTGCGACTCCGCGCGAGTCGAGAAGCGGGGCCCCTCTATGACGACCATGGTTCCGCCGTCCACCGGCTCCCAGTCCCGGCCCCGGGCCGCCGCGATCGCCACCGACCGGCCCACCGGGCAGTACGGGTCGGCGAAGGTGGTGTGCACGACGTTCGGCACCGAACCGTCCGGCAGCGGCTCACCGTCGAAGAAGGTCTGCACGCGCGACTTCGTACGGTCGACCAGCTGGTCGGGTACGAGCAGCGTGCCCGGCCCGTACTCGGCCCGCAGGCCGCCGACCGCGCACGGCCCCAGCACTTGGCGGACGCCGACCGAGCGCAGGGCCCACAGGTTGGCCCGGTAATTGATCTTGTGCGGCGGGACGGTGTGGCTGCGTCCGTGCCGGGGGAGGAAGGCCACCTGGCGGCCGGCCAGCTCACCTACGTACAGGGAGTCGCTGGGGGGCCCGTAGGGGGTCTCCACCTGGATCTCGGAGACGTCCTCCAGGAAGGAGTAGAAGCCCGAGCCGCCGATGACACCGATCTCTGCGTTCACCATGCGGCCCACCCTAACCGGGCATGCCGAAGGCCCCGCTGCCCGGTCGGGGCGGGCGGGGCCTTCGGTCAAGCGATCAGGCGGCCGACGTGGAGCTGCTGCTCGACGACGTCGAGGACGAGGCGGCAGGAGCGGCGGCCGTCGACGTCGTGGACGAGGACGAGCTCGAGGCCGGCTTCGAGGCAGGCGTGCTGCTCGACGAGGCGCCACGGCTGTCGTTCCGGTAGAAACCGGAGCCCTTGAAGACGATGCCGACCGCGGAGAACACCTTCTTCAGGCGTCCGTCACAGCTCGGGCACACGGTCAGTGCGTCATCGGTGAACTTCTGCACGGCCTCAAGGCCCTCACCGCACTCGGTGCACTGGTACTGGTAGGTCGGCACGAATTTCCTCCTGGCACTCTGACTCAATGAGTGCTAACGACGCTCCATGGTGACGTATTCCGGCGGATCAGTCCACCGTCACCGGTACGCGGTGACCCATCCCACGCTCGTTCACCCGGTTACGGGAGGCCGGCGCGGGGGCGGTCGAGACCGCCGGGACGGCCGCAGCGGCGGTCGCATCCGCCGGACCGGACGAGTTCACGATCCGGCTCGGGGCCTTCGGCGCCAGCTTCGCACGCAGCGCCAGCAGGGTGGCCAGCGCGAGCGCGGTGGCACCCATGGGCACCAGGAAGCCGTACGAGGATCCGTGCGCGTCCGTCAGGCGGCCGGCCAGGATGACGGCGATGGCCTGACCGAAGGCGATCGAACCGGTCAGCCAGGTGAAGGCCTCGGTCCGGGCGTTCGCGGGCACCAGCTGCTCGACCATCGTGTAGCCGGTGATCAGCGCCGGGGCGATGAACAGGCCGACGACCAGGCCGAGCGCGCCCAGCAGGATCACCGAGTGGGCGGCCCACAGGACGGACGCGGCGGCGGTGAGGCCGATGTAGCCCAGGATCAGCCGGCGGCGCGGGCCGATCTTCCAGGCGATGGCGCCCATGGCGATGCCGGCGATCATGTTGCCCGCGGCGAAGACGCCGTAGAGCAGGCCGTTGGCGCCGGGGTTGCCGATCTCGTTGGAGAAGGCGGCGAGCGAGACCTGCATGCCGCCGAAGACGGCGCCGATCCCGAGGAAGGCGAAGATCAGGACGCGCAGGCCCGGGAAGGACAGGGCGAAGGCGCGCTTCTCGCCGGCGGCCGCCGGGGCGTGCGGCTTGGGCTGGGTGGCGCGCTGCGCCGCGAAGAGCAGGCCGCCGAGCAGCGTCAGCGTGGCCTCGGTGACCAGGCCGGCCGCCGGGTGGACGCCGGTGCACAGGGCGGTCGCGAGGACCGGGCCGACGACGAAGGTGAACTCGTCGGTGACGGACTCGAACGCGGCGGCCGTGGGCAGCAGCGGCGAGCCCTCCAGCTTGACGGCCCAGCGGGCCCGGACCATCGGGCCGACCTGCGGCACCGAGGCGCCTGCGGGTACGGCGGCCAGTGCCAGTGCCCAGACCGGAGCGCCCGCGAGGGCGAGCGCGGCCAGGCCGCTGACGGCGGCGGCGTGCGTGAGGACCACGGGGAGCAGGACGGCGCTCTGGCCGAAGCGGTCGGTGAAGATGCCCATCACGGGGGCGGAGAGCGCCATCGAGACGCCGGTGACGGCGGCGACGATGCCGGCGCTGGCGTAGGAACCGGTGGTGTGCTGGACCAGCAGCAGGATGCTGATGGTCAGCATGCCGAAGGGGAGTCGTGCTGCGAAGCCGGGGAGTACGAAGCCGAGGGCGCCGGGCGTGCGCATGAGCTGCCCGTAGCCGGGGCGGGCGGACTTGTCGGTCGTGACCGCGGATGTCACGGCCTTGCCTTTCCGCTGCCTGGTAGAGCTTCCCCGTCTGCGGACGGTGCTTCGCTTTGTGAGCGGCCGCACCCGTACATGTGGGAGCCCCGAGAGCTGTCCTCTTGCGCAGAACCGAGTGATACCTGGGCGCCCACTGCGGGAGGGTGCCACGGCCGCTTTGCGGTCGCGCCAGCTCTGCGTCAGGCAGAGTTGGTTCGATCTGTTGTGCCTTCATCGTACAGGGGAAGCCTCTACCAGGCCCTGTGATTACGGTGACAAGCCGTGTCTTCACCTGCGATTAACGGGAGCTTCGCACGTGAGGAGCTTGGAAATAGGGATAAAATCGGGCAGATCGCAGTGAAAATGCCGAATTAGAACGTTGCTCTAACGCGGCGCGGTCCCGTTTGACGTCCCGTTCCCCGTGCCCAGCCACCCCGCCAGCTTGCCGCCCCGCGCCACCGCCCGCAGCCGCGCCTCGGCCGCGTCCCGCACCGGGTCCGTGGCCACCACCAGCAGCTCGTCCCCGCGCCGCAGCACCGTCGACGGCAGCGGTACGAAGCTCTTCGCCTCCCGGACCACCAGCGTGACCGAGGCTCCCGGCGGCAGCCGCAGTTCGCTCACCTCCACGCCGTGCATCCGCGAGGCCGGCGGGATCTCGAAGGAGAGCAGGTGACCGCGCAGCTTCTCCAGCGGCGCCGACTCGATGCCGAGGTCGGAGGCGGTCTCCTCGCCCTTGCCGAGGTTCAGCTTGCGCGCCAGCCAGGGCAGGGTCGGCCCCTGGACCAGGGTGTAGACGACGACCAGCACGAAGACGATGTTGAAGACGCGGTCGCTGCCCTCGATCCCGGACACCATCGGGATGGTCGCCAGGATGATGGGCACGGCGCCGCGCAGGCCCGCCCACGACATGAGGGCCTGCTCCTGCCACGGGATCCGGAAGGGCAGCAGGCTGATGAAGACCTCCAGGGGCCGGGCGACCGTCGTGAGCACCAGCCCGATGACCACGGCGGGCCAGAAGTCGTGGATCAGCTCGTGCGGGGTGACCAGCAGGCCGAGCAGCACGAACATGCCGATCTGGGCGATCCAGCCGAGCCCGTCCGCGAATCCCCGGGTGGCCGGCCAGTGCGGGAGCTTCGCGTTCCCGAGCACCATCGCCGCGAGGTACACGGCGAGGAAGCCGGAGCCGTGCGCGATCGCGCCGGCCGCGTACGCCGTGATGGCGATGGCCATGACGGCGATCGGGTAGAGGCCGGAGGCGGGCAGTGCCACGTGCCGCAGGCCGTACGCGCCCAGGAAGCCGACCGTCAGGCCGATCGCGGCGCCGATCGCCAGCTCCAGCGCGATCTTGCCGAGCAGGACGTACCACTCGTCCACCGGGCCGACGGTGGAGAAGGCCACCACCAGGATGACGACGGGTGCGTCGTTGAAACCGGACTCGGCCTCCAGGACGCCCGTGATCCGGGAGGGCAGCGGGACCTTCCGCAGCACCGAGAAGACGGCCGCCGCGTCGGTCGAGGAGACGACCGCGCCGATCAGGAGGGCCTGCCGCCATTCCAGTCCGACCAGGTAATGCGCTCCTGCCGCCGTCACGCCCACGCTGATCGCCACGCCCACCAGTGACAGCATGATCGCCGCCGGCAGGGCCGGCTTGATCTCTTTCCACTTCGTGCCCAGACCGCCCTCGGCGAGGATCACCACGAGCGCGGCATAACCGATGACCTGGGTCAGCTCGGCATTGTCGAATACGACGTTGCCTATGCCGTCCTGGCCTATCGCGACGCCTATGCCGAGGTAGATGAGCAGGCTGGGCAGGCCGCTGCGTGAAGAGATGCGCACCGCCGCGACGGCGACGAGCAGTACGAGCGAGCAGACCAGCAGAAGCTCATTGAGCGTGTGGACAGTCAGCGGGCGGCCCTCCTCAATGCGCCCGGCGGATCGATCCTCCCGGCGACAAGTTCGGCAAGTAGTTCGTTACCTTACCTAATCTTTGACGCGCCCTTTACGCGATAACCACATTGTGAAACGCCTGTTCGCCCCTGTCGTTCGGACCTCTACCCCTGGAGGATCAACGAAGCCGGTCCTGCGCCTATGGTTGCTCCCAGAACTCCCAGGACCACCCTGCCCCTCTAAGGACAGCGATGCCCGCCAACGAAACCGCTCCTCCCGCCAAGAAGAAGGGACGACGCGCCCGTCTGATCGTGCTCGTACTGGTCCTGGCGCTCTTCGCGGGCCTCGGATACGGGGCGTACTGGGGCGTGGACAGCGTGCGCGCCTCGTTCCCCCAGACGACCGGCTCCCTCAAGGTGCCGGGCCTGACCGGGACCGTCGAAGTCAAGCGCGACGCCCACGGCATTCCGCAGCTCTACGCGGACAACGACGACGACCTCTTCCGCGCGCAGGGCTTCGTGCACGCGCAGGACCGGTTCTGGGAGATGGACGTCCGCCGCCACATGACCTCCGGGCGGCTCTCGGAGATGTTCGGTTCCGGCCAGGTCGAGACCGACGCCTTCCTGCGCACGCTCGGCTGGCGCCAGGTCGCGCAGGCCGAGTACGAGAACAAGCTGTCGCCCGAGACGAAGAAGTATCTGCAGGCCTACGCCGACGGGGTCAACGCGTACCTGAAGGGGAAGTCCGGCAAGGACCTCTCCGTCGAGCACGCGGCGCTCAAGCTGAGCGACGGCTACCAGCCCGAGCAGTGGTCGCCGGTGGACTCGGTGGCCTGGCTCAAGGCGATGGCGTGGGACCTGCGCGGCAACATGCAGGACGAGATCGACCGCGCGCTGATGTCGAGCAAGCTCTCGACGGCGCAGATCGACGAGCTCTACCCGCCGTACCCCTTCGACCGGAACAAGCCGATCGTCGAGGGCGGCAAGGTCGAGGGCGGCAAGTACGCGCCCCAGGCCTCCGGCGCCACGGGCTCCGGGTCGGGATCCACCGGCACCGGCTCGGGCGCCGCCGCCCTGGGCTCCCAGGCCTCCACGGGCCCGGCCGCCACGGGAACGGGCACCGGCACCGGCCTCGCCGACAACGTCACCGCCCAGGGCGCGACCGTGGGCCTGCGCAACCAGCTGACCGCCCTCGCCGCCACCCTGGACAAGGTCCCCGCGATCCTCGGCCCCAACGGCAGCGGCATCGGATCGAACTCCTGGGTCGTCTCGGGCAAGTACACGACCACCGGCAAGCCGCTGCTCGCGAACGACCCGCACCTGTCCCCGCAGCTGCCCTCGGTCTGGTACCAGATGGGCCTGCACTGCCGCGCCGTCTCGCCCCAGTGCCAGTACGACGTGGCCGGCTACACCTTCTCCGGCATGCCGGGCGTGGTCATCGGCCACAACGCCGACATCGCCTGGGGCATGACCAACCTCGGCGCCGACGTCACCGACCTCTTCCTGGAGCAGGTCAAGCCCGAGGGCTACGTCTACGACGGCAAGGTGCTCCCCTTCGCCACCCGTGAAGAGGTCATCAAGGTCGCGGGCGGCGACAGCAAGAAGATCACCGTCCGCACCACCAACAACGGTCCGCTCGTCTCCGACCGCAGCGAGGAGCTCGCCACGGTCGGCACCCGCGCCCCGGTCGCCAGCTCGGCCCCCGACCGCGGCGACGGTTACGCCGTCGCCCTGCGCTGGACCGCGCTGGACCCGGGCAAGACCATGGACTCGGTCTTCAAGCTCAACCGCGCCAAGACCTTCGACGACTTCCGCAAGGCCGCCGCCGACTTCGACGTGCCCTCGCAGAACCTGATCTACGCCGACAACAAGAACCTCAACGGCAACATCGGCTACCAGGCCCCGGGCCGCATCCCGATGCGCGGCCAGGGCGACGGCCGGATGCCCACCCCCGGCTGGGACTCCAAGTACGCCTGGAAGGGCGGCAAGGACAGCAACGTCGGCTACATCCCGCAGGGCGAGATGCCCTGGGACTCCAACCCGTCTCGCGGCTACATCGTCACCGCCAACCAGGCCGTCGTGGAGAGCGGGACCGGCGCGGGCAAGTACCCGTACCTGCTGACCACCGACTGGGGCTACGGCGCCCGCAGCCAGCGGATCAACGACCTCATCGAGGCGAAGATCAAGGACGGCGGGAAGATCTCGACCGATGACATGCGCACCATGCAGATGGACAACAGCAGCGAGATCGCCGCGCTGCTGACCCCGATGCTGGCGAAGATCCAGGTCTCCGACCCGGGCGTGCGCGCCGCGCAGAAGCTGCTGGACGGCTGGAACTACACCCAGGAGCCCGACTCGGCGGCCGCCGCCTACTTCAACGCGGTCTGGCGCAACATCCTCAAGCTGTCCTTCGGCGACAAGATGCCCAAGGAGCTGCGGATCGAGGGCAGCTGCATGAACGTCCTCGGCAACGGCACCGGCCCCGCCGACGACCTCGCCAAGACCGTCCGCGAATGCGGCACCCGCGGCCCCGACTCGGCGCAGCCGGACGGCGGCGACCGCTGGTTCGAGGTGGTCCGCCGCCTGGTCAAGGACGAGAAGTCGCAGTGGTGGAGCTCGCCCAGGACGCTGACCCAGCCGGAGACCACCACCCGCGACGAGCTGTTCGCCCGGGCCATGAAGGACGCCCGCTGGGAGCTCACCGCCAAGCTCGGCAAGGACCAGTCCACCTGGAGCTGGGGCCGGCTGCACCAGCTGAACCTGAAGAACCAGACGATCGGCACCGAGGGCCCCGGCTTCATGCAGTGGCTCCTCAACCGCGGCCCGTGGAACCTGGGCGGCGGCGAGGCCACCGTCAACGCGACCGGCTGGAACGCCTCCAGCGGGTACGGGGTCACGTGGGTGCCGTCGATGCGCATGGTGGTCAACCTCAACGACCTCGACAAGTCCCGCTGGATCAACCTGACGGGCGCCTCGGGGCACGCGTACAACTCCCACTACACGGACCAGACGACGATGTGGGCCAAGGGCGAGCTGCTGGAGTGGCCCTTCGGCAAGGACGCCGTCGAGAAGGCCACGGTCGACACCCTGACCCTCAAGCCGGAGGGTTCATGAGCTGAAGCGGCGCACCCCCGACGGGGTCGCCACCGCTTGTACGGGGTGGTCGTGCGGTTCCTCCGGGACCCGCGCGACCACCTCGTCGTCGTAGAGGAGCACCACCAGCGCGGGATGGGCCCCGGCGCGCTCCAGCCGCTCCAGCACCCGGTCGTACGAGCCTCCGCCGCGGCCGAGCCGCATGCCGCGCCCGTCGACCGCGAGGCCGGGCAGCAGCACGGTGTCGGCCCCGGTCACCGCGTCCGGCCCGAGCGCCGGCCCGGTGGGCTCCAGCAGCCGCATCTTCCCGGGGTGGGCGGTCTCGGCGAGGCTCTGCGGACCTTCGTACGCCGCCCAGTCGAGGTCGTTGTCGGGCAGCAGCAGGGGCAGCAGCACGCGCTTGCCGGCCGCGCGGAGGGCGTCGAGGAGTGCGCGGGTGCCGGGCTCGGTGCCGACGGAGACGTACGCCGCCACCGTGCGGGCGTCGGCCAGTTCGGGCAGTTCGAGGGCCCTGACGGCGAGCGCGGCGGCCGACGTGCGGCAGGTTTCGGGGGACAAGGCGCGGCGTGCGGCGAGGAGTTCTCGGCGCAGCCCGGCCTTGGCGGACGCGGTGGGCGGGTTCTCGGTCACGAGGAAATCAAATATCCTTGCGAATCGGGTCATACGTGGATCTACCTGCTGCGATCTCGTCTGGCGTTCGGCAGGACCCACTATCGTTCGGGGCATGACTATGTTGCACCCCGTGATCAAGAAGGCCGTGATTCCGGCCGCTGGCCTCGGTACTCGCTTCCTTCCGGCGACCAAGGCGACCCCGAAGGAAATGCTCCCGGTTGTGGACAAGCCGGCCATCCAGTACGTGGTCGAGGAGGCCGTCGGGGCCGGGCTCGACGACGTACTCATGATCACTGGGCGTAACAAGCGTGCCCTGGAAGACCACTTCGACCGGAACTACGAGCTGGAGTCGGCCCTCATCGCCAAGGGCGACGACGACCGGCTGAAGAAGGTCCAGGAATCCAGCGACCTCGCGACGATGCACTACGTCCGCCAGGGCGACCCGCGGGGCCTCGGCCACGCCGTGCTCTGCGCCGAGCCGCACGTCGGCCGCGAGCCCTTCGCCGTCCTGCTCGGCGACGACCTCATCGACCCGCGCGACCCGCTGCTGCGTCAGATGGCCGACATCTACGCCCGCACCGGCGGCACCGTCATCGCGCTCATGGAGGTCGACCCGGCCAGCGTGCACCTCTACGGCTGCGCCGCGGTCGAGGCCACCGACGAGGAGGACGTGGTCCGCATCACCGGCCTCGTCGAGAAGCCGGAGCCCGAGGACGCGCCCAGCAATTTCGCGGTTATCGGACGCTACGTCCTCAACCCCGCGATCTTCGACATACTGCGGGAGACCGAGCCGGGCCGCGGCGGGGAGATCCAGCTCACCGACGCCCTGCAGAAGCTTGCCGCCGACGAGAGCGTCGGCGGTCCGGTGCACGGCGTGGTCTTCCGGGGCCGTCGCTACGACACCGGGGACCGCGGCGACTACCTGCGGGCCATCGTCCGCCTCGCGTGCGAGCGCGAGGACCTCGGCCCGGAGTTCCGCACCTGGCTTCACCGTTACGTCACGGAGGAGATGTAGCACCTTGAGCAGTTCCGCACCGCAGGACACCGGCCACCGTCTGTGGTCCGTGGACGAGCACCTCGCGGACGTCCTCGCGGCCGTCCGGCCGCTGGAGCCCATCGAGCTCCAGCTGCTGGACGCCCAGGGCTGTGTCCTCGTCGAGGACGTCACCGTGCCCGTCGCCCTCCCGCCCTTCGACAACAGCTCCATGGACGGCTACGCCGTCCGCACGGCCGACGTCCAGGGTGCGAGCGAGGAGTTCCCCGCGGTGCTGACGGTCATCGGGGACGTCGCGGCGGGCAGCGGTGAGCTGCCCACCGTGGGCCCCGGCGAGGCCGCCCGCATCATGACCGGCGCCCCGCTGCCGCCCGGCGCGGAAGCCGTCGTACCGGTCGAGTGGACCGACGGTGGCACGGGCGGGGGCGCCGCCGCCGGGATGACCCCGGCCAGCGCCGCCCCCGAGCAGGCGGGCGGCGAGGTACGGGTGCACCGCGCCGCCGAGGCCCGGGCGCACGTCCGCGCGCGCGGCAGCGACGTACAGGCCGGTGACCTGGCGCTGGCGGCCGGCACGGTCCTCGGGCCGCCGCAGATCGCCCTGCTGGCCGCCATCGGACGCGGCACCGTCCGCGCACGGCCGCGGCCGCGCGTGGTGGTCCTGTCCACCGGCAGCGAGCTGGTCCAGCCCGGCGAGGCGCTCACCTCGGGCACGATCTACGACTCCAACAGCTTCGCGCTCGCCGCGGCCGCCCGGGACGCCGGAGCCATCGCCTACCGCGTCGGCGCCGTCGCCGACGACGCCGACACCCTGCGCGCCACCATCGAGGACCAGCTGATCCGCGCCGACCTGCTCGTCACCACGGGCGGGGTCAGCGTCGGCGCGTACGACGTGGTCAAGGAGGCGCTGTCCTCCGTCGGCTCGGGGGACGAGGCCTCCGGGGACGTGGAGGGCGGCGGGATCGACTTCCGCAAGCTCGCCATGCAGCCCGGCAAGCCGCAGGGCTTCGGCACGATCGGCCCGGACCACACCCCGCTGCTGGCCCTGCCCGGCAACCCGGTGTCCTCGTACGTCTCTTTCGAGCTGTTCGTGCGCCCCGCGATCCGCACCCTTATGGGCCTGCCGGAGCCCGAGGTCCGGCGGCCGAGCGTGCGGGCGGTGCTGACGGCCGACAAGGCGCTCGGCTCCCCGGCCGGCCGCCGCCAGTTCCTGCGCGGCAAGTACGACGCCGAGAGCGGCACGGTCAGCCCGGTCGGCGGATCGGGCTCCCACCTGATCGCCGCGCTGGCGCACGCCGACTCGCTGATGGTCGTACCGGAGGACGTCACCTCGGTGGAGCCCGGGACCGAGCTGGAAGTGGTCCTGCTCGGCTGAAGTGGGGCCGGTGCGGGTAGCGTGTTGCACCACACAGGCCCCTCGGGGGCCCGGACGGAAGCGACGCGCAGAGTATGAGTACGCAGAGCAGGCTGACCCACATCGACGAGGCCGGGGCGGCCCGGATGGTGGACGTCTCGGAGAAGGACGTCACCACCCGGACGGCCCGGGCCAGTGGACGTGTGCTCGTCTCCCCCCGGGTGATCGAGCTGCTGCGCGGGGAGGGCGTCCCCAAGGGCGACGCCCTCGCCACCGCGCGGATCGCCGGGATCATGGGCGCGAAGAAGACCCCCGACCTGATCCCCCTCTGCCATCCGCTGGCGGTCTCGGGCGTGAAGGTCGACCTGTCGGTCGCCGACGACGCCGTCGAGATCCTCGCCACCGTGAAGACGACCGACCGCACGGGCGTCGAGATGGAGGCGCTGACCGCCGTCGCGGTCGCCGGCCTCACCGTGATCGACATGGTGAAGGCGGTCGACAAGGGCGCCGTCATCACGGACGTCCGGGTGGAGGAGAAGACCGGCGGCAAGTCCGGCGACTGGGCGCGCTCGTGAACGCCCCGCGCGGCGGCGAGGTGCACAGCCACGTGGGCCACGTCCCGCAGACCCCGGAAACCGTGTCCGCACCGGCGGCCGCACCGGCACCCGCTGCCACCGGCCGGGCGCTCGTCGTCACGGCCTCGAACCGGGCCTCGCAGGGCGTGTACGCCGACAAGGGCGGCCCGCTGCTGGCGGAGGCGCTGGAGAAGCTCGGCTTCACGGTGGACGGACCGCGGGTCGTCCCGGACGGCGATCCCGTCGAGCAGGCGCTGCGCGAGGGCGTGGCCGGCGGCTACGACGTCATCCTGACCACCGGCGGGACCGGCATCTCGCCGACGGACCGCACCCCCGATGCCACCGCACGGGTGCTGGACTACGAGATTCCGGGGATTCCGCAGGCCATCCGCGCCGAAGGCCTGGCGAAGGTGCCGACCGCGGCCCTGTCCCGGGGCCTGGCGGGGGTCGCCGGACACACCCTCATCGTCAACCTCCCCGGCTCGACGGGCGGGGTGCGCGACGGCCTCGCCGTCCTCTCCCGCATCCTTCCGCACGCCGTGGACCAGATCCGGGGCGGCGACCACCCCAGACCGGCGGGACCCTCCGGGAGCGAGAGCTGAACGGCCCCTCCTGGCCGGTCGTCCTGACGGACGGCGACGTGACCCTCCGGCCGATACGACTGCGGGACCAGAAGGCCTGGCGCGAGGTCAACCGGCGCAACCGGGACTGGCTCCGGCCGTGGGAGGCGACGATTCCGCCGCCCGCGCCGTGGGGGCCGGTGATACAACGGCCCACGTACCGCCAGATGGTCCGCCACCTGCGGGCGGAGGCGAACGCGGGCCGGATGCTGCCCTTCGTCATCGAGTACCAGGGCCGCCTGGTGGGCCAGCTGACGGTCGCCGGGATCACCTGGGGCTCGATGTGCGCGGCCCACGTCGGCTACTGGGTGGACCGCGAGGTGGCGGGCCGCGGCGTGATGCCGACGGCGGTCGCGCTGGCCGTGGACCACTGCTTCGGCAAGGTCGGCCTGCACCGGATCGAGGTGTGCATCCGCCCCGAGAACGGGCCGAGCCGGCGGGTCGTGGAGAAGCTCGGCCTGCGCGAGGAGGGGCTGCGGCCGCGCTATCTGCACATCGACGGCGCCTGGCGCGACCACCTCGTCTACGCGGTCACGGTGGAAGAGGTGCCGGAGGGGCTGCTGCGCCGCTGGCACCGGGCACGTCACACGCAGACGCCGCCCAAATAGATAACCGAATCTCCGTTCGAATTGATGAGGGCGGCAAGGGGCCGGGGACCGATTCGCCCATAACCTGATCCGAAGAATCACAAAAAAAGTCCGTGATATCAGCGAGATCGCGCGACACACCGGCCCAATTGGCCGATCCCCCCGCCCGCGCCCCTCTACGGTGTGAGGTGTGAGCAGCAGCGGCCTCATCTACGCAGTCATTGTCGGGGCCTGGGCCGCCTACTTGGTGCCCATGTGGCTCCGGAGGCAGGACGAGCTGAACGAGGCCCGTCCGACGGAACGCTTCTCCACTGCCATTCGGCTGCTTTCCGGCCGGGCGGGAATGGAGCGCCGTTACGCCAAGGGGCTGCGTGAGCGCGGTGACGAGGAGGCGGGGCCCCAGCCCCACGCGGACCCGGACGCCGCGACGGAAAAGGTGAATTCCGTCGACGCCGACGCCCGGGCCGTCGTCGTGCCCCCGACCAGGGCGGAGCCGCGGCCGGCCGCCGCCGAGCGGGAGCAGCGTGCGGAGCGGGCCCGGCGCGAACAGCGCCTCCAGGTCCTCGCACGCCGCCGGCGCACCACCGCGCTCCTCTTCCTGGTCTTCACCCTCGGCGCGGTCGTCGCGGCGGTGGGCGGCCTGCGCTTCCTGTGGGCCCCCGCGGTGCCCGCCCTCCTGCTGAGCACGTACATCGTGCACCTGCGGGTCCAGGAGCGACGGCGCTACGAGTTCACGATGGACCGGCGGCGCGCCGAGGCGGCCGCGCGGCAGCTGCGGGAGAGCCGCCCGCGCCGCCGCGACTCCGGGGACACCACTCCCGCGAACACCGAACCGGACCCTGCGCCACCGGTCTCCCCGCAGGAGGCCGGGCGCCGCGCGCTCGTGGAGCAGACCGACCACGCCGAGTGGGTGGACCAGCAGCGCGAACGCGAGCGCGGACCCGCCCGCGGTGACAGCTGGGAGCCGGTTCCGGTCCCGCTGCCGACGTACGTGACGGCCCCGGTCGCCCCCCGCGCCACCGGCCCGGCGTCCCCGGACGCCTGGAGCGCGACCCGCTCCAGCACGGCCGAGCCGACGGAACCCCGCCTGCGCGCACAGCCCGCGGCCCCCAAGCCGGACGCGAAGCCGCAGACCACCCCGCGCCCCCGCGGCCAGGTCGGCGCCCGCACCCCGCTGTTCGACCAGTACGAGAGCGACGACCGCCCGCGCGCCGCCAACGAGTGATGGGTGACCTGCACGGACGCTCCGGAATACGCGTTTTGGAGCAGCCGCGCGGGGATGCTAATGTTTCACACGTCGCAAGGGCCTGTGGCGCAGTCTGGTAGCGCACCTCGTTCGCATCGAGGGGGTCTGGGGTTCAAATCCCCACAGGTCCACAGACGACAGTTCGCGAGTAGCTCTCGTGAACGTCACGAGATCCCGTCCGGTCGAAAGACCGGGCGGGATCTCGGCGTTTCCAGGGGTGTTCGGAGCGGGCCGCATCACCGGTGCCCACGACCGGGCCTTCCGGTGGGGCTCCCGGTGTGACCGTACCCGCGGGTAAACCCTCTGTGTCCCGGCAGTTGGCGGTGGATAAACTCCGCCTGCCCGTAACTCCCGTGATGGTCACCGGGGTGGGGCTGCTCTAACTGGGGGGTTCATGAGCTTGCTGCCGATCGGCAGAAGACCGCGGGACAGACGGGGGAGAGGGGCCCGTGCGGGCGTCGTCTCCGGGGCGTTGCTGCTTGCCGTCCTGACCGCCTTCACCGGCCAGACCGGATCCGCCCTCGCGGCGGCGGTGCCGCCCGAGGCCGGCGCCTCGGCGCAGGCGGAGCCCGCCGCGCCGGCCGGGCCCAAGGCTCCGCCGAAGGCGGACCCGAAGGCCGACCACGAGGCCGCCGTGCGCGCGCTCGGGAAGAGCGACGCCGCCGAGGCCTGCCCGGCGGCCCTCGCGCCGCACACGACCGTCACCTGCACGGTCGACCCGTACAAGACCGCCTCCTTCACGCTCGCACTGCCGCAGCAGAAGGACGTGGTCCTGTACCAGGTCGTCACCCAACGGTGGGCCAACTACAAGCTGGTGGCCCCGGACGGCTCCACGGTCACCTGTGAGAGCGTCCTCGGTTCCGGCAGCGCCGGTGGGGCGCAGCGCTGCCCGACGGGCACGGCCGGCACGTACAAGCTGGAGGTCACGGACTCCTACGGCGCGGAGAACGCCATCTCCGTCTCGTACGTCCCGCTGCTCTCCTCCACCGCCTGCAAGGCGGTCGGCGCCGCCGACCGCAAGCTCGGCGCCCCGACCGTGTTCCAGGGCTCCCTGGCCGCCGGTTCGGCGGGCGACTGCTACACGCTGGACCTGGCCGCGGACGACGTGCTGCGCAGCTACGCGTCCACGTACCGGGTCGGTCAGGACGTCTTCGACGCCACCGGCAAGATGGTCTGCAGCACGGAGAGCCACCGCGGCGAGACCCTCGACTGCAAGCTCACCGGTACCGCGCCGTTCCGGATGTCGGTGCTCCAGGGCTCCGGCACTGCCGAGGCCTACGACCTCACCGCGGCACGGCTCTCCAAGCCCGAGGGCTGCGCGGTGGTGGAACCGCAGGCGTTCGGGGCCGCCCCGGACCTGAGCTCCACGGCCCGCTGCCGCACCCTGCGGGTGGCGCAGGCTGCGCACCACACGTTCGCTCCGGTTGCCTCCGGAAGCGTTCCGTACGGCGCGCTGTTCGATGCCCAGGGCACCGCGATCACCGCCTGCGGGCAGGGCGCCTGCGAGCTGACCCCCGGTGACCACACCTGGGCCGTCGACCCCCGGAGCACCGACGCCGGCGCGTTCGGCATGGCGTTCCACTCCGCCAAGGAGACCCGCGGCTGCACCGCGACGCACGACAACGGCCTGGTGGCCGGTCCGGTCACCGGCACCTTCGGCGGGCCCGGGCAGCAGCTCTGCCTGACCCTGCCGACCGCCAGTGGCCAGGGCGTCTACCTGCTCAACCGGCCGCCCGCCGAGGGCACCAGCGCCGCTGCCACGGTCTACGACGCCGCTGGCGCCAAGCAGTGCGAAGAGGACGGTTACTCCTACTACGTCTGCAAGCTGACCGGCACCGCCCCGTTCCGTGCGGTGCTGAGCGGCGCGGAATCCCAGGCGTTCCGCCTGGTGATCCACCGGACCGGTGACGCCGCGGGCTGCGCCGCCTGGCCGCAGACCGGTTTCGACGGCTCCTGGGGTGCCGAGGTCCCGCTCGGCGGGGAGGCGCGGCAGCAGTGCCTGAGCCTGCCGGCCGACAAGCACTCCACGGCCGAGATCCTCGACTACACCAACGAGCAGAACAAGGTGAACGGCTCGATCCAGGTGGTCGACCCCACGGGCACCACGGTGTGCTCGACCGTCGGCGGCTCGACCACCACCTGCGCCCTCGGCGCCGGTGTGCCGTACACCGCGATGGTCGTCTTCACCGGCTGGGGAACGGACACCTACAAGGTGGTCCGGCGTGACATCTCGCCCACCGCGAAGTGCACCACGCCCGCCTCGACGACCGTCGGCGGCCAGTCGACCCCCTTCGACCTGACCTCGGCCCTGGACGCCCGCTGCGTCCGGATCACCGGCGCCGCCACGGACAGGTTCTGGCTGAGCTCGCGGACCCTCGAGGACCCGCGGTACGCACCGTCGACGCTGCTGACCGCGGTCGATTCCAACGGGAAGGTCGCCTGCCGTCAGTGGGGCCTCTCCTGCCGGGTCACCGGGTCGACCTCGTACGTCGTGATCGTGCTCGCCTCCGGTTACAAGGACAAGCCGATCCACACCAACGTGGACACCTGGAAGGTCGGCACGGCAACCGGATGGGTGCCGGAGTGCACGGCCAACCCCATCTCGGTCAACGGCTTCCCGGCGCGGAGCGGGGTGCTCTCCGAGTCCTCGACCGGCTACTGCGCCGTGGTGGACGTGAAGCCCGGCCAGGCCTTCAAGGTCGCCGGAAGCAGCAGCACGACCTCCAGCGAGCACCCGTCCCTGAACCTGCACGGTGCGGCTCAGTGGACGAGTACGGGCGTCGAGTTCCAGTGCACCCAGTTCTCGGGCGTGTTCGGCGCCCGGTGCCTGACCCTCGGCAACGCCGAGGCCGGCCAGGCCGTACTGCTGATGAGCGCCGGCCGCAGCGCCACGCCCGTGGAGTACAGCATGCAGGGACTGTGCGACTCCGAGTGCACCCACCCGCAGCCGGGGGCCCTGCCCACGTCGATCAGCCCCGCGACGGGCGCCGCCGGAACGCGGACCCACTCCGTCGTGCGCGGTACGGGGCTCACCCTGGACACCAAGCTCCACCTGGTGCGCAGTGACACGGGTGGCGATCCGCGGCCCGTCATGAAGGTGCTCTCCGTGAACGCCGACGGCACCGCGCTCGACGTGCTGGTCGACACCAACGGGCTGGCGCCGGGCACCTACGACGTCGTGCGCGACGGCTACGTGTCCACTCCCGGGGTGCCTTCCCCGGGCTACCTGCCCAAGGCGTACACGGTGACGGCCGCGGCCGCGCTCGCGAAGAGCCGGTTCGTGCCGATCGCCCCCTCGCGGTTCCTGGACACGCGTGACGGCACCGGAGCCACCAAGGCACGGGTCGGTCCCGGCGGTGTCGTGACGCTCCAGGTGGCCGGTGTGAAGGGCGTCCCGGCGACCGGGGTGACCGCGGTCGTCATGAACGTGACCGCCGTGTACCCGACCGAGGCCGGGCACGTGATGGTCTACCCGAACGGGCAGCCGAAGCCCGCGGTGTCGAACCTCAACTTCTCGGCGGGGCAGATCGTGCCCAACCTGGTGACCGTTCCGGTCGTGAACGGGAAGGTGGACCTGCGCAACAACGCCGGTTCGGTGGACCTGATCGCGGACGTCACCGGGTACTACACCGACAAGGCGGCAACCGGTTCCGCGCTGACGCCGATCACGCCCACCCGGTTCCTGGACACGCGTGACGGCACCGGGGCCAAGAAGGAGCGCGTCGGCCCGGGCGGGGTCGCCACGCTTCAGGTGGCCGGTGTGAAGGGGGTCCCCGCGAGCGGGGTGACCGCGGTCGTCATGAACGTGACCGCCGTCAGTCCGACCGAGGCCGGCCACGTCACCGTCTACCCGAACGGGCAGGCGGCGCCGGGAGTGTCGAACCTCAACTTCACCGCCGGGCAGGTCGTCCCGAACCTGGTGACGGTGCCGGTCGTGAACGGGAAGGTGGACCTGCGCAACAACTCGGGCTCCGTCGACCTGATCGCTGACGTGACCGGGTACTACTCGGCCACCGGGTCGACGTTCTCGGCCGGTTCGCCGGTGCGGCTGCTGGACACCCGCTACGGTCTCGGCGCCCGCGCCGGTTCCGTCGGCCAGGGCGGCGTCGTCAGCCTGCAGATCGCAGGCGTCGAGGGCGTGCCGCTGACCGGGGTAACCGCGGTGGTCCTCAACGTCACCGTCACCGGTCCGACGCAGGACGGCCACCTGATCGTCCAGCCGCACGGGGTGCCGCGTCCCAACGTGTCGAACCTCAACTTCACGGCCGGACAGACGGTCTCCAACCTGGTGGTCGTCCCGGTCGTGGACGGCCGGGTGACCTTCTACAACAACACCGGTTCCGCCGATGTGATCGCCGACCTGAACGGCTACTTCACCTCCTGACGGACCCGCGCGACGACGAGGGGCCCGCCCGACCCGACGATCGGGCGGGCCCTTCTGCGTGTCCGGGTCAGTTCACCGAGTCGAGCCGGGCGCGCTGCTGCGGGGTGAGGTCGAGGTCCACCGCGCCCAGGTTCTCCTCCAGCTGGGCCACCGTGGAGGCGCCGATCAGGGGGAGGACCGGGATGTCGCCGCCCATCAGCCAGGACAGCACGACCTGGTTGACGGTGGCGCCCGTCTCGGCGGCCACCTCGCGGACCGCGCGGAGGCGGGGGTCGGTGCCCGCGTGGTCGAAGCCCGGGCCCAGCGGCTTGTCGGTGCGGACGTAGGCGCCGGCGAGCAGCGGGGAGTACGAGACCTGGGTGAGGGACGGGTTGTCCCGCAGGTAGCTGAGCAGGTCGCCGCTGACCAGACCCTGGTTGCCGTCGGGGGAGCGCAGGCTGGGGACGTCGGTGCGCTGGCGCAGGTAGCTGTGGTGGTGCTGGAGCACCTCGTAGCCGGGTACACCGGCCGCCGCGGCCAGCGTACGGGCGCGCTCCACGCGCCAGGCCCAGTGGTTGCTGGCCCCCAGCAGGCCCGCCGTCCCGTCCGCGACGACCTCGGCGAAGCCCTGGACGGTCTCCTCCAGCGGGGTGTTCTCGTCCATGATGTGCGCGTACAGCAGGTGGATCCGCTCGATGCCGAGCCGCTCCCGGCTGCGCTCCGCCGACTCCCGGATGACCTTGGCGGACAGGCCCTCCACGTCGAGGCTGAAGCCGCTGGTGGGCTGGTTGGGGCGGGCGCCGAGCTTGGTGGCGACGGTGATCTCGTCACCGATGCCGCGGCTGCGCAGCCAGCGGCCGATCAGCTCCTCGCTCTCGCCGCCCCGGGTGCCGTTGACCCAGAACGCGTAGTTGTTGGAGGTGTCGATGAAGGTGCCGCCCGCTTCGACGAAACGGTCGAGGATCGCGTACGCGGTGGCCTCGTCGACGGTGGTGCCGAAGGTCATCGTGCCGAGGCTCAGCACGCTCACTTCGCGGCGGGTCTCGGCAGCGGTGCCGATGACACGGTATTTCACGGTGATGCCTTTCGGATCAGGGCGCTGAACACCCCCGCGTGTGCACGGCCCGGGGCCGCCTGGACGACCCGCGGCGGCGTGCAGGAGGGGCGCCTGCGAGGACAGCGTGATGACGGGCACCGGAGTGCGGCCCGTCGTGGCGCGTGACGGGGAACCAGCCGGTCTGCGCGGTGCCACGGCGGGGGAAGCCGGGCACGGAGGTCGCTGCCCGCACAACGTACATGACGGTCCGGGGAAGCCGAAGCGCCCCTTCTCACCTGCCTGTTGACGGCCGCTCGTCGAGGAAGCCGCTCCGGGCGATGAGGTACGCGAGCTGCGCGCGGCTGCGGCTGCCGAACAGTTCGGCCGCCCAGCGCATGTGGTTGGAGACGCTGCGCGGGCTCATGCCGAGCCGCGCGGCGATCGCCTCGTCGGTGTGGCCGTTGACCATGTGGCGCAGGATCGTGCGGCGGACGTCGTCGGTGAGCTCGGCCGGCAGCCTGCCGCCGGGGGCGTCCCGCAGCGGCGCGGCGCGCTGCCAGGTGTGCTCGAAGATGCCGGCGAGGTAGCGGACGACCCCGGGATGCTCGATGGCCAGCGCGACCTGGCTGCGCTCCGCGCCCGGATCGGGGACGAAGGCGATCCTGCGGTCGCAGATGATCAGCCGGTCGAACACCTCGTCCAGGGTGCGGACCTCGCCGCCCGCCTGCGAGATCTGCTCCACGTAGGCCAGGGTCGGCTGGTGGGAGCGGACGGTGTGCTCGTAGATCGTGCGCTGGCGGACGCCGCGGCCGAGCGCGGCGAGGTCGCTGGGGAGCGCTTCGCCGAGTGTCTTCTCCGGGCGCCCGCCGCCGGGTTGGGCGGTCAGCAGTTCGTCCTGGCAGGACTGCACGGCCGCGGCGAGGGTGGCGGTGATGGTGCCCGGACCCCGGACCGTGCGGACCGGATGGGCGTCCGTGCGGTCGTGGCTGTCCAGATAGACCTCCTGGGCCCGGGAGATCGAGGTGCGGACGGCCTCCAGGGCGTTCCTCTTCTCTTCGATGGCCCGTTCCAGGCGGTCCACGTGGGTGCCGGCGGCGAGCCGCGGCGGGACGGGGGCGAGGGAGCCGTCGGGCAGCCGCCGGACGAGCCCCAGGCTGAGCAGGCAGGGAGGACAGTCGCCGGAGGGGACCCGCTCGCCCAGGAGGTCCGCGTAGTAGCGGAGCCCGTCCGGACAGATCTCGCCACCGGCGGCTCCACCAGCCCCACCGGCCCCTGTGGTGACGGCCGCGCCACTCGTGTCCGTGTCCATGCACATATGTCCACCCTGCTGCTTTGCGCAATGCGCGATCATCCTGCCCGCTCCCCGCTGACTACGGGAACGTCTGGCGCGAGCATGAATTCCGCGGGGGAACCACATCGCGTCCATAGGCCGGGAAGGTGGGAAATGATGGGTTCATGGGGATCAGTGAAGAACGGGACAGTGGGACGGCGGGGGCCTGGGCGGCGCTCGGAGGAGCACCGGAACTCGCCCGTCGCGTCCGGTTCGCCGGAGCCGGGGACCTCGGAGAAGGTCCGCTGCCGGTGCGGGAGTTGGCGCGAGCCACTGTAGGCGTCTGCGGACTGGCGGCGGCAGAGCTCGCCGCGGTGCGGGGCGGAGGCGAGGCGGAGGACGCGTCTCCCCTCGTGGTGGACGAGGGTGCGGTGGCGACGGCCTTCGTCAGCGAACGGCACCTGCGCGTGGAAGGCCGCGCGCCGGTGGTCTTCGCGCCGCTGTCGGGCTTCTGGCAGACGGCCGACGGATGGGTCCGTACGCACGCCAACTACCCGCACCACGAAGCCGCGCTGGTACGGGCGCTGGGCCTGCCGACCGCGACACCGGAGGCGCTGCGCGCCGCGCTGGCGGGGCGGACGGCCGTCGAAGTACAGGAACTCGCCTACGGGGAGGGCGGACTCGCGGTCGCCGTCGCGCGGGGGTACGGGGAGCCGCAGCCGCTGGTGGAGTCCGTACGCCGGACCGGCGCGCGGGGACGGAAGCTCGGCCCGGCCCCGGCAGGTCGACCCGCCACGGGGGTGCGGGTGCTGGACCTGACCCGGGTCATCGCCGGGCCCGTCGCCACGCGGACGCTCGGGCTGCTCGGCGCGGACGTCCTGCGGATCGACTCACCGGGGCTGCCCGAGGCGGACGACGCCTACGCGGACACCGGCTTCGGGAAGCGGTCGGCGCGGCTGGACCTGGCAGCGCCGGGGGACCGGGCGGTCTTCGAGGGACTGCTGGCCGAGGCCGACGTGGTGGTGACGGGGTACCGGCCCGGGGCGCTGCGGCGCTTCGGGCTCGACCCGCAGGATCTGCTGGAGCGGCGGCCGGGGCTGGTCGTGGCCGAGCTGTGCGCGTGGGGGTGGCGCGGGCCGTGGGCCGCGCGGCGGGGGTTCGACTCGCTGGTGCAGGCCGGCTACGGGATCGCTGCGCGCTGTGCGGGTGACGGGGGTGCGCCCGGGGTGCTGCCCGCGCAGGCGCTGGACCACGGGACGGGGTACCTGGTGGCGGCCGGTGTCCTGAGGGCGCTGGCGGGTGGGGGCGGGCGGCGGCTGCGGTTCTCCCTCGCGGGGACGGCGTCGTGGCTGGTGCGGGATCTGGCGCCGGCCTCTCCCCCTGCGGCCGGGGGATACGCGGCAGAGCCGTGGCTGCGGGAGACGGCGTCGGGGTACGGGGTGCTGCGGCACGCCGCCAGTCCCTTCGGGGAGTGGGCGGCGGGGCCGTCGCGGTGGGGCACGGACCCCGCCGTCTGGCTTCCGCGCTAGGCCGCCTGCGCACCGGCCGCCGGGGCTCCGCCCCCGACCCCGCGCCTCAAACGCCGGCGGGGCTGGAATGTGCGGCGAGGCCGCAAGATCGGGCTCCGGCCCGGACCCCGCGTCTCGGACGCCGGCGGGGCTGGAATGTGCGGCGAGGCCGCAAGATCGGGCTCCGGCCCGGACCCCGCGTCTCGGACGCCGGCGGGGCTGGAATGTGCGGCGAGGCCGCAAGATCGGGCTCCGCCCCGGGCCCCGGGCCTCGAACGCCGGCGGCTGAATGTGCGGCGAGGCTGCAAGATCGGGCTCCGCCCTGGGCCCCCGCGTCTCGAATGCCGACGGGGCTGGAATGTGCGGCGGGGCCGGATGTGTCCCGGGCGGGCTACTGCAGCGGCTTCGCCATGCAGCGGCTGGAGTCGTGGAAGCGGTAATGGCCGAACTTCCGGGACATCGTGTAGCCCGAGGAGAGGTAGAGGGCGATCGCCTCCGGCTGCTGGTCGCCCGTTTCGAGGACCATGCGGAGGCGGCCCGCCGCGCGGGCGTCGGTTTCCAGGGTGGCCAGGATGCGGCGGGCCAGGCCCAGGCCGCGGGCCTCGGGGACGACGTACATGCGCTTGAGTTCGGCGTCGCCGTCCGAGTAGCCCTCGTCGTTCTCGTCCTGGATGCGCCAGCCGCCGCTCGCCACCGGGGCGCCCGTGGCGTCGTACGCGAGGAGGTACAGGCCGCGCGGCGGCTCGAACATCGCCGGGTCCAGGTAGGTCGCGTCGCCCTCGCCGTCGTACCGCACCCGGTATTCGAGCTGGACCTGGTCGTTGAGTTTGACCGCGTCCGGGTGGTCGTACGGCACGGTGCGGAGCTGTATCCGGTGAGGCATCTGAATATCGTACGGAACCACCCCGCCGGGCCCGCGGGCCCGGCGGGCCCGCCGTGAGACGGGAACGCCCGGCCGGGGGTCCGGCGGGTAGGCTGCCCCCGTTTTGTGCGATGTGGGGAGCTTGTTTTGATCACTGTGACGTCCGTGAATGTGAATGGGATCCGCGCCGCCGCCAAGAAGGGCTTCGGGGCGTGGCTCGAGGGATCCGACGCCGACGTGGTCTGCCTGCAGGAGGTGCGGGCCGAGGAAGCGCAGATTCCGGACGAGGTCCGGACCCCCGCCGGATGGCACACCGTGTTCGCGCCGGCCGCCGCCAAGGGGCGGGCCGGTGTCGCTCTCTACACGCGGCGGGCGCCCGAGCGGGTGCAGGTCGGATTCGGCAGTGAGGAATTCGACACGGCCGGGCGGTACCTGGAGATCGATCTTCCCGGTGTGACCGTGGCCAGCCTCTACCTGCCCTCGGGCGAGGCCGGGACGGAGAAGCAGGACGAGAAGTACCGGTTCATGGGCGAGTTCCTGACCTACCTCGCCGCGCTGAAGGTGCGGGCCGCCGCCGACGGGCGCGAGGTCGTGGTCTGCGGTGACTGGAACATCTGCCACCAGGAGGCCGACCTCAAGAACTGGAAGACGAACCGGAAGAACGCCGGCTTCCTGCCCGAGGAGCGGGAGTGGCTCGGGAAGGTGTACGACGAGGCCGGGTACGTGGACGTGGTGCGCGAGCTGCACCCGGACACCGAGGGCCCGTACTCCTGGTGGTCGTACCGGGGCCGCGCCTTCGACAACGACGCCGGCTGGCGGATCGACCTCCAGGTGGCGACGCCCGGGCTGGCCGCGAAGGCCGTCAAGGCGTTCGTGGAGCGGGCCGAGACGCACCCCGAGCGCTGGTCGGACCACGCACCGGTGACCGTGGTCTACGAGCTCGGTTCCTGACCGGCGGCCGAGGCCAGCAGACGGTCCATCGCCATCGTCAGCTCGGCCTCGACCACGCTCTTCGCCAGCGGACGCAGCCGCGTGAGCGCGTCCGGCGACGTCGAGATGTGGGTCGATATCAGCTCGGTGAACAGGAGCGCCATCGCGTCCGCGTGCTCGCGGACGCGGCGTCCCGTTTCCAGGACCGCCGCCAGCGGGACGCCCTCGCGGACCAGCGCCGAGGAGACGTCCAGCAGCCGTCGGCTGACGTGCACGATCGCGTCGCCGTCCACGGCGAGGTAGCCCAGGTCGAGGGAGGCCGCCAGGTTCTCCGGGGTGACCTCGCCCTCGAAGTAGTCGGCCAGGGCCTCCGGGGTCAGCCGGACCGGGGTCTCCTCCGACCAGCCGATGCCGAGCAGCTCGCCGAGCTGGTTCACGTCGCGGCCGCTCTCGAAGGCGGCCGTCAGCTCGGCGATGCCGCCGAGGGTGTGCCCGCGCTCCAGCAGGGCCGCGATGGTGCGCAGCCGGGCCAGGTGGTGGTCGTCGTACCAGGCGATCCGCCCCTCGCGGCGCGGCGGAGGGAGCAGTTTGCGCTCGCGGTAGAAGCGCAGGGTGCGGACCGGGATGCCGGCCGCCTCGGCCAGCTCCTCCGTGCGGTACTCGCGCGCCGTCTTCGCTTCCGTCTTCGCTTCCGTCTCATCCTTCGCCACAGGCGCACCTTATGGCGTACCGACAGTAACTTTCCCGGCGTGACCCCTACCCATGAGTACGGGGCTGCTCTACCCTCCCGATTGTGCCAGTGATTGCTGGCAGTGTTCCGATGGTATCTGCGGATGATGCGGAAGGCGGCGGGCATGGGCGGCAAGGACGAGCGCGGACGCGAGCACGTACGGGTGGCGGTGATCGGGTCGGGCTTCGGCGGGCTCGGCGCGGCCGTACGCCTGCGGCGCGAGGGGATCACGGACTTCGTCGTCCTGGAACGGGCCGACTCGGTCGGCGGCACCTGGCGCGACAACAGCTACCCGGGCTGCGCGTGCGACGTCCCCTCGCACCTGTACTCCTTCTCCTTCGCGCCCAACCCGGACTGGCCGCGCACCTTCTCCGGCCAGCCGGCCATCCGCTCCTACCTGGAGCACGTCGCCGACACCTTCGGACTGCGCCGCCACATCCGGCTGAACTCCGAGGTCCGGATGATGCGCTGGGACGCCGAAGAGCTGCGCTGGGAGATCGAGACCTCCGCCGGGCACCTCACCGCCGACGTGGTCGTCTCGGCGACCGGGCCGCTCTCCGATCCGAAGATGCCGGAGATCCCCGGTCTCGCCGAGTTCCCCGGCAAGGTCTTCCACTCCGCCCGCTGGGACCACGACTACGACCTGCGCGGCAAGCGCGTGGCCATGATCGGAACCGGCGCCTCCGCCATTCAGATCGTGCCCGCCATCGCCCCCGAGGTGGAGCGCCTCACCCTCTTCCAGCGGACCCCGCCGTGGGTACTGCCCCGCACCGACCGGGCCATCAGCACGGCGGAGCGCTGGCTGCACCGGCAGCTGCCCTTCACGCAGACGGCCCGCCGCGGGCTGTTGTGGGGGATCCGGGAGCTCCAGGTCAACGCGTTCTGCAAGCGGCCGAACCAGCTCGGGATCATCGAATCGCTGGCCAAGGCCAACATGACCCGCTCGATCAAGGACCCGGCGCTGCGCGCCAAGCTGACGCCGTCCTACCGGATCGGCTGCAAGCGGATCCTGCTCTCCAGCGAGTACTACCCGGCCCTGGCCCGGCCCGACGTGGACCTGGTCGCCTCCGGGCTGAAGGAGATCCGCGGCTCGGTGCTGGTCGCCGCCGACGGGACCGAGACCGAGGTCGACGCGATCATCTTCGGCACCGGCTTCCACGTCACGGACATGCCGATCGCCGACCGGGTGGTCGGCGCGGACGGCCAGACACTCGCGGACGCCTGGAAGGACGGGATGCAGGCGCTGCGCGGGGCCACCGCGGCCGGCTTCCCCAACTGGATGACGATCATCGGCCCGAACACCGGGCTCGGGAACAGCTCGATGATCCTGATGATCGAGTCGCAGCTCAACTACATGGCCGACTACCTGCGGCAGCTGGCCCTCCTCGGTGGGAGCAGCCTGGGCGGGAAGGTCGCGCTCGGCGCCCGGCCGTCCGCCGTCAACCGCTGGAACCGGCAGGTGCAGGCCCGCATGGAGCGGACCGTGTGGAACACCGGCGGCTGCACCAGCTGGTACCTGGACGCGCAGGGCCGCAACACGACGGTCTGGCCGGGCACGACGGGAGAGTTCCGCCGGGAGACGCGGAGCGTCGATCTGGCGGAGTACGAGGTCGTACGGGTGCCGGAGCGCGAGCGGGTCCCGGTTGCCGTGGCGGCGTTGCCGGGGGCGCTGCCCCCGGACCCCCGCGCCTCGAACGCCGGCGAGGCTGGATCCGTCGGCGGGGCCGAAGCGGCGGAGGAGGTCGCGTGAGCCGGTTGACGCACGTCGTCTCCGGGCCCTACGCGCCGCCCGCCGCGCGGCGCGAGCTCGTCGCCGACTCCGCCGACGGGGCCCGCCTGCACGTCGAGGTGCACGGGGACGAGGGGGCGCCGGCCGTGGTGCTGGCCCACGGATGGACCTGTTCCACCGCGTTCTGGGCCGCGCAGGTACGGGCCCTGGCCGCCACCCACCGGGTCATCGCCTACGACCAGCGCGGCCACGGGCGCAGCCCCGCCGCCCGGGCGCACAGCACCACCGCGCTCGCCGACGACCTCGTGGCGGTGCTCGGTGCCACCCTCGCCCCCGGGGAGCGGGCGGTCGTCGCCGGGCACTCCATGGGCGGTATGACGATCATGGCGGCGGCCGGCCGGCCCGAGTTCGCCGAGCACGCCGCGGCCGCCCTGCTGTGCAGCACGGGCAGCTCCCGGCTGGTCGCGGAGGCGCAGGTGCTGCCGGTGCGCGCCGGGCGCGCCCGGACCCGTATCACCGGCGCGGTCCTCGGATCCCGCGCCCCTCTCGGACCGGTCACGCCCGTCGCCAGGAAGATCCTCAAGTACGCCACGATGGGCCCCGGCTCCGCGCCCGACAAGGTCGAGGCGTGCGCCCGTATCGTCCACGCCTGCCCCACCGGGGTGCGCCACGCCTGGTCCCGGGTGCTGGCCGGGCTGGACCTCGACGCCGAGGTGGCCCGCCTCTCCGTGCCCACCGCCGTCATCGGCGGCACCGCGGACCGGCTCACCCCGATCGTGCACGCCCGGGCGCTCGCCGCCGCGCTGCCGAACTGCGTGGGCCTCACCGAGCTCACCGGCATGGGGCACATGACCCCGGTCGAGGCGCCCGAGGCCGTCACCCGGGCCGTGCGGGAGCTGACCGAGCTGTATCTCGACACCACCGAGAAGGAGAAGACGCCGTGAGTGCTCGCAGGAGTCTGGAAGGCCAGGTCGCCGTCGTCACCGGCGCCGCCCGCGGGGTCGGCGAGCTGCTCGCCCGCAAGCTCTCCGCCCGCGGTGCGCGGATCGCCCTCGTCGGCCTGGAGCCGGAGGCCCTCAAGGAGGTCTCCGAGCGGCTGCACACCGACAGCGACCACTGGTACGCCGACGTCACCGACCACGAGGCCATGGCCCGCGTCGCGCAGGAGGTCAAGGAGCGCTTCGGCAAGGTCGACATCGTCGTCGCCAACGCGGGCGTGGCCGCGGGCGGGCCGTTCGCCGACTCGGACCCCGACGCCTGGCGGCGGGTGATCGAGGTGAACCTCATCGGCGGGGCCGTCACCGCCCGCGCCTTCCTCCCCGTACTGACGGAGAGCCGCGGCTACTTCCTGCAGATCGCCTCGCTCGCCGCGATCACCCCGGCGCCGATGATGACCGCCTACTGCGCGTCCAAGTCGGGGGTCGAGGCCTTCGCCCACTGCCTGCGCGCCGAGGTCGGCTACAAGGGCGTCAAGGTCGGCGTCGGCTACCTCTCCTGGACCGACACCGACATGGTGCGCGGAGCCGACCAGGACGAGGTCATGCGGGAGCTGCGCCAGCGGCTGCCCTGGCCGTCGAACCGCACGTACCCGCTCGGCCCCGCCGTCGACCGGATCGTCGCGGGCATCGAGCGGCGCTCCCCGCACGTGTACGCGCAGTGGTGGCTGCGCGGGATGCAGGGGGTGCGCGGTTACCTGCCCGGGCTCATCGCCACGGTCGGACAGCGCGAGATGAAGCGCTTCGAGCCGCGGCTGGCCGGTGTTTCCAAGGGACTTGTGGGCGCCGGCGGGGCCGCGGACGAGAAGGAGCGCACAGAGCGTTACTGATCGAAATGCGAGCTTTGTCCGCCCGTGCAAGTCTGGTCGAGCCCCACCACCAACACCCCTCATGGAGTGAACAGCATGGGTATCAAGGACCAGTTCCAGGACAAGGCCGACGAGCTCAGGGACAGGGCGCAGAACGGCGCCAAGGGTGCGAAGGACGAGGCGACCGAGCGCACCGCCAAGCTCCAGGAGAAGTCGAAGCGCAGGCCGCAGCAGGAGCAAGCGGACCGGGTGCGCGACGAGTTCGACGCCTGACCGGACTGCCGTAGGACCTGCGAAGGGGCGCGATCCCCGATGGTGTGGATCGCGCCCCTTCCGCATGCTCCTTTTCCGGGGCCCCGGCGGGCCGTTACGGTTCCGGGGCCCCGGCGGCCCGTCACTCCCGGGGCGGCAGCTTCGGGCGGCGCCGGTCCGGTACGTCCGTGTAGCCGGGCGGCACCGCGGCCGGGTCCTGCTCCAGCAGTTCCAGCGCCAGGTGCACGGCGTCGTCCAGTTGGGCGTGCCGCCCCTCCGCCCAGTCGAGCGGGGTGCGCAGGATCGCGAGGTCCGGCTCCACGCCGTGGTTCTCCACCGACCAGCCGTACTCCGGGAACCAGGCGGCGTTCATCGGCACCGTGATCACCGTGCCGTCGCCGAGGGTGTGCCGGCCGGTCATGCCGACCACACCGCCCCAGGTGCGCTGGCCCACCACCGGTCCCAGGCCCAGCAGTTTGAAGGCGGCGGTGATCATGTCCCCGTCGGAGGAGGTCGCCTCGTCGGCCAGCGCCACGATCGGACCGCGGGGCGCGTTGGAGGCGTACGAGACCGGCTGGGCGTCACGCGTCAGGTCCCAGCCGAGGATGGAGCGGGTCAGCTTCTCCACCACCAGCTCGCTGATGTGGCCGCCCGCGTTGCCGCGTACGTCCACGATCAGCGCCGGCCGGGACATCTCCATCCGCAGGTCGCGGTTGAACTGCGCCCAGCCCGAGCCGCCCATGTCGGGGATGTGGAGGTAGCCGCACCGGCCGCCGCTGATCTCCCGGACCACGTCGCGCCGCTTGGACACCCAGTCCTGGTAGCGCAGCGGCCGTTCGTCGATCAGCGGCACGATGGCGACCCGCCGGGCGCGGCCCTCGCCCTCCGCGGGCTGGAACGTCAGCTCGACCGTGGTCCCGCCCGCCGCCGACAGCAGCGGATAGGGACCCGCGACCGGGTCCACGGGCCGTCCGTCCACATGGGTGAGCACGGCGCCCTCCCGGATGCCGGTGCCGGCCAGCGGGGAGCGGGCCTTGGAGTCCGAGGACTCGCCGGGCAGGATCCGGGCGATCACCCAGGTCCCGTCCTTGGGGTACAGATTGGCGCCGAGCAGGCCGATCGCCCGCTGGTAGTGCGGGGGGCCTTCGTTGCGGCGGGCGGGGGAGACGTAGGCGTGCGAGGTGCCGAGCTCGCCGAGGACCTCGCGCAGCAGGTCGGCGAACTCGTCGGGGGAGGCGACCCGTTCGACCAGGGGGCGGTACTGGCGCAGCACCCCGTCCCAGTCGATGCCGCACATCTTCGGCTCCCAGAAGTAGGCGCGGATGATCCGCCCGGCCTCCTCGAAGGCCTGGCGCCACTCGGCCGCCGGGTCCACCTCGTGCAGGATGCGCCGCAGGTCCAGGTAGACGGTCGAGTCGCTGTCGCCCGATTCGGTCGCCGGGACCGCGCGCAGGTCCCCGTCGTCGTTGACGACCAGCCGGGTGCCGTCGCCGCTGACCGCGAACCAGTCCAGTCCCGAGGCCAGTTCCGTCTTGCGGGCCTTGGTGAGGTCGAAGTGCTCCAGGGTGGGCTTGCCGCTGATGTCGTTGGGGTTGGCGAAGGTCTCGCCGAGCGCGCCCGAGATGGGCCAGCGCAGCCACACCAGCCCGCCGCCGTGCACCGGGTACAGGGCCGAGTACTTGGACGCGGACACCGGGAAGGGGGTGACGCGGCTCTCCAGCCCCTCCACTTCCACGATCACGGCGCCGTCGCCGTCGGCCGAGTCCCCTTCGACCGGGTCCAGTCCCCCCGCCGCGGGCCGGCCCTCGGCGGAGAGCGCGAAGGGGGAGGGGGTCGCGGAGGACAGCGGCACCAGGTAGGGGCGGCAGCCCAGCGGGAACGACAGGTCGCCGGTGTGCACGTCGTAGACCGGGTCGAAGCCGCGCCACGACAGGAAGGCCAGGTAGCGCCCGTCCCGGGTGAAGACCGGATTCTCGTCCTCGAAGCGGCCGTTGGTGACGTCGACGATGAGCCGCGCGCCCGGTCCCGAGATGCGGGCCATCTTGATCTGCCGCAGCGAACGGCCGATGCCCGGATGCGACCAGGTCAGCCAGGCACCGTCGGGGGAGAAGGCCAGGTCGGTGACGGGTCCGTTGATGGACCGGATCAGCTCGGTGACCTCTCCGTTGGACTCCTCCGTCGCGTTGACGAGCAGCAGCCGTCCGTCGTTGGAAGCGATGGCGAGCCGCTCCCCGTCCGGGTCCGAGAGCAGTTCGGTGACGCGTCCCAGCTCGCCCGAGGCCAGCCGGCGCGGCTCGCGCTCCCCGGAGGCCCGGGGCAGGTAGGCGATCTCGATCGCGTCCTCGCCCTCGGCGTCGGTGACGTAGGCGACCTGCCCGCCGCTGCCGAGCATCTCGGGCAGCCGCACGCGCACGCCCGGGGTGTCGGCGATGGTCCGGGCGGGCCCGTCGCGGTGGGTCAGCCAGTACAGGCTGCCGCGGACCACGACCGCGCTGGCCCGGCCGGTGGTGTCCACGGAGAGCGAGTCGACGTTGCTGGCGGCCGACGCCTGGTACGTACGCCGGCCCGCGCGGGGGCCGCCGAGGCGGACCTCGAGCCTGCGCGGCACGGCGTCGGGGGCCAGGGACTCGACGAGCCAGAGTTCCCCGGCGCACTGGTAGACGATCCGGGAGCCGTCGCTGGAGGCGTGCCGGGCGTAGAACTCCTCGTGGTCGGTGTGGCGGCGCAGGTCGGTTCCGTCGGGCCGGACGGAGTACAGGTTGCCGATCCCCTCGTGGTCGGAGAGGAAGGCGATCCGGCCGCCCACGAACATCGGCGCGTCGAGGTGACCCTCGACGTCCTCCAGCAGCTGCCGGCCGTGCAGCCACAGCCGGCCGGTGGCCCCGCCGCGGTAGCGCTTCCAGGCGGCGGGCTCGTGCGGGGGCTTGCCGGTGAGCAGCAGGGTGCGGTGCTCGCCGTCGATGTCGGCGACCTGGATGTCGGACACGGGCCCCCAGGGGAGGCGTCCGCCGGGGCTGCCGTCGGTGGGCAGCTTGTAGGCCCAGGAGTAGTAGGAGAACGGCTGTGCCCGGGAGGAGACCGCCAGGATGTTGCCGTCGGGGTCCCAGCCGCAGACCCGGGTGTCGGTGGCACCCCAGTGGCTCAACTGGCGGGCGGGGCCGCCGTCGACGGGGGCGAGGTGGATCTCGGGGTCGAGGGTGCGCCAGGTGGCGAAGGCGATGTGCTTGCCGTCGGGGGAGAACCGCGGGTGGTTGACCCGGGTGCGGTCGACGGTGATCCGCCAGGCCCGGCCGGGCGTCTGCCCGTCGGGGACCAGCGGGGCGACCCAGAGGTCGTCCTCGGTGGCGAAGCACAGGAGGTCGTCGTGCAGGTGCGGGAACCGGAGGTACGCGACGTCGTGACTCACCCCCCAATGCTTTCCGCGGCAGGGGGCCCTGGCAACTCGTACAGGTGATCCATGCCACTCCTCCAAGCGAAACGGAACGGTTTCGTTTCGCTTGGAGGCGGGGTATCGTTTCAACGTACGGAACACATTCGTTTCGATAAGAGGCGCGTTCGGACGGAGGCACGGAGATGACCGAGGCGATGGCGGCCCGGCGCAGCCGGATCACCCCCGAACGACAGGCCGAACTGCACGAGGCGGTCCTCGACCTCCTGCGTGACGTCGGCTACGAGGCGCTGACCATGGACGCGGTCGCCGCCCGTACGAAGTCCAGCAAGGCCACCCTCTACCGCCAGTGGGGGAGCAAGCCGGAGCTGGTCGCCAAGGCCCTGCGATGCACGCAGCCCGTCTCGCTGCGGGAGATCGACACGGGCACCCTGCGCGGAGACTTCGCGCTCATGGTGGAGCACTCGGACGACGCGCAGATGGCCAAGGACACCGCGCTGATGCGGGGTCTGGCCCATGCCGTCCACGAGAGCCCGGAGCTCCACAAGGCCCTGCGCGACCTGCTGGTCGACCCGGAGATCAACGGTCTCCAGGAGATGCTCCGGCGCGCGGTGGACCGGGGCGAGATCCGGCCGGACTGTCCGGCCCTGGATTTCGTACCGCACATGCTCATCGGGGCGTTCATCGCGCTCCCCTTGATCGAGGACCGTCCCGTGGACCGGGCCTTCCTCGGTGAGTTCATCGATGCCGTGGTCTTCCCCGCCCTCGGCGTCTGATCCACCCCGTCCCCTTCGGCTCCACCGCTTCCTGCTGCTCCTGACACGCCGCTCTCGTCGTCGGGCCGGCTCTCTACGCCCTGATCCATCCGGATCCATCCCACGACCTGAACGGGAGAACCACCGACGTGGCTACCTTCCTCTACCGGCTCGGCAGGGGCGCCTTCCGGCGCCGCGGCCTCGTCGCCCTCATCTGGGTGGCGCTGCTGTTCGCCGCCGGCTTCGGCGCGGCCTCGGCCGGCGCCCCCACCTCCGGCTCGTTCTCGATACCCGGCACGGAGGCCCAGAAGGCCTTCGACCTGCTGGACAAGAAGTTCCCGGGCATGGCCGCCGACGGCGCCACCGCCCGCATCGTCATCAAGGCACCCGAGGGCGCCAAGGTCACCGACCCCGGCCCCAAGGCGGAGGTCGAGAAGATCGTCGCCGGCCTGAAGTCGGGACCGGGCGCGGAGCAGATCTCCTCGGTCGCCGACCCGTACGAGGCCCAGGCCGTGAGCCAGGACGGTTCCACCGCCTACGTCAGCGCCAAGTACGACGTCAGCGGCATGGAGCTGAAGGACGAGACCCGCGAGGCGCTGAAGGACTCCGGCACCGCGGCCAAGGCCGCCGGCCTGAACGTCCAGATCGGCGGTGACGCGCTGATGGCGGCCCCCGAGACCGGCTCCGGCGAGATCATCGGCATCATGGTCGCCGCGATCGTCCTCGTGATCACCTTCGGCTCGCTGATCGCGGCCGGGCTGCCGCTGCTGACCGCCCTGATCGGCGTGGGCATCGGCGTCTCCTCCATCACCGCGCTCGCCAACGTGCTGGACCTCGGCTCCACCACCTCCACCCTCGCGATGATGATCGGCCTCGCGGTCGGCATCGACTACGCCCTCTTCATCGTCTCCCGCTACCGCGTGGAGCTCGCCGAGGGCCGCGAGCGGGACGAGGCCGCCGGCCGGGCCGCCGGAACCGCCGGCTCCGCCGTCGTCTTCGCCGGTCTGACCGTGGTCATCGCCCTCGTGGGCCTGGCCGTCGTCAACATCCCGATGCTGACCAAGATGGGCGTCGCGGCCGCCGGCACGGTGGTCATCGCGGTTCTGGTCGCCCTGACCCTGGTCCCGGCCATCCTCGGCTTCGCGGGCAAGAAGGTCCTGCCGGCCGGCGAGAAGAGCAGGCTGTTCGGCAAGGGCAAGCCCGCCGACGAGAAGAAGGCCAACGGCGGCACCCGCTGGGCCCGCTTCGTCCTGCGCCGCCCGGTCATGGTGCTGCTGGCGGGTGTGATCGGCCTCGGCATCATCGCCATCCCGGCGAGCAAGCTGGAGATGGGCCTGCCGGACGACGGCGCCCAGCCGGTCTCCACCACCCAGCGTCAGGCGTACGACCTGCTGTCCGAGGGCTTCGGCCCGGGCTTCAACGGCCCGCTGATGGTCGTCGTGGACGGGGACAAGGCGCTCGCCGACTCCACCGTCGACCGGATCAAGGGCCTGGAGGGCGTCGTCGCGGTGACCCCGCCGACCCCCAACGAGAGCGGTGACGCCTCGGTCATCACCGTCATCCCGAAGGACCGCCCGTCCTCCACCCAGACGGAGGACCTGGTCCACGAGATCCGCGACGGCAGCGGCGACGACGTCCTCGTCACCGGCGCCACCGCGATGAACATCGACTTCTCGCAGAAGATGAACGACGCGCTGCTGCCCTACCTGGCGCTCGTCGTCGGCCTCGCCTTCCTGCTGCTGATGCTGGTGTTCCGCTCGATCCTGGTCCCGCTCAAGGCGGCCCTCGGCTTCCTGCTCTCGGTCGTCGCCGCCCTCGGCGCGGTCGTCGCGGTCTTCCAGTGGGGCTGGCTCGGCTCGCTCTTCGGCGTGGAGCAGACCGGCCCGATCATGTCGATGATGCCGATCTTCATGGTGGGCGTCGTCTTCGGTCTGGCCATGGACTACGAGGTCTTCCTCGTCACCCGCATGCGTGAGGCGTACGTCCACGGCGAGCGCCCGGGCCAGGCCGTGGTGACCGGCTTCCAGTACAGCGCGCGGGTCGTCGTGGCCGCCGCCGTCATCATGATCGCGGTGTTCGCGGGCTTCATCGGAGCCAGCGAGCAGATGGTCAAGATGATCGGCTTCGGTCTGGCCGTCGCCGTCTTCTTCGACGCCTTCGTGGTCCGCATGGCCATCGTCCCCGCGGTGCTCGCACTGCTCGGGCACAAGGCCTGGTGGCTGCCGAAGTGGCTGGACCGGCTGCTGCCCAACGTGGACGTGGAGGGCGAGAGCCTGCGCAAGCACCTCTCCCGGTCCGCACAGTCGCCCGAGGGCCCGGACAAGGACCGCGAGCTGGTCAACGCCTGACCTCGCACCGTCCGGCCGACAGGACGGCCCGGCCCCGCACCGCCTGCTCACCAGGCGGTGCGGGGCCGGGCCCGTTTCCTGCCCGCGCCCTACGCCCTACGGGTGGCGGCGCCGGCCGGAGCGTACGTGCGGCGCAGGAAGCGGCGCAGCGCGGCGATGTCGAACTGGATCACGGCGACGCCCTCGGGGGAGTGGAACTCGACCACCGCCTGGACGCGGCCGCAGGGCCAGATGCGTACGTCCCCGGTCCCGGTCGGCGCCTGGAGGCCGGCCTCCAGCAGGGCGCGGGGGAAGACCCACTCGTTGTCGGTGCCCTCGGGCGAGAGGTCGGCCGGGAAGACGATCCGCACGGCCAGCGGCTCGGCGGGCGCGAAGCGCAGGGCGACGGGGATGGTCCGGTAGAGGGGATCGTCCGTGATCACCCGGGCGCGGACCCGCTCCTCGACCGGTTTCGTGGTCGTGGACGCGGCGGCGGTCGTGGTGACGGTGGCGGTCGCGGTGGCGGTCGCGGTGGCTGGTGGATTCTCGGCGGTGGCTGACATCGACCAGGCTCCTCAAAATCGGAACATTTGCGTCCGTTTGTCCTCAAGCCTCGCACATTCCGACGAAACCGCACGCAAGTTTTTGTGACGGACCCGCTCTTGCCAACCATTTGCAACTGGGCACTATTCTTGAACGGTTAAAGACTGCGTTAAGGCGTACGGAAGCGGAGCCACTCCATGCATGTGCCCGACGGTTTCATCAACGCACCCGTCTCGGTGGCCGCCGGAGTGGCGGCCGGCGTCGCGGTCGCCGTCAGCCTCCGCGGTGCCCGGCGCGAACTCGACGAGCGCACCGCGCCGCTCGCCGGCCTCGTCGCCGCCTTCATCTTCGCCGTGCAGATGCTCAACTTCCCCGTCGCCGCCGGCACCAGCGGCCACCTGCTGGGCGGGGCCCTCGCCGCGATACTCGTCGGCCCCTATACCGGTGTGCTGTGCGTGTCCGTCGTCCTGCTCATGCAGGGCATCCTCTTCGCCGACGGCGGCCTGACCGCCCTCGGCGTGAACGTCACCGTCATGGGCGTCGTCACCGTCGTCGTCGCCTACGCGATCTTCCGCGGGCTGCTCGGGATCCTGCCGCCCACCCGCCGCTCCGTGACCGTGGCCGCCTTCGCGGGAGCCCTGCTCTCGGTGCCCGCCGCGGCCGCGGCCTTCACCGCCATCTACGCGATCGGCGGCACCACCGACGTGGCCATCGGCAAGGTGTTCACCGCCATGGTCGGCGTGCACGTGCTCATCGGCATCGGCGAGGCCGCCATCACCGCCGCGACCGTGGGCGCCGTGATCGCCGTACGGCCCGACCTGGTGCACGGGGCCCGCGGGCTGACCGCGCCGCTCAAGCTGCGCGTCGGCGGCGAGCTCGTCGACGCCCCCGCGGCCGCCGCCACCCCGGTGGCCGCCCGCTCCACCCGGAAGGTGTGGGCGACCGGCCTGGTCACCGCGCTCGTCCTCGCCGGGTTCGTCTCCTACTACGCCTCCGCCAGCCCCGACGGCCTGGAGAAGGTCGCCGCCGACAAGGGCATCGACGAGAAGGTCGAGGACCACGCGGCCGCCGACTCCCCGCTCGCCGACTACGGCGTCAAGAACGTCGACGACGCCCGGCTGTCCGGCGGCCTCGCCGGGGTCATCGGCGTCGGCGTGACCGTCGCCGCCGGCACCGGGATCTTCTGGGCCGTGCGCCGGCGCCGTACGGACGAGCTGACCGCCACCTCCGTCTCGGCGGGCTGACGTGGGAGCCGGCCATGCCCACAAGCTCTACCGGCACGGGCACACTCCGGTCCACGACCTGCCCCCGCACTGCAAGCTCGCCGCGACCTTCGGCTTCGTCGTGGTCGTCGTGTCCACGCCGCGCGAGGCGGTGTGGGCCTTCGGCCTGTACGCCGTGCTCATCACCGCGGCCGCGGCCGTGGCCCGGATCCCGGCCGGCTTCCTGCTGCGGAGGCTGCTGATCGAGGTCCCGTTCGTCGCCTTCGCCGTGCTCATGCCCTTCGTCGCCGAGGGCGAGCAGGTGGAGGTGCTCGGCATGTCCCTCAGCGTCTCCGGCCTGTGGGGCGCCTGGAACGTCCTCGCCAAGGGCACGCTCGGCGTGGCCGCGTCCGTCCTGCTGGCCTCCACGACCGAGCTGCGGGCCCTGCTGCTGGGACTGCAGAGACTGAAGCTGCCGCCGCTGCTCGTCCAGATCGCCTCCTTCATGATCCGCTACGGCGACGTGATCAGCGACGAGCTGCGCAGGATGTCCATCGCCCGCCGCTCGCGCGGGTTCGAAGCCCGCGGGATCCGGCACTGGGGGGTGCTGGCCAAGACCGCGGGCGCGCTGTTCATCCGCTCCTACGAGCGCGGCGAGCGGGTCTACCTCGCGATGGTCAGCCGCGGCTACGCCGGCTCGATGCCGGTGATCGACGAGGTCGTGGCCACGCGCACCCAGTGGGCGTACGCGGCCATACTCCCGGTGACGGCCCTCGCCGTCTGTCTGATGGGATGGACGCTGTGAACCTCACCCCTTCGCTGGAAGTCTCCGGCCTCGCCTACGCCTACCCCGACGGACACCAGGCCCTCTTCGGCGTGGACCTGACCGTCGGGCACGGCGAGCGGGTCGCCCTGCTCGGTCCCAACGGCGCCGGCAAGACCACGCTGGTGCTGCACCTCAACGGCATCCTGGGCGGCGGGGTCGGCGCGGTGACCGTGGCCGGCCTGCCCGTGGAGAAGCGGAACCTCGCCGAGATCCGGCGCCGGGTCGGGATCGTCTTCCAGGACCCCGACGACCAGCTGTTCATGCCGACCGTGCGGGAGGACGTGGCCTTCGGACCGGCCGCGGCCGGAATGCGGGGCGCGGAGCTGGACGAGCGGGTGCGGGCCGCCCTGGACCAGGTCGGCATGGCGGACTTCGCCGACCGGCCGCCCCACCACCTGTCCTTCGGGCAGCGCCGCCGTGTCGCGGTGGCGACCGTCCTGGCCATGCGGCCCGAGATCCTGGTCCTGGACGAGCCCTCGTCCAATCTGGACCCGGCCTCGCGCCGCGAGCTCGCGGACATCCTGCGCTCGCTCGACGTGACCGTGCTGATGGTGACGCACGACCTGCCGTACGCACTGGAGCTGTGCCCGCGCTCGGTGATCCTCAGCGAGGGGGTCATCGCGGCGGACGGCCGCACGCAGGACCTGCTGTGCGACGAGAAGCTGATGCGGGCCCACCGGCTGGAGCTCCCGTTCGGCTTCGACCCCCGTTCGGTATCGGTGGCATAAGCCCCGGTCGCGCGTTGTTGGACTGCTCGTGGACATCCAGGGTGTGGTGGCGGAAGGCTTCGAGCCGGTCCGGGACGCGTTCGTGCGCAATTTCGAGGTGCTCGGGGACCGCGGGGCGGCCGTGGCCGTCTACCGCGACGGCCGCAAGGTCGTCGACCTGTGGGGCGGCACCAGGGACGCCGACGGCACGGACCCCTGGACCGGGGACACCGCGCAGATCGTCCGCTCCGCGACCAAGGGCGTGGCCGCCGCCGTCCCCCTGCTGCTGCACCAGCGCGGGCTGCTCGACCTGGACGCCCCGGTGGGCTCGTACTGGCCGGAGTTCAAGACGGGCGGCAAGGAGCGGATCCTGGTCCGCGACCTGCTCGCGCACCGCGCCGGGGTCCCGGTGCTGGACCGCGGCCTGACCGCCGCCGAGGCCGCGGACGGGGTCTCCGGAGCGCACGCCGTCGCCACGCAGCAGCCCTTCTGGGAGCCGGGCACCGAGCACGGCTACCACGCCCAGACCTACAGCTGGCTGCTGTCCGAGCTGGTCCTGCGGGTGACCGGCCGCACGCTGGGCACCGTACTGGCGGAGGAGATGACCGAGCCGCTGGGCGTCGACTTCTGGATAGGCCTGCCGGAGACCGCGGCGCACCGGGTGGGCCGGGTGGCCCCGGTCGACCCGCCGTCGAGCGCGGGCATGCTCAGGACCCGCCCGCGGCGCAACGTCTCCGAGGCCTACGCCGACCCGGACTCCCTCACCCGCCGCGCCTTCACCGCCATCGACCCGCTGCCCGACGAGAACGCCCCCTCCTACCGGGCCGCCGAACTCCCCGCCTCGAACGGCATCGGCACGGCCCGCGGCCTGGCCCGCTTCTACGGGGCCACGATCGGCGTGGTCGAGGACGGCGCGCGGATCTTCACCCCGGCCACCACCGCACTCGCCGGCCGTGAACTCTCCTCGGGCCCGGACCGGGTGCTCGTCGTGAACACCCGCTTCGGCCCCGGCTACATGCTGCACGGCCCGGCCTCGCCGCTGCTCTCCCCGGCCTCCTTCGGCCACCCCGGCCGCGGCGGATCCCTGGCCTTCGCGGACCCCGACGCGGGCATCGGCTTCGGCTACGTCACCAACGCCCTGGCCAAGTCGGTCACCGCCGACCCGCGCGCCCAGGCCCTGGTCCGCGCCCTGCGGTCAGCCCTCTGACGGCTGCGACGGCTGCTCGCGTACGTCGGCCACGGTGGCCCCGGCGTACCTGACGAGCTCGCCGGGGGCCATCGGGAACACCGTGTGCGGGGTCCCGGCCGCCGCCCAGACCGTGTCGTGGACCAGCAGCGCCCGGTCGGCGAGCACCCGCGTGCGCGTACGGTGCCCGAAGGGCGGCACCCCGCCGATGGCGTAGCCGGTGGTCTCCCGGACCACGGCCGCGTCCGCCCGCGTCACCCGGGCCGCGCCCAGCTCGCGGCCGACCGCCGCGACGTCCACGCGGGAGGCCCCGTCCATCAGCACCAGGACGGGTACGCCGTCCGCCGCGAAGATCAGCGACTTGACGATCTGGCCGAGCTCGCAGCCGATCGCGGCCGCGGCCTCGGCGGCGGTCCGGGTGGCCTCGGGGAAGGCCCGTACCTCGGCGTCGATGCCGAGGGCGGTCAGTGCCTCGGCGAAACGGGGGTGCGCTGTGGTCGTCATGCCGGGACGCTAGCGCCTTCCGCGAGGAGGCGTCATCCGGCTTTCGGCCCGCGGGCCGACGCCGGTCAGCCGGCCTTCAGGACCTCGGCGACGATCGGCCCCGCCGCGTCCCCGCCGTGGCCGCCGGCCTCGACCATCGCGGCCGCGGCCACGTCGCCGCTGTAACCCGTGAACCAGCTGTCCGGGCTGCCGGCGCCGTCGACCTCCGCCGAGCCCGTCTTCGCGCCCTTGTCGCCGCCCACCGACCGCATCGCCTTCTCGGCGGTGCCCGACGTCGCCGTCAGCCGCATCATCGAGACCAGCTGCTGCTGCACCGAGGGCTTCATCTTCCGCTGCGCCGTCGCGATCTTCCGGCCGTCGAGTTCCGGCGAGACCAGGAGCGGCTGGCGGAACGTGCCGGTGCGCGCGGTCGCGGTGATGGACGCGATGTTCAGCGGGTTCATGGTGATCCTGCCCTGCCCGATGTACCCGGCGGCCTCCTCCGCGCCCGTGGCCGTCGGAACCTTGCCGTCGACGGACTGGATGCCCGTCTTCCAGTCCAGGTCGATGCCGAAGACCTCCTTGGCCTCCTTGGAGAGCGCCGCGTCGTCGTGGATCACGCCGACCGGCTTGATGAAGGCGGTGTTGCAGGACTTGGCGAAGCTCGTCGCGAAGTTGGCGCCCGGCAGCTCGAAGTTGCCCAGGTTGTGGAAGGTGCGTCCGCCCCACTGCACCTCCTTCGTGCACTGCGCCGGCTTGTCGGCCGCCACCAGACCCCGGTCGATGAGCATGGCCGCCGTCGCGATCTTCATCGTGGAGCCGGGGGCCCTGGCACCCCTCATGGCCGCGTTGAAGCCGTCGGTGCGGTGGTTGGCGACGGCCAGGATGTGTCCGTTGCTCGGCTGGACGGCGACCACCGAGGCCTCCGGGTACTTGGCGACGGCCTGCTCGGCCGCCGCCTGCACCGTGGCGTCCAGGTACGTCTTGAGGGTGCTCGGCTCGCCCTCGACCAGGGTCAGCAGGGTCCGCTTGGGGGCTTCCTTGAGGGCGGGCTCGATCCACACCTCGGCGCCGGCCCTGCCGCCCGACTTGCTGCCGTAGTTCTGGCGCAGTTCGTCGAGGATCGGCCGCAGCGAGGGGTACTTCTCCGGGGTCAGCTCGTCGCCGTTGCGGTCGACGGCCTTGACCGGCGGGTTCGACGCGGCGCCCGCGCGCAGCTTCTCGTCCTTCTGGAGCTGGGGGTGGATCACCGAGGGCTGCCAGTCGACCAGCGGCTTCCCGCTGGTCACCCCGCGCACGACGGTCAGCTGGGAGTCGTAGGCCAGCGGCTTGGTGGTGCCCTCGTACGTGATCTCGGCCTCGACCTTGAAGGGGACGGTGGTGCCGTTCGCCGGGCCGGGGGTGATCACGGCCTTGGACACGTACGCCTTGGTCCTGAAGTCGCCGACGGCGGCCTGCGCGGCCGCGACGTTGTTCGTCAGGTCGGCGGCCACCCGCTCGTCCCCGGCGGCCCAGGCGGCCAGGAAGGCCTTTGCGGTCGCGGCGGTCTCCTTCGCGCCGACCGGCCCGCTGCCCTTCTCCGCCTGGACGGTGGTGTCGCCGTCCTTCGCGCCGCCGCTGTCCCCGACCAGGGCGTACACCCCGTATCCGGTGCCGCCGAGCATCGCGAGGAACACCCCGCCGACGATGGCACCCTTCGCTGCCCCGTTCACTGCGTCCCCTCCCCAGGAGCCAATGGTTCCCTGAACATGTTCAAAGAACCCTTGGTGTGGACCTTACGCGGCGGAGCGAATCGTTCCGGGCGTTGTTACCGGACCGGAACATCGCGACTGCGAAGACCGTTGAAGCAATTGATGACCACGAAGAGGCTCCTGGCAGTGGAAGCGCTCGGCAGCGGGGGACCGCTGCCCGAGCGCATCTGGTACACCTCCTACGGCTCGAACATGCACCGGGGCCGACTCGCCTGCTACCTCGCCGGAGGCACCCCGGCCTACCTGGCCGGAGGCACCCCGGCGGGCACCGCCCGCGGCTATCCCGGGTGCCGCGACCCGCGCGCGCCGGCCCGGTCGGTGCCCGTCGAACTGCCCGGCCGCCTGTACTTCGCCACGGAGTCCGTCGTGTGGACGGGCGGCCGCGCCTTCTACGACCCGGCGGCGCCGGGCCGCGTGCGCGCCCGGGCCCACCTGGTGACCGTCCAGCAGTTCTCCGACATCGCCGCCCAGGAGATGTACCGGGAGCCCGGGGCCGACATCGACCTCACCCGGGTCCTGCGCACGGGACGCGATGAGCTGGGGCCCGGCCGGTACGAGACGCTGGTCTGCTCCGGCGCCCTGGACGGCATCCCCGTGCTGACCTTCACCGCGCCCTGGGGCATGCACGAGGTGGAGTGGGTCAGCCCGGCCGCCGCCTACGTGACGCACCTGGCGGCAGGCCTGCTGGAGTCCGGGGCCTGGGACGCACGGTCCATCGCCGACTACCTCGCCCGGTGCCCCGGCGCGGCCGGCCACTGGCACGCGGACCGGATCGCAGCCCTCCTGACCACCCCCTGACCCGCCCGTGACCCGCTCGGCCGGACGTGCGTGCACCGGGGCCGTGCTCTAGCGTCGAAAGGGCGAGGGTGACCGCTGCATCGAGCCGGTCGCCCCTGCGACTGCCGCTCTGCGCCGCCGCCCCCGCCCGCGGTCCGGCGCACCCGCCGGCCGCGTGACCGACCGAGAGAGCAGGTGCATGCGCATGCGTCCGTCGGCCCGTATCCCCAGCATCCTCGCCGGCCTGGCCCTCGCCGTCGGCGGAGCCGTCTTCACCGCCCCAGCCGCCCACGCGGACATGAAGGCCTGCGAGCAGTACGTCGCGAAGCACGATGCCAAGGTCACGAGCGGCGTCGCGGAGGCCTGCTACCAGGGGCAGATCGGCAACCAGACCAGCTGCACCAGCAGCCTCACTGCGGCCGGCGCCTCCAAGGACGTCGCGGAGCAAGCCTGCGAGGCGTCCCGCTAACGACGAAGAGGGCCCCGACGCCGTCCGGCGTCGGGGCCCTCTTTCCGGCTTTCCGGCTGCTAGACCCAGGGTGGCAACCAGTGCCCCAAGCTGGCCAGCGGTCCGATCCTTCCAGCGCGCGGGATCCGGCTTCTTCGAGTGCGATGGAAGGGTGAGCGTTAGGCGGCCACGGCTGAGGCAGTGGATCGCGCACCGACAGGCAGCTAGGCGGCGGCGCCGTATCCGCGCAGGCCAGCGCAGAAGGGGCGGCGCCGACGGGACGCGGTGGCTGTCTCTGATGGCTTCCCTGCCTGGTTTGGTCGCGTTGGTCGCGCTGGTGTTCACCTGGGTGTCGGTTGGGCAAACCGGGACGGAGCTTCGGATCGCGGAACAGGGCCAAATCACTAGCCGGTTCAACGAAGCGGTTTCACACCTAGGATCGAAGTCGCTGGATGTGAGGTTCGGGGGCATCTACGCGCTTGAGCGCATCATGCAGGATTCGCCGCGCGATCAGCCCCGGATCATTTCAGTGCTGTCAGCGTACGCACGGACTCATACCCCCGTCCCGGCGGACGGCTTCCCGAAGATGAAGCCGGACGAACTTCCTCCTCCGCCCGACGCCGACGTCGTGGCCGTGACGGAGGTGCTCGCTGCGCGCCCGTCGGGCCGGGACGGCCAGGCAGAGATCAATTGGCAAGGCGCGGACCTGCGCGGCTTGTCTCTGCAGTCCCCCTATGTCAACACGAGCGGAGACGAATCGCCGGTTGCTAGCTACCTTCCGTTCAGCTTTGCGAACCTGGCGGAGGCGGACCTGCGGCACGCTTATTTCTTGGGTGTGGACTTGCACAATGCGCTGTGTACGGGGGCGAATTTGGCCTATGCCGAGTTGTCGGATGTGAGCTTGAAGGATGCCCAGATGGAGGGGGTAGACCTGACGAAAGCGGTGCTAGAGGACGCGAGTCTGCGTGGGGCCAACCTCTCCAACGCGATCCTGGTCGGCGCCAACCTGACCCGTGCGGACCTGGGGGGCGCGAAGCTTGACCTGGCTGACCTGAACAGCGCCAACGTGAGTCGCGCGGACCTGAGGGACGCGAACCTGCTCCTGGCTGACCTGAGAAGCACTGACCTATATGGAACGGACCTACGCGGTGCCGACCTAACCGGATCGGACCTGCGCGGTGCCGACCTAAGCGGATCGGACCTGCGCCAGGCAGACCTAACCGGCGCTGATCTAACCGGCGCGAACCTGAAGGGAGCCCTACTAGAAGGGGCGAAGGGGGTTCCTACTGAAGGACTAGACGGATGAACGCTTAGCCCAGGCGGCCCCGACCAGAGGTTTTCCGCCGCCACCAGGGTCGCCGAGGCCCTACGGGGCCATCTCCGAGCCGCGGGCGTGGGCCGGAGAGTCCCTAGCATGAAGAGGGGAGCCGCTGCGCGGCACGTCCCTTGCAGCGACGGCAAGCCGCCGGAACAATGTGCCGGCCCCCGCGAGCTCGCCGCATATCAACGCCTGTGCGACGAGGGGTCCACCAGCAGGCTGGTCGGCGCCCCTGCACCACGATGGGCTGCACTGCAAGTTGCTCTCAGCTGGTTACACCGCCCGAAGTTCTGGTGTCGTGTGCCGGGCTGGTTGCGTCTGGCGGCAGGCGCCGATCCGCCTCGTAGCTTGCCGTATCCGACTTGCGATCCAAGCGAGTTGAGCGTCACCTTGAAGTAGGTGGGTCGTGAGCGCATGCAGGCCAGAATTAGCACTCCTCATCGCAAGGATGGCCAATCATGGAGAGGCGAACCCGACTCCGTACAGCTGTTATCGCGGCCGCATTGGTAGTACCTCTGGGCGTCTTCACAGCGAGACGTATACGAGGAAGCAGGGCATTGCCTGCAGTTCCGTCTTGCATTCTGGCTGCGAGTCAGCCAACTGAATCAGGGGTGCCCACCGTGATCGAGAGTCATGGCGGTGCCCACTGCCCAGAGAGCGCCGTTGTTCATGTGTTGCTGCGCAGGGACATTCCTTGGTGGTGGGACAAGACGCTCACAGAGAAGTCAGAGGTGGGCAGCTACAACGTCAGAATCGATCTGTCCTATAGGTGCAAATACACCAGAGACTGGCGGGTCTACACGGAAACACGCCGGGCGGGGAAGAAGGTGCAGTCACCGCGCACCGCCGTTCACTGTGTGGGGACCGGTTGACAGCATCCCCAGAAGATCCACGAAGGGCCGTAGGGCTAGTCAGCGATTCAGCCACGACGTACCGCAACCACAGAGGCCCTGTTTGGCCGGCAACCGTCCGGCAGGGCCTTGAAGCTGCCGGCATGACCCGTCTCTGACCTATCTCTGTAGGGCTACGCATCTGAAGGCCAGCCGTGCGCGACCCGTGCCAGGTACTGCGCCGGAGCGGGCCCGTCTGTGGGCCCTCGAGGGGCGGCCCAGGACGGCCGGCGGCCACCGGCAACAACCACGACGGGCCCGGCACCAGAAGGTGCCGGGCCCGTCGTTTTCGCTGCTAGACCCAGGTGTCCAGCCACATGCGGCCGCGCCAGGAGTCCATGGGCAGGGTCTGGCCCGTGTAGATCGGCCAGAAGTAGATGAAGTTCCACACGATCAGCAGGACCAGTACCCCCGCCCCGATCGCGCCCAGCGCGCGCCGTCGTTCGGACGAGCCCGCCGGGCCCAGCAGGGCGCCGATCATCATCGCCACCGCCAGGCACAGGTACGGGACGAAGACCACCGCGTAGAAGTAGAAGATCGTCCGCTCCTGGTAGTTGAACCAGGGCAGCAGACCCGCGGCCACCGCGCACGCGATCGCGCCCGCCCGCCAGTCGCGGCGGAAGAACCACCGCCACAGCACGTACAGCAGCGCGAAGCAGCCCGCCCACCAGAGCAGGGGGGTGCCCAGCGCCAGCACCTCGCGGGCGCACTTGCCCGCCGCGGTCGCCGGGCAGCCGTCGGTGCCCGGCTCGGGGGACTCGTAGAAATAGGAGACGGGCCGGCCGAGGACCAGCCAGCTCCACGGGTTCGACTCGTAGGTGTGCCCCGAGGTCAGGCCGACGTGGAACTCGTAGACCTCGGTCTCGTAGTGCCACAGGCTGCGCACCCACTCCGGCAGGAACGACAGCGCGCTGTTCTGGTCGTTCTTGGCCGCCCAGTCGCGCAGGTAGCCGCCCTTGCCGTTGTCCGGGCTGAAGATCCAGCCCGACCACGAGGCCACGTACGTCACGATCGCGACCGGCACCGTGGACACGAAGGCCGGCAGCGCGTCGCGGCGCAGCATGGCCGCGTACGGGGCCCCAGCGCCCGCGGTGCGGCGCGCGGCCGCGTCCCACAGCACGGTGAGGACCCCGAAGAAGGCCAGGACGACGAAGCCGTTCCACTTCGTGCCCGCGGCCAGCCCCAGGCAGACCCCGGCCAGGATCCGGTACGGCCGCCAGCCCAGCCGCAGCGACTCGGCGATCTTCGTGTCGGGCCGGGTCCGGCCCTCCTCGTCCACCGGCAGTGCGTCGGCGAGTCTGGCCCGGGCCCGGTCGCGGTCGATGAGCAGCGCCCCGAACGCGGCGAGCACGAAGAACATCAGCACCAGGTCCAGCAGCGCGGTGCGGCTCATCACCAGGTGCAGGCCGTCCACCGCGAGCAGTGTGCCCGCCAGACATCCCAGGAAGGTCGAGCGGAAGAGGCGGCGTCCGATCCGGCACAGCATCAGCACCGACAGGGTGCCGAGGACGGCGGTCATGAACCGCCAGCCGAAGGGGGTGAAGCCGAACATCCACTCGCCGAGCCCGATGACCCACTTCCCGACCGGCGGGTGCACCACGTAGCCCGGGTCCACGGGCAGCGCGACCCCGTCCGGGTTGGCGAGGATCGACTTGTCGATGTCCTTGGGCCAGCTCGCCTCGTAGCCCTGCCGGACCGTGGCCCAGGCGTCCTTGGCGTAGTACGTCTCGTCGAATATCACCGCCTTCGGGCTGCCCAGGTGCACGAACCGCAGCACCCCGGCGACCAGCGCCACCAGCAGCGGCCCCGCCCACGAGAAGATGCGCTGCCAGATCCCCCACGTCTCGGGCGGCAGACCGAAGGTCAGCCACAGCTGCCGGGACGGCCTGGCGTACGGGGGCACCAGCCGGGTGCGGACGTCCGCACGCGGCGACGCGGCGGCGGCCGGCGCGTAGCCGAAGCCGCGCAGCCGGCGCAGCCAGGTGGGCGGCTCTACTTCGCGCCCGGCCGGCGAGGCGGCAGGGGCCCTCGCGGGGCTGGGCGACGGCGTCGCGGTACTGGTCACCGGCACATCGTAGGGAAGAGATCTGTGTGCGCCCCAGTGGCGGGGGCCTGACGGGGGGCGGCGGGGCGCGGGACTGAGAGGATGGGCGGGTGACAACTGACCAGCCCCGCGGTACCCAGAGCACCCCCGTCGACGCCGCGACCGAAGGCCTGATGGGCACGCTCGTCCTCGCCGGCACGCCCATCGGCGACCTCGCCGACGCCCCGCCGCGCCTCGCGGCCGAGCTGGAGCGGGCCGACGTGATCGCCGCCGAGGACACCCGGCGGCTGCGCCGGCTGACCCAGGGGCTCGGCGTGCACACCACCGGACGTGTCCTCTCCTACTTCGAGGGCAACGAGTCCGCGCGCACCCCCGAGCTGGTCGAGGCCCTGATCGGCGGCGCGCGCGTGCTGCTGGTGACCGACGCCGGCATGCCCTCGGTCTCCGACCCCGGCTACCGGCTGGTCGCCGCCGCCGTGGAGAAGGACATCAAGGTCACCGCCGTCCCCGGGCCGTCCGCGGTGCTCACCGCGCTGGCGATGTCCGGGCTGCCGGTGGACCGGTTCTGCTTCGAGGGGTTCCTGCCGCGCAAGGCGGGCGAGCGCCTCGGCCGGCTGCGCGAGGTCGAGGGCGAGCGGCGCACGCTCGTCTACTTCGAGGCCCCGCACCGGCTCGACGACACCCTCGCCGCGATGGCCGAGGTCTTCGGCGCCGAGCGGCGGGCCGCGGTCTGCCGCGAGCTGACGAAGACGTACGAGGAGGTCAAGCGCGGCGGGCTCGGCGAACTCGCGGCCTGGGCCGCCGAAGGGGTGCGCGGGGAGATCACCGTCGTCGTGGAGGGCGCCCCCGCCGCCGGACCCGGCGATGTGGACGCCGGCGAGCTGGTGCGCCGCGTGCAGGTGCGCGAGGAGGCGGGGGAGCGGCGCAAGGAGGCCATCGCTGCGGTCGCGGCCGAGGCCGGGGTACCCAAGCGCGAGGTGTTCGACGCCGTGGTCGCGGCAAAGAATGCGGCACAAAAGGTGCCGTAAGTCGGTAAAGAGCTAACCTGAAAAGCAAAGCTCAGACCGCGCACCGGGCGCTTTCGGCATGGACTCGCCCAAAGACCGTCCAACACTGGACAGGGCCTGATGCGCTCCCGCCTGAAGAGGCGTCCACTGGCAATGGCACCAGTGGAACAAGAGGAGCTGGCATGAGTGAGATCGCTGACACCCCGGTACCCGTCCCCGTGGCGGTACCCGCCGCAGTCCCTGCCGCCGCTTCCAGCCCCGGCGTGCAGACCGTGCACGAGGCCTACTCCTTCGCGTGCATGAGGTGCGGGTACGGCTGGGAGCAGGCGTACGCGATCGAGCACCACGTCGACGGCCGGGGCGAGCCGTTCATCATGTACACGGTCAACGGCGAGCGGGTGCCCTCCCCGCTGTCCAACCCGACCTGCATGAACTGCGGCGGACACGTCGTACGGATCATGCGCGCGGGCCAGGTCTCCTCGGTGCTCGGCATGATCGACCACCTCTACCACCACCGCATCGCCCCCGGGATCGCCGGACCGGTGCCGGCCGGAGTGGACGTGCCCCGGACCCCGAAGCCCCGCAAGGGGACGCACGACTCCCCCGGGCCCGTCGCCGTCGACCGGGCCCGGGAGCGCCGGGGCTGGCTCTCCCGCCTGATGGGCGTCTTCCGCCGGTCATAAGATCGGCCGTATGAGCCCTTCCTCCGCCTCCAAGGACGCACTGCCTCCGCTGCCCGAACCCCTCCGGGTGGCGGTGGCGGACTCGCACACCCACCTCGACATGCAGGCGGGCACCGTCGAGGAAGGCCTCGCGAAGGCCGCCTCGGTCGGCGTGACCACCGTCGTCCAGGTGGGCTGCGACGTGAAGGGCTCCCGGTGGGCCGCCGAGACCGCCGCCGCGTACGAGAACGTCCACGCGGCCGTCGCCCTTCACCCGAACGAAGCCCCCCGGATCGTCCTCGGGGATCCGGACGGCTGGTCGAGGCAGGGGGCCAGGGCCGGCGGCGGCGAGGGCGCGCTGGACGAGGCGCTCGCCGAGATCGAGGCACTGGCCGCCCTCGACCACGTGAAGGCGGTCGGCGAGACCGGGCTGGACTACTTCCGCACCGGCCCGGAGGGCATGGCCGCGCAAGAGCGCTCCTTCCGCGCGCACATCGAGATCGCCAAGCGGCAGGGCAAGGCCCTCGTCATCCACGACCGGGACGCCCACGCGGACGTGCTGCGCGTCCTGCGCGAGGAGGGCGCCCCGGAACGCACCGTCTTCCACTGCTACTCCGGGGACGCCGACATGGCCCGCGAGTGCGCCGCCGCCGGGTACTACATGTCCTTCGCCGGCACCGTCACCTTCAAGAATGCGGCGCCGCTGCGCGAGGCGCTGGCCGTGGCCCCGCTGGAGCTGGTGCTCGTCGAGACCGACGCGCCCTACCTGACCCCGGCGCCGTACCGCGGACGGCCCAACGCGCCGTACCTCATTCCGCTGACGGTACGGGCGATGGCCGCCGTCCGCGGCATCGACGAGGACGCCATGGCCACCGCGCTGGCCGCCAATACGGCGCGCGCCTTCGCCTACTGAATCCGCCCCGCCACGGGTGATCCACCGGCGCCGCACCCTCCCGTTCCGACACGCTGAGTGGCCGTCCGGCTTTGGAGCGTGACGACTCCTCCGCTAGGGTGCCGTGCCCGAACCCGGGGGTGCCGGATCACCAGTGGAGCAAGCGTCGTGAGCGATACGCAGGGCAGTCACCGCCGTGCCGGTCCCGTCCCGGAGGCGTACGGGGCCGAGCCCCCGGCCTGGACGTCCGGTCCGGCGGATCCCGGGGCCACGCTCCGGGACCCGGATCCCGGAGTCCCCGCCCCGCGCACCGGGAGCCGGCGGGCCGGCCGTCGCCGCCGGGGCGCGGACACCGCCACCGCTCCCGGCCGCCAGGGCGGCAGGACGCAGGCCGAACTCGCCGAGCTGGCCGCCGTGGCGGAGCTGGCCGAACTGGCCGAACTGGCCCGGCTCTCCGAGGCCGACACACTGGCCGCGCCCGGCTCGGGCCGCCGCCGGGCCGCGAGCCCGGCCGTCGCCGCCGTGGCACCCGCCCCCGCCGCTCCCGCCGCCCCGGCGGCTCCCGGGACCGGCCGCCGCGCCCGCGGCCGCGGGGCGCCCGCCGACGCCCCGGCCGTCGCGCCCGGCACCGGCCGCCGCCGCGCCGCCCGGGGCCGCGGCGCCCCCGCCGAACCCCCCGGCGGGAACTGGCGGCGGATCGTGCCCCAGGCCCTCGTCGTCGCCTTCCTCGCGGGCGGCACGACCGCGTTCGTCGCCGCAGACAAGTCCGTACGGCTCACCGTGGACGGGGTCCCGAGGAACCTGCACACCTTCGCCGGCGACGTCGAGGAACTCCTCGCCGCCGAAGGCCTCGGCGTCGGCCCCCACGACCTCGTCGCCCCCGCCCCCGGCGAACCCCTCGAAGACGGCGAGGAGATCGTCGTCCGCTACGGCCGCCCCCTGCGCCTGACCCTCGACGGGCAGCAGCGCCAGGTGTGGACCACCGCCCGCACCGTCGAGGGCGCGCTGCGCCAGTTCGGCATCCGCGCCGAGGGCGCCTACCTCTCCGCCCCCCGCAGCGCGCCCGTCCCGCGCTCCGGCCTCGCCCTGAGCGTGCGCACCGAACGCAGCGTCACCTTCATGGCCGACGGCCGCGAACGCACCATCCGCACCAACGCCGCCACCGTCCAGGAGGCCCTCGACCAGGCCGGCATCACCCTGCACGGCCAGGACACCACCTCCGTACCCCCCACCGCCTTCCCGCGCGACGGCCAGACCGTCACCGTGCTCCGCATCACCGGCACCCGCGAGGTCCGCGAGGAGCGCATCCCGTTCGAGACCGAGAAAGTCAAGGACCCCGACCTGTTCGCCGGCACCGAGGTCGTCGAACGCGCCGGCCGGCCCGGGGCGCGCCGGGTCACCTACACCCTCCGCACCGTCAACGGGGTCCGCCAGACGCCCCGCGCCATCGCCGACGAGGTCGTCCGCGAGCCCGTCACCCAGCTCGTCAAGGTCGGCACCAAACCACTGCCCAGCTCCGTCTCCGGCGCCGACGGCCTCAACTGGGCGGCCCTCGCCCAGTGCGAGTCCGGCGGGCGCCCCGCGGCCACCGACGCCTCGGGAACGTACGGCGGCCTCTACCAGTTCGACGTCCGCACCTGGCAGGGCCTCGGCGGCAGCGGCCGCCCCCAGGACGCGTCGGGCTCCGAACAGACCTACCGGGCGAAGAAGCTCTACGTGCAGCGGGGAGCGAGCCCGTGGCCCCACTGCGGCCGCAGGCTCACGTCGTAGCGGGCACGCCGGAACGCATCCACGAGCCGGACACCCGGTCCGGCTCGGGATCACCCGGCCGATCTGAGACGCTTTACCGGTGAGCACCGCAGAGCAGCAGCCCGAGAACCCCTCCTCCAGTACCCCCGGCACGTCCGACGCCCTCCTCGGCCCGGCCGACATCCGGGAGCTGGCCGCCGCACTCGGCGTACGCCCGACGAAGCAGAAGGGGCAGAACTTCGTCATCGACGCCAACACGGTCCGCCGGATCGTGCGGACCGCCGAGGTCCGCCCGGACGACGTGGTCGTCGAGGTCGGCCCGGGCCTGGGCTCGCTGACGCTCGCGCTGCTGGAGGCCGCCGACCGGGTCGTCGCCGTCGAGATCGACGACATCCTGGCGGCCGCGCTGCCCGCCACCATCGAGGCCCGCATGCCCGCGAAGAAGGACCGCTTCGCGCTGGTCCACTCCGACGCGATGCTGGTGACGGAACTGCCCGGTCCGGCGCCGACCGCGCTCGTCGCGAACCTGCCGTACAACGTGGCGGTGCCCGTCCTGCTGACCATGCTCGACCGCTTCCCGACCATCGAGCGGACCCTGGTGATGGTGCAGGCGGAGGTCGCCGACCGGCTGGCCGCCGAGCCCGGCAACAAGGTCTACGGGGTCCCCTCGGTCAAGGCCAACTGGTACGCGCACGTCAAGCGCGCCGGGTCCATCGGCCGCAAGGTCTTCTGGCCCGCCCCGAACGTCGACTCCGGTCTCGTCTCGCTGGTGCGGCGCACCGAACCGATCAAGACCACCGCCTCCAAGGCTGAGGTCTTCGCGGTCGTGGACGCGGCGTTCGCACAGCGCCGCAAGACGCTGCGCGCCGCGCTGGCCGGCTGGGCCGGCTCGGCGGCGGGCGCCGAGTCGGCGCTGGTCGCCGCCGGAATCTCGCCGCAGGCACGCGGCGAGTCCCTGACGGTGGAGGAGTTCGCCGCGATCGCCGAGAACAAGCCCGCGGCGGAGAGGCCCGCACTGTGAGCGCGCGCACCACGGGTGTGACCGTACGGGTCCCCGCGAAGGTCAACGTGCAGCTGGCGGTGGGCGCGGCCCGGCCCGACGGCTTCCACGACCTGGCCAACGTCTTCCTCGCCGTGTCGCTGTTCGACGAGGTCACGGCGACCCCGGCCGACACGCTCACGGTGACCTGCGAGGGCCCGGACGCCGACCAGGTGCCGCTGGACCGCACCAACCTCGCGGCGCGGGCCGCCGAGATCCTCGCGGCCCGCCACGGCATCGAGCCCGCCGTCCACCTCCACATCGCGAAGAACATCCCGGTGGCGGGCGGCATGGCGGGCGGCAGCGCGGACGGCGCGGGGGCCCTGCTGGCCTGCGACACCCTGTGGGGCCTGGACACCCCGCGCGCCGAACTCCTCGACATCTGCGCGGAACTCGGCAGCGACGTCCCCTTCAGCCTCGTCGGCGGCGCCGCGCTCGGCACGGGCCGCGGCGAGCTGCTGACCCCGGTGGCCGCGGGGGCGTTCCACTGGGTGTTCGCGGTGGCCGACGGGGGGCTGTCCACCCCGGCGGTGTTCCGCGAGTTCGACCGGCTCACCGCCGAGGTGGAGGTCCCGGAGCCGGAAGCCTCGCCGGCGCTGCTGGCGGCGCTGGCGTCGGGGGACGCGCAGACGCTGGCCGCCGCGCTGACCAACGATCTGCAGGCGGCGGCCCTGTCGCTGCGGCCCTCCCTGGCGGACACGCTGTCGGCGGGCACCGGAGCCGGGGCGCTGGCCGCGCTGGTCTCGGGCTCGGGCCCCACGACGGCGTTCCTGGTCGCGGACGAGGAGTCGGCCGCCAAGGTCGCTGCCGCGCTGGACGCCTCGGGCACCTGCCGTGCCACCCGCGTGGCGACCAGCCCCGCCCCGGGCGCCACGGTCCTGCCGTCCTGACCCGCGGGCCCGCTGCCGGGGGCCAGCCCCCGCACCCCGCGCCTCAAACGCCGGCGAGGCTTCAAGACCGGGGCTCCGCCCCAGACCCCGCGCGGAGCGCCGTAGGGGGTCTGGGGCGGAGCCCCGGTACCTAGGGCGGAGTTGAGTACCCGCACCCTGTCGGAGTCGCCGCGCCGGAGGCGACCGTGGCTGCATGACAGCCAGCGCACGCGACCTCGCCCTCGCCACCCCACCCGGTCGGGACCGGTACGTCGACCTGCTGCGGGTCGTCTCGCTCGGCACCGTCATCGGCGGGCACTGGCTGATGGCCGCCGTCAGCAGCGACGGCATAGGGAACCTGCTCGCCCTCGTGCCCGCCCTCCAGGTGCTCACCTGGGGCCTGCAGGTCATGCCCGTGTTCTTCTTCGTCGGCGGGTTCTCGCACGCCCTGTCCTACCGCTCCCTCGCCCGCCGCAGCGGAACGTCCGTCTACGCCGCCTTCCTCCGGGCCCGGCTCCAGCGGCTGTTGCGCCCCACCCTCGTCTTCGTCCTGGTGTGGGCCGCCGCCGCGCTCGCCGTGCAGCTCGCCGGCCGCGGCGACGGCCGGCTGACGGGGGCCGCGCTGCGCCTCGTCACCCAGCCGCTGTGGTTCATCGGGATCTACCTCGCGATGGTCGCCTTCACCCCGCCCCTGCTGAAGCTCCACGAGCGCCACGGCTGGGCCGCCTTCGCCGCCCTGGCCGGGGCGGCCGCACTGGTCGACGTACTGCGCTTCGCGTTCGGCGTCCCCTACGTCGAGTTCCTGAACTTCGCCCTCGTCTGGCTCGCCGTCCACCAGCTCGGCTTCCTCCGGGCCGACGGCCGGATCCGCCGGCCCGCCGTCCTCGCCGCCGCGGGTCTCGCCGGGGCCGTCCTGCTGGTGGCGTACGGCCCGTACCCGCTGTCCATGGTCGGGATGCCCGGCGAGAAGGTGTCCAACATGGCCCCGCCCACCCTCGCCCTGCTCGCGCACGGCATGTGGCTCGTCGGCGCCGTGCAGCTGCTCGCCCGGCCCGCCACCGGCCGGCTGGCCCGCCCCCGCGTGTGGCGCGGGGTGGTCGCCGCCAACGGCGTCGCCATGACCGCCTTCCTGTGGCACCTCACCGCCATGCTCGGCGTGTACGGGGCCCAGCTCGCCCTCGGCCTGGACCTTCCGGCCCCGGCCGGCGCCGCCTGGTGGGCGCAGGTCCCCGTACGGATCCTGGCGGCGGCCGCCCTGACGGCCGTGTTCGTCACGCTGTTCCGCCGCTTCGAGGCCCCGGCCGCGCCGCGCACCGGCCCGGCCGGCACCGCCGCCGGCCCCGTCGCCGCCCTCGGCATCACCCTCTGCCTCCTCGGCATCCTGGGCCTGTCCATGACCGGACTCGGCGGTCTGCTCGACGGCCACAGCGCCACCCTGATCGCCTTCCCCGTCACCGCACCGGTCGCCATCGGGATGGCCCTCGCAGGCGCCCTGCTCGTGGAACGGTCAGCCCCGGCCCGGAGCGTTAGGCTGGGGGGCTGATCCACACCCTCCCCCAGAGTCCGTCCGGGGGTACCCCACCTGGAGCGCGTCTGATGGCCGTCAATCTGGTCAATGTCGAGGCAGTCAGCAAGGTGTACGGCACACGTACCCTGCTGGACAGCATTTCCCTCGGCGTGTCCGAGGGGGACCGGATCGGCGTCGTCGGCCGCAACGGCGACGGCAAGACCACCCTCATCCGGATGCTCGCCAAGCTGGAGGAGCCGGACACCGGACGGGTCACCCAGTCCGGCGGCCTGCGCATGGGCGTCCTCACCCAGCACGACTCCCTCGATCCCAAGGCGACCATCCGCCACGAGATCATCCGGGACATGGCCGACCACGAGTGGGCCGGCAACTCCAAGATCCGCGACGTCCTCACCGGACTCTTCGGCGGCCTCGACCTGCCCGGCTTCGGCCAGGGCCTCGACACGGTCATCGGCCCGCTCTCCGGCGGCGAGCGCCGCCGCATCGCCCTCGCCAAGCTGCTCATCGCCGACCAGGACCTGCTGATCCTCGACGAGCCCACCAACCACCTCGACGTCGAGGGCATCTCCTGGCTGGCCAAGCACCTCCAGGAGCGCCGCTCCGCACTCGTCTGCGTCACCCACGACCGCTGGTTCCTCGACCAGGTCTGCACCCGCATGTGGGACGTGCAGCGCGGTGACGTGCACGAGTACGAGGGCGGCTACAGCGACTACGTCTTCGCCCGCGCCGAGCGCGACCGCATCGCCGCCACCGAGGAGTCCAAGCGGCAGAACCTGATGCGCAAGGAGCTGGCCTGGCTGCGCCGCGGCGCCCCCGCCCGGACCTCCAAGCCCCGCTACCGCATCGAGGCCGCCAACGAGCTGATCGCCGACGTGCCGCCGCCGCGCGACACCAGCGAGCTGATGAAGTTCGCCAACGCCCGCCTCGGCAAGACGGTCTTCGACCTCGAGGACGTCAGCGTGCACGCCGGTCCGAAGGAACTGCTCAAGCACCTCACCTGGCACCTGGGCCCCGGCGACCGCGTCGGCCTCGTCGGCGTCAACGGCGCCGGCAAGACCTCCCTGCTGCGCGCCCTGGCCGAGGCCGCCCGCACCCAGGGCGACGTCCAGCCCGCCGCCGGCAAGATCACCGTCGGCAAGACCGTCAAGCTGGCCTACCTCTCGCAGGAGGTCGGCGAACTCGACCCGTCCCTGCGGGTCCTGGAGGCCGTCCAGCGCGTCCGCGACCGCGTCGACCTCGGCAAGGGCCGCGAGATGACGGCGGGCCAGCTGTGCGAGCAGTTCGGCTTCACCAAGGAGAAGCAGTGGACGCCGGTCGGCGACCTCTCCGGCGGTGAGCGGCGCCGGCTGCAGATCCTGCGCCTGCTGATGGACGAGCCCAACGTCCTCTTCCTCGACGAGCCCACCAACGACCTCGACATCGAGACCCTGACCCAGCTGGAGGACCTCCTCGACGGCTGGCCCGGCTCGATGATCGTGATCTCCCACGACCGGTTCTTCATCGAGCGCACCACCGACACGGTGATGGCGCTGCTCGGCGACGCGAGCCTGCGGATGCTGCCGCGCGGCCTCGACGAGTACCTGGAGCGCCGCCGGCGGATGATCGAGGCGGCCTCCCCGGCGCCCGTCCCGGCCACCGCCGCCGCGGCGGCGAAGACCGCCGCCTCGGTGGACTCCCGCGCCGCGAAGAAGGAGCTCCAGAAGATCGAGCGGCAGCTCAACAAGCTCGCCGACCGCGAGGGCAATCTGCACGCCCAGATCGCCGAGAACTCCACCGACTACGACAAGGTGGCCAAGCTCGACGCGGAGCTCCGCGAACTGCTCTCGGACCGCGACGATTTGGAGATGCGCTGGCTCGAGCTGGCCGAGGAGGCCTAGGCATCCTCACCCGGCCGGGCCAACTGGCGGGATAACGACGGCATCACGGGCCGGTCCTCCCTTGGGAACAGGGGGTGGACCGGCCCGGTGTTCGAGTGCCGTCAGTGATAGAAAGGTCATCCTCCCCGACCCGCCGAAGCCGAAAGCGTGCGCTGATGACCGAGCCGCCCCAGCCGCCGAACCAGCCACCGGCTCCCTCCGGTTACGGTCACCTGCCCGGCCCGCCGCAGCAGGGGTACGGATACCCGCAGGGCGAGAACCCGTACGCGCAGCAGGCCCCGTACGCGCAACAGCCGCCCACCGTCCAGCAGCAGCCGCCGGGCCACGCCTACCCGCCGCCGCCCGGGATGCCCACCGTGCCCGTCGCGCCCGCCGTCGCCGGCGGTCCCGGGATGCCGCCGAAGAAGAAGCGGACCGTGCTGATCGCCGCCTCGGCCGCCGCAGCCGTCCTCGCCGTCGCGGTCATCGGCTACGTCGGCTTCGCCGGGTCCGACGAGGACCCCAAGCCGCCCGTGGCGCAGGAGTCCACCGACGCCAAGCCCTCCGGCTCCCCTTCCGTGGACCAGGGCGACGGCAACGGCAACGGCACCGGCGAGCAGGCCGACCTCAACTCCGGCCGCAAGCAGGGCGAGGACAAGGTCCTCTGGCTCAAGACCGCCAAGGTCGACGGTCCCGGCATGGGCGTCGAGTCCGCGGGCCAGTGGGTCGTCGGCGACACCGTCGTCAAGAGCGTCTGGAAGTCCCTCAGCGGCTACGCGGTCACCGACGGCAAGGAGAAGTGGACGCTTCCCTTCCCCGCCCCGGTCTGCTCCGTCGCCCGGGGCACCACCCCCGAGGGCAAGACGGCCGTCATGTACCGCGACGGCGAGGGGGAGAACGCCACCTGCACGCAGCTGCGCGTGGTCGACCTCAAGACCGGCAAGGAGGTCTGGTCGAAGGAGGTGCCCAAGGAAGGGCTCTTCGACCTCTTCACCAGCCCCACCCTGGCCATGATCGGCGACACCGTCGCCGTCAGCCGCGGCGGCACCGCCAGCGCCTTCAAGATCAGCAACGGCGACAAGCTCTTCGGGAGCGCCATGGGCACCGGCTGCAAGCCCGACGGCTACGAAGCCGGCAACGGCAAGATGATCGCCCTCGCCACCTGCAGCGACGCGGACGCCAGCGCCGAGGTCCACGGGGTCGACCCCGTCACCGGCCAGAAGGCCTGGGCCTTCCGGCTCCCCAAGAAGTTCAAGGTCACCAGCATCTACTCGGTGGACCCGCTCGTCCTCGACATCGGCAACGAGGAGGCCAAGCAGCGCTCCATCGTGGTCCTGGGACCCGACGGGAAGCAGACCGCCACCCTCGCCGGAGAGGGCAGCTTCGCCGTCGGCTGCGGCGACACCGGGCTCTTCCGGGCCCTGACGACCTGCCCCTCGGCCGTCGTCGACGCCGGCACCCTGTACCTGCCCACCGCGGCGGAGGCCGGCAAGGCCAACGAGATCGTCGCCTTCGACCTGGCCTCCGGCAAGGCCAAGTGGCGCACCCCGGCCGGCGACAAGCGCACCCTGACCCCGATCAAGGCCGCCAACGGGCAGCTGATCGCCTACCGCAAGGCCGAGGAGGACCAGGGCGGCGAGGTCGTCTCCATCCCGGCCGGCGGCGGCACCCCCACCGCACTCCTGCGCCACCCGTCGGGCCCGGCCGCGCCGATCGAGAGCTCCTTCCGCACCCCGAAGCTCGACTACGTGGACGGACGGTTCTTCATCTCCACCTCCCGTCTGCAGGCCAAGGGCACGGACGAGAAGCTCCTGATGGTCTTCGGCAAGTGACAACGCGTCCAAAGAGCAGCCCAGCGAGAGGCAAGAGCAACCGATGAGTACCCCGCCGCCCCCCAGCCAGCCGCCGTCCGGCGGCTTCGGCGCGCCGCAGGATCCGCCCCCGGCCCCGGCCGGGGGGCAGCCCGCCCCGGGCGGGTTCGGCGCGCCCGTGCCGCCGGCCGGACCCCCCGCCCCGCCGGCCGGACCGCCCGCACCCGCGCAGCAGCCGGACGCGCAGCCCGCGTACGGCTACCCGCAGACCGGGCCCGGCTACGGCTACCCGCAGCAGCCCGGCACCCCGCCGCCCTTCGGCGCCCCCGGCACCCCGCCGCCCTTCGGCGCCCCCGGCACCCCGCCGCCCTTCGGCGCTCCGGGTGCCGCGGCCCCCGCGGCCCGGCCCCCGGCCGGCGGCGGCAACGACAAGCGCACCCAGCTGATGATCGTCGGCGCGGCCCTGCTGGCCATCGTCCTCATCGTCGGCGGCGGCCTCTGGTACGTCTCCGGCGACGGTGAGGGGAAGAAGGACACCGCGGACAGCGGCCCCGCCAAGCCGGGGGACGACAAGTCCCAGGCCGGTGCGGGCGGCAGCGAGAAGGTGCCCTCCAACACCAAGTCGAAGGTGCTGGTCAACCAGCCGAGCCCGACCCCGGACGAGATGGTCCAGGTCCCCGGTTCCTGGCTGACCGAGTCCACCTACATCAAGTCCGACGTCTACAAGATCGTCGGCTACAACACCGTCGACGGCGCCATGAAGTGGGAGGTCCCCCTCCCCGGTGAGCTCTGCGGAGCCTCCCGGCACGTCTCCGACAACAAGACGGCGGTGATCTTCCGGCCCGCGAAGCCCACGCCGGAGGTCAAGTACCCGTCGTGCACCGAGGTCGGCGTCATCGACCTGAACGCCGGCAAGCTCCTGTGGACCGGCCAGGCCAAGGGCGCCACCAGCGGCGACAAGCCCGTGTCCTACTACGAGGTCACCCTCAGCGGGCAGACGGTCGCCGCCGGCGGCCCCTCGGGCGGCGCCGCCTGGAACCTCGCCGACGGCAAGTCCCTGTGGCTGCCCAAGGTCGACGGCGAAGGCTGCCGCGACGTCGGCTACGGCGGCGGCGAGGCCCTCGCCGTCATCCGCAGGTGCGGCCAGAGCTCCAGCCCGACCCTGTACGCGCAGGCCCTCGACCCGACCACCGGCGCACCGCAGTACTCGTACAAGCTCTCCGCGGGCATCGAGAACGCCGGCATCGTCTCCACCAAGCCGCTGATCGTCTCCGCCGACGTCGGCAAGACCGCCAAGAACGCCAGCGGCGTCAGCGACCTCTTCGTCCTCGACGCCGCGGGCCAGCTGAAGACGAAGATCTCGCTCTCCTCCGGCACCTTCGGCGGTGAGTGCCACACCGAGGTCGAGCGGTGCGCCGGCATGATCGTCGGCAACGGCAAGCTCTACCTGCCCTCTTACGAGCACCAGGGCAAGGACGCCTACGGCAAGACCAACGAGCTGCTCTCCTTCGACCTGGAGACCGGCAAGCAGACCACCGACCGCGCCGACGCGGGCGAGCGGTACAAGCTGTACCCGCTGCGCATGGACGGGTCGAACATCATCGCCTACAAGGAGCCCCCTTACGACAAGGGCGGCCAGGTCGTCAGCATCGACGGCAAGACGATGAAGGAAACCGTCCTGATGGAGAACCCGTCGGACAAGACGACCCAGCGCATCGAGACGGCCTACTCGCCCGGCTACCACGAGTACCGCTACCACAACGGCAAGCTGTTCCTCGCCCGTACCGCGGTCAAGAAGCCGTACTCGGCCACGTCCGACCCGGAGTTCATCTTCACCGCCTTCACCGCGAGCTGATCCGCCCGCACACCGCCGCAAGCCCCCGGAAGGTCCGCCTTCCGGGGGCTTCTGCGCGGTATCCCCCGCGCACCGTCGAACAAGCGTGTAGCTTGCCGGGTCAGAAGGGTGGGGGGTGGGTACCGCAATGGGCGTACGGGTCGTGGTGGTCGACGAGCACCGGCTGCTGGCCGAGGCACTGGCCTCTGCCCTGAAACTGCGCGGCCACCGGGTCCTGGCGGCAGCCGCCCCGGCCGCGGGCGCCGCCGAGCTGGTCATCGGACGGGCCCCGGAGGTCTGCCTGTTCGGGACGGCCACCCCCGCCGAGGCCGGGGTCTTCGAGCCCGTCGTCCGCATCAAGCGGGAGCGTCCGCAGATCGCCGTCGTCGTCCTCGGACCGGTGCCCAGCCCGCGCGGGATCGCGGCCGCCTTCGCCGCCGGCGCCTCCGGGTACGTACGCCAGGACGAGCGCATCGAGGGCGTGGAGCGGGCGCTGGCCAAGGCGCGGGCGGGCGAGGTGGCGATCGCCCCGCAGCTGCTGCAGGGTGCCTTCGCCGAGCTCCTGAACCCCGCAGCCCAGCCCGACGACGAGGGCAGCCGGCTGCTGCGCCTGCTCACCCCGCGCGAGGTGGAGGTGCTGGTGCGGGTCGCCGAGGGCGAGGACACCCGGCTGATCGCCGCGGGCATGGAGATCGCGCCGAGCACCGCCCGTACGCACGTGCAGCGAGTGCTGATGAAACTGGGCGTGGGATCGCGGCTGGAGGCGGCCGCGCTGGCCGCCCGTACCGGCCTGCTGGACCGGGCGCTGCCGGTGCGGCCGGCCGCCGCCGTGCGGGACTGACGGACCGGCGCGGGACCGATGGGCCGCACGGGCCCGCCGGCAGGGCGAGCGGCCGTGGGCGGTCCGGGTGTGGCCGGGTGTGGCCGGCTGCGCTCCGGGTGCGGGCCCGCCGGTTGCCCGCCGCCGATTTCCCCGCGGGCGCCGAATCGGGTAAGCCAGTGTCCTAGCACGCGCACGCTCCCGCGCGTGCTCCCCCGCGAGAGGCAGTAGGCGAGTGAGCAAGTACCTGGTAACCGGTGGCGCCGGATACGTCGGCAGCGTGGTCGCGGCCCACCTCCTGGAGGCCGGCCACGAGGTCACCGTCCTCGACGACCTCAGCACCGGCTTCCGCGTCGGCGTCCCGGCGGGCGCCGCCTTCATCGAGGGCCGCATCCAGGACGCCGCCCGCCACCTGGACTCCTCCTACGACGCGGTGCTGCACTTCGCGGCCTCCTCGCAGGTCGGCGAGTCCGTCGTGAACCCGGGCAAATACTGGGAGAACAACGTCGGCGGCACGCTCGCCCTGCTCGGCGCCATGCGCGAGGCGGGCGTGCGCAAGCTGGTGTTCTCCTCCACCGCCGCCACCTACGGGGAGCCGACGGAGGGGCTGCTCACCGAGGCCTCGGTGACCGCGCCGACCAACCCGTACGGCGCTTCGAAGCTGGCCGTCGACCACATGATCGCGGGGGAGTGCGTGGCGCACGGCCTGGCCGCGGTGTCCCTGCGCTACTTCAACGTGGCCGGGGCCTACGGGGAGTTCGGCGAGCGGCACACCCCCGAGACGCACCTGATCCCGCTGGTCCTGCAGGTCGCGCTGGGCGAGCGCGAGTCGATCTCGGTGTTCGGCGAGGACTACCCGACCCCGGACGGCACCTGCGTGCGCGACTACATCCACGTCGCCGACCTGGCGGAGGCCCACCTGGCCGCCCTGCGGGTCGCCGCCGGGGGCGAGCACCTGATCTGCAACCTGGGCAACGGCAGCGGGTTCTCGGTCCGCGAGGTCGTCGAGACCGTCCGCAAGGTCACCGGCCGGGAGATCCCCGAAGTCGTCGCCCCGCGCCGGGCCGGCGACCCCGCGATGCTGGTCGCCTCCGCGCGCACGGCCCACGAGCGCCTCGGCTGGACCCCGAGCCGCTCGGACCTGACCGGCATCATCACGGACGCGTGGAACTTCGCGCGCACCCACACCTCCTGACCCACGGGTAGCCCCCCGGAACACCGCTGCCCTGCGCGCCCCCCGCACCCTGCCCGGTGCGGGGGGCGCGTGCGTTCGGGCCGTGCGCTGCGGCCGGGCGCTGTGCGCGGGCGCCCGGCGTGCACACGCCGGGTGAATTACCCCCCGTGCAACTGCCCATGGCACGCGCCGGTGCGGAGGCCGCCATCCGGACCTCTGGTGCGGGTGATTTCAAGCCACCGTAAAGGCAGTTCAGAACGGCTGCGCCGGAAAATCGCTGGGAAAACTTCTGCTATTCGGCCAACCGTGAGCAGCCCCCGGCCCTACGCTGATGCGTGACACCGGTGGGGGCCGGTGTTGATTCAGGGGTCGAGACAAGTCGGGTACGGCGTCCGGTCCGGGGTAGTGCAGAGGTGTCGCGGCGGCGGCCGGGGCAGCTGCGGATCACCCGGTCCGGGCGCCGTACCCGCCGTCGTCCGTTCCCCTACCCTTGGGGGTTTTGTGGTTCGTATCCGGGTTCTCGTCGTCGACGATCACCGCATCTTCGCCGAATCGCTCGCAGCCGCGCTCGCGGCCGAGCCGGACGTGGACGTGTCCGCGGCCGGCAGCGGCCCCGCCGCGCTGCGCTGTCTCGAACGCGCGGTGGCCGAGGGCCGCCGCTTCGACGTCCTGCTGGTCGACGCCGATCTCGGCGTGGTCGCCGGGGCCGTGCCCGCCCAGCGGGAGCCGGGCTCCGGGCCGCCGCCCGGCTCGGACGGGATCGCGCTGGTCGCCGGGGTGCGGGTGACCCACCCCGGGGTCCGTACGGTCGTGCTCGCCGAGCGCGACGACCCCCGCCGGGCCGCGCACGCGCTGCAGGCCGGGGCCTCGGGCTGGGTGGCGAAGGACTGCTCGCTCTCGCGGCTGCTGGCCGTCATCCGCGGGGTCCTGCGGGAGGAGACCCACCTGCCGCCCGCGCTGCTGACCGGAGTGCTCCGGGAGTTGACCGCGGCGCGCAAGCACCGCACGGACAGCGAACGGCTCGTGGAGTCGCTCACCCCGCGCGAACACGAGGTGCTGCGCTGCATGGTGGCGGGCCTGGGCCGCAAGGACGTGGCCGCACGCCTGTTCCTGTCCCCGCACACCGTCCGCACCCACATGCAGAACGTGCTGGGCAAGCTCGGTGTGCACTCCACCCTGGCGGCGGTGGCGCTGGCCCGGCGGGCCGGCGTACGACCGGCGGACCTAGCCGGGGATGTTGTCGAACGGAGCGGTCAACTGGCGTAGCAGCCCGGCGAGATCGCCGCGCTGGTTCTGTGAGAGCTGGGCCAGGATCGCCCGCTCCTGCGCCAGCAGCCCGGCGAGGGCCTGGTCCGCACGGTCCCGGCCCTCGGGGGTGAGCCGCACCAGGACCCCCCGGCGGTCGCTGGGGTCCGGGAGCCGCTCGACGAGGCCCTTCTTGGCGAGCCGGTCGATGCGGTTGGTCATGGTGCCGGAGGTGACCAGGGTCTGGGTCAACAGCTGGCCGGGGGAGAGCTGGTAGGGCGCGCCGGCCCGGCGCAGGGACGTCAGGACGTCGAACTCCCACGGCTCCAGGCCGTGCTCGGAGAAGGCCAGCCTGCGGGCGCGGTCGAGGTGGCGCGCGAGCCTGCTGACGCGGCTCAGTACCTCGAGCGGTTCCACGTCGAGGTCAGGGCGCTCGCGCCGCCATGCCGCCACCAGTCGGTCGACCTCGTCCTCCATGCGGATCAGTGTAAGGGGTCTGTCGACGTGAAGTCTCTTCATACCAAGTATCTTGATCACAAGTATCTTGACATCGAGATATAAATCGCGCGAGCATGGGGCATGGAGGGGGCCGGAACAGATTCCGCTTCCGACCGCCCCGCCAGCAGGGAGGCTCGAACATGTATTCCGATACCGCGCACTCCGGGACCCCCACGTCCACCGCGCCCTCCGCTCCCACCTGGGATCCCCAGCAGTACCTCCGGCACGCAGGCCATCGCACACGGCCCTTCCTGGACCTCCTCACCCGCATACCCGAGCTCCCCGGCAAGCCCGCCCGCATCGCCGACCTCGGCTGCGGCCCCGGCAATGTGACCGCGCTCCTCGCCGACCGCTGGGCCGGCGCCCGCATCACCGGCTTCGACCTCTCCCCGGAGATGCTCCACCGCGCCAACCAGGAGCACGCCGGGCCCACCAGCGGCGGCGGCAGCCTCGACTTCCGCCACGGGGACCTCGCCGGCTGGCTCCCCGAGGAGCCCTACGACCTGATCGTGTCCAACGCCGCCCTGCAGTGGGTCCCCGGCCACGCCGGCTCCTTCGGCGCCTGGATCAACAGCCTGCGCCCCGGCGGCACCTTCGCCTTCCAGATCCCCGGCAACTTCACCGCCCCCAGCCACGCCCTGCTCGCCGAACTGTGCGACACCCCGCGCTGGCGGGCCCGGCTCGCCGGCCACGGCGCCCGCTACATCCACATCCTCGAACCCGCCGAATACCTTGCCCGGTTCACCGCGCTCGGCTGCTCCGCCGACGTCTGGGACACCACCTACCACCAGCTGCTCCAGGGCCCCGACCCCGTACTCGACTGGGTCAAGGGCACCGCCCTGCGGCCCGTCCTCACCGCCCTCGGCGACGACCGCGAAGCCGCGGACGCCTTCCTCGCCGAATACCGCGACCGGCTGCGCGTGGCCTACCCGGCCGGGCCCCGCGGCACCGTCTTCCCGTTCCGCCGGATCTTCGCCGTCGCCCGCAAGGAGGCCTGACCGTGCTCACCGCCGTCGACCACGTACAACTCGCCGCGCCGCCGGACTCGGAGGACCGGCTCCGCGCCTACTACACCGACGTACTGGGCATGACCGAGATCCCCAAACCGCCCGTCCTCGCCGCGCGCGGGGGCTGCTGGTTCGCCGCCGGGCCCGTACAGCTGCACCTCGGCATCGAGGAGGACTTCCGGCCCGCCCGCAAAGCCCATCCGGGGCTGCGGGTGACCGGGATCGAGGCCTACGCGAGCAGACTGGAGGAGCGGGGGGCCAAGGTCGTCTGGGACGACGACCTGCCCGGCCACCGCCGCTTCTACTCCGAGGACCCCGTCGGCAACCGGCTCGAATTCCTGGAAGAGCACAGCCTGGAACAGCAGGCCCTGGAAGAGTGCGGCTGACCGGACCGCACCACACGACGGCGCCCCGCCACCGAGGATCCGGTGACGGGGCGCCGTCGTGTGGTGCGCTGCGGTGCTCAGCACTCGAAGCCGGCGCTCAGCTCTTGCGGCGGCCCACCAGCTGGGGCTTCGACTCCAGCCCGTCCAGCCCGTGCCAGGCCAGGTTCACCAGGTGCGCGGCCACCTCGGCCTTCTTCGGCTTGCGGACGTCCAGCCACCACTGCCCGGTCAGCGCCACCATCCCGACCAGCGCCTGCGCGTACAGCGGCGCCAGCTTGGGGTCAAAGCCCCGCGCCTTGAACTCCAGACCCAGGATGTCCTCGACCTGCGTGGCGATGTCGCTGATCAGCGAGGCGAAGGTACCGGTCGACTGCGCCACGGGGGAGTCCCGGACCAGGATCCGGAAACCGTCCGTGTACGACTCGATGTAGTCCAGCAGCGCGAACGCCGCCTGCTCCAGCAGCTCCCGCGGATGCCCGGCCGTCAACGCCCCCGTCACCCCGTCCAGCAGCTGGCGCATCTCCCGGTCCACGACCACCGCGTACAGCCCCTCCTTGCCCCCGAAGTGCTCGTACACCACCGGCTTGGACACCCCGGCCTTCGCCGCGATCTCCTCCACCGACGTGCCTTCGAAGCCCTTTTCGGCGAACAGGGTCCGGCCGATGTCCAGCAGTTGCTGGCGCCGCTCCGCGCCCGTCATCCGAACCCGGCGGCCGCGCCTGGGCTTGTCGCTGCTGGAATTACCGCCGTCGATCGCCACGTCCCCCATCATGCCGCTTTCGCGTCGCTTTCCCTGCGCCGGGCGTCGATGCGGGCCGCCGACGGCCAGCGCACGTCCGTGGCCCAGCCCAGCTGCTCGAACCAGCGGATCAGCCGCGCGCTCGAGTCGACCTGGCCGCGCAGCACACCGTGCCGCGCCGAGGTCGGATCGGCGTGGTGCAGGTTGTGCCAGGACTCCCCGCAGGAGAGCACCGCCAGCCACCACACGTTGCCGCTGCGGTCCCGGGACTTGAACGGCCGCTTGCCCACCGCGTGGCAGATCGAGTTGATCGACCACGTCACGTGGTGCAGCAGCGCCACGCGCACCAGCGAACCCCAGAAGAACGCCGTGAACGCACCCCACCAGGACATCGTCACCAGACCGCCCACCAGCGGCGGGATCGCCAGCGACAGCATCGTCCAGAAGATGAAGTCGCGCGAGATCCGCCGGATCGCCGGATCCTTGATCAGGTCGGGCGCGTACTTCTGCTGATCGGTCTGCTCCTCGTCGAAGAGCCAGCCGATGTGCGCCCACCACAGCCCCTTCATCAGGGCCGGCAGCGTCTCCCCGAACCGCCACGGCGAATGCGGGTCGCCCTCGTGGTCCGAATACTTGTGGTGCTTGCGGTGATCCGCCACCCAGCGCACCAGCGGCCCCTCCACCGCCATCGAACCCATCACGGCCAAGACGATCCGCAGCGGCCGCTTCGCCTTGAAGGAACCGTGCGTGAAGTAACGGTGGAAACCGATGGTGATCCCGTGGCAGGCCAGGAAGTACATGAAGACCATCAGGCCCAGGTCCAGCCAGCTCACCCCCCACCCCCACGCCAGCGGGACGGCCGCCAGCAGGGCCACGAAGGGGACGGTGATGAACAGCAGCAGAGCGATCTGCTCGATGGACCGCTTGTTCTCGCCGCCGAGCGTCGCGGACGGCGCAGAGGTGTCGGAGGGCGCCGCGGCACCCTCGATCAGATCGGGACTGGTGGTCATGGGGTCCCCTGGGGGGTGAGAGAAGTCGGCAGGCTCCCTGGCTACGGCGAACCCTACGGACCCGTAACCTACGGCATCGTAAGTATGGCAAAGCCGGGTCCCGGGGCAAGAGGAGCGCGACCGGGGCGCGACGCACACGCCGACCGTTCACGCGCCGCCTGGTGAGACGTCTGCCCAGGCACACGCGCCGGACACCTATCCTGGTCCCGTCGGACAGCGCGGTCCGCACGGGCAGCCCGAGCTGCGCATCAGGAGCGACGATCCCCCGGACGGAGTCCGCAGGGCATCGGAGCGCGCGGCCGGCCGCCCACCGCCCAGTAGCGCTCGAACACTGCAAGGAGCCGCACCTGTGAGCAGTGCTGACCAGGCCCCCCAGGGCCAGGCCCCCGTCACCCCGGCCGCCACCGCCAACGCGGAACTGCGCGCGGACATCCGCCGCCTCGGCGACCTCCTCGGGGAGACCCTCGTACGCCAGGAGGGCCAGGAACTCCTCGACCTCGTCGAAAAGGTGCGCGCCCTCACCCGCACGGACGGCGAGGCCGCCGCCGAGCTGCTCGGCGACACCGACCTGGAGACCGCCGCCAAGCTCGTACGCGCCTTCTCCACCTACTTCCACCTCGCCAACGTCACCGAGCAGGTGCACCGCGGCAAGGAACTGCGCGCCCACCGTGCCGCCGAGGGCGGGCTCCTCGCCCGCACCGCCGACATGCTGAAGGACGCCGACCCCGAACACCTGCGCGAGACGGTCAAGAACCTCAACGTCCGGCCCGTCTTCACCGCACACCCCACCGAAGCGGCCCGCCGCAGCGTCCTCAACAAGCTGCGCCGCATCGCCGCCCTCCTGGAAGAGCCCGTCACCGGCGCCGGCGACCGCCGCCGCCACGACCTGCGGCTCGCCGAGAACATCGACCTCGTCTGGCAGACCGACGAGCTGCGCGTGGTCCGCCCCGAGCCCGCCGACGAGGCCCGCAACGCCATCTACTACCTCGACGAGCTGCACGCCGGCGCCGTCGGCGACGTCCTCGAAGACCTCGCCGCCGAGCTCCAGCGCGTCGGCGTCGAGATCCCCGCCGGCACCCGCCCCCTCACCTTCGGCACCTGGATCGGCGGCGACCGCGACGGCAACCCCAACGTCACCCCCGACGTCACCCGGGACGTGCTGATCCTCCAGCACGAGCACGGCATCACCGACGCACTCGAACTCATCGACTTCCTGCGCGGCCTGCTCTCCAACTCCATCCGCTACACCGGGGCCACCGAGGAACTCCTCGCCTCCCTCCAGGCCGACCTCGAACGCCTCCCCGAGATCAGCCCGCGCTACAAGCGGCTGAACGCCGAGGAGCCGTACCGCCTCAAGGCCACCTGCATCCGCCAGAAGCTCCTCAACACCCGCGAGCGCCTCGCCAAGGGCACCCCGCACGAGGAAGGCCGCGACTACCTCGGCACCGCCGAGCTGCTCACCGACCTCACCCTCATCCAGACCTCCCTGCGCGAGCACCGCGGCGCCCTCTTCGCCGACGGCCGCATGGACCGCACCATCCGCACCCTGGCCGCCTTCGGCCTCCAGCTCGCCACCATGGACGTGCGCGAGCACGCGGACGCCCACCACCACGCGCTCGGGCAGCTCTTCGACCGCCTCGGCGAGGAATCCTGGCGCTACGCCGACATGCCCCGCGACTACCGCGGCAAGCTCCTCGCCAAGGAACTGCGCTCGCGCCGCCCGCTGGCCCCCACCCCCGCGCCCCTCGACGCCGCCGGCCAGAAGACCCTCGGCGTCTTCCTCGCCATCAAGGACGCCTTCGAGAAGTTCGGCCCCGAGGTCATCGAGTCCTACATCATCTCGATGTGCCAGGGCGCCGACGACGTCTTCGCCGCCGCCGTCCTCGCCCGCGAAGCCGGCCTCATCGACCTCCACGGCGGCTGGGCCAAGATCGGCATCGTCCCGCTCCTGGAGACCACCGACGAGCTGCGCGCCGCCGACGTCATCCTCGACGAGATGCTCGCCGACCCCTCCTACCGGCGCCTCGTCTCCCTGCGCGGCGACGTCCAGGAGGTCATGCTGGGCTACTCCGACTCCAGCAAGTTCGGCGGCATCACCACCAGCCAGTGGGAGATCCACCGCGCCCAGCGGCGGCTGCGCGACGTCGCCCACCGCTACGGCGTCCGGCTGCGCCTCTTCCACGGCCGCGGCGGCACCGTCGGCCGCGGCGGCGGCCCCTCCCACGACGCGATCCTCGCCCAGCCCTGGGGCACCCTCGAAGGCGAGATCAAGGTCACCGAACAGGGCGAGGTCATCTCCGACAAGTACCTCGTCCCGTCGCTGGCCCGCGAAAACCTCGAACTGACCGTCGCGGCCACCCTGCAGGCCTCCGCCCTGCACACCGCGCCCCGCCAGTCCGACGAGGCCCTCGCCCGCTGGGACGCGGCCATGGACACCGTCTCCGACGCCGCCCACGCCGCATACCGCGCACTCGTCGAGGACCCGGACCTCCCGGCGTACTTCTTCGCCGCGACCCCCGTCGACCAGCTCGCCGACCTCCACCTGGGCTCGCGCCCCTCCCGCCGCCCCGACTCGGGCGCCGGCCTCGACGGCTTGCGCGCCATCCCGTGGGTCTTCGGCTGGACCCAGTCCCGCCAGATCGTCCCCGGCTGGTACGGAGTCGGCTCCGGCCTCAAGGCCCTGCGCGAAGCCGGACAGCAGGACGCCCTCACCGAGATGGGCGAACGCTGGCACTTCTTCCGCAACTTCCTGTCCAACGTCGAGATGACGCTGGCCAAGACCGACCTGCGGATCGCCCGCCACTACGTCGACACCCTCGTACCCGACCACCTCAAGCACGTCTTCACCCGCATCGAGGCCGAGCACGAGCTCACCGTCAACGAGGTCCTGCGCATCACCGGCGGCAGCCGACTCCTGGACTCCAACCCGGTCCTCCAGCAGACCTTCGCCGTCCGCGACGCCTACCTCGACCCCATCTCCTACCTCCAGGTCTCCCTCCTGGCCCGCCAGCGCGCAGCCGCCGCCCGCGGCGAAGAGGCCGACCCCCTCCTCGCCCGCGCCCTGCTGCTCACCGTCAACGGCGTCGCCGCGGGCCTGCGCAACACCGGCTGAGCCCCCGGACACGACGGAGCCCCCGCACCGGCCGGTACGGGGGCTCCGTCGTGTCCGTCAGGAGTTGTACGTGGACTGCGCGCGCTCCAGGCCCTCCTGGATCAGGCACTCCACCGAGTCGGCGGCCCGGTCCACGAACCAGTCCAGCTCCTTGCGCTCCGTGGACGAGAAGTCCTTCAGCACGAAGTCCGCGACCTGCATCCGGCCCGGCGGCCGGCCGATGCCGCAGCGGACCCGGTGATAGTCCGGGCCCATCGACTTCGTCATCGACTTCAGACCGTTGTGGCCGTTGTCCCCGCCGCCCAGCTTCAGCCGCAGCGTCGGGTAGTCGATGTCCAGCTCGTCGTGGACCGCGACGATCCGCTCCAGCGGCACCTTGTAGAAGTCGCGCAGGGCCGTCACCGGGCCGCCGGAGAGGTTCATGTACGTCATCGGCTTCGCCAGCACCACCCGGCGGTTCGCCGGTCCCGGCGCACCGATGCGGCCCTCGACCACCTGGGCCCGGGCCTTGTGCGCCTTGAACTTCCCGCCGATCCGCTCCGCCAGCAGGTCGGCCACCATGAAGCCGATGTTGTGGCGGTTGCCCGCGTACTCCGGTCCGGGATTGCCGAGGCCGACGATCAGCCAGGGTGCCGCGTCGTCCGACATCAAAAGCTCCTTAAGGCCTTGAACGAAGACGACCGCCGTCCCGCTCCAGTGGAGCCGGACGGCGGTCGGTCAGCAACTGCTGAGGGGAGAAGGCGAGGCTCAGGCCTCGGTGCCCTCGGCGGCCTCGGCGGCCGGCTCCTCGGCCTGCGGGGCCACGACCTGCAGGACGGCGATGTCGCCGTCGACGGCCAGGGTGGTGCCCGCCGGGAGGACCAGGTCGCTGGCGTGGATGGTGGCGCCGGCCTCGAGGCCCGCGATGGAGACGGTGACCTCGGTCGGGATGTGGGTGGCCTCGGCCTCGACGGAGATCGTGTTCTGCAGGGTCTCCAGCATGTTGCCGCCGGCGGCCAGCTCGCCCTCGGTGACGATCGCGACGTCGACGGTGACCTTCTCGCCCTTCTTGACGATCAGGAAGTCGACGTGCGAGACCGAGCGCTTCAGCGGGTGCTTCTGCACGGCCTTCGGGATGACCAGCTCGGTGCCCTCGCCCGCGATGTCCAGGGAGATCAGGACGTTCGGGGTGCGCAGCGCCAGCTGGAGGGCGTGGGCGTCGACGTTGACGTGCTTCGGGTCGGTGCCGTGGCCGTAGATGACGGCGGGGGTCAGGGCGTCACGACGGGCCTGACGGGCAGAGCCCTTGCCGAACTCGGTGCGGACCTTGGCGGAAAGCTTGACCTCGGACATGCTCACTCCTCGTGGGGTGACGGAAAAAGGACGACAGTCACCCGGCCGGAACGGCCTGCTACGAAGAGCGCGTCGATAACGGAGCGTCCGTACCGGAAACAGGTACGGCCTCCCTCGCCGAGCAACTCATGGAGTGTACCCGGCGGGGGAGGCCGTACCAAAAAGGATCTACCGCGGAGCGGTTACTGCTGCTCCTCGAAGAGGCTGGTGACCGAACCGTCCTCGAAGACCTCGCGCACCGCGCGCGCGATCATCGGGGCGATCGACAGCACCGTGATCTTGTCGAGCTCCAGGTCGGACGGGTCCGGCAGGGTGTTCGTGAACACGAACTCGCTGACCTTGGAGTTCTTCAGACGGTCGGCGGCCGGGCCCGACAGGATGCCGTGCGTGGCCGTCACGATGACGTCCTCGGCGCCGTGCGCGAACAGCGCGTCGGCCGCGGCGCAGATGGTGCCACCGGTGTCGATCATGTCGTCGACCAGGACGCAGACGCGGCCCTTGACCTCACCGACGACCTCGTGGACGGTCACCTGGTTGGCGACGTCCTTGTCGCGGCGCTTGTGCACGATGGCCAGCGGCGCGTCCAGGCGGTCGCACCAGCGGTCGGCCACGCGCACGCGGCCGGCGTCCGGGGAGACGATCGTCAGCTTGGTGCGGTCCACCTTGGCGCCCACGTAGTCCGCGAGGACGTTCAGGGCCGAAAGGTGGTCCACCGGGCCGTCGAAGAAGCCCTGGATCTGGTCGGTGTGCAGGTCGACCGTGAGGATGCGGTCCGCACCCGAGGTCTTCAGCAGGTCCGCGACCAGGCGGGCCGAGATCGGCTCGCGGCCCTTGTGCTTCTTGTCCTGGCGGGCGTACCCGTAGGACGGGATGATCACGGTGATGGAACGCGCCGACGCGCGCTTCAGCGCGTCGATCATGATCAGCTGCTCCATGATCCACTTGTTGATCGGAGCCGTGTGGCTCTGGATCAGGAAGCAGTCCGCGCCACGAGCCGACTCCTGGAAGCGGACGTAGATCTCACCGTTCGCGAAGTCGAAAGCCTTGGTCGGCACGAGGCCGACTCCCAGCTGGTGCGCGACCTCCTCGGCCAGCTCGGGGTGGGCGCGGCCGGAGAAGAGCATCAGCTTCTTCTCGCCGGTCGTCTTGATCCCGGTCACAGCACTGTCTCCTCAGACGTGTTGAAGCTGCTCGCCCCCATGTGCGTCCGTCCCGCACACGGTGAGCCAGCCGAATTGCGTGCACCTATCACGGTACGCCGTCGCGGGCGTACCTGTTTCCGGTCAGTTCACCTCAGTGGCGCTCGGAATCCTCCGAGGCCGCCGACTGCGCCGCCGTGGCGGCCGCGCTTCCCGGACGCTTGCGGGCCACCCAGCCCTCGATATTCCGCTGCTGGCCGCGGGCCACGGCCAGCGCACCGGGCGGCACATCCTTGGTGATCACGGATCCGGCGGCCGTGTAGGCGCCGTCCCCGATGGTGACGGGAGCCACAAACATGTTGTCCGAGCCCGTCTTGCAGTGTGAGCCGACGGTGGTGTGGTGCTTGTGCTCACCGTCGTAGTTCACGAAGACGCTCGCGGCGCCGATGTTCGTGTACTCGCCGATCGTCGCGTCGCCCACGTAGGACAGGTGCGGCACCTTGGTGCCCTCGCCGATCGTCGCGTTCTTCATCTCGACGTACGTGCCGGCCTTGGCCTTCGCCCCGAGGTTCGTGCCCGGACGCAGGTAGGCGAACGGCCCCACGGTCGCCTGCGGGCCCACGACCGCGCCCTCCGCGACCGTGTTGTCGACCCGGGCGCCCGCGCCCACCTGTGTGTCCTTCAGCCGGGTGTGGGGGCCGACCTCGGCGCCCTCGGCGATGTGCGTGGCGCCCAGCAGCTGCGTGCCGGGGTGCACGATCGCGTCCTGCCCGAAGGTGACGGTCACGTCGACGAAGGTGCTCGCCGGGTCGACGACCGTCACGCCCGCGAGCATGGCCTGCTCCAGCAGGCGCGCGTTCAGCAGCGCGCGGGCCTCGGCCAGCTGGACGCGGTTGTTGATCCCGAGGATCTGGCGGTGGTCGCTACCGACGGCCGCGCCGACGCGGTGCCCCGCCTCGCGCAGGATGCCGAGGACGTCGGTGAGGTACTCCTCGCCCTGGCTGTTGTCGGTACGGACCTTGCCGAGCGCGTCGGCGAGCAGGGCCCCGTCGAAGGCGAAGACGCCGGAGTTGATCTCGCGGATCGCCCGCTGGGCGTCGGAGGCGTCCTTGTGCTCGACGATGGCCGTCACGGCGCCGCCGGCGTCCCGGACGATCCGCCCGTAGCCGGTGGAGTCCGGCACCTCGGCAGTGAGCACGGTGACGGCGTTGCCGTCGGCCTCGTGCGTCGCCGCCAGCTGCCGCAGCGTCTCCCCGGTCAGCAGCGGGGTGTCGCCGCAGACCACGATCACGGTCCCGTCGACCGGGCCGCCGAGCTCCTCGATGGCCATGCGGACGGCGTGCCCGGTGCCGTTCTGCTCGTACTGGACGGCGGTGCGGACGCCGGCGTCGACGTCGGCCAGGTGCGCGGTGACCTGCTCCCGGGCGTGCCCGACGACCACGACGAGGTGGGCGGGGTCCAGCTCACGGGAGGCGGCGACGACGTGACCGACGAGCGAGCGCCCGCAGATCTCGTGCAGAACCTTGGGAGTGGCCGACTTCATGCGGGTGCCTTCACCCGCTGCGAGTACGACGACGGCTGCCGGGCGGTTGGCGCTCACGGGGATGCCCTTCGGCTTCGGGGGTGGACCCGTGAAGGATACCGGGGCCCCGGTGACCCCAAACGAACGCGGGTCCCGACCGTGATGGTCAGGACCCGAACTTGACTGAGCTCCCCCGCCAGGACTCGAACCCGGACATAAGGCACCAAAAGCCTCAGTGCTGCCAATTACACCACAGGGGATGGCAATCTAGTCTAAAGCGGACATTGGATCTGTCCGGTTCGGCTAGACGCCCCTACTATGCCGCACCAGGCGCCCTCGACGCGACGGTAGATGTCGGCGCTTCGGCTGACGTAAAGGACCAGGCAGCCTTGGTAGTTCTCGCCCGCATTCTTCCGGGTGGTCTTCGGGTTGTGCTTCTTGAGGGTTGCCCTGGCGAACTGTGCCGCGTCCGCGTCGACGAGGGCGGCCCAGTGCTCCTCGGCCGCCTTCGCGTCGGCTGATTCGTGGATCATCACGCGATAGCGAATCCGTTTCCTGTCGACGCCGATGAGATCCAGCCAGGCCAGGAATACCAGGATGACCCCGGGGTCGCTGTTGATGAACTGCACCTTCTCGCGGCGATCGTAGGATTTGTCCTTCGCCCCCTCCGCCCAATAGAGGGTGACCCCCACGATGAAAAGCTCCCTGTCACTGAGCCTTCCGATCTCGGCTCGTGCCGACTCTTTGATGTGGGTCCGCTGCTCGTCCCGGAGCGCGTTTTCGTGTTCCCAGCGCTTCCGTGAGGCGAGCTGGGCCTGTTCGGCGGGGGTCCGCTGCGGGGTGGGCTTCGGAAGGTCTCTGACCCAGAGGGAGATCGAGCTCTTCGAGCAGCCCAGTTCGACCTGGATCTGGTCGTAGGTCATGCCCTGGAGGCGGAGTTCGCGGGCGCGGGCGCGGACGTCGTCCTTGGCGTTCGGGCGCTTCGTCCATTCGGGTGGCTCTTCGCCGTCGAGGAGACGGTTGAGGATGTCGTTGTTGTGGACGGCGAGGCGGTCGCGGATCTGGCGGCGGCTGAGGCCTTCGCGGCGGAGGGCGACCGCCTGTTCGCGGAGGTCCTCGAAGGTCGCGCTCCCGGTGCGGAGGCCGCCGGTGCCGTCGCCGGGACGACGTCGGATTTCGGTCATGTCCCCAATGTCGTCCGGAATGTGGGATTCAGGTCTCGACCAGCGGGCGTTTCCGTCGTACGTGCGATTACTCGAGGTTCTTGGGATTTTCGTTCGACCGTGTGCTGGGGGCGCTGCGTACGCTGGACCGCATGACCAGTACGGGGGAAGTGGAAGGCCGCGCTGGGCCGCCTTTGTGGTGGGCGCAGCGGCGGGATGCCGTGGTGGACGTGCTGCTCGGCGGGGTGTCCGCCGTCGAGTGTGCGTGGGAGGGCGTGACCTTCGCCCGTGAGGCCGGGCTGCCGACCGCGGTCGGGGTGGCGTTCGGGCTGGTGGTGGGGAGCACGCTCGTGCTGCGGCGGCGGTGGCCGATCGCCGTGGTGCTGGTGGGGATCGCCGTGGCGCCGGCCGCGATGGGGTTCCTGCTCTCGGTGGTGGGGATGTACTCGCTCGCCTCCTCCGAGGTGCCCCGGCGGATCATCGCCACGCTGGCCTCGATGTCGCTGGCCGCGACCTTCGTGGTGATGTACCTGCAGACCCGCGGGGACGTGGAGGCCGATCCGACGCTCGTGGTCGCGCTGTCCGGGTTCGTCGCGGTGGCGCTGACCGTGCCGCCCTTGCTGCTCGGGCTCTACATCGGGGCCCGGCGGCGGTTGATGGAGAGCCTGCAGGAACGGGCGGACTCGCTGGAGCGGGAGCTGTCCCTGCTGGCGGACCGGGCGGAGGAGCGGGCCGAGTGGGCCCGTACCGAGGAGCGCACCCGGATCGCGCGGGACATGCACGACGTGGTCGCGCACCGGGTGTCGCTGATGGTGGTGCACGCGGCCGCGCTGGAAGCGGTGGTGGCGAAGGACCCGGCGCGGGCCGCGAAGAACGCGGCGCTCGTGGGTGACATGGGGCGGCAGGCGCTGACGGAGCTGCGGGAGATGCTCGGCGTGCTCAGGGCGGCGCCCAAGCCGGCCGCGCCGGTGGCCGCGCCCGCTCCGGCGACCGCGGTGGCCGCCGCCGTGCCGGTGGCTGCCGTCGCGCTCGCGGGGTGCGCCGAGGAGGGGCCCTCGCTCGACGAGCTGGAGGCTCTGGTCGGGCAGTCGCGGGCGGCCGGGATGGTCGTGGAGATGTTGGTGCAGGGCGAGGGGGTGGCGTACGCGGCGGAGGTCGAGCAGACGGCGTACCGCGTGGTGCAGGAGGCGCTCACCAACTGCCACAAGCACGCTCCGGGCGCGCGGGTCGTGGTGCGGCTCGCGCACCGGGACGCGGAGGTGGCGATGCAGGTGGAGAACGGGCCCTGCGAGGGGCAGACGGACGGGGTCGGGCTGCCGAGCGGGGGGAACGGGCTGCTGGGCATGCGGGAGCGGGTGCTCGGGCTGGGCGGGGTCTTCGTGTCGGGGCCGACGGATGCGGGGGGTTTCCGGGTGTCGGCGGTGCTGCCGGTCCGCTAGCCGCGGCGGCCTCGGCCGGCTGGGCCGTGCCTTCGGATCGGGCCGGTGGAGGGGTCGGCTGCGCCGGGGCCGGGCCGGTGGGCTGCGCCGCTCGTTCGGGTGGGGCCGGGCGCGCCGGTGGCTTTGCCGGCCGGGGTGCGCTGCGGAGGCTGGCGGATCGGTGCGGGTGGGGCCGGGCGCGTGCTGGGGCGTCTCCTCGGGCGCCGAACGTGTCGGGGGGCCGGCGGGCCGGGGCACCTTGCGTTCGGCGCCCTGCGGGGAGCGCCCCTGCACACACCCGACCCGGCGGGTGCCGGATTCAGCCTCGCCGCACCATCCAGCCCCGCCGGCGTTTGAGGCGTGGGGGTCCCCCCGGACGGAGTCTGGGGGAGGGTCCGGGGCGGAGCCCCGGATCTTTGAGCGGCACCATCCAGCTCCGCCGCACTGCTCCAGCCCCGTCGGCGTTTGAGGCGCGGGTCGGGCGGGGCCCGCGCAGCGAGGCGGTGGGAGCCGAACGGTCAGGCCGTGGTGAGGCGGGTGGGTTGGAGGCCTGTCAGGAGGAGGGTGAGGGCTTCGTCGAGGGTGGAGCCGAGGTACCAGTCGCCGGTGTGGTCGATGCCGTAGACGCGGCCTTCGCGGTCGAGGGCGAGGTGGGAGCCTCCGTCGGCCTCGACGCCGAGGGGGCAGAGCTGGGTGGACAGGGCCCGGCCGAGGTCGGCGAAGGTGCGCGCGAGGTGGAGTCCGGTGAGCGGGTCGAGGCGGACCGGGGTGGGGGCGATCTGGCGGCCGGGTCCGGGGGCGGTGACGGTGAGGCCGCCGAATTCGGCCCAGGCCTCGACGGCGGCGGGGAAGACGGTGTGCCGGTGTCCGGCGGGGGTGGTGTGGTCCCTGAGCGCGTCGGCCCAGTACTCGGCCTGCTTGATGTCCCAGCGGCCGGGTTCCCAGCCGGCCGTGCGCAGGGCGGAGTCCACGGCGACCGGGAAGCGGGTGGCCGAGGAGCGGTCGTAGGAGGCGGAGGTGGGGGTCATGGCTACTCGGCTGGGGTGAGGTCGACGGGGCGTACGCCGAAGTGGGCGAGGAGGGCGTCGCAGGAGCGGCAGGGGGGTGCGTAGCTGCCGTGGAGGGGGTCGCCGTCCTCGCGGATGCGGCGGGCGGTGATCTTGGCGTGCTTGAGCGAGCGGCGGGCCTCGCTCGCGGAGAGGGGCTTGCGGGAGGCGCGCCGGGAGCGGGCGGCTTCGACGGCGGCGAGGTGGCGGGAGAGCAGGATCGCCTCGGGACATCGGCCGGTGAACCGTTCGCGCTGGCCGCTGGTGAGGGTGTCGAGGAAGTCCTGTACGAGCGGGTGGAGCGCGGGGGGCTGGTCGGCCTTGCCGGCGGTGCCGGTGAGGGTTTCGCCGCGTACGGAGAGGGCGGCGGCGACGGTGGGGAGGATGCCGTCGCGGCGGAAGCGCAGGACGGGTGCGACGGGGCGGCCGTCGGTGCTGCTCCAGCGCAGGCGGGGGTCGCCGGCGGGGCCGGTCGCTTCGCTGGCCGGGCTTGCGGCTGGCGGCGTGCCGGGTGCCTCCGGGGCGGTGTCGCCCGGTTCTGTGCGTGTTGCCGTGTGGTGCATGGTCGCGCCTTCCCTCCCGTGGCGGCGGTGGTGACCGCTGTCGCGCACGCCCCCGTGCTGCGGGGACAGCCTGTCAAATGTCACCTGTCATGCGGAAGCGGGGTCGAATATTCGTATCAATTCGGATGTTCCTGGCCCTCGGGCGGGTGTGCCGGTCGGGTGCGGGTGAGGCTCTTGCCCCAGCGCATAGGCTGTGGTGAACCAGCCAGATCCAGCAGGGGGCTACCGCCATGACGACAGGTCGGCTCGGGCAGCAGGCCGCGCCACCCAACGCCGCTTACTCGGGGCAGGTCGTGCATTTCCCGGACCCGGTCCGGGCCGCTCGGCATCCCCACGGGGTGCGGATGGACGGCAACGGGCATCCGGACTTCTCCGCGTACGCGCGCGCGGCGGTGGAGATCGCCGAGCCGCCGGAGGGCTTCGGCGTGGACGAGTTGCGGCTGACGGACTGCGTGTCCGCGAACGCGGCGATGAAGGCCGCCGGCCACGAGTTGTGGGACACGGTCGGACCGGTGGCGACCCCGCACGGCTGGACCTGGCACCACGTGGCGGGTTCGCGGCGCATGGAGCTGGTTCCGGTCGAGGTGAAGGCGCTGCTGCGGCACCACGCGGGGCTGGCGACGGCTCCGGTGGACCACGAGAAGCGCGGGACGCGGCCGTTGCAAGAGGTGCGTCCGGTGCACATGGGACTGCCTAAGTCGGTGGTGTCGGTGTCCGAGGAGCAGGTGCAGGGGGTCGAGGAGGACCTCGGCTACCGGCTGCCGGAGGCGTACCGCTCGTTCCTGAAGGCCGCGGGCGGCTGCGCGCCGGTGGGCGCGGGCCTGGACGTGGACCTCGGTCTGCTGGTGGACCAGCCGTTCTTCACGGTGCGTGAGGAGGCGGCGGTCAACGACCTGGTGTACGTCAACAAGTGCCTGCGGGACCACCTGACGAAGGATTACCTGTGCGTGGCCTTCGCGCAGGGCGGGCTGCTCGCGCTCAAGGTGAAGGGCCAGGGCATCGGCTCGGTGTGGTTCTCCCCGTACGACGATGCGCGCGACCAGGACGGCTGGTCGGTACAGGAGCGCGTGGAGCGGCTGTTGCTGCCGTGCGGTGCTGATTTCGACGCCTTTCTGGAGCGGCTCGCGGGCAATCCGCCGGAGCTGGAGACGGTGGCCGGTCTGATGGTGGACGGCGGATTCGCACGCTCGGTTCCCGTGGCGGGACCGGTTCCGTCGGTGCGTCCCGGTTCGGATGAGGGGTGACGGCGCGATGGTGACCTTTGCGCAGGCGCAGGAGCGCGCCGAAGAGTGGATCAACGGGGACGTGCCCGCGTACCAGCACCGCGAGGTGCGCGTACGGGAGTTCGGGCTCGGGTTCGTGGTGTGGGCGGAGGACCGTGCGGCGGGTCCGGTGTCCGGGGGTGGCCGGCAGCGGCTGGTCATCGCGCGGGACAGCGGGGAGGTGACGCTGTGGCCGGGGCTGCCGGTGGGTGAGGTGATCCGCCGGTACGAGGAGGAGTACGGGGCCGTGGCCGCCGCCGCGGCGTCCGAGGCTTCGGTTCCGCCGCCGCGGATCGACTCGGAGCAGACCTCGTTCATGCTGAGTCCGCCGGAGTGGCTGCAGGAGGCCGCGGACCGGGCGGGCATCCCGCCGGCGCCCGCGCCGGCTTCCGGTCCCGGGGAGCCGGCCGATGCCGCGCCGGCCGCTGCCGCGGCTCCGGCCCCGCCTTCGGCGCCGGTGGAAGCGGTGCCGTTGCGGCGCGGGGGCGAGATCCCCTACGAGCCCACGGCCAACGACGGAGTACCGGCGGCCCCGGCTCCGGCTCCGGCCGTGGTGCCGACCGGCGCCACGCCGTGGGCGGGTACCGATGTGAACTCCGGTACGGACGACGCGTCCGTGCCGCTGCCCGCGACCGTGTTCGCGCCGCCGCTGTCCGGTTCGGACCTGGAGGACCGGCCGTCCTCCGGCGTGGCCCCGGAGGCGAAGACCACGCTGATGCCGGGTGGCAGCCAGCTGCCGAGGACCGCCGTGGTGCCCGCGCTGGGCTCGCCGGCGGCCGACATCGCCGACGCGCCGACGAGCAAGGCGCAGGTCTCCCGGCCGGGCGGCTCGGCCGACCGGCCGCCGACGCCTCCCGGTGCGCCCGGTACGCCCGGCGCGGGCGCGGGTCAGCAGTCGACGCCGCCGGGTCCGCCCGGCGCTCCCGGCGCCGGCGGCTCGGCCGGTGGCGGGGCGCACTACGCGGCCACCATGCTGGCCGGCCCCGGTGTGCCCCAGCCTCCCGGTCCGCCCGGTGCTCCGGGCGCGGGCCAGCCGCCCGCGCCTCCCGGCCCGCCCGGTGCCCCGGGTGCGGGCGCGCCGCAGCCTCCCGGTCCTCCGGGTCCGCCCGGTGCTCCCGGATCGCTCGGCCGCGGGCTGGACCATGCCGCGACGATGCTGGCCGGTCCCGCCGTGACGGGTCAGCCGCCCGCGCCTCCCGGCCCGCCCGGTGCCCCGGGTGCCGGCGCGCCGCAGCCTCCCGGCCCTCCGGGTCCGCCCGGTGCTCCCGGATCGCTCGGCCGCGGGCTGGACCATGCCGCGACGATGCTGGCCGGCCCGGCCGTGACGGGTCAGCCTCCGGCGCCTCCCGGCCCGCCCGGGGCGCCCGGTGGCGGGGCCCATCACGCCGCGACGATGCTCGCTGGTCCCGGCGTACCGCAGCCTCCCGGTCCGCCGGGTGCGCCCGGTGCGCCCGGTGGCGGGCTGGACCATGCCGCGACGATGCTGGCCGGTCCCGCCGTGACGGGCCAGCCCCCCGCGCCGCCCGGCCCGCCGCCGGGCGGACCCGTGGCGCAGCCTCCGGTCCCGACCGGTGCGCCCACGGTCGGCCCCGGCTACCAGGCCGTGCTGCGCTACCGCGCGCCCGACGGCTCCGAGCAGCAGCTCATCCGCCGCTCGGCGCCCGGTACCCCGCACCCGGAGTGGCAGATCCTGCACGAGCTGCGCGCCATGAACGTGCCGCCGCAGCAGGTCCTGGAGCTGCACACCGAGCTGGAGTCCTGTGAGCTGCCCGGCGGTTACTGCGCCCGGATGATCCGGGAGACCTGGCCGCAGGTGCGGATCACCAGCGTGGCCCCGTACGGGAAGGACCACGCGGGCCGTCAGGCGGGCATGCGGCACCTGCTCACCCACCAGGGCGAGCTGCACCAGGTGGCGGACGGTCCGGCGCGCCCCGCGCCGGTACGGGCTCCGCTGCCGCAGGTTCCGCTGCAGCCGGCGATCCCGCTGGAGGCGATCGCGCAGGAACTGACGGGGGCCTTCGGTCCGCAAGGGGTGTTCCGCTTCGACCAGCGGGCGGTGTCCCGTCAGGGTGTGCCGGAGATCGTGGCGCAGACGCTGATGTGGTCCGGTCTGCCGGTCGATTTCGGGCCGTTCTTCTGGGCGCAGGCGGTGCCGGGTCAGCCGGTTCCGACGCTGGCCGAGATGGCCGCGCAGCGGCAGGTGCAGCCGGCGTCGGACGCGGGCTCGTACCTGGTGATCGGCAGCGACTTCGGCAAGGCGCTCTGCGTGCAGTACGGGACCGCGCACATCGTGGCGGTGCCGGTCGAGGGCGGTCCCGGGGGTGCCCCGGTGCCGCCGCAGTTCGTGAACTCGAGCCTGCCGCAGTTCGTGCGGTCGCTGGCGATGCTGGGTCACATGTGGCGGCTGCGCCAGCATCTGACGCCGGAGCAGGCCGGCCGGTGGACCGTCGATTTCCAGGCGAATCTGGCGGGCCTCGACAGTGCGGCGCTGGCGTCGCCGGAGAGCTGGTGGTCGGTGCTGCTGGAGCAGATGTGGGACGGACTGCTCTGAGGCCGTCCTGATCGGGTGACCGGTGGAATGGCCGGGCCGAGACCCTCGGAGGGGGTCTTTGGCCCGGCCATTCCGGCTTCTGGGTTCAAATGGCGCATCCTTGACGGGAATCCCCGCGAGAGAGGCGCATCCAGGATGAGTGCACCCATTGCGACCGTGCGCGGTCGCGGCTACCGCATGGAAGAGGTCGACCGGTATCTCGCCCGGCTCTCCGGGAGCCGCGATGACGCCTGGGAGCGGGTGGCACGGCTGACGGTCCTGGCCAAGCAGATGGAGGCGGAGGCGGCCCGGCTGCGGGAGGTGGTGGCCGGGCTCGCCCCGCAGACGTACGACGAACTGAGCGAGCGGGCCCGCCGGATCCTGCTGCTGGCGGAGGAGGAGGCGGACACCCTGCGGATGGACGCGCGGGCCGACGCGTTCGCGACGCTGGGCGCGGCCGAGGCGCGGGCCGACCGGGCGGCGGATCTGGCCCGGGCCGACGCGGAGGCGGTGCGCGAGCAGACGGAGGTCCGGGTCCGGCAGGGTCTGCTGCGGGCGCAGCGCGAGGCGGACGACGTACGGGCGCAGGCGCGGGAGGACGCGGCGGCGTGGCGGGCGGATGCGGGGGCCGCGCTGGCGGAGACGCGGCGGCGGGCGGACGCGGAGCTGGCGGAGCGCGAGCAGGAGCAGGCGGAGCGGTGGGAGGCGGCGGAGCGGAGCCTGGCGGTGCAGGAGGCGGAGCTGGAGGCGCGCCACGACGAGCTGGAGCAGCATGCGGAGGCCCGCCTGGCGGAGGCCCGGCGGGGGTTCGCGGAGGCGGAGGAGTCGGCGCGGCACGGGCAGGAGGACGCGGAGGCGCGGGCTGCGGAGCTGGTGGCGGCGGCGCGGGTGCGGGAGGAGCGGGCGGGGCGGGACACGGAGCGGATCCTGCGGGAGCATGCGGAGGCCCAGGAGGAGATGCGGGCCCACATGAACCACGTCCGCTCCAGCCTGGCGGCGCTCACGGGCCGGGCTCCTGCGGAGGGCTGAGGCGCGGCCGACCCGCGCCCGCGCCCCAAACGCCGGCGTGGCTGAAACACCGGGGCTCCGCCGCGGAGCCCGTCCGGGGGACCCCCACGCCTCAAGCGTCGGCGGGGCTGAGATGGAGCCCCTCCGGCGATTGAGGAGCGGGGGTCGGGGCGGAGCCCCGGGAACGGAGAAAGGGCGGGGAGGGGAGCAGCTCCGCGCAGCGGCGCCGTTGCCCGAGCCGGCCCCGGACCTCGCGCCTCATACGCCGGCGGGGCTGGAAGTGGCCAGTTCGGTGAGGAAGTCCTCGATCAGCGGGGCGATTTCCGGGAGGTGGGTTTCGAGGGCGAAGTGGCCCGCGCCCTCGAAGATGTGGACGGCGGCGTCAGGGGCGTCCTGGAGGTAGGCCTTGGCGCCCGCCGGGGTGAAGAAGGGGTCGCCCGCGCCCCAGACGACGAGCACCGGCACCCCCGCGCTCCGCAGCCACGCCTGCCAGGCGGGGTAGTGGGCGAAGTTCGAGGCGTAGTCGAAGGCGAGGTCGGCCTGGGCGTCGGCGCGGCCCGGCAGCCCGAGGTGGTGCACGTCGAGGGTCAGGCTGTCGGGGGAGATCAGGCCGGTGTCGGCGACGCCGGTCTCGTACTGGAAGCGGGTGCCCTCCAGGGTGAAGAGGCCGCGGATCCGCTCCTCGTTGCCGGGGACCTCGCGCCGGAGCCCGGCGAACTCGCGGGCCGCGTCGGACAGGCCCTCCTCGTACGCGTTGCCGTTCTGGACGATCAGGCCGGTCACGCGCTCCGGGCGGCGCGCGGCGAGCCGCAGTCCGACGGGGGCGCCGAAGTCGAAGACGTACAGGGCGTAGCGGTCGAGCCCGAGGGCGTCGGTGAAGCCTTCCACGATGTCGGCGAGCCGGTCGAAGGTGTACGTGAATCCGGCTGGGGTCTCGGTCCGGCCGAAGCCGGGGTAGTCGGGGGCGATCAGGCGGTGGGGGGTGTCGCCGAGGGCGTCCATCAGGCGGGAGAACTGGTGCGAGGCGGTGGGGAAGCCGTGCAGGAGCAGCAGGACGGGGCCGTCGGCGGGGCCGCTCTCGCGGTAGGCGACGCGGACTCCGTCCACGTCGACGGTGCGGTGCTGGACGGTCGGGATGGTGCGGCGAGCGGTCATCACATGCCTCCTGCGGCTTCGTTTCCATTAGTCTTGCCGGTGATCGCTAATGGGTCAAGTGGCTGCAGTAGCATTAGTCGAGTGACAGTGACCTTCCCGCTCACCGGCGAGCTGCTCGCGCTCGACCTCCTCAACACCCTTACCGCCGAAGGCGACCTCGTCGCCGACCCGGCGGGGCTCGCGGCCTGGCTGGACGCGCAGGCCGGGCGGCTGACCCCGGTCGGCTCGGCGGGCCCGGCCGAAGTGGCCGCCGTACGGGCCGTTCGGGAGGCCGCGCGCCCGGCGCTCGCCGCGGTCCGGCGCGGCGAGCGGCCCCCGGCCGGGGCGCTCGCCGCGCTGAACGGGGCCCTGGCCGCGGCGCCGTCCCACCGGGTGCTGGCCTGGACGCAGGAGGGCGGCACGACCGCGCCCGCGCACCGGCCGGCCGACCCGGCCCCCCGGCTCGCGGCGGAACTGGCCGAGGCGGTGGCCGACCTCCTGACGGACCCCCGGGTGGGGCAGGTCCGCGCGTGCGAGGCGCACGACTGCGTGCTGCTGTTCCTTCCGGCGCACCCCCGCCGCCGCTGGTGCGTGGCGTCCGTCTGCGGCAACCGGGCCCGGGTGGCCCGCTATTACGCCCGCCACAAGGGCGACTAGAAGACCTCCTCGCCGCCGGTCTCCCGGACGGGGCGCAGGGGGAAGGGGTGCGCCGTGCACGACGGGGTGCCCCCGTCGTCGAGGGCGAAGCGGATGCCCCGGCGGCCGGGCGGCAGCGACCCGCCCGCGTCCCGCGCCGTGAACGGCACGCCGTCGAGGCGGCCGCGCAGGCCGCGGCGCAGCCTCGTGCGGAGGGGCCGCCACGGCAGCGCGGCGTCGTCGATCTCCAGGACGGTTTCCTCACCGAGGCGGAACTGCCGGCGCTCCCACGCCTCGGTCTCGGCGCTCGGCCGCGGGCTGGAGCCGCATCCGCCGGGGTGCGCGCCAGGACGGCTTCACCGGGAGTCGGGTACGGGTCAGCCCGCCGGCGGCTGCTGCGCCGGGACGGCGGGCTTCGCCGGGGACTCGTAGCGGTAGGGGTCGCTGCGCAGGCCCCGGGCGGTGACCGTCACCTCGAACGGGGCGGCCGTGCCCTGCGGGAGCGGGGCGCTCAGGGTGCCCGTCGCGGGGTCGAGGAAGGCCGGGGCGGCGGCGCCGTTCACGCTCACCTGGGCCGGGGCGCCCGCGGGGCCGGGGCCGAAGCCGCCGCCCGAGACGGTGAGCAGGCCGTCGGCGACGGAGACGTCGGTGATCACCGGGTTGGCGCGGACGGCCATCTTGTTCACCAGGTAGGCCCCCGCCGGGGCGCCCGTCAGGGCCCACATCTCGGCGGGCAGCCGCGGGAGCCCGCCGCCCACGTCCGCGAGGAAGAACAGCACCACGTACAGCATCGTGACCGCGCTGAGCGCGACGTACTGGAGGTCGACGAGGTCCGTGCGCCCGCTGTCGTTCGCGATCAGCTCCCGCAGCGGCCGCCGCCCCGACTCCGTGGGCTTCGCGGCCGGCTTGGCCAGGGAGCCGTTCTCCACGCGCAGGCCGACGACCGTCTTCGCCGCGATCAGCGCCACGTACGGGCCGCCGAGCAGCGGCAGGTACACCGTGGTCAGCTGGGACAAGGGGCCGTCGGTGCCCCGGAAGTACGCGACTCCGCCGCCCGCGGTGAGCCCGTAGGCGAGGATCGCGAGCAGCAGCCAGACCAGGATCACCGTCCAGGCCAGGGCGAGCGCCGTGGAAGTGGAGAGCCGGCCGTCGCGGCCGGTGACGAAGGCCGGGCTGCGGCGCAGCCGCAGGCCGATCGGGCCGGCCAGCGCGGCCAGTAACAGCAGTGCGCACAGTGCGGATGCCATGTCGTCCCCCCGGATAACGGTGCTGCGTACGAGGGTCTCCCACTGGCCGGGGCCATGACAAGTCGGCGCGGCGGCCCGGCTGTTGCGACTCGGCAGTCGCGACGTGCCTGCTGCTTTCCGGCTGCCGCCCCTCGCGCCGTGCTACTCCTCGCGCAGCTCCGGCAGGACCGGGAACCTGCGGGGCGCCACCAGCAGCAGGATCAGCAGCGCGGCCACGGCGGCCGCGCTCGCGCCGAGGAAGATGTGTTCCACGGCGGCGGCGACGGCCTCGCGCAGGTAGTCGGCGGCGGCCCGCTGGAGCAGCTCGGGCCGCTCCAAGGCCTTCGCCACGTCGTCGAGGTGGTCCGGGAGCCCGGGCACGGGGGCGCCGGCCAGGCGGGCGGCGATGGTCGCGTTGGCCACGGCCGCGAGCAGGGCGGCGCCGACGCTCTGGCCGACCTGCCGGCAGAAGAGCACCGAGGCCGTGGTGGTCCCGCGCTCGGCCCAGCCCACCGTGGACTGGACCCCGACGATCAGCGGGAGCTGGAAGAGGCCGAGGGCGGCGCCCAGCAGCAGCATGATCAGCGCGGGCTGCCAGGGCCGGGCGGGGTGCGGCAGCAGGGTGAAGGAGTAGAGGATCACCGCGGCGAGGCCGATCCCGACGACCGCGGTGTTCCGGAAGCCGATGCGCCGGTAGACGTGCTGGCTGAGGGCGGCGCTGATGGGCCAGCTCAGGGTCATCACGGACATCACCAGCCCGGCGCCGACGGGCCCGAGGCCGAGCACGGACTGGGCGTACGTCGGCATGAACACCATCGGGGCGACCATCAGCAGCCCGAGCGCGGCCAGGGCCAGGTTGACCGCGGCGATGGTGCGCCGCCGCCAGACCCAGCCCGGCAGAATCGGTTCCTCGGCCCGGCGTTCCACCACGACCACCACAGCGGCCAGCACCGCGCTCCCGCCCAGCAGCCCCAGCGAGGGCGCGGACAGCCACGGCCAGGCGACCCCGCCCTGGACGAGCGCGAAGAGCAGCAGCCCGCCGCAGGCGAAGACGGCCAGGGCGCCCGCCCAGTCGACGGGACCGCGGCGCCCGGGGGACCGTACGGGCTCCACCAGGTGGCGGCCGACCATCCACAGGGCCAGGGCGGCCAGCGGCAGGTTGAGCAGGAAGATCCAGCGCCAGTGCGCGTACGAGGCGAGGAGCCCGCCGAGCGCCGGGCCGGCCACGGCCGAGGTGGCCCAGACGCTGGACATCCGGGCCTGGATCTTCGGGCGGTCCTTCAGCGGGTAGAGGTCGGCGGCCAGGGTCTGGACCGTTCCCTGGAGGGCGCCGCCGCCCAGGCCCTGGACGATCCGGAAGGCGATCAGGGCGGCCATGTTCCAGGCGAGGGCGCACAGCAGCGAGCCGACGAGGAAGAGGCCGATGCCGAAGAGGAGGACGGGCTTGCGGCCGAAGGTGTCGGACAGCTTTCCGTAGACGGGCAGGGTGACGGTGACGGCCAGCAGATAGCCGGAGAAGAGCCAGGAGAAGACGGAGAAGCCGCCGAGGTCGCCCACGATCTGCGGGACGGCGGTGGCGACGATGGTGCTGTCGAGGGCGACGAGGGCCATGCCGAGCATCAGCGAGGCGACCACGGCGGCCGGTGGCCGGCCCCCGGCCTTCCGGGCGTCCCCGGCGCCGCCCGCACCGGCCGCCGTGGTCGCACCGGCGCCGCGCGCACCGGCCGGTGCCTCCGGGCCCGTGGCCGAAACGGCCGCCCCCGCAGCCCCCGGCACGTGGTCCGGACGCCCCTCGGGTATGCCGTCCTGGCCTCCGCCCGTGCTCTCCGCTGCGGCCACCGAGATTCCTTCCCCCTGCACGTAACTGCGGGGAACACCTTCTCACCGCCCCCGCGTCCCGCGATATCCCCCAGGCCTTCTGCCCCGAAGGGTGGACATCCCCTAGGGGTGCCTCCACACAACGGGCCAGGGGCGGTTCCTCCCGGCGGAGGAGGTGAGGGACCCCGGCGCCTCCTTAACTGGAACATACGGCCGGGGAGGTGGGGGGTGGGGATAACCCCCGGGTGGATACGGCGATGGGCACCAGCGTGCCCGGACCCCCACCCGCCGCAGACTTCACAGCACGTACTCGGCACGCAGACGCACACAGGCGAAAAGGGAGAAAGACCGTGACAACGGCTATGACCGAAACCAGGCACGGGGGTACTGGAGGGCATGCAGCCGTCGCGGCCCGGGCGCGCAAGGTCGTCAAGGCCTACGGCTCCGGGGAGACGCGCGTCGTCGCCCTCGACGACGTGGACGTGGACATCATGCGCGGCCAGTTCACCGCGATCATGGGCCCCTCCGGCTCCGGCAAGTCCACGCTGATGCACTGCCTCGCCGGTCTCGACACGGTGACCAGCGGGCAGATCCACCTGGACGACACCGAGATCACCGGGCTGAAGGACAAGAAGCTCACGCAGCTGCGCCGCGACCGGATCGGCTTCATCTTCCAGGCCTTCAACCTGCTGCCCACGCTCAACGCCCTGGAGAACATCACGCTCCCCATGGACATCGCGGGCCGCAAGCCCGACGCGGAGTGGCTGAACAGGGTCGTGGAGACCGTGGGCCTCGCCGGCCGGCTCAAGCACCGCCCGACCGAGCTCTCCGGCGGCCAGCAGCAGCGCGTGGCGGTCGCCCGCGCCCTCGCGGCCCGCCCGCAGATCATCTTCGGCGACGAGCCGACCGGAAACCTGGACTCCCGCGCCGGCGCCGAGGTCCTCGGCTTCCTGCGCCGTTCGGTGGACGAGCTCGGCCAGACCATCGTCATGGTCACCCACGACCCGGTCGCCGCCTCGTACGCGGACCGCGTCATCTTCCTGGCCGACGGCCGGATCGTCGACGAGATGTACGGGCCCACCGCCGACCAGGTCCTGGACCGCATGAAGGACTTCGACGCGCGCGGGCGGACCTCATGAGCAACACCGTCCTGAAGACCTCGCGGCGCAACTTCGTCGCGCACAAGGGGCGGATGGCGCTCTCCGCCATCGCGGTCCTGCTCTCCGTCGCCTTCGTCTGCGGCACCCTGGTGTTCACCGACACCATGAACACCACCTTCGACAAGCTGTTCGCCGTCACCAACTCCGATGTGACCGTCAGCCCGAAGGCGGCCAAGGACGGGGAGGAGACCCCGGACCGCGGCAAGCCCGAGATGCTCGCGGGCTCGGTCGTCGAGCAGGTCAAGAAGGCCGAGGGTGTCAAGAGCGCCGAGGGCGGCGTCGTCTCGATGTCCGTCACCGTGGTCAACAGCAAGAACGAGAACATGGGCTCGACCACCGGTGCCCCGACCATCGCGGGCAACTGGAGCGACAACGAGCTCAAGTCCATGAAGATCACCTCGGGTCAGGCCCCGCGCGGCCCCACCGAGATGATGGTCGACGCCGACACCGCGGAGAAGCACGGACTGGGCATCGGTGACGAGCTGCGCACCATCGCCGTCACCGGCGACATCCGCGCCAAGATCACCGGCATCGCCACCTTCACCGTGACCAACCCGGGTGCGGCCGTCGTCTACTTCGACACGGCCACCTCGCAGCAGGCCCTGCTCGGCTCCGCCGGCTCCTTCACGCACGTCAACGTCACCGCCAAGGACGGCGTGAGCGACGAGCAGCTCAAGCAGAACATCGCCACCGCCGTCGGCGCGGACACGTACAAGCTGCAGACCGCCAAGGAAGCCGCGGACGCCAACCGCAAGGACGTCGGCTCCTTCCTGAACGTCATGAAGTACGTGATGCTCGGCTTCGCCGGCATCGCCTTCCTCGTCGGCATCTTCCTGATCTTCAACACCTTCTCCATGCTGGTCGCCCAGCGCACCCGCGAGATCGGCCTGATGCGGGCCATCGGCGCCGACAGCGGACAGGTCCTCAAGTCCGTGGTCGTCGAGGCCTTCCTGCTCGGCGTCGTCGGCTCGGTCCTCGGTGTCGGCGCGGGCGTGGGCCTGGCCGTCGGACTGATGAAGATCATGGGCCAGATGGGCATGCACCTGTCCACCGACGACCTGACCGTCGCCTGGACCACCCCGGTCGTCGGCATCGTCCTCGGTGTCCTCGTCACGGTCGTCTCCGCCTTCGTCCCGGCCCGCCGCGCCGGCAAGGTCTCCCCGATGGCCGCGCTGCGCGAGTCCGGCACCCCGGGCGACAAGAAGGCCGGCCGCATCCGTGCCGCCCTCGGCCTGGTCCTCACCGGCATCGGCGCCGCGGGGCTCTTCCTCGCCGCCGCCGCCGACAAGGCCGGCACCGGATCGCTGTGGCTGGGCCTGGGCGTCCTCTTCAGCCTCATCGGCTTCATCGTGATCGGCCCGCTGCTCGCCGCGGGCGTGGTGCGGGTGCTCTCCGGAGTGGTCCTGCGGCCCTTCGGGTCGGTGGGCCGGCTCGCCGAGCGCAACGCCCTGCGCAACCCGCGCCGCACCGGCGCCACCGCCGCCGCGCTGATGATCGGCCTCGCGCTGGTCGCCTGCCTGTCGGTGGTCGGCTCCTCGATGGTGGCCTCCGCCACCGACGAGCTCGACAAGTCCGTCGGCGCGGACTACATCATCAACTCCGAGACCGGGCAGCCCATGCTGCCGCAGGCCGAGCAGGCGCTGCGCGCCACCGCGGGCCTGGACCACGTCACCGCCTACCGCGAGGTGCCGGCCAAGATCACCGCCCCCGACGGGAGCACCGAGGAGGAGGGCCTCGGCGCCAACGACCCGACGTACGCCAAGGACATCCGGCGCAAGATGGTCGCCGGCGAGCACGCGGCGGCGTACAACAAGGACTCCATGTCGGTGGGCTCGGAGTACGCGACCAAGCACAACATCAAGCTCGGCGACGAGCTGACGGTCGCCTTCACCGGCGGCAACACCGTCAAGCTGAAGGTCGCGGCGATCACCAGCGACGGCGGCAACATCGACAAGACCATGAAGTACATCAGCACCGACGTCGCCCGGGCCAACGTCCCGGCCGACCGGCTGCCGCTGCCCTTCATGCTGCTGGCCAGCGCGAAGGACGGGCAGTCCGACGCCGCCGCGTACAAGGCGGTCAAGGCGGCGATGGCGGAGTACCCGCAGTACGCGGTGCGCAACCAGGCCGACTACAAGCAGTCCCTCAAGGACCAGGTCGGCCAGCTGCTCAACATGGTCTACGGGCTCCTCGGCCTCGCCATCATCGTCGCGGTCCTGGGCGTCGTGAACACCCTGGCCCTGTCGGTGGTCGAGCGGACCCGCGAGATCGGCCTGATGCGCGCCATCGGCCTCTCCCGCCGCCAGCTGCGCCGCATGATCCGCCTGGAGTCGGTGGTCATCGCCCTCTTCGGCGCCCTGCTCGGCCTCGGGCTGGGCATGGGCTGGGGAGCCAGCGCACAGCAGCTGCTGGCGCTCGAGGGCCTGAAGGTCCTGGAGATCCCGTGGCCGACGATCATCGGGGTGTTCGCCGCCTCGGCCTTCGTGGGCCTGTTCGCCGCACTGGTCCCGGCCTTCCGGGCAGGGCGGATGAACGTTCTGAACGCGATCGCGAGCGAGTAACCGCTGCGCGGTCGTTCGGGGGAGGGCGCCGGCCCGGGACCTTCGGTTCCGGGCCGGCGCCTTTTCGTCCGCCCCTCGTCCGCGTGCCGGCCGCCGGTCAGCCGCGCTGCAGGAGGACGATCCCGGCGGCCTCGCCCACCAGGGTGTACCGCTCACCGGGGTGCAGCTGGCCGGCGTAGACGACCGGGTCACCGGCCCACTTGGAGGAGTTGTCGATGGTGATCCAGTCGGGGACCACGCCCTTGCTGCCGCCGATCCACAGGACCCGGCAGCGGGAGGTCAGCCGGGTCAGCGGCGTGGTGTCGGCCTCCACGGTGGCCCCGTCGGGGATCCGGGCGAGGAGCCGCTCGATGGCGGTGACCCGGTCCGGCTTCTCGTACGTACGCGCCTCCGCGAGCTTCGCGGTGGGCATGGCCGTCGCGGCCAGGGCGAGGCCGGCGGCGAGGACGGCGGTGGGCAGCTGGAGGGAGTACGCGCGCAGCCGGGGCCGCTCGCTGCGCCGGAACGTGTCGATGGCGTCGACGAGGGCGAGGGAGACGACGGGCATGAGCACGGCGCTGTAGTGCCAGTCGGTGGACCAGTAGTGGTCGTCCCCGGACAGGAACCGCCACCCGAGGGTGGGCGCGGCGACCAGCAGCAGCGGCGAGCGCAGGGCGAGCAGTCCGGTGGTGGGGATCAGCACCCACCCCAGGGTGGCGAGCTTGGTGCCGGTTCCGGCGAACGGGCCGCCGCCGTCGATCTTGTGCCAGTAGCCGTAGCCCTCGGTGGCGAAGGCCGGTATGAAGACGGTGAACACGAGGACGGCGAAGACGGCGCCGAAGGCGGCGACGCCGAGCGCGGTCCACGCGGTCCGGCGGTCGGTGGTCCATGCCCGCCAGGCCACGACCACGGCCAGGGCGGCGAGCGTGAAGCCGAGGTCCTCCTTGACGAGGACCAGCGGAAGCGCCCACAGCAGAGCGGCCCGCCAGCGCCGGGCGAGCACCGCCTCGAGGGAGAAGGCCAGCAGGGGCATGGCGAAGGCGATCTCGTGGAAGTCGAACTCCACCGCCCGCTGGACGCCCCAGGACAGCCCGTACGCGATGCCGATCGCGGCCCCGCGGGCCCGGCCCAGGAGCCGTCCGGCCGCCCTGGTGACGGGGACGGCGGAGAGAGCGAACAGCGCGGCCTGCACCACGAGCAGGGTGAGCGGGCCGGGGAAGAGCCGGTAGACGGGGGCGGCGAGCGCGATGATCGGGCTGAAGTGGTCGCCGAGGATGTTGGCCCCCGGCCCCTTCAGGTCGGCGACGGGCTCCTGCAGGTGCGCGTACGCGCGGATCGCCTGCTCGAAGATGCCCAGGTCCCACGAGGCCCAGTCCATCCGCCGGAACCGCCCGACGGAGAGGACGAGGTACACGAGGAACAGGCCGCCGGCGACCGCGTACGGTCCGGCCCACCGGCCCCCGGCCGGCTTCGCCCGGACCGGTCCGGCCTGCGCCGGTTTCGCCTGCACCGGGTCCGGACGCGCCGGATCCGCCGCGGCTTCCGGCCGGACTATGGCATCGCTCGTCACGGCCTTCGTGCCCCCTCGGCGAGCTCGGACGTCAGTACCTCGACATCGTAGAGGGGTGCGAACACGCCTCCGGTTGCTCCTGCGGGCCCTCCGATCCGGGCCCTTCCGGGCACCGGACCCGTCACCCGCACGGGCGACCTGAATCCCCCGCGCGTGGCGGCGGGGCGCGTCGTAGGGTGGGAACCCCCGGCCCGTGCGACGTGTCGGGCCCTTCGCGTTGCCCCTTCACCGGACGGAAAGCCTCCTTCATGAGCCTGCACGGACTGCTCGACGCCGTCACCCGGGATCCCGCCCTCGCCGAGGCGGTCACCGCGGCCGGGGACGGCAACCGCATGCACGTGGACCTGGTCGGCCCCGCCGCCGCGCGGCCCTTCGCGATCGCCGCGCTGGCCCGTCGCACCGAGCGGACGGTGCTCGCGGTCACCGCCACCGGGCGCGAGGCCGAGGACCTGGCCGCCGCGCTGCGCTCCCTGCTGCCGCCCGACGAGGTGGTCGACTACCCGTCCTGGGAGACCCTCCCGCACGAGCGGCTCAGCCCGCGCAGCGACACCATGGGCCGTCGGCTCGCCGTACTGCGCCGGCTCGTGCACCCGAGCAAGGACGACCCGGCCGCGGGGCCGGTGAGCGTGCTCGTCGCCCCCATCCGGTCCGTGCTCCAGCCGCAGGTCAAGGGGCTCGGGGACCTGGTGCCGGTCAGCCTGCGCCAGGGCGCGAGCGCCGACCTCGGGGAGATCACGGCGGCGCTGGCCGCTGCCGCGTACGGGCGCGTCGAGCTCGTCGAGAAGCGCGGGGAGTTCGCCGTGCGCGGCGGCATCCTCGACGTGTTCCCGCCCACCGAGGAACACCCGCTGCGCATCGAGTTCTGGGGCGACGAGGTCGAGGAGATCCGTTACTTCAAGGTCGCCGACCAGCGCTCCCTGGAGGTCGCCGAGCACGGGCTGTGGGCCCCGCCCTGCCGCGAGCTGCTGCTGACCGACGCCGTACGGGAGCGGGCCGCGGCCCTCGCCGAGGCCCATCCCGAGCTCGGCGAGCTGCTGAACAAGATCGCCGAGGGGATCGTGGTCGAGGGCATGGAGTCCCTGGCCCCGGTCCTCGTCGACGACATGGAGCTGCTGATCGACGTCCTGCCCGCCGGGTCGATGGCCGTGGTCTGCGACCCCGAGCGGGTGCGCACCCGGGCCGCCGACCTGGTCGCGACGAGCCAGGAGTTCCTGATGGCCTCCTGGGCGGCCACGGCGGGCGGCGGCGAGGCCCCCATCGACGTCGGCGCGGCCTCGCTGCGCGGGATCGCGGACGTCCGCGACCGCGCCCGCGAGCTGAACATGATGTGGTGGTCGGTCTCCCCCTTCGCCGCCGACGAGACGGTGGGCGGCGACACTCTGAAGCTCGGCATGCACGCGCCGGAGGCCTACCGCGGCGACACCGCCCGGGCGCTGGCCGACACCAAGGGCTGGATCGCCGACGGCTGGCACACCGTCTACCTCACCGAGGGCCACGGCCCGGCCGCCCGTACCGTCGAGGTGCTCGGCGGCGAGGGCATCCCGGCCCGGCTGGAGGCCGAGCTCCGCACCCTGGAGCCGTCGATCGTCCACGTCGCCTGCGGCTCGGTCGACACCGGCTTCGTCGACCCGGCCCTGAAGATCGCCGTCCTCACCGAGACGGACCTGACCGGGCAGCGCACCGCCACCAAGGACCTGGGCCGGATGCCCACCCGGCGCCGCAAGACGATCGACCCGCTGACCCTGGAGGCCGGCGACTACATCGTCCACGAGCAGCACGGCGTGGGCCGCTACGTCGAGATGGTCCAGCGGACCGTGCAGGGCGCCACCCGCGAGTACCTGCTGGTGGAGTACGCGCCGGCCAAGCGCGGCCAGCCCGGCGACCGCCTCTACATCCCCACCGACCAGCTGGAGCAGGTCACCAAGTACGTCGGCGGCGAGGCCCCGACCCTGCACCGGCTCGGCGGCGCCGACTGGACCAAGACGAAGGCGCGCGCGAAGAAGGCCGTCAAGGAGATCGCCGCCGACCTCATCAAGCTCTACAGCGCCCGCATGGCTGCCCCCGGCCACACCTTCGGCCCGGACACCCCCTGGCAGCGCGAGCTGGAGGACGCCTTCCCGTACGCGGAGACGCCCGACCAGCTCACCACCATCGCCGAGGTCAAGGAGGACATGGAGAAGTCCGTCCCCATGGACCGGCTGATCTGCGGCGACGTCGGCTACGGCAAGACCGAGATCGCGGTCCGGGCGGCCTTCAAGGCCGTCCAGGACGGCAAGCAGGTCGCCGTCCTCGTGCCGACCACGCTGCTCGTGCAGCAGCACTTCGGCACCTTCTCCGAGCGGTACGCGCAGTTCCCCGTCAAGGTGAAGGCGCTGTCCCGCTTCCAGAGCGAAACGGAGTCCAAGGCCACCCTGGAGGGGCTGAAGGAGGGCTCGGTCGACATCGTGATCGGCACCCACCGCCTCTTCTCGCAGGAGACGAAGTTCAAGGACCTGGGCCTGGTCATCGTCGACGAGGAGCAGCGCTTCGGTGTGGAGCACAAGGAGCAGCTGAAGAAGCTCCGCGCCAACGTCGACGTGCTCACCATGTCCGCGACGCCGATCCCGCGCACCCTGGAGATGGCGGTGACGGGCATCCGCGAGATGTCGACGATCACCACCCCGCCGGAGGAGCGGCACCCGGTGCTCACCTTCGTCGGCCCGTACGAGGAGAAGCAGATCGGCGCGGCCATCCGCCGTGAACTGCTGCGCGAGGGCCAGTGCTTCTACATCCACAACCGGGTCGAGTCCATCGACCGGGCGGCCGCCAAGCTGCGCGAGATCGTGCCCGAGGCGCGGATCGCGACGGCGCACGGCCAGATGTCGGAGCAGGCCCTGGAGCAGGTCGTCGTCGACTTCTGGGAGAAGAAGTTCGACGTCCTCGTCTCGACGACGATCGTCGAGTCCGGCATCGACATCTCCAACGCGAACACGCTGATCGTGGAGCGCGGCGACAACTTCGGCCTGTCCCAGCTGCACCAGCTGCGCGGCCGGGTCGGCCGTGGCCGCGAGCGCGGTTACGCGTACTTCCTCTACCCGCCGGAGAAGCCGCTCACGGAGACCGCGCACGAGCGCCTGGCCACCATCGCCCAGCACACCGAGATGGGCGCGGGCATGTACGTGGCCATGAAGGACCTGGAGATCCGCGGTGCGGGCAACCTCCTCGGCGGCGAGCAGTCCGGTCACATCGCCGGCGTCGGCTTCGACCTCTACATCCGCATGGTCGGCGAGGCCGTCGCCGACTACCGGGCCGCCGTCGAGGGCGGGGTGGAGGAGGAGCCGCCGCTGGAGGTCAAGATCGAGCTTCCGGTCGACGCGCACGTCCCGCACGACTACGCGCCCGGCGAGCGGCTGCGCCTGCAGGCGTACCGGTCCATCGCGTCGGCGAACTCCGAGGCGGACATCAAGGCCGTTCGGGAGGAGCTCACCGACCGCTACGGCAAGCTGCCCGAGCCGGTGGAGAACCTGCTGCTGGTGGCCGGGCTGCGGATGCTCGCCCGGGCCTGCGGGGTCGGGGACATCACCCTCCAGGGCAACAACATCCGCTTCGGCCCGGTGGAGCTGCGCGAGTCGCAGGAGCTGCGCCTCAAGCGCCTCTACCCGGGAACGGTGCTCAAGCCCGCCACCTCGCAGGTGCTGGTCCCGCGCCCGAAGGCGGGCAAGATCGGCGGCAAGCCGGTGGTCGGCCGGGAACTGCTGGCCTGGACGGGCGAGTTCCTCACCACCATCCTCGGCTCCTGACGGCCGCGGCGGCCGGGCGTCCGCGATACGGACGCCCGGCCCGCCGCACCGCCGTGCGCATCCCGGGCGAACCGCCCTTCAGGGGGCGTTCCGGGCGCGGGTGAACCGCCGTGCAGCGAGCGTGCAACGGTTGCGCGCATCCCCTCACTCATGGCCGGGAACGCTGTATACCCTCAGACCCGAAACTTCTTCCGCACGGCCCGTCAGGAGCAGCGATGCACGGCCCCGGCCTTCCGCCGCAGCACGCCCCCCAGTCCACCGACGGGGGCGTGGTGGCACTGCGCGTGGTGTTCATGCTGCTGCCCATCCTGAGCTGCGGCTTCCTGGCCTGGGGCTCGATGCTGCGGCTCGCCCTGGTCACCCGCAAGTCCCGTGACTGGGTGCTGCTGGTGGTCAGCGGTGCGCTCGCCGTCCTGTGGATGACGCTGATCCAGCTCGACCCCACGCCCGACGTCAACGGCTGGCAGGGCAACCTCGGGGCCGGTGGCTCGATCTTCACCGGCCTCGCGATCTGCGTGTACTTCCTCGTCGCCGACATCAAGCACCACGAGGCCCGGAGGGCGGCGCTGCCCGCCTACGGCTACCCGGCCGCGCCCTACCACCCGCAGCAGGCCTCGCCCGCCTACGGGTACCCGCACGCCCAGACGCCCGTGCCCCGGCAGCCCGGTGCCGCGCCGGTCCCGCCGCAGGTGCCCCCGCAGCCGACCCCGCCGCCGCGCATCGGGCAGGTCCGCGCCGAACTCGACGAGCTCAGCGAGCTGCTGCGCAAGCAGACCCCGCCGCCCGGCGGCCCCTACCAGGACCCGAACCAGACCGCGATCCAGGACCCGAATCAGTGACCGACCGGCTCATCGGAGACCGCTACCAGCTGGCCTCCATCCTGGGACAGGGCGGCATGGGCCAGGTCTGGACCGCGTACGACAAGCGCCTGGACCGCCGGGTCGCCGTCAAGCTGCTGCGCCCCGACAAGGTCGCCGGCCCCGGCACCGTCGCCGAGGAGCTGCGCCGCCGCTTCGTGCGCGAGTGCCGGGTGACCGCGCAGGTCGACCACCCCGGCCTGGTCACCGTGCACGACGCCGGCAGCGACGGCGACGAACTGTTCCTCGTCATGGGCTACGTCGAGGGCACCGACCTCGCCGACCACCTCGCCGAGCACGGCCCCTACCCCTGGCAGTGGGCGGTCGCCGTCGTCGCGCAGCTGTGCTCGGTGCTCTCCGCGGTGCACGCGGTGCCGATCGTGCACCGCGACCTGAAGCCCCGCAACGTGATGATCCGCCCGGACGGCACCGTGCTCGTCCTGGACCTCGGTGTGGCCTCGGTGATGGACACCGACACCACCCGCCTCACCAGCACCGGCACACCCATCGGCAGCCCCGCGTACATGGCGCCCGAGCAGGCCATGAGCGGCGCGGTCGGCCCGTACACCGACCTGTACGCGCTGGGCGTGCTGCTCTACGAACTCCTCAGCGGCAACGTCCCCTTCGCGGGATCGACCGCCCTCGGCGTGCTCCACCGCCACCTGTACGAGCCCCCGGCCCCGGTCCGCCCGAAGCGCCCGGAGATCCCGCAGGAGCTGGAGGCGCTGCTGATGCGCCTGCTCGCCAAGGACCCGCAGGACCGCCCCGGTTCCGCGCAGGCCGTGTACGAGGCGCTCGCCCCGCTGCTGCCCGCCAGCGGCAGCCGGGCCCCCGCCGGCCCGCTCGACCCGACCCGCCCGTTCCTGCGTCCGCACGCCCCCTGGCCGGACCGGGCCACGGTGATCCCGCCGCAGCCGACCTCACCGCCCACCCCGGTCCCGACGCCCGCCCGGCCCGACATCCCCGGCGCCGTGGACGAGGCGCGCAAGCTGCTGGACCAGGGGCGGCTCACCCAGGCCGGGGACATCCTCGGCGGCATCCTCCCGGCGGCGGCCGCCGAGCACGGGGAGCACTCCCCGGTGGTCCGCTCCCTGCGCAAGCAGTACGCCGCCACGCTGATGGACGACGGCCAGTACCGCCGCGCCCTGCCGGAACTGCGCCGCCTCGCCGACGAGTTCCCGGCCGGCGACCCGCAGTCCCTGCGCTTCCGCTACGACGCGGCCCAGTGCCTGGAGCAGCTCGGCGAACCGGCCGCCGCCCTGGCGGAGTACCGCTCGCTGCTCCCGCTCTTCGAGAACCACTACGCCAACCCGGACCCGGGCCTGCCCCTGGAGGTCCGCCGCCGGATCGCCCACCTGCTGCTCTCCCTCGGCGACCGGCAGGCGGCCCACGAGACCCTGGCCCGGCTGCTGTTCGACGCGGACCGCCTGCACGGCCCGGCGCACCCCTTCCCCGCCGAGATCCGCCGGACCCTGCACTGGCTGGGTCAGGTGCGCTGACGCCGCCCGATCGCCAGGCCCGCCAGGACGACCAGGGCCAGCCCCGCCGCCGCGGCGCCCGGGAGCAGCCCCGGCGGGCGGAACGAGCAGCTGAGCGTGGTGGTGCGGCCGTCCAGGGGCAGGGCGACCAGTCCCAGATGGGCCGCGGCCGGGCGGCCGTTGCAGGTCCAGCCGGCGATCGCGGGGACGGAGAGGACCGCCGTGCCCGTGGCCCCCGCGGGCAGCTCGGCCCGGATCTGCGAGGAGCCGACGCGCAGGGAGGTCGCCGCAGTGGCGCGCAGGCCGGCCACCGCGGTGTCGAGGCGGGCGCGGTCCAGGCAGGACAGGGTCCACCGCGGGGGCGGGGCCGCGTCGAAGACCAGGGCCGAGGTGGCCCCGTGGGAGGCGCCCATCGGCTGCAGGGCGGCCCGGTTGCGGGGGGCGTTGCCGTTCAGGCGGAAGGCGGGCCCGTCCGCGAGGCGGGCCGTCGCGTTGTACTCCGGGGCCCACAGGTAGGCCTCCGTGCCCGCGCGGCAGACCCCGGGCGCGAGCGGGTCCTCGTACACCCGGGCGCCCAGCAGCAGTTCCTGGTTGGCGAAGGGGGAGTCGCCGTAGGAGAGGGGTGCTCCGGGCGGGCGGGTCGTCACCAGCGGGGGGACCTCGGCGCGGCGGACCGTGCCGTCGGGCTGCAGGCGCGCGCCGACCGCGAAGAGGGCGTCCGTCACCGGGTTGTCGATGCTCTGGACGTTGCGCCCGCGCGAGGTCCAGCCGGCACCGAGGGCGACCATCGTGTGCGTGAACACCTCCGGGGTGTGGCTGCTGTAGTACGAGCCGCCCTCCCCGCCCAGCAGCATCGGGTCGTTGCCCGACAGGGCGGGCCGGCTCGGGTCGGTGCGGTACGCCGGCCAGCCCTCGGCGCCGGCCAGGGCCTCGGCGCGCGCGGTGTGGGCCGCCCCCCAGGACGGGTAGTCGTCGAGCCCGCCCAGCTTTCCCTTGTGACCGTAGGCGGTCGTCGCGGCCGCCTGGGCCAGCAGGACCACGGCCAGCAGCCCGGCCGCGGGGAGTGCCAGCCGGCGGTGGCGCAGCGCCCACCAGGCGGCGCCCGCCAGTGCGAGCCCGCCCGCGAACAGCGCGTACCCCCAGTCCGTCCCGAGCGTGCTCCCGCGCGCCCACAGCACGGCGGCCGCGAGCAGGCCCGCGCCCGCCGCCAGCGCCGGCAGCCGGGGCGGGCCCGCCGCCAGCCCGGTCCAGGCGGCGATCACGGCGATCCCGGCGAGCACGAAGGTCTGCCGGTACGGGCTTCCGTTCGGGGTCGCGAAGAGGTGCCAGGCCAGGTGGGTCGGGGCCCACTGGAGCGAGAGCGCCACGGCTGCCGTCAGCCCCGCCCACCACAGCCGGGTGCGTACCGGTACCGCCCGGTGGAAGGGCAGCGCGGCCACCAGCAGCAGGGTCCCGGTGCCCACGAAGACGGCGGGGGAGGAGAAGGAGTACGTCGCGGGCATCAGCCGCGCGAAGAGGTCGGCCCAGGACACCGGCCGGAACTCCTTGACCCACCCGGGGTAGGCCCGGCCCGAGCTGAGGAAGAGGGGAACGAGCACCGGCGCCGCGAGCACGATCCCCAGCAGGGTCGTCCCGGCCGCCCGCGCGATCAAGGCCGCCCGGGTCCGCAGGCCCTCCCGGGTCAGCACCACCCGTACCACCAGCACCAGCGCCGCACCGAGCGTCGCCATGTACGCGGTGTAGAAGTTCGCCGTCCAGCAGACGGCGACGACCAGTGGCGCGAGCAGGAGCCGGCGCCCGCGCAGGGCCCATTCGCCGGTCAGGCACAGCAGGGGGAAGGCGATCAGCCCGTCCAGCCACATGGGGTTGTAGGAGGCCTCGATCACCGACCAGCCGCACAGCGCGTACGAGGCCCCGAGCAGCCCCGCCGCCCACCACGGCCCGCGGCGCTGGGTGCGCAGCAGCCAGGCCATCGCCGCCGCCGCGACCGCCATCTTCAGCACGGTGACGACGTACACCGCGAGGTCTATGTCCGCGCGCGGGAAGAGCCCGACGAGGACGGAGAGCGGGCTCGTCAGATAGGTGCCCAGGTCGGGCAGGAAGCTGGTGCCGTACCCGGACTGCCAGTTGAACAGCAGCCCGCCCTCCGCGCGGCCGTGCAGGAGGTCCCACAGGTGCGCGTGGAAGGGCACGAACTGATTGCCGAGGTCGTTGATGCTGCGGTGGCGCGATCCGTAGGGGAAGACGCGGGCGGCGGCGTCCCCGGCGCACACGGCCACCGCCGTGAGCAGGGCGGCGAGCGCCGAGCCGGACAGGCTCAGGCGGCGCGGCGAGCGGTGCTGTGAGCGGTGCGGTGTCGACATGGTGGGCCGACCCTGGCACCACCGGGGGACCGAAGGATGGCCGCCAGATGAACGCGCACCCCGACACCTCGGGAATCGTTGGTCGAACCGGTGGCTCGGACCACCCTGACTGCATACCATCGATCACCGCACGGCCCTTGTGCACCGACGCACAATCTCCCGGCCCTGGAGGCTCCTTTGCACCGTCGCACAGCGCTCTCCGTATCCGCCGCCCTGCTCCTGGCGGCGCCCCTGCTGTCCGCCTGCTCGGGCGAGTCCCGGCCCGGCACCGCGGCCGTCGTCGGCGGCGAACGGATCACCACCTCCGCCCTCCAGGCCCAGGTCAACGACGTCCGCGCGGCGCAGAACCGCACCGGGCAGGCCGCCGCCGAGCTCATCGCGAGCACCCCCAACCTGGAGCGGCAGAAGCTCGACTCGATGCTCCAGAGCCACGTCATCGACAAGATGGCCGAAACCGCCGGGGTCTCCGCCTCCGTCAAGGAGATCGAGGACGAGCGCACGGCGTACGTGGACGAGAACAAGGGGACCGAGCAGTTCGAGGCGCTGCTCCTGCAGAAGGGCGCCATGGCCCCCGGCCAGGTCGACCGCTTCCTGCGGGACCGGGTCCTGCTGACCAAGCTGACCGCGAAGTACGGCCAGGGGAAGCTGGAGGAGCCCGCCCGGGCCGCCGCGACCGACCTGCACATCGCGGTCAACCCGCGCTACGGCTCCTGGGACGTCGGGCAGATCAGGCTCGGCGCCGGCGAGACCCCCTGGATCACCCAGCGGACCCGGCCCGAGCAGGCACCCGCCGGAGCCTGAGGCGCCCCGCCGGAGGTAGGTTCGGAGGGTGACCGAGCACTCCGAGCCCACCGCCGCCGAGCCCACGGGCCGCATCGTCCTGCTGACCACCAGCCACCGGGTCGCCCCCGGCGTGCTGTCCTGGCCGGCGTGGCAGACCCTGCACGCCGCGGACCGGGTGCTGTGCGCCGACCCCGGGCACCCGCAGCTGCCGTACCTGCGGGAGGCGGGCATCGAGGTCGCCTTCGGGACCCCGGACGCGCACGAGCTGGTCGAGGCCTGCGCGGGCGGCCGTACGGTCGTGCTGCTCCCGAGCGGGGAGGGCGACCGGCGCCTCACCGACGGGCTGGCCCGGCTGGCCGGCTCCGGCCGCGTCTCCATGCCCGACCTGGAGCTGCTGCCCGGCTCCTACGACCTGCCCGGCGCGCGCCTGCTCGACCTGGTCCAGGTGATGGACCGGGTCCGGCGCGAGTGCCCGTGGACCTCGCGGCAGACCCACAAGGGCCTGGCCAAGTACGCGATCGAGGAGGCGTACGAGCTCGTCGAGGCCATCGAGGACGGGGACCGGGAGGAGCTGCGCGAGGAGCTCGGCGACGTCCTGCTCCAGGTGGTCTTCCACGCGCGGATCGCGGAGGAGGGCGGCGGCGATGCCGAGGACGGCGAGGACGGCGAGGACGCCGCCGGGGCCTTCTCCATCGACGACGTGGCCGCGACCCTCGTGGAGAAGCTGATCCGCCGCCACCCGCACGTCTTCGGCGACGCGGAGGCCGAGACCCCGGAGGACGTGAACGCGCACTGGCAGCGCACCAAGGCGGTGGAGAAGCAGCGGGAGTCGGTCACCGACGGGATCCCGGTGGGCCAGCCGGGTCTGGCGCTCGCGGCCAAGCTCGCGGGCCGGGTCCGTGCGGGCGGTGTGGCCGTGGAGCTGCCCCGCGGCGAGGGGATCGGGTACGAGCTGCTGGCACTGGCGGCACGTGCCGAGGCGGCGGGGACCGACCCCGAGACCGCACTGCGCGCGGCGGCCCGCGTCTACCGGGACGCGATCCGCGCCGCCGAGGGCGTCGGCGAGTAGGACCGGCGGGGTTCAGCCGGTCCCGTGGTCCCGGGGCGCGCGGCCCGCGGGGTTGTGCCAGTGCGGCGACGGGCGGTTCAGGAACCACTCGCCGAAGCCCAGCGGGCGGCCTCCGGGCCCCTGGCCCTTGCCGGCGGCGGGTACGGAGTCGTGGAAGAGGCGGCCGGGGCGGGCGCCCAGCTCCTGGAGGAGGTGGACGGTCTCCTCGATGAACTGCGGCGGGCCGCTGAGGTACACGTCCTGGTCCGGCCACATGCCGCGGTTGCCGAGCGCCGTCGCGAGCCGGTCGGTGGCCTGGTTGCGGTGCCGCCCGGGGGCGGGCGTGATGTAGGTGACGCCGAGCCAGCCGCACCGGGCGGCGTACGCGTCGATGAGGGGGCGGTCGTAGAGGTGCGCGCCGTCCCGCGCCACCACGAAGAGCCGTACGTCCTGATCGGGAGGGTGTTCCGCCAGTTCCTCCAGCATGGCCCGGATCGGCGCCCAGCCGGTGCCGGCGGCGATGAAGCTGACGGGGCGGTCGGCGCGGCGGAAGGTCAGCCGCCCGCCGGCGGCGCCGAGCCGCAGGACGTCGCCCGGCTGCGTCTCGCGGACCAGGGCGGTGCTGAGGCGCCCCTGGTCGATCCGGCTGACGTGGAGGTCGACGGTGCCGTCGGGGCGGGGGGCGTTGCCGATGGAGTAGGTGCGCCACGTCGTGGGGACCCGCTCGCTGCTCACGCTCGTGTACTGGCCCGGGAGATAGGGGAAGGGGGCGTGCGGCCGCAGCGTCAGCACGCCGATGTCCGGCCCGTACTGGAGGTGGCGCACGACCTCCGCGTCCCACCACGGCGGGTCCTCGCTCGCGTCGGCGCCGGCGATCATCGCGTCGGCGATCACCTGGTAGGCCTCGCCCCAGGCCTTCTCGACCCGCGGGGCCCAGGCCTCTCCGGAGGTCTCGGCGAGGGCGGCGAGGAGGCTGCAGCCGACGGCCGCGTAGTGCTCGGGGCGGGCGAGGAACTTGCGGTGGTCGCGCCCCAGGTCGCGTAGATAGGGGACGAGGCTCTCGTCGTCGAGGTGGGCGATCACGTGGGTGAGCGCGGCGAAGAGGCGGTCCCGCTGACGCTCCATGTCCTCGAAGGAGGCCGGGAAGAGGTCGCGGATTCCCGGGTTGTGCCAGAAGAGGTGGGAGTAGAAGAACTTGACCGCGTGCTCGGCCCGCCTCTCCACCACCGCGAAACTGCTTTTCAAGATCCTCACATCCACAAAACCGAAAGTAGGAATGCCGGGGGAGGCGAGGTCAAGTGATGGGTGATCTGCGGACAGCCGCGACGAACGGGCCATATGGGATGGCGGTCCGGCGCCGGGATACGGTCGTGCCGTGCATGAGCAGACCCCCGCAGACCCCGCCGACACCCCTTCCGCCGAGGGCCCGACCCTCTTCGACTGGGAGTTCGCGACCGACCCCTACCCGGCCTACGCCTGGCTGCGCGAGCACTCCCCGGTGCACCGCACCAAGCTCCCCAGCGGAGTCGACGCCTGGCTGGTCACCCGGTACGCCGACGCCCGCCAGGCCCTCGCCGACCAGCGCCTGAGCAAGAATCCGGCGCACCACGCGGAGCCCGCGCACGCCAAGGGCAAGACCGGGATCCCGGGCGAGCGCAAGGCGGAGCTGATGACGCACCTGCTCAACATCGACCCGCCGGACCACACCCGGCTGCGTCGGTTGGTGTCGAAGGCGTTCACCCCGCGCCGCGTCGCCGAGTTCACCCCGCGGGTGCAGGCGCTCACCGACCACCTGATCGACGGCTTCGCCGCGAAGGGGGAAGCGGACCTCATCCACGAGTTCGCCTTCCCGCTCCCCATCTACGCCATCTGCGAGATGCTCGGCGTACCGCGCGAGGACCAGGACGACTTCCGCGACTGGGCCGGCATGATGATCCGCCACGGCGGCGGTCCGCGCGGCGGGGTCGCCCGGTCGGTGAAGCAGATGCGGACCTACCTCGGTGAACTCATCCACCGCAAAAGGGATGATCTGGGCAATGACCTCATCTCCGACCTGATCCGGGCGAGCGACCACGGCGACCACCTCACGGAGGCCGAGGCCACCGCCATGGCCTTCATCCTGCTCTTCGCCGGCTTCGAGACGACCGTGAACCTCATCGGCAACGGGGTCCACTCCCTCTTCATGAACCCCGGCCAGCGCGAGCGCCTCCAGCGCTCCCTCGCCGCCGGCGAGACCGGGCTGCTGGCCACCGGGGTCGAGGAACTCCTGCGCTACGACGGCCCCGTGGAGCTGGCGACGTGGCGGTTCGCCACCGAGTCGCTGAGCCTCGGCGGGCAGCGGATCGAGGCCGGGGATCCGGTCCTGGTCGTCCTCGCGGCCGCCGACCGCGATCCCGAGCGGTTCGCGGAACCGGATACCCTCGACCTCTCCCGGACCGACAACCAGCACCTCGGGTACGGGCACGGCATCCACTACTGCCTGGGCGCTCCGCTCGCGCGACTCGAGGGACAGACGGCACTCGCGACCCTGCTGACGCGTCTGCCCGATCTGGAACTCGCTGTTCCGCCCCAAGACCTGCGCTGGCGTGGGGGGTTGATCATGCGAGGGCTACGTACTCTTCCCGTTCGCTTCGCGGCTCAAAACACTTGTGCGACTTCTGATGAAAAGTCAGATCCCGCTTGAACTTGTGACAATCGTTCGAAGGCCGCTAGGTTCTGCCGTTACCTTGTTGTTATGCGAAAGGTGCACGCCTCATGCGTTCCGGGAACGGCCGCCACAGACGCCCCCGTCAGGTCCCCGCGCTGGTAGTCACAGCCGGAGTCACTGGCTCCGCGCTGGCTCTGCCGCTGCTAGCCGCCACCAATGCCACCGCTGCCGACACCGCGACCTGGGACAAGGTCGCCGAGTGCGAGAGCGGCGGCTCGTGGAGCGCCAACTCCGGCACCGGCGCGTACGGCGGGCTGCAGTTCACCCAGGAGGAGTGGCAGAACGCCGGCGGACTCGACTTCGCAGAGCGGGCCGACCTCGCGAGCCGGTCCCAGCAGATCGCCGTGGGCGAGCGGGTGCTGGCCTCGCAGGGGCCGCAGGCGTGGCCGCTGTGCGCCACCTCGGCCGGTCTGGAGCAGCAGGGCCCCGCCGCCAAGGTGGACCCCGGTCTGCCCGGCACCTCCAGCCCGATCGCCCCCTCGCCGTCCCGCCCGGACGACTCGGTGCCGTCCACCACCGGCGGCGAGCCGGCCAAGGACTTCGGCGCCCCGACCCACGCGGCGCCCAGCCCGACCGGCAGCCCCTTCCTCATCCCCGAGGCGCCCTCCGTCGGACTGCCCGTCATGCCGGCGCCGGACGCCCCGACGACGCCTCCCGTCGACCCGTCCCAGCCGGTGCTCCCGGGCACCCCCGGCACCACGCCGCTGCCCCCCGTCGACCCGACGGCTCCGACCCTCCCGGTGGACCCCTCGTCGCCCACCACCCCGCCCGCCACCCCGGTGGACCCGGCCTCCCCGACCGCTCCGGCGACCCCGGGCGCCACTCCGGAAGGCACTCCGGGCGAAGGCAACGGCAAGCACCGCGGTGCGCCCGCGGCCGAGGCCCCGGTCCCGTCCGGCGCCGCGGCGGCACCCGTGTACACGGTGCAGGAGGGCGACAGCCTGGCGACCATCGCGGTTGCCAAGGGAGTCAAGGGCGGCTGGAACGGCCTCTACGAGGCCAACGAGCAGGTCATCGGCGAGGACGCCAACCTGATCAAGCCCGGACAGAACCTGGATCTAACCACGTAATAAGGACACTTCGGGCAAGCGGAAAGACCTGATTGTCGGTTATCTGTAAGTGAGACATGCGTCTCTTCCGGTCAACTGGCGTGTCCCGCCTCGGGGCTTCCGCAAACCCCGCCCTCACCTGCGCAAACGCCCCTGAGGAGAGCGCAAGTAGGGGCCCCCTCTCCCCGATGTTCCTCGTTGAACATCGGGGAGAGACCTGTCTACCTTCTGAATCGCCCGCCACCGCGGGCTCCTTCGACCGCATCGCCGAATCCTGCCGGCGGACGGGGGGAACAGTCGTCGCGTCAAGCGCCGAAGGCAGGAGCGGGGGAACCAAGGTAGGTGCCGGGAGCGGCCGTTGAGAGACGGTCACGCCACCGGCTAGGGGTTAAGACGTGCGCTAGGTCGCACGGCCGGGCAACTCACTCGCCCGAACCCGACAGCTCACCTCGTAGGCGTCGGTGAGGAGAAAATCCATGCTGCTTTCCGGCAAGGGCAAGCACCGTCGCGGCTCCAAGGCCGTCCGCATCGTCACGCTCGCCGGTGTCGCCGGTGTGGCCGTCGCCGCCCCCCTGATGGCCGCGGGCTCCGCCAGCGCCGCCACCGCGTCCGAGTGGGACAAGGTCGCGCAGTGCGAGTCCGGTGGCAACTGGTCCATCAACACGGGCAACGGCTACTACGGCGGCCTGCAGTTCTCGTCCTCCACGTGGGCCGCGTACGGCGGCAAGTCGTACGCCGCGCAGGCCAACCAGGCCTCGAAGTCCCAGCAGATAGCCATCGCCGAGAAGGTCCTCAAGGGCCAGGGCAAGGGCGCCTGGCCGAGCTGCGGCAAGGGTCTGTCGAACTCCTCCTACACCGGTGGCGGCACGGAGAGCTCGACGCAGAACAAGCCGAAGGCCGACTCGAAGAAGACCGAGCAGAAGGTCGCCCCCAAGGCCGCGCCGAAGAAGGAGACCAAGCGCTCCGAGGCCCCGACCACCCGCTCCGAGCGCCCCGCCGCCCCCGAGGCCCCGAAGACCGGCAACGGCTCCTACGAGGTCAAGCCCGGCGACACCCTGGGCACCATCGCCGAGGCCAACGGCGTCAAGGGCGGCTGGGAGAAGCTCTTCGAGCTGAACAAGGACATCGTCTCGGACGCCGACCTGATCTTCCCGGGTCAGAAGCTGAAGCTCAGCTGAACACTGCGGCAATAGCCGCAGGAGCGTACGCAACGCACAGCACCACCCCCGCCCGGCGCGTCTCCCCCACGCGCCGGGCGGCGGTGTGCGTACCGGGTGCCGGGGCGATATCCGGAGACCTATGTCCCGGAAGAGGGGTATTCGGTCCCTTTTTCGTCCCAGGGGTCGGGCGGTCGGGCGGTCGAGTGCTCCGGGCCGGTTAGGCTCTAAGCGGCAAGGCCGTCCCACGGCCTGACATGCCACCGCACACCCAGCGTCACATCCCAGAAGGAGATGCTCGTGCCGTCCATCGACGTCGTCGTAGCCCGGGAAATCCTGGACTCCCGAGGCAACCCCACGGTCGAGGTCGAGGTGGGCCTCGACGATGGCAGCACCGGCCGTGCTGCAGTTCCGTCCGGCGCCTCCACCGGTGCATTCGAGGCCATCGAGCTCCGTGACGGTGACCCCAACCGTTACTTCGGCAAGGGTGTCGAGAAGGCCGTCCTCGCCGTCATCGAGCAGATCGGCCCGGAGCTCGTCGGCTACGACGCCACCGAGCAGCGCCTGATCGACCAGGCCATGTTCGACCTGGATGCCACCGACAACAAGGGCTCGCTCGGCGCCAACGCCATCCTCGGCGTCTCCCTCGCCGTCGCGCACGCCGCGTCCGAGGCCTCGGACCTTCCGCTCTTCCGTTACCTCGGCGGTCCGAACGCGCACCTGCTGCCCGTTCCGATGATGAACATCCTCAACGGTGGGTCGCACGCCGACTCCAACGTGGACATCCAGGAGTTCATGATCGCCCCCATCGGCGCGGAGTCCTTCTCCGAGGCGCTGCGTTGGGGTGCCGAGGTCTACCACACCCTCAAGAAGGTCCTGCACACCAAGGGTCTCTCCACCGGCCTGGGCGACGAGGGCGGCTTCGCCCCGAACCTGGAGTCCAACCGCGCCGCGCTCGACCTCATCATCGAGGCCATCAAGCAGGCCGGCTACACCCCGGGCACGGACATCGCGCTCGCGCTCGACGTCGCCGCGTCCGAGTTCTACAAGGACGGCCAGTACGAGTTCGAGGGCAAGTCCCGCTCGGCCGCCGAGATGACGGACTACTACGCCGAGCTCGTCGAGGCGTACCCGCTCGTCTCCATCGAGGACCCGCTGTTCGAGGACGACTGGGACGGCTGGAAGACCATCACCGACCGCCTCGGCGCCAAGGTCCAGATCGTCGGTGACGACCTGTTCGTCACCAACCCGGAGCGTCTGGCCCGCGGTATCGAGGAGGGCTCCGCGAACGCCCTGCTCGTCAAGGTGAACCAGATCGGCTCGCTGACCGAGACCCTGGACGCCGTCGAGATGGCCCAGCGCAACGGCTTCAAGTGCATGATGTCCCACCGCTCCGGTGAGACCGAGGACGTCACCATCGCCGACCTCGCCGTCGCCGTGAACTGCGGTCAGATCAAGACCGGCGCCCCGGCCCGCTCGGACCGCGTCGCCAAGTACAACCAGCTGCTGCGCATCGAGGAGATCCTCGACGACGCCGCGGTGTACGCGGGCCGCAGCGCCTTCCCGCGCTTCAAGGGCTAATCACCCCCCTGAGGGGCTGGCCTCCGTACGTCCCCGCACTCGGTCCCGTACCGTGTGCGGGGACGTATTTGCGTAGTGCGTACACAGGGGAGGCGGACCAATGGCCGGGAACCGGGATCGGTTCTCCACCTTCTCCACCGCGACCAGGCTCAAGCAGCTCGGTGAGCGGACCGCCGCCCACGTCTACCGCTCGCAGTCGCGCCGGCAGGTCCGCCGCAGCCGGCTCACGGGCCGCGCCGCGCTCCTGGTGCTCGTCCTCTGTACGCTGGTCGTCGCCCTCGCGTATCCGATGCGCCAGTACGTCTCCCAGCGCACGGAGATCGCGGAGCAGCAGCGGGCGGCCGCCACCGCGCGGGTCCGCCTGGAGCGGCTGCGCGACGAGAAGGCCCGCTGGCAGGACGACGCCTACGCGGAGCAGCAGGCGCGCAGGCACCTGCACTTCCTGCGCCCGGGGGAGATCGGCTACATCATGAGCGACCCCGGGGCCCAGCCCCCGGAACCGCACCGTACAGGCCAGGCCGGCTCCGACCGGCCCTGGTACTCGAACGTCTGGGACGGCGTCGACAAGGCCGACCGCCCCGGCGACTGAAGCGCACCCGGCACGCCGGCACCCCGGCACCGCAGCACCCATCCACGAGAACGAAGAGACTTCCTCCAGGCATGCAGACGCCCCCGCCCCAGACCGACCGGACCGAGCCGACCGACGCGGACATCGAGGCGTTCGAGCAGCAGCTCGGCCGCCCGCCGCGCGGGCTGCGCGCCATCGCGCACCGCTGCCCCTGCGGGCAGCCGGATGTGGTGGAGACCGCCCCGCGGCTCCCCGACGGCACCCCGTTCCCGACGCTGTACTACCTGACGTGCCCGCGCGCGGCCTCCGCGATCGGCACGCTGGAGGCCAACGGCGTGATGAAGGAGATGCAGGCGCGGCTCGCCGAGGACCCGGAACTCGCCGCCGCCTACCAGGCCGCGCACGAGGACTACATCCGGCGCCGCGACGCCATCGAGGTGCTCCAGGGCTTCCCGAGCGCCGGCGGGATGCCGGACCGGGTGAAGTGCCTGCACGTGCTGGTCGGTCACTCCCTGGCCGCGGGCCCGGGCGTGAACCCGTTCGGCGACGAGGCCCTGGCGATGCTGCCGGAGTGGTGGGCCAAGGGCGCGTGCGTCACCCCGTGCGCGGAGAAGAAGGAAGAGGAGTCCCGGTGACCCGGGTCGCCGGCATCGACTGCGGTACGAACTCCATCCGGCTCCTCGTCGCGGACTGCGACCCCGCCACCGGCGAGCTGGTCGAGCTGGACCGGCGGATGACCATCGTCCGCCTCGGCCAGGGCGTGGACCGGACCGGGCGCCTCGCCCCGGAGGCGCTGGAGCGCACCTTCGCGGCCTGCCGCGAGTACGCGTCGGTCATCCGGGAACTCGGTGCGGAGCGGGTGCGCTTCGTGGCCACCTCCGCCTCCCGCGACGCCGAGAACCGCGACGAGTTCGTCCAGGGGGTCCTGGGCATCCTGGGCGTCGAGCCCGAGGTGATCTCCGGCGACCAGGAGGCGGAGTTCTCCTTCACCGGCGCCACCAGGGAACTCGCGGCGCACGATCACCTGGAGCGGCCGTTCCTGGTGGTGGACATCGGCGGCGGCTCGACCGAGTTCGTGGTCGGCGAGGAGCACGTGCGCGCCGCCCGTTCGGTGGACGTGGGCTGCGTCCGGATGACCGAGCGTCACCTGGTGGTGGACGGGGTCGTCACCGACCCGCCGGACCCGGAGCAGATCGCCGCCATGCGGGCCGACATCGAGGCCGCCCTCGACCTGGCGGCCGAGACGGTCCCGCTGGCCGAGGCGCGGACCCTGGTGGGCCTGGCCGGTTCGGTGACCACGGTCGCCGGGATCGTCCTCGGCCTGCCGGAGTACATCTCCTCGGAGATCCACCACTCGCGGATCTCCTACGAGCAGGTCCGCGAGGTCGGCGAGCGGATGCTGACGGCGACGCACGCCGAGCGCGCGGCGATCCCCGTGATGCATCCGGGCCGGGTGGACGTGATCGGGGCCGGCGTTCTGGTGCTTATGGCGATCATGGAAAGGACCGGCGCCACCGAGGTCATCGTGTCCGAGCACGACATCCTCGACGGAATCGCCTGGTCCATCGCCTGAACGACCTTCGAACCAGGGGTTGAGGGGTCTTCGGACCCATGATCTACATCAACTTCGTGAAGTTCTTCACAAGGAAAAGGGGCCTGCGGGGTCATCGGAAGGTCCGTTTGGGGCCTTCCGGAGGCCCTCAGGCCCCTTTCCGCGTGTGTTCGTGCGATCGGCGGACGCCGCGGGCTCCGTGTCAGAGGTACCGACGAACCCCTGTGGTCCAGTCCGGTTGAAGCCTTGGAGGCCAGTTCAGGACGGGTGAACAACGACTCCTGATACACGGTGGTTCCCGTTGCGCGCCATGACGTCCGTCACGCGGGCGGCGGAGTGTAGCAGAGCCCCTCCGACTCCTTGTGAAGGGGCTCACGAGCGGCACCCCTTTGGGTGCTGGATACTCGTTCCATGAGCACCACGGAGCGTCCCAGGATCCTCGTTGTAGGAGGTGGGTACGTAGGCCTGTACGCAGCCAAGCGCATCATGAAGAAGATGCGTTACGGCGAGGCGACCGTCACGGTCGTCGACCCGCGCTCGTACATGACCTACCAGCCCTTCCTCCCTGAAGTGGCCGCAGGCAGCATCTCGCCTCGGCACGTCGTCGTCCCGCTGCGACGCGTGCTGCCCAAGGCAGAGGTTCTCACCGGCCGGGTCACCAGCATCGACCAGGACCGCAAGGTCGCCGTCGTCACGCCGCTGGTCGGCGAGGCGTACGAGCTGCCCTTCGACTACCTGGTGATCGCGCTCGGCGCCGTCTCCCGCACCTTCCCGATCCCCGGCCTCGCCGAACAGGGCATCGGTATGAAGGGCGTCGAAGAGGGCATCGGCCTGCGCAACCACGTCCTCGAGCAGCTCGACAAGGCCGAGTCCACGACGGACGAGAACGTCCGCCGCAAGGCCCTCACCTTCGTCTTCGTCGGCGGCGGCTTCGCCGGTGCGGAGACCATAGGCGAGGTCGAGGACATGGCCCGCGACGCCGCGAAGTACTACTCCACGATCAAGCGCGAGGACATGCGCTTCATCCTGGTCGACGCGGCCGACAAGATCCTTCCCGAGGTCGGGCCCAAGCTCGGCACCTGGGGCAAGGAGCACCTCGAGTCCCGCGGCATCGAGATCTACCTCAACACCTCCATGGACTCCTGCGTGGACGGCCACGTGGTGCTGAAGAACGGCCTCGAGGTCGACTCCAACACCATCGTCTGGACCGCCGGCGTCAAGCCGAACCCGGTGCTGGCCCGCTACGGCCTGCCGCTGGGCCCCCGCGGCCACGTGGACGCCCAGCCGACCCTCCAGGTCACGGGCACGGACTACATCTGGACCGCCGGCGACAACGCCCAGGTTCCCGACGTCGCCGCCCGCAAGGCCGGCGTCGAGAACGCCTGGTGCCCGCCGAACGCCCAGCACGCGCTGCGCCAGGCCAAGGTCCTCGGCGACAACGTCATCTCGGGCATGCGGGGCTTCCCGCAGGCCGAGTACTCGCACTCCAACAAGGGTGCGGTGGCGGGCCTCGGCCTCCACAAGGGCGTCGCGATGATCGTCATGGGCAAGATGAAGATCAAGCTCAAGGGCCGGCTCGCCTGGTACATGCACCGTGGCTACCACGGCATGGCCATGCCGACCTGGAACCGCAAGATCCGCGTCTTCGCCGACTGGACCCTCGGCATGTTCCTCAAGCGCGAGGTCGTCTCGCTGGGTGCTCTCGAGACCCCGCGCGAGGAGTTCTACGAGGCCGCCAAGCCCGCCCCGGCTCCGGCCGCCACGGCCCAGAAGGCCAAGGCTTCCTGACCCGGCGCCAGCCGGCAGGAGCCTGAGCAGTACCTGCACGTCCCCGAAGGGGCCGCCCGCCATCCGTGGTGCGGGCGGCCCCTTCGGCGTACTCGGGCTCCGGGATGGGTAGACGGAGGGGTCGGAGCTTTTGTGGAGGTGCGCCATGACCGACGCCGCGCCGCGGCTGGCCGCTGTTGCCGAGACTCTGCTGGGTGCCCCGCTGCCGGTGCGCATCCGGGCCTGGGACGGCAGCGAGGCCGGCCCGCCCACCGGCCCCGTACTCGTCATCCACGACCGCCGAGCCGTGCGGCGGGTGCTGTGGAAGCCCGGCGAACTGGGCCTGGCCCGGGCGTGGGTGGCGGGGGACCTGACCGTCGAGGGAGACCTGTTCGCCCTGCTGGACCACGTGGCGGGCGTCCTGTGGGAACGGCCCCCGCAGGACGGGCCGCCGCCCCCCGCCGGCCGCGGCGGGCCGCTCGCGGCCCTCGGGGGCCTCGCGCGGCGCGTCGGGCCGGCCCGCCCGATCGCCGTGCCGGAAGCCGCCCGGCTGCTCCGGGACCCGGCGCAGCGGTCCGCCATACGGGAGCTGATCGCGCTCGCCGGACCGCTGCCGCCGCCCGCGCCCCCCGCGGAGGAGGCGGCCCGGCGCGGCGGGCCGCGCCACAGCAAGGGCCGCGACCGCCAGGCCATCAGCCACCACTACGACGTCGGCAACGACTTCTACGAGCGGGTGCTCGGACCCTCGATGGTGTACTCCTGCGCCTACTGGAGCCCCGGCTCCACCCTGGAGCAGGCCCAGCGGGACAAGCTCGACCTGGTCTGCCGCAAGCTCGCCCTGCAGCCCGGCGACCGCCTCCTCGACGTCGGCTGCGGCTGGGGCTCCATGGCGCTGCACGCAGCCCGCGAGTACGGGGTCCGGGTCACCGGCGTCACGCTCTCGCGGGAGCAGGCGGCGTACGGCCGCAAGCGGGTCGCCGAGGAGGGCCTGGCCGACCTCGTCGAGCTGCGCATCCAGGACTACCGGGACGTCAAGGACGGCCCGTACGACGCGGTTTCCTCCATCGGGATGGCCGAACACGTCGGAGCCGACCGCTACCGGGAGTACGCCCGCACCCTGCACGCCCTGCTGCGCCCCGGCGGGCGGCTGCTGAACCACCAGATCGCCCGCCCGCCGGAGCCCGACGAAGAGGCTCACCGGATCGACGAGTTCATCGACGCCTACGTCTTCCCCGACGGCGAGCTCTCCCCGCTCGGCACCACCGTGGGGGAGCTGGAGCGGGCCGGCTTCGAGGTCCGCGACGTGGAGGCGCTGCGCGAGCACTACGCGCTGACCCTGCGGGCCTGGGTGGCGCGGCTGGAGGAGCACTGGGAGGAGGCGGTACGGCTCACCTCGCCGGGCAGGGCCCGGGTCTGGCAGCTCTACATGGCGGCCTGCGCGCTCGGTTTCGAGCACGGCCGGCTCGGGGTCAACCAGGTGCTCGCCGTGAAGCCCTCGGCCGCCGGCACGTCCGGGCTGCCGCTGCGGCTGCGCACCTGGGGGGCGTAGCGGAAACGTATGTGCACAACGGGACAGGGCCCCGGGGCGTGTCGCCCCGGGGCCCTGTCCCGTCACCGTCCCGCGTCCCGCTACTCGGTCTTGATGGCCGTCAGCATGTTCAGGCGGGCGGCGCTGCGGGCCGGCCACATGGCGGCCAGTACGCCGACCACGGCGGCCAGCAGGAGGAAGATGCCGATCCGGTCCCACGGGAGGACCAGCTCGTAGCTGGGCATGGCCTTCGCCAGCGTGGTGCCGACCGCCCAGGCGAGGAAGACACCGATGACGATGCCCAGGACCGCTCCGAAGAGCGAGATCACCACGGCCTCCAGGCGGATCATGTTCTTGACCCGGCTGCGGTCGAGGCCGATCGCCCGCAGCATGCCGATCTCCTGGGTGCGTTCGAAGACGGACATCGCCAGGGTGTTGACGACACCGAGCACGGAGATGATCAGCGCCATGCCGAGCAGGCCGTACATGATGTTCAGCATCGTGTTGATCATGCCGCCCATCTCGTTGCGCATGTCCTGCTGGGTGGCGACGGTGATCGCCGGGTTCTTGCCCAGGGCGTCGACGACCTTCTGCTGGCCGGCCTTGGACGCCCCGCCGTCGACGTTGACGTACACCTCGCGGACGAACGGCTCTTCGCTGTGCGGGCTGAGGATCTTGTCGTCGATCACGTACGGGGAGAGCAGGCCCTCCATGTCCTTGTAGACCGCGCCGACCTTCAGGGAGCCCTTCTCCCCGTCCTCGTACTGGACCTGGAGCGTGGAGCCGACGCTGAGCTTCTGGTCCTTGGCCGTCTTCTCGGCGACCGCGAGCTCACCCTTGCCGAGGCTGTCGAGCGAACCGCTGAGGACCTCCACGTTGAGCAGCTGGCCGATGGTGGCGGGGTTGACGCCGGAGGCCGACCGGTAGTTCTCGCCGACCATGAAGTAGCCGGCGGTCTGCGGGGAGACGGCCTTGATGCCGGGGGCCTTGGCCAGGGTCTCGGCCACCGACTTGTCGAGGCCGCCGATGTCGCCGGCCATGGAGACCCGGTAGTCCGCCTTGAGCTTCTCGGTGCTCATGCGGTCGACGACCTTGCCCACCGTGATGCCGAGCACCGACAGGGTCGTGACCAGGGTCAGGCCGATCGCCAGGGAGGCGGCGGTGACGGCGGTGCGGCGCGGGTTGCGGACGGCGTTCTGGGAGGCCAGCTTGCCGGGGACCCCGAACACCTTCTGCAGCAGCGGGCGGACGGCCCCGATGACCGGCTTGGAAAGCAGCGGCAGCATCACGATCATGCCGATGAGCATGAAGAAGGCGCCCGCGCCGATGGTCATGCGGCCGGTGTCGCCGCCCGAGGACACGCCGAGCAGGACGAGGCCGATGCCGAGGACGCTGATGATCGAGCCGAGGACGTTGCGCACGACCAGGGACTTCGCGGTGGCCGGCAGGTGGGCGCTGCCCATGGCGGCGACCGGGGCGATCCGGCCGGTGCGCCAGGCCGGCAGCAGGGCGGCGAGGGTGGTGACGAGGACGCCGATGACCAGGGCCGCGATGACGGTGCCCGGGGCGATCACGAGGTCGCCGCCCGGCAGCTTGGCACCGAAGGAACCGATCACCGAGCGCATGGCGACCGCCAGGCCGACGCCGCTGATCAGGCCGATGGCGGCGGACACGAAGCCGACGACCAGGGCCTCGGCGAGCACCGAGCGCATGACCTGACCGCGGTTGGCGCCGACGGCGCGCAGCAGGGCCAGCTCCTTGGTGCGCTGGGTGACCAGCATGGTGAAGGTGTTGTAGATCAGGAAGATGCCGACGAAGAGCGAGATGCCGGCGAAGACGAGCAGCATGGTGCCCATCTGGCCGAGGCCCTTCTCGATCTGCTTGGCCTGCTCCTCGGCGAGCGCCGCGCCGGTCTGCGCCTTGGTGTGCTTGCCGTCGATCAGCGGCTTGATGTCGGCGAGCAGCTTGTCGGCGGAGGTGCCGTTCTTGGCACCGACCGACAGCTCCTGGAAGTAGCCGGGCTTGAGGTAGAGCTCCTGGGCGACCTTGGTGTCGAAGAGCACCAGGCTGCCGCCGGCCTGGACGGCGCCGTCCTCGGTCGTGAAGACGCCGGCGAGGGAGTACTCCTTGACCGGGCCGTTGGTGGCGACGCGGACCCTGTCGCCGACCTTGTACGCGCCCGCGTCGGCGGTGGCCTTGTCGAGCGCGACCTCGTCGGCCTTGGCCGGGCCCGCGCCCTGTATGAAGGCGTAGCGCGGGTCCTTGCCGTCCTTGACGGGCGTGTAGTTGCCACCCTTGTTGGACCAGCCGGAGCCGATCAGCTTGCCGTTCTCGTCACCCACGCCGGCGAAGCCGGAAACGCGGCCGGAGACGGAGTCGACGCCCGGGAGCGCCTTGACCTTGTCGAGGGTCTGCTGGCTGAGGCCGGGCTCGCCCTCCTTCTGGCCGTTCTCGTCGCGGCCCTGGCCGTACGAGGTGACGGAGACGGCGACTCCCGCGTAGTCCTTGGCGCTCTGGCCGGAGAGGGACTTCTTGAGGGTGTCGGTGAACACGAGGGTGCCGGAGACGAAGGCGACGCCGAGGGTGACGGCGAGCACCGTCATCAGCAGCCTGGCCTTGTGCGCGAGGACGTTGCGCAGGGCGGTACGGAACATGGGGGATCTCAGTCCTGGGGCTGGAAGTCTGGAGGAGGGCCGGGGAGGGAGATCCCGGGTCAGCTGGTGCGGCCCTTGGCGTCGAAGGCCTTCATGCGGTCGAGCACGCCGTCGGCGGTGGGCCCGTACATCTCGTCGACGATCCGGCCGTCGGCGAGGAAGATGACGCGGTCCGCGTAGGAGGCGGCGACCGGGTCGTGGGTGACCATCACGACGGTCTGGCCGAGCTCGCGCACCGAGTTGCGCAGGAAGCCCAGGACCTCGGCGCCGGAGCGGGAGTCGAGGTTTCCGGTGGGCTCGTCACCGAAGATGATCTCGGGGCGGGAGGCCAGGGCGCGGGCCACGGCCACGCGCTGCTGCTGGCCGCCGGAGAGCTGGGTGGGGCGGTGGGAGAGGCGCTCGGAGAGGCCGACCATGCTGATCACGTTGTCCAGCCACTGCTTGTCGGCCTTGCGGCCGGCGATGTCCATGGGGAGCGTGATGTTCTCCAGGGCCGTCAGGGTGGGCAGCAGGTTGAAGGCCTGGAAGATGAAGCCGATCTTGTCCCGGCGCAGCTGGGTGAGCTGCTTGTCCTTGAGGGTGCCCAGCTCGGTGTCGCCGATCCGGACGGAGCCGGCGGAGAAGGTGTCCAGGCCGGCCACGCAGTGCATCAGCGTGGACTTGCCGGAGCCCGAGGGGCCCATGATCGCGGTGAACTGCCCCTGTGCGAAGTCCACGGAGACGTTGTCGAGGGCGACCACCTGGGTCTCGCCCTGGCCGTACACCTTGGAGAGGCCGGTGGCGCGGGCGGCCACGGCCTGGGCGGTGTGCGGGGCGTAGTTCATGGTGGTCACAGGACGGCTCCTCGATCTGCGGTGCGGGGACGATTCCATCCTCGCCGCGGGTACCCCCGCTCCGGATCAGCCGCCAAGCCTGTTTCCCGGCCCACTGGAGTCTGACGGAGGGCGCGCGCGCCTCCTCCTCTGGTATGACAGGAGCCCCGATCGGAGGGGCGGTGTCCCGGGGTGGCGGGAAGGGTGGCGCGCGGGGTGGCGCGGGCCATCGAAATCCCGTCAATCCCGTACACGTGGTGATCGGCGCCCAGAACGGGCCGACCGTGCATTCTCGGGCCTGACGATCCCTCAAGCGCCAATAAAATCAGACAACATCGGATTGACGGCCGGTCAGCGGCGACGTCGTTCCAGATAGGCTCGGATCAGCGTTGAAGGCTTTTTCCACGGGGGCCGCCACGCCCTGCCCGGATGGTGGAATGCAGACACGGCGAGCTTAAACCTCGCTGGCCTTCGGGCCGTGCCGGTTCAAGTCCGGCTCCGGGCACTCCGCAGCTCTCGCGAGGCTCGCTCCTTTATCCTCTGCGCTTCGCCCTGCCTTCTCCTAAGATCCTCCTCCAGCAGTAGGGTGCTTTCTTTGCGAGCGCATTACTCTTGTTGCAAGGCCGCGCTCGGCGGCCACGGAGGAGTGAGATGAGGAGCAGTAACCCGGTCTTCTCGCGACGGGGGTTCAGCCGCGACAACGGTGGCTACGCGGGCTTTGACGCGCCGCAGCACCAGCAGGCCGGGACCAACCCGTACGCGACGAACCCGTACGCGACCGACCCGACCACGGGCATGCCGCAGGCACCGGCGCGCGCCAACGCGATGACCATGGACGACGTCGTGAGCCGTACGGCCATGACGCTCGGCACGCTCATCGTCACGGCCACCCTCTCCTGGGTGTTCCTGCCCGTCGACGCCGCCAACGTCAACAAGTCGTACGGCATCGCCATCGGCGCCATGCTGGTCGCGTTCGTCTTCGCGATGATCCAGTCCTTCAAGCGCAAGCCCTCCCCGGGCCTGATCCTGGCCTACGCGGCCTTCGAGGGCGTCTTCCTCGGGGTCATCAGCGCCGCCGTCAGCACCTGGCTGGGCGCCGGTGTGGTCGTCCAGGCCGTGATGGGCACGATGTGCGTCTTCGCCGCCGTGCTCCTCGGGTACAAGATGGGCTGGATCCGCGTCACCCGCCGCTTCTACGGCTTCGTGATGGCCGCGGCCCTCGGCTTCATCCTGCTGATGCTCACGAACACGCTCTTCGCGGTGTTCGGCGGCGGTGACGGCCTCGGCTTCCGCAGCGGCGGCCTCGGCCTGCTGTTCGGTGCCATCGGCGTCATCCTCGGTGCCTGCTTCCTCGCCCTCGACTTCAAGCAGGTCGAGGACGGCATCACCTACGGTGCCCCGCGTGAGGAGGCCTGGCTGGCGGCCTTCGCCCTCACCATGACCCTGGTCTGGATCTACGTGGAGATGCTGCGCATCTTCTCGATCCTCTCGGGCGACGACTAGCAGGACCCGCAGGCCGACCACCGGCCTGCGCACAGCATGGGGAAGGCCCCGCGAGCTCACGGCTCGCGGGGCCTTCCCGCGTATAGGGGTACGGACAACGGGGTCGGGGGAGATGGGCTCAGCCGAGCCGGCGTGCGGCTCTGCGCAGGTCGTACTCGTGGATGATCGCCTTGGCCTGGCCGTACGACAGCTCGTGCGCGCCGCGGAGCCAGCTGACCTTCTCCTCGAACCGGACGAGTGAGGGGCCGTCGTCCACGGTGCGGAGCCAGTCGGAGACCTCACGACCGGTGGTCTGGGGGATTCTGTCGATCATGTTGCGGTGTGTCTGCTCGGAGAACTCTACGGACATGGGCGCCTCCGGAGGTATCGCCGTGCTGTTCTCTTCACGCCACCGTGCCGGAGAGTTCGCCCGTTGGCAATGGGGCCCGGGCGGCGCGTAAGGTCGGCCGGGTGCTTGATACTTCGCCCCTGACCGCCGTCGTGGAACGTTTCGCCGACCGGCTGCGGGCCGCGCCGCAGAGCCGCCTGCAGCAGGGAGCCGCCGCCGCGGCCCTGGAGCTGGCCCGCGAGCTCTCCGTACGGGCCCAGCGGATCGAGAGCCCCGGGCAGGAGCCGAAGGAGGTGCCGGACGCCGGCATCTTCGTGGTCGGCGATCAGGTGGCGGTGACCGGGCTGGACCTCGCAGAGGCGCTGCGCGCCGCCGCCGGCACCCCGGACAGCGCGACGGCCCCGTCCGGGATGCTGGACGAGGCCGTGAGGCTGGTGGAGCAGGCGGAGATCAGAGCGATGCGATGACGCGGTCCGCGAGGATGTAGACGTTGCTGTCGGGGTCCTCGGAGTCACCGCAGGAGAAGGTCAGCGCGTAGGCGCCGGAGATGCCCGAGCCGCCGAGCAGGACCGGGGCGGTGCCCGAACGCAGGGCCTCGGCGAGGCGCTCCGCGGTCTCCCGGTGCCCGGGGGTCATGCACAGCGTCGTGCCGTCGGTGAAGACGTACACGTCGAGCGTGCCCAGCGGGCCCGGGCGGACGTCCGCGAGGGCCGTGCGGGCCTCCGCGAGCTCCTCCAGGCGGTTGACGGTGCGCTCGTGGTCGGCGCCGGGGTGCGAGGCCTGGACCGGTACGAAGTCGGGGTGCGAGGGGTGGCGCCGGCGGGCGGCGGCCAGCTCGGCCGAATCCTCGGGGTAGCCGGGGAGCTCGTCGAGGGCGTCCTCGCCCAGGACGGGCTCCAGACCCACCATGTCGGCCTGCCGGGGCAGGAAGACGGGGCTGTCCTCGCCGAGCCCGGCCAGGCCGCCCAGCAGCGACGGGGCGTCGGCGGCGTCACGGGCCTCCTGCGCGGCCCAGAAGGCACGCGCCTCGGCCAGCTCGCGCTCGCGCTCCTCGGCGAGGGCTTCGGCCACGGCGGCTCGTATCTCCGCGGCGGGGGACTCCACGGCGCTGCGGGCGTGCGGGACGGTCGCACCGCGGAGGTGGACCGGCGCAGCCAGCTCAGTGCGCAGGGCGGTGACCTGCTTGCGCAGACCGTGGACGGCGTGCAGCGCAGCAGCGCCCACGGCCGCGGCAGCGGCAGTGGTCAGCAGCAGGGCAAGAGACATGGCGCTCACTGACTAACTCCTGAGGTGATTCGATCCCCCGACTTCCTACATCAGAGTGTCCCGACCTGGGAATGGCGTGCAGTGCATTACGTCACGAATTGGACAGGGCTTTGGTCACACCCGGACCCCCCGTACTGCCGCTGACCTGCACACATGCCAATCCCCCAGGAGATAGGTCACATCCTGGGGGAGATTCGGTCACAGGTCGGCCGCGACGGGATTAGATCCGGTGTCAGTACGCCCCCGGGGATCGGGCCGGATCCCTTGGGGCAACTGGGGCCTGCTCTTGATCAGATCGCTGCGGATCGGTTCAAACCGGCAGGTTTAGCGCTGCGGGTGAGGGGCAACTCGGCCGCTCGCCTTTTCGGCCGCGCTGAGCTTCGCCACCCCTACCCTCCGCTACGGCTCAGCTCAGCCGCTCGCTTTTTTGGTCGCGCTGAGCTTCGCCACCGCTGCGGGCAGGTGCCGCCCCTCGTTCCTCCGGGCGACCCCTACCCTCCGCTACGGCTCAGCTCAGCCGCTCGCTTTTTTGGTCGCGCTGAGCTTCGCCACCGCTGCGGGCAGGTGCCGCCCCTCGTTCCTCCGGGCGACCCCTACCCTCCGCTACGGCTCAGCTCAGCCGCTCGATGACCATGGCCATGCCCTGGCCGCCGCCGACGCACATCGTCTCGAGGCCGAACTGCTTGTCGTGGAACTGCAGGCTGTTGATCAGCGTGCCGGTGATGCGGGCACCGGTCATCCCGAAGGGGTGACCGACGGCGATGGCCCCGCCGTTGACGTTCAGCTTGTCGAGGGGGATCTCCAGGTCCCGGTACGACGGGATGACCTGGGCCGCGAAGGCCTCGTTGATTTCGAAGAGGTCGATGTCGCCGACCGTCAGACCGGCCCGCTTCAGAGCCTGCTTCGACGCCTCGACCGGGCCCAGGCCCATGATCTCGGGGGAGAGGGCGGTGACGCCGGTGGAGACGATCCGGGCCAGCGGGGTCAGACCCAGCTCGCGGGCCTTGGTGTCGCTCATGATGACCAGCGCCGCGGCGCCGTCGTTGAGCGGGCAGCAGTTGGCGGCCGTGACCAGGCCGTCGGGGCGGAAGACGGGCTTGAGGCCCTGCACGCCCTCCAGGGTCACGCCGGCACGCGGACCGTCGTCGGTCGAGACGACCGTGCCGTCCGGGGTGGTGACCGGGGTGATCTCGCGGGCCCAGAAGCCGTTCTTGATGGCCTCTTCGGCGAGGTTCTGCGAGCGCACGCCGAACTCGTCCATGTCCTGGCGGGTCACGCCCTTGAGGCGGGCCAGGTTCTCGGCGGTCTGCCCCATCGAGATGTACGCGTCGGGGATCAGGCCGTCCTCGCGCGGGTCGCGCCAGGAGGAGCCCTCGCTCTGCGCGACGGCGGCCGTACGGCCCTCCGCATCGCCGAAGAGCGGGTTGTGCGTGTCCGGCAGGCCGTCCGAGGAGCCCTTCGCGAACCGGGAGACCGTCTCGACGCCCGCGGAGATGAAGACGTCGCCCTCGCCCGCCTTGATGGCGTGCAGCGCCATGCGGGAGGTCTGCAGCGAGGAGGAGCAGTAGCGGGTGATCGTGGTGCCCGGCAGGTAGTCCATGCCCATCTGCACGGCCACGATGCGGGCCAGGTTGTGACCCTGCTCGCCGCCGGGGAGGCCGCAGCCGAGCATCAGGTCGTCGATCTGGCGCGGGTCCAGCTCGGGGATCTTGGCGAGGGCGGCCTGGATGATCGTCGCGGTCAGGTCGTCCGGGCGCACGTCCTTGAGGGACCCCTTGCCGGCACGCCCGATCGGGGAGCGGGCGGTGGAAACGATGACGGCTTCGGGCATCGGGACTCCAAGGGGTGCGTCGTTGCGGGACCGCATGCGAAGTTACCGCCCCGTACGGTCGAGGTCACCGGCCGGGGGGTGTGATGCCGGTCGCTCCCGCGGGGGTTGCGGTCCATCGGGCCGGGCTCTGCGTGTCGAGATGTGCGGCGCCGCTGCTGGGGCCCTGCCCCAGACCCCGCGCCTCAAACGCCGGCGGGGCTGCAAGAGCGGGGCGCTGCCCCGGGTCCCGCGCCTCGAACGCCGCAGGGGTCAGGTGGGGCCGGAGACGTCGGCCGCGGGGGTTGACGGGTCTTCGGCCCGGACGCGGCGCCGGCGGCGGTGTTTGAGCAGGACCCACGGGCCGCGGGCGGCCGTGACCTCCGTGCCCGCCTGGCCCGCGGCGGCGGACGCGGCCTTCGCCACCGGAAGCATGTCCTCGTCCCGGGACACGTCCAGCCGGTCGGACTCCGGCCACAGGCCGAGCGCCGCGCACAGCGTCGGCAGCACGGCCATGGCGGCGGTCGCGTACCCCTCCGCCGACGGATGGTAGGAGTCCGGGCCGAACATCTCGCGCGGGTTCGCGGCGAACTCCGGGCCCAGCAGGTCGCCCATGGAGACCGTACGGGCGCCCAGCGCGACCACTCCTATGGTCTGCGCGGCGGCCAGCTGGCGCGAGACCCGCCGGGCCACCCAGCGCAGCGGCTGGTACACCGGCTCGATCGTGCCCAGGTCCGGGCAGGTGCCCACGACGACCTCGGCCCCGGCCATCCGCAGCCGCCGCACGGCCGAGGTCAGGCAGCGCACGGAATGGGTCGGCGGCATCCGGCGCGTCACGTCGTTCGCACCGATCATGATCACGCACACGTCGGGGGCGGGTCCCGCGCCGTTCAGCAGCAGCCCCGCCTGCCGGTCCAGGTCGTCCGACATGGCCCCCGACAGGGCCACGTTGCGCAGCTCCACCGGCCGCTCGGCCACCGCCGCCAGCCCGGACGCCAGCAGGGCGGCCGGAGTCTGCCGGGCCCGCCGTACGCCGAGTCCCGCGGCCGTGGAATCGCCCAGCATGCCCAGGCGCAGCGGGCCCGGGCTCTGCTCGGGGCCGCCGAACTCGCTCCCGTAGAGCCCGTCGGCGCGCGGCGGCTCGCCCAGCCCGGTGCCCACCGTCCGCTTGGCGAACTGCACCTCGGCCAGCACCAGCCCCACCGCGGCGGCCCCGACCAGTCCGAGTCCGCCCCCGCCGTACGCTGCCCCCGCCGCGATCCGGCGGGCCGTTCTCGCCCTGGACACCCTTCAGGCCACCTCCTCGGTCCTCATTGATCCCTACCTGCCCCGTACGCACGGTCGGCCAATCCCTTTACGCATACTCTGGCCAGACCTCCCGGAGAACCCGTGGAGTCCCCTCCTTGGAGAACATGGTGCAATTCCACGACTCGATGATCAGCCTCGTCGGCAACACCCCGCTGGTGAAGCTCAACCGTGTGACCGAAGGCCTGCAGGCCACCGTCCTTGCGAAGGTCGAGTACTTCAATCCCGGTGGATCCGTGAAGGACCGGATCGCCGTACGGATGATCGAGGCCGCCGAGCAGAGCGGAGCCCTCAAGCCCGGCGGCACCATCGTGGAGCCGACCAGCGGCAACACGGGTGTAGGACTCGCCATCGTGGCCCAGCAGAAGGGCTACAAGTGCATCTTCGTCTGCCCTGACAAGGTGTCCATGGACAAGATCAACGTGATGCGCGCGTACGGCGCCGAGGTCGTGGTCTGCCCGACCGCCGTCGACCCCGAGCACCCGGACTCGTACTACAACGTGTCCGACCGCCTCGCGCGCGAGCCCGGCGCTTGGAAGCCCGACCAGTACAGCAACCCGAACAACCCCCGTTCGCACTACGAGACCACCGGCCCCGAGCTGTGGGACCAGACGGACGGGAAGATCACCCACTTCGTCGCGGGCGTCGGCACCGGCGGCACGATCTCCGGCACCGGCAACTACCTCAAGGAGGTCAGCGGCGGGAAGGTCAAGGTCATCGGCGCCGACCCCGAGGGCTCGGTCTACTCCGGCGGCTCCGGGCGTCCGTACCTGGTCGAGGGCGTCGGCGAGGACTTCTGGCCGACCGCCTACGACCCGAACGTCACGGACGAGATCATCGCGGTGTCCGACAAGGACTCCTTCCAGATGACCCGCCGCCTGGCGAAGGAAGAGGGCCTGCTCGTCGGCGGCTCCTGCGGCATGGCCGTCGTCGCCGCGCTCAAGGCCGCCGAGGGCCTCGGCCCGGACGACGTGGTCGTCGTCCTGCTGCCGGACAGCGGCCGCGGCTACCTCAGCAAGATCTTCAGTGACGAGTGGATGGCCGGACACGGCTTCCTGGAGGAGGCCGGACCGGCCGCGCGCATCGGCGACGTGCTGAACGACAAGGAGGGCGGCATCCCCTCCCTCGTCCACATGCACCCCGAGGAGACGGTCGGCCAGGCGATCGAGGTCCTGCGGGAGTACGGCGTCTCGCAGATGCCGATCGTCAAGCCGGGCGCCGGTCACCCGGACGTGATGGCCGCCGAGGTCATCGGCTCGGTCGTCGAGAAGGAGCTGCTGGCGGCGCTGTTCGCGCAGCGGGCCTCGCTGACCGACCCGCTGGAGAAGCACATGAGTTCGCCGCTGCCGCAGGTCGGCTCGGGCGAGCCGGTGTCCGAACTGATGGCGGTGCTCGGCGAGGCCGACGCGGCGATCGTGCTGGTCGAGGGCAAGCCCACCGGTGTGGTGAGCCGTCAGGACCTGCTGGCGTTCCTCGCCAAGTCCTCCAAGTAGCCCTTACGGGGCCGCGCGTGGCCTTCGCGCAAACGGTACGGGCATGACACGTGACGGCAGCACCGGCTTAACACGGCTCCGGCACAGTGGTGGTTGTCGGCAGGGAAGCCCGGGAGACCGGATCCCGGCCGGCACCACAGAACGGCGTACGCGTACTTCCGGAGCGGCTCCCGGACCGCGCGGACGCCACGGACGCGGACGGCCCTGACCCGGCCGTGTCCTTCGCGGGGACCGCCGTCGTCCCGCCCCTCGGGCAACCGAGGGTGCGGCGGTCCCCGCGCACATTCTTTTTGGGCTCGGTTCGCCTCCGGGGCGCCTTGTGCCGGCTCGTGACGGCGTACGTGCTCGAAAACCGCTCGTGCCTCACGGTTTCCTCCGCGCGTTCGCCGCCACCCCCCGTCGCGCCCCTTCGGCTCACTCGCCCGTGCGGCGGTGGTGGCGGGCCCGGGGTCAGTCCCGGGGGGTCTGCGTACCGAGCCGGGAGCGACGGGCATGGATGAAGTTCACGCCCACGATCCCGGCCCAGCTGACCAGGAGGCCGCTCAGGTGCGCCTCCGCTGCGGCGATGGCCGACAGCGGGATCGCCAGCACCAGGGTGATGATCGCGAAGCCGAAGCGTTCGCCGAAGTTGCCGTCCGCCGGCGAGGCGGAGGGGCGGGTGTCGCCGCGGGCCGCGGACAGGCGTTCCTCCGCGAGGCGCCGCCGGACCTGGGTGTCGACCTTCTCGACGAACGAGTCCACCAGCGCGGCCTCGTACTCCGGCCCCAGCTCCCGCCGGGCGTCCATCGTGGCGTCGAGTTCCTTCTTCAGCTCTTGGGCGTGGGCGTCCATGCCTCCACGGTAGGAACGGCCGCGGGCCCCGGCACTGGGGCTAGCCCCCGTATCCGGATCGCGGGCACGGCTTGCCCCGCTGCATAACCGCATGCAGAGTGCTCCGTGACTGAATATCTGACCGGGACGGAGGGGACGGCATGAGTGACAGCCCGGCCACGCGGCTGCAGAAGCTGTTCGAGGGGCACCGGCTGACGCCGACCCAGCGGCGGATCGCGCACTGCATGGTCCGCGGAGCGGCGGACGTGCCCTTCCTGTCGAGCGTCGAGCTCGCCGAGCTGGCCGGGGTGAGCCAGCCGTCGGTGACGCGCTTCGCGGTGGCGCTGGGCTTCGACGGGTATCCCGCGCTGCGCCGGCACCTGCGCGAGGTGGCTCCCGCCGAGCGGGCCGAGGCCGCGCAGGAGGACTCGTACAACGAGTACCAGCAGGCCGTGCTCGGCGAGATCGAGAACCTGCGGCAGCTCGCCGAGATGCTCGCCGATCCCGCGCCCGTCGAGGAGGCCGGACGGCTGCTCGCCGCCTCGGCCCCGCTGCCGGTGCTCGGGCTGCGGGCGGCGTCCTCGCAGGCGCGCGGGTTCGCGTACTTCGCGGCCAAGGTGCACCCGGACGTACGCCTCCTCGACGAGGGCGGCTCGATGCTCGCCGACCGGATCGACGCGGCCGCCGGCGCGGGGGCCTCGGCGCTGCTGTGCTTCGCGCTGCCCCGGCATCCCCGGGAGGTGGCGGAGGCGCTGGAGCACGGGCGTGCGGCCGGACTGACCGTGGTGACGGTCGCCGACTCGGCCTTCGCGCCCGTGGCCCGCCACTCGGACCTGCTGATCCCGGCGCCGGTCGGGACGGGGCTGGCGTTCGACACGGCGTGCGCGCCGATGCTGCTGGGGCGGGTGCTGCTGGAGGCGATGGCGGACGCCCTCCCGGACGCGCAGGCCCGCCTGGAGGCCTTCGACGCCCGAGCCGCGGCGCGGGGGCTGTTCGTGGAGTAGTCCGCGGTCTCAGCGGTAGTCCAGCTCCGCCAGCTCGTTCGCCAGCCGGTCGCGCAGCGCCGGGATCCGCAGGAGGACCGGGAGCAGGGCGTTGCGTACGGTGCGCAGCGCCCGGCTGCGGGTGGTCGCGATCCGGGTCATCCGGTCGGTGAGGGCCACCACCCGCAGGGCGACCGGGCGGCGGCGCGCCTCATAGCCGTCGAGGTCCCCGGTGGCCAGGGCGCGGCCGAGGGCGTGGCCGTCCTGGATGCCGGTGTTCATGCCCTGCCCGCCGGCCGGGCTGTGCACGTGCGCGGCGTCCCCGGCGAGCAGCAGTCGCCCGGCCCGGTAGCGGTCGGCGACCCGGTGGTGGATCCGGAACCGGGAGGACCAGACGAGCTCGCGGACCGTGGCCTGGCCGGGGACGCGCTCGTCCAGCAGACCTTGCACGAAGGCGAGGTCCGGGGCGGCGGGGGCCTCGGCGACCGTGGTGACGATCCGGTAGTGGCCCCCGGGCAGCGGGGCGACCACGGTGAGCCCGGCCGCGCCGAAGGCGAGCGAGACCTCCCGGGGGCCGGGGGCCCAGTCCATGACGACATCGGCGAGGACGAAGGACTCTCCGTAGGCGCTGCCGGTGAAGCCGATCCCCGCGGCCTCGCGGACCGCGCTGTGCATCCCGTCGGCGCCGACGGCGTGGGCCGCGCGCAGGGTTTCGCCGGTGGCGGTGGTGAGGATGACCCCGTCCGCGTCCTGGGTGACGGAGGTGACCTCGTAGGGGCGGTGGACGTCGCCGCCGAGGGCGCGCAGGCGCTCCAGGAGCACGGCCTCGGTCTCGTACTGGGGGACCATCAGCGCGTACGGGTGGGCCGTGCGCAGGCGGTCGAAGGTGACTCGGGCCAGGGGGCGGGCCCCGTCGCGGAGCTGGAACCGGGTGACGGGGATGCCGCGGCCGACGAGCTCGGCGGAGAGGGCACCCGACGGGTCGAGCTCGTCGAGGACCTCCAGCGTGCGGGCGTGCACGACGGCGGCGCGGGAGGTGTTGGCACCCTCGGCCTGCTTGTCGAGGAGAACGAAGTCGACGCCGGCCCCGGCCAGGGTCACGGCGAGGGCGAGTCCGGTGGGGCCGGCGCCGACGATGGCCACGTCCGTACGGGCAGGGAGTGCGGCGGTGCTGGTCATGCGAGCCTCCTCCGACGGGCCAACGCTTGTTGGCCAACGACTGTTGACATGAGCGTGCACCCGCCTCGCTGGCATGTCAACGCTTGTTGGCCTACGATCGTTGGCATGACGGCACGACGTACCTCCGACCTGACCAAGACGGCGATCCTGCGGGCGGCCCGGGAGCGCTTCGCCGCGCAGGGCTACGAGCGCACCACCATCCGCGCCGTCGCGGCCGACGCGGAGATCGACCCGTCGATGGTCATGCGCTACTTCGGCAGCAAGGAGCAGCTCTTCGGCGCCGCCCTCGCGGTGGACCTGCGCCTGCCCGACCTGGGCGCCGTGCCGGCCGGGGAGCTCCCCGCAGCCCTCGTACGCCACTTCGTGGAGCGGTGGGAGGGCGATCCCGCCGACGACGCCCTGCTGGTGCTGCTGCGCTCGGCGGTGACGAACGAGCAGGCCGCGGCCCGGATGCGGGAGGTGTTCGCGGCGCAGGTCGCCCCGGCGCTGGCGGCCGCCGTCGGCCCGGAGCGGGCCGCGGCCGCGGCGGGCCTGGTCTCCGCGCAGCTGCTGGGTCTGGCCCTGACCCGCTACCTCCTGCGGCTCCCCGCGGTGGTCGCCCTGACCCCGGAGGGCGTGGTCCGGGGCCTGGCCCCGGCCCTGGCGGCCACCCTCTCCGCCTGAGGCCGCCGTCCGGAGTGCGCGGCCGCTGCCGGGGGTCCGGGGCGGGCCCCGGCGCTACAGCAGGGCGTCGCGGAAGTCTCCGCCCGCCTCCGTCACGATCGACGGCAGGTCCTGCGCCGGGCGGGCGAGGCTGAAGCGGACCTCGCCCGACGGGGTGAGGGCGAAGCCGTGGACCGCCGGGCGGGGCAGGCTGTTGTAGCCGTAGTGCGCGGTGAAGAAGTACGCGCCGGTGTCCGGGACGCCGATCAGGTCGCCGGGGGCGAGCAGCGGCAGCTCACGGGCCGTCGCGAGCAGGTCCCCCGCGAAGCAGGCCGGCCCCGCTACGTCCTGGGCGACCGGGTCGCCGGTCTTCGGCGCCCCCTTCGCGTCGTACGGCAGGATCCGCACCGGCCAGGCCGCCGGCGCGTACGCGGTGCGCGTCGCGAGCTGCACCCCGGCGTGGGTGAGGGCGATCGGGCGGGACCCGGTCGTCTTGGTGTACTCGACCCGGGCCAGCACCAGCCCGTGCTTGGCCAGCAGCGACCGGCCGAACTCCGTGACCAGGCCGTACGCGCCGGAGAAGAGCGCGGGGGCCGCCTCGCGCAGCGCGGCCACGTACGCGGCGAACCGGGGCGTCTCCTCGTCCGAGGCGAAGTTCACCGGCAGGCCGCCGCCGATGTCGAGGGTGTCGACCTGGCGGCGCCCGGCGGCCGTGTTGATCTCCTCGGCCAGCGCGTGCAGTTCCCGTACGCCTTCCGCGATCAGGGGCAGGGGGACGCCCTGCGAGCCCGAGTGGACGTGCAGGCGGGTGAGCCACGGCCGGTCCAGGTACGCCCGTACGAGCCACTCGCGTGCGCCGGGATCGCGCAGGGCGATCCCGAACTTCGAGGTCGACGTGGCGGTGGACAGCGCGTCGATGGTGCCGGCGCCGGTCTGCGGATTGATCCGCAGGCCGATCGGGGCCCCGGTGGGGGCCTGCGCGACGAGCGCGTCGAGGCGGGCCAGCTCCTGCGGGTTGTCGGCGTTGACGGCGATGCCCAGGGCCAGGGCCTCGCGCAGTTCCGCGGCCGTCTTGGCGGGGGAGTCCAGGACGGTCCGCCCGGCGGGCACCCCGGCCGCCCGGGCCAGCGCGAGCTCGCCGGGGCTGGCCACCTCGCAGCCGAGCCCGGCGTCCGCGAGCAGCCGCAGCACCGGGACGAGCGGGGCGGCCTTGACGGCAAAGGCGTGCAGGACGGGGGTGCCGGGGGCCAGGGCGGCCGCGAAGGCGCTGGTCAGGGCGGCGGCGGAGGCGCGGATCCCGGCGGTGTCGAGCAGGCAGGTCAGCGGCTCCGCGGAGTCGGTCCCGCCCACGAGTCCCTGTTCGACGGCGGCCCGTACGGCCAGGTCCCGGCGGGCGGAGGCGTCCTCGCCCACATCCGTGTTTGCAGCCATGCCCGTCATCCCATCATTCGACGGGGCCGCCCGCAGCTGTTGACTGAATCTATTCAGCGCGTCAGGATGTGAATGGAAATACCAACATCGGAGGAGGCACCGCCATGTCAGGACCCCGCCCCGTACGTGCCGCGCGAGGCACCGAGCTCAGCACCCTGGGATGGCAGCAGGAGGCCGCGCTGCGGATGCTCCAGAACAACCTCGACCCCGAGGTCGCCGAGCACCCCGACAAGCTCGTCGTCTACGGCGGCACCGGCAAGGCCGCCCGCGACTGGCGCTCGTACGACGCGATGGTCCGCACCCTCCAGACCCTCAAGCAGGACGAGACGATGCTCGTCCAGTCCGGCCGCCCGGTCGGCGTGATGCAGACCCACGAGTGGGCGCCGCGCGTCCTGCTCGCCAACTCCAACCTCGTCGGCGACTGGGCCAACTGGGAGGAGTTCCGCCGCCTGGAGCACCTGGGCCTGACCATGTACGGCCAGATGACCGCCGGGTCCTGGATCTACATCGGCACCCAGGGCATCCTTCAGGGCACCTACGAGACCTTCGCCGCCGTCGCCGCGAAGAAGTTCAACGGCACCCTCGCCGGCACCATCACCCTGACCGCCGGCCTCGGCGGCATGGGCGGCGCCCAGCCGCTGGCCGTGACGATGAACGACGGCGTCGCGATCTGCATCGACGTCGACCCGCGCGCCATCGACCGCCGCATCGAGCACCGCTACCTGGACGTCAAGGCCGACAACCTGCGCCACGCCCTCCAGCTGGCCGTCGAGGCCCGCGACGCCCGCAAGCCGCTCTCCATCGGCCTCCTCGGCAACGCCGCCGAGCTGCTCCCGCAGATGCTGGCCGAGGGCGCGCCCATCGACATCGTGACCGACCAGACCTCGGCCCACGACCCGCTCGCGTACCTGCCCGTCGGCGTCGACTTCGACGACATGGCCGCCTACGCCGCCAAGGACCCGGCCGGCTTCACCACCCGCGCCCGCGAGTCCATGGCCAAGCACGTCGAGGCCATGGTCGGCTTCATGGACGCCGGCGCCGAGGTCTTCGACTACGGCAACTCCATCCGCGGCGAGGCCCAGCTGGCCGGCTACGACCGCGCCTTCGCCTTCCCCGGCTTCGTCCCCGCCTACATCCGCCCGCTGTTCTGCGAGGGCAAGGGCCCCTTCCGCTGGGCCGCCCTGTCCGGCGAGGCCTCGGACATCCACAAGACCGACAAGGCGATGCTCGAACTCTTCCCGGAGAACGAGTCCCTGCACCGCTGGATCAAGATGGCCGGCGAGCGCGTCCACTTCCAGGGCCTGCCCGCGCGCATCTGCTGGCTCGGCTACGGCGAGCGCGACAAGGCCGGCGAGCGCTTCAACGAGATGGTCGCCGACGGCACCCTCGCCGCGCCGCTGGTCATCGGCCGCGACCACCTCGACTGCGGCTCGGTGGCCTCCCCGTACCGCGAGACCGAGGCCATGCTCGACGGCTCCGACGCCATCGCCGACTGGCCGCTGCTCAACGCCATGGTCAACGTGGCCTCCGGCGCCTCTTGGGTCTCCATCCACCACGGCGGCGGCGTCGGCATGGGCCGCTCCATCCACGCGGGCCAGGTCACCGTCGCCGACGGCACCCCGCTGGCCGGCGAGAAGATCCGCCGCGTCCTCACCAACGACCCGGGCATGGGCGTCATCCGCCACGTCGACGCCGGCTACGACATCGCCGAGTCCGTCGCCGACGAGCGCGGCGTCCGCGTCCCCATGCGCGAGGGCGACGACGCGTGACCTTCCACGAGATGTGGGCCGAGCTCGCGCCCATCGGCCGCGACGCCGGCACCGGCGGATACCGCCGCTACGCCTGGAGCGGGGCCGACGCCGACTGCCGGACCTGGTTCCAGGAGCAGGCCGAGGCGCGCGGGCTGACGTACGAGACCGACCGCAACGGCAACCAGTGGGCCTGGCTCGGCGACCCCCTCGCGGGGGACGCCGTGGTCACCGGCTCGCACCTGGACTCCGTCCCCGACGGCGGGGCCTTCGACGGTCCCCTCGGGGTGGTGTCCTCCTTCGCGGCCCTGGACGAACTCCGCAGGAGGGGTACGGAGTTCTCCAGGCCACTTGCCATCACCAACTTCGGTGACGAGGAAGGGGCCCGCTTCGGGCTCGCCTGCGTCGGCTCCCGGCTCGCCGCCGGGCAGCTGACCAAGGAGAAGGCGTACGAGCTCCGCGACGCCGACGGCATCGGCCTGCCCCAGGCCATGGAGGCCGCCGGATACGACCCCGAGGCCATCGGGGCCGACCCCGAACGGCTCGCCCGCATCGGCGCCTTCGTCGAGCTGCACGTGGAACAGGGCCGCGCCCTGGACCTGTCCGGGGACCGGGTCGGCATCGCCTCCGCGATCTGGCCGCACGGCCGCTGGCGGTTCGACTTCCGCGGCGAGGCCAACCACGCCGGCACCACCCGGCTGGTCGACCGCCGCGACCCGATGCTCACCTACGCGGCGACCGTCCTCGCGGCCCGTACGGAGGCGGCCCTCGCGGGGGCCGTCGCCACCTTCGGGAAGATCTCGGTCGAGCCCAACGGGGTCAACGCCATCCCCTCCCTCGTGCGCGGCTGGCTCGACTCCCGGGCCGCCGACCAGGCCACCCTCGACACGGTCGTCACGGCCATCGAGAAGGCGGCCCGCGAGCGCGCCGACCAGGACGGCATCGACCTCGGCATCGTCCGGGAGTCCTTCACCCCGGTCGTCGAATTCGAGCACGCCCTGCGCGACGAGATGAACCGGATCCTGGGCGGTTCGGTCCCCGTCCTCGGGACCGGGGCGGGACACGACGCAGGGATCCTGTCGGCGGCCGTCCCGACCGCCATGCTGTTCGTGCGGAACCCCACCGGCGTCTCCCACTCCCCGAAGGAGTTCGCCGCCGAGGACGACTGCGTGGCCGGCGTCCTCGCCCTCGCCGACGTACTGGAAGGCCTGGCATGTCGTTGACGACGTACTGGCTGGAGCACGCCTGGCTCGGCACCCTCCCCCAAGCTCTCGGCTCCGCTCGAGCAGGGGGGACCCCCACCGAGCCGGGCGTGGCCCTGGAGGTCACCGAAGACGGGCGGATCGGCACCCTGCGCACCGGGGTCGAGACCCCGCCGCCCGGCGCCGAAGTCCTGCGCGGCCTGACGCTGCCGGGCCTGGCCAACGCCCACAGCCACGCCTTCCACCGGGCCCTGCGCGGCACGGTCCAGGTCGGCTCCGGCACCTTCTGGACCTGGCGCGACCTCATGTACAAGGTCGCCCAGAACCTCACCCCCGACAGCTACTTCGCGCTCGCCCGCGCCGTCTACGCCGAGATGGCGCTGGCCGGCATCACCAACGTCGGCGAGTTCCACTACGTCCACCACGCGCCCGGCGGCGCCGCGTACGCCGACCCGAACGCGATGGGCGAGGCCCTGATCGAGGCCGCCGCCGCGGCCGGCATCCGCATCACGCTCCTGGACACCGCGTACCTGTCCTCGGGCTTCGGCGAGGCCCCCAACACCCACCAGCTGCGCTTCTCCGACGGCACCGCCGAGGCCTGGGCCGAGCGCGCGAGCGCCCTCAAGCCCCGCGAGCACGCCCTGATCGGCGCCGCGATCCACTCGGTCCGCGCGGTACCCGCAGCCGAACTGGCCACCGTGGCCGGCTGGGCCGAGGAGCGCCGGGCGCCCCTGCACGTCCACCTCTCGGAGCAGACCGCGGAGAACGACGCCTGCCAGGCCGCCCACGGACGCACTCCGACCCAGCTGCTGGCCGACCACGGCGTGCTCGGCCCGCGCACCACCGGCGTCCACAACACGCACCTCACCGACACGGACATCGCCCTCCTCGGCGGGACCACCACCGGCACCTGCATGTGCCCCACCACCGAACGCGACCTCGCCGACGGCATCGGCCCGGCGACCCGCCTCCAGCACGCGGGCAGCCCGCTCTCGCTCGGCAGCGACAGCCACGCCGTGATCGACCTGCTGGAAGAGGCCCGCGCGATGGAGCTGAACGAGCGCCTGCGCAGCCGGACCCGGGGCCACTGGACGGCGAACGCCCTGCTCACCGCCGCCACCGCCGACGGCCATGCGGCGCTGGGCCTGCACGACGCGGGCCGCCTGGAGGCGGGCGCGCTCGCGGACTTCACCACGATCGCGCTGGACTCCGTACGCACGGCGGGCCCGCCGGCCCGGCTGGGCGCCGAGACGGCCGTCTTCGCGGCGACCGCCGCCGATGTCCGCCACACGGTGGTCGGCGGCCGCCACGTGGTCCGCGACGGCCACCACACCCTGGTCGGGGACGTCCCGACGGCCCTGTCCGAGTCCATCGCAGCCCTGCGCGCCTGACCGCGGCGCCTGCGGCGGGCTCGTCCCCCACCCCGCCCTTTCGCCGTTTCCCGGGGCGGAGCCCGGTTTCGGGAAGGGGCGGGGTGGGGGACAAGCAAGCTTTGAGAGGAACCCCATGACCACCACTGCCATCACCAACATCGGCAGCCTCGTCACCAACGACCCCGCCCTCGGCGACGGCAGCCCCCTCGGTCTGATCGAGAACGCCGCCGTCGTCATCGACGGCGAGACCGTCGCCTGGGTCGGCCCCGCCGCCAAGGCGCCCACCGCGGACGAGGTCTTCGACGCGCAGGGCCGGGCCGTCATCCCCGGCTTCGTGGACTCCCACTCGCACCTCGTCTTCGCCGGCGACCGCACCCAGGAGTTCAACGCCCGCATGTCGGGCCGCGCCTACTCCGCCGGAGGCATCCGCACCACCGTCGCCGCCACCCGCGCCGCCACCGACGCCGAGCTGGAGGCGGGCCTCGTCCGGCACCTCGACGAGGCCCGCCGCCAGGGCACCACCACCTTCGAGACCAAGTCCGGCTACGGCCTGACCGTCGCCGACGAGGCCCGCGCCCTGCGCATCGCCGCCGCGCACACCGAGGAGGTCACCTACCTCGGCGCGCACATCGTCTCCCCGGACTACGCCGAGGACCCGGCCGCGTACGTGGACCTCGTCACCGGCGAGATGCTGGCGGCCTGCGCCCCGTACGCCCGCTGGGTGGACGTCTTCTGCGAGAAGGGTGCCTTCGACGGCGACCAGGCCCGCGCGATCCTCACCGCGGGCGCCGCCGCCGGCCTGATCCCGCGCGTGCACGCCAACCAGCTGTCCTACGGCCCCGGCGTCCAGCTCGCCGTGGAGCTGGAGGCCGCCTCCGCCGACCACTGCACCCACCTCACCGACGCCGACGTGGACGCCCTCGCGCAGGCCGCGGGGACCACGGTCGCCACCCTGCTGCCCGGCGCCGAGTTCTCCACCCGCGCGGTGTGGCCCGACGCCCGCCGGCTGATCGACGCGGGCGCCACCGTCGCGCTGTCCACGGACTGCAATCCCGGCTCCTCCTACACGAGTTCCATGCCGTTCTGCATCGCCCTCGCCGTGCGCGACATGCGGATGACCCCGGACGAGGCCCTGTGGTCGGCGACCGCCGGCGGCGCCCGCGCCCTGCGCCGCGGGGACATCGGTGTCGTGACCCCCGGAGCCCGCGCCGACCTGGCCCTCCTGGACGCCCCGAGCCACGTCCACCTCGCCTACCGCCCGGGCGTCCCGCTCGTCTCGGCCGTCTGGCAGCGGGGCCGCCGGGTGCACTGACGAACGGTCAATCCGGGGCTGTCCTTTGTCTTCCCTCCGTAAGACCCCGGGCGTACCTTGAGCCACCAATCTGATGTGTCGTCAGTTATTTGTGGCCCGAGGGGAAGACGAAGGTGTCCGACCGCAAACGCTCCACCGCGCTCGCGCTGGCCTCCGCGCTGGCCGGATCGGCGGTCCTGCTGGCCGCCCCCGCAGCCCACGCCGCCGTCGTCGACGTGGCGTACGACTGCAAGACCCCGATCGGGGACAAGTCGGCGATCTCGCCCATCGACATCAAGGCCGTCAAGGACGGCGAGGCGTACAAGCTGACGATGTCCTTCCAGAAGGGCGTCTCGTCCAGCCCCATCGAACTGGGCAAGGGCGCGATGAGCCCCAGCGCCGTCATCCTCGTCGACGGCGCCGAGAAGGTGTCCGTACCGGTCTCCGGCCCGCCCAACCCCGAGGCAGCGCCCGCCGACACACCCATCAAGATCACCGACCTCTCGGGCACCTACACGCCCAAGAAGAGCGGCAAGGTCACCTTCACCGCCGGCGTGCTCACCATCAAGGCGATGGGCACCACGACCACCTGCACCCCGGGCAACAGCCCCGGCCCGTCCCTGGAGCTCGACGTCACGGCCGCCGGCGGCGCCGCCGCCCAGTCCGGCGGCGGCTCGGACGAGGACACCCTCCCGCAGACCGGACCCACCGACTCCGCCCTCGCCCTCGGCACCCTCGGCGGCACCGTGCTGCTCTCCGGCGTCGCCGGCGTGCTCTGGCTGACCCGGCGCGGCCAGCGGGCCCGGTCCTGAACGGAGCACCCCCGGCCATGCCCGTGCTCCACGCCCCCCACCGCCTCAAGCGCGCCGGCCTGATCCTGCTCGCCGCCACCGCCCTGTACGCGGGCCCCGCCGGGCCCGCTTACGGCGCTGCCGCCGACGAACCGGGCTGGACCGCCGAACCCGCCGCCGGCCAGGCCGTCCCCCGCACCGGCGCCGACCCGCACTCCACGCGCCCGTATTTCACGCGCCCGTTCTTCTACATGGCGGGCACCGCCGGCACCGTGCTGGAGGACCACCTCGCCCTGGCCAACACCACCGACCAGGAGCACACGGTCACCCTGCGCGGGGCCGACGCCTACAACACCGCCGACGGGGCCTTCGCGGTGCGCCCCGCCGCCGGGTCCACCGGCGCCGGCGCCTGGATCAGCTTCGGCGCCGGAGCCACCGTGAAGATCCCGCCCCACACTCGCGCGGTGGTCCCCTTCACCGTCACCGTGCCGCCCTCGTCCCCGCCCGGCGACCACCCCGCCGCCGTGGTCGCCACCGAGGCCGGCCGTGAGGTGGGCGTACGGGTGCACCTGCGGGTCGGCGGCCCCACCCTGGCCGCCCTCACCGTCGAGGACGTCGCCGTACGGGGCCGGGGCGCGGCCGCGGTCGTCGCGTACACCCTGGTCAACCGCGGCAACGTCGCCCTCGCCCCCGAGCTGTCCCTGCGCGCCGAGGGCCGCTTCGGCGAGGTACCCGGCCGTGGCGCCCGGGCCCTGCCCGTCGAACTGCTCCCCGGCCAGCGCGTCGAGCTGACCGAACCCTGGCCCGGAGCCCCGGTGTTCGACCGGGTCCGCGTGAGCGTCACCGTCACCGCCCCGGGCGGCGCCCGGGCCGAGGGGAGCGCGTCCGCCTGGTTCGTGCCGTGGCGGGCCGCCGGCTGGACGGGCCTCGGCCTGCTCGGCCTCGGCGGGACCACGCTGGCCGCACTGTTCCTCGTACGGGGCCGGCGCACCCGGCAGGACCCGCCCGGCGGAGAGGAGCCGGGAGAGACCTCCGAGCGGCCCGGCCCGACCTCTGCACCGGAACACGAACTGACGGGAGCGTCCAGGTGAGCGCCATGGTCGGCGGCAAGGTCCGCGGCAAGGCCGGCACCACGGTCCGGTTCCTCCTGGCGGGGCTGGTGGGGCTGGCGGTGTGCGCCCTCGCGCTGTTCCCCGTCGCCCCGGCCGCGGCCGACGAGGGCAAGGCCACCGCCGCCCTCTCGCTCCAGGAGGCTGTCAAGGGCACCGAGATCACCGTCACCGGCACCGGCTGGCGGGCCAAGACGCTGGTGATGCTCCTGGTCTGCGGACAGAACATGATCGGCGGCACCAACAGCTGCGCCAACGCCGACGGCGCCGCCGTCTCCGTCGCCGACGACGGACGCTTCACCGCCCGGCTGGCCGTGGTCGCGCCGCCCAAGCCCTGCCCCTGCGTCGTCAACGTCACCTCCGTCAACGGCGACCAGTCCACCGTCGCGGTCCCGCTGAAGATCACCGACCACCCGGTGGCCGAACTGCCCGCCGAATCCGGCACGGCCCGCCTCGCGATGCTCACCGGGGTCCGGCTGGAGGGCGAGGACGGGGTGCTGACCTGGTTCGGCGCCCCGCCGAGCCGGAAGTTCAAGGTCACCGTCGGCAATCTCGGCTCGGCCCCGGTCAAGGATCCGGTCTTCCAGCTCGGCACCGCCCACGGGGTGTTCGCCCCGCTGTGGGAGGAGGTCCGGTGGAAGGGCACCATCCCGCCGGGCGGCAAGGCGGAGATCGCCCTCGACGCCGCCCTCACCGCCGGCGCCCACGGCGACTACACGATCTCGCTCAAGTACGGCGAGACCGTCGTGGCCACCCAGCCCTGGGGCGTGGACCGCTCCTACGGGGTGCTGCTCTTCTGGGGCCTGCTCCTGCTCGTGATCCCGGCCGCGCTCTTCCGCATCGGCATGGCCGTCGTCGACAAGGTCCGGCCGCGCGCCGTGCCCGCGGCCGGCCGCCACCGGGGCGCGCGGCCCGCCGAAGCCGCGTCGGCGGTGACGGCCCGGCTGCCCCGGCTGCCCGCCCTGCGCCCGGCCGGGCCGGCCCGCTCCGCGCAGCCGGCGGAGCCCCCTTCGACCACCACGGCGGTCCTGCCGTGGTTCACCCCGGACAGCGCGCCGGAGACAGCACCACAGACGTCCGCACCGTCTGAGAACCGTTCGACGACGAAGGGACCATTGTGAAGACCCAACGGAGGGTGAGCGCGGCCGTGGTCGCGCTGCTGCTCGGCGGCGCGGGCATCGCCATCACGGCTTCTCCCGCCCAGGCCGCCGAGGCCACGTTCAAGGTCAAATGCGTGCCGCCGGCCGGCGGCGGGGACCCGGTGGAGGGCGAGACCACCGCCAAGGTCACCGCCCCGGCCACGGCCAAGGTCGGCGACGAGGTGGACGTGGTCTGGGAGACCGTCAAACCGGCCTCGAACAACACCGACCTGATGGACATCCCGAAGGACGCGGTCCAGCCCACCGGCTGGATCACGGTGGGCGGCGGCCAGGCGGGCGAGCTGAAGGTCGTCGGGGAGAAGAAGAACCCGCCGATCCCCAAGAAGGCCCCCATGGTCATGTCCGCCATGAAGGGCAAGCTGAAGCTCACCAAGGCCGGCAAGGTCACCCTGACCCCCGGCAAGTACGACGTCGCCGTCACCTTCTCCTTCGGCACGTTCGTCACCAAGTGCGCGCCGGTCGGTGAGGTCAAGGGCGGCGCCACCATCGACGTGTCGGCCGGCTCCAGCGGCGGCGCGACGAACGGCGGCGCGACGAACGGCGGTGCCACGAACGGCGGTGCCGACGGCGGGACCACCGGGGGAGGCGGCGGCCAGACCGACTTCCCGGGCAAGCCGGTCGAGGTGGCCTTCGACTGCGGCCCGGTCGTCCCCGGCGGCATCAAGACCCCGGTCACGATCAACGCGAAGAAGAACGGCGGCAGCTACGACCTGACGGTCAAGACCGCGAAGGGCGCGATGGCCGCGCCCATGGCCCTGCCCGCGGGAGCCCTCAAGCCCTCGATGAACGTGAAGCTGGGCGGGGCCGACAGCGGCACGGTCAAGGTATCGGGCCCGGCCAACGCGGACCCGATCCCGGACAAGGCTCCGGTCAGCCTCAGCGACATGACCGGCACCTACAAGCCCGGGAAGTCCGGCAAGGTGACGCTGAGCCCGGACCAGCTGACGATCGACGTCACGATGGCCCCCGGTGCCACGCCGATCAACGTTCCCTGCAAGGCGGCCAGCAGCGGCGTCTCCCTGGAGCTGGACACCGCCGCCCAGCCGGGCGGCTCCGGCTCCTCGACCAGCACCACCGGCAGCACCACCTCCGGCGGCCTCGCCGAGACCGGCGCCGAGGACGAGGGCGGCATCAAGGCCCTGGCCCTGGTCGCCGGCACCGTGATCCTGCTCGGCGGCGCGGTGTTCACCTTCACCCCGTGGCGCCGCCTGCGCGGCACCCGCTGACACGCGAACGGCCCGGCACACCTTCCGGTGTGCCGGGCCGTTCGTCGTACGGGGCGCGAACCCGTCAGCCCATGCCGGCCATCAGGGCGTTGACCTTCTTGCGGTACATGAAGATCGCGAGGCCGGCGAGCGTCGCGGCGACCGCCTGGAAGAGGATGACCCCGACGCCGTTCAGCTGCACGTCGGCCAGACCCATCAGGCCGGTGATGCAGTCACCGGCGGTGACGGCCAGGAACCAGACGCCCATCATCTGGGAGCCGTACTTCTGCGGCGCCATCTTCGTGGTGACCGACAGGCCGACCGGGGAGAGGCACAGCTCGGCGAGGGTGTGCATCAGGAAGATGAGCACCAGCCACCACATGGTGACCTTGGTGTCGTTGCCGGCGGTCTGGCTCAGCGGCAGGGCGAAGACGAAGAACGAGGCACCGACGATGACCAGGGCCACCGAGAACTTCACGATGGTGCTGGGCTCGCGGTTGCGGCGGGCCAGGGCCACCCAGGCGGCGGCGAAGACCGGGGCCAGGGCCACCACGAAGAGCGGGTTCAGCGACTGGAAGATGGTGGTCGGGACTTCCCAGCCGAACAGGGCGCGCTCGGAGTTCTTGTCACCGAAGAGCGAGAGCGTCGAACCGCCCTGGTCGTAGATCATCCAGAACACGGCGGCGGCCACGAAGAACCAGATGTAGGCGCTCATCCGGGTCTGCTCGACGGTGGACAGGTCCTTGTCCCGCTTGATCCGCACGAGGACGGCGACCGGGATGAGCAGACCGGCGATGGTGATCGGGTACAGCGCCCACTTGATGGTGAACATGTCCGCGGCGACGACGGCGCCGTAGAAGACGGCGATGACGGCCAGGACGGCCAGGGCCTTGACGATCACGGCCTTGCGCTCGACCGGGCTCAGCGGGTTCGGGACGATGCTGCTCTGCGGGCTCAGGGTGCGGCCGGCGAGCAGGTAGACCACGAGGCCGATGGCCATGCCGACGGCAGCCAGCGCGAAGCCGAGGTGCCAGTTCACGGTCTCGCCGACGATGCCGATGCCGACCGGTGCGAGGAGGGCACCCACGTTGATGCCGATGTAGAAGATCGTGAAGCCGCTGTCACGGCGCGGGTCGTCCACACCCCGGTACAGGTGGCCCACCATCGTGGAGATGTTGGCCTTCAGCAGACCGGAGCCGACCGCGACCAGCAGCAGACCGACGAAGAACGCCATCTGGCCGGGCAGCGCGAGCGACAAGTGGCCCGCCATGATCACGCCACCGGCGATGGCGACCGTCTTGCGGGCACCCCAGACGCGGTCACCGAACCAGCCGCCGGGCATGGCCATCAGGTAGACCATGGCCACGTAGACGGAGTAGATCGCCGTGGCCGTCGCCGCAGTGAAGCCGAGGCCACCGCCCTGGCTGCCGGTCGCGGCGTCGACGCCGCCGGAGACCAAGTACAGGACGAGAAGCGCACGCATGCCGTAGTAGGAGAAGCGCTCCCACATCTCGGTCATGAACAGCGTGGCCAGGCCGATCGGGTGGCCGAGGAGGGTCTTCTCGTGAGCGGGGCTCGGAGAAGCCGTCGTCAGGCTGGAAGCCATGGTCGATCCTTGCTTGCTCGGGACGCTTGGCTTCGTGAGCTCATCCGCGCCCGGTGGGGGGTGGCCGGCACCGGCGGACGGATCTCCCACCCCACGCCTCGGGGTCTCGCCCCCCATGGGGTTGGGGGCGAAGGGAACATCCGTAACCGGGATCCACGCCCGCCCGCGCACCTTCGCGCGAGGGGCCCGGCCCAGAGGTCATTCACTGTCGTCGAGACCGGAACAGGTGAGTCCCAACAAGACCGCCTGTCCGGTCAGGACAGCAATAGAGACCCTCGGCTCGCTTTTCGGCACAAAGGTCCCTGAGGTAGTGCATCAGGCGTCTCGCCACCATACGACACGACACTGCGGCATATGAAAGGACTTGAGAGATGGATCACAAGGCGAGCCGGGAACCGTTCGGTCATATTCGAAGGCGCTTAGTAGTTCATAAGCCCAGTTCGGAAGGGGTGTGCAGGCAGGCCCCTCGATCCAGTCACCGCGGACTACCATCACCCACATGACGCGTGTACTGCTCGCCGAGGACGACGCATCCATCTCGGAACCCCTGGCCCGCGCCCTGCGCCGGGAGGGGTACGAGGTCGAGGTCCGGGAGGACGGCCCCACCGCCCTGGACGCGGGACTGCAGGGCGGCGTCGACCTCGTCGTCCTGGACCTGGGCCTGCCGGGCATGGACGGGCTGGAAGTCGCCCGCCGGCTGCGGGCCGAGGGGCACGGCTTCCCGATCCTGGTCCTCACCGCCCGCGCGGACGAGGTCGACACGGTCGTCGGCCTGGACGCCGGCGCCGACGACTACGTGACCAAGCCCTTCCGCCTCGCCGAGCTGCTGGCCCGGGTCCGGGCCCTGCTCCGCCGCGGCGCCAACGAGGCCGCCCAGCCCCCCGCCACCCACGGCGTGCGGATCGACGTCGAGTCGCACCGCGCCTGGATGGGGGAGGAGGAGCTGCAGCTCACGGCGAAGGAGTTCGACCTGCTGCGCGTCCTGGTCCGCGACGCCGGCCGGGTCGTCACCCGCGACCAGCTCATGCGCGAGGTCTGGGACACCACCTGGTGGTCCTCCACCAAGACCCTCGACATGCACATCTCCTGGCTCCGCAAGAAGCTGGGCGACGACGCCGCGAACCCCCGCTACATCGCCACCGTCCGCGGCGTCGGCTTCCGCTTCGAGAAGAGCTGAGCCCCGGCCCGCTCCGGTCCGCCCCGGACCGGCGCTAGGGCATGCTCTAGGGCATGCGCCGCCGCCTCATCAACTCCACGCTCGCCGTGGTGCTCGTCGTGATCGCCGTCTTCGGCGTCTCCCTCGTCATCGTGGAGACCCGGACCATCACCAGCAGCGCCCAGGACCGCATCGAGTCCGAGGCGCTGCGACTGGTGGGCATCGTCGAGGCGAACGTCCTGGAGCACAAGCCGGTCGACCCGGTCGCCCTCGCCGAGCAGCTGGACGCCGGCCACTACGCCCGCATCACCATCCCCGGCCAGCGGGCCGTGGAGGTGGGCGCCCCGATCCCCGAGAGCGTCATCCGCGGCAGCGCCCGCGGCGAACAGGGCGAGATCGTCACCGTCGAGGAGTCCCGCTCCACGGTCACCAAGGAGGTCGGGCGGACCCTCGCGGTGGTCGGCGCGGTGGCGCTGCTGGCCGTCGTGGCGGCCGTCCTGCTCGCCGTACGCCAGGCGAACCGGCTGGCCTCCCCGCTCACCGACCTCGCCGAGACGGCGGAGCGGCTCGGGTCGGGCGACCCGCGCCCCCGGCACAAGCGGTACGGGGTCCCCGAGCTCGACCGCGTCGCCGACGTACTGGACTCCAGCGCCGAGCGGATCGGGCGGATGCTGACCGCCGAGCGGCGCCTGGCCGCGGACGCCTCGCACCAGCTGCGGACCCCCCTCACCGCACTGTCCATGCGGCTGGAGGAGATCACGGTCACCGACGACCTGGAGACCGTGCGGGAGGAGGCGACGATCGCCCTCACGCAGGTGGAGCGGCTCACGGACGTGGTGCAGCGGCTGCTCACGAACTCGCGGGACCCGCGGACCGGCTCCGCGGTCCCCTTCGACCTCGACGAGGTCGTCAAGCAGCAGGTGGAGGAGTGGCGGCCCGCCTACCGCAGCGCGGGCCGGGCCATCGTGCGCTCCGGGAAGCAGGGCGTGCGCGCCGTCGGCACCCCGGGCGCGGTCTCGCAGGTGCTGGCCACGCTGGTGGAGAACGCCCTGATGCACGGCGGCGGCACGGTCGCCCTGCGCACCCGCGTCATCGGCAACCAGGCCGTGCTGGAGGTCACGGACGAGGGGCCGGGGGTCCCGCCCGACCTGGGCAACCGGATCTTCGAGCGGGCCATCAGCGGCCGCAATTCCACCGGGATCGGCCTCGCGGTCGCCCGGGACCTCGCGGAGGCCGACGGCGGACGCCTGGAGCTGCTCCAGACGCAGCCGCCGGTGTTCGCGCTGTTCCTCAGCCGGACTGCGCCGCAGCGGGCCGAGCCGGAGGCGACCGTGCGCTAGGCGGCCGTACTAGTTGTTCGCGGGCTCCGGCTCGGGCCGGAGCTCCGGCCTGGGCAGCGGCGCGGGCCCCGGCAGCGGCTCGGCGGCCTCGGGCCGCGCCTCGGGCAGGGCCTTGAAGACCCAGGTCCGGTACGACCAGAAGCGGAACACGGTGGCGGTGCCGATGCCGATGAACTTGAAGACGTTGCTGGCCACCGAGCCGTCCCAGCCGAAGCCGTAGGTGGCGGTGTAGAGCACGCCGTTCTCGATGACCAGGCCGATCCCGCTGAACGCGGCGAAGAGGGCCAGCTCGCGGGTGCGGCCGCTCTGGGCGCGGTCCCGGTAGGCGAAGTAGCGGAAGCCGAGGTAGTTCGTGGCGATGGCGACGACGGTGGCTATCACGCTCGCGCGCACCACCTGCAGGTCGGTCGTGTGCCGGATCAGGTTGAAGACGCCCAGGTTGACCAGGACACCCAGACCACCGACCGCCCCGAACTTGGCGACCTCTCGCACGAGACCGCGTACGCGTTCGAGAACAGATCCGTTCCCCGGCGTGCTCATCAGAAGGTCAGTCCCTGTCGGTCACGGCCCCGCTAAGGGCGTCGGGTGTTCTCCGTCAACCTGCCCATCGTAAGTGTCCCCCCACAGCCCCGTCTGTGCCTTCGGACACCGTGCGACGCACGGCACACCGACGGGTCCGAGCCAGGGCACGTCCGGATGGCGGAATACCGGCGGATACCCTGGAGGAGTGACGTTCCCGGTAGTCGGCATGGTCGGCGGCGGTCAGCTCGCCCGCATGACCCACGAGGCGGGCATCCCCCTCGGCATCAGATTCAAGCTCCTCAGTGACACCCCGCAGGACTCGGCGGCCCAGGTCGTGAGCGATGTCGTCATCGGCGACTATCGCGACCTGGAGACGTTGCGTGCCTTCGCGCGCGGCTGTGACGTGATCACCTTCGACCACGAGCACGTACCCATGGAGCACCTACGGGCCCTGGAGGCGGACGGCATCCCCGTCCGCCCGGGGCCCGACGCATTGGTGCACGCCCAGGACAAGGGGGTGATGCGCGCCAAGCTCGACGAGATCGGTGCGCCCAGCCCCCGCCACCGGATCGTGAGCGATCCGGCGGACGTGGCGGCCTTCGCGGACGAGGTGGGCGGGTTCCCCGTCATCCTCAAGACCGTGCGCGGCGGGTACGACGGCAAGGGCGTGTGGTTCGTCCGCACCCCCGAGGACGCGGAGGCCCCCTTCAAGGCGGGCGTTGCGGTCCTCGCGGAGGAGAAGGTCGATTTCGTCCGCGAGCTCGCGGCGAACATCGTCCGCTCCCCGCACGGCCAGGCGGTGGCCTACCCCGTCGTCGAGTCCCGCCAGGTGGACGGGGTCTGCGACACGGTGATCGCCCCCGCCCCGGACCTCTCGGAGGCCCTGGCGGGCGAGGCCCAGGCCCTCGCCCTGCGCATCGCCAAGGAACTCGGCGTGACCGGCCACCTGGCCGTGGAGCTGTTCGAGACCACCGACGGCAGGATCCTGGTCAACGAACTGGCGATGCGCCCGCACAACAGCGGCCACTGGACCCAGGACGGTGCCGTCACCTCCCAGTTCGCCAACCACGTCCGAGCGGTCCTGGACCTCCCCCTGGGCGACCCCCGCCCCCGGGCCCGCTGGACGGTCATGGCGAACGTGCTGGGCGGGGACTACCCCGACATGTACGCGGCGTACCTGCACTGCATGGCCCACGACCCCCAGCTGAAGATCCACATGTACGGCAAGGACGTGAAACACGGCCGCAAGGTCGGCCACGTCAACACCTACGGCGACGATCTGGACGATGTGCTGGAGCGCGCACGCCACGCTGCCGACTACCTCAGAGGAACGGTCACCGCATGAGCACCTCCGCCGCAGCCCCCGTCGTCGGCATCGTCATGGGATCCGATTCGGACTGGCCCGTCATGGAGGCGGCCGCGCAGGCCCTCGACGAGTTCGAGATCCCCTACGAGGTCGACGTCGTCTCCGCACACCGGATGCCGCGCGAGATGATCGCGTACGGGGAGCAGGCCGCCGACCGCGGTCTGAAGGCGATCATCGCGGGCGCGGGCGGGGCCGCCCACCTGCCCGGCATGCTCGCCTCGGTCACCCCGCTGCCCGTCATCGGCGTGCCGGTGCCGCTGAAGTACCTCGACGGCATGGACTCGCTGATGTCGATCGTCCAGATGCCCGCGGGGGTTCCCGTCGCCACCGTCTCGGTCGCCGGGGCGCGCAACGCGGGTCTGCTGGCCGTACGGATGCTGGCCGCCCACGACAAGGACCTCCTCGCCCGGATGCGCGACTTCCAGCAGGAGCTCAACGACCAGGCCACCGAGAAGGGCAAGCGGCTGCGTACGAAGGTCGCGAACGCGGAGTCCTTCGGGTTCGGCAAGTGAGCGCCGCGCAGCGTCTGGACGAGGCGCGCGAACTGCTGGCCGAGCACCCCGTCGTGGACGGCCACAACGACCTGCCCTGGGCGCTGCGCGAGCAGGTGCGCTACGACCTGGCGCAACGGGACATCGCGGGCGACCAGTCCGCCCACCTGCACACCGACATCCCGCGGCTGCGCGCCGGCGGGGTCGGTGCGCAGTTCTGGTCGGTGTACGTCCGCTCCGACTACGCCGGCGACGAGGCGGTCAGCGCCACCCTGGAGCAGATCGACGTCGTCGCCCAGCTGATCGACCGTTACCCCGGCGACCTCGTGCGGGCGCTGACGGCGGACGACATGGAGGCGGCCCGCGCCGACGGCCGGATCGCCTCGCTGATGGGCGCCGAGGGCGGCCACTCCATCAACAACTCGCTGGCCACGCTGCGCGCCCTGCACCAGCTGGGCGTGCGGTACATGACGCTCACGCACAACGACACGATCGACTGGGCGGACTCGGCGACCGACGAGCCCCGGCACGGCGGCCTGAGCGGCTTCGGCCGCGAGGTCGTCCGGGAGATGAACCGCGTCGGCATGCTGGTGGACCTCTCGCACGTCGCCGCGACGACGATGCGGGACGCCCTCGCGGTCTCGGCCGCACCGGTGGTCTTCTCGCACTCCTCGGCGCGGGCGGTCTGCGACCACCCGCGCAACATCCCCGACGACGTGCTGGCGCTGCTGCCGGCCAACGGCGGGGTGGCGATGGCCACCTTCGTCCCGAAGTTCATCCTCCCCGCGGCGGTCGAATGGACCCTGGCCGCGGACGAGAACCTGCGGGCGCACGGTTTCCACCACCTGGACACCACCCCCGAGGCGATGGCCCTGCACCGGGCCTTCGAGGCGGAGCGCCCGCGCCCGGTGGCCACGGCCGCCACGGTGGCCGACCACCTGGACCACATGCGCGAGGTGGCCGGGGTCGACCACATCGGCATCGGCGGCGACTACGACGGCACGGCCTTCACCCCGTCCGGGCTGGACGACGTGGCCGGCTACCCGAACCTGGTCGCCGAGCTGCTGGCGCGCGGCTGGTCCAGGGCCGACCTGGCGAAGCTGACCTGGTCCAACGCGGTACGGGTGCTGCGCGACGCGGAAGCGGTGTCGCGCGACCTCTCGGCGTCCCGGGGCCCGTCGAACGCGGTGATCTAGCAGGGGCACGGCGGATGCGGTGACCGGGTGTGACCTGTTGGTTCACCCGAACGCCACATCCGCCGGGCGTCCCTGCCGTCCCACATGTCACGGTGGCACCATCTCTCCTCCCTGCTGCCGCCGAGACCGGAGCCAACGCCATGGCCGACCTGCAGGACGAACCCCACTCCGTGGGCATCGGAGCCGAAGACCTCCCCGCACCCGAGGTGCCGGCGAGCGCCCTCGACCGGGCCGTCGCACTGCTGTCCGTCCATCCCGTGGCGGACGGGTGCAACACCCTCGTCTGGACCCTGCGCCAGAGCCCGTACCACGACATCGACACCCCCGACGTCAATGTCGACACCGACATCCCGCGGCTGCGCGCCGGGGGAGTGGGGGCCCAGTTCTGGTCCCTGCTCGTACCGCCGGGCCGGCCGCGCGCGGACACCACCGGCGACCGGGCGGTCTCCGACACCCTGGAACAGATCGACGTGGCGCTGGCCCTGGTGCGCCGCTACCCCGACAGCCTGCGCCTGGCGCTCAGCGCCGACGACATGGCGGACGCCCGCAACCGCGGCCGGATCGCCTCGTTCCTGGGCCCCGTGCCCGGCCGCACGCTGACCGACTCGCTGGGGCCGCTGCGCGCCTTCCACACCCTGGGCGTACGGATCCTCGCGCCCGCGGGAGCGCCCTGGGCGCAGGACGACCTGACGGCCTTCGGCCACGAGGTGGTCCGGGAGGCGAACCGGCTGGCGATGATCCTGGACCTCGACGGCTGCCCGCCGGCGGTCGCCTGCGAGATCGCGGGGGCGTCCAAGTCCCCGGTGATCATCTCGAACACGGCGGCGGCCGCGCTGAACCCGCACCCGGCGAACGTGCCCGACGAGGTGCTGCTCGCGCTGGGCGAGGCGAACGGCCTCGCGATGGTCACCTTCGACGCCGCACGCACCGGGGACTCCCTGCACGCGGTCGCGGACCACCTCGACCACGTACGGGCCGTCGTGGGCCCGAACGGCGTCGGCCTCGGCGCCGCCTTCGGCACCGATCCGCAGGGCCCCCACCCGGCCGGCCTGACCGACCCCTCGGGCTACCCGCGACTGATCGCGGAACTCCTGGAACGAGGCTGGCCGGAATCCGACCTGGCGCTCCTGACCTGGGGCAACGCCCTCCGCGTAGTCCGCGACACCGAATTCACGGCCCGCCGCGCGAAGGTCAACCCCGCAGGCGTCTGAGGCGTGGGGCCCCCGGACGGAGTCCGGGGGAGGGGCCCGGGCCGGAGCCCCGGTCGTTCAGAGGCTCAGGCGCGCGGTCGGCCCATGGCCCGGTACGTCCACCCCGCGGCGCGCCACCGCACGGGATCCAGCGCGTTGCGGCCGTCCAGCACCAGCCGGTCCGTCACGACGCCCGCCAGCTCCGCCGGGTCCAGCTCCCGGAACTCGCGCCACTCGGTGAGGTGGAGGACGACCTCCGCCCCCCGGGCCGCCGCCAGCGCGGAGTCCGCGTACCCGAGGGTCGGGAAGACGCGCCGGGCGTTGTCCATGCCCTTGGGGTCGTAGACGGTGACCTGGCCGCCCTGGAGGTGGATCTGCCCGGCCACGTTCAGCGCGGGCGAGTCCCGTACGTCGTCCGAGTCCGGCTTGAAGGTGGCGCCGAGCACCGCGACCCGCTTGCCGAGGAACGACCCGCCCACGGCGTCCCGCGCCAGCTCGACCATGTGCCCGCGCCGCCGCATGTTGATGGAGTCGACCTCGCGCAGGAAGGTCAGCGCCTGGTCGGCGCCCAGCTCACCGGCGCGCGCCATGAAGGCCCGGATGTCCTTGGGCAGGCAGCCGCCGCCGAAGCCGATGCCGGCGCGCAGGAACTTCGAGCCGATCCGCTCGTCGTAGCCGATGGCCTCCGCCAGCTTCAGCACGTCGCCGCCGGCGGCCTCGCACACCTCCGCCATCGCGTTGATGAAGGAGATCTTCGTCGCGAGGAAGGAGTTGGCGGCGGTCTTGACGAGCTCGGCGGTCGGGAAGTCCGTGACGACCAGCGGGGTGCCCTCGGACATCGGCGTCTCGTACACCTCGCGCAGGAGCTTCTCGCCGCGCTCGCCCTGGACGCCGATCACGATCCGGTCGGGGTGCAGGGTGTCCTGGACCGCGAATCCCTCCCGCAGGAACTCCGGGTTCCAGGCGAGCTCCACGTCCTCGCCCGCGGGGGACAGCTCGGCCAGCTTCGCGGCCAGCCGCTGCGCCGAGCCCACCGGCACGGTGGACTTGCCGACCACCAGGACGGGCCGGGTCAGGTGCGGGGCCAGCGAGGCCATCGCGGAGTCGACGTAGGACATGTCGCACGCGTACTCGCCGTGCTTCTGCGGGGTGTTCACGCACACGAAGTGGACGTCGCCGAACTCCCCGACCTCCTCCCAGGAGGTGGTGAACCGCAGCCGCCCGCTCGAGCCCGGCAGCCCGGCCACGTGCTGGGCCAGCAGTTCCTCCAGCCCGGGCTCGTACATCGGCACCCGGCCCGACGCCAGCATCTCGATCTTCTCGGGCACCACGTCCAGCCCCAGCACCTCGAACCCCAGTTCCGCCATCGCCGCGGCGTGGGTCGCGCCGAGGTATCCGGTGCCGATCACTGTGATCCTGAGGGGGGCCATGGGTGCTCCAGAGGTGCGGGGCCGTTTGCGGCCACTGAGCATAGTCGGGCCCACCAGCGGGGACGTTCCCCAGGAGCCCACCGCTGTCGACACCGCTGTCATGCAACTCACGTAGGCCGTCCATATCGCCATCCGTGACCGGACCACTAAGCTTGGGTTACTTAACGGTAGTTAGCATCACGCATCACCCTGGGGAGTGAGAGATCTTGGCGGGTTCTGCCGACTTCGACCTGTACCGCCCGGCCGAGGAGCACGACATGCTCCGCGAGTCGGTCCGCTCGCTCGCCGAGGCGAAGATCCTGCCGTTCGCCGCCGCGGTCGACGAGGAGTCCCGCTTCCCGCAGGAGGCCCTCGACGCCCTGGTCGCCAGCGACCTGCACGCCGTGCACGTGCCCGAGACCTACGGCGGCGCGGGCGCCGACGCCCTCGCCACCGTGATCGTGATCGAGGAGGTGGCCCGCGTCTGCGCGTCCTCCTCCCTCATCCCGGCCGTCAACAAGCTCGGCTCGCTCCCGGTGATCCTCTCCGGATCCGAGGAGCTCAAGGCCAAGTACCTCGGCCCGCTCGCCAAGGGCGACGCGATGTTCTCGTACGCGCTCTCCGAGCCGGACGCGGGCTCCGACGCCGCCGGCATGAAGACCCGCGCCGTGCGCGACGGGGACTTCTGGGTCCTCAACGGCGTCAAGCGCTGGATCACCAACGCGGGCGTCTCCGAGTACTACACGGTCATGGCCGTCACCGACCCGGAGAAGCGCTCCAAGGGCATCAGCGCCTTCGTCGTCGAGAAGGGCGACGAGGGCGTGTCCTTCGGCGCCCCGGAGAAGAAGCTCGGCATCAAGGGCTCCCCGACGCGCGAGGTCTACCTCGACAACGTCCGGATCCCCGCCGACCGCATGATCGGCGCCGAGGGCACCGGCTTCGCCACCGCGATGAAGACCCTGGACCACACCCGCATCACGATCGCGGCCCAGGCGCTCGGCATCGCGCAGGGCGCCCTGGACTACGCCAAGGGCTACGTCCAGGAGCGCAAGCAGTTCGGCAAGCCGATCGGCGACTTCCAGGGCGTGCAGTTCATGCTCGCGGACATGGCCATGAAGATCGAGGCCGCCCGCCAGCTGACGTACGCGGCCGCCGCCCGCTCGGAGCGCGTCTCCGCCGGTGGCGCGCACGAGGACCTGACCTTCTTCGGCGCCGCGGCCAAGTGCTTCGCCTCCGACGTGGCCATGGAGGTCACCACGGACGCCGTCCAGCTCCTCGGCGGTTACGGCTACACCCGTGACTACCCGGTGGAGCGCATGATGCGCGACGCGAAGATCACGCAGATCTACGAGGGCACCAACCAGGTCCAGCGGATCGTCATGGCCCGCAACCTGCCGTAACGTCCTCCCAGGCCGGAGGCGGATGCGCACATCCGTCTCCGGCCTTTGCACGCCCCGGATGGGCTAAATTTGGACCTTCGTACGCCGGAATCGGTTGGGGAGAACGCAATGACGGAAGCGATCCTGCTGGTCGGCGGACAAGGGACGCGCCTGCGTCCGGTGACGGTGAACACGCCCAAGCCGATGGTGCCGACCGCCGGAGTTCCCTTCCTCGCCCACCAGATAGCCAGGGCCGCCGCCGCCGGTGTCACCCACATCGTGATGGCCACCTGCTACCTCGCCGAGGTCTTCGAGCCCTACTTCGGCGACGGATCCGCCTTCGGCCTCACCCTCGAGTACGTCGTCGAGGACGAGCCCCTCGGCACCGGCGGCGCCATCCGCAACGCCGGCCGGCGCCTGACCGGCGGCCCGGACTCCTCCGTCCTCGTCTTCAACGGCGACATCCTCACCGGCCTGGACATCGCCGGTCTCGTCGAGGCGCACGAGGCGGCCGACGCGGACGTCTCCCTGCACCTGGTCCGCGTCGAGGACCCGCGCGCCTTCGGCCTGGTCCCCACCGACTCCGAGGGGCGGGTGCTGGCCTTCACCGAGAAGCCGCAGACCCCGGAGGAGATCATCACCGACCAGATCAACGCCGGCTGCTACGTCTTCCGCCGCAGCGTGATCGACTCCATCCCGGCCGGCCGCCCGGTCTCCGTCGAGCGCGAGACCTTCCCCGGCCTGCTCGCCTCCGGGGCCAAGCTGCACGGAGTCACCGAGAACACCTACTGGATGGACCTCGGCAAGCCCGAGTCCATCATCCAGGCCTCCGCGGACCTGGTCCGCGGCGTGGTCCCCTCCCCGGCGGTCCCCGGACGCCGCGGCGAGTCCCTGGTGCTGCCCGGCGCCCACGTGGCGGCCGGGGCCAAGCTGTCGGGGGGCACCGTCGTGGGAGCGGGCGCCCGGATCGAGGCCGGAGCGGTCGTCCAGGGCACCATCGTGCTCGACGGGGCGGTCATCGGCCCGGACGCCCAGGTGAGCGCCAGCCTGATCGGCGCCGGCTCCGCGGTCGGCGCGCGGACCGTGCTGGACGGCGCCGTCATCGGCGACGGGGCCGTGGTGGGGGCCGACAACGAACTGCGCTCCGGGGCCCGGGTGTGGTGCGAGGCACAGCTGCCCGCCGCCGCCATCCGCTTCTCCCCGGACGCCTGACCGGGGTCCGGGGAGGGGGCGCCGCCGCGGTCAGTTGCCGCGGACGGTGACCTTCTCGTCGTTCTGGATCTGCTTCACCAGCTGCTGCACCTTCGCCTTGTCCCAGACGAGGTTGCCGCCGCGCTGCCCGGAGATCGGCATGTTCATCGACACGCCGTCACCGCCGTTGACGCCCTTCATCGCGAAGAACATCTGGCCCATGTCGTACAGGCCCATGTCCTTGTCGACGATGAGCGTGTCCAGGCCGGCGCCGAGCAGCGGGTAGAGGTCGAAGGGGTTGAGGACCGTGGACGGGGTCGCCGCCTGGCTGGCCAGCGCCGACAGGAACTTCTGCTGGTTCTTCGTCCGCTGCAGGTCCGACTCGGCGAAGGCGTAGCGGGTCCGTACGAAGGCCAGCGACTGCTCGCCGTTGAGGGTCTGCTTGCCCGCCTTGAAGTCGGCGCCCGACTTCTCGTCCTTGAAGCCCTCCTCGATGTCCAGCTCCACGCCGCCCAGCGCGTCCACGATGTTCGCGAAGCCGGCGAAGCCGATCTCCGCGTAGTGGTCGATGCGCAGGCCGGTGTTGTGCTCCACCGTCCGCACGAGCAGCTCCGGGCCGTCCTCGGCGTACGCCGCGTTGAGCTTGACCCGGCGCCCCTGGGCGGGGAACTTCTTGCCGGACTGGGAGCCGACGAAGGAGGGGATCTCCACGTCGGAGTCGCGCGGCAGCGAGATCATGGTGTTCCCGCTGGAGCACTTCGCCAGGATCATCATCGAGTCGGTCCGCTTGCCCTCGGCCGAGCCCGTGTGGAGCTTCTTCTTCTCCTCGTCGGACATGCCCTCGCGGCTGTCGGAGCCCACGATCAGGTACGTCGTGCAGTCGCCCTCCTTCGGGCGCTCGATGACCTTGGACAGGTCCACCTCGCGGCGCACCTTGGAGTCCGCCCAGAAGTAGGTGGAGACCGTGGTCACCAGCAGGGCGGAGACCAGCACGATCGAGCCGATCTTGATCCGCTTGCGCCAGTCCGGGGCGGGGCCGGGCGCACGTCCGGGGCGGCCGGGCCCCGAGGGCCCGCCGGGACCGGCCGGACCGCCCGGGACGCCGCCGGCGGGCGCCCCGTAGACCTGGCCGGTGTTGTAACCGCTGTCGTAACCGCCGTACGTGTCGTGGCCGCCGGCCTGCTGCGGAGGTACGCCGTGCGCGGGCGGCGGGCCCGCCGGGCGCTGCGGGCGCGGGGGCTGCGCGGGCCGCGGCTGCTGCGGCTGCCGCTGGACGTGCCGCATCCGCTGGGCGCCCTCGGGCTGCGGCTGGGCGCTGCCGCGCCCGTAGCCGTCGTCACGACCTTCTGGCCAGTCATTCATGCGCCCTAGGATGCCTGCCCGGGCGGGCCGACCGACAGCCCGGGGCGGGATCCGTACCGGGGCTGTTGCGAAGCTGATGCCTCTGATACGCCTCTAAGGTGTCCGTATGACACAGATACCGGGCGAGCTGCCCGGGAAGCCGACCGCGGCCTCCCGTACGACCCTCAGCCACATCATGACCGCGAACGACACCAACCTCCTCGGCACGGTGCACGGCGGCGTGATCATGAAGCTGGTGGACGACGCGGCGGGCGCCGTGGCCGGGCGCCACTCCGGCGGCCCGGCGGTCACCGCCTCCATGGACGAGATGGCCTTCCTCGCCCCCGTGCGCGTGGGCGACCTCGTCCACGTGAAGGCGCAGTGCAACTGGACCGGCCGCTCCTCCATGGAGATCGGCGTACGGGTCCTCGCGGAGCGGTGGAACGAGTCCACGCCCGCCACCCAGGTCGGCAGCGCCTACCTCGTGTTCGCGGCCGTGGACGCCGACGGCAAGCCCCGTCAGGTCCCGCCGGTGGTCCCGGAGACGGAACAGGACGAGCGGCGCTACCAGGAGGCCCAGATCCGCCGCACGCACCGCCTCGCCCGCCGCCAGGCGATCATGGCGCTGCGCGAGGAGCGGGCGGCCCAGGGCTTCGACGACTGACGACCCGGCCCTGACCAGCCCGGCCCTGACCGGCCCGGCTACGTCCCGCAGACCACCTGGTCGCCGGTGACCACCCCGAAGGTGCCCTGGTACGGGTCCTCCGCGCGGACCGGCACCACCTTGCGGTAGTCCGAGCCGGCGACGACCAGCACCGTCCGGCCCTGGCCCGCCACCGCCCGCAGCTCGCTGCCCGGAAGGGCGGTCGCCACCGACCGGGCGGAGCGGTCCCAGCGCGGGTCGTACGTGATCACCGTGCGCCTGACGTCGCGGCTGGCGCCGTTGCCCGGGGCCCGGGTGGTGTCGAAGCCGGTGGCGCGCAGCGCCGCGTCGACCCGCCCGCCCAGCCCGTCGATGCGCGTCCCGTTCTCCACCTGGACCCGGACCTGCTGCGGGGGCACGTCCACGGGGACCGCCGCGGGCCGGCCGGCGCCGGTCTTCCCGGGCCGCGGCGGAGCCAGCGGCCGGTCCTCCCGCAGGGCCTCGAACAGCTTGGCGGCCTTCGGCTCGTCCCACTTCACGGTCGAGCCGATGCCCTTGAGGCGGAACGAGGGGTCGCCGACGGGCACCGAGGCGAACTCCGACGAGGACGGGGTGAAGTCCCGCATCGCCTGCCCGAGCGCCAGCATCTGCTCCGATCCGAAGTCCTTGTCGGCGCGCACCGAGCCGAGCAGGGTGGAGCTGACCTCCTTGAACTTGACCGGGTTCAGCAGCACCCCGCCGCCGGTCGCCTGCTTGATCAGGGCGGCGATGAACCGCTGCTGACGCTGCATCCGGCCGAGGTCGGAGGCGCCGTCGACATGGCGCGAGCGCACGTACTGCAGGGCCTGGCCGCCGCTGAGGCGGTGGGTGCCGGGCAGCAGGTCGAGGCCGGTGTTCGGGTCGCGCATGGTCTTGGCCGTGCAGATGTCCACACCGCCCATCGCGTCGACCGTCTTCATGAAGCTGGTGAAGTCGACCTCCAGGTAGTGGTCGATCTTCACCCGGGTCATGTTCTCGACGGTCCGGACGGTCAGGTTGGGGCCGCCCTCCGCGTACGCCGCGTTCAGCTTCAGGGGGTGGGCCCGGTGCGCCTTGCCGGTGACCAGGTCCCGGTGCGCGGGCACCTCGGCGTAGCTGTCGCGGGGCAGGCTGATCACGCTGGCCCGCTCCTTGTCGGCCGACAGGTGCACCAGCATGATCGTGTCCGTGCAGTGGCAGGGCGCCCCGCCCAGGCGGTACTCGCGCTTCTCCTCCGGGGAGATCTTCTCCCGGCCGTCGGTACCGACCAGCAGGAAGTTGAGGCCGTGTCCGGCCTGCGGGCGGTTCTTCATGTCCTTGAAGGGGTCCACCCGCTCGATCCCGGTGTCCAGGCCCGTCATCACGGCGTGCCCGACGGCCCCGGAGCCCAGCACCACCACCGAGAGACCGGCCGCGATCCGCACCCCCCACCGGGGACGCCCGCCCCGGCGCCGGGCCGGGCCGCCCCCGCCGCCGCGCCGTGCGCGCTGTGGCTGGGACGGCCCGGCGGGACGGGTGGGACGGTGCGGCTGGGGCACGGTGGACACCTCCGCGGGAGAAGCAGGGAGACCGGTCGGGGGTCGAGTCGGATTCGGCTGATTCGACAGAACAGTAGGCCCATACGATCAGCCGTTGTCCTTACCGATCACTCGGCGCGCACCTGGTTCCCCCGTACGCGGTAACGTGACACCGATACCCGACCTTGAAGGACCACATGCCCGCCCAGCAGCCCGCAGTCTCGGTGATCATGCCGGTGCTCAATGAGGAGCACTACCTCCGCGATTCCGTCCGCCACATCCTGGAACAGGAGTATGCGGGCGAGATGGAGGTGGTGATCGCACTCGGGCCGTCCACGGACCGCACCGACGAGATCGCCGCCGAACTCGTCGCCGAGGATCCCCGAGTCCACACCGTCCCGAATCCCACCGGCCGGACCCCGGCGGCGCTCAACGCCGCCATCAAGGCCTCGCGTCACCCGATCGTGGTACGCGTCGACGGCCACGGCATGCTCTCGCCGAACTACATCGCCACCGCGGTCCGCCTCCTGGAGGAGACCGGTGCGCAGAACGTCGGCGGCATCATGCACGCCGAGGGCCAGAACGCCTGGGAAGACGCCGTCGCCGCCGCGATGACCTCGAAGATCGGCGTGGGCAACGCCCCGTTCCACACGGGCGGCCAGGCGGGCCCTGCCGAGACCGTCTACCTGGGTGTCTTCCGCCGCGAGGCGCTGGAGCAGCAGGGCGGATACAACGAGGAGTTCATCCGCGCCCAGGACTGGGAGCTGAACTTCCGCATCCGCGAGGCCGGCGGCCTGATCTGGTTCTCCCCGGAGCTGAAGGTCCAGTACCGCCCGCGGCGCTCCGTCAAGGCCCTGGCCAAGCAGTACAAGGACTACGGGCGCTGGCGCCACGTGGTGGCCCGCTACCACGCGGGCTCCATCAACCCGCGCTACATGGCCCCGCCGACCCTGGTCTGCGCGCTGGCCGCGGGCGTGGTCGTGGGCGTGGCGGTCAACCCCCTGGGCTTCGCCGTCCCGGCGGGCTACCTCGCGGCGATCGTCGCGGGCTCGATCCCGGCGGGCAAGGGCCTGTCACTGCGGGCCCGGGCGCAGATCCCCGTCGCCCTGGCGACGATGCACCTGTGCTGGGGCTTCGGCTTCCTGACGAGCCCGCGCGCGCTGGCGAACAAGGTCATCGCGAGCCGCCGCCCGGCCGTGCGCCGGGACTCCTCGCAGGTCTGACCCGCACGTCGGGACGTACGAAGGGGCCCGGCGCGGAGGCTGTTCACACAGCCTCCGCGCCGGGCCCCTTCCGCCTGCTCGGGCGAGTCCGGGGACCCGCTACCAGGTGAAGCCCGGCTGGATCTGCATGCAGGCCTTGTCGTTGTCGCCGTTGAGCGCGTGGGCGGACGTCGGGGCCACGGTCGGGGCGGGCGGCGGCGGGGCCGGAGCGTCCCCGGTCCGCCAGTCCTTGCCGACGAACAGGACGATCCCGGAGACCTGGTCGGACTTCTGCACCGAGGCGGCCGGCAGACCGAGCGCGGTGGCCACGGCGGCCGCGTCGGCCGCCTGGCCGTCGGAGGCGAAGCGGACCACCGTGGTGTCCTCGCCCCCGGTCTGGGTGTCGGCACCGGCCTTGGTGAAGCCCTTGGCGGCGAGCAGCGAGGCCACGTCGTTCGCCCGGTTCTTGACCCTGACCTGGGCGCCGTCCTTGCCGGAGGTGGCGTTGCGGACGCTGACCACGATCTTCGCCGGCGCGGAGGCGGGGGCGGTGGTCGGGGCGGTGGTCGGCTGCTGGGACGGGGAGGACGGGGCACCGCTCGCGCCCGGCGAGGGGGAGGCGCCGTCCGCCGGGGCTCCGGAGCCCTTGCCGTCCAGCGCGATGTCCTCGCGGACCATCCGGAACAGGTCCTCGGCCTCGCCCGCCATGGGCTCGACGCGTCCGTCCATGCCGGGCTTCGTGCTGTAGACCCAGGGCATGGTGGTCATGGTGATCCGCCCCGGCGGAACCTTCTTGAGCTCCATGCTGAGGTCGTACAGCTTGTCGATCTTGTTCAGGCCGGTGTCCACGACCATGGCCTGGATCGCCGCCTGCGCCAGGCTGTTGAGCTTCACCGGGTTGGTGAGCTTGGCGTTCTTGCGGAACTCGCGGGCCATCGAGTTCATGTACTGGTGCTGGGCGTGGGTGCGCCCGATGTCGGTGCCGTCCTCGAAGCCGTAGCGGGTGCGCAGCCACTGCAGGGCCACCTCGCCCTGGATGATGTTCTCGCCCTTCGGCAGCTTCAGGCCCGAGCCCTTGCCGTCGCGGGTGCGGGAGTGCACGTTCTGCTCGACGCAGACCGGGACGCCGCCGATGGCGTCCGCCATGGACACCACGCCCTTGAAGTCGATCATCATGAAGTGATCGATGGGGATCTTGGTCAGCTCGGTCCAAGCGGCGACGGTGCAGCCCGGTCCGCCGCGCTGCAGGGACTCGTTCGTCTGCACGAGCCCCTTGCTGGCGGGGTGCACCTTGCCGCCCGGCTCGGTGCACTTGGGCATCATCAGCATCGTGTCGCGCGGCATCGAGACCACGGACATGTTGCTGCGGTCGGCGGACAGGTGCAGCAGCATCTGCACGTCCGCGAGGGGCGGGCCGTCGAAGGTGTCCGTGGCCCCGCCCAGGGCCTGGTTCTCCGCGTCGTTGCGCGCGTCGGAGCCGATGAGCAGGATGTTCAGCGGGGTCTGCCCGAAGGCGTTGGGCTTGGAACCGCCCAGTTTGGTCTCGCCGAGGTTGAGCGCGTCCGTCTGGATGCTGCCGTTCAGATGGCGGTAGTACAGGTATCCGGCCCCGGCCGTCCCGAGTATGAGCAGGGACAGCACGGAGGACACCCAGCGCAGCACGCGCCGCCGCCCCCGCCTGGTGGGGCGCTGGCGGGCGGCCGCACGCCGGGCAGCCCTGGAGCCGCCCCGCGGTGCGGGCACCACGCCGGGCGCGTCCGCCTCGCCGCCGGGTATCTCCCCGGTGGCCTGGGCGGCCGCCCCCTCCCCCCGCACGCTGCTGTGCCTCACGCGTCCCCCCTCAAGATCCTTCTTGGTCGTCAGTGTGCCGGTACGACCGGCTGCGTCCTGCTATTTGGCGCAGACGGCCTTGTCGGCCTGGGCCTGCTGGACGTCGTCGGACAGCGCCGGCACGTCCGGGGCCGCCGACAGCGGGGCTCCCGGCTCCTTGAAGTCCGAACCCAGCGTCAGCTTCATCGGGGCCTTCGCCGCCGCGTCCGCCGTCCCCATCTTCAGCGCGGTGGCCGGCAGACCCAGGGCGTCCGCCAGTGCCCGGGCCTGGTCGGCCTGGTTGGGCGCGTACTCCAGCTGCGTGGCACCGACCTTCGCCGGGGCGTTGCCCTGGTTGCTCGCCTTGGACATGCCCTTCTTGTTCTGGAGCCAGTTCAGGGTCGTGGAGGCGGCGCCCTTGGGGCCGCCGCCGTTGTAGACGCTCACCCGTACGTCGCCCGCGGGCGCCCTGTTGCCCTGGAGCAGCGCGTCCTGCTTGGCCTTCGCGTCCGCGTCGGCCGCCTCCTTGGCGGCCTGTTCCTTCTTCTCGACCTCCGTGAGCGAGACGTCCCCCCGGATCATCTGCAGCAGCGGTTCGGCCAGGGCCTTGTCGACGACGACGGTCGCCTTGTTGCCCTCCGGTTCGGCCGGGTTGTCGAGCACCGGCAGGGTGGTGAAGGTGATGTTCTTCGTGTCGATGTTCTTCAACTCACCCGCCAGATCGGTGAGTTTGCTGATGGACCCGATCCCCGAGTCCACACCCAGCGACTTGGTGGCGGCCTCCGCGAGGGAGAGGAACTTCTTGGGGCTGGTCAGCGTCTCCTTCGACTTCATCTCACGCATCATCGAACCCAGGAACTGCTGCTGGATCCTGATCCGGTCGAGGTCGCTGTTGTTGCCGAAGCCGTGCCGGGTGCGGACGAAGGCGAGGGCCTGCTCGCCCTCCAGCCGGTGTTCGCCGGGGCCCAGCTTGAGATGCGAGCCTTCCTCGTCGTTCACGGCCTTGGCCAGGCACACCGGTACTCCGCCGACCGCCGTGCTCAGCGTCTTGACGGCGTTGAAGTCGGCCATCATGAAGTGGTCGACCTCGATGCCGGTGAGTTCCTTGACCGTGCGCATGGTGCAGCCCGCGTCGCGGCCCTCCTGGCCCAGGCTGGTGTTGAAGCGGGTGCCCTTGGAGGGTGCGATCGTCTTCGTCGATCCGTCCGGCTGCTTCGTCGGGCAGGCCGGGATGTTGGTGATCAGGTCGCGGGGGATGGACAGCGCGGTCGCGTTCGTCCGGTCCTTCGAGACGTGGAACAAGATCGTGGTGTCGGCGTGGCCGACGCTGTCCTTGTCCCCGTAGCCCTCGTTGCCCGCACCGCTGCGCTTGTCGGTGCCGATCACCAGGATGTTGATGGCCTGGTCCTTCTTGAAGCCGCCGGTGCCCGCTCCCGCGACGTCGGTCACGCTGAGGTTGCTGTTCAGGTGGTCGTAGTAGAGGTACGCCGCCGCGGCGCCGCCGACCAGCAGGAACGCCAGGGTCCCGCTGGTGATCAGCAGGGCCTTCTTGCGGCGTCCACCGCCGCCGCCCTTGCGGGAGCGGCCGCCGCCGCGGCGCCCGCCGGGCGGGCCGTCGCCACGGCGGGGCTTCGGTACGCCGGGGGAGGGGGCGGTGGGGGCAGGGGCCGAGGCCGATCTGCGAGGTGCGGCGACCTTGGGCCGCTGCTGCGCAGCGGAGTCGCCCAGTTGCAGTTCGTAGCTGCCGGTGCGGGGGTTGAGCACCCACTGGTCGGCGGGGTCGATCTCGTCCGCCCGTCCACGGCTTTGCGCATCCACGGTTGCTCGAATCCTCCGTCGGTGCCTCGCGATGCGCCTCCCCCAGGCGCCCGGTCAACGATCCGGCTGCTGGTGCCCTGTCTCTGGTCCGGCCGGGCACCGGATCGCTCACCCTATCCGCCCTGTTCGGCCGCAAACCATGCTGGTGACAAATTCCACTCCCCTTATAACGGGGTGAACCGCCCATCCCACTCGGTTCGGTCACCGGCTTTTGGGATTGCTTTACCGGCAGTCGGCGTTCTCCGCCGTGGTGCCGGTAAAGGTGGGGACGGGAACGGGGGGTGTCGCGGTTCCGCCGGGGGTCGCGTCCGTCGTCGCCCCGGCGGTCGCGGCCGGTTCGGTGCCGTCCGCGGGCGCGTCCGTCGGCGCATTCGTGGGCGCATTCGTGGCGGTGGAGGCGGGCGGGAGCGAGGGGTTGGGAGGGGGAGGGGGAGCCGGAGGGGCCACGGGTTCGGCCGGGGCGACCGTGACCGGCCGGTCCGTCCGCAGCTGCTCGAACAGCCGGGCCGCATCGGGCTCCGCCAGCTCGTCCCGGTTCGGGTCGGCGGAGTAGGGCCGGCGGGGCACGGTCAGGAACTGCACCTTGCCGGTCGGTATGTCCCGTATGCCCCGCACGAGTTCGTACAGGTCGCGCAGCGAGGCCAGCCCCGGGTCCGTGGTCACCGAGGAGGTCGCCGCGTCCAGCAGCGGATACAGCCGCGCCGGATTCAGCAGAACCCCGTTGCTCTTCACCTTCTTGACGAGTGAGCCGAGGAACTGCTGCTGGCGCTCCATCCGTTCGGTGTCGCTCCCGTTGCCCAGGCTGTACCGGGCGCGGACGAAGCCCAGCGCCTGCTCGCCCTGGAGGGTCTGCCGCCCGGCGGCCAGCTTCAGCTTGGCCTCGGAATCGTCCACCGGCTCCTTGAGGCAGATCTCCACCCCGCCGACGGCGTCGACCATCTTCTTGAACCCGCCGAAGTCGATCACCATGTGGTGGTCGATGCGGATCCCGGTGAGCTTCTCCACGGCGCGGATCGTGCAGGCGGCCCCGCCCCACTGGAACGCCCAGTTGAACTGCGCGAACCGATCTCCGGTGCGGCTCCCGTCCGCCTTCAGGCAGGGCGGGATCTCCGTCATCAGGTCCCGCGGTATCGACACCGCGGTCGCGCTCCTGCGGTCCTGCGGCAGGTGCAGCAGGATCGTGGTGTCCGAGCGCTCGGTGCCCTCGTCCTGCCCGTACGGGGCGTTTGCCTTGCCGGAGCGCGAGTCCGAGCCGATCAGCAGGATGTTCTGGGAGCCGGTGGCGAGGTGCGCGGGGCGGTCGCGCTCGTAGCGGCCCAGCTCGGCCGCCGCCGAGGTGTCCTCGGTGATGTTCCCGTCGAGCTTGTTGTAGAGCCACCAGCCGGTGGCCGCCCCCGCCAGGACCAGGAAGGCCAGCCCGAGGCCGATCCAGCGCAGCAGCCGGCGCCTGCGGTTCCGCGGGGGCCGTCCGGCGCCCCCGGCCGCATCGGTGGCGCCCGGTATGCCTGCGCTGTCCGTCACTGGCGTCCGTCCCCTCGCCGCTACGACCTCAGGCCCGGCCGTACGGGTGAGTGCGGCCACTGCCGATCCTGCCCCCGGGCCGCCGGAGCAGCCTGGGGGCGGGGTCGTGTCTAGAGCCATCCGGGTGACAAATCGCCCGTTGTCGCAGTTGAGCAGTGTGGGTGACAGGCGCCGGCGCCGGACCCTTGACGCGCCGCGCCTAGACGGTGTGGGTGACGCGCTCGCTCTCGACCCGCTGCGCCAGCGCCTCCGCCGACAGCCGGTCCAGGTTCCGGCACAGCACCACGGACCCGCCCGCGGCCAGCGCGGCGTAGAGCCCGGCCGAGAGCCCCTCCCAGGTGTCGTAGCCGAGCCCGGTCAGCACCCGCGAGTCCGCGCCCAGGCCGAGCTTCGCCGCGTCCTCGCGGGCGCGGGCGGTGAGCGCCGCGTACGAGAGCTCCTCGCCGCCGACGACCAGCCCGGGGCCCTCGGCGTCGACCGGCGCGAAGGGGGCGAAGCGGTCGCCCTGGCCCGGCACCTCCACCGCGTAGTCCGCGTAACCGGCCGGCGGCGCCTGCGGGAACCGCCCGCCCAGCGGCCGCAGCGCGAGCGCCACCCGCTCGCCGCCGCACGCCAGACCCTGCTCCAGCGTGTCCGGCCCGCTGACGACGAGGTCCGCACCGGCCGGATCGCCGCCGATCTCGGCCACGACCCCGACCGAGGCGCAGGCGAGCAGCCAGACGGCGCTCTGCCAGTGCGCCGGGAGCAGCAGCGCGAGCCGGTCACCGGGCTCGGCGCCCAGGTCGCCCTGGAGCAGATTGGCGGTCTTGGCCACCCAATTGGCGAAGGTCGCGACGGACAATTCGACGCGCTCGCCGGTGGCGTCGTCGTAGAAGGTGACGAGCGGGCGGCCCGGATCGGCGGCGAGCGCGGATCGCAGCAGGTCGGCAGGGGTGCGGTCAGTGGCGTTCACCCGGCACAGGGTACGCGGGCCCGTCCCCCGTACGGGGGCCACCGGCTCCACCGTACGGGGGAGGGGTACCCGTCCCGCCACCGGACGCACCGTCAGTTCTCGGATGGCGCCGGGCCGTGCGGGTGCTCACCATCCTTGTCATGCGTGGATTCCTTGCTTCCTCGATCGGCGTCGCGACGGCTGCCGCACTGGCCCTGCCCCTCGCGCTCCCTACTCCGGCCCTGGCCGCTCCTGCCACGGGCGCGCTCGCTCCCGTGACCCCAGGCGGGTCCACCCAGTCGCTGCCGCTCGTCCCCCTGGGACCCGCGGCGGACCGCACCCCCGGTGTCCCCGGCATGAGCGCCTCGCCCCGCGGACCCGAGACGCAGGGCCTGGCCGCCCGCGAGGTCAAGACGTTCTCGCTGGTCGGCATCGTCTGGGACGACGCCGGTACCGAACTCAACGGCCGGGTCCAGGTCCGTACCCGCTCCGCCCGGACCGCCACCTGGTCCGACTGGCAGGACGTGGAGATCCACAACAGCGAGCACGCGGCAGACCCCGGCGCGCCGGAACGCGCGTCCGGCCGCGTCCGCGGCGCCACCGCCCCGCTGTGGGTCGGCGAGTCCGACGGCGTCGAGGTACGCGTCCAGGCGGAACCCGGCGACGCACCGGCCACCCGCCCGGGATCCCGGCTGCCCTCGGGCATGCGGATCGAACTCGTCGACCCCGGCGCGGACGTCCCCGTCAGGGCCGCGGACGGCAAGAACGGCGGCCCGGTCGGCGACGACAAGGGCGAGCTGGTGGCCCCCGGCCTCACGATGGAGATGGCCGAGTCCTCCGCGGCGAACGTGCCGCACGCCGCACTCGGCGCCGACGAGATCACCGAGCTGAACAAGGCCGACTCCACCGCCGACGCGGTCTTCGCGAGCGACGGCGAACTGAGCGCGGCGGCCGCCCCGTTCATCGGCCCGCGCCCGCGGATCGTCACCCGCAAGGGGTGGGGCGCGGACGAGTCCCTGCGCGAGAGGGCCTTCGTCTACACCAGCACGGTGAAGGCGGCCTTCGTCCACCACAGCGCCTCCGGCAACAACTACGCCTGCAAGGACGCCCCGGCGGTGCTGCGCAGCCTGTACCGCTACCACGTGATCAGCAGCGGCTGGCGCGACCTCGGCTACAACTTCGCCGTCGACAAGTGCGGCACGGTCTACGAGGGCCGCGCGGGAGGCGTCTCCAAGGCGGTGCTCGGCGCCCACACCATGGGCTTCAACACGAACAGCATGGGCGTCGTGGTGCTCGGCACCTACACCTCCGCGGCTCCCCCGGCGGTGGCGGTCGACGCGGTCGCCCGCCTCACGGCCTGGAAGCTCGGCCTCTTCGGCCGCGACCCGCGCGCGAAGACGACCCTGACGTCGGGCGGCGGCAACCGCTACCCCAAGGGCAAGAACGTGTCGATGAACATCATCTCGGGCCACCGCGACGGCTTCGCCACGGAATGCCCGGGCAAGAAGCTGTACGGCAAACTCCCGGTGACGCGCACGAACTCGGCCAAACTCCAAGGCCGTTAGCCTCCGGCGGTCCGCAGCATCTCCACAGACGGCCCCGTCCCCGGACCCCTACGGCGCTCCGCGCCCGCGCCTCAAACGCCGGCGAGGCTGGATTGCCGGGCGGAACCTTTCCAGCGGAGCTCGGCAAACCCAGCCCCGCCGCGTTTGAGGCGGTCTTTCAGCCCCTCCGGCGTTTGAGGAGCGGGGTGCGGGGCGGAGCCCCGGTTTTCAGCCTCGCCGGCGATTGAGGCGCGGGTCCGGGCGGAGCCCGGCGGGGTTCGGGCGGAGCACCCGGCAGGGCTACGCTCGACGCATGGCCGGCCGATTCGATCCCTTCACCCGTACCGCAGCGCGCGGCGGCCGCACCGACGTCCCCCCGGGCCGGGGAACCACCGTCGGCGCCGGAGCCAGGGAACGCCGGTGGACCCCCGAAGGTCCGCTCGACCTCGGCCTGACCCTCGGCCCCCTCAGGCGCGGCCCCGCCGACCCCACCTTCCGCATCACCCCCGACGGCTCGGTCTGGCGCACCGCCCGCACCCCGCAGGGCCCTGCCACCCTCCGCGTGGCCCGCGCGGGCGGGGAGGTGCACGCCGAGGCCTGGGGCCCGGGCGCCGACTGGGTCCTCGAACAGCTCCCCGTGCTCCTCGGCGCCGCCGACGACCCGGCCGCCTTCGTCCCGCGCCACCGTCTCGTGCACGCCAGCCACCGCCGCCGCCCCGGCCTGCGCCTCACCCGCACCGGCATGGTCCTGGAGTCCCTGATCCCCACGGTCCTGGAGCAGAAGGTCACCGCCGACGAGGCCTACCGCTCCTGGCGCCGCCTCGTCCGGCAGTACGGCGAGCCCGCGCCCGGGCCGCAGGACCTGTACGTCGTCCCCGACGCCCCCACCTGGGCCATGATCCCGTCCTGGGACTGGCACAAGGCCGGGGTCGACGCGAAGCGCTCCGCCACCATCGTCCGGGCCGCCCGCGTGGCGAACCGTCTGGAGGAGGCCGCCGCCATGGGCCCGGCCGAGGCCGTGCGGCGGCTGGAGGCCGTTCCCGGCATCGGCCCGTGGACCTCCGCCGAAACCCTCCAGCGCAGCAACGGCGACCCCGACGCCGTCACCACCGGCGACCTGCACCTCCCCGGCATCATCGGTTACGCCCTCGTCGGGGACCGCGACACCGACGACGCCGCCATGCTGGAGCTCCTCGCCCCGTACGCCGGGCAGCGCCACCGCGCCGCCCGGCTCATCCTCCTCACGGGCCGCACCCCGCCCCGCCGCGCGCCGCGCATGCCGCGCGGAGACATCGGCCGGCTCTGACCCGTCGGCCGGCTCCGACCCGCCCGGCCCTCCGGCCCGAGGGCTCAGCGCACCCGGATGAAGTCCTCCGCTGACCGGACCGGCCGATCGGCCGGTGCCGCGGCCGGGTGACCCACCGCCACCGCCCCCATCGGGTCCCAGTCCTGCGGCAGCCCGAGCACCTCCCGCACCACGTCCCGGCAGAACATCGTCGAGGACACCCACGCCGACCCCAGCCGTTCCCCGGCCAGTGCGACCAGCAGGTTCTGTACGCCCGCGCCCATCGCGACCACGAACATCTCCCGCTCGGCCGCGTCCCGCCGTGCGTGCCCGTAGTGGTGCGCGCCGTCCGTCACCAGGCACGGCACGACCAGGTAGGGGGCGTTCCGCAGCACGTCCCCGCGCCGCACCCGCTTGGCCACGGACTCCTCGGACTTGCCGTCCGCCCGCAGGTCCGCGATCCACGCGTCCCGCATGGCGTCGAGCAGCTCCGTCCGCGAGGCCTCGGACTCCAGCAGCACGAACCGCCACGGCGTCGTGTGGTGCGGGGCCGGGGCCGTCACGGCCGCGGCCACCGCCCGCCGTACCGCGCCCGGGTCCACCGGCTCCGCCGTGAAGGCCCGTACGGTACGGCGCTGGGTGACGGCTTCCCGTACCGCCTCCGAGGTGCCCAGCCGGAACATGTCGTCGGCGGGGGTGCGCACCAGGTCCCGCGCCGAGGCGCCCTCGCCGAGGACGTGCGCCAGGCCGCGCACGACGGCCACGGGCAGTCCGGCCGCCTTGCCCTTGACGAGGTCGCCGGCGGCGGCCAGTTCGTCAGCCGTCGCCACCACCGTCGCGCTGAGCGGATTGCCGTGCGCGTCCGTGTCCCCGCGCAGGTCGTCCAGGACCCGCACCCCGGCCGAGCCGATGGCCACGTCGGTGAGCCCGGTGCGCCACGGCCGCCCGAAGGTGTCGGTGACGACCACGCCCACGTTCACGGAGAGGATGTCGCGGACCCCGGTGCGGATCGCGGCGGCCGAGGCGTCGGGGTCCTCGGGCAGCAGCAGCACGGTGCCGGGGGTGGTGTTGGAGGCGTCCACCCCGGCGGCGGCCATCACCAGCCCCTGCCGGTTCTCGACGATGCGCAGGGGGCCGCGGCGCGCGACGACCCGTACGGTCTCCGCGTCTATGGCCTCCTCGCGGGAGTCCGCCTCCACGATCCGGCCCTCGGCCTTGGAGACGATCTTCGAGGTGACGAGCAGGACGTCCCCGTCGCGCAGATCGGGCGCGGCGGTCGTGATCAGCTTCGCCAGGTCGTCCCCGGGCCTGACCTCCGGCATCCCGCCGACGGCCCGCACCTCGTACGAGGGAGCGGGCCCGGTGGTCGGCTCCGTCACCGGGAGGCCTCCGCCAGTTCCAGCGCGGCCCGGGCCATCTCGGCGGTGGCCTCCAGGTCGGTCATCATCAGCGGCACCGCGCGGCAGGTGATCCCGGCGGCCTCTACCTCGGCGACGGCGTCCGCGTCGGCGGTGTCCACCAGCCAGCCGTCGAGCAGCCCGGTCCCGTAGTGCAGGGCCACGGCCGCGGCCGTGGCCTCCACGCCGACCGCGGCCAGCACCTTGTCGGCCATGCCGCGCACGGGCGCGCCCCCGACGATGGGGGAGAGGCCGATCACGGGCGCCCCGGCGGCGGCCACCGCTTCCCGGATGCCGGGCACGGAGAGGATCGTCCCGACCGAGACCACCGGGTTCGACGGCGGGAAGAGGATCACGTCGGCGGCGGCGATGGCCTCCAGCACGCCGGGTGCGGGCTTGGCCTGTTCGGCGCCCACGGGTACGACGGCCTCCGCGTCCACCGAGGCGCGCAGCCGGACCCAGTACTCCTGGAAGTGGATGACGTGGCGCTCCCCAGTGCCCGCCTCGGTGATCGCGACGTGGGTCTCGACCCGGTCGTCGGACATGGGCAGCAGCCGTACGCCGGGCTGCCAGCGGTCGCAGAGCGCCTCGGTGACGGCGCTCAGCGGGTAGCCCGCGCCGAGCATCTGCGTACGGACGATGTGGGTGGCGAAGTCGCGGTCGCCGAGGCCGAACCAGGTGGGTCCGACCCCGTACGCCGCGAGCTCCTCCTTGACGGTGAAGGACTCGTCGGTGCGGCCCCAGCCCTGCTCCTCGTTGATGCCACCGCCGAGGGTGTACATCACCGTGTCGAGGTCGGGGCACACCTTGAGCCCGAACAGGTGGATGTCGTCACCGGTGTTGCCGATGACCGTGATGTCCGCGTCGGGCACTGCCGACTTGAGTCCGGACAGGAACCGGGCGCCGCCTATACCGCCGGCCAGAACAACAATGCGCATGCGGACAGTCTGTCAGCCGGAGGCTGTCGTCGAGGGGCGGTGGTCGGTGGGGGCACCTCCCAGCGGTAGCTGGGGGAGGGTGGGACTGTCAGCGGGGCGCCGGGCGGGTCAGGCGGGTACGGACTCGGATTCGGCCGGGGAGCAGCTGTGCATCGGCATCTCGGTCAGACCGGGGAAGTACACGTGCAGGCTGACCGCGCCGTCGAGGGTGTCGTTGACGACCTCGTGCGCGAAGCCGGGGGCGAGGACGCGCTGGGATCCGGGGCGGTGGGTGAGCCGTCCGCGTGAAGTGTGCTCGGTGAGCTCGCCTTCGAGCACGGTCAGGACGCCGGAGGAGGCGCCGTGGTCGTGCGGACCGCTGCCCTGGCCGGGGACCCAGCTGAGCAGCCAGACCTCGTAGCCGGGGCCGGTGCGCAGCCGGTGGTACCAGCGGGTGGTGGCGTCGTACTGGACGAGGTGCTCCCAGGAGGCGCGGTCCTCGGCGATGGAGCGGGCGAGGCCGACGAACTCGGCGACGGTGGCCGGGTGTTCCCGGGCGGGCTGGAGGAGGTGCTGGACGGCGAGGATGTCGCCGGCGATCTGCAGGTCGCTCTCGACGGGCGTGGTGGCCGCGACGGGCGCGGGAGCGGCGGAGGAGGCGGGGGCCGTGGTGGGGGTGGCGCTGTGCGTGCTGTTCATCGTGGGGGTTACCTCGACGGATGTCAGTCGTGCTGGCGGTTGCTGTGGGGGGCGGGCCGGAGCTCACGGGAGCCGGGGCTCCGGGGGCATCAACAGCTGCAACAGCAACAGCGAACCTGGGCAGCGCACAGGAACCCACGAATGGGGGTCCGGGTGGCGGCTGCGGGCGCTGACATGCGAACAAGGAGAACGGGTGGAGGGTCGGACTGTCAACCCAATGTCCGGTTTGGGGTAAAAGTTTCACCTCATCCGGTTACTGTGCCCGGAGAAAGGTTTGTGCACTGTGCGTCAGGGGATGTGGCGCTGTGCCAGGGCTCAGTCGGCCGACACCTAAACCAGGATGCGCCATCTCGTGACCGGAATGTGATCTGCGCCGCTTCTCCGGCCGGATCGCAACCCCGCCTGTGGATGGCGCGTGGATAACGGGTGAAGGCGGGAGTCTCGCGACGCTTAATGCATGTGTCACGATTTTTGGCGATATGAACACTTTCTGCATACGCTTGGTTCCGCAGAGTGAATAAGGGGCCCAATAGCAGATCCCGGCTTGACTGCTCAGGAGCCACGCACTTGTAATTTCACTCGTGTCGTTACGTAGCGATCAGTGACGACATCAACACGGGGACGCACAGACAGAGCGAGGGGCGCACATGACCGAGCTGTTTCAGGAACTGCTGGTCGAGGAGGCGGACGAGGAGCTCGGATGGCAGGAGCGCGCTCTGTGCGCCCAGACCGACCCCGAGTCCTTCTTCCCCGAGAAGGGCGGCTCGACCCGCGAGGCCAAGAAGGTCTGCCTCGCCTGCGAAGTCCGCTCCGAATGCCTTGAGTACGCCCTCGCCAACGACGAGCGATTCGGCATCTGGGGCGGCCTGTCCGAGCGCGAGCGCCGCCGGCTGAAAAAGGCAGCGGTCTGAAACGGCCGAGGCGCCACCGGCCCGGCACCCACCGCACAACGCACGACATATCGAACGAACGAAAGACACCACACACAGCACGGCAAACGGTCCGCCTCCTGCACCTTCCCCGCAGGAGGCGGACCGTTGTGTTGCCAGCCGTTAGGGTGGGGCGCTGTCCAGCAGCCTCCGAGGGCACACCACCCCCGGACCCTCCCCCCGGCCCCGTCCGGAGGGACCCCCAGGCCGGAGGGCCAGTAGCGCGATGTCCCTGCACAGCCAGTCGGCGGCCTCCCACCAGGCCCCCGCCACACCCGAGTTCCCCCGGCACGTCGTCACCGCGGTCCTCGTCGCCCATGACGGCGCCCGCTGGCTGCCCCGGACACTCGCCGGCCTCCTCGGCCAGGAACGCCCCGCGCAGAACCACATCGCCGCCGACACCGGCAGCGCCGACGAATCCGCGCGGCTGCTCACCGAGGCCCTCGGCGACGACCGGGTCCTGCACCTCGCCCGCCGCACCGGATTCGGCACGGCCGTGGACGAGTCCGCCCGCAGCGCGGGCACCCTGACCCCCGAGGACCTCCCGTACCTCAAGCGCCCCAGCGGTTGGGACCCCGTCAGCCGCACCTGGCGCGACGACACGTACGACCTCCCCGAACTCCCCCACGGCGAACCCGTCCAGTGGCTCTGGCTCCTGCACGACGACAGCGCCCCCGAACCCGACGCCCTCACCGAACTGCTCCGCGTCGCCGAGGAGAACCCCGACGCCGCCGTCATCGGCCCCAAACTGCGCGGCTGGTACGACAAGAAGCAGCTCCTCGAAGCCGGCGTCACCATCGCCCGCAGCGGCCGCCGCTGGACCGGACTCGACAGACGCGAACAGGACCAGGGCCAGCACGACCAGGTCCGCCCCGTCCTGTCCGTCTCCACCGCCGGCATGCTGGTCCGCCGCGACGTCTACGACGACCTCGGCGGCTTCGACCGGCGCCTGCCCCTGATGCGCGACGACGTCGACCTGTGCTGGCGCGCCCAGAGCGCCGGCCACACCGTCCTCGTCGCCCCCGACGCCGTACTGCGCCACGCCGAGGCCTCCGCCCGCGAACGCCGCACCGTCGACTGCGCCGGCCGCACCACGGCCAGCCCGCACCGCGTCGACAAGGCCGGCGCCGTCTACACCATCCTCGCCAACAGCTCCGGCCGCGCCCTGCCCTACGTGCTGCTGCGCGTCCTCCTCGGCACCGTCCTGCGCACCCTCGCCTACCTCATCGGCAAGGCCCCCGGTCAGGCCGTCGACGAGATCACCGGCCTCCTCGCCACCCTGCTGCGCCCCGGCCGGCTCCTCGCCGCCCGCAAGGCCCGCCGCCGCCCCGCCGTCCCCGCCGCCGACCTGCGCCCGCTCTTCCCCCCGCCGGGAGCCTCCCTGCGGGCCAATGCGGAACAGCTCGCCGGCTACTTCGGCGGCGACCGCGACACCGACGTCGCCCCCGCCGGCCGCCACGGCGGAGGCAGCATCCTGACCGCCCCCGGCGAGGACGGCGACTACGCGGTGGCCGAGGAACGCTTCGCCCGCCTCCGGCGCATCGCCCGCAACCCCGCGCCGGTCCTCTTCGGCCTCCTCCTGCTCGTCTCCGTCGCCGCCTGCCGCGGCCTGATCGGCGGCGGCTCCCTCATGGGCGGCGCCCTGCTGCCCGCCCCCGGCAGCGGCTTCGACCTCTGGCGCGCCTACACCGACGGCTGGCAGCCCGTCGGCACCGGCTCCACCGCCTCCGCGCCCCCCTACCTGGCCGTCCTCGGCGCCCTCGCCACCCTGCTGTTCGGCTCCACCCAGGCCGCCCTGACCCTGCTGCTCGTCGGCTCCGTCCCGCTCGCCGGCCTCACCGCCTACTTCGCGTCCCGGCCGCTCGTCGAGTCCCGGCTGCTGCGCGCCTGGGCCGCCATCGCCTACGCCTTCCTCCCCGCCGTCACCGGAGCCCTCGCCGGCGGCCACCTCGGCACCGCCGTCCTCGCCGTCGTACTGCCGCTCATCGCCCGCTCCGCCGTCGCCGCCTTCGCCCTCGGCGGGGGCGAGGCAGCCGCCGAGAGGCGGGGCAGCTGGCGCGCGGTGTGGACGTACACGCTCCTGCTGACCCTGACCACCGCCTTCACCCCCGTGGTCTGGCCGCTCGCCGCCGTCCTCGGCACCGCCGCCCTCGTCCTGCGCCGCGCGCACTGGAAGGCGTACGGCCCCCGGCTGCTCGCCACCCTCGCCGTCCCGCTGATCGTGCTCGCCCCCTGGTCGATCGGCCTGCTCACGCACCCCGGCCGCCTCCTCCAGGAAGCCGGACTGCCCTACGGAGCCGGCTCCGCGCGCGCCCTCGACCTGCTCGGCATCAGCCCCGGCGGCCCCGGAACCGGCGCCGGCCTGCTGCTCGCCGGCATCGTCCTCGCCGCCCTGGCCGCCCTGCTGCGCACCGACCGCCGGTTCGCCGTCCGCACCGCCTGGGCCGCCGCCCTCGCCGCGCTGTTCCTCGCCGTCCTCGCCAACCGGACCGCCTGGGCCGGCCCCGCCACCCTCGTCTACGGGCTCGCCCTCCTCGCGGCCGCCGCGCTCGGCGCGGACGGCGCCAAGGAGCGGGTCGCCGCCCGCAGCTTCGGCTGGCGCCAGCCGCTGGCCGCACTCATCGCCCTCGCCGCCGCCGCGGGCCCGCTGGTCGCCGCGGCCACCTGGATGATCGCCGGAGCCGACGGCCCGCTGGAGCGCCGCGACCCGGTACAGGTCCCGGCCTTCGTCGCCGACGCGGGCGGCGACGACAACCAGACCCGCACCCTGGTCCTCGACCTGGACCCGCCCGCCTCCGTCTCCTACAGCCTCGTCCGCGGCTCCGGCGGCCGCCTCGGCGACGCCGACATCACCGCCCGGACCGGCGGCGACCCCCGCCTCGACAAGGTCGTCTCCAACCTGGTCGCAGGCTCCGGCGCCGACCAGTCCAGCCAGCTCAGCGCCTACGCCATCCGCTTCGTCATGTTCCGCCCCGGCGGCCCCGAAGAGATCCGCCGCGTCCTCGACGCCACCCCCGGCCTGAGCCGGCGTCACCAGCAGGACGGCACCGCCCTGTGGGGCGTCGAGCCCTGGCTGCCCCGCGCCGTCATCGTCTCCGGCAAGCAGGGCGAGGCGCCGATCCCGGTCGCCGCCGGACCCGTCGAGGCCCACGGCAAGATCCCCGAAGGCCAGGCGGGCCGCGTGCTGCGCATCGCCGACCGGGCCGACGCCGGCTGGCAGGCCACCCTCGACGGCAAGCCCCTCAAGGCGAAGACCCTCGACGGCTGGGCGCAGGGCTTCGAACTGCCCGCCGACGGCGGCCGCCTCGACCTCGTCCACGAGGACTCGCTCCTGCAGACCGCGTGGTACTGGGCGCAGGGTCTGCTCGCTCTGGTCCTCCTGGTGATGGCCCTGCCGGGCCGCCGCGCCCAGCTCGACGACGACCTGCCCGAGGAAGAGGCCGCGATCCCGTCGCAGCCCGGCCCGGGCGGGGCCGGCGAGGGCCGTCGCGCCCGCCGGCTGCGCGCCGAGGCGGAGCCCGCCCCCGTACCGGTGGAGACCGCCGCGGTCGCCGATCCGTACGCGCAGATCCCGGCGCAGCCGGTGTACGGGGAGGAGACGTACGCCTACCAGGCCTACGGCGACCAGGGCGGCTACGCGTACGAGCCGCAGCCCCAGCAGCCGCTCCCGTACGAGCAGTACCCGGCGGCGTACGACCCGCAGGGACCGTACGACCCGCAGGGACAGCAGGGACAGCAGGGACAGCAGGGGCAGCAGGCCTACGAGGCCCCGTACCCGCAGCAGTACCCGTACGAGCAGTACGACCAGTACGACCCCCACGCACCGCACGATCCCCACGCACCGCACGACCCGCGTCCTGACGGGAGCCCCCAGCAGTGAAGCAGCGCGCACCCCTGACGCTGGCCGCCGTGACCGCGGCGCTGGCCGCCCTCACCGGACTCGCCGCCCTCACCGCCCCCGCCGCCGACGGCAGCACGGCCGACGGCAGGGCGGCGGCGGCCCGGATGCCGGTGGAGCGGTCCCTGCTGGTGTGCCCGGGGCCCAGCTCCTCGGACATCGCGGAGACCACGTACACGGCCTTCACCCCCGGAGCCCCCGCCGGAGAGGGCAAGGGCTCGGCCCGGCTGCTCGGCGCCACCAAGGACGCCAAGCCGGTGCTGGAGCCCAAGGAGCCGGGCAAGCCCGTCGGGGCCACCGCCAGCGGAGCCGACGCGCCCGCCCTCACCGGCAGCGCCGACGGGGTCCTCGCCCCCGGCTGGACGGCGCAGCTGACCACCAAGGTCTCGGTCGGCCGGGCCCGCGGCGTGCTCGGCGTCGGCTGCACCGCACCCGGCACCGACTTCTGGTTCCCCGCGGTGAGCACGGCCAAGGGCCGCGAGGACTACGTCCACCTCACCAACCCCGACGACGCCGCCGCCATCGTCGACATCAAGCTCTTCGGTCCGGACGGACTGGCCAAGCCCGAGGGCGGCGCCAGCGAGAACATCCGGGTCGACCCCAAGTCCACCAAGACGGTCCTGCTCTCCTCCCTCATCCCGGGAGTCCAGCTCGCCGACGCCACCGCCCACGTGACGACCCGCGCGGGCCGGGTGGGCGCCTCGGTGCAGGTCGCCGAGGAGGGCGTGGGCGCCGACTGGCTGCCGGCCTCCACCGACCCGGCGGGCTCGCTGGTGCTGCCCGGCATCCCGGCCGACGCCGCCTCCGTACGGCTCGTCGCCTTCGTGCCGGGCGAGGAGGACGCCGACCTGAAGGTGCGCCTGGCCGCACCGGGCGGCGCGATCAGCCCCGCGGGCAGCGAACAGCTGCACGTCAAGGCCGGTATGACGGCCGTCGTGGACCTCAAGGACGTGACCCGCGGCGAGGCCGGTTCGCTGCTGCTGGGTCCGGCCGACGCCAAGAAGGCCGCCCCGGTCGTCGCGGCGGTACGGGTGGTCCGCGGCAGCGGCGCCAAGCAGGAACTCGGCTTCGTCCCGGCCTCCGGGCCGGTCGGCACACGGGCGACCGTGGCCGACAATCGGCCCGACGAGAACGCGACCGTGCTGTCGCTGACCGCCCCCGGAGAGGACGCGAAGGTCAAGGTGACGGCCTCGCCCGGCACCGGCGGCGGCGAGCCGGCCTCCCAGGAGGTCACGGTGAAGGCGGGCACCACGCAGACGCTGTCCCTGGCCCCGGCCGGCGGCAAGGGCTCCTACGCGCTGACCGTCGAGACCCTCTCGGGCGGCCCGGTCCACGCGGCCCGCACCCTGTCCCTCCCGCACGAGGGCATCGCGATGTTCACCGTCCAGCCCCTGTCGGACGACCACTCCACGGTCGCCGTCCCCCGGGCCGCCCAGGACCTCTCGGTCCTGACCAGGTAACCCGGCTCCGCCGGGCGACGAGGCGGGGGACCTCCCGGTCCCCCGCCCGCCTCCGGTCAGTCCTGCCCGTAGCGCGGATCCACGGTCTCGGGCGACAGCCCGAGCAGCTCCGCCACCTGCTCCACCACGATCTCGTGGACCAGCATCGCCTTCTCGTCCCGAGTCTTGGTGCGGATCTCCACCGGCCGCCGGAAGACCACGACCCGGGCCGGCCGCCCCTCGCGGGACTCCGACACCGCACCCAGCGGCACCGCCTCGTCGTTCCAGCCGCCGTCCGCACCGCCGGGCGGCCCGGGGACGTCACCGACCAGGAACTCCACCTCGGACAGCTGCGGCCAGCGCCGCTCCAGCCGCTCCACGGAATCCCGTACGAGGTCCCCGAACAGCTCCGACCGGCTCGCCGACAGCGGCACCTGAGGAGGGGCCACCGGCCCGCGCATCCCGCGTCCGTGCCGGTCCCGCCGGCGCGGACGCGGCTCGGTGGGTGCCCCTGCGGGGGGCTCGCCAGGGCAGGGAGGCAGAGGGGTGTCCATCACCCCCGCAGGGTAGCCCCGAGCACGACACGGGGGAGTGAGCGGCGGTGGAGTCGTCGCGGCCCGGTCAAGAGTGCGGTACCGTCCAACGTCGTGAGCCTTGTACGTCGCTGTTCGCGCACCGCGTGCGGCCGCCCTGCCGTCGCGACACTGACGTACGTCTACGCCGATTCGACCGCAGTTCTCGGCCCGCTCGCCACCTATGCCGAACCCCATTGCTACGACCTGTGTGCCGAGCACTCGGAGCGCCTGACCGCCCCGCGCGGCTGGGACGTCGTCCGCCTGTCCGACGGCTCCGGTCCGTCCCGCCCCAGCGGCGACGACCTCGAAGCCCTCGCCAACGCGGTCCGCGAAGCCGCCCGCCCGCCCGGCCGCGCCGCCGAGGCCGGCGGCTCCGGCCAGGGCCGCCCGGTCACCGGCGAGACCCGTCGTGGACACCTGCGCGTCTTGAGATCGCCCGATTCCTGACGCTCCGACGGGCTGAAACGGAGCTCCTGGTTCAAGGTAGGTTTGCCGAACCGCACAGAACCTCAGGAGGGCAGGCAGTGGCCGCAGATCTTTCGAACATCGTCAAGGCGTATGACGTGCGTGGTGTCGTGCCGGACGAGTGGGACGAGTCGTTGGCGGAGCTGTTCGGTGCCGCGTTCGTGGAGGTGACGGGTGCTTCGGCGATCGTGATCGGTCATGACATGCGGCCGTCGTCGCCGGGTCTGTCGGTGGCGTTTGCGCGGGGTGCGGCCGCGCGTGGGGTGGATGTGACGCTGATCGGTCTGTGTTCGACGGATCAGCTGTATTACGCGTCGGGTTCGCTGGATCTGCCGGGTGCGATGTTCACGGCCTCGCACAACCCGGCGAAGTACAACGGCATCAAGCTGTGCCGGGCGGGCGCGGCTCCGGTGGGCCAGGACACGGGCCTTTCCCGGATCCGTGAGCTGGTGGAGAAGTGGTCCGACGAAGGCGCCCCGGCGGTCGCGGCGGGCACGGTTGCGGGCACGGTCACGGAGCTGGACAGTCTTCCCGGTTACTCGGCGCATCTGCGGGGTCTGGTGGACCTGGCGGGGATCCGTCCGCTGAAGGTGGTCGTGGACGCGGGCAACGGGATGGGTGGTCACACCGTTCCGACGGTGTTCGAGGGTCTGCCGCTGGATCTGGTCCCGATGTACTTCGAGTTGGACGGGACGTTCCCCAACCACGAGGCCAATCCGCTGGATCCGAAGAACATCGTGGATCTGCAGGCGCGTGTGCTGGCGGAGGGTGCAGACCTCGGCATCGCGTTCGATGGTGACGCGGACCGCTGTTTCATCGTGGACGAGCGCGGCCAGGGTGTCTCCCCCTCCGCGATCACCGCGCTGGTGGCGGCGCGTGAGCTGGCCCGCAACGGCGGGACGGGCACGGTGATCCACAACCTGATCACGTCCTGGTCGGTGCCGGAGGTGGTGCGGGAGAACGGCGGCACCCCGGTCCGCACCCGCGTCGGGCATTCCTTCATCAAGGAGGAGATGGCGAAGACGGGTGCGATCTTCGGTGGTGAGCACTCGGCGCACTACTACTTCAAGGACTTCTGGAACGCGGACACCGGCATGCTCGCCGCGCTCCACGTGCTGGCGGCCCTGGGCGGTCAGGACGGTCCGCTGTCGGGGCTGGTGGCTTCGTATGACCGGTATGCGGGTTCGGGTGAGATCAACTCGACGGTGGCGGATCAGGCGGGTCGTCTGGCGGCGGTGAAGGCCACGTACGGCGACGCGGAGGGTGTGACCCTGGACGAGCTGGACGGCTTGACGGTGGCGGCGCAGGACTGGTGGTTCAACGTCCGCGCCTCGAACACCGAGCCGCTGCTGCGTTTGAACGTGGAGGCCCGTGACGCGGCCACGCTGGCGAAGGTCCGCGACGAGGTCCTGGCCCTCATCCGCGCCTGACCGCATTCCGGGCCGGTGCCCGGCGGAGCCGGGGTCCCAGAGGGCGGACCCCGGCAACGGCGCCGCACCAAGCGCACGGCGGGCGCCAACGCGCCCACTCCAGGCCGCACCGGAGGTGACTCGGCGGTACGCTGACCTCGCCCCACCCCAGAACCATCCGCATGCCCGAAGGGAACCGCCCCATGCCGCTCGAAGCCGGCCTCCTGCAGATCCTCGCCTGCCCCGCCTGCCACGCGCCCCTCGAGGACAAGTCGGCCGACGAGACGGCCCCCGAGCTGATCTGCACCGGCCAGGACTGCGGCCTCGCGTACCCGGTCCGTGACGGCATCCCGGTGCTCCTGGTCGACGAGGCCCGCCGCCCCGCCTGACCCCTGCCGCGCCGCACAGGCACACGCAGACGCTGAGACCGATTCCGCAACCCTGGATCCGTCAACACCGCCGGAGGCCGCCATGCTCGACGAGTCGCTCCTCGACGCACCGGACGATCTCGCCCGCGTCGACCGTCGGGGCCTGCTCCGCGGCGCGGCCGAGGCCGGGGCGAGAGTCCGTACCGCCGCCCGGCACGCGAACGAGGCGGGCCTCGCCGACCTGCGCCCCGACGGCCGCCCGCGCGCCGTCCTGATCGCCGGGCCCGGCACCGCCGCCACCGGCGTCGCCGACCTGCTGGGCGCCCTCGCAGGCGCGTCCGCGCCCGTGATCCGGCTCGACCCCACCGGCGTCGCGCACGCCGCCGGCGCACTGCGCTGGGCCCTGCCCGGCTGGGCCGGCTCGGTCGACCTGCTGCTCATCGCCACCACCGACGGCACCGAGCCCGGCCTGGCCGTCCTCGCCGAGCAGGCGTACCGGCGCGGCTGCACCGTCGTCGCCGTCGCCCCCGAGCGCTCACCGCTGAGCGAGGCCGTGGACGGCGCGCACGGGCTCCTCGTACCGATGGCCAAGGCCCCGTACCAGGAGTACGACGAATCCGCCGCCGCGGGCCCGGGCGCCCTGTGGGCGCTGCTCACGCCCCTGCTGCTGCTCCTCGACAAGGTCGGCCTGATCACCGCGGCCCCCGACACCCTGCAGCTCGTCGCCGACCGGCTCGACCGCACGGCCGAACGCTGCGGGCCCGCCATCGCCACCTACTCCAACCCGGCCAAGACCCTCGCCGCCGAGCTCGCCGACTCCCTCCCGCTCATCTGGAGCGAGGGCACCGGCGCCGCCCCCGCGGGCCGCCGCTTCGCCGCCACCCTCGCCGAACTCGCCGGCCGCCCCGCGCTGTCCGCCGTGCTCCCCGAGGCACTCCCCGCCCACGGCATCCTGCTCGCGGGGGCCTTCGCCGCCGGCGCCGACCCCGAAGACTTCTTCCGTGACCGGGTCGAAGAGCCCCAGGCCCTTCGCGCCCGCATCGTCCTGCTGCGTGACCGGCCGGCCGGCGGCCTCACCGCCGCCCCCGCCGCACGCGAGCTGGCCCTCAGCCACGACACGGCCATCAGCGAGCTCGAACCGGAGGAGGGCGTCGAGCTGGAGCAGCTCGCCGAACTCCTCGCCGTCACGGATTTCGCCACCGCCTACCTGGCGTTGGCTTCCGGGGGACACAGCTGAGGTACACGCACACGCCCCGGCTCTATCCAGGAAGACGACGATGGACCGCCTGATCAACACGATCCGCCCCTACGCCTGGGGATCGACCACGGCCCTCCCCACGCTCCTCGGTGTCGAACCCACCGGTGAGCCCCAGGCCGAGCTGTGGATGGGCGCCCACCCCGGCGCCCCCTCCCGCCTCGACCGCGGCGCCGGCGAGGTGGCCCTCTCGGACGTCATCACGGCCGACCCCGAGGGCGAGCTCGGAGCGGCCACCGTCGCCAAGTTCGGCCCCCGGCTGCCCTTTCTCCTCAAGATCCTCGCCGCGGGCGCGCCGCTCTCCCTCCAGGTCCACCCCGATCTGGCCCAGGCGAAGGCCGGCTTCGAGGACGAGGAGCGCCGCGGGGTCCCGGCCGACGCGGGCCACCGCAACTACAAGGACCCCAACCACAAGCCCGAGATGATCTGCGCGCTCACCGCGTTCGACGGGCTGTGCGGCTTCCGCCCGCCGCTGGAGGCCGCCGAACTCCTCGCGGGCCTGGACGTGGACAGCCTCAAGCCGTACGTCGACCTGCTGCACGCGCACCCCGAAGAGGCGGCCCTGCGCGAGATGCTCACCGCCGTACTGACCGCGGACCGTGCCGAGATGGCACACACCGTCCACGAGACCGCGGCCGCCGTCGAACGCCTCGGAGGTCCGTACGCCCCGTACACCACCCTGGCCCACCACTTCCCGGGCGACCCGGGAGTCATCGCGGCCATGCTGCTCAACCACGTCCGACTCCAGCCCGGCGAGGCGATGTTCCTCGGCGCCGGCGTCCCGCACGCCTACATCGACGGCCTCGGCGTCGAGCTGCTGGCCAACTCCGACAACGTGCTGCGCGCCGGACTCACCCCCAAACACGTGGACGTGCCCGAGCTGCTGAAGATCGCGAAGTTCGAGCCGGGCGACCCGAACGTCCTGCGCCCCGAAGGCGACGGCGGCGAGGAGGTCTACGAGAGCCCGATCGACGAGTTCCGGCTCTCCCGCTTCCTCCTCGCACCCGGCGGCGTCTCCCGGGTGCTGTCGGTGGACGCCCCGCAGATCCTGCTCTGCACGGCCGGTTCCGCGATGGCCGGCGAACTGCCGCTGACGCCCGGCGAATCGGTCTTCGTACCGGCGGGCGAAAAGGTCGAACTGTCCGGAAGCGGGACGGTCTTCCGTGCCACCGTGGTGGTCTGACGCCGGGTCCGTCCCGGTGGCTGCAACAATGTGCGGCCGGTAGTCAGTGGCTAGGAAGGACAACCTGCACCCATGAGCGCGTCGGGCGGTACCAGGGCGATCGTGGCGGCACTCGCCGCCAACCTCGCCATCGCTGTAGCCAAATTCGTGGCATTCCTCTTCAGCGGCTCCTCGTCGATGCTCGCGGAAAGCGTCCACTCGCTGGCGGACTCCGGAAACCAGGGGCTGCTGCTCCTCGGCGGAAAGAAGGCCCAGCGCGAGGCGACCCCGCAACACCCCTTCGGGTACGGACGCGAGCGCTACATCTACGCCTTCCTCGTCTCCATCGTGCTCTTCACCGTCGGTGGCATGTTCGCCATCTACGAGGGCATCGAGAAGATCAACCACCCGCACCCCATCGAGGCCTGGTACTGGCCGGTCGGCGTGCTCGTCTTCGCGATCATCGCCGAGTCCTTCTCCTTCCGCACCGCGATCAAGGAGTCGAACGAGATCCGGGGCAAGCAGACCTGGACCCAGTTCGTCCGCCGGGCCAAGGCCCCCGAGCTGCCCGTCGTCCTCCTGGAAGACCTCGGGGCGCTCGTCGGCCTGGTCCTGGCCCTCGGCGGCGTCGGCCTCGCCCTGCTGACCGGCAACGGCGTCTGGGACGGCATCGGCACCCTGTGCATCGGCACCCTGCTCATCGGGATCGCGATCGTCCTGGCCGCGGAGACCAAGTCCCTGCTGCTCGGTGAGGCCGCGGGCATCGAAGAGATCGAGAAGATCAAGACCGCGCTCGTCGACGGAGACGTCGTCACCCGCGTCATCCACATGCGGACCCTGCACCTCGGCCCGGAGGAGCTCCTGGTCGCCGCCAAGATCGCCGTCGAGGGCCACGACACCGCCACCCAGGTGGCGGACGCGATCAACGCCGCCGAGGCCCGCATCCGCGAGGCGGTCCCGATCGCCCGCGTGATCTACCTGGAGCCGGACATCTACCGCCCCGAAGCAGCCAGGTAACCCGCGCAAGCAACCCAAGTACGCACGAAGGCCCCCGCGAGCACCTGCCCGCGGGGGCCTTCGCACATCCGGCCCGGCGGGGGCCGGCCCTCAGTCCGAGGCGCCGGGGGCGGGGGCGCCCCAGGCGGGCTGCGTCGGCGCCGGCTGCCTGCGCCGCACCATCAGCGCCACGATCCCCAGCACGCCACCGGCCAGGAACACGACGGCGCCGACGAACTGGAGGCCGCCCGCGACGATGAGGTCCGTCGGCTCCACCACGGCCTCGCCGCGGACCGACGACAGGGCCACGGTGCCGCTGTTCGCGGAGAGGTGCATCGTGGAGTCCACCGAGTTCCCGCGGTTGTCCCCCATGAGGAACACCCGCCCCTCGGGAACCGTCACGTCGAACGGCACGACCGCCGGAACCGACCGGTCCAGGATGTACGGCTCGTCCAGCGGCTCCCCGTTGAGCCGCAAGGCGCCCTCTCCCCGCCGGTGCTCGATCCGGTCGCCGCCGCGCGCCACCACCCGCGACAGCATGAGCCCGCCCGGTCTCCACTCCGGAACCGATACGAGCACCACGTCCCCGCGCCCGATCTCCAGCTCCTCGCCGGCGGCGCCCATGGAGAACCAGCCGGCGTCCCCGGCCGCGTAAGCCGGCCGCATGTTGTCGCCCGCTATCCGGTGCTTCTCGTAGTCCACCTCCGAGTCCCCGGCGGACATGGCCGAGTGGACCGTCCCGCCGAGGACCATCACCCCGCCCGCCACCAGCAGCACGATCGCCCAGATGCCCCGTCTCCGGCCACGCCTGCGTTCCATCCGCCCCGTCCCTTCGATCCGTTCCCGTGCGCGCCGAAGCGTACGGAACGCGGTCGGGCCCCTCACCGGGAGGGGAGGGGGCCGACGGCGGACGGTGCGGCGGGGCCGCGGTCACCGGATCTCGTGCCGGTGGCGGCACAACGGCGGACCAAAAGTACGAAAGGCCCCGAAAGTGACAGTCGGGGGGCCTGGGATCACCTCACGCCTTCTTCCTCGTCTGACTGGGGCTCACTCCACCGATCGGTGTAGATTCGTGGTCAGTGTCAGACGTCGCTGCTGATGGCGGGTCGGGCGGTCCTTGCGACCGGCCGAGGGGAGAGAGGACCCCCGACGGACTGTGCTCGGTGTCCCGTCCCCAGGACGGCGCACGGACCAGCCGTACCCACCTCTCGAACCATGAGGAGCAGCACCCATGGACTTCAAGGTCGCAGACCTGTCCCTTGCCGCGTTCGGCCGCAAGGAGATCACCCTGGCCGAGCACGAGATGCCGGGCCTGATGTCGATCCGCCGCGAGTACGCCGAGGCGCAGCCGCTGGCCGGCGCCCGCATCACCGGCTCGCTGCACATGACGATCCAGACCGCCGTCCTCATCGAGACGCTGGCCGCCCTCGGCGCCGACGTCCGCTGGGCCTCCTGCAACATCTTCTCCACCCAGGACCACGCGGCCGCCGCCATCGCGGTGGGCCCGAACGGCACCCCGGAGAACCCGCAGGGCATCCCCGTCTTCGCCTGGAAGGGCGAGACGCTGGAGGAGTACTGGTGGTGCACGGAGCAGGCGCTGACCTGGCCGAACACCCCCACCGGCGGCCCGAACATGATCCTCGACGACGGTGGTGACGCCACCCTCCTCGTCCACAAGGGCGTCGAGTTCGAGAAGGCCGGCGAGGCCCCCGACCCGTCGACCGCGGACTCCGAGGAGTACGCACACATCCTCACCCTGCTCAACCGCACCCTCGGCGAGTCCCCCCAGAAGTGGACCCAGCTCGCGTCCGAGATCCGCGGCGTGACGGAGGAGACCACCACGGGTGTCCACCGCCTCTACGAGATGATGGCCGAGGGCACGCTGCTGTTCCCGGCGATCAACGTGAACGACGCGGTGACGAAGTCGAAGTTCGACAACAAGTACGGCTGCCGTCACTCGCTGATCGACGGCATCAACCGTGCCACCGACGTCCTCATCGGCGGCAAGACGGCCGTGGTCTTCGGCTACGGCGACGTCGGCAAGGGCTGCGCCGAGTCCCTGCGCGGCCAGGGCGCCCGCGTCATCGTCACCGAGATCGACCCGATCTGCGCGCTGCAGGCGGCGATGGACGGCTACCAGGTCGCCACCCTCGACGACGTCGTCGAGACGGCGGACATCTTCATCACCACGACCGGCAACAAGGACATCATCATGGCCGCCGACATGGCCAAGATGAAGCACCAGGCCATCGTGGGCAACATCGGCCACTTCGACAACGAGATCGACATGGCCGGCCTCGCGAAGATCGACGGCATCGTCAAGGACGAGGTCAAGCCGCAGGTCCACACCTGGAAGTTCCCCGACGGCAAGGTCCTGATCGTGCTGTCCGAGGGCCGCCTGCTGAACCTGGGCAACGCGACCGGCCACCCCTCCTTCGTCATGTCGAACTCCTTCGCGGACCAGACCCTGGCCCAGATCGAGCTCTTCACCAAGCCCGAGGAGTACCCGACCGAGGTGTACGTGCTGCCCAAGCACCTCGACGAGAAGGTCGCCCGCCTGCACCTCGACGCCCTCGGCGTCCGCCTGACCACCCTGCGCCCCGAGCAGGCCGCCTACATCGGCGTCCAGGTCGAGGGCCCGTACAAGCCGGACCACTACCGCTACTGATCAACCCCTGATCAGCTCCTGATCAGCGGCGGCATCACGTGAAGCAGGCCCCCGGCACCCGTGCCGGGGGCCTGCCCCGTATCCCCCGATACCCCGACGCCCTCGATCCCAAGAAGTGTGCGCACCATGCCCCGCGGCCGATACTCGCTCCACGACCCGCACGACCACACCCCTCTCGGCGAGGAGCACTTCCACTGCGCCCCCGGACCCTCGGGCTGGCGCTACGTCTCCCAGCTCACCGCCCCGAACGGTGACCACCGCGGCTCCGTCGACCTCGCGATCGACGAACTCGGCCGCCCCATCCGCCTCGAAGTGAACGCCGCGAGCTGGCAGGTCCGCGGCGCCGCCATCGACGGCGTCACCTGGGTCCGCACGGACCCCACCGGCACCGAGGCCACCGAGGGCAACATCGCCGCCCCCGGCTTCACCGGCACCTCCCCGGCCTTCCTGGTCGCCACGGCCCGCCTGCTGCGCCTGACCCCCGGCGCCCCCGCCACCCGCGTCCGGCTCCTCGCCCTCACCGACCCGGTCCTGGCCCCCCGTACGGTCGACCAGGCGTGGGCCCTGCTGGCCCGCGAGGAACACCCCACCGACAGCGGCCCGCTCCTCGTGGACGAATACCAGGTCAGCGCCCTGGACACGGGCGAGGTCCACACGATCCACATCGCCGGCGACGTGGTGCTCTCGGCCCCCGGCATCGAGCTCGAACACCTGGAGACCCCGCCCTCCACCTTCGAGGAGCAGTGACCCCTCAGGCGGGCGGCGCGAACCCGCCGGCGCGCGGAGCCTCCACGGGGGCCACGGGCGCCGGAGCCACGTAGGGAGCCGCCGCCGGAACGGACGTCGCAACGGGCGCCGGAACGGGCGCCGGCGCGTACCCGGCGGGAGCGGGTGCCGGCGCAAAGGCGGGGGCCTGCGCGGGAGCGGCGGCAGCGGCGGACCGGAAGGCCCGGGCGGCGTCCCGCGACTGCCGCTCGTGCACCACCGCCATCAGGAACGCGGCAGCGGGCACCCCCGCCGGCGCGGGCGCTCCCGTACGCGCCACCAGATCGTCCGCGAGCCTCGCCGCCATCGCGGCGCCCACCTGCGGATCCAGCTGGTTCATGCGCGTCAGGTACTGGCGTATCGCCAGCCACAGACCGTCCGGCACCGCCGACAGGTCCAGCCCGGTGAACCGCCCGGCCAGCCACGGCGGCGGCGGAGGCACCGGCATCACCCGGGCCCCCGGCACCCGCTCCCGGACCACGAGCGTCCCGGCGAAGACGTCCCCGAGCCGCCGCCCGCGCGCAGACACCAGCGAGGCGATGCACGCCACCGTCCCGAAGGTCAGCAGCAGCTCCACCACTCCCATGGCCCCGCGGACCAGTGCGTGCCGGAACCGGACCGGACCACCGTCGTCGCGCACCACCCGCAGCCCGCAGGCGAGCTTGCCCAGGGACCGCCCGTGGGACAGCGTCTCCACGGCGATCGGCACGCCGACCAGCAACAGCAGGAAGCTCGCCACCCCCACGGCCGCCTGGGCGGCGTCGTCGAGCGAGGCGGTCGCGAGGGCCAGCCCGACCGAGAGCAGCACGTAGCCGGTGACGTACACGATCAGGTCGAGGAGGATCGCCAGCCCGCGGCTCGGCAGCCTCGCGGGCCGCAACCCCAGGACGACCGCGTCCCCCGTCACCAGATCGCTCACTGCAGCACCTCTCATGTGACCTGCCCCGCCCCAACGGCTTCCAGTCTGCCAAGCTGACCACACGAGGAATAGGCAGCAGCAGGTGACCTGGGGCAGGGGAGCGGCAACCGGATGGATCTCGACGTTTTCGTGACGGCACACCGCGCGGAATGGGACCGCCTGGAGCAGCTCCTGGGCCGCGGCCGCAGGCTCACCGGCGCGGAGGCCGACGAACTCGTCGCGCTCTACCAGCGCACCTCCACCCACCTCTCCCTGATCCAGTCCAGCACCCCCGACCCGATGCTCACCGGCCGGCTGACGCAGCTGGTCGCGCGCGCCCGCGCCACCGTGACCGGCACCCGCCGGGCCGGCTGGCGCGACGCCGCCCTCTTCTTCACGGCTGCCTTCCCGGCCGCGGTCTACCGCAGCCGCCGCTGGTGGATACCGACGGCGCTGCTCTCCACGGCACTCGGCGTGCTCATCGGCTGGTGGATAGCCACGCACCCCGAGGTCCAGGGCGCCATCGCGGCCCCGGCGGACCTGAAGGCGCTCACGCAGCCGGGTGGCGAGTACGAGACGTACTACTCCAGCCACCCCGCGGGCTCCTTCGCCGCCAAGGTCTGGACGAACAACGCCCAGGCAGCGGCGATCTGCCTCGTCCTGGGCGCCTTCCTCGGACTCCCGGTGCTGTGGATCCTGTTCCTGAACATGGCCAACCTCGGCGTCGGCCTCGGCCTGATGGCCTCCGCCGGCCGCCTCGACGTCTTCCTCGGCCTGATCCTCCCGCACGGCCTGCTCGAACTGACGGCCGTCTTCGTGGCCGCGGGCACGGGCCTGCGCCTGGGCTGGACGGTCATCGACCCGGGCCCCCGCACCCGCCGCACCGCCCTGGCGGAACAGGGCCGCGCCGCCCTCGGCATGGCCATCGGCCTCGCGGTCGTCCTGTTCGTCTCGGGCCTGATCGAGGGCTTCGTGACCCCGTCGGGCCTCCCCACCTGGGCCCGCATCACCATCGGCGTCGTCGCCGAGGCCGCCTTCCTGCTCTACGTCTTCGTCCTGGGCGGCAGGGCCTCCCGCGCGGGCGAGGTGGGCGACGTCGAGGCCGCCGACCGGACGGCGACGCTCCCGACCGCGGCCTGATGTGCGTACAAGCCTGCTGAGCTGCTAGTCTCCTCGTCGTCCCGCGAAGACCGTTGACACGGAGCGCGCGGGGAGGTAGATTCGAACGGTTGCCTCGAACTGGACAAGTTCGGCAGCGATGGTTTAAACTATCTCTCGCCCCCATCAAGGAATTGAATTCCGGTGGGGCGTAGCCGACTCCTGATTCAGGAATCAAAGCCGGGAAAATCCGGTGGAGAACTTCTGATAGAGTCGGAATCGCCGAAAAGGGAAAGCGCGAAAGCGCAGGAACTGGAAAGCATCGAGGAAGTCGGGCCCGAAAGAGTCTGATAGAGTCGGAAACGCAAGAACACAGAACGAAAGCCCGGAGGAAAGCCCGAGAGGGTGAGTACAAAGGAAGCGTCCGTTCCTTGAGAACTCAACAGCGTGCCAAAAATCAACGCCAGAAGTTGATACCCCGTCCACTTCGGTGGATGAGGTTCCTTTGAAAAAGTCCTGTCGGGCCTTCGGGCACTGGCAGGCAATTACACAGCGAGGACGTTGTGGCGCGTCGGTCTTATTCCGACATGACGTGCCCGCTCTAAGTGATGTGTGCACCCGATTACGGGTAAACATTCATGGAGAGTTTGATCCTGGCTCAGGACGAACGCTGGCGGCGTGCTTAACACATGCAAGTCGAACGATGAAGCCCTTCGGGGTGGATTAGTGGCGAACGGGTGAGTAACACGTGGGCAATCTGCCCTTCACTCTGGGACAAGCCCTGGAAACGGGGTCTAATACCGGATACCACTCCTGCCTGCATGGGCGGGGGTTGAAAGCTCCGGCGGTGAAGGATGAGCCCGCGGCCTATCAGCTTGTTGGTGGGGTAATGGCCCACCAAGGCGACGACGGGTAGCCGGCCTGAGAGGGCGACCGGCCACACTGGGACTGAGACACGGCCCAGACTCCTACGGGAGGCAGCAGTGGGGAATATTGCACAATGGGCGAAAGCCTGATGCAGCGACGCCGCGTGAGGGATGACGGCCTTCGGGTTGTAAACCTCTTTCAGCAGGGAAGAAGCGAAAGTGACGGTACCTGCAGAAGAAGCGCCGGCTAACTACGTGCCAGCAGCCGCGGTAATACGTAGGGCGCAAGCGTTGTCCGGAATTATTGGGCGTAAAGAGCTCGTAGGCGGCTTGTCACGTCGGATGTGAAAGCCCGAGGCTTAACCTCGGGTCTGCATTCGATACGGGCTAGCTAGAGTGTGGTAGGGGAGATCGGAATTCCTGGTGTAGCGGTGAAATGCGCAGATATCAGGAGGAACACCGGTGGCGAAGGCGGATCTCTGGGCCATTACTGACGCTGAGGAGCGAAAGCGTGGGGAGCGAACAGGATTAGATACCCTGGTAGTCCACGCCGTAAACGTTGGGAACTAGGTGTTGGCGACATTCCACGTCGTCGGTGCCGCAGCTAACGCATTAAGTTCCCCGCCTGGGGAGTACGGCCGCAAGGCTAAAACTCAAAGGAATTGACGGGGGCCCGCACAAGCGGCGGAGCATGTGGCTTAATTCGACGCAACGCGAAGAACCTTACCAAGGCTTGACATATACCGGAAAGCATTAGAGATAGTGCCCCCCTTGTGGTCGGTATACAGGTGGTGCATGGCTGTCGTCAGCTCGTGTCGTGAGATGTTGGGTTAAGTCCCGCAACGAGCGCAACCCTTGTCCTGTGTTGCCAGCATGCCCTTCGGGGTGATGGGGACTCACAGGAGACCGCCGGGGTCAACTCGGAGGAAGGTGGGGACGACGTCAAGTCATCATGCCCCTTATGTCTTGGGCTGCACACGTGCTACAATGGCCGGTACAATGAGCTGCGATACCGTGAGGTGGAGCGAATCTCAAAAAGCCGGTCTCAGTTCGGATTGGGGTCTGCAACTCGACCCCATGAAGTCGGAGTCGCTAGTAATCGCAGATCAGCATTGCTGCGGTGAATACGTTCCCGGGCCTTGTACACACCGCCCGTCACGTCACGAAAGTCGGTAACACCCGAAGCCGGTGGCCCAACCCGTAAGGGAGGGAGCTGTCGAAGGTGGGACTGGCGATTGGGACGAAGTCGTAACAAGGTAGCCGTACCGGAAGGTGCGGCTGGATCACCTCCTTTCTAAGGAGCACAGTACCGATTGCAGACAAACGTTCTGCACGGTCAGCTCATGGGTGGAACGTTGATTAGTTGGCACGGTTTCCGAAACCTTCTGTAAGTACTGCCCTCGGGCGTGGAACACAGGAATGGCGGAGGGGATCGTGCTTGGCACGTTGTTGGGTCCTGAAGGTACGGCCGTAAGGTCATGTCTTCAGTGCCGGCCCCAGTGAACTTGTTCCCTTAGTGGAGCAGGGTGATGGGTGGCTGGTCGTTGTTTGAGAACTACACAGTGGACGCGAGCATCTGTGGCCAAGTTTTTAAGGGCGCACGGTGGATGCCTTGGCACCAGGAACCGATGAAGGACGTGAGAGGCCGCGATAGGCCCCGGGGAGCTGCCAACTGAGCTTTGATCCGGGGGTGTCCGAATGGGGAAACCCGGCAGTCGTCATGGGCTGTCACCCATGCCTGAACACATAGGGCATGTGGAGGGAACGCGGGGAAGTGAAACATCTCAGTACCCGCAGGAAGAGAAAACAACCGTGATTCCGGGAGTAGTGGCGAGCGAAACCGGATGAGGCCAAACCGTATGCGTGTGATACCCGGCAGGGGTTGCGCATGCGGGGTTGTGGGAATGAGCTTGATCGGTCTGCCGGCCGGTCGGCGAGTCAGAAACCGTTGATGTAGTCGAAGGACATGCGAAAGGTCCGGCGTAGAGGGTAAGACCCCCGTAGACGAAACATCAGCGGCTTGCTTGCTCATCTCCCAAGTAGCACGGGGCCCGAGAAATCCCGTGTGAATCTGGCGGGACCACCCGCTAAGCCTAAATATTCCCTGGTGACCGATAGCGGATAGTACCGTGAGGGAATGGTGAAAAGTACCGCGGGAGCGGAGTGAAATAGTACCTGAAACCGTGTGCCTACAAGCCGTGGGAGCGTCGCCGTCATTCTTCGGAATGACGGTCGTGACTGCGTGCCTTTTGAAGAATGAGCCTGCGAGTTAGCGGTGTGTAGCGAGGTTAACCCGTGTGGGGAAGCCGTAGCGAAAGCGAGTCCGAATAGGGCGATTGAGTTGCACGCTCTAGACCCGAAGCGGAGTGATCTAGCCATGGGCAGGTTGAAGCGGAGGTAAGACTTCGTGGAGGACCGAACCCACCAGGGTTGAAAACCTGGGGGATGACCTGTGGTTAGGGGTGAAAGGCCAATCAAACTCCGTGATAGCTGGTTCTCCCCGAAATGCATTTAGGTGCAGCGTCGTGTGTTTCTTGCCGGAGGTAGAGCACTGGATAGGCGATGGGCCCTACCGGGTTACTGACCTTAGCCAAACTCCGAATGCCGGTAAGTGAGAGCACGGCAGTGAGACTGTGGGGGATAAGCTCCATGGTCGAGAGGGAAACAGCCCAGAGCATCGACTAAGGCCCCTAAGCGTACGCTAAGTGGGAAAGGATGTGGAGTCGCAGAGACAACCAGGAGGTTGGCTTAGAAGCAGCCACCCTTGAAAGAGTGCGTAATAGCTCACTGGTCAAGTGATTCCGCGCCGACAATGTAGCGGGGCTCAAGCGTACCGCCGAAGTCGTGTCATTGCAGCAATAGGGCCAACGCCCGCTGTGATGGGTAGGGGAGCGTCGTGTGCCGGGTGAAGCAGCAGCGGAAGCTAGTTGTGGACGGTTCACGAGTGAGAATGCAGGCATGAGTAGCGATACACACGTGAGAAACGTGTGCGCCGATTGACTAAGGGTTCCTGGGTCAAGCTGATCTGCCCAGGGTAAGTCGGGACCTAAGGCGAGGCCGACAGGCGTAGTCGATGGACAACCGGTTGATATTCCGGTACCCGCTTTGAAACGCCCAATATCGAATCAGGCGATGCTAAGTCCGTGAAGCCGTTCCGGACCCTTCGGGGAAAGGAAAGTGGTGGAGCCGACGAACCAGACTTGTAGTAGGTAAGCGATGGGGTGACGCAGGAAGGTAGTCCAGCCCGGGCGGTGGTTGTCCCGGGGTAAGGGTGTAGGCCGAGGGGTAGGCAAATCCGTCCCTCATATAAGGCTGAGACCTGATGCCGAGCCGATTGTGGTGAAGTGGATGATCCTATGCTGTCGAGAAAAGCCTCTAGCGAGTTTCATAGCGGCCCGTACCCTAAACCGACTCAGGTGGTCAGGTAGAGAATACCGAGGCGTTCGGGTGAACTATGGTTAAGGAACTCGGCAAAATGCCCCCGTAACTTCGGGAGAAGGGGGGCCATCACTGGTGAAGGAACTTGCTTCCTGAGCTGGGGGTGGCCGCAGAGACCAGCGAGAAGCGACTGTTTACTAAAAACACAGGTCCGTGCGAAGCCGTAAGGCGATGTATACGGACTGACGCCTGCCCGGTGCTGGAACGTTAAGGGGACCGGTTAGTGCGCTTTCGGGCGTGCGAAGCTGAGAACTTAAGCGCCAGTAAACGGCGGTGGTAACTATAACCATCCTAAGGTAGCGAAATTCCTTGTCGGGTAAGTTCCGACCTGCACGAATGGCGTAACGACTTCTCGACTGTCTCAACCATAGGCCCGGTGAAATTGCACTACGAGTAAAGATGCTCGTTTCGCGCAGCAGGACGGAAAGACCCCGGGACCTTTACTACAGTTTGATATTGGTGTTCGGTTCGGCTTGTGTAGGATAGGTGGGAGACTGTGAAACCCCAACGCCAGTTGGGGTGGAGTCATCGTTGAAATACCACTCTGGTCGTGCTGGATGTCTAACCTCGGTCCGTGATCCGGATCAGGGACAGTGTCTGATGGGTAGTTTAACTGGGGCGGTTGCCTCCCAAAGGGTAACGGAGGCGCCCAAAGGTTCCCTCAGCCTGGTTGGCAATCAGGTGTTGAGTGTAAGTGCACAAGGGAGCTTGACTGTGAGACCGACGGGTCGAGCAGGGACGAAAGTCGGGACTAGTGATCCGGCGGTGGCTTGTGGAAGCGCCGTCGCTCAACGGATAAAAGGTACCCCGGGGATAACAGGCTGATCTTCCCCAAGAGTCCATATCGACGGGATGGTTTGGCACCTCGATGTCGGCTCGTCGCATCCTGGGGCTGGAGTCGGTCCCAAGGGTTGGGCTGTTCGCCCATTAAAGCGGTACGCGAGCTGGGTTTAGAACGTCGTGAGACAGTTCGGTCCCTATCCGCTGTGCGCGTAGGAATATTGAGAAGGGCTGTCCCTAGTACGAGAGGACCGGGACGGACGAACCTCTGGTGTGCCAGTTGTCCTGCCAAGGGCATGGCTGGTTGGCTACGTTCGGGAGGGATAACCGCTGAAAGCATCTAAGCGGGAAGCCTGCTTCAAGATGAGTATTCCCACCTCCTTGAGAGGGTAAGGCTCCCAGTAGACGACTGGGTTGATAGGCCAGATGTGGAAGCCCGGTAACGGGTGAAGCTGACTGGTACTAATAGGCCGAGGGCTTGTCCTCAGTTGCTCGCGTCCACTGTGTTAGTTCTGAAATAACGAACAGCTGTGTTCATGCCAGCGTTCAAATTTCATAGTGTTTCGGTGGTCATAGCGTTAGGGAAACGCCCGGTTACATTCCGAACCCGGAAGCTAAGCCTTTCAGCGCCGATGGTACTGCAGGGGGGACCCTGTGGGAGAGTAGGACGCCGCCGAACAATCATTGCGGGAAGCCCCGCACCAAACCCTCGGGTTCGGTGCGGGGCTTTTCTGCGTTCCGGAGACGGATCGTGTCAGGCCGGCACAGGCACCCGGCTGGTGGCGGGTGTGTCCTTCGCGTGCGGTCCTGCGGAGGGTGACGGGCCGGCTGTGTCCCTGCCGCCGGTCGCCTCCTCGGCGTCGGCCGTTCCGTCGCAGAAGTCCGCTCAGCCCTCCGAGTCGCCATCGCTGTCGCCGATGCCGACGCCTTCCGCCTCTCCTTCGGCGCTACCGAGCCCGTCGGTTCCTGTGGCGACCCGCTCGGCCGATCCGAAGCCGGCCGCGCCGCAGACGACGAAGCCGGTGGCTCCACCCACGACGAAGGCGCCCAGCCGGTCGGCGACGGCCGAGTGCGAGATCGTCTCCAACGCCGGGAACTGCTACAACGCGGGCCAGTTCTGGACGGCAGCCAGCCGCGCTGGCAGTACTGAGGCCTGTTCCGACACCGGAGCCGGATGCCCAAAGCAGCCACTGCCGCCGTGCCAAGGCGCCGGCGGCACAACCGGTGCTAGAGGCGGCCGGCGGCCTTGAGGGCGAGGTAGGCGTCGGCCAGGGCCGGGGCCAGGGTGTCCGGGGTCGCGTCGACGACGTGGACGCCGTGCCGGGACAGCTGGTCGGCGGTGCGGCGGCGCTGGGCCTGGGCCTGGGTGCCGGCCGCGGCCTCGTAGACCGCGTCGACGCTGCCGCGCGACTTCGTCATCTCGGCGACGTGCGGGTCGGCGACGGAGGCCAGCAGGACCGTGTGGCGTTGGGTGAGCCGGGGGAGCAGCGGGAGCAGGCCCTCTTCGATCGGGGCCGCGTCCAGGCTCGTCAGAAGGACCACCAGGGACCGGCGCGGGGCGCTGCGGAGGACGGTGGAGACCAGGGTGCGGGCATCAGTCTCGACCAGTTCGGGTTCGAGGGGGGCCATCGCATTGACGAAGGACGGGAGGATGTCGGCCGCCGCGCGGCCCTGGACCTGGGCGCGCGGGCGGCGGTCGTGGGCCAGCAGGTCCACGCGGTCGCCGGCGCGGGTGGCCAGGGCGGCGAGGAGCAGGGCCGCGTCCATCGCCGAGTCCAGGCGGGGGGCGTCGCCGACGCGGCCCGCCGAAGTCCGGCCGGTGTCCAGGCAGATGAGGATGTGCCGGTCGCGTTCGGGCCGCCAGGTGCGGACGGCCACCTTGTGCTGGCGGGCGGTGGCGCGCCAGTCGATGGAGCGGGTGTCGTCGCCGGGGACGTAGTCGCGGAGGCTGTCGAACTCGGTGCCCTCACCGCGCGTCAGGACGCTGGTGCGGCCGTCCAGTTCGCGTAGCCGGGCCAGCCGGGAGGGCAGGTGCTTGCGGCTGGTGAAGGGCGGCATGACCCGGACCGTCCAGGGGGACACGTGGGTGCCCTGGCGGGCCCACAGGCCCAGCGGTCCGTACGAGCGGATCGTGACGCGGTCCGCTCGGCGGTCGCCGCGGCGGGTGGGGAGCAGACGGGTGGTCAGCCGGCGGCGCTCGCCCGCGGGGACGACCACCTCGTGGCGGGACGCGGCGCTCTCCGTGCCGGGGAGCCAGCTGCTCGGCGGCCAGGCGTCGCGGACGCGGGCCCGCAGCGTGCGGCTGCCGGGGTTGGTGACGGTGAGGTGGACGTCCGCCGGTTCGCCGAGACGGACCGAGGTGTCCCCCGAGCGGGCCAGTACGAGGCTGCGGACCGGCGCCGCCAGGGCGTAGTCGACCGCGCAGGCCAGGGCGATCGGGCCGTTGACCGCGAGCATCCCCGTCCAGCTCGGTTCGAGGACGCCGACCGGAATGCTGCCGAGGGCCGCCAGCAGGGCGGCGCGTCCGGTGAGGGCCATCAGCGGGGGACGGGGACGTGGGAGAGGATCGCCGTGATGACGGCGTCGGCGGTGACTCCCTCCATCTCCGCTTCCGGGCGCAGCTGGACGCGGTGGCGCAGCGTCGGGAGGGAGAGGGCCTTGACGTCGTCGGGGGTGACGTAGTCGCGGCCGGTGAGCCAGGCCCAGGCGCGGGCGGTGGCCAGCAGGGCGGTCGCGCCGCGGGGCGAGACGCCGAGGGTGAGCGACGGCGATTCGCGGGTCGCGCGGCAGATGTCGACGACGTAGCCGGCGATCTCGGGAGAGACGGAGACCTTGGCGACGGCCTCGCGGGCCGCTTCGAGCTGGGCCGGGCCCGCGACCGGGCGGATGCCGGCGGCGTGCAGGTCGCGGGGGTTGAAGCCGGCGGCGTGGCGGGTCAGGACGCCGATCTCGTCCTCGCGGGAGGGCAGAGGAACCGTCAGCTTGAGGAGGAAGCGGTCCAGTTGGGCTTCCGGGAGGGGGTACGTGCCCTCGTACTCGACCGGGTTCATGGTGGCGGCGACGAGGAACGGCTCAGGCAGCTTGCGCGGGGTGCCGTCGACGGTGACCTGGCGCTCCTCCATCGCCTCGAGGAGGGAGGACTGGGTCTTCGGGGGCGTGCGGTTGATCTCGTCCGCGAGGAGGAGGTTGGTGAAGACCGGGCCGTTCTGGAAGGAGAACTCGGCGGTGCGGGCGTCGTAGACGAGCGAGCCGGTGACATCGCTCGGCATCAGGTCGGGGGTGAACTGGACGCGCTTGGTGTCGAGTTCGAGGGACGCGGCAAGGGCCCGTACGAGGAGGGTCTTCGCGACGCCGGGGACGCCTTCGAGGAGGACGTGGCCGCGGCACAGGAGCGCGACGACGAGACCGGTGACGGCCGAGTCCTGGCCGACCACGGCCTTGCCGATCTCGGTGCGGAGCGCTTCGAGGGAAGCGCGGGCGCTGTCCGCGGTCGCAGCCGTGGACTCGGTGGCCGGGTACGTCATGACGTACGGACCTCTCTTTCGAGGGCGTCGAGGTGGTCGGCGAGCGCGACGAGTGCCGCGTCGTCGGAGGGGGTGGTGCCGAAGAGGAGGGCGGTCACGTCCCAAGTGCCGTCCGTGAGCCGGGCGGAGACCGCCGGGGTGAGGGCGGCGGGGTCGTGGGCCTGGGTGTGCGGTACGCCGGTGAGGGCGGCGAGGCGTTCGCGGGTGGCGGCGCGCAGCACGGTGGCGGCGCGGTCGCGGGCACCGGCCTTGCGGTACAGGCGGGCCCGGCCCTCGGTCGCCTCGGAGGCGCGGATGACGACGGGGAGCTTCTCGGTGACGAGGGGGCCGAGGCGGCGGGCGCGCCAGAGCGCGGCGACGGCGGCGGCGAGGAAGAGCTGGAGCAGGGCCCAGGACCAGCCGTCCGGGACGAGTGCGAGGAGGCTCTTGTCCTCGGAGGCGCCGGTGTCCGGGTCGGAGTCCGCGAGGGACGGCATGTACCAGACGAGTTCCGGTCGGGAGCCGAGGAGTTGGAGGGCGAGGGAGGCGTTGCCCTCCTCGGCGAGGCTCTCGTTGAGGAGGACCGTCTCGGATCCGAGGAGGACGGTGTCGCCGCGGGTCCCTGCCGGGAGGGTGAGCAGGGTGGGGTGGCCGCCGCTGGGGTAGCAGGCGGTGGCTCCCGGGAGGGTGGTGGTGTAGCGCAGGCCTCCGCCGGTCGCTGCGCGGCCGGCGGAGGTTGCCGCGGGCAGGGTGCAGGCGGGGTCGAGTTCGTCGGCGTCGGCGGCTCCGGCGGTGCGGACGCCGGGGGAGAGCTCGGGGAGGCTGTGGCCGCCGGGGGCGAGCAGGACGGTCCGGCCGCCGGAGAGGTCGATGGCCGAGCGGATGGTGCGGCGCTGGGTGCTGCCGAGCCGGTCGGGGTCGGTGACCAGGAGGGTGGTGCGGGGGCCGGCGGCCTCGGCGGCCTCGGCGGCGGTGGTGATGACCCGGGTGGTGACGCCGCGGTCCTTGAGGAGCTCGGCTACGGCGCGGCTGCCGAAGGGGTCGGCGGAGCGGGGGTCCAGGTAGCCGTGGCGGGTGCCGGAGTTGAGGGCGGCCAGGATGGTGACGCCGGTGGCCAGGACGGCGGCGGTGGCGAGGACGAGGCGGGCTTTGCGGGTGCGGGTGCGGTTGCCTGTGCGGTTGCCTGTGCCGGCGGGCTTGCCGTTGTTGCTGCCGCCGTTGTCGCCGGTGCCGGTGCCGGTGCCGCCGCTTCCGCTTCCGCTGCCGCGGCCGCCGTCGTTGTCGCGGGTGGTCGGAGGGGTGGGGCCGGGCGTGCTCCGGGGCGTCTCCTCGGGCGCCGAACGTGGCGGGGGGTCGGAGGGCCGAGCCCCGTTGCGTTCGACGCCCTGCGGGGAGCGCCCCTGCACACACCCGTCCCCGGCAGTGCCTTCGGTGGCACGGCCCGGCGTGGTTTCCGTCCCTGCGGGGGCCGCGGTGGGGCCGTCCGGTGTGGTTCCCGTCTCTGCGGGGGCCGGGGTGGGGCCGTGCGGTGTTCCCGTTGCGCCCTGGGGGCTTGGGGGCCCGTCGTGGGGCGTCATGGGGTGGGTCCCGTCAGGAGGGGCTTGGTGTGGGTGAGGGTGAGGTCGAGGGTGCGCAGGCGCGTGTACGTGTCGGCGTCGGCGGTGCGGCCGCCGTAGGTGACGTCGTCGAAGGTGCGGGCGGCGGCGCGCAGCTCCGCGGCGTGGTCGGGGAGCGACGCGGCGGTTTCGGCGGCCGCCTCGTCGGCGGTGCGGCCCGGGCGGGGGTCGAGCAGGGTGCGCTCCTCCAGGGAGCGGACGACGGCGCGCATGCGTTCCTGGACGGCTTCGGTCCAGCGGCCGGCGGCGGCATGGGCGTCGGCGGCCTTGCGGTGGTCGGCGGCGCTGCGGATGCCGTCGTCGAAGAGGGTGCCCGGGGCGGCGGTGGTGCGGCTCGGGGAGCCCAGGCGCCACCACAGGGCGGCTCCGGCCAGCGCGACCAGGAGGACGACGGCGACCAGGCCGACGGCGCCTCCGGGGGTTGCCTCGGAGGCGGCGCCGAACAGGTCGTCGAGCCAGTCGAAGAACGCGCGTGTCGCGCGGTCCACGAGGCTCGGGTCGTTCTCGTGGTACATCGGCTTGGACAGCTCGCGCTCGGCCGCCTCACGGGCGGCCTCGCGCGGTGTCGTCACCGGCGGGACCTCCGCGCGCATCACCCGTAGTTCTCGACGCCGGCCGCCCGGGCGAGCTCCAGGTCGAGGCCCTCGCGCCGGATGCGCTGGTCGACGTAGAGGAGGACGGTGACGCCGGACTGGATCGGCATGACGATGGTCTGCGCGATGATCAGGCCGACGGCGGAGAAGATCAGCGTGCCCCAGGCGGTCTGGGCGCTGCCGTCCTCCAGGGCGTCGAACCCGCCGCCGAAGGCGAGGAGGCCGACCAGCTGGAGCGGGCCGACGATCATCAGCCCGACCACGAAGGCGATGATGCCGGTCAGCAGCGTGATGCCGAAGACGCGCCACCAGGAGCCCTTGACCAGCTTCGAGGACCGGGTGAAGGCCTTGAAGACGCTGCTCTTCTCCAGCATCAGGGCGGGCGAGGCCAGGCTGAACTTGATGCCCAGCCAGACGAGGAGCGGGAGCCAGGCGACGAAGCCGAGGATGATCAGGCCGGTGCTGTCGGCGGTGATGCCGGGCAGGACCAGGACGGCGCCGATCAGGACGGCGCCGAGTGCCAGCAGCAGGGTGAGCCCGATCAGGCGCAGCAGCTGGGGGCGGGCCTCGCGCCAGGCGGTGGAGACCGAGGAGCTCTGGCCGAGGACGGCCCGGCTGAAGACCATGGTGAGCATCGCGGTGACCACGATGGTGCCGAGGATCTGGATGAACTGGGTCACCACCGACACGGACAGGGTGCTGCCGAGGCTGTCGAGCATCTGCTCGGGCGTCATGTCCTCGTTCGGTGCGAGGACGACGTCCGCCAGCATGTACTTCTGCACGAGCACGCTGATGACCTGGACGACCGTGGCCACGACCAGGGTGATGGGCAGTACCGAGCGCCAGTGGGTGCGCATGGTGGCGACCGCGCCGTCGAGGATCTCGCCCAGGCCCAGGGGGCGCAGGGGGATCACACCGGGCTTGGCGGCCGGGGGGCTGCCCCATTGGCCGGGTCCGCCCGGGTAGCCGTACTGGGGGCCGCTCTGGCCTGCGTACGGGGTGTCCTGGCGTTGTCCCCAGCCTCCGGCGGCGGGCTGCGGGGGTGTCGGCGGGGTTTCGGGAGTCGTCGTGCCCGGGCTCGACCACTGGCCGGGCGGCGGCTGCTCGGCGGACCACTTCGGGTCGCCGGCGGGCCGGCCGGGCTGCTGTGCGCCGCCGTCGGTGCCGGGCTGGTCGGCGGGGGTTCCCGGCCGCTCGCCGTCGGACGGAGAGGATCCGGGCGTAGCCCAGCCCGGAGAGTCGTTCATCGTCGCTCCTTCACGTGCACCTGCTGCGGCGGGGGCGCCGGTCGCAGCCATCGTGCCACGTGGGGGTCCCGAACGGAGTAGGGGATTGTGAGGCCCCCGTAACCCTGGCCGTCCCCCCGGACCTCCGGCACCCCTTACCTTCAATTGTCGCCCGGATCCGGGGCAGACTGGTCGACCTGATCTCCACACAGGTCCGAGGGGCGATTTCCAGCCCTTTTGGCTGTGGGACAGCTCACCGCCGGGTAACGATTAGCTAATGGGATGATGTCAACCATGAAGGGACGCGTCCTTGTCGTCGACGACGACACCGCGCTGGCCGAGATGCTCGGCATTGTGCTGCGTGGAGAAGGTTTTGAGCCGTCGTTCGTAGCGGACGGTGACAAGGCACTTGCTGCCTTCCGGGAGGCGAAGCCGGACCTGGTACTGCTCGACCTCATGCTGCCCGGACGGGACGGCATAGAGGTGTGCAGGCTGATCAGGGCCGAGTCCGGTGTGCCGATCGTGATGCTCACCGCCAAGAGCGACACGGTGGACGTGGTCGTGGGCCTGGAGTCCGGGGCCGACGACTACATCGTCAAGCCGTTCAAGCCGAAGGAGCTGGTGGCCCGCATCCGGGCCCGTCTGCGCCGGTCCGAGGAGCCCGCACCCGAGCAGCTGGCCATCGGTGACCTGGTCATCGACGTGGCCGGGCACTCGGTCAAGCGGGACGGTGCCTCGATCGCCCTGACCCCGCTCGAGTTCGACCTGCTGGTCGCCCTCGCGCGCAAGCCCTGGCAGGTGTTCACCCGCGAGGTGCTGCTGGAGCAGGTCTGGGGCTACCGGCACGCGGCGGACACGCGCCTGGTCAACGTGCATGTGCAGCGTCTGCGCTCCAAGGTGGAGAAGGACCCGGAGCGCCCCGAGATCGTCGTGACGGTGCGCGGTGTCGGCTACAAGGCCGGACCCAGCTGAGGTGCAGTCCGGCACGTCCGCCGCGTCCGGCCGTGGCCGCGGCGGTTCCCGCTGGCGCAGCCTCTGGGCCGGACGGCCGTTCCGGGCAGGGACGCCCGGCAGCCCCGTGCTGCGGCTGTTCGTACGCCTCGTACGCCGGCCGCTGGTTCCGGCTGTCCGGCTGTGGCGCCGCAACATCCAGCTCCGGGTGGTCGCCGCCACCCTGCTGATCTCGCTCGCCGTGGTCCTCGCCCTGGGCGTCGTCGTGATCGCCCAGGTCAGCAGGGGGCTGCTCGAGGCCAAGGAGCAGGCGGCGCAGAGCCAGGCGGCGGGCGGGTTCGCGGTCGCGCAGGAGAAGGCCAACGCCCCCGCGACCGTGGACGGACCCGACGCCACCGACAACAAGGTCGGCCGGGACGCCAGCACCTGGATGAACTCCCTGGTCAAGCAGCTGGCCAGTGGCGGCCAGACCGCCTTCGAGGTCGTCGCGCTCGGCGCCGGCACCGGGGAGCAGACCCTGCCCGGGACGCAGGGCGTCAAGGGCGCCCGCGCCTCCGGCAACGTCGATCCGACGGCCAGCGTGCCCGTGAAGCTGCGCCGGGCCGTCAACCACGCGACCGGCGCGTTCAAGACCTTCTCCGAGATCCGCTACACGGCGGGGGCCGGCGACAAGGCCCCCGAGCCTGCGCTGGTCGTCGGCAAGCGGCTCACGGACATCAACGGGGACCCGTACGACCTGTACTACCTCTTCCCGCTCACGCAGGAGGAGGAGTCCCTCAACCTGATCAAGGTCACCATCGTGACCGCGGGCCTGTTCGTCGTCGTCCTGCTCTGCGGCATCGCCTGGCTCGTCGTGCGCCAGGTCGTGACGCCCGTACGGATGGCCGCCGGGATCGCCGAGCGGCTCTCCGCCGGGCGGCTCCAGGAGCGGATGAAGGTCACCGGCGAGGACGACATCGCGCGCCTGGGCGAGGCCTTCAACAAGATGGCGCAGAACCTCCAGCTGAAGATCCAGCAGCTGGAGGAGCTGTCGCGGATGCAGCGCCGGTTCGTCTCGGACGTCTCGCACGAGCTGCGGACCCCGCTGACGACGGTGCGGATGGCGGCCGACGTCATCCACGACGCCCGGGTCGACTTCGACCCGATCACCGCGCGCTCCGCCGAGCTGCTCGCCGGGCAGCTCGACCGGTTCGAGTCGCTCCTGTCCGACCTGCTGGAGATCAGCCGCTTCGACGCCGGGGCCGCGGCCCTGGAGGCCGAGCCGATCGACCTGCGGGACGTCGTGCGCCGTGTCATCGACGGGGCCGAGCCGCTCGCCGAGCACAAGGGCACGCGGATCCGGGTCCTCGGCGACACCCAGCCGGTCATCGCCGAGGCCGACTCGCGGCGCGTCGAGCGCGTGCTGCGCAACCTCGTCGTCAACGCCGTGGAGCACGGCGAGGGCCGCGATGTGGTGGTCCGGCTGGCGTCCGCGGGCGGGGCCGTCGCCGTCGCCGTACGGGACTACGGCGTCGGGCTGAAGCCCGGCGAGGCCACCCGCGTCTTCAACCGCTTCTGGCGGGCCGACCCGGCGCGGGCGCGCACGACCGGCGGGACCGGCCTCGGCCTGTCCATCGCCGTCGAGGACGCCCGGCTGCACGGCGGCTGGCTGCAGGCCTGGGGCGAGCCGGGCGGCGGCTCGCAGTTCCGTCTGACCCTGCCCCGCACGGCCGACGAGCCGCTGCGGGGCTCGCCCATCCCGCTGGAACCCGAGGACTCACGGGCCAACCGGGCCAGGGCCGCCGCCGAGGCCGCGGGCCGGTCCGCGGACCGGCCGGCCCCGGACCCCGGCGACCGGTCGCCGATACCGCCGCGGTCGCCGGTCACCGGCGCGCTGCCGGTGCCCGCCGACCCGACGGCCCTGCCGGGCAACGGGGCCCGGGTGGTGGCCCGCCCGGCCGACCAGGCACAACAGGAGGACCGAGCCGATGGACGCTGAGCCCGAGAACGCGCGGCCCGGGGGCGTGCGGGTACGGGGCCGGCGGCTTCGCACCCTGCGGGCGTACGCCTTCGGTGCGGCCGGGCTGCTGCTGGCCGGCTGCGCCTCCATGCCCGACCACGGCGAGATCCGCCAGGTGCAGGCCTCGCAGGGCGTCGACTCCCAGGTCCGCGTCTTCGGCGTACCGCCCGCCGACAAGGCCAGCCCGGCCGACATCGTCGACGGCTTCCTGGAGGCGATGACCAGCGACGACCCGCAGCTGGAGACCGCCCGCAAGTACCTCACCGAGGAGGCGGCGAAGAGCTGGAAGCCCAGCTCCGCCGTCACCGTGCTCTCGTCCGGCCTCGACCGGGTCTCGATCCGCGGCGAGAAGGACCCGGACGGTCCCCGCTGGAAGGTGACCGGCAAGAAGCTCGCGACCGTGGACGAGCGCAGCGCGTACCAGCCGAAGACCGACGACGAGAAGTACGAGGAGTACCTCCAGCTCGTCCAGGACGAGGACAAGCAGTGGCGGATCTCGCAGCCGCCCAACGGCCTCGTGCTCAGCGAGTCGGACTTCCAGCGGATCTACATGCCGGTCAACAAGTACTACTTCGCGGGCGGCACGCTCGTCGCCGACCCCGTCTACGTGCGTCAGCGCACCGACCCGGACTCGCGGATGGACCCGACCACCCAGACGGTGCAGTCGCTGCTCGCCGGGCCGTCCAGATGGCTCGGCCCCGTCGTCGAGTCCAGCTTCCCCACCGGCACGGAACTGCGCGAGGGCACCAAGTCCCTTTCGTACGACGGCCAGAACACGCTGCGGGTGCCGCTCAACGACAAGGCCGACAACGTCGCCCAGCCGCAGTGCAAGAAGATGGCGACCCAACTCCTCTACACGGTCAAGGACCTGACGGGCTCCCGGCTCGACCAGGTCGAGATCCTGCGTTCCGACGACAAGTCGTCGTCGCTGTGCTCGGTGACCGAGCTGAACGCGGCCGCGATCGCCAACCGGCCGAGGATCCCCGACTACCAGTACTTCGTCGACAACGAGAAGCGGCTGGTCCGGATGAGGCTGGACGTGACCAGCGAGGAACAGCAGAAGGCCGAGCCGGTGCCGGGGCCGCTGACCACGCAGCCCGCCTTCAAGGTCGGCTCGGCGGCCGTGACGTACGACGAGCGGCGCGCGGCCGTGGTCTCCCTGGACGGCCACGGGCTGTACGTGGTGCCCCTGGTGGGCGGCGGACCGATGCCGCAGCCGCTGCCGGTCGGCAAGGGGAGCACGCTGACGGCGCCCAGCTGGGACGCGGCCGGCGACCTGTGGGTCGCGGACGGCGATGCGCAGCACCCGGGGCTGTGGCGGGTGCCGGGCGGAGCCGGGACGCCGGAGAAGGTGCAGGTGGCCGGGTTGGACGGCGGGCGGATCGTCTCCCTGAAGGCCTCTTCCGACGGGGTGCGGATCGCGCTGCTCGTGGAGAAGAACAGCCGCAAGAACCTGTACGTCGGGCGGATAGAGCGGCCCGATGCCAAGGGCGACGCCTCGGCGGTGTCGGTGCGCGAGCTGCGCCCGGCGGCCCCGCAGATGGCGGAGGTGACGACGATGAGCTGGGCGCCGCACGGGCGGCTGCTCGTGGTGGGCCGGGAGAGCGGCGGGGTGCAGCAGGCCCGCTACATGCTGGCGGACGGCTCGATGGTCGCGGCGAGCCTGCCCGGGGCGGCCGGGCTGTCCGCGGTCGCGGCGGCGGCGTCGGAGGACGAGGCGAAGCCGAAGCCGGTGGTCGCGTTCTCGGAGGACGGGATCGTGTACCTGCCGCCGGGGGCGCAGTGGCGCACGGTGGCGGCGGGCGGCCAGGCTCCGGTGTACCCGGGCTGATCTGCGCCCGCGGGTCCCGTCGCGGGCCCGTTGCGGGCTTCGTCCACAGGGGTGGCGGGCCCGGTCCGCCGCCGTCAGTGTGGAGGGGTGCGCGGTTGGTGGCAGGAGCTGGCCGGGCTGGTCCTGCCGGTCGACTGCGCCGGCTGCGGAGCGGTCCGGGTGCTGGTGTGCGCGGGCTGCCGGGAGCCGCTGAGCGGGGCCGGTGCGGGGCCTGTGGGGCCTTCTCCGCGCCCCGAGGGGCTGCCGGTGGTGCACGCCGCCGCCGTCTACGAGGGGGGCGTACGGGCCCTCCTGCTGGCCCACAAGGAGCGCGGGGCGCTGCCGCTGGCCGGGGTGCTGGGCGAGGCCCTGGCGGGGGCCGTGCTGGCGGGCCGGCCGCGGGATGCGGGCGGCCCGGTCCGTACGGGGCGGCCTTCGGCGGAAGTGGCCCTGGTGCCGGTGCCGTCGGCGCGGCGGCAGATCCGGGCGCGCGGGCACGATCCGGCGCGCAGGATCGCCCTGGCCGCCGCGGGGCGGCTGCGGCGGGCCGGTGTTCCCGCGCGCGTGGCGCCCGTACTGAGGCTGCGGAGGGTCGTCGCGGACCAGGCGGGGCTCGGGGCCCGGCAGCGCCGGGAGAACCTCGCGGGGGCGCTGACGGTGTGCCGGGACGGTGCGCGGCTGACGGACGGGGCCCGGATCGTCATCGTGGACGATCTGATCACCACCGGGGCGACGCTGGCGGAGGCGGCCAGGGCGGTGCGCGCCGCTGGGCTGGCCGCGGGCCCGGGGGACGTGCTGCGGGCAGCCGTGGTCGCCGCGCCCGCGGACTCCTTCCGGAGGCTCCCCGGGGCGGTGCCCCGCCGGCCGGCTACGCGTACAGGTCAAAAATCTCGTGAATAGATTTGGAACTGGCGGGGAAGGCCCATCGTTGCAGGTAGTAAGAGGGAACAGCCACCTGACTGGAAGTACATTCCGGTAGCGGGTGCCGACAACCGTCATACAGGGATATGTTCGGTTGTAAGGAACTCAGGAGGCTGTCTCTCGACTCCGAAGTCGGTGGGGTTTCGATCTTGCCGATGGGGGAGGAGGAGGTGAAAGTCGCCAAGTCCGAGGCTCCGGCCTTCACCGGAGTCTGGTGCGAAAGGGAGACGCTTCGCCCCGTCGGGCGGAGCTATCCGGGAACGGAGTTCTGCGTGGACATCGTCGTCAAGGGCCGCAAGACCGAGGTGCCCGAGCGGTTCCGCAAGCACGTGGCCGAGAAGCTGAATCCGGAGCGGATCCAGAAGCTCGACGCCAAGGTGATCAGCTTGGACGTCGAGGTGTCCAAGGAGCACAACCCGCGCCAGGCCGACCGTTCCGACCGCGTGGAGATCACCCTGCGTTCGCGGGGCCCGGTGATCCGGGCCGAGGCCGCCGCCGCCGACCCGTACGCGGCGCTCGACCTCGCTCAGGACAAGCTGGAGGCCCGGCTGCGCAAGCAGCACGACAAGCGATACACCCGCCGCGGCAACGGCAGGCTCTCGGCGGCAGAGGTCGCCGACGTCGTGCCGGGCGTCGCGTCGCTCAACGGCAGTGGCCAGGTGGTCACCGAGGACAAGGCGGACAAGGTTCCGATCACCCGGATCGGTTCCATCGAAGTGCAGGGCGAAGGCCCGCTGATCGTCCGCGAGAAGACCCACTCGGCCGCACCCATGTCGCTCGACCAGGCTCTGTACGAGATGGAGCTGGTCGGCCACGACTTCTATCTGTTCGTCGACTCCGAGACGAAGCTGCCCAGCGTGGTCTACCGACGTCACGCATACGACTACGGCGTCATCCACGTGAACCCCGACGGTGCCTCCAGCTCGGAGGAGCCGCGAGGCGGCGCGGGCGGCGCGCTCGGCGGCTGAACAAAACCATTCGTTGCCCCCGCGGAGACGCTCCGGCGTCTCCGCGGGGGCACCTGCATGACGGGTATTGCGCCAGGCGGGTCCTCGTCGGCCCCCCGCGCCGTGGCGCGGGCATGGAATCATGGCGGGCAGTCAACCGGCCACGGTGTGTGTCCGGTTGGCCCAGCAGCTCAGCACATGCAGGGGGAGGAACGATGGCGGACAGCTTCGGGCCGGTGCGCGGGGACGACGGCGCGGGCTGCCGCGGCGCGGACGCGTCGGCGGAGCCCGCCGGCTCGCCGGCCGGGGAACCGATCCGGGTGCTCGTGGTCGACGACCACGCACTCTTCCGGCGGGGTCTGGAGATCGTCCTCGCGCAGGAGGAGGACATCCAGGTCGTCGGCGAGGCCGGGGACGGTGCGGAGGCGGTGGACAAGGCGGCCGATCTGCTGCCGGACATCGTGCTGATGGACGTGCGGATGCCCCGCCGCGGCGGCATCGAGGCGTGCACCTCGATCAAGGAGGTGGCCCCCTCCGCGAAGATCATCATGCTGACGATCAGCGACGAGGAGGCGGACCTCTACGACGCGATCAAGGCGGGCGCCACCGGGTACCTCCTGAAGGAGATCTCGACGGACGAGGTGGCCACGGCGATCCGGGCGGTGGCCGACGGCCAGTCGCAGATCAGCCCTTCGATGGCGTCGAAGCTGCTCACCGAGTTCAAGTCGATGATCCAGCGGACCGACGAGCGCCGGCTGGTGCCGGCGCCGAGGCTGACGGACCGGGAGCTGGAGGTCCTCAAGCTGGTGGCCACCGGCATGAACAACCGCGACATCGCGAAGGAGTTGTTCATCTCCGAGAACACCGTGAAGAACCACGTCCGCAACATCCTGGAGAAGCTGCAGCTGCACTCCAGGATGGAAGCCGTGGTCTACGCGATGCGCGAGAAGATCCTCGAAATCCGCTGATCCGGATCGACCGGCCGGGCCCCGTCGCCCGGCCGGGCCCTGTCGCCCGGCCGGGGCCTAGAGCGCGGCGAGTTCCGCCGTGACGGCCGCCGCCTCCGCGGGCGAGCCCGCGCGCTCGATCCGTACGTCCTCGCAGCCGACCCACTCCGCGGCTTCCCGCAGGGCCTGTGCCATCGGGCCCGCGGCCTTCGGCGAGGTCAGCGAGAGCTGCCGGGCGACCAGCGTGCGGCCCTCGCGGGCCGGGTCCACGCGGCCCTGGAGCCGGCCGCCCGCCAGCAGCGGCATCGCGAAGTACCCGTGTATCCGCTTCGGCTTGGGGACGTACGCCTCGAGGCGGTGGGTGAAGCCGAAGATCCGCTCCGTGCGGGGGCGGTCCCAGACCAGGGAGTCGAAGGGCGACAGCAGTGTCGTGCGGTGGCGGCCCCGGGGGGCCGTGGCGAGCGCGGCGGGGTCCGCCCAGGCGGGCTTGGACCAGCCCTCGACCTCGACCGGGACCAGCCCGGAGTCGGCGATCACCGCGTCGACCTGTTCCCCCTTGAGGCGGTGGTAGTCCGCGATGTCGGCGCGGGTGCCGACGCCCAGGGACCGGCCGGCCAGGGCGACCAGGCGGCGCATGCACTCGCGGTCGTCCAGGTCGTCGTGGAGCAGACGGTCGGGAACGGCGCGCTCGGGAAGGTCGTAGACCCGCTTCCAGCCGCGGCGCTCGCTGCAGACCACCGCGCCGGTGTCGAGGAGCCACTCCACCGCGATCTTGGTCTCGGACCACTCGAACCACTCGCCGCCGTTCTTGGCGCCGCCCAGTTCGGTGGAGGTCAGCGGGCCGTCGGACTTCAGCCGGTCCAGGACCGCCTGCGTCGACTGCTGCTTGTCCTGAAGGATGTGCCAGCGGTGGCCGCGCGCCCGGTTGGCCCGGCGGCGGAAGGCGAAATGCGGCCATTCCTCGATGGGGAGGATGCAGGCCGCGTGCGACCAGTACTCGAAGGCGTGGCGGTCGGACCAGTACGCCCGCTCGACGGTGTCGCGGCCGACCGCGCCGAGGCGTGCGTACGGGATCAGCTCGTGCGAGCGGGCCAGCACCGAGATGGTGTCCAGCTGGACGGCGCCCAGGTGGCGCAGGACTCCGCGCACTCCTCCGCGGCGGTCGGGTGCCCCGAGGAAGCCCTGTGCGCGCAGGGCGATCCGGCGGGCCTCGTCGGCGGAGAGGGAGAGCGAAGTCATGTCCGCAGCCTAGGCGGGCCCACTGACAGCGGGCAGGTACGGCAGCCGCGAGGGGAGGCCGAGGTCGGAGGGGAGCAGGGCGCCGACCCAGCAGTCGCGGGAGGTGCCCCGCTGCTCGATGCCGGCCCGCAGGACCCCCTCGATCTGGAAGCCGGCCTTCTCGGCCACGGCCTTCGAGCCCTCGTTGCCCAGCTCGGCGCGCCATTCCAGCCGTGTGACGCCGAGCGCGGTGAAGGCCCAGCGGGCGACGGCCGTCACGGCCTCGGTCATGTAGCCCTGTCCGCGGTGCTCCTTCACCGCCCAGTAGCCGATCTCGTACGACTCGGCGCCGTGGACGTGCACGCCGACGGCCGCGACCAGCGGGCCCTCGGCCCCGAGGCGGACGGCGAAGGAGTAGCCCGTGTCCTCGCGCCAGCCGTTCGGCACGAGCTCGTTCACGAAGGCGTGCGCGTGCGCGCGCTCGTAAGGGGAGGGGACCAGGGTCCAGCGCTGGATGGCCGGGTCCTGCGCGGCCGCGTAGACCTCGTCCTCGTCGGCGGGGACGAAAGGCCGCAATACCAGCCGGTCCGTGGTGAGTGTGATGGGCTCCATGAACGGATTCTGCTGCCCGCGCAGCATCCGGAGCGAACACTTTTCGGGAATCCCCCTGGGGGATGCGGCACCTTCCGTGTACCCCGTACGTTCTCAATCCGGGCACCCGTGCCCCCACGGGAACGGCGGACCTCCCGACGCGGCCACGTCCTCGCTTACGATGGCCGTTGCGGTGGGGCCCACCTGCCGTGCCCGTGGTACGTAGAGTGCCCAGGCCCGACCGGCAAGGAGACAAACCTCGGTGTCCGTCTTCAACAAGCTCATGCGTGCAGGCGAAGGCAAGATCCTGCGCAAACTGCACCGCATCGCGGACCAGGTCAACTCCATCGAAGAGGACTTCGTCAACCTCTCCGACGCCGAGTTGCGTGCGCTCACGGACGAGTACAAGCAGCGCTTCCAGGACGGCGAGAGCCTGGACGACCTGCTGCCCGAGGCCTTCGCGACCGTACGCGAGGCGGCCAAGCGCGTTCTCGGCCAGCGGCACTACGACGTCCAGATCATGGGTGGCGCGGCGCTGCACCTCGGCTACGTGGCCGAGATGAAGACCGGTGAGGGCAAGACCCTCGTCGGCACGCTTCCCGCGTACCTGAACGCGCTGTCCGGCAAGGGCGTCCACCTGATCACGGTGAACGACTACCTCGCCGAGCGCGACTCCGAGCTGATGGGCCGGGTGCACAAGTTCCTCGGCCTGGAGGTCGGCTGCATCCTGGCGAACATGTCGCCCGCCCAGCGCCGCGAGCAGTACAACTGCGACATCACCTACGGCACGAACAACGAGTTCGGCTTCGACTACCTGCGCGACAACATGGCGTGGTCCCAGGACGAGCTCGTCCAGCGCGGCCACAACTTCGCCGTGGTCGACGAGGTCGACTCGATCCTCGTCGACGAGGCCCGTACCCCGCTGATCATCTCCGGCCCGGCCGACCAGGCCACGAAGTGGTACGGCGACTTCGCGAAGCTGGTGACCCGCCTGACCAAGGGCGAGGCAGGCCAGCCGCTGAAGGGCATCGAGGAGACCGGCGACTACGAGGTCGACGAGAAGAAGCGCACCGTCGCCATCCACGAGAGCGGTGTCGCCAAGGTCGAGGACTGGCTCGGCATCGAGAACCTGTACGAGTCGGTGAACACCCCGCTCGTCGGTTACCTCAACAACGCGATCAAGGCCAAGGAGCTCTTCAAGAACGACAAGGACTACGTCGTCATCGACGGCGAAGTCATGATCGTCGACGAGCACACCGGCCGTATCCTCGCCGGCCGCCGCTACAACGAGGGCATGCACCAGGCGATCGAGGCGAAGGAAGGGGTGGACATCAAGGACGAGAACCAGACCCTCGCCACGATCACCCTGCAGAACTTCTTCCGCCTCTACTCGAAGCTGTCGGGCATGACCGGTACGGCCATGACCGAGGCCGCCGAGTTCCACCAGATCTACAAGCTCGGTGTCGTCCCGATCCCGACCAACCGCGACATGGTCCGCAAGGACCAGCCGGACCTGATCTACCGGACCGAGGTCGCGAAGTTCTCCGCCGTCGTCGACGACATCGCGGAGAAGCACGAGAAGGGCCAGCCGATCCTCGTCGGTACGACGTCGGTCGAGAAGTCCGAGTACCTCTCCCAGCAGCTCTCCAAGCGCGGCATCCCGCACGAGGTGCTCAACGCCAAGCAGCACGACCGTGAGGCGACGATCGTCGCCCAGGCCGGCCGCCGCGGCGCGGTCACCGTCGCCACGAACATGGCCGGCCGCGGTACGGACATCAAGCTCGGCGGCAACCCGGACGACCTCGCCGAGGCCGAGCTGCGCCAGCGCGGCCTGGACCCGGAGGAGCACATCGAGGAGTGGGCGCACGCCCTGCCCGAGGCGCTCACCAGGGCCGAGGCGGCCGTGAAGGCCGAGTTCGAAGAGGTCAAGGAGCTCGGCGGCCTGTACGTGCTGGGCACCGAGCGCCACGAGTCGCGCCGCATCGACAACCAGCTCCGCGGCCGCTCCGGCCGACAGGGCGACCCGGGCGAGTCCCGCTTCTACCTGTCGCTGGGCGACGACCTGATGCGCCTGTTCAAGGCGCAGATGGTCGAGCGCGTCATGGCGATGGCGAACGTGCCGGACGACGTGCCGATCGAGAACAAGATGGTGACGCGCGCGATCGCGTCGGCCCAGTCGCAGGTGGAGACCCAGAACTTCGAGACGCGCAAGAACGTCCTGAAGTACGACGAGGTCCTCAACAGCCAGCGCGAGGTCATCTACGGCGAGCGCCGCCGCGTCCTGGAGGGCGAGGACCTGCAGGAGCAGGTGCGCTTCATGATGGACGACACCATCGACGCGTACATCGCGGCCGAGACGGTCGAGGGCTTCGCCGAGGAGTGGGACCTGGAGCGGCTGTGGAACGCCTTCCGGCAGCTCTACCCGGTGAAGGTCACCATCGAGGAGCTGGAGGAGGCCGCCGGCGACCGCGCGGGCATCACCGCCGAGTTCATCGCGGAGTCCGTCAAGGACGACATCCACGAGCAGTACGAGACGCGCGAGAAGACGCTCGGCTCCGAGATCATGCGCGAGCTGGAGCGGCGCGTGGTGCTGTCGGTGCTCGACCGCAAGTGGCGTGAGCACCTGTACGAGATGGACTACCTGCAGGAGGGCATCGGCCTGCGCGCGATGGCCCAGAAGGACCCGCTGGTCGAGTACCAGCGCGAGGGCTTCGACATGTTCAACGCCATGCAGGAAGGCATCAAGGAGGAGTCCGTCGGCTACCTGTTCAACCTGGAGGTCCAGGTCGAGCAGCAGGTCGAGGAGCTTCCGGTGCAGGACGCGGCGCCGTCGCTGACGAAGGAGCCGGCGGCGGCCGGGACCGGCCGTCCGGAGATCCGGGCGAAGGGGCTGGACGCTCCGCAGCGGCCGGACCGGCTGCACTTCTCGGCGCCGACGGTGGACGGCGAGGGCGGTGTCGTCGAGGGCGACTTCGAGTCCGAGGGCGCGGGCGGCGACGGGATGACGCGGGCGGAGCGGCGCAAGGCGGCGAAGGCCGCCGGCGGGCGTCGCCGCAAGAAGTGACCCCTGCGGGGTCGAACCGTCGGCCGGGGCCGGACACCAGGGGTGTCCGGCCCCGGCCGCATTGTGGGGGCGCGTGCGGCGCCGTTGCCGGGGCTCCGCCCCGGACCCCGCGCCTCAAACGCCGGCGGGGCTGAAAGATCGCCTCAAACGCCGGCGGGGCTGGATGGGGCGGGCGGGGCTGGAGGGGGCCGGCGGGGCCGGGAGGGGGCCTGGCTGGGGTGGAGAGGGTCTGTCAGGGCTGGGGCGGTTCAGGGGAGGGGGCCCTGGAGTTCCACCGCTGCGCAGCGCCAGCGGAGGTCCGGGCCTTGTTCGAGGCGGAAGGCCATGGCGGTGAGGCGGTCGCCCGTGGCGATGCGGGCGAAGGCTTCGATGACGCCGGGGCCGGGGGTGAAGCGGCCGCACTGGCGGATGACCGGGCGGAGGCGGTCGCGGAGGGGGTCCGCGGGGGCCAGGGTGACCAGCTGCTGGTAGGCGGGGCCGACGGTGTGGCCGAGGAGCGAGTGGACCGGGCGGCGGCCGCTGACCACCGCGAGGAGGTGTTCGGCGAACCAGTGGTGCGGGCCGCTCCGCAGGGTGCGCGGGGGGCCTGCCGGGCGCCGCGGGTCGCGCCGTCCGGCGGGACGGGTCCGGGTCTGGCCACCCGGCCGGCGGCGGCTCCCGTCGTTGCCGATCGTGCCGCGCGTCGTCGTGTCCATCGCGATCTGCCCCCGAACAGGCCGGGCCCGGATGGGTACCGGGCGGTAACTTGATGGGGATCTTCTACGGTCGCCGAACACGCTCCGCAACCACGCGGGACGGCCGGCCGGGACGCCGGCCCGGTTCACCTATCCGAGTGCGCTCCGCCCCCTCCACGGGCCCGGAGCGTGCGCGTCCGGGGAGCGGGGTGGACGGCCGCGGGTCCTGGTCCGGCACCTCGAAGGGGTACGGACTCCGTCACCCTGCCGGACCCTCCGAGTCGTATCCTGGGGGAGTTTTCCGACTACTGAAAGCAGCCGGCCATGCGTGTGTACGTCCCCCTGACCCTCCCCGGGCTCGCCGAGGTGCACAAGGCGGGTGAGCTGGGCCCCGCCCCGCTGCGGGCGTACGCCGTCACCCCCGGGCTCCGCGAGTGGTACGTGTCGGACGACATCGAGGAGCTGGAGTACGCGGCCCTGAACCGGGCCGCGGCCGCCTCCCTGCGGCTTCTCGCCGCGGACGCGGCCGCGCCGCGCCGCCGCGTCGTCGTCGCCCTCGACGTCGACGACAAGGCCGCCACCGCCACCCCGGGGGTCGACGAGGCCACTCTCGGCCAGGTGAGCCTGGCCGCCGCCGTACGCCTCACCGTGGCCGCCGCCGTGCACGTGGACGCCGATGACGCCGACGAGGACGTGGCCGCCGCCGCGCAGGCCCTCGCCGCCGCCGACGGCGGGGACGCGGACGCACAGTTCATCGTCGACGGAGCCGAGGACCACGAGCTGCTGTGGTTCGGCGTGCAGGAGATTCCGGGGTTGCTCAAGTGACCGAAAAGCACATCGTCTGGGACTGGAACGGCACCCTGCTCCACGACATCGACGCCGTCATAGCCGCGACCAACGCCTCCTTCGCCGAGCTCGGCTTCGCGCCGATCACCCTGGAGACCTACCGCGACCTGTACGTCGTACCGGTGCCGAAGTTCTACGAGCGCCTCATGGGACGGCTGCCCACCGACGAGGAGTGGGTGGTCATGGACGAGGCCTTCCACCGGCACTACTGGGCGGCCGCCGAGGACGCCGGGCTCGCCGAGGGCGCCCGGGAGCTGCTCCAGGAGTGGCAGCGGGACGGGCTCACCCAGTCCCTGCTGTCCCTCGCGCCCCACGAGAAGCTCGTACCGCTGGTCCGGACCCACGGCATCGACCACCACTTCCTGCGCGTCGACGGGCGGATCGGCCCCTCCCACACCTCCAAGGCGGGACACCTCGTACGCCACTTGGCCGCCCTGGACGGGACGGGCGTGACGGCAGGCCGTACGGTCCTCATCGGAGACGCCGTGGACGATGCCCTGGCCGCCGCCCACGTCGGTGCCCTGGCGGTGCTCTACACGGGCGGTTCGCACAGCCGCAGCAGTCTGGAATCAGCCGGGGTGCCGGTCGTGGACACCCTGGCCGACGCCGTAAGGACAGCTCGCGAGCTGGCCGAATAGTGACTGGACACCCCGCTGCACGGACAGTGGGGTCACGTCGCTGGCCAGACTGTCAAAGTTTCACCCCAAGATTTATACAGATGCAGCGAATGACGACCTGGGGGTAGGTCGGGATAGCCTTGTACCCGTGATCAGCGCGATAGTCATCGGGGGCACTGGAGCCTCCGGCCTGCGCCCGGCGCACGACCGTGCCCGGGCCTTCGCTGATCCCCGCCACCGGGACCTCCAGCCGATCTTGGCTCATTCCCTCCCGGTCGGCTCTCTCGACGGCATAGCGTCGATCCCGGACGGACACCCCGCCTCGCGGAGCTATGTCATTCATTCCTTCACCTACGTCACGCAATGGCGCGCGACAGGAGCCAGAGGACATGCAGACCAAGCTGGACGAAGCAAAGGCCGAGCTGCTTGCACGGGCGGCCCGGGTAGCTGAGCACAGCCCGGCCGGGGGGCTACTTCCGACTGGGTCCGAGCAGGGAGAGCGTCCAGACCAGGACGCGGTGCTCTCCTACCTCCAGCGCTACTACCTGCACACGGCACCCGAGGACCTCACGGACCGGGACCCGGTCGACGTGTTCGGAGCCGCGCTCTCCCACTACCGGCTCGCCGAGAACCGGCCGCAGGGCACCGCGAACGTGCGCGTGCACACCCCCACGGTCGAGGAGAACGGCTGGACCTCCAGCCACTCCGTCGTCGAGGTGGTCACCGACGACATGCCCTTCCTCGTGGACTCCGTGACGAACGAGCTGTCCCGCCAGGGCCGCGGCATCCACGTCGTGATCCACCCGCAGGTCGTCGTCCGCCGCGACGTCACCGGCAAGCTGATCGAGATCCTCGGCCCGGACTGCGACGCGCACGGCCCCCGCACCTCGCGCCCCCACGACTCCCTCGTCGAGTCCTGGATCCACGTCGAGATCGACCGTGAGACCGACCGCGCCGACCTCAAGCAGATCAACGTCGACCTGCTGCGCGTCCTGTCCGACGTACGCGAGTCCGTCGAGGACTGGGAGAAGATGCGCGACGCCGCGCTGCGCATCGCCGAAGGCCTGCCCGAGGAGCCCACCGCCCCGGACCTGCGCGAGTACGAGCTCGAAGAGGCCCGTGAGCTGCTGCGCTGGCTCGCGGACGACCACTTCACCTTCCTCGGCTACCGCGAGTACAACCTTGTCGACGGCGACGCCCTGTCCGCCGTGCCCGGCACCGGCCTCGGCATCCTGCGCTCCGACCCGCACCACAGCGGCAAGGACGACGGCCACCCGGTCTCGCCGTCCTTCAACCGGCTGCCGGCCGACGCCCGCGCCAAGGCCCGCGAGCACCGCCTGCTGGTGCTGACCAAGGCCAACAGCCGCTCCACGGTGCACCGCCCCTCCTACCTGGACTACGTGGGCGTCAAGAAGTTCGACGCCGACGGCAACGTCGTCGGCGAGCGCCGCTTCCTCGGCCTGTTCTCCTCCGCCGCGTACACCGAGTCCGTGCGCCGCGTCCCGGTCGTCCGCCGCAAGGTCGCCGAGGTCCTGGACCGGGCCGGCTTCTCGCCGTCCAGCCACGACGGCCGCGACCTGACGCAGATCCTGGAGACCTACCCGCGCGACGAGCTGTTCCAGACCCCGGTCGACCAGCTCCAGTCCATCGTCACCTCCGTCCTGTACCTGCAGGAGCGCCGCCGGCTGCGGCTGTACCTGCGCCAGGACGAGTACGGCCGCTACTACTCGGCCCTCGTCTACCTGCCCCGCGACCGGTTCACCACCGGCGTCCGGCTACGCCTGATGGACATCCTGAGGGAGGAGCTCGGCGGCATCAGCGTCGACTTCACCGCCTGGAACACCGAGTCGATCCTCTCCCGCATCCACTTCGTCATCCGCGTCCCGCAGGGCACCGAGCTGCCCGCGCTGACCGACTCCGACGTCGAGCGCATCGAGAGCCGCCTCGTCGAGGCCGCCCGCTCCTGGGCCGACGGCTTCCAGGAAGCGCTGATCGCCGAGTGCGGCGAGGAGCGCGCCGCGGAACTGCTGCGCCGCTACGGCACCTCCTTCGCCGAGGGCTACAAGGCCGACCACTCGCCGCGCGCCGCCGTCGCCGACCTGATCCACCTGGAACGGCTCGCCGCCAGCGACCGGAAGTTCGCGCTCTCGCTGTACGAGCCGGTGGGCGCCGCCCCCGGCGAACGCCGGTTCAAGATCTTCCGCACCGGCGAGCAGGTCTCGCTCTCCGCGGTCCTGCCGGTGCTGCAGCGCCTCGGCGTCGAGGTCACCGACGAGCGCCCGTACGAGCTCCGCCGCTCCGACCGGGTCAGTGCGTGGATCTACGACTTCGGCCTGCGGATGCCGCTGCCCACCGGGAACGGCGACGCCACCGCGGCCAACTACCTCGGCGACGACGCCCGCGAGCGCTTCCAGGACGCCTTCGCCGCGGTCTGGCAGGGCGACGCGGAGAACGACAACTTCAACACCCTCGTGCTGAGCGCCGGCCTCACCTGGCGGCAGGCCGTCGTCCTGCGCGCGTACGCCAAGTACCTGCGCCAGGCCGGCTCCACCTTCAGCCAGGACTACATGGAGGACACCCTCCGCAACAACGTCCACACCACCCGGCTGCTGGTCTCGCTCTTCGAGGCCCGGATGTCGCCCGTCCGCCAGGCCGCCGGCAGCGAGCTCGTCGACGCCATGCTGGAGGAGCTGGACGGGGCCCTGGACCAGGTCGCCTCGCTCGACGAGGACCGCATCCTGCGGGCCTTCCTCACCCTCATCAAGGCGACCCTGCGGACCAACTTCTTCCAGACCACCGGCGAGGGCGAGCAGCACTCCTACGTGTCGATGAAGTTCGACCCGCAGGCCATCCCCGATCTCCCCGCGCCCCGCCCGGCCTTCGAGATCTGGGTGTACTCCCCGCGCGTCGAGGGCGTCCACCTGCGCTTCGGCAAGGTCGCCCGAGGCGGCCTGCGCTGGTCCGACCGCCGCGAGGACTTCCGTACGGAGATCCTCGGCCTGGTCAAGGCGCAGATGGTCAAGAACACCGTCATCGTGCCGGTCGGCGCCAAGGGCGGCTTCGTCGCCAAGAACCTCCCCGACCCGTCGGTGGACCGCGACGCCTGGCTCGCCGAGGGCATCGCCTCGTACAAGATCTTCATCTCGGCGCTGCTCGACATCACCGACAACATGGTCGCCGGCGAGGTCGTGCCCCCGAAGAGCGTGGTCCGCCACGACGAGGACGACACCTACCTCGTCGTCGCCGCCGACAAGGGCACCGCGACCTTCTCCGACATCGCCAACGGCGTGGCGGAGTCCTACGGCTTCTGGCTCGGCGACGCCTTCGCCTCGGGCGGCTCGGCCGGCTACGACCACAAGGGCATGGGCATCACCGCCCGCGGCGCGTGGGAGTCCGTCAAGCGGCACTTCCGCGAGCTCGGCCACGACACCCAGACCCAGGACTTCACCGTCGTCGGCGTCGGCGACATGTCCGGTGACGTCTTCGGCAACGGCATGCTGCTCTCCGAGCACATCCGCCTGGTCGCTGCCTTCGACCACCGGCACATCTTCATCGACCCGACCCCGGACGCGGCCACCTCGTACGCCGAGCGCCGGCGCCTGTTCGAGCTGCCGCGCTCCTCGTGGGCCGACTACGACAGCTCGCTGCTCTCCACGGGCGGCGGCATCCACCCGCGCAGCGCGAAGTCCATCCCGGTCAACGCGCACGTCCGCGAGGCCCTCGGCATCGAGGCCGGCGTCACCAAGATGACCCCCGCCGACCTGATGCAGGCCATCCTCCAGGCCCCCGTGGACCTGCTGTGGAACGGCGGCATCGGTACGTACGTCAAGGCGACGGCCGAGACGCACGCCGACGTCGGCGACAAGGCCAACGACTCGATCCGCGTCAACGGCTCCCACGTGCGCGCCAAGGTCATCGGCGAGGGCGGCAACCTGGGTCTGACCCAGCTCGGCCGCATCGAGTTCGCCCGGACCGGCGCCGGCGGCGAGGGCGGCAAGGTCAACACCGACGCCATCGACAACAGCGCGGGCGTGGACACCTCCGACCACGAGGTGAACATCAAGATCCTGCTCAACGCGGTCGTCGCGGACGGCGACATGACCGTCAAGCAGCGCAACAAGCTGCTCGCCCAGATGACCGACGAGGTGGGTCACCTCGTCCTGCGCAACAACTACGCGCAGAACACGGCGCTCGCCAACGGCGCGGCCCAGGCCCCGAGCCTGCTCCACGCCCAGCAGCGCTACATGCGCCGCCTGGAGAACGCCGGACTGCTGGACCGAGGGCTGGAGTTCCTGCCCACCGACCGGCAGATCCGCGAACTGCTGAGTGGCGGCAAGGGCCTGACCCAGCCGGAACTGGCCGTGCTCTTCGCCTACACCAAGATCACGGTGGCGGACGAGCTCATCGCCACCGGGCTGCCGGACGACCCGTACCTGCGCCGCCTGCTCTTCGCGTACTTCCCGGCCGCCCTGGGCGAGAAGTTCACCGAGCAGATCGACGCGCACGCGCTGCGCCGCGAGATCATCACCACCATCCTGGTCAACGACACCGTCAACACCGGCGGTTCGACCTTCCTGCACCGCCTGCGCGAGGAGACCGGGGCCTCCACGGAGGAGATCGTCCGGGCGCAGCTCGCGGCCCGCGAGATCTTCGGCCTGGCCGAGGTGTGGGACGAGGTGGAGGCCCTCGACAACAAGGTCGCCGCCGACGTCCAGACCCGGGTGCGGCTGCACTCGCGGCGCCTGGTCGAGCGCGGTACGCGCTGGCTGCTGAACAACCGGCCGCAGCCGCTGCAGATCTCCGAGACCATCGCCTTCTTCGCGGAGCGGGTCGGCCAGGTCTGGGCGGAGCTGCCGAAGCTGGTGCGCGGCGCGGACCTCGAGTGGTACCAGTCGATCCTCGACGAGCTGACGGGCGAGGGCGTCCCGGAGGAACTGGCCGCCAAGGTGGCCGGGTTCTCCTCCGCCTTCCCGACGCTCGACATCGTTGCGATCGCCGACCGCACGGGTGTCGGCTGCCTGGACGTCGCCGAGGTCTACTACGACCTCGCCGACCGCCTGGACATCACCCAGCTGATGGACCGGATCATCGAGCTGCCGCGGGCCGACCGCTGGCAGTCCATGGCCCGTGCGTCGATCCGCGAGGACCTGTTCGCGGCGCATGCGGCGCTGACCGCCGACGTGCTGTCGGTGGGCAACGGCAGTTCGACTCCCGAGGAGCGCTTCAAGGCGTGGGAGGAGAAGAACGCGGCGATCATCGGGCGGGCGCGGACGACCCTGGACGAGATCCGCGGGTCGGACGACTTCGACCTGGCGAATCTGTCGGTGGCGATGCGGACGATGCGGTCGCTGCTGCGCGCGCACAGCTGATCGGGCGGTTTGCCGAACGGGCCGGGCCCGGGACCTCTTGGTCCCGGGCCCGGCCCGTTGGCGGTTCAGGGTGCGGCGCCGTTGCCGGGGGCGCTGCCCCCAGAGCCCCGCGCCTCAAAGGCCGACGGGGCTGGAGTTGCGCCGGCGGGGCTGTATTCAGCGGCGGGTGAAGGCCTCGTACGCGTCGCAGACTTCGGCGGACGGGCCGTCCATGCGCATGACGCCCGCCTCCAGCCAGATCGCACGGTCGCAGGTCTCGCGGACCGTGTTGATGCCGTGGCTGACGAGGAAGACCGTGCCGGCCTGTTCGCGGAGCTGCTCGATGCGGGCCTGGCTGCGCCGTTGGAAGGCGGCGTCGCCGGTGGCCAGGGCCTCGTCGATCATGAGGACGTCGTGGTCCTTGGCGGCGGCGATGGAGAACCGCAGGCGGGCGCCCATGCCGGAGGAGTACGTCCGCATGGGCAGGGAGATGAAGTCGCCCTTCTCGTTGATGCCGGAGAAGTCGACGATGCCCTGGTAGCGCTCGTGGATCTGCTGCTTGGACATGCCCATCGCGAGGCCGCCGAGCACGACGTTGCGCTCGCCCGTCAGGTCGTTCATCAGGGCGGCGTTCACGCCCAGCAGGGACGGCTGGCCGTGCGAGAAGATCCGGCCGCGGGCCACCGGCTGGAGGCCGGCGATGGCGGCGAGCAGGGTGGACTTGCCCGAGCCGTTGGAGCCGATGAGGCCGATGGCCTCGCCCTTGTAGGCGGTGAAGGTGACGCCCTTGACGGCGTGCACCTCGCGTACGCCGGGTGCCGGCTTGCGGGAGAAGATCCGGCTGAGGGCCGCGGTGGCGCCGCCCTTGCGGCCTCCGCTGCCGTGGACCTTGTAGATGACGTGGACCCCGTCCGCGATCACGGTGGGGGTCCGGACACCGGTGTCAGCCACGGCCGTATTCCTCCTCTGCCTTCCAGAAGTAGACGAAGCCGCCGACGCCGGCGAGCAGGGCCCAGCCGATGGCGATCGGCCACACGTGGTGCGGGAGCGCATGTGCTTCGAAGCTGTCGATCAGTGCGAAGCGCATCAGGTCGATGTAGACGGCCGCGGGGTTGAGCCTGAGCATCGTCAGCACCCAGTGCGGCAGATCGCCCGTCTTGTGGATCTGCTCGATGGACCACATGACGCCCGAGGAGTACATCCAGGTGCGCAGGACGAACGGCATCAGCTGGCTGACGTCCGGGCTCTTGCTGCCGATGCGCGCCATGACCATGGCGCAGCCGGCGGCGAAGACGGCCATCAGCAGGAGCGTCGGGACGGCCAGGAGCCAGGCAGGTCCGGGCGTCTGGCCGAAGGCGAGCAGCAGGACGACGAGGGCGCCCATGGTGACGAGCAGCTGCTGGAAGAGCTGTACGACGGTGGAGATGGGCAGGCTCGCGCGGGGGAAGTGCAGGGCGCGGACCAGGCCGAGGTTGCTGTGGACGGCTCTGGTGCCGGCGTTGACGGAGCTGCCGATGAAGTCCCAGACGAAGACGCCGGTGATCAGGAAGGGGAGGTAGTCCGGCACCCCGTTGCTGGCCTTCATCGCGAGGCCGAAGACGAAGTAGTAGACGGCCGCGTTGAGCAGCGGGGTCACCAGGTGCCAGACCTGGCCGAGCTTGGCCGTGCTGTACGTGGCCTGCATGCGGGCCGTGGCATACGCGGCCACGAAGTGGCGGCGGTCCCAGAGCTCCGCGACGTAGCGGGGGAGCGAGGGGCGGGCGCCGCTGAGGGTGAGGCCGTGGGCGGCGGCCAGGTCGGAGAGTTCCGCGGAGGTCGCGGGACCGGTCTTGGATGCGGTCGCGGTGGTCACAGGGTTCGCTTTCGACGGGGTCGGTGCGTCGGGTGGCGATGGGACGGGTCCGTATCGTCGCTACGGCGAGGTTAGGGCGTGGAGCGTCGGAACGCAACCGTATCGTCGTGACGGGGCGCGGCTATGCTCTGTGCATGACCAAGGACCCTGCCGCCGCTTCCTCCGCTTCCTCCGCCTCTGAGCCCGCTGCTCCCGCCCGTCGGGCCCCCGCCGGGGCCGCCGTCCTGCGTGAGGACGTGACCGAGGCGATCCGCGGCGCGGTACTGGAGGAACTGGCCGCGGTCGGGTTCTCGCGGATGTCCATCGAGGGCATCGCGCGGCGGGCGGGCGTCGGCAAGACCGCGGTGTACCGGCGGTGGAAGTCGAAGCTGCACCTGGTGCTGGACCTGGTCGGGGCCTTCGCGGCGGACGGCCTGCCGGTGCCGGCGACGGGGTCGCTGTACGGGGACGTACGGGCACTGCTGGAGGTCATGTCCCACGTGCTGAGGCACCCGGTGGCGTCGGCGGTGATCCCCGACCTGCTGGTGGAGGCGGCGCGGAACCCGGAGATCGCGGACGCGGTGCGGGGGGCGTTGCTGGAGGGGCAGCGGCGGCTCGCCGCGGGGATCGTGGGCGAGGCGGTTGCGCGGGGCGAGCTGGCGGAGGGGGTTGACCCGGATCGGGCGCTCGATCTGGCGATCGGGCCGCTGTACTGGCGGCAGGTGGTCGTACGGGACTCCGTGCCCGGCGCGTATCTGGACGAGCTCGCGCGGTCGGTGGTGGCCGGGCTGCGAGCCGCCTGACCCCTGCGGTCCGCCTCCTGGGGCTCCGCCCCAGACCCCGCGCCTCAAACGCCGGCGAGGCTGGATGTGGCCCGGCGGGGCTGGATGTGTGCCCGGAGGGGCTGGGAAATTCAGCCCCTCCGGCGTTTGAGGAGCGGGGGTTCGGGGGGCGGAGCCCCCGCGGGTGGGCTACGGCCAGAGGTGGTGGGCCAGGGTGGGTTCCTGGGCCGGGGCGGCGGCCGGGGCCGGAGGGGTGGGGTGGCGGTCTGCCAGGGGGGTGATCGCCGGGATCGGGGCCGTCTGGCCCAGGAAGACCCGGCGGACCACCCGTTCCGCCGCGTGGCCGTCGTCGTACGAGCAGAACCGCGCGCGGAACGCCGCCCGCAGTTGCGCGGAGCGCGAGCCCTGCCAGTGGCCCGTCGTGAAGATGTCCACCAGCTCGTCCTGGGTCCGGGCGATCGCGCCCGGCGGGCACGACCGCAGGTCGAAGTAGGTGCCCCGGGCCGCCTCGTACGCCTCCCAGTCGTCTGCGTGGATCACGATCGGCCGGTCCAGCGCCGCGTAGTCGAACATCAGGGACGAGTAGTCCGTGACGAGAGCGTCCGAGGCGAGGCAGAGTTCCTCCACCGAGGGGTGGGAGGAGACGTCCAGCAGCCGCGGGTGCGGCTCCCAGGCGCGGTCGGTGTCCGCGTACGTGAGGTGGGTGCGGGCCAGGATCGTGAAGCGCGGGCCCAGGTCGCGCAGGATCCGCTCGAAGTCCAGGTGTTCCGGCCGGCTGCGCCGGTAGTCGCGGTGGGTGGGCGCGTACAGGATCGCCGTGGAGCCCGCCGGGATGCCGAGGCGTTCGCGCAGTTCCAGTACGTCGGCGCGGCTCGCCCGGTGGAAGACGTCGTTGCGCGGGTAGCCGTATTCGAGGGTCGTGTAGGAGGACGGGACCGCCTTCTCCCAGACCAGGGTGGAGTGCCGGTTCGCGGAGAGCAGGTAGTCCCACTGGTCGGCGCCGCGCAGCAGGCCCGCGAAGTCCGTCGTCGGGGTGGCCGCCGGGCGGTCCTGGAGGTCGAGGCCGACGCGCTTGAGCGGGGTGCCGTGCTGGGTCTGGACCAGGATCTGGCCGGGGCGCTTGACCAGGGCGCGGTCGAAGTTGACGTTCGTGACCAGGTAGGTGGCCCGCGCCAGGGCGGTCCAGTACGCCGCCGAGCCCGGGCGCAGCGCCGTAGTCTCCCGGGGCAGGGTCGAGGCGTGCGCCGGGTCGCAGATCCACGCCGTCCGCATCCGCGGCGCCAGTTCGCGCAGTTTGGCCTCGATCGCCGCCGGGTTGCAGGCGTAGCCGCCGTGCCAGTACGCGGAGAAGACCGCCAGCTCCGGGCGCAGGGGGAGGAGCCGCTGGGCCCGGTAGTGCAGGCGCAGGGCCGTTTCGCGCAGGCCCCGCCACAGGGCCGAGGCCGCGCGGCCCAGTGCCAGCCCGGCCGAGCGCAGCGCCGACAGCAGCCGGTAGGTGCGCCGGGTGCCCAGCCGCATCAAGGTGTGCCGGACCCGGTCGGTCCGCGACAGGGACAGCGGCAGCGCGGACCTGCCGCCCGGGGCCCGGTAGCGGCGCAGCAGGGCGGAGGCCCGGCTGAAGAACTCGGCCCGGCCGGCGCGCGGCAGGCGGCGCGGGTCGGCGTACAGGGCGCAGAAGTGCTCGGCCATCCGGCGGTGCACGGCGGGGCGCCAGCGCTCCAGCTCGGGGCGGCCGGCGAGGTAGCCGAAGACCCGGTCGTACTGGTCGAAGATGTCGAGGTGGCGGCGGCTGGTGGTGGTCAGGATCGAGCCGGTGCGCCGCTGGCGGTAGTGGACGCAGACCCGGTCGAGGACGGCGACGGACTCCGCGGCCAGCAGTGCCGGGTAGGTCCAGGGGGTGTCCTCGTAGAAGCCGGGCGGGAATTCGAGGCCCTCGCGCTCCACGTACTCGCGGCGGTACGCCTTGTTCCACACGACCATCAGCATGGCCAGGAGTGCCGGGCGGTCGGCGAGCCGGAAGCTGGCCGGGCCCTCCTCGGACAGCCGGTGCGCGAGGCGGTTGCGCACCAGCTCGCCCGACCAGAAGGCGCGCGCGTAGTCGTAGACCAGGACGTCGGGGGAGCCGGTGGCCTTCAGCCGGTCGGTGATGGCCTGCAGGGCGCCGGGGGCGAGGGTGTCGTCGCCGTCGAGGAAGATCAGGTAGTCGCCGGTGGCCCGGGCCAGGCCCGCGTTGCGGGCCGGGCCCAGACCCAGGTTGTGCGCCAGGTGCACGGCGGTGACCCGGGGGTCACGGGCCGCGTACTCGTCGATGATCGAACCGCAGGCGTCGGGCGAGGCGTCGTCGACCGCGATCAGCTCCAGATCCGGGTACGACTGCGTCAGGACCGAGTCCAGACCCTCCTGGAGGTAGGCCTGGACCTTGTACGCGGGCACGATGACGCTGAACCGGGGCACGGCACATCCAGGGGTCGGCGCGGGCATGGTTCCCCCAGCTACCGCTGGCAGGTGCCCCCAGGAACCCCCGGCGTGGCGATCGGGTTACGCAGGGTGTGGCAATCGGGTTACGGAGCGTCAACGCCGCACGTCAATCACTTGATCGCGCCGGCCATCACCCCCGTGACGAACTGCCGCTGGAACGCGAAGAAGACGACGAGCGGGACCACCATCGACAGGAACGCGCCCGGCGCCAGCACGTCGATGTTGTTCCCGAACTGCCGCACCTGCTGCTGCAGCGCGACCGTCACCGGCGGGTTCGCCGAGTCCGCGAAGACCAGCGCCACGAGCATGTCGTTCCACACCCACAGGAACTGGAAGATGCCGAGCGAGGCGATCGCCGGCCCGCCGAGCGGCAGCACCACCCGTGTGAACAGCCGCAGTTCACCCGCCCCGTCGAGGCGGGCCGCCTCCAGCAGCTCGCGCGGGATCTCCGCGAAGAAGTTCCGCAGCAGGAACACGGCGAAGGGCAGTCCGAAGGCGGTGTGGAAGAGGACCACTCCCGCCGTGGTCTCGAACAGCCCGATGGAGCCGAAGAGTTCGGAGACCGGGATCAGCGCCACCTGTACGGGGACCACGAGCAGCCCGACGACGACCAGGAAGAGCCAGTCCCGGCCGGGGAACTCCAGCCAGGCGAAGGCGTATCCGGCGAACGCGCCCAGGACCAGGACGAGCAGGGTGGCGGGCACGGCGATCGCGACCGTGTTCAGGAGGGACCCGGTGATGGTGTCGTTCGCCAGGAGCCGCTCGTAGTTGCCGGCGGTCAGCCGCGAGGGCGCCGTCAGCACCTGCCACCAGCCGCCCTTGTTGAGGTCGGTGGGGGAGACGAAGGAGGAGATGAGCAGCCCGAGCGTGGGCAGCAGCCAGAAGAGCGCGGCCAGTACCAGGAACACCCGCAGCGCCCCGCCCGCGGCCCGCGCGGCCAGCCGGCCCGCGGCTCGCCCGGCCCCCGCGGTGCTCCCGGTCCGTTCGGGCTTGGACGAACTCATCGGGATCCCTCCTTGCGGAGCCTGCGTATGTTCACGAGCATCACCGGGATCACCAGCACCAGCAGCAGCACGGCGATGGCACTGCCCAGGCCCGGATCGGCGTCGGTGCCGAAAGAGGTCCGGTACAACTGCAGCGCGAGCACGTTCGCGTCGTCCTGGACCGCGCCCGGCGCGATCACGAAGACCAGGTCGAAGATCTTCATGACGTTGATGACGAGGGTGACGAGCACGACCGCCAGGACCGGCGCCAGCAGCGGGACGGTGATCCGGCGGAACACCTGCCACTCGTTCGCCCCGTCCACCCGCGCCGCCTCCAGCAGCTCGCGCGGTACGGCGGCCAGCCCGGCCCCGATCAGCACCATCGCGAAACCGGCCCACATCCATACGTACGCCCCGATGACCGCCGGGGTGACCAGGGCCGGGCCGAGCCACTGCACCCCGGCGTACGCCTCCCGGAAGTTGGCGGCGGGCAGCCGCAGCTGCGCCCCGTCGGCCTTCGCGGACAGGGTGAAGGTGCCGTCGGCGCGGGCCGTGGCCGTGTCGACCACCCGGCCGTCCTTGACCGCCTCGATCCGCATCCCGGCGAAGGCCGACTCGGTCGGGTCGACCGCGTTCGTACGGCCGCCCCCGCCGCGGGTGAAGTCCTGCCAGGCCGTCCCGGTGACCTTCCCCGGCTCGGCGGCCGCCGCCCTGGCCGTCCGCGCGCCCTCGGGCAGGGACTCCGAGGCCACGCCGACCAGCGGCAGCAGCACCGGGGTGCCCGCGCGGACGGGGTCGCGGGTCACGAAGGCGCCCCCGCCGGCGTCGGTGAGCGGGGAGTCCCGGCCCGGGCGGGCCTTGGGGAAGGCCGAGGACTCAGCGAAGGTGTCGTGGACCCCGACCCAGACCGCGTTGGCGACGCCCCGGTCGGGATCGTGGTCGTAGACGAGCCGGAAGATGATGCCCGCCGCCAGCATCGAGATCGCCATCGGCATGAACACCAGCAGTTTGAACGCAGTGCCCCAGCGCACCCGTTCGGTGAGCACCGCGAAGATCAGACCGAGGGCGGTGGCCGTGGTCGGGGCGAGCACCACCCACAGCGCGGTGTTCTTCAGCGCGGTGCGGATGGTGTCGTCGCTCAGGATCTCCCGGTAGTTGTCGCCGCCGACGAACACGCCGCCCGACCGGTCGAAGAAGCTGCGGTAGACCGAGTAGCCGATCGGGTGTACGACGAGCGCGCCGAGCAGCACGAGGGCGGGCAGGAGGAACGCCGCCGCGACCAGCCGGCGGCGCCTGGCCTCCGCGGACAGCCCCCGGGAGGCCTTGACCGGGGCCTTCACGGGATCAGTTCCCGTAGGCCTTGGCCGCGTCCGCCTCCAGTTTCGCCTGGGTCCCCGCCACGTCCGACGGGTTCGCCAGGAAGTCCTGGAGCGCCTTCCACTCGCCCGCGCCCGGGGTCCCGCCGAAGGCCGCCGGGGCCTGGTCCGACATGTCGAAGCGGAAGTCGTCGCCCGCCGCGATCAGCGCCTTGGCGATGTTCCGCTGGATGTCGTTCGGATAGGCGGCCGGGTCCACCGCCTTGTTCGGGGAGACGAAACCGCCCTCGCGGGCCTGGATCTCCGCCGCGTCCGGCGAGGCCAGGAAGGTCAGCAGCGCCTGCGCGCCCTTCGACGGCTTCAGCGCGACCGCCACGTCACCGCCCGAGACCACCGGCGCGTTCCCGCCGACCGCCGGGAAGGGGAAGACGAGGGCGTCCTCGCCCACCTTCGCCTCCGTCTGCGCGATGTTCACCGCCACGAAGTCGCCCTCGAAGACCATCGCCGCCGCCGGCCGGTCGCCGCCGGTGAAGGTCTGCGTCACCGACTTCGGGAATTCCGTGGCCAGCGCCCCGCTCGGCCCGCCCGCCAGGAAGTCCTTGCGCCCGAACAGTTCGCCGAGCGTGGTCAGCGCCTGCTTGACGCTGTCGTCCGTCCACTTGATCTGGTGCTTGGCCAGCTGGTCGTACTTCTCCGGGCCCGCCTGGGAGAGGTAGATGTTCTCGAACCAGTCGGTGAGGGTCCAGCCGTCCGCGCCCGCCACCGAGACGGCCGGCGTACCGGAGGCGGACAGCGTGTCGGCGGCCGTGATCAGCTCCTTCCAGGTCTTCGGGGGCTTGACCCCGGCCGCCTCGAAGGCCTTCGCGTTGTACCAGATCAACGACTTGTTGGCGGCCTTGTAGTACACGCCGTACTGGGTGCCGCCGACCGCGCCGAGCGACTTCCAGCCCGCCGAGTAGTTCTTGTCCAGCTGCGCCTGGGCCTCCGGGCCCACCGGCTGCGCCCACTTGTTCTGGACGGCCGAGACCAGCGCCCCGACCTGCGGGAGCAGCGCGACGTCCGGCGGGGCGCCGCCCGCGATCTTCGTACCGAGGAAGGTGACGATCGGGTCCTGGGCCGGGACGAAGGTCACGGTGGCCCCCGTCCGCTTCTCGAACTCCTTCAGGACCTTGGTGAAGTTCGCCTGCTCGGGGCCGGTCCAGACGGCCGAGACCTCCAGCTTCTCCCCGTCGAGCTTCGGTAACTCCACCTGCGGCCCGGTCGGTCCCGCGGCCTTCGGCGGGTCCGTCTTCGCGTCCGTGTCGCCGCCGCAGGCGCTCAGCGCGAGCGCGCCCGCCGCGGCGAGCGCCGTCCAGGTGAGTGTCGTGCGGCTCGTTCCGTGCCTGCGCATGGTTCTGCCCCCGATGCCCGTGGTGTGTCCCGGACCACAAGGTCTACGCCGACCCGCGCGCCCCCGCAATACCGCCTCGCGGGGGGCACGGGTGGTCCTCAGGGACCCGGCGGGAACAGCACGGGTATCGCCGAGACCAGGTGAGAGGCCCGGTCCAGGGCGCTGGCCAGCAGCGCGAGGTCGGTCGGCCCGTTGCCCAGTTCGCGCACCGGACGGCGGGCAGGCGGATCACCCATCCGCTCCCACTCCACCGGGACCACGGTCGGCCTCAGGGTCGCCGTCCGCGGGATCCGGCCGGTGACCCGGCCGGCCTGGAACGGGATCGTGCGGCCGTCCGCGTGCCGGAGCAGGCCGCGGCCGGGGCCCGGCTGGTCGGGGGCGTCGAGCTCCACGCGCAGGGTGGTCAGCCGGGCCAGCCCCGTCTCGGCCGTACGGTCCGGGCGGGCGGTGGTCGCCACCAGGTGCACGCCGAGCCGGGCGCCCTCGCGGGCCACCGCCTCCAGTGCCCGCACCACCGAGCCGGCGGCAGGCCGGCCCGTACTGCCCAGGCCCGGCGCGACCAGCGCGTCGAGGTCGTCCACCAGCACCACCAGGCGGGGCAGCGGGCTCGGGCCGGCCGGGCCCGTGCGGGTCGTCGACGCGCGGAGCCGGAGCGTTCCCGTGCGCTGCGGGTCGAGGTCGCCGCGCAGCTCGCCCTGGGTGGGCTGGCGGGGTGAGACCAGCCGGTCGGAGACCTCGTGCTGGGCGTGCCACTCGGCGAACGGCACCCCCTCCAGCAGCTCGGCCCGGCGCTTGAGCTCCGCGCCCAGCGCCTGCGCGAACTCGCGCATGCGCACCGGATCGGAGGCGACCAGGTGGGCGGAGACGTGCGGGAGCTCGGTGCAGGGCAGCAGCCCGTCACCGCGTTCGCCGCCGGCCCCGTCGAGGAGGACCAGCCCGAGCCGGTCGGGCCGGGCGGCCGCGGACAGCGATGCGGCCACCGAGCGCAGCAGCTCCGTGCGCCCGCTCCCGGCCGGCCCCTCGATGATCAGGTGCGGGCCGTCGTGGACCAGCTCGGTGCCGACGGGGCCGCGCCGGCCGCTGCCCAGCACGATCTCGGCGAGACCGCCCGTGCCCTGCCCCTGGTCGGTGGCGGCGGCCCAGCGAGCCATCAGGGAGGCCGGGGTGGCCCGGGCCAGCCCCAGCTCGTCCAGCAGCCGGGCGGTCGCGGGCAGGGTGGCGGCGGACGGCCGGTACGGGGCGGCGGAGCAGCCGTCGGTGGTGCGCAGGGGCGCCAGCGCCCGGGCGAAGCGCTCGGCCCAAGCGGCGGAGACGGCGTCGGCGGTGGCGGTGCCCCCGGACGGGGCCGGCCGGCCGCCGCTGACCGCGAAGGTCCGTACGGCCGTGGCCACGTCCCCGCTGAGCAGGGCGACCGCGCCGCAGTCCCGGAAGGCGGGGTTGCCCGCGCACGCGGCCTCGTACGTGTCGGCGACCGGCGAGGCGGCGGTGGCGGCCGGGGCCTCGGCGAGCGCGAGCACGTGGATCCCGGCGGCCGGGCCGTGCGAGGCGAGCCGCCCGGTGATGTCGCGCAGCGGACCCGCCCCGGGATCGCCGTCGAGGACGACGAGCGTGTACGGGCCCGCGTAGGCGTCGGCGGCCTGCCGGACCCGCTCGGGACCGGCGGCGGCCCAGTGCGTGCCCAGCGGGCCGTCGTCCAGGCGCCGGGTCAGCTCACCGGTGCGGGCGGCGGCCTGGTCGCGGTCGTACGCGAGGAGGAGCCGGCAGTCCTGGCCGTGCGCGGGCCGTACGTGGGGCAGCCAGCCGAGCCAGCCCCAGTCGCGCCGCCGCTCGGCGAGGCCGCGGGTCCGGTCGGTGGAGACGAGCACGATCTCCAGCTGCCCGGGCGCGTGCAGTCCCGCCAGTTGTGCGACGGCCCAGCGGGCGGTCCCGGTCAGCCGGGCCCGCGGGCCGGCGATGCCGAGGCCGCCGACGGCCGGCAGCGACACCCGGCTCCCGGCGCCGAGCCCCACCTCCAGCAGCCTGGCGTGACCGGGCCGCCCGGGCGTACGGGACCACAGGCGCTCGGTGGGTCCCATGGCGGCCAGCAGCAGCGCGGCCGGGTCGTCCGGGTCGGGGTCGGGGGTGGTGGGCGCCGCCTGCGGCGCCGCCTCGGCGAGGTCCTCGCCGCGCACCCATTTGCGGGCCCAGGCCCCGAGCCCCTTGCGGCGTCCGGCGGAGGCTCCGCCTCCGGAGGTGCCGCCGGGAGCCGACCATCCGGCGGCGCCGTGGGCGTCCGGCGGTCCGGCGGGGGTTCCGGGGCGCGGCCCCGGGGGCGCGCCGGCCCCGGCCGGACCGGAGCCCGCCCGTCCGGCTCCGCCCGAGGCGTCCTGCGTTCCGTCGGAACCGGCCCACCCGGCCGCGCCGGCCGGTCCCGTGACCCGTCCGGCCGCGGCGGAGGCGTCCGGCGCCGGGCCGGGGGCGCCCGTCGGGCCCGCGCCGGGGGCCCCGGGATGCGGTGCGGGCGGCGCGGTGGCGGCCGCGCCGGCCGGGGCGCCGGAGGCGCCCGACCAGCCGGCGGCGCCCGCCGGGGGCGGCACGGAGAGGTGGCCCTCCTGGTCCGGGGTCACCGCGAGCGCGGGCGTCGCGCCCGCGGGCGCGAGCCGCAGCGTGGACTCGCCGACCCGCAGCAGCGCCCCCGGCGGCAGGGCGACCGGCTGGGCGCCCACGGGGGAGCCGTCGAGGGTGGTGCCGTTGGTCGAGTCCAGGTCGGCCACCGCGACCCGCCCGTCGCGGATCACCGTGACCGCGCAGTGCAGCCGGGACACGTCGGGGTCGTCCAGCGGGACGTCGGCGTCGGCGGAGCGGCCCACCCGGATCTGGCCGCTGTGCAGCAGGTGCACGCCGCCCGCGTCGGGTCCGGCGACGACGTGCAGCTGGGGTGCGCCGAGGCCGTCCTCGGGCAGCACGTCCGGCACGGGCCCGTGCAGGGCCAGTACCGCGCCGTCCACGAGCGGCGGCTCGCCCAGCACCCGCCGCTGGAGGTCGAGGCGCTCGGAACCGGCGTAGAGCACGACCGTGCCGCCGGTGTCGGGCCCGCCGACGGTCGCCGCGAGCCCGGAGGCGACCGCGGCCAGCGCGGTGCCGGCCGGTGCCGTGACGAGCACGTCACAGCTCGCGGGGGCGGTCGCGGTCTGGTGGCCGCTGCGCGACCCAAGGACGGTCAGCCGGATCTGCATCGCCGTCAGCGGTCCCTTCTGCGCGGTGCGCGGTGTGTGCGCCCGGCAGGGGAAGTTCGGGACATGGCTGCCCGATCGCCCCCCACCCGGCACGGACGCGTCGTCCGGTCAGGTCTGCCGGAAGGCGGGGCTCCCGTCCCGTGCCGTTCCGTACGTGTGCATCCTCGCACCTGTCGCGGACAACACGCCCGGCACCCACCAACAAATGATCTTGATCGGTCGCAGCCCGGCGCGGACCTCGACCGGATACGGACGGCGAGCGGGGGAAAGACAGGGAAAAACGCCACGGGCATACCCCGCGAACATCACCCTCCGTACATATGTGCGGCAACCAACCTCCGACGACCGGCGTCTTCCCGGGGGACACCCCCTAGAGTGGGCCGGAAAACCAATCCGCGGATCGACGACAACTCGACCACGACTCGACCACGAACAGACGACAGCAGGGGAGCGCGAGACGTGCGGCCAGTCGGCAGCAAATACCTGCTCGAGGAGCCGCTCGGGCGCGGCGCCACGGGCACTGTCTGGCGTGCCCGCCAGAGGGAGGCCGCCGGCGCGGAGGCGGCCGTCGCCGGACAGCCCGGCGAGACCGTGGCCATCAAGGTCCTCAAGGAGGAGCTGGCCCAGGACCCCGACATCGTCATGCGCTTCCTGCGCGAGCGGTCGGTCCTGCTGCGCCTGACCCACCCCAACATCGTGCGCACCCGCGACCTCGTCGTCGAGGGCGATCTGCTCGCCCTGGTCATGGACCTGATCGACGGTCCGGACCTGCACAAGTACCTCCGCGAGAACGGTCCCTTCACCCCGGTCGCCGCGAGCCTGCTGACCGCCCAGATCGCCGACGCGCTCGCCGCCAGCCACGCCGACGGCGTGGTCCACCGCGACCTGAAGCCCGCCAACGTCCTGCTCGACGAGCGCGGCGGCCAGATGAAGCCGATGCTCACCGACTTCGGCATCGCCCGCCTCGCGGACTCCCCGGGCCTGACCCGCACCCACGAGTTCGTCGGCACCCCGGCCTACGTCGCGCCCGAGTCCGCCGAAGGCCGCCCGCAGACCTCCGCCGTCGACATCTACGGCGCCGGCATCCTCCTCTACGAGCTGCTCACCGGCCGGCCGCCGTTCGCCGGCGGCACGGCGCTCGAAGTGCTCCACCGGCACCTCAGCGAGGAGCCGCAGCGCCCCTCGACCGTGCCCGAGCCGCTGTGGACGGTCGTCGAGCGCTGCCTGCGCAAGGAGCCGAACGAGCGCCCCAGCGCCGTGAGCCTGGCCCGCGGCCTGCGCGTGGTCGCCGCCGGCATCGGCGTGCACTCCTCGGCCGCCGAGGTGGAGGCCGCGCTCGGAGTGGGCGCGATGCTCGCCCCCGACCCCTCGCCGGCGCCGGTCCCCGTGACCCCGGGCGCCGCCGACCCCACCCAGGTGCTGCCCTCCGGCGCCGGTTCGCCCGCCGGGGCCTACGACCCGAACGCCATGACCAGCGTCATGCCGCCGGTCGGCGCGGCCGACGCCACCTCGGTGCTGCCGAGCACCGGGGCTCCCGGGGCCGACCCGACCTCGGTGATGCCCCCCGTGCAGCGGCCGGACCAGCCGCACCCGTGGCAGTCGCAGATGCAGGCCGCCCGCGACCGCAACGAGCAGACGCAGGTCCAGTACCTGGACCCGAACGAGGACCCCCTGCGGCGCCGCCCGCAGCGGCAGGCGCCCCCGCCGCCGCAGCACCGGCCGCAGCAACAGCAGCCGCAGCAGCCGTACCGGCAGGGCCCGCCGCCCCAGCAGCAGTACCAGCAGCCGCAGCAGCCCCAGTACCGCCAGCCGCAGCAGCCGCCCCAGCAGCAGTACGCGCCGCCTCCGCCGCCGCAGCACTACCAGCCGCAGCAGCAGCGCCAGCCTCAGCAGTACCAGCAGCCGCCTCAGCAGCCGCAGTACCGCCAGCCCCAGCCTCCGCCGCAGCAGCAGCCCCCGCAGAGCCCGGCTCCCCGGGAGCCCCGCGAGCCGCGCCGCCGCAGCGCCAACCCGGTGCGGATCCCCGGCCTCGGCTGCCTCAAGGGCTGCCTGGTCGTCATCCTGCTGTTCTTCGTGGCGGGCTGGCTGGTCTGGGAGCTCACCCCGCTCCAGGAGTGGGTCGGCACCGGCCTGGGCTGGTGGGACCAGCTGTGGAGCTGGGGCACCCGCATCGTCGACTGGGTGAGCACGGTCGGCGACTCCGCGGGCTCCGCCTCCTCGGGCTCCACCAAGTCCTGAAGCGAGGCCCGTAGCGCCGACTTCGTAGATTTGTCGACTTCTGAGGGGTGATTTCACCCGCAGAAGCCGAGGTCGCCGCGAATCCGGGCCCCTGCTGGCCTCCAACGCCCACCCGGCCGCGTAGCTTTGGTGCGTACGCCAGCCGCTGAGGGAGCAGTCGTGGCACGGAAGATCGGCAGCCGGTACACCGCGCACCAGATCCTGGGGCGCGGCAGCGCGGGCACGGTGTGGCTGGGCGAGGGGCCTGACGGGCCCGTCGCCGTCAAACTGCTGCGCGAGGACCTCGCGTCCGACCAGGAGCTGGTCGGACGCTTCGTCCAGGAGCGCAGCGCGCTGCTCGGCCTGGACCATCCGCACGTGGTCTCCGTCCGTGACCTCGTCGTGGACGGCAACGACCTCGCCCTCGTCATGGACCTCGTCCGCGGTACGGACCTGCGCACACGGCTCGACCGGGAGCGGCGGCTCGCCCCCGAGGCGGCCGTGGCGATCGTCGCGGACGTCGCCGACGCGCTGGCCGCCGCGCACGCGGCGGGCGTCGTCCACCGCGACGTCAAGCCCGAGAACGTGCTGCTGGACATGCAGGGGCCGCTCGGCCCGGGCGGTTCGCACCCGGCGCTGCTGACCGACTTCGGCGTGGCCAAGCTGATCGACACCCCGCGGCGGGCCTCCGCGGGCCGGGCCTCGGCCCCCACCACCCGGATCATCGGCACGCCGGACTACCTGGCGCCGGAGATCGTCGAGGGCCTGCCCCCGCGGGCGGCCGTGGACATATACGCCCTGGCCACCGTCCTGTACGAGCTCCTGGCCGGCTTCACCCCCTTCGGCGGGGGCCACCCGGGCGCGGTGCTGCGCCGGCACGTCACGGAGACGGTCGTCCCGCTGCCGGGGATCCCCGACGAGCTGTGGCAGCTGATCGTGCAGTGCCTGGCGAAGGCCCCGGCCTCGCGGCTGCGGGCGTCGGAGCTCTCGGTGCGGCTGCGGGACCTCCTGCCGCTGCTGGCCGGGATGCCGCCGCTGGACGTGGACGAACCGGACGACGCGGATCCGGACCCCGAGCCCTCGGACGAGCCGGCCGCGGACCCGGTCCGCCGCCGGGGCGTGGTCCCGCTCGTCCCCGGCACCGCGACGGACTCCAACCGGGACACCCACACCTCGATGCGGGTGCCGGGGCCGGACGAGCTGGCGGGCGGGGCGCTGGGCACGGCGCGGGTCCCGCGTCCGGCCGGCGGCCACCGGCCCGGCTCCGCCCGGCACCGGGCGGAGGCCGCCCGCAAGCGGCGGCTGGTGCTGTCCGTGTCGGCCGTGGCGCTGGCCGCGGCCGTCGGCCTGGGCGGCTGGCTGGCCTTCTCCGGGGGCGACGAGCCCCCACCCCAGGACAGCAAGCAGTCGGTGCCCCGCAAGCCGTAGCCCTGCGGGCTGCCCACAGGGCTCTGCGCCTCAAACGCCGGCGAGGCTTCAAGACCGGGGCTCCGCCCCCGAGCCCCCGCGCCTCAAAGCGCCGGCGAGGCTGAAAAGACCGGGGCTCCGCCCCGAACCCCGCGCCTCGAACGCCGGCGAGGCTGAAATTGCCCTCCGGGCAATCCAGCCGCGCCGAACGGACGGCATGGGCCAAAATCCAGCCCCTCCGGCGTTTGAGGAGCGGGGGACGGGGCGGAGCCCCGGATCTTTGAGCCGCGCCGGCGATTGAGGCGCGGGCACGGGCAGGGCCCGGCAGGCCCCGTGCAGCGTTGCCGAGCCCGCTCTCGCCCCGCCGGGTACGGCTACGCCGTGACGAGTTCCGGGTGCCAGCGTCGTGCCACGGCGGGGTGGGCCCGGACCCAGCCCTTCAGCTCGTTGCGCCCGTACTCGGCGTGCAGCGGGTTCGACGCGTCGTGGGCGACCCCGGGGGCCGACGCGAGGTAGTCGCCCGGGACGGTCTCCACGACCGCGTCCAGCCGCGGGTTGTAGAAGAACGGCACCGAATACCGCTCCACCGCCCCCGGCGGGCTCACCACCCGGTGGTCCGTCGCCGTCAGGTAGCCCTCCGTCGCGATCTCCAGCAGCTCGCCCAGGTTGACCACGAACGCCCCCGGCAGCGGCGGGACGTCGAGGTAGCCGCCGTCGCGCACGACCTGCAGGCCTCCCACCGAGTCCTGCAGGAGCAGGGTCAGGAAGCCGTAGTCCTTGTGCGCTCCGACCCCCTGGTCCGCGCCGGACGGGGCGGATCCGGGGTAGCGGATCAGCTTGGTGTGCAGGTGCGGGCGGTCCGCGAAGGCCTCGTCGAAGAAGTCCGCCGGGGCGCCGATCGAGGTGAGGAGCTCCCGGAGCAGCCGGTGGGCCACGGCCGCGAGGCGGGACTGCCAGTCCAGGACCACCGTACGGAGCTCCGGGAGCGCGGCGGGCCACTGGTTCGGGCCCTCCAGCCACAGGTAGGCCGGGTCGTCCGGCCCCACCTCCGGAGCCGGGCGCTCCGCGCCCACGTCCAGCTGGTCCCGCCAGTCGGAGGCCCCGCCGGTCAGCTCGTGGCCGATCCGGGTGTAGCCGCGGAAGTGCGGGGAGTTCAGGTTGCTCACGGCGAGCCGGTCGGCCTCCGGGAGGGCGAAGAAAGCCCTGGTCAGCTCCAGGATGCGGGCGCTCTCGGCGGCGGTGACGCCGTGCCCGGTCAGGTGCAGGAAACCGGTGTCCCTGGCCGCTGCGTGCAGCTGCTTCAGGAAGTCGGCCCGCTGGGCCGGGTCGTCGGCCTGGGAAAGGTCCAGGACGGGGAGAGTGTGCGCGGACGGCATGACGGCTCCGTTTCGGGATGTCACGGGGTCCTGTTCCCCAGAGGTGGTGGGGGCCGCGGGTGGAGGTGGGTCGCCGACAGAGGTGGTGCCGGGACCGCGTGAGCCGCGTACAGGACCAAGTCGGATCGGGGTGGATCAGGCTTGGGTACGGTCCGGCGGCAGACAGCTCGTCGTCGTGACACGCATGTGGTCGACATGGCGGCGCTTGACGAGGAGAACGGTCATACCGTGAGCGTACGCCCGTGCGGGCCGTCATCAGTACGGGCGATCCGGCCTGCCCGGACGGCGTTGTCCGGGGACCGGCTACGCTGGACCCGTGGCAGTCGTCGATGTTTCCGAAGAGCTGAAGTCCCTCTCCTCGACCATGGGGTCGATCGAGGCCGTCCTGGACCTCGACAAGCTGAGGGCAGATATCGCCGTGCTCGAGGAGCAGGCCGCTGCGCCGTCCCTGTGGGACGACCCGGAGGCCGCCCAGAAGATCACGAGCAAGCTTTCGCACCTCCAGGCCGAGGTTCGCAAGACCGAGGCCCTGCGCGGGCGCATCGACGACCTCGCGGTGCTGTTCGACCTCGCCCAGGAGATGGACGACGCCGAAACCCTCGCCGAGGCCGAGGCGGAGCTGGTCTCCGTGCGCAAGGCGCTGGACGAGATGGAGGTCCGGACCCTGCTCTCCGGCGAGTACGCCGAGCGCGAGGCCCTGGTCAACATCCGTGCCGAGGCCGGCGGCGTCGACGCCTCCGACTTCGCCGAGCGCCTCCAGCGCATGTACCTGCGCTGGGCCGAGCGGCACGGCTACTCCACCGAGATCTACGAGACCTCGTACGCGGAAGAGGCCGGCATCAAGTCGACCACCTTCGTCGTCAAGGCCCCGTACGCCTACGGCACCCTCTCCGTCGAGCAGGGCACCCACCGCCTCGTCCGGATCTCGCCCTTCGACAACCAGGGCCGCCGCCAGACCTCCTTCGCGGGCGTCGAGGTGCTCCCGGTCGTCGAGACCAGCGACCACGTGGAGATCGACGAGGCCGAGCTGCGCGTCGACGTGTACCGCGCCTCCGGCCCCGGCGGCCAGGGCGTCAACACCACCGACTCGGCGGTGCGCATCACGCACATCCCGACCGGCATCGTGGTCTCGTGCCAGAACGAGCGCTCGCAGATCCAGAACAAGGCCAGCGCCATGAACGTCCTCCAGGCCAAGCTGCTCGAGCGGCGCCGCCAGGAGGAGAAGGACAAGATGGACGCCCTCAAGGACGGCGGCAGCTCCTGGGGCAACCAGATGCGCTCCTACGTCCTGCACCCGTACCAGATGGTCAAGGACCTGCGGACGGAGTTCGAGGTCGGCAACCCGCAGGCGGTGCTCGACGGCGAGATCGACGGCTTCCTGGAGGCCGGGATCCGCTGGCGCAAGCAGCAGGAGCAGACCGCGTAGCGGGTAACCCGACAGACACGGACGAGGGCCCGGACATCACCGATGTCCGGGCCCTCGTCCTGTGCGGTGATCGGTACGCGGCGCGCAGGCCGCGGGCACCGCGGTCAGGCGGTCTGCTGGGCCACCAGCACCAGAGCTGCCACGAGGACCACCATGAGCACGATGAGAGCCACGGGGTTCAGGCCGGAGAAGGGGCCCTCCTGCTGGAGGCGCTCCCGGTTCGCCCGGCACACCGGGCAGCGGCCCTGGCTGACGGGTGCCGCGCAATTCGCGCACACGAGCCGGTCATATGTCATGCGCTCCTCCTCTCGTCCCCTCGATGTCGTCTGCTGTCTATAACGGCGTGGGGAACCAGACCGTTCCCCCTACCACTGTGCCAGCTTCGCCGACATTCGGCGCGGCCCGTCCGGGCAATCACGGTCCGGAGCGGTCCGCACCCCGGGATAAAAGGGGCAAGTACGGATGCCGGGTCCACACCCCGCGCCCGTTCGCGTATGGTCACGCACACCTACTCCCGGCGACCGTGGTGCACCCGTGATCCGATTCGACAGCGTCTCCAAGTCCTACCCGAAGCAGAGCCGTCCCGCACTCAGAGAAGTCTCCCTCGACATCGCCAAGGGCGAGTTCGTCTTCCTCGTCGGCTCCTCCGGCTCCGGCAAGTCCACCTTCCTGCGGCTCATCCTGCGCGAGGAGCGGGCGAGCCACGGCCAGGTGCACGTCCTGGGCAAGGACCTCGCCAAGCTCTCCAACTGGAAGGTTCCGCAGATGCGGCGCCAGTTGGGGACCGTCTTCCAGGACTTCCGCCTGCTGCCCAACAAGACGGTGGCCGAGAACGTGGCCTTCGCCCAGGAGGTCATCGGCAAGCCGAGGGGCGAGATCCGCAAGGCCGTCCCACAGGTCCTCGAACTCGTGGGCCTGGGCGGCAAGGAAGAGCGGATGCCCGGCGAGCTCTCCGGCGGTGAGCAGCAGCGCGTGGCCATCGCCCGCGCCTTCGTCAACCGCCCCGCCCTGCTGATCGCGGACGAGCCCACCGGCAACCTCGACCCGCAGACCTCCGTCGGCATCATGAAGCTGCTGGACCGGATCAACCGGACCGGCACCACCGTGATCATGGCCACGCACGACCAGCAGATCGTGGACCAGATGCGCAAGCGCGTCATCGAACTCGAACAGGGCCGACTCGTACGCGACCAGTCGCGCGGCGTCTACGGCTACCAGCACTGAAAGGCCCTTGAGAGTCATGCGCGCCCAGTTCGTCATGTCGGAGATCGGCGTAGGTCTCCGCCGCAATCTCACCATGACCTTCGCGGTCATCATCTCCGTGGCCCTGTCGCTGGCCCTGTTCGGCGGCTCCCTGCTCATGAGCGAGCAGGTCAGCAGGATGAAGGGCTTCTGGTACGACAAGGCCAACGTCTCGATCTACCTCTGCAACAAGCAGGACGCCCAGGAGGCCAGCGAGGCCGCCGCCAAGCCGGACGGCTCGGGAGGCGGCGGCGGTGGCGTCGCCACCTGCCGCAAGGGCGCCGTGACCGACGAGCAGAAGAAGCAGATCGAGTCCGAGCTCAGGCAGATGTCCCTGGTCAAGTCCGTGGCCTACGAGTCCGCGGACGAGGCTTACAAGCACTACCAGGAGCAGTACGGCCACACCGCGCTGGCCTCCTCCATCACGCCCGACCAGATGCAGGAGTCCTTCCGGGTCAAGCTCAAGAACCCGGAGAAGTACAAGGTGGTCACCTCCGCCTTCGCGGGCCGCGACGGCATCCACACCGTCGACGACCAGCGCCAGGCGATCGACGACCTCTTCCGGATCCTCAACTACCTCAACTACGCCGCTCTCGGCATCATGCTGATCATGCTGATCGTGGCGCTGCTGCTGATCGTCAACACCGTGCGCGTCTCGGCGTTCAGCCGCAGGCGGGAGACGGGCATCATGCGGCTCGTGGGCGCCTCCAGCTTCTACATCCAGGTGCCCTTCATCATGGAGGCCGCCTTCGCCGGGCTCATCGGCGCGCTCTTCGCCTGCGCCATGCTCGTCTCCGGCCAGTACTTCGTGATCGACCACGGTGTCGGACTGCGCGACAAGATCCAGCTGATCGACTTCATGGGCTGGGGATCGGTGCTGGCCAAGCTCCCGTACGTGCTCTTCATCGGCCTCCTGATGCCCTCCTTGGCCGCCTTCATCGCCCTGCGCAAGTACCTGAAGGTGTGACAAGCGCCCCGCGAGCGGTCCGGCCAACCATCCGTACCGGAGCGGGGCTTGTCCTAGACTCGGCGCCATGCCGGGACTGCCCGCCTTCTGTCTCCGGCCCCGCGACCTGCGTCGCGGGGCCGTTTTGACGTTGGCCTTCCTCGCCGCCGTCGCCACCGGCGCCTTAACCGGATGCTGGGACCGGGAGGAGGGCGCCGCGGCCGCCGAGATCCGTATGGACCTCCCCGCGTCCGGCGCCCCCCGAGAAGCCGGCACCGCCGACCGTGACGCGGTCGCCCGCGCCGCCGCCGAGGCCGTCGCCGAGGGGAAGTCCGGCAAGAAGGCCGCCCAAGAGGTGGTCAGCCGCAGCGGCGACCGCTGGGGCACCGTCTACGACCAGGGCGAGTACGCCGCCTTCACCGAGGGCCTCGACGGCCACTGGACCGGCGTCGGGGTCTGGGCCGAACGCGCCCACGACGGCGCGATCAAGCTCGAGAAGGTCCAGCCGGGCAGCCCCGCCGCCCGGGCCGGACTGCGCGCCGGGGACCGGCTGCTGAGCGTCGACGGGCACGCCGTGACCGGCCTGGCCGTCACCGACGTGGTCGCCCTGCTGCGCGGCACGGCCGGCACCCCCGTCGTGCTGAACCTGAGCCGGGACGGCGCCGACCTCACCGAGACCGTCCGCCGCGAGCAGCTGCGCACCGAACCCGTGACCGTGCGGCAGCGCCCGGACGGCGTCACCGTCATCAAGGTCACCTCCTTCACCCGCGGATCCGGCGAGCGGGTCAAGGACGCCGTCCGCGCCGCCCCGGCCGGCGCCGGCGTCATGCTCGACCTGCGCGGCAACCCGGGCGGGCTGGTCACCGAGGCGGTCACCGCCGCCTCCGCCTTCCTGGACGGCGGGCTCGTGGCGACGTACGACGTACGGGGGGAACAGCGGGTCCTGTACGCGGCCCCGGGCGGGGACACCACCCGGCCGCTGGTGGCCCTCGTCGACGGCGGCACGATGAGCGCGGCCGAGCTGGTGACGGGCGCCCTCCAGGACCGGGGCCGGGCGGTGGCGGTGGGCAGCCGGACCTTCGGCAAGGGCTCGGTGCAGATGCCGACCGAGCTCCCGGACGGTTCGGTGGCCGAGCTGACGGTGGGCACGTACCGCACTCCGGCGGGCCGCAGCCTGGACGGCGACGGCATCACCCCGGACGTGCCGGCGGGCGAGCGGGCCGAAGAACGGGCCGTCACGGTATTGGGTGGCCTCGGGGTGGGTCCGTAGTGCGAAAATGACCGCACTATGGCTAAGGAAAAAGGGCGCAAGCTGATCGCCCAGAACAAGAAGGCGCGGCACGACTACACGATCCTCGACACCTACGAGTGCGGACTCGTGCTCACGGGGACCGAGGTCAAGTCCATGCGCCAGGGCCGGGCCTCGCTGGTGGACGGCTTCGTGTCGGTGGAGAGCCGCGAGGCGTGGCTCTACAACGTGCACGTGCCGGAGTACAGCCAGGGCACCTGGACCAACCACAGCGCGCGGCGCAAGCGGAAGCTCCTCATGCACCGGGAGGAGATCGACAAGCTGCAGCGCAAGTCGGAGGAGACGGGTCACACGATCGTGCCCCTCTCGCTGTACTTCAAGGACGGCCGCGCGAAGATCGAGATCGCGCTGGCGAAGGGCAAGAAGGAGTACGACAAGCGGCAGACCATGCGGGAGAAGCAGGACACGCGCGAGACCCAGCGCACGATCTCGGCGATCCGCCGCAAGCAGCGGGGCACCGTTTAACCTGCTGGCACGCGGTGGTCCACTTCGCGTACGATGGCGTCAGCACCCGCCGCTCGCGGTGGGAGCACTTTGTTAAAAAAACATGGGGATGATCGGTTTCGACAGCGGATGTCGATGCAGGGGAAGCGAGCCGAGGAAGCGGCAATGATCTCGCTAACCACATGTCGCAAACAATAATCGCCAACTCCAAGAGCGATAACTCCCGCTTCACCCTCGCTGCCTAATAACAGTGAGCTGAAGCCTCTGTGAGGAGCGTCAGCCCGGAAGTGGTCCCGGTCCGGATCCTGGCGTCAATTAGGGATCTAAACCTCTAGCCCCGGTCACGGGGGTTGGAGGGAAATCAAACAGTGACTGAGCCCGTCGGAGACTTGTCCGTGTGATCTCCGGGGCCGAGAAAAGCGCAGCGGACTGCGCTCGGAGAAGCCCTGCTTCTGCACCGTTGGACGCGGGTTCGATTCCCGCCATCTCCACTCATCCCATGTGGGCAAAGGCCCCGCAGCCTCTCGGCTGCGGGGCCTTCGTCATGCCGGGCGGGCCGCTGTCAATCACTCGCCCGCCGCATAGATCGTCCCGGCAGGGTGGTCGCCAGCGCGATCAGCGCGGCCGCGGCCGGCACCCCGTAGGCGGCGGTCGGGCCCACGCTCTCCACCGCGAGGCCGGCGCCGGCCGAGCCGGCCGCGATGCCCGCGAAGATGGCGGTGACCGCGAGCGTCATGCCCTCGTTGAGGCGCCCCTCGGGGGTGAGGGCGTGGACCTGGGACATCGCCGTGACCATTGTCGGGGCCGTGGCCATGCCGGCCAGCAGGAGGGCGCAGCCGAGGGCGGGCAGGGAGCCGGTGGCCGCCGCGGCCCAGGGGAGGGTCATGAGGACGGCCAGGGCGCACACGCAGGCCTGCAGCGAGCGGGGGCGCAGGGTGCCGTAGAGCAGGCCCGCCGCGCACGATCCCGCCGCCTGCAGGGCCAGGACCAGACCGGAGGAGGCGCCGAGGCCCCGGGCGTCGAGGTGGGCGATGGAGGTGATCTCCATCGAGCCGAAGACCACGCCGGTGACGAGGAACAGCGGCATCAGCGGACCGAGGGCGCGCAGCGGTGAGCCCTTCCGGGGCGCTGCGGCCACCGGGGGCTGCGTGGCGCGGCAGGAGGTGAAGACCAGCATGCCGGTGAGCAGCAGGGCCGCGCCGGCGAGGGTGCCCGCCTCGGGGAAGACGGCGCTGCAGAGGAAGGCCGCAAGGACCGGTCCGAGCATGAAGCACAGCTCGTCGGCGGCCTGTTCGAAGGACATCGCCGTGTGGTGCGCGGCCGGGGAGTCGCGCAGCAGGTGCGTCCAGCGGGCGCGGGACATGCCGCCGATGTTGGGGGTGGTGGCGGTCAGGGCGTACGAGGCGAAGAGGGTCCAGGCGGGGGCCCCGGTGCGGACGCACGCGATCAGGGAGAGCGAGCCGAGGACCGCGATCAGGGTGGCCGGTACGGCGATCCGGGCCTGGCCGTGGCGGTCGACCAGCCGGGCGGTCCAGGGCGCGACCAGCGCGGTGGCGGCGAGGCCGGTCGCCGTGACCGCGCCGGCGAGGGCGTACGAGCCGCGCTGCCCGGCGATCATCATGACGGCGCTGACCCCGAACATGCCCATGGGGAGCCGGGCGAGGAGGTTGCCGGCGGTGAATCCGCGGGTCCCGGGCCGGGCGAACAGGCGGCGGTAGGGGCCCTGGGACGTGCGGGCCGGCCGGGAGGCTCCGGCGGGCGGTCCGGCGATGACGAGGGTGCTGCCGGTGACGGTCATGCGCGGGGCGCCGGCGGTGCGGGCGGCGGCCGTGCGGGCTGCGGTCGTGGTGGTGGCGGGCATGGGAAGAGCCTCGGGCCGGGCACCCGTCCCGGTCCAACACCTGTTCGGAGCCCATTCACCGCCATCTGTTGTTAGTCTCCGGGGGTGATTCCCCGCGATGTCGATCCGCGGCTGCTGCGCGGGTTCGTCGCGGCCGCCGAGGAGCTGCACTTCACCCGCGCCGCCGCCCGCCTCTACGTGGCCCAGCAGGCGCTCAGCCGCGATGTCCGGCGCCTCGAACAGGCCCTGGGCGCGGCGCTGTTCCTGCGGACCACAAGGCAGGTGGAGCTGACCGCCGACGGGCAGCGGCTGCTGCCGCTGGCCATGCGCGTGCTGGCCGCGCACGAGGAGCTCGCCGCCGCCTTCACCGCGCCCCGCCCGCTCCTCGTCGACCTGAACACCGACGGGCCCAGCACCCCGCGGACCGTGCTGGAACGGGCCCGCGAACTCGCCCCCGACTGCGAGCTCATGGCCCGCTTCGAGAGCGGCCTCACCCACGCCGCCGCCGAGATCGCCGCCGGCCGGCTCGACGTCTCCTTCGGGTACGCCGACGGGCTGGACCCGGCGCTGCGGGCGCCGCTCGCGCAGACGCCCGTACGGTACGAGCCGCTCGCCGTGCTGCTGCCCGAGGGGCACGCGCTGGCCGACAGGGAGGCCGTACCGCTGGACGCGCTCGCCGGGGAGACCGTGTACGCGGGCGCCGGGAACCCGCGGACGCTGGAGTGGACCGGGCTGGCGCGCGAGCTGTTCGCCGGGCGGGGGATCCTGATGGCGCCGCCCGCGCCGGTGGCGATGGGCAAGGAGGAGTTCCGCCGGGTGATGGTCAAGACCGGCAACCCGGTCCTGGCCACCGTGGACTTCCTCGACATGCCCGGCTGCGTGAAACGGCCGCTGACCGACCCGGTGCCGCTGTCCCCGCTGTCCATGGTGTGGCGCAAGGGCTTCGCACACCCCGGCCTGGACGCCCTGCGCACCGCGGCCGCCGGGCTGGCGGCCGAGCGGGGGTGGCTGGAAGCACCCGCCGGGAGCCGCCTCCCGGCACGGCTCACACACGGCCCCGGCGCCGGGTGAGAGCAAGGTTTCCCGGCGGTCATCCGGCGGGGACCGGGGCCGAAACGCGCCCTTCCTACGGTCGTCACCACGGAAGCGACAGCTGTGGAGGCGTGTGATGACCGGTACGACCGCACCGCGCAGGGGAGGCCGCTGGATCGAGCAGTGGGATCCCGAGGACGAGACCTTCTGGAAGGAAACGGGGGAGCGGACAGCCCGCCGCAACCTCATCTATTCGGTGCTCTCCGAGCACATCGGGTTCTCCATCTGGTCGCTCTGGTCCGTGATGGTCCTCTTCATGGGCCCCGCCTACGGGATCGACCCGGCCGGGAAGTTCTTCCTCATCGCGACCGCGACCCTCGTCGGCGCCCTGGTGCGGGTGCCGTACACCTTCGCCGTCGCCCGCTTCGGCGGCCGGAACTGGACGGTCTTCAGCGCGCTGATGCTGCTCGCGCCGACCGTGGCCGCACTGGTGGTGATGGAGCCCGGGACCTCGTACGGGACCTTCCTGCTCGTCGCGGCCCTGACCGGAGTGGGCGGCGGCAACTTCGCCTCGTCCATGACCAACATCAACGCCTTCTTCCCGCTGCGCAAGAAGGGCTGGGCGCTCGGCCTGAACGCCGGCGGCGGCAACATCGGCGTGCCCGTGGTCCAGCTGGCCGGACTGCTGGTCATCGCCACCGCCGGGGCCACGCACCCGCGGCTGCTGCTCGGCGCCTACATCCCGCTGATCGTGCTCGCGGCGGTCCTGGCGGCCGTACGGATGGACAACCTGGCGCCGGTGCGCAACGACACCGGAGCCGTCCGCGAGGCCCTGCGGGACGCGCACACCTGGATCATGTCCTTCCTCTACATCGGGACGTTCGGGTCCTTCATCGGATACAGCTTCGCCTTCGGCCTGGTGCTCCAGACCCAGTTCGGCCGCACCCCGCTGCAGGCCGCCTCGCTGACCTTCATCGGCCCCCTGCTCGGATCGCTGATCCGGCCGGTGGGCGGGGCGCTGGCGGACCGCTTCGGCGGGGCGCGGATCACCCTGGGGACGTTCGTGGCGATGGCGGCGGCGACCGGGGTCGTCGTGTTCGCCTCGGGCCGGTCCTCGCTGCCCGTCTTCCTCGTCGGGTTCGTGGCGCTGTTCGTCCTGAGCGGGCTCGGCAACGGGTCGACGTACAAGATGATCCCGGGCATCTTCCAGGCGAAGGCACTGGCCCGCGGAATGAGCGGCGAGGAGGCCGCGGCCTACGGACGGCGGCTCTCCGGGGCCGCCATGGGACTCATCGGAGCGGTCGGCGCACTCGGCGGACTGGGCATCAACCTCGTCTTCCGGGAGGCCTTCCTCAGCTCCGGCTCCGGCACGGCCGCCTTCGTCACCTTCCTCGGCTTCTACGCCCTGTGCTGCGCGGTGACATGGGCGGTATACCTTCGCCGGCCGGTGGCCGCGGCGGTCCCGGCCCTCGGAGCCGAAGCGAAACCGCAGCTCACGTCGGTGTAACCGGGGCGAAATACGGGTGAACCGAGTCCGACATGCCGGGTTGGCAGGCTCGGTCCACCCGTTCCGCCCCGCCCCCATGCGTCGCTAGGCAGGTCACGATGGACCACACGAACACCGACACGAACACCGGCCCGCTCGCGGGCTTCACCGTCGGCGTCACCGCTGCCCGGCGGGCGGACGAACTCATCGCGCTGCTGCGGCGGCGCGGAGCGGCGGTACTGCACGCGCCCGCCCTGCGGATCGTGCCCCTCGCCGACGACAGCGAACTGCTCGCCGCCACCAAGGAACTCGTCCACTGCGCACCGGACGTGGTCGTGGCCACCACCGCCATCGGCTTCCGGGGATGGATCGAGGCGGCCGACGGCTGGGGCATCGGCGAGGAACTGCTGGAGCGGCTTCGGGCCACCGAACTCCTCGCGCGCGGGCCGAAGGTGAAGGGCGCCATCCGGGCCGCCGGGCTCGTGGAGACCTGGTCCCCGGAGTCCGAATCCCTCGCCGAGGTACTGGAACGCCTGCTGACGGCCGGGGTGGCGGGCCGGCGGATCGCACTCCAGCTGCACGGGGAGCCGCTGCCCGGCTTCGTCGAGGCGCTGCGGGCCGGCGGGGCCGACGTGGTCGTCGTGCCGGTGTACCGGTGGATGGCACCGGAGGACCTCGGACCGCTCGACCGGCTGCTCGACGCGATCGTCGTCGGCGGGGTGGACGCCGTCAGCTTCACCTCGGCGCCCGCGGCCGCCTCCCTGCTGTCCCGGGCCGAGGAGCGGGGCGTACGGGAGGCCGTGCTGGACGCACTGCGCGGCCCGCTGGTGTCCGCGTGCGTCGGACCGGTGACCGCACTGCCGCTGCAGGCGCACGGGGTGGCCACGGTGCAGCCGGAACGCTTCCGGCTGGGCCCGCTGGTGCAGCTGCTCTGCAAGGAGCTGCCGGGCCGCGCACGGGTGCTGCCGGTGGCCGGGCACCGGGTGGAGATCCGCGGGCACGCCGTCCTGGTGGACGCGCAGCTGCGGCCGGTACCGCCCGCCGGGATGGCCCTGCTGCGGGCCCTGGCCCGGCGGCCCGGCTGGGTGGTGGCCCGCGCGGAACTGCTGCGGGCGCTGCCGGGCGCGGGCCGCGACGAACACGCCGTGGAGACCGCGATGGCCCGGCTGCGGGCGGCGCTCGGCGCGCCGAACCTGATCCAGACCGTGGTCAAGCGGGGGTACCGGCTGTCGCTGGACGCGGGCGGCGAGGCCAAGTACGGGGAGCTCCCGCTGGACGCGGTGACGGCCAGGGGGGTCCTCGGCTAGCGTGCCGGGATGATCATTGACGGCGTGGAGATGAGGGGCGTCGCACTCGGCGACGCCGCCGGTCTGGCGGAGGCGTTCGCCCGGAACCGGGCGTTCATGGCGTACGTGGAGCCGGTCCGGCCGGACGCCTACTACACGGAGCAGGGGCAGCGGGAACGCATCGAGGGGCTCCTCGCCGAGCGGGACGCGGGGCGGATCGTCCCGTACGTGCTCGTCGAGACGGCCACGGGCGCACCCGTCGGCGCGATCAACCTGGGCTCCATCGCCCGCGGGCCGCTGTGCAGCGGCGGCCTGGGCTACTGGGTCGACCCCGCCTGGCACGGCAAGGGGTTGGCTACCGCCGCGGTGGAGGAGGTCTGCCGGGTCGCCCGCGACGAGCTCGGACTGCACCGGGTGGAGGCCGGGACCCTGGTCGACAACCTCGCCTCGCAGCGGGTGCTGGCCAAGGCGGGCTTCGAGTTCTACGGGCTCGCCCCGCGCTTCCTCCACATCAACGGCGCCTGGCGCGACCACCGCCTCTTCCAGCGCCTCCTGCACGACGACCCGCCGGCCCTTTAGCCGGGGCACGCCGCCCGTCCGCTCCCTGCGCCTCGGGGCGCGCCATTTCAGCCCCTTCGGAGCCTGGCCAGTTCAGCCCCTCCGGCGTTTGAGGAGCGGGGTCTGGGGCGGAGCCCCAGCAGCGGCGCGGGCGACGAACGGATTCCTTCCGGCGCGGCGCCGTTGGGGGGGCCAGCCCCCGGACCCCCGCGCCTCAAACGCCGGCGAGGCTGGATTGTGCCGGCAGAGCCGGATGGTGCCGGCGAGGCCGGATATGGCGGCCTCAGCCCGCAGCGGCGCGCAGCGCAAGGGAGGCTGCGCGCAGCGCGAGTCGGGCGTACCGGTTCGGGGGCTTCCGCTACGACCCGCAGGGCGGCAATCTGGTACGGCACCCCACGACGGGAGGCTGACGGCATGCGGTTCGATTCCGGGCGCGTCTGTCTGGACCTGGTGGCCACCTTCACCCCCCACGAGGGGATCCCGGACGGCGACGAGCTGCGGGTGTGGCTCGCAGGGGCCGGGCTGGTGCCCGACCGGACACCGCTGGCGCGGGTGGGACCCGACTGGGCGGCGGCCTTCCGGGCCCTGCGCGGCGACGTGGAAACCCTCGTACGGGCGGAGCTCGCCGGCGGCGACTCCGACGAGAACGCCCTCGCCCGGGTCAACGCGCTGGCTGCCGGACCACCCCCCGGACTGTGTGCCGTACGGGACCAAGAAGGTCACCTCGTACGGGAGTTGTGCGGCGGTGTGGAATGCGGCGCGCTGCTCGCCGCCGTCGCCCGGGACGCCGTCGAGCTGCTCACCGACCCCGGCGACCTGGCGCTGCTGCGGGCCTGCGAGGGCGACGGCTGCACCCGCGTCTACCTGGACACCTCCCGCGGTCACCGGCGCCGCTGGTGCTCCAGCGAGCTGTGCGGCAACCGCGAGCGCGTCGCCCGGCACCGCCGCCGGGTCCTGGCGTCCGGATCCCGGTAGCGGGCGTATCACTGAGCGAGACCGGTTCCGGAACGGGCGTGCGGACAGGGGGCCGGTTCGCGTACGGTTGACGGTCGCCCATGCACGTCAGAAGGGGGCCTTGGTGGCCGCGCAGAATGCCGCTGTCGACAGCACGGCGGATTCCGTCCGCGATCGGGAGATCGCGGTCGAGCAGACGCATCTCGACCACGTGTACCGACGTCTCGAGGAGAAGATCCACGAGGCTGAGTTCCTCATGAACGACGCCGCCAAGCGCGGCCAAGTGGGGACGCCCGGCGCACTCGCCGAGCGCGACGCGCAGGTCTTCCGGGCGGGCATCCACCTGAACCGGCTCAACAACGAGTTCGAGGACTTCCTCTTCGGACGCATCGACCTGGTGCTCGGCAAGGACGGGGAGCGCGGCCCGGACGGCGCGTACACCTCCGTCGAGCCCGCCGACGACGCGATCCGCGCGGACCTCACCGCCGACGTCGCCGAGACGCTGCACATCGGCCGCATCGGAGTCCTGGACTCCGACTACGCGCCGCTGGTCATCGACTGGCGCGCACCGGCCGCCGCGCCGTTCTACCGCTCCACGCCCAAGGAGCCCGGCCGGGTCGTGCGCCGCCGCGTCATCCGGTCCAAGGGCCGCAAGGTGCTGGGCGTCGAGGACGACCTGATGCGCCCCGAGGTCACCGCCTTCCTCGACGGCCGGGAGCTGCCCGCCATCGGCGACGGCGCCCTGATGGCCGCCCTCGGGCGGGCCCGTACGCATTCGATGCGGGACATCGTCTCCTCCATCCAGGCCGAGCAGGACCTGGTCATCCGGGCCCCCGCCGCCTCCGTCGCCGAGGTCGCCGGCGGACCCGGCACCGGCAAGACCGCCGTCGCCCTGCACCGCGCCGCCTACCTGCTCTACCAGGACCGGCGCCGCTACTCCGGCGGCATCCTGATCGTCTCCCCGACCCCGCTGCTCGTCGCGTACACCGAGGGCGTGCTGCCCTCCCTCGGCGAGGAGGGCCAGGTCGCCATCCGCGCGCTCGGCTCGCTCGTCGACGGCGCGGAGGCCACCACCTACGACTCCCCGGCCGTCGCCCGCATCAAGGGCTCCTCCCGGATGCTCAAGGTGCTCCGCAAGGCCGTACGGGGCGCGCTCGAACTCGGGGGCGCCCCCGACCGCCTGCGCGTGGTGGCCTTCGGCCGCCGCCAGGAGCTGGAGGCCGACGAGCTGAACCGGATCCGGCAGAACGTGCTCAGCGGCACCGCCCCGGTCAACCTGCTGCGCCCGCGCGCCCGCAAGCTGCTGCTCGACGCCCTCTACGCGAAGTCGGGCGGCGCCGGCCGGCACAGCGACCCGGAGCTGGCCGCCGAGCTCCGCTCCGCCTTCGACGAGGACATCTCCACCGAGGACGCCTTCATCGGCTTCCTGAACGCCTGGTGGCCCGAGCTGACCCCGCGCGCGGTGCTCGCCGCGCTCGCCGACGAGCGCCACCTCGGCCGCTGGTCGCGCCGGGACCTGAACCCGCGCGAGAGCCGCCAGCTGGCCCGTTCGCTGCGCCGGGTGGGCCCGGACGGCAAGGGCCCCCTGTCGGTGCACGACGTGGCGCTGCTCGACGAGCTCCAGCAGCTGCTAGGCGCCCCCGCGCGGCCCAAGCGCAGACGGGAGATGGACCCGCTCGACCAGCTCAGCGGGCTGGAGGAGCTGATGCCGGCCCGCGAGGAGACCCAGTGGGAGCGGGCCGAGCGGCTCGCGGCGGAGCGCACCGAGTACGCGCACGTCATCGTGGACGAGGCGCAGGACCTGACGCCGATGCAGTGGCGGATGGTGGGCCGCCGGGGCCGGATGGGCACCTGGACGGTCGTCGGCGACCCGGCGCAGTCCTCCTGGACCGATCCGGAGGAGGCGGCCGCGGCCCGCGACGAGGCGCTGGGCTCCCGGCCGCGCCGCAGGTTCACGCTGACGGTCAACTACCGCAACCCGGCGGAGGTCGCCGAGGTTGCCTCCCGCGTGCTGCGGCTGGCGATGCCCGGCATGGAGCCGCCGTCGGCGGTGCGCTCCACGGGCCTCGAGCCCCGGTTCACGGCCGCGGAGGGCGACCTGGGCGCGGCGGTCCGCGAGGAGACCCGGCGGCTGCTGGAGCAGGTGGACGGCACCGTCGGCGTGGTCGTGGCCATGGACCGGCGTGCGGAGGCCGCGGGCTGGCTCGCCGACCTGGGCGCGCGGGCGGTGGCGCTGGGCAGCTTGGAGGCCAAGGGCCTGGAGTACGACGCCACGGTGGTCGTCTCCCCGGCGGAGATCGCGGACGAGTCCCCGGCGGGCCTGCGGGTGCTGTACGTGGCCCTGACGCGTGCGACGCAGCAGCTGACGGTGGTCTCGGCGGACCGGGACAAGCCGGACGCGGACGGGGTGCCGGAGCTGCTGCTGCCGTAGGGGTGAGGGCGGGGCCGCACGGTGGCGGCCCCGCCGTGACGGGCCCGCGGGGGCGGTTCACCGCACGGCTCCGGCCCTGCTCAGGGCCCCGTACATCCGTATGGTCCGCGGCCAGGAGCGTGGTGCCGCGAACCGACTTCGAGCAGGGGGATCACATTCGGCGATCCTTTGTTAGCCTGGGTACGGCACCGACTCGATCCAAGCCCCCGGGCCCAACCTTCGTCGCTTAGAGCGACCACTTGCCGCGAGGCGAGCATGGCGGGTCGGTGTCGTAGACGTACGAATCACCAGGTCCGCGCCCTCCACCAGTGGAGGGCGCGGACCTGTTTTGTATGGACCCACCATTCCGAACACCCCTGCTATCTCGTATGGTGGAAGAGTCTTTCCGAAATTTGTAGCTGGTTACCTTGTACTGGCTGGTAGGTGGGACGATCGGACAACAGGTCCCCTGTCGAACCTGCCATGTTCTCGGCCGGTGCAGCGCGGGGCCCTGTGATAAGCGAACCAGGGACAGAAGAGGAAACACGGCCATGGCAACGGCGCCCAGCGTCTCGTATTCGATGACGGTCCGCCTGGAAGTGCCCGCGAGCGGAACCGCGGTCTCCCAGCTCACCACCGCCGTGGAGTCCTCCGGCGGATCGGTCACCGGCCTCGACGTGACCGCCTCCGGCCACGAGAAGCTCCGGATCGACGTCACGATCGCCGCGACCTCCACCGCGCACGCCGACGAGATCGTCGAGAAGCTGCGCGGGATCGAGGGCGTCAGCCTCGGCAAGGTCTCCGACCGAACCTTCCTGATGCACCTCGGCGGCAAGATCGAGATGGCGTCCAAGCACCCCATCCGCAACCGTGACGACCTCTCCATGATCTACACCCCGGGCGTGGCCCGCGTGTGCATGGCGATCGCCGAGAACCCCGAGGACGCGCGCCGCCTCACCATCAAGCGCAACACCGTCGCAGTCGTGACGGACGGCTCCGCCGTGCTGGGTCTCGGCAACATCGGCCCGATGGCCGCCATGCCGGTCATGGAGGGCAAGGCGGCCCTGTTCAAGCGCTTCGCCGACATCGACGCCTGGCCGATCTGCCTGGACACCCAGGACCCCGACGAGATCGTGGCCGCCGTCAAGGCCATCGCCCCCGGCTTCGCGGGCATCAACCTGGAGGACATCTCCGCGCCGCGCTGCTTCGAGATCGAGGCCCGGCTGCGCGAGGCCCTCGACATCCCCGTCTTCCACGACGACCAGCACGGCACCGCGATCGTCGTGCTCGCCGCGCTCACCAACGCACTGCGCGTGGTGGGCAAGGCAGTTGGCGATGTCAAGGTCGTCATGTCGGGCGCCGGCGCGGCCGGGACCGCCATCCTCAAGCTGCTCCTCGCGGCGGGCGTCAAGAACGCCGTGAGCGCCGACATCCACGGTGTCGTGCACGCGGACCGCCCCGATCTCGTCGACGCGGCCCCCGACTCCCCGCTGCGCTGGATCGCCGACAACACCAACCCCGAGGGCTACACGGGCACTCTGAAGGAGGCCGTGGTCGGCGCCGACGTCTTCATCGGCGTCTCGGCCCCGAACGTGCTGTCCGGCGAGGACGTTGCCGCCATGGCGGAGGGCGCGATCGTGTTCGCGCTCGCGAACCCGGACCCCGAGGTGGACCCGGCCGTCGCCCGCCAGACCGCCGCCGTCGTCGCCACCGGCCGCTCCGACTTCCCGAACCAGATCAACAACGTGCTGGTCTTCCCGGGCGTCTTCCGCGGCCTGCTGGACGCCCAGTCCCGCACCGTGAACACGGAGATGATGCTGGCCGCCGCGAGCGCGCTGGCGGACGTCGTCGGCGAGGACGAGCTCAACGCGAACTACATCATCCCGTCGGTCTTCAACGACAAGGTCGCGGGCGCGGTCGCGGGCGCCGTCCGCAAGGCGGCGTCGGGCTCCTGAAGCCCGCTGTGAGAGCCCTCACGGCCCCCCGCTCCCGGCGCGTCGCGAGATGCGGGCCCGGCGGGGCGCCTCTAGGGTTGCGGGGATGCCCGCGGGGTCCGCGGTCCGCAGCGGCGTGCGAGCGAAGGCATGGACGGAGCGTCACCGCGGCGTGACTGTGGCGCTTTTCGTGTGACCCCGGCGGGTGCCGGATTGGCTTTCCCGCCGCTGGTGGGGGCAGGATGCGTAACCGGGCGAGAGGGTCTGACGTTCAGACCCGGGTCCGGGGACTGTCCTAGGGCCCTGGCAGCATCGGCTTCGATCTCACGCCTCTAAGGCAAGTTGAACACGGGAGTACAACATGAACCGCAGTGAGCTGGTGGCCGCTCTGTCCGAGCGCGCCGAGGTGACCCGCAAGGACGCCGACGCCGTTCTGGCCGCGCTCGCCGAGACCGTCGGCGAGATTGTCGCCAAGGGCGACGAGAAGGTCACCATCCCCGGCTTCCTGACCTTCGAGCGCACCCACCGTGCCGCTCGCACCGCGCGCAACCCGCAGACCGGCGACCCCATCCAGATCCCGGCCGGCTACAGCGTGAAGGTCTCCGCGGGCTCCAAGCTCAAGGAAGCCGCCAAGGGCAAGTAGTCCTGCCCCGGCTTCGGGGGCCGCGCAGGCCCTTGTAACGCCAAGCACGGCAGCGATGCAGCAGTAGTACGCAGAACGGCGAAGGGCGGCCACCCCCGGGCGGGGTGGCCGCCCTTCGGCCTGTCCGGGCCGCGCGGCGCCGGGTGCGCGGCGGGCCCGGGGGCGCGGGGAGGCCCCGGGCGGGCGCCACAGGCCCCGTGAGGGCCCGTCAGAGCGCCGTGGGGCCCCGCCCGGCCCCCTCCTTGCCCCGTCGGGCGTGCGCGGGCGCAGGCGGGCACGTGAGTGCGTGTCAGGCCGGAGCACGGGAAAGCCCCCCGGCCCTCGAAGGGCCGGGGGGCTTTCCGTACGCGGGTGCGGCTCAGACGAGGTCGCCGCCGGGCAGCTCGACCTTCGCGCCGAGCTCCACGAGCTTCTCCATGAAGTTCTCGTAGCCGCGGTTGATCAGGTCGATGCCGTGCACGCGCGAGGTGCCCTCGGCGGCCAGCGCCGCGATGAGGTACGAGAACCCGCCGCGCAGGTCGGGGATGACCAGGTCGGCGCCCTGCAGCTTGGTGGGGCCGGAGACGACCGCCGAGTGCAGGAAGTTGCGCTGGCCGAAGCGGCAGGCGCTGCCGCCCAGGCACTCGCGGTACAGCTGGATGTGAGCACCCATCTGGTTGAGCGCCGAGGTGAAGCCGAGCCGGGACTCGTAGACCGTCTCGTGGACGATCGACAGGCCGGAGGCCTGGGTGAGGGCCACGACGAGCGGCTGCTGCCAGTCGGTCTGGAAGCCGGGGTGGACGTCGGTCTCCAGCGCGATGGCCTTGAGCGGGCCGCCCGGGTGCCAGAAGCGGATGCCGTCGTCGTCGATCTCGAACGCCCCGCCGACCCGGCGGAAGGTGTTCAGGAAGGTCATCATCGAGCGCTGCTGGGCGCCGCGCACGTAGATGTTGCCGCCGGTGGCCAGGGCCGCGGAAGCCCAGGACGCGGCCTCCAGACGGTCCGGGAGGGCCTTGTGGTTGTAGCCGCCGAGGCGGTCGACACCCGTGATCCGGATGGTCCGGTCGGTGTCGACGGAGATGATCGCGCCCATCTTCTGCAGGACGCAGATGAGGTCCTCGATCTCCGGCTCGACGGCGGCGTTGCTGAGCTCGGTGACGCCCTCGGCCAGGACGGCCGTCAGGAGCACCTGCTCGGTCGAGCCGACCGACGGGTACGGGAGGCGGATCTTGCAGCCGCGCAGGCGCTGCGGCGCCTCCAGGTACTGGCCGCCTTCGCGCTTCTCGATGGTCGCGCCGAACTGGCGGAGCACGTCGAAGTGGAAGTCGATCGGCCGGCCGCCGATGTCGCAGCCGCCGAGGCCCGGGATGAAGGCGTGGCCGAGGCGGTGCAGCAGGGGGCCGCAGAACAGGATCGGGATGCGCGACGAACCCGCGTGGGCGTCGATGTCGGCGACGTTGGCGCTCTCGACGTGGGTGGGGTCGAGGACGAGTTCGCCCGGCTCCTCGCCGGGGCGGACCGTCACCCCGTGCAGCTGGAGCAGCCCGCGGACGACGCGCACGTCACGGATGTCGGGAACGTTGCGCAGCCGGCTGGGTTCGCTGCCGAGCAGAGCGGCGACCATGGCCTTGGGCACGAGGTTCTTCGCACCACGGACACGGATCTCGCCCTCGAGCGGGGTACCGCCGTGGACAAGCAGTACATCGTCACTGATGCCGGTCATGAATCTCGCGTTCCGGAGAGGGGTGGGCAGGGGGCCAGGGAAAAGGGTAAGGGCCACCACCCCCTTGTTCGTAAGGCCGACGTGGCCTTCGGACTGTCATGAATTCGGCACAACACCCTCCGTATCCACCACATGGCGGAGTGTTGCGTTCCGCCTGCTCCGTCCGTGCGCGCTCCTCGCTGCTGCCGTGCGCCCTGAGCTGCGTACGATCCGATCTCTCCGCCGGGGCCCCGCAAAGCGCGAATGTGCGGGATCATGGCGGCATGACCGAGGTGTCCTCCCTCACAGGGCGGCTGCTCGTGGCCACCCCCGCCCTCGCGGACCCGAATTTCGACCGCGCGGTGGTGCTGCTGCTCGACCACGACGAGCAGGGCTCCCTCGGCGTTGTCCTCAACCGGCCCACGCCCGTCGGCGTCGGCGACGTCCTGCTCGCCTGGGCGCCCCTGGCCGGCGCCCCCGGCGTGGTCTTCCAGGGCGGGCCCGTGGCGCTGGACTCGGCCCTCGGGCTGGCGGTCATCCCGGGCGAGGAGGGGCCGCTCGGCTGGCGCCGGGTGCACGGGGCCATCGGGCTCGTCGACCTGGAGGCGCCGCCGGAGCTGCTGGCCGCGGCCCTCGGCGGCCTGCGGATCTTCGCCGGCTATTCGGGCTGGGGCCCGGGCCAGCTGGAGGAGGAGCTGGGCGACGGCGCCTGGTACGTCGTGGAGTCGGAGCCCGGCGACGTGTCCTCCCCCGACCCCGAACAGCTGTGGCGGGCCGTGCTGCGCCGCCAGCGCAGCGATCTCGCCATGGTCGCCACCTATCCGGACGACCCGTCGCTCAACTGACGGCCGCGGTGTTAAGTACCCTGGGTCCATGAGCACTCTTGAGCCCGAGCGCGGGACTGGCACGGGAACCCTCGTAGAGCCGACGCCGCAGGTGTCGCACGGTGACGGCGACCACGAGCGCTTCGCCCACTACGTCCAGAAGGACAAGATCATGGAGAGCGCGCTCGGGGGGACCCCCGTCGTCGCGCTCTGCGGCAAGGTCTGGGTGCCGGGCCGGGACCCGAAGAAGTACCCGGTCTGCCCCATGTGCAAGGAGATCTACGAGTCCATGGGCCCCGGTGGGGACAAGGACAAGGGCGGCAAGGACAAGTAGTCCGACCCCTCTCCCTCCACTCTTTCGCGGGACCGAGGCCCCCGGTGCGCCACAGCGGGCCGGGGGCCTTTGCCGTGTCCGCGGGGCGCGTTAGGGTCGCGCCACGAGCACTCTGCGGAACGGGCGTTGCGCAGGGTGCAACACGCTGCTGCGAAGGGCCGACGCATGGACCTGACCCGCATGGACCTGATCCCCGCACCCCGGGTCGCTCTCTTCCGCGAGGACGGGAGCCGGTTCGCCTTCGGGCCCGAGCCGTGCCTCGCCGCCGGGCCGGGGACCGGGACGGTCGCCCGCTGGCTGCGGCGGGAGCTCGGGGCGGCCACCGGCTGGGACCTGCCCGCCGCCGCGGCCGGCCGCAGCGCGGAGCTGCGCCTGCGCCTCGACCCCGACGGCGTGGGGGACGCGGGGCCGGAGGCGTACCGCATCGAGATCGGACCGGACGGCGCCGAGCTGACGGGCGCGACGGCCGCCGGGCTGTTCTGGGCCGCCCAGACGCTGCGTCAGCTGCTCGGACCCGACGCCCACCGGAAGGCGCCGGCGGCGGGGCCGGGGCGGGTGTGGAGCCTGCCGCACGGCACGGTCGCGGACGGCCCGCGGTTCGGCTGGCGCGGGCTGATGCTCGACGTGGCCCGGCACTTCATGCCCAAGGACGGGGTGCTGCGGTACATCGACCTGCTCGCCGCCCACAAGCTCAACGTGCTGCACCTGCACCTCACGGACGACCAGGGCTGGCGGGTCGAGATCAAGCGGTACCCGCGCCTCACCGGGGTCGGCGCCTGGCGGGGGCGCAGCCGGTGGGGGCACCGGGCCTCGCCGCTGTGGAACGAGACCCCGCACGGCGGCTTCTACACGCAGGACGACATCCGCGAGATCGTCGCGTACGCCGCCGAGCGGCACGTCCGGGTGGTCCCGGAGATCGACGTACCGGGGCATTCGCAGGCCGCGATCGCCGCGTACCCGGAGCTGGGCAACACCGACGTGGTCGACACGGCGGCCCTGGGCGTCTGGGACGACTGGGGGATCACCGAGAACGTCCTCGCGCCGACCGAGGCCGTGCTGCGGTTCTACGAGGGGGTCTTCGAGGAACTGCTGGAGCTGTTCCCCGCGGAGGTCTCGCCCTTCGTGCACGTGGGCGGCGACGAGTGCCCGAAGGCGCAGTGGAAGGCCTCCGCCACCGCACAGGAGCGGATCCGGGAGCTGGGCGTGGACGGCGAGGACGGCCTGCAGGCCTGGTTCATCGGGCACTTCGACGGCTGGCTCGCGGAGCGCGGACGGCGGCTGATCGGCTGGGACGAGATCCTGGAGGGCGGGCTCGCGCCGGGAGCGGCCGTGTCCTCGTGGCGCGGCTACGCGGGCGGCATCGCCGCCGCCGAGGCCGGGCACGACGTGGTCATGTGCCCCGAGCAGCAGGTGTACCTGGACCACCGCCAGGCGGGCGGCGGGGACGAGCCGATGCCCATCGGGTACGTGCGCTCGCTGGAGGACGTCTACCGCTTCGAACCGGTGCCGCCGAAGCTGTCGCCGGAGGCGGCAGCGCACGTGCTCGGCGCGCAGGCCAACGTGTGGACCGAGGTGATGGAGAACCAGGACCGGGTCGACTACCAGGTGTTCCCGCGGCTGGCGGCCTTCGCGGAGGTGGTGTGGTCGTGGCAGCCCGCCCCGGAGGAGCGCGACTTCGCCTGGTTCGAGGGCCGGATGGCCGCGGCGCACTACGCGCGGCTGGACGCGCTCGGGGTCGGTTACCGGCCACCGGGAGGGCCCCTGCCGTGGCAGCGGCGCCCCGGGGTGCGGGGACGCCCGATCGAGGGCGCGCCCCCGAACGTGTGACACGGGAGCGGAGCCGCGGACCTGAACGGAATGGTAACGGGTCTGGAACTCTGCCTGGATTTCCTGCTATACGGGGAAAATGGGACGTTCGGGGAGGAGGTCCGGCGAAGGCGGCACGGAGGGCCGTACGGGGCTCCGGGCCCGGGACGGGCGGGCCGGGGGCGCAGGCGTGCGGGAGCCGGGCGCGGGGGCGCGCAGGGGGCGTGCGGGGGGTCGCACGGGGGGCGGGGGCACCGGGTGGACCCTCGCGCCGGGCGGCCTGGAAGATGTGCCAGAGTTGCCACGTCCCGGCGGTGAGCACGTACCGTACGGCGGACAGGCGTGAGCGCCGGGACCGGGACATCGGGAAGGGGCAGCTGGGTTGACCACGCACGCACCGCATGCACTGCACGCACCGGATTCATCTCAGGGCCCCCAGGGGCCCCAGGCGGCGCAGTCCGTGACACTGCCGGCCTCGCTCGACGAGGCCGTGGCGGCGCTCACCGCCATGCCCGCAGCCGTGCCCGTCGCGGGCGGCACCGACCTCATGGCCGCCGTCAACGCCGGGCTGCTGCGGCCCGCCGCGCTGGTGGGCCTGGGCCGGATCAACGAGATCCGCGGCTGGCAGTACCAGGACGGCCACGCGCTGCTCGGCGCCGGCCTCACCCACGCGCGGATGGGACGGCCGGATTTCGCCGCCCTGATCCCCGCACTGGCCGCCGCCGCGCGCGCCGCCGGGCCCCCGCAGATCCGCAACGCGGGCACCCTCGGCGGGAACATCGCCACCGCCGCGCCCACGGGTGACGCACTGCCCGTACTGGCCGCGCTGGAGGCCGTCCTCGTCATCGTGGGCCCGGACGGGCAGCGGGAGATCCCGGTGTCGTACCTGCTGGCCGGCCGCGAGATGCTGCGGCCCGGCGAGCTCATCGGCTTCGTCCGCGTCCCGCTGCTGCACGCGCCGCAGGTGTTCCTGAAGGCCACGGGACGTACCGGGCCGGGGCGCGCCGTGGCGTCCGTGGGGCTCGTACTGGATCCCGCGCGCCGAGGTGTGCGCTGCGCGATCGGTGCGGTGGCCCCGATGCCGCTGCGGCCCCTGGAGGCCGAGCAGTGGGTGGCCTCGCTGATCGACTGGGACGGCGAGCGGAGCCTGGCCCCCGAGGCGCTGGAGGCCTTCGGCGAGTACGTCGCGGCCGCCTGCGTGCCCGACCAGGGGGAGCCGGTGGCTCCCGGCGTACTGCATCTGCGGCGGACGGTGGCCGTGCTGGCACGCAGGGCCCTGGGGAGGGCACTGACCTCATGAGCGAGAACGAGAACGAGAACGTGACCCAGGGGAACGGCACGGCGAGCTGGGGCTGGGAACCGGTCCCGCAGGGCGGCGAGTACGACTCGGACGCCACGGCCTTCGTGAAACTGCCGCAGGACATGCTGGACGCGCTCGGCACCGGGGAGCCCCTCGCGGCGCCCGGGCACGGGTACGTGCCGCCGCCGATGATCGTGCCGCTCGGCACGGCCACCACGGACCCGGCGGCCACCGGTACGTGGACGATTCCGGTGCAGTGGCCGGAGGCGCCGGGTTCGGGCCAGGCCGAGCAGGGGTCCGGCACAGGGGCCGGGGCCGGGTCCGGGTCGGTGGGCGGGCCGATTCCGGCGTCGATCCCGATCCCGGCGTCCGTCGCCGCGGCGTTCGCCGAGGCGGAGCCGGAGCCGACGCCCGATCCCGGTGCGACGGCGGAATGGCGGTTCCCGGAGGCGGCGCAGGAACCCGAGGCCTCCTCTTCGGCGACCGGCCAGTGGGCCGTCCCCGAGTACTCCGAATTCCACGGACAGCAGGGTGACTTCCGGCCGGGCGGGCTCGACGCCGACTGGAGCCAGGCCCCGGCGACGCTGCCGGGCGGCGCTCCGGCGCCGTGGGCGTACCTGACGCAGCAGCCGGCCGGGGACCCCGACGGTCACCTGGACGGCAACCTGGACACGGGCGGCCTGCCGGGCGTTCTGCCGGGCACGGACGAGGCCGCGGCGGCTTCGGCCGCCGCTGCCGCCGCGACGGCGCACGGCGCCGGGCGGCTGCTCGGGGGACCCGGAGTGGGCGCCGCCGGACGCGGGCCGCGCGTGCTGGGCGGCCCCGGTGTGGGCACCCCGCTCCCGGACGGCGAGCCGGTGCACCCGGCCCCGCACGACATCGAGGCCGCCCACGGCCCGGCGGCCGAGCAGGCCGAGGGCGCCCGGAACGCCGACCATGCGGAGCACGTCGGACACGTCGGGCACGCGGTCCAGGCCGGACACGCGGAGCACCCCGGGCACGGCGAGCACCTCGGGAACGCGGAGCAGGACGAGCACGCCGGGCACCGCGAGCACATGCAGCACGCCGGGTACGCGGGGCACGCCGGGCACGGTGCGTACACCGAGCCGGCGTCGCTGCACGCCGGCACCGACGGGCGCGGTTTCACGGCCTTCGGCGAAGCGCCGGAGCCGGGCGGGGCTGCCCAGCCCGCCGCCGCGCAGCCGGTGGCTGCCGGCGGCCTGGACCTCTTCGGCGGAGTACGGGCTGAGGCGGCCCCCGACGGGCCCGCCCAGTCCGACGGACCGGCGCAGCACGGGGGCACCGACGGCCAGGGCTTCGCGGCCTTCGGCCACGCGGCGCCCGCGCCCGAGCCCGGGCCCGGGCCCGGGCCCGTGGCGGACGACGCCGCGCCCGGGGCGGAGCCGGCCCTGCCGGAGCCCGGCCCCGCGGCTGCCGACGCCGGTTCGCCCGAAGAGCCGGCCGCGGCGGAGCCCCCGGCCGGCCTCACGCCGGGTGCGGACACCGCCGACAGCGACGCGGCGCTCCCGGACGCGGGGAGCGGCCAAAGGGTCCCGGCCGAGGTGGCGGCGTACGAAGAAGGAACGGCTGCCGAGGCCGCCGCCCATCACGAGCACCCGCAGGCCTCCTACGTCCTGCGCGTCAACGGCGCCGACCGGCCCGTCACCGGCGCCTGGATCGGCGAGTCCCTGCTCTACGTGCTGCGCGAGCGCCTCGGCCTCGCCGGCGCCAAGGACGGCTGCTCGCAGGGCGAGTGCGGCGCCTGCGCCGTGCAGGTCGACGGCCGGCTCGTCGCCTCCTGCCTGGTCCCGGCCGCGACGGCCGCCGGCAGCGAGGTCCGCACCGTCGAGGGGCTCGCGACGAACGGGGAACTCTCGGACGTGCAGCAGGCGTTGTGCAGGTCGGGTGCGGTGCAGTGCGGGTTCTGCGTGCCCGGCATGGCCATGACCATCCACGACCTGCTGGAGGGCAACCACGCCCCCAGCGAGCTGGAGACCCGTCAGGCGCTGTGCGGCAACCTCTGCCGCTGCTCCGGCTACGCGGGGGTCGTCGACGCCGTCCGCGAGGTCGTGGCCGAGCGGGAGGCGGCCGCCGCAGAGTCCGCGGCTCCGGACCAGGCTCCCGGCCAGGCCCCGGAGGCACGCATCCCGCACCAGGCAGCGCCCGGCGAGGGCGGCATCCACCACGGAGGCACGGCGTGAGCGGGCAGGACGCGGCTACGGCGACGGCGACGACAACGGTGAACAGCACGGTGACGGCCCTGGCCGCCCCGTCGGCGGAGGCCTCGGAACAGCAGGTGCCGCGCGGCATCGGCGCGTCCGTGCCCGCCACCGACGCCCGCGCCAAGACCGAGGGCACCTTCCCGTACGCCGCCGACCTGTGGGCCGAGGGCCTCCTGTGGGCCGCCGTGCTGCGCTCCCCGCACGCGCACGCCCGCATCGTGTCCATCGACACCACGGCCGCCGCCGAGATGCCCGGCGTGCGCGCCGTCGTCACCCACGCCGACGTACCCGGCGCCACCACGCACGGCCGCCGGATCGCCGACCGGCCGGTGTTCGCGCACGACGTCGTACGCCACCACGGCGAGCCCATCGCCGCCGTCGCCGCCGACCACCCCGACACCGCGCGGCTCGCCGCGGCCGCGATCGCCGTCGAGTACGAGCTCCTCGACCCGGTGACCGACCCCGAGCAGTCCTTCGGCGCGCCCGCCCTGCACCCCGACGGCAACCTGATCCGGCACATCCCGCTGCGCTACGGCGACCCGGAGGCGACCGGCGACGTGGTCGTCGAGGGCCTGTACCGGATCGGCCGCCAGGACCCCGCCCCCATCGGCGCCGAGGCCGGACTGGCCGTGCCGCGGCCCGACGGCGGCGTGGAGCTCTACACCGCCTCCACCGACCCGCACACCGACCGCGCCCTGGCCGCCGCCTGCTTCGGCCTGGAACCCGACCGCGTACGCGTGGTGGTCACCGGCGTGCCGGGCGCCACGGCGGACCGCGAGGACGCCGCCTTCCAGCTCCCGCTCGGCCTGCTCGCCCTGCGCACGGGCTGCCCGGTCAAACTCGCCGCCACCCGCGAGGAGTCCTTCCTCGGCCACACCCACCGGCACCCGACCCTGCTGCGCTACCGCCACCACGCGGACGCGGAGGGCCGCCTGGTCAAGGTCGAGGCGCAGATCCTGATGGACGCGGGCGCGTACGCCGACGCCTCCGCGGAATCCCTGGCGGCGGCCGTGGCCTTCGCCTGCGGCCCGTACGTCGTCCCGCACGCCTTCGTGGAAGGCTGGGCGGTCCGCACCAACAACCCGCCCTCGGGCCACGTCCGCGGCGAGGGCGCCATGCAGGTGTGCGCCGCGTACGAGGGCCAGATGGACAAGCTCGCGGCCGCGCTCGGCATGGACGGCGCGGAACTGCGCATGCGCAACGTCCTGGCGACGGGAGACCTGCTCCCCACCGGCCAGACCGTGACCTGCCCGGCCCCGGTGGCGGAACTGCTGCGCGCGGTCCGCGACTTCGAGCTGCCGACCCTGCCGAAGGACACCCCGGAGGACGAGTGGCTGCTGCCCGGCGGCCCGGAGGGCGCGGGCGAGCCGGGCGCGGTGCGCCGCGGCGTCGGCTACGGCGTCGGCATGGTGCACATGCTCGGCGCGGAGGGCACGGACGAGGTCTCGACGGCCACCGTGAAGGTCGTCAACGGCGCGGCCACGGTCATCTGCGCGGCGGTCGACACCGGGCAGGGCTTCGGCACGCTGGCCCGCCAGATCGTCCAGGAGGTACTGGGCGTCGACGAGGTGGCGGTGGCCCCCGTGGACACCGACCAGCCGCCGGCGGGCCCGTCGGCGCACGGCCGCCACACGTGGGTGTCGGGCGGCGCGGTGGAGCGCGCGGCCAAGATGGTCCGCACCCAGCTCCTGCAGCCCATGGCCCACAAGCTGGGCATGTCGACCGAGCTCCTGCAGATCGCGGACGGCCGGATCACGTCGTACGACGGCGCCTTCTCGATGAGCGTCTCGGAGGCCATAGAGGGCAAGGAGCTCTGGGCCACGGCCCAGTGCCGCCCGCACCCCACGGAGCCCCTGGACGCGGACGGCCAGGGCGACGCGTTCGTGGGCCTCGCCTTCTGCGCGATCCGCGCGGTGGTGGACGTGGACATCGAACTCGGCTCGGTACGGGTCGTGGAGCTCGCGGTCGCCCAGGACGTGGGCCGCATCCTCAACCCCCGCCAGCTGGAAGCCCGTATCGAGGCGGGCGTCACACAGGGCGTCGGCGCGGCCCTGACGGAGAACCTCCGGACGGTCTCCGGGCTCGTCCGCCACCCCGACCTGACGGGCTACGCACTGCCGACGTCGCTGGACGCCCCGGCCGTGCGCATCGTCAAACTGGTCGAGGAACGAGACGTGGTGGCCCCCTTCGGCGCGAAGGCGGCGAGCGCGATCCCGGTCGTGACGACCCCGGCCGCAATCGCCTCGGCGGTACGCGCGGCGACGGGCCGCCCGGTCAACAGGCTCCCGATCAGGCCGTCGGCGGCAGTCGCATCGCCCAACTCGTGACCGTGTGACCCACATTGCACGTGCAACCCCGGACTTGGGGCTGTCGTTGCCTGTCGCTAGAGTGATCGGTACGCGTGTGCACGTGCGCGTGCACACGGGTGCGAACGGGGACGGGGAGCGGCGGAAACGCCGCGACCACGGGGAGACGGGGAGGCCAACGTGGCAGACGACAACGGGGTAGGTGCGGTCCAAGCGGCCCTCGCGCTGGGACTGGCGGGTCCGATGGGCGCGATCGCGGGGGCGGCTTACGGGGCCACCGCTGCGGCGCTGCGAGTCCAGTACGACGACTTGAAGAGCTATCAGGGTCTGGTGGACGGGCTTCTGACGAAGCTTCAGGAGTCGTCGGCCCACCACGGGAAGCTGGCCGACGGCACGCTGCCGACGTCAGCCCTCGGCAAGGGCTTCGCCCAGGCGGAGAAGCTCTACAACGCGTACACCACCGTCCACACGGAGCTGCAGAACCTGTCGAAGGGGCTTGCGGTGCAGATCGAGGCCCTCGGCATCGCGATCCAGTCCGCGGGCGGCGGCTACAGCGAGGTGGACGAGGAGACGAAGCGGCGCATGGCCCTCCTCGCCAAGCAGGCCCATGACCAGTACGTCAAGGATCGCGACCCGTACGCAGCCAAGAAGGTCGACGGCGGACAGCCGAACGAGACGCAGAAGGGCGGTGTCCTCGGATGAGCGAGTTTGAGGGCCTTTCGCACGCACAGTTGTACGCCATGGTCGCTGCGATCAACCCGGACAAGGTCTACGACTGCTCGGCGCTGCTCACCAATGCCGCCACGACGATCGAGGAGATCGGGAACAAGCTCAAGGACCACAGGGTCAAGGGCTGGGAGGGCCAAGCGGCCGACGCCTTCCAGAACTGGGTGAACCAGACGGGAAGCGCCACGCTGGAGCTGGCCAAGTACAGCGCCAACGGCGGCAAGTACATGGCGGAGACGGCGCAGATCATGCGCGAGGTCGCGCCGACCACGTACGGCGCGGGCAACATGCCCATGTACGACGCGGCAGCGCAGTCGAAGCTCACGCAGAACCTGATGGCCGCCCGCGACAACCCTGGCAATACGGCCGCGGTGAAGCTCGGCCAGGAGGCCTGGTCGAAGCTGAACGACAACCATGGCGCGGCCGTGGACGCGATGACCAAGCTGGCCGGCTCGTACGAGAAGTCTGCCCAGCACATAGACGCTGTGAAGCCCCCGACGTTCCCGCCGCCGCCGGATGTGCTGGTGCCTAAGGTGAGCTATGGCGATCAGGACATGGCGAGGCCTGGAGGCGAGTCTGGCGGAGGGGGCGGTTCGACAGGCTCCTCGTACACGACGACGGGGTCGTCGCACAGTACGCCCTCGAGTGATCCCGGAACGGTGACCGGGCGTCCGCCGCAGCCGGACAACACGGTTCCGTCGGTCTCCGTGCCGTCGGTTCCGGACCGCGAGGTGGACGTGGACATCGACAGCGTCGCGGTGCTTCCGGACCGGACCGCGCCTCCGGTGACGACCCTGCCCGGCCCGCTGCCCACGGGTCCCGTCAGCCCCACCCCCGGACCCCTCCTCCCGCCCATGGGCTTCCCGCCCGTCGGCGGTATGAAGCCGCCCAGCCTCACCGGCCCGGGTATCGGCCCGTACCCGACATTGGGCGGTCCAGGGACTCCTCCCCCCGGCGGCAGGGCCCTCGGCACGCCGGGAATGCCCCCGCGTGACAGCGGCATCACGGGCGGCCGGCCTGTGACGTCCACCGGCCCCAGCTCGGGCATCCCGCGTGGCAACGTCATCGGTGAAGGCACTCACGCCGGCCGTGGCATGGGTGGCGGTATGGGTACCGGCGTCGGCGGTGGCCATGGCGGGCAGAACGGCTTCGCGGGAGGTCGTCGACTCGCTTCGGAGCCGGGCGGCATCGGAGGGAAGCCCGGTATGGGCGCTCGCCCGATCGCGGGCGGCCAGCCGTTCACCCAGGGAGGCTCGGGCCTCGTGCGCAACGGCGCGCGTGGCGTGGGGACGGGTGCCGTGGGGCACGCGGGTGCACGTACGCAGACTCCGGGTAAGCGGCGGGACGACCAGCAGGGCGAACGCGCCGACTACCTGGTCGAGGACGAAGAGACCTGGCAGGGCAGCCGTCGTGTTGTTCCGCCTGTGATCGACTGAGCAGAACGGACGTTGCACGGGATGCGCATGCGTAAGGCGACCTCGGCCCTGGTGGGCCTCCTGCTGGCCGGGGTCGCCGCGACCCCGGCCCACGCGGAATCCATTCGATCGCAGCAATGGCATCTCGACGCCATGAAGGCCAACGAGATTTGGAAGATCACCACCGGGAAGGGAATCACCGTTGCGGTGATCGATACCGGCGTTAATCGGATCCCGGAACTGGAAGGGCAGGTTCTCCCCGGCGCGGTCTTCCCTGCTGGCGACGCCCCGGGCGACAAGGACAACGACTACTACGGTCACGGCACCGGCATTTCCGCGATGATCGCTGCAACCGGAAAGCACCCGAGTGGTGACGGTGCATTCGGGCTTGCACCCGGAGTCAAGATTCTCCCGATCCGTGTGCCGGACATGCTGGAAGGGGCGAACACGCCCTTGATCGCCCAGGGCATTCGGTACGCGGCAGACTCAGAGGCCAAGGTAATTAATATTTCCATGGGCCTGTCCAGCAAGCCTGAGGAAGATGCGGAGCGGGCCGCGGCTGTAAAGTATGCGCTCTCGAAGGGCAAGCTGATCTTTGCTGCCGTTGGAAATTACGGTGATTCGACCAACGAGCTCGCCTACCCAGCCGGGACCCCCGGAGTCGTGGGCGTCGGAGCTGTCGATAGCAACGGCGAGCCGACCAAGGAGTCTCAGCACGGCCTCCAGGTGGATATGGCCGCACCTGGCGTCGATATTGTCACCGCATGCAAGGGTAAAACGGGGCTGTGCAAAACCCACGGCACCAGTGACTCATCAGCACTCGCCTCCGCCTCCGCCGCCCTCCTCTGGTCCGCCCACCCTGACTGGACCAACAACCAGGTCCTGCGGGTCCTGTTGAACACCGCAGGCAAGCCCGTCGACGGGTCTGCGCGCAACGACTACATCGGCTACGGCATCGCGAGGCCCAGTGTCGCGCTGAAGAATCCAGGCGACCCCGGTCCGGCCGACGTGTACCCGCTGCCCGACCTGGCGGCTGCCGCGAACGCGGGCAAGTCCCCCTCGCCCTCCACAGACGGCAAGGCCCCCGACGCCGCCCCGTCCAAGCCGGCGGCGAAGGCTGAGGAGAAGAAGAGCGGCAGCTCGCTCCCGTGGATCGGGCTCGGTCTGGGAGCCTGCGTGCTCATCGGTGGCGCCGTGACCGTGGTCGTCGTACGCCGCAATCGCTGAGCTCGGTTCGACCCGGCTTGAGCTCGCTTCACCTGACCCGACCCTGATCTACCCGCACTGACTCGGGAGTTCATGCGATCAATGTGTCCATGCGGCTCAACCAGGCGCCCGCCGATCCAGGCGGCGGCGGTGGCGGTGACCTCGAACTCGATCAGGACCACATCGGTGCCATCGGCTCCGACGCGTACAAGCTGCACACCCGCCTCCAGGCGGACGGCAAGCACACCGCCAGCGCCACCACCACCGAGGCCGCCGGGGCCCTCACCGAGGAGGACAAGCCACGATGAACGGCGGGTCCTGATACCCCGTCCTCGTATCCGCAGGGCTGTAGCCGCCGTCGTCGTCGGGACGGCACTGCTGGTCGGCTGCTCCGACGGCAAGGAGTCGGCTGCGCCCGAACTTCCCGAGTCGACGTGCTTCGGGGCCTTCACGCCGGCGGAACTCGCACCCTTCATGGGTACGGGCAAGGAGGTGCGGGTGGATTCGCCTGCCGATGTCCGTCTGAGCGCCAGCAGGAAGGGCGCGATCTGCAACATCTACGTGGACGGGAAGACCCGCTTCTTCGCGGCGGCGGACCGCTTGCCGCAGGGGCAGCACTTCGTCTGGGCTCCGTCGGTCGACGAGCAGAAGCCGGAGGCGCTTCCCTTCGCGCAGAACAGCAAGCTCTGGGACGGGGGCGCCGCTGTCATTCTCACGTGCAGCGGGCCCACGGACGCCTTCGAGCTCAGGCTGTGGATCGACGGCTCGGTGGAGAAGATCCAGCAGGACGCGCGACGGCCCCTGCTCACCGAGCTCATGAAGAAGTACCTGGACTTCGCCAAGGAGCAGACCGGGTGCGGCGTCTGAGGCGGCGCGGCCGGGCAAGGCGAAAGCCGCTCGGGGGTGCGCCTTCCCCCGAGCGGCTCGCCGCGAAGCCGTGACCGGAATCGAACCGGCGTAACTCGCTTTGCAGGCGAGTCCCTCAACCACTCGGGCACACGGCTGTGAGGTGGTGATGTGCACGACCGTACGGGGGCCGCGGGGGAGCGGGAAGGGTTGCGCGGCGGGTGCAACACGACTGCCATGCCGCGTTCACAGTGACCGGAGACCTAGGTCTCCGGGAGGAGGGCGGGATCCGTCGAATAGACAGGGTCGATCTGCGGCTACGCACCTTACTCTGGGGCGATGAGTGCCCTTGAGCCCCGCGTGCCCCAGAGAACCGAGAAGCCGATCCCGCCCCTGCAGCAGGGCGGGATCCTCGGGCCCGCGTACCGGACGCTCAGCATCGGGATCATCTCCGTCGTCTTCCTGATCGCCTTCGAGGCCACCGCCGTGGGGACGGCCATGCCCGTCGCCGCGCGCGAGCTGGAGGGGATCGGGCTCTACGCCTTCGCCTTCTCCGCCTACTTCACGACCAGCCTCTTCGGCATGGTCCTGTCCGGGCAGTGGGCCGACCGGCAGGGGCCGCTGCGGCCGCTGGCCGTCGGCATCGCCGCGTTCGCCTCCGGGCTCGTGGTCTCCGGGACCGCCGGGGCGATGTGGGTGTTCGTGCTCGGCCGGGCCGTGCAGGGCTTCGGCGGCGGGCTGGTCATCGTCGCCCTGTACGTGGTGGTCAGCCGGGCCTACGTGGAGCGGCTGCGGCCCGCCATCATGGCCGCCTTCGCCGCGAGCTGGGTGGTGCCCTCGATCGTCGGGCCGCTGGCCTCGGGGACGGTCACCGAGCACCTCGGGTGGCGGTGGGTGTTCCTCGGGATCCCGGCCCTCGTCGTCGTGCCGCTGATGGTGGCCCTGCCCGCGATACGGCGGACCGCGTCCGGGCCCGTCGACCCCGATGCGCCGCCCGTGGCCTTCGACCGGCGGCGGATCCGGCTGGCCCTCGGGATCTCGCTGGGCGCGGGCCTGCTCCAGTACGCCGCCCAGGACCTGCGGTGGCTGTCGCTGGTGCCGGGCATCGCCGGCGCGGCCCTGCTGGTGCCCGCCGTGCTGGGGCTGCTGCCGCGCGGAACGTACCTGGCGCGGCGCGGACTGCCGTCCGTGGTGCTGCTGCGCGGGGTGGCCGCGGGCTCGTTCATCGCGGCGGAGAGCTTCGTACCGCTGATGCTGGTCACCCAGCGGGGCCTGAGCCCGACGCTGGCCGGCTTCTCGCTCGCGCTCGGCGGAGTGACCTGGGCGGGCGGCTCGTGGGTGCAGTCGAAGGGGCGGATGGCCCCGTACCGGGAACGGCTGATGGTGGCCGGGATGGTGATGGTGGCCCTGGCCATCGCCGCCGCGCCCGCCGTGCTGATCGAGTCCGTGCCGGTGTGGACGCTGGCGCTGGCCTGGGCGGTCGGCTGCCTGGGCATGGGGCTGGTGATCGGCTCCACGAGCGTGCTGCTGCTGAAGCTGTCGGCACCGGAGGAGGCGGGGGCCAACTCCGCCGCGCTGCAGATCTCGGACGCGCTGGCGAACGTGGTCCTGCTGGCGGGCGGCGGCGCCGCGTTCGCCGCGCTGGGGGGCGGGGCGGTCGGCGCCTCCCACGCCCTGACGGACGCGGCGTCGGCCTCGCACCCCGCGGCCTTCACGGTGGTGTTCCTGCCGATGGCCTGTGTGGCACTGGTGGGGGCGTGGGTCGCGACCCGGCTGGAGCCCGCCGAGGACTGAGCGCCGAGGCCGTGGCCCGGCCCGGGCCGGCCGCGGGGAATTCGGCTGCGTCACGACCGGCCGCCGCACTACCGTTCCGGCCATGAACGAGCTGATCATCCGGCTGTCCGACACCGAGCGCGCGGAATGCGCCGACCTTGCCGACGCCACCGGCCAGTCGCCCGAGGAGCTCGCGCTCGACGCCGTACGGGCGCGGCTGCGGGCCGAGCGGGACCGGGTCGGAGCCGAGGCGCTGCGGCTCGCGCGGCGGCACGCGCCCCTGCTGAAGCGGCTCGGCGAATGAGCGCCGCCGCCGTCCCGGTGCGCCACCTCACGCTCGCCGAGGTCCTCGACCTGGCCCGGCACGCCTGCCTCGCCCAGGACCAGCCGGTCGAACTGCGGGCCCCCGGGCTGCTGGAGTCGGCGGTGCACCGGCCCAGGGCACGCATGTTCGGGATTCCGGCGTACGAGGACCCGTACGAGCAGGCCGCCGCGCTGCTCCACGGCATCGCGACGAACCACCCCCTGGTCGACGGGAACAAGCGCACCGCCTGGCTCGCCGCGGCCACCTTCCTCGCCGTGAACGGGGCCGACCCGGGCGACGTGGACCAAGAGGCCGCCTACGCGCTGGTCATCGACGTGGCCGCCGGGCACGAGACGGACGTCACGCGGATCGCCGGCCGGCTGAGGGCACTGCTCCTCCCGCCGATGTGACGCTCGCCGCACCGCGCGAGGTCACGGGCCTGTCCCTCCGCGAGGGGCGGGCCCGTCCCGGTAGGGTGGCCCGGTTGTCCTACGTACGACTGCCGAGAGCGACGAACCGGAGACCGTGACTACTACCGCCTCCCACCACCTCTCACCCGCCTTCCCCGGCCGTGCCCCTTGGGGTACGGCGGGCAAACTGCGCGCCTGGCAGCAGGGAGCGCTGGACCGCTACATCGAGAAGCAGCCGCGGGACTTCCTCGCGGTCGCGACCCCCGGCGCAGGCAAGACCACCTTCGCGCTGACCCTCGCCTCCTGGCTGCTGCACCACCACGTGGTCCAGCAGGTGACCGTGGTCGCGCCGACCGAGCACCTGAAGAAGCAGTGGGCGGAGGCCGCGGCGCGGATAGGCATCCGGCTGGATCCCGAGTACTCCGCCGGGCCGCTCAGCAAGGACTACCACGGGGTCGCCGTCACCTACGCGGGCGTCGGCGTGCGCCCGATGCTGCACCGCAACCGGTGCGAGCAGCGCAAGACCCTCGTCATCCTCGACGAGATCCACCACGCCGGTGACTCGAAGTCCTGGGGCGAGGCCTGCCTGGAGGCCTTCGACCCGGCGACCCGGCGTCTGGCCCTGACCGGTACGCCCTTCCGGTCCGACACGAACCCCATCCCCTTCGTCGCGTACGAGGAGGGGAACGACGGGATCCGCCGGTCGTCCGCCGACTACACCTACGGCTACGGGAACGCGCTCGGCGACGGCGTCGTCCGGCCCGTCATCTTCCTCTCCTACAGCGGCAACATGCGCTGGCGCACCAAGGCGGGCGACGAGATCGCCGCCAAGCTCGGCGAGCCGATGACGAAGGACGCCATCTCGCAGGCCTGGCGCACCGCGCTGGACCCGCGCGGCGACTGGATGCCGAACGTGCTGCGCGCCGCCGACCAGCGGCTGACGGAGGTCAGGAAGGGCATCCCCGACGCGGGCGGCCTCGTGATCGCCTCCGACCAGGACTCGGCGCGCGCCTACGCCAAGCTGCTGCGGGAGATCACCGGCAGCAAGGCGACGGTGGTGCTCTCCGACGACACAGGTGCGTCGAAGCGGATCGACGAGTTCAGTGAGGACGGCAGCCGCTGGATGGTCGCGGTCCGGATGGTGTCCGAGGGCGTCGACGTACCGCGCCTCGCGGTGGGCGTGTACGCGACGACGATCTCGACCCCGCTGTTCTTCGCCCAGGCCGTCGGGCGCTTCGTGCGCTCGCGCAGGCGCGGCGAGACCGCGTCCGTGTTCCTGCCGACCATTCCCTACCTCCTCGGCTTCGCCAACGAGATGGAGGTCGAGCGCGACCACGTCCTCGACAAGCCGAAGAAGCAGGGCGAGGACGACCCGTACGCCGAGTCCGAGAAGGAGATGGACGAGGCGAACAAGCAGGAGGACGAGGACACCGGCGAGGAAGAGCAGATGTCCTTCGAGGCGCTGGAGTCCGACGCGGTCTTCGACCGGGTCCTCTACGACGGCGCCGAGTTCGGCATGCAGGCGCACCCGGGCAGCGAGGAGGAGCAGGACTACCTCGGCATCCCCGGACTCCTGGAGCCGGACCAGGTGCAGATGCTGCTGCAGAAGCGGCAGTCGCGCCAGATCGCGCACAGCCGCCGCAAGCCGGACTCCGAGGCGGACCTGCTGGAGCTGCCGGCGGAGCGGCGGCCGGTGGTCTCGCACAAGGAGCTGCTGGAGCTGCGGAAGTCGCTGAACACGATGGTCGGCGCGTACGTCCACCAGAGCGGCAAGCCGCACGGGGTGATCCACACGGAGCTGCGCCGGGTGTGCGGCGGGCCGCCGAGCGCGGAGGCGACGGCGGGGCAGCTGCGCGAGCGGATCAAGAAGGTGCAGGAGTGGGCCACCCGCATGCGGTGACCTCGTGGTGGCCTCGCGGTGAGTGCACACAGAACAGGTGAGTTCACACAGAACAGGGGACGGGGTCCGTGCGGAGCATCGCACGGACCCCGTCCCCTGTGACCGCCCCGGACCCGTACGGGACGCGGTCCGGGGTGCCGCCCTTGGCGGTCGTGGGGCGGTAAAGGTCTCCTGTGCAAAATGAGGTTACGAATCGACACCGGTGGCGATCAGGAATCGGCATAAACAGGTAGCACGCGCCCGGATTCTGGACGAGCCCTTCCGCTGAGCGGACCTGCTCGCTACTGTCCCCGCATCGAACGCACCGTGGCAGCGCCGCCGCGGGAGCGCAGCCGGTGCCATGGCCGCTACCGGCGGCCTCTCCGTGCGCCGCCGCGGGACCGGCGGCGTTCCACCCCGAGAGTCACCGCCGCCCACCGAAAGAGGGAGAGGCGTCGTGACCGCGGAAACCTCCCAGACTCTCGACAGAGGGCTCAGAGTCCTCAAACTGCTCGCCGACACCGACCACGGTCTGACCGTCACCGAGCTCTCCAACCGCCTCGGTGTGAACCGCACCGTGGTCTACCGGCTCCTCGCCACGCTCGAACAGCACGCCCTGGTCCGCCGCGACCTCGGCGGCCGGGCCCGCGTCGGGCTCGGCGTGCTCCGGCTGGGCCGGCAGGTGCATCCCCTCGTACGCGAGGCCGCCCTGCCCGCGCTGCGCTCGCTCGCCGAGGACATAGGCGCCACCGCGCACCTGACCCTCGTCGACGGCACCGAGGCGCTCGCCGTCGCCGTCGTGGAGCCGACCTGGACGGACTACCACGTGGCCTACCGGGCCGGCTTCCGCCACCCGCTGGACCGCGGGGCCGCCGGCCGGGCCATCCTGGCCGCCCGTCAGGGCTCCCTGATCGAACCCGGGTACACGCTGACGCACGGCGAGCTCGAAGCGGGCGCGAGTGGCGCGGCCGCGCCGCTCGTGGGGATCACCGGGCTGGAGGGCAGCGTCGGGGTCGTGATGCTGGCCGATGCGGTGCCGGAGCGGGTGGGGCCGAGGGTGGTGGACGCGGCGCGCGAAGTGGCCGATGCGCTGCGCTGACGCTTTGCGCTGAGCCCGACTGGTTTCGCCGGGTGCGGTGCGGGGTGCGGGGTGCGGGTGCGGCGCCGTTTCTGGGGCTCCGCCCCAGACCCCGCGCCTCAAGCGCCGGCGGGGCTGACAGAGCGCCCCAAACGTCGGCGGGGCTGGATTGGCGCGGCGGGCTGGAGTGGCCGGCGGGGCCGGGGGTGAGCTTGGCCGGATAGATTGGGCGGGTGCTCTCAGCCCTCTCACGTCTGTCGCGTCCCGTTGCCCTGGCCGTCTGTGCCGTGCCCGTGGTCGGGTTGTTCGTCGCCGCGGCCTTCGCGCCGCTGCCCTACGTGGTCGCCGTTCCCGGCCCCACGGCCGACGTGCTGGGGTCCGACAAGGGCAAGCCGGTCATCACCGTCACCGGGGCGCCCGTCCGGGAGACCGAGGGCCAGCTGCGGATGACGACCATCCGGGCCACCGGCCCGTCCTCGACCATGCGGCTGCACGAGCTCGTCGACCACTGGTTCAAGACCGATCAGGCGGTCATGCCCAAGGAGGCCGTCTACTCCTCGGGCGGAAGCGACGAGGAGATCGAGAAGCACAACCTGGAGGAGATGGCCAAGTCGCAGTCGGCCGCCGCCGAAGCCGCGCTCGGCTATCTCCACAAGGACCCCAAGGACGTGAAGGTCGATCTCAACCTCGCCGACGTCGGCGGTCCGAGTGCCGGGCTCCTCTTCTCACTCGGTGTCGTCAACAAGCTCGACGGCGACGGCAGCGGCGGCGATCTCACCGGCGGGCGCAGCATCGCCGGTACGGGAACCATCACCGCCGACGGCACGGTCGGCGCCGTCGGCGGGGTGGCCCTGAAGACCCAGGCCGCGCGGCGCGACGGGGCGAGCGTGTTCCTCGTGCCGAAGGCCGAGTGCGCGGACGCCCGGTCGGAACTCCCCGAGGGGCTGCGGCTGGTCCCCGTCACCTCGCTGACGGATGCGGTGAACTCTCTGCGGGCGCTGAAGCGGGGAGAGGACGTTCCGTCCTGCTGACGGCGGGCTTGCGGTCCATGCCGCGCCAGGCCGGGAAGACCAGCGGGGCGAGCGTCGTCAGCAGGTAGGTGCCGCCGAACAGCAGCAGCGCCCGGCCGACCCCGAACCCGTCGACCAGCAGGCCCGCCGCCAGCCCGCCCAGCGGCATGGTCAGCTCACAGCCCGCCGTGGTCACCCCCGCGACGCGGCTGCGCAGCTCCTCCGGCACCTGCTCGTACATGACCGTGGTCAGGATCGGGTTGAGCACGCCCGCGCCCAGGCCGGCCAGGGCCATCGTCACCGCGAGCGGCAGCGGCGTGTCGGTGAAGGCGGCCACCACGTACCGGGTCGCCCCGGAGAGCAGGAAGGCCCCCGCGAACACCGCCCGGCGCGGGAACCGCTCGCCCCACACCCCGTAGAGCAGGGCGCCGAGCAGTGCGAAGCCGCCGAAGAGGGAGATCATCAGGCCGAGCGTGGTGGCGCCGCCCAGGTTGTCCTGCCCGTGCACGGGCAGCAGCACCGAGGACCAGCCCTGGTCCAGGCCGTTGGTCATCATGACCATCACGGTGATGCCCATCAGCAGCCGGGAGCGGGTCAGGAAGGCCCAGCCCTCGGCCAGTTCGGTGCGGTACGCCGCGAAGGACGCCTTCCCGGCGGCCGGCTGCGGCTCGGCGGAGGGGACCCCGCGCAGGAACGCGGCGACCAGCAGCGCCGACGCCCCGAAGGTCGCCGCGTCCAGCAGCAGTACGGTCTCGGCGCCGAACGCCGCGATCAGTACGCCGGCCAGTGCGGCACCGATCATCCGGGCTCCGCGGGAGACCGCGTCGTAGAGGCTGGCCGCCCGGGTGATGGTGGTGCCGGCGTGCTGGGCGAGGTTCGGCAGGAGCACGTGGCGGGCGGTCAGGCCCGGGGTGTGCACGAGGCCGCCGATGGCCATCAGCGCACACAGCATCCAGAACTCGAGCACGCCCGCCCGGTGCAGCAGCGGGATCGCGCCGACGGACAGGCCGCTGATCAGGTCGGAGGCCATGGAGATCCGGCGGCGGCCGATCCGGTCGATGACCGGTCCGCCGATCAGGGCGGCCACGACGACGGGGAGGGTGGCGCAGAAGGCGACGACCCCGGCCCGGCCGGCGCTGCCGGTGGTCTGCAGCACGAACCACGGGACGCCGATGAGGGTGAGTGAACTTCCGGCTATGGAAATGGTGTTGGCGGCCAGTACGGCGGCCAGCGGGCGCCGGCTGTGACCTAAGGCGCGCATGGCGGGACTCCTTCGGTGCGGTGTGCGGTGTGCGGTGTGGGCTGTGCGTGGGTGTGTGCTGCGTGCGGGGGGGGGGCTACTCGGACGTGAAGCGCGGGAGGACGTGCGTGTGGACGCGGACCGTCTGCGTGTCCTCGGCCTCGGGCAGGTCGCGGTAGGAGTTGATCAGGTCGTGCAGTCCGCGGATCAGTTCCTCGCTCTGTGCGGGAGCCAGCCGCAGGGTGAAGTCGCTGAGGCCGGAGCCTTGTTGCCACCGCTCCAGCCGGCTGTGCGCCCCGGCCACCCAGGTGGCGACCTCCTGCGCGTGGGTGGCGGCCACCGTCTGGAGGAAGACCTCCGCCGCACCGCTCGTGGCGGGGTCGGCGTCGCGCAGCAGTGCCCCGTCGAAGCTGGTGCCCTCGTGCACGGCCCGCCACCAGCGTTCACGGCCCTTGCCGTGCTCGGGTGCGTCCTCGACGAACCCGTGCGCCGCGAGCTGGCGCAGGTGGTAGCTGGTGGCGCCGCTCGACTCCCCGAGCCGGTCGGCCAGTTGGGAGGCGGTCGCGGGGCCGTCGTGCCGCAGGGCGCCCAGCAGGCGGATGCGCAGGGGGTGGGCCAGGCCGCGCAGTGTACGGGCGTCGAGCGTGCGGACGCTGGGCTCTGCGGGCCCGGCAGTCCCTGCGGGGGCCACGGGGTCCACGGGGTGGTCCACGGCGTCTACGGGCTTCTCGGGCATGGCTCGACGATAGAGTTGCAAAGATTTCTCTGCAAGGGTTTCTTTGCAACGCCTTCTTTGGATGTCCGGCCCGGCCGCCGGGCCGTCGGCTCCCGGGCGCCGTCAGGCCCGCCCGCCGTCAGGGCCGGGTGTCGTCCTCGGCCGCCTGCTCGACCAGCGGGATGATCCGCAGGGGCACCGGGTTCTCCATCACGATCGCCGTCGACGCCCTGACGATCCCCTCGAACCCGACGACGCGGTCGATCACCCGCTGCAGGTCGGCGTTGGACCGGGCCACGAGCCGGCACAGCATGTCCCCGTGCCCGGTGGTGGTGTGCAGCTCCAGCACCTCCGGCACTCCGTCCAGGTGGGCCCGTACGTCGGCCCCCTGTCCCTGCTTGATCTCCAGCGTGGCGAAGGCGGTCACCGGATACCCGAGGGCCGTCGGATCGACCTGCGGGCCGAAGCCGCGGATGACCCCGTTCGACTGGAGCCGGTCGAGGCGGGCCTGCACCGTCCCGCGGGCCACGCCGAGGCGGCGCGAGGCCTCCAGGACCCCGATCCGGGGCTCACGGGCGAGCAGGACGATGAGCCGGCCGTCGAGTTCGTCGATGCCCATGGAAGCCTCCGGGTGCCCACGCGTGCCCGTGGGTGGTCATAGTGCACAGATGTTTCACACAGCCTGCGGTCAGCCTGGGCAGTTTGTACAGTCAAACAGAGAACTATTGCGCAGCTTGTGGATCGGCGGGACTCTGCGCTCATGACTGAGACCCTCGACACCACCCCGCACACCGCGCGTGAGGCCGACCCCTTCCCGGTGAAGGGCATGGACGCGGTCGTCTTCGCCGTCGGCAACGCCAAGCAGGCCGCGCACTACTACTCGACCGCCTTCGGCATGAAGCTCGTGGCCTACTCCGGACCGGAGAACGGCAGCCGCGAGACGGCCAGCTACGTCCTGACCAACGGGTCCGCGCGCTTCGTGCTGACCTCGGTCATCAAGCCGGCGACCGACCACGGCCGCTTCCTGGCCGAGCACGTCGCCGAGCACGGCGACGGCGTCATCGACCTCGCCATCGAGGTCCCGGACGTCCGCGCGGCGTACGCGTACGCCGTCGAGCAGGGCGCCCGCGGCCTGGACGAGCCGTACGAGGTCAAGGACGAGCACGGCACCGTCGTGCTGGCCGCGATCGCGACGTACGGCCAGACCCGCCACACGCTGGTCGAGCGCGGCGACTACACCGGCCCGTACCTGCCGGGCTACGTGGCCGTCGAGCCGATGGTCGCGCCCCCGGCCAAGCGCACCTTCCAGGCCATCGACCACTGCGTCGGCAACGTGGAACTCGGCCGGATGAACGAGTGGGTCGCGTTCTACAACAAGGTCATGGGCTTCACGAACATGAAGGAGTTCGTGGGCGACGACATCGCGACCGAGTACTCGGCGCTGATGTCCAAGGTGGTCGCGGACGGCACCAAGAAGGTCAAGTTCCCGATCAACGAGCCGGCGATCGCGAAGAAGAAGTCGCAGATCGACGAATACCTGGAGTTCTACGGCGGCCCCGGCGTCCAGCACATCGCGCTGGCCTCGAACGACATCGTGGCGACCGTGCGCACGATGCGCGCCGCCGGCGTCCAGTTCCTCTCCGTCCCGGACAGCTACTACGACACGCTCGGCGAGTGGGTCGGCGACACCCGGGTGCCGATCGACGAGCTGCGCGAGCTGAAGATCCTGGCCGACCGCGACGAGGACGGCTACCTGCTGCAGATCTTCACCAAGCCGGTGCAGGACCGCCCGACCGTCTTCTTCGAGATCATCGAGCGCCACGGCTCGATGGGCTTCGGCAAGGGCAACTTCAAGGCGCTGTTCGAGGCGATCGAGCGGGAGCAGGAGAAGCGCGGCAACCTCTAGGCCGCCCGCGCGGCTTCCGGGCCCCCCGGCCGACGCCGGGGGGCCCGCCCGTGTCCCGGCCGACGGCGTCGCGGCCCCGCGAGGGGAGGGCCGCGCCGCTCCGTCGGTCAGGGGGAGGACGGGGAGGGATCCGGCTTCGGCTCCTGCGACGCCTTGGGTTCCTCGGACGCCTTCGGCGTGGGCCGGGGCTTGGGCAGTTCCGGCTCGACCCACGGAGTGACCGGCTGCAGGTTCTCCGGTCCGCCCGGCGACGGCTGGCCGATCGCCGTCAGCGCCTCCCTCGCCAGCGGCCCGCGCAGCGGCGAGAAGTGCGGGTTCGTCCGCATGGTCTCCTGGAGGTGGCGGCGGGCCGCCGCCACGTCACCGAGGCCGCGCTCGATCATCGCCCGGTGGTACGAGAAGTCGGCGCTGCGCAAGCCCTGCTCCGTGGCCTTCTTCGCGTACTCCAGCGCCGCCGAATCCTCGCCCGCCTGATGCAGGGCCCACCCCAGCGCGTCCGCGACCTGCACGCTCTTGTGCCGCGACCACTCCTCCGACAGGCGCCGCACCGCCGCCGCCGGATCGCCGTGGTCCGCCTCGTACAGGCCGAGGACCACGTCCTCGTCGACGCCGTTCTGCCCGTCCCGCGCCGTCATCGAACCGAGCATGTCGTACGGCACGCGCGCCTCCTCGGCCCGGCCCAGCGACTCCAGCAGCTCGCCCAGCTCCCGCGCCAGCTGCGGCACCGGGGTCCGCCCCAGCGCCAGCCGGTAGTCCCGCACCGCCTCCCCCGGCCGCCCCAGCGCGGCCAGCGCACGGGCCCGGCCGCCCAGCGCCTCCGCCTGCGCCGGATCCGTCCGCAGCGCGCCCTCGTAGTGCCGCAGCGCCTCCGCCGCGTCGCCCCGCTCCCAGCACAGCTCCCCGAGCCGGAACAGCGCGTACGCCTTCTCCGCGGGGGCCTTCGCCGCGCCCGCCGCCTGCTCCATCGACATCACCGCGTCCTCGCGCCAGCCGCGGTCCCGGTAGACCTGCGAGGCCCTGACGTGCGCCGCCAGGCCCGGCCGCAGCTCCATCAGCAGCTCCATCGCCTTCTGGGCGCCCTTGTAGTCGCCGAGCCCGGTGTACGCGTCCACGAGCACCGGGTACGCAGTCCACCGCTTCGGCGCCTGCGCCCGCACCAGCTCGCCCCACTTCTTGGCGTTCCCGAAGTCCCGACGGGCATTGGCCAGCGCACCCATGCCCGTCATCGCGTCGAAGTTGCCCTTCTCGGCCGGGCGGACCTCCAACGAGCGCTTCAGCGCCTTCTCCGCCTTCGGGAACCAGCCCGAGTCCGCGGTGCGCCGCGCCTGTTCGAGGTAGGCGGAGCCGAGGACCGCCCACGAGGCGTCGTCGTCCGCGTGCTTCGCGACCCACTTCTCCCGGTCCGCCACCAGCGCCGTCAGGTCCACGGCCGCCGCCGGCGCACCCATGCCCACCGCCGACGCGGCGCGCTCGCTCGGCCCCGGCGGGCGGGCGTCGTCACCGGTCCGGGCAGGGCGGATCAGCAGGGCCCCGGCGATCAGGACCACGGCGACCGCGGCGGCCACGAGCGTCTTGCGGCCGGTGAAGGTCACGGGCGGCGCCGGTGTCTGCGTTTCCTCGTCGATACGGTCCATGAGGTCACTGTGCGTCAATATGAAGAGTTCACGGAGGTGCCCGAAGAGGGGCGCGGGCGTGTTCACACCGATGGTCCCGCGACGACCTCCCCCCGGACTCCGTCCGGGGGGACCCCCAGGGAGCACCGGGGTGCCAGGCTGGTCCCATGGATGACGATCTCTCCGCACGTCTGCGAGCGAACCTCCTCGAAGGGCTCCCGGCCGACGCCCTGCTCACCGACCCCCAGGTGACCACCTCCTACGCCACCGACATGGCCAGCTTCTGCGCCGCCGGGACCCCGGCCGTCGTCGTACTGCCCCGGACCGTCGAACAGGTCCGGCACGTCATGCGCACCGCCACCGCCCTACGGATCCCCGTCGTCCCGCAGGGCGCCCGTACGGGCCTGTCGGGCGGCGCCAACGCCTCCGACGGCTGCATCGTGCTGTCCCTGGTGAAGATGGACCGCATCCTGGAGATCAGCGCCGTCGACCGGATCGCCGTCGTCGAGCCGGGCGTGGTGAACGCCGTGCTCTCGCGTGCCGTCGCCGAACAGGGCCTGTACTACCCGCCCGACCCCTCCAGCTGGGAGCAGTGCACCATCGGCGGCAACATCGGCACCGCCTCCGGAGGCCTGTGCTGCGTCAAGTACGGGGTCACCGCCGAGTACGTGCTCGGCCTCGACGTGGTCCTGGCCGACGGGCGGCTGCTGCGCACCGGCCGCCGAACCGCCAAGGGCGTCGCCGGATACGACCTCACCCGGCTCTTCGTCGGCTCCGAAGGCAGCCTCGGCGTCGTGGTCCAGGCCGTCCTCGCCCTCAGGCCCGCGCCGCCCCGGCAGCTCGCCCTGGCCGCCGAGTTCCCCTCCGTCGCGGCCGCCTGCGAGGCCGTCTGCGCCGTCATGGAGGCGGGCCTGACCCCCTCGCTGCTGGAACTGATGGACCGCACGACCGTCCGCGCCGTCAACGCCCTCGGCAAGATGGGCCTGCCGGAGGCCACCGAGGCCCTCCTCCTGGCCGCCTTCGACACCCCGCACGCCCCCGAGGACCTCGCGGCCGTGGGGGAGCTGTGCACCGCCGCCGGGGCCACCGCCGTCGTGCCCGCCGAGGACGAGGCGGAGTCGCAACTGCTGCTGCAGGCCCGCCGGATGTCCTTCCCCGCGCTGGAGGCCCTGCGGCCCGCGACGATGATCGACGACGTGTGCGTACCGCGCTCGCGGCTCGGCGAGATGCTGGACGGGACGGCCGCCATCGCCCGCGCCCACGACCTGCTCATCGGGGTCTGCGCGCACGCCGGAGACGGCAACACCCACCCGATCGTCTGCTTCGACCCCGCCGACGAGGACGAGACGCGGCGGGCCCGCGCATCCTTCGGCGCGATCATGGCGCTGGGGCTGGAGCTGGGCGGCACCATCACCGGCGAGCACGGGGTCGGCGTCCTGAAGAAGGAGTGGCTCGCCCGCGAACTCGGCCCGGTGGGACTGGAGATGCAGCGCGCCGTCAAGCAGGCTTTCGACCCGCTGGGGCTGCTCAACCCGGGCAAGCTCTTCTGAATTCGGCTCCGGAGCCGGCCGTACGGGGCCGGGGCCGGGGCCGCCTGCCCTCACAGGTCCCCGTCCGCCGACTCGTCCGACGGCCACGGGTCGCGCAGCCACAGGTCGTCCGCGGGGGTGGGGGTGAGCAGCTCGGCCAGGGCCGCGTCCAGGCCGAGCCGCTCGGCCTCGGTGCCGGGCGGGACCACGCGCAGGGTGCGCTCCAGCCAGGCCGACACGGAGCCGGCGGGGGCCTCCAGGAGGGCGTCGCCGTCGGGGGAGCTGAGCGCCATGCAGAGCACGGACTTGTTGTCGACCTTGGTGGGCCAGATCCGGACGTCGCCGTGGCCGCACGGGCGGAACACCCCTTCGACGAGCAGCTCGCGGGCGAAGGTCCAGTTGACGGGGGTGCTGGAGCCGGTGTGGAAGGTGATGTGGACGGCGTACGGGTCGTCCGTGAGGTAGAGGAGCCGGGCCGGGACGGGGATGCTGCGCTCGGGGGACAGGACCAGCTTCAGTTCCAGCTCGCGCTCGACGACGGGGTGGTGCATGACGGCCTCACTTCGGTTCGGTGCCGGGGCCTGGTGGCGCCCCACACCCCGAGAGAGCACCCATGTGCACGGGTATGACGCGAGTTCCGGAAACGAACCGGAGATTGGCCGAATTCTTTCGGCTGACCGAAAAGTGCCGGAGGGGTGAGGTTCGCTCAATGGCTTGGATTCTCCCGTTACCGGACCTGTCGGGCCGAGGTTCTTGGCTATGGTCCTCCCTTGCACAAGCCTCAAGCCACGATCGGAGTTGGGGACATGACGGCCTCCCCTGGTGACGGCGAGCACGCGGCCCGCGAGGGCTACTACCCCGATCCGTCCATCCCCGGGTACATCCGGTACTGGAACGGTGCGGCCTGGGTGCCGGGCACGAGCCGCCCCGCCCCCGCCCAGGAGACGGGGCCGGTGTTCCTGGACGAGACCTCCGTGACCGAGGCGCTGCCGGAACCCGAACCGGAACGCGCACGCGAACCGGAACGCGCACGCGAACCGGAACGCGGACGTGAACGGGAACGCGAACGGGAACAGGGGCCGGAAGCCGTCGCCGAGCCCGAACCCGCGGTGTGGCAGGCCGACCCCCTGCACCAGGCCGGCTTCGGCGGGCCCCGCGACCACCGGGTCTCATGGGGCAGCCCGCCCGAGCCCGAGCCCGAGCCGGAGCCCGGGGCCGGCCAGGCCGCCGCCCGGCCGGCGGGGATCTCCCTGGCCCGCACGGCGGCCGCCGCGGCGGCGCCCGCACGGCTTCCCGCGCAGGCCCCCATGGGAATCCTCTCGGCGCGCTCCCCGGCCGCGCAGGCGGCCCCTGCCCCTGTCGCCCCTGCCCCGGTCGCCCCTGCCCCGGCCGCCCCGGCCCCCGCCGCCCCTGCCCCGGAATGGCCCGACGCCCCCGGAGCCGGAGTGTCCGGAGCCACCTCCTCCTGGCCCGGGGCAGCCGCCCCCTCCCGGCCCGCCGCGCCCGCCCCGGCGCCCGCCCCCACCCCCGCGCCCTCCCGGCCCGCGGCCCCGGCCGATCCGCGCCCGGAGGCCGAACTCCCCGCCGCCCCCCGCCCCGGCACGGCTCAGGCCGCCGAGGCGCCCCGGCACGAGGTGTGGGCGCCCCGGCCCGCGGGGGTCCGCCCGAAGGTGCCGGGCGCCGGGGCGCCGGCCCCGGCGGAGCCCCGCTCCAAGGGCTGGGAGCCGAGCGGGTCCGAGGACGACCGCCCGGGGAACCCGGCCTCCCGCCCGGCCGGCACCCGTACGCCCCGCGAGGTGTTCGAGCGCATGGCCGAACGGGCGGTGCGCCCCGCCGGGCTGATGCGCAGAGCCGTGGCCCGCGCGCTGGACTCCCTCGTCCTCGCCGCCGTCGCCGCGGCCGTCGCCCGGCCCCTCCTCCCCGAAGCCACCGCCCACGTGCAGGCCAAGGTCGACGCAGCCCGCGCCAGCGGACACACCACCACCGTCTGGCTGTTCGACGCGACCATCGCCGGCCACCTGGGCCTGGTCCTCGGCGCGGTCCTCCTCTTCGGGGTGCTGTACGAGGCGCTGCCCACGGCCCTCTGGGGCCGCACCGCGGGCAAGAAGCTGCTCGGCGTGCGCGTGCTGGCCACCGCCACCCTCCGCCCGCCCGGCTTCGGCGCGGCCCTGTGCCGCTGGCTCGTCTACGCCCTCCTCGGCTTCCCCGGCAGCCTCTGGTGCCTCGTGGACCGCCCGCGCCGCCAGGCCTGGCACGACAAGGCGGCCAGGACGTACGTGGCCCGCTAGGCCGTCTCTTTCGGATCTCGTCTGACCGACAAGATCCAAAAGAGGCGACCTGGCCCGGCACCACCACCCGGTCCCCGCGCGAGCGGCGCCGCCGAACGGCCGTCTCCCCCGAACGGACGCCGTCCCGTTGCGGGGGTGGTGGAGCCGGGTTCGACTCGGCCCATGAGTACCGACCAGCCGCCGCCGGGCGAGCCGCCCGAGGAGGACCCGTTCCTCAAGAAGCCCCAGGAACCGACGCCTCCGTCGGGCGGTTCGCCGTACGGCTCACCGCCCCCCGGAAGCGGCGGCCCCCCGCCGCCGCCCCCGGGAGGCCCGGGCGGCGGGGGGTACCCGCCCCCACCACCCCCGTACGGCGGCGGCGACCCCTACGGCGGCGGCCCCGCCATGCCCGATCCGCTCGCGGGGATGCCCCCGCTCGCCGACTTCGGCAGGCGGCTCGCCGCACGCATCATCGACGTGCTGATCGTCGCCGTCCCGCTGTTCCTCATCCAGCTGGCCTTCGGCACCAACCGGTACATGGTCGAGACGGACCGGGGCGAGGACGTCAGCGAGGTCATCACCAAGTCGTACAGCGGCAGCGGCCTGCTGATGACACTGATCTCGATCGTCGCGTACGTCGGCTACGACTGGTGGTTCACCAAGAAGAGCGGCCAGACGGTCGGCAAGAAGGCGCTGAGCCTGCGCGTGGCGATGCTCAACGACGGCAGCGTGCCGAGCTCCAAGGCGGCCCTGAGCCGCGCCGCCGTGCTCTGGCTGCCGACGCTGATCTGCTGCTTCTGCCTGTGGCCGATCGCCCTGGTGGTCTCGATCCTCGTCGACAAGCCCTACAAGCAGGGCCTGCACGACAAGGCCGCCAAAACGGTCGTGGTCCAGGCCACCACCTAGCGCGCGGGCAGCGCGCTGCAGCGCGGGCGACCGTCCTCCGGGGCGGCCGCCCGCGCTGCGTCGCGCTCGGCTCCCGCGCACCGCGCGCACGGTCCGCGCGGCGGGCGAAAGCTCAGTGGTGGACGGGGTGTTCGGCCTCGGCGGTCCGGGGATCGGGCACCCGGGCGGCCGGCGTCGCACCCTCGTGGGAGGCGGGCTCCGCGGTGGGCGCGGGAGCCGCGGAGGCCCTCGTACCGGCCGCGTGACGGCCGCGGCGGCGCGGCACGGGCACGGTGAGGGCGACGAGCAGACCCAGGGCGAGCGCGGCTGCGGAGATGACCGCGACCCCGAGCCCGGTGCTCGTCTGCGAGAGCAGCAGCATGGCGATCGTCGACACGATGACCGTGGCGGAGCCGTAGGCGAGCTGTGCGGCAGTCGGACGCGGCATGGCGATATCCGTCCTCGGGAGGGGAGGGGGAGTCGGCTCAACTAGGTCGCGCGTCAAGTGACTCTATGACGGGAGATGCCCGAGAGGAACCGCCGGTAAGCGTGACCTAACACACGGTGCCGGAGCACGGGGGGCGCACGGGATCATTTTCCGTGCCGCGGCAGAGGGGGAAATGGGGACGGGGCGGACCTTCGGCGGGGTCGGGAAGCTCCCTTCGCCCCGTATGGCAGCGGAACGTCCGGATACCGGAACTCCCTGACCGCATAGTGCAGTTGTAAGGGCCAAGTCAAGGTCTGTCTTTTCTTGCTTCTCTCCGGTCAAATGTCGTCACTTGAGACGCGCGCCGCGCGGAACCCCCCGCTCCTATGGAGAAGTTCCGACCTACGTCGCGGCCGCGGGAGGGGAACGACATCAAGTGACCAGCAATTCCGCCAGACGGCGTGCGATACGCGCTGCCGCCGTCACCGTGACCATGGCTGCTTGTGCGACAAGCGCCACCTTCTTCACCGTCACCGCGGCCCAGGCCGAGGGCAAGGCCTCGGCCGCCCCGGCTCCCGCGGCGGACCGGCAGGACCCGACCGCTCCTGCCAAGGTCGTCGAGCACGACCTGAAGGGCCCGTTCAGCGAGCAGCAGGCCCAGCAGCGCAAGGCCGCCCTGGACCAGGTGCTCCAGGGCAAGAAGGACGTCGAGCAGCGCGGCGCCTCCAAGGTCGTCAAGCTCGACGACAAGAAGTACGTCGAGCTCGGCCGCGAGAAGACCGACAAGATCTTCACGATCCTCGTCGAGTTCGGCGACCAGGTCGACAACACGACCATGTTCGACCCGGACGGCCCCGGCCCGAAGCCGGCGGTTCCGAAGTACGGCGGCACCCCCGGTCCGCTGCACAACACGATCGCCGAGCCGGACCGTGCGAAGGACAACAGCACCGCCTGGCGCAAGGACTTCAGCCGCGATTACTTCCAGGACCTGTACTTCGCGTCGGGTCAGGGCAAGGACTCGCTGAAGACCTACTACGAGAAGACCTCCTCGGGCCGCTACTCGGTCGAGGGCGAGGTCGCCGACTGGGTCAAGGTCCCGTACAACGAGGGCCGTTACGGCTCCAACTACTGCGGCCAGACCAACTGCTCCAACGTGTGGGACACCGTCAAGGACGGCGTCACCGCGTGGGTGGAGGCCCAGAAGAAGGCCGGGAAGACCGACGCCGAGATCAAGGCGAAGCTGGCCCAGTACGACCTCTGGGACCGCTACGACTTCGACGGCGACGGCAACTTCAACGAGCCCGACGGCTACATCGACCACTTCCAGATCGTCCACGCGGGCGAGGACGAGTCGGCCGGCGGCGGCGTGCAGGGCACGACCGCGCTGTGGGCGCACCGCTGGTACGCCTACGGCACCGCGGCGGGCAAGACCGGCCCGGAGAACAACAAGGCCGGCGGCACCCAGATCGGTGACTCCGGCATCTGGGTCGGCGACTACACGATGCAGCCCGAGAACGGCGGCCTCGGCGTCTTCGCGCACGAGTACGGCCACGACCTCGGCCTGCCCGACCTCTACGACACCTCCGGTGGCGGCGAGAACAGCGTCGGCTTCTGGTCCCTGATGTCGGCCGGCTCCTGGCTCGGCACGGGCAAGGACTCCATCGGCGACCTCCCGGGCGACATGACCGCCTGGGACAAGCTCCAGCTGGGCTGGCTGAACTACGACACGGCGAAGGCCGCGACGAAGTCCACCCACAAGCTGGGCGTGGCGGAGTTCAACACCAAGGACAAGCAGGGCCTGGTCGTCAACCTGCCGAAGAAGCAGGTCAAGACCGAGGTCGTCGCGCCCGCCGAGGGTTCCGCCCAGTGGTGGAGCGGCATGGGTGACGACCTCAAGAACACCCTCACCCGGTCGGTGGACCTGACGGGCAAGACGTCCGCCGCGCTGTCCCTCAAGGGCTGGTGGGACATCGAGGCCGACTACGACTACCTCTACACCGAGGTGTCCACGGACGGCGGCGCCACCTGGACCGCCCTCGCCGGCACCGCCGACGGCACGGCCATCCCGGCCGACGCCTCCGGCAGCCCGTCGCTCACCGGTGTCTCGGGTGCCTGGAAGTCGCTGAACTTCCCGCTCGACGCCTACGCGGGCAAGAAGGTCGACCTCCGCTTCCGCTACCAGACGGACGGCGGCGCGGGCGGCAAGGGCTTCACCGCCGACGCCGTGACCCTCACCGCGAACGGCTCCGCGCTGTTCACCGACGGCGCCGAGAACGGCGACAACGGCTGGACCGGCAAGGGCTTCTCCCGCATCGGCGCCAGCTTCACCAAGGAGTACGCGCAGTACTACCTGGCCGAGAACCGCCGTTACGTCTCGTACGACAAGACCCTCAAGGTCGGCCCGTACAACTTCGGCTTCGGCAACACCAAGCCCGACTGGGTCGAGCACTACCCGTACCAGGACGGCCTGCTCATCTGGCAGTGGGACACCAGCCAGAAGGACAACAACACCAGCGCCCACCCGGGCCAGGGTCTGATCCTCCCGATCGACGCCAACGCCAAGCCCATGAAGTGGGCCGACGGCACCCTGCTGCGGAACAAGATCCAGCCGTACGACGCGACCTTCAGCGCCTACTCGACGGACGCGTTCACGCTGCACAAGAACGGCGAGTCGCTCTTCCTGAAGCCGAAGCCCGCCAACCTGGTCTTCGACGACCACAAGGGCAAGTACTTCTACGACGAGAACCCGACCGGATCGGTGAAGGTCACTGACACCAACACCAAGATCAAGATCCTGAAGGAGACCTACGACGGTGAGGTCATGACCGTCGAGGTGGGTCCCTCCTCGAAGTAATTCGGTAAAACCGCAGGTCAAAGCGTGATCGGCCGTCGCCCTCTAGCGGGCGGCGGCCGATCGCGTTTAGATGCCCGGTACGAGTTTCTTATTGACGGGGGAGATGACAGCCATGCCCGATGGAGGTTTCGTCAGATTGCCAGGCGGCAGCGTGGTCGTAGCGCTCACGCTGCCGAGGCCGTGCGGAGAAGGCGGAAATGTCCGTGTTCTGGTGCACGCCGCGAACCGGGCCCGCGCCCTGACCAGGCTGCGGAACCTCGGGATGCGGGCCGTGTACCTGCGGGGCAACGCGCACCCGCCGACGCCGGACGAGGTCACGGCCGTCCTGCACCATCCGGACGGCCTGCTGTGGCGCGGCGCGCCCGACCGTGCGCAGGAGCTCTGGCACCCCATCCGGGCCCTGCTGGGGACCTAGGACGGCCCCTGGGCGCCCCCGGCCGCGTCCTGGCCGCCCTGGGCGCCCTCGTGGCCGTCCCGGCCCGCCTTGTGGCCCACCAGGGTCACCCCCGCCGCACGGAGCTCCTCCAGGGCCCGTGCGGTGGTGTGCGGGGCGACGGCGGCCGTCAGGTCTAGCAGGACGCGGGTGCCGAAGCCGGCGCGGGCGGCGTCGAGGGCGGTGGCCCGGACGCAGTGATCGGTGGCGATCCCGACCACGTCCACCTCGGTGACCTGCCGGTCCCGCAGCCACTGGCCGAGCGTCGCCCCGTTCTCGTCGGCGCCTTCGAAGCCGCTGTACGCGGCCTCGTACGCGCCTTTGTCGAAGACGGCGGCGACGGCGCCCGAGGCCACGGCGGGGGCGAAGTTCGGGTGGAAGCCCACGCCCTCGGTCCCGGCGACGCAGTGGACGGGCCAGGAGGTCTCGAAGTCCGGCTCCGCCGGGGGGTGCGCGAAGTGGGCACCGGGATCGATGTGGTGGTCCCGGGTGGCGACGACGTGCCGGTACGCGGGCGTGGCCTGGCCGATGTACTCGGTGACGGCGGCGGCGACGTCGGCTCCGCCGGTGACCGCGAGGCTGCCGCCTTCGCAGAAGTCGTTCTGTACGTCGACGACGATCAGTGCGCGGTGCATGACGTTGTCCTTCGGCTCGATGTCTCTGTGCGGCGGCGGGGCCCTGCGGGGGCTCTTCCCCCACCCCGCCCCTTCCCGCTGTGCTGCATGGCGGCTGCGCCGCGTGGGGGCTCTGCCCCCAGACCCCCGCGCCTCAAACGCCGGCGGGGCTGAGATTGCCCTGCGGGCAGCTCCAGCCGCGCCCGGCAGGCGGCCCCGGCCAGATCCAGCCCCGCCGGCGTTTGAGGCGCGGGCGCGGAGCGCCGTGGGGGGTCCGGGGCGGAGCCCCGGCTAGGCGTACTCCGTCGGGAGCACGGCCTCGCCGCGCGAGAGCTGCGTCGCGGAGAGCGGCAGCCGCGCGAGGGCGGCGCGGTGGCGTTCGCGCGCGGCCTCCAGCGGCTCGCGGGCGACCACCTCGCCGGCCTTGACCAGCTGGGTCAGGAGCTGGTGGTCGGCCAGGGCCGACGGGACCGGCCCGGTCCCGACGACCTCCGCCTCGGCGACGCCCTCCGCGTCCACCCGCCGCGCCGCCCACTTGCGGCCGCCGATGGAGGTCTTGCCGCCCGAGGACTTCTTCGCCACCGGAGCCAGCGCCGCCTTGGGGTCCGCGGAGACGGCCCGCGCCACCAGCTTGTAGACCATCGAGCACGTCGGGTGCCCGCTGCCCGTCACCAGCTGGGTGCCCACGCCGTACGCGTCCACGGGCGCCGCCGCCAGCGAGGCGATGGCGTACTCGTCCAGGTCCGAGGTGACCACGATCTTCGTCGCCGTCGCCCCCAGCTCGTCCAGCTGCTGCCGCACCCGGTGGGCGACCAGCAGCAGGTCGCCGGAGTCGATCCGGACCGCGCCGAGGTCGGTGCCGGCCACCTCGACGGCGGTGCGGACGGCCTCGGCCACGTCGTAGGTGTCCACCAGGAGGGTGGTGCCCCGCCCCAGCGAGGCCACCTGCGCGGTGAAGGCGTCCCGCTCGCTGTCGTGCACCAGCGTGAAGGCGTGCGCGCTCGTGCCGACCGTCGGGATCCCGTACCGGAAGCCGGCCGCCAGGTCCGAGGTCGAGGCGAAGCCGCCCACGTACGCGGCCCGCGACGCGGCCACCGCCGCCAGTTCGTGCGTGCGCCGCGCGCCCATCTCGATCAGCGGGCGTTCGCCCGCCGCCGAGGACATCCGGGAGGCGGCCGCGGCGATCGCCGAGTCGTGGTTGAGGATCGACAGGATCACGGTCTCCAGCAGCACGCACTCGGCGAAGCTGCCCTCGACCCGCAGGATCGGCGATCCGGGGAAGTAGACCTCCCCCTCCGGGTAGCCCCAGATGTCGCCGGAGAAGCGGTACGAGGACAGCCAGTCCAGGGTCCGCATGTCGACGACGGCCCGCTCGCGCAGGAACTCCAGCACCGCACTGTCGAAGCGGAAGTTCTCCACCGCGTCGAGCACCCGCCCGGTTCCCGCGACGACCCCGTAACGGCGCCCCTCGGGCAGCCGCCGGGTGAAGACCTCGAAGACCGAGCGGCGGTCGGCGGTGCCGTTGGCCAGGGCGGCCTGCAGCATCGTGAGCTCGTAATGGTCCGTGAAGAGCGCTGTCGACGGCACGTCCACCGGCAGGCCCAGGTCCGCAGGGTTCATGTCACGGATGCTAGCGCACATCTCGTCAAAGTGACGAGATCTAGGACCCGTTTGTGCGACGGGCCCGTCACGGTGGCAGCATGGGACAAGTGAGTGTTGCTCCTGTAGAGATCGAACGCACCGAATCCGCCGAAGAGACCTTCGCGGTCCCCGAACCCGACGTCCCCTGGGTGACCCTGGTGCACAACGACCCGGTCAACCTCATGAGCTACGTGGCGTACGTGTTCCAGGCGTACTTCGGCTATTCGAAGGACGTGGCGCACAAGCTGATGCTCGATGTCCACCACAAGGGGCGGGCGGTCGTGTCCAGCGGCACCCGCGAGGAAATGGAGCGCGACGTGCAGGCCATGCACGGCTACGGCCTGTGGGCGACCCTCTCCCAGGACCGCAACTGATGGGCGGCACGTTCCAGCCCCTGAAGGGCGGCGGCGGCGCCGCCATCGCGCTCGACGAGATCGAGATCTCCATCCTGCGCTCCCTGGCCGTCCAGATGCTCGAACTGATCGGCCCCGGCGAGCCGGAGCCCGCCGAGGACGCCGACCCGCTCGCCGCGCTGTTCGCCGAGGGACCCTCCGAGCCTCCGACCGACCCGGCGCTGGCCCGGCTCTTCCCCGACGCCTACGGAGGCCCGGACGGGCCGGGGCCCAAGGAGGACCCGGAGGAGCTGCGCGCGCACTCCGCGGAGTTCCGCCGCTTCACCGAGAACGACCTGCGCACCCGCAAGCGGGAGGACGCGCTGGCCGTCGTACGCAGCCTGGACGGGCTCACCCCGGCCGGCGACGGGGCGGCGGTGCTGGAGCTGACCGGCGAGCTGCCGCTGCGCTGGCTCGGCGCCCTCAACGACCTGCGCCTGACCCTCGCGGCCCGCCTCGACATCACCGAGGACGACGAGAGCGCGGCGCTGTTCCGGCTGCCGGACGACGACCCGCGCAAGCCGATGGTGATGGCGTACCTCTGGCTGGGCGGCCTGCAGGAGACGCTCATCGAGACCCTGTGACCCGAGCGCTGTGACCGTGCGGCCCGCTGCGGGCCGTCCAAGATCCTCTGAAGATCCTCAAGCGGGTACGGCGTTCGCTCAGCGGACGCTCAAATCCGGATAACGATCAGATCACCGCCATGCGGTGATCTGATCTGTTCGATCATCTTTGTCCTGAATTTTTGGTGCCCTGCGCCACATTTCTCCCCCTCGGGCAGCCGTAAGCACGTGATAAATCTTCACGACTGCCGAAGGGACGCCACCCATGTCCCCCGGCTCGCTTGGACCGGCGGACCGCCGGCGTGCAACTCCATCCGTATCCGGGGGGATCGAGGACCCGATCCGCAGCCAATGAAGGCGCGGGTCGGCGTGGAGAAAGGCGCACCAGACATGACCTCTGTGCAGGTCGAGCAGCACGGCAAGACGCCCGGCGAGGGCACACAGGGCGAGGGCGGCGAGGGCTACCACCGCACGCTCGGCGCCCGGCAGATCCAGATGATCGCGATCGGCGGAGCCATCGGCACCGGCCTGTTCCTGGGCGCCGGCAAGGCGATCTCCAAGGCCGGCCCCAGCCTGATCCTGGCCTACGCGATCGCGGGCCTGGTCATCTTCTTCATCATGCGGGCCCTGGGCGAGCTGCTCATGTACCGCCCCGTCTCCGGCTCCTTCTCGGACTACGCCCGCGAGTTCCTGGGCCCGTTCTGGGGATACGTCACCGGCTGGACGTACTGGCTGTTCTGGGTGGTCACCGGCATCACCGAGGTCACGGCCGCCGCGCAGTACATGTCGTACTGGACCCACGACAGCTTCCCGCAGTGGGCCTACGCGCTGATCTTCACCGTCATCCTCTACGCCGCCAACCTGATCTCCGTGAAGCTCTTCGGTGAGCTGGAGTTCTGGTTCTCCATGGTCAAGGTCACCGCCATCGTCGGCATGATCCTGATCTGCGCCGGCATCCTCACCATCGGCTTCTCCGACGCGGCCGACACCGCCACCGTCACCAACCTGTGGAACGACGGCGGCTTCTTCCCCAAGGGCATCGGCGGCACGCTGATGACCCTGCAGATCGTCATGTTCGCCTTCCTCGCGGTCGAGCTGGTCGGCGTCACCGCCGGCGAGTCCAAGGACCCCGAGAAGACCCTGCCCAAGGCCATCAACACCGTGCCGTGGCGCATCGCCGTCTTCTACGTCGGCGCACTGATCATGATCCTGTCGGTCGTCCCGTGGACGCACTTCCAGCCGGGCGTCTCGCCCTTCGTCGCCGCCTTCGAGCGCATGGGCCTCGGCATCGGCGCCGCGATCGTCAACTTCGTCGTGCTGACCGCCGCGCTGTCCTCCTGCAACTCGGGCATGTACTCCACCGGCCGCATGCTCCGCGACCTCGCGATCAACGGCCAGGGCCCGAAGGTCTTCACCAAGCTCACCAAGAGCGGCACCCCGCTGGTCGGCACCACCTTCTCCGCCGCGCTGATGCTGGTGGGCGTCTGGATCAACTACGTCGCCCCGGGCAAGGCCTTCGACTACGTCGTCTCCTTCGCCACCATCTCCGGCATGTGGGCCTGGATCATGATCCTGGTCTGCCAGATCCGCTACCGGGCCAAGGCCGACCGCGGCGAGCTGCCGCAGTCCGCGTTCCGCGCCCCCGGCGCCCCGTACACGAGCTGGTTCGCGCTGCTCTTCATCGGCATGGTCATCGTGATGATGGGCGCCGACAAGGACTCCCGCGTCTCGCTGTACTGCGCCCCGCTGTGGGGTCTGATCCTCGGCGTCTCCTACCTGGTCATGAAGTCCCGCGACCCGCGCGGCGCGGCCTTCACCAAGGCCTCCTAGCACCCGGAGACCGCGGTTCCCGGCCGCCTGCCGCGGCCGGGAACCGTGCTCCCGGGGCGTTGCCCCGGGCCGGTCTGTCCATCATGCGGGCCCTTCCGTACCACTCCTCGGTACGGAAGGGCCCGTCTGCTTATCCTGTCGCTCATGCTGACCCTCACCCAGGCCCTGTACGACCAGATCGTCAAGCACGCCCGCCAGGACCACCCCGACGAGGCGTGCGGCGTCGTGGCGGGCCCGGCCGGCACCGGCCGCCCCGAGCGGTTCATCCCGATGCTCAACGCGGCCCGCTCGCCCACGTTCTACGAGTTCGACTCGAAGGATCTGCTCAAGCTCTACCGCGATCTGGACGACCGGGACGAGGAGCCGGTGATCGTCTACCACTCGCACACCGCCACCGAGGCCTACCCCTCGCGCACCGACGTCACGTACGCGAACGAGCCCGGCGCGCACTACGTCCTCGTCTCGACGGCGGACGAGGACGGCCTCGGAGAGTTCCAGTTCCGCTCGTACCGGATCGTCGACGGCGTGATCACCGAGGAAGAAGTGCAGGTCGTCGAGGCCTACTGACCATCATGTGAGCGGTCCGCGTCCACGATGCGGGATCACACTCCAAACCCGGGACCGGGAATCGTTAACATGACCGCATGGTTTCCCACGACGTGAGCATCGAGACGCCCGGCAGGCTGCTGCTCGTGGCGCGGCTGCACGTCGACCTGTGCCGCCTCGCCAGCGCCATCTGTCCTGCCGTCTGAGCACCAGAGCCCCTCTGCGCGGGGGGCCGACGAACCGCGCGCCGCACGTTCTCACGCCCCTGCCTACGCCCTGACGACTGGAGACAGCCATGGCCATCGAGGTCCGCATCCCCACCATCCTCCGCACCTACACCGAAGGCGAGAAGGCCGTCTCCGGTGAGGGCGCGACCCTCGCCGACCTCTTCGCCGACCTGGAGACCCGCCACAAGGGCATCCAGGAGCGCATCGTCGACGACGCCAAGGGCGGCGAACTGCGCCGCTTCGTGAACGTCTACCTCAACGACGAGGACGTCCGCTTCCTCGACGGCATCTCCACCGCGCTCAAGGACGGCGACAGCGTCACCATCCTCCCGGCCGTGGCCGGCGGATCGAAGTAATGCGCTACGACTCCCCGCTGGCCGCGGTCGGCAACACGCCGCTGGTCCGGCTGCCCCGGCTGTCGCCCTCGGACGACGTCCGCATCTGGGCCAAGCTGGAGGACCGCAACCCGACCGGCTCGATCAAGGACCGCCCCGCGCTCCACATGGTCGAGCAGGCCGAGAAGGACGGCCGGCTGTACCCCGGCTGCACCATCCTGGAGCCGACCTCGGGCAACACCGGCATCTCGCTGGCGATGGCGGCCAAGCTCAAGGGCTACCGCATCGTGTGCGTGATGCCGGAGAACACCAGCCAGGAGCGGCGCGACCTGCTGGCCATGTGGGGAGCCGAGATCATCTCGTCGCCGGCCGCCGGCGGCTCGAACACCGCGGTCCGGGTGGCCAAGGAACTGGCCGCGGAGCACCCGGACTGGGTGATGCTCTACCAGTACGGCAACCCGGACAACGCGGGCGCGCACTACGCCACCACGGGCCCGGAGATCCTCGCCGACCTCCCGTCGATCACCCACTTCGTGGCGGGCCTCGGCACGACTGGCACCCTGATGGGCGTCGGCCGCTACCTGCGCGAGAACGTGCCCGGAGTGAAGATCGTCGCGGCGGAGCCGAGGTACGACGACCTGGTGTACGGGCTGCGCAACCTCGACGAGGGCTTCGTCCCCGAGCTGTACGACGCCTCGGTCCTGACGACCCGCTTCTCGGTGGGCTCGGCGGACGCGGTGACCCGCACGCGGGAGCTGCTGCAGCAGGAGGGGATCTTCGCGGGCGTCTCCACGGGAGCCGCCCTGCACGCGGCGATCGGCGTCGGGCGCAAGGCGGTGGCCGCGGGCGAGACGGCGGACATCGTCTTCGTCGTGGCCGACGGCGGCTGGAAGTACCTCTCGACCGGCGTCTACACGGCCGCGACCACCGAAGAGGCCATCGAGGTCCTCCAGGGCCAACTCTGGGCGTAGCCCCGGCGGGGCCGGAATTTCCAGCCCCGCCGGCGTTTGAGGCGCGGGCGCGGAGCGCCGTGTCGTGACCAGGGCCGGGTCCGAGTCCGTGTTGGGGCCGGGGCCGGGTCGAGCCCGGTCAGCCGGACAGCAGCTCCGCGAGCACGGCCGCATGGCTGGAGGCCGGGTCCTTGACCGCGGTCAGGAGGGTGAGCGGGCCCGCCCCGGCCAGCGAACGGAGCCGCGCCAGCTCGGCCACCGCCTCCGGCCCGGCCAGCTCCGCCTCGTACCGCTCCCGGAACTCCCCGGCGGAGCCACCCCCGTGGAACCACTTGCGCAGCTCGTTCGACGGCGTGACCGCCTTCGGCCACTCGTCCACCGCCGCCGCCTCCTTCGCCAGGCCCCGCGGCCAGAGCCGGTCCACGAGGACCCGTACCCCGTCCGCACCCGGCTCCGGCGCGTCGTACACGCGCCGCAAGCGGATCACCGGTTTCACCGCTCGCCTCCCAGTCCCTTGATCTCGTCCCACACCGCCGGGTCCAGCACCCCTCGCCGCGTCCGGAACTCCCACAGCGACACCTCCGCCGGCCGGTCCGCCTCCAGGAAGGCCGCCCGGCCCTGCGCCCCCACCGTCCCCGGCGGCAGCGGGATCACCCCGGCCCGCCGGTCGTCGTACTTCCCGGTGATCCACGCGACCCGCGCGCGGTGGCCCCGTACCGACTCGACCGCCAGGACCAGGCACGTCCGGCCGTCCGCCAAGGACCACAGCTCTCCGGCGCGCGGATGCGGCGGCGGACCGGACCCGTGCGCCGACGGGGCCCGGCGGGGCAGCCCCAGCCGTCCCCCGGCGACCAGCACCACCAGCGCCACTGCCACGACCGCAGCCACCGCGGGCCACCAGGACGTGTCCATGTCTCGACCGTAGCCGCGCCACCGGCGCCCGGCACCCGGCGCGCCCGTACGGCGGCATGGGCAGTCTGCTCTAGGGCCGTACACCTGACCGCTTGCCATTACTGGGTATGAGTGGTGCAGGCGGTGACTTCCCCCACAACGGCCCGCCGCGGAGGAGCGACCGGACGTTTCGCGCCTTACGCTCGACGCACGCACGGCCCGCATTCCGTCCACGGACCGTCCACGGAGGTTCACGCTCCATGAAGCTCACCGTCGTCGGCTGTTCGGGGTCGTTCCCGTCCGCGGAATCGGCCTGTTCGAGCTACCTCGTCGAGGCCGACGGCTTCAGGCTGCTCCTCGACATGGGCAACGGCGCACTCGGCGATCTCCAGCGCCACTGCGGTCTCTACGACCTCGACGCGATCTTCCTGAGCCACCTGCACGCCGATCACTGCATCGACATGTGCGCGTACTTCGTCGCCCGCTTCTACCGGCACGAGGGCGGCCGCTGCGGCACCATCCCCGTCTACGGGCCCGAGGGCACCGAGCGGCGCCTGACCACCGCCTACGACGACGTCCCCGACGAGCGCTCGATGAGCGAGGTCTTCGACTTCCGCACCCTGAAGTCCGGGAACTTCGAGATCGGGCCGTTCCAGATCCGCACCGAGCGGGTCGCCCACCCCGTCGAGTCGTACGGCATCCGCATCGAGCACGGCGGCCGCTCGCTCACGTACTCCGGGGACACCGGCGCCTGCCCCGAGCTGGGGCTGCTCGCCGACGGCACCGACCTCTTCCTCTGCGAGGCCTCCTTCACGCACGGCAAGGAGGACATCCCGGACCTCCACCTGAACGGCCGCGAGGCCGGCGAGTACGCGCGCGGCGGCGACGTCGGCCGGCTCGTCCTCACGCACATCCCGCCGTGGACGGACGCGGCGCAGAACCTCGCCGACGCCCGCGCGGTCTACGGCGGCCGGGTCGACCTGGCGTACGCGGGCGCGGTCTACGAGGTCTGACGGCCCACCACGACAACGAGGAGCCCCCGCTCTCCCTTCCGGGAGAGCGGGGGCTCCTTCGTGCGTACGGCGTCGCCTACTTGGCCTCGGCCTTCAGCAGCTCGGCGAGCTCCTCGTCGGACTCGCGGCCCGGCGTCGGGAGGTTGAACCTGACGATCGCGAAGCGGAAGACGACGTAGTAGACCACCGCGAAGCAGAGGCCGACGCCCGCAAGCATCCACGGCTTCTCCGCGATGCCCAGGTTCAGCAGGAAGTCGACGAGGCCGGCCGAGAAGCCGAAGCCGTCGCGCATGCCCAGGGCCCAGGTCAGGGCCATCGAGATACCGGTCAGCACCGCGTGGATCGCGTACAGCACCGGGGCGATGAACATGAAGGTGAACTCGATCGGCTCGGTGACACCGGTGACGAAGGAGGTGAGCGCGAGGGAGAGCATCATGCCGCCGACGACCTTGCGGCGCTCGGGGCGGGCGCAGTGCACGATCGCGAGGCAGGCCGCCGGGAGGGCGAACATCATGATCGGGAAGAAGCCGGTCATGAACTGTCCGGCGCTCGGGTCACCGGCGAGGAAGCGGCCGATGTCACCGTGGACGGCGCCGGTCGGGGTGTCGAACGAACCGGCCTGGAACCACGGGAAGGAGTTCAGCAGGTGGTGCATGCCGATCGGGATGAGCGCACGGTTGGCGACACCGAAGATGCCCGCGCCGACCGAGCCGGAACCGACGAGCCACTCGCCGAAGTTGTGCAGACCCGTGCCGAGGACCGGCCAGATGAGACCGAAGACGATGCCGGCGAGCAGGCCCGCGAGGGCGGAGAGGATCGGGACGAGGCGGCGGCCGCCGAAGAAGCCCGCCCAGTCCGGCAGCTTGGTCCGGTAGAACTTCTGGTAGAGCAGGGCCGTGATGATGCCCATCACGACACCGCCGAGGACACCGGCGTCGACCGTGGCGTCCACCAGGGCGACCTTGTGGTCGATGACCTTCTCGACCTGCGGCAGGTTGCTGTCGGTGAAGGTGGCGAGGACCTTCTTGAACACCAGGTACCCGGTCACGGCGGCCAGCGCGGTGGAGCCGTCCGACTTCTTGGCGAAGCCGATCGCGATGCCCACGGCGAACAGCAGCGCCATGTTCTCGAGGATGGCGCCGCCACCGGCGGCCATGTAGCCGGCGATCTTGGTCACGAACGTGGGGAAGACGTCGGCGTCGCCGAGCATGTCACCCGCGCCCAGGCGGAGCAGGAGAGCGCCGGCAGGCAGGACGGCCACGGGGAGCATGAGGCTCCGGCCGATGCGCTGCATGACGGCCATCACGCCAGCGCCCTTCTTCTTCTCGGCCGCGGGGGCGGCAGCCGTGGTCACAAGGTCCTCCAGTGGGCAAGGCGCCGCCAGAGGAAACGGGGACGGCGACGTCTTAGAAAGGGGGGATACACGGGGGCTCGAACGCGCCTCGTGGTCTACACCAATTGTGGTGTAGACCAGTTGTAACACGGTGAGGGATAGATAAGGAACCTTCGATTTCCTGTGGCCTGGATCACATGTCCCGGGGTATGCCGAAGGGCCCCCGGATCGTGATCCGAGGGCCCTTGACGGACCGCGTTCCAGCCCTGTCGGGCGGCGGGTTCAGGCCTTGGTGGTCTCCTCCTGCATCGCCTCGATCTCCTCGTCCGACTCCCGGCCCGGGGTCGGGATGTCGAACTTCGTGATCGCGAAGCGGAAGACCGCGTAGTAGACGACGGCGAAGGCCAGGCCGATCGGAATGATCAACCAGGGCTTCGTCGCCAGGCTCCAGTTGATGAAGTAGTCGATCAGACCGGCCGAGAAACTGAAGCCGTCGTGGACACCCAGTGCCCACGTCACCGCCATGGAGGCACCCGTCAGCAGCGCGTGGATGACGTACAGCGCGGGCGCCACGAAGAGGAAGGAGTACTCCAGCGGCTCGGTGATGCCCGTGACGAACGAGGTCAGCGCCACCGACAGCATCAGACCGCCGACCTCCTTGCGCCGCTTCGGCTTCGCGCAGTGCGTGATCGCCAGCGCCGCCGCGGGAAGGGCGAACATCATGATCGGGAAGAAGCCGGAGAGGAACTGCCCGGCGTTCGGGTCGCCCGCCAGGAACATCGGGATGTCGCCGTGCACGACCTGGCCGTCCGGCTTGGTGTAAGTGCCGAACTGGAACCACACCGGCACGTTCAGGAACTGGTGCAGGCCGATCACCAGCAGCGCACGGTTCGCGACGCCGAAGATGCCGGCGCCCCAGGAGCCCAGGCCCACCAGCCAGTCGGAGAAGCTCTCCAGCCCGGCGCCGATCGGCGGCCAGATCCACAGGCAGAGTGCGGCGAAGGCGATCGCGACGAAGGTCATGATGATCGGGACCAGCCGGCGGCCGTTGAAGAAGCCGAGCCAGTCCACCAGCTTGACCCGGTGGTAGCGCTGCCAGCACCAGGCGGCGAGCAGGCCCATGATGATGCCGCCGAAGACCCCCGGATTCTGGAAGGTGTACTCGGCGAAGCTGTCGTCCGGCCCCAGGCAGCCGCCCCCGATGTCCTTGGTCCCCACGGGGCAGGCCGTGGGGAACGCGCGCAGGACGCTGCGGTAGACGAGGAAGCCGACCACCGCCGCCAGTGCCGTCGAGCCGTCGGCCTTCTTGGCCATGCCGATCGCGACGCCGACGCAGAAGAGGAGCGGCAGGCCCAGGTCGGCGTTGAGCAGGGCGCCGCCCGCGGCGGCCATGACCTTGGCGATCTGCGGCCAGACGCCGTCCCCCTCGGCGTTGATCAGGCCGAGCCGGTTGAGGATGCCCGCCGCGGGGAGGACGGCGATCGGCAGTTGCAGGCTCCGCCCCATCTTCTGCAGCCCCTGGTACAGGGTGTTCCGCCTCTTCGGCCGTGGCACTGTGGCGGCGCTGCTCGCGCTCATCGGCGTCCTCCCTGACCGGCCCGTTTTTGGCTGCCGCAACACTTACGGCACACTGGTGTAGACCAGTTGTGGGCAGGTTGCTGCTGATCGTCATCATTCGGCAGAGACCGGTCATGCGCTCGCATAGATGCGCCAACCGTGCGTTACCGTGACAAAGCGGACCGCACAGGTGGCTCTCCATGTACCGGCCGCGCCGAGACTCGTTCTTCGAAACACTCAGGGAGAAACACATGGCCACCAAGGCTGAGAAGATCGTCGCCGGGCTCGGCGGCATCGACAACATCGAAGAGGTCGAGGGCTGCATCACCCGCCTGCGCACCGAGGTCGTCAACCCCGACCTCGTCGACGAAGCCGCGCTCAAGGCCGCCGGCGCCCACGGCGTCGTCAAGATGGGCACCGCGATCCAGGTCGTCATCGGCACCGACGCCGACCCGATCGCCGCCGACATCGAAGACATGATGTGAGCCGGATCCCTTAGCCCGGGCCCCACGCCCCACACCACAGCGGACCCCGTCCCGGAACCACCCGGACGGGGTCTTCGCGTTCCACCGCAGGGACTAGGCTCGGAGCCATGTCTCGCATCGACGGCCGTACGCCCGAACAGCTCCGCCCGGTCACCATCGAACGCGGATGGAGCAAGCACGCCGAGGGCTCCGTCCTCATCTCCTTCGGAGACACCAAGGTCTTCTGCACCGCCTCCTTCACCGAAGGCGTCCCGCGCTGGCGCAAGGGCAGCGGCGAAGGCTGGGTCACCTCCGAGTACTCGATGCTGCCGCGCTCCACCAACACCCGCGGCGACCGCGAATCCGTACGCGGCAAGATCGGCGGCCGCACCCACGAGATCTCCCGCCTCATCGGCCGCTCGCTGCGCGCCGTCATCGACTACAAGGCCCTCGGCGAGAACACCATCGTCCTGGACTGCGACGTCCTCCAGGCCGACGGCGGCACCCGCACCGCCGCCATCACCGGCGCCTACGTGGCGCTCGCCGACGCCGTCGCCTGGGGCCAGCAGAAGAAGCTCATCAAGGCCGGCCGCAAGCCGCTCACCGGCACCGTCGCCGCCGTCAGCGTCGGCATCGTCGACGGCGTCCCGCTCCTCGACCTCTGCTACGAGGAGGACGTGCGCGCCGAGACGGACATGAACGTGGTCTGCACCGGCGACGGCCGCTTCGTCGAGGTCCAGGGCACCGCCGAGGGCGAGCCCTTCGACCGCAAGGAACTGAACGCCCTCCTCGACCTCGCCGCCGGCGGCTGCGCGGACCTGGAAGCCATCCAGCTGGGCGCACTCGAACTTTAGGCGGCAACCGCCGGGCCCGGCCCGGCGTCTAGGAAGACACGGGCGCACGGTGTCACAGCCGTGCGCCCGTCCACGCATCCCAATCCTGCTCCCGGGGAGAACCGCATGAAGCTCCGCATCGCGGCCATAGCCGTGGCCGCCGTACTGACCGTCCCGGCCCTGTCCGCCTGCGACGCGATCTCCACGGCGATGGACTGCGCGAACACGGCGGTGGCCATCACCGACGGCGCGAACGACCTCCAGCAGGCGGTCTCCCAGGCGGGCAACAGCCCGCAGGACGCCCAGAACGCGCTCGACCAGATCGAGACGAACCTCAAGAAGATCGGCGACCAGACGGACAACGCCGACCTTGGCAAGGCCATCGACTCGATGAACACGGCCGTGAAGAACGTCCGCACCTCCATCGAGAGCGGCAATAGCGTCCCGGACATCCAGCCCGTCGCGGACGCGGCCAGCGAGATCTCCAAGGTCTGCACCCCGGGATAATGGGCGCATGACCTCGACGCCCAGCCGCCTGATCCTGGCCACCCGCAACGCGGGCAAAGTCTCCGAACTCCACGCCATCCTGTCCGAAGCCGGCCTGCCTCACGAGCTGGTCGGCGCGGACGTGTACCCGGAGATCCCGGACGTCAAGGAGACCGGGGTCACCTTCGCCGAGAACGCCCTCCTCAAGGCGCACGCCCTCGCGCAGGCCACCGGCCTCCCGGCGGTCGCCGACGACTCCGGCCTCTGCGTGGACGTCCTGAACGGCGCCCCCGGCATCTTCTCGGCCCGCTGGGCCGGCACGCACGGAGACGACAAGGCGAACCTCGACCTCCTGCTGGCCCAGCTCGGGGACATCGCCGACGAGCACCGCGGCGCGCACTTCTTCTGCGCGGCCGCCCTCGCCCTCCCCGACGGCACGGAACGAGTCGTCGAGGGCCGCCTCCTGGGCACCCTCCGCCACACCCCGTCCGGCACGGGCGGCTTCGGCTACGACCCGATCCTCCAGCCCCTGGGCGAATCCCGTACCTGCGCGGAACTCACCCCGGCGGAAAAGAACGCCATCTCCCACCGAGGCCAGGCCTTCCGCGCCCTCGTCCCGTTCGTCCGCGCCCTCCTGACCTGACGCCCGACACGCCGAAGGCCCCGTACGCAACCGGTACGGGGCCTTCGGTGTTGACGTGCGGTTGGGGGGACTCGAACCCCCACGGGTTTTACCCCACTGGGACCTAAACCCAGCGTGACTGCCAATTCCACCACAACCGCAACATGTCGCCCAATTCGGACATCGAGTCCGATCGGGCTGCGCTCAGTCTACGGGGAGGGTGGGAGCCTTGGCATGAGGGTTTCGGCACCACGTGTCCGTCAACGAGTGGCAGTTGGGGCGCAGGTTTCATCCGGAAGCAGAGCGGCCCGCACCGGGTGGGGTGCGGGCCGCTGCGTCGGGCGTGGGTGGGTCAGATGCCCAGGTCCTTGATGATCTTGGCTACGTGGCCCGTGGCCTTGACGTTGTAGAAGGCGTGCTCGACCTTGCCCGCCTCGTCGACGACCACCGTGGAGCGGATGACTCCGGTGACCGTCTTGCCGTACAGCTTCTTCTCGCCGAACGCGCCGTACGCCGTCAGGGTCTCCTTCTCCGGGTCACCGACCAGGGTGACCTTCAGGTTCTCCTTCTCGCGGAACTTCGCCAGCTTCTCCGGCTTGTCCGGGGAGACGCCGATGACGTCGTAGCCGGCCGTGGCCAGGACGTCCAGATTGTCCGTGAAGTCGCAGGCCTGCTTCGTGCAGCCCGGGGTCAGGGCGGCCGGGTAGAAGTAGACGATCACCTTGCGGCCCTTGTGGTCGGCGAGCGAGACCTCGTTGCCGTCCGCGTCGGGCAGGGTGAAGGCGGGGGCGGTGTCGCCCGGCTGGAGTCGCTCGCTCATCTGGACAGTCTCCTCAAGAGGGGATCGGTACGTCTCGAGACTAAGCTGACAGACTGTTCACCGGGGACTACCCCCCACCGGACCACGACGACGGAGGCAGCGCGGTGCCCGAAGCCAGGACTCCCGCACAGATCGAGGCGGACATCGTCCGCCGCCGCGAGCAGCTCGCCGAGACGCTCGACGAGATCGGCGTGCGTGTGCACCCGAAGACGATCATCGGGGATGCGCGGGCCCGGGTCGCCTCGACCGTCGACCACACGGCCGGGCGGGCCTTCGCCGCGGTGAACCGCATCGTGACGGATCTGCGGGACGGCCTGCGCAACGACGACGGGACGCCGCGCCCCGAGCGGATCGTGCCGGTCGCCCTGCTCGCGGTGGGTCTCGTCGGTGTGGTTGTCCTGTCGGCACGACGCAGGCGCGCGTGACCCTGAGCGGGACGGGGCGGGCGCGGGCAGGTAGGTTCGGGTCGTGAGCGAGAACACCACCCACGACAAGCTGCCCATCCGCATGCTGCACGACCGCGTGCTCGTGAAGTCCGACCTGCCGGAGGGCGAGCGCCGCTCGGGCGGCGGCATCCTGATTCCGGCGACGGCCGCGGTGGGCAAGCGGCTGGCCTGGGCCGAGGTGGTCGCGGTCGGGCAGAACGTACGGACGGTCGAGCCCGGGGACCGGGTCCTGTACGACCCCGAGGACCGTGCCGAGGTCGAGGTGCGGGGCGCGACGTACGTGCTGATGCGCGAGCGGGACCTGCACGCCGTGGCCGCGGAGCGGCTGGAGGGGTCGGAGGACTCCACCGGCCTGTACCTGTGAGCGTGCGCGCGTTCCCGAGCTGATCCGCAGAAGGGCTGGTGGCCTTGGTCACCGGCCCTTTTCGCTGCGTTTTGCTACGGTGGAGGAGAACCCGACGAGACGCGCCGTACCGGGTACGACAAGACGACGCACCCCGTATCGCTCGATGTCTCGGAGGTGCCGTCATGGCCTGGGTTCTTCTTGTTGTCGCCGGTGTGATCGAAGTCGGCTGGTCGATCGGCATGAAATTCACCGAGGGCTTCACCCGGCTCTGGCCCACTGTGTTCACGGGCGCCGGGATCGTCACCAGCATGGTGCTGCTGTCCTACGCCGCGAAGACCCTGCCCATCGGTACCGCGTACGGAGTGTGGGTGGGCATCGGCGCCGCCGGCGCGGCCGTGCTCGGTATGGCGGTGCTGGGCGAGCCCGTCACCGCCTCCCGGATCTTCTTCATCTGTCTGCTGCTGGTCGCCGTGGTGGGGCTGAAGGTCACCTCCGGTCACTGACCGCCGGCGCCGGCGGTCATTCGAGGAACGCCGACGGCGGAGGGCGCAGGCCTGCGGCCGGCCCGCCGTCGGCGCCCTGGGTGCCCGTCGTTCCCTGGGTGCCCTGGGTGCCCTGGGTGGTGCCGCCGTTGTCCTGACCGCCCTGCGTCTGCCCGCCGTTGTCCTGGCCCCCGTTGTTCTGACCGCCCTGGGTCTGTCCTCCGTTGTTCTGGCCGCCGTTGTCCTGTCCTCCCTGGTTCTGGCCGCCGTTGTTCTGACCCCCTTGGTTCTGGCCGCCGTTGTCGCGGCCGCCCTGGGTCTGTCCGCCCGTCGGCGGGCTCGGACGTACCGGGGGCGCGGGCGTGAACTCGTCGTCCGGCGTCTCCTGCGGAGGGTTTGATTCCGGTGAGGGTGGCGGGGGCTGCGCCGCGCCCGGCTGGAGTTCCAGGTCGAAGTCGACGGGGTCGGTGCCCTCCAGGGCGGTCTTCGTGTACGCGGCCCAGATACGGGCCGGGTAGCCGCCACCGCCGATACGGGCTTCGCCGAGGGCGCCGTAGAGCGACTGCAGGGTTCCGGTGTCCGGGTCCTGGCCCATCATCGAGACGACCGTGACGAGGTTCGGGGTGTAGGCCGCGAACCAGGCCGAGCGGTCCAGTTCGCCGGTGCCGGTCTTGCCGGCGGCCGGGTGGCCGGCGGCGAGGGCGGCCGTACCGGTGCCGTTGTCCACGACGCTGACCAGCATGGAGGTGGTGGTGTCGGCGGCTTCGCGGCTGATGGTCTGCGTGGGGGTGCGCTCGGGCAGGCCGATCGTGTCGCCGCCCTTGGTGATCTTCTCCAGGAAGGTGTACGGGGTGCGGCGGCCGTGGTCGGCGAGGGTCGCGTAGGCCTGGGTCATGTCCAGGACGCTGGCCTGCATCGTGCCGAGCGCCATGGCGGGGCCCGGAACGAAGTTCGGGGTGTCCTCGGGGATGCCGAGGTCGATGGCGGTCCGCTTGACCTTGCCGGTGCCGACGTCGACCGCCATCTGCGCGTATACGGCGTTGACGGAGAGGTCGGTGGCGGTGTTGACGGTGATGTTCCCGTACGAGACCTGGCCCTCGTTCTCGGGGTTGAAGCGGATCCGGCCGCCGACGACCGGGCGCCTGTTGTCGCCGTTGTAGACGGTGTTCGGGGTGATCCGGCGGCCGTCCTGGGTACGGGAGTCGTTCTCGACCGCGGACGCGAAGACGAACGGCTTGAAGGTGGAGGCGACCTGGTAGTCGTGCCGGGTCGCGTTGTTGACGTACTGCTTGGTGTAGTCGATGCCGCCGTACATGGCGACGACCTTGCCGGTGGCCGGGTCGATGGAGACCCCGCCGGCCCGCACGAGCCGGTCCGCCTTGCGCGTTTCGGGGTCGAGTTTGCCGATCATCTGCTCGTCGACGGCGGCGACGAAGGCGTTCTGGCGGCGCTTGTCGATGGTGGAGGTGATGCGGTAGCCGCCCTCGGCGAGGGTCTTGTCGTCGAGGATCTTGTTCTCGACGATGTAGTCCTTGATGGCCTCGACGAGGTAGCCGCGCTGGCCGGAGAGTCCGGCGGCCGCGCGGACCTTGCCGGGCTCGGGGAACTGCGTCGCGGCGCGCTCGGTCTCGGACAGCCAGCCCTTCTTGACCATGCCGTCGAGTACGTAGTTCCAGCGGGCGAGGGCGCGGGGGCGGCTCTGGGGGTGGGCGACCACGTCGAAGGCGCTGGGGGAGTTGAGGAGGGTGGCGAGGTAGGCGCCCTCGGCGGTGGTGAGGTTGCTGACGTCCTTGCCGTAGTAGGCCTGGGCGGCGGCCTGGATGCCGTAGGCGTTGCGGCCGAAGTAGCTGGTGTTCAGGTAGCCCTCGAGGATGTAGTTCTTCGACTTCTCGCGGCCGAGTTTGATCGCGATGAAGAACTCTTTGACCTTCCGTTTGATCGTCTGTTCCTGGCCCAGGTAGTAGTTCTTGACGTACTGCTGGGTGATGGTGGAGCCGGACTGGGTGCCCTTGCCGGTCGCGGTGTTCCAGGCGGCGCGGAGCATCGCCTTGGGGTCCACGGCCCGTTCGGAGTAGAAGTCCCGGTCCTCGGCGGCCAGTACGGCTTCCTGTACGGTCCGCGGGATCTGGGAGAGCGGCACGTTGACGCGGTTGACCTCGCCGTCGCGGGCGATCTGGGAGCCGTCGGAGTAGAGGTAGACGTTGGACTGGGCGGTGGCGGCGGCGTTGGCCGGCGGGATGTCGACCAGCAGGTAGCCGGCCACGAGGGCGCCGCCGATGAGCAGGGCCAGGAGCAGGACGGCGCCCAGGACCATGCGCCAGGTGGGGATGAGGCGGCGCCAGCCGGTCCGCTTCGGGCGGGGCTTCTTCCCCGGTGCGGGCGGGCGGGGTTGCGGCTCGGCTTGCGGCTGCTGCCGGGGCCGCTGGTTCGCCGGTGGTCGCCGTGCTTCGGGCGGGGTGTCCGGGTCGCGAGGGGTCCAGCCCGGGGGTGGTGACTGGTCGCTCATCTCCAGGACTCCTCGACGCCGTTCGAAATATCCACTTCTGTACCTCATGGTGTCTACCCGATGGCCGGTGATTCCGCTCCGGACGGGCGTAAATCGGTCGCGTGGATCGCCCCTCCGCACTAAGCTCGCGCGCTTTGGCCGACGTAGGAACGACGTGGAAAACGGAGGGATACGGTGCGCCGGAGAGTGCGTCTCTACCTGGCGGTCGCGGCAGGGGGGTTCAGGCGGTACGCCACCTACGGGACGGCGACCGCGGCCGGGGTCTTCACCAACACCACGTTCGGTTTCATCGTCGCGTACACGTACATCGCGCTGTGGGACGAGCGTCCGGGGCTCGGCGGCTACGACCAGGCGCAGGCCCTGACCTTCGTGTGGGTGAGCCAGTCGCTTCTCGCCGCGGGGGCGTTGATCGGGGGCGGCTTCCAGGAGGAGATCCAGGAGCGGGTGCGCACGGGCGACATCGCCGTCGACCTGTACCGGCCGGCGGACCTCCAGATGTGGTGGCTCGCGGCCGACATGGGCCGGGCGGGATTCCAGCTGCTGGGGCGCGGGCTGGTCCCGCTGGTGGTGGGTGCGCTGGCGTTCCGGCTGGCGCTGCCGGCCGATCCGCTGCGCTGGCTGCTGTTCCTGCTCTCCGTCGCGCTCGGACTGGTGGTGAGTTTCGCGGTGCGCTACCTGCTGGGGCTGCTCGCCTTCTGGCTGATGGACGGGTCCGGGATCAACATGATGGCCACCGTCGTCTCGATCTTCTTCTCCGGGATGCTGCTGCCGCTGACCGTCTTCCCGGGCGGCTTCGGCGAGTTCGTGCGCGTCCTGCCGTGGGCGGCGATGCTGCAGGTTCCGATGGACGTCCTGCTGGGCAAGCACGCGGGGGCCGGGGGCGCGGCCGGGGCGCTGGGGTTCCAGGCCGGGTGGGCGCTCGTACTGCTGGGCGCCGGGCGGCTGCTGCAGTCGGCGGCGACGCGGAAGGTGGTGGTCCAGGGTGGCTGAGGTGGAGGCCGTGGAGGCGGCGGGGGCGGTGGCGGCCGGGGCCGTCGAGGTGCTGCCGGGGCGGGAGTTGGCGGCCCTGGGAGCCCGGCCGCGTGGCGGGCGCGATCGGGTGCGGGAGGCCCGGGAGGGGCTGCGCGGCTACGGGCTGATCGTGGCGATGTGGATCCGGTCGACGATGACGTACCGGACGTCCTTCGCGCTGTCGGCCTTCGGGAACGCGGCGATCACCCTCCTCGATTTCGTCGCGATCTTCATCATGTTCTCCCACGTGGACGTCCTCGGGGGCTTCACGCTGCCCGAGATCGCCCTCCTGTACGGGTCCTGCTCGGCCTCCCTGGGCCTGGCGGACCTGTTGATGGGGAACACCGACCGGATCGGCGCCCGGATCCGGGACGGCTCGCTGGACACGATGCTGGTGCGTCCGGTCCCGGTGCTCGCGCAGGTGGCGGCGGACCGGTTCGCGCTGCGCCGGCTGGGGCGGGTCGTGCAGGGGCTCGGGGTGCTGGGCTGGGCGCTCTGGACCCTGGACGTGGACTGGACGGCCGGGAAGGTGCTGATGGTGCCCGTGATGATCGTGGCCGGGGCGGCGATCTTCGCGGCGGTGATGGTGACCGGGGCGGCCTTCCAGTTCGTCGCCGGGGACGCGGCGGAGGTGCAGAACTCCTTCACCTACGGCGGCTGCACGATGCTGCAGTACCCGCCGACGGTCTTCGGGAAGGACCTGCTGCGCGGGGTCACCTTCATCGTGCCGCTCGCCTTCGTCAACTGGCTGCCCGCGCTGCACGTGCTGGGGCGGCCCGATCCGCTGGGACTGCCCGGGTGGGTCGCGTACCTGAGCCCGCTGGTGGCCTTCGTGGTGTTCCTGCCCGCGTCGCTGGCGTGGCGCGCGGGAGTCCGTTCGTACCGAAGCACGGGGAGCTAGCTGTGGCTGACACGGATGCGCTGATCTCGCTGGACGGGGTCGAGAAGGTCTTCGACGTACGGCGCCGGGTGAGCCTGATGCGCCGGGAGAAACGCCGGGTGAGGGCGGTGGACGGGATCAGCTTCGAGGTCGCCCGGGGCGAGATGGTCGGCTACATCGGGCCCAACGGCGCCGGCAAGTCGACCACGATCAAGATGCTGACCGGCATCCTGACCCCGAGCGGCGGCCGGCTGCGGGTCGCGGGCATCGACCCGTCGCGGGAGCGGATGCGCCTCGCGCACCGGATCGGGGTGGTCTTCGGGCAGCGCACCACGCTGTGGTGGGACCTGCCGCTGAAGGACTCGTACGGGCTGATGCGGCGGATGTACCGGATCCCGGCGGCGCGGTTCGCGGAGAACCTGGAGCGCTGCGTGGACCGGCTGGACCTGGCGGAGCTGCTCGACGTGCCGGTGCGGCAGCTGTCGCTCGGGCAGCGGATGCGCGGGGACATCGCGGCGGCGCTGCTGCACGATCCGGAGGTGCTGTACCTGGACGAGCCGACGATCGGGCTCGACGTGGTGAGCAAGGCGAAGGTACGGGGATTCCTGCGGCAGTTGAACGAGGAGCTCGGGACGACGGTGCTGCTGACCACGCACGACCTCCAGGACATCGAGCAGCTGTGCGAGCGGGTGATGGTGATCGACCACGGGCGGCTGATGTACGACGGGGCGCTGGAGGGTCTGCACGCGGCGGGCTCGGCGGGTTCGGCGGGGGAGAGCGAGCGGACCCTGGTGGTGGACCTGGAGCGGGAACTCGCGCCGATCGAGGTGGCGGGTGCGCGGGTGGTGAAGGTGGAGGGTCCGCGGCAGTGGCTGGCGTTCCCGGCGGGGACGTCGGCGGCCCCGCTGGTGGCGGCGGTGGCGGCGGACTACCCGCTGGTGGACCTGTCGGTGCGGGAGCCGGACATCGAGGACGTGATCGCGCGCATGTACGCGGGCCGCGGCTGATCCTTCGGCTCGGTCAGGGGAAAACCGGGGTCGTTCTCAGGGACGTGCCCAGGGCCTGCCCGTACAACTCCCGGGAAACCCTGCATAGTCTGGTGCGCATGAGTGACGATCGGCCGGAGAAGCCGTTGCCGGAGCTGAGGGCGTCGGATGCCGACCGGGACCGGGTGGCGGAGCGTCTGCGGGACGCCGTCGCCGAGGGCCGGCTCGACATGGAGGAATTCGAGGAGCGGCTGGAGGCGGCGTACAAGTCCCGGACGTACGCGGAACTGGAACCGCTGACGCGGGACCTTCCGGCGGCGGAGGGGCCGGCCGCGCAGCCGGTACCGGTCGCCGAGTCGGCGGCGGCGCCGTGGGCCGGGCGGATCGGCGGGGCGGGCACCTCCACGCTGGCCGTCGCGGTCATGTCGGGGTTCCAGCGCAAGGGCCGGTGGACGGTGCCCGCCCGCTTCGACGCGGTGGCGTTCTGGGGCGGCGGCGAGCTGGACCTGCGCGAGGCGGACTTCGCAGAGCGCGAGGTGGTGATCAACTGCGTCGCGATCATGGGGGGCATCGAGATCACGGTGCCGCCGGGGGTGGAACTCGACGTACGGGGCTTCGGCTTCATGGGCGCCTTCGACCAGCGCCACAGCCCGGGCCCGTCCCGGCCGGGCGCCCCGCGGGTGGTCGTCACGGGCTTCGCCTTCTGGGGCGGCGTGGAAATCAAGGTCAAGAACCCGAAACCCCCGCTGAGCGGCCCCTCCCTCCGCAAAGAGCTGTAGCGCCACGGCCCGCGCGGGCCGCCTTGCGGGGCTTGGGGCCCGGGACCGGATCCCGACCCGAAGCCCTTGCCCGCCACAGGGCCTCCGCCGGTCGGCGCGGGCGAGCCGCCCTGCCGGCCCCGGGCGGCCGACCCGGCGGAACCCGCCGGGCCGGCCGCCCGAGCCGGACCCGCCGCGGGAGCGGCACGGCGGGGCGCGAGGCCTCCCGTACGGCTCGTCGAGGGAGCGGCACAGGGCGGGTGCGGGGTCTCCCCGTACGATCCGGCCGCCCTGCGGAGCCCGCCGGGCCGCCCGCCGGGCCGGACCCGCCGCGGGAGCGGCACGGGCGGGTGCGGGCCTCCTGTACGGCTCCTCGCGGGAACGGCACGGTGGGGCGCGGAGCCTCCCGTACCGCAGCCCCGCGGGAGCGGAAGGGCGGGGCGCGGGGCAGCCCGTACGGCTCGTTACGGGAGCGGCACGGCGGGGCGCGGAGCCTCCCGTACGGCCCGTCGAGGGAGCGGCAAAAGGCGGGCGCGGGTCTCCCGTACGGCCCGTCCCGGGAGTGGCACGGGCGGGCGCGGGGCCTGTAAGGCCCCGCACATGAGTGGCACGGCGGGGTGCGGAGCCTTCCGTACCGCAGCCCCGCGGGAGGAGCGGTACGGCGGGGTGCGGGGCCTCCCGTACGGCCCGTCGCAGGAACGGCACGGGGGGCGCGGGCCTCCCGTACCGCAGCGCCCGCGGGAGCGGACGGGCGGGGCGCGGGGCAGCCCCGTACCGCAGCCCCCGCGGGAGCGGACGGGCGGGGCGCGGGGCAGCCCCGTACCGCAGCCCCCGCGGGAGCGAAAGGGCGTGGCGGGAACTCCTCGGGCCTCCCGGGAGTCGGATGCTATGCAGACAAAACCGGCGCCCCCGGGGGAAGGCAGGAGCACGTGGAGAACCGCAGCACAGCCGGAGGCACAGCCCCGCCACCATCACCGGCGCCGCCACCCGTACCGCCCCCCGCCCGCGGTGCGTTCGTGTTCAACGCCGCCGACGAGGAGCGTCGGCGCGGGGTCCGGCGGATGAAGACCATCGCGACCGGTCTGCTGGTCCTGGTCGCGCTGGTCTACGTACTGGCGAAGTACGCCCAGCACGCCTGGGGCGCGGGCGGCTGGGCCGCGTACGTGGCCGCCGCGGCCGAGGCCGGCATGGTCGGCGCGCTCGCGGACTGGTTCGCCGTCACGGCGCTCTTCAAGCGGCCGCTCGGCCTGCCCATTCCGCACACGGCGATCATCCCCACGAAGAAGGACCAGCTCGGCGTCACCCTAGGCGAGTTCGTCGGCGAGAACTTCCTCTCCTCCGACGTGGTCCGGGCCCGCCTCCACGCCCTCGGCATCGGCGGCCGCCTCGGGGCCTGGCTGGCCGAGCCCGCCCACGCCGACCGGGTCACAGCCGAGCTGGCGGCCGCCCTGCGCGGGGCCCTGACCGTACTGCGCGACTCCGACGTCCAGGCCGTGGTCGGCGAGGCGATCACCCGGCGCGCCGAGACCGCCGAGATCGCGCCGGGCATCGGCAAGACCCTGGAGCGCGTCGTCGCGGACGGCGGCCACCGCCGGGCCGTCGACCTCATCTGTGCCAAGGCCCACGACTGGCTCGTCACGCACGGGGACTCGATCACGGACGCGGTCCAGGGCGGCGCCCCCGGCTGGACCCCGCGGTTCGTGGACCGAAAGGTGGGCGAGCGCGTCTACAAGGAGCTGCTCCGTTTCATCACGGAGATGCGGGACATGCCCGAGCACCCGGCGCGCGGGGCGGTGGACCGTTTCCTGCGGGACTTCGCGGCCGACCTCCAGTCGGACACGGAGACGCGCGCGAGGGTGGAGCGCCTCAAGTCCGAGATCCTGGCGCGCGACGAGGTCCAGGACGTCATCGCCTCCGCATGGTCGGCAATCCGGTCGATGATCATCTCGGCGGCGGAGGACGAGCAGAGCGAGCTGCGCCTGCGGGTCCGCGCCTCGCTGATCTCCCTGGGTGCGCGGCTGGCCACCGACGGGCGGCTGCAGGCGAAGCTGGAGGGCTGGATCGAGGGCGCGGTGGTCTACGTGGTCACCACCTACCGGACCGAGATCACCTCGCTGATCACGGACACGGTGGCGGGCTGGGACGCCGAGCACACCTCCCGCAAGATCGAGGCCCACATCGGCCGTGACCTGCAGTTCATCCGGATCAACGGCACGGTGGTCGGCGCCCTGGCGGGCCTGCTGATCTACTCGGTGTCCCGCGCCTTCGGGGCGTAGGTCGGGCGCGTAGGTCGGGCGCATCGGTTCGGGGCGTAGGTCCGGCGCGTGGGTTCGGGGCGTGGGCAGGGGTGGGCTACGGACCCGGAAGCGGCAGCTCCAGCTGGGCGTGCCCGCGGGCGGTGACGTCCGGCGGCGCGGGGCGGGCCGCGCCCAGGGCGAGGAGTGCGCGCAGCGCGGCGATCACGTCGGCCGGGCGGTCCCGCAGGATCGCCGGGGTCGTGCTGGCGACCAGGACTCCGCGGGACTCCAGGCGCAGCCGGCGGTGCAGGGTGGCCTGCCAGGCGTCGCGCGTGTAGTGGTACTCCGCGGAATCGACCTCCAGCGCCACGCCCTCCTCGGGCCAGTACGCGTCCGGGCTGGCGAGGAAGGCGCCGTCCGGGCCGTAGAGGCGGGCGTTCCACAGCGGGGCGGGGAGGTCCGTGGCGGCCAGGGCGTCGCGGGCGCGGCCTTCGGCGATCGAGCGGACTCCGGCGAGCAGTTCCGTGGCGGCCTCGCGGACGGCGGGGCGGTGCCGGATGCGCCCGGCGCGCAGTTCGGCGTGCAGGTCGTGCGGGTGGCACCAGCCGCCCTGGACGACGTTCGCGAGTACGGAGCGCACCAGGTCCGGGTCCTCGGTGCGGGCCGCGAAGTCCGCGGCGGCCCGGACCGGGCGGCTGCTGGGGACGCCGTGGATGTGGATGGTCGCGGGCCAGCGGGAGGTCGGGCCGGGGCGGACGCGGCCGGCGGCCGCCACCGTGCGCGGGGAGCGGACGAGGACGTGCAGCGGGTCGGGCGGGGCGCCGCGGATGCCGAGGAGCGCGAGTGCGGCCCCGCCGGTGAGTGCGGCGGTCGCCCCGGACAGCGGATCGGCGGCCGGCTCGGCGGCGTACAGGACGGCGGACAGCGCTTGTTGCCTGGGGTCCGGCGGGCCGGTCTGCAGGAGGTACACCCGTGGCAGGAGCCGTTGCCAGGGCCCTCCGTGGCGGCTGCGGCCGCTGATGGTGGCGGCCGGGATCCCGGCCTGCCTGAGCTGGTGGCGGGTGGCCAGGTTCAGCTGGCGCCGTGCGACGGCGATACGCGTGATCACGCCCGGGGTATGCCCGGTGGGGTGCGGGCGATGCTCAGGCCGAGGGGTGGTTCGGGGCGAGGAACACGACGACGCCGTTCTCCGTTCCGGGTAGCGGGGTGACCTCGTGCCAGCCGAGCCGGCGGTAGGTGGCGACGGTGTCGGTGGCCACGCGTGCGGTGAGGAGCCAGGCGCGGGCGTCCGGGGCGTCGGCGGTGATCTCGGCGAGGAGGGCGCGGCCGGTGCCGTGGCCGCGCGCGTGGGGGCGTACGGCGAGCTCGTCGATCTCCAGGGCGCCGATGAGGAGTTCCCGTACGCGCTGCCGGCCGAGCTGCGCGGTGACCTGCCCGTAGGCCCGGTCGGTGGGGAAGGTCTTCGGGGTCAGCCAGGCGGTGGCGAATCCGTCGATGCCGAAGGCCGACTGGGCGAAGGCGGTACGGAACCCTGTGCGGCGGCTGTCGGCCTGGAGCCGGGCGGAGAAGTGGCGAATGGTTTCTTCGTCTTCGTTCCACGGTGGCGCGGAGAAGACCTCGCTGTAGGCGTCGGCCAGTTCGTCCGACAGGTCCAGTACGGCCGGTCCATAACAGATCACGTTTGCAGCTCCTTGGGCCGGCTTGGGCGGCTTAGGTCGTATCGCCCCTCTCAGAGAGTGAATCTACGCCGGGAAGGTTCCCTGGAGGGCAGGTGCGCGGATCCGGAGGGTGTGCGACAAATCCGACTTCCGTACGGTGCCGCGAACCGCCCGTATCGGCGGCGCGGGGGCGGGCGTTGAACTCGGCAGAGCGCGAGGCCGAACCCATGGCGCGAACCGCAGGACCGCGGGACCGTAGGAATCGCATTCAGCGCAGGAATCACACGAACCGCAGTAACCGCACGAACCGCACGACAACCCGGAGCCCAGCGTGCCCAACACCCTCATCACCCGCGTCCTGGTCGCTCTCGGGGGCTGCGCCGTGGCGTTCTTCATCATCCTGGGGGTGATCGCCGTCCTTCCCCGCGCGGTTCAGGACACCGTCCCGCCCGGTGTGCTCGGCGGAGCCGTCGTGGTGCTGGGCGTGGCGGCCGCCCGCCGCTTCACCCGCCGGCCGCGTTAGCCTCGACCGGTGACGTCCGAACGGCCGGAGGCCCCCACCATGGCGCAGATCCCCACCTCACTCGTGGCCGCAGGCGGCCTCGTCGGCGGCTACGCCGCCGCCCGCTGGACCGGCAAGCGCCCCCTCGGCGGCGTGGTCCTCGCGGCCGCCGGCACCGTCGCCGCCCGCGAATGGCACCGCCGCACGTCCCCGACGACGACGGCCCTCCTCGGCGCGGCCTACCTCGCCGCATTCGCGGGCTCCCACCCCCTGGCCAAGAAGATCGGCCCCTGGCCCGCGGTCTTCACGGCGGCCACCACGATGGCCGCAGCCGCCTACGCGGCGGCGGACCGGTAGGGCGCCGCTTTCGGATCCCGCCGGGCCCGCCTAGCCGCTCAGGTTGCTCAGCCCGCCCAAGCCCCTCAGGCCCTCAACAGCCCCTCAAGCTTGTCGAACCCCTGGGACCAGCCTTCGTCGTGCAGGGCGAGCCGCCCCTCGGTGGCGAAGCCGCCCTGCACGAAGACGAGGCGGGTCGAGCCCGTGCCGTCGTCGTGCAGCTCCAGGATCACGATCGTCTCCCGGTCCTCGGGGTCGGGGTCTTCCCAGCAGAAGGTGTACGACAGCAGGGCGGGCGGCTCCACTTCCAGGAATTCGCCGGTGAGGAAGAAGGAATCCCCTTCGGGCGGCTGCATCTCGATCCGATAGACCCCACCGGGCCGCAGATCGCTTTCCACCCGGGGAATGCAGAACCCGTCCGGCCCCCACCACTTCGCCAGCTCCACGGGATCGGTCAGGGCCTGGAACACCACCCCGGGCGCTGCCGGGAACATCCGCACCATACGGAGCCTGAGCGCACCATCCTGAGTCATCACGCCCCCAGACATGCGGCGGCAACAGCGGACCCCTCCATGGTAAAAGCCCGGACCCACCCTGTCGCAGGGACGACGCAGCACTGCTCGTAGCTGACCCTGGGTTCACAGGTGGGCCTAGGGGGTGTCTTGGACAAGCATGCTGCGCGGACGAACGAACGGTCCCGATGAGGTGCTCCGCACAAATGCAGTTCGAGGCCATGCAAGTGCGGCAGCCACCGAAGGCCCATGCGGGGCAGGTCACCCCGCGGCAATCGCCGAGTACGTCCAGACATCTGCCGAGATCTCATGGTGGAGCTTCCAGACAATGCCCATCGGCTTGCTGCCCTTGTGCTCGACGTATTCGGCGGGGCCAAGGAGCATCCAAGGCTGAGGGCCGCCGATGTCGGTCTTCTTGTATCGACGGACGAAGAGGAGGACATGGGAGCCCTTCTCCACATGGGTCTGATATCGGACTCCTGTCGGGGAGCTATCCGAAGTCTGATTTTGGGACTCCCAGTGGAACATGGACTCGCTCATGGCGTAGTCCTTGTACCGAGTCTGCGGAGAGAAGTCTTTCTCGTCCTTCTCGAGTGTGATCAACAGGGCATCGGTCTGGATGTTCTCGCACCACTTCACACCCTCACGGAAGTGGCCGGGCATGAAGCCGCCGACAGATGATTGTCCCAGCGCGGGGAGGATTTCTTCACGGCTGTACGAGGAGTGGATCGTCAAAGGTAGGCCGGCGTGCTCCCCGAGCATCGGCACGGGAATGTGATCCGCGTGCTCGAGTACGTGTGCAAGGGCCTGCCGGAGTTCGCCCCGGAAGGCCTGCTGGGGCCGGAGGGTGTCGAAGCCAGCTTGGTAGCTGTCGAAACCTCCGAGCGGCCAGAGGGAGAAGTACAGCATCCGGGCGTATGCCTGACGTTGGCCATCGAGGTCGCCGTACGCTGGAGCGTCGTCCTTGAGGAGATCTGTGTATGCAGCTACGCGGATGGGGTCATCGACGTGCAGGAAGGCGGAGACTCTCTTCAGGAGCGCCTCTTCGCCAGGGGGAGTGACTGACTCGAGCAGTTTTGCTCGACGGAGCAAGCCCGTCCACGAGTTACCGGTGCCGCGGTAGAGCTCCTTGATCTCACGTCCGCTCTCAGCGAGGTAGTCGGAGAGTCGTGGCTGCGCGTAGGCAGCAACCTCTCGAGCGAGTTGGGTGACGTTGACCCCGAGCTGACTGCGAATGTTGTCGATGATCAAGTTCTTGGCCTTGGGCTCAAGGATGATCTGACATCCGGATGGCAGCTGGGGAAAATCGTGCTCGATGTTGGCGAGAAGGCGGTTGCGTGTCAGGTTGGTCAGTGCCCGGAACTGTTCCTCGAAGCGGAACTCCTTACGATGCTGACCGATGAAATCGAGGACCGTCAGCACGGCCTTGCCCTCAGTGCGTCGAAGTCCACGTCCCAGTTGCTGCAAGAAAACGGTGGCACTGGATGTGGGGCGCAGGAGGAGCAGGGTGTCGACATCGGGGATGTCGAGGCCCTCATTGAACAGGTCAACCGAGAAGATTGCCTGGAGGTTTCCGGATCGCAGCATGTCGAGAGCTGCCTTCCGCTCCTTCTCGGGCGAGTCGCCGGAAAGCCAGGCAGCGTTGAGGCCGGCTTTCTGGAAAAAGTGCGCCATGAATCGAGCGTGTGCGACCGATACGCAGAACCCGAGCGCACGCATGGAACCCGCATCCATGACCTTGTCGCGGACTGCCTTGACGACTAGTCGGGCGCGAGCATCGTTACCGGTGAAGAGGGAACTCAGCGCCTCTCTGTCATAAGCACCACGCTTCCAGCTGATGGCGCTCATGTCTGTGCTGTCAGTGATGCCGAAGTAGTGAAAGGGGCTCAGGAGGTCGTTCTCAAGAGCCTCCCACAATCGCATCTCTGCGGCGATGCGACCGTCAAAGAACTCGTCTTGGACGTTGCGGCCGTCCATTCGCTCTGGCGTGGCCGTGAGGCCGAGAAGCTCTAGGGGGTCGAAGTGGTCGATGATCCTACGGTACGAGGGCGAAACGCCGTGATGAAACTCGTCAATGACGATAACGTCGAAATGGTCAGGGGAGAATTGGTCCAGCCCGCGAGCATTGAGCGATTGGATGCTGGCGAACACGTGGTCCCAGTCGTTTGGGATATCTCCGCTATGAAATTCCTGCCCGAAGTTTGCGTCGACCAGCACCTCCTGGTAAGTGCGCAGGGACTGGCGAAGGATCTCCTGACGGTGGGCGACGAAGAGAAGACGCATCCTTCTGCCGTGCTTCTGCACCAGGTGTTTGTAGTCGAGGGCAGCCATGACCGTCTTACCGGTACCCGTCGCCGCCACCAAAAGGTTGCGGTGACGATCGTGTACTTCGCGCTCGACCTCAAGCCGTTCGAGCATGTCTCGCTGATGGGGATAGGGGCGCACTTCCAAGCCAGACAGGCTGATCTTTCGCTCACCTGGGTGGGTCGTACTGCGACTGGCTTGTCTCAGTGCCTCGGCGAGGCGATCACCGTCCCTATCGGGGTCGTACAGCTCGAAGGTCGATTCGCTCCAGTACGAGTCAAAAGTGGCTTCGAACTTGTCGATGACAGCTGGGGTGGCAACAGAAGACAAGCGGACGTTCCACTCGAGACCGTCAAGGAGTGCGGCCTTCGAGAGGTTGGAGCTGCCCACGTACGCGGTGTCGTATCGACTGTTCCGGCGGAACAACCATGCCTTTGCGTGCAGTCGCGTTGATCGGAGCTCGTAGTTGACCTTTACCTCGGCGTTGAAGTCGCGGACCAGTCGATCGAGGGCGCGACGCTCAGTGGCGCCGATGTACGTCGTCGTGATGACCCGTATCCGGACACCGCGATCGTGGGCGGCCTTCAAGGACTGCTCGAGTACCCGCAGCCCGTGCCACTTCACAAACGCGCAGAGTAGATCGATACGATCTGCAGTGGCGATCTCCGCGCGCAGTTCGAATCCGAGGCTGGGATCCTCCGGCGAGTTGGTGATCAGAGCGGTCTCGGTGAGAGGGGTCGCAGGGCGAACCCCGTAAGCACCCGGTGCCTCTTGCTCGGCGATGGCGAGCAACTGGCGCGGACCGTCGACCACGAGGTCGACCCACTGGGTCGCTCCCTCGATGGTGGTCAATGAGGAGAGGATCTGGTTCGCAGCGACTACCTGCTCGGCGGGTGTCAGGCCCTGGAGGATGCGTCGCACAGTCTGGGCGATGTGGCGAGTGAGCACGTGAGGGGTGGATCCATCTCGCACTTCTCCCTCGATGGAGCGCCAACCGGCATCGTTGAGCTCTTTGAGGCGCTGCTCAAGCCGGGTGGTGATCAGAGTCTCGTACAGGCCGGCAATCGGCGTTGCTTGTTGCGTGAGCTCCTCAGGCACCAGCGTGTCTCCTCGTCTGCTTGATCGCTCCTGCACTTCTATCAAGCGGGACCGACTGCAGTGTTTGACCCCGACCGCACACCTGTACATTTCCGGCCAACTCGAGTCTCATTTTGATCGCCATCCATCTACTGATGGCGATCGCTGCATAGCTTCGCGCTGTGACTATGCGGGACTTGCTCATAGACGTGGCCCAGAAATATGACCGTCGATCCGGGTGCGGGCGGGGTGTGCCCGGCCAAGACCTACTGAGAAGCGTTGCTGCCCGTGAAGACCTGTCGTTACCGGATGGGTGGGTCGCGAGTGGACATGGAGGTACCGGTAGTGCTGCCAGTTCACCCTGGATTGGGGTATTTGATCCTGAAATCAACCTGAAGTCGCAGCGCGGCCTCTACCTTGCCTACATCTTCAGCACGGACCTCTCCTCGGTGACCCTCACGCTGCAGCAAGGGGTGACGGAGCTGGAGAGGAAGATCAAGAAGAGGAAACCTTTCCTCACGCATCTTGAACGGCAGGCGACGAGGCTGTTTGAAGCGTTGCCGCCCAAGCTGGTGACTGACTGGAACCATCGCCCATCCTTGGGCGGCGATCCGGGCTCACTTCCTGAGTCGTACGAAGTGGCGAGCGTGGTGGCGCGGCGCTATGAGATCGCTTCGCTGCCACCGGAGGAGGTACTGAATCGCGACATGCGCGTCGCGGCGAGCCTGCTCCAGAGAGCCGCCGCGGCTCAGCGGTCTCTCCGTTCGACGGAGGGCGAGGAAGTTCCTGGCGGAGAGGCTTCGTCGAGTGATCCCCTATCGGGGTTCCAGCCGAGGAGCAGCAAGGGGTACGTCGCGAACATAGCCGCCAAGCAGCAATTGAAGAGCCAGCATCACGAAGCCCTCATCGAGGACTTCGGTACGTACATCCAGACTCGAGGCTACCAGCCGACCAACCTGCGCATTCATCCCAAGGACCTGTTGCTGCACCATCAGGAGGCGGCTGGGGAGGGGAGCCCCGAGTGGCTGGTGGAGGTCAAGATGGTCGCCGACGGGAACCCCACGGCAGCGGTACGTGGCGCCGTGGGCCAGCTGCTTGAGTACAGCCACTTCTTGTATCGGGAACGTCAGCGACCAGCGCCCCATCTCCTGGCGCTCTTCAGCGAAGACATCTTGGCGTATGCCCAGTACCTGGAGGCCCAAGGCATCGCGTCCATCTGGCGTGCAGGCGACGGCTGGGCTGGGTCGCCCACCGCCGCCGCTTGGGGAATGGTCGACTGAGCGCGAGGTGAGTGTTGCCCCTCGGCCTCCGTGATCCTCAGCTCTCCTTGCTGCCGTGGCACTCCGCGTACGGCTTGCCCGAGGTGCACCAGCAGGAGGAGGTGGGGGTGGGGGGCCAGGGGGTGGCTTTGCCGCGGGCGGCCAGGGTGGTGGCGTATTCGGCCAGGAGAGACGGGGAGGCCGGGGAGGTCTTTTCGGAGGCTGCGAAGGCCTCGTATGACGGGACGCTCGCGGTGACGATGCCGAGGTTCGTGGTGCCCGAGGCGGCGAGGGCGCGGAGGGAGGTTTCGATCTCCCTCAGGTGGGCCTCGTGCGAGGTGTACTCCGAGGCGAGCGTGGGGTACGAGGTGAGGAGTTCGGCCAGTTCGCGCGCGGGCCAGTGGAGGATCGCCACCGGGAAGGGGCGGGAGAGGGCCGCGCGGCGGTCGCCCAGTTCGGCGCGCAGGCGGGCGATCTCGGCGCGCAGCTCGGCGGGGTCGTCGGAGCCCAGTGCCCAGATGCGCTTCGGGTCGTGGAGCTCGTCGAGGGGGATCGGGCCGATGTGGCGGGTGTCCGCGACCATGTCCCAGTCGTCGTGCGGGCGTCCGAGGAGGCGGCGTACGCGGTGGCGGCCCGTCAGGAGGGCGGTGGTGGCCTGGGTGAGCGGGTCGTCCTCGGTGATGAGGAGGGTCGCTGCTTCCGTGAAGCACTCGTGCGAGGCCTCCAACTCGTCGTGGGCCTCCAGGGCTTCCGCGATGACCTCCCACGGCGCCGGGTCCTTGGGGGAGGCGGCGCGGATGCCCGAGATGAGGGCGCGGGCCTCCGCCTCGTGGCCGTACTCCCACAGGTTCGCCGCCTGCAGGGCCTTGATCAGGTGGGGGTCGGAAGGCGAGGAGGACAGGAGCTGGTCGTAGAGGGCGCTCGCCCGGTCGCGTGCGTCGGCCAGTTCGAGGTGGGCCGCGGCCTGGAGGAGCAAGGGCTCCTGGTCCTCGGGGTAGCGGGTCGCCGTGCGGATGAGGCGCTCGGCTTCGGCGATGTGCTCGGCAGGCGTGTCGGGGCGCATGGTTCACACCGTACTGCTGCTGGTCAGTTGACGGGGGAGGACTTAGGGTGCCGCCCGTGCGGGATCACATACGTGTGGTGGTTCAGGGGAGTGGCAGGCGGGCGCGCCGGGTCGGTTTCGTGGGGGTGCTGTGGGGTGCCGCCGAGCTGACCGTCACCGTGGGCGTGGTGGTGTTGTTGCTGGTGGTGCACCAGGTGTGGTGGACCAACCGGCAGGCCGCGGCCGCCGCGCAGGAACAGGTCCAGGCTCTGGAGCGGTCCTGGGGGCGGGATCCCGCACCTGGCGTGGCCGATGGATCTGATGTAACCGATCTTCCGGAGCCGGCTGTGACCGTCCCCCTACCCGGATCCGGAGCCGGACCGGGCCCCGCCGAGACGGGTGCCGGGCCCGAGCCCGGTCGGTCCGCCCGGCCGCCGGCGCGGGACCGGACCGAGCGGGCGTACGCCGTCCTGCGCGTTCCGCGCCTCGGCCTCGTCGTTCCCGTCGCGCAGGGGATCGACAAGCGGGCCGTCCTCGACAAGGGCTACGTCGGGCAGTACCCCGGGACCGCCGGGCCCGGGGAGCGGGGGAACTTCGCGCTGGCCGGCCACCGGAACACGCACGGCGAGCCGTTCCGGTACATCAACCGGCTGCGGGCGGGCGACGAGCTGATCGTCGACATGCGGGGGCACAGGTACACGTACGTCGTCGGGAAGATCATGAGCGAGACGACCGAGCGGGACACCGGGGTGATCGCGCCTGTGCCGCGGAGCCTGGTGAAGCCGGACCAGGGGTACGGCGAGCCCGGCGCGTACATCACCCTCACCACCTGCACGCCCGAGTACAGCTCCAAGTACCGGCTGGTGGTCTGGGGGACCCTCAAGTCGGCCTGACCCGTTCCGTTGTCAGCGGGGCCGGTTACCATCGAACGCGTACGTGAATTCGCGCGCGGGAGTGGAGAGGGGGAGGTTCGTATGGCCGGCGTGTTCGCCCGGGCCTCGCGGGCCCTTGCCGTACTGCTCCCGCTGATGCTGCTCGGGGGAGTCCTCGGACTCTTCGCCGGGGAGAGCGGGCTCGGCGCCGTGGTGGTGGCCCTCGCGGCCACCGTGGCCGTGGGCACCGAGGCCCTGGCCGCCGCCGCACGGCTCGTGCGGCCCGTCCCGCCGCACCGCATACGCACCGCGATACGTGATCGCGAGCAACGCACGGCGTTCCTGCCGCAGCGTGATCCCGACGCCTCGGGCCGGTCGCGGCCCAGGGCGCCCGGCCGTGCCCTCCTGACGGCCGCGTAGGGGCGCGCAGTACATCTCGTTCTCGTTCTTGTTCACGCCTTCTGCTGACTGATCACTGTTGTCGCCCCTCGCGGGTCGTCACGCCGAAATGCACCTCTTTCGACGTTCGACGAGACCCTTCGGAGGGCCCACGTGTCCGTTTTCACCCACCTTGTTGCTGAGCTGGGCCGGCTTCTCGAGCCGGTGCTGGCCCAGTCCGCGACCGCTGCCGCGATCGTGCTGTTCACCGTCTTCGTACGGCTCGCCCTGCACCCGCTGAGCCGGGCCGCCTTCCGCGGGGCGACCCCGGCGGCGGGGTGCCTGCCACTGCTGCTGCAGCTGCCGGTCTTCTTCGTGATGTACCAGGCGTTCTCCTCGGCGAAGGTCGGCGGCGAGGCCAACGAGCTGCTCGGGCACCGGCTCTTCGCCGCGCCGCTGGGCTCCCGGTGGACCGAGGCGCTGGGGGAGGGCGGCCTGTTCGGGGCGCAGGGGCTGGTGTTCCTCGGGCTGTTCGGCGCGATCGCGGTGGTCGCCGCATGGAGTGCGGTGCGGGGCCGCAAGGCGGCGGCCGTGGCCGCCGCCGCAGCTGCCGCTGCCTCCGCGGCGACGCCGGCCGGCCGCGGCAAGGCCAAGCCGGGGGCGGCGAAGGCCAAGCCGGGTGCCAAGCCGGGTGCCAAGGCCGGGGCCGTGGTCGAGGTGAGTGCCGAGCAGCAGGAGGTCATGCGCAAGCTGGGCGGCGTACTGCCCCTGCTGTCCTTCGGAACGCTGATCACGGCTGCCGTGGTGCCGCTGGCCGCCGGGCTGTACCTGCTGACCACCACCGCGTGGTCGGTGGCGGAGCGGATCTGGCTGCAGTACCGAAAGGAGCGGGCCGAGCGCGCGGACAAGGCCGGGCAGGCGGCGCAGGTGGAACAGGCGGCGTAGGCGGAGCGGGCGGCGGCCGGTGGGACGGGCGGCGGCCGGTGGAGCGGGGCGTTCCAGTCCGTGAACAGGGTCTTGCGGATTGGGCGGACATCTTGGAGGATCAACCAATCCTCCGATGGCCGCAACCCATCGGCCGGCCCGCGGCACGCCCCCGGGCCGACCACCCACGACCACGGGAGAATGCCCATGAAGCTGCTGCGTGTCGGACCCGTCGGGTCGGAACGCCCCGCGCTGCTCGACCAGGACGGGACCCTGCGTGACCTGTCCGGCCTGATCACGGATGTGGACGGCGGCCTGCTGGCCGACGACTCCGTGCTGTCCCGGGTGCGGGACGCGGCCGAGTCCGGTGAGCTTCCGGTCCTGGGCGCCGAAGGGCTTCGGATCGGCGCGCCGGTCGGCCGCATCGGCAAGGTCGTGGGCATCGGCCTGAACTACTTCGGGCACGCGGCCGAGATCGGCGCGGAGCCGCCGGCCGAGCCGATCCTGTTCCTGAAGGCCGCGGACACCGTGGTGGGCCCCGACGACACCGTGCTGATCCCGCGCGGCAGCGTGAAGACCGACTGGGAGGCCGAGCTCGGCGTCGTCATCGGCAGCACCGCCCGCTACCTGTCCTCCGCCGAGGAGGGCCTCGCGCACGTCGGCGGCTACGTACTGGTCAACGACGTATCGGAGCGCGAGTTCCAGATCGAGCGCGGCGGCACCTGGGACAAGGGAAAGAACTGCGAGACCTTCACCCCGCTCGGCCCCTGGCTGGTCACCGCCGACGAGGTCCCGGACCCGCAGGTCCTGGACGTGAAGCTGTGGGTCAACGGCGAGCTGAAGCAGGACGGCAACACCTCGGACCAGATCTTCCCGGTCGGCGAGGTCGTCCGGTACCTGAGCCAGTTCATGACCCTGTACCCCGGCGACGTCATCGTCACCGGTACGCCGGGCGGCGTGGCCATGGGCCAGCCGGAGCCGAAGCCGTACCTGCGGGCCGGTGACGTCGTGGAGGTGGCCATCGAGGGCCTGGGCCGTCAGCGCCAGGAGTTCAAGGGCGCCTAGGAACACCCGAAAGGGGGGCGGGACTGTCATCGGCAGCCCCGCCCCCTTTTTGTTGCGTGTGGGTGGGTGCGGTGCCCCCACCAGCTCAGCTCTCGGCCGGCACCAGCCCGGCGCTCGCGGCCGCGGTTCCCTGCGAATCAGACATCGGTGGCGGGAATCTCCACCACCACGCCCTCCGCGGACGACCTGCGGGCCGCCTCCAGTACGTCGAGGCAGCGCGCGGCCTCGTGTGCCGTTACCGGGGCCGGCCCGCCCGTGCGCAGGGCGGCCGCCACCGCCGCGTAGTACGCCGGGTAGTCGCCCGGCTCGGTCGGCAACGGGGTTCCGCCGCCGGTCAGCGGGGACTCCCCGGAGCCCACCCGTCCCCACAGGTGCGGGGGCTCCTCGCCCCAGGGCGTCTCGCCGTCCGGCCGCAGCCCCTCGCGCAGGGCGCCCTCCTGCGGGTCGAGGCCGTACTTCACGTAGCCGGCCCGCGAACCCAGGACGCGGAACCGCGGCCCGAGCTGGGCGGTGGTCGCGCTGACGTACAGGTGGGAGCGGACCCCGTTGGCGTGCGTGACGGCGATGAAGGTGTCGTCGTCGGTCTCGGCGCCCGGGCGGCGCGCGTCGGCCTCCGCGTAGACCCGTACGGCCGGACCGAACAGCACGAGCGCCTGGTCCACGACGTGGCTGCCCAGGTCGTACAGCAGGCCGCCGATCTCCTCCGGGGCGCCCGACTCGCGCCAGCCGCCCTTGAGCTGCGGGCGCCAGCGCTCGAACCGGGACTCGAAGCGCTGGATCTCGCCGAGTTCGCCCTCCGCCAGGAGGCGGCGCAGGGTGAGGAAGTCGTTGTCCCAGCGGCGGTTCTGGAAGACGGAGAGGAAGGTTCCGCTGCGGTCCGCGAGGGCGGCGAGAGCGCGGGCCTCGGCGGCGGTGGCGGCGAGCGGCTTGTCCACGACCACCGGGACGCCGGCTTCGAGGGCGGTGGTTGCGAGGGGGACGTGCGTCCGGTTGGGGGAGGCGACCACGACCAGGTCGAGGTCCCGGTCCCAGAGCTCGGCGGCGGTGGCGGCGATGTGGACGTCGGGGAACTCCGTGCGGGCCTGGGCCTGGCGGGCCGGGTCGGAGGTGACGACCGTGTCGAGGGCGAGTCCGTCCGTGGCGGCCACGAGGGGGCCGTGGAAGACGGAACCGGCGAGTCCGTAGCCGATGAGTCCGACGCGGAGGGGTGCGGGGGAGGAAGGGGAGGCGGGGTTGCTCATGGAACCACTTTGGCAACAGTGTTGTCGAAGTGCAAGGAAGGTGGACAATGGACTCGTGAACAGGGGTAGCGGGGACGGGCGCGGCGGGGTGAACCTGCCGGCGCTGCGCGGGTACAACGAGGCGCTGATGCTGGATCTGCTGCGCGGCGCGGGCCCGGCGGGCCTGGGTCGCGCCGAGCTCGCGGCCCGTACGGGACTGACCCCGCAGGCCGTCAGCAAGATCACGGCCCGGCTCGGCGCGGACGGGCTGGTCGCCGAGGCCGGGCGAGCCGCGTCCACCGGCGGCAAACCGCGCACCCTGCTCCGGCTGGTGCCGGACGTACATCACGCTGCGGGAGTGCACCTGGACCGCGACGAGCTCCGGGCGGTACGGGTGGACCTGGCGGGCCGCGTCGTTGCCGAGAGCGGTGGCCCGCTGGACTTCGGGGCCGGCCCGGAGGCGGTGGTGGAGGCCGTCGTACGGGCGGTCGCGCGGGTCGGAGACCCGGCCGGCCTGCCGCTCCTGGGCGTCGGGGTGGCCGCACCGGGGCCGCTCGACCACCGGGCCGGGACGATGGGGCGGGTGACGGGGTTCCCGAGCTGGAAGGGGTTTCCGCTGCGCGGGGTGCTGCAGCGGCGGCTGGGCCTGCCGGTGCTGCTGGACAAGGACACGAACGCCGGTGCGGCCGCGGCTGCGGGGGCGTGGCTCCGGGCCGCCTGGCCGGATGCGGGTGCCGGGCGTGACGGGGATGCCTGGCGTGGCACGGATACCGGGCGTGGCGCGGATGCCTGGCGTGGCGCCGACGCAGGGCGTGGCGCGGACGTCGCGCCGGATGCGTATGCGTATCCGTTTGCCGACGGAGGGCCCCGCACCTGCGTGTACCTGCACTTCGGGACGGGGCTCGGCGCGGGGTTGTGGCTGGGCGGCGAGGTCTACCGCGGTGAGCGCTCGGCGGCGGGGGAGTTCGGGCACCAGGTGCTCCTGCTGGACGGCCCGCCGTGCCGGTGCGGGGCGCGCGGCTGTGTGGAGGCGCTGTGCCTGGACGCGGTGGCCCGAGGCGATCTTCCCGAGGCGGCACGGATGCTGGGCGAGGCTGCGGCCAATCTGGTCGCGCTGCTGGATGTGGACCGGGTGCTGCTCGGCGGGCGTGTGGTGGCGGCGGCGCCGGGGGTCTTCCTGGAGAGGGTTCGGTCGGCGATGGCCCTCCGGGGGTGGGGGGCCGGGGTCTCCGTCGCGCTCGCGGAGGTGGGGGTGGCGGAGGGGGCGGCGGAGCTGGTGCTGGGCCCTGTGTTCGGGCGGACGTAGCGGACCGCGGCCTGGGCTCTGGCCTGGTCCTGCGCCTCCTTGGCGGGGCCGGACTGGTTCCGGGCTGCATGGGTGTGGCCGGGCTCAAAGATCGGGGCTCCGCCCCGGACCCCGCGCCTCAAGCGCCGGCGGGGCTGAATTGAGACGGCCGGGCTGAAAGATCGGGGCCTTGCCCTGGGAGCCGTGCCTCACGCGCCGGCGGGGCCGGATGGGTGGCCGGGGTCAAAGATCGGGGCTCCGCCCCGGACCCCGCGCCTCAAACGCCGGCGAGGCTGAAATGGTGCGGCCGGGCTGAAAGGTTGGGGCCTTGCCCTGGGGGCCGTGCCTCACGCGCTGGTGGGGCTGAATTGGGGCGGCCGGCTTCGGCGGTTCGGGTGGGCCGGGCGCGCGCCGGGGCGTCTCCTCGGGCGCCGAACGTGGCGGGGGGTCGGCGGGCCGGGCCACGGTGCGTTCGGCGCCCTGCGGGGAGCGCCCCGGCACACACCCCGTCCCCGCGGCGCCCGGCACGGGTGAGGATGTCCGGGGTTGACCCGTCCTGCGATCGGGCGTAAACCGGTACAGCTCAGGCGTGGCGCGTGGGGTGGGGGTCCGCGGGCGTGGCACGGTGCGGGCAGGGCCAGGGTGATTGTCACCTGGTCCGATCATCGTCCCGTCCGGCGAGCAGCGAAGGTCTTCCATGCGACTGCGCAAAGCCCTTGCCCTCACCGCCGTACTCGTAGCCACCACCGCCCCCACCGCGGCCGCGGACATCGGCACCGGCGGCGGGGCCCGACCCGCACCCGCCCTGCCCTCCCGCGCACACGCCACCTGTGGCGACGGGAAGAGCCACGCCTTCCCCATCGGGGCGCGCATCCGCGGCGGCCCGGCCGTGTACCGCACCGGCGGCGGCCCGCAGACCTGGTACCTGGACCTGACCAACACCACGGACTCCGAGTGCACGGCCATCCACCCCGTCGTCGTCTTCACCGACAAGGCCCGCACCCTGCGTCCGGCCCACCTGCGGATGGAGTTCGACGCGCCGGGCGGCCCCTTCCCCGTCAGCCTGGAGCGGAGCGACCGCGACGAGATCATCGCCGTCTTCGACGGCGGCGACGCCTTCGCCGGCTTCACCGTCGGCCCCGGCGGCTCCAAGACCGTCAGGGTCGGCCTCGCCTTCGCCCCCGACGCCCCCACCGGTGAGGTCCTCGCCGACGCCGCCCTCGTCCAGCGCAAGGGTGACGACGGCGACTGGGTCGGCGAGGCCGGCGGCTACCGGTTCTCCGTCGAGGGTCCGGAGGATGCCGGGGAAGCGGGCTCCCTCGCCCACACCGGCCCGCGCGAGTGGGCGTACGGTGCGGGCGCCGTCGCCGCCCTCGCCGCCGGTGGCGGACTCCTGCTGGGAGCCCGACGGCTGCGTACCGCCGATCGCCGCTGATCACCCCCTGCGGGCCCCGCGGGGCCGGGTGTGTGTCGGGGCGCTCCCCGCAGGGCGCCGAACGCAATCCCCTCGGCCCTCCGACCCCCCGCCACGTTCGGCGCCCGAGGAGACGCCCCGGCGCGCGCCCGGCCCACCCGAACCGCCGAAGCCGGCCCCACCCTGAAGGAGCCCCCGACCGCCCCAACCGGCCCGACCGCCCCGACCGGCCGCGCCGCTCAGCGACCCGCATAGAGTCCCACCGTGGAAGAACAGACCCCGCGCCACCGCCCCGGCTCACCCGTGCGTTCCGGCATTCCCGAGCACGGCCGCATCCCCAAGTACTACGCGGTCAAGGCCCGGATCTCCGGGCTGCTCGACGAGCTCGGCGAGGGCGGCGCGCTGCCCACCGAGCGGGATCTCGCCGAGCAGTACGAGGTGTCCCGCGAGACCGTCCGCCAGGCCCTGCGCGAGCTGCTGCTGGAAGGCAGGCTGCGCCGGGCCGGCCGCGGGACCGTCGTCGCCGGCCCGAAGCTGGAGCAGCCGCTCTCCCTCGCCAGTTACACCGAGGGCGTGCGCCGCCAGGGCCGCCGTCCGGGCCGTCACCTCATCGGCCTGGAGCAGTTCCCCTGCCCGCCCGACCTCGCCCCCGGCATCGGTGCCGAGCCCGGCGAGCCCGTCTGGCACCTGGAGCGGGTCCTGCTGGCCGACGACGAGCGCGTCGGCCTGGAGAGCACGTACATCCGGGTGGCCCGCGCCCCTCGCCTGGACATCGATTTCCAGCCGGACTCCTCCTTCTACGGATACCTCCGCGACAGCCTCGGCATCGCCTTCGGCGAGGCCGACGAGAAGCTGGAGACCGTCCTCGCGACCCCCCGCGAAGCACTGCTGATCGGCACCCCGCCGGCCCTTCCCATGCTGCTCATCCACCGCTTCTCGCGGGATCAGGACGGCCGGCCCCTGGAGCGGGTCCGTTCGCTCTACCGTGGTGACCGGTTCAGTTTCACGACCCGCCTGCGGGCCGAATAGCCGCAGGTCGATCCACCCTTACCAGCCGTAAAGGGATATATGAACACCGCACTCTGATCACAGAAAGATAACGGGTCTAGTCCAAGTGTCGAGGGCCGTTCACCGACGCGTTGCCGGACGGATCCCTCCGGGTCACGGTCCGCACCCACCGTTGGCGACGTGAGAGTCATAGTCGTCGGAGGCGGCGTGGTCGGCACCATGCACGCCTGGCAAGCAGTCCAACGCGGCCACGAGGTCGTCCAGATCGAGCGGGAGGCCGAGGCACGCGGCGCGTCCTTGCGCAATTTCGGCCAGATCTGGGTCAGCGGACGGGCCGGGGGAGAGGAGCTCGACACCGCCCTGCGGGCCCGCGAGCTCTGGGAACGCATCGGCGCGGAGGTGCCCGGCATGGGCTTCCGCGCCAACGGCTCCCTCACCCCCGTCCGCACCGACCGCGAGTACGCCGTCGCCGAGGCGGCCCTGGCCCGCCCCGACGCCGCCGCCCGCGGCTACAAGCTGGTCACCGCCGACGAGGCGCGGCAGATCAACCCGGCCCTGCGCGGCGTCTTCGAGGCCGCCCTGTGGTGCGAGCGTGACGCGGCCGTCGAGCCGCGCACCGCCCAGCTCCACCTGCGGGAGGCGCTCAAGGCCACCGGCCGGTACACCTTCCTGCCCGGCCGGGAGGTGCGCGAGGTGACGGGCCCGGGCGCAGTCCGCGACGACCACGGCGACGTGCACCGCGGCGACGCGGTCGTCCTCGCCACCGGCGCCTGGCTGTCCGGCCTGGTCCGCGAGCTGGTCCCCGACCTGCCCGTGCGCCGCGTCCGGCTCCAGATGATGCAGACCGCCCCGCTCGGCGAGCGGCTGACCACGTCCGTCGCCGACGCCGACAGCTTCCGCTACTACCCCGCCTACAAGTCCCCCGCGCTCGACGCCCTCAACGCCGGTCAGGACCAGGCGCCGACCGCCGCCGCGCACAAGATGCAGCTGCTGATGGTCCAGCGCCAGGACGGCGGACTGACCATCGGCGACACCCACGAGTACGAGCACCCCTTCGCCTTCGACACCCTCGAAGACCCCTACGAACACCTCACCGGGGTGGTCGAGGGCTTCCTGGGCCGCCCGCTGCCGCGGATCCAGCGCCGCTGGGCGGGCGTGTACGCGCAGTGCACCGACACCACCCGCGTCGTCCACCGCCAGCAGGTGGCCGACGGCGTCTGGCTGGTGACCGGACCCGGCGGACGCGGCATGACCTGCTCGCCCGCCATAGCCGAGACCACCGCGAACGAACTGGGCTGGTAAGCCAGATGACCGACACCACGGCAAACACCGACACCACCGACACCACGGCAAACACCGACACCCTCAGGCTGATCGTCCTCGACATGGCCGGCACCACCGTCGCCGACGGCGGCCTCGTCGAGCACGCCTTCGAGCGCGCCGCCGAGCGCCTGGGCGTCGAGCCCGGCACCCCCGACCACGCGGCCAAGCTCCAGTACGTCCGCGACACCATGGGCGAGTCCAAGATCACCGTCTTCCGCCACCTCTTCGGTACGGAGGAACTCGCCCGGCGCGCCAACTCCGCCTTCGAGGAGGCGTACGCGGAGCTCGTCGACGGCGGCCTCATCGCCCCGCTCCCCGGCGCCCGCGCCGCCATCGAGAAGCTCCGCGCCGACGGCCGCACCGTCGTCCTCACCACCGGCTTCGCCCGCGTCACCCAGGACGCCATCCTCGACGCCCTCGGCTGGCAGGACCTCGCCGACCTCACCCTCTGCCCCGCCGACGCGGGCGGCCGCGGCCGGCCCTACCCGGACATGGTGCTGACCGCGTTCCTGCGCACCGGCGCCGTGACCGACGTACGCGACACCGTGGTCGCGGGCGACACCGCCTACGACATGCTCAGCGGCCGCCGCGCCGGCGCCGGGATCGTGGCGGGCGTCCTCACCGGCGCCCACGACCGCGCGACGCTGACCGGGAACGGCGCGACCCACGTCCTCGGCTCCGTTGCCGAACTCCCGGACCTCCTCGCGGAGTCGGCGTGAGCGGCATCCGCTTCGACGGGGTCAGCGTCGCCTACGGCGCCGCGACCGTCCTGGACTCCCTCGACCTGACCGTCGAGCCGGGCGAGGTGATGGCGCTGCTCGGCCCCTCCGGCTCGGGCAAGACCACCGCACTGCGCGCGGTCGCCGGTTTCGTACGGCCCGTCGCGGGCCGGGTGCTGATCGGCGGCCGGGACGTCACCGCGCTCCCGCCGCACAAGCGCGGCATCGGCATGGTCGTCCAGCAGTACGCGCTCTTCCCGCACATGCGGGTCGAGGACAACGTCGCCTTCGGCCTCCGGGCCCAGAAGGCACCCAAGGCCGAGATCCCGGGCCGGGTCGCCGAGGCCCTGGAACTGACCGGCATGGGCGCCTACGCGCGGCGCTACCCCCGCGAGCTCTCGGGCGGCCAGCAGCAGCGCGTGGCCATCGCCCGCGCGCTCGCGATCCGCCCGGGGGTGCTCCTGCTGGACGAACCCCTCTCGGCCCTCGACGCGCAGCTGCGCTCCGGGATGCTCGCCGAACTGGCCCGCCTGCACCGCGAACTGCCCGACGTCTCCATCCTCTACGTCACCCACGACCAGGTCGAGGCGCTCACCCTGGCCGACCGGATCGCCGTCATGGACAAGGCCCGCCTCCAGGACTGCGGGACCCCGCAGCAGCTGTACCGGGCCCCGCGCACCGAGTTCACCGCGTCCTTCGTCGGCAACGCGAACCTGCTCCCGGTGACGGTGGCCGAGTCCGGCGCGGTCTTCGAGGGCCGCGCCCTGACCCTCGACCGAGGCCGCGCCGCGCCCGGCGCCACCGCCACCCTGTGCGTACGGCCGCACCTGCTCGGCCTCGGGGCCGGCCCCAACGCGCTGAGCGGCACCATCGCCGAGGTCCAGTGGCGCGGTTCGACGCACCGGCTCTACGTCGACGTCGACGGCCACCGGGTCAAGGCGGACCTCCCCGAGCTGCGGGAGACCCCGGCGCTCGGGGACAGGGTCACGCTGCACTTCGAGCCGCGCGACGCCGTGCTGCTGGCCGCCGGGGTGTCCCGTGCCTGATGCCGTCCGGCGGCCGGCCGCCGCGCCCGCGCCTCAATCGCCGGCTGGGCTGGAGTGTGCGCAGCCGCCCGTGGCCGGGCAGACTTCGGGCCCCGCCCCGAGCCCCGCGCCTCGATCGCCGACGGGGCCGAAAGATCGGGGCGCTGCCCCGGACCCCGCGCCTCGAACTCCCCCAGCCACCGCCGGGAGGGGCCCCCGGGCGAGGCTGTATTTGGCGGGGCTGATGAGATCCCGGGCGGTATGGGCGCTGCCGCCCGTGGCCGTGCTCGCGCTGGTGTTCCTGTATCCCCTCGCGCTGGTCGTCCAGCAGTCGCTCAGCCCCGAGAACGGCGGCGGCGCCTTCGACGCGTACGCCTCCGTCTTCGCCTCGCAGAGCTTCCGCGAGGCCCTCGGGACCACCGTCTGGCTGGCCGTCGGGGCCACCGCCGGCTGCCTCGTGCTCGGCTTCGTCCTCGCGCTGATCATCGCCTTCGTGCCCTTCCCCGGGGCCCGCGCCGTCGCGAAGTTCATCGATGTGTTCCTCTCCTTCCCCTCCTTCCTCGTCACCCTCGCCCTCCTCTTCATCTACGGGACCGTGGGCATGGCCAACGGGGCCTGGACCGGCCTCACCGGCGCCGCCGAGGGGCCCTTCCACTTCCTCACCACTCCCTGGGGCGTCCTCCTCGCGGAGATCACGTACTTCACGCCCTTCGTGATGCGCCCCCTGCTCGCGGCCTTCTCCCAGCTGGACACCGCCCAGCTGGAGGTCGCCGCCGGCCTCGGCGCCCGGCCCGCCCGGATCGTCCGGCAGGTGATCCTCCCCGAGGCCCTCCCGGCGCTCGCCGCAGGCGGCAGCCTCGTCCTCGTCATGTGCCTCAACGAGTTCGGGATCGTCCTCTTCACCGGGGCCAAGGACGTGACGACCCTGCCGATGCTCATCTACGGCAAGGCCATCCTCGAATCCGACTACGCGGCCGCCTGCGTCGTCGCCGTCGTCAACATCGCGATCTCCGTCGGCCTGTTCGGCCTCTACCGGGTGGTGGGCAAGCGTGCTGGTGCATAGCAAGACCGGCCGCTGGGCCGCCTGGAGCCTCTTCGGCCTCCTCTTCCTGCCGCTGTTCGCCCTGCCGCTGCTCGTCGTGGTCGCGGCCTCCTTCGCCACCCACTGGTCGGGCGCCTTCCCCTCCGGTCCGACGACCGCGAACTACGCCTCCGCCGTGCGCGGCGAATCCCTCCAGGCGGTGACCACCAGCCTGGTCACCGCCCTCGCCGCCAGCCTCCTCGCCCTCGCCGTCGGCACCTGGGCCGCACTCGCCGCCGCCACGCTGAAGAAGCGCGGGAAGCGCGCCCTGGACGCGCTGTTCATGCTGCCCGTGGCCGTCCCGTCCGTAGTCGTCGGCCTCGCCGTGCTCGTCGCCTTCAGCCGCCCGCCGGTCCTGCTCAACGGCACCAGCTCGATCGTCATCCTGGCGCACACGATCCTTGTCACGGCGTTCGCCCACCAGTCGGTTTCCGCCGCGATCGTACGGCTCGACCCCGCGTACGAGCAGGCGGCGGCCTCCCTGGGCGCCCGCCCCGCGTACGTGCTCTGGCGGGTCAAACTCCCCCTCCTGCTGCCGTCCCTGACGGCCGCGGCCGGACTCTGCTTCGCCCTGTCCATGGGCGAGCTGAGCGCCACGATGATGCTCTACCCGCCGGACTGGATGCCCCTCCCCGTCCGCATCTTCACCGCCACCGACCGCGGCTCGCTCTTCAGCGGCTCCGCCGTCGCCGTGGTCCTGATGGCCGCCACCCTGCTGGTCCTCCTGGCCGTCTCCCGCGTCCGCACCAGGGCCTCGTACCGCTGACTCCGGCTGCCGGCCGGTCACCGCAGGCAGCCGCAGACCCCCGCACCCCCAGACCCCCCCCGCAGACCCACGCTGATTCCCCGCTGACTCCCTTTCCCCGTAAGGAAGTTCCATGCCCGGCACAATCCTGCTCCGCAGCGCCGCCGCCCTCGTCGGCAGCCTCGCCCTCACCGTCTCCCTCACCGCCTGCGGCGGTTCCTCCTCCGCGGACTCCGCCGACTCCCGGGGCGGCGAGAAGGTCGTCACCGTCTACAGCGCCGACGGCCTCAAGAGCGAGAAGGGCGACGGCTGGTACGACAAGGTCTTCGCCGACTTCACCAAGAAGACCGGCATCGAGGTCAAGTACGTCGAGGGCGGCTCGGGCGAGATGGTGCAGCGCGCCGTCCGCGAGAAGACCAACACCCAGGCCGACGTACTGATCACGCTGCCGCCGTTCATCCAGCAGGCCGACGGGAAGGGCCTGCTCCAGGCCTACGAGCCGCAGGGCTCCGACAAGGTCAACGGCGCGGACAAGGCGCCCGACGGCAAGTGGACCTCGGTCGTCAAGAATTACTTCGGCTTCGTCTACAACAAGAAGGAGCTTCCCGAGGCCCCCAAGACCTGGGAGGAGCTGCTCGACGCCAAGTACAAGGGCAGGCTGCAGTACTCCACCCCGGGCGTCGCGGGCGACGGCACGGCCGTCCTCATCAAGTCGATGCACGACTTCGGCGGCAAGGAGCCGGCGATGGAGTACCTGAAGAAGCTCCAGGCCAACAACGTCGGCCCGTCCTCCTCCACCAGCAAGCTCGCGCCGAAGACCGACAAGGGCGAGCTGCTCGTGGCCAACGGCGACGTCCAGATGAACTTCGCGCAGTCCAAGTCCATGCCGAACCTGGGCATCTGGTTCCCGGCGAAGGACGGCGGCAAGCCCACCAGCTTCGCCCTGCCCTACGCGGCCGGCCTCGTCGCCAAGGGCCCGCACTCCGAGAACGGCAAGAAGCTCCTCGACCACCTCCTCGGAGAGGAGGCCCAGAAGCTGGTCAGCGAGGTCGGCGGCGGCTTCCCGGCGCGCACCGACGTCAAGCCGACCGACGCCAACGCCGTCGAGCTCACCAAGATCATGGCGGGCGTGGAGGTCTTCGAGCCGGACTGGGCCGACATCGACAAGAACCTCACCGGCTACGTCGACGCGTGGAAGTCGGCAACCGGAAGCTGACCGGTTGCCTCCTGGTCATCCACGGCCAGCAGAGTGACCGTTGCATAACGGGTCTGGACCGAAGACCGCACCTTCGGTCCGGACCCGGCGCACGTCCCCAACGCATGTCCCCAGCGCCATTCCCCGCGATGACTCCCGGAGGAGCTCGTGCCCACTGCTGTCCCCGCCGGACGCACCCTCGCCGTGGCCGCCACCGCCACCGCCCTGCTCGCCACCGCCCTCACCGGCACCGCACTGACCGCGCACGCTGCCGACGCGGCCGCCGGCACCGACAAGGTCCTCGTCATCGGCATCGACGGCGCGGTCCTGGACCGCGTCAAGGCCGCCAACGCGCCGCACCTGCAGGGCCTGATGGCCCAGGGCCTCACCGCCCGCAGCACCCTCTACGCGAACCCGATGGCCGCCACCTCCTCGGGCCCCGGCTGGTCCACCATCGCCACCGGAGTCTGGCCCGACAAGCACGGCGTGAAGGACAACTCCTTCACCGGCAAGAACTACACCGCCTACCCGGATTTCCTGACCCGCATCGAGAACGCCAAGCCGGCGCTCAACACGTACGCGGCCGCCGACTGGGAGCCCATCACCTCCACCGACCAGAACGGCCCGATCTTCTCCGCCAAGGTCGACAAGCGACTCTCCCTCAAGGGCGACCGCGACGGCTACCGCAACGAGGACCCGAAGATCGCCGCCGCTGCCGCCGCCGAGCTGCGCGACCAGAACCCGGACGCCGCCTTCGTCTACCTCGGCGAGATCGACGCGGCCGGTCACTCCTACGGCGCCGCCAGCCAGCAGTACCTCGACACCATCGCCCGCGTCGACGGGCTGGTCGGCCAGCTCCTCACCGCCGTCCAGAACCGCCCGACGTACGCCCAGGAGAACTGGAAGGTCCTGGTCACCACCGACCACGGGCACACCAACTCCGGTGGCCACGGCGGCTCGACCATCCAGGAGCGCGGCACCTTCGTCATCGCCAGGGGCGCGGGCATCCCGGCCGGTTCGGTCCGCGACGACGTGAAGCTGGTCGACGTGGCCGCGACCGCGCTCGCCCAGGTCGGCGTCGCCGCCCCCGGCATCGACGGAGTCCCGCTGAACGCCCCGGACGACGACCCCTTCGACACCCTGCGCCCGAACCTCCAGGCGCGCGTGGACGAGACGGGCATTCCGGCGGGGGTGAAGGGCTTCACGCACACCCCGCCCGCGGGCTGGTCCGTCGACAACTCCAGGATGGGCACCGGCGGGGTCACCGAGTGGGCCGGCTGGGCCTTCGCGACCGACGAGTTCTGGAGCCAGGCACAGCGCGACCAGTGGCGCGAGCTGAACGTCCGCTCCCGTGACGTCTTCGCCGTCGCCGACTCCGACGAGTGGGACGACAAGAGCCACACCGGCACCTTCGACTCCACCCTGATCACCCCCAAGTGGGCGGTCACCGGCGGCAGCACGCGCAACCTGACCTTCCAGACGCACTACCGCCAGGAGGCCGGCCAGAGCGCCCAGGTCCTCGTCTCGTACAACGGCGGCGCCCCGGCCGTCGTGAAGTCCTACACGGTCGACGCGGTCGCCAAGGCCGAGTCCCTCGCGCTCCAGGTCCCGGCCGGCGCCACCGACGTCCAGATCCGCTTCCGCTACAGCGGGAGCAACAACTGGTACTGGACCGTCGACAACGTCCGCCTGAGCTGATCCAGGCCCTACCGGTCCGGGCTGTGGACGGCCGGAGCGTCCACGGCCCGGCCCCGATAGGGTGGTACAGACCAGCGGTCAGAGGTCAGAGGTCAGTGGTCAGTGGTCACAGGCCACCGAGAGCGGAGAACAGTCCAGTGGCAGAGCGCAAGCCGATCGAATCCTGGCTCACCGACATGGACGGGGTCCTCATCCACGAGGGCACCCCGATCCCCGGCGCCGATGCCTTCATCAAGCGGCTGCGCGAGTCCGGCAAGCCCTTCCTGGTCCTGACGAACAACTCCATCTACACCCCCCGCGACCTCCAGGCCCGCCTGTCCCGCATGGGCCTGGACGTGCCCGTCGAGAACATCTGGACCTCCGCGCTGGCCACCGCGAAGTTCCTCGACGACCAGCGCCCGGGCGGCACCGCGTACGTCATCGGCGAGGCGGGCCTGACCACCGCCCTGCACGACATCGGCTACATCCTGACCGACCACGAGCCCGACTACGTGGTGCTGGGCGAGACCCGGACGTACAGCTTCGAGGCGATGACCAAGGCGGTCCGCCTGATCAACGCGGGCGCCCGCTTCATCTGCACCAACCCCGACGAGACCGGCCCCTCCACCGAGGGCCCGCTCCCGGCCACCGGCGCGGTTGCCGCGCTGATCACCAAGGCGACCGGCAAGAAGCCGTACTTCGCGGGCAAGCCCAACCCGCTGATGATGCGCACCGGCCTGAACGCCATCGGCGCGCACTCGGAGACCAGCGCGATGATCGGCGACCGGATGGACACCGACGTGCTGGCCGGCCTGGAGGCGGGCATGCAGACCTTCCTCGTCCTCACCGGCCTGACCTCGATCGCGGACACCGAGAAGTTCCCGTACCGCCCGACCAAGACGGTCGACTCGATCGCCGATCTGGTCGACCTCGTCTGAGGCATACGGCGCATCCAGCGCATACGGTGCGTGCGGCGCGTACGGCCGATGGGGCGTACTGCGTTTGGGGCGTACGGCTGACACGTACGGCGCCGTTCCGGATGCGGAGCGGCGCGCCGCGCGTGAATCTCCTTGACGAGGAGGTTCACCATGCGCAGTGTCCCGATCGCTCTCCGTGCCGCCGCCGTGTCCGTAGCCCTGGCGGCGTTCTCCGCGGTGACCGTGCCCGCCGCCCTCGCGGGCGAGGAGGACCGCGGCGACCGCGGCAGCATCTCGGTCGACCCGGATCCGGCCCACCCCGGAGCGCAGGTCAAGCTGCGCGTCCACGGATGCGACGGCACCAGAGGGGCGGCCAAGTCCTCCGTCTTCGTCGCGGACGTCGACCTCTACGGCCGTGACGGAGGCCGCAGCCCGCTTTACGGCGAGGCGGTGATCAGCTCGCACGCCTCGCCCGGCTGGCACTCCGTCCGGGTGACGTGCGACGGCCACGACAAGGTCAGCGGCTCCGTCCAGATCTCCCCGTACCGCCACCCCTCCCACCACGCCTCGCCGGTCTGGCCGGTCCACGCGGGCGGCGGCGGCATGTCCGCCGAGCTCGCGGAGGCGGCCAAGCCGGTCGCCGCCGCGGCCAAGAAGGACCACGGCGGCGACGGCCCGAGCCTGCCGCACACGGTGATCGGCGCCATCCTGGCCGCCGTCGCCACCCTGGCCGTCGCGGGCCGGGCGCTGGCCCTGCGCCGCCGCCGCAGCGGCGAGTGAGGCGAGCGGCGGATGAGGACAGCGGTGGATGAGGCGGGCGCCGGGGATGAGCGGGGGCCGGATGGTGGACGAGCGGGGGCCGGATGAGTGAGGTCAAGGGTTCCGCCGGCGGCCGGCTGCTGACCTTCGCCGCCTGGTCCGTGCTGGTGCTCGGCCTGTGGCTGTGGGGCCGCCAGCTCACCGTGGCGCCCGCCCCGCCCGCCGGCCCGGCCGGCGGGGCGGTGGGCCTGGGGCTGCCGGCCGCGCACGCCCCGCTCGCCGCGGCCCTGCCCCAGCGCGTCGACGTGCCCTCCATAGGCATCCAGGCCCCGGTGATCTCCCGGGGCCTGGACAAGGACGGCGCGCTCGAACCGCCCCCGTACGACAGTCCGGGCACGGTGGGCTGGTGGGGCAAGGGCGTCCAGCCGGGGGCGGCCGGGACGGCGCTGATGGTGGGGCACGTGGACACCCGGTCCAAGCCGGCGGTGTTCTACGGCCTGAGCGCGGTGCAGCCGGGTGACAAGGTGAGGGTGGTGCGGGCGGACGGATCGGTCGCCGAGTTCACGGTCGAGGACGTACGGGTCTACGAGCGCGCGGCCTTCGACGCGGACAAGGCGTACGGTCCGCGGGTCCGGGGCCGGGCGGAGCTGAGGCTCGTGACCTGCGGGGGCACCTACGACAAGGCGGCCAAGGAGTACACGGCGAACGTGGTGGTCTCCGCCTACCTGACGGGCGTGGGAGCCCGCCCGGGCACGACGGCCTGACCGGGGTCGGCCGGGAAACGAAGAAGCCCCTCGCAGCTTTCGCTGCGAGGGGCTTCCTCCGTCTGTGCGCCGCCAGGGACTCGAACCCCGGACCCGCTGATTAAGAGTCAGCTGCTCTAACCAACTGAGCTAGCGGCGCTTGCTGACAGGGAAAACTCTACCCCACCTCCGCGGGTGCTCGTGACCAGCCACGCCCGCCTTGTCCGATTAACCCATGTTTGAGGGGTTTATCGTGCACGATATGTCTGCGCCGTGCACATCTGATGCTTTATCAGATGTGGGCCCGGCCGACCAGTGGACGAGCAGGGGACGAGCAGGGGAGTGGACGGATCCGCATGACGACGCAGCCTCCGACGCATGTGCAGATGCCGATGCCCGCTTTCGAGGAGTACGAGCCCGCGGGCGACTGCGCGTGCCGGGGATGCGCCCAGCGCCGTCGTTCCCTCGCCCGCGCGCGGGCCATACCGCTGCGGGACGGGGGGCACCCCGCGGCCCGCGGGGCCCGGCGGGCGCTGGTCCTGGCCACCGCCGCGGGCGTGGTCCTCGGCGGTGGCGGCACGGCCGCGGTGGCCGTGACCACCCCGGCCGCCGGTCCGGTGGCCCTGGACGACCCCGGTTCCCCGCAGGGCGGCCGGACCCCGCTGCACGGCCCGAAGGGCGGCCCGGTCGGACAGCCCGGCTCCCCCGGCAAGCCCGGCGCCGTGAAGCGGATCGACCGCACGACGATCATCAACCGGGCGAAGCTGTGGCTGGACGCGCAGGTTCCGTACAGCATGTCCACGTACTTCACGGACGGCTACCGGCAGGACTGCTCGGGCTACGTCTCCATGGCCTGGAACCTCGGCTCGAACGAGTGGACCGGCAGCCTCGACAAATTCGCCACCAAGATCACCAAGGACGACCTGCTGCCGGGGGACATGCTGCTCTTCCACAACCCGGCGGACCCGAACAACGGCTCGCACGTGGTCATCTTCGGCGGCTGGGTCGACGAGACGCGCAACCACTACATCGCCTACGAGCAGACGCGCCCCAACACGCGGAAGCTGGCCACTCCCTACGGGTACTGGAGCAACGCGGCCAAGTACGTCCCGTACCGGTTCAACGGGGTGACGGGCGGGGTCGTTCCGGTCGTTCCGGTCGTTCCGGTCGTTCCGGAGGTCCCGGGCGTCGTCCCCGAACCGCCCGCGGCGGGCCCCAAACCGGGCGATGCCAAGGCCTTCCCCGGGGCGGACAAGTTCGCCCCGGGCGCCGCGAACGACTTCGTGGAGCAGCTGGGCCGGATGCTGATCGAGCGCGGCGCGTACCGCTTCTACCCCAAGGGGGTGGCGGACCGGACGTGGAGCGACCACGACAAGCTGGCCACCCAGGCCTTCCAGCGGGCACAGGGCTGGTCGGGCACGGACGCCGACGGCGTCCCCGGCACGCACACCTGGCGGCTGCTCGTCGAGAAGCAGGGCGCCGACATCCCGCCGTTGGTGGGCGCGGCGCCGGGACCGGGCGGGGTACGGGCCTACCCGGGGTCCGCGGTGTTCCGCCCGGGCCAGTCGCACGCGGCCATCGAGGCCCTCGGCCGACAGCTGCGCAAGAAGGGCTTCGGCAAGTACTACACGTCCGGCCCGGGCCCCCGCTGGGGTGAGGCCGACCGCCGCAACGTCGAGGCCTTCCAGCGCGCGCAGGGCTGGCGCGGCGCCTCGGCCAACGGCTACCCGGGCCCGGAAACCTGGCGCCGGCTGTTCGCATGACGGAGGTAACGATGTTCCCCACGCGCACCACCTCGACGACGGGCACCCTCCGCGTACCGCCGACGGCACCCGCACCACACGCCCACCCGACGCGGACGGCGACACCGGCCGCGCCGAGCTCCCACCCGGACCCCCGGTCGGCGCCGTTCGCGCCCGAGGCCCGCCCCGCATGGGCGACGGAGCCGGAGCCCGTCGCCGTCGCCCCGGCCGGACCCGGCCGGGCGGCACCCTCCGCACCGACACCCGCACGCACTCCCGTATCCGTATCCGTACCCGGCCCGCATGCCCGCCCGGCAGAGCCCGTCCAGAGCCCGAATTCCCGTACGGCATCGGTCGCGGGGCACGCCCACCCGGCGTGGGCGACCGCGGAGCCGACACCCGCCACACCCGGATCCGCATCCGGCTCTGATGCCCGTACGGCGCAGGGCGCGGGGCGTGCACACCCGGAGCCGGCGCCCGCCGCCATCACTTCGACCGGTCCGGCGCGCGGCGCGCAGTCGGTTCCCGCGCCCGGATCCGCACCCCGCTCTGATGCCCGTACGGCGCAGGGCGCGGGGCGTGCACACCCGGAGCCGGCGCCCACCGCCATCACTTCGACCGGTCCGGCGCGCGGCGCGCAGTCGGTTCCCGCGCCCGGATCCGCACCCCGCTCTGATGCCCGTACGGCGCAGGGCGCGGGGCGTGCACACCCGGAGCCGGCGCCCACCGACATCACCTCGACCGGCCCGGCGCGCGGCGCGCAGTCCGCTCCCGCGCCTGCGTCCGTGTCCCGTCCGGACCCGCGGTGGGCGGCGGAGGCGGAGCCCGCACGCGCTCCCGCGGCCGTATCCGCGCTCGGCCCGCGGCCGGCGTCGGAACCGGCGCCCGGCCCGGATTCCCGCAGGGCGTCCGCCGTCGCCCAAGGCGGGCTCGGCCGGGACGCACGGTCCGGACCGGCACCCGAGCCGGCGCCGGTACGTGCCCCCGCGCCCGGATCCGCGTCCCGCCGCCCGGATCCCCGCACGGCACCGGAAGCGCTGCACGCCCGCCCCTGGTGGGCGGCCGAGCCGGAGCCCGCGCCCGCGTCGGCGTCCCGCTCGGATTCCCGTACGGCGTGGGACGCGGCGCCGTCCGCGGGGCGCGCACACCCGGAGCCGTCGCCCGCCGGCACCGCCTCGACCGGCCCGGCGCGCGCCGGGCAGTCGGCTCCGTCCGTGTCCCGCCCGGACGGGGTGTGGGCGGCGGAGCAGGAGGCCGCGGGCACCGCCTCGAGCGGCCCCGGCCCGGCTCGCGCCGCGCAGTCCGCTTCCGCACCTGCCTCCGTGTCCCGCCCGGACCCGCGGTGGGCGGCGGAGGCGGAGCCCGCACGCGCTCCCGCGGCCGTATCCGCACCCGGCCCGCATGCCCGCCCGGCGTGGGCCGCGGAGCCGGAGCTCACGGGAGCCGCATCGAGCGGCCCCGGCCGCGCCGCGCAGTCCGCTTCCGCGCCTGCGTCCGTGTCCGTGTCCCGCCCGGACCGGGCGTGGGCGGCGGAGGCGGAGGTCGAGGCCGTGGCCTCGGGATCGTTCGGCTCGGCCGCAGCGTCGGCCTTGGCCGTGGCCGCGCCGTGCGCTGATTCCCGTGCGGCAGCGGACGCGCCCCGCTCGCGCCCGGCGTGGGGCGCGGAGCCGGAGCCTGCTGCTCCGGCGCCGCCATCCGCCGCCGTGGGCGCGCCGCGCGAGGAGGCCGGGCCGGTCGCGGCCCCGGGGGTCCGCTCGGCGCAGGCCGGCGAACCGGTACCCCCGCACGCCCCGCACGCCCCGCACGCCCCGCACGGATGCGAGGTGCCGGCGGCGCGGGCCCAGTCCGAGTCCGAGCCGGTGGCCGCCGCCGAGGCCCCGGAGATCCCGCACCCCCAGGGCGCGGAGGCCCCGGCCGGGGTGGCCACCCTGAGCCTGCGGACCGCCGACCCCGAGTCCGGCCATGAGTCCGAGACCGGCCCCGAACCGGCCGCCGAAGCCGCGGACCCGCCCGGCGTGCCCGGGCCCGGCGTCGCCGAGATCGTCGCCCAGGCGGTGGCGCGCGGCCTGGAGGGGGACGAGGCCCGGGACCTCCCCGGCCTCCCGCCCCGCCGCGGCACCGCGGTCACCGAGGTGCCGGTGCACCTCCCCTTCCGCGGCGAGCCGAAGCCGATGCCGGCGCCCGCCACCCGGCCCGGCCGGTCACAGGCCGCCCCCCGGCCCGCCCCCGGCCGCCGGGTCCCCCGCGGCGACGACCGGCTCCGGGAGCACCGCGGACCGGTGCTGCCCGGCTGGGTCGGTGTGGCCGTCGGCGGCATCGCACTCGCCGGCTGCACGGCCGTGCTCTGGCGGGCCGGGGTCGTCCCCGCCCCCTTCGTGGCCGCCTTCGGTGCGGCCCCCCGCGCCTACCAGGGCCTGCGCGCCACCCACTGGCCCCCGCTCGCCTTCCTCGGCATCGTCGCCCTCGTCGCGCTCGGCGGTCTCGGCCGGGCCCGCACCGGCCACGCCTGGGTGCTCACCCTCTTCGGCCGCTACCGCGGCACGGTCCGCCGTACCGGCCTGACCTGGGTCAGCCCCCTCCTCCTGCGCCGCCGGGTCGACGTACGGCTGCGGCACTGGCGCAGCGACCCCATGCCCGCCGTGGACTCCGGCGGCCTCGCCCTGCAGGTCGTCGTGCAGGTCGTCTGGCAGGTCAAGGACACGGCCCGGGCCACGCTCGCCGTCGAGGACCACACGGAGTACCTGGCCGAGCAGGTCGAATCGGCCATGGCCCGCGTACTGTCCCAGCTCCCCGCCGACGCCTTCCACGAGGACGCCCCGACCCTGCGGGACGCCGAGGCGGTCGGTGATGCGCTGACCCGGATGGTGGCGGCCGAAACCGAGGCCGTCGGGATCGAGGTGTTCTCGGCCCAGCCGACCCGGATCGAGTACGCGGCCGAGGTCGCCGAGGCGATGCGCCGCCGCCGGGTCGCGGCGATCGACGCCAAGCACCGGGACACCGTGCTGACTTCGGTCGTGGACGCGGTGGACGACACCGTCCACCGGCTGACCTCGCGGGGACTGGTCGAGCTCGACGACTACGAGCGCAAGGCCCTGGTGAAGGACCTCACGGTCGCCTTCTACACGGGACGCCCTGAGTAGCCCCGGGCAGCACGAGGAGCGGGGCGAGAACGGGTGGCCGGAAGCAACCGGACCACCCGTTCTCCCATTGGTATGGACATGGCCAACTCTCGTCAATAATCTGGGACTTGGTCTAGACCTGAAATCCCCACACGCACATGCACACGCACACCCGCACACGCAGCGCGCGCGCTCTCGTCGAACTCCCCCCACGTTCAAGGAGCATCATGCGTAACGTCCGCATGCCCGGACGGGCCGGCGTCGCCGCGCTCGGCCTCGGCCTCGTCGCCGGAATCACCCTCATAGGCGCCCCCAGCGCCAGCAGCCACGGCTACACCGACACCCCCATCAGCCGCCAGAAGCTCTGTGCCAACAAGACCGTCTCCGACTGCGGCGCCATCCAGTGGGAGCCGCAGAGCGTCGAGGGCTTCAAGGGCTTCCCGGCCGCCGGCCCCGCCGACGGCAAGATATGTTCCGGCGGGCTCTCGCAGTTCGCCGAGCTCGACAACCCGCGCAACGGCGCCTGGCCCACCACCAGGGTGACCAGCGGGCAGAGCTACGCCTTCCGGTGGCAGTTCACCGCCAACCACTCCACCGCCGACTTCAAGTACTACGTCACCAAGAACGGCTGGACCGGCACCAAGGCCCTCACCCGCGCCGACCTTGAACCCCAGCCGTTCCTCACCGTCGCCTACAACGGCGCCCGCCCCGCGATGACCACCGTCCACCAGGGAGCCATGCCGAGCGGCAAGACCGGCCGGCACCTGATCCTCGCCGTCTGGACCGTCAACGACACCCCGATGGCCTTCTACGCCTGCTCCGACGTTCAATTCTGACGGAACGTCAGCTACCCTCCGGCGGCATGCGGACGACGACTCCACCCGAAACCGTCGCGGAGCTCATAGCGCGCCAATGGGGCGACCACCGGCCCGGGCTGAAACACGAGGGCGGTGTCCTCACCCACCACCGGACCGCCCAAGAGGCCGCCGCGCGCGCCGCGCTCCTCGTGGACCTCATGCCTCCGGGGGCCGAGCCGCACCTCGGGGTCCTGCTCGACAACACCCCCGAGTTCCCGTTCTGGCTCGGCGCGGCGGCCCTGGCCGGGGCCGCCGTCGCCGGGATCAACCCCACCCGGCGCGGCCCCGAACTGGCCCGCGACATCCTCCACACCGACTGCCGGATCCTGATCACCGAGCGCGCCCACCTGCCGCTGCTGCGCGGACTGGACCTGCCGGGCGTACGCATCCTGGTCACCGGCACCGAGGAGTACGAGGCCCTGCTCGCGCCCTACGCCGCGGCCAAACCCGGCGAGGCGGCCCTGAGCACCCCCGCCCCCGACTCCCGCCTCCTCCTCTACTTCACCTCCGGCTCCACCGGCGCACCCAAGGCCGCCATCTGCAGCCAAGGCCGGCTCGCCGCGGCCGGCTCCGCACTGGCCCGCCAGTTCTCCGTCACCCCGGACGACGTCCACTACGTCTGCATGCCCCTCTTCCACGGCAACGCCGTCATCGCCGACTGGCTCCCCGCGCTCGTCGGCGGGGCCGCGGTGGCGCTGCGCCGGCGCTTCTCGGCCTCCGCGTTCCTGGACGACGTACGGGCGTACGGGGCCACCTACTTCACCTACGTCGGCCGGGCGATCCAGTACCTCCTGGCCACCGAGCCCCGCCCCGACGACCGCACCCACAGCCTCCGGCTCGGCTTCGGCACCGAGGCCGGGGCGGTGGACGCGGCGCGCTTCGCCGAGCGGTTCGGGGTGCGGCTGGTGGAGGGCTACGGGGCCACCGAGGGCGGCGCCTCGGTCCAGCGCACCCCGGACACCCCGCCGGGCGCGCTGGGCCGGGCGGGCGCGGGGGACGACCTGGCGGTGATCGACCCGGAGACGGGCGCGGAATGCCCGGCCGCGGTACTGGACGGGGACGGCCGCCTGCAGAACGGCTCCGCGGCCATCGGCGAACTCGTCAACCGGGGCCGCAGCCTGTTCGAGGGCTACTGGCGCAACCCGGCCGCGGAGGCCGACCGCACCCGGGACGGCTGGTACTGGACGGGAGACCTCTTCTTCCGCGACGCGGCGGGCTTCCTCTACTTCGCGGGCCGTACTGACGACCGGCTGCGGGTCGACAGCGAGAACCTCGCCGCGGCGGTGATCGAGAACATCCTGGCCCGCTGGGCCGACGCGACGGCGGTCGCGGTCTACGCCGTCCCGGACGAGGTGGCGGGGGACCAGGTCATGGCCGCGCTCACCCTCCGGGAGGGCGCGCGGTTCGACCCGTCCGCCTTCTCCGCCTTCCTGGCGGCGCAGCCGGACCTGGGCACGAAGATGTCCCCCCGCTACGTCCGCATCCTCCCGTCCATGCCGGTCACGGCCACGAACAAGATCCACCGCGTCTCCCTCCGCCGAGCCGCCTTCCGCTGCCCCGACCCGGTCTGGCACCGCACCCCTGCCGGCGCCTACGCCCTCCTGACCGAGCCCGACATGTCCACCCTCCTCGCCCAATACGAATCCCACGGCCGAACCCATCTCCTGAACCACTAGCAGGGCGCGCCGCCGCGCCTCAATCGCCGGCGAGGCTGAAGGATCGCCTCAATCGCCGGCGGGGCTGGATGTTGCCAGGCGGGCTGGATGGGCCGACGCCGACGCCAATCAGCCCCTCCGGCGTTTGAGGAGTGGGGGTCCCCCCGGACGGAGTCTGGGGGAGGGTCTGGGGCGGAGCCCCAGGTCTTCGAGCCGCGCCACATCCAGCCTCGCCGGCGTTTGAGGCGCGGGGTCCGGGCAGCGCCCGGGGAAACGGTGAAAGGGCGGGGCGGGGAGAAGGCTCCGCGCAGCGACCCCCCACCCGGCCCGAGGTCCGGCTCCGCACCAACGGCATCCGCACCGGCCCAGCCACAAGGCCTCGCCACAAGGCCCAGCCACAAGGCCTCGCCCAGCGCGACCCGTACCGGCTCGGCCCAAGGCTTCGCGCAGCGATTCCCGCGGGGCTCGGGCTGCGGCTCCGCGCGAGCGGTTACTCGCAGCGGTATCCGTACCGGCTCGGCCCAAGGCACCGCGCAGCGGTATCCGCGCCAGCGCGGCCCAAGGCTTCGCGCAGCGGGGCCCGTCGGCCTGGCCGCAAGGTTCCGCGGCGGGAGCTCCGGGCTGGGGGTAGGGCCAGGGATACCGGGGGGACGCCCCCTGGGGTCATGGTTTTGGTGGGCGGGGCGCCGTTAGCGTGCGCGTATGGACGATGCCCCGCGCACCACCTGGCAGGCCCTGGCCCGCGGCCACTACCTCCGCTCCGCCTGGCCCTGGCGCGCCGCCGGCTACCTCGCCGGCAGCGCCCTCACCGGCATCCCCGTCCTCCTCGCCCTCGTCCTCCTCGCCACCGCCGGCGCCGCCCTCGGCCTCGTCGCCATCGGCCTGCCGCTCCTCGCCCTGCTCGGCCTCGCCGGCCTCCCCACCGCAGCCGTCGAGCGCCGCCGCCTGCGGCTGGTCGACAGTGACCCCGCCGCCACCCCCCACCGCACGCCCGCCGAGCCCGGCCTCCGCGCCTGGGCCGTGCTGCGCTACCGCGAGCAGGCCACCTGGCAGGAGCTCGGCTACGCCGTCCTGCACGGCTTCCTGCTCTGGTGGGTCGACCTCGTCGCCGTCGGGACCCTCCTCGGCCTGCCCCTCCTCCTGCTCACGACCCCGCTCCAGCTCGCCCTCTCCGGCGACGGCGACAGCGACGGCGAGGTCAAGGTGCTCAAGCTCTGGCTGGTCACCTCGTACCCCTTCGCCTTCGCCGTCGCTGCCGCAGGGGCGGTGCTCCTCCCCGCCCTCCTCTACCCGCTCGGCGCCCTCGCCGGTGCCCGCGCCGCCCTCACCCGCGCCCTCCTCGCCCCCCGCGAGCGGGAACTCCGTGGCCTGCTCACCGAGGTCACCCGGTCCCGGGCCCGTCTCGTGGACGCCTTCGAGGCCGAGCGCCGCCGGATCGAGCGCGATCTCCACGACGGCGCCCAGCAGCGGCTCGTCGCCCTCACGATGACCCTCGGCCTGGCCCGCCTGGACGCGCCCCCGGGCCCGCTCGCGGACCAGCTCGCCACCGCCCACGACGAGGCCGGCAAGGTGCTCGGCGAACTGCGCGAGCTGATCCACGGCATCCACCCCCAGGTGCTCACCGACTACGGCCTGACCGGCGCGCTCGCCGACGTCGCCGAGCGTTCCGCCGTTCCCGTCGACACCCACCTGGCCGCCGCCCTGCCCCGGCTGCCCGAGTCCGTCGAGGCCGCCGCCTACTTCGGCGTCTGCGAGGCCCTCGCCAACATCGGCAAGCACAGCGGCGCCGCCCGCGCCGCCGTCTCCGCCCGTCACACCGGCGCCGCGCTGCTGATCGACGTACGGGACGACGGTCGCGGCGGAGCTGATCCGGCGGCCGGGTCCGGGCTGACCGGACTGGCCGACCGGATCGCGGTCCTCGATGGCACACTGACGATCACCAGCCCGCCCGGCGGGCCGACCGTCCTGAGCCTGGAGATTCCGTGCCCGGTGAGCAGTCCCGAGAACAGCCCCGCGAGCAGCCCCTGAGGATCGTCCTCGCCGAGGACGGGGTCCTGCTCCGCGAAGGGCTCGTCGGTCTGCTGACGCGTTTCGGCCACGAGGTGGCGGCCGCCGTCGGGGACGCGGAGGCGCTGCGCGGCGCGGTCGCCGCCCACGACCCGGACATCGTGGTCACCGACGTACGGATGCCCCCCGGCATGACGGACGAGGGACTGCGCGCGGCCGTGGAGCTGCGGGCGGCGCGTCCCGGCCTGCCGGTGCTGGTGCTCAGCCAGTACGTGCAGCGTTCGTACGCCGCCGATTTGCTGGACTCGGGCGACGGCAGCGGTGTCGGCTACCTCCTGAAGGACCGGGTCGGGCAGGTGCAGCAGTTCCTCGACGCGGTGGTCACGGTGGCCGGTGGCGGCACGGTGGTGGACCCGGAGGTCGTACGCCAGCTCCTGCGCCGGCGGCGCGACCCCCTGGCCGCGCTGACCCCGCGCGAGCGGGAGGTGCTGGGCCTGGTGGCGGAGGGGAAGTCGAACGGGGCCATCGCCCGCGATCTGGTGGTCTCCGAGGCCGCCGTCGGCAAACACATCGGGAACATCCTGCACAAGCTCGACCTGCCGCCCGCCGAGGAGACCCACCGCAGGGTCCTGGCGGTCCTCGCGTACCTCCGCGGCTAGGGCCGGTCTATTGGTTTTGAGCACCCCGGAGGACCAGGTAGTATTTTCTCTGTCAGCAGGCGCCGCTAGCTCAGTTGGTTAGAGCAGCTGACTCTTAATCAGCGGGTCCGGGGTTCGAGTCCCTGGCGGCGCACCTGTCCTTCGGGCGGTTTCCGGTTCACCGGGAACCGCCCGAAGTGTTTTCCGGCCCGCGTACCGCCCCCGCTCCGGGCCGCACCGCGCTGCCCCGCCGCTAGAGCGTGAGCGACAGGAGCAGCGGCGCGGCCTTCCGGTTCAGGGTGTCCGCCGCGGCGCGCAGCCGGTGCGCGTGCTCGACCGGCATCGACAGGGCGAGGCAGCCCACCGAGGCTCCGGCGGTGATCGGGACCGCCGCGCAGACCGTGCCCACGGCGTACTCCTGCAGGTCCAGCATCGGCACGGTGGCCGGCTGGGCGTCCAGCTTGGAGAAGAGGATGCGCTCGTTCACGATCGTCTTCGACGTGAGCCGGGCGATCTTGTGCCGGGACAGGTGGTCGCGCCGCCCGTTCAGGTCCAGCTGCGTGAGCAGGCACTTGCCGACCGCGCTGGCGTGCGCGGCGGAGCGGAAGTCGACCCACTCGTGCACCTTCGGGGTGCGGGGGCTGTCCGCGAACTGCGTGATCCTGACCTCGCCGTCCACGTAGCGGCTGATGTAGACGGCCGCGCCGACCGAGTCGCGCAGCCGGTCCAGGGTCTCCTGGAGCTTGTCGGTCAGCGCCTGCTGCCGGTCGATGCCCGATCCGAGCAGGACGAGGGAGTCCCCTATGGCGTAGGCGCCGTCGGAGACCTGCAGGACATATCCCTCCCGGCGCAGCATGAGCAGCATCGGAGCGAGATGGACGGCGGGCAGGCCGGTCTCACGCGCGATCTGCACGTCGGTCACACCACCGGTGTGCCGTGCGATCGTTTCGAGTACGCGTAGTGCGTACTGCACCGAGTGGAACGGCGCGGTCGGCTCGGGCTTCAGCGCCACGGTTTCCCCCTAGCAGGTTGTTACCGCTTGCCCTACCACGATAGCCATCAAGAGGCCCATGTGGAGCGCCTGTTGATGAGATTGATGGCTCAATCATGCCTCTCGGCCTGGATCTACTCCACTGGCATATGCCATGGTCACGCGCACTGTCCGGGTCCGCCGGGAATGCCCGGCCGCCCTCCACGGTTCGAATTCTTCGTACGGACGACACGGCGAGACGGGAGCGACGATGAGTGACACCGGTGGCGCACATGGACAGCACGGCAGGAACGGCAGCATCCGGGGCGCCGCGCAGGGCACGGCGACCGTACCGCTCTCGGTCCTGGACCTCGTCACCGTCGGCGCCGGCAGCACCGCCCACGCGTCCCTGCGCACCAGCGTGGCCATCTCCCGGCTCGCCGAGTCCCGCGGCTACCACCGCCACTGGGTCGCCGAGCACCACTCCATGCCCGGCGTCGCCAGCTCCTCGCCGGCCGTGATCCTGGCCCACCTCGCCGCGCACACCTCCCGCATCCGGCTCGGTTCGGGCGGGGTCATGCTGCCCAACCACGCCCCGCTCGCCATAGCCGAGCAGTTCGGCACCCTGGAGGCGCTCGCCCCGGGCCGGATCGACCTCGGGCTCGGCCGGGCCCCGGGCACCGACGGGCGTACGGCCACCGCGCTGCGCGGGGCCGGGCGCCTCGACGAGGCCGCGGACGACTTCCCCCGGCAGCTCATGGAGCTTACCCGCTTCCTCGACGACGACTTCCCGGACGGGCATCCGTACGCCCGCGTACACGCCGTACCGGGCCCGGTGCAGGGCCCCGCCGGGCGGCCTCCGCTGTGGCTGCTCGGCTCCTCCGGCTTCAGCGCCCGGCTCGCCGGCGAGCTCGGCCTGCCCTTCGCCTACGCCCACCACTTCTCGGCGGCCGGCACCCTGCCCGCGCTCGACCTCTACCGCCAGAGCTTCCGCCCCTCGGCCGTCCTGGACGCCCCGTACGCCGTCATCGGGGTCTCGGCACTGGCCGCCGACACCGACGCACAGGCCCGCGCCCAGGTGCTCACGGGCGCACTGTCGATGCTGCGGCTGCGCACCGGGCGGCCCGGACTCGTTCCGACACCGGAGGAGGCGGCGGCGTACCCCTTCTCCATGGCGGAGCGGGAGTTCGTGGACGGCTGGCTCGCGAACATCGTCCACGGCACCCCCGACGAGGTCCGCACCGGACTGGACGACCTCGCCAAGCGGACGGGCGCGGACGAGCTGATGCTGACCGCCAACGCCCACAGCGGGGCGGCCCGGTTGCGTTCGTACGAGCTCGTCGCAGATGCGTACGGCATGCCCGTGCAGGTGCCGGCGGCCGACTGACCGCCTGCAAACGGGGTTTGGCTGGTTTGTTGACGAAACCTTGCGGGGGGATGTCTGAAGGCAGCCTTAAGTCGCTCGTCACCCGGGGTGGCGAGCGACTTCTGATGTGCACTCAGGTCTCTGACTTGGGGAGATAGTGCGGAATTGGTCTAGTCCTTCTTTGGTCCGAACCATTGACGCGGGGTCAGGGCGATCGCTATCACTTCTCTCACCTGAACGTCTTGCTCTCCCCTCCCACCCCCACGGAGCAGTTCATGCACATCCGTAAACCCCTCATCGCGGCCGCCGCAACGGCCGCGCTGGCAGCCGGAGCGCTTGCCTCCTTCGCGGGACTCGGCACGGCCCAGGCCGCCGGCGCCGGAACCACCGCCGCGGCGGGCGGTGTCCGCATCGCCTACTACGACCAGTGGAGCGTGTACGGGAACGCCTTCTACCCCAAGCACCTCGACACCCGCGGCATAGCGGGCAAGCTGGACGTCATCAACTACTCGTTCGGCAACATCCACCCCACCGACCTCACCTGTTTCGAGGCGAACAAGGCGGCGGGCGACGACAACAACCCCAACGCCGGTGACGGCGCGGGCGACTCGTACGCCGACTACCAGAAGTCCTTCAGTGCGGCCGACAGCGTCAGCGGGGTCGCCGACAAGTGGGACCAGCCGATCGTCGGCGTCTTCAACCAGTTCAAGCAGCTGAAGACCAAGTACCCGCACCTGAAGATCAACATCTCGATCGGCGGCTGGACCTATTCGAAGTACTTCAGCGACGCGGCGAAGACCGACGCCTCCCGCAAGAAGCTCGTGTCCTCCTGCATCGACCAGTACATCAAGGGCAACCTGCCGGTCGAGGGCGGATTCGGCGGCCAGGGCGCCGCGGCCGGGATCTTCGACGGCATCGACATCGACTGGGAGTACCCGGGCTCGTCGGGCGGCCACCTCGGCAACCACTACGCCCCCGAGGACAAGCAGAACTTCACCCTCCTGCTCAAGGAGTTCCGCACCCAGCTCGACGCCTACGGCGCGGCCAACGGCGGCAAGAAGTACCTCCTGACCTCGGCCCTCCCGGCCGGCCAGGACAAGATCAAGTACATCGAGACCGACAAGATCGGCCAGTACTTGGACTACGCCAACATCATGACGTACGACATGCACGGCGCCTGGGACGGCGACGGGCCGACGTACCACCAGTCCCCGCTGTACTCCGGTGCCAACGACCCGACCGACCCGATCGCGCCGGGCACCCAGAAGTACAGCATCGACAACGCCATCGACTCCTGGATCGACGGCAACCCGGCCTACGGCATCACCGGCGGCTTCCCCGCCAACAAGCTGACGCTGGGCTACGAGTTCTACTACCGCGGATGGAAGGGCGTCCCCGCCGGGACCGCGGGCGGCCTCGCCCAGTCCGCCACCGGCGCCTCGGGCGCCCGGCCCACCAGCCAGCAGGCCGGCATCGCCAACTACAAGGAGCTCGGCGGCATCGTCGACAACCCGGCGAGCACCTTCTGGGACGACCAGGCCAAGGCCTCGTACTTCTACAAGGACGGCGAGTTCTTCACCGGCCTGAACCAGAAGTCCATCCAGGCCCGGGTCGACTACGGCAAGCAGCGCGGCCTGGCCGGAGCGATGATGTACTCCCTCCTCGGCCTGGACAACAACACCACGCTGCTGAACCAGATCTCGGACGCCCTGGGCGGCACCACGGTCCCGCCGACCACGCCGCCGACCACCCCGCCCACGACGCCGCCGACCACGCCTCCGACGACCCCGCCGACCACGGGCTGCGGATCGACCCCGGCGTACGTCGCGGGCACCATCTACACGGCCGGCAACGAGGTCTCCCACAACGGCCGCAAGTACAAGGCCCAGTGGTGGACGCAGAACGAGACGCCGGGCACCACCGGTGAATGGGGTGTCTGGAAGGACCTCGGCGCCTGCTGATCTCCCCCCACCCCGCGCCGAGCGACGCCTCCGCCCCGCCCCCTCTCTCCCGGGGGCGGGGCGGAGGTGTGTGACATGGTTGCCGGATTCCGGACACCGCTCCGTGTCGGTATCGCTACGCTCGGCCACAAGCTCGTTTCCGCTTGGGGGTGCCGTCTCATGGTTCAGGCCCGTGACATCGATCCCAGTGCCTCGCCGCTGGACTACTACAGCTACGAGCTGCGTCGGCTGAGAGAAGAGGCGGGGCTGAAGCAGGCACAGTTGGGCGGCGTCATCTTCTGCACAGGTTCGCTGATCGGCATGATCGAGAACGGTCGGCGGGTACCGACCCGGGACTTCTCCGAACGGGTGGACGCTGCGCTCGGCACAGGTGGTGTGTTCTCCCGCCTGGTGGGTCTGGTCCTGCGGAGCCAGCTGCCGGCGTGGTTTCAGGCCTATGCGGAGATGGAGGCCAGGGCGACGCACATCTCCTCGTTCCAACCTCAGCTGGTTTACGGACTCCTGCAGACCGAGGCGTACGCGCGAGCTGTCCTCCAGGCGGGGTGGGGCGAGAAGCTCGACGAGGCGGTCGCCGCGAGGATGGAGCGCCAGCGCATCCTGACCCGGGAGCGCCCGCCGCTCGTCTGGGTGGTGCTGGATGAAGCGGTGCTGCACCGGCCGTTCGGAGGCCGCGAAATAATGCGGGACCAGCTGAGCCACCTGCTGAAGTTCCGGGATTCCCGCGAGATGCGGATCCAGATCCTTCCCTTCAGCGCGGGCCATCACCCTGCCACTGTTGGGGCGTTCAACGTTCTACGGTTCGAGGGCGACCCGGATATCGTCTATGCCGAGAGCTACGGTTCGGCTCATGTGACAGCGAATCCCGAGACGGCCAGTGACTGTGCACATCGCTACGACCATTTGCAGGCCGCAGCACTCTCTCTGGAGGAATCGGCGGCTCTGATCGCTCGTGTACGGGAGGAACGATATGGGGACCATCCAGAACCTGACGGGCGTGCTGTGGCGTAAGTCCAGTTACAGCGGCGGGACCGGCGGCGACTGCGTCGAGTGCGCCCCCCTCGGCACCGCCGCCTGGCGCAAGGCTTCGTACAGCGGAACCACCGGAGGAGGCGGCCTGGTGGCTGTCCGGGACTCCAAGAACCCCGACGGGCCCGCCTTCACGGTCGCCCCGACGGCGTTCACCGCCTTCGTTCGGAGTCTCTGACCGTACGCCGAAGCGGCAGTCCCGCCGAGGGGCTGCCGCTTCGGTTCCGGCGGGCGGTCAGACCTGGTACTGGCCGACCGTGATGAAGTACCGCAGCTCCTCCGGCGTGCCGTTCAGCGCCTTCTCGGCCGCCGCGCGCAGGGCGTCGCTGATGCCCGGGCGGGCCAGGATCCGTGCGACGTCCACGCGGTCGTCCTCGGCCTGGGCCAGGCGCAGGCCGGTGGTCAGGAACGCGACGCGGTCGGCCGGGGTGCCGTTGAGGGCCTTGTTGGCCTCGCGATTGACGGCCTTGCCGGTGGCCGGGTTGGCGAACAGGATCTTGGCGATGGCGACCCTGTTGTCCTCGTCCTGGGCCTTGGCGAAGCCGGTGGCCAGGAACGCGACGCGGTCGGCGGGGGTGCCGCTGAGGGCCTTGTTCGCCTCCCGCTTGACCGCCTTGCCGCTCGCCGGGTCGGCCAGGATCTTGGCGATGGCGACGGCGTTCTCCGTGTCCGAGTCCACCGACGCGGCGGCCGGCACGGCGGCGGGCGCGGCGGCGAAGGACGGGGTGGAGAGCAGCAGGGCAGGCGCCATCGCGCCTGCGGCCAGTACGAGCGCAGCACGGGTCAGTTTCATGGTTCCCCCTCGATCGAATGGCTGTCCGGTTCTCGACAGCAGGGAGATCGTTACAAGGGGGCGTACGGCGGACAACTGCCCACCAGGCTAGGCCGTTTGGTTCCGCCGCCCGGCGTATCTCACACTCCCGGGCCCGCCGGTTGCGGGGCGGCCCCGTCGGGCCGTGCGTCGGGCGCGGCCGCCGTCTGGCGTCCGATCATGCCGGCGATCACGTCCGGAGCCACCGCGCGCGAGAACAGCCAGCCCTGCCCGGTGTCGCAGCCGACGCGGCGCAGCCGGGCCGCCTGCCCGGCGGTCTCGACGCACTCCGCGGTCACCGTCAGACCCAGCCGGTGCGCGAGCTGGACCAGGGCCTCGACGATGGTCTCGTCGGCCGGGTTCGGGTGCGTGCCCTCCTCGTAGCGGAAGCCCCGTACGAAGGAGCCGTCCAGCTTCAGCACGGAGACCGGCAGCCGGCTGAGGTAGGCCAGGTTCGAGTACCCGGTGCCGAAGTCGTCGATCGCGATCCGCACGCCCATGTCGCTGAGCGCCTGGAGGGCCTGCAAGGGCCGGCCCGCGGAGCCCATCACGGCCGACTCGGTCAGCTCCAGCTGCAGCAGCTGCGGAGCCAGGCCCGTCTCGGCCAGGATCTCCGCCACGTCACCCACCAGGTCGGAGTCCCACACCTGGCGCACGGCCACGTTCACCGACACGAAGACCGGTGCGTCGCTGGGCTGCTCGATCTGCCAGCGCCGCGCCTGCCGGCAGGCGGTCCGCAGCACCCACTGCCCCAACTGGACGATCGATCCGTCCTCTTCTGCAATACCGATGAACCGATTCGGCGTGAGCGTGCCGAACTGCGGGTGGTTCCAGCGCACCAGGGCCTCGACCCCGCGCACCACACCGCTCTCCAGGTCCACCAGCGGCTGGTACTCCAGCTCGAACTCCCCGCGCTCCACCGCCGGGCGCAGCGTCGAGGAGAGCGCCTGCCGGGTCATGCGGTGTGCGTTGCGCTCGGGGTCGAAGAGGGTCCAGCGGGCCTTGCCGTCGGCCTTGGCCCAGTACAGGGTCGTGTCGGCGGCCTGCATCAGCCCGGTCGCCGAGGTGCCGTCCGTCGCCCGCTCCACCACGCCGATCGACGCCGAGACCGACAGCCGCTGCCCGGCCAGGTCGAACGGCTCCTGTACGGCGGCCAGTACGCTCCGGGCCAGGTCCGCGAGCTGTTCGGTGCCGGTGGAGTCCTCGACCAGCAGGGCGAACTCGTCGCCGCCGAGCCGGGCGACCAGGTGCCCGCCGGTGCGCCCGTACCCGGACTGGTCGGCGCACTGGGTCAGCCGGGCCGCTACGGCGGTCAGCAGCCGGTCGCCGACCCGGTGGCCGAGGGTGTCGTTGACGGCCTTGAACCCGTCGAGGTCCAGGTAGCACAGCCCGATCCGGCCGGTGCCGCCGCCGTGGTCGTACGAGGAGGCCTCCAGGGCGGCGGAGAGCCGCTCGAAGAAGAGCGCCCGGTTGGGCAGCCGCGTGACCGGGTCGTGCATCTGCAGGTGGCGCAGCCGGGCCTGGAGGTCGCGCCGGTCGCTGATGTCGGAGACGGACAGCAGGACGTCCCCGGTCCCGGGTACGGGCCCCAGGGTGACCTCGGTCCACAGCGAGTGCCCGTCGGGGTGTTTGAGGCGGCGGGTGCAGCGCAGCCGGGCCTGCCGGCCGCGGAGCACCTCCTGGTAGGCGGCCCAGGTGCGGGCCTCCGCGGCCAGGTCCACCAGGTCGGCGGCGCACTGGTGGACGAGCGCGTGCGGCTCGCTGCCCAGCAGTCCGGCGAAGGCCTCGTTCGCGGTGACGACGTAGCCGTCGCGGTCCACGACCGCCATGGCGAGGTGGGCCGCGTTGAAGGCGGCCCGGTAGTCGCGCCGCTCCGAATCGGCGCGCGACGGCACTACCGGCACTGCCGGGTGACGCTCCGTAATGGCCGATCGGATGCTGTCGGCCGCCGAACCGGTTCCTTCTGAGGTTCCGCTCACCGTTGGCCCCGCAGTGTTCGTGAGTGTCCGTGCAGGAAAGTGTGCCGATCATAGAGGCTGCCGGGAGGCCCTATCCAGCGGCGTCGCCGCGTGAGGTCCCGGAGTTCGGCGTGATGACGGATCGTCGGACCAAGATCGCTTGATCGTTTCTGCGCGGCTGTGAACGTGCGAAGGCTCTGGCTGATCTCGGGTGATCGGTCGTGACGTTCTGTAGGCATGCGCGTGAAGTCCGGGGGTCACCGTCTTGCCTCATTGCTCACTCGTGTGGGGCAGCGGAACAGGGCATTAGTAAGACAATCGCCTCAAGGTGGCTAAACAGGCACGAATCCACCACCGGAGGTCGATGTGGCGCGACAGCAGACACCCGGGGGAGTGGACCGTTCCCGCATCCGAAGTACCGCCGCGGCGCTCACCTCCCTCACTGCGCTGGCTGCCATGTCGCTCGTCGCGGGACCCGCGGTGGCCGATTCCGGCGCCGGACCCTGCGCACTGACCCGGACGGGCGCCCACCACTCGCTGGGCCTGGACAGCTGGAACGGCGCCTACCCCAAGCCCGAGCGCACGCTCGATGCGGTCATGGTCTTCCTCTCCTTCCCCGACCACCGCAGCACCCTCACCACCGCGGAGCTCGCCCGCGACCACTTCCCCGCCACCAGCGAGTTCTTCGAGCAGGCCTCGTACGGGCGGTTCCGGCTGGCCCCGCACCCGCAGAAGCAGTGGATCCGGATGCCCAAGCCGTCCACCGCCTACGGGATAAGGCGGGACTGGGCGCCCGAGGACCGGGCCGCCTACCTGCGGGACGCGGTCAAGGCGGCCGACGCCGAGGTGGACTTCGCCAAGTACGACATCGTCTACTTCGTCGCCGACCCGGACGCCCCCGGGGTGGACTCCGACGCCACGAAGGTCGTCAACTTCGACCGCCCGATCGTCGCGGACGGCACCGAACTGCGGCGGATCGTCACCGTCTTCGAGCGCCACCCGCCGGACCGCAACGTGCTGGCCCACGAGACCGGACACGTCTTCGACCTGCCCGACCTCTACCACCGGCCCACGGACGGCAAGGGCGACTGGGACACGTACGTGGGCGACTGGGACGTCATGGGCAGCCAGTTCGGGATGGCCCCGGACCTCTTCGCCTGGCACAAGTGGAAGCTGGGCTGGCTGGACGGCTCCCAGGTGGACTGCGTGCAGTCGGGCTCCTCGATGCACACCCTCCAGCCGCTGGCGCAGGCACCGCCCAGCGGCGGCACGGGCGGGACCCGGCTCGCGGTGATCCGTACGGGCCCCGGCAGCGCCATCGCCGTCGAGGCGCGGGGCTCCGCCGGCAACGACGGGGACACCTGCACGGAAGGGGTCCTGGTCTACCGGGTGCGCAACGAGGCGGCGTCCGGTGGCGGCCCCATCGAGGTGATGGACGCGCATCCGGACACGGAGGCGTGCTGGGACCGCTCGGTGTACCCGCCGCTGGCGGACGCGCCGCTGGAGGTGGGCGAGACGTACACCGTGCCGGGGGAGCGGATCACCATCGAGGTGGCGGACCGGACCCGGTCGGGCGCGTACACGGTGAAGATCACGACCTGATCGTGGCACGACGAAGAAGGCCCCCACTTGCGTGGGGGCCTTCTTCTCGTCTGTGCGCCGCCAGGGACTCGAACCCCGGACCCGCTGATTAAGAGTCAGCTGCTCTAACCAACTGAGCTAGCGGCGCTTGCTGACGAGGAAGACATTAGCAGGAGGATCCGCGGAACGAAAAATCGATATCCCCAGGTCCGGTCGGTGCGGGGCTGCGGGCCGCCCGTACGAAGGCCCAGAGCAGCGCCTCGGGCCCGGGAAGCCACGGCATCCGCGCGTCGGGGGCGACCAGCCACCGGGAGGGACCGGGGCCGGCGGCCAGCGGCGGCACGGTGACGGCGTCGCCGGGGCCGTGGCACAGGGGCACCGGGGCGGTGCGGGAGCCGCCCCACTCCTCCCACGACAGGAGGGCGGGGAGCCGGTGCGCGGTGCCGGGGGAGGCGAAGAGCAGCATTCGGCCGCGGTGCACGGCGACCGGACCGGAGCCGGGGCCCTCGGCCCACAGCAGGTCCAGAACGCGGCGCCCGAGGACCAGCGGAACGTTGACGACGTCGAAGGCGCTCCCGCAGGGCAGCGTGGCGGGCATGCCGGGCCGGGCCTCCCAGAGCGCGAGGGTGCTCCCGGGGTGGGCGGACGCGGAGGCGAGCCAGGCGGCGCCCTGCGGGGTGACGTGGGTGGCGGGCGCGGTGCGCGCGGTCCGCGTGTCGAGGGCGGTGCAGCCGGGAGCCGTCGTCAGGGTCGTCATATGCCAAGGTCTACCGGCCGTAGCGAACCGGTTTCCGGGAGTTACCGAAAACCGGGACGCGGTGACTGTCGCTGCGGTATGTTGCGCCCCGCATATGCCAGTCCGCTGCGCTTGGCCTCGGCGGGCGTCCCGGGCCACCCCGACGTGGCCGGGTCCGGGCGCCGTTGCCGGCCCCCGGACCCTCCCCCGGACTCCGTCCGGGGGTACCCCCAGCGCCTCAAACGCCGGCGGGGCTGAAAGGCGGCCCGGCCCTCGCTACGGCGTACCGGCGCTGCGCTGGAGGGATTCGCCGAACTCGATCATCTTGAGGGCGTAGTCCTCGGTCCACTCCGCCTGCTCGGCGATCACCGCGGGCGAGAGCCGGTCGAAGCGCCGCGGATCGGCCAGCTGCGCCGCCGCCAGGGCCTGGAACTCCACGGCCCGGTCCTGGGCCGCCCGGAACGCGAGGGCCAGCTCGGTCGCCCGGGTCAGCAGCTCCCGCGGGTCCTCGATCGATTCCAGGTCGAAGAAGTGCTCCGGGTCCCCCGCGGCCTCCGAGGGCTCGAAGAGGAGCGGCGCCGGCCGCAGCCGTCGCTCGGTCCGCTCGGGCTCTGCCATCCGTGTCCTCCTGCTGCGCGTGCGAAATCCGGGCCACCGTCCATTGTCCAACGCCGCGCAAGACCCCACGCGATGGGCTAGAACACCTGTATGGCCGACGGGGTTCACGAGCAGATCGACCGTCTCAGTGGCGAGGGAGTCGCACAGGTGATCGGCTGGCGCCGGTACCTGCACCGACATCCCGAGCTCCCCAACCGCGAGGCCGGCACTGCCCGGCTCGTCGCCGAGCAGCTGCGCGCCTTCGGGCTCGACGAGGTGCGGACCGGCATCGCCGGGCACGGCGTGGTCGGAGTCCTGCGCGGCGGGCTGCCGGGGGAGCGGGTGGCGGCGCTGCGGGCCGACATGGACGCGCTCCCGGTCCCCGACCGGTGCGGCGCCGCCTTCGCGGCCACGGGCGCCGCCTCGCACGCCTGCGGGCACGACTGCCACACCGCGATGCTGCTCGGCGCGGCCCGCGTGCTGGCCGGCGTACGGGAGCGGCTGCCCGGCACCGTGCTGTTCGTGTTCCAGCCCGCGGAGGAGGGACCTCCGGTGGGGGAGGAGGGCGGGGCGCGGCTGATGGTGGCCGAGGGCGCCTTCGCCGACCCGGTGCCGACCATGGCCTTCGGCATGCACGTCACCCCGCACCCCAAGGGCTGGGTCGGCTGGAAGGCCGGCGCCATGTACGGCGCGTCCTGCCTGGTCCGCATCGTGCTGACCGGCCGTCAGACGCACGCCTCCTCCCCCTGGCACGGCACCGACCCGATGCCGGCCGCCGGTGCCCTGCTGACCGGGATCGGCCAGCTGTACCGGCAGATGTCCGCCTTCGCGCCGCTCACCGTCTCGATCGGCCACATCGAGGACGTCGGCCGGTACAACGTCATCGGTGAGACGGTCACCCTGTGGGGCACGATCCGCTGCGCCGAGGAGCGGGACATGCCCGAGGTCAAGCGCCGGCTCACCGTGCTCGCCGAACACACGGCCCGGGCGTACGGCTGCACGGCGGAGGTCGGCCTGCTCCAGGACGTGCCCGCCGTGCACAACGATCCCGCCTGGACGGCGGCCGCCCTGCCCACCCTGCGCCGGGTCGCGGGCGAGGAACGGGTGGTCGAGGCCGGCGGCACCCTCGGCTATGACGACGTCTCGGAGCTGGTGGACCGCTTCGGCGGGCTGTATGTGATGCTCGGCGTCCAGGACACGGAGCTGGATCCGTCGACCGGCGAGCCCGTCGCGGTCCCGGGCGGGCGGGGCCTCGTGGGCAACCACCATCCCGGCTTCTACGCGGACGACGACACGCTGGTCACCGGTGTGCGGCTGCACGCGCACGCCGCGTACGACCACCTCGCCGGGAGCCTGCTCACACCGTGACGGACTCCGCGGCGCACTGTGCGGCGAGCGCGGCCACGTCCTCCAGTACGCCGGCCAGGTCGCCGACGAGCGCCTCGGGGGCCTCGAGGCCCTCGGGGCCGATCAGCTTCGGGATGCCCGGGATCGCGACGGACCGCTCGGCGGGGAGCATGCCGAGGCGGGTGAGCACCGGCAGCAGCATCTCGGCGGCCGGGACGCCGCCGGTGGGGCCGGCGCTGTAGCTGACGAGGCCGACCGCCTTGCCCTTCCACTCGTTGTAGAGGAAGTCGATGGCGTTCTTGAAGGGCGCGCTGAAGCCGCCGTTGTACATCGGCAGGACGAAGAGGAAGGCGTCGGCCGAGTCGACCAGGGCGCTCCAGTCGCGGGTGTGCTGGTGGGCGTAGTTGCCCGTCGAGGCGTATTCGGGTTCGTCGAGGAAGGGCAGCGCGATCTCGGCGAGGTCGACGGGGGTGACCTCGAAGCCGCCGTGCGCGCGGGCCTGCTCGGTGACCCAGCGGGCGAGGGGGCGGCCGGAGGAGGTGGGGCGGGTGGCGGCGGAGATGACGTGCAGGCGGGTCATGGAGTGGGCTCCCGGTGGGTGTGATTGTTGATGTGTCACCTATAAAACCCGGAGTGTGCGTGACGTGTCAACCAGATAGATGATGTGTCACCGATCTGGCTAGAGTGGAAGCATGACCCCCGCATCCGAGCCGCCCCGCTGGCTCACGGATCCCGAACAGGACGCCTGGTACGCGTGGCGGCGCATGTTCCCGCTGGTCAACGCAGAGATCGCGCGCGACCTCAGCCAGCACAGCGGGCTCTCCGAGGCCGACTACGACGTCCTGTCGGTGCTCGGCTCCACGGACGGCCACCGCATGCGGATCACGGCGCTGGCCGAACTGATGCAGTGGTCCCGCAGCCGGCTGTCCCACCAGCTCACCCGCATGGAGAAGCGGGGCATCGTCCGCCGCGAGGAGGTGGCCGCGGACGGCCGGGGCGCGGAGGTCGTCCTCACCGGCACGGGCGTGGCCATGATCACGGAGGCGGCCCCCCTCCACGTGGAGTCGGTCCGCCGCCACCTGATCGACATCCTGACCCCGGATCAACTGCGCACCCTGGCCGAGGTCGGCGAACTCCTCCGCGAACGCCTGGGCGTCAAACGCAAGACCTGAGCCCCCGGCAGTCCGGCCGCCCGTCCCTACGGCCGCCAGGGCACCCGGTGTTCCGCCAGGTGGGCCAGGACCGAGTGGTTCGCCTCCCAGCCGTCCGGGAACTTCACCGTCACGCCCAGTTGGACCGGCTCCGTCGAAGGGTGGTCGTCCAGGAGTTCCGCTATGCCCGCCCGGGCCACCACCACGCACGCGTGCCGGTGCCGGGAGGCCAGCACGCACAGGCGGCCCGTCTCCAGGTGGAAGGCGGTCGCGTCCGGGCGGCCCGACAGGGGGTGGAGGACCACCGTCAGGTCGTACTCGCGGCCCTGGAGGCGGTTCGCGGTGTCCACCGTGACCCCGGTGACCCCGAGCGCGGCCAGCGCCGCGCGGACCGCGGCCGCCTGGTCGCGGTGGGCGGTGCCGACCGCGATCCGGTCGGCCGTCAGCGGGGACGGGCCCTCGGACTGCTCGTCGGAGGTCACCGCCCCGCGGTCCAGGGCGCGGCGGACCACCAGGGCCACCGCCCCCACGGCCTCCGGGTCGGTGCGCGGAGTGTGCCGCGCGGGCAGCTCCAGCAGTCCCCAGCCCGCCTCGGCGGCCTCGTCCAGCACCCGGTCCGGGCCCGACCCGTCCGAGGGGACCCCGTACGACAGTCGCCGCTCGCCCGGGCCCGTACCGCTGCGGAACTGCGTGTACGGGTAGAACGCGCGGGAGACCAGCGGCGCCGCCGTGGCCGGGAGCCGCCAGGACACCGGCAGCCGGTGCTGCGGCAGCTGCGGGTTGTGCGCGAGCAGGGTGCTCACCGCCGACGCGGAGGGGTCGTAGGACAGGCCCGCCCACTGTTCCGCGCCGACCACGCTGAAGGGGTCCAGCTGCCCCGGGTCGCCCACGAACAGCGCCCGCTCGAACAGCCCGGCCACGGCCAGCAGCGCGTCCGAGCGCATCTGGTACGCCTCGTCGACGATCGCGTGCTGCCAGGGCTCGACGTCCTTGACGAAGGCCCACTTCGCCGCCGTGGAGATGGTGATCGGCAGCTCCGCGAGGTCCCCCGGCTTGGCCGAGAGGGTGACCGAGGGCAGCTCGCGCAGCGCCGGGTCGTAGGCCTCCCCGTCACTGCTGTGCAGCCGGCCGACCCGCAGCTCGGGGTCCTTGTCGGCGAGCCGCAGCACCAGGTCGTCGACCTGCGCGTTCGTCTGAGCCACCACCATCAGCCGGCGCCCGGCCGCGGCCAGCTCCCGGGCCGCCCGCACCACGAGCGTGGACTTGCCGGCTCCGGGCGGGGAGTCGACGACCACGCCCCGTTCGGACCCGTGCAGGGTGTCGCGCAGGATCGCGGCGGTCGCCCCGGCGGCCGCCGCCCCGGGGTCGAAGGATGCGGTCGCGGTCACAGCAGGTCCTCGTCGGTCACGGCGTCGGGCAGGGGAACGGCGCTCAGGTGCCCCGGCGGGCCGCCGTGTGTCCACGGCGTCTGCTCCGGCTCCGGGAGCTTCGGGCCGCCGCGCGCGTCGTGCTCGAAGAGCGTCCAGCACACCCGGTCGCCCTTCTCCGGCACCGAGCCCGGCTCCGGCTCACGGCCGCGGCCCATCTTGTCGAGGAGGCGCAGAACCAGCCGCCCGTCCTCCTCGAAGCGTACGAACTGTGCGCTCTGCGGGCGACCGTCCAGCGAACGGAACACCTTCCCGCCGCCCCCTTCCGCGAGCTGCGGCCGGTCCTCCGTGGCCACCGTCACCAGCGGGCGCGGGCTCGGCCGCTTCGACTCCGTCCACTCCATCACCACCTCGGTGACCTCGCCGGCGAAGGCCTCGCCCGCGAGGCGCCGGCCCGCCATGACGAGGGGGTCGTCCAGCGCCTCCTGCGCGTCCAGCCGCACCTGCTCGGTCTCCCGCGTGGCCAGCTTCTGGGCGGCCGTCACCGCGTCGTCGCGGCGCGGCTGCGGCGGCTCGCCCGCCCGTACGCGGTCCCGGTGGCCGGTGTACGACCAGCGGTCGCGCGTCCAGCGCTCCTCCGCGCGCTCGCCCGGCGGCAGGGTGCGCAGCAGGTCGATCGCCTCCCACGTCGCCCACCAGGTGTTCGACATCTGGTCCACGACCAGCCGGCGCACGGCCTCCCCGGCCTTGCGGACCTCTTCGGCCCTGCGCGCCTCGCGGTCGCCGTCCCCGGGCCCGGCGGCCGCCAGAGCCGCGCGCGCAGCGTCGTAGCGGGCGATCGCCGGGGCCAGCAGCTTGTTGTCGAAGGCCGGGTCGGTGGCCGGACCGGCCGGCGGGCACAGCAGCCGGCCTTCCTCGTCGCGGCCCAGCTCCGCCCGGAGCGCCGCCTCGGCCCCCGAGAGGCCCTCGGGCGGGTCGATCCAGCTCAGCAGCGCGCCCAGGTGCTGGTCCTCCAGATTGCTCTGGCCGGTCGCCCAGTGCCGGGACAGCAGGTCCGTCGCCGACAGCAGCATCGAGGAGCCGGGCACCCGGGAGCGCTCGGCGAGGTGGGTGAACCAGCGGCCCAGCATCGGCACCTGCGAGGGCGCCGGATACGGATTCTCCGGCTCCTCCTCGGCGGTGCGCCGGAACCGCATCGACCGCCCCAGCAGCCGCACGTACTCGATGCCCGCCCGGCTCGGCACGATCAGCTGCGGCGCGTCCACGCACAGCTCGGTCTCCACCTTGACCCGCTTGCCCGTCTCCGGGTCGGTCTCGCTGCGCTCGGCCGGCTCCACGGCGTCCGCGTACGCGTCGATGTGGGCCAGCACCTGGACCGCCAGGTCCGCGAGGAACGCCCACCGCAGGTCCCGGTCGCGGGGCTGGGGTATCACGAACACCTGCGGCTCGTGCCGGTCCGTGCCCACCAGCGCGCCCAGCGGGGCCCCGGCCTCACCGGCCGTCGTCAGCGGCACGAAGACCATCGGGCGCTCGCTCAGATGGCGGTGCCGTACGGTCGCGAGCGGCTGGGCGCGGCCCGCCCGTACGGCCTCCAGCCGGGCCAGCGTGTTCAGCAGGCTCATGCGACGACCCCCGCAGCCGACTCCAGCGCCTCGGCGCGCAGCCGGGCCGCGCGGTGCAGGGCGGCGGCGGTCGGATCCTCGGCGCAGCCGGCCCCGGAGGCCGCCGCGAGTGCCTCCTCCACGGTGGTCAGCGCGCCCAGCTCGCCCCGTACGGAACGGCCCAGCGCGGTCACCGCGCCCGCGGAACGGGCCCGGTCCCGGCAGTGGAAGGCCAGCTCGCAGGCGGCCAGGCACTCGGGGGCGTAGGCGGCGTCGACGGCGGACACCGCCTCGACGAGCTCCTCGGCGGTCCGGGTCGCCGGGTCGAAGCTGAGGCCCTCGGGTAGGGCCGCGGCCAGCTCCTCGACCCGGGTCAGCCGGTCCAGCTGGCGCCGGGTCACCGCACGCTCGCGGCGGATGTCGACCGGGGAGGCGGTGGGCAGGTTGGAGAAGTCCTTCGGACAGACCAGCAGCACGGTGTGCCCGACCTCGGCGCCCGCCAGCTTCCCGGCGGTCTTCTCCAGCGCCAGCACGTACACGGCGGCCTGGCGGGCGGCGGCGCCCACCTTCGCGGCGTCGGCGGCCCCGTCGATCATCGGGAACGACTTGATCTCCACGACGGTCCAGCGGCCGTCCGGATGCACGACCACGGCGTCCGGCTCCAGGTAGGCCGGGGAGCCGGCCACCTCCAGGGCCAGCATCGGGTGGTCCAGCAGGGTCCACGCCTGCGCCGCGGTCGCCTCGCGCAGGGCGAGCGCGGTGCGGGCGGCGCGGCCCTCGGGCCCGGCGGCGGCGAGGTCGGGGACGTTCGCGCCCGCGCCGGGCGGCTCGGCGGCCGGGTCGAGGTGCGCGTGGACCAGCCGCAGCAGCTCGGCCCCGCCGTCGCCCTTGACCTTGGTCTCGAAGGAGTTCCCGCGGACTATGGCGAACTGCGACTGCCCGAAGGCGGCGGGCGAGCCGAGGGCCGTGGCGAGGGCGTTCTTGTCCACGCCGGCGCCGTCGAGCAGGGCCCGTCTGCCGCAGCCGGGATTGGCGGCGAGGGCCGCCAGCGCCCGGGCGTCGAGCGGACGGGGCGGCACGGCCAGGCCGCGCAGGCCGGCGAGCCGCTGCCGCAGCGTGGTCGGCTGCGCGGGGCTGCTGGGCGGGTAGGAGCTCACGGGCGGAAGTGTCCCATCCGCCACTGACAATCGTGTGCGGAGTGCGGAAACGGGCCGGCCGGAGAGCCGGCCGGGGGCGTGATGGATGATGGACGGACCAGGAAACCATCGTAAAACCGCACAATCTCACACCGATCGGGAGATTCGCATGGCCCCCCGCATCCTGCTGGCCCGCCACGGCCAGACGGCGTGGTCCCAGCTCGGCAAGCACACCGGACGCACGGACGTGCCCCTGCTGGAGGAGGGCAAGCGGGGTGCCAAGCTGCTCGGCGAGCGGCTGGCCCGCGACCCGTGGAACAGCCTGCCCGGCATCGAGGTCCGCACCAGTCCGCTGGCCCGCGCGAGCGAGAGCTGCGACCTGGCGGGCTTCGGGGTCCGGGCGGAGCCGTGGGACGCCCTGCTGGAGTGGGACTACGGTGACTACGAGGGCATGACCCCGGCCGAGATCCAGGCGATCCAGCCCGGCTGGCTGATCTGGCGCGACGGGGTCCCGGGCGGCGAGTCCGTCGCCGACGTCGCGGCGCGCGCGGACGAGGTGGTCGCCTGGGCCCGCTCGGCGGAGCGCGACGTCCTCGTCTTCGCCCACGGCCACATCCTGCGCACCCTCGCCGCCCGCTGGCTCGGCTTCGAAGCCTCCTTCGGCGCCCGCATCCGCCTGGAACCCACCTCCCTCTCGGTCCTCGGCTGGGCCTACGGCGCCCCGGCCCTGGAACGCTGGAACGACACCGGGCACCTCGACGCGTAGCTTCCGGCCGGGCCGGGCCGGTCTGGCTGGGCCGAGCCGGTCGGGTCGGGTGGTCGGCTGCGCCGGGGCCGGGCGGCCGGCTTCGCCGGTTCGGGTGGGCCGGGCGCGTGCTGGGGCGTCTCCTCGGGCGCCGAACGTGTCGGGGGGTCGGCGGGCCGGGGCACCTTGCGTTCGGCGCCCTGCGGGGAGCGCCCCGACACACACCCGACCCGGCGGGTGCCGAATTCAGCCTCGCCGGCGTTTGAGGCGCGGGGTCCGGGGCGGAGCCCCGATCTTTGAGCCGCGTCCTCCCACCCCGCCGCGTCCTCCCACCCTGCCGCGTCCTCCCACCCCGCCGCGTCCTCCCACCCTGCCGCGTCCTCCCACCCCGCCGCGTCCTCCCACCCTGCCGCGTCCTCCCACCCCGCCGTACCCTCCAGCCCCTCCGGCGTTTGAGGAGCGGGGCGCGGGGCGGAGCCCCGGCAGCGGCGTTGCACCGGAAGTTGGCCGGGAAATCCTCTAAAGGCAGCCCTTCTCAAGGGAGTTGAGAGAGTGCGGCTGGGAGGATGGGGCCATGACGATTACCTCCGTGGTGCTGCGGCGGCGCGTGGCCGATATCGGTCCGGCCCTGGACTTCTACGTACGGCTGACCGGCCAGCCGGCGACCCGGTTCGAGTTCGCCGGCCTGGACCTGGCGAGCGTCGGGCCGTTCCTGCTGTTCAGCGGGCCCGACGCGATCGCCGAGCGGTTCGCGGGCGTGGCCGCCACCCTCTCCGTGGCCGACCTGGACGCGGCGGTCGCGCACTGCGCCGCGTCCGGGGGTGAGGTGATCGCCGCCCCCGCCCCCACGCCCAACGGGCGCCGCGCGGTGGTGCGCCACCCCGAGGGCGGGGTCTACGAGTACCTCGGCGGCTGACCGCGGCGGACCGGCGGGGTCAGACCGCCGCGTGCCTCGTCAGGAAGGCGCCCACCCGAGGAGAGCGCTGATGCGGAACAAGCGCGCCCGCCGTCTCCGAGAGCATCGACCGGACCCGTGTGGACTGGACCTCGGTCAGCAGGTCCAGCACCCGGCCCCCCGCCCAGGCGGCCTCGTCCGGGGCGCCCGCGCGGGCCAGGTCGCCGGCCAGCTCGGCCGTGTAGAGGGCGACGTTCCGGGCGAAGTGCGGATCCTGGAGGTCGGCGGCGCGGCGGGCGTGCCGGGCCGCGCGGGCGTGTTCCCCGAGCGCCGCCCAGCACCGCGCCTCCAGGGACTCCAGCTCCGCCTCGCCGAAGAAGGACATCCACTCGGGGTCGGCGTCGGCCTCGCCCCGGGAGAACTCCGTGTGGGCCCGGGTCAGCGCCTCCTCGCAGGCCTTCCGGTCGGCCAGCCCCGCCCAGCCGCCGGCCTCCCGCAGGGCGAGCAGCGACAGCAGCCGCGGGGAACCGAGGGAGCGCGCGGCCCGGCGGCCCGCCTGGGCCGCCCGTACCGCCTCGCGGGAGCGGCCGCAGTCCCGGGCGAGGAAGGCCATGTTGCTGAAGGCGTGCGCCTCCAGACCCGCGTCCCGCGCGACCCGGGCCGTCGCCAGGGCCTCCGCGTAGTGCGAGCGGGCGTCGTCGAAGCGGCCGGAGTCGTGGGCCAGCCAGCCGACCGAGACGGCCAGTTCGCCGGCGCCCGCGTGCAGCCGGTCCTCGGTGGACTGCCGGGTGGCCCCCGCGTCGAGCAGGGCGTAGGCGGTGCGCAGGGGCTCGGCGGCCCTGCGGTAGAGGGTGTCGGCCCCGTGCCGGTCGTCCAGCAGGCGGATCTGGCGTACCGCTTCCTCGACGGCGGCCGCCTCGGACTCGCCGGCGCGGGAGGGGAGCCGGCGGGTGTCGCCGAGCAGGGTGAGGCTGAGCGTCGCGGCCGCCACGGTCGCGGAGCCGCCCGCCATGAACGCGCGACGCAGCACGTCGCTCTCCTTGGCACTGGAAGGGGAACGGTGGGTGGGGACGGTGGTGAAGGGATCGCGCTGCGCCGATCGCCCGCGCACGCTCTCGCGCGGGGAGAATCCCAGGTCGGCCAGGGCGCGGCCGGGGAACATGTGGAGGAAGACCCGCTCGTACGCGTAGTTGGGGCAGCGGATCTCGCCGGACTCGACCCGGCCGATGTAGCGCGCGTCGCAGGAAACCGTTTCTCCGATCTCCTTCGCCGCCCGGCGCACCAGGGCCGCGAACTCGGCCGGGGAGCGCTGGCCGCGCAGCCGCCGGAACGTGGAGTTGGGTGAGTGGGGGGACGCCGCCATGGACGTGACCTCTCTGGCAAGGACCGCAGTGCCGGTGCTGTGACGTGTGAGGGTGGGGCCCGGCGCGCATGAACGTACCGTCAGCGCGGGGGTGTTCATGCGATGTTTGGCTACAAAACGGATATCTCACCCGCGATCCGCCATGAACTGCCATCCTTTGCAGCGTCTTGCCGCCGCACCCGTTGACGTTCCCGTGCGTTGAACCCATGCGGATACGGATCGAGGAGGGGTTCCCTTGGTGGAGGGCGGCATGGAGAGCACTGGAACGAACACCGCGTCCGAGCCCGGCATGGCCCCGGACCTCGATCTGGACCTGGTGACCGTGCCCACGCGGCAGGGTCTGGAGGCGGTGGACATCATCCGCCGCGCCGCCAGCCAGGCCGGCGGGGTCGGACCCGTCCTGCACGACGGATCCGACGACACCCTCGGATTCCTCGTACCTCCCGGCACCGCCGACGCCTGGGACCTGCCGGGCAGTGCCTGTACGCAGACCAACGGGCGCGGGATGCGCTTCGGCGACGCCGCCTCGCCCGCCGCGGGCTCCACCGGCTGGCTGCTGCCGCCGGAGGCCGTCGGGCCGGTCACCGACCCCGAGGTGCTGCGCGCGGCGCTCGGCGAGGCGGCCCGGCTGATCGAGGCCGCGGACAACTGCCGCTGACCACTGCGGCCGACTCTTCCCCGGCTGCCGCCCGGCACAATGGGGTGGTGGCAGGCAAGGACAGGAACAAGGGCAGGCAGCGCGGACGCGGCAGCGCCGAGGCGCTCACCGGGCAGGTGGACGGCGGCCGGGCGGAGCTGGAGCCGGACCGCGAGCGCGCCGCCGCCTGGACCCTGCTGATCGACGGTGCCCCGCAGTCGCACGTGGACCTGGACGACCCCGGATACCTGGACTTCGCGTACCAGCGCAGGATCGGCCACCTGATCGACCTCGTCGCGCCCGCCCGCCAGCCCCTGAACGTGGTGCACCTCGGCGGCGGCGCCTTCACCCTCGCCCGCTACACGGCCGCCTCCCGCCCCCGCTCGACCCAGCAGATCGTGGAGATCGACGCCGCACTAGTCACCTTCGTACGGGAACACCTGCCGCTGGACCCGCAGGCGCGGGTCCGGGTCCGCGCGGTGGACGCCCGGGCGGGACTGGCGAAGGTGCCGGACGGCTGGGCGGACCTGGTGATCGCGGACGTGTTCAGCGGGGCGCGCACCCCGGCGCACCTGACGAGCACCGAGTTCCTGGACGACGTACGGCGTGCCCTCGCGCCCACCGGGTGGTACGTGGCCAACCTCGCGGACGGTCCGCCGCTGACCCATCTGCGGAGCCAGATCGCGACGGCCGCATCCCGGTTCGCGGAGCTGGCGCTGGCCGCCGATCCCGTGGTGTGGCGGGGGAAACGTTTCGGTAATGCCGTCCTGGTGGCGTCCGACCGTGAGCTGCCCGTCGCGGAATTCACCCGCCGGGTCGCGAGCGACCCCCACCCGGGCCGGGTCGAGCACGGCCGGGCGCTGGCGGACTTCGCGGGCGGCGCGGCCCCCGTCGCCGACGCCTCCGCGGTGGCCTCGCCGCAGCCGCCGCCCTCGGTCTTCCGCTAGCCGCCCCCGGTCTGCCGCCGGCCGCGCGGGTCCCGCCCGGCGCGGCCCTCCCCCGGGGGCCCGAATCGGTTCCGGATACGCGGCCACGCAGGGTCGCGCATCGGTTCCGTATACACCTTGCGCAGTTGCAGATAAAGATCGGTCGAGTACTCCCGGCGGGCGGCCTCCCTGCGTAGCCTGTGAACCCCTAGCAGGGCTTGCCCTGCTACGACGCGTTCAGGAGACGGCAAGACCATGTCTGATTTCCCCGCAACCCCTGGTGCCCCCACCCCCGGCACCCCGAGCACCGCCGGTTCCGATTACACCCAGCGGCTGGCACGCCTGGAGCAGTCCGGTATCAAGCGGCTGCTGCCCACGCAGGCTCCGTACCGCTGGAACCTGCAGCGGCTGCACCTCGGCCGGGTCCTCGACATCGGCTGCGGGCTGGGGCGGAACCTGCTCAACTGCGGCCCGGACAGCGTCGGCGTCGACCACAACCCGCACTCGGTGCAGACCTGCCGCGAGCGCGGACTGAACGCCTACACGCCCGACGAGCTGGCCGCCGCCCCGGACTGCGGTCCCGGGTCCTTCGACAGCCTGCTGGTCGCGCACGTGCTGGAGCACGTGGACGAGGGGACCGCGGCGTCGCTGCTGGAGCAGTACCTGCCGCTGGTCAAGCCGGGCGGCTCGGTCGTCATGATCACCCCGCAGGAGGTCGGCTTCCGGTCCGACGCCACGCACATCCGCTGGGTCGACTTCGACCAGCTGCGCAGCCACGCCGGCCGGGCCGGGATCGCGGTCCGGCGGACCTACTCCTTCCCCTTCCCCCGGCCGATGGGCAAGGTCTTCCCGTACAACGAGTTCGTGCTGGTGGGTACGGTCCCGGCCTGAGGTCCGGAACTCCGGGGCTCAGGGGTCGACGATCTCCACCACCGGCGGGTGGTCGTGCCAGGTGCAGAACACCGACACCTCGCGGCCGTCCCGGGTGAAGGTGACCCGGATCCAGAAGTCCTGCTTCCACACCTGCATCCGCCAGCCGGCCGCCGGGGTCGCCGAAACCAGCTCGGCGGAGGACGCGCCCAGGGAGAAGACGACCCGGCCGCCGGAGACCGGATAAGCCTTCACGCTGCCCGGATCCTGTCCCTCCCCCTGCCCGTAGGGGGAGGGAGTGGCCGAGGGCTTCTGGGACGGCTTGCCGGGGGAGGCCCCGGCGGACGACGGCGCGGACGGGGTCGGCGAGGCGGAGGGCGACGGGGACGCGGAGGCGGATTCCGCCGGGGCGTCCGGCGGCTGCGCGCGCTGCGTCGAGGAGGACAGCGGCTGGGTGGCGAGCGGCACCGCGAGCGGCGGATCGTAGGCCGTCCCCGACATGACGCTGTGCACGCCCCACCACGACAGCGTCACCGCCGCCCCGGTCGCCAGCATCCAAGCCATGGCATGAAGAAGTCCTCGTCGCATCAGGGCACATACTGCACCACCCGCCACAAGAGCAGCCCGACACCCCGGTGGGTACCTCGAATGGACTACGGTGCGGGCCATGGCAAGTGTGCTCGTGGTCGAGGACGACCAGTTCGTACGTTCCGCCCTCATCCGGCACCTCACCGAGGCCTCGCACACCGTGCGGAGCGTCGGCACGGCCCTGGAGGCCCTGCGCGAGGTCGCGCACCACCGCTTCGACGTGGTCATCCTCGACCTCGGACTGCCCGACCTCGACGGGTCGGAGGCGCTCAAGATGCTGCGCGGCATCACCGACGTCCCCGTGATCATCGCGACCGCCCGCGACGACGAGGCGGAGATCGTCCGGCTGCTCAACGACGGCGCCGACGACTACCTGACCAAACCCTTCTCCGTGGAGCACCTCTCCGCCCGCATGGCCGCCGTCCTGCGCCGCTCCCGGGCCGCCGCCGGGGCCGAACCCCCCTCGCGCGTCCTGCGCGTCGGCGGGCTCGCCATCGACCCGCTGCGCCGCCAGGCCGAACTCGACGGGACCGTACTGGACCTCACCCGGCGGGAGTTCGACCTGCTGGCCTTCCTCGCCGGGCGGCCCGGAGTGGTCGTGGCCCGCCGCGAACTGCTCGCCGAGGTCTGGCAGCAGTCGTACGGGGACGACCAGACCATCGACGTCCACCTGTCCTGGCTGCGCCGCAAACTCGGCGAAACCGCCGCCCGCCCGCGGTACCTGCACACGCTGCGGGGTGTCGGCGTCAAGCTGGAGCCGCCGCAGTGATGCCCCGATGAGATGGGCCCTGGTCAAGGTGTGCCTCGCGGTCACGGCCATGGTGGTCGTGGCCTTCGCCGTACCCCTCGGGCTCGTCGTCCAGGAGATGGCCAGCGACCGGGCCTTCTCCAACGCCGAGCGGCAGGCCGCCACCATCGGGCCGACCCTGTCCATCACCACCGACCCGGTCCAGCTGCAGAAGGCGATGGAGTCCACGCAGATGGGCGCCGCCCGGCGGATGGCCGTCCACGTGCCCGCCATCGGCGACAGCGCCCCGGTGGAGATCGGCCAGGGCCGGGCGGGCGCGCACGCCGTCGCCGAGACCCGGCGGATCGGGCGGGCCACGACGGCCTCGGCGGCCGGCGGCGGTTCGGCGCTGCTCCAGCCGACCGCGCTCGGCTCCGGGGACATCGCCGTGGTGGAGATCTTCGTACCGGAGAGCGAGGTCAGCAACGGCGTCGGCACCGCCTGGGTGGTGCTCGCGGGCGTCGGGCTCGCGCTGATCGTGGGCTCGGTGGGCGTCGCCGACCGGCTCGGCGCCCGGCTCGTACGGCCGGCCGAGCGGCTCGCGGACGCCGCGCACCAGCTGGGCGAGGGCCGGCTCGGGGCGCGGGTGCCGGAGGTCGGGCCGAAGGAACTCCGCTCGGCGGCCGTCGCGTTCAACGCGATGGCGGACCAGGTGGTGGGACTCCTCGCCAATGAGCGGGAGCTGGCCGCCGACCTCTCGCACCGGCTGCGGACGCCGCTGACGGTGCTGCGGCTCAACACGGCCTCGCTCGGGGACGGCCCGGCCGCAGAACAGACCCGGGCCGCGGTGGAGCAGCTGGAGCGCGAGGTCGACACGATCATCCGCACGGCGCGGGAGCAGCGCCCGGCCACCGGCCTGGTCGGGGCGGGCGCGGGCTGCGACGCCTCCGAGGTGATCCGCGACCGGATGGACTTCTGGTCGGCGCTCGCGGAGGACGAGGGCCGCGAGGTGCGGCTCGCGGGGGTGGACCGTACGGTACGGATCCCCGTGGCCCGGCCCGAGCTCGCCGCCGCCCTCGACGCCATGCTCGGCAACGTCTTCCGCCACACCCCCGAGGGCACCCCCTTCTCGGTGGACGTCCACGATGCGGGGGACGCCGTCATCGTGCTCGTCTCGGACGCGGGCCCCGGCATCGCCGACCCGGAGGCCGCCCTGCGCCGCGGCAACGACGGCGACCGCGACGGATCGACCGGCCTGGGCCTGGACATCGTGCGGCGCGTCGCGGAGTCGACGGGCGGCGACGTACGGCTGGGGCGCTCGGTGCTCGGCGGGACCGAGGTCCGGGTCTGGATCGGCCTGGACGGCCGGACCCTCGGCGGTCCGGGCGGCGGCGGGCGGGCGGGCCGCGGCCGGCGCGGCAACCGACGTAACCGGGGGCGCGCCTAGCGGGCGGCCCGTGCCCGCCTCGGTACGGTCCGCGGCATGGACATCACCAGCGGCCCCGCCCCGACCTGAACCGCTGACCGTGGTCTCCATGAACAGCCGGTTCCTGCCGGACGACCCGAACCGGTACCGATTCCTCTACGACGTGGGGATCCTGGACCAGCCGGGATCACCCGGCCGAGCGGAAGGAAACAGGCATGCGCTACGCAGTCCTCGGAACCGGGATCGTCGGCCGGACGCTGGCCGCCCGGCTCGCCTCACTGGGCCACGAGGTGGTCATCGGCACCCGGGACCCCGGGGCGACCGCCGGGCGCGCCGAGTACGCCGAATGGCAGGCGGGGCAGCCCCGGGTGCGGCTCGCCGGCTTCGCGGAGGCCGCACGGGACGGCGACACCCTGGTCAACGCCACCGGCGGGCAGGTCAGCATCGCCGCGCTGACGGCGGCGGACGCCGCGCACCTGGACGGCAAGATCCTCATCGACGTCGCGAACCCGCTGGACTTCTCGCGGGGCTTCCCGCCGGCCCTGGACCCGGTGGACACCGACAGCCTGGGCGAGCTGATCCAGCGCACCTTCCCGGGGCTGCGGGTGGTCAAGACGCTCAACACGATGAACTGCCTGGTCATGGTCGATCCGGGCCGGGTCGCCGGCGAGCACCACGTCTTCCTCTCGGGCGAGGACGCGGACGCGAAGAAGGCCGTACGGGAGCTGCTCCACTCCTTCGGCTGGCCGGAGCCGAGCATCCTCGACCTCGGGGGCATCGAGACGGCCCGGGGCGCCGAGATGCTGCTCCCCGTATGGCTCCGGCTGATGGGATCGCTCGGGCACACGGACTTCAACTTCCACATCCAGGGGGCGTCTTCGGACTGAGGGGCCGTCTTCCGGCTGAGGGTCGGGGCCGGTTCCGGGCCCCGGATCCCGCCGCACGGACGGGGGCGCATATGTTGCCGCGCCCCCGGGCCGCGCCGAGGGTGGGCGTGACGGAAGGAGCCACGCATGAGAGTCATGCTCAGGGCGCACTTTGACACGGCCGCCACCAACGAGGGCATCAAGACCGGCTCGCTGCCCCAGGCGGTGAAGACGCTGATGGACAAGGTGAAGCCGGAGGCTGCCTACTTCGGTCTGCACGAGGGCGTCCGCTCCTGCTGGATCGTCTTCGACCTGCAGGACAGCTCGCACATGCCGGCGCTGATGGAGGACATGTTCCTGCAGTTCAACGCCGAGCTCGAGGTCGGCCCCGTCATGAACGCCGAGGACCTGGCGAAGGGCCTGGCGGCGATGCACTCCTCGCCGTCCTGACGGCGGCCGGGAGGGGGTCCGGGACGGGGGCCGACCTCGCGCCCTGGCGGGGTGCTAGGTCCTCGTGCGGGCCGAGGCCGTTGTGAGGTCCGAGGTCCTCGTGCGGGCCGGGGGACTGGCGGGCCCCGGAGTCCTGGCGGGGCGGGAGGCCCGTAACGGCCCTTCCCGCGAGCGACAGGGCCAGTACGGCGGAGGCGGCCGCCGCGGCGCACGCGACGGCGAAGGCCGCCCGATGGCCGTACGCGCTCGCCAGCGGCCCGGAGGCGGCCGCGGCCAGCGCCTGGCCGAGGATCAGGCCACTGCCGACCACGGTCATGGCCTCGCCCATCCGCTCCGCCGGGCCGGCCCGTTCCACCAGGCCGAACAGTGCGATCAGATGGGGTGCCACGGCCAGTCCGATGCCCGCGACGGCGAAAGCGGCTCCCCACAGTCCGGACACCGCCAGCAGCGGCAGGGTCAGCACCGCCTGGACGGCGATCGTCCACCGCAGCCGTACGGTCAGGTCCGCCGATCCGGGCCGGGAGACCGTGACGAAGCCGGCGAGGGAGCTGGTCACGGCCATGGCGGCCCACACCAGCCCGGCCGCGCCCGCCTCGCCGAGGGACTCGGCGAGCGCGTTGACGCCGGTGTTCGCCCCGCTCCAGGCGGCCCCCTGCAGCACCGCCAGTGCGAACAGCAGGCCCAGCCCGGGAGACCACAGGCGTACGCCGGGGTGGGCGCCGGGGGCGGCGACGGTCGGGCCGGGAGCTGCGCCGGCCGGGCCCGGAGCCGTCGGATGCACGGCGAACAGCGTGCCGAACAGCAGGATCAGCGCGGCGGCGAGGACGAGCGCCGAGGCGGGGTGCACGGTGACGGCCAGGATGCCGGCCAGCGCGGGGCCGACCATGAACCCGACCTCGTCCAGGGTGGTGTCGAAGGACAGGGCGGACCCGAGCAGCTTCTTGTCCCCGCCGGCCAGCCGTGCCCAACGGGCCCTGGCGAGCGGGCCGATCTGGGGCACGGTGAGACCGGCCGCGACGGCCAGTGCCATGCGGGCGGCCAGCGGCAGCCCGCCGAGCACGGCCGCGACGAGGGCGAGGAGGACGGCGGAGTTCGCGGCGCAGGCGACGAGCAGGACGGGGCGGTGGCCGCGCCGGTCGGCGAGCCGGCCGATGACGGGGCCGCCGAGGGCCTGGCCGAGCCAGAGCGCCGCGGCGACGGCGCCGGCGTCGCCGATGCCGTCGCGGGCGTTGATGAGCAGGAGCGTCCCGATGGGGCAGAGGGCGGCGGGGAGCCGGGCGAGGAACGCGTAGAGGGGGAGGGCGGTACCGCCGAGTGCGAACACCCGGCGGAAGCCGCCGGCCGCAGATGCGGACGCGGAGACGGACGTGGGGGTGGGCTGGGACACGGACAACCTCCGACCGCACGCCGACCCTCCCGTTTCTCCGGCGCGCGCTGTTGCCCGTTGGGCGGGACCGTAGTGCCGGAACGCCTCCTTCGGAACCCCTCGGGGACGCGACGGTGACGGTGGGGCCGCCGGTCCGGGGGCGTGTCCGGCCGGTCGGCCGTCAGCCGGTTTCCCCCGAGGTGAGCCGCTTGGCCTGGGCCCGGCCGACCTCGGCGGCGCGGTGCAGGTAGTCGGCGATCACGGTCAGCTCGGCGTCGGTATAGCTCTCCAGTACGGCGCCGAAGGCGCGGCCGGGGGTGTCCCATGCCGCCCCGATCCGCTCGCGGGCCTCGGGGGAGAGGGAGACGAGGGAGCGGCGGCGGTCGTTCGGATCGGCGTGCCGCTGGACGATGCCGGCCTTGACCATCCGGTCGACGAGGCGGGTGGCGGAACCGGAGGTCAGGCCGGTGAGGCGGGCGATGTCGCCCGTGCTGACGGGTTCGGGCTCCATGTCGAGGAGGGCGACGCACTGCATGTCGGTGGGGTGGAGGCCGACGTGGTCGGCCATCGCCTGGTTGAAGAGGGAGTAGTCGGCGTAGTGCCGCTGGCTCTCGGTGACGATGCGCGCGAGCAGCTCGGCTCGGCTCCATTCCGCACCACCCGTACGAGTGGGATCGGTTGACATCGGACCCTCCATGCTTCAGATTTGTCTGTGTGACGCAGAGAATGTGTCGCACAGAATCTGTGCCACGTATGGATTCTATCCCCAACATCAGAAGAGGAACCAGTCATGTCGATTCTCGTCACCGGCGGTCGCGGTGCGGTCGCCCGCGGCCTCTGCGCCCTCCTCGACGCTCATGGCGTCCCGTACCGCCTCGGCTCCCGAGAGCGGGGCGCGTCCGGTGCGGTCCACTGCGACCTCACCGATCCGTCGACCTTCCCGGACGCCCTCGCCGGTATCCGGTCCGTGTTCCTCTATGCCGAGGCGGCCGGCATCGACGCCTTCGTCAAGGAGGCCGTCACCGCGGGGATCGAGCACGTGGTGCTCCTGTCCTCGTCCTCGGTGCTCTCCCCGGACGCCGCCGGCAGCCCGCTGTCCGCGTCCCACCTCGCCGTCGAGCAGGCCCTGTCGGCCTCCCCGCTGCGCACCACCCTGCTGCGCCCGGGTTCCTTCGCGAGCAACGCCCAGGGCTGGGCCTGGTCCGTGAAGTCCGGCCGTCCGGTCCACCTGCCGTACCCGGGCGCCTACTGCGACCCGGTCCACGAGGCCGACCTGGCCGAGGCGGCCTTCGCCGTCCTCACCGACCCCGCCCTCGCCGGCCGCGCCTACACCCTGACCGGCCCGCAGTCGCTCACCTTCGCGACCCAGCTCGCGATACTCGGCGACGTGCTCGGCCGCTCCATACCCTTCGAGGCCGTTTCCGCCGAGCAGTGGAAGTCCGAGGTCGACGGCTACATACCCGGCCCGTACGCCGATGCCCTGCTCGACTTCTGGGCCGCCTCGGACGGCCTCCCGGCCGAGATCACCGGCGCCGTCGAGCGCCTCACCGGTCACCCGGCCCGCACCTTCGAGACCTGGGTGAAGGATCACGCCGACGCCTTCGCGGCCTGAGTGCGGCGGCGCAGGGCCTCAGGCGAGGGAGTCGATCCAGCGCTCCAGGCGGCGGGCCTCGGTGGTCATGAGCTCCGGGTCGCGGAAGGTGTTGGTGAGCAGCGAGATGCCCTGGTAGGCGGCGATCAGGGCGACCGCGAGCTCGCGGGCGTCGGCGCGGCCCATCTCCCGGAACTGCTGCTCGGCCCAGGCGAGCAGGGTCTTCATCACCGCGGCGATCGACTGGTCGAGTCCGTCGGCGCGCTTGTCGAGTTCCGAGGCGAGGGTGCCGGTGGGGCAGCCGTACCGGGCGGTGAGCTCGCGCTGTTCGACCCAGCCGTTCAGCAGGGCCTTCAGTCGGTCTTGGGGGGTGGGGAGTTCATCGAGGGCGCCGATCAGGCCCCGGAGGGTCTGCGCGTGTGCGTCGATCGCGGCCTCGACGAGCTGGTCCTTGGTCTTGAAGTAGTAGTAGACGTTGCCCACCGGGACCTCTGCCGCCTGGGCGATGTCCGCGAGCGTGGTCTGGGCGATGCCCTGGGTGTGGAGCACCTGGGCCGCGGCGGCCGCCAGGCGCTCCCGCTTGCCGGACGGGCGCCGGGACTTCTTTGAGTCAGTCACCTGACTAACTGTAGACGAGTGATCGGAAGGCAGCTATGGTCGTAATTAAGTCAGCCAACTAACTGATTCATGGGGGTTCGTCGTGATCGTGGTAACGGGTGCGACCGGGAACGTTGGACGCGAACTGGTCCGGATTCTGGCCGAGGGCGGCGAGCAGGTGACCGCCGTCTCCCGGCGGTCGGCGCACATGCCCGACGGGGTCCGCCACCACCAGGGCGACCTCGCCGAGCCGGAGAGCCTGCGCCCCGCGCTGGAAGGGGCCGCCGCGCTGTTCCTGCTCGTCGCCGGCGAGGACCCGCAGGGCATCCTCGGACGGGCCGAGGCCGCCGGGGTGCGCCGGGTCGTCCTGCTCTCGTCCCAGGGCGTCGGCACGCGCCCGGAGGTCTACCGCCACCCCGCGCAGTTCGAGGAAGCCGTCCGCGGGGCCGGCCTGGAGTGGACGATCCTGCGCTCCGGCGGGCTGAACTCCAACGCCTACGCCTGGGCCGAGACGATCCGTACGCGGCGCACCGCCGCCGCGCCGTTCGGCGACGTCGGGCTGCCGACCGTCGACCCGGCGGATGTCGCCGAGGTCGCGGCCGCGGTCCTGCGCGATCCCGGCCACACGGGCCGGACCTACGAGCTCAACGGACCCGCCCTCGTCACCCCGAGGGATCGGGCCGAGGCGATATCCGCGGCCCTGGGCGAGCCCGTCCGGTTCGTCGAGCAGACACGGGAGGAGGCCCGCGCCCAGATGCTGACCTTCATGCCGGAGCCGGTCGTTGAGGGCACCCTGGGGATCCTCGGCGAACCACTGCCCGCCGAACTGATACCGAGCCCCGCCGTGGAGCAGATCCTGGGCCGCGCACCCCGCCCCTTCGCCGACTGGGCCGCCCGCTCAGCCCCGGCCTTCCGCTGAACGCGGTCGGTCGCCTTGCCCCGACCCGCCCGAACCGCCCGACCCGCCGGGCCGGACTACTGGAGGCTGAACCCGTGCGGATGGGCCGGGTCCTGGGGGCAGGCGAAGACGTTGAGCCTGCCGTGGTTGCCGACGACCACTCCGGTCGGCGTGTGGGTGCGGTCGTCCGGCCGCTCCTGCAGCGGGATCCAGCTCGTACCGTCCGAGTGCCACTCGCGCGTGGCGATCGTCAGGAGCAGATCCATCCCCGAGCCGCAGGTGCGGCAGTCCATCGCCCCGGGCCCGGTGAGGTTCCACGCGGCGTGGCCGCCGGCCTTCCAGCCCGGAGCGATGGAGAGGTCGCCCTGATAGCTCGGCAGGGGGTCGCCGTCGCCGTCCGCTTCGCTCCCGTCGGCCTCGTAGGCGGCCTCCTCCTGGGCGTCCTCCCACTCCTCGACACGTGCGCCCAGGGCTCCGGTGAGCAGCTCGATGTACGGGTACTCGGTGACCTGCTCCGGGTGCAGCACGCAGGGGCTCGGCACGTAGCCGTCGAAGCCGACCGGACCGGGGGCCGGCGGCTCGGCCAGGACCTGGCGCACCTCTGCGGAACGGCGCCAGTGCAGGTGCACGTACATGCCGGCACCCGTGGGCCCGTGCGCGTCGAAGGGGCACCAGAACACCTGGAGCAGATCGCCGCCGTCCGGACCGGCGGGCAGGTCGGGCACGTCCCGGCCGTAGAGCTGGGCCACGGCCAGCAGCGGCCGGGGGCCGGCCGCCGGCGCACCGCGCCCGTGCGGGGCCTCGCACACCGGCCACGGCTCGTCGGCCGGCCACAGCATCGGCCCGCCGATGTGGCTGTCGCGCACCCCGGCCGCCCCGGCGCGCGGGTGCAACCGGGTCGCCGTACGGCGGTGGGCTGCCAGTTCGGGGAAGAGGGACTCCACGTCCAGGGGGCGCGGCGGCGTGGTGAGGCGCATGGGCGCGAATCTACAAGCCCGCGGGCAGCACACCCTTGCGGGCCAGGCGGGCGTACCAGTGGGCGCTGGAGCGCGGGGTGCGGGTCTGGGTCTCGTAGTCGACGTGCACGATGCCGAAGCGCTTGCTGTAGCCGTAGGACCACTCGAAGTTGTCCAGCAGCGACCACAGGAAGTAGCCCTCGACGGGGGCGCCGTCCGCCAAGGCCCGGTGGACGGTGGCGAGATGGGCCTCCAGGTAGGCGATGCGGAGCGGGTCGTGCAGGTCCGGGGCGTAGGCCGCGCCGTTCTCGGTGACCAGCAGCGGCAGGCCGGGCGCCTCGCGGGTGAAGCGCATCAGCAGGTCGTACAGGCCGGTCGGGTCGACCGACCAGCCCATGTCGGTCCGCTCGCCCGGAGGCTGGTGGAAGGCCACCGTGTCCGCCGCGGGCCAGGGGGAGTGGGCCGCGGCGCCGTGGCCGTCGGCGCGCGGGCCGTCCTCGCCGGGGGCCGCCGACACCACCGCCGGCGTGTAGTAGTTCACTCCGAGGAAGTCCAGCGGCTGGTGGATCAGCGCCTCGTCGCCCGTGCGGACGAAGGACCAGTCGGTCAGCGCGGCGGTGTCCGCGAGCAGGTCCTGCGGGTAGGCGCCGTGCAGCAGCGGCCCGGTGAAGATCCGGTTGGCGAGCGCGTCGATACGGCGTGCGGCGTCCGCATCGGCCGCCGAGGCGGTCAGCGGCCGCACCGCGCTGGGGTTGAGCGCGATGCCGACGCGGGACCGGGCGGGCAGGGCGGCGGCGGCCAGGCCGTGGGCCAGGTTCAGGTGGTGGGCGGCGCGCAGCGAGTCGGCGGGGGAGGTGCGGCCCGGGGCGTGCACCCCGGAGGCGTAGCCGAGGAAGGCGCTGCACCAGGGCTCGTTGAGCGTGGTCCAGAGCTCCACCCGGTCGGCCAGCGCCTCCGCGACCTGGGCCGCGTACGAGGCGAAGGCGTAGGCCGTCTCCCGTTCGGGCCAGCCGCCGGCGGCCTCCAGCTCCTGCGGCAGGTCCCAGTGGTAGAGGGTCGCGCAGGGCGTGATCCCGTGGGAGAGCAGCTCGTCGACGAGCGCGTCGTAGAAGCCGATCCCGCCGGCGAGCACGCGCGGCCAGGACACCGAGAACCGGTACGCGCCGAGCCCCAGTTCGGCCATCAGCCGGACGTCCTCGCGCCACAGCCGGTGGTGGTCGACCGCCACCTCGCCCGTGTGCCCGCCGTACACCTTCCCCGGCGTGGCGCAGAACGTGTCCCAGATCGAGGGCCCGCGCGAGGCGGCCGCGCCCTCGATCTGGAAGGCCGCCGTGGCCGTGCCCCAGAGGAATCCCTCGGGGAATCGCATGTCCGTCATCCCTTGACCGCTCCCTGCATGATGCCGCCGACGATCTGGCGGCCGAAGACGATGAACACCAGCAGCAGCGGAAGCGTGCCCAGCAGCGCGCCCGCCATGATCACCGACTGGTCCGGTATGTAGCCCCGGCCCAGCCCGGTCAGGGCCACCTGCACCGTCGGGCTGCCGTTCTGGGTCAGCGCGACGATCGGCCAGAAGAAGTCGTTCCAGGCCATGACGAAGGTCAGCATCCCCAGCACCGCCATCGCCGGCCGGGCCGCCGGGAACACCACGTGCCACATCACCCGCAGGGAGCTCGCCCCGTCGGTGCGCGCCGCTTCCACCAGCTCGATCGGGAGGGCGTGCACCAGGTACTGGCGCATGAAGAACACCCCGAAGGCGCCCACCAGGGTCGGCAGGATCACCGCCTGGAGCCGGTCGGTCCACGACAGCCGCGCGATCAGCATGTAGAGCGGCACCACGCTCAGCTGCGGCGGGATCAGCATCGTCCCGATCACGAGCGACATCAGCAGCCGGCGGCCGCGGAAGCGGAGTTTGGCGAAGGCGAAGCCCGCCAGGGTGGAGAAGAGCACGGTGCCCGCGGTGACCGTGCCCGCCACGATCACGGTGTTCAGCAGGGCGGTGCCCATGTTGGCGTCCGTCCAGGCGATCTGGAGGTTGTGCCCCAGGTTCCCGCCGAACCAGAAGGGCGGCGGGGTCTGGGCCAGGCGCGTGCTGTTCCGGGATGCCGCGATCGCCGTCCACACGAGCGGGAAGAGCGAGCCGGCCGTGAAGAGGCCGAGCACCAGGTACGTGAGCCGGCCCGCGCGCAGTGATCTCATCGGGAGTCCTTCCGTCCGCGCAGCAGCCGCGCCGCCCCGGCGATCAGCAGCAGGATCAGGAACATCGCCCACGCGATCGCCGAGGCCCGCCCGAGGTGCAGGTTCACCCAGCCCTGCTCGTACAGGTACAGCCCGAGCGTCTGGAACTGGTGGTCGGAGCCGCCCGTCGCAGCCCCCCCGCCGTTGAACAGCAGCGGCTCCCCGAACAGCTGGGTCGCCCCGATCGTCGACACGACGCAGGTGAAGAAGATCGTCGGCCGTAGCGAGGGCACCGTGACGTGGCGGAACTGCTGCCAGCGCGAGGCCCCGTCCAGCGCGGCGGACTCGTAGAGCTCACCCGGCACGGCCTGCATGGCGGCCAGGTAGATCAGCGCGTTGTAGCCGGTCCACCGCCAGATCACGATGGTGGAGACCGCCAACTGCGAGGCGAAGGTGTCGTTCTGCCAGTCGACGGCCCCGAAACCGACCGCCGAGAGAGCCCAGTTGACCATCCCGTAGTCCCGGCCGAAGAGCAGCACGAAGACGAGGGTGGCGGCCGCCACCGACGTCGCGTACGGGGTGAGCAGCGCGACCCGGAAGAAGGCGGACCCGCGCAGCTTGTAGTTGAGCAGATGGGCCAGTCCGAGCGCGATCGCCAGCTGCGGAACCGTGGACAGCAGCCCGATGGTGAAGGTGTTGCGCAGCGCGTTCCAGAAGAACTCGTCGTCCCACAGCCGGGTGAAGTTCCTCAGCCCCACCCACGTCATGCTGTCGGGATCGGTGAGCTCCACCTGGTGCAGCGCCGCCCAGCCCGTGTAGAGCAGCGGGAACAGCCCGAAGGCGGCGAAGAAGAGGAAGAAGGGCGCCACGAAGGCGTACGGGCTGAAGCGCCGGTCCCAGCGGTAGCGGCGCGAGCGCCACACCTGGCCCGGCCGGCCCCGGCCGCCCCCTTCCGCCGCCGGCCGCTGCGGGCCGACGGCGGAAGGGGACAGGACAGCGGTCTCGTCCGTCACTTGCGCCTCACTGGTCCAGGGCGTTGTCGATCGCCTTCACGGCGGCCTCCCAGCCCTCCTGCGGCGACCGGCCCTTCTGGTCGACCTGGAGCATGCCGATGTCCGCCAGGTTCTGCGCGATCACCAGGTCCTTCGGGCCGACCACCGTCACCGGCACCCCTTCGGCCGCCTTGGCGAAGATCTCGCCGATCGGGGCGCCGCCGAAGTACGCGTGCTGCGCGCCCGACACCGCCGGCAGCTTGTACGCGGCGCTCGCGCTCGGGAAGCTGCCCCGCTTCTCGAAGAGCTTCGCCTGCTGCGCCGGCGCCGTCAGCCAGGCCGCCAGCTTCGCCGCCTCCTCGGCGTGCTTGCCCGCCTTCGGCACGATGAGGAAGGAGCCGCCCCAGTTGCTGGGCTTCGGCGCCTGCGCCACGTCCCACTTGTCCTTGCCCGCCGGTCCCGCCTTGTCCTGGATGTAGCCGAGCATCCAGGCCGGGCAGGAGACCGTCGCGAAGGACCCGTTGGCGAAGCCCTGGTCCCAGCCGGGCGTGAACTGCTGGAGCTTGGCGCTCAGCCCGTCGGTGGCGAAGGAGGCCGCCAGGTCGAAGGCCCCGCGCACCGCCGGGTTGGTCTTGTAGACGACCTTGCCCTGCTCGTCGTAGAACCGCTGGGCGCTGCTTCCCGTCACCGCCGCCATCACACCCGACGCCGAGTCCACGAAGGCCTTCCCGTCGCCGGCCTTCGCCTTGTACGCCCGGCCCGCCTCCAGGTACTTGTTCCAGTCGCCCGCCCACAGCGCCCCGACCGCCGCCCGGTCGGTGGGCAGCCCGGCCGCCTCGAAGAGGTCCTTGCGGTAGCAGATGCCCTGCGGGCCTATGTCGGTGCCGAGGCCGACCGTGGCCCCGCCCTTCGCCGCGCTCGCCGTGCCCTGCGCCCACTTCCACGGCAGGTACGCGGCCTTGTCCACGCCGGGCGCCTTGCCGAGGTCGACGAGCTTGTCGGCCTGGGTGGCGGTGATCTCGGCGATGTTGTTGACCTCGACGGCCTGGATGTCCGCGAGCCCGCTGCCGGTGCCCAGGTGGGTGAGCAGCTGGGGGTAGTAGTTCTCGTTGCGCTCGATGGAGGTCTGCTCGATCCGGATCCCGGGATTCTGCGCCATGTAATCGTCGTAGAGCCCGGCCTCCTTGAGGCCGAAGGCCCCGAAGACCCCGACGGTGAGGGTGGTCTTCCCCTTGCCGCCGTCCTGGGCGCCGGTGTCCGGCTTCTCGGCCGGGTCCTGCGCGCATCCCGCGAGCAGCAGGGCGGCCGCACCCACCGCGGTGACCACCGTGACGAGGTTTCTTCGCACTCGGGCTTGGGCTCGCATGTGCATCCTTCCTGAAGGACGGAACGTGCCGGGTGTTCTGTGACACAGTGTGGGAGCGCTCCCACAGCCGTCAAGGGGTAGATTCACAACCGGGAGGAAGCCATGAACGGGCACGGGCGCAGCGGGGGACGGCCCACGCTGGAGGAGGTCGCGGCGCGCGCCAGGGTAGGGCGCGGCACGGTCTCCCGGGTGATCAACGGATCCCCCAAGGTCAGCGAGCATACCCGGGCCGTCGTCGAGGCGGCCGTGGCGGAGCTGGGGTACGTGCCGAACCGCGCCGCGCGGGCCCTGGCCGCCAACCGCACCGACGCCATCGCCCTCGTGATCCCCGAGCCCGAGGCCCGGTTCTTCGCCGAGCCCTACTTCTCCGAAGTGGTCCGCGGGGTCGGCGCCGCCCTCGCCGAGACCGACGTCCAGCTCGTGCTGACCCTGGCGGGCAGCGACCGCGAGCGCCGCCGCCTCTCCCAGTACCTGTCCGGGCACCGCGTGGACGGCGTACTGCTCGTCTCCGTCCACGCCGGGGACCCGCTGCCGGAGCTGCTGGCCGAGCTCGGCATCCCGACGGTGATCAGCGGCCGCCGCTCCGCCGCCGAGACGCTGCCCTGCGTGGACTCCGACAATCTGGCGGGCGCGGCCGAGGCCGTACGCCACCTCCTCGCACGGGGCCGCCGCACGGTCGCCACGATCACCGGCCCGCTGGACGTGTACGGGGCCCAGTGCCGCCTCGACGGCTACCGCCAGGCCCTGGCCGCCGCCGGACACCAGGTCGACGAGATGCTGATCTCGGTCGGCGACTTCACCGAGGACGGCGGCCGGCGGGCCATGCGCGAGCTGCTGGAACGCCGCCCGGGCCTCGACGCGGTCTTCGCCGCCTCGGACGTCATGGCGGCGGGCGCCGGGCGGGAGCTGCGCGCGGCCGGCCGCCGGATCCCGCAGGACGTGGCGCTGGTCGGCTTCGACGACTCGGTGGTGGCCCGGCACATGGACCCGCCGCTGACCAGCGTCCGGCAGCCGATCGAGGAGATGGGCCGCACCATGGCGCAGCTGCTGCTGGCGAGGATCGCCGGGGAGACGGACGAGGCATCCGTCGTGCTGCCGAACCGGCTGGTGGTCCGCGAATCCTCGTAGGAGGGCGGAAGGGCTCAGAGGAACGCAGAAGGCCCCGGTCGCTTTCGCGACCGGGGCCTTCCTTCAGGGTGAGTGACGGGACTTGAACCCGCGGCCACCTGGACCACAACCAGGTGCTCTACCAGCTGAGCTACACCCACCATGTCCGGTCGGAAAACCGACCGGCCGAAGAAAAGGGTACAGGGTCCGGGAGGGTGCTCGCTCCACCCTTTCCCGCACCCCTCTCCGCGGGAGCCGCTACGCGCCCGGCGCGGCGTGCTTGGCGGCGATGCTCCGGGCCGTGTCCGAGTCGGGCCCGGGCTGCGGCACGAAGACCGCCTCCCGGTAGTAGCGCAGCTCGGTGATGGAGTCCTTGATGTCCGCCAGCGCCCGGTGGTTGCCGTTCTTCGGCGGGCTGTTGAAGTACGCCCGCGGGTACCAGCGGCGCGCCAGCTCCTTGACCGAGGACACGTCCACGATCCGGTAGTGCAGGTAGCTCTCCAGCGCGGCCATGTCGCGCAGCAGGAAGCCGCGGTCGGTGCCGACCGAGTTCCCGCAGAGCGGCGCCTTGCGGGGCTCCTTCACGTGCTCCCGCACGTACGCCAGGACCTGTGCCTCGGCATCCGCGAGGGTGGTCCCGCCGGCCAGCTCGTCGAGCAGGCCGGAGGCGGTGTGCATCTCGCGCACCACGTCGGGCATGGTTTCCAGGGCCGCGTCCGGCGGGCGGATCACGATGTCCACGCCTTCGCCGAGCACGTTGAGCTCCGAGTCGGTGACCAGTGCGGCCACCTCGATAAGTGCGTCGTCCGTCAACGAGAGCCCGGTCATCTCGCAGTCGATCCACACCATGCGATCGTTCATGTGTCCCACCTTATGCGGTCCCCTGCGGAGCGGACCGCATATGCGGAAGGTCCCCCATCGGCGGTGACCGATGGAGGACCTTCCGTGCCGTACCCGTGGTGTGGGTTACGCGTGTTCCCGCAGGACCCGGCCCGGGGCGTACAGCTCCGTCACCGTCGGGCCCGCCGCGGCCAGGGCCGCCGCCGCCCGGTGGGGCTGCGGAGTGCGCTGGTGCGGAACCGGCCCGCCCGAGATCTCGGACACCTGCGCCACGTCGGCCTGCGGCCGGCGTGCCCGGTAGGCGGAGCGGTAGGCGGCCGGGGAGGACCCCAGCTGCCGCCGGAAGTGACCCCGCAGGGCGACCGGCGAGCGGAACCCGCAGCGCCCGGCGACCTCGTCGACCGAGTAGTCGGAGGTCTCCAGCAGCCGCTGTGCCTGGAGCACCCGCTGGGTGATCAGCCATTGCAGCGGCGCACTGCCGGTGAGCGAGCGGAACCGGCGGTCGAAGGTGCGCCTGCTCATGTAGGCGCGGGCCGCCAGGGTCTCCACGTCGAACTGCTCGTGGAGGTGTTCCAGCGCCCAGGCGACGACCTCGGCCAGCGGGTCGGCGCCGATCTCCTCCGGCAGCGACCGGTCGAGATAGCGCTCCTGTCCGCCCGTGCGGCGCGGCGGCACGACGAGCCTGCGGGCCAGGGCCCCGGCCGCCTCGCTGCCGTGGTCCGTGCGCACGATGTGCAGGCACAGGTCGATTCCGGCCGCGGTGCCCGCGGACGTGAGCACGTCGCCGTCGTCGACGAACAGTTCGCGCGGATCGACGTGGACGGACGGGTACCGCTTGGCCAGCGTCGGCGCGTACATCCAGTGCGTCGTCGCGGGCCGGCCGTCCAGCAGACCGGCGGCGGCGAGCACGAAGGCTCCCGTGCACAGTCCGACGATCCGGGCCCCCTCCTCGTGCGCCAGACGCAGAGCGTCCAACGCCTCCGGAGGCGGCGGTGATGTGATGGAGCGCCAGGCGGGCACGACGACCGTGCCTGCCCGGGCGATCGCCTCCAACCCGTATGGCGCGGTCAGTTCGAGTCCGCCGGTGGTCCTGAGCGGACCGTCCTCACCGGCGCACACGAGCAGTCGATAGCGTGGAACTCCCGCGTCCTGCCGGTCAATGCCGAACACGGAAAGTGGAATAGAGCTCTCGAAGATCGGTCCGCCGCTGAAGAGCAGCACCGCGACGATCTCCCTGCGGCGACGCCCCGCGAGCTTCCGGCCGGCGTCTGTGACGACGGCGGTGGAATCCTGGCTCATGGCGCTAAGCCCCCCTTGGGTGTCGCGACTCCTTGGTCTGGTCGCACCTGCACGTTTCCCCTCGGCCTTGCACGTGGATCCCCCGCCGTAAATACATGATCGAATCTACTGCGTCCCGTGGTGTCGGCGTGACAAGTTCAGCACGCAGCGCTATGTCGACTTCTCAACTTGGCGAAAAGCATTCGATCAGTAAGCGTTCCGCTCCGCTACCCGAATGGGAAGCCCGCCCATCGGCCGTGGCCAGTACCCGTAGGGCCGCTACGCCCCCCGAGGTCTGTCGTCGCTGGTGGTGAGGGGGGTGGGGGGACATTCCGGCAAGGAGGGCACCCTGCCGGGAAGTTGGCTGAAAACATGCGTGTGTGGGTGTGCGAATGAGTCAGTCGTGCGGGGACCCGGCGCCGGAGCCGTGGCAGCCGCGGCGGTTCCCGGCCCCGCCGCGCGAGTGCCGGCGGCGGCGGGAGGCCGGAGGCCGTTCCTCCGCCAGGACCCTGGCCGCCGCCCGCCCGTTCTTCTCCGAGTGGCGCAGCAGGACCCGGCACGCGGCCGTCACGGCGAGCAGGCCGAGGGTCGCGACGGCCGCCCCGCCGAAGGAGGTTCCGTAGACGACGAGGACCACGGGGACGAGCAGGCAGCTGAAGGCGGCCCAGCGCACCACGTCACCCGCAGGGTCGTCATGGGCGCGTCCGGCGGACTGCACGGACGGGTGAAGCGTCGGGTGGAGGCCCGGGCGCGGAGACGGGGTGAAGTGCGGTCCCGGGTCGGCGGGCTGGAGGGACCGGACGGACTGCGTCGGCTGAGCTGGCTGGACGGGGTGAACCGGATGACCGGGCACGGCGTGCTCCCTGCGGGCTCTTCCTGGACGGTCGGACTCGTGTCCAACGCCCCGCGGCGCGGCTCGGTCACTGCGCGCACGGGTGGCGGCGCCCCGACTCGTCACTGGCTGTAGGGGACAGTGGTCATTGCCAAGGAGCGCTCGCTCCGGCATGCTCCCTGGGACGCTCTCCAAGGGCGGCAAGCCCTGTGCAGGACAGGAGTGTCGCCGTACCCTGGTGGGTATGGGCTTGGGAAGATGCTTCCCGGACAGAGCTCCGTCACACTGCGTCGCCGATTTCGCCCCTGTTGCTTCCTCCAAGGACCTCTTCGCCGAGACACCCATGGCCGGTCACGAATTCTCCGAACCCGCGGACCGCAAGCGCAAACGCCTCGCCGACCCCGCGTCGGCCGCCGAGCTGCGCGCGGTGGAACAGACACGCCTGCCCTGCGACCCGGCCTTCCGGCACGGGGTCGTTGTGGGATTCGACGGATCCACGTCCAGTGAGCGCGCGCTCGCGTACGCGATCGGCATGGCCCGGCGCTCCGGATCGGGTCTGATCATCGTCCATGTCGCCAACCGGCTGCCCACCACCGTGTGGGCGGGATGCGAGCCGCCGGTCTTCGTGGACGTGCCGGACCACCGCACCGAGGTGCTCGGGCTGGAGCTGGCCTGCGCGGACTACCTGGCGGAAGTGCCGTGGATCCTGGTCGAGCGGGGCGGTGACATCTGCCATGAGCTGGAGGAGGTCGGCCGGGAGTATTCGGCCGACGCCATCGTGGTCGGCTCCACGCACGGGATCGTGGGCCGGATCTTCGGGTCGGTGGCCGGGCGCCTGGCCAAGCGTGCGCAGCGACCGGTTGTTGTCATTCCGTGACCCTCTGTTAAGTCGATTGTGCGGTTGTGCCCTCGTGTAAAGGGTAGATAAATGCTGCTGGGACGCAGCAAACAACTGCAGATCGAAGGGAGCCCGCCGTGGACAATGGTGTCTCTGCGGGAAGCACGGCCTCGACTTCGACCCTCGGGAACATCGCCCTGGGTCTCACCCTTCTCGCATTCGGTATCGGCCACACCGGTGTCATCGACGGCGTGTCCGCTGCCAGTTCCGTGTCGCTCGCGATGTACGTCGGCGGCGCGGCCCTGTTCCTCCTCGGGCTCCTCGAGTACCGCGGCGGCAACGGGTTCAACGGCACCGCGTTCGCGGGCCTCGGCATCTTCTGGTTCACGTGGGCCAAGGGCGCGGGAGCCTCGGTCTCCGACGAAGCCGCCGGAACGTTTCTTGTCCTGTTCGCGATGCTCGCGCTGACCCTCACCCTCGCCGCCGCGAGCGGTCTGTTCGGCCAGGGCGTCTACGGCCTGCTGACCCTCTCGCTCGTCCTGCTGGCGATAGGTTCGTTCATGGACAGCGGCGGGCTCGCCAAGGCGGGCGGCTGGGTCGCCGCCGTGTCCGGGCTGCTGGCCTGGTACGGGGCCACCGCGGCCCTGGCGCACTGGCCGATGGCCGTCGGCAAGTCCCGGCGCGGCGCGGTCGCCGCGAGCTGAGCACCGCAGGGATCCAAAGGGATCGACCCCCGTGCGCACGGCGCACGGGGGTCGATTCGTGTGACGGGGGGCCGTCGGCTACTCGACCGTGACCGACTTCGCCAGGTTGCGCGGCTTGTCGATGTCCCGGCCCATGGCCAGGGCCGTGTGGTACGCCAGCAGCTGGAGCGGGATGCCCATCAGGATCGGGTCCAGCTCGTCCTCGTTCTTCGGGACCACGATGGTGTGGTCCGCCTTCTCCTGCTCGCGGTGGGCGACCGCCAGGATCCGGCCGCTGCGGGCCTTGATCTCCTCCAGCGCCGCGCGGTTCTTCTCCAGCAGGTCGTCGTCCGGGACGATCGCGACCGTCGGGAGCGAGGGCTCGATCAGGGCGAGGGGACCGTGCTTGAGCTCGGAGGCCGGGTAGGCCTCGGCGTGGATGTAGGAGATCTCCTTCAGCTTGAGGGAGGCCTCCAGGGCCACCGGGTAGCCGCGCACCCGGCCGATGAACATCATCGACTTGGCCTCGGCGAACTCGGCGGCCAGCTTCTTGATGTCCTCTTCGCCGTCGAGGATCTCCTGGATCTGCGCGGGCAGCTTGCGCAGGCCCTCGATGATCCGCTTGCCGTCGGTGACCGAGAGGTCCCGGATGCGGCCCAGGTGCACGGCGAGCAGCGCGAAGGCCACGACCGTGTTGGTGAAGCACTTGGTGGAGACGACGCAGACCTCGGGGCCGGCGTGCACATACACGCCGCCGTCGGCCTCGCGGGCGATCGCGGAGCCGACCACGTTGACCACGCCGAGGACGCGGGCGCCCTTGCGCTTGAGCTCCTGCACCGCCGCGAGCACGTCGTACGTCTCACCGGACTGGGAGACGGCGATGTAGAGGGTGTCGGGGTCCACGACCGGGTTGCGGTAGCGGAACTCGGAGGCCGGCTCGGCGTCCGCGGGGATGCGGGCCATGCCCTCGATGAGGCCGGCGCCGATGAGGCCCGCGTGGTACGAGGTGCCGCAGCCGAGGATCTTGACCCGGCGGATGCCGCGCGCCTCGCGCGGGTCCAGGTTCAGGCCGCCCAGGTGCACGGTGTTGAAGCGGTCGTCGATCCGGCCGCGCAGCACGCGGTCGACCGCGTCGGGCTGCTCGGAGATCTCCTTGTGCATGTACGTGTCGTGGCCGCCCATGTCGTAGGAGGCGGCCTCCCACTCCACGGTCTCCGGCGTGGCGGTGGTGGTGGCACCGCTGGTGGTGTAGGTGCGGAAGTCGTCGGCCTTGAGGGTGGCCATCTCGCCGTCGTCGAGGGTGACGACCTGGCGGGTGTGGGCGACCAGGGCGGCGACGTCCGAGGCGACGAACATCTCCTTCTCGCCGATGCCGAGGACGACCGGGGAGCCGTTGCGGGCGACGACGATGCGGTCGGCGAAGTCGGCGTGCATGACGGCGATGCCGTAGGTGCCCTCGATCGCCTTGACGGCCTCGCGGACCTTCTCCTCCAGGGAGTCGGCCTCGGAGCGGGCGATCAGGTGGACGATGACCTCGGTGTCGGTCTCCGACACGAAGACGACGCCGTCGGCCTCGAGCTTGGCGCGCAGCTCGGAGGCGTTGTCGACGATGCCGTTGTGGACGACGGCGACCTTGTTCTCGGCGTCGAGGTGCGGGTGCGAGTTGATGTCGCTCGGGGCGCCGTGCGTGGCCCAGCGGGTGTGGGCGATGCCGGTGGTGCCGGTGAAGCGCTTGGGGACGCGGGACTCCAGCTCACGGACGCGGCCCTTGGCCTTGACCACCTTCAGGGTGGACGCCTTCGGGCTGTTCACGACGATGCCCGCGGAGTCGTATCCGCGGTACTCCAGCCGCTGCAGGCCCTCCAGCAGCAGTGGTGCCACGTCACGCTTGCCGATGTAACCGACGATTCCGCACATACGGTTTTGCCCCTCCTGAAGTTCGGTTCGTGTACCCGCCCGCAGCCGCGCCCGCGGCCGCCGGCTCAGCCGTAGACGATGCGGCGCAGCTGCCGGAGCGAGAGCTCCGGAGGCGCCACGGCGCGGTGCGGCAGCTCGGCCGCGATCCGCTCGAAGATCTCCGCGTTGACCGCTCCGCCGGACTGCAGTTCCCGGTGGCGGCGGCGGACGAACTCCTCGGTCGTCTCGTCGAAGTAGGCGAGCACGTCCAGCACCACCCGGGCGGCCTCGCCGCGCTGCAGCGCGGTGCTGCGCACCAGGTGGTCGACGAGGTCGTCATGCGACGGGCGGCGATCGAGCACTCGTAGATATTGGCGGCTAATGGCGCCGAACGCAAAGATCCTGCCCGAAATCGGGCAGGATCCCACTGGTCTGGACCAAGGAATGGGTCGGTCCGGTTAGAAACGCCGCAAAACAGCCTGTTTCGCCGCGGCGAATTCCTCGGCCGTCAGGACCCCCGCCTGGTGCAGATCGCCCAGCTCGCGCAGCCGCCGCAGCAGGGCGTCGTGGTCCTCGGCGGGGGCCGCCGCCGAGGAGAGCTCCGCGGGCGCGGCGACCGCGTCGGCCGGGCCCTCCTGGGGAGCCGCCGGGTGGGGCATCCGTACGGCCACGGCCGCCGCGACCAGAGCCATCAGCGGGTCCTTCTTGAAGCCGAAGAGCTCCACGGTGTGCGGGTCGTACTTGGGCGCCGGGGCCGGCGGGGCGCCCGTCAGGGTGAAGCGCAGCCAGCCGTTCTCCAGGCCCTTCGACGGGGACCACTCCACGGTGCGCAGATCGGCGATCCGGAATTCGCGCGGTCCGCCGGAGCGCTTGGCCTCCTCCGTCGTCCAGTTCCAGTCCAGGGCCACCCGGTCGCCGTCGAAGGCCGCCGTCCCGTCGCCCGCGCCCACCGCGATCGGCACGGGCGGCCCCGGCAGCAGGTAGGTGTCCACCGGGCCGGGGTCCACCTGGTCCAGCAGCAGGGCGTTGCGGACCTCGTCCACGAAGTACTCCGCGACCCCGCTGCGGTCCGACTCCACGGTCAGCCGGTACGGGTCGGAGGCCTCCGGCAGGCGTCCGCCCGTCACCTGGAGCAATGGGTCCGCGCCGTCACGCAGCCGGAGCCGGAGCCGGCCCGCCTTGCGGCTCGGCTCGTACGAGATCCCCGCGAGCGCGCGCAGCGGTACGACCACCTCGCCGAGGGTCTGCCGCAACAGCGCCACCCCCTTGTCGCGGCCCGGCACGATGCGCACCGCGTCCCCGTCGAAACTCCAAGTGCCGTCCTTCTGGATGATTTCCGCCATCCGGCGATTCTCCCACCGTCACGGACGGGCCAGTTGGCCTATACCTGGGCCATGAGAGTCCTGCGACTGCGACGCACGCTCGGCACCCTCCTCGCCCTCGGTGTCCTCGGTGGTTCCGCTTCCTGCACCGCGGCCCACGGGGACGACGCCAGGCCCGGCGACGATCCGCCCGCGGCCCTCGCCCCCTTCGAGCGGCTGCTGCCGGCGCCCCTCTCGGTGCGCGCCGAAGGGCCCGGCTACTCCTTCGGGCCCGGCACGGTCATCCGTACCGGCCGGGGGGCGGACGAGGAGGTCCGCCGGGTGGGCGAGCTCCTCGCGGAGCAGCTGCGCGGCCCGAGCGGGCTGCCGCTGCCGGTGGTCGACGGGGTGCAGGGGGACGGGATCCGGCTCGGCATCGACGAGGAGGCCGAAGGGCTGGGGGAGGAGGGGTACCGGCTGGAGTCCGGCCCCGGCGGGATCACCCTCACCGCGCGGACCCCGGCCGGCCTCTTCCGTGCGGGGCAGACGCTGCGGCAGCTGGTGCCGGCGGCCGGTCCCGGGACGGTGCCGGGCGGGACGGTCACGGACCGGCCGCGCTTCGCGTACCGGGGGGCGATGGTCGACATCGCGCGGCACTTCTTCTCGGTGGAGCAGGTCAAGCGGTACGTGGACCAGCTCGCCCAGTACAAGGTCAACACGCTGCACCTGCACCTGACCGACGACCAGGGGTGGCGGCTCGCGGTCGACTCCTGGCCGCGGCTGGCGGAGTACGGGGGCGGCAGCGAGGTCGGCGGCGGTCCCGGCGGGCACTGGACGAAGGACGAGTACCGGGAGCTGGTGGCCTACGCGGGGGAGCGGTACGTGGACGTGGTCCCGGAGATCGACATGCCGGGGCACGTGAACGCGGCGCTCGCCTCCTACGCCGAGCTGAACTGCGACGGGAAGGCCCCGGAGCGGTACACGGGGACGAAGGTGGGCTTCAGCTCGCTGTGCATCGGCAAGGAGCGGACGTACGAGTTCATCGACGAGGTGCTCGGCGAGCTGGCGGCGCTGACCCCGGGCCGCTACCTGCACATCGGCGGCGACGAGGCGCACGTGACGCCGGCGGCGGACTACGCGGCCTTCATGGACCGTGCGCAGGCGGTGGTGGGCCGGTACGGGAAGACGGTGATGGGCTGGCACCAGCTGGCGGCGGCGCGGCCGGCGCAGGGGGCGGTGCTGCAGTACTGGGGCCACGACAAGACCTCGGCCGCGGACCGGGCGGCCGTGGTGGCGGCGGCGAAGGCCGGGCACCGGCTGGTCCTGTCGCCGGCGGACCGGCTGTATCTGGACATGAAGTACGAGGCGGCGACGAAGCCGGGGCTGGCGTGGGCCGGGTACGTACCGGTGCGGCGGGCCTACTCCTGGAACCCGGGGGCCTACCTGGCCGGGGTCCCGGAGTCCGCCGTCCTGGGCGTGGAGGCCCCGCTGTGGACGGAGAACGTCGCGACGCGGGCCGACTGGGAGCTGATGGCGTTCCCGCGGGTCCTGGGCCTGGCGGAGCTCGGCTGGTCCCCGGCGGGCGCGCTGGACTGGACCTCGTACAGCCGCCGCCTGGCGGCCCAGGAGCCGCGTCTCGATGCGCAGGGCATCGGCTTCTACCGGGCCCCGGACGTGCCATGGGCGCAGTAACTAGAAAACATTTCTAGAAATCGACTCCACGGCATCCTTCTGCCGGGCCACACTGGGAACCGAGCGGGCGGCGGGGGCGTCCGAAGAGCCGGAGGCGGCTTCCGCGGGCACGGGGGTGCTGCGGAAGCCGCCTCCGGTTTCGGGAACGGTCACGTGGGGAGGGGCAGGCGGTCGAGGGACCGTATCGACCGCCTGCCCGGCCCCGGATCACCGCCGGGCGAAGGCCGCGACGGGGTTCTTGAGGGTGCCGATCAGCTGCAGGGCGGCGGACGGGTCGGAGAGGTCGACCATCTGCTTGTTGTTCCGCAGCTGCAGGCGGTTCAGGCAGGACAGCTGGAACTCCTCCGCGAACAGGTCGTACCGCGCGAAGCGCTCCGCGAGCTGCGGCATCGACTCCTGGTACGCGTGGCCGCAGTCGGCCACCGCCCGCCAGAAGGTGTCCTCCTCGCAGATGCCCTCCGTCGCCAGGATCGGGCCCAGGAAGCGGAAGAAGCAGTCGAACACGTCCGTGAAGACGGACAGCAGCTTCATGTCCTCCGGGATGTCCGCCCGGATCCGCTCGACCGCCGGCGGCAGCACCGCGTCCGGGTCCATGACCACGATCTCCTCGGCGATGTCCTTGAAGATCGCCCGCTTCACCACGCCGCCCTCGATGACGAGGATCGTGTTCTCGCCGTGCGGCATGTACGCGAGGTCGTACTGGTAGAAGCAGTGCAGGAGCGGGACCAGGTAGGCCCGGAGGTAGTGGCGCAGCCACTCCTGCGGAGTCAGGCCCGACTCCTCGATCAGGGCGCCGACGAAGGACTTGCCCTCGGCGTCGACGTGCAGGAGCGAGGCCATGGTGGCGAGCCGCTCGTCGCCCTTGAGGGAGTTGACGGGGGACTCGCGCCACAGCGCGGCCAGCATCTTGCGGTAGGGGGAGTAGCGGTCGGTGGCGCGCTCGTACTGGCGGTGGTGGTAGCCGATCGCCGCGCGCTCGCGGATGATCGAGAAGTCCACCGACTGCAGGACCTCGTCGCCCTCGATCAGCTGGTGCAGCCAGTCGTTGATAGCCGGCGTGGCCTCCATGTAGGCGGCCGAGAGACCGCGCATGAAGCCCATGTTGAGCACCGAGATGGCCGTCTTGACGTAGTGCTTCTCCGGCGCGCTCTGGTTGAAGAACGTACGGATCGACTGCTGCGCCAGGTACGCGTCCGAGCCCTCGCCCAGCAGCACGAGGCGGCGGTTGGCGATCTCGGCGGCGAAGGTGACCGTGGTCTTGTTCCACCACTGCCAGGGGTGGACCGGCAGCAGGTGGTAGTCGGCCAGGTCCAGGCCCAGGGCCTCCAGCTGCGCCGCGAAGCCGGCGATCGCCTCCTCGCCCAGCTCGGCGCGGACGAAGGAGTCGTGGTCCAGGCCCGCGCCCGCCGTGAAGGTGGAGACGTCCTTGCGGGCCGCCACCCACACCAGGTGAACGGGGCTCGCAGTCTCCGGGGCGTACGAGAGGTACTCGTGCACGCCGAAGCCGAGGCGGCCGTTGTTCGCCACGAAGCAGGGGTGGCCCTCGGTCATGCCCGTCTCGATGTCCTGGAAGGAGGACTTCGCGAGGACGTCGGAGGAGATCTGCGGCTTCGTGTACTTGAAGCCCGTGCCGGCCAGGGTGGAGGAGATCTCCTCCAGGTAGACGGGCAGGACCTCCGGGCTCAGGCCCAGCGCCTCGCGCAGCTCGATGTGGAAGTCGAGGGCGTCCAGCGGGAGCTCGGCGCCGTCCTGCAGGCGGGTGACCGAGGACTCGTCCACCGACCAGTGGTCGAGGGCGTGCAGGACGGCCTTGAACCGGTACTCCACCGCGGAGTCGTCGCTCAGGACCGAGTACCAGGAGTCGCCCAGCGGCTTCGGTGTCAGGAGGCGTTCGTGGGAGAACTCCGCGAGGGCCTTGCGGACCAGCGCGCGGTTCGCGCGGGCCCACAGCTCGGGGGAGAGGTGGGAGACGGCGTCGGCCAGGCTCATATCGACACTTCCTGGGTGATGCCGGTGGCTGCTTCGAACTGGGCGCGGGTGCAGAAGCTGAGGAGGGCTTCCTTCTCCGGCTTGCGGATCTCGCGCTCGGGTGCGAAACCGACCACCGCGTTGAGGGTGTGCACCGCCGTGTTGCGGACGTCCGGCTCGACGACGACCCGCTTCGTCTGCGGGTCGGCGAAGAGGGCGGCCATCACCGTGGTGATCACGGCGCGGGTGAAGCCGCTGAGGGGCTGGTCGCTCGGCGCGACCAGGAAGTGCATGCCGACGTCGCCGGGCTGGGCGTCGTACAGGCCGACCAGTTCCAGCTCGCCCGGGTCGTAGCTCTCCATCAGGAAGGCCGGGCGGCCCTCGTGGAGGCCGATGAAGGCCTGGTGGTGCTCGTGCGCGGCGATCCGCATGTACTCGCGCTCGACGTCCGGCAGCGAGGCGTCCTGCATCATCCAGAACGAGGCCTTGGGGTGCGTGACCCAGCCGTGCAGCAGCTCCGCGTCGGCGAAGGGGTCCAGCGGGCGGATGGCGAAGGTCCCGAGGGCCGCGTCGGTGCGGGTGAAGAGGATCTCACCGGTGGTGGTGCTCATGCGTGCGTGCCTTCCGGGGCGGCGAACTGCTGGAACGCGATGGACTTCTCGACCTTGTAGTACTCGCGGCCGAGGAGCTCGCCCACGATGTAGGCGTTGCGGTACGCGGCCATGCCGAGGTCGGGCGAGGTCAGGGAGTGGTTGTGGGTCGTGCCGTTCTGGAGGTACACCCCGCGGCCCGTGGTGTCGACGCTGTAGTTGCGGCCGGCGTCGAGGCGGCCGTGGCCGTCGAAGTTCAGCCGGTCGCGCACCGGGGCGAGGAACTCGGGCACCTGGTACTTGTAGCCGGTGGCCAGGACCAGGCCCTCGGAGGCGAGGGTGAAGTCCCGCTCCTGCTCCTCCTGGCGCAGCCCCAGGGTGTAGGTGCCCGTGGTGGTGTCGTATGCCGTGCTGTTCAGGGAGGTGTTGGTCAGCAGGGTGGTCGGCACCTGCCCCGGCATGGTGATCCTCTTCTGGTAGAGCAGGTCGAAGATGGCGTTGATCAGGTCGCCGTCGATGCCCTTGAAGAGGTTCTTCTGCTGGGTCTCCAGCCGGTAGCGGGTGTCCTCGGGGAGGGCGTGGAAGTAGTCCACGTACTCGGGGGAGGTCATCTCCAGCGTCAGCTTCGTGTACTCCAGCGGGAAGAACCGCGGGGAGCGCGTGACCCAGTTGAGCTGGTAGCCGTACGTGTCGATCTCGGCGAGGAGGTCGTAGTAGATCTCGGCCGCGCTCTGGCCGGAGCCGATCAGCGTGATGGACTTCTTCTTCTGCAGCTCCGCCTTGTTATGCATGTAGGCGGAGTTGTGCAGGAAGTCGCCGCCGAGGCCGGCGCAGGCCTCCGGGACGAAGGGCGGGGTGCCGGTGCCCAGGACCAGGCGGCGGGCCCGGTGGGTCTCGCCCTTGTCCGTGCGGACCTCGTAGAGACCGGCCTGCTCGTCGTAGGTGACCTCGGTGACGGAGGTCGAGTACAGGACGTTGTCGAGCCGGTCGGCGGCCCAGCGGCAGTAGTCGTTGTACTCGGCGCGCAGCGGGTAGAAGTTCTCCCGGATGTAGAACGAGTACAGCCGGTCCTTGTCCTTCAGGTAGTTCAGGAAGGAGAAGGGCGACGTCGGGTCGGCGAGGGTGACGAGGTCCGACATGAACGGCGTCTGCAGGTGGGCGCCGTCCAGGAACATCCCCGCGTGCCACTCGAAGTGCGGCTTCGACTCGATGAACAGGCCGTCCAGCTCGTCGATCGGCGCGGTGAGGCAGGCGAGTCCCAGGTTGAAGGGACCGAGGCCGATACCGATGAAGTCGTGGGGCTCAGTGGTGGACGGCAAGGGATTCTCCCAGGAACTGCTCGGCGTGTGCGGCGAGGAGGTCGAGGACGGCAGCGATGTCGGCCGTCGTGGTCTGCGGGTTGAGGAGGGTGAACTTCAGGTACTGCTTCCCGTCCACCTTCGTCCCGGCGACGACGGCCTCGCCGGAGGCGAAGAGCGCCTTGCGGGCGTGGAGCTGGGCCTCGTCGAGGAGGTCGGCGGGGACCTCCTCGCCGGGCAGGAAGCGGAAGACGAGGGTGGAGATCTGCGGCTTGACGACGACCTCGAAGCGCGGGTCGGCGTCGATGACGTCCCAGCCGGCGGCGGCCAGGTCGATGACCTCGTCGAAGAGCGAGCCGACGCCGTCGGCTCCCATGACGCGCAGGGTCATCCAGAGCTTGAGCGCGTCGAAGCGGCGCGTGGTCTGGATGGACTTGTCGACCTGGTTGGGGATGCGCTCCTCCGCCATGCGGCGCGGGTTGAGGTAGTCCGCGTGGTACGTGGCGTGCTTGAGGGTGTCGCGGTCGCGGACCAGCATCGCGCTGGAGCTGACCGGCTGGAAGAACGACTTGTGGTAGTCGACCGTGACCGAGGCGGCGTGCTCGATGCCGTCGAGGAGGTGCCGACGGGTGGGGGAGACCAGCAGTCCGCAGCCGTAGGCGGCGTCCACGTGCATCCACGCGGAGTGCTCGGCGGTCAGGCGGGCGATCTCGGGGAGCGGATCGATGGACCCGAAGTCGGTGGTGCCGGCGGTGGCGACGACGGCCATGGGGAAGAGGCCCTCGGCGGCGCACTCCTCGAGCTCCAGGGCGAGCACCGCGGTGTCCATCCGGCGGTTGCGGTCGACGGGCACCGAGATGACGGCCTCGTAGCCGAGGCCGAGCATGGCGGCCGACTTCTGCACGCTGAAGTGGCTGGCCTCGGAGGTGAAGATGCGCAGTTTGGGGAGGAGTTCGGCCTTGGTGAGCTCGGCGCCCTGGTCCAGGGCGCGCTTCATGACGATCCGGCAGGCCTCGTCGCGGGCGAGCAGCAGGGCGTGGAAGTTGGACTGGCTGCCGCCGGAGGTGAAGATGCCGTCCGCGGCGGGGCCGAGGCCGATGCGCTGGGCGGTCCAGTCGATGAGGCGGCGCTCGATCAGCGTGCCGCCGATCGACTGGTCCCAGGTGTCGAGTGAGGAGTTGACGGCCGAGAGGACCGCCTCGCCGAGCACCGCGGGGATCACGACAGGGCAGTTGAGGTGCCCGAGGTAGCGCGGGTGGTGGAAGTACACCGCGTCGCGCAGGTAGACGTCCTCCAGCTCGTCCAGGACGGCGGCCGCGTCCGCGAGCGGCTTGTCCAGGTCGATCCCGTTGATGACCGGGGCGAGTTCGTCGACGGATATACCGGTGTGGGGCCGTTCCGTGGTCGCGAGTTTGGCGGCGACACGGTCGACGCCCTCGGTGACGGAACGCCGGTAGAGGTCCGCAGTCGTCTCGTTCAGCAGATGCGAGCGCATCAACTTTCCTCCGGGCAGGGGGAGAAGGGGAGGGTGGGGTGTGTGGTGTTTAGGTTAGCCTAACCTAAGCTAATAAGACAAATGAGGATGGGCCCTGGCTGAAAGCCAGGGCCCATCCTCAACTGCGTTATGGAATACGGGTGTCGACTACAGCTCGGACGCCGGGTCCTCGCTCGGGGCCTTGCCGGCGTACGCCTCGGCGAGGAGCTGCTCCTCGCTCGCGCCGAGCCGCCAGTAGCCGGTGAACCGCACCGCGCGGCGGTCGACGGATCGTTCCTGCACGAAGTGGCGGCGCACCGCGCGAATGGTGCCCGCCTCGCCCGCCAGCCAGACGTACGGGACTTCGGCGGCGGGCGGTTCGGCCGAGCGCAGCACGCTCAGCACCTGCTCGGTGCGCTCCCGGCCGTGGCCCTCGCGCACGATCCAGCTGATGTCCGCGTCGGCGAGCGTGTCCAGCACGATCCGGTCGTCCTCGTGCGGGACCTCGAACCAGGCCCGGACCCGGGTCCCGGCGGCCAGTCGGTCCAGGATCGCGGCCGCGGCCGGCAGGGCGGTCTCGTCCGCGTACATCCAGATCGCGTCGGTGTCGGCCGGCGGCTGGAAGCGTACGGACTTGTTCTCCGCGACGGCCGGGCCGATGGCCATGATCCGGCGGCCGGCGACCGCTTGCCCGGCCCAGCGGGAGGCCGGGGACGCATCGCCGTGGAGGACGAAGTCGATGTCGACCTCGACCGCTCCCTCGGGCGTACGGCGCTGCTCGCGCACCGTGTAGGAGCGCATCACCGGCCGCTCCTCGTCCGGCATCCCGCGCCACGCGGCGAACCAGGTGTCCTCGTCCGTGGCCTGGAGCACGGTGTGCTCCCGGCCGGGCGGGGGCAGGAAGAGCGACAGGCTCTGGTCGAAGCCGCCCGAGCGGAAGCCCGCGAGGGACTCCCCGCCGAACGTGACCCGCAGGAACGAGTGGCCGAGGCGGCGCGTGCGGACCACTTCGAGCGCGAAGAAGCGGAAGTGGGCGACGGCCGGAGCGGTGTCGTCGGACGCGGTGACGGTCATGCGGAGGATCCCCCTGGAAGTCGGAACGGCCTGCGGGCGCCCGGGGTCACCGGGCGCCGCGGGTCGACCGGGTCAGCTGACCTTCTTGGCGTTCTGGATGGACTTCGCGAGGTCCTCGAGGATCTGGGCGCACTTGGCGTACGAGAAGATCGGCTCGGTGACGCGCGGGGTGATCTGGCCGGCCTTGACCGCCGGGAGCTCGGCCCAGGTGGCCTTCGCCTTCAGCTCCTCCGGCTGCAGGGTGCCGGTGCGGTTGTCGAGCAGGACGACGTCGGCCTTGTACTTGCCGGCGTTCTCCCAGCTGAGGCTCTCGAAGAAGCCGCCCTCGTCCAGCTTCTCCGGGGTGACGAACTCGACGCCGAGCTGCTTGAAGTACTTCAGGTCGGCCGAGGTGTCCGCAGTGGAGACGTAGAAGAGGTCCGCGGAGCCGGAGCCCACGAGCACCTTGACGCCCGGGTTGGCCTTGGTGGCCTCGCGCACCTTCGCGGCGGCGGCGTCGAAGCGGGCCTTCGCGTCGACGGTGGACTTGGCGTTCATGTCGGCGCCCAGGGACTTGGCGAGGTCCGCGGTGCGCTCCAGGGCCTTGTCGAGGGTGACGTCGCCGCCCACCTTGATCGCGGCGGCCGGGGCCAGCTTCAGGATCTTGTCCTTGGAGGCCTCCGGAACGTACCAGTAGGTGCCGTCCCAGCTGTTGGTGACGAGCAGTTCGGGCTGGAGGGCCGCGTACTTCTCGACGTTGAAGTCGTCGTAGACGTTGCCGAGGATCTCGACCTTGGAGATGTCCATCGAGCCGGCCTGGACGTCGGGCTTGCCGTCGGCGGTCTTGGTCGGGCCGAAGACGCCCTTGACCGGGATGCCGTAGTCGTACAGCGCGGCGGCGGTGCCGGTGAAGGCGACGATGTTCTTCGGCTTGGACTTGGTGCTGACGTCGTTGCCGAGGTCGTCCTTGAAGGTCCAGGGGCCGGAGGCCGCGGCGCCGTTGTCCTTGCCGCCGTCACCCTTCGCCGAGTCGGTGCCGCCGCACGCGGCGAGCGCCGCGACGAGGCCGAGGGCGCCGCCCGCCGCGATGAATCCGCGACGGGTGAGGGAGGAGGTTCGGGACTTGGGCATGTCGATGTCCGTTTTCGTGCGTGTCCGGGCGGCCACTGAGCCGTTCGTGGGGAAGGTTAGCCTAACCTTGGCCGAAATCGGTAAGGGGGCCCTAAGTTTTTTCGGGCCCCCTCGTGCCGCCCGGACGCGGACGATCCCTGCGACTAGGCGGAGAAGCCCAGTTCACGGGCGATCAGCATGCGCTGGACCTCGCTCGTGCCCTCGCCGATCTCCAGGATCTTGGAATCCCGCCACATGCGGGCCACCGGGTACTCGTTCATGAACCCGTAGCCGCCGTGGATCTGGGTCGCCTCGCGGGCGTTGTCGACGGCGACCGTCGAGGAGTACAGCTTCGCGATCGCCGCCTCCTTCTTGAAGGGCTCGCCGGCCACCAGCCGGGAGGCCGCGTCGCGCCAGCCGATGCGGGCCATGTGGGCGCGCATCTCCATGTCGGCCAGCTTGAACTGGATGGCCTGGTTGTCGCCGATCGCCTTGCCGAAGGCGTGCCGCTCCTTGGCGTACTTCACCGACTCGTCCACACAGCCCTGCGCGAGCCCGGTCGCGAGCGCCGAGATGGCGATCCGGCCCTCGTCGAGGATCCGCAGGAACTGGGCGTAGCCGCGGCCCTCGGCGCCCACCAGGTTGGCGAGGGGCACCCGTACGCCGTCGAAGGACAGCTCACGGGTGTCCGAGGCGTTCCAGCCCACCTTGGAGTAGGGGGCGGCCACCGTGAAGCCCGGGGTGCCGGACGGGACGATGATCGAGGAGATCTCCGGGCGGCCGTCCGCCTTGCGGCCCGTCACGGCCGTGACCGTGACCAGACCGGTGATGTCCGTACCGGAGTTGGTGATGAAGCACTTCGAGCCGTTGATGACCCACTCGTCGCCGTCCTTGACGGCGGTGGTGCGGGTGCCGCCGGCGTCGGAGCCCGCGCCGGGCTCGGTCAGGCCGAAGGCGCCGAGGATCTCGCCGGAGCACATCTTCGGCAGCCACTCCCGCTTCTGCTCCTCCGAGCCGAAGAGGTAGATCGGCATGGCGCCGAGGGAGACCCCGGCCTCCAGGGTGATGGCGACCGAGGAGTCGACGCGGGCGAGCTCCTCCAGGGCGATGCCGAGGGCGAGGTAGTCGCCGCCCATGCCGCCGTACTCCTCCGGGAAGGGCAGGCCGAACAGGCCCATGCGGCCCATCTCGGCGACGATCTCGTAGGGGAACTCATGCCGCTCGTACAGGTCGCCGATCTTCGGCGCGACCACGTCGTGCGCGAACGCCTCGACGGTACGGCGGAGTTCCTCGTGCTCAGGGGTGAGCCGGTGGTCGAGGGACATGGTGTGACTACTCCTTGTGGGAGAGGGCGCGGACGGTACGTGAGGGGCTGGGTCGCCCCAGCTGTTCGGCCATCCACACGCTCGTGGCGGTAAGGGCGGCCAGATCGACCCCGGTCTCGATGCCGAGGCCGTCGAGCATCCACACCAGGTCCTCGGTCGCGAGATTGCCGGTGGCGCTCTTCGCGTACGGGCATCCGCCGAGGCCGCCTGCGGAGGCGTCGACGGTGGTCACGCCGTGCTGGAGCGCGGCGAGGGTGTTGGAGAGGGCCTGGCCGTAGGTGTCGTGGAAGTGCACGCCGATGCGGTCGGTGCCGACGCCCGCCTCGTTCAGGCTGCCGAGCAGTTCCCGGACGTGGCCGGGGGTGGCGACGCCGATGGTGTCGCCGAGGCTCAGCTCGTCGCACCCGAGGTCGAGCAGGGACTTGGCGACCCGTACGACCTGGTGGACCGGGACGGGGCCCTCCCAGGGGTCGCCGAAGCACATCGAGAGATAGCCGCGGACGTGCGCCTGCTCCTGCTTCGCGCGGGCCACCACGGGCTCGAACATGGCGAGCGACTCGGCGACGGTCCGGTTGAGGTTGCGGGAGGCGAAGGTCTCGGTGGCCGAGCCGAACACCGCGATGCGGGTGGCCCCGAGGGCGAGCGCGCGGTCGAGGCCGCGCTCGTTGGGGACGAGGACGGGCAGGGCGACCCCGTCGAGGTCCGCAAGCTGCGGGAACAGCGCCTCGGCGTCGGCCAGCTGCGGAACCCACTTGGGGTGCACGAAGCTGGTGGCCTCGACGGTCGTGAGCCCGGCGGCGGCCAGGCGGTGGATGAACTCCGCCTTGACCTCGGTCGGTACGGCGCTCTTCTCGTTCTGGAGGCCGTCGCGGGCACCGACCTCGTGGATCCGGACCCGGGCCGGGAGGCCGGGGACCGGGACGGTCATGGGCAGGCGGTTCATTCGCCCTCCTCGTCCGGGGTGACGACGGCCAGGACCTGGTCCATCGCGACCGTGGTGCCGGGGGTCACGTCGAGCTCGGTGACGGTGCCGGCGTGCGGGGCGGAGATGACGTGCTCCATCTTCATGGCCTCGACGACGAGCAGGCCCTGGCCGGCCGTCACCTTGTCGCCGACGGCCACCTTGACGACGGTGACGGTGCCGGGCATCGGGGCGGCGAGGGTCTCGGCGCCGCCGCGCCCGGCCCCGCTGAGGTGTGCCGCGACGGGGTCGTACGCCTGGACGTGCCAGCTGTCGCCGTCGCGGCCGAGCCAGGTCCCCTCCGGGGAGGCGGCGTGGCTGAAGCGGTGGGTGACGCCGTCGAGTTCGACGGTGACGGTGTCGGTGGTGCGGGCCAGGATCCGGGCTCGCGCCGGTGCGCCGGGGCTCTGCCCCAGACCCCGCGCCTCAAACGCCGGCGAGGCTGGATCTGCTCCGGTGAGCCGCGTCTCGATGGTGACGGGCTCCGTTCCCGGGAGGCGGAAATGGTGCACCGTCCAGGCGGGCGTGCCGCCGAGGCGCCAGCCGCTGGCGGCGTCGAAGGGGTCGACCCACCCCTCCTGCCGCGGCTTGGTGAGGGGCTGCGCCAGCAGGGCTGCGGCCGCGTACACCTCGTTCGGGACCCCCTCCGGGAGGAGCTCGGCGAGGTCCCGCTCCACCAGCCCGGTGTCGAGGTCGCCCGAGATCACGTCGGGGTGGGCCAGCAGCCTCCGGAGGAACCCGGCGTTCGTCTGGACGCCCAGGATCACGGTGTCCGCCAGAGCCCCCCGCAGCAGGCGCAGCGCACTGGCGCGGTCGGGCCCGTACGCGATGACCTTCGACAGCATCGGGTCGTACGTGGAGCCCACCGGCACGCCCGCCGTGAGCCCGGAGTCGGTGCGCACCGCGCCGCCGTCCGGCTCCGAGAGGGCCAGGACCGTGCCGCCGGACGGCAGGAACCCGCGCGCCGGGTCCTCCGCGCAGACGCGGGCCTCGATCGCGTGGCCCGTCAGCCGGACCTCCGACTGGTCGAAGCCCAGCCGCTCGCCCGCCGCCACCCGCAGCTGGAGCTCCACCAGGTCCAGCCCGGTGATCAGCTCCGTCACCGGGTGCTCCACCTGGAGGCGGGTGTTCATCTCCATGAAGTAGTAGGAGGACGGGTCGCCGCCCGCGACGATGAACTCCACCGTGCCGGCGCCGACGTACCCGCAGGAGCGGGCCGCGTCGACCGCCGCCGCGCCCATCGCCGCACGGGTCTTCTCGTCGAGCAGGACCGACGGCGCCTCCTCGATCACCTTCTGGTGCCGGCGCTGCAGCGAGCACTCGCGCTCGCCGAGGTGCACCACGTTCCCGTGGGCGTCCGCCAGTACCTGGATCTCGATGTGCCGGGGCCGGTCGATCCACCGCTCGACGAGGAGCGTGTCGTCGCCGAAGGAGGAGCGGGCCTCGCGGCGGGCCGCCGCGATCTCCTCGGCCAGCACCGCCTCGTCGCGGACCAGCCGCATGCCCTTGCCGCCGCCGCCCGCCGAGGGCTTCAGCAGCACCGGCATGCCGATCTCCGCGGAGGCCGCGACCAGTTCGGCGTCCGTCAGCCCGCTGCCCGAGGAGCCGGGCACGACCGGGACCCCGGCGGCCTTCACCGTCTCCTTGGCGCGGATCTTGTCGCCCATCAGGGAGATGGCGGAGGCCGGCGGCCCGATGAAGGCCAGCCCGGCGTCCGCGCAGGCCTGGGCGAAGGCGGCGTTCTCGGCGAGGAAGCCGTAGCCCGGGTGGACCGCCTCGGCGCCCGTGCGCCGGGCGGCGTCGAGGAGCCGCTCCACCGACAGGTAGCTCTCGGCGGCCGCGGCCGGGCCGATGCGGACGGCCGTGTCGGCCTCCCGCACGTGGCGGGCGTCCGCGTCGGCGTCGCTGAAGACGGCCACGGAGCGGATGCCGAGCTGCCGCAGCGTGCGGATGACCCGGACCGCGATCTCGCCGCGGTTCGCGACCAGAACAGTGCTGAACATCAGTGAGGTCCTCACGTCACATACGGAAGATGCCGAAGCCCGAGTCGCCCAGCGGGGCGTTCGCGCACGCGGTCAGGGCCAGTCCCAGCACCTGCCGGGTCTCCATCGGGTCGATGACCCCGTCGTCCCACAGCCGCGCCGTGGCGTAGTAGGCGTTGCCCTGCTCCTCGTACTGCGCGCGGACCGGGGCCTTGAAGGCCTCCTCGTCCTCGGCCGGCCACTCCTGGCCCGCGCCCTCGATCTGGTCGCGCTTGACGGTGGCGAGGACCGAGGCCGCCTGCTCGCCGCCCATCACGGAGATCTTGGCGTTGGGCCACATCCACAGGAAGCGGGGGGAGTACGCCCGGCCGCACATCGAGTAGTTGCCGGCGCCGTACGAGCCGCCGACCACCACCGTCAGCTTCGGGACGCGGGCGCAAGCCACCGCCGTCACCATCTTGGCGCCGTGCTTGGCGATGCCGCCCGCCTCGTAGTCCCGGCCGACCATGAAGCCCGAGATGTTCTGGAGGAAGAGGAGCGGGATCCCGCGCTGGTCGCACAGCTCGATGAAGTGGGCGCCCTTCTGGGCGGATTCGGCGAACAGGATGCCGTTGTTGGCGATGATCCCGACCGGGTGTCCGTGGATCCGGGCGAAGCCGGTGACCAGCGTCTGGCCGAACTCGGACTTGAACTCCTGGAAGCGGGAGCCGTCCACGATCCGCGCGATGATCTCGCGGGCGTCGTAGGGGGTGCGCGAGTCGACGGGGACCGCGCCGTACAGCCCGGCCGGGTCCACCTTCGGCTCTTCCGGGGCCTCGACCGACCAGGGCAGGGCCCCGCGGTCGGGGAGGGTCGCCACGATGTTCCGTACGATCCGCAGCGCGTGCGCGTCGTCCTCCGCGAGGTGGTCGGTCACGCCGGAGATCCGGGAGTGGACCTCGCCGCCGCCGAGCTCCTCGGCCGTGACCACCTCGCCGGTGGCGGCCTTCACCAGCGGCGGGCCGCCGAGGAAGATCGTGCCCTGGTTGCGGACGATGACGGCCTCGTCGCTCATGGCCGGTACGTACGCCCCGCCCGCGGTGCAGGAGCCGAGGACGGCGGCGATCTGCGGGATGCCGGCTCCCGACATGCGCGCCTGGTTGTAGAAGATGCGGCCGAAGTGCTCCCGGTCGGGGAAGACCTCGTCCTGCATCGGCAGGAAGGCGCCGCCCGAGTCGACCAGGTAGAGGCAGGGGAGACGGTTCTCCAGGGCCACCTCCTGGGCGCGCAGGTGCTTCTTGACGGTCATCGGGTAGTACGTGCCGCCCTTGACGGTGGCGTCGTTCGCGACGATCACGCACTCGCGGCCGCTGACCCGGCCGATGCCCGCGATGACCCCGGCGGCGGGGGCCGCGCCCCCGTACATGCCCTCGGCGGCCAGCGGGGCCAGCTCCAGGAAGGGTGATCCGGGGTCGAGGAGGGTGTCCACGCGGTCGCGCGGAAGGAGCTTGCCCCGGGCGGTGTGGCGGGCGCGGGCCTTCTCGCCGCCGCCGAGCCGGGCCGCGTCGAGCCGGGCGCGCAGGCCCTCGGTCAGCTCGCGGTGGGCGGCCTCGTTGGTCCGCCAGGCCTCGGACGCCGGGTCCGCGGCGCTCGTCAGCACTGGTGCCTGCTGCATCGGTCGAGCTCCCTTGCTCGTTCCACTTGCTCGGTACACGCTGTTAATAAGCGTTAACGTCTGTGCCGCCTAGGTTAACGACCGCTAACGGCCCTGTCTAGAATGGTTTCCCATGAGCACCAGAGCGGCCGCCCCCACCCGTCGCGAGCAGATCCTCAGTGAGGCCGCCCGCCTCTTCGCCGCGCGCGGATTCCACGGTGTCGGCGTCGACGAGATAGGCGCCGCGGTGGGCATCAGCGGCCCCGGCCTGTACCGGCACTTCGCGGGCAAGGACGCCATGCTGGCCGAGCTGCTCGTCGGCATCAGCGAGCGGCTGCTGACCGGCGGCCGCCACCGCGTGGCGGAGGCGGCGGGCGCCCCGGAGCGGGTCCTGTCCTCCCTCATCGACGGGCACATCGACTTCGCGCTCGACGACCGGGCGCTGATCACCCTGCACGACCGGGAGCTCGACCGGCTGCGGGAGGCCGACCGCAAGCTCGTACGGCAGCTGCAGCGCCAGTACGTGGAGCTGTGGGTGGAGGTCGTACGGGAACTGCACCCGGAGGTCGGCGAGGCGGAGGTACGCGTCTCCGTGCACGCGGTCTTCGGCCTGCTGAACTCCACCCCCCACCTGGCGGCCCTGGGGCGGGAGGCGACGGAGTCGCTGCTGCGCCGGCTCGCGCACGGGGCGTTCGGGGCGCTGTCGGCATGAGCCGGGGCGTCCGCCGACCGGAATGGACGCGCCGCCTCCGCACGCGCGGCGGCAGAATGGCCCGTATGCCGAAGCCGATAGAGACGCCGAGCCGTGCCGAACTCATCGACCATCTGGTCCGCACGCGGATCGCGGGACAGGTCGCGACCCCGCGCGAGAACAACCTGAGCCACTACCGCAAGCTCGCCAACGGCGACCGGCACTACTGGCTCGGCCTGGAGCTGGGCGACCGGTGGACGGACGAACAGGACGTGCTCGCGGTGATGGCGGAGCGGTGCGGGGTCGTGGACGACCCGGCGTTCCGGTTCGGCCAGGACACCATCGACCCGGAGCTGACCGTGGCGGGCCTGGACCGGCTGGCGGCGCGGCTGCGCAAGGCGGCGCTGGACCGGCAGAGCGTGCTCTTCGCGACCGGCCACCCGGGCGGCCTCCTGGACGTCCACAGGGCCACGGCGGCGGCCCTGCGCGCCGCGGGCTGCGAGATCGTCGTCATCCCCTCGGGCCTGATGGCCGACGAGGGCTCGGTGTGGCAGTTCGCCGACGTCGCGGTGCTGGAGCGGGGCGCCACGCTCTGGCACACCCACTCCCCGGAGCCGATGGCCGCGATCCTGGACGGCCTGACGGCCGAGAACCGCCCGCAGCCGGACCTGGTCGTCGCCGACCACGGCTGGGCGGGCTGCGCGGCCCAACGAGGCCTGGACGCGGTGGGCTACGCCGACTGCAACGACCCGGCCCTCTTCCTCGGCGAGGCCGAGGGCACCCTCCAGGTGGCGGTCCCCCTGGACGACCACGTCCGCGACCCCCGCTTCTACGACCCTCTGGTCGCGTACCTCCTCAACGCGGCGGACCTGCAAGGCGCGTAGGGCGGCGGCCACGGGAAAGCCCCGACCGGGATTCCCGGCCGGGGCTTGTTCTCTAGGCGTCAGTTTGCGCAGTACATCCCGAGATAGACGCGGCCGTCCCACGCAGCTGTGTTCTGAATATACGCCTTGTACTGCACGAGGCAGTGGCCGTTGTAGTTGATCGACCTCCCTCCTCTCTTATATTCCAGCCCCTTGGTCAGTTCCCAACCGTCTCCATCGCGATCCGTCAGTTCATTCATTTTTTTGGGTGGCACCGGGGTGAATTTCTCAGGGTCCATGTCGAGGCTCTTCAAGTAGGCCACGGTTTCGTCCGGCTGGCTCTTGAATGTCAGCTGGGCCCAGCTTCCGTCCTTGTCCGACGCCTCGCAGATCCGAATTTCGTCAGCGCCCGCCGGTAGTTCGGGAAGTGAATACACTTCGCGGAGTGACGACGAAACGGTGGTCGCGGTGCAGCGACTTTCCCCTCCGTCCCAGACGGAGCATCCGGTCAGAAGGATGAATCCGACCATGGCGAAAGCGAGTGCAACGGACTGGTGGAGTCGTGTTCCCATCAGTATGTCGCCTCCTTGGTGCTGCTCTTGCCTACCATCGCATACTCGCGCGCGACGCCGTACTCGTGCATTTCGGCGAACGGTTCCAAACTGATTCCCTTAGCCGATTTGTCTTTGTCAAAATTCCAGTCCTTGTAGAGTTCGACGGTGTAGCTCGCCTTCACCTTGCGCCCGGGACCTGATCCCGCTACATCCATTTGCGCGGTGATTCGCATCTCTGCGTTTCCGATTCCGAAGGCGCCGTCAGGGGCTGTGAAATGGGTCCCTCGCCACTGGCTGTCGCCCGCGGTTCCCCGACCTGTGGGCCCGTCAGTCCGACAACACCATGGTCGGCTGGCCGGGGAAGCTCTCCACCGATGGCAGCACCGTCGGCTCCTTCACGCCCCGCTTCGAGATCGACGGCGTGCCGGGCGCCCGCATCCCCAGCGGCACCACTCTGGCCTCGGGGCAGGAGTTCTCCAGCGGCAACTCCAAGCTGCTGATGCAGGCCGACGGCAACCTCGTGCTCTCCAGCAAGGACAACAAGCAGCTCTGGGCCACCGGGACCAAGAGCCCGGGCGCCACGGCCCGTATGCAGAGCGACGGCAACTTCGCCGTCTACGCGGCCGACGGCAAGACCGAGCTGTGGAGCAGCAAGACCAGCACTCCGTACTCGTACGCGGTACTTCAGCCCCGCGGAGTGCTCGTCGTCTACAGCGCCTCCGGGCAGAGCCTGTGGACCAGCGGTTCCCAGAGCCGGCCGGACTACAACGGCGACGGCTACACGGATGTGGCGGTCCGCGATGTCAACGGTCACCTCTGGATCTATCCCGGCACCGGCGGTACGGGCACCAAAACGTTCGGCGACCGGTACCTCGCAGGCAACGGCTGGTGGCGTGATCACTGGACGAACGTCTACACCACCGATTTCAACAACGACGGATACACCGACATCGTCGCGCGGAACCACCTCGGGGACCTGTGGGTGTACCCGGGCACCGGAAAGACCGGAACCAAGACGCTCAACAACCCCATCCTGATCGGTACTGGCTGGAACATCTACCCGGACCTCGGCTTCGGCGACATGAACGGTGACGGCCGGACGGACGTCATCGGCCGTGACAGCGGCGGCAGCCTGTGGGTCTACCCCCACAGCGGCGGCACCGGCACTCAAGCCCTCAGCAGCCGGTTCTCCATCGGCGTCGGCTGGGGGGCTGCCGACTGGCCCACCCTCCGGTTTGCCGACCTGAACAACGACAACAAGATCGACGTTCTGGCGCACCGCAACAACGGCAAGCTCTACCTGTACCCGAACACCAGCAACGGTTCCATCAGCCTCGGCAGCCCCAGCGTCGTAGGCGAGGGCTGGTGGAACGGCGAATGGACCCCGTTCGCCGGCGACCTCAACAACGACGGCAAGCCGGAACAAGTCGGCGTGACCCGTACCGGGGAGCTCCACGACTTCACCGGCACCGGCAGCACCCTGATCGGTATCGGCTGGACCGGATACGACATCGTCCTCTGACCCAGGTCGACCAGTGAGGGGGCGAGGTCCGCGAGGGCCTCGCCCCCTCCGTCGTTCACCGACAGCGCGGCCTGTCGGGCGGGCAGGGCCCGTTGTCAGTGGTGGTGGCTAGCGTCGGTCTTATGTCGAAGTCGCCGAAGTCGCCGAAGGTGCACCGCTCGTTGTCCGTGCTGGTCGGCGATCCTCAAGGGCTCTCCCTCGGGCTGGAGTTGCCGGCCGGTGGGGTGCTGAGCGTGCGGGGGGAGCCGCTGTTGTGGGTCTCCGACGGGCCCGTGGGGGTCGGGGCGTTCGCCGCGCACCGGGGCGCGGCTCTGGCCGCCGCCGGGTTGCAGGCGGTGCTCTTCCAGGGCCGGCGGGGCCTGGAGGAGTGGTGGCGGGACCGGGAGCTGCGGCCGCAGCGGATGTCCGACCCGGATGACCACCACGTCGAGCCGGTGCTGCGCGAGTTCTGGCACGGTGTGGTCCCCGACCCCGAGGAGGGGGAGGAGGGCGAGGAGCTCATCGCCCCCTTCGGCCGGGACTGGCCGGGGCTCGCGGAGTCCGGGCCGGCGGGCGGGCCGGACGCGGCGGACCCGGAGGCCGCGGCCTGCGAGCTGGCGGACGAGCTGATCGGGAGCGGGTCCCTGCCGGGCCCGCGGCTCGCGCTGGTCCCCGCGGCCCGCGGAGCGGACGTACCCACGGCGATGGGCTGGTGCGGGCCGACCAACCACGAGAACGACACCGCCCGCATCAGCGCGGTCCTGCGGTCCTGGGAGGACCGGTTCGGCGCCCGCGTCGTCGCCCTCGGTTTCGACGAGCTGTACGTTTCGGTCGCCGCCCCGCCGCGTACGGTCGCCGGGGCGCTGCCGGTGGCCGCGGAGCACTTCGCGTTCGCGCCCGACAACATATGGCAGGGCTCCGGCACGATCCGGGCCTATGCCGACGAGGCGGTCACCGGCAGCAACCTCTGGGGTTTCTGGTGGGACTGAGGCCCGTCAGGCGCGCGGAACGCGGACGACGCCCTCCTGGATGACGGTCACGGCCAGTCGGCCGTCCTGGGTCCAGATGCGGGCCTGGCCGAGGCCACGGCCGGCGGCCGCCGAGGGGGACTCCTGGTCGTACAGGAGCCATTCGTCCGCGCGGAACGGCCGGTGGAACCACATCGCGTGGTCCAGCGAGGCGCCCACCACGTCACCCACCGCCCAGCCGCCCCGGCCGTGCGCGAGCAGCACCGAGTCCAGCAGGGTCATGTCGGAGACGTAGGTGGCCAGGCAGGTGTGCAGGAGGGGGTCGGCGCTGTCCAGCTTGCCGGCCGTACGGAACCACACCTGCGAGCGCGGCTCGACCGGCTCGCCGACGCTGCCCCAGGGCGGGGTCGTGGCGTACCGGAGGTCCACCGCCTCCCGGGTCTCGATCAGCCGCTCCACCGTGCCCGGGTCACGGAAGATCTCCCGGTACGCGGGCAGCGACTCTGCCGCGGTGGGCAGGGACTCCGGGTCCGGGGCCGACGGCATCGCGACCTGGTGGTCGAGGCCGTCCTCGTACGTCTGGAACGACGCGGAGAGGTGGAAGATCGGCTGGCCGTGCTGGACGGCGACGACGCGGCGCGTGGTGAAGGAGCGCCCGTCACGGATCCGGTCCACCGAGTACACGATGGGCGCGCCCGTGTCGCCGGTGCGCAGGAAGTACGAGTGGAGCGAGTGCGCGGTGCGGTCCGCGGGGACGGTCCGCCCGGCCGCGACCAGAGCCTGGGCCGCGACCTGACCGCCGAAGACGCGCGGCACCAGGGAAGGCCTGCTGGTGCCGCGGAAGATGTTCTCCTCGATCTGCTCGAGGTCGAGCAGATCGAGGAGCGACGTCAGTGCCTCGTTCATGGGGGAAGGCTAAGCGCCCGAACGTCCCTAGAGGCCCATGGACTTGGCGATGATGGACTTCATGACCTCGCTGGTGCCGCCGTAGATGCGGTTCACGCGGTTGTCGGCGTACAGGCGGGCGATCGGGTACTCGTTCATGTAGCCGTAACCGCCGTGCAGCTGGAGGCACTTGTCGATGACGCGGTGCGCGACCTCGGTGCAGAACAGCTTCGCGGACGCGGCCTCGGCGGCGGTCAGCTCACCGGCGTCCAGGGCCTCCAGGGCGCGGTCGGCGACGGCCTCGGCGGCGTCCACCTCGGCCTGGCAGGCGGCCAGTTCGAACTTGGTGTTCTGGAAGTGCGCGACCGGCTTGCCGAAGACGGTGCGCTCCGTCACGTACTCCTGGGCGAACCGGACGGCGGCCTTGGCCTGCGCGTACGCGCCGAAGGCGATGCCCCAGCGCTCGGAGGGCAGGTTCGCGCCGAGGTAGTAGAAGCCCTTGTTCTCCTCGCCGAGCAGGTCCTCGACCGGGACCTTCACGTCGACGAACGCCAGCTCGGCGGTGTCGGAGGTGCGCAGGCCCAGCTTGTCCAGCTTGCGGCCGATGGAGTAGCCCTCGGACTTGGTGTCCACGGCGAAGAGGGAGATGCCGAAGCGGCGGTCCTCGGCGCTCGGGGCGGAGGTGCGGGCGCAGACGATCACGCGGTCGGCGTGCACGCCACCGGTGATGAAGGTCTTGGCGCCGTTGAGGACGTAGTGGGTGCCGTCCTCGGAGAGCTTGGCGGTGGTCTTCATGCCCGCGACGTCGGAGCCGGTGCCCGGCTCGGTCATCGCCAGCGCCCACATCTCCTCACCGGAGACGAACTTCGGGAGGAAACGCTTCTTCTGCTCGTCGTCGGCGAGCATCTTGATGTAGGGCAGGGCGAGCAGCACGTGCACGCCGGAGCCGCCGAAGTTGACGCCCGCGCGCGAGGTCTCCTCGTACAGGACGGCCTCGAACTTGTGGGTGTCCAGGCCCGCGCCGCCGAACTCCTCGGGGACGTTGATGCCGAAGATGCCCAGCTCGCCGAGCTTGTAGTAGAAGTCGCGCGGCGCCTGTCCGGCGGCGAACCACTCGTCGTAGACGGGGACGACCTCGGCCTCGATGAAGGCGCGAATGGTCTCGCGGAACGCCTCGTGGTCCTCGTTGAACACCGTACGGCGCACGGCCGGCTCCCTTCGGTCGCGGCAGTCCGCCGCCTGAATCTAAGCGCTTGCTCAGACTAAGTTACCGGCGGGTTGTCTCCCCTGTCCAGAGTGGGTGACCGACCTCATGCGGGGCCGGCGGCGCAGCCCGGGCGCGCTCGGCCGGCGGCCGGGGCGAGGGGCTCAGCGCGCGGCCGGATCGAGGGGCTCAGCGGCCGGCCGGGCCGAGGTGCTCGGCCAGCGCCTCGTGGGTGAGGTGGAGTCCGGCCCGCAGGACCGCGTCACGGGGGCCCGGGTGGGCGGCCCGGTGCCGCAGTTCGAGCTCCCGGGCGAGCCGCAGCCGCTCCGCGCAGTCCTCGCCGCGCAGGGCCGCGTCGAGGGCCGAGGCGGTCGCCCCGACCAGCGGCGCCATGGCGTGCACCGCCTCGTCGGCCGGGCCCGGGGCGGCTCCCGCCGGCTCCCCGGCGGCCTGCCCTCGTTCCCAGGCGGCGGAGGAGCGGATCTCCAGCTCCCGCGTCAGGAACAGCAGGGCCGGCGCCGTCCGCGCGGCCAGCCGCAGCCGGGGGCGGAGCGTGTCCGCCGCCCCGGCCGGGGCCCGCCGCGGCGGCAGGAGCAGCAGGCGCTCCGTCCTGCGGTCCAGCGCGGCGGACAGTTCGTACGGGCGGCGCCACCGGGCGAAGGGGTCCGCCGGGGCGGGGCCCGTGGGCCGCCCGGCGGCGGCCCGCGCCGCGACCCGCTCCAGCAGGGCGCCGAGACCGGCGCGGTACTCCTCCAGACCGCTCGCGGCCTCCCGGTACGGGTCGGGGGGCCACAGCAGCGGGCCGAGGAGCGCCACGACGGCGATGCCGACCGCGCTCTCCTCCAACCGGGCCAGCGGATACCCCGGCACCGGCGTCGCGTAGATCACGAGGGCGGTGATCAGTACCTGCTGGTTGGGGGAGCCGTCGTGGCTCATCAGGTACATCCCGGCGCAGGCGCACACCACGAGGACCAGGAACGACAGCGAGCCCGTCGGCAGCCAGTGCAGGACCAGGACGCTCAGCACCACACCCGCGACCACCCCCACCAGCCGCTCCAGGGCCAGCCGGGGCGCCGCGAACACGTCGTCGCGCAGGATGAGGACGGCGGGCAGGGCCGCGGGCACCGGGGCCGTGCTCGTGCCGAGCCACACGCACACGAACCAGGGGACGGTCGCGCACACCAGCATCCGGGCGGCCGGTGCCAGGCGCTCACCGAAGGGGCGGCGCAGCGCCGCCACGGACGTGCTGCCGAGCATGCGGCACATCGTAGGGGCGCTCGCCGTCCCCGGCGGGCCCGCGGAAGCCGCGCGTCGCCGCGGTCGGCCGCCCGGCCGGGGCGAAGGGGCGGGCGCCGGGGAGCCTTTCAGCCGCCCGGCCCCTGCGGCGGCTCCTCCCAGCGCAGGGCGAACCACAGCTCCATCCGGGTGTCCGGGTCGTCCAGGTCCCGCCCCAGCAGCTCCGCGCAGCGGGCCACGCGCTGGCGGACCGTGTTGCGGTGCACGCCCAGGGCGGCGGCGGTGCGATCCCACCCGCCGTGGTGCGCCAGCCAGCCGCGCAGGGTCTCCCGCAGGACGGGGGAGAGGGGTGCGAGCAGGGCCGCGGCGTGCGCGCGGGCCTCCGCCTCGCCGATCAGGCCCGAGAAACCGGGGGCCGCGTGCCGGGCCAGGGGGGTGCGGGCCGCCTCGGCGCGTTCCAGGGCCCGCCGGGCCTGCGCGTCGGCGGTGGGCAGTGCGTCGGGTGCGGCCGGGGCGCTCACCCCGAGGCGCCAGCCGGGCCGCGCACCCGGCTCCCGCTCGGTGAGCAGGCGTACGCGATCCCCGCGCGGGTCCACCAGTACGGTGCCCAGCGCGGCCGCCAGGGCCTGCGGGTCGCCCGCCCCGCGGGCGTGCACCACGTGCCAGGGCCCGGGGGACAGGGCCGCGGCGGGATCGCCGTCGAGGAGCAGCCGGGTCAGGGCCGCCGCCTCCGGTCCGGCCGGCAGGTGCGCGGTGAGCAGGGTCAGCAGCACCGCCGCGACCGAGGCGATGGTGTGGTCGCCGGGGGCGCGGGCCGGTGTGGCGGTGCCGAGCGCCCGCACGGGTTCCGGCCCCGGCTCGGACGCGGGCGCCGCCCCCGGATCCGTCGGGCGGTCCGGCCCGGGCGCGGTGACGGGGACCGGAAGGCCGTCGGGTGCCGGGCCGCCCAGGGCGTGGGCCGTGAGGTGCCACCCGCCCGCCTGGTCGGTCGCCGTGGCGGGCCCGCCCGCCCGGCCGACGCGGGCCAGCAGCGCGCGCAGGGCCGCCGCGGCCTCCGCGGGCGGCGGGCTCCCCGCGGAGCGGTCGTCCGGCCGGAGCGTGACGTGGCCGCCCAGGCTCGCCGCGAGCCGCGCCAGCACCGCCGGGACGGGATCGGGCCGTGCGGCCGCCGCCGCGAGGGACTGCTGGGCCTCGGTGACCCGGCGCAGCTCCCGCGTACGGGCCCCCGCCATCAGCCGCCAGACCGTACGGGCCACCGCGCTGAAGGGGGTGCCGGGCGGGACCTCCAGGAGCGGGAGCCCGTGGCGTTCGCACGCCTCGGCAAGGCCGGCCGGCACCTGCTCGTGCACGGGCGCCACACCGAAGCCGAGCGCCGCCACCCCGGCCTCGGCCAGGCGGGAGACGTAGCCGTCGGGATCCGCGCCGAGCCCGGCCCCGGCCGTCAGCAGCAGCTCGCCGCCCAGCAGGTAAGGGGACGGGTCGGCCATCTCGGAGGCGTGCACCCCGTGCACATCGGCCTCGGCCGGGCCCGCGAGCCGGCGCAGTCCCAGCTCCCGGTCGGGCAGCAGCGCGCCGAGGGGGACCGGCGCGGTGGGCGGGGGCGGGGTGGTGGGCGGGGCCTCCATGGATACTCCGTACAGATCAGGGACGCTCTATGGATGGTACGTACACTTCGCGCCCGGTGGGGACCGCCTTACGCTCGAAGAACCGCACTTGTAGGACCTCCAGAAGGGCACCCCCCATGAGCACGCAGCCGCGCGGCCCCGTCGACTCCTCCCGCATCCCGCGCTACGCGGGCCCGGCGACCTTCGCCCGGCTGCCCCGCCTCGACGAGGTCGGCGGCAAGGCGGACGTCGCCGTCGTCGGCGTGCCCTTCGACTCCGGCGTCTCCTACCGCCCCGGCGCCCGCTTCGGCGGCAACGCCATCCGCGAGGCCTCGCGCCTGCTGCGCCCGTACAACCCGGCGCAGGACGCCTCCCCCTTCGCCCTCGCGCAGGTCGCCGACGCCGGTGACATCGCCGCGAACCCCTTCAACATCAACGAGGCCGTCGAGACCATCGAGGCTGCCGCCGACGAGCTGATCGGCAACGGCTCCCGCCTGATGACCCTCGGCGGCGACCACACCATCGCCCTCCCGCTGCTCCGCTCGGTCGCGAAGAAGCACGGCCCGGTGGCCCTGCTGCACTTCGACGCCCACCTGGACACCTGGGACACGTACTTCGGCGCCGAGTACACCCACGGCACGCCGTTCCGCCGGGCGGTGGAGGAGGGCATCCTCGACACCGAGGCGCTCTCGCACGTCGGCACCCGCGGCCCGCTGTACGGCAAGCAGGACCTCGACGACGACGCCAAGATGGGCTTCGGCATCGTCACCTCGGCGGACGTCTACCGCCGCGGCGCCGACGAGGTCGCCGACCAGCTGCGCCAGCGCATCGGCGACCGCCCGCTCTACATCTCGATCGACATCGACGTGCTGGACCCGGCGCACGCCCCCGGCACCGGCACCCCCGAGGCGGGCGGCATGACCTCCCGCGAGCTGCTGGAGATCATCCGCGGCCTGTCCTCCTGCAACCTGGTTTCGGCGGACGTCGTCGAGGTGGCCCCGGCGTACGATCACGCGGAGATCACCTCGGTCGCGGCCTCGCACACCGCGTACGAGCTGACCACGATCATGAGCCGTCAGATCGCTGCCGCCAGGCAGGGTCGATAAGCACAGCCGCGGCGGCGAAGGCGAACCCGAAGGGCGAGTAAGCGCACGTGACGCACGACCACGACCTGGTACTCCGTCCCACCGAGGCCCAGACGGCCGCCGCCCTGGCCCCGCCGCCGGGGCGGACGGGCGGGGACCTGGTCGTGGAAACGCTGCGTTCGCTCGGCGCCACCACCGTCTTCGGGCTGCCGGGGCAGCACGCCCTCGGCCTCTTCGACGCGGTGGGGCGCTCCGACCTGCGCCTCGTCGGACTCCGTACGGAGAACAACGCGGGCTTCGCCGCAGACGCCTACGGCCGCATCACGGGCGAGGCGGTCCCCCTCCTCCTCTCCACCGGCCCGGGCGCGCTCATGGCGCTGCCCGCGCTCGCGGAGGCGGCCGCGGCCTCGGCCCCGGTGCTCGCCATCTCCTCGCAGGTCCCCGTCGCGGGTCTGGGCGGGGGCCGGCGCGGCCACCTGCACGAGCTGCGCGACCAGTCGGCGTCCTTCCGGGACGTCGTGAAGTCGGTCCACGTCGCCCGCACCCCGTCCCAGATCCCCTCCGTCGTCGCGGAGGCCTGGGAGTCGGCGCTGACGGCTCCGCACGGCCCGGTCTGGGTGGAGATCCCGGAGGACGTCCTGCGGGCGGAGACGTTCGTTCCCCAGGTGACGGGCATGGACGCGACCCCGCACGAGCTCGCCCCCCGCCCGGAACTCACCGCCGTGGCCGCGCACTGGCTCGCCTCGGCCGAGCGCCCCGTGATCATCGCGGGCGGCGGGGTCATCCGCTCCGACGCCGCCGGCAAGCTCAGGCAGCTGGCGGAACGCCTGGACGCCCCGGTGGTCACCACCTTCGGCGGCAAGGGCGCCTTCCCGTGGACCCACCCGCTCTCCCTCCAGTCCTGGCTGGAGGACCGCCACATGACGGACTTCCTGGAGGACGCGGACGTCCTGCTGGTCGTCGGCTCGGGCCTCGGGGAACTCTCCTCGAACTACCACACGTTCTTCCCCACGGGCCGGGTCGTCCAGATCGACGCGGACCTCGGCAAGCTGGAGTCCAACCACCCGGCCCTCGGCATCCACGCGGACGCCCGCCTGGCCCTCCAGGCCCTGCTGGAGACGGTCGCCGAGCGCGAGGACCCCGGCGCCCCGGAGCGCGTCCGCCTGGTCCTCGACGACATCGAGGCCCGCCTCGCCACCCAGGACGTCGTCCTGGAGCGCTCGCTCCTGACCTCGATCCGCTCGGCCCTCCCCCCGCGCTCCCCGTCCTTCTGGGACATGACGATCCTGTCCTACTGGGCCTGGTCCGCCTTCGACGCGAAGCACCCCAACACCATGCACTCGGCCCAGGGCGCGGGCGGCCTCGGCTACGCCTTCCCGGCCGCCCTGGGCGCCTGCGTCGCGGAACCGGACACGCCCGTCCTGGCGGTCTCCGGCGACGGCGGCGCGATGTACTCGATCGCGGACCTGGCCACGGCCCGCCAGCACGACCTCGACGTCACCTGGCTGATCGTGGACGACGGCGGCTACGGCATCCTGCGCGAGTACATGACCCAGTCCTTCGGCAGCGCCACCGGCACGGAACTCACCCGCCCCGACTTCGCCGCCCTGGCGGCGTCCTTCGACGTCCCGGCGACCACGACCACCCCGGAATCCCTGACCGCCGACCTCAAGAAGGCCCTCGCCACCCCGGGCCCCTCGGTCGTCGTCCTCCCGGCGCTCCTCAAGATGTTCGCCCCGACGCACGTCTAGCGGCGTCGGCTCCAGCCCGTGCAGTGACCCGCCCGGCCCACGTCCGGGTGCTCCCCGCGTGCGCCGGAGCCTCCCGGCGTCCACGTTCGAATTGTTGCGGCGGGATGAAATCCGCCGGTCGGGGCGTTGCCGCTTCCGGCAGGACAGGACTAACGGGGAGGCATCACGTGACGGCGGCTGGGGAGAAACAGGGCTGGGGCAAGCGGCTGGCGGCCTACACCTGGCGGTACAGGCTCAACGTGCTGCTCGCACTCGGCTCCTCGCTGGCCGGCATGGCCGTCATGGCGCTCGTACCGCTGGTCACCAGGGTGATCATCGACGACGTCATCGGGGACAAGAGCAAGTCCATGGGGCCCTGGGCCGGGCTGCTCATAGCCGCCGCCCTGCTCGTCTACGTGCTCACCTACATACGCCGGTACTACGGCGGGCGGCTCGCCCTCGACGTGCAGCACGACCTGCGCACCGACATGTACGACACCATCGCCCGCCTCGACGGGCGCCGCCAGGACGAGCTGTCCACCGGGCAGGTCGTCGGGCGGGCCACCACCGACCTCCAGCTGATCCAGGGCCTGCTCTTCATGCTGCCCATGACCATCGGGAACTTCCTGCTCTTCGGGATATCCCTGGGCGTCATGCTGTGGCTCTCGCCGCTGCTGACCGTCGTCGCGCTGCTGATGGCACCCGCCCTCTGGTTCATCGCCAAGCGCAGCCGCAAGAAGCTCTTCCCCGCCACCTGGTGGGCCCAGGGCCAGGCCGCCGCCGTCGCCACCGTCGTCGACGGGGCCGTGACCGGCGTCCGCGTCGTCAAGGGCTTCGGCCAGGAGGAGCAGGAGACCGGCAAGCTGCGCGCGGCGAGCCGCCGGCTGTTCGCCGGCCGGCTGCGCACCATCCGCCTCAACTCCCGCTACACCCCCGCGCTCCAGGCCGTACCCGCCCTCGCCCAGGTCGCCATGCTCGCCCTCGGCGGGTGGATGGCCACCCAGGGGCAGGTCACCCTCGGCACCTTCGTCGCCTTCTCCACCTACCTGGCCCAGCTCGTCGGCCCGGTCCGCATGCTCGCCATGGTCCTCACCGTCGGCCAGCAGGCCCGCGCCGGCGTCGAGCGGGTCTTCGAGCTCATCGACACCGAGCCCTCCATCCAGGAGGGCACCCACGAGCTGCCCGCCGACGCCCCCGCCACCGTCGAGTTCGACGAGGTCCGCTTCGGCTACGACCCCGAGCGGCCCGTCCTCGACGGGTTCTCGCTCTCCGTCGCGGAGGGCGAGACCGTCGCCGTCGTCGGGGCCTCGGGCAGCGGGAAGTCCACCGTCTCGCTGCTGCTGCCGCGCTTCTACGACACCGACGGCGGCGCGGTCCGCGTCGGCGGCCACGACGTCCGCGAGCTGACCTACGCCTCCCTGCGCGGCGCGATCGGCCTCGTCCCGGAGGATTCCTTCCTCTTCTCCGACACCATCCGCTCCAACATCGCCTACGGGCACCCCGGCGCCACCGACGCGCAGATCGAGGCCGCCGCCCGCGCCGCCCAGGCCGAAGGCTTCATCCGGGCGCTGCCCGCCGGGTACGACACCACGGTCGGCGAGCAGGGGCTCACCCTCTCCGGCGGCCAGCGCCAGCGCATCGCCCTCGCCCGGGCCATCCTCACCGACCCCCGGCTGCTCCTCCTCGACGACGCCACCTCCGCCGTCGACGCCCGCGTCGAGCACGAGATCCACGAGGCCCTGCGCTCCGTCATGGCCGGCCGGACCACCCTGCTGATCGCCCACCGCCGCTCCACGCTCGCCCTGGCCGACCGGATCGCCGTACTCGACCACGGGCGGCTCGCCGACATCGGGACGCACGAGGAGCTGGAGAGCCGGTCGGCGCTCTACCGCCGGCTGCTCACCGACCCCGACGCGCTCGGCGCCGGCTCGCCGCGGACCCCGGACGCCCCCGTGATGACCGAGTTCGAGCGCGAGCTCGACCGCAAGCTCGAACGGGACATCGAGCTCGAAGCCGAGATCGACTCCGAGCCGGTCAACGCCAAGCGCCGGGTCGCGGCCGGGATCACCCCCGAGCTCTGGCGGCGCCGGGACGAACAGCCCGGCCAGGCCCCCGCGGCCGCGGGCGCCGCGCCCGGAGCCGGCCACTCCATGGCCGGAGCCGTCGCCGGCATGCCGGCAACGCCCGAACTCCTGGCGCAGGTGGCCGCACTGCCGCCCGCCACCGACGAACCCGAGGTGGACGAGACCCGCGCCGTCGCCGCCGAGGAGAGCTACGGCCTGCGCCGCCTGCTCCGCGGCTTCTGGGCGCCCCTCGCGATCAGCCTCGGCCTCGTCGCCGTGGACGCCGGCGCCGGACTGCTGCTGCCGATCCTGATCCGGCACGGCATCGACCAGGGCGTGGAGCAGGCCGTGCTCGGCGCCGTCTGGGTGGCCGCCGGGCTCGCCCTCGCCGTCGTCGTCGCGCAGTGGGCGGCGCAGTACGCCGAGACCCGCATGACGGGCCGTACCGGCGAGCGCGTCCTGTACGCCCTCCGCGTCAAGATCTTCGCCCAGCTCCAGCGCCTCGGCCTCGACTACTACGAGCGCGAGCTGACCGGCAAGATCATGACCCGGATGACCACCGACGTGGACTCGCTGAGCTCGTTCCTGCAGACCGGGCTCGTCACCGCCGTCGTCTCCGTCTTCACCTTCTTCGGCATCCTGGTCGCCCTGCTCGTCCTCGACGTCGAGCTCGCGCTGATCGTCTTCGCGACCCTCCCCGTCCTCGTCGTCGGCACGATCGTGTTCCGCCGCAAGTCCGTCGCCGCCTACGAGCTCGCCCGCGACCGGGTCAGCCTGGTCAACGCCGACCTCCAGGAGTCCGTCTCGGGCCTGCGCATCGTCCAGGCCTTCCGCCGCGAGGGCTCCGGTGCCACCCGCTTCGCCGAGCGCAGCGACTCGTACCGCGAGGCCCGGGTCCGCGGCCAGTGGCTGATATCCGTCTACTTCCCCTTCGTCCAGCTGCTGTCCTCGGGCGCCGCGGCCGCCGTGCTGATCGTCGGCGCGGGCCGGGTGGAGGCCGGGACGCTCACCACCGGCGCGCTCGTCGCCTACCTGCTCTACATCGACCTCTTCTTCGCGCCCGTCCAGCAGCTCTCCCAGGTCTTCGACGGCTACCAGCAGGCCACCGTCTCCCTGGGCCGCATCCAGGGCCTGCTGCGCGAGCCCACCACCACCCCGCTCCCCGAAGAGCCCCGGCAGGTGCCGGAGCTGCGCGGGGAGATCGCCTTCGAGGACGTCCGCTTCCAGTACGGGACGGCGGAGGAACGCGGCGAGAAGGGGGAGGCGCTGGCCGGCATCAGCCTGCGGATACCCGCCGGGCAGACCGTCGCCTTCGTCGGCGAGACGGGAGCCGGCAAGTCCACGCTGGTCAAGATGGTGGCCCGGTTCTACGATCCGACCTCCGGCCGGATCACCGCCGACGGCGCCGACCTGCGGGAGCTCGACCTGACGGCGTACCGGCACCGCCTGGGCGTCGTCCCCCAGGAGCCCTACCTCTTCCCGGGGACCGTCCGTGACGCCATCGCCTACGGGCGGCCCGAGGCGAGCGACGCCGAGGTGGAGGCCGCCGCCCGCGCGGTCGGCGCCCACGACATGGTCGCCACCCTCGACGGCGGCTACCTGCACACCGTCGCCGAGCGCGGCCGCAACCTCTCCGCCGGCCAGCGCCAGCTGATAGCGCTGGCCCGGGCCGAACTCGTCGACCCGGACGTGCTGCTGCTCGACGAGGCCACCGCCGCCCTGGACCTGGCCACCGAGGCCCAGGTCAACCAGGCGACGGACCGGCTCGCCGGCAAGCGCACCACCCTGGTGGTGGCGCACCGGCTGACCACCGCCGCGCGCGCCGACCGGGTCGTGGTCATGGACCGCGGCCAGGTTGTGGAGGACGGCACCCACGACGAACTCCTGGCGCTCGGCGGCCGGTACGCCAAGCTGTGGCGCACCTTCGTCGGAGAGGACGAGCGCGCGGCGGCCTGAGCGGGCGGGGTTTCCACGGACGCCCCGGGGGTGCGTCCGTGGAAACCCCGGGGATCAGAACTCGCCGAACAGCAGGTTCCCCGGGGCGTCCTCGTCGGTGCCGGTGTAGTACTCGCGTACCGCGTGGAGGAGTTCGTCCACCGTCAGGGTGCCGTCCCCGTCCGCGTCGATCCGCTCGAACAGCGCCTCGGTGTGGGCGGGGCTCAGCTCCGTGCCGAAGGCCTCCTGCGCCTTGTGGAACTCCTGCGGGCTGATGCGCCCGTCGCCGTCGGCGTCGACGATCGTGAGGATCGCCCGCATCATCGGCCGGAACGAGCGGTCGTACGCGGGCCCGCCCTGCGCGTACAGCCGCGTCATGCCCAGCTTGTACTCCTCGGGCGTGACCTTGCCGTCCCGGTCCATGTCCAGCTCCGTGAACAGGTCCTGCCAGAAGTCGGCCAGACCGACCATCACCAGATCGGCCTTGGGCGACGTGTCCGGCTCGCCGAGGGCCGACAGCAGCCGGGATCCGAGCGCGAAGATGTCGTCGGCGTCGATCACCCCGCTCCCGTCGGCGTCCAGATGCGTGAAGGCGCGCTCCAGCTTGCGGTCGAGCAGGTCGTTGGTCATGGCGGTGCCTTTCACGGCTACGGCGGGCGGGGCGGTGATCACCCAGCGTAATCTCCCGCTCGATCGCGAACTCCTCATCTCCCGCTGGGAAGTTGCGGATGCACTCGTACGAGGGATGAGCGGCCCGCGCGGCCCGTCGCGCCGCACTGCGGTGTGACCGGCCGGGTCCTTGCCTGCTGCAACCTTCCATGGGGCTCGGGCGTCGTACGTGCGTACGTGTGCCGTGCGTACGACCGATCGGGGGACAGGTTGTTGCAGGGGTGGAGGAGACGGGCCCGCAGGGCCGCGTCCCTGGGGATCTTCGCGACGGTGCTGTGGCTCTGCGTCGGCGGACTGTTCACGGCGCCGCCCGCGCAGGCGGCGGCCGACGGCTGCGGGGGGCGGCTGACGAGGACGGTGTCCTTCGACACGGGCGAGCTGCGCGTCTACAAGAGCCGCAACCAGGCCTGCGCGGTGACCGTGGCCCGCGTTCCCGGTGAGCGGCGGCAGATGGCGGTGAGCATCCAGCCGCGCGGCGGGGCCCCCGTCCGGGAAGCCGGGCGGTTCACCCGTCACGCCGGGCCCGTCACCGTCGGCGCGATCACCCGCTGCGTGTATGTAAGGGGCAGCGTGGGTGCCGGATCGGCCACCTCCGGCTGGATCCTGTGCTGAGGTCGCGGCCCAACTAGGTCTGTTCAGCGGTGCGTTGCCCCGGCTAGGTTCACGGCGACCGAAGTGAACTCAAGGGGAGGGTGAATGCGCAAGACGCTCGGATGGCTGCTGTCGCTCGTGGTGCTCATCGGCACCATGGGCGCGGCCGGCTCCACGGCGCAAGCGGCCACAGCCGCGCAGCCGTCGGCCGCCACGGACATCAAGGACCAGATCCTCGGCATTCCCGGGATGAGCCTGATCGAGGAGAAGCCGTACCCCGGCTACCGCTTCTTCGTACTGAACTACGAGCAGCCGGTGGACCACCGGCAGCCGTGGAAGGGCACCTTCAAGCAGCGCCTGACCCTTCTGCACAAGGACGTCTCGCGGCCGTCGGTGTTCTACACCTCCGGCTACAACGTCAGCACCAGCCCGCGCCGCAGTGAGCCGACGACCATCGTCGACGGCAACCAGGTGTCCCTGGAGTATCGATTCTTCACGCCCTCCCGGCCCGACCCGGCCAACTGGGCGAACCTGGACATCTGGCAGGCCGCCAGCGACCAGCACCGCCTCTTCACCGCCCTGAAGAAGATCTACAAGAAGAACTGGCTGGCCACCGGCGGCAGCAAGGGCGGTATGACCGCGACCTACTACGAGCGCTTCTACCCCCGCGACATGGACGGCGTCGTCGCGTACGTCGCGCCGAACGACGTCGTCAACAAGGAGGACTCGGCCTACGACCGGTTCTTCGCCAAGGTCGGCACCAAGGAGTGCCGCGACAAGCTGAACGCGGTGCAGCGCGAGGCGCTCGTGCGCCGCGAGCCGCTGGAGGCCAAGTACGCCGTGGCCGCGGCCGAGAACGGCTGGACCTTCACCACCGTCGGCAACCTCGACAAGGCCTACGAGGCCGTCGTCCTCGACTACGTGTGGGCCTTCTGGCAGTACAGCCTGCTCGCCGACTGCGCCTCCATCCCGACGGCCGCCACCGCAACCGACCAGGAGATCTGGGACACGATCGACGCGATCTCCGGCTTCTCGGCCTACGCCGACCAGGGCCTGGAGACGTACACGCCGTACTACTACCAGGCGGGTACGCAGCTCGGCTCCCCGGACATCAAGCAGCCGCACCTGGGCAACCTGAGCCGCTACGGCTACCAGCCGCCGCGCAACTTCGTGCCCCGGGACATCCCCATGACCTTCCAGCAGGGGGCCATGGCTGACGTGGACAAGTGGGTGCGCAACAACGCCGACCAGATGCTCTTCGTGTACGGCCAGAACGACCCGTGGGGCGCCGAGCCGTTCCACCTCGGGTACGGGGTGCGCGACAGCTACGTGATGATCGCGCCGGGCGCCAACCACGGGGCCAACGTCGCGAAGCTGCAGGACGGCGAGAAGACCCTCGCGACCGCGAAGATCCTGCAGTGGGCCGGGGCGGCTCCGGCCGCCACGATCGCCGACGAGTCGAAGGCGGCGCCGCTGGCGGCCGCCGACGCACAGCTCGACCGGCAGGACCTGGAGCGCGAGCCGCAGCTGCGGCCGTGACCGGCCCGGGACCCGGCGTCCCGGGCCGTGGGACGCGGGCTGACGCCCGGAACTAGCGCGTCAGCCCGTGGCCCAGCGGGTAGCGGCCCGGCACCGGGACGGGGAGGCGGCCGGCGGGCCGGACCGCCCCGGTGAGCACCCGGGCCGCCGCCCGCATCTCCACGTCCGTCCAGGAATACGTCGCCAGCTCCGCCGCGCAGGCCGGCAGCCGGGCCGGGTCGTACGGATTGCGGACCGCCAGCAGGATCACCGGGACGCCGGACGCGATCAGGTCCGTCACCAGCCGGCGTTGTGGATTGTCCTCTTCCGGGACGTTGTACGTGCACACCAGCACGGCCGCGTGACCGGCCGCCGCGGCCACCGCACGGGCGGGCGGTACCGCCGTGGCCCGGCAGCCCAGGGCGGTCAGCTCCCGCGCCAGCACGGCCGTGGGGGGACCCGTGGTGCCCGTGGGCGAGGCCGGGTCCGTTCCCGTCACCAGCAGCCGGGGCCCGGACGTCGCATCGATCGGCACCAGCCCGCGGGGATTGGCCAGCAGGGTCGTCGTGCCCGCCGCGATCTCGTCGGCGGCGTCCCGGTGCCTGCGGATGCCGACGGTGGCGTCCACCGCCTCGGTGGTCGTGTAGGCCTCGTCGAACAGACCCCGGCGGGACTTCAGTTCCAGGATCCGCAGCACCGACTCGTCGATCCGGGCCTCCGTCAGCTCGCCCGCCTCGACGGCCGCCAGCACGCTGCGGTACGCGAGCCCCAGGTCCGGCGGGTTCAGCAACTGGTCGCAGCCCGCCAGCAGGGCCAGTACGGGCACCCGGTCGTCCCCGTACTTCTGCCGGACCCCGGCCATGTCGAGGGCGTCGGTGACCACCACCCCCTGGAAGCCGAGGCGTTCGCGCAGGATGCCCGTGACGATCGGCCGGGAGAGGGTCGCCGGGTCCCCCGACGGGTCGAGCGCGGGGAAGACGATGTGCGCCGTCATGACCGCGTCCACGCCCGCCTTCACCGCGGCCCGGAACGGCGGCTCGTCCAGCTCCTCCCAGACGGCGCGGGTGTGCCGCATCACCGGCAGGCCGACGTGGCTGTCGGTCTCGGTGTCCCCGTGGCCCGGGAAGTGCTTCGCGGTGGCGGCCACTCCGGCGCCCTGGTAACCGCGCACCTGGGCGGCCACCAGGGCCGCGACGGCGTGCGGGTCGGAGCCGAAGGACCGTACGCCGATCACCGGATTGGCCGGGTTGACGTTGACGTCGGCCACCGGCGCGTAGTCCTGCCGGATGCCCAGGGCCGCCAGCTCGGCGCCCGCGACGCGCGCGGCCCGCAGGGCGTCGGCGGTGGAGCCGCCCGCACCCAGCGCCATCGCCCCCGGGAGCAGTGTCGCGGGGGCGCCGATCCGGGCGACCGCGCCGTGCTCCTGGTCGGTGGAGAGCAGCAGCGGGATCCGGGCGCCGGAGGTGAGCGCGGCCTGCTGGAGGGCGACCGAGAGCGCGGCGATCTGGTGCGGGGTGCGGGTGTTGTGGGCCCAGGAGAAGTAGACGATCCCGCCGAGGTGGTAGCGGGCGACCAGCTCGGCGGCGGTGCGCACCCCGAACAGCGTCTGGTTCTGCTCGGCGTCGGCCGGGTCGGGGTCGGTCGCCGAATGGCCGTACGCCCGGGAGACGAAGAGCTGCCCGACCTTCTCCTCGAGGCTCATCCGGTCCATGAAGCGGGCCAGGCGGGCGCGGTCGGGCCGACGGCCCGGCGGGCCCTCGGGGGACCGCGAATCGTCGGGGGTGCTGGGCGTGCCGAGCGCGGCGGAGGCGGCCCCCGCGGCGGTGACGGCGACCATGGCGGCTGCGGTGAGCAGGGTCCGGCGGGAGGCGTGGGGCGGCACGGGGCGGACCCTACCGGTTGCCCTCCGGGCGGGTCGGCTGTGTGGGGGCGTGTTGGGCAAGTACGACCGGTTGCCGCCGTTGCCGCCGGTGTCGCTGCCCGCGCGCGGGGGCCGTGGGAGGGGTGGGGCCGGGCGCGCGCCGGGGCGTCTCCTCGGGCGCCGAACCTGGCGGGGGGTCGGAGGGCCGGGCCCCGTTGCGTTCGGCGCCCCGCGGGGAGCGCCCCGGCACACACCCTGCCCCGGCTGCGTTTACGCCGGCCAGTGGGACTGGAGGGTCTTCACGGCCTCGGTGATGGCGGGGCGGCGGGCGGCGCCGGTGCGCCACAGGGCGTACAGGCGCCGTACGGGGCCCGGTTCCAGGGGGACCGCGACCGCGCCCGGCGGCAGCTGTCCGGTGCCGAGGCGGGGTACGACGGCGACCCCGAGACCGGCGGCGACCAGGGCGACGATGGTGTGGTTCTCCTCGGCCACGTGCGCGATGTCGGGCTCGAAGCCGGCCGTGCGCAGGGTCCGTACCAGCCAGTCGTGGCAGACGCGGCCGGGCGGCTGGCAGACCCAGCGCTCGCCGCCGAGGTCGCTGCGCCGGATGGTCCGGCGCGTGGTGAAGGGGTGGCCGGCCGGGACGACCAGGTCGCAGAGGTCGTCGCCGATCACCGCCTGTTCGATGCCCTCGGGAGCGGGCAGCGGGGCGATGTCCCAGTCGTGGGCCACCGCCAGATCGGTGACGCCTCGTGCCACCAGGTCCACGGACAGGTGCGGGTCCACCTCCGTGAGGCGCACCTCGAGGGCGGGGTGGCGGCGGGCCAGATCGGCCAGCACGCCCGGCATCAGCCCGCGCGCCGCCGAGGCGAAGGCGGCCACCGTCAGCAGCCCGCTCGGCTGCCCGCGCCGCTCCTCCAGGGTGGTCTCGGCGCGTTCCACGATCGCCAGCAACTGCTGGGCGGTGTCGGCCAGATGGCGGGCCTCCTCGGTGAGCGCGACCCCGCGCCCGCGCCGCTCCAGCAGGGTGGTGCGGGTCTCCCGCTCCAGCTTGGAGATCTGCTGCGAGACCGCGGAGGGGGTGTATCCGAGGGCGGCTGCCGCGCCCGCGACCGAGCCGTGGACGGAGACGGCGTGCAGGGCGCGCAGCCGGGCGAGATCGAGCATGCTCTTATCGTAAGCAATGCTTCATCGAGTACGGAAGATACTCGCGCTGGTGCTACATGGTCAGGGCGGCGATGGTGGGGACATGCGTCCCGTACACACCGCTCTTGCCGTGCTCGTCGCCGCCGTCTGGGGGGTCAATTTCGTCGTCATCGAGATCGGGCTCGGTCATTTTCCGCCGCTGCTGCTGTCCGCCCTGCGGTTCCTGGTCGCCGCTCTGCCCGCCGTGTTCTTCGTCGGGCCGCCGAAGGTCGCCTGGAAGTGGATCGTCGGGGTCGGGCTGGCCCTCGGCATCGCGAAGTTCGGGCTGCTCTTCACCGGCATGGCGGCCGGGATGCCCGCCGGGCTGTCCTCGCTGGTGCTGCAGGTCCAGGCCGTCTTCACCGCCGTGCTGGCGGCGGTGGTCCTGCGCGAACGGCCCGGCCGCGTGCGGGTGTTCGGGATGGGCGTCGCGCTCGCCGGGATCGCGGTGGCCGCCGTGGACGGGGGTGCCGGCGGGCCGGTGCTCGGCTTCACGCTGGTCGTCGCGGCCGCCGCCTGCTGGGGCGTGTCCAACGTGCTGACCCGCAAGGCCTCGCCGCCCGACGCCCTGAACTTCATGGTGTGGGTGTGCACGGTGCCGGTACTGCCGCTGTTCGCGCTGTCGCTGGTGTTCGAGGGGCCCGAACGGGACCTGGCCGCCCTGCGGGGGCTGGACTGGTCCGGGGTGGGCGTCATCGGGTACGTGGCGTGGGTGTCCACCGTGTTCGGATTCGGGGCCTGGGGCTATCTGCTGCGCCGGTACCCGGCCTCGTCGGTGGCGCCGTTCTCGCTGCTGGTCCCGGTGTTCGGGATGTCCTCGGCGGCCCTGGTGCTGGGGGAGTCCGTCTCGGGGCTGCGCTGGCTGGCGGCCGTGCTCCTGGTCGGCGGGGTGGCGCTCACCTCGCTGGCCCCCGCGCGCGCTTCGAACCGTACGGGGGTCGGTTCGGGCGTCAGTGCGGGGAGCCCTCCTGCAGGGGCAGTCGCCAGTCCTGTCCCGTCAGGCTCACTCCGTACGAGCGGTGCGGCCGCTCCGTGATCAGGGTGAACCCGGCCTTCAGGTAGATCTCGCGGGCGTTGGTGAGCACGTCGTTGGTCCACAGCACCAGCTCGCGGTAGCCGACCGAGCGGGCGAAGGCGACGACGGTGTCGACCAGCAGGGTGCCGATGCCGCGGCCGCGGCCCTCCTGGTCGACCAGGAGCAGGCGGAGCCGGGCGGTGCCGGGTGCGCCGTCCTCGCGCACGCACATCACCGAGCCGACCGGACGGCCGTCCAGCTCCGCGATCCACACTCGTTCCAGGTAGGGGTCGTGGTCCTGGGCGAAGTCCGCGACGATCCGGGCGACCAGGCCCTCGAAGTCGCTGTTCCAGCCGTACTCGGCGGCGTACAGCGCGCCGTGGCGCTGCACGATCCACCCCAGCTCACCCGGTTCCGGGTCCCGCAGCCGCACACTCTCAGCCATGGGGCCAACTCTAGGCCGCCCGGACTGCCGCGGGCCCCCGAACGGGCACGTCCTCCTGGAACGAGGATTCGCTCATGCCGGAAACGCCACTTCTGCGGTGATTCGGCGGCACTTTGAGTAGGCGCAGGGTAACGGAAAAGCAAAACTGTGGTTCCGGATGCAACCCTGCGGGGGTATCGCGGGTCGTATGGTGCGTCGGCACTTCCGGGGAGGGATCTGGGGGGATCGGGAAGTCCGACACGGGAGGGGTAACCGTGAGGGGGTCCGGCCGCGAGGCGGGACCCCCTTCGCGCTGTCCACAGGTCTGACGCGCTGTCGGCGGCACCCGGTAGCTTCGGGTCATGGCGGCGAACGGTGCGGTGCAACTGGCGGTGGTCGAGGGGGTGCTCGAGCGCATCACCTATGCCAACGAGGAGAGCGGGTACACGGTCGCCCGCGTCGACACCGGCCGGGGCAGCGGTGACCTGCTCACCGTGGTCGGCTCGCTGCTGGGCGCGCAGCCCGGCGAATCGCTGCGCATGGAGGGCCGCTGGGGCTCCCACCCGCAGTACGGCAAGCAGTTCGCCGTGGAGAACTACAAAACCGTGCTCCCCGCGACCATCCAGGGCATCCGCCGCTACCTCGGCTCCGGCCTGATCAAGGGCATCGGCCCGAAGATCGCCGACCGGATCGTGGAGCACTTCGGCACCGACACCCTCGACGTCATCGAAGCCGAACCGAAGCGGCTGATCGAGGTGCCCGGGCTCGGTCCCAAGCGGACGAAGCTGATCGGCGCCGCCTGGGAGGAACAGAAGGCCATCAAGGAGGTCATGGTCTTCCTCCAGGGCGTCGGCGTCTCCACCTCCATCGCGATCCGCATCTACAAGAAGTACGGCGACGCCTCCATCTCGGTGGTGAAGAACCAGCCCTACCGGCTCGCCGCCGACGTCTGGGGCATCGGCTTCCTCACCGCCGACCGGATCGCCCAGGCCGTCGGCATCCCGCACGACAGCCCCGAGCGGGTGAAGGCCGGCCTGCAGTACGCCCTGTCCCAGTCCACCGACCAGGGGCACTGCTTCCTGCCCGAGGAGCGGCTCATCGCCGACGGGGTCAAGCTGCTCCAGGTGGACACCGGGCTGGTGATCGACTGCCTGGCCGAGCTCGCCGCCGATCCGGAGGGCGTCGTACGGGAGCCCGTACCCGATCCGCAGGGCGGGCCGGACCCGCTGACCGCCGTGTACCTGGTGCCCTTCCACCGCGCCGAGCTGTCGCTGGTGGGGCAGGTGCGCCGGCTCCTGAACGCCGAGGACGACCGGATGCCGGCGTTCCGGGACGTGGACTGGGAGAAGGCCCTTGGCTGGCTCGCCGGGCGGACGGGGGCCACGCTCGCCCCCGAGCAGCGGGACGCGGTCAAGCTGGCGCTGACCCGCCGGGTCGCCGTCCTCACCGGCGGGCCGGGCTGCGGAAAGTCGTTCACCGTGCGCTCGATCGTCGAGCTGGCCCGGGCCAAGAAGGCCAAGGTGGTGCTGGCCGCGCCCACCGGCCGGGCGGCGAAGCGGCTGTCCGAGCTGACCGGGGCCGAGGCCTCCACGGTGCACCGGCTGCTGGAGCTCAAGCCGGGCGGGGACGCGGCGTACGACCGGGACCGGCCGCTGGACGCGGACCTGGTCGTGGTCGACGAGGCCTCGATGCTGGACCTGCTGCTGGCCAACAAGCTGGTCAAGGCCGTGGCGCCGGGGGCGCACCTGCTGCTGGTCGGCGATGTGGACCAGCTGCCCTCGGTCGGGGCCGGGGAGGTGCTGCGGGACCTGCTGGCCGAGGGCGGTCCGGTGCCCGCGGTCCGGCTCACCCGGATCTTCCGGCAGGCTCAGCAGTCCGGCGTGGTCACCAACGCCCACCGGATCAACACCGGGGTGCCGCCGATCACGGACGGGCTGCCCGACTTCTTCCTCTTCCCGGAGGAGGACACCGAGGCGGCCGGGGTGCTCGCCGTGGACGTGGCGGCGCGCAGGATCCCGGCCAGATTCGGGCTCGACCCGCGGCGGGACGTCCAGGTGCTCGCGCCCATGCACCGGGGCCCGGCGGGCGCCGGAAACCTCAACGGGCTGCTGCAGCAGGTGATGACACCGGCCCGGCCCGACCTGCCGGAGAAGCGGTTCGGCGGCCGGGTCTTCCGGGTGGGCGACAAGGTGACCCAGGTCCGGAACAACTACGAGAAGGGGGCGAACGGCGTCTTCAACGGCACGGTCGGCGTGGTCACCGGGCTCGACCTGGACGAACAGCGCCTGACGGTGCGTACGGAGGAGGACGAGGAGATCGGGTACGAGTTCGCGGAACTCGACGAGCTGGCCCACGCGTACGCCGTCACCATCCACCGTTCCCAAGGGAGTGAATATCCCGCGGTGGTGATCCCGGTCACCACCGGAGCTTGGATGATGCTCCAGCGCAACTTGCTCTACACGGCGGTGACCAGAGCGAAGAAACTGGTCGTCCTCGTCGGGTCCCGCAAGGCGCTCGGGCAGGCGGTGCGTACCGTTTCCGCAGGCAGGAGGTACACGGCGGTCGCGCCCAGGCTGTCCGGCCGGATACCGGTGGGAAACATCACCTAAATGATCGATCATTTGGGGTTCCACCACCGGTGCGGAGGGGGCAGGATGAGCAGCTTGACGGCACTCAGTGCCGTCGAAAGCACCAAAGGCCGACCCCGAGTGCACTCTCCTGCGCCAAATGGGGGAAGGTAGAGGCAGTCAGGGCACCTCGAAGAAGAGGCACTACGTCGGTGAGGGATGACGTGAGCGACAACTCTGTAGTACTCCGGTACGCGGACGGTGAATACACCTACCCGGTGGTCGAGAGCACCGTCGGTGACCAGGGCTTCGACATCTCGAAGCTGCGGGCCCAGACCGGGCTCGTCACCTTGGACAGTGGCTACGGCAACACCGCGGCCTACAAGTCCGCGATCACCTACCTCGACGGTGAGCAGGGCATCCTGCGTTACCGCGGTTACCCGATCGAGCAGCTGGCCGAGCGTTCGACCTTCATCGAGGTCGCGTACCTGCTGATCAACGGTGAGCTGCCGACCGTCGACCAGCTCGCGTCGTTCCGCAACGAGATCACCCAGCACACGCTGCTGCACGAGGACGTGAAGCGCTTCTACGACGGCTTCCCGCGTGACGCGCACCCGATGGCGATGCTGTCCTCCGTGGTCAGCGCGCTGTCGACGTTCTACCAGGACAGCCACAACCCGTTCGACGAGAAGCAGCGCCACCTCTCGACGATCCGGCTGCTGGCCAAGCTCCCGACGATCGCGGCCTACGCGTACAAGAAGTCGGTCGGCCACCCGGTGGTCTACCCGCGCAACGACCTCGGCTACGTCGAGAACTTCCTGCGCATGACCTTCTCCGTGCCGGCCCAGGAGTACGACCTGGACCCGGTCGTGGTCTCGGCGCTCGACAAGCTGCTGATCCTGCACGCGGACCACGAGCAGAACTGCTCCACCTCCACCGTGCGTCTGGTCGGCTCCTCGCAGGCGAACATGTTCGCCTCGATCTCCGCCGGCATCTCGGCCCTGTGGGGCCCGCTGCACGGTGGCGCCAACCAGTCCGTTCTGGAGATGCTGGAAGGCATCAAGAACGACGGCGGCGACGTCGACGCCTTCATCCGCAAGGTGAAGAACAAGGAAGACGGCGTCCGCCTGATGGGCTTCGGGCACCGCGTCTACAAGAGCTTCGACCCCCGGGCGAAGATCATCAAGGCGGCGGCGCACGACGTCCTCTCGGCGCTCGGCAAGAGCGACGAGCTGCTGGACATCGCGCTCAAGCTGGAAGAGCACGCGCTGGCCGACGAGTACTTCGTCTCGCGCAACCTCTACCCGAACGTGGACTTCTACACCGGTCTGATCTACCGGGCCATGGGCTTCCCGACCGAGATGTTCACCGTGCTCTTCGCGATCGGCCGGCTCCCCGGCTGGATCGCCCAGTGGCACGAGATGATCAAGGAGCCGGGTTCCCGCATCGGCCGCCCGCGCCAGATCTACACGGGCGAGGTCCTGCGCGACTTCGTGCCCGTGGAATCCCGCTGAACCGAGGTTCGCTGACCGAGGCCCACTGACCCGAGGCTCTCCACCGCGCGGCGTGCGGCCGCGCGGGCAGCACCGCAGGTAACCCCCAGGCATGCGAAAAGCGCCCCGCCGTCGATCCCCCCACGGGTCGGCGGTCGGGGCGCTTTCCTTTTCCCCGAAACGGATTCCCCCCACGGGACCCGAGTCGGGGCGTCAGTGTGCCGGGACCCGTTCGGTTCGGGAGGGCCGCTCAAAGCCTCCCGCGGGCACGCGTCCCGGCCGGCTGATGCCACGGAAGTCCCCCAGGGCTTCCGTCGAACGTCCCCCAAGACGTTCTTTGCATCGCCCCATTAGACCCGTGACGACCCCGGATGGTTACGTTGCGGTCACTGTGATCTGCGTCTCCCGTGAAGGAACTGTGTACGTGGTGGGGAGGAGATCCACTAGCGGAAGGAGCGCAACCGGAGGCTGTTGGTCACCACGAAGACCGAGGAGAAGGCCATCGCGGCCCCCGCGATCATCGGGTTGAGCAGGCCGGCGGCGGCCAGCGGCAGGGCCGCCACGTTGTATCCGAAGGCCCAGAACAGGTTGCCCTTGATGGTGGCCAGGGTCCGGCGCGAGAGCCGGATCGCATCCGCCGCCACCCGCAGGTCGCCCCGTACCAGGGTCAGGTCCCCGGCCTCGATGGCCGCGTCGGTGCCGGTGCCCATGGCCAGCCCCAGGTCCGCCTGGGCCAGCGCGGCCGCGTCGTTGACCCCGTCGCCGACCATGGCGACCGTACGTCCCTGCGCCTGCAGGCGGCGTACGACGTCCACCTTGTCCTGCGGAAGCACCTCGGCGATCACCTCGTCGATGCCCACCTCGCGGGCCACCGTCTCGGCGACGGCCTTGTTGTCGCCGGTCAGCAGCACCGGGGTGAGGCCCAGCGCCCGCAGCCGGGCGACCGCCTCGGCACTCGTCTCCTTGACCGCGTCGGCCACGGTCAGCACCCCGCGCGCCGCCCCGTCCCAGGCCACCAGGACGGCGGTGCCGCCCTCGGCCTCGGCGGCCGCCCTGGCCGCGGCGAGCCCGGCCGGCAGGGTGATCGACCAGTCGGCGAGCAGCTGCTCGCGGCCCACCAGCACGGCGTGTCCGTCGACGACGCCCTGGACGCCGAGGCCGGCGAGGTTCTCGAAGCCCTCCGGGACCGGCAGGGCGCCGGCCCTCTCGGCCGCCGCGGTGGCGACGGCCCGGGCGATCGGGTGCTCCGAGGCGTGCTCCAGGGACCCGGCCAGGCGCAGGAGTTCGCGCTCGTCGACGCCCTCGGCGGGGTGGACGCCGGTGAGGGTCATCCGCCCCGTGGTGACGGTGCCGGTCTTGTCCAGGACCACGGTGTCCACGCGGCGGGTGGACTCCAGCACCTCGGGTCCCTTGATCAGGATGCCGAGCTGCGCGCCCCGCCCGGTGCCGACCATCAGCGCGGTCGGGGTGGCCAGGCCCAGGGCGCACGGGCAGGCGATGATCAGGACGGCCACGGCGGCGGTGAAGGCGGCGGTGGGGTCGTCGGTGATCAGCAGCCAGCTGACCCAGGTGCCGAGCGCGAGGAGCAGTACGACGGGCACGAAGACCCCGGAGATCCGGTCGGCGAGGCGCTGCACCTCGGCCTTGCCGGTCTGGGCCTCCTCGACCAGCCGGGCCATCCGGGCCAGTTGGGTGTCGGCGCCGACGCGGGTGGCCTCGACGACCAGCCGGCCGGAGGCGTTGACGGTGGCTCCGGTGACGGAGTCGCCGACGGACACCTCCACGGGGACGGACTCGCCGGTCAGCATGGAGGCGTCCACGGCGGAACTGCCCTCGACGACCGTGCCGTCGGTGGCGATCTTCTCGCCGGGGCGGACGACGAACCGGTCGCCGACCGCGAGCGAGCCCACCGGGACACGGACCTCCCGGCCCGCGCGCAGGACGGTGACGTCCTTGGCGCCGAGCTCCAGCAGGGCCTTGAGGGCCGCGCCGGCCTTCCGCTTGGAGCGGGCCTCCAGGTAGCGGCCGAGCAGGATGAAGGTGACGACGCCCGCCGCGACTTCCAGGTAGATGGCGGAGGACCCGTCCGTCCGCGCGACGCTGCCCCCTTGCACTGTGAAGAGGTCGAAGCCGTGCCGCATGCCGGGCATGCCCGCGTGGCCGAAGAACAGCGCCCACAGCGACCAGGTGAAGGCGGCCAGCGTGCCGACGGAGACCAGGGTGTCCATGGTGGCGGCGCCGTGCCGGGCGTTGGTCCAGGCGGCCTTGTGGAAGGGGAGGCCGCCCCAGACGACGACGGGGGCGGCGAGGGTCAGGGAGAGCCACTGCCAGTTGTCGAACTGGAGGGCGGGAACCATCGCGAGCAGGACGACGGGCAGGGCGAGCGCGGCGGAGACGAGCAGCCGCTGGCGCAGCGCGGCCAGCGCCGCGTCGGGGGCCTCGGCCCGCGTCCCGGCCGGGGCGGCCGCGTCCTCGGTGGGGGCCGGGGCGGGCGGCGGGGGCTCCTCGGCGGTGTAGCCGGTCTTGACGACGGTCGCGATGAGGTCCGAGACCTGCACGGCACCGGTGTAGGAGACGTGGGCCTTCTCGGTGGCGTAGTTCACCGTGGCCTCGACGCCGTCCATCCGGTTGAGCTTCTTCTCGATGCGGGCCGCGCAGGAGGCGCAGGTCATCCCGCCGATCGAGAGTTCGACCGCCGTTATCGGTCCGTCGTGCACTGTGCTGCTCATGTTCCGGCTCCAGGGGGATGGCCGGGCCGTACGGGTCCAGTATGAGCTGGCCGGCACGGCCCGGCGGGGTACCGCGGGTGCTGGGGTGGTGCGGGCCGCCGCGGGTGCTGCCGAGGGAGCGGGTGCGCTCAGACCCGGCCGGCGAACTCGTAGCCCGCCTCGTCCACGGCGGCGCGGACGTCCTCGTCCGCGAGCGGGGCGGCGGAGACCACGGTGACCTCGCCGGTCGCGGCGACGGCCTTGACCGTGCTGACGCCCGCCAGGGCGGAGATCTCGTTGGTCACCGCGCCCTCGCAGTGGCCGCAGGTCATGCCGGTCACCCGGTAGACGGTGGTGGTCTGGGTGTCCGTCTCGGCGGTCATGTCGTTCTCCTCTTCAGGGGCGTGTCCGGTCACCGGGAGGGGTGGCCGACGACTCCACCGTCCTCCCGACTCTTCGAGACTATACCCCTGGGGGGTATGAAAGCGAGCCTCGGGGTCCAGTCTTTCGTTCAGACGCACAAAACTGGCCACTCTGGCTGAAAACTGCGCGAACGGCGGATGCGGATCACCCGGGAAGCCTCGCGGTCGGTCCGGACCGGCGTGCTCTCGCCCGGACCGGCGTGCTCTCGCCCGGGCGGGCGCGTTCTCGCCCGTGCTGCGGGACGCCGGCGGCCTGTGCGGCGGTTCAGCCGGGGTGGGGCGTGGTGATCATCGGGTCGAGGTAGCGCAGCAGGACGGTCTTCAGCTCCGCGATGTACGCCTCCCGCTCGGCGCCCTCGTGGGCGAGGATCAGGTCCAGCGAGGACTTGAAGATGCCCAGGATCATGTTCGAGGTGTGGGTGAGCTCGGCGGGTCCGGACTCCGGGCAGAAGGTGTGCAGCACGCCCTCGATCCGGGTGAGCAGGCTGGTGTGCAGCTTCCAGTGCTCCTGGTCGATGGCGCCCGGGATGCCGGAGCCGTGCATGAGCGCCCAGAAGGCCGGGTTCTCGCAGTTGAAGGCGATGACCGGGTCCAGGACGGCGTCCAGCAGCTCGGGCAGGGGCCGCTGGAGGTTCTCGGGCAGGAAGGCCTGTCCGTGCATCTCGTGGGCCTGCTGGAGCAGCTGCCCGCCGAGCTCGACCGCGATGGCCTCCTTGTTCGGGAAGAACTGGTAGAGGGTGCCCGGCGAGACGCCGGCCTCGCGGGCGATGGCGTTGGTGCTGGCCGCGGCGTAGCCGGTGCGGCAGAACACCCCGGCGGCGGCGGCCAGGAGCTGGGAGACCCGGCGCTCGCCGCGTGCCTGACGGCGGCGCGGTGCAGCAGTTTCACCGTTTTCGGTTGTTTTGCCCTTCGGTGTCCCCGGCATTCCAATCCCTTGCTTCCCGTGGGCGATTGACAAACGCGAGAGGTCGCTCGCATTCTGGAGAAACGCGAGCGACTGCTCGTGTTTGCCAGTCTATTTGGCCTGGCAATCACGGTGAAGGGGACACCGAGCCATGTCCGAAGTCAAGAATCCGCCGTCGCCAGGGGAGAGCGGCAGGTGGACCCGGTTCGTCACGGCCCGGCCGCGGCTCTCGCTGCTGCTCGCCCTGCTGGTCACGGCCCTGGCCGTGTTCGCGGGCGGCGGCGCCGCCGAACGGATGGGCAGCGGCGGCTGGGAGGACCCGGGTGCCCAGTCCACCTACGCCGCCAAGGCCCTGGAGCGCGAGTTCCCGGCCTCCCAGCCCAATCTGCTGCTGCTCGTCGATGCCGGCCCGGAAACCGCCGGCGTGGACGATCCCGCCGTCGCGGCCGAGGCGGAGCGGCTGACGGCGCAGCTCGCCGCCGAGAAGGGAGTCGTCGGCGTCGGCTCGTACTGGCGCACGCAGCTGCCCGCCCTGCGCTCCGAGGACGGCCGGCAGGCCCTCATAGCCGCCAGGATCCTGGGCGACGAGAAGACCACCACCGCGGTGCTGGACCGGATCGTCCCGCACTACCGGGGTGAGCACGGCCCGGTGCGGATCTCCTTCGGCGGGCCGGCCGCAGTCCAGCGCGAGGTGACCGCCACCATCCAGGAAGACCTGCTGCGCGCCGAGATGATCGCCCTGCCGGTCACCCTCGTCCTGCTCATCCTCGTCTTCGGCAGCGCCGTCGCCGCCCTGCTGCCCCTCGGCGTCGGCATCGTGGCCATCCTCGGCACCAACGCGGTGCTGCGCGGCCTCACCGAGTTCACCGACGTCTCCGTCTTCGCCCAGAACCTCACCACCGCGCTCGGACTCGGGCTCGCCATCGACTACGCCCTGTTCATCGTCCGCCGGTTCCGCGAGGAACTCGCCGCCGGACGGGACCCGGTGGCCGCCGTCGGGGCCACCCTGCGCACCGCCGGCCGCACGGTGCTGTTCTCGGCGCTGACCGTCGCCGTCTCGCTCTCGGCGATGCTGTTCTTCCCGATGTACTTCCTGCGTTCCTTCGCCTACGCCGGGGTGGCGGTGGTCCTGCTCGCCGCGGGGGCCGCGCTGATCCTGCTTCCGGCGGCCCTGGTGCTGCTCGGCGAGCGGGTCAACTCCCTGGACCTGCGGCGCCTGTGGCGGCGCGGGCGGCCGGCCGGGGCCTCGGCCGAACCGGGGCGGGGCTGGGCGCGAGTGGCTCTTCTGGTGATGCGCCGGGCGCCCGTCTTCGCCGTGGCCACGACGGCGGGACTGCTGCTCCTCGGACTGCCCTTCCTCGGCGTGAAGTTCGGCACCGTGGACGACCGGCAGCTGCCGAAGACCGCGGAGTCGCATGTGGTCCAGCAGCAGATACGGGACGCCTTCCCGGGCAGCCCCGGCGGAACGCTCACCGTCCTCGCCGAGGACGCGGCCGGCCCCGCCGAGCTCGCCGCCTACCGGGAACGCCTGGCCCACCTGCCCGGGGTGGTCCGGGTCGACGGGCCGGTGAGCTCCGCGGACCCGTCGCGGTACGCCTACTTCTCGGTCACCACCGAGGGCGAGGCGGTGGGGCAGCAGGCGCAGGACCTGGTCGGCGAGGTGCGCACGGTGGAGGCGGACTTCCGGACCTCCGTGACCGGAGAGGCGGCGGTGCTCGTCGACGCACAGAAGGCGATCGGCGAGAAGCTGCCCGTGTCGCTGGCCGTGGTGGTGCTCGCCACGCTGCTGCTGGTGTTCCTGCTCACCGGAAGCCTGCTCATACCGCTCCAGGCGGTCCTGCTCAACGCCCTGAGCCTGACGGCTATGTTCGGGGCGGTGGTGTGGGTCTTCCAGGAGGGCAACCTATCCGGACTGCTCTCCTTCACCTCCACCGGCGACATCGAGACCAACCTGCCGGTCCTGATGTTCTGCATCGCCTTCGGACTCTCCATGGACTACGGGGTGTTCCTCATATCCCGGATAAAGGAGGAGTACGACCGGACCGGGGACCACGAGGGAGCCGTGCGCACCGGACTGGCCCGCACCGGCGGGCTGATCACCGCGGCGGCCGTGATCCTGGCCGTGGTGATGGTGGCGATCGGCACCTCGCGGGTGACCAACACCAAGATGCTGGGACTCGGGATCGCGCTGGCGGTCCTGATGGACGCCATGGTCGTGCGCAGCCTCCTCGTCCCGGCGGTCATGAAGCTGACCGGGAAGGCCACCTGGTGGGCGCCGGGCCCGCTGCGCAGACTGCACGAGAGGTTCGGACTGAGCGAGGGGGAGTCCCTGCCGCCGGTGGCAGAGCGGAAGCCGGAGCCGGAGCCGGAGACGAGGCCGGATCCGGAGCCCGAGAAGGTGCCCGCCGGGACGGCCTAGCCGGGAGCCGTCGGAGCCGTCGAAGCCGGTCGGGGACGACCGGGGTGCGGGGCAGGGCCCGGGTGGCCCCGCCCGGCAAGCGGGGACGTGTCAGTCCTCGCGGCGGCCCCGGTTGCCGGGACGGCGGGCCACCCAGGCCCGGACCGTGTCGGCGTACCAGTACGGCTTGCCGGCCTCCACGTGGTCGGGCGGGGGGAGCAGGCCGTGCTTGCGGTAGGAGCGCACGGTGTCCGGCTGGACCCGGATGTGGGCAGCGATTTCCTTGTACGACCACAGCGGTCGGTCGCTCATGCGGGACACCTCCTGGTCCACGCGGCAGGGTCGGCCGGGAGGCCGTCGGGGGAGCCGACGCATGGACGCTGACGATCACTCGGGTTGTGCCCGGGGAACGACGCGGAGTGACGGAAGGGGAGGGGCTGTCGAACGCCTGTGACGGAAAACCCGCGTTATGCGGATATGCGTGACACGAAGGAGACCCCTGTGACAGATGCGGCACAGGGGTCGGTTGCGGGGCAGGGAGGGATCAGGGATCAGCGGTACAGGGCCGGCCGCTCCGCCAGCTCCACGAGGGTGCGTACGCCGCTGCGCGCGGCCGCGAGGCCCGCCTGCGAGACGGCGGCCGCCGCATAGCCGTCCCACGCGTCCGGACCCGCCACCCGGCCCCGCGCGGCCGCCGCCACCCAGCGCCGCAACTGCCGGTCGTAGGCGTCGGCGAAGCGCACCGTGAAGTCCTGGACGATCTCGCCGCCCCACCGGCCCGCCGACTGGACCACCATCGCGTGGCCGTCGCCGATCCGGGCGCTGCCCGCCTCGCCGACCGCCTCGCACTGCACCTGGTAGCCGAAGCCGCAGTTGACGAAGATCTCCACGTCGACGACGGCCCCGCCGGAGGTCTCCAGCAGCACCAGCCGCGGATCCTGCAGCCCCTCGGGGGCGGCCGCCGTGGGCCGGGGGGAGAGCACGCTCACCGCGGTGATCTCCTGCCCCAGCAGCCAGCGCGCCGCGTCCACCTCGTGCACCACCGAATCGCTGATCAGCATGTCGCTGGTGAAGAAGGACGGCGAGGAGGCGTTGCGGTGCCGGCAGTGCAGGAAGAGGGGGCGTCCGATCCCGCCCGCGTCCAGCAGCTCCTTCAGCCGCTCGTACTCCGTGTCGAACCGCCGCATGAAGCCCACCTGCACCAGGCGCCGGCCCAGCCGCCGTTCGGCCTCCATGACGCGCAGCGCCCCCGCCGGGTCCGGGGTCAGCGGCTTCTCGCAGAGCACCGGCAGCTCCCGCTCCAGGGCATGCAGGATCGCTTCCTCATGGGCGGGCCCCGGCGAGGCGATCAGTACGGCCTCAACGCCCGGCGCCGCTATCGCGGCCGCCGGATCGGTGTGCGCACTCGCGCCGTCCAGGGCGCCCGCGACCTCCTTGACCCGGTCCCCGTCCGGGTCGGCCACGGCCACCACCCGGGCCCCGCCCACGGTCCGCCCGATCCGGCGCACGTGGTCGGCGCCCATCTTCCCGGTGCCGATGACGGCGATGCCGAGCGTGCTGGTCATGTCGTGTTCCCTCCGGGTGGTCAGCGGGCGCCGCAGGAGCGCAGGTACGAGCGGGTGCGCCGGGCGATCGGCAGCGGCCGGTCGGGCGGGCAGGGGTACATGTCCTGCTCCACGATCGCGAACAGGTCCACGCCCAGCCGCTGGGCCGCCGCCAGTACGGGTTCCAGCGCGGGCACCCCCGACGGCGGTTCGCACATCACCCCGCGGCCCACGGCCGGCCCGAAGGGCAGTTCCTCCGCGAGGACTTCGGCGAGGATCCGCGGGTCCACCTGCTTGAGGTGGAGGTAGCCGATCCGCTCGGCGAAGGTCTCGATCGCCCGGACGCTGTCGCCGCCGCAGTACGCGTAGTGCCCGGTGTCCAGACAGAGCGAGACGAGGCCGGGATCGGTCGCGTCCAGGAAGCGGGCCACGTTCTCCGGGGTGTCGATGTGGGTGTCGGCGTGCGGGTGGACGACGATCCGCAGCCCGTACCGGTCCTGGACCTCCCGGCCCAGCCGCTCGGTCTGGGAGGTCAGTTCGCGCCATTGGGCCGGGGTGAGGACGCGGTCCTCGAGCACCTCCCCGGTCTTGTCGTCCCGCCAGAAGGAGGGGATGACGACGAGATGGGCCGCGCCCATGGCCTGGGTGAGCGCCGCGATCCGCGACACGTGCTCCCAGGTGTCCTCCCACACGGCGGGCCCGTGATGGAGTCCGGTGAAGACGGTTCCGGCCGAGACCCGCAGCCCGCGCTTGGCCGTTTCCTCGGCGAGTCGGGCGGGATCGGTGGGCAGATAGCCGTAGGGGCCGAGCTCGATCCACTCGTACCCCGCGTCGGCGACCTCGTCGAGGAAACGCTCCCAAGGGGTCTGCCGGGGGTCGTCGGGAAACCAGACACCCCAGGAGTCCGGAGCCGAACCGATGCGGATACGGGTCAACGCGGGCGGGGAGGACGTCATAGCGGCCACCTTAGGCGGGAGACGAGGGAGACGAGTGGGAGGACTGACTGTGACCGGCACCGGCGATCCGTTCGCGTTCGACCTGATCACGATGGGCCGGATCGGGGTGGATCTCTACCCGTTGACGACCGGCGTACCACTGGCCGAGGCGGAGACCTTCGGGAAGTTCCTGGGCGGCTCCCCGGCCAACGTGGCCGTCGCGGCCGCCCGGCTGGGACGGCGGGTGGCGGTGATCACCCGTACCGGCGCGGACCCCTTCGGCGGGTACCTGCGCTCCGAGCTGCGCGGGTTCGGGGTGGACGACCGGTGGGCGACCGAGGTCGCGGGCCTGCCCACGCCGATCACCTTCTGCGAGATCTTCCCGCCGGACCGGTTCCCGCTGTACTTCTACCGGCTGCCGAAGGCCCCGGACCTGGAGATCGCCCCGGAGGAAGTGGACCTGGAGGCGGTACGAGCGGCCCGCGTGTTCTGGATGACGGGCACGGGCCTGAGCGAGGAGCCCTCGCGCGCGGCGACGCTGGCGGCGCTGGAGGCCAGGGCCCGCACGGGGACCACGGTGTTCGACCTGGACTGGCGGCCGATGCTGTGGCGCGAGAAGCCCGGGCCGTACTACGAGCGGGCGCTGGCGTGGGCGACGGTGGCCGTCGGGAACACCGAGGAGTGCGAGATCGCCACGGGCGAGTCCGATCCGTACGCGGCGGCGCGGGCGCTGCTCGCCGCCGGGGTGGAACTGGCGGTGGTCAAACGGGGCCCGGAGGGCGTGCTGGCGGCCCACCGCGACGGGACGGTGGCGGAGGTCCCCCCGGTTCCCGTACAGGTGGTGAACGGGCTCGGGGCGGGAGACGCGTTCGGGGGCGCGCTGTGCCACGGGTTGCTGGCGGGGTGGCCGGTGGAGCGGGTGATGCGGTACGCGAACGCGGCCGGGGCGATCGTGGCCTCGCGGCTGGCGTGCTCGACCGCGATGCCGTTCCCCCACGAGGTGGAGGAGGTGGTGGGGCGTGCCGGTGGTGTCTGAGTGGGGGATGTCCTGGACGAGGCTGGTCGTCCTCGATCTGGCGCCGGGGGAGGTGTACGCGCACGAGTGCGGGGAGTCGGAGTGGATTGTGCTCCCCCTCGAGGGCGGCTGCGAGGTCCGCTCCTGGGGCCCCGCCCCGGACCCCGCGCCCCGATCGTCGGCGAGGCTCAACGAACGGGGCTCCGCCCCCAGCAGCGGACCGCAGGTTTTCGAACTCCGGGGGAGGGGCGGGGTGTTCGCCGGGCAGACCGACTTCGCCTATGTGCCCCGGGACGCCCACGTGGAGGTGACCTCGGCAGCGGGCGGGCGGTTTGCGCTCGCGGGGGCGCGGTGCAACAACCGGCTGCCCGCGCGGTACGGCCCGGCCGGGGGAGTGCCCGTGGAGCTGCGCGGCGCGGGACAGTGCTCGCGGCAGGTCAACAACTTCGCCGCCGCCGGGGCGTTCCCCGCCGATCGGCTGATCGCCGTCGAGGTGCTGACCCCCGGCGGGAACTGGTCCTCGTACCCGCCCCACAAGCACGACGAGCACCACCCCGGCGAGGAGTCCCGCCTGGAGGAGATCTACTACTTCGAGATCGCCCCGCACGGGGACACCCCCGGGCTCGGCTACCAGCGGGTCTCGCCCTCCCCCGCCGGGAAGACCGACATCCTCACCGAGGTGCGGACCGGGGACGCCGTGCTGATCCCCGACGGCTGGCACGGGCCGTCCATCGCCGCCCCCGGGCACGACATGTACTACCTGAACGTGATGGCCGGGCCGGGCGAGACCCGGGAGTGGCTGATCCGGGACCACCCCGACCACGGCTGGATCCGCGGCAGCTGGGACGGCCAGGACATCGACCCCCGGCTCCCCTTCCCCTCCGAGGAGGCACCCCGGTGAGGCTCACCGTCACCCAGGCGCTCGTACGGTTCCTGGCCCGCCAGTACACCGAGCGCGACGGCCGCAGGCAGCGCCTGATCGCCGCCACCTGGGGCATCTTCGGGCACGGGAACGTCGCCGGCATCGGGCAGGCCCTGCTGGAGGCCGGGCCGGACGCCATGCCCTTCCTCCAGGGGCGCAACGAGCAGGCGATGGTGCACGCCGCCGTCGGGTACGCCCGCCAGCGCGGCCGGCTCTCGGCGCACGCCGTCACCACCTCCATCGGGCCCGGCGCCACCAACCTCGTCACCGGCGCCGCCCTCGCCACGATCAACCGGATCCCGGTGCTCCTGCTCCCCGGGGACACCTTCGCGACCCGGCCCGCCGATCCGGTGCTCCAGCAGCTGGAGGTCCCGTACGCGGGGGACCTCTCCGTCAACGACGCGCTGCGGCCCGTCTCCCGCCACTTCGACCGCATCACCCGCCCCGAGGCCCTGATCCCGGCCGCCCTGCAGGCCGTGCGAGTGCTCACCGACCCCGTGCAGACCGGCGCGGTCACCCTGGCGCTGCCGCAGGACGTGCAGGCGGAGGCCTACGACTGGCCCGAGGAGTTCTTCGCCGAGCGCGTGTGGGGCGTGCGGCGGCCCCGGCCCGACCGCGCCGAGCTCGCCGCGGCCGCCGCGGCCGTACGGGGCTCCGCGCGCCCCCTGATCGTCGCCGGCGGCGGGGTCCGGCACAGCGGGGCCCAGGCGGCCCTGGCCGCCTTCGCCGGTGCGACCGGGATCCCGGTCGCGGTCACGCAGGCGGGCAAGGGCGTGCTCCCCTACGACCACCCCGCCGAGGTGGGCGGGATCGGCCACACCGGGACGGCCACCGCCGACGAGCTGGCCCGGGAGGCCGATCTGGTGATCGCCGCCGGGACCCGGCTGACCGATTTCACCACCGCTTCCGCGACCCTGTTCCAGAATCCGGCCGTCCGGTTCATCGGCCTCAACCTGGACCCGTACGACGCCCACAAACTCGCCGCCCGGCCGCTGGTCGCCGACGCGCGCGAGGGGCTCGACGAGCTCCTGGAGGCGGTCGCCGGGTACCGGGTGGATCCCGCCTACGAGACGGCGTACGCGGAGCGCAAGGGCGCGTGGGAGCGGCGCGTCGACCACGCGTACGCCGTGTCCGCCCCCGACGAGGACCTTCCGCCCACCCAGGCCCAGGTCCTCGGGCTGCTCGACCGGCTCGTCGACGGGAGCGACATCCTGGTCAACGCGGCCGGATCGCTCCCGGGCGACCTGCACAAGCTGTGGCGGGCCCGGTCGGCGGACCAGTACCACCTGGAGTACGGGTACTCCTGCATGGGCTACGAGATTCCGGCCGCGATCGGGGTGGCGATGGCCGCGCCCGGCCGGCCGGTGTGGGCGCTGGTCGGCGACGGGACGTACCTGATGAATCCGACCGAGATCGTCACGGCCGTCCAGGAGGGCGTCCCGATCAAGGTGGTGATCCTCGACAACCACGGCTACGCCTCCATCGGCGGCCTGTCGGGGGCGGTGGGCGGCGAGGGCTTCGGCACCGGATACCGCTTCCGGGCGGCCGACGCCTCGTACACGGGGGACCCCCTTCCGGTGGACCTCGCGGCCAACGCGGCCTCCCTCGGGATGGCCGTGATCCGCGCCCGCACCGTGCGTGACCTGCGCGAAGCCCTCGCCGAGGCCCGATCGGCGACGCGTCCCACATGTGTCTACACACAGACCCGAACGCCCGACACTGTGTCGGGCCCACCCCCGGCGCAGGCGTGGTGGGATGTTCCTGTGGCCGAGACCGCGACCCGCAAGGCGGCGGCCCAGGCCCGTGAAGAGTACGACCGGCAAGCCGCGCAGCGACGTCGCCATCTGTGAAGGAGCAAGGCAATGAAGACCGTCAACCACTGGATCGGTGGCAAGACCGTCGAGGGCGCGTCGGGCAACTACGGCCCGGTCACCGACCCGGCCACCGGCGAGGTCACCACGCAGGTCGCGCTCGCCTCGGCCGAAGAGGTCGACGCGGCGGTACAGGTGGCGAAGGAGGCCTTCCAGACCTGGGGCCAGTCCTCGCTGGCCGCCCGCACCAAGGTGCTGTTCGCCTACCGCGCCCTGCTGGACGCCAACCGCGACGCCATCGCCGAGCTGATCACCGCCGAGCACGGCAAGGTCCACTCGGACGCGCTGGGCGAGGTCGCGCGCGGCCTGGAGATCGTCGAGCTGGCCTGCGGGATCACCACCCAGCTCAAGGGCGAGCTGTCGACCTCCGTCTCCAACCGGGTCGACGTCTCCGCCATCCGCCAGCCGCTCGGCGTCGTCGCCGGCATCACCCCCTTCAACTTCCCGGCGATGGTGCCGATGTGGATGTTCCCGCTGGCTGTGGCCTGCGGAAACACCTTCATCCTCAAGCCGAGCGAGAAGGACCCGTCGGCCTCCAACAAGCTGGCCGAGCTGGCGAGCGAGGCCGGCCTGCCGGCGGGCGTGCTGAACGTGGTCCACGGCGACAAGGTGGCGGTGGACGCCCTCCTCGCACACCCCGACATCTCGGCCGTCTCCTTCGTGGGCTCGACGCCGATCGCCCGCCACATCCACACCACCGCCTCCGCCAACGGCAAGCGCGTGCAGGCGCTGGGCGGCGCCAAGAACCACATGCTGGTGCTCCCGGACGCCGACCTGGACGCGGCCGCCGACGCGGCGGTCTCGGCCGCCTACGGCTCGGCCGGTGAGCGCTGCATGGCGATCTCCGCCGTCGTGGCCGTCGGCTCCATCGCCGACACCCTCGTCGACAAGATCCGCGAGCGCGCCGAGAAGATCAAGATCGGCCCCGGCAACGACCCGACCTCCGAGATGGGCCCGCTCATCACGGCCGCCCACCGCGACAAGGTCGCCTCGTACGTCAAGGGCGCGGCCGCCCAGGGCGCCGACGTGGTCCTGGACGGCACCGGCTACACCGTCGAGGGCAACGAGAACGGCCACTGGATCGGCCTCTCCCTGCTCGACAACGTGAAGACCGACTCCGACGCCTACCGTGACGAGATCTTCGGTCCGGTGCTGTGCGTGCTGCGCACGGAGACCTACGAGGAGGGCGTCGCCCTCATCAACGCCTCGCCGTTCGGCAACGGCACCGCGATCTTCACCCGCGACGGCGGCGCCGCCCGCCGCTTCCAGCTGGAGATCGAGGCGGGCATGGTCGGCGTCAACGTCCCGATCCCGGTGCCGGTGGGCTACCACTCCTTCGGTGGCTGGAAGGACTCGCTCTTCGGCGACCACCACATCTACGGCAACGACGGCATCCACTTCTACACCCGCGGCAAGGTCGTCACGACCCGCTGGCCGGACCCCTCGGACGCGCCGGCCGGCGTGGACCTGGGCTTCCCCCGCAACCACTGACCGCCGAGCACCGAGCACTCGGCACGGACCGCCGGGCGCCGGCCGCGCGCAAGCGGCGCAGACCCGGCTCGCCCCCCGCAACCCTCACCGCGGGGGGCGAGCCGCGTCTCAGAGCAGCGACCAGACGTCCTTCGGCGCGTCCGTGCCCCAGACCGCGTCGCCGTGGCCGTAGCCCGGGACCACCCTGAAGGCGACGCGGTCGTTGCCCGACGCGCGGATCAGTTCCGCCCCGCGCGGGTGGTCGCCGCGGCCCAGCTCGGTGTTGATCCAGACGACCTCGGCGGCGATGCGGTCCCAGGCGATCCGGTACGTGGCGTCGTCGCCCGCCCAGACCGCGGCGAGGTCCCGCATCAGGGCCGCCGGCAGGAGGCCGCTGCCGAGGGCGGCGGTCGCCGCGTGCCAGGTGGCCAGCGGGGTGCGGGTCAGCGTGAAGCGGTCCTCGGCGGGGGTGGCGCCGAAGTCGTAGGTCCCGGCGCTGTGACCCCGGGCGTAGATCCAGTTCGCCGGCCCCGGGAGGGCGGCCGTGCGGATCAGCGCGAAGTGGGCGAGCCCGGCGTGCGTGAAGCGCCGGGTCGGGTCCGGCGGCCAGGGCGCCGGGGAGACGCCGTCCGGATCGGCCACCGCCTTGGCGATCACGGCCGTGAGTCCCGGATCGACGGTGTGGACGCCCTGCGCGAGCTGGGTGGCGTACGCGTCCCGGGTGTCGGCCGCGCGCAGCGCCAGGTCACCGGTGTACGGCCCGGTCGTGTCCAGAGCCACGACCCGGCGCAGCCGCGGCGAGGTGTCGTGCGAGGCCGCGTCCAGGGCGAGGGCGGCCCCGGCGGAGTGCCCGGCGTACTGGTAGGGCAGCCGCAGTACGGAGTCCAGCGCGCCCACCACCCGGTCCAGGTCCCGGCGGTGCGCGGCGAGCCCCCACTCGGCGGTGATGTCCGCGGCGGCCGCGGCGTCCTCGCGCGGGGTGACCCCGACGACGAGCAGGCCGCGGCGGCGCAGTTCGTGGGCGAGGTTGTGGTCGTCCGGGCCGCCCGGGGTGAAGAAGTCCGCCGCGAAGTTCAGCCCGCCGCCGGGCAGCAGGTACGCGATCCCCCGCGGCGCCCGTCTCGTGTCCGCGATCACGTCGACCGTGACGGGCGCCGGGCCGCCGTCGTCGAGCGGGAGGGTGAGCCGGATCCAGCCGTCGCCCGGCAGGTAGACGGCGGTGCCGGTGCCCAGCGCGCGCTCGATGCGGGTCAGCAGACCCGTGCCCTTGGCCGCGTCGCCGTGCTGTCGTTCCATCGAAGGTGCCTCCCCGCCCCAGGGTGATGGCCGAATACCGTCACCCTGGGACACCTTCGCCGGTCAGCGCGCCTGAGCCAAGTCCGGGGCGGGTTCGACCTGTTCGTGTTCCGCGCGGCGCCGGCGGCGCAGCACCCACAGGGTGGCCCCCGCGCCCGCCAGTACCAGGAACAGGCCCACGGCCGGCCAGGGGACGGCGATGAAGTCGGTCTCGGACCGCGAGACCAGATCGGGGTGGGCGCTCGCTCCCGCCGTGATCCTGACGGTCACCCAGTCGGACTGGGGGGCGTCCGGCCAGGGTTCGGTCAGCTCGATCCGCTGTCCCGGCAGCAGGGTCAGCTTCAGTTCGCGGGCCGGCCGGTCCAGCACGTCGCGCCCGAACAGGCCCTCGGCAGAGACCGTCACCTTGGGCTCGACGACCACGTTGCCCCGGTTGACCAGCGTGTACGAGACCGTGGCGCGGGCGTCCTTGACCCAGGGCAGCAGCGGCGCCGACCGGCTGATCCGCACGTCCTCCACGCTCAGCCCCGGAGTCAGCGGGCCCGGCACCCGGAAGTACAGCCGGGCGCCCACCGAGCGCTTCACCCCGACCTGGACCTTGCCGTCCTGCTGCACGCCCTCCACGGCGGTGTTCAGGGCGACGATCCCGCCGACGTGGTCACCGGGCGTCGCGTCCGCCGGGACCTTCACGGTGAACGGGATGTCCTTGCGGCCCTTGGCCGGCACGGTGACGGTGCCCGCGGTCTCCGGCGGCAGCGCGATCCACGCGCCGACGTCCTTGGGCCTGGTCTCGGCCGGCAGGAGCGCGAAGGCGCCGCCCGCCGGGGTGTTCATCGCGTCGGTGGCGAAGACCTGGAACGTCAGGTCCCTGTCGGAGGAGTTCAGGATCGTCACGCTGTCGGCGAGGGTGGTTCCGGCCGCGCCCTGGTGGAAGAAGTACGCGCGGTCGGTCATCGCCGCACCGGCCGCGGGGGTGGGGAAGACCCCCCAGGTGCCGTTGTCCGCGGCCCTCGCCGCGGTGGCCGGGAGCAGGCCCGCGCCCAGGAGCAGCAGGCCGAGGAGCAGCCCGTGGAGGGAGGTGCGGGTGCGGCTACGCGTACGGCTGCGGGTGCGCATGGGCGGTCTCCAGTCGGCGCCGGAAGGGGAAAGGGGTGGTGCGGCGCCGGAGCGCCGCACCACCCTGGAGGAGCGGGCCGTACGGGTCAGGCGATCGAGAAGGTCACGACCGTCTGGTAGGTGTCGGCGAACATGAAGGGCGGGAGCTGGATCATCCCGGCGCCGCCGACGGCGAACTCACCGCCGGTCAGCTCGTCCCCGCCGGCGGCCTGGGAGGCCACCTTCATCGGGACGTCGGAGATCGCGCCGGGCGTGCCCGCGGTGCAGGTGCTCGGGCTGTCCGGGTTGGTCACGGTGCAGGACGGCTGGATGCCGATCTGCGCCTTCGCCATCGAGTGGCCGGTGGCCTGGTTCAGGAACGGCGTGCGCGTCGCCGTCACGTCCCAGCCGAGCGAGCCGCCGCGGAAGTCCTGGACGGTCGCGGCGTTGAAGACGCCGACCACCGACTGGGCCTTGCCGTTGATGGTGACCGAGCCGAAGCTGACGGCCGGCTGGCCGTCCTTCGGGCCGAGGGCCAGCGGTCCGGGGAGGACCTCGACGTCGACCGGGTTCTTGACGCCGGCCTGCTCCTCCACGAACACGAAGGGCTTGGAGGTGGTCGCACCGTTGATCTTGATCGTGTCGGCCTTCTTGGTGACCGTGAGGGTGCACGTGGCCACACCGGCGGCGTCCGCCGTGCCGTTGCCGTTGTCACCGGTCGGCGCGCCGGCGAGCAGGGCGGAGCAGGTGACGGGGCCGGGCGGCATGTTGGCGCCGCTGACGACGACCTCCTGGCCCGCCGGGCCGCTGTTGGGCGTCAGCTTCGTCGTGATCGGGTCCTTGGGCAGGGCCTCGACCGCGACCGAGCCGAGCGAGGCGCTCGGGCGGGGCGCCGGGGTGCAGGTGGTGGTGAAGACCGAACCGGAGAGGTCCGCGTCCGTCACCGCCAGGTCGAGTGCGACGTTGACCGTGGTGCCCTCGGTGCCGTCCGGGATCTTGATCGTTCCGGAGAACGCCTTGGGGTCGAGCGGCTGCCCGGCCACGACGCTGACGGTCTCGGGCGGGCTGGTGACCACCTGGGTGGTCGTCCCGACCTTGAGGGTGATCTTGGACGTGTTCACCGTGGTGACGGAGAACCCGGGGATCAGCGGGCTCGCGCCCGGGTCGATCGTGATCGGGACGACGTCGCCGGCCTTGGCGCCGTCGGGCAGGGTGACCGTCCAGTTCTGGTTGCCCGAGCCGTCCGGCTGCGGCGCCGGGGCGTCGCAGTTCTCGAAGACGGCGGTGGTCTTCGTCGCGGCCTGCGCGGAGCCTGCCAGGCCCACCACGCCGCCCGTCAGGGCCAGAGACAGGGCTCCCGCCCCGGCCAGCACTCTTCGTCTGAGCGTTCTCGTACTCACTGGGTCGCGACTCCTTCGTCATGACGAACCCCTCCCCCCACCCGCTGTGTGGGGGAGGCCGAGCCGGTGCGGTGGCCGATATTGACGCGTCACGGTGATGAGAAGTCAATGACTTGCTTTCGCCCGAAGCACACAGAAATTGATGGGCCATCAGCAAGGGTCTGATGGCCCATCGGATACCGACTGGTCGGGGTGCCCGGGTGTGCGGGGTCTAGCGGTCGGCGGGGAGGTGGAGCAGCAGGTTCGGGGTGCCGGCCGGGAGCCCGGTGATCCGGTCGGGCACGGCGCTGCGCAGCAGCGCCTCGGTCACCTGCGCCGGGGTACGGGCCGTACCGCTCGCCAGGACGAGCGCGGCGACCCCCGCCACGTGCGGGGCGGCCATCGAGGTGCCGGAGGCGCGGGCGGTGGCGGTGGCGGAGTCCTTCCAGGCCGAGGTGACACCCACGCCCGGGGCCGAGAGGTCCACGCAGGGGCCGTGGCTGGAGAACGGCGCGCGCCGGTCGTCGGCGTCGGTCGCGCCGACCGTGATCGCCTGCGGGACCGAGGCGGGGGATCCCCCGCAGGCGTCCTCGCCGTCGTTGCCCGCGGCCACGGTGAAGGTGATCCCGGAGGCCACGGCCCGGATCACCGCCGCGTCGAGGGCGTGGCTGGGGGTGCCGCCCATGCTCATGTTGGCCACCGCCGGGGTCCCCGGGGCCTTCGCAGCGTCCTTCACCACCCAGTCGAGGCCCTTGAGAAGGGCCGACAGGCTCCCGGAACCGTGGCAGTCGGCCACCTTCACCCCGACGAGCGAGACCCCCTTCGCGACCCCGTACGTCTGCCCGCCCACGGTCGCCGCGACGTGCGTGCCGTGGCCGTTGCAGTCGCGGGAGCTCCCGAGGAACACCGCGTTGTAGCCGAAGCGGGCGCGGCCGCCGAACTCCTCGTGGAGGGTGTTGATCCCGGTGTCGACGATGTAGACGGTGACGCCCTCGGCCCTGGTGGGGTACGTGTACGAGCCGTCGAGCGGGAGCTCGCGCTGGTCGATGCGGTCCAGCGGCCAGGGTGCCTGCGCCTGGGCCTGCGGCTGCGCGTCGGCGGGGGCGGGGGCGGCTGCGGTGTCGCCGGTGCTCGTGTGGAACTGCACGTCCGGCTCCACGGAGGCCACCCGGGGGTCGGCGGCCAGGGCGGCGGCCCGCGCGGCGGTGGTGCGGACGGCGAAGCCGTTGAGGGCGGCTTCGTAGACCGGCCCGACCTCGTCGCCGGAGTCCGCGGCCTCGGCGGTCAGGGCGCGGGTCGGGGCGCGCGAGCCGGTGTCCTTGAGGACGACGACGTAGGGGGCGACGGGGGCTTCGGCGGAGGAACGGGCCGCGGAGGAGGGGTGCGGCGGCAGGGCGGCGGCCGTGGTGGCCGCCGCGAGCAGGGCGACGGCGGCGGGGAGGAGCGGGACGAATGCGGTCATGCGGCCGATGCTCGGCGAGCGGCGGCGCGGGCGCGCGGAGGGTGCGCCGAGTGGGCGCACGACACGCCGCCGCGCGGGCTACGGGCTGAGGGGCCAGCCGCGCATCGCGAAGACGCCCTCGTCGCGGGCGCCGGCGGCGTCGTAGGTGGCCAGGGCGGCCTCGTTGTCGGTGTCGACGCCCACCCACATGCCGTAACAGCCGCGGGCCTTCGCCTCGTCGGCGAGGGCCAGCGTCAGGGCGCGGCCGAACCCGCGGCGGCGGTACCCCTCGTCCACGGACAGCTCGTACAGGCACATCTCGGTGCCCTTGTCGGGGTGGCTCATCTCGATGCCGGAGACCATCCCGGCGGGCACTCCGTCGACGTAGGCGATGAGCATCACGTGCCCCGGGGCGGCGAGGAAGCGCTCGGACCACTCCTCTCGGGCGGGCCCGTCGAAGAGGGATTCGGCGGCGGCGAGCTCGGCGGGGGTGAGGGCCCGGCGGATGTCCATGCCGGCCACGATAGTGCGCGCATGACGGATGGTGAGCGGAAGTCCGCCGCGGCGTGGCGGGCGGCGGGAAACCCCTGACCGGACCGCCACGGAACGGGTTACGGTCACGGCACGGGCCTGACCGTCCGCCGAACGACTGAGGGGGAGCATCGTGAGAAGTGCCGTCGTCACCGCGGAGGACGACCGGATCCGCTGGGTCGAGCTGCCGGGGGAGGAACCGGCCCGGGTGTACGTGCACGGCCTCGGCTCCACCTCGCCCGCCTACTTCGCGGCGAGCGCCACGCATCCGCTCCTGGCGGGGCGGCGCTCCCTGCTGGTCGATCTGCTGGGCCACGGGCACAGCGACCGGCCCGAGGGGTTCGGCTACACCCTGGAGGAGCACGCCGACGCCCTGGCGGCCGCCCTCGGCGCGGCCGGGGTGGCGGGCGCCGAGCTGATCGCCCACAGCATGGGCGGAGCTGTGGCGATCGTGCTCGCCCACCGCCATCCCCACCTGGTCTCCCGGCTGGTGCTCGTCGACGCCAACCTGGATCCGGTTCCGCCCGGTCCCGCGATGCCCGGAAGCAGCGGGATCGCCGCCTACACGGAGGAGGAGTTCCTGGCCGGCGGCTGGGCCGAGGTGCGTGACCGGGTCGGCGCGCACTGGTGGTCCACGATGCGCCTCGCCGGCCGGACGGCCCTCCACCGCTCGGCCGTCCACCTCGCGGCGGGCACCACGCCCACCATGCGTGAGCTGCTGCTGGAGTTGAAGGTCCCGCGCACCTACCTGCTGCCGGAGGCGGACGGCCCGCTTCCCGGAGCCGAGGCCCTGGAGGCGGCCGGCGTCGCCGTGGTGTCCGTCCCCGACTGCGGGCACAACATCATGCTGGACAACCCCGAGGGCTTCGCCCGCGCCACCGCCGCGGGCCTCGGCTAGGCCCGCGGCGCCTCCAGCCGGTCGAGGTCGTCCCGGGACAGCCGCAGCGCGCCGGCGGCGATGTTCTGCGTCAGGTGACCGGGGTCGGACGTGCCGGGGATCGCCAGCACGTTCGGCCCGCGGTGCAGGGTCCAGGCCAGCCTGACCTGCGCGGGTGTCGCCCCGTGCGCGCGGGCCACGGCACGGAGGCCGTCGCCGTGGGTGTCGTCGGCGGGTGCCTCGCGCCGCCGGCCCGAGATCGCGAAGAAGGGAACGAAGGCGATCTCCTGCCGACGGCAGCTGTCGATCAGGCCGTTGGTGTCGGCGAGCCGCTGGTCCAGGCCGTACGGGTTCTGCACGCAGACCACGGGTGCGATGGCCTGGGCCTCGGCGAGCTGTTCGGGCGTGACGCAGGACAGGCCCAGGTGGCGGACGAGCCCCGCCTCCCGCAGCTCGGCCAGTGCGCCGAAGTGCTCGGCGACCGACACGATGCCGTTCACGCGCAGGTTGACCACGTCGAGGTGGTCCCGGCCGAGCTGGCGCAGGTTCTCCTCGACCTGCCCGCGCAGTTGCCCGGGCCCGGCCATCCCCAGCCATGCGCCCGACGGGTCCCGCCACGGTCCGACCTTGGTGGCGATGACCAGATCGTCGGTGTACGGCGCCAGCGCCCGGTTGATCAGCTCGTTCGCGGAGCGCAGCGGCGAGAAGTAGAACGAGGCGGTGTCGATGTGGTTCACCCCGCGCTCGACCGCGCTCCGCAGGATCCCGACGGCGACCTCCCGGTCGATCGGGGCGCCGTCGGAATTCCCGCTCATGCCGTTTCCGGTCAGCCGCAGCGTGCCGAAGCCGACGCGGTTCACCTCCAGGTCGCCGAGCTTCCAGGTGCCCGCGGCGGCGGCCGTGACCGGCGCCGATGCCGCTGTGACCGTCGTCGACTCCGCCGTGACCGTCGTCGACCGCGCCGTGACCGTCTCCGACTCCGTCGCGCCCCTTGTCGACTGTGCCGTGACCGCCGCTGAATCCACCGTGCCCCACCCCGTGTTCGTCGTGCCGCAGACCATTGCGGCCGCCACCGTGCCGCTCCGGGAGTATGGGACGACGAACGTCGTGGCGAGAAGGTGTGCAGGGGCGGCGAAAAGTCACACCCCGGGCGGGAACTCGGCGCCTGTGCAAAGCCGTTGGAGCATACGTACGGGTTCACCGGAAGACCGGCGGCGCGGCGCGCAGTAACCGGGTGGGGTCCGGCCCTGTTGGCCGGGGTGATCCGTCCGCCCCGGCCCCGAGGACCCTCCATGCGCCGTCGCCGCCTCGTCCCCGCTCTCGCCACCGCCGCCGCCACCGCCGTGCTCGCCCTCGCGCCGGCCGCCTGGGCCGCACCGGAGGTCCCGGCCGACAAACCGCTGGTGCTCAGCCGCTGGACGCAGCCCAGCGCGGCCAGTTACCAGGCCTGGGCCGACGCGCGCGAGCACCGGGGCGCGTGGGCCGCGTACGGCTTCGACTGGTCGACCGACCACTGCACCTCGTCCCCGGACAACCCCTTCGGCTTCCCCTTCACCGCCGCCTGCGACCGCCACGACTTCGGCTACCGCAACCACCGGGCGGCAGGGCTGTTTCCGGCCGCCAAGGCCCGGCTGGACGAGGCGTTCCTCGCGGACATGAAGCGGGTCTGCGCGCACTACTCCGGCAGCCGCAAGAGCTCCTGCGAGGGCACCGCGTGGACGTACTACCAGGCGGTCAGGCTCCTCGGGATCTCGTAGGGATCTTGTAGGGGTCTCCCGGGAATCTCCTGGGGATCACGCGGGACCACGTCGAGGGCCGCTTCGGCTGACTCGGCCGGGGCGGGCGCCCGTCACCGTACGAGGTGCCGGGCGAACCAGTCCCGGGCCAGGGCGGCCACCTCGTCCAGGGCTCCCGGCTCCTCGAAGAGGTGGGTGGCCCCCGGGACGATCTCCAGCCGGTTCTCGCAGCGCAGTTCGCGCTGGGCCCCGCGGTTGAGTTCGAGCACCGTCGTGTCCCGGCTCCCGACGACGAGGAGCGTGGGGGCCCGTACGGCGGCCAGCCGCGGGCCGGCGAGGTCGGGCCGGCCGCCCCGGGAGACCACGGCGCCGATCCCGGAGCCCGCGTCGCCGTCCGGGGCCTTCGCGGCCTCCGCGGCCGCCCACAGCGCCGCCGCGGCTCCGGTGCTCGCCCCGAAGTAGCCGACCGGGAGGGGCACGCGGCGCCGCAGCCAGCGGGTGGCCTCCGCGAGCCGGCCGGCCAGGGGTTCGATGTCGAAGACGTTGGCCCGGTCGGCCTCCTCGGCGGGTGTGAGCAGGTCGAAGAGCAGAGTGCCCAGCCGCGCCCGGTTCAGCTCCGCCGCCACCGCGCGGTTGCGCGGGCTGCGCCGGCTGCTGCCCGAGCCGTGGGCGAACACGACGACCGCCCCGGCACCCTCCGGCAGGGCGAGGTCCCCGGCCAGGACGATGCCGCCGGCGTCCACCTCGACCGCGGCCGCCCGGGCGGCCTGGCCGGACGCCGGTCCCGGGCCGGGACCGGCGTCTGCCCGCGTCAGCAGGGCGATGACCTCCTCGTCGGGGGTCTGGGAGAAGTCCTCGTACCACTCGCCGACGGCGCGGAAGGCGCGCGGTGCGGAGAGGCACACCACTTCGTCGGCCTCGGTGCGCAGCCAGGCGACCGCGTCCGGCGGCGCCACCGGAACCGCCAGCACCACCCGGGCCGCGCCCTGCGCCCGTACGACCTCGCAGGCGGCCGCGGCCGTGGCCCCGGTGGCGATCCCGTCGTCGACCACGATCACCGTGCGGCCGGCGAGCGCCACCCGCGGCCGGTCGCCGCGGAACCTGCGCGCCTGCCGGGCCAGCTCGGCCTCCTCGGCGTGCTCGACCGCGGCGAGGTCCTGCTGCCGGACCCGGCTGCTGCGGACGATGTCCTCGCTGATGACGCGCACCCCGCCCTCGCCGATGGCGCCGAAGCCCAGCTCCCGGTGGTAGGGGACGCCGAGCTTGCGGACCACGATCACATCGAGCGGGGCGCCGAGTGCCCGCGCGACCTGGAAGGCCACCGGGACTCCGCCGCGGGGCAGGCCCAGGACGACGGGATCCTCCCCCTGCAGGTGAAGGAGCGCCTCGGCGAGACGCTCTCCCGCGTCCGTGCGATGGGTGAACAGCACGGGGGTTCACCCCCAACCAGGGGAGACGGAAACCACGCACACACCTACTTCGACGCAACCCCATCCACGGCCCGTCCGCAAGTCGGTGCCGGGCCCGTGGGCGCGGTCGACCGCGAAGAGTCGGCCCGGGTGGCTCTGCGTGAGCTTCGGGCGACTCGCCCGGGGCGTGCCACGGTCACCGTGGACGCGGCCGCCCCCTGCCCAGCCGGACGGCGGTCGCCCGCAGGCTTTACCCGGCGGTCGACCAACCGGCGTACCGGCGGCGGTAGCGTCCAGCCATCCACCCGTCACCGCCCCCCTGCCCGGGGGGACTTCAGGAGGCATGCCATGAGTCCGGTCAACCTGTTCGACGCGGCAGCGGGGATGCCTGCCGCCTGGAGCTCCGAGGTGCTGGGGGAGGTCGGCACCGCCGCCGTGAAGCTGCTGCGCATGGACGGGACGCCGGTGGTGGAGGAGTCGCACGGCGAGGCCGAGATCCTAGTCGTGCTCGAGGGCCGGCTCGAACTGGTCGTCCAGGGCGCCGCGGTGGCCGTCGGCCCCGGGGAGATGTACCGGATCCCGGCCGGTGCGCCCCACGAGGTGCGCCCCGGCAGCCGCGGAACCCTCCTGATCGTGGAGGTCCCGGAGAACTGACGGCCCGGGCCGCCCCGCCGCAGGACAGAAAAAGGCCCTCCGCGGGGGAGGGCCTGAGGATGGGACGTGGAAAGTGCCCCCGGCAGGACTCGAACCTGCGGCCAAGTGCTTAGAAGGCACCTGCTCTATCCACTGAGCTACGGGGGCCGGAAGGTGGCCGTGGTGGGCCTGGAGCCCCTGGTGGGGGTGGGGCTGCGGTCCGTGCCGGGTCAAGGATAGGGCTCCGGTCGCCTTGTCCCGGTTGCTTCACTCGCGGGCCACGATGTGGAGGTTCGGTGAAGCGGTCCCGATAATCGCAGGCAGGTGCGATTCTCGCATCGCTTTTGCGCCGCGGCGGCCCCTGGTGTTGTGCACTCGTTATGCCTGCGCCCCACTCGTCCGTCGTGCCCAGAATGTCCCACTGGAGTCGCGGTCGGCGCGCAGAGGACGTATAAGCTTCAAAAATGGTCCTAAATTGGGCATTCTTCGCATGTGGTGACCTTGGATGTTCGGCCTCAGCTGCTCGATGCCCTGTCCGCCCTGCGCGACCGGGTCGCGTCCGTGCGTCTGCCGCTGCCTCTGCCCGGCGCCCCGCGCGCCCGCCAGACCAGAGCCGAGCTGCTCGCGCAGCTCGACGACTACCTCGTACCCCGGCTGAAGGCGCCCGAGGCGCCGATGCTCGCCGTCGTCGGCGGGTCCACCGGGGCCGGTAAGTCCACCCTCGTCAACTCCCTCGTCGGACGGCAGGTCAGCGAAGCCGGAGTGCTGCGCCCGACCACGCGCACACCGGTGCTCGTCTGCCATCCGGATGACCATCACTGGTTCGCCGGAATGCGCGTGCTGCCCGATCTGATGCGCGTCTGGGTGCCCCACGAAGAGGAGGAGCCCCCCTCGGCCCAGTCCCAGTCCCGGGCCCGGGCCCGGCCCCGCGGCCGCGCCCACGGCGACACCCACGCCACCCGCGAGATGCGCATCGAGACCGTCTCCAGCCTGCCGCGCGGACTGGCCATCCTCGACGCCCCCGACATCGACTCCCTCGTCGTCGAGAACCGGACACTGGCCGCCGAACTCATCTGCGCCGCCGACGTCTGGGTGATGGTCACCACCGCCTCGCGGTACGCCGACGCCGTCCCCTGGCACCTGCTGCGCACCGCCAAGCAGTACAAGGCCACCCTCATCACCGTCCTCGACCGCGTCCCGCACCAGGTACTGGCCGAGGTCTCACGGCAGTACGGGGCCCTGCTCACCAAGGCCGGGCTGGGCGAGGTACCGCGCTTCACCGTCCCGGAACTGCCCGAATCGGCCGGCGGCGGCGGGCTGCTGCCGGCCAGCGCCGTCGCCCCGCTGTTCGCCTGGCTCGCCCACCACGCCCAGGACCCGGCCGCCCGCCAGTACGCCGTCGGGCGGACCGCGCTCGGCGCGCTGGACTCCCTGCGCCGCCGGATGCCGGAACTCGCCTCCGCCGTCGCCGCCCAGCACGCCGCCGCCGTACGGCTGACATCGGCCGTCGAAGACGCGTACCGGCGCGAGGGCAAACGGGTCCGCAACCGCCTCGACCACGGCGCCGTACTCGCCGGGGACGCACTGACCCGGTGGCGCGGCTACCCGCTCGACACGAGCGCCGACGAACTGCTCGACTCCCTCGCCGAGTCCCTCGCCGCACTGCTCCAGTGCGCCGTCGCCGCCGCCGACGAGCGGATCGCCGAGGCCTGGCGGCGCGAGCCCGCCGCCGGCGCGGTAGCGCTGCCCGCGCCCGACAGGGAAGCGGGGGAACGTATCGGCATGGCGGTACGGCGCTGGCGGCGCGTGCTGGAGGAACTCGCCGAGGAAGAGGTGGCCCGGCTCGACAAGCAGCCCGCACCCGACCCCGACGGTGTCGCGGCCCTGCTCGTCGCCGCCCTCCTCGGCGGCAAACGCGCCCGGCCCGCGGGCGAGAAGCTCGCCGAACGCATCGGCGCCCAGGCCGCCCTGCGGCTGCGCGACCGGGGCGGCGAACTGGTCGGCGACCACCTCGACCAGGTGCTGCGCGCCGAGCGCGACCGCCGGCTCGCCCCGATCGAAGCGCTCGAAGTGACCCCGGAACCGCAGGCCGAGCTCATTGCCGCGCTGTCCGTACTGCAGAAGGAGAGGTGACGCGGTGACCGCCCTGACCGACCGGACCGACGACCGCTGGGACGACGGACTCATCGCGCGCTCGCGGCCCCGGGCCGCCGGCGGGATCGAGGACGACGGGACCGATGAGGACGACGAGGGCGACGTCGGCGACGAGGCGCTCGTACGGGCCGTCTCCGGCGCGGGCAGCGACGGCGGCAAGTCGCACGCGCCCCCGCTCAGTCCCGAGGCGCAGGCCCTGCGCCTGCGGCTCGACGCGCTGCGCCAGCTCGTCGGGCTGTCCCGGACCAGGCTCGACGGCAAGACCCTCGCCGAGGCCGGGCGGGTCCTCGACGAGGCGGCGGCGCGCCGCGGACTCTCCCCGCAGCACACGGTCGTCGCGATCGCCGGAGCCACCGGAAGCGGCAAGTCCACACTTTTCAATTCACTCGCCGGAGTGCAGATCTCCGAGACCGGGCTGCGCCGCCCCACCACCGCGGCGCCCATCGCGTGCAGTTGGTCGGACGGGGCCGCCGGACTGCTGGACCGCCTGGAGATCCCCGGGCGGCTGCGCCGCCGGCCCCGCGAGACCTCGGAGGCGGAGGCCCTGCGCGGGATGGTCCTCGTCGACCTGCCCGACCTGGACTCGGCGGTCGGCGCGCACCGGGACCACGTGGACCGCGTCCTGGCGCTCGTCGACGCCGTGGTGTGGGTGGTGGACCCGGAGAAGTACGCGGACGCGGTCCTGCACGAGCGGTACCTGCGGCCGCTGGCCGGGCACGCGGAGGTGACCTTCGTCGTGCTGAACCAGGTGGACCGGCTGCCCGGCGACGCGGCCGACCTCGTACTGGACGACCTGCGCCGGCTCCTCGACGACGACGGCATCGCGCTCGGCGAGCACGGCGAGCCCGGCGCCACGGTCCTCGGGCTGTCCGCCCTGACCGGGGACGGCGTCGGGGAACTGCGCGAACTCCTCGGACAGTTCACCCAGGAGAAAGGAGCCGCCACCCGGCGGATCTCCGCCGACGTCGACCGCGCCGCCGGGCGCCTGCGGCCGCTCTACGTCGCCGACGGACACGCCGGGCCGGAGATCGGCGAGGCGGCGCGCGCCGAGTTCGAGGACCGCCTCGCCGAGGCGGTCGGGGCGTACGCGGCCGGGCTCGCCGCCGAGCGCGCCTGGAGGCGCAACGCCGGCAAGGCGTGCGGGACGCCCTGGCTGCGCCTGTGGCGGTGGTACGAGAGCCGGCGCGCGCCGCGCTCCCTGGCGGGTCTGGCCGCGCTGGCGGCGATCGGCGGCCGGGGCGCGACGACCGTGCAGGCGCCGGTCGAGGAGGAGGTGACCGCCCGTCAGCGGGTGGAGCAGGCCGTACGGGCGGTCGCCGACGAGGCGGTGGCGGGCCTGCCCGAACCGTGGGCGCAGGCCGTCCGCGAGACCGCGGTGCGCGGCGCCGACCGGCTCCCGGAGGCACTGGACGAGATCGCGGTGACGCTGGGGGCGGCGGTCGCGGTGCCCAGCGTCAAACCGCCGCGGCCCACGTGGTGGCCGGCGGCCGTGCTGACGCAGGCGGCCATGACGCTCGTGCAGATCTACGGCGGGCTGTGGCTGGTCGGGCAGATCGTCGGGGTCCTGGAGCCCAGACTGCTGCCGCCGGTGCTGCTGATGGTGGCGGGCATCATCGGCGGGCCCCTCGTGGAATGGGCCTGCTCGATCGCGGCCCGGGGCCCCGCGCGCCGGTACGGGCAGGACGCGGAGCGCAGGCTGCGGCAGGCGGCGGCCGGCTGCGGGCGGGCCCGGGTGCTGGAACCGGTGGCGGCGGAGCTGCTGCGCTACCGGGAGGTGCGGGAGCAGTACGCCACCGTGGCCGCAGGGGGGAGCAGGTTGTCCACAACCCGCCAGTAGTCCACAGGCCGGAGCGGGGGATCCGCGGCCTGCCCCAGCATGGGTCGTAGCTCGTACGGATGGTCCGCACGGGCACGGACGACGGGGGAGGGCGGCCGGGATGAACGACACCCAGGTGACGCTGGTGGGCTGCGTGGCCACGCAGATCGACTACAAGGAAACGGTGAACGGTCCGGCGGCGCGGTTCCGGTTCGCCGTGACGCCGAGGTACTTCGACCGGCGCAAGGACGCCTGGACGGACGGGGCCACCAGCTTCTACACGGTGTGGGCGCGGCGGGCGCTCGCCGTCAATCTCGCCGGTTCCGTATCGGTCGGCGAACCGCTGGTGGTGCACGGGCGGCTGCGCGTGCGGGAGGACCCGCCCGACGGGGACGGCAAGCGGTGGGTCTCCGCGGAGATCGACGCTTCCGTCATCGGGCACGACCTCAACCGCGGGACCGCGGCCTTCCGGCGCGTGGTGCGGACGGACACCCCGCTGATGGCCACTCAGAAGGCGGCGGTGGTCTGAGTGTTCGAGGCGGTTAGGATTCCCCGGTACTCACGGGCACCTGGGTCTTTGGCCCGAAGGGGAAGACTGTGTCGATTGCCGTTCCCGCATCCTCCGCTCCTGATCCCGCTCCTGGCTGCGCGCCGCGTTCCGCCGCCGGCCCGGTTCCTCGCTCCACTGCTGTGCCTGCTCCTCTCGAACCTCCCGCCGCGGTACGGGGCTCCGCGCGCCGGCCGCTGGCGGTGGCCCTGCTGGCCGCGGCCCTCGCCGCCGCGCCCGGCGCCCGGGCCGCCGCCGACTCCGACCCGGTCGCGCCCCGGGTGCCGGAGGGCGCGAGCGCCGTCCTGGACGGGCTCAAGACGTACGGGCAGGCGGTCCTGCGCTCCGGGGACGGATCGGTCCGGCAGATCCCGGCCGGGCTCTACGAGATGCGGGTCGACGGCGGCGGGATGCTCCAGACGTACGGGGTCGGCGTGGCGGGCAACGCCCAGCCGCAGGCCCGGTACACCGAGAGCGGCTGGGGCGGCAGCCCGCTCGCCGGCAACCGGGAGGCGGGCCGGATCCGCTGGGTCCTGGAGCACTCCTACCCACAGCTGAACGATCTGGCCGGGCTCGCCAAGGCGGCCGGGGCCGGGGCGCTCACCGCGGAGAGCGCAGCCGCCGGGACCCAGGTGGCGATCTGGCGGCTGGCGGACGGGGTGCACGTCGAGGCGGCGGACCCGGCGGCGGAGAAGCTGGCCGACTACCTGCAGCGGGCGGCCGGGCAGCTGCCGGAGCCCCCGGCCTCGCTGGGGCTGGACCCGGGCGAGGTGTCGGGACCCGTCGGCACCCGGCTCGGCCCGGTGACCGTGCGGACCGGGGCGCGGAGCGTGTCGGTCGTCCCGGACGCGGCGGCCGTCGCGATGGGGGTGCGCGTGGTGGACGCCGAGGGGCAGCCCGTGGACACCGCTGCCAACGGGAGCCGGCTGTACTTCGAGGTGCCCGCGGGCACCCCCGACGGGACGGCCTCGATCACCGTCCACGGTGCGACCAAGGTGCCGGTCGGGCGGGTCTTCACCAGCGGGGTGCCCGCCCAGACGCAGATCGTGGCGGGCTCCAGCGAGTCCGCGGCCGCCGCCACGGCCACCGCGCTCTGGCCGCCGGCCCCGGTGACCGAGCCGGGCACGGCCACCGGCTCGGAGGCGGTGGCGCTGGGCGCGCAGTCGGCGGCCGTCCCGACGACCTCCCCGGACGAGGAGCGGCTGGCGACCAGCGGCAGCTCGGCGGCCACCCCGGTCATCGCCTCCCTGGCGGTGGGCCTGGTGGTCCTCGGCGGCCTGGTGGTCCTGCTGCTGCGCAAGCGCCCGCAGGACGAAGAGGACGGGGCGTAGCCCTCTCGGTGCACTGCCGGGTGGGCCCGGTGGGTCCGTTGGGCCGCTTGGCTGCCGGGGCTGGTTCGGATCCGCCGCCCCGGGTAGGGGCAGGAAATGGCTGATCAGCAACTGACCTGGCAGGGTGCCGTCGCGCGATGGGACCGGCTGCTGTTCGACGCGGTGGCCCGGCGGCACTGGCCGGGGGCCGACCGGGTGCTGCCCCGGCTCGGGCGGGCCGCCAACCACGGCGTGCTGTGGGGCGGCGCCGCCGCGGCGATCGCCGTCTTCGGCTCGGCCCAGGGTCGCAAGGCGGCCGGGCGCGCGGTCGCCTCGCTCGCGCTGGCCTCCGCGACGATCAACACCGTCGGCAAGTGGTCCGTACGCCGGCCGCGGCCGCTGCTGCACGGGGTGCCCGCCGTGCGGCAGCTGGCGACTCAGCCGCAGACCACCTCCTTCCCGTCCGGGCACTCGGCATCGGCCTTCGCCTTCACCGCCGGGCTGGCGCTGGAGTCCCCGGGCTGGGCGGCGGCGGTGGCTCCGGTGGCCGCGTCCGTGGCGTTCTCCCGCGTCTACACCGGCGTGCACTACCCCTCCGACGTCCTCGCGGGCGCGGCGCTGGGGGTGGCCGCGGCCGGAGTCGTACGCCGCCTCGCACGCGACGTACAGGAGGCCCGGGTCGTGCCGGGCGACGAGCGGAGGGCCGCCGGGGTGCCCGCGCTGCCCGACGGGGCGGGGCTGACCGTGGTGGTCAACACCGGGTCGGGGACGGCCGCGGACGCGGGGCTCGACCTCCTGCGCACCCGGCTCCCCGAAGCCGAGGTGATCGAGTGCGAGGGCGGCGACCTGGTGCCCACCCTGGCGGCGGCGGCCCAGCGGGCCACCGTGCTCGGGGTCTGCGGCGGCGACGGCACGGTCAACGCGGCCGCCACCGCCGCCCTGCGCGCCGGGGTCCCGCTGGCCGTGTTCCCCGGCGGCACCCTCAACCACTTCGCGATGGACCTCGGCCTCGGCGGCAGCGAGGACACCTGCCGGGCCCTGGCCGAGGGACACGCCGTCCGCGTCGGAGTGGGCCGCTTCTCCCCGGGCCCCGGGGACGCGCCGACCGCGGAGCCCGGCTACTTCCTGAACAACTTCAGCATCGGCGCCTACCCGGAGCTGCTGGGCCACCGGCTGCGCTGGGGCCCGCGCATCGGCGGCGGCCCCGCCGCGCTGCTGGCGGCCTGGCGGGTGCTGCGCGCCCAGCGGCCCGTGCGGCTGCGGCTGGCCGGGCGGCCCCGGAGCGTATGGCTGCTGTTCGCCGGCAACGGCACCTACCACGGCACCGGCCCCACCCCGCGCCGCCGCGACAGCCTCGGCGAGGGCCTGCTCGACCTCCGGATCGTCTACGGCGGCGGACGCCCCGGCCCGCGGCTCCTGGCGGCCGCCCTCGCGGGCCCCCTGAGCCGCTCCCCGGTCCACACCGCCACCCGCCTGCGCAGCCTGCGCATCGGCGACATCCCGAAGGGCACCCCGCTCGCCTACGACGGCGAATACGCCGAAGCCCCGCCCGCCCTCGTCCTCGACGAACTCCCCGAAGCCCTCACGGTCTACCGCCCCCGCTGATCCCGCTCACGGGCCGACCGCCGGCGGGCCGTCCGGTGCCGGACCCGCCCCCAGGTCGGCCCGCATGGCGCCGCGCATCGCCTGCCACTGGTCGCCGACCCCCGCCAAGGAGGCGTGTATCTCCTCGAACGACTGCCCGGGCCGCGGATTGCCCTCCTCCAGGCGCATGGTCCGGCTGTACGCGCGGGAGAGGGTGATGGTCATGGCGTCCAGCTCGGCCAGCACGGGGTCGGAGGCCATCATCTGGGCCTCCGCGAACGCGGCGTGCATGGCGTGGCGGGCGTCCTCGAGGTCGGCCCGTCCCTGCGGCGTGACCTCTCCCTTGTGGACGAGCCACAGGTAGTTCATGAGCTCGACGCGGTAGCGGCGGTAGCCGGAATTGGCCGTCACGTAGCACTGGCGCCGCTGTTCCAGCTCGACGATCTGCCGCTCGCGCTGCCACTGGGCGCCGGCCAGCCGCTCCTGGCGCGCGAACTGCTCCGCCTGCACGCGGGCCGCCAGGCGTTGCGACAGGACCGACGCGATGAGCGTGCCCGTGACACCCACCAACGCGACCGCCAACCCGATGAGTGCGCTTCCCACTGAACCCCCTGGCCGACCGAAGCCCTCGTGTCCGGGGCACCCTGCCCCGTGACACTCGATGATCTCGGCTGAGTCAGTCGTGACGGGCGAGTTTCGCCGAGGAGACGAGCAGGATCAAGGCCAGCACGGGAATGAGCACCAGGTCCGGGAACACACCGAGGAGCAGCCCGCCCAGCACCGCACCGGCGACGGAGCCCGCGGCCATGACCAGGGTGAAGCGGAGGTTCGCGCCGAGCACCGCGAAGCTGCCGTCACGGCTGTAGCGGGCGAAGGCCACGAGCATGGTCGGCAGGGACACCAGCAGCGAGAGGCTTCCTGCGGTCTTGATGTCGACCCCGAACAGCAGCACGATCGTCGGGATCAGCAGCTCGCCTCCGGCCACGCCCATGATCGCCGCGACCACCCCGATGCCGAACCCGGCCACGACCCCGCAGGGCACCTGCGCCCAGAGCGGCAGCGCGAGCGCGTCGAGGGTGGTGGCGTGCGTGAGCAGCAGGGCTGCTGCCATGAGCACCATCAGGGCGGCCAGCACCTTGTAGAGGGTGGAGCTGCGCATGCGTACCGCCCAGGTCGCTCCGGCCCAGGCCCCCAGCAGGCTGCCGGCCAGCAGGTTGACCGCGACCGGCCAGCGTGCGGCCACCTCGGCGGCCGGGACCGCCGCCAGCCTGGCGGGCAGCGCGACCAGGACCACGACCAGGCTCATGGCCTTGTTCAGGATGACGGCAGAGAGCGCGGCGAATCCGAAGAGGCCGATCAGCAGGGGCAGGCGGAACTCCGCTCCGCCCAGCCCGATCATCCCGCCCAGCACGCCGATGGCCGCTCCCGCACCGAAGACCACGGGCGCCGTGTGCGTCGAGCGGAGGGGGACGAGGTCCTGGTCAGTGGCCACAACCGCATCCTCGCCGGTGGCCGTCCGCGCCTGCTACGGCACGGCCCCACCTTTGGGGAAAGCCACCAGGCGCCCGCCCGTGATTCGTCCTGACGTCCGGCGAGGACGCCCGACGCGCCCCGGGGCGCCGTGCCGGTGCTCTCCGCAGGCGACTGCATCCTTTGGCCTACTGCGTTTTCGGCCCTGCGGAGGACGATCTTGCGGCGCCGCCGCGAGAGGGTTGGTCCGTGCGAACAACCATCGGATACACCGTCGAGAGCATCGGCTACGTCATAGGGGCCCAGGGGCTCGTCAGCTTCGCTTCGCAGACCTTCTTCGGCACGGAGTGGGGCTGGATGCACAAGGTCGTCGACCTTCCGTCCGCTGCTTACCTCGGCGTCCTCGCCGTGGGGCTGGCGCTCATCGTCGGCGGGGTGAAGACGCGGAAGGCGCCATAGCGCCAGGAGCTCGCCTGACCGGCGGGCCGGCCGGGGGCCGCCGGCGGCTACCGGTGACGACCCGCGGTGACCAGAGCGCGAGACCCGCCCCCGGGGCGCGCCCCGGCTCAGGGGGCCGGACCATACGCGTTTCCCCCGAGGTATGGACGCCTGGCAAGATGGGGTGTATCTGCCCACCATCGATCTGCCGGACGGTTTCTCTTGGCTGAGTTCATCTACACCATGCGCAAGACGCGCAAGGCGCACGGCGACAAGGTGATTCTTGATGACGTCACCCTGAACTTCCTGCCCGGCGCGAAGATCGGTGTGGTCGGCCCGAACGGCGCCGGTAAGTCCACCGTTCTGAAGATCATGGCGGGCCTGGAGCAGCCGTCCAACGGCGATGCCTTCATCACGCCCGGCTTCACCGTCGGCATCCTGATGCAGGAGCCCAAGCTCGACGAGTCGAAGACCGTTCTGGAGAACGTCCAGGACGGCGCGGCCGAGATCATGGGCAAGCTCAAGCGCTTCAACGAGGTCGCCGAGCTGATGGCGACCGACTACACCGACGCGCTCATGGACGAGATGGGCAAGCTCCAGGAGGACCTGGACCACGCCAACGCCTGGGACCTCGACGCCCAGCTGGAGCAGGCCATGGACGCCCTGGGCTGCCCGCCCGGCGACTGGCCCGTCACCAACCTCTCCGGTGGCGAGAAGCGCCGCGTCGCGCTCTGCAAGCTGCTGATCGAGGCCCCGGACCTGCTCCTCCTCGACGAGCCCACCAACCACCTCGACGCCGAGTCGGTGAACTGGCTGGAGCAGCACCTCTCCCAGTACAAGGGCGCCGTCGTGGCCGTGACCCACGACCGCTACTTCCTGAACAACGTCGCCGAGTGGATCCTCGAGCTCGACCGCGGCCGCGCGCACCCGTACGAGGGCAACTACTCCACGTACCTGGAGAAGAAGGCCACCCGTCTCAAGGTCGAGGGCCGCAAGGACGAGAAGCGCCAGAAGCGCCTCAAGGAAGAGCTGGAGTGGGTGCGGTCCAACGCCAAGGGGCGTCAGACCAAGTCCAAGGCCCGTCTGGCCCGCTACGAGGAGATGGCGGCCGAGGCGGACAAGATGCGGAAGCTGGACTTCGAGGAGATCCAGATCCCGCCGGGCCCGCGCCTCGGTTCCATCGTCGTCGAGGTCAACAACCTCTCCAAGGCCTTCGGCGACAAGGTGCTGATCGACGACCTGTCCTTCACCCTGCCGCGCAACGGCATCGTGGGCATCATCGGCCCCAACGGTGCCGGCAAGACCACGCTCTTCAAGATGATCCAGGGTCTGGAGGCGCCGGACTCCGGCTCCGTCAAGATCGGCGAGACCGTCAAGATCTCGTACGTCGACCAGTCCCGCGCCAACATCGACCCCAAGAAGACCCTCTGGGCGGTCGTGTCGGACGAGCTGGACTACATCAACGTGGGCCAGGTCGAGATGCCGTCCCGCGCGTACGTCAGCGCCTTCGGCTTCAAGGGCCCGGACCAGCAGAAGCCGGCCGGCGTCCTCTCCGGTGGTGAGCGCAACCGCCTCAACCTGGCGCTGACGCTCAAGGAGGGCGGCAACCTGCTGCTCCTCGACGAGCCCACCAACGACCTCGACGTCGAGACCCTGTCCTCGCTCGAGAACGCGCTCCTCGAATTCCCCGGTGCGGCCGTGGTCATCTCCCACGACCGCTGGTTCCTCGACCGGGTCGCCACGCACATCCTGGCGTACGAGGGCGAGTCCAAGTGGTACTGGTTCGAGGGCAACTTCGAGTCGTACGAGAAGAACAAGGTCGAGCGTCTCGGTGCGGACGCCACCCGCCCGCACCGCGCCACCTACAAGAAGCTCACCCGAGGCTGAGGTAGCCGTCATGGCCAGACACCACTACCGGTGCCCCCTGCGCTGGGCGGACATGGACGCCTTCGGGCACGTCAACAACGTCGTCTTCCTCCGCTATCTGGAGGAGGCGCGGATCGACTTCATGTTCCGCCTCGCGCCGGGGGAGGGCAGCGAATCCTTCACGGGCGGCTCCGTCGTGGCCCGCCACGAGATCGACTACAAGCTGCCCCTCGTGCACCGTCACGAGCCGGTCCTCATCGAGTCCTGGGTGACCCGGATAGGCGCCGCGTCCCTGACCATCCGCTACGAGGTCAAGGACGAGGCGACCGAGGACGCGCCCGAGACGGTCTACGTGCGCGCCGAGACCGTGGTCGTGCCCTACGACCTCGCCGCGGGGCGGCCCCGCCGCATCACGGCCGAGGAGAGGCGCTTCCTGGAGGAGTACCTCGACGAGCCCGTGACCGCGTCCGCCTCTGCTTCCGCTTCCGGCGGCGGCCGGGAAGGACGCCTCGCGGCATGAACGAGCAGTTGCGCTTCGCCGATTCCGGGGAGGCGGCAGACCTCGCCGCCTTCCTGGGCCGGCTGGTGCACTACGACCGCGCCGCCGCCGTCCGCCTCCAGGCGGGCGGCGGTGCGCTCGGCGTCTTCGGACGGCCGCCGTCCTTCGAGGTCCTGGCCATCCGCACGGTGCGGCTCGCCGCGCCCGTCGCCGCGCCGCTCGACCTGACCGTGTCCGCCGGCGAGCTCCTGGAGTCCGTCGACGAGGCCTCGGCCGCGGCCACCGTGCCCGGGCCGGTCACCGGACCGCCCTGGACCGGGGTGCTCCCGCCCCGCGGCGGCTGGCGGCAGCTGCCGGGGCTGCCCGGCCCCCGGGCGATGGGAGAGGCCGTCGCGGCCGCCGTCGCCGAATTCCGCGCCCGCGACGAGGCCCTGCCCCCGCAGCACCGGACCCGGTCCGAGCGCGACCGCATCGGCCGCGAGATCTGGTCCCGCACCCTGGGCGACACCGAACTCCCGCTGCGCGCCGTGCACGCCGCTCAGTCCCTGGGCTTCCTGCGGCCGGTACGGGCCGCCGTGCCCGCCTCCGCCGCCGCGTCCGCCGCCCCCGACCCCGTGGCGTTGCTCGCCGCCGGAAGCTGGCTGCGGCTGCGCACCCCGTACGGCTCCGTCGCCACCCGCCGCCCCGGCGTCACCGGCGGCCTGGGCGCCCTCCAGGTCCGTCCGGTCTGATCCGCAGGCCCGCCCCTAACCCGCGGTGTTGATCATCGACGCCGCGGCGTACGTCAGGTACTTCCACAGCTGCGCCTCGTGCTCCGGCGCCAGGCCCAGCTCGTCCACCGCGACCCGCATGTGCTTGAGCCAGGCGTCGTGCGCCGCCGCGTCCACCTGGAACGGCGCGTGCCGCATCCGCAGGCGCGGGTGCCCCCGGTGCTGGCTGTAGGTGGTCGGCCCGCCCCAGTACTGCATCAGGAACAGTGCGAACCGCTCCTCGGCGGGGCCCAGGTCCTCCTCCGGGTACATCGGGCGCAGCAGCGGGTCTTCCGCGACCCCCTGGTAGAAGCGCCGGACGAGGCGGCGGAAGGTGTCCTCGCCGCCCACCTGCTCGTAAAAGGTCTGCTCCTGAACCGTGCCCCGCGGAATCTCATTCACCCGACCATCGTCTCAGACACCCGGACGGAGGACCGGGGCCCCAGGACTCTTCGACGGTGGCCGGCAGGGGCCGCGCGTTCGCACGCGAAGGCCGTGCGCAGGACAGTGGAGGCATGGGCGCACACACGGCACGCACCGAGACGCGCGATCTGCGGGAGACCGCGCACGCGGCCCAGGTGCGGGAGCTGACCGCCGCCGGGGTGCTGGAGGATCCGCTCTGGCGTTCGGCGTTCGCCGCCGTGCCCCGGCACGTCTTCGTCCCCTACTTCTGGACCGGCCGCGGCGCCGGCCACGAGCGGCTCTGGGCGGAGGACCCCGACCCCGAACGCCGGGCCCGCTGGCTGCGCGGGGTCTACGTCGACACCCCGCTGGCGACCCGGCTGCGCGACGGCCGGCTGGTCTCCTCCAGCAGCCAGCCCTCCCTGATGGCGAAGATGCTGGACGCCCTCGACGTGCACGACGGCGACGACGTCCTGGAGATCGGTGCGGGCACCGGCTACAACGCCGCCCTGCTCTGCCACAGGCTCGGCGAGGAGCACGTCACCACCGTGGACCTGGACGAGGAGATCACCGAGTCCGCACGGGCGCACCTGGCAGGGCTCGGCTACCATCCGGCCGTGGTCACCGGGGACGGTGCGCGCGGCTGCCCCTCCCGGGCCCCCTTCGACCGGATCCTGGTGACCTGCACGCTGCCGCTGATCCCGCACGCCTGGCTGGGTCAGTGCCGGCCCGGGGCGCGGATCCTGGCCCCGCTGTCGACCGGGCTGATCGCGCTCACGGTGCGGGACGCCGACTTCGCGGAGGGCCGCTTCCTGCACACCTCGGCGTACTTCGTGCCGCTGCGCGGGGCCACGGCCGCGCCGCCGCCCGACCCGGGCGGGGCGGCGTACGGGCTCCCGTACGAACTGGTGGAGAACGAGCGGTTCCAGTTCATGCTCGTGCTGACCGCGGGCGCACTGCACCCCCGCGAGGCCCTGGACCTGTGGCGCAGCGAGGGGCGGCCGGCCCGCGAGCGCTTCGGGGTCTCGGTCAGCGCGGAGGGCCAGTGGTCGTGGCTCGACGATCCCCAGGGGCCCTACGTGTGGCCCCTGGGGGAGGGGTGATCAGCCGCGGCGGATGGTGATCGTGGTCCAGGCACCCACGTGGACGCGGTCGCCGTCGGTGAGCGGGACCGGCACGTAGGGCTGGATCGGTTCCTCGCCACCGTTGATGGTGGTGCCGTTGGTGGAGTTCTGGTCCACCACCGCCCAGCTGAGGTCGGGCTGCTGGACGAGGACCGCGTGCTGGTGGGAGACGCCCGGGTCCTCCGGGGGCACCGACAGGTCGATGTCGGGGGACTCGCCCGTGGAGGCGCGGCGGCGGCCGATGGTGATCTGGCCGCCGGCGAGCGGAAGGTGCTGCTCCGGGGAGTAGGCGGGCAGGTTGAGCCCGGCCGCCTCGGGGCCGCTGCGCTGCATCATCGCCATGAAGTACGAGCGGTCGGGGCCGATCGTCGCGGACCAGGCGCCGCCCTGGGGCGGGAACCCCTGGTGCTGCTGCGGCGGAGGCTGCTGCTGGTACTGCTGCTGCGGAGCCTGCGCCACCGGGGCCTGCTGCTGGTACCCCTGCTGGTACTCCCGCTGTTGCGGCGGGGGCTGCTGCTGGTACTGGGGCTGCGCGGGCTGCTGGTACTCGCGCGGCTGTTCGTGCGCGGGCGGCGGCAGCAGCCAGTCGTCCTCGCGCTGCAGCGGCTCGGCCGGCCGGTTGACCCGGGACGGCCGCGAGCCCTGGTACTCGAAGTGGTCCTGGGAGTAGTTCCCGGGAGCGGGCACGGGCGGCGGAGGCGTCCCGCCGGGGCCGGGGCCGGGAACGGCACCCGCGCCGGTCGGCTGCGGGCCGGGGTCCGGCGCCGGCGGCGCGTACGAGGTCGCCGTACGGGTCAGGAAGTTGTACCGGCACTCCTCGCAGAACGGGGCCATGGCCTCGCGCGGGGTCCGGCACTGCGGGCAGAGCTCGGCCTGGGCGGTCGGCTCACCGGCGGTCGGGGGGAAACCGTAGCCGTAGGAGGGCACCGCGGGGGGGCCGTCCGGGGCACCCATGCGGTGGCCGCAGACCTCGCACCAGTCGTCGGAGGCGGACTGGTGCCCGTTCGGGCAGGTCGGCATGGCGGCGCTTCCCCCTTCTTCTCCCTGCGTCTTCACGTCAGGTCTCAGGTCTTCTTCACTCGGACGGTCTGCGTCGATCGCGTTTCGAGAGTCATCTCGTCGGCATCGGCGACCTTCGCTTTCAGCCGCACAGTACCCGCCACGGCGTCCACGACATCCACCACCTTCGACAGCAGTCTTGCTGTGTCGGCGTTCCCCGAGGCGCTCGCCAGTTGTACCGCGCGCCCCAGTTTGGCCGTGGCCCCATCGACATCGCCCAGTTTGCGGGCTTCCAGGCCCTGTTGGATAGCCTGCGCCAGCTCCGCCTGTCCGGTGTAATGGGCGACCTGCGGGCTGATGGCCGTGGACGCGGCGAGATCGGTCGTCCACACCGCGCGCACGAGGCCCTGGGCGAGCACGGTCTCGGACCCGCCCGCCGCACCCGGCAGGACGAGCGAGGCGCGGGCGGCGAGCATCTCCTGGCCGACGGCCGCACCCGGGACGCGCACGCACACGTGGTACTCGCGGGACTCGTCGCCCCACGAGCCGGTCGGATAGTCGCCGGCCCGCGGGCCCACCGCGGTGCGGCGGTCGGTCAGGTCCTGGACGGTCGGCGCGACCTGCTTCACGTACTGGATCTCCGCGCCGACCGGGGTCCACAGGCGCAGCGCGACGTCCGCGACCTCCTTGCCCATGACGTTCTCCATCATGCGCGTGAAGTCCTCGGTGAGGTGCGCCGGGTCGGCCACGATGTCGGCGGAGCCGAGCAGCGCGCTCGCGATGCCCGTGACCTCCTTGACCTCCCAGTCGGTGCCCACCCCGCGGGCGTCGCAGGTGAAGCGGCCCGCGCAGGCGTCGAGGGTGGCCCGGAGCACGGCAGGCTCCTCGTGCTCGTTGCGGCCGTCGGTGAGGAGGATGCCGTGCCGGATCACGGCCGGGGAGCTGCGCAGCAGGCCGTCGGCGAGCCGCAGCCAGGTGCCGATGGCGGTGCCGCCGCCGGAACTGAGCCCGCGCAGGGCCTCCTTGGCCTGGGCGCGGGTGGCCGGGTCGGCCACGGCGAGTCGGCCCTGGCCCGGGTAGACCTCCTTGGCCACGTGCGTACCGGCGATCACGGCGAAGGAGGTGCCGTCGCGCAGGGTGTCGACGGCCGCCGCCGTGGCCTCGCGGGCGCCCCGCATCTTCTCCGCCGGGTACTCCATGGACCCCGAGCAGTCCACCATGATCACGACGGCGGCCGTGCCGTCGGCGGCAGCCGCCCGGGTGGCGGTGGCACCGCCGGTGGCGGTGGCCGTGACGATGGCGTGGACGTCACGCCCGCCCTCGGGGAGGAACTCGTTCTGGTACACCTCCACGCTGAAGCGCGGGGCGCTCGGCTTGGCGAAATTCGCCATCGGTGGGACTCCTAGGGGCTCGGGCAGGCGGGTCAGACCTGCGGGCGCGCTTCCGGTTCCGGTCGTGCTGCCGGGCCCGGCTCCACCTCGGGTCCCGGTTGCTGCCCGGGGTCCGTGGCGAACGGCACCACGGCCACGGTGACGTTGTCGTGGCCGCCGCCGTCGAGGGCGTGCCCCACCAGCACCTGTGCGCTGTGCAGCGGGCGGGCCGCCGCGTCGGCGGGCAGCACCTGGGCCATCTCCCGCGCGGACTCCGCGTAGTTCCACAGTCCGTCGGTGCAGACCACCACCACCCCGGGGTGGTCCGGCTTGAAGGTCGCGGTGTGCGGTTCGAGGTCGTACGCGTCGGCCCCCAGCCAGCCGGTGATGGCGTGCGCGCGGACGTCCGCGTAGGCCTCGGCCTCGCCCATCAGTCCGGCGGCGACCATCTGCGCGGCCCACGAGTCGTCCTCGGTGAGGCGGCGGGGCAGCGCGGCGCGGTCGTCGGGCACCCAGTAGGCACGGCTGTCGCCCACCCAGCCGATGGTCAGCAGCCCGCCGCTGACGACGGCGCCCACCAGGGTGCAGGCGGGGGCGTTCTGCGCGCCCGGGGTCTCCGGGGCCAGGGCGTTCACCGCGGCGGCGGCGGCCAGGATCGCCTCGTGCATGGCCTCCTGGGGGTGCGCGCCACGGGGGAGCGCGTCCAGCAGGGCCTCGTTGGCGGCGCCGGCCGCGGCGGCCGAAGCCTCGTCGGGGCGGCTCGCGGAGGAGACGCCGTCGCAGACGATGGCCACGGTGGCCGCGGATCCGTCGGGCAGGGCGGTGGCCGCCACCGCGAAGGAGTCCTCGTTGCGGTGGTGGCGCAGCCCCCGGTCACTGACGGCGGCGACGCTCCCCAGTTCCTCTTCGAGGTGGTCCCGCTCCCGGGGCTGTGCGTGCCCGCAGTGCTCGCAGTACCCGTCGGTGTCCACGTGGCCGGCCCGGCAGGCGACGCAGGTCTTCCCGCCGGTCGCCGCGCCGGACGGGAGCGGGGTCTCGTACGGGGATTCGCCGGTGCCCCAGGGCGTCCCCTCCGGGGGAGTGCCGGAGCCGTCGCCGGGCCGGTCGTGGCGGGTCTCGGGGCCGTCCGCCCAGCCCTGCGGGCCCGACGGCCCGGACGGGCCGCCCGGAGCCGGCCCGGAGCCGTCCTGGGCGCTGCCCCTCGGCCGGCCGACGTGCCCCTGCTCCGGGGCGGCCCCGGGGGCGTACGGGCCGTCGCCGGATCCCCAGGGGGTGCCCTCCGGTGGCGTGCCGGTGCCGGACGGGCTCCCGTGGCCCGCGCTCCCGTACGCGGACCCGGCCGGGCCCGGCTGCGGCAGCAGCCCGGGCTCCGCCGCGGTGGCGCTCCAGCCGGCCGGCTCGTCGACCAGCGTCGGCGCGGCCGCGGCCACGCTGCCCCAGCCGGGCGCCGGTCCGGCGGCGTCGTGGGACGCGCCGGGGGCCGGGCTCCCGTAGCCGCCCGCGGGGGCGGCCGGCGGGGCCGGTGGGATGGGCATGGTCGGGTGGTCCGCGGACGCAGCCGGGGGAGGAGCGGTCACGGCGTAGCCGCAGACGCCGCAGAAACGGTCACCCTCCTCCAGGGGTTCCGCGCAGCTGGGGCAGCCCGACAGCCGATGCATCGACATCACTCACACCCACGTCCGGGGACGGAAACGGTTTGCCCGCTCCACCAGTTCGATCCTCTCCTCGCCACGCTGCGCCAGCCGTGCGAGGACGCGGTACGAGCGCTCCAGTCCGAAGCGCAGGCCCCGCTCGTCCAGTTGACTGCCGAGCAGCGAGGTCCGGCCGGGGTCGGAACCCCGGCTACCCGACAGTACCCAGTCCAGGGCCGAGCCCAGAACCTCCGTCGCGAGCCGCTCCTGCCGCTCCGGGTCCAGACCGAACCGCCGCAGCGCCTCCACCTGGTCGGCTGCGGCCGCCAGGTCGGCCAGCAGCGGCTCCTCCGGGGACCGGTCGCGCAGACGTGCGCGTACGGCCGCCACCCGGGCGGCGGTGTAGTGGATGGACGCCTCCGGTACGGATTCCAGCGTCCGCACGGCTGCGTCCCGGTCGCCGGCGGCCAGCTGGACCCGGGCCAGCCCGAAGGCCGCGCTCACGAAACCGGGGTCGGTGATCCACACGAGCCGGTAGTACTCGGCGGCGTTGTCCAGCTGGCCCAGCACCTCCGCGCACAGCCCGAGGGCCAGCTTCGGTGCGGGCTCGCCCGGGAAGGCGTCGTAGATCGCGTCGAAGGACAGGGCCGCGATCTCGTTCTCACCACTGGCCAGCGAGGCGATGCCACGGGCCCACACCACCCGCCAGTCGTCCGGATGCCGGGCCTCCAGCTCCGCCAGGGTGCGCCCGGCCGAGGACAGCTCGCCCAGCTCCAGCCGGGCCCGCAGCTCGCGCAGCCGCAGCTCGGCCGAGTCGGCGGGAGCCGAGGCCAGCGCGCCCAGCAGGTCGCCCGGCGCGGAGGCCAGCAGACCGGTGAGGAAACCGGCGTTCGGATCGCCCGCGTCCACCAGCGGCACGGGCAGCGCCAGCGCGGTGTCGCCGGCGTCGAGGGTGGTCGCTCCCGCCGGGGCCGCGGCCGCGGTGGGAGCGGCAAGGGACACCGGGGCCGGTGCGGGCCCCGCTGCCGGAGCCTGACGGGCCCGGGGCACGGGCGCCGCCGCCACATGCGTGGCGGTGCTCCCGAGGCCGGGCAGCGGCGCCCCGGCCGCCCCGGGCGCGTGCGCCCCCGTACCGGCCGGGCCGCCGTGCGACCGACCCCACGGGCCGACCGCCCCGGGCGGGGCTCCGGCCGGCAGGGCGGCGCCTCCCGGCGGGGTGCCGGGCAGCCCGGCCGCACCGGCCTGGTGGCCGGCGGGCACCGCCGTCCCGCTGTGCGCGGGTCCCCACGGTCCGGACGCCGCGGGCAGGGGCGTCCCGCCCGGCGGAGTGCCGCCGGTGAGCGTGTGGGCCTGCCCGCCGGCCGCCCCGGTGGACAGGGCCGCGCCGCCCGGCGCGTGCGCTCCCGTGGAACGGGCCGGGCCGCGGCCGAGGGCCCCGAACAGTCCGCCACCCCGCCGGAAGGCGAGCGGCCGGGAGGCGATCGGGCGGTGGCCCAGCCGGGACACGACCGTGCCCGAAGAGGCGTCGGCGAACAGCTGGGTGTCCGGAACGCGCAGTTCCGGGCCGAAGAGGGTCGACAGCTGGGGCCGCGGCCGGCCCGTCTGGAGCGCGACCACCTCGCGCAGCACGCCCGTCAGCTGGTCCGCCATCTCCTGCGCCGAGGAGAACCGCCGCCCCGGATCCGGGTCCGTCGCCCGTACGAGCAGCCGGTAGAAGGACTCGTACCGTCTGAACACCTCGATGTGCTCGGGGTCCGGCAGCGAATCCACGAACACATTGGTGTAGCCCTGGAAGTCGAAGGTCAGGACCGCCAGCGTCCGCGCCACCGTGTAGAGGTCGGAGGCGACCGACGGGCCCAGCTCCGCGACCTCCGGTGCCTGATAGCCCACCGTGCCGTAGATGGCCGACTGCTCGTCGTCCATCCGGCGCACCGCGCCCATGTCGATCAGCTTCAGCTGGTCCTGCTGCTGGATCGCGTTGTCGACCTTGAAGTCGCAGTACAGCAGGTTCCTGCTGTGCAGGTGCCCCAGCGCCTCCAGCGCCTCGATCCCGTACGCGCACGCCTGCTCCACCGGCAGCGGATCGCGCCGCCCGTCCGGCCGCCGCCGCTCGTTCGCGATCTCCTTCAGCGACTTGCCGCCGACGTACTCCATGACGATGTACCCGTCCAGCGAACCCGTCCGCTGGTCCAGGTGCTCCACGAAGTTGTAGATCCGCACGATGTTGGAGTGCTCGATCTCCGCGAGGAAGCGCCGCTCCGATATCGCGGCCTCCATCGCGTCCTGGTCGCCGGTGTCGAGCAGGCCCTTGAGGACCACCCACCGGTCCGCGACCGCCCGGTCCACCGCCAGGTACACCCAGCCGAGACCGCCGTGCGCGAGGCAGCCCGCCACCTCGTACTGGCCGCGCACCACGTCGCCCGCGTTCAGCTTGGGCACGAAGGAGTAGGGGTGCCCGCACTTGGTGCAGAACCCCTCCGTCCGGCCCGGCCGGTCCCCGCGGGAGCGGCCCACCGGGGCCCCGCAGTCCGAGCGCGAGCAGAACCGCTTGCGCTCCGGCACCTCCGGGTTCTCCAGGACCGCCGCCGAAGGATCCGGACGCGGCACCTCCGGAACGTTGACCAGCCCGGCTCCCAGCCGGCTGCGCCCCGAGGACGCCGCCGAACCCGAACTGCGCACCGACACCGACCGGGTGGACGCCGTCCCCGACAGGGACCGCGACAGCCGCCCCGACACCGAGCGACGCGACGAGGAGGACCGCGAGGAGCGGGCCGAGGCCGAGGACCGCGCCGAGCCGTGCGAGCCCTGCGAACCCATCGACCCGCGCGACCCGCCGGACCCCAGCGAGCCCCGGGCCGCGCTCGTCATCCCCGTCGGGGGCGACACCAGATCGTCCGCACCCGCCGCGACCGCGCCGACCGGCGCCAGCCCGCAGGTGTCGCAGTACAGCTCACCGCCGCCCATGTCCTCGTACGTCCCCGGGCAGCCGGGGCGAACGCACGCGGTTCCGACCAGACTCATGCGTCCTCCTTCCCCGGCCCGCCGGGCCGGAACTGCTCGGGCCGGTGATCTTCGTGCCTCACCTGCTGCGGCACCAGCGACTCCGCCGCCGCCTGCTGGTAGCGCAGGACGGCCTGCTCGGCGGCCCGCAGGTCGCAGGGCGCGCTCCACAGCATCCGGCGGGCCGCGTCGTACCGCTCGACCAGCACCGGATCCTCCGCCATTCCGTGGCGGGCCACCTTCGCCTTGTACGCGTCGAGCCGCCCGCGCAGCTCGGCCCGTACCGCCAGTGGCGCCGTCACAGCTGTCAACGATTCACGGGCCCGTCGCAGTTCCTCCTCGGCCCGGACCTCCAGCGATTCCAGCAGCGGCGAGAGCCGGTGCCAGCGCGACCGGCGCCGGTGCTCGGCCGCCGCCGCCAGCTGCTCCTGCAGCACCGTCGGAGGGCCGCTCACCGCCGGCACCTCGGACGCGGCGATCTTCGCCAGCACCTCACCGCGCGCCGTCCGCGCCTCCGCCAGGGTCCGGTCGGCCCGCGACAGCACGTCCCGCAGGCTGATCAGCCGCTGCTCGGCGTCCTGTCGCACGTCCAGCACCGCCTCGACCTCCCGGCGTACGTCCTCCAGCGCGAGCGCGGCCCGGTCGTAGCGCCCCGTGTCCGGACGGCCGCCACCGGGCGCCGCGCTCCCCGTCACCGGCAGCCAGAAGGCCAGCGGGTCCGCGATCACCTGTGCCCGCAGCTGCGTCAGCTCCGCGGTGATGTCCTCCAGGTCGTCGCCCGAGGGATGCTCGCCCGGGCGCACGCCCACCGAGTGGGCGAGCGAGCGGGTGCGGTGCAGCTCGGCGGCGAGCAGGTCGATCCGGGCGGGCAGCGCCGACCACACGGCGTCGGCGGCGACCACCACGTCCAGCGAACGCGCGTACAGACCGTTCATCCGCGCCACCAGCTCGGCGAGCGAGAGCCGCTCCGCCAGCGCGACGCCCTCCGCCGCGGCCCCCGCGATCAGCACGCCCGGTCCGCGCAGCCGCTCCGTCAGCTCGATCAGGTCCTCGCGGTTCGGCCAGCGGCGCCGCTCCCGGACCTCCCGGGCGGCGGTCAGGGCCCCGCTGTAGGCGTCGAAGTACGTCCACAGCCGGCTGATGTCCGCGTCGGCGGCCGCCCACCGGTCCTTGGTGATCCCGGTCAGCGCGGCGCCCTCCAGCAGCCGGCGCCCCGCGTGGTCCTGGAGGGCGAGCAGCGAGGTCTCGACGGCCTCGTGCTCCGCGCCCAGCCGGGCCAGGGCGCGGTCGACGCCGTCCCGGTCCATCACTGCCGAACCCGCCTCCACCGACTGTGCCTCCGCTTCCGCTGCCGCCTCCGTGTCCCTCTCCGCGTGCTCCGTGTCCGGCCCCGCGCCCGGTCCCGTACCCGAAACCGCCACCGGCCTCAGCCGTCCCGGTACTTGGGAGCGGGCGGCGCGGACACGCCGGGCAGCACGGGCTGGAGGTGCTTGAGGTACGCCCTCATCCAGGGGCTGTCACTGCCGCCCGCGCGGTAGCCCTCCAGCACCTTGTTGACCCGGCGTACCAGGTCCGAGGCGTCCTTGTTCATCGCCACGCCGTAGAACTCCCGGGTGAAGGGCGAGCCCACCAGCTGCACCGAGGGGTCCTGCGCCGCCTGGCCGGCCGCGAGGGCGTTGTCCGTGATGATGCCGTCGACCTCGCCCAGCTGGAGCCGCACCAGGCAGTCCAGCTGGTTGGCCACGGTGACCGGGACCGAGCCGTACGACTGCGACTTCAGCGCCGCCTCCGCCGTGGAACCGGCCGCGAAGCAGATCCGCTTGTCCTTCAGCGAGGTGTCGTACCCGGTGATCGGCGAACCCTTGGGGGCCAGCACCTGCTGCCCGGCCTCGAAGTAGGCCGTCGAGAAGGCCACGTCCTCCAGCCGCTTGCAGTTGATGGTCATGGTCCGCACGACGATGTCGACACGGCCCTCCTGGAGCGCCGGGATGCGCTGGCTGGTGGGGATGGCCCGGTAGATGACCGCGTTCTCGTCGCCCAGGATGTCCCTGGCGATGGCCTTGACCAGGTCGATGTCGAAGCCGTCGAGGCGGCTGCCCTCGGCGCTCTGGTTGCGGTAGCCCCAGCGGAAGCTGTTCTGGTCGACGCCGGCGACGAGCTTGCCCGCCGCCTTGATCCGCGCGATGGCCGCCCCGTCCACGTCGGACGGGCGCAGGCTCGCCTCGGGGTCCTGACAGGTGTCGGCCTGGGCCCACGGCGCGGCCGGCGCCACCGCCATCGCGGCGGGCTTGCGGAGCGCCGGCCCGCCGGTCTCGGGCGCCGCGTGGGCCAGCGGCAGCAGCACGACCGCGGCCGTCACCGCACAGGCGACGGCCATCGCGCTCACGCCGCCCCAGCCGCGCAGCCGGCCGGCGGCCCGCCGCACCCCGGACGCGCCGCCGCCCGGAGCCGCGGCACGGCCCCCGAGGGCCTCGTGTCCCGCTTGCCCCTCGTACTGCTCGTGACCTCCGGCGGCCCGCCTCGCTCGTATCCGCATCGCGCTCACCTGTACTCCGAAAGCCTGCGCCCGATACCGAGCAGGGCGGCCGCCGCGCCGATGACCACCAGGATCGCCGATCCCGTCACCAGACCGCCCATCGCGCCGATCCCGTCCCGGGCCGCACGGGTGAACTCCCGCTGCTCGTGGGCCACGGCCTGCTCCAAGGAGGCGTCCACCGTGTCGAAGGCGGCCCCGCTGCTCTCCTTGTGCTTCTCGTCCCCGACGACCTGGGGCAGCGCGGATTCGTAGTCGCCCTTCAAGTCCGCCTCCCGGGCCGCCGTGTGCCGCTGCTTCCACTGCTCCACGCCGCCCACGGCGCGGCTCACCGGGCCCCGGCCGGCCTCGTCGTCGGCCAGTCGCAGCGCGGTCGCCAGCCCGGCGTCCAACTGCTTCATGTTGTTCGTGAAGTCCACGTCGTACTTGTCGGACTTCTTGTCCTCCGCCAGTACGGCGCCCCGCGCGATCAGAGTCAGGTTCTCACCGGCCCGCGCCTGCAAGGAGGCGATCCGCGCGTCGTTGAGCACCTTCATCGACTCCTGCCCGTCCACCCGCGCTTCACTCAGCGAGGACCGCGCCACCGTGTGGCCGACGGCCAGCCACAGCAGCACGACCACCGACGCGGCCGTCGCGGCCAGCAGCCCGTGGTTGAAGACCCGGTTGGTGTGCCGGTAGTTGCGGCGCTGCGCCCACACGAGGCCGGCGAGCGCGAGCAGGCCCGCACCGAGCGAGGCCAGCGGCCAGGACCGGGCGTCGTCGTAGTCCTTGTAGAGCCGGCCGGTCTCCGCCTCGTAGAGCCGCTGCGCGGCGGGCAGCAGCTGGGTGGTCATCTGTTCGTTGGCGTAGCGGAGGTAGGCGCCGCCCAGCGGCAGCCCCTGCCGGTTGGTGGCCCGGGCCTGTTCGATCAGGCCGGTGTAGCGCGGCAGCTGCTCGCTCAGCAGGGCGATCTGCTCGCGGGAGTCCTCGTTGCCGCCGGTGTTGGCGGCCGCGCTCACCAGCAGCTTGGAGGCGTTCGCGATGTCCTTCTCGTACCGCTGTCGGACCTCGCGCGGTTCCTGGGCGCCCAGCAGGAAGCCGCTGGAGGAGGTCGTGTCGGCGTCCGCGAGGGAGCGGTAGATGCTCGCCGCGTCCGCGCTCAGCGGCTGGCTGCGGCCCACGACGTCGTCGGCGGCGGTGGTCCGGCCGGAGATCTCCCACACGCTCACCGTGCCGAACAGCACGATCAGTGCGGCCAGTGCGGCGCCGATGATCCGCAGCCGGCCGGGCTCGGTGGTCGCCGCCTCGCGCAGCCGCTCCACACCCTCGGCCCAGGCGGTGCTCCGCCCGGGCGGCCCGTCGGGCGGCGAAGCCGGTGCCCCCGCGGGCGGCACGGCACCACCGCCCCCGGGCGCGGGCGCGCGTGATGTGATCGCCACCGTGACCTCCCCCTCGGTCCTGTAGTCCCCCCGGCCAACGGCGGGAGGCACCCCCTGCGCAGCAGTATGGACGTAGTGCCGGTCGACCACAGCACCCGGTGCTGTATCCGGGAAGATCCACTCCCTGGGGCGCCCTCCGCCACCCCTTCACCGTCAATACGCGTGCACGGGCGCCACGGTTCCAGACCGGCGGCCTTCCGGGGCGGGTTCACCCGAAATGGGCACGGAGTTTTCCGTAGGCGAGGGGTGGGGAGCCGAGGGCGTCCAGGCCGAGGAGGCCGGCGCCCAGGACCGGTGGGGCCGTGACCACGTGGATGCGGGCGCGGGGGGCGCGGTCGGCGAGGCGTGCCGCGATGCGGTCGTTCAGCTGCGGGTGCCGGGCCGCCAGGACGCCGCCGCCCAGCACCACGGGCACCTCCTCGTCCAGCAGGCCCAGGCGGCCCAGTGCCACCGAGGCCATGGCCACGATCTCGTCCGCCTGCCGGTGCACCAGCGACAGCGCCACCGGGTCGCCGGCGGCCGCCACCGCGAACAGCACCGGGGTCAGTTCGTGCCGCCGGCCGGCCGGGACCCGGCCCAGGTGCATCGCCTCGATCAGCGAGGCCATCGAGTCGAGGCCCAAGTGCGCGGGGAGCGCCCGGGCCAGTTCCGTCGGCTCGCCCCGGCCGTCCTCGGCCCGCGCCGCGAACCACAGGGCCTCGTCGGCCAGTCCGCCCCCGCCGCCCCAGTCGCCGGAGATCCGCCCGATCGCGGGGAAGCGCGCGGTCCGCCCGTCGGGGGTCATCCCGACGCAGTTGATGCCGGCCCCGCACACCACGGCCACGCCGCGCGGCTCGGCGCCCACGGGCAGGCCGGCGCGCAGCAGGGCGAAGGTGTCGTTGTGCACCTCCGTCACGCGCCCCCAGTTGCGGCGCTTGATCTCGCGCGCCAGCTTCCACTCCTCCACCGGGAAGTCCGCGTTGGCCAGGCAGGCCGACACGTGCTCGGCGCAGGGCCCGACCTCCCCCCTGACGTACATCCCGACGGAGGCCATCGCCTCGGCGATCACGTCGACGGCCGCGGCCACCCCCGTCCGGGACGGCTGGAAGCCGCCGGCCTGCCCGGAGACCAGGACCGAGCCGTCCGGACCGAGGAGCGCCACGTCCGTCTTGCTGTTGCCCGCGTCGATCGCCAGGACGGAGCAGAGGGTCACGCCCATGGCAGGTGCTCCTTGTTGTGCGCGAGGAGCCGGTCGGTCAGCCCCTCGGCCAGGTCGAACTGGCCGACCAGCGGGTGCGCGAGCAGTGCCTTGAAGACCCGCTCGCGCCCGCCGCGCAGCGCCGCGTCCAGTGCGAGGTCCTCGTACGCCGTCACGTGCGAGATCAGCCCGGAGTGGAGCGGGTCCAGCCGCGGGACCGCCAGCGGCCGCGGGCCCGAGGCGTCGATGCGCGCCTGCACCTCGACGACCGCGTCGTCCGGGAGGAAGGGCAGGGTGCCGTTGTTGTACGTGTTGACCACCTGGACGGCCGGGCCGCCGTCGGCCAGCAGGGAGGCGGCCAGGTCCACGGCCGCCTCCGAGTAGAAGGCGCCGCCCCGCTTCGCCAGCAGTGCCGGCTTCTCGTCGAGCGCGGGGTCCCCGTACAGGGCGAGCAGTTCCCGCTCCATCGCGGCGACCTCGGCGGCCCGCGAGGGCTTCGTGCCGAGTTCCCGTACGACCTGGTCGTGGGCGTAGAAGTAGCGCAGGTAGTACGAGGGCACGACGCCGAGCCGGTCCAGCACCGCCCGCGGCAGGCGGATGTCCCCGGCGATCGCCTCGCCGTGCGCGGCGAGCAGCCGCGGCAGCAGGTCCTCGCCGTCGGGGCCGCCCCGGCGCACGCCCAGTTCCCAGGTGAGGTGGTTGAGGCCCACGTGGTCCAGGTGGATGTCGGCGGGGGCCAGGTCCAGCAGGGCGGCGAACTTCCGCTGGAAGCCGATGGCGACGTTGCACAGCCCGACGGCCTTGTGCCCGGCCTGGAGGAGGGCCCGGGTGACGATCCCGACCGGGTTGGTGAAGTCGATGATCCACGCGTCCGGGCTGGCCCGCCGGACCCGTTCGGCGATGTCGAGGACCACCGGGACCGTGCGCAGGGCCTTGGCGAGGCCGCCCGCGCCCGTGGTCTCCTGTCCGACGCAGCCGCACTCCAGGGGCCAGGTCTCGTCCTGCAGCCGGGAGGCCTGGCCGCCGATGCGCAGCTGGAGCAGGACCGCGTCGGCCCCGTCGACTCCCGCGTCGAGGTCGGTGGTGGTGGTCACCCGGCCGGGGTGCCCCTGCCGGGCGAAGATCCGCCGGGCCAGGCCGCCGATGAGGTCCAGCCGGTCGGTGGCTGGGTCGATCAGGACGAGCTCGCCGACCGGCAGGGTGTCGCGCAGCCGTGCGAAGCCGTCGATCAGTTCGGGGGTGTAGGTGGAACCGCCGCCCACCACTGCGAGTTTCATCGTCGTCAGCCTTTCACGCCGGTCAGGGTGACTCCCTCGACGAACGCCTTCTGGGCGAAGAAGAAGAGGACGATCACCGGTGCCATGACCAGTACGGTCGCGGCCATGGTCAGGTTCCAGTTGGTGTGGTGCGCCCCCTTGAAGGACTCCAGCCCGTAACTGAGGGTCCAGGCGGCCGGGTTGTCGGAGGCGTAGATCTGCGGGCCGAAGTAGTCGTTCCAGGCGGAGAAGAACTGGAACAGGGCGACGGCGGCGATCCCGGGCTTGGCCATCGGCAGCACCACGCGCAGCAGGGTGCGCACCTCGCCGCAGCCGTCGACGCGGGCCGCATCCAGGTACTCGTCGGGGATGGTCAGCAGGAACTGGCGGAGCAGGAAGATCGAGAAGGCGTCGCCGAAGGCCATCGGGACGATCAGCGGCCACAGGGTGCCGGACAGGTCGAGCTGCTTGGCCCAGAAGAGGTACATGGGGATCACCACCACCTGCGGCGGCAGCATCATCATGGCGATCACGAGCAGCAGCGAGAGCCGCCGCAGGCGGAAGCGGAACTTGGCGAGCGCGTACGCGACGGGCACGGAGGAGACCACGGTCAACAGGGTGCCGAGCCCGGCGTACAACAGGGTGTTGCGCCACCAGGTCAGGAATCCGGGCGTGTTCCAGACCGTGGCGTAGTTGTCCCATTCCCAGGGGTCGGGCCACAGGTCGCGGGTCAGCGCCTGCCGGTCGCCCATCAGGGAGGTGAGCAGGATGAAGACGAAGGGGAGGACGAAGAAGAGGGCCGCGGCCACGCCGAGCGCGTGGACGCCGATCCAGTGGAGTACGGCCTTGCGTCCGTGCGTGCTCACTCACCTGCTCCGATCAGTCCGCCACGGCGCCGCATCAGGAGCGCGGTGAAGGCCATGGAGAGGGCGAAGAGGACGAGCGCGACGACACACGCCGTGCCGTAGTCGAAGCGCTGGAACCCGAGGTTGTAGACGAGCTGCGGCAGGGTCAGGGTGGACTTGTCGGGGTAGCCGGGCTCGAACTGCTGGCCGGAGCCGCCGATGACCCCGGCCGCGACCTTTCCCGCCACCAGCGGCTGGGCGTAGTACTGCATGGCCTGGATGACGCCGGTGACCACCGCGAAGGCGATGATCGGCGAGATGTTGGGCAGGGTGATGTGCCGGAACCGCGCCCAGGCCCCGGCCCCGTCCAGCTCGGCGGCCTCGTACTGCTCCTTCGGTACGTCGAGCAGTGCGGCCATGAAGATGACCATCAGGTCGCCCACCCCCCACAGGGCGAGGGCGGTGAGCGCCGGCTTGGACCAGTCGGCGTCGGTGAACCAGCCCGGGGTGGGCAGTCCCGCCGCGTCCAGCAGGGTGTTGGCGGGGCCGGTGCCGGGGTTGAGCAGGAAGACGAAGGCCAGGGTCGCGGCGACGGGCGGGGCCAGGTAGGGCAGGTAGAACAGGGTCCGGAAGATCCCGACCCCCGTCTTGATCTTCGTGACGAGCAGGCCGACGCCGAGGCCGAAGGCGACCCGGCAGGTCACCATCACCGCCACCAGCCACAGGGTGTTGCGCATGGCCGGCCAGAAGAGCGGATAGTCCGTGAAGACGTAGCTCCAGTTGTCCAGGCCGTTGAAGGACGGCTGCCGGAAGCCGTCGTACCGGGTGAAGGAGAAGTACAGGGTGGACAGGAGGGGGTAGGCGAAGAAGACCGCGAACCCGATGAGCCAGGGGGACATGAAGGCCGCGGTCCGCAGGGCGGAGCGGCGGCGCTTCGACCGCAGGAGGCGTGCGCTGGTGGCGCCCGTCGTCCCCGTCGTTCCCGTTGCGCCCGTCGTGCCGCTCGTGCCCGTCGTGCCGCTCGCGCCGGTTGCGCCGGTCGTCGTGGTCACCGGGCTACTTCGCCTTCGCGATGTCCGTGTCGATCTGCTGGTCGGTCTTGGCGAGTCCGGCCGGGATGTCGGTGACATCGCCCTTCTCGACCCCGTACGCGAAGTCCTCGAAGGTCAGCTGGTAGGTGCCGCCGTCGGCCTGGGCCGGGGTGGTGCCGGACTTCGGGTGCCGGGCGATGTCGAGGAAGGTCTTGAACTCCGGGGTCACCTTGAGGTTCGGGGACTCCAGGGCCGCCACGGTGGAGGGCACGTTGTGGATGGCGTTGGCGAAGGCCACCACCGCCTCGGTGTCGGTGGTCATGTACTTGACCAGCTCCCAGGCCGCGTTCTGCTTCTTGCTGCCGGAGGCGATGCCCATGATCGTGCCGGAGAGGTAGCCCTTGCCGTAGTCGGCGGCCTGCTCGTCCGGGACGGGCAGCGGCGCGGTGCCGATCTCGAACGTGACGCCCGCCTCCCCGGCCATCGGCGCCCGCCACTCGCCGTCGATCTGCATCGCGACCAGCCCCAGGTGGAAGGGGTGCTCGGCGCTCCACTCGTCACCGAAGGTGTTGCGGAACCTCTCCAGCTTCTCGTAGCCGCCGAGCTTGTCCACCAGGTCCTTCTGCGCGGTCAGCATCTTGGCGAAGGCCGGGTCCCCGGCCAGGTTGGACTTGCCGTCGGCTCCGAAGTACGTGGCGCCCCACTGAGCCGCGAGGCGCGTCGGCTTGGTCTCGTAGCCGTGGAAGGTGGGCATCAGCCCGACCTGCTCGTACGAGTCCCCCTTGGGTTTGGTCAGCTTCTGCGCGACCTCGGTGAACTGGCTCCACGTCCTGGGGGGTTCGGTGATGCCGGCGGCCGCGAAGGCGGTCTTGTTGTAGACGAGGCCGTACGCGTCGTGCAGCAGCGGCAGCGTGCACTGGTTGCCGTTGAACTGGGTGTACTCCAGCAGGGTCTTGGGGAAGACCTTCGTCTTGTCGACCCCCGACTTCTGGAGGAAGGGGTTCAGGTCGGCGAAGGCGCGGGAGTTGCAGAACTTGCCGACGCTGTCGGTGGTGAAGGAGGACACCACGTCGGGGGCCTTGTCCCCGCCCGCCCGCAGGGCCTGGTTGATCTTGTCGTCGGTCATGTTGCCGGTGACCTTGACCTTGATGTTCGGGTGCGCCTGCTCGAACCGGGCGATGTTGTCCTCGATCGCCTTGGTCTCGCTCGGCGCGGACCAGCCGTGCCAGAAGTTCAGGGTGACGTCCGCCTTCGGGTCGTCGGAGGCCGTGTCCGCGCTCTGGCCCGTACAGGCCGTGGCGAGTGCGGATATCGCGGCGAGGAGGGCGGCTGCGGTGGTCAGGCGTCCGGTTCTGGGCATGGCGGGGCTCGCTCTCTGCGGAGGACGAAACTTCCGGTGGGGGGCTGATCGGGGCCGGCGGGGCCCGGTGGGGGCCCGTGGGGGTGCCGGACCGGGAGGTGCGGGGGCGGTCGGGGCTGGGTGGTTCAGCGGGAGGTGTCGAACACTTCGTCCCGGGTCGCGGCCAGTGCGCTCTCCAGCGCGCCGTGCAGGACCGGCCGTTCCCGTACCTCGCCGGGGACCAGGAGGGGCCGGGAAGGGGCCAGTTCGGCGAGTTCGGCCTCCAGAAGTGCGCGCAGCGGCTCGCCGCCCGCGCTGATCGCGGCCCCGGACAGGACCACGATCTCCGGGTCCAGCACGGCGACGAGCGAGGCGAGACCGGTGGCGAGCGCGGTGGCGTAGGACTGGAGGAAGGCCAGGTGCGCGCCCTCGGGGGCGGCGGCGGCCCGCCCGAGCAGGGCGACGGCGGCGGCGACCTCGGGGCTGTGCGGGCCGCCGTGGCCGCCGGGGACGTCAGGAGCGTCGGAGGCGGGCCCGGGTGCGGTCGCCATGCCCAGTTCCGCGGCGAGCCGGGGCAGTCCCTCCACGCCGGCCAGCTCCTGGTAGCCGCCGGAGTTGGCCCGGGTGACCTGCCGGACCAGGGGGCGGCCGGGCACGGGCAGGAAGCCCACCTCGCCCGCGCCGCCGGTCCAGCCGCGGTGCAGCCGGCCGCCGAGCACCAGGGCGGCGCCGAGGCCCTCCTCGTTCCAGAGCAGGACGAAGTCCTCGTGGCCGCGGGCCGCGCCGAGGCGCTGCTCGGCGACGGCGGCGAGGTTGACGTCGTTCTCGTACTCCACGGGCATCGGCAGGGCCGCCGCCAGGTCTTCGAGCAGGGTGGGGGAGTGCCAGCCGGGGAGGTGGCTGGCGTAGCGCAGCCGGCCGCTCTGCGGGTCGAAGGCGCCCGGGGTGGCGATGACCACCCGGTGCAGGTCGGAGCGGTGCAGCCCGGCGGCCTTGACGGCCCCGCCGAGGGCCTCGGTCACCTGGTCCACGGCCTGGGCGCCCTCGGTGTACGGGACTTCGTGGGAGGCGATCACCGTCCCGGCGAGGTCGGCGACGGCCGCCAGCACGCGCCCCGGGGTGACGTCGAGCCCGCCGACGTACGCGGCGCGGGGGTTGAGCGCGTACAGCTGGGCGCTGGGGCCGGGGCGGCCGCCGTCGGTGCCGGTGGCCAGGACGAGTCCGGCGGCTTCCAGGCGGGCCAGCAGCTGGGAGGCGGTGGGTTTGGACAGTCCGGTCAGGTGCCCGATGCGGGTCCGCGACAGCGGGCCGTGCGTCAGCAGGAGTTCGAGCGCGGCCCGGTCGTTCATGGCGCGCAACAGGCTGGGTGTTCCGGGCGTGGCGGCGGGCATCGAGCGGCTCTCCCTCACCGAGGCGATCTGTTAGGTAAGTTTCCTATCACTGTGTGATCGGTGTCAATGCCGCTGCCCCGCAGGTCATTCGCGAATGACCTGCGGGGCAGCGGGGACGCAACGGGTGCGGAGCGGCTACTTCGTGATCCGCGGACCGGCCGGCGGCGGGATCGGGGTGGTGGCCAGCGACTGCGGGGAGGCCGGGTTCGCCAGCGCCGACGGCGCGGCGACGGAGGCCGACGGGTCCGCCGGGGCCTCGTCCCCGTCCTCCGCGGCCGGCGCGCCGCCGATGATGCGGATGCCCGCGGCGTCGAAGGCCTCCTTGATCCGCCAGCGCAGTTCCCGCTCCACCGCGAACTGCTGGCCCGGCATCGTCTTCGCCGACACCTTCACCGTCATCGAGGCGAGCAGCACCTCGTCCAGGCCGAGGACCTCCACCGGACCCCACAGGCGCTCGTCCCACGGGGACTCCTTCGCCAGGGTGTCGGCGACCTCCTGGACCACCTCGCGGATCCGCGAGAGGTTCTCCGTGGGCTTGACCTGCACGGCCACGCCCGCGGTCGCCCAGCCCTGGCTGAGGTTGCCGATCCGCTTGATCTCGCCGTTGCGCACGTACCAGATCTCGCCGTTGTCCCCGCGCAGCTTGGTCACGCGCAGCCCGACCTCTATGACCTCGCCCGAGGCCACGCCCGCGTCGATCTTGTCACCGACTCCGTACTGGTCCTCCATGATCATGAAGACGCCGGACAGGAAGTCCGTGACGAGGTTCCGGGCGCCGAAACCGATGGCCACACCGGCCACACCGGCACTCGCCAGGAGCGGGGCCAGATCGATCTTCAGCGCGGCCAGGACCATCAGCGCGGCCGTGCCGAGGATCAGGAACGAGGCCACCGAACGCAGGACCGAGCCGATCGCCTCCGAACGCTGGCGCCGCCGCTCGGCATTGACCAGCAGCCCGCCGAGCGCGGTGCCCTCCACGGCCTCCGCGCTGGTGTTCATCCGGTTTATCAGCTTGGTCAGCGCCTTGCGGACCGCCGAGCGTATGACCGCTGCGATCACCACGATCAGCAGGATCCGCAGACCGATGCTCAGCCAGGTGGCCCAGTTCTGCTCGATGAAGCTCGCGGCCTCGGTGACGCTGGCCTGCGCCTCCTTGACCGAAGCGGGCGCGTCCGGAACGTCGGCTGCCAACGGCAGCAGAGCGGCGGGCCAGGGCACGACGGGAACCTCCATGTATAGCGGTCTGCCCGCTGGGGTCCCCCCGGACGGAGTCCCGGGGAAGTCGTGCGGGCCAGACCAACCACACTAACGGGGCAATCCCTTCACCTTGGTGCCGTGTTCGAGGGAGAGACCAGACTCACCTGGGGATGACTGACTGTGGTTGAAAACACCTCGGACCCGTTACGGGCACGTGGTGGCGCTTCGACCAGCCGTAAGGAGAGACTGGAGAGCAGATCGTCCCGGCGCGAGCCACGCGCCGCCGACGTACAAGGAGGCAGTCCGTGCCGCACGTCCTGGTCCTCAATGCGTCGTACGAGCCCCTCGGCGTCGTACCGCTCCGCCGCGCGCTCGTCCTCGTCCTGGAGAACAAAGCGGTCTCCCTGGAGGAATCCGGCGCCTATCTGCACAGCGAGACGAGGGTCGTCCCCGCTCCCAGCGTGGTACGGCTCAAGCGCTTCGTGCGGGTCCCCTACCGGGGGCCCGTTCCACTCACCCGGCGGGCCCTGTTCGCGCGGGACGGCGGCCGCTGCATGTACTGCGGCGCCGTCGCCACCAGCGTCGACCACGTCATCCCGCGCAGCAGGGGCGGGCAGCACGCCTGGGACAACGTCGTCGCCGCGTGCCGCCGCTGCAACCACGTCAAGGCCGACCGGCACCTGCTGGAGCTGGGCTGGCGCCTGCGGCACCAGCCGGCGCCCCCCTCCGGGCTGGCCTGGCGGATCATCGGGACGGGGCACCGGGACCCCCGGTGGATGCCGTACCTCCAGCCGTACGGCGCCGAGGACGCGCTGGAGCGCATCGGGGTCGCGGCCGGGTAGCTCCGCAGGGCCGCCGGTTCCGTGTGGGGGTGCGCCCGCCGGGGACCTGCAGACCGGCTTCCTGGGGCTCCGCCCCAGCCCCCGCGCCTCAAACGCCGGCGGGGCTGGATGAGGCGGCGGGGCGGACGGATCTACGGCGTGACCGCGTAGGCCTCCGCCGACCAGAGCGAGCAGCCGTAGCGGGTGGCGCGGCGGTCGCACGTGACGCGGAGGAAGCGGGTGTCGGGCGCGTCCAGGCGGAGGGATTCGCGCCCGCCCGCCGAGGACGTGACGGTGGCCGCCGGGCGCCAGGTGACGCCGTCGGCGGAGGTCTCCACCCGGTAGGCGGACGGGTGGGCGTCCTGCCAGTGCAGCTCCAGCCGGCCGACCCGGGCCGGGGCGGGCAGCTGTGCCTGCCACCACGCTCCGTCCACCGGCGGTGAGGACCAGCGGGTGGTCGCGGAGCCGTCCACTGCGGCCGAGGCCGGGAAATCGCGGGTCTCGTCCGCCGAGGAGCTCGCCCGCGCGGTGCGCAGCAGGTCCGGGCCGCCGGTGCGGGGCACGGCCCGTACGGTCAGGGTCCGGGTCTCGCCGTCGAAGATGACCGGGACCTGGTAGGTGCCGGGCGCGGTGGTCGGCGCCACCACGACCTCCAGCGGGATCGACACCTGCCCGCCGCGCGGCGCCACCGCGGCCTCCGGGAGGCGGACCTCTATGCCCGCCGGGGGCCGCGCCGACAGCGGCCCGCGGACCTCGCCGGGGCCCAGCGCGGACAGCTGCGCCGAGAGCCGCCGCGGGGCTCCGCCGATCTCGGCGTCGGTCGCGGCCCCGTCCGCCAGCTCGAAGCGGGCCCGCGGGCCGTCCCCGAACCACGGGACGACCTGGTGCACCACGGGCGCGGCGCCCGTTCCGGCCCAGGACAGCCGTACGGCGTCCGCGGTCAGCCCGGCCGTGTCCACCTGGGTCCAGCCCGAGGCCGCGGCGTCGGCGACCTTGCGCCAGCCCTCGCCCGGTACGTGCGCCTCCACCGCCGCGCCCCGCGCCCCCGCCGGGAGCGGCTCCGTCATCACGGTCACCGCCGACACCTGGCGCGCGGCGTCCAGCCGGACCGTCCATGCCTCCGGGTCCTTCGTCACCGTGCCCGTGGTGCGGGCGACGCCGGTCCAGGCGTCCGCCTCCGCCGCCGCCTTGGCCAGGAAGGGCTCCAGGACGGCCTTGTCCACTCGGGCCGTCCCCGGTTCGGCCAGCGTCTTGCGGACCTCGGCCAGGGACCGGGAGGCCTGCCAGGCGGCGGCCCCGTCCCCGCGGGACTGGGCCTGGAGGACGTCCACGGCCAGTTCGCCGGCCGCTCCGTAGCGCGCCAGCCGCTCCAGCCAGGGCCCCGCCTCGTCCGACAGGGCCGGCAGCCGGCCGGGGGCCTCGCGCAGGACCGTGAACGCCTTGCGCAGCTCGGCCCCGGCCGCCGGATCGCCCGCGGCGCGGGCCTTCCAGAACTGTTCGACCAGCGGCTTCAGATAGGCCGACTCCTCCTGCTTCAGACCCGACGACGCGGTGTTCCCGGCCAGCGCCGCCACCGCCTCGCGCTCCCGAGGGTCGGAGCCCGCGAGATCGCGCACCGCCGCCTGCCAGGACTCGCCGGCCCGGTAGCCGCGCGGGTTCCAGGCGAAGTCCGCCGCCGTGAAGAGCGGGATCCGCGACAGGATGGGCTGCTGCATCGCGTTGGCCAGCAGCGCCGCCGAGCCGCCCGCCACCGCGGGATCGCGGCCCGCGTACGGGCCGAGGAAGATGCGGCCCGGATCCCAGTCGTTGACCGGGTAGTTGTCCATGGTGATCAGGGGCTGCTGCCCCATGGCGGAGCGCGCCCCGGCCAGTTCCCCGCCCGTGATCGTGCGCGGCACCACGCCGACGCCCGTCCAGGCCACCTCCACCCGCGCGTCCAGTGCGCCCGCCAGGGCCGTCCGGTAGGAGGTGGCGCCCTCCTGGTAGTACTCCGTCGGCAGCAGCGACAGGGCGGGCGCGCCCGGATACCGGGCGGTCAGGTGCGCGGCCAGCTCGTTCGCGACCTCCGCGTGCGCCTTCGCGGCCGCCGCCGGGCCCTTCCCGTACCGCTCCCGGTCCGCGCGGCAGCCCCATTCCGAGTAGCTGACGTCCTGGAACTGCACCTGGAACGCGCGGAAGCCGAGGTCCCACATCGCGTCCAGCTTGCGCGCGAGCGCCGCCCGGTCGGTGGCCGAGGACAGGCACATCGACTGGCCGGGGGTGACCGCCCAGGCCAGGACCACCCGGTTGGCGCGGGCCCGTTCGGCCAGCGCGCGGAACTCCTCCTGCTGCGCCTGCGGGTAGTCCGTGCGCCAGCCCGTCGTCCGGTACGGGTCGTCCCCGGGTGCGACCAGCAGCCGGTTCTGCTTGGTGCGGCCCATGAAGTCCACCTGGGCCAGGCGCTGTTCGTTGGTCCAGGGCTGCCCGTAGAAGCCCTCGGTGATCCCGCGCACCGGCGCGATCGGCCAGTCCCGCACCAGGACCCCGGGCACCTTCCCGCGGCCCGCCTCGAGCAGCTGGCGCAGCGTCTGCGCCGCGTGGAACAGTCCCGCGTCCCCCACGCCGGCCAGCGCGACCGTGTCCCGGCCGCCGGGCCGGCCGACCGCCAGCCGGTAGCCCCCGGCCGGCAGGTCCTTCGCCGCGGCCGCGCCCAGGGCCCGCAGTGCCTGCTCCGCACCAGCGTCGTCGAGCCGTATGAGCGTGCCCCGCTCGGGCACCGGCGCCCCCGGAGCCGGCTCGTGGAGCGTGCGTACGCCCGCCCGGCGCAGGGCGGCCCGCACCACCTGGAGCGCGTACGGATCGGCGTCGGCCGGTGCCACCAGCACGGCCTCCGTGCCCAGCGGCACCTCGCGCGCCGGATCGGCGGTCATCGACTGCGGCCGGGGCCACACGGCGGGTCCGTCCGTGGCCGTCCGGGGGGTGTCGGCGCCGGGGTCGAGCACGGGGCCGACGGTGCCGTTGGCGGCGGGCGCAGCGGCGCCGCCGCCCGGTGCGCGGGTCGGCACGTCCGGGGCGGAGGGCGCCGTGAGGGTGCCGGGCGGCGCGGCGGCCACGGCGCCGCCGAGCAGCGACCCGATCACCGCAATGGCGGCGGCCGTCGACCGTTTCCTGCCCCTGAGCTGCACAGAGCCTCCTCGTCCCGAGACGTCCCCCACTCGCACGAATGGACCCGAGCCCACCACTCGTGCGGCTGGGGTGTCAATGCGGGTGGGTGATCTGCCCCGGATGTGCCAGGAATGCGGTCCCTCCGAGTGGGTATGGCTGGCGTGTTCCCCCGCGGCGTCCCACCCTTCTGCACCACGCTTCTGACTCACCCTCATGCCCGCACGCACGAAGGAGCGCCCGTTGATGGACGACCTGGCCCGGCTCGCTGCCCTGTACGGCATCGCCACCGCCTACCAGCCCGCCGCGAACGTCACCGTCCCGGTGCCGGAGGCCACCGTCAAGGCCGTCCTCGGCCTGCTCGGGGTGGTCACGGACGACGCCGAGAGCATCCGGTCGTCCGCCGAGGAGGAGTCACGGGAGGCGGCCCGGCGGCTCCTGCCGCCGACGGTGGTGCTCTGGCAGGGGGAGCCCGTGCCGCCGCGGCCCGCCGCCCTCCCGCCGGGCACCCGGGTCCGCGTGGTGGCCGAGGAGACGGGGGAGGAGCTCGCGTGGGGCCCCGGACTGCCCCTGGGCGTCCACCGGCTCACCGCCCGCGCGTCCGACGGGCGGACCGCCGAGGCCACCCTGGTCGTGGCCCCGGAGCGGGCGCCGGCCGCACCCGGGCGGGCCCACGGGCTGCTCGTCCAGCTCTACTCCCTGCTCTCCGAGCGCTCCTGGGGCATGGGCGACCTGGGCGACCTCGCCGCGCTCGCCCGCTGGGCCGGCCGCACGCACGGCGCCGGCTTCATCCAGGTCAACCCGCTGCACGCGGCCGTGCCCGGCACCCCGACCGACCCCTCCCCGTACCGGCCGTCCTCGCGCCGCTTCCCGGACCCGGTCCACCTGCGGATCGAGGACGTCCCGGAGTACGCCGACTGCCCCGACCGTGCGGCCCTCGCCGAACTCGCCGGGCAGGGCGCGCAACTGCGCCGCGAGGTGCTGGAGAAGGGCGCGCTCATCGACCGGGACGCCGTATGGGACCTCAAGCGGCAGGCCCTGGAGCTGCTGTACGCCGTCCCGCGCACGCCCGAACGCGAGGCCGCCTACCGCGCGTTCCTCGCCGGGCAGGGCGCACTGCTGGACGTGCACGCCGCCTGGTGCGCCGGGCACGCCGGAGAGGACCCGGAGGAGCGCGGCGACTTCCACCGCTGGCTGGTCTGGCTGACGGACGGCCAGCTCGCCGCCGCCCAGCGGGCCGCCCGGGAGGCGGGCATGACGGTCGGCATCGTGCACGACCTCGCCGTCGGGGTCCACCCGCAGGGCTCCGACGTCTTCGGGTCGCCCTGCTACGCCCGGCACATCTCCGTCGGCGCCCCGCCGGACGCCTTCAACGCGCGCGGCCAGGACTGGGGGCTGCCGCCGTGGCGCCCCGACGTGCTGGCCGCCACCGCCTACGCCCCCTTCCGGTCGCTGCTGCGCGGGGTGTTCAGCTACGCCGGCGCGCTGCGGATCGACCACGTCATGGGCCTGTTCCGGCTGTGGTGGATCCCGGAGGGGACCCCGCCCGCCGAGGGCACCTACGTCGGCTACGACGGCGAGGCCATGCTGGCGATCCTGGTCCTGGAGGCCCACCGGGCCGGCGCCCTGGTCATCGGCGAGGACCTCGGGACGGTGGAGCCGCGGGTCCGTCAGGAGCTGGCCCGGCGCGGGGTGCTCGGCACCTCGGTGCTCTGGTTCGAGCGGGACTGGGCCGGCACCGGGAGCCCGCTGCCGCCGCAGGCCTGGCGGGCCGACTGCCTGGCCACCGCCACCACCCACGACCTGCCGCCCACGGCCGCCAAGCTCGCCGGGGCGCACGTGGAACTGCGCGACCGGCTCGGCCTGCTGACCCGCCCGGCCGCGCAGGAGCGGGCCGAGGACGCCGCCGACACCGCCGAGTGGCTCGAGCTGCTGGACCGGCTCGGCCTGGAGACCAAGGGCGAGGAGGCCGCCGTACGGGCCCTGTACGAGTTCCTGCTGCGCACCCCCGCGCGGCTGGTCGGCGTATGGCTGCCGGACGCGGTGGGGGACCGGCGGCCGCAGAACCTGCCCGGTACCTGGGACCAGTACCCCAATTGGCGGCTTCCGGTGGCCGATGCCGGGGGGCGGCCGCTGACGCTGGAGGAGCTGGTCGCCTCGCCCCGGGCGAACGCCCTGCTGGGGGCGCTGGCAGAGGGCGTGCGACCTCGTACGGCACCCCCGGGCGCGCGCCCCGTTTAGGTGTTCGCTACGTTTGCACCGTGGACAAGAAGAACGCTCTGCGCGCCGGCGCCGTCACGGCCGGAACGACGCTGATGATGCTGCTGATGACGTCTCCCGCCCTCGCGCTGACCCGCGACGACGGTGACGACCCGGGCCCGGGCCTGACCGTCGGCGAGACGCTCGGCCTGTACGTGGCCCTGCCGATCGTGCTGTTCCTGGTCATCGCGGGTCTCGTGATGGTCCTCGACAAGTCGGACAGGCAGCAGAAGCAGGCCTGAGCAGGTCCGGCCCCACACGGCCGGGACCGCAGGACTTTCCGGGCGCCGGGGGTCCGCACCGCCGATTCGCATCGGCCGTGCGGCGACCCCCGGCGCCTTGCCGTGTCCTCGGGCGCCGCAGACGCCCAGTCTGACTCAGATGCCGGCCAGCAGCTTGCGCAGCAGGCCGGTGAGCATGCCGACCTCCTCGTCGCTCAGCCCGGTCAGCGCGTCGCGCTGCACCTCCAGGCCGGCGGCGACCGCCTCGTCGATGAGCGCGAGGCCGCGGTCGGTGATCGTCACCTGGAGCCCCCGCCGGTCGTGCGGATCGGGCTTGCGGCAGAGCAGCCCGGCTTTCTCCAGCTTGTCCAGCCGCCCGGTCATGCCGCCCGTGGTGAGCATGAGCGTCGCCGAGAGCTGGCGGGGCGAGAGCGTGTACGGGGCGCCCGAACGGCGCAGGGTGGCGACGACGTCGAACTCCCCGCGCGAGATGCCGAAGCGCGAGTAGCGCTCTTCCATCGCGTCGCCCATGGCCTTGGCGATCCGGTAGATGCGTCCGAAGACGGCCATGGGGGCCGTGTCCAGGTCGGGGCGCACGGCGAACCACTGGGCCGTGATCGCGTCGACGGCGTCCTTGTCGTCACTCATGAGTGCAGTATTCCGCTTCCCTGAGATCGTTCGCAAGAAACTTGCTTGACGGAAAGTAGCTTAGCGGTAAGCTACTTACGAGCAATCGAACTGGGGGAGGGGCCGTCATGGCGGTGTTCAGGAGCAAGGCAGCGACAGCCGGGGAGGCGAAGGTCGCGGGGGAGCGGTCGCTGCTCCTCGGCATCGGCATCAGTGCGATCGGGATCGGCATGTTCATCCCGTTCTCGCTCGTCTTCTTCCACCACGTCACCGGCCTCTCCCTCACCCTCGTCGGCCTGGTCATGACGGTCACCGGGCTGGCCGGACTGGCGTTCATGCCGCTGGCCGGCTCGGCCGTCGACCGCTTCGGCGCCAAGAAGGTCAACCTGGTGCTCTACGGGATCCGGGCGCTCGGCTTCGCCCTCTACCCCTTCGCGAGCTCCCTGCCCGCCTTCGCGGCCGTCGCCCTCGTCACCGCGCTCGCCGACCGCTCCTTCGGCGTCGTCCAGCAGTCCCTGATCGGTGAGGTGGCGCGGGGCGCCGCCCGCGACCGGCTCCAGGCATCCACCCGGGCCCTGCAGAACGCCGGGATGGGCGCGGGCGCCCTGCTCGTCTCCGGAGTGCTGGCGCTGTGGGGGACCGGCGGATTCACGTACACCGCCTGGGGCAACTCCCTGGCCTTCGCACTCGCCGGACTGCTCGTCAGCCGGGTCCGGGCGGTCGGCACGACGGGCGCGGTCGGCACGACGGGCGCGGTCGGCGCGGCCGCGACCGGGTCCGCCGGGTACCGGATGGTCCTGCGCGACCGCCCCTTCCTCGGACTCACCGCCGCCAACTTCCTCACCGCGCTCGGCTACTCCGCCCTCTCCGTCCTCTTCCCGCTCTACCTCTCCACCTGGCTGGCGGCCCCCGACTCCCTCACCGGAGCCGCCTTCACCGTCAACACCGTCCTGTGCGCCGGGATCGGCGTGCTCATCGCGGGCCGCGTCCGCCGCTCCGGTGCCCGCCGCACCCGCTCGGCCGCCCTCGGCGCCCTGCTCTTCGCCGCCGCCTTCGTCGGACAGATCGTCCTCGGCACGCTGCGTCCGGGCCAGACCGTGACCCTGGTCGCCCTGCTGGTCATCGTCGTCGTCTACACCCTCGGCGAACTCGTGCACAGCCCCTCCGGCGGCGCCCTGTCGGTCTCCGCCGCCCCCGAGGCCGTCCGCGGCCGCTACCTGGCCACCTACCAGCTGTCCTACTCGCTGGCCGGCGCGCTCGCCCCGTCCCTCTTCACCGCCCTGCTCGCCGTCGACGGCCGCCTTCCCTGGGCCGTCCTCACCGTCGCCGCACTCGGCGCCGCCCTGGCACTGGTCCGGCTGGAGCGGCACCTGCCGGCCGAGGCCGTGCACGCCGAGCCGCCGGCCGTCGCCGCCGCGGCCGTCACCGCCGGGAGCGGGGCGGCCCCTGAGCGCCGGCCGGCCGCCGTCGCCTGAACCGTCCCGCCCGGTCCCGCCTTCCTCACCCGATCGAGGAGCCACCCGCCATGAAGCGCTTCGCCACCGTCGCCCTGACCGCCCTCGCCCCCATCTCCTGGGGCTCCACCTACGCCGTGGCCACCGAACTGCTGCCGCCCGACCGGCCGCTGTTCACCGGGGTCATGCGTGCCCTGCCCGCCGGCCTGCTGCTGACCGCCCTGGCCCGCACCCTGCCCAAGGGCGAGTGGTGGTGGAAGTCCGCCGTCCTCGGCATCCTCAACATCGGCGCCTTCTTCCCGCTCCTCTTCCTCTCCGCCTACCGGCTCCCCGGCGGTGTCGCCGCCGTGCTGGGCGCCGCCGGTCCGCTGTTCGTCGTGGGACTCGCCGCCCTCGTCCTCGGGGAGCGGGCGAGCCTGCGCACCGTACTGGCGGCCGTCGTGGGGGCGTTCGGCGTGAGCATGGTCGTCCTCACCGCCGAGGCGAGACTCGACGCCGTCGGCATCATCGCCGGTGTGATCTCCTCGGCCTCGATGGGCGCGGGCACCGTGATGACCAAGCGCTGGGGCCGCCCCGAAGGCGTCGGACCGCTGGCGATGACCGGCTGGCAGCTCACCGCGGGCGGGCTGTTCATCATCCCGGTCGCCGCCCTCGTCGAGGGAGCCCCGCCCGCCCTCGACGGCAAGGCCTTCCTCGGCTACGGCTACATGATGCTGATCAACACCGGTATCGCGTACTGGCTCTGGTTCCGCGGCATCGGACAGCTCACCGCCACCTCGGTCACCCTGCTCGGACCGCTCTCCCCGCTCACCGCCGCCGTCATCGGCTGGTCCGCCCTCGGCCAGGCACTGTCGCCCGTCCAGCTCGTGGGCATGGCGATCGCCTTCGGTGCCACGGTCGCCGGCCAGCTGGCAGCCGCCCGCACGCCCCGACCGTTCAGTTCTACTGAAAAGAACAATCAAAACATTTCGATGGACCTGACCGATGGGAGGGTGCGACGGTAGTCCGACGACAAAGAGCCCGACCGACTCCGAGGGGGAGACACACAGTGGCCGTCATGGACCGCGACCGCGTCCGTACCGTTTCGCACGCCGAGCCCGGCAGCACGGGGAAGAAGGGCGCCGCCGGACTCGGCGTCCTCCTCGCCCTGACCGCGACGGTCGTCTGGTCCGGCAGCTTCGTGGCCACCCGCGGAATGGCCGAGACCGTCCCGCCCGTGCAGGCGGTCTTCTGGCGCTGGATCATCGCCCTGATCGCCGTCGCCCCCTTCGCCGCCCGCCAGGCCTGGCAGCAGCGGGCCCTGATCCGGCGGCACTTCGGCTTCATCGCCCTCGCCTCGCTGTTCGGCGTCGCCCTCTACAACACGCTCGTGCACCAGGCCGGACTGACCACCTCCGCCTCCAACATGGGCATGATCATGGCCGCCTCGCCCGTCATCATGGCGCTCTACGCCCGCCTCGGCGGCGAACGGCTCGGTCCCAGGCGGACCTTCGGCATGCTGCTCGCCGCATTCGGCGTGCTGCTGCTCGTCGGTGACGGCTCCCTCGGCTTCGACTTCGCCGCCGGCGACCTGTGGATGTTCGGCGCCGCCCTCTCCTTCGCCACCTACAGCGCCCTGCTGCGGCGCAAGCCCGCCGAACTGGGCGGACTCGCCTTCCTGATCACCACCTTCGTCCTCGGCGCGCTGATGCTGGCACCCGTCTACGCCGTCTCCCTCACCGTCCAGGGCGGCTTCGAGATCACCACCGGGACCGTCGGCCCGCTGCTGTACGTCGGAGTGTTCTCCTCGGCCGTCGCCTTCTTCGCCTGGAACAAGGCGATCTCGATCATCGGGGCGGCCCGCGCCGGAGTCGTCTACTACCTCCAGCCGGTGTGCGTGGCGGGGCTCGGCTTCCTCCTGCTGGGCGAGCAGACGGGACCCGCGCAGCTGCTCTGCATGGCGCTGATCCTGGGCGGTGTCGGGCTCGGTGCACGGCGGTAGGTTCGGGCCCATGACCGAGTGGGACATCAAGAAGCTGCGGATCCTGCGGGCCCTCGCCGAACAGGGGACCGTGACCGCGACGGCCGAGGCGCTCCACATGACGCCCTCGGCCGTTTCGCAGCAGCTGACGAACCTCGCCCGGCAGCTGGGGGTGACGCTGCTGGAGGCCGAGGGCCGGCGGGTCCGCCTCACCGACGCGGCCCACCTCGTCCTGCGGCACGCGGAGGCGGTGTTCGCACAGCTGGAGGCGGCCGACGCGGAACTGGCCGGCTATCTGGCCGGAGACGCGGGGGAGGTACGGGTCGGAGCCTTCTCGACGGCCGTGCCGGCGCTCGTGGTCCCGGCGGTGGCGGCGCTGCGCACGACCCGTCCGGGGGTGGAGGTACGGGTCCGGGAGGCCGAGGCGGCGGAGTCGTACGAGCTCCTGTCGGCCGGGGGAGTGGACCTGGCGCTGTCACTGGCGGCCCATGCGCCGACCGCGCGGGACGCCCGGTTCACCCGGGTGACGCTCCTGGAGGACCCGCTGGACGTGGCGCTCCCGCCGGGGCATCCCCTGGCGGCGGCGGCCGGCCTGCGGCTGGCGGACCTGTCCGGAGACCGGTGGATCTACGGGGGCAGCGGCCCCTGGTCGGAGATCACCCGCACCGCGTGCGAGGCGGCGGGCTTCGTCCCGGAGCAGGCCCACTCGGCCTCCGGCTGGACGGCGATCCTGGCCATGGTCGAGGCGGGGATGGGGGTGGCGCTGGTCCCGCGCATGGTGTCGAGCCGGGCCTCGGGGGTGGCCGTGCGGGTCCTGTCGCGGGACCGGCCGACGCGGCACGTCATCGCCGCGGTCCGGCGGGGCGCCGAAGCCGCGCCCGCCCTGTCCCACGTCCTGGCAGCCCTGCGCGCCGTGGCCGCCGCCCGCTGACCGCGGGTGGGCCGCTGCGCGGAGCCGTCTCCCCGCCCCGCCCCTTCACCTCCCCCAGACCTCGTCTGGGAGGGGCCCCACCCGGGCTCCGCCCGGACCCCGGTCCTGGGGCTCCGCCCCAGCCCCCGTACGCGCGCTGCGCGCCCGTGCCCTCAAACGCCGGGCGGGCTGGATTTCCAGCCTCGCCGGCGTTTGAGCCCCAGGGGCCGGGCCGGCCCCTGGGTACGGGCAGAGCCCGGAGGCCCTCAGACCTGAGCGGCAGCGGCAGCGGCGTCGGCCGCCTGGGCCTTCAGTGCGCGCTCGACGCCCGCGCGGGACTCCGAGACCAGGCGGCGCAGGGCCGCGTTCGGCTCGGCCGAGGCCAGCCACGCGTCCGTCGCGGCCAGGGTGTCCGCGGAGACCTGGAGCGTCGGGTACAGACCCACCGCGATCTGCTGGGCGATCTCGTGGCTGCGGGTGTCCCAGACCTCCTTGACCGCCGCGAAGTACTTCGCGGTGTACGGGGCCAGCAGCTCGCGCTGGTCGGTCTGGACGAAGCCGCCGATCACGGCCTCCTGCACGGCGTTGGGGAGGTCCGCGGACTCCACCACCGAGGCCCACGCCTGAGCCTTGGCCTCCGCCGTCGGCCGCGCCGCCCGCGCGGTCGCCGCGTGGCGCTCACCGGCCGCCGTGGGGTCCCGGTCCAGCTCCGCCGCGATGGCCGGCTCGTCCAGGACGCCCGTCGCGGCGAGCCGCTCCAGGAAGGTCCACCGCAGCTCGGTGTCGACGGCCAGGCCCTCGATCTCCGCCGCGCCGTCGAGCAGCGCCGACAGGTAGGTCAGCTGCCCCTCGGTGCGGGCGGTGGCCGCGAAGGCCCGCGCCCACGCCAGCTGGTGATCGCTGCCCGCCTCGGCGCCGCGCAGGTGCTCCAGCGTGGCCTCGGTCCAGGCCGCGAGGCCCTGCTCCCGCCACGCCGGGTCGGCGTACAGGTCCACGGCCAGCTTCACCTGGCGGTGCAGCGACTGGACGACGCCGATGTCGGACTCCTTGCCGATGCCCGAGAGGACCAGCGCGAGGTAGTCGCGGGTGGCGAGCTCGCCGTCGCGCGTCATGTCCCAGGCGGAAGCCCAGCACAGGGCGCGCGGCAGGGACTCCGCGAAGTCGCCGATGTGCGCCGTGACCGTGGCGAGGGACTCCTCGTCGAGGCGGACCTTCGCGTACGACAGGTCGTCGTCGTTCAGCAGGAAGACCGCCGGGCGGGCCCGCCCGACGAGCTCCGGCACCGTGGTGAGCGCGCCGTCGATGTCCAGCTCGATCCGGTCGGTGCGCACGAGGGCGCCGTCCTGGAGCTCGTACAGGCCGACCGCGATGCGGTGCGGGCGCAGGGTGGACTCGCCCTTGGCGCCGGCGGGCAGCGCGGGCGCCTCCTGGCGGATGCCGAAGGCGGTGATCACACCGTTCGCGTCGGTGCTGACCTCCGGGCGCAGGACGTTGATGCCGGCCGTCTCCAGCCACGCCTTGGACCAGGCGGTCAGGTCGCGGCCGGAGGTCTCCTCCAGGGCGCCCAGCAGGTCGGACAGGCGCGTGTTCCCGAAGGCGTGCGCCTTGAAGTACGCCTGCACGCCCTTGAAGAAGGCGTCCATGCCGACGTAGGCGACGAGCTGCTTGAGCACCGAGGCGCCCTTGGCGTACGTGATGCCGTCGAAGTTGACCATGACGTCGTCGAGGTCACGGATGTCCGCCATGATCGGGTGCGTGGACGGCAGCTGGTCCTGCCGGTACGCCCACGTCTTCATGGAGTTGGCGAACGTGGTCCACGCGTGCGGCCACTTCGAGCCCTCGGCGTACGCCTGGCAGGCGATCGACGTGTACGTCGCGAAGGACTCGTTCAGCCACAGGTCGTTCCACCACTCCATGGTGACCAGGTCGCCGAACCACATGTGCGCGAGCTCGTGGAGGATGGTCTCCGCGCGCACCTCGTACGCCGCGTCCGTCACCTTCGAGCGGAAGACGTACTGGTCGCGGATGGTGACCGCGCCCGCGTTCTCCATGGCGCCCGCGTTGAACTCGGGGACGAAGAGCTGGTCGTACTTGGCGAAGGGGTAGTCGTAGGCGAACTTCTCCTGGAACCAGTCGAAGCCCTGCCGGGTCACGTCGAAGATCGCGTCCGCGTCGAGGAACTCGGCGAGCGAGGGCCGGCAGTAGATGCCGAGCGGCACCGACTGGCCGTCCTTGCCCTCGTACGAGCTGTGCACCGCGTGGTACGGGCCGACGATGAGCGCCGTGATGTACGAGGAGATGCGCGGGGTCGGCTCGAAGCGCCAGACGTTGTCCTTGACGTCCGCGGCCTCCGGCGTCGGGGAGTTCGAGATGACCGTCCAGCCCTCGGGGGCCGTCACGGTGAACTGGAACGTGGCCTTCAGGTCGGGCTGCTCGAAGCTGGCGAAGACCCGCCGCGCGTCCGGCACCTCGAACTGGGTGTAGAGGTAGGCCTGCTGGTCGACCGGGTCCACGAAGCGGTGGAGGCCCTCACCGGTGTTCGTGTACGCGCAGTCCGCGACGACCCGGAGCTCGTTGGCCCCGGCCGCCAGCTGGTCGAGTGCGATCCGGGAGTCCCGGAAGACCGCCGCCACATCCAGCGACCTGCCGTTGAGGACGACCTCGTGCACGGCCGGTGCGACCAGGTCGATGAAGGTCTCGGCCCCGGCCTCGGCCGACTGGAAGCGCACGGTGGTCACGGACGGGTAGGTGCCACCCTCCTGCGCTCCGCTGAGATCGAGTTCGATCTCGTAGGAGTCGACGGTGAGCAGCTTTGCCCGCTGCTGAGCCTCTTCACGGGTGAGATTCGTGCCTGGCACGCGGTCATCTCCTTTGATGGTGACGTTGCCCCGTCATCCTTCCACGAGGGGAGCGCCGCCGCCGCGGAGTAATCCACCGGCGAACACGAGGTCGGAAACCTGCCGGATTGCGGCGGTCGGCTGCGCCATGCTGATGGGCATGAACAGTGCATACCGGGCGATCCCCATAAAAGAGGCGGCGCTCAAGGAGCTCCGCGACCGCGACGACGCAGGACGGGACTGCGTCCCGTTCACCGACGACGAGGGCGGGGCGCCGCTGCGGTGCTGCCTGCGACCCGGCACGGCCGGTGAGCTGATCGCGCTCGTCTCGTACGCACCGCTGCGGCGCTGGGCCGCCGCCACGGGTGTGGATCCGGGTGCTTACGACGAGCAGGGGCCCGTCTTCGTCCACGCCGAGGACTGCGGCGGACCGTCGGACGGGCAGGGCTACCCGTTCGCCCGGCCCGGCGTGCGGCGCACCCTCCGGCGGTACGACGCCCGCGGGCACATTCTCGGCGGGCAGGTCCTGGAACTGGGCACGGATCCCGACGGGATGATCGAGCGGGCCCTCGACGAGGCCTTCGCGGACCCCGCGGTGGTCCTCGCGCACGTGCGCGCCGCCGAGTTCGGCTGCTTCCTGTTCGAGGTCCGCAGGCCGTGACGTGCGGGAGGGGCGGGTGCCGTCCGTCATCCGCCCCTCAGCCGTACGCGCGCCGGGATCAGCCCTGGCGGAGCTCCTCCGCGACGAGCTCCGCGATCTGGACCGCGTTCAGGGCCGCGCCCTTGCGGAGGTTGTCGTTCGAGAGGAACAGCGCGAGGCCGTTCTCCACCGTCTCGTCGGAGCGGATGCGGCCCACGTACGAGGCGTCCTTGCCGGCGGCCTGGAGAGGGGTCGGGATCTCCGACAGCTCGACGCCCGGGGCGTCCTTCAGGAGCTCGTAGGCGCGCTCGACGCTGATGGGGCGGTCGAAGCGGGCGTTGATCTGGAGGGAGTGGCCGGAGAAGACCGGCACGCGCACGCAGGTGCCCGAGACCTTGAGCTCCGGGATCTCCAGGATCTTGCGGGACTCGTTGCGGAGCTTCTGCTCCTCGTCGGTCTCGAAGGAGCCGTCGTCGACGATCGAGCCCGCGAGCGGGACGACGTTGTAGGCGATGGGGCGCTTGTAGACGGCCGGCTCCGGGAAGTCCACCGCGCCGCCGTCGAAGGTCAGCTGGTCGGCGGCCTCGGAGACCGCGCAGGCCTGGGTGCGCAGCTCGGCGACGCCGGCCAGGCCCGAGCCGGACACGGCCTGGTAGGTGGTGGCGATCAGCGCGGACAGGCCGGCCTCGTCGTGCAGCGGGCGCAGCACCGGCATCGCGGCCATGGTGGTGCAGTTCGGGTTCGCGATGATGCCCTTGGGACGGTTCTTGATCGCGTGGGGGTTGACCTCGGAGACGACGAGGGGGACCTCGGGGTCCTTGCGCCAGGCGGAGGAGTTGTCGATCACGACGGCGCCCTGCGAGGCGACCTTCTCGGCCAGGGCCTTGGAGGTGGCGCCGCCCGCGGAGAAGAGCACGATGTCCAGGCCGGAGTAGTCGGCCGTGGACGCGTCCTCGATGGTGATCTCCCGGCCCTCCCAGACGAGGGTGGAGCCCGCGGAACGGGCCGAGGCGAACAGCCGCAGCTCGTCCACCGGGAACTTCCGCTCGGCGAGGATGCCGCGCATGACTCCGCCGACCTGTCCGGTGGCTCCGACGATTCCGACCCTCACGGTGACTCCTTTGGTACGTACGACGCGGGCGCGCGTGGAGCCATCATGCGTTCGACCCCACGAGCCTTGTCCAATCCATTGTCCGAGGAACGGACGGTGTCCCGAACGTGAACGTGTGTGACGAGTCCGTGGCGGGCGTGTTGCAGGGCCTCTGAACATCCGTTTTGCCAGGTCAAAGCCGGTTAGCGTCCGATCTGCCATGACCCGCATTCCGGACATGGCCGACCGCAGAACGAACATCCGACTCGGGGAGATCCACCGTGCGCGCCATCCGCCACCGCCGCCGGTCCATACCGGCGCTCGCCGCCCTCGCGGCCGCCGCCGTCGCCGCACCCGTCCTGCTGACCGCCACTCCGGCGGCCGCCCACCCGCGGGAGGGCAGGCTCGCCAAGGAGCTGGTGGAGGAGGTCACCGCCCGCGGGGCCTACCGCCACCTGGCGAGGTTCCAGCAGATCGCCGACGCCAACGGCGGCAACCGCGCCGCCGGCACGCCCGGCCACGCCGCCTCCGCCGCCTACGTGCACGACACCCTGAAGAAGGCCGGGTACCAGGTCGCGTACCAGGACTTCGACATCCACGAGGCGCACACGAAGACGGAGAAGACCACTGTCCTGGGCGCCGGGGGCCGCGAGCTGGCCACCGCCGCCTTCACCTTCACCAAGTCCACCCCGGCCGGCGGCCTGGCCGCCCCGCTCGCCCTCGCGCGGGTCGACGAGACCCCCGGCTGCACGGCGGACGACTACCCGGCCGGCGCCTTCACCGGGAAGATCGCCCTGGTCAAGCGGGGTGCCTGCACCTTCGTGGAGAAGCAGCGGGCGGCCGCCGCGGCCGGTGCACTCGGCGTCATCGTCTACAACCACAGCGGCACCACCCCGGTGCGCGGCGGGTTCTCCTCGCCCGCCGACGGGGTCATCCCGAGCGCCGGCATCACGCTGGCCGACGGCGAGGCGCTGACCGCGGCCGCGGCCCGGGGCGAGGTCACCGTACGCCTGGACCTGGACCAGGAGCACGTGAAGAAGACCACCCGCAACGTGGTCGCCGAGACCCGGGGCGGCCGCTCCGACCGGGTGGTGACCGTCGGTGCGCACCTGGACTCGGTCCCCGAGGGCCCGGGCATCAACGACAACGGCTCCGGCTCGGCCGGTCTGCTGGAGGTGGCGCTGAAGCTGGCCGACGAGGGCGCCAACAAGAAGGGCAGGGGCCCCGCCAACAAGGTCCGCTTCGCCTGGTGGTCGGCGGAGGAGCTGGGCCTGCTGGGCTCGGAGCACTACGTCGCGCAGCTGTCCGAGAAGCAGAAGAAGGACATCGCGCTCTACCTGAACTTCGACATGATCGCCTCGCCGAACCCGGTGCAGTTCGTCTACGACGGCGACGACTCCGACAAGACGGGCGCGGGCGCCGGCCCGGCGGGCTCGGCGCAGATCGAGGCGCTGATCAACGGCTTCCTCGACAAGAAGGGCAAGCCGCACGAGGGCAGTGACTTCGACGGCCGCTCCGACTACGGCCCCTTCATCGCGAACGGCATCCCGGCCGGCGGCACCTTCACCGGCGCCGAGGGCATCAAGACCGCCGAGCAGGCCAAGCGTTACGGCGGCACCGCGGGGGCCCCGTACGACCCGAACTACCACGGGGCGGGCGACAACCTGAAGAACCTGGACCTGCGGGCCTTCGACACCAACCTGGACGTGATCGCGCACGCGGTCGGCACCTACGCCGAGTCGCTGCGCTCGCTGGGCAGCTAGGCCCGGAGCGGGGCCGGGGGAAACAGGCGGGGGCGGTGCTCGTACGAGCACCGCCCCCGCTGTCGTCTCGGGTTCCTACCGGGTTACGGGAGGACCTTCTCGATCTGCACGCTGCCCGTGCCGGCGGCGGTGCCGCGGGCGTTGAGCAGCTGGACCTGGCCGAAGAACTGACGGCCCTCGGGGGCCGCGCTGTTGACCAGGACGTTCGCCGAGACGGACGCCGAGGCGCCGTTGGCGAGGTTCACCGCGGCGCTCTCGTCGACCTGGACGGAGCCCAGGGCGGCCGAGAAGAACACGTCGCGGTAGTCGTACGTGGTGGTGCCGGCCGGGATCGCGTAGCCGATGACCTTGACGCTGTAGGTGCCCGCGGCCGGGTTGGCCAGGCTCACGGCCTCCTCGGAGTCGCCGTCGGCGGAGGAGCCGACCTTGACGCCGTCCTTGTAGACCTCGAGGTCGAGGTCCGCACCGGTGTCGGAGACCTTGCCGATGGCGATGTCGAGGCGGGAGACGCCCTCGCCGATCGTGACCTCGGAGGTCTGGGTCTCACCGTTTGCGATGGTCGGCTTGGCGACCTTCGCGGAGCCGAGCGGGCCGCCCTTGAGCTTGCCGCCGGAGATGGCCGCGGCGTCGTTCTTGATGGTCCACTGGACCGGCGCCGGGGTGCCCTGCTTGACCTCGGGGAGGACCTTGACCGCCGGGTCGAAGCCCGCGCCGAGGACGGAGACGTCCAGCTTGAACGGGTTGTCGAGCAGCGGCGACGTACGGCGCGACTCGACCTCGATCTCCCAGACGCCCGGCTGCGGGTCGGCGTACGAGCGCAGGTCGGGGCGGCAGGTGTTGGCCGGGTTGTCGTAGTTCGGGTAGCACTGGGTGGTCGCGCTGTCCTCGACGCCCACACCGTACGGGTGGATCGAGATGAAGCGCGTCTGGCTGCCCGGCTGGAGACCGCCGAGGGCGACCTCCAGCGTCTTCGCGCCCTGCGGCACGGTGACGAAGTACGACTTGTGGCTGTTGCGCTGCACGGAGGAGGTGTCCGACAGCGTGTACTGCGGCGCGGTCAGCGGGCTGGCCGCGACGACGGTCGTCAGGATCTGCTTGTCGATGCCCTCGGTGGTCTCGTCGTCCAGCTGCAGGATGCCGCTGTGGACGCCGCCCGACTTGGCGTTGGCCTCGACCTTGATGGTGACGGGCTTGTTCAGCGGCAGGGTGACGTAGTCGTAGCCGCCGATGACCTTGAAGGTGCCGTCGTTGTTGCGCCAGCTCAGGTTGTGCCGGGTGCCGTACTTCACGCCCGTGGTGCGGGTGACGACGACGTTGTAGACCTTCTTCTGGCCGACCTTGAGGCCGCCCTCGCGGTCGTAGAGGCCGGTGCCGAAGCCCGGGGTCTTCAGGAACTGGTCGATCGCGGTGTCGACCGGCGCCTTGACGGTGAACTCGTTGGCCTTCGCGTCGCGCTGGATGGACTCCCACGCGCCGGGGACGTTGATCAGGCCGGAGCCCTGGGCGTGCGCCGGGACGTCGTCGATCTTCTTCGCGGTGCTGGTGAGCGCCACGCGCAGGCTCGCCGGGGTGAGCTTGATGTTCTGCTGCTTGGCGGCCGAGATCAGCAGGGCGCTGGCGCCCGCCGCCTGCGGCGAGGACATCGAGGTGCCCTGGAGCATGCCGTAACCGGCCGGCAGGGTGTAGCCGGCCTCCTTCACGGGCGCGCCCGGCAGCCAGGTCTGGATGGTGTTGATGGACGCGCCGGGGGCGGTGATGGTCGGCGTGAAGCCGCCGTCCTCACGCGGACCGCGCGAGGAGAAGGGGAACATGTTGTACTTCTTGGTCACGCCGGAGCCGTAGTTGGCGGCCCAGGTCTCCTTGGAGACCGCGGCGCCCACGGAGATGACCTTGTCCGCGAGACCGGGGTCGCCGATGGTGTTGACACCGGGGCCCTCGTTGCCCGCCGAGATGACGAGCTGGACACCGTAGGTGTCGATGAGGTTCTTGTAGAGCTCGGAGCGGGCGTTGTTGCCGTCGTTCAGCGCCGGCAGACCGCCGATGGACATGTTGACGATGTCCACGCCGCGGTTGACGACGAGGTCGATCATGCCCTCGGTCAGCGCGATGTTGGTGCAGCCGCCGGACCAGGAGCAGGCGCGCGAGGAGACGAGCTTCGCGCCGGGCGCCTCGCCGTTCATCTTGCCGCCGAAGAGGCTGTTGGCGGCGGTGATGCCGGCGACGTGCGTGCCGTGCTCGGACTCGATGATGCCGACGTTGACGAAGTCGGCCTTCTTGCCGACCCAGTCACCGCCCAGCGGGTCCATCGGGACGTCCTTGCGGATCTCGATCACGAACGGGATGCGCTCGGCGACGTCGGTCGCCGGGTTGTCCGTGCCGAAGTAGCCGATCTGGTAGCCGTCCTTGTACGGCTTCATCGGCTCGTTGTTCGTGAAGTCGCCGTCCTGGTCGGTGTCGACGCGGACGGTGCCGGCGGCGACGTCGTAGAGCAGGCCGAACCGGTCGGTGGTGTCCCCGTCCCGGTTGACGTCGCCCTTCATGTCGCCGTTGGCGGTGATCGACTCGCTGAACCGGCTCCACTGGAAGTTGCCCTCGGGGGCCTTCCAGCTCTGGCCGCCCGCGGTGAAGGTGCCGCCGGCGGAGGTGACCGGGGTGATCTGGGCGCGCCAGGTGGCGTCGCCGTCGGTGATCGGGTCGGTCGCCGTCACCCAGTCGACGATCTTGCGCTCGCCGGTGGTGGTCTTCTGCAGGGCCGGGTGACCGAGGTCGACGCCCGAGTCCATGATGCCGATGGTCACGCCGCGGCCGTCGGCCTGCGGGTTGTCCTTGACGAAATCGACCGCGCCCGTCTCGAAGGACGGGTTGTACGGGTTCTTCGCCGGGGTGTTCTTGTCCGGCGCCGCGTACGTCTCGGCGGCGGTCTTCTTGACCGCGCCCGACTCGCCCTTGGCGTCGGGACGGGGGTCCGGCAGCTGGATCTCGTGCCGCAGGTCGATTCCGTGCACCGAGGACAGCTTGGCGGCCGCCTTCAGCGCGGCCTCCGCCTTGCCGGTGGGCAGGGTGGCGCGCACGTAACCGAGGTTGTCGTACGTCCGGCCCACCGAGGCGCCCTGTACGGCGTCGAGCTGGTCGGCCACCTGCTTGGTCTGGCCGGGGGCGGTCGCGACCATGACGGTGACGTTCGCGTCACCCTTGGCCTTGGCCTCCTGGAGCAGCTCGGCGTCGGCCGAACCGAGCTTCTGGTCGGCGGACTTGACCGCCGGCGTGGTGCCCGGGGTGTCCGCGCCGGTCACCGCGAACACGGGGCCGGCGCCGGTGGCCGCGAGGGCGGCGACCAGACCGGCCGCGGCCGCGACGCGGGCTACGCGTCTGGCCCCGGGTATGGAGCTGGGGGATTCGAGGGTCATCAGCATCCCTGGTAAGTGAAAGATACGGTCCGGATTTCGGTGCCGGATGACCGGTCAGCTTTCCTCACGCGACAGCTCTTTGGGGAGAGTTGTCATTGACCGAGACCTGTCATGGCGGACTCTCGCCAGTGCGGAGTATGCGCCAGCGCGACCGTACCGGGGCATAGTGGTGCGAACCTCAGGGGCTGGAGAGTTGATTTATCGACTTGGCGGCCATGCGTCAGTGCCGGAGCGCGGTCGCGTCCCAGCCCCGGTGTGACAGATTTCGCCCGCTCAGCGCTCGCGCGTGCGCGCGTAGTGGCGCGAGGCCTTCGCCCGGTTTCCGCAGGCGGCCATCGAGCACCAGCGCCGGGTGCCGTTGCGCGAGACGTCGTGGAAGTGCAGGACGCAGGTCTCGGACGCGCACTTGCGGATCCGCTCGGGCGCGGAGCCCAGCAGTTCCAGGTAGTCCCGGGCCGCCGTCCAGGCCGGACCCCAGGTCGGGTCGTCGAACTCGGCGCGCTCGCCGGGGCCTTCGGCGGTCAGGGTGGCGCGGATCCGGCCGTGTTCCAGCACGGCGTCGACCAGCGTACGGGCGCTCTCGTCGGCCGGGTCCGCGACCGCGCGGGCCAGCGCCTCGCGCGCGGTCAGCAGGTGGACGAGGGTCGCGGCGTCGGCGCGGAAGCGGCCGGCCAGGCCGGTGCTCTCCAGCCAGACCGCGAGCCCCTGCACCCGGGTCAGCCCGGCGGCTCCGGCGAACAGGTCCTGCGGCTCGCCGTCGCTCACCCATCGGGTGTTGAGCAGGTCGAGCGCGACCGGCTCCCCGGTCAGGGGTCGTGGGTCCGCCGCCGTCATGTCCGTCTCGTCTCCTGGGCAGGTCGCTAACCCCTCAAGGGTACGTGAACGGTTGACACCTACCCACCTAACCTTTAATCTCGATTTAGAAGGTTAGAAATCTCCGCATGCCGCTTTCGGGGAAGGACCCGTCATGACGACCGCCATCAGCAGGCTCCGCACCGGACACGTGGGCCTCAACGTCACCGATCTGGACCGTTCGCTCGCCTTCTACCGGGACGCCCTCGACTTCCAGGTGCTCGGCGAGGGCAAGGAGGAGGACCGCCGCTTCGCCTTCCTCGGCCGGGACGGCGAGCTCGTCCTCACCCTGTGGCAGCAGGCCGGCGGGGCGTACGACCCGGCCGTGGCCGGACTGCACCACCTGGCGTTGTCCGCCGGTGCGATCGAGGAGGTACGGGGGTACGAGGCGCGGCTGCGCGAGCTGGGCGTCGAGTTCGCCTACGAGGGCGTCGTCGCCCACGGCGAGGGGGCGGCGTCCGGCGGCATCTTCTTCCACGACCCCGACGGGACCCGCCTGGAGATCTCCGTACCGGCCGGGGTCGAGGGCGCACCCGCCCCCGTGGAATCCGCACCGACCTGCGGCTTCTTCTGATGTCCGGGGCGCAGGCGTACCACTGGGGCGCACTGGCCGTGCAGGAGCGGGTCGGTGTGCGCGAGCTCGCCGAGCACGTCGGCCGCTCGATCGGCGCGGGAATCCGTGACGTCGCCGCGGCCTTCCTCGGACTCCAGCCGCACCTCGTCGTCGGCGCGGCCGACGCCTCGGGGCGGATGTGGGCCTCCCTGCTCACCGGTCCGCCGGGCTTCGTACGGGCCACCGGGCCGGACCGGATCACGGTCGCCGGCGGACCGCCGGCCGGCGATCCGCTCGCCGGCGCGCTGGCCACGGACGGGACCCGGGTCGGCACCATCGCGCTCGACCCGCGCACCCGGCGCCGGATGAGATTGAACGGGACCCTGGAGACGACCGGTCGCGGATTCGCGGTCCGGGCCGAGCAGGTCTTCGCCAACTGCCCCAAGTACCTGCAGAAACGGCAGCCCCTGGAGCCGGCCGCGCAAGGAGCGGGCGTCCTGTGGCGCGGGCCCGCGCTCACCCCCGGCCAGGAACGGGCCGTCCGCGCCGCCGACACCTTCTTCGTCGCCACCACGGCGGAGGCGGACGGAGTCGACGCCAGTCACCGCGGCGGACTGCCCGGCTTCGTCGAGGTGCTCTCGCCCACCGAGCTGGCCTGGCCGGACTACGCGGGCAACGCCATGTTCCTGACCCTGGGGAACCTGACGGCCGACCCGCGGGCGGGGCTGCTCTTCCCGGACTGGGAGAGCGGGGCGGTCCTCCAGCTGAGCGGCCGGGCCGAGACGGAGTTCGGGGCCGACGGGAGCCGCCGCACCCGCTTCCGGGTGGAGTCGGTGGTGGAGAGCCTGCATCCGGGGCGGCTGCTCTGGAGCACCCCGGAGTACTCGCCTCACCTGGGCAGTACCACCAGATAGGCGGCGGGCTCGCGGTCGCCGGACGCCGTCAGGGCGGTCCGGACGACCGCGGCCTGCTGCTCGGGCCAGTCGCGCAGCTTGCGCGGGGTGATGTGGATGACGGTCACCCCGAGCCGCTCCAGCGTCTCCCGCTTGCGGACGGACTCCGACCACTCCTCGTCCTCGCCCTGGCGCGGGGCGCGCGTGTCGATCTCCAGGGCCACGGACTGCTCGGGCCAGAACGCGTCCACCCCGCCGAGGTGCGGGCCGCCGGGCAGCCGCAGGTCCACGTTCCACACGGGCTCGGGCAGCTCGTAGCCCCGTACGAGGTGGTACAGGCGGTCCTCGGCCATGGCGCGCCCCTCGGCGAGGAGCGACTCGACCGCGTCGACCACGTGCGGCCGGTTCAGCAGCCGGGCCACCGTCAGCTCCCGTACGACGGCGGCCGGTTCGCAGTGCCCGCCGCGGACGGCCTCGCTGAGCAGGCGGCGTACGGTGCCGGCGTCGGAGAGCTGGGCGACGGCGTCGGCGACGGCCCGCGCGACGGGCGCCACCGGCAGGCCGGTCACCTCCTGGGAGCGCGGCGGGGTGTGCGCACGCACGATCCGCACGTCCCCGGTGGACCGCAGCCGCCGGGTCCCGGGCACCAGTACGTCGATGTGCGAGAGGGCGAGCAGGGCGGGCGCGGAGGCGAACCGGTACAGGGCGAGCGCCGCCAGCCCGGTGATCATGGCCTCGCCCGCCCCGCGCCGCCCCGCGTACAGCAGCGCCGCGTGCAGCCGCTCCTCGCTGGTCGCGGGCCCGGAGTGGAGCAGGAACACCCCCGGCAGGATCTGCTGCCAGGGCCGCTCGGCGGCGTCGGAGGCGGTGACGCCGTGCTCGCGCAGCTGGGCGAGGGTCAGCACGCGGGGGCGGCTGCCGGTGAGGTGGGCGAGGGGGAGGGGTGCGTTGTGGTTCATGACGCGGTGATTCCCTCAGGCCATGGCCTTGCTAACCCCTGTTACACGCCCGTCGACAAATCCGGACAAGCTGGGGCTAAAGTACGGGCGTTCGACTGCCGATGGGGTGCGCCCGTGTGGGCTACCGCCGCGCCGTTGCCGGGGCTCCGCCCCAGACCCCGCGCCTCAAACGCCGACGAGGCTGGATCTTCCAGCCCCGCCGGCGTTTGAGGCGCGGGGGTTCGGGGGCAGCGCCCCGGCAGCGGTGCCGCAGGCTAGTTGCCCGCTGCCGCGTCGCAGGCCTGGGCGCGCAGGGCCCGGGCCAGGTCGTCGCGGGCCTCCAGCACCAGGCGGCGCAGGGCCGGAGCCGCATCGGCATGCGCGGCGAGCCACGCGTCGGTGGCGTCCAGCGTGGCCGCGTCGCTCTGCAGCGACGGGTACAGACCCTTCACCACGTCCATCGCGATCTGGATCGAACGGTCCGCCCACACCCGCTCGATCACCTCGAAGTAGCGCCCCGCGTAAGCCGCCAGCAGGCCCCGCTGCGAAGACTGCTGCATGCCCGCGATCGTCGCCTCCACCAGCGCGTTGGACAGCGCGTCCGATTCGACGACCGCCGCCCACGCCTGGTCCTTCACGGCTTCCGACGGTCGGGCCGCCAGGCACCGCACCTGGTGCCGCTTGCCCGACGCCGTGTCGTCCCGCGCCAGTTCGGCGGTGAGCACGGCCTCGTCCACCGCCCCGTGCGCGGCCAGCGGCAGCAGGAAGTCCCAGCGCAGTTCCTGGTCCACGTCCAGTCCGTCGATCCGGGCCGAGCCCTCCAGCAGCCCCAGCAGCAGCTGGAAGTCGCCCTCCGTCGCCGCGCCGGCCGCGAAGAAGCGGGCCCAGGTCAGCTGGTGCTCCGATCCCGGCGCCGCCAGCCGCAGCTGGTGCAGGGCGCCCGCCGCCAGCTCCCGGCTGCCCTGCTCGCGCCAGTCCGGTGCCCCGTAGTGGGTGACCGAGGTCAGGGCCTGCGCGTGCAGCTGCTGCAGGACGCCGACGTCGGTCTCGCGGCCCGCGTGGGCCAGGACCAGCGAGACGAAGTCGCGCGCCGGCATCAGGCCGTCCCGCGTCAGGTTCCACAGCGCCGACCAGCTCAGGGCCCGGGCGAGGGGGTCCGTCAGGTCGCCGAGGTGGCCCCGCAGGGTGGCCAGCGAGCCCTCGTCGAAGCGGATCTTGCAGTAGGTGAGGTCCTCGTCGTTGACCAGGACCAGGTCGGGCCGCTCCGCGCCCGCCAGTTCCGCGACCACGGTGCGCGCGCCCGACACGTCCGCCCCGGCCCGCGCGTAGCGGACCAGGGTCCCGTCGGACTCCAGCCGGTAGAGGCCCACCGCGACCCGGTGCGGCCGCAGTTCGCCGCCCTCCTGCACGACCGCCAGCTCCGTCACGTGCCCGGCGGCGTCGTACGTCACCGCCGGGGTGAGCACGTTCACGCCGGCCGTCTGCAGCCAGGCCCGCGACCACTCGGCCATGTCCCGCCCGGAGACCTCCGCGAGCACCGACAGCAGGTCGTCCAGGGTGGTGTTGCCGTACGCGTTGGCCTTGAAGTAGCGCCGGGCGCCCTCCAGGAACGCCTCCCGGCCCACGTACGCCACGAGCTGCTTCAGCACCGCCGCGCCCTTGGCGTAGGTGATGCCGTCGAAGTTCAGCTTCGCGTCCTCCAGGTCACGGATGTCGGCCGTGATCGGGTGCGTGGAGGGCAGCTGGTCGGCGCGGTAGGCCCACGCCTTGCGGTTGTTGGCGAAGGTGACCCACGCCTGGTCGAAGCGGGTGGCCTCGACGAGCCCGAAGGAGCCCATGAAGTCCGCGAAGGACTCCTTCAGCCACAGGTCGTCCCACCACTTCATGGTGACGAGGTCGCCGAACCACATGTGCGCCATCTCGTGCAGGATGACGTTCGCGCGCCGCTCGTACGAGGCCTGCGTGACCTTGCCGCGGAAGATGTACTCCTCCCGGAAGGTCACCATCCCCGGGTTCTCCATCGCGCCCAGGTTGTACTCCGGCACGAAGGCCTGGTCGTACTTCCCGAAGGGGTACGGGTAGTCGAAGATCTCGTGGAAGAGGTCGAAGCCCTGCTTGGTGACCAGGAAGACGTCGTCCGCGTCGAAGTGCTTCGCCAGGCCCTTGCGGCACATCGCACCCAGCGGGATGGTCAGGTCCCCGCGCGTGTAGGTGTCCGTGACGTAGTGGTAGGGGCCCGCGACCACGCACGTGATGTACGTGGAGATCGGCTGGGTCTCGGCGAAGCGCCAGACCCCGGCCTCGCGCGACTCCTCCGCGCCGTTGCTCCACACCTGCCAGCCCTCGGGGGCGGCCACCTCGAAGCGGTACGGCGCCTTCAGGTCCGGCTGCTCGAAGTTCGCGTACACCCGCCGGGCGTCGGCCGGCTCGTACTGGGTGTAGAGGTAGACCTCGCCGTCCTCCGGGTCCACGAAGCGGTGCAGGCCCTCGCCGGTCCGGCTGTACGCGCAGTTCGCGTCGACCACCAGGACGTTCTCGGCGTCCAGGCCGTCCAGGGCGATCCGCGCCCCGTCGAAGACGGCGGCCACGTCCAGCGCCCGGCCGTTGAGCGTCACGGAGTTCACCGAGGGGGCGATCAGGTCCGCGAAGGTGGAGCCGCCGGCGGCTGCGGCCCGGAAGCGGATCGTCGTCACCGAACGGAAGGTCCGGGGGCCCTCGGCCGGTTCGGCCTCGTCCACCGCGGACCTGATGTCGAGGACCACCTCGTACCCGTCGACGGACAGCAGTTCGGCCCGCTCGCGGGCCTCGTCGCGGGACAGATTCTCACCGGGCACGTGCACTCCTTCGTGCGTGATCGCGTTCTTGAGTCGAATCCTCGCACGAGGGGAATGCGTGCGACGGCGTACTGGTTGGCCACGGAGAACATGCGCCAGTGATGCCCTTTTTCCGACTGAGACGAGACCGAGGAGAGACATGACCGAGACCCAGGTGCGCGAGAAGACCCCGGTCGACTTCTGGTTCGACCCGCTCTGCCCTTGGGCCTGGATGACGTCCCGCTGGATGGTCGAGGTCGAGAAGGTCCGCGACGTCGAGGTCCGCTGGCACGTGATGAGCCTCGCCGTCCTCAACGAGAACAAGCTCGACGAGCTGCCCGAGACCTACCGCGAGCTGCTCGGCCCCAAGGGCTGGGCGCCGGTCCGCGTGGTCATAGCGGCCCAGCAGAAGCACGGTGACGAGATCACCGGCAAGCTGTACACCGCGCTCGGCACCCGCATCCACAACGACGAGAAGGGCCCGACCCGCGAGGTGATCGCCGAGGCGCTGGCCGAGGTCGGCCTGCCGGCCGAGCTGCTCGCGTACGCCGACTCGGACGAGTACGACGAGGTGCTGCGGGCCTCCCACAACGACGGCATCGACCGCGTGGGCCAGGAGGTCGGCACCCCGGTGATCTCGGTTCCGGGCGCCGAGGGCGACGTCGCCTTCTTCGGCCCGGTCGTCACCCCGACCCCGCGCGGCGACGCCGCGGCCCGGCTGTGGGACGGCACCCTGCTCGTCGCCTCCACGCCCGGCTTCTACGAGATCAAGCGGACCCGTACGAAGGGCCCGTCCTTCGAGTAGGGCCTGCCGGTACGCACAGAAGACCCCCGTGAGTCACGTCCTCACGGGGGTCTTCCGTTCTACGTGCCCCGCAGGTGATGTTTGAGAAGACGATCACGAGGCTGGGGGCACCTCCCGGCCGAAGGCTGGGGGAGGGCTCGTGCTGCGATCAGCCCTTGGCGGGGATCAGCAGCGGGGTGTTCGCCTTGGCGTCGGCGTAGCGCCTGGACACGTCCTGCCAGTTGACGACGTTCCACATCGCCTCGATGAAGTCCACCTTCTGGTTCTTGTACTGCAGGTAGAAGGCGTGCTCCCAGGCGTCGAAGACCAGGATCGGGGTGCTGGCCACGCCCACGTTGCCCTGGTGGTCGTAGACCTGCTCGACGACCAGACGGCCGCTGACGGGCTCGTACGCGAGCACGCCCCAGCCGGATCCCTGGGTGGCGGAGGAGGCGAAGGTCAGCTGCTTCTTGAACTTCGCGAAGGAGCCGAAGGACTCGGTGATCGCGTCGGCCAGGTCGCCCAGGCCGTCGGCGGCGGTGGGCTCGCCGCCGCCCTCGCCGGTCTTCGGGCTGGCCATGTTGTGCCAGTAGATGCTGTGCAGGATGTGGCCGGAGAGGTGGAACGCGAGGTTCTTCTCGAGGCCGTTGAGGGCGCCCCAGTTCTCCTTGTCGCGCGCCTCTGCCAGCTGCTCCAGCGTGTTGTTGGCGCCCGTGACGTAGGCCGCGTGGTGCTTGTCGTGGTGCAGCTCGATGATCTGCGGGTTGATCACCGGCTCCAGCGCCGCGTAGTCGTACGGAAGCTCAGGAAGCGTGTAGATGGCCATGCGTGTTATCCGGTCCCCTCAGCGTGCCAACTGCTTATTGCAATCAATGCGCAACTGCACGCTAGCAGTATCTATTCCGCCTCACACGTAAGGGTTACCTCTGTAAAACGCAGGCAGGCCCCGTGCGAACGCACGGGGCCTGCCTGCGGTGGAGCGTGGGTCAGCGCGCGGCCGCGGCCCGGCGCTGCAGCACGTATCCGGTCACCGCGAGGGCGACGGTGAGCCCGCCGGTGAAGACCACCTGGACCCGGGTGTCCTCGCCCAGCGCCATCAGCACCAGGACCCCGGCCACGCCGGCCAGCGCCACCCAGGTGAGGTGGGGGAAGCCCCACATCTTCACGACGAGCTTCTCGGGGGCCTCCCGCTCCAGCCGCCGGCGCAGCACGAACTGGGAGACGGCGATGAAGCCCCAGACGACGAGGATGACCCCGCCGACCATGTTGAGCAGCCAGGCGAACAGGGTGTCCGGGTACCAGTACGACAGCAGCACGGTGACGAAGCCGAAGCCGCAGGAGGCGAGCACCGCCTGGCGCGGCACCCCGCCCGAGACCTTGCCCAGCGCCTTGGGGCCCTGGCCGCGGGAGACGAGGGAGTAGGCCATGCGCGAGGAGCCGTAGATGTTGGCGTTCATCGCGGACATCAGGGCGATCAGGATGACCACGTTCATGATCTCGCCGGCGGCCGGGATGCCCAGGCGGTCCAGGGTGGCGGCGTACGGGCCGTCCGCCGTGACCGCCGGGTCGTTCCACGGCAGCAGGGTGACGATGACCAGCATGGAGCCGACGTAGACGATCGCGATCCGCCACATGGTGGTCCGCACGGCCTTGGCCACGCCCGCGACGGGGTTCTCGGACTCGGCGGCCGCGATGGTCACCGTCTCCAGCCCGCCGTACGCGACGACCGAGGCCAGTAGTCCGACCAGCAGTCCGTCCACGCCGTGGGGCAACAGGCCGCCGTCGTGGAGCAGGTTGGCGGCGCCGGGGGAGGAGGTGCCGGGCAGCAGGCCGAGGACGGCCAGGACGCCCAGGCCGAGGAAGAGCCCGATCGCGCCGATCTTGAGGGCGGCGAACCAGAACTCGAACTCGCCGAAGTTCGAGACGGCGGCCAGGTTGGAGCCGCAGAACACCGCCATGAAGACCAGCACCCACATCCACGCGGGAGTGCCCGGGAACCAGCCCGTCATGATGTGCGCCGCGCCGATGCCCTCGATGGCCACGCCCACGCAGAGCAGCGTCCAGAACATCCAGCCGGCGGTGAATCCCGCCCACGGGCCGATCGCCCGCTCCGCGTGGACCGAGAAGGACCCGGAGGCGGGGTTGGCGGCGGACATCTCGCCGAGCATCCGCATCACGAACATCACGAGCAGCCCGGACGCGGCGTACGCGAGCACGATCGAGGGGCCGGCGGCGGCGATGCCGGCTCCGGATCCCACGAAGAGCCCGGCGCCGATGACCCCGCCGAGGGCGATCATCGAGAGGTGGCGCTGCTTGAGCCCGTTGCCGAGCGGGGAGCCGGCGCCGGTCTGCGGGGGTTCGAGGGGTGTCAGGGTGCTCTGGCTCATTGGGGTGTGCCTGTCCGGTGTGCGGGGGGACGTGATGAGGTGCCCCAGTCTCACCTCTGTCCGATCTTCGGATGGTTGACGTCCGATATGCGGACAGCCGGATGACCGGCCGTGATCATCCCCGTACGCTGCCGACAGGACGCGGCTGACGCGACGACAGGGGGGACCGGTGGACGGACGCATGGACCACGGCATACGGGAACTGGCCGCCACGGGCCGGGGGGTGCTCGTCACCGGGGCCTCGCGGGGCATCGGACGGGCCATCGCCACGGCCTTCGCCGAGCGGGGCGACCGGGTGGCGGTGCACTGCACGGTCCGGCAGGCGGACGCCGAGCGCACCCTCGCGGACCTGCCGGGCGAGGGCCACGTCCTCGTCAGCGGCGACCTCGCCGACCCGGACCGCGTGGAAGCCCTCGCGGCCGAGGCCGATGAGGCGCTCGGCGGCATCGACGTCCTCGTGAACAACGCCGCCGTGATGGTCGCGCACCCGCTGCCCACGACCTCGTACGCCGACTGGCAGGAGGCCTGGCGGCAGACGGCCGCCGTGAACCTCTTCGCCCCGGCCAACCTCACCCACTGCGTCGCCCGCCGCATGATCGCCGGCCGGCGGGAGGGCCGCGTCGTCAACATCGGCTCGCGCGGGGCGTTCCGCGGCGAGCCCGACCACCCCGCCTACGGCGCCACCAAGGCGGCCCTGCACGCACTCGGCCAGTCCCTCGCCGTCTCCCTGGCCCCGCACGGCATCGCCGTGGCCTCCGTGGCGCCCGGCTTCGTGGCCACCGAGCGGGTCGCCGGGCGGCTCGAAGGGGAGGAGGGCGAGCGGATCCGCGCGCAGAGCCCCTTCGGCCGGGTCGGCACCCCGCAGGAGGTCGCCGCCGCCGTGCTGCACCTGGCCTCGCCCGCCGCGCGCTGGAGCTCGGGCACCGTGCTCGACGTCAACGGAGCCTCGTACCTGCGCACCTGACGCGCGAAGGCCCCCCGCGCCGGGTGCGCGGGGGGCCTTCGCACGGCCTGGGGCCGGGGGCCGGTCAGGACGTCGGGGTGCGCCGCTCCCGCACGAAGGCCACCACGAGGACGAGGGCCGCCGCACCCGTGGACCACAGCAGCTGCGGCCGGGCCGAGTCGTCGAACAGCATCAGGACCAGCACCGCCGCCATCCCGATCAGCGCCGCCCAGGTCGCGTACGGGAACAGCCACATCGGCAGCGTCAGCCGCTCCGGCATGTCCCGCTCGATGATCCGGCGCAGCTTCAGCTGGGAGACCGCGATCAGCGCCCACACGAACAGCAGCACCGCGCCGACCGCGTTGAGCATGTAGAGGAAGATCGTGTCCGGCCACAGCAGGTTCAGCACCACCGACACGAAGCCGAAGGCCACCGACGCGAACACCGCCCGGCGCGGCACGCCGCCGCCCGAGACCTTCAGCAGCGACTTCGGCGCCTCGCCGCGCTCGGCCAGCGAGAACACCATGCGCGAGGACCCGTACAGGTTCGCGTTCAGCGCCGACAGCAGGGCCACGAACACCACGATGTTCATGATCTGACCGGCCGCCGGGATGCCGATCGAGTCGAGGACCGCGACGTAGGGGCTCTCGCCCGGCTTCAGCGAGTCCCACGGCAGCAGGGTCACGATGACCACCATCGAGCCGACGTAGAAGAAGAGGATGCGCCACACCGCGCTGCGCACCGCCCGGGACACCGACCGTGCGGGGTCGTCCGACTCGGCGGCGGCGATGGTGACGACCTCGAGCCCGCCGAAGGCGAAGATGACGGCGAGCATGCCCGCGACCACTCCGCCGAAGCCCTCGGGGAAGAAGCCGCCGTGGCCGGTGAGGTTGGCCATGCCGACCGGCTCCGTGTCCGGGAGCACGCCGAAGATCGCGAGGGTGGCGAGGATCAGGAAGAGCACGATCGCGCCGACCTTGAGGGCGGCGAACCAGAACTCGAACTCGCCGAAGTTCTTCACCGCGGCCAGGTTGCTCACGGTGAAGACCACCATGAAGAGCAGCACCCAGACCCACTGGTCGATCGAGGGCACCCAGCCGTTCGCGATCTTCGCCGCGCCGGTGGCCTCCACGGCCAGCACCACGACCAGCAGGAACCAGTACAGCCAGCCCGCCGAGAAACCGGCCCAGCGGCCGAGCGCCTTCTCCGCGTAGACCGAGAAGGAGCCGGAGGCGGGCATCGCGGCCGACATCTCGCCGAGCGCGCGCATCACCAGCATCGCGAGGACGCCCGCGAGCAGGTAGGAGCAGATGATCGCGGGACCGGCGATGCCGATGCCGGCTCCGGAGCCGACGAAGAGCCCGGCGCCGATCACGCCGCCCAGGCCCAGCATGGTCAGGTGGCGCTGCTTGAGGCTGTGGCTGAGGGGTTCCGCGGGCAGGTCGCCCGAGGGGTGAGGTGCTTCTTCCAGGCGCTCACGCATGAAGGGTGCTCGTGCTCTCGTTCGGGCCCAGTGGCGGTGGGAGCCCCGCGTCAGAATTGGCGGGATCCTACAGTCTCGCTGAGCAGCGGTCTTTCGTGCAAAACGGACGTGCTGTCTGATGTTCCTCGTGACGAGGATCACGCCGACTCGAGTGTGAGGCATCGGGTTTGTGAAATCCCCACCAAAGCGGGGAGCGCGGCTTTGTCCCGGGCGGCGGTGGGGCGGCGGCGGAGCGCGCACTAGCGTCGGTGATCGTCCTGCCACCCCCACCCCGTGGAGCCTCCCGATGAGCACTGCCTCCGTCTCCCTCCGGCCCGGCGCCGTCCTCGCCGATCTGCTGCCCGCGAGCCGCGTCCGCGACATCGCGCTCGTCGTCGGCGGCGCCGCGCTCACCGGGCTGGCCGCCCAGATCGCGGTTCCCGTTCCCGGCTCCCCGGTCCCCGTCACCGGCCAGACCTTCGCCGCGCTGCTCGTCGGTACCGCGTTCGGTGCGCGCCGCGGCTTCCTCTCGCTGGCGTTGTACGCCCTCGTCGGCATGGCCGGCGTGCCGTGGTTCGCGGGCGGGACCTCCGGCGCGGGCGGCGCTTCCTTCGGCTACGTGCTCGGCATGCTGCTCGCCGCCACCGTCGTCGGCGCCCTCGCGCGGCGCGGCGGCGACCGCTCGGTCCTGCGCACCGCCGGCCTGATGGTGCTGGGCTCGGCCGTGATCTACGCGGTGGGCGTGCCGTACCTGATGGCCGCCACCGGGATGTCCCTCGGCGTGGCCGTTGCGAAGGGCGTGGTCCCGTTCCTGATCGGCGACGCCCTCAAGGCGGCGCTGGCCATGGGCGCCCTGCCGGCCGCCTGGAAGCTGGCCGGCCGCCGCGGCTGAGCGGCCCCCGCTACGCACCGGAGCCCGGCCCGCCTTGTGAAGGCGGGCCGGGCTCCGGCGTACGTGCACGTGCGATCAGCCCTGCAGGGCCTTCTTGCGGCGGAAGTCCAGCACCACGCCGACGAGCACGACCACGCCGGCGACCAGGGTGGACAGGGTGACGACCTCGCGGTTGGCGTCGTCCACGAACATGTAGCCGATCACGAACGTGATCAGGGCGGCGGTGGCCCAGGTCAGCCACGGGAAGAGCCACATCTTCACGGTCAGCTTCTCCGGGGCCTCACGGACGAGGATCCCGCGCATCCGCAGCTGGGTGAAGCAGATCACCAGCCAGACGAAGAGCGCGATGGCACCCGAGGAGTTCAGCAGGAAGTTGAAGACCGTGTCCTTGAAGGCGTAGTTGAAGTAGACGGCGACGAAGCCGAAGACCGTGGAGCCCAGGATCGCGGCCACCGGCACGCCGCGGGAGTTGACCTTGGCGAACGCCTTGGGGGCGTCGCCGCGCTCACCGAGCGAGAAGGCCATGCGGGAGGCGGTGTAGAGGCCCGAGTTCAGGCAGGAGAGCACGGCGGTCAGGACGATGACCTCCATGATCGTGCCGGCGTGCGCGATGCCGATCGAGTCGAGGGCGGCGACGTACGAGCCCTTCTCGGTGATCGACTTGTCGTTCCACGGGAGCAGGGTCAGCACGATGAAGATCGAGCCCAGGTAGAAGACGCCGATCCGCCAGATGACGGAGTTGGTGGCCTGGGTGACCGCCTTGCGGGGGTTCTCCGACTCGCCGGCCGCCAGGGTGACGATCTCGCTGCCCATGAAGGAGAAGACGACCATCAGCACGCCGGTGAGGACCGCGCCGTAGCCGTTGGGGAAGAAGCCCCCGGCGTCGGTCAGGTGCGCGAAGCCCGCGCCCGGGTTGTCCGAGCCCGGCAGCAGGCCGAAGACGGCCAGCATGCCGACGATCACGAAGGCGCCGATGGCGACGACCTTGATGCCCGCGAACCAGAACTCGAACTCACCGTAGGAGGCGACCGAGCCGAGGTTGGTGGCGGTCAGCACCGCCATCACGATCAGCGCCCAGCCCCACTGCGGGACGGCCGGGATCCAGCTCTCCAGGATGGCGGCACCGGCGGTGGCCTCCACGGCGAGCACGACGACCCAGAAGAACCAGTAGAGCCAGCCGATGGAGAAGCCGGCCCAGCGGCCGAGCGCCCGGTCGGCGTAGGCGGAGAAGGAGCCCGAGTTCGGGCTGGCGGCGGCCATCTCGCCCAGCATCCGCATCACGAAGACCACCATCGCGCCGACGAGCGCGTAGGAGATCAGGATGGCGGGACCGGCCTTGGCGATGCCGCCACCGGAGCCGACGAAGAGGCCGGCGCCGATGACGCCGCCAATGGCGATCATGGACAGGTGGCGGTTCTTGAGACCGGCCTTCAGACCATCGGAGGGCTGGCCCTCACCGGGGATACCGGTGGGGTCGCCTTCTTTTTGGAGGGTCGTCGTGGAGCTCATGGACGGATCCTTAGGTTCTCGGGTTGCGAGCCCCGGCATTCAAACCTGAGATGAACGCGGGACGGAAGACCTCAATCCGGATCGTTGCGTTCGGGCGAACGTTCCGGATCAAGGTCCCGCCGTGTCCCATCTGGGCTCTTTGGGTTTACTTGAGCTTTAGAAGTGACTTACGCGACACCCCCTGCGGGCCGCCGTGCCCCTTCGTGCCACACTCGTCCCATGCGCGTGTACCTCGGATCCGACCATGCCGGCTTTGAGCTCAAGAACCACCTGGTGGACTGGCTCAAGAACAACGGCCACGAGCCCGTCGACTGTGGGCCCCACATCTACGACGCGGTGGACGACTACCCGCCGTTCTGCCTCCGCGCGGCGGAGAAGACCGCCGCCGACGCCGGCAGCCTCGGCATCGTGATCGGCGGCTCCGGCAACGGCGAGCAGATCGCCGCGAACAAGGTCAAGGGCATCCGCGCCATCCTCGCGTGGAGCGTCCAGACCGCAGAGCTCGGCCGCGAGCACAACAACGCCAACGTCATCTCCGTCGGCGGCCGCATGCACACCCAGGACGAGGTCGTCAGCTTCATCGACGCCTTCCTGAAGACCCCGTACTCCGACGAGGAGCGGCACACCCGCCGCATCGACATGCTCTCCGCCTACGAGCAGACCGGCGAGCTCCCCCCGATCCCGGCCCACCACCCGCAGGGCTGATCCCGCTTCCGGCCGTGCCGCTCCCTCCGGGGGTGGCACGGCCGTTTTCATTCTTCCCAGGAGTCCGCCGTGCCCGAGGGGCATACGATCCACCGCCTCGCCCAGGACCACCTGCAACGGTTCGCCGGGTGGGAGGTCGCCGTCAGCAGCCCCCAGGGGCGCTTCGCAGAGAGCGCGGCTCTGCTCGACGGCCGGATCCTGGACGGCGTCGACGCCCACGGCAAGCACCTCTTCCTGGGGTTCGCGGAGAGCGGCTGGATCCACATCCACCTCGGACTCTTCGGCAAGTACGCGCTCGGCCCCGCACCCGCCCCGCCGGCCACCGACACGGTCCGGCTGCGGCTGGCCAACGACGCGTACTTCTCGGACCTGCGCGGCCCGACCACCTGCGCATGGATCACCGACGAGGAGAAGCGGGCGATAGGCGAGCGGCTCGGCCCCGACCCGCTGCGGCCGGCCGACGACCCCGACCGGGCCTGGCAGCGGATCTCCCGGTCCCGCACCACCGTCGCCGCCCTGCTGATGGACCAGAAGATCGTCGCGGGCATCGGCAACGTCTACCGCGCCGAGGTCCTCTTCCGCCACGGCATCGACCCGTACCGGCTCGGGAAGGACCTGACCCGCGCCGAATGGGACGCCATGTGGACGGACCTGGCCGCCCTGATGCGCGAGGGCGTGCGCAACAACCGGATCGACACCGTCCGCGACGAGCACCTGCCCGAGGCGATGGGCCGCCCGCCGCGGGTGGACGACCACGGCGGCGAGGTGTACGTCTACCGCAGGGCGAACCTGCCCTGCCACATCTGCGGGGGCGAGATCCGCACCGCCGATCTCGCCGCCCGCAACCTCTTCTGGTGCCCGGGCTGTCAGCAGCGCTAGGCCCGCACCGGCAGGTGAACCGGCACCGGCGCTAGAAGCCGTGCGGGAGCCACGGGGCCACGTCCCCGGCGAAGGCGCGCGAGGCCTCCGTCAGGGCGCCCGGGCGTAGTTCGCGCACGAAGCCGGCCGCGGCGAGCGAGGTGAGGACCAACCCGCCCAGGTACGCCGACCCGAGCTCCCGGACCGACAGCTCCAGGTCCGCCGGCTCCTCGGTCCGCGTGCAGCGGGCTGCGCCCTTGCCGTCGGCGACCAGCCGCCACCGCCCCGCGTTCCACGGGCAGAAGTGGTCCTCCACCTTCAGGACCACATCCATCGGAGCCGCGTACGTCCGCGCCTCCAGCGCCGCCGCCAGGTCCACCAGCCGTACGTGCAGCGAGTCCCGGACCCGCGGCTGCGACCTCCGTATGTCCGTGACCAGGTGCAGCACCGGATCGTCCACCGGCCGCCGGGACGCCCGTACGCTCCAGGTCAGGTCGATCGAGAAGAGGAAGCGCCACAGCGCCGCGCACGCCGCCGGGTCCAGCGCGTCGAGGTCGCTCACCTCGACCTTGCCGTCCGAGCCGGACCGGTCCCAGTCGGCCCTCACCCGGTAGCGGGCGTACCCGACCACCTCGCCGTCAGCCCGCTCGGCGACCACGCACTTCAGCGGTGACGTGCCGGAGCGCCCTTCGGCCGGATCCAGCAGCGACTGCCCCTCCCACCCCGGCTGCCGGGCCGGCATGCCCGGCCGCCTCGGGACCAGCGCCGCGTACACCCGCTCGCAGTCGGCCAGCGCCTCCCGCGGGTCGACGAGGCGCAGCCGCACCTCGTCCGTCCCCGGCGGCACGGAGAGCCGTACCCGGGTCTTGTCCATGTCCACTTCCAGCGCGTACGTCGCGGTGCCGTAGCCGAACCGCCCGTAGATCGCCGGATCCGAGGCCGTCAGCACGGCGAGCGGTTCGCCACCCGCCCGGACGTCGTCCAGCTGCCGGCGCATCAGGGAGCTGAGCACCCCGCGCCGGCGGTGGGTGGGGGAGACGCCCACCATCGTGACGCCGGCCGCGGGGACGATCGCCCCGCCCGGCACGGAGAGGCGGAAGCTGAAGGCGGCGGCCGAGCCGACGCACGCGTCGCCGTCCCAGACGCCGAGGGAGCGTTCCGCTTCCGTCAGCGACTTGTAGAGTTTCCGCTCCTCGGGGGATTCGGGCACACCACCGAACGCCAGTTCCAGGTGGTCGTACCAGACATCCCACTCATCAGCCTGTAATACGCGCATCTCAAGAGCCATGCGGCCATCCCTATCAGGGCATTCCGTCCCAGTCGAAGCGTTTTCGGGCGTCCGGAGGCCCCGGGTCCGGGGGTACCCCTGCGCATCCACAGTCAGGATGGATAAGGTCCCGAAGCAATGGCCGGAGCACGCGTGGAGACCCTCATGGCCCGGATGCGCATGCTGTCGCACCGGGGCCGCACCGCCCTGCGCAAATCCGCGGTCGACTACTTCCGCGGCGATGCCTCCGACTGGCTTGCTTTCGCCCTGCTGCTCCTGACCGTCCCCGCCATCGCCTGCGGCACGATGATGCTGCCGGTCTGGTTCTCGCCCTCGGCGCTCGTCCTGCCGATCGTGGCCGGCGGGCTGCTGCTGCGCCCCGCCAGCCTGCTCGGCCTGTACGCCGCCTCCGCGGCCGCACTGATCGTCGAGGCCGTCGTGCTCGGCCCCTACACCCAGGGCCCGGCGCGCGTCACCCCCGGAACCGTCCTCGTCGTCGCCGCCTGCGGGTTCTTCGGACTGGTCATCGCCCAGTTCCGCAGCCGCGTCGGCGTGCCCTGGCGGCGCGGCGGCACCATGCTCTTCGACCTGCGCGAGCGGATCCGCGTCCAGAGCAAACTGCCCGGCCTGCCCCGCGGCTGGCACCGCGAGATGGCCCTGCGCCCGGCCGGCGGCCAGTCCTTCTCCGGCGACTTCGTCGTCGCGGCCCGCACCAACGGCGGCCGCACCCTGGAGATCGTCCTGACCGACGTCTCCGGCAAGGGCATGGAGGCGGGCTCCCGGGCCCTGCTGCTGTCCGGAGCCTTCGGCGGACTGCTCGGCGCCCTGCCCCCGCACGGCTTCCTGCCCGCCGCCAACGGATACCTGCTCCGCCAGGACTGGGACGAGGGCTTCGCCACCTCCATCCACCTCGTCCTCGACCTGGAGACCGGCGACTACGAACTCCTCTCGGCCGGCCACCTCCCCGCCCTCCAGCTCTCCGCGGGCACCGGCCGCTGGCAGGAGAAGTCCGGCGAGGGCCCGCTGCTCGGCGTCTACGACGGCGCCGAATTCATCCCCGCCCGCGGAAACCTCCGCCCCGGCGACGTCCTGATGCTCTTCACCGACGGCCTCGTCGAGACCTCCGACCGCGAGATCAGCGAGGGCATCGACCGCCTCACGGGCGAGGCCGACCGCTACGTCGCCTCCGGCTGGGAGGGCGCCGCCTGGCACCTCATCGAAAAGGTCGCCAAGGACGTCAACGACGACCGCGCCCTGCTGCTCATCCGCCGCTCCGCCTGACCGGGGTGGGGTTTGCCCCACCCCCGCTCCGCCGGGCCGCGCCATGGCCGGCCGCCCACCCCGATCCGTAGCGTCGGAACCACGATCAAGGCGACGGCGAAAGGCGGCACACCATGGGGTTCCGGCGCAGCGGGCGGCGGCACGAGGACACTCCGGCGGCGCGGGCGCCCCACGGCGAACCGGCCGTGGAACTGCGCGGCGTACGGCGCTCCTACGGGCGCGGCGCCACCACCGTGCACGCCCTGCGCGGGATCGACCTCAGCCTGCCGCGCGGCAGCTTCACCGCCGTGATGGGCCCCTCCGGCTCCGGCAAGTCCACCTTCCTGCAGTGCGCCGCCGGACTCGACCTGCCCACCGAGGGCTCCGTCCGCCTCGGCGGCACCGAGATCACCGGCATGAACGAGAACGAGCTCACCGAGCTCCGCCGCAGCCGCCTCGGCTTCGTCTTCCAGGCCTTCAACCTGCTGCCGTCGCTGACCGTCGAACAGAACGTGCTGCTCCCCATGCGGCTGGCCGGCGGCCGCTCGGCGCACCAGGGCCGGGCCCGCGCCGCCGACCTGCTCGCCCGCGTCGGCCTGGAGGGCAGGGGCGGCCGGCGCCCCGCCGAACTGTCCGGCGGCCAACAGCAGCGCGTGGCCATCGCCCGGGCCCTGGTCACCCGTCCCGACGTGGTCTTCGCCGACGAACCCACCGGCGCCCTCGACACCACCACGGCCGCCGAGGTGCTCGGACTCCTCAGGGACGCCGTCGACTCGATGGGCGCCACCGTCGTCATGGTCACCCACGACCCGGCCGCCGCCGCCCATGCCGACCAGGTGCTCTTCCTCGCCGACGGCCTGATCGCGGACCGGCTCCCGCGCAGCCCCGCCACGACCGTCGCCGCCCGGATGACCACACTCACCGCCCGCCGCACCCCCGCTCCCGCGGCGGCCTGATGATCTAGTCGAAGCGGATGTGCCGTACGCCGATCAGCGCGCGCCGGATCCGGCCCCGCAGCGGGCCGTCGCCGTCCGGGGCCAGGTCCAGTCCCGCGGAGGCGGCCACCCGGTCGGCGACCGCGGACACGGTCAGCCGGTCGGTGGCCAGGTGCTGCGCGAACTCGGGCGCGCGCAAAGCCTCCAGGCACCCGTCCAGCCGGGACACCGCGAAGCTCTCCCGCTTCAGCCCGCGTCCCAGCCCGCGCTCGCGCAGCCGCCGCAGCACCGTCTCCCGCTGCGCCAGCAGCGCGAAATGCCGTACGTCGTGCCCGTGTTCGCGCAGCCGCCCCACGGTCTGCGCGAAATAGGCCGGCTCGGTGACCGTCATCGGCACCAGCACCACGCCCGGATGCCGCCGCGCCGCGAGGTCCAGCACCTCGAACACCCCCTGGCGCCAGGCCGCCAGGTCCTGGAAATCCCCGCGCAGCGCGGGCGGCAGCATCCGGTGCAGCCCGAACCCGACGTGCTCGGGATCGCACACGACGCTTCCCGGCAGCCGCCGGTGCATCTCGTACGCCGTCTGCGTCTTGCCGCCCCCGAAGGGCCCGTTGAGCCAGACGATCACCGGGTCGCCGCCGTCCACGGGCCGATCCCCAGCTTCCCGGTGTTCCCGAGGTCGAACGGCCGGGCCAGCCGCAGCCACAGCCGGGGCGCTCCGGGGCGGGGCGCGATCTCCAGCACCGGCACCGTCGTGGCCGCAACCGTCGTGTCGGTGACGAGGTTGCGCCACACCACCGACCACGACGCGGCCTGTCCCGGCGCCAGCGTCACCCGCTGCGGGGCCGCGTCGATGTCCGGCACGCCCGTGGTGATTCCCGCCGCGCCGTGCTCCACCGCGACCTCCAGCGGATCGTTGCGGCCGTCCCGCAGCGACACCTCCGGGTAGCCCTCCAGCGCGTAGGGCTCCGTACCGCAGTTGACCAGCCGGAAGCCTTCCACCCGCAGTCCCATCGCCGCGTCCCCGCCCGTCTCGACGAGCCGGACCCCGCCTTCGGGGCACTTCTCGTCCGGCGGCGCCTGCGGGGCGGGTGAGTTCCGGTCCGGCCAGGCCCCCGTGCCCGGCGTGGCGTCCGGTTCCGCGCCCTGCTGCGTGGACCCGACCTGCGGCCCGAAGGCCGGCCCCGGCGCGGCCCGCGGAGCCGGCGGCGTACTGCACCCAGCCACGCCCGCCAGCACCCCCGCGAGGACCACGCCCCCGACAACACCACCCGTCCACCGCTTCGCGATCATCCGCCGAGCCTACGGCGGTGCGTGCCGCCACCGGGGCGGGAGCGGGCCACCCGGCCCGGTCGGCCCGCCCGCGCCGCCGCCGCGAGCCGCCGCGTCGGCCGCACCCGTGACCCGGCGGGCCCCAGAGGGTCCGGCAGGCGGGCCGCTCCCCGCGGTCCGGCCGGCGCGGCGGCACCGACACGCGGGCCAATCCGCGCGGATTGGCCCGCCCCGGCAGGGCGCGGCCCGCCTACCGTGCCCCCATGGACCGCACGCTCGCCGCCGACCTCGCCCGGCTTCCCGACCTCCTCGACGCCACCCGCCGCGCCGCCGCCGACGCCCTCGCGTCCCTGGACGAGCGGCCCGTCGTACCGCCCTCCGGAAAGCCCCTCGACTCCGAAGCGCTCCCCGAGCACGGCACCGGCGCGGACGCCGCCCTCGCCGCCTTCCGCGAGCGCTGGGAGCCGCGGCTGTCGGCCTCCGCCGGTCCCCGCTACCTCGGCTTCGTCACCGGTGGAGCCACCCCCGCCGCCCTCGCCGGGGACTGGCTCACCGCCGCCCACGACCAGAACTCCAACTCCGCCCTCGACGGCGCCGGCCAGGACCTCGAACGCGAGACCACCGGCTGGCTCCGCGACCTCTTCGGCCTCTCCGCCGCCCACACCGGCACCTTCGTCTCCGGCGCCACCATGTCCAACACCACCGGCCTCGCCATCGCCCGCGAATGGCTCGGCGAACGCCTCGGCGTCTCCCCGGCCGAGGACGGCGTCGCCGCCCTCGGCACGGTCCGCGTCCTGTCCGGCGCCCCGCACTCCTCGATCGGCAAGGCCCTCTCGGTCCTCGGCCTCGGCCGGAACTCCCTCGTCACGGTCCCGACGCTGCCCGGCCGCGAGGCGGTGGACCCCGCCGCCCTGGACCGCGCGCTGGCCGACACCCCCGGCCCGGCCGTCGTCGTCGCCAACGCGGGCACCGTCAACACCGTCGACTTCGACGACCTGCCCGCCATCACCGCCCTCCGCGACCGGCACGACTTCTGGCTGCACACCGACGCCGCCTTCGGAGCCTTCGCCGCCCTCTCCCCGGACCACGCCCACCTCGCCGCCGGACTCGACGCCTCCGACTCCGTCTGCGTCGACCTGCACAAGTGGCTCAACGTCCCCTACGACAGCGCCGTCCAGTTCACCCGCCGACGTGATCTGCAGGCCCGCGTCTTCCAGAACTCCGCCGCCTACCTCGGCCCCCTCGGCGACCACCCCGACCTCGTCCACCTCACCCCGGAGAACTCCCACCGGCTGCGCGCGCTGGCCGCCTGGTTCACCCTCCGCGCGTACGGCCGCGAAGGCCACCGGGAGATCGTCGAACGCGACATCGCCTGCGCCCGCGCGCTGGGCGCCGCGCTGGAGGAGGACCCCGCCTTCACCCTCCTCGCCCCGGTCCGCCTCAACGTCGTCTGCTTCACCCTCGCCGAAGCCCCCACGGCGGCCCGGCTGACCGCCCTGCGCGAGGCGGCGGCGGCCGAGGTCTTCGTCACTCCGACCGTGTACGGGGGAACCGCGGCCCTGCGCGCAGCGTTCTCCAACTGGCGTACGACGGAAGCGGATGTGCGCCGGGCCGCGGAGGCCCTCGGCGCGGCGGCAAGGGAGATCGCATGACGGACAGCCCCCTGACCCTCATCGAGGTGGAGGCCCTTGCGCGCACCGCGCACGAAGGCCAGACCGACAAGGCCGGCCGGCCCTACGCCGAGCACCTCGCGGCCGTCGCCGAAGGCGTCCGCCTGCGCGGCGGCACCCCCGAACAGCAGGCGGCGGCCTGGCTCCACGACTCCATCGAGGACGAGGCCCTCAGCCTCACCTGGCTGGATTCCGCAGCCCTGCCGCAGTCGGTGAAGGACATGGTCCTCGCGGTCACCAAGCGGCCCGGCGAACCGGTCGAGCAGTACACGGCCCGGATCCTCGTCACCCCCGGCGCCCTCCTCGTCAAGGAGGCCGACCTCGCGCACAACGCCGACCCCGTACGCCTTTCCGTACTGGACGGCCCCACGCGCGAGCGGCTGTCCGCGAAGTATGCGTATGTCCGTTCCCTGCTGGGCCTCACCGCTCCATGACCCGGGGACGCGCCCGAAACATGCCCGGCGCACATGTGGTTGGCGGAAACGGAACGACGGCGATTCGTCACGGGACGGATAGCCGGGGCCCGTTGGTGGGAGGATGGTCCATGTGGGGGTGTGCCTGGCCGTGCGCCCCGGGCCGACCAGGGGACGACCGAAGGTGTGATCAGTAGTGGCCATTTCGCTGTCAGTGGTGGTTCTGTTGGCGGTCATCCTGGTGGTGCTGATCCGCGGCAACCACATCAAGACGGGCCCCGCCATCGTCGCGGCCCTCTTCGGTTTCTTCCTGGCGTCCAGCTCCATCGCGGACGACGTGAACCGTTTCCTCAACTCCCTCGCGACGATGATCGCGAACATCAAGCTCTGAACGGCCCGGCCCCGGCCGCGTGCGGTGCGGGCGGGGGTGTGGTCAACCCCGCGGCCCCCGGGTCGCCTCGGCGCGGCGGAAGGCCTCGTCGCAGGTCCGGCCGGAGCGGGTGGCCACCAGGGAAAGGGTGTCCACGAGACCCCCGTTGGTGAACCTCAGCCGCCAGGAGCCGCTGGTCAGGGCCACCGCCGGAACGGGATCGCCCTGTCGGGCCGTGACCTGCCAGCCGCGTTCCTCCAGGGCGGTTTCGAGGGCCGCGAGCCGGCCGTCGTCGGCGGGGCCGTCGCCCGTCCAGTCCGCGATGCAGTCGGCGAGTTCCCCCTCCTCGGCGGGGGACGCGACGCCCGGAGTGAGCCCGGCCGCCGCGGCTGCGGCGGCGAGTTCGGCCGCGACCGTGCCGCGCGAGGGGTCGCCCCCGGCCCGCGCCGGGACCTTCGCACCTGCCGGCTCGCGTATCCAGCCGTCCCCGGCGCCCTCCTCGGCCGGGGCCAGGAGGGCCCCGCCGACGGCGAGGACGCCCGCGAGCGCCGCGACCCCCGCGGCAGCCGCCCAGGCGGCCCCGCTGCTCGTCCTGCCCACGTTCCGCCACCCCTGTGTTCGCGGCCTGCACACCCCGGAAACGACGGAGGGCCAGGTCGAGGAAACATCCTCTGACCTGGCCCTTCCGTCTTCAGAGCGGGTGACGGGAATCGAACCCGCGTAGCTAGTTTGGAAGACTAGTGCTCTACCATTGAGCTACACCCGCAACGCGCGCGCCGTAGGTCGAGGACCGCGGCACGGACAGCATCCTAGCGGGTCGTACAGGGGGAGCGCACACCACATTTCGCGCCCACACCCGGGACTGCCCCGAAACGCATCGGGAAACCCCGCACATCAGAGGGTCTCCGGGCATGTACCCTACGTGTCGCACCGACGGGGTGTGGCGCAGCTTGGTAGCGCGTCCGCTTTGGGAGCGGAAGGTCGTCGGTTCGAATCCGGCCACCCCGACCACCATCAGTGTCCTCCTCGGGATCTTTCGAGGGCGGACCGCAAGATCGCGTTGTGGGCTGATTGCCGCTTGCGGCTACTATGCAAGCTGCGTGCCCGTGTGTCTGATGTACCGGGCCGAAGTCCGCTGAACCGCTGAATCGCAGCGAGACGGCAGATCCCCCAGAAGTCAGCCACAAGGAGACCGAACCGTGAAGAGCGCCGTGGAGACCCTGAACCCGACTCGGGTTCGGCTCACTGTTGAGGTGCCCTTCGAGGAGCTCAAGGACAGCCTCGACGCGGCGTACAAGAAGATCAACCAGCAGGTCACGGTGAAGGGCTTCCGCAAGGGCAAGATCCCGGCCCGCGTCATCGACCAGCGCTTCGGCCGCGGTGCGGTGCTGGAGGAGGCCGTCAACGACGCCCTCCCGAAGTTCTACACCGAGGCCGTCAACGAGGCCGACCTGAACCCGCTGGGCCAGCCGGAGGTGGACATCACGGAGCTGAAGGACGGCGAACTGCTGGCCTTCACCGCCGAGGTCGACGTCCGTCCCGAGATCGAGATCCCGGACTACTCCGGCATCGAGGTCGAGGTCGACGCCGTCGAGGTCTCCGACGAGGACGTCGAGAAGTCGGTCGAGCAGCTGCGCGGCCGTTTCGGCTCCACCAAGGACGTCGAGCGCGCCGCCGCCGAGGGTGACGTCGTCACCATCGACCTGGAGGCCAAGGTCGACGGCGAGGTGCTGCCCGACGGCGTCGCCTCCGACGTCGCGTACACCATCGGCTCGGGCGAGCTCCTCGAGGGCATCGACGAGGCCGTCACGGGCCTGGAGGCCGGTGGCGAGGCCACCTTCACCTCCCAGCTGAAGGGCGGCTCCGCCGAGGGCAAGGACGCCGAGGTCACCGTCAAGGTCACCAAGGTCTCCGCCAAGGAGCTCCCGGAGCTGGACGACGAGTTCGCGCAGATGGCGAGCGAGTTCGACACCCTCGAGGACCTCAAGGCGGACAGCCGCAAGCGCCTCGAGAACATGAAGCAGTACGACCAGGCCACGCAGGCCCAGGAGCGCGTCCTGGAGAAGCTGCTGGAGCTCGTCGAGGTCCCGATCCCCGAGAAGCTCCTCGCGGACGAGGTCCAGACCCGCAAGCACAACCTGGAGCACCACCAGCTCGGCCAGATGGGTCTGACCATCGAGAAGTACCTGGAGTTCCAGGGCAAGACGGTCGAGGAGTTCGACGCCGAGACCTCCGAGCAGGCGATCAAGGGCATCAAGACCCAGTTCGTCCTCGACGCGCTGGTCAACAAGGAGAAGCTGGGCGTCAACCAGGAGGAGCTCACCGAGCACCTCATGCGCCGTGCCCAGTCCTCCGGCATGTCCCCCGACCAGTTCGCCCAGGCGGTCGTCGAGGGTGGCCAGGTTCCGATGCTGGTCGGCGAGGTCGCCCGCGGCAAGGCCCTCGCGGTCGTCGTCGAGGCCGCCAAGGTCGTCGACACCAACGGTGACGTCGTGGACCTGTCCGACGACGAGGACGAGGTCGAGCAGGCCGCCGAGACCGTCGAGGCCGCCGTCGACGGTGACGACGAGGTCAAGGCCGACGAGGCCAAGTAACACCCCGGGCGAAGCCCGCTGAGCAGTGCCCCGAAGGGCCCGGACGCAGCCGCGTCCGGGCCCTTCGGCCTGGTGCCCGAAAGGCCCCGGCACCTTGCGCTCCGAGCGAACAGTTCGGGAAGCGGGATGGCGTTGTCCGACCTGCGCGTTAGGGTCCATGAATACGAGGGCACGTGAGTACCCGGATGCCGGCGGACTCGTCCGCACCGGCCGGACCGCGCCCCAGAACGAGACGCTGAGACGGCACATGGCCGTCGGAGACGAGCAGGTGGATACGTGACGAATCTGAAGCCTTACGCCGCGGGTGAGCCGTCCATCGGTGGCGGCCTCGGCGACCATGTCTACAACCGGCTGCTCGGCGAGCGCATCATCTTCCTCGGCCAGCAGGTCGACGACGACATCGCCAACAAGATCACCGCGCAGCTCCTGCTCCTGGCCGCCGAGCCGGAGAAGGACATCTACCTCTACATCAACAGCCCCGGTGGCTCGGTGACGGCCGGCATGGCCGTCTACGACACCATGCAGTACATCCCCAACGACGTCGTGACCATCGGCATGGGCATGGCGGCCTCGATGGGGCAGTTCCTGCTCACCGGTGGCGCCAAGGGCAAGCGCTTCGCCCTGCCGAACACCGACATCCTGATGCACCAGGGCTCCGCCGGCATCGGTGGCACCGCGTCGGACATCAAGATCCAGGCCCAGTACCTGCTGCGCACCAAGCAGCGGATGGCCGAGATCACCGCGTTCCACTCGGGCCAGACCGTCGAGGCGATCATCCGCGACGGTGACCGCGACCGCTGGTTCACCTCCGAGGAGGCCAAGGAGTACGGCCTCATCGACGAGATCATCTCGGCCGCGTCCAACGTTCCGGGCGGCGGCGGCACCGGGGCCTGATCCCGGCACCACCGTCAGTACCCCGCAGCCGACAGCCCGCAGAACGCCACCAGGATGGTGAACACCCAGATGCAGAACAACTTCTCCGCGAGCGGCCTCTACACCGGCCCGCAGGTGGACAACCGCTACGTCATCCCGCGCTTCGTCGAGCGCACCTCGCAGGGCGTGCGCGAGTACGACCCGTACGCGAAGCTCTTCGAGGAGCGCGTGATCTTCCTCGGCGTGCAGATCGACGACGCCTCCGCCAACGACGTCATGGCGCAGCTGCTGTGCCTGGAGTCGATGGACCCGGACCGCGACATCTCGATCTACATCAACAGCCCCGGCGGCTCCTTCACCGCGCTGACGGCGATCTACGACACGATGCAGTTCGTGAAGCCGGACATCCAGACGGTCTGCATGGGCCAGGCGGCCTCCGCCGCAGCGGTCCTGCTCGCCGCCGGCACCCCCGGCAAGCGCATGGCCCTGCCGAACGCCCGCGTGCTGATCCACCAGCCGTCCGGCGGCACCGGCCGTGAGCAGCTCTCGGACCTCGAGATCGCGGCCAACGAGATCCTGCGCATGCGCGACCAGCTGGAGACCATGCTGGCCAAGCACTCCACGACGCCGATCGAGAAGATCCGCGACGACATCGAGCGCGACAAGATCCTCACGGCCGAGGACGCGCTCGCGTACGGCCTGATCGACCAGATCGTCTCGACCCGCAAGAACTCCCACTGATCCTTGCCGTCAGTTGACGTGGAACCGCCGCCGGATTCGGCGATGTGAACCACGTCAAGGGGGCCCCGCACGGGGCCCCCGGCAAGGTACCGTCGGATATGAGGCACCAGGAGCGCTGAACCAGGCGTCTCCCAGGCGAAGGGGAAGCACCTCGTGGCACGCATCGGTGACGGCGGCGACCTGCTCAAGTGCTCGTTCTGCGGAAAGAGCCAGAAGCAGGTGAAGAAGCTCATCGCAGGACCCGGTGTGTACATCTGCGACGAGTGCATCGACCTCTGCAACGAGATCATCGAAGAAGAGCTCGCGGAGACCTCCGAGGTCCGGTGGGAGGAACTCCCCAAGCCCCGTGAGATCTACGAGTTCCTGGAGAGCTACGTCGTCGGCCAGGAGCCGGCGAAGAAGGCCCTCTCGGTAGCGGTCTACAACCACTACAAGCGGGTCCAGGCCGGCGAGAACGGCGGCGCGCAGGGCCGGGACGACGCGATCGAGCTCGCGAAGTCCAACATCCTGCTGCTGGGCCCCACCGGCTCGGGCAAGACGCTGCTCGCGCAGACCCTGGCCCGCATGCTGAACGTCCCGTTCGCCATCGCCGACGCGACGGCGCTGACGGAGGCCGGGTACGTCGGCGAGGACGTCGAGAACATCCTGCTGAAGCTGATCCAGGCCGCCGACTACGACGTCAAGAAGGCCGAGACCGGGATCATCTACATCGACGAGATCGACAAGGTGGCCCGCAAGAGCGAGAACCCGTCGATCACGCGCGATGTCTCGGGTGAAGGCGTCCAGCAGGCCCTCCTGAAGATCCTGGAAGGCACGACCGCCTCCGTCCCGCCGCAGGGCGGCCGGAAGCACCCGCACCAGGAGTTCATCCAGATCGACACGACGAACGTGCTCTTCATCGTGGGCGGCGCCTTCGCCGGCCTGGAGAAGATCATCGAGTCGCGTGCGGGAGCCAAGGGCATCGGCTTCGGGGCGACGATCCGCTCGAAGCGCGAGATCGAGGCCAGCGACCAGTTCCAGGAGGTCATGCCGGAGGACCTGGTGAAGTTCGGGATGATCCCCGAGTTCATCGGCCGCCTCCCCGTGCTGACCTCCGTCCACAACCTGGACCGCGAGGCCCTGCTCCAGATCCTGATCGAGCCGCGCAACGCCCTGGTGAAGCAGTACCAGCGGCTGTTCGAACTCGACGGTGTCGAGCTGGACTTCGAGCGCGAGGCCCTCGAGGCCATCGCCGACCAGGCCATCCTCCGCCAGACGGGCGCGCGCGGCCTGCGCGCCATCATGGAAGAGGTCCTCATGTCGGTGATGTACGAGGTCCCGTCCCGCAAGGACGTCGCCCGCGTGGTCATCACCTCGGACGTGGTCCGCTCCAACGTCAACCCGACGCTGGTCCCGAGGATCGTCCCGAAGGACCAGGGCCCGCACGAGAAGTCCGCGTAGCCCGCAGAGCAGCAGACAGAAGGGGCGCCCCCGGCCGGGGGCGCCCCTTCTGCATGTCCTGCCGTTCCGCTACTTCTTGACGCGGGCGGTGTTGTAGAACTTCGCGGTGATCTCGGCGGTCTGGTCCAGGGTGTAGCCGGACTTGCCGGAGATCAGCGAGGCCATCTCCATGGGAGTGGCCGTGCCCAGGGTGCTGTAGTCACCCCAGATGCAGATCGGGAGCGTGAACTCCTTGGGCCCCTTGTACGCCGGGTCCTTCGAGGTGAACTTGGCTTCCTGGCACTTCATCACGCCGCCCTTGAAGCCGGCCGGGTTCATCGTCTTGGGGCTCCCGACGAGATCGACCGTCATCTTGCTTTCTTCCTTGGCGGCTTCCAGCTTGGCCAGGGCGAAGTACGCGTCCACCGCCTTCTCCGGGTCGGCGAGCTCGCCGTAGAAGCCGGAGAAGTTGAGGATCTTGCCTGCCAGCGGGTTGCTCGGGTCGCCCGACTGGTAGCCCATGTTCACCTTGGCGGGGTCCTTCATGCCCACCCCCTCGACTTCCTTCTTCTCCGCGGGAGTGAAAGCCGATTCCTTGTGCTTCGGGTCCTTCTTGAAGTCGTCCACCGACTCCGGGGCGACCAGCTTGTAGCCCTTGGTGTCGGCAGCGATGTCGCCGCCCGCGCCGCCGCCGCCCTGCGTGAAGTACCAGCCGGCGCCCGCGACGACCGCGACCGCGACGACCACGCCGATGATCACGCCGGCCTTGGACTTCTTCGGCTGCTGCGGAGGCACCGCGCCGTACGGGGGCTGCTGCTGGTAGCCGTAGCCCGGCTGCTGCGGGGGCTGCTGCGGGTAGCCCTGCGGCGGCACGCCCGGCTGCTGCGGGTAGCCGTAACCGGGCTGGGGGGCAGGCTGGCCGTACGGACCCGGCGGCGGGGGCTGCTGCCCGTACGGACCGGGCTGCTGGGGCTGCTGCCCGTACGGTCCCGGCTGCTGAGGCTGCTGCCCGTAGGGCCCTGGCTGGTTGTAGCTCATCCCGCGTCCCCCAATGAGGTTGCTTCTCTGTCTGCTTATCCGTTCCACACATCCTGGCGGAAGCCGGTGACACCCGGGGCAGCGGGCCCCCTCATTACCGGTTTCATGACTGGACTGTTACGGCCCTAAACTGTGCTCCGTGACCGAGAACACGCAGACACCCAGCAGCCCCAACTCCGAACTGCCGACCCAGTACGCGCCGGCCGAGGTAGAGGGGAAGCTCTACGAGCGCTGGGTAGAGCGTGGGTATTTCGAGGCCGACGCGAAGAGCGAGAAGCCGGCGTACACCATCGTCATCCCGCCGCCGAACGTCACGGGCTCGCTCCACCTGGGGCACGCCTTCGAGCACACGCTCATCGACGCCCTGACCCGCCGCAAGCGCATGCAGGGCTTCGAGACGCTGTGGCAGCCCGGCATGGACCACGCCGGCATCGCCACCCAGAACGTTGTCGAGCGCGAGCTCGCCAAGGAGGGCAAGTCCCGCCACGACCTGGGCCGCGAGGCGTTCGTCGAGCGCGTCTGGCAGTGGAAGGGCGAGTCCGGCGGGCAGATCTCCGGCCAGATGCGCCGCCTCGGTGACGGTGTCGACTGGTCGCGCGAGCGCTTCACGATGGACGAGGGCCTTTCCGAGGCCGTCCAGACCATCTTCAAGAAGCTCTACGACGACGAGCTGATCTACCGCGCCGAGCGCATCATCAACTGGTGCCCGCGGTGCCTCACCGCGATCTCCGACATCGAGGTCGAGTACCAGGACGACGAGGGCGAGCTCGTCTCGATCCGCTACGGCGAGGGCGACGCGTCCATCGTCGTCGCGACCACCCGCGCCGAGACGATGCTCGGCGACACCGCCGTCGCCGTCCACCCGGAGGACGAGCGCTACAAGCACCTCGTCGGTACCGAGATCGAGCTGCCGCTGACCGGCCGCCGCATCCCGGTCGTCGCGGACGAGCACGTCGACCCGGAGTTCGGCACCGGCGCCGTCAAGGTGACCCCGGCGCACGACCCGAACGACTTCGAGATCGGCCAGCGCCACAACCTGCCGAACCTCGCCGTCATGGACGAGCACGCCATCATCACGGCGCACGGCCCCTTCCAGGGACTGGACCGCCTGGAGGCCCGCTCCGCCATCGTCGCCGCGCTGCGCGCCGAGGGCCGGATCGTCGCCGAGAAGCGTCCGTACACCCACTCCGTCGGCCACTGCTCGCGCTGCAAGACCACCATCGAGCCGCGCCTGTCCATGCAGTGGTGGGTCAAGGTCGGTCCGCTGGCCAAGGCTGCCGGTGACGCGGTCCGCGACGGCAAGGTCAAGATCCACCCGCAGGAGATGGAGAAGCGGTACTTCGACTGGGTCGACAACCTCCACGACTGGTGCATCTCGCGCCAGCTGTGGTGGGGCCACCGCATCCCCGTCTGGTACGGCCCGAACGGCGAGGTCGTCTGCGTCGGACCGGACGAGCAGCCGCCGGCGGGCGAGGGCTGGCGCCAGGACACCGACGTCCTCGACACCTGGTTCTCCTCCGGCCTGTGGCCCTTCTCCACCCTCGGATGGCCGCAGCAGACCGAGAGCCTCGCGAAGTTCTACCCGAACTCCGTCCTGGTCACCGGCTACGACATCCTCTTCTTCTGGGTCGCCCGGATGATGATGTTCGGCCTGTACGCGATGGACGGCACCCCGCCGTTCCACACCATCGCCCTGCACGGCATGGTCCGCGACCAGTTCGGCAAGAAGATGTCGAAGTCCTTCGGCAACGCGGTCAACCCGCTGGACTGGATGGACACCTACGGCTCCGACGCGGTCCGCTTCACGCTGGCCCGCGGCGCGAACCCGGGCGTCGACGTCCCGATCGGCGAGGACTGGGTCCAGGCCTCCCGGAACTTCGCCAACAAGATCTGGAACGCCACCCGCTTCGCGCTGATGAACGGCGCCACCATCGAGGGCGAGCTGCCGGCCCCCGAGCAGATGTCGGCGACCGACCGCTGGATCCTGTCGCAGCTCAACAAGACCGTGGCCGAGGTCGACGCCTTCTACGAGGACTACCAGTTCTCGAAGCTGTCGGACTCGCTCTACCACTTCGCGTGGGACGAGGTCTTCAGCTGGTACGTCGAGCTGTCGAAGACGACGTTCTTCGCGGGCGGCGCGCAGGCCCAGGTCTCCGGCCGGGTCCTCGGCGAGGTCCTCGACGTCATGCTGCGGCTGCTGCACCCGGTGGTCCCCTTCGTCACCGAGACGCTGTGGACCACCCTCACCGGCCGCGAGTCCCTGGTGATCGCCGACTGGCCGAGCGACAGCGGCTTCCGCGACGAGGCGGCCGAGGCCGAGATCGAACTCGTCAAGGCCGTCGTCACCGAGGTCCGCCGGTTCCGCAAGGAGCAGGGTCTGCAGGACGGCCAGAAGGTCCCGGCCCGCCTGGACCTGACCGGTACGGCGCTGGCCGCGCACGAGGGCGCCATCCGCCAGCTGCTGCGCCTGCAGCCCGAGGGCGACTCTTTCAGCGCCACCGCGACCCTGCCGGTCGCCGGCGCCACGGTCGCGCTCGACCTGTCGGGCACGATCGACGTGGCCGCCGAGCGCAAGCGCCTCTCCAAGGACCTCGCGGCCGCGGAGAAGGAGAAGCAGCAGGCCGAGGCGAAGCTGGGGAACGAGGCGTTCATCGCCAAGGCCCCCGACAACGTCGTGGACAAGATCAAGGGCCGGCTCGCCAAGGCCGAGGCGGACATCGCGCGGCTCCAGGCCCAGCTGGACGCGCTGCCCGCCGCCTAGCGGTCCGTAGGCGCAGACGACGCGCAGACAACAAGGCGAAGGCCCCCGCACCGTCGGTCGATGCGGGGGCCTTCGCCTTCAGCGTTCCCCGTGCGGGGAGCGGTCTCACAGGAGGCGCGTGCCGAACTCCGAAAGGAAGCCGGCGAGGCCGAGCCCGGCGGGCTCGCGGCAGGGCGCGAGGTCGCGGGATGCCGGGACCTTCACCTGTCCGAAGTGCCCTAAATCACTCGGTTTTCGGTCCCGGTCGATCCGATCCGATCCGCTGACCACGGATGATGGAGGGCATGCCCGTCAAGCCCGTCGTCTCGGCGTACCACCGGTGGATGGCCTCCGGCCGCCGGCTCGCCGCGAGCTGGGCCGGCTCGCCACGTGCGCTGGACGTGCTCACGGCGCTGAGCTGCCTCGGCCTGATGGCCCTCGATCTGCCGGGGCTCGCCGCCGCCGACAACTCGCTGAGCGGACCCGCGGCCGCCGTCGTGCTCGCCGTGGGCTGCGCGAGCCTGCTGGTGCGCCGCCGGACGCCCTGGATCTCGTACCTGGCCGCGCTGCTGTTCATCGGGTGGCTGCACGAGCTGACCCTGATCCAGTTCGCGCTGTACTCGGTGGGCCGCTACCGGGGGCGGCGGGCCGCGGTCCTGGCCACGATCGGGTACGTCGGCTTCGCGCTGCTCCTGTTCTCCTGCGTCCCCGGCTGGGCGGCGGACAAGGCCGGGACGCTCAGCGGCTTCCTCGGCCTGTTCGTGCCCATCGGGGTGCTCGCCTCGGCGGTGGGCATCGCCGCCTACCGGCACGACCTGGTGGGGGAGCTCACCGCCCGGCGGGCCGAGTCCGCCGTGCTGCAGGCCGTCCAGCAGGAGCGCACCTCCGTCGCCCGCGACGTCCACGACTTCGTCGGGCGCGAACTGACCCTGCTGACGGTGCGCTCCGAAGTGCTGTCCGTGCGGGCCCGCGAGACCACGCACGCGAAGGACTTCGAGGAGCTGGCCGACACCGCGCGCCGGGCCCATCTGGTGCTCAACGAGATCATCGTGCAGCGCGGCGAGCGGGCCTCGACCCCGGGCGTGGACGGGCTGCCCGCGCTGGCCGAGGAGAGCGGGCGGGCGGGGTCGCCGGTGCGGCTCACCATGGACCGGGAAGTGCACGGGCTGTCGCCGCTGCGGCAGGCGGCGGTCTACCGGGTGGTGCAGGAGTGCCTGACCAACGCCGCCAAGCACGCGCACGGGGAGAGCATCGACGTGTCGATCGCGGCGGACGGCCCGCAGCTGCGGATCGCCGTCAGCAACGCGCTGCCTGCCCGGACCCCGGGCCGGGCCCCCGTCTCGGCGGGCTCCGGCACGGCGAGCATGACCGAGCGCGTACGCAGCCTGGGCGGGACCCTGACGGCGAGGCGCACGCAGGACGCGTACGAGGTCGTGGCCACGCTGCCGCGCGGCTAGGTCCTGTCCGGGCGCTCAGGCCTTCGCGGGGACCAGCAGGCTGCCCAGCGTGTCCAGGTCCTCCACGCACCGGCCGGAGCCCAGCGCCACGCAGTCCAGCGGGTGTCCGCCACGAAGACGGGGATGCCGGTCGCGGAGGCCATCCGCAGGTCGATGCCGGGGAGCAGGGCGCCGCCGCCGGTCAAGGTGATGCCGTGCTCCATCACGTCGCCGGACAGTTCCGGCGGGCACTCCTCCAGGGTGGTGCGGACGGCGGCGATGATGGCCTCGACCGGCTCGTCGAGGGCCGCCCGCACGTCCGCGGCGCCCAGCTCCGAGGTCTTGGGCATGCCGCCGACCTTCTCGCGGCCGCGCACGGTGAAGGTGCGCGTCTCCAGTTCCGGCCGGTCGGGCACCGGCCAGGCCGAGCCGATGCCGAGCTTGACGTCCTCGGCGGTGCGCTCTCCGATGAGGAGCGCGTGCTCCTTGCGCACGTGGTCGGTGATCGCCGCGTCGAGCCGGTCCCCGCCGACGCGCAGGGACCGGGAGGTGACGATGCCTCCCCCTAGGACTCCGTCCTGGGGGGACCCCCAAGGGAGATGACGGCGACCTCGGAGGTGCCGCCGCCGATGTCCACGACCATGGAGCCGCGCGGTTCGGCCACGGGCAGTCCGGCGCCGATCGCGGCGGCCATCGGCTCCTCGATCAGGTGTACGGCCTTGGCTCCGGCCCGGGTGGAGGCGTGGACGATGGCCCGCCGCTCGACGGGGGTGACCCCGGACGGCACGCAGATCACCATCCGGGTGCGGGGCCGGCGGCCGGGGACGGCCTTGCGCACGAAGTGCCGGATCATCTCCTCGGCGGCCTCGTAGTCGCAGATCACGCCGTCCTTGAGGGGGCGGATCGCGGTGATGGAGCCGGGGGTGCGGCCGATGGTCTCCTTGGCGTCCGATCCGACGGCCAGGGCGGTGGTGGTGCCCGCTTTGACGGCGACCACGGACGGCTCATTGAGGACGATTCCGTGCCCCCGCGCGTAGACGAGGGTGTTGGCCGTCCCCAGGTCTATCCCTATGTCGCGGCTGGTAGCCGTCTTGTTGGTGCTGTCCTGCGGCATTTGTTCCCCTATCTGCTGCTCGCAAGGCTTGCATAACGATCCGGTCGCTCTTGCCGTCGAAGGTCCCTGAACGGCCGGGCCGAAAGTCCTGCGGGTCCCCGTCCGTAGACTGGCCCTGTGAGTGAGCAGCAGCCCGAGAGCCACGACCGCGACGACAACGACGACCTCGCCGGCACCTTCGACGAGTTCGACCAGATCGTGGCGGAAGAGTCCGACCGCGACCCCGACCTGGCGGTGATCGAGGCCGGCAGCCGCACCCTGCGCGCCCAGGCCGGACCGCCCCAGGGCGACCCGGTACCCGCCCCGCCCGTAGACCCGGAGGTCGCTAAGGCACTGCTGGAGGTGGAGCAGGAGCTTTCCACCCGCTGGGGCGAGACCAAGCTCGAGCCGTCGGTGTCGCGGATCGCGGCCCTGATGGACGTGCTGGGCGAGCCGCAGCGCGCGTACCCCTCCATCCACGTCACCGGCACCAACGGCAAGACGAGCACGGCCCGCATGATCGAGTGCCTGCTGAACGCCTTCGAGCTGCGCACCGGGCGCTACACCAGCCCGCACGTGCAGTCGATCACCGAGCGGATCAGCCTCGACGGGGCGCCGATCAGCGCCGAGCGGTTCGTCGAGACGTACCAGGACATCAAGCCGTACGTGGAGATGGTCGACGCCTCCGAGGAGTTCCGGCTGTCGTTCTTCGAGGTGCTCACCGGAATGGCCTACGCGGCCTTCGCGGACGCACCCGTGGACGTGGCCGTGGTCGAGGTGGGCATGGGCGGCAGCTGGGACGCCACCAACGTCATCGACGCCTCGGTCGCGGTGGTCACCCCGATCAGCCTGGACCACACCGACCGGCTCGGCTCCACGCCCGGCGAGATCGCCGTGGAGAAGGGCGGCGTCATCAAGCAGGACGCGACCGTGATCCTGGCGCAGCAGCCGGTGGACGCGGCGCAGGTACTGCTGAAGAAGGCCGTGGAGGTCGACGCCACGGTGGCCCGCGAGGGCATGGAGTTCGGCGTCGTCTCGCGCGAGGTCGCGGTCGGCGGCCAGCAGCTGACGCTGCGCGGTGTGGGCGGGGAGTACGACGGCATCTTCCTGCCGCTGTACGGCGCCCACATGGCGCACAACGCGGCGGTGGCGCTGGCGGCGGTCGAGGCCTTCTTCGGCATCGGCCAGGAGCACGCGCGGGTGCTGGACCTGGAGACCGTGCAGCGGGCCTTCGCCTCGGTGACCTCGCCGGGCCGCATGGAGGTCGTGCGGCGCAGCCCGACGGTGGTCCTGGACGCGGCGCACAACCCGGCGGGTGCCGCGGCCACGGCGGAGGCGGTGACCGAGTCGTTCGGCTTCAGCAGGCTGATCGGGGTCGTGGCCGCGAGCGAGGGCAAGGACGTCCGCGGGGTGCTGGAGGCCTTCGAGCCGATCTTCGCGGAAGTGGTGGTCACGGAGAACTCCAGCCACCGGTCGATGGGCGCGGACGAACTGGCGGCCGTCGCGGTCGAGGTCTTCGGCGTGGACCGGGTGCAGGTGGAGCCGCGGCTGGACGACGCCCTGGAGGCGGCGATCACCCTGGCGGAGGAAGAGGCCGAGTACGGAGGGGCCGGGGTCCTGGTGACCGGTTCCGTGATCACGGTGGGCGAGGCCCGCCTGCTGCTGAAGAGGGGCTGAGGGATGCGCACGCTGTGTGCGAGCACGCTGATCGGCGAGTTCTTCGTGATCGGCTTCGCGGGGCTGGTGGCGATGAAGGACCCCGACCTGACCCAGGCCACGGTCTGGACGGTGTGCGGGGTCGCGATGCTGCTGTCGGTGCTGCTCTGCGGGATGCTGTCGCGTCCCGGGGCGGTCCAGCTCGGCTGGGCCCTGCAGATCGGCCTGATCGTGAGCGGGTTCGTCGTCCCGACGATGTTCTTCCTCGGCGCGGTGTTCGCCGGCCTGTGGTGGTGCTCGGTGCACTACGGCCGGAAGATCGACACGATCAAGGAGCGCTGGGCGGCCGCGCAGGAAGCGTCTGCGGCGCCCGCGGCGTCCGCGGCGCCCGACACCGCGTGACGGGTCCCCTCCGGGCCCGGCCGGCGACCGGCCGGACGTCCCCTGATGGCCCTGTAGATTCGTCCCACCGCACCCGTTTGCCGCAAGGAGCCGAAACATGACCCAGCGCACCCTCGTCCTGCTCAAGCCCGACGCCGTCCGTCGCGGTCTGGTCGGCGAGATCATCGGCCGCATCGAGCGGAAGGCCGGCTGGACCATTCCCGCCCTGGAGCTGCGCACGCTGGACCAGGAGACCCTGGAGACGCACTACGGCGAGCACAAGGGCAAGCCGTTCTACGAGCCCCTCATGGGCTTCATGGCGAGCGGTCCCGTGGTCGCCCTGGTCGTCGAAGGGGAACGCGTCATCGAGGGTGTCCGCCAGCTGGCCGGACCCACCGACCCGATCGCCGCGGCGCCCGGCTCCATCCGGGGCGACTTCGGTACCGTCACCCGGGAGAACCTGATCCACGCCTCGGACTCGGAGGAGTCCGCGGAGCGCGAGCTGAAGCTGTTCTTCCCCGCTCTCTGACTCATTCGGATCACGCTTTCCTGACGAGACATCAGCCAAATAGCGCTCATGACCTGGGGCGACCGAAGTAATTTCGGTCGCCCTTCGGTATTTCCCGGCGCAAGCGGGAACGCCTGGGCAGGACACGTCGTCACCACTAAGGGGGCGGGTATCCATTCCGGCGGGATTGCCGGAGTCCCGTCGCGCGGTGTCGGTACTACCGTGACTACGATGGGGCCTCCACCCACACACCCACCTCGCCGACCTGACAGCAGCCGCTATCAACTGGAAGGCCAGACGCTCCTCATGGGGAACAAGGGGAACAACATGTCGTTCATCGGCCGTGACATGGCGATCGACCTCGGGACCGCCAACACGCTGGTGTACGTGAGGGGCCGGGGGATCGTCCTGAACGAGCCGTCCGTGGTCGCCATCAACACGAACACCGGCGGCATTCTGGCGGTCGGCTCGGAGGCGAAGAAGATGATCGGGCGCACGCCCGGCAACATCGTCGCCGTACGGCCCCTCAAGGACGGCGTCATCGCCGACTTCGAGATCACCGAGCGTATGCTCCGGTACTTCATCCTCAAGATCCACAAGCGACGGTACCTGGCACGTCCGCGCGTCGTGGTCTGTGTCCCCTCCGGCATCACCGGAGTGGAGCGACGCGCCGTCATCGAGGCGTCCACGCAGGCCGGCGCCCGCCAGGTGCACATCATCGAGGAGCCCATGGCCGCCGCCATCGGCTCGGGCCTGCCCGTCCACGAGGCCACCGGCAACATGGTCGTGGACATCGGCGGCGGCACCACCGAGGTCGCCGTCATCTCCCTCGGCGGAATCGTCACGGCACAGTCCATCCGGGTGGCCGGCGACGAGCTCGACAACGCGATCATCCAGCACATCAAGAAGGAGTACTCGCTCCTCCTCGGCGAGCGCACGGCCGAGCAGATCAAGATCACCATCGGTTCGGCGTACGACCTCGACAAGGACGAGCACACCGAGATCCGGGGACGCGACCTGGTCTCCGGACTGCCCAAGACGGTCGTCATCTCGGCCGCCGAGGTGCGCAAGGCCATCGAGGAGCCGGTCAACGCCATCGTCGACGCGGTCAAGACCACGCTCGACAAGTGTCCGCCGGAGCTCTCCGGCGACATCATGGACCGCGGCATCGTCCTGACCGGCGGCGGCGCCCTGCTGCGCGGCCTCGACGAGCGGCTGCGCCGGGAGACCGGCATGCCGATCCACATCGCCGAGGACCCGCTCGACTCCGTGGCGCTCGGATCCGGCAAGTGCGTCGAGGAGTTCGAGGCGCTCCAGCAGGTCCTGGACGCCCAGCCCCGTCGCTGACAGACGCCCCTCCCTGCCGGGGAGGGGCCATGCGGAACACAAGGATCCGCCGTACGGGTGCTACCGGGCCCGTGCGGCGGATCGTTGATATACAGGCAAAAGAGAATTCCGACGAGGAAGGCACGGCCGCCGCACGTGAGGGACACACGAGAAAGCCGGCTGCTCCTGGTGCTTCTGATCGCCATCGCGTTCGCGTTGATCACGGTGGACATCAGGGCAGGCGAGGAGTCGCCGGTCGACGGTGCCCGGCAGGCCGCGGCAGCGGTCTTCGGGCCGGTCGAGAAGGGTGTGGCGACCGCTGTCGATCCGGTCGCCAACGCCATAGGGGCGGTAAGGGACTCGGGCGAGCGGCACAACCGCATCGCCGCGCTGGAGCGCGAGAACGCAGCCCTGAAGGCCAAGCTCGGCAGCGACGAGCAGACCCGCAGCCGCATCCACGAGCTCGACGAGATGCTCAAGCGGGCGGGCGCCGGACAGTACGGCATCAAGGGCGCCGAGGTCATCGCCATAGGAGCGGCCCAGGGCTTCTCCTGGACCGTCACCATCGACGCCGGCAGCAAGGACGGCATCGAACGCGACATGACCGTCCTCAACGGGGACGGCCTCGTGGGCCGGGTCAGCACCGTCGGCCCGGACACCGCCACCGTCGTCCTCGCCAACGACCCCGACTTCACCGTCGGCACCCGGCTGGAGAAGACCGGCGAACTCGGCTTCGCCACCGGCCAGGGCGACCGCGCGATGTCCGTCCAGATGCTCAACGGCAAGGCGAAGATCAACCCCGGCGACCGGCTCGTCACCTTCGGCTCGCGCGGCAACAAGCCCTTCGTGCCCGGTGTGCCGATCGGCGAGGTGATCAAGGTCGACCCCTCGCGCGGCGACCTGACCCGCACCGTCTGGGTCAATCCGGCCGTCGCCTTCTCGCGCCTCGACATCGTCGGCGTCGTCGTGATGCCGCCGCGCGAGGACCCTCGTGACGCCGTGCTGCCGCCCAAGCCCGAGGCCCCCAAGCCCACCCCGACGGTCACCGTCACGGTGACCCCGTCCGGGTCCGCCAGCGTGCCCGGCAAGCCGGCCGACGAGTAGGAGCAGACCGCCCATGCGCTTCAACCGGATCCTGCTCTCGGCCACGCTCGTCGTGGTCGCCCTCGTCATCCAGGTCACCGTCCTGGGCCGGCTCCAACTGCCCGGCGCGGTACCCGACCTGCTGCTCCTCACCGTCGTCGCCCTCGCACTCGTGTACGGGCACGTCAGCGGAGCCCTGATCGGCTTCGCCGCCGGTCTCCTCGCCGACCTGGCCCCGCCCGCCGACCACGCCGCCGGGCGGTACGCGCTCGTGCTGTGCGTCATCGGCTACGTCGCCGGACTGACCCGCCCCGACGGCGGCCGGTTCCGCTCCGCCTGGGGCCCGATGCTCACCGTCGTCGCCGCCGCGATCGGCTCCACCCTGCTCTACGCGGGCGTGGGCGCCCTCGTCGGCGACACCGCTGCCCGCCACGTGGGCCTGACCGGGCTGGTGTTCACCGCCACCCTCTACGACCTGCTGCTCGCGCCGTTCACCGTGCCGTGGATCATGGCGCTGGCGCGGAAGGCCGAGAACGACCCGATGGCCGTCGAGGCCGGCGGCGGCCCCGCCAACAAGGCCGCCGACGTCTCCGCCGGCTGGCTGGCCGGCGGTACGGGCCTGCGCATCGGCAGCCAGCGCGGCGGGCTCCGGCTGAAGACCGCGCGCTCCCGCGCCAACAAGGCCGTCCGCATAAAGGGCGTCAAGGCAGTCAAGGGTGTGAAGAGCGTCAAGAAGCTGTGAGGGAGGAGCAGGCATGACGAACGTTCCGGAGACCGGCCGTACCTCCCGGGTGCAGATCAGGCTCGTCATCATGCAGGTGCTCATCATCTCCATGCTGGTCACCCTCGGCGGCCGGCTCTGGTTCCTGCAGATCCGCAACGGCGCCGAGTACTACCACGAGGCCAAGAGCAACCACGTCCAGCGGGTGGTCCAGCCCGCCGTGCGCGGTTCGATCCTCGACGCCCGCGGGGTCCCCCTCGCCGACAACGAGACCCGGCTGGTCGTCTCCGCCAGCCGGACCGCTCTGATGAAGATGAAGGACCGGGGCAAGGGCGTCATGACCCGCCTCGCCGACGTCCTGGACATGACCCCCAAGGAGGTCATGGAGAAGGTCCGCCTCTGCGACTCCCAGACCCCCGCGCCCTGCTGGAACGGTTCCCCGTACCAGCCGATCCCGGTCACCATGGAGGCCACCACGCAGCAGGCGCTCCAGCTGCGGGAGCGCCCCGAGGACTTCCCCGGCATCACCGCCGAGCCCACCGCCGTCCGCCGCTACCCGGCCCCCGGCGGGGCCCGTACCTCCCAGGTGCTCGGCTACCTCTCGCCGGTCACCGACGACGAGATCCAGAAGGCCAAGGACACCGACTCGCCGCACCTGCGGTCCGACCAGGTCGGCCGCTCCGGCATCGAACGCACCTATGACCGCCAGCTGCGCGGCAAGGCGGAGGTCACCTCGTACGAGGTCGACAACCTCGGCCGGGTCATGGGCCAGACCAAGTCCGACCCGGGCATCGCCGGGTCCACCCTCATCACCAGCATCGACGCCCGGGTCCAGGCCGTGGCCGAGTTCGAGCTCCAGCAGGCGATGAAGGTCGTCCGGAACGAGACCGACAACATCACCGGCCGCAAGTACGAGGCCGACTCGGGCGCCGTCGTCGTCATGGAGGCCAAGACCGGCCGCGTCGTCGCGATGGCCTCCCAGCCCGACTACGACCCCAACGCCTGGGTCGGCGGCATCTCCGGCAAGGACTACGCCAGGCTCACCAGCAAGAACTCCAACTACCCGCTGCTCAACCGGGCCATCCAGGGCCAGGCCCCCGCGGGCTCCATCTTCAAGGTGGTCTCGGCGAGCGCGGCCGTGCGGGCCGGATACGACTTCAACGACAAGTACAACTGCAGCGCCTCCTACAACATGGGCGGCCGGAGCTTCGCGAACTTCGAGTCCAAGGGGCACGGCCCCATCACCCTCGGCGACGCGCTCAAGTTCTCCTGCAACACCGTCTTCTACGCCCTCGGCCACAAGGAGTGGCAGCGCGACGGCGGCCTCAAGCCCAAGAAGAACGCCCACGACTGGTTCTACCGGACCGCCCGTGAATTCGGCCTCGGCTCCGAGACCCACATCGACCTGCCGAACGAGGTCACCGGCCGCATCCCCGACCGCCAGTGGAAGCAGAGCTTCTGGGCGGCCAACAAGAACTCCTGGTGCAAGCAGGGCAAGCGGGGCGGCACCTATGTCGAGCAGATCGCCTACGAGAGCTGCCTCGAAGGCAACCAGCTGAAGGCCTACGACAGCATCAACTTCGCCATCGGCCAGGGAGACGTCCTCGTCACCCCCATCCAGATGGCCACCGCGTACTCCGCCATCAGCAACGGGGGCACCCTCTACAACCCCACGGTCGGCAAGGCCCTGGTCAGCCCCGACGGCAAGCGCATCGAGATGATCAAGCCGCAGTCCCACGGCAGGCTGCCGATCAGCGCCAGGACCATCAGCGACCTCGACAAGGGCCTGCGCTCGGTCGCCGAGCCGGGCGGCACCGCCGCCTGGCGGTTCATCGGCTGGCCGATGGACAAGATCCCGATGCACGCCAAGACCGGCACCGCCCAGGTCTACGGCAAGCAGACCACGTCCTGGCTGGCGACCTACACCAAGGACTTCACGATCGTCATGACGATCTCCCAGGGCGGCACCGGCTCCGGAGCCTCCGGCCCCGCCGTCCGCAACCTCTACAACGCCATCTACGGTCTCGACATGGCCGGCAAGCAGGACCTGAAGAAGGCCCTGCTGTTGCAGCCCGAGGCGAACCTGCCCAAGATCCGCCCCGACGGTTCCATCGACTCCCCGGAGATCCGGCCGTACGTGCCGCCGTCCCCGGAGGAACCGGAACCGCCCGCCCTCGCCGGGCCGCCCGCCCCGCCCCCCGCACGGCACGACTGAGGACCGAAAGACATGCAGACCGCCAACAAGTTCTCCGTCTCCCGGTACGCGCCCGAGCGCGGGGCGATGGCCAAGCTCACCGCCCGCGACTCCGTGGTGCGCCGGCTCGACTGGCCGATACTCCTCGCCGCGCTCGCCCTGTCCTTCATGGGCGCCCTGCTGGTGTGGTCGGCGACCCGCAACAGGACCCAGCTGAACCAGGGGGACCCGTACTACTTCCTGGCCCGGCACGCCCTGAACACCGGCATCGGCCTCGTCCTGATGATCGGCACCGTCTGGCTCGGCCACCGCACCCTGCGCGGTGCCGTGCCGGTCCTCTACGGGCTCTCGCTCGTGCTCATCCTGGCCGTGCTCACCCCGCTCGGCGCCACCATCAACGGCGCCCACGCGTGGATCGTGATCGGCGGCGGATTCTCCCTCCAGCCCTCCGAGTTCGTGAAGATCACGATCATCCTGGTCATGGCGATGCTGCTGGCCACCCGGGTGGACGCCGGCGACCTCACCCACCCGGACCACCGCACGGTCGTCAAGGCGCTCTGCCTGGCCGCCGCCCCGATGGGCATCGTCATGCTGATGCCCGACCTCGGGTCCGTCATGGTCATGATCGTCATCGTGCTCGGCGTGCTGCTGGCCTCCGGCGCCTCCAACCGCTGGGTGCTCGGACTCCTCGGCACCGGCGCGGGCGGCGCCATCCTGATCTGGCAGCTCGGCGTCCTCGACGAGTACCAGATCAACCGCTTCGCGGCCTTCGCCAACCCCGAGCTGGACCCCGCGGGCGTCGGCTACAACACCAACCAGGCGCGCATCGCGATCGGCTCCGGCGGTCTCACCGGATCGGGACTCTTCAAGGGTTCGCAGACGACCGGTCAGTTCGTGCCGGAGCAGCAGACCGACTTCGTCTTCACCGTGGCGGGGGAGGAGCTGGGCTTCCTCGGGGCCGGGCTGATCCTGTTCCTGCTCGCCGTCATCCTGTGGCGGGCCTGCATGATCGCCCGGGAGACCACCGAGCTGTACGGGACGATCGTCTGCGCCGGGATCATCGCCTGGTTCGCCTTCCAGTCCTTCGAGAACATCGGGATGACCCTCGGGATCATGCCGGTGGCCGGGCTGCCGCTGCCGTTCGTCTCGTACGGAGGCTCGTCGATGTTCGCGGTGTGGGTGGCGATCGGACTGCTGCAGTCGATCAAGGTGCAGCGGCCATTGTCAGCCTGATCTCCTGTTCACCCTGCCGCCGTGATCCGTTCAGGACTAAGTTCGGTCTATGGCGGACACCAAGCGCGAAATCGAGCGTAAATTCGAGTTCTCCAAGGCCAAATCTGCCCGGCGGGGATTGCCGGACCTGACGGGCACGGCCGCGATCGCGGCCGTCTCCGACCAGGGCACCGTCGACCTCGACGCCGTCTACTACGACACCCCCGACCAACGCCTCGCGGCCGACGGCCTCACCCTGCGGCGCAGAACGGGCGGCGCGGACGCGGGCTGGCACCTCAAACTGCCCGTCTCCCCGGGAGTGCGCGACGAGGTCACGGCCGCGCTCAGCGACACCGTCCCGCCCTCCCTCGCCGCCCTCGTCCGTTCCCGGGTGCGCGGCGCCGGACTCCAGCCGCAGGTCAGGCTGGTCTCCTCGCGCCGCGTCAGCCACCTGCTCGACGCCGACGGAGCCCTGCTCGCGGAACTGAGCACCGACGAGGTCCTGGCCGAGCGGGGCCAGGCCAGCGCCTCCTGGACCGAGGTCGAGGTGGAACTCGCCGACGGGGTGGACCCCGAACTGCTCGACGCCGTGGAGAAGACCTTCCGCAAGGCCGGGCTCCGGGTCTCCGACGCCCCCTCGAAGCTCGCCCGGGCGCTCGTGGAGACCGACGCCGTCCCCCCGGCCCGGCCCGAGGGCGGCGGCCCCGAGGGCACTGCGGGCGCGTACGTCCTGGCGTACCTGCGTGAACAGCGCGACGCCCTGATCGCCCAGGACCCGGCCGTGCGACGGAGCCTGCCGGACTCCGTCCACCAGATGCGGGTCGCCACCCGGCGGCTGCGCAGCGCCTTCAAGACCTACCGCAAGGTGCTCGACCGGGCGGCCACCGACCCGATCGGCGAGGAGCTGCGCTGGCTGGCCGCCGAACTCGGCGTCGACCGCGACCAGGAGGTCCTGCTGGAGCGGATCCAGACCAGCCTCGGCGAGCTGCCGCGCACCCTGGTGATCGGCCCCGTTCGCAGCCGGCTGAAGGTGTGGAACACCACCCGGCGCTCCGCGTCGCGGCGCCGGGCCGTGGCCGTCCTCGACGGCGAGCGGTACGTCTCCCTCCTGGACTCCCTCGACGCCCTGCTGGAGGCGCCGCCGCTGCTCAAGGGCGCCGATGCGGAGCCGCGGGCGATCCTGCCGAAGGCCGTGCTCGGCGACTACGCGCGGCTCGCCGTCCGCGTCGAGGGCGCGCTCTCCCTGGCGGAGGGCGACGAACGGGACCTGGCCCTGCACGACGCCCGCAAGGCGGCGAAGCGCCTGCGGTACGCGGCGGAGTCGGCCGTGCCGGCCCTCGGCAAGCCGGCGAAGCGCCTGGCCAAGGCGGGGAAGAAGGTCCAGACCCTGCTCGGCGACCACCAGGACAGCGTGGTGGCCCGCGAGGCCCTGCGCGGCCTCGCGGTCCAGGCGGCGGGCGCGGGAGAGTCCGCGTTCACCTGGGGTGTCCTCTACGCCCGCGAGGAGGCCCTGGCCGAGCGGCGCGAACGGGAACTTCCGGGCATCTGGTCGAAGGCCTCGGACCCCGCGCTGCGGACGGCGTTGGGATGATCATGTGGGTGGGGGCGGCCGGGGGCCGAGGTACGCTTGAGAGCTGCCCCCTGCCCGCTTCACGAAAGTCGCGTGATGACCGAGTCGGTCTTCCCTCAGCTTGAGGCCCTGCTTCCGCATGTGCAGAAGCCCATCCAGTACGTCGGCGGTGAACTCAACTCCACGGTCAAGGAGTGGGAGAGCTGTGACGTCCGCTGGGCGCTCATGTACCCGGACGCGTACGAAGTCGGGCTGCCCAACCAGGGCGTCATGATCCTCTACGAGGTGCTGAACGAACGCGAGGGCGTCCTCGCCGAGCGCACCTACAGCGTGTGGCCCGACCTCGAGGAACTGATGCGCGAGCACAAGGTGCCGCAGTTCACCGTGGACAGCCACCGCCCGGTCTCCGCCTTCGACGTGTTCGGCCTGTCCTTCTCCACGGAGCTGGGCTACACCAACATGCTCACGGCGCTGGACCTCGCGGGCATCCCGCTGGAGGCCCGCAACCGTACGGTCGACCACCCGATCGTCCTCGCGGGCGGCCACGCGGCCTTCAACCCCGAGCCGATCGCGGAGTTCATCGACTGCGCGGTCATCGGCGACGGCGAGCAGGCCGTCCTCGACATGACCGAGATCATCCGCACCTGGAAGGCCGAGGGGCGGCCGGGCGGGCGCGAGGAGGTCCTGCTGCGCCTGGCGAAGACCGGCAACGTCTACGTGCCGGGCTTCTACGACGTGGAGTACCTGCCGGACGGCCGCATCGGCCGTGTCGTGCCCAACCGCTCCGGCGTGCCGTGGCGCGTGTCCAAGCACACGGTCATGGACCTCGACGAGTGGCCCTACCCCAAGCAGCCCCTGGTCCCGCTCGCCGAGACCGTCCACGAGCGGATGTCCGTGGAGATCTTCCGCGGCTGCACCCGCGGCTGCCGTTTCTGCCAGGCCGGCATGATCACGCGCCCCGTGCGGGAGCGAAGCATCACCGGCATCGGCGAGATGGTGGAGCGCGGGCTGAAGGCCACGGGCTTCGAGGAGGTCGGCCTCCTCTCCCTGTCCTCCGCGGACCACACCGAGATCGCGGACATCGCCAAGGGCCTCGCGGACCGCTACACGGACGACAAGGTGGGTCTGTCCCTGCCGTCGACCCGCGTGGACGCGTTCAACGTGGACCTGGCCAACGAGCTGACCCGCAACGGGCGCCGCTCCGGTCTGACCTTCGCCCCCGAGGGCGGCTCCGAGCGCATGCGCAAGGTCATCAACAAGATGGTCTCGGAAGAGGACCTGATCCGCACGGTCGCCACCGCCTACGGCAACGGCTGGCGCCAGGTGAAGCTGTACTTCATGTGCGGCCTGCCCACCGAGACCGACGAGGACGTCCTCCAGATCGGCGACATGGCGGTCAACGTCATCGCCAAGGGCCGCGAGGTCTCCGGCCAGAACGACATCCGCTGCACGGTGTCCATCGGCGGGTTCGTGCCGAAGCCGCACACCCCGTTCCAGTGGGCGCCGCAGCTGTCGGCCGAGGAGACGGACGCCCGCCTGGGCAAGCTCCGCGACAAGATCCGCGGCGACAAGAAGTACGGCCGCTCCATCGGCTTCCGCTACCACGACGGCAAGCCGGGCATCGTCGAGGGCCTCCTCTCGCGCGGCGACCGCCGCATCGGCGACGTCATCCGCGCCGTGTACGAATCGGGCGGCCGCTTCGACGGCTGGCGCGAGCACTTCTCGTACGACCGCTGGATGGAGGCCGCGGAGAAGACGCTGCCGGCCTACGGCGTGGACGTCGCCTGGTACACGACCCGCGAGCGCACGTACGAGGAGGTCCTGCCCTGGGACCACCTGGACTCCGGTCTCGACAAGGACTGGCTCTGGGAGGACTGGCAGGACGCCCTCGACGAGACCGAGGTCGACGACTGCCGCTGGACCCCGTGCTTCGACTGCGGCGTGTGCCCGCAGATGCAGACCGAGATCCAGATCGGCCCGACGGGCAAGAAGCTGCTGCCGCTGTCGGTCGTGAAGTAACCCTTGGGTCACGAGAGGCCCCCGCCCGCAACGGGTGGGGGCCTCTGCCGTGTCCTTGGCTGTATGGAACTGCGCGAACGGCCTCCCGGCGACGGTGGCGACGGATGCCTGGTGGGAGTCATCAGGATCCCCGTCAAGATCGTCGCCGTACTCGTCGTACTGCCCGTACGAGTGGTCTGGGAGCTGCTCGTCGCCCTGGGCCGGGCCGCGCACCGGCACGTCCTCGGGCCGCTGTACGTCCACGTCGTCGAGCCGGCGCTCCGGGTGTTCGGATGGGTGCTGGCCACCCTGCTCAAGCTGGTCTTCGTGTGGCCGTGGGTCGGGCTGTGGCGGTACGTGGTCACCCCGGTCGGGCGGGGCCTGGCATGGCTGGGCAGCGGCGCGTACGCGCACCTGCTCGCTCCGGCCGGGCGGATCCTGAGCACCTACGTGTTCCGCCCGCTCGGGGCGGCGCTGGCCTGGGCCGGCCGGGGCGGGCTGCGGTACCTGCTCGCCCCGCTCGGCAAGGCGGTGGCCTGGGCGGCCTGGTTCCTGACCATGCTCCTGTTCGTGTGGCCGTGGGTCGCGCTGTGGCGGTACGTGCTCGCGCCCGTCGGCCGCGGCCTCCTGTGGCTGGCCGCGACCGCCTACCGGTACGTGCTCACCCCGATCGGACACGGCCTCGCGTGGCTGGCGGCGGCGGCCTACCGGTACCTGCTGCGCCCGGTCGGGCTGGGCCTCGTATGGCTGGTGGTGTCGCTGTACCGGTACCTGCTGCGGCCGGTCGGACTCGGCCTCGCCTGGCTGGCGGTCGCGCTGTACCGCCACGTGCTCACGCCGGTCGGGCAGGTCCTCCTCTGGGCCTGGCACGTGGCCGGCCTGATCGCCGGAGCCCTGTGGCGCGGGCTCAAACGGGTCGCCTGGGTGCTGGTCGGCTGGCCCGCGTCCCGGGTGTACCGGCACGTGCTGACCCCCGCCGGCCACGCCGTCCGCGAGGTCTGGCGCACCGGCCGCGCCGCGGTCAGGGAGGCGCGGGCCGCGGTGCGGCAGGCGCTGTTCGGTACTCCTCCCGTGGAACCGGCGAGGTCACGGGCGCGTACTCTGGGTAGTACGACAGCCGCAGGCAACACGCCCGCTCCCGAGATCTCCCTCCACGAACGGCAGGGGTGAGCCGGAGGCAGGGCGGGGCCGGCCGGTCCCACAGACGCTCAGGGCGACGCGCGAGCCGCGGAGCCCCGCACAAGGAGAAGAACCACTGGGCAAGCGACAGCCCGAAGGCCCGCCTCCCGCACCGGTGGTGCAGCGCATCCGACTGCGCTACACCAAGCGCGGCCGCCTCCGGTTCACCAGCCACCGAGACTTCCAGCGCGCCTTCGAGCGGGCCCTGCGCCGTGCCGAGGTGCCGATGGCGTACTCGGCCGGATTCACCCCGCACCCGCGCGTCTCGTACGCGAACGCCGCCCCGACCGGGACCGGCAGCGAGGCGGAATACCTGGAGATCGGCCTCGCCGAGCCCCGCGACCCCGAGAAGCTCCGCGAGCTGCTCGACGAGTCGATGCCGACCGGGCTCGACATCATCGACGCCGTCGAGGCCCGCACCTCGGGCCTCGCGGACCGGCTGACCGCCTCCGTGTGGGAGCTGCGCCTGGACGGCGTGGAGCCCGCCGAGGCCGAACGGGCCGTGACGGCGTTCCTCGCAGCCGAGACCGTGGAGGTGCAGCGCCGGACCAAGAACGGCATGCGGACCTTCGACACGCGCGGCGCGGTCGTCAGTCTGGAAGCCCTTCCTGCCCCGGCTGATAGGACCCTGGACAATGCCTGTGCGATACTGCGGCTGGTTGTTCGGCATCTGACACCTGCCGTGCGACCCGACGACGTCCTGTCCGGTCTCCGAGCTGTGGCCGACCTGGCGCCGCCGGTCCCCTCAGCGGTGACCAGGCTGGCGCAGGGGCTCTTCGACGAGGAGTCCGGCACGGTGACCGACCCGCTCGCGCCCGACCGCGAGGCTGACACGGCCGCCCCACCCACGGCCGCCGTAGCAGCCGACGCGAAGGCGCCGGAAGGTCCCGCCGCGTAGGGAACGTCGTCGTCGCGCAGCCCTGGCACTCGGGAGCCACCTGGGTCGGGCCGCGCACAGACCTGAAGACTTCCGCCAGGCCGTACGGACAACACGTACGGAACCGGCGGCCATGGACTACAGCTCCCGTGTGGCGAACGCGCCCCGGAGGCCGGTTCCGCGCTCATTACGCGGCAGCCGTGCCGGACCGGAAGTCAGCCGCGGCGCCCGGGAGCGTGACGGGAGAACCGCCCGCAATGCTCAACAACGAAAACGACACCACCGCAGGTAACGCCGACAGCGGCAGCCCCAGCGACAACCTGCCGCCGCGCAGGCGTCGCCGCGCCGCTTCCCGGCCCGCCGGCCCGCCCGGCGGGGCCACCGCAGAGGTGACCCCGGTGACGGAGGCCGCCCCGGCCGAGCCCCAGGCGAGTGCGGCGGAGGCCGCTCCGGCCGCCGCCCCCGCACGTCCCCGCCGCCGCGCGACCCGCGCCGTGGCCGCCCCCGAGACGCCGGCCGAGGCCGTCGTCGTCGAGGCCCCCGCCGCCGCGGCCCCCGCTGCCGCTCCGGCCGAGGAGCCCGCCGCTCCCGCCCCGCGTGCCCGCCGCCGTGCCACCCGCGCCGTGACCGCCCCGGAGGCTCCGGCCGCCGAGGCCGCGCCCGTGGTCGAGGAGGAGGCCCCGGCCGCTCCGGCTCCGCGTGCCCGTCGTCGTGCCACCCGTGCCGTGACCGCCCCGGCCGCCGAGGCCGCCGCCGTCGTGGAGGCCCCCGTGGCCGAGGCCGCGCCGGTGGTCGAGGAGGAGCCCGCCGCTCCCGCCCCGCGTGCCCGCCGCCGTGCCACCCGCGCCGTGACCGCCCCGGAGGCTCCGGCCGCCGAGGCCGCGCCCGTGGTCGAGGAGGAGGCCCCGGCCGCTCCGGCTCCGCGTGCCCGTCGTCGTGCCACCCGTGCCGTGACCGCCCCGGCCGCCGAGGCCGCCGCCGTCGTCGAGACCCCGGCCGCCGAGGCCGAGCCGGTCGCGGAGGAGGCCCCCAGGGCCGCCGCCCGCGCCTTCACGGTCGCCGACGCCCTGGACTCCCCGAAGCGCGGCGGCCGCCGCCGCGCCACCCGCTCCACCACCGCACCGGCCGCCCCCGCGCAGCCCGCCGCCGAGACCGAGGCGCCCGCCGCCCCGGCCCGCGCCCGCCGCGCCGCGCGCCCCGCCGTGGCCGTCTTCCAGGCCCCGGTCTTCGCCGAGCCGATGTTCCAGACCCCCGAGACGGCCGCCATGGCCGCCGCGGCCGCCCGCGCCGCCGCCCCGGCCGACGAGGTCGAGGAGGAGGACGAGACGGAGCTCGAGGCCGAGGTCGTCCAGACCCCCGCCCCGCAGCCCGCCGGCCGCCGCCGTCGCCGTGGGCGCGGCGCCGCCGAGTCCGCCCCGGCCGCCGAGTCCGCGCCGGTCTCCCTCCCCGAGGTTCTCGCCGAGGAGGAGCCCGAGGCCGAGCTCGAAGAGGAGTCCGCGGAGTTCGAAGAGGGCGACGAGTCGGGCGAGCGCCCGTCGCGCCGCCGCCGCCGTGGTGGCCGTCGCCGCCGCCGCGGTGAGGCCGCCGACCTCGACGAGTCCGCCGAGGAGGAGGCCGAGGCAGAGGCCGAGTCCGCCGAGCAGGAGGCCGACGAGGAGGAAGAGGACGAGGCCGAAGAGGCCCTCGGCTCCAGCTCCAGCCGTCGTCGCCGCCGTCGCCGTCGCCGCAGTGGCGACACCGCCGCCGAGGCCGCCGAAGCGGGTGACGAGGACGGTGTGCGCACCGTCGTCAAGGTCCGCGAGCCGCGCCCGGCCCGTGAGAAGGCCGAGCCGTCCGACGAGGTCCAGTCCATCAAGGGCTCGACCCGCCTGGAGGCGAAGAAGCAGCGCCGCCGCGAGGGCCGCGAGCAGGGCCGCCGCCGCGTCCCGATCATCACCGAGGCCGAGTTCCTGGCCCGCCGTGAGGCCGTCGAGCGCGTCATGGTCGTCCGCCAGTCCGGCGAGCGCACCCAGATCGGCGTCCTCGAGGACAACGTGCTCGTCGAGCACTACGTCAACAAGGAAGAAGCCACCTCGTACGTCGGCAACGTCTACCTGGGCAAGGTCCAGAACGTGCTGCCGTCGATGGAGGCCGCCTTCATCGACATCGGCAAGGGCCGCAACGCGGTCCTGTACGCCGGTGAGGTCAACTTCGAGGCGCTCGGCATGGCCAACGGGCCGCGTCGCATCGAGTCCGCCCTCAAGTCCGGCCAGTCGGTCCTCGTGCAGGTCACCAAGGACCCGATCGGTCACAAGGGCGCCCGCCTGACCAGCCAGGTCTCGCTGCCCGGCCGCTACCTGGTCTACGTGCCCGAGGGCTCGATGACCGGTATCAGCCGCAAGCTGCCCGACACCGAGCGTGCGCGTCTGAAGACCATCCTCAAGAAGATCGTCCCCGAGGACGCGGGCGTCATCGTGCGCACCGCCGCCGAGGGCGCGAGCGAGGACGAGCTGCGCCGCGACGTCGAGCGTCTGCAGGCCCAGTGGGAGGACATCCAGAAGAAGTCGAAGCAGATCTCGACCTCTTCGCCGAGCCTGCTGTACGGCGAGCCGGACATGACCGTCCGCGTCGTGCGCGACATCTTCAACGAGGACTTCTCGAAGGTCATCGTCAGCGGCGACGGCGCCTGGGAGACCATCCACGGCTACGTGAACCACGTGGCCCCGGACCTGTCCGACCGGCTGTCCCGCTGGACCTCCGAGGTCGACGTCTTCGCGACGTACCGGATCGACGAGCAGCTCGCCAAGGCGCTCGACCGCAAGGTGTGGCTGCCCTCGGGCGGCTCGCTTGTGATCGACAAGACCGAGGCGATGATCGTCATCGACGTCAACACCGGCAAGTTCACCGGTCAGGGCGGCAACCTCGAAGAGACCGTCACCAGGAACAACCTGGAGGCGGCCGAGGAGATCGTGCGCCAGCTGCGGCTGCGCGACCTGGGCGGCATCGTCGTCATCGACTTCATCGACATGGTCCTGGAGTCCAACCGCGACCTGGTCCTGCGGCGCATGCTGGAGTGCCTGGGCCGCGACCGTACGAAGCACCAGGTGGCCGAGGTCACCTCGCTGGGCCTGGTCCAGATGACCCGCAAGCGGGTGGGCCAGGGCCTGCTGGAGTCCTTCTCCGAGACCTGCGTCCACTGCAACGGCCGCGGTGTCATCGTGCACATGGAGACGCCGACCGCGATCGGCGGCGGTGGCAACGGCAAGCGCTCGAAGCGCCGCGGCGGCCGCGGTGAGTTCGACCAGCACGACCACGAGGTCGAGACGGTCGACACGGAGGGCTTCGAGTCCGAGGCGGAGGTGGCTGCCGAGGCCGCCGCCCCGCGGGCGCTGCCCGAGCCGGAGTTCGTCGCGGACGAGGAGCTCTACAGCAGCCCCTCCGAGGCGGAGGCCGCTGCCGGCCTGAGCAGCCGTCGCAACCGGCGCCGCGCCACCCGCAAGGCGACCGCTCCGGCGGGTGCCCCGCGCGGTGCGGTCACTCCGGCGCAGGCCCCGGAGGCCGCGACCGAGCCGGTGACCGAGCCGGCCGACACGGTGCTGGTGCCCGAGCCCGAGCCCGTCGTCGAAGCCGTGGCCGAGGTCGTCGCGGAGCCGGTGGCGGAGGAGGCCCCCAAGGGCCGTACCCGTCGCCGTGCGACCCGTAAGGCCACCGCCCCGGCGGGCGCCCCGGCCCCCGCGGCCGAGGCGGCCCCGGAGCCGGTCGTCGTGCCGGAGCCCGAGCCCGTCGTCGAGCCCGAGCCGGCCGTCGCCGAGCCCGAGCCCGTGGCCGTGGTCGAGGAGGCCCCCGTGGCGGAGGCCGCACCGGCCCGTCCGCGCCGGCGTGCCACCCGTAAGGCCACCGCACCCGCCGGGTCCCCGGCAGGTGCGGCAGAGGCCGCCGTGGTGGTCGTCGAGGCCGCCCCGGTGACCGAGGCCCCGGCGCCCGTCGAGGAAGCCGCACCGGCCGAGGAGGCCGCACCGGCGAAGAAGGCCGCCAAGAAGGCTCCGGCCAAGAAGGCGACCACGGCGAAGAAGGCCCCGGCCAAGAAGGCGGCGGCCGCCAAGAAGACCGTGGCCAAGAAGGCGGCCACGACCAAGAAGACCGTGGCGAAGCGGGCGACGAAGAAGACCGCGGCGGCGGAGCAGCAGACGCTGCCCTCCGTCTCGGCTCCGACCGAAGCCTGATCCGCTCATGACCGTGGGCCCCGCCGAGCGGCGGGGCCCACGGCCGTGCGGGGCCCGGTTTGACCCTCCGGAACCGGCCCCGTAACCTAGACCGTCGGCGTGTCTTGGACGAATCCGTCCAGTGTGCGCCGCGCTCCTGAGCACCTTCCTCCCGCTATGCCGCGCGCAAGCGCTGTACGGGAGAGGCCGCTCGTCCAATCCGGATCAGCGTGGGCCTTGGCCCGCCTGGGCGGCTGGCTTCAGGAGCATCCGTCCCGAGTGAGAGAGAGATCCGCGTGTACGCCATCGTGCGCAGCGGTGGTCGCCAGCACAAGGTTGCTGTCGGCGACATCGTTGAGGTTGACAAGATTTCCACTGCCAAGGTTGGCGACACGGTCGAGCTCTCGACCCTGCTCGTTGTCGACGGCGAAGCCGTGACCAGCGACCCGTGGGTGCTGGCCGGTATCAAGGTCACGGCCGAGGTCGTGGACCACCACAAGGGCGCCAAGATCGACATCCTGCGCTACAAGAACAAGACCGGCTACCGCCGTCGCCAGGGTCACCGCCAGCAGTACACGGCGATCAAGGTCACCGGTATCCCCGCGGCTGCGAAGTAAGAGGGACTGAGACATGGCACACAAGAAGGGCGCATCGTCCACCCGGAACGGGCGCGACTCCAATGCCCAGCGGCTCGGCGTGAAGCGCTTCGGCGGTCAGGTCGTCTCCGCCGGCGAGATCCTCGTCCGCCAGCGTGGCACCCACTTCCACCCGGGTTCGGGTGTCGGCCGTGGTGGCGACGACACGCTGTTCGCGCTGCAGGCGGGTGCCGTGCAGTTCGGCACGCACCGTGGCCGCAAGGTCGTCAACATCGTTCCGGCCGCCTGATCCAGCTTCGGCTGATCAAGCGTTCGTAACTTCCCGAGGGCGGATCTCAGCTCTTCCCGGCGTCAGCCGGGAAGAGAGGTCCGCCCTCGGCGCGTTGGTACGTACAGACGTTTTAATGGACAGCAAGGCCTGTCCGGGACATTCCCGCATGTAACTGGAGGAACAACCATGACCACCTTCGTGGACCGCGTCGAGCTGCACGTCGCCGCGGGTAACGGGGGCCACGGCTGCGCCTCCGTTCACCGGGAGAAGTTCAAGCCGCTCGGCGGCCCCGACGGCGGAAACGGCGGCCGTGGCGGCGACGTCATCCTGGTCGTCGAGCAGGCGATCACCACCCTGCTGGACTACCACCACAGCCCCCACCGCAAGGCCACCAACGGCAAGCCCGGCGAGGGCGGCAACCGCTCCGGCAAGGACGGCCAGGACATGATCCTGCCCGTGCCGGACGGCACCGTCGTCCTCGACAAGGAGGGCAACGTCCTCGCCGACCTCGTCGGCCAGGGCACCACCTACGTGGCCGCCGAGGGCGGCCGCGGCGGCCTCGGCAACGCCGCGCTCTCCTCCGCCCGCCGCAAGGCGCCCGGCTTCGCGCTCCTCGGTGTCCCCGGCACCACCGGCGACATCGTCCTGGAGCTCAAGACCGTCGCCGACGTGGCCCTGGTCGGCTTCCCGAGCGCCGGCAAGTCCTCGCTGATCTCGGTGCTCTCCTCGGCCAAGCCGAAGATCGCGGACTACCCCTTCACCACCCTCGTCCCGAACCTGGGCGTCGTCACCGCCGGCTCGACCGTCTACACGATCGCCGACGTCCCCGGCCTGATCCCCGGCGCCAGCCAGGGCCGTGGCCTGGGCCTGGAGTTCCTGCGCCACGTCGAGCGCTGCTCGGTGCTCGTGCACGTCCTGGACACCGCCACCCTGGAGTCCGACCGCGACCCGATCGCCGACCTCGACGTCATCGAGGAGGAGCTCAAGCTCTACGGCGGCGGCCTGGAGAAGCGCCCGCGCCTCGTCGTCCTGAACAAGGTCGACATCCCGGACGGCCAGGAGCTCGCCGACATGGTCCGCCCGGACCTGGAGGCGCGCGGCTACAAGGTCTTCGAGGTCTCCGCGGTCGCCCGTACGGGCCTGAAGGAGCTCTCCTACTTCCTCGCCGAGGGCATCGCCAAGGCCCGCTCCCGCAAGCCGAAGGAGGAGGCGACCCGCATCGTCATCCGTCCGAAGGCCGTGGACGACGCCGGCTTCACCGTCACCTACGACGAGGTCGAGGACGTCTACAACGTGCGCGGCGAGAAGCCGGAGCGCTGGGTGCGCCAGACCGACTTCAACAACGACGAGGCCGTCGGCTACCTCGCCGACCGCCTCAACCGCCTCGGTGTCGAGGAGGCGCTCAAGAAGGCCGGCGCCCGCGCCGGTGACGGCGTGGCCATCGGCTCCGACGAGAACGCGGTCGTCTTCGACTGGGAGCCGACCGTGATGGCCGGCGCCGAGATGCTGGGCCGCCGCGGCGAGGACCACCGTCTGGACGCCCCGCGTCCGGCCACCACCCGCCGCAAGGAGAAGGACGCCCAGCGCGGGGACTCGGTGCAGAAGGAGTACGACGAATTCCGGCCGTTCTAGTCCCCTCCCGGGGGAATCTGCCCCGGAGGGTTTGAAGGCGCCTTTATGTGGGTCGCCTAGGATCCTTCGGGTGAACAGCAGCAACCTCCCCACGGTCTCCGTCGTGGTCATCGCGTACAACGACGCCGGGCTCGTGGGCGAGGCCGTCTCCTCGGCCCTCGCCCAGGGCCCGGTGGTCACCGAGGTCATCGCGGTGAACGACGCCTCGTCCGACGGCACCGCGCGGGTGCTTGACGAGCTGGCGGCCGCGCACCCCCGCCTCAAGGCCGTGCACCGCACGGAGAACAGCGCGGGGTGCGGCACCCCGCGCAACGACGGGATCGCGGTCGCGTCCGGGAAGTACGTCCTCTTCCTGGACAGCGACGACGTCCTGCCACCGGGTGCGGCCGACGCCCTGGTGCGCACCGCCGAGGAGCACCGCGCGCCTGTCACCGTCGGCGCGGCGGTCCGCCGCGAGCTGCCCCAGCACCACGACGTGCCGTGGATGCCCGGGCTCTACACGCCCGGTGACGTCATCGAGCGGCCGGCGGACCGGCCCGAGCTCGTCCGCGACACCCTCTGCGTCAACAAGCTCTACGAGCGCGCCTTCCTCCAGGAACACGGTCTGCGCTTCCCCGACGGCCGGTTCGTCTACGAGGACTTCGTCTTCACCGCGCGCGTACTGGCCGCGGCCCCCCGCATCGCCGTCACCGGCGACCTCGTCTACGTCTGGCACGTGCGGCGCAGCGCCGCCCAGGTGTCGATCTCCCTGGACCGCAAGGACGTCGGGAACTGGCGCGCCCGCGTCGAGGCGCACCGCACGGCCGCCCGGACCCTCGCCGCCGCCTCCCCGGAGCTGGGCAGCGCCTGCCAGGTGAAGTTCCTGGAGTACGACCTGCGCATGTACCTGCGCGAGCTCGGCAAGGACCCCGGCTACCAGGCCGACTGGTGGACCCTCACCCGCGAGTACCTCGACACCTTCGCCGAGGCCGACATCGAGTCCGCCGCCGCCCACGCCCGCTGGATCGTACGGGTGCTGCGCGCCACCGCGACCCCGCCCGCCGACGTCGGCCGGCTGACCCGGCTCGCCGCCGAACCGCCGCGGCTGCTGCCCCCGTACGCGGTCGGCCCCACCGGCACCCCGGTGTGGAGCGAGGAGCTCCCGGTGGAGCTGGACGGCCTGGCCGGGCTGCCGGTCGCCGAACTGCCCGTGACCGTCGACGCCGAACCGGCCGGCCGCGCCGCCGTCCGGGTGCGCCTGCACGACCTGTACGGGCGCCTCGCCGAGGCCGGGCCGCGGACCGTGCAGCTGAGCTTCATGCCGCGCGCGGGAGCCGAGCCGGTCCTCGCCCAGCCCGTCGAGCTGCGCCCCGACCGCAGCGGCGGCTGGATCGCCGTGCTGCCCTTCCGGCTGGCCGACCTGGCCGTCACGGGCCGCCGCCAGGGGCTGCGCAGGATGCAGGCCTGGAACGTCGGGGTACGCGTGGAGTGCGCCGACGGGAGCTCGGTCTTCACCTCCCTGCGCCCCGCTGGTCGCCTGCTCCGCCGCCGGGCCCTGCCCAGCAGCCGGTACGGTGTTCTGCTGGCGCAGCCCTACCGGACGGGGGCCGGCGCCCTCGCGCTGCGCCTCGCGCCCGGCGCCGAGGGTGCGCTGTACCTCGTGCGCAACCGCTTCCACCGGGCCCGGGCAGGCCGCGGGACGGGCTGACGGCCGCTTCCACACCGCTGCGCTTTTTCCCCACCGAAGTCGGACAGGACCAAGGAGATACACATGACGTTTCTGATCACCGGTGGCGCCGGTTACATCGGCGCGCACGTCGTCCGCGCGATGGTGCTCGCGGGGGAGAAGGTCGTCGTGCTCGACGACCTTTCCACGGGCAAGGAGGACCGCGTCCCGGAGGGCGTCCCGCTGGTGGTCGGCTCCGTCCTGGACCGGCTGACCCTGGACAAGACCATCCGCGCGCACAAGATCACCGGTGTGGTGCACCTCGCGGGGAAGAAGCAGGTCGGCGAGTCCGTCGAGAAGCCGCTGTACTACTACCACGAGAACGTGCAGGGTCTGACGGTCCTGCTCCAGGCCGTGGCCGACGCGGGCATCCGCAACTTCCTCTTCTCCTCCTCCGCCTCCGTCTACGGCATGCCCGACGTGGACCTGGTCACCGAGGACACCCCGTGCGCGCCGCTGAGCCCGTACGGCGAGACCAAGCTGGCCGGCGAGTGGCTGGTGCGCGCCGCGGGCAAGGCGCACGGCATCTCCACGGCCTGCCTGCGCTACTTCAACGTGGCGGGCGCGGCGACCCCCGAGCTCGCCGACACCGGCGTCTTCAACCTGGTCCCGATGGTCTTCGAGCGCTACGACGCCGGCGAGGGCGCCAAGATCTTCGGTGACGACTACCCGACCCCGGACGGCACCTGCATTCGCGACTACATCCACGTCGAGGACCTCGCGGAGGCCCACGTGGCGGCGGCCCGCAAGCTCGCCGAGTGGGGTGCGGCCGGGGAGCACAAGGACCTCACCGTCAACATCGGGCGCGGCGAGGGCGTTTCGGTCGCCGAGATGGTGGCGCTCCTGAACGAGAACACCGGGCACGACTACGCGCCGGTGATCAGCCCGCGCCGCGCCGGCGACCCGGCGAAGGTCGTGGCCTCGGCCGACAAGATCACCAGCGAGCTGGGCTGGAAGGCCCGCCACGACGTCCGGGAGATGGTCACCTCCGCCTGGGCGGGCTGGGAGGCCAACAAGGCCGCCCGCACGGACCGCCACGCGGACGTCCACAAGGCCTGACCGGCCGGCGAAGGCCGGGTACGAAGCCGCCCGCCCCGGGATGTGTCCGGGGCGGGCGGCTTCGTGCGGTGTGCGGCGGGAGGGGTCAGCGCTCCAGGAAGGCGAACAGGTTTTCCCACCGGTCGGTGATGTCGGCGCTGGAGTACCGCTTCACCGCGTGGAAGGCGTTGTCGCCGAGCCGGTCGCGCAGTTCACGGTCGGACATCAGCGCGTGCAGGTGCCCGGCCAGCTCCATCGTGTTGCCCAGCCGGGCCAGCAGCCCGTCCTCGCCGTGCTCGACGATCTCCCGTACGCCCGGCGCGCAGTCGAAGGCGGCCACCGGGACGCCCGCCGCCATCGCCTCCAGCAGCGTGATGGGGAAGCCCTCGGCCCGCGAGGCCTGGGCGAAGACCGAGGCCCCGCGCAGGGCGCCCAGCACGTCGCCGGTGCTGCCCATCCACTCCACGGAGTCGTCCAGACCCAGCGAGGTGCAGTGCGCCCGCAGCGCCTGCTCCTCCGCGCCCGCCCCGTAGATCCGCAGGACCCAGTCGGGGTGGTGCGGCGCGGCGTCCGCCCACGCGTCGAGCAGCAGGTCGACGCCCTTCTCGAAGGCGAGGCGTCCGACGCACGCCACGACCTTCTCCGTGCGCGGGGCAGGGGTGTCGGGCATGAAGGGCAGCGGGTTCGGCATGCTGCCGACGTTCTCCATCCCCGCCCGGATCCACAGGTCCGCGTCCTCGGCCGTCAGCACCAGCAGCCGGTCGACCTCGGGGTAGTGGCGGCGGACCCGCTCGCCGCGGGTGGACTTCTGGCTGGCCTCGAACGACTCGTGGCTCATGCCGATGACGGTGAGCCCCTTGGTGTCGGCGAGCGCCACCCACTCCATCGCCCAGACCTGAGTGACGATGACCACACCGCCCGGACGGGCCGCGCGCAGCAGCTCGCTCAGCTGCTCCGCCTTGGCCCGCATCTTCGCCCGGCGGGCCGCCTGGCGGCGCCGCTCGGGTGCGTTCAGCCGGCCCTTGATCCCGCGCAGCCGGCGGGCCGACGGCGGGTGGGCGTCGTAGAGCGTGGTCATCGCGTACGGCAGGTCCTGCGGCAGCTTCTGCCGGATCTCCTCGGCGACCGGGGCGATGCCGACGATGTGCACGCGGTGGCCGCGGTCCGTGAACAGCCGGGCCATCTGGTGCGACCAGGTGGTCACGCCGCCGAGCTCGTCCACGTTGTTGGAGACGATGAAGATGTCACGGCCGCCCGGGGTGGTGGTCTCCTGGCTCACTTGCCGCTCCTGGTGAAGAACTTCTCGACGATCTGGCGGGCCGCGTCCCCGCGGTCGTACTCGCCGAACTCGGCGAGGAAGCGCTCGCGCGCCTGGGCGTACTTGGCGTCCGCCTCCTCGAAGGCGGCGATCGCCTGCAGGAGTTCGTCCGCCGTGGCCACCACCGGGCCCGGTGCCTTCTCCTTCAGGTCGAAGTACGTGCCGCGGATGTCCGTCGCGTACTTCTCGTAGTCGTACGCGAAGAACAGCATCGGCCGGTCCAGGACCGCGTAGTCGAACATCACGGACGAGTAGTCGGTGATCAGTCCGTCGGCGAGGGCCAGCAGCGGGGTGATGTCGTGGTGCCGGGACACGTCGAGGACGCGGCCGGCGACCGACGGCGGCAGCGAGACGCTGTTGAGGTAGTGGGTCCGCACCAGCAGCGTGAAGCGGTCACCGAGCCGGTCCGCGAACTCCTCCACGTCGAAGGGGAAGGTGAAGCCCTCCACCGCGCCGTCCGCACCCGCCCGGAAGGTCGGCGCGTACAGCAGCACCTTCTTGTCCGGGTCGATGCCGAGCTCGGCCGCCAGGGGTCCGCGGACCCGCTCACCGCTCTGCACCTCGGTCCGGTGCGCCTCCACGAGGGCGTCGTTGCGCGGGTAGCCCGTGCGCAGCAGCACCTCGTCGCGCAGCCGGAAGCCCTTGGCGAGGGTGCGGGTGTCGTGCTCGGAGCGGATCAGGAAGTGGTCGAAGCGGTCGACCGCCGCCTGGAAGCGCTTCTGGCCGGCCCGCCCCTGCGCCTTGGTGCGGGGCTCGTGGAAGCCCATCCGCTTGAGCGCGGAGCCGTGCCAGGTCTGGATGTACGTGGTGCCCGGGCGCTTGGCCAGCGCCAGCGGGAAGCCCTGGTTGTCGACCCAGTACTCGGCCTGGGCCAGGGCCCGCAGGTAGGGCCAGCTCCAGCGCCGCACCAGGGTGGCCTCCTTGGGGAAGCCGGTGGGCTTGGCGCCCGCGTACGACCAGATCGCCTCGAACGGCACGCCCTGGCGCACCATCTCCTCGTAGATCGCCTTGGGGCTGTCGCTGTACTGCTTGCCCATGTGGCTCTCGAAGACGACCGTGCCCTTCTTGATGGGCAGCTTCGAGAAGACCTCGTGGTAGAGCTTCACCTTCTGCTCGCCGGATCCCATGTTCCGGCGGGCCCGCAGCGCCTTGCGCAGGCCCCGCTTGACCACGCCGGCCGCCTTGCCCTGTATGGCGTTGTTGATCAGCGACTGGGTGCGGACGGCGGCGGCGCTCTCGGCGGTCAGGACATAGCTGAGGTTGCCCTTCTTGGTCACCTCGGGCCCGAAGCGGTCGGAGACCAGCCGGGTCAGCCGCGGGCGCACGCGCAGCCGGGCCGCCGAGTCCAGGTCGACCCCGCCGACCGAGACGCGGGTGGTGATCCGCTCGCCTCCCGCGGTCAGCTTGAGGCGGACGTCCCAGACGGCGTCGATGATGCCGAGGGGGCGGACGGTGCTCGCGACGTCGGCGGTGACGGTCCACTCGATCGTGTCACCGGCATGGCGCACGCTTGCCACCGGGAAGCTGAAGGAACGCACGCCGATCTGCCGGCGGGCCCTGAATTCCAGCGTGGCCTTCAGGTCGGCGTCGGCGGGGATCCGGCCCAGCGGATTCACGACGGAGCCGGACAGCGTGACGCTGCCGCGGCCGTCGTCCTCGTAGGACGTGAGGCGGTTGCCCACGGTGAGGGAGGTGAGCGGGGTGGTGTGGAAGGCCTGCTCGGTGACGTCCAGTATCCGCCGGGCCTCGGCCGCCTCGGCGGGATCGGGGCTGTCGATGTGCTGCGCGCACCAGTAGACGCGTCCGTCGCGTTCGGCGAGCGGGGAGGTGAGCCGGCCCTTGTTGGTCATGGCGTCGGCGGCCGGGAGCAGGTTGTCCCAGTCCTCCTTGCCCAGCAGGTAGGCGCAGATCGCCTGGAGGTAGGTGACGTTCTCGTAGGCGGTCGGGTCGATCCCCGCGAGGTAGCCGTTGGCCAGCCGGGCGAACTCCTGGCGGTACTCGTCACTGAGCAGCGGCAGGTCGCGCAGGTGCAGCACCAGGTCGTGCTTGACGAACTTGGCGTCCTTCGCGGACTTGATGTCCGCGTGGCCCTCCGCCGCCAGCAGTTGGTCGACGCGGCGGTGGATCTCCATCCGGTGGACGAAGTTCGCGATCTCGTGGCGCCGGTTGCTGATCGACTTGGCGGAGGCCTTCTCGACCACGTTCCAGAAGTAGACGTGGTTCGGGATCAAGGTGATGCGCCGGGCCGCCACGTACGCCTGCGCGGAGAAGAGCAGGTCCTCGTAGTGGATGCCGACCGGGAATTCCAGGCCCTGCTCCAGCAGGAACGCGCGCCGGTAGCACTTGTTCGTGGAGAGGGTGTCGTAGACCAGCAGGTCGGGGAACTCGGTGATCGATTCCAGCGTGCGCGTGCGGGAGTAGATCCAGGGGTACCACTCGGTGGTCTTCCCCCAGCGGTTGTCGAGGTGCACCCGTACGCACATGCCCGACACCAGGTCGGAGCCGGTCCGCTCGGCGGCCTGCAGCATGTTCCGGCAGGCGTTGCGCTCCAGGACGTCGTCGCTGTCGAGGAACATCACGTACGTTCCGGTGGCCTGCAGGATGCCGTGGTTGCGCGGCGCGCCGCAGCCACCGCTGTTCTCCGGCAGCTGGAACGCGCGCACTCTTCCCGGATGCGCGGCCTCCAGTTCCTGGGCGACCGCGTAGGAACGGTCCTTGCTGCAGTCGTCGACGATCACGACTTCGACCCCGTGCAGGGTCTGGTCCAGAACCGACTGGACTGCTGTCGACAGACGCTCTGCGTCGTTGTAGACGATGACGACCACGGAGACGTCGGGCACGTGCACCTCGATCCCTTCGTTTCGTTGCGTTTCGTTCAGCTCATTCCGCTTATCTCGTCAAAGCTACCGTGTACCGCTCTCGGCTCAGGCAGGCCGACCGACGCTCCACCCTCGCCGTGCATACTTCTAAGGAAGAGGTGAGAGGCCGGTCCGGTCGCCGACAATCACCCGTTCGGACCCAGCAGGAAGTGTTCATGACGAAGCTGTCCGTAGTTGTCCCTTGCTACAACGAAGAGGCCGTCATCGACAGCTTCGACGCGGAGGTCCGCAAGGTCCTGGACGCCCTCCCCGTCGAGTACGAGATCTGCTACGTGGACGACGGCAGCCGCGACGGCACCCTCGGCAAACTGCGGAAGATCGCCGCGGAGCACGGCGACCGGACGCTCTTCGTCTCCTTCAGCCGCAACTTCGGCAAGGAGGCCGGCATGCTCGCCGGCCTGCGCGAGGCCACCGGCGACGCCGTAGTGATCATGGACGCCGATCTCCAGCACCCGCCGGAGCTCATCGCACGCATGCTGGAGCTCTACCGGCAGGGCCACGACCAGATCATCGCCCGCCGCACGCGCGAGGGCGACAAGAAGCTCCGCTCCGCCCTCAGCCGCCTCTACTACCGGGGCGTCAACCGCTGGGTCGACGTGGAGCTCACCGACGGCGTCGGAGACTTCCGCATGCTGTCGCGCCCGGCCGTGGACGCCCTGCTGTCGCTGCCGGAGTACAACCGCTTCTCCAAGGGCCTCTTCTCCTGGATCGGCTTCGACACCGTCCACTTCGACTACCGCAACGCGCAGCGCGAGGCCGGCGAGACGAAGTGGAAGTTCGGCTCCCTGCTGAACTACGGCATGGACGGCCTGATCTCCTTCAACAACCGGCCGCTGCGCATCGGGATCTGGTTCGGCGTGTCGCTGGTCGCCCTGACCGGCCTGTACGCGCTGTGGATCACGATCATGGCGATCACCAACGGCGTCGAGTCCCCGGGATACGTCACCCTCGTGGCGATCATCACCGGCCTGGGCGGCGTCCAGCTGATCATGCTCGGCCTCATCGGCGAGTACATCGGCCGCATCTACTACGAGACCAAGCGCCGGCCGCACTTCCTGGTGAAGGAGTCGCACGGCACGGAGCAGTCCCCGCGCGACGGCCGGACCCGGCCGTCGGCGGAGCCCGCCATCGTGGAGCGCAGCGCCCGATGAGCCGCAGGGACCAGCTCGGCCAGATCTTTCGCTTCGCCCTCGTCGGCGGGGTCAACACCGGCACCTTCTTCGGCATCTACCTCCTGCTGCACCCGTGGATGCCGTACTTCGCGGCCTACTCCCTCGCCTTCGTGCTGGCGATGGTCGGCTCGTTCTTCATGAACACCTACTTCACCTACCGGACCCGGCCGACCTGGAAGAAGTTCTTCCTCTTCCCGCTGACGAACGTCACCAACTACGTGATCCAGTCGGCCGGCCTCTACGCCCTGGTGACCTGGGCCGGGATGGACACCCGGATCGCCCCGCTGGTCGCGGCGATCGTGGCCATCCCGTTCACCTTCCTGCTCTCCCGCAAGATCCTCGTCCCGGGCGCTGCGCGGGCCGTCGAACCGGAGCACGCGCACGACGGCCCGTCCAGGGTCTGAAACCCCCGAGCAGCCCTTCGGGCCCACCCCGTAGATTGAGGTGGCAGGCATTTCGGCAAGGGGCAAGGGGACAGACGTGTCAGCGGCTAGGCAAGGTGTCGTGGACGCCCGCAGGATCGTGGTCAAGGTCGGCTCCTCCTCCTTGACCACCGCGGCCGGCGGCCTCGACGCCGACCGGGTGGACGCGCTGGTCGACGTCCTGGCCAAGGCCCGCAGCGGCGGCGAGAAGGAGATCGTCCTCGTCTCCAGCGGAGCCATCGCCGCCGGACTCTCCCCGCTCGGGCTGCGCCGCCGCCCCAAGGACCTGGCCCGCCAGCAGGCCGCCGCCAGCGTCGGCCAGGGTCTGCTCGTCGCCCGCTACACCGCCTCCTTCGCCCGCTACGGCCTCCGCGTCGGCCAGGTGCTGCTCACCACCGACGACACCAGCCGCCGCGCCCACTACCGCAACGCGTACCGCACCCTCGACCAGCTGCTCGCCATGGGCGCCCTCCCGGTCGTCAACGAGAACGACACCGTCGCCACGGACGAGATCCGCTTCGGCGACAACGACCGGCTGGCCGCCCTCGTCGCCCACCTCGTCCGCGCCGACCTCCTCGTCCTCCTCTCGGACGTGGACGGCCTCTACGACGGCGACCCGTCCCAGCCCGGCACCACCCGCATCGACGAGGTCCACGGGCCCGAGGACATTGCGCACGTCTCGATCGGCAGCGCCGGCAAGGCGGGCGTGGGCACCGGCGGCATGGTCACCAAGGTCGAGGCGGCGCGGATCGCGGCCGCCGCCGGGATCCCGGTGGTGCTGACCTCCGCGAGCCAGGCCGCCGACGCCCTCGCCGGGCGGGGGACCGGCACGTTCTTCCACGCCACCGGGCGCCGCTCTGCGGACCGGCTGCTCTGGCTCCAGCACGCCTCGACCCCGCAGGGCCACCTGGTCCTGGACGACGGCGCGGTGCGCGCCGTCACCGAACGCGGCAGCTCGCTCCTCCCCGCCGGCATCGCCGCGGTCGAGGGCGACTTCGTCGCGGGGGACCCCGTGGAGCTGCGCGCGGCCGACGGCCGCGCGGTGGCCAGGGGCCTGGTCAACTTCGACGCCAAGGAGCTCCCGCAGCTCCTCGGCCGCTCCACTCGCGAGCTCGCACGGGAACTCGGACCCGCGTACGAGCGGGAGGTCGTCCACCGCGACGATCTGGTCCTGCTGCAGGGCTGAGGTTCGGCAAAAGCGCAGCGCGGCGGGCCGGGGACTGGTCAACTGTGAGGGGCGGGCGGACACGCGCAGTGGAGACAGGAGGCGGCTGGTGAGACGAGCGCTGACCAGCGTCGGTCCGGGGGACGGTGACGGCGGCGGCGGGGAGGAGCAGGATCACGCCTCGCGCCTGTGGCACGTGACCCTGAGCGTCTCCGGCAGGCCGGCCCCGCTGTCCGAGGTCCGGCGCGGGCTGGAACAACTGGCCCACGACCACCCCTTCCTGCTGACCAGCCGGTACGCCGACGACCACGCGGAGATCCGCTACTGGGAAGAGGCCCGTGACCTCCACGACGCGGCGGCCGTCGCCCTGCGCCTGTGGGGCGAACACCGCTCCTCGGCGCAGCTCCCGCCCTGGGAGATCGTCGGCCTGGAGGTCATCGACCGCGCCACTTACCACCAACGGGTAGCCGAGGGCTACGGCCCACCCCCGGCCCACCCGGTGGGCGTGCACCCGTACTGAGTGCTTTCAGCCCCCGCCAGGGACCATCCAGCCCTGCCGGCGTTTGAGGCGCGGGGTCCGGGGCAGAGCCCCAGGATCTTTCAGCCCGTCCGGCGTTTGAGGGCCGACCGGGGTCCGGGCAGAGCCCGGGGAAACGGAGAAAGGGCGGGGCGGGGAGAAGGCCCCGCGCAGCGGCCCCACAGACGGCCCGCGGCGGCGTCTCGCGGGGTGGAACCCCACCGGCGGTGCACCGGCGGGGGATTACCCTGGGCGGCATGACCTCGCTCGATGCCGCCACCGCCACCTCGCCCGTCATCGCCACCGCGCAAGCGGCCCGCACCGCGGCCGCCGCCATCGCGCCACTCCCGCGGTCCGCCAAGGACACGGCCCTGCTGGCGATCGCGGACGCGCTGGAGGCCCGTACGGCCGAGATCATCGCCGCCAACGCCGTGGACACGGACAAGGCCCGCGCCGCCGGCACCAGCGAGACCGTCATCGACCGCCTCACCCTGACCCCGGACCGCGTCGCCGCCATCGCCTCCGACGTGCGTGACGTCGCCGCCCTCCCCGACCCCGTCGGTGAGGTCGTCCGCGGCTCCACCCTCCCCAACGGCATCGACCTCCGGCAGATCCGCGTCCCCCTCGGCGTCGTCGGGATCATCTACGAGGCCCGTCCCAACGTCACCGTCGACGCCGCCGCCCTCTGCCTCAAGTCCGGCAACGCGGTCCTCCTGCGCGGCAGCTCCTCCGCCTACGCCTCCAACACCGCGCTCGTCGCCATCCTCCGCGACGCCATCACCGAGGCGGGCCTCCCCGCCGACGCGATCCAGCTCGTCCCCGGCGAGTCCCGCGACTCCGTCCGCGAGCTGATGCGCGCCCGCGGCCTCGTCGACGTGCTCATCCCGCGCGGCGGCGCCTCCCTCATCAAGACCGTGGTCGAGGAGTCCACCGTCCCGGTCATCGAGACCGGTACCGGCAACTGCCACGTCTACGTCGACGCCCAGGCCGACCTGGACATGGCCGTGGACATCCTCGTCAACTCCAAGGCCCAGCGGCCGTCCGTCTGCAACTCCGCCGAGACCCTCCTCGTCCACCGGGACATCGCCGACGCCTTCCTGCCCCGCGCCCTCGACGCACTCGCCGACGCCGGCGTCACCGTGCACGGCGACGCCCGGGTCCTGGCCGCGGCCGAAGGCGGCAAGGTCACCGCCCTGCCCGCCACCGACGAGGACTGGGCCGCCGAGTACCTCTCCTACGACATCGCCGCGGGCGTCGTGGACTCCCTCGACGACGCCGTCGCCCACATCCGCCGCTGGACCTCCGGCCACACCGAGGCGATCGTCACCACCTCGCAGGCCGCCGCACGCCGCTTCACCCAGCTGGTCGACTCGACCACGGTCGCCGTGAATGCATCCACTCGGTTCACGGACGGTGGTCAGTTCGGATTCGGCGCCGAGATCGGCATCTCCACCCAGAAGCTGCACGCCCGGGGCCCGATGGGCCTTCCCGAGCTCACCTCCACGAAGTACATCGTCACCGGCGACGGTCACGTTCGGTAGTCGGAGCCTGGACACGGTGTGGCCGGAATTCGGCGGACACCCTGCCCAAAGGCGTCCCCCAGGTCTAGGCTGGTCCCGTGCCGGACGACGTGGGGGGCAAGCCGTTCCCGGACGACGGGGAGCCCGACGACGACCGCGGAGGCGCGGATCAGGACTTCGCCTCCGTGGTGTTCGACGAGGCCTTCGTCCGGAACGCCGAGATCCATGAACCGAGTGCCGCCGAGCGCCAGCGGGCGGCGGACCGGGCGCACGCGGAGGCGGAAGCCGCCCGCGCGGTGGCCGGCGGCTGGACGGGCGACGACGACTACGACGGATACGCCTACGGCCGTCCCGACGGCTACGAGGGCGACGAACACGGCTGGGACGACCGCGGCCCCGGCTACCCCGACGGCACCTACGGCCCGTACGGGGCCTACGGCGGCAGCCTGCGCCCGTACCGCGGCCGGGCGCCCTGGCTGCGCCCGGTCGCCTGGGTGCTCGCCTTCGTGATGGGCCTCGGCATGGTCGCGCTCGCCTTCAGCGCCGTCTACCGCAGCGCCTCGGGCGAAGCGGACCCCGCCCCGGCGCCCGCCAGCACCCCCAGGCGCGAAGTCACCGGCGTCGGCGCGTTTACGTACCCCTCCGTCCGCCAACCCTGAAGGTACGACCCCACTCGCGTACGCCGGAGTAGGGGGCTTCTCTGAAGCGGGGACAGCGGGGAGAAGCGATGGCCGTTCCAGGAGATCCGCCCAATGGCACCCCCGAAGGCATGGGCGGGGGCGACGACGAGTTCCGGTCGGACGAGTACCGATCGGTGGTGTTCGACGAGGACTTCGTCAGGGCTGCCCGGCTCCAGGAGTACTCGGCACAGGAACGCATGGGCGAACACGCCAGGGCCGTGCGCAGCCGCTCCATCTGGTCGGGCGGCTCCGGGCCCCGCACCGGCACCCCCGGCCGGGGCGCCCGGCAGGGCATGCTCCTCGTGCTGCTCATCGCCACGGCCTTCTCGGCCGCCGTCTACATGGGGCTGCGCAACCCCTACGTCCCCCCGCCCACAGGGCCCGCCCAGGCGCTCAGCAGCACCGTGGTGCCGCTCGCGCCGACCAGCGCCGTGCCCGGCGGGCGGCCCGGCGACCTGTACGCGAAGAGCCCCGCCGCCGACTACCGGGTCGGGGCGGCCGGGATCGCCCTGCCCGCCGTGCGCCGCACGGAGCACTTCACCGACGCCCAGATCCTCACCGCGCTGTCCATCGCCAAGGACTACCTGGTGAATTCCTCGCTGGACCCCGATGTCCTGGCCGGAACCGCCAACCGGCCGGTGCGCGTCCTGCTCGACCCCGACCAGCTGGCGCAGTTCGACCGCAGCATGACCTCGCCCGCCGGCGACGGCCGGCACGCGGTCACCGGCTGGCTGGTCCGCTTCGACCCGGCCACCGCGGTCGTGGCCGACTCCCGCGTCCGGGTGAACGGGACCCTCGCCTACGCGGAGGTCGCCCCGGACGTGCTGGAGGTGATCACCGACCACACCTTCGTGTACGCCGTGCGGCCGGCCACCGGAGCCCCGGCCGCGGCCGACGGCGCCTCGCTGTTCACCGTCCGGCGGGAGCTGCGGCTGCGCTTCGACCGGGACGACCTGGAAGTCCGGCGGCTGGAGCTGGTCGCGGCCTATGTGATGGCCGGGCCGCAGGACTGCTCCAGCGACCCTGCCGGGGGCTTCCGCCCGGTGCTGGCCGGAGCCGGCCCGACCACGGTGGGCCCGCCCGCGAGCGACCCGTACGCCACCGGCGAGCCGCGGCGCGCGGCCGGGCTGTGCGGCGTACTGGCGCCCTCCGCGGCCCCGGGGGAGACCTCCGTCAGCCCTGCTCCGTAGCCCCGCCCTTGCCCGCCGGACCGGTGCCCGCGCCTGATCCGCCGCCGGCACCCGTGAACTTGTCGCGGAGCTTGCCGCCCATGTCGGCCGCTCCGCCCGCGATGTCGCCCACCAGCTTGAACAGCGGGTCCTTGCTGGTGCGCACCGAGTCGGCATAGTGCGCGGCCGACTCCCGGAAGGAGTCCGTGACCGAGGCGTCCTTGTCCTCCTCGCGCCGCGGGTAGTGGCCGTCCATGATCCGCTGGTAGTCCCGGCTCTCCGACCACTTCTTCAGCTCGGCCGCCCGGACCGTGGTGAAGGGGTGCGTGCGCGGCAGCATGTTGAGGATCTTCAGCACGGAATCCCGCAGGTCGCCGCCCTTCTCGTACTCGTCGGCCTGCTCCAGGAAGGCGTCCACGTTCATCTCGTGCAGGTGGTTGCCACCCGCCAGCTTCATCAGCCCGCGCATCGAGGCCGTCACGTCCTGCCCCACCAGCAGCCCCGCGCGGTCGGCCGAGAGCTCCGACTTGCGGAACCACTCCCGCAGCGCGGTCACGAGCGCCGTGATCGCCACATTGCCCAGCGGGATCCACGCGACCTTCAGCGCCAGGTTCGTCAGGAACAGCAGGATCGTGCGGTACACGGAGTGACCCGACAGGGCGTGGCCCACCTCGTGGCCCACCACCGCCCGCATCTCCTCCTCGTCGAGCAGCTCGACGAGGCTCGTGGTCACCACGATGATCGGCTCGTCCAGCCCGATGCACATGGCATTGGGCCTCGGGTCCTGCTGCACGTACATCTGCGGGACCTTCTCCAGGTCCAGGATGTAACAGGCGTCGCGCAGCATCGCGTACAGGTGCGGGAACTGCGTCTCCCCGACCCGTACGGAGTCCGACAGGAACAGCAGCCGCAGGCTCCGCTCCGGAAGCAGCCCGCTCAGGGCCTTGAACACGGTGTCGAACCCGGTCAGCTTGCGCAGCGCCACCAGCGCCGAGCGGTCCGCCGGATGCTCGTACGCCCGCGAGGAGATACCGGGGAACCGCCTGCGGTCCCGCGCCGGTGCCTTCTCGAAACCCGTCTCCGTCATAGCGCCCTCCCCTGGAATGGCCTGCGTGGCCGTGCGTCTATCCTCTCCAACGCCTGAGTCGGCGTGAGCGTGCCCCAGGCCCCCGCATACGATGTGAGCGAAGTCTCCGCCCGCTCCCCGACTCGATAGGTACCTGCCTGATGAGCCTCGCCTCCACCGCCCACAACCTGGTCGTCCTCGCCTCGGAGGGGGCCGAACAGCACGGCGGCAACCACGACAGCCTGAACCCGTACCTGACCGGCGGCGGTGCCTTCGTCGTCCTGATGCTGATGCTCTGGGTCACCACGCGCCTGAACCGCGACCGCTAGACCGACCGGTCCGCCGGGCCAGTAGGCTCTGCGCTCATGGGAGAGCAGGAGATGCCTACCGGTCCGGTCAAGCGCCGGCTCGGCGTGATGGGCGGGACATTCGACCCGATCCACCACGGACACCTGGTGGCCGCCAGCGAGGTGGCCGCCCTTTTCCACCTCGACGAGGTGGTGTTCGTGCCGACGGGCGAGCCGTGGCAGAAGTCGCAGTGGGCCGTCTCTCCCGCCGAGGACCGCTACCTGATGACGGTCATCGCCACGGCTTCGAACCCCCAGTTCTCGGTCAGCCGCATCGACATCGACCGCGGCGGGCCGACGTACACGATCGACACCCTGCGGGACCTCAAGGCGCTGAACGACGACGCCGACCTGTTCTTCATCACGGGTGCCGACGCTCTCGCACAGATCCTGACCTGGCGGAACGCCGACGAGCTCTTCTCGCTCGCCCATTTCATCGGCGTCACCCGGCCGGGGCACGTCCTCACCGACGACGGGCTGCCCGAGGGCGGCGTCTCCCTGGTCGAGGTGCCCGCGCTGGCTATCTCGTCCACGGACTGCCGTGCGAGGGTGGCCCAGGGGGATCCTGTCTGGTACCTGGTGCCGGACGGCGTCGTGCGCTACATCGACAAGCGTGAGCTGTACCGGGGAGCCTGAGCTTCCGGAGAGAGGGGCCCCGCGGTGAACGACCGACAGGATCCGTACGACCCGTATGCCGCCCAGGAGCAGCAGCTCATCGGCTACGACGCGTACGGGCGGCCGGTGTACGGCCAGGTGCCCGCGCAGCCCGCTCCGTCCGCGCCGCAGCCGCAGTACGAGCAGCAGCAGTACGGCTACGACTACCAGGGCTACAACCAGCAGCAGCAGCAGTCGCAGCAGCCGCAGCAGTACTACGCGCCGCAGCCGCCCGCCCAGGAGTACGGGCAGCAGGACTACGCGCAGGCCCCCGGCTACGGCTACGACACGCAGCAGACCCAGCAGTGGATCCCGCAGCAGGCCGCCCCGCAGCAGGCCGCCCCCGAGCCGCCGGCCCCTGCCCCGGCCGAGCGCCGGACCGCCCAGGTCCCCGAGCCGCGCCGGCCCGACGGCGAGCCCGAGGCGGGCCGGGACTACCGCACCGAGATGTTCGCCTTCATCGACCAGCCGGACGAGGACTCCGAGGACGTCATCGACTGGCTCAAGTTCACCGAGAGCCGGACCGAACGCCGCGAGGAGGCCCGCCGCCGCGGCCGCAACCGGGTGGTGGCGCTGATCGTCGTCCTCGCCCTGTTCGTCGTCGGCGGCCTCGGCTACCTCTGGTACGCGGGCAAGCTGCCCTTCCTCGACGGCCCCGGCCAGGACAAGAGCGGCGCGACCGCCGCCGCAGGGGCGCAGAAGCGCGACATGATCGTCGTCCACCTGCACAACACCAAGAAGGGCGGCACCTCCTCGGCGCTGCTCGTCGACAACGTCACCACCAAGCAGGGCGCCACCGTCCTGCTCCCGAACGCCCTCGGCGTCAGCAGCCAGGACGGTTCCGCGACGGCGCTCGGCAAGGCGGTCGAGGAGGGCGGCCTCGGCACCCGCGAGGCCCTCGACTCGGTGCTCGGCACCCAGATCGGCGGCACCTGGCGGCTGGACACCCCCTTCCTCGAGAACCTGGTCGAGCTGGTCGGCGGCATCGAGGTCGACACCGACACCGCGGTCCCGGCCGACGACGCGGCCAAGACCCCGGCCGTGGCCCAGGGGCAGAAGCAGAGCCTGAGCGGGCCCATGGCCGTCGCGTACGCCACGTACCGCGGCCAGGGCGAACCGGAGACCAAGCAGCTGGAGCGCGTGGGCAAGGTGCTCCAGGCGGTCCTGCGCAAGGTTCCGAGCGACCCCAAGGCCGCGGCCGTGACGGTCGAGAGCATCGGGCAGATCCTCGACCCGGCCCTGAACGCCCAGACCCTCGGTGCCCTGCTGGCCCGGCTCGGCGAGCACGCCAAGGTGGGCGCGTACCGCACCGACCTCCTTGCGGTGAAGGCGGACGGCACCCTCACGGACGAGGCCAACAAGAAGGTCGTCAAGGAGGTGCTCGGCGGCTCCGTCGCCGCGGCGCAGCCCGGCGCCTCCCCGCGCGTCGGCCTCAAGGACGCCACCGGCGACGAGAAGGCGCAGGTCACGGCAAAGGCGACGCTGTTGAACGGCGGCTACACCTTCGTGGACGGCGGCAAGGCCGACAAGACCGCGGCCGCCTCCCAGATCACGTACCAGGACGACGCGCAGCGGGACCGCGCGATCGAGGTCGCCAAGACCCTGGGGCTGCCCGAGACGGTCGTGAAGAAGGCCGAGAACGTGGTGAACGCGGAGGTCGTGGTGATCCTGGGCAAGGACTACAAGGCGTCCTGACCGGGCTCCGGCCCGGTCCCGAGGAGTGCTTTCGCCCGCGCGGGCCGTTCCGCGCGGGCGGTGTCGGCGGTACATGAGACCCTTGTAAGGATCTGCCCGCCAACCCGAAAGCATGGCCAGTGACCGCCACGGACCGCTCCATCGAGCTCATCACCGCCGCCGCCCAGGCCGCGGCCGACCGGCTCGCGCACGACATCATCGCGTACGACGTCAGCGACGTGCTGTCGATCACCGACGCCTTCCTGCTCGCCTCGGCGCCCAACGACCGTCAGGTCAAGTCGATCGTCGACGAGATCGAGGAGCGCCTGCTCAAGGAGCTCGGCGCCAAGCCGGTGCGCCGGGAGGGCGACCGCGACGCCCGCTGGATCCTGCTCGACTACGTCGACATCGTCGTCCACGTCCAGCACAGCGAGGAGCGGGTCTTCTACGCGCTGGAGCGCCTGTGGAAGGACTGCCCCGAGATCGAGCTGCCCGAGGACGCCAAGCTCACCATCGGCAAGGCCGAGGAGCACGCCAAGCTGCGCGAGGCGGCGGGCGACGAGGATCTGGACGGTGATCTGTTCTGAGCGCGAGCACCTCGGGCAAGTCCGGACGCAAGATCGTCCTCTGGCGCCACGGCCAGACCGCGTGGAACCTGGAGCGGCGCTTCCAGGGCTCCACGGACATCGAGCTGACCGAGGCGGGTGTGGCGCAGGCGCGCCGCTCCGCGCGGCTGCTCGCCTCGCTGAAGCCGGATGCCATCGTGGCCTCCGACCTGCAGCGCGCCTCCGCCACGGCGGCCGAACTGGCCTCCGTCACGGGGCTGCCCGTGCAGCACGACGCGGCGCTGCGCGAGACGTACGCCGGCGAGTGGCAGGGCCTCACGCACGACGAGATCATCGAGAAGTACGGCGAGCAGTACGCGGCGTGGAAGCGCGGCGAACCGGTCCGCCGCGGCGGCGGTGAGCTGGAGACCGAGGTCGCCGACCGCGCCGCGCCGGTGGTCCTGGCGCACGCCGACCGGCTGCCGCAGGGCGGCACCCTCGTCGTGGTCAGCCACGGCGGCACCATCCGTACGACGATCGGGCGCCTGCTGGGCCTGAACGCGTACGACTGGGAGGGCCTGGGCGGGCTCTCCAACTGCTGCTGGTCCGTCCTCGGTGAGGGCGCGCGCGGCTGGCGCCTGTTGGAGCACAACGCCGGCACCCTGCCGGAACCGGTGCTCGGCGACGACGACTGAGCTGCTTCCCGCCGCTTCTTGCCGCTCCCTGCCGGGGCTGCCACCTGGATTTCACTTTCCGGCTGGTCACAGGCTAGAGTTCTTCTTGTTCGCAGCGCAGAACACCGGAGACGGGGGGAGCGCGGCGGAGAGCGGGGCTATAGCTCAGTTGGTAGAGCGCCTGCATGGCATGCAGGAGGTCAGGAGTTCAATTCTCCTTAGCTCCACAATCAGGATCCCGTCCCCAACAGGGGGCGGGATCCTTGTTTTTGTACCCTTTGCGTTTGCTGACCTGGCCCGCACCGGCATGGCAGAATCGGACCGCCGGAGGGGGGAGACGACGGCCCGACGCGGGAGGGAGTCGCTGACGGATGGGTGCACACCGGCGCCGGTGCGACTGGTGCAACAACGGCACGCCGATCGTGCGGGACATGGACCCGGTCAACCCCGACTACCAGTACTGGTGCGAGGAATGCGCGCGGGCGCTGATCATAAAAGGCGACCCGATCGAGACGTACCGCGAGCTGGAAGGGGAGCCGATCTACGGCCGGCTGCTCGACGAGCACTGCACGCTCAAGCGGTTCTATCAGTTCGCGAGAGCGTGACAAGTTGGATCAAATCGGACATGGCCCATGGTCGGTGGAAACCGATTTTTGGACCAGGGCCATGACCGTGTAATGTTTGGGACGTCGCCAAGGGGAACCGGCAAGGGGAACCGAAGCGGCAAGCAGAACAAGGGGCTATAGCTCAGTTGGTAGAGCGCCTGCATGGCATGCAGGAGGTCAGGAGTTCAATTCTCCTTAGCTCCACAGTGAAGAAGCGGGCCACCCGGATCGGGTGGCCCGCTTCTCGTCATGCGGTCGTCCGAGCGGGCGCCACGGGTGCTGCGGTACCCTGACGCCATGCGTGCCGTACGCCTTCTGCTTACCGAGCCGCGCTGATCAGCGCCGACCTTCGAGAGGTCGGCATCGGCGCGGCGTCCCCTCCTGTGCGAGGGGTTTTTTCGTTTGGGCAGGCAGAGACGGCGAAGACGATCGATGGAGCTTCAGAAATCATGAGCGAGACGAACACCCCGGCCCCCGAGGCGGCCGAGGCGCACCGCTACACGGCTGCCATGGCCGCCGACATCGAGGCACGCTGGCAGGACGTATGGGACGCGCAGGGCACGTACGAGGCCCCGAACCCGACCGGTGACCTGGCAGGGGATCCCGCGGTGGTCGCACGGCCCAAGAAGTTCATCATGGACATGTTCCCGTACCCGTCCGGTGCGGGGCTGCACGTCGGTCACCCGCTCGGGTACATCGCCACCGACGTCTTCGCCCGCCACCAGCGGATGACCGGCCACAACGTCCTGCACACCCTGGGCTTCGACGCGTTCGGGCTGCCGGCCGAGCAGTACGCCGTGCAGACCGGCACGCACCCGCGGGTGTCGACCGAGGCGAACATCGAGAACATGAAGGTCCAGCTGCGCCGGCTGGGTCTGGGCCACGACAAGCGCCGCTCCTTCGCGACGATCGACCCGGACTACTACAAGTGGACCCAGTGGATCTTCCTGCAGATCTACAACTCCTGGTACGACGCCGACGCGGGCAAGGCCCGGCCGATCACCGAGCTGGTCGCCGCCTTCGAGGACGGCTCGCGCGAGGTTCCCGGTGGCCGCGCCTGGGCCGAGCTGACCGCGGGCGAGCGCGCCGACGTGCTGAACGGCTTCCGGCTGGCCTACGCCTCCGACGCGCCGGTGAACTGGTGCCCCGGGCTGGGCACCGTACTGGCCAACGAGGAGGTCACCGCGGACGGCCGGTCCGAGCGCGGCAACTTCCCGGTCTTCAAGTCGCGCCTGAGCCAGTGGAACATGCGGATCACCGCGTACGCCGACCGGCTGCTGGACGACCTGGACGTGCTGGACTGGCCCGAGGCCATCAAGCTGCAGCAGCGCAACTGGATCGGCCGCAGCGAGGGCGCGCGCGTCGACTTCGCGCTGGGCGACGAGGCGATCACCGTCTTCACCACCCGCCCGGACACGCTGTTCGGCGCCACCTACATGGTGCTGGCGCCCGAGCACCCGCTGGTCGAGAAGTTCATCCCGGCCGCCTGGCCCGAGGGCACCCACGCGGTGTGGACTGGCGGACACGCCACCCCGGCCGAGGCCGTCACCGCGTACCGCAAGCAGGCCGCGGCCAAGTCGGACGTCGAGCGGCAGGCCGAGGCCAAGGACAAGACCGGTGTCTTCACCGGCGAGTACGCGGTCAACCCGGTCAGCGGCCAGAAGGTCCCGGTCTTCATCGCCGACTACGTGCTGATGGGCTACGGCACCGGCGCGATCATGGCGGTCCCGGCGCACGACGCCCGCGACTTCGAGTTCGCGCGCGCCTTCGAGCTGCCCGTCCGCTGCGTGGTCGAGCCGACCGACGGCCGCGACATCGACCCGGCCGAGTGGGACGACGCCTTCGTCTCCTACGACGCCACGCTGGTCAACTCGACGGGCGAGGGCATCTCCCTGGACGGCCTGGGCGTCGTCGAGGCGAAGGCCGCGATCACCGACTGGCTGGCCGAGCGGGGCATCGGCGAAGGGACCGTCAACTTCCGCCTGCGCGACTGGCTGTTCAGCCGTCAGCGCTACTGGGGCGAGCCCTTCCCGATCGTCTACGACGAGGACGGCGTCGCGCACCCGCTGCCCGAGTCGATGCTGCCGCTGGAGCTGCCGGAGGTCGAGGACTACTCGCCGCGCACCTTCGAGCCCGACGACGCGGCCTCCAAGCCGGAGACCCCGCTGTCGCGCAACGAGGAATGGGTCAACGTCGAGCTGGACCTGGGCGACGGCCGTGGCGCCCGCTCCTTCCGGCGCGAGACCAACACCATGCCGAACTGGGCCGGTTCCTGCTGGTACGAGCTGCGCTACCTGGACCCGAACAACGCGTCGGCGCTGGTGGACCCGGAGATCGAGCAGTACTGGATGGGCCCCCGCGAAGGCGCGCCGCACGGCGGTGTCGACCTGTACGTGGGCGGCGCCGAGCACGCCGTGCTGCACCTGCTGTACGCCCGCTTCTGGTCCAAGGTGCTGTTCGACCTGGGTCACGTCTCCTCTGCGGAGCCGTTCCACAAGCTGTTCAACCAGGGCATGATCCAGGCGTACGCGTACACCGACGCGCGCGGCGTCTACGTCCCGGCGGCCGAGGTCGAGGAGCGCGACGGCGGCTACTTCTACCAGGGCCAGCCCGTCAAGCGTGAGCACGGCAAGATGGGCAAGTCCCTGAAGAACGCCGTCACGCCCGACGAGATCTGCGAGGAGTACGGCGCCGACACCCTGCGCCTGTACGAGATGGCGATGGGCCCGCTGGACGTCTCGCGTCCGTGGGACACCCGTGCCGTGGTCGGCCAGTACCGCCTGCTGCAGCGCCTGTGGCGCAACATCGTCGACGAGGAGACCGGCCGGGTCACCGTCGTGGACGGGGAGCCGGCCGAGGACACCCTGCGCGCGCTGCACAAGGCGATCGACGGGGCCGGCGCGGACATGACCGGCCTGCGCTTCAACACCGCCATCGCGAAGATCACCGAGCTGAACAACGCCCTGACTAAGGCGGGCCGCCCGCTGGAGCGCTCGGTCGCCGAGCGGCTGGTGCTGCTGATCGCCCCGCTGGCCCCGCACATCGCCGAGGAGCTGTGGAGCCGTCTGGGCCACGGCGAATCGGTGGTCCACCAGGACTTCCCGGTCGCGGACCCGGCGTACGTCGTGGACGAGACCGTGACGTGCGTGGTGCAGGTCAAGGGCAAGGTCAAGGCGCGGCTGGAGGTGTCGCCGGCGATCTCGGAGGCGGAGCTGGAGCAGCTGGCCGTCACCGACGAGGGCGTCGTGGCGGCGCTGGGCGGCGCGGAGATCCGCAAGGTGATCGTGCGTGCGCCGAAGCTGGTGAACATCGTCATCTGACCGCGGTCGGATGCGCCGCCCCCGCATGGGGGAGATCCCGTACGGGCAGGTTGGGGGTTCGAATGGAACCCCCAGCCTGCCCGTGGCGTTTACGGTGGAGGGGACGGCAGTAAGCCGGCGGGGACTGGGGAAGGGACACTCATGGAGGCCGCGTTGATCATCTTCGCGCTGATGGTGCTTTTCGCCTTCCTGGGCTTGGGGGCGTACGCGACCGTCAAGGTGGTGCAGGCGACCAAGCGCGGAGTGGACCGGACGATCACCCAGGCGCGACGGACGGTGGAGGACACCACCCTGCGGGCCAAGAGCTTCGGCCAGGTCGGGGTCACAGGGGCGCTCGCGCAGCTGCGTCTGGACCTGCGGACGTCGATGCGGTCCACGCAGCAGGCACTGCACGAAGGGGTCCGGCTCGACGCCTCGCTGCGGGAGTCGATCGCTCTGTTCGAGCGGCTGAGCGCGCACGGGCACGAGCTGGACGACGAGCTGAAGCGGCTGGAGCAGGATCCGGACCGCACGCGGATCGCGGAGCGCATGCCAGACCTGCGGGAGCGGACGGCCAAGATCACACAGGCCGCGGACTCGCTGCGCTGGGCCGCGCGGGACCGTGCCAGCCGATTCGCGGAGGACGACCTGTCCGCCCTGTCGGCCCAGATCGAGATGGAGTCCGGCGCGCTGCGGGACTGGTCACGGGAGTCCGTGGACCACCTGGCGGCGGCGGCCGCGGAGTGGGACGCGACGCAGCAGGCGCAGGGCTCGCAGCAGCCACAGGGCCCTCAGCGGGCACAACAGCGTGAGCAGCCTCGGAAAGCGGCGCTCAATCCTGCCGCTCCGGCGCCCGAATACCCCTGGCAGAAGACACGCCGTCCGGAAAGCACGACCTGATCGGCAGTCCTTCGAGCCCCGCCGGGCCGGGCGGGGTGAGCCCCGCACAGCCGTCCGCAGGCCCCGGCAGGGGGCCCAGGCTGCCGTCACACCCCCACTGGCGGTAACCTCCGCCTCATGTCCCGCCATGTCGCCATCGTCACCGATTCCACGGCCTACCTGCCCCCACCGGCCATGGCGCGGCACGGAATCACCTCCGTACCGCTGACCGTGGTCCTCGGCGGCGAGGCGCTCGAGGAGGGCACCGAGATCTCGGCGCGCAGCCTGGCCGTGGCCCTGCAGAAGCGCCGGTCGGTGACCACCTCGCGGCCCAGCCCGGAGGAGTTCGTCCGGGCCTACCGGGCGGCCGCGGACGCCGGGGCGACCGGCATCGTCAGCCTCCACCTGTCCGCCGAGCTGTCCGGCACGTACGACGCCGCCGTGCTCGCCGCGAAGACCGCACCCGTGCCGGTGCGCGTCGTGGACACCGGCATGATCGCGATGGCCCTGGGCTTCTGTGCGCTGGCCGCCGCCGAGGTGGCCGAGGCGGGCGGTTCCGTGGACGAAGCCGTGGCGGCCGCCGAGAAGCGGGCGGCGGACATGTCCGCGTACTTCTACGTCGACACCCTCGACTACCTGCGCCGTGGCGGCCGGATCGGGGCCGCGCAGGCACTCTTCGGCTCGGCGCTGGCGGTGAAGCCCCTGCTGACGCTGGAGGGCGGGCGGATCGAGCCGCTGGAGAAGGTGCGCACGGCCTCCAAGGCCATCGCCCGCCTTGAGGAGCTGGCCGTCGAGCGGGCCGGGTCCGCGGCCGTCGACGTGGCCGTGCACCACCTGGCGGCACCGGAGCGGGCCGAGAAGCTCGCCCAGCGGCTCCGCGAGCGCATCCCCGGCCTGGTCGAGCTGCACGTCAGCGAGGTCGGTGCGGTGATCGGCGCGCACACCGGGCCGGGGCTGCTGGCGGCGGTCGTCTCCCCTCGCTGATCACCGGAACGGGTGGCCCGGTTGTCCACAACGGGCTGGCCATCCACCGGAATTGAAGGCTCCGAACGGGGGTCGGGACGGGCCCCTACCGTCGTGGCATGACTCTTCGAACGCGTACTTCACATCCGTCGGGCGGCGCCGGCAGTGGTCCGGGCCGCTCCCGTCCTTCGGACAGTCGTCTTTCCGACGGCCGCCTCTCCGACGGCCGTCTCTCCGGCAGTCGTCTCTCCGGCAGTCGTCTCTCGGACGGTCGTTTCCCGGGAGGTCGTCTCCGCCACCGCCGTGGCCTGGGCGGGCGCCCGGGTCACCGGGTTCCCCATGCCGAGCCCGGCGCGGTGCGCCGACGGGCCGAAGCCCTGCTCGGTGGCAGCGGTCTGCCGCAGGCACCGCCGCCGGCCGGGGCGGATCCCGGGACCCTGCCCGACGAGGCAGCCGACCCTGGTCCGGCCGACCCTGGTCCGGCGGGGCTCGAGGCGGCCGGGCTGCCCTCCGCGGCCGCGCGGAGGCTGGCCGTGCGGGAGCGGCTGCCGCTGTGGCTGCAGGCCCGGTGCGGGGTGGAGCCGCGCACGGTCGCCGCCGTCGCCGTGGTGCTGGCCGCCGCCGTCGGCTTCGCCGGGCAGCAGTACTGGTCGGCCCGGCCGCGGCCGGTGAGCGTCCCCGCGCTCGTCGCCCCGGGCGCGGTCCCGGCGGCGGCCACGGCACCGGCTGCCGCGCCGGCCGCGGGTGGGGGAGCCGGCGGTGGCGCGCGGATCGTCGTCGACGTCAGTGGGAAGGTCCGGGATCCCGGGGTGCGCCGGCTGCCCGCCGGTTCGCGGGTGGAGGACGCGCTGGCCGCCGCCGGGGGAGTGCGCCCGGGCACCGACACCACCGGATTGAACCGGGCCCGGGTGCTCGTGGACGGCGAGCAGGTGCTGGTGGGCGCCCCGGCGCAGCCTGCACCGGGCGGGTCCGCCGCCGGTCCGGGTTCGGGGCCGGGGCCGGGAGCGGGACCGCTCAGTCTGGGTTCGGCCACGGTCGCGCAGCTGGACGGTCTGCCGGGGGTCGGGCCCGTCCTGGCCCAGCACATCGTCGACTTCCGCACCGCCCGCGGCGGCTTCCGGTCCGTGGAGGAGCTCCGCCAGGTCGACGGCATCGGCGAGCGGCGCTTCGCCGACCTGCGTACGCGGGTGCGGCCGTGAACCGCTCCGAAGGGCCGTCGGGCCCGGTGGATCTGCGCCTGGCGGTGCCGGCCGTGGCCGCCTGGGCGGCGGCCGCCCTCGCCCTGGATGCGCCCGCCGGCCCGACCGCCCTCGGGGTGGGGCTGGGGGTGGTCTGCGCGGGTCTGCTGATCCTGGCCGGGTGCCGGCGCCCGGGCCCGTTGTGGAAGGTCGCCCCGGCCGTGGCGGCGGCCCTGCTCTGTGCGGCGGCTGGGGCAGGGGTGGCGGGGCTCCAGCGGGCCGAGGCGCGGGCCGGTCCGGTCGCAGGGCTCGCGCGGGAGCATGCCCGCGTCCTCGCCGAGCTCACCGTCGGCTCCGACCCGAGGACCGCCCGCGGTGGCAGCGGGCCGCCGGTGGTGGTGCTGGACGCGGTGGTGACCCGGGTGACCGGGGCCGGCGGGACGAGCACCCGGGTCGAGACCCCGGTGCGGGTGCTGGCCGGGCATGCGGCATGGGCCCGGCTGCAGCCGTCGACCCGGGTGGCGGTGGTCGCCCGGCTGGCCCCGGCCCGGGACGGAGAGCGGGCCGTGGCACTGCTCCGCCCGGCCGCTGACACCCCGCCCCGGGTGACCGGCGGTCCGGACACCGCGCAGCGGCTCGCGGGGCGGTTGCGGGCCGGGCTGCGCGAGGCCACCGAGGGGCTCGCACCGGACGCCCGGGCCCTGCTGCCCGGGCTGGTCGTCGGGGACACGTCCAGGGTGCCGCCCGATCTGCACGAGGCCTTCCGGGCCACCGACCTGCTGCACCTGCTGGCCGTCTCCGGGTCCAACCTGACCGTGGTGCTGTTCCTGCTCATCGGGCCCCCGGCCCGCGCGCAGCAGGCCGAGCGGCGCGGGCTGGCGCCCCGGCTCGGGCTCTCGCTGCGGGTGACCTCCCTGTGCGGGGCGGCCCTGACACTGGGGTTCGTGGTGGTGTGCCGGCCGGAGCCCAGCGTGCTGCGCGCCGCGGCCTGCGGGGCGGTCACCCTGCTGGCCATCGCCACCGGGCGGCGCAGGTCCCTGATCCCGGCCCTGGGCGCGGCCGTACTGCTGCTGGTGCTCTACGACCCGTGGCTGGCCCGCAGTCACGGCTTCCTGCTCTCCGTGCTGGCCACCGGGGCGCTGCTCACCCTCGCTCCCCGGTGGAGCGAAGCCCTGCGGCGGCGCGGGATGGGCCCCCGGCTCGCCGACGCGCTCGGAGCCGCGGGGGCCGCCCAGGCGGTGTGCGCGCCGGTGGTGGCCGTGCTCACGGCCCGGGTCAGCCTGGTGGCGGTGCCGTGCAACCTGCTGGCCGAGCTCGCGGCGGGCCCGGCGACGGTCCTCGGCTTCGCCGCGCTCGCCGCGGCCCCGCTGTGGATGCCCGCCGCGCAGGTGCTCGCCTGGTGCGCGGGCGTGCCGGCCGGGTGGATCGCGGCCGTGGCCCGGACCGGGGCGCGGGTGCCGGGGGCGGAGCTGGCCTGGCCGGGCGGGCTCACCGGCGGCCTGCTGCTGGCCGCGGCCACCGTGGCCGTCGTGGCCGCGGGAAGCAGGATCGGGCCGCGGCGGCGATGGCTCTGCTCCGCGCTGGCGGTGCTGCTGCTCCTGGCCGTGCTGCGGCCGCCGCAGCTCACCCGTACGCTCACCGGCTGGCCTCCGCCCGACTGGAGCTACGTCCAGTGCGCCGTGGGGCAGGGGGACGCCGCCGTCCTCGCGGTCGGCCCGGGAGAGGCCCTGGTGGTGGATGCCGGACCGGAGCCCGGCCCGGTGGACCGCTGCCTGCGTGCGCTGGGTGTGCACCGGGTGCCGATGCTGCTGCTGACGCACTTTCACGCCGACCACATCGGAGGGCTGTCCGGGGTGCTGCGGGGGCGGTCCGTCGGTGTGATTCAGGCCACCACGCTGGAAGAGCCCTCGGCGCAGGCCGAGTTCGTCCGCCGGACGGCCGCGGCCGCGGGCGTGCCCGTGGTGCGGGCGGTCCAGGGGGAGCGCCGCCGGGCCGGCCCGCTGGAGTGGCAGGTGCTCTGGCCGCCGGCGGCCGGGCCGCCGCCCGAGGGGCCCAACGACGCGAGCGTCGCCCTGCTGGTACGCGCCGCGGGTCTGACCCTGCTCCTGCTCGGCGACCTCGAACCACCCGCGCAGCAGGCGCTTCTGAGGGAGCATCCGCAGTTGGGTCCGGTGGACGTCCTCAAGGTCGCCCACCACGGCTCCGCGCACCAGGATCCCGAGCTGACCGCCCGGGTCCGGCCGCGCCTCGCGATTGTTCCCGTCGGCACAAAAAACCGTTACGGGCACCCCGCGCCCGGTACGCTCACACGCCTGCGGGCGGTCGGGGCGACAGTGCTGCGCACCGACACCGACGGCTCGATCGCCGTCAGTGGAACCGGCGTTCGGATGCGTGCGTTTCCGGCCACCCGGCGCCGGATCCGGCGTGGGCATACCGGGCGTGACCGCTCTGTTTGCCCACAACCCGACAGCATGATCGAATGCGTCTTCGCCAGAACGGTCCAAGTCCACACAGCACGGGGGTGCATCAGCCATGTTCGGTCGCCGACGGGGGATGGAGACAGCCGGAAGTTCCAGCCCGCACACATCCGCGACACTGACGCTGCCGCCGACGGCGCGCCTGCTCAGCTGCCGGGTTCTCGACACGGTCCACCAGCCGATCCGGCAGGCCGCGTTCGAGGTGACCGACCCGATCGGGCGCCGGATCGTCAGCGGGGAGACGGACCCGTACGGCGGTTTCACGGCGGCCGTGCCGGAGGGCGAGTACCGGCTCTCCGTCACCGCCGAGGGGTACACGCCGTTCCACGGGGCGACGCTCGTGGGGGACCCGGCGCAACCGGGCACGGGGGAGATCATCCTCGACGCGGTGGAGCCGCCGCTGCTGCCGCAGCTCGGTCACTGGGAGCTCGACCCGACGCACTCCTCCATCGCCTTCACGGCCCGGCACATAGGGATGGCGCGGATCCGCGGCCGGTTCAACACGTTCGCCGGAGCGGTACGGATCGCCGAGCGCATGGAGGACTCCTCCATGCACGTGATCATCGATGCGGCGAGCATCGACACCGGGGTGCGGCTGCGCGACGACCACCTGCGGTCGGGGGACTTCCTGGACGCGATCCGGTACCCCACGGTGGAGTTCTACAGCGAGCGGTTCATCCACCGCAGTGGCAGCCGCTGGGCGGTGGCCGGCGCCCTGACCCTCCACGGGGTCAGCCGTTCCGTCACCCTGGACACGCAGTACCTGGGTCTCGGCACCGGCCTGGAGGGCGAGCCGCGGGCCGCCTGCCGGGCCAGCGCCGAACTGAACCGCGAGGACTTCACCCTGAACTGGCAGTCGGTGCTGGCGCACGGGATCGCGGCGATCGGTACGAGCGTGGACGTGACGCTGGACGTCCAGATCGTGCACAAGGCCTGATCCCGGACGCTCCCCTACGGGGCTTCCAGCCAGCCTTCGTACTCGGCGGCGAGGCCGTCCAGCGAGGTGGCGTCGAGCCGTTCCTGCGGGTCCTCGACGACCACCAGCCACTGGGCGTCCTCGGCGTCGTCCTCGCCGGCCAGCGCGTCGCGGACCAACTGCGGTTCCTCCGGGAGGCCGAAGCGGTCCACGGCCTCCTGCGCCACCTCCTCGGCGGCGTCGCGGTCGGGCAGGACGAGTACATGTCGCACGTTCACGCGACCATTCTCGAGTATCCGGTGAGGGGGGCCGGGGCGCGGGGGGTTGTCAGTGCGGCATGGGATGCTGGAGGCGATGGCCACCAGGAAGAACCCCACCGACGATCCGCTCGCCCCGCTCACCCTCGCGGTGGGGCAGGAGGAGCTGCTGCTCGACCGCGCCGTGCGGGAGGTGGTGGCGGCCGCCCGCGCCGCCGATGCCGACACGGACGTCCGCGACCTCGCCTCCGAGCAGCTCCAGCCCGGCACCCTGGCCGAGCTGACGAGCCCCTCGCTCTTCTCCGAGCGCAAGGTGCTGGTCGTGCGCAATGCGCACGACCTCTCCGCGGACTCGGTCAAGGAGGTCAAGGCCTACCTCGACGCGCCCTACGAGGAGATCATCCTCGTCCTCCTCCACGCGGGCGGGGCCAAGGGCAAGGGCCTGCTGGACGCGGCACGGAAGGCCGGCGCGCGGGAGATCGCCTGCCCGAAGATGACGAAGGCCGCCGACCGGCTCGCGTTCGTGCGGGGAGAATTCCGCACGCTGGGCCGGGCGGCGACCCCGGAGGCCTGCCAGACCCTGGTCGACGCGATCGGCAGCGACCTGCGGGAGCTGGCGAGTGCGGCGGCGCAGCTGTGCGCGGACGTCGAGGGCACCATCGACGAGGCCGTGGTCGGCCGCTACTACACCGGCCGGGCCGAGGCCTCCAGCTTCACGGTCGCCGACCGGGCGGTCGAGGGACGTGCGGCCGAGGCCCTGGAGGCCCTGCGCTGGTCCCTGTCCACCGGGGTGGCGCCGGTCCTGATCACCAGCGCGCTGGCCCAGGCGGTGCGCGCGATCGGCAAGCTGGCCTCCGCCCCGCGCGGGGCCCGCCCCGGCGACCTCGCCCGGGACCTCGGCATGCCGCCGTGGAAGATCGACCGGGTCCGCCAGCAGATGCGGGGCTGGTCGGCGGACGGCGTCGCGGACGCGCTGCGCGCCGTGGCCGCCGCCGACGCGGGGGTCAAGGGCGGTGGCGACGACCCCGAGTACGCCCTGGAGAAGGCGGTCGTGGCGGTGGCCCGCGCGGCCCGCCCGCAGCGCCGCTGAGCCGTCTCCTTCGGATCCTGTCGGCCCGCTGCTGCGGCTGGCCCGCCTGCCGGCCGTCGGCGCGTGGGTCCGTCGCGCCAGGGTTAGCCTGGACACGGGGAATCGCCGGTCAGGCCGCCTCCACCAGTGGACGGAAGCGGTGTCCCGGTGGGCGAGAGGGAGGTGCCGTGGCCGGCAGACTGCGGGTGACGATGGTGAACGCCGGGCCCTTCACCATGCCGAAGGGCGACCTCCTGTACGGGGCCGGCGGCATGGTCACCGTGCCCTCGACCGTGGCCGTCATGGAGCACGCCACCCACGGGGTGGTCCTCTTCGACACGGGGATCAACCACCGCGTGGCGGACCCCGAGGCCGCCGAGGCCCACTGGGGTCCGGGGCTGCGGGCGGCGTACGGGGCCGAGGGGTTCACCCGGGCGCACGCCGTCGACGCGCAGCTGGAGCGCCTCGGCTACCGGATCGCCGACGTGAGGTACGTCGTCTACTCCCACCTGCACCTCGACCACGCCGGAGGGATGACCTACTTCCCGCACGCCGTGCACGTGGTCCAGCACGAGGAGCTGCGCCACGCCTGGTGGCCGGACCGCTGGACCGCCCGGGGGTACGCGTTCAACGACTACGCGGGCAGCCGGGACTACGAGTTCCTGGAGCTCCGGGGTGACATGGACCTGTTCCAGGACGGAACGCTCACCCTCCTGCACACCGCCGGCCACACCCCCGGTCACCAGGGAGTCGTCCTGGACCTCGAGAACTACGGACGGATCGGCCTCATGGGCGACGCCGCGCACCTGCAGGAGGGCCTGGACCGGAACGTGCCCATGCCCAGCGACTGGAACATCCAGGAGAAGCTGCTCAGCCACGGGCGCCTGCGCGCGCTGTCCCGGGCCGGCATCCCGGTGTTCCTCTCCCACGACCCCGGCCACTTCGCGGCCCTGCCGCACGACGGCGAGTTCTGGGACTAGAAGGCGAACCCGCCAGGTCAGCCCGTGAGCCCCTGGAACGGCGCCATGACCAGCGTGCGCCGCGCCGGTCTGCTGCGCGGAGCGCGCCGTGATCAGTGTGCCGATGCCGTCCGCGGGTAACGCGAAGGCCCCGGTCGCCACCCTGGGGAAGGGTGGAGGCCGGGGCCTTCGGTCACTGCATTGGGTGCGCCGCACCCGCGTGGCGAACGCAGGCCGCGTGCGGCGCGGTGTGCCGGTGAAGGAGCGGAAGAGAGGGCCCGCTGGGTCCTTACCGGCGATTCACATCGAGAGCTCAGCCCTGGAGGGAGGCAACCTTGATCGCCAGCGCCGACTTCTTGTTGGCGGCGGCGTTCTTGTGGATGACACCCTTCGAGACAGCCTTGTCGAGCGCACGCGCGGCGGCGCGAGAAGCCACGGTGGCCTTCTCGACGTCACCGGCGACGACGGCCTCGCGGGCCTTGCGGATCGCGGTCTTGAGCGAGGACTTGACGGCCTTGTTGCGCAGGCGCGCCTTCTCGTTCGTCTTGTTCCGCTTGATCTGGGACTTGATGTTCGCCACGAAAGAGCCTTTTCAGGTTCAGAGTTTTGTTCTTCGGATTGTGCCTCGACAGCTGAGAGGGCATACGAGACACAGCTGCCCAGGCTACCAGGCACGCTCCTGGCGGCCCAAACCGAGCGCACTGCCCCATCCATGGGACCATGGGAGGACTCAGACTTCGTTCCGATGTTCCGACTGCGACCGAGAATCAGGACACTGCGTGCCCGCGATCCCCAGCCACGTGCCCGAGCCGAGCCGTACCGACTCGGCTCTGATCCGCAATTTCTGCATCATCGCGCACATCGACCACGGCAAGTCGACGCTTGCCGACCGGATGCTCCAGATCACCGGTGTGGTCGACCAGCGGCAGATGCGCGCCCAGTACCTCGACCGCATGGACATCGAGCGTGAGCGCGGCATCACGATCAAGTCCCAGGCGGTCCGGCTGCCCTGGGCGCCGACCACGGGCGAGGGCCAGGGCAACACCCACATCCTCAACATGATCGACACCCCCGGGCACGTCGACTTCACCTACGAGGTCTCGCGCTCCCTCGCCGCGTGCGAGGGCACGGTCCTCCTGGTGGACGCCGCCCAGGGCATCGAGGCCCAGACCCTCGCCAACCTGTACCTGGCGATGGAGAACGACCTCGCGATCGTTCCCGTACTGAACAAGATCGACCTGCCGGCCGCCCAGCCGGAGAAGTTCGCCGAGGAACTGGCGAACCTGATCGGCTGCCAGCCCGAGGACGTCCTGCGCGTCTCGGCGAAGACCGGTCTCGGCGTCGAGGCGCTGCTCGACAAGGTCGTCGCCACCGTCCCGGCCCCGGTCGGCGTCAAGGACGCCCCGGCCCGCGCGATGATCTTCGACTCGGTCTACGACTCGTACCGCGGTGTCGTGACCTACGTGCGTGTGGTCGACGGGCAGCTGAACAAGCGCGAGCGGATCCGGATGATGTCCACCGGCGCCACCCACGAGCTGCTGGAGATCGGCGTCTCCTCGCCGGAGATGACCCCGTCCGACGGCATCGGCGTCGGCGAGGTGGGCTACATCATCACCGGCGTGAAGGACGTCCGTCAGTCCAAGGTCGGTGACACCATCACCAGCCTGCACAACGGCGCCACCGAGGCGCTCGGCGGCTACAAGGACCCGCGGCCGATGGTCTTCTCGGGCCTGTACCCGCTCGACGGCTCGGACTATCCGGACCTGCGCGAAGCCCTGGACAAGCTGCAGCTGAACGACGCCGCGCTCGTCTACGAGCCGGAGACCTCGGCGGCGCTCGGCTTCGGCTTCCGCGTCGGCTTCCTCGGCCTGCTCCACCTGGACGTGGTCCGCGAGCGCCTGGAGCGCGAGTTCGGCCTCGACCTGATCGCCACCGCGCCCAACGTGGTCTACCGGGTGGTCATGGAGGACGGCAAGGAAGTCACCGTCACCAACCCGAGCGAGTTCCCCGAGGGCAAGATCTCGGACGTGTTCGAGCCGGTCGTACGGGCCACCGTGCTCGCGCCGACCGAGTTCATCGGCGCGATCATGGAGCTGTGCCAGCAGCGCCGCGGCACCCTCCTCGGCATGGACTACCTCTCCGAGGACCGGGTCGAGATCCGCTACACCCTCCCGCTCGCGGAGATCGTCTTCGACTTCTTCGACCAGCTGAAGTCCAAGACGCGCGGCTACGCCTCCCTCGACTACGAACCCACGGGCGAGCAGTCCGGCAGCCTGGTCAAGGTCGACATCCTGCTGCACGGCGACAAGGTCGACGCCTTCTCCGCCGTCACGCACAAGGACGCGGCCTACGCCTACGGCGTGCGCCTGGTCGCCAAGCTGCGCGAGCTCATCCCGCGGCAGGCCTTCGAGGTGCCGATCCAGGCCGCGATCGGCTCCCGCGTCATCGCCCGCGAGACCATCCGCGCCATCCGCAAGGACGTCCTCGCCAAGTGCTACGGCGGTGACATCTCCCGTAAGCGGAAGCTGCTGGAGAAGCAGAAGGAAGGCAAGAAGCGGATGAAGATGGTCGGCTCCGTGGAGGTCCCGCAGGAGGCCTTCATCGCCGTCCTGTCCAGCGACGAGTCCGGCGGCAAGAAGAAGTAGCGCCGCCCCGCCACTCGACGGAACCAGGCCCCCACGCACCGGCGTGGGGGCCTGTTTCGTTATGAACCGGCCGCTCGCGAGCTCTTACGCAGGCGCCGGACGGGCTTTAGTCTGATCACTGCTCGATGGTTACTCGCCAGTCACAAGCTGGTACGTCTCAAACCCGCCAGTCCCCAGCGCCCCCAAGCGCCCCACGCCCACGCACTACCGCGTGGATCGGTCCGGAGGATGTCGTGAGCGACACACAGGCCTATCTCGAGAACCGCCCGCCCACCGTGGCGGTGCTCTTCCTTGATCGCGTCGCAGCGACGCCGAACGCGGAGGCCTACCGGTTCCCGGTGCCCGCGGCCGGCGGCCAGGGCGCCGACGACTGGAAGTCCCTCAGCTGGGGCCAGGCGGCCGAGCGGGTCTTCGCCATCGCCGCCGGGCTGATCGCCCTCGGCCTGCAGACGGAGGAGCGCGTCGCGCTCGCCTCCAACACCCGGGTCGAGTGGATCCTCTCCGACCTCGGCGTGATGTGCGCGGGCGGCGCGGTCACCACCGTCTACCCCAGCACCAACGCCGACGAGTCGGCCTTCATCCTGGCGGACTCCGAGAGCCGGGTGCTCATCGCCGAGGACGCCAAGCAGCTGGCGAAGGCGCGCGAGCGCCGCGCCGACCTGCCGAAGCTGGCGCACGTCGTGGTCCTGGACGCCGCGGACGCGGTCGCCGCCGACGGCGACCCCGAGGGCTGGGTGCTCTCGCTCGCCGAGCTGGAGGCGCGCGGCAAGGAGTACCTCGTCAAGCACCCCGAGGCGGTCAAGGAGCGGGTCTCGGCCATCACCTCCGACCAGCTCGCCACCCTCATCTACACCTCCGGCACCACCGGCCGCCCCAAGGGCGTGCGGCTGCCGCACGACAACTGGTCGTACATGGCCAAGGCCATGGTCGCCACCGGCCTGATCGGCCGGGAGGACGTCCAGTACCTGTGGCTGCCGCTGGCGCACGTCTTCGGCAAGGTGCTGACCTCCGGGCAGATCGAGGCCGGGCACGTGACCGCCGTCGACGGCCGGATCGACAAGATCATCGACAACCTGCCGATCGTGCAGCCCACGTACATGGCCGCCGTTCCGCGCATCTTCGAGAAGGTCTACAACGGCGTGGCCGCCAAGGCCCGCGCCGCCGGCGGCGCCAAGTACAAGATCTTCCAGTGGTCGGTCGGCGTCGCCCGCGAGTACGCCAAGGTCACCCAGGACAACTTCCGCCGCACCGGTCAGGCGAGCGCCCCCTTCGGCCTCACCACCAAGCACAAGATCGCCGACGCCCTCGTCTACTCCAAGCTCCGCGAGGCCTTCGGCGGCAACCTGCGCGCCGCCGTCTCCGGCGCCTCCGCGCTGGCGCCCGAGATCGGCTACTTCTTCTCCGGCGCGGGCATCCACATCCTGGAGGGCTACGGCCTGACGGAGTCCAGCGCGGCCTCCTTCGTCAACCCGGGCGAGGCCTACCGCACCGGCACCGTCGGCAAGCCGCTCCCCGGCACCGAGGTCCGCATCGCCGACGACGGCGAGGTCCTCCTGCGCGGCCCCGGCATCATGCAGGGCTACCACCAGCAGCCGGAAAAGACCGCCGAGGTCCTGGAGTCCGACGGCTGGCTGCACACGGGCGACATCGGCGAGCTGTCGGCGGACGGCTACCTGCGCATCACCGACCGCAAGAAGGACCTGATCAAGACCTCGGGCGGCAAGTACGTCGCCCCGGCGGAGATCGAGGGCCAGTTCAAGGCGATCTGCCCGTACGTGTCGACCATCGTCGTGCACGGCGCCGACCGGAACTTCTGCTCGGCCCTGATCGCCCTCGACGAGCCGTCGATCCTCACCTGGGCGGCCGACCACGGGCTCGAGGGCAAGACGTACGGACAGGTCCTGGCCGCACCGGAGACCGAGCGCCTGATCGAGACGTACGTACAGACCCTGAACGAGGGCCTCCAGCGCTGGCAGACGATCAAGAAGTTCCGGCTGCTGCCGCGTGACCTCGACGTCGAACACGGAGACCTGACGCCCAGCCTGAAGCTGAAGCGACCGGTGGTCGAGCGTGAGTTCAAGCACCTGATCGAGGAGATGTACGAGGGTTCGCGCGAGGCGTAGCGCCTGCCGCGGGCCGGGCGGGGGTGGGGCGGCCAGCTGCCCCACCCCCGCACGCTTCCGCCGGTCCCGCGAGTCCCTCGCGGGGGTCCCGGGCGGTCGGCGGCCGCGCCGGCAGCCCGTACGTCCCAAGGGCGGGGACACCTGAGCCACTGTCACGACAGCCGCGTAGGATTCGCACACTCTCTTCACATCGGCTGTCCGAACAGCGAGGTACCAGTGTCCGTCCCCGCCGCTGTCCCTGAAGACATGGTCCGTGTCCGGCAGATATTCCGCTATCTCGCGGAGGTGGGCGAGAGCCGGACCAAGCCGGTCCGCAACCACGACGGCGCACGGCATCTCCTCTGGTTCAGCGACCTCCCGGGACAGTTCGCCTCGTTCCTCGACGAACCGGTGCAGGGAGACGGACCCTTGTGGCTGTCCGCGGCGCGCCCGGTGCGACCCGATGCGCCGGCCCCGTCGGCACTCCTCGCGCCGTGGCTGGACCCGGCCGAGGCAAGGGACTCGGACCGGACCTCCGCTCCCGAACTGCGCGAGCAGGCGGAACTCCGCACATCGACGGTTCCCGTCGGCGGGGACACGCAGTCCGACCACACCACTGTCCTCCTCGACGCCTTCCACCGGCGGGACGAGCTGCTGGCCGACCATCGGGCCTGGGCGTCCCGCTGGCGGCGCTGGGCAGAACGCGACCGCGTCGTGAAGCCGGCGGCGAGGGTGTACGACAGGCTCTACCGCATCCACGAGGACGTCACCGACCTCGGTGAGAGCTACGAACTCGTCGTCGGGCTCGGCTATCTGACCTGGACGTCCGGTGGCGAGTCCGTGCGGCGCCATCTGATCACCTGCCGCGCGGTGGTCGCCCTCGATCCGGACACCGGCACCATTTCGGTCGGCCCCGACCCCGAGCACGGCACCCCCACTCTCGAAGAGTCCATGCTCGACGGCGAGCAGAAGGCACGCGCCCAGACCCGGGAAAGCATCCGCCAGGACTTGGAGGCGGCGGACACCACCGATCCGGACCAGCTGGGCACCGTGCACCAGGCGCTCAGCACCTGGGTGATCGCCGCTCACGAGGCGGGGCGGTACGAGAGCAGCGCCGTTCACCACAGCGCGGCCGCCGGCAGGAGGGTGCCCGAGGTCACTTTCGCCCCGGCGCTCATCCTCCGTGAACGCACCCGTCGCAGCATGCTCGAAGCACTCCAGGGTGTGGCGAACCGCATCGAGCAGGGGGCGGAACCCACCGGGCTGCTGCGCGCCATCGCCGGCGCCGGAGCCTCGGCCCCCTTCGAGGGGGAGCAGGGCGGGGAACCGGGCCGGCCGACCGCCGGCTCCGTGCCGCAGGAGCTCTACTTCGCCCTGCCGTCCAACGACGAACAGCGGACGATCGCCGAACGGCTCCGTGACAGGGACCTGGTGGTCGTGCAAGGGCCCCCGGGCACGGGCAAGACCCACACCATCGCCAACCTCGTCACCGACCTGCTCGCCCACGGCCAGCGCGTCCTGATCACCAGCCACACCGCCAGGGCCTTGAAGGTGCTCAAGGACAAGCTGCCGGATTCCATCCGGGAACTGTGCGTCAGCCGCACGGATGACCTCACCGCCCAGCAGGAGCTCGAACAGTCGATCCGAGCCATCCTGCACCGACAGGGCGAGTTCTCCGGGCACACCTACAGGCGTGCCATCCAGAACCACGAGACGAAGCTGCGATCCGCACGCGCAACGCAGGCGGTGGCGCTGAAGAACCTCCGGGCCCTGCGGGAGCAGGAGACGTACCTGCACGGTCCGGACATCGGCGACTACCAGGGGACCCTGGCGCGTATCGCGCAGCGGCTCAACGAAGAGCGCTCGCGCTTCGAGTGGATCGGAGCGGTCCCCGGCGGCGAACCGCTCGTCGACGGGGCGCTGCTGGTGGAACTGCGCCGGGCGTCGCTCGCGTTCACCACCCGTCACCGCAGTCTTGCCGCGTCCACGACGGCCAAGCTGCCCGAACGAGCGGTGCTGCTCTCGGCAGCGGACTTCGCGGCCGCTGTCGCGGCGGTGAAGGCCGCCGAGGCCGATCTGAGCCTCCTGCGTGAGGACCCGCTGTCCTCCCGCCTGGACGCTGCCGTCTCGGGGCTGTCCGCGGATGCACAGGATCGGCTCGCAGCCGCCCTGGACGCCTTTGCGACCGTGGCGGCCACCACGGCGGATGAGCCGACAGCCTGGCTCGCCGCCCTGCGCGAGGAGGCGCTGGCGGGCCGGGACCTGCACCTGCGGGACCGGTTGGCGCGCGAGTCCGCCCTGTCGGACGAGGCGCAGGCCTCGTCTTCCGCACTGGGGTCCGCCCTCGTGAGCGGGCTGGAGAACTACCACGTGCCCGAGGCGCTCGGGCTGGCCACGGTCCTGCGGGACTCCCTTGCCGCAGGTGAGAAACTCCGGGGTCCCCTGGGCCTGAAGACCAGGCTCCGCAAGGCTGTGGGTGATTTTCCCGAGACGGCGAGGCTCGACGGTCAGCCCCTGCAGACGGCCGGTGCAGCTGAGATCGTGCTGCACCGGATCCGTCTGGAGCGCAACTTGCAGGACACCGAAGAGGAAGGCGGTGTACCCGAATCCGCGTGGCAGCCGCATGCCCGACGCCTCACAAGGCTCCGGCAGAACGTGGCCGTCCTGACCCGGCTGTGTGATCTCGCCGATCGCCGCAGCGACGTCATCGGGGCCGCTGCCGCGGCGCCCGGACTCGCGGGGACCGCCTGGCAGGACTCCACGCTCCTCGAGACGGTCAGGAGCCTGTTGAGGGCGCACGCGACCCGGCGCGCGGCGCGAGCCCCGCGTGAAAGACTCTCCGGCACCTTGGCCGCCTTGCGGGATGCGGCGCACGCCAGGGGGGCGGCGGCTGCGCTGGACCGGGCCCGCGCGGCCGCCGAGGAGCGCGACCCCAGGGCATACGCCGAGGCGATGGCCGAGGTCGAGGACCTGCGCGAGGCCCTGGAGCGCAAGCGTGCCTGCGACGACGCCTACTCGGCCGTTGCGGAACTGCTGCCGGAGCTCGCCGACCAGATCGAGGCCGAGGCGGAGTCCGTCGAGTGGGACAGCAGGCTGCCCGACTACGAGGCGGCCTGGGCCTGGTCGGCGTGGGACGCGCGGATGCGCGAACTCACCGACCCGGCGGCCGAGGAGCAGGAACTCGCCCGGCTCGCGCAGGCCGATGCCGACATACGCATCAGCCTCGAGCGGCTCGCCGCGGACAAGGCCTGGTACAGCTGCCTGTCCAGGCTGACCGACGATCAGGCGGTCGCACTGACCTCCTACCAGCAGAGCGTCAAGAGACTGGGCAAAGGCACCGGCAAGTACGCTCCGCGCTACCGGCGGCAGGCCCGCGAGAGCCTGCAGGCCAGCCAGTCGGCGGTACCCGCGTGGATCATGCCGCTTCACCAGGTGACCGACACCGTCCCCATGGATCGGGCCGGGCGCTTCGACGTCGTCATCATCGACGAGGCGAGCCAGTCGGGGCCGGAGGCCCTGTTGCTCGCCTGGCTCGGCGCGAAGATCATCGTGGTGGGTGACGACAAGCAGGTCAGCCCTGCCAACGTCGGCATCGACCACGAGGAGCTGTTTCTGCTCCAGAGCAGGCTGCTCAGCGGGCTGCCGGACTTCCGCCGGAACCTCTTCACACCGACCGCCAGCTTCTTCGACATAGCCTCCGGACTCGCCGGAGGCCGAGGCCGCCTGATGCTGCGCGAGCACTTCCGCTGCATGCCGGAGATCATCGGTTTCTCCAACGAGCTCTGCTACGGCGGCCGACTGCAGCCGCTGCGTCAGTACGGTGCCGACCGGCTGGTACCGCTGCGAGCCGTGCACGTGACCGACGGGTACGTGGAGGGCAGCGGCCAGAAGCAGGTCAACCGGGCGGAAGCGGAGCGGCTGGTCGAGGCCGTGTTCCGGTGTGTCGGGGATCCCGCGTACGCGGGGCGCACGATGGGTGTCATCACGCTGCTCGGGGCCGCACAGAAATTCCTGATCGAGGATCTGCTCAGCGACCTCCCGCTGGACGAGCGGCAGCGGCGGCGGCTGCGCGTCGGCAATGCCGAGGAGTTCCAGGGCGACGAGCGTGACATCGTCTTCATCAGTGCGGTCACGTCGCTGACCGGCCCCGACGGTCCGCGCCGCATCGGCCCGTTCAGCAGCACCCTGAATCAGCAGCACATCAACGTGGCGGCCTCCCGGGCCCGTGACCAGGTGTGGTTCTTCCACAGCTTCGGTCTCTCCGAGCTGGGCGAATCCGATCTGCGGCGTTCCTATCTGGACTGGTTCTCGCGGCCGGCCGAGGCCCAGGACGGAACGGGCCTGGGAGAGGTCTCGCCCGACGAACCGCACGCGGCGTTCGACAGCCTCTTCGAACAGCGCGTTTTCCTTGCCCTGCGGGCCAGGGGATACCGGGTCCGCCCGCAGTACCCGGCCGGTCGCTACCGCATCGACCTGGTGGTGGAGGGCGGCACGCGCCGGCTGGCGGTGGAATGCGACGGCGACGCCTTCCACACCGAGGAGAACGCGGACGCGGACGCGGCGCGCCAGCGCGAACTGGAGCGGGTGGGCTGGACGTTCGTACGGATCCGAGGCAGTCGCTTCTTCCTCGACCCGGAGAAGGCGCTCGAGCCGCTGTGGGCGGAGCTGGACCGGCTCGGCATCGAGCCTGCAGCCCGGTCCGACGCGCGAGGGGCGGCGGAGGCGGTCGTCCCTGCACCGTCCGCCCGGCCTGCACCGTCCGTCCAGCCTGCCTCGTCCACCTCGTCCACCTCGTCCACCTCGTCCGCCACGTCCGTCCCGCGCAGGGAGCCGGAAGCCCGCCGTGCGACACCGTCCCCGGCAGTGCCCGTCGCCCCAGTCGCCCCCGCCGCCTGGACGCTGGATGCCGATGGATTCAGGACGGCGGCCTGGCTGCGGCGTTCCGACGTCAACACCGCTCAGCACGCGCTCAGCATGCGCCGCTCCGTCCCGAACACGGAGGAGCCGGACGGCAAGGCCCGCTTCATCGGGAATCCGGATCCCACGGGCGAGGACACCGTCGAGGTGACACGGGAGCGCAAGGTCCTGGTCAGCCTGACCCAGCACGAGGTGCAGGCCGCCGTCATGGCCAGCATCGCGAGGACGGACATTCCCGTGCTGGTCGGCGGTCGCCAGACGGCACTCATCCGCTACCACGACGGCCGGTCGGCCGAGGGTTTCAGGCGGGGGGCCGCCATAGAACTCCTGCGCCCCACGCCTCCGGATGCCGAGGCGGGCGTGAGCACGGTGGATGCGGTCCCGCCGCAGCCGCGGAGCACGCCGCACGCGAACGGGAAGGCCGCCCCGTCCGTTCCCGTGGCTCCGGCCGTGAGCCGGGACCGGCGGATCAAGGTCCACGGGATCTCCCTGGCGGCCTATCGCCGGGTCCAGCAGGAGCTGGACAGGATCCGGGACGAGCTGGAGAAGCCGCCGCCGGAGGTCGTCGCGGTGGACAGCTCCTCCTGGCACGCCCAGCAAGGGTCCAGGGAGAAGCGCGAGAAGCTGTTGAAGGACCGCAAGGACTTCCTCCGTGCCGTGGTCGACCAGGCGGAGATCGACCCTTCGGTACAGGAGGGCGGCCTGGTCACGCCGGGCTGCCTGGTCGGTCTGGAGGACGTGGACGAGGAGGACGGCATCACCGCGTACGAGATCGCGCTCAGCCCGAGCGGTGAGGCCGAGCGACTCAGTCCGTATTCGGCACTGGGCCAGGCTCTGATGTGGCGGGAGGTCGGCGACACCGTCGTGTGCGCCAACGAGGACGGAGCGCGACGAAGCGTGATCATCCGCTACATCGACGCATGAGGGAGTGAATTCTCCGTCGGGCGGTGCGGGACAATGGGGTCATGCCTTCCGCACTGCCCGACGGTGAACCCATGCCCGAAGACGGCTCGCTGCCGTCGCATGCCCTGGCGGGCGCGGGGGAGCGGCCGCTCGGGTTCTACCTGCACGTCCCGTACTGCGCCACGCGCTGCGGGTACTGCGACTTCAACACCTACACGGCCACCGAGCTGCGGGGCACCGGAGGCGTGCTCGCCTCCCGGGAGAACTACGCCGACACCCTGATCGACGAGGTCCGCCTCGCGCGGAAGGTCCTCGGGGACGACCCGAGGGCCGTCCGGACGGTGTTCGTGGGCGGCGGTACGCCCACGCTGCTGCCGGCCGGGGACCTCGTGCGGATGCTCGCGGCGATCCGGGACGAATTCGGCCTGGCCGAGGACGCGGAGATCACCACCGAGGCCAATCCGGAGTCCGTGAACCCGGAGTACCTGGCCGAGCTGCGCGCCGGGGGCTTCAACCGGATCTCCTTCGGCATGCAGAGCGCCAAGCAGCACGTCCTGAAGGTGCTGGACCGCACCCACACCCCCGGTCGCCCGGAGGCCTGCGTCGCGGAGGCGCGGGCCGCGGGCTTCGAGCACGTCAACCTCGACCTGATCTACGGGACGCCGGGCGAGTCGGACGAGGACTGGCGGGCCTCACTGGACGCGGCGCTCGGGGCGGGCCCGGACCACATCAGCGCCTACGCGCTCATCGTGGAGGAGGGCACGCAGCTGGCGCGCCGGATCCGCCGGGGCGAGGTCCCGATGACGGACGACGACGTGCACGCCGACCGCTACCTGATCGCGGACGAGGTCATGGCCGGGGCCGGGTACTCCTGGTACGAGGTCTCGAACTGGGCCACCTCGGAGGCCGGGCGCTGCCTGCACAACGAGCTGTACTGGCGCGGCGCCGACTGGTGGGGCGCGGGGCCGGGCGCGCACTCGCACGTGGGCGGGGTCCGGTGGTGGAACGTCAAGCACCCGGGCGCCTACGCGGCGGCCCTGGCGGAGGGGCGCTCCCCGGGCGCGGGACGCGAGCTCCTCTCCGAGGAGGACCGCCGGGTGGAGCGGATCCTGCTGGAGCTGCGCCTCGTGGACGGCGTCCCGCTGTCCCTGCTCGCCCCCGCCGGGCTCGCCGCCTCCCGCAAGGCCCTCGAGGACGGGCTGCTGGACGCCGGTCCGTACGAGGCCGGGCGGGCGGTCCTGACCCTGCGCGGCCGGCTGCTGGCCGACGCGGTGGTCCGGGACCTGGTGGACTGACACTCGGGCGAGTGAATCCGGGCGGGATCGGGACGAGCCTGCCTATCCTGTTCGTGCGCTGCCACCGTAAGCGACGGCGGCAGGACGCGGAGGACCACGGAGATGACCGCTGTGGATGACCGGCTGATCACGGATGCCGTCCAAGCCTTCGAGGACCTGGAGGTCCCCGAGGGTTTCAAGGCGGAGCTCCTCAGGGGGGACATCGTGATGATGGCCGGGGCCGATTGGGTCCACAACCTGATCGTCCTGCACGTGCAGAAGCAGATTCCACTGGACAAGTGGTATCCGGTGCAGACGCAGGACATCTCGATCCCCGAGGAGTCTTCCGAGCCGCAGCCGGATCTTGTGGTCGTCGAGCACGGCGCTTTCGACGGTCCGGGCAGGCTCGTGCCCGCCCCGGCCATCACGTTGCTGGTCGAGGTCGTCTCCAAGAACAGTGCGAACGCCGACTACGGGATCAAGCGCTCGATGTACGCGGCGGGCCGGGTTCCCGCCTACCTGATCATCGACCCGTTCAAGGCGGAATGCCTGCTCCTCACCGAGCCGGCCGGGGCTGCCGAGGACGCTGACTACAAGGTCGAACGAACGGTGAGGTTCGGCGAGCCCGTCCCTCTGGCCGTCCTGGACATCAAGCTGGACACCGGTGAATTCGGCACCCTGCCGCAATTCAAGGGGTACCACCGGCCGTGACGAAGTCGATCAGTTCCTCCACGCGGCCCAGGAGCGTCGGCTCCAGGTCCTTGTAGGACGTCACCCGGGACAGGATGTGCTGCCAGGCGGCGCCCGTGTTCTCCGGCCAGCCCAGGGCGCGGCAGATGCCCGTCTTCCAGTCCTGGCCGCGCGGGACCACCGGCCACGCGGGGATACCCAGCGCGGAGGGCTTCACGGCCTGCCAGACGTCCACGTACGGGTGGCCCACGACCAGGACGTCCGGAGAGGTCACCGACGCCGCGATACGGGACTCCTTCGAGCCCGGCACCAGATGGTCCACCAGGATCCCCAGCCGGGCGTCCGGGGCCGGGGCGAACTCCGCGACGACGGCCGGAAGGTCGTCGATGCCCTCCAGGTACTCCACCACCACGCCCTCGATGCGCAGGTCGTCACCCCAGACCCGCTCCACCAGCTCCGCGTCGTGCCGGCCCTCCACGTAGATGCGCCCGGCCCGCGCCACCCGTGCCCGGGCTCCCGGAACGGCGATCGAGCCCGAGGCCGTACGGGCCGGCGCGGACGGGCCCCGGGGCGGGCGGACCAGGGTGACCACCGCGCCCTCCAGCAGGAACCCCCGGGGCTCCATCGGGAACACCCGGCGCTTGCCGAACCGGTCCTCCAGGGTCACCGTGCCCGCCTCGCAGGCCACCACCGCGCCGCAGAAGTCCGTACCCGCCACCTCGACCACCAGATCGGGCTCGGCCGCCACCTCCGGCACTGCCTTGGGTCGCTTCCACTGCGGGGTCAGGTCGGGGGAGTACTCGCGCATCCGGCCGACAGTAGGAGAGCCGCCCGCGTCATGTCTCCGACACGCCGAAACGGGCTGCCAGTGTGGCGCGTTGCGCACGGACGAAGTCCGCCGTGACCACCGCTCCGTGACCCGGCACGTACAGTGCGTCGTCCCCGCCGAGCGCCAGCAGCCGGTCCAGGGCGGCGGGCCACTGCCGGGGCGCCGCGTCCGGACCGGCCAAGGGCTCGCCCGACTCCTCGACCAGGTCCCCGCAGAACACCGTCTCGCGCCCGCCCGGCACGAAGACGGCCAGGTCGTGTCCCGTGTGGCCGGGCCCCACATTGGCCAGCAGCACCTGCAGCCCGCCCAGATCCAGCGTCCACTCGCCCGACACCAGGTGCTTCGGCGCCACCAGCAGGTCCACCGCCTCGGCCGCCTCCGCCTCCGCCAGGCCGTGCCGCACCGCGTCCCCGCGCAGCTCCTCGCGGCCCGTCGACAGCACTGCGTCCAGTCCGACCGCCCCGAACACCTCGGCCCCGGAGAAGGCCGCCCCGCCCAGCACGTGATCGAAATGACCGTGCGTGAATGCGATATGGGTCACGCGCCGGCCCGTCAGCCGCTCCGCCTCGGCCCGCACCTGAGCGCCCTCCCGGACACACGAACCGGGGTCGATCAGGAGCACCGACTCGTCCCCCACCACCAGCCCCACGGTGCAGTCCCACACCGGCAGCCGTCGCCGGCCGGCCCATCCGGTCAGCCGCTCCCAGCCTTCCTCTTCCCAACGCACGTCCATGGGGCGACGCTACCCTGGCGGGCCTCCCTTGCCAGGGGCTTACCGCCCGGCCGTACACTGAGCGGGGGATCTCTGGCACTCGAACGGCCAGAGTGCCAACCAACACGGCAGAACACGGCAACGGACCACAGCTGGAGGTGTGCGCGCGATGCTCAGCGAACGCAGACTCGAAGTGCTGCGCGCCATCGTCCAGGACTACGTCGGGACGGAGGAGCCGGTCGGCTCCAAGGCGCTCACCGAGCGGCACCGGCTCGGCGTCTCGCCCGCGACCGTGCGCAACGACATGGCCGTGCTGGAGGACGAGGGCTACATCGCCCAGCCCCACACCAGCGCCGGCCGGATCCCCACCGACAAGGGCTACCGCCTCTTCGTCGACAAGCTGGCGGGGGTCAAACCGCTGTCGACGCCCGAGCGCCGGGCCATCCAGAACTTCCTCGACGGCGCCGTCGACCTCGACGACGTCGTCGGCCGCACGGTGCGGCTGCTCGCGCAGCTCACCCGTCAGGTCGCGGTCGTCCAGTACCCGAGCCTGACCCGGTCGACCGTCCGGCACGTGGAGCTGCTCTCGCTCGCTCCCGCGCGCCTGATGCTCGTACTGATCACGGACACCGGGCGGGTCGAGCAGCGGCTCATCGACTGCGCGAGCCCCTTCAGCGAGGCCTCGCTCGCCGACCTGCGGGCCCGGCTCAACAGCCGGGTCGTCGGACGGCGCTTCACCGATGTGCCCCCGCTCGTCCAGGACCTGCCCGAATCCTTCGAGGCGGAGGACCGGGGCACCGTCTCCACCGTGCTCTCCACCCTCCTCGAAACCCTGGTCGAGGAAGCCGAAGAGCGGCTGATGATCGGCGGCACCGCCAATCTCACCCGCTTCGGACACGATTTTCCCCTGACGATCAGGCCGGTGCTCGAGGCGCTGGAGGAGCAGGTCGTGCTCCTCAAGCTGCTCGGCGAGGCCAACGAGTCGGGAATGGCCGTACGGATCGGGCATGAGAATGCCTACGAGGGACTGAACTCCACGTCCGTCGTCTCCGTCGGTTACGGTTCGGGCGGCGAAACAGTCGCCAAACTCGGCGTGGTCGGACCGACCCGCATGGACTACCCCGGAACGATGGGAGCGGTACGCGCAGTGGCACGTTACGTCGGACAGATCCTGGCGGAGTCGTAAGTGGCCACGGACTACTACGCCGTTCTCGGCGTGCGCCGCGACGCATCGCAGGACGAGATCAAGAAGGCATTCCGTCGGCTCGCGCGCGAGCTGCACCCGGATGTGAACCCCGATCCCAAGACGCAAGAGCGTTTCAAGGAGATCAACGCCGCCTACGAGGTCCTCTCGGACCCGCAGAAGAAGCAGGTCTACGACCTCGGCGGCGACCCGCTGTCCTCCTCGGGCGGCGGCGGTGGCGCGGGCGGCTTCGGGGCGGGCGGCTTCGGCAACTTCTCCGACATCATGGACGCCTTCTTCGGCCAGAGTCAGCAGCGCGGCCCGCGCTCGCGGACCCGGCGCGGCCAGGACGCCATGATCCGCCTGGACCTGGAGCTGGACGAGGCGGCCTTCGGGACGACCAAGGACATCCAGGTCGACACGGCCGTCGTCTGCACCACCTGCTCCGGCGAGGGCGCCGCTCCCGGCACCTCCGCGCAGACGTGTGACATGTGCCGCGGCCGCGGTGAGGTCTCGCAGGTCACCCGGTCCTTCCTCGGCCAGGTCATGACCTCGCGGCCCTGCCCGCAGTGCCAGGGCTTCGGCACCGTGGTCCCGACCCCGTGCCCCGAGTGCGCGGGCGACGGACGGGTCCGCTCCCGCCGCAGCCTCACGGTCAAGATCCCGGCCGGTGTCGAGAACGGCACCCGCATCCAGCTCGCGGGCGAGGGCGAGGTCGGCCCCGGCGGCGGCCCCGCCGGCGACCTGTACGTGGAGATCCACGAGCTGGCGCACCCGACCTTCCAGCGGCGCGGGGACGACCTGCACTGCACGGTGACGATCCCGATGACGGCGGCCGCACTGGGCACCAAGTGCCCGCTGGAGACGCTGGACGGCCTGGAGGAGATCGACATCCGGCCCGGCACCGGCTCCGGACAGGCGATCCCGCTGCACGGGCGCGGCGTCACCCACCTGCGCGGCGGCGGGCGCGGCGACCTGATCGTCCACGTCGAGGTCACCACCCCGGGCAAGCTGGACGCCCAGCAGGAGGACCTGCTGCGCCAGCTGGCGAAGCTGCGCGGCGAGGAGCGGCCGATGGGCCAGTTCGCGCCAGGTCAGCAGGGCCTGTTCAGCCGTCTGAAGGACGCGTTCAACGGTCGCTGAGCGGCCGGCGGACACCGCCGAGAGCCCGGCCAGGGGATTCCCTGCCGGGCTCTTCGCATGGGCCCGGCGGGGGCCCGTGACCGGGCCGGGAAGCGGACTATGCCAGGCGAATGCCATGATTCGGCCCCATGAGCGGGACATGGCACGATGCAGTCCATGTCCTCCGCACCGAACGGTCTCTCCCCTTACCCGATCGTGCAGGCTCCCATGGCGGGCGGCGCCTCCTGTCCGCCGCTCGTCGCCGCCGTGTGCGAGGCGGGCGGGCTGGGCTTCCTGGCCGGCGGGTACAAGACCGCGGACGGGATGTACCAGGAGATCAAGCAGGTGCGGGCCCTCACCCGGCGCCGCTTCGGCGTCAACCTCTTCCTTCCGCAGACCGGTTTCGTGGATCCGGCCGCCGTGGAGGCGTACCGCGGGCAGCTGGCCGGTGAGGCGAGCTGGTACGCGATCTCGCTCGCCGAGGAGGACATCATCGGCACCAGCGACGACGGCTACGACGCCAAGCTCGCCATCCTCCTCGAAGACCCGGTCCCGGTCGTCTCGTTCACCTTCGGCTGCCCCTCCTCCGAGGCCCTCGCCGCCCTGCGCAAGGCCGGTACGTACACGGTCGTCACGGCGACCTCCGTCGAGGAGGCCGGTACCGCCCAGCAGGCGGGCGCCGACGCCGTGTGCGTCCAGGGCGTCGAGGCGGGCGGCCACCAGGGCACCCACCGCGACGACCCCCAGGCCGACGGCACGGCGGCCGTGGGGCTGCTCGCGCTGGTGGCCCAGGTGCGGGAGGCCGTGGCCCTCCCGATCATCGCGGCGGGCGGCCTCATGCGCGGCTCGCAGATCGCGGCGCTGCTGGCGGCGGGCGCCGAGGCGGCGCAGCTCGGGACGGCCTTCCTGGCCTGCCCCGAGTCGGGGGCGGACCCCGTGCACAAGAAGGCACTGACGGATCCGATGTTCGTCCGGACCGAGCTGACCCGGGCGTTCTCCGGGCGGCCGGCGCGGGGTCTGGTGAACCGGTTCATGCGGGAGCACGGACCGTACGCCCCGGCCGCCTACCCGCAGGTCCACCACCTGACCTCGGGGTTGCGCAGGGCGGCCGCCGCGGCCGGGGACGCGCAGGGCATGGCCCTGTGGGCGGGCCAGGGGCACCGGCTGGCGCGGGCGCTGCCGGCGGGGGAACTGGTGGAGGTGCTGGCGGCCGAACTGGCCGAGGCGCAGAGCACGTTGAAGGCAATGCAGATGAGGAGTGCGTCATGACCGCCCCGGTGTTCGTGGTCGAAGAGGTCCCCGCGGGGCCGGAGTTCGTCCTGGACGGCCCGGAGGGCCGGCACGCGGTGTCCGTGAAACGGCTGAACCCGGGCGAGGCGGTGGTCCTGACCGACGGCCGGGGCGGCTGGGCGGAGGCGGTCGTGAAGGCCGCGGAGGGCAAGGACCGCCTCGTCGTGTCGGTCTCCTCGGCCGGGCTGGAACCGGAACCTGCGGTCCGCATCACCGTGGTCCAGGCCCTGCCCAAGGGGGACCGCGGCGAGCTGGCCGTCGAGACCATGACCGAGACCGGCGTCGACGCGATCGTGCCCTGGCAGGCCTCGCGCTGCATCACGCAGTGGCGCGGCGACCGGGGCGCCAAGTCCCTGGCCAAGTGGCGGGCCACCGCCCGGGAGGCGGGCAAGCAGTCCCGCCGCGTCCGCTTCCCGGAGGTGGCCGAGGCCATGTCCACCAAGCAGGTCGCGGCGCTGCTGGCCGAAGCCGACCTGGCGATGGTCCTGCACGAGGACCGCGACACCCCCTCCGAGGCCCTGGCCACGGCGGCCCTCCCCTCCTCCGGTTCCGTCGTCCTGGTGGTCGGCCCGGAGGGCGGCGTCTCCCCGGAGGAGCTGGCGGCCTTCGCCGCGGCGGGGGCCCACCCCCACCGCCTGGGCCGCTCCGTCCTGCGCACCTCCACGGCGGGCACCGCGGCCACGGCGGTCCTGCTGGCCCGCACGGGCCGCTGGGCCTGACGCCGTCGATCCGCCCCCTGGCCGGCCTGGCCCCCTGGTCCGAAGGCCTGCCGGTCCTGATGGCCGGGCCCCTGGTTTCGGCGGCCTGGCGGTCTGCCGGGCCGCCCCGCTGCTTCTGGTACCTCCGCCCCCGAGGGCTGCTCCGCCCCCGGTCCGGCTGCGGCCCGGCGCCGACCGGCGCGTGGGGCGGCCGTAATGCCCGCCCGCGGCAGGCGTGCGGCTGGATACGATGCCCGGACCGATCAACGTCACGGGAGGCTCAGCAATGGCCGGGGAACCGCAGGCCGACTGCCTGTTCTGCAAGATCGTCGAGGGGAACATCCCCGCGACCGTGGTCCGCGAGACCGAGACCACGGTCGCCTTCCGGGACATCAACCCGCAGGCGCCCACGCACGTGCTCGTGATCCCCAAGGTGCACTACCCCGACGCGGCCTCCCTCGCCGCCGCCGAGCCGGCCGTCGCCGCCGACATACTGCGCGAGGCCGGCCAGATCGCCCTCGACGAGAAGATCGTCGAGCACGGCTACCGCGTCGTCTTCAACACCGGCTCCGGCGCCGGGCAGACCGTCTTCCACGCGCACGCGCACGTCATCGGCGGCCGCGGCCTCCAGTGGCCCCCCGGATAAGCACGTGTCCGTACGAGAGTTCGTGGTGCTGGGCACCGCCAGCCAGGTGCCCACCCGCCACCGCAACCACAACGGCTACCTGCTGCGCTGGGACGGCGAGGGCATCCTCTTCGACCCGGGCGAGGGCACGCAGCGGCAGATGCTGCGGGCCGGGGTCGCCGCGCACGACATCAACCGGATCTGTATCACCCACTTCCACGGTGACCACAGCCTCGGGCTGGCCGGGGTGATCCAGCGGATCAACCTCGACCAGGTCCCGCACCCCGTCACCGCGCACTACCCGGCCTCCGGGCAGAAGTTCTTCGACCGGCTGCGGTACGCCACGGCCTACCGCGAGACCGTCCCGCTGCGCGAGGAACCGGTGGCCGCGGACGGGACGCTGGCGCAGGGGGCCACGTACGTCCTGGAGGCCCGGCTGCTCTCGCACCCGGTGGAGTCCTTCGGCTACCGGATCACCGAGCCCGACGGGCGCCGCATGGTGCCGGAGCTGCTCGCGCGGCACGGCGTCAAGGGGCCGGACGTGGGCCGGATCCAGCGCGACGGCAGGCTCGGAGAGGTCGCGCTGGACGAGGTCAGCGAGCCCCGGCGCGGGCAGCGGTTCGCCTTCGTCATGGACACCCGGCTCTGCGACGGGGTGTACGCGCTCGCCGAGGGCTGCGACATGCTCGTGATCGAGTCGACCTTCCTCGACGAGGACGAGCGGCTGGCCACCGACCACGGCCACCTCACGGCGGGCCAGGCGGCGCGGGTGGCGCGGGACGCGGGCGTCCGGCACCTCGTGCTGACGCACTTCTCGCAGCGGTACACGGACCCGTCCGAGTTCGAGCGGCAGGCGCGGGCGGCGGGCTTCGAGGGCGAGCTGACGGTGGCGGCGGACCTGGTGCGCGTTCCGCTGCCCAAGCGGGGCTGAACGTGTAGGTGATCTGCGCCACACTGGGGTTTGGCTCCGCACCGGACGGGCAGGGCTGGCAGCTTTCCGTAGGAAACACATCGGGGAGTACACCGTGACCAGTAGGGACTTCGACAGCCGCGCAGCCGCCGTGGACCCGCTCGGTCCGCTGCGCGATCCGCAGGAGCCGGGCTGCGACGTCTTCCTGACCGGCACGGTGTTCCTCGACATCATCTTCACGGGCCTGGACTCGGCGCCGGTCCGCGGTACGGAGTCCTGGGCGCGCGGCATGGGCTCCAGCCCCGGCGGCGTCGCCAACATGGCCACCGCCCTGGCCCGGCTCGGGCTGCGCACCTCACTGGCCGCGGCCTTCGGGGACGACCACTACGGCGAGTACTGCTGGGACGCCCTGGAGCAGGGCGAGGGCATCGACCTGTCCATGTCGCACACGATCCCCGGCTGGCACAGCCCCGTCACCGTCTCGATGGCCTACGAGGGCGAGCGCACGATGGTCTCGCACGGTCACGAGGCCCCGCCGCCGGCCGGCTCCGGGCCGTTCCCGCAGTGCCCGCCGCCGGCCCGCGCGGCCGTGGCCGCGCTCGGTCCCGGCCGCGGCGAGGCGTGGATCGGCGAGGCCGCCCGGCGCGGCTCGCGGATCTTCGCGGACGTGGGGTGGGACGAGAGCGGCCGGTGGGATCTTGGAGCCCTGGCCGACCTGGAGCACTGCGAGGCCTTCCTGCCGAACGCGGGCGAGGCCATGCGGTACACACGGACCGACTGTCCGCGGGCCGCGGCCCGGGCCCTGGCGGAGAAGGTGCCGATCGCGGTGGTGACGATGGGTTCGGAGGGCTCGTACGCGGTGGACGGGCGCACCGGGGAGACGGCGCAGGTCCCCGGGATCACTGTGGACGAGCTGGACCCCACGGGGGCGGGGGACGTGTACGTGGCGGGCTTCGTCACCGGCACGCTGGCGGGCTGGCCCCTCGCGGACCGACTGGCCTTCGCCGGGCTGACGGCGGCCCTGTCCGTCCAGGAGTTCGGCGGCTCCCTGTCGGCCCCCGGCTGGCCGGAGGTGGCCCACTGGTGGCGGACCGCCCCGCAGTCGCTGCGCGGCCGCTACGGCTTCCTGGACGATCTGATCCCGCCCGGCTCGGGCCCGGCGTCCCGGCGCAGAGCCGTGCCGACGATCGGATTCCGGCACTCCGCGTGACCGGACGACCGCGGGGCCGTGGCGGCTCCGGGGGCCGCGCGGAGAGGGCGTAAAACCTCTCGGGGAAGCCGCGACGGCGACGTACGCTTGGTATTCCGGAGGTCGTCGATCGGCGCGGCCCCTCAGCGGGAGGTATGTGCAGGCCACAGTGCCGGCCCATGACTCAGACACCCACAGCCCACATTCCAGTGCCGGGGCAGGCGCGAGCCCACTTCACCGTCCCGGCCAGGCACCCGATGGTGACGGTGCTCGGATCCGGTGACGCCCTGTTGCGCGTGATCGAGAAGGCCTTCCCGAAGGCCGACATCCATGTTCGGGGCAATCAGGTCAGCGCGATCGGGGATGCGGCGGAAGTCGCACTGGTCCAGCGCCTGTTCGACGAGATGATGCTGGTGCTCCGCACCGGGCAGCCGATGACGGAGGACGCAGTGGAACGCTCGATCGCCATGCTCAAGGCGAGCGGCAACGGAAACGGGAACGGGCCCGAGGAAACGCCCGCCGAGGTGCTCACCCAGAACATCCTCTCCAGCCGCGGCCGCACCATCCGACCCAAGACCCTCAACCAGAAGCGGTACGTCGACGCGATCGACAAGAACACGATCGTCTTCGGCATCGGCCCCGCCGGCACCGGCAAGACCTACCTCGCCATGGCCAAGGCGGTCCAGGCCCTGCAGTCCAAGCAGGTCAGCCGGATCATCCTGACCCGGCCCGCCGTCGAGGCGGGGGAGCGGCTCGGCTTCCTGCCGGGCACCCTCTTCGACAAGATCGACCCGTACCTGCGCCCGCTCTACGACGCGCTGCACGACATGCTCGACCCCGACTCGATCCCGCGGCTCATGGCCGCCGGGACGATCGAGGTCGCGCCCCTGGCGTACATGCGCGGACGCACGCTCAACGACGCCTTCGTCGTCCTCGACGAGGCGCAGAACACCACCGCCGAGCAGATGAAGATGTTCCTGACCCGGCTCGGCTTCGACTCGAAGATCGTCGTCACCGGCGACGTCACGCAGATCGACCTGCCGGGTGGCGCCAAGAGCGGTCTGCGTCAGGTCCAGGAGATCCTCGACGGGGTGCCGGACATCCACTTCTCGCGGCTCACGTCCGAGGATGTCGTCCGGCACAAGCTGGTCGGCCGTATCGTCGACGCGTACGAGAAGTACGACGACGGCCAGCAGGCCGCGAACGGCCACCAGCGGAAGTAGAACCCAGCGCACCATGTCGATCGACGTCAACAACGAGTCCGGAACCGAGGTCGACGAGCAGGCGATCCTCGACATCGCCCGCTACGCGCTCACCCGGATGCGGATCCACCCGCTCTCCGAGCTCTCCGTCATCGTCATCGACGAGGACGCGATGGAGCAGCTCCACATCCAGTGGATGGATCTGCCCGGCCCGACCGACGTCATGTCCTTCCCGATGGACGAGCTCCGTCCGCCGACGAAGGACGACGAGGAGCCCCCGCAGGGACTCCTCGGCGACATCGTGCTGTGCCCCGAAGTCGCGAAGAAGCAGGGCGAGGAAGCCCCGACGCAGCACTCCATGGACGAGGAGCTCCAGCTCCTGACCGTCCACGGAGTGCTGCACCTGCTCGGCTACGACCACGAGGAGCCGGACGAGAAGGCCGAGATGTTCGGTCTGCAGGCGGCCATCGTCGACGGCTGGCGCGGTGAGCGCGGCATGACGGGTCCGTCGCCGGCGCCCACCGTCTCGTGAACGCCGCGCAGCTGATCACCGGAGCGGTGCTGCTGGTGGTCGTGGCCTGGTTCGCGGCCTGCGCGGAGTCCGGCATCGCCCGCATTTCGATCTTCCGCGCCGAGCAGGCCGTGCGGGAGGGCCGGCGCGGCAGCGAGAAGCTCGCCCAGGTCGCCGGCGACCCCACCCGCTACCTCAACGTGGCGCTGCTGGTCCGGGTCACCTGCGAGATGGCGGCGGGGGTGCTCGTCACCTACGTCTGCCTCGACGAGTTCGGCGAGAACTGGACCGCGCTGCTCGTGGCCATCGCCGTGATGGTGCTCGTCTCCTTCGTCGCCGTCGGCGTCTCCCCGCGCACGATCGGCCGCCAGCACCCGCTGAACACCTCGACGGCGGCCGCGTACGTCCTCGTACCGCTCGCCCGGGTGATGGGGCCGATCCCGCAGCTGCTGATCCTCATCGGCAACGCGCTCACGCCCGGAAAGGGTTTCCGCAAGGGGCCGTTCGCCTCCGAGGCGGAGCTGCGCGCGATGGTGGACCTCGCGGAGAAGGAATCGCTGATCGAGGACGACGAGCGCCGGATGGTGCACCAGGTCTTCGAGCTCGGCGACACCCTGGTGCGCGAGGTGATGGTGCCGCGCACCGACCTGGTCTGCATCGAGCGGTACAAGACGATCCGTCAGGCGACCACGCTGGCACTGCGGTCCGGCTTCTCGCGCATCCCGGTGACCGGGGAGAACGAGGACGACATCGTCGGGATCGTCTACCTGAAGGACCTGGTCCGCAAGACCCACATCAGCCGCGAGGCGGAGTCCGACCTGGTCTCCACGGCGATGCGGGCGGCCGTCTTCGTGCCGGACACCAAGAACGCGGGCGATCTGCTGCGCGAGATGCAGCAGGTGCGCAACCACGTCGCCGTCGTCATCGACGAGTACGGCGGCACGGCCGGCATCGTCACCATCGAGGACATCCTCGAGGAGATCGTCGGCGAGATCACGGACGAGTACGACCGGGAACTCCCGCCCGTCGAGGACCTGGGCGAGGACCGCTACCGGGTCACGGCGCGCCTCGACATCACCGACCTCGGTGAGCTGTTCAAGGTCGAGGCCTTCGACGACGAGGACGTGGAGACGGTCGGCGGCCTGCTGGCGAAGGCGCTGGGCCGGGTGCCGATCGCGGGCGCCTCGGCGGTGGTGGAACTGCCGGACGGGCGTCCGCTGCGGCTGACGGCCGAGTCCCCGGCGGGACGGCGGAACAAGATCGTGACGGTGCTGGTGGAACCGGTGGCCGCGGCGGAGGCCGTGGGGGAGGAGGGGGAATGACCCCGGCGGAGCTGCGGGAATTCTGTCTGGGCTTCAACGCGGCGGTGGAGGAGTTCCCCTTCACCCCGGAGACCTCGGTCTTCAAGGTGCTGGGCAAGGTGTTCGCGCTCTCGGCGCTGGACGCGGAGCCGCTGAAGGTCAACCTCAAGTGCGAGCCGGAGCTGGCGGTGCGGCTGCGCGAGGAGCACGAGGCGATCGTGCCGGGCTACCACATGAACAAGCGGCACTGGAACACGGTGACGGTGGGCGGGGTCCCCGAGGCGATGCTGCGCGAGCTCGTCGAGGACTCGTACGACCTGGTCGTCGCAGGGCTGCCGCGGGCGGAGCGGCTGAAGCTCGACCGGCCCTGAGCCCGGGGGTGCGCCCGGCCCTGAGCCCGGCCGTGCCCGGAGCGCCGTGGCGGGGTCGTTGCGCGGCCCGGACCGGCCGCTCCCTATGCTTTCGCCCATGACCGAGAGCACCGGGATCGACCCCGAGGACACCAAGATCATCACGCTGGCGCGCAGCGCCCGGGCCCGCAACGGCGTGCCCGAGGGGGCGGCGGTGCGCGACGAGACGGGCCGCACCTACGTCGCCGGGACGGTGGAGCTCGACTCCCTGAAGCTGAGCGCGCTGCAGACCGCGGTCGCGATGGCCGTGGCGAGCGGCGCACGCTCCCTGGAGGCCGCGGCCGTCGTCAGCGCGGCCGACGCCCCCGCCGAGGCCGACCGCGCGGCCGTCCGCGACCTGGGCGGCCCGGACACCCCGGTGCTGCTGGCGGCCCCGGACGGCACGCTGAAGTCCACCACTCCCGCAGGCGCCTAGCCTCCCGGCGGGGTGGCCGCCCCTCCCTGCGCGCCCCGCGCCCGGCCCCTGGAGCCGGGCCACACCCAGCCCGGCCCGGGCCATGTCCTGCCCCGCCGGGCAGATCCGGCTCCGCCGGCACAATCCAGCCTCGCCGGCGTTTGAGGCGCGGGGTCTGGGGCGGAGCCCCTGGGGGCACCTCCCAGCGGTAGCTGGGGGAGAACCCGGCTCCGCCGGGCACCGGGCTCCGCCCGGACCCTCCCCCAGACTTCGTCCGGGGGACCCCCACTCAAACGTCGGCGAGGCTGGTTGTGGCCCGGCCGAGCCTGAAAGCCGGCGGGCCTGGGTTTGCCCATGCGAGCCTGAATGCGGCGGCGAGGCCGGATTGACCCAGGGCCGGCCCGAAGGCGGCGGCGAAGCCGGGTCGGGCCGCGGGCGGGGCGGGAGTCGGCCGGCACCCGCGCGGGTCGCCGTCAGGCGTACCGAGCCCCGCCGGTGGGATCGGCTGCCCCGCCGGGAGGCTGCCGACGGCGGATGACCATCGCCATCAGCGCAGCCATCGCGCACAGCGCGCCCGACGCGTACCAGACGACGTCGTACGAGCCGAAGGCGTCCCTGGCCAGGCCGCCCAGGAAGGCCACCGCCGCCGCGCCGACCTGGTGCGAGGCCAGCACCCAGCCGAAGACGATCGCGCTGTCCTCCCCGTAGTGCTCACGGCAGAGCGCGATGGTCGGCGGGACGGTCGCGACCCAGTCCAGCCCGTAGAAGACGATGAAGAAGACCATCGGCGGGTGCACGGACGGCGCCAGCAGCATCGGCAGGAACAGCAGCGAGATCCCGCGCAGCGCGTAGTACACCGCCAGCAGTCGGCGCGCCTCGAAGCGGTCGGTGAACCAGCCGGAGGCGATGGTGCCGACGACGTCGAACACCCCGATCACCGCGAGCAGTCCCGCGGCCGCCGTCACCGGCATGCCGTGGTCGTGGGCCGCCGGTACGAAGTGGGTCTTGACCAGCCCGTTGGTCGAGGCCCCACAGATCGCGAAGGTCCCCGCCAGCAGCCAGAAGGGGCCGGTCCGGGCCGCCTTGAACAGCACCGTCACCGTCCGCCGCGCCGCGCCCGTCACCGGGGCGGGCTTTTCCGCGTAGGTGCCGCCGTACGGCGCGAGACCCACGTCCGCGGGATGGTCGCGCAGCAGCAGCCACACGAACGGGACGACGGCCAGGGCCGCCAGCGACACCGTCACCGCCGCCGGGCGCCAGCCGTGGTGCTCCACCAGCCACGACAGCAGCGGCAGGAAGATCAGCTGGCCGGAGGCCCCGGCCGCGGTCAGGATGCCGGTGACCAGCCCGCGCCGGGCGGTGAACCAGCGGTTGGTCACCGTCGCCGCGAAGGCCAGCGCCATGGAGCCGCTGCCCAGGCCCACCAGCACGCCCCAGAACAGCACCAGCTGCCAGGACGCCGTCATCCACACGGTGGCCGCGGTGCCGCCGGATATGACCAGCAGGGCCAGGGCCACCACCTTGCGGATGCCGAAGCGGTCCATCAGCGCCGCGGCGAAGGGGGCGGTGAGCCCGTACAGCGCGAGGTTCACCGAGACGGCGAAGCCGATCGTGCCGCGCGACCAGTCGAACTCCTCGTGCAGCGGCTCGATGAGCAGTCCGGGCAGCGAGGCGAAGGCGGCCGCGCCGATGATCGTCACGAAGGCGACGGCCGCGACGAACCAGGCGCGGTGGACCCGTCCCGGGACGGCCGGAGGGGTGGTCGTGGGGGCGGGGATGGGGGCTGTCTGCGTCACCCGGACAGCTTCCGGCCGGGAGGGTCCCGTACGACAGTGGCCTGACTGACACCCTTCGATACGATTGGGCCATGACCCTTCACCGTGTCGTCGTCCTCGCGCTCACGGGGCTGCTGCCCTTCGAGCTCGGCATCCCGCACCGGATCTTCGGCCGGGCCAAGGGTCCTGCCGGAGAGCCGCTGTACGAGATCCTCACCTGCGCCCTGGCCGCCGGGCCGGTGCGCACGGACGCCGATTTCGCGGTCCAGGTCGAGCACGGCCCCGAGCTGCTGGCCACGGCCGACACCGTGGTGGTGCCCGCCTCGTACGAGCTGGGGCCGGTGTACGAGGAGGGGCGGCTGAGCGGCGAGCTCGCCGCGGCGCTCGCGCACATCCGGCCCGGGACGCGGCTCGTCTCCATCTGCACGGGCGGGTACGTGCTGGCCGCCGCCGGTTTCCTGGACGGGCGCCCGGCCACCACCCACTGGTTCCACGCGGAGCACTTCCAGCGGCTCTTCCCGTCCGTGCGGGTGGACGCCGACGTGCTCTACACCGACGACGGGGACGTGCTGACCTCGGCCGGGGTCGCCGCCGGCATCGACCTGTGCCTGCACATCGTGCGCCGCGACCACGGCGCGGCCGTCGCCAACGACGTGGCCCGGCGGACCGTCGTACCGCCGCACCGGGACGGCGGGCAGGCCCAGTTCGTCGAACGCCCGGTGCCGCAGCCGCAGCTGGCCAGCACCGCGGCGGCCCGGGCCTGGGTGCTGGACCGGCTGCACGAGCCGGTGCGGCTGGTCGACCTGGCCCGGCAGGAGGCCATGTCGGTACGGACGTTCACGCGCAGGTTCCGGGAGGAGGCCGGGATCAGCCCCGGCGAGTGGATCGTCGGACAGCGGGTGGAACGGGCCCGGTGGCTGCTGGAGCGGACGGATCTGCCGATGGAACAGGTGGCGCGGGAGACGGGATTCGGGACGGCGCAGTCGCTGCGCAAGCACGTGCAGGCGGCGCTCGGGGTGAGCCCGACGGCGTACCGGCGCACGTTCCGTGCGGCGGGCGGGGACGCGGGCCCGGATGCGGGCGCGGATGCGGGCGGGGATGCGGGCCGAGACGGCCGTGGGAGCGGGAACCTGCCATCTCCTGATGGGCCATCAGTTGATGCCGGATCCGTGCATTGACTTCTCCCGCCGCCCGCTCGTGAATGGCCCCTGCGCAGGGGCTCGGCGCGAGGGAACCCAGGGGGCGGGCAGTGCGAACAGGGGCGCGGAAGCGGAGATGGTCGGCCGCAGTCGGCATGGCGGTGCTCGCCGCCACGACCGGGGGCGCCCTGAGCGCACCGGCCGCGGCCGAGGGGGAGACCCCTCCCGGCCAGGTGGAGTTCCCGACGCACTGCCTGCCGCCCCAGGAGGCCGGCCTCCCGCCCGCCGACGGGCCGACCACCGCCCGGATCACCGTCGACGACCCGGCTCCGCAGGTCGGCGACACCGTCACCGTGACCTACCAGGTGCTCCGGACCCCCGCCGTGCCACCCCTGGATCCGAACGCGGCCGACGGCCGGCTCCCCGCCGACGTGCTGACCCCGACCGGCCGGATCGTGCTCGCGGGCGCCCAGAGCGGCGAGGTCACCGTCGTCGGGGCCAAGCGCAACGACCCCGTCAAGGCCGGCGAGCCCCTTCCCGCCGTCACCATGACCGGCACCTTCACCGTCACCGCGCCCGGTGAGATCACCCTCGCCCCGGGCGCCTACACCCTGCACACCAGCCACCTGCTGGACCTCGACACCACCTGCACCGCCGCGGCGCCGTCCGCCACCCCCGTCTCCGAACGCCTGACCGCGACCGCGCTGCCCACGGCCAACCTGCGCAGCGTCTTCCTCGCGGCGGCCCACGGAAAGCCGGGCGCCAAGGTCAAGGTCACCGCCGCCGGCTTCCCCCCGGGCGCGGCCGTGACGGTGGCCGGACGGGCCGGCGCCGCCGAAACCGCCGACCGGGTGAGCGCCACCGCCGACGAACTGGGCACGGCCCTGGTGGAGTTGCCCGTCACGGACAAGGCCACCACCGGGGTGATCGCCTACGAGGGCCCGGCCTGGTCGGCGAGCCGGGGCTCGGGCCCGGCCGCGTACACCGTCATCGACACCACCCCGACGGTGGCGGGCACCCGCAAGGTCACGGCCACCGTCGAACCGGGCGCCCTCGGCATGACCCAGGCCGGCGAGGACATCACCCTCGGCGCCGTCCCGTACGGCGACGGCGGCGCCGCCCCCGGCCGGATCGGGACCGTCACGGTCACCGACGCCCGCGGCGGCCCGGCCGGCTGGTCCCTCACCGGCAAGGTCACCGACTTCACCGGCCCGGGTGGGGTGCGCATCCCGGGCGCGTCCCTGTCCTGGAACCCGACCTGCGTGGCGGCCCCGGGCAGCCCGAGCGCCTGTACGCCGGGCAGCGCGGGCGTGGTCGGCCCGGAGGGGGCCCTCCTGGCCTCCACCGCCGACGCCCCGCTCGTCGGCGGCACCTTCACGGTCGACGCCACGGTGACCCTGCAGGTCCCGCCGTACACCCCGCCGGGGGCGTACACGGCGGTCCTCACCCTGACCCTGTCGTGACCCCGCGCCCCCATCGCCGACGGGGCTTCACGATCGGGGCTCCGCCCCGGACCCCGCGCCTCAAACGCCGGCGAGGCTGGATTTTCGGGGTGGGGGACGGGCTCCGCGCAGCGGTGGCCCTGCTCGTCGCCGCCGGGCTCGTCCTCCTGCTCGCCGCGCCGGCCGAATCCGCCGACAACGGCCAGTGGTCCGTGCTCCCCGCCGCGACGGGCATCGGCCAGCGGCCGTACTTCTACCTCGCCGCCGCGCCCGGCCAGGCCGTCACCGACACCGTCACCGTGACCAACCGCACCGACCGTCCCCGCACCTTCCGGCTCTACCCCGCCGACGCCTACAACACCGCCCGCGACGGCGGCTTCGCGCTGCGCGGCCCCGACGAGCCGCGCCGGGCCACCGCCGCCTGGGCGAAGCTCGACCGGGAGCAGGTGACCGTACCGGCCCGGGGGTCGGTCCGCGTCGGCTTCACCCTCACCGTCCCCGACCGGGCGGAGCCCGGGGACCACCCCGGTGCCATCGTGGCCCTGGAGGACCGGCCCGCCGCCACCGCCCGGGGGATCGGCGTCCAGCAGGCCGTCGCCGCCCGGGTGTACCTGCGGGTGACCGGCCCGACCGCGGCCGCCCTCGCAGTCGAGGGCGTCACCGTGCACCGCCGCGGCGCGGGCGCGGACATCGCGTACACGCTCCGCAACACCGGCAACGTCACCCTCCGCCCGCACGCGTCCCTCACCGCCTCCGGCGCCCTCGGCCGCACGCTGCTGAAGCGCGAGCTCACGGGGCTGCCCGCCGAACTGCTGCCGGGTCAGGAAGTGCGGCTCGAAACCCGCTGGGAGGGTCCGCCCGCCGCGGAATGGGCCGAGGTGACGGTGCGCGCCCGGGCCGAAGGAACCACAGCTCAGGGTCGCGCAGCCCACGCCGCGCACCCCCTGCTCACGACTGTGCTCGCCCTCACTGCCGTCATCTGGTCGGCGCTGGGAGCCGCATCGGGGAGAATGGCCCGTATGAGCGATCGTTCCCCCGAGTCCACCAGCCCGCACCGTGCGGGCTTCGCCTGCTTCGTCGGCCGCCCCAACGCGGGGAAGTCGACCCTCACCAACGCACTCGTGGGCACCAAGGTCGCGATCACCTCCAACCGGCCGCAGACCACCCGCCACACCGTCCGCGGCATCGTGCACCGCCCCGACGCGCAGCTCGTCCTCGTCGACACGCCCGGCCTGCACAAGCCGCGCACGCTGCTCGGCGAGCGCCTCAACGACGTCGTCCGGACCACCTGGGCCGAGGTCGACGTCATCGGCTTCTGCCTGCCGGCCGACCAGAAGCTCGGCCCCGGCGACAAGTTCATCGCCAAGGAGCTCGCGGGGATCAAGAAGACCCCCAAGATCGCCATCATCACCAAGACCGACCTGGTCGAGTCCAAGGCCCTGGCCGAGCAGCTCCTCGCCGTGCACCAGCTCGGTGCCGAGCTGGGCTTCGAGTGGGCCGAGATCGTCCCCGTCTCGGCGGTCGGCGACAGCCAGGTCCAGCTGCTGGCCGACCTGATCGCGCCGCTGCTGCCGGAGAGCCCGCCGCTGTACCCGGAGGGCGACCTCACCGACGAGCCCGAGATGGTGATGGTCGCGGAACTGATCCGCGAGGCCGCACTGGAAGGCGTACGGGACGAGCTCCCGCACTCCATCGCCGTGGTCGTCGAGGAGATGATCCCGCGGGAGAACCGTCCGGCCGACCGCCCGCTGCTCGACATCCACGCCAACGTCTACATCGAGCGGCCGAGCCAGAAGGGCATCATCATCGGCCCGAAGGGCTCCCGCCTGAAGGAGGTCGGGATGAAGTCGCGCAAGCACATCGAGGCACTGCTCGGGACCCCGGTCTTCCTCGACCTCCACGTGAAGGTCGCCAAGGACTGGCAGCGGGACCCCAAGCAGCTCCGCAAGCTCGGCTTCTAGCCCGCCGGACGCGCCCCGCGCACCGCTCGGCCCCCGCGGGCCCTGCGGGCTCCGGGGCGCTGCACCGGACCCCGTCCGGTGCTCCCGCGGCGGGCCGTGGGCGCGTCAGCGCAGCCGCCGCACCTTCACCACGTTGTCCGGGCGGGTCCCGGGCCGGCCGTCGGGCCCGTCCAGGGCCTGTACGTGTTCCTCCGCGAGGAGGACCTCCCACGCGCCCTCCGCCAGCTCCAGCTGCGCGAGGACCTCGTCCGGGGTGGGGAAGCCGATCTCCGCGTGCCTGTCCGGGTCCCAGGACGGCCCGCCCGCGTGGCCGACCACCAGCAGGACCCCGCCGGGGGCCACGGCGGCGGCGGCCGTGCGCAGGACCCGGGCGCGCGGGAAGTCCCCGTAGTTGTGCAGGAAGCACGCCGAGACGAGGTCGAACTCCCCGTCGGGGAAGGACTCGGTGAAGTCGTGCCGCTGCCACTCCACCAGCTCGTCCACCCCTGCCTCGGCGGCGTGCTCGGCCGCCCGGCCGAGGGCGACCTTCGAGATGTCGGCGCCGGTGACCCGCCACCCCCGGCGGGCGAGCCAGACGGCGTCGGCGCCCTCGCCGCAGCCGAGGTCCAGGGCCCGGCCGGGGGAGAGGTCCTGGACCTCACGGACCAGGACCGCGTTGGGGTTGCCGCTCCAGATGCGCGTGCTCTCGCTGTAGCGCTCGTCCCAGAACTCCTCGCCGCCCTCGCGCGGGGCGCCGGGGGCGTGCGCGTGCGCGTGCCTGTGCTGGGGTGCGTCTTCGTGCTTCGGCATGGGGGCCTCTTCCGCTACGGGTCTCGGTGGCCCCGATGCTCCGCCCGGACCGGCACTCACGGCAAACCCTGTTGCCGGTCCGGCAAAAGCATCCGGCGCGACCGCCCCTACGCGGCGTCGGCCGGCGGCTCCGCGATCAGGGCCGTCGCCACCCGGCGGAAGCCGATGCGGCCGTAGATGCGGGCCACGTCCTCGTCGCCCGCCGAGAGGAAGACCGTACGGGCGCCCCGCGCCCGGGCGTCGACGACCAGCGCGGCCGTGACCCCGAGGGCCAGGCCCTGGCGGCGGGCCGACGGCAGGGTTCCGACGCCCACCACCTCGGCGACGTCCCCGACCGGGTTGAACATGCCCGAGCACAGCACCACGCCGTCGCGGACGGCCGCGGCCATCCCCGAGGTGCCCGCCGCGAGCTTCGCGGAGACGCTCGCCTGGCGGGTCTCCGCCGACGGGTCCGCCAGCGCGGCCGCCAGTTCCGCCGGCCCGGCCTCGCCCACCGCGGTACCCGGGTCGCCGAAGGCCAGCGCCGGGACTGCCAGCGCGGCCGACAGCAGGGGGTCATCGGCGCCGAGCAGCCGCACCTCCGGGTGCGGTGAGGGCGCCTCGGTGTCCTCCAGCACCATCAGCGGATGGGCGTGGACGTAGAGTCCCGCCGCTTCCACGGCGGTCCGCAGCGAGGGGCTGGTTTCGGCCACCCACTCGAAGGCCTCGGGGACCCCGAGCTCCCGTTGACGGGACAGCACCCGCCGGACGTCCTCCGCGGTCGCCGCGCCGGAGCCGCCGAGCGTGGGCCGCGCGTAGTACGCCCAGCCCGGACCCTCCTGGACGAACAGGGTCAGCGGGCCGAAGTCCTCGGCCCGCGCCCCGCCCACCCGCGGCACCGTGTCGTAGTACCGCTCCAGCTCGGACAGCTTCGAATCGATCATGTGGTCGGTCATCCGGACATCCAAGCAAAGCGGTGCTGCTCAGGCACCTTCTTTGAGGATCCGCGAGATCAGCGTCCGCTGTGCCTCCGACAGGCCCGGCTCGGCGCAGGAGACCGTCCGCCCGTCCACCGTGATCCGGTACGAGAACCCGTCCCGCACCCGGTCCGCCGGATCGCCCGGCGGACCGGGCCGCAGCGCGAGCTGGGCCAGGGCCCGCCACTCGTCCTCGTCCGGCCGGCCCGAGGTGTCCACCTCGGCCCGGCGCTCGATGCCCGCGAAGCCGCCCGTCCGTACCACCTGAATGCGCATGGGAGCGATCTACCCCGCGAGCGGGACGCCCACCGCGGACCAGGCCTTCTGCAGGGCCTGGTGCTCCGCGCCGCCGTCGCCGTACCGGGTCACGGCCGCCGCCGTGGAGAGCCGGGCGAAGTCCTCGAAGTCGGCGTTCGAGGCGAGCTCCCCGCCGGTCAGGGTGTCGTACCAGATCTGCCCGGCCCGCTCCCAGGCCTTGCCGCCCAGCTCGGTCGCCACGATGTAGAAGGCGTGGTTGGGGATGCCGGAGTTGATGTGGACCCCGCCGTTGTCGCTGTGGGTGTTCACGTAGTCGTCCATCGTGGCCGGCTGCGGGTCCTTCCCGAGCTCGTCGTCGTCGTACGCGGTCCCCGGCGCCTTCATCGAGCGCAGCGCGACCCCGGTCACGTTGGGGCCCAGCAGGCCGGCCCCGATCAGCCAGTCGGCCTGGTCGGCCGTCTGCTCCAGCGAGTACTGCTTGATCAGCGAGCCGAAGACGTCGGACATCGACTCGTTCAGGGCGCCCGACTGCCCGCGGTAGCGCAGGTTCGCCGTGTACTGGGTGACCCCGTGGGTCAGCTCGTGCCCGATGACGTCCACGGACACCGTGAAGTCGAGGAAGAGGTCCCCGTCCCCGTCCCCGAAGACCATCTGCTGCCCGTCCCAGAAGGCGTTGTTGTAGTCCTCGTCGTAGTGGACGGTCGCATCCAGCGGAAGCCCGGCATCGTCGATCGAGCGCCGCCCGAATCCCTTCAGGAACAGGTCGTACGTCGCCCCGAGCCCCGCGTAGGCGCGGTTCACGGTGGCGTCCTTGCTCAGCGGGTCGCCCTCCACCCGGACCTTCTTCCCGGGCAGCTGCGTGCGGTGCTGGGCGTCGTAGAGCGTCCGGTCCGGCCCGTCGGAGGCCGGCGCACCGAGCGTGGGCACGATCCCGCGGACGGCGGTGACCCTGCGCCGGGTGCGCAGCAGGGAGTCGCGCTCGAGGGTGCGCTGGGCGAGATCGGCGCGCCGTGAGTCCCCGGACAGGGCGGCCTTGTCGAGGAGGTGGGGCGGTACGACGGTGCAGAAGACGGGGTGGCGGTGAGCGTGGGAGGCATCCATGCCCGGCAATGTGGCAGTGGGTCATGCCGGTGTCACTACCTGCGACCATGATTCATTCACTTGTCTGAAAGCGGTGGCGCCGGGTTGACGGATCGCCCTGACCCGGGCGCTTTGAAAGAGGCTTAGCTCACATTTGGTGCAAATTGGACGGTGGGGTCTTGCATACTGAAACAGGTCCTCGCGTCACCGCGCGGCTCGGCTAGGCTCGGTCCATCATGCGTTTCGGGCTGCTTCTCCTTAGCTGCCGCGGCGAGGGTCTGTAGTCGTAGGCCGGCCCCCTCCCCGCGGAGTTTGGTGTTGCGGTTTTTACGACCGCCGTCGGCCGTCCCAGCGAACTACACGCGGACACGCGAGGAGCCCAACGCCATGAGCCAGCAGCCTTTTGTCGGTCGCCCCACGCCCATCACCAACGCGACCCACACCCAGAAGTCCTCCGGGATGCCGATCCACAAGTACGGCGCGTACGAGCAGGTGGACATCCCGGACCGCACGTGGCCCGATGCCCGCGTCACCAAGGCTCCCCGCTGGCTGTCGACCGACCTGCGCGACGGCAACCAGTCGCTGATCGACCCGATGACGCCCGCCCGCAAGCGCGAGATGTTCGACCTGCTGGTGCGCATGGGCTACAAGGAGATCGAGGTCGGCTTCCCGTCCTCCGGCGAGACCGACTTCGCCTTCGTGCGCTCCATCATCGACGAGGGCGCGATCCCGGACGACGTCACCATCTCCGTACTGACCCAGGCCCGCGAGGACCTGATCGAGCGGACCGTGGAGTCCCTGGTCGGCGCCAAGCGCGCCACCGTGCACCTGTACAACGCGACCGCGCCCACCTTCCGCCGGGTCGTCTTCCGCGGCTCCAAGGAGCAGATCAAGCAGATCGCCGTCGACGGCACCCGCCTGGTCATGGAGTACGCCGAGAAGCTGCTGGGCCCGGAGACCGCCTTCGGCTACCAGTACAGCCCGGAGATCTTCACCGACACCGAGCTGGACTTCGCCCTGGAGGTCTGCGAGGCCGTCTGCGACGTCTGGCAGCCGGCCGAGGGCCGCGAGATCATCCTGAACCTGCCCGCGACCGTGGAGCGCTCCACGCCGTCCACGCACGCGGACCGCTTCGAGTGGATGGCCCGCAACCTGACCCGCCGCGAGCACGTCTGCATCTCCGTGCACCCGCACAACGACCGCGGCACCGCCGTCGCCGCCGCCGAGCTGGCCCTGATGGCCGGCGCCGACCGCATCGAGGGCTGCCTGTTCGGGCAGGGCGAGCGCACCGGCAACGTCGACCTGATCACGCTGGGCATGAACCTGTTCTCCCAGGGCATCGACCCGCAGATCGACTTCTCGCAGATCGACGAGATCCGTCGCACCAGCGAGTACTGCAACCAGATGGAGGTCCACCCGCGCCACCCCTACGCGGGCGACCTGGTCTACACCGCCTTCTCCGGCTCCCACCAGGACGCCATCAAGAAGGGCTTCGACGCCATGGAGGCCGACGCGGCCGCCCAGGGCAAGACCGTCGACGACATCGAGTGGGCGGTCCCGTACCTGCCGATCGACCCGAAGGACGTCGGCCGCTCCTACGAGGCGGTCATCCGGGTCAACTCGCAGTCCGGCAAGGGCGGCATCGCGTACGTCCTGAAGAACGACCACAAGCTGGACCTGCCGCGCCGCATGCAGATCGAGTTCTCCCGGATCATCCAGGCCAAGACCGACGCCGAGGGCGGCGAGGTCACGCCGAAGGCGATCTGGTCGGTCTTCCAGGACGAGTACCTGCCCAACCCGGAGAACCCGTGGGGCCGGATCCAGCTGCGCTCCGGTTCGACCGCCACCGACAAGGACGGCACGGACACGCTGACCGTCGAGGCGGTCGTGGACGGCGTGGAGATGGTCCTGGCCGGTACCGGCAACGGCCCGATCTCGGCCTTCTTCGACGCGCTGGCCGGCATCGGCATCGACGCCCGCCTGCTGGACTACACCGAGCACACGATGAGCGAGGGCGCCTCCGCCGTGGCCGCCTCGTACATCGAGTGCGCGATCGACGGCCGCGTCCTGTGGGGCATCGGCATCGACGCCAACACCACCCGCGCCTCCCTGAAGGCGGTCATCTCCGCCGTCAACCGCGCGGGCCGCTGATCCTCCGGCGCCCATCGCCCGTACGTGTGCCCCGTCCCTCCTCCGGAGGGGCGGGGCCGCGTCGTTCCCGGCTCAGCGGGCCAGGTAGCCGCCGTCCACCGGCAGCACCACGCCCGTCACGAACGAGGCCGCGTCGGAGGCCAGGAAGGCGATGACCCGGGCCACCTCCTCCGGCTCGCCGAGCCGGCCCATCGGGTGCGCCCCCGCGATCTCCTCCAGGTATTCCGGCCCGCCCGGCTCGTCCTTCAGCGCGACCACCCGCTCCGTACGGATGGTGCCCGGTGCCACCGCGTTGACCCGGATCCCGCGCGCGGCCCACTCCACCGCGAGGTGCTTGGTCAGCCCCGACGCGACGAACTTCGCCGGTCCGTACGCCGCCTGGCGCGCCTGCCCGGCCACCCCCGAGATCGAGGACACGCAGACCAGCGCCCCGCCGGGCCGCGGCTGCGCCGTCATCGCCTCGATGGCGTACTTGCAGGTCAGGAACATTCCCCGGCCGTCGACGGCCATGACGTGGTCCCAGTCCTCCGGACTGGTCTCCCGTACGTCCGAAAGAGGGAGCACCCCGGCGTTCGCCACGGCGACGTCGAGGCGCCCGTACGCCCCGACGGCGGCGGCGACCATCGCGCGGTTGGCCTCCGGATCGGACACGTCACCGGCGACCGCCGTGACGTCACACCCCTCCGCGGCCAGTTCCGTACGCAGGGACTCCACCCCGGGGCCGTTGATATCGGCCGCGGTGACCCTGGCCCCGGAGCGGGCCAGCAGCACGGCGGTGGCCCGGCCGATCCCGCTCGCGGCGCCGGTCACCAGACAGGACTTCTCTTTCATGCGGCCGACCTTAGGGGGAGCGCGACGGGGGCACGGGGAGGACGGGGGCGGACGCGGGGGCGCAGATCGGCCAAGTGCGCGCCCCGGCACATGTTGTCTTGTCACACGACTGACGCATCCTCACCGATGTGGCTAACATCACGCCAACCCGGCGATGCTGCCGTGGGGGTCCCTCCCGTGCCCGCGGGGCGACGGGGGAGTTACGGAGGTGCGACGTGCTGCCAGTTCGGGGTGGGGACGGCCGGAAGCTGACGGTCTGGGGCATCCGTACCACCTGGAGCACCGTGGGCGACGGGGAGTTCTTCTGCCCCGCCTGCGGTGGAGACCGCAACTACCGCAGGCGCACCGGGCGACGCCGGTTCACCGTCGTCGGGGTGCCGCTGCTGCCGCGCGGGCAGGCCGGGCCCGTCGTCGAGTGCCAGGGCTGCCGCGCCCGGTTCGACACGGACGTCCTGGACCACCTCACCACCACCCGCTTCACGGCCCTGCTGCGCGACGCCGTGCACACCGTCGCGCTGGCCGTGCTGACCGCGGGCGGGACGGCCTCGCGCAGCGCGCTGGAGGCCGCGGTGGGCGCCGTACGGGCCGCGGGCTTCCCGGACTGCACCGAGGAACAGCTGGAGTCCCTCGTGGAGGCCCTGTCCACCGACGAAGGCCGGCTCGGGCTGTACGACGTCCCGGAGTGCTGCGGGGCCGCACTGTCGATAGAGCTCCACGAGGCCCTGGAGCCGCTGGCCCCGCACCTGGCGGGCCCGGGCCGCGAATCGATCCTGCTGCAGGGCGCCCGCATCGCGCTCGCGGACGGCCCGTACACCCCGGCCGAGCGCGAGGTGCTCGCCACCGTCGGCGCGGCGCTGAGGATCGACGCGGACGAGGTGGAGCGGCTGCTGTCGGCGGTACGCGCGCCCTGAGCCCGGTCCGGGCCTAGCGGCTCTCCTCCACTTCGGCCGGCGGCGTCTGCGCGATGAAACGGCGCAGCGCCGCGCAGAGGCCCGCCGGGTTGTCCAGCGGGATCAGCGTGCGGGCGTCGGGGATCTCCTCGTACCGGCCGTGCGGCAGCAGCCCGGCGAGCCGGCGGCCGGTCTCGGGCGGCATCATGCGGTCCTCCGCGCCCCAGGCGACGAGGGCCGGACGGTCGAAGGAGCGCAGCCGCTCGGCGGCCCGCAGATAGGTGTCCTTGCGGGTGCTGCGCAGGAACGCGGTGAAGTCGCGGCGGACGGCGGGATCGGTCAGCAGCGGGCGGTACCAGCGGCGGACGAGCTCGTACGGGATCGGCCGCTTGGCCATGCCGCCCAGTGAGCTCTGCAGCCCGGCGAGGAAGGGCGAGCGGAAGGACTGCAGGAGCAGGAAGATGCCGCCCGGGACGCGTGAGGCGGCCTGGAGGGTCCGGCCCTGGAGGCCCGGCGGGTAGTTGTCGAGGGCCTCGCAGGAGGTGAGGACCAGCCGGCCGACGCGCTCGTCGTGGTCGCCGACGAGGAGCTGGGCGGTGCCGGCGTCGTTCTGGACGAGGGTGACCGCCCGCAGGTCGAGGCGGTCGAGGAACTCGGCGAGCAGGGCGGCGATCCCCTGCGCGGACAGGTCGGCGCCGGGGCGCATGGCGCGGCGGTGGCTGCCGAGGGGCAGGACGGGGACGACGACGCGGAAGTCCGCCCGCAGGTCCGCCACGACGGGCTGCCAGAGGGACTCGTCGAAGCCGAGCCCGTGGACGAGGACGACGGTTTCGCGGGCCGGGTCCGGGCCGGTGTCGGTGTAGTCGATGACGCCCGAGGAGAGTTCGATGGCAGGCACGCGTTCCCCCAGTGGAAAGGTTCTTGATAGACCGATCTAGTGAGAGGCTAGTCGCGATGACGACGACAGGCGATACCAGAGCCCGCATCCTGACCGCGGCGACCGAGCTGTTCCGGCGCCAGGGCTACGCGGCCACCGGCATGAAGCAGATCGTGGCGACGGCCGAAGCCCCGTACGGATCCGCGTACCACTTCTTCCCGGGCGGCAAGGCCCAGCTGGGGGAAGAGGTCGTGCGCACCTCGGGGGCGGCCTACCTGGCCCTGATCGGGGAGCTGTTCGGCGAGGACGCGGGCGCCGATCCCGTGGAGGCCACCCGCGAGGCCTTCCTCGGCGCGGCCGCGACCCTGGAGTCGCTGGACTTCGCCGACCCGTGCCCCATCGCCACGGTCGCGCTGGAGGTGGCCAGTACGCACGAGGGGCTGCGGCGGGCCACGGCGGAGGTCTTCGCCTCCTGGATCGACGCCCTGGCCGGTTCCTACGCCTCCCGGGGCATCGGCTCCGCGCGGGCCACGGCGACCTCGGTGATCGCCCTCCTGGAAGGGGCCTTCATGCTCGGCCGCGCGAACCGGTCCCCGGAGCCGGTGCTCACCGCGGCCTCGGCGGCGGCCGCGATCGTGGCGGGGGCGCTCCGGAATTGACCCCTTCTCCTCTCGCGGGGGGAGCATGTCCCGGAAAACGTACAACTCATACCGGAATCCGTACGAACTGCGGCGAATTCAGGTAACGATCCGGCCTCGCGCACGTGAACCGAGTTCCCCCGGCGCTCGTGCAATGGGTGGAGTCGCACCCTCCGCACTCGGCGGATCGCCCAATCGAGTGGCCGGAACCATGCCCTCATGTTTGCGCCACGGAATGACGTGAACCCGGCGCTGGCTGGTCACAGCGGGTGGGATTCGCAGTTGCGCATCAGGAACGGACATCTCGGCAGAATCTGTCCATACTCCGCCGATGCGCTGTGCGCCATGGGAGAACCCTCCAAAGCGAAGATCGCCAAGTCTCAACACTTTGTGGAAGTCCACGATATCTGTGAGCGTCCCCACAGGCGTTCAATTCCGGTCACACGGGGAAACGCGGCCGGTAACACAGTCGGGCTTCGATTCACGTGAACGTACTGACAACCCTGGCGGAAAACGGGATAGCGACCCACTCCGGCCGGGGATAACCAGATTCCTCTCGTTTACCTACCTTTTGAAGGGCAAGGCAGAGATGGCACGTGTCGCCGCCCGGCTTTCCACCGATGGAGAGCGGAGCACGCACCCGGTCGACGAGGTGCTCCCCCTCCCCAAGCTCGCGCTGTACGGCTTCCAGCACGTACTCGCCTTCTACGCCGGCGCGGTGATCGTCCCGATCATCGTCGGCAACGCGCTGAAGCTGAGCCCTGAACAGCTGGTCTACCTGATCAACGCGGACCTCTTCACCTGCGGTATCGCCTCGATCATCCAGGCCTGGGGCATCGGCCGGATCGGCGCGCGACTGCCGCTGATCCAGGGCGTCACCTTCACCGCCGTGTCCCCGATGATCGCCATCGGCCTCGGCGCGGGCGGCGGAACAGCCGCCCTGCTGGTCATCTACGGCGCGGTCATCACGGCCGGCATCGCCACCTTCGCCTTCGCCTGGCTGCCCGCCAAGGCGTTCCGGACGGTCATGCGGCTGTTCCCGCCGGTCGTCACCGGCACGGTCATCACGGTGCTGGGCATCGTCCTGATCCCCGTCGGCCTCAACGACGCGGCCGGCGGCCTCGGCAGCCCCGACTTCGGGGACCCGAAGAACTTCGCCTACGCCGGCGGCACGATGCTCTTCATCCTGATCCTGATGAAGATCGGCAAGCAGTTCCTCTCCAGCATCTCCATCCTGCTCGGCCTGGTGGTCGGCACCGGAGTCGCCTTCCTCCTCGGCGACGCGAAGTTCGGCGACGTGAGCAAGTCCGACTGGGTCGGTGTCACCACCCCGTTCCACTTCGGCGTCCCGAAGTTCGAGTGGTTCCCGATCGTCCTGATGCTCATCGTCATGCTGATCACCATGGTCGAGACGACCGGTGACACCTACGCCGTCGGCGACATCGTCGGCAAGGACGTCGACAGCGAGACCGTGGCCCGCGCCCTGCGTGCCGACGGCGCCGCCACCGCCCTCGGCGGTGTCCTCAACTCCTTCCCGTACGTCGCCTTCGCCGAGAACGTCGGCCTGGTGCGGATGACGAAGGTGAAGAGCCGGTTCGTGGTCGTCGCCGCCGGCGTGTTCATGATCATCCTGGGCCTGCTGCCCAAGGCCGCCGCGATCGTCGCCGCCGTCCCGCACGGAGTCCTCGGCGGCGCCGCGACCGTCATGTTCGCCATGGTCGCCCTGGCCGGTATCCAGACCCTGGCCAAGGTGGACCTCAAGGAGGAGAAGAACGCGCTGATCGTCGGCGTCTCCCTCGCCTTCGCCCTGCTCCCCGCGACCGTCCCGGTGTTCTTCACCAAGTACATGGACGCGGACCTGGCCTCGCTCCTCAACAGCGGTGTCACCCTCGGTGCCACGGCCGCCATCGTCCTCAACCTGGTCTTCAACGGCATGGCCAAGGACGACGCCCACGGCGCCGCCGACGCTCCCAAGGACGACGCCCACGGGACCGCCGACGCCCCCAAGGCCGAGCTGCCCGCCCAGCCGGTGGCCGCCCCGGCCGGCGCCGAGAAGGCGGACGACGCGGAGACGTCCTCCGCCGGCTGATCCTCCCAAGGGGTGGTGGCCCCTCGCCCGGACCCGGTCCGGGCGAGGGGCCATTGCTGTCCCCGGGCGGGTGCCCGCACAGGCGACAATGGGCGCATGAGTCTGTTCCGCGACGACGGCATCGTGCTGCGCACCCAGAAGCTGGGTGAGGCGGACCGCATCATCACGCTCCTGACCCGGGGCCACGGCCGGGTGCGGGCCGTCGCCCGCGGGGTCCGGCGTACGAAGTCCAAGTTCGGCGCCGGGCTGGAACCTTTCTCCCACGCCGACGTGCAGTTCTTCGCCCGCGGCAGCGAACTGATCGGCCGCAGCCTCCCGCTCTGCACCCAGACCCAGATCATCGCCCCGTACGGCAACGGCATCGTCACCGACTACGCCCGCTACACCGCCGGCACCGCGATGCTGGAGACCGCCGAGCGGTTCACCGAGAACGAGGGCGAACCCTCCGTCCAGCAGTACCTGCTGCTCGTCGGCGCCCTGCGCACGCTCTCGCGCGGCGAACACGAACCCCACCTCATCCTCGACGCCTTCCTGCTGCGCTCCCTCGCCGTCAACGGCTACGCGCCCAGCTTCGACGACTGCGCGAAGTGCGGGATCCACGGCCCCAACCGGCACTTCTCCGTCGCCGCGGGCGGGGTCATATGCGGGGACTGCCGGGTGCCCGGCAGCGTCGTACCCTCGTCTGAGGCCATCGCCCTGCTCAGCGCCCTGCTGACGGGCGACTGGGGGCATGCCGACGCGTGTGAGGCGCGTCACGTGCGGGAGGGCAGCGGGCTGGTCTCCGCCTATTTGCACTGGCATCTGGAGCGCGGGCTACGCTCCCTGCGATACGTCGAGAAATAGGAGCTGGGCACATGGCACGACGCGGGATTCTGGGACGCTCTCGCCGGGAGTACAAGGTTCCCGAGCCGCACCCTTCCGGTGCGGTCCCGCCGAAGATCCCCGGCGAGCTGGTCCCCAACCACGTCGCCGTCGTCATGGACGGTAACGGCCGCTGGGCCAAGGAGCGCGGTCTGCCGCGCACCGAGGGGCACAAGGTCGGCGAGGGCGTCGTCCTCGACGTGCTCAAGGGCTGCCTGGAGATGGGCGTCAAGAACCTCTCCCTGTACGCCTTCTCGACGGAGAACTGGAAGCGCTCGCCCGACGAGGTCCGCTTCCTGATGAACTTCAACCGCGACGTCATCCGGCGCCGCCGCGACGAGATGAACGAGCTGGGCATCCGCATCCGCTGGGTCGGCCGCATGCCGAAGATGTGGAAGTCGGTCGTCCAGGAGCTCCAGGTCGCGCAGGAGCAGACCGTCGACAACGACGCCATGACCCTGTACTTCTGCGTGAACTACGGCGGCCGCGCCGAGATCGCGGACGCGGCGCAGGCGATCGCCCGCGACGTGGCGGCCGGCAGGCTGGACCCGTCGAAGGTCAACGAGAAGACCTTCGCGAAGTACATGTACTACCCGGACATGCCGGACGTGGACCTGTTCCTGCGTCCGAGCGGCGAGCAGCGCACCTCCAACTACCTGCTCTGGCAGAGCGCGTACGCCGAGATGGTCTTCCAGGACGTCCTGTGGCCGGACTTCGACCGGCGCAACCTGTGGGCGGCCTGCCTGGAGTACGCGCAGCGCGACCGCCGCTTCGGCGGCGCCGTCCCCAACCAGCCCGAGGGCTCGAAGGGCTGACCCGGGCTGACCTGCGGGTACGCTCTGCCGTCATGGACACGACAGACGACGTGCGGGGCGCCGGCCCGGGGGAGGTCGAGGTCTACTACAGCCCCCGGCCCGGCGACGCCCGCGAGGCGCTGAGGTGGCGGATCCGCAAGACGCTCAGGGGCCGCATCCGGCTGCTCCTGTGGCTGGCTCTGCCCCTGGTGCCCGCCGCGCTGGGGGCCGCCCGGGGCATTCCGGAGGAGCAGACGGCGGTACTGGCCGTGCTGGTGCCCGCCGTCGGCTGGTACGGGGCGTACCTGAGCCTGGACTGGCAGGCGCACCGGATGTACCGGCGGGCGGCGCGGTACCCCGAGTACCGCTGCACGCTCTCCGGCACGGGGGTGGTGACCCGGCTGCCCGACGGGACCTCGGGCGAGGTCCTGTGGGACTGGTGCGCAGGGTTCGGCGAGACCCGGAACCTGTTCGTCCTGCTGGTGAAGGAGAACGGCGCGGTGCTGTGGCTGCCCAAGCGGGCCGCCCTGACGGACGCCGAGCTGGACCGGGTTCGCGAGATCCACGCCCGGAACCTGCGGCGGCTCTGAGCCGCTACGTGGCGGCGGCGCAGTCGGCGCAGGTGCCGAAGATCTCCACCGTGTGGGCCACGTTCACGTAGCCGTGCTCGGCCGCGATGGACTCCGCCCACTTCTCGACGGCCGGCCCCTCCACCTCGACGGCCTTGCCGCACTTGCGGCAGACCAGGTGGTGGTGGTGGTCCCCGGTGGAGCAGCGGCGGTAGACGGACTCGCCGTCGCTGGTCCGCAGGACGTCGACCTCGCCGGCGTCCGCGAGGGACTGGAGGGTGCGGTAGACGGTGGTCAGGCCCACGGAATCGCCACGGTGCTTGAGCATGTCGTGGAGTTCCTGGGCGCTGCGGAACTCGTCCACCTCGTCCAGCGCCGCGGCCACGGCCGCCCGCTGCCGGGTGGATCGCCCTCGTACTGGCGCGGTATTCATCTCGCCAGGCGCAGTCGCCACCGGTTCCTCCTCGTATCGGCCTGCCGCCATTGTGCCAGGCGGCCGAGGCCCCTAGACCTTTACGTCGTCCCGCGTGCACACCTCTTCGGCGGCGCGGGCCGCCTTCGCCCGGCGCCGGGCCAGGGGCGCGGAGAGGGCCGCCAGCACCATGAAGACGCCGATCGCGAGCAGGACGATCGTCGCGCCCGAGGGCACGTCCATGTAGTAGGTGGCGGCCGTGCCGGTCAGGGAGACGGTCACGCTGATGGCCATGGCCAGGCCCAGCGTGGTGGCGAAACTGCGGGTGAGCCGCTGGGCGGCCGCGACCGGGATCACCAGCATGGCGCTGACCAGCAGCAGACCGACGATGCGCATGGCGACGGTGACGGTGACCGCCGCCGTGACGGCGATCAGCAGGTTCAGGGCGCGCACGGGCAGGCCGGTGACCCGGGCGAACTCCTCGTCCTGGCAGACGGCGAAGAGCTGCCTGCGCAGGCCGATGGCGACGGCTAGGACGAACGCGGCGAGGATCGCCATCGCGGTCACGTCCTCGGCGCCGACCGTGGTGATCGAGCCGAACATGGAGCCCAGGAGGCTGGCCGTCTGGCCGCCCCCGAGGTTGACGATCATGACTCCGCCGGCGAGGCCGCCGTAGAAGAGCATGGCGAGGGCGACGTCCCCGCTGGTCCTGCCGCGGGCGCGGATCAGCTCCATGCCGACGGCGCCGAGGACGGAGACGAGGGTGGCCATCCAGACCGGGCTGGTGTGGAGCACGAGGCCGAGGGCGACGCCGGTCATGGCGACGTGGCCGAGACCGTCGCCCATGAGGGCCTGGCGGCGCTGGACGAGGTACGTGCCGATGGCGGGGGCCGTGATGCCGACCAGGGCGGCCGCGATCAGCGCGCGCTGCATGAAGGCGTAATCGAGGATGTCCATCAGCTCAGCAGTCCCGTCCGCAGGGGCCCGGCGTCGTGCGCCGCGTGGGGGTGTACGTGGTCGTGTCCGGGCAGGGCGTGCTGGCCCACGGCCTCCGGGGGCGGTCCGTCGTGCACGACGCAGCCGTCGCGCAGGACGACGGCGCGGTCGATCAGGGGCTCCAGCGGGCCCAGCTCGTGCAGGACGAGCAGGACGGTGGAGCCGGCGGCGACCTGCTGGCGCAGGGCGTGCGCGAGGACCTCCTGGTTGGCGAGGTCCACGCCGGCCATGGGCTCGTCCATGATCAGCAGCTCGGGTTCGACGGCGAGTGCCCGGGCTATGAGGACGCGCTGGTGCTGGCCGCCGGAGAGGGCGTCGACCGAGGCGTCGGCGTGCGACTCCATGTCGACGAGGGCCAGGGCGCGCTGGACGGCGGCCCTGTCGGCCTTGCGCAGGAGGCCGAAGCGGGAGCGGGCCAGCCGGCCGGAGGAGACGACCTCGCGGACGGTGGCCGGGACCCCGCCGGCGGCGGTGGTGCGCTGCGGGACGTATCCGATGCGCGACCAGTCGCGGAAGCGCTTGAATTCCGTTCCGAAGAGGGACAGGGCGCCGTCGGTCAGCGGGACCTGGCCGACCACGGCGCGGACGGCCGTGGACTTGCCGGAGCCGTTGGCGCCGAGCAGGGCGACGACCTCACCGCGGTGGACGGTGAGGTCGATCCCGCGCAGCACGGGGCGCGAGCCGAGCGAGGCCGTGGCCCCGCGCAGGGATATGACGGGCTGGTCGCCCGCCGGGCGGGGCGTGGACTGCATGGCTCGCGCCTCCGTTGCTGCTGGTGCCATCACTTGCTACCGAGTGCCTTCTGGAGGTTCTTCAGGTTGGACCGCATGACCTCGAAGTAGTCAGCGCCCTGGGACTTGTCGGTGATTCCCTCGAGCGGGTCGAGGACGTCGGTCTTCAGGCCGGTGTCCGTCGCGAGGACCTTGGCGGTCTTGTCGCTGGCCAGGGTCTCGAAGAACACGGTGGAGACGTTCTCCTTCTTCGCGATCTCCTGGAGCTCCTTCATCCGGGCCGGGCTCGGCTCGGACTCGGGGTCGACGCCGGAGATGCCCTCCTGGTCCAGGCCGTAGCGCTCGGAGAGGTAGCCGAAGGCGGAGTGGGTGGTGATGAAGGTCCGGGAGGCCGTGTTCTTCAGGCCGTCCTTGAACTCGGTGTCCAGCGCGGTCAGTTTGCCGACCAGCTCGTCGGTGTTCTTCTTGTAGTCCGCCGCGTTGTTCGGGTCGGCCTTCTCCAGGGCCGCGCCGACGCCCTTGGCGATCTCCGCGTACTTGGCGGGGTCGAGCCAGACGTGCGGGTCCGTGCCGGCCGCGCCGTGGCTGTGGCCCTCGGCCTCTGCGGCGTGCTCGTCGCCGTCCTGGTGGGCGTGGCCCTCCTCGCCGTGGCCGGAGGCGGCGTGGGCCTCCAGCCTGGTGAGGGTCGCGGCGTCGACGACGTTCTTCACGCCGGACTGGGCCACGGCCTTGTCGACGGCGGGCTGCAGGCTCTTGAGGTAGAGGACCACGTCGGCCTCGCCGAGCTGCGCGGTCTGCCGCGGGGTGATCTCCAGGTCGTGCGGTTCGACGCCGGGCTTGGTCAGGACGTCGACCTTCACGTGGTCCTTGCCGATCTGCTCGGCGAGGAACTGCATCGGATAGAACGACGCCGTCACGCCGAGCTTGCCGTCCTTGCCGCCGGTGGCGCCGGCTCCGGAGCAGGCGGTGAGGGCGGTGGCGCCGAGGGCGACGGCTCCGGCGAGGGCGGCGGTGGGTATGAGGCGTCGTACGTTCATGACATCCATTTTCATCAAAAATGGAAACGGTTGTCAAAAACCCAGGTGGGGAGGCCGGGCGGGCGGCCGTGGAGGGGGATCCGATTTGAAAGGGGGGGTGCGGGCGCCGGTAACCTAAAGACTTCGCCGTTCGTCCTCGTAATGAAGAGAGCACCGTGGCCGCCGACAAGATCGACACCATCGTCAGCCTGAGCAAGCGCCGTGGCTTCGTTTTCCCGTGCAGTGAGATCTACGGCGGCTCCAAGGCCGCCTGGGATTACGGCCCGCTGGGTGTCGAGCTCAAGGAGAACATCAAGCGCCAGTGGTGGAAGGCGATGGTGACCGGGCGTGAGGACATCGTCGGCATCGACTCGTCCGTGATCCTGGCTCCCGAGGTGTGGGTGGCCTCCGGCCACGTCGCGACCTTCTCGGACCCGCTGACCGAGTGCACCGCCTGTCACAAGCGGCACCGCGCGGACCACCTTGAAGAGGCGTACGAGGCCAAGCACGGCCGCGTGCCCGCCAACGGCCTCGCCGACATCAACTGCCCCCACTGTGGCGTGAAGGGCCAGTTCACCGAGCCCAAGCAGTTCTCCGGCATGCTGGAGACGCACCTCGGCCCGACCCAGGACACCGGCTCCAAGGCGTACCTGCGCCCCGAGACCGCCCAGGGCATCTTCACCAACTTCGCCACCGTGCAGACCGTCGCGCGCAAGAAGCCCCCGTTCGGCATCGCGCAGATGGGCAAGTCCTTCCGCAACGAGATCACCCCCGGCAACTTCATCTTCCGTACGCGCGAGTTCGAGCAGATGGAGATGGAGTTCTTCGTCAAGCCGGGCGAGGACGAGCAGTGGCAGGAGTACTGGATGCAGGAGCGGTGGAACTGGTACCGCGACCTCGGCATCCGCGAGGAGAACATCCGCTGGTTCGAGCACCCGAAGGAGAAGCTGTCCCACTACTCGAAGCGCACCGCTGACATCGAGTACCGCTTCAACTTCGGCGGCAACGAGTTCTCCGAGCTCGAAGGCGTGGCCAACCGCACCGACTTCGACCTGAAGGCCCACTCCGCCGCCTCCGGCCAGGACCTCGTGTACTTCGACCAGGAGACCAAGGAGCGCTACACCCCGTTCGTCATCGAGCCGGCGGCCGGCGTGAACCGCGCCATGCTCGCCTTCATGCTCGACGCGTACGTCGAGGACGAGGCCCCGAACGCCAAGGGCGTCATGGAGAAGCGCACCGTGATGCGCTTCGACCCGCGCCTGGCCCCGATCAAGGTCGCCGTCCTGCCGCTGTCCCGCAACGCGCAGCTGTCGCCGAAGGCCAAGGGCCTCGCCGCCGACCTGCGCAAGTTCTGGAACATCGAGTTCGACGACGCGGGCGCCATCGGCCGCCGCTACCGCCGCCAGGACGAGATCGGTACGCCGTTCTGCGTCACCGTCGACTTCGACACCCTGGACGACAACGCGGTGACCGTGCGCGAGCGCGACACCATGAAGCAGGAGCGCGTCTCCCTGGACCAGATCCAGACCTACCTCGGCAGCCGCCTGCTCGGCTGCTAGGCCAGGACGCACGAAGACCGGTGGCCCGGTGCGCGACGAGCGCACCGGGCCACCGGTCTTTCGTCTTCGCGGCGGGTCAGGCGGCGGAGCCCCCGGCCTCCGCCGCGGCGGCCTCGGCGGCCCGGCGCTCGCCCTCCGCCTGGGAGCGCTTGCCGTACAGGGCGGTCCACACGCCCAGGGCGCCGAGCACTCCGTAGATCATGATCGGGCTGAGGGTCACCATGGTCTTGGTGCTCAGCGTGTACGCCAGCGCGATGCGGACGATGGCCTCGATGACGTACGCGACGCCCCAGACCAGGGTCATCCGGGTCATCGTGGTGCGGAAGCCCTCGTACTGCCACAGGCCGTTCCACCAGGCGGTGCTCTCGGGAGTGCCGTCGGTGGCGAACTTGCGGCCGAAGTAGAACATCAGCGGACGCGGCGCCAGCAGTGTGGACAGGCAGAGAAGCCCGAACACCCCGGTCACGGCGGAGTCCTTGACCAGCAGGGCCCGCGCCGAGGGGTCACCGACGAGCGTGACCCCGGCCGTGATCACGATGAACACCAGGGTGACCACGGCGAATTCGTCGAGCTTGCGGCGCCAGGCGATGCTGATGGCGCTGTCGAGCACGGGCCAGGCGCTGCTGAGGAGCAGCGCCGAGAACTCGCTCCAGCCGTGGTCGTCGACGAGGGTGTTGTACGTGATGATCGGCGCGACCACGTTGAGGCCGATGGTCAGGATCCAGCCGATGGTTGTCGCGGCCCCTGAGCGGGCGGGAGGCGCGGGTCGTGCTACGTGGGTGGACAAGGTTCCCCCTGGAACGTGCCTGATGAAGTGCGGTAAGGGGAACGTAAGGACATCAAGATGACATGGACAAGACGAATGCGCCCAAAATGATCATCAAATTCTCCGGACGGAAGGGTTCCGGACAGACCGGGCCGGGTCCGGTCAGGCGCGCAGGCCCCGGATGACCAGGGTGGTGACCGCCTCGAACTCCGTGAAGATCGTGGGCGAGAGCCAGTCGCCCGCGTACTGCGGGTCGTGGAAGCGGCCGGTGGCATCGAAGACCGCCCGGGCGGCGGCCGGCACGTCCTCGGCGGCGAGCGTCCCGGCGGCGACACCCTCCGCGATGATCCGGGCCAGCTGGTCGATCAGCTCGGCCAGATGCGCGTCAACCACGCCGCTGTTCTCGGCGAGCAGCACGGTGTAGGTCGCGAACAGCTCCGGATCCGCGCCCGCCTTGTGGCGCTTGGTCTCGAACAGGGCCCCGAGCCACGCCTCCAGCTTGGAGGGGGCGCTCTCGGCGGGCGCCGAGGTGATCTCCTCCAGCAGGACCACGCTCTTGGCGAGCCAGCGGTCCGTGACGGCCTCGCGCAGCGCCGCCTTCGACGGGAAGTGCCGGTACACACTGCCGTGGCTGACACCGAGCGCGCGCGCCACGTCCACCACGGTCGCCTTGGTGGGCCCGAAGCGGCGCAGCACCTCCTCGGTGGTCTCGAGGATGCGCTCGGGGGTCAGGGGCTCGGCGGCAGCGGGGGGCATGGGTACGACCGTACCGTCAGCTCAGTGCTCACTGTCGAGGTGGGCCATCTGGGCCTCCGGGTACCTCTCGCCGGCCGCGGCCCCGGCGGGCACGGCCTCCTCGACGGCGGCCAGGTCGGCGGCGCTGAACGTGACGTCCATGGCACCCAGTGCCTCGGCGAGCCGGTCCCGGCGCCGGGCGCCCACGAGCGGCACGATGTCGACGCCGTGCCGGGGGCCCTGCGCGAGCACCCAGGCGATCGCGGTCTGGGCGACGCTCACCCCCTTGTCCTCGGCGACCTTGCGCAGGGCGTCGACCAGGTCGAGGTTGCGGCCGAGGTTCTCGCCCTGGAAGCGGGGACTCATGCCGCGGAAGTCGCCCGGGGCCAGCGCGCGGTCGCGGGTGAAGTGGCCGCTGATCAGGCCGCGGGACAGCACTCCGTACGCCGTGATCCCGATGCCCAGCTCGCGCGCGGTCGGCAGGATCTCGGCCTCGATGCCCCGGGAGATCAGCGAGTACTCGATCTGGAGGTCGGAGATCGGGGCCACGGCGGCGGCCCGGCGCAGGGTGTCCGCGCCGACCTCGGACAGGCCGATGTGGCGCACGTGTCCGGCCTGGACCGCCTCGGCGATGGCCCCGACGGTCTCCTCGATCGGCACGTCCGGGTCCACGCGGGCGATCCGGTAGATGTCGATGTGGTCCCGGCCGAGCCGCTGCAGCGAGTAGGCCAGGAAGTTCTTGACGGCTGCGGGGCGCCCGTCATAACCGGTGAACCCGCCCTCCACCGTGCGCAGCGCGCCGAACTTCACACTGGTCAGCGCCTGCTCGCGGGCGGCGGCGGGCGCCGTGCGCAGAGCTTCGCTGATCAGCAGCTCGTTGTGGCCCATGCCGTAGAAGTCGCCGGTGTCGAGCAGCGTGACGCCGGCGTCCAGGGCTGCGTGGATGGTCGCGAGGGACTCGGCCCGGTCGGCCTCCCCGTAGAGGGCGGACATCCCCATGCAGCCCAGCCCCAGCGGGAAGACGGAGGGGCCGGTGCTGCCGAGGGTGGTCGTCTGCGTGTTCTCGTTCTCGTTCTTCGTCATGGAACGAGAATGGCATGACGGGTGACAGATTTCAATATCTGTCACCCGTCAGTGTCACGAGAGGATCCGCAGGACCAGGGCCGCCGCCGCGACCAGGGTGAGTACGGCCGCCGGTGCGAGTTCGTAGTCCTTGACGCGCAGGTGGCTGATGACCGCGCCGATGAAGTAGAGGGTCACGCCGGTGGCGGCGGCCACGCCGAGCGGCGTCACCCAGAGGCCGGCGACCAGGCCGATCGCGCCGGCCGCCTTGAGGGTGGCCAGCCGCGGCAGCCATGCGTCCGGGACCTGGACCTTCTGCATGCTGGCGACGATCTGGTCGTTGCGCTGGAGGGTGAAGGTGGCGGAGGCGGCCAGGACGAGGGCGAGCAGGCCGCCGACGACGGCGTAGGCGATGAACATGAAAGTCTCCAACGGTCGATAGCGTGAAACCATTGAATAGCATCAACGATATCTCCAAGGCAATCATTTCTTGATTGCTACGATGTGGACCATGACGGCAGATCAGGACGGATCGCACCCCCCGCAGCGGCTGGGCCTGCTGCTCGCCTGGCACGGATCGGTCACCCAGACCCGGATGAGGAGGGCGCTCAGCTCCGCCGGGCTCACCCCGCGGCACGCGATGACGCTGATGCACCTGGAGGGCGGCCCCATCAGCCAGCGGGCGCTCGCCGAGCGGCTGGAGGTGGACCCGAGCGTGCTCGTCGGGATCCTGAACGACCTGGAGGGCGACGGCCTGGCCGAACGCCGCCGGGACCCGGCCGACCGGCGCCGTCACAACGTGGCCATCACCACCGCGGGGGAGGCCGCCCTGCGCAAGACGAACGCCGCCCTCGACGAGGTCGAAGGCGGCATCTTCGCGGGGCTGTCGGACCAGGAGCGCGCGCTCCTGCGCGGCCTCCTCGACCGGGTCAACACCTCGGCCGAGGACTTCAGGTGCGACGAGTAGGCGCCGTACGGGCCGGCCGCACGGTCAGGCGCACGGCCGAGCGCCCGGCCGGGATCACGCCCCAGCGCCCGGCCGGGACCGAGTCCGTGCCTGCGATCAGGCGCGCGGCGACCCCGCGGTCGCGGACGGACTGACGGGCTCCTCCAGGGTGCGGGCCGTGCGCTCCGCCGTCGCCCGGGCCCAGTTCCCGCTCGTCACTGCACCCACGACCAGCACCGCCAGCCCGCACAGCGTGATGATCCACCAGGCCGGCTGGGCCGCCTCGGAGAAGTCGGAGCCACTGGCCAGCCCCGCCGCCAGGACCGAGCCGATGACGGCGACGCCCAGCGTGCCGCCGGTCTGCCGGCTGGTCGAGGCGATGGCGGCCGCGACGCCCGCCTGGGAGCGCGGCATCCCCGATACCGCCGTATTGGTGATCGGCGCGTTCACCATGCCGAAGCCGAGCCCGAACAGCACGTACCCGGTGAACAGGAGCGGGTTGGACGTCTCGGCCTCGAACAGGGCGAACAGCAGACCGCTCGCCGCCATCGCCACGCCCGCGATCAGCAGGCAGATCCGCGGCCCCCGGCTGCCCACCAGCCGCCCGGCCAGCGGCGCGAAGAGGACGGTCAGCGCCGCCATCGGCAGCAGGTAGAGCCCGGCGTGCAGGGCGCTGAGCCCCCGTACGTCCTGGAGGTACAGCGTGTTCAGGAAGAGGAAGCCGGCCAGTCCGGCGAAGGCGCTGATCGCGATCACGGTCGAGCCGCTGAAGGGCGCGCTCCGGAAGAACCGGAGATCGATCAGGGGGTCCTCGCGCCGCGGCTCGTAAACCAGCAGCCCCACGAGCGAGGCCACCGTCACCACCGCGCACCCCATGATCAGCGGCGAGCGCCAGCCGGCCGCCGGGGCCTCGATGATCCCGTACGTCAGACTGCCGAGCAGCGCGATGACCAGCACCTGGCCCACCGGGTCGGGGCGCCGCGGCCGGGCCGCCCGGGACTCGGGGATGTGGCGCAGGGTCAGCACGAGCGCCGCCAGACCGATCGGCAGGTTGATCAGGAAGATGGAGCGCCAGCCCACGGAGTCCACCAGCACTCCGCCGATCAGGGGCCCCGCGGCCATGGAGACGCCCCCGACAGCCCCCCACACGCCGATGGCCCGGGCCCGCTCGGCCGGATCGGTGAAGGTGTTGGTGATGATCGACATCGCCACCGGGTTGAGCATCGCGCCGCCGATCGCCTGCACCATCCGGAAGACGATGAGCCAGCCGAGGCTGGGGGCGAGCGAGCACAGCAGGGAGCCGGCGGTGAAGGCCAGCAGGCCGGCGACGAACACCTTGCGGCGGCCGATCCGGTCGGCCGTGGAGCCCGCGAGTATCAGCAGCGAGGCCAGGACCAGGGTGTACGCGTCGATGGTCCACTGCAGCCCTGCGACCGAGGTGTCGAGTTCACGGCGCATCGACGGGAGCGCGACGTTGAGCACGGTGTTGTCGAGGCTGACGATCAGCAGGCTCATGCAGCAGATGGCCAGGACGAGCATGCGCTGCCGGGGACTCGACTCGATCATGCGCTGATGCTACGTCTGCCCCACCCCCTCGGCATGCGGGACAATGGGCGGATGACCACGCTCCCCCCGCCTCTCGCGATCGGCCCGCACACCGTGCAGCCCCCGGTGGTGCTCGCGCCCATGGCCGGCATCACCAATGCCCCGTTCCGTACCCTCTGCCGGGAGTTCTCAGGCGGCAAGGGGCTGTTCGTGAGCGAGATGATCACGACCCGCGCCCTGGTCGAGCGCAACGAGAAGACCATGCAGCTGATCCACTTCGACGAGACCGAGAAGCCCCGCTCGATTCAGCTGTACGGGGTCGACCCGGCGACGGTCGGCAAGGCCGTCCGGATGATCGTCGAAGAGGACCGCGCCGACCACATCGACCTCAACTTCGGCTGCCCGGTCCCCAAGGTCACCCGCAAGGGTGGCGGCTCGGCCCTCCCGTACAAGCGCAACCTGCTCCGCGCGATCCTCCGCGAGGCCGTCGCCGGGGCCGGCGACCTGCCGGTGACCATGAAGATGCGCAAGGGCATCAACGACGACCACCTCACCTACCTCGACGCCGGCCGGATCGCCGTCGAGGAGGGTGTCACCGCGATAGCCCTGCACGGGCGGACCACGGCCCAGCACTACGGCGGCACCGCCGACTGGGACGCCATCGCACGGCTCAAGGAGCACGTGCCGGAGATCCCGGTGCTCGGCAACGGCGACATCTGGTGCGCCGAGGACGCCCTGCGCATGGTCCGCGAGACCGGCTGCGACGGCGTGGTCGTGGGCCGCGGCTGTCTGGGGCGGCCGTGGCTGTTCAACGACCTGGTGGCGGCCTTCGAGGGCCGCCCGGAGGACTTCCACAAGCCGACGCTGCGCGAGGTCGCGGCCACCATGCACCGGCACGCACAGCTGCTGGGGGAGTGGATCGGCGACGAGGCGCGCGGGGTGATCGACTTCCGTAAGCACGTGGCCTGGTACCTGAAGGGCTTCTCGGTCGGGTCCGAGATGCGCAAGAAGCTCGCGGTCACCTCCTCCCTGGCCGAGCTGGACGCTCATCTGAGCGAGCTCGATCTGGATCAAGCATGGCCGGAGAGCGCGGACGGGCCTCGCGGTCGGACGTCCGGAAACAACCGAGTTGTCCTGCCGGACGGCTGGCTGAAGGACCCGTACGACTGCGCGGGTGTGAGCGAGGACGCTGAACTGGACACCTCCGGAGGCTGACAAATCGCCCTCCGTGGCGCGTGATATACGCCACGCATGGGAAGGGTTTCGCTCAGATGAGCACTGAAGTCACGGGTAAGACTTTCAAAGGGTGGCACTGGGTGCCACCCTTTGTGCGTTCAACTCTTGAACGCAAATGGATCGATGATCGCTCATCCGAGCGTGATCAAGCCTCAAAACCCCCCTCCATCTTCGAGAGGTGAATGCTGCTCGTATTTTCTGATTACCCATGAGTTACTTTCGATCTGCTGGCGCACGGGTGGTTACAGCCGTATGACGACCAAGTGGACGTACCCAGAAGCCTTCGATCTGGGTATGTTCCTGGCCGTCAGGGCAGCCACCGAGCCTCGAGGAGTCGAGACCCGTGTCGGAAAACAAAGATCAGAAGTTCGTCTACGACTTCACCGAGGGAAACCGCGACCTCAAGGACCTTCTCGGCGGCAAGGGAGCCAACCTCGCCGAGATGACCAACCTGGGTCTGCCGGTCCCTCCCGGCTTCACCATCACCACCGAGGCCTGCAAGGTCTACCTCGAGAGCGGCACGGCCCCGGCCGCGCTGCGCGAAGAGGTCAGCGCCCACCTTGCGGCCCTCGAGGCGAAGATGGGCAAGAAGCTCGGACAGTCGGACGACCCGCTGCTGGTCTCCGTCCGCTCCGGCGCCAAGTTCTCGATGCCCGGCATGATGGACACCGTCCTGAACATCGGTCTCTCCGACGAGTCCGTGACCGGCCTTGCCTCCCAGGCCGGTGACGAGCGCTTCGCGTGGGACTCGTACCGCCGCCTCATCCAGATGTTCGGCAAGACCGTCCTCGGCGTCGAGGGCGAGCTCTTCGAGGACGCCCTCGACGAGGCCAAGGCCGCCAAGAAGGTCACCGTCGACACCGACCTCGACGCCGCCGACCTGAAGAAGCTGGTCAAGCACTTCAAGAAGATCGTGGCGAAGGAAGCCGGCCGCGAGTTCCCGCAGGACGCCCGCGAGCAGATGGACCTCGCCGTCGAGGCCGTCTTCAACTCGTGGAACACCGACCGCGCCAAGCTCTACCGCCGCCAGGAGCGCATCCCGAGCGACCTGGGTACCGCGGTCAACATCTGCTCCATGGTCTTCGGCAACCTGGGCCCCGACTCCGGCACCGGCGTCGCCTTCACCCGCGACCCCGCCAGCGGCCACGCGGGCGTCTACGGCGACTACCTCCAGAACGCCCAGGGCGAGGACGTGGTCGCGGGCATCCGCAACACCGTGCCGCTCGCGGACCTGGAGGCCATCGACAAGGCCTCGTACGACCAGCTCATGACGATCATGACGACGCTGGAGACCCACTACAAGGATCTCTGCGACATCGAGTTCACCATCGAGCGCGGCCAGCTGTGGATGCTCCAGACCCGCGTCGGCAAGCGCACCGCCGGCGCCGCCTTCCGCATCGCCACCCAGCTCGTGGACCAGGGCCTGATCGACGAGGCCGAGGCCCTGCAGCGCGTCACCGGTCACCAGCTGGCGCAGCTGATGTTCCCCCGCTTCGACGAGGGCGCCAAGACCACCCTGCTGGGCCGCGGCATCGCCGCCTCCCCGGGCGCGGCCGTCGGCAAGGCCGTCTTCGACTCCTACACGGCCGTCAAGTGGTCCCGCTCCGGCGAGAAGGTCATCCTGATCCGCCGCGAGACCAACCCGGACGACCTGGACGGCATGATCGCCTCCGAGGGCATCCTGACCTCGCGCGGCGGCAAGACCTCGCACGCGGCCGTCGTCGCCCGCGGCATGGGCAAGACCTGTGTCTGCGGCGCCGAGGAGCTCGACGTCGACACCAAGCGCCGCCGCATGACGGTCGGCGAGACGGTGATCGAAGAGGGCGACGTCGTCTCCATCGACGGCTCCACCGGCAAGGTGTACCTGGGTGAGGTACCCGTCGTACCGTCCCCGGTCGTCGAGTACTTCGAGGGCCGCATGCACGCCGGCGCCGACGACGCCGACGAGCTCGTCGCCGCCGTGCACCGGATCATGGCCTACGCGGACCGCGTCCGCCGCCTGCGGGTGCGCGCCAACGCCGACAACGCCGAGGACGCGCTGCGCGCCCGCCGCTTCGGCGCCCAGGGCATCGGCCTGTGCCGCACCGAGCACATGTTCCTCGGCGAGCGCCGCGAACTGGTGGAGCGACTGATCCTCGCGGACACCGACGGCGAGCGCGAGGAGGCACTGAGTGCCCTCCTGCCGCTGCAGAAGAAGGACTTCGTCGAGCTGTTCGAGGCGATGGACGGCCTGCCCGTCACCGTCCGCCTGCTCGACCCGCCGCTGCACGAGTTCCTGCCCGACATCACCGAGCTGTCGGTGCGCGTCGCCCTCGCCGAGTCCCGCCAGGACGCCAACGAGAACGACCTGCGCCTGCTCCAGGCCGTGCACAAGCTGCACGAGCAGAACCCGATGCTGGGTCTGCGCGGTGTCCGCCTCGGCCTGGTCATCCCCGGCCTGTTCAAGATGCAGGTCCGGGCGATCGCCGAGGCCGCGGCCGAGCGCAAGAACGCCAAGGGCGACCCCCGCGCCGAGATCATGGTCCCGCTGGTCGGCACCGTCCAGGAGCTGGAGATCGTCCGCGAGGAGGCCGACCAGGTCATCGCCGAGGTCGAGGCCGCCACCGGCACCAGCCTCAAGCTGTCCATCGGCACCATGATCGAGCTGCCGCGCGCCGCCCTGACCGCCGACCAGATCGCCGAGGCCGCGCAGTTCTTCTCCTTCGGCACGAACGACCTGACCCAGACGGTGTGGGGCTTCTCCCGCGACGACGTCGAGGCCAGCTTCTTCACCGCCTACCTGGAAAAGGGCATCTTCGGGGTCTCGCCCTTCGAGACCATCGACAAGGACGGCGTCGGCTCGCTCGTCCGCCACGCGGCCAAGCTGGGCCGGGCCACCCGCCCCGACCTCAAGCTCGGCGTCTGCGGTGAGCACGGCGGCGACCCCGAGTCCGTCCACTTCTTCCACGAGGTCGGCCTCGACTACGTCTCCTGCTCGCCCTTCCGGATTCCGGTGGCGCGCCTGGAGGCCGGTCGCGCGGCCGCCGAGGCGAAGGGCAGCGACAGCCGCTGACCCCCGGCCCTGCGAAGGGCTCCCATAGACCGCGCCTGCCCCCGGGTTCCCTGACTGCCCGGCGGCGGGCGCGCCTATTTCCGTTGTTCAACAAATCTTTACGCCAGCAGGCGGTGGACGGATCCCCACCCGTCCACCGCCGCTGTCATTCTGCCGGGCACGTCGGCGCTTCCCGGTGCGACCGACCGCCAGGCCCCGCAAAGCCCCCCACGGCCTTCGCGGAGCGTTTCGGTCGCACCGGAGTGTGCCCGGCGGAGTACAGGATTTCGGTTGTCACGCCCCTGCCGAAAGGGGTTTCAACTGTGGCCGAAAGGGCGTGGTGACCACGTGTGACGGCGTGCATACTCATGGAGCGGGGGGATTGCGGTTGCACAGGTGGGGGTTCGGTGCTGCGTATCCATTTCACTGGAGTGGACCTGGCACGCGTACGGATGGCAGGGCGTCCCGATGCGTTGTGGGAAACGATTCTCAGCTTTCACCGCTTAAGAGACCGGCGCGATGCCCGGTTGTTCGGTGAATGGCGTACGGAAACCCGGAGCAGGTTGAATAGTGAAACACGCACGCTCGGTATGCTCATACCGAGTCATGGTTATTTTCCCGATTTCCTGACCCCTGTGGAGGGGCAGTACGGGTGGGACGTGGGCCTCGACGCGCTGCGCGGCATCCGTCCCGAGCGCATGCGGCGCGAGCTGACGCTGCTGGCCGCCGGTGCGGCGATGACGCCGCGCCTGCGGGAGTTCACGGACGGCGGAGTCAAGCACCTGCCGAGGCTGATGGGCGAGCTGCGCGCGTACCACCGCGCGGCCGTGGAGCCGTACTGGACCCACATCCAGGCCCAGATCGAGGCCGAGCGGGCCGCGCGCGGCCGGGCCCTGCTGGACGGGGGCGCGGACGAACTGCTGGCCTCGCTGCCGCCGATGCTGCGCTGGCGGGCGCCGGTGCTGGAGTGCGACTACCCGGTGGACCGGGACGTACGGCTGCGGGGGCGCGGGCTGCTGCTGCAGCCGTCGTTCTTCTGCCGGCGCACCGCGGTGACGCTGCACGATCCCGAGCTGCCGCCGGTGCTGGTCTATCCGGCGGCGGCGCAATTGGCCTCGGCGCCGGCGGGGGGTGAGGCGGCGCGGCCCGTGGAGGAGCAGCGCCAGCGCACCCTGGGCAAGCTGGTGGGGCACACCCGGTCGGTGGTGCTGCGGGCCATAGGGGACGGGGCGACCACCAGTGAGCTGGCCCGCCGGGCCGGGGTCTCGCTCGCCTCGGCGAGCCAGCACGCGTGTGTGATGCGGGAGGCGGGGCTGGTCACCACGCTGCGGCGGGGGAACGCGGTGCTGCACACGGTGACGCCGTTGGGGGCGGCGCTGCTGAAAGGTGGGGCGGTGGCGTCGTGAACGCGGCCGCGCCCCGGCGGGGTCGAACCCGTCGGGGCGCGGTCGGGTGTGCGGGCGCGGCGCCGTTGCGGGGGCGCTGCCCCCGAGCCCCCGCGCCTCAAACGCCGGCGGGGCTGAAAGAACGGGGCTCCGCCCCAGACCCCGCGCCTCAAACGCCGGCGGGGCTCTAAAGGCGGAAGGGGCCCGTTACCTCGTAGGTGATGCCGCCGGACGAGCTGCCGCTCGTGCCGCGCTGGCTCGAGAAGTAGAGGCGGTTGCCGGCCGGGGAGAAGGCCGGGCCGGTGATCTCAGAGGAGGACTGGCCGGTGACCCGCAGGAAGGGCGCCACCACGTCGTCCGGGGTGATCATGCAGATCTCCATGTTGCCGCCGTCCTCGGCGACGTACAGGTCGCCGAAGGAGGATCCGGTGACGTTGTCGACGCCCGTCAGCGGGGCCGCCCCGCCGGGGACGAGGGAGTCGTCGTAGGCCAGCTCGAACGTGCTGTCGGTGAGGTTGAGCTGCCACACGCGGTTGTCGCCCTTGGTGGTGAACCAGACCGTGTCGTTGGCGTAGTGGCAGCCCTCGCCGCCGTTGAACTTCTTCGAGCCGGACACCTGACTGCGGGTCGCGGTCGGCGAGCCGTCCGGGTCGGGGACGTTGGCCCAGGTGAAGGAGCCCGAGGTGGCGGTGCCTGCCTTGAGGACCTGGAGGGTGCCGGAGGAGAGGTTGCCCCAGGTGGTCGGGATGAACCGGTAGAAGCAGCCGCTCGTCTCGTCCTCGGTCAGGTAGATGACCTGGCGCACCGGGTCGGCGGCGGCCGCCTCGTGCTTGAAGCGGCCCATCGCGGGGCGCTGTACGGACGCGTTCACGCCGTACGGGTCGGTCTCGTAGACGAAGCCGCGGTCGACCTCCTCGCAGGACAGCCAGGTGTTCCAGGGGGTCTTGCCGCCCGCGCAGTTCTGCCGGGTGTTGGAGAGGATCCGGTAGGCGCCGGTGACGGTGCCGGACGAGTTGAACTTCACCGCGCTCGCCCCGCCGGAGGGGTTGATCTCCGAGTTGGACACGTAGATCCAGCCCGAGCCGTCGGCGAAACACGCGCCGCCGTCGGGGGCGTTGTGCCAGGTGTACGAGGTGCCGCTGACGGTCTGGCCCGAGCGGGCGATCACCCGGCTGCTGAAGCCGCTGGGGAGCATGATGCCGTTGGCGTCCGCCGCGCCGAGTGCCCCGTAGGGTCCGGCGCCGGGCTGTGCGGGCGCCGCGTAGGCGGCTCCGTGCATCAAGGTGCCGCCGAAGGCGGCGGCCGACGAGCCGATGACGGCGCCGCGCAGGAAGGTACGACGTTCCACGGTCACTCCTGTGGGAGGAAGGCCCCCCGCACCCGGTCGAGCGCGGGGTACGCGTCGAGGAACCTAGGAGCACCGAGTTGACGCGACCTCAATTCCTCATGACGCCCGGGCGACCGCTGCGAGTTCAATACCCGAGGGGGGACTTCAGGACACAGGGCCGATCCGGATCACCGGCCTCCGGGAGCGTGGTCACTGTGCGGCGAGGGCCGGGTGGGCCTTGTGCGGCTCGCCTCGCCGAAGCTGCGATAGGCGGCCTGACCTGCGATTTCGTGAAATCTCAAAAAAGATTCACGGGGAGCGATGAGTTTCCCGGGGCCGCCCGGTCTACCTCTCGAAAGCACCGAGTACCGAGCACCGAGCACCGCATCCGAGAGAAGAGAGACCTCGATGTCCGCCACCATGATCTTCGTCAACCTGCCGGTCAAGGACCTGGAGGCCAGCAAGACCTTCTGGGGCAAGCTGGGCTACACCTTCAACGCCCAGTTCACCGACGAGAACTGCGCCTCGATGGTCATCAGCGACACCATCGTCGCGATGCTCCTGACCGAGGACCGCTACAAGGACTTCACCCACAAGGAGATCGCGGACGCGACGAAGACCTCCGAGGTGCTGCTCTGTCTGAGCGCCCCCAGCCGCACCGCCGTCGACGAGCTGGTGGACGGGGCCCTGGCGGCCGGTGCCACCGAGCCCCGCCCCGCCCAGGACCACGGCGTCATGTACGGCCGCGCCTTCGACGACCTCGACGGCCACACCTGGGAGATCATGTGGATGGACCCGTCCGTGGTGCAGGGCTGACCGCCCCGCACCACGTGGTCACGAGGTCGCGGCGGTCCGCACCGGGTAGGTCCGGACCGCCACCTCCTCGTCGTCCAGGCAGCGCCCCGACTCCAGGTCGAAGCGCTGCTTCAGCAGCGGCGAGGCCACGAACGGCCGGCCCGCCACCGCGCCCACCAGCCCGCGCGAGAGCACGTGCGCCCCGGTGAAGGGGTCCTGGTTGCCAATGGCGTACGGGCGGCCCGCACGGTCGACGAACACCGCGGCCTGGCTCCCGTCGGGCAGCAGGGCCGCCACCCCGCGCCCGGGGACCAGCGAGGACAGCTCGCACACCGTCAGCCAGCCCTGCGCCACTTGCAGTTCCACGGTCATCGGACGGCACCTCCTATGGTCAGGACGGCCAGGTCGGGCTTGACCTGGTCGCGTTCGGGGACGAACTTCACGGTGGGGTCGGGGGCGCCCGGCGCGTTCACGAAGGACACGAACCGGCGCAGCCGCTCCGGGTCCTGGAGCGTCTCGGCCCACTCGTCCCGGTAGTGCGCCACGTGGTCGGCCATCAGGGACTCCAGCTCCGCGCACAGCCCGAGCGAGTCGTGCACGATGACGTCCCGCAGGTGCGCCAGGCCGCCCTCCAGCCGCTCCAGCCAGGTGGAGGTCCGCTCCAGCCGGTCGGCGGTGCGGATGTAGAACATCAGGAAGCGGTCGATCAGCCGGACCAGTTCCGCGTCCGACAGGTCCTGGGCCAGGAGGTCGGCGTGGCGCGGGGTGGCCCCGCCGTTGCCGCCCACGTAGAGGTTCCAGCCGCTGGCCGTCGCGATGACCCCGAAGTCCTTGCTCTGCGCCTCCGCGCACTCGCGGGCGCAGCCGGACACCGCCGACTTGAGCTTGTGCGGGGCGCGCAGCCCGCGGTAGCGCAGCTCCAGGTCGATGGCCATCCTGACGCTGTCCTGGACCCCGTAGCGGCACCAGGTCTGCCCCACGCAGGACTTCACCGTCCGCAGGGCCTTGCCGTAGGCGTGCCCGGACTCGAAGCCGGCGTCGACGAGCCGTGCCCAGATCCGCGGGAGCTGGTCCACGCTCGCACCGAAGAGGTCGATCCGCTGACCGCCGGTGATCTTCGTGTAGAGGCCGAAGTCGCGGGCCACCTCGCCGATCACGATCAGCTTGTCGGGGGTGATCTCACCGCCGGGGATGCGCGGGACGACCGAGTACGAGCCGTTGCGCTGCATGTTCGCCAGGAAGTGGTCGTTGGTGTCCTGGAGGGCGGCCTGCTCCCCGTCCAGGACGTACCCGCTGGCGCCGAGGGTCGGGGCGAGCGAGGCGATGATCGAGCCGATGGTGGGCTTGCAGACCTCGCAGCCGTCGCCGCCGCGGGCCTCCGGGCGGCCGTGGCCGTCGAGGAGCTGCTCGTACGAGGTCAGGCGCCGGGTGCGGACGATCTCGTACAGCTCGGAGCGGGTGTACGGGAAGCAGCCGCACAGCCCCTTGTCGGCGGCGGCCGGCAGCAGCTGGCCGATCACCTTGACGCAACTGCCGCAGCCGGTGCCCGCCTTGGTGCACTTCTTGACCTCGGCGAGGGTGGCGCAGGCGGCGATGGCCTTCTTCGTGACGTTGTGGCAGGAGCAGATCACGGCGTGGTCGGGGAGGGAGGACGGGCCGAGCGCGACGGGCGCGCCGACCCCGGCCGGCAGCACCAGCTGCTCGGGGGCGACGGGCGGGACGCTGCCGGTGAGCGGGCGCAGCAGGCCGTACGAGTCCGCGTCGCCGACCAGGACGCCGCCGAGGAGGATCCCGTCGGGGGAGACGACCAGCTTCTTGTAGACGCCGGACCGGGAGTCGGACCATACGACGTCCAGGCTGCCCTCGGTGGCGCCGTGGGCGTCGCCGAAGGAGGCCACGTCCACGCCGAGCAGCTTGAGCTTGGTGGAGAGGTCGGCTCCGGTGAACTCCTTCTCCCGGCCCAGCAGGTCGTCGGCGGCGGTCTCGGCCATCTCGTAGCCGGGGGCGACCAGGCCGTAGACCCGGCCGTCGACGGCGAGGGCGCACTCGCCGATGGCGTAGACGTGCGGATCGGAGGTGCGGCAGCGGGCGTCGACCGCGATGCCGCCGCGCTCGCCGACGTCCAGCCCCGCGTCACGGGCCAGCTGGTCGCGGGGACGGACTCCCGCGGAGAAGACGACGAGGTCGGTGTCGACGGTGGAGCCGTCGGACAGCCGCATGCCGCTGACGTGGCCGTCCTCGCCGGTCACCACCTCCTGGGTGCCGACCCCGGTGTGGACGGTCAGGCCCATGGACTCGATGGTGCGCAGCAGGGCGGCGCCGCCGCCCTCGTCGACCTGGACGGGCATCAGCCGCGGGGCGAACTCGACGATGCGGGTGGCCAGGCCGAGCCCCTGCAGGGCGCCGGCGGCCTCAAGGCCGAGCAGCCCGCCGCCGACGACCGCACCGCTGGTCCGGGTCTTGGCGTACTCCTCGATCGCGAGGAGGTCCTCGATCGTGCGGTAGACGAAGCAGCCGGGGGCGTCCTTGCCGGGGACCGGCGGCACGAAGGGATAGCTGCCGGTGGCCAGCACCAGGACGTCGTACGGGAACACCTGCCCGGAGCGGGAGGTGACGGTGCGGGCGGCCCGGTCGATGTGCTCGGCGGGGTCGTCGAGGTGGAGGGCGATGCCGTGCTCGTCCATGAACCCGGCGGGGGTCATGGAGAGGTCCTCGGCGGTGCTGCCGGAGAAGTACGAGGTCAGGTGCACGCGGTCGTAGGCGGGGCGGGGCTCCTCGCAGAGCACGGTGATCCGGTGCGTGGCGGTGACTCCGCGCTCGGCGAGCGCTTCGAGGTAGCGCTGGCCGACCATGCCGTGCCCGATGAGCACGATCGTGGGCAGGGGCTCGGGCATGTCAGTGGCCTCCGTCGTCGGTGAGCAGGTGGAACAGGTCGTGCGGGGACTCGTCGCCCTCCCAGGTGCGGGCGAGGGCGCCCACGGTGGAGAGCTCGCCGAGCAGCACCCCGCCGACGAGCCGGTCGTCGCGGACGACGACCTTCCGGTAGGTCCCGCGAGTGGCGTCGGCGAGGCGGACCACGTCGTCTCCGGGGCGGGGGGTGGTCTCGCCGAAGGCGGCGAGGTCAAGGGAGCCGTTCTCGGCGCCGCCGAGGGTGAGGCGGGTGAGGGCGCGGGTGCCGGTGTAGCGCGCGGGGGTTCCGTTGAGGACCGCGGCGAGGGCGTCGGCCTGCTCCAGGGCGGCGCCCGCCAGGCCGTACACCTGGCCGGCGTGCTCGGCGCAGTCGCCGATGGCGTGGATGCGGGGGTCGCTGGTGCGGAGGTGGTCGTCGACCACGATGCCGGTGCGGACGTCGAGGCCGGCGGCCTTGGCGAGGCCCGTGCGGGGGCGTACGCCGCAGGCGAGCACGACGAGATCGGCCTCCAGCCGGTAGCCGTCGGCGAGCTCGACCCCGGTGACCTTGCGCGGAGTTTCCGTTCCGCCCCGCAGTTTCGCGGGCTCCGCCCGGACCCGGTCCTCAAACGCCGGACGGGCTGAAGAATCAGCCCCGCCGGCGATTGAGGCGCGGGGTCCGGGGCGGAGCCCCGGCAGCGGAGCCGCGGGCGACCCCGTCGTGAGCAGACCGCGGACCCGGCATTCCGTGTGGATCTCCACGCCGAGGTCGGTCAGGTGCGTGGCCAGCAGGGCGGAGGAGTCGGCGTCCAGCTGGCGTTCCATCAGGCGCTCGCCCTGCTGGGCCAGGACCACCACCGCCCCCCGCGCGGCGAGCGCACGGGCCGCGGAGACGCCCAGCAGGCCCCCGCCGATCACCACCACCCGCACCCCGGGGCGTACGGCCGCCGAGAGGGCCAGGCAGTCGTCCATCGTGCGGAACGCGTGGACCCCGTCCGGGAGCTCCCGGCCTTCGGGCTCGAACAGCCCGCGCAGCGGCGGGAGCACCGCGTTCGAGCCCGTGGCCAGGACCAGCGTGTCGTATTCCGCCACGGTGCCGTCGTCGCACAGCACGGTCCGGTCGGTGCGGTCGATCCGTACCGCGCGGACGCCCCGGCGCAGTGCCGGGCCGGGCGCCGGGAGGGCGGTGACCTCCGGTGCGTAGCGGCCGGCGAGGACCTCCGCGAGCAGGACCCGGTTGTAGGGGGCGTGCGGCTCCTCGCCGAGGACGGTCACCGCCGCCGCACCGGTCAGGCGCGCGGCCAGTCGCAGGCCCGCGAGGCCGCCGCCGATCACCACCACACGCTGATTCGAGGTCATGGCACGAGCGTGCGCGGCCGCTGTTTCCCCTCCGCATCGCCGCTGTTACCCGGACGGAACGCCGACCTCAGCGCCGGGGTTAAGGGTCGGTGAGGCCTTCCTCAAGGCCGCCTTAAGGGTCATCAGGGCCGCCACCTGCGGCCTTAGCGTGATCCGTATGCGGAATGCGGTGGTGCGGGTGAGGGGCGGGATGCTGGCCGGTGCGGGGGTGGTGACCCTGCTCTGGGCGGCGCAGGTGCGGCCCTCGGCCCGGCCCGACGCGCTGTTCGCGACCGCCGCGCACCTGACCGGTCTGCTCGCCGGCTACGGGGTGCTCGTGCTGCTGTTCCTGATGGCCCGGGTGCCCGCCGTCGAGCACGGGGTCGGCGCCGACCGGCTCGCCCGCTGGCACGCCTTCGGCGGCCGGTACGTGCTCCTCCTCTGCTTCGGGCACGGGCTCTTCGCCCTGCTCGGATACGCCGTGCACGAGGGTGTCGACGTGGTCTCCGCCGTCCGGGAGCTGCTCGGCTACCCCGCGCTCGCCGCCGCCGCGGCCGGGACCGTCCTCCTGGCCGCGGTCGGTGTGACCTCCGCCCGGGCGGTACGCCGCCGGGTGCCGCACGAAACCTGGCGCGGGGTGCACCTGCTGGTCTATCTCGCGGCCGCCCTCGCCTTCGGCCACCAGCTCGCCGGGCCCGATCTCGCCGCGGCCGCCTGGTTCTGGGCGCTCGCGCACACCGCCGTCGCCGTCCTGCTGGTCTGGTACCGCGCGGTGGTCCCCGTACGGCAGGCCCTGCGCCACGCGCTGCGGGTCGCGGACGTGCGGGTGGAGGGGCCCGGGGTGGTCTCCGTCGTGATGTACGGGGAGCACCTCGCGGAACTGCGCGCGGAGCCGGGCCAGTTCCTGCGCTGGCGATTCCTCCAGCGGCGGCTGTGGCACACCGCCCTGCCGTTCTCGCTGTCCGCGCCGGTCCGGGGGAACGCCCTGCGGATCACCGTCAAGGGGCTCGGCGGCCACTCGCGCCGGATCCGCCGGCTGCGCCCCGGCACGCGGGTCCTCGCCACCGGGCCGTTCGGGGCGCTCACCGCCGCCCGGCGGACCCGGCCCAAGGTGCTGCTGATCGCGGGCGGGGTCGGGATCACCCCGATGCGGGCGCTGTTCGAGACGCTGCCGGGGGGTCCCGGGGACATCACCCTGCTCTACCGGGCCGGGGCCGAGGAGCACCTCGTCCTGCGCGGCGAGCTGGAGAGCATCGCCGCCGAAAGGCAGGCCGGGCTGCACTACCTGCTGGGGCCGTCGGGCGCGGCGTACGATCCGCTGGCTCCGCAGGCGCTGGCCTCGCTGGTGCCGGACCTGACCGAGCACGACGTGTACCTGTGCGGGCCGCCGGGGATGGCCGAGGCGACCCGGGCGGCCCTGCTGCGGGCCGGGGTGCCGGCCGGACGCATCCATTCCGAGTGCTTCAGCCTCTGATCCGGTTCCGATCCGGTTCCGGACCGGTCCTGATCTGCTTCTGATCCGGCTTCTGATCCGGGGCTTTCCCTTCCGTCCGGCGTTCCCCGAGGAGTCACCGCCCCATGCGTCACCCGCTGCACGTCGCCCTGTCCGTACCCGTCGGGGCCAAGGCCCCGGCCGCGGCCCGGCACCGCAAGCCCCGTACGCCCTCGGTGGTGCGGGCCGGGCTGGCCGCACTGGCCTCCGTACCTCCCGCGCGGCGGCTGGCGGTGGGGCTGGGGGCGGCCAGTGTGCTGGCCGCGACCGTGCTCACGGCGGCGGTGGACCCGGCGGCTCCGGTGGCCCCGGACCGGGTGCCGGCCCGGCAAAGCTCAACCTTTGCGCAAGTTTCCGGGGATTGATGGCCCCTGCACCTGACAGCTCCATAGGGTCATCTCGTGCCTGACATATCAACGACCATGATCATCGTCCTGTGCGTGGCCGCGGCGGCGGCCGGCTGGATCGACGCCGTGGTGGGCGGCGGCGGCCTGCTGCTCCTGCCCGCGCTCCTGCTCGGCCTGCCGAACGCCCACCCCGCCACCGTCCTCGGCACCAACAAGGCCGTGGCCATCGTCGGCACGGCGGGCGCGGCGGTCACCTACGTCCGCAAGGCCCCGGTGGACGTGAAGCTCGCCGTCCGCATCGGCCTGGCCGCGCTCGCCGGCTCGATGGGCGGGGCCGCGCTCGCCGGCGGCATCAGCAAGGACGCGCTCCGGCCACTGATCATGGGCGTGCTCGTGATCGTCGCGGGCGTCGTGATCTTCAAACCGGGCTTCGGCACCGCCCCCTCGACCGCGCCCGTCAGCCGGCAGCGGGTGCTGCTCGCCATCGGGCTCGCCGGCCTCGGCATCGGCTTCTACGACGGCCTGATCGGACCCGGCACCGGCACCTTCCTGGTGCTCGCGCTCACGGCGCTGCTCCACCTCGACCTGGTCACCGCCTCCGCGACCGCCAAGATCGTCAACTGCTGCACCAACGCGGGGGCGCTCGCGATGTTCGCCTACCAGGGCATGGTGCTGTGGCAGCTGGCCGCGCTCATGGCGGTCTTCAACCTGGCCGGGGGCATGATCGGCGCCCGGATGGCGCTCAAGAAGGGCAGCGGCTTCGTCCGCGGGGTGCTGCTGACGGTGGTGGGCGCGCTGGTGGTCAAGCTCGGCATCGAGCAGTGGGGATGACCGGTGCTCAGTACGTCCCGGTGAGGTGCGCGAAGACGACCACGTTGCCGCGGTAGCCCGTGCGCGGCGAGAAGCCGCCGCCGCAGGTGATCACCCGCAGCTCGGCCCGCGCCGAGGGGCCGTACACACGGGTGTCGGGGAAGGCCTTGGCGTCGTAGACCTCGACCGCGTGGACCGTGAACACGGCCGTACGCCCGTCCGCGCGCGGGATCTCGATCGCGGCCCCCCGGTGCAGCGCGCCCAGGTGGTAGAAGACCCCCGGCCCGGCGGCGTCGTCCACGTGCCCGGCGATGACGGCCGTGCCGGTGGCGCCCGGGGTGGTGCCCTCGCGGTACCAGCCGGCCAGGTCGCGGCGGTCCGGCGGGGGTACTTCGAGGCTGCCGTCCCGCTCCAGGCCCAGTCCGGTCAGCGGGGCGTCGACCCGGATGGACGGGATCCGGATCCGGCCGGGCGGGGAGCCGGGGAGCGGGGCGATGCCCGGACCCACGACTCCGGCGGCGGTCAGGGCCTCGGCGGGGGAGGGCAGCGGCGGCCCGACCGGCTCCCGGGAACCGCTGGTGACGAGCCAGATGCCGATGCAGGCGGCGAGCGCGACGAGTCCCCCGTGGCGGGCGGTCGGGGTGCGGACGGCCCGGGCCGGGGGCCGCGCACCTGCTCCGGGGCGGTCGCCGGGCGGGGGCCAGGGCTGCCGGTCGCGGCCCCGGACACCACCGAATTCGCCACCCATGCGTACCCCCTCGGCTTTCGTTTCGGGGTGACTGGCCGTCGCCCGGCCCCGCGAACGGGGGGGACCTCGCGGGGCGGGCGACGGGGGACGGTACCGGTCGGACCGCGGCCGGAGCCGCGGTGGGCGTCCGTCAGCTCCGCGTGCCGCTCGCCCGGCGACGCAGGAGCCAGGTACCGCCGACGGCGGCGGCGGCCAGTACGGCCGCCCCCACCGCGATCTTGGCGGGGTTCGTGGTGGTGGTCGTGCCACCGCCCACCCCGGTGTGGACGTGGCCCTGCGGGCCGCGTTCGGTGACGACCAGGTCGCCGGTGGCGAACTTGCCGTTCGCGCAGGTCGCGCCGATGGCGTAGGAGCCGGGCCGGGTGCCGTGGGCCACCTGGAACTGCCCCACGACCACCTCCTTGTGGGTGCCCGGGACCAGCTTGAACCGGCCGCCGCCGACCGTGGTGGCATCGCCCTCGGCGTGGCTGCCGGAGCCGCAGGCGGTGGTGTTCACGGTGACGGTGGCGCCGGGGGAGGCGGACTTGGGCCACACCTCCAGCGGGGCGAAGTCCCCGGGCGCGAAACCCACCATGCCGAGGTCCACGGCGGCGACCGCGCCGGCGACCGGCCCGGTGAACGCGGCGGCGGTCAGCGCGGTCGCGGTCAGCACGTGTGCGGTACGTCGGCGCATCGGGACTCTCCTGAAGACACGGGGTCGTGCTTCCGAGATAACCCGGGCCGCCCGCCGCGCGCCTGCTGATGTCCCGTCAGGTGTGCCCGTACGCGGTCCCTGCGCGAGCCGTATCCGCAGCTCAAGGCGGGTGATGCGGCCATCCGGGGCGTCCGCGCCGTCCGGGTGACTCCCGCCGGGCGCGGCGCAGCCGCCGACGGCGGGTGCGCATGCGCACAGGAGGGCGGCGGGCGGGCGGCGGGACGAAGCCGTCGTGGACGCAGAACCGTGAGGTGGGAGGGGGCGGAGGCCGGCGCTGGACGGCACGGGTCACGGGCACCGGGAGGTCGTGCAACAGCGGTGCGTACGGTGGTGGTGCGCAGCGAAGCCGGGACCTTCGGCCCGGCCGGCGGACACTGCGCCCTACCCCGAGGGAGGCCCCGTGACACCGGTCGAACGGCCACAAGACCCGACCGCCCCGCTCCCGTTCTTCGTCTACGGGACCCTGCGCCCCGGCGAGGTCAACCACGGCCTGTTCCTGCGCGGCCGCACGGCCTCCGAGGAGCCCGCCACCCTCCCGGACGCGGTGCTCTACGACGGCCCCGGATACCCGTACGCGGTCCACCGGCCCGGCTCGGCCGTCGTCGGCGAGCTGATCACGGCGGCCCCGGGCGCGTACGGGGAACTGCTGGCCGCGCTGGACCTGCTGGAGGAGTACGGCGGCCCGGGCCGCCCGGGGAACGTCTACGACCGGATCGCCCGCCCGGCCCTGCGCCCCGACGGCACCCCGGTGCGGGCCTGGGTCTATCTGGCGGCCCCGCTGCTCGCCCGCGACCTGCGGGAGTCGGGGACCGAGATACCCGGCGGCGACTGGTTCGGGCGCCGGGGCGCGTCCGCGACGTAGCCCCGGTCAGAGGCCTTCGGCGCCGCGGTTGCGCAGCCGCTGGCCGTACTGCTGGAGCACCCACAGCTCCTCCTGGACCGCCGCGTGCTGCTCCGGCGGGGCCTGCGGGCTCAGGCGGGTCATGGCGCCCTGGATCTCGAGGACCCGGCGGTCGACGGCGCGCAGGCGGACCTGGACCAGCTGGACCCCGGCGTAGACCTCGTCCACCGTCTTGGCGTGGATGGCCTCCACCGCCAGCTCCGTGACCATCGCGCGGACGGTGTCGTTCGGGGCGGCGTCGCGGACCCGGGCCAGGTAGTCATCGGCGGCGTGCGAGGCGCCGCCCGCGTCCTGGATGGCCCGGCGGACCGCGGCGTAGGGCGGGGCGGTGAACTCGTCGATCCCGTACGCGTCGAACGCGGGGGAGACCAGCGCAGGCCGCTGGAGGGCCAGCTTGAGCAGTTCCCGCTCGGTGCGGTGGGCGGGGCTGCGCAGGTTCAGGGCGGGTCCGCCACCGACCGGCGGCGGCGTGGCGGGGGCGGCCTCCTGCGGGCGGCTCCGGCCCTGCTGCTGCGGCTGGTTGCCGCGCTCCCGGGCCCACCGCGCCAGCTGCGCGACCCGCTTGACGACGAACGGCTCGTCGAGGATGCCCAGCATGCCCGCCAGCTGGACCGCCGACTCGTGCTGGATCGAGAGGTCCTTGATGCTCGCGACGACCGGCGCGGCCTCGGCCAGCGCGGCCGCCCGCCCCGCCGGGTTCTCCAGGTTGTGCCGGGACACGATGTGCCGCAGGGCGAACTCGAACAGCGGCGTCCGGGCCTCCACCAGGCCGGCCACGGCCGCGTCCCCCTGCGCGAGGCGCAGGTCGCAGGGGTCCATCCCGCCGGGGGCGATGGTGATCGAGGTCTCCGCGGCGAACTTCTGGTCGTCCTCGAAGGCGCGCAGCGCCGCCTTCTGGCCCGCCGCGTCGCCGTCGAAGGTGAAGATCACCTCGGCGGTGGCGTTGTCCATCAGCAGCCGGCGCAGGATCTTGATGTGGTCCCCGCCGAAGGCGGTGCCACAGGTGGCGATCGCGGTGGTGACCCCGGCCATGTGGCAGGCCATCACGTCCGTGTAGCCCTCGACCACCACGGCCCGCGAGGTCTTCGCGATCTCCTTCTTCGCCAGGTCGATGCCGTAGAGGACCTGGGACTTCTTGTAGATCGCCGTCTCCGGCGTGTTCAGGTACTTCGGGCCGTTGTCGTCGTCGCGCAGCTTGCGGGCGCCGAAGCCGACCACCTCGCCGCTGATGTCGCGGATCGGCCACATCAGCCGGCCGCGGAAGCGGTCGATGGGCTTGCCGCTGCGGCTGTCCTGGGCGAGCCCGGAGGTGATCAGTTCCTTGTCGGTGAAGCCCTTGCCGCGCAGGAAGCGGGTCAGGTGGTCCCAGCCGGCCGGGCTGTAGCCCACGCTGAAGTGCGTGGCCGCGGCCTGGTCGAAGCCGCGCTCCGCGAGGAACCTGCGGCCGATCTCCGCCTCGGGGCCGCCGAGCTGGTCGACGTAGAACTGGGCGGCGGCCTTGTGCGCCTCGACCAGCCGGATGCGGTCACCGCGGCCGCTGGTGCCGGAGGTGTAGCCGCCCTCCTCGTACCGCAGGGTGATGCCGGCCAGGCCGGCCAGGCGCTCGACGGCCTCCGAGAAGGAGAGGTGGTCGATCTTCATGACGAAGTCGAGGGTGTCCCCGCCCGCCTGGCAGCCGAAGCAGTGGTAGAGGCCCTTGCTGGGGCTGACCTGGAAGGACGGGGACTTCTCGTCGTGGAAGGGGCAGAGGCCCTTGAGGTTGCCGCCGCCCGCGTTGCGCAGCTGGAGGTACTCGGAGACCACGGCGTCGATCGGGACCGCGTCCCGTACCGCCTTCACGTCGTCGTCGTTGATCCGTCCAGCCACCCGTGAAGTCTACGGCCGGGCGCCGGCAATCCCGTCAGCCCCCCGGGCGGCCCCTACCCTCCCATCAGCGAGGAGAGCGGAACCGACGGGTCTGCGAGGGCCTCCCGGTCCACCGGCGCCTTCGACCTGATCAGGGCCTGGATCTGGTCGGCGACGTCCCACACGTTCACGTTCATCCCGGCCAGCACCCGCCCCTCGGACAGCCAGAAGGCGATGAACTCCCGCTTGCCCGCGTCGCCGCGGATCAGCACCTGGTCGTAGCCGCCGGGCGGCGCGTACCCCGAGTACTCCAGACCCACGTCGTACTGGTCCGAGAAGAAGTACGGCACCCGGTCGTAGCTGACATCGTGGCCCAGCATCGCCCGCGCGGCGGCCGGGCCGCCGTTCAGCGCGTTGGCCCAGTGCTCGACCCGCAGCCGGGTCCCGAGCACCGGGTGGTGGGCGGCGGCCACGTCCCCGACCGCGTAGATGTCCGGGTCGGAGGTGCGCAGGGACTCGTCCACGGCGATCCCGCCGCCGTGCTCCCGGTCGACCAGGGCCAGCCCGGAGGTCTCGGCGAGCGCGGTCCGCGGCGCGGCCCCGATCGCGGCGAGCACCGCGTGCGCCGGGTGTTCCTCCCCGTCGTCCGTACGGGCCGCCAGCACCATGCCGTCGTGGCCCACGATCTCCGTCAGCCGCGACCCGAAGTGGAACCGCACCCCGTGATCGGCGTGCAGGTCACCGAAGAGCCGGCCGATCTCCGGGCCCAGCACCGCGTGCAGCGGCGTGGCCTCCGGCTCGATCACGGTGACCTCCGCGCCGTACCCGCGGGCCGCGGCGGCGACCTCCAGGCCGATCCATCCGGCGCCCGCGATGAGCAGGTGGCCGTTGTCCCGGCCCAGTCCGGCGAGGACCCCCTTCAGCCGCTCGGCGTGCGCGAGGCGCCGCAGGTGGTGCACCCCGGCGAGACCCGTGCCGGGGATGTCCAGGCGGCGCGGCTCGGCGCCGGTGGCCAGCAGCAGCTTGTCGTAGTGCAGGACCGTGCCGTCACCGAGGACCACCTTCTTGGCGTCCCGGTCGAGCTGGACCGCCGGCTGGCCGAGGTGCAGCTCGACGTCGGCGGCCGCGTACCAGGACGGCTCGTGGACGAAGACGCTCTCGCGGTCCTCCTTGCCCATCAGGTAGCCCTTGGACAGCGGGGGCCGTTCGTACGGATGGTCGCGCTCGTCGCCGATCAGGATCACCCGCCCCGTGAACCCCTCGGACCTCAGCGTTTCGGCCGCCTTCGCTCCGGCGAGCCCTGCGCCGACGATGACGAATGTCCGGTGTGCGTCGACCACCTGATGCCTCCTCATAACCTCTCCGCCACATGCGACCACATGCGAGCGTCCCGCACTGAGCCTGCCGCGTGAAGGGGGAGTGGCTCGATCGGCTCACCCTTCGGCGCGTCGGGTGCGCCGCGTGAGACGTGCGTGCAGGGAACGGGCGGATGCGTCGGTGAGACACGCGATCTGGTCGATGACCGCCCGTTTCCTCGCCCTGTCGTCCGGGGCCGCGTCGAAGATCGCCCGGAACTGCGGGTCCAGCCCTTCGGGGGCCCGGGCGCTGACCGCCTCCGCGAGTTCGGCCAGGACGATGCGCTGGTCGGCGCGGATCCGCTCCTGCTCGTCGCGCTGCATGACGTACAGGTCGGCGACCGCCTTGAGCACCGCGCACTCGTTGCGCGCCTCGCGCGGGACCACCAGTTCGGCACCGTAGCGGGTGAGGCGGCCGGAACCGTACGCCTCACGGGTGGCGCCCTCGGCGGCCAGGCAGAAACGGCCGATCAGCTGGCTCGTCGCATCCTTCAGCCGGGCCTGGGCGACGGCCGAACCGTCGTACCCGTGCGGCCACCACTCCTCCTCCATCAGCCGGTCGAGGGCGGCCCGCAGCTCCTCCGGCTCGGTGTCGGCGGGCACGTAGCGGCCGATGGCGACCCGCCAGATCGCGGTGCGCTCGGGCTCAGAGAAGAGGAGGTTGGGGTCGAGGTGGCCGGCGTGCAGGCCGTCCTCGAAGTCGTGGACGGAGTACGCGACGTCGTCCGCCCAGTCCATGACCTGCGCCTCGAAGCACTTGCGGTCCGCGGGCGCGCCGCGGCGCAGCCACGCGAAGACCGGCAGGTCGTCCTCGTACGCGCCGAACTTCACCGAGCCGGGGTCGGTGGGGTGGTCCCCGCGGGCCCACGGGTACTTGGTGGCGGCGTCCAGGCAGGCCCGGGTGAGGTTGAGGCCGACGCTGACGAGCTCGCCGCTCGCGGGGTCGGGCACGAACCGCTTGGGCTCCAGCCGGGTCAGCAGGCGCAGCGACTGCGCGTTGCCCTCGAAGCCCCCGCAGTCCTTGGCGAACTCGTTGAGCGCCTCCTCGCCGTTGTGGCCGAAGGGCGGGTGGCCCATGTCGTGCGAGAGGCAGGCGGCCTCGACCAGATCGGGGTCGCAGCCGAGCGCGGCGCCGAGCTCCCGCCCGACCTGGGCGCACTCCAGGGAGTGGGTGAGGCGGGTGCGGGGACTCGCGTCCCAGTCGTACGAGCGGGTGCCGGGGGTGACGACCTGGGTCTTCCCGGCGAGGCGGCGCAGCGCGGCGGAGTGCAGCACACGGGCGCGGTCGCGCTGGAAGGCGGTCCGGCCGGGCCGTTTGTCGGGCTCGGCGGCCCAGCGCTCGGTGTCGGAGGCGTCGTAGAGGTCGTCGTGGTCGTCTGCGGGGGCGTGCGCGGTGCCTTCCATGGAAGAGACGGTAACCGGAATGACTGACAAACCGGGATCAGGCGGAGACGAGTTCCGGCCGCACGGGCAGGGCGGGCCGCGCGGGCCGGGCGCAGGCCTCGTCGTAGCGGCGCAGCAACAGACGGGCCAGGGCCGGGTGGTCGCCCAGCGGGGCGGCGGCGAGCGCGGGCGCCGCGGCGGCGGTCTGCGCGGCGAACCGGCCGGGAGCGGCGAAGTACGAGGCCACGGCCGTCCGGTGGTGGCCGCGGGCGGCCAGGGCCCGGACCGCCTCGGGTGCGCTCGGGGCGGCGGCGGAGGCGTAGGCGGGGACCACCGGGACACCGCCGAGGCGTTCGGCGAGCATGGCGGCGGTGCGTCGGGTGTCGGCCGCCGAGTCGGGGTCGCGGGAACCGGCGGCGGCGAGCACGACGGCCGTGCCGGCGGTCCAGCCGGCCTCCACGAGCCGTTCGTACAGGGCCTCGACGAGCAGCGGATGCGGGCCCAGCGGGGCGGCGATCCGGGTGCGCAGGTGCGCGGCCGCGGCGGCGGCCGCGGGCAGGTCGCGCTTGACGTGGTACCCCCGGCCGAGCAGCAGGGGGACCAGCACCGCCGCGCCCTGCAGCTCCCCGAGGACGGAGTCGAGCAGCGGCTCGTTCAGTTCGACGTGGCCGAGCCGGACGTCGAGGCGGGGACGGAGTTCGCGGACCCGTTCGAGGAGGGCGAGGGCGGTGTGCAGGGCGCGCGGGTCACGGCTGCCGTGGGCCACGGCGACGAGGGTGGGCTGCATGGGCGGACTCCGGGTCGGCGCAGGCCGCTGAGCTGCGTGCCCAGCTGGAGGGTGATGCGGCCGAGGAGCTCGGCCGCACTGTCGAAGGGGAGGGCGGGGAATTCGGGAGGGTGCACCGGCTCCGTCATGAACCGATCCTGCGCGCCGGACATTGCCGGTGCGTTGCGCGGGGGTGACGGGTGTTTGCCGGGTGCTCACAGGCCCGGCCGTGCGGCTGTCGGGCGCCCGCGCAGGCCCTCGCCGCGGGAGCCTGGAGGGCCGGCGCCGGGGCCGCGCCGGCCGTCGTCCGGGGCCCGGACGCGCCCCGGCCAACGGGCCGCAGCCGCATGCGCCGGTTGGCCCGGGTGAACCAAGCGGCCCCCCGCAGCGTCCTGACCAGGGGACCAGCAGTCGAGACACCAGGGGATGGATGATGCGCGGACCGCGCCTGCCGAGAGTCACGTGGAGCCGGACGGCGGCCGCGCTGCGCACCGTACGGACCCGGAGGCTGGCGGTGCAGGCCGTCATGGCGGGCTGCGTGCTGGCGCTGCTGCCCTCGGCGTGGATGCACGCGGTGGCCGCCGACCGGCTGCGCACCACGGCCGACGCGCCGGCGTCCGAGGTCGCCGTGGTGTTCGGGGCCGGCCTGCTGGGGACCCGGCCCACCCCCTACCTGGCCGACCGGCTCGACGCCGCCGCCGAGCTGTACCGCACCGGCAAGGTCAAGGTCGTACTGGTCACCGGGGACAACAGCCGCACCGAGTACGACGAGCCGAACGCGATGCGGACCTACCTCACGGCGAAGGGGGTGCCGGACACCCAGATCGTCAGCGACTACGCGGGCTTCGACACCTGGGACTCCTGCGTGCGGGCCAAGGAGATCTTCGGGGTCGAGCGGGCCGTGCTGGTCACCCAGGGCTTCCACATCCGCCGGGCCGTCGCGCTCTGCCAGGCGGCGGGCCTGGACTCGTACGGCGTCGGAGTGGCCGACGTGCACGACGCCACCTGGTACTACGGCGAGACCCGCGAGGTCTTCGCGGCCGGCAAGGCGGCGCTGGACGCGGCCTTCAAGCCCGCCCCGCGGTTCCTCGGACCGAAGGAGCAGGGGGTGTCGAGGGCCCTGGCCGCTCTGGCAGACTGACGCGCGCACCGGCTATTTCGAATAGTCATATACGGGAGCCGGTCCGGTCCGTCCGTACGAGCATCAGGGGTGTGGAACCGTGGCTGTTGTGGATCTGCGCGACAGGGTCGTCGTCATCACCGGTGGGGCCCGCGGCCTGGGCGCCGCGGCCGCGCAGGCCGTCGTGGACGGCGGCGGCCGGGTGCTGATCACCGACGTGCTGGAGGCGGAGGGCGCCGCGACGGCCGCGAAGCTCGGCGGCGCGGCGCGGTTCCTGCGGCACGACGTGACCAGCGAGGCGGACTGGCAGGCGGCGCTGGAGTACGCGGTCGCCGAGTTCGGCCGCGTGGACGGCCTGGTGAACAACGCGGGCATCGCCGCCGGCCAGTTCCTGGAGCACGAGAGCGTCGAGCACTTCCGCCGGGTCGTGGAGATCAACCTGGTCGGCGTGTTCATCGGCATCAAGACGGCCGTCCCGCTGCTGCGCGCGAACGGCGGCGGCTCCATCGTCAACATCTCCTCCGCCGCAGGCCTGACCGGCCTCGCCCTCACCGCCGGCTACGGAGCCTCCAAGTGGGGCGTGCGCGGCCTGTCGAAGATCGGGGCGGTCGAACTGGCCGAGGCCGGGATCCGCGTGAACTCGGTGCACCCCGGCATGACGCTGACCCCGATGACCGCCCCCATCGGCATCCAGGCCGGCGAGGGCAACTACCCCGGCGCCCCGATGGGCCGCGTCGGCGCGCCCGAGGAGATCGCCGCCGCGGTCGCCTTCCTGCTCTCGGACGCCGCGGCCTACATGACGGGCGCCGAGCTCGCCGTCGACGGCGGCTGGACGGCGGGCCTGACGGTGAAGCACCTCACCGGCCAGTGAGCCGGTGAGCCGGTGGCAGGGCCCCGCCGGTCCTCACCGCGGCCGGTCCGGGCCGCTGAGGCAGAGCACCCCGACTCGTAACGCGGGGCGGCGGCCGGCGTAACACCGCCGACTCACGCTGGCGTCATGCACACGCCGGACGCCGCCACCCCCGCCACCGCCACGCACTGCCCGTACTGCGCGCTGCAGTGCGGGATGAACCTGCGCCCCGAGCCGGGCGGCGCGGGCGTGACGGTCGAGGAACGTGCCGACTTCCCCGTGAACCGGGGCGCGCTGTGCGGCAAGGGCCGCACCGCCCCCGCCCTGCTCTCCTCCCGGGTGCGCCTGACCCAGCCGCTCGTCCGCACCCACGCCGGGCAGCTGGAGCCGGCCACCTGGGAGGAGGCCCTCGACGCCGTCGCCGAGGGCCTCGCCCGCACGGGCCGCGCGTACGGCCCGGACGCGGTCGGGGTCTTCGGCGGCGGCGGGCTCACCAACGAGAAGGCGTACGCGCTCGGCAAGTTCGCCCGGGTCGCCCTGCGCACCTCGCAGATCGACTACAACGGCCGGTTCTGCATGTCCTCGGCCGCCGCCGCGCACCAGCGGGCCTTCGGGCTCGACCGAGGGCTGCCCTTCCCGCTGGAGGACATCCCGCGCACCGGCTGCGTGATCCTCGTCGGCTCGAACCTGGCCGAGACCATGCCGCCCGCCCTGCGCTACCTCACCGAGCTCAAGGCCAACGGCGGGACCCTCATCGTCATCGACCCGCGCCGCACCCGCACCGCCGAACAGGCCGACCTGCACCTGGCCCCGCGCCCGGGAACCGACCTCGCACTGGCCCTGGGCCTGCTGCACCTGGTGGTCGCCGAAGGCCGTACCGACGAGGAGTTCATCGCCGGGCGCACCACCGGCTGGGAGGAGGCCCGGGCGGCCGCCATGGCCCACTGGCCGGAACTGGTCGAACGCATCACCGGCGTACCCGTCCCCAAGCTCCGCGCGGCGGCCGAGATGTTCTGCGCCCCGGAATCCGCCATGGTCCTCACCGCCCGCGGCCCGGAGCAGCAGTCCAAGGGCACCGACACCGTCGGCGCCTGGATCAACCTCTGCCTGGCCACCGGCCGGGCCGGCCGCCCGCTCTCCGGCTACGGCTGCCTCACCGGGCAGGGCAACGGCCAGGGCGGCCGCGAACACGGCCAGAAGGCCGACCAGCTCCCCGGCTACCGCAAGCTGACCGACCCCGCGGCCCGCGCGCACGTGGCGGAGGTCTGGGGCGTCGACCCCGACGACCTCCCCGGCCCCGGCCGCAGCGCCTACGAACTCCTCGACGCCCTCGGCACGGACGTCCGGGCCCTGCTCCTGATGGGCTCCAACCCGGTGGTCTCGGCCCCCCACGCCTCCCACATCGAGGACCGCATCCGCTCCCTGGACTTCCTCGCGGTCGCCGACGTCGTCCTCTCCGAGACCGCGGCCCTCGCCGACGTGGTCCTCCCGGTCACCCAGTGGGCCGAGGAGACCGGCACCACCACCAACCTCGAAGGCCGCGTCCTGCTCCGCCGCCGCGCCCTGACCCCGCCCGCGGGCGTCCGCAGCGACCTGGACGTGCTCCACGGACTCGCCGCCCGCATGGGCATCGAGAAGGGCTTCCCGACCTCCCCCGAGGAGGTCTTCGAGGAACTGCGCCTGGCCTCCGCCGGCGGTCCGGCGGACTACTCGGGCATCACCTACGCCCGCATCGAGGCCGAACAGGGCGTCTTCTGGCCCTGCCCCGAGGGCTCCGCGGGGACCGAGCGCCTCTTCCTGGACCGCTTCGCCACCGAGGACGGCCGGGCCCGCTTCGTCCCCGTCTCCCACCGCGATGCCGACGAGGTCCCCGACGCGGACTACCCGGTGCTGCTCACCACCGGGCGCGTGGTCGCCCAGTACCAGTCCGGCGCCCAGACCCGCCGGGTGGAGGAGCTCAACGCGGCTGCCCCGGGCCCCTTCGTGGAACTCCACCCGCGCCTGGCCGCCCGCATCGGCGCGGTCGACGGCAGCCCGCTGGCGGTGACCTCCCGCCGAGGCCGCGCGGTGGCCCCGGCCCGGATCACCGACACCATCCGCGCGGACACGGTCTTCATGCCCTTCCACTGGCCGGGCGAGGGACGCGCCAACACCCTGACCAACCCGGCCCTCGACCCGGTCTCCCGGATGCCGGAGTTCAAGGTGTGCGCGGTCCGGGTGGAGCCGGCCTAGGCCGCGTCGGGGAACGTCGGACGCAGGGCCTCCACCAGCCGGGCCGGGAAGACCTCCTCCCCGGGCGATGTGCGCGATGTCGAGGAGCTCCACGTCCCGGTTCGGCTGAGGGGCCTCGCCCGCCTGCCGGAACACCTCCTGGAGCAGCGCGTTCGGCAACCGGTGCCGTTCGGCCAGCAGGACCGCGTCGTACAGGTCCTTGCCCTGCGGGTAGAGGTCCCCGACCAGCCACATCGGCTTCCAGGCCAGGGAGAGTTCCCGGGCGGCCGCGGGCAGCAGCACCCCGGCGACCTCGGCCGGCTCCGGAGCCACCGGCAGCACCAGCGGCGGCCGGGCACGCGTTCGTACGTCCAGATGTCCTCGCAGACCGCCCCGCCGGCCGGCATCACCAGCCCGCCCTCCTCGGCGGCGACCCGCTCGGCCGCCTCCGCGACGGCCGTCAGCAGCCGGCCCGTCCGCGGCTCCTCGATCCCCCGGTCCTGCGGGACGACCACGAAGTCCGGGTCGTGCGGCTCCCGCGCCGCCGCCCCGAACCACCCGGACATGAGCATGCTGCCGCGCAGCACCAGCGCGTCCGCCCACCCGGACCGGGCGACCCCGCGCGCGGCCACGTCGAGCGCCGTCCGGCGGGCGGCCTGCCAGGCGGGGCGCAGCGCGGGAGCCACCGCCGTGTCGGCGATCCGGCAGCCGTCGGCGAAGTGCTTGGGGGCCGGGTCGAAGACCCGTTCCCCGGCGCCCGCGGCGTCCAGCCCGGCCGTGGAGGTGCGCGGCAGTTCGAGGCGGCGCCGCCTCCGGTCGGCCCCGGCCGCGTCCTGCGCACCGGTCCCATCCCGTACCCGGCCGAGCCGAGCGCCGCGACCAGCGCGTCGCACGCGGCCGCCGCCCGGCAGGGTGCGGCGGGTGTTCCACGACAGGTGGGCGCCGTGCGGGGTCACCAGGGACTCCAGGGTCGCGTGTTCGAAGCCCGCCGGGAGCCGCAGCTCGAGGTGGTGCTCCAAGTAGCCGCCGCCCGGGCCCAGGCGTCGAGGCGGTCCAGGGCCGCCCCGTCCGCGCAGCGCACCGTCACGTGGGTTTCGTACTCGGACGTGGGGCCGATCATCTCGGACATGCGTCCGATCCGCATCGGGGTTCTCGCCGGGGGGTAACCATCCGGTCACGCACCGGACTCAGAAAGTGCTCGCACGCCCCTCGTGGCCGCGATGTGTCGTACCCCACACTGAGGGCGGTGCCCCCGTCCTCGGAGCCCTGGAGGTCGCCCCCGTGCAGACCCGGACCCTGACCGTGAACGTGAGCGAGTCCTCGGAGGCCAAGGCCGTGGACGAAGAGCCCGAGGTACTGGAGCCGATCGATCCGGTGCCGGCGCCCCGCAGGCGGAGCAACAGCGACGGCGGGGGCGGAGCGGGGCCCTCCGCCGATCTGTTCCGGCAGTACCTGCGCGAGATAGGCAGGATCCCCCTGCTGACCGCCGCCGAGGAGGTGGACCTCGCGCGGCGCGTCGAAGCCGGGCTGTTCGCCGAGGAGAAGCTCGGCAACACCCCCGACCTCGACTCCCGGCTCGCCCTGGACCTCGACAAGCTCGTCGTCATGGGGCGGATGGCCAAACGCCGGCTCATCGAGTCGAACCTGCGGCTCGTCGTCTCCGTCGCGAAGCGCTACGTGGGCCGCGGGCTCACCATGCTCGACCTCGTGCAGGAGGGGAACCTCGGGCTCATCCGGGCCGTCGAGAAATTCGACTACGCCCGCGGGTACAAGTTCTCCACCTACGCCACCTGGTGGATCCGGCAGGCGATGTCCCGGGCCCTCGCCGACCAGGCCCGGACCATCCGCGTCCCCGTCCACGTCGTCGAGCTGATCAACCGCGTCGTGCGCGTCCAGCGCCGCATGCTCCAGGAGCGCGGGTACGAGCCCACCGCCGAAGAGGTCGCCGTCCACCTGGAGTTGACCCCCGAGCGGGTCATGGAAGTGCTCCGCCTCGCCCAGGAACCGGTCTCCCTGCACGCGCCGGTCGGCGAGGAGGACGACGTCGCCCTCGGTGACCTCATCGAGGACGGGGACGCCGCCTCCCCCGTGGAATCGGCCGCGTTCTTCCTGCTGCGCGAGCACCTGGAAGCCGTCCTGTCGACCCTCGGCGAACGCGAACGCAAGGTCGTCCAGCTCCGCTACGGGCTCGCCGACGGGCGGCCGCGGACCCTGGAGGAGATCGGCCGGATCTTCGGCGTGACCCGCGAACGGATCCGCCAGATCGAGTCGAAGACCCTCAACAAGCTCCGCGACCACGCCTTCGCCGATCAGCTCAGGGGCTACCTGGACTGACGGCCGACGGGAAAGGGGGGCGCCCCGCCAGGCGCCCCCGCCCCGTTCCCCGGCTACGCCTGCGCGGGCCCGTGGCCGTGGCCGTCGGACAGGCTCCGGCTCATCCAGACGTCGTCGACATAGGCCCCGTCCAGCAGGAACTCCTCGGGCAGGACGCCGACCACCGCGAAGCCGCACCGCCGGTAGAGCCGCTGCGCCGGCCCGTTGTGGCCGAGCACGCGCAGGGTCATGCGGCGGGCACCCCCGGCCCGGGCGGCGGCGCAGGCGGCCTCGACGAGGGCCTGCCCGATTCCACTGCCACGGGTGGACTCGAGGACCGCCAGTCCCTGGATGTGACGGACGTGCCGATTGGACGCGAGGGGACTCGCCGGGGCCTGGGCGATGTATCCGACGACCCTGCGCCCGTCTTCCGCGACGAGGAAGCTCTCCACGGGGTGGCGCTCGTCGAAGACGGCCGCGTCCCGTGGGCGCTTGGGGCCGGGTTCGCTCACGCGTGACCACGCCGAGCGGTGCAGCTCCAGGATCTCGTGCTCGTCCTCCGCCCGGGCCGGGCGTATCACCACGTCCAATGCCATGCCGTCATGCTAGCCACGCCGTCGCGCCGCGGACCCCGGGATGCCGGGGCACCCGGGTACGTCCCGTACCCGGGTGCCCCTCCGCCCTGCGCCGCACGCAAGGGACGACCTGGCCGACTATTCGACCTCGACGACCGCCTGCGCGAACTGTGCCGCGTACAGCCGTGCGTACGCACCGTCCGACGCCAGCAGTTCCTCGTGCGTGCCCTGCTCCACGATCGAGCCGCTCTCCATCACCAGGATCACGTCCGCGTCGCGGATCGTGGAGAGCCGGTGCGCGATCACGAAGGACGTACGGCCGTGCGCGAGGCGCGCCATCGCCTTCTGGATCAGCACCTCGGTACGGGTGTCCACCGAGCTCGTGGCCTCGTCGAGCACCAGGATCACCGGGTCCGACAGGAACGCCCGGGCGATGGTGATCAGCTGCTTCTCGCCCGCGCTGACGCCCGCGCCCTCGTCGTCCAGGACGGTGTCGTAGCCGTCCGGCAGGGTGCGGATGAAACGGTCCGCGTGCGCGGCCCGCGCCGCCTCCTCGATCTCGGCGCGCGTGACCTTGCGCGAGGCACCGTAGGCGATGTTCTCCGCGATGGTGCCGCCGAACAGCCAGGTGTCCTGGAGCACCATGCCGATGCCCGCGCGCAGTTCCTCGCGCGTCATCTTCGCGATGTCCACCCCGTCGAGGGCGATCTCCCCGCCGGTGACCTCGTAGAACCGCATCAGCAGGTTCACGAGCGTCGTCTTGCCGGCGCCCGTCGGGCCGACGATCGCGACGGTGTGACCCGGGTCGACCGACAGCGAGAGGTTCTCGATCAGCGGCTTGTCCGGCTCGTAGCGGAAGGCCACCTTGTCGAAGGTGACCTGGCCGCGCAGCTCCTCCGGACGCTCCGGAACCTCGGCGTCCGCCTCCTGCTCCGACGCGTCCAGCAGCTCGTACACCCGCTCCGCCGAGGCGACACCGGACTGCACGAGGTTCGCCATCGAGGCGACCTGCGTCAGCGGCATGGAGAACTGCCGCGAGTACTGGATGAAAGCCTGCACGTCACCGATCGACAGGGTGCCGGAGGCGACCCGGAGCCCGCCGACGACGGCTATCAGCACGTAGTTGATGTTCGAGATGAAGAACATCACCGGCTGCATGATGCCGCTGACCAGCTGCGCCTTGAAGGAGGCCCGGTAGAGGGCCTCGTTCTGCTCGGCGAAGACGGCCGCGGACTCCTTCTGCCGGCCGAAGACCTTGACCAGGCTGTGCCCCGAGTACATCTCCTCGACGTGGGCGTTGAGCGCGCCGGTCGTCTTCCACTGCGCCACGAACTGCGGCTGCGACTTCTTGCCGATCTTCGCCGCGACGAAGACCGAGAGAGGCACGGTCAGCAGTGCGACCAGCGCCAGCAGCGGCGAGATCCAGAACATCATGGCGAGCACGCCGACGATCGTCAGCAGCGAGTTCAGCAGCTGACCCATCGTCTGCTGGAGCGTCTGGCCGATGTTGTCGATGTCGTTGGTGGCCCGGCTCAGCACCTCGCCGCGCTTCTGCTGGTCGAAGTACGACAGCGGCAGCCGCGACAGCTTCGCCTGCAGCTCCTCGCGCATCCGGTAGACGGTGCCGTTCATGACGTGGTTCGACAGCCGGGTCGCGACCAGCATCAGCAGGCCCGCCAGCGTGAAGACCACCAGCGCCCAGAGCGCCACGACCCCGACCGCGCCGAAGTCGATGCCCTGCCCCGGAGTGAAGTCGGTGCCGGAGAGCATGTCCGCCATGCCGTCCTGACCCCTGGCGCGCAGCCCCTCCAGGGCCTGCTGCTTCGTGATCCCGGCCGGCATCTCCCGGCCCACGATCCCGGCGAAGACCAGGTCGGTGGCCTCGCCCAGGATCTTCGGGCCGACCACCGCGCAGCCGACGCTGCCGACCACGGCCGCGACCATGCCCCAGATCTTGGCGCGGTCGTGCGCGAGCTGGCCCAGCAACCGCTTGCCCGAGCCCTTGAAGTCCATGGACCGCTGGGCCGGCCCCATCATCATCCGTCCTCCGGGCCCGCTCATGCGGCCTCCGCCTCCGTCAGCTGGGAGAGCACGATCTCCCGGTAGGTCTCGTTGCCGGCCATCAGCTCGTGGTGGCGTCCCTCGCCCACGACCTGGCCCTCGTCCAGGACGATGATCCGGTCGGCGTCGCGGATCGTGGAGACCCGCTGGGCGACGATGACCACGGTCGCGTCCTCCGTCTCGCGGGAGAGCGCCGCGCGCAGCGCCGCGTCCGTCGCGTAGTCCAGGGCCGAGAAGGAGTCGTCGAAGAGGAAGATCTCCGGACGCTGCACCAGGGTGCGGGCGATGGCCAGGCGTTGGCGCTGGCCGCCGGAGACATTGGTTCCGCCCTGGGTGACGAGGGCCTCCAGGCCACCCTCCAGCGCGGACACGAACTCCTTGGCCTGCGCCACTTCCAGCGCCTGCCACAGCTCTTCGTCACTCGCGTCCGGGCGCCCGTAGCGCAGGTTGGACGCGATGGTTCCGGAGAACAGGTAGGGCTTCTGCGGAACCATGCCGACCGTCTTGGCCAGCAGGTCCGGGTCGAGCCGGCGCACGTCCTCCCCGTCGACCAGCACCTCGCCGCCGGTCGCGTCGAACAGGCGCGGGACCAGGCCCAGCAGCGTGGACTTGCCGCTTCCGGTGGAGCCGATCACCGCCGTGGTCTCGCCGGGGCGGGCCACCAGGCTCACCCCGCGCAGCACCGGGGACTCGGCGCCCGGGTAGCCGAAGTCCGCGCCGCGCAGCTCCAGTACGCCCCTGCGCAGCAGCTTGCGCACCGGGTCGGTGGGCGGCACCACGCTGGACTCGGTGTCCAGGACCTCCTGGATGCGCTCGGCGCAGACCTCGGCGCGCGGCACCATCATGAACATGAAGGTGGCCATCATCACGGCCATGACAATCTGCATCAGGTAGGCGAGGAAGGCCGTCAGCTGGCCGATCTCCATGCCGCCGCTGTCGACGCGCATCGCACCGAACCAGATGACGGCGACGCTGGAGATGTTCACGACCACGATGACCGTGGGGAACATGTACGCCAGGAGCTTGCCGGAGGCCAGCGAGACGCCGGTCAGGTCGGCGTTGGCCTCGCGGAAACGGTCCTTCTCGTAGTCGTCGCGGACGAAGGCCCGGATCACCCGGTTGCCGGTGATCTGCTCCCGCAGCACCCGGTTCACGGTGTCCAGGCGGTCCTGCATCTGGCGGAACAGCGGCCGCGTCTTGTAGACGATGGCGCCGACCGAGATCCCGAGCACCGGGACCACGGCGAGCAGGACGCCCGACAGCCGCACGTCCAGCGAGAGCGCCATGGCGATGCCGCCGACGCACATGATCGGGGCCGAGACCATCAGGGTGAAGGTCATCAGCACCAGCATCTGGACCTGCTGGACGTCGTTCGTCGTACGGGTGATCAGCGACGGGGCGCCGAACTGGCCGAGCTCCCGTGCGGAGAAGCTCTGTACGCGGTCGAAGACGGCCGCGCGGACGTCCCGGCCGAAGGCCGCCGCCGTACGGGCGCCGTAGTAGACGGCTCCGACGTTGCAGACGAGCTGCACGAGGGAGACGCCGAGCATCAGGGCGCCGAAGCGGAGGATGTAGCCGGTGTCGCCGTTGACGACACCCTGGTCGATGATGTCGGCATTCAGTGTGGGCAGGTAGAGGCTGGCGCTGGTCTGCAGCAGCTGCAGCAGGACCAGCACCGCGATGGGTTTCCGGTACGCACCCAGATGGGTCCGCAGAAGTCGTATGAGCACGCGCAGGCTCCGGTCGGCATGATCGAGGGGGTTCACCCCATCTTGGGCCAACCGGCCCATCGAACCCCACCGGATTTCGCAAAGGCCGGTCAAAAGGAGTAGGCCACCGGGCGCGGCCCTAGGCCCCCGGAACGAGCCCGCCCGCGCGCCCCTGGAAGGCCCCCGGGTGGATCTGCTCCCGCGTCGCGATGTACTGCTGGCGCACCCCCTGCCACGCCGGGAACTCCTCGCCCGGTTCGAAGATCTGGGCCGCGGGCGCCGGCCAGACCGGCGGGGAGTGCGGGGCCAGCGTGCCCTGCGCCACCCCGAGCGCCCAGGCCGCCTGCCGCGCCGCGCCCAGCGCCGCGTAGTCCGCCGGCGCCGGTACGACGACCTGCGTCCCGAACAGCCCCGGAGCCGCGGCCTGTACGGCGGGCAGCTCGGCCGCCGCGCCCAGCAGGAACACCCGGCGGATCTCGACCCCGCGCGAGCGCAGCACGTCCAGCGCGTCCACCAGCCCGCACAGCATGCCCTCGAAAGCGGCCCGGGCCAGGTGCTCCGGCTTCATCGAGTCCCGGCGCAGCCCGGACAGGGTCCCGGCGGCGTGCGGCAGGTTCGGCGTCCGCTCACCCTCCAGGTACGGCAGGAGCACGAGGCCGTGCGCGCCCGGCGTCGACTTCAGCGCGAGCTCGGACAGCCCCTCCAGATCGGTGCCGAGCAGCTCGGCGGTGCCGCGCAGGGCCCGTACGGCGTTGGAGGTGTTCACGACCGGCAGGTGCATGCCGGTGGCGTCGGCCAGGGAGGTGATCAGCCCGCCCGGCTCCGACAGCGCCTCGTGGTGCACCGCCATCACCGAACCGGAGGCACCGAGCGAGACCACCGCGTCGCCGGGGCCCAGCCCCAGCCCGAGCGCGGCGGCCATCGTCTCGCCGGTGCCGGCGGATATGAGCAGCCCCTCGGGCGTGGTGCCGGCGGCATCGGCCGGGCCGAGCACCTCGGGCAGCAGCGCCCGGTGCCCGAGCGCCAGCTCCACCAGGTCGGGGCGCCAGGATCCGGAGGCCGCCGACCAGTACCCGGTACCCGAGGCGCCGCCCCGGTCGGTGGTCCGCCGGGCCGGCCGGCCCAGCAGCTGCCAGACCAGCCAGTCGTGCGGGGACATCAGCACGGCCACCCGGCGGGCCGCCTCGGGCTCGTTGCGGGCCAGCCAGGCGAGCTTCGCGACCGGCTGCGCGGCGTGCGGGACCGAGCCCACCGCCTCGGCCCAGGCGTGCCGGCCGCCGAGGGCCTCGGTGAGGTCGGCGGCGGCGACCTGAGGACGCTTGTCGTTGCCGACGAGGGCGGGGCGCACCAGGGCGCCCTGCGGGTCCAGCGGCAGCAGGCCGTGCTGCTGTGCGGAGACCCCTATGGCCTGGACCCCTTCGAGGAGCCCGCCGCCGGCGGCCTCGCCGAGGGAGAGCAGCCAGGCCTGCGGATCGGTCTCGTGGGGGTTCGCGCCGTCGGGTTCGCCCGTGGGCTGCGGATGGGGGGCGTACCCCTGGCGCAGCACGGCGCCGGTCTCGGTGTCACAGACGACGATGCGTGTGAAGGCGGAAGAGCTGTCCAGCCCGGCGACTATCCCCATGTGGAGGATTCTGCCGCACGCGGGGCCCGTATCGACCGTCGCGGAGCCCCCGGAACCTCACAGGTCCCGGGAACCCCACGCGGTGGACTTCGGACGCCTCAGGTGTTGCTCGTGCCCCAGTCGTCCTCGCCGGCCCCGGACCGGTCGCGCAGTCCGCGCACCCGCCCGGCCAGCGAGGCGGGCACGGCGTCGCCGACCTTCTCGCTCACCGCGGCGAAGGCCTTGCCGGCGTACTGGCGCCCGGTGTGGCCCGCGGTCTCGGCGGCGTTGCGCACCGCGGGGTTCTGCGCGAACTCGCGCGCGGACTTCTTCAGCTGCTCGTAGCGCTCGCGCCCGGCCCGGGTTCCGAGCACGTACCCGAGGGCCAGTCCGACCACGAACGTGACCTTGTACCGCATGCCTGCCACCCTTCGTCGTGTGGTGCCCGGCCTGCTGTCGATACCGATTGGCGGAGCACCCCCCTGCTTGCGCTAATCTATGACTCGCAACGGGCACTCGCCCCCCGGCAAGGCCGGAGGTGGGCTGTTCGATGCACCGCAGCAATCCCCTGTAGCTCAATTGGCAGAGCAGCCGGCTGTTAACCGGCAGGTTACTGGTTCGAGTCCAGTCGGGGGAGCGCGGTCCCCTGTAGCTCAATTGGCAGAGCATTCGGCTGTTAACCGGAGGGTTGCTGGTTCGAGTCCAGCCGGGGGAGCAAGGAAGAAGAAGAGGGCCCCACGGGGTCCTCTTCTTTTCTTTGTTGAGCCATTCGGGAACCGGGCAGCCCTCAGCGCGGTCTCTCTGAACAGGCGAAGCCGATCATGCGAGGCATCCGAGGCAGGAGATCGTATGAGCGGCTATGCTGCGGCAGACGGCGCGCACACGTGTACGCGCCACGCCGTGAAGGGGCGGTAGCTCAGCCGGTTAGAGCAGCGGACTCATAATCCGTCGGCCGTGGGTTCGAGTCCCACCCGCCCCACTGCGAGCCGCAGGTGCAGAAACGATTGCATCTGCGGCTTCGGCGTTTTCAGGAACGGGCGGTGTGCCGGGCCCCCGGGGCAGTGCGGGACCCGGCGCACGCGGGCGGTGGCTACGGCTCCGGCGAGCGCGGCTGGGCCGACGGGATCCGATGGACGAAGAACAGGGAGATGAGCGCAGCGAGGACCAGGATGGCCAGCGCCGCGCGCAGGCCGTCGAGCCTGGCGTCGGCGTTCGCGTCCAGTGCCGCCTGCGACACCTCCGGGCTCGTGCCGGCCTCCTCGAGGGCGGTCTCGAGCTGGGCGTCGGACAGGAACGGTGCGCCGCTCTGGAGCTGCACGGTCGCCTGGCTCGTGACGCTGTCCGGGACCGCCGGATTCGCCGCGATGTTGGTCAGGAAGGAGGTGGTGAGCGCGGCGATCATGATCGATCCGGCGAGTGCCGTGCCGATCGAGGCGCCGAGGTTCGTGACGGCGTTCTGCACGCCGCCGACTTCCGCACTCTGCGCCTGCGGCACCGCGGACACCGTGACCGACCCCAGCTGCGACGCCAGCGCCCCCATGCCGAGCCCGATCAGCAGGAGCGGGACGGTGACGACCTCCGAGCCGGCGTCGAGGTCGAGCGCGGCCATCAGGACCACCGCTCCCACGAGCAGCGCGAGGATCCCGAGCCGCACCACGCGCCGCGGCGAGACGTCCGGGAGGAAGCGGGGGATCAGGACCGCGGCCGCCAGCAGGCTGACCGAGAGCGGCAGCAGGAGGGTGCCCGTCTCCAGCGCCGACAGGCCCAGGGCGACGGACAGGTAGAGCGGGACGAGGAAGAACACACCCATCTGCACGAGGTACTGGAAGAAGAACATCGTCAGGCCGCCGGTGAGCTGCCTGTTCTGCAGCATCCCGGGATCGACGAGGGGATCACCGCCCCGCTCCACGACCCTCGCCTCCCAGCGGAGGAAGAGCCAGAGCAGCGCCAGACCCGCCAGCATCAGCCACGTCGTCAGGGACACCCCGAGCCACGCGGGCGCGCCGGACTTCGGCTGGAACCAGCCCCATTCGTCCGATCGGAGCACGCCGTAGACGAAGATCCCGAGCCCGAGCGCGGAGAGGACGGCGCCGACGAAGTCGATGCCCCGGCGCTCACCCGGCGGGGCGTCCGCGATGCGGCGCGCGAGCACGAGGATGGCGAGCACCACCAGAACCTCCCCGGCGAAGACCCACCGCCAGGAGAAGTACGTCGTCGCGATGCCGCCGATGAGAGGACCGAGCGCGATGGCGATCGCCCCGGCCGCCACGACGAGCCCGTAGGCGGCGGGGCGGCGTTCGACGGCGAAGTTGCCGGCGACGAGCGCGACGATCGCGGGCAGGATGAGCGAGGCTCCGATTCCCTCCAGGAGCGCCCAGCCCAGCAGCAGCACGGTGAGGTTCGGTGCGAGCGCCGTGGTGAGGGAGCCGGCCCCGTAGATGCAGCAGCCGATCATGAACGCGCGTCTGCGGCCGATCAGCGCCCCGACCTTGCCGCCGGGGATCATGAACATCGCCATCACGAGGGTGTAGGCGGTGATCGCGCCCTGGATGCCCGTCACGGTCGTGCCCACGTCCTCGGCCACCGTGGCGATGGAGACGTTCATGACGGAGCTGTCGAGCGCCATCAGGAACTGACCGGACGCGAGCGTCAACAGGACCACTCGCGCCTTCGCCGAACTCTCGGTCGTGCCTGCCCGGGATGACATGGACGCATGGTCCCAGCCGCCCGGGGGCCCGGAGGGCCGACCCGCCGCGCTGTCGACCGGACAGCGGCTACGCCGTGGCGGGCGGCGCGCCCGGGCCGAGGGGCCCCGCCCGTCCTCCTGCGAGCCGCAGGTGCAGAAGCCGATCGCACCTGCGGCCGGGCGTCTCCGGGGGCTTCCGGCGCCGGCTAGAAGTCCTCCGTTTCGTCCGCGAGGTGGCGCAGTACGTCCGTCAGGTCCTGGCGGCGGGCGAAGGCCACGCGCTGGCGGTGGGCGCCCGAGCCGTCGCGCAGGAGGCCGGCCAGGGTCTTGGCCGCGTGGTCGAGGTCGCCGGCAGCGGCCAGGTCCGGTGCGACCAGGTCCAGCAGGGCCTCCGCGAGGTCGGCCGCGGGGAGTTCCGTGCCCGTGTACGGGTCGAGCCCGAAGCCCTCCAGTCCGTCGTGGGCCGCCCGCCAGCGCGCGAGGCGCAGTACGTCGTCCCGTACGGCCGGCTCGGGGCGGTGCTCCTCGATCTCGCGCAGGGCCGTGGAGACCAGCGCGCGCGCCAGTTCGGCCTGGAGGATCGCCGAGTCGATGTCCGGGGACATGTCGGGCGCCCGGATCTCCAGCGTCGGCCAGTGCCCGGACGGGCGGAGGTCCCAATAGACCATCTTGATGTCCAGGGCCGCCCCGGAGCCGAGCAGGGTCTGCACCGAGCGCCGGAAATGGGCCGTGGACGTGAAGTGCGGCGGCAGCCCCGCCGAGGGCCAGCCGGACCAGGCCATCGCCCGCCAGCTGGCGTGACCCGTGTCACGCCCGCCCCAGAACGGCGAGTTGGCCGCCAGGGCGATCAGTGTCGGCAGCCACGGTCTGATCCGGTTGGACACCGCCACGGCGGTGTCCACGTCGAGCGTGCCGATGTGGATGTGGCGGCCGCAGCTGACCAGCGTGTCGGTGAGCGCGCCGAAGCGGCGGTGCTGCTCGCGCTGGCGCGGCTCGTCGTCGGTCAGGTGCAGCGGCCCCTCCACGGCGACCACCGGCGAGGGCGCGGCCAGCAGCCGGCAGCCGTGGGCGCGGGCCGCCCGGCCGAGGGTGCGCCGCAGGGCGGCGAGTTCGGCGCGCAGCGCAGCCGCCGAATGGGCTATCGGAGTGGATATCTCCACCTGGTAGCGGGTGCCCTCGGGGTGCAGCTCGCCGGGCAGCCCGCCGGCCGTCGCGAGGACCAGCGGGGCGGCGGGGACCACTCGGAACGTGCGGGCGTCGACGAGCAGGAACTCCTCCTCGACGCCGACGGTGAGGGGGACGGTGGGGCGCACCGTGTTCTGCGTCGTGCCGGTGCTCGTGGTGCTGTTGCCAGGTTCGATCACTACGCCTCCCTGGACATACGAGTCTTTTCATCATGAGCTGAACATGAGGTGAGGAGCGCGCGTCGATTCAGTCAAATGTCCGGTGATAGTGGCGAGTTACCGGCAAGAGGCCATCCGCGGCGGGACCGCGGGGCCGGATGGGGTGACTGTTGCCGGTGTGTGAAGCCGCGCAATAACCCTTCGGGGCGCCGGACGGCCGGCGGTTAGGATCCCCTGTGCCCCCGACGACCGCTCCCACCCGCCCCCGGCGGCGAATATTCGCCGACCTCACCCCTCTGCGCACGTCCGCGGACTACCGGCGGCTGTGGGTCGGCGGCACGATCTCCTGGGTCGGCCAGGCGATGACCGCCCTCGCGATCTCGCTGCAGGTCTACGACATCACCCGGTCCAGCTTCTCCGTCGGGCTCGTCGGGCTCTTCTCGCTCGTCCCGCTCGTGGTCTTCGGGCTCTACGGCGGCGCCATCGCCGATACCGTGGACCGGCGCAAGCTCGGCCTCTACAGCTCCCTCGGCGCCGCAGCCCTGTCGGTCGCACTCGCCGGGGCCGCGCTGCTCGGCTACCACCGGGTCTGGTTCCTGTACGGCGTCGTCGCCCTCCAGGCGGTGTGCGGGGCGCTCGCCGGACCGGCGCGGTCCGCCATGATACCGAGGCTGCTGCCGGCCGAGCAGCTGCCCGCCGCCAATGCCCTGAACTCGGTGACCATGACCTTCGGGACGATGGTCGGGCCCGCGCTGGGCGGGCTGATCGTCGCCCTCGGCGGCTACCAGTCGGCGTACCTGATCGACGCCGTCACCTTCACCGCCGCCCTCTACGCGATGTGGCGGCTGCCGTCGATGAAGCCCGACCGCGGCGAGGAGGCGCGGGGGCGGGCCTCCGTCGTCGACGGACTGCGCTTCCTCGGGACCCGGCCCAACATCCGGATGACCTTCTTCACCGACATGGCCGCCATGGTGCTGGCGCAGCCGAAGGCACTGTTCCCGGCCGCCGCCGTGCTCTGGTACGGCGGCGACGCGAAGACGGTCGGCCTGATGGTGGCCTCGATCGCCGCCGGGGCGCTGCTGGGCGGGCTGTTCTCCGGCTGGCAGGGCCGCGTCCGGCGGCACGGGCTGATGATCCTGCTCTCCGTCGCCGGATGGGGACTGGCCATCGCCGCGTTCGGACTCAGCCGGAACCTGTGGCTCGGCTTGTTCTTCCTGGCCCTCGCCGGGGCCGCGGACACCGTCTCGATGGTGTTCCGCAGCACGATGCTCCAGGCCGCCACGCCCGACGAGATGCGCGGCCGCCTCCAGGGCGTCTTCATCGTGGTCGTCGCGGGCGGGCCCCGGCTCGGGGACTTCATCGCCGGGACCACTGCCGACCTGACCTCCCCGACCGCGGCCGTCACGGGCGGGGGGCTGGCGTGCGTGCTCGTACTGGGCCTGCTCGCGCTGCGGTGGCGGAACTTCGCCCGCTACGACGCGCGGTCGCCGCAGGCGTAGTCGCTGGGACCGCTGGGCCGGGCGGGCCGCGGGCCGAGCCGGCCTGGCTGGCTTCGCCGGTTCGGGTGGGGCCGGGCGCGCGCCGGGGCGTCTCCTCGGGCGCCGAACGTGACGGGGGGTCGGAGGGCCGAGCCCCGTTGCGTTCGACGCCCTGCGGGGAGCGCCCCGACACACACCCGACCCGTCTGCTTCAGCCCCTCCGGCGTTTGAGGAGCGGGTCCGGGCGGAGCCCGGCGGGGTCCGGGGCGGAGCCCCGGTAGTGGCGCCGCACCCGGCCTGGGCTACGCGTCCACCGGTTCGCGGGTGCGGGTGCCGCCCGCGGTGCCGGTGTTGGGGGTGCCCGTCGGCTCGAACAGCAGGATGGCCGCCTCCTCGTCCGCCGCCGGGCAGTGCTCCACCCCGCGCGGGACGACGTACATCTCGCCGGGGCCGAGCACCACGTCCCCGTCGCGCAGGCGGATCGTCAGGGTGCCGCTGACCACCAGGAAGAGCTCGTCGGTGTCCTCGTGGCTGTGCCACACGAACTCGCCCTGCAGTTTGGCTGCCTTGACCTCGTAGTCGTTGACGCGGGCGATGCGGTGCGGGGCCCACTGCTCGGTGAATCCGGCCAGTTTCTCGGCGATGTTGACCTTGTGTGTCGTCATGCGGGCAGCCTGCCGGAGCGAAGGCGGGCGGTCTTGTACGTTCCTGACATGCCCGCGATACGTCCGCGCAGCACCGTCTCCGCCTGGCAGCCGCCGGTCCCGGGGATCGCCGAGGTCTTCCATGCCCGGTTCACCGACCACGCCTATCCGGCGCACGTGCACGACACCTGGACGCTGATGATCCTGGACGGCGGGCGGGTCGACTTCGCGCTGGACCGCGAGCGGCACGGTGTCGGGGTCCGGGACGCCGTGATCCTGCTGCCGCCGGGGGTGGTCCACGACGGGCGGACCGTCACCGAGGCCGGCTTCCGCAAGCGCAACCTCTACCTCGACGCCTCCGTCCTGCCCGAGAGCCTCACCGGGGCCGCCGTCGACGCCCCGCTGCTGTTCGATGCCGTGCTGCGGGAGCGCGTCCACGGGCTGCACCGGGCGCTCGGCTCGCGGGAGCTGCCGGCAGGGGCGGTCGAGCGGCTGGAGGCGGAGTCGCGGCTGGCCTTCGTACGGGAGCGGCTGCACCGGTGGCTCGCGGGGCGCGCGCCGGCGGCGTACGGGGCGCCGGGTGCGGGGCTCGCCGTACGGCTGCGCGAGCTGCTCGACGCGCGCGTGACCGAGGGGCTCGGCCTGGAGGAGGCCTCGGCGGAGCTGGGGCACGTCCACCCCACCCACCTGATCCGGAGCTTCCGGACGGCGTACGGGCTGCCCCCGCACGCCTACCTCACCGGGCGGCGGGTGGCGCTGGCGCGGCGGCTGCTGCTGGTGGGGATGCGGCCGGCCGAGGCGGCGACGGCCGCGGGCTTCTACGACCAGGCGCACCTGACACGGCACTTCGGGCGGCACGTGGGGATCAGCCCGGCGCGGTTCGCCCGATCCGGCCGGATGTGAAGGGGAGTTGGCCGGTTCGTTGCCATCGTGTGGCACGCCTTCCTCTTTCTTTCGATCCGGCATATGACGGTTCGGAAGTCGAATCGTGTCCGCCGAACCAGGAGGAAGGCCTTCATGCGCCTTCGTACGCTCGCCACCACCGCGGCAGCCGCCGCCGCGCTCTCCGGCATGCTCGTGCCGCCCGCCGTCGCGGCCCCGAAGGAGGACCGGTCCTGCTCGCCGTACCTCTCCGTCGCGGGCTATTCCGACGCGCTCGACAAGACCACGCTCGACGGAGGCCTCGTCGGGGGCATCTCGGGCCTCGCCGTCGACAAGGACGGCACGGTCGCCGCGGTCTCCGACCGGTCGGTGCTCTACTCGCTGAAGGTGGGGCGCGGGGACACCCCGGCCGCCCGTGCCACCGCGCGGCTCCCGCTCACGGACGGGGCCTGGAAGGCCGTCGACTCGGAGGGCGTCGTCGTCGACCGGGACGGGTCCTACCTGGTCGCCGACGAGTTCGCCCTCGCGATCCGCCGGTACGGCAGGGACGGGAAGGTGCTGGGCGCGCTCCCGGTCCCGGACGCCTTCCGGCTCGCGCCGCAGGGGCGGGCCGCCGCGAACCAGACCTTCGAGTCGCTGACGCTGCTGCCCGGCGGGCACACGCTGGTCGCGGGCGTCGAGGGGCCGCTGGCCGGCGACGGCAAGGACGCGCAGGGGCGCACCCTCCAGCGGATCCAGACCTGGGAGCGGGGCCGGAGCGGCGAGTTCCGGCTGGGGCGCCAGTACGCCTACCCGGTCGACGCCGGGCACGGCCTCGTCGAGCTCGCGCCGACCCGCGACGGCCGGCTGATCGTCCTGGAGCGGGGCTTCACCCAGCAGTTCAAGATCACCGCACGGCTGTACCTCGCCGACCCCCTGGGCGCGACGGACACCTCGGAGGTGGAGGCGCTGACCGAGGGGCCGCGGCTGCGGGTCGCCCGCAAGACCGCGCTCGGGGACCTCGACGCCTGCCCGACCCTCGGGGCGCCGTCGAAGCTCCCGCAGAACCACCCGCTGGTGGACAACGCCGAGGGCATGGTGGTGACCGACCACGCCGGTCCCGGGCGGGTACGGCTGCTGCTGGTCAGCGACGACAACGAGCTCGCGCAGCAGGTGACGCGGCTGTACCGGATGGACGTCCTGCTGCCGGCGCGCCGGAGTTCCTAGCCCTGCTCCCGGGCGACGATGCCGCGGGCGACCCCCAGGGCCACCAGGTCCTGGGGGCGGATGCGGAGTTGGTCCGCGGTGGCCGGGGCGGCCGACGGGGGGCGCTTGAGGATGGCCGCCGCCAGTTCCGGGGCGATGACCGAGAAGTAGCTGTCCGGGGTGACCCAGGTGTTGCCCGGCGCGGCCAGGGCGAGGGCGCCGCCCGAACCGCCCTCGCCGATCAGCAGGGTGGTGACGGGGACGGAGGCACCGGCCAGCGCCGCGAAGGTGTCCGCGATGGCCGCGCCCGCGCCCGCGTGCTCGGCGGCGGCGTCGTTGGCCGCGCCCGGGGTGTCCACCAGGGTGAGCACGGGGATGCCGAGCCGGTCCGCGAGGCGGATGACGCGGGCGGCCGTACGGTAGCCCGCCGGGCGGGTCGCGGTGCCGCACTGGGCGGCGTAGGCGACGGCCCGGCCCTCCCGCAGCCCGAATCCGCACAGCATGCCGGGGTCGGTGCCGCCCGCCCGGTCCCCGGAGAGGTGCAGGCGCAGCTCGAAGTAGGCGTCCAGGTACGCCTCGGCGCGTGGCCGGTCCGGGTGGCGGGCCTGACGGACGGCGTCCCAGCCGGTGGCCGGAGGCCGTACGTCGGCCAGCGCGGCCGGGGGCTCGACGGGCCCGGCCGGCCGGGGCGCGGCCAGCACGCGGAGCCAGTCGGCGAGGGTGCCGGGCAGGTGCGCGGCGGGGACCACGGCGTCCACGTGGCCTGCGGCGTACTGGCCTTCGGCGCAGTAGGCCGCCGGATCCGCGTCCGCCGGGCGCACCCGGGAGCCGGCGAAGCCGACCTGGGCACCGGGCAGCGCGAGGACGACGTCGGCCCCGGCCCCGAGGGTGGCCCAGCCGCCGCCGGTGGTCGGATCGCGCAGGACGGCCAGCTGGGGGAGGCCCGCGGCCCGCGTCAGGACGCTCTGCCGGGCCACGCGCTGGAGCTGGGTCAGCGCGAGCATCCCCTCCTGCATGCGGGAGCCGCCGGTGGCGATGAGCGAGACGAGGGGGAGGCGGTGGGCGCGGGCGTGGGCGTACGCGGCTTCGAGCCGGTCTCCGGTGCGTTCGCCGAGGGATCCGCCGAGGAAGCCGAACTCGAAGGAGACGACCGTGGCTTCGCGGCCGCCGATGCGGGCGGTGCCGACGACGACGGACTCCTGCTCGCCCGTACGGCCGGCGGCGCGGGCGCGGGAGTCGTCGTAGCCGGTCCAGGCCAGGGGCCCGTCGGCGGGGGACTCCCGCCGGGGGGCGGGGAGTTCGGCGAAGCTGCCGGGGTCGGTCACGGAGGCGATGGCCGCGCGGGCCGAGAGGCGGGTCGTCGTCACGGGGTCACCCTAGGGGGTGCGCTGCCGGGCTGCCCGGGCGTTGCGCAGGGGCAGGGGGGAGTCCAGGGGCCGGGCCGCGGCCCGGGCCGGGGGGAAAAAGGCCGCGGACCCGAGCCGTCCCTCAGTGCTCCCCGGCCGTCTCCCCGGATCGCCCTTACCCGAGGGACGGCAGGGGGAAGGCGATCTTCAGGGCGTAGGCGGCGACCAGGCCGTAGCCGAGGCGGAAGGTCCAGACGCGGGCGGTGTCGGAGATGCGGGTGCCGGCGAGCGAGCCGAGGACGACGAGGGTCTGCTGCCAGAGGAGCGAGGCCGCGCCGACGCCGAGGAGGAAGGCGGCTCCGGCCGGGCCGGAGCCGAGGGTGGCGCCCTGGGCAGTGGTGAGGGCGGCGAAGTAGAGGGCGGTGGTGGGGTTGAGGGCGGTGAGGCCGACGTAGCGTGCGAATGCCCTGGCCGCGGGACGCGTGCCGGTGCGGGTTCCCGGGCCGGGTGCGGCGCCGCTGTCGGGGCTCCGCCCCGGTCCCCGCGCCTCAAGCGCCGGCGGGGCTGGGGGTGGCGGCGGGGCTGAGAGTGCCGGCCGGGCCGAGGAGGAGAGGCCGCGGGCCGCGATGGTCAGGAGGATGGCGGCCGAGGCCAGGCGGACCCAGGCCTCCACCGGGGAGACGTGGGAGGCCACCCATGGGCCGAGGGCGGTGGCGAGGGCCGCGTAGCCGAGGTCGACCACGGCGATGCCGGCGGCCGCGGCCATCGCCGTACGGCGGTGCCGCATGGCCTCCTGGAGAAGCAGTACGCTCATCGCCCCCATCGGCATCGCCACGCCCAGGCCCGCGACCGCGCCCGCCAGGGCCGGTGTCATCAGTTCGCTCATAGGGGGAGGGTCGGCCCAGGACCCCGAGGGATGCGCGCGAATACCGGGCCCGACTGCGAGAATCTCGGTATGGACCGCCTCGACAGGGAAATCCTCGGCATCCTGCAGCAGGATGCGCGGATCTCGTACCGGGACCTCGGCGTCCGCGTCGGCCTCAGCGCCAACGCCACCGCCGACCGGGTGCGGAGGATGCGCCGGGAGGGGGTGATCCGAGGGTTCACCGTCGTGGTGGATCCGGCTGCCGACACCGCCGGCGGGCTCGTCGTCTTCATCGACGTCACCCTGCGCCAGGACACGACCAACGAGGAGTTCGAGCGGCAGGTCGCCAAGCTCCCCGGGATCACCGAGGCCGTGCACGTGACCGGCGAGCACGACTACCTCGTACGCGCCCGGGCCGCCGACCCCGCCGCCCTCGACGGGCTGCTCCGCCGGCTGAAACGGGAGGCGGGCGTGGCCCAGTCCAACACCCGGCTCGCCCTCCGCGCCGCCAAGCGCCCCGGCCAGACGTAGGCCCCGCCCCCGCCCCGCCGCCCGGCCGCCTACAGCGCCGACTCCCACGTCACCGACGTGCCGGGCGGGCCCGACTCCGTACGGCCGTCGTCCGCGACCGTCAGGCGGACCCGGGACGGGGTCGCGTCCACCACCACCTCGATGGAGGTGACCCCGCTGCGCCGGTGCGCCGCGGCCAGGGCGGTGCGCAGGGCGGCCAGCAGGTCGGCCGCGACCGGGTCCGGCAGCAGGGCGTCCACCGCGCCCGCGAAGTGCACCGACGGCTGGAAGCCGAGCACGACGGCCGCCCCGCCCGTCTCCCGCAGGACCCGCCCCCGGAAGGTGGTCGGGGCTTCGGTCGGCGGCTGCTGGAGGGCGAAGATGGCAGTGCGGACCTCCTGGATGGTGGAGTCCAGTTCGTCCACGGCGTGGCCGAGTTCGTCGCCGACCGTGTCTTCGGACGGGGCGTTCGCGGCGCGCCGCCGGGTGCTCTCCAGCATCATCTCGGTGGCGAAGAGCCGCTGGACCACAAGGTCGTGCAGGTCCCGCGCGATCCGGTCGCGGTCCTCGTACACGGCGAGCTGCTCCCGGTCGTGCTGGGCGTCCGCGAGGACGAGGGCCAGCGCGGCCTGGGAGGCGAACTGCGAGGCGAGCAGCCGGTCCACCGCGTCGTACGGAGGGCCGCCCCGGGCGCGCGGCAGGGCCAGGGTGCCGATCAGCTGGCCGCCGCTCTGCAGGGGGAGCATCATGCTCGGGCCGAAACGTTCCCGCACGTGCGTGGTCATCCGGGGGTCCGTGGCCGAGTCCTCGATGAAGACCGGCTCGCCGCCGAGGAGTTGCGTGAGGACCGGGCTGCCGGGGGCGATCGCGGTGCCGACCAGGTCACCGGGGTCCCCGTGGGTGGAGGCGGCCACGATCTCCATGCCGCCCTCGGGGGTCGGCTGGAGCACCACGCCGGCCGCGGCGTCCGCGAGCAGCCGGGCCCGTTCGGCCACGCACATCAGGGCGTCGGCCGCGGGACGTCCGGCCAGCAGGGTCGTGGTCACCGCGGCGGCGCCGTCGATCCAGCGCTCCCGGCGGCGCGCGGTCTCGTACAGCCGGGCGTTGCCGATCGCTATGCCCGCCTGCGAGGCCAGCACCCGCAGCAGGGCGAGGTCCTCGTCCGTGAACGGGCCGCCGCCGCTCTTCTCGGTGAGGTAGAGATTGCCGAAGACCTCCGTGTGCACCCGGATCGGAACGCCCAGGAAGCTGTGCATGGGAGGGTGCCCCGGCGGGAAGCCGGCCGCCCGGGGGTCCCGGGTGAGGTCGTCCAGAAGGAGCGGGCGCGGGTCCCGGATGAGGACTCCGAGCAGCCCGGAGCGCCCGTCCGGCAGGCGGGGGATCGCTGCCCGCTCCGCCTCGGTCAGACCGGCGGTGAACAGTTCGGTCAGCCGGGCGCGCTCGGGGTCGACGACCCCGAGCGCGCCGTACCGCGCCGAGCACAGCTCGGTCGCCGAGTCCACGATGTGCTGGAGGGTGGCGTGCAGTTCCAGCTCGGAGCCGACGCTGAGGACGGCCTCCAGCAGCACCGGGAGGCTCGTGCCCTCCTCGTCGAACTCCTCGTCGAGCTCCGTGGCGAGCTCCGTGCCGAACTCCGCGTCGAACTTCTCGGCGCGATTCCTTCCCGGCCTGGCGCCGGGGCCTTCCTCGGGCTCCTGCCCGGAGTCCGTCATTCGGCCAGCGGGTTGAGAACCATGGGGGCGATCTTCCCTTCGAGCATCGCGCCGAGACCGAGTACGGCGCACACGTCCGGCCGTTCCGCGATGGCGACGGGCATTCCGGTGGCGTCCCGCAGCATCTGGTCCAGGCCCGGCAGCAGGGCGCTGCCGCCCACCATCATGATCCCCCGGTCCGTCAGGTCCGCGACCAGGTCCGGCGGGCAGTCCCGCAGCACCTTGCCGATGCCGTCGAGGACGGCGGTCAGCGGCGTGTGGATGGCGTCCCGTACGGCGGCGGTGTCCACGTGGACCGAACGGGCCAGTCCGGTGGCCACGTCGCGGCCGTGGATCAGGGTGGAGGCCGGTCCCTCGGCGGTGATGCCGTTGCCGTGCAGGGCCAGTTGGAGCGGCCGGACGGCCTGGCTGGGCAGCATCAGCTCGTGGGCGTGCCGCAGGTGCTGGACGACCGCGTGGTCGATGGCCTCGCCGCCGACCGGGATCCGCTCCGCGGTGACGATCGAGCCGAGGGAGAGGACGGCGACCTGGGTGGCCGCGGCCCCGCACACCATGATCATCGTCGCGGTCGGCTGCTCCACGGGCAGTCCGCAGCCGACGGCCGCCGCGATCAGGGTGTCGACCAGTTCGACGCGGCGGGCGCCGAGCCCGACGAGGGTTTCCACGGTGGCCCGCTGGGCCAGCGGGTCCGCGTCGTGCGGGGTGCAGGCGGCGGCCCGCAGCCGGGGCTTGCGGCGCAGGGCGCGCCGCAGCTTCTCGCCGAGGAGGTGACGCAGCATCCGCTGGGCCATCTCGATGTCGACGACGGTGCCGCCGGAGACGGGGCGTACGACCCGGATGTAGTCGGGCGTGCGGCCGGTCATCCGCTCGGCGAAGGTGCCGACGGCGATGAGTGCGCCGGTGCGCGTGTTGACCGCGGCGACGCTGGGCTCGTCGACCACGAGGCCGGCGCCCTTCACGTACACGCGGGTCCTTGCCGCCCCCAGGTCGACGGCGACGTGGCAGCGGCGCAACTGCTCAAGACTGACGGTCACGGCAGATCCTCCCGAGAGCGCTGACGCAAGAGGACCGGCGGAAATGCCGGTCACTTTTCATATCATCTCGGACATTTGGGTCTAACCGCCCGTTGGGCTGCTCCGGCCGGGGGTGCGGCGCGCCTGCATGGGGGTGGATTTCTGTACCGACAGGCAGCACCATGCCCGCACCGCACGCGCTACTCACGCGTAACAAGGTAAAGGGGAGCCGATGCTGACGGCCCGACAGAGACTGCTGGCACTCCTGACGCTCTGCCTGGCGCTGGCGGCGCCGATCTCGGCCCATGCCGCCGACCGGGTCCCGGCCTCCACCTCTGACCAGGCGTCATCGCGCAATCCGGTGATCTTCGTGCACGGCTACAACGCCGATCCCGGCGTCTGGGGAGCCCTGCGCGGGGACCTGCGCGCCGCCGGGTACGCCGACTCCGAGCTCTTCTCCTGGGGCTACGACACCCACCAGTCCGTCAACGAGGTCCTCGCCGGGCGGCTCGGCGCCTACGTCGACCAGGTCCGCCGGGACGCCGGAGCCGCCCGCGTCGACGTGGTCGCGCACTCCTTCGGCTCGCTCGTGAGCCGCTGGTACGTGAAGTTCGGCGGCGGCACGGCCACCGTGGACCACTGGGTGTCGCTCGCCGGCCCCAACCGGGGCACCTCCACCGCGTGGGCCTGCGCCCTGTGGGACCAGGCCTGCCGGGACATGACCCCCGGGTCGTACGTGGTGAAGAACCTGAACGGCGGGGACGAGACCCCGGGCGCGGTGAAGTACGCGACCTTCTGGTCCAACTGCGACGAGGTGGTCAACCCGGACGACAGCGTCCCGCTCGCCGGGGCCGCCAACACGCCGGTCGGCTGCCTCAAGCACAACGACCTGCTCGGCGACGACGGCACCTCGGCGGGCGTCCGCGCCTTCCTCGCCTCCTAGGCCGGGCTCAGGCGCCGTCCACCGCGACCCGCTGGAGCAGGCCGTACGTGAACTCCGCCACGCACGGCCTGCCCCGCGCGGCGAAGGCGAGGCGCCAGCGGGTCGGGGCGGTGCCCTCCATCGGCCGGACCGGGGCGAAGGCCCGCGCCACCTCGTCCACCGTCGCCGACCAGGGCCGCAGGTCGTCCGGCGACTCCAGTACGGGCCCCCGCGCGCCCGGGGCGCGCACCAGCCACTCGTTCCACACCGCCCCGTCCGGCGCGGCCAGCACCTCGAAGCGCAGGTCCGGCCAGAGCGGCAGCGGCCACAGCAGGGCCTCGCACTCCAGGTCGCCGATCGTGCGGCGCTCGGCGGACTCCGGCGGGCCGAGCACCGAGCGGTACCGGGCCAGGGCGCCGCGGGAGCGCGGCGACCTGACCATCGCCTGCCAGTGCTTGTTGGCCTCCCGCTGGTCCGCGAGCGAGGCGCCGAGCCGGCGGCGGGCCTCGTCGGCGAGTTCCGGCTGGAAATCCGACATCCGCCGCAACAGCACCAACTGGAAGGCGGTGGGACCGAAGGAAGTCATGGAAGGAACGATTCCACACAGGATCCTTACGTTCTCGGAATGCGGATGTTGCCGCCCACCACGTAGCCTGCGGGCGCCATGAACTACTGCCACGCATGCCGGAGGCACCTCAACGGCGCACTGGCGTGCGCCGGATGCGGAACGCCCGCCGAGTACCTGATACCCGCCGCGCCCACCGCCGCGCAGGCCGCCCCCGTGGCGCCCGCACCGGAGCCGCCGCCGGCGCTGGCCGATGTGTTCGCCGACTCGCTGGTCGTGCTGTCCGCCCCGAACGAGCGCAGGCCGGGCGCGCGCCGCCGGGTCACGCACCGCAGACGCCGCCGGACCGTACTGACCATCGGGCTCGGCCTGGCGGTCGCGCTCGGGGGCTCGCTGGCCGTGGCCCACATCGCCACCGACGGGCAGCGCACCGACCGGGCCGCCACCGTGGTGCTGACCGACGACGGCCCGCAGCAGCCCGCCCCGCTGCCGGACGCGCCGACGGCCGGTGCGCCCACGGGGTCCGGGAAGGCCACCGCGAAGGCCGCCCCCGCGGGCACGAAGAAGTCCGGCTCCGGGGCGCCCTCCGGGGGCGTCACGCAGCCGGGTCCGAGCCCGTCCGCCCCCGCCCCCGCGACCTCGGGTCCGGCGTCCGGTTCCCCCGGCCCGGGGGGATCCGTACAGCCCAGTGCGTCGGGCAGGCCCTCCCAGAGCATCTCCGGCACCGCGCAGACGCCGCCGCCCCCGGTCCCGCCGAAGCCCACGCCCACGCCGACCAAGGACTGCGGCTTCCTGGGCATGCTCTGCTGGGGCGACTGACCAGGGCGCGTCCTGCCTCTACCCGTCGAGCATCCGCTTGAGCAGGTCCCGCAGCATCGCCCGCTCCGCCGGGGACAGTCCGGCCAGCGGTTCGCGCGCGAACTCCAGCGACTCGCGCAGCCGCTCCGCGGTCTGCAGCCCCTCCTCGGTGGGGGCGGCCATCTTGACCCGCCGGTCGGCCGGGTCCGGGCGGCGCTCGACCAGGCCGCGGGTCTCCAGCCGGTCGACGATCCCGGTCACGTTCGAGGGCTCGCACCTCAGCTTCTGGGCGATGCGGCGCATCGGCGTCGGCTCCAGGGAGAGCATGTTCAGCACCTTGGCCTGCGCGCCGGTCAGCTGGTGGCTGGCGGCCGCGTGCTCGTACTCCATGTGGTAGCGGGCCACGACGTCGCCGATGAGCTCGACGACCTCGACGGTCACTGGGTCTATGCGACGACTGGGCATGGAACCAGCGTACCCATTTACTTGACAACATGAAATATCCAGGCGCATGGTTGTTTCACCTAGTGAAGCAATTTCGTTCTTACCAGGAGCGCCGCATGTCTGAGATTCCCGCCGTGAGCCGCGAGTGGCACCTCGTCCGTCGCCCGCAGGGCTGGCCCGTAGCCGAGGACTTCGCCCTGCGCGAGGCCCCCGTGTCCGCCGAGCCCGCCGCCGGCCGGATCCTCGTCCGCAACCTCCACATGTCCGTGGACCCCTACATGCGCGGCCGGATGAACGACGTGAAGTCCTACGTCCCGCCGTTCCAGCTGGACGAGCCGATGCAGGGCGGCGCCGTCGGTGAGGTCGTCGCCTCCGCCGCCGAGGGCTTCGCCGTCGGCGACCACGTGCTGCACCACCTGGGCTGGCGCGAGTACGCGGAGCTCGACGCGAAGTTCGCCACCAAGGTGGACGCCTCGCTCGCCCCGCTCTCCGCCTACCTCGGCGTCCTCGGCATGCCGGGCCTGACCGCCTACGCCGGCCTCTTCGAGGTCGCCTCCTTCAAGGAGGGCGACGCCGTCTTCGTCTCCGGCGCGGCCGGTGCCGTCGGCAGCCTCGTCGGCCAGTTCGCCAAGATCAAGGGCGCCTCCCGGGTCATCGGCTCCGCCGGCTCGGACGAGAAGGTGACGCTGCTCACAGAGAAGTACGGCTTCGACGCCGCCTTCAACTACAAGAACGGCCCCGTCGCCGAGCAGCTGCGCAACGCCGCCCCCGACGGCATCGACGTCTACTTCGACAACGTCGGCGGTGACCACCTCGAGGCCGCCATCTCCTCCCTGAACGTGAACGGCCGGGCCACCCTGTGCGGCGCGATCGCCGGCTACAACGACACCGAGGCCGCCCCCGGCCCGCGCAACCTGATGCAGGTCATCGGCAAGCGGCTGCGGCTCCAGGGCATCCTCGTCAACGACCACGCCGGCCTGCAGCCGCAGTTCGTCCAGGACGTCGCCGGATGGCTGCGTTCCGGTGAGCTCCGGTACGACGAGACGGTCGTCGAGGGCGTCGAGAACGCGGCGTCGGCCTTCCTCGGCATGCTGCGCGGCGAGAACACCGGAAAGATGATCGTTTCTTTCACCGGTTAGGCTCACTGCACACCGTCGTGACCGTGGGCGCGAGTCGCGGCGATTACCAGGAGGATTTCCTTACATGTCCATCCAGCAGTCCGACGTCGCGTACACCGCCGTAGCCACCGCCGAGAACGGCCGTGACGGTCGCGTCGCCACCAACGACGGCCAGCTCGACGTCGTCGTGAACCCGCCGAAGGAGCTCGGCGGCAGCGGTGCCGGCACCAACCCGGAGCAGCTGTTCGCCGCCGGCTACAGCGCCTGCTTCCAGGGCGCCCTGGGTGTCGTCGCCAAGAACGTGAACGCCGACATCTCCGGCTCCACGGTCACCGCCGAGGTCGGCATCGGCAAGAACGACGAGGGCTTCGGCCTGATCGTCAAGATCTCCGCCGTGATCCCCAACGTGGACGCCGCCACCGCCAAGGACCTCATCGAGAAGGCCCACGAGGTCTGCCCGTACTCCAAGGCGACCCGCGGCAACATCACCGTCGAGCTCGCCGTCTGATCCGGCACCGCTCAGCGAAGGCCGCACCCCGTCAGGGGTGCGGCCTTCGCCGTACCCGGCAGCCTTAAACTGGCCCCATGCGCGATCTTGCGGGGGGCTTCCGGTATCTGCTGGCCGGACAGCGATGGGTGTTCCGGCACGGCCGGTGGCTCGGTTTCGGGCTGCTGCCCGGGCTCGTCTCGCTGGTCCTCTACGCCGGCGCGCTGATCGGCCTCGGCTACGGGGCCGACGACCTGACCGCCTGGGCCACCCCCTTCGCCGACGACTGGTCCAAGCCGTGGCTCGGGCTCTTCCGCGGCTTCCTGACCGCGCTGGTCTTCGGCCTCGGGCTCTTCCTCGCGGTGATCACCTTCACCGCCGTGACCCTGCTGATCGGCCAGCCCTTCTACGAGTCCCTCTCGGAGCAGGTCGACCGCAGCGAGGGCGGCGAGGTCCCGCAGTCCGGGCTGCCGCTGTGGCGGGAGCTGTGGATCTCGGCCCGGGACAGCGTGAAGGTGCTCGCACGGGTGCTGCTCTACGGGATCCTGCTCTTCGCCCTCGGTTTCATCCCGGTGATCGGGCAGACCGTGGTCCCCGCGCTCGGGTTCTGCGTCTCCGGGTACTTCCTGACCCAGGAGCTCACCGCCGTGGCCCTCCAGCGGCGCAAGGTGGACCTGCACCGGCGGCTGGAGCTGCTCCGGTCGCGGCGGATGCTGGTGCTCGGCTTCGGGGTGCCGCTCGTGCTGTCGTTCGTGGTGCCGCTGGTCGCGGTGTTCCTGATGCCGGGCGCGGTCGCCGGCGCCACGCTGATGGCGCGCGACCTCATGGCCGTCGACGAGACCCCGTCCGCCGAGGCGGCGCCGGGCGGCCCGGCCGCACCGCAGGCCCCGTCCGCCCCGGCGGGCTTCGGACCGCCGCCGCCCGCGTACTCGTAACCGCGCCCCACTCTCTGCTACCGCTTCAGCAGCAGGATGGCCCCGGTGGTGTCCTCCCCGCCGTACACGTCCGGGTCCGCGGCCAGCCGGCGCCGCAGCAGGTCCACGTACGGGGAGATCAGCTCGGTGCTGACGCCCTGCTCCTCGGCGGTGCGCAGCATGGTGCCGGTGCCCGTGACCTGCATGGCCAGGTTGGACACCACCCCCGAGGTGAAGTCCCGCGAGGTCAGCCGCTCGGCGGCGTTGCCGACGAAGAAGCCCATCGCCCCCAGCCACTCGGACAGCAGCGGAGCCAGGTCCTTCGGGGCAATGTCCTCGCCCTCGATCAGGGCGTAGGCGTGCGAGATGCCGGCGAACATCCCCCACATCGCGCTGAGCAGCGCCACGTCGTGCAGGGCGGCGTGACCGGCGTCCTCGCCGACGAAGCGGGCCCCGGCCGGGACCTCCAGGACCGCCCGGTGGGTGTCGAAGAGCGCGCGCGAGCCGCTGTAGAAGACGTATCCGCCGGCCTCGGGGGCCCCGATCATCGTCGGCGTGGCCATGATCCCGCCGTCCACGAACCGGGCCCCGCGCTCCTCGGCCCAGGCGGCCCGCGCCCGGCCCTCGGCCGGAGTGCCCGTGGTCAGGTTCACCACGTCCTTGCCGGTCAGGTCGATGCCGTCCAGGGCGGAGCCGACGGAGGCGTCGTCCAGCAGGCAGACCACGACGAGCCCGTTCGCGGCGACGGCCTCGGCCGGGCTCGCGGCGACGAGGGCCCCTTCGGCGGCCAGTGGCGCGGCCTTGGCGGCGGTGCGGTTCCAAACGGTGAGCCGGTGGCCGGCGGCGAGCCAGGTACGGGCGAGGGCGGTGCCCATGTCGCCGAGTCCGAGCAGGGTGAGCGAGTACCGAGGTGTGTTGTCAGTCATGGCGTTTAGCCTGCTGGCAGGCTGTGAGGCGCTCAAGTACGCACTTTGGAGTGGGTGGTTACCCCAAGGTGAGCGAACAGGTGGGGAGGGGTGCGCGATGGCGGTGACACGAAGGCCCGGTGCCGATCACTGCGGGATCGCCGCGGCGATGTCGGTGATCGACGGCAAATGGAAGGTCTCGCTCCTGTGGGAGCTGGAGCGGAGCCCGCGACGCCGCTTCGGTGAACTGCGCAGGCTCGTCCCCGGCGTCTCCGAGAAGGTGCTCGCCGCGCAGCTGCGCGAGCTGGAGCAGGACGGCATCGTCCACCGCGAGGTCCACGAGGAGGTACCGCCGCGCGTCGAGTACTCCCTGACCCCGCTGGGGCAGGGCCTGAACGCGGCGCTGGAGTCCCTGGGGGAGTGGGGTGCAAAGCATCTGCTACCGGACTCCGCGTAGCCGAGTCGTGATCGGCCGGCGGCCTCCGTCACCCCCTGGTGGGCCCGTAGTATGCATGGCGGCAGCACGCGCCGAGGCCGTCTCTCACTGCCTTTGAGTCCGCCCTGGCCCACCGCCTCGGGGAGAAGCCCGGAGCCGGGCAGCGGCTTGCCGAGCCACGACCGGCCGCCGGGCCGAGGACCGACCAGCAGTAGGGACACAGCAGTGACAGTCAGTACCGAGGGCACGGTCGCCGTGCTGCCCCCGGGCGGACCGGCCGCGCCCGCCCGCCCGATACCCGCCGTCCGGCGCGGGCTCGGTTCGCGCGGCACGCTCCTGCTCCTCGAAGCCGTCGTCGCGTTCGGCGCGGCGCTCGTGCTGCCGCTGCTGGCCGTCCGCTTCAAACTCGACCCCCTGGACCGGATCGCGCAGGTCAGCGGCCTCGCCGCGATCCAGCTGCGGTTCGCGCTCGTCGGTCTGCTGTTCATCGCCGCGGTGGCGCTGGCCATGAGGCTGCGGGGAGGCCGGCACTTCGACCTGGCCGCCCGGATCGCCGCCGCCGCCCTCGCGGGCCTGGCCAGCGGCTTCGTCGCCGCCGGCGCGGTCGTCGCCCTCCACGGGACGCCCTGGCCGATGTTCGGCCTCAACGGAGACAGCGGCCGCATCGTCGAGTGGGCCCACGCGGTGGCCAACGGCCGGCCCTCGGGCTCGCCGGTCTACCCGCCGGCTCCCCTCCACACCCTCGGCTACTACGCCGAGTGGTTCCGCGGCGGCAACACCGCCTACGCGTTCAAGGACCTCCAGATCCTCGGCGCCGCCGCCTTCGGGCCGCTGGCCTACCTCTGCTGGCGCATGCTGCTCAGCCCGGTCCGGGCCCTCGCCTTCGGCGTGGCACCGGCCTTCGCGCTGATCGACGCGTACAAGCCGTACAGCCAGACCGTGCTCGTGGTGCTCGTCCCGGTCCTGGTGGCGATGGTGGTGTCACTGAGCCGCAGCGCCGCCCAGGGCTGGCGGCCGCTCCTGCTCAAGGGCGCCGGATTCGGCGCGCTGCTCGGCGTGCTGTTCCTCACCTACTCGGGCTGGTTCCTGTGGAGCGCGGCGGGTGTCCTGTTCGCCGCGCTGTTGTACTTCCCGTGGCGGACCGGCCGCCTCGGCCGGCTCAAGGGCGCGGCCTTCCTCGGCGCCTCCCTGGCCGCCTTCCTCGTGGTCGCCGGCCGCTACCTCGCGGTCATGCTGACCGAGGGCCAGACCACCAAGGACTACAACTTCCGGTTCGACAACTTCACCGACCCGGCGTACTACCTCATGTGGCGCACGGACATGCCCGGCAAGGTCGGCGAGTGGCCGCCGCCCGGCGAGTACGGCGGGGTCGGCCTGTTCGCCCTCGTCACCTTCGTCTGCCTCGGCGCCGCGATCTGGCTGGGCATCCGCAGGCCGATGGTGGTCACCGTCGCCGCGATGTTCATCAGCGCGTGGGTGATGCGCATGTACATCGCCTCGCACATGTACGAGACGCAGACCGTCCAGCTCTACACCCGCACGAACAACCAGCTCCTCTACTGCGGGCTGCTGCTGTGCGCACTGGTCGTCCACCTGGTCTCGCAGCGGATGGCCGCGCGCCGGGCCGAGTCCGGGGCCGGCGCCGAGTCCGCGAGCGGTACGGCGGGCGCCGGGTTCCCGGGCCGCGAGGGCGCGGTGATCGGAGCGCTGTGCGCCCTGCTGCTGCTCCTCGGCACCGTCTCCTCCTCGATGGCCGACCGCTACATGCCGGCCAAGGAGAACACCTACCGGATCCTGCCGTGGGTGTCGCACACCATCACGGAGCAGGACGGCAGCTGTCCGCAGTACGCGCCCGGCGGCACCTGCTCCAAGGACGGCGACCAGAGCTGGCTGAGCTTCATCCGATGACCCGGGGGAACCGATGATCTCCGCACTGACGCGGCTGGCCGACTGGTCCGCCGGCACACCCAGGCGGCTCTGGCTGATCTCGTTCGCGCTGTTCTTCGCGCTCGCGGGCTCCTGGTCGGCCGCCAGCCCCATCGGCGGCTCTCCCGACGAACACGCGCACTTCGTCCGTGCCGCGGCCGCCGCCCGGGGCCAGATCAGCGGACCCCTGGTGATGGTCCCGCACCGGGTGGCGGGAATCGACGGGCAGTTCGCCGAGGCCGGGATGCAGCTCCCGGAGTGGTACGGGAACCTGGCCACGGTGCACGAGTGCTACGCGTGGCGCCAGTCCCAGCCCGCGTCCTGCGCGCCCTCGCTCGGCGACTCCGAGAAGATCGTCCAGGTCCCCACGGCGGCCGGCCGCTACCACCCGGCGTACTACCTGGCGACCGGCTGGCCGAGCCTGCTGGTCGACGGCCCCGAGGGGCTGTACCTGATGCGCTTCATGTCGGCGCTGCTCTGCTCGGCCCTGCTGGCGAGCGCGCTGGTCACGGCCGCCGAATGGCGGCGCCGCTCGCTGGCCGTGCTCGGCGTGCTCGCCGCCACCACGCCGATGACGCTCTACATGTCCGGCATGCTCAACCCCAGCGGCGGCGAGATCGCCGCCGGGATCCTGGTGTGGACGGCCCTGCTGTCGATCGTCCTGTCACCCGACCCGGTGCTGCTGAACCGGCGGCTGGCCAGGCTGGGCACCGGCGGCCTGGTCCTCATCAACATCCGGCCCCTCGGACTGATCTGGTTCGGCGGAGCGGTCTTCTTCTGCCTGCTGCTCACGCAGCGGCGCGGAGTGCTGGGATCCGTGCTGCGCCGCAAGGCCCTGTGGCTCTGGACGGCCCTGCTGGGCCTGGCCACGGCCGGTGCGCTGTACTGGGCGGCGAGGCACCCGGACCGTTCGAAGATAGACATTCCCGACTCGCTCACCGCGGCCGTGGCCGCGAAGCGCACCCTCGGCACCACCGACTGGTACATCAAGCAGATGGTCGGCTTCTTCGGCTGGCTGGACACCCCGGGCCCGGCCCTGCTGTACCTGGTGTGGATGGCGGTGCTCGCGACGCTCGTCATGCTGGCGCTGGTCTACGGCCACAAGCGCGACGTGGTGGCGGTGCTCGGCATGCTGGTGGCCATCGTGATGGTGCCGGTGGCCGCGCAGGCCTCGGAGGCGGAGCGGATCGGCATGGTGTGGCAGGGCCGCTACCTGCTGCCCTTCGCCGTCGGCCTGCCGCTGATGGCCGTGCTGATCTGCGCCACGCGCGTCCCCGGGCGCGGTTTCCCCTGGCGGCGGCTGGTCGGCCTCTGCGTCGGCGGCCTGGCGGTGGCCAACGTGGCGGCGTTCTACTGGACGCTGCGCCGGTTCGCCGTCGGCAACAAGGCTTCGTGGGTGCCGACCTCGGCGCACTGGGCCCCGCCCGGCGGCTGGGTCTTCTGGACCGGCGTGTACGCGGTGGCGGCCCTCGCCATCGTCGTGCCCGCCCTGGTCTCGGACCGCAAGGCCGCCGCGCCGCAGCTCCCGGACCTCGACGCCCCGCGTCCGGACCGCGAGGTACGGGTGCCCGAGCCCGCCTGACGCACCCCGCCCGACCCACCCCGCTTGACCCACGCCGTCTGACGGGCGCACCCCGTCAGGCGGCGGGGCCGACCTCGGCGGTCACCACCGACGGCGTACGGTCGTCCGCCTCGGCGAGCAGGGAGCCGCCCGGGGCCCACACGGCCGCGCGGCCGCAGCCGGTCCACGGGCCCGCCGGGCCGACGTGGTTGGCGAGGACGACGTACAGGCCGTGGTCCTTCGCGATCCCCGGGTACACGGTGGCGCGCTCGCCGATCCCGTCGCCCGTCCCGTACAGGGAGCTCGCCAGGTGCACCCGGCAGCCGTCGGCCGCGCCCCGGCCGGGCAGTTCGGGGAAGTGGTTGTCGTAGCAGACGCCCAAGGAGAAGCGGATCCCGCCGAGTTCGAAGCGCCCGTCGCCCGTGCCGGGGGCGAAGACGTCCTGCTCGTGCCGGAAGAGGTGCTGCTTCGCGTACGTCGTCAGGAGCGCGCCGTCCGCATCGTGCACCAGCGTCGCGATGGCGGGGCGCGGGCCGGCGGCGGGCAGGGCGACGTTGACGGCGGTGGCGATGCCGGCGGAGCGCAGCGGGTCCAGGCGCGGGTCGTCGGCGGCCGTCCACAGGCCGGGGTCGCGGGCCAGCGCGTCCAGTTCGTAACCGGTGAGCGTGAACTCGGGGAACACCACCAGTGCGGCGCCCTGTTCGCGGGCCGCGGCGGCGAGAGCGGCGGCCCGCGCGACGTTGGCGGGGACATCGGCGGGGACGCAGGTCATCTGGGCTGCGGCGATCTTCATTCGGCCGAGGATGCCAGCCGGGCGGTGCCCGGGGACTTCCGGGGGGTCGACGTACCGGCGGCGCGGAGGGATGCTGTAACGGCGCGCTCACGCAGCGCGGTCGACGGTTCCGGCGTACGGGGGGTATCCGATGCGACGTGACGGTTCAGCCTGGTGACGGCCCCCGACTGGGTCCAGCCGGTCCTCACCGGTGCCTTCCTGGTCCTCGCGTACCGGGTGGTGCGGACTTCCGGCGCGGGGCTGCGGGTGGCCGTGGCCTTCATGATCGTGCTGAACGTGGGAATGCTGTGGCTGCTGTGGCTGCTGTGGGACGACGGGCCGCCGTGGGCGGTGCCGGCCGTCATCGCGGTCTCCCTGGTGGCCGCGGTGGTCAACACCGTCGCCGCGGCGCGGACCGCGCTCGAACGCATCGAGCGCGTGGACACCGCCCGCTTCCGGGACCTCGTGGGGCACGTCGCGGGTTCCGAGGGGCCCCAGGTGATGGGCGTGTGCGTCACCTACACCGGCGCGCTGGTCCTCACCGCCTTCGGCAGCGACGCCCGGCCGGAGGGCCGGCAGTTCCACCTGCCGCCCGGCCCGGACTGCCCGTTCTGCCTGGTGGAGGATCAGATACGGGCGTTCCTCGGGGCGGTGGACCCGCTGCTGGGCGAGTACCGCAGGCACCTGGGGGCGGGCAGCAGCCGGCACGTCCTCGTCAAGCGGCCGTCCACCGCGGAGCCCTGGACGGGCCGGCTCCGCGACCGGGCGTACTACCGGGTGCCCCGCCGCCGGCCGTCCTGCCCGGTCCACGACCCGCTGCTCGGCCCGCCCTAGCCCCGGGCGCCCGCTAGGAGTCCGCGGGGCCCCGCAGGAGGGTCAGGAAGGAGCGGAAGGCGGCGGGCATGTCCACCGACTCGGGGGCGAGCAGCCACTGGTACTGGAGTCCGTCCATGACGGCCGTCAGCAGGGGGGCCGCCTGTTCCGGGGTGAGGCCCGAGGGGAGGAGTTCGCCGAACTCGGCGCGGAGCACCGCCGCCATCTCCGCGCGGACCTGGGCGTAGCGCTCCGTGAAGAACTCCCGCGCCGGGTGCCCGTCCGTGACGCTCTCGCCCAGCAGCGCCGAGAAGGTCTGCACGATGCCCGGGCGCATCGCGTTGTACTCCACGAGCGAGGCCAGCAGGTCGAGGCGCCAGGTGTCGGCCGCGGCGCGCGAGCCGCCGCCGGTGTCCCAGCGGTCGCGCTCCTCCAGCACCGCGACCAGCAGCGCCTCCTTGGTCGGGAAGTAGTGCAGCAGCCCCTGCTGGGTCAGGCCCACGCGTTCGGCGACCGTGCCCAGGGACGCGCCCCGGTAGCCACGCTCCGCGATCACCTCGACGGCCGCGCGGACGATCTCCCCGCGGCGCTCCTCGCTCCTTGCCCTGACCATCGCCCCGGCACCCCTTCCCGTACGACTCCTGCCAGCAGGACCGTACGTCATCTTGATATCACGAAAAGATTACGAACCCTACCGCTCAACAGGTAACAGGTCCACGATGGGGGCACCGCACCGCACCACCGCACTCAACGAGGAGGCACGGCCGTGACCGATGCCGATCAGGTCCGCACCAGCGTCGTCGAAGTGGCGCTCGGGAAGCTCGATCTCGACACCAAGGCCCGACTGCTGGCCGGGCAGGACATGTGGTCGCTGCCCGCGATCCCCGAGATCGGGCTGCAATCCCTGGTCATGTCCGACGGCCCCATCGGGGTCCGCGGCGTGCGCTGGACCGCCGACGACCCGTCCATCGCCCTGCCCTCCCCGACCGCGCTCGCCGCCGCCTGGGACCCCGAGCTCGCCCGCCGCGCCGGCCGCCTCCTCGCCCAGGAGGCCCGCCGCAAGGGCGTCCACGTCCTGCTCGCACCCACCGTCAACCTGCACCGCTCCCCGCTCGGCGGCCGCCACTTCGAGTGCTACTCCGAGGACCCCTACCTCACCGGGGTCATCGGCAGCGGCTACGTCAACGGCGTCCAGGACGGCGGGGTCGGCACCACCGTCAAGCACTTCGTCGGCAACGAATCCGAGACCGACCGGTTCACCGTCGACTCCGTCATCGCCCCGCGCCCACTGCGCGAGCTGTACCTGGCGCCCTTCGAGGCCATCGTCGCCAACGCCCACCCGTGGGGCATCATGACCGCCTACAACCAGGTCAACGGCACGACGATGACCGAGCACCGGTACCTGGTGAACGAAGTCCTGCGCGGCGAATGGGGCTTCGACGGGTACAACGTCTCCGACTGGATGGCCGCCCGCTCCACCACCGGCGACATCGAGGGCGGCCTGGACGTGGCCATGCCCGGCCCCACCGGCGTCTACGGGCCCGCCCTCGCCGAGGCTGTCCGCGCCGGGGAGGTCTCCGAGTCCCTCGTCGACGACGCCGTGCGCAACGTCCTGCGCCTCGCCGCCCGCGTCGGCGCACTGGAGGGCGCGCCCGCCGCCGTCGAGACCGCCCCGGCCCCGGTCGACGGCCAGGCGCTGGCCCGCGAGCTCGCCGCCCGCGGCTTCGTCCTCGTGCGCAACGAGGCCGTGCCCGGCCGGAGCGCCGCCCTGCCGCTCGACGCCTCCGCCGGCCGTACCGTCGCCCTCTCCGGCGCCGCGGCCCGTGACGCCCGCGTCCTCGGCGGCGGCAGCGCCACCGTCTTCCCCGAGCGGATCGTCTCCCCGCTCGACGGCCTCACCGCCGCCCTCCCGGACGGAGCCCTGACCTTCACCGTCGGCGCCGACCCCTCCGACGAACTGGTCCCCGCCGACAAGGGCTTCGAACTGCGCGCCGTCTGCCGCGACGCCTCCGGCGCCGTCGTCGGCGAGGGCAGCCTGCCGACCGGCCAGGTCCAGTGGATCGGCGACGACCTGCCCGCCGGCGCCACGTACGAGACGATGGCGAGCATCGAGGTCCGCGGTACGTTCCTCCCGCGCGAGAGCGGCGAGCACGCCTTCGGCACCCGCGGACTGGGCGCCTTCAGCCTCGCGGTCGACGGGCGGACCCTCTGGGAGGGCGTCCAGGAGATGGGCAACGAGGCCGACCCCTTCGAGGCCTTCTTCGGCGCTCCCAGCGAGCGCGCCCGCGTCACCGTCACCGAGGGCGAGCCCGTCGAGGTGTCGCTGACCTACCAGGTCCCCGACGTGTCCGCGCTGCCGCTCAAGGCGATCATGTTCTCGCTGCTCCACCTCGGCCCGCGCAGCGACCCCGACGAGCTGATCGCCGAGGCCGTGGCGGCCGCCCGCGCCGCCGACACCGCCGTCGTGGTCGTCGCCACCACCGAGCGCGTGGAGTCCGAGGGCTTCGACCGGCAGGACCTCACCCTCCCGGGCCGCCAGGACGACCTGGTGCGCGCCGTCGCCGCCGTCAACCCGAACACCGTGGTCGTCGTCAACGCGGGCTCCCCGGTGGAGCTCCCGTGGCGCGAGGACGTCGCCGCGGTGCTGCTGACCTGGTTCCCCGGGCAGGAGGGCGGGGCCGCGCTGGCCGACGTACTCCTCGGCGACGCGGAGCCCGGCGGGCGGCTGCCCACCACGTGGCCCGCGCGGTTCGAGGACGCGCCCGTCACCGAAGTCGTCCCCACCGAGGGGCGCCTGGAGTACCGGGAGGGCCTCTTCATCGGCTACCGGGCCTACGAGAAGCACGGCGTGGCCCCCGCCTTCCCCTTCGGGCACGGCCTCGGCTACACCGACTGGGCGTACGAGTCCCTGGAGGCCACCGCCGACACGGTCCGGGTCCGCCTCACCAACACCGGTACCCGGCCCGGCCGCGAGGTCGTCCAGGTCTACCTCGCCCCCGTCGCGGACACCGTGGAGCGCCCGGCGAGCTGGCTGGCGGGCTTCGCGGGCGTCTCGGCGGGACCCGGCGAGACCGTCGAGGCCGTGATCGCCCTGCCCGCCCGGGCCTTCGAGATCTGGGACCGGGAGAGCTCCGGCTGGCAGCGGATCGGCGGCGCCTACGAGGTCCGCGCGAGCCACTCGCACGGTGACACGCGGCTGACGGCCACGCTCGACGTCGCGTAACACACCGTAACCATCGGAAATGGCTGGAAATCACCCCTGAAACAGCCACGAAAGCCGGTCCGGGGGCGAGACCTGACTCTCGCCCCCGGACCCTCCGTGCACAGCGGCGTCAACGTGGCGGTTCGGCGGCCGTCACCTGGCGGTGCGCCAGTTCCGCCAGCCGTGCCTGCCCGTCCTTGCCCGGATGGAACCAGTCCCAGCGGCTCAACTGATCCGCCGCGAAGGGGTACTGGAACACCGCCCCGCCGTCGTAGCGGCACAGTGCGTCCTTCGCGCAGACCTCGCGCAGCACCTCGTTGTACTCGACCACCCGCGCCCGCACCTGCTCGCGCCGGGCCGTCGCCCCCGTCGCCGCCGACAGCGGATCGGCGAGCATCGACTGACAGATGCCCAGCTTCCAGACCTGCCGCACCATCGGGAGGTCCTTGCCCTGCTCCCACAGCCGTTGGAGGTCCGGCACGCTGGAGACGTACACCTGGGAGGAGGGGGACGCGGTCCGGAGCCCGGCGAGGGCCTTCTCGAATCCGTCCCGGAACTCCGCCACCGGCGTCATCGACGAAGCCGTGGGCCGGCAGGCGTCGTTCGAGCCCACCATGACCGTGACCAGGTCGGGCTTGTGCGCGGCGGCCTCCGTCAGCTGCCCCGGCAGGTCCGCCATCCGTGCGCCGGTCACCGCGTAGTTCCAGCTGCGGGCGGGCACCTCGGCGTCCCCGAGCAGCCGGGCGGCGAGGGAGCGGACCGCGGGGTCGTTCCCGGTGGCCCAGGAGACCTCCGGGCAGTCGGCCAGGACCGAACAGGCGTCGAAACCGCGTGTGATGGAGTCGCCCACGGCCGCGAGCGAGGCCGGCGCCGTGTTCCAGCGCGGAGCGGCCTGAGCCCCGCGCTCGCCCTCGCCGCCCGACGCGCCCGAGCTGCACCCCGTCGCCGCGCCGGCCAGCAGTACGGCAGCCGCACCCGCGCCCGCGAGGATCCGGCGCGCGGGAGTGCGCGGAGCGGTGGTGCGCATGGGAAGGGCTCCTCCTTTTCGCCCCCGCATCGTTCGGGGGGTCCTGCTGAGTGAAAGCTCTGTGTTTACGGGCCTTGGAGCGACCGTACGTCACACCATGACCCCCGGCGCACGGTAGCTTTTTCCCGTGGCGTTTCGGCCGCAGGTCCCGTAGCGCAATGTCAAATAATTTCCGTTACATTACATCACGTCACATACTGTCCGTTTTCTGGAGTTTATTCCCGACCTCGTCCACCACTGGAGGTCCCGGTGACGACACGTGGAGTTCTGTACGTGCATTCCGCACCGCGCGCGCTCTGCCCGCATGTGGAATGGGCTGTTGCGGGCGTGCTCGGGGTGCGGGTGAACCTCGACTGGATCAGGCAGCCCGCCTCCCCGGGCACCTGGAGAGCCGAGTTCTCCTGGCAGGCCGAAGCGGGCACCGCCTCGAAACTCGCCTCCGCGCTGCGCGGCTGGCACCTGCTGCGCTTCGAGGTGACCGCGGAACCGTGCCCGAACGCCGAGGGCGAGCGCTACAGCTCCACCCCGGAGCTCGGCATCTTCCACGCCGTCACCGGCATCCACGGCGACATCCTGATCCCGGAGGACCGGCTGCGCGCCGCCCTCGCCCGGTCCGCACGCGGCGAGACCGACCTGGAGGCGGAGATCGCCAAACTGCTCGGCAAGCCCTGGGACGACGAACTGGAGCCCTTCCGCTACGCGGGCGAGGGCGCCCCGGTCCGCTGGCTCCACCAGGTGGTCTGAACGCTCACGACGCGAAGGGCCCCGCACAGCGAGTGCTGTGCGGGGCCCTTCGTCGTGCGGTACGGGATCAGACGGTGCGGAACGCCAGGGTGACGTTGTGACCGCCGAAGCCGAAGGAGTTGTTGATCGCGGAGATCGGGCCGTCGGCCGGCAGCTTGCGGGGCTCGCCGCGCACGATGTCCGCGTCGATGTCCTCGTCGAGGTCGTCGACGTTGATGGTCGGCGGGGCCAGCCGGTTGTAGAGCGCCAGCACGGTCGCGACGGTCTCGATACCGCCCGCGCCGCCCAGCAGGTGACCGGTCATCGACTTGGTCGCGGAGATCGCGATGTGGTCGAGGTCGTCGCCCAGGACCTTGCGCAGGGCCTTCAGCTCGGCCGTGTCACCCTGCGGGGTCGACGTGGCGTGTGCGTTCAGGTGGACCAGCTCGGCCGGGTCGAGGCCCGTGTTGTCGAGCAGGTTCTGCACCGCGGCCGCGACACCGCGGCCGGTCGGCTCCGGCTGCGCGATGTGGTGGCTGTCCGCGGACAGACCCTGGCCCAGCACCTCGCAGTAGACCCGGGCGCCGCGCGCGGCGGCGTGCTCGGCGGACTCCAGGATGACGACGCCCGCGCCCTCGCCCAGTACGAAGCCGTCACGGCCCTTGTCGTACGGACGGGAGGCCTGCTCGGGGTTCTCGTTGTTCTTGGACATCGCCATCATGTTGGCGAACGCGGCGATGGGCAGCGGGTGGATCGCCGCCTCGGTGCCGCCCGCGACGACCACGTCGGCACGGCCGGTACGGATCATCTCGACGGCGTAGCCGATGGCCTCGGCGCCGGAGGCGCAGGCGCTGACCGGAGTGTGCACGCCCGCCTGGGCGTTGACCTCCAGGCCGACGTTGGCCGACGGGCCGTTCGGCATGAGCATGGGGACGGTGTGCGGGGAGACCCGGCGCACACCCTTTTCCTTCAGTACGTCGTACTGGTCGAGCAGGGTGGTGACACCGCCGATACCGGAGGCGATCACCGTGCCCAGGCGCTCGGGCCGGATCTGCTCGTCCTCGCCGGCCGGGGCGGTGTAGCCGGCGTCGGCCCACGCCTCGCGCGCCGCGATGACGGCGAACTGCGCCGAGCGGTCGAGCTTGCGGGCCAGCGGCCGGGGCAGGACCTCGCTCGGGTCCACGGCGGCACGGGCGGCGATGCGTACCGGGAGTTCGGCGAAGCGCTCGCCCTCCAGGGGCGTTACGCCGGAACGGCCGGCAAGCAGACCTTCCCAGGTCGAAGCGCTGTCGCCACCCAGCGGAGTGGTTGCGCCGATACCGGTGACGACCACGGTGCGATTGGTCGGGCTCACAGGAATTCTTTCTCCACGTCTCAGGGGGTGCTGAATTGTCACGGCGCCACCGCCAGGTGGCGACAAACGCTCGTCAGGCTCAGGCCTGGTGCTTCGCGATGTAGTCCGCGGCGTCGCCGACCGTCTTGAGGTTCTTGACGTCCTCGTCCGGGATCTTGACGTCGAAGCGCTCTTCGGCGGCGACGACGACCTCGACCATGGACAGCGAGTCGACGTCCAGGTCGTCGGTGAAGGACTTCTCGATCTGGACGTCCTCGACCGGGATACCCGCGATCTCGTTGACGATCTCCGCGAGACCCTCGACGATCTCTGCCTGCGTGGCGGCCATGTGGCGCTCCTTCTCTGGGTAACTGGGTAGACAGACCGGGATGTGGATCCCGGCCCTAGGGGAGGGTAACGACCGTCGCGGCGTAGACGAGTCCCGCCCCGAAGCCGATGACGAGCGCGGTGTCGCCGCTCTTCGCCGCTCCGGTCGCCAGGAGCCGCTCCATAGCGAGCGGGATCGAGGCGGCCGACGTGTTGCCGGTGGTCTCCACGTCACGGGCGACCGTGACGTGCTCCGGCAGCTTCAGAGTCTTCACCATCGAGTCGATGATCCGCATGTTCGCCTGGTGCGGAATGAAGACGTCCAGGTCGTCCGCGGTGATCCCGGCGGCGTCGAGCGCCTGCTGGGCCACCTTGGCCATCTCGAAGACGGCCCAGCGGAAGACCGCCTGACCCTCCTGCGTGATGGCCGGGAACTTCTCGGCGGTGTCCTTGGTGCGGAACTCGTCCCACGGCACGGTCTGCTTGATCGTGTCGGACTTGTCGCCCTCCGAACCCCACACCGTGGGGCCGATGGCCGGCTCGTCCGAGGGACCGACGACCACGGCACCCGCGCCGTCGCCGAACAGGAAGGCCGTCGCGCGGTCCTCCAGGTCCGTCAGGTCCGAGAGCCGCTCCACGCCGATGACGAGGACGTACTCCGCCGAACCTTCCACCACCATGCCCTTGGCCAGGGTCAGACCGTAGCCGAAACCGGCGCAGCCCGCGGAGATGTCGAAGGCGGCGGGCTTGACCGCGCCGATCCGGTGCGCGATCTCGGTCGCGACGGCCGGAGTCTGCTTGAAGTGCGAGACCGTCGAGACGATCACGGCACCGATCTGCTCGGGGGAGACGCCGGCATCGGCCAGCGCCTTGCCCGAGGCCTCCACCGACATCGCGGCGACCGTCTCCTCGGGCGAGGCCCAGTGGCGGGTCGCGATGCCCGAGCGGGAACGGATCCACTCGTCGGACGAGTCGATGGTCTCGAGGATGACCTCGTTGGGCACCACACGGGTCGGGCGGTAGCCGCCGACTCCGAGGATGCGGGCGTACGGGGAGCCCTTGGCCGGCTTGATCTTGGACATGCTGTGTGGGCTCCTTCTCTCAGGCCGTCTGTTCGGCGACGAGCGCCGCGGCCTTGTCGAGATCGTCCGGGGTCTTCAGAGCCACGCTCGGTACGCCCTTCAGCGCGCGCTTGGCCAGACCCGTCAGGGTGCCACCGGGGCAGAGCTCGATGATCCCCGTGACGCCCAGTTCGGCGAACGTCTCCATGCACAGGTCCCAGCGGACCGGGTTCGCGACCTGGCCGACCAGGCGGGCGACGACGTCGGCGCCCGTGGTGACGACAAGGCCGTCCTTGTTCGAGACGTACTTCAGCACCGGGTCCGCCGGGGAGAGGGCCTCGGCGGCCTTCTCCAGCGTGGCCACCGCGGGGGCCATGTGGTGCGTGTGGAAGGCGCCCGCGACCTTGAGGGCGACGATCTTCATGGAGCCTTCGGGCTTGTCGGCCTCCAGGGCAGCGATCTGCTCCATGGTGCCGGCGGCCACGATCTGGCCCGCGCCGTTGATGTTGGCCGGGGTCAGACCCAGCTTCTCCAGGTGTGCGACGACCACGTCGCGGTCACCGCCGAGGACCGCGGCCATGCCGGTCTCGGTGACGGCGGCCGCCTCGGCCATGCCGAGACCGCGGGTCCGGACGAACGACAGCGCGTCGGCCTCGGACAGCACGCCGGCGTAGGCGGCGGCGGTGATCTCGCCGACGCTGTGGCCCGCGACGGCACCGAAGGTCAGGGAAGCCGGCAGCGCCGAGGCGGACAGCAGGCCCGCGGCGACCAGCAGGGGCTGGGCCACGGCCGTGTCGCGGATCTCGTCGGCGTCAGCGTTCGTGCCGTAGTGGGCAAGGTCCAGCCCGATGGCGTCGGACCAGGCGGCGACGCGGTCAGCGGCACCGGGGAGGTCGAGCCAGGGAGTCAAGAAGCCGGGCGTCTGAGCGCCTTGGCCGGGAGCGACGAGTACGAGCACCCTCACACTCTCTCTTGTAGGTGGTCCCGGCCGCCCGTGGGGACAGGGACGAAGAACCGTCGGGGTAATTGTTGATGTCCGACAAAAGTCTAGGTCTGGAGATCGCCGTCGGCCAGACGCCCGAGAATCAGGGCGATTCGCAGCGTGAACGCCGAGCGGACATCGGAGGGTGACCATCCGGTGACGTCGGTCACACGTCGCAGCCGGTAGCGCACCGTGTTGGGGTGCACGAACAGCATCCGCGCCGCCCCTTCCAGGCTGCTCGCCTGCTCCAGGTACACGCTCAGCGTCTCCAGCAGCGCAGACCCGGCCTCTTCCAGTGGTCTGTAGATCTCCTCCACCAGTTGTTCCCTGGCAGCGGGATCGGAGGCGATCGCGCGCTCCGGCAGGAGATCGTCCGCCAGGACCGGACGCGGGGCGTCCTGCCAGGCAGTGCAGGCCTTCAGCCCGGCCGCCGCGGCCTGCGCCGACTTCGTCGCGTTCAGCAGGTCGGAGACCACCGGGCCGGCCACCACCGGACCGGCCGCGAACGGCCCGATCAGCGACTTCGCCACCTGCATCGGGTTGTCGCTGCCGCCCGCGATGACGACCAGCCGGTCCCCGAGCACTCCGGTGAGGACCTGCAGCTTGTGGTGGCGGGCCGCGCGCCGGATCGCCTCCACCGTCAGCTCGCTGTCCCCCTCCGGCGCGGTGCCGAGCACCACGCACACGTGCTCGGGGGAGTTCCAGCCCAGCGCCGCCGCCCGGGAGAGTGCACCCTCGTCGGCCTCGCCGGACAGCACCGCGTTGACGACCAGGGACTCCAGCCGGGCGTCCCACGCCCCGCGCGCCTCGGCGGCCTGCGCGTACACCTGGGCCGTCGCGAAGGCGATCTCCCGGGCGTACACGAGCAGCGCCTCGCGCAGGATCTGCTCGTCACCCGGGGCCGCCACCTCCTCGATCGCGGTCTCCATGACCTCGATCGTGGTGCGGACCATCTCGACGGTCTGGCGCAGGGTGATCGCCCGGGTCAGCTCGCGCGGAGCCGTCCCGAACACGTCGGTGGAGATCGCCTGCGGGGTCTCCGGGTGCCGGAACCACTCGGTGAACGCGGCGATGCCGGCCTGCGCCACCAGGCCGATCCAGGACCGGTTCTCGGGTGGCATCGCCCGGTACCACGGCAGGGTCTCGTCCATCCGCGCGATCGCGTTGGCGGCGAGCCGGCCGGAGGACTTCTCCAGTCGGCGCAGCGTCGCGGTGTGCGGATGGGCGGGAGCGGGATGCGCGGCGTGTGTGGCGGGCGAATGCTCACGTTCGGGTTGAGGCACGTGACAAGACTGCCTTATCGGGACGGGTGTGCGGAGTCCGGTACCGGGCCGGGCCGCGCCCCCGTGCCGCGACTGGGTCTACCGTGGCCCCCATGATTGATGTACGCCGAGGCGCCGACCGGTACGAGGGCGGGGACCCGGCCGCCGGGATCACCACCCGGCACGCCTTCTCCTTCGGGTCCTTCTACGACCCGGACAATCTGCGCTTCGGCCCCCTCCTGGCCTGCAACGAGGAGGTCCTCGCCGCGGGCGCCGGATTCGACGAGCACCCGCACAGCCACACCGAGATCGTGACCTGGGTCGTCGAGGGGGAGCTCACCCACCAGGACAGCACCGGCGAGAAGGGCCTGGTCCGGGCCGGGGACGTGCAGTGGCTGAGCGCCGGATCCGGCGCGCGGCACGTGGAGCGCAACGACGGCGACGGGCGGCTGCGCTTCGTGCAGATGTGGCTCGCGCCCCTCGCCGCGGGCGGCGATCCCTCGTACGAGGTGGTCCGGGACGTCGCCGACGGCACGCCCTACGAGGTCCCCGCGGCCGGCGCCGTGCTGCACGTGCGGCGGCCCGGCGCGGGCGAGCGGGTGGCCGTGCCGGCGGCGGAGCGGGTGTACCTGCACGTGGTGCGGGGGGACCTGCGCCTGGACGGGGAGGAGCTGGGCCCCGGGGACTCGGTGCGGATCACCGCCGAGCGGGACCTGGAGATCACCGCCGGGTCCCCGGGGGAACTGCTGATCTGGGAACTCCCCTAGGCCGAGCGCAGTTCGGCCAGGACCGCGTCCGTGAACGGGGTCCAGGCCGCCACGGCCCACGGGCCGAAGGCGCGGTCCGTCAGCGCCACGCACGCGGCGCGCGCGTCCGGGTCCACCCACAGGAAGGTGCCGGCCTGGCCGAAGTGGCCGAAGGTGCGGGGCGAGGAGGACAGGCCCGTCCAGTGCGGGGACTTGCCGTCGCGGATCTCCACGCCGAGGCCCCAGTCGTTGGGCGACTGGTGCCCGTACCCCGGCAGGACGCCCTTGAGCCCGGGGTGCACGACGGAGGTCGCCGCGGCGACCGTACGGACGTCGAGCAGCCGGGGCGCCTGCAGCTCGGCGGCGAAGCGCAGCAGGTCGGACACGGTGGAGACGCCGTCCTTGGCGGGCGAGCCCTCCAGGGTGGTCCCCGTCATGCCCAGCGGCTCGAAGACCGCCTGGTGCACGTACTCCGCGAAGGGGATGCCGGTGGCCTTGGCGATGTGGTCGCCGAGCACCTCGAAACCGGCGTTGGAGTACAGCCGGCGCTCCCCGGGCGGGGCCGACACCCGGTGCTCGTCGAAGGCCAGGCCGCTGGTGTGCGCGAGCAGGTGACGGACCGTCGACCCCTCGGGCCCGGCAGGCTCGTCCAGCTCGATCGCCCCTTCCTCGTACGCGACGAGGGCGGCGTACGCGGCGAGCGGCTTGGTCACGGAGGCCAGCGCGAAGCGGTGGTCGACGGGCCCGTGGGCGCCGGCGAGGCTTCCGTCGGCGCGTACGACGGCCGCCGCGGCCGTCTCCACCGGCCAGGTCTCGATGATCCGCAGGCTTTCCATGCCGTTGACGGCCTCCATGCTCTCCATGCGGCCGAGCCTACTTGCTTGGAGTGCACTCCAGGGTTTTAGCGTGGGGTCATGAGCCAGAGCCTGACGCAGACGCGGTACACGATCAGCGAGGTCGAGGCCCGGACCGGTCTGACCCAGCACACCCTGCGCTGGTACGAGCGGATCGGCCTGATGCCGCACGTGGACCGCTCCCACTCGGGACAGCGGCGCTTCACCGACAAGGACCTGGACTGGCTGGCCTTCGTGGGCAAGCTGCGCGCCACCGGGATGTCGGTGGCGGACATGGTCCGGTACGCCGAACTGGTCCGTGAGGGCGGGCACACCGTCGGGGAGCGCCGCGAGCTGCTGGAGCGGACGCGGCACGAGGTGCGGGCGCGGATCTCGGAGCTCACGGACGCGCTGGCCGTACTGGACTACAAGATCGGCATCTACTCGGGGAAGGCACAGCCATGACGGAAGCCACGAAGATCGACCAGGTCGAACTCGGCAAGGGCGGCCCGCTGGTCGGCGTCCAGGGCCTCGGCTGCATGGGCATGAGCGAGTTCTACGGGGACACCGACGAGGTGGCCGCCCGCGAGACCCTGGACGCGGCGCTGGCCGCCGGGGTCACCCTCATCGACACCGCGGACGTCTACGGGCGGGGGCGCAACGAGGAGTTCCTCGCCCCGTTCGTGGCCGCCCACCGGGACGAGATCACCCTGGCGACGAAGTTCGCCATAGAGCGCAGCGACGACCCCGCCTACCGGGGCGTGCGCAACGACCGCGCCTACGTCCGGCGGGCCGTCGAGGACAGCCTGCGCCGCCTCGGCGTGGACGTCATCGACCTCTACTACATGCACCGGCGCGACCCCGCCGTGCCGTTCGCCGAGTCGGTCGGCGCCATGGCGGAGCTGGTGCAGGAGGGCAAGGTGCGCCACCTCGGGCTCAGCGAGGTCACCGGCGCCGAACTGCGCGAGGCGCACGCCGTCCACCCGATCGCGGCGCTCCAGTCGGAGTGGTCGCTCTTCAGCCGGAGCGTGGAGCGCAGCGCGGTGGGGGCGGCGGCGGAGCTGGGCGTGGCGCTGGTGCCGTACTCCCCGCTGGGCCGGGGCTTCCTGACCGGGGCCTTCGCGGACGCCACCGCGGACCTGTCGCAGAACGACTTCCGGCGCCACCAGCCGCGGTTCACCGGCGAGAACGCGAAGGCCAACGCGGCGCTGCTGGCGCCCGTCCGGGAGATCGCCGAGGAGCTGGGGGCGACCCCGGCGCAGATCGCCCTGGCCTGGGTGCAGCAGCGGGCGCAGGTGCACGGGCTGACCGTGATCCCCATCCCGGGCACCCGCAAGCCGGGCCGGCTGCGCGAGAACACCGCCGCGACCCGGATCACCCTGACGGCGGCGCAGCTGGCCCGCCTGGAGCCGATCGCCGCCCGGGTCGCGGGCGACCGCTACCCGGACATGAGTGCGACCTCGGAGGCGCGCGAGGGCCAGGACCGGAGCTGAAGAAAGGCCCTGGCCGTGCGCCTCAGCGGTACCGGGTGCGCAGGACCGCGAAGGCCGCCCAGAGGGCGAGGGCGGCGAGGGCCAGGACCACCGCCGTCTCGATGGACTGGGTCGGCCAGTAGTGCGTGGCCGGGTGGTAGTCGACGTACCACCCGGTCACGTTCAGGTCGTCGGGGCACCCCCGGTGGCTGCCGGAGCGTGCGAAGCAGGTCCACTCGGGCAGGCGTCCGCCCGAGGCCGTGGTGAGTCCGTAGTCCATCGTCAAGGTGTCGCCCCGGGGCATCGGCACCCCGGTCTCGACCGACGACGTGGTGAGGGTCCGTACGGGCAGGAAGGACCACCGCAGGGCGCCGAGCAGCACCATCACCAGGCCGGTGACCAGCCCGGTGACCGCCATGGCGGCGAGCGTGCGCCGTACGAGCTGGCCGACGAGGGCTCCGACGGCGACGCCCAGCAGGCAGTACGCGACGTGCACGGTGCCGAGCGACTCGTACGGCCCCCGGTCCGCCCAGGCGAACTGGTGCGTGCCGTCGAGCGGGGTCCAGCCGATGCGGTAGACCCCGGCCAGTGCGGCCGAGCCGGCCACCGCGGCCACGGCGGCCACCGTGATCTTCGAGGCGAGCCAGGCCCGGGGCGTCGACGACTGGGTCAGGGCGAGGCGGTAGGTGCCGCTCTCCAGCTCGCGGGCGACCATCGGGCCGGCGACGAAGGCCCCCAGCAGCAGGGGCAGGAACAGCATCGCCATGCCGGCGTACTCCATCCCCACCCGCAGCGGGCCGTCCGGGTTGTTCCAGCGCAGACCGGCCGGGGAGCTCGCCCACCAGCGCAGCACGAGGACGACGGCGAGGCTCACGGCGACGGCCGCGGGCAGCGCCCACAGGGCGCGCCGGTGCTGGCGGACCGTGACCCAGCGCGGGCCGTTCAGGGTCGGCACGCTCATGCCTGCGCTCCCTCGGTGGCGAGGGGGCCGATGGCGAGGGCCGGGGCCTCCGGGGAGCGCAGGTGGGCGAGCAGGACTTCCTCCAGGGACGGGTGGGCCGTGTGCCAGGTGTCCGTGTCGACCGGGCCGCGCAGCCGTGCGAGGGCGGTGAGCTGGCGGCCCGCCGTGCGGGACTCGACGACGGTGTGCGCGGCGAGGTCGGTGAGGGCCGTGGCGGGTCCGGTGAGCAGGCGGTGGGCCGCGACGACCTCGTCGGCGGGGCCGGAGAGGCGGATCCGGCCGCCGTCGACGAGCAGCAGGTGGTCGCAGGCACCCTCCAGCTCGGTGAGGATGTGCGAGGACATCACCACGGACGTGCCGTTCTCGGCGGTGTCGGCCATCAGCGTGCCCATGAGCTGATGCCGGGCGAGCGGGTCGAGATCGGCCATCGGCTCGTCCAGCAGCAGCAGGCCGGGGCGCTTTCCGAGGGCGAGGGCCAGGGCGACCCGGGTGCGCTGGCCGCCCGAGAGGGTCCGGACCTTGGCGGTGCGGTCGAGGCCGCCCTCCTCGACGATCCGCTCCGCGCTCTTCGCGTCCCAGCGGCCGGGGTTGAGCTCGCGGCCCATGCGCAGGGTCTCGTCGACGGTCAGCTGCGGGTAGAGGGGCTTGTCCTGGCCCACGTAGGCCGTCTCCTCGCGGGGCGGCGCGTCGATGGTTCCCTCGGTCGGCCGGAGCAGTCCTGCCGCGAGCGCGAGGAGGGTCGACTTGCCCGCGCCGTTGTGGCCGACCAGCGCGCAGACCCGCCGCGCGGGCAGCCGGAAGGAGCAGTCGCGCAGTGCCCAGCCCCGCCGCCGTCCGTAGCGCACGCCGAGCAAGGACGCCTCGATCACCGGATGGTCCGTCACGCGTCTTCCCCCTTGAAGTGTTGGTCCAGTACGGATGTGAAGAGCGCGGCCACGTCGTCCCGTTCCAGCCCGGCGGCGTGCGCGCGCCGTGCCCAGTCGGCCAGTTCCTCCCGCAGGGGGGAGTCGGCCGGTGCGCTGCCCAGGGACCTCCGGACGAAGGTGCCCATGCCCCGCCGCCCTTCCACGAGGCCCTCGCGTTCCAGCTCCCGGTAGGCCTTGAGCACCGTGTTCGGGTTGATGGCCGTCGCCTCGACGACCTCGCGCGCGGTGGGCAGCTTGTCGCCCGGTTCCAGTAGTCCCAGGCGCAGCGCCTGCTTGGTCTGGTGGACGATCTGCAGGTAGGTGGCCATGCCGCTGCGCCGGTCGATGCGGTATTCCAGCACGTGCAGCACCCTTTCACTAGTTAAGTAGTGAAATGGTGCTGCACGTGACGCACGATGTCAACGGGGCTCTGTGCCGCGCGTGTTGGTACGGGTCCCCTAGGCCCGGAAGCGGTCCACCAGCTCCACGTACTCGGCGTCCGTGAGGAGCCCCGCGCTGTGCAGCTCGTCCAGGTGCCGCATCCGCTCGCCCCCGGCGCGCGCCGCCGGGACGGAGCCCCCGGCGGTGACCCGGGTGCGGCCGCGCACCGCGGCCAGGACCGCGGCCGCGAAGGGCAGCGACTCGTACACCGCCCCGTAGCCCATGCCGAAGACGGCCGCCGTCAGGTCGTGGTCCGGGCGCGGATCGCAGGGGGTGTCCCGCACGTGCAGCCTCAGGTGGCCGCCCGGGCCCTCCGGGGAGCACCACTCGACGCCGGTGAGGTCGGCCAGCGGGACCCGTTGGTCGCCGGCCCTCCACTTGGTGCCGGTGGCACCGGTACGGGACCAGTGGAAGGTGACCGCCGATCCGTCGAAGTCCACCCGGGCGTCGAACGCCTTCAGGTGGACCGGCGGCCGCGGCGCCTCGACCAGGAAGTGCTCGGCCGGCTCGGCGGCGTCCGGCCCCAGCCGGGACCGCAGGGCGTCCGCGAACGCGGCGGCGTGCGGCGCCCGGTCGCCCGGCAGCACCAGCCGGTACGGGTCGCAGTTCTCCTTCAGCTGCCCGGCGGCAGCCTCCATCAGCGGATCCGCTCCCGGCCGCGGGACGGCACGCAGAACCACCGTGTCCCGCTTCCCGGCGGTCACGGTCACCTCGGACACCGCTTCGAGGGGGATCCGGCGCGAGCCGAGGGCGTGCAGGAGCCTCGGCACTCTCGGCGTTCGTATTCCCCGTGAGAAGCGGATGAGCACCGAGTCCGAGTCGAACTCCCAGACGGCATGATTTCCGGCCAGTACGTCACCCATGCGGCACATCGTAAAGGGCGGCGCCCCCGCGCGTCCCCCCTCGGTGCCGGGCCCGTTTTCCGCGCCTCTACGCGCGTCAGTCCGCCTCTGTCCCGGAAATTCCACGCCGGCAGGCGTCGTCCCCGGTCGCGCAGACAACGGAAGCGAACGCACCGGTTCCGATCTTGGCGAAGTTCTCCACCGAGTCCGTACCTGGCGCGAAATAGCCGGTGTGACTCCTGGCCCTGGCCGAGGACAGCAGCCGCGCCCCGAACTCCGGGGACACCGGATCGGCGCCGTGGCCCACCCCGCCGACCTCCAGGTGCGGTACGTCCGCGATCCAGTCGCCCTCGTCCCGCGTCGCCCAGACCCGGGCCGAGGTGTGCAGGCCCTCGACGCTCGAAGCGCGCATCCCGGGGCTGCCCGCCACCACCACGTCCGTCACCCGGGCCGGCAGCTCGTGCGCGGCGACCCCGCACACCACCGATCCGTAGCTGTGGCAGAACAGCGCCACGCCCGAACCCCCGGGCAGGGACGTGGTCAGCGCCTTCAACCGGACCGCGCCGTCGACGGCCATCCGGCCCGTGGCGGCGTCCACGCCCACCCCGGCGGGCGCGGTGTAGCCGGCCCAGGCGATGACCGCCGTCCGGCTGTCCGGCGAGGTCGCGCGCTGCGCCGCGTACAGGGACTCGGCCATGCCGACGGGTGAGGTCAGGCGGCGCTGGGTGCGCTCGAAGGTGAGTGCGTCGGTGTCGACGCCGGGCACGATCACCGAGACCCGGCGGGCCCCGTCGAGGTCGCCGAAGACCTCGGCCACGCGGCCGTCGCCGGTGGGATCGAAGGTGAGGATCTGCCGGCCGGGGTCGGCGAGCGAGGCGAAGCGGTGGGAGCGCCGGGTGGCCTCCGCCCGGTCGGCCGGGGTCAGCGCCACGTCGCGGCTGCGGGCCTCCTCGACCTGGCGGGCCTGCTCCAGGCCGTGCAGGTTGGCCCGGTAGCGGGTGGCGGCGGGAGTCCCGTCGAGGTTGCCCACCACGAAGGGGTAGCCGTCGGCGAGCCGGGCCCGCTGCGCCCCGTCGAGGCCCGCGAAGAAGCGGGCCACCGTCCGTACGGGGGCGTCGGCGGGCGGCACCGGACGGCCGTCGATCCTGGCCTTGGCCCAGGCCTGGAGCGCGGCGGCCCGCAGCGGGGTGCCCCCCTCGGGCCGGTGCACGGCCGTCCAGCCGGTGGTCGCCAGCATGATGAAGACCACCGCCAGCGCGAGCAGCGCACGCAGGGCGGCAGGGCGCGGGTCGGCGCCGGGAACGGGGGGGTGGGCGAGGCCGGACAGATTCACTGGGACCAGCGTAGGAGACCCCCACCGGCAGTGGCGCCCCGGGTGACAGGACTCACGGCCGACCGTGGGACCCCTTACGGAACGCGGGTGATCCGCTACAACTCCCCGGGCAGTCCGGGCGATCAGGCCCCGGCCGCCTCCCAGCGCCAGCTCGCGGCCAGCGAGGGGCCGATGCGGTCGAGGTAGGCCTCCGTCAGCCGCCGGATCGCGGCCACGCTGGTGTCCTCGCCGTGCCCCCAGAGCCGCCCCGTGAGCCGCATCACGCCGCAGAACGCGGCGACGGCCACCCGCGGCCGCGGATCGGCGTCCACGTCCAGGCCCTCGCGGGCGGCGATCAGCCGGGAGATCCGTTCCTCCAGCTCGGTGGAGCGCCGCAGGTGCACTGCGAGCAGGGCCGGGGTGCACTCGATCAGCCGGTAGCTGCGCATGTAGACCTCGACGGGGACCACGTCGGCGAGGGCCTCCTCGACGGTGTCCCAGGCGGCGAGGACCGCGCCCCGCATGGCTTCGAGGGGCCCCTCGGCGGCCGGCCGGGCGTCCAGGGAGGCGACGAAGTGCGCCTCGGTCAGGTCCTGGACGGCGAAGACGACCTCCTCCTTGTTGGCGAAGTAGCGGAAGAAGGTGCGCTGGGACACGTTCACGGCGTCGGTGATCTCGTCGACGGTGGTGCGCTCGTACCCCTGGGAGAGGAAGAGCAGGAGTGCGGCGCGCAGCAGCGCGTTCCGGGTGCGGCGCTTCTTGCGTTCACGCAGCCCGGGCACCGGTGCCGCCGGCGCAGAACGCTCGTCGATCATCACTCCGGGGCTCCCTTCCGACGCCGAGTGGGCGGTCAGAGTACCGGTGACCGGCGGGCCGCGACGGTCGCGTTAAGCCGTTTGCGAAGGGTCGTCCGCCGTCCCGGGCCCGTCTGGGCGACCGGCCGCGCATGACACGTTCGGGTCGTCCGCCGTCCGGGGCCCCGCCCCCGCCGGGGCGGGCGCGGCACGCTCCGACGGCTCCCGGAAGCGTCAACTCCGTACGTACGAAGGCCCCGCCGGACGGTTCCGGCGGGGCCGTCGCCTATCCGGGTGGACCCGCCCGGGGCCCCTTCCGCCCGCCCGTCACCGCAGGTCAGCGTGGTGCCGGTAAGGCCCCGGAATCGGTCCGGGCGCCCGCCGTCCACAAGGAGTTGACCCGTCATGCGTACGTGTCGAACCACGCGCGTCACCACCGTCCTGGCCGCGACCGTCCTGGCCCTCACCGCCCTCATCCCGAGTACGGCCACCACGGCACAGGCCGCGGGCCCGCCGGCCCTCGGGGCCTGCGCGACCGGGCAGCTGTGCCTGTGGGCGAAACCCGAGTTCAAGGGCACCAAGCGGACCCACGAGCTCAGCACCCTCGACGTCGAAAGCTGCACCGCACTGCCCGCCGGGACCAGCGCCCAGTCGCTCGCCAACCGCACCGGGCGGCCGGTGACCACCTACCAGTCGGCGCAGTGCGCGGAGACCGGCGAGTTCCAGACCTACCCGGGCGACGGGGTCTGGCTGCCCCAGTCGCCCTACCAGGTGCGGGCGTTCAAGGTGTGGGAGAGGTAGCTTCCCGCTGCGCCGGGGCGTTCGGCTGGTCGGGTGCGGGCGGGGCCGAGGCGCCGGCCGCCGCCCCGGTCACGGCCCCCGCGCCGCCCAGCCGGGCGACCTCGCCGCGCAGCGCCCGCACCTCCTCCCTGAGCTCCCGGATGGCCGCCAGCTGGAGCCGCTCCGCCTGGTCGTCGCGCTCGAAGCGGGAGATGAACCAGGCGGCGATGTTGGCGGTCACCACACCGAGCAGGGCGATCCCCGACAGCATCAGGCCCACGGCCAGGACCCGGCCGAGTCCGGTGGTGGGCGAGTGGTCCCCGTACCCGACCGTCGTCATCGTGGTGAAGGACCACCACACGGCGTCGCCCAGGTTCTTGATGTTCCCGTCGGGGGCGTCCCGCTCCACGCTCAGCACCGCCAGCGAGCCGAACATCAGCAGGCCCACGACCGCCCCGGCCACGTACGTCGTCAGCTGGATCTGCGGGGCCATCCGGGCCCGCCGGCCCACCAGCATCAGCGTCGCGACCAGCCGCAGCAGCCGCAGCGGCTGCACGAGAGGCAGCACCACGGCGGCCAGGTCCAGCCAGTGGGTCCGGACGAAGTGCTTGCGGTCCGTCGAGAGGCCCAGCCGCACCAGGTAGTCGAGGGCGAAGGCACCCCACACCACCCACTCCGCGTGCGTGCACGCCCGGTGCACTCCCGCGTCCGCGTCGGGGGCGACGATCGGCACGGCGTACGCGACGGCGAAAGCCAGGGCGAGCACCAGCAGCGGGGCCTGCGTACGGCGTTCCCACTGCGCCTGACGTGAGGGTTCCTTCATGCCGAGCATCGTAGGCAACGCGTAAAGAAGCGCGGGCCCCGGCCGGAGCCGGGACCCGCGCCGGGTCCGCACACCTGTGCGCGGGAGGCGGGGCCGGCCGGGACCGGTCAGCCCCCGCCCTCACCCCGCCGGGCCCGCCGCAGGCGTCAGGCGTCGCCGCCCGCCGCGCCCGGGTCGGCCGCCGCCACGTCCAGCAGCTGGTACCGGTCGACGGCCTGCTTCAGCACCGACCGGTCGACCTGACCGGTCTTCGCGAGCTCGGTGAGCGTCGCCAGGACCACCGACTGCGCGTCGATGTGGAAGAAGCGCCGGGCCGCACCGCGCGTGTCCGCGAAACCGAAGCCGTCCGCACCCAGCGAGGTGTACGGGCCGGGCACCCACCGCGAGATCTGGTCCGGGACCGCCCGCATCCAGTCCGAGACCGCCACGAACGGCCCCTCCGCACCCGACAGCTTCCGCGTCACGTACGGAACGCGCTGCTCCTCCTCCGGGTGGAGCAGGTTGTGCTCCTCAGCCTCCACCGCCTCGCGGCGCAGCTCGTTCCAGGAGGTCGCCGACCAGACGTCCGCCCGGACGTTCCACTCCGCGGCCAGGATCCGCTGCGCCTCCAGCGCCCACGGCACTGCCACGCCCGAGGCCATGAGCTGCGCCCCGACGATGCCCGAGGTGCCCTTCGAGACCCGGTGGATGCCCTTGAGGATGCCGTCCACGTCGACGTCCGCCGGCTCGGCCGGGTGCTGGATCGGCTCGTTGTAGACGGTCAGGTAGTAGAAGACGTCCTCCGCCTCCGGCCCGTACATGCGCCGCAGACCGTCCTGGACGATGTGCGCGATCTCGTAGCCGTAGGCCGGGTCGTACGCCACACAGCCCGGGTTCGTCGAGGCGAGCAGCTGGGAGTGACCGTCGGCGTGCTGCAGGCCCTCACCCGTAAGGGTGGTCCGCCCGGCGGTCGCGCCGAGGACGAAACCGCGCGCCAGCTGGTCGGCCATCTGCCAGAACTGGTCACCCGTGCGCTGGAAACCGAACATCGAGTAGAAGACGTAGACCGGGATCAGCGGCTCGCCGTGCGTCGCGTACGCCGAACCCGCGGCGATCAGCGAGGCCGTGCAGCCCGCCTCCGAGATGCCGTCGTGCAGCATCTGGCCGGTCGGCGACTCCTTGTACGCGAGCAGCAGGTCGCGGTCGACCGCCTCGTACTGCTGGCCCAGCGGGTTGTAGATCTTGGCGCTCGGGAAGAACGCGTCCATGCCGAAGGTGCGGTACTCGTCGGGCGCGATCAGCACGAACCGCTTGCCGATCTCCTTGTCCCGCATCAGGTCCTTCAGGATGCGGACGAAGGCCATCGTGGTGGCGATCGACTGCTGGCCCGAGCCCTTCTTGGCGGCCGCGTACGCCGCGTCGCCCGGCAGCTCCAGCGGCTTGGCGCGCACCACACGGGTCGGCACGTAGCCGCCCAGCGAGCTGCGCTGGTCGTGCATGTACTGGATCTCGGGGGAGTTGCGGCCCGGGTGGTAGTACGGCGGCGCCCCGCCTTCCAGCTGCTGGTCGGTGATCGGGATGTGCAGGCGGTCCCGGAAGCGCTTGAGGTCGTCGACCGTCAGCTTCTTCATCTGGTGCGTCGCGTTGCGGCCCTCGAAGTTCGGGCCGAGCGTCCAGCCCTTGACCGTCTGCGCCAGGATCACCGTCGGCTGGCCCTTGTGGGCCTTGGCCGCCGCGTACGCCGCGTAGACCTTCTTGTGGTCGTGCCCGCCACGGCCCAGGTGCTGGATCTGGTAGTCGGTCATGTTCTCGACCATCGCGCGCAGCCGCTGGTCGTCCCCGAAGAAGTGGTCACGGATGTACGCGCCCGATTCGGTGGCGTACGTCTGGAACTGCCCGTCGGGGGTGGTGTTCATCTTGTTGACCAGGATGCCGTCGCGGTCCTGGGCCAGCAGCGGGTCCCAGGAGCGGTCCCAGATCAGTTTGATGACGTTCCAGCCGGCCCCGCGGAACTGCGACTCCAGCTCCTGGATGATCTTGCCGTTGCCGCGCACCGGCCCGTCGAGCCGCTGCAGGTTGCAGTTGACCACGAAGGTCAGGTTGTCCAGGCCCTCGCGGGCGGCGATCGACAGCTGGCCGAGCGACTCCGGCTCGTCCATCTCGCCGTCGCCGAGATACGCCCACACGTGGGACTTGGAGGTGTCCGCGATCCCGCGCGCCTCCATGTACCGGTTCATCCGGGCCTGGTAGATCGCACCGAGCGGGCCGAGGCCCATCGAGACGGTCGGGAACTCCCAGAAGTCCGGCATCAGCCGCGGGTGCGGGTAGCTGGAAAGGCCGTACGGGGCCTTCGACTTCTCCTGGCGGAACGCGTCGAGCTGCTGCTCGGAGAGCCGGTCCAGGAGGTAGGCGCGGGCGTAGATGCCGGGGGAGGCGTGGCCCTGGAAGAAGATCTGGTCGCCGCCGTCGCCCTCGTCCTTGCCCCGGAAGAAGTGGTTGAAGCCCACGTCGTAGAGCGAGGCGGAGGAGGCGAAGGTGGCGATGTGGCCGCCCACCCCGATCCCGGGACGCTGGGCGCGCGAGACCATGACGGCCGCGTTCCACCGGGTGGCGTTCAGAACCTTGCGCTCGATCTCCTCGTTGCCGGGGAAGAACGGCTCGTCCTTGGTGGCGATCGTGTTGACGTAGTCCGTGCTGCGCATCTCGGGCACGGCCACGCGCTTCTCGCGGGCCCGCTCGATCAGCCGCAGCATCAGGTAGCGGGCGCGTTCACGTCCCCGCTCGTCGACTGCGGCGTCCAGGGAGTCGAGCCACTCCTGCGTCTCCTCCGGATCGAAGTCCGGGACCTGACTCGGCAGGCCGCCAATGATGATCGGATTGCGATCGGATGCGGAAGCCACGCTGTTCCTTCGCTGTCGGGGGAGTCGTGCCTTGAGTTCGCCGCCTCCCATGCTCTTACGCTCGACCGAAATCGTCATCTTTACCGCCGGGTAATGGCCGGAAGATCGGTGGCGGGTCCGGACGAACCGCGATCTTACGCCCGAGCCGGGCGCCGGCTCCGTGAGACCGTTCGTCGCTCAAACAGGTAGGAAAGCCGTCGAGGGTCGCCGATGATGCCGAATGAGCTGGAATGGTGTGGGATGAATCACCAGAGGTGCACACGGGAAGGCTGAAAGTTGCGGCGAGACGGCCGCAATCGTCACCGTTTCGACGGTCTCGGCGGCCGGGTACTTGCGCGATCCGCCGCGCCCGTGTGGACTACGCCCAATGCTGCGCGTACGCGCGCCGCCGAAGACATTCACCGAACATGAGCAGGAGGCACCCCGTGAGCGCGACCGCGGACCACGCGGAGAGCCTGGCCGCCCGGCTGGGTTTCCAGTCCGAACAGGTGGTCCAGGAGATCGGCTACGACGACGACGTCGATCAGGAATTCCGTGATGTCGTCGAGGAGCTCGTCGGCGAACTCGTCGACGAGGACTACGACGACGTCGCGGACGCCGTACTGCTGTGGTTCCGAGAGGAACCCGACGCCGACGATCTGGCGGACGTACTGGTCGATGCCACCGAGCTGATCGAGGACGGCGCACTGATCCTGCTGCTGACCCCCAAGACGGGCCGTCCCGGTTACGTCGAGGCCAGCGACATCCAGGAAGCCGCGGAGACCGCAGGTCTCTCGCTGGCCAAGGGCGCCCCCGTCGGCAAGGAGTGGGCCGCCACCAAGCTGGTGACGCCCAAGACTGCCGCCAAGAAGCGCTGAGCAGCGTCCTTCGAGGACATCTCGTACACCCCGTCGACCCCGGTCGGCGGGGTGTACGCGTTCGCGGCCCCGGCCGCCCTAAGCTGTGTCTCACCCGAACAGCCCAACGCACTGATGCAGGAACGAAGGGATGCGACAGATGGCGATCGAGGTCGGCGACAAGGCCCCGGACTTCGAGCTCAAGGACAATCACGGCGCCACCGTGCGGCTCTCCGACTTCCGCGGGGAGAAGGCCGTGGTGCTGCTCTTCTACCCGTTCGCCTTCACCGGAGTCTGCACCGGCGAGCTGTGCGAGCTGCGCGACCAGCTCCCGCGCTTCCAGAACGACGACGTGCAGCTCCTCGCGGTCTCCAACGACTCCGTGCCGACCCTGCGGGTCTTCGGGGAGCAGGAGGGACTGGACTACCCGCTGCTGTCGGACTTCTGGCCGCACGGGGAGACCTCCCGCGCGTACGGCGTCTTCGACGAGGCGAAGGGCTGCGCGGTCCGCGGCACCTTCATCATCGACAAGGACGGCGTGGTGCGCTGGACCGTGGTCAACGGGCTGCCCGACGCACGTGACCTGAACGAGTACATCAAGGCGCTCGACAGTCTCTGAGCGAGTCTGCCCGGGCCGTACGCGCAGTTCCCTGCGAAAACCGCTTACGGGCGGGAACCCGTCACTAGGATCGAAACGTTGATCCGGTAGCAACCGCAAGACGGGGCACCGCCCCACACAGAACCCAATGGAGGACCCGTGGGAGTCAGCCTCAGCAAGGGCGGCAACGTCTCGCTGACCAAGGCCGCGCCTAACCTGACGGCGGTCATCGTCGGTCTGGGCTGGGATGCTCGCACCACCACCGGCGTCGACTTCGACCTCGATGCCAGCGCGATCCTGACCAGCGACCAGGGCAAGGTCACCAGCGACGCGAACTTCGTCTTCTTCAACAACCTGAAGAGCCCCGACGGCTCGGTCGAGCACACCGGTGACAACACCACCGGTGAGGGCGAGGGCGACGACGAGGCGATCAAGGTGAACCTCGCCGGCGTTCCCGCCGACGTAGCCAAGATCGTCTTCCCGGTCTCGATCTACGAGGCCGAGAGCCGCCAGCAGAGCTTCGGCCAGGTCCGCAACGCGTACATCCGCGTCGTGAACCAGGCCGACAACAGCGAGCTCGCCCGCTACGACCTCTCCGAGGACGCCTCGACCGAGACCGCCATGGTCTTCGGCGAGCTGTACCGCAACGGCGCGGAGTGGAAGTTCCGCGCCATCGGCCAGGGCTACGCCTCCGGCCTGCGCGGCATCGCGCAGGACTTCGGCGTCAACGTCTGACCCCGAGCAGTCCATCCGTCCGGCGCCGTGCACTGTGTGTACGGCGCCGGACGTGCTTCACCACATCGCTGTACACATGCAGTGCACTGCACTGCATACATCGCACCACACCGCACTGCACGGCCACGCCACGCAGCCACATCGCCACACCGTCGTCCGGGGAGGACCACAACATGGGCGTCACACTCGCCAAGGGGGGCAATGTCTCCCTGTCCAAGGCCGCACCGAACCTCACCAGGGTGCTGATCGGTCTCGGATGGGACGCGCGCTCGACCACGGGAGCCGACTTCGACCTCGACGCCAGCGCGCTGCTGTGCAACAGCGGCCGGGTGCTGGGGGACGAGTACTTCGTCTTCTACAACAACCTGAAGAGCCCCGACGGCTCCGTCGAACACACGGGGGACAACCTCACCGGCGAGGGTGAAGGCGACGACGAGTCGATCATCATCGACCTGACCAAGGTGCCGGCCCAGGTGGACAAGATCGTCTTCCCGGTCTCCATCCACGAGGCGGACAGCCGCCGGCAGAGCTTCGGCCAGGTCAGCAACGCCTTCATCCGGGTGGTGAACCAGGCCGACGGGCAGGAACTGGCCCGCTACGACCTCTCCGAGGACGCCTCCAGCGAGACCGCGATGATCTTCGGTGAGGTCTACCGCTACGGGGGCGAATGGAAGTTCCGTGCGGTGGGGCAGGGGTACGCGTCGGGGCTCAGGGGCATCGCTCTAGACTTCGGGGTCAACGTTTCGTAAAGCCGTACAACGATGGGGTGCCAGTGGTTCTCAAAACCTTCGGCTGGTCGTTCGCAATCACTGCGCTCGGTCTGGTCGCAGCGGTGTTCTACGGGGGGTGGCAGGCCTTCGGGATCGTGGCGATCCTGTCGGTCCTCGAGATCTCGCTGTCCTTCGACAATGCGGTGGTCAACGCCGGAATCCTGAAGAAGATGAATGCCTTCTGGCAGAAGATCTTCCTCACCGTCGGCGTGCTCATCGCGGTCTTCGGTATGCGACTGGTCTTCCCCGTTGTGATCGTCGCGATCAGCGCCAAGATCGGGCCCATCGAGGCCGTGGAACTGGCCGTCAACGACAAGGAGATGTACGAGCAGCTCGTCACCGACGCCCACCCGTCCATCGCCGCGTTCGGTGGCATGTTCCTGCTGATGATCTTCCTCGACTTCATCTTCGAGGACCGTGACATCAAGTGGCTCGCCTGGCTCGAGCGTCCGCTCGCCAAGCTCGGCAAGGTCGACATGCTGTCCGCCTGCATCGCGCTGATCGTCCTGGTCATCACCTCGATGACCTTCGCGGCCAACGCCCACCAGCACGGTGGCGTCCACGTGGACAAGGCGCAGACCGTCCTGATCTCCGGCATCCTCGGCCTGATCACCTACATGGTCGTCGGCGGCCTCTCCGGCTACTTCGAGAACAAGCTGGAGGAAGAGGAGGAGGCCGAGCACGAGGCGGAGGAAGAGGCCAAGCGGACCGGCAAGCCCGTCTCGGCCGTGGCCATGGCCGGCAAGGCCGCCTTCTTCATGTTCCTCTACCTCGAAGTCCTCGACGCCTCCTTCTCCTTCGACGGGGTCATCGGCGCCTTCGCCATCACCAACGACATCGTGCTCATGGCCCTCGGCCTCGGCATCGGTGCCATGTACGTCCGTTCGCTGACGGTCTACCTGGTCCGCCAGGGCACCCTCGACGACTACGTCTACCTGGAGCACGGCGCGCACTACGCGATCGGCGCCCTCGCCGTGATCCTTCTCGTCACCATCCAGTACGAGATCAACGAGATCATCACCGGTCTCGTCGGCGTGCTGCTGATCGGATGGTCCTTCTGGTCCTCGGTGCGCCGCAACAAGCGCCTGGAACTGGAGGGTTCCACCGCCGAGGCATGACCGCGGCGGTAATGCGGAACGCTCAATTGCGGGGCGGTCCACCGGGTCCACGGACCCGGCGGGCCGCCCCGCTTCCGTAGGCTCCACAAAGGATCAGGGGACCAGGGGATCAGGGGGGTAAGGGGATGGGCTTCTTCGACGGCATCATGGGCAGCCGCGCCGTGCAGTTCCAGTCGGGCAGCGCCTCGTCGAACGCGATCGAGCTGACCAAGCGGCACTCGACGGTGTCGCTCACCAAACAGGGGGCCGTCCACGGCAATCTGCGCGTCAATCTGTCCTGGCGCATGCGCACCTCGGACATAGGGGGCCGCTCCGGCCAGAGCGGCCAGCTCTTCCGGCACCCGTTCAAGCTGTTCAAACCGGACATGGTACAGGCGCACACCCAGGGCATGGTCAACGTCGACCTCGACATGGGCTGCCTGTACGAGCTGACCGACGGCACCCGTGGTGCCGTACAGCCGCTGGGGAACCTGCTGGGCGACCTCAACGACCCGCCGTACGTCAAGCTCAGCGGCGACGACCGGTTCGGTTCGGCCTCCGGGGAGACCCTCTACATCAACCTCGACCACGCCGACGAGATCAAGAGGCTGCTGGTCTTCGTCTACATCTACGACCAGACCCCGGCCTTCGACCGGACGCACGCCATGGTGACCCTCTTCCCCGTCACGGGGCCGCGGATCGAGATCCCGCTGGACGAGCGGCACCCGCAGGCCCGCTCCTGCGCGGTGGTCTCCCTGGAGAAGGTCAAGGGCGAGCTGGTCGTGCGGCGCGAGGTGAAGTTCGTGTACGGGTTCCAGGCCGAGCTGGACCGGCTGTACGGCTGGGGGCTCCAGTGGGGGCGGGGCTACAAGAGCACCAAGAGCTGACCGGAGCCCCGGCGGCCTCGCCGGCGGGGCGGTACCGGCTCAGCGGCGGATGAACTGCGGACCCTGCACCGGCAGCCGGAAGGACGGATCGCCGCCCGGACCCGGCACCGGCGCCGGGGACACCGGCTGCGGGTATCCGTAGGCGGGCTGGACGGCCGGCGGGGCCTGCGTGGGCGGAGTCGGCGGGGCCATCGCCGTCGTCTGCTCGGAGGCGGGCCCCGCCGCCGGGCTCGCGGCGGCCTCGGCGGCGTTCTCGTCGACCGAGATCCCGTGGTCGGTGGCCAGGCCCACCAGCCCGTCGGAGTAGCCCTCGCCCAGCGCGCGGAACTTCCACCCCTCGCCCCGGCGGTACAGCTCCCCGCAGATCAGCGCCGTCTCGGCGCCCGTCTCGGGCCGTACGTCGAAGTAGGCGAGCGGTTCGGAGGCGCCGGTCGCGGTGGCGTCGTAGAGGAGGATCCGCAGGTCGTGGACCTGTTCGAAGGGGACGTCCTCGGCGGAGGCGACCACCAGGATCCGGTCCACCGTCGGCGTCACCGTCCGCAGGTCCGCCTGGACGGCGTCGGTGATCGCGTCACCGATCTGCTTCTTGCCGAGCCGCCACACGGCCCCCGAGGGGTGCCGGGGCTGGTTGTAGAAGACGAAGTCCTCGTCCGAACGCACCCGCCCGTCCGGGCCCACGAGCAGCGCGGAGGCGTCCACGTCCGGAACCTGGGGGCCGCCGGTCCAGCGCAGCACCGCCCGGACCGCCACGGCGGCCACCGGGATGTTCGAGCCCTTCTGCATCGCGTGCGTCATGCACGTCATCCTGCCCTCCCGGGGTGGAGCGGGACAATGCGGCCCCCCGTAGGGCCTTGTCTCGAACGAGAGACCTGGGCATGGTGCAAGAGGGTTACCTGAACTTCATGTGCTTGAGGAACTCTTGACTCACGTTCGTACGTACTATTACCGGCCATGCCAGTTGGGCCGCCGAGGCAGTACGGGGGAAGCACATGCGTCACTTTGGGCACATAACGCCCACCGTCCGTAAGGACCTCTTCCACCAGGAACCGGCGGAATTCACCGGAGCCTCGCCCGCCCGCGTCCTCGCAGCCGCGCTGGGAGCCACCCTCTACAGCCCGGCCACCCGCCCCGCACTCGCCGCGGACATCCGCAAGCAGGCCGGCCGCGGAGTCGTTTCCATGGTCCTCTGCCTGGAGGATTCGATCAGCGACGCCGATGTCGGCGGAGCCGAGGAGAACCTCGTCCGGCAGTTCGCCGAGCTCGACACCGACGAAGCGGAGCTCCCGCTCCTCTTCATCCGCGTCCGCACGCCCGAGCAGATACCCGACCTGGTGCGCCGCCTGGGAGGCTCCGTGCGGCGCCTGGCCGGATTCGTACTCCCGAAGTTCGACGAGAGCCGGGGCATCGCCTTCCTCGAAGCCGTCGCCCAGGCGGAGGCCGTGAGCGGACTGCCCCGGCTGTATGCCATGCCCGTCCTGGAAACCCCGGACCTCCTGCACCTCGAAACCCGCGTCGAAGCCCTCGCCGGCATCTCCCGCACGGTCAACAGCCACCGCGAGCGGGTCCTGGCCCTCCGGCTCGGTGTGACCGACTTCTGCTCGGCCTACGGACTGCGCCGCACCCCCGACATGACCGCCTACGACGTCCAGATCGTCGCCGGCGTGATCGCCGACGTCGTCAACGTCCTCAGCCGCGCCGACGGCACCGGCTTCACCGTCACCGGCCCCGTCTGGGAGTACTTCCGCAGCCAGCAGCGCCTCTTCAAGCCCCAGCTGCGCCGCAGCCCCTTCCTGGAGGAAGGCGTGGAGGAACTGCGCACCGCCCTCATCGAGCACGACCTGGACGGCCTGCTGCGCGAGATCGAACTCGACCGGGCCAACGGGCTGCTCGGCAAGACCTGCATCCACCCCGCCCACGTCACGCCCGTGCACGCCCTCTCGGTGGTCTCGCACGAGGAGTTCTGCGACGCCCAGGACATCCTCAGACCCGAGCGCGGCGGCGGCGGCGTCATGCGTTCCGCCTACACGAACAAGATGAACGAGGTGAAGCCCCACCGGGCCTGGGCCGAGCGCACCATGCTGCGCGCCGAGGTCTTCGGTGTGGCGAAGGAGGAGGTCGGCTTCGTCGACCTGCTCACGGCCGGGCTCCAGGTGTGAGCAGGCCCTCGGAGCAGCAGAGCCGGACACGGCAGCAGAGCCGGACACGGACGAACGCGCAGGCGCAGAGGAACGCGCCGGCGCCGAGGAAAGGCAAGACGATCGAAGCAGTGTGGTCGGGTACCTGGGTCGCAGAGCGGCTGGGCGTCAGCCTGGACGACTCCGAAGGGGGTCCGCGGCTGACGGAGCTGCTCGGGCTGGCCCTGCGGCGCAACCCCAAGCGGGCGCACCTGCTCGTCTCGCAGGTGCTGGGCAAGCACGTCCCGCAGTCCCCGCAGACGGTGTACGCCGCCGGGTACGGGCTCGGCGAACGCGTACGGGCCCTGCTCGGCGAGGACGGGGCCGCCGCGGCGGTGGTCCTCGGCTACGCCGAGACCGCCACCGGGCTCGGCCACTGCGTGGCCGACGGCCTGGGCCGCGCCCCGTACCTGCACTCCACCCGCCGGCCCGTGCCGGGCGTGGAGCCGGCCGGCGGCTTCGAGGAGGCGCACTCGCACGCCACCTCGCACCTGCTGCTGCCCGAGGACCCGCAGCTGCTCGCGGGCAGCGGTCCCCTGGTCCTCGTCGACGACGAGTTCTCCACCGGCAACACGGTCCTGAACACCATCCGCGACCTGCACGCCCGCCACCCCCGCTCGCACTACGTGGTCGTCGCCCTCGTCGACATGCGCTCCCCGGCCGACCGCGACCGGCTCACCGCCTTCGCCGCCGAGCTGGGCGCCCGGGTGGACCTCGTCGCCCTCGCCTCGGGCACGGTCTCCCTCCCGGACGACGTCCTGGCCAAGGGACAGGCCCTGGTCGAGGAACACGAGGCAGCCGGGCAGAACCAGCCCCTCCGGAGTTCGGGGAGCGGGGTCCGCGGCGGAGCCCCGGCGGACGGCCCGCAGCCGGTCACGCGCGTCGACCTGAACTGGCCCTCCGGACTCCCCGACGGCGGCCGCCACGGCTTCACCCTCACCCACCGCGCCCGTCTGGAGGCGGCCCTGCCGGAAATCGCCGACCGGCTCGGCGCAGCGCTCGGCACCGGACCCGGCCGGGTCCTCGTACTCGGAAACGAAGAGCTGATGTACGCGCCGCTGCGCCTCGCGAAGGCCCTGGAGGAGGCGGGGGCGGCCCGCGAGGTCCGCTTCTCCACCACCACCCGCTCGCCGGTGCTCGCCGTGGACGACCCCGGCTACGCCATCCGCACCCGGCTGGTCTTCCCGGCCCACGATGCTCCCGCCGACGGCCCCGGCGACCGGTACGCCTACAACGTCGCGGGCGCCGGCTTCGACGCCGTCGTCGCCGTCGTCGACTCCGCCGGCGACACCCCCGAACTCCACGCCGGGCTGCTCGCGGCCCTCGCCCCGCACACCGGCCGCGTCGTACTGGCCGTCGTCCCGTCCTACACACCCGGCCCGTCGGCCACGTCGGCCACATTGGCGGCATCAGTCACGTCGGCGACATCCGACATATCCGAGCGGCAGGAGCCGATCATGCCCGAGCCCCTGCGCGGCCCCGCCTTCTCCTCGTACGCCCCCGAGGACGTCGGCTGGCTGCTCCAGGACTTCTCCGACGTCGAGCTGGAGGCCCCGACCGAGGAGCGGGAGGAGGCCATCCAGGCGGGCGGCGCCCACTACGCCGAATCCCTGCCCGTCGAGTACCAGCCGTCCCCCCAGTACCAGGAGCTCTACCAGAGCGCCCTCACGGCCTCCGCCGCCCGCATCGCCCGGGCCGTCGGCACCGTCACCGAGACCGTCCTCGCCGAGCGCTCGCCCTCCCCGGTCCTGGTCTCCCTGGCCCGCGCAGGCACCCCCGTCGGCGTACTGATGCGCCGCTGGGCCCAGGCCCGGCACGGCCTCGACCTGCCGCACTACGCCGTCTCCATCGTGCGAGGCCGCGGCATCGACGCCAACGCCCTGCGCTGGCTCGCCGCCCACCACGACCCCGCCGACATCGTCTTCGTGGACGGCTGGACGGGCAAGGGCGCCATCACCCGGGAGCTGCGCGAGGCCCTCGCCGAGTACGAGGGCTTCAACCCGGAGATCGTGGTCCTCGCCGACCCGGGCTCGTGCGTGGACACGTACGGCACCCGCGAGGACTTCCTCATCCCCTCCGCCTGTCTCAATTCCACCGTCTCCGGTCTCATCTCGCGTACGGTTCTGAGGTCCGACCTGGTCGGTCCCGCCGACTTCCACGGCGCGAAGTTCTACCGCGAGCTGGCCGGAGCCGACGTCTCCGTGGCGTTCGTCGACACCGTCGCCGCCCACTTCGACGAGGTGGCCGACGCCGTCGACGAAGAGGTCAAGGAGCTGCTCGCGGCCGACCGCACCCCGACCTGGGAGGGCTGGGCGGCGGTCGAGCGGATCAGCGAGGAGTACGGCATCCACGACGTGAACCTCGTCAAGCCCGGCGTCGGCGAAACCACCCGCGTGCTGCTGCGCCGGGTGCCGTGGAAGATCCTGGCGCAGCGCGGCGCCGGGGCGGACCTGGACCACGTACGGCTGCTCGCCGAGCAGCGCGGGGTCCCGGTGGAAGAGGTCGACGGGCTTCCCTACACCTGCGTAGGACTCATCCACCCCCGATTCACGCGCGGCGCCACCGGCGCCGACGGAAAGGCTGTGGCCTCGAAGTGACTGTCCTCGTAGCCAGTGATCTCGACCGTACGCTCATCTACTCGACGGCCGCCCTCGGCCTGACCATGCCCGACCCGGTGGCCCCGCGGCTGCTGTGCGTCGAGGTCCACGAGAGCAAGCCGCTGTCCTACATGACCGAGACGGCGGCGGGCCTGCTGGCGGAGCTGACGGCCGACCCCACGGTGGTCTTCGTGCCCACCACCACCCGCACCCGCAAGCAGTACCAGCGCATCCGCTTCCCCGGCCGCCCGGCCCGCTACGCGATCTGCGCCAACGGCGGGCAGCTGCTCGTCGACGGGGTGCCGGACCGCGACTGGCGGCGGCAGGTCGCGGCGCGCCTGGCACGCGAGTGCGCCCCGCTGGAGGAGGTCCACCAGCACCTGCTGTCCACGGCCGACCCGGCGTGGCTGCGCAAGGCGCGGGTGGCGGAGGACCTCTTCGCCTACCTCGTCGTCGAGCGGGCCCTGGTCCCGGACGAATGGCTCAAGTCGCTGACGGAGTGGTCCGAGAGCCGCGGCTGGGCCGTCTCGCTCCAGGGCCGGAAGATCTACGCCGTCCCGCGCCCGCTCACGAAGAGCGCCGCGATGCACGAGGTCGCCCGCCGGACGGGAGCGACCACCACCCTCGCCGCCGGCGACTCGCTGCTGGACGCGGACCTGCTGCTGGCGGCGGACGCGGGCTGGCGCCCGGGCCACGGCGAACTGGCCGACGCGGCCTGGACGGCGCCCTCGGTGACGGCCCTGACCACCGCGGGCGTCCTGGCCGGTGAGGAAATACTCCGCGCGTTCACCCGTGAGGCGGGCCGACTCGGCACACTGGGCGCATGACCAAGGGCAACAGCACCAAGATCACGGACGAGCTCTACCAGTACGTGCTCGGCCACAACCCCCCGCTGGACGAGGTCCAGCGGGGGCTGGTGGCGACGACGTACGAGAAGTTCCCCGACGTCGCCGGAATGCAGTCGGCGGAGGAGCAGGGGCCGCTGCTGGCCTTCCTGGTCCGGCTCACGGGCGCGCGCCACATCGTCGAGGTCGGCACCTTCACCGGCTTCTCGGCCCTGTCCATGGCCCAGGCCCTGCCCGCCGACGGCCGCCTCATCGCCTGCGACGTCTCCGAGGAGTGGACGGCGTACGGCAGGGAGGCCTGGGAGAAGGCGGGCGTCGCGGACCGCATCGAGCTGCGGATCGCACCGGCCCTGGAGACCCTGCAGGCGATGCCGGCCGAACCCCACATCGACATGGCCTACGTGGACGCCGACAAGCAGAGCCAGATCGCCTACTGGGAGGAGCTGGTGCCGCGGCTGCGTCCGGGCGGCCTGATCGTCACGGACAACACGCTCTACCACGGCACGGTCCTCGACGAGTCGGCCACGGGCGCGGCCGCCGGCGTCCGCGCCTACAACGAGCACGTCGCGGCGGACCCGCGCATGGAGTCCGTCCTGCTGGCGATCTCCGACGGCCTCACCCTCTCGCGCAAGCGCTGACGTTCCCGCCCGGGATCAGCCGCAGCCGCCACCACCGCAGCAGCCTCCGCCGCCCGCCGCCCGGGCGGGCGCGGGGGCACTGCTGGTCCCGCCTACGGCGACGGCGGACAGCAGCTTGACGGTGTCGGCGTGCCCGGAGGGACAGTCGGCGGGAGCGGAGGACTCCGCCATCGGCCGGCTGACCTCAAAGGTGTCGTCGCAGGTCCGGCAGCGGTATTCGTATCGAGGCATGCGCACAGGCTAAGCGCGCCCGGCAGCCGCGCGCTACGTACCGCGCGGCTGCGTACACGCGGCTTCGTATGCCCGGCTACGGACAGCGGCCGTGCATCACGGGCGCCGTCCCCTGGGTGCGCCGCGCCCGGTCCTCGCGGGCCGCCTGCTCGGGGTGGCGGGCACGCCAGTACGGATTGTCGTGCGGCAGGGCGCTGCCCACCCGCCCGTACATCCCGAACCACATCAGCATCACGCCGACGACGAAGCTGAACAGCACGTTCTGGATCTCGAAGGCCAGGAAGTTCAGCCCCGTGTCCAGCAGCGCGAGATTGATGAACCCGCTCGCGATGAACGCCACCCCGAGCACGATGTTCAGGGTGGAGGCGAAGGTCCCGCCGATCACCATCCCGACGAACAGCAGCACGCCGATGCAGATCGAAAGGACACTCAGGGCGCCGTTGGTGTTCAGCGCGAGCACCGTGTCCCCACCGGTGTCGAAGAACCCGATCTGGTCGATGAGCCCGAGGACGCCGAAGACGATCAGCAGCAGCCCGGTCAGGCCGGCACCCACCCGGTAGACCTTGCCGAGCTTGTGGTCGACGGGAAGGTGGTCGTCGAGGCGCGCATTGACGGGATGCATCGCGCGCTCCATGCGCCGGGAGACCGTGTCGGCGAGGCGTGGCGGAGCGGGGGCGTTCGGATCGGGCTCGTGAGCCACGAAGGGCGCGTAGTGCTCATGCGGCTCGGTGCACCCGTACGCCGCGTGGGCCACGTACGGCCCCGGCTCCTGGGCCGCAGTCGTACGAGGCTTGTGGAAGGTGTGGGCAGCCATGGTGCCCTCCTCTGGTCCGTTCCCGGCACCTCCCAGCATCCGCCGCCGGACGCCACGAAACAAACGGGAGCCGCTCCCGCCCGGGCCGACGCCGCCGCGCGGACCGAACCGGGCACGCATCGCACGCCGCGCCTGTCGGCCGCGTGTGGCCGCCGCGCAGCCCCTCCGCGCAGCCCCTCCGGGCGTGTCCGCCGCGCAGGCCCGCCGCGCCTGCTGGCCACGCAGGCCCGCCAGGCAGGCCGGACACGCGTGCCGGCGGCCACGCAGGCCCGCTGCGCGTGGCCGCCACGCCTACCAGCCTGCGTGCCTGCCACGCGTGCCCGCAGGCGTGCACCGGACACGCACGCCGCCACGCGTGCCCGTCCGCCAGCCCTGCCCGCGCTCTACGCCTGCCCGCGCTCCGCCCCTGCCCGCGTTCTACGCCTGCCCGCGCTCCGCCCGGATCCCGCTCACCACCCGGTTCACGGCAGCCCGTACGTCCTCCATCTCATGCAGGAACGCCCAGTAGTCGGGGTGTCGGCCCTCCAGCCCCTCCAGCGCCCGGCTCACCCGCGCCACCGCATCGTCCAGTGGCCGCGCATGCCGCGGATCCGGCACGCTCCGGCCCGCCATCGCCAGCCGCTGCGCGTCCCGGATCGCGAACCGGGTCCGGTCCACCTCCGCCTGCGGATCCCGCGCCACCGCCTCCAACCGCGTCAGCCGGTCCTGCGCCGCCGACACCGCCTCGTCCGTCGCGTCCAGCGAGCCGCGGACCGCCTCGATCAGCACGCCCACGTCCGCCCAACGCTGCTCGTCCCGCGCCCGGCCGGCCTCCTTGAGCCGGTCCTCCGCCTCGGCGACATCCCGTACCGCCTGGTCCGGCACGTGCTGCAGGTCCTGCCAGCACGCCGCACTGAACCGCCGGCGCAACTCGCTCAGCACCGGATCCACCCGGTCCGCCCGGTTGCGCAAGGCCTGCGCCCGCGTCCGCAGGCTCACCAGCCGCCGGTCGATCTCCGCCGCCCGCTCCGGCAACCGCGCCACCTCGGCCCGTATCGCCTCGGCGTCGCGCAGGATCCGGTCGGCGCGCTGCACCGTCTCCTGCACCCCGTGCTGCGCCGCGCCCTGGTTCAGCTTGGTCAGTTCCGGACCGAGCGCCGCCAGCCGCGCCGCCAGATCATCGGCCCGCATGCCCTTGGCCCGTACGGCGTCCAGGGCGTCACTGGCCCCTATCAGCGCGGCCCTGGCCCGCTCCCGGGCCGGCGCGACCCGGGCGAGCTGCGTCTCGGCCTTGTCCAGCAGCGGCTGCAGCCCCTGCGCGAACCGGTCCAGCTCCCCCTTGACCCGCACCAGCTCCTCGCGCGCCCGAGTCAGCTCCTCCCGGGCCCGCGTCGCCACGGAACCCTCCAGCTCGGGCCGGTCCAGATCGTGCGCGTCGACCGCCTCGATGTAGACATGGCTGACCTGGTCGATCCGCTGCCCGAGCGCGGCGAAGCCCTCGGTCGCCTGCCGCGCGGCGGGCGACCCGTCCGCCGCGGCGATCGTCTCGATCGAGATCCGCAGATCCCGCTGTGCCGTATCCAGCTCGTAGAACGCGGCCGCGGCGGCATCCTTCGCCGCCTGCGCATCCGCCCGCCGACTCTCGTCCCGCCCGCCGAACCACCGCCGGGATGCCGTCGTCACAATCCCTCTCCCGTACCGCGTCCGCCATGCCCCGCTCCATTCTCCCCCACGGCAACGGGTTTGCGTGGGGGGCGTGCACGCCATGTAGGCTGTCCACTCATCCACGGGTGCGTAGCTCAGGGGTAGAGCGCTGCTCTTACAAAGCAGATGTCGGCGGTTCGAAACCGTCCGCGCCCACCAGTGAAAAGGCCCCCAACCGATCATGGTTGGGGGCCTTTGGCGTCTGCCCTGGAACCCAGCAGCAGCCGGTAACTCTGGGGGTGGGGCGGCGTGGTGGCTTCGGGGTGGCGGTTCTGGGCTGGGCGCCAACGCGAATCCGTGAGACCCGCCTTGCACCGGCTCTGCCCTGGAACACCGGTGGTTTCCGGTGAGGGCGCGAATTCGATTTTCGCTTCCCGCTTCGGGTTTCAGGTCCAGGTCGCAGAACCGGTCCTGGGCGGCGCTTCTGACGGTCACGAGGGGTTTCGGGCGCGTCCCGGGCTTAGATGGCGGGAGGCGGCCAGGCAGGAGGAGAGCCAGGTCGCCTCGGCGCGGTGGATGATCAGGCCGGCGACGGTGATCACCCCGTTCGGTTCCCCGTCGACCCGTATCGAGTGGTCGCCGACTCGGAACATGTCCCAGTCCGCGTCGCTGTGCCAGAGCCGGGCGCTCTTCTCGCCCCGGCGCTGAGCGAAGACGAGTTCCTCTCCGAACTCGTTCATGAAGTAGCCGACGTAGTCCTTGTCGGCGATCTCGCCACCGCACAGACGGGCCAGCAGCGGTTCGATGGCAGGCCGGGCGTCGTTCATGCGGCGGGCTCCTCGTCCGCGGCGGAGTCCTGTTGTGCCGACGAGAGGGCCAGCATCCGGGAGGCCGACTCCAGCAGGGTCTCGTAAGTGATCACTTCTATGCGCGCCGCATGGGTGTTGTAGGTCCGCAGCGTCTCCGCGATGTCCTGGGCTGTGACGGTCCCGGTCACGTACCGCGGATGCCCGATCACGACCGTTGCCGAGGCGCGGCGGGTGTCGACGCCGTGGTCGGCCAGGATGCCGTGGCGGTTCTCGTCCATGGCCCGGAGGTAGTTCTGCGCTTGGGATACGGCGTGATGCGCCGGGGCGCCCAGCATGAGGTGGCCACTTCGCCGGATGACCAGGTCCTTGATGTTGGCGCGCTTGAGTTCCACCACGTGCAGGGACCCGTCACCGCGGAGCAACGGGATGTCGAGGATGGTGTCCGGGGTGTACTGGCGGCGGGCCAGCTCTGCGACGTAGGCCCCGCCGAACATCCACTCCTGGTTCTTCAGACACGCATGGAGGGCGCTCTCGGAGCTGTCCGGGTCCTCGACTGCGGTACGCAGGGCAGCGAGGCCCTCTCGTCTGGCCCGAAGTTCGAGCATCTGGGCCAACAGCCCGGCGTCCACGTCCTCCAGGACGTCGCTCATCATCCGCGCGGCTTCGACGGAGGCGGGCCGGGGCAAGTCCCGCAGGACCATTTCCATGTGCCCGTACACCTGGAGGCGCCGTACCTCCCGGGTGGAGAGGCGGATCCCGCCCTCGCCGGTCCCGAGGCCCACGTAGTCGGACGACTGGGCGATGCCACGGAACAGGTCACGGGCGTCGGCGGCGGTCGCATCAGGGTTTTCGCGGCACAGGACTTCCAAGGCGGCGACAGCCCGGTCGGCCCCCATGGCGGTCATCCTCCGCATGAACTCCTCGCTGCGCTGCCGCGCTTCGTCGTCGTAGTAGTGCTCCAGGATTTCGAGGAACAAGTCGCCTCCGGCATAGGCGGCGAAGCGCTGAAAGCGCTGAGCAAGCTCGAAATCCCCGCATAAGACCGCTTCTTGGGCCGTGTCTTCCAAGGCGTCCACCAAGGGCCTCCCCTTGCCGTATGTCCCGCCGAGTCCGCCCATGATGCTCAGCACCGCGTCGATGCGCTCACGCACGCGCCCGTCCTCGGTGAGCTCTGCTGCCGCTTGGACCATCTGCCGGAGCGTGAAGCCGGATCTGAATGTCGCCATGCGCGTGACTCTAGGAGGGGGCACTGACAGGCTGCAGGAACGTGCGAGACGTACGGGGACGCCGGAGCCGTGCGCAGTGGCGACGGCATCATGGTCTCCATGACCTCTGGAGCCGGCAGTGCACCCGTCGAGAGCACCCAAGTGACGGCCGTGATCGATGGGGTCGCGCACGTCTTCACGTGGGAGGCGGACGCGCGGATCGAGGTGCGGGACCTCGGGGGAGAGGTCGTGATCGAGGCGAATGCGGCCGGTCTCAGGACGCTCGCAGGGCATCTGCTCGTGCTTGCCGGGGACGGTGTTCCCGATGGGAGTCACCTGCACCTCGAAGACGGCAACGGTCTGGAGGACGGGTCCGTGGCCCTGGTCTTGGAGCGCTGCGACGATGAGTGAGGGCGCCCGGCTGCTGTAGCGGAGCTGGGCGCGGAGTTGAAGTCCGCGGCTCCTCGCACCCCCGCCGATCACGGCGGGGGTCTCTCGTGTCCGCGTCCGGCCGGGCTCGCGTGGGTGGTCGTGGTCGGTCGCGGTGGCACGGGTCGGTTCGGTCGTCAAGTCACGTGATTTCCTGCCACGGAAGTTCGGGTCATGACCTGCTTCGGTCGCAGGGGCCTAATGGCGATACGGCTCGTGCAGAGCCAGTGGTGGCCCGCGTGCGCCGTCCGGGACGGCCCTGGCGGTGCGATGTGCGGGACACCTTTCCCATTCCCCTGCGCGAAAGGACGTGGCAGCCATGTTTCCCGCTCCCGCCCATCCCCTCTGTGTCGAAGCAACGCTGGATCCCCGGCTCACCCGATGGAAGTGGCTGGTGAAATGGATCCTCGCCATTCCGCACTACGTCGTTCTGTTCTTCCTGCAGCTCGCGTTCCTGTTGCTGAGCGTCGTCGCGTTCTTCAGCATCCTCATCACCGGCAGCTACCCGCGGCGACTCTTCGATTTCAACGTCGGCGTCATACGTTGGACTACGCGGGTCAACTACTACTGCTCAGCGGTGATGGGCACCGACAAATATCCGCCGTTCACCCTCAAGGACGTGACCGACTACCCGATCCGCGTCGACATGACCTATCCCGAGCAGCTGTCCCGCGGCCTGGTCCTGATCAAGTGGCTGCTGGTCATCCCGCAGCTGCTGGTGATCACGCTGATGGTCACCAGCGGCTGGAGGGCGTACCAGTACCTCGACGACTACAGTCCGTTCTCCTCCGGCCTCATCGGTCTGCTCACCATGGTCGCGGTGGTCATCCTGACGTGCACCGGGAGCTATCCGAGGGGTCTGTTCGACTTGCTCATGGGCCTGATGCGCTGGATGCTGCGGGTGCTTGTCTACGCGTCCCTCATGACCGACGAGTACCCGCCGTTCCGGCTGGACATGGGAGGGCGCGAGCCCGTGGCAGGAGCGATGGAGCCGGCGGGCGGCGGGTGAGGAACCACGTCGCCGAGGCTCAGGAAGCGTCCTAGCCCATCCGTGAGAGCCCCCCACCGATTGCGGTGGGGGGCTCTCGTCATGTCCGCCACGCCGGGAGCACTGACGGATGCGCCGTGCTGCACGTCCACTGGTGGGGTGTCATCGCAGGTCAATGGATGTCCGGGGGTGGCTGGACAGGCCTGTGGGAGGTGGTTGGGCGAAGCCGTCGCGATGCCTTGCCCCGGAGCTGCCGCAGGGCGCCGAGCGTGCGCTCTCCGCGTCCGCTCCAGAGCCGCCCATCCTGGGTGTCTGAGCGGACGAGTAGACGAGTAGACGAGCAGGCGAGCGGACGAGCGGCGACTGTTGGGGGTTCTCTTGACCGAATGGAAGCAGGGGAAGTGCGGGTGGCCCGTCGAGGGCGGAAAGCGCTGTTCCAACCTGACGTTGAAGGGCACGTCCCGGTGCTGGCGGCACCAAGGCAAATGGACCAGGCGAGGACGGCGGGAGGAGGAGAAGAACGCTGCCAAGCCGCAGAGGAGGTGGGCTGGGCCGGCGGCGGCGTGACCTCCGCCTTCGGCATCCCGCCCGGCAAGCGAAAAGGCCCCCGACCGCTTTCGGTCGGGGGCCTTCTCGAATGACTTCAGTTGTCGGCCGTGGCATCCGGCACTAGTGCCCACCCTCGTCCGGTGCCGGGGGAGTGTCCGTGCCGGGGGGCGGCGGCATGTCCGTGCCCGGGGGCGGCGGCGGGGTGTCCTTGCCCGGGGGCGGCGGCGTGTCCGTGCCCGTGCCGGGCGGAGTGCCGGTGCCGGGGGGCGGCGGCATGTCCGTGCCCGGGGGCGGCGGCGGGGTGTCCTTGCCCGGAGGCGGCGGCGTGTCCTTACCGGGGGGCGGCGGGGTGTCCTTGCCCGTGCCGGGAGGAGTGCCGGTGCCCGGGGGCGGCGGGGTGTCCGTACCCGGAGCCGGCGCCGGCGCCGGGTTGGGCTCCGGCTTGTGCTCGCAGTACACCTTGTTCTTGAAGAACTTGCAGCCCGGCATGTTCTCGACGTCACGGATCCTGTTGCCCCTGTTCCTCTTTTTGCCGCTCTTTTTGTTCTTCTTGCCCTGGCCGCCGCGGTCACCCTTGGCGTGGTCGAAGTGACTGGCCGCGACGCTGGTCGCCTCGCTGGTGTGCGTCGTCGTGGCGGCGAATGCGCTGGTGGGCAGCAGCGCGCCTCCTCCGACGAGCGCGGCCGAAACGGCCAGCATGGTGAGACGCTGCTTTCGGGAAGTGCGGATCATAAGAGTTCTCCTTCTGTGGGAAAGGTCGGGCTGGGAGATTCCAGTAAGCCCGCTGTGCACCTGGCACGTCATGCCACCGAATCTCGGGACTTGACAGGGGCCACGGCGTGGAGGCGGCCCGGGGGGTGGTCCCGGTGACCACGGAAGTGGTCGGGTGCCGGCTCGGCCATCCGTGTGCGGGAGTACGTGAAGAGCCCGTGGCGGGCGGCGGAGGGGCGCCGGTCCCGTGCATGCGAAGACCCCCGGCCAGTGGTGGTCGGGGGTCTTTCGATGGGGCGGATCAGGCGTTGGGGCGCTTGCCGTGATTGGCCTTCTTCTTCTTGCGGGCCCGACGCTTGTTGCCTCGTTTGGCCATGGTGCGAGTCTCCCTCAATTGGTGACTTTTCATGACTTCGTCAGTCTAGATTCGGGCCGAGACCTCCGCATCAGCTCCACCCCGACGGCGACGCGAATCACGAAATCGGGCGGGGTCGAGCTGCGTCGGCAGCGGGATAGTAGGGGTATGTGCCGTTCCATTAAGACCCTGCGCCCGCCCGCCATCCCCGAGAAGGCCACCGAGGAGGAGATCCGCGCCGCCGCCCTGCAGTACGTACGGAAGGTGTCCGGGTTCCGGGTGCCGGCCGCGCACAACCGCGAGGTGTTCGAGGCGGCCGTGGACGCCGTCGCCGAGGCCACCGCGGCGCTGCTCGACGGGGTGCACGTACGGGGACAGGCCGCCCCGGCGTAACCAGGGCCCGACCCGGCCCCGACCAGGACCGCCCCGGACCCGGCCTACGCCGTCTACGCGGCCCCGGTCCCCGCGGCGCGGCGGCGCAGCACCCAGACCCCGGCGCCGAGCGCGCCCATGGCGAGGGCGCCGCCGACGGCGATCTGCCCCGGGCTCATCGAGCCGATGCTGCCGCCCGTACCGCCGCGTGCCGCGCCCGCGGTGACCTGCAGCGATACGGTGACGCGCTCGCCGCCCGGGCCGCCGCACTCGAAGGTGACGCGGTGCGTGCCCGGGTTGGCGTCGCGGAAGACGGTGGCGCTGCCGAAGAGGTTGGCGGCCTCCAGATTGCCGGGGGTCAGCCGTACCTCCCCGAAGGCGGTCGACGTGGCGCGGCCGGTCTTGGTCCCGCAGCCTTCGATATTGAGGGCGACCCGGGCGCCGGGGGCGACGTTGGTGGGGGAGACACCGGCGGAGGGGGCGGCGTACGCGAGCGTGACGGGAGCGGTGGCGGCGACGATGAGGGTCGCGGCCGCGACGGTCATCAGACGTCGGGATGTGACGGGTGACGTGGCAGGCGGCTTGGCGGGCATGGAGAGAACTCCTCGGCTCCTCGAAACGGCGCGGCCAGGGCACGGATGTGACGCGGATTCGGTTGCGCACCGTGCTGTGGACGCTAGGAGCCCGGGCCGGGGGCGGCGATCGGGGCCGGGTGAACGGGTGAGCCACTGCTCCGCCCGGGGGAGGGGGCCACGGACTTCCCGCACACGGTGCCTTGCCAGCGGCAGTCGTGCCCGTGGACGTCCGCCCGTGGAAGTCCGCGGTCGATGTCCGCCCGGGACCTTCGCCCGCGGGCGTCCGAGGCTGAGGAGAGTGCCTACGCCGCGGGCACCGTCGTCGCGGTCGGGCGGCGGACGAGGAAGGCCGCCAGGGCGCCCGCCGCGAAGAGGGCGACGAGCGAGACTGCGGTGCCGAGCCATTGGGTGCCCAGCCACTGGGTGCCGAAGTAGCCGAGGGCGACGCTGTAGCCGGCCCATGCCATGCCCGCCAGGACCGACCAGGGCAGGAACTCGGCCACCTTGCGCTGCGTCTTGCCCGCGCCCAGGGACACCACCGAGCGCCCGGCCGGGGCGAACCGGGCGATCACCACGAGGGCGCCACCGCCGCGTGCCAGAGCCGTGCCGAGGCGCTCATGGGCCCGGGTCAGCCGGCGGGAGCGGGCGATGGCCCGGTCCAGCCGGGCTCCGCCGCGCCGGCCCAGCCGGTACGCGGCCATGTCACCCAGCACCGACGCCGTCGTGGCGATGACCAGCAGGAGCAGGATGTCCGGCACCTGCGCGGGCACCGGTACCGGTCCTGCCGCACCGGCGGCAGCGGCGGCCGCGGCGGCGGTGATCACCAGGACCCCGCTCGGCAGTACCGGAAGGAAGACGTCGAGCACGACGGACACCGCCACCAGGGCGTAGATCCATGGGCTCGCGGTCAGCGACCCCAGCGTCTCAAACAAAGCGGGACTCCCCAGTCCGATTGACGTGCTGCGGCATGAAGCGCCGCGACGTCGCGGGGGAGCGGCAGGAGCGGCTGACAGCCATACAGCGTACGCCCGGCGCCCGTAACCCGGGTGCCCGGGGCGGTTGCCGCACCGCCGCCGCGTCAACTCCACCGCCATCGCGGCCCGCTGCCCGAGCCGCCTCCGCCGACCGAAACCGCCCGAAACCCACCGAACCCGCCGGATCCCGCTACTCCGCCACCTCTGCGGCCCCGGCCAGCCGAAGCCCTTACCCGGCTGGTGCCTTACTCCGTCGGTCGCCTACTCCGCCGGTCCCCTACTCCGTCGCGGTGAGGTCCCGGTCCAGCACCGTCACCAGCCGGGCCCCCTCGCGCTTCTTCCGCGCCTGGTCCAGCCGAAGCCGCGCCGACCGCCCCGACAGCGCCAGCGTCATCAGCTGGTTCCCGAACCACGGCCCACCCGTACGCCGCCAGTTCAGCGGCGGCCGCCCCGTCCGCCCGTGCAGCGAGAAGCCGCGCCCCAGCCACCGGCCCGTCCGGGACCAGCCCAGCCGGAATCCCCACTTCACCGCGGTGTGGATGGAATTGTGAACCGGCGAGCACGTCAGCTGGAACACCCGCGCCGTACTCGGTATTCGAGGCTCGGCCACATACGCGTGATGCACGTCCCCCGACAGCACGCACACCGTCGCCGGGGCCCGCGGCCCCGTGCCCACCTCCTCGATCAGATCGGTCAGCGCCGCGAACGAGGCCGGGAACGCCGCCCAGTGCTCCAGATCGCTGCGCCGGCGCAGATCCTCCCCGATCCGCGCCCACCGCGGCCCCCGGTCCCCACGGCACAGCGCGGCATTCCACGTCTCGGCATCGTGGATCAACGGCGGCATCAGCCAGGGCAGCGAGGACCCGATCAGCAGGTGGTCGTAACCCCCGTGCCCGGCGAGGGCGTTCTCCCGGAGCCACTGCTGCTCCGCCGGATCGAGCATCGCCCGCCCGTCCTCGGCCAGCACCCGCGCGGCCCGGGTGTCCACCATCAGCAGCCGGGTCCGGCCGAAGTCGCGGCGATAGCTCCAGCGCACCGTGCCCGGATCGGCATCCGCCGCGGACGCGAAGGCCCGTAGCGCGTCCGTACCGTCGGGGGTGTCCCGGACCGCCCCGTACAGCTCGTCGGCGGCCAGCTCGGACGGCGAGAGATTGCCCAGATGCTGGTACACCCAGTACGACATCAGCCCGCTGAGGACGCGCTCCCGCCACCACGGCGTCGCCCGCATCTCCGCCAGCCACGCCGCGCTCGTGTTCCAGTCGTCGATCACGTCGTGGTCGTCGAATATGTGCAGGCTCGGCACGGTCGACAGGAGCCAACGGATCTCCGGATCGAGCCACGACTCGTAGTAGAGCCGCGTGTACTCCTCGTAGTCCGCGACCTGGGCACCGGGCGCCTCCCGCAGATCCCGCCGGGCCGCGAGCCACTGCCGGGTCTCCTTGGACAGCGCATCGGCGTACACCTGGTCGCCGAGCAGCAGCAGGACGTCCGGGCGGACCGCCTCCGGATCGGCCGCCAGCCGCGCCGCGAGCGTGTCGAGCGCGTCTGCGCCGTGCGGACCGTGCCGGCCGGCAGGCGGCGCGGCCTGCCGACAGGAGCCGAAGGTGACGCGCAGCCCGGGCGCGGGCCGGCCGGGGCCCGCCACCGCCGGAGCGGCGATCGTGCTCGGCGGGAATCCGCTCTCGGGCAGCGGCCACACGCGGCGGCCGTCGAGCAGCACCTCGTACGCCGTCGTCGTGCCCGGGGTCAGGCCGGTGACCGGCACCAGCGCGTAGTGGTGGCCGGCTATCTGGAAGGTGCGCACACTGCCGCCCGCCCCGTCGGCGCACCGCACTTCGGCCGTGCACGGGCGGTCCGCCTCGACCCATATCGTGGCCGATCCGCCCGTGTCCCAGTCGACGTGGCGCAGCAGTGGCCCCAGACGCAGTCCGGCCATGCAACTCCCCCTCCTCCGTAGCCCCTTCGATCACGGTACGACGGGAGGGGGGAGCGACGCCTCCCCCTGGCGGGGGAAAGATCGGACGACCGGGGTCAGCAGCCGTTCAGGATGTTGACCAGGGCCGTCTTCTCACCCGAGTCCATGCTCAGGCCCCAGTACTGCTTCACGTCGACCCACATCCGTGCGTACGTACAACGGTAGGCCGTGCGCGGGGGCAGCCACTTGCCGGGGTCGAGGTCGCCCTTGGCCTGGTTGACGTTGTCGGTGACCGCGATGAGCTGCGGCCGGGTGCGGTCGTTGGCGAACTGCTGGCGCTTGCTGCTGGTCCAGGAGTTGGCGCCGGAACGCCAGGCCTCGGCGAGCGGGACGACGTGGTCGATGTCGAGGTCGGCGGCGGCGGTCCAGGTGGCTCCGTCGTACTCGGAGTACCAGCTTCCGCTCACCGCGGCGCAGGACGAGTCCTGGACGACGTTCACACCGTCCCGCTTGAGGACGGTCTCGCGGGTGTTGCAGGTACCCGAGACGGTGCTCCAGTGCGGGAAGAGGTCGCGGCTGTAGCCGCTGGTGGACCCTTCGGTCTTCGGCGTGACCGTGGCCAGGTACGCGCGGGCGGCCGAGGCGCTGATGGGGGTGGGCGGGGCGGCCTGGGCGGCCGGGGCGTTGAGGAGGGAGGTGAGTGCGGCGAGGGCGGCTGCTGACGCGAGCACGCCAATTCGACGCGCGTAGACATTGGATATGAGTGCCATGAGGGGCTCCCTGGGTGCGGGGGGTGTGGCCGTGCGGCCCCGGCGGGCCGTGGCCATGCTGACGGCGCCGGGTGTCGCAGGGATGGGCGCCAGGTGACAGCCTGGCGACATGGGCACGTCACATCAAGTGGAGCAATGGCCCTGATTTAAATGGAAGTTGAGATTCCGAACAGTCGGAGCGCGGTCGGAGTGTGGTCGGGGTGCGGTCGGAATCGAGCCGGAGTGGGGTTGGGGCGGAGCCGGAGCGGGGCCGGAACAAGGTCGGGACGGGGTCGGAACAGGCTTGGAGTGCGGTCAGGGCGGGACCAAAGGCCCATTCCGGCACGCCGGGGGCGTCGCGTAGTCTGTTCGGAGCAGAAGGGGAGTAGCTCTTCGCCGGACCGTCGACATACTGCTGGGTCACCCCAGCCGGCGCCCGGAGGCAGGCCGCGCACAGCGGTCGGCCAGCGAGACCTTCGGCCGCAGTGTCCTGTTCACGCGTGGACGCGTTTCGTACGCGCACACGCACGCCAGGGCGCCGCCGAGCCGAAGCGACCCCTGAAACACCCCAGGTCTCTCGGTACCGATGGCGTCCTGCCCGACCGATTGAGGTTTCCACCCCCGTGTTCAGCTTCAGCATCACGGCGATCGCCTTCGGCGTCGTCTTCCTTGCCGAACTCCCCGACAAGACGGCCCTCGCCGGCCTGATGCTCGGCACGCGCTACCGCGCCTCCTACGTCTTCGCGGGCGTCGCCGCCGCCTTCGCCGTACACGTCGCCCTCGCGATCGCCGCCGGCAGCGTGCTCACCCTGCTCCCGCACCGCCTCGTCCAGGCCGTCGTCGGCATCCTCTTCCTCCTGGGCGCGGCCATGCTGCTCCTGAAGAAGGACGACGGGGAGGAGGCGGTCAAGCCGCCCGCCGACCAGTCCTTCTGGAAGGTCTCGGGGGCCGGCTTCATGCTGATCCTGGTGGCGGAGTTCGGTGACCTGACCCAGATCATGACCGCGAACCTCGCCGCCCGGTACGACGACCCCGTCTCCGTCGGCATCGGCGCCGTGCTGGCCCTGTGGGCGGTCGCGGGCATCGGCATCCTGGGCGGGCGCACCCTGATGAAGTACGTACCGCTGCGACTGATCACCAAGATCGCGGCCGCGGTGATGGCGGCGCTGGCCGTGTTCTCGCTGTACGAGGCGATCGCGGGCTGACGGGCGGGCCGCCGGGTGGCCGGGTGGGTGAGGAAGGGTGAGGTCGAGCGGCACGGGTCGAGCCGCAGGTGGCGGGGGATATTCCGTTGCGGGCCGCACGTGACCGACACCACCGCCCCCACGGGCCCCTCCACCCATCCGGCGCCCCAGCCCGTATCCGTATCCGTACCGGCGTCGGACCGGCAGTTCGGCTGGTCCAACATGTTCGTCCACCCCGACGAGGACACCCGGACCGACGGGGGGTTCCAGGGCGAACGCGCCGTACTCGCCGGCTACCTGCGCGACCAGCGGCTGACGCTGGAGCTCAAGTGCGCGGGCTCGACGCGGAGGCCCTCGCGAGGCGCTCGGTGGAACCGTCCAACCTGTCCCTCCTGGGTCTCGTACGCCACCTCGCGGGGGTCGAGCAGCACTGGTTCCGGCAGGTCATGGCGGGCCAGGACGTACGCCGCCACTACCGCTCGGAGGAAGACCCCGCGGGCGAGTTCACCGGCGCCGTGGCCGACCCGGCGGTGGTCGCGGACGCATGGGCGACCTGGCGGGCCGAGGTCGCCTTCGCGGAACAACTCGTCGCGCAGGCCCCCAGCCTGGACGTCACGGGGGAGGCGGGGGGAGCGGGGGACGCGGGCGACGAGCCGATGGAATCCGCGAGGTCCTGGTCCACATGATCGAGGAATACGCCCGCCACAACGGCCACGCGGACTTCCTACGGGAACGCATCGACGGGCGGGTCGGACAGTAGGGGCGGAATCGCGACCGGGGCTGGGGCTCGGGGCGGGACTCCAACGCCACCCCGGTAGCAATTCCGCCCCGCCGGCTCCCGCCACCCCGAAGCCCAGCCCCGAGCCCCGCGCCCTCAGGCCTCCGAACCCGCCGCCACCGTGATCTGGATCGCGCCGTCCGGGGTGGTCGTCACGGCCAGGGTCGTCAGGTCCGGGACGTGGGTCGTCGGGGCGTGGGCGGCTGCGCGGGGGCCTACGCCGATCACGCGCATGCCCGCCGCGCGGCCGGCGGCTATGCCTGCGGCCGAGTCCTCGAAGACGATGCAGTCGGCCGGGTCCACGCCCAGTGCGGCCGCGCCCTTGAGGAAGCCCTCGGGGTCGGGCTTGCTGGCCTGGACGGACTCGGCCGTGACCCGTACCGCGGGCATCGGGAGGGCGGCGGCCGTCATCCGGGCCGTTGCGAGGGCGGCGTCCGCGGAGGTGACCAGGGCGTGCGGCAGGGCGGCGATCGCCGTCATGAACGCCGGAGCGCCCGCGACCGGGACCACGCCGTCGGTGTCGGCGGTCTCGCGGGCCAGCATCACCGCGTTCTCGGCGTGGTTGACCTCCATCGGGCGGTCCGGCAGGAGGACGGCCATGGTGGCGTAGCCCTGGCGGCCGTGCACCACCTTCAGGGCCTCCTGCGGGTCCAGGCCGTGGGACAGCGCCCAGTCCCGCCAGCAGCGCTCGACCACCGCGTCGGAGTTGACGATCGTGCCGTCCATGTCCAGGAGCAGGGCCTTGGCGGTGAGGACGACGGGTGCGGTGGTGGTGCTGGCCGGCATCGGCGGGGCTCCAGACGGGGCGGGAAAAGAGAACAAGTGGTTCCGTCCACCGGTCAGGGAATGAGGACGGAACCACTTTGTTCCTACACGATACAAAACAAAGGGTGGTCCGCGCCACCGGCCGATGTGTGACCCCTATCCCTCCAGCGCCTTGCGGGTCACGGGCCCGTAGACGCCCCACTCCTGGTCGTCGATGCCGCGGTCGTACTGGAACTGCGACAGCGCGTCCTCCACCCTCCAGTCGAACCTCCCGCTGATCTTGCCCCGGTACAGACCCTGCGCCGACAGCAGACGCTGCAGCTTCTCCACCTCCGGACCCGAGTCCCCGAGCCGCAGGATCGGGGCCTGTGAGGCCGGCGGGGCCGACGAGCGGCTCGCGCTGGGCGACGGGCTCGCGGACGGCGGCGCGGACGACCGGGACGCGCTCGGTGACGGGGACGGCGAAGTCGACTTTGACGCGCTCGGCGACGGGGAGGCCGAGGCGGACGGGCTGGCCGGGGTCCGGGTCGGGGACGAGGACGGCGCGGGCAGGGCGGCGCTCGCCGCGGGGGCCGGCGCCTTCGCGTCCACCAGGGCGGCATCGCTCCCCGCGGAGCTCGGCAGCACCCACACCGCCATGGCCGTCCCACCGAGGGCGACCACCGCCGCGGCGCCGATCAGCACCGCCAGCGGCCGGCGTGAACCGGAGCCGGTTCGCTTCTCCGGGCCCCCGCCCCCGCCCCCACCCCCTCCGCCGCCTCCGTATGTGTGGTCCGGTTCCGGGATCGCCCGGAGCTGGACCGTCTCGGCCGGGTGCGGGGCGTGCCCCGGCGGCCCTTCCTGCCACGGTCCGGCTGCCGGCGTCACGGGTATCCCGTACGCCGGGGTGTCGTCCTGCTCCTGCTCCTGCGCCGGCACCGGTGCCGGGTGCGGGTGCGGGGTGACCACGCCCGACACCGGGGGCGGGGACACCTCGGTGTCCTGCTCGCCCGGGTCGGACAGCGTCACGTACGGACGGATGCGCAAGGGGTTGAAACCCACACCCGGCGCACACCCGCAGCCGACGCCGACAGCGCCGCAATCTGGACAGTGCTCACCGCTCACTGGACTCCCTCCCTGGCCGTTGCCTGCGATTATGCAGACCCGCCGGGGCCCTCCCAACCGGCCCGAGAGGCCATAACCGGACACACCGCTCAGTATGGAGATGTTGATCTGGCCTGAGGAGGTATCGATGGCTCAGGATGTGACCGCGGATGCCGTGGACCCCGGTTCCGGCCCGCACAAGTCCGGCCCCGCCACCGAACACGCCTCCCGCGAGGTCCTCGTCTCCATCGGCGCCCTGCTGCTGGGCCTGCTGATCGCCGCACTCGACCAGACCATCGTCTCCACCGCCCTGCCGACCATCGTCAGCGATCTCGGCGGCATGGCGCACCTGGCCTGGGTCGTCACCGCCTACATGCTCGCCTCCACCGCGGCCACCCCCCTCTGGGGCAAACTCGGCGACCAGTACGGACGCAAGAAGCTCTTCCAGTACGCCATCGTCATCTTCCTGATCGGGTCGGCACTGTGCGGGCTCGCCCAGGACATGCCCCAGCTCATCGGCTTCCGCGCCCTCCAGGGCCTGGGCGGCGGCGGACTGATCGTGCTGTCGATGGCGATCGTCGGCGACATCGTCCCGCCCCGGGAACGCGGCAAGTACCAGGGCCTCTTCGGCGCTGTCTTCGGCGCGACCAGCGTGCTGGGCCCGCTGCTGGGCGGTCTCTTCGTCGACCACCTGTCCTGGCGCTGGGTCTTCTACATCAACCTCCCCATCGGTCTCGTCGCGCTCGTCGTCATCGCCGCGGCCCTGCACATCCCGGCACGCCCGTCCAAGCACACCATCGACTACCTCGGCACCTTCCTCATCGCCTGCGTCGCCACCTGCCTCGTCCTCATCGCCTCCCTCGGCGGCACCTGGGGCTGGGGCTCGGCCCGGATCATCGGCCTCGCCGTCCTCGGCGCCGCACTGCTCGCCGCTTTCCTCCTCGTGGAACGCAAGGCCGCAGAACCCGTCCTGCCGCTGGGGCTGTTCCGGATCCGCACCTTCACCCTCTGCTCGGCGATCAGCTTCGTCGTCGGCTTCGCGATGTTCGGCGCGATGGTCTACCTGCCGACCTTCCTCCAGGTCGTCCAGGGCGTCTCACCGACCATGTCGGGCGTCCACATGCTGCCGATGGTGATCGGCATGCTGATCTCCTCCACCGTCTCCGGCCAGATCGTCAGCCGCACCGGCCGCTGGAAGGTCTTCCCGATCGCCGGCACCGGCGTCACCGCCATCGGCCTGCTCCTCCTGCACCAGCTGCACCGCACCAGCTCCACCTGGGAGATGAGCATCTACTTCTTCGTCTTCGGCGCCGGTCTCGGCCTGGTCATGCAGGTACTCGTCCTGGTCGTGCAGAACGCCGTCAGCTACGCCGACCTCGGCGTCGCCACCTCCGGTGCCACCTTCTTCCGCTCCATCGGAGCCTCCTTCGGCGTCGCGATCTTCGGCACGGTCTTCACCAACGGGCTCGACGACAAGCTCGCCGCCTCCCTCGCCGGTGTCCAGCTGCCGGCCGGGGCCAGCGTCGCGCAGCTGGAGGCCGACCCGCGGGCCATCGCCGCGCTCCCGGCCGATCTCCGTCCCCGTGTGCTCGACGCCTACGCCACCGCCATCACGGACGTCTTCCTCTACGCCGTGCCGATCGTCCTGGTCGCCTTCGTGATCGCCTGGTTCCTGAAGGAGGACAAGCTCCGCACCTCCGTCACCGCACCCGACGTGACCGAGACCCTGGCCTCCAACCCGGTCCACCGCTCCTCCCGCGACGAGGTCGCCCGCGCACTGTCGGTCCTCGGCACCCGCGAGGGCCGCCGCCACGTCTACGAGAAGATCACCGAGAAGGCGGGCTACGACCTGCTGCCCGCCGCCAGCTGGCTGCTGCTGCGGATCAACAAGTACGGCGCCAGCGAGCCGGCCCTCCTCGCCGAGCGCGCCAGCGTGCCGCTGAAGGTCGTCACGGACGCCGCCCGCCAGGTCGAGGAGCGCGGCCTCGCCACCCGGGACGGGCTGGCGCTGGTCCTGACCGACCGGGGACGCGAGACCGCCGCGCGGCTCGCAGAAGCCCGGCAGGAGTCCCTCGCCGAACTGCTCGGCGACTGGTGGGGCCCGGACCGCCCGACCGACCTGGTCAAGCTGGTCCAGGAGATCAACGCGGAGCTGTGCGGATCCGACGCGGAGGAGCCCTACGACGCGGCGCCGCGACGGGACCACGCCGCGCACTAGCGGGTGCCGGGCGGCCCGGGCGGGGTCCCCGGGGCGGGGTCAAGCCAGGCGCTTCTCGAACCAGTGCTGTGCATACGGGCCCGAGCTGTACGCGGGTATCTCGCGGTACCCGTGGCGCGCGTACAACGCGCGGGCTTCGACGAGATCCGTCCGGGTGTCCAGCCGGACCCGCTCGGCGCCCAGCCCGCGGCCCTGCGCCTCCAGGGCCTCGAGCAGCGCCGCCCCGCCGCCGGTACCGCGGGCGCGCCGGTCGACGTACACCTTGGTGAGCTCGGCGGTGACCGGGTCGAGCAGGCGCAGGCCGCCGCACGCCAGCGGCTCGCCGCCGCGCCGCCCCACGACGAACGCGCCCGTCGGCGGGACCAGGTCGTCGTCCGGGAAGTCCAGCAGTCCCTGGTCGATCTCGGCCTGCGTGACCTGACGTTTCCAGTACCGGCCGGCGACCTCGGCGTAATAGGCGCGGCGCAGGAGGGTGGCGTCGCGGGAGGTGACCGGTTCGGGGGCCACCGTCCATGACGCGGTGGCCGGGCGGTGGTCGTCGACGTGCTCGCCGAGCTGGTTGCTGTACGTGTTCATGGGGTCATTGTGGAGTTCGCGGCGGATCTGCCGCGTGGAATATCCACAACGCCGGGCCGATGATAGGAAAAAGGACAAATCCCGCGTACCCGGAGGGTGTGAAACGCCATGTCAGAGCATCCCGACTGTGCCCTGGTCCGCCGCGGCTACGAGGCCTTCGGCAAGGGCGACCTGGAGACGCTGAGCACGCTGCTGACGGCCGATGTCATCCACCACGTGCCCGGCAGCCACCCCATGTCCGGGCACCACAAGGGGCGGGAGAACGTCCTCGACTTCTACCGCCGGCTCGGTGAGGAGACGAAGGGCACCTTCCAGGTCCACCTGGAGTCGGTCCTGGCGGACGGGCGGGGTCACGTGATGAGTTTCCACACGGCGCGCGGTGACCGAGGCGACCGCGGCATCGAGATCCGCGAAGGGCTCTTCTTCACGATCGTCGGCCACAAGATCACCGACATCGACCAGTGCACCGCGGACATCGACGAGGAAGACGCCTTCTGGGGCTGACGCACCCGAAGACGCCTTCCGGAGCCGGCGCACCCGGCGAGCCCTCGACCGGGGCGGGGCGCGGGGCCGGGGCCCCGCGCCCCAGCCGCGTCAGGCCTTCTTCGGCGCGGCCTGCTGCACGACCTCGAACGACCACACCGTCGACGCCGAAGCCGCCGGCTTCGGCCGCTCGCCGCCGCCCTCGCCGCCCGCACCGCCCGCGCCGCCGCCCTGGTGAGCGGCCTTCATCGGCCCCTCCATCCACGCCTGGAAGTCCTCCTCCGAACGCCAGCGCGTGTAGACGAGGTACTGGTCGGTGCCCTCCACCGGACGCAGCAGCTCGAACCATTCGAACCCGTCCGAACCCTCCACCGCCCCGGCCCGAGAGGCGAAGCGCCGCTCCAGAACTTCCCGCTGTTCGGCGGGGACCGTCAGTGCGTTGATCTTCACGATGCTCATGGGAGCCATCCTAGGGATCCCGCGGGAGATATCGTCGTGCGGGTAATGGAGCGCGGCAGCCAGGCGAAGTCAGGGTTGCGGTCAACAGGGCGGGAGGCCGGCGAGGCGTGGCTAACGCGGCAGAGCACAGCGGTGCGAACGGACATGCCGGGGTCATAGGCGATAACGGCAGGCTCGGGGCGGCACGCCTCCTGCTGTGGGCGCTCGCGGGCGCCCTCGCCGTCAGACAGGCGGCCGCGGTACTGCGGGTGCCACCCGGCGAGTGGCTGAGCGGCCTGCACCTTCCCGCCGCCCTCCCCGGCTCGCTCTACGACTCCGGCCAGTTCGCCGGCACCCCCTTCGCAGGGCTGGTCCTGAAGCCGCTCGTCGGCCTCGCCGCCCCGTCCCTGGAGGTGGCCTGGACCTGCGTGACGCTGCTGTTCGTCGCCGCCATCGGGCTCGTCGCCGCGCGCGGCCTGCCCGATCCCGTACCGCGGCGCACCGCGCTGCTCGCCGCGCCCGTGCTGACGGCCCTGATGATGGTCTCGCTGCCCGTCCGCGAGGCCGCCTCACCGGGCCAGACCGCCGTCCTGCCCGTGCTGCTGGTGCTGCTGGCCGTCTTCCGCGTGCCCGGCGACCGGCCCGCGGGCTTCCTCGTCGGCCTCGCGGCCGCGCTCCAGCCGGCCCTGCTGCTGTTCGCCCCGCTGCTGTGGCTGACCGGGCGCCGCCCCGCCGCACGGACCGCCGCCGTGACCTTCGCCGGAGCCACCGCGCTGTCCTGGGCGGCCATGCCGCGCGACTCGTGGACGTACTGGGCCCAGCACCTGGCCGGCACCGGACTCGGCGGGGCCCCCGACAGCCTCTCCAACCAGTCCCTGCACGGCGCGCTGCTGCGCCTGGGCCTCAGCGGCCCCGCCGAGATCCTGCTCTACGCCGCCCTCGCGGGCGCCGTCGTCTGGTTCGGCCTGCGCCGCGCGGTCCGCTACGCCCGCGACGGCCAGGTGCTGCTCGCCGTCGCCGTCACCGGCTGCGTGGCCGTCGCCGTGGCCCCGGCCGGCTGGCGCCACCAGCTGCTGTGGGTGCTGCTCGCCGTCGCAGGCAAGGTGGGCAAGCACGCCGCCGACCGGCGCGTGTGGCCGGTGGCCGTGGTCCTCGCGCTGACCCTGCCGAGCTCCGTGCTGCTGCCGAACCTGGCCGCGCTGGCCCCCGTACGCGACAACGTACTGCTGCTCGCCGCGCTGGCCGCGGCCTGCGCGGTGCCGTTCCTGCCGCGCTCGTCGCCGTACTGGCGCGAGCCCGTACCGACCGCCTACGGACGGCCCGCCGCCGCCCGCTGGCAGCGGGTGCCGCTGCTGCCGTTCTGGCGGCGCGTGCTGTCCCGCCCGAACCTGCTGCTGGAACTGCTGCTGATACGGGTCGGATACTCGCTCTACTCGCACATCCGGGCCGCCGCGCCCACCAGCCGCACCCTCGCCGAGGGCAACGGCAGCCAGATCCACGGCATCGAGAAGGCCCTGGGCATCGACATCGAGCACGCCGTGAACCACGCGGTCGTGAACACGCCCTGGCTGGAGGCGTTCTTCAACTTCTACTACACGTCCTTCCACTTCGTGGTCCCGCTGACGATCCTGGGCGTGCTGTACTGGCGGCGCCCCGGCGACTACCGCTGGGCCCGCGCCTCCCTGGGCCTGGCCACCGTCCTCGCGCTCGTCGGCTTCTGGCTGTACCCGCTCGCCCCGCCGCGCCTGATGCCCGGCCTCGACTTCATCGACACCGTGCACGGGCCGCAGGACCTGGCCAACCCCTCGTACGGGGCCATGACCGCGATCTCCAACCAGTACGCGGCGATGCCCTCGCTGCACTTCGGCTGGTCGCTGTGGTGCGGGATCGTGATCGTCGTGCTGGCGCCGAAGGGCTGGCAGAAGCTGCTCGGGGCGCTGCACCCGCTGATCACCGTGTGCGCGATCGTCGCCACCGCCAACCACTGGGTGCTCGACGCGGCCGGCGGCGCGGTCGTCGTGACCGCCGGCTTCGGGCTCGTGTACGTGCTGTCCGGGCCGCGGCGGCTGCAGGTGAGCCTTCCGGGGCAGCGCCGGAGCGACGAGGAGCAGCCGGTACGGGCTGGGGCGCGCAGTTCCTAGGCGGTCCTTGCAGGCAGATCCCGTCGGCACCCTCAGGGTGCCGGCGGGATGTTCTGGTTGAGGCGGAAGAGGTTGCCGGGGTCGTAGCGTCGCTTCAGTTCGCGCAGGCGCCGGTACTTCTCCGCCCCGTACGCCTGCTCCACGCGCTCCTCGCCCTCCTCCATCAGGAAGTTCGGGTAGACCCCGGTCTGGTGGGGGGCGAGCGCCGACCACAGGCCGCGCGCCCACGTCCGCTCGGCCTCGAAGCCTTCGGCGCCCTCCGTCGTCCCGTTGATGTTGAAGGTGTGCCCGGCGCCGCGCCCACCGAAGGCCGTCTCGTCCTCCCCGACGCGGGCGATGGCCCCGCCGAGCTGGAAGATCGGGAAGGCGGTGAGCGGCGAGACGATCCGGGCCGCGTGCTCGGCCGTACGGTCGATGACCTCGTCGGTGAGCCGGTCGACGTCGCAGGACTTGAAGTAGTACCAGCGGCCGTGCGGGAAGGACGGGTCGAACATCGCCTGGTGCTCGGTGAACGGCTTGGGCGCGCACAGGTCCAGCACGGGCGGCGACCCGGACTCGCGCAGCGGCCGCAGTACCTCCTGCCCCTCCTCGACGGGCCCCGCGTAGCAGCAGACCACCATCACCACCGGCTGCCCCTGCAGCTCGGCCGGCACGTAGTCGACGGCGGGCGCCTTGCGGTGGACGATCGCCGTGGTCAGCTCGTCCGGCACGTCGGTGATCCACTCGCGGTAGAAGCGCATCAGCCGCGCCGACTCGGCCATCGGCCACACGACGGGCCCGGCCAGCACCACCGGCCCCAGCGGATTGAGGCGGAACTCGAACTCCGTGACGATGCCGAAGTTCCCGCCGCCGCCGCGCACGCCCCAGAAGAGATCCGGGTTCTCGTCCGCGCTCGCCTTCAGGAACGTTCCGTCGGCGGTCACCAGGTCCACGGAGAGCAGCTGGTCGATGGTCAGCCCGTACTTGCGCATCAGCCAGCCGATGCCGCCGCCGAGGGTGAGCCCCGCCAGGCCGGTGTGCGTGACGATCCCGGCCGGGACGGCCAGCCCGAACGCCTGCGTCTCCCGGTCCAGCTCGCCCAGCAGCACCCCCGCCTGCGCACGGACCGTACGGGCCTGCGGGTCCACCCGGATCCCGCGCATCGGCGAGAGGTCGATGACGATGCCGTCGTCGCACACCGACTGCCCGGGGAAGCTGTGGCCGCCGGAGCGGACGGCGAGCGGGAGGCCGGAGCCGGCCGCGAAGCGCACCGCGTCGATGACGTCGGCGGCGCCCGTGCACTGGGCGATGAGGGCGGGGGAGCGGTCGACGGAGCCGTTCCACACCCGCCGGGCCTCGTCGTACGAGGGGTCTCCGGGGCGCACGAGCCGCCCCCGGAAGGACTGGCTGAGCAGGGCCATGTCCTCAGTCTGGCACTGGGGGACCGACCCCGCCTGGGCGTTGGCCACTGGGGCTCGGCGGGGGTGTTCGGGCCGAAGGGGCGCCGGGGCACGTGTGGCCCCGGCGCCCCTTCGGCTGGATCGCCGCTGTCTGTCAGGATCGCCCGGTTCGGGCCTGGCCGCCACTCGGATGGGCGTGGGTCCGTGCCGCCTGTGCCTCGGCCGGGCTCAAAGATCGGGGCTCCGCCCCGGACCCCGCGCCTCAAACGCCGGCGAGGCTGGATTGGGGGCGCTGCCCCCGAGCCCCCGCGCCTCAAACGCCGGCGGGGCTGGATTGGCCGGCGAGGCTGGAGTCGGTGCTGGGGCTGGATTGGTCGGTGAGGAGGGGAAGGGGAGGTGGGCCAGGGGGCGGCAGGGGCCGGGGCGTGGGTGGAGGGGGCCCCTGCCGTCCTGGGGCCGGGTCAGCCGTGGGTGACCCGGAGTTCCTTGATGCCGTTGAGCCAGGCCGCGCGCAGGCGGCGCGGGTCCTCGCCCGTCAGGCGGAGGTCCGGCAGGGCGTCGGCCAGTGCGTTGAAGATCAGGTCGATCTCCATCACCGCGAGGGACTTGCCGAGGCAGAAGTGCGGGCCGCCGCCGCCGAAGCCCAGGTGGGGGTTCGGGTCGCGGGTGATGTCGAAGGCGTCCGGGTTCTCGAAGACCTCGGGGTCGTGGTTGGCGGAGGAGTAGAACATCCCCACCCGGTCGCCCGCCTTGATCTTCTGGCCGCCGAGTTCGGTGTCCTGGGTGGCGGTGCGCTGGAAGGACACCACCGGGGTGGCCCAGCGCACGATCTCCTCCGCGGCGGTGGACGGCCGGGTCGCCTTGTAGAGCTCCCACTGGTCGGGGTGGGTCAGGAAGGCGTGCATGCCGTGGCTGATGGCGTTGCGGGTGGTCTCGTTGCCCGCGACCGCGAGGAGGAGGACGAAGAAGCCGAACTCGTCCGAGCCGAGGTTGCCCTGGCCCTCCGCCGCGACGAGCTGGGTGACGATGTCCTTGGCCGGGCACTCCTTGCGCTGGGCGGAGAGGTTCATCGCGTAGCCGATGAGCTCCATGGCCGCGTTCGCGCCGACCTCCTCGGTGATCGCGTACTCCGGGTCGTCGTAGGCGATCATCTTGTTCGACCAGTCGAAGATCTTGGCGCGGTCCTTCTGCGGTACGCCGATCAGTTCGGCGATGGCCTGCAGCGGGAGCTCGCACGCCACCTGCGTGACGAAGTCGAAGCTGCCGTCGGCGGAAACGGCCAGGGCCTCCTCGACGATCTTCCGGGCGCGGTCCCGCAGCGCGTCCTCCAGCCCGCGGATGGCCCGCGGGGTGAAGCCGCGCTGCACGATCTGGCGTACGCGGGTGTGTTCCGGCGGATCCATGTTCAGCATGATCAGTCGCTGGGCATCTATCGCATCGCGCTGGATGTGCTCGTTGAACCGGATGATCGCCGTGTTGGTGGTGGAAGAGAAGAGCTCCGGGTGCGTGGAGACGTACTTGACGTCCGCGTGCCGGGTCACGACCCAGTAGCCCTCGTCGTCGAAGCCGGTGACGCCCCGCCGCTGCGGGCACCACCACACGGGTGAGGTCTGCCGCAGCTGCGCGAACTCCGGCAGGGGGACCCGGCTTTGGAGCAGGTCGGGGTCGGTGGCGTCGAAGCCTTCGGGCAGCGCGGGACAGGTCATCGGGGCAACTCCAAAGTCTGACGGCCCATCAGAAGTTGGCTTGAAGGTAGTAACGAGTTCTAGAAGTGACAAGGGTCGCGGCGCCAACTGTTGCGTGTGGAATCCGTGCAGGGCGCGTGCAAGACCCTTGCGTGGTGGGGCCCCAGGTCATAAGACTGCGGGGAGAACTAGAACGCGTACTAGTTCGGGCGGGGCGCCGGGACGGCCCGCCGCGCTGGCGCTGTGCAGGAGAGGACGAGCTCATGGCCGCGGAACCCGTCATCGTCGAAGCCGTACGCACCCCCATCGGCAAGCGCGGGGGCGCGCTCGCCAACCTCCATCCCGCCTACCTGCTGGGCGAGACCTACCGCGAGCTGCTGGCCCGTACCGGAATCCAGCCCGACTGCGTCGAGCAGATCGTCGGCGGCACCGTCACCCACGCCGGCGAGCAGTCGATGAACCCCGCCCGCAACGCCTGGCTCGCCATGGGACTGCCGTACGAGACCGCCGCGACGACGGTCGACTGTCAGTGCGGCAGCTCGCAGCAGGCCAACCACATGGTCGCCAACATGATCTCCGGCGGTGTCATGGACATCGGCATCGCCTGCGGAGTCGAGGCCATGAGCCGGGTGCCGCTGGGCTCGGGCTCCAAGCACGGCCCGGGCAAGCCCTTCCCGGACGAGTGGAACGTCGACCTCCCGAACCAGTTCGAGGCCGCCGAGCGGATCGCCCGCCACCGGGGCCTCGGCCGCGAGGACGTCGACCGTCTCGGCGTGCTCTCCCAGGAGCGGGCCGGCATCGCCTGGGCCGAGGAGCGGTTCAAGCGCGAGACCTTCGCCGTGCAGGTGCCGACGACCGAGGAGGAACAGGCCGCCGGGCAGGGCATGTGGCGCCTGGTCGACCGGGACGAGGGCCTGCGGGACACCAGCATGGAGGCGCTGGCCCGGCTCAAGCCGGTCATGCCCACCGCCGTGCACACCGCCGGGAACTCCTCGCAGATATCCGACGGGGCCGCCGCCGTGATGTGGGCCTCCCGCAAGATGGCCCGCGCGCTCAAGCTCAAGCCGCGCGCCCGGATCGTCGCCCAGACGCTCGTCGGCGCCGACCCCCACTACCACCTGGACGGGCCGATCGACGCGACCCGGGCCGTGCTCGGCAAGGCCGGGATGTCCCTCAAGGACATCGACCTCGTCGAGATCAACGAGGCCTTCGCCTCCGTCGTCCTCAGCTGGGCCCAGGTCTTCGACCAGAACCTGGAGAAGGTCAACGTCAACGGCGGGGCCATCGCCCTCGGCCACCCCGTCGGCGCCACCGGCGCCCGGCTGATCACCACGGCGCTGCACGAGCTGGAGCGCCGCGACAAGGAGTTCGCGCTGATCACCATGTGCGCGGGGGGCGCGCTGGCGACCGGGACGATCATCCAGCGCCTGTGAGCCTTCCGCGCAGGCGCCTCTGAACCCCGTGGGATGGGATGCAGAAGGCCCCGGCGGCCGGACCTGGGGAGGCCGGCCACCGGGGCCTTCGTATGTCTGTGACTGCTGGTGCCACTGTCACTGCTGCTGTCACTGCTGTGTACCGGCGGCTTAGTACCAGTGGTTGGCGGACCAGAAGTTCCAGGCGCCGACGGGGCTGCCGTAGCGCTCGTTCATGTAGTCCAGGCCCCACTTGATCTGGGTGGCCGGGTTGGTCTTCCAGTCCGCGCCCGCGGAGGCCATCTTCGACGCCGGCAGGGCCTGGGCCAGGCCGTAGGCGCCGGAGGAGGCGTTGGTCGCGGTGTAGTCCCAGCCACTCTCATGCGAAATGATCTTGTCGAAGGCGGCGAACTGGGCCGGGTCCTTGATCATCTGCTGGGCGATCGCCTTGGCGCTCGTCGGGGCAGCCTGCGCGGGAACCGCGGCAAGCATGGAACCGGCGACGCCCAGGGCGAGGACGGAACCCGCGAGGGCCTTCTTGGAAGCGGCGATGCGGCGGATGACGGTGTTGGACACGGAGGAAACCTTCCGACGGGGACAAGGGCGGTCGCACGCATGCCGAAGACACGCGTGAGCCACTCACGCAAAGGAGAGGGGTTCGTCGGCGGCGGGTGAAGTACCTGAGTACCTCTGCCGCCTTGCGACTCATCCAGTTCTACAGACGCCCCGACGGCCTGGCAAAGGTCGTTCCTACTAGCGCTCCTCGCAGCAAGGGGCCGGCCGCGGGCGCCGCACCCCGGCGGTGGACCGGGCAGGGGGTCTACTAGCCGCCCTCGTATGTGACCTGGGCCCTATGGGGCGGGTCACCGGGGGAGGGCCCGAATGTCACCCTCCGCTGCCGTTCGTACCCTTTTCGAGGGCGGGTTCAGGCTCCGCTCCGGTCCCTGGAGCGAAGGAGACGGGCGCGTCGAAGGCGGCTTTGCGCGTCGCCCGCCGCAGCGCCTTCAGCAGCGTGGCCCCCAGCGTGAGCGTCAGTACGACGGTCAGCGCCGCCCGGCCCAGGTCCCAGCCCACCGAGGTCGCCAGGCAGTACGCGACGAAGCGCGCCAGGTTCGCGGCGACCGGCTCCCCCGGATGGAAGGAGATGCCCTGCCCCATGCCCTGCAGGATCACCCACCCCTGCAGATTCATGACCGTGCCGTACGCGAACGAGCCCAGGAAGCCGTACGCCGCCAGCATCAGCAGCTCCGCCCGGCCGCGCAGCCGCTCCGGACCAGGCAGCAGCCCGGCCCCCAGCGAGAACCAGCCCATGGCCAGCATCTGGAACGGCATCCACGGCCCGACCCCGCCCGTCAGCAGGGCGGAGGCGAACATCGTCACCGAGCCCAGGACGAAACCGAAGCCGGGACCGAGAACGCGGCCGCTGAGCACCATCAGGAAGAACATGGGCTCCAGCCCGGCCGTGCCCGCGCCCAGCGGTCTCAGCGCCGCCCCGACCGCGGCGAGCACACCGAGCATCGCCACCGCCTTGGCGTCCATGCCGTTGTCGGCGATCGTCGCCACGACCACGGCCACCAGGAGGGGCAGGAGCGCGGCGAAGAGCCAGGGGGCGTCCTGGGAGTGGGCGAGACCCGACTGCCGGTCGGCGAGGAGCGGCCAGCCGAAGGCCGCGATGCCGATGAGGGTGACGAGGACCAGGGCGGCGGCGGCCCGGGGGCCGATCCGGACGGGACGGGCGGAACGGGCCGGGTGAGTGGAACGGACTGGGCGGGTCACCGGGCCTCCGCCGCATCGAGGGCCGCGGCGACCTGGGCCACCGTGAGCCAGTGGCCCGGGGCCAGGATCTTCGCCACCTGCGGCGCGAAGGCGGGCGAGGAGACGACGACCTCGGCAGTCGGACCGTCCGCGACGACCTCCCCGCCGGCCAGGATCACCACGCGGTGCGCCAGCTCGGCGGCGAGCTCAACGTCGTGGGTGGCCAGGACGATGGCGTGGCCGTCGGCGGCCAGGCCGCGGAGGATCTCGATCAGGCGGACCTTGGCGGCGTAGTCCAGGCCGCGGGTGGGCTCGTCGAGGAGCAGCAGGGCCGGGCGGCCCGTGAGGACCAGCGCCAGGGCCAGGGCCAGGCGCTGGCCCTCCGAGAGATCCCGGGGGTGGATGTCGTCGGGGACGTCCGGAAGCAGCGCCGACACCAGATCCCGGCACGTGCCGGGGGCCGCGCCGGCGTCGGAGTCGGCGGCGGCGCACTCGGCGGCGACGGTGTCGGCGTAGAGCAGGTCGCGGGGCTCCTGCGGGACGAGGCCGACGCGGCGCACCATTTCGGGCGGCGGCGTGCGGTGGGGGGTGCGGCCGCCGACGGTCACCTCGCCGGTGGTGGGGGCGAGCGTGCCGACGAGGGTGGCGAGGAGGGTGGACTTGCCGGCGCCGTTGCGGCCCATGAGGGCGATGGTCTCGCCCGGTCGCACCGACAGGTCGATGTTGCGGAGCACGTCCGTGCGGTTGCGGCGGACGCCTAGGCCGCGGGTGTGGGCCGGGGCCCCTGCCGGGGCGTCCGCCGGGGCCGGTGTGCCGCGGCGCAGCAGCCGCGCGATGAGCCCGGCCGCGCCGCCGCTGCCGGGGCTCCGCCCCAGACCCCGCGCCTCAAACGCCGGCGGGGCTGAAAGATCGGAGCCCTGGGAGACGGTGGGATTGGGGAGGGCTGCGACGGAGTCGGACAGGCGGGCCAGGAGGGGAGTGGAGCGGCGGCGGGCGTCGCGGACCGAGAGGGGGAGCGGGGACCAGCCCGCGAGGCGGCCCAGGGAGACCACCGGGGGGTGGACCGGGGAGACGGCCATGATCTCCGCCGGGGGCCCCAGGACGGGCGCCGCCCCGGGGGACGGCAGGAGCAGCACCTGGTCGGCGTACTGGACCACCCGCTCCAGCCGGTGCTCCGCCATCAGGACGGTCGTGCCGAGGTCGTGGACCAGGCGCTGGAGGACCGCCAGAACCTCCTCCGCCGCCGCCGGGTCCAGCGCGGACGTCGGCTCGTCCAGCACCAGGACCTGAGGGTGCGGGGTGAGGACCGAGCCGATCGCGACCCGCTGCTGCTGGCCGCCGGAGAGCGTGGCGATGGGCCGGTCGCGGAGTTCGTTCAGGCCGAGGAGGTCCAGGGTCTCCTCCACCCGGCGGCGCATCACCGCAGGTGGCAGGCCCAGGGACTCCATGCCGTACGCGAGCTCGTCCTCCACTACGTCCGTCACGAAGTGCGCGAGCGGATCCTGGCCGACCGTGCCCACCACGTCCGCGAGCTCGCGCGGCTTGTGCGTGCGCGTGTCACGGCCCGCGACGGTGACCCGGCCCCGCAGCGTGCCCCCGGTGAAATGGGGGACCAGCCCGGACACGGCCCCGAGCAGAGTGGACTTGCCGACCCCCGAGGGGCCGACCAGGAGGGTCAGCTCGCCTTCCGGGATCACCAGGTCGACGCCCTGGAGGGAGGGCCCGGCAGCGCCGTCGTAGGTGACCGACACCTGCTCGAAGCGGATCACAGCGACGCCTCCTTGGGCGGTACGGGTGCCACGAACGCGGGCAGCAGGCCGATCAGGATCGCCGCCGCCGGCCACAGCGGCAGCGTGGGCGCCACCAGCGGGACCACGCCCGGGTGCAGCGCGGCGGGGTCGACGGTGCCCGCGCGGATGAGGAGCACGGCGACGGCCGCGCCCGACCCGGCCACCAGCCAGGCGCGCGGACCCCAGCGGTCGGGCCGGTAGCGGGTCCGCACCGACCGGCGCCCGCCGAGGCGCAGGCCCGCGAGGGCCAGGACGGCGCCGATGCCGAGCACGGGGAGCCCGTACGCGGCGCCCTGCGCGGCCAGCAGCCCGTACGTGCCCGCGCACATGCCGAGGAGGCCGCCGAGGGTGAGGACGTTGGTGGTGTGCCGGACGGCCGGCGGGACCTTCGCCGTGCGGCCGTAGCCGCGCGCGTCCATCGACGCGGCGATGGCGACGGAACGCTCCAGGGCGCCCTCCAGGACCGGCAGGCCGATCTGGAGGACGGCCTTCACCCCGCCGGTGGGGCGGCCGCGCAGCCGGCGGGCGGTCCGCAGCCGGACGACGTCGGCGACCATGTTCGGCGCGAAGGTCATGGCGACGACGACGGCGACCCCGGCCTCGTACAGGGCGGCCGGCAGGGACTTCAGCAGCCGCGCCGGGTTCGCGAGGGCGTTCGCGGCGCCCACGCAGACGAGGAGGGCGGCCAGCTTCGCGCCGTCGTAGAAGGCGAAGACCAGCTGCTCGGCGGTGACCTTCCCGCCGAACCGGATGCCCTGCGCCCAGGCGGGCAGCGGGATCTCCGGGAGCGTGAAGAGGGTGTGCGCACCGGGGACGGGGGAGCCGAGGAGCATGGAGAAGACCAGGCGCAGGCCGATGACGAAGAGGCCGAGCTTGAGGAAGGCCCCGTAGGAACGCGCCCAGGGCGCGTCCGTGCGGCGGGCCGCCACCACGTACCCGGCGACGCCGACGATCAGCCCGAGGAGCAGGGGGTTGGTGGTGCGGGAGGCGGCGGTGGCGAGTCCGAGGGCCCAGAGCCACCAGGCCCCGGCGTGCAGGGCGGTGGCCCGGCCGGCGAGCGGGGCCCGCCATTTCTCGTACGTCGACCGGTGCGGCGGGTCCTGCGCCGCGGGGAGGCTCCGGCGGGCCGGGGCCACGTCGTCGCGTGCGGCTCCGGTGGGGGTGCGCCCGGCCCCCGGCCGGCCCGCGTACCCGCCCGCACCACCGGTGCGGCCCGCACTCCGGCCGCGGGCGGCCCCGGCGGGTGCCCGAGCGCCATCGGCGGCCACCGCGCCGCCGCCCGGTGCCGCGCCGCCGCCCGGTGCCGGGCCGGAGCCCGGAGACGGGGCGGGAAGCCACAGGGCAGCGGACGCGACTGCGCCCGCCGACCCTGCTGTGGCCGTGCCCGGCTCCGCCGTGCCCGCCGGGTCCGTGCGCGGCCCGGTCGGCTGGGTCGGGTCGGCCCGGTGCGGCTCGCCGGCCTCGGGCAGCCCCGCCTGGTCCGGGCCGGGTGGCGTCGGGTTCGTCATCGGGTACGGCGGCGGGACTGCCAGATGCCGGCTGCGGCCAGCGCGGCCACGGCGGCGATGCCCGCCAGGAGGCCGGCCGACGGGCCGCCGCCGTCCGGGGCCGGGGCGGCGGGCGCGGCCGACGCGCTTGCCGCCGGGGTGTCCGCCATGGGTTCGCCGCAGCCCTGCTTCGGGTAGCCCGAGATCGCGCACAGCAGCGCCGCGCTGTTGTAGCGCAGCGGCTTCGCGACCGAGGCCAGCGCCTCGGCCGCCGTGGCGTCCGGGGGCACCTGCGCGCAGGCCGTGCGCGGGGCGTCCTGCGGCGGGGCCTCGCCCGCCGGGGCGTCCGCCGGGACCCCGAAGTCGATGACGAGCGCGACCCGCTTGCGGCCCTCCGCCGGTGCGGTGGCCCCGCAGACGGCCTCGAAGTCGGCCGCGGCGCGCGGCCGGGCCGCCTCGGCCGCCGCGTCCTTGCTCACCGAGAAGCGGAAACCCTGGACGGAGCCGTCCGCCGGGCGGGCCATCGAGGGGCCCTGCGTGGCGTACGACCACTGGCCGCCGCCCGAGCCGTCCCAGAACGACCAGTAGCGGTAGCCCGCCGCCATCGCGGGGGCGGCGGCCAGTGCGGCCAGGACGATCCCGAGGGCGAGGACCAGGGCCACGGCGGGGCGGCGGCGCATCAGAGCTGGTTCTTCTTCCGGCGGCCGCTCAGCAGGATGCCGATGCCGACGCCGGCCGCGCCGCCCGCGCCGATGATCCACCAGAGGTTCTGGCCGCCGGACGACTCGTCCTTCCCGTTGTCCACGGCCGTCGCGTCCGTGTCCGCGCCCTGCGGGGCCGGGCCGGTCGCGTTCAGTGCGGCGACGAGGTCGGTGCCGCCGAAGGACTTCGGGTCGGTGCCCGTGGCGTGCGCGGCGAGGATCAGGGTGCCGAGGGCGGCCGGCTTGCCCTTGGACCACTCGGCGGAGTTGGCCTTCAGCCACTCCAGCGCGCCCGCCGCCGACTGCTTGTGCCCGGCCGCGGCCAGGGCGATCACCGCGTCGACGGTGTTGCCGGTGTCCGGGGTCGGCTGGTCGGAGCCCGGGGTCACGGCCGTCAGGTGGCCGTCCTTCTTGAGGGCCTCGGCCAGGTAGCCCGCCGCGCCCTGGGCCGCTGCCGCCGGGTCCGCGGTGCCCGCCGCCGGGCAGGTCAGCGCGGTGGCGGGGGTGTCCGTACCGGAGGGGACGACGGCCGAGCCCTTGCCGAGGCCGGCGAGCGCGGCCGCGGCCGTGGCGTCGCCGTTCGCGAGCAGCTTGCCGCCGACCGGCTGGAACGCGAAGGCGCCCCGGTCGGCGGCCGGCTCGGCGGCGCAGCCCAGCTGGAAGGAGAGCAGCGCCTCGTAGGGGGTCTTGCCCGCCTTCGACTTGGTCTCGGCCGGCTTCTCGCCGGCCGCGGTCAGGGCGCTGATCACGAGGGCGGTCGAGTTGGCGTCGGTGCCGGTGTCCATGGCGCCGCCGGGGTTGGAGCCCCAGCCGCCGTCCTCGTTCTGCACGGACTTCAGCCAGGCGACTGCCTTCTTGACGCTCTCACCGTGGCCGCCGAGCGCGGTCAGCGCCTGCACGGCGGCGGCCGTCGCGTTGGAGTCGATGTACGCCGTCGCGTCGCAGTCCTTGGTGGTGTCCGCGCGGAAGGCGGGGAAGGAGCCGTTCGCGCACTGCTGGCCGACCAGCCAGTCCACGGCCTGCGCGGCGGGCTTGACGCCCACGGTGTCCTGGGCGAGCAGCGCGAAGGACTGCCGCCACACGCCGTCGTACATGGGGTCCTCCTTGCCGTAGAGCCCGGAGGGGATGACCGGGGGTGCGGAGGGGGAGGCGGGCGGCGCGGTGTCGGCGAGGGCTGCGGGGGCGACACCCACGCAGAGCACGGCGGAGGCGGCGAGCGCGGCTGCGCTGCGACGGACGTTCATGGGGAGGGTGCCTCTCCTGCTGGGGAACCGGAGGCGGGCACGCACTGGCACCGGGCTCCGGCTCCGTTTACCTCGACGGTGCCGGCCGCCGGCGGATCCGGCGGCGCGAGCCGCGCACTTCCCGTACGGGGCATTCCGGCTCCCCGCCCGGTCGGTGTCGAGGCCGGGGCGGGTCACGGTTGCGGGTCAGCGCCGGATTCGCACCGGCTTCCCCCCGTACGGAAGTGTGGACGACGGCTTCACTCTACCGGCCCGTAGCCTGCCGACTCCGGGGCGCCGGGGGCTCCCGCCCCTTACCGGCCGGGCACCGGCCCCTTACCGGCCGGCCCTGGCCCCTTGGACGGTCCGGGCCCGGGTCCCGTACCGCCGCGTCGCGGCCCTCACACGGCCCGGTAGGTCACCGGGTCGGTGCCCGGGACGGCCTCCGCGCGGCCCTGCTTGACCAGGCGCCGCAGGTGGGCTTCCGCTTCCGAGACGGCGATGTTGCGGGAGCCGTACGGGATCTGCTCCCAGGGCCGGTTCCACTCCATGCGCTCCGCCAGCCCCCACGGGGTCAGCGGTTCGGCCAGCAGCGCCCACAGCCCGGACAGCCGTTCCTCGTGGTGGTCCAGCAGTTCCCGTACGCGGGCGGGTGCGTCGGTGAAGGCGTGCTGGTGCGCCGGGAGCACCTCGGCGGGCGCGAGCCGGCCGATGCGTTCGAGGGAGTCGAGGTAGTCGCCGAGGGGGTCGGTGACGCGGGTGTCCTCCGGGGCCTCGTACAGGCCGATGTGCGGGGAGATCCCGGGCAGCAGGTGGTCCCCGGAGAAGAGGCGGCCGTTGCCGGGCAGGTTGGCCGGATGGGCCTCCTCCAGGTGCAGGCAGACGTGGCCGGGGGTGTGGCCGGGGGTCCAGATCGCGCGCAGCCGACGCCCGGCGAGGGGCAGCAGTTCGACGGGGACGATCTCCCGGTCGGGCACGGCGGCGCGCAGCCCGGGCAGGGTCCGCATGCGGCCGCTCGCCCGGGCGGCGCGCAGGGGTGCGATGTGCTCCTCGGGGGCTCCCGCTGCGGCGAGCTTCGCGCTCATGTAGTCGAACCAGACGCCGGGCTCGGAGGCGCGGGTGCGCACGACGACCTCGGTGTCGGCGGCGTGCATGGCGATCCAGGCGCCGGACGCCTCACGGACCTGGCCGGAGAGCCCGTGGTGGTCGGGGTGGTGGTGGGTGATGACCACGCCGTGGACGTCGGCGACGGCGATGCCGAGCGCGCCGAGGCCGGCGACGAGGGTGTCCCAGGACGCGGGGTCGTCCCAGCCGGTGTCGACGAGGACCGGGCCGCGGTCGGTGTCGAGGACGTGGACGAGGGTGTGCCCGAGGGGGTTGTCGGGGATGGGCACCTTGATCGCCCACACGCCTCCGCCGTGATCGGTGACCTGTGACGTGTCCTCCGGCATGAGCCCTCCGCCCGTTGCCGCCCTCTGACGAGAACGTGTTTCAGTAGTAGCCCAAGTCGACCACCTCCGGGCCTTTCTGACTAGTCGTTGGATCTTCTCCGCTGTTCCGTCCTGGCCGTGGACTCCTCGAACTAGAACTGGTATCAGTTCTGGAACGCCAAGCCGCAGGAGGCCTCAGCCATGACCGAGCTCGTGGAACACGGACAACTGTTCATCGGCGGGGAGTGGACGGATCCGCTGGGCACCGACACGATCCGGATCGTCTCCCCCCACACCGAGCAGGTCATCGGCTCCGTCCCGCACGCCTCGAAGAGGGACGTGGACCGCGCCGTCGCCGCCGCGCGCAAGGCGTTCGACGAGGGGCCCTGGCCGCGGATGACGCTCGACGAGCGCATCGCCGTCGTCACCCGGATCAAGGACGCCATCGCCGTCCGGCACGAGGAGATAGCCCGCTCGATCAGCTCCCAGAACGGGTCCCCGTACTCCTGGAGCGTCCTCGCCCAGGCGCTGGGCCCGATGATGGTCTACGACGCCGCGATCACCGTCGCGCGCGCCTACCCGTACGAGGAGCACCGCCAGGGCGTGCTCGGCCCGATCCTGGTGCGCCGGGAGCCGGTGGGCGTGGTCGCCGCCGTCATCCCCTGGAACGTCCCGCAGTTCGTGGCGGCGGCCAAACTGGCCCCCGCCCTGCTGACCGGCTCGACGGTGATCCTCAAGCCGTCCCCCGAAGCGCCGCTGGACTCCTACATCCTGGCCGACATCGCGCGGGAGGCCGGACTCCCCGAGGGCGTGCTGTCGATCCTGCCCGCCGACCGCGAGGTCAGCGAGTACCTGGTCGGCCACCCCGGCATCGACAAGGTCGCCTTCACCGGCTCGGTCGCCGCGGGCAAGCGCGTGATGGAGGTCGCCGCGCGCAACCTCACCCGCGTCACCCTCGAACTCGGCGGCAAGTCCGCCGCGGTGATCCTCCCCGACGCGGACCTCGACACGGCCGTCGCCGGGATCGTGCCCGCGGCCTGGATGAACAACGGCCAGGCGTGCGTGGCCCAGACCCGGATCCTCGCCCCGCGCAGCCGGTACGAGGAGGTGGCCGAGGCCCTCGCGGCGGCGGCCGGCGCGCTGGTCGTGGGCGACCCCCTCGACCCGGCGACGCAGCTCGGCCCGCTCGTGGCCCAGCGGCAGCAGCAGCGCTCCCTGGACTACATCCGGATCGGCCAGGAGGAGGGCGCGAAGGTCCTGTCGGGCGGCGGCCGTCCCGCGGGCCTGGACCGCGGCTGGTACGTGGAGCCCACCCTCTTCGGCGACGTGGACAACTCCATGCGGATCGCGCGCGAGGAGATCTTCGGCCCGGTCGTCTGCCTGATCCCGTACGGGGACGAGGAGGAGGCGGTACGGGTGGCCAACGACTCGGACTTCGGCCTGAGCGGCAGCGTCTGGACCGGCGACGTCGAGCACGGCATCGACTTCGGGCGGCGGATCCGCACCGGAACCTTCAACGTCAACACGTTCAGCCTGGACATGCTCGGCCCGTTCGGCGGCTACAAGAACAGCGGCGTGGGCCGGGAGTTCGGCCCGGAGGGGCTGAGCGAGTACCTGGAGCACAAGATGATCCACCTCCCGGCAGGCTATGAGGCGGGTGCCTGATGGGTGACCGCTGGCAGGTCGAGGTGGACCGGGGGGTCTGCATCGGCTCGGGCATGTGCGTGAACCACGCCCCGGACGGCTTCGTCCTGGACTCGGCGCGCCAGTCCCACCCCCGCACCGCACAGTCGGACGCGAACGAACCGATCCTCACGGCGGCGGAGGGCTGCCCGGTGGAAGCCATCATGATCACCCTGGCTGCCACGGGCGAACCCGTCTTCCCGCCCGAGGAGTAGGAGGAGCAGAGGGTGCCGCGTCGTCGAAGTGGCGCTGCCGGGCGCCACTTCGACGACGCGGCACCCGTGCCGGAGCCGGTGCTTCCGGCCCCGATTGACATCACCCGGGGGCCGTCGTTGACTGGAAACGAGCGCCAGTAAGGCAATCGATCAGAAAGGTCGCGGCCATGAAATGCCGCCGTCCGAATCTGGTTGCCCGGCCGCTCCTCGTGGCCTTTGCCCTGTCACAAGTCCTCGCAGTCGCGGGACTGGCCGCCCAGCCTTCGGCGGCGGTCGTCCGGAGCCCGTTCTGCCTCGACAAGGACGACCCCTACTGGAACGGTTGTCGGCAGGGAGCCAACGAGGGTTGGGGCGTGGGCGCCGCATGCAGACCGAAGCCCGTCCAGTCCTACGGCGACCCCTGGAACCGCTTCCGCCACGGATACGTGGACGGCTTCAACTCCGCCTACGACGCCGGGCTCAAGGACGCCGGATGCCCGCCCATCGGGGGGCCGATCCCGGCGGACCCCGACATCCCGCCACCCCCGCCGCCACCGGCTCAACCCGACCCGCAGGACGAGGCCAAGCGAGCCGAGTCCGAGGCCAAGTGCTCCGCCAGGGTTCCCGCGACGGCGACGCCGGAAGAGCGGAACCGGACGATGTCGGCCTGCATGAGGGAGTCCGGCTACGCCTGGACCCCTCCCAAGGCGCCGGACCCGGCGGACGAGGCCAAGCGGGCCGAGTTCGAGGCGAAGTGCTCCGCCAGGGTTCCCGCGACGGCGACGCCGGAAGAGCGGAACCGGACGATGTCGGCCTGCATGAGGGAATCCGGCTACAGCTGGACCCCTCCCGCGGTCGACACGACTCCGCCGGCCGAGCAGAACCCCCCGGTCGACCAGCCCTCCCAGGGAGTCGACCCGCAGGGTGAGGCCAAGCGGGCCGAGATCGAGGCCAAGTGCTCCGCCAGGGTTCCCGCGACGGCGACGCCGGAAGAGCGGAACCGGACGATGTCCGCCTGCCTGCGGGAATCCGGCATCAGCCCCTGAAGCTGCGGGAATCCGGCATCAGCCCCTGATCCCCGTGCCGCCGCGCCCCGTGTCGGGTCGGCGCCCGTCCAGGCTCACTTCGCCATCTCGGCGGCGCTCCGCTCCACGCAGAACTCGTTCCCCTCGGGGTCGGCGAGGGTCACCCAGCCGCCCCCGTCGGCCCGCCGGTGGTCGCCGACGACGGTGGCGCCCAGGGCGAGGATGCGTTCGACTTCCTCGTCGCGCGTCCGGTCCTGCGGCTGAAGGTCCACGTGCATCCGGTTCTTCACGGTCTTGGCATCGGGAACCGTCACGAAGAGCAGGGTCGAGCCGGGAGCCCTGACCAGTGCCTCGGGGTCCCCGGGGAAATCGTCGTCGGCGAGCGAGCCGTCCAGGACGGCCGCCCAGAACTGCCCGAGGTGGTAAGCGTCGGAGCAGTCGATGGTGAGGTGTCGCACAAGAGAAGCCATGCGGCGGACTATCGATGATGCGTCCGGCCGCTGTCCACCGAAAATGCACGGGCGTGCCGCAGCGGCTGCTTCAGGCCTTTTCCGGGGCCGTCAGGTCGATCAGACGGCACACCGTCTCGATGTCGATCTTGACCTGGGCGATCGAGGCGCGGCCCGAAAGCCACGTGATCAGCGCCGAGTGCCAGGTGTGCTCGATGACCCGGACCGCCGAGAGCTGCTCCGCGGTCGGCGGGCCCTCCAGGCCCATCGCGTCCAGGATGATCGCCGTGGTCAGCCGGGACACCGTGTCCACCTCGGGGCTCACGCTGCGGTCGGCGAAGGTCAGCGCCCGCACCATCGCGTCGGCCAGCTGGGGTTCCCGCTGCAGGGCGCGGAAGGCCCGCATCAGGGTCTCCGCGACCCGGGCCGCCGGGTCGTCCCCGGCCGGCGGGCGCTTGCGCAGCGTGGTGTGCATGTGCTGGAGCTGGTCCTGCATGGTGGCGACCAGCAGGTGCACCTTGGACGGGAAGTAGCGGTAGAGCGTGCCCAGCGCCACGCCGGCCGCCTCCGCGACCTCGCGCATCTGCACGGCGTCGAAACCGCCCCGGCTGGCCAGCTGTGCGCTGGCGTGCAGGATCCGGCGGCGGCGGGCCTCCTGGCGCTCCGTCAGGGGAGGCGACGCCGGTGTGGTGACGGCCTTCACTTCCGCTGTCATGTGTCCCGTTCCGTGTCGTTGCGCGGGCTGATTCCGGGCTGGTCCGCAGTCAGCATGGCAGGCGCCGCAGTCGTGGCGCGAATCACCTGCTCCGCCTCTTACGGTGTAGTTTCCGGCCGGTAGATTCAATGCTCTTCGACGGATCAAGTCTGAAACTTGTTCTACATTATCCGAGCGGTTACGCTCCGGCGAAAGTTGCAGGGAGAAGGGGGCCGAGAGTGACCGCTGAGGCCATGGTGACGAGCCCTTTCGCGGGTTCCGCCACCGACGGCGACCGCCCGCTGCGCATTGCACTCCTCACCTATAAGGGGAACCCGTTCTGCGGCGGCCAGGGCGTCTACGTCCGCCACCTCTCGCGCGAGCTCGTACAGCTGGGGCACTCCGTCGAAGTGATCGGCGCGCAGCCCTACCCGGTGCTCGACACGGGCGCCTCGCTCACCGAGCTCCCGAGCCTGGACCTGTACCGCAGCCCCGACCCCTTCCGCACGCCCAAGCGCGAGGAGTACCGGGACTGGATCGACGCCGTCGAGGTCGCCACCATGTGGACCGGCGGCTTCCCCGAGCCGCTGACCTTCTCGCTGCGCGCCCGCCGCCATCTGGCCGCGCGCGCGGGGGACTTCGACGTCATCCACGACAACCAGACCCTCGGGTACGGCCTCCTGGGCGACCTCGGCGCACCGCTGGTCACGACGATCCACCACCCCATCACCGTCGACCGCAAGCTCGACCTCGACGCCGCGCAGGGCCGCGTGAAGCGGGCCTCCGTACGCCGCTGGTACGCCTTCACCCGCATGCAGGGCCGCGTGGCCCGCAGGCTCCCGTCCGTCCTCACCGTCTCGGGATCCTCCAAGCAGGAGATCGCCCAGCACCTGGGCGTCCGGGACGAGCGCATCCACGTCGTGCACATCGGCGCCGACACCGACCTGTGGTCGCCGGACGCCTCCGTCGCCGAGGTTCCCGGCCGCATCGTCACCACCTCCAGTGCCGACGTCCCCCTCAAGGGGCTCGTGTACCTCGTCGAGGCCCTCGCGAAGCTGCGCACCGAGCAGCCCGAGGCGCACCTCGTCGTCGTCGGCAAGCGCGCCGAGCAGGGGCCGGTCGCCCGCGCCATCGAGACGTACGGGCTCCAGGACGCCGTCCGCTTCGTCAAGGGCATCACCGACGCCGAACTCGTCGACCTCGTCCGCAGCGCCCAGATCGCCTGCGTCCCCTCGCTCTACGAGGGCTTCTCGCTCCCGGCGGCCGAAGCCATGGCCACCGGCACCCCGCTCGTCGCCACCACCGGCGGTGCGATCCCCGAGGTCGCCGGACCCGACGGCGAGACCTGCCTCGCGGTGCCCCCGGGCGACGCGGGCGCACTGGCCGCCGCGCTGGGCCGGATGCTGGGCGACCCGCAGCTGCGGGCCCGCCTCGGCGCCGCCGGGCGCGAACGGGTCCTGACCCGCTTCACCTGGGCCAAGGCCGCCGAAGGCACCGCCGCGCACTACCGCGCCGCCATCGAGCAGGCCGCCCGTACCCGCCGCGCGCGGTGACCTGCCGCGCGCGGTGACCCTCCGCCTCATCCACACCCCCGCCCCACACCCCCGCGACCGCGAAGGCAGGACCCCGTGCTGACCGTCGATTTCTCCCGGTTCCCGCTCGCCGCAGGCGACCGCGTACTCGATCTGGGCTGCGGCGCAGGCCGGCACGCCTTCGAGTGCTACCGGAGAGGCGCCCAGGTGGTCGCCGTCGACCGCAACGGCGAGGAGATCCGCGAGGTCGCCAAGTGGTTCGCCGCCATGAAGGAGGCCGGCGAGGCCCCGGCCGGGGCCACCGCCACCGCCATGGAGGGCGACGCCCTCGCCCTGCCCTTCCCCGACGACTCCTTCGACGTCGTGATCATCTCCGAGGTCATGGAGCACATCCCCGACGACAAGGGCGTGCTCGCCGAGATGGTGCGCGTGCTCAAGCCCGGCGGACGCATCGCCATAACCGTCCCGCGCTACGGCCCCGAGAAGATCTGCTGGGCGCTCTCCGACGCCTACCACGAGGTCGAGGGCGGCCACATCCGCATCTACAAGGCGGACGAGCTGCTCGGCAAGATGCGGGCCGCGGGCCTCAAGCCGTACGGCACGCACCACGCGCACGGGCTGCACTCCCCGTACTGGTGGCTCAAGTGCGCATTCGGCGTCGACAACGACAAGGCGCTGCCCGTCAAGGCGTACCACAAGCTCCTGGTCTGGGACATCATGAAGAAGCCGCTGGCCACGCGGCTCGCCGAGCAGGCCCTGAACCCGCTCATCGGCAAGAGCTTCGTGGCGTACGCGACCAAGCCCCACCTCCCCGTCGGCGCGACCCAGTGAGCTCGCCCGGGCGTACCGAACACCTGGTCCTGGACGGCGTACTGACCGCCGAGCAGGCCGCCGCGACGGTGGCGGGCATCCTCGCCGCCCAGCGCGCGGACGGGGCCATCCCGTGGTTCCGCGGACACCACCTCGACCCGTGGGACCACACCGAGGCCGCGATGGCGCTGGATGCGGCCGGTGAGCACGAGGCCGCCGAGCGGGCGTACGCGTGGCTGGCGCGGCACCAGAACCACGACGGATCCTGGTACGCGGCCTACGCCGACCGGCCGGACGGCGTGGACACCGCCGAGCCGCAGGACGCGAGCCGCGAGAGCAACTTCACCGCCTACATAGCCGTCGGCGTCTGGCACCACTACCTGTCCACCGGCGACGACACCTTCCTCGACCGCATGTGGCCGGCCGTCTACGCGGCCGTGGAGTGCGTCCTGACGCTCCAGCAGCCGGGCGGCGAGATCGGCTGGAAGCGGGAGGCCGACGGCACCGCCGTCACCGACGCCCTCCTCACCGGCTCCTCCTCCATCCACCAGGCGCTGCGCTGCGCCCTGGCCATCGCCGAGCACCGCGAGGAGCCGCAGCCCGACTGGGAGCTCGCCGCGGGCGCCCTGCGGCACGCGATCCGGCGCCACCCCGAGCGGTTCCTCGACAAGAACCACTACTCGATGGACTGGTACTACCCGGTCCTCGGCGGCGCCCTGACCGGCGCCGAGGCCAAGGCGCGCATCGACGAGCGCTGGGACGAGTTCGTGGTCCCGGACCTGGGCGTGCGCTGCGTGCTGCCCAACCCGTGGGTGACGGGCGGTGAGTCCTGCGAGCTGGCGCTCGCGCTGTGGGCGACGGGGGAGTCCGACCGGGCCCTGGAGATCCTGCGGTCGATCACCCACCTGCGCGCCGACAACGGCATGTACTGGACGGGCTACGTCTTCCAGGACGAGGCGGTCTGGCCCGTGGAGCAGACCACCTGGACCGCCGGGTCCCTGCTGCTGGCCGTGGCGGCGCTGGGCGGGGACGAGGCCACCACCGAGGTGTTCGGCGGGACCTCGCTCCCGACCGGACTCGAGCCGGACTGCTGCGGCTGAGCCCGGGCCGGCGTCAGCGCCGGTAGAGCCAGCCGGCCACGGCGTGGCCGACGAGGAGGTAGACCACGGCGGCCACGCCGTAGCCGAAGACGACCTGGACCCATTCCTTGCTGAAGGTGAACAGGTCGTAGGACCAGCCGGCCAGCCAGCTTGCGGTGTCGTGGACGAACTCCACGAGCTCGTTGCCCCGGTTGGCGTCCAGCAGGTACATCAGGATCCACAGGGCGATGACGAAGGCCAGTACGTCCGCCACCAGTGCGACGGCCCGCCCGGCCTGACTGCTTCCGCGTGCGCTTGCTCGGGTGTGTGTGGGCATGCCGCTCGTGTTGCCGCGTTGGCGGACGGCAAACCCGAACGGGTCCCGCGAGTGGCGGGGCCGGGGGACCGGGGTGAGGCTGCGGGGGACACCTCAGTCTCCGGAGGAAACCGTGTCCGTACCCACGACCGTCCGATTCCGTCGCGCCGTCACGGCGGTGGTCCTCTCCACCGCGCTGATGGTCGGCGCCACCGCCTGCGGCAGCGGCGGGAGCGGCCCGCGCGAGGAGCTGTCCGCCGCGTCGATGGGGGAGCTGGCCGCGCTCGCGGCGGCGGAGCCCGCTGCGGCCGAGGCCGACGAACTGGCCGCGGTGACGCCCTCGCCCAGCACGTCCGCCGAGAAGCAGAAGTTCGCCAAGACGCGCTTCGTCGCCAACGCCGGGCTCGCGGCCGGAGCGACCTACCAGTGGATCATCAAGCCGTACCGTGCGGGCAAGTTCAAGAAGGGCGCGAAGGGCCGTACCTTCGCGCTCATCAAGGCCGGCCTCGCGGGAGCGTTCGCGTACAACCGGCTGAAGGCGGCGGCCGACAACGCCAAGGGCGACCCGCTGCTGTCGAAGGCGATGGCGCCGCTGACGGCGGGCATCGCGTCCCTCAAGGGCCTCGGCACCAAGCTGCGCAAGGGCGAGGCCGGAGACGCCGACATCAACTCCTTCGACGACGTCATCAGCAGCGTCAAGGAGGCGGGCAAGAGCGCGGGCGCCGAGGTCGTCGACAAGGTCCCCAGCACGTCCCAGCTGACCGGCGGCTGAGCCCGCCGGCAGCCCCGCCCGTCGCCCGGCCCGGTGGCTGGTTCCGGCCTGTTTCAATGGGCGGATGATCGAGTACGTGTTCCTCGCCGCCGGGGCCGCCGGAGCCGCGTGGCTGGTGCGGCGCAAGCACCTCGCGCGGACGGCCACCGGCCCCGTGCCCGGGATTCCCGGGATGGCGCGCCGGCCCGCCGGCGAAGGGCGCTGGCGGGCGGGCCGGGTGTACGCCGAGGGGGGCGCGGCCCGCTGGGTTCCGGAGCGCGGCGAGCCCGTACCGCTGCCCGGCGGCCGGGCCACCGGGGTGCGGGTCCCCTCCGTGAAGGAGGGCATCGTCATCAACCCCGGCTCGCGGATCGTCGCCTGCACCTACGAGGGCGGCGGGAGCATCGAGATCGCCGTCATGCCGCTGGACCTGCGCGAGCTGCTGGAGGCCGTCCCGCAGGCGGACCCGGACACCCCCTCGCCCTGACACGCCGGGAGCCCCGGCCGCCGCGGTGTGCGCGGTGGCCGGGGCTCCGGTGTGCTGCGGGCGGGTCAGCCCCGGGTGAAGTAGCCGAACAGGTCGGTGATCACGTGGTTGCTGCCGCCGTAGCTGTTCCAGATGCTGACGCGGCCGTCCGCCACGGGGGTGGTGACGTGGTTGGGGACGGTCTCGCCGGGGCGCGTCTGCAGGCTGCTCGCCTCGGGCCGCGTGCCTCCGTGTCCGTAGACGGTGAGGAAGCCGGGGCCGGTGGTGTCGGTGGCGGTCACGTTCAGGGCCGCGCCGACTGCGCCTGCGGGCAGGCCGGCGACCGAGGCGGTGGCGCCGGGGGCGAGCTTGCCGGTGGTGCGGCTGTCGGCGAGGCGCTGCGGAACGGCGGGCGTGAAGAGGGTGCTGCCGTTCGCGGCGTAGTAGCCCACCGCGTCCAGGATCAGGTGGGTGGAGCCGGTGTTGGTGTAGAGGATGACGGTGCCGCCCGGCCCGACCGGGACGATGGCCTGGTTGGACTTGTCCTTGCCGGGTTCGACGTTGAGGTTCGAGGTGACCGGCCGCTTGTCCGCCTCCGAGTAGGCGATGACGTGCGCCTGCTCGGTCGCGCCGGTGGCGGTCAGGTTGAGGGCGACCGCCTTCGCGTCGGCCGGGATGCCGTTGACCCCGGCGACCTTGACGGTACGGGTCTGGCCGCCGCCCAGGGCGCCGCCGGTCGTACGGGTGTCGAGGACGCGGGTCGGGGCGAGAGGGGAGAACCGGTCGCCGCCGCCCGGCTGGTAGTAGCCGACGAAGTCGACGATCAGTGCGGCCCTGCCGGAGTTGAGCTGCGCCGCGAGCTTGCCGTCGGCGCCCACCGGGACGGTGACCGTGTTGGAGGAGGTGCCGCCCGCCCTGACGTTGACGTTCGAGGTCACCGGACGGGACTGGCCCGACGGCCACACGCTGAGGTGGGTGTCCTCGGTGGCGTCGGTGACCGTCACGTTCACAACCGCGGCGGAGGCGCCGGCCGTGTGGTGCGGGCCCGAACCGGTGAAGACGACCGGCAGGGAGAACGCGGTGGCGGTGCCGCCCTGGACGGGGGTGTTGGTGGTGCGCGTGTCCAGGACGCGCATCGGATGCTGGGAGACGTAGCCGGCCGGGGTGTAGGCGACCTGCACGGTCCGCTCGGCCGTGGAGGTGGCGCCCTGGACGTCCAGGAGGGTCGTCGTCACCTTGTACGTGCCGGGCTGCTTGTAGGCGTGCCGCACCGGCTCCAGAGCGCTGCGGCTCTCCTTCGTGCCGTCACCGAAGTCCACGTCCACGCGCTGGACCGGCCACGGCGTGGTGGCGGTCCGCGGGTCGGCCTCGACGGACAGCGGCGGCACGAACTCCCTCGGGGCGTCCGGGCTCGGCAGGACCGGCTGCGCGGTGAAGGCCGTGGTCAGCGGGGTGGCCGGGGTGACCTTGGCCGTCACGGAGGTGGAGACCTGCTGCCGGACCTTGTTGGACACCGTCACCTTGACCGTGCACGCGCACGGCTTGTCGTAGACGTGTTCAGCGGTGGCGGCCGAGGTGACGACCGGGGCGGTGCCGTCGCCGAAGTCGTACGCGTAGGTGAGCGCGGTGAGCCAGCGGCTGTCCGCGGTCGCCTTCACCTTCACCGTGGTGCCGGCCGGGGCCCAGCCCGGTTCGAGCTCCGCCCGGACACTGCGCAGGTCGTCGTACAGCTCGAAGGCGCCGCGGTCCAGGTACCCGCCGTCCTTGCCGGTGTTGGGTACGCGCGGGTCGTCCCCGATCTCCCGCCCGAAGTAGTCGGTGAGAAGTACGCCCGGCGCCGTCGCGTCCGCGGAGTCGACCGTGGGGGAGCCGTCCAGGGCGCCGACGCCCTTGGGCGACGGGGTCAGGATGTCGTGCGCGCCCTGTCCGGTCCCGGCGTGGAAGGCAGCCTGGTCCGGGTAGGTGGCGCCGGCCCACTTGTAGGCCACCCGGTCGGCGGTGAAGGGGCCGGTGATCAGGTTGTAGTCCGCGCGGGTGCCGGTGGCCGCGGTCTGCGCCACCTCGATGCCGTAGCGCGCGCCGGGGTCACCGCAGCCGGCTTCGAAGTCGGTGTGGACCACGTTGTTGAACAGGGACGAGCCGGTGGAGCCGCCGGTGAGCTTGATGCCCGCCTCGCAGTCGCGGCGGATCGTGTTGTTGGTGACGACCAGGCCGGTCGCGTCCCAGGCGACGACCGCCGGGTTGACGTAGCCCTGGATCTCGTTGCGGCTCAGCACGACGTCGTGCGCGTTCTCGACGCGGACGGACGTCTTCAGCTTGCTGTGCTGGAGGCGTACGTCCGCGCTGCCCCCTTGGATCGTGACGGAGTCGGGGTTGCCGCCGACGGCGAGCCCGCGGAGCTCGACGTCGGTGGACCCGTCGACCCGGACACCGGCCGGGGCGTCCAGTCCGACGACCTTCACGTGGGAGACGTTGCTGATGGTCAGCGTCTTGCCGGGCGCCAGCGTGAACTTCGGGAGGGCCTCCTCCCGGTCGGAGACGAAGGTGATCGGCTTGCCCGGCAGCCCGGGACGGTTGATCGTGACGTTCTCGTCGTACGCCTTGCCCGGCTCGATGCGCACGGTCTGGCCCGGCTGAACGGCCTTCACCGCGGCCGAGATCGTGCAGAAGGGGCTGGCGTACGTGCCGGGCCCGGTGTCCGAGCAGCTGGAGCCGGCGGCATTGCTGACGTAGAGGGAGGCCGGGGTTTCGGCGGCGGCCGCGGTGGCCGGCACGCCGAGGAGGGAGACGAGACCCGCGGTCAGCAGGACGGTCGCGCGAGTGGGACGCACCAGAAGGGTTCCTTCGAGCAGAGGACGACGTGGGTCGCCACGGGTGCGGCGCATCGCGACCTGTTTGCGGCCAGTTCCCCCCGGCGGCAGTCGGGCGCACGCGAAGCCCGTAGCGGCGACGATCATCATCCCCTTTCAGTCAGCCGCTGTCACTTCCGATTGTCCCGTCGGGGGCCTAGCCGTTGAGCTCCGCCAGCACGCGCAGGGTGTGCGGGTCCGGGGCCGTCACGAGGAGGTCGGTGACCGGTCCCTTGCGCCACAGTTCCAGGCGTTCGGCGATCCGCTCGCGGGGGCCGATCAGGGAGATCTCGTCGGCGAAGGCGTCGGGGACGGCCAGGACGGCCTCCTCCTTGCGGCCGGCGAGGAACAGCTCCTGGATGCGGCGGGCTTCCTCCTCGTATCCCATCCGGGCCATCAGGTCGGCGTGGAAGTTGCGGGCCGCGTGGCCCATGCCGCCGATGTAGAAGCCGAGCATCGCCTTGACCGGGAGCAGCCCCTCGGCGACGTCGTCGCAGACGTGTGCGCGGGCCATCGGCGCGATCATGAAGCCCTCGGGCAGGTCCGTCAGCGCGGCCTGGTAGACGTCGGTGCGGGTCGGCGACCAGTACAGGGGCAGCCAGCCGTCCGCGATCCGCGTGGTCTGCGCGATGTTCTTCGGTCCCTCGGCGCCCAGCAGGAGCGGCAGGTCCGCGCGGAGCGGGTGGGTGATGGGCTTCAGGGGCTTGCCGATGCCGGTGCCGTCCTCGCCGCGGTACGGGTGGCTGTGGAAGCGGCCTTCCAGGGCGACCGGGCCCTCGCGGCGCAGCACCTGGCGGATGACGTCGACGTACTCGCGGGTCGCGGTCAGCGGGCTCGCGGGGAAGGGGCGCCCGTACCAGCCCTCCACCACCTGCGGGCCGGACAGGCCGAGGCCCAGCATCATCCGGCCGCCGGAGAGGTGGTCCAGGGTGAGGGCGTGCATGGCGGTGGCGGTCGGGGTGCGGGCGGCCATCTGTGCGATGGCCGTGCCGAGCCGGATCCGCGAGGTGTGCGCGGCGATCCAGGTCAGCGGGGTGAAGGCGTCCGAGCCCCAGGCCTCGGCGGTCCACACCGAGTCGTAGCCGAGGCTTTCGGCTTCGGTGGCGAGGTCGAGGTGCGCGGGCTGGGGGCCGCGGCCCCAGTAGCCGAGTGCGAGTCCGAGGCGCATGTACGTCCCTCCGCGGTGCCGACAGCCGTATCTGACGATGCGTCAGGTGACTGTAGGGCAACGGCCCCCCGCCCGGAAGGGCGGGGGGCCGTCGTGTGCACGGGGGCGCGACTCAGCCGCGCTGGATGCCCGAGGTGTCGTTCAGGATGCCGCGGCGGCCGTCCTGGGTCTGCGCGACCAGGGTGGCCGCACCGCGCTGCTCGACCGCCAGGTACCAGGTGCCCGGGGCGAGTTCGGCGATCGGGGTGGGGGTGCCGTCCTCGGCGAAGAGGGGGCGGGCCACCGGGACCGCGAACCAGAACGGGGTGAAGTCCGCCGCCGCAGCGGGCGCCGGAGCAGGCTGGTGGGCCTCCTGCGGGGCCGGCGTCGGCGTGCCGCCGTACGGCGGGACAGGCTGCGGGGTGGAACCGTAGGGCTGCTGGCCGCCCGGGTAGCCGTACCCGGCGCCCGGCTGGGGCTGACCCGGCTGGGGCTGGCCCGCGTACGGCGGGACGGCGGCCGGCTTCGGCTCCGGCACCAGCTGGCCCGCGAGGGCCGGGATCTTCGCGCCGGCCACGGCCACGCCGGCCAGCGCCAGGGTGGCGAGGAAGGCGAGGACGGCGCCGGCGCCCAGGTCGAGCTGGCTCGGGCAGGTGATCAGCGCCCACAGCGCGGACCAGGCGGCCGAGACGGCGAGCACGGTGCCCCATGCCGTCAGCGGCAGGCCCAGAACCTTGCGGGTCTCCGGCTGGAAGCGGCCTGCGATGAGCAGGCCGGCGGCGATGAAGCCGAGCAGGAAGACGCTGGGAAGCACCAGCCGGTAGGCGTCGGTGTCCCACGCGCTCGGCAGGTCGCCACCCGTGGTGGAGTAGAAATCGAGGAACGAGGCGATGAACAGCAGCGCCGCTGCTCCGATCACCACGCCGTCGCCTCGAGTGAGGGAGCGGATGTTCACGTCTTAGGTGTCCTTCTCGGTCTCGGTCGTCTCGTGGTGCCGCGGTCGCAGATCGCGCCTGCACAGGGCGGGCGGCACCATGGTACGGAGGTTCCCCGCGGCCGAGAGGGTCGGGGCGGCGAGCAGCCCCGTCGGGGCTGCCGAGGTGGACTACCCGCCCAGGAAACCGACGATGCCGTCAGCGATGCCCTGCGCCGCCTTCTGCCGCCACTCCGGACTCGTCAGCTGCGCCGCGTCCTTGGCATCACGCATGTTGCCGCATTCGATGAACACCTTGGGCCGAGTTGACAGGTTCAGTCCGCCGAGGTCGTCGCGGACGACCAAACCGGTACCGCTGCCGAGGTAGTTGGCGGGGGCCGAGCCGGTGGTGCGGGCGAAGTTCCCGGCGATCCGCTCGCCGAGCTCGCGGGAGGGTTCGACGATTTTCGCGGTGTCCGCGGCGCCGCCCTTCACCTTGGCCGGCAGGATCACGTGGAATCCGCGGTTGCCCGCGGAGACCCCGTCGGCGTGGACGGACACGACGGCGTCGGCGTTCGCCTCGTTGCCGATGCGGGCCCGCTCGGTGATGCACGGCCCCCACGGGCGGTCCTGTTGGTGGGTGAGGACCACCTTCGCGCCCTGGGCCTCCAGGGCCGCCCGCAGGCGCAGGGACACGTCGTAGGTGAACTCCGCCTCCATGTAACCGGAGTTGGTGGTGGTGCCGGTGGTGTCGCACTCCTTGCGCCCCGTACCGATGTCGACCTGCTGGTCGATCTCGGCGGTGTGCTTGAAGTTGCCCGTGTTGTGGCCGGGGTCGACGACCACGGTCTTGCCCGCCAGCCGGCCCTTGGCGGGCGCGGGAGCGGGTACGGGGGCGGCCGCGGGCGAGCTCGCGTCCGTACTCGGGCTGCCGCTCGGGGTGGACCCCGGCTTCGCGTCCCGCTGGCCCGGCGACAGGGACGAGTGAGAGGCGGGCAGCGGCCGGGGCTGCTGCCCGTCGGACCCGGAGCCGGACAGCACCTGGGTCAGCACCCAGCCCGCCAGACAGGCCGGGGCGAGCGCGGCGACCCCGACGACGAGCGTGGAGCGTCGGGTGAACCAGGGCCGGTCCGGACTGACCGAGGAACCGGACTCGGGGGGCGGGTAACCGTCGTCTTTGCGCACGCGGCGATGCTAGACCGCTGCGCCGCCGCCCGGCCGGACCGTGGGCCATCCGGGGGCGTGGTGTGATGGTCTGCCCGGCGTTTGTCTGCTCAGATGCCCGGCCCCGTACGGCGCAGCACGCGCAGCGAGTCGGTGACCGAGATCTCCTCGAAGGCACCGGAGGCGAGGGCGCGCAGATAGATCCGGTACGGGGCCTGCCCGCCGTCGGCCGGATCCGGGAACACGTCGTGGATGACCAGCGTGCCGCCCTCCGCGACGTGCGGGGCCCAGCCCTCGTAGTCACCGCCGGCGTGCTCGTCGGTGTGGCCGCCGTCGATGAAGACGAAGCCGAGCTTGCCGCCCCAGGCGGCGGCGACCTGCGGGGACCGGCCCACGATCGCGATCACGTGGTCCTCCAGACCGGCCCGGTGCAGGGTCCGGCGGAAGGTGGGCAGCGTGTCCATCAGACCGATCTCCGGGTCCACGACCGTCGGGTCGTGGTACTCCCAGCCCGGCTGCTGCTCCTCGCTGCCGCGGTGGTGGTCGACGGTGATCGCCGCCACGCCGGCCTCGCGGGCGGCGTCGGCCAGCAGGATGGTGGACCGGCCGCAGTACGTCCCGACCTCCAGCAGCGGCAGCCCGAGCCCGGCCGCGGCCGCAGCCGCCTCGTACAGGGCGAGCCCTTCCCGTACGGGCATGAACCCCTTGGCGGCCTCGAAGGCGGCGAGGGTCTCCGGCTTGGGGTGGGCGGCCATGGTTCCTCCGGCGGTGAGCGTGGTGTGGCGGTGGCGGCCCATGGTGCCTTACCGGCTGGTAGGGGGCCAGGCCGGGGCCCGGGCGGGCCGATTGCGTGGTTCGGGCCACCTGTCCGCAGCCGGACGATTACGCTCGGCTACGGAACCGCAACTGGCATGGGGGTGACCGTCCATGGTCGGCGTACGCGATCTCGATCCCAGCGCCTCACCGCTGGACTACTACGGCTACGAACTGCGCCGGCTGCGCGAGGGCGCCGGGCTGAAGCAGTCGCAGCTGGGCGACATCATCTACTGCACGGGCTCGCTGATCGGCCAGGTGGAGAACACGAAGCGGGTGCCGACGCGGGACTTCTCGGAGCGGGTGGACGCGGCGCTGGGCACGGACGGGCACTTCTCGCGGCTGGTGGGGCTGGTCCTGCGGAGCGTGCTGCCGACGTGGTTCCAGCCGTATGCGGAGATGGAGGCCCGGGCCGCCTACATCTCCTCGTTCCAGGCGCAGTTGGTGGATGGTCTGTTGCAGACCGAGGCGTACGCGCGGGCCGTACTGGGGGCGTGGAGCGAGGAGAACCTCGACGCGAAAGTGGCAGCCCGGATGGAGCGGCAGCGGATCCTGGACCGCGAGAATCCGCCACTGAGTTGGGCGGTGCTGAGCGAGGCGGTGCTGCACCAGGAGGTCGGTGGTCGGGAGGTCATGAGGGAGCAACTCGTCCACTTGCTGGCCATGCAGAAGCGCCAGTGGGTGCAGGTGCAGATCCTGCCGTTCGAGTCGGGAGCCCATGCGGGGCAGATGGGTTCGTTCACCCTCCTACGGCTCGAAGACGAGCATGACCTCGTCTATACCGAGGACTTCGTTCAGGGCTACATGACGGCCAATCCGCAGGCTCTCAAGGAAGGTTCGCTCCGATACGATCATTTGCAGGCCGCCGCCCTACCACTGGAGGGTTCGGCGGCCCTGATCGCCCGCGTATTGGAGGAGCGCTATGGACAGCAACCAGCACCTGACGGGCGCGAAGTGGCGTAAGTCCTCGTACAGCGGTGACACCGGCGGGCAGTGCGTCGAGGTGGCCGCTCAGCCCTGTCTCGTCGCCGTCCGGGATTCCAAGAACCCCGAGGGTCCCTTCTTCACCGTCCATCCCGCGGCCTTCGCCACGTTCGTGAGGGCCGTCTCTGTATGATCCGCTCCCTACTGGGGGCAGGGGATCCGGGGGAGCAGAGGTTATGGAGCACGTAGGGCCGGGCGGCCCGACGCACGTGGGGCCGTTCGAGGTCGTCGGCGTGCTCGGGCAGGGCGGGATGGGCCGGGTACTGCTGGGGGCCGGGCCGGACGGGCGGCTTGTCGCCGTCAAGCAGGTGCTCGCGCACTTCGCGGACGACGAGGGATTCCGGGCCCGGTTCCGGCGTGAGGTCGCCGCCTCGCGCAAGGTGTCCGGGGCCTACACGGCCGCCGTGATCGACGCCGATCCGGACGCGCCGACGCCCTGGCTCGCCTCGGTGTTCGTGGGCGGACCCTCCCTGGCGGCCGTGGTCAGGGAGGACGGGGTGCTGGACGGGGCCGCTGTCCACCGGCTCGCGGCGGGACTGGCGTCGGCCCTGGCGGAGATCCACCGGGCGGGGCTGATCCACCGGGACCTCAAGCCCGACAACGTGCTCCTCGCCGAGGACGGCGTACGCGTCATCGACCTCGGCATCGCACGGGTCACGGAGGGCGAGTCCGAAGGCGACACCGGGCTGACGCGCACCGGCTGGGTGATCGGTTCGCCCTCCTTCATGTCGCCCGAGCAGGCCGAGAGCAAGCCGCTGACCCCGGCGAGCGATGTGTTCTCGCTCGGTTCGGTGCTGGTCATGGCGGTCACCGGCAGCAGCCCCTTCGCCGGGACCTCGACCCTCCAGACGCTCTACGACATCGTGCACTCCACGCCCGACCTGAGCGCCGTACCCGCGGGGCTGCGCGGCATCGTGGAGCGGTGCCTGGCCAAGGACCCGGCCGAACGGCCGACCCCGGCGCAGTTGCTCGAACTTCTCGGCCCGGTCGCTCCGGCGGGGCGTCAGTGGCCGCCGGCCGTGTACCGGATGCTCGCCGAGCAGCGGGCGCACATCGATCGACTGCTCGGCGGTGGCCCGGACGGCGAGGTGGAGCCGACCGCCCCGGAGCTCGGGTACGTGCCCGAGCCGGTCCCCGTACCCGCCCCTGAACCGGACGTTGAACCGGTCGCGCCGACGCCGACCCGGGACGCGCCGGTGCCCGTCTCTTCCCGCCCGGCGGAACCGCCCGCCGGGACGGGGCCGCCCCGGAGCCCGTGGCGCGGTCCGCGCCGGATCGCGGCCCTGGCGGCGGCCGGTGTGCTGCTGGTGGCCGGTACCGGGGTGGCGCTGTACGTACGGGACCGGGTCACGGCTCCCATCGCCTACACGGCCGTCCCCAACTGCCAGGTGGCGCGCAGGGAGCTGCTGACGGAGTTGCTGCTGTCGACCACGGACACCAGGTCCGAGACGGCAGAGGGGGTGAGGTCGAGCTGCAACGCGAGTGGCGGTACTGCCGCCTCGCCGACCGCGCTCGTCCGGTGGGACCTGAGCCTCGGAGGCAACGCGGACACCAACGCGGTGACGCAGAAGGCGCGTTTCCAGTCGGAGGCGGTCGGTCAGCGCGAGGCGCCCCGTCTCGGATTCGGCACCGAGGCCTACTGGGGGTCCCCCGGTGCCGACTGGACCTGCGTCCTCGCCGTGCGTGAGGGCAACCTCTCCGTCTGGGTGGGCCTCCGGGCGAAGCCGTACAGCAAGGGCGCCTGCGAGTCGAAGGCGAAGGAGGTCGCCCGCGGCGCACTGAAGGCCTCCCCGCGCCGCTGACCCGCCCGCCCCCGGTGGTGGTGCCAGCCCGAGCTGCCCCGCCCGGGACGGGCTCCGGCTGTCTGTATGATCCGCTCCCGACCGATGGAGGGGGACCAGGCGGTATGGAGCGCATAGGGCCTCAAGAGCCCACACAGTTAGGGCCGTTCAGTTTGGTCGGGGTGCTCGGGCAGGGCGGGATGGGGCGCGTCCTGCTGGGTGCCGGGCCGGACGGGCGGCTCGTCGCCGTGAAGCAGGTGCTGGCCCACTTCGCGGACGACGAGGGCTTCCGGGCCCGGTTCCGCCGTGAGGTCGCCGCCTCGCGGAAGGCGCCCGGTATCTACACGGCCGCGGTGATGGACGCCGATCCGGACGCGCCGACGCCGTGGCTCGCCTCGGTGTTCGTACGCGGGCCCTCGCTGGGCGCCGCGGTGGAGGCTGTGGGGGTGCTGCCCGAGGAGACCGTACGCCGCCTTGCCGCGGGGCTGGCCACGGCTCTGTTGGAGATCCACCGGGTGGGCCTCGTCCACCGGGACCTGAAGCCCGACAACGTACTGCTCGCCGAGGACGGCGTGCGGGTGATCGACCTCGGGATCGCGCGGATGACGGAGGGCGAGGGCAACACCGGGCTGACGCGCACCGGCTGGGTGATCGGTTCGCCCTCCTTCATGTCTCCCGAGCAGGCCGAGAGCAAGCCGCTGACCCCGGCGAGCGATGTGTTCTCGCTCGGTTCGGTGCTGGTCATGGCGGTCACCGGCAGCAGCCCCTTCGCCGGGACCTCGACCCTCCAGACGCTCTACGACGTGGTCCACTCCACCCCGACCTGAGCGCCGTGCCCGCCGGGCTGCGCGCGATCGTGGCGCAGTGCCTGGCCAAGGATCCGGCCGCCAGGCCGTCCCCGGCGCGGCTGCTCGAACTCCTCGGTCCCGTGGCTCCGGCCGGTCGGCTCTGGCCGCCCGGCGTGTACCGGATGCTCGCCGCACAGCGGGCGGACATCGACAGGCTGCTGGGGAACGACGGCCCGGAGCCGCTGGCCGAGCCCGGCGTGCAGCCCGAGCCCGGCGTGGAGGGCGTGGAGCCCGAGCCTGACCCGCAGCCCGAGCCCCGTCCGCAGCCCGAGCCCCGTCCGCAGCCGCAGCCGCAGCCGGAGCCGCAGCCGCAGCCGCAGCCGGAGCCGGGGCCCGGGCCGGCCGGGGTGGCGGTGCCTGCCGCCGAGGCGCCGACGGCGGCACGCACCGCCATGGTCACCGAACGCGCCGACGTGTGGGCGACGTACGCACCGCAACCGATGTCCCGGCCGAGCCGCCTGCTGGCCATGTTGGCCTCCGGCGTGTTCGTGGTGGCCGGCATCGTCGTCACGAGCAGCCTGTTGCGGAACGAGGGCGGGGCCCGCACACCATCGGGGCCCCCCGGTTCCCAGTCCCGTGCCCCGTCCGCGCCGGTCTCCGCGGCCGGGAAGTACTCCCGGCTTCCCACCTGCGAGGGGATGGGGCAGAACATTCCGTCGGGCCGGAACCTCACCCTGGACCACCACACCGAGAATTCGCTCGACGCACTGACGAGTTGTTCCTGGAACAGGCTCACCCAGTACGACCCGCCGACCGATGAGATCCTGTGGAACCTGAGGCGCAGCCCCAATTCAAGCCGTGACGCGACGACGGTCCAGCGGGACACCTTCCGCGCTCAGCGGGGCGCGGGGGAGTGGGAGACCGGCCTCGGCGTCGGTGACGAGGCCTATTGGGGCTCCCGCAGGAGCACCGTGAACTGCTCCCTCTCCCTCCGTGACGGCAACCTCACCATCAAGGTGACCCTCGGGGTCCGGGGGCGGACCATCGCCGCCTGTGAGCAGAACGCCAAGGACCTCGTCCGGGGGGCGCTGGGCGCGATGCCCCGCTGAGCGGAGCTCGACGAGTCGGCTTCGGTGACGGGGGATACCGGACGGATTCCGGGAACCGGTGGGCCTGCACGCTCGTCGTCCGTGACGAGAACCTGACCGTCCGGGTGAGCGTGCGGCCGAGCCCGCCGGAGGACTGCCGGGCGAAGGCCGAGTGGGAGGCACGGGCCGCACCGGAGGTGGCGGCACGCACATGACGGCTCCTCGTGCGCAGGGTGACGGTCCGGGGGATCCACGCCGGTATCGGGGAGGGGCAGTACAGGCATGGAGAGATCAGAGCTGTCCGCGTCGGAGTTCGTGGGGCCGTTCCGGACGGTCGCCGTGCTCGGCCAGGGCGGGATGGGCCGGGTGGTGCTGGGGGTGGGGCCGGACGGGCGGTACGTCGCGGTCAAGCAGGTGCACGCCGAGCTGGCCGAGGACGAGGGGTTCCGGGCGCGGTTCCGCCGCGAGGTGGATGCCTCGCGGCGGGTGGCCGGCGGCTACACCGCGGCGGTGATCGACGCCGATCCCGACGCCGAGACGCCGTGGCTCGCCTCGCAGTTCGTGCCGGGGCCCTCGCTGAGCCAGGCCGTGGACGCCGCCGGGCCGCTGCCCGAGGAGGCGGTGCGCCGGCTGGCGGCCGGGCTCGCGCACGCCCTGGCCGACGTACACCGGGCGGGGCTGATCCACCGGGACCTCAAGCCGTCCAACGTGCTGCTCGCGGAGGACGGCGTACGGGTCATCGACTTCGGCATCGTGCGCGCGGTGGGGGACCAGACCCGGATCACGCACGCGGGCGCGCTCATCGGCTCGCCCGCGTACATGTCGCCCGAGCAGGCCCTGGGGCAGGAACTCACCCCGGCCACCGACGTGTTCTCGCTCGGCGCGACCCTCGTCATGGCCTGTACGGGGAAGCCGCCGTTCGCCGGGAGCTCGGTGCCGCGGATCCTGCACGAGGTCGTGCACTGCGAACCCGAGCTGGGTGACGTACCGGCCGGGCTGCGCGGGATCATCGCGCACTGCCTGGCCAAGGATCCGGCCGACCGGCCGACCCCCGGCGAGCTGCTGAGCGCGGTCGGCGAGCTGGCGCCCTCGGCGCGGCCGTGGCCGGAGGCGGTGAACACGCTGGTCCACGAGCACGAGCACGAGCACGAGCACCAGCACGAGCCGCTCGCCGTGACGGGCGGGCTGGTCAGCGGGACCACGGCTCCCCAGACGGCTCCCCGGACGTCCCCCCGGTGGCGTCGCCCGTGGCCCCGGCAGCGGATCGTGCAGGTTGCCGTGGCGGGCGTCGTGGTCGTGCTGGGGCTGACCGTGTGGCGGCCGTTCCTCGCGGACACCTACCGCGAGTTCATCGCGGATGTCCGGTCGACAGGGCTGGATCAGAAGAAGGACAAGTACCCGGCGAAGCCCCCGTCCTGCCAACAGGTCTGGGGCGAGCTGCGCGTGCCGTCCGGTTTCGCCCAGCCGGCCGGGTTCGGACCGGTCGAGAAGTACGGCTCGGCCTATGCCCGCTGCACCTGGACCAACCGGACCGGTGACGCGATCGAAGCGGAGTGGATGTTCTTCACGACCGGCCAGGGCGAGGGCACCGGGGCCGAGCAGGCGAAGCGGATGTACGAGCATTTCTACGAACGCGGCCGGACCCGGCGTGATAACGACCTCGGGTTCGCCGACGAGGGGCTGTGGCAGAAGCCCCAGGGCGACGGGTTTCCGAACTGCCGTCTGTACGTACGAGAGGTCAACATGCTGGCCACGGTCTCGGTGACGGGCCCCCGCTACCCGACCGGCAGATGTGAGGCCGTCACGCGGGAGCTCGCCGCCTCGGTCGTGGAACGGGTGGGGAAGTGATGAGACCGCTCAAGGAGTCCGATCCGGCCACGGCGGGACCGTACCGGCTGCTCGCCGAGCTCGGCCGGGGCGGCATGGGCCGGGTGCTGCTCGGCGCCGCACCGGACGGGCGGCTCGTCGCCGTCAAGCAGGTGCACGCCCGGCTCGCCGACGACGACGATTTCCGCGTCCGGTTCCGGCGCGAGGTCGCCGCCTCGCGGAAGGTGTCCGGCGCCTTCACGGCTGCCGTCCTGGATGCCGACGCGGACACGGACTCACCGTGGCTGGCCTCGGTGTTCGTGACCGGGCCCTCACTGGGGGCCGCGGTGGAGCGCGCCGGGGCGCTGCCCGAGGAGACCGTACGCAGGCTCGCCGCTGGGCTGGCGGCGGCCCTCGTCGAGATCCACCGGGCGGGGCTGGTGCACCGGGACCTCAAGCCGGACAACGTGCTGCTCGCCCGGGACGGGGTACGGGTGATCGACTTCGGGATCGCGCGGGTGGCCCGGCCAGGCGAGGTCACCGAGCTGACCCAGGCCGGGACGGTGATCGGCTCGCCCGCGTTCATGTCGCCCGAGCAGGCCGAGGGCGGTGACCTGACCCCGGCGAGCGACGTGTTCTCCCTCGGGTCCGTCCTGGTGCTGGCCGCGACGGGGCGCAGTCCCTTCGTGGCGGCGACGGTGGCACTGACCCTGTACAACGTCGTGCACGCCGAACCCGATCTCCTCGGCCTCCCGCCGGGGCTGCGCGAGCTCGTCACCCGGTGCCTGGCCAAGGATCCGGCGGCCCGGCCGTCCCCGGCCGAGATCCTGGGCCTGACCGGCGCGGCCGACGCCACGCTGTGGCCGCCCGCGGTCGAGCGGATGGCCGCCGCCCAGCAGGAGGAGATCGACGGGCTGCTCCGGGACCCGGACGGCGCGGCCCGCGCGCTCGCAGGCCCGGACGTGGACCCGGACGCGCCGACCGCCACCGCCCCGCAGGCCGTCGGCCCGGCGCGTTCCCACGCGCCGCGCGGCCGGCGGCTGCGCCTGCGCCCGTGGTACCTGCTGCCGCCCGCGGTCGTCCTCGCGGCGGCCTGTGTCGGGGCGGCGTTCGCGTTGCTCGGGGAGGAGCCGCCGGTGGCCCCGGCGGACCGGTATCTGAGCGTGCCGCGGTGCGCGGAGGCGGCTGGGAAACTGCCGCTGCCGCCGCTGGAAACGCGCCAGTCCGGCGAGAACGAGTCACCCGTGAAGTCGTACGTGGGCTGCAACTGGGTGGCGGCCTTCGACGCGGTCGGCGGCGAGGAGGAGCCGAAGCCGCACGCGTCCGTCAGCTGGTCCCTGGAACGCAGCGGCCGCCTCGCGGGCAGCGGGACCTCGCGGACGCGGTTCAACCTGGGCAGCGGGCGGCCGGAGACCGGTGTCGGGGCGGGGGACGGCGCGAACTGGTCGACTCCGGGGACCACGGAGACGTGCGCGCTGGGCGTGACCGACGGCAACCTCCTGGTGCGGGTGGCGCTCGGCGGTCCGCAGCACCCCGCCGAGACCTGCGAGACCGAGGCGAAGGAGATCGCCCGGGCGGCGCTGGCCGCCGTGCCACGCTGAGCTGCGTCGCCCGGACCCGGCCGCGAAGAACACCGTCATCTGACCTTCCGTCAGATTGGAACGTGTTCTAGTCTGCCGCGCATGGGCATCGGAATCACGCAAGAGCAGCGCGAGTTGGCCGAGGCGGTGCGGGGCTGGGTCGCGCGGGCCGTGCCTCCCGAAGAGGTGCGCAAGCTGCTCGACACCCCGCCGCAGACCGGGGCGCGGCCCGCCTACTGGGACGCGATGACCGCGCAGGGGCTGCTGGAACCGCACCTGGACGGCGGGACCCTGCTCGACCTGGCCGTCGTCGTCGAGGAGGCCGCCCGGGCCGCGCTGCCCGGGGCGTACCTGCCGAGCGCGCTGGCCTCCGTACTGCTGCAGCGGGCCGGCGCCGAGCCCCTCGCCGGGCGGGTCGGCGCGGTCGCACTGGGGCCCGGAACCCTGACCGCCGTGGCCGTCGAGGGCGGCGGGTACCTGCTCGACGGCCTCGCGCCGCCCGTGCTCGGCGCCGGCGAGGCCGACCTCGTCCTGCTGGCCGCCGAGGCCGCGCACGGCACCCGCTGGTTCGCCGTCGACGCCGCCGCGCTGGACATCCGTACGCACGAGAGCGCCGACCCGACCCGCCCCACCGCGGAGGTCCGGGCGCGCGGGGTCGCCACCGCCCCGGACCGGCTGCTGGAGCTGGACGCGGCCCTGGTCCGCGACCTGGCCTGCACCCTCTTCGCCGCCGACGCCTGCGGCACCGCCGCCTGGGCCCTGCACACCGCCGCCGAGTACGCCAAGGCGCGCGAGCAGTTCGGCCGGCCCATCGGGCGGTTCCAGGGCGTCAAGCACCTGTGCGCCGACATGCTGGTCCGGCTGGAACAGGCCCGGGCGCTGGCCTGGGACGCCGCGCAGGCCATGGACGAACCAGCCGAGGTGCGCTCGCTCGTGGCTGCCCTCGCCGCCGGGAGCGCCCTGGACGCCGCCTACACCTGCGCCAAGGACTGCATCCAGATCCTCGGCGGGATCGGCTTCACCTGGGAGCACGACGCCCACATCCTCCTCCGGCGGGCACTCGTCGCCCGCCAGCTGCTGGGGTCCGGCGACGGGCACCGCCTGCGGGCCGTCCGCCTCGCCGCGGGCGGCGCACGGCGCGAACTGCGCCTGGAACTGCCCGCGGAGGCCGAGACCCACCGCGCGAAGGCCCGTACCGCCATCGAGGACGCGCGCGGGCTCGACCCCGCCGCCGCCCGGCGGATCCTGGCCCCCACCGGCTACGCGGCCCCCTACCTCCCGCCGCCCTACGGGCTCGGCGCCGGACCCGTCGAGCAGCTCGTCGTCCAGCAGGAACTGGCCGCGGCCGGGGTCAAGGTCGCCGACCTCGGGATCGCCACCTGGGTCGTGCCCTCCCTGCTCACCTACGGCACGCAGGCGCAGCGGGACGCGTACGTCCTGCCGACCCTGCGCGGGGACGTCACCTGGTGCCAGCTCTTCTCGGAGCCGGGCGCGGGCTCCGACCTCGCCTCGCTGCGCACCAGGGCCGAGCGGGCCGGGGACGGCACCTGGAAGGTCAACGGACAGAAGGTGTGGACGAGTTCCGCGCACAGCGCCGACTTCGGGATCCTGCTGGCCCGCACCGACCCGGACGCGCCCAAGCACAAGGGACTCGGCTACTTCGTCGTCGACATGAAGAACACCCCCGGCATCGACATCCGGCCGCTGAAGGAGATCACCGGCGAGGCCCTCTTCAACGAGGTCTGGTTCGACGACGTGGAACTCCCCGCGGACGCCCTGGTCGGCGCGGCCGACGGCGGCTGGAAGGTCGCCCGCAACACCCTCGGCAACGAACGGGTCCACATGGCCGACCAGATGACCTTCGACACCGGCCTGGAAGCGCTCCTCGCGCACGCCGCCGACCTCGACGGAACGTACCGGGCGCGGATCGGCGCACTCGCCGCCGAGGCGCACGCCCTCGCCTGCATCGGGCTGCGCACCACCCTCCAGCAGGTGTCGGGGCTGGAGCCGGGCGCGGGCGCCTCCGTACGCAAGCTCGTCCAGACCCCGCACCAGCAGCGGACCGCCGAGCTCGCGCTCGAACTGCTGGGCCCGGCGGGCGCGGTACGGGAGGGGGCCGGGGAGCGGGCGGTGCACGGCATGCTCATGTCCCGCTGCCTGACCATCGCCGGAGGCACCACGCAGGTCCAGCTCAACGTCGTCGCCGAGCGGATTCTCGGCCTCCCCAGGGACTAAGGGACTAGGAGTCATCGGGCATGAAGTCGCACAAGTCGTACATCGTGGGCGTCGGCATGACGAAGTTCGAGAAGCCGGAGTCGCGGGACTGGCAGTACTGGGACATGGCGAAGGAGGCCGGGTCGGCGGCGCTCGCCGACGCGGGGGTGGACTACGGACTGGTCGAGCAGGTCCCCGTGGGCTACTGCTTCCAGGCCTCCACGGCCGGCCAGCGGGCGGCCTACGAGCTGGGGCTGAGCGGCGTCCCGGTCTACAACGTCAACAACAACTGCGCCACGGGCTCGACCGCGCTGATGATGGCGCGGCAGTTCGTGGAGGGCGGGCTGAACGACTGCGTGCTGGCGCTCGGCTTCGAGAAGATGAAGCGCGGAGCGCTGGGCGGCGGGGCCGACGGCGGCGACTTCAAGACCTCCCCGGTCGCCCGGCACTACGGGATCATGGCGGCCGGCCACGGCTTCGAGATGTCCCCGCCCACCGCGCAGATCTTCGGGAACGCGGCGCGCGAGCACATGGAGCGGTACGGGACCACGGCCGCGCAGCTCGCGGCGGTCGGCGCCAAGAACCACCGGCACTCGGCGAACAACCCGAACGCGCAGTTCCAGGACGTGTACTCGGTGGAGGACATCCTGGCGGCGAAGGAGATCCACGCGCCGCTGACGAAACTGCAGTGCTCGCCGACCTCGGACGGGGCCGCGGCGGCGCTGGTGGTGTCGGAGCGGTTCATGGTGGCGCACGGACTGCACGACAAGGCGGTGGAGATCGTCGCCCAGGCGATGACGACGGACACGGAGGAGTCCTTCGCGTCGGGCTCGTGCATCGACGTGGTCGGCAAGCCGATGACGGCCGCGGCGGCGCGGCGGGTGTACGAGGACTCGGGGCTAGGCATCGAGGACGTGGACGTGGTGGAACTGCACGACTGCTTCTCGATCAACGAGCTGCTGACGTACGAGGCGCTGGGCATGTGCGGGGACGGGGCCGCGGGCAAGCTGGTGGAGAGCGGGGCGACGACGTACGGCGGGCGGTGGGTGGTGAACCCCTCCGGCGGGCTGATCTCCAAGGGCCACCCGCTCGGCGCGACGGGGCTGGCGCAGGCGGCGGAGCTGGTCTGGCAGCTGCGCGGCCAGGCGGGGGCGCGGCAGGTCGACGGTGCGCGCGTCGGGCTGGCGCACAACATCGGGCTGGGCGGGGCGGCGGTGGTGACGCTGCTGCGGAGGTAGCCGCCCGGACCCGCGCCGCCAACGCCGGCGGGGACGGGAACGCCCGTTCGCCCATGGGGGCGGAGCGCTAGGCTCCGCCCCCATGAGCGAGATACGCGAGGCGTCCTTCAGTGCCACCGGCAGCCTGACCAGGGACGAGTACGACGAGGGCGCCAAGGCGGCGGGGCTGTTCCGGCAGGGCCGGGCGATGGCCGCCCTCGGTACGGTCTTCCTCGCCGCAGCGGGCGTGACGCCGTCCCCCGGGGGTCTCACCGTGCGCCCCGGCTCCCTCGGGATCGCGGTGGCGTACGGCCTCGTCGTGCTGCTGGTCCTGCCGCGGTGGGCGGTGGCCCGGGGCTTCCGCACGGGCCGGGCCTCCGAGGACAAGCGGGTGGTGGTGGACGGTACGGGCATCGAGGTGTTCCGGGGCGGCGAGTCGCAGCGGATCGTGTGGGACGAGGTGCGCCGGTACCACGAGACGCCCCGGCTGCACGTGTTCGTGGGCCGCTCGCGCCGCCGGAGGTGTCTCGTGGTGCTGCCCAAGCGGCTGTTCACCGCCCCGGGCGAGAACGACCTCCTCGCCGTCTTCGCGCACGCGCGCGCCGGCGACCGCTCGTAACGCCTCGCCCGGCCCGGCCCGACCCGGCCGGTCAGAGCCTCTCGATGTCCTTGTGCACCACGTCGGAGCCGGGGTGGTCGGCGGCCAGGCGCACCTTGAGCGGGTGGTCGGCCGGCGCCTTGATGATGATGTCGGGATGCTCCTCCAGGCCGGTGCCGTTGCAGGAGGGCTCGCTGGTCAGGTTGGTCCAGCCGTTGATGTTGTGCGGGTCGTTCCACGACACCCAGGCGCAGTCGCGCTCGCCGCTGGTGATGTACACCGAGATGATCCTGACCGAGTTCACCGTGCCGTCGACGCGCTTGTAGAACACCGTCCCGATGTTGTGGTGGAGGCCCGTGCCGGCCTCCAGGTCGGCCTGGAGGACCGGGCCGGCCGGGGTGTCGGCGGCGGCCGGGGCCGCGCCTCCTGCGAGGGTCGCGACCACGAGGGCGGCGGTGGCGGACAGGGCGGATACGCGCATGGTTTCTGCCTCCACGAAGCTGGGCTGAGAGGTCTCATCCTGGCTCCGGCAGGTGGACGCGCGCTGCGGCGGAATCCGTCAATCGGTGGCCAGGATCGAACGTTTGCGCCCATGTCGGGGCGGGCCGTGCCCCGCCGTCCGCTGCCCCGGCCTTCCCCCGGACCTGCTCCGGGGGACCTCGACCTCCGGCGGGGCTATGTCGCAGCCCGGCCCGGTTTCAGTTCGCAGCGGCCGTCCACGCACTCCCGTCGGAGCCGGCCACGGGAAAGGGTCTGGGCCAGGCCGATCGCCCAGCACGTCGGGCAGCCGCGCAGGGCGACCAGGCCGACAGGGGCGAGGAGCAGGGTGGCCGGGCCGAAGGCCGGGATCAGGGCGAAGGCCGCGATCAGCGCGCCGAAGCCCACCGCGCCGCGCGCCAGGTGCCGCGGCACGGACGCGCTCGCGAAATCGGAGCGCGTGGCGGACGGGGAGGAAGGGGCGTCAGTGGAGGGCACGGGTGTCTCCCAGGGAGTGCTGAACGGCCGCGCGGGCCCGGTGGAGCCGCGACTTCATCGCGGCCGTGCTGAGACCCAGGGACTCCGCGGCCATCCGCCCGCTGTAGCCCTGGACGTCCCGCATGATCAGTACGCGCCGCTGGTCCGCCGGCAGCGCGGCGATCGCCTCCGCCACCCGCCCCGCCTCCAGACGCTGCAGCACCTCGTCCTCGGCCGACATCACGGAGGTCTCGGGCAGCTGCGCCCGCTCCCGCGGCATCAGCCGGGCACGGCGCAGGCACTCGTTGCGGACGATGCGGAACATCCACGACGCCAGTGCCCCGGACGCCCTCAGCATGCCGATCCTGCGGTACAGGATGATCAGGGCTTCCTGGGCCGCGTCCTCGGCGTCCTCGCGCGACGCGCACAGCGAGTGCGCGAAGCGCCGTACGTTCGGGTGCGATCCGGTGACCAGGGCGGTGAGCGAGTCGAGGTCCCCGCCCTGCGCGGCGACGATCAGGGCCTCGCCGGGCCAGTCCGTACGGTCAGCCACGGGTCCGGCCCCGTCCACGGCGCAGTACGAGGACGCACGTGCAGAGTAGGACGAGCGCGCCGGCACCCACGAGAACAGCGATCACGACAACCTCCAGGTCATGTGCCGACCTTGGCATCGGCACGTACACACAAGAGGCGCGGCCCCCGGATAAGGATTCACCCCAGGGCCGGATCGACCACCGTTTCTCCCATCGAGGCGCGGCGGATCGCGTCCGCCAGGTCCTCGATCGGGCCGTCGCGCAGGATCAGTCCCGCCGCCCCGGCGTCGAGCGCGGCGGCGGCCAGGCCGGGGTGGGCCGAGCCCGTCAGGACGAGGATCCGGCACTCCGGGTCCTCCTCCAGCAGGGCCGTCACGGCCGCGACCTCCTCGACCAGCGCCACCGCGGGCCTGGCCGTCAGGTCCCGCACGACCTCGATGTCCGGCACGAGGCCGAGCTGGAGCGCCAGGGCCGGGTTCGGCGGATCCAGCAGGACCCGCAGGGCGCGGGCCTGGCGGTGTTCCACGGGCATTTCGTCCACCGGGAAAGCCTATCTGACGCGAAGTCAGGAGTCTTCCCGGCTGGTCTTCCCAACTGCGGGGGCGTGCGTTATACATTCCCTCACCGGCCGGTCCTAGAACGCGTTCTAGAACCGGCCCCCGTATACGACCTCGGTGCGGCCGACGGTGCGGACGGCCGCACCGAGGTCTTCCAGGGCAGCGACACTCCAACGACAGGGAGCCGCATCCTCATGCCGATCGATGCCGCCAGGGCCCTCGCCGCCGACCCCCGCCAGGGGGACATCGGCTGGGACCACAAGGACATCCAGCTCTACCACCTCGGCCTCGGCGCGGGCCTGCCGGCCACCGACCCGGACGAGCTCCGCTACACCCTCGAATCCAAGCTCCACGTCCTCCCCAGCTTCGCGACCGTCGCCGGCGCCGGCATGGCCATGATGGGGGGCCTCGCCGCACCCGGGATCGACGTCAACCTCGCCAACGTCCTGCACGGCGGCCAGTCCATCGAGCTGCACCGGCCCATCCCCGTCAAGGGCAGCGCCACCTCCTCCGCCAAGGTCGCCGCCCTGTACGACAAGGGCAAGGCGGCCGTGATCGTGCTGCGCACCGAGGTCGCCGACGCCGACGGGCCGCTGTGGACCAGCGACGCGCAGATCTTCGTACGGGGAGAGGGCGGCTTCGGCGGCGAGCGCGGCCCCTCCGTCAAGGAGGAACTCCCCGAGCGCGCCCCCGACCGCACCGAGGAGCGCCGCATCCGCGACGAGCAGGCCCTGCTCTACCGCCTCTCCGGCGACTGGAACCCCCTGCACGCCGACCCCGAGTTCGCCAAGCTGGCCGGCTTCGACAGGCCCATCCTGCACGGCCTGTGCTCGTACGGGATGACCCTCAAGGCCGTCGTCGACACGGCCCTCGGCGGGGACGTCTCCCGGGTCCGCGCCTACCGCACGCGCTTCGCCGGGATCGTCTTCCCGGGCGAGACGCTCCGCATCCGGATGTGGCAGGAGCCCGGCCGCGTCCTGGCGTCGGTGACCGCCGTCGAACGGGACGACGCGCCGGTCCTCGCCGACACCGTCGTCGAACACTCGTAGCACCGCACCGCACCCACACAAGGAGCCGCACCGTGCGCGCAGCACTGCAGAGCGAGATCGGCCAGGACAAGCTCGAAGTCGTCGACGACATGGAGGCCGTGGGCTTCGGCCCAGGCAAGGTCAGGATCCGCATCAAGGCCACCGGCCTGTGCCACTCCGACCTCTCCGCGATGAGCGGCGTACTGCCCCAGCCCGCCCCCTTCATCCCCGGTCACGAGGGCTCCGGCGTGATCACGGACGTCGGCGACGGGGTCACCAGCCACAAGATCGGCGACCGGGTGCTCGTCTGCTGGCTGCCGCCGTGCGGGCACTGTCCCTCCTGCAAGCGCGGCCAGGGGCACCTGTGCCTGGAGGCCTTCGGGAACGTCGCCACCCCCAACTTCAAGCGGGCGGCCACCGACATCTTCGGCTTCGCCGGCACCGGCACCTTCTCCGAGGAGATGGTCGTACCGGCCGCCTGCGCCATCCCGATCCCCGACGACCTGCCCTTCGACATCGCGGCGCTGATCGGCTGCGGCGTCACCACCGGGCTCGGCGCGGCCATCAACACCGCCAAGGTGGAGGCCGCCTCGTCGGTCGCCGTCATCGGCTGCGGCGGCGTCGGCATATCCGTGATCCAGGGAGCCAAGGTCCAGGGCGCCGCACAGATCGTCGCCGTGGACCCGGTCGCGTCGCGGCGGGAGGCGGCGCTGCGGTTCGGCGCCACCGAGGCGGTCTCCCCCGAGGAGTTCGCCGACGCCAAGAACCGGATCACGGCCGGCGAGGGCTTCGACTACGTCTTCGAGGTCGTCGGCAAGTCCGCGACCGCGCAGAAGGCGTACGAGATGACGCGGCGCGGCGGCTCCGTCGTCATCGTCGGCGCGGGCGCCCTCGACGACAACTTCCAGATCAACATGTTCTCGCTGTTCTTCGACGAGAAGAAGATCCTGCCGTCGATGTACGGCGGCGGCGACGTGCTCCGCTCCTACGAGCGCACCATCGCGCTGTGGCGGGCCGGCCGCATCGACCTGGAGAACCTGATCACCCACCGGGTGAGCCTCGCCGAGATCAACGAGGCCCTCGACCAGATGCGCACGGGCGTCGCCCTGCGCACCTGCATCGAACTCTGACCGCCCGTTCTGCCGAATCCGAGGGGAACCGTACGGATGTCACTGCCACTTGAGGGACTCTCCGCCATCGTCACGGGCGCGGGCCGCGGGCTCGGCCGGGCCGAGGCGATCGAGCTCGCACGGCTCGGCGCGAGCGTGGTCGTCAACGACTTCGGCCAGCCCGGCCGCGACGGCTCGGGGGAGGCCTCGGCCGCCCCGGCGGAGGAGGTCGCCGCGGAGATCCGCGCCGCGGGCGGCCGGGCGGTGGCGCACCTGGGCGACGTGGCCGACTTCGAGCAGGCGCGCGAGCTGGTCGAGCTGGCCGTGAGCAGCTTCGGGAAGCTCGACATCCTGGTCAACAACGCGGGCATCCTGCGCGACCGGATGGTCTTCTCGATGTCGGAGGAGGAGTGGGACTCGGTGATCCGCGTCCACCTCAAGGGACACTTCAACACCACCCACTTCGCCTCCGTGCACTGGCGCGAGCGGTCGAAGGCGGCGGGCGGCCCGGTCTACGGCCGGATCGTCAACACCTCCTCCGAGGCCTTCCTCGGCGGCTCGGCCGGCCAGCCGAACTACGCGGCGGCCAAGGGCGGCATCGTGGGCCTGACCACCTCGACCGCCCTGGCCCTCGCCAAGTACGGGGTGACGGCCAACGCCATCTGCCCGCGCGCCCGCACCCGGATGACCGAGGACGTCTTCGCCGGGTTCGAGGTCCCGGAGGACGGCAAGCTGGACGCCCTGGCCCCCGAGCACGTCTCCCCGCTCGTCGGCTACCTGGCCTCACCCGCCTCAGCCAAGGCCAACGGCCAGCTGTTCGTCGTACACGGCGGCATCGTCGTCGTCATGGAACGCCCGAAGGTCGCCGCCAAGTTCGACACGGGCAAGGAGGCCTTCTCCTACGAGGAGCTCGACGAGGTCCTGACCCCGCACTACGACTCCCGCCCGGCGAACGAGACCTTCGCCGCGACGGAGGTCCTGGGCCTCAAGCACGCCTGACGCCGGCAGCCTGCCGGCCACCGTGGTCGGCCGACCGCCCGCCGGCAACCGCAAACGACTGCAAGGTGCCGGATGAATCCTGCGCCGGGGCCGCCGTCGGCCAGATCCTGACGATCGCCGACGGCGGCCATCACGGCGTGCCCGGCTTCGCCCGCCTGCCCCATCTCACCCTCGCCGGACAGACGAACTGAACGCTCACCCGGTCTTGCCTGCGTCCGGCAGGTCGAACCGTCCCTGCGTAGCGGCATCCAGCATGCCGGTCTTGCGCGCCGCCCATTCCTCTGCGGAGCCCATGAAGCGCAGGGCCTCATGCCTGGAACGGATGCTGGACGACCCGAGCATGGTGGCGATGAAACCGACCCGAGCCAGATCGTGCATGCCGCCTGCAGGTCTGAACGTGCCCTGCTCGACATCGTAGATGTCCGCGAAACGGCGGATAGACGGTCCGCGGACGAAGAGAGTGAAGGCAGCCTCTTCGCTGGCAGCATTGCGAACCTGATGGGCCTGGTCCCATCCCTTCACATCCACATCGCCCCGCGCGAGCGAATGGGTCTTGACCTGCGTCAGTTCGGCCGTGCCCATCTCTTCGTCGCGACTCGTCTCGCGGAACGCACGTTCCTCATAGGAGCCCTTGAGCAGCAACGTGACCGCAGGGTAACGATGATTGTGCACAGGCCCGAACTCCGCATCCCCTGCGCCGCAAGGATGGAAGCGGTGGACCCGCACCACGAACCTCTCCTGCGGGTCCCGGTACAGAACGAACTTGTCTCGACGCTGGTGGGGAAACTCGGAATGCGGCACCAGCTCGTCCATGAGCTTCGACGATCGCGCGATGGCAGAAAATCGCTCCTGAACAAGACTGGGATGACGGGCCAGTTTCTCGCGCAGGAAATCGCCAACCCGCCATACCACGCTGTCATCCTCGGACGCATCCCAATCGACGTCCGAGGAAAGGAATCGCACCACGCCGTCGAAGTCGTCCATCACTTCTCCTCGCTATGTGAAAGCGGCAACGTGGAAGCTCGCTTGGTCCACAAAAGAAGGTAGCTGATTCCGCCGGCCGCCACGCAGAGCACTGCGGGCAGTATCAGTGTCATCTCGGAACCGATTGCTGCCAGGCCGCCGACGAGCAGAGTGCCGACGGGAACACACCCGATGGTGACCGTGGAGAGCACGCCCACCCATCGCGCGCGGTCGTTTCCGCTGGTGGCCGACCGGACGTAACCCATTGATACGACCGTGAATGACGAATACGCTGCACCACATACGAACGCGAACGCGCAGTAAACAGCCAACCGGTCACTCATGCCCATCAAGAGCTCAAATGATCCAAAAATTACGACAACCGCACACAGGCTTCTTGCCCCTGAAAGCTTCGCCCCCAGCCACGGGCCCAGTATTCCGCCGACAGCAACGGCAGTCGAAATTACCCCGAAATCCATGCTGCCAGTGACCGACAGCCTGTCCAGGGACAACAGGTTCGTGACGGGAAACTGATATCCGAGCGCGCCGATACAGAATCCCATAGCCAGGACCGGGAGAAGAGTTGCGCCGAGAGACGGACTCCCTGCACCGCCCTCAGGCTTCGAACCAACGGCCTCGGCCACCGCGGGGTCAAAGAACTTCAGGGCAACGATGAAGACGAGCCCAAAGCTGGCCGCGTTGACCAGGAACACGCTTCCGATAGGGAGAACCGCGATGAGCGCTCCACCCGCCAGCGGTGCCACTGCCGAAATGCCGCGACTTGTGGACGTGAAAGCCGCGTAACCAGTCGAGAAACTATCCTCCAGGTGATTCATCAGAGATGTCTGACGTGAGGGGACCTCAATGGCCTGAAGCACTCCGATGGAAATGGCGTACAGCACGACAATGAGATAGTCGGGCATCCCGAAGAGCAATATCGCGGCGCCGAAGAGAGAGCAGGCCACTGCTTCACCCAGAAGGCATGTACGCCACAGGAAGTTAGCCCCCCACCGGGCGGCCATACGTCCATAGAGTGGGCCGACGACCAGGAACGGAAGGAACAGAGCGCCAGTGACCGCGGCAAAGTAGTGCGGTGCCAGGCCCATCTGCTGAGGAGACAGCGTCAGCCAGCTTAGTGTCAAAATCTCGATGGCCGTGCATCCGTTTGAGAGCGACTGCGCCGCAATGAACGAAACCGTTCCACGAGGCAAAGCGCGAGGATGAGAATCGGCTTGTCTCTGGAACAGGATCACGTTATTGCCTTAGAGAGAGACTGGACAGCCCAAGGATGCCGCAGGTGGGTCTTCCGCAAGAGCTCCACCAATGCATGCTCGGCCGGCAGCAGCGGCTGATAGTGCCCGGACGCTCGCGTCACGAATACTGCCGGCTCGCGGGTTTCCGTAAAAGACAGAAACATTTCTCCGGCGCATATCACGGATTCCCCACGGCTGACCAGCATGGGATGCTTCACAACTGTCGACCCGAAGCGCGCCCCATGCATCAGCTCAGTAAAGGACAGAGGGTTCCTGAAAACCCGAATCCCGCTGGTCTCCGAGGCGGCGTAGAGGAGCCCTATGTCGCAGATTTCGCCGCACTGATGCAGGGCCGCCAGGAAGGCACCTAGCAAGGCCCGTCCTGTATGCATATCCGAATCTTCACCCGTGAAGACGTATGACTGATGCCCGTTCTCTCCCGCGCGCGCGGTGATGATTTCGCGCTCTGGTCGCGGAGCCATCGTCATCCTGCCGAACAGGGAGTTCAAGCGGGACCGGAGGAACTCCAGCGAAGGGCGGACTTCTTCGTGATGCGACGCGGAGTCGACACTCGTGTATAGCCGAAACATCTCTGTGAGAGCAGCCCAGGTGACAATACAGGTGGCCTTGGAGACTGGCCCGAAGGCTGCGGATGCGGACATATGAGATTCATCGAACTTGGCGATGATCTCGAATGCCCTTCCGGTGGTGCGAGGCTGGTCGGGCGGCTCAAGAACGTCATTGGCCATCAGATCAGCCAACCGGCTCACGTTGTTCAGCGGCAAAAGAGAGAACAGTTCTGCCATCCGATGGACCAAGCCATGCTGCGCGCGATTTCCACCGGCGCCTCGTGAGCCGCGTTGAGTGCCTCGAGGATGGCATCCATAGACTTGATGCTGGTCTCTTCCTGCGGATTCATCTTCGCCCCCTTTCGTAGGTTCAGAGTTGCTACCGGGGCGGCTCCCCGGCTCTCTGTTCGAGGACCGTATCCGGCTGCAAGATCAACGTCAATGACATTAGCGTCCGCGGGTTCACAATCGCGATGACCCATTGGGGGCAGGTTTGCCTACGTAGTCAGGAGTGTTCGGATCCGGGCTTGCGGCCGAATTCGCGGGCCGGAATGTGAACCCGACTTCACGCAAGATGTAGTTTTCAGCCAGAGTCCGATGGGTTCGGAATCCCGCTCGCAGAGGCGGTCGCCGAGTCGATTTCGGCTGCACTCGCGGGGCATAAATGGACTGATTCCCTAGGCGTTACCGGGGTTCGCGGCCTGCCCGGTCCCGGCGAGGCCGTCCCGCAGGCGGACGACACGGGCGCGGTTTCAGGACAGTTCCGATGCGCCGGCACAGACGCATCGGACGTCACCGAGGCCCCGGGACGGAGGTCCCGCCATCGGCGGCCACGTTCTTCCACCGGCGAACCTCGATCGCAAGCCGGCGTTCGCAACAGGCTCCGCCGCCGGCGAGGCGCACCGCTCGGAGAGGGGCCGACGGCCTGTCAGCGCAGGGGGGCCTGCTGGAGAGGGACCGGGCGAGGGGCCTGCTGCGGCGGCGGGTCCAGGCGGACCGGCGGGGGAGGGGAGTCCGGCAGGGCCAGACCGACGATCCCGCAGGGCACCTCCGGGGTCGCGTACGGGAGGTGCAGGCGGCCCTGCGGGCTCCACAGGCCCGTACCCCCGAGCCAGCCGGCCGGAGCGGCCAGCCGGAACACGTGCCGGTCGGCGGGGCGCCACAGACCGATGTCACCCTCGGGCAGCCGCAGCGCCACCCCGCAGGTCTCCGGCATCAGCGCCTGCCCCGGCTGCGCGGCGAAGGGGAGCGCGTCCCCGAGCCGCAGGCACTCCGGGAACCGGACCGGGCGCGAACTGCCCAGCACCCCCCAGCCCAGGCGCGGTTCGCCCGGGGCGTCGGAGCGGATCAGCAGCAGCCCGCTGTCCGGGTCCGCCAGCAGCAGCCGGTCGTCACTGTCCTCGGCGATCTGCAGCAGCGGGGACACCTCACCGCGCCCCAGGTCCACGGCGACGGCCTTGGTCGCGCCCTCCAGCTCCCGGTCCAGGGCCAGCAGCCGGCCCGCCCGGTCCAGCCACACGCCACCGGAGCACCGCCCCGGGATCCGGGCGACCGGCTGCGGCCCGAAGGAGCACCCGGCCACCTGCCAGACCGTGGTCACCCCGTCCGCCGCGGCCAGCGCGAAGGCGCAGGATCCGTCCGGGGACGGCGGGAGCAGGCGCACCCGTACGCCCTCCTCGGCGTCCACCGCGCCCAGCTGCAGCTCACCGGTGCGCGGCCCGGCCGCCGCGCCCGTCGGGTACAGCAGCGCGAAGGCGTGCCGCTCCGCGACCCGCCGGTGGATCAGCACCCGCCCGTCGGCCAGCGGCAGCACCTCGCTGTCACCTTCCTCGGGCTGCGCGAGCGGCAGCGGAACCGCATACGGCTCGGGCCCGGCCAGGGTCCAGCGCTCCACGAAGCGCGCCTCCCCCTCCCCGGCGAGCCGGGCGGCGTACGACCCGTCCGCGGCGATGGTGAACGCCGCAACAGCCACAGCACAGGCAGTCATTCTTCATGTCCTTCGTGGAGAGCGCGGAGATCTCTTCGACGGGGGTGCCCGTCATGCAGAGGGCGTGGGCCCTTCGGGTCGGTTGGCGTAGGCGTAGCCGTCGGCCCGCTGGAGGAGGCGGAAACGTTTGTGGCGAATGCCCTGGACGAGACCGCGTGCGGTCCTGATGTCGAAGCTGCCGCCGGCGCGGACGGCAATGCGGCCGGTGTGAGTCCCGGTGTTCTTGCCCGTGGGCACGACTGCGCGGGCAAGGTCCCCGGTCTGGTACCCGAAGAACCGCTTCTGCCTGGGCAGGCGGAGGCGGGGGAAGCCGTGCTTGTCGGTGCGGGTGCGGCTGTACGAGCCGCGTCCTGTCGCGGTGACGACGAGGACGCGCGCCGGGGCGCGGTCAACGGCCTGGAGTTCGCCGACGCACAGGACGTCGAGTGTGTGGCTCTTCGGCGTGCCGGTCCGCAGCCGGTTCCACTTGGTGCGGCTGCCCGATGCCGTGCGCACGGTGGGGAACGCGGCGTCGAGGGCGTGCCACAGAGCCCAGTGGGTGGCGTTGACGGCGGCCGCGTCGTGGAGCGGGGCCTTGGCCTGGGCGAGGACGAGGGCCAGTCGCTCCGGTGACTGCCGGAGGAAGTCTTCGACAGGCTGGTTGGACTTGCCCTCGTTGCAGGGGACGCAGGCGGTGCACAGGTTGGAGATGCGGTCGCTGCCTCCGCGTGAGCGGGGGTGGATGTGGTCGATGTTGAGGGGGACTCCGGTGGTGCCGCAGTAGGCGCAGGCCTTCCCCCACTTGGCGAGGAGGTATGCGCGGGCCTCTGTGCCGTAGAGGGTGCCGTGCCGGTGGTCGACCCCCGCCAGTGCTTCGCCCTTGGACACGGCATGGGTGTCGAACGCGACTCGCTCCACGTGCACCGCGCGGACGGGTGCCCAGCGGGCGAGCCGTGTGGTCCACGACACCGTGGTGTCCACACGGTGACGCAGCGAGGGGGCGAGCCAGCCCGCACGTCGGGCTCGATTGGAGAAGCGGGGCTCGCGATGGCGCAGGTTGCGGGTGTGCCGGCCGCGGCGGTAGGCGCCACGCCGGGTGAGCGCGTCCCGTATCCGGCTGCCCCGGTGGGCGAGTTCGATGGCGTAAAGGCCGCGGCGGTTGCCATTCCTGGCCGTGAAGACGGCGATGCCGGTCTGCTTCGATCCGGGGTCGATCCCGACTTCCACACCGTCGACCTGTGACTGGTCCGCGGAGCGGTCCTTCAACCTGATGACGAACGGGGTGTGCCGGACCACGACCGCCCGGCCCTGATGGAGAAGCTTGCGGGCCCTGGCGGGGCTGGTCGGTTGCAACGGTGTGTGGTGCCGGTCCAGGACGAACACGACAGGGTGACCCTCACGGGCCTTCTCCCCCACCTTGCGATGGGGGGTGACGCCGTCGATGCCAGGTGAAGCACCGGCGGTCTCCCCTCGCACATGTTCCACGCCGGTTGCCGCAGGGCGGCGTCCGAGTCCCGTTTCGTCCCCGGTCCGGGGGGTGTCTGCTGACTCGAATTCCAGAGCGGCCCGCTGAGGAAGCACGGGCCGGTGGGTCTTCTCGCCTACGTGGAACGTAGCCAACTTCCTTCACCTCGACATGTGTGCTGTTGGCTGATGCTGGTACCGGCGGCCCTCGACAGGAGCAGCAGATCGGCTCCATTTGTCGGAGGGGGATCCCGGTACCCGTGCGTCACCTCCGCGGTGAAGCTAGTTTTCGGGGTTCCTGCCGAACAACACCACCAACCCGGCTTCACACATACGGGTGTCCGGGCAGCGATTCGTTTGTGGTGGGCGAGGTGATTGTGCTGTGCGATATCTGGGCGTTTAGGGTGAGGTGAGGTTCAGGTAAGCCTTACCGGATCCTCCGTTCGCCCTCCGCCCCACCCGCAGGGGTTCTGACCTGCCCCTCCGACGCCGCGGAACCGCCGCCGTCGCCCTCGCCGCCGACGAGGTCCTCGACGAAGCTGCGCGGCTTCCCGGTCAAGCAGTCCGGGCGGGTCGTGGTGACGGGGACGGTAGCCTTGGCCCGTGCCCCGTCTCTCTGAAGTCATCGCAGCGCTGGACGCCCTCTGGCCCCCCTCGCGGGCCGAGCAGTGGGATGCCGTCGGAACCGTCTGCGGCGACCCCGAAGCCGAGGTCGGCCGGGTCCTGTTCGCCGTGGACCCCGTACAGGAGATCGCCGACGAGGCGGTGAAGCTGGGCGCCGACCTGATCGTCACCCACCATCCCCTCTATCTGCGGGGCACCACCACCGTCGAGGCCGGCACCTTCAAGGGCCGCGTCGTGCACACGCTGATCAAGAACGACATCGCCCTGCACGTCGCCCACACCAACGCCGACACCGCCGACCCCGGGGTCTCCGACGCCCTCGCCGGCGCCCTCGACCTGCGGATCACCGGCCCGCTGGTGCCCGACCCGACCGACCCCGAGGGCCGCCGCGGCCTCGGCCGGATCTGCGAACTGGACCACCCCGAGACCCTGCGCGAGTTCGCGGCCCGCGCCGCCGCCTGGCTGCCGCAGACCGCGCAGGGCATCCGCTTCGCGGGCGACCCGGACGCCCTCATCCGTACCGTCGCCGTCAGCGGCGGCTCCGGCGACAGCCTCTTCGAGCAGGTCAGGGCCGCGGGCGTGGACGCCTTCCTGACCGCCGACCTGCGCCACCACCCGGTGTCCGAGGCCCGCGAGCAGAGCCCGCTCGCCCTCGTCGACGCCGCCCACTGGGCCACCGAGTGGCCCTGGTGCGAGCAGGCCGCCGCGCAGCTCGACGCGATCTCCGAGCGCAAGGGCTGGGGTCTGCGCACCCATGTCTCGCGCACGGTCACCGACCCCTGGACGGCGCACGCGCCGTCCGTCACACACCCTTCTATCCCTGGAGCCCCCAACTGAACGCCGAGCCCGCCGACCAGATCCGACTTCTCGACGTCCAGGCGCTGGACGTCCGGCTGTCTCAGCTCGCCCACAAGCGCAAGTCGCTGCCCGAGCACGCCGAGCTCGACTCGCTCACCAAGGACCTGACGCAGCAGCGCGACCTGCTCGTCGCCGCCCAGACCCAGGCCAGCGACACCGCGCGCGAGCAGACCAAGGCGGAGCAGGACGTCGACCAGGTGCGCCAGCGCGCGGTCCGCGACCAGCAGCGGCTGGACTCCGGCGTGGGCATCTCGGCCCGGGACCTGGCGAACCTGCAGAGCGAGGTCGTCTCCCTCGCCAAGCGCCAGGGCGACCTGGAGGACGTGGTCCTGGAGGTCATGGAGCGCCTGGAGGCCGCGCAGGAGCGCGTCACCGGGCTCACCGAGCGCGTCTCCGCCCTGGAGGCCAAGGTGGCGGACGCCACCGGGCGCCGGGACGCGGCCACCACCGAGATCGACGCCGAGGTCGCGAAGGTCACCAAGGACCGCGAGGTCATCGTCACGTCCATGCCGGGCGACCTGATGGCCCTGTACGAGAAGATCCGCGTCAAGCAGGGCGGCGTCGGCGCCGCGCGCCTGTACCAGCGCCGCTGCGAGGGCTGCCGGCTGGAGCTGGACATGGCCGAGGTGAACGAGATCAAGGCCGCCGCCCGCAACCAGGTCGTACGTCACGAGAACTGCGGCCGCATCCTGGTCCGTACGGCGGACTCGGGCATCTGATGCAGAGGCCCGTCGGGTTCGTCGTGGAGGCGGACGGCGGGTCCCGGGGCAACCCGGGGCCCGCCGGCTACGGCGCGGTCGTCCTCGACCCGGCGACGGGCGAGACGCTGGCCGAGCGCGCGGAGTACATCGGCATCGCGACTAACAACGTGGCGGAGTACAAAGGCCTGATCGCCGGGCTCAAGGCGGCCCGCGAGCTCGCGTCGGACGCGCAGGTCCTGGTCCGGATGGACTCCAAGCTCGTCGTCGAGCAGATGTCGGGCCGCTGGAAGATCAAGCACCCGGACATGAAGCCCCTGGCGGCGGAGGCGGCGAAGATCCTGCCCCGCGCGCAGGTCACGTACGAGTGGATCCCGCGCGAGCAGAACAAGCACGCGGACCGGCTCGCCAACGAGGCGATGGACGCGGGCAAGCGCGGCAAGCAGTGGGAGCCGTCCGACTCCACGGCCGCCCTGGACGCCTCGGCGGCCCGGAGCCTGGCGGTCCCGCCGCCGTCCGGCCCGCCCGGGGACGCCGCGGCGGGCGCGGCAGCCGTACGGGCAGCCCTCGCCTCCGGCGGTGCCACGGCCGCCCGCGGCGCGGCCGAGCCGGCTGCCGCCGACACGCTGTTCGCGCCGGACGAGGCGCGCGTCGCCGCCCGGGCAGAAGCCCCGGGCACGGCCGGCGCCGGCGGTACCGGCTGGGGCCCGGACATGGGGGCGCCCGCCACCTTCGTACTGCTCCGGCACGGGGAGACCGCCCTCACCCCGCAGAAGCGCTTCTCCGGCAGCGGGGGCAGCGACCCCGAACTGTCCCCGGCCGGCCGCCGCCAGGCTGCCGCCGTGGCCGAGGCGCTGGCCGCCCGCGGCACCGTCCAGACCGTCATCAGCTCCCCGCTGCGCCGCTGCCGCGAGACGGCCCGGACGGTCGCGGACCGCCTCGGCCTGACCGTGACGGTGGAGGAGGGCCTGCGCGAGGTGGACTTCGGCGCCTGGGAGGGTCTGACCTTCGCCGAGGTGCAGGAGCGCTTCCCGGACGACCTCCAGGCCTGGCTGGACTCCCCGAAGGCGGCCCCCACGGGCGGCGGCGAGAGCTTCACGGCCGCCACCCGCCGGATCTCGGCCACCCGCGACCGGCTGCTGGCCGCGCACGCGGGCCGCACGGTCCTGCTGGTCACCCACGTGACCCCGGTCAAGATCCTGGTCCGCCTCGCCCTGGGCGCCCCGCCCGAAGCGCTGTTCCGCATGGAACTCTCGGCGGCCTCCCTCTCGGCCGTCGCCTACTACGCGGACGGCAACGCCTCGGTGCGCCTTCTGAACGACACGTCGCACCTGCGGTAGGCCTCGCCGGCCGGGGTGGCGGGTTCGGCCGGGGCCGGGTCGGCTGGCTTCGCCGGTTCGGGCGGGGCCGGGGCCGGGGCCGGCGGCCGGGTCGGCTGGCTTCGCCGGTTCGGGTGGGGCCGGGCGCGCGCCGGGCGTCTCCTCGGGCGCCGAACGTGGCGGGGGGGCGGAGGGCCGAGCCACGGTGCGTTCGACGCCCTGCGGGGAGCGCCCCGGCACACACCCGTCCCCTGCGGAGAACAGAACCGCCCCGGACCGGTGAAAGCGGTTCGGGGCGGAAATGGCAGACGAGCCGGCCTGTACGCCGGGTTCTGTCGCCCGGTGACCTCGCGGTCTGCGACGATCACGTCCAGCTACCTCACGTAGGGCGTGACCTGCTGAGATTAAGCTTGATTGAGTGAGATTGAGCTTGATTGAGTGAGGCATCTGAGTCTCCCCTGACGCCCCCCACTCCCCAGATTCTCCCCAGCTGCTCCCCAGGGCGAGGGCCTAACTGCCCAGATGGCCAGGCTCGTAGCGCAAGCCGGCTCTCATCGCCGCCCGCATCCTCTCCGCTTCGAGGTCCAGCACGCAGGCGCGGCAGCCGCGGATGTCAGCCTCGTCGCCGGCGCGGGGATGGAGCGTCCCAAGGTGGGTTGTCTGGGTTGTGCCGAGTGCGGGATGGCGGAAGCAGGCGCCTTCCCGCCACTGATAGAGGGCGAGGATCTCCTCGGGCTCCATGGGGCGTCTCCCGCCGATAGAAGTGCGTCGATCGGTCGACCGACCAACGTTGATCACAAGATGCCGCAATTCTGCTGCTGACAAGTTGATCTTGCTAGGTTGACCTGGGCTGGTGCCGCCCGAACAAGATCAGTGGATTCGCGACGCCCAGAAAGTGGTGGGCGACCGCATTCGCGTAGCCCGGATTCACGAGAACCTGACCCAGGAGCGACTGGCGGAGCATGCCGGCATCGACCGCTCAACGATCCAGCGCCTTGAGGGCGGCACGACAGACGCAAAGATCAGCCACCTGTTGCGCATCGCCTGCGTCCTCCGCGTCTCAGTGAAAAGCCTGCTGCCGCCGAACGCGTAGGGGAACGTTTCGGCCACGTACTGCGATTGCCCCAGTCTGCATGTCCCATGCACGTGGGGCTAGTGGGTTCGCAGATATATGCATGCGCACCCTGCCTTCGACCTGCGCAAATGTCACCAACCGTCAGGTTCTACCTAGTGGTTGACTGATGTTCGTTCGAACATACGACCGACAAAGTTTGTTGAAGCAACCACAAACCTACCGGCCGGTCGCCTGTCCGGTTCCCGCCCGCCCCGTAGCCGCCGCATCGGGACGGGCGGGGGCTCATGGATGCGGCAGCCGACACGCCCGCGGGAACCACCACTGCACGCGGTCGGCGCGGCCGGCACGCTGCTGGCCGAGGTCGACCGCGGTTCCGTTGTCGAGGCACACCCCGCAGTACACGCAGGCCGTACCGCGAACCTGCTGCTCTGACAGGTCACTGACGGACGGGAGTGGGCGTTCCGGGGAGGGAGGCGGCTGGCTCATGCCCGTACTCTGCCGTGCCTCTGGGGACGCTTCTACCCGCACTTCGGGGACACCTGGGACGCTTCCCGGTAGCGTCACCCGCATGCCCGCACACGCCTTCCGGGGGACCTCGTGAACGTCGCACTCAGAGACGCCCTGAGACATGCCGGGGTGACCCGGGAGGGCCTGGCCCGTAGGGTCGGCGTGTCAGGAAAGACGGTCGACAGGTGGCTGGACTCGGAGCGAGTCCCGCACCCCAAGACGCGGACGGCCGTCGCAGAGACGCTGGGAGTGAGACCGGAAATGCTGTGGTCAGAAGCCTTGGGCAAGGTTCTCAAGACTGGACCCGACCGGGAGATCGTGGCGTCGTACCCGTACCGGAACCTCTGCCCGCCGACGGTGTGGTCGTCGCTGATTGACGGGGCGCGGCGCCGGATCGTCATGGCCGGCTACACGAACTACTTCCTGTGGCAGGAGCAGCCCAAGGCCGCGGAGCGCCTGCGGGCGAAGGTCGAGGCCGGCTGCCAGGTGCGGTTCATCGTCGGGGATCCAGACTCGGAGGTCACCCGCAAGCGCGAGCGGGTGGAGGACGATCCGCTGACGGTCAGCGTCCGCATCCACATGACCCTGGCCAAGCTGCGGAAGCTGGGCGCGTTGCCCGGGCTGGAGGCCCGCTTCTCGGACGACCACATTGCGCTGTCGGTCTTCCTCTTCGATGACGAGATGCTGGTGACGCCGCACATCGCGAACCTCCTCGGCCATGACTCCCCGATGCTGCACCTGCGCCGGCTGCAGACGGACGGGATGTTCGACCGGTTCGCGCAGCACGTGGACGCGCTTTGGGAGGGCGCCCGGCCGGTTCCGGATGTCGGTGACGGCTCGTAGCATGACGGCATGATCCGGTCCGCTGAGCAGGTGAACGAGGAGATTCGGGCGCTGCTGCAGGACGGCGCCAAGCCGCGGCCGGAGGATCGCGACCGCTACTACCGGCTGGTGGTGGAGTGGGCTGCGGCGGTGCGCGCCGAGCAGGAGCTCGCGGCCTAGGATCAGCCGGTGGCAATCGAACTGAACGACGACCTGATCGCGCTGCGGCAGGCTGCAGATGACGCTCATGCCGAGGTGCGCCGGCTGCAGGAGGATTACGGGCGGCCGACCGAGGGCGGCTGGACCGAGGAGCAGCACCTCGCATGGAATACGGCGGTGGCTGCCTGGCGGGACCGCGCGGCCGAGGTCCAGCAGGCCATCGCCGATCATGCGAAGGCGACGGGGCAGGATCGCGGGAAGTTGGAGGCCGCGGTGAACGCTGCGGTCCGGCATCCGAAGCCGGCCGACGAGGGCTGACAGTGCTCCGCCCCGCTAGCCGACGCATCAACGGCAGGCGGGGCGGTGCGCACCAGCCCAGCAGCATCCCCGCTAGCTAGAGCCGATGTGATGTGTCCACGCTAGTCCCCGGCGCTGACAATGGCGTGCGCCGATCGTCGTAGAATCGAACTTGTGTCCGACTATCCGCCCGACCTGCCCCGCCTGCACACCCTCGCGACGTTCCTGCGGGTGCAGCTGGCCACGGTCGAGCGGCTCATCACCGCCGAAGAGCAGCGCCTCGCCGCGGATGCCGCGCGCCGGCCGCCGCCCCCGCCGCCGGACTGGCTGATCGAGCACGGCATCGGCGTCGGCCGCACCCCCGTCCGCGTGCACGTCGGTGACTGCTGGGACACCCGATCCCGCTGCCTGCCCGCGGACCGGGACGGTGCCCGCCGGGCCCTCGCCGACGGCGTCGAGGCGTGCACGCACTGCCGGCCGGACACCGCGCTCGGCGTGCTGGACTGACCGTGCCGTCGCAGGCTGGACGTATGGCCGATCAGACGCAGGTCCACGTCCACCCCGTCGCCCCGAGCGGCGGCCGACGGGTGACCGTGCACGCCCACGGGACCGACGCAATCCTCGGCGTGGCGTACAGCATGGGGGACGTCGTCGAGTTCCTGCGGCGGGCCGGCTGGGCGGACGAAGCGGACTGGCCGCCGATCATGTGGCGTGGCGGCGGGCCCACCGTCTGGAGCACCGACGGCGCCGAGGGATAGACGCGCGGCGACCCTCCCGTGGGGAGCCGGGAGGGCGACGGGCCCGGGATGGTCCGGAGCCACACCATACGCACGGGGTGGGGCGGGCCGGTAGGCATATGACAAGGGGAGACTCCGCTTTGGTTGGGGGTGGCTCCCCGCGCCCCGCTACTGTCCCGCCATGGACATAGGCAGCTACATCACTCTGGGAAGTGGCTCGTTCGTCGTCGCCGCTGGAGCTCTCGGGATTAGCTACGCAGCTTGGCGAACAAGTCGGCAAGCCGTAGCCGAGGCGCGGCGGTCGGCGGACGCGGCCGAGCGGCAGGCTGCTGTTGCCGCGGAGACGTTGGCCATGCAGCGAGAGGCGGCCCGCCCCCGCGTTGCGCTCCGCATCGAACGCCTCGGAGCGGGCACCTGGCAGCTCGCGAACGAGGGGCAGGCCCCAGCAGAGAACCCAGCGCTGCATCCCGCCGATGTGGACTTGGTCGCCTGGGAGGATCCGCTCGGTGCCATCCTGGCGCCGGGAGAGGTGCGGCGCCTGAGTGCCAGGTACATGGCGGACACGCCCGCGGTCCTGCGGTTCACCTGGGACGGCCAAGAGGAGCCGGTGCCGGTCCGATGTCCTGACCGCGGCTAGTCGCACGAGAACGCCCGCCCCTTTGCGGGGCGGGCGTAGCGCATAACGACTGACTCAGTGCTACAGGCCGATGCCCTCGGACGCTGCATCCGTCCAGGCGTCGGCTTCCTGGATGTACCCCCAGAAGACCGGCGAGTTGGCGGCGTGCCCGGATTGGGCGCGGATCTTCTCTTCGCGCTTGCCGGCCTTGCGGGCGGTGGTGATGAACCCGGACCGCATGGAGTGTCCGGTGAGCCGGACTGCGATGCCTGCTCGTTCGGCGCTGCGGGCGATGACTTCGCGGCAGCCGGCGGCGGACATGGCGCTGGTGCCGATCTGGCCGTGGACGTCGATGGGGAGGAAGGCGGGCCCGGCGGTGATCCCGGCGGCTGCGCGCCAGGTGAGCCAGGCTCGGACGGGGCAGGTGTCGGGGTTGCTGCCGTAGGCGACTCGGACCTTGCGGGCGGGGCGGGCTTTGACTGAGGGGACTTGGACGTCGAGGCCTTCGCTGACGAGGGTGATGGCGTCGGCGCGGAGGGCGGCGACTTCGGCGGAGCGGCCTGCCATGCCGAAGGCCATGAGCCAGAGGGCGCGGTCGCGGAGGCCAGTGAGGCTGGCGGGTGCGGCGTCGGCCATCTGTTGGAGCTGCTGGAGTGTGGCTGCGGGTGCTTTGCCTCGGCCGCGGGCGACTCGGTCGGGGTCGGCCTTGAGGGGCTTGAGTGCTTCCCTCGCGGCAACGGTGGCTTCCTTCGGCACCTCAACGCCCTCGGCTCGGGCGGTGACGGTTACCCCGGTGATCCTGCGGTCGATGCTGTTTGGCGCGGCCAGCTTCACCGTGTCGAGCCAAACGACGAAGCCGACGAGCGTGCCCTTGGTGACAGCCGTCAGCGGCAGCCGGTGGCCGGTGCGTTCGGCGAGCCAGTCGTGGAACTCTCGCCAGAGGTTCCAGTCGTTGCGGTACCCCCGCTTGGTGTTGTGGGGCCGGATGGCGTCGAGGTGTTCCTCGGCGGCTTGTTCCATGGCGGCGAGGACGGCGAGGGTCGCCGGGTCGTAGGCGGCCGGGGCGCGGTTCGGCTGGTACGGGATCAGAGGGGCGTCGGTCACGCGGCTGCCCTCTTGCCTGCTGGCCACGACCAGCCCATCCGCGCTCGGTGGTTCTTCCCCTCGTGCCCGGCAGGCAGGTTGCAGGGGCGCGGTGCGTACTGCGACGGCACCTGGTCAATCGGTCCGCCGATGCTGCCGCACTCCGGCTCGCCAGGGGAGGCGAAGTCGCGGAACCAGTCCATGTGGAGGACGGCCGTGGACTCCTTCTCGTAGCACTCGTGCGTTGCGCAGCCCCCGCACAGCGCGCACTCTGCGCACTCGTCGATGCGCCACGGGCCGAGCCGGAGCAGGCACGGGGAGTCGAACACGGTGTCCCATGTCTTCTGGTCGTCCATCACGCCGCCTCCGGGTGGTTGGCGAGGAACTCGTGTCGGTAGCCGCCCAGCTCTGCGATACGAAGCTGGTCCTGCTGCCAGCTGGACGGGCCGCCCTCTCCGTCGAGGGAGTCGTTCCAAGCGGGGAGGTAGTCCGGGTGATGCCGCCACATGCGGGTGAAGTACCGCATCGTGGAGCAGGGGAAGCCGCAGGCAGGGTCGCAGGTGAAGCAGCGCGCCCAGGACTTGCCGTCGGAGTTGACGTATGGGGAGTGCTGGACGACGGCGAGGCGGAGCGAGATGACGCGGTCGACGGCCACGTCTCGCTCGGTGCTCGCCGGAAGAGCCTCGGCGGCGGCGAGGTCTTCGCGGAGCCGGGCGTGCACGAAGTCCTCGGCTCGGAACTCCCAGAGCCAGTTCGGATCGTCTGATGCAGTCACGGCTTCCACTCCTCGCGGTAGTCGGGGCGGCTGGCGTAGGGCAGGGCGAGGAGGCGGAGCGTTGTGCAAGCCTCGTCGCCTGCGACCTCGGCGTAGTTGAGCTCGTATCCGGTCTCGTCCGTCATGGAGCAGCTGTGCCCGGTCGCGTCGGAATGCAGGGCGACGATCCGGCGCTTGGCGTCGACTTCGGCGAGTACGCGGGCGGGGTCGTGACGCGAGACGTGGTCGATGATGTCGCCCAGCCATAGGACGTCTTCGCCAGTCGGCTTCCACGGCCCGTCCTCCAGCTGGATCACTTCGCGGAAGGCTGGGCCGTCTGCCACCACGCGGGCCATCCATCCGCGGTCGGACAACTCCCAGGGCGAGGGATAGAACTTCTCCATGAGCTGGGCGGCGCGCTCGTCATCGGCGAGGCGATCCCGGAGGAAGTTGATCAAAGCTTCCGTCATGCTCAATTGTACCAATTCTGGGCGCCGATATGGCATCTTATCGAGGTCGCACCTGAGTTGAGGGCACAGCAAAACGCCCCCACCGCCGAAGCGATGGGGGCTGCTCGCACTCCAGTTCTCTCACACGTCGATGTGGTGGAGGTAGTCGCGGACGCGGTCCGGCATCGGAGGCGGCGCCGGCGGCTCCAGCCCGGCTTTCCGAACGAAGGCAACCAGGGACCGGACTCGGCCGACGAGGTACTGGAGCGCCTCGGCCTGGTCGCCGATGAGTTGGCGCTGGTCGTCCATCTCTTCCTTCAGATCGTCGATCCGCTCGTTCAGCGCGTCCTTCACCGTGGTGAAGTCGTCACGGTTCTCCTGCCGGCGGGAGCGTCGTGCCGCCCGGCCGGCGAACGCGCTCGCCACTGCCGCCGCCGCGGTGAGTCCGACTTGGGCCCACGTTTCAGTGCTCATAGGGTGGCTCCGCTTTCTTGGCGCGGGGCGGCTCGGGCCACCCTGCGACCACGAGGACCGGGACGGTAATCACCGCCCACACGGCTGCTGCCACCCAACCGCGGGGGAAGCCCCCGCTGATCCAGGCGGCGAGGTACGACGCCATCCACGGCACCACGATGAGTGGCAGCACGATGAAGGCAATGGCGTCGCGGCCCGGCGGAGCCCACGCACTTACAAGAGCCACGATGCCCGCGGCGATCCAGCACCAGCCCCACCCGGAGAGAGGCATGATCGACAGTGCCGTCGCGAGCCCGCGCTGGTCGGGCTGGGGAGTCGTCAACTGCCCGTACCCGTAGAGGAGCCAGACCAGCCCGTAGCTCGTGAGGATGGTGCCGCGGCGGCCGAGCCTGCGCTTGAGCCGCCGGACCGCCCGGCACCTCACCTACACGCCCGAGAGCGGGCGGGCGACCGCGGCGGCCGGCGCCGGCGCGGTGATCTGCGTCCGGTCCCACATGGCCACGACGGCGGCAGCGGCTGCGAGGACGACGGCCTGCTGTTCGGCAGACCAGTCGAGGCCGAAGCCCACGGCCAGCGCGAGAGCAGCCTGGGCGAAACCGAGGACCGCGGCACCGATCGCATCACCCGCGACCACGGCGAGGATCAGACCGACGAGCGCAGCCGCGACCGCGTTGATGACGGCCTGCTGCTCGGCGGACACGTCCATGCCGAACGCGGCAAGGAGCTTGACGCCGATGGCGACGAGGCCGAGCCAGAGCGCGGGCTCCCGATTGAACAGCTTCATGGCGTTCCTCTCAGCCCCGGAGGGCCTTGTCGTAGGCGAACAGCTGGTTGAACTCGGCGTCGTTGCCGACGGGGATCCAGTAGTCGATGACCGGCTCGCCCCAGCGGACGTACTCCGCGGCCGTGATCTGCCGGACGTAGCCGGACGGCCAGATCCCGAAGACGGCCTGGCCGTCGCCCATCTCGGGCTGCCCCTTGACGAGGATGATCCCGGCGGGCTTGGGCAGCGGGGGCGGGGTGGTGGGAGGAGTCGTCATGATCAGAGTCCGATCGCTCGGTAGGCACGCGGCCGGCGGTACCGGGGCGCGGGAACAGGGGTGGGCGGGGTGGTGGGCGTCGACGGCGGCTGCGTCGGGGGCTGAGTCCCCGTAGCGCGGGCGACGATGCCGGGGAAGATCCGCTCCTTGAACTGCTTCACCCGAGCATCACCAGGACAGTTGGTGCCGCTGAGAGCCCAGTCGGAGTGGAGCCGGTGATACCCGAAGCCCGGATCCGATGCGGTGCGGCAGACCGTCAAGGGGATGCCGTGCTGCTTGTGGAGCCACACGCCGAGACTGATGAGTCCCTCGATCTGAGCGTCGGTCCAGGGGTCGCTGTGGTCGAGGTTGGAGGCGGTCTCGATGCTGACTGCGCCCGTGCCGTCGGCCCTGCGGTTGGCCTTGTAGTTGGCGTCGGCCCGGGTCTCAGTGCCGATGTACTGGGCGATGCTGCCGTCGTAGGACTGACCGAAGTGACTCTCGAGGTTGGTGCTGTCGCGCCAGTACTCGAACGTCCGCTCCTTCGTCCAGGGGGCGGCGATGCTGTGCATGATGAACTGCGTCGGCCGGATCGCCTGCTGGTCGTTGCTTTCGGGGAGGAGCTCCATCTTGCGAGCCCCCGGGTACCAGGCCATGAGGTCTCCAGGTCAGGTGGCGACGGTTGCTTCGCCGCCGGGGTCGGGTTCTTCCGGCTCGGGCACCGGGGGGATGTCGGGCAGCTCGGGCGGGTTCTGTTCGGACAGCGGGATGGGCAGCTCGACGACGATGTTGTCGGCGCCGGGCGGCCTCTCCAGCGGTTCGGGCGGGGTGCCCATGGCGGCTCCTACGACTGGATTTGGGAGGCGGCCATGACCTGTCCGCGGAGGCTGCCGGCGCCGCCGGTGAAGCGGCCCTGCATGCGAATGTCGACGTCGGCGAGGTGGACGCCGGGCAGCGCGAAGGGGCCGACGGTCGTGGTGGTGACGCTGAATGTGACGGCGGTGGGCGAGCCGATGACGGTGCCGTTGACGCTGATCCGGACCTCTCCGCTGGCGCCGCCGGTGTCCATGGTGTGGCCCATGACGACGTAGGCCATGGCCTGCTGTTTCTTGATCGTCGTCTGCTTCAGGTCGACCCACGGGATCGAGAACGTGGCCGGCCACTCCAGGTAGTTGGAGTCGGCGAACGGGATCGGCAGGTAGGGCCTCGCGAGGCCCTGGCCCGGGATCGGGTCATCGCCCATGACGGCGTTGCCGAGGCGGTCGTACAGCGTCCACGACTGGGTGTTCACCCCGGTCACCGACGGCGTGGCCTGCACAGAGGCGACGAGCGAACCGTCCTCCCGGAAGAGCCTGATCCCTTCCTGCGTCGATCCGTCCAGGTGCGTCGTCGGGGTCGGTCCGGTCTCGACGATGAGGACGCCGGCCGACGTGTACACGCGCAGGTTGCCGGTGCGTTCCGAGCGGCGGGCGGCCAGCAGCTCCCGGTAGTCCCGCTGAAGCTGCCGGATCGCCTGCCAGATCGCCTGCGGTGTCGGCGGCAGGAGGTCGACGGGCAGCGGCATGTCATTCCTCCAGCAGGATCGGGGTGACCTTGTCGCCGGCGATGTCGAGGTCCCAGCCGTAGGCGCGGGCGACCGCGGACGCGCCGCGCGGGTGCCGCGGTGAGGTGGCGACCTGGACGGAGACGCTGTCGCCGAGGGACCAGTCGGTGCCCACACGGGGTGCCTGCGACGCGGTCGCGGTGACGGTCCATGCGCGGGCGCCGGCCTGCATCAGGGCGAGCGTGGCCACGGCGTGCGCGTTGAGCTGGTCCACGTCGGTGATGCCGGTGCCGGGGCTGTAGCGGTAGATCCAGCGTGGCCAGCCGGCGGCGATCAGGTCGGTGGCGGTCTGGACGTCGGACTGGATCCGGGCGTCGCCCTGGCCCTCGCCCGTCGCGACGACGACCGTCGCGCCCTTGCCCTGCTCGTAGGACTCCGACAGCCGGTAGGTGCTGATGCAGCCGGGCAAGTCGAAGACCGCCTCGGGGGTCGCGTCCTGGACGCCGATGCGGGGCCGGATCCGCATGACCAGGTCGAACGCGGTGAGGGTGGCGTCCGCCCAGACGACGTCGATCGTCCACTCCGGGGCGCCGGCCATCGCGCTGATAGTCTGCAACGCGGACAAGATCGTCTTGTCGTCGGAGTCGAGCATCTCGAAATCGATCAGCAGCCCGGACGCGGTGACGTCGAAGGTCAGCGGCAGGCCGGACACTGCGGCCGGCGCGGCCAGGGCGGCCATCACGGTGGAGGCGTCGACAGCGGTGGCGGTGTAGGTGCCGGGGTAGCGGCGGTCCAGGTAGCCCTCCGGCGAGCAGGCCCCAAGCTCGACCGTGTTCTCGGCGCCGCCGCCGCGCGTCAGGACCAGGCCGGCCCACAGAGGCGTGTTGGTGAGGGTGTCGACGCCGACGAGCATCGTCCGGCCGGGGTCGGTGGCGGACTCCCACTCGGCCGGTGCTGCAGTCCCGGCCACCGTCAGGGTGAACGAGGTGCTGGTGGAGGCGCCGAGCCGGCGGCTGAGCCCGGACGGGACGAGCGACCGCAGCTCCTCGGCGATGCCGCCGTCGGCGAGCGCGCACCCGTACCAGGCGACCTCGAGAGGTCCCTTCATCAGGCCGCCTCGTACCGGATCTGGAGGTTCATGCTGGCGCCGGAGATCCAGGAGTAGCCGAGGCTGCCGGGACTCTGGTAGCCGATGTCGGACTGGCGGATTGCGAAGAGCGCCATGGTCGTGCCGCTAAGGCTGATGATGCCGGCCAGCGGTTTGAAGGGGTTCACGCCGTCGGAGAAGTAGCCGGTTCCGATCCAGCGGGGCGACCCGGACACGGAGGTCGCGGCGGCTGGCAGGGTCACGGTGATGGCGGTGGAGCTCATCGTGCTGCCCGTGCCCCACGTCAGCTGGGCTGTCACGTCGTAGGTGTTGCCGACGCGGGACCAGCGGCCGGTGGAGACCGACGACCCCATGGCGGTGATGCCGCCGGCCCAGGTCGGCGTGTACGCGGTCCAGTCTCCGGGGGCTGCCCACGCGCTGCCGTTCCAGAACTCCTGCTGACCGCGAACCGTGTTGTAGCGGGCCTGCCCGACGTACTTGCCGGTGACGGCGATGTCGGCGGCGGAGGTCACGGGCAGGATGCCGCCCGGCGCGACGGTCACCTGCCGGACCGTCGAGGAGACCGTGGCCGCACCGGTGCCGCCACCGCCCGTACTGGGCACGGTGATCGTGGCGAGCGGGATGTAGATCTCGGTGGCGCCCGGCGTGGGGGCAACCGGCGAACCGCTGGGCGTGCCGGCCAGATAGACGGTGTCGGCCTTTCGGAGACCGGTCGAGTCGACGGCCGTATCCCAAACCCGCAGGTAGACGAGGTCGATCCTGGTGAACGTGGCGTGCGCCGCGGACAGGGTGCCGGGGCTGGTCGCTGCCAGCTGGGCCCGGTACACGCCCTGCCCGGAGCGGTACAGCGACGCCGAGCCTGCCGTCACGTTGACGGTCGTACCAGCGAGGGAAACCGCGAGGCCGATGTCCCCCGGCCGGATGCCGGCCCGCGCGCCGCCAGCAGTGCCGTCCGCCATGACGAACGGGACATCCATCTTGCGGAGCTCGCCCTCGTCGTAGCTGAGGGTGGGGAGCCAGAGCGGATCGGTGGCAACCACAGGCGGGCTCCTTACATCCAGGCCGAGCGGCAGGTGCCGGTCAGCATCGCGGCGGCGTCGTAAGCGAGGGCGCTCCACTGCACAGACAGGGAGCTGCCGGGAAGGATCTCCGGCCACGTGCCGGACAGATACCGGCGGCGGGAGACGGTGCTGTTGAGCATCACCGTGTGGGCGTCAGTGTCGATGATGAGGGTGTCGCCGACGCCGATGGAGTCGGAGTAGGTGAGCTGTGTGATCGACCCGCCAGGCCTCGTACAGGAAATGACGAACGTGGCAGCCGGCCCGGTCACGGTGAACGTAGGCCGGGTAGCGATGCTGCCCTCGTTGATTAGCGTGAAGGCGCCGCCAGTCGAGGTGGTGCTGAACGTGATCGGCAGGACGACCGGCAGAGTCAGGCCGCCGGTCACCGACGGAAGGCCGGTCGTCTGCGACTGCAGCACAGTGGAGTAGCGGCGGGGGTCGGGCGCGGTAACGAGGGCGCTGTACGTGGCGCCGTACAGGCCCAACAGCTCGACGAGAACTTCCCCCGACCTTCGGACGGTGGCCTGCTTCGGGACGCTGTCTGCGACGGTGAGTGTGGTGTCGGTCAGGGAGACCGCGGAGATCAGCTGCTCGATCGCCGCATCCCTGGCACCTGTTGTTGGTGCGGAGATCATTCCGGTGATGGTGATGGGCCGGGAGTCCAGGTAGACGGGGGATGCCCAGGCCCCGTGGTCGGCCTGTCGGGGCTGGAGCTCGGCCCGGAGTCCGGGTGAGCTCCAGCCCTTGAGGTCGGTGTTGAGCCAGGCCACGCCGGCGTCGTCCACCACGCTGAGTGGAAGGCTGCCGAGGGTGACGGGTATGGCTCCGATCTGCGTTACCAAGGGAGCCCTCCTATACCGGAAGTTCCATGCGTCGCTGGATCTCGGCCATTTGCTCGGCGGCCGTCATGTGCGAGCCGACGAGCGTCCAGTTGTAGGAGCGCTGATCGGGGGCCGTGTCGGCGCCAGAGCTGCTCAGCGCATTCCACTGGGATCCGGTGAGCACAGGCTCGGGTCGGCCGGTGCCGTTGTAGGCGAGGTTCATGCCGGGCTGCAGGAATCCCCCGGAGTCGTACTTTCCGAGGGCGGGGGCGAATCCGTACCAGTCCTGGAAGAGCCCGTCGTTGTAGCCGCGGGCCCGGCTGCCGACGATGACGCCGTCACCACCGCGGGACTCGACGTTCATGCCAGCGAGGGTGCCGGCGGTGTGGCCGACCCCGTTGTTGGTGATGCCGACCATGAACGGCGACCGCAGGCCGCGATGCCAGCCTGCCGGAGCAGTGTCCCCCTGGAAGGAGAACGTCGACCACAGGCGCCCGAGCGGGGACTGGCCCAGGATGACCTTCTGGATTCCGGACATGAAGCCCGAGCAGTCCCAGCTGGGATCGCCTGCGCCGCCCCACTGGTAGGGCTTGCCGGCCTGGGAGCGGGCAAATCCCATGGCGGCGGCGACTGAACCGGAGGCGGTGCCGCCGCCGATCAGCTCCTCGGTTGCCTTGATGACCTTCGTCTTCAGGCCCTTGAGCATCGCCATCGGCAGCTGGCTGAGTGCCTGCGCCCACTGGTTCCCTGTGAGGTTCTCGCCGATCTTGTCGCGGAGCGTCTGCGTGGCGGTGTCCCAGCCCTTGGCCGGATTCGACAGGAAGTCGAAAGCCGTCATCACAGCCCCGCCGAGCTTCTGCGCCTTGCCCGACAGCCAGTCGACGATGCCTCCTTCCGCGAAGCGCGGGATACCGACAGCGCCGCCGGCCGCGAAAGTCGATCCGCTCTGCAGGGCCCGCTGGCGGAGGGACTCGACGACCGAGTGGCCGCCCGCAGCCTGCACCTCCCGCGCAGTCCAGACATGCTCACCGGTGGAGAGCAGGGCCGGGATAGAGTCCGAGGTCGCGGTGCCGGCACCGAAGACGGAACCGCCAGTCGCGAACTTGACGGGCTTCAGCTCACCGAGCCCGGCGATCTTCGCTACGGCATTCCAGACTGGCACGATGCCGCCGTTGTACACGGTCTCGACGATGAACTGAACCGGGCGCCGAGTGATCTCAACGAGCTGATCCCAGGCAGTCTTGATGCCGTCCTTGGCCAGGACGAACGCGTCCTTGACGAGGTTCACCGCCGACTTGATCCGGTCGAAGTGGGGCTTGATGCCGTTCTCGTAGAGCCAGCCGGCCTTGTCGGCGATATAGCCGAACACCGGGTTGACCTGGTCGTCCCAGAGCCTGCGGAACCAGGCGCCGAGCAGGCGGAGCCCCAGCACGATGGCGTCCCAGGCCGGGCTGATGTAGTCACGCCACATTGCGACAGCCTTTTCGCCGATGTACGTGAAAACCGGCTTCAAGACGGTGTTCCACAGCCAGAGGGCAACCGTCGCAATGCCCTCGAACGCCGGCTTGAAGGTGGTCTCCCACAGCCACATCGCAATCGCGCCGAGGAGCTTGAACCAGAGGATCAGCGGCGTGATCACGGCCACAACGAGAATCGCCCAAAGGATGCGGGCGGAGGCCCAGATGTTCTCGAAGGCCGGCTTGATGCCGTTCTCCCACAGCCACATTGCGGCAGCGCCCACGACCTGCAGGGCGGTCCAGATACCGGCGAGGATCGGCTGGAGGATGGACCAGACGTACTTCGCTCCGGCGACGATCCCTTGCCAGGCGGCGTCTACGGCTTCACGGAACCAGCCCCAGTGCTTGTAGGCGTAGATGACCGCGGCCACGAGGGCGACGATGCCCACGATGATCAGGACGATCGGGTTGGCCATCATCACGGCGTTGAAGATGATCAGAGACAGCGTCCACAGCTTCGTGACGACCCAGACCGCGTACAGAAGCTGGATCAGCCAGGGCAGCGTCTCGGCGATGGAAGCTATCGCGGTCAGGACCGCCCCGAGGGTGCCCAGGACAGGCCCGGCGAGGGGCGCCGTCGCGCGCGAGATCTGGAAGATCGCGGCGCCGATGTCGCCGAGCACCTTCGCCAGGATCGGGCCCTGCTCGGCCGAGTAGGCGAGGAAGCCCGCGAACTTGTCGGTGCCCTTCAGGCCGGTAGCCCACGTAGCCCAGCGGCCGGTGATGTCCCGCATTCGCGCGGAGATCTCATCCATGTGCGGAAGGAAGGCGTCGACGACCCCGGCAATGGTCTTGAAGACGTTGCCGATGGCGACGCCCAGCCCGACGGTCGCGGGGACCACCGACTTGGCGAGGTCGTCCCGGAAGGACTGCCACCAAGGGGATTTGAAGCCTGCTGACACCTTGTCCTGCAGGATCCCGATCGCCTCAGCGGCTGCCAGGACGAAGGGCGTGAGGCCGGGCAGACTGTTCCGCATCCCATCCAGTGCGCGCGTGAAGATGGGCATCACCGCAGGCTGAAGGGACTCCGACCAGCCCTTGAACGCGGTACGCAGTGACTGGAACGCGTCGAACGTGCCACGTGCCGAGGGCGAGAGCTTGTCCAGTGCGGCCTGATAGTTGGCCTGCGCGATGGCAGCCTGATCCACGCCCCCGGCCGCCGAGGCGGACGCGGAGGCAATCTGACGCTGAGCAGAAGCGATGGAGTCGGCTGCCTGCGCCGACACCCGGGCGACGTTCTCCTGCGCCTTCACGACAGCCTGCTGGGCGTCGGCAACGCCGCGGCTCCGGTCGGCGACGGTCTGCTGGGAGTCGGACAGCCGGTCCTGGGCGCGACGGACCGTGTCAGAGCCCTCCACGCCGGCCGCAGCCGCGGTCGCAGATTCCTCCTTCAGTCGCTTCGTCTCGACCGTCTGCTGCTTCAGTCGTTGCGTCGCCTGGTCCACGGCGAGCGCGGCCCGCTGCCTCTCCAGCAGCGTGGACTTGGGGTCGGCTTCCACCTCGCTGCGCCGCTGCTGGGCTTCCGCCAGGGACAGCTCGGCCTCCCGGACGGACAGTTGGGCGTCCGCGTACCGGGTGGCAAGGTCCTCCAGCTGTTGAGCGGCCTCTTTGCGTGCCGAGACCAAGTCCAGCTGGGCCTGGCGGGCGTCTTCCTGGGCGCTGGTGAGCTGTCGCTCCGCGTCGCCCACACTGCGTGCCGCCTGACCGACCTGGTCCCTGGCGGACGCAATTTGCGCGGCGGCGTTCCTCTGGGCTGCCGCCAAAGCCTGCTGGGCCCCGGCCATCTGCAGGGCCCGGGATGACGCTTGGGCCCCGGCCTGCGCGCCGCGCTGGGATGCTGCGGTCGAGGCGTCCTGGGCGGCCTTCTGTGCTTGCAGGGCGCCCGCGATGTTGATGAAGGCGGGGGCGGCCACGGCGGCCAGAGCACCGACGCCCGCGGCCGAAGCTACGGCAGCCGAGCCGATCGCGCCGATACCGGCCCCGAGGACGGGGATCGCCGGGATTGCTGCGAGGCCACCGATGGCAACGGTCAGCTGAAGGATCGCGGAGAGCGCACCGGAGGTGTCGACGTCGATGCGGGCCCGCTTGCCGTCGACTGCATCGATCTCGGCGTGGACGAGGGCAAGCTGTGCTCGGGCGGCGGCCGTGTCGGCACGGACCTGCACGTTGGGATGCTGGGCACCGAGCCGCTGCAGCTCGGCCTCGATAAGCCGGATCTCCGCGCGCGCTTCCGTGACGTCGACGTCGATGCCGATGCGGCGCCCGGCCAGGGTTTCCATGCGGACCCGCAGTGCCTGCAGGTCCGCGTCCGCCTCGGTGGTGTCAGCGTCGATCGTGATCCGCGGGAGGGACCGGAATGCCGCCTCGAGGCGGGTCTTGAGCGACCGGGAGAATGCCCCGCCGGCCTCCTGGCCTTCCCGTGCTGCCGCAGCCGCGGCCCGGCCGCTGCCCTGGCGAAGGCCCTCCGAGATGGAGTCGCGGACCTGGGCGACGATCCGGTTCGCGATCTGCTGGCCGATCTGGGTACCGATCGACGTTCCGACGGCGCCCAGCTGGCGCTGCATCGCGGGCCCGAACGAGCGGCCGGCGGCAGTTCCAGCGTCGTCTCCGGCGCGCGTTGCCGCCGGCACCAGGCCGGCGCGCAACCGGCCGTAGATCCCCTGGGTGTTGGGGATGACGTCGACCTCGACCGAGCCCACGGTGATCGCCACGGGATCCTCCTCCCGCGCGTCAGGCCGCGCCTCCGTTGATCAGCTCGAACAGCTTGTGGGCGCCCGTCTCGGTGAGAACCGGCTTCGCCTTTCGAGGCTTCACCCCGGGCCGCGCGATGGGCTCGGGAGGAGCTGGTCTCTTGGCCTTACTGTCGGTGTTCGCGCAGATCAGCACGTACTCGACACGGCGCAGAGCGTCGATGGCCGACGCCAGCAGGAGCTCGGATTGCGACCAGCGTCCCCGCTCGGGCTGGCCCCGCTCCGCCTGCTCGTCGAGCTCTTCCTCAGGCATCGCATTGCGGAGGGCAGTCATGGTGGCCGACTCCGGCGGCAGACCCTGAATCAGGACTCGGAGCCGCCGGGCCGACATCTCCCCGCGGTGATAGGCGTCGAGCTGGTCGGCGTCGCGGGGGTAGTGGTGCGCGAGGTCGGCTTCTAGCGCTTCCGCGTGCGCCTCGGCGATGCCGTGGGTCCATTGGACTTTCCCACCGGCTCGCCAGAAGCCTCGCTAGCGGCGGCGACGAAGTCTCCGACCTCGTCGTTCGTCGGGTCAAGGTCGAGATAGGTCTCGTAAGAGTCAGGGCTGAGAACCCGCTCCATGAACGCGTCGATGTCTCCGATGCGCATCATGCGCATGGTGCTCTGTCGCCAGGCGCCGGAAGGCACGCTCTCCAATGTCTTGCCGCACAGCTCAGCGGTGACGTAGTGGCCTGCGGCTTCGATCTCCTGCGCCTCGGCGGGGGTCACTTCGGGGTCGGTCTCGGTCATGGCGCGGTCCTTTCATGACGGCGCGGTCGCGGCGTGGTGCAGGCGGGCGAGTCGGGACCGCGCCAGGTATCGGCTCGCCCGCCCGTTCAGGGAGGTCAGGACCCGATGTAGTCGGGCGTGACCGGGACCATGTCGGCGTGGTAGACGGTGTTGCCGGCGGCGTCCGGGTAGGCCGTGATGGTCCACTCGAAGCCGGCCATCTGGTCCTGCTTGTGGGTGACGTCGGCGCGGTCGGAGACCTCCCCCTCGGGGATGTAGAAGCCGCGGGAGGTGTCGCCGTCGAAGATCGCGAACCAGAAGGCGCGACGGTCCGGGACCGGGCTCGCCGTCTCCGCGAAGCTCGTCAGGCTGCCGACCGGAGCGAGTTCGGATACTGGAATCCGGTACTGCAGCGACTGCACAGTGGTACGCGAGGTCTCCCACGCGGTCAGCTTGAACGTCCGCAGGGACTTGGTGATCTGGGTCCGGATCGGGGACGTCAGCCCCCACGGCGTGAACTCCTGGGAGTCCTCGTCGAAGCCCTGCACGAGGCCGTCGTCGGAGATGCAGCCGAGCGGCTTCCACGCGGCAGCCGGCTGGGTCAGGGGGGTGGCGGGGGCGGCGGTGCCGACGTCGGCAACCCAGCCGCCGCCGTTGGCGCCGATCTGAGTCAGGTCCGCGGCGCGGGTGATGTTGACCATGAGGTGGGTCTCCTACATGCGAAGACCCCGCCAACGGACGGGGTCGGGACAGGGCCGGCGCGGTCCTGGTCCGGTCAGGAGACCGGATGGCTGTAGATCTCGTAGGTGGCCCCGACTCGGCGGAGGCCGGTGTTCTCGTAGGGGCGAACTCCCGGGGCGGTCAGCGTTCTGACCTGACCGACAACGGCACCGCCCGTCTTCGAACCAGGTAGCGATCCCAGGAGCAGGCCGCGGATCTGCGTGGCCAGCGCAATGGCGGCGGCCCGGGTCGCGGCATAGGCGTCGATGTCGACGAGTGCCCTGTCGAGCCGGAATCCGTCGTCGTCACCAGCGGCGACCCGCTCGACCTGGACGGTCGGAAGCTCATCCATCAGGTTGTTGTCGAGTTCGTCCCGCACAACGACGCCGCTGCCCAGCTGGGCTTGCAGCCACTGGATGACCAGCAGCTCGACATCCACCGAGCCGACGGCGGCCATCAACGGCCGCCAATCTGCGCCGCCCGTAGCAGCACGTGGTGCGCGTGGACGCGCTCGGTGCCCCACTCCACCCAGCGGGCGTAATAGGTGCTGTTGCCGACCACGCCGACTGCGCGCTTCTTGCGGGACCGGCCGATCGCCTTGCGCTCGACCTTGGCGTACCACGCGAGCTTGTACTGACCCGGGTGCGGGTCACCGGGACCGCCGACGGGAGAGACGGCTTCGGCGACACTCTTGATCACCTCGGCTCGCCTCAGCATCTCACCCGCGATCTCAGGTGAGTTCAGGAGCTGCCCCACCCCTCGGGTGGACATCTTGAACCGGGCAGCCATAGCCTCGCCTCCTCAACCTGGGGGGCACATGGACGTCAAGGGCGTGCAGGGCGGCATCGGCTTCGACGGAGACTGGATCGTCATCACGAAGCGGGCCGTTGGCCAGCAGCCGCGCGAGTTCCGGCTGAAGGCGGCTGACGTCACCGGGATTCGGTTCAAGCCTGCAACGCGCTTGTTCCACGGGTACGTACAGTTTCTGCTGCCGGGAAGTGCTCCGGCCGTCGAAGCTGACGGCTCCTTGGCCGGCGGGCGGCCGCCGCAGTCTGATCCGCACAGCCTGTCGGTTCCGCGCCGCAGCAATGACGCGGTGGCCAAGCTGGTCGCCGCAGTCGAGCAGGCGCGAGGCGCTTAGCCGGTAACGCGGTCTGCAGCGAACTGGACGGGGCCGGCTGCGCCGGTGAACGGGGACCGGCCCCAGTCGCCGGGCTGGCCGGTGATCTCGCAGGTCTCACCGCGGATCCGGACCTGGTCGGTGGTGACGAGATCCGTGCCGGGCGGCGCGTACACCGTCCATCCGACGATCACAGTGTCCCGCGCCTGCTGCTGCTCGCCGCCGACCTGCGGTGACTCGGCCCGCGGGGTGACAACGCATCCCGTGATCGGTGTCTCCGTCAGGGTGCCGGGGATCGGCTGGCCGCGCGGGTCCCGGCCCGGCGAGGTACCGCGGCGCAGACGCACCACGGTCTCCCCGTAGGGGTACGGGGCAGGCACTACACCCACCCCCAGCCCGGCTCATACTCCAGCCCGGCCCCGTAGGTGTCGTCGACTGGCCACGTCGGCGACGGGTCGGCAGTCACCGGCGTCGGGTCGACCGTGAACGCGCCACCCCGGCCAGCCAGCGCCTTCAACGCGGCCTTGTCGGCCTTGGTCAGGTACAGGCCGCCGCTGCCCGTCGGACGCTGGACCGACATCGGGCCGATCGTCTCGTAGGACACCTGCTGCGGATTCACGTAGGCGCGCCCCGCCACGGACAGGACGACCGCGGTCGCTTCGTCCGGCAGCGGCTTGACGACCGACTGCGCCAGCGCGACGGCCTGCTCAATCAGCAGGTCCGCCCGGTCACCGGCAATCTCTTCCAGCCCCAGGTACAGGGCCAGCTGCTCAGCGGTAGGAGGGACGAACGCCATCGGATCCTCCTAGGCCAGAGCTTCCACGGCGTCGCACCAGGCGGCCAGGTCGGGAGCCGGATCCAGCTCGGCAGAGCGCGCCTTCGCCCGCTTCGCCACCAGCCCGTACTCCGTCCGGCTGGTCAGGAGCTTGCGGATGGCCATCTCGTAGCCGTCCACGTCGCGCAGGTCGATGAACACGCCGGCCTCGCCGAGTGACTCGCACAGCCCCGGCGTGGGGTGTGCGATCACCGGGATGCCGCTGGCCATGGCCTCGACGCCGGCGCGGCCCCATGATTCGTAGGACGACGGCATCAGCAGGATCTTCGTCCGCCCGTACACCGCGTCCCGCATCTCGTGGCCGCACATGTGCCCGATGACCTCGACGTTCGGCAGGTCAGGGACGATCTGCTCGCCGTAGGCGCCGACGACGGCGAGGAACTCGACGTCGGGCATGCACCGTGCCAGCTTCTCGAAGAGCGCGCCGCCCTTCTCCAGGTTCAGGTTGACCAGGGTGACCTTCTTGCCGGGCTTCGTCCGGTACTCGTCAGCGAAGACGGGCGGCCGGACGATGACATCGCGCCCGGGGCGGATGCCCTTGGGGTACTCGGCGAAGAACAGCTCCGCCTCCCTCTTCATCCACTGCGAGTTGTAGACGGCCAACTCACAGCCAGCCGCCATCTCGCGGAAGCTCTGGCGGTGGGTGTTGTGACAGACCACCACCAGAGGCTTCCCGTACCCGCGCGCGAGGGCGCCGGCCGACGGGACGTTCTCCAGGTGCGAGACGACGACGTCCGCCCGCCGGATGGCTGAGGCCGCGTCCAGGCGGGACTGCAGCGGGACGACCTGGACGCCGTCGAGGTCGTAGTCGGCCCTGTCGTCCGTGTAGCGGGACAGCCAGACCGACACGTCGTGACCTCGCTCGACGAGCGCGCGGAGCTGGGAGTGGACCATCCACTCCGCTCCGGCGTTGTGGCGCGGCGGGTAGCCGTGCAGCCGGGCGACGATCCGCATCGGCGCCCGGCCACCCTCCACGCCCGGCATCAGGAGGAGCCGCCGGCCGCCAGGTACTTCACGAAGGCCTCGACGTCGCCGAGGACGAAGCCGTAGTAGGCCTCCGCCAGCAGGAGAACGAGGTTCTCCTGGAACGCGGAGTGCACGCCGCCGTCCTCGTCGACGTAGGTCGCCTGGTCGCTGATGCGGAGCGTGATGTCCATGCCGACGCCGAAGGCAGTCTGGGACCAGTCGCCGCCGATGCCACGCAGGCCGGTGTCGACCGTGCCGGACTGACGGCGCAGCTTGCCGGACACCGACCGCGAGTAGGCGACCGGCTCGCCGACCAGCGTGCCGGCCAGAGCCGCGCCCGTGCCGGGGACCGTGGTGTCGACGAAGATCGGGCGGCCGGTGGTGTCGGTCGCGCCGAGCAGCGTGGGCTTCATCCGGTGGTCCAGGAGGGTCCCGGTGTAGTCCCAGTCGTCGTCTACGGTCTCCTTCATGCCGTTGACGATGTCCTTGTAGATGCCGCCCGTGGCCTGGGAGGCAGTCCCGATGGTGACGCTCTTGGTGGTCTCCGCCAGGTAGTCCGCGAAGGGGCCAGTGGCGCCCTTCATCGTCTTGCCGTGAATCGCCGCACGGTCGAAGGCGCGGGCGAACGCGGTCGGCAGGTCCTTCTGCAGCTGGGTGAACAGGCCGGCCGCATTGGAGCGGGCGACCTCCATGGCCACCGGGATGAGGACGGCGATCTTCTTGCCGCTCATCGTCTTGACGTCCATGCCACCGCTGCCGAGCGGCTTGCGGCCGGCCTGGTCGACCCAGTCGGCGGTCGGCACATCCAGGGGAACGGGCACTGCGGTCTGCGCGGTCATGGACAGCGGCACGCGCCGAGACAGCGCCATGACAGCAGACTGCTCGACCGACTTCTCGAAGATCGGGCCGATGATCTCTTCCGGCAGGAAGATGGAGTTGAGATCCGACGTCTTGATGGGGTTCGTTGCAACCATGGAGGGCTACCTCTCTCAGCGGCCCTTCAGGGCCTTTTCCATGAGTCCGGCGAAGATTTGCGCCGGCTCGGAGGGGGTTCTGTTGCCGTTGCCCGAGGAGCCCTGAGTGCGGTCCGGAGCGGGACGGCGGGGGCCGCCCTCGTCGGGACGGGCCCAGTGCGGCTTCCGCTTGAGAAGATCGGCGAGGGCGTCCTTGATGGCCGCGGTATCGATGACACCGTCCTCGTCCACGAAGGCGGTCAGGTCCAGTGAGCCGACCGCGTCCTCCGGGTCGGCGAAGTCGCGAGCCAGGGCCTCAACCTTCGATGCGACCGCGGCACGGACGGCCTTCTCGGCCCGCTCCCGCTGCGCGGTGAGCTGGTCGGTAAGCCGCTCTGTCTCGGTCTTCTGGGCGTCTTCGAGCTCCTGCGCCTTGGCGGCGAGGGGCTCAAGGATCTTCAGACGCTCACGGAGGCTCTTCGCCTCACTGTTCGCCTTGCGGATCTTCGCTTCGGCCCGCGCCCGGTCGAAGGGCTCTTCCTCGGAACCGTTCGCCTCCGGGGCGGTCTCGGCCTCCTGCGGCTCCTCGACGGACTGCTCGGTCTCCTCGATTTCAGGCATGGTGAAACGGCCCTCCAGGGGCTGAGAGAAGGCCACCTCCAGGGCGGCCATGGGGTTACAGGACGGACAGATGCCCGTGCTCGGCGAGAGCCTGCCGGAACCGGTTCAGCTGATCGCCGGGATAGGGCGAGGCATAGTCGCGGTAGATCCGGGCCCACTCGCTCGCGTGATCGGACAGCTCAAAGCGCTGCCCCTTGAACACCGGCACCACGCCGCAATGACAGCCGTCGTGGGACCGGAACTTGGCGGTGTCCTGCTTGTACACAGCGCCCCGGCTGGCGAGGAGCTTGCAGAACGCGCAGGCCCCCAAAGCAGCGGACCGGGCCCAGGCCGTGGCCTGCCGGTCTTGGCGTACCGCCTCCTGGACGGTGCCGCGGCCCTGGTCGGTCACGAGTTTCTGCGCGACCGCCTCGGCCTTCTTTTCGGCCTGCTCGAGCCGGACATCCATCGGCTGCTGCTGCGCCTCCGTTGTCGCGGGATCCTCCGGATCGCGCGGCCACAGGTCTTTCGTGGCCCAGCGCAGGCTGTTGTCAACCTGCTCATCCGACGGCGGCCCGACCAGAGGCACCGTGAACCGCCCGGTCACCCGGGCCGCCACACGCTCGGCTTCGTAGTAGTCCGCAGACAGGCTGGCCGAGGCCGCTCCGTACTGCTCGACCAGCGCCCGAACCGCTTCGATCCACTCCGGCACGGACGCCTCGAGACGCGACGGAATGATCAGCCGCCGCAGGCCACGCATGTCGCGCACCAGAAGACGGGTCAGGCCGCGCTGAGCCCGCCTCTGGGCGTCGGCCGCGCGGCCACCGTCAGAGCTCGTCGCCATCGTTGACCTCTGGCGGGGCCGGCTCCTCGGCCGCGGCCAGGCCAGTCAACTGCCGGACCAGGTCAGCCCCGCGGGCCCGTCGGCGTTCGGCCGCAACCCGCTGCCGCTGGTCCTCGGTCAGGCCGGCCATCTCCAGCACGACGTCCCCGTCAGCGGGCAAGATCCCCGCCTGGACCATCTTGACCGCGGCGTCAGTCTGGGCCGCGATCGTCGGCGTCGCCGGGTTCCGCCACACCGTCTCAATGCGGCGGCTCTTCTCCGGCGGCTCACCATCGCGCACCCACAACGCCAGGCGCATCGCCTCACGGTGGGTCGCGCTGAACCGCCGGATCCGACGTTCGGCCTTCTTGACCAGCATGCCCTCGCTAGAGCGGATGGCATCCGCGCTTGCCGGGTTGTCGCTGGTGTAGCCAAGCATGTGCGGCGGCAGGCCGAGCTGGGTGGCCATGATCCTGGCGTACAGATCGATGATCTTCGTCTGGCCGGACGGGTCGTGTGCCGTGAACGCGCCGACCGTCGGAACGTTGCCGTCCTCGTCCCGCTCCAACGCCAAGACGCGACCGATGTAGGTGTCCCAGGCGCTCTTGGCGTTGCCCTCCGCGTCCTGGAAGGCAGACTCGGAAGCGCCGAGGATGTACCGCTGCGGCGCCCCGAAGAACTCGGACGCCACCTCGATGCCCATCAGGCGCCGGCACGCCGCATCCGTGATCGACATGACCTCGGGTGTGATCTCAGAGCGGCCGACACGGTCAGCGGTTCGCTGCCGGTTCGCCATCCGCAGCACCGGCACGACGCCCAGCTCGTGCTCGTCGCGGTCGAGGACCTCCCAGCCGCCGTTGGTCTCCACCGCGTAGACCGTCTGCATGGGCAAGTACAGCGTCACCAGGCGCTGCTCGGGGGAGAGTCCGAAGTCCTGCCCGCTGGACTGGCATTCCCGCAGTGCTGACGTTGAGAGACGAAGTCGGGCGTCCCAGGCCAGGGTCATGTCCAGCGGCGACTCGAACGTCACCAGCGGTGGCGTATCCTCCCCCTCGCCGCTACCTACCGCCATGTACTCGCGGCCGTAGGTAAGCGCGTCCAGGTGCCCCAGAGACGCCTCATCGAACCAGTCGTTCGCCTCGGCGATCTCCAGCAAGTCTGAAGAGTCGGCGCCGTCCGCCCAGCGGAACGCCTCCAGGTCGAGACGCTGCTCCAGCGCCTCCACCCCAATCCGCGGCCAGCCGATGACCGTGTGCAGGGTCTTCAGCTGCGGCGGAATCGAGATCCCCAGGTCCCGGACCAGCTGCTCGCCGTTGAAATAGGCGTCGAACAGCTCCAGCTTGAACCGTTGCGACAGGAGATCCGAGCGGAGCATCGTCAGAATGCCCAGCTCGTCCTCCGACAGCGACAGCAGGGGAAGAGTGGGAGTCGTCACCGCAGCACCACCACCCTCCCCTTGCCGCGGGCCGTAGACCGCTTCGTCCAGGCCGTCGAATTCATGACCATCCGGCGCAGCATCCGCGCGCCGATCGCGCACACCGCGAGGTCGACCTTTCGGGCCGACTCCCGATGCTCCTTACCGATCGTGTAGCCCCACCGATTGGTACGGCGGCGGGCATTGGCCACGTGCTGGCGCAGCACCTTGTGGCCGTCGTGGGTCAGCTGCCGTTCCAAGACGTCCCGGTAGAAGCGGTCCACGGCCTCGGTGAACACCTGCTGCCGGCGCGGATCGCGCATGTCCCACATGACCGCGTGCTGGCCGTGGCCGGAGGCGACCGCCTTCAGCTTCAGCCGCTTCCCGTACCGCTGAGCCCAGGCGTCGATGAAGCCATCCCAGTAGCGTTCGCCGTCCGCCTCGTCGAAACCAGAGCCCGGGTCGGCGAAGAACGCGAGCGGCTTGTATGTGGCAAAGGCCAGGTCCACGACGCCGTCGACCTCCTCGCGCGGCACCCGCCAGGGAACCCCGTCGGGCCAGTTTGGCCGTCGCTGCCACACGCCGAGCGTCTGGAGGTACCCGTCCGAGAGGCGGCAGGCCACCAGGCCCGTCGCGTCGTCGCTCTTGGATCCGTCGAAGAAGATGACGATCTCGTCGCCGGCCTGCAGCTCGATGCCCTCGTGCGGGCATGCGTTCCATTCGTAGGGCGCCAGGTAGGCGTCCTCCGAGGCCGTGATCTGGTTGAACCAGAACCGCCTGCTGCGGCTGGGCGGGTTGCGGACGTCGAGGATCGACGCCTTCAGCCGCTCGATGTCCAGCCAGGTCGAATCGCCGCGGACCGCGCGGAGGGTCGGTTCGATCCACTCCTCGGTCAGCTTCGCCTCGGCAGGCGCCTCGAGGCTGTCGTAGAACAGCCCGACGTCGGCAGCCCGGCCCGCCTCCGCCGACTCGAAAGCCTCCCGAGTCCGCTCGGCGACCGAGTCCTCACCGGGCTCGTATGCGTTGGTGTTCGCCAAGGTTCGGGATTGGCCGTCGGCGCTCTTGGTCGCGTTGCGCTCGATGACCGCGGCCATTTCGTGGCCTTGGTTCGACTCCAGCCAGTGGTGCGTCTCTCCCAGGGAGACGAAGGTCGGCCGGCCGCCTTCCAGCGCCCGCGGCGAGCTGGTGACAGCCTCAATGCGAGCCCGACCTTTGTCGGCGTAGATGATCTCCTTGCCGAGGTCGATCCGGTACTCCTCAATCGCGCGCTTCGTCAGGATCGACGGGAAGAGCGTCATGGTGTTCCGGGTCTGGTCCTGGCTGACCGCGGCGATCTGCACCCAGGCCGCCGGGTGCGGCTGCCCCAGCGGTTGCCCAGGGGGCACGCCCCATTCGTTGCCCTCGTCCGCGACCTGGCCGAAGCGGCACGGGCCAACGAACTCGAAGGCAGCATAGGTCGCCACCAGCGGGTCCTTGCCGTGCCCCTTCATGCGCTGGACAACGCCGTCCCGCCACAGGAACCGGTTTGTCGCCGGGTCCATCGCGTACCACCACAGGGTCAGCCGGGCCTGCTCCGCGGTATACCGCCACGGGGCGCCGACGTAGTGCTGCAGGTAGGTCGCTGTCCAGGCCAGAGCCTGCCAGCCCAGCGTGTACTCGGGGAGGACGAACTTGCCATCTTCGCCGCGCCGCCAGGACGGGCCGATCGTGAACGGGGTGACGACCTCGGGGACCTCGCCGTCAGCCACCGATCGAGGAGCGGTAGTCGGCGATAGCCGTCACGGAAGCCGGGACCACCTTCACGGTCGGCTTCCGCTCCAGCTCGATCCGGGCGCGCCGGCGGTCGCCCTCGGTGGTGAGCAGACTGGACATCACGCTGTTGAGGGCGGCGACGAACTGGCCGTTCGGAGCCCGGCCATCCGACAAGCCGCGGGACATGAGCTCCGCGGCGTACCGGGCCATCGCCCAGTCGGACGGCTGATAGAAGGCGGCCTGCCCGGACTCGCGGAGCGACAGGTACCAGTCCTTTGCGATCGGATGCCACAGCTCATCCGGCTCTGGCAGGTCGGGCAGCTCTGCCGGCGGGGCCGAGGGGGCCTTGACCAGGCCGACATCGTCGTTCTTGTTGCGGCGCCGGCGCGCTTCGGAGCGCTCCGGGATGGGTCCACGAGTGCCCATGGCGACCTCCAGGGTCTAGTGCGCGCCTCCAGGGCGAGCAAGGGGCGGTGAGCGGCGCCGCGCGGGCGCCTAGGAAACCCGTACAGAAAGTCGTGATCTATACGGCCCCGATCCGGGAGAAGCCGGGGAGGGGGAGGGGAGGCCAGGGTGGTCGTCGATCACCGGAGAGGGCAGCGCTTGCGTGAGGCCAGTCGCCGTCGCTCTTGATCGAATTGCACCGGTAGTGAGCCAGCTGCACGTTGGCTGGCTCGTGAGTCCCGCCTCGCGAGAGCGGAACGATGTGGTCGAGCGTCGGCGCTTGAGGGTGTGGAACGACCTCATGCCGCATCACCGGCTCTCGGCATAGCTGGCATGTCCAGTGGTCCCGCTCGTACACCTGTGCGCGATTGACTGGTGCAACGAAGGCGTTGCGCTCCAGGGCTCGACGCTTGTCCTTGTCTGCACGCTTGCCGCAACGTGGCGAGCAGTGTCGGTCCCGCGGGTTGTCCGTTATGAATGGCGTCGCACACATGGGACAGCTAACGCTGAACCATCGCCGACGTAGTGGCTTGAGTACGCGCATCCGAGCCAGGCGAGGCTGTGCAATAGCAGGCTTCCAGGCGAGCTCCACCTGAGCGTGCCTTGCGTGGCTGGCCTCATACCAGCATTGGTGTGAGCAGTACTTCGCCTCAGCCTTGGTGACCACAGCGGCCTTGCCACAGCGCTGGCAGGTGATGTCGTGTTGCTTTGCCCTGGGCTTGTCGTACTGGCGGCTGTGATACGCGCCGTGCTGTTCCTTGTAGCGCCGCTGAAACTGGCGCTGCATTTCGTTGGCGTGGCGCCTCTTGCAATCAGGCGCCCCGCATTGAACTCGACGAGAGTTCTGCAGCTTCGCGCCGCAGTACGGACACGGATTCGTCATCTCTGTCTCCAGGTATGCGGAAGGCCCGACGCCTGGAGACGTCGGGCCTTCCTGCCTGCGGTAGCTGGCCGCAGGTGACTTGGGGTGGGGTTGTTCAGCGGTGGCGAGGGGCGGGGTTCAAACGGCCGGCTCGCCCTCGGGTTCGTCGATGCGGGTGATGGTCGCGCCCGCGTGTGCTGACACTGCGAGGCACGCGCCTTGCGGGTCGGAGAGAACTGCCCATGCGCCGTGAATGGTGAGGGTGAGGTCTGGGTCCTCGACGAGGATGTCCTCGCCCTGCTTGCCCTTGGGGTGGGTGATCAGGTAGCGGGGCACGGGTTCACCTCAGGCCGGGGTGCTGTTCAGGCGGGCGGGTTCGTCCGGGCCGGGGGTTTTCGCGCTGGGCGGCGTTGCCTTCAGCACTGGACTTCTGGTCATGGCAGGGTCCACAAACGCCTTGCAGGCCGGCCTCACTGTGGTCATCGGCCTTGGCCTCGATGTGGTCGCAGAACCGCGAGGGCCTGACGTCACAGATCTTGCAAATCGGATCCCGCGCCAGGATCTGGGCCCGGATCTTTGTCCAGCCGGATGGCAGCCGGGCCTTGCGATCCGATCCCTTCCAGCCGCCGCTCATGCTGCGAGCGCCCTCTTGATGCCCTCGTCGAGGGTGACGGTGGGCGTGTAGAAGTCGAGCATCCTCGACGGGTCGCACACGCGGTGGTGAACGCCCTGCGGCGCGGTGGCGATGTGGTCGAACTCGGGCTGGTAGCCAGCCGCGGTGGTCACCAGGCTGGCCAGCTCGTCAAAGCTGGTCGCCTTGCCGGTGCCCAGATTGACCGGGCCTGCGACGTCCTGCTCGACGGCCGCAAGGGTGGCCCCGACAAGGTCGTCGATGTGGATCCAGTCCCGCGTCGAGCTGCCGTCGCCCCAGATTTCGAAGGGGTCCTGGCGCTCGCGGGCACGGCGGATGAAGGCGGGGAAGGGGTAGGTCTCGTCCTGGTCTTCGCCGTAGCCGGAGAACGGACGGAGCACGGTCATGCGGGTGCCGTCCGCTTCGGCGTACTGGCAGAGCTGTTCGCCGGTCAGCTTGGCCAGCCCGTAGGTGGCGTCGGGCCGGCCGGGCTGGGTGTAGTCGATGTCGGTCTCGACAAGCCGCCGAATCTTGCCGGGCTGTTGTAGCGCGACGGGGTAGGCGGCCGAGCTGGAGAAGTACACGGCCCGCCGGGTCTTGGTACGGGCCAGCCATCGCATGTACCAGGCGTCAAGAGCCAGGTTCGTGGCGACGCCGAGCGGGCTGCCGTCGATGCTGGCTCGGCCTCCGACGATGGCCGCGCAGTGGATGGCGAGGTCGAAGCGGACGTCACTGGTGCGGAAGTGGTCGAGGGCATCGCGCTTGAGTACGGCGTGGTTGGGTCGGAGGTCGATGGCGGAGACCTGGTAGTCGCGCTCCCACAGGGCCTGATGGAGGTGGCGGCCGACGAAGCCTGCGGCCCCGGTGAGGAGGACGCGCATCAGCCGGCCTTCACCGCACGGAAGACGGGCCAGGGCAGGCCGGTCGAGTCGAGGCGCTTGAGGCCGAGCTGCCTGCACAGGTCGTCCTGCTGGTCGCGGCTCCAGGTAGTGACGCTGATCCAGTCGCTGCCTTCGACGGGCTCGTCGGAGAAGGGCCAGTCCAGGATGAGGAGACCGTTGACGCGGACCGCGGCCCGGAGACCTTCGATGATCTGGGCAGCCGAGTCGTAGCTGTGGTGGATGAGCACGGCCAGACTGATCACGGCGTCGGTCTTGCGGCCCAGCTGATAGGCCAGGTCCGTGCCGTCGGTGAGAACGGTCGGCATGTCCGGGGCCGCCTCGGTGAGCCGGTCGAGCATGGCCTGGGAGCCGTCAGCAGCGGTGACCTCGTAGCCGAGCGCGGCGAGGGGGATGGCGACACGGCCGTCTCCGCAGCCGAAGTCGACGACCCTGCAGTTCGCCGGGAGGATCGTGGACAGCAGGGCGGCCTGGTTCTCGCCGGAGGCCCGATAGGCCACTTCGCTGATGCCGCGGGTGGGGTGGATCGCAGCGGGATCGGCCTGGTCCCATGCGTCGATGACGCTGTCGATGCTCATGCCGCCTCCTCGATGAGGGCCCGCAGTTTCTCCAGGTCGGCTTGGAGGCCGCCGTTGTCGCGGTAGTCGTAGTAGGTGGTGGCGTCCGCGGTGGAGACCGCGCTGCTGTTGCACTCGATGTAGCCGGCGTCGATGTCGGCTTTGCCGTTGGCCGGGTGCATGTGTTCGAGGATGACGTCGCCCAGGTAGGTGATACGACCTGTGCCGCGGCCCCAGTCCATCCAGACGAGGTCGAGGCAGAGGTGGATGAGGGCGGGCGGCGCCATGTAGCCGAGCGTGGTGACGATGTCGGACGTCATCGCGACGGCGGTGGCCATGATCTCGCCTTGGAGCAGGTCGTTGCCGTAGACGATGCCGGGGCCGGCTGACATGCAGATCCGGAAGCGGTCGTCCCAGCCGGGCGTCCGCGGCCGGTGGTCGTCGCCCATGAACGCGAGGAACCGGTAGCGGGGGGCCTCCTCGACGGCGGCGGCGTTGAGGGTGCCGCACATCCGCAGGCGAGGCCCGGTCCGCCAGCGGATGTGCGGGTCGTTGAGGTTCTCCATGTGCTCGCGGTAGCCGGGCAGCATGGGGTCGTCGTCATCGACGGCGAACAGCAGGTCGGCTGTGGCGCCGGTCCGCCGCCAGCAGTCGAGAATGGCGGGGACGCTGTCGGGCCGGCCACGTGTGGGCACGATCATGAGGAGGTCGTCCACGGGCACCTCCTGTGATCTGTTTTGCGAGGTGTCAGCTGATCCCGTACCACTGGGAACCCCAGCCGGTGTTGATGGTGCTCGTCCCTTGGCCGGACAGGGTAAGGCTGGTCGGCAGCGACGTCTGGCCGGTGAGGATGGTGCTGTAGCGGAGGAGCGGCGCGGTGAGGCCGGCATTGACCGAGATACCCGCGCCCGTCGCCTTGAAGGTGAGGCTGTTGGTCGTCCAGGTCCCGCCCAGCAACATCGCGATGAAGTAGAAGCCCGGCGCGGCGACGAACGGCGCGACCAGTGGCAGCGCCTTAGCCGTGGCTCCGGTCATCAGACTTGCGCTGATGTCCGCAGTGACGCCCTTCCGGTTCCCGGCCGAGTCGTAGATGCCGAGATAGCAGTTCGAAAGGGACGCGCCCGCGTCGATGCCGGACAGGCCCAGCCAGATGTTCGAGATGGTGACTTGCTCGCGGATCGGCACCCGCACCAGCGTGATCCGCCCGGCCACGCCGCCCGAGGACTGCGCGGTCACGTGTCCGGCATCGTTGGGGTCACCCGTCCACGTGATCAGCCCCTGTTCGGACGGTCGGGGATCCCAGGAGCCCGCAGCGGACCCGTTCACTGAGCCGATGTTCGTCAGCATCATCCGCCACGGATAGGTGGCGTTCGCGTAGACCTTGCCGGAACTGGTTCCGCTGTGGACCAGCGCGATTGTGACGTTGCCGGAGCCGTCAATATGGCCAGCGCCCACGGTGAACTTCTCGTTGGCGACCTTGGAGAAGCTGGTGCTGGGGTACAGCCAGGGGGCGCCCTCGGCAAGCGGACTGCTCGTCCCCGAGCTGCCGTAGACGGAGATGGCACCGGCGCTCGTCAGCAGGGCGATGTCCATGAAGTGCCCGCCGACGTACATCATCGCCATATCCACGCGGATGCGGTCGCCGACAGCTGCTGGGATCGAGCACTGGAGCGGCGTACCCACGGACGTGGTCGCGATGATCCACGGAGTGGAGGCCGTCAGGTCGACTACCGCACCGTCGGTGATGCGGGCCTCAGCCTCGCGAATGACCGTGCCGGACGCTCCGACCGCACCCGCGGCGCCCGTGGCGCCTGTTGCCCCGGTTGCTCCTGCCGGCCCCACGTCTCCCTGTGGGCCAGTGGCTCCAGGCGCACCCGCGGCGCCGGTAGCGCCCGTAGGCCCAGCCGGGCCGGGGGCGCCCTGCGGTCCAGCTGGCCCTGTGGCTCCGGTAGCCCCGGTGGCGCCTGTTGCTCCATCGTCGCCGTCTGCACCCGCGGGTCCTGCCGGGCCCGTAGCACCAGTAGCGCCCGCGGGTCCGGGGTCGCCCTGAGGTCCGGCCGGGCCGGTAGCGCCAGTTGCGCCGGCGGGGCCTTGAGGCCCTGTCGGGCCTGCGGGCCCTTCCGGGCCTGCGGGGCCTATAGCGCCTCCGCCTGTGCCGCCGCCGGGGGCGGGTACAGGGGTGAGGTCGGAGTACTGGACGGTGCCGGTGCCGGTGATGTTGGCGTAGAACTGGACGCGGGTGCCGCCGGTGGGCTGCAGGTCGAGGAACCAGCGCCAGCCCGCGGGCTCAATGCCTGCAGCGTCGCAGGGCAGCAGGACGACGGAGAACGTGCCGTCACTGGCGAAGGTGGCGCTGCCGCCGCCGGGGTAGACGGCGTTGCGGCCGGCGTCGACGAGGTAGGCGGACGGCTTGCAGACGATCTTGCCGCGGTAGGCGGTGCCCGCGACAGCCGACGGGATCGTGCCGACCAGCGTGACAGTGGGGGTGCCAACGGGGAACGGCACGACGGCACCTCCTCGTCAGTCAGGCGGCTTTGGGGCTCCGCTGCGGCAGTGGTGGTGGATCGCCGAGGGTGACCTCGCCCGTCCAGTCGTCGACGGTCTTCTGCGGCAGCTCGAAGACGTTGTAGCGGACCCTGCCTCTCCCACTGCCGTACCGCTGAATGCGGCCTTCGTGGGCCCAGCGGCGGATGGTGACGCCGGGGCGGCCTGTCCAGCAGGCGGCGGCCTCTTCGTCGACGAGGGCGATTCCGGCGGCCATGCCCACCTCCGGGTACGACAAAGGCCCGCCGAAGGGGCGGGCCTCAGAGTCACACGTGTCCAGTGAGACCGACGATACGTTCGCCCAGGTCGGACGTCAACCTGTGCTGACAAACGGTTGGTTCGGGCCAAATGGCGAGGCCTCTATCCAGTGGACCTTGCCCACCATCGCTTCCGCGGAGCCCTTTCCCCGGCAGAATGCCGGGCATGGGGGTCTCTTTCGGTATCGCGGCTGATACGGCGCAGGAGTGCGCGGACGGCCTGGCCCTGCTGCAGCAGGCAGTTGAGGTGACGGTGACGTTGCGGCCGGCGCAGGTCGGCGGCTCCCGGTGGGTGGCGCGCGCGATCCCCACACCGAAGGCCCCCGCGGACAGCGAGGGCCTGACGGTGGAGCGGTAGGTCAGCCGAGCATCCGCAGCACGGGCGCCGGCCCGGACTGTGCGTCGTTCCACTGGCCGACCGAGAGCGCGTCAGGGAACTGGCGGCGGATCCTGGCGAGCAGCTGCGTCTCGGCCTCATCCTCGAGCCGGCCGTTCCCGCCGGCTGCGGCTCGGATGGCGCCGATCGCGCAGTAGCTGGTGGCCGCGGAGCCGACGTACTTGCGGATCCAGCCGTGTGCCTGGATCAGGCGGGCCGCCTCAGCGAACACCTCGTCGACCGTGGCCGGCCGAGGGGCGGGGGTGGTAGCTGACTGCGGGTCGACGAGGATCTCGGAGATCTCGATGTGCGCCGTCCGGATTGCGATCTCGATGCCGGCGGGTCCGAGGCGCTCGTCCATAGTGAGGCTGGCCAGGGCCAGCTTCTGCTCGAAGGTGAGGGGGCGAGCCGCCGCCCGGGTGGGGGCGGCGGGGGCGAAGGTCTGCATCTCTACCACCAGCCCCGGCGGCCGGCGTTCTTGTCGGCCTTGGCGCGGTCCTCGGCGAGGTCGGCCTGCTCCTGCATGAGCTTGATGTCGTCGCGGTGGAGGGCGCCGCGGAACTCCTGGCCGCGCCGGATTCCGTAGTGGCCTTCGTCGCGGCAGTCGGGCTCGGGGCTGGCGAGGTCGCGGAGTCCGGGCGGCGGGCTGGTGCTGACGCCGCCTCCGGAAGAGACGGCGCTCTCGATGGTGACGGTGCCCTTCTTGCTGTAGGCGGTGCCGTGCTGGTCGGCGTGGGCGAACATCCAGCCGAACATCCGCGACTTGTGCGTGCAGACGAGCGTCGAGTAGGTGCGGCTCTCGAACTGGGCCGTGATCTGGGTGGAGTGCTCGTTGATGTAGTAGACGCGCATGCCGGGCCTGGCGTCTCGCTCGAGCTCTCGGGCGCCCTTGCGGCCGACGTAGGTCTTGCCCATGACGTTCTCCTTCGAGGTGGGTTTGCGGTGGTTTGTAGGCCGGACGCGGCCCTAGTTTGCGGTGGTTTGTCCCACGGATGGGCGGCGGACACCAGGCGGACAGGTCGGATGATGTCCGGGGTCTGCCCGCCCTCTGTCCGGGGTGCATACCGGGATGAACTGGGTGATGTCCGGGGGGTGTCCGGGGGGTCAGGCGACCTTCAGGACTGCCTCGAAGCAGGCCCGGTCGTAGCCACGGACGCGCTTGCCGTCGATCGTGACCTTCTCGGGGCGGACCACTCCGGCAGTGCCGAACGCAGCGACGAGTTCGTCGGCCGGCCTGCCGACCCGGGCGGCCAACTCGTCCAGCTGGGCGGCGTCCCGGCCGAGCTGGGTCATGACGTCCAGGCAGCCGGTGATCAGGGCCCTCGCCTGGGCGGCCTTCTTGGCGCGCTCGTCCCGGGTGGCGGCGTCTCCGGTGAGGGTGCCGGCCGCAATGCGCAGCTGGCGGCCCCGCTCGCAGATCTTGGCGAAGTCGGGCAGGTCGATGACGTCGCCGCGGAGGGTGCGGTAGCCGTCCTCGGCTCCCTCATCAAGGACGAGGACGCCCTTCGAGCTCTCAAGGAGAGCATGCGGTGAGGCGCCGGCGGCGACAGCCATCTCGCCAAGGACCATCTCGGAGCTCTCGCGAGTCTTGGTGCGGAAGCAGGCGCGCTTGACGCATACATCGCGGAGTTCGGTGGGAACGCCACCGGAGTCGGGGCGCTGGGTGATGTAGACGCCCATGCCGAGTACGAAGCGGGAGACGCGGTTGAAGCGGGCGAAGAGGTCGACAAGGAGGGGCTTGGCAGAGACGAGGCGCGGCTTGTCGGAGTCGTCGTCAGGTACGGGCATCTTGGTGAGTGCGGCCCCGCCAAGGAGTTCCTGAAGCTCTTCGACGATGAGGAGCACCGGACCCATTCCGTTACCGGCGAGTTCCGGAGTGATCTTTCCTTCGGGTACGTGGTGGGGCTCCTCCTCGAAGAGGCGGTCGAGCTCGTCGCCGCGGGCTTGCATGTCGTCGATGACCGTGGTCATCGTGCTGAAGACCTCGCGGATGGCGTCAGGGTCGGATCCGGCGATGAAGCGGTGGGCGATCTTCTTCAGCGGTGCCCAGTCCGGGCCCTTCTTTCCGGTGATGACGATGATGCGGACGGTGGGGTCCAGAGCTGCTGTGGCCGCGATGAGGCGGGCGAGGTAGGACTTGCCGTAGTCCTGCAGCCCGCCGATGAGGATGGATGACCAGATGAGGCGGAGGGTCTGCCGAGCCTGCCGGGCGTCCATGCCGAGCGGGATGCCGTCGCGCCAGAAGTCCCAGCGTTCCGCGCTGATCAGCTCGCTGTAGACCTTCGGGCCGGCGAGCGGGTTGGCTTCGTTGCCAACCCAGAGGGCAACCTGGCCTTCGTGGGCCCCCTCGGAGGTGTCAGGCTTGAAGTCGATCTGCTGGTGCTTGATCCGGAGTGCGCTGGCCAGGTTGCCGCCCTTGGGGGTGGCCTCGATGGCCTTCATGCCTTCCGGGAGTTCGATGGTGGCGGCCCAGCCCGGCCCGTCGGGGCGGATCTGCCCGACGACTCGCGTCTCGGTACGCTGCGCTTCCGTGATGATCTTCGCCTTGATGAGGGCGGTGATCAGGTCGTACTCACCGCGGACCTCCCAGCGAGCGGCCTGGTCCGACCCGTCAAGCTGTCCTTGCGACCCGGCGGCCAGCGCCTGCGGCTCCTGCTCTGAGGCGCCTTTGCGGATGCCGTACAGGTAGGCGAAGCCGCCGAGGACGAGGTCAGCCCAAAGGTTGCCGGTGGCAGTGGCGATGGTGGCGCCGGCTACGGCAGGTGCGGCACCGAGAGCGGTGAGGCCGGTCCAGATCAGGCGGTGTCGGCGGTAGTCGGACCGGTGGTCCTTCACCAGCTTCTTGAAGTCGGGCTGCTCGCTGGCGTCAGCCGTCTGGATGGCGGCCCGCGCCGTCTCGATCATGATGGGCCAGTCGTCCCGGTACCGGTCCATCCACTGGGCGGCGGCACGCTGGTAGCCGCGGACCGCCCACGGCAGGTAGCCGTGGTGCTCGGCAACGTGGTCCGTCGCGGCCTGCAGCCAGCCCGGCGCCGAGGCCTTCTCGACGGCCGTGGTCTTCTCGATGACGACACCCTCAAGCGGGGCCGGCGGCTGCTCGGTGACGAGGGTCAGGTGCGGGTGCTCAGCGGCGATGCTCATTCGGTCTCACCCTCTCGGTCGGTTCGCTTAGGGGTTTGGTTTGGTGCGGTCAGCTGTCGGACCCTTGCCGTTTCGGCAGCCTCGCGGCGGGCGGCGGAGACGTGGGGCAGACTGTCGCCCTTCACTCGCCTGTACCGAGGCGGTACGCGATTGCTGCGACCTGTCCGGATTACGACTGGGGCCAGCTGGGCAGCAACAGCCTGCTCACAGACGATCTGCCACAGCCGTTCCGCGCTGATCAACGCCGAGCTCGATGTCTCCGTCCAGCCCCCAGCCGGCATGTCCTCTTCGGGCACGTACTCGGGTATGTAGAGACGGTTCCGAACCTCAAAGAGAGTCGCCTGTTCTACGTGTCGGGCCAGGGCCTTGTCGGCCACCGTGAGGAGGCGGTGAAGGCGCCACCCGTAGCGCTCCAGTTGGGGCAGTCGCTTCGAGCCTGAGTCGGCACAACCGACTTTCACGGCCCGCATGTGGGGACTCTCCACCACGTAGGTGTGGGCTTCCCTGGTCACTCTCCAGCCCCCTCGCGGACAGCGTTGGACTTGCGCTTGGTCTCGCCTGCGGCGGCGCGGGCGACGGGGTGGTGCGGCAGGCTGTCGCCCTTGGTTCGGCGGGGCGGAACGGGCCGATACGAGGAGCGGGCTCGAGGAGTCTTGATTTGGATCGCACGCTGGGCGTTCGTGACCTTGGCGGGCTTCTCGCCAAGCGCCCGTGACTGTGCTGCGGCAACTCGTCGCTGGGCTGCGTTACGAGCGCTGATGATCTCCACGCTGTCGCCCGGGTCGGTGCCCTCGATGTCGTTGTGTGCGCGCTTCCAGATGGTCTCGGTCACGGTGGTCTCGCCAAGTGCTGCCGCGAGCTTGAGGGCGTGCTGCCACACCTCTTCGAACTTGGCCTCGCGGTTCGCGGCAAGCTGTGCGGCATCGGCGGCCGCAGCGTCCGCTTCCGCCTTGGCTGCTGCCGCGCGCTCGGCCGCGAGAGTCGCTTCCTTCTTGGCCTGCTTGGCCGCTGCCCTGTGCTGAGTCCAGCGCTGCCGCAACGTCTGCTTTCCGTCGCGGGCTCGGATGCGACCGTGCTCGTGGAGATCCCACACGCCGGGGCCGGCGATCGAGGCAACTGCGGTCGCGCAGGCCGTGACGGTGTCGAACGAGGTGAGCCCGTGGCCCAGGTTCACGGCTGCAGCCCCTGCCGCGATCAGCCAGGCGATCAGCCGGTAGTGCCAATGCGGCCGACGGTCGGTGACTGCGGCTGCCGCACCCTTGAGGACAACCCACGCCCCCGCTTCGAGAACGATCGGGACACCGCCAAGGTACGGACGTTCGGGGCTGTAGAACGCGGACATCTGAACAGGCAGGGCAACCAGGGCGCAGACCACGGCAAAGCCGAGGGCGGCATGCTTCCACGATCGGGCCGAGGCTTCGCGGGCTTCCTGGTCAGACTCGGCCGCCGCTTCCTTCTCCTCGGCAGCTTTGCCCTCGGCATCGGTCAGCCGCTGGGTCTCGGCGAGCTTCCGCTCCAGCTCGGCCATGCGAACCTTGTGCGCCGCCTCCTCGGCTTCGTCTCGGCGAGCAGCCCGCCCGTTGGCGAGGCGCAGCTTCTCAGCTTCCTCCGTGGCCTTGATGAGCTCGGCTTCTGCTGCGGCCTTGGCTTCGATGCGCAGGGCCTCGGCTTCCGCTTCGGCGCGGGTTCGAATGGCGTCAGCCTCGGCGAGGGCTACGGGGTCGAAGGCCGGCTCGGACTTGACGAGCGTCCACGGGTCCGCCTCCGGGCGCGCGGATCCGTTGACGTGGTCCATGGTGCTGCTCACGGTCGTGATCCCTTCGTGTGGTGGGGGTTAGGCGGCTTTGTCGTAGCCAGGGCGCTTGAGGACCCGGGTCTTGTGCTCGTCGAGGAACACGTCGGCGGCGATGGCGGTCAGGGCGAGGACGGCGAGGAGGATCCGGTCACCGACTGGCGGGGTCATCCCGAACACCCAGGCCAGCGCGGCGAACAGGGCGAGGATGCGGGCCCGGCGGGCTGCCGCGGTCAGGTCGGCGGTCATGACCACCGCCACGGCTCACCGAGGCGGGCGGCCAGGAGGGCGGAGTCGCCGATCTGGCGGGCCATTCGGGCCCAAGCTCGGTCCCAGAACCGCAGCCGGTCGGCCGCCTGGTGCAGCGCGACGCCCACCTGCTGAGCGGTGTTGGAGTTGACCTTGAACGGGTCTCCGCTGCCGCGCTTGAGGACCGGTGCGAGCGTCGGCCACTCCTTCGGTGCGGCGTTCTCCAGCTTGTCGCGCAGCTCGGCAACGTCGCCGTAGGAGAAGCCGTACCGGGTACCGCCGTGCGAGATGCTCCAGCCCATGGCTGATGAACCCTTCTGCGAGATGGTGGGTGGGGTGGTGCTGACAGATCTCCAGTCCGCCCGTTCGAGACGGGCGGAGCGGGCTACGGTCAGCGCTGCGGCTTCATGTCCTGCCAGCTGGTCCCGCCGTCCCTGCGGGAAGCTCCGCAAGGGCAGTAGCGCGGGTGGTCGGCCTCGCGGTTCTCCGCGCAGCACTTGCCGCAGGTCCAGTGCCAGTCGTTGTTCTTCGCCATGGTTTTCCCTCCCTGGGCCGGGGTTGTCCCGGCTCCCCTCACCGCCCGCACCTGTCGGGCGGATCGGGCAACCGGTCAGCGGAGCTGAAGGTCGACGTGCTCGTGGTCCGGGTCGGTGCAGTCGAGGCCGTCGTCGCACAGCTGCACGTAGGTGCCGAGCAGGGTGGCGCAGACGGCGTTGGCGACGACCATCCCGGCCTTGCCCTGACGGGCACCGACCTTGACGATCGCGCCGGTGGCCTGGTTGGCGGCGTGGGACACCTTCTTGCCGAGCTTGGACATGGGGTCTCCTAGCGGATGGCGTTGGCGAGGGCGGGCCACAGGCGGTCGTCGCGGCCCCAGACCGGGTCGACGATGTTGAGGCGGACGCTGCGGTCCTTGACCTCGCGGAGGGCGTGCCGGCCGATGCCGTGCCACTCGCGGGCGGCCTGATTGCGGCCGAGACGGAACCCGCCGAAGCCGGTCACCGGCTCCCCGTCCCTGTCGGTGACGGCCACGTACCGCATCGGCCAGCCGCGGACGACGAGGAAGCCCTGCCGTTCGAGGGCGGTCAGCCTGTGGAGGAGGGGACTGCGGTCGTGGACGATGCCGTCGACGTGCGCCTTCTGCCGCCAGTGGGCGCCGCCTGAGACGTTGTCGTAGGCGGGCTGGCTGCCGGTGGTGACGAACCCGGCCCGGTTGGCAGCGGCCAGGGTGGGGATCAGGTGCCGAGCACCGTTCTCCTCCTCCTGCCCGAACGGCCCGAAGTAGCCGGGCCAGTCGGGGCCGCGACCCTCCATCCACAGGGCCATGGCCTGCCCGAGGTCGCCGATGCTGCGGGCGTCCCGCCACACGGAGCCCATCAGGCGGCCTGCGGCTGAGTCTGCCGGAACTCGACGACCTGGATGCGGGCCTCGATGAGGGCGGTCACCGGGTCGAGGTGGTCGGCCTCCGCCTCCCGCTCGGCGAGGGCGAGGTCGTACTCGGTGGGCGTCTTGATCAGGGTGAACTTGGGCATGTCGGTGCTCCTCTTCGGTCAGGCGGGGTGGTCTAGCGGTGGGTGTGGAGGCCGGCAGCGAGAGTGCTGGCGGGGCAGGGGCTACTCGCCGTCCTGCGGGTCGATGGGGTCGCTGCCGCCCTGCCCGCACCAGTCGCAGGCGGTGGCGGCGTACTGCGGCGCGCTCATGACGTGATCGCCTGGAGCATGCGGTCGGCGTCGGCGCGGAAGCCGGCGGCGTAGGCCGGGTCTCCGGCCTCGTCGGCCAGGACGGCTGCCTGCAGGGAGTGGGCCACGGCCTGCTGACGGCGGGCCCGACGGACACGGGCCAAAGCCTCATCCATCGACGGGTCCGAGCTGAAGGCGAGGGGTCGGACCGGGGCGGGCTGGGCGCTCATGCCGGCACCCCCTCGAGCATGGGGCTGAGCTCGACGTCGAACGGCGTCGGCAGCGGCGACATCTCAAGCTTGTACGCCTGCGCCGTCAGGTAGCGGGTGAAGAAGTCCGCCTCGAAGTCGCCGAGGTTCGGGGAGAGCATCACGACGATGCGGGACCCACGGACGACCACGCAGCCGAAGAACTCGGCGTCGGTGATCTCGGAGGTGATGACCTCGACGTGCAGCTCGTCCGTCATCTCGGCGAGCCGGGTATCGAAGACGTAGTCGAGGGTCGGCCGCTGGCCATTCACCATCCGCAGCGCGGGCTTCGCGGCAAGCGTCGTGGCGTTCACAGTGCCACCGCCAGCTCGCTCGCCGGGATGCCGCGGTCGTCGAGGTACTGCTTGAACGCGGCCCTGCTGACGCGGATGGTTCCGCGGCCGGAGCCGACGCGGTAGGAGGGAAGCCGGCCCGACTTGATCTCTCGGTAGACCGTGGTCTGGTCAACTCGGAGGGCGGTGGCGATGAACCTGACCCCCAAGGGGCGGCCATCGGGTGCCTGCTGCGGGGCAGACACGGTAAGCTCGTGCTGCATCTCTGAGACCCAATCTCTGATGCGTAGGCCCTGACGGGCTCGGTGTTCCAGCACCGAGACAACCCCGTCGGGGCCTTTGCTTTGGAAGCCTGGCTGAACTTGTCGGTTCTGCTGTTCCTGCCGACACAGAGGAAGTTATAACAACTATGACTCCCCGCGCAAGGCTGTGAGCGGATCGTCACGGAAGTAGCTGTAGATGCACTGGTCAGGGCCGTGGTTCACTTGTAGTAACTAGTAGACGAAAGGGGCAGTGTGACTAAGCCGAAACCGGCGTACCAGCAGATCGCCGACGACATTCGCCAGCGCATCTTCGACGGGGACTACCGCTCGGGGGAGAAGCTGCCGACCGAGGCGGCCCTGATGGCCGAGTACGGCATGTCCCGCATCGTGATTCGCAACGCCATCCAAACCCTCGTGAGCGAAGGCCTGGTCACCACAGAGCGCGGCAAGGGCATGTTCGTCCGCAGGCAGCAACCACTGCGCAAGCGAATCTCGGGCGATCTTTACGGCAAGAGGCCTGTCGGCTCCCCCGTGCAGGCGGCTACGGAAGCCAGCGGGCGGCGATCCGAACTTGAGTCGTCAACGCGCCGAACCGAGGCAACCAAGGTCATCGCCGAACGTCTCGCGATCGAACCTGGCGACGAGGTCGTGCGGACCACCTATACGTTCTTCGCCGACAGCGACGTGATCAAGCTGTCGACCTCTTACGAGCCGCTCGCCCTGACTGGCGGTACGGCCATTGAGCACCCGGAGGGTGGCCCCGTATCGGGCGTCGTGGCACGCTTCGACCTGATCGGTCTGCATATCACGAAGGTGGTCGAAGAGGTCACCGCGCGGGCCCCCCGGCCGCGCGAGGCTGAGAGCCTGAAGCTCCCTCCGGGCGTCCCGGTCATCGTCGTCGCACGCACGTATTACGTCGACGAGCTGCCAGTCGAGACGTGCGACATCGTGGTGGCCGCGCATCAGTACGCGCTCTCATACACGATCCCGATCCCGCCGGCCGAAGCCGCCGAGTAGGCGCGGAACGCAAGAAGGGCCCGACCGCATGTCGCGCGGTCGGGCCCTTCGCGTACCACTACAGCATGCCTCGCTGTTTCAGCTCCTCAATGAGATCGTCTCTCATAGCTCGGATCTTGGAAGCGGGGAGATCTGAGCCTTTGACGGCAATGATCATGAACGCATCACCGATGCCCTCTTCGTCAATCGGCACCTTGACCAGGCTCAAGCCCTCCGCGCCAAGTGCGGGGGTCGGCGCGCCGCCGTCGCGGATGGAGGCGCACGACCCCGGCGCCCAACCCAGGGCCGCGTCGATCTTCGCGTAGTTGATGTCGCGGATCGGCTGCCCTTCTTCGAGGCGGTGGCACGTTCCCTTGGAGACCCCCGCACGCTCCGCTAGAGCAGCGCGGCTGAGTCCAAGCTCAGCCCGGCGGGCGCGAACCTGTGTGGCGAGCCGGTCGTGGTCACGATCATTGGCCTGAGTCATGCGAACAGTATGCCAACTTGGCCCAAGTCGATTCAACTATCGAGATCTAGTTGGGCGAAGTTGTGGCGAAGGTGCCGATGTTGCCACTACCGTGAAGCACGGAGGGCCCACCCCGAACGACCAAGAACCGGGTGGGCCCATCGATCAATCCACTGTGTCCACAGATCGGAGAGACCATGTCCATGGTCGCACCTTCCACGCCAGATGGCGGCAGCCGGGGCTTGCAAGCCTTCACATTCGAGGGCGCCGAGGTCCGCACGACGCTGGTCAACGGCGAGCCGTGGTGGGTGGCGTCAGACGTCTGCACCGCCCTGGGTATCGCCAACGTAGGTAACGCCCTCGCCCGCCTCGACGAAGACGAGAGGAGTTCTATCCGCCTGGCGGATGGAAGTCCGGGGAACCCCAACCGGGCCATTGTGAACGAGCCGGGCCTGTACACCCTGCTCCTCCGATCAGATAAGCCTGAGGCCAAGAAGTTCAAGCGCTGGGTCACCCACGAAGTGATCCCGCAGATCCGCAAGACAGGTCAGTTCCAGACGGCTCCGACACCCGCACCCGCGCCTGCCCCGAAGGAGATCACCGCGGCGGCCGGCCCGCTGCCGTACCGGGATCAGGCGGAGATCCTCGCGATCCTCCGCCCGGCCCTGCCCGAGCCCTACGCGACAGCCACGGCCAAGGTGATCCTGGCCCGCGCCATGGGCGAGCGGCCTGAGCTGGAGCCGAGCGAGACGCCGCTGTACGCGGCCACGTTCCTCGCGGAGAAGGGCCACAAGGCGAAGACGGTCGCGAAGTTCCAGTCCGGCTTCGGGTCGCGGGTATCGAACGCCCACTTCAAGCAGCACGGACGGCGCCCGGAGAAGATCGCGGGCCCGGCGGGTTCGCGGATCGACAAGGTGGCCGTCTACACGGAGGAGGATCGGCCGCTGCTGGAGGCGGTGTACGCGGGGATGAGTGACCTCATCGCCGCGTTCGAGCACGGGGACCAGATCGCCCTCAGCGCCTGACCCCGGACGCACAGGAAGGCCCCACCCGATTGGGTGGGGCCTTCGTCATGCAGCTGACCGGTCCACTGCCGGCAGCCGTAGCGCTTCGGCGTGCCCGTACTGCGTGCCGCAGTCGTCGCAGCGGATCCCGGGGGTGTCGATGGTGACCTTGAGGACGGCGCCGCACGGGCAGCCCACGGGGATCCGGCGGGGCGGTCGTTCGCCGGTGATGATCGAGTCACATTCGGCTCGCAGCCGGCGGACGTCTTGGGCCAGGTCGTAGACGGCCTCGTGGGCGTCGCAGAACCACGGGACTTGGGTGCGGAGGAACGCAACTGCGCCGTCGACGGTCTGCTGGACGTCGCCGCGGAAGGGTGCCGGCTCCCAGCCGAGCGTCTCGCGGGCGTCGCGTTCCCAGGTGACGACGACGCCCTCTATGCCGCCGCGGGCGCGGAGATCCAGTACGCGCTCGTTGACCGGAAGGGGGGCGGTCCGGCTGCCGGCACGCCCGCTGTCGCCGCGGCGGGACGGGGCGAGGTGCTGTTCGAGCTCGCGGTACAGGCGGGGCAGGGAGGCGAGTCCGGCGTCGAGGCGCTCCTCGCACCCCTCGTGGACTCGGGCGGTGGACGGGTTCCGGCAGATCGCGCAGGCGCTGATGGCGTTCACGGCTGAGCTCCTTGTGCGGGCGGTACGGGCGGTCAGGCTGTGAAGCGCGGCTTCCAGTTGGGTCCGCGGAGGGACGCGGGGACGGCTGAGGTGGGGTTCGTCGGCCGCAGGAGGTCGTCGAGGCGGCGGCAGTACGCGTCCATCTGGTCGGCGTAGGACTTGTAGAGGTTCACTGGCCGTTCCCACTCAGGCCGGTCGAGCTGGGCGAGTTCCTCGTCGGTAATCCCGTAGCCCTCGGCGAGCGCGATGAGCGTTTCGCAGTCGTTGGTGTGGTCGACGAGGTAGCCGGTGTCGTCGGATCCGCAGCCGCGGCAGGCGTACTGGTCCCAGTGGTTGCCGCCGGCGTAGCAGTGGATGGCAAGGATCTTCCGGTCGGCGGCGCACCGGCGGAGGGCAGCGGCCGGGGTGACGAACAGCCCAGTGGCGCGAACCTGTCCGGTCGCGTCGCGGACCTCGGTGGCGACGTAATCGCTGGCCCCCGTCTCTACGGGCATTGGCGACGGCGGGCACGTGCGGGCGGCCTGCTCGGCCTCGTCGATCTGCTGGCTGATCCAGCCGTGCAGGTCAGGCATCGCGGGTCTCCTTCGGCGGGTCGAGGGTGGCGCTGATCTGGTGTCGGATGCGGCTGACCTGGGCTAGGTAGTCCTTGGCGCCGGCATAGTCGGGGCTGTCCTCGGCGAGTCCGTACAGTCGGCCGAGCTCCGCTTCGACGTCGGGCTGGCTGCTGATGGCGTGCTCGATCCGCCAGTACGCGATGAGCGCCGGGCCGAACCGCCATCCGCGGACCTTGAAGCGAGCGGTGTGCCGGTCGTAGTCGTCGAGGCGGTGGGGGCAGTCGCGGACTATCGCGGCACGCAGGTCGGCGGGGGTCACGGCTGGTCTCCTGGTTCGTAGTCGTCGATGGCGCCAGCGGTGACGGTGGTCCGGTAGGCGCGGGGCTGGGGTTGGGGGCCGTGGAGGTCGGTGAACGCCTGCTCGTCGGCGGGTGGCGGGGGCGGCTCGGGGGTGTAGGCCTCCTCGTGGGGCAGCCACAGCGGGGGCCGGCCGGTCACCTCGGCGCCTTCGCCTGCTCGTACCGGCGGCGGGCTGCGATGAACTCGGCGTCGGTACCACCGCGGTCGGGGTGCGCGTCCGCCATCGCCTGTCGCAGCTTCTGCAGGGGCGGCTTCGCCTGGCTCGGGATCACCGGCGGCGCCAGGTACAGCACGCTCTGGAACCGGCGGTGGTAGATCTCGCCGTCGGCCTCGATCCGCTGCCGGTCGACGAACGCGGCCCGGCCCCGGAGCGTGAAGTGGATCCGCTTGCTGGTCTTCTTCGTGATGGGGTGCTGAAGGATCTTGTAGTTGCCGAGGGGGCCGTCGTCCCAGTTGGCGTCCCAGAGTTCGTACAGGAACTCGCTGGGCTGGATGGCGGTCATGGGTTCCTCCGGGTGTCGGGTCGGTCGGGGCGGCGGGGCTGTACGGGGCCGCTGAGCGTCTCTCAGCGGCCCGGACCTACGTGGGGACGGATTCGGGGCTTGAGGCCGGGAGAGACGCGCTCAGGCGGCTTCCTGGGCCTGCCGTGCGGCCTTGAGTCCGTCGCGGTACGCCTTCTCGCCCTCACGGCAGGGGTCGCAGATCTGCTTGCCACGCTCGCCGCGTTTCCGGTGCGCCTCATAGCCGGCGTGGTCCCCATGGCGCTGTGGGCGGCCGTCGAGGATCCCCGCCCGGCAGGCGAGAACGACGGCGTTGGTGATGCTGCGGGCGCCGAGCTTGCGGCCCGCCCGGACGGCGATCTTCGCGACGGACTTCTCGTGCAGGCCGAGCCGGGCGCCGATAGCGGCGTAGGTGTCGCCCTCCGCGGCACCGGCCAGCACGGCGAGCTCCGTCGCGGTCAGCTCCGGCCGGGCGGGCGCGGTCACGACCGGCCTGCAGCTTCGGCGTTGGTGCGGTATTCGACCGGCCACATGGGCGGCTTGCCGGTCCCGGGGCAGTCTTCGTTGGTGGGGAAAGCGGGCCGGTGCTTGCCCATTACGCCCGACGCGGTCATGGCCCGGTCCTGTGTGCACCAGGAGCACCAGCCGCGGGGGCGGGGCGGCTTCGGAATCTCGGGGTAGACGACGCGATAGGTCGGGTGGTCGACGACCGTCCGCCGTTCGCCCTCGACGCGGAGGCGCAGGTGCGGGCCGCGGGTGCCGACGATGACGGCGGGCTTGCCGCCGTAGGTGACGTTCATGCCGTGCCGGGCGGGGACGCCGTAGTTTCGGCGGATCCATTCCATGGTGCTGGCCATCGGGTTCTCCTCGGGTGGTGGATGATCGGGGTGGCCGCCTCCGATAGCCCCGGAGGCGGCCGTCCACGTCACGGGGTGGGGTCGACCTCGGGGTGCGTGAAGCGGACCGGCTTGCCGAGGCTGCGGGCGTAGGCGATCTCGGCGCGGGTGCTGTCGCCGATGTAGTCGCCGACCACGAGCACCTCGTCGGCGAGCCGGATCTTGGCCCGGTGCAGGCCGTCCAGTCGGACCTTCAGCTCCTCGGCCTCGACCGGGTCGGCCCAGCGGGGGTGCGGGGACTTCATGTCGCAGCCGGGCATGACGACGATGTGGCCGTCCGCGGTGAGCTGGAGGTCGGCCTCGCCCATCTCCGTCATGAAGCGGGTGCTGCCGCAGATGCAGGTGATCGTCGGGATGTTGAGTCGCTCCTTGGCGCTGGCGAGCTTCTCTTCGGGAGTCAGGTACTCGGGGTAGGGCATGGGGTCCTCCGATGCTGGGGCTGGCGGTATCCGGGGCAGGCAGGTCAGGCGGGGTCGTCGGCCGTGGTGAGTACGAGCTGTCGGTCGAATCCGCCGCGTTCGGCGTGCTTGCGGATGCGGGCGGCCTCGAGGTCGTCGAGGGTCCAGCCGCAGATCTGCGTCAGGGCGTACAGCGCCTCGAGGACGTCGGCGAGCTCGGTAAGGAGGTCGTCGCGGTTGTCGGCTTCGGCGACTTCCAGGGCTTCCTCTTCGAGCTTGGCGACGAGGAGCTCGGCTGCTTCGGCGGTGTCGGCTACGCGGGTGTCGAGGTGCTGGCCGCGGGCTGCGGCGATCTCGGGGATGCGGTCGCGGATGAGCTTGGTGGTCACGTGGTGGCCTTTCGGGTGTTGGTGTGGTCGGTACGGCGCCGGGTGGCGGGGCGGGTGTAGCGGGCCGCGTGGACGGCGGTCACGCGGCGGGCCGGTCGGCGGAGTCGATTCGCTCGGTCACTTGGCGGCTCGACGGAGACGGTCGGCGATCCGGCAGCAGGTGCGGCACCGTCGATAGCCTTCGCTGGACACGATCGTGTTTGCGCTGTCGTAGGGATGGCCTTGAGGGCAGTGGGTCTTGGCCGCCGCCTGCGCGGCGACGCCGCCCCCTCGGAGCACGTTCGCCCGCTGGGACACAGGTTCGAGGTGCCACGGATTCACGCAGGCCCGGTTCCTGCACAGGTGATCGAGAACCAGGCCGCCCGGTATCTCCGACCTCAGGGCCTCGTAGGCGTAGCGGTGGGCGCGGACTGCTCGCCCCCGAAACTTGAATCGGCCGTACCCGGTGACTCCAAGGCTGCTGGTCCAGAGCCAGCAATCATCGGCAGAGTCGCCAGCTACGTGCGACCAGAATCGATCACTGTCGGTGATCTTCATGCGATCTGCTCCCCTTCGGATTCGGAGGCGGTGAGGTACGACGGCTGATGGCGCATCACGACCCACTGCTGCCTGCAGTGGGGGCACTGGTAGCCGTCGCGGGTGGTCTGGCCGCGGCGCCGTTCCAGGGCGGGCTCTATGTCCCGCTCGAGGCAGTTGGGGCAGGTGTCCGTCATGGCATCCCTCCAGGGGTGCAGCCGAGACAGGGGCATCGGGTGGGTGCGGCAGGACGGTCGGCGAGGATCCAGTGCCGGTAGTCGGCGACCGCGGCATCGATCTGCGGGCCGGACGCCGGCGGTACGGGGGTCGGCCGCCTGGTGCCGGTGGGCCAGGCGCCGGGGTAGGCGACGTGGACGATGTCCGGCTCGGGCTCCGGGGCCGCAGCTCGCTGGCGGGGCAGTTTGGGGTGGATCCCGGCAGCGGCAAGAAGGGTGGCTACGAGGTCGCCCTCATCCCTGGCGGCCACGATGTCCTCCGGGGTCAGCTCGGTCACGACGCCTCCGAAGCCATGTCGACGAAGCGGCCGTAGTGGCCCTGAAAGGCGACGGTGATGTCTCCGGGGTGGCCGCCACGGTGCTTGCCGACGATCAGGTCGGCTTCGCCGGCGCGGGGCGAGTCGCGTTCGTAGGCGTCCTCGCGGTGCAGCAGGACCACGATGTCGGCGTCCTGCTCGATGGCTCCGGACTCACGAAGGTCGGAGACCTGGGGGCGCTTGTCGGTGCGCTGTTCGGGTCCGCGGTTGAGCTGGGCAAGCACGATGATCGTGATGCCGAACTCCTTGGCCATGAGCTTCAGCTGGCGGGACATGTCGGCGACGGCCTGCTGGCGGTTCTCGGATTTGGGGGCGTACATCAACTGCAGGTAGTCGACGATCACGAGGCGCAGGCCGACAGTGCGGACGAGGTGCCGGACCTGGCTTCGCAGCAACGGGACGGACAGGTGTCCGGTCTCGTTGATGTGCAGCGGTGCGGGGCGTACCTGGCCGGCGGCCTTCGCGAGTCGGGTCAGACCTGCGGGGTCGACGGTGCCTTGCTTGTGGTGATGGAGGCCGACCTGCGCGGCGGAGCACAGCAGGGTGTCGGCGAGATCTTCCTTGTTCATCTCGAGGGACTGGAACAGCGTCGGGATGCTGTGCTTGACAGCGGCGGCCCGGGCGAGGCCGAGGGCGAAGGTGGTCTTGCCCATGGCCGGGCGGGCGCCGACGACAACCATCTGGCCGGGGGCCCAGCCGCCGGACAGCAGGAGGTCGAGGTCGATGAATCCGGTGGGGATGCGGTTCTCGGTCGTGGGCTTTGTGACGGCTCGCTCGAGGCTGCCAGCGAGGAGGTCGCCGACGACCGCCATGTCGGCCTGGTCGGTGGCGCCGAGGACTCCGTCGAGCTGGGCCTGGGCGGCGGGAACGTCCTCGTCGGGATCGAAGGCGGCGGACCGGCCGCGGGCGATGGCTTCGTAGCCGTGGGCGACAAGCCGGGCGGCGGCGGCCTTCTTGGTGATGCTGGCGGCGTACCAGGTGGTGGATCCGAGCTGGGCGCGGCCGTACAAGTCGACGAGCTGGTCGCGGGTGAGGGGCACGATCGGCAGGTAGCCGGATGCCTTCCAGGCCTGCAGCTGGGTGTTGACGGCCTCGTAGCGGATCTCGCCGGCGGTGAGCTTCTGTCGGATTTCGTCGACTGCGTGCCACACCCAGCGCAGGCGGTCGTCGGTGATGTCGGCGGGGTCGAAGGCGGCGGCGAGGTCGTCGATGAGTTCGGGTTGACGCATGACGTTCGCGACGACGATGTGTTCTGCGTCGAGGTCCCGGGGGCGGGCGGGGCCGTCGAGTCCGGTCTCGTCGGCGGGGGCGTCCCACAGGTCGGCGCTCACGCTGCACCGCCCAGGCGGCGGTCGTCGCCCTCGAGGAGGAGGACCCCGCCGCGGAACATCTCCCGGAGCCGGGACTGGACGCGCTCGCCGACGAGGTGCTCGGTCTCGCCGGGCAGGACATCGCAGGTGATCAGAACCGGCCGCCGGTTGATGTACCGCTCGTCGAAGATCTCGTAGAGCCGTTCCTGCGTCCACCCGACAGGAGAGACGCGGGCTGCGGCCAGGTCGTCGATGTACAGCAGGTCGGCGCGCTGCAGCTGGGCGGTGAGGACGCGACCGTCGTAGTCGCGGCTGTCGGGGCGCAGGGCGTCGAAGAGGGCCGTGGATCGCCAGGTCTCAACAGACGGCAGGCGACCCGTGTCGGCAATGCGACGGTCGATCCAACGTCGAGTGGCCTGCCAGGCGGTGTGAGTCTTGCCGACACCGATGGCGCCGGTGAGGAACAGGCTCCGGGGGGAGTCCGGGAGCTGGTCGGCCCAAGTGGCGGCCTTGGGGTGGATGTCGATGTCGTGCTGGTAGATCACCGGCGTCTGCGCCAGGAAGCCGGCAACAGCGTCCTCGCGGCGTTCTCGGCGAACGGAGTCCCGCGGGTCGGGCAGGTCGTCAGAAGTTGAGGGCACTGGCCTTCTCCTCGTCGGTCATGAATCGGGGGGCGGTGCTGGGGCCGGCAGGGGCGGCACTCCGCTGTTGGGCGGTGGCCTGCCGGCGGAGGGTGGGGTACTTCTCGCGGAGCTTGGCCGGGCTGAGGATGTGGGCGTTCCAGAAGTCGGAGGCGTGGGCCCAGTCGATGGCGGTAATGGCCTGGTCGGGCGAGACGCCATCGAGGTCGAGCAGGCGGCGCATGTCGGTCCGCCACTTGTCGGTGATGCGGGGGCGTTTGTCGCCGCCCTTCTCGATCACCGTGGCCAGGTGCTTGCAGACCCGTTCGACGTCGTGCCGAGGGGGAGCATCCGCGGACTCCGCAGGAGTTCGAGAAGTCTTTTCTTTTACTTCTGTCTCTGTCTCTGTCTCTGCTTCGGTTTTGCTTTGCGTTTGCTTCACCAAAGCCGAAGCAAGTGCTTCAGCGTTTGCTTCGCCCCTGGAATCACCACGACGGGACTCGCCGGAACGCTTCCCGCCCTTCTGACCTGCGGCAGAACGCTTGGCGCGGAGGTCTTCGACCTCGGAAGCGGAACGCTGATGGATGACGTAGTCGTGGATGACGTAGGTGTCGGACTCCGCCGGAGGGCACTTCGGGCAGTCGTGGCCGCTCTCGTGCCACAAGCCAACGCGAAGCAGTGCCGAAGCATTTGCTTCGAGGTTGCTTCCGTCCGTCAGTCGGAGGGCGAGAGGCTTCGGAATCACGCCGTCAGTCAGCTGACGGGAGGCGTAGGCGAGGCCGCACACGTAGAGCCAGGCGGCTTCCCCGCCCGCTTTAACGATCTTCGGGTGGTCCGGCAGACCGTCATGCACCTTGACGTAGGTGCGCTTGTCCTTCTCGGCCATCGGAGGCTTCTTCCTGACTGGCGGCGGTGGATGCGGGTGGTGGTTGGCTAGGCCGCGGCGGCGTACTGGCTGCGGATGCGGTGCACGGTGCGCTTGCTGCAGCCGATCTGTTCGGCGATCCGCCAGGCCGCAACGTTGCGCTTGGTGAGCGCGAGGACCGCGGCTTTCCGTTCGCGCGGCGTGAGCCGGGCGGGAGGGTCGCCGGCGACGGCCCGCTCGATGGCGGCCGGGTCGGGCTCGACAGGCACGTAGTTGCGCGGCCTGGGTGCCCGGTTGCGCTCCCATTCGCGGCGGCAGGCGATGCAGTACGCCCATCCGCGGCGGTCGCGGCCGATGTTCTCCGGGTACGGGTGGTTGTGGAGGCAGGAGCTGCGGTTGGCGGCGCGCTGGTAGCCCATCAGGCGGCCTGCCGCATCTCACGGAGGCGGTCGCGGCGAGCCCGCGAGTAGGCGGAGGCGGCGCCGCGGCAGACACGGCACCGGCAGCCCTTGGTGTAGCCGGACCGGCCGTGCTTGGCGGCGCCGATGTCGATCGGGTCTTCCTCCGGCGGGGGAAGGAAGGCGCGCTGCCTGGCCACCCAGTTGTCCTTGTGCCAGGCGGAGACGGTGTCGCGGCTGCACCGGAGGCGTCGGCTGATGTCGGTGAAGTCGTGGCCCCGCTGGTGAAGTAGCTGGGCGGCGTAGACCTTCTCGTCGGCGGTCAGTTCTGTCGTCTCGCCGTTCATGGCCTTCTCGACGGCGACGAGGTCGAGGTCGTTGTAGAAGGTCTCGGTTGTGGAGGGGTAGAGGCGGCGGCTGGGGGCGACTCCTGCCCGGGTTCCGGTGATGACTGCGGTGGTCACTGGGGGTCCTCCGTTCGGCGGGTCTGGTGGGGGATGGTGTTGCGGGACTGCAACGGGAGCCGCAGCCAGGCTTCGAGCTGGGCTATCTCGCGCTGCTTGCGGCGTTCGGTGACGTCGTCGGCGACGGTCTGCGGGTCACTGCCGGTGGACTGCTGCCAGCGGCGGCGGGTGCGGCCCAGGTGCCAGGCGTCCCAGCCGTAGGTGGCGATGAGGAGGAGACCAGCCGCGGCGCCGATGCAGGTCCATACGGTGTCGGAGGCGTTCATGCGGCCTGCTCCGCCCGTGCGGCGGCGGTGCCGATCCAGTGGTGGCAGATCGACCGGTGGACGGTCGCCCGGCTGGACTTGCCGAATTCGACGTGGCGGATGATGCCGCGGCGGGCGGCCTTTCCGAAGCGGGGGCCCCAGCAGTTGGGGTGCGGGGGCTCGCCGACGAGTTCGAGCCGGACCAGGTCGGCGGCCTGGAAGACGACTCCGCGGGAAGCCATCTCGGCTATCGCTTCGTCGCAGTCGGCGGCCCACGTCGGGTCGAGGAGGCCGATGCGCTTCATGCCGCGCTGCTTGGCAGCGTCGCCGGCGGACGGGTTGATGACGGTGCGGACGGGAGTGGGGATCTGCAGCTGACCGGACATAGCAGGGTTCCTCTCGCGTGCTGTACTGGTGGGGTGGGGCGCCGCAGGTTCGGGCCGCGGCGCCCCGGGGGTTCTGCTACTGCTCGACGGGCTCGGGGTTGGCGTTCAGCCAGGCGAGGAGCGGGCCGGCGATGTCCCGGGCTCCGTTGGGTCGCTCGATGACCTTGCGGTTCAGCGCGGGGCAGCGGGACTTGAGCACCTCGAGCCGGTTGTCGATGTCCATGGACACGGCCACGTCGAACTCGTACTCGATGCCCTTGCGCTGGTCGGGGCGCATGCCGACCCGCTTGGGCTTAGAGCCGTCCAGCACCCACTCGGTGTAGGAGCGCATCGAGGCGACGATGTGGCCGGGGTAGGCGAGGATCGCGGCGACCATGTCGTTCTGGATCGGGGTGCCGTCCTTCCAGCCGGCGAACTTGTTGCCGCCGTACCTGCTGCTGGCCTTCTCGACCTGGGCGAGGGTGCCGTCGGTGCCCTTCCAGAAGTGGGAGAGGCTGTCGACGAACACGGTGGGGTAGCCGGCCTGGGCGGCGGAGTCGAGGACGCGGACGAGGTCGCGGGGGTCGTAGCGGTCCATGGAAACGGAGTCGAATTGGATGCCGCCGATGCCGGCGTACAGGCTGGCGGCTCCGCCCTCGGTGTCGATGACTGCGAACTGGCGCCCCTCGGACAGGCCGTGAGCGATGCTGAGTCCGGTCCAGGTCTTGCCGGAGCCGGACATGCCCTGGATGGACAGGCGGGCCTTGCGGCCGGCCTTGCTGGCGGGGCGGAACTCGAACCCTCCGGCCGCTTCGGCCTGCTGGGGCCGGGCAGTTCGGACGGGCGGGGGAAGCTGGGACACGACTGCTCCTAGGCGTACTGGCGCTCGATGTAGGGCGGCAGCCCGATGACGGTGGAGGTCTCGCTGTAGGCGGGCCAGTGGCCGGTCTCGCGGCCGTAGAGGTAGCGGCCGACTGCAAGGTGGGTGAGTCGGAGGCCGGCGTATCGGGCGACTGGGTCGAGCTCGGCGACCTGCACGAGGTACGGAGGCTGCTTCTCCTGAAACAGGAACTTGAAGGAGGCGCCGTCGGGGATGAGGCCAAGCTCGACCGCACCGCGTCGGTAGATGTGTTCCTGGATGTGGTAGCCGAGCTCATGGACGGTCTTGCTGAGCTTGTCCGGGTGGACGGACTGGGTGGTCTTGTAGTCGGCGATCAGGTCGGGGCGGAGCCAGTCGAAGCGGCTGCGCCACCAGATCGGGCCGTCGGGCCAGAAGATCGACTGCTCGGCGAGACCGGACCCGGGGGTCAAGATCTCCGAGGCTTCCGGATCCGCCGCCAGAACTTCGGCCATATCGCAGATCCGCTGGTAGTCGGCCTGCTTGAGCGGAATCCCGCCGGCATCCCGTATGGCCTTGACCTTCGCCTTGGCGGCGTTGGTGTTCCACTTCTCCTCGTCCACCACCACCAGCTCCGGCCCGTCGCCGAGCACCACGGTGTGAGCCGCCGTGCCGAACTCGAACTCCGGCTTGAAGGGCTGCGGGTGGTCGAGGAGGTAGCCGTAGCGGGCCGGGCAGTCGGCGAGGATCTTGGCGCCAGAAGCGGAGAGGCTGCCGCCGGGGACCGGGTCGGAGTGGTAGAGCTCGGCGGGGATGTCGTACAGTCCCGGCTCGATCTCGGCGGCCGCGGTCACTGCTCGTTTTCCAGCTCGTCGAGGCAGTCTTCACAGACCGGGCCTTCGGCGGTGCGGGCGAAGGGCCCACCTTCGTCGCCGCAGCGGGCGCACTGGATGCGGCTCACGCGGCGGCCTGCCCGTTCGCGATGGCCTGCAGCCGGCTGATGCCGTCCTTGTCGTACTTGGCAATCTGGACGGCCTGAACCTCGGCCGGGAAGGCCTGGGCCAGAAGGGCGGCGTTCTCGATGTCGGCGCCGGCGATCAGCTCGAGGAGCTGCTGGCTCCAACGTCCGGGTGCGTAGCCGCCGCGGCCGAAGACGGAGAGGACGTGGCAGGCGGTCTCGGCAGGGATGGTCGAGGTGTAGTGGTCCATGCTGGGCTCCTTCAGGGTGTAGTCGGCCGCGGGCGGGCGGTCAGCCCGTCCGGGGCGGTGGTTGGGTCGCCGGGGGCGGCCGGTCGGTGCACGACCGCACCCGGCGGGTTCTAGGCGGCGACGGGGCGGTTCTGGTGGAACACCGCGTCGGTGCCGTAGACGATCCGCTCGCGGACCTCGTAAGCGTTGGCGCCGATGGTGGCCTTGATCTCCTCCGGGGAGAGAGTCCAGTCGATGAGGTCGGCGATCTCGTCGACAACCCGGCGGGCCTCGACCGCGGACTGGGCGGAAGCGATGATCAGCCCCGCGTGGTGGCTGATGTGCCAGTGGAACTCTTCGCCCCATCGGATGTATGGCAGGCCGCGGTAGACGTAGAGGCCGGGTGCGGGCTGGATCGCGTTCACGGTGAAGGCGGGCTTCCCGCGCAGCTGAACGACGTGCTGGTGAACTGTCATGACAGGAGTCCCTTCTCGCGAGCCTGGTGGAGCGGTACGACAGGGGTGGGCTGGGTGTCGGCGACCGCGGAGTGTGCGGTGAGGGAGGAGACGGCCTGCTGGTTCTGTCGCGTGGCCTCGACCGCCCGGGACAGGTCGTCCCGGAGCTGGCTGACCTTCGCGTTGGCGTTGTCCCATCCGGTGGTGGCGACGGTGAGGCGGCGTTCCAGGTCCGCGGTGCGGGCCCGTTCCTGGTCCAGTTCGGCGCGGAGGCGAGCGTTGTCGTCCGCCGCCCGGTGCTGGCCGCGACCGCGGGTCCGCTCCCGGACTATGTCGGCGAGGCTCATCGGGGCGCCGCCGGCTGGTAGTCGTCGAGGGTGGGCTCGTCGGCGAGGAGTCCGGCGATCTGCTCGTCCCGCTCGGCGAGCAGGGACTGGAGGCGGACTACCTCGGCCTGTGCTTCCTTCGCCCATCCCTCCCACGCCTCGCGGTTGCTGACCTGGCGGAGGATGCCCTCTCCGTAGGCGATGGCGCGCTGCCGGGCGGACTGCCAGGCCAGACGCATCCGGGCCAGGTCCCGCTCCTCCTCCCAGAGGGCGAGGCCGGTACCAGCGATCACGTTGGCGAGCTCCCCGTTCTGCCGCTCGGCGATCTCCAGCTGGGTACGGGTCTCGGCCAGAGCAGCGACCAGTTGGTCGACCGCCACCTCCGCCCGGGAGCGGTGTCCCGCCTCGGCCTCCTTCTGCCAGGCCTTGTAGGCGTCGCAGGCGAAGGTGCCATCGCCCTCCTCGTTGGCCTTCTCGCAGGGAGCGCACTCCTCCCAGCCGCTGAAGACGTGGTGGAGGTGGGAGCCCTGCTCGTGGCTGGCGTGGATCGCGTCGCGCAGCAGCGTGATCTCGGCTCGGGCGTCGAGCGGTGCGTCAGGCACTTCGGCCTCCGGTCTGGATGCGGCGCCCGAGGGCGAGGAGTAGGAGTGAGGCGGCAGCAGTGCCGGCGGTCAGCCAGCGGGCACGGCGGAGGGTCATCGTTCGACCTCCGGCCATTCGTGGATCAGGTCCGAGCGGGCGTTCGCCCAGAAGCCGCGGGCCCGGTCGTGCTCGGCGTAGGTCCAGTCCGACGGCCGGTGCGCCTTCAAGTGCTCGACCCAGCCGCCTTTGGCGCGCCTAAAGGCGTCCGCTGACAGGTCGTAGCCCATGACCGGGCAGATGTCCGCCGGGGCCACACCGCGGGCCAGGCAGAGCTGCTGCCGCAGCGCGGCCCGCTTCGACTCGGCGTCCGGATCCGCGGGGTCGACGTTCAGCAGGTCGGCCATTCGGACGGTGAACTGGCCGAAGGTCTCGGTGAGGCCGGAAGCCAGCGACTCGGCAAAGTCCGGGTCGGCCGGGCGAGCCGGCGGCGTTGGTGCCTTCGCCTCGGGGAGGTCACACAGGAGAGGCGACAGCACAGTCTCGGTCGCCATCACGCCACCTGCTTCGCGTCGGCGGCCAGCTTCCGCAGGGCCCGCATGTTCGCGTCGACCCGGCGGACGTGACAGGCCGGGCAGACGCAGCCGCCCTTGTGGCGCCGGGCCGCAACCGACCGGTAGCGGGCCAGCCGGCGAATCAGCGCCGCCTCATCTGCCGCCGACAGGTCCGACGTCCGCGCATCGTGCGCATCCCAGGTCGTCATGACACGCGCTCCAATCGCACGGCCTGCTCCATGTGCTGGGCCTGATCGAGGAGGGCGGCAGCCATGATGCGGAGGGCTGCCGGGCTCGAGCTGTCGGTGTGGAGGGTGACCGGGCCGAGCCGCAGCCACGAGAACGGGCCGCCGCGTTCCGCCTTGATCTCGGCGGGGTCCGCCGTCAGGTGCACGCTGAGCGTGCCGACAGTCGTACTCACGACGCCACCACCTTCGTGCTTCCATCGAGAGCCATGCCGGCCGCCGGGCTGCAAGGGACTGCGCCGACGACGGTCCACTTCGCGACGGTGGAGTCCGGCTCGTAGCCGGTGGAGCCCCACTGGTCGGTGACGATCCAGCGGGCCGCGTGGGGCGGCGACGGCCACAGCACCGCGAGGCTCTTCCCAGACGGCGAGAGGCGGACCGAGCCGATCAGATCCGGCAGCGCGCTTGCGGGCTCTATCCTCACGACTGGCCTCCAGCTCGGGGCAGGTAGTTGACGTACTCGCAGTCCGGGAGGACACAGGCACTGTCGGCGTCGAGGTGGTGGACGTCGTACTGCTGGTCCTCGACCATGAGCTGCTTCATCCGGGCGGCGGCCTCACGCTTCAGGCGGAGGAACTGCAGGTCCGCGTCCAGTTGCGCGAGCGGCACGTCCAGGCGGGCGATGTCAGGCGTCGGCGCGGTCATCGCTCGTCACCGCCCTCGAGCAGCCGGTCCACCAGCAGGGCCGCGCCGGTCTCTTCGGCGTCCCGCAGCAGATCGGCGACCTCCGTCAGGACCTCGATGCGGTGGCAGGCGCTATCGGCGGCCAGGGCCTCGGCCCGCGCATTTGCATCGACGTACCGCAGCGCAGCACCGACCAGAGCGATCAGCCTGTCGGGGTCCTCGCCACGGGCCAGCACCGCAATCTCGCAAATCGCGTCGGCGTACTCCTGGCCGGTCGACAAGACCAGCCGGTTGGGGTTGGTGGGAGCCGGATCACCGGCGATGATGTTCGACATCGGTCCTCTTCTCCTTGCATGTAGGTGCAGGTGAGGGGTGGATCGGGAGGCCCTGGCCAGCCGGGGACCGGGAAGAAACCGGCGGTCGGGGCCGCATACCGCTCTAGGCGGCGGAGGCGACGGCCTTGCGGTTGGTACGGCCCTGGCCGTGCAGCCAGTCGTCCAGCACGGTCAGCTCGTAGGCGAGCTTGCGGCCCACGGTGTGCGACTCCGGTCCGTAGCCGGTCTGGCGCCACTTGTAGAGCGTCGTCAGGGCGACGCCGATGTACCTGGCGGCCTCGTCGGACCAGAGACTCCCTTCCGGCGGGGCGACGTACTTACGCGGGGGGTACTTCACGGGTTTCGCCTCCAAGAAGATGTGTTTGCGTGGACGGATCGTCCCTCTCTGGGGACGGTGAGGGTGCAAAAAGGACCAGCAAGGCCACGCCGACGGCCTCCGAGATGGAGTGCGCGTCGTCCACGGTTGCTGTCTTCTGTCGCCCGGTGAGGAGTCCGCCTATGACTCCGACCTTGCACCCGGCCGATTGGGCCAGGCTTCGGACGGAGAACGCGACCCCCGTTCCGGGGTGGTCCATGACCCATCTGAGGATGCTGCGGTCGCGTAGGGCGTAGCGGCGGCTCAATGGATCTCCAGTGAGATGGAGTTGGTTTGACTGAGATTAGGTAACCACAGCCGGGACGTGTTGTCCACAAATTGGGACGGCCAGATCTGCCGTTCCCGCAAAGTTCTGGTGCGGATACCCTTGGTCTGTAGACGATTCGTCTGCGATCCAGGATGGTTGTACGGCCTGACCAGCGACTTCTCTGGTTCAATCGGGCAGCAATGGAGACAGACCACGTGAACGTGGATGGAGAGGAAGCGGAGATGTCGGTGCCTGCCACCGCCCCTGAGTCGGCCCCGCCCGCCCCCGGGCCCCTCGGAGCGCTCTCTCGCCTCATCCAGGAAGCTCTCGATGAAGGCTTCTCCTATCAGCAGATCGCCGAACGGGCCGTGGATCCCGAAACCGGGGCCACGGTCGTGAAGCAGTACCTGCACAAGCTGGTGAAGAACCCCCCAGCCAACCCGCCGAAGCCCCACGAGCTGCGGGCCATCGCCGTCGGACTCCGAAAGTCGGAGCGCCGGATCAAGGAAGCCGCAGCCCAGCAGTGGCTGGAGTACGAAGCAACCGAGCTCGCCGGCTACGACGAAGACGTCCGCATCATCGTCGGTCACCTTGCGGGCAAGTCGAAGGTAGAACTCCGTCAGTGGCGCGCGATGATCGAGGCCGCGGAGCGCGCCCAGCGCGACGATTAGGTTGCCCGTAGCGACTACCTACCGATCCGTAAAGGCTATTTGCAGCCATCCGCCCCAACCGATTGTGGACGCTGCCCCACAGTCGTAAAGTCTTCACCCACCGTGCACAACTGATCGCACCCGTCCCAGTTGTGCCGACTCGGGGAGGGCTCATGTTGCGCGCCACATACGAACTAGACGACCTGGAGCCCGGTCAGGTCGTGGACCTCCGCGAGAAGCGGGGCACGATCGTCATACGGATCGACCGCAACGCCAGGCTGGAAGACGTCGTCGCCGCCCTCAACCCAGTGGCTGCGGAGTTCTTCGCCGGTGGTGCATGGTTCCAGGTCTGGAATGGGGAGATCGTCACCATCGACTCCCCGCAGGACCCGCGAGACGGAGGCACCGTTGCCCGGCTACATCGAGGACCGCTGGTACAAGAAGGGCCCCGCCGATCCAAAGACGGGCAAGCCCACGCGGGTTGAAACCGAACGGCACGGGCAGGGCAAGCGGTGGCGGGTAGCCGGCATCCCCGGCGCCCGCGACCGCAGCTTCGAGAAGCTCGAAGGGCCCGACGGTGCCAAGAAGTGGCTCAAGGACTCGGCCACCGACACCAGCCGCGGAACCTTCTACGACCCGCGTGACGGCAACATGCTCCTCGACGAGTACGTCCGGAAGCACTGGTGGCCGAACCTTCGGCAGCCGCCCACCACAAAGCAATCCATGAAATCCCGCGTCTTTCGGCACATCCTGCCCCACGTGGGGCACCTGCCCTTGAACCGCATCGGCCACGACGAAGTCCGGCGCTGGCTTACCCGCGTTGAAGAGGACATCGACGTCAACACGGTGCGCACCACGTGGCGGCACTTCTCCTCGATCATGCAGGCTGCACACAAAGCCAAGCGGATCCCCGAGAACCCCTTCAGGGATGCCGATCTGTCGGCTCCGACGTCCCCGCCGTCGAAGGCGCAGGCATGGACCAAGGAGACAGTTGCTGCGATGCGGAAGGCCCTCGGGTCGCGGTACGACATCTTGCTGAACCTGGCAGTTGGCGCGGGCCTGCGGCAGGGGGAGTGCTTCGGCTTCTCCCCGGACGACGTGAGCGGCGACGAGATCAACGTCGTGCGCCAGGTCGTTTTGGTGGGCGGCCGGCCAGCCTTTGCGCCACCGAAGGGCAACAAAACGCGAACGGCGCCGTGCCCGCCGGAGCTGGCCGCCGCCATCACGGATTACGCCAAGGCATTCCCGACCATCGAGGTGACGCTTCCCTGGGTGGATCCAGACCGGCCCAATCTTGAATGGGAGAAGCGGCCGAGACGGACAGTACGTCTACTAGTGACCACCGCAAGGACCGGCGGTGCCGGTGGTGGGGCCATCAATCGGAGCACCTTCGACGAGAAGAACTGGAAGCCCGCGCTCGTCCGGGCGAAGGTAATTCCGGAGCCCGATTATGAGTGGGTGCAGGGGAAGGGTAAGAAGCCGTGGAAGCGGACCGCGTGGAAGATGCCGCGCGAGGAGGGCTTCCACGTCACCCGGCACACCTTCGCTAGCGTCGTCCTGGCTGAGGGTGAGACCATTACCCAGCTGGCTGCGTGGTTGGGTCACACCGATCCCGCGTTCACGCTGAGGACTTACGTGCACTTCATGCCGAAGTCGGGGCGCCGGGCGCTCGCGGCCCTGGGTGCCTGGATGGCGTCGGCCGAAGAGGCAGAGCCCCCCGAAGCGTCCTAGGGAAGTGGATCTCCCCAGATTCCGCCCACGATGATTCTGGATCATGAAAAAACGGGCTCCTGAGCAGGTCAGGAGCCCGTAGGGCAGACGAGCCGGCCTGTACGCCGGGTTCTGTCGCCCGGTGACCTCGCGGTCGCCGGGGAGACGGCCATCCATCTAGGACCGGTGTTGCCACCGGCCTCGTGCGGTCTACCCGCGAACTCGGGCGGGCAGCCCTCGAGCGTTCGCGCAGACCCGTCCGGGGACGGATCCTCTTGACCTTGCTCCGGGTGGGGTTTACCTAGCCGCCTGAGTCACCTCAGGCGCTGGTGGTCTCTTACACCACCGTTTCACCCTTACCGAGGACCGAAGCCCCCGGCGGTCTGTTTTCTGTGGCACTGTCCCGCGGGTCACCCCGGGTGGGCGTTACCCACCACCCTGCCCTGTGGAGCCCGGACGTTCCTCGGCGGGATCCGAGGATCCCGACGCGGCCGCCCGGCCGACTCGTCTGCCGTGGTGGACATGTTACCCGGGGCGATGGCCGCGCTTGACCTTGACGCAACGGCAGGGTTTCTACTGGGGTCATGCGGATCGGAGAGATCGCCGCGGTCGTCGGGGTCACCACCCGGGCGATCCGGCACTACCACCATGTCGGGCTGCTCCCGGAGCCGGAGCGGCGCCCCAACGGATACCGGGCCTACAGCGTCCGCGACGCGGTCCTGCTCGCCCGCGTACGCCGCCTCACCGAGCTCGGGCTCAGCCTCGACGAGGTGCGCGACGTCCTCGCGGACGACGCCGGGCGCGAACTGGCCGACGTACTCGAAGAGCTCGACGCCGACCTGGCCCGGCAGGAGGCCGAGATCGTGGAGCGCCGCCGGCGGCTCGCGGTGCTGCTCGCCGCCGGGCCGGGGGAGGGCGAGCCCCTCTCGCCCGCGCTCGCCGAACTGCTGGCGAAGGCGCCGCCCACGGCCTCGCCGTCCGCCGCGATGGACCGCGAGCACCTCACGCTGATCGACGCGTCGGGCCTGGGCGGCCAGGAGCTCTACGCCGCGCTCGGCCCGCTGGCCGCCGATCCCGCGGTGCTCGTGCTGTACGAGCGGCTGGACGCGCTCGCCGACGCCCCCGTGGACGATCCCCGGATCCCGCCGCTGGCGGCGGAGCTCGTGGCGGCCGTCCCCGACGAGGTGTTCGCCGCGATCCCCTCCGACGGGGTGGTCGTGCCCGGGTTCAAGGAGGCGCTGCTCGCCGAGTACGCGCCCGCGCAGGCCGAGGTCGTACGCCTGGTCATGGAGGCGTTCATGGAGAAGGGCAGGGGATGAGGGGGATGCGTGCGATGCGCGCGGCGCGGATCGGCGTCACCGCCGTCATACCGGCGGAGCTGGGGCTCGTGGTGTGCCTGGCGGCCGGGGTCCGGCCGCCGGGGTGGGCACTGGCCGCCGCGGAGGTCCTCGTCCTCGGGGTGGTCCTGCTGGAGGCCTGGGTGCTGCGCGGGCTCTACTGCGCCGCACGCGCCCGCGGCGCCGCCCGCGGCCAGGCCGGCCGGGAGGCCGTGCGGGCCGTGGTCCCGGTCCAGGTCCGGAGGCTGCTGCGGCACGAGCTGCACGCCCTCGCCGCTCTCGGGAGGTGGATCGTGCGCAGGCGGCACGGGGTGCGCCCCGGTGACCTCGCCGCCGCGTACACCGGACCGCAGACGGCCATGATGTACGGGATGCTCTTCGTGTCGGTGGTCGAGACGGTGGCGCTGGCCTTCCTCATCCCCTGGCCGGTGGTCCACCGGGTGGTGCTCGTGCTCGACGTGTACGGGATCCTGATCGTGCTCGCCCTGCACGCCGCCTGCGTGACCCGGCCGCACGTGGTCCGCCCGGACGGGTCCCTGCTGATCCGCTACGGCGCCCTCTTCGACCTCGCCGTACCGCCGGACGCGGTGGCCTCGGTACGGGTGGAGCGCCGTTACCCCGAGGGCCGGCTGGTCACGCTGTCCGAGGACGGGGTGCTCGACCTGATCGTCGGCAGCCAGACCACGGTGACCCTGGAGCTGAACCGGCCCCTCCCCTTCACCCGCCCGCTCGGCGCCACGGCCGAGGCCCGGACCGTCCGCTTCCACGCCGACGACCCGCGCGCGCTGGTCACCGCCCTGCGCCGACAGCCCGCCACCTCCTAGACGGGCGCGAAGAGGATCTTCGACGTGCCCGGGTCGGCCTGCGTCAGCCGGACCCGGATGCGGTCGCCCAGCGGGAGCGGCCGCGTGGCGGACTCGACGCGTCCGACGACCGCCGGCTCCTCCAGGTGGACGGTGCCGGCCAGCGGCTCCCGGTCGTCGACGTCGATGACCGTGGCCTCGAAGGTCTCGCCGACGCGGTCCTTGAGCACGGCCGCCTCGACGAGGTCCACGGACTCCCGCTCGACCGTGTTCGCCAGCCGGGTGCCCTCCGCCATCTCCCGGGGGAGCGCGTCCAGGGCCGCCACCGCCCACTGCGGGGGTTCGGCCCCGGCGACCGCCGCCACGCACAGCTCGCCGGCGTACCGGTCGGCGAGCCGGCGCAGCGGCGCGGTGCAGTGGGCGTACGGGGCCGCCACCGCGGAGTGGATCGCCGGGTCGGGGGTCTCGCCGCCGGTGAAGACGGTGTAGCCGGCGCCCCGCAGCAGGGCCGTGCACTCCTGGAGGAAGGCGGCGTGGGCGGGGCGGTGCGGATCGAGGGAGCGCACGAGTTCGGCGTACGGGACGTGGTGGGGCCAGTCGATCCGCAGGGCCTTCGCCGCCCGGCGGAGCTTGCCGACGGCGCCGTCGGGGGCGCTGGGCAGCGTACGCAGGACGCCCGTGCCGGTGGCCAGCATCAGATCGGCCGAGGCCATGCCGGTCATCAGGGAGATCTGCGCGTTCCAGCCGTCCGCGGGGAGCGGGGCGCGGTAGGCCAGGGAGTACGTGCCGTCGTGCTCGGCGACCTCCTGCTCGGGCACGTTGAGCGAGATGCCGCCGCGCTCCTGTTCCAGGGCCTCACGGAGCCGGCCGACGTCCTCCAGCAGGGCGAGCGGCTCCTCGGCCGTGCCGGTGTCGATGGCCTTCTGGACGCCGTCGTAGTCGAGCTTGGCCCGGCTGCGGACGAGGGCGCGCCGCACGTCGACGGTCTCCACACGGCCGTCGGAGTCCAGGTCGAAGCGCCACAGCAGCGCGGGGCGGGTCCGGTCGGGCAGCAGGCTGGCCGCGTCCTCCGAGAGCACGGCCGGGTGCAGCGGCACCCTCCCGTCGGGGAAGTAGAGGGTGGTGACGCGGCGGTGGACCTCCGCGTCGAGCGGACCGCCGGGGGTGACGAAGGCGGCGACGTCGGAGATGGCGTAGTGGACGCGGTAGCCGCCGGAGGAGCGCTTCGCCAGGTGCATGGCCTGGTCGAGGTCGACGGAGGACGGGGGGTCGATGGTGAAGAAGGGGATGTCGGTGCTGTCCAGGTCCGGGAGGCGGGGGTGCGCGGCCGCGCCCTCGGCCTCGGCGAGGACCGCCGCCGGGAACTCCGAGGGCACCCCCAGCTCCGTCCGCAGTTCACGCAGCGCGGCCCGCAGAGCAGCCCCGTCTGCGCCGGTCATGTGCATCTGACGGCGTGGCATGGACCGAGCCTATGGTCGGGCGGCCCGGACGGCACGGCGAGCCGTCTACCCTGGCCGGGGGGCCGCATCCCCTGCGCCGTGTCGTATTGAAGGAGAACCACCGTGCTCGTGCTGCTGCCGCCGTCTGAAGGAAAGGCCGCCGGCGGCTCCGGCGCACCGCTGAAGCCGGAGTCGCTGTCCCTGCCCGGTCTGGCCCCGGCGCGTGCGGCGGTGCTGGAGGAACTGGTCGAGCTGTGCGCGGCGGACGAGCCGAAGGCGCGCGAGGTGCTGGGGCTGAGCGAGGGCCTGCGGGGCGAGGTCGCGAAGAACGTGGACCTGCGGTCCGCGGCGGCCCGGCCGGCGGGGGAGATCTACACGGGCGTGCTGTACGACGCGCTGGGTCTGGCCGACCTGCCCGCGGAGGCCCGGGGGCGCGCGCAGGACGCGCTGCTCGTCTTCTCGGGGCTGTGGGGCGCGGTGCGGATCACCGACCGGATCCCCTCGTACCGCTGCTCGATGGGCGTGAAGCTGCCGGGGCTGGGCGCGCTCGGCGCGTACTGGCGGGGGCCGATGGCCTCCGTCATGCCCGAGGCGGCGGGGCAGGGGCTGGTCCTGGACCTGCGGTCTTCGGCGTACGCGGCCGCGTGGAAGCCGAAGGGCGAGGTCGCGGGGCGGACGGCGACCGTGCGGGTGCTGCACTCGCAGGTGGTGGACGGCGTGGAGAAGCGGTCGGTGGTGAGCCACTTCAACAAGGCGACGAAGGGTCGCCTCGTGCGGGACCTCCTGCTCGCGGGATCCGCCCCCGCGTCGCCGGCGGAGCTGGTGACGGCCCTGCGGGACCTGGGCTACGTGGTCGAGGCCGAGGCCCCTGCGAAGCCGGGCAAGGCGTGGTCCCTCGACGTGGTGGTCACCCAGATCCACCACTGACCCGCCGCCTCGAACATCCAGCCCCGCCGGCGTTTGAGGCGCGGGGTCTGGGGCGGAGCCCCAGGAGGCCGGGCGCAGCCCGGGACGCTTGCGCAGCCGCGTCGCGCCCGGCCTGGGGCGGAGCCCCGGAGAGCCGGGCGGCGCCGCCGGGGCTAGTGGCCCAGGGGCCAGGCGACCGTGGCCGGGAGGCGATCGGCGGTACCCGCGTAAGCGGCGCAGGCGTCCGTCAGGGTTTCGAGGAGGGTGAGCGGGTCCGGCAGGGGGTGCTCCATGCCGCGCAGCCAGGTCACCGCCAGGTCACCGGGGAGGGCCGCCGGCGGGACCAGGACGTAGCTGCCGCGGCAGTGCCAGCGCAGGCCGGGGTGTTCGTCCATCGTCTCGGGGTGGCAGTCCAGTTCGCACGGCCACCACTCGTCCTCGTCCTCGGGGGTGCCGCGGGTGGCGGTGAAGAAGAGCATCCGGGCCTGCTCGCCGGTGCCGCCGGACTCGGCGACGGGGCCGACCTCGATGCCGGCTTCGAGCAGGCGGGCCAGTGCGGCGGTGCCGGCTTCCAGCGGGACGTCCAGCACGTCGTGGACCATGCCGGTCGCGGTGATGAAGTTGGCCTGGGGCTGGTTGCGCGCCCAGCGTTCGACCTGGGCGCGGTCGGTGGTCGACTGGGTCTGCCAGGCGAAGGAGATGGGGTGCCGTGCGGGCGTCGGACAGCCGATCCGGTCGCACGAACATCGGTAGCCGGTGGGATGGGCGGCGGGGGCGAGCGGCAGACCGGCGGCGGCGACGGCCAGGAGGAGCGCCTCGCGCTCTCGTGCGGGGTCCTCGGCGGTGGGTTTCTGCCGCCGGCGCAGCCACTGGGAAATCCTGCTCTGCTGGCCGCGTTTGACGCGGCCGGACTCAGACCCCATCTATCCCCTCACCTCACCGTATCCCCGGCGGACCTTCACATCGTCCCACCATCCTGCGCCCCGGGTGACCGCTCTTGACGACCGGGGGGCCGGGGAGGGGTGACCGGCAACCCCCACATATCCCCAGGATCAGGGCAAATGGTCTCTGCTGGCCGCCGGTTCCCGGCCGGCTAGCGGGCGGTGACGTTGGCCACCCCGCCGAGCACCCGGTCCACCAGGGCGTCGGTGTAAGCGTGCGTCAGGGGTGCGGTGCGCATGAGCCAGCGGTACGTCAGCGGCCCGAGGAGCATCTCCACCGTCAGCCGCAGATCGGTGTCCGGCGCGAGCAGGCCGGCCTCCCGGGCCGTCTTCAACCGGGCCTCGTACAGGGCGAGCTGCGGCTCCAGCAGCTGCTCGGTGAAGCGGGCGCCGAGCTCGGGGTCGGTGGCCCCGGCCGCCGTCAGGGCGCGCGCGGGGGCGTCGTACTTCTCGTCGTTGAACTCGTCGACCGTGGCCCGCAGCACGGACTTCAGGTCGGCGGCGAGGTCCCCGGTGTCGGGGAAGCCGGTCCACCCGCCCTCGGTCTCCGCGTCGCCGGCGAGGGCCAGCGAGGCGTCGAGGAGGACGGCGGCCTTCGACGGCCACCAGCGGTAGATGGTCTGCTTGCCGACGCCCGCGCGGGCGGCGATGGCCTCGATGGTCAGCTTGTTGTAGCCGACCTCCCCGACGAGGGTGAGCGCGGCGTCGAGGATGGCGCGCCGGGAGCGGTCGCTGCGGCGGGTGGCGTCAGGGGTCTTGGTCATGCCCCGAAGCTATCAAAGCGAGACGTCTCGTCTTCCTATGGTTGCGTAAACCACCCGGTCAGTTCACTGTGTCGTCCAGCGGGAGGAGAGACGATTCTCTTCCGTACTCGTCCCGAGTCGTGAAAGTCGTGAGGAGCCTTCTTTGCGCAGAGACGCCACACCCCGGCGCTACCTGATGTGCCCACCCGCACACTTCAAGGTCACGTACTCCATCAACCCGTGGATGGATCCCACGAAACCGGTGGACCTGCCCCTCGCACACGCCCAGTGGGAAGACCTGAGGGACCGCTACCGCGCCCTCGGCCACACCGTCGAGACCCTCATCCCCGAGCCCGGCCTGCCCGACATGGTCTTTGCGGCGAACGGGGCCCTGGTCGTCGACGGCCGGGTGCTCGGTGCCCGGTTCGCCTACCCGGAACGGGCCGCCGAGGCCGAGATCCACCTCGACTGGTTCCGCAGCCACGGCTACCAGGACGTCCACGAGCCGTCCCACGTCAACGAGGGCGAGGGCGACTTCGCGGTCACGGCCACCTACATCCTGGCCGGCCGGGGCTTCCGCTCCAGCCCCCTCTCGCACGACGAGGCCCAGGAGTTCTTCGGCCGCCCCGTCATCGGCCTCGACCTGGTGGACCCGCGCTACTACCACCTGGACACGGCGCTCAGCGTCCTCGACGGCGACGAGATCATGTACTACCCGGACGCCTTCTCCCCCGGCAGCCAGGGCGTGCTCAGACGCCTCTTCCCGGACGCCCTGATCGCGGACGGCCGGGACGCGGCCGCCCTCGGCCTGAACGCGGTGTCCGACGGCCGGCACGTGCTGCTCCCGCAGGCGGCCACCGGGCTGCTGGCGCCGCTGCGGGACCGGGGGTTCGAGCCGGTCCCGATGGACCTGGGCGAACTGCTCAAGGGCGGCGGCAGCGTGAAGTGCTGCACGCAGGAGCTGCGCCCCTAGCCCTCCCGGGAGGGCGGCGGCCAGGCCTGGCCCCAGTCGGCGTCCCGCGCCGCCTTGTAGAGGTCACCGTGGCGCTTGGTCACGTTGACCCGGGTCAGGCCCGCCCCCTCGCCCTCCTGCGGGCCGCACAGTTCCAGCTGGACGAGCCCCTTCCGGATCTGCGGCTTGCGCGTGATCCGGAAGGCGGCCGGCTCCACCGGGAAGCGGGTCGCGGCGACGTAGCTGAACTTCTCGTCCTCGTACGGGAGCGAGCCGCCCTTGACCTTCCGGTGCAGGGAGGACCGGCTGACCCGCGCCGAGAAGTGGCACCAGTCCTGGCCGACCTCGATCGGACAGGTCCCGCCGTGCGGGCACGGGGCGGCGACCCGCAGCCCGGCGGCGATCAGCTGGTCGCGGGCCTCGCGGATGCGCAGGTAGCCCTCCGGCGTGCCCGGCTCGATCAGCACCACCGCCTGCCCGGCCCGCGCCGCCTCGGCGACGACCGCCGTACGGGCCTGCGGGGTCAGCTCGCCCAGTACGTACGAGACCGTCACCAGGTCGGCGTCGGGCAGGGACAGCCCGGAGCCGATGACGGCCCGCCGCCAGTGCGCCGCGCGGAGCACGGGCGAGGCGGAGGCCCGCGCCAGCTCCTGGCCGAGCTTCAGTGCCGGATCCGCCCAGTCCAGCACCGTGGTCTCCCGCGGGCCGTCCCAGGTGGCGTCCACCGCCCAGGTCGCGGCGCCCGTGCCGCCGCCCACGTCCACGTGCGAGCCCGGCGCCCAGCCCGGCGCCGCCTCGGCCAGCCCGTCCAGGGCGGCCCGTACGGCCTCGAAGGTGGCCGGCATCCGGTACGCCGCATAAGCCGCCACGTCGGAGCGGTCGCGCAGTACGGGCGCGTCGGTCGGGGTCTGCCCCCGGTAGCTGGCGATGAGCCGCTCGACGGCGGCCGCGGCCTGCTTCGGCGGGAGTCCGTCGAGCAGCCCGCCGAGCGCGCTGCGAAGGGTCTCGGCGGTGGTGGGGGCGGAGGCGTTCACCTGCGAAGTTTATGTCGCGACCGTGACGCCCCGCCCAGCCGGGCTCCGCCCCGGACCCCACGCCTCACACGCCGACGGGCGCGGGGCCCGGGACTCCGCCCCGGGCCCCGCGTGTCACACGCCGACGGGGCTGGACCGCCACGGGCGGCAGAGGCCCAGGAAGGCACTCAGCGCCAGGACGGCGCACACCAGTTGCACCACGGCCATCGGTACGGCCGTGTCCTCGCCCGCGATCCCCACCAGCGGCGAGGCGATCGCGCCGATCAGGAAGGAGGACGTGCCGAGCAGCGCGGAGGCTGATCCGGCCGCGTGCGGGGTGCGCATCAGGGCCTGCGCGTTGGTGTTCGGCAGGACCACGCCCATCGCCGACATGAGGACGAACAGCGCGGCGGCGATCGGGGTCAGCCCGACCTCCCCGAACACACCCGTCGACATCAGCAGCAGGGCCACCGTGGCGGCCAGCACGGTCCCGAGTCCGACGGCCAGGACCTTGTCCAGGCTGACCCGGCCGACCAGCAGCTTGCCGTTGATCTGGCCGGCGAGGATCAGGCCGACGGAGTTGAGGCCGAAGAGCAGGGCGAAGGCCTGGGGCGAGGCCCCGTAGATCTCCTGCACCACGAAGGGGGAGGCGGAGATGTACGAGAAGAGGGCGGCGAAGGCGAAGCCGCCGGTCAGGGTGTAGCCGGTGAAGACGCGGTCGCCGAGCAGTCCGCGCATGGTCCGCAGGGCGGAGCCGACGCCGCCGGTGTGCCGCCGGTCGGGCGGCAGGGTCTCGCCGAGGCTGCGCCAGACCGTCACGGTGAGGACCGTGCCGACGCCGGTGAGGATGACGAAGACGCCCCGCCAGTCGGCGAAGCGCAGCACCTGGCCGCCGATGAGCGGGGCGATGATCGGGGCGGCCCCGGATATGAGCATCAGGGTGGAGAAGAAGCGGGCCATCTCGTCCCCGTCGTACAGGTCGCGTACGACGGCGCGTGCGATGACGATCGCGGCGGCGCCGGCCAGGCCCTGGAGCAGCCGGAAGGAGATGAGCAGCTCGGCGGTCGGCGCGAGGGCGCAGATCGCGGTGGCCAGGACGTAGACGACCATGCCGGCGAGCAGGGGCCGGCGGCGGCCCCACTGGTCGCTCATCGGGCCGATGACGAGCTGGCCCAGTGCCATGCCGGCGAGGCAGGCCGTGAGGGTGAGCTGGATGGTCGCGGCGGGGCTGTTCAGGGCATCGGTGACCTGCGGCAGGGCCGGCAGGTACATGTCCATGGACAGCGGGGGGAGGGCGGTGAGCCCGCCGAGTATGAAGGTGACGAGCAGGCCCGTGCGGCGTGCTGCCGCCAGGGGCGTCGTCGTGGCGGGGGCGGAGGGCGATTCGGGCGACGAGTCGTGCGAGGCGGCCGTCGCGGGGCCTCTCTCCGACATGCGGAACTCCAGTCTTCTCATCTGCTTTACGCACCCCTGACCGACCCATGCTCTCAGCAATCGGAACGTCCGGGGACCGGGCCGCCGTGTGACGTACCCTGCGGCCCCATGGACGAAAGTACGAAGAAGATCGCCCTGGTGACCGGCGCCGGCTCCGGCATCGGCCGCTCGGTGGCGCTGACCCTGGCGGCGGCGGGCTGGTCCGTGGCCGTGGCGGGCCGCCGGACCGAGCCGCTGGAGGAGACCGCCGCCGCGGCCGGCGCCGAAGCCGACGTGCTGTGCGTACGGGCGGACGTGAGCCATCCGGACGACGTGACTGCGCTGTTCGAGTCAGTGCGGGCCCGGTACGGGCGCCTCGACCTGCTCTTCAACAACGCGGGCACCTTCGGGCCCGGCGGGGTCCCACTGGAGGACATCACCTACGAGGCCTGGCGCTCGGTCGTGGACGTCAACCTGACCGGCGCCTTCCTGTGCGCACAGGCCGCCTACCGCCAGATGAAGCAGCAGGACCCGCAGGGCGGCCGCATCATCAACAACGGCTCCATCTCGGCGCACGTGCCGCGCCCGCACTCCATCGCCTACACCGCCACCAAGCACGCGATGACGGGCCTGACGAAGTCCCTGTCGCTGGACGGGCGTCCGTATCGGATCGCCTGCGGCCAGATCGACATCGGCAACGCGGCGACCGAGATGACCGAGCGGATGCAGACCGGCATCCTCCAGGCCAACGGCCAGCTCGCCGTGGAACCGGTGATGGACGCCGCGGACGTGGCCCGCACGGTCCTGCACATGGCGGAGCTCCCGCTGGAGGCCAACGTGCAGTTCGCGACGGTGATGGCGACGTCGATGCCTTACATCGGGCGGGGGTAGCGGGGGCCTTGCGGCCCCGGATCCCGGCTCCGGACCGGACCTAGTCGCTCCCGTGCCGTGTGCGGGCCGTGAGCAGGCCCTGGACGAACGGGTCCGCGTCCGGGGCGTACGGGCCCCGGTGCGCGGCCAGGTGCTCCTCGATGCGCTCCCACTCGGCGACGACGGCCGGGTCGGCGCCCTCCGCGCGCGCCGCCTCCAGCGCGGCCTCCGCCTGGTGGTGCCCCATCCCGACCGCCTCGGCGCGGACCCGGTCGACGGCGGCGCGCTCTCCCGGGGCCGGGTCGTGCGGCTCGTGGGCGGCCTCCACGGCGGCCTCGTCAGGGTGCTCGGTCATCGTCGTCCCGTTCTCGCGGTGCGTGCCGGTCGCCCTGCGCGTACCCCGTCGCGGGTCGTCCATCCCGCCCGGCACGAAAGCCCTGGACCCCGCACGGCACTCCGGACGATCATGGACGCATGACCGTTACCGAGGTACTGCGCTACACCGCCTTCTCCCACGACCCCGAAGGCGGCAACCCCGCCGGGGTCGTACTCGACGCGGCCGGGCTGGACGACGCGGCGATGCTCGCGATCGCCGCCCGGCTGGGGTACAGCGAGACGGCCTTCCTGACCGCCCCGCCCGAGGGACTCGAAGGCCCCGCGGGCCGGTCCTTCACCGTGCGGTACTTCAGCCCGAAGGCGGAGGTCCCCTTCTGCGGGCACGCCACCGTGGCCACGGCCGTGGCACTGTCGGAGCGGATCGGGCCGGGAGAGCTGCTCCTCGCGACGCGGGCGGGCACCGTGCCCGTGTCCGTCACCGCCGAGGACGGCGGGCGGCTGCGGGCCACGCTGACCAGCGTCGAGCCGCACATCGAGGAGATCGGCGCGACCGACCTCGCCGAGGCTCTGGCCGCGCTGGACTGGCAGGTGGGGGACCTGGACCCGGCGTTCCCGCCCCGGATCGCCTACGCCGGAGCCCGCCACCTCGTGCTCGGCGCCGCCACCCGGGCCCGGCTCGCGGACCTCGCCTACGACTTCGCCCGGCTGGAGGCCCTGATGCGGCGCCTGGACCTCACCACGGTCCAGCTGGTGCACCGGGCGGGCCCCGCGGAGTTCCACGTACGGAACCCCTTCCCGGTCGGCGGCGTCGTCGAGGACCCCGCCACGGGGGCCGCCGCGGCCGCGTTCGGCGCGTACGTCCGGGAGCTCGGGCTGGTCCCGGCGGACGCCGTGCTCACCCTCCACCAGGGCGAGGACATGGGGCGCCCGGGGGTGCTCACGGTCGAACTGCGTGCGGGTGACCCCCGGGTCAGGGTCGGCGGCGAGGGCGTCCGCATCCCGTGAGCCCGCCCCCGGGCCCGCCCGCCCCGGTGACGTGCCCGCGTGCCGCCGCCACCGGGGCTCCGCCCCAGACCTGCAGCCGTGGCTCCGCTGCTGGGGCTCCGCCCCAGACCCCGCTCCTCAAACGCCGGAGAGGCTGGATTTGCCGGCGTTTGAGGCGCGGGGGTCCGGGGGCGGAGCCCCTGGCAGCGGAGCCGCGGGGCGGGTCCGGAGTGGTAGGCCCCGCAGGGGCGCGGCAGTTGAGTTGGGAGGAGGAGTCGTGAGGGTGGTTGGTTTCAGGGAGGCGGAGCTGCCTGCAGGGCTGGCCCGGGAGGTGGCCGGGTTGGAGGACGCGGCGTGGCCGGGGGCCGAGCCGGGGCACGATCCGGCCCTGGCTCCGCGGGCCCTGCTCCTGCTGGCCCCCGACGGCACCGTGGCCGCCTCGCTGGCGCTGCTGTTCAAGGAGGTCCGGCTCGCGGGGCGGACCTACCGGGCGGCCGGGCTGAGCTCGGTCGTGACCCGGCCCGCGCTGCGCGGACGGGGATACGGGGCCCGCCTGGTGACGGCGGCCCGCGCCGAGCTCGCGGCGGACCGGGCCGTGGACCTCGCGCTGTTCAGCTGCGACCGCCCGCTCGCGCCGTTCTACGAGGCGGCCGGCTTCGCGCAGCTGCCCGGCACGGTGCTGCTGGGCGACGCCCCCGGCGACCCGGAGCCGCTCGCCACCGACGCCCCCGGCTTCGACAAGGTGGTGCTGGCGGCCTTCTTCACGGACGACCCGGGCCGGGACCGCGCGGCCTTCACCGGGGTCCGCGTACCGCTCCACCCCGGACACGCCGACAGGCTGTGGTGAGCGGGCCGCCGGGCCCCTCACCACAGCCTGCCGGCCGTTCACGAGGTCGTGCGCAGGGCGTCAGCCGGCCGGCGCGGCGTCCGCGGGCTGCGGCTTCCGGCTCGCCGGGCGGCTGCGGTCGACGAGGAACAGCACCAGCACGGGGACCAGGTACAGCGTCCACACCGTCAGCTGCAGGACGGTGGGGTCCGGCTGGAAGTTGAAGACGCCCTTGAGCAGGGTCCCGTACCAGCTGTCCGGCGGGATCGTCGCGCTGATGTCGAAGGCCTTGTCGCCCAGGCCGCCCAGGAAGCGGGCCTCCTGCAGGTCGTGGACCCCGTACGCGAGCACGCCCGCGGCCACGACCACCAGCATGGCGCCGGTCCACTTGAAGAACTTCGCCAGATTGATCTTCAGCGCGCCCCGGTAGAAGAGCCAGCCCAGCACGATCGCCGTGGCGATGCCCAGCAGCACGCCGATCAGCGGGGCCGAGGAGCCTTCGCCGCTGGCCCGTACCGACGTCCACACGAACAGCGCGGTCTCCAGGCCTTCGCGGCCGACGGCCAGGAAGGCGGTGGCGACCAGCGCGCCGGTGCCCATGGCGAGCGCCGTGTCGAGCTTGCCGTGCAGCTCGGCCTTCAGGTGCCGCGCGGTGCGCTTCATCCAGAAGACCATCCAGGTCACCAGGCCCACCGAGATGATGGAGAGGCTGCCGCCGAGGAGCTCCTGCGCCTCGAAGGTCAGCTCCTGGCTGCCGAATTCGAGCATCGCGCCGAAGGCGAGCGAGAGCGCGCAGGCGATCCCGATGCCGAGCCACACGGGACGCAGGGCGTCCCGGCGCTCGGTCTTCACCAGGTACGCGACGAGGATGCAGACGACCAGGCTGGCCTCCAGCCCCTCGCGCAGGCCGATCAGATAGTTGCCGAACACGGCGGTGGTTCCTCTCCAGGCTCTACGACGGGGACTACGCGAACAGCGTCCGGCCCCACCAGTCGTCCTTGTCGCGAACGCCCGGCGGGACGGCGAATATCGCCGAACCCACGTGCTGGATGTACTCGTTGAGGACGTCGGACTTCGCCAGGTTGCGCTGGATCGGGACGAAGCCCTTGCGGACGTCGCGCTGGTAGGCGAGGAAGAACAGGCCCGCGTCGAGGCGGCCGAGACCGTCCGTGCCGTCGGTGAAGGAGTAGCCGCGGCGCAGGATCGTCGCACCGTTGTTGGTGTCCGGGTGCGCGAGGCGGACGTGCGCCTCCGGCTTCATGGCCTTCAGGAAGGGCTCGTCGCGCTCCTTGGACTTGCCGACGGGGGCGCCCTCGCCCTTGTCGCGGCCGAAGATGTCCTCCTGCTCGCCCAGGGGGGTGCGGTCCCAGATCTCGATGTTCATCCGGATCCGCCGGGCCACCAGGTAGGAGCCGCCGGTCATCCAGTCGCTGCCGTCGCCCGCGCCGACCCACACGTGCTTCTCCAGGGCCGCCTTGTCGGTGCCCGAGATGTTCCGGGTGCCGTCCTTGAAGCCCATCATGTTGCGCGGGGTCTGCTCTTCGGGCGTGGTCGACGAGGTCTTGCCGAAGCCCAGCTGGGACCAGCGCACCGCGGTCTTGCCGAAGCCGATGCGGGCGAGCTGGCGGATGGCGTGCACGGCGACCTGCGGGTCGTCGGCGCAGGCCTGGACGCAGATGTCGCCGCCGGAGCGGGCCGGGTCCAGGTTGTCGCCGGGGAACAGCTCCAGGTCGACCAGCGCCTCGGGGCGCTTGCCCTCCAGCCCGAACCGGTCCTTGGCGAACAGGCCCGGTCCGAAACCGATGGTCAGGGTGAGGCGGGAGGCCTTCAGGCCCAGCGCCTCGCCCGTGTCGTCCGGCGGGGCCTCCGGGAGACCGCCGAAGCCGCCCTCGCCGACCGGCAGACCGGCCGTCATGCGGCGGGCCGCCTCGGTCCAGTCCTTCAGGAGCTTGATCAGCTCCTCGCGGCTCTTCGTCTTCACGTCGAAGGCCGCGAAGTGCAGACGGTCCTGCACGGCGCTGGCGATACCGGCCTGGTGCTCGCCGTGGAACGGCACGGCGCCCCCGGCCGCGGCGGCCGAGACCATGTCCGACCCGCCGCCGAAGGCCGCCACCGCGCCGCCGGCCGCGGCGGCGCCGAGCGCGAGCCCGGCCCCGCCCCAGCCCAGGACGGAACGCCGCGAGGGCGCCACCGGGGATTCGCTGACCGCCTGCTGTTCCGGCTGCGGCTGCGCCGCCGACTCCGACTGCGACTCGCTCATCGTGGTCTCCCGCCTCCTTCGACTCTGCTCGGGACTTACTTCGTGACCGCGGCGGCGAGCTTGGACAGCGGCTCACCGAGGGCGCTGACCGCGTCGGAGAGCTCCTTCTTCTCCGCGTCGCCGAGCTTCTCGTACGAGGTGAACTCGTAGGAGGCCTTGTCCGTGCGGTACTTGTCCAGCAGCACCGTCATCGCCGCGAACTGGGTCTCCAGCTGCTTGGCGAGCTCCGGGTCGGACTTCGAGACGATCGGCTTCAGGACCTCGAAGGCCTCCTGGGCGCCCTCGACGTTCGCCTTGAAGTCGACCAGGTCGGTGTGGGAGTAACGCTCCTCCTCGCCCGTGACCTTGCCGGTGGCGACCTCGTCGAGGAGCTCCTTGGCGCCGTTCGCGATCGAGCTGGGGGTGATCTCCGCCGTGCCGACCTTCTTCTGCCAGTCGGTCAGGTCCGCGATCAGGGTGTCGGCGAGCTTCTTGTCGTTGTCGTCGATCTTGTTGTCGGCCCACAGGGACTTCTCCAGGCGGTGCCAGCCCGTCCAGTCCTTCGCCGGGTCCTGGCCGGCCTCCAGACCGTCCTCACGCACGTCGACCTTCGGGTCGATGTCACCGAAGGACTCGGCGACCGGCTCGGTGCGCTCCCAGCCGATGCGGGACGGGGCGTACAGCTTCTTCGCGGTCTCGATGTCGCCGGCCTTGACGGCGTCGGCGAAGGCCTGCGCCTTGGGGAGGGTCTCCTCGGCCTGCTTGACCACGTACGCGCGGTACGCGGCGACGGCGGCGTCCGCCTCGGGGCTGCGCTTCTCCTCGGCGGAGCCCTTGCCGGTGGCCTTGACCTTCTGCTTGATGCCGTCGCCCTTCATGCCGGGCTTGCAGACGATCTCGTAGTCGCCCGCCTTGATCTCGGCGGTGATGGAGGCCTTGGTGCCGGGGCCGATGTTCTCGCGCTCGGTCACGATGCGAGCGTCCGGGAAGAGGACGTAGACCTCGGTGACCTTCGAGCCCTTGTTCTCGACGTCGATCTGCACCTTGCCCGACGGGAACTCCGTCTTCGACACGTCGCAGGCGCTGTCGGAGGCCGCAACCTTGATCACGTCGTCGCCACCCGCGTCGCTCTTCTGGGAGCAGCCGGTGACGGCGGTCAGGGCGGCCGCGACGGAGGCGGCGGCGATGACGGTGAGGCGGGCGGGGCGCATGGTGGGCTCCTGGGCGTCGGACGAATCGGGCCGTCCCAAGGGGGAGAGGCCGGTGAGGCGGACCTAACTTAACCGAGGCTTACCTGAGTCATGCCCACGCGTCCAGTGATTCAGCTCTCACCTTCCGGCGCGGCGCGGCGGCTGGACACGGACCCGTCACGGACGCTCCACGGGCACCCCATGGCCAGGTCAAGCCGAGGTCAAGCCGGGCTCAGGCCGGCTGTTCGTTCCGCATCGCGGAAGGCTCCGCCGTGCGTACGGGGACCACCAGCGGGGCCCCGGTGCGCGGGTGCGGAAGCACCTCGACCGGCTGCCGGTAGACCCGGCTGAGCAAGGCGTCCTCGAACACCTCGGCCGGCGGGCCCGCCGCGGCGATCCGGCCGTCGTGCAGGACGGCGGCCCGGTCCGCGTAGGCGGCGGCCAGGCCCAGGTCGTGCAGGACGACGACCACCGCGTCCCCGGCCGCGGCCCGCTCCCGGCAGATCCGCAGCACGAGCTCCTGGTGGCGCAGGTCGAGCGCGGCGGTGGGCTCGTCGAGCAGCAGCAGCGGGGCCCGCTGGGCCAGTACGCGGGCCAGTGCGACCCGGGCCCGCTCGCCGCCGGAGAGGGCCGAGAACGGGCGGGCGGCGAACTCCGTCACCTCGGTGGCGGCCATCGCGGTGGCCACCGCCTCCTCGTCGGCCTCGGCCAGGAGCGTGCCCGCCCAGGGGGCGCGGCCCATCCGTACGACGTCCGCCACAGGAAAAGGGAAGGACAGTGCGGCCGACTGGGGGAGTACGGAGCGGCGCAGCGCCAGATCCGGGGTGCTCCAGTCGCCCACCGGGCGGCCGTCGATCCGGACCTCGCCGGAAGCGGCGGGAAGGTCGGCGGCGAGTGCGGCCAGCAGGGTGGACTTGCCGGCGCCGTTGGGGCCGACCAGCGCCAGTACCTCGCCGGACCGGGCGGTCAGGTCGATGCCCGAGAGGACCTCGCGCCCGCCGAGGCGGACGTGCAGGTCCACGATCTCGGCGAGGGGCGCGCCGGGGGCGGGGCGGGGCGGGATGGTGCGCTTGTTCCGGGCGAGCAGCCCGATCAGCCTGCTGGTCACGCCCAGCCTCCTTGCTTGCGGCGGGTGCGGCGCAGCAGCCAGAAGAAGAACGGGCTGCCGATCAGGGCGGTCAGCACACCGAGCGGCAGCTCGGCGGGCTGGGCGAGGGTGCGGGCGGCCAGGTCGCCCGCGACGAGGACCACGGCTCCGGCGAGCGCGCTGCCGGGGACGAGGAAGCGGTGGCCGGGTCCGTTGGCCATGCGCAGCAGGTGGGGGACGAGCAGTCCGATGAAGGTGATGACCCCGGCGACGGCCACGGCGGCGGCGGTCAGCAGGGCGACGACCAGGATGAGGGAGAGGCGCAGCCGCTCGACGTCGATGCCGAGGTGGCGGGCCGGGCGTTCGCCGAGGGAGAGCAGGTCGAGGCGGCGGGCGTAGAAGGGGGCGATCAGCAGACCGGCGAGGGCGCAGGGCAGGACGGCGAGCACCTTGGGCCAGGTGGCCTGGGCGAGGGAGCCGAGCTGCCAGAAGGTGATCTGGTTGACCTGGCCGCTGTCCGCGAAGAAGACGAACAGGCCGATGAGGGCGCCGGCGAAGGCGTTCACGGCGATGCCGGTGAGGATGAGCGTGACGACCTCGGTCTTCCCGCCGTTGCGGGAGAGGAGGTAGACGGAGCTGACGGTGATCAGGCCCGCGATGAACGCGCAGACGGTGATCGTCCAGTTGCCGAGGAAGCTGAGGCCGAGGCCGATGGCGGCGACTGCGCCGACGGCGGCGCCGGCCGAGATGCCGATGACGCCGGGCTCGGCGAGGGGGTTGCCGAAGACGCCCTGCATGAGCGCGCCGGCGCAGCCGAGGCTGGCGCCGACGAGCAGCGCGAGGACGACGCGGGGGAGGCGTACGTTCCACAGCACGCTCTCGCCGACGCGGTCGAGGGGGGTTCCGCCGAGGCCGATGTGGTGCCGGACGGAGGCGAGTACGTCGGCGGTGGGGATGCGGTATGCGCCGACTCCTGCGGAGAGCAGGGCGAGGAGGAGCAGGGCCGCGACCAGGGCCGCGGTGAGCAGGTAGGCCTTTCGGCCGCGCGGCTCGGCGGGGGCGGTGCGGGTGAGGCCGGGCGGCTCCGGCAGGGCCGGGCCTCGGGCGGCCGAGACGGTGGTGCCGCCGGGGCCGGGCACGGGTTGGCTGCGCCGCTTGGCCGGGGTGGCTTTGGCCGTGTCCGTGCCGGGGCCTGTGGGAGGGGTGGGGCCGGGCGCGCGCCGGGGCGTCTCCTCGGGCGCCGAACGTGTCGGGGGGTCGGAGGGCCGAGCCCCGTTGCGTTCGACGCCCTGCGGGGAGCGCCCCGGCACACGCCTGGCTCCTGCGGGCGGGGCGGTGTCGGGCGTTGCCGCCTCGGTGGATGCTGCGTTCTGGCCGGCGAGGCCACTGGTGGGGTCGTGGAGGGGCACTTCAGGCGGCCTTGCCGTAGAGCTGGGTCACCAGGGAGGACAGCACCTGGTCGGTGCGGGGGCCGTAGTTGAGGAGGACGCCGTCGTCGACCGTGACCACTCGGCGGTCCATGCCGGCCGGGGTCTGGGCGACGCCCGGGATCTTCACCAGGCCGTCGATGCCGCCGACCGATTCGAGGCCCTTGGCCATGACCAGGATCGCGTCGGGGGCGGCGGCCGCGAGGGCCTCGCTGGTGATCGGGGTGAAGTCCTTGCCGAGGCCGGACTCCTTGCCGGTGTCGACCGCGCCGGCCGCTTCCAGCAGGGAGGCGGCGCCGGAGTCCGAGCCGCCCAGGAGGTAGACGGAGGCGGTGCCGCGGAGGTAGAGGAAGGCCACCCGGGGCTTCTTCCCGGAAGTGGCCGGAACGTCCTTGCGGGCTGCGGTGATCCGGTCGGCGGTGCGCTGGGTCAGCCGGGTGCCCGCGTCCTTGACGCCCAGGGCGGCGGCGACCGTGTCGATGCGCTTCGGTACGTCGTCCAGGGACTTGGCCGGGGCGACGACGAGGACGGGTATGCCGGCGTCGCGGATCTGCTGGACCGCTTCCGCGGGGCCGCTGGTGGTCTCCGCGATGACGAGGGTCGGGCGGAGGGACAGGACGCTCTCGGCGGAGACGTCGTGGCCACGTGTCACCACCGGCAGGTCCGCGGCCTGTTCGAAGGTGGCGGTGATGTCCCGGGCGACGACCTGCCTGCCGAGGCCGAGGGTGTGGACGATCTCGTTGAGGCTGCCGGTCAGCGGGACGACGCGGTCCGCGGAGGTGATGGTGACCTGGACGCCGTCGGCCGAGGGCACCGTCACCGGCAGTGCGGGCTGCGGCGCCGGATCGAGTGGTTCCACCCGGTCCGGGACGGCGGCTGCGCCGGGGGCGGATGGGCCAGGGGTGGTGGCCGTACCTCCGCAGCCCGTCAGCGCGAGTGCCAGTGCTGCCACGGCGACTGCGAGACGGGGAATGCGGTGTGACGCGGCGGGCGTAGGCACGAAGGCACCGTCCTGATCGTCCGACTGAGGTTCTGGGGACCGGGGGGTTACGAACCCGGCCGTGAGTAGCTTAGGTTAGCCTAACCTTGCTTAGCCAGACCCAGGAGGGGCCATTCATGTCCGCCAGACCCGTCCGCGCGTTCGCCGTCACGCTGTTGGCGGCCCTGCTGGGCGCCCTGCTCCCGGCAGCCGCCGCCCACGCGGGCACCGTTCAGGGGGGTCGGCTCGACTGGGGTATCAAATCGTCTTTCCAGAGTTATGTCACCGGCCCGGTTGCAAAAGGCGGTTTCAAGCTGAAGAGCGGGGCCGCCACGGTCGGCGGCAGTCTGTTCCGGTTCCACTCGGCGGCCGGCTCCTACGATCCGGGCTCCGGCACCTTCGAAGCCTCCTACTCGGGCGGGGTGACCTTCCAGGGACACCAGAAGCCCGACGGGGTCCACGAGTTGGACATGACCGTCAGCAACCCCACCGTCAAGATCGGCGGAGGCAGCGGCACCCTGTACGTGGACGTCTCCAGCAAGGCCAAGGACACCGGCGCGGTCAGCAACCAGTCCCAGGTGCCCTTCGCCACGCTCGGCCTCGGAGGCGTCAACATGAAGGGCGGCGCCAGCCCGCTGACGCTGACGAACATCCCGGCCACCCTCACCGCGCAGGGCGCCCAGGCCTTCGCCGGCTACTACGCGGCCGGCACACAGCTCGACCCCGTCTCGCTCTCCGCCGACGTGAAGTCCGCCCCGGCCGCGGAGCCCTCGCCGTCGGCGACCCCGCAGCCGGGCGCCACGGCGCAGACCCCGCAGGCGCAGGGCGCCTTCGCCGACGCCGCCGTCGACTGGGGGGTGCGCCGCACCTTCCGCGAGTACGTCACCGGCTCGGTCGGCCAGGGCAAGTGGACCCTCGCCGAGGGTGCCCAGGACGGCGGCGCGCTGTTCCGCTTCCCGCAGGGCAAGGGCGCGTACGACGGCGGGAAGGGCACGCTCGACGCGGCCTTCGCCGGCACCGTCCGGTTCACCGGCGCCCATCTGGACCTCCAGCTCGGCAAGGTGAGCGTCAAGGTGGAGAACGGCAAGGGCGTTCTGTCCGCGGACGTGACCACCGGCGGCGAGACGAAGAACGCCGTCCCGCTGGTGGAGTTCGACGCCAAGGGCCTGAAGGCCGAGGGCGGGCTGGCCACCCTGACCGAAGCGCCGGCCGTCCTCACCGAGGGCGGATCACAGGCCTTCAACTCCATGTACAAGGCGGGCACGGAGATGGATCCCGTCTCGCTCGCCGTCGCCCTCGACGCCGCCGCGAAGCTGCCGGCGCTGCCCGACCTGGGCTCCACGGCCCCGCCCGCGCCCGCGTCGCCGGCCGCCGAGCCCGCCCCCGCCGCGAAGGCCGGGCAGTCCTCCGGCACCGGGCTGTTCATCGCCCTGGCCGTGGCCGTACTGGTCCTGGCCGGCGGCGGCGCCTTCCTGGTGGTCCGCAAGCGGCGTACGGCCGCCGAGTAGCTCCGCCCTCCGCCGCCTCCTTCCCCCTTCCCTCTTCTTGCCTCCCGGGAGTACCCCGCCATGTCGTCCATCCGCCGTCCGGTCTCCCTCGCGGCCGCCGTTCTCACCGCCGCCGCGCTCGGCTCCACCGCCTTCGCCCTGCCCGCCACCGCGGCGGGCGGCCCCCCGACCGCGCCGGTGGAGATCATCGGCGGCTCCCTCGACTGGGGCGTGCTCGCGAGCTACCGCACCTACGTGACCGGCATGGCCAAGGGCACCATCACCGTGGCGGACGGCGCCAGGCAGAACGAGGACGGCACGCTGCGCTTCGTCGAGCCGACCGGGCAGTACGACCCGGCCGGCGGCCACGTGGTGAAGGCGGCCTTCAAGGGCAGCGTCACCTTCTCCTCGCCCGCCCCGCCGACCGGCCACGGCTTCGAGGTCAAGCTCTCGGACATCCGTATCGACACCGGCACCAAGAAGCTCACCGCGGACGTCACCAAGGCCGGTACGACGACCCAGGACGTGCCGCTGGCCAAGGTGGCCTTCGCCGGCCAGGCGATGACCAACCTGGCGACCACCCTCACCAAGGAGGCGGCCGACGCGCTCGGTTCGCCGGGCTACGAGGACAAGGCGGGCGACCCGCTCACCGCGAAGCTGGACTTCAAGCAGCCCACCCCGGACCCGGAGCCCACCCCCACGAAGCCCACCCCCACCGCCCCGCAGCCCACGCCCACCGCCCCGCAGCCCACCGCTCCGGCCGACGGCGTGCAGAAGGTCCTCGGCGGCAAGCTGACGTGGGGCGTGAAGGAGTCCTTCCGCAGGTACGTGCTGGGCGCAGGCTCGATCACCCCGGCCGGCGGGGCCGCCAAGAACGGCGACCTGTACGACTTCGCCTTCGGCAAGGGCGAGCTGGACGTCAAGAAGCAGAAGCTGAACGCCTCCTTCGAGGGCAACCTCCGCTTCCAGTACGCGGCCCACGGCCTCGACATGACCTTCGCCAACCCCCGCGTCGACGCCACCGGCAAGACCGGCACCCTGTACCTGGACGTCAAGAACGCCTCCGGCAGCAAGACGGCCGTCCCCTTCGCCACGCTCGACCTGTCGAAGACCGACTACAAGACCAAGAACGGCGTGCTCGCCCTGAACGCCGTCCCGGCCGCCTTCACCGCCGAGGGTGCGGCGGCCTTCGCCAACGACACCACCGGCTCCCCGTACAAGGCGGGCGACGCCATCGACCCGCTCACCTTCTCCGTCGCCGTGGACAAGGACGCCACCCTGCCGACGACCACGGGCGGCACCACCGGCACCACCGGCGGTACGGGCACCACCGGTGCTACGGGCGCCGGCGTGGGCAGCAGCTCCGTCGGCGGCAACCTCGCCAACACCGGCGCCGAGATCCCGGCCGTGGCCCTGCTCACCACCTCCGGCGCGGTGATCGCGGCCGGCGCGGGCGCGATGTTCCTCGCGCGCAGGCGGCGCACGGCCCAGGCCTGAGCCGTGCTTGAATTCCCGCGTGAACGATCTCGACGTGCTGAAGGTCTTCTGCGCGGGTGACGGCCGGTACGGCAACCTGCTCGGTGTCGTACGCGACGGCCGGACCTGCCCCGACGACGCGTCCCGGCAGGCGCTGGCCGCCGAACTCGGCTACAGCGAGACGGTGTTCGTCGACGACCCCGAGCGCGGGGTCGTCGACATCCGCACCCCCGGCACCCGGATGTCCTTCGCCGGACATCCGCTGGTCGGGGTCGCGTGGTTGCTGGACATCGAGGAGCTCCAGCCGCCCGCCGGATCCGTATGGGCCCGGGACGACGGGGAGTTCACCTGGATCACGGCCCGCTCCGAGTGGGTCGAGGGCAAGTGCACCGAACAGTACGGATCCGTCGCCGAGGTCGAGGCGCTCCCGGCCCCGCCGCCCGGCGAGGGCTGGCTCTACGCCTGGGCCTGGGAGGACGAGACCGCGGGCCGCGTACGGGCCCGGGGCTTCCCGCGCCGCCCCGACGGGATCATCGCCGAGGACGAGGCCACCGGCTCGGCGGCGATCCTGCTGACCGCCCAGCTGAACCGCGCCCTGAACATCACCCAGGGCGCCGGCTCCCAGATCCTCACCGCCCCCGGACCCGACGGCACCGTCGAGATCGGCGGCCGCGTCCGCTTCGCCCGGGCGGTGACACCGGTCGCCCCCCAGGGGTGATCGTTTGCCTCTAGGCTGCCGCCGCCGGTCGGCGGGAATGGTGCGCAACGGACTACTGCACCTTCCTCGCGGCCCAGCAGCCGGACCGCCGGTCCGCGGACGGGGACCCGCCCCGGACCCGCTGCCTCGACCCCGAACAGCGCTGGCCGCCCCGGCCTTCCTGCAGTGCAGCTTCGGCGCAACATCGCCGTGGTCACCGCCGACCACCTGCTCGTCATGAGCCACCGCAGCGAGCGCGTGCGTACGGCGCCGGGCATGTGGAACTCCTCCGTCAACGAGGGGCTCTCGCGGCACATCGACTCGTCGGGGCGAGTGCGTCCCCTTCCGCCCGGCCGAGGTGACCCGCTACCTGCTGCGCCCCGACCGGATCCACCGCTGGGCGCCGGTGGCCCCGGCCCTGTTCCACCTGGCCCTGGTGCACGTGCACGGCAGGGCGTCGGTGGAACGGGCCGAGGCGCAGGCCCTGCGCCGGCTCCGCTGATCCGCGGGGCCGGCGCCGCCGGGGCTACGCGCTGAGGCGGAACTCCTCGCCCAGCTCGCGGAAGACCGCGCCGTTGAAGTCGAAGGCGCGCTTGCACTCGTCGATGATGCGCTGCTTCTCCAGGTCGTCCGCGGCGATCGCGTCCAGCAGCTCGCGGTAGGTCCGCTTGAAGGCCGCCGGGTTGGAGATGTCCGCGAAGACGTAGAACCGGACGCCGTCGCCCTTGCGCTCGAAGCCCCAGGTGCGCTCGGCCTTGTCGCGGATGATCTGGCCGCCGGAGAGATCGCCCAGGTAGCGGGTGTAGTGGTGGGCGACGTATCCGCCCGGCCACTCGGCCGCGCACTCGGCCACGCGGGCGGCGTACGCCTGCGTCGCGGGCAGCGCCACCACGTTCTCCTGCCAGTCCGGGCCCAGCAGGTGGGCGAGATCGCGTTCGATCTCGGCGACGCGCATCAGCTCGGGCTGGATGAACGGGCCGGCCACCGGGTCGTTCCCGAGGGACTCGGCCGCATCCTCCAGGGCCCGGTACACGAACCACAGCTGTTCGGTGTAGCGCGTGTACGCGTCCACGCCGAGCCGTCCGCCGAGCAGGTCGCTCATGAAGGTCGACGTCTCGGCCTCGGTGTGCTGCTCGTGCGACGCGACGCGGATGACCGTAGAGAAGGCGTCCAAGGCGGACCTCCAGGAAGAGGAAAAAGGCGTGGCGGCAGTGCCGCCACGCCTGATACTCCTACTTAGGCTTGCCTAAGTCAATGTGTTCCCGACGTCTTGTCGGTAAAAGAATCCGCCCCCGGGACCCGGCCGGGATCCCGCGGGGACCCGGCTACGGCAGGGTCAGGATCTCCGCTCCCGCGTCCGTCACCACCAGCGTGTGCTCGAACTGCGCGGTCCGCTTGCGGTCCTTCGTGACGACGGTCCAGCCGTCCGCCCACATGTCGTACTCGTGGGTGCCCAGCGTCAGCATCGGCTCGATGGTGAAGGTCATGCCGGGCTCGATGACGGTCGTGGCGTGCGGGCTGTCGTAGTGCGGAATGATCAGGCCGGAGTGGAAGGAGGAGTTGATGCCGTGGCCGGTGAAGTCCCGGACCACGCCGTAGCCGAAGCGCTTCGCGTACGACTCGATGACCCGGCCGATGATGTTGATCTGGCGGCCCGGCTTGACGGCCTTGATGGCGCGGTTCAGCGCCTCGCGGGTGCGCTCGACCAGCAGCTTCGACTCCTCGTCCACCTCCCCGCACAGGTAGGTGGCGTTGTTGTCGCCGTGTACCCCGCCGATGTACGCGGTCACGTCGAGGTTCACGATGTCGCCGTCGCGCAGGACGGTGGAGTCCGGGATGCCGTGACAGATGACCTCGTTCACGGAGGAGCACAGCGACTTCGGGAAACCGCGGTAGCCGAGCGTCGAGGGGTAGGCGCCGTGGTCGCACATGTACGCGTGGGCGACCCGGTCGAGCTCGTCGGTGGTCACCCCCGGCGCGATCAGCTTGGCGGCCTCTTCCATCGCCTGGGCGGCGATCCGGCCGGCGATGCGCATGGCCTCGATGGTCTCGGCCGTCTGCACCTCCGGTCCGGTGTACGGAGTGGGCGCGGGCTTGCCCACGTACTCGGGCCGGCGGATGTTTCCGGGAACGGAACGGACGGGGGAAAGCTCGCCTGGTACGAGCAGCGACTGGCCAGACATGCAAGCGAGTGTATCCAGCGGGGATGGGGCAGCATGGCGGCAGAGAGCGGTAACGAGAGGAGCCTGACAACGATGGCCCTGTTCAAGAAGCGCCAGGTGGGCAAAGCGGGCGAGTGGTACTACTGCCTGGTCCACAACAAGGTCGAAGAAGGCCCCGAGTGCCCGGCGAAGGACCGTTTCGGCCCGTACGAGACGCCCGAGGCGGCGGGCCACGCCATGGAGACGGCGCAGGAACGCAACCTCGAGTGGCAGAACGATCCCAAGTGGAACGACAAGACCCGCGAGGAAGAAGAGGGCACGCCCTCCTGACGCCCCGGGTCCACCGGCGGCCCGGGCGGTGCCCGCGGTCCCGGAACGTCAGCGGCCGGGCGGTGCCCGCGGTCCCGGAACGTCAGCGGCCGGGCGGTGCCCGCGGTCCCGGCTACCAGCGGCTGGGCGGCGGCGCGGTCAACTGGTCGGCCAGCCGCGCCAGCCGGTCCCGGAAGCGGCGCGGCCCGCGCTGCACCGGCAGGCTGTTCTCCCCGGCCGCCGCGCTGACCAGGTGCTGCACCGTGTCCAGGTCCAGTTCGGCGCCGGCCTCCGGCACCGACAGCACCTCGTGCGCGAGCGTGCCCAGATCCGGATCCCCGCCGTCCAGGGACAGTACGGTCGCCCCCGCGCGCCGGGCTTCGTGGACGCGCTCCAGCAGCCCCTCACCCGGCTCCCCGGGCGCCACCACCAGCAGCGTGTGCCCGCGCCGGGCCGCCGCCAGCCTGCCCAGCCCCACCGACAGGTGCGGCGGCCCCCCGGGCCGCACCCGGTGGCGTACGAGCGTGGGCGCCAGCTCCGGCAGACCCGACCATGCGGCCTCGTCCACCAGGTGCGCCGCCAGATGCCAGGGCTCGTAGCCCTCCGTCCCCACCAGCAGCAGGTTCCCGCCGGCCGGTACGACGGACCGGCGCAGCGAACCGGCGAAGCGGCGGGCGGCGCCCGGCCACTGCGTACCGGCGAGCACCTCGCGCAGCAGCGCGACCCTCACGGCATCCATATCGGGCATCCTGCCGCATGGAAGGGACATAGGGGAGCAGTACGGGATCCTTCCCTCCCCTTCGACTGTGGCCTACCCGGCAGTACCCTCGCCCCCATGACTTCCTCAGACAGCACGCAGAAGCCGCCGGTCAAGGACCCGTGGGAGCTGCCGGACGTGTCCGGCCTCGTCGTCGGCGTCCTCGGCGGCACCGGCGACCAGGGCCGGGGCCTCGCTTACCGCCTCGCCAGGGCCGGCCAGAAGGTGATCATCGGCTCCCGTGCCGCCGACCGGGCCCGGACCGCCGCCGACGAACTGGGCCTCGGCGTGGAGGGCGCGGACAACGCCGAGTGCGCGCGCCGCAGCGACATCGTGATCATCGCAGTGCCGTGGGAGGGCCACGCGAAGACCCTCGAAGCCCTGCGCGAGGACCTCGCGGGCAAGCTCGTCGTGGACTGCGTCAACCCGCTGGGCTTCGACAAGCAGGGCGCCTACGCCCTCCAGGTCGAAGAGGGCAGCGCCGCCCAGCAGGCCGCCGCCCTGCTCCCCGACTCCCGCGTCACGGCAGCCTTCCACCACCTCTCGGCCGTCCTGCTCCAGGACGAGTCGATCGACGAGATCGACACCGACGTGATGGTCCTCGGCGAGGCCCGCGCCGACACGGACATCGTCCAGGCCCTCGCCGCCCGCATCCCCGGCATGCGCGGAGTCTTCGCGGGCCGCCTGCGCAACGCCCACCAGGTCGAATCCCTGGTCGCCAACCTCATCTCCACCAACCGCCGCTACAAGGCCCACGCGGGCCTGCGCATCACGGACGTCTGAGCCGCGAATTCCCACGGGCACGGACGCCCGTTGCCGGGGCATGCACGGCGGAGCGGTCCTCGTCGGCCGGACCGCCGGGCATGCCCCGCGCTCAGCCCCGTCGGCCGGGGCGCGCTTCGACGGCGCCGAGCTGGGCCACCACACCCCGGTAGAAGCGGTCGACGGCACCGTCCACACTGCGGATGAAGCCGGACTCGGTATTGCCCCGGCTGTTGCCCATCCCCTTGATCAGCGACAGCCGGAACCCGCTGAGCGGGGCCCCGTCCCTGGGCAGCAGATCACCCGGTTCGGGCCGCAGGCGCTCCAGGGTGCCGCGCGGCCCGTTCTCACCCTCGACGAGGCTCTGAACGTGCAGATCCGCCGGTGCATCGGAGAGCAGCCGCATCAGCCGCTTCACCGTGGCCAGCGGATACGCCGCCTCCGGAGCCGGAATGTCGACGGACGTGCGGACCTTCCCCGTCCGCAGATCGGCGATGACCGCGATGACGGAGCTGGTCCCGTCGACACGCAGTTCCGCGGAGAGCCGCCCCTCCGTGCACAGCCTCCCGGCCGCCGTGACCCGCCGGGCCCGTGGATCGCTGCCGCGCCGGGCGCGCTGCACCGGCAGGGCCTTCTGCCCGAGTTCCCCACCGAGGCGCAGGCAGACCTGCCGGATGAGCCGCTCCCAGCTCTCCACGACGTCGACGGCGCGGGCGTCGGCGGGGTCGATGGTCTCGTCCTCGATGCCGTTGCGCACCGGCACCCAGGCCGGTCCCATGTTCTGGAACCCGTGGCACCCGGAGTTCTCGTGCTGCAGGTACTCCAGGAGCTCCTGGAGTAGCCACGCGTGGGCGGCGTTGCCGACGCCCTCGTGGCGGATCAGCATCTGGGCCTGGTGCGCCACCTCCGCCCACGACAGGTGCCACAGGCTGACCTTGTGCTTGCGCCGTCCGTCGATCTTGACGTCGACCATGGCCGCCCCTTCGAGGGCCACGTCGTTGGACAGCGTGATCACCGCCTCGTAGCCGCGGCGCGCGGCGATGTCCATGTACTGCTGGACCTGCTCGGCCTTGAGCGGGTTGCCGTTCGTCTTCGTCTCCACGAGCGCCGTCCACAGCCTGCCCGCGCGTTCCACCCGGATCACACCGTCGGGCCGCTTCGGGGAGTCGCCGTGGGGCAGGGACACCTCGGTGAAGGTCTGCATGCGGCCGGCCGGGGCACCGAACGCGGCGGTGAGGCGGCGCCCCAGTTCGGGGACCTGGGCCATCACCGACAGCAGGACCGAGGTCGCGCGTACTTCGCGCTCCTTGTCGCTCTTGAGGGAGGGCACCGGGAACAGCCGCGCCGTCGGCCAGGAGTCGTTCTCGGCGAGGGAGTTCTTGGCCACCTTGGGCAGGGTGACCTTCTTCCTCGTCGTGCGCGGACTGCGACCGCGCGACTGGGCCGGCACGGCGGCTGCCGCGGGTCCCGGTTCCGCGGCGGGGGCGGCGGGGCCGGGAGCAGTGCGATCGGCGGGTGCGACGGGTGGGACGGGTGCGCCGGGCGCGGGCGCTTCCGCCGTTCCGGGAGTGCCCGGCTCACCGGGACCACCGGGCTCCCCTGCCGCCTCGGACGCCGGCGGTTCGTCGGCCTCCTCGGTGACGGCGATGCCGAAGTCGGTGGCCAGCCCGGCGAGGCCCGTCTCGTACCCCTGCCCCACGGCCCGGAACTTCCACTCCTCGCCCCGACGGTAGAGCTCACCGAAGATGAAGGCCGTCTCCACGCTCGCGCCCTCGATCGAGAATCCGACGAGTGGTTCGCCGGCCCGGTCCGCGACCGTCATCCGCAGGTCGTCGAGGTCCCCGAAGCGGGCGCCACCGTACTGACTGGCCGCCACCACGATCCGCGTGACGTCCTCCGGAACGGCGGTCAGGTCCACGCTGATGCGGTCTTCGTCCCCGCTGTCGGTGGGCGTCTTTCCGAGGAGCTGCACGCTTCCGTCGGCGGCCGCGGGGTTGTTGTAGAAGTAGAAGTCGTTCTCTCCGCGGACCTTGCCGTTCTCGTCCAGGAGCAGTACGGAGACGTCGGCATCGCCGGCTCCGGAGGTGCTGGTCCAGCCCAGACTCACGACGACCGAACCGGCGTCCTCGCTGAGGGCGGTCAGGCTGACGTTCGCGCCCTTTGGGATCTCCTGCATGTCTTCCCCCCACTCGCCGGCGTCGTCCGTCGCGGGCGGAGCGGGCCGGGATGTTCGCTCTGTCGCGCCCCCGATACGGCGCGTCACCGGCGAACCGTAGCGCCGAGCAGCGCAGCAGATCAGGCAAAGGGGGAAATGGGACGACCGCGGTTCGGCTCCGTCCTTACGGCAGCACTGCGGGGCATGGGGGACACTGGAGGGGCTCGACCCCGTTCAGTGTTCCCGAGGAGCTCTTCCCATGCCCCGCCTTGCCGTCTTCGCCGTTGTCGTCTGCGTCCTTGCGGTGGCCGCGGCCGTCGTCGCCTTCGTCGAGGGCAGCTTCCTCGGGATCGTGTGGGTGCTGCTCGCGGGGCTCACGTCCAACCTGGCCTGGTACTACCTGCGCAAGGCGAAGGCCGAGAAGGCCGCGCGGACCTCGTAGGCCGCCGGGCGGGGCCGCGTCAGGGGGCCTCGCAGAAGCTGCCGGCGTCCTGCCAGAAGCGGTAGAGGGCGTGGCCGCAGTCCGTCTCCAGGTCCGACACGCCCAGTGCGGACAGCAGATCGCGCACCACGCCGAAGAAGAAGACGTTGACCTCCGGGATCCACAGCAGGGCGAAGACGGCGATCAGGCCGAACGGCGCCAGCGGCTCCACCTCGCGGCGCACCCGGTACGACAGCCAGGGTTCGATGACGCCGTAGCCGTCGAGGCCCGGTACCGGCAGGAAGTTCAGGATCGCGGCCGAGACCTGGAGCAGGGCCAGGAAGGCGAGCGCGTACCGGAAGGGCATCGGCACCCCGTCGAGGGCGTCCAGCCAGAACGGCGCCGTGCAGACGACGGCGAACGCCACGTTGGTCAGCGGGCCCGCCGCCGAGATGAGGCTGTGCTTCCAGCGCCCCCGGATCCGGCCGCGCTCGATGTAGACGGCGCCGCCGGGCAGGCCCAGACCGCCCAGGATCACGAACAGCACCGGCAGCACGATGCTGAGCAGCGCGTGCGTGTACTTCAGCGGATTCAGCGTCAGGTAGCCCTTGGAGCCCACCGAGAGGTCGCCGCCGTGCAGGGCCGTGCGGGCGTGCGCGTACTCGTGCAGGCAGAGGGAGACGACCCACGCCGACGTCACGAAGAGGAACACCGCGAGCCCGGTGCTCGTCGAGTACCCCGTCCACACCGCCCAGCCCGTGACGGCCATGACGGCGAAGATGCCGATGAATACCGAACTGATCCGCCGCTCGCCGCGGCTGCCCTGATGACCCATGCCCGGAAACCTATCCCGGCCTCCGGAGCGAAAACGGTTCGGGGCCGGGGCGGGGTGCGGGGACAATGGGCCGGTGCGTTACGCAATTCTCGGCACCGCCCAGGCCATCCACGACGACGGGACCCCCGTCGCCGTCGGCGGAGCGCGCCTGCGGGCGCTCCTGACCGCGCTCGCGCTGCGGCCGGGGCGGGTGGTGCCGGCCGCGCTGCTGGTCGCCGAGGTGTGGGACGGTGACCCGCCGGCCGACGCGGTGGCCGCCCTGCAGGCGCTGGTCGCCCGGCTGCGGCGGGCCCTCGGGCACGCGGCCGTGCGCTCCGCGGAGGGCGGCTACCAGCTCGCCGCCGAACGCGAGGACGTCGACCTGTACCGCTTCGAGCGCCTCGCCCGGTCCGCGGCCGAGACGCGGGACCCGGCCGAGGCCGCCGCCCGCTACGAGGAGGCCCTCGCCCTGTGGCGCGGGCCCGCCCTCGCCGACCTGCCGGACCCGGGCGCGGAGTCCGCGCGCTGGGAGGCCGTACGGATGGACGCGCGCCGGGGCCGGCTCGCGGCGGCCCTGGCCCTGGGCGGGGCCGAGCGGGCCCTGCCGGAACTGACCGCGCTGTGCGCGCAGCAGCCGCTGGACGAGCCGCTGCAGGCCCTGCGCATCCGGGCGCTGCGCGACGCGGGCCGCCCGGCGGAGGCGCTGGCCGCGTACGACGCCGTACGCCGGGACCTGGCGGCCCGGCTCGGCACGGACCCGGGCCCCGCCCTGCGCACCCTGCACACCGAACTCCTCACCCCCTCGGCGCCCCGTCGCCCCGAGCCCGCCCCCTACCCGGCCGACACCGGCGGCGCCGCGCACCCGATACGGCCCGAGCAGGGCTCTGGCGTCGGCGCGCCGACCGGACCCGGGCCGTCCGGCCGGGGCTCGGCACCGGCCACCCCGCCCGGCGCCGCCCCCCGCGAGGGATGGCGGCCGGGCGCCCCCGACTCGGCCCCGGGCGGGCATCCGGCGCAGCCGGGCCAGGGCGCCACCGCCTACGCCGCGGGGTCCGCCGGCTCCCGGTCGGGCCCGTACCCGCCGTCGGCGCCCGAGGCGGCCCGGCAGGGCGGACGGGGCAGTGGGAATCTGCGGGCCCGGCTCACCACCTTCGTCGGCCGTGAGGACGACATCCGGGCCATCGGGGACGATCTCGCGCGGGCGCGGCTCGTCACGCTCCTCGGGCCCGGCGGGGCCGGCAAGACGCGGCTCTCGCAGGAGGCCGCCGAAGCGCACGACGCGCGCGGCGGATGGCCCGACGGGGTGTGGTTCGTCGAGCTGGCCCCCGTGGACGACCCGGAGGACGTCGCCGAGGCCGCGCTCGCCGCACTCGGGGCCCGGGAGACCAAGCTGCGCGGCGCCGCCGCCGAGGAGCTGCGGGCCCTGACCGACCGGACCGGCGACGCCCCGCTGGACCGGCTCGCCGAGCACTGCGCACGCCAGCGGCTCCTGCTGCTGCTCGACAACTGCGAGCACGTCATCGGTGCCGCCGCGGAGTTGGCGGAGGAGCTCCTGGCGCGCTGTCCGGGTGTGCAGATCCTGGCGACGAGCCGTGAGCCGTTGGGGGTTCCGGGGGAGTCGCTGCGTCCGGTGGAGCCGCTGCCCGATCCCGTGGCGCTGCGGCTGCTCGGTGACCGTGGGGCTGCGGCCCGGCCGGGTTTCCGTACGGATGACGATCCGGCTGCGGCGGCGGAGATCTGCCGGCGTCTGGACGGTCTGCCGCTGGCCATCGAGCTGGCCGCCGCCCGGTTGCGGCTGCTGACCCCGCGCCAGATCGCCGACCGGCTCGACGACCGTTTCCGGCTGCTGACCAGCGGTGCCCGTACCGTGCTGCCCCGGCAGCAGACCCTGCGTGCGGTCGTGGACTGGTCGTGGGACCTCCTCGACGTGCCCGAACGCACCGTCCTGCGCCGTCTGTCCGTCTTCGCCGGCGGCTGCGACCTCGCCGCCGCCGAGGACGTCTGCGCCGACCCCTCCTACGACACCGCCGACGTCCTCGGCTCCCTCGTCGACAAATCCCTCGTCGTCGCCGCCCCCGGCCGCGACGGCTCCGGCATGCGCTACCGCCTCTTGGAGACCGTCGCCGAGTACGCCGCCGAGCGCCTCGCCGCCGCCGAGGGCGACCGCGAGCACACCGAGCGCCGCCACCTCGTCCACTACCGCGAACTGGCCCGCGCCAACGAGCCCCTGCTCCGCGGGCACGGCCAGCGGGCCGCCACCGAGCGGCTCGTCACCGAGTACGAGAACATCCGTACCGCCCTGCGCCGCGCGGTCGCCGCCCGCGACGCCGGCGAAGTGCTGTGCCTCGTCCACTCCCTGGGCTGGTACTGGCACATGCACGACCTGGCCACCGAGTCCCGGCACTGGTCCGAGGCGGCCGCCGCGCTCGGCCCCAACCCCTTCGCGGCGCCCACCGTCCCCGCCGAGCCCGTCCACGAGCGCATCGTCGACACGCCCCCGCCGTACACCGGCGAACTGCTCACCGAGGCCTGGCGCGGCATCCAGCTGATCCGGCTGGCCGCCCGCGACCAGAACAGCGACACCTGGGACACCCCCGAGGTCCGTACCCAGATCGACGGCGTGCTCGCCGCCTACCGGCCCGGGCTGCCGCAGACCTGCCGGTCCCCTTCCTCCCTCTGGATCTACGCCGTCATGATCGCGGGCGACCCCGGGATGCTGCAGCGCGTCGTGGACGAGACCGTCGAGACCGCCCGCGCCTTCGGCTTCCGCTGGGAGCTCGCGTCCGCCCTGCAGCTCCGGGCCAACATCCTCGCCAACCGGGCGGACTGGGCCGGCGACGCCGCCCGCGACGCCGAGGAGAGCCTGGCCCTCTTCCGCGAGCTCGGCGACGACTGGGGCTGCGCCGAGGCGCTGTCCGCGCGCGCCGAGTCCCGGGAGAAGCGCGGCATGTACGCGCTGGCCGCCGAGGACTTCCGGGCCGCGATCGAGCACGCCGAACGCCTGGGCGCCAACGCCCAGGTGACGGTGTTGCGCGTACGGATGGCCGGGACGCTGGTCGAGAACGGGGAGGCCGAGGAGGCCGAGGCGATCCTCACCGAGATCACGGCACGGTGGCAGGGGTACGGCAACGAGGCCATGCCCGCCGCCCGGATGTTCCTCGCGGGCCTCCTCGGCCGCACCGGCCGGATCTCCGAGGCCCGGGCCCAGATCGAGGCGCTGCGCGAGGACTTCGCGCTCGGTGCGTACGCCGTCTTCGACGTGTTCCTCCTCGCCACGACGGCCTGGCTGGACAACCAGGAGGGCGAGTACGAGGAAGCGCTGGTGCGGATCCGCGAGGCCACGAACAGGGTCCGGGACCCGCTCGTGATGATGGTCGCCCCGCAGCTGCCCGCCGTGTACCTGCTGACGGGGGCCGTCTCCCTCGTCTCGCTCGGCGGCCCGCGGCGCGCGTACGACGCCGCCCGGCTGTTCGGTGCCTACCGGACCCACCTGCCGCCCGGGCACTTCCCGATCACCACGGAACGCGAGGACGCCGCCCGCGTCGAGGAGCTGGCGCGGGCGGCGCTCGGCGGCGCGGCCTTCGAGAAGGCGTACGCCGAAGGCGGCGGCCTCACCATGGAGGAGGCCACCGCCCTCATCTGACCCGGCCCCCGGCCGGTGTCCGTCCGGGACGCGATCCGAACGGATCGGTCCGCGGGTCAGGTCTTCTGGCGGAACTTCCGTACCGCGAGCGGCATGGTGACCGCGGTGATGGCGACCGACCAGGCCAGGGTCATCCACACCGAGTCGCCCACCGGTGTTCCGTTGATCAGGGCCCGGGCCGCGTCGGCCAGGTTCGACAGCGGGTTGTAGTCCGTGAAGGTCTGCAGCCAGCCCGGCATCGTGGACGGCATGGCGAAGATGGAGCTGCCGAACTGGAGCGGCATCAGGACCATCATGGCCATGCCCTGGACGGCCTGCGCGGAGCTCAGGGTGAGACCCAGCAGTATGAAGATCCACATCAGCGAGGCGCCGAAGACGACCGACAGGCCGATGGCCAGGAACAGGTCCACGATCGAGCCCTTGATCGACAGGCCCAGGATGAAGCCCATGCCCAGCAGGATCGTGATGGCGACGAGCATCCGGCCGATCTCGACGACGATCTTGGCGAGGAGTACGGACGACCGGGCGATCGGCATGGACCGGAAGCGGTCCATCACGCCCTTCTTGAAGTCGTCGTTGACCCCGGTGCCCACCGCCATGGCGATGTTCATGCCCATCATGGCCATGAGGCCCGGGACCAGGTAGCTGACGTACTGGCTCTGGTTGCCCTTGCCGGAGACGGCGCCGCCGAAGACGAACACGAACAGCAGCGTGAAGATGATCGGCATGAACAGGACGTCGAACATCGACTCGGGGTCCTGCTTGATCTGCAGGGCGTTGCGGCGCACGAGTGCTCCGATGTGCCGCAGGTTGGCGCGCAGTCCGATCCGGCCTTCGCCGGACGGGCCGTCCACCGGGGCCGGACCGGGCGCGGTGGGAGCGGTCTTCGTCGTGGTTACGGTGCTCATGCCGCGACCTCCTCGGTCTTCTCGGTGGGGACGGAGTCCTCGACGGAGGCCGGCTTCTGGCCGGTGATGGCCAGGAACACCTCGTCGAGGCTGGGCAGGTAGGTGCCGAGGTCGGCGATCGCGTACCCGCGGGCGGCCAGCAGGCCGACCACGGCGGTCAGCTGCTCGTCGCTCAGGATCGGGACCAGCAGGACGCCCTCGTCCGGCACGGCCTGGGTGCCGGCCACGCCGTCCAGTCCCGCCTCGGCCAGCGCGCGGGCCATGCCCGGCAGGTCGGCGGAGGCCACGGGGCGGATCTTCAGGGTGCGGCCGCCGACGCGCGCCTTCAGCTCGTCGACCTTGCCGTTGGCGATGACCTTGCCGCGGTCGATGACCGTCAGCTCGCTGGCGAGCTGCTCGGCCTCCTCCATGTACTGGGTGGTGAGCAGCACGGTGGCGCCCTCGGCGACCAGCCGCTGGACCTCGTCCCACACCTCGTTGCGGGTGCGGGGGTCGAGACCGGTGGTCGGCTCGTCCAGGTAGAGCACGGCCGGGTTGCCGATCAGGGAGGCGGCGAGGTCGAGCCGGCGGCGCATGCCGCCGGAGTAGTTCATGGCGGCCTTCTTGGCCGCCTCGGTCAGGGAGAACCGCTCCAGCATCTCGTCCGCGCGGAGGCGGGCGTCCTTGCGGGACAGGTCGAGCAGCCGCCCGATCATGTAGAGGTTCTCCCAGCCGGAGAGCTTCTCGTCGACCGAGGCGTACTGGCCGGTGAGGCCGATGGTGCGGCGCAGCTGCCGCGGCTGGCGGACCACGTCGAACCCGGCGACGACGGCCGTGCCGGCGTCGGGGGTGATCAGGGTGGAGAGGCAGCGGACCAGCGTCGTCTTGCCGGCGCCGTTGGGGCCGAGGACCCCGAGGACCGTGCCCTCCCGGACATCCAGGTCGACACCGTCGAGGGCTTTGGTCTCGCCGTAGTGCTTGACCAGCCCCCGTACCTCCACGGCGTTGGGCTTGTTGTCGTTTCGCGTCATGCCCCTATGGGAGCAGCCGCCACTGACAAAGCACCGACAGTCGACCGACAAACGTACGACAGGCATACGACAGCCCGCCGACACACGGTCGGCGGGCTGTCGCGGGGCCGCCGGAGCGGCCGTTCACCTCATCAGTGGAAGGCGTGCTCTTCCTGCGGGAACGTTCCGCCGACCACGTCCGCGGCGAAGGCCTTCGCCGCGTCGCCCATGGTCGCCCGCAGGTTCGCGTACTGCTTCACGAACCGCGGCAGCTTCCCGCCGGTCAGGCCCATCATGTCGGTCCACACCAGCACCTGCGCGTCGCACTCCGAGCCGGCGCCGATGCCGACCGTCGGGATGTGCAGGGACCGGGTCACCTCGGCGGCCAGCTCGGCCGGGACGAGCTCCAGCACCACCGCGAACGCGCCCGCGTCCTGCGCCGCCTTCGCGTCGCGCAGCAGCTGGTGCGCGGCCTCGTCGCCGCGGCCCTGCACCCGGTAGCCCATCGCGTTGACGGACTGCGGGGTCAGGCCCAGGTGGGACATGACGGGGATGCCGGACTGCACGATCAGCTCGGTCTGGGCCAGCGAGCGCTCGCCGCCCTCCAGCTTCACCGCTCCGACCCCGGCCTCCTTCACGAGACGGGTGGCGCTGCGCAGCGCCTGCACGGCGCCTTCCTGGTACGAGCCGAACGGCATGTCGCCGATGACCAGGGCGCGGCTCGTGCCCCGTACGACGGCCGCGGAGAGCATGGCCATCTGGTCCATCGTCACCGGGACGGTGGAGTCGTAGCCGAGGTGGCAATTGCCCATGGAGTCGCCGACGAGGATGACCGGGATGCCGGACTCGTCGAAGACGGACGCGGTCATCGCGTCGTATGCGGTGAGCATGGGCCACTTCTCGCCGCGTTCCTTGGCGAGGGTCAGATCGCGGACGGTGATGCGCCGGGTGCCCGTGCCTCCGTACAGGGTCGGGGGGCCCGACGAAGCTGCTGCTGCGGGTTCGCGGGCAGGCGAAACGGCATGCGTCATTGCAACTGCTCCTTGTGTCATCTCGAGGCGCCCTCACGGCGTCCCCGGACTCACCCACCATGGTGGCATCCGCGGGGCCGAAGGCGGAAGTAGTGCGGGGAGCACACCGCCCCGAAGGATCCAATGTGCGCGTTTCGTGACAACCGGAACCCCGTGCGCACGGCCGTTCGTCCTCCCGGACGTACGACCGTGACGGGCGGTCGTGACGTACGACACGGAAGGCTTCGTGCATCGCCTAGGGTCAAGGGGCGGGGACGGAGCGCGAGCACGGCAGCGAGGGCAGTGGCATGGCACAGGCGTACATGACGGAATCGGGGAACGGCGGCTCGGAGCCCGAGCCCTCCGGATCCCGCTTCCGGCGCCGGCTGGCCGAACTGCGCAAGGACCCCGGGATCTGGCGGCGGGGATGGGTGCTCGCCGCGGTCTCCGTACTGATCTCGCTGGTGATGATCTTCCACGCGGAGCTGCCCAACGACGTGGGCAACCTCGGCAGCCTCACCGAGACCTTCCTGCCCTGGCTGGGTCTGGCCGTCCCGGTCCTGCTGGCCGGAGCCGTCTTCCGCAAGTCCGCGACCGCGCTCATCGCCCTCGTGCTGACCGGCGCGGTCTGGGTGAACCTCTTCGGCGGCCTGGTCACCGACAAGTCCGGCTCCGGCGGCAACCTCGTGGTCGCCACCCACAACGTCGACGCCGACAACCCCGACCCGGGCGGCACCGCCGAATCGGTCGCCAGGTCCGGGGCCGACATCCTGGCCCTCACCGAGCTCAAGGGGAGCGCGGTCCCCGTCTACGAGAAGGCCCTGGCGGGCACGTACAAGTACCACTCGGTCGAGGGCACGGTCGGCGTGTGGAGCAAGTACCCGCTGAGCGCGAGCGCGCCCGTCGACATCAGGATGGGCTGGACCCGGGCCATGCGCGCCACCGTCGACACCCCGCACGGCAAGGTCGCGGCCTTCGTCGCCCACCTCCCCTCGGTCCGGGTCAAGCTGAACGCCGGCTTCACCGCGAACCAGCGCGACGACAGCGCCGACGCGCTGGGCGCCGCGCTCGCCGCCGAACCGCTGAAGAAGGTCATCCTGCTCGGCGACCTCAACGGCACCATGAACGACCGCGCCCTGTCCGAGGTGACCTCGCAGATGCGCTCCACCCAGGGTGCGGCGGGCGACGGCTTCGGCTTCAGCTGGCCGGCGCAGTTCCCGATGGCCAGGATCGACCAGATCATGGTCCGCGGGATCCGGCCGGAGGCCTCGTGGACCCTGCCGCGCACGGGCAGCGACCACCTTCCGGTCGCCGCCCGGGTCACGGTCAAGCCCTGACGCACACGGCTGACGCACACGGCTGACGCACACGGCTGACGCACACGGCTGACGCACACGGCTGCCGGGCCCGGCCTCCGGGCCCGGCAGCCGCGCGCGGTGGCTACGCCTGCTCGCGCCAGCCGTTCGTGATCGGCAGCCGGCGGTCCTTGCCGAAGCCCTTCGCGGAGATCTTCGTGCCCGGCGGGTACTGGCGGCGCTTGTACTCCGCCGTGTCCACCATCCGCAGGGTCCGGGCCACCAGCTCACGGCCGAAGCCGGCCTCCACGATCGCCTCCATGCCCTGGTCGCGGTCCACGTACAGGGCCAGGATCGCGTCGAGCACCGGGTAGTCCGGCAGCGAGTCGGTGTCCACCTGGCCCGGGCGCAGTTCGGCGCTCGGCGGCTTCACGATGGAGTTCTCCGGGATCGGCGGGGTCTCGCCGCGTTCGGCGGCGGCCCGGTTGCGGTACTGCGCGAGCCGGAAGACGTCCGTCTTGTAGACGTCCTTGATCGGGCCGTAAGCGCCCACCGAGTCCCCGTAGAGCGTGGAGTAGCCGACGGCCAGCTCCGACTTGTTGCCCGGGGCCAGCACGATGTGGCCCTCCTGGTTGGAGACCGCCATCAGCATGGTGCCGCGCAGCCGGGACTGCAGGTTCTCCTCGGCCAGGCCGGTGAGGCCCAGCGAGCCCATGTACGCGTCGAACATCGGCTCGATCGGCACGGTCCGGAAGTTCAGGCCGGTCCGCTCGGCCAGGTCGGCCGCGTCCCCCTTGGAATGGTCCGAGGAGTACTTCGACGGCATCGAGATGCCGTACACGTTCTGCGCGCCGATCGCGTCGCAGGCGATGGCGGCGACGAGGGCGGAGTCGATGCCTCCGGAGAGCCCGACCAGGACGGAGCGGAACCCGTTCTTCTTCACGTACGCGCGCAGGCCCACGACCAGCGCGTCGTAGACCTCCTCGTCGTCGTCGAGGCGGTCTGCGTAACCGCCGGTGACCACGGCCTCGTACGGCTCCACCGGCTCTTCGGACAGGATCACGCGGTCGATGCGCAGCCCGTCGTCCACCACGCCCTCGGGGGCGTCGGCGCGCGCGGCGGGCAGGTCGAGGTCGACCAGGACGCAGCCCTCGGAGAACTGCGGGGCGCGGGCGATGACCTCGCCGTCGGCGTCGACGACGATCGAGTCGCCGTCGAAGACCAGCTCGTCCTGGCCGCCGATCATCGCCAGATAGGCGAGGGTGCAGCCGGCCTCCTGGGCCCGCTTCTGGACGAGTTCGAGGCGCAGGTCGTCCTTGTTGCGCTCGTACGGTGAGGCGTTGACGGAGATCAGCAGTCCGGCCCCGGCGGAGCGGGTGGCCGGGACCCGGCCGCCCTCCTGCCAGAGGTCCTCGCAGATGGCCAGGGCCACGTCGACGCCGTGCACCCGGATCACGGGCTGGGTGTCGCCCGGCACGAAGTACCGGAACTCGTCGAACACCCCGTAGTTGGGCAGGTGGTGCTTGGCGAAGCGCAGGACGACCTGCCCGCGGTGCAGCACGGCCGCCGCGTTCTCGGGGGAGCCGGCCGGCTTGCCGAGCCGGGGGACGGCCTTCTCGGTGCGGTCGAGGTAGCCGACGACGACCGGCAGTTCGCCGAGGCCCTCGGCCGCCAGCCGCTCCGCGAGCCCGCGCAGCGCGGCGCGGGAGGCCTCGACGAAGGAGCCGCGCAGGGCGAGGTCCTCGACGGGGTACCCGGTCAGCATCATCTCCGGGAACGCCACCAGGTGGGCACCCTGCTCGGCGGAGTGCCGGGTCCAGTGCACGACCGAGTCGGCGTTGGCGGCGATGTTGCCGACGTGCGAGTCGATCTGATTCAGAGCGAGGCGTAGTTGAGGCACGGGGCCCAGTCTAATCGTCTTTCTGACGCGATGTCCTGGGCCCCGCCTGTTTTCCCTTGCGGGAACTGCTTCGTCAGCCGATCGGGCCGGCGTACTTCACGTCGTCGAGCAGGGTTCCCGCGGAGATGTCCGCGGTGATGCTCTTGGTGCCTTCGGGGACCTCGAAGGCCACGATCCCGCTGGCGGACTGGCCCGGCAGGATGGACCCCTCGATCATCTTCGGAACGCGGCTGCCGGAGCCGCCGCTGTCGAAGACCATCTCGGCGGTCATGCCCTGCTCGTCGCGGACGTTGGGCATCGCGTAGATGACCTCGTGCGGCGAGGACGAACCGTTGGTGATCGTGACCGTCAGCTGGATCGCGTTCTTCACCCGCTCGCGGGCGATGATGCCCTTCGGCTCGTACTTCGTCGGCGCCGACAGGCTCACCTTGACGCCGTTCGGGTAGGTGAAGGTCTCGCCGAACGGCAGCGCGCTGGTCAGGCCCGGGACCTGCGAGGGCGACCGGGACGCGGACGGCCAGGGCTCACCGCTGGGGTAGAGGCCCTCCAGGTCCATGTCGTCCTCGTCGATGCCGATGCCCTGCTCGTGGCGACCGCGACCGGAGGTGTTCTCGAGGAAGGCGGCCGTGATGAAGAAGCCGCCGATCGAGGCGGCGAGGCCGAGCACGCCGAGGGCGGTGCCGACGACGGCCATCGCCTTGTTCGGGGCGCCGTTGTTGGCGCGGACGACGGCGCCGATGCCGAGGCCCGTGGCGACGACGGCCAGCAGGGCGCCGGCCCAGAAGAAGAAGGGCACGACGGCGGTCATGACGCCGAAGCTGGCGACGATCACGGCGGCGACGGCCAGGCCGTTGGTGGGCGGCTTCGGCTGCTGCGGGTAACCGCCGTACGGGCCCGCGCCCCAGGCGGGCTGGCCCCAGGCGGGGGCGCCGGGCATGCCGGGGGCGGTCGGGGCGCCCGGCGCGGGCGTGGCGAACGGCGACGGTATGGAACCGGGGGCGGGCGTCGCGAACGGCGAGGCGGCGCCGGGGGCGGGCGTGGCGAACGGCGACGGCGCGGGCGGGGCGAACTGCGACGGGCCGGGGGCGGCCGGGGCTTCGGGGGCGGCAGAGCCCGCAGGGGCGGCCGGGGCCTCGTGGGCTGCCGGGGCGGCGGGCGCCTCGATCGTCTCGGGAGCAGGGGCTGCCGGGACCTCGGCGGGGGCCGGGGCCTCGCCAGGAGCCGGGGATTCCGCGGCGGCCGGCGCCCCGGTGGCCTCCGGCGCCCCGGCGGCGGGCGGGGTCGCGGGAGCCTCGGTGGCCGCCGTGGCCGGGGTCTTGTCGAGCGAGAGCGGCTGCACGGGCGCCGGTATGGAGGCCGTCTCGGGTATCGGGGTCCGCGCCGGCTCCGTCGGGGGTTCGGCGGGGGTACTGGGCGGGTTCGGCGGGGTGCTCATACCGGCGGGGGCGTCCTTCGTCGCAGCTGCTGTGATCACCGCAAGGGTGCCATGCCCACGGCCCGCGCCCCTCCGAATTCCCGCCCGGGCCCGGGCGGGGGCCGGGACCGGGGCCCGGGCCTGCCCGCCGAAGGAGCCGGGCCCGGGACCGTACGGCCGCTGCCTACAGCTGGTAGCCCAGGACCGTCATCATTCCGGACTCCGAGTGGTAGACGTTGTGGCAATGGACCATCCACAGCCCGGGGTTGTCCGCGTCGAAGTCCGCCGTCAGCCTGCCGCCCGGCAGGATGACCGAGGTGTCCTTCCGCGCCCCGCCGGCCCCTCCGCCCAGCGCGAAGGTGTGGCCGTGCACGTGCAGCGGGTGCCACATCGGGGTCGCGTTGCGGAACTCGAGCCGGACCCGCTCGCCCGCCTTCACCGGGTGCCGCTGGTCCGGTGTGTACGGCTTGCCGTCGAAGGCCCAGTCGTACCGGGTCATGGAGCCGGTCAGGCGGATCTGCACCGTACGGTCCGGCTCGCGCGGGGCCAGTACGGCCGTACCGGCGGCCTTGAACGTGTCCGCCGACGGAGGCCGCACGTCCAGTTCGGCCGGCCGGGTCGCGGCCGTGGGCGCCGTACCCGCCCCGGTGCGCAGCACCGCCAGCGCCGACTGCCCCTTGCCCTCGGCCAGCGCGGTGAGCGGGAACACCCCGTCCTGGGCGGTGACCAGGACGTCGTACCGCTCGCCCATGCCCAGGAGCAGGGAACTGGCCTTCACGTGCTCCACCGGGTAGCCGTCGGTGTGGGTGACCGTCAGCTCGTGGCCGCCGAGGGCGATCCGGAAGGGAGTGTCCCCGCCGGCGTTGATGATACGCAGTCGGATCCGGTCCCCGGGGCGGGCGGTGAAGACCGACGGGTCCTCCGCCACCCGGCCGTTGATCAGGTAGTAGGGGTAGGCGACGTCGCCCACGTCCTTGCCGAGGATGTCGCTGTCGGCGCCCACGAGGAGGTGGGAGCGGCCGCCGGGGCGGCTCGCACCCGGGGCGGGCGGGGCGCCGTGCCCGGCGTGGCCCCCGCCGCCTCCGGCCCCGTCTGCGTTCATGCCCTTGCGGAGTTCGGCGAGGACGGCGTCCGGGGTGGCGCCGTCCACGCCGTCGATCCAGTCGTCCAGGACCACCACCCACTCCTTGTCGTAGGAGAGGGGTTCCTTCGGGTCCTCGATGATGAGCGGGGCGTAGAGGCCGCGGTCCTGCTGGACCCCGGTGTGCGGGTGGAACCAGTACGTCCCGGGCTGCGCGACGGCGAACTTGTACGTGAAGGATCCGCCCGGGGCGATGTCCCGCTGGGTCAGCCCGGGGACCCCGTCCATGTCGTTGCGCAGCGAGAGCCCGTGCCAGTGCAGGGAGGTGGCCTCGGGAAGGTTGTTGGCCAGGGTGAGGGAGAGGGTGCCGCCGGCGGTGGCCCGGATCTCCTGGCCCGGCAGCTTGTCCCCGTAAGCCCAGGAGCGGACGGTCCGCCCGGCGCCGAGGTCGAGCGGGGTGGCGGTGGCGGTGACCTTGACCTCGGTGAGCGGGCCGGTGGCCTTGCGGGCCGCCTCGGCGGCGCGGACCTCGGGCCCGGCCGGGTCCACGTACCCCTCGGGGCCGTCGGCGGCGGAACCGCCGTGGTTCATGGAGCCGTGGTCCGTGCCGGAGGAACCGGAGGAGCCGGAGCAGGCGGCGAGCAGTCCGGAGCCGGCGATGGCCGCGGATGCGCCGAGGACGGCGCGACGGGTGGGAAGAGAGCGCATGGGAGCACCTCGTGGGTCTGGTGTTACGGATTCATGGGCGCGGTTCGGCGCCGCCTCGCGGGCGTACGGGCATGCGGGTGTACGGGGAGCGGGACACCGCGGGCGTGCGGGTGCCCCTGCGTACGGGCACGAGGGCATGCGGGCGCACGGACGTACGGGCGTACGGACGTATGGGCATGCGGGCGTAAGGGCATGCGGAGGCGACGGCCGGGGCCGGGCCTATACCCGCAGGACCGCCAGCCGGGTCAGGAGCTCACGGGGCGAGGGCGGATCCGGGCCACCGGACCGGCCCGGTATGCGGGCCGCGCCCCCGAGCGGCGCGGTGTCGCGGGAGCCGGCCGGTCCGGCGCCGAGGTACAGCAGGACGAGCCCCGCGAGCACGGCGGAGCAGACGGACATGGGGTCCATGCCGGTACCGGGCCCCTGCGTCCCTGCGGCCTGCGCCGGCTCCAGGCCCGCTGCCAGGCCCGCTTCCGGGACCGGCACCGGGGCCGGGACCGGTTCGTGTGCCGGTTCCACGGCCGGCCGGTGCTCCTGCTCCCGGTCCGGCGTCGTCGGCGCGAGCGCCGGGGTGTGGTGCGCGCCACCGTCCGCCGCGGGACCGGGCGACCCGGCCGAGGCAACGGAGCGGGCCGCGGACACGTCCTCCATGGCATGGGAGGCAGACGGATGGCCGAGGGTGTGCATGGTGACGATGCCCAGCAGCAGGGCGGCGAGCAGCAGCAACCGGGACCCCGGGGCGGCTCGCTCGGCACTGCGCGTCATGGCCGGAACCCTACCCGGGGTGGGTATCCGATCATAGGACCGACCCCCGGGTCTGCTTAGGATTAGTCACACTATGTCCCCACATGGCCTCTCTCCGCGGACCGCCTGGCCGGTCGCCGTCCTGATCGGTCTCGCCGGCGCCGCCTACACCGCGTGGGTCCTCGAAGTCGTCCTCTCCACGGGCCTCAACCCCATCGAGACGTACGTCAGCGAGCTCGCCGCCCAGGACCAGCCGCTCGGCGGCCTCTTCCGGGCCACCGACTTCACCGCCGGGCTGCTCGCCTTCTCCGGCGGACTGCTGGCCCTGTCCCGGCTGCTGAAGCACGCCGAGTCGCGCCGCCTCTGGGCGGTCGTCGGCTGGGCCGGGGTGACCCTCTTCGGCGCGGCCACCGCCGCCGACGCCTGGCTGCCGCTGAGCTGCACGCCCACCGTGGACCCCGAATGCGCCGCCCTGGAGACCGCCGGCCTGGTCCCCGCCACCCACCGGGCCCATGCCGTCAGCAGCAGCCTCGCCATGACCGGCGCCCTCGTCGGCCTGGTGGCCCTGACCGTCGCCGCCCGCCGCTACGGCTGGTTCGCCCCGCTGGCCCGCTACGGCCCCGCGCTCGTCGCCCTCGAACTCCTCGCCACCGCGTGGACGCTGACCGCCATCGCGATGTTCACCGCGGGGCGCGGGACCTGGGCCCTCGGCGCCGGGCAGCGGCTCCAGGTGCTGCTCGTGGCGCTCTGGCTCGGCCTGCTCGCCTACTCGGTCCACAAGGAAGGCCGTACGTGACGGCGCCCGGGCCACACCCCGAGTCACGGCCCGAGCCGCCGCGCCCGCCGCGGAACGCGGAGCCGTACGACGACCGGTACGCGGACCCGCACGAGGCTCCGTACGTGCGCGGCACCGGCCGGTTCGTCCGCGTGGACGGGGTGCCGCTGCACGTCGTCGTCGAGGGCCGGGGTCCCGTGTGCGTGCTCAGCGCCGGGCTCGCCATGGCCTGGTTCGACTGGGACGCGGTCGCCGGGCTGCTCGCCGCCTCCGGCCGCACCGTCGTCCGCTTCGACCGGCCCGGCCACGGCCTCAGCGGCCCGGCCGCCGAGCCGCCGACCACCGCCGGGGAGGCCCACCGGATCGCCGGCCTGCTGGACGTACTGGGCTTCACCGGCCCGGTCACCGTCGTCGGGCACTCGATCGCCGCGTTCCACGCCGAGGCCTTCGCCCGCCTCTACCCGCGGCGCACCGCCGCCCTCGTCCTCCTCGACGGCAGCGTGGAGGAGGACCCCCGTACGGTGCTGCCCGCCGCGCTGCGCACCGGCGTCGCCCGTGCGCTCGGCCTGGCGGTGACCGCCGCCGGGCTGCCGGCCGCGCTGGGGCCACTGGCCCGGCGCGCCACCGTACGGGCCTCCCGCACCGGCGGCCCCGACCCGGCCGCACGGGACCTCGTACGCCGCTGCTACCGCACCGGCCGCGTCTGGCGCGGAGCCCTGCTCGAGAACTCCCGCTACCCGGACATGGCCGCCGAACTGCTCGCCCTGCGCGGGACGCACCCGCTGACCGCCCCCGCCACCGTCATCGCCGGTCACGACGGCCCGTTCCCCCACGGCTCCGCCGTAGGGGGGCTCCACGGGCGCTCCGACCTGCGCTGGCTCGCCCGGCAGGCGGACCTCGCCGACGTGCTGGGCGCCCGTTTCGAGGTCGCCGAGCCCGCCGGGCACCTGGTCATGCTCGACCGCCCGGACCAGGTGGCCCGGGCGGTCCGCAACGCCGGCGGTCAGCTCCTCGCGTAGACCTTCTCGGCCCAGCCCGCGATCTGCTCTTCGGAGAGGTGCTTGGCCAGGTCTGCCTCGCTGATCATGCCGACCAGCTTCTTGTTCCTGATCACCGGCAACCGGCGGATCTGGTGGCTCTGCATCTCCTCCAGCACCTCGGAGACGTCCGCGCCCGCGTCGATCCAGCGCGGCGTTCCCCGGGCCATGTCACCGGCCGTGATCTTCGACGGGTCGCGGCCCTTGGCCACGCAGCCGACCACGATGTCGCGGTCGGTCAGGATCCCGCAGAGCCGTTCCTCGGAGTCGCTGATGGGCAGCGCGCCCACATTGAGCTCACTCATCAGCTGGGCGGCCCGGTCCAGGGTCTCGGTGGCGGGGATCCACTGGGCCCCCTTGTGCATGATCTCTCCGGCGGTGGTCATCGCATCAACCTCCTGAGCGCCGTACGAGCGGCGGGGCGCGGCTGCGCCCGCCTCGGCGTCCCCCGCCCCGGGCTCGTCGTGCGACTCCACGCGCGGGAGCACACGCCCGTACGGGTGAGAGGGCGCCCTCTCACCACCGTACGGGCGTGTCCCGTCACCCGCGCGGCGCGTGTCCCGTCACCCGCGCGGCGCGTGTCCCGTCACCCGCGCGGCGCAGCCCCGCGCTTCCCCAGCATGTCCGCCATCAGGGTGAGCTCCGAGCGCTGCGCGTCGACCATGCCCTGGGCCAGCGCCCGCTCGACCGGGGTCACGCACTGCTGCGCACATCCCTCGGCCATCGTGACGCCGCCCTTGTGGTGGTCGGTCATCAGCTGGAGGAAGAGCACCTCGGCGTCCCGCCCGGAGGCGGCTCCCAGCTGCTCCAGCTCCTCCTTGGTGGCCATGCCGGGCATCAGCGCGCCGGGCTTGGCGGCGCCGTGGCCCGCATGGTCTCCGTGGCCTCCGGAAGTCCCCATCCACGACATCGGGGGCTCGTCGGCCACCACCTTCGGCAGTCCCCACAGGTCCAGCCAGCCGAGCAGCATGCCCCGCTGGTTGGCCTGGGTGTTGGCGATGTCGAAGGCGAGGGTGCGTACCGCCTCGTCCCCGGTGCGGTCCCGCACGATGAAGGACATCTCCACCGCCTGCTGGTGATGCACCGCCATGTCCCGGGCGAAGCCGGCGTCCGGGGAGTGGAGACCCGGAGTGGCGGGGGCGGACGGAGGGCGTGCCGCACCGGGATCGCCGTTCGCGGCGGCGACCGTGGCCGCCGCCGCGAACAGCAGCGCCAGCAGCACGGCCGTGCCCGCGACCCAGTACGTACGGGGCGTACGGCCGGTCACTTGGCGGTCAGCCCGCTCGTGCAGGCGGCGCCGGGTTCGGGGGTCTGCTCGCCCTGCACGTACTTGGTGAAGAACTGCTTCACCCGCGGGTCGTCCGCCGTCTCCACGGTCAGCTGCTTGCCCCACGCGCTGAGCATGATCGCCCCGGTCTGCTCCTTGATCGGGCTCATCAGCGTGTACGGGGTCTTGCCGACGGTCGCGGCCAGCTTGTCCACGTCGGCCTTGGCGGCCTTCTCGTTGTACGTGACCCAGACGGCCCCGTGCTCCAGCGAGTGCACGGCGTTCACCTCGGGCAGCGGGTTCTTGTAGACGTCGCCGTTGCAGTTCATCCACCGGGGGTGGTGGTCACCGCCGACCGGGGGATTCATCTCGTACTTCACCGGGGTCTCGACGTGGTTGCGGCCCAGGTTCTTCGCGTCCCAGAGCTGCTCGCCCTCGACGGGCTTCTTGCGGACCTCCTCGGCCTCCTTGCGGATCTGCTCCGCGGCCTCCTTCTTGCGCTGCTCGGTCTGCTTCTGGTCGATCAGCACCCAGGCGCCGAAACCGACCAGACCGGCGACGATGACCGTCGAGATCGTGATCGCGACGGCCTTGTTGCGCCGCTCCCGACTCTTTTCGGCGCGGCGCATCTCGGCTATGCGCGCCTGACGGGAGTGCGGGTCGGTGTTCTGCTGGGTCCTGCCGGACTTGCTGGCCATGTGCCCTGGTTCCTTCTGCTGAGGGGGGTGGGTGGAACGCAAAACCGGACCCGTCAGGTCCGCAGCACTTGGAGGGCATGCAGGTCGGGGGCGCGTGCGAGCGGCCCGGGCGGCCGGATCCGGCCCGGCCCGGAGGCCTCGGCGGCGGGCGGCGGCTCGCCGCCCGGCACGGTCACGGCGGGCGGCGGTACGGGCAGGACACCCGGGGTCACGTGCGCGAGGGACGAGCAGCCGGGCAGGTCGTACGGGGACACGCAGACGGCGTGCGCCGCGCCGTGCGCCGAGCCGTGCGCCCGCGGCCCGGCCTGCGAGCCTGCCCGGGCGCTTCCCTGCGACACGGGCGACTCGCCCGACCGGGAAGCGCACAGGAACAGCGCGCCGGTCAGCACCCCGACCAGCGCCCCGAAGGCCACCGTCAGGAGGACACGCCGAAGCCCGGGACGTCCCCGACGCCCCGGCTGCACGTACTGCAGGCCCCCCATGGCCGCAGATGGTAATGCTCATGACCGCTCCGAGGTCAGTGCGGGGGTGCCGCGAGCTTTCCCGGGTGCGTAATGTGGCGGAAACCACCACTGGCGATACTGGGCCGGCCCGACTGTGCCCCGACCCACGAGGCGGTGGTGCACAGGCCGTCTGAACTGCGAGGATGAAGGCATGGACAAGCAGCAGGAATTCGTCCTCCGGACGCTTGAGGAGCGCGACATCCGCTTCGTGCGCCTGTGGTTCACCGACGTACTGGGCTTCCTGAAGTCCGTCGCGGTCGCCCCCGCGGAGCTGGAGCAGGCCTTCGACGAGGGGATCGGCTTCGACGGCTCCGCGATCGAGGGCTTCGCACGGGTCTACGAGTCCGACATGATCGCCAAGCCGGACCCGAGCACGTTCCAGATACTGCCGTGGCGCGCCGAGGCCCCCGGGACCGCCCGGATGTTCTGCGACATCCTGATGCCGGACGGCTCCCCGTCCTTCGCGGACCCCCGCTATGTCCTCAAGCGCATCCTGGCCAAGACCTCCGACCTGGGCTTCACCTTCTACACCCACCCGGAGATCGAGTTCTTCCTGCTGAAGGACAAGCCGCTGGACGGCACCCGCCCGGTCCCGGCCGACAACTCCGGCTACTTCGACCACACCCCGCAGAACGTGGGCATGGACTTCCGCCGCCAGGCGATCACCATGCTCGAATCGATGGGCATCTCGGTCGAGTTCAGCCACCACGAGGGCGCCCCCGGCCAGCAGGAGATCGACCTCCGCTACGCCGACGCCCTCTCCACGGCCGACAACATCATGACCTTCCGCCTGGTCATGAAGCAGGTCGCCCTCGAACAGGGCGTCCAGGCCACCTTCATGCCGAAGCCCTTCTCGGAATACCCGGGCTCGGGCATGCACACCCACCTCTCCCTCTTCGAGGGCGACCGCAACGCCTTCTACGAGTCGGGCGCCGAGTACCAGCTCTCCAAGGTCGGCCGCTCCTTCATCGCGGGCCTGCTGAAGCACGCCGCCGAGACGGCAGCGGTCACCAACCAGTGGGTCAACTCCTACAAGCGCATCTGGGGCGGCTCCTCCCGCAGCGCCGGCGCGGGCGGCGAGGCCCCCTCGTACATCTGCTGGGGCCACAACAACCGCTCCGCCCTGATCCGCGTCCCGATGTACAAGCCGGGCAAGACGGGCTCCTCCCGCGTCGAGGTCCGCTCGATCGACTCGGGCGCCAACCCGTACCTCACCTACGCCGTGCTCCTCGCGGCCGGCCTCAAGGGCATCGAGGAGGGCTACGAACTCCCGGCGGGCGCCGACGACGACGTCTGGGCCCTCTCCGACGCCGAACGCCGCGCCATGGGCATCGAACCCCTCCCGCAGAACCTCGGCGAGGCCATCTCCCTGATGGAACGCAGCGAACTGGTCGCCGAAACCCTCGGCGAACACGTCTTCGACTTCTTCCTGCGCAACAAGAAGCAGGAGTGGGAGGAATACCGCTCGGAGGTCACGGCCTTCGAACTCCGCAAGAACCTCCCGGTGCTGTAAGGGCAGGTCAGACGGCCTTCCGGGGTCGGAACACACTCAGGGCCAGCGGCACTCAGCCGCTGGCCCTGAGTGGTATGCCCTGACTCGCCGGCTGCGTACAGATGAATGTCCCCAGTATTCAGCCCCCCGCCGGGCCTGTCCGGCTCCGCGTAATTCATGCGACATGGGGCGATGGCTCTGGAACCCTGCGGCCCAGAATGATCAACCTGGGCTCGCACTGGAGTGGTGATCAATGACCTTCGCGCTTGAGGGACCGGTTCTGGACGGCACACGCGTGCGCCTGGAGCCGCTGGGGCACCGCCATGCGGAGGACTTGGCTGCGGCGGCGGAGGAGAACCGCAGCTCGTACGGGTTCACGTGGGTGCCTACGGCGGCCGAGGTTGAGGGATACATAGACGCTCAGCTCGCCCGCGCCACCGCCGGGAAGCTGGCTCCGTACGCACAGGTGGAGCGTGCATCGGGGCGGGCGGTCGGGGCCACGGCCTACTGGGATCCACGGCTGTGGCCGGCTGGAGAGGGTCTGTGCGCGATCGAGGTCGGTTACACCTGGCTTGCCGCGTCGGCTCAGGGCACGGGGGTGAACACCGAGGCCAAGTACTTGTTGTTCAGGCACGCGTTCGAGAACTGGGGGGTGGCACGTCTCGATTTGAAGACGGACGCGAGGAACAGCCGATGCCGGGCCGCGATCGAAGGGGTGGGCGCCCGATTCGAAGGCGTGCTGCGGAACTGGTCCCGGTCGTGGGCTCCGGGCGAGGACGGTCTTCTCCGTGACTCCGCGATCTTTTCGATCACCGCATCGGAGTGGCCGGACTGCCGGGTCAGGCTTGAACGGCGAATCGCTCAGGGCCTCGAAGGCAGGTGACTGGGGGCAGGTCTGCCGGCCTCGGGGCAGCCCGAATCGGCCTCGCCGCGGCATGCGGCGACTGAGGCACAGCACATCGGAACGTGCCCACGTTCATCCGTACGCGCGTGGGGACGTCCACGTGTACGCCGGCACTTGGACAGGTGCGGCGGTCTGGAGAGGCCCTCGACCCGGCTGCTCGCCTCATTGGAAGGCACCGCGGCGACAAGTCCTGGCCGGCGGCCCAACGGCGAGCCCGTCCTTCCGTGCCGGAAGGACGGGCTTCGAGGGGGAGGGTCATTCGCCGGCGGCGTCCTCGGCCTCCCAGCGCAGCAGGTCGCCCGGCTGGCATTGGAGCACCTCGCAGAGCGCGGCGAGCGTCGCGAAGCGTACGGCCTTGGCGCGGCCGTTCTTGAGTACCGCCAGGTTGGCGGGCGTGATGCCCACGCGGTCCGCGAGCTCGCCCACCGACATCTTCCGCCGGGCCAGCATCACGTCGATGTCGACGGTGATCGGCATCAGATCACCTCGTCCAGCTCGGCCTGCATCTGCGCGGCCTGGGCGAGCAGCATCCGCAGGACGAGCACGATGAGTGCGACCCCGAGGATGGCCACGCCGATCCCGCCCATGATGACGGTGACGCCCGGGTCCTCCCGCTGGCCCGGCGCATTGACGGCCGTGACCGCGAACCACAACAGGGCGGCCGCCACGATCGCGCCGATCACGCCGTCCACGTACCGAAAGGCGGCGGGCGAGAACACGGTGCCGCGCCGCACCATCGTCACCAGCCGCCCTACGCAGACCAGGGCGACCTGGGCCGACACCATGCCCAGCATCGTGATCACCCGCAGCGGGGTCAGCGGGAGCGACCCGTCCTCCGGGTCGGTGGCCAACGCCCACACCATCAATGCCTGCACGAACACGGTGCCGACGAGCACCACCCCGAGCACGGCGCGCAGCGCCCACACCGTCAGCTTGCCCATGACTCATCCCTCCATCGAGTTGCGATCGAAATCTATCGAGTTTCGATAGATGGGGCAAGGGGGTCGGGTGGAGGCTGGGGCGGGGGGTTCTCTCTTCCCGGTGCCGTCTGCTGCGCCCCCGTCGCGGCCGCCGCCGCGACGGACGGCGATTCCGCCCACGACAAGGGCAAACATCAGGTCATCACACTCATGGCCCCGCCCAGGGCGATCGGACCGTCTTCCGCTCGGAACTCCTCGACCAGGACGACAAAGTGGTCGGCGAGACCGGCGGCACCTGCACCACCATCCGGGTCGCCCTCGGCGGAGCGGAGGAGCGCGTCGTGACCTACACCCTCCCGGGCGGCCAGCTCTCCGTGCAGGGGATGGTCTTCGGCCATCTCAACGCGGGGCCTCCCCCTTCGTTCGACAACGCGATCACGGGTGGCACCGGGGAATTCGACCGGGCTCGTGGCTCGGTCCACGCCGAGACGACCGGTAGGGGCGAGAGGCGCTTCACGATCGACCTCTACCGCTGACCGACGCCGCCACCAGGCCCGGTCCCGGGCCGACCGCCATCAGCGACAAGCCGCCCTGGGGGTGAGCCGACGGCGGGTGGTGAGCAGGCTTCGCGGGCGTCAGCGGACCGCGCGGTGCCAGGTGGGGGTGGTGGGAGTGGTGGGGGTGGTCGTGGTGTGGAGTTCGGCGTCCAGGCCCAGGACGGCTGTTGTGGTGGTGCCGGTGGGTTCGAGGGTGGCCGAGGGGGCGCCTGCGAAGAGCATGCGGGATTCCACCCAGGCCGGGGGGCCGCCGAGGCCCGTGGTGCTGATGGTGCCGTTCTCGCCTCGGCCCGCGACGAGGCGGCCCGCGGCGCCGACCGCGCCGTAGCCGGCCCGGCCGCCCGCCTCCGTGACGCTGGAGACCTGGGGCCGGGCCGTGGGGCCCGCCGTGACCAGGGCGGTGCGTACGACGCCGGAGTCCGGGCGGCGGAAGTACAGGCGGACGCCCGCGCCGTCCGGGGCGGCGGAGAGGGGGACCGTCGTGGCGGGCAGGCCCGTCGGCGAGGGTCCGGCCAGGGCGGAGCCCGGGGCGGGCTGGGTCCAGGCCAGGACCGACTTGGTGGTGGTGGCGTACACGTGGCGCCGGCCGGCGGTGTCGACCGCCGTCACCGGGTCGCCCTGCAGGTCGTCGCCGCCCAGGCGCTGCCAGGGGGAGAAGTCGCCGTCCGGCAGCTGGGCCGTGGCGCGCAGGGTGCGGCGGGAGTCGCGGACGTAGACCGTGAGGAGGCCCTGGGCGTCCACCGCGGCCGCCGGGGCGCTGATCGCCGAGGTGCCCTCCTGGTCGGACCGTTCGGGGGTGCCGAGCGACTGCCACGGCCCGAACGGCCCGTCGGGCGCGGCCTGGACGGCGTACACGACGTCGCGCCGGTAGTCGGCGGGCACGGAGCCGAAGCCGGTGCGGGTGGCGAGGACGGCGATGCGCCCGTCGGGGAGGCGGGCGGTGGCCGCGCCCGGGTCGATGCCCGTGCCCGGGAGGAGGACCGGGCCCGCCCAGTCGCCGCCGGGTCCCCGCGTCCAGTACGCCATCTGGCCGTCGAGCGCGGCGAACGCCCAGAGGCGGCCGGGCGTTCCCTGCGTCAGCCAGGAGGTGCTGTCGGCGCGGGTGTAGCGCAGCGACTGGGCCCAGTTGCGCCCGGTCGGGTTGCCCGCGACCTTGCGGTCGCCGCATCCCGAGGGGCTGCCGCAGTGGTCCTGGTGGTCCTGCCAGGCGTAGGTGCGCAGGTAGCCGGTCTTCGTCTCGGCCGTCTGCGGATCCAGCGAGTGGGGGAGGGTGCTGTTGTGGTAGCCGAGGTAGCTCTGCACCGAGAAGTGGGGGCGGCGCTGGACCTGGGCGGCGTAGGCGGCGGTGGCGGCCTGCACGAAGCGCGCCCCGTACATGTGGTCCTGGTGGTCGGTGTACCGGCCGTTGTCCCCGTACCGGTTCGGCGTCGGGTCCTGCATCCGTATCGTCGTCGGCCGGTAGCGGTCCAGGACTCCGGCTATCGACTGGACGAGCTGGTCCTTCGTGTACGAGAACGGCTGCTTGACCGGGGTGCCGGAGGTCAGCTGGGCCTCGAGTGCGGTGATCCGGCCGTCCCACAGGCCGCGCAGGCTCTCGGGGTTGTCCCCGCCGGTGCTGCGGGCCTCGCGCAGCATCAGCCACACCAGGTTGACCTGCGGCTTCGCTATGAGGACGTCGAGCTCGGCCCGGCCGCCACCGTCGGTGGGTATGACCGTGCGCTTCCACGCGCTGGTGCGGTCGCCGGTGGCCATCTGCGCGTACGCGGAGCGGATGCCGTTCTGCCGGGCCTCCGCGTAGTGGGTGCGGTCGGCGGGCTGTTCGGGGTCCTTGGCCTGGCCGCCGCCGGCCTCGTTGCGGCCGTCGGACTCGCCGGAGGTGAGGTACGCGGTGGTGACCTGGGTGCCGGCCAGCAGGGAACGGCTGAGGTCCGGGTTCATGAAGAAGAGGTCGTCGTCGGGGTGCGCGACGACCTGGACGACCGATCCGGCGGTGACGCTCGCGGGCAGGACGGCGGTCGGGCCCTTCTCCTGGGTGGCCTCGGCCGAGGTCTGCTGGCCGGTGGCCACGGAGAGCACGCCGGTGGCGCCGGCGGTCAGCACGGTGAGCAGGGCCGCGAAGCGGCGACGGGTCACGGGCATCGGGTCACGCCTTGGGTTCGGTCCGGGCGGAGAAACCGCTTGAGCAGTCAGAGAGAGGCCAAATCGGGGAACTTGGTTCACCGATTCGGCCGATGACTGCCACTTTCCGGAAGCGACCGGATGTGACGGCGCCTTGTGGGGTTTTGATCCCGGTATGCGACCTGTATGCGGAGGTGCTTCGTCCGCCTCTGGCCCCTTTCTGCAGCCCTCTTCCGCAGCCCTCCTCTACGGGGTTTCCACGGGTCCTTCTACGGGGCCGTGTTGCGCGGTCCCACCGGCTGCCACGGCGCCAGGTACGCGTCCGGAGCGTCGGCCGAAGAGGTCACGTACAGCCGCGCGTCGAGCCCCACCACCGCCAGGCTGACGATGCTCTTCCCGGTCATCACGGAGGAGGGCGCGCCGACGAACATCAGCGGCGACCGCTCCCACGGCCGGCCCGGGCCGACCTCCGAGCCCAGCTGCCCGCCCGCCGAGCGGCCCGCCAGCACGTGACCGCTCGCCGTCACCGAGCCGAAGCCCTGGAGCCCGCCGAGGTCGGTCATGTTGTTCAGCTTCAGCCCGCCGTCGCCCGTCATCAGGGCCGTACGGACGTTGCCCGAACCGGGCTTGCGGAACCACAGCCGCACCCCGCCCTCACGCCCCTCCGCGGTCAGCGGGAGCGTGGTGTCCGGCAGCCCCGTGGGTGTGACCGGACCCAGCGGGGCGCCCGGCTTCGGCTGCACCCAGCCGACCACCGTCTTGGAGGTGGCGGAGAACACCATGCGCCGCCCGGCGCCGTCGGTCGCCGTGGCCGGGGTGCCGTGCAGATCGGCTCCGCCGTACTTCTCCCAGGGCCCCCAACCGCCGTCCGCCTGCTGCACCCGGCCGCGCAGGGTGTACGAACCGTCGCGGACGTACACCGCCGGCTGCCCGGTGCCGTCGATCGACACGGCCGGGGAGCTGATGTCGGAGGTCCAGGTCTCGTCCGCGGCCTCGGGGGTGCCGAGCGACTGCCACTCCGCGAACCCATCGGTCTCCGCCCCCTTCTGGACGGTGTAGACGACCTCACGCCTGTAGTCGGTGGGCTTCGCGCCGAAGGAGGTGCGGGTGCCGAAGACCGCTATCCGGCCGTCCTTGAGGGTCACGGTGCTCACGCCCGGGTCCATGCCGGCGCCGGGCAGCAGGTCCGGGCCCTTCCAGCGGCCGACCAGGCCGGGCCGGTGCCAGACGGCGACCTGGCCGTCGAGCACCTTGAAGGCCCACAGTCCGAGCTCCTTGTCGGAGGCCAGCCAGGTGGTGCTGTTGCCGCGGGCGTAGTTGATGGAGTCCGACCACCGGTTGCCGGCCGGATGGTCGGCGACCTTGAGGTCGCCGCAGCCCGCGTCGCTGCCGCAGTGGTTCTGCCGGTCGAGCCAGGCGTAGGTGTCCAGGATGTCCAGCTTCTCCTTGGCCTCGCCCGGGTCCAGCGCGCTGGGGAGGGAGCCGTTGAAGTAGCCGAGGTAGTTCTGCACCGCGAAGTGCGGGCGGTCCTTCACGTCCTTCGCGTAGGCGGCGGTGGCCAGTTGCACGAAGCGCGCCCCGTAGAAGTGGTCCTGGTGGTCGGTGTACCGCTTGGTGTCGGGGAACCGGCCGGGGGTCGGGTCCTGGGAGCGGACCGTGGTCGGCTTGTACTGCTCCAGCACGCCGACGAGGGTCTGGACGACCTGGTCCTTCGAGTACGAGAACCTCTGCTTGACCGGGGATCCGGAGGCGAGCATCGAATCCAGGCGGGCGACCTTGCCGTCCCACAGGCCGTGCAGGCTCTCCGGGACGTCGGCGAAGACGTTGCCGGCCTCGCGCAGTTGCAGCCAGACCAGATTGACCTCCGGCTTGGCGACGAGGACGTCGACCTCGGCCTGGCCGCCGCCCTTCGTCGGGACGACGCTGCGCTTCCAGGCGCTGCTGCGGTCGCCGGTGGCCATCTTGGCGTAGGCGGCGCGGATGCCGTTCTGGCGGGCCTCGGCGTAGGCGGCCTTGTTGGGGGCGGTGGTGGCCTCCTTGGCTGGGACCGCGTTGATGCCGTCCGCCTCGCCGGAGGTGAGGTAGACCGAGGTCACGGGGTGACCGGCGGATATGGAGTAACGGAGGTCCGGATTCATGAAGTACAGGTCGTCGTCGGGGTGCGCGATGATCTGGAGTACCCGGCCGGGGTCCGGAGCGTCGGCGACGGCAGCGGGGGCCGAGGCCGCGCTGTCGGGGCCGGCGGGGGTGGCGAGGCGGTCGAGGGCCTCGTTGCCGCGGAGCACCAGCATGCAGCAGGCGGCGGTGGCCGCGCAGAAGGCGACGGCCTTGACGAGGCGGGCCCGGCGGTGGCGGGGGTTCGGCCGCGCTTCGCGGCCGGCTGCCGCTACGGCTGCCGCCTCGGGGCGGTGCCCGGGCCCGTCCCCGTGTCCATTCCCGCCCCCGTTCCCCTCCTCGTTCGCGTCGCCGGAGCCGCCCTGGCCGCCGGCGCGGCGGCGACCGCGTGCGGTCTGCGGCGCGGCGGGGGCCTTCGCGCGGCCGCGCCGGCCGCCGCCACCGGTACCTTCGGCTTCACGGGCCAGCCGCGCGGCCTTGCGCCCGCCGGCCGGACCCCCGGCCTCCGGAACCTCGCCCTCCGGAGCCTCTTGGCCCGCATCGGGCCGGCGGGACGGGGTTCCGTGCGGGGCCTGCTCGGTCCGGGGAGAGGGGTAGGCGTGCGGGGTCGGCTCCGCCTCATGGTGCAGGTCGGCCTGGTGGGACGGGTGGGTCTGCTGGGGCCCGTAGGACTGGACCGCTCCCATCTGGTGCGGCGCGTAGGCGTGTTGGGCCTGTTCCGCCTCGTGGTGCAGGTGGTCCTGTCGGGTCTGCTGAGGCCCGTAGGGCCCACTCGACTGGTGGGGCAGGTAGGTGTGTTGGGCCTGCTGGGCTCCGTGAGGCGGGTACGCGTGGGCTTGGGCCTCGTACGGCGGGTACCCGTGAGCGCCGGCTCCCTGCGGAGGGTGGGTCTGCTCGGCCTCGTGAGGCCGAGGGGCCTGGTAGGCGTGCTGGGTCGGATCGGCCTGGTGGTACGGCTGGGTCTGCTGGGGTCCGTGGGCCCAGGCCTCCCCGGCCTGGTGGGGCAAGTGGCCGTGCCGGGCCGGCTCCGCCCCCTGGTACGGGTGGGCCTGCGGGCCCTGTTGGGCCTGCCGGGGCGGGTAGGCCTGGTTCTCCCCGGCCTGCCGAGGCCCGTACGCCTCGGGCCCGCCCGTCGGGTGGGCCAGGTGGGTGTGTTGGGCCTGCTGGGCTCCGCCAGTCGGGTACGCGTGCGCCTCGGCCCCGTGCTGCGGGTAGGCCTGCTCGGCCCCGTGACGCCAGTGGGCCGGGTCGGTGTGCCGGGTCGGCCCCGCCCCGTGGTGCGGGTGGGCCTGCTGCGCCGGGTCCACGTGGTGGTGCGGGTAGGCCTGTTGGGGCTGCTGAGGTGCGTAGGCATCGCCGGGCTCGTCGTGCGCGTAGGCGCGCTCGGCCTCGTGCGGTGCGCGGCCCGGCTCGGGCTGGTGCAGCGCGTAGGGGTGTTGGTGTTGATGAGAGTGGTGGGTCGAGTGGGGCTGGAGGGGATCGGCCTGGTAGGCCTGGTAGGTCTGCTCCTCGGGCCCCCCGGGCGACGGCCAGGCCTCCGGCCGGCCGTTCCAGCCGGTGCGGGGGTGTCCGTCGGACATGGGGCTCCTCGTGGCCGGTCGGCGGGGAGCGGGCCCCATCACGCATCAAATATTCGGATAATCCGATAATCACCGTCATGGTACTGCCGGTGAGTCGAACGCCTGCTCCGGATACGCTCACCACAGGCACGCCAGGGCAGTGGCAGCAACAACCGCAGGAGGCGGCGGGATGACAGTCCCGGGACGCAGGAGCAGCACCTTCATCCGGCTGCTCCGCAGCGGTTTCACCGACCCCTCCGCCGCAGCCCGGCTGCTCGACGCCGAAGCGCTGGCGGCCGTACGCGCCGATCCGGTGCTGCTCGACGCCCTCGGGGCGACCGCCGACCCCGACCTCGCACTCCTCGGGCTCGTCCGCCTCGCCGAGGCGCAGCCGTCCGGCGAGCTGCCCGGCCTCCTCGACACCCTCGTCAGCGCCAAACCGCTGCGCGACCGCCTCCTCGGCGTGCTCGGCGCCTCCGAGGCGCTCGGCGACCACCTCGCCCGCCATCCCCGCGACTGGCTGACCCTCGTCACCTACGAGGCCGCCGACCTGCACCCCGGACTCCCCGAGTTCGAGCGCGGGCTCGCGGACGCGCACGATCCCGTCGCCCTGCGCGTCGCCTACCGCCGCTGCCTGCTCTCCATCGCCGCCCGCGACGTCTGCGGCACCATCGACGTCGCCGAGACCGCCGCCGAGCTTGCCGACCTCGCCACCGCCACCCTCCGCGCGGCCCTGCGCATCGCCTCCGCCGCCGCTCCCGAGGACGCGGCGCAGTGCCGCCTCGCCGTCATCGCGATGGGCAAGTGCGGCGGCAACGAGCTCAACTACGTCTCCGACGTCGACGTGATCTTCGTCGGGGAGGCGGTCAACGGCACGGACGAGGGCAAGGGCATCCAGGCCGCCACCCGCCTCGCCTCCCACCTCATGCGGATCTGCTCCGAGACCACCGTCGAGGGCACCATCTGGCCCGTCGACGCCAACCTCCGCCCCGAGGGCCGCAACGGCCCCCTCGTCCGCACCCTCGCCTCCCACATCGCCTACTACCAGCGCTGGGCCAAGACCTGGGAGTTCCAGGCCCTCCTCAAGGCCCGCGCGGTGGCCGGCGACCCGGACCTCGGCGGTCAGTACATCGACGCCATAACGCCCCTGGTCTGGCAGGCCGCCGAGCGCGAGAACTTCGTACCCGACGTCCAGAAGATGCGCCGCCGCGTCGTCGACAACATCCCCGCCGCCCAGGTCGACCGCGAGCTCAAACTCGGTCCCGGCGGCCTGCGCGACGTCGAGTTCGCCGTCCAGCTGCTCCAGCTCGTGCACGGCCGCAGCGACGCCACCCTGCACTCCGGCACCACCCTCGACGCCCTCCACGCCCTCGCCGCCGGCGGCTACGTCGGCCGCGCCGACGCCGCCCAGCTGCACGACGCGTACCGCTTCCTGCGCGCCATGGAGCACCGCATCCAGCTCTACCGGCTGCGCCGCACCCACCTCGTCCCCGAGGACGAGAGCGACCTGCGGCGCCTGGGCCGCTCCATGGGACTGCGCACCGAGCCCGTCGCCGAACTCAACAAGGCCTGGCGCCGGCACGCCTCCGTCGTCCGCCGCCTGCACGAGAAGCTCTTCTACCGGCCGCTGCTCGACGCCGTTGCCCAGCTCACCCCCGGCGAGACCCGGCTCTCCCCGCGCGCCGCGGGCCAGCGCCTCGAGGCCCTCGGGTACGCCGACCCGGCCGCCGCCCTGCGCCACCTCGAAGCGCTCGCCTCCGGCGTCACCCGCAAGGCCGCCATCCAGCGCACCCTGCTGCCCGTGCTGCTCGGCTGGTTCGCCGACTCCGCCGATCCGGACGCCGGCCTGCTGGGCTTCCGCAAGGTCTCCGACGCCCTCGGCAAGACACCCTGGTACCTGCGGCTGCTCCGCGACGAGGGCGCCGCCGCCGAGAACCTCGCCCGCGTCCTGTCCGCCGGCCGCCTCGCCCCCGACCTGCTGATGCGCGCCCCCGAGGCCGTGGCCCTGCTGGGCGACCCCGAAGGCCTGCAGCCCCGTACCCACGAGGCCCTCGAACAGGAGGTCATGGCCGCCGTCGGCCGCGCTGAGACCGCCGAGGCCGGCGTCGCCGCCGCCCGCGGCGTGCGCCGCCGCGAGCTCTTCCGTACGACCGCGGCCGACATCATCGGCTCCTACGGCACGGAGGACAATCCGGCCGAGGAGGACCACGGCGCCCTCGTCGACCGGGTCGGCGGCGCCCTGTCCGACCTCACCGCCGCCACCGTCGCAGGAGCCCTGCGCGCCGCCGTCCAGAGCCACTACGGCGACACGCTGCCCACCCGCTTCGCCGTGATCGGCGTCGGCCGCTTCGGCGGGCACGAGCTCGGCTACGGCTCCGACGCCGACGTCCTCTTCGTCCACGAACCGCGCGAGGGCGTCGACGAGCAGGAGGCCGCGAAAGCCGCCCAGAACGTCATCGCCGAGATGCGCCGGCTGCTCCAGCTGCCCACCGCCGACCCGCCGCTGCTCATCGACGCCGACCTGCGCCCCGAAGGCCGCTCCGGCCCGCTGGTCCGCACGCTCTCCTCCTACGCCGCCTACTACCGGCGCTGGTCCCTGACCTGGGAGAGCCAGGCCCTGCTGCGCGCCGAACCCGTCGCGGGCGACGCCGACCTCGGCAGCCGCTTCATCGAGCTCATCGACCCGCTGCGCTACCCGATGGAGGGCCTCGGCGAGGACGCCGTACGCGAGATCCGCCGGCTCAAGGCCCGCATGGAGTCGGAGCGGCTGCCGCGCGGCGCCGACCCGACCCTGCACACCAAGCTCGGCCGCGGCGGCCTCAGCGACGTCGAGTGGACGGTGCAGCTGATCCAGATGCAGCACGCCTGGGTCGAACCGGGCCTGCGGACCACCCGTACCCGCCAGGCGCTCGCGGCCGCCCACGCGGCCGGACTGATCCCGACCGACGAGGCGCAGATCCTGGACGAGGCCTGGGTCCTGGCGACCCGGGTCCGCAACGCCGTGATGCTGGTCCGCGGCCGCGCAGGGGACACCTTCCCGTCGGAGGCCCGCGAACTCGCGGCGGTCGGCCGCTACCTCGGATACGCCGAAGGCACGGTCGGGGAGATGCTGGACGACTACCGGCGCATCACCCGCCGTGCCCGGGCGGTGGTCGACGAGCTGTTCTACGGCGCGTAGCCGCTCGCGGGCGCACGGTGCCGGATGATGCCCGGGGCCGGAACCGGGTGGCCCAACTGGCCATCCGGCTATGGCTCTTGCCTTCGCGATTTGCATATGATCAGCCTCTGTTCACGGGGAGGCAGAAACATGGCAGACGCATTAGGTCCGGAGCCGGACCAGCAGACAGGCATGCGGTTGAACAGCGGGCCGCCGTTGGGGCCTTACGCTCCCGGCCTCACGCCGCCGGTGGGGACTCATGCTCCGGGCGTCACCGCGCCGCCGGCGGGCCCCTACGCTCCGGTCGTCACCGCGCCGACGGTGGTCCCGTACGCGCCGGGGGTCACCCCGCCGTCGTCATCGCTGTTCGCTCCGGGCGGTTCCAAGGACTTCGCCTCGACGCCCGCGGAGAAGAACGCGGCGGCCAACACGATCCAGAACGAGCTGGAGCCCGCCACCAAGACCGCCGCGGAGCACGCGGACGACGCCACCGGCACCGCCCAGAAGGGCTTCGAGGGCTGGGAGACGGCCGCCGGCCTGAAGAAGGTGGCGGACACGTGGGACCAGCAGGTCAAGACCCTGATGGGCCGGCTGTCCGGGGAGAAGGCCGCACTGCGCGGGGCCTCGGGCTCTTTCGCACGCAATGACATAGGCCTGGGCAACCAGTTCGCGTCGCAGTCGCAACTGCACGGGATATAGGGGGATCCGGTGCCGAGCTACTACGAAGTCATGACCACGGACCTCGGCCTGCTGACGACGGCCGCCGCCAAGTGGGACTCGATGGCGGGCGAGCTGAAGAAGGTCGAGACCCGCTACGGGGACACCGTCCAGAAGATCAGCATGGGGGACAACTGGGTCGGTGTCAGCGCCGCGGCGGCGCGCACGAAGTTCACGGCGACCCGCTACGAGTACTCCGCCGCGCAGAACCAGGCCAAGGCGGTCGCCAGCCTGTTGCGGGGAGCGCACGAACAGCTCGTCGACCTCAAGAAGAAGCTGGAGAGCGCACGCGACGACGCGATCGCCGCCGGCATGACCGTGTCGGAGCAGGGGCGCGTCGCCTTCGACTATGCCAAGCTGACGCCCGCCGAGCGCAGCGCCTACCACCACGACCCCGACGGCCAGGAGGCCATCCGGACCGCGGTCGGCAAGTGGCAGAAGCACATCGACGACCGGGTGAAGGCCGCCTCCGACGCCGACGTGCACGTCAAGGACGCCCTCGTGGCGGCCGTGAACGACAGCAACAGGGACGCCCTGGGCCAGGGCACCGGAGCCGACGAGACCCTCACCGGCTTCAACAACTACGCCGAGGGCGACCTGGCGAAGGCCAAGAAGCTCGAAGAGGCCAAGATCAGGACGAGGACCGACGGCTGGGAGACCGGCACGAGCACCACCGGCGCAGGCCAGTACGGCAAGGAGGGCTCGTTCAAGGCCTACGCCGACCTCTTCCACGAGACCGCGAAGGGGGAGGGCAGCATCGGGTCGCTGAAGCTGTCCGGGGTCGCCGACATCTACGAGGGAGGCCGGTTCACCGCGAACTACGGCTTCACCGACAAGGGCCTGGTCGGCAAGGCCGAGGTGTCCGCGGGAATCCGGGCACTGGCCGAGGGCCGGGCCGGAGGCGAGTACCAGAGCGTCTACGGGCGGGCCGAGGGCTTCCTCGGCGGCGAGCTCAGCGCCAGCGCGAAGGCGACCAAGGAGGAATTGACCGTCGGCGCGAAGGCGTTCGTCGGGGGGAAGGGCAGTCTCAACGGAGGCGTGGAGTCAGGCGGCATCGGCGTCGGCCTGACGGCCGAAGGATGGGTGGGGCCCGGTGCCGAGGCCTGGTGGGGGTACAAGAAGGACGAGGAGACCGGCGTGTACAAGATCGGCGGCAAGGCAGGCGCCTCGCCCTTCGTCGGCGGCGCCCTGGGCCTGGAGATCACCGTCGACCCTGCGAAGGTGTCCAAGACCGCCGGCGACGTGGCCGACGCGGTCGGCGACACGGCGCACGCGGTCGGCGACGCCGCCGGCGACTTCAAGGACTGGTTGCTCGACTGATGTCCGTTTCCATGGAAGGAGGGCCCCGGATGCCCACGACACTGCCGGTGCCGCTCGAGTTCCGGCTGCCGGAGGGCTGGGTCCCGGCCCGCCCGGAGGGGTTCGACCCGGGAGTGGCCTTCGCCGCGGTGCATCCGCAGTCGGACGCCGGGTTCACCGCCAACATCACCATCGACGGCGGGTTCCCGAAGGACGGGGTGACACTGGCCGAGATCGCCGACGCGTCGGTGGAGCAGCTGCGCGATCTCGCCGACACGGTGGAGGTGGTCCACCGCCGCGAGGTCGGTTCCGAGGACGCACCCGCACTGACCCAGCGGCTGAGCTTCGCGGCCGACACCGACGGCGCCCGCCTCGAGCTCGTGCAGTCCCAGGTGTACCTGTCCCTCGTGGACACCGGGGACCCGCACAAGCGGGCGATGATCAGGCTGGCGCTCACGGCCACGGCCGCACAGCACGACAGCGTCCTGGGCGACTTCCAGGACTTCGTGCGCACCGTGCGTCCGGACACCGGGGCGGTGGGCTGAGGGTGGGTTTCTGGGACAACCGCACCGGCACCAGGCATCCGGCCGGCAGCGTCCCGCGGCAGGCCGCCGAGGAGCTCCGGGCGGCGCTGCTCGCGCTGGGCGGCCCGGATCAGCTGTTCGCCGTACGCGAGGGCACCGCGAAGGAGCGCGCCGACCTGGTGGTGGAATGCCGCGTCAGGGAGATGCGGCTGACCCTCAAGACCAGCATGCGACTGGTCCCCGGGAAGCACGAGGTGCGCGTACTCGAAGAGCGGTGGGAGCCCTCGCTCGAACACTCCGGTGAGCAGTACGGCCGGGGACCGGCGAAGGCGGTCTACAAGCAGTGGGAGTTCCAGCGGGGCGCCGACGGCCGCCGCCGCAAGGTGGAGACGTTCCGCTTCGAAACGGGGCTGGTGAAGAACCCCCTGCAGAACACGGTCCTCAGAGCGGGCTGGACCTGGCGCGGAGTGCTGTTCAGGCTGTGACCGGAACGGGCGGAGCGGACCGCGGACCCTTCGTGGGTCCGCGGTCCGCTCCACCGGGCAGGCACCGGGTCAGCGCGCCGTGCCGAAGTCCTGCGTCCAGTAGTTGCCGGGCTGCGCCAGGCCGATGCCGATCTCCTTGAAGGAGCAGTTCAGGATGTTCGCCCGGTGGCCGGGGCTGTTCATCCAGCCCTCCATGACCTTCTCGGGCGTGCTGTAGCCGTAGGCGACGTTCTCGCCGTACGTGCTCCACGTGTACCCGGCGCGGGTGATGCGCGAGCCCGGGTCGGAGCCGTCGGAGCCGGTGTGGGACATGTTGCTGTGGGAGGCCATGTCCGCACTGTGGTCCTGCGCGGCCTTCGTGAGCTTCGCGTTGAGGGCGACGGCCGGGCATCCGGCGGCGGCGCGCTCCTGGTTCACGAGGGCGAGGACCGCGGCGACGGAGCCGGAGGCCGGCGGGACCGACGGGGCCGAGGTCTTCGGGGGCTCGGGCGCCTGCGGCGTCCTGGGGGCGACCGGCGGCTTGGCCGGCTTCGGCTGCGCGGGCGGGGAGGTCCGTACGACCGGCTGCGCGGGCGCCGCGGCGGGGCTGCTCGGCTCGGCGGCCGGGGGGCTGCTCGGCGTCGTCGGAACGTCCACGGGGGCCGGGGTGCTCGGCGTGGCCGAGGGCGCGTAGTGCCACGGGCGCTGGCCCTGGTGGCTCGCGGCACGGGTCCGGCCGCTGTCGTCCGTGTCGAAGCAGGCCATGGCGGCCGTGGGAACACCCACGATTGCCAGCGCGCCGACGCCGATGACTATTTTCCGGTACGGCTTATTCTTCCGATGCTTCTGCATGCGTGACCTCATTCGGTGATCGCGAAGCTCCCGGCGCCGGAACTGCGGGACGCCGGAATAGCGACATTCTTAGAAGACCGCCAATGACCTGGCAAGTTTCTGCTTCGCGTACACGCGGGGCATTCGACACCCGGCTTGAAACGGGCCGATGATCGTGCATGGTCACGATCAGGTCACTTGCACAACCATGTGATGTGTCTTCAGGAATGCCCGTGACCAGGGAAGTCGACGACAAGTCCGGCGGTAGCGCGGATTCCGTTCCCGCCGGAGAGGGGAATGTCGAATCCAAAACGGACAAATGTCGAAATGTCGATGACGGAGCACGCCCGGGAAGGGGTTCGGCGCCGAGGGGTGCACCGTGACGCATGTCACGCAACCGTGCGTCGGATCACGGCGTCGGCGGGCGCGGTGAAGAGCGCGCCGAGAGCGTGCCCATTTCCCGCGGCCCCATTCGGAGGAATTCCCCGGGGTCAGAAAAGATCGGCGAGGCGCTTGCCGAGGGCCCAGGCCTCGTCGACGGAGCATGCGGCGAGATCACTGTCGCGTTCCACGGCCGCCTCGGCGAGATGCGCAGTGGCGTAGAAGTTCACGCGGTTGCAGAACACTTCGCGAATATCCGCGCCGGTGGCGGGAGCGAGGGTGACCGCCGCGGTGGAAGGGCTCAGGTCGTGTACCCCGTCGGGGGTGACGGTGAGCCTGATCGGCTCCCCGGTGGTGGGGCAGCGCGAGGTGACCGTACTCGCCGGCTCCTTGAAGACGACGGGGAACATCAGCACGTCCATGGCGCACCAGCCGTGGACCTGCTGCCCCCGGAGCTGCACGGTGTGGGGGCGCCGGTCGTCGAGGGAGACGCCCGCGCCGATGACGCGGCCCCGGTCGTCGGTCTCCAGGTCGAACTTCATGGAGTGGAAGCGGTCCAGGACCTCGTCGGCGGGCCAGTCCAGGAGGCCGCCGGCCTCCTGGAGGCTGAGCGGCCCGTACGCGAGGAGGCCGCCGACCAGGACGGCCCCCGCGGCCATCAGCTCGACGCCCTGCGGCGAGGTCCACTTGGCGACCAGTTGATCGGACAGCTGCTGCACACGCGCATGCGACATGTCGGTCCTTTCCCGTGAATCGAGCCTCGCTCCCCATCTGAAGGGCCGTGGAGTGACGCGGCCGGGGCCACCCCCGTCTCATTCGTTCGGGGGCGGCTGTCAGGATCATCTGACGATGCGACAGCCTGAAGGGCTGGTCCGGCGAACCGGGGGAACGGGGAATGCAGTTGAGGTCCGGCACGGGTTCGATGACGGCGGTTCTGATGGCGCTGGCGGCGCTGGCCACCGCCTGTGGGGGCGGCGGTTCCGGTCCGACGGGCGAGAAGCCGCCGACCGGCGACAAGCCGGCAGCGGGGGCGACCGCGGGCACGGGAGCGGATTCGGGCAAGCCGAAGGGCGGAACGGTGGACTTCGACACCGTGTTCAAGACCGAGGAGCGGTTCCGGCAGGCGCTTCCCGACCCGGAGTCGATGAAGGGCTGGAAACCGAAGACCGGCCGCGCGAATGTCGAGGAGCAGCCCAAGTCCGCGGCGGAGTGCGGTCCGGACGCGCACTGGGACTGCACCCGCATCGCGAACGGCTCGGTGAAATTCGAGGCGTTCGGCGAGACCGCCTACTTCGACATCCAGGCCTACGCGGACAAGCCGGCCGCCGGGGCCGCGTGCGCCAGGGAGAAGGACTGGTCGGCCACATACGGCAAGGCGGAGGTGACTCCGGTTCCCGGCGTCGAGGGGCACGCGTACTACCGCAACGCCGGCAGTCTGGACGGCCTCGACCTCATCATGTGCCTGGGTACGGTCATCGCCAAGGTGAGGCTGGAGGACGGGGGAGGCAGCTCCCTGGATCCGGCCACCGTCCACAACCTGGCCCGGCTCTTCGTCCCCCGCATCCAGAAGGCCGCCGCATCTTCCTGAGGCACGCCGAGGGTGCACGACGCGTTCGCTATTCCAGAGGTATGCGCGCCGCCGCCACGATCCTCTCCAGCGCCGAGGCGTGCCGCTGGAATGCCTGGCGCCCGTGCGGGGTGAGGCGGAGGTGGGTGTGCCGGCCCGTGGGGTTCCGTGTTTTGCGGACCTCGACGTACCCGGCGTCCGCCAGCGCGGCGACCTGCTTGGACAGGGCCGAGTCGCTGGTGCCCACCGCGTCCCGGACGAAACCGAACTCGACCCAGTCGGCCGGAGCCAGGAGCGCCACGATCGAGAGTCGCGCCGGAACGTGGAGGAATTCGTCGAAGTCGGGATCCATCAGCCGTGGCCGTTCCCGCGGGCGATGTTCTCGATGACCGGGCGCAACGCGTACGAGGCGACCACGATCCCCAGGACGGTGACGGCTGCGGCGAGCGTGTGCCGCGCCGGCAGGTCGAGGAAGTAGCCGGCGATCGCCGCCGTCCAGAAGAGGGCGAGGAGGAGGACCCCCACGGCCACGTAGAGCAGCGCCTCCGAGCCGGTGGTCTTGCGGCGGACGGGCGCCCGGCGATGGTGCACGAACAGCCCGCCCAGGGTCAGGCCGTTCCCCGCCAGGACCGCGAAGGTGTTCCAGGGGTTCGGCAGATCGAAGGACGAGGACACGGCGAACAGGCCCAGCGCCGAAACGATCAGGTAGGGACGGGACTGGGCGTGGCGCAGGTACGCCTCGAAGGTCTGCTCCCGACGGTGACGTATGGCGTCGAGGGCGGTCTGGGCGTCGTAGGCGGTCATGGTGGTGTCCCTGGTCATCGATCTTCCGAGTACTTTCTCATGAGGAAAGTACCACCTTCTTTCCGAACAGGAAAGAAGGTCTCGGAGGCAGGCGCGGCAATGGGCCCCGGTGGGTGCGCGGCCGGCCGTCCGGGCGCACTGAAAGGCAGGACCGGTGCGCCCGGAGCCGGGCGCACCGGTCCTGCCGGCGGAGGTGGATGCGGATGGGGCGGGCCTGCAGGTCCTGCCGGCGCAGGGGGCCCCGGGCGCGGCCGGCCCCGGAGCGGGGCTCGTGACGGCCGGCGGGCAGGTGTGGCTGCGGCGGGGGCTGCGCGGTGGGTGACCCGGACCCGGGTCAGGCCTCAGGCGCGGGTTCGGAAGCGGTTCAGCAGTTCCGTCGCGGGGTGCGGACCCACGGGCTGCGGGTGGCGCGGCAGGCGGTGCGGCATCGAGCCGTACCAGGAACGCGAGACCGTGTAGCCGAACGCCAGGCAGATCATGCCGCCCACGGCGTCGAGCCAGAAGTGGTTGGCGGTGGCCACGATGACGACGAGGGTCGCCGTCGGGTAGAGCAGGCCCAGGATGCGGGCCCACGGGGCGGAGGCGACCGCGAAGATCGTCAGCCCGCACCAGAGCGACCACCCTATGTGCATGGACGGCATCGCAGCGTACTGGTTCGACATCTGCTTGAGGTTCCCGGAGGCCATCGAGCCCCAGGTGTGGTGGACCAGCACGGTGTCGACGAAGTTCTGCCCGTTCATCAGCCGGGGCGGCGCGAGCGGGTAGAAGTAGTAGCCGACCAGGGCGACACCGGTGGTGGCGAAGAGGACCAGGCGCGTGGCGGCGTACCGCCCCGGATGGAAACGGTAGATCCACACCAGCACGCCGATGGTCACGACGAAGTGGAGCGTGGCGTAGTAGTAGTTCATGCCCACGATCAGCCACGTCACGGAGTTGACGGCGTGGTTGACCGACTCCTCGATGGCGATGCCGAGGTTCCGTTCCACCCCCCAGATCCAGTCGGCGTTCGCCAGGGCGATCGTCTTCTGTTCGGGCACCGCGTTCCGGATCAGCGAGTACGTCCAGTAGCTCACCGCGATGAGCAGGACCTCGAACCAGATCCGAGGCCGCCGCGGGGCGCGCAGCCGGGAGAGGAGGGCACTGTCGGAACCCGGGCGGGTCTCCGTCTCGACCGCAGTGGGTGAGGAGACATCCGTCCGGGTTTCCAGTGTCTTCACGCTCGATTCACCCATGGGGAGAGAGTCTGCCAGATGCGTTCTCGCCTCCGATCATCCCTCGGGACGGTCTTCGGCGCAGCCGGTCCGTCTCAGGTACGAGACGCCGCGCGCCGCTGCCCCGGGCCGGAGGCCGTGGAGCCGCGCACCACCAGTTCCGGCAGGAACACGAACTCGCTGTGCGGGGCCGGGGTCCCGCCGATCTCCTCCAGCAGGGTCCGCACCGCCGCCTGCCCCATCGCCTGCACGGGCTGGCGGATGGTGGTCAGCGGCGGGTCCGTGAACGCTATGAGAGGGGAGTCGTCGAAGCCGACCACCGACACGTCCTGCGGCACCCGCAGCCCCTGCTGGCGGGCGGCCCGGATCGCGCCGAGCGCCATCATGTCGCTCGCGCACACGACCGCCGTGCAGCCCCGCGAGATCAGCGCGGCCGCGGCGGCCTGGCCGCCCTCCAGCGAGTAGAGGGAGTGCTGGATGAGCTCCTCGATCTCGGCCTCGCCGAGTCCGAGCCGCTCCTTCATGCCGAGCCGGAAGCCCTCGATCTTGCGGAGGACCGGCACGAAGCGCTTCGGGCCGACCGCGAGGCCGATGCGGGTGTGGCCGAGCGCGGTGAGGTGGGTGACGGCCAGGTGCATCGCGGCCCGGTCGTCGGGGGAGACGAAGGGGGCCTGCACCTTGTCGGAGAACCCGTTGATGAGGACATACGGGACGCCCTGCCCGCGGAGTTGGTCGTAGCGGCCCATGTCGGCCGTGGTGTCGGCGTGCAGACCGGAGACGAAGATGATCCCGGAGACCCCGCGGTCGACCAGCATCTCGGTCAGCTCGTCCTCGGTGGAGCCGCCGGGCGTCTGCGTGGCCAGGACCGGTGTGTACCCCTGCCGGGTCAGCGCCTGGCCGATGACCTGGGCGAGCGCCGGGAAGATCGGGTTGTCCAGTTCGGGAGTTATCAGACCGACGAGCCCCGCACTGCGCTGGCGAAGCTTCACGGGCCGCTCGTAGCCGAGTACGTCGAGCGCGGCCAGCACGGACTCGCGGGTGCCTGCGGCCACACCGGGCTTGCCGTTGAGCACGCGGCTGACTGTGGCTTCGCTGACCCCCGCCTGGGCTGCGATGTCGGCTAGCCGTGCGGTCACGGGATTGGACTGTACCGGTCGGACGTTCACAATGACCACCACGTGCACGAATCCGGGGGAAGCCGGACGGTGCGGCCGTCCGTCTCCACCGGGGCGCTGGAGAGTACGGGGCGTCCGGGCGCGGGAAGTTCGACCGGGTCGGGGCGGCCGTTGAGGGTGCAGGCGAAACCGGGGCGGGTGAAGAGGAGCACCCCCTCGGGCGCGGGCAGCCAGCGCATGCCGGAGCGGTACGGGGCTTCGGCGGCGGGACCGGTGCCCGCCTCCGGGGCGCCGAGGCCGGGCATCGCCCGGCGCAGTTCCAGGGCGGCGCGGTAGAGCTCCAGGGTGGAGTGGGGGTCGCCGGTCTGGGCGGCGACGGTGAGGCCGCCCCAGCCGGCGGGCTGCGGGAGCCAGCTCCCGGTCGGCCCGAAGCCGTACGGCGGCTCCGATCCGCACCAGGGAATCGGCACCCGGCACCCGTCCCGCAAGCCCTCCTGCCCGTCGGCCTCCGGCCCGGCCTGCGGACCGGCGGGCTGCAGCTCGGCCGCCGGTTCGGCGGGGGCTTCGGGGAGCTGGTGGCGGCGGCCGCGGCGGAAGGCCGGGTCGCGGCGGGATTCGTCCGGGAGGTCCAGGACCTCCGGGAGGCCGAGCTCCTCGCCCTGGTAGAGGTACGCCGAGCCGGGGAGGGCCAGCATCAGGAGCGCGGCGGCCCGGGCGCGGGCGAGGCCGCGGGCTCCGCCCCCGTACCGGGTGACATGGCGTACGACGTCGTGGTTGGACAGCACCCACGTCGTCGGGGCGCCGACGGAGGTGGTGGCGGCCAGGGACTCGTCGATGACGGTGCGCATCGCGGCGGGGTCCCACGGGCAATTGAGGAACCGGAAGTTGAAGGCCTGGTGGAGTTCGTCGGGGCGGACGTACAGGGCGAGGCGCTCGGAGGTGGGGGCCCAGGCCTCGGCGACGCCGATGCGGTCGCCCTCGTAGGAGTCCAGGAGCCGGCGCCACCCGCGGTGGATCTCGTGGACCCCGTCCTGGTCGAAGAAGGGGAGCGGCTCGGTCCCGATCAGGGTGGCCTGCGCGCCGCGGCCGATGTCCGGCAGGCCGGGGGCCTTGACCATGCCGTGGGCCACGTCGACGCGGAAGCCGTCGACCCCGAGGTCGAGCCAGAAGCGCAGGACGGACGCGAATTCGGCGGCGACCTCCGGGTGGCCCCAGTCCAGGTCCGGCTGCTCGGGGGCGAAGAGGTGCAGGTACCACTCTCCCCCGGCCTCCGGCCGGGAGGTGCCCCCCTCGCCTGCCGGCGCCGCGACCCGGGTCCAGGCCGGGCCGCCGAAGATCGACTCCCAGTCGTTCGGGGGCTCCGAGCCGTCGGCCCCCCGCCCCGGGCGGAAGAGGTAGCGCGCCCGCGCCGCCGGATCCCCGGCGAGGGCGGCGCGGAACCACGGGTGCTGCGCGGAGGTGTGGTTCGGCACCACGTCCACGATGACCCGCAGCCCCAGCGCGTGCGCGGCGCGGACGAGCTCGTCGGCGTCGGAGAGGTCCCCGAAGAGCGGGTCGACGGCCCGGTAGTCGGCGACGTCGTAGCCGCCGTCCGCCTGCGGGGAGACGTAGAAGGGGGTCAGCCAGACGGCGTCGACCCCGAGCCGGGCGAGGTGGGGGAGGCGGGAGCGGACCCCGCGCAGGTCGCCGACGCCGTCGCCGTCGCTGTCGGCGAAGGAGCGCACGTACACCTGATAGATGACTGCATCGCGCCACCAGCCACCGCTCGCGGTCGCGTTGCTGGAAGAGCTTGCAAGCTGGACGGCCGTCGACTCGTGGGTCATATCGGGGTCAACGCGGGTACACGCCCCCTGGTTGCGGGCCCGGGCAGTCGAAGGTGACTCGAACTAACAGCAAGCTGCGGCAACCGTACGGACACACGGATGTAACGATCGCCTCCGCTTGCAGAAAGTTTGCGCAAGCTCTTTCGGTCCTCTTTCAGTCTTGTTACGTTCCTGGCAACTCAGGACCGCGAGGGCGCGGCCGGGATCATCGAAGGAGTTCATATGCGGCGTGGCATAGCGGCCACCGCGCTGGTCGCGACCCTGGCGCTCGCGGCGACGGCTTGCGGCGGTGACACCAAGGACGACGGCGGAGCGAACGCCGGCGGCGAGCTTTCCGGCACGGTCACGTGGTGGGACACCGCGAACGACGCGGAGAAGGCCAGCTTCCAGAAGATCGCCGAGGCGTTCACCGCGAAGCACCCGAAGGTCACCGTCAAGTACGTCAACGTCCCGTACGGCGACGCGCAGAACAAGGTCAAGAACGCCTTCAGCAGCGGTTCCGACGCGCCTGACGTGATCCGTGCCGACGTCGGCTGGGTCGCGGACTTCGCCTCCCTCGGCTACCTCGACGAGGTCCCGGCGGACATGGCGAAGAAGGTCGACAGCGAGTTCCTGCCGCAGGCCGCGGCCAGCGGCAAGTTCGAGGGCAAGACCTACGCCGTGCCGCAGGTCATCGACACCCTCGGCCTCTTCTACAACAAGAAGATGCTCGCCGACGCCGGCGTCCAGCCCCCCAAGACGCTGGAGGAGCTGAAGACCGCCGCCGCCGCCATCAAGGGGAAGACCGGCAAGGCCGCTCTCTACCTGCGCGGCGACGACTCCTACTGGTTCCTCCCGCTGATCTACGGCGAGGGCGGCGACCTCGTCGACGCGAAGAACAAGGCGGTCACCGTCGACAACGCGGCGGGCGTCAAGGCCTTCAAGACCGCTCGTGACCTGGTCACCTCCGGTGCGGCGATCACCAACGCCACCGACGGCTACACCAACATGCAGACGGCCTTCAAGTCCGGCGAGGCCGCCATGATGATCAACGGTCCGTGGGCCGTCGCCGACACCTACGCCGGCGACCAGTTCAAGGACAAGGCCAACCTCGGCATCGCCGCCGTCCCGGCCGGCTCCGTCAAGGCCGGTGCCCCGCAGGGCGGCCACGACCTCGGCGTCTACGCCGGTTCCAAGAACCGCGCCGCCGCGCACGCCTTCGTCGAGTACATGACCTCGCAGGAGGTCCAGGTGCAGTCCGCCAAGGAGCTGAGCCTGCTGCCGACCCGTACCGCCGCCTACGAGCAGCCGGACGTCAAGGGCAGCGAGATGGTCCAGTTCTTCAAGCCGGCCGTGGACAAGGCCGTCGAGCGCGCCTGGATCCCGGAGAACGGCTCCCTCTTCGAGCCGCTGAAGGTCGAATACACCAAGGCGATCACCGGGGCGTCGAGCCCGGAGGACGCGGCCAAGTCGGCCGGCGTCGAGTTCCGCAAGATCCTCAAGGGCTGGAAGTAACGAAACCATGGCTGCTCACACCAGCCAGTCGGTGGCGAAGGCCGCGGGCGACGGAGTCGGAGACGACACCGCCGCCCGCGGCCGGAGCCGCAGGACTGACAGCAAGGCTCCCGGTGGGACCAAGGGGGGACTGAGGCGCGCCCTCGCCACCCACTGGTACGCCTGGACGATGATCGCCCCGGTGGTGCTCGTCCTCGGCGTGATCATCGGCTGGCCGCTCGTCCGCGGCATCTACCTGTCGCTGACCGACGCCAACGAGCGCAACGTCTCGCGCACCATCGGCGCCCGCCACATCGAGGCCACGTACGAGTTCGTCGGACTCGACAACTACGTGGACGTCCTCGGCGACCCGGTGTTCCTGCAGCGGCTGGTGTGGACGGTGGTGTGGACCGTCGCGTGCGTGTCCGTCACCTTCACGCTCGGCCTGATCCTGGCCAACATGCTCAACCGGGACTTCAGGGGCCGCGCCGCCTACCGGATGGCGCTCATCCTGCCCTGGGCCGTCCCCGGCTTCGTCTCCGTCTTCGCCTGGCGGTTCCTCTTCAACCGTGACAACGGCATCCTCAACAAGATCCTCGACGGTGGCGGCATCGCCGCGATCCCGTGGCTCGACGACCCGACCTGGGCCAAGTTCTCGGTCGTCGCCGTCAACGTCTGGCTCGGCGTCCCCTTCATGATGGTCGCCCTGCTCGGCGGACTGCAGTCGATCCCCGGCGAGCTCTACGAGGCCGCCGAGATGGACGGCGCCAGCGCCTGGCAGCGGTTCCGGCACATCACCCTGCCCGGCCTGCGCGCGGTGAGCATGACGGTGATCCTGCTCTCCACCATCTGGACCTTCAACATGTTCCCGGTGATCTTCCTGCTCACCCGCGGCGGACCGGGCGACTCCACCGAGATCCTGGTGACCCAGGCCTTCCGCGAGGCGTTCGTGTCGAGCCCGCGCGACTTCGCCGGCTCCGCGACCTGGGGCGTACTGATCCTCGCCCTGCTCATGATCTTCGCGCTGGTCTACCGGCGCTCGCTGCGCAAGCAGGGAGAGGTGTGGTGACCATGACCGACGCTCGTACCCGGGGCAGCCGTTCCCCGCTCGCCTCCGTAGGACTGCACCTCACCCTGCTCGGCGCGTCCGTCATCGCCGTGTTCCCGGTGCTGTGGATCCTGCTGACCTCCCTCAAGCCCGCCGAGCACGCGGTCACCACGGACTTCATCAAGGAACCGTCCCTCGGCAACTACACGTACCTGCTGGAGTCGAGCCACTTCCTCAGCTGGTTCGGGAACTCCGTCCTGGTCGCCGGCGTCACCACCGTCCTCGGTGTGTTCATCGCCGCCACCACCGGATACGCGGTCAGCCGCTTCAAGTTCCCCGGCATGAAGCCGCTCATGTGGACCCTGCTCATCACGCAGATGTTCCCCATGGCCATCCTCATCGTGCCGCTCTACAACCTGATGGGCGACCTCGGCCTGCTCAACCAGCCGATCGGCCTGATCATCACCTACCTCACCATCGCCGTGCCGTTCTGCGCCTGGATGATGAAGGGCTTCTTCGACACCATCCCGGTGGAGATCGACGAATCCGGCCGGGTCGACGGGCTCAACCCCTTCGGCACCTTCTGGCGGCTGATCCTGCCGCTGGCCAAGCCCGGCCTCGCCGTCACCGGCTTCTACGCCTTCATCACCGCCTGGGGCGAGGTCGCGTACGCCTCCGCCTTCATGGTCGGCGAGGAGAACCTCACCCTGGCCGGCGGCCTGCAGACCTTCGTCACCCAGTACACCTCCAACTGGGGTGCGATGAGCGCCGCATCGGTCCTCATCGCCATCCCCGCGGCGATCTTCTTCGTTTTCGCCCAGCGCCACCTCGTCGCCGGGATGACCGCAGGCGCCACCAAGGGCTGACCACCCGCCTGCTCCCGCATCACCGGCCCGACCTCTCCAAGGACGACATGACCCAGCACCTCGCCGACGCACTTCCCACCTCCACCGGCACCCTGCCCGGCTGGTGGAGAGACGCGGTGATCTACCAGGTCTATCCGCGCAGCTTCGCCGACTCCAACGGGGACGGCATGGGGGACCTCGAAGGCATCCGCAGCCGCCTGCCCTACCTCAAGGAGCTGGGCGTCGACGCCGTCTGGCTCAGCCCCTTCTACGCCTCCCCGCAGGCCGACGCCGGCTACGACGTCGCCGACTACCGGGCCATCGACCCGATGTTCGGCACCCTGCACGACGCCGACGCCGTGATCCGCGAGGCCCACGGACTGGGCCTGCGCATCATCGTCGACCTCGTCCCGAACCACTGCTCCGACCAGCACGAATGGTTCAAGCAGGCACTGCGCGAAGGCTCCGGGTCCCGGCTGCGGGAGCGCTTCCACTTCCGTCCCGGCAAGGGTGAGAACGGCGAACTGCCGCCCAACGACTGGGAGTCGATCTTCGGCGGGCCCGCCTGGACCCGGGTCGCCGACGGAGAGTGGTACCTGCACCTCTTCGCACCCGAGCAGCCCGACTTCAACTGGGAGCACCCGGCCGTCCAGGACGAGTTCCGCTCGATCCTGCGCTTCTGGCTCGACCTCGGCGCCGACGGCTTCCGCGTCGACGTGGCCCACGGCCTGGTCAAGGCGCCCGGACTGCCCGACCTCGGTGCCAGGGACCAGCTCAAGCTGCTCGGCAACGACGTCATGCCCTTCTTCGACCAGGACGGCGTCCACGAGATATACCGCTCCTGGCGCCGGATCCTCGACGAGTACGAGGGCGACCGCGTCCTGGTCGCCGAGGCATGGACCCCGACCGTCGAGCGCACGGCCCGCTACGTCCGCCCCGACGAGATGCAGCAGGCGTTCAACTTCCAGTACCTGACCAGCGACTGGGAGGCGACGGCGCTCCGCGAGGTCATCGACGGCTCGCTGGCCGCGATGCGCCCGGTCGGCGCCCCCACCACCTGGGTGCTGTCCAACCACGACGTGACCCGGCACGCCACCCGCTTCGCCAACCCGGCCGGCCTCGGCACCCAGCTGCGTGAGCCCGGGGACCGCGAGCTCGGTCTGCGGCGGGCCCGCGCGGCGAGCCTGCTCATGCTGGCGCTGCCCGGTTCGGCGTACGTCTACCAGGGCGAGGAGCTCGGCCTGCCCGACGTCACCGACCTGCCGGACGAGGTCCGCCAGGACCCGTCGTTCTTCCGCGCGGCGGGACAGGACGGCTTCCGCGACGGCTGCCGGGTCCCCATCCCGTGGTCGGGTACGCAGGCCCCGTACGGCTTCGGCACCGGCGGCAGCTGGCTCCCGCAGCCGGACTCCTGGGCGGAGCTGAGCGTGGAGGCGCAGACCGGCGACCCGTCCTCCACCCTGGAGCTGTACCGGACCGCCCTGCGGCTGCGCCGCGAGCGCCCGGACCTGGGCGCGGGCGAGTCGGTGGACTGGCAGGAGGCTCCCGCCGGAGTCCTGGTCTTCCGCCGCGGGAACTTCCTCTGCACCGCCAACACCACCGGCACGGCGGTACGGTTCCCCGTCGCCGGCGAGGCCCTGCTCTCCAGCGGCGAGGCGGTCGAGGACGGCGTGCTGCCGGCCGACACCACGGTGTGGTGGCGGGTGACGTCGGGGTGACCTCCCCCCTCCGGCTGACGGACATCGCCGCGCAGGCCCAGGTCAGCGAGGCGACGGTCAGCCGCGTGCTCAACGGCAAGGCGGGCGTCGCGGCCGGCACCCGGCACAAGGTGCTGGCCGCGCTCGACCTGCTCGGCTACGAGCGGCCCGTACGGCTCAAGCGGCGCAGCAACGGCCTGGTCGGACTGCTGATCCCGGAGCTCACCAACCCGATCTTCCCGGCCTTCGCGCAGGTCATAGAGCAGGCGCTGGCCGGGCACGGGTACACGCCGGTGCTGTGCACGCAGACCCCCGGCGGGGCCACCGAGGACGAGCTGGTGGAGCAGCTGGAGGCGCGCGGGGTCACGGGGATGGTCTTCCTGTCGGGCCTGCACGCGGACTCCCACGCGGACCCGTCCCGCTACCAGCGGCTCGCCGCGCGCGGGGTCCCCTTCGTGCTGATCAACGGCTTCAACGAGCAGATCAGCGCGCCCTTCGTCTCCCCGGACGACCGGGCGGCGGCCGACATGGCCGTGCGGCACCTGGAGGACCTGGGCCACAGCAGGATCGGCCTGGCGATCGGCCCGACGCGGTACGTGCCGTCGGCGCGCAAGGAGCAGGGGTTCCTCGCCGCCGTGCCGGAGGCGGAGGCGGAAGGCCTGATCCAGCGCACCCTGTTCACGGTGGAGGGCGGCCACGCGGCGGGCATGGCCCTGCTGGACCGCGGCTGCACGGGCATCGTGTGCGGAAGCGACCCGATGGCGCTGGGCGTCATCCGCGCGGCGCGCGAGCGGGGCCTGCGGGTGCCGCAGGACGTGTCGGTGGTCGGCTTCGACGACTCCCCGCTGATCGCGTTCACGGATCCGCCGCTGACGACGGTCCGCCAGCCGGTGCGCGCGATGGCGACGGCAGCGGTGGGCGCGCTCCTGGAGGCCGTCTCGGGCACCCCGGTCCAGCGCACGGAGTACGTCTTCCAGCCGGAGCTGGTGGTCCGGGGCTCGACGGCGCAGGTGCCGTAGACCTTCCGGCGGGGCGGTGCGGGCCTGTTCCGCCCCGCCGGGAGCCTGCCGCCGACGGGCGATGCCGTCAGTGGCCGTGACCGCCGCCGTGGCCGCCGTCGCCGCCCGGTTCCACGTCGGGGGCGCCGGGGTCGACGATCGTGAACGGGCGCATCAGGTCGTCGTCCTCGTGTTCGAGGAGGTGGCAGTGGTGGACGTACGTCGCCGGGAGCACGGTTGCGCTGTTCGGAATCCCGGCGATCTCTTCCATCGGCGGGCTCCACGGGTCGGTGACGATTCTGGTCACCGTCTCCGGATAGGACTTGAAGGTGTCCTTGTAGGAGAGCGCTTCGTCCGGGTCCGGCGGGATCGGCGGGCCGGTGAAGTAGTTCCCCAGGACCGGCTTGTCCGCCGCCTTGCGGCCCCCGTCGATCCACTTCTCGTAATCCGCCTGGTAGGCCGCCGCGTCGATCGGCTGCCTGTTCAGCACTTGGAAGTTGACGAGGTGGACGTGCATCGGGTGGGCGTCGTGGTTGGGATTGACGTACTCCCAGATCTCCTTCTCACCGGCCTTGATGAAGTCCTGGGACGGCTCCATGAAGGGCACCGCGTTGAACGTCATGGTGCTGAAGAGCTTGTGCTGGTACACGACCCATTCCCGCCGGTGGATCTCCGTTTCCGGCTCGATGGGTGCGACCGCCGGCAGTTTCAGCTTCCTGGGCGGCGTCGTCCGGTCCGCACCGGACAGCGGCTTGGTGACCTGGAACTGCATGACTTCCGAGATCTCCGGTCCCTGGCCGGGCACGCCCGGGTAGTGCACCGGTGCGTGGTAGTTCGTCAGCGTGAACTTCGAGCCCATGGGCATCCCGCTGAAGTCGACGATCAGGTCGTACCGCTCGGCCGGCCCGATCAGGAAATTCAGCATTTGCAGCGGGGCGCGGAATCCGCCGTCGGTGCCGATCAGCCAGAACGGAAGATTGGGCTGGAGCACCACGTCCCTGGGAGGGTCGATCCTCAGCCGCCAGAAGCGCTCGTTCGAGGCGTTGAGGATCCGCAGCCGGTAGCGCCGCGGTTCGACGGCCAGGAAGGGGTACGCCTTGCCGTTGACGACCGGGGTGTCCTCGCCCTCCTGCTGGGTCATGGTGTAGGCGAGCTTGCCGTCCGGGTGGAAGGTCCGGTCCTGCAGGATGAGGGGGACCTCGAACTCGCCCTGCGGCAGCCCGAGCCGCTCGTCGGCGGGGTCGCGGATGAGGTACAGGCCGGCGAGGCCCGCATAGACGTTGACGCTGGTCATCCCCATGCCGTGATCGTGGTACCAGAGCATGGACGAGCGCTCGTGGTTGGTGTACGCGCAGATCGCTTCGTTGCGTTTGACGCGGTCCGGTTCCAGCGTGGTGTAGGACTCGGCGTGGATACCGTCCGGGCTGAACGAATGCAGGGGCATTCCGTCGGACTGCGGTGGTGTGAAACCGCCGTGCTGGTGCACGACGTTCCATACGTTGACGTTCTCGGGAAAGGGCGGCTCGCTCGTGTAGGGAGGCGGGGCGATCGGGGCGAGCTGGGGGTCCCCGCTGCGAATCGCGTCGATGACGAACTGGAAGAGGTGCGTGGTCGGCAGCTTGTTCCGGTACTTGACGACCGTCGGCTGGTCCTTGATGACGCTGATGGTCGGCCCGAGATAGCCCATGCCGATCGGCCGGTGGCGATCGTCCGGATTCTTGGCCCAGTAGCCCCACACGTCGGCCGGCCCGAGGTCCCGGTGGAACTGCCAGGTGCCGGGCCGCATCGTGAACTCGTAGTAGTCCGCGCCCGGATAGGCGGAGGTGTCCGGGACGGCCGTCTCCGGCGTGGGCAGCGGGTCGACGAACTTCTCCAGCGGAGGAGTCTTCGGAATCGGGGCGTCCGAAGGCGCCGGTTCGTGACCGTGATGATGGCCGGGACCGGGATCCGCGTGCGCCTGTCCCTGACCGCTCCCCGAGAGCATGGCCGCACCCCCGGCGGCCCCGGCCATGAGGAAATTCCTTCGCCCGACCATCGTCTTCAGCCTTCCGTCGACGCCGTGTGTCCTCGAAGGCATATCGCGCCGGTTCGGAGGGTGCTGTCGCCGCACGCCGGTCCGGATGGAGAAGCGCCCGTTCAGCAGTAATCGGGCAGGAATTGAGATCGAGTTATTGTCGCCGGTCGAAAAACATCCCGCCCGGTGTGACCGGATGTTCCCGTCCCGTACGTACTCCACCCCCGCGGGCGATGCCGGTCGCGGGTGAGGCCGGCCGTGGGGCCCGGCCCGTACGTCGGGTGCCCGTACCCGGCGGGGGGAGGGTGTCGCGACCGTGTCCCGAGGCGTGAACTCGCTGTGCCGGGGCCGGAGTCCAGGGGCGCCGTGTAGCAGGACACGCCTCGGAAACAATTCTGCAATCTCTTGCGCAAACTCTTGCAGGGCTCCTACCTGGCCCCTACGGTCGCTCCAATCCCCACCTCTTCCGCCAGGAGGCCCCCCGCATGCCTGCCAGAGCCGTCAGAGCTGCAACATTTTGCGCCACCACCGCACTTGCCGCGGCCACCCTCACGGGCCTCGGGCCGCAGGCCGCCGCCGCGCCGCCCGGTGAGAAGGACGTCACCGCCGTCCTGTTCGAGTGGCGCTTCGACTCCGTCGCCAAGGCCTGCACCGATTCCCTCGGGCCCGCCGGGTACGGGTACGTGCAGGTGTCGCCGCCGCAGGAGCACGTGCAGGGCGCGCAGTGGTGGACCTCGTACCAGCCCGTCAGTTACAAGATCGCCGGGCGGCTCGGGGACCGGGCCGCCTTCAAGGCCATGGTCGACACCTGTCACGCCGCGGGCGTCAAGGTCGTCGCCGACTCCGTCATCAACCACATGGCCGGCCCGGCCGACGCCGGCGCCACCTTCACGGGCACCGGCGGTACTTCGTACACGAAGTACAACTACCCGGGCCTCTACTCCGGCGCCGACATGGACGACTGCCGGGCCTCGATCTCGAACTACCAGGACCGTGGCAACGTCCAGAACTGCGAGCTCGTGCAGCTCGCCGACCTGGACACCGGTGAGGACCACGTGCGCGGGCGCATCGCCGGGTACCTGAACGACCTGCTGTCGCTGGGCGTGGACGGCCTCCGGATCGACGCCGCCAAGCACATGCCCGCCGCCGACCTCGCCAACATCAAGTCCCGGCTCACCAACCCCGGCGTGTACTGGAAGCAGGAGGCGATACACGGGGCCGGGGAGGCCGTCTCGCCGAGCGAGTACCTCGGCAACGGGGACGTGCAGGAGTTCCGGTACGCCCGGGACCTCAAGCGGGTCTTCCAGAGCGAGAACCTCGCCTACCTGAAGAACTTCGGCGAGGCCTGGGGCTACATGCCCAGCGGGCAGGCCGGGGTCTTCGTCGACAACCACGACACCGAGCGGGGCGGCGACACCCTCAGCTACAAGGACGGGTCCGCCTACACGCTGGCCAGTGTCTTCGCGCTGGCCTGGCCGTACGGCTCGCCCGACGTGCACTCCGGCTACGAGTGGACCGACAAGGACGCCGGCCCGCCGAACGGCGGTGCGGTGAGCGCCTGTTACGCCGACGGCTGGAAGTGCCAGCACGCCTGGCGGGAGATCTCCTCCATGGTCGGCTTCCGCAACACGGCCCGCGGCCAGTCCGTCGGCAACTGGTGGGACAACGGCGGCGACCAGATCGCCTTCGGGCGCGGCACCAAGGCGTACGTGGTGATCAACCACGAGGGTTCCGCCCTGACCCGGACCTTCCAGACCTCGCTGCCGGGCGGCGACTACTGCGACGTGCAGAGCGGGCGGACGGTCACCGTCGGCTCGGGCGGGCAGTTCACCGCCACCGTCGCGGCCGGGACGGCCCTCGCCCTGCACGCCGGGGCCCGTACCTGCTCCGGTACCCCGGCGGGCTCCGCCGGGGCCTCCTTCGCCGTCAACGCCACCACCGTTCCCGGCCAGAACATCTACGTCACCGGTGACCGGGCCGAGCTCGGCGCCTGGAACACCGCCGCCGCCCTCAAGCTCGACGCGGCCGCCTACCCGGTCTGGAAGCTCGACGTCACCCTCCCGGCCGGCACGTCCTTCGCGTACAAGTACGTCCGCAAGGACGCCGCCGGCAACGTCACCTGGGAGAGCGGCGCGAACCGCACCGCCACCGTCCCCGCGAGCGGCAAGGTCGCGCTGACCGACACCTGGCGCAACTGAGCCGCCGCTCCACCGACCAGGGCCGCCCGGCACCACTCTCTCCCCGCCACCGCCGGGCGGCCCTCATCCCTGCGACACGTACACAAGGAGACCCGCCTTGATACGCCCTGCCGCAGGAGTGCTCGCCGCCGCCCTGGCCGTGACGCTCCTGCCCGCCCTCCCCGCCGCGGCCGCTGCCGCCGCGAAGCCGCCCGCCCCGCCCTCGGACGCGAAGCTGGCCGCCGAGCCGGCCCGCCACGACCTGACCCGGGACCAGTTCTACTTCGTGCTCCCGGACCGGTTCGCGAACGGCGACCCGCGCAACGACCGGGGCGGCCTGACCGGCTCCCGCCTGGAAACCGGCCTGGACCCGAAGGACAAGGGCTTCTACCAGGGCGGTGACCTCAAAGGGCTCACCGACCGGCTGGACTACATCAAGGGGCTCGGCACCACCGCCATCTGGATGGCGCCGATCTTCAAGAACCAGCCGGTGCAGGGCAAGGGCGATGACGTCTCCGCCGGCTACCACGGCTACTGGATCACCGACTTCACCCAGGTCGACCCGCACTTCGGCACCAACGCCGACCTGGAGCGGCTGATCGACACGGCGCACGGGAAGGGGATGAAGGTCTTCTTCGACGTCATCACCAACCACACCGCGGACGTCGTCGACTACCGGGAGGCGTCCTACTCGTACCTGTCGAAGGGGGCGTTCCCGTACCTGACGAAGGACGGCGTGCCCTTCGACGACAAGGACTACGCGGCGGGGAAGGGGAAGTTCCCCAAGGTGGACGGGGAGTCCTTCCCGAGGACCCCCTTCGTGCCGGACGCGAAGAAGAACCTCAAGGTCCCCGCCTGGCTCAACGACCCGACGATGTACCACAACCGGGGCGACTCCACCTTCGCCGGCGAATCCTCCGACCAGGGCGACTTCTTCGGCCTCGACGACCTGTGGACCGAGCGTCCCGAGGTCGTCGACGGCATGGAGAAGATCTACGAGAAGTGGGTCAGGGACTTCGGCATCGACGGCTTCCGGATCGACACCGTCAAGCACGTCAACACCGAGTTCTGGACGCAGTGGGCGACCGCCCTCGACCAGTACGCGGCGAAGCGCGGCCGTGACGACTTCTTCATGTTCGGCGAGGTCTACTCCGCCGACACCGCCGTCACCTCCCCGTACGTGACCCGCGGGCGCCTCGACGCCACCCTCGACTTCCCGCTGCAGGACGCCATCCGCGCGTACGCCTCCCAGGGCGCGGGGGCCGGCCGGCTGGCCTCTGTCCTGGGCGACGACTACCGGTACACCAGCGACAAGGCCAACGCCTACGAGCAGGTGACCTTCCTCGGCAACCACGACATGGGCCGCTTCGGCACCTTCCTGAAGCAGGACCGGCCGGGCGCGGGGGAGCAGGAGCTGCTGGACCGCTACCGGCTGGCCAACGAGCTGATGTTCCTCTCCCGGGGCAACCCGGTGATCTACTCCGGTGACGAGCAGGGCTTCACGGGCGCGGGCGGCGACAAGGACTCCCGCCAGCCGCTCTTCGCCTCGCAGGTCGCCGACTACCTGGACGACGACCAGCTCGGAACGGTGCGCACGCATGCGAGCGATGCCTACGATCCGGAGCACCCCCTCTACAAGCAGATCAGTGCTCTCGCGAAGCTGACCAAGGCCCACCCCGCCCTGCGCGACGGCATCCAGAGCGAGCGCCTCGCCGACGGCTCCGTCTATGCCTTCGCGCGCACCGACGCCCGCAGCCGCACCGAGTACCTGGTCGCCGCCAACAACGGAGCCGAGTCCCGCACCGTCGAGATCGACGCCCCGGCCGGCGCCCAGTACCGCACCCTCTACGGCGGCACCGCCCTGCTCCGCGCCTCCGCTGCGGGCAAGCTCACCGTCGTCGTCCCCGCCTACGGCTCGGTGGTCCTCCAGGCCGTCGCCCCCCTCGCCGCCCCCACCGCCAAGCCCTCCCTCAGCCTCAAGGCCCCGGCCCCCGGCGCCACCGGCACCGTCGAGCTCTCCGCCGACGTCACCGGCGGCGGCCTGAACCGGGTCGTCTTCGCCGCGCAGAGCGGCAACGACAAGTGGCAGGTGCTCGGTTCCGCCGACCACGCCCCCTACAAGGTCACCCAGCACGTCACCGCCCCGGCCGGCACCGCCCTGCGCTACAAGGCCGTCGTGGTCGACGCCGCCGGCCGCACCGCGAGCGCCCTCGCCGAATCCGTCGCCGGCCAGGCCCCGCCCGCCGGGATCCCCACCGCCACCCAGCGCGACTACGCCGTCGTCCACTACAACCGCCCCGACGGCGACTACACGAACTGGCGGCTCTACGCCTGGGGCGACCTCGCCGACGGCGAAGCCACCCCCTGGCCCGAGGGCCACGGCTTCACCGGCCGCGACGCCTACGGCGCCTTCGCGTACGTCAGGCTGAAGCCCGGCGCCTCCTCCGTCGGCTACCTCGTCATCGACAAGGACGGCAACAAGGACGTCGCCGCCGACCGCACCATCGACGTGACGAAGACCGGCGAGATCTGGCTGGAGCAGGGCAAGGAGCCCGCCCGCACCGACCGCCCGGCCTACCCGCCGCAGGACCAGGCCAAGGCCGTCCTGCACTACCAGCGCCCCGACGGCGCCTACGACGGCTGGGGCCTGCACGTCTGGACCGGCGCCGCGACCCCGACCGACTGGTCCAAGCCGCTGCTGCCCGCCCGCACCGACTCCTACGGCGCGGTCTACGAGGTCCCGCTCTCGGCCGGCGCCACCAGCCTCGGCTACATCCTCCACAAGGGCGACGAGAAGGACCTCCCCTCCGACCAGTCCCTGGACCTGAAGGCCACCGGCCACGAGGTCTGGATGCTCGGCGGAAAGGAGAAGTACCTCCTCCCGCAGCCCGCCGGCTCCTCGGCCGCCCTGGACCTCACCAAGTCCCAGGCGGTCTGGATCGACCGCGACACCCTGGCCTGGAACGCCCCCGCGGCCGCCGCCTCCGTCCAGCTCCTCGCCTCCCGCGAAGGCGCAGTCAAGGCGGAGAACGGCACCCTGACCGGCCCCGCCCAGTGGCTGCGGCTGAACCGGGCCGAGCTCACCGCCGCCCAGAAGAAGAAGTTCCCGCACCTGTCCGCGTACGCCGCGTACACCGTCGACCCGCGCGACCGCGACCGGGTCCGCGAGGCCCTGCGCGGCCAGCTCGTCGCCAGTGCCCGCGCCGCGAACGGCGCCGTCCTCGCCGCCACCGGCGTCCAGCTCGCCGGCGTCCTGGACGACCTGTACGCGACGACCGCGGCCCTCGGCCCGGTCTTCAAGGACGGCCGCCCCACCCTCTCCGTCTGGGCCCCCACCGCCCAGCAGGTCTCCCTCGAACTCGACGGCCGCACGGTCGCCATGCGCCGCGACGACGCCACCGGCGTCTGGTCGGTGCGCGGCGAGCGCTCCTGGACCGGGAAGCCGTACCGCTACGCCGTCACCGTCTGGGCCCCGACCACCGGGCAGATCGTCCGCAACCTGGTCACCGACCCGTACTCCACCGCCCTGACCGCCGACTCCACCCACAGCCTGGCCGTGGACCTGGCCGACCCGAAGCTCGCCCCGCCCGGCTGGAAGGACCTGCGCAAGCCCGCACCCGTCCCCTTCACCTCCGCGCAGATCCAGGAGCTCCACATCCGCGACTTCTCCGTCGCGGACCGCACCAGCACCCACCCCGGCCAGTACCTCGCCTTCACCGACACCGCCTCGGCGGGCATGCAGCACCTGCGCGACCTGGCCACCGCCGGAACCTCGTACGTCCACCTCCTCCCGGCCTTCGACATCGGCACCATCCCGGAGAAGCCGGCGGACCGCACCGAGCCCGCCTGCGACCTCGCGGTGTACGCGCCGGACTCGCAGGAGCAGCAGGCCTGCGTGGCCGCCGCGGCCGCGAAGGACGCGTACAACTGGGGCTACGACCCGCTGCACTACACCGTCCCCGAGGGCAGCTACGCGAGCGACCCGAACGGCACGGCCCGCACCGTCGAGTTCCGCAGGATGGTCCAGTCCCTGAACGGGTCCGGGCTGCGCACGGTGATGGACGTGGTCTACAACCACACCGTCGCCGCCGGCCAGTCGGACAAGTCCGTCCTCGACCGCATCGTCCCCGGCTACTACCAGCGCCTGCTGGCCGACGGCTCCGTCGCCACCTCCACCTGCTGCGCCAACACCGCCCCCGAGAACGCCATGATGGGGCGCCTGGTCGTCGACTCGATCGTCACCTGGGCGAAGGAGTACAAGGTCGACGGCTTCCGCTTCGACCTGATGGGCCACCACCCGAAGGCCAACATCCTGGCCGTCCGCACGGCCCTCGACGGCCTGACCCTCGCCAAGGACGGGGTCGACGGCAAGAAGATCGTGCTCTACGGGGAGGGCTGGAACTTCGGCGAGGTCGCCGACGACGCCCGCTTCGTGCAGGCCACGCAGAAGAACATGGCCGGAACCGGCATCGCCACCTTCTCCGACCGGGCGCGCGACGGGGTCCGCGGCGGCGGCCCCTTCGACGAGGACCCGCGCGTCCAGGGCTTCGCCTCGGGCCTGTTCACCAGCCCCAACTCCTCGCCCGCCAACGGCACCCCGGCCGAGCAGAAGGCCCGCCTGCTGCACGCCCAGGACCTGATCAAGGTGGGCCTGTCGGGCAACCTCGCCTCGTACGCCTTCACCGACACCACCGGCCGCCGCACCAAGGGCTCCGAGCTGGACTACAACGGGGCCCCGGCCGGCTACGCGGCCGCCCCCGGTGACGCCCTCGCCTACGCGGACGCCCACGACAACGAGACCCTCGCCGACGCCCTGACCTACAAGCTCCCGCCGGCCACGAGCAACGCGGACAAGGCCCGCATGCAGGTCCTGGCCATGGCGACGGCCACCCTCTCGCAGGGCCCCTCCCTCTCCCAGGCGGGCACGGACCTGCTGCGCTCCAAGTCCCTGGACCGCAACTCCTACGACAGCGGCGACTGGTTCAACGCGATCCAGTGGGACTGCCGCAGCGGCAACGGCTTCGGCCGGGGCCTGCCGCCGGCCGCCGACAACGCCTCGAAGTGGCTCCACGCGAAGCCCCTCCTGACGGGACCGGCCCCCACCTGCGGGGACATCACCGCCACCGCGGCGGCCCACCGCGACCTGCTGAAGATCCGCACCACCGAGCCGGAGTTCGCCCTCACCACGGCGGAGGCGGTCCAGTCGCGGCTGGCCTTCCCCCTCTCGGGCAAGGACGAGACCCCGGGCGTGATCACCATGACCCTGGGCGACCTGGTGGTGGTCTTCAACGCCACCCCCACCGCCCAGCCCCAGCGCGTCCCCGCCCTCGCGGGCACCGCCTACCGGCTGCACCCGGTCCAGGCCGCCGGCTCCGACCCCACGGTCAGGCAGTCCGCGTACGACACCACGACAGGAGAGTTCACGGTCCCCGCCCGCACCGTCTCGGTCTTCAAACGACGGTGAGTTCGTCCAGCCGCTTCTCCAGCAGGATCACCCCGTAGGTCCTGCCGTCCTTCCCCACCTTGTTGGGGAGCTCCCCGACCACCCGGTAGCCCGCACCCCGGTAGTACGCGAGCAGCCGGGGGTTGGTGGAGACGCAGTCCAGCCGCGCCCGCTCCCGTCCGGTCCTGGCGATCCGCCGCTCGGCATGTTCGAGCAGGCGGCGCCCGGCGCCGGCGGGGGCGGCCTCGCGTTCCACCATCAGGCGGTGGACGTACCCGGCCACCGGAGGCTGGACGCCCCACGCCTCCTCGTCGGACCACCACAGCTCGTAGGCCCCGATCACCCGGCCGTCCGAGTCGCCGCCGAGCCACACCTCGCCGTCGCCCATGCGCGAGCGGAAGTGGGCGGCGTCCTTGTCACCGGGCTTCCACTGGTCGATCCCGTGCTTCCGCATCCAGCGGGCGGCCTGGTCGTACAGCCGCACCAGCGTGCCGGCGTCCTTCTCCGCGGCCCGCCGGAACAAGATCCCGTCGTCAATGATCACGCGGGCATTATCGGTGATCAGGTGCTGCCGATGATCAAGGGCCCGGAACGAGCCCGCCGAGGCGCCCGACCAGTTCCCCGAACGGTCCGTCGGCCGGCTCGTCGGCCAGGATCCGTACGAGGATCCCCGCCATCTCCGCGTCGTAGGCGGCGCTCACCGCGGCCAGCGCGGCGAAGTCGTGCACCAGCTGCAGTTCCAGCTCGCCCCGCGGGATCCTGCGACCGTCCAGCCAGATCAGTGCCGTGGACTCGGCGAGCGACACCCAGGACCGCACCACGAGCTCCAGCCGCGCCGGGGGATCCTCCAGCCCGATGCCCAGGTGCGTGAGGATCTGCTCGTACGCCGCCTGCCGGACCTCGTCGATCATCGCGTTGGCCCGGCTGCTGCCGGCCGCCGGACCGCCCCGCATCAGCGCCGAGAAACCCGGCCCGTGGTCGTCGACGAAGGCGAAGAACCGCCCCATCACCCGCAGCAGCCGCGCCCCGAGGGGCCCCTCCCGGGGCTCCACGAAGCGCAGTGCCAGCTCGTCGGCCGCCCGGCGCAGCGCGGCCTCGTACAGGCTGAGCTTGCCGGGAAAGTAGTGGTAGACGAGCGGCCGGGATATCCCCGCGGCCGCCGCGATCTCGTCGATCGACACATCGTCGGGCGACCGGTGGCTGAACAGCTCCAGGGCCACCCCGATCAGCTGTTGCCGCCGCTCCTCGACACCCATCCTGCGTCGCACCCCGGTTGTCATGCGGACACCCTACTGGGGAGCGTTCACAGGTCCAGGACGAGGCGGTCCCCCTTCGCGCGCGAGACGCACAACAGCATCGAGTCCGCCCGCTCCTGGTCCGTGAGCAGCTCGTCGCGGTGGTCCACCGCGCCCGACAGGACGCGGTGTTGGCAGGTCCCGCAGAAACCCTGCTCGCAGGAGTACGGGGTGGCGGGCAGCTCCCGGCGCACCGCGGCCAGGGTGGTCTCGTCCGCCGCGACCTCGACGACCCGTCCGGAGCGTCGGAGTTCGACGGTGAAGGGCTTCGCCGGGCCGGGCGCCGCCGCCGGCGAGAAGCGTTCCAGGTGGACCGCCGCCGGGTCCGGGGCCGCCGCCGTGACGGCCTGCATCAGCGGCTCGGGTCCGCAGCAGTAGACCAGGGTGCCCGGCGCCGCCTGGGCGAGCGGGGCCAGGTCGGGCAGGCCCACCTCGTCCTCGGGATGGACCGTGACCCGGTCGCCGTAGGCCGCGAGGTCGTCCAGGAAGGGCATCGAGTCGAGGGAGCGGCCCCCGTACAGGAGGGTCCAGTCGGCGCCCGCCGCCGTGGCGGCCCGGAGCATCGGCAGGATGGGGGTGATGCCGATGCCGCCCGCGACGAAGACGTACGAGGGCGCCGGGACCAGCCCGAAGCGGTTGCGCGGCGGGCGCAGCTCCAGCTCGGCGCCCTCGACCAGCTGGTCGTGCGCCTCGCGGGAGCCGCCGCGGCCGTCCTCGACCAGCCGGATCGCGATCGTGTACCTGCCGCCGTCCGCGGGGTCGCCGCACAGGGAGTACTGGCGGACCAGCCCCGAGGGCAGGGTGACGTCCACGTGCGCGCCCGGGGTCCACGCCGGGAGGTCCGGGGATTCCAGTGCCAGTTGCAGCACGCCCTCCGCCGGCTCCGTACGGGAGACGACCAGTGCGCGCAGCGCACGGCGCGGGGAGTGGCCCGAGACCGGTGTGTCCAGGGCTGGCAGGGGCCAGAGCGGGGACTTCCCGATGCGGCGGTTCAGGGCGCGCCTGGTCATCCAGGCCGCACCGGCCACCGCCGTGACCACGAGGGCGCGCTTCATGCCCGGGCACCGCCGTTCGCACCGGGGGAGGTGGCGAGATAGGCCACCGCCTGGGCCGTCGAGCCCTCCTGGGAGGGGTGGTACGTGCGGGAGAGGTACGTGGGTATGGACTTCAGCATGGCGCCGGTGGACGGCAGGACTCCCTGCCGCCCCGCCCGGAAGAACTGCCCGAAGGAGGCCTTGACGCCGGTCGGCTGCGGATCGTTCTCCATGAAGAAGCGCACGCCGCGCTGCCACAGGAAGACCAGGGCCGTGAAGGCGGTGGCCCAGGTCCGGGCCCGGCGGCGGTAGTTGCCGTCCACGTGCATGAAGAGGTCGAAGGCCACCGAGCGGTGTTCGACCTCCTCCGCCCCGTGCCAGCGCAGCAGGTCCAGCATGGTGGGGTCGGCGCCCCGCCGGTCCAGGGCGTCGGCGTTCAGCACCCAGTCGCCGAGGAACGCCGTGTAGTGCTCGATCGCCGCGATCATCGCGACCCGCTCCATCAGCCACCAGTGCCGGGCCCTGCCCGGCGGGAGGGTCCGGTCGCCGAGCAGCTTCTCGAACAGCCAGTCCACCTGCGCGGTGTACGGGGTGGGGTCCAGCCCGAGCCGCTTCAGGTGGGGGAGCACGTCGTCGTGGGCGGTGGCGTGCATGGCCTCCTGGCCGATGAAGCCGACGACGTCGGCCCGCAGTTGCTCGTCCTTGATGTGGGGGAGGACCTGCTTGTAGACGTGCACGAACCAGCGTTCGCCCGCGGGGAGCAGCAGGTGCAGCACATTGATCATGTGTCCGGCGAAGGGTTCGCCGGGCAGCCAGTGGAGCGGGGTGTCCTCCCAGCCGAAGGACACGTTCCGGGGCCTCAGGTCCACGTGTTCCGACGCCACGGGGGCGGGCGCGAGCGGCGTATTAGACATGCTGTCAATGTACTGATGGGTACTGGGAGTGAGAAGCCCCCTGCGCCGACTTCTCGCGCAGGGGGCCGGCGTAAGCCGCCGTGCGGCTACCGCCCGGTGTTTCCGCTCGCGAGCGCCCACTCGCGGTTCAGGGCGCCCAGCGGGATCTTGCGCTCGAATACGGGCGTGCCGAACAGGGACAGCTGGAGGTGGAGGTTGCCGCTCAGGTCGAATCCGCCGTACACCGCCCAGGCGCCGCTGACGGAGGTCTTGCCGTCGCTGGACGCGGTCGCCTTGGCGTCCGCCTCGCCGCGCAGGTAGGGGGCGAAGTCGGCGGTGACGCCGACCGCGCCGTAGAGGCCGACGGACGCCTCGGCGCCGAGCGCGCCCTTGACGCGCCCGCTGGCGGTGACGGTCGCCTGGACCGGCGTGCTCTGGACGTTCGACGTGCTGACCGGCGTCCAGCCCTTGCCGAAGGCGTAGCTGCCGCCGACCTTGAAGTCGCCCTTGACGTCCTGCTGGACGTCGAGGGTCACGCGGCCGTCGGCCTCCACCTGGATGTAGGTGGTCAGGTCGAGGTTGACGACGACCGGAACCGGGCCGACCTGGATGACCGGGGAGCTGTGCAGCTTGGCGAAGGGGATCCGCTTGGGGGCTCCGGTGCTCGCGGCGGCGCGGCCCTGGAGCTTCCACTGCGAGGACCAGTCGCCGCTCATCCCGAGGTAGGCGCCGCGCGGGCCGGCGCCGCCGCCCTTGCTGCCGTCGTACTGGAACTCGACCTGCGGGGCGAGCTGGACGAAGCCGGAGACGGAGGCGCCGGCCGAGGCGGGCGCGTCCGGGGCGGTGTCGACGGAGGCGTTGACGTCGAGCCGGAGGTTCCCGAGCGGCAGCTTGGCGCCCTCGGGGCCGAACTTCAGGCCGTCGCCCTTGGCCCAGGAGAAGGTGACGCCCTTCATCAGGGGCTCGACGACGACCGCTGCCGGGTCGACGGGGACCTTGCCGTCGGCCTTGTCGTCGCCCAGGACGGAGTTCAGTGTCGTGGCGGCGGTCTTGACCTCGGTGCCGCGGTCGGTCTTGCCGACGACCTCGGTGACCTTGGCGAGCAGGCCGTTGGGGGCGCCCGGCGCCGGGGCGCTGGCGATGACGTCGCCCGCCGCGACGGGCTTGGCGGCCTCGGGGGACTTGCCCGGGGACGGCGCGCGGGTGGGCCCCTCGGGGGCCGTGGATATGACGGCCCGTCCGCTCTTGCTGTCGTAGGAGGCGACCTTCAGCGAGGACTTCTCGGTCTTGCCCTTGCCGTCGCCCCGGGACACGGCCGCGGGTGTGGGCGAGCCCTGTGGCGCCGCGGCCACGTCGAGCTGCTGGGACGTGCCGTCGGCCGACGGGGTGAGGGGGGCGGGGGCGGCCGGTTCGGCGGCGCCGGTGTGGGGTGTCGAGGAGCAGCCGGTGGCGGCGAGCGCGAGGGCGGTCAGGCCGGGGAGCAGGAGGCGTCGGGCGAGCATGCGCACGTGGTTGACCTTCAGGCGGGTGAGGGGTGTGGGGGATTACCGATCGGTAACCGGAAGCCGATCATGCCATGTGCACGCTACGACCGTCATGTCCGGATCCCGCCAACTCCTCGACCGGGCTTGGTCGTTGAATCTTCACCCGCCTCTGCAGCCCGGCCCGCCGCCCCCTCCCGGTGCGTTCCCCGCCTAGCGCAGCGTCCCCGCCTTCGTCCCGTCCGTCAGCCTGCCCGACAGGTCCACCTGCGCACCGGCCGGAGCCTTGACCGCCAGCCGGTTGCCGTTCGACGACCCGCTCACCCCGCCGCCCGACACCGACAGCGAGGCGAACTGCGCACTGCCCGCCGCCAGGACGTACCACTGGCCCGCCCGCGACTTCCACAGCACGCCCGCCAGCACCCGCGGCTCCCGCGGCCCGCACGCCACGGACCCCTCGGACTTGGCCGCCTGCGCCGCCGTCGCCGAGCCCGGGGCCAGGAACTGCGCCTGCACCCGGTCCGCCGCTCCCTGCCAGGTCTCGGCCCGCGTACAGAGCCAGGCCGCCGTACCGTCGCCCTCCGGCAGCGGCTGCTTCGCGTACGTCCAGGCGTTGACCGTACGGACCCCGTGCGAACGCACCGAGGGCAGCAGGCAGGCGATCTTCGACCAGTCCCCGAGTTCCGCGGCCTCCGTCACGTCCCGCTCGGCGCCCGGCGCGCCCGACGTCAGCCGGGCCGGGGTCAGTTCGCCGAGGTCGGTGATCAGCCGGGTGGTGCCGTCGCCGGTCAGGGACAGGGCGTTCCAGCTCGTACAGCTGCCCGCCGGGGCCGGGCTCGCGACCGGCGGGGTCACCCCGTCGGGAGCCGGCTTCAGTACCGCCGCCGGGCCGCCGGGCTTGAGCAGGTCCCGCAGGGACGCGCCGGTGACCCAGGGGGCGGTGAGGTAGCGGACGTTGCCGTCGACGCGGCTGAGCACCAGAGCGGTCGCGGTGTCGGCCGTGGCGCCGTCGGTCCGGGCGAAGTCGAGGGCGGCGCCGGTGGTCCCCGTGCGCGCTTCGGCGTAGCGGACCACCCGCAGGCCGTCGTGGAACAGGACCACGACGGCCTGGTCGACGGCGCCCGCGAACAGCAGCTGCGCCGGCCCCATCGGCGGCCCGGCGGGGGATCCCGGGGTGGCCGAGACGACCACGGAGGAGCCGGGCCGGGCCCAGACCGCCAGCGCCCGGCGCAGCAGGGCCTCGTCGTCGACGCGGTCCCCGCGGGCGGGCCAGGTGGAGAAGTCCGTACGGGAGGACGTGCGCCAGAGCGTGGGCGCGGCCCGGACCAGCTTCCCGGGATCCAGGGCCTGCTCGGCCTCGGCGTTGCGGGAGTAGAGCGGGGCGGCGGCCCCGTCCGATCCCCAGCCCCCGCCGGGCAGCGCGAGCAGCGCCCCGCACACGGCGAGGGCGGCCGCGGCGGCCAGCGCGGCCCTGCCGAGCCGGCGCCGCCGCAGCAGGTCGGTGGGCCGGGCCTGGAGCACGCACGGGTCGAACTCGGGGGAGGCGAACAGGGCGTCGTTCGCCGGATCCCCGGACTCCGCGACGGCGGCGGCCGGATCCGGCACCCCCGCCTCGTCGAGCACCCGGAGCACCTCCGGCTCGGGCAGCCGCTCCAGGGCCCGCAGCACGCAGGCGGCCCGGCCGGGCCCGTCGAGGGTGGCCAGCCACTGGTCGAGGGCGAGCTCCTCGGCCCCGCCCGAGCGGGGGAACAGCCGCAGCCCCCACACCTGGGGGAGCAGCGGCGGGAGCTGCGCGCGCCGGGGCAGCGCCCGGAAGGTCAGCGGGATCCCCGCCTCCAGGGCGGCGCGCAGCACGCGCAGCCGGACGTAGGCGTAACCGGAGTCGTCCGCCCCGGCCCGCTGGCCCGGAACCCCGCCCTGCACGGCCGCCGCGGCCGCCGCCGAGTCCCGCCGCCCGCGCGGCAGCGCCCGCTGCACGAGGGAGTGGGCGGTGAGCACGCGCCGGTTGCGGCCGAGGGCGGGCGGCAGCACCAGATAGGCGAGCCGCACCAGCCGCGGGTAGTGCTCGACGATGGCGGCTTCGGCCTGCTCGACGTCCGGCGGCACGGGAGACACGGGAGGCAGGGGGCGGGTGGCGGTATCCGGCGCAGTCACGTTCAGCAGAACGAGCGAATCGTCGGATGGTCACCCGTCCGGAGGGCCTGCCAGCCCGGTCGCCGGGGCGGCGGGACGGTGGGGCGGGGGGTGCCGGGTCAGGCCACCAGGCGGGCGCGCAGTGCGTCGACGGTCTCGTCGGGGACGCCGAGTCCCTCGCGGACGTACTTCTCCATGGAGCCGTAGCGCGTCTCCACCTCGTCCAGCGCAGCCTCCAGGTAGGAGGGGAAGACGCCGATCAGGGCGAGCGCGATGTCCGGGTCGCCGCCGGCCGCGGTGAAACCTTCGATCATCGGGGCGAAGGCCTGCTTGACCGCGGGGTTCACGGAGAGGTATTCGGCCATCAGGGTCTCGGCGTCCGCCCCGAGCAGCGCCAGGATGACCGTCGCGCCCCAGCCGGTCCGGTCCTTGCCGGCCGTGCAGTGGAAGAGCAGCGGGCCGGCCGTCGGGTCGGCGGCCTCGGTGAGCAGCATCCGGTACGCGGCCTGCGCGGAGCCGGAGTTCACGAAGGACCGGTAGGTGTCGGCGAAGAGGGCCTGGGCCTTGCCCCCGCCCAGGTGCTCCTCGGCCACCGCCGGGTCGGACAGCAGGTCCTTGAGCTGCGAGGCGGCGGGCTTCTTGCCGGCCTCCCGCAGCTTGTCCGCGAGGACGTCGCCGATCAGCAGCCGGGCCCCGCCGGGTATCCGGTCGGGGTGGTCGGCGCGCTCGGCGTCGGTGCGGAAGTCGATGACGGTCCGCACACCCAGCGCGGCCACCGCAGGATCGGCGTCGAGGTCGAGCCGGTCGAGCTGGCCGGAGCGCAGCACCAGGCCGGGGCGGACGCTGCGGCCGCCGGGGAGCGGGGTGCCGCCGAGGTCGCGGAGGTTGGCGACGGTGGTGGAGGGGGTGGCGGTCATCGTGGCGGCTCCAGCAGTGCAGTCATGCGGCGATTTAGGCAATTTTCTGATGTTTCACACCGGAAAGGCAATCGAGGGCCAGGGAGACCCCGATGCCGATCCCGAGCGCCGCCAGGTGTCCGGCGTCGGTGAAGGTCCGCCCGCGCTTCAGTACGGGCGCCGCGGCGAGCGCGAGCAGGCCGGCCCGGGCGGCGGTGCGGACCGCCCCGCGCGGCAGGGCCGAGGTCAGGGCGCCGAGCACGGCGTTGAAGCCGTAGCTCGTCCCCACGTCCAGGGCGCGCCGGGTTCGCGGATCGGTCGTCCTGCGCAGGGCGCCGTACACGAGGAGGGTCGCCGTGGCGTGCCCGAACAGGAACACCGCGGCCGTCCACCAGGCGCCGTACGCGTACTCGGCGTATCCGAGGACCGCGACGAGCAGCAGGGCGTAGGGCAGGGGCATCGGCTCCTCGACGACGACGGCGCTGCTCAGCAGCGTCTCCCAGCGCCCGGCGGCGAGGTTGTCGACGTTCGTCGAGCAGGTGCGGAGCAGTCGCTCCCGCTCCGCCGCGTCCATCCGCTCCAGGGCGTACGCCCCGAGCTGGACTCCGCCGGCGTACACCGCTCCCAGTGGAATTGGATTCACGCTTCCATGATCGGATACCGCCCTCTGGCGGGCACCACCGGGCCCCGTGCGAACATGTCCCGGCCATGTCTGAAAAATCCGCGCCCCTGCGCGCCACACGGGCCGCGATATTCGCGGCGGTGTGCGTGGCTTTGGGTGCGGTGGGGCATTCGTACATGTCCGGCACGGATGTTCCCCTGATCGGCCTTCTGAGCGCTTTCGCCGTGACCGGCGGGCTCGCCTGGCTCGCCGCCGGGCGGCGGCGGGGGCCCGTGGGGATCACCGCGGCCGTGCTCGCCGTCCAGGGGGTGCTGCACCTCCTCTTCTCGGGGAGCCGGGCCGCGGCGCACGTCGCCGCCGCCCCCGCGGCGGCGGAGGGGCACCACCACCACACGGCAGGCGCCGGCGCCGGCGACGCGATGACCTCCGCAACCCCTGGTGCGGCGCACCTGGCGGGGATGCCCGATCCGGCCGGGATGGCCGATGCGGCCGGATTCGCCGACGCCGCCGGGACGGCCGACATGGCGGGCCTCGCCGGGATGGCCGCCGACGGCGGCGTCGGGATGATCGCCGCGCACCTCCTCGCCGGGCTGCTCTGCGCCGCCTGGCTGGCGCGCGGCGAGGCCGCCGTCTTCCGGCTGGCCCGGGTCCTGGGCGCCGCCGCCCTCCACGCGGCCCGGCCGCTCGCCCGCGCACTCGCCCTGGTGCGGGCGCGGGTGGCCGCCGTACCGGCCGCGCCCGCCTTCCCCGTCCCCTGCGAGCGGCCGCGCCGCCTGCGCGGGGCCGTGCACGCCCACGCCGTGGTGCGCCGCGGGCCGCCCGGATCCGGCCCGTTCCCCCGCTTCACGGCCCCCGGCCGTCCTGCTCGCGCCTGACCCGGCGCTCCCTCGGCGAGAGGGGTGGCGAGCCCTGGGGCCGATGTCCCCATGCCTTCGCCCACACCGAGGAACCACCATGTCCCTTGACGAGGTACAGGACGTCCGCACCCCGGACGCCGACTCATCCGACATACCCAAGAGCCGCGGCGGCTGGGCCGCCCTGCGGCCGCTGCTCCTGCGCATGCACTTCTACGCGGGCCTGCTCATCGCCCCGCTGCTCTTCCTCGCCTCCGCCACCGGCCTGCTCTACGCGGCCTCCTGGCAGGCCGAGAAGATCGCCTACTCCGACGAGCTGACCGTCGTCCGTGTCGGCGAGAGCGTCCTGCCGCTCAGCGCCCAGGTCGAGGCCGCCAAGGGCGCCGCCCCCGAGGGCTCGGTCCTGTCCGTGTGGCCGGCCCCCGACGCCGAGGCCACCACCCGGGTGATCATGGAGAGCGAGGGGCTGCCGGAGGGCGAGACCCTCACCGTGTTCGTCGATCCGTATACGGCCGAGGTGCGCGGGCAGATCGAAACCGTCGGTGACGCGCTGCCCCTGCGCGCCTGGCTGAGCGAGTTCCACTCCAGCCTCCAGCTCGGGGAGTTCGGCCGGAACTACAGCGAACTCGCCGCGAGCTGGATGTGGGTGGTCGCGCTCGGCGGCCTCGCCCTGTGGATCGGCCGCCGCCGCAAGCGGACGTCGCAGCTGGTCCTCCCGGACCGCAAGGCCACCGGCCGCCGCCGCACCCTGTCCTGGCACGGGGTCGTCGGACTGTGGTCCGTCGCCGGCCTCGTCGTCCTCTCCGCCACCGGCCTGACCTGGTCGAAGTACGCCGGCGAGAACATCGGGCAGCTCCAGGACAGCCTCGGCGGGGCCACGCCGGCCGTCTCCGCCAAGCTGAAGCCCGGAGCGGAGTCCGGCGCCGACGAACACGCGGGCCACACCATGCCCGAGGGCACGCAGATGCCCGCCCCCGCGCCCACGGCCGACGTCGGCCTCGACCGCGCCGTGGAGGCCGCCAGGGATGCCGGAGTCACCGAGGCGATCCGCGTGACCCTGCCCGCCAAGGGCAAGGGATACGTGATCAAGGAGCAGGACAAGCAGGTGCCGGTGCACTTCGACGCGGTCGCGGTCGACCCCGCGGACGGCCGGGTCATGGACGAACTGCGCTTCGCCGACTACCCCCTGCTCGCCAAGATGACCCGCTTCGGCATCGACCTGCACATGGGCCAGACCTTCGGGCTCGCCAACCAGATCGTGCTGGCCGCGCTCGCCGTCGCCGTGATGTTCCTCGTCTTCTGGGGCTACCGCATGTGGTGGCTGCGCCGTCCGACGAAGGACCGCAAGCTGTCCGCGGGCCGGGCGCAGCCGCGCGGCGCCTGGCGGAAGCTGCCGGCGACCACGCTCCTGCCGCTGGCCGCGGTGACGGCCGTGGTCGGCTGGTTCATCCCGCTGCTCGGAATCAGCCTGGTCGTCTTCCTCGTGGTCGACGTCCTGCTGGGCTTCGTCGCGGGCCGGCGCGCCAAGGCCGCCGCCGGGGCCGCCTCGGCCGCCTGAGCCGCCGCGGCCGTCCGGCCGCCTGACCCTCTGACGCACGCGGGCCCGTACTCCACCCGGGAGTACGGGCCCGCCGCGTACGCCGACCGGCCGGTCAGGGCGCGTACTTGTAGCCCACCCGGCGCACCGTCTGGATCGCACTGCGGTGGGACGCGCCCAGCTTGCGGCGCAGACGGGCGATGTGGACGTCCACGGTCCGGCCGTCGCCGACGTGGCCGTAGCCCCAGACCGTGGTGACCAGCTGGTCCCGGCTGTGCACCCGGTGCGGGTGCTGCACCAGATGGGCCAGCAGCTCGAACTCCAGGTACGTCAGGTCGAGCACCCGGCCGTCGACCTCGGCGGTGCGCTGCGCCGAGTCGATGCGGACCAGGGCGTCGCCCGTCACGGCCGTCGCGGGCGTGGCCGGGACCGGGGCGGGCGCGAGCGGGGCGGCCACGGCGTGCGGGGCGAAGCCGAGCGGCGGCTGCTGGTCGGCCGGTACGAGCACGAGGTAGCCGACCATCGGCGGCTGACCCGGGAGCGTCGGGAGGGTGTGCTGGGGCGCGGGCAGCCAGGTGGCGCCGGGCGGGAGCAGGTCCACGACCCGGGCCACCTCGTCCCGGTCCACGGAGCGCAGCCGGTGGCGCGGATGAGGCGGATAGGTCAGGGAAGCGGTCGCAGCGGAAGCGGAGGTGAGGGAACGGGTGTTCGCCATGAGTGGTCAGCTCTTTCACGCGGAGTGGTCGGCAGGGAGACGTACGGACGTCATCGATGTCGCACCGCGCAGACCGAAGGCCTGGGGGAAGGTCGGAAGGAGGTCCCGGAGGCTTTAGAGGGCCGGCGCGTTCTTCGCGCGGCAACACTCCCGGTCGTAGTCGTGATCCTGACGGGAGGGCCAGAACGGCTCGAGGTCGCTGCGACCTGACGAGGTGTGCGAATGGCTGGCCATGGCCCCATTCAAGCAGATGTCCTCCCTCCCGGGCAGGCTGCGTCTCATATCCTGGATCGGAATCTCAGATTCCGGCCTAGGTGCCTTCCAAACCCGGACAATCCATCAACCCCCCGGCCGCTTCCGCCCGTCCGGCCCGACCACCCGTATCGCATCGTGGGCGGAACCGTCCCACGCGACCGGCCTGCCCCTACTCCACCGGGAGCTCCAGGCGCTGCCAGGCCGGGCCGAGGTCCCATGCCTTCTCCTGGCGAGCCCAGCGGGCCATGACCTCGACCACCTCTGCCGCCGTGGACAGGTACGCCTGGAAGTGGCGGTCCGCGGAACCGTCCCGGTGCTCCAGCTGGTAGTCGTCCCCCTCGTCGTGCCACACCTGTATGTAGACGTCCGGGTCCTCGGCGAGCCGCTCGACGATGACGAACCGGTCGCCGTCCGCGCCGATGCGCTCCACGAGTTGGGACAGGGTGCCGAGCGCGGGCCGCTCGTAGGACTCGCCGCGTTCCGTGTGGATCCTGATCGCCGTCATGCGGACAACCGTGGCACGCGGCACTGACAACGCCCGCCGGGCCTGTGGGGGCTCGGCGGGCGTCGTCGGTGCGCTCGGGGTGACCGGACGGTCAGACCAGGTTGTCCTTCTCCAGGCCGGTGCAGCAGGTGTCCGTGATGAGGCGGGTCACGACGTACGGGTCCACGTTCGCGTTCGGGCGGCGGTCCTCGATGTAGCCCTTGCCGTCCTTCTCCACCTGCCACGGGATGCGGACCGAGGCGCCGCGGTCCGAGACGCCGTAGCTGAACTCGTTCCAGGGGGCGGTCTCGTGCAGGCCCGTCAGGCGCTCGTCGATGCCGGCGCCGTAGTTCTTCACGTGGTCGAGCGGCTTGCTGCCCTCGCCCAGCGCCTCGCACGCCGAGATGATCGCGCGGTAGTCCTCGCGCATCGCCTTCGTGGAGAAGTTGGTGTGCGCGCCCGCGCCGTTCCAGTCGCCCTTGACCGGCTTCGGGTTCAGCGTCGCGGAGACGTTGAAGTCCTCGGCGGTGCGGTAGAGCAGCCAGCGCGCGATCCACAGCTGGTCGGAGACCTCCAGCGGGCCGACGGGGCCGACCTGGAACTCCCACTGGCCGGGCATGACCTCGGCGTTGATGCCGGAGATGCTCAGGCCCGCCGCGAGGCAGTGGTCCAGGTGCTTCTCGACGATGTCGCGGCCGAAGATCTCGTCCGAGCCGACGCCGCAGTAGTAGCCGCCCTGCGCCGCCGGGAAGCCGTTGACCGGGAAGCCGAGCGGGCGGGTGCCGTCGAAGAACGTGTACTCCTGCTCGATGCCGAAGATCGGCTCCTGGGAGGCGAACTTCTCGGCGATCGGACGCAGCAGCGCGCGGGTGTTCGACTCGTGCGGGGTCATGTCGATGTTCAGGACCTCGCACAGCACGAGGACGTTGTCCCCGCCGCGGATCGGGTCCGGGCAGGAGAACACCGGGTTGAGCACGCGGTCGGAGGCGTGGCCCTCGGCCTGGTTGGTGCTCGATCCGTCGAAGCCCCAGATCGGCAGCGCGTCGCCGTCCGCCAGGATCTTCGTCTTGGAGCGAAGCTTCGCCGTCGGCTCGGTGCCGTCGATCCAGATGTACTCAGCCTTGTAGCTCACGGGCCCCATCCTCAGACTCTGCGGGTGCTGCTGGTCGCTGCTTCATCGCTGCGGTGATGACCGCAGCGTGCCCGCCCGCGATTTCCCTTCCGTTGCCCATGTGTGAACCCCGTGTTACCGAGGTTTACGCCGCAGGTCGGGTGGGCTGTGCGGGGCGCGAGCGGGTTGGTGGTGGAACGCCCGTCCCAGTGGGGCAGACTGAACGCGTGAGCATTTCGTCTGATTTGAACCCCGCCGGAGACCCCCGACCGCGGGTCGGGCTGCTGGGCACGGGCCCCTGGGCCCACCGCACCCACGCGCCCGCCCTCGCCGCGCACCCCGGCTCCGACTTCGTCGGAGTGTGGGGCCGCCGGCCCGAAGCCGCGGCCGAGCTGGCCCGCGCGCACGACGTGAAGGTGTACGAAGACCCCGACGAGCTGTTCGCCGAGTGTGACGCCGTGGCCTTCGCCCTGCCGCCCGACGTCCAGGCCCCGCTCGCCGTGCGCGCGGCCGCCGCCGGCTGCCACCTGCTGCTCGACAAACCCGTCGCGACGACGGTCGAGGACGCCCGGGCCGTCGCCGACGCGGCCGCCCGCCACGGGGTCGCCTCCGTCGTCTTCCTCACCCTGCGCTTCGCCGAGCCCACCGCCGGCTGGGTCACGGAACAGGCCGGACGCTCCGGCTGGTTCACCGCGGCCGCGCACTGGCTCGGCGCCGTCTTCCCGCCCGACGGCACGCCCAGCGCGTACGCCGACTCGCCCTGGCGCAAGGCCAAGGGCGGGCTGTGGGACGTCGGCCCGCACGCCCTCTCCGTACTGATCCCGGTCCTCGGCGACGTCACCGGGGTCAGCGCCACCCGCGGCCCCTCCGACGTGGTCCAGCTGGCACTGCGGCACGCCTCCGGCGCGGCCAGCACCGCCGTCCTCAGCCTGGGCGCGCCGCGCGCCGCCGCCGGTGTGGGCCTGGAACTGCGCGGCACCGAGGGCGTGTACGAGCTGCCCGGCTGGAGCGACGTACCGGGCGCCTACGGCCGCGCCCTGGACGCGCTGCTCACCGCGGCCCGCACGGGCGTGCCGGATCCGCGCGGAGCGGAGTTCGGGGCCCGGCTGACGGAGATCCTCGCGGAGGCGGAGGCGCAGCTCACCGGGTGACGCGACGACCGGGTGGGGTGACGGCCGGGACGGGCGCCGTGATGGCCGGGTGAGGTGCCGGCCGGGCTACTTGATGACCGCGTTCGCCACGATGATGGCCAGGCCGATGGTGGCGTCCGCCAGGCCGATCAGCAGGGCGGAGGTCATCCCGTAGCCCACGCGGAGCGCCACGACCGAACCCCACGCGAACAGCAGCGCGGTGTTCAGGCCGAGCCCGACGGCGGTCACCCCGTACGAGTCCCAGTCGGCGATCCCCGAGGCGACCAGCAGCAGGACGGTGGGGAGGGTGGCCGCGATCATCGGCCACTCGTGCCACAGCGCCAGGACCAGCATCCGCCACCGGTGCGAGGCGGAGTCCTGCTGGTGGGAGGCCATGTGGTGCGCGTAGCCGTGTGCGAGTGCGGCGGTGGCTGCCGTGACGAGCACCCAGCTGGCGTCGTAGAAGGGGGTGAAGTCCCCGCCCTTCTGGTCCAGCGCGGCCAGCAGCCCGCTGGCCAGGACCGTCCCGTACACCCCGCCGAACATCCAGTCGGCCCCCCGCCGCCGCGGCGCGACCGGGGATGCGCCGGGGCTGGTCTGAGGCTGCTGCTGCTCGTTCACGACGGATCCTTTGGTGTGCTTCGTCCCTCTTTGGTGCGAATCCCACCCTACGAGGTGCGAGGTGGGGGCGAGATGAAGGCCGTCGCGCCCGCCCCCGTGAACACGGTGTGGGTGGCCGTCAGGAAGCGGCGCACGGTGTCCCGTTCGGCGGGATCGAAGGAGTCGAGCACCTGGAGCACCCCGTCGATCAGGGGGCCGAAGAACTCCCGGCCCAGGCGGATCGCGGCCGGCTCCACGCGCAGCAGGATCCGCCGCCGGTCGCGCTCGTCGCGGATCCGGGCCACGTGGCCGAGCCGCTCCAGCCGGTCGATCACGGAGGTGGTGCCCGCCGAGTTGAGGCCGAGCCGGGCGCCGAGCAGTCCGGCCGTGGCCGGTTCGCCCGCGCGGGCCGCGTCGAGCAGGCAGATCAGGGCCCGCACGTCGGTGGCGTGCATGCCGTTGCGGGCGGCGAACTCCGCCTGGCGCAGGCCGAACTCCACGGTCACCGCCCGCAGGAGGTGCACCAGCTGCAGGTTGTCGGGTTCCCGGGTGCCGGGTTGCCGGTTGTCGTCCACATCGCCTCCGTCTAGGATCTCTCGCTGAGCGAGATTATCGCCCAGCGAGACATCGGAGCCCGTCGTGTCCCGGACCTCCTCCTTCCGCGCCTCCTCCTTCCGCGCCGCCTACGACGAGGTGCTCGGCCAGTGGCCCGGGCCCGTCGAGACCGTCGACCTGCCCACCCCGTACGGGATCACCCGCGTCAACAGCTGCGGCCCGGCCGGCGCCCCGCCGCTGGTGCTGCTGCCCGGCGGCGGGTCCACCTCCACCGTGTGGGGCGCCTGCGCCGCCGCCGGGGCGGCCCGCACGCACCGGATCCACGCCGTGGACCTGGTGGGCGACCCCGGGCTCAGCGTCCCGGAGCCGGGGCGGGCGCTCCGGTCCGCCGCGGACCTGGTCGGCTGGCTCGACGCGGTCCTCGACGGTCTCGGCCCGCACGGACCGGTCGCGCTCGGCGGGCACTCGTACGGGGCGTGGATCGCCGCCCACTACGCCGCCGCGCGCGCGGCCCGGCTCGGCCGCCTCGTGCTGCTCGACCCGACCGGGGTCTTCGCCGGGCTCCGCCCCGGGTACGTACTGCGCGCGCTGCCCGTCCTGGTGCGGCCCACCCCGGAGCGGATCCGCTCCTTCCTCGGCTGGGAGACCCGCGGGGCCGCCCTCGACCCGGCCTGGCTGCGGCTGCAGGGCGAGAGCGCCGGCTTTCCCTCCGTACGCCCGGTCACCGGGCCGCGCCCGGACCTGGGCACGCTCGCGGAACCGCCGGGCACCCGGGTCGAGGTCCTGTTCGCGGAGCACGCCCGCTGCCACGACGCCGCCCGCGCGGCCCGGGCCGCCCGCGAGGCGCTGCCGGGCGCGCGCGTCGACGTACTGCAGGGCGTCGCGCACCACGCGCTGCCGCTGACGGCGGCCGGGGAGATCGCCCGCCGGCTGGCGGACCAGGCCGCGTAGCGCGCCGCCGGGCCGGTACGAACTAGGCCTTGCGGGAGAGGGCCTCGCGGACGGCGTCCTCGGAGCGGGCGACCACGGCCGTGCCGTCCTCGGCGGTGATGATGGGGCGCTGGATCAGCCTCGGGTGGGCGGCCAGGTGGGCGATCCACTGCCCGCGCGCGGCCTCGGTCTCCTCGCGCGGCAGCTCCCGTACGCCGGTCTCCTTGGCCAGCGGGTCCGAGGTGCGCGTGATGTCCCACGGCTCCAGCCCGAGCCGGCCGAGCACCTCGCGGATCTCGTCCTCGGAGGGCACGTCCTCCAGGTACCGGCGCACGGTGTAGTCGGCGCCCTCGGCGTCCAGCAGGGTCAGTGCACTGCGGCACTTGGAACAGGCGGGATTGATCCAGATCTCCATGCCGCCAACCCTACCCAGGGCCTGTCTGGCCAGGGGCTTTTGTCAGTGGTCCCCGGTAAAATCGAGGAAGAACGACAGGAAGCCAACTACCGTTTGGGAGGCTGTAGATGGCCACTGCCACCACCGTCCAGCCCGTCAAGAAGAAGCCGCTGCCGGCGGGCCTGCCCCGCGAGTGGTACGAGAGCCACAACCGCCGTCTGAAGGCGATGCGGCTGGCGATATCCCTGCTCGACTCGGGGACGTACGACCCTCGGCGCGCCACCAACCGGAAGATCCGGACGATGGCCGTCCGGACGGGGATCCACCGGCCGTCCAATGTCACCTGCAAGCTGGTGCGCGCGTTCATCAAGGAGTCGTAGGCCGGACCGCCGCGTCATCCCGGTCCGTCCAGCGAGAGCAGCAGCAGGGCCACGTCGTCGCGCGGACCGCCGTCCGTGAAGGCCGCGAGGTCCCGCCACACCGCCCGGACCAGGCCCCCCGGGTCCCGTGCCAGTACGGGCACCCGGGCGGCCAGGGGATAGAAGTGCCCCGCCGCGTCCCGGGCCTCCGTCACGCCGTCGGTGTGCAGCAGCAGCTGGTCCCCGGGCCGCAGCGGCAGCTCCGCCACCGCCGGCAGCGCCGGCCCCGCGAGCCCCAGGCCCAGCGGCGGGCCCGGCTCCACCACCAGTTCCTCCACCACCGCCCCGCGCAGCCGCAGGGCGGGCGGATGCCCGCACGACACGATCCTCACGAGGTCCAGCCCCGGCGGGAACTCCAGCAGCACCGCCGTCGCGAACAGCTCCGGGTGTTCGACGGAAGCGGCCCTCGCGTCCGCCACCAGCCGCCGGTCCAGCCGGCCCGCGACCGCCGCCAGCCCGGCGTCGTCGATCACGCCCTCGCGGAAGGCCCCCAGCAGCGCCGCCACGGTGCCCACCGCGGCCAGGCCGTGTCCCTGCACGTCCCCGACCAGCGCCCGCACGCCGTGCGGCCCGGCCCGTACGTCGTACAGGTCGCCGCCGACCAGGGTGCCGCGCTGCGCCGCCCGGTAGAGGCCCGAGCAGCGCACCGCGCCCACCCGCTCCGGCACCGGCGGGAGCACCGCCAACTGGGCCGCCTCCGCCACCGTCCGCACGCTCACCAGCTGGGCGTCCCGGCGCTGCCGGACCCAGGCGATCACCACGCTCAGCAGCCCGACGGCGGCCACCGTCGCCAGGTCCGTGCCGCGGGCATGGCCGACGCCGAGGGTCGGCAGCCCCAGCAGCAGGAGGACGACCGCGGCGAAGACCGCGGTCCCGCCCGCCCCGTACGCGAAGGCCGCCACCGGGGGCAGGCCCGCCAGGAAGAACCCCAGCTCCACGTCCGGGGTGAGCGCCTGCGCGAGCACAAGCGCCACCAGGGCCACCGCGGGCGCGATCCGGGCCCAGCGCGGCGGCGGCTCCCCGCGCAGCCTGCCCGGCTCCTCGCGTCCGCGTTTCACCCTTCCACCCTGGTCCCCGGGCCGGACCCGCGCACCCCGGACCGGCCCGCCGGGTGGCCTCGTACGGCCCCTGCCGCGAAAGTGGTGGCGTGACGGCAAACGAGGGCTCGGGGAAGCCGCCCAGCCGGGCGCACATCGAGGCACACGGCACCGGTGACGGCGCGCAGAGCGCGGAGATCAGTACGCGGCTCAACTGGCTGCGCGCGGGAGTGCTCGGCGCGAACGACGGGATCATCTCCACCGCGGGCCTCGTCGTCGGCGTGGCCGGCTCCACCACCTCCCGCTCAGCGATCCTGGCGGCGGGCGTCGCCGGGCTGCTGGCGGGCTCGCTTTCGATGGCGGCGGGGGAGTACGTGTCCGTCAGCTCGCAGCGGGATTCGGAACGGGCCGCGCTGGACCTGGAACGGCGGGAGCTGGCCGAGGAGCCGGAGGCGGAGCTCGACGAACTCACCGACCTGCTCGCCGCGCGGGGGCTGAGCCGGGGGGTGGCGCGGGAGGCGGCCGAGCAGCTGACGGAACGGGACGCGCTGCGGGCCCATGCCCGGGTGGAACTCGGGATCAACCCCGACGAGCTGGCCAACCCGTGGCACGCGGCCTTCGCCAGCCTCGTCGCCTTCACGGTGGGGGCGCTGCTCCCGCTGCTGGCGATCGTCCTGCCGGGGGCGTCGGCGCGGGTGCCGGTGACGGTGGTCGCGGTGCTGGCGGCGCTCACGCTCTGCGGGGTGATCAGCGCGCGGCTGGGCGGGGCCCCGCCGCTCCGCGCGGTCCTGCGGAACGTGGCCGGGGGCGCGCTGGCGATGGCCGTCACCTACGCGGTGGGCACCTGGCTCGGCACGACCGCCTGAACCGGGGCTCCGCCCGGCCCCGGGGCTCCGCCCCGGACCCTCCCCCCAGACTCCGTCCGGGGGGACCCCCACGCCTCAAACGCCGGCGAGGCTGGGTATTTCAGCCCCGCCGGCGTTTGAGGCGTGGGCGCGGAGCGCCGTGGGGTGGCGGGCGGAAGGGCACGCGCCGCGCCCGGGGGCGAACAGCACCGGGTCGGCGCGGCCACCCGCCAGGGAGAATGGCCGCATGCGTATCGCAGTCACCGGCGCGACCGGGCTCATCGGCAGTGCACTCGTGCGGTCCCTCCGGGCGGACGGGCACGAAGTGGTGCGGTTCGTACGGCGGGAGCCGGTGGGCGCGGACGAGGCGCGGTGGGATCCGGCGCGCGGCCACGTCGACCCCGCGGGCCTGGCCGGCTGCGGAGCCGTCGTGCACCTGGCCGGCGCCGGGATCGGCGACCACCGGTGGACGGCCGCGTACAAGAAGGAGATCCGCGACAGCCGGGTGCTCGGGACCGCCGCGATCGCCCGGGCCGTGGCCGCGCTCGACGAGCCGCCCGCCGTGCTCGTCAGCGGTTCCGCCGTCGGCTACTACGGGGACACCGGCGACCGGGTCGTGGACGAGGGCGCCCCCGCCGGGCAGGGATTCCTGCCCTCGGTCTGCGTGGAGTGGGAGGCGGCCGCCGCGCCCGCCCGGGACGCCGGGATCCGGACCGCCTTCGCCCGTACCGGCCTGGTCGTCGCCCGCGAGGGCGGGGCCTGGGGCCGGATGTTCCCCCTCTTCCGCGCCGGTCTCGGCGGCCGGCTCGGCAACGGCCGCCAGTACTGGTCGTACATCTCCCTCCGGGACGAGGTCGCGGCCCTGCGCCACATCATCGACACCCCCGGAGTCGAAGGCCCCGTCAACCTCACCGCCCCCGAGCCGCTGACCAACCGCCAGGTCACGGCGGCCATGGGCCGGGTGCTGCACCGGCCCACGCTGCTGCCCGTGCCGGCGCCGGCCCTGCGCATCGTGCTCGGGGAGCTCTCCGGGGACGTGCTGGGCAGTCAGCGGGCCCGCCCCGCCCGGCTGCTGGAGTCCGGATTCGTCTTCCGCGACCCCGGCATCGAGCAGGCCATCCGCGCAGCCCTCTGAGCGACGGGCCCGGCCACCCGCGGCGTGCGACCGCCGTGCGACCGTTCGTGACCCGGATGCGACCGTCGTGCGACCGGAGTTGACCGTAATACCCGGCCGAACTCGGGTTCCCGTGGAGCCGGTTGGGGGAAGGAGGATCCCCACACAGCCGCGCCGACCTCGGGGAGGGGCACGTGCTCAGCAGCGCACACCATGCCGCGCACCATGCGGACGTCGTCATCGTAGGAGCCGGAGTCTCAGGACTCGCGGCCGCGCAGCACCTGATCGCAGCGGGAGTCACGGTCACCGTCCTGGAGGCCGCGGACGACCCCGGCGGCCGGATGGCCACCGAGTCGGCCGACGGGTTCCGGCTGGACCGGATCGGCCAGCTGCTCAACACCTCGTACACGGAACTCGAACGCACCCCCGGCCTGCAGGCCCTGACCCTGCGCCCCTTCGTGCCCGGGGTCCTGGTCCACACCGACGGCAAACAGCTGCGGGCCGGGGCGCTCACCCCGGCCCGGGCCCTGGCCAGCGGCTCCCTCGACCAGGCCCGGCTCAGTGCCGCCCTCGGCCGGCTCGCCGCCCTGCCCGAGGACAAGCTGCTCGCCCGTCCCGAACGCACCGCGCACACCGCGCTGCGCTCGCGCGGGCTGCCGCCGCGCACCCTCAACGGGGTGCTCCGGCCCCTGCTCGCCGCCCTGCTCCGCGATCCGGCGCTCACCACCTCCAGCCGGGTCGCGGACCTCGCCCTGCGCGCCTTCGCCCGCGGCCGCCTCGCCGTGCCCGAGGGCGGCGCGGCGACCCTGCCCGACCTGCTCGCCGCCGCCCTGCCGCCCGGAACCGTCCGGACCGGGGTCCGGGTCCGGTCGGTGGCGACGAACCTGGTCACCACCGAGGAGCACGGCGACTTCAGCTGCCGCTCCGTCCTCCTCGCCACCGGCGCCCGCGCCGCCGCCGAGCTGCTGCCCGGCCTGCGCGTGCCCGCCTTCCACGAGGTCACCGTCCTGCACCACGCCACGGCCACACCCCTGCCCAGGGACGGCTCGCTGCTCCTGGACGGGGACCCCGACTGGCCCGTCTCGCACACCGCTGTGATGAGCGCGGTCGACCCGACGCGGGCCCCGGCCGGCCGGAGCCTGGTCACCACGACCGTGCTCGGGCCGCCGCCGCCCGTGCGCACGGTCGCCTCGCGCCTCGCCCGGCTCTACGACACCGCCACCCGGGAGTGGGAGCTGCTGGCCGTCCACCACACCCCGGAGGCCGTCCCCGCCATGCCCCCGCCCCACGACCTGCGACGCCCGGTACGGGTACTGGCCGGGCTGTACGTGTGCGGCGACCACCGCGACACCAACACCGTCCAGGGCGCCCTGCACTCGGCCCGCCGGGCCGCCGGCGCCCTCCTGCGCGACTTCGGCATCCCGCTCCCGGCCACCCCGGAGCCCGCACTTCCGGTGGCGGCCTGAGAACCACAGACGACCCAGGGGCCCGGCCCGCGTCCGCGGGACCGGGCCCCTGCCGTGCGTCCCCGGGGTGTCCCCGGGCTTCCCGGGCCGCGGCCCGGCCCGCTGCTCAGGACAGGGCCGCCACCCGGTCCCGGTAGGTGCGCACGGCCGATGCGTCCCGGTACGGCTCCAGCCGCCGCTCGAAGTCCCGTACGTACTCCACCGCGCGCACCGACCGCATCTCCGACGCCTGCTGCGCCGCCTCCGCGCCCAGCGCGCACGCCTGGTCCAGCTCGCCCAGCCCCAGCCGGGCCGTGGCCAGCACCACCCGGCAGAACAGCCGGGACCGCGCGTACCCCGGCGCCCTCAGCTGCAGGGACCGCTCCGCGTGCTGGGCCGACGCCCGGTACTGCTGGAGGTCCCGGTGGCAGTGCCCGAACTCGTCCGCGAGCTGCGCCTCGTCGTAGAACCGCGCCCAGTGCGGTACGTCGTCCCCGGGCCGGGCCGCGCCCAGCGCGCGCTCGGCCCGCACCAGTGAGGCCGTCGACGCCCGGACCTCGCCGAGCACGGCGTGCCCCCGCGCCTCCGCCGAGTGCAGCAGCGCCTGCACCACCGGCGGCGGGCCGGAGCCGACGCCCTGCTGGGCCACCCGGGCCAGCTGCACCGCCTCCCGGCCGTGGCCGAGGTAGACCGCCTGCCGGCTCATGGTGACCAGCACGTACGAGCCGTAGGGGCGGTCGGCGGCCGCCTGCGCGAGCCGCAGGGCCTGCACGAAGTACCGCTGGGCGAGCCCGTGCGCGGCGATGTCGTACGAGGTCCAGCCCGCGAGCCGGGTCAGATCGGCGGCGGCCGAGAACAGCCGCCGCCCGGTGGTCTCCCCGTAGGTGCCGCGGAGCATCGGCTCGGCCTCGTGTTCCAGGTAGCGCACCAGCGCCTGCCGGGCGTGCCCGCCGCCGTAGGCGTGGTCGAGGGTGCGGAACAGCTCGCTCACCGATCTCAGTGCGGCGATGTCCCCGCCCGTCACCCGCTGCCCGGGGCCCCGGTCGATCTGCCGCTGCCGGGGCACCGTGGCCCGGCCCTGCACCGGCACGCGGGCCGCCGCCTGGTCCGCGCCCCGGCCCACCCGCTCGTCGGGCCGCCCGATCAGCCAGTCCCGGCTCGGCACGACCAGCCCGGCCGGGGTGAAGGCGATCTTCCGCAGCTCGGCGTGCGAGCCGGAGTCCTTGCGCCACAGCCCGCTCGCGATGTCCACGGCCTCCTCCGGCGTGGCCGCGAACTCCAGCCCCGCGTACACGGGCGCGCAGGCGTCCAGCCCCAGGTCCTGCGCGGACAGCCGGCGACCCAGGCGCCGGGTGAAGACCTCGGCGATCAGCGCGGGGGTGGTCCCGCGCGGCTGCTGCCCGCGCAGCCACCGGGTCACGGAGGTCTTGTCGTACCGCAGATCGAGACCGTGTTCCAGCCCGAGCTGATCGACGCGGCGGGCGAGCCCGGCGTTGGAGAACCCGGCTTCCGCGATCAGCGCCGCGAGCTGCCGGTTGGGGACGCGCTGGGCAGGTCGTTCCGTCATCGGCTCCACGGTCTCCTGACGTGACGGACCGGGGTCCCGGCCCTGTGAACGGCGTGAATGTAGCGGCGAACTTCGCTCATGCCGCCCTCTCTGCCCCACATTCATCCGATCGTGTGCAGAATGCGTAGGGCTCTTTACGGACCGGCCCCCTCCGCCCGCATAGGCTGCGGGCCATGACCCCTCGGCCCCACGGGGCGCACCTCCCCGAGGAGCGAACCGAATCCACCGCACCGCTGCCCCCGCCCGAGCTGACCGAGGCGGAGTGCCGGCGCTGCGGCACCTACATCGCGGGGCTCGACGGCAGGTACGCGTGCGGGGTGTGCGGCTGGGTCAACGACCACTCGGAGGGGCACCGGCGGCTGCCGCGCGCGGACGAGGACCCGGACCGGCCGCCGAAGGGCCGGCGCCGGCCGAAGCAGCTGCCGTGGCCCCCGCCGGCGCCCGCCCCGGAGCTCGCGCCGGGGCCCGCCGCGGAGCCCGGCCCGGGGCCCTGAAGAGGCCCGCACGGGTCGCCGTACCCTTGCTCAGTGAAGTACGTGCACACAGCAGGTTCAATGAGGAGGCGCTGCGGTGGCTGAGCTTGGGTTTGTCCATCTGGGCTTCGGACCGGAATCCGTCGAGTACACCCGGGCCTGGGAAGAACAGCGCAGGGTGCACGCCGCCCGCTTCGCGGACGAGATCGAGGACACCTGCCTGCTGCTGGAGCACCTGCCGGTCTACACGGCGGGCCGGCGCACCGACCCCAGCGAGCGCCCGCTCGACGGCACGCCCGTCGTCGACGTGGACCGCGGCGGCAAGATCACCTGGCACGGCCCGGGCCAGCTGGTCGGATATCCGATCATGAAGCTGCCCCGCCCGGTCGACGTGGTCGCGCACGTCCGCCGCCTGGAGGAGGCGCTGATCCGCACCGCCGCCGAGTTCGGCGTGGAGACCACCCGGGTCGAGGGCCGCTCCGGCGTCTGGGTCCTGGGCGACCCCGTCGAGGAGCGCCCCACGATCGGCGGCCTCTCCCTCGACCTCGACCCCCGGCTGCACGACGAGGAGTTCGACGCGCGGCTGAACGGCCCCGAGTACGCCCCGTCCAACGCCGGCCAGCGCCGCGAGGACCGCAAGCTCGCCGCCATCGGCATCCGGGTCGCCAAGGGCGTCACCATGCACGGCTTCGCGATCAACGTGAACCCGGACAGCACCTGGTTCGACCGGATCATCCCCTGCGGGATCAGGGACGCCGGTGTGACCTCGCTCTCGTACGAACTGGGCCGGGAGATCACCATCGCCGAGGTGCTTCCCGTGGCCGAACGGCACCTGAAGGACGTACTGGAGCACGCGGAGCTGAGGCCCCGCGCGATAGAGCCGGCAGTGGGCTCCTAGCCCCTGGGAATGCGACCGACCCCTCGCAGGTTGGCCGACGTAAGAGCGTACGAAATTACGGGCGTACCCTGGTGGGCGCCCGAACAATCGAAGTCACAGGGAGCCGGTCGTGTCCGCAGTCGCACCCGACGGACGCAAGATGCTGCGCCTGGAGGTCCGTAACGCCCAGACCCCCATCGAGCGCAAGCCCGAGTGGATCAAGACCCGGGCGAAGATGGGTCCCGAGTACACCAAGATGCAGGCCCTGGTGAAGGGCGAAGGACTGCACACGGTGTGCCAGGAAGCCGGCTGTCCGAACATCTACGAATGCTGGGAGGACCGCGAGGCCACCTTCCTCATCGGTGGCGACCAGTGCACCCGGCGCTGTGACTTCTGCCAGATCGACACGGGCAAGCCCGAGGCCCTGGACCGGGACGAGCCGCGCCGTGTCGGCGAGTCCGTGGTCACCATGGACCTGAACTACGCCACCATCACCGGCGTCGCGCGCGACGACCTGGCCGACGGCGGCGCCTGGCTGTACGCGGAGACCGTGCGCCAGATCCACCAGCAGACGGCGGGCCGCGAGAGCGGGCACACCAAGGTCGAGCTGCTGGCCCCCGACTTCAACGCGGTCCCGGAGCTGCTGGAGGAGGTCTTCGCCTCCCGCCCCGAGGTCTTCGCGCACAACGTCGAGACCGTGCCCCGGATCTTCAAGCGGATCCGCCCCGGCTTCCGCTACGAGCGCTCGCTCGACGTGATCACCAAGGCCCGCGCGTACGGCCTCGTCACCAAGTCGAACCTGATCCTCGGCATGGGCGAGGAGCGCGAGGAGGTCTCGCAGGCCCTGAAGGACCTGCACGAGGCCGGCTGCGAGCTCATCACCATCACCCAGTACCTGCGGCCCTCGCCGCGGCACCACCCCGTCGAGCGCTGGGTGAAGCCGGCCGAGTTCGTCGAGCTGGCGAAGGAGGCCGAGGAGATCGGCTTCTCCGGCGTGATGTCGGGCCCGCTGGTCCGCTCGTCGTACCGGGCGGGGCGTCTCTACAACCAGGCGATGGAGAAGCGCAGCCGAGCAGGAGCGTAGGTTGCGGGTCCGCCCGAGGCACGAGGGCGGGCACGCGGCCGCAGCGGTTGCGAGGCGTAGCTCGACCGCAGGAACGAGAAGCGCGCCGCGAGCGTGTGAACTCGCGCACAAAAGCTTACTAGTCGGTAACAGCGCGTCGACGCGGCCCCTAGGCTCTTTTCAGGAAGAGCCCGGCGGGCCGCGTCAATGTTTCGTCACGTTTGACCGACAGGTCATGCGCTGGTAACACCAATCAGTGACGCTGGGTCCACGCACCGCACACACCGCAGTACGCACGTACCGCAGCACGCACGCTCCATGCACTGCCGACGCGAGTTCCGTGAAGGGGATCGACATCATGCAGGCCGCGCCCGTACGCGCCATCGCCATCCCGTCCCTCTCCGACGCCTTCCGGGGCGTCGAGTCCCTGCTGATGAGCGGGGCCCGCCGGAACGCCTGGACGGCGGTGCTCGAAGACCGCCGCAGGGCCAAGGACCGGGTCGAAACCGAACACGTACTTGAGGCCGCGGCTACCCGAACCCCGCAGGCCACGTAAACTTCGCTGTATGGCGAGGAAGTCAAACGCAGAGACTGCTGCGAACCCCGGGCGACTGAAGCAGATCGCCCTCACGTACAAGATGACGCGCAAGGCCGACCCGAAGGTCGGTCTGATCGTCGCGGGCGTGGGAATTGTCACCTTCGGTGTCCTTCTCGCATTCGGCTTCCTGATCGGGCACGAGCTCTACCTGGGCATCCTGGGCCTCCTCGTGGCGTTCCTCGCGATGGCGATCGTCTTCGGACGACGGGCCGAGCGAGCTGCCTTCGGGCAGATGGAGGGACAGCCGGGCGCGGCCGCGGCCGTACTGGACAACGTGGGCCGCGGCTGGACGACCACCCCGGCCGTCGCGATGACCCGGCAGCAGGACATCGTCCACCGGGCCGTCGGCAAGGCCGGTGTCGTGCTGATCGCCGAGGGCAACCCCAACCGCGTGAAGCCGCTGCTCGCGAACGAGAAGAAGAAGCTGGCCCGGATCATGCCGGACGTGCCGGTGCACGACTTCATCGTGGGTACGGGCGAGGGCGAGGTGCCGCTCAAGAAGGTGCGTACCACCCTGCTCAAGCTGCCGCGCGTGCTGGCCGGCCCGCAGATCACCGAGATCAACGACAAGCTGCGTGCCATGGGCGACCTCATGAGCAACATGCCGCTGCCGAAGGGTCCCATGCCCAAGGGCATGAAGATGCCGCGCGGCGGAAAGATGCGCTGACCCGCTCACCTGATTTTCGTATACGACACAGGGGCGCCCCCGAGCCGGTCGGCTCGGGGGCGCCCCTGTGTCACGTGCGTGATGGGCGCTGCCGCTAGATGCGGACCTGGACGGCGCGCGCCAGCCGGTCGTGGAGGCCGCGGCCGTCGCGGTCCCAGATCAGCGCCGGGATGACCAGGGCCAGCAGCAGCGTGCGCAGGAGCACCCGGAGGACGCCGAGGCGGCCGCCGTTCTCCGAGATCACCCGGAGGCCGAGGATCCGCTTACCGGGGGTGAAGCCCACGGTGCCGATCGTCAGGACGCTCAGGGCCAGGAAGAGCCAGAGGGTCCAGTTGCCCGCAGCGGCCAGGTCGCCGCCCGTGATCAGCCCGTACGCAATGAGCTGGCAGGCGATCCAGTCGATCGCGACGGCGCCGAGCCGGCGCCCGAAACGTGCCACCGAGCCGGGTCCCTGCTGGGGCAGGCCCAGCCGCTGACCCGGATAGCCGAAGTCGACGCCCATCTCTTCGGCGGCCGCACGGGGGCCGGAGAGCCAGGATCCGATTGCCTGTCTGTTGTCCACCCGACCACGGTACCGGTGGCGTCGCACGGCACTCGGGCGGGACCCTGGTTAACTTGTGCGAAACAAATGGGTCATGCTTGAGAAATCCCTTGTGCTTATGGTCGGGTCAGCGTGCGGCACCGCACTGACGCACCACGAGCTATAAAGCCCGCCCTGCCCCGGGGCCGGGAGTAGGAGGAGTTGGATGTTCCAGAACGCCGACGAAGTGAAGCAGTACATCGAGGAGAACGACGTCAAGTTCGTTGACGTCCGCTTCTGCGACCTGCCTGGTGTGATGCAGCACTTCACCATCCCGGCGCGGGCGTTCGACCCGGCGGAGGAGCTCGCCTTCGACGGCTCCTCGATCCGCGGCTTCCAGGCGATCCACGAGTCCGACATGGCGCTGCGCGCCGACATCACCACCGCGCGCCTGGACCCGTTCCGCAAGGACAAGACGCTCAACATCAACTTCTTCATCCACGACCCGATCACGGGTGAGGCCTACAGCCGCGACCCGCGCAACATCGCGAAGAAGGCCGAGGCGTACCTCGCCTCCACCGGCATCGCCGACACCGCGTTCTTCGGCCCCGAGGCCGAGTTCTACGTGTTCGACAGCGTGCGCTTCGCGACCTCCGCGAACGAGGGCTTCTACCACATCGACTCCGAGGCCGGCGCGTGGAACACGGGCTCCGAGGAGAACAACCGTGGTTACAAGGTCCGCTACAAGGGTGGTTACTTCCCCGTAGCCCCGGTCGACCACTTCGCCGACCTGCGTGCCGAGATCTCCCTCGAGCTGGACGCCCAGGGCCTCCAGGTCGAGCGTCAGCACCACGAGGTCGGCACCGGCGGCCAGGCCGAGATCAACTACAAGTTCAACACGCTGCTCGCCGCGGCCGACGACCTGATGCTCTTCAAGTACGTCGTGAAGAACGTCGCCTGGCGCAACGGCAAGACCGCGACCTTCATGCCGAAGCCGATCTTCGGTGACAACGGCTCGGGCATGCACGTGCACCAGTCGCTGTGGGCGAACGGCGACCCGCTGTTCTACGACGAGGCCGGCTACGCGGGCCTGTCGGACACCGCCCGCTACTACATCGGCGGCATCCTCAAGCACGCCCCGTCGCTGCTGGCGTTCACCAACCCGACGGTGAACTCCTACCACCGCCTGGTGCCGGGCTTCGAGGCGCCGGTCAACATGGTGTACTCGCAGCGCAACCGCTCCGCCGCCATGCGCATCCCGATCACGGGCTCGAACCCGAAGGCCAAGCGCGTCGAGTTCCGCGCGCCGGACCCGTCCTCGAACCCGTACCTCGCCTTCTCGGCGCTGCTCCTCGCGGGCCTCGACGGCATCAAGAACAAGATCGAGCCGATGGAGCCGATCGACAAGGACCTCTACGAGCTCTCGCCCGACGAGCACGCGAGCGTCCCGCAGGTCCCGACCAGCCTCGAGGACGTCCTCAAGGCCCTGGAAGCCGACCACGAGTACCTCCTGGCCGGCGGTGTCTTCACCCCGGACCTGATCGAGACGTGGATCGACTACAAGCGCACGCACGAGATCGCCCCGATCGCGCAGCGTCCGCACCCGCACGAGTTCGAGCTGTACTTCGACCTCTAGGCCGCGATCGCTCGGATCGAGCATCATGCCTGATGGGAGGCCCCCCGCCACTCTCCACGGAGAGCGGCGGGGGGCCTTTCCCTTTGACAGGGCAGCAGGGGCGGGCGAGGGTGGAATAACCTAAATGCCGTATAAGCGAGACACGTACGGAGGTGCATGAAGATGCGCCGAAGGATCGTTGCAGCATGCCTGGCGGGGGCGGCCGGAGCCGCGATCGGCCTGATGCCGGTCGGCAGCGCGTCGGCCAGCACCGTCACCGCGTCGGCCGGCGCTGTCACGGGGGGCGGCAGCTGGAGGTGCTCGGACAACAACTGGCGCGACTGGCGCTGGGACGAATGCTGCAACCGGGACTGGCGTGACCGTCCGAGCTGGTGCTGGGACGACGGCGGAGTCGGCGGCAACGGCGGACGTCACTACTGGAACAACTGGAACGACTCGAACTGGCGTGACTCGAACTGGAACGACTCCGGTCGCGGCGGCAACGGTGACTGGGGCTGGAACCACGACGACTGGGGCGGCGGTCGAGGCGGCGACGGCGGTCGCGGTGGCGACGGAGGCTGGGGCGGCGTACGCGGCGGCGACGGTGGGAACGGCGGCGACGGCGGCAACGGCGGCTGGAGCGGTGGTCGCGGAGGCGACGGCGGCAACGGCGGCGGCAGCGGCTGGGGCGGCGGTCACTGAGACCGGCCGGGACGCGCGGCACGCCTGAGGACGCACAGCACGCACAGCACGCGCAGTGCGCGTACGACACGTAGGACCGCGGGTCCGGGCCGATGCCCCTGCCGCGCTGAACTCAGCGCAGCAGGGGCATCGCGCCGGTGAGGTCGCGCAGGCACCGGACCGCGAGTTCGGCGGGGGAGCCGGGGCCCGAGACCGGTGCGTCGGTGGTCGACCACAGCTCCAGTGCGACGCGGATCGCGTCCGTGGCCGCCGCGGCGAGCAGGCGGACCTCCAGCGGATCGGCGTCCGGTCCGGCCAGTCGGGCAATGACCGGGACCAGGTGCTCCTCGGAGTCCTGGTTCACGCGATACCAGACGGCCCGCAGGGCCTGGTCCCCCGCCGCCGCGCGCAGCAGGCCCCGGGTCACCTCCAGGCCCTCCTCGACCGCCTGCATTTCGCTCAGTGACCGGGTGACGGCGCGCTCCAGCGCCTCGGCGAGGGGCGTGCCGGGGTCCTCCTCGGCGAGCAGCGCGCGCCAGGCGTCACCGCCGCCCGCGAGCAGCGGTGCCACCGCCTCCTGCTTGTTGCGGAAGTAGCGGTAGAACGTGCGCAGTGCCACCCCGGCGCGGTGGGCGATGTCCTCGGCGGTGGTGCCGTCGGGGCCGTGTTCGGCGAAGAGTTCGCAGGCCGCGCGAGCGATGTCGAGCTGGGTGGCGGCCTTGCGGCGCTCGGTCAGCGACTGGGCTCCGGGGCCGGCCTGGGGGGAGTACGGGCGAGGGGATCTCACGGGGTGAAGCGTACCTGCCGCGCATCCCGGCAGTGGCATTTTCTGACAGCATGGCAAAACGTGCCACTCCTTCGGTACGCTCGCGCCATGAACCGTTACGAAGGACGTCGCGTCCTCATCACCGGCGGCGGCTCCGGCATCGGCCGGGCCACCGTCCACCGCATCCTCGCCGAGGGCGGCCGGGTCCACACCGTGGACGTCAGCGAGGCCGGCCTGAAGGCCACCGCCGACCGCGCGGCCGCCGAGGGCCACCAGGACCGGCTCACCACCGCCGTCCTCGACATATCCGACGAGAACGCGGTCAAGGAGGGCGTGGCCGCCGCGACGCTCGCCCTCGGCGGGATCGACGTGCTCGTCAACGCCGCGGGCATCCTGCGCTCCGCGCACACCCACCAGACCACGCTCGACCTCTGGAACCAGGTCATCGGGGTCAACCTGACCGGCACCTTCCTGATGATCCGCGAGTCGCTGCCGGCCCTGCTGGCGGGCGACCGGCCGGCCGTCGTGAACTTCAGCTCCACCTCGGCGTCCTTCGCGCACCCCTACATGTCCGCCTACGCGGCCAGCAAGGGCGGCATCCAGTCCATGACCCACGCGCTGGCCGCCGAGTACAGCAAGCAGGGCCTGCGCTTCGTCTCCGTCGCGCCCGGCTCCATCGAGTCCGGCATGACCACCGGCAACGGCCCGGGCCTGCCCGAGGACACCGACTGGAGCCTGTTCGCCAAGCTCGCCCCGGCCCTCGGCCAGGGCTTCGCCGGTCCCGACACCGTGGCCGGCGTCGTCGCGATGCTGGGCTCCGAGGACGGCGCCTTCATCACCGGTACGGAGATCCGCATCGACGGCGGCACCCACTACTGATCAAGCGCGGAACCGGTCCCACAGCCGGGGGAAGCGCTCCGCGAGCACGGCTTCGTTCTCGAAGTCCAGCGGGGCGCCCTCCGGCTCCGCCGCCTGCAGGGGGACGCCCAGGTCGGGTGCCACCGCCCCGGTCAGCTGCTCGTACGCCTCGTCGGCCGCGTACCCCAGCTCCTCGCCGTCCCCGTCGATCTCCTCGTCGAACTCGCCCAGGAGCTCCGCGAGATGGTCCGGATCGTGCACGCCGCCCTCGAAGACCTCGCGGCCCTGCCCGATCAGCCAGCAGCGGAAGTAGTCGAAGGCGTCGTCGCTCGCCCCGTCGAGCAGCACCCAGGCCGCACCCCACAGGTCCCAGGTGTACGCCCGGTTGTAGCGCGACTCGAAGTGACGGGCGAAGTCGAGGACGGAATCCGGGTCGAGCTGGGCCAGCCGCTCCACGAGCAGCTCGGCGTGTTCCTCGGGGTCGCCGTCGGCGGCCTCGCGGGTACGGTCCACGATCTCCCAGAACTCCGTCTCGTCCATCACGGTCCCAGCATCACGGGTCGACCCCCGCACCGCCACCGCGCATACGGCCAACGGCCGGTTGTCCCACCTTCTCGGCCGTACACCGGGGACCGGAGCGCGATCCTCCGGCCGCATACTCGGATCACGGAACGCAGGGGCGGGAGGGGTTCTGATGCGGGGCGAATTACTCGAAGGCAGATACCGGTTGGAGGAACGCCTCGGCGGGGGCGGCATGGGCGAGGTGTGGAGCGCCCAGGACGTACGGATGCTGCGACCGGTCGCGGCGAAACTTGTGCACACCGTGCCCGGTATGGCCTCGACGGAGGTCGAGCAGCGCTTCACCCACGAGGTGCGCTCGGCGGCCAACCTTCCGCACCGGCACACGGTGACCGTCCACGACTGCGGTGAGACCCTGCTGGTCGGCCGCCGCACCCTCTATCTGGTCATGGAGCGCCTCGACGGCCGGACACTGGCGGCGGCCTTCCGGGACTCCGCTCCCGTTCCCTGGTACGACGTCGTGCACTGGGCCGCCCAGATCGCGGCCGCTCTTTCCGCCGCCCACCAGCGGGGCATCGTCCACAGGGACATCAAACCGCAGAACGTCGTCCTCACCGAGGGCGGCGTGATCAAGGTCCTGGACTTCGGGATCGCCAAGTTCCTCGGCGACACCCTGCGGGTCGCGGAGCTGACCGCCACCGGAGCCGGGCTCGGCACCCCGCAGTACATGTCCCCCGAGCAATGCCGCGGCGACCGGAGGATCGACCACCGCGCCGACCTCTACAGCCTGGGCTGCCTCCTGTACGAGGGGCTCGCAGGACGGCCGCCCTTCGTGTCGGCCACCGCGCACGGGCTGCTCTACCAGCAGATCAACGAGGCCCCGCTGCCGCTCGCCGAGGCCGTGACCGGGGTCCCGGTGCGGGTCACCGAGCTGGTGATGCGGCTGCTCGCCAAGAACCCCGGGGACCGGCCGGCCGGCGCGGCGGAGGTCATCACCGAGCTGCGGGCCTCCCTGACCGAATACCGCCGGCCGTCCACCGTGACGCGGGAGGACAAGACGAAGGTCGTCCAGGCCCTCGCCGACGCACAGGCCCTGGCCAGGTTCGTGACCGAGGACGCCGAGGCGCAGGCCGCCCGGGTGCGGACGCAGGCGGAGCAGGACGCGGCGGCCTGGCGGGCCGAGGCGCAGGAGGTCCTCGATCGGGTCAGGGTCCGGGAGGAGCGGGCGGCCGCCGCCGCCCACGAGGCCGAAGGCAAGCTTGCCGAGGCGAGCAGGAGTGCTGAAGCGGCCGAGACCCTGAGGGTCTGGGTCCAGGGGGCGGAGGCAACGGCCCGGCAGGCCCTGAACGAGGCCGCGGCCAAGCGCGAGGAGGCCGAAGCACTGTTCGAGGAGACCCGGGCCAGGGCCGCGCAGGCCGCCGCGGACTTCGAGACCAACCTGGCCAAGCGCCGCGAGCAGTCCGAGCGCGACCTGGCCTCGCGCCAGTCCAAGGCCGAAAAGCGCCTCGCGGAGATCGAGCACCGCGCCGAGGAGCTGCGTCTGGAGGCCGAGAGCCTCTTCGTGGACGCCGAGCGCCGGGCCCGCCAGACCGTGGAGACGGCCCGGCGCCAGGCGGGCGAGCTGGTGGCCGGGGCGCACCAGCAGGTCGAGCGGCTGCGCGAGGACGCCGAGCGGGAGCAGGCCGAGATCGATGCGGAGCGAGAGGCGCTCGCCGCCGGCCTGCAGTCCCTGCGCACGCTCCTGACCCGCCGGACGCCGACCCGGCAGACGAAGCAGGAAGCGGGCTGAAACGCCGTGAGGCGGCCCGCCCCGAAGGGTGGGCCGCCTCACGGTCGGATCCGTACGGCTCAGAGGCCGTAGCGCTCCCGGGCCTCCTTGACGGCGGACGCCGGCACCTCGCCGCGGCGGGCGAGCTGGGCCAGCGCGGCCACCACGATCGACTGGGCGTCGACGCCGAAGTGGCGGCGGGCGCCCTCACGGGTGTCGGACAGACCGAAGCCGTCCGTGCCCAGCGAGGCGTAGTCCTGCTCCACCCACTGGCTGATCTGGTCCGGGACCTGACGCATCCAGTCGGAGACGGCGAGGACCGGGCCCTGGGCGCCTTCCAGCGCGCGGGTGACGAACGGGGTGCGCACCTCGCCGCGCAGCAGCGCCTCGTCGCACTCCAGCGCGTCGCGGCGCAGCTCGCCCCAGGAGGTGGCGGACCAGACGTCGGCCGACACGTTCCAGTCGGCGGCCAGCAGCTTCTGCGCCTCCAGGATCCAGTGGATCGCCGTACCGGAGGCCATCAGCTGGACCTTGGGGGCGTCGGCGGCCGGGGCCGCCTCCGCCAGGTCCGCCGCCGTGTTGAAGCGGTAGAGGCCCTTGAGGATGCCTTCCTCGACGCCCTCGGGCATCGCGGGCTGCACCTTCGGCTCGTTGTAGACCGTCAGGTAGTAGAAGACGTCCTCGGGCTGCTCGCCGTACATCCGGCGCAGACCGTCCTTGACGATCACCGCGATCTCGTACGCGAAGGCCGGGTCGTAGTTGAGCGACGCCGGGTTCGTGGACGCGATCAGGTGCGAGTGGCCGTCCGCGTGCTGCAGGCCCTCACCGGTCAGGGTGGTGCGGCCGGCGGTGGCGCCGACGATGAAGCCCTTGCCGAGCTGGTCGGCGAGCTGCCACATCTGGTCGGCGGTGCGCTGCCAGCCGAACATCGAGTAGAAGATGTAGAAGGGGATCATCGGCTCGCCGTGCGTCGCGTACGACGTGCAGGCGGCGATGAAGTCGGCCATGGCGCCGGCCTCGGTGATCCCCTCGTTGAGGATCTGGCCGTCCTTGGCTTCCTTGTAGTACATGAGCTGGTCGCGGTCGACCGGCTCGTACGTCTGGCCCAGGGGCGAGTAGATGCCGGCCGACGGGAAGAGGGACTCCATACCGAAGGTGCGCGCCTCGTCGGGGACGATCGGCACCCAGCGCTTGCCGGTCTCCTTGTCCCGCATCAGGTCCTTGACGAGGCGGACGAAGGCCATGGTGGTGGCCATCTCCTGCTTGCCGGAACCCTTGAGCAGCGGGGCGAAGGAACGGTCGGCCGGAGCCGGCAGGGCGACCTGCTTGACCTTGCGGGCCGGGGCCGGGCCGCCGAGCGCCGCGCGGCGCTCGTTCAGGTACTGCACCTCGGGGCTGTTCGCGCCCGGGTGGCCGTAGGGCACGACGCCGTCGGCGAAGGCGCTGTCGGGGATCGGGAGGCCAAGGAGGTCACGCATGTCCTTGAACTCGTCGATCGTCAGCTTCTTCATCTGGTGGTTCGCGTTCTTCGACTCGAACCCGGCACCCAGCGTGTAGCCCTTGACGGTCTGCGCCAGGATGACCGTCGGCGCGCCCTTGTGCTCCAGGGCGGCCTTGTACGCGGCGTAGACCTTGCGGGGCTCGTGGCCGCCGCGGGAGCTGTGGAAGCACTCGGCGATCTTCGCGTCGGAGAGCACGCCGGCCAGCTGCACGAGCTCGGCGTTGGCGCCGAAGAAGTGCTGGCGGATGTAGGCCACGTCGCGGGTCGCGTACGTCTGGAACTGCGCGTCCGGTACCTCGCGCAGGCGGCGTACCAGGGCGCCCGTGGTGTCGAGCTGGAACAGCTCGTCCCAGGCGGAGCCCCACAGCGACTTGATGACGTTCCAGCCGGCGCCGCGGAACTGGGCCTCCAGCTCCTGGACCACGCGGAAGTTGGCGCGGACCGGACCGTCGAGGCGCTGCAGGTTGCAGTTGATGACGAAGGTCAGGTTGTCGAGCTGCTCGCGGGAGGCGAGGGCCAGGGCGGCGGTCGACTCGGGCTCGTCCATCTCGCCGTCGCCCAGGAAGGCCCAGACGTGCGAGTTGGCGGTGTCCTTGATGCTCCGGTTCTGCAGGTAGCGGTTGAAGCGCGCCTGGTAGATCGCGGAGAGCGGGCCGAGACCCATGGAGACCGTGGGGAACTCCCACAGCCACGGCAGGCGCCGCGGGTGCGGGTAGGACGGCAGGCCGTTGCCGCCGGACTCCTGGCGGAAGTTGTCGAGCTGCTGCTCGGAGATCCGGCCGTCGAGGAAGGCGCGGGCGTAGATGCCGGGGGAGGCGTGGCCCTGGATGTAGAGCTGGTCGCCCGATCCGTCGGCCTCCTTCCCGCGGAAGAAGTGCTGGAAGCCGGTCTCGTACAGCCACGCGGCGGAGGCGAAGGTGGCGATGTGGCCGCCGACGCCGTACTTGGAGCCGCGGGTCACCATGGCGGCCGCGTTCCAGCGGTTCCAGGCGGTGATCCTGGCTTCCATCTCCTCGTCACCGGGGAACTCGGGCTCCGCGGCGGTGGGGATGGTGTTGACGTAGTCCGTCTCCAGCAGCTTGGGGAGCGCGAGGCCGGCGGCCTCGGCGTGCTGGAGGGTGCGACGCAGCAGGTATTCGGCCCGGCGTGTACCGGCGGCCTTGGCGACGGCGTCGAGGGAGGCCGCCCACTCGGCGGTCTCCTCGGTGTCGCGGTCCGGGAGCTGGTCGAGCTCGCTCGGAAGCTTTCCTACGGGGTCGGACATCGCTGTGCGCCGCCTTCCGGGTAATGGAGAGGTGGTGAAAAAATCCCTGACGGGCAGGACAGGGTCGGTGGACCTGGTTGAGGTCCGCGACGACTGTAAATCGCTGATCGATGATCGATCAAATAAAAGTGACAAAGAAACGTCCATCTGACGAAAGTCGGCACCGCGTGCCAGCAAGAAAGGCACGCGGTGCCGGTCAAATGGGGGTGAAACGGGCGGATCTCGAGCGGATCACGCCCTCGGAGCGCACCCCAGGACGTGCCGCTTCACCAGCAGACCGATGTCCGGATCCTGACTGCGGAAGGCCTCGACGAGGGCCTCGTGCTCCTCGGCGTAGGACTTCTGGACGGTTCCCAGCCAGCGGATGGACAGGGCCGTGAACACCTCGATGCCCAGGCTCTCCCAGGTGTGCAGCAGCACGCTGTTCCCGGCCGCCCGGACCATCTCCCGGTGGAACCCGACGGTGTGCCTCACCTGCGCGGTCCCGTCCTCGGTGCGGTCGGCCTCCCACAGGGCCGCCACGTGCGGCTCCAGCGCCGAGCAGTCGGCCGCCAGCCGTGGCGCGGCCAGCTCGGCCGCGATCTGCTCCAGACCGGCCCGGACCGGGTAGATCTCCTCCAGGTCGGCCGCGGAGAGGTTCCGTACGCGCACGCCCTTGTTCGGCGCCGACTCGATCAGCCGCAGGGTCTCCAGCTCGCGCAGGGCCTCCCGTACGGGCGTCTGACTGACCTCCAGCTCCACGGCGATCCGGCGCTCGACGATCCGCTCACCGGGCTTCCAGCGCCCGCTGACGATCCCCTCCACGATGTGCTCGCGGATCTGCTCGCGCAGCGAGTGCACGACGGGTGGGGTGATCATCGGCGGTTCATCTCCTGGGTGCGGGTGCAGGGGTGGTCCGGGGCTGATGCGTAGACAATACGGCGGAGTAGGCCGACGCGATGCGTTCCCGGTCAGGGACGCCGGGTGAGGCTGGTTACAGGGAACCGCCCACGACCGGGCTGATCACGGCGCTGAGCAGAGGCGGGACGACGACGGCGCCCCCGCCCGGGGAGATCCCGGACGGGGGCGCCGTGTGCGACAGCTGCTGCTGTGCGGTGAGCCTTACAGGCCGAGCTCGACCTCGAACTCGCCGGCCTCGAGGATCGCCTTGACGGCCGAGAGGTACCGGGCCGCGTCCGCGCCGTCCACCAGGCGGTGGTCGTAGGACAGGGTCAGGTACGTCATGTCGCGGATGCCGATGTTGGTGCCCTCGGCGGTCTCGATGACCACCGGGCGCTTCACCGTGGCACCGATGCCCAGGATGGCGACCTGGTTCGGGGGCACGATGACCGTGTCGAACAGCGCACCGCGCGAGCCGGTGTTGCTGATGGTGAAGGTCGCGCCCGACAGCTCGTCCGGCGTGATCTTGTTGCCGCGGACCTTGGCGGCCAGGTCGGCGGTCGCCTTGGAGATGCCCGCCAGGTTGAGGTCACCGGCACCCTTGATGACCGGGGTCATCAGGCCCTTCTCGGAGTCCACGGCGATGCCGATGTTCTCCGAGTCGAAGTAGGTGATGGTGCCCTCGTCCTCGTTGATCCGGGCGTTGACGACCGCGTGGGCCTTCAGCGCCTGGGCAGCGGCCTTGACGAAGAACGGCATCGGCGAGAGCTTGACGCCCTCACGGGCCAGGAACGCGCCCTTGGCCTTCTCGCGCAGCTTCATGATCTTGGTGATGTCCACCTCGACCACGGAGCTGAGCTGAGCCTGCGAGTGCAGGGCCTTCATCATGTTGTCGCCGATGACCTTGCGCATGCGGGTCATCTTGACCGTCTGACCGCGCAGCTCGGAGACCGCGGCGGCCGGAGCCTTGGCGGCCGGAGCGGCAGCGGCCGGCGCCGGGGCGGCGGCAGCGGCCTTGGCGGCCTCGGCGGCGGCCAGGACGTCCTGCTTGCGGATGCGGCCACCGACACCGGTGCCCGAGACCGCGGACAGGTTGACGCCGGACTCCGAGGCGAGCTTGCGCACCAGCGGGGTCACGTACGCGCCCTCGTCACCGGCGGAGACCGGCGCGGCGGGAGCCACCGGGGCGACCGGGGCCGGAGCGGCCACGGGAGCCGGCGCGGTCACGGGGGCCGGAGCGGCGACCGGGGCGGCAGCGGCGGGGGCGGCCGCGACCGGAGCCGGGGCGGCGACCGGAGCGGCAGCCTGGACCGGAGCCGGGGCGGCGGCGGCCGGGGCGGCCGGGGCGGCCGCGGGGGCGGCACCGGCGGCACCGATGACGGCCAGAACGGCGCCGACCTCGGCGGTCTCGTCCTCGCCGATCCGGATCTCCAGCAGCGTGCCGGAGACCGGCGCGGGGATCTCGGTGTCGACCTTGTCCGTGGAGACCTCGAGCAGCGGCTCGTCGGCCTCGACGGACTCGCCGACCTGCTTCAGCCAGCGGGTGACGGTGCCCTCGGTGACGGACTCGCCCAGGGCGGGGAGCACGACATCGGTGCCGGACGCGGCCGGGGCAGCGGCGGCGGGCGGCTCGGCGACCGGAGCCGGGGCCGCGGGGGCCTCGGCGACGGGGGCCGGCTCGGCGACGGGGGCGGCAGCGGCCGGCTCGGCGGCCGGAGCCGCAGCAGCGGCCGGGGCGCCGGAGCCGTCGTCGATGACGGCCAGCTCGGCGCCGACCTCGACGGTCTCGTCCTCGGCGACCTTGATGGAGGCCAGGATGCCGGAGACGGGCGACGGGATCTCGGTGTCGACCTTGTCGGTCGACACCTCGAGCAGCGGCTCGTCGGCCTCGACGCGCTCGCCCTCGGCCTTCAGCCAGCGGGTGACAGTGCCCTCGGTGACGCTCTCACCGAGCGCCGGAAGGGTTACGGAAACCGACATGGTTTCAGTTGCTCCTAACGAATGTGCGGAAGTGGTCGTCGCGCCCGTGACGATTAGTCGTGGGAGTGAAGCGGCTTGCCGGCCAGGGCCAGGTGGGCCTCGCCGAGCGCCTCGTTCTGGGTCGGGTGCGCGTGGATGAGCTGCGCGACCTCGGCCGGCAGGGCCTCCCAGTTGTAGATCAGCTGGGCCTCGCCGACCTGCTCGCCCATCCGGTCACCGACCATGTGGACGCCGACCACGGCACCGTCCTTGACCTGGACGAGCTTGATCTCGCCCGCGGTCTTCAGGATCTTGCTCTTGCCGTTGCCCGCCAGGTTGTACTTCAGGGCCACGACCTTGTCCGCGCCGTAGATCTCCTTGGCCTTGGCCTCGGTGATGCCGACGGAAGCGACCTCGGGGTGGCAGTAGGTGACGCGCGGGACACCGTCGTAGTCGATCGGGACGGTCTTGAGACCGGCCAGACGCTCCGCGACCAGGATGCCCTCGGCGAAGCCGACGTGCGCGAGCTGGAGGGTCGGGACGAGGTCACCGACGGCCGAGATGGTCGGCACGTTGGTCTGCATGTACTCGTCGACCAGGACGTAGCCGCGGTCCATCGCGACGCCCTGCTCCTCGTAGCCCAGGCCCTGCGAGACCGGACCGCGGCCGACCGCGACCAGGAGCACCTCGGCCTCGAAGGTCTTGCCGTCGGCCAGCGTCACGCGGACGCCGTTCTCCGTGTACTCGGCCTTGTCGAAGAAGGTGCCGAGGTTGAACTTGATGCCGCGCTTGCGGAAGGCCCGCTCCAGCAGCTTGGAGCTGTTCTCGTCCTCGACCGGCACGAGGTGCTTGAGGCCCTCGATGACGGTGATGTCCGAGCCGAAGGACTTCCACGCCGAGGCGAACTCGACGCCGATGACGCCGCCGCCCAGGACGATCGCGGACTCGGGCACGCGGTCCAGGACCAGCGCGTGGTCCGAGGAGATGATGCGGTTGCCGTCGATGTTCAGGCCCGGCAGGGACTTCGGCACGGAGCCGGTCGCCAGCAGGATGTGGCGGCCCTGGATGCGCTGGCCGTTCACGTCGACGGAAGTCGGGGAGGAGAGGCGGCCCTCTCCCTCGATGTAGGTCACCTTGCGGGAGGCGACCAGGCCCTGCAGGCCCTTGTACAGGCCCGAGATGACCTCGTCCTTGTACTTCTGGACCCCCGCGATGTCGATGCCCTCGAAGGAGGCCTTGACACCGAACTGGGCGGCTTCACGAGCCTGGTCCGCGATCTCGCCCGCGTGCAGCAGAGCCTTCGTGGGGATGCAGCCGTTGTGCAGGCAGGTGCCACCGAGCTTGTTCTTCTCGATCAGGGCAACGTCCAGACCCAGCTGGGATGCGCGCAGCGCCGCGGCGTAACCGCCACTGCCACCGCCGAGGATCACTAGGTCGAAAACGGTGCTGGCGTCGTTCGCCACGTCACGTCCTCCATGCATGTGCGCCGGGCACCGGTCCTCTGTGACCGGGCGGCGGCTGGTAATCGGCCGCTTGTTTCTTCGGCCCTGTGGTGGGGGCCCTGTCCTGCCGAGAACCCATCTTCGCATTTGTCGGGGGAACGCGGGACGCCGGGCCCGGACTGTGGACGGAGGTTCTGTCCGAGGCGAGGGTTACCGATGCGTAGAAACGTACGGTTCCCCGGCGTTTCGCCATAAGCCGAACGCACCCCGGGCCCTGACCGGGACCCGGGGTGCGTCGCGTCTCACATCCGGGCTGTCAGCCCAGGTCGCCCGTGGCGGTGCGCTCGGCCAGCCGCACCAGGGTGCGCACGGCCGAGCCGGTGCCGCCCTTGGGGGTGTAGCCGTGCGGCGTGCCCTCGTGGAAGGCCGGGCCGGCGATGTCGAGGTGGGCCCAGGTGATGCCCTCGCCGACGAACTCCTGCAGGAAGAGGCCGGCCACCAGGCCGCCGCCCATGCGGACACCCATGTTCGCGATGTCGGCGGTGGGGGAGTCCATGGTCTTGCGCAGCTCCGCGGGGAGCGGCATCGGCCAGGAGGACTCGCCGACCTCCTCGGCGATCTCGTGGATCGAGGTGCGGAAGGCGTCGTCGTTCGCCATGATCCCGAAGGTGCGGTCGCCGAGGGCGAGCACCATGGCGCCGGTCAGGGTGGCGACGTCGACGATCGCGTCCGGGTTGTCCTCGGAGGCCTTGGTCAGCGCGTCACCGAGGACCAGGCGGCCCTCGGCGTCCGTGTTGAGGACCTCGACGGTTTTGCCGCTGTACATGCGCAGGACGTCACCCGGCTTGGTGGCGGAGCCGGACGGCATGTTCTCGGCGAGCGCGAGCCAGCCGGTGACGTTGACCTTCAGGCCCAGCTTCGCGGCCGCGACGACGGAGGCGAAGACGGCGGCGGCGCCGGCCATGTCGCACTTCATCGTCTCGTTGTGGCCGGCCGGCTTCAGGGAGATGCCGCCCGAGTCGTAGGTGATGCCCTTGCCGACGAAGGCCAGGGTCTTCTCCGCCTTCGGGTGCGTGTAGGTGAGCTTCACCAGGCGCGGCGGGTTCTCGGAGCCCTTGCCGACGCCCATGATGCCGCCGTAGCCGCCCTTGACCAGGGCCTTCTCGTCCAGCACCTGGACCTTGATGCCGTTCTCCTTCGCGGCCGCGGAGGCGACCGCGGCGAAGGCCTCGGGGGTCAGGTCGTTCGGCGGGGTGTTCACCAGGTCACGGGCGACGTTGACCTCGGCGGCGACGACAGCGGCACGCTCGGAGGCGGCCTTGTGCTCCTTGTCGCGGGGCTTGGCGCCCAGCAGGGCCACCTCGGCGAGCGGCTGCTTCGGACCGGAGTCCTTGCCGTTGCCGGCCTTCTTCTCGCCGCCCTGGTAGGCGGTGAACGCGTACGCGCCCAGCAGCGCGCCCTCGGCGACGGCGGTGACGGCGGAGGCGTCCTCCAGCGGGAGGGCGAAGCCGGCCTTCTTGCTGCCGTGCAGCGCGCGGGCGGCGGCGCCGGCGGCGCGGCGCAGCACCTCCTCGTCGAACGACTCGTCCTTCTCCGGGACGGAGCCGAGCCCCACCGCCAGCACGACCGGGACCTTGAGGCCTGCCGGAGCCGGCAGCTTGGTGATCTCGCCTTCGGCACCCGAGGCGCCGAGCGCTTCGAGAACGCCGGCGAGCTTACCGTCGTACGCCTTGTCCACGGCCTCGGCGCCGGCGGCCACCAGCGGACCCTTGGGGCCCTTCGCGACGCCGACGACGAGGGCGTCGGCGCGGAGCGTCGCCGCGCCGGCAGTGCTGAGAGTCAGAGCAGTCACGGTGGTGAAGTCTCGCTTCCGTTTGTGTGTGTGGGCCGAGTGGGTGGACGGCCATCCGTAGCGATCGTATTCGGGCCCGACGGCCGCCAGAAATGAGCCTACGCGTACGGGCTCGCCCGCACGCCACTCGAAGGTTTGGCAAGTTGTTCGATCAAGGGGCTGCCAGGTTCACCCATCCGTGGACTCTGCTCCAGGTTTGCCTCGTAGACCTGACGAGGTCCGAGAGACTCGGTCCACTCTCGCAAGGGGACGCGGGGTTCCTTTGCATGATTTCCACAGAGCCTCCCCGGCCCGGCCGTCCGCCATGGGCCGTGTCGAGGGATGCCTGCGGGGGGAAAGGCCGAAATGGTCAACAAGAACCGGATGAACAGGCTCGCCGCCGTCATGGCCGCCGCAGCCCTGGTGTCCGTGGCAGTACCCGCCGCGACCGCTCAGGCGGCCGAGGCACCGCGGATCGACCTGAAGGTGCTCGTCGTCGACGACGGCGGCAGCTCGGTCCAGGCGGTCACCGCGGAGCTCCGGGACACCGGAGTCCCGTACACCCGCGTCGAGCTGGGCAGCGCGAGCCGCCCGGTCATCAACGCGGCGTTCCTCAGCGACACGCTCGACGGCCGGCCGCGCGCCAAGTACCAGGGCGTCGTCCTGCCGAACGAGAACCCCTTCGGTGAAGGCTCGGCCGAGATGGCCGCGCTCGCCGCGTACGAGACGACGTACGGGATCCGCCAGGTCGACGCCTACACCTGGTCGCACCCGGGCGTCGGGCTCGAGTACACCGACAACGGCGGCTACAGCGGCCAGCTCGACGGCATCCAGGCCGCGGTCACCCCGGCCGGCAAGGCGGGCCCCTTCGCCTACCTCGGCGGACAGGTCACCTTCGAGGACAACTCCGCCCTCGTCCCCGAGAGCTTCGGGTTCATGGGCAAGCCGCGCCCCGGCTACACCAGCTACCTCGACGCCCCGGTCGGCACCGGGCGGGCCTCGCTCGTCGGCGAGTACGCCCACGACGGGCGCAACGAACTGGTCGTCACCTTCGGCTACAACCAGTACCAGCAGCAGTTCCGGCTGCTGGCCCGCGGCATCGTCGACTGGCTCACCCAGGGGGTCCACCTCGGCCAGAGCCGCAACTACTTCGCGGTCCACGTCGACGACGTCTTCGCCCCCGACGCCCGCTGGAACAAGGACCTGAACTGCACGCCGGGCGACTACGCCTGCGCGGGCGGCGAGGGCAAGGAGAGTACCATCCGGATGAGCGCCGCCGACGCCGTGTACGCGGCGCAGTGGCAGACGTCCAAGAACTTCAAGCTCGACATGCTCTTCAACGGGGGCGCCGGCGAGGAGTGGAAGGCCGAGAACGGCGGGGTCGACGCCCTGACCGCCCAGCTCGTCGCCGACCGCGCCAAGTACCGGTGGATGAACCACACCTACACCCACCCGTTCCTCGGCTGCGTCCAGAACACCGCCGTCGTCCCCTGGACGTGCACGAAGAACGCCCAGGGCGCCGTCCAGTACATGAGCCGCGCCGACATCGCCGCCCAGATCCGCGACAACAACAACTGGGCCGCCTCCAAGGGCATCACCACCGACAAGACCGAGCTCGTCACCGGTGAGCACTCCGGCCTCAAGACCGCACCGCAGCAGCCCGTGGACAACCCCAACCTGGCCGGCGCCCTCGCCGACACCGGGGTCAAGTGGGCCGGCAGCGACAACTCCCGCGAGCCCGCCCAGCGGGCGGTCGGCGCCGCCCTCACCGTCCCCCGGCACCCGATGAACGTGTACTACAACACGGGCACCAACGCCGAGATGGCCGACGAGTACAACTGGATCTACACCAGCCGCGCCGCAGGCGGCAGCGGCGCCTGCGAGGACAACCCGGGGACCTCCACCTGCCTCCCGGCCGCGCTCGACGTCAACACCGGCTACCTCCAGTACATCGTCCCGCAGGAGGCCCGGACCGCCCTGCGCCACGTGCTGGCCAACGACCCCCGCCCGCACTACGTCCACCAGGCCAACCTGGCCGAGGACCGGACCCTCTACCCCGTGCTCAACCAGGTCCTCGACACCTACCGCACCCTCTACGCGCCCAGCGCGCCGATCGTCAACCAGTCCATGAAGGACACGGGCGTCGAGTTCCAGCGCCGCGCCGCCTGGGACAAGGCGCTCGCGGACGGCAAGGTCACCGCCTACCGCATCGGCACCGCCGTCACCATCAAGGCGCCGTCCGGAGTCGTCGCCCCGGTCACCGCCCCCACCGGGACGAAGAAGCAGATGCTGCTCGGCACCGCCGACTTCGGCACCGCGTACGCGGGCACCCGCTCCACCTGGACGGCTCCGGAACTGCTCCAGAGCGCCGTCACGCTCAAGCTGCCCAGCTGACCGTCCGCCACGCCCACGCCGGCCGGCTGACCGTCCGTCACGTTCATGCCGCCCGGCCGACCGCCCGGCCCGCAAGCCGTCACCAGCAACACCCAGCGCCGGCGCTCCGCACACCCACGGGCGCCGGCCCCTTTTCCGTCCTGGGGGGACACACCGTATGAGTCATGGGCGTCACGTCACCATGCTCACCGAAGGCACCTACCCGCACGTCCACGGGGGCGTCAGCACCTGGTGCGACCAACTGGTACGCGGCATGCCGGAGGTCGACTTCAACGTCATAGCCCTGACCGGCTCCGGACGCGAGCCGGTCACCTGGGACCTGCCGCGCAACGTCTACCGGCACACCGCCGTCCCGCTCTGGGGCCCGCCCCCCGGACGCGGCCGCCGCTCGGCCCTGCGCGGCAAGGCCCAACGCCGCTTCACCGAGATCTACGAAGCCTTCCTGCTCTCCCTGCTCGACCCCGCGGGCGGCCCCGCCCGGCACGGGTTCTCCGCGGCCCTGCGCGAACTGGCCGTCCTCGCCCGGGCCGGAAAACTGGCCCCGGCCCTGCGCTCCGAATCGGTCCTGCGGCTGCTGATGACCGTATGGACCCGCCCCGGCCTCACCACCGCCGCGGCCGAGCCCACCATCCACGACGCGCTCACCGCCACCGACCTGCTGGAACACGCGCTGCGCCCGCTCGGCGTACGGATCCCGCCCGACAGCGTCGCCCACGCCGTCAGCAGTGGCCTCGCCACCCTCCCGGCCCTCGCCGCCAAACACCTCGACGGGGTCCCCTTCCTGCTCACCGAGCACGGCATCTACCTGCGCGAGCGCTACCTCGGCTACCGCAGCGCCGGACAGCGCTGGCCCGTCAAGGCGCTCATGCTCGGCTTCTACCGCGAGCTCAACACCGAGGGCTACCGGCAGGCCGACCTGATCACCCCGTGCAACCAGTACAACCGCCGCTGGGAGGAGCGCGGAGGCGCCGACTCCGAGCGGATCCGCACCGTCTACAACGGCGTCGACCCGCACGCCTTCCCCGAGGCCGGCCCCGAACCGGACGTGCCCACCCTCAGCTGGTGCGGCCGCATCGACCCCATCAAGGACCTCGAAACCCTCATCCGGGCCTACGCCTTCATGCGCGAGGAACTGCCCGCCCTGCGGCTGCGCCTCTTCGGACCGGTCCCGGCCGGCTGCGAGGAGTACAAGCTCCGCCTGGAGAGGCTCGCCGCCGAACTCGGGGTGAGCGACGGGATCACCTACGAGGGCCGCATCGATCAGGTCGCCCGGGCCTACGCGGCCGGCCACGTGGTGATGCTCTCCAGCATCAGCGAGGGCTTCCCCTTCAGCATCATCGAAGCCATGTCCTGCGGACGCACCACCGTCTCCACCGACGTCGGCGGGGTCCGCGAGGCCGTCGGCGACACCGGCCTGGTCGTCCCGCCGCGCGAGCCCGAGACCATGGCCCGCGCCACCCTCGCCCTGCTCCGCGACGACGAACGCCGCGCCGAGCTCGGCCGGCTGGCCCGCAAACGAGTGGTGGAGAAGTTCACCCTCCACCAGTCCGTGGACGGCTTCCGGCACATCTACCGGGAACTCGCCGGCCAGCCCGTGCTGCCCGTCCACGCCGGCGACAGCTGGACCCAGCGGCTCGCCGACCCCTGGTACCGCGAACTCGCCGCCGACGGGAGCCTGTGGTGAGCGGATCCCTCTGGCTCAAGCCGCCCGGCGCGGGCTCCGGCGCCGACACGCTCCCGGCCATCCCGCGCCCGCGCCGCGACGGCCCCGGCCCGGCCGCCGACCCCATGGACGAACTCGCCGAACGCCTCGGGGTGTTCATCTCCGCCGCCGTCCACCCCGACGAGATCGCCGCCATCCTCGAATCCGACGGCATGACGGACGAACACATCCGGCTCACCTACGGCCGGCACGACTCCTTCAGCCTCGCCGAGGAGCTCTACGCCCGGGTCCCCCGCTCCTTCCCCGACCCGGGCGCCGCCCCCGACCCCTGGAAGGTCTCCCTCACCGCCTGCCTGCTGCGCGGGGTGATCTTCGCCCTGCCCGGCCTCGCCTACCTCCTCGGCGCGCCCCTCCTCGAAGGCCCGCAGGACCGGCTCGGCCTGCCGGCCGGGACGCTCACCCTGCTCGCCGGGGCGCTCATCGGCTGGGTCTGGGACCAGACCCTGTCCCACCGGGCCTACTCCTGGCTCGGCCTCGGCGACCGGGCCGCCGCCGGGCGCACCCTGCTCGTCGGGGCCCCCGCCGGATCCCTGCTCGGCACCGCCGCCGCGCTGGCCGTGCCCGGCGGGCCGCCGTTCTCCTACGCCTTCGCCGCCGGACAGGCCCTCTATGTCGGGGCCGCCACCGTCTTGCTGGTCCTCGGCCGGGAGCGGGTGCTGCTCGTCGCCCTCGGCCCGATGGCCGCCGGGGCGCTGCTCGTGCTCTTCGTCGACCTGCCCGTGCCGGTACGGGTCACCCTGCTCGTGGTGTCCCTGGTGGCCGCCTGCACCCTGGCCGTACGGGAACTCCCGCTGGCCGACGGGATCCGGGCCGCCGTGCTCCGGATCCGCGGCTGGGCGGTGCGCCGGCCCGGCAAGGGCCCCGTGCGCTGGCAGATGCTGCGCGGCGCCGAGGAGGAACTCGCTGCCCGCGGTCCCCGGCTCGGCGACTCCGTTCCGTACGGGGTCTTCGGCCTCGGCACCGGCCTGCTCGTGCTGTACGCAGCCCTCGGGGAGGTGCTCGCCGGCGGCCCCGCCGAAGCGGTCGCCGCCCCCTCGGCGGTGGCCCTCACCCTCAGCATGGGTCCCGCCGAATGGCTGCTCCACCGCTTCCGCAGCGGCAGCCTCTCCGGGCTCCAGGGAGCCCGCTCGCCAGGCGCCTTCCGGCAGCGGATGCTCGTCACGCTGGCCCGGTGCCTCGCCTCCTACCTGGCGGTGCTGCTGCTCCTCGGCCTGGCCGGAACCCTCCTGTGGCCCGGCGCCCCCGGCCTCACCGGGGTCCGGGTCGCCACCCTGCTGCTGCTCGGGGCGGTGATGTGGACCGGGCTGCTCCTGCAGTCCTTCGGCGCGGTCCGGCCCGCCGCCGCGGTCTGCGCCTCGGCCGCAGTCGCCCAGAGCCTGGCCCTGCTGACCGGGCTGGGCCAGCCCCGTGCCGTCCAGCTGGTCGTGGCGGGCACCGCGGCCGCCGTCCTGGCCGCCCTGGTCTGCCTGCTCCTCGGCCGCGCGACCGCCCACCGATGACGTACGAGACGAACGAGACGCAGGAGAAGAAGGACCCCATGCTGCTGGTGCCCCTCTACGAGCACCCCGCCGACCGGCCCGAGGCCTGGGAGCGGCTCATCCACTCCGCCGGCCGGCTGCACTCGGTGGTGCTCAACCCCGACAGCGGGCCGGGCGCCGCCCCCGACGAGCGGTTCGCCCTCGTCGCCGAGCGGCTGCGCGAGGCCGGGGTACCCGTCCTCGGGTACGCGGACACCGACTACGGGCGGCGCCCGCACGCCGAGGTGGTGCAGGACCTGCTGCGCCACCGCGACTGGTACGCCACCGACGGGGCCTTCCTCGACCAGGCCTCCGCCGACCCGGAACTCCTCCCGCACTACGGGCGGCTCGCGGTCGCGGCGCGGGCCGCGGGCGCCCGCACCCTCGTCCTCAACCACGGGGTCCACCCGCACCCCGGCTACGCCGAACTCGCGGACCTGCTCGTCACCTTCGAGGGCCCCTGGGACGCCTACCGGGACGCGGCCGCCGTACCGCCCTGGACCGCGGACCATCCCGCCCAGCGGTTCTGCCACCTCGTGTACGCGGTCCCGCCGGGCGCGCCCGCCGCCGAACTCGCCGAGGAGCGGCGGGCGGGCGTGCACTGCGCGGTCCCCGGGACCGGCGCACACCCCTGGGGGACCCTCCCGTACGCCCTGGAGGCGGCGGGATGAAACGATTCGGACTCCTGCTGCTCCTGCCCCTCCTGCTCCTCGCCGCCTGTACCGCGCAGCCGCCGGACGACGACGGCGAGGACGAGCGGTACCAGTGGCCCGACCCGGTGCCCGGGGAGCTCTGGCGACCCCCGCCGGGCGTCGGCTGGCAGTGGCAGCTCACCGGGAAGCTCGACACCTCGGTGAAGGTGCCCGTGTACGACGTCGACGGGTTCACCACCACCAAGGAGCAGGTGGCGGCGCTGAAGAAGGCCGGGCGCAAGACCATCTGCTACATCTCCACCGGAGCCTGGGAGGACTTCCGCCCCGACGCGGAGGCGTTCCCGGAGGACCTGCTCGGCAAGGACAACGGGTGGGAGGGGGAGCGCTGGCTGGACATCCGCCGCGTGACCGAGCTGGAACCGCTGATGGCCAAACGGTTCGACATGTGCCGGGACAAGGGCTTCGACGCGGTCGAGCCGGACAACATGGACGCCTACCGCAACACGTCCGGTTTCCCGCTCACCGCCGACGACCAGCTGCGCTACAACCGGCTGATCGCGAAGCTGGCGCACGACCGGGGGATGGCGGTCGGCCTCAAGAACGACCTGGACCAGATCCCGGAGCTCGTCGGCGAGTTCGAGTTCGCGGTGAACGAGCAGTGCGCGCAGTACGACGAGTGCGAGAAGCTGACCCCCTTCATCGAAGCGGGCAAGGCCGTCTTCCACGTGGAGTACGAACTCCCGACGAGCCGCTTCTGCGCACGCTCGCGCGCACTGAAACTGAGCTCCATGCAGAAACACTACGACCTGGACGCCTGGCGCCGCCCTTGTCGCTAGCTGGGCCAATTTCAGCCCCTCCGGCGTTTGAGGAGCAGGTCCGGGCGGAGCCCGGTGCCCGGCGGAGCCGGGTTCTCCCCCAGCTACCGCTGGGAGGTGCCCCCCGGGGCTCCGCCCCAGACCCCGCGCCTCAAACGCCGGCGAGGCTGAATTTGCCCGGCCGAGCTCGAAGGGTCCGGGCGGAGCCCGGGGAAGGCCCGGCCGGGGCAGGAGGGTCCGGGCGGAGCCCGGGGAGGTCAGGTGGGGAGGATGGCGTGGACGCGGTAGCCGCCGCCGAAGCGGGGGCCCGCGAAGCAGGAGCCGCCCAGGGCGCCCGTGCGCTCCCGCATGCCGAGCAGGCCGTGGCCCCCGCCCGGCTCCGCGGCCGCCGCAGCCGGCTCCGCGCCCCCGTCGTCCAGTACGGTCACCTCCACCGAGGGCCCGACCCGGACCACGCTGACCTCGGCCCGGGCCCCGGGCCCCGCGTGCTTGCGCACGTTGGTCAGCGCCTCCTGGATCACCCGGTACGCCGCCAGGTCCACCGCCGCCGGCAGCGGTCCCGCCTCGGGTTCCAGCTGGACGATCACCTTCACCGGCAGCCCCGCGTGCCGGAAGGTGTCCACCAGCTCCTCCAGGACGCCCAGCCCGGGCGCGGGCTCCGTCGGCGCCTCCGGGTCACCGGACTGCCGCAGCAGCCCCACCGTGGCCCGCAGCTCGTTGAGCGCCGACCGGCTGGCGTCCCGTACGTGGGCCAGCGCCTCCTTGGCCTGGTCCGGCCGCTTGTCCATGACGTGCGCGGCCACCCCCGCCTGCACGTTGACCAGTGCGATGTGGTGGGCGACCACGTCGTGGAGGTCGCGGGCGATCCGCAGCCGTTCCTCGGCGACCCGCCGCCGGGCCTCCTCGTCGCGGGTCCGCTCGGCGCGCTCGGCCCGCTCGCGGATGGCGTCGACGAAGGCCCGCCGGCTGCGCACGGCGTCGCCGGCGGCCGCGGCCATGCCCGTCCAGGCGAAGATCCCGATGTTCTCCTGCGCGTACCAGGGCAGCGGCCCGGCGAGCATCGCCACGCCGGTCAGCCCGGCCATGGTCAGCAGTCCGATCCGCCAGGTCGTGGGCCGGTCGGTGCGGGCGGCCACCGTGTAGAGGGCGATCACCGCGCACATGGCGACGGGCGCGCGGGGCTCACCGGTGGTCAGCTCCAGCAGCGAGAGCCCGCAGGTCACGGCGAGCACGGCGCGGGGCTGCCGGCGCCGGAACACCAGGGCGGCCGCGCCGAACAGCATCAGCAGCAGCGAGAACGGATCGGGGGTGCGCGTCCCGAAGGTGGGGCCGTGCGGCCCGTGCGGATCGGCGAAGGAGCCGACGACCATGGCCGTGAACGCCCCGAACGCCAGCACGGCGTCGGTGGCGAGCGGATGGGCCCGCATCCACTGCCGGGTGGGGGCGAACCGCCCGCGGTCTGTCGTCACCCCGATACCGTACGGCCTGCCCCGCACCGGTCAGGGCGGCGGTGGCTGCCCGAGGGCGGCGGGGGTGCGCACCGGGTGCCACTGGGCCCGCACCACGCACACCGCCATGACCGCGGCGATCGCCGCCAGGTGCTCCTTGCCCGCCAGGTTGTCCTTGACGAGCACCTCGCCGATCATCGCCAGGATCACGAGGGCGCCGGTCAGGTACGCCCGGTAGCGCCAGCAGACGTAGATGGCGAGTCCCACCACGGCGGCCGAGGGCCCGGTGTCGTTGACGATCCGGTCGGACACCGGCAGGCCGAAGGGATGGTCGTGGCCCAGTGCGAGCCCGATCCGCGCGTACGTGGTCCCGGCGAGGGTGGCGACGTAGCCGATCAGCAGGGTGCGCCACCAGCCGATGCAGATCTCCGAGATCCCGAAGACGAGCAGGATCTGCGCGAGCGCCCCCCACACCGGCAGGTCCAGGGCCGGGACGAACAGCGACAGCGGGGTCCGCAGCAGGGCCAGCCAGAGCGGGTCGGCGGCCTTGACCGACCCGAGGTTCTGGACCGGCTGGAAGCCCCAGGAGGTGTTCTGCACGATCTGGAAGACCGAGGTCAGACAGACCGCGCCGATGGTCATGGGGATCGCCCGCCACTTGTCGCGGACGAGCGCGTTCCGGACGGTCCGGAACAGGGGCCCCCACTCACGGCCGGCGAACCGCCGGAGTGGGGATGCGTTCCACGCTGTCAACGGCGGGTCTCCAGGTGTCTGCGGTGCAGCCACTTCGGAAGGCCGGGGGCCTCCAGGAAGCCTTCGGCCCGGCCGGCCGCGACACCGATCCGCAGCAGGTCCGAACTCTTCTCGAAGAGCATGAACCGCGGTTCCCAGATCGGCCGGTATTTGGCGTTGGCCCGGTAGAGGGACTCGATCTGCCACCAGCGGGAGAAGAAGCTCAGCAGCGAGCGCCACATCCGCAGCACCGGACCGGCGCCGAGCCGGGACCCGCGCTCGAAGACGGACCGGAACATCGCGAAGTTCAGCGAGACCTGGGTGACCCCGATCTCCTTGGAGCGTTCGAGGAGTTCGATGACCATGAACTCCATCAGGCCGTTCTCGGAGTCCCGGTCACGGCGCATCAGGTCCAGGGACAGGCCCTTGGGGCCCCACGGTACGAAGGACAGCACGGCCCGCAGGTCGCCGTTGCCGTCGGTGCACTCCAGCATCACGCACTGGCCGTCGGCGGGATCACCCAGCCGGCCCAGCGCCATGGAGAAGCCGCGCTCGGTCGCGCCGTCGCGCCAGTCGTCGGCGCGGCGCACCAGCTCGGCCATCTCCTCGGCCGGGATGTCGGCGTGACGGCGGATGCGGACCGTGTACCCGGCCCGCTTGACGCGGTTGAACGCCTGCCGGACGGTCCGCATGGCGCGGCCCTCCAGGGTGAACTCGGCGGTCTCGACGATCGCCTCGTCACCGAGCTCCAGCGCGTCCAGGCCGTGCCGGGCGTAGATCTGCCCGGCCTCCTCGCTCGCGCCCATCACGGCCGGGACCCAGCCGTGCTCGCGGGCCTCGGCCAGCCACGGGTCGATGGCGCCGGGCCAGGCCTCGGGGTCGCCGATCGGGTCGCCGGAGGCCAGCGAGACCCCGCCGACGACCCGGTAGGTGACGGCGGCCTTGCCGGTGGGGGACCAGATGACGGACTTCTCGCGGCGCAGCGCGAAGTAGCCGAGCGAGTCGCGGTCGCCCTGGCGGGCCAGCAGGGCCCGCAGCCGCTCCTCGTCCTCCTCGCTGATCGGGTCGACGGCGCGGCGCGAGCGGAAGGCGGCGAAGAGCACGGCGAGCAGCAGCAGCATCGACATGACGTTGATGACGACGTCCACCCAGCCGGGCGTGGTGATCGCCTCGTAGGCCCGGTCGTCCGGGGCGAGGGTGATCAGCCGCATCACGCCGTACTTCCAGCGCGCCAGGAAGGTGGCCTCGGAGCTGTGCGGGGCGGTGTTGGAGGCGCCGACGAGCAGGGCGGCGACCAGCGAGGTGACGAGCAGGCCGACGGCGGCGACGGCGGTGGCGAGCGCCGGGTTGGAGCGGTCGCCCTTGGCGTAGAACTCGCGGCGGCCCAGCAGCAGGGCGCCGACGAACAGCGCGGTCACGCCGAGCGAGACCCAGTTCTGCGGATGCTCGCGGATCTCCTCGTACGCGTAGAGCGCGTAGGCGAGCAGCAGCGCCAGGAGGCCGCCGAGGACGAGGTTGAGGATCCAGGAGGCGCGCTTGCGGCGGCCGAGGGTGACGGCCAGCAGCAGCGTGAAGAGCCCGGAGGCGAAGCCCGCCGTGAGCATGTACGGGGTGTAGAAGTCCTCGACGTTGTGGCGCCGCAGGTCCTGCCCGAGCGAAACCCACACCGCGCTGAGGAAGTTGACGAAGGTGACGGCGCGCAGGTACCAGACCGCGAACGCGGCGCCGCGCCGCGAGCGGGGGGTCCCCCGGCCCGATTCCCGTCCGGCCTCCCGGTCCCGTCCGGCCTCCCGGCCGCCCCCCGCCGCCTTGCCGGCGGGATCGCCGCCGGTCTCTTTCCTGCCGGATGACGGACCGGTCGCCGGTGAGGCGGTGCGGTCGGTCTCTGCGCTGGTCAAACGGACCTCTCCCATAAAAAGCGATCATATGGGGCGCCGCTGTCCGTGGTTGGGCGGTCGGGGACCACAGCCTGGTCAGGACCGCGGGCCCCGGCGGCTCATTCCGTCGGCTCCGCCGCCGCCCGCTCAGGGAGTTCCGCCGCGAGTGCGGCGGCCGCCTGGACGAGGGGGAGAGCCAGCAATGCCCCGGTACCTTCGCCCACTGTGACGCCGTGGTCGAGCACAGGGTTGAGTGCCATCCGGTCCAGTGCCTTCGCCTGGCCCGGTTCCCCGCTGGCCTGACCGGCCAGCCACCAGTCGGGCGCCCGGAACGCGGCCCGCTGGGCCACCAGTCCGCAGGCGGCCGAAACGACACCGTCGAGGATGACCGGCGTACGGCGCACCGCGCACTGGAGCAGGAAACCGGTGATGGCGGCCACGTCCGCGCCGCCGACCGCGGCCAGCAGCGCGACCTGGTCGCCGAGCACCGGGCGGGCCCGGCGCAGCGCGTCGCGGATCGCCGCGCACTTGCGCATCCAGGCCAGGTCGTCGATGGGCAGTCCGCCGCGGCCGGTGACCACCGAGGCATCGGTTCCGCAGAGGGCGGCGACGAGGGTCGCGGCGACGGTGGTCCCGCCGACGCTGAGGTCCCCGAGGACGATCAGGTCCGTCCCGGAGTCGGCCTCCTCGTCGGCGATCCGCATCCCCAGCCGCACCGCGGCCTCGGCCTCCTCGGCCGTCAGCGCGTCCTCCACGTCGATCCGGCCGCTGCCGCGCCGGACCCGGTGCCCGGTCACGTCCGCGGGGAGCAGCCCGGGATCGCAGTCCAGCCCGGCGTCGACGATCCGTATCGTGGCGCCGAGCCGGCCGGCCAGGATGGCGACGGGGCTGGCCCCGTCCAGCACGGCCCGCACCAGCTCGTGGCCGGTGGCGGCGGCCCGCGCGGAGACGCCCGCCGCGGCGATCCCGTGGTCGGCGGCGAACAGCACCACGCGGGGGCGCTCGATCGGCTTGACCGGCACCTGCCCCTGCGCGGCGGCGAGCCACTCGGCGAGCTCGTCCAGCCGGCCCAGCGCACCGGGCGGTACGGCGAGGCGCTCACGGCGTTCCTCGGCATCACGCCGGACGCCCCCGTCGGGGCGCTCGATCAGATCGGAGAAGTCGTCGAGATTCAGCGTGCTCATCTGCCAGAGAGTACAGCCGGTGAGGCACACCCTCAGGCCTTGGGCGAAGGCCCCGCGTTCAGGTTCCGGGAGGCCGTTCCGGCCCGGCCGCGGGGCGCCGGGACGGACGCCGGACAGGACGAGCGCAGTGCCCGGCGGCAGCACACCGGCCGCCGGTTCACCCCGGCGGTTCCTTCAGCACGGCCACCTGCCCCGCGACGACCAGCAGCACGTGCTCGCACTCGCCCGCGACCCTCGCGTTGAGCCGCCCCAGCTCGTCGCGGAAACGGCGGCCCGAGGAGGTCGCGGGGACGACGCCCGATCCGACCTCGTTGCTGACCAGCACCACATGACGACGGGTCGCGCGCACCGCCGCCACCAGCTCGGCGGTGCGCTCGCCGAGCTGCTGCTGCCCGCCCTTGGCCCAGACGGCGTCGTCCCAGGCCCCCGCCCGGTCCATCGCGTCCGTCAGCCACAGCGCCAGGCAGTCGATCAGCAGCGGCGGCCCGGCGCCGGCCAGCAGCGGGGCCAGTTCACAGGTCTCCACCGTCCGCCAGCTCCCCGGCCGGCGCTCCCGGTGCAGGCCGACCCGCTGCGCCCATTCCGCGTCCCCGTCCCGGGTGCCGCCGGTGGCCACGTAGACCACCTCGGGGAAGGCCTCCAGCCGGCGCTCCGCCTCCACGGACTTGCCCGAGCGGGCCCCGCCCAGCACCAGGGTCCGGCGCGGCGGTTCCGGCACCGCGCGGTACTCCCCGACGGTCACGGTGGTCCCGTCCGGCACCGCCCGGGCGCCGGCGGCCGCGCACCGGCGCTCCAGCTCCCGGCCCGGAGCGACGTCGTGGTCCAGGTGGACGGCGATCACGTCCGTGGCGGGGCCGACGGCGCCGCTCGCGCGCAGCCGGGCGAGCGCCTCGGGCCGTCCCAGCACATCGGCGAGCACGACGTCGTACGGGCGCTTCCCGGTCACGTTGTTCGTCCCGGCCGGCGCCCCGCCGGGCGGCAGGTACAGCATCCGGCTGCCGTCCGGTCCGGTCACCTCGTACCCGGTGCCCGGCGCGTCCATCGGCACGGCCCGCACCCGGTGTCCGGAGATCACCGCGAGCTCCCGCCCGTCCGGGACCCGCCCGGCGGCCGGCAGACCGGGCGGCAGCTCGACCGCGGGTCCGTCGTGCGGGTGAGTCAGCAGGACCTGGCGCACGCCCGCCAGCGAATGCCCGGCCCGGGCGCCTGCCAGCACCGCACCGGGGGTCAGGTCGAGGAGCAGTGCCCCGTCGACCAGGACGGCCGTCGCGGCGCGGGAGCGCCCGCCGACGGAGACCGCGCAGGCCGCACAGGGGCAGCCGGGGCGGGGCAGGCCCTCGGGTGTGCCGGTGCCGAGCAGAGTGAGTTCCACAGGATGATCCTCCCGCGTCGCCGAGACTGCTGCGCGCCCGGTTACCGGGACCTCTGGGGGAAGCCCCGGCCCTCAGCTCGGGCATGACCACATCCTGTGGCTGCTCAGTGGACTGTGCATTGCCGGTGTCTGCCACGACAAAAGTCGTTTCTGTGCGTCCACGAGGCCAGTCTCAGTACGATCAAGGCGTGCAGCTTCGATATCAGTACCGGGTTTACCCGGACGCCGGCCAGCGTCGTGCGCTGGCCCAGGCGTTCGGGTGCGTCCGTGTGGTGTGGAATGACTGCCTGCGTGACCGTAAGGAAGCGCACGCGGCTGGGTTGCCGTATGTGAAGTCGGCCGATCTTTCCCGGCTGCGCATCACGCGAGCCAAGCGGACCGAGGAGCGTGCATGGCTGGCCGATGTGTCAGCTGTGGTGCTGCAACAGGCCCTGAGGGACCTGGACACCGCCTACAAGAACTTCTTCGACTCCATCAAGGGTGAACGCAAGGGGCCGAAGGTCGCTCCGCCCCGCTACAAGTCGAAGAAGGACACCCGGCAGTCCATCCGGCTCAACACCAACGCCTTCTCCCTCCAGAGCAACGGCACGGTGTACGTGGCCAAGGTCGGCGATCTCAAGGTGAAGTGGTCCCGGCCGCTCCCGGCCACGCCAACGTCCCTGACCGTTATCAAGGACTCCTCCGGACGCTACTTTCTCTCCTTTGTTGTCGATGTCGACCCGGAGTTGCTGCCCGAGACGGACACGGAGGTCGGCATCGACCTCGGCCTGTCCGTCTTCGCGGTCCTCTCCGACGGGCGGAAGATCGCCGCTCCGCGCTTCCTGCGGCGGGCGGAGAAGAGGCTCAAGCGGTTGCAGCGGGACCTGTCCCGCAAGGTTGTGGGCAGCAACAACCGGGCCAAGGCCCGGATCAAGGTAGCCCGGCAGCACGCCAGGGTGGCCGATCGGCGCCGGGACTGGCACCACAAGGAATCCACCCGCGTCATCCGCGACAGCCAAGCGGTGTATGTGGAAGACCTCGCGGTGTCCGGTCTGGGACGAACCCGGCTCGCCAAGTCCGTACACGACGCCGGATGGGCGGCGTTCGTGAACATGCTGGAGTACAAGGCCGTCAAGTACGGCCGGTACTTCGGCAGGATCGGACGCTTCGAGCCGACCTCTCAGGTCTGCTCCACGTGCGGGGTCAAGGACGGTCCCAAGCCCCCGCACGTCCGGGAATGGACGTGTCAGAAGTGTGGGACCGTCCACGACCGTGACCACAATGCCGCTGTGAACACCCTGGCCGCCGGACGGGCGGACAGGCTAAACGCCTTGTGGAGCGCCGGTAAGACCGGGACGAAAGTCCCGGCACAGCGCGGTGAAGCAGGAAGCCACCGAGACGGTCAGACGACCGTGGCAGGAGTCCCCGCCCTTCAGGCAGGGAGCACGTCAATCTGCGGGCAGACTCAAGGCGGCGAGCAGCGTGCGAGCAGCGGACGAGCAAATGGAGGCGGACATGGCGTGGACGTGGCGGTTCGAGACGGCCGACGGCACCGAGACGAGCCCGTCGGTGGTACCGGAGGAGTTCACCACGCAGGGGGACGCGGAGTCCTGGATCGGCGAGTACTGGAAGGACCTGCTGGAAGGCGGCACTGAGCAGGTGAAGCTGTCCGACGACAGCGGTACCGAGCTCTACACGATGAGCCTGCGCTCAGCCCTCGAGGCCTGACCCTGCCGGGGGCTCGGCGGCTCTGATCGTGAGTCGCCGGGCAACCTCAGCCTCGCCGGCGTTTGAGGCGCGGGGTCTGGGGCGGAGCCCCTGGGGGCACCTCCCAGCGGTAGCTGGGGGAGAACCCGGCTCCGCCGGGCACCGGGCTCCGCCCGGACCTGCTCCTCAAACGCCGGAGGGGCTGGTTTGTGCCGGCGAGGTTGGTTCGTGCCGGCAGGCAGCGGGCACCGGGCGCGGCCCGGAGAACCACTAGCCCCGTACGCCGCACAGGTGCAGCAGCGCGGCGACGCCGCGGTAGGGGTCGGTCCGCCCCGCGCGGTCCTCAGCGGCCAGCAGCCGCTCCAGCTCCTCGTCGGGCGGCAGGGACTCGGCCGCCTCGGTGCCGTCGGTGAAGACGCGTACGCCGTACCAGGCCCCCAGCGGTGCGCCGATCCCGGACAGCGTGGCCGTGAGCCCGGCCAGCCGGTCGGCGCGCACGTCCAGGCCCAGCCGGTTCGTGTACTCGGTGCCGTCGAAGGCGTCCAGCGCGCCCTTCCAGTCGCCGTCCAGCCCGGGCCGCATGGCGAGCGCGTCGCCGTTGCGCACCAGCAGGGACAGCAGACCGCCGGGTGCGAGCATCCGGGCCAGCCCGGCGAGCATGGCGTCCGGCTCGGGCACGTACATCAGCACCCCGTGGCACAGCACCACGTCGAAGCTGCCCGGCAGGAAGTGGGCGCCGGTCTCGCGCCCGTCCCCCTCCATGAGCTGCACGCGGTCGCGGATCCCGGCGGGCTCCTCGGCCAGCGCCTCACGGGCGACGGCCAGCATGGCGGGGTCCTTCTCCAGGCCCGTCACCTTGTGTCCGGCCCGGGCCAGCCGCAGCGCCTGGGTGCCCTGGCCCATCCCCACGTCGAGGACGCGCAGCCGCTGCCCGACCGGGAAGCGGTGCGCGATCTGCTCGTCGACCTGCCGGCCCACCAGTTCCTGCCGGACGGCGTTGCGCAGTCCGCCGAGGCCCTCGAGCCAGATCCGCGCGCCCTCGGAGAATCCGCTCAGGGCCGTTCCCCGCGCTTGACCTGCGGCTTCGGCAGGCGCAGCCGGCGCATCTGGAGGGTGCGCATGAGGCCGTACGCGATCGCGCCGCGGCGCGGCTCGTCCGGGAAGCGCGTGCTCAGCGCCTTGCGCAGGCGGAACACCAGGCCGATGGAGTCGAGGATGATCAGGGCGATCACGCCGAGCCAGAGCAGCAGCGCGATGTTCTGGATCGCCGGCTGCCGGACCATGCTGAGCACCAGGATGACCACGGCCAGGGGCAGGAACATCTCGGCGACGGAGAAGCGGGAGTCCACGAAGTCGCGGACGTACCTGCGGACGGGACCCTTGTCCCGGGTGGGCAGGTAACGCTCGTCGCCGCTGGCCAGTGCCTCGCGCTGCTTGGCCATCTCGGCACGGCGGCGCTCACGGGCTCGCTTGGCATCCTCCTTGCGGTTGCCGGTCGAGGCCACCACGCTCTTGCGCTGCGACTGGGCCACAGCACGCTTCGGCGTAGGGCGGCCCTTCGGGGCCTGCGGGTCACGGGGCTGCGAGAGGTCGGCGCTCACCTTGTCGGTGGCGGCGGCCTTCTCTTCCTTGGAGGAGCGGCTACCAAACACAAAACCCAAGCCTACGTGGTTGCGGGCACGGGCCCCACCCCGCTGGGGAACGATCCGGCAACGGCGGGCGTCTTCCCATTGCACGGTGTGTGCGGTGGCCGCCTCTCCTGGGATCACCTACTCCTTACGCCTGATACGGCGCGGGTGTAGTCGTCCTGGAGGAGGAGCGCATCCGTACTCGAACAGTGCGGTAATGGAGACAGGGCCCGTACTGTGGGTCCTGTCGGTGACCTGGAGCACAGTCCGTCTAGAAGGGGGCGCGCGAAGCCCATGAGCGGTGTCATGAAGCGTATGGGGATGATCTTCCGCGCGAAGGCGAACAAGGCCCTTGACCGGGCCGAGGACCCGCGCGAAACCCTCGACTACTCGTACCAGAAGCAGCTGGAGCTGCTGCAGAAGGTGCGCCGCGGAGTCGCCGATGTCGCGACCTCCCGCAAGCGCCTGGAGCTGCAGCTGAACCAGCTCCAGGGGCAGTCCGCCAAGCTGGAGGACCAGGGCCGCAAGGCCCTCGCCCTCGGCCGCGAGGACCTGGCCCGTGAGGCCCTGTCCCGCCGCGCCTCGCTCCAGCAGCAGGTCAGCGACCTGGAGGTGCAGCACCAGACCCTGCAGGGCGAGGAGGAGAAGCTGACCCTCGCCGCCCAGCGGCTCCAGGCCAAGGTGGACGCCTTCCGGACGAAGAAGGAGACCATCAAGGCCACCTACACCGCGGCCCAGGCGCAGACCCGGATCGCGGAGTCCTTCTCCGGCATCTCCGAGGAGATGAGCGACGTCGGCCTGGCCATCCAGCGGGCCGAGGACAAGACCGCCCAGCTGCAGGCCCGCGCCGGCGCGATCGACGAGCTGCTGGCCTCCGGCGCGCTCGACGACCAGAGCGGGCTGGGCTCCAAGGACGACATCCAGGCCGAGCTGGACCGCCTGTCGGGCGGTACGGACGTGGAGCTGGAGCTCCAGCGCATGAAGGCCGAGCTGGCGGGCGGCCCGTCCGCGCAGCAGCAGGCCATCGAGGGCGGTGCCCCGGGCAACGCCCAGCAGTCGCAGACCCAGCACCGGTTCGACAAGCAGTAGGACGGGGCCCGTCATGATTGTCCGCATCATGGGGGAGGGCCAGGTGGAGCTGGCCGACCGTCACCTCGCCGAGCTCAACAAGCTGGACGACGAACTGCTCGCGGAGCTGGAGAGCGGGGACTCGGAGGGCTTCCGGCGCACGCTGGGAGCCCTGCTCGAAGCGGTGCGGCGGCTGGGCGAGCCGCTCCCGGACGACGCGCTGGAGCCGTCCGAGCTGATCCTGCCCGGCCCCGACGCGAGCCTCGACGAGGTCAGGGAGATGCTCAGCGACGACGGGCTGATCCCGGGCTGAGTCCGGGCCGGTCCCCGGCGGACGCCGCACACGGACGCACCGGCATACCGCACACGGACACACCGACAGCACGACGGGCCCTTCCCTTCCGGGGGAGGGCCCGTCGGCGTCACGGCGGGGGCGGCTTCTCCAGGGAGACCGCGGTCCGCTCGGGGTCGGGGGTGCCGCCGATGAAGTTCTCGAACCTGCGGCGCGGCCGCGCCCAGCGCCGGTCGTGGTGGAAGGCGCGCAGCCCCGCCTTGGCGCGGGCGCGCGGGCGGTTCGCGTAGAACCTCTTCGCGTACGGGGACCCGGGCCGGGCCAGCCGGATCGCCCCGACCAGCGCCACGAACGGGACGATCACGCCGAAGAGCGCGGTGCGCGCCTTGCCCTTCCACAGGGCGATCAGGGCCAGGAAGAAGTTGCCGGCCGCGTTCATGGCGACCAGTCCGCGGCTCTGGCGCTCCTCGGGGGTCAGGTCGTTCACCCCGAAGGGCACGAACCCGCCCAGGACGAGGGCCACGACCGCCGCCGTCACGACCACGATCTCCACGCTCTTGCGGCCCTGCTCGCTCCAGTAGACGTCGTCGAGGTGCAGGATCAGCGCGAACTCGTCCAGGACCAGGCCCGCGCCCAGCCCGAAGATCACGGCCGAGAGCGCCCCGCCGAAGCCGTACCGGCCGGCGGCGACCGCGCCGAAGCCGCCGATGATCACGAGGATCACGCCGGGGACGACGTGGTGGATGTGCAGACCGCCCGGGGTGACGTTCTTGAACGGGCCCCGGCCGGCCCGGATCAGCCGGGTGATCACACGGGTGACCAGGAACGACATCACGAAGGAGACCAGAGCGAGCAGCAGGGGGAGCTTGCCCGGTTCGACGATGTTCCGATACCACCAGTGACCCATCCCACGGACTCCCTATTTGGCACGTAATGGGTAATTTACCGCTCGCGTCGAAGGGGTAGCGTTCCCGCCGATGACAGATTCGTTCGATGGCCCGCCCCTGACGCCGCCCCCGGAACGCGCCTCGTTCCCCGACGGCCTCCGCTTCGCGTTCGGCACCCTCACCGTGCTGCCCGCCCGCATCACCCGCTGGGACCGGCCCGCCGCCCGCACCGGGATGGCCTGCGCCCCGCTCGCCGGGCTGGTCGTGGGCGTGCTCGCGGCCGTGCCCGGAGTGCTCCTGCTGGTGCTCGGCGGGGGCCCGCTGCTCGCCGCGGCCGTCACCGTCGCCGTACCGGCCGCGCTGACCCGGGGGCTGCACCTGGACGGGCTCGCCGACACGGCGGACGGCCTGGGCAGCGCCAAACCCGCCGACGAGGCCCTGCGCATCATGAAGCAGTCCGACATCGGCCCCTTCGGCGTCGTGACCCTGGTGATCGCGATGCTGGTGCAGGTGGCGGCCCTGTCCGACGTGTACGCCGACAGCTGGATCCGCGGCGCCCTCGCCGCCGTGGTCGCCGCCGTCACGGCCCGCCTCGCCATGACCCTGGCCTGCCGCGAAGGCGTCCCGGCCGCCCGCCCCGGCGGGCTCGGCGCCGCCGTCGCCGGGGTGGTCCCGCGCGCCGTCGCCGCCGCGATCGCCGTGCTCGTCGTCGCCGCGGCCGCGGCCGCCGCCCTCCCGCTGGGCCTCCCCGCCGCCGGCCGGCAGGCGGCGGCCGTCCTGGTGGCCCTGCTCGCCGCACAACTGCTGCTCCGCCGCTGCGTACGCCGCTTCGACGGGGTCACCGGCGACGTCTTCGGCGCCCTCGCCGAGGTCGCGGCGACCACCGCCCTGATCGTCCTCGCCCTGGGCTAGGCCGACTCCGGCGCCGTCCGGTCCGACGGGACCCGTGCGGCCGGCCCGGGCGGGCCCGCGTACGCTCACCCCGTGGACGACACGCCGACGGACCTGCCCGCCGCCGCGCCCATCAGGGTGCTGCTCGCCGACGACCAGGCACTGCTGCGCAGCGCCTTCAAGGTGCTCGTCGACTCCGAGCCCGACATGGAGGTCGTCGGTGAGGCCTCCGACGGGGCGCAGGCCTTCGAACTGGCCCGCAGCACCCGCGCCGACGTCGTGCTCATGGACATCCGGATGCCCGGTACCGACGGGCTCGCCGCCACCCGCATGATCAGCGCCGACCCGGAACTCGCCGCCGTGCGCGTGGTGATGCTGACGACTTTCGAGGTCGACGAGTACGTGGTCTCGGCCCTGCGGGCCGGCGCCTCCGGCTTCCTCGGCAAGGGAGCCGAGCCCGAGGAGCTGCTCAACGCCATCCGCGTGGCCGCCGCCGGCGAGGCCCTGCTCTCCCCGGCCGCCACCAAAGGCCTCATCGCCACCTTCCTCGCGCAGGGCGGCGGCGCCGACCCGGCCGCCGGCGGAGCCTCGGCCGGGATGCACGCGGAGCGGCTCGCCGCGCTGACCGTCCGGGAGCGCGAGGTCCTCGTACACGTCGCCGCGGGGCTGTCCAACGACGGGATCGCCGGACGGCTGGAGGTCAGCCCGCTCACCGTCAAGACCCACGTGAACCGGGCCATGGCCAAGCTCGGAGCCCGCGACCGGGCGCAATTGGTGGTCATTGCCTACGAATCGGGCCTGGTCCGCCCGCGCGCGGAGTAGTACGGCAGGGTGCGGCGTACTACGGACGCGGTATGCCGCACATAAGGACGGGACCTGCGAGCGACGCAACGCACCCGGCTGATGGGACAGGGTGGGAGGGACCTCGCGTTCGTCACTGCAGAGAGATTCCATAACCATGTCGTGGCTGTCCCGCTTCAGCCTTGCCCAAAGAGCCCTGGTCGGCCTCGTGTCGATCGTGGCGCTCCTCTTCGGCGCCATAGCCATCCCGCAGCTCAAGCAGCAGCTGCTGCCCTCCATCGAACTGCCGATGGTGTCCGTGCTCGCGCCGTACCAGGGCGCCTCGCCCGACGTGGTGGAGAAGCAGGTCGTCGAACCGATCGAGGCCATGCTCAAGGGTGTCGACGGCATCACCGGCATCACCTCCACCGCCAGCGAGGGCAACGCCCTCATCATGGCCACCTTCGACTACGGCGACAGCGGCACCAAGCAGCTCGTCGCCGACGTCCAGCAGGCCGTGAACCGGGCCCGCGTCCGGCTGCCCGCCGAGGTGGACCCGCAGGTGGTCGCCGGTTCCACCGACGACATCCCGACCGTCATCCTCGCCGTCACCTCCGACAAGGACCAGCAGGCGCTCGCCGACCAGCTGGAACGGTCCGTCGTCCCCGTCCTGTCGGACATCGAGGGCGTCGGCCAGGTCAGCGTCGACGGCGTCCAGGACCTCCAGGTCACCGTCACCCCCGACGAGGCCAGGCTTGCGGCCGCCGGTCTCGACGGCGCCGCGCTCGCCCAGGGCCTCCAGGCGGGCGGCGCGGCCGTACCCGCCGGCTCCTTCGACGAGGCGGGCAAGAACCGCACCGTACGCGTGGGCGCCGGCTACACCTCCCTCGCCCAGGTGGAGGACCTGCGCCTGAGCCCCGGACCCGGCAAGCCGGCCGTCCGCCTCGGCGACGTCGCCACCGTGAAGCAGGAGCCGGCCAAGGCCGACTCCATCACCCGCACCAACGGCAAGCCCAGCCTCGCCCTCGTCCTCACCATGGACAAGGACGGCAGCGCCGTCGCCATCTCCGACGCCGTCAAGGACAAGCTCCCCGAGCTGCGTTCCACCCTCGGCGCCGGCGCCGACCTGACCGTCGTCAGCGACCAGGGCCCGGCCGTCGCCAAGTCCATCTCCAGCCTCACCACCGAGGGCCTGCTCGGCCTGCTCTTCGCGGTGATCGTGATCCTGGTGTTCCTGGCCTCGCTGCGCTCGACGCTGGTCACCGCGGTCTCCATCCCGCTGTCCGTGGTCCTCGCGCTCATCGTGCTGTGGACCCGCGACCTGTCGCTCAACATGCTGACCCTGGGCGCCCTCACCATCGCCATCGGCCGTGTCGTCGACGACTCGATCGTGGTCCTGGAGAACATCAAGCGCCACCTCGGCTACGGCGAGGAGCGCGAGGCCGCCATCGTCACCGCGGTCAAGGAGGTCGCCGGCGCGGTCACCTCCTCCACGCTCACCACCGTCGCCGTCTTCCTCCCGATCGGCCTCACCGGCGGCATGATCGGCGAGCTCTTCGGTTCCTTCTCGCTCACCGTCACCGCGGCCCTGCTGGCCTCGCTGCTCGTCTCCCTGACGGTCGTTCCGGTCCTGTCGTACTGGTTCCTCAGCGCGCCCAAGGGCATCACGGCCGGCGACGCAGAGAGTGCCGCGAAGGTCCGGCGCGAGGCCGAGGAGAAGGAGTCGCGCAGCCGCCTCCAGCGGTTCTACGTCCGCGTCCTGGGCTTCGCCACCCGGCGCCGCCTGACCAGTGTGGCCATCGCCGTGGTCGTCCTCATCGGCACCTTCGGGATGACCCCGATGCTGAAGACGAACTTCTTCGACCAGGGCGAGCAGGACCTCCTGACGGTCAAGCAGGAGCTCGCCCCGGGCACCTCGCTGGCCGCCGCCGACGAGGCGAGCCGCAAGATCGAGAAGGTGCTGGCCTCGGTCGAGGGCGTCAAGAGCTACCAGGTCACCGTCGGCTCCTCCGGCTTCCTCGCGGCCTTCGGCGGCGGTACGGGCTCCAACCAGGCCTCGTACCAGGTCTCGCTGAAGGACGCGGGCGACGGGGACGCGGTGAAGAAGCAGATCGAGGACAAGCTGGCCGGGCTCGACGGCATCGGCGACACCCGCATCTCGGCGGGCGACGCCTTCGGCAGCCAGAACCTCAGCGTGGTCGTCAAGGCCGGCGACGGCGAGGTCCTCGCCAAGGCCGCCGAGCAGGTCCGCGCCGAGGTGGCCAAGCTGGACAACGTCACCGACGTACAGAGCGACCTGTCCCAGTCCGTGCCCCGCATCTCGGTGACCGCCACCCCCAAGGCCGCGGAGGCGGGCCTGAACCAGGCCGCCCTCGGTGCGATCGTCGCGCAGGCCGTACGGGGCAACCCGGCGGGCAAGGCCGTACTGGACGACACCGAGCGGGACATCGTCATCAGGTCCGCGCAGCCGGCCACCACCCTGGCCGAACTGCAGGCGCTCCCGGTCGGCCCGGTCAAGCTCGGCGACATCGCCGAGGTCAAGGAGGTCCCCGGCCCGGTCGCGATGACCCGGATCGACGGCGCCCGCGCCGCGACCGTCACCGCACGCCCGCAGGGCGACAACACGGGCGCGGTCAGCGCCGAGCTCCAGACGAAGCTCAAGGCCCTGGACCTGCCCGAGGGCGCCACCGCCTCCATCGGCGGCGTCTCCGAGGACCAGGACGAGGCCTTCGGCTCGCTCGGCCTGGCCATGCTCGCGGCCATCGCGATCGTGTTCATGCTGCTGGTCGCGACCTTCCGCTCGCTGATCCAGCCGCTGATCCTGCTGGTCTCCATCCCGTTCGCGGCGACCGGTGCACTCGGCCTGCTCATCGCCACCGGCACCCCGATGGGCGTCCCGGCGATGATCGGCATGCTGATGCTCATCGGCATCGTGGTGACCAACGCGATCGTCCTGATCGACCTGGTCAACCAGTACCGCTCCCAGGGCCTGGGCGTCGTCGAAGCGGTCATCGAGGGCGGCCGGCACCGGCTGCGCCCGATCCTGATGACGGCCCTGGCGACGATCTTCGCGCTGCTCCCGATGGCGCTCGGCGTCACCGGCGAGGGCGGCTTCATCTCGCAGCCGCTCGCGGTCGTGGTGATCGGCGGCCTGGTCAGCTCGACCCTGCTGACGCTGCTCCTGGTGCCGACCCTCTACACGATGGTCGAACTCCGCAAGGAGCGCCGCCGCGCCAAGCGCTCGGCGAAGCGCGAGGCCCGCCTGACGGTGGTCCCGGCCCCCCAGAAGGCCTCGGACGAGGAGTCCCCGGCCACGGTCTGACCGGAGCGCCGGCAGCCACGGCGAGGCGGCGTCCCGCAACGGCGGGGCGCCCCTTCGCGCTGTCCGGCCCCCCCGCCCGCTCGCAGAGCGACCTAGACCAGCGACAGGTACGCGGTCACGGCGCTCTCGACGGCTTCCAGCATCACGCTCGTGTACGCGGCGGGGACCCAGACCCCGGCCTCCTCGGCCGGGACGACCCGGGTGCGCAGCGCCTCGTAGGTGACCTCCGGCCAATCGGAACGGATCCGGGCGATCACCGCGCCCGGATCCGGATCCCCGTGGTTCTCGGCCAGGGCCCACAGCGGCTGGGAGAACGCCTCCCGCAGGGCCGCGCCGACCCCGTCCTGCTCCGCGCCGTCCACCGGGGCCGTCCAGTGCGCCAGCGCCGCCAGCGCTGCGGCCTCGCCGGGCAGCACGCCGCCGGACAGCGCGGCCTGCCCGCGGCGCACGGCCCTCCGTACGAGCGCCCTGCGCTCCCGGACGGCACCTTCGTCCGTACCGCCGACGAAGAGGTCGCAGACGGTGCCGGCCAGCACGAACCGGTCCACGGTCTCGGGGGGCCAGTCCCCGCGGAGGGGGTCCCGGAAGCGCTGGACATGGGCGGCGTAGCGGTCGGCGGCCCCGCCTCCGTCGACCAGCGCCACGGTCCGGTCGGTGGCGATCACCCGCCGGGCGCTGCCGAAGAACGACGTCCCGAGCGTCCGTATCTCCGTCGTCCGGGTGAAGACGGAGGCGGTGGTGAAGAGGGAGAGGATCTTGCACTGGGTCTCGCGCCAGCCGGCGGACGAGGCGGGCAGGGGGACGGCCATGCAGGGCGGCCCGCCCGTGAGGCTGTGCTCCGCGAGGACGGCCAGCGCGTCCTCGCCGAACGAGGGGGCGACCAGGACCAGCGGCCGCCGGTCCTGCATCTCGACCGCGGCCCGGCCGTCGTCCGCCGAGGAGATCGGCACTTCGCTGACCAGCACCGCTGCGTCCCGCAGGACGACCAGCCCCGTCAGCTCGTCGGTGGCGAGGTACGGGGAGAGGTGGCCGTCCCGCAGCACGCAGGCGGCGGAGACCCGGCTGGTGATGCCGAAGCCGGCGGACGGCTCGATGGTGACGAGATTTTCGGGGCCGGCGCCGAGCACGGCCCTGACCACGCTCGACGTGAGCTCGGGATCGGCCTGCTCCGGTGCCTCGGGCGCGACGGCCCGCAGGACCTCGGCCTCGCCGGAGTTCCCCGGGCGGCCGCCCGCGAGGAGGAGCGTCTCCCGCGCCAGGCCGAGGAGCGCCGAGACGGTGTGGTTCAGCACGGTCGGGTGCGTTCCCCGGGCGAGCGCGGGCTGGAGTGCCCGTACCAGCGCGTCGAAGAGCACCACCGCGGTCACGGTGCCGTCCTGCGAACGCCCGTACTGGTCGGCGACGAGGTCGCGGACGAGCCCGACCCCGAGCGCCGCGTGGCCGCGCCCCGCCGGCAGGGCGGCGACGATCTCCCGCGTGTCCGTGCTGCTGTACGGGGTGCCGTGCGGGTCGCTGAGCAGGACCCGCCGGGGGACGGGACCCAGGGTCCGCTTCAGGGGCGTGGCCGCCGAGGAGATGCCGGCCAGGATCTCCACGGCCGGGCTGCCCAGGGCGGGCAGCGGCCGGGGGAGCGGCTGCGGCGCCGAACCGGCGGTGGCCCGGCGGGCGATCTTGAGGTCGCCCTGGCCGCCGAGGATCCAGCGCAGCGGGTTCTGGCGGGCGTCGCGGGTCAGCATCTCCTCGCGGACGTGGCCGTAGAGGTCGTCGACCGAGATCCAGCCGTCGCCGTCGCGGTCGGCTCGCCCGGAACGCAGCCCTTCGACGGCCGCCGCGGTGAACACGGAGAGCTGTCCCTCCCCGTTCCCGGTGGCAGGGCCGTCGCCCTCCCAGGCCGGCTGGAGCGCGTCCGTGGCCGTGATCACCGCCACCCCGGTGTCCTTGAACTCCTCCAGCAGGTGCACGGACGTGTCCGCCGACTTCGCGCCGCCCGGCCGGAAGGCCCCGCTGTAGCAGCAGTCGAGCAGCACCAGGACCTTGCGCGACGCGCAGCGGATCAGCTGGCCGTTGACGAACGAGGCCGCGACGGAGGTCGAGTCGAGCAGATCGCGGTCGGTGTCGGCGGCGGCGAAGTGCAGCTGGAGCTTGGAGTCCTTGATGCCGTGGCAGGACAGGTAGAGCAGCAGCTGGTCGTTCGGCTTGCGGTGGATGAAGAAGCGCTCGATCTCGCGCCGCACGATGTGCGCGGGCTGGTCGATGACCGGGCGGACGGCGTACCCGCCGACGTCCGGATCGCTGAGCACCCCGGACAGCTCCATGGCGTCGAGCCCGGGCGAGCGGAGCCGGGCGAGGCGGCTGTCCTCGTAGGCGGAGGTGCCGATGACGAGCGCTTCACGCACCGTCATCGTGCGGCTCCCGGGCCGGGGAGGCGGTGTGGGCGATGAAGTGGTCGATCAGCCGCTGCCGCTCCTCGGCGGTCAGCCGGCCGGCCTCGAACTCGTTCTCCCCGAGCCGTACGCGGACCTGCCGCGAGGAGGCCCACTGCACCCAGGACTCGAAGGCCGCGACCACGGCGGCGATCAGCGGCGGGCCGGCGGCCACCACGATCTCGGTGGTGGTCAGGGCGCCGGACTTGGTGCCGGGCGCGGCGGGCAGCTCCGCGGAGCGGACCTCGTCCACTCCCAGTTCCTCCAGCGCCGCGACCAGCTCGGCGCGGGCCTCCTCCTGCTGCTGTGCGTCGGCGTCGGCGCCCGCGTCGGCCAGGACCTCGAAGTAACGCGTCATTGCGATCAACTCCCCTCAGTACCGGGGAGGTTAAACGAAAGGGGCACCCGTGGGGTGCCCCTTTCGTCGATCGATTGCCGGACGGCTACGGGAGCGCCAGCATGCGCTCCAGGGCGAGCTTCGCGAAGCTCTCCGTCTCCTTGTCGACCTGGATCTGGTTGACGAGGGTGCCCTCGGCCAGGGACTCCAGGGTCCACACCAGGTGCGGCAGGTCGATGCGGTTCATCGTCGAGCAGAAGCAGACCGTCTTGTCGAGGAAGACGACCTCCTTGTCCTCCGCGGCGAATCGATTCGCCAGGCGGCGGACCAGGTTCAGCTCGGTGCCGATGGCCCACTTGGAGCCGGCCGGGGCCGCCTCCAGCGCCTTGATGATGTACTCCGTCGAGCCGACGTAGTCCGCGGCCGCCACGACCTCGTGCTTGCACTCGGGGTGGACCAGGACGTTCACGCCGGGGATGCGGGCGCGGACGTCGTTGACCGAGTCGACCGAGAACCGGCCGTGGACCGAGCAGTGCCCGCGCCACAGGATCATCTTGGCGTTCCGCAGCTGCTCGGCGGTCAGGCCGCCGTTCGGCTTGTGCGGGTTGTAGAGCACGCAGTCGTCCAGGGACATGCCCATGTCGCGGACGGCGGTGTTGCGGCCCAGGTGCTGGTCCGGGAGGAAGAGCACCTTCTCGCCCTGCTCGAAGGCCCACTCCAGGGCCTTCTTCGCGTTCGACGAGGTGCAGATCGTGCCGCCGTGCTTGCCGGTGAAGGCCTTGATGTCGGCGGAGGAGTTCATGTACGAGACGGGAACCGTCGCACCGGCGATGCCGGCCTCGGTCAGCACGTCCCAGCACTCCGCGACCTGCTCGGCGGTGGCCATGTCGGCCATCGAGCAGCCGGCGGCCAGGTCCGGCAGGACCACCTTCTGGTCGTCCGAGGTCAGGATGTCCGCGGACTCGGCCATGAAGTGCACGCCGCAGAAGACGATGTACTCGGCCTCCGGCTTGGCGGCCGCGTCCTTGGCCAGCTTGAAGGAGTCGCCGGTGACGTCGGCGAACTCGATGACCTCGTCACGCTGGTAGTGGTGGCCGAGGATGAAGACCTTGTCCCCCAGCTTCTCCTTGGCCGCGCGGGCACGCTCCACGAGGTTCGGGTCCGAGGGCGAGGGCAGGTCGCCGGGGCACTCCACCCCGCGCTCGCTCTTGGGGTCGGCCTCGCGGCCGAGCAGCAGCAGGGCAAGGGGCGTCGGCTGGACGTCCAACGGCTGGGCGGTGGTCACGACACGCACCCTTTCTGTTCTGCGACAAGGGACTTCTGGATCATCGCTTCGACTTCTCGTCTACTTGACGTTATCTATCATAACCGCTTCACGTCAGTTTGACGATGCCGATAGTGTCAATGTGACGCATCAGCCCTCGATCCGTCGGCCCGCCCCGCGCGCGGTGTGCGAGCATGGAATATCTGAAACAAGCGTCGGGTCCCGGAATGAATCCGCGGTCCCGCTCGTTGCCACCGACGGCAAGAGTCCGACGTTTCCCCGTCTCCGGCGGGGAGCCGCCCACTTCGGGAGTGAATGCAGATGTCCGTACAGGACGACAAGACCACCGTGAGCGACGGCATCCTCCTGTCCGACGCCGCCGCCGAAAAGGTCAGGACCCTGCTGGAGCAGGAAGGCCGCGATGACCTGGCGCTGCGCGTCGCCGTCCAGCCCGGTGGCTGCTCCGGCCTGCGCTACCAGCTCTTCTTCGACGAGCGCTCCCTCGACGGCGACGTCGTGAAGGACTTCGACGGTGTGAAGGTCGTCACGGACCGGATGAGCTCCCCGTACCTCCACGGCGCGTCCATCGACTTCGTCGACACCATCGAGAAGCAGGGCTTCACGATCGACAACCCGAACGCCACGGGCTCCTGCGCCTGCGGCGACTCGTTCAGCTAAGCCTGGACGCTCAGCGCATCCCCACGACGAGGGCCCGCCTCCGGTCGCATCGACCGGAGGCGGGCCCTCGCCGCATGCCCGGGGGCCGGGCGCCCGCTCCTACTGCCGGGGGAGCGCCTTGCCCGTCGTCGCGTCGAGCACCTTCCGGTCGCCCAGCGGCTGCTGCAGCGTGGCCGTCAGGGACTTCTCCTCCGCAAGCATGATGCAGGCCTGACCCGGCTTGTTCGGGGTGTCCGTGATCTTCACCAGGACCGACTCGGCCGACTCCCGCACCTCCAGGGCGTAGGTGCTGCACACGCTGCCCCAGAAGTTCACGGTCAGCTTCCGGTCGGCCTCCGCGTACGAGAATCCGGGCACGGTACGACCGTCCTTCGGGCCCGGGGTGCTCTCCTCGGCGGAGGCCGGCTGGGCCACCGTGTGGGCGGGCGCGCCGCCGCGGCCCGCCACCTCGAAGAGCCAGGCCGGGACCAGGCCCCGCGAGCCGTTCACCGTGCCCGGAGCCAGCCCGAGCACCGCGCCCTGGACCGTCTCCGTCCGCGGGGGCTTCATGGGCCGCGGCTCCGGGTTGCACGGCACCGTGTCGGTGGCCGTCACCGGGGCGTCCGGCGCCAGCGGGACCGCGGTGGCGCAGCCGCTGGGGTCGGGTGCGACGCCCTCCCGGCCGCCCGACTTCGCGTTCAGCTTGGCCAGCGCCTCCACGGCCCCGACCACCGGCTGCTCGGCCGCCCGTACGGGGGCCTTCAGCTCGCCGCTGCCGCCCACCACCGAGCCGTCGCCGGCCACGCTCACCTTCGTGGACCAGCCCTGCGTGGGCAGCCCGCCGAGCACCGGATCGGCGCTGACGACCCGCACCGAACCCTGGGCGAGCCGGGCGTCGAGCTTCGCCCCGTCCAGCCCCGCGGCGGCCAGCACGGGGGCCGCGGCGGCCTTGGCGGCCTCCTCGGACACCGGCTTGGCCGAGGAGGCGGGCTTGTCCGCGCCCGCGACCGCGCCGCCGTCCTGCGGGACGGTCGCGGGGCCACAGGTGTCCTTGCCGCGGGCGCAGTCGTCCCCGGTGCCGTTGGCCGGTGCCTGGAAGCGGGCGAAGTTCCAGGTCCCCGGAGCCGTACGGCTCACCGTGAGCCGGGGACCGGAGCCGTCGGCGGCCTCCCCGGCCAGCCATACGTCCCCGGCCAGCCGCGGCTCGCCCGCAATGCCGAGGGCCGCGGCGAGCCGGGCCACCTCTGCCGAGGTGACCTCGCCCGACGCGGCGAAGGCGGGCGTGGAGGCCGGCCCCTCCGGGAGCTTCACGTCGGCCCGGTAGACGACCCCCTCGCCGGACGGATCGGGCTCACCGGGCGCGATGCCCGGCCCCGGGGGGTCTCCCGCGTCACGGGGCGCCGAGGCCGCGCTGTCACCCGTACGGTGGCCCGGCCCGCCGTCGCCGTGGGCGGTGGACGCCCAGTACGCGGTGCCGCCGCCCGCGAGCAGCACCGCGGCCGCGATCGAGCCGACGGCCCAAGCGGGCCGCCGTCGTGTGCCGCCGCGTGATGTGTCGGGTTGTTCGCTGGTCACCGCATCGCTCCTTCACCGGTCCCGCCGTGTCTGATGCGGGTGTGACGGAACAGGGCCGCAACCGGTTCCCCGCCCTCCTACTGGTCCCCGTACGCCGCGGTGGAGGCGATCAGCCGCGCCGAGGCCGACGGGACGCTGATGCCGTGGATCTGGGAGGGCGCCACCCGGGCCGGCCGGGGGTCCGCCGGGACCGCCCAGTGCGGGGCCATCCGGGCGCAGTCGCCCAGCAGCCGGGCGAGGCCGGGCTGCCGGGGGGCTTCCGTGCCGCGCTTGTCCGCGGTGTACTCGCCGTAGCCGTAACCATCGGTATAGGTCATGAAGGCACCGTAGGCATCGGGGCTCTCGCGAAGAAAGAGCTACTAAGGGGTAGTTTCTGGGGTTCGGCCTGAGGTCGCTCACCGGGTAGTTTTGACTGTCCCTCGCCGTCCTCAGCAGGAGCGTCCACGCCGTGCGCATTGCAGTCACCGGCTCCATCGCCACCGACCACCTCATGACCTTCCCCGGCCGTTTCGCCGACCAGCTGGTCGCCGACCAGCTGCACACGGTCTCCCTCTCCTTCCTCGTCGACAACCTCGACGTGCGACGGGGCGGCGTCGGCCCGAACATCTGCTTCGGCATGGGGCAGCTCGGCAGCCGCCCGATCCTGGTCGGAGCCGCCGGCTCCGACTTCGACGAGTACCGCGCCTGGCTGGACCGGCACGGCGTCGACACCGAGTCCGTCCGGATCTCCGAGGTGCTGCACACCGCGCGCTTCGTGTGCACCACGGACGCCGACCACAACCAGATCGGCTCCTTCTACACGGGCGCGATGAGCGAGGCCCGCCTGATCGAGCTGAAGTCCGTGGCCGACCGGGTCGGCGGGCTGGACCTGGTCCTGATCGGCGCGGACGACCCCGAGGCGATGCTGCGCCACACGGAGGAGTGCCGGACGCGGGGGATCCCCTTCGCCGCCGACTTCTCGCAGCAGATCGCCCGGATGGACGGCGACAACATCCGCACCCTGATGGAGGGCGCGACGTTCCTCTTCTCGAACGAGTACGAGAAGGGCCTCATCGAGTCGAAGTCGGGCTGGACCGACGCGGAGATCCTGGCGAAGGTCGGCACGCGCGTGACCACGCTGGGCTCCAACGGCGTCAGGATCGAGCGGGTCGGCGAGGCACCGATCGTGGTCGGCTGCCCGGAGGAGACCGCGAAGGTCGACCCGACGGGTGTCGGCGACGCGTTCCGCGCCGGGTTCCTCACGGGGCTGGCCTGGGGTGTGGGCCTGGAGCGGGCCGCGCAGCTGGGCTGCATGCTCGCGACGCTGGTCATCGAGACGCTCGGCACCCAGGAGTACACCCTGGCCCGGGCCCACTTCATGGAGCGCTTCACGAAGGCCTACGGCGAAGAGGCCGCGGCGGAGGTCCGCGCCCACCTCTCCTGACCCGCCCGGCGGCGCCGAGCCCACGCGAGGCGCCGCCGGCAAAATCAGCCTCGCCGGCGTTTGAGTGGGGGTCCCCCCGGACGAAGTCTGGGGGAGGTCCGGGCGGAGCCCGGTGCGCCGGCGGAGCCCGGTGGTCCTGCCCGATGCCGGGTGCGGCGCCGCCGCCGGGGCTCCGGCCCAGACCCCTCACGGCGCTCCGCGCCCGCGCCTCAAACGCCGGCGAGGCTGAATGACCGGGGCTCCGCCCCGCACCCCGCTCCTCAAACGCCGGAGGGGCTGGATTGGCCGGCGGTGGCCTTCAAGGCCGTGCCTCGGACACCGCGGGGCTGAAAGACCCAGGGCTCCGCCCTGAACCCCGCTCCTCAAACGCCGGCGGGGCTGGGTTGGCCGGCGGGACCGGGTTTGTCGGCGGTGGCCTTCAAAGGCCGTGCCTCGGGCAGCGCTCAGAGCAGGCGGCGGACCGTGTAGGCGGAGCCGGTGTCGCGGGGGGTTTCCCCCACGTACTCGTGGCCCCGCATCGCGCACCACGCCGGAATGTCCAGCCGGGCCACCTCGTCGTCGGAGACGACCGTGACCGTGCCGCCCACCGGAACCCGGAAGATCGCCCGGGCCAGTTCGATCACCGGCTGCGGGCACCGCAGACCGAGCGCGTCGAGCTCCAGGAAGTCCGCCACCGGCTGCACCGCCGGCGGCTCCGACACGCCGAGCCGCTCCCGTACGCCCGCCACCGCACCCGGCAGCACCTCCAGGAACGCGTTGACCTCCTCCGCCGTGGTCCCCGGCGGCAGGGACACCCGTACGTTGCCCTCCGACAGCACGCCCATCGCCCGCAGCACGTGACTGGGGGTCAGGGTGGAGCTCGTGCACGAGGAGCCCGAGGAGACCGAGAAGCCCGCCCGGTCCAGCTCGTGCAGAAGCGTCTCCCCGTCGACGTACAGGCAGGAGAAGGTGACGAGGTGCGGCAGCCTCCGGTCCGCGTCGCCGACCACCTCCACGTCCGGGACCAGCCGCACCACCCGCCGCCGGATCCGGTCCACCAGGGTCCGAAGCCGGGCCGCCTCCGCGTCCGCCTCGGCCCGTACGGCCCGCAGGGACGCCGCGGCCGCCACGATCGCGGGGAGGTTCGCGAACCCGGGGGAGCGCCCCGACTCCCGCTCGTCGGAGGGGTGTTGGGGGGCGAACCGGACGCCCTTGCGGACCGCCAGCAGGCCGACCCCGGGCGGGCCGCCCCACTTGTGGGCGCTCGCGGCCAGGACCGACCAGGCTCCCTCCACCGGACCCCAGCCCAGCGACTGCGCCGCGTCCACCAGCAACGGCACCCCGGCCGCCGCGCAGACCTCGGCCACCTCCGCCACCGGCTGGACGGTGCCCACCTCGTGATTGGCCGACTGCAGGCAGGCGAGGGCGGTCGTCGGGAGCAGCGACTCCGCGTACCCGGCCGCGGTCACCGCGCCCGACCGGTCCACCGGGACCTCGGTCACCGTCCCGCCGTGCGCCTCGTGCGCCGCCGCCGCGTGGAGTACAGAACTGTGTTCGACCGCGGACACGGCCAGATGGCCTCCGACGCGCCGCCGCCCCGCGAGGACCCCCGCCACCCCCGTGTGAACCGCGTGCGTCCCCGAAGGAGTGAACACGAGCTCGTCGGGGCGGCATCCCACCGATTCCGCCGCGGCCTCCCGCGCCGCGTCCAGCAACAGCCGGGCGCGCCTGCCCTCCCGGTACAGCCTGGCCGGATCGGCCCAGCCCTCGTCCAGGGAGGCCTGCAACGCCTGCCGGGCCACGGGGTGCAGGGGGGCGGCGGACGCGCTGTCGAAGTACGGCATCCGGCCACCGTAAGGCAAGGCGGCGAGTCCGGGAGCGTTCGAGGTCAGGGGGCGTCAGTTGTGCTCCGGAGTCCGCCATTCAGGGCCGCATCCGCCGTCCCCCGGACGGCGGATCCATCCCTTCGGGGGCTGTAGCGGCGCGTTGGGCACCCTCCCCGCGCGACCCCAAATAGCGTCCAGTAGGGTTTGGTCCGCATAAACATCCAAACCCCTGCCTGCGTCAGGGCCGGCGACCGACCCGAACACGGCCGCGGCCGGCCGCGCGGGCCGAGACTCTCGGGAAGGCGCTACGTGAGTCCCTACGGCTCCGACCGCTCGCCGCGGCGCCCGATGCGGCGGAAGCTGCTGCAGGCGCTGACTGCGGGCGCGGTCCTGGCGACCGCCACTGGTTGCTCGTATAACTGGAAAAGCTTCCCCCGCCTCGGAATGCCGACGCCGGTCACCGAGGAGGCGCCGCGCATCCTCTCCCTGTGGCAGGGCTCCTGGGCGGCCGCGCTCGTCACGGGCATCCTGGTCTGGGGCCTGATCATCTGGAGCGTCATCTTCCACCGGCGCAGCCGGACGAAGGTGGAGGTCCCCCCTCAGACCCGGTACAACATGCCCATCGAGGCGCTGTACACCGTGGTCCCGCTCATCATCGTCTCGGTGCTCTTCTACTTCACCGCGCGTGACGAGTCGAAGCTGCTCGCCCTCTCGAAGCCGGCGCACACGATCAACGTGATCGGCTTCCAGTGGAGCTGGGGCTTCAACTACGTGGAGAACGTCGACGGCGACGGGGCGACCCCGAAGAAGGGCGAGGTTCCCAAGGAGCTCGCCTCGATCCCGGACCGCTTCACCAAGGCCTTCCCGGAGGGCGCCGAGGGCGTCTACGAGAAGGGCGTCCCGGGCGACAAGAACCCCCAGACGGGCAACCCGGGTCCGACCCTGGTCCTGCCCAAGGGCGAGAAGGTCCGCTTCATCCTGTCGTCCAACGACGTCATCCACTCCTTCTGGGTGGTCCCCTTCCTGTTCAAGCAGGACGTCATCCCGGGCCACACCAACGTCTTCGAGGTCACCCCGAGCCAAGAGGGCACCTTCATGGGCAAGTGCGCCGAGCTCTGCGGCGTCGACCACTCCCGGATGCTCTTCAACGTCAAGGTGGTCTCGCCCGAGAAGTACCAGGCGTACCTGAAGGAGCTGGCCGAGAAGGGCCAGACCGGCTTCCTGCCCGCCGGCATCCAGCAGACCGACCCGGCCCGGAATGCGGAAGTGAACAAACTGTGAGCATCCTCAACGAATCCCAGGGTGCCGCCGCAGCTGACTCGTACGAGAACGAGCTGCCGGTACGGCGCAAGCAGCCGGGCAACGTGGTCGTGAAGTGGCTCACCACCACCGACCACAAGACCATCGGCACGATGTACCTGCTGACGTCGTTCGTGTTCTTCATCATCGGCGGAGTCCTGGCGCTCTTCATGCGCGCCGAGCTGGCCCGTCCGGGTACGCAGATCATGTCGAACGAGCAGTTCAACCAGGCGTTCACCATGCATGGCACGATCATGCTGCTGATGTTCGCCACCCCGCTGTTCGCGGGCTTCGCGAACTGGATCATGCCGCTGCAGATCGGCGCGCCCGACGTGGCGTTCCCGCGGCTGAACATGTTCGCCTACTGGCTGTACCTCTTCGGCTCGACCATCGCGGTGGCCGGCTTCGTGACGCCGAACGGCGCCGCCGACTTCGGCTGGTTCGCCTACTCCCCGCTGTCGGACGCGGTCCGCTCGCCGGGCATCGGCGCCGACATGTGGATCATGGGTCTGGCCTTCTCGGGCTTCGGCACGATCCTCGGCTCGGTCAACTTCATCACCACGATCATCTGCATGCGCGCACCCGGCATGACGATGTTCCGCATGCCGATCTTCACCTGGAACGTGCTGCTGACCGGTGTCCTGGTCCTGCTCGCCTTCCCGGTGCTGGCCGCCGCGCTCTTCGCGCTGGAGGCCGACCGCAAGTTCGGTTCGCATGTGTTCGATGCCGCGAACGGCGGCGCATTGCTGTGGCAACACCTCTTCTGGTTCTTCGGACATCCAGAGGTGTACATCATCGCGTTGCCATTCTTCGGAATCGTCTCCGAGATCATTCCGGTCTTCTCGCGCAAGCCGATGTTCGGTTACATCGGCCTGATCGCCGCGACGATCGCGATCGCCGGCCTCTCGGTGACCGTGTGGGCCCACCACATGTACGTCACCGGCGGTGTGCTGCTGCCGTTCTTCTCCTTCATGACCTTCCTGATCGCGGTACCGACCGGTGTGAAGTTCTTCAACTGGATCGGCACCATGTGGAAGGGCTCGCTGTCCTTCGAGACCCCGATGCTCTGGACGATCGGCTTCCTGGTCACCTTCACCTTCGGTGGTCTGACCGGCGTCATCCTGGCCTCGCCCCCGATGGACTTCCACGTCTCCGACTCGTACTTCGTCGTCGCGCACTTCCACTACGTCGTCTTCGGCACCGTGGTCTTCGCGATGTTCGCCGGCTTCCACTTCTGGTGGCCGAAGTTCACGGGCAAGATGCTGGACGAGCGCCTCGGCAAGATCACCTTCTGGACGCTGTTCATCGGCTTCCACGGCACGTTCCTGGTGCAGCACTGGCTGGGCGCCGAGGGCATGCCGCGTCGTTACGCGGACTACCTCGCGGCCGACGGCTTCACCACGCTGAACACGATCTCCACGATCAGCTCGTTCCTGCTCGGCATGTCGATGCTTCCCTTCATGTACAACGTCTGGAAGACGGCCAAGTACGGCAAGAAGGTCGAGGTCGACGACCCGTGGGGTTACGGCCGTTCGCTCGAGTGGGCGACCTCCTGCCCGCCGCCGCGGCACAACTTCCTCACCCTGCCGCGGATCCGCTCCGAGTCCCCGGCCTTCGACCTGCACCACCCGGAGATCGCGGCCCTCGACCACCTCGAGGACCACAGCGTCGCGGCCCAGGCCGTCACCGGTGGCAAGGAGGCCGGCAAGTGAAGATCCAGGGCAAGATGTTCCTCTGGCTCTCCTTCTTCATCCTGATCATGGCCGTCGTGTACGGCGTGTGGTCGAAGGAGCCCGTCGGTACCACCGCGCTCTTCCTGGCCTTCGGCCTGAGCGTCATGATCGGCTACTACCTGGCCTTCACGGCCAAGCGCGTCGACGAGATGGCCCAGGACAACCTGGAGGCCGACGTCGCCGACGAGGCCGGCGAGCTGGGGTTCTTCTCCCCGCACAGCTGGCAGCCGCTCTCGCTGGCCATCGGTGGCGCGCTCGCCTTCATGGGCGTCATCTTCGGCTGGTGGCTCATGTACTTCTCGGCCCCGATCATCGTGATCGGCCTGTGGGGCTGGGTGTACGAGTACTACCGCGGTGAGAACGCGAACCAGTAGGCAGCACCTGCGCGCGGCGTGCCGCGCGAGCACTTGGGGCCCGGACACCTCTTCGGAGGAGTCCGGGCCCCTCGTTTGCAGTCACCCCGCGCGCCGTAATTGTCATATCTTCATAGCGTTGGCCCCATGAAGCACTCACCGCGTCTTTGGACGGTACTCAGCTGCTCCCTGCTGGTCGCGTCCCTCGGGGCCGGCGCCACCGCATGCGGGTCCGGCGACAAGAACCCGCTGTCCGCCCGCCCGTACGACGCGGGCGATCAGGTCGCCTCCAACCAGAGCGCCGGCAGCCGCCCCGTGGACCCCGACAAACCCCTCGAGATCACCGCCAAGGCCGGCGGCGGCCGGATCACTGACGTGCTGGCCGTGGACACCCACGGCCGCCGCCTGGCGGGCGAGCTGAGCGCCAACGGCGACCGCTGGCACAGTACGGTCCCGATGGCCTCGGGAGTCCGCTACACGGTCACCGTGAGCACCGAGGACGAGCGGGGCGCCCCGGGGCAGCGCACGCTCACCTTCAACACGACCCCGTCGAAAGGGGTCCTGAAGGTCGAATTCGGCCCGGACGAGGGCAAGTACGGCGTCGGACAGCCCCTCACCGCCGAGCTCAGCGAGCCCGTCAAGGACAAGGCCGCCCGCGCGATCGTGGAACGGGGCCTGATCGTCGACGCCCCGGCCGGAGTCGAGGGCGCCTGGCACTGGGTGGACGACAAGAAACTGCACTACCGCCCGAAGGACTACTGGCCCGCCCACTCCACGGTCTCCGTACGGAGCAACCTGGAGGGCATCAGGGTCACCGACGAGCTCCACGGGGTCGCGTCCAAGCCGCTGAAGCTGGAGATCGGGGACCGGGTCGAGGTCACCACCGACGCCTCCTCGCACTACCTGACGTTCAAGCGCAACGGAGAAGTGATCAACACCATCCCGGTGACCACCGGGAAGCCCGGCTTCTCCACCCGCAACGGGGTCAAGGTGGTCCTCGGCAAGCAGTACTTCGTCCAGATGCGCGGCGACACCGTCGGCATCGGCGGCAGCGAGTACTACAACCTGCCCGTCTACTACGCCACCCGCGTCACCTGGAGTGGTGAATACGTCCACGCCGCACCGTGGTCCGTCGGCTCCCAGGGCTACGAGAACGTCAGCCACGGCTGCACCGGCATGAGCACGGGCAACGCCGCCTGGTTCTACGAGAACATCACCGAGGGCGACATCGTCCAGGTGGTCAACAGCATCGGCGAGGACATGGACATCTTCGGCAACGGCTTCGGCGACTGGAACATGGACTGGAAGGACTGGCGCCAGGGCAGCGCCCTCCTCAAGGGCACCCAGGAAGGCCGCACCCCGATGGACCAGGCCCGCCTCCGGCCCACCGTGTGACGGGAAGCGCGCTGCGGGCCCGCGGGGAAGCCGTGGGCCCGCAGGCGCTCCGTCAGGCCGCCGAGGAGGAGAGCCGGGAGCGCAGAACGCCCGCCAGGGCGTCCGCGAACTCCACCGGGTCCACCGGAAGGGTCACGGCGGCGTCCGCGCGGCTCCACGTGGCCAGCCAGGCGTCCTGGGGGCGTCCCATCAGCAGCAGCACCGGCGGACACCGGAAGATCTCGTCCTTGATCTGCCGGCACACGCCCATGCCACCGGCCGGAACCGCCTCGCCGTCGAGCACGCACGCGTCGATGCCGCCCGCGTCCAGCTCCGTCAGGACCGCCGGCAGCGTCGCGCACTCCACGAACTCCACCGGCGGCAGGTCCGCGGCGGGCCGGCGTCCGGCCGCCAGCCGCACCTGCTCCCGGGTGCCCGCGTCGTCGCTGTAGACCAGAACCCGCGCAGTCGCCCGCATTTCGTTCCTCCACGTGTCCCGTGAATCACGTTGATGTTGCGCGGGATGCTACTCCTCCCGATGCGCTGTCAACATCGGTTCGGACATGTGCACGGGACATCCCACCGAGGTCATCTGATGGGCCGTTCGGGCCTTGCACACGCCGCTGACACTCCGAACGGCACCCCCCGGGGTGAGGGCGGGATAAGCGACCGACATAATGTCGGTCGTGGCGACAGCAACGACAGTAGATACCGGGCACGCGCACCCGACGGTCAACCGGCCGAACCTCGTCAGCGTCGGAACCATCATCTGGTTGAGTTCCGAGCTGATGTTCTTCGCGGCCCTCTTCGCGATGTACTTCACCCTGCGATCCGTGACAGGCCCCGAGTACTGGGCAGAACAGGCTTCGGCCTTGAATCTGCCCTTCTCGGCGACGAACACGACGATCCTGGTGCTTTCCTCGCTCACCTGCCAGCTCGGCGTATTCGCAGCCGAGCGCGGTGACGTGAAGAAGCTCCGGACGTGGTTCATCATCACGTTCGTCATGGGTGCGATCTTCATTGGCGGCCAGGTGTTCGAGTACACCGAGCTGGTCAAGCACGAGGGCATGAGCCTCTCGTCCGGTCCGTACGGCTCGGTCTTCTACCTGACCACCGGGTTCCACGGTCTGCACGTGACGGGCGGCCTCATCGCCTTCCTGCTGGTCCTCGGCCGGACGTACGCGGCCAAGAGGTTCACCCACGAACAGGCCACGTCGGCCATCGTCGTGTCCTACTACTGGCACTTCGTCGATGTCGTCTGGATCGGCCTCTTCGCCACGATCTACCTGATCAAGTAGCGAACACGTCACCGGGCAAGACCCGGCACTCCATCCAGACACACCGACGCAGAAGATCCTGACACCGGGGTAATCCGTGAAAAAGCTCTCCGCACGACGACGCCATCCGCTGGCGGCGGTCGTCGTTCTACTCCTCGCGCTGGCGGCCACTGGGGGGCTTTACGCCGCCTTTGCTCCCGCGGGCAAGGCGCAGGCCGATGAAACCGCCCAGTCCCTCGCCATCGAGGAGGGCAAGAAGCTCTACGCCGTGGGTTGCGCAAGCTGCCACGGAACCGGCGGTCAGGGTTCCTCTGACGGCCCGAGCCTGGTCGGCGTCGGCTCCGCGGCCGTCGACTTCCAGGTGAGCACGGGCCGCATGCCCGCCCAGCAGCCCGGCGCCCAGGTGCCGAAGAAGCCCGTCATCTACACCCAGGCGCAGATCGACCAGCTGGCGGCGTACATCGCGTCCCTCGGCGCCGGTCCGATCACGCCGACCGCAAAGCAGTACGACCCGGCAGGTGCCGACATCGCCAGGGGTGGTGAGCTGTTCCGCAACAACTGCGCGCAGTGCCACAACTTCACCGGTGAGGGCGGCGCGCTGACGAACGGCAAGTACGCCCCCAACCTTGAGGGTGTCGACCCGAAGCACATCTACGAGGCCATGCAGACCGGCCCGCAGAACATGCCCTCCTTCCCGGACCAGACCATGCCGGAGCAGCAGAAGAAGGACATCATCGCGTACCTCCAGAACGTGAACGGCGAGAAGTCGGTCAGCCCTGGCGGCCTGAAGCTCGGTGGCCTCGGCCCCGTCTCCGAGGGTCTGTTCGGCTGGATCTTCGCCCTGGGTGCGCTGATCGCTGTCGCCGTCTGGGTCGCGGCCCACACCGCTAAGGCCAAGAAGTCATGAGTAGCCAAGAGATTCCCGAAGAGAAGCACCTGCCGAGCGAGCAGGGCGACGCGCACCACGGTGCCGTAGCGGTCGCGGACGACCCGTTCGCCGACCCGGGCCTTCCGGTCCACAAGCCGCGTATCCAGGACATCGACGAGCGGGCGGCGAAGCGCTCCGAGCGCACCGTCGCGATGCTGTTCACGCTGTCGATGCTGGCCACGATCGGCTTCATCGCGTCCTACGTGATCTTCCCGGTCGGAAAGATCGTCTACATCTTCCCCATCGGGAAGGTGAGCGCGCTCAACTTCGCCCTGGGCATGACGCTGGGCACGGCGCTCTTCTGCATCGGCGCGGGCGCGGTCCACTGGGCCCGCACCCTGATGTCCGACGTGGAGGTCGCCGCCGAGCGCCACGAGATCGCCGCTCCGCCGGAGGTCAAGGCTCAGGTCCTGCAGGACTTCCGCGACGGCGCGAGCGAGTCCGGCATCGGCCGCCGGCCCCTGATCCGCAACACGATGCTCGGTGCGCTGGCCATGCTGCCGCTCTCCGCCGTCATGATCATGCGCGACCTGGGCCCGCTGCCCGAGCAGAAGCTGCGCAAGACCGTGTGGGCCAAGGGCAAGCTGCTCATCAACGACAACACGAACGAGCCGCTGCGTCCCGAGGACGTGCTCGTCGGGTCGCTGACCTTCGTCAGGCCGGAAGGCCTGGAGGAGGAGCAGCACGACTTCCAGGTCCAGATCGCCAAGGCCGCCCTGATGATCGTCCGTATCCAGCCGGAGGACATCAAGGACAAGCAGGAGCTGGAGTGGTCCCACGAGGGGATCGTGGCCTACTCCAAGATCTGCACCCACGTCGGCTGCCCGATCAGCCTGTACGAGCAGCAGACGCACCACGTGCTCTGCCCGTGCCACCAGTCCACCTTCGACCTCTCCGACGGCGCCCGTGTCATCTTCGGCCCGGCCGGTCACGCGCTTCCGCAGCTGCGGATCGGCGTGAATGACGAAGGCTTCCTCGAAGCGCTCGGCGACTTCGAAGAGCCCGTCGGTCCTGCATTCTGGGAGCGCGGATGAGCACCAGCGACAACAACGAGCGCAAAGCGCCGGCCGGCGAGCGCGTAGCGGACTGGGCGGACGGCCGCCTGGGCATCTACGGTCTGGCCAAGGCCAACATGCGCAAGATCTTCCCGGACCACTGGTCCTTCATGCTGGGTGAGATCTGCCTCTACAGCTTCATCATCATCATCCTCACGGGTGTGTACCTGACGCTGTTCTTCCACCCGAGCATGAACGAGGTCGTGTACCACGGCTCGTACGTGCCGATGCAGGGCGTCATGATGTCCGAGGCCTTCGCCTCGACGCTCGACATCAGCTTCGACGTCCGCGGTGGTCTGCTGATCCGTCAGATCCACCACTGGGCGGCGCTGATCTTCGTCGCGGCCATGGTCGTGCACATGATGCGCGTCTTCTTCACCGGCGCGTTCCGCAAGCCGCGTGAGGTCAACTGGATCTTCGGCTTCCTGCTGCTGGTCCTCGGCATGTTCACCGGCTTCACCGGTTACTCGCTGCCGGACGACCTGCTCTCGGGTACCGGTGTCCGCTTCATGCAGGGCGCCATCCTGTCCGTCCCGGTCGTCGGCACGTACCTGTCGATGTTCCTGTTCGGCGGGGAGTTCCCGGGCGGCGACTTCGTCGCGCGGTTCTACTCGGTGCACATCCTGCTGCTGCCCGGCATCATGATGGGCCTGCTCGTGGCCCACCTGATCCTGGTCTTCTACCACAAGCACACCCAGTTCGCGGGTCCCGGCAAGACGAACAAGAACGTCGTCGGCATGCCGCTGCTGCCGGTCTACATGGCCAAGGCCGGAGGCTTCTTCTTCCTGGTCTTCGGTGTCATCGCGGCCGTCGCGGCCATCGCCACGATCAACCCGATCTGGGCGCTCGGCCCGTACCGCCCGGACCACGTGTCCACCGGTGCGCAGCCCGACTGGTACATGGGTATGCCGGAAGGCCTGATCCGTGCCATGCCCGGCTGGGAGATCAACCTGTGGGGCCACACGCTCGTCCTGGGCGTGTTCATCCCGCTGCTGCTCTTCCCGCTGGTGCTGGGTGCGATCGCCGTCTGGCCGTTCATCGAGTCCTGGGTCACCGGGGACAAGCGCGAGCACCACATCCTGGACCGCCCGCGCAACGTCCCGACCCGTACGGCCTTCGGTGTCGCCTGGATCGCGGAGTACATCGTGCTCCTCATCGGCGGTGGCAACGACATGTTCGCCCAGTACTTCCACCTGTCGATCAACTCGATCACCTGGTTCGTCCGGATCGGCTTCTTCGTCGTCCCGGTCCTCGCCTTCATCGTCACCAAGCGGATCTGCCTCGGCCTCCAGCGCCGGGACCACGACAAGGTGCTGCACGGTCGCGAGACCGGCATCATCAAGCGTCTGCCGCACGGTGAGTTCGTCGAGGTCCACGAGCCGCTCCCGGCGGGCCAGCTGCACAAGCTCACCGCGCACGAGCAGTACAAGCCGGTCGAGATCGGCCCGACGGTCGACGAGAACGGTGTCGAGCGCAAGGTGAAGGCCACCGAGAAGCTGCGCGCGAAGCTCAGCCAGGGCTTCTACGGTGAGAACAATCAGATTCCGAAGCCCACGGCGGAGGAGTACAAGGAGATCCAGGCCGGCCACGGCCACCACTGATCCCCTGCACGACCGAATGAGGGACTGATTTCAGGTCAGTCCTGGTGTCGCCACGGCGAGAGCCCCGTCCAGTGTCTGGACGGGGCTCTTTGCCGTCTTCCGGGCTGGATAGGCTTAACCCGTCCCATTCGACGTGGAAACCTTGACGACCAGCAGGAGCGGACCATGAACGTTGTGACCCCGGCAGGCGGCGACAGCGTGGCGGCCCGTGGCTGGCCGGGCGTCCTCGACGCTCTGCTGACCGGCCAGGACCTGCGTGCCGACGACACTGCCTGGGCCATGGACCGGATCATGCGCGGGGAGGCCACCGACGCGCAGATCGCCGGCTTCACCGTCGCACTGCGGGCGAAGGGGGAGACGGTCGCGGAGATCAACGGCCTCGTACGGGCCATGTACGAGCACGCCAACCTGATCGAGGTGCCGGGCCGGACGGTGGACATCGTCGGCACGGGCGGCGACGGGGCCAAGACGGTGAACATCTCGACGATGTCGGCGGTCGTGGTGGCCGGAACCGGGGCCAAGGTCGTCAAGCACGGGAACCGGGCCGCCTCCTCGGCGAGCGGCTCCTCGGACGTCCTGGAGAAGCTCGGGGTGAACCTCAACCTCAGCCTGGCGCGGGTCGTGGAGGTCGCCGAGGAGGCCGGCATCACCTTCTGCTTCGCGGTGAAGTTCCACCCGGCGCTGCGGCACGTGGCGGCGGCCCGCAAGGAACTGGGCATCCGGACCTTCTTCAACGCGCTGGGCCCGCTCACCAACCCGGCCCGGGTGCGCGCCCAGGCGACCGGCGTGGCCGACCCCCGGATGGCTCCGATCATCGCGGGCGTGCTCGCCGAACGGGGCTCCTCCGCGCTGGTCTTCCGCGGTGACGACGGCCTGGACGAGCTGACGACGACGGCGACCTCGCGGGTGTGGTGGGTCCGGGACGGCAAGGTGGCGGAGCAGGTCTTCGACCCGCGCGACATCGGCATCGACCTGGTCGACGTCTCGGCGCTGGCCGGCGGCGACCCCGCGCACAACGCGGACGTGGCCCGCCGCCTGCTGGCCGGCGAGACCGGCCCGGTCCGCGACGCCGTGCTGCTGAACTCGGCGGCGGCCCTGGTGGCCCTGGACCCCGGTACGGGCACGCTGGAGGAGCAGCTCGCCGCCGGCATCACCCGCGCGGCGGAGTCCATCGACTCGGGTGCGGCACGTGCGGCGCTGGAGCGGTGGGTGGCGGCCAGCAACGCGTAGCGAGGGCCGGGGGCTCCGCCCCCGACGGCCCGCCGATCGTTTCGAGCCAAGGCCCCGGTCCGCCATTCGGACCGGGGTCTTGCGCACGGAGGATCATGTGGCAGGATGCTGACCAGGTCACGAGTGACAGCGTTTAGGCCCCGGCTTGCTGTCCGGCAACCCTCCTTCCGTGGCGGGGTGCCCCGGGTGATGACCAGGTCGTAGGCAGCAAGGCCTACGGCAAGCGCGGATCCCTCGACACCAGGGGTCCTGGTCTTCTCGAGGAGCTTTTTCCGTGAGCAAGCGAATGCGATAGGGCGACTCCGCCCCTACTTCACCCCTCGGATCAGGGTCACTTCCGTGTACCCCCGCCGACCGTCAGGTCGGGCCCGAGGGCTCTCCCGTACCTCCCCCAGACTCCGTCCGGGGGGACCCCCAGGACGGCCGCACGGCCGTACCCGCGTACGGACACACCGAAGCCATTCAGCCCTGCCTGCCGGGAGATACCGCCATGTCCGCATTCCTGAACGCCGCCGCCGCCTCCGCCTCCGTGGCCACCGCCTCCGTCGCGACCGCCGAGGGTCCCGCCTGTGCCGAGCCGCTGCCGGTGCTCGGCCGGGACGTCACCGTCCCGCTCGTCACCGGCGGCGAGGTCACCTACGCGGCCCTGGACTACGCGGCCAGCGCCCCGGCGCTCCAGCGGGTCTGGGACGACGTGGCCGCCTACGCCCCGTACTACGGCAGCGTGCACCGCGGCGCCGGTTACCTCTCGCAGCTCTCCACCGACCTCTTCGAGCAGAGCAGGGTCACGGTCGCCGAGTTCCTCGACTGCCGCCCCGCCGACCAGGTGATCTTCACCCGGTCCACCACCGACTCGCTGAACCTGCTCGCCGCCGTGCTCCCCGCCGACTGCCAGGTGTTCGTCTTCGAGACCGAGCACCACGCCTCGCTGCTGCCCTGGACGAACGCGCAGGTCACCTACCTCAACGCCCCGCGCACCCCGGACGAGGCCGTCGCCACCCTGGAGCGGGCCCTCGCCGACCGCGAGCCATCCCCTAGCTCTTCGAGCTGGGGAGACCCCAAGGGCCCGGCCCTGGTCTGCGTCACGGGCGCCTCCAACGTCACCGGTGAACTGTGGCCGGTGAAGGAACTCGCCGCCGCCGCGCACGCCCACGGCGCGCGGATCGTCCTGGACGCCGCCCAGCTGGCCCCGCACCACCCCGTCTCGGTCCGGGACCTGGACGTGGACTGGGTCGCCTTCTCCGGGCACAAGCTCTACGCGCCCTTCGGCTCGGGCGTGCTCGCCGGCCGCGCGGACTGGCTGCAGCAGGCCGAGCCGTACCTCGCGGGCGGCGGCGCCTCCCGCAAGGTGGCCCGGCGCGAGGACGGCGGCGTCGACGTCGAGTGGCACACCACGGCCGCCCGCCACGAGGCCGGCTCCCCGAACGTCATCGGCGTCTACTCCATCGCCTCGGCCTGCAAGGCCCTGACCGAGGCGGGCTTCGACAGCCTCGTCGCCCGCGAGCGCCACCTCATCGCGAAGGTCCGCGAGGGCCTGGCGGAGGTCCCGGCGGTCCGCGTCCTGTCCCTCTTCGGAGACGAGGCCCCGCGCGTCGGCGTCATCTCCTTCGTCGTGGACGGCTGGAACAGCTCCCACTTCGCCGCCGCGCTGTCCGCGGAGTACGGGATCGGCGTCCGCGACGGCCTGTTCTGCGCCCACCCGCTGGTCCGCACCCTCCTCGGCAGCGAGCCGCAGGCCCAGGGCGAATGCGGCGCCCCGGAGGCGGCCCCGGGGGAGCGCTCCCTGAACGCGATCCGCGTCAGCTTCGGCGCGGGCACCCCGGACGAGCACGTGGAGCGCTTCGTCCGCGCGGTGAAGGAGCTCGTCGCGGACGGAGCCAAGTGGCAGTACCGCACGGAGGAGGGCCGCTGCGTTCCCGCCGTCTGACGTGCGGCGCCGCTGCACGGGGCTCCGCCCCGGACCCCGCGCCTCAAACGCCGGCGGGGCTGGGATTGGCGGTGGGGCATTGCCCCGCCGGAGTATCTCCTCGGCTCGCGCCCGCAGGCGCGACGACGAGGAGACGTCCCGGAGGGGCCCCGCGGACGGCCGGGCCTACGGGTTCCGCTCCGGGGCACCATCCCAGCCCCGCCGGCGTTTGAGGCGTCGTGAAGCCGGGGCAGGCGGGTCAGTCGCAGACCGCGCCGGAGGCGTCAGGCGTCGAGGCCGATCGCGAACGCCGCTTCCAGGTCGTGCTGGGAGTAGGTGCGGAAGGCCACGTGGGTGTCCGTCGCCTCGACGCCCGGGATCTTGCTGATGCGGCCGGGGATGATGTCCGCCAGGTTCTCGTGGCGGGCCACGCGGACCAGTGCGATCAGGTCGTACGTTCCCGTGACGGAGTAGACCTCGCTGACGCTGTCCAGCGCGGCGATGGACTCGGCGATCTCGGGGATGCGGTCCACGCTGGTCTTGATGAGCACGATCGCGGTGATCACGGCTGGCTGTCTCCCTCGGTGGCCGTCGCTGGTCGCCTCACTCTAGTCGTACCCCGATAGCGGGCCCACGCGTAGAGGAAGCCGACCGAGAAGCCCACCAGATGGGCCAGGTACGCGACCCCGGGGCCGCTTTCCGCCCGGTGCGCGGCCACCCATTGGAGGGCGAACCAGAACAGCAGCACGAGCCACGCCGGGAACCGCAGCGGCAGGAAGAACAAGAAGGGGAACAGGCTCGTCACCCTCGCCCGCGGGAGCAGGAAGAGGAAGGCGCCCAGGACCGCCGAGATCGCTCCGGACGCCCCCACCAGGGTCTGCGGGGATCCCGCGTTGGCCGCCGCGTACGCCGCCAGCGCCACGTACCCCGTGCAGATGTAGAAGACGAGGAACGCCGGGCGGCCCATCCGCTCCTCCGTCATCGCCCCGAAGACGTAGAGGAAGAGCATGTTCCCGAGCAGGTGCAGCCAGCTGCCGTGGACGAACAGGGCCGTCAGCGGGGTCAGCCAGGCGCGCGGGGTGCCCGTGAAGAGCTCGTCCGGGACCACGCCCCAGCGCCGGAAGTACGCGGTACCGGCCGCCAGCAGCTCGTCGCCCGTCCCGTAGACCGGGTTGAGCCCCGAGGCAGGGCCGAGTACGAACACCACACCGCAGCCCGCGATCAGCGCATGGGTGACCACCGGTCCCCGGGCAGCCTCGCGTACGGCCCGCCACCTTACGATCATGTGACAGAGCATGACGCAACGGGACCCACCTGAGGCGGTGGCAGGCCGTAGGGTTACGAGCTGCGGTCCGCCGTCCGAGGAATACCGCCGCAGAGCGACGCCGAGATACGCCGACAGACACGGAGAGCTGCGCGGACGGCGGCGCGGACGGCTTTAATTGAATCAGCTACGAAGGAGAGAGCGGCCTGATGACGGTTCCCCTGCCGACCGACACCACCCGGTGGCGCTGCACCCTGTGCGGCAACCTCACGCGCTTCGACGTCACCCGTTCGTCGAAGGTCGTCGAGTACGTCCACCTGGACCTCGCCGGGGAGCCCAAGGTCGAGGAGCGCGAGGTGGTCAATGAGACCATCGAGTCGGTCCGCTGCCGCTGGTGCAACGCGGTGGACCAGATCGAGCTCGTGGACAGGCCGGGCGCGGACTCCTGACGGAGGCGTGCCCACACGTAGATCACGGTAGGGGTGACGGATTGTGGAGCCAGCAAGCGGCGCTGAGCCGGCCGACGCGGCCGGCGACGCCGCCGAGGCGCTCGACCGCCCGCTGCCGGAAGGCGTGCGGCGGCGGGTCGTCGCGCTCGTCTCGGACGCCTTCGGCGCACTGACGGTCGCGGACCTGCCGGCGCAGTTGCGGCAGTACGCCCGTTTCACCCCGACCCGGCGCGCCAAGTTCGCGGGCAACGCCATGGCCACGGCGGTCGAGACCGACGCCGTGTTCCGAAGCCGGGTCGCCGAGAAACTGCGCGAGGCGCAGGCGGAGCTGGCCGCCGCGCTGGAGTCGGGCGCGCCGCCCGCCGCCGCGGATCCGCTGGACGTGGCGGCCGCCGCGTTCGTCCTGAGGCCGGCCGGCTGGGTCAAGCTGGTGGCCGCCGCGGGCGAGGAGGCGCAGCGCGCCGACGCCGAGCGGGTCGGCGAGGAGACCCGGCGTGAGCTGGAGCGGCTGCGCGAGGAGCTGGCCCACGCCCGGGAACTGCAGCGCACGGGCGGCGAGCACGTGCGCGTGGAGCTGGACGCGGCCCGCAAGGAAGCGGAATCGCTTCAGCGCAAGCTGCGCAGCGCCCTCAGTGACGTCAAGCGCGGCGAGGCGGCCCTGCGCAAGCTGACCGCCGAGGTCGACGGGATCCGCGGCGACGCGGCCACCCGGGTGGCCGCCGCGGAGAGCGAGAGCCGGCGGCTCAAGTCCCGCCTCGCGGAGGTGGAGGCGGCGCTGGAGACCTCGCGCCGGGCCACCCGCGAGGGGCGCAGCATCGAGGACATGCGGCTGCGGCTGCTGCTGGACACCGTGCTGGACGCGGCCCAGGGGCTGCGCCGCGAGCTGGCGCTGCCGCCCGTGAACACGCGCCCGGCCGACACCGTGGACGCGGTGGAGCCGGGCCGGATGACGCCGAAGGACATCGCGGCGCGCGCCCTGTCGGAGACCGATCCTGCGCTGCTGGACCAGCTGTTGGCGCTGCCGCAGGCCCATCTGGTGGTCGACGGCTACAACGTGACCAAGACCGGCTATCCGACGATGCCGCTGGAGAAGCAGCGGCTGCGGCTGCTGGGCGGGCTGTCGATGCTGGCCGCGCAGACGGGCGCGGAGATGACCTGTGTCTTCGACGGGGCGGAACTGGCGGCCCCGGTGCTGCTCGCCCCGCCGCGCGGGGTGCGGGTGCTCTTCTCCAAGGCGGGCGTGACGGCGGACGAGCTGATCCGTCAGCTGGTGCGCGCCGAACCGCCCGGCCGGCCGGTGGTCGTGGTCTCGACGGACCGGGAGGTCGCCGACGGGGTGGCCAAGGCGGGTGCGCGGCCCGTGACGTCCGCTTTGCTACTGAAGCGGCTTTCGCGCGTTTCGTAACTCCCCGCCCGAATGCCGGAATTGACCGGCGCCGTAGCGAACGTACCGTCAAGTGCCCGGCACAGAGCGTGCACTGTAGGTAAAGAACCTGGTCGGAGAGCGGGTTTTTACCTGGCGGGATTTGAACTGATCACAGCAAGGTCACTAGGGTGCGGTCAAACCTTCGTGCGGTAGATCACTCATTCGGAGTGGCGGCGGAGGTGCTGCCGAGTTGCGTTCTTCGGCGGCTCTAGGAAGAAGGAGCTCGCCTCCGTGGCGTCCCACCGTCGACCCAAGCAGCCGAACCGCACTCGTGTGACCGTGCTCGGCGCCACCGCCGCCGCCGTGGTGGCCCTCACCTCCCAGAGCGCCTCCGCCGCTCCGGCGAAGCCGAGCAAGGACGAGGTCAAGACCCAGGTCGACGCCCTCTACGAAGAGGCGGAGCAGGCCACCGAGAAGTTCAACGGGGCCAAGGAGCGCCAGGAGAAGCTCGAGAAGGAGATAGCCCAGCTTCAGGACCAGGTCGCCCGCGGCCAGGGTGACCTCAACGAGCTGCGCAGCACCCTCGGTTCGATGGCCAGCGCCCAGTACCGCAACGGCGGCATCGACCCCTCCCTCGCCCTCCTCCTCTCCGAGGACCCCGACAGCTACCTCGACAAGGCCTCCTCCCTCGAGCACTTGAGCGGCAAGCAGGTCGAGGCGGTCCAGAAGATCCAGGCGAAGCAGCGCAGCCTCGCGCAGCAGCGCCAGGAGGCCGCCGGCAAGCTCGCCGACCTCGACGCCACCCGCAAGGAGCTCGGCGAGAAGAAGAAGGTCTCCACGGAGAAGCTCGCCGCGGCCCAGGCCCTGCTCAACACCCTGACGGCGCAGGAGCGCGCGGCGCTCAAGGACGACGAGGCGCGCGCCAGCCGCGCCGACGGCCAGCGTGTCGACCTCGGCAACGTCAGCGCCTCCGGCCGCGCCGGAGCCGCCCTCGCCGCGGCGAAGACCAAGCTGGGCTTCACCTACCAGTCCGGCGGCACCGGTCCCAACGTCTACGACTGCTCCGGGCTGACGCAGTGGGCGTACAAGCAGGCCGGCGTCAGCATCAGCCGCACCACCTTCACTCAGGTCAATGACGGCACCCGCATCAGCCGCAGCCAGCTCCAGCCCGGTGACCTGGTCTTCTTCTACGGGGACCTGCACCACGTCGGCCTTTACGCCGGCAACAACATGACGCTGCACGCCTCGAACCCGCGCAGCGGCATCAAGTACGAGTCCATGGACAACATGCCGTTCCAGTTCGGCGTCCGCGTCGGCTGACGCGCCGCACACCGCCCATCCGGGCGAATTCCGCGGCCCCTTTGCGACCACACGCCCCGCCGGTGACCTGCGTCTCCTGCGGGGCGTCGCCGTGTGCGCCCTCCGGCGGTCGTTGGTCGGCATGTGACCGTCCGGCTACTGTCTGCCAGCGCGGAACCCGGCACAAGGCCGTCCACGGGGGGCGGACCCGGGCCACACACAGCGGAAGGGAGCGGTTTCACGTGGCGTCCCATCGCCGGAGCGGGCTCGGCAGCCTCGACCGGAGCACGAAGGTCACCGTCCTCACCGCCGCCGCGGCCACGGCCGCGGCCGCCATGGCGGGGGCACCCGCGAGCGCCGCTCCCGGCCTCCCGTACGAGCCGGGCGGCGCGGCGAGGACGGGCGTCAGCGCCCAGGTCGACCGGCTCTTCGAAGAGGCCGAGCAGGCCACCGAGCGCTTCAACGAGGCGGGCGAGAAGGCCGACCGGCTGCGCGCCGAGGTCAACCGGGCCCAGGAGGCGGTGGCCCGCGGTCAGGAGCGCATCAACACCATGCGGGGCGTCCTCGGCACCTTCGCCGGGGCCCAGTACCGCAGCGGCGGCATCGACCCCGCCGTCGGCCTGATGCTGGCCGAGGACCCCGACGCGTACCTGGAGCAGGCCGCCGCCCTCGACCGGCTGACCAGCCGTCAGGCCCGGCAGCTCGACGAACTCCGCGAGGAGCAGCGCAGCCTCGGCCAGGAGCGCCGGGAGGCCTCCCGCAAACTCGCCGAACTCGACGCCCTGCGCTCCGACGTGGCCCGGCACAAGCGCTCCGTCACCGCGAAGCTCGCCGCCGCCCGGCGCCTGCTCAGCACCATGCCGTCCGAGGAGCGGGCCGACTTCGAACGCTCCTCGCGCTCCGGCGGCCGCGCCGACGAGATGCCCGAGATGCCCTTCTCCGGCCCGTCCTCGGGGCGGGCCGCGGCCGCCGTGATGGCGGCCCGGTCGGCGGTCGGCCGCCCCTACGTGTGGGGCTCCACCGGCCCCTCCGGCTTCGACTGCTCCGGGCTGATGGTCTGGTCCTACCGGCAGGCGGGGGTCTCGCTGCCGCGCACCTCGCAGGCCCAGCGGCACGCCGGCCGGCAGGTGCCGCTCTCGCAGGCCCGCCCGGGCGACCTGGTGACGTACCGCTCGGACGCCAGCCACGTCGGCATGTACGTCGGCAACGGCCAGGTGGTCCACGCCCCGTACCCCGGGGCCCGGGTGCGCTACGACCCCGTCGGGATGATGCCCGTCTCGTCGGTGACCCGCCCCTGACCGCCGCCCGCGGAGCCCCGCCCCCGGCCCCGGCCGGGGACCCCTGGTCCGGACCGTGCGTACGATCGGCGGATGCTCCCGGGTCGCCGTCTCGTCCGCGTACTGCCGCTCCTGCTGTGCGTGCTGCTCGCCGGCTGCGCGGCGCGGCCCGCCGACACCACCGCGCGCGACGTCCGCCGGGCCGTGGCCGACTGGTCGCGGGTGCCCCCCGAGGCACTCTCCGGGATCCCCCTCGACGGCTGGACGTACGAGGTCGCCTCGGTGCGGCGGGACGGCGCACGGGCCCTCGTACGGGCCGAGCTGCGCTACCGGCTGGCCGGCTACGACACGGCCCCGGGCGGCTCGGCGCGCGAGCTGGAACTCGCACGCGCGGCGGGCGGCGGCCCCTGGCTGGTGCGGGCCGACCGGCCCGCACCGGGCGCACCGCCGCAGCTGTGGGACCAGGGCCCGGTGTCGGTGGTCCGGGGGACGCACTCCCTGGTCCTGGGCGGCGCCGGGCGGTCCCCCGAGGAGTTGGCCGGGATCGCCGCCGAGGCCGACCGGGCGGTGCCCGCGGCCAGCGCGGCCTGGCCCGGACCCTGGGCGGGACGGGTGGTCGTACTGGTCCCCGGATCCCTGGAGCGGATGGCGCAGCTGCTGGGCCGGCCCGCCGACGAGTACCGGGGCATGGGCGCCGTCACCACCGGCCGGGTCGGCGCCGGACCGGCCCCCGCGGACCGGGTGGTGATCAACCCGGAGGGGTACGCGGAGCTGGGCGAGGCGGGCCGGCGGGTCATCCTCACCCACGAGGTCACCCACGTGGCCACCCGGGCGGCGACCTCCGCGACGACCCCGCTGTGGCTCTCCGAGGGCTTCGCGGACTGGGCGGCGTACCGCGGCACCTCCACCACCCCGGAGCAGGGCGCCCCGGCCCTGGCCCGGGCGGTACGGCGCGGCGCGGTGCCGGCCGGGTTGCCGCGCTCGGAGGACTTCGCCTTCGGCGGCGACCCGGAGGCGCTGGCCGGGGCGTACGAGGGGGCGTGGCTGGCCTGCCGGCTGATCGCGGACCGGTGGGGCGAGGCGGCGCTGGTGGACCTGTACGAGAAGGCGGGGCGCGGGCCGTGGCCGTCGGCGCTGCGGGAGGCGCTCGGGACGGATCCGGCCGGGCTGACCGAGGAGTGGCAGGAGGCCCTGCGGAAGGAGTTCCGCTGAGGGCGTCCGGTACGTTGGCAGCGATGCACAAGACGCTGATCGTGACCAACGACTTCCCGCCGCGACCGGGCGGCATCCAGGCCTTCCTGCACAACATGGCGCTGAGGCTGGATCCCGACCGGATCGTCGTCTACGCCTCCACGTGGAAGCACAGCGCGGAGGGCCGCGAGGCCACCGCGGCCTTCGACGCGGAGCAGCCGTTCCAGGTGGTCCGCGACCGTACGACGATGCTGCTGCCGACCCCGCGCGTGACGCGGCGGGCGGTGGGCCTGCTGCGCGAACACGGATGCGAGTCCGTGTGGTTCGGGGCGGCGGCCCCCCTCGGTCTGATGGGCCCGGCGCTGCGGCGCGCGGGCGCACGGCGGATCGTGGCGACCACGCACGGGCACGAGGCGGGCTGGGCCCAGCTGCCGGCGGCGCGGCAGCTGCTGCGGCGGATCGGCGAGGGCACGGACACGCTGACCTACCTGGGGGAGTACACGCGCTCGCGGATCGCCTCGGCGGTGACGGACCGGGCGGCGGCCCGGATGGTGCAACTCCCGCCGGGGGTGGACGAGAAGACGTTCCACCCGGAGTCGGGCGGGGCGGAGGTCCGGGCGCGGCTCGGGCTGACCGACCGGCCGGTGGTCGTCTGCGTCTCGCGCCTCGTTCCCCGCAAGGGGCAGGACACGCTGATCGAGGCGATGCCGCGGATCCTGGCGGCGGAGCCGGACGCGGTGCTGCTGATCGTGGGCGGCGGGCCGTACGAGGCGGACCTGCGGGCGCTGGCCGTCTCGACCGGGGTCGCGGACTCGGTGGTCTTCACGGGGGCGGTCCCGTGGTCCGAACTGCCCGCCCACTACGGCGCGGGCGACGTCTTCGCGATGCCGTGCCGGACCCGGCGGGGCGGGCTGGACGTGGAGGGGCTCGGCATCGTCTACCTGGAAGCCTCGGCCACGGGCCTGCCGGTGATCGCGGGCGACTCCGGCGGGGCGCCGGACGCGGTGCTGGACGGCGAGACGGGCTGGGTCGTCCGGGGCGGCGCCCCCGAAGACGCGGCGGACCGGATCGTCACCCTGCTGAAGGATCCGGAACTGCGCCGTCGGATGGGCGAGCGGGGGCGTGAGTGGGTCGAGGAGAAGTGGCGCTGGGACCTCCTGGCGGACCACCTCCGTGCGCTGCTGTAGCCGTACGGCCGCGCCGCCGCTGCCGGGGCTCCGCCCCAGACCCTCCCCCAGACTCCGTCCGGGGGGACCCCCACCCCTCAAACGCCGGCGAGGCTGAAATTGTCAGCCGGCGCCGGCAAGATCCAGCCCCTCCGGCGTTTGAGGAGCGGGGTTCGGGGCGGAGCCCTGACGGCGGAGCCGCGGCCGACGGGCTGTGCAGCCATGGCTGACTGTCTCTCAGATACCTGTCAAGACGGCGTCTGGCCGGACGGCTGGATTCCGCCCATGATGCGGCCATGACACCCAATCTGACGCGCCGTCACCTTCTGGGACTCGGCGCACTCTCGACCGCCTCCGCCCTCGGGTTCACCCGGATCGGCCTGGCCTCCGCCGCGGCTTCCGAGCCGGCCGCAGCCCAGTACGCGCCCGCCATAGTCGTCGGCTCCGGTTACGGCTCCGCCGTCGCCGCGCTGCGGCTCGGTCAGGCGGGCGTGCGGACCGTCGTCCTCGAAATGGGCCGGCTCTGGGACACCGCCGGGCTCGACGGCAAGGTGTTCCCCTCCACCTCCGCTCCCGACCACCGCTCCATGTGGTTCCGCACCCGCACCGAGGCCCCGCTCGCCCAGTTCCTCTGGCTCGACGTGGTCAACCGCAACATCAGCCCGTACCCGGGGGTGCTGGACCGGGTGAACTTCGGCGACATGTCCGTGTACGTGGGCCGCGGCGTCGGCGGAGGCTCGCTGGTCAACGGCGGCATGGCGCCCACGCCCCGCCGCTCGTACTTCTCCGAGGTGCTGCCCCAGGTCAACGCCGACGAGATGTACGGCACGTACTACCCCCGCGCCCGGGCCATGCTCGGGGTCAACGACATCGACCCGGCCTGGTTCGAGTCCACGGAGTGGTACCGCTTCGCCCGGATCTCCCGCAAGCACGCCCAGAACACCGGCCTGAGGACCGTCTTCGTCCCCAACGTCTACGACTTCGAGTACATGAAGCGCGAGGCGGCGGGCACCGCACCCCGGTCGGCGCTGGCCGGCGAGGTCATCTACGGCAACAACCACGGGAAGAAGAGCGTCGACAAGACCTACCTCGCCGCCGCCCTCGGCACCGGCAACGTCACCATCGAGACCATGCAGCGCGTGGTCGGCGTACGGCAGGACCCCGCCGGGGGGTACGTGCTGACGGTGCAGACCAGCGATGTGACCGGGCGGGTCACCCAGGTCCGCGAACTCGGCTGCAGGCAGCTCTTCCTCGGGGCGGGCAGTCTCGGCACCACCGAGATCCTGCTGCGGGCCCGCGAGACCGGGACGCTGCCCGCGCTCGACGGCAAGGTCGGGCGCGGCTGGGGCCCCAACGGCAACGTCATGACCGCCCGCGCCAACCACCTCTGGGACACGGTCGGCGCCAACCAGGCCACCATGCCCGCCATGGGCATCGACGACTGGGACAACGCGGCCAACCCGGTCTTCGCCGAGATCGCCCCGCTCCCCATGGGGCTGGAGCACTGGATCTCGATGTACCTGGCCATAACGAAGAATCCGGAGCGCGGGCACTTCACCTACGACGCCGCCACCGACTCGGCCCGCCTCAACTGGCGCAGGGACCAGAACACGCCCTCGGTCAACGCGGCGAAGAACCTCTTCGACCGCATCAACTGGCGGAACTTCACGATGTACCGGTACGACCTCTTCGGCGACAACAAGGCCTTCGCCGACAACTTCACCTACCACCCGCTCGGCGGCTGCGTACTCGGCGACGCCACCGACGCGTACGGACGGGCGAAGGGCTACCAGGGGCTGTACGTCGTGGACGGCTCCCTGATCCCCGGGTCGCTCGGCGTGAACCCGTTCGTGACCATCACCGCCCTCGCGGAGCGGAACATGGCCCGGATTCTCGCCGAGGACCCCAGGTAACGACGGCCGGGACTAGCCCCGGTAGAGCGCCTCGATCTCGTCCGCGAAGTCCTTCGCCACCACGTTGCGCTTCAGCTTCAGCGACGGCGTGATGTGACCCGACTCCTCCGTGAACTGGGAGGGCAGAATGCGGAATTTCCGCACCGATTCCGCCTTGGACACCGCCGCGTTGCCGTCGTCCACGGCCTTCTGGACGGCGGCGACCAGGTCCGCGTCCTCACGCAGCTCGGCCGCGGTCACCCCGGCCGGCTTGCCGTTCTCGGCCGCCCAGCGGCCCAGGAACTCCTCGTCGATGGTGACGAGCGCGGCCACGAACGGCCTCGCGTCGCCGACGACCATGCACTCCGCGACCAGCGCGTGCGCCCGGATCCGGTCCTCGATCACGGCGGGCGCGACGTTCTTGCCGCCCGCGGTGACGATGAGTTCCTTCTTGCGCCCGGTGATCGCGAGGTAGCCGTCCTCGTCGAGGGTGCCGACGTCGCCGGTGTGGAACCAGCCGTCGGTCAGCGCCTCGGCGGTCGCCGTCTCGTTCTGCCAGTAGCCGTTGAAGATGTGCTCGCCGTGCAGCAGCACCTCGCCGTCGTCCGCGATGCGCACCACGGAGCCCGGCAGCGGCTGGCCGACCGTACCGATCTTCGTCTTGTCCCACGGGTTGAAGGCCGTGGCCGCGCAGGACTCCGTCAGGCCGTAGCCCTCCAGCACGGTGAAGCCGATGCCGCGGAAGAAGTGGCCGAGCCGCTCGCCCAGCGGGGCGCCGCCGGAGATCGCGTACTCGCCGCGCCCGCCGAGCACCGTGTGCAGCTTGCTGTAGACCAGCTTGGAGAAGATCTTGTGCTTGAGCTTCAGGCCGAAGGACGGGCCGCCCGGGGCGTCGAGCGCCCGGCTGTAGGCGATCGCCGTCTCGGCGGCGGCGTCGAAGATCTTCCCCTTGCCGTCGGCCTGCGCCTTGGCGCGCGCCGAGTTGTAGACCTTCTCGAAGACGCGCGGCACGCCGAGGATCAGCGTGGGCCGGAAGGACTGCAGCTCGTCGGTCAGGTTCTTGATGTCCGGTACGCAGCCCAGGCGGATCGGCGCCAGTACGGCCGCCACCTCCACCAGGCGCCCGAAGACGTGCGCGGCCGGGAGGAAGAGCAGCACCGAGCACTCGCCGGTGCGGAAGAGCGGGCTGAGGCGCTCCACCACGTTGCCGCACTCGGCGAAGAAGTTGCGGTGGGTCAGCACGCAGCCCTTGGGGCGGCCGGTGGTGCCCGAGGTGTAGACGATGGTGGCCGGGTCGTCGGCGTTGGCGAGGCTGCTGCGCTCCTCGACCTCGGCGTCGGAGATCTCCGCGCCGGCGGCCTTCAGCGTCTCCAGCGCGCCCTGCTCGATCTCCCAGACCTCGCGCAGCTCCGGCAGCCGGTCGCGCAGCGAGGCCACGGACGCGCTGTGCGCCGGGCTCTCCACGATGACCGCCACGGCGCCGGAGTCGCCGAGGATCCACTGGACCTGCTCGGGGGAGCTGGTCTCGTACACGGGGACGGTGATGCCGCCCGCGCTCCAGATCGCGAAGTCGAACAGCACCCACTCGTAGCGGGTGCGGGAGATGAGGGCGACCCGGTCGCCGGGCCGGATGCCGGCCGCGATGAGGCCCTTGGCCGCGGCCCGGACCTCGGCGAGGAACTCGGTCGCGGTCACGTCCTGCCACCGGCCGTCGACCTTGCGGCTCATGACGGCGGTGTCTGGATGCTGAGCGGCGTTGCGGCGGATGAGATCCGTCAGGTTCCCGTCCGACGGGACCTCGTACAGGGCCGGAAGGCTGAACTCGCGCAAGACTGCTGCTCCTCTGGGCGCCATCGCCACCATGTGGACCGACCGGACGTTACCCACCGGTAGTGGGTTCCCGATAGAGGGAACCGGCCAGATGTTCCGTGCGTCACATTCTGCCCTTGCACTGCCTGGCCCCCACGTGCCGACAGTAGTCGACCCCTCTGGAGACTCGGAAGTAACCGCAGGTCCGCCCGCCCCTCACAGCCCCTCTACCCCGCAACTGCCGGGCCCCCCTAGGGTTGTCCGCATGGGTGGCAGCATGCGGGGCGGGCAGGGCGGCACGAGCGGATCGAGCCGACCGGGCGGATCGGGCCGGACGACCACACCGGGCCGCACGCGGGTCCACGTCGTGAGCGACGTGCACGGCAACACCGAGGCCCTCGCCCGTGCCGGCGAAGGGGCCGACGCCCTGATCTGCCTCGGTGACCTCGTGCTCTTCCTCGACTACGCCGACCACTCGCGCGGGATCTTCCCCGACCTGTTCGGCATCGAGAACGCCGACCGGATCGTCGAGCTGCGCACCGCCCGCCGCTTCCAGGAGGCCCACGCCTTCGGACGGCAGCTCTGGGCCGGGCTGGACCGGGAACGGCTGATCGAGGGCGCGGTGCGCCGCCAGTACGCCGAGATGTTCGCCGCCTTCCCGAACCCGACGTACGCCACCTACGGCAATGTCGACATCCCGGGTCTGTGGCCGGAATACGCCGACCGCGACGGCCTCACCGTGCTCGACGGGCAGCGGGTGGAGATCGGCGGCCGGGTCTTCGGCTTCGTCGGCGGCGGGCTGCCCTCGCCGATGCGGACCCCGTACGAGGTGAGCGTCGAGGAGTACGCGGCCAAGGTGGAGGCGCTCGGCGAGGTGGACGTACTGTGCTCGCACATCCCGCCGGAGGTGCCCGAGCTCTGCTACGACACGGTCGCGCGCCGGTTCGAACGCGGCAGCGAGGCCCTGCTGGCCGCCATCCGCCGCACCCGGCCCCGGTACGCGCTCTTCGGACACGTGCACCAGCCGCTGGCGCAGCGGATGCGGATCGGGGCCACGGAGTGCGTGAACGTCGGCCACTTCGCGGCGACCGGCCGGCCGTGGGCGCTGGAATGGTGACCGGCGGCCGGTTCGCGACGGCCCCCGCGGGGCCGCGGGAGGCCCTGGAGTGGCGGAGTCCGCACGCGCGGTAGCCTTCACGCGGCGGCCGGAGGCCGCACACATCCTCGAAACACTCCACGGAGGAGCGACCGCGATGGCGGAACACACCAGCTCAAGCATCACGATCGAGGCTGCGCCCAGCGACGTGATGGCCGTGATCGCCGACTTCGCCCGCTACCCCGAATGGACCGGGGAGGTGAAGGAGGCCGAGGTGCTGGCCACCGACGCCGAGGGGCGCGCCGAGAAGGTCCGCCTGCTGCTCGACGCAGGCGCGATCAAGGACGACCACACCCTCGCCTACACCTGGAAGGGCACGGACGAGGTCAGCTGGACCCTGGACAAGTCCCAGATGCTGCGCCAGCTGGACGGCTCGTACCGGCTGGCCCCGGTGGACGGCGGCAAGCGTACCGAGGTCACCTACCAGCTGACCGTGGACGTCAAGATCCCCATGCTCGGCATGATCAAGCGCAAGGCGGAGAAGGTCATCATCGACCGTGCGCTGGCGGGCCTGAAGAAGCGCGTCGAGTCCGTCTGAACACCCGAAGGCGCCACCCGGCGCCCTTGAACACCCGGCACCTGTAGGCACCGCACATGCACACCTTGCTGATCACCGGCCCCGGCGGGGCCGGGCGGACCACCGTGGCCGCGGCCACCGCCCTCGCCGCGGCCCGCCACGGGAGGCGGGTGCTGCTGCTGTCCGGCGACGTCGGCGACCCGCTCGCCGCCCTGGCCGGGGAAGAGCCCGTACCGGGGCTGCGGGTGGCCCGGGTCGACTCGGGCGAGGAGTTCCGCGAGGAGCTCGTCGCCCTGCAGGAACGCGGATCCGCGCTCCTCGCCATGGTCGGGGCCCGCCCGCTCGGCGCCGAGGAGCTCACCGAGCTGCCCGGCGCCGAGCAGTTCGCCCTGCTGCGCGCCCTGCGGAGGGCCGCCGCCGCACCCGGCACCGACCTCGTCGTCGTCGACATGCCCCCGCTCCACCAGACCCTCTCCACCCTGGCCCTGCCCGCCCAGCTGCGCCGCTACCTCGCCCGGCTGCTCCCCGCAGAGAAGCAGGCCGCCCGCGCCCTGCGGCCCGTACTGGCCCAGCTCGCCGGCGTGCCCATGCCCGCGCAGTGGCTCTACGAGGCCGCCGCCCGCTGGGACGAGGAGCTCGCCGCCGTCCAGGCCGTCGTCGAGGCCGACACCACCGAGCTGCGCCTGGTCGCCGAGCCGGGACCGGCAGCCGCCGACGCGCTGCGGCTCGGACGGCTCGGGCTCGCCCTCCAGCAGCTGCCCGTCTCCGGCCTCGTCGCCAACCGGACGGTGCCGCAGGGCTCCGCCGACCCCTGGCTCGCCGGGCTCGCCGCCCAGCAGGAGAAGTACGCCACCGAATGGGCCGCGGACCTGCCCGTCGTCACGCTCGCCCACCTCGGCCGCGACCCGCGCGGCCCGCAGGACCTCGACCGGCTCGCCGCCGCGGACGGGCTCCTCCCGGCGGCGCCCGCACCCCGCAGGGCCTGGGCCGTCGAGGACCGGCTCGCCGGGGACGGGGTGCTCGTCTGGGTGGTACCGCTGCCCGGCGCACACAAGAGCGACCTCGACCTCGTACGCCGCGGCGACGAGCTGCTGCTCACGGCGGGCCCGTACCGCAGGATCGTTCCGCTGCCCGCGGCGCTGCGCCGCTGCACCGTCTCCGGCGCCGCCCTGACCGCGGGCGAGCTCCGCATCCGGTTCACCCCGGACCCGGGGCTGTGGCCCCGCACGCAGTGAACGGCGTACCCCCGTTCGGGTACCGTCGAAGGTAGCCCGTACGCACGCCCAGCAGCCGCCGCAGGAGAGTCCGCCATGAGCGAGGCCACCGACCGCCCCACCGACGACGACGCCTGGGCCAAGGCCTGTGCCGAGGACCTCGCCGCCGAGAAGGAGCGCCTGCGCGGACGGGACCGGGCCGGCTCGGCCGGCACCGGAACCGCCGCAGAGGAGCTGTTCAAGCTCTTCGAAGCCGTCGCCGACAAGGTCTCCGGGCTGAACAACCCGCTGATCGGAGCCGCTGCCCAGGGCGCGGTCCGCCAGATCGTCGACCAGGCCAAGACCGCCGCCAAGCCCGTCATCGAGCGCAACCCCCAGGTCTTCGACCACCTCGCGGCCGCCGGCTCCGAGCTCCTCGCCGCCTACCGCTCCGCCGTCGAGGGCCACGAGCGCCGCTGGACCCAGGACACCCCTCCCGCGCCCCGCCGGGAGCGCAACCCCCGCGACGACGGCCCCGACGCGGGCCCGGCCGAGCGGATCGATCTCGACTGAGGGCCCGCCGCCCTCGGGTACCGTTGGCCGTGGCGGGGTTTGACCGGAAACCGAGGGACTAATGGGACTCACCATCGGCGTCGACATCGGCGGCACGAAGATCGCGGCCGGCGTGGTCGACGAAGAGGGCACGATCCTTGAGACGTACAAGGTGCCCACCCCGCCGACCGCGGACGGAGTGACGGAGGCCATCTGCGCCGCCGTCTCCGAGGTCAGCAGCAACCACACCATCGACGCCGTCGGCATCGGCGCCGCCGGATACGTGGACGACAAGCGCGCGACCGTACTGTTCGCGCCGAACATCAACTGGCGGCACGAACCGCTCAAGGACAAGGTCGAGCAGCGCATCGGCCTGCCCGTCGTCGTCGAGAACGACGCGAACTGCGCCGCCTGGGGCGAATACCGCTTCGGCGCCGGCCAGGGCCACGACGACGTCATCTGCATCACGCTCGGCACCGGCCTGGGCGGCGGCATCATCATCGGCAACAAGCTGCGCCGCGGACGCTTCGGCGTCGCCGCCGAGTTCGGGCACATCCGGGTCGTCCCGGACGGCCTGCTGTGCGGCTGCGGCAGCCAGGGCTGCTGGGAGCAGTACGCCTCCGGGCGCGCGCTCGTCCGGTACGCGAAGCAGCGCGCCAACGCCACCCCCGAGAACGCTACGGTCCTGCTCTCGCTCGGCGACGGCACCCCCGACGGCATCGAGGGCAAGCACATCAGCGAGGCCGCCCGGCAGGGCGACCTGGTGGCCATCGACGCCTTCCGCGAGCTGGCCCGCTGGGCCGGCGCCGGCCTCGCCGACCTGGCCTCGCTCTTCGACCCGTCGGCGTTCATCGTCGGCGGCGGGGTCTCCGACGAGGGCGACCTCGTCCTCGACCCGATCCGCAAGTCCTTCAAGCGCTGGCTGGTCGGCGGCGCCTGGCGGCCGCACGCCCAGGTCCTCGCCGCGCAGCTCGGCGGCAAGGCCGGCCTCGTCGGAGCGGCGGACCTGGCCCGCCAGGGCTGACCCCTTCCACCCGGACCGCCCGCCGCGCCCCTTGGGGGAGCGGCGGGCGGCTGCGTATCTTGCCGTGCATGGACCAGTTGCTGCCCTCGCTGCCGAAGTCCCGTACGGAGCCCGACGGTTCTGCCGTGATCCGGGTACTCAGCTACAACATCCGCTCGCTGCGCGACGACGAGGAGGCGCTGGCCAGGGTCATCCGGGCCTGCGAGCCCGACCTCGTCTTCGTACAGGAGGCGCCGCGGTTCTTCCGGTGGCGCAAACACGCGGCGCGACTGGCCGCGAAATGCGACCTGGTGGTGCTGGGCGGGGGAGCGACGGCAACCGGGCCGCTGCTGCTCTGCTCGCTGCGGGTCTTCGTGGAGCGGACCGAGGACGTCCTGCTGCCGCGCACGCCCGGCCTGCACCGGAGGGGCTTCGCCACGGCGGTCGTCCGCATCGGCGCCGCCCGCGCGGGGCTGGTCTGCGCGCACCTGTCCCTGGACCGGGCGGAACGGGTCGCGCAGGCGGAGCTCCTCCTGGAACGGGTGGCGGGGATGGACACGCCGTACGGGATCGCCGCGGGCGACGTGAACGAGGACCCGCGCGGTCCGGCCTTCTCCCGTCTCGCGGGCACGTTGCAGGACTGCTGGACGGTGGCCCCCTGGGGAGGGGAACGGACCTTCCCGGTGTCGGCGCCGGACCGGCGCATCGACGCGGTGTTCGCGAGCGGGGGCGTGGAGGTGCTGGCCTGCGGTGTCCCTGCGGGGCTGCCGGGCGTCTCGTCCACCGACCTCCGGTCGGCCACGGATCACCTCCCGGTCCTGGCGGTCCTCCGCCTGCCGGCTGCGCCGTAGCTCCGCGGTCCGGGCGCGGCGCCTCCCCCAGACCCTCCCCCAGACTCCGTCCGGGGGGACCCCCACGCCTCAAACGCCGGCGGGGCTGAAAGATCGCCTCAATCGCCGGCGGGGCTGGATTTGGCCGGCGTCAGTCTGCATGTGCCGGAGGGGCGGATTGCGCGGAGCGCAATGTCAGCCCCTCCGGCGTTTGCGGAGCGGGTCCGGGCGGAGCCCACGGGGTTCGGGGCGGAGCCCAGGGGCTCAGACCACGGCTCCGCGGCCGGGGTCGTCATCCTCGTCGTCGCCGTGCTGCATGCGTGCGACCAGCGTCGCGAACCCGCCCAGGAAGCCGCCGATGCCGAGCGTCGTCAGCCACCAGGTCATCTCCCACTGCAACAGCACCGCGAGCAGCAGCAGCACCGGTCCGCCGACCACGGCCAGCCACGCGAACTTCGCCGTCGTGTCCGCGGGCGGCAGCTCCGGTTCCGGCTGGACGAAGTGGCCCTCCTCCGCCGGAGTCAGGTCGTCCTCCTGCGGTTCCGCCAGCGAGTGGTCGCGGGGGCCCGTCATGCCCACGCCCGGGGCGAAGACCACCGAGCTGCCCAGCGCCGCAGCCGGCGGCTCTGGCTCGGGCTCGGCCTCGGGCTTCGCCTCGGGGTCCGGCGGCAGGGGCTTGACGTCCTCCTCCGGCAGGAGGAGGTTCTCGATCGGCTTGAACGGCCGGGCCCCCGGCGGGTCCGGCGGCTCCTGCCCGTACCCGGCGACGATCGCCGCCCACGCCGCTTCCTCGTCCAGCGGCGGGACTCCGCCCGACTGCTCCTCGTGCTCAGCCACCGGCCTGCGCCCCCTCCCTGCCCACGCTCTCCGCCAGTCGGCCGACGAACGCATAACTGTCCGCGAAGATCCGCTCCGCGTCATGGTCCAACGTCGCGACGTGGTAGCTCTGTTCCAGCAGGGTCTCGGTGACGTCCGTCGAGGAGACGCGGGCCAGGATCCGCTCGGAGTCGACGGGCGGAACGACGTGGTCCTGAGGGCTGTGGAGCAGCAGCAGCGGCTGCGTGACCTGCGGCAGGTCGGCGTCCACCAGCTGCAGGAACTTCCGCAGCGAGTGCGCGGCCCGGGTCGGCACCCGGTCGTAGCCGACCTCCTCCGAGCCCGGCTTCGCGATGTCGCTGGCGATGCCCGGCGTCGACCGGATGAAGTGCTTGGCCACCGGGAGGGCGACGGCCAGCGGGTCGTGCACCTTGTTGGCCGGGTTGACGAGGACGATGCCGCGGATGGCGTCCCCGTGCTTGGCGGCCAGCCGCAGGGTCAGCGCGCCGCCCATCGACAGCCCGAAGACGAACACCTGCTCGCACCGGTCCAGCAGTTCCCGCAGCGCGCGGTCGACCTCGGCGTACCAGTCCTGCCAGCCCGTGAGCTGCATGTCCTGCCAGCGCGTCCCGTGTCCGGGCAGCAGCGGCAGCGACACCGTGAGGCCCTGCCCGGCGAGATAGTCGGCCCAGGGGCGCAGGGACTGCGGGGAGCCGGTGAAGCCGTGGCAGAGGAGGACGCCGACCTCTCCGCCCTCGTGGCGGAACGGCTCGGCTCCAGGGAGGACGGGCACCGGGGTCTCCTTGATCATGAGGTACGTCGGGTGGGTGCGTTGCTCTGTGTGACTTCACCGTACGCGACCGGGGTGGCACCGGCCAGGGTCGTCGGGCCCCTGCCGGTGTAGGCACGGGATATGGTCTGTTCGACAGACACAGGAAGGCTTTCGAGTTGATCTACGGCGCAATGAAGTTCTCCATCGGCGGTTCACTGAAACTCGCTTTCAGGCCGTGGGTGGAGGGCCTCGAGAACATTCCCGCGGAGGGGCCGGCGATCCTCGCGAGCAACCACCTGTCCTTCTCCGACTCCTTCTTCCTGCCGGCCGTGCTGGACCGGAAGGTCACCTTCATCGCGAAGGCGGAGTACTTCACCTCTCCGGGCGTCAAGGGCAAGCTGACGGCCGCCTTCTTCAAGGGCGTCGGACAGCTCCCGGTGGACCGCTCCGGTGCCCGCGGGGCCGGCGAGGCCGCGATCAAGAGCGGCATCGAGGTCATCGAGCGCGGGGAGCTGTTCGGTATTTACCCCGAGGGCACGCGTTCACCCGACGGACGCCTGTACCGCGGCAAGCCCGGAGGTCTGGCCCGCGTGGCGCTGGCCACGGGCGCGCCCGTGATTCCCGTGGCGATGATCGACACGGAGAAGATCCAGCCGCCCGGCAAGGTCGTCCCCAAGCTCATGCGCCCGGGCATCCGGATCGGCAAGCCGCTGGACTTCAGCCGCTACCACGGCATGGACAGCGACCGGTTCATCCTCCGCTCGGTGACCGACGAGGTCATGTACGAGATCATGAAGCTCTCCGGCCAGGAGTACGTCGACATCTACGCGACGGCGGCCAAGCGCCAGATCGCCGATGCGGAGAAGGCAGAGAAGGCCGAGAAGACCGCCAAGGGCGAGAAGGCCGACGGTACGGCGGAGTAGGTCGGGCGGTACCGCCCGCAAGGGGTGGGGGAGATGGCGAAACGCGAACGCGTCGTACGCATGTCGGTCGAGCAGCCGCTCTGGCGTGCCCTGACGGTGTACCGGCTGCTGACCATGGTCTACGCGGTGCTGCTGTTCGCCTCCGCGTACAAGAGGTACCCGCACCCCTGGGTCGCGGCCGGATACCTCGCCTTCCTCGCCCTCTGGACCCTGGCCACCACCTCGAAGGTGACCAACGCCGCCAGCTGCACCAAGGGCTTCCTCGTCGCCGACCTCACCGTCGCCATCGTCGGGATCGGGCTGACCCCGCTCGCCGACACCCACGAGCGGATCACGGGCGGCGGTCCCACCCTGCCCACGATCTGGACCGGGGGCGCGGTCCTGGGCTTCGCCATCAAGGGCGGCTGGCGCTGGGCCTGCTTCGCCTCCACCTTCGTGGCCGCGGCCACCATCCTCATCCACGGCGGCCAGCCCACCCGGGACGCCCTGCACAACGTGCTGCTCGTCTGGGTCTCCTCCGTGGCCATCGGCTACGTCGTCGAGGTCGCCCGGGCCAGCGAGAACACCCTCGCCCGCGCCCTGGAGATCGAGGCCGCCACCCGCGAGCGCGAGCGCCTCGCCCGCGACATCCACGACGGGGTCCTCCAGGTCCTCGCCATGGTCCAGCGGCGCGGCACCGAACTGGGCGGGGAGGCCGAGGAGCTCGGCCGGATGGCGGGGGAGCAGGAGGTGGCGCTGCGCACGCTGGTCTCCACCGGGCTCGTGCACCCCTCCCGGGTCTCCTCCGACCAGTCGCGCGGCGCGCTGGTGGACACGTACGAGGTGGAGGAGCCGGGCGCCGACGACGGCGAGCTGGACCTGCGCACGCTCCTCGCCCCGCACGCCGGGTCCCGGGTGAGCTTCGCCGAGCCGGGCACCCCGGTGCCGCTGCCGGTGCCCGCCGCGAAGGAGCTGGCCGCGGCGGTCGGCGCCGCCCTCGACAACGTGCGCAAGCACGCGGGCGAGGGGGCCAGGGCCTGGATCCTGGTCGAGGACTGGGGCGACGAGGTGATCGTGACCGTCCGCGACGACGGCCCGGGCATCCCGGCGGGCCGGCTCGACCAGGCCGAGGGCGAGGGGCGGATGGGAGTGGCCCTGTCCATCCGCGGCCGACTGCGTGACCTCGGCGGCAGCGCCGATCTGGTGTCCGTCCCCGGGCAGGGCACCGAAGTGGAACTGAAGGTACCCAGGGGGAGGACCCAATGAGCACGAACGAACCGCACGAGATCAGAGTGATGGTCGTCGACGACCACCCGATGTGGCGGGACGCGGTCGCCCGCGACCTGGCCGCCGCGGGCTTCGACGTGGTGGCCACCGCCGGCGACGGCCCCGAGGCGGTACGCCGGGCCCGCGCCGTCACCCCCGACGTCCTGGTCCTCGACCTCAACCTGCCCGGCATGCCGGGGGTGCAGGTCTGCAAGGAACTGGTCGGCGCCCACCCGGCGCTGCGCGTCCTGGTCCTGTCCGCCAGCGGTGAGCACGCGGACGTCCTGGAGGCCGTGAAGTCCGGCGCGACCGGCTACCTGCTGAAGTCCGCGGGCGCCCAGGAACTCATCGACGCGGTCCGCCGCACCGCGGTCGGCGACCCGGTCTTCACCCCCGGCCTGGCCGGACTGGTGCTCGGCGAGTACCGGAGGCTGGCCAGCGACCCGGTGCCGACCGCCTCCGACGAGCCGAAGGCGCCCCAACTGACCGACCGCGAGACCGAGGTGCTGCGCCTGGTGGCCAAGGGGCTCTCGTACAAGCAGATCGCGGAGCGGCTGGTCATCTCCCACCGCACCGTGCAGAACCACGTCCAGAACACCCTCGGCAAGCTGCAGCTGCACAACCGGGTGGAGCTCGTCCGGTACGCCATAGAGCGGGGTCTCGACGACGCGTAGGCCCCGTCCGGGGCGGCGCGCACCGGGCGTCGATCGTACTTACGTCCTCGTACGAGTGAACGGGCGTACGCAACGCCCCGCGATTCCACCGGAATTGACGCCTTCAGCTCCCTTGCTGTGACCTGTGTCACCACTAGCGTGACCGTCATGGCGAAGGGAGATGCAATGAAGGTCGGAGTGCTGACCGGTGGCGGCGACTGCCCCGGGCTCAACGCGGTGATCAGGGCCGTCGTCCGCAAGGGCACCCAGGAGTACGGCTGCGGGTTCGTCGGGTTCAAGGACGGCTGGCGGGGCGCGATCGAGGGGAGGACCGTCCCGCTCGACATCCCCGCCGTCCGCGGCATCCTGCCCCGCGGCGGCACCATCCTCGGCTCCTCGCGCACCAACCCGTTCAAGACGGAGAACGGGGTGCGCGACATCAAGGACAACCTCGCCAAGTACGAGGTGGACGCGCTCGTCGCGATCGGCGGCGAGGACACCCTCGGGGTGGCCGCCCGGCTGTACGAGGAGTACGGAATCCCCTGCGTCGGCGTGCCCAAGACCATCGACAACGACCTGTCCGCCACGGACTACACCTTCGGCTTCGACACCGCCGTCGGCATCGCGACCGAGGCCATCGACCGGCTGCACACCACGGCCGAGTCGCACATGCGGGTCCTGGTCGTCGAGGTCATGGGCCGGCACGCCGGCTGGATCGCCCTGCACTCGGGGCTCGCGGGCGGCGCCAACGTCATCCTCATCCCGGAGCAGCGCTTCGACATGGACGAGGTGTGCGCCTGGGTGACCTCCCGCTTCAAGGCGAGCTACGCCCCGATCGTCGTGGTCGCCGAGGGCGCGATGCCCAAGGACGGGGACCTGGTCCTGAAGGACGCCACCAAGGACTCCTTCGGGCACGTCCGGCTGTCGGGCGTGGGCGAGTGGCTGGCCAAGGAGATCGAGGCGCGGACCGGCAAGGAGGCCCGCACCACCGTGCTCGGGCACATCCAGCGCGGCGGCACGCCCAGCGCCTTCGACCGGTGGCTGGCGACCCGGTTCGGGCTGCACGCGATCGACGCGGTGCACGACGGGGACTTCGGCAAGATGGTCGCGCTCAAGGGGACGGACATCGTCCGGGTCCCGATCGCGGAGGCGACGGCGAAGCTGAAGACGGTGGACCCCGCGCTCTACAAGGAGGTGGGGGTCTTCTTCGGCTGACCCGCCGGGCGTCCGCGCATGCCGGGCCCGGTCCTCTTCAGCCTGTCCGGCGTTCGAGGACCGGGTCCGGGCAGAGCCCGGGAAAGGGCGGGCAGCGGTTACGCCGGGGCCGGGGTCGTCACGCTCGTCAGGAGTTCGTGCAGCAGGTCCGCGCCGCGGAGGGTGAGGACGGACTCCGGGTGGAACTGGAGCCCCGCGAAGCCCGACGCAGAGCGAAGGGCATGGACCTCGCCCGTCACCGCATCGCGGGCCACCTCCACCCCGTCCACGGCGAGCCGCGCGGCCAGCGGCTCGTCGCAGTGCGCGGTGTACGTGTTGTAGAAGCCCACCACCTCCTCGGCCCCGAACAGGTCGATCCGGACCTGCGCCCCCTGCGCCGGCTCGGCCTTGCGGATCAGCGGCAGCCCCAGCTCGGCCGCCAGCAGCTCGTGCCCCAGGCAGACCCCGACCAGCCCGTGCCGGTGCCCGGCCAGCAGTTCCGCGGCCAGCGCGCGCAGCATCCGCATCTTGGGGTCCGCGGCGTCCGCCGGGTTGCCGGGGCCGGGCCCGAGGAGGATCGGGCCCTCCCAGGACAGGGCGGCCGCCCGCAGTCCCGGATCGTCGTAGCGGCGTACGGTCACCTCCAGCCCGGCCACCCGCAGGACGTGCGCCAGCATCGCCGTGAAGGTGTCCTCGCCGTCCACCACCAGCGCGTGGCCGGTCAGGGAGGAGGGCCGCTCCTGCATGCGCAGCCAGAAGGGGGCCAGGTCCGACCGCCGGGCCGCGAGGGCCGCCCGTACCCGCGGGTCGTCCGCCAGCCGCGCTCCCTCGAAGGACGGCCGGGGCGCGGCCGGCCGCACCCCGAGCGCCGCCAGCACCCCCGCCGCCTTCGCGTGCGTCTCCGCGACCTCGCCCGCCGGATCGGAGTGCCGCACGAGCGTGGCGCCGACGGGCACCCGCAGCGCGCCGTCCGAGGCGATGTCGGCGGTGCGGATCAGGATGGGGGAGTCGAGGGTCTGGGCCCCGGCCGCGTCCTGCCCGAGCAGGGCCAGGGCCCCCGCGTAGTAGCCGCGGCCCCCGCTCTCGTACCGCTCGATGACCCGGCAGGCGTTCTGCACCGGCGAGCCGGTGACCGTGGCCGCGAACATCGTCTCGCGCAGCACCTCCCGTACGTCCAGCGAGGAGCGCCCCCGCAGCTCGTACTCGGTGTGCGCGAGGTGGGACATCTCCTTCAGCCGCGGTCCGACGACGACGCCGCCGCGGTCGCCGACGGTGCACATCATCTTGAGTTCCTCGTCGACGACCATCGACAGCTCCTCGGTCTCCTTGCGGTCGCCGAGGAAGGCGAGGAGGGAGTCCACGGTGGGTCCCCCGGCCGGGTGACGGTACGTTCCGCTGATCGGGTTCATCACGACGGTGCCCCCGGACATCCGCACGTGCACCTCGGGGCTCGCCCCGACCAGCGTCCGCTCCCCGGTGTGGACGACGTACGTCCAGTAGGCGCCGCGCTCGCCCAGCAGCAGCCGCCGGAACAGGGCGAGCGCGTCGGCCCGGCCGAAGCCGTCGATCCGGCCCTCGTAGGTGCGCCGGATGACGAAGTTCGCGCCCTCCCCGCGGCCGATCTCGTCCTCGACGACCCGCTCGACCGTGGCCGCGTACTGCGCGTCGGGGACGTCGAAGCCGCCGCCCTCGACCCGCACCTCGTGCGCGGGCAGCGCGGCCAGCGCCTCGGCGAGCGGGATCTCGTACGCCTCCTCGGCGGCCAGCACGCTCAGCGGCGTCCCGTCGTCGCGTACGCCGAACCCGCGCTCCCGGATCTGCCGGAAGGGGACGAGGGCGAGGGTGGGCAGCTCGCGGACGGGCAGGTCGGCGAGGTGTTCGGCCTCGTGGACCGCGCCGATCAGCACCTCGACGGTGTCGTGGTCGCGGCCGGGGGTCCGCCGGCGCAGCAGGGCGAACGGCGGGCAGGAGTCGTCGAGCAGGCGGCTGAGCCGGTTCGGGCGGCTCGGGCGGTTCGGGTGCCGGGGGTCCATGGGCGGGGCGTCCTTCCGGTGGGAGGAGCGGCGCCCGCGTCGGAAAACACGGAAGGCCGCCCCTCGGGGCGGCCTTCGCGTCGTCGCGTGTCTTCAGGTACGCGCGAGAAGTGGGCCGCCGGGAGCGGGCCACCACCAGTTCTGGTTCGTGTGCGCGTACATGGGAGGCACCCTAGCCCAGAGCGGCCCTCCGGCGCGGGATCCGTCTCACGGCGTGGGCTGAACCATGGATTCCGTTCCGTTGGGGTCCCCCTGCCTTCGAGCGGGGCCGTCTCACGTTGTGGGCGGAGGGCGGGATGGGACGTATGACGCCGTAATGTGTACGAGGTGACCGTGAACGCTGAAACCCAAGCCCCCGCCGCCAAGGCGACCTGGCGAGACCTTCCCGCGGCGCAGCAGCCTTCGTACCCCGATGCCGAGGCTCTGCGCGCTGTCGTCGCGGACCTCGAGTCGTATCCTCCGCTCGTTTTCGCGGGTGAATGCGACCAGCTGCGTGCCCGTCTGGGAGCCGTCGCCAAGGGCGAGGCGTTCCTCCTCCAGGGCGGCGACTGCGCCGAGGCCTTCGACGGCGTGTCCGCCGAACACATCCGAGCCAAGCTGAAGACGCTGCTCCAGATGAGTGCCGTACTGACGTACGCGGCCTCCGTGCCGGTCGTCAAGGTCGGCCGCATCGCGGGCCAGTACTCCAAGCCGCGCTCCAAGGACACCGAGACCCGCGACGGCGTCACCCTGCCGACCTACCGCGGCGACTCCGTCAACGGCTTCGCCTTCACCGAAGAGGCCCGGATCCCGGACCCCGAGCGGCTGAAGCGCATGTACAACGCCTCCGCCTCCACGCTCAACCTGGTGCGCGCCTTCACCACCGGTGGTTACGCCGACCTGCGCCAGGTGCACGCCTGGAACCAGGACTTCGTGAAGTCCTCCCCGTCCGGTCAGCGGTACGAGCAGCTGGCGCGGGAGATCGACAACGCGCTGAACTTCATGAAGGCGTGCGGCACCGACCCGGCGGAGTTCAAGGCCGTCGAGTTCTACGCCTCCCACGAGGCGCTGCTGCTCGACTACGAGGGCGCGCTGACCCGCACCGACTCGCGTACCGGCAAGCTGTACGACACCTCCGGCCACATGGTCTGGATCGGTGAGCGCACCCGCCAGCTGGACCACGCGCACATCGAGTTCTGCTCGCAGATCGCCAACCCGATCGGCATCAAGCTCGGCCCCACCACCACGGTGGACGAGGCGCTGACGTACATCGACCGCCTGGACCCCGAGCGCGAGCCGGGCCGGCTGACGTTCGTCGTCCGCATGGGCGCCGACAAGGTCCGCGACAAGCTCCCCGAGCTGGTCGAGAAGGTCACCGCCTCCGGTGCGGTCGTCGGCTGGGTCACCGACCCGATGCACGGCAACACCTTCGAGGCGGCCTCCGGCCACAAGACGCGCCGTTTCGACGACGTGCTCGACGAGGTCAAGGGCTTCTTCGAGGTCCACAAGGCCCTCGGCACCCACCCGGGCGGCATCCACGTCGAGCTCACCGGTGACGACGTCACCGAGTGCGTGGGCGGCGGCGACGAGATCTTCGTCGACGACCTGCACCAGCGCTACGAGACGGCCTGCGACCCGCGGCTCAACCGCAGCCAGTCCCTGGACCTGGCGTTCCTGGTCGCCGAGATGTACCGCGACCAGTAAGGATCAACCAGTACCTTCCTACGACTGTGGGGCGCGGATCGATGTGATCCGCGCCCCACAGTTGTCTCCAGGGCTTTTAGGTCACCCTAACTTTGGGTACGGTTAGGTAAGCCTCACCGAATAGGGGATGGCTCGTCGAACCATTCCGCCCAGGGAGGTGAACCGCGTGTACGTCTGCTCTTGCTTCGGGATCACCGACAAGCAGGTGAAGGACCACGCGGCCGCCGGGGCCTGCACCCCGCGGCAGATCGCTTCGGCCACCAAGGCCGGCACCGACTGCGGCTCCTGCGTGCGCACCATCCAGGGCATCCTCGGCCGTGGCGCCTGCCCGCGCCGGGAGCTGCTGGAGAAGGGTGACGCTGCGGCCGTGCTCGCCGCCGAAACGGAGCCGGCACGTTCGCCCGCACTGGCGGGAGCGGCCTAGAGCCGGTTAGCTCGGCTGTTCGATCAGCTGGGCGATGTACAGCGGCTCGCCGAGCGACTCGATGAGCTCCAGCTGGGTGTCGAGGTAGTCGATGTGGTGCTCCTCGTCCTCCAGGATCTCCTCGAAGAGCCGTGCCGAGGTGATGTCACCCTTGCCGCGCATGACCTCGATGCCCCGCTTGAGGCGGTCGATGGCCTCGACCTCGACCTGCCGGTCCGCCTGGAACATCTCCGTGAGCGTCTGCCCAACGCGCACGTGGAAGAGGCGCTGGTAGTTCGGCAGGCCATCGAGCATCAGGATGCGCTCGGTGATCTTGTCCGCGTGCTTCATCTCGTCGATGGACTCTTCACGCGTGTACTTGGCGAGCTTGGTCCAGCCCTTGTTGTCCTGGATGCGGTAGTGCAGCCAGTACTGGTTGATGGCCGTCAGCTCGCCGGTCAGCTGCTCGTTCAGAAACTCAAGGACCTCGGGGTCGCCCTGCATCGCAGAGGCTCCTTCCAGGCAATGTCAGCTATGTGACGGGGCAGTTGCGCGCATCCTTGCACCGCCGCTGGAGGCCGTCCAGTAAGTGCCTCCTTAGTGGGAGTTGCCGTGACTTGCCCGAATCGGTCCAGACCTGGTCATGACCACCCCGCCCAGTCTGTCACCATGGAGTCATGGGTCAGCCGGAAAGCCGGGAATCTCCGGGAGCAGAGCCGCTGGAGCTTCCACCGGGGCAGCGGCTGCAGAGGGGCTGGCCGGTCACCCATTACGGGCCCGTACCCAAGTTCAAGCCGGACCGCTGGGAATTCCGGGTCTTCGGCGCGACGGCCGACGGCGACAAGCACTGCTGGAACCACGAGGAGTTCACGGCCCTGCCGTTCGACTCCGTCGTGGCGGACCTGCACTGCGTCACCAAGTTCAGCATGCAGGGCGCCGAATGGGGCGGAGTGCTCGCCCGCGAGATCCTGGCCCTGGCGCCGCCCGCGCCGCAGGTCACGCACGTGATGGTGTGGGCCGAGTACGGCTTCAGCTCCAACTTGCGGCTGGCCGACTTCGCATCCGAGCGGACCGTCTTCGCCACCCACCAGGGCGGTGAACTGCTCACCGCCGAGCACGGTTTCCCCGTGCGGCTCGTGGTCCCGCACCTGTACGCCTGGAAGGGCCCCAAGTGGGTCCGCGGCGTCGAGTACATGACCGCTGACCGCCGCGGCTTCTGGGAGGAGCGCGGCTACCACAACATCGGCGACCCCTGGCGCGAGCAGCGCTACTCGTACCAGGAGGAGCCTGGGGACGGCCCCGAGTTGTAGGGGTCTCCGGCCTTCAGTGGTGGTACTGGTGGACGACCGCGTGACCCTTGCCGCGGCCGATCATCCACTTGTTGACCGGCACCGTGACCACGAAGGCGACGCCGAGCGAGATCGCGAGCACCGCCCAGAACAGCGGCTCCGAGAGGTGCGCGTCCATCGCGCCGGGCCACAGGGCGATCACCCCGTTGTCGATCAGCTCCATGACGGCGATCGACAGGGTGTCGGCGGCCAGGGCCACCCGGATGGCCGTACGGAGGTCGACGCCGGCGGAGAGGATCCCGCGCAGGGTGAGGGCGTAGCCGAAGAAGAACGCCAGCACGATCGCCAGGATCATGGTCGACACGTTGCCCCACCCGAGCGCCGTGCCGATGACCATGCCCAGCACCTCGCCGATGGCGCATCCGGTGAGGCAGTGGAGGGTGGCCCGGGCGGCCATGGCCCAGCTCGCCTTGCCGGCGCGGCCGGCGGCGTCGTGCCCGTGTCCGTCGTGTCCGCCGTGGTGCTGGTGGTGTCCGTGGTCTGCGTGTGCCTGCTCCATGACGACCCCCTGATGGGAAATGCCGAGTAGCGGTTCTGTCGATATGCCAGAACCGTATACCCCACAGGGGTATTCCTCAAGGGATCACCGGATCACTGCGGGCCGCGCAGCTCCTTCAGCAGCGCCACGTCCGCCGCATGCCCTTCCTTGCCGCCGGGGGTCTCGGTGATCAGCGGTACGCCCTCCATCGCCGGGTGCGTGAACAGCTCGGCGAAGGCGTCCCGGCCGATGTGGCCCTGGCCGATGTTGGCGTGCCGGTCCTTGTGGGCGCCCACGCCCTCCTTGGAGTCGTTCGCGTGGACCAGCTTCAGCCGGCCCTCGCCCACGGTGTCCACGAGCAGGTCGAGCGTCAGCTTCGTCCCGCCCGGCTCCGCGAGGTCGTGACCGGCCGCGAAGATGTGGCAGGTGTCCAGGCAGATCCCCAGCTTCGGATGGTGGTCGAGCGCCTCGAAGTACGGGCCGAAGTCCCAGGTGCGCGAGCACAGCGAGGAGCCCTGCCCGGCCGTGGACTCCAGCAGCAGGAAGGGGTCGTCGTCATGCGTCAGCTCGTCCAGCAGTGGCAGCATGTGCTCCCTGACCTGCGCGTACGCCGCCTCACGCGGTCGGCCTCCGGTCGCCGACCCGGTGTGCACGACCACGCCGAGCGCGCCGATCTCCCGGCCACGGCGCAGCGAGTGGCGCAGCGACTCCACCGACTTCTCCACGGTGGCCTCGGTGTGCGAGCCGAAGTTGATCAGGTACGGCGCGTGCACGTAGGCCGGGATGGACTCCTCCGCGCACTGCGCCCGGAACCGCTCGTCCTGCGCCGGGTTGCCCACCGGGGTGGCCCAGCCGCGCGGATTGGCGACGAAGACCTGGACGGCCTCGGCGCCCATCTCGCGGGCGTAGGTCAGCCCGACCGAGGCGAGGCCGCCGGCGACGGGGACGTGCCCGCCCACTGGATTGCGAATCACTGCGCCTTACAGCCCCTTGGTCCTGATCGTGATCGTGGTGCCCTCGGGAGCGTTCAGTCCGCCCAGCACCGACTGGCTCTCCACCGTGTTGCTGAAGGAGATCAGCGGCCGGTCCACCTTCACCTTGAAGCCGGCGGCCTCCAGGGCCTTGCGGGCCGCGTCCACCTCCTGGCCGGTCACGTTCGGCACCGGGAGCTGGCGGGGTCCCTTGGACACGGTCAGCGTGACCGTGTCACCGGCCGCGGCCTGGGTGCCGGCGCCGATCGACTGGTTGGCGACCGTACCGGCCGCCGAGGGGGAGTTGACCTGCTCGGGAGCCGTCGCCACCTTCAGACCCAGCGCCTCCAGGCTGGCCTTCGCCTGCTCGACGGGGAGCCCGGTCACGGTCGGGACGGGCACCGGCCGGCCCTTGCTGACGACGATCGAGACGGCCGTGTCCGGCGCCCGCTTCTCGCCGCCCACCGGGTCGGTGGCGATCACCGAGCCCTGCGCGACGTCCTGGCTGAAGGCCTGCGTGACGATGCCGGGGGCCAGCCCGGACCTGGTCAGCTCGGCCGTGGCCTCCTCCAGCGGCCTGCCCTTGAGGTTGGGCACGGCCACGACCTCGGGGCCGCGGGAGATGGTGAGGGTCACCGCGCCGTTGCCGCGGATCCGCCGGCCGCCCGGGGGATCGGTGTTCATCACCGTCCCGCGGTCGAAGGCGTCGCTGAACTTCCGGTCGACCCCCTTCACGCCGAGCCCGGCCGCCGACAGCTGGGAGCGGGCCTGCGCCTCGGTCTTGCCGAGCAGGTTCGGGACCTTGGTGAACTGACCGGAGCTGATGTACCAGACGCCGGTGCCGACCCCGAGGGCGAGCAGCACCCCCGCGATGACGAGGAACACGCCGCGGCGGGGCCGCCCGGCGGGCGCCGGCCGGCGCGCGGGCGGAGCGGCCGGCGGCGGCAGCGTCTCCAGCCGGGAGGTGAGGTTCACGGGCTGCGCGGCCACCGGGCGCGGGATCACGCCGGTGCGGTCCTCGGCGGACGACCGCTCCTCGGCGCGCGCCTGCGGCGGTACGGCGTCCAGCTCGGCGTCGCTGAGCAGGGCGCGGGCCTCGCGGGCGAGGCCGAGCAGCGCGGCGGCGTCGTAGGGGCGCAGGTCGGCGTTGCGGGCGGTGGCCTGCGCGACCAGCTCGTCGAGCCCGACGGGGAGCCCCGGGACCGTGGCGGAAGGAGGCGGGACGTCCTCGTGGAGGTGCTGGTAGAGGACCTGCGCGGCGGTGCCGCCGAGGTGGGGCTTGGAGCCGGTGAGCATCTCGTAGAGGACGACACCGCAGGCGTAGACGTCCACGCGGGTGTCGGCGACGCCGTTCTCGATCTGCTCGGGCGCCAGGTAGGAGACGGTGCCGAGGACGGAGCCCGTGGTGTTGGTGACCGAGTCCACGGACCGGACCAGCCCGAAGTCCGCCACCTTGACCCGGCCGTCGTCGCCGATCAGGACGTTCTCGGGCTTCATGTCGCGGTGGACGAAGCCGGCCCGGTGGGCGGCGCCGAGGGCGGCGAGCACGGGTTCGAGGATGTCGAGGGCGGCCCGCGGCTGGAGCGCGCCGCGCTCGCGGAGCACGTCGCGCAGGGTGCAGCCGGAGACGTACTCCATCGCGAGGTAGACGTACGGCCCGTCCGTGCCCTGGTCGAAGACGGCCACCACGTTGGGGTGCGCGAGCCGGGCCACGGACTTCGCCTCGCGGATGAACCGCTCCACGAAGGCGGCGTCGGCGGCGAGGGCCGGGTGCATCACCTTCAGGGCGAGCACCCGGTCGAGGCGGGTGTCGACGGCCCGGTAGACCGTGGCCATGCCGCCGGCCGCGATGCGGGCGTCGACGCGGTAGCGGCCGTCGAGCACGCGCCCGACGAGGGGGTCATCCAGGGTCGTATCCACGCCGCGATTCTATTGGGGCGTCGCGCCGGCCCCGCCTGGGTGGTCCGCCTTGCAGCGCAGCTGTGACGTCCGGGCCGCCCGCGGCCACGCTCCAGGGGCTTCCGCCCCAGGCCCCGCGCCCCAAACGCCGGCGGGGCCGACATGCAGCCCCGCCGGCGTTTGAGGCGCGGGCGCGGAGCGCCGTAGGGGGTCTGGGGCGGAGCCCCAGCGGGAGACCCGCGGTCAGAACGCCGGGCGTTCGGGGTCCAGGGCGGCGCGGCCCTCCGCAGGAGAGGAGGCTTCGGCGAAGCGGCGCTGCGGGATGCGCCCCGCGCGAAAGGCGAGCCGCCCCGCCGAGACGGCGTCCCGCATGGCGGACGCCATCAGGACCGGCTCCTGCGCCCGCGTCACCGCCGAGGCCAGCATCACCGCCGCGCAGCCCAGTTCCATGGCGAGGGCGGCGTCCGACGCCGTGCCCGCGCCCGCGTCCAGGATGACCGGCACCGAAGCCCGCTCCGTGATCAGCTCGAAGTTGTGCGGGTTGCGGATGCCCATGCCCGAGCCGATGGGCGACCCCAGCGGCATGATCGCCGCGCAGCCCACGTCCTCCAGCTTCCGCGCGAGCACCGGGTCGTCGTTCGTGTAGGGGAGGACTGTGAAGCCCTCGTCCACGAGGATCTCGGCGGCGTCCAGCAGCTCGACGCCGTCGGGCAGGAGGGTCCGCTCGTCCGCGACCACCTCCAGCTTGATCCAGTCCGTGCCCAGCGCCTCCCGGGCCAGCCGGGCCGTGAGCACGGCCTCGCCGGCCGTGAAGCAGCCCGCCGTGTTGGGCAGGACCGCGATGCCGAGCTTGGTCAGGACGGAGAGGACGGAGCCCTGGACCGTGGGGTCGAGGCGCCGCATCGCGACCGTCGTGAGTTCGGTGCCGGACGCGACCAGCGAGCGTTCCAGCACGTCCAGGCTCGGGGCCCCGCCCGTGCCCATGATCAGGCGGGAGGAGAAGGTCCGGCCGCCGAGGGTGAAGAGGTCGTCCGCCATGGCGCTCAGCCCCCCTGGACCGCGGTGAGGATTTCGACCCGGTCGCCGTCGCCCACCGGCGTGGCCGGCCACTGACCGCGCGGGACCACGGTCTCGTTGAGCGCGGCGGCGACGCCGGAGGGGGCCGTGGTCAGGGTCGCGACCACGCTGTCGAGCGTGGTGCCGGCCGCGACCTCGCGCGGCTCGCCGTTGACGGAGAGGGAGACGGAGGCGGGGAGGTTCATGCGTACGACTCCTGACGTGCGGCGGAGAACCGGCGGGGGGTGAAGGGGCGCGCGATTTCCGGCACTTCGCCGGTGGCCAGCAGCTCGGCGAGCACCTCGCCGGTGAGCGGGGTCAGCAGCACCCCGTTGCGGTAGTGCCCGGTGGCCAGGTGCAGGCCCGGCAGGTCGGTCGGGCCGAGCAGCGGGGCGTTGTCGGGCGAGCCGGGGCGCAGCCCCGCACGGGTCTCGGTGAGGGGGAGTTCGGTGATGCCGGGGACCAGTTCGTGGGCGTCGCGCAGGAGTTCGTAGACCCCGCCCGCGGTGACCGTGGTGTCCCAGCCGAGTTCCTCGCTGGTGGCGCCGACGACGAGTTCGCCGTTCTCGCGCGGCACCAGGTAGACGTGGCTGCCGCGGACGACCGCCCGGACGGTCCGGGACAGGAACGGCGCGTAGGCCGGGGGCACGGACAGGCGCAGGACCTGGCCCTTGACCGGCCGTACGGGAGGCAGCACCTCCGGCGGTACGCCCGCCAGCCTGCCGCTGAGCGAGCCCGCCGCCAGGACCACCTGGGCGGCGCGCAGCTCCGTACCGTCGTCGAGTGCGGCCCCGGCCGCCCGGTCGGCGGTGACCAGGAGCCGTTCCACGGCGGCCCGGTGGATGATCACGCCGGCCCGCTCGCAGGCGGCCAGCAGGGCGGCCGCGAGCCGGCGCGGGTCGACCTGGTGGTCGCCGTCCACGCGCAGGCCGCCGCGCACGCCCGGGGCGAGCATGGGCTCCAGGCGGCGGCACTCGCGGCCGGTGAGCCACTCGGACTCCAGGCCGCAGCGGCGCTGCAGCGCGTGCAGTTCCCGCAGGTGGAGCCGGTCGTCGGAGTCGAGGGCGACGGCGAGGGTGCCGCAGGCGCGGAAGCCGATGTCCATGCCGCCGCTCGCGTCGGCGAGCTCGGCGGCGAACTCCGGATAGCGTGCGGCGGAGGCAAGGCCGAGGCCCAGGAGGGCTTCCTCGCCGAAGTGCAGTTCGGTGACGGGGGCGAGCATGCCGGCCGCAACCTGGGCGGCGCCGCCGCCGGGTGCCGGGTCGGCGAGTACGGTGCGCATCCCGCGCGCCGCGGCCCGCCAGGCGGTGACCAGACCGATGATCCCGCCCCCGATGACGAGGACGTCGGATCCCTTCCGAGATGAGTGCATGGGCGTCCAGCCCCTCCCTTCGCCGGCATGACCCGGATCAGGTTCGTACGGTCGGAGGCCGGCCAGCCTCCCTCTCAGCCCGGTGCGCCGGACTCCCGCGATAGGTACGGTGGCCAGACTATCCCGGCCCCGGACGGCCGGTAAGGCGGCACCTATTCCTGACGGAGCGTCAGATGATTAGGGTGGCCGGGTGAGCGAGCAGACGGAACACAAAGAGCGCGGCGTCGTGATCGTCGGCGCCGGAATGGCCGGGGTGCAGACCGCGGTCGCCCTGCGCGAGCAGGGATTCGCCGGCCCCCTGACCCTCCTGGGCGCCGAACCCCACCAGCCCTACGACCGGCCCCCGCTGTCCAAGGCGGTCCTGCTCGGCAAGGCCGAGGACTCCGCCTTCGACGTGGACTTCGAGGGGCTCGGCATCGAGCTGCGGCTCGGGACGGAGGTCACCGGGCTCCGGGCCGCCGACCGCGAGCTGGACACCGAGGCCGGCCCGGTCCCGTACGAGGTCCTCGTCCTGGCGACCGGCGCCGAGCCGCTGACCCTCGCCGGCACCGAGGGCGTCCCGGGCGTCCACCTGCTGCGCACGCTGGACGACGCGGCGCGGCTGCGCCCGGTCCTGGCGGCCGCGCCCTCGACGGTGGTCGTCGGGGCGGGCTGGATCGGCGCCGAGTTCGCCACCGCGGCCCGCGAGGCGGGCTGCGCGGTGACCGTGGTCGAGGCGGCGGACCGGGTGCTGGCGGGGGCACTGCCCGCCGAGGTCGCCGAACCGATGGCGCGCTGGTACGAGGAGGCGGGCGCCGGGCTGATCACCGGCGCGAAGGTCGCCGGGATCGAGGAGGGCCGGGTCCTGCTCGCGGACGGGCGCGCCCTGCCGGCCGGCGCGGTCGTCGTGGGCATCGGCGCGCGCCCCGCCACGGGATGGCTGGCCGGGACCGGTGTGGAACTGGGCACCGACGGCTCGGTCACCGCCGACGCGTACCTGCGCACCTCCCTGCCCGGCGTGTACGCGGTCGGAGACTGCGCCTCCTTCCCCTCCGGGCGGTACGGGAAGCGGCTGCTCGTGCACCACTGGGACAACGCGCTCCAGGGGCCGCGGACGGTGGCGGCGAACATCCTGGCCGGCGCCGGCGCCGGGGAGCCGGCCCGGGTGTACGACCCGGTGCCGTACTTCTGGTCGGAGCAGTTCGGCCGGTTCGTGCAGTACGCCGGACACCACGGCGGGGCCGACACCCTGCTCTGGCGCGGAGACCCGGCCGGACCGGCCTGGTCGGTGTGCTGGCTGCGGGGCGGCGCGCTGGTCGCGGTCCTGGCGGTGGGCCGCCCCCGCGACGTGGCACAGGGCCGCCGCCTGATCGAGACGGCGGTCCCTCTGGACCCCGCCAAGGTCACCGACCCCGCGACCCCGCTGAAGTCGGCCTCGGCCTGACGCCGGCGGGGCTGAAAACCAGCCCCGCCGGCCTTTGCGGCGCGGGGTCCCGGGCGGGGCCCGGTCCGGGCCGCGACCCGGACGGGGCTGCTCAGGTACCGGCGGCGGAGCCGAGATGGCAGGCTTGTGTCCGTGACCGAGATTGACGCAAAGATCGATGCCCTTGTCCCCTCGTGGCTGTACCTCCCCGACATCGCGGAGATGCTGAACATCGAGGTGACCCGGGTCCGCCAGATGGTCAAGGAAGGGCAGCTCATCGCCGTCCGCCGGGGCGAGAACCGTTCCCTGCAGGTGCCGGCTCCCTTCATCGACGGCGACAAGGTCGTCAAGGGCCTGGTCGGTCTGCTGACCGTACTGCGCGACGACCGCTTCACCGACGAGGAGATCCTGGAGTGGCTCTTCACCGAGGATCCGACCCTGCCCGGCACTCCCGTGCAGGCGCTGAGCGAGAATCGCGGCACGGAGGTGAAGCGCCGCGCTCAGGCGCTCGCCCTCTGACCTGATCCGCAGTTCGCTCCACCGCGGTGTACGGGCCCCGCGCCCGTACACCGCCTCCACCACGGGGGGTTCACCCATGCAGCTGTCCGACGCCCGGCTCTACCTCTGCACGGACGCCCGCAAGCGGCAGGGTGACCTCCCCGAGTTCCTCGACGCCGTCCTGGCCGGAGGCGTGGACATCGTCCAGCTCCGGGACAAGGGCATGGAGGCGGGGGAGGAGCTCGAACACCTCCAGGTGTTCGCCGAGGCCGCACGCCGCCACGGCAAGCTCCTCGCGGTGAACGACCGCGCCGACGTCGCCCACGCCATCGGCTCCGACGTCCTCCACCTCGGCCAGGGCGACATCCCCGTCCCCGCGGCCCGCGCCATCCTCGGCGAGCGCGTGCTGATCGGCCGCTCCTGCCACGCGGAGGACGAGGTCGACGCCGCCGTCGCCGAGCCCGGCGTGGACTACTTCTGCACCGGCCCCTGCTGGCCCACCCCCACCAAGCCCGGCCGCCACGCCCCCGGCCTGGGGCTGGTCCGGTACGCGGCCTCGCTGGAGCAGGACCGGCCCTGGTTCGCCATCGGCGGCATCGACAGCACGAACCTGGACGAGGTGCTGGACGCCGGCGCCACCCGCGTCGTGGTCGTCCGCGCCCTCACCGAGGCCACCGACCCCGGTGCGGCCGCTGCGGAACTCGCCAAGCGCGTCCGGGCCCGGCTCGGCTGAGTCCTGTCCGCCCGGACAGAGGGCAGCGCGCCCCCTTTACCGGTTCATCCCCTGCTTGACCAGGGGCTCGTCCTCAAGTGTCCAAAAACGTGTCCAAAAGGCGGACGGCGCTTCGGCGACCGGCCGGCCGCGTCTAACCTGCCCACATGGCCTCTGGTACCGCTTCCACCTGGTCGGACCGTGCACACACGGTCCGCGACCTCCTCGCGTCCGGGCGCTCGTACTCCTTCGAGTTCTGGGCCCCGAAGACGGAGAAGGGCGAACGCAACCTCTGGAATGCCCTGCGCCGGGTCGAGGCGGTATCCCCCAGCTTCGTGTCCGTGACCTACGGAGCCGGCGGCTCCACCCGCGGCGGCACCGTCAAGGCCACCCAGGAGATCGCCGCGGACACCACCCTGACCCCCGTCGCGCACCTCACCGCCGTGGACCACTCGGTCGCCGAGCTGCGCAACGTCATCGGGCAGTTCGCCGACGCGGGGATCCGGAACATGCTCGTCGTGCGCGGAGACCCGCCGGGCGACCCGATGGGCGAGTGGGTGGCGCACCCCGAGGGCGTGCACTACGCCGCCGACCTGGTCCGCCTCGTCAAGGAGTCCGGCGACTTCTGCGTCGGCGTCGCGGCCTTCCCCGAGATGCACCCGCGTTCGTCGGACTGGGACACGGACATCCGGCACTTCGTGGACAAGTGCCGCGCGGGCGCCGACTATGCGATCACCCAGATGTTCTTCGATCCGGAGAATTATCTGAGGCTGCGCGACAGCGTCGAGAAGGCGGGCTGCGAGACCCCGATCATCCCCGAGGTCATGCCTGTTGTGGCGATCAAGCAGCTCGACCGGCTGCCCCAACTCAGCAACGCAGTCTTCCCCGCGGACGTGAAAGAGCGCATGCTCGCCGTCAAGGACGATCCGGCCGCTGTACGCTCCATTGGCATCGAGTTCGCCACGGAGTTCTGCGCGCGGCTGCTGTCCGAGGGTGTCCCGGGGCTGCACTTCATCACGCTGAACAATTCCACGGCGACTCTCGAAATCTACGAGAACCTGGGCCTGCACCAGCGGGCCTGAGCGGCCGCCTCCCGTTCCCGCGCCGGCGGCCGTACCGAGAGGGGCCATGCATGGGAATGACGGTCCTCTACATCGCGTTCGGTTTCGTCGCGCTGTGGCTGCTTGCCGAGGTCCTGATGCAGTACAAGGCCCGGCTCCGCTGGCGCCTGCTCGCCTTCGCGGGATTCCTCGGCGTGGTCGCCGGGGTGGTGCTGCCGTCGGTTCCGGTCATCGGGGCCGGCGCCGCGGCGTTCGCCCTGGGCCAGACCCTGGTGACGCTCTCCTTCCGCAAGGGCTTCGTCGCCGGCTGGGCGCTGCGCCGTGGCGGGGAGCCCGTACGGCAGTCCAGACGGCGCCGGGCCGCGGGCACCAAGCAGGAGCCGGCCCTCCAGGTCACCGCGCTGCAGTACGAGGACGCAGACGCCGCCGGGAACGGGGCCGCCGAGGAGCGGCCGTTCCGCGAGGCGCCCCCGGTGGTCTACAGCCCGGAGCCGGTACCCGAGGACACCGGGTCCTACGGGATACAGAGCCTCGCGCCCGAGGCCGACCGGACGGCGGCCTTCGCCTCGCCGTTCACCACGGCCGAGCAGGACGCCCACCAGTACGCGGCGTACTACGACCAGCAGAACCAGGGCGGCTACGACTACTCGGGCGGCTACCCGACGGGCGACCAGCAGCAGGTCTACGCCGCCTACTCGGACCCGTACATCGGCACCGGCGGCGGCGTCGTCCCGCCCCAGCCGTACGACTACACCCCGTACGCCGACTACGGACAGCAGCAGTACTCCACGGACACCCCGCCCGGCGGCGTCTGGGTCCCGCAGCAGCGGTCCACCGACGGGGCCGGCCAGTCCTACCCGATGGAGGACCAGGGCGAGCCGCAACAGCAGCAGTACCCGTACCCCCAGCAGGGCGGGTACGAGCAATACCGCTACTGACGTCTCACTGCGAGCCGCGGAACTCCGCGCCCTCCACGATCAGCCCGGCCACCAGGGCCCCGGTCATCCCGGCGTGCGGCAGCCCGCCGCCGGGGTGCGCCCAGCCCCCCGCCAGGTAGAGCCCGGGCACGGCCGTGGTGTTGGCCGGGTGGAGCAGCCGGCCGCCGGCCCCCGCGAGGGCGGGCGGCGGCACCGCACCCCCCTGTGCACCGGTCGCCGCCTCCACATCGGCAGGGGTGCGCACCTCCTGCCACAACAGCCGCTCCCGCAGCCCCTGGACGGCCTTCTCCGCGAGGTTCAGCAGCTCCGCGGGCTCCGAGGTCCCGGGCCCGTACACGGCGCTCACGGTGACCGCCTCGTGCTCCGCGTCGGGCCGGCCGGCGGGGTCGTCCGGGCGCAACACGGTGACCTGCGCCCCCGGGGCGTGCACCAGCGTGCGGTGGACGGCCGTGCCGGGGCGCGCGCCGCGCAGCGCGAGCAGCAGCGTGATCCGGCCGGGCACGTCCGCACCGCGCGCGGGGACCGCGTCCGACGGCCACCGCAGCGAGCCGGCGGGCAGCTGCCGGGGGTCGATCGCGCACACCACGTGGTCGGCGGCCACCTCACTGCCATCGGCCAGCAGCAGCCCGGCCGCGCGGCCGTCGCGGACCAGGACCTCGCGCACGTCCGCCCCGAACGTGAAGACGACCTTCCGCTCCAGGCAGCGCTCGTACACGGCGGTGGCCAGGGCGCGCATGCCCCCGCGCACGTACCAGCTGCCGAAGGTCTGCTCCATGTACGGGAGCACGGTGGCCGAACCGGGCGCGGTGGCGGGGTCGATCCCGTAGGTGCGCACGAGGCCGGTCAGCAGCTCGGCGAGAGCGCCGCCCAGCTCCCGGTCGGCCACCTCGGCGAGGGTCGGCGGCCGGCGGCGGAACAGGCCGCTGCGGCGCAGGGCCGGGTACGGGTCGCCGCCCAGCGCCTGCCGGGCCCCGTCGTGCAGCGGCTCCTCCAGCAGCGGGCGGCGGGTGGCGTCCCAGGCGTCCCGGGCGCGGCCCAGCAGGGCGTTCCAGCGCTCGCCCGCGCCCTGGCCGAAGGCGGTGTCGAGAGCGGCCGCGACCCCGCCGTGCGAGGCGCCCGGCAGGGTGACGTCGATGCCGTGGTGGGGGAGGACGTGCCGGACGGCGGGGTCCACCTGGACCAGGTCGACGCAGTCCTCCAGCGGCCGCTTGCCGGTCTTCACGAACAGGTCGCGGTAGACGGCCGGCAGGTGGAGCAGCCCGGGCCCGGTGTCGAAGGCGAAGCCCTCGCGCTCGTACCGGCCGACGGCGCCGCCGTAGGTCGCCCCGCGCTCGTACACCGCCACCTGATGTCCTGCCACGGCCAGCCGGGCCGCCGTCGCCATCGCGCCCATCCCGGCGCCGATCACCGCAATTCGTGCCATGCGGCCGAGCCTATCGACCCCCTCGGGCCGGTCGTGGTCACAGGGGCGGGGCCCCGGTGGCCTCGCGGGCCTCGGTGGCCAGCCGCTTCTCCTCGCGGCGCTGGGCACGGCGGCGCAGGAAGCGGCGGATCCGGCTCCAGAGGAAGACGAGTATGGCCAGACCCGCGGCCAGCAGGACGGCCGCGATGACCGCGGCGGCCTCCGGGTTGAATATGGCGAAGGTGATGAGGCCGGCCACGCCGAGGTCCTCGGCGATGCTCATGCCCACGTTGGTGAACGGCTCGGGCGAGGTGTTGATCGCCATCCGGGTGCCGGCTTTGACGAAATGGCTGGCCAGCGCCGTGGAGCCGCCGATCGCGCCGGCGGTGATGTCGGAGAGCGAGCCGCTCTGCCCGGCCAGCAGCGCACCGATCACCGCGCCGGCGAGCGGGCGGATCACGGTGTGGACGGCGTCCCATATCGAGTCGACGTACGGGACCTTGTCGGCGACCGCCTCGCAGAGGAACAGCACCGCGGCGACGATCAGCACGTCCGTGCGCTGCAAGGACGCAGGGACCTCGTCGCTCAGGCCGGTCCGGCCGAAGATGCCGAGCAGGAGGACCACGGCGTAGGCGTTGATCCCGCTGGCCCAGCCGCTGGTGAAGACCAGGGGGAGCACACTCATTGGATCATCATGTCGCACGGGTGCCGATGCGACGGACAGAACGCGGACACGGAGACAGAACCGGGACAGAACAGCGAGGGGACGGTCGCCCGGCGGCGGCCGTCCCCTCACTCACACTGTTCGGGGGCTACTGCCCCTGTTCGTCACGGCGGCGCTGCCACCGTTCCTCGATGCGGGTCATCATCGACCGACGCTGCCGGTTCCGGCCATGGGCCGAACCGCCTGTACTTCCGGAGACGGGCTGCTCGCCAGGCTTGGGTGCCTTGCGCCAACCGGTGACCACCAGGACCGTACATCCCAGCATGACGAGGAATCCCACCACGCTGATCCAGAGCACGTTCGGAATGATCACACCGGTCATGAGGAGCGCGATACCCACCACAATGCCTGCGACTGCCGTGTAGACCCGTCGCCGGGTGTACGTACGCAGTCCGCTTCCCTCAAGCGCTGTCGCGAACTTGGGATCTTCGGCGTACAGCGCTCGCTCCATCTGCTCGAGCATTCGCTGCTCGTGCTCCGAGAGCGGCACGGGAGTCCTCCTCATCCGTCGGTCGCGGGGGGTAGCGACCAGGGGTCCCCTTCAGGATAGGCGGGGAATCGCCCCCGTGACACCCGCCCTCTACGCCACGTTCCAAAAAGACACAGCCCAGAAAAGACACAGCGGTAAAACCACTGCTCGAAAACCGTACCGCCGCGGGAGCGGTCACTGAGGCCGTTATTCCCCAATGGTCCGTCCACCATGCCGGTCACTGCACTCGATCATACGGGGCCGACCGCCGGTTCACAGGGTGTGCGGCCGACTCCGTCCGTGGAAGAGCGCAGTTCAGGCGTGCTTCTGGCCGAGGACGTGCAGTTGTGTGGCGACCGCGTGGAAGGCGGGCAGCTCCGCCGCGGCCTCCTCCAGACGCAGCAGCGCCTCCACCGCGCCCGGCTCGGTGTCCACCAGGACCCCCGGTACGAGGTCGGCGAAGATCCGCACGCCGTGGACCGCGCCCACGGCCAGGCCGGACCCGCCGACGAGCTCGGAGAGCTGTTCGGCGGTGAAGCGCCGCGGCACCGGGTCGCCGGAGCCCCAGCGGCCGGCCGGGTCGGTCAGGGCGGTACGGGCCTCCGTGAAGTGCCCGGCCAGCGCGCGGGCGAGCACGGCCCCGCCGAGGCCGGCGGCCAGCAGGCTGAGCACGCCACCGGGGCGCAGCGCCGAGACCGCATTGGCCACGCCCTCGGCCGGGTCGTCCACGTACTCCAGCACGCCGTGGCAGAGCACCACGTCGTACGCGTCCCGCTCGACCACGTCCAACAGGCCCTGGGCATCCCCCTGGACGCCGCGGACCAGGTCGGCGACGCCGGCCTCGGACACCCGGCGCTCCAGCCCGAACAGCGCGTTCGGGCTGGGGTCGACCACGGTGACCCGGTGGCCCAGACGGGCCACCGGCACGGCGAACTTGCCGGTGCCGCCACCGGTGTCGAGCACGTCCAGCACGTCCCGCCCGGTCGCCTTCACCCGGCGGTCGAGCGCCTCCTTGAGGACCTCCCACACCACGGCGGTGCGAAGGGAGGCACGGGGGCGGGAAGTGTCCGACACGGCTGATGGCTCCTCGGCGCGGTAGGGAAGGGGTGAGCGGTCCGTGCCCCACCCCGGTCTACCTTATGGCCTTCCGCAGCCGGGCAGCTCATCGCGCGTCCGGACGCTCCGGGCGCGGCTGCGGCAGGGCCTGCTGCGGGCTCGGGGCGGGTGCCCGGACGGCGAGCATCCGCTCCACCAGGCGCAGGAACATCGAGGCGGCCCGCACCAGATCGTCCGCCTCACGGCCGCTCGCCGCGTCCGCTATGCCCGCCTCGGCCCGGGCCCGGCGGGCCGCGCCCGAGGCGAAGAGCGCGCTCCACTCGGCGAGCTCCGGCGCCAGCTCGGGCAGCAGTTCCCACGCGCTGCGGATCCGGGGCCGCCGCCGCGGGTTCACCGGCTCGGGCCGGCCGCGCGCGGCGAGCACGGCCGCGGCGGTGCGCAGGGCGGCGAGGTGGGCGGTGGCGTACCGCTCGTTGGGCCGGGCCAGCAGGGCGGCCTCGGCCAGGCCGCTGCGGGCCTTGGCGAGCAGGTCGAGCGCGGCCGGGTCGGCCGCCGACTTGCGCAGGACGGGGTGGACAGGGGACGGGGACGGTGTGGCCATGACGAACCTCCTGTCGATGCGTTGCCTCCATCGTGACCGGCACCACTGACAATCGCCCTGACCTGCATTTTTGCGGTCGTATCCCACACAACTGCCCCCTCCTGCACACCTGGTGCGGAAGAGGGTGATAGTTTTTGAACTGACCGGTCAGTTCAAAAGAAGGGGGACGGCGTGGACAGCCAGCACGGCGCGGCCGTCAAGGCCGAGGACTTCGGACTCAAGGGCCCGCGCGGCTGGGTCTTCCGAGGAGTCGGCATCGACGCGGCGCCCGGCTCGCTCATCGCGGTCGAAGGCCCCTCCGGCAGCGGCCGGACCTGCCTGCTCCTGGCCCTCACCGGACGGATGAAGGCCACCCAGGGCCACGCCGAGATCGACGGGCACCGGCTGCCGAAGCGGATGGCCGCCGTCCGCCGGATCGCCGCCCTCGGCCACGTCCCCGGGGTCAACGACCTCGACCAGGCCCTCACCGTCGCGGAACAGCTGCGCGAGGGCGCCCTGCTCCACCGCCGCTACGACGGCCCGGTCCGCGCCCTGCTGCGGCCCCGCGCCGAGCGCCGCGCCCGCGCCGCGGCCCGGATCGACGAGGCCCTGGCCGCCGCCGGACTGGACCTCGACACCCTGCCCAAGGGCGCGCGCACCTCCGTACGGGACCTGGAGCGCCTGGAGGCCGTACGGCTGTCCGTGGCCATCGCCCTGCTGGGCTCCCCGCGACTGCTGGCCCTCGACGACCTCGACCTCAAGCTCTCCGACACCGAGCGCACCGAGGCCTGGGCCCTGCTCCGCTCGATCGCTGCCCGCGGGACCACCGTCCTCGCGGTGTGCAGCGAGGCGCCGGCCGACGCGGTGGCCCTGCGGACCGGCCCGGAGGAGCCGGACGCACCCGACGCACCCGACGCGCCCGAGGCGCCCGGCGCCGCACCGCGGGCCGCCGACCGGAAGGTCACCTGGGGAAGCTCCGCGAAGAGCGCCCCCGACGCGGACACGGATGCCGATGCGGACGCCCGCCCGGACGCCGTCCCGGACACCGACGCCGCCGCTGAGAACGACGGCGACACCGCCCGTGACACCGACACCGCCGGTGAAACCGACACCGACACCGACACCGAGAACGACGACACGAAGGGGGAGGACGATGCGCTCGCCGAAGCTGGCCGCGCTTGAGATGAAGCGGTTCGGGCGGGGGAAGCTGCCCCGGGCTGCCCTCGTCGCGCTGCTCCTGCTCCCGCTGCTCTACGGAGCCCTGTACCTCTGGTCCTTCTGGGACCCGTACCACCGCCTCGACAAGGTGCCCGTCGCCCTCGTCAACTCCGACCGGGGCGCGACCGTCGACGGCAAGCGCCTGGACGCGGGCGGTGAGCTCACCAAGAAGCTCCGCGACAGCAAGACCTTCGACTGGCGGGAGGTGAGCGCCGAGAAGGCGGCCAAGGGCCTGGAGGACGGTACGTACTACCTGACCCTGACCATGCCGGCCGACTTCAGCGAGAAGATCGCCTCCAGCGCGGGCGAGGACCCCGCCACCGGCGCCCTCCAGGTCCGCACCAACGACTCCAACAACTACGTCGTCGGCTCGATCTCGCGCTCCGTCTTCTCCGAGGTCCGCTCGGCGGCGTCCACCAACGCCTCCCGCGGTTTCCTCGACAAGATCTTCGTCAGCTTCTCCGACCTGCACGACAAGACCGCCGAGGCCGCCGACGGAGCCGACAAGCTCAAGGACGGGGCGGGCAAGGCCCAGGAGGGCGCCAAGGAGCTCGCCGACGGCCTCGACACCGCCGGGGAGAAGAGCGGCGAGCTCAACAGCGGACTGAAGAAGCTCAACGCGGCCGCCGCCAAGCTGGAGACCGGCACGCGGGACGTCGCGAACGGCACCCAGGCCGTCGCCGACAAGGTCAACGGCGCGGCCGACAAGGCCCGTCCCTTCGTCAAGGACCCCAAGAGCCTCGCGGCCACCGCCGAGCTGGTCGCCGACAGCGCGAAGGTGGTCAACAACCACCTCGACAAGTTCGTGGAGAAGGCCCCGGCCGCCGCGGCCGTCGCCAAGCGGGCCTCCACCGGCGCCGACGCCTACTACACCAAGCACTGCGTGACCCCCGGCGGCGAACCTCACCTCGCCTCCTGCCCCGACCTGAAGAGGGTCCGGGACGACACGGCCGAGGCCGCCGAACTCAGCGGTGACGTCAGCACCCTGGCCAAGAACGCGAGCGGGGACGTGGGCAAGCTCCGCACCCAGCTGACCGACCTGGAGAACAAGGCCCGCGAGCTCGCCGACAAGGCCCCGCAGCTCGCGGGCGACCTCGACGCGGCCGTGGCCAAGGTCAACGCCCTCAACACCGGCGCCCACAAGGTCGCCACCGGCATGGCCCAGCTGCACACCGGCCTCGGCTCCGCCACCACCGGATCCGGCAAGCTCACCGACGGCGTCGGCAAGCTCGGCGACGGCGCCCACCGCCTCGACGGCGGCATGTACAAGCTCGTCGACGGCACCGGCGAGCTCGCCGGCGGCCTCCACGACGGCGCCGGGAAGATCCCCGACTACGACCAGCAGCAGCGCGACGCCCGCACCGAGGTCATGGCCGACCCGATCAGGCTCGCCAACCAGTCCCTGCACAAGGCGCCCAACTACGGCACCGGCTTCGCGCCCTACTTCATCCCGCTCTCCCTCTGGGTCGGCGCGATGGTCGCCTACATGCTGATCGCGCCCATGAACCGGCGCGCCCTGTCCGCGGGCGCCTCGCCCTGGCGGATCGCCCTCGCCGGCTGGCTGCCCGTGGTGGGGATCGGCGCCGCCCAGGTCGGCCTGCTGATGTCCGTGCTCCACTGGGCCCCGGGCCTCGGCCTGAAGATGGCCCACCCGGCCCTCACCATCGCGTTCCTGCTGCTGGTCACCGCCTGCTTCGCGGCGATCATCCAGTGGCTCAACGCCAAGTTCGGCGCGGCCGGGCGGATCCTCGTCCTCGCCGTCCTGATGCTCCAGCTGACCTCGGCGGGCGGCACCTACCCCGTGCAGACCAGCCCGGACTTCTTCAACGCCGTCCACCCCTACCTGCCGATGTCCTACGTGGTCGAGAGCCTGCGCCGCCTCATCACCGGCGGCGACCTCGGCCCGGTGTGGCAGGGCTTCGCGGTCCTGGCGGCCTTCACGGTCGGTGCCCTCGCCCTGACCTCGCTCGCCGCCCGCGGCAAGCAGGTGTGGACGATGGACCGACTGCACCCGGAACTGAGCCTGTAGGGACGTGTTGACCTGTGACAATCAGCGCCATGGACAGCAGCAGCACCGGTACGGGTACCGGCGGGAGCCGTCGGCAGGCCACCCGGCAGAAGCTCTACGAAGCGGCCGTGACCCTCATCGCGGAGCAGGGCTTCTCCGCGACCACCGTCGATGAGATCGCCGAGCGGGCGGGCGTCGCCAAGGGCACCGTCTACTACAACTTCGCGAGCAAGAACGACCTCTTCGAGGAGCTGCTGCGGCACGGGGTCGGGCTGCTGACGGCCTCGCTGCGGACGGCGGCGGAGGAGACGGAGGCGCGCGGCGGGAGCCGGGTCGAGGCGCTCGACGCGATGATCCGCGCCGGCCTCGTCTTCATCGACCGCTACCCGGCCTTCACCCAGCTCTACGTCGCCGAACTGTGGCGGACCAACCGGGCGTGGCAGTCCACGCTGATGGTGGTCCGGCAGGAGGCCGTGGCCGTCGTGGAGAAGGTGCTGCGGGAAGGCGTCGAGCGCGGTGAGCTGAGCGCCGAGATCGACGTGCCGCTCACCGCGGCCGCGATGGTCGGGATGGTGCTGGTGGCCGCGCTGGACTGGCAGTCCTTCCAGAGCGAGCGGTCCCTCGACGACGTCCACTCGGCGCTGTCGCTGCTGCTGCGGGGCCGGGTCAGCGGCAACCGCTGAGCCCGTCCGGCGCGGCGACCACCCCCCAGTCGGCGGTGCCGCGGGGGCGCGGCAGCCCGTACAACTGGTGGGGCCTGCCGCGGCGGCTGAGTATCCGTACCTAGGCACGGAAATGAGTACGCGCGCGGATGGCTCCCACCTGCGCAGACGCCAGACTGGGAGCAACGGACAGGAGACCCGGTCCGCACCGCCGACACGGGGCTGCGGAGCGGACCGGGTACCTCCTCACCGTGACCGGGCGGGGGATTCGAACCCGGTGATGCAGTACGCGAACGCGGCGGGGCTCGGGGGGATCGAGCCTCGCCGCGTTCTCGTGTCCGCGGGTTCAGCCGTCTCCTCCTGGGCGCCGCCCGGCAGCCCTCAAAGCCCGGGGCCCGTCCCGAACCTGCGCCTCAAACGCCGGCGGGGCTGGTTATTCCAGCCCCGCCGGCGTTTGAGGCGTGGACTTCAGCCGCGGTTCCGGAGGGGGAGGCGGCGGCGGGCGGTCGTGAGGCTCGTCGAGACCGCCGAGGCGACCGTGGACCAGCGGGCCGACGCCGACCAGGCGAGGCGGGTCGCCGAGCGGGGGAGGAGCAGGGCGCGCAGGCGGGCCGGACGGCTCACCGCGGCCAGCAGGCCCGTGCGGGTCAGCAGGACGTCGTCCGCCAGCCCCGCGTACGAGACCTCCGCGCCCGGCGGCGCGTACAGGGCCCGTTCCACCGCGCCCGCGACCCGGTGGACCGCTGCCGCGGCCTCCGCGTCCAGGCGGCCCAGGTCCACGACCCGGCCCGCCGCCCGGCGCGGGGACAGTGCCTCGTCGGGGACCACGCCCACGTCCCAGGCGGCATCGCCCAGTTCCCGCCACGCCGTCAGGACCTCCCCGGTCCCCAGGCGGCGGGCCCGCAGCCGGTTCCGCCACAGCAGCGGCAGCAGCGGCAGGGCGAGGACCGCGAGCACGGCCGCCACCCAGCCGAGGACCGTCGTCACCGACGGCCCGTCGCCGCGGGTCGGGCCCTGCGCGGCCGCGGGCGCCGCGCACTCGCCGAGCTTCTTCAGCTCGGGCGGGCACTCGGCGGACGCCGACGGCGCCGCCGACGGCTGCGCGGCGCTCTGCGAGGGCAGCGGCGCCGGCGCGGACGGCTGCGGGGCCGTCGGCGTCTGCGGCCGGGAGTAGTCCGGCACGTTGAGCCCGGACCGCGGCGTCGGCTCGAACCGGGTCCAGCCCACGCCCTCGAAGTACAGCTCCGGCCAGGCGTGCGCGTCCCGCATCGACACGTTCACGCTGCCGTCCGACTGCTTCTCACCGGGCGTGAAGCCCACCGCCACCCGTGCCGGGATGCCCAGGGTGCGGGACATCGCCGCCATCGAGAAGGCGAAGTGGATGCAGAAGCCTTCCTTGTCGTCGAGGAACCGGGCCACCGCTTGCGGGCCCGTGCCCGAGGCCGTCCTCGTGTTGTAGCGGAAGCCACCGTTCACGGCGAAGTAGTCCTGCAGCTTCACCGCCCGCGAGTAGTCGTCCTTCGTCCCCTGCGTCACCTGGCGGGCCCGGTCGGCGACCACCGGAGGCAGGTTGTCCGGCACCTTCGTGTACTCGGCGCGGATCTCCGGATCCGGCTCCGGGGCCTTCTGCAGCTGCTGCGCCGTCGGCTTCAGCAGGAGACTGCGCACCAGGTACTGGGCGCCCTGGACGTTCTGGAACCTGTCCCGGCCCAGCTGGTCCCCGACCAGGGTCCGGCCGGCCGGCTCGAAGCGCCACTTCCCCTCGATGTCCACCGACGTCGCCGGATACGGCATCGGGAGGTAGCGCTGGATGTAGCCGTCCGCCGCGGAGATGGTGGTCGCCACCTCCGTCGCGCTCGCGCGGACCTGGTCGCCGAGCCCCGGCGGGGGAGGCAGCTGCTTCGGCACGTCGCTCAGGGCCCGCCCGGAGGCCTCCCACTTCACGCCGTTGAACTCGTCCAGCGCGACGATCCGCAGGTACTGCTCGCTCTGCTGCGGGTTCTCCGTCCGGTACTTGAGGATCACGCGGTTGTCCTGCGTGTTCAGGTTGCTCTGCAGGGAGACCAGCGGGTTGACCGCCGAGATCGTCCCGCCCGTACCGCTGCCGCTGTCGCCGCCGTCCTGATTGCCGCCCAGCAGCCCTCCGCCGAGCGCTGGCAGTGCCGCCGGCACCGCCAGCGCCACGCCCAGGGCGATCGCGCCGATCCGCCGGCCGAACCGCGCCGGGGCCGTCGCCTGCCCGCCCGCACCGGTGGTGAGACCGGAGTCGGCGGCGCCGCGTGCGCGCGGGGCCGCGCCGAAGACCCGGCCCCACTGGGCGAGCTTGTCGCGGCCCTCGGCCAGCAGCATCAGCAGGTACCCGCAGCCCGCCAGCAGGAAGGAGAGCCAGGAGGCATCCCCGCCGCCCGACAGACCCGCGGCCACCGAGTACAGCGCGAGCAGCGGCAGCCCGGCCGCGGCGGCCGTCCGCAGGGCCACCGCCAGGGTGTCCACGAGCAGCCCGATCAGCAGCATGCCGGAGACCAGCAGCAGCCGGATGCCGTCCGTCAGCGGGGCCGGGATCGCGTACTCGCCCACGTCCCGGACGCCCTGCCCGAACAGCGAGCCGAAATCGTCCACCAGGTACGCCAGCGGCCCGCTCCCCGTGGACTCGCCCTTGCCGGCGAAGAGGAAGACGAGCAGCAGCAGGGACACCAGCAGCTGCGCGGCCACGGTCAGCGACCGCGCCAGCGGCACCCGCCGGGCCCCGGCCCCCACCGCGCTCTGGACGGCCAGCAGCAGCGCCCCCTGCAGCAGCCACGCCTGCGACTCGACCAGCGGGGCCAGCGACCACGAGGTGAGCAGCGTCGCGAGTGCCGCGAACAGCGTCAGTTTCGCCCGCCCGCTCATGCCCGGCCTCCGGAAGTCCCCGTACCGACGCGAGCGGTGCCGGCCTGGCGCCACAGCTCGCCGAAAGCGACCCCGGGCGGGGCGGCCAGTGCCGTCCAGCCCGCGTCGCGCAGCCTGCGCAGCCGCTCCTCCAGCGGGGCCACGGCGTGCCCGGGTGCGGGCTGCCCGCCCCAGGCCTCGGAGTCCAGTACGAAGGCCACCGCACCCGAGGTGCGCTGGCGCATCCTGGCCACCAGTTCCGTCTGTACGTCGTCCAGGTCGCCGAGGAAGGCGATGAGGAGCCCGTCCCCGCCGCCTCCGCCGAAGCTTCCGGCACCGGCGCCGCGCACCGCGTCGTAGGCCCGTGAGAGGCCGGCGCCGTCGGAGTGCCCGATCACGGCGAGGGTGTCCATCATCAGCCCGGCGGCCTCCGCGGACTCCTGGCCGCCGGCGGAGAAACCGCCCCCGCCGTCGCCGGGCACCGAGTTGCCGGTGTCCGTGAGCAGCCGTACCGAGAAGCCCTGCTCCAGTACGTGCACGAGGCTGGAGGCGGCCGCCGAGACGGCCCACTCGAAGGCGGAGTCGGGGCCCGCGCCGTCGAAGGCGAGGCGCCGGGTGTCGAGCAGGACGGTGGCCCGGCTGCGCTGCGGCTGCTCCTCGCGGCGGACCATCAGCTCGCCGTAGCGGGCCGTGGAGCGCCAGTGGACCCGGCGCAGGTCGTCGCCGCGCCGGTAGCCGCGCGGGATCACGTCGTCGTCACCGGCCAGGGCCAGCGAGCGGCGGCTGCCGTCGCCGTAGCCGTTGGACTCGCCGGTCAGCCGGACCGGCGGCAGGGGCTCGGTGCGCGGGATGACGGTGAGGGTGTCGTAGGTGCTGAAGGAGCGGGTCAGCTCGACCAGCCCGAAGGGGTCGGTCAGCCGCAGCTGGAGCGGGCCCAGCGGATAGCGGCCGCGCAGGTCGGAGCGGACCCGGTAGGACACCTCGCGGCGCCCGCCGGGCTCGACCCGGTCCAGGACGAAGCGGGGGCGCGGGCCCAGTACGTAGGGCACCCGGTCCTGGAGCATCAGCAGGCCGGTGGGCAGCCGGGAGACGTTGTCCATGCGCAGCTGCACCCGGGCCTCGGCGCCCGCGGGCACCCGTCCCGGGCTCAGCCGGCGGCTGCCGGAGACCCGGTAGCGGGTGCGGTGCAGGGCGTAGACGCAGATCAGCGGCAGGGCGGAGAGCAGCAGGCCGACCCGGAGCAGTTCGCCCTGGCCCAGGACGTACGCGCAGGCGGCGGCGGCTATCCCGGCGGCCACGAACGAGCGGCCGCGGGTGGTCAGCCCGGACAGCGACGCGCGGAACCCGCCGCCGTCCCCCGGGCCGCCGGCGCCGCGCGGGGCACCGGCGCTCATCAGAAGCCCCGGATGCCCGCGCCGGGCGGCATCTCGCCGCGGGCGTGCGCGGCCGGGACGGGGGTGCGCTGCAGGATGTCGTGGACGACCTGCTCGGCGGTGCGCCGGTTCAGCTGGGCCTGCGCGGTGGGCAGCAGCCGGTGCGCGAGGACCGGGGCGGCCAGGGCCTGGACGTCGTCGGGCAGGACGTAGTCCCGGCCGGCCAGCGCGGCGGAGGCCTTCACGGCGCGCAGCAGGTGCAGGGTGGCGCGGGGCGAGGCGCCGAGCCGCAGGTCGGGGTGGCTGCGGGTGGCGGCGACCAGGTCGACGACGTAGCGCCGGACGGGCTCGGCCACGTACACCTCGCGGACGGCCTCGATGAGCTTGATGATCTCGTGGGCGTGCGCGACGGACGTCAGGTCGTCGAGCGGGGAGACCCCGCCGTGCACGTCGAGCATCTGGAGCTCGGCCTCGGGGCTGGGGTAGCCGACGGAGACGCGGGCCATGAAGCGGTCGCGCTGGGCCTCGGGCAGCGGGTACGTGCCCTCCATCTCCACCGGGTTCTGGGTGGCGACGACCATGAACGGGCTCGGCAGCGTGTACGTCGTGCCGTCGATGGTGACCTGGCGCTCCTCCATCGACTCGAGCAGCGCGGACTGGGTCTTCGGCGAGGCGCGGTTGATCTCGTCGCCGATGACGATCTGCGCGAAGATCGCGCCCGGCTTGAACTCGAACTCGCGGCGCTGCTGGTCGTAGATGCTGACACCGGTGATGTCGGAGGGCAGCAGGTCCGGCGTGAACTGGATGCGCTGCACCGAGCAGTCGATGGACTTGGCGAGCGTCTTGGCGAGCATCGTCTTGCCGACGCCGGGGACGTCCTCGATCAGCAGGTGCCCCTCGGCGAGCAGTACGGTCAGCGCGAGGCGTACGACCTCGGGCTTGCCCTCGATCACGCTCTCGACCGACTGGCGCACCCGCTCCGCCGTGCTGGTCAGATCCGCGAGGCTCGCTCGGTCGTCATACGTCGTCACCTTGGTTCTCCTCGGCCCTTTTCCAGGGCCGACGCCCTTGGCGCATGACCGGCCCACCCCGAAACACGGACACCGGTCCCGGGGGATCCCGGGTGGTGCCACCCCGCATTCTTGACGGCGTTACGGCCTTGTGTCACTCAAGAGCTGGGATCGATCTCCCGCAGGAGCCCGGTGTGCACATCGAAGACGAAGCCTCGCACATCGTCCTTGTGGGGCAGGAACGGGTTGGTGCGAACCCGCTGCATGGACTGGCGGACGTCCTGGTCCACGTCGCGGAAGGCCTCGACGGCCCAGGCCGGGCGCTGGCCGACCTCGTCCTCCAGCTCGTGCCGGAAGTCCTCGGTCAGGCTTTCGAGACCACAGCCGGTGTGGTGGATGAGTATCACCGTGCGGGTGCCGAGGGCGCGCTGGCTGATGGTGAGGGAACGGATGGTGTCGTCCGTGACCACGCCGCCGGCGTTGCGGATCGTGTGACAGTCGCCGAGCTCCAGGCCGAGCGCCTTGTGCAGGTCGAGGCGGGCGTCCATGCAGGCCACGACGGCGACGTGGAGCACGGGGCGGGCGTCCATCCCGGGGTCGGTGAACTCCGAGGCGTATCGCTGATTCGCCTCGACCAGCCGGTCGGTGACGGATCCGCCGACGGATGCCTCGGACGCGGACTCTGCAGGCAGGGATGCGGAAGTCGTCATGGCTACGACGTTAATGGTCACGGCAGGCAAAGGCCTCGGGTGAGGGCGGACAAAGAACGCCAACGCGCCTTGTTGTGAGCTAACCCACAGGGGTGGGTACGAGGCGGCCGTTCGGGTGATTCACGGCTTTTGTCGGTTGGGTCCGAGAGCGGTGCACGGCGCGCGGGGCGGTTCGTTGACCGCGGCGACCGTTGCACTAAAGTGACGCGAACCGGCCGGAGCCCGGCCCTGACCGGCCGCCCGGCCCCCTGGTAACACTCCGCGTGCGCGGCGCGGCGTATGCCTGCCGCGCCGTTATCTGAGAGGGCGCTTTGACTAGCGAGTCCCGACATGTCCCGGTGATGCTCCAGCGGTGCCTGGACCTGTTGGCCCCGGCGCTGGAGAGGCCCGGGGCCGTCGTCGTCGACTGCACCCTCGGCCTCGGCGGCCACAGCGAGGCCCTGCTGACCCGGTTCCCCGAGGCCCACCTCATCGGCCTCGACCGCGACAAGGAAGCCCTGCGGCTCTCCGGCGAACGCCTCGCACCCTTCGGCGACCGGGCCACCCTCGTCCACGCGATCTACGCCGACCTCGCCGAGGTCCTCGACGGGCTCGGCATCCCCGCCGTCCAGGGCATCCTCTTCGACCTCGGCGTCTCCTCCATGCAGCTGGACGAGGCCGACCGCGGGTTCGCGTACGCCCAGGACGCGCCGCTGGACATGCGCATGGACCAGACGACCGGCATCAGCGCCGCCGAGGTCCTGAACACCTACGCGCCGGGCGAGCTCGTCCGGATCCTGCGCCAGTACGGCGAGGAGAAGCAGGCCAAGCGCATCGTGTCCGCGATCGTCCGGGAGCGGGACAAGGAGCCCTTCACCAACAGCGCCCGTCTCGTGGAACTGATCCGCGACTCCCTGCCGCAGGCGGCCAAGCGAACCGGCGGCAACCCGGCGAAGCGGACCTTCCAGGCCCTGCGCATCGAGGTCAACGGCGAGCTCTCCGGCCTGGAGAAGGCCATCCCGGCGGCGGTGGACCGGATCGCGGTCGGCGGCCGGATCGCGGTGCTCTCGTACCACTCGCTGGAGGACCGCCTGGTCAAGCAGGTCTTCGCGGCCGGCGCGGCCTCCACGGCCCCGCCCGGGCTGCCCGTCGTACCGGAGAAGTACCAGCCGAAGCTGAAGCTGCTCACGCGCGGAGCGGAACTGCCGACCGAGGAGGAGATCGCCGAGAACCGGCGGGCCGCCCCGGCGAGGTTCCGCGGGGTCGAACGCATCCGGGAGGCGCGACTGTGACCAAGGCCGGGAAGGTCGCCACGCTGACCCGCGGCCAGGCGGCCCGGCTCGGCCGGGCGCTCGGCGGCCGCCCGGCCCGCCCCCGCCCCGGCGGGCAGGCCGCGCGGATGCCGTTCGTCCTGCTGGTCGTGGCGCTGCTCGGCGGCGGTCTGATCAGCCTGCTGCTGCTGAACTCGGCGCTGAACGAGGGCTCCTTCCAGCTGACCCGGCTGAAGAAGGAGACCACCGCGCTCACCGACGAGGAGCAGGCGCTCCAGCGGGACGTGGACGCCTACTCGGCGCCCGACGCGCTGCAGCGCCGGGCGCAGGAGCTCGGGCTGGTCCCGGGCGGCAGCCCCGTCTTCATCGGCCCGGACGGCAAGGTCGCCGGCACCGCCGCCCCGGCAGAGGCCTCCCCGAGCCCGACCCCGCCGCCGGCCGCACCCCCGGCGTCGGCCGCGCCTGCCTCCCCGGCCCCGCCCTTGCAGCAGCCCAGCCAGACCCCTGGAAGGTGACGTCGTGACCCCGATGGCAGGCGGTATCGCGGTGGCGGGGCTCAGCCCTGCGGGGCCTTTCCCCACCCCGCCCTTTCGCCGTTCCCCGGGCTCTGACCGGACCCGGTCCTCAAACGCCGGACGGGCTGAAAGATTCAGCCTCGCCGGACGAATCCAGCCCCTCCGGCGTTCGAGGAGCGGGGTCCGGGGCGGAGCCCCGGGTCTTTCGGCCTCGCCGGCGTATGGGGCGGTGGCCGCGTGAGCCCGCAGGAGCCGCCTCGGCGGCGGGTGCCGGGACCGGCCAGGCCGCCCCGCCCGGGCGACCGGGCCCGGGCCACCGCCCGCCCGGCCTCGCGCCCGGCGACCCGCAGGCCCGCGGCGGCCAGGCGGCCCCACACCATCCGCCTCGGCAGCCCCCGCCCCCGGCTCCGCCTCGTCAGCGTCGGCCTGACCCTCGTCATGCTCGCGTTCGTCGTCCGGCTGCTCCAGGTGCAGGCCGTCGACGCCTCGACCTTCTCCGCCGAGGCCTCCAAGAACCGCTACACCAGCGTCAAGCTGGCCGCCGAGCGCGGCGAGATCACCGACCGCCGCGGCGTGGCCCTCGCCACCAGCGTCGACGCGTACGACATCACCGCCGACCCGAAGATGTTCACCCCGCAGGAGAGCAAGGCCCCGGACGCCCCCGCGCAGGCCGCCGCCCTCCTCGCGCCCATCCTCGGCAAGGACGCCAAGGAGCTCACCGCCAAGCTGAGCACGAGGAACAGCCGGTACGTGATCCTCGCCCAGCGCCAGACCCCCCAGGTCTGGAACCAGATCAAGGACCTCCAGCGGGTCTTCCGGGACAAGGCGACGGCCGACAAGAAGAACAACGGCCCCGGCGCCAACGTCCTCGCCGGCGTGTTCAAGGAGGACAGCAGCAAGCGCGTGTACCCGAACGGCGACCTCGCCGCCGGGATACTGGGTTACGTCAACGCCGACGGCAAGGGCGGCGGCGGCCTGGAGTCCTCCCTCGACAAGAAGCTGTCCGGCAAGGACGGCGAGATCACGTACGCCCAGTCCGGCGGCCGCAAGGTCCCCACGGCCGGTTCCAGCGAGAAGCCCGCCGTCCCCGGCGAGGACATCGCGCTGACCATCGACCGGGACATCCAGTGGGCGGCCCAGAGCGCCATCGCCGAGCAGGTCCAGAAGTCCGAGGCCGACCGCGGCTACGTCATCGTCCAGGACACCCGCACCGGCGAGGTGCTGGCCATGGCCAACGCCCCCGGCTTCGACCCCAACGACCTGACCCGGGCCAGCTCCGCCGCCATGGGCAACGCCGCACTCCAGGACGTGTACGAGCCCGGCTCCACCGCCAAGGTGATGTCGATGGCCGCCGTGCTGGAGGAGAAGAAGGCCACCCCCGAGACCCGCGTCGAGGTCCCCAACCGGCTGCACCGCGGCGACCGGCTGTTCAAGGACGACATCGACCACCCGACCTGGTACCTGACCCTCAACGGGGTCCTCGCCAAGTCCTCCAACATCGGCACGATCCTGGCCACCGGCCAGCTCGGACCCACCCAGCCCGAGGCCAACAAGGTCCTGCACTCCTACCTGACCAAGTTCGGCATCGGCCGGCCCACCGGGCTGGGCTACCCCGGCGAGTCCCGCGGCATCCTCGCCGAGCCCAAGGACTGGTCCACCTCCCAGCAGTACACGATCCCCTTCGGCCAGGGCCTGTCCCTCAACGCCATGCAGGCGGCCTCCGTGTACTCGACCATCGCCAACGACGGGATCCGGGTCGAGCCGACCCTGGTGCGCGGCACCAAGGGCCCCGACGGCCGCTTCACCCCGGCCCCGGCCCCCGAGCAGCACCGCGTGATCAGCTCGGAGACCGCCAAGACCCTCGCCGCGATGCTCGAATCCGTCGTCGACGACCAGGAGGGCACCGGCACCAAGGCGAAGATCCCCGGCTACCGGGTCGGCGGCAAGACCGGCACCTCCAACCGGGTGGATCCGGCCACCGGCCGCTACAAGGGCTACACCGCCTCCTTCGCCGGCTTCGCACCCGCGGACAACCCGCGGATCACCGTCTACTGCGCCATCCAGAACCCCACGAAGGGCAGCTACTTCGGCGGCCAGATCTGCGGCCCCATCTACAAGAAGGTCATGGAGTTCGCCCTCAAGACCCTCCAGGTCGCCCCCACCGGAACCTCCCCCGCCGGGCTGCCGGTCACCTACGAACCCGGCCCGCAGCCCGCCCCGCAGCCCAGTCCGCAGCCCGGTCCGTGACCCACAGCCCGGTCGGCCCGCCAGAAAAGCGTGAGGCACCATCAGTGACAACGATCACCCCGAAACCCGGGAACCAGCCGGTTGCCGACGCCGAGGCCGGGCCCTCACTTCGCGACCGGCCCGCCGCGCCCGGTACGCTCACCGCCGTGCCCCACGCTGATCAGCCCAGAACCACCCAGAAAGACGCCCCGGCAGCGCCGCCGGGAGCGCCCAGGCCCCTGTCCGCCCGCCCGACCCCTCTGGGCGAGCTGGCCACCCTGCTGGGCATCCCGGCGCCCTCCGCGGCGCAGATCACCGGGATCACGCACGACTCCCGTGCGGTCCGTCCCGGAGACCTGTACGCGGCCCTGCCGGGAGCCAGGACGCACGGCGCCGACTTCGCCGCCCAGGCCGCCGGCCTCGGTGCCGCCGCCGTGCTGACCGACCCCGCAGGGGCGGAGCGCGCCGCGGCGACCGGCCTGCCGGTCCTGGCGGTCGACGACCCGCGCGGCCGGATGGGCGAGCTCGCCGCCGCGATCTACGGCCGCCCCGGCGACGACCTGCTCCAGATCGGCATCACCGGAACCTCCGGCAAGACCACCACGGCGTACCTCGTCGAGGGCGGTCTGCGCGCGGCGGGCCGCAGCACCGGACTGGTCGGCACCGTCGAGATGCGCATCGGCGACGAGCGCATCAAGTCCGAGCGGACCACCCCCGAGGCCACCGACCTCCAGGCCCTCTTCGCGGTCATGCGCGAGCGCGGCGTCGAGGCCGTGGCGATGGAGGTCTCCAGCCACGCCCTGGTGCTCGGCCGGGTCGACGGCTGCGTCTTCGACGTGGCCGTCTTCAACAACCTGAGCCCGGAGCACATGGAGTTCCACTCCGACATGGAGGACTACTTCCAGGCCAAGGCGGGGCTCTTCACCACCCGTCGGGCCCGCCTGGGCGTGGTCAACTTCGACGACGAGTACGGCCGCCGCCTGGCCAAGGAGGCGACGATCCCGGTCGTCACCTTCTCCGCCGCCGGCGACCCGGCCGCCGACTGGCGCGCCGAGGACGTGGTGTTCGGGCCGGCGAGCTCCACCCTGACCCTGCTGGGCCCCGAAGGACAGCGCGTGCGCGCCGCCGCGCCGCTGCCCGGCCCGTTCAACGTGGCCAACACCGTCGCCGCGATCGTCACCCTCGCCGCCGCCGGCCTCGACCCGCAGACCGCCGCCGACGGCGTCGCCGCGGTCCCCGGGGTCCCCGGTCGGCTGGAGCGGGTGGACGCGGGACAGCCGTACCTCGCCGTCGTCGACTACGCGCACAAGACGGACGCCGTGGAATCGGTCCTGCGCGCGCTGCGCGAGGTCACCGAGGGCAGGCTGCACATCGTCCTCGGCTGCGGCGGCGACCGCGACACCACCAAGCGCGCCCCGATGGGCGCCGCGGCCGCCCGGTACGCCGACGTGGCCGTCCTGACCTCTGACAACCCGCGCTCCGAGGACCCGCTCGCGATCCTCGCCGCGATGTTCGAAGGCGCCGTGTCCGTACCGCCCGCCGAGCGGGGCACCGTCCTGGTCGACGCCGACCGGGCCGCGGCCATCGCCGCCGCCGTCGCGCGCGCCCGGCCCGGCGACACCGTGCTGGTGGCGGGCAAGGGCCACGAGCAGGGCCAGGACACCGCCGGTGTCGTACGGCCCTTCGACGACCGCACCGTGCTCCGCGCCGCGATCGAGCACCAGGCCGTGCTCGACCAGGCCGCCGTGCCCGGTCAAACGACTACGGTCCGACAGGCCGAGGTGAACCAGTGATCGCCCTTTCCCTCGCCGAGATCGCCGACATCACCGGCGGGCGGCCCCACGACATACCGGATCCGTCCGTACAGGTCACCGGTCCCGTGGTCTACGACTCCCGCGAGGTCCGGCCGGGCAGCCTGTTCGCCGCCTTCGTCGGCGAGCGGGTCGACGGCCACGACTACGCCGAACGCGCGCTGGCCGCCGGCGCCGTGGGCGTCCTCGCGACCCGGCCCGTGGGCGTACCGGCGATCGTCGTCCCCGACGTGGTGGCCGCCCTCGGGGCGCTCGCCCGGGCCGTCGTCGCCCGCCTGGGCACCGACGTCGTCGCCCTCACCGGCTCCGCCGGCAAGACTTCCACCAAGGACCTCATCGCGCAGGTCCTGCAGCACCACGCGCCGACCGTGTGGACCCCCGGGAACCTCAACAACGAGATCGGCCTGCCGATCACGACGCTGCGCGTCACCGAGGAGACGCAGCACCTGGTCCTGGAGATGGGCGCCCGCGGCATCGGCCACATCCGCTACCTCACCGGGCTGACCCCGCCGCGGATCGGCCTGGTCCTCAACGTCGGCACCGCGCACATCGGCGAGTTCGGCGGCCGGGAGCAGATCGCACAGGCCAAGGGGGAGCTGGTCGAGGCGCTGCCCGCCGAGGCGGAGGGCGGTGTCGCCGTCCTCAACGCCGACGACCTGCTGGTTCGCGCCATGGCCGGGCGCACGAAGGCCCGTACGGTGCTGTTCGGCGAGGCCGAGGACGCCGAAATCCGGGCCACCGAAGTCCGCATGACGGACAGGGGGCAGGCTTCCTTCACATTGCGAACACCGACCGGGTGCAGTGACGTGACCTTGCGGCTGTACGGTGAGCACCACGTGTCGAACGCGCTCGCCGCGGCCGCCGTTGCCCATGTACTGGGCATGTCCGTCGAGGAGATCGCCACGGCGCTCTCCGGGGCGGGCACGCTGTCCCGGTGGCGGATGGAGGTCACCGAGCGCGCGGACGGTGTGACGATCGTCAACGACGCCTACAACGCGAATCCCGAGTCCATGCGGGCCGCACTGCGCGCGCTCGCCGCGATGGGCGGTGCCGGCAGGGCGAACGGGGGACGCACGTGGGCGGTGCTCGGCCCGATGGCCGAGCTCGGGGACGACGCGCTCGCCGAGCACGACGCGGTCGGGCGACTTGTCGTCCGGCTCAACGTGAGCAAGCTCGTCGCAGTCGGGGGCAGGGAAGCCTCCTGGCTGCAACTGGGCGCATATAACGAGGGTTCGTGGGGTGAGGAGTCGGTGCTCGTGTCCGACGCGCAGGCGGCGGTCGACCTGTTGCGCAGTGAACTGCGCCCGGGTGACGTCGTGCTGGTGAAGGCTTCCAGGTCGGCCGGTCTGGAGCGGGTGGCCCAGGCCCTGCTCGAGGGCACTGTCGAGGGCGAGGTCGCCGGCCGATGAGGCAGATCCTGTTCGCCGGTGTCATCGGCATGTTCCTCACCGTTGTCGGCACCCCGCTGCTGATCAAGCTGCTGGCCCGCAAGGGCTACGGCCAGTTCATCCGCGACGACGGCCCGCGCGGCCACGCGGGGAAGAAGGGGACGCCCACCATGGGCGGTATCTCCTTCATCCTGGCGACGCTCGTCGCGTACGCCCTGACGAAGGTCATCACCGGTGAGGCGGTGAGCTTCTCGGGCCTGCTCGTGCTCTTCCTGATGGCGGGCATGGGCCTGGTCGGCTACCTGGACGACTACATCAAGATCGTCAAGCGGCGTTCGCTCGGTCTGCGGGCCAAGGCCAAGATGTCCGGCCAGCTGATCGTCGGCATCGCCTTCGCGGTGCTCGCGCTCCAGTTCAAGGACTCGCGCGGGCTGACCCCGGCCTCCACCAAGCTGTCGTTCGTGACGGACTTCGGCTGGTCGATCGGCCCGGTGCTGTTCGTCGTCTGGGCGCTCTTCATGATCCTGGCGATGTCCAACGGCGTGAACCTGACCGACGGTCTGGACGGCCTCGCCACCGGCGCCGCCGTGATGGTCTTCGGCGCCTACACCTTCATCGGGGTCTGGCAGTTCCAGGAGTCCTGCGTGAACGCGCAGACCCTGCCCAGCCCGAACGCCTGCTTCGAGGTGCGCGACCCGCTCGACCTCGCCGTGGTCGCCTCCGCCCTGATGGGCGCCTGCTTCGGCTTCCTGTGGTGGAACACCTCGCCCGCCAAGATCTTCATGGGTGACACCGGCTCGCTGGCCCTCGGCGGCGCGCTCGCCGGTCTCGCGATCTGCTCCCGCACGGAGTTCCTGATCGCCCTGCTCGGCGGCCTCTTCGTCCTCATCACCATGTCGGTCGTCATCCAGGTCGGCTCCTTCAAGATGACCGGGAAGCGCGTCTTCCGGATGGCCCCGCTGCAGCACCACTTCGAACTCAAGGGGTGGTCCGAAGTCCTTGTGGTGGTCCGCTTCTGGATCATCCAGGGCATGTGCGTGATCGTGGGTCTCGGTCTCTTCTACGCGGGATGGGCAGCCGACAAGTGACCTCCTGGCAGGGCAAGAACATCACCGTGGCCGGTCTCGGCGTGAGCGGCATCAGTGCCGCCCGCGCCCTGGCCGGCCTCGGCGCCGTGGTGACCGTCGTCGACGGCGGCGACGGCGAGGGCCACCGCGCCCGCGCCGCCGAACTGGCCGAGCTGGGGATCTCCGTACGCCTCGCCGACGCCGAGACCCTCCCCGAGGGCACCGAGCTGGTCGTCACCTCTCCCGGCTGGAAGCCCGACAGCCCGCTGTTCGCGGCCGCCGCCGCCGCAGGTGTGGACGTGGTCGGAGACGTGGAGATCGCCTGGCTGCTGCGCGGTGAGAACGCCGCGCCCTGGCTCGCCATCACCGGTACGAACGGCAAGACCACCACCACCCAGATGCTCGCGTCGATCCTGAAGGCCGCCGGCCTGCGGACCGCCGCCGTCGGCAACATCGGCACGCCCATCATCGACGTGGTGCTCGGCGAGCAGGAGTACGACGTGCTCGCCGTCGAACTCTCCAGCTACCAGCTGCACTGGGCGCCCTCGCTGCGCGTCCACTCGGGCGCCGTCCTCAACCTGGCCCCGGACCACCTCGACTGGCACGGCTCGATGGAGGCGTACGCCGCCGACAAGGGCCGGATCTACGAGGGCAACACGGTGGCCTGCGTCTACAACGTCGCCGACAAGGCCACCGAGGACCTCGTGGTCGAGGCCGACGTCGAAGAGGGCTGCCGGGCGATCGGCTTCACCCTCGGCGCCCCCGGCCCCTCCATGCTCGGCGTCGTCGACGGCATCCTCGTCGACCGCGCCTTCGTCGAGAACCGGCAGAAGAACGCCCAGGAGCTCGCCGAGGTCACGGACGTCAATCCGCCGGCCCCGCACAACATCGCCAACGCGCTCGCCGCCGCGGCCCTGGCCCGCGCCTTCGGCGTGGAGCCGCGCGCGGTCCGCGACGGACTGCGCAACTTCCGCCCCGACGCCCACCGGGTCGCGCGCGTGGACGAGGTCGCCGGGGTCACGTACGTCGACGACTCCAAGGCCACCAACACGCACGCGGCCGAGGCCTCGCTGGCCGCCTTCGAGCCGGTCGTGTGGATCGCCGGAGGTCTCGCCAAGGGCGCGACCTTCGACGAGCTCGTGCAGAAGTCGGCCAAGCGGCTGCGCGGTGTGGTGCTGATCGGCGCCGACCGGGCGCTCATCGCCGAGGCGCTGGCGCGACACGCCCCCGAGGTCCCGGTCGTCGACCTCGACCGGACCGACACTGGGGCGATGCTCGCAGCGGTCCGGGAGGCGGCCGCGCTCGCCGAGCCCGGCGACACGGTCCTGCTGGCGCCTGCCTGTGCCTCGATGGACATGTTCGCGAACTACAACAAGCGTGGGGACGCGTTCGCCGACGCAGTGCGCGAACTGGCCGCCGAGAGCGCTGCGGACACGGTCTAGGCCGGGGCTCCGGGGCTGGTTCCCTCCGGCCGGCTGCTCGCCTCGTACGAGTGGAGGGGAAGATCACAGATGCCGGCCAAGCAGATGCTGCCGGGGCGGCGGCCGTCCGCCGTGAAGGCGCAGGGCCGCAAACGGCCCCTGGTGCGTGTGAAGCGGCCCGCAGGGCGCGGGCCGCTGGCCGGCCTGCGGCGTACGCAGGGGCAGTTGCGCAGGGCCTGGGACCGCCCGCTCACCGCCTATTACCTGATTTTCGGCAGTTCGCTGCTCATCACCGTGCTCGGTCTGGTGATGGTGTACTCGGCCTCCATGATCAAGGCCCTCCAGCTCGGCCTCGGCGACGCGTACTTCTTCAAGAAGCAGTTCCTGGCGGCCCTCATCGGCACCGGACTGATGCTCGTCGCCTCCCGGATGCCGGTCAAGCTGCACCGGGCTCTGTCCTATCCGGTGCTCGCCGGCACGCTCTTCCTGATGGTCCTGGTCCAGGTCCCCGGGATAGGGGTCTCGATCAACGGCAACCAGAATTGGATCTCCCTTGGCGGTCCGTTCATGTTGCAGCCCAGCGAGTTCGGCAAGCTGGCACTGATCCTGTGGGGCGCCGACCTGCTGGCGCGCAAGGGCGACAAGGGGCTGCTGAGCCAGTGGAAGCACCTGCTGGTGCCGCTGGTCCCGGTGGCCTTCCTGCTGCTCGGCCTGATCATGCTGGGCGGGGACATGGGCACCGCGATGATCCTCGGTGCCATCCTGTTCGGCCTGCTCTGGCTGGCGGGCGCCCCGACGCGGCTGTTCGTCGGAGTGCTGGCCTTCGCGGGTGCGATCGTCGCACTGCTGATCAAGACCAGTCCGCACCGGATGGACCGGCTGGAATGCCTCGGTGCGACAGACCCGGGCAAGAACGACCTTTGCTGGCAGGCCGTCCATGGGATCTACGCCCTCGCTTCGGGCGGATGGTTCGGTTCCGGGCTGGGTGCAAGTGTGGAAAAATGGGGGCAACTACCCGAAGCCCACACCGACTTCATCTTCGCCATCACCGGGGAGGAACTGGGTCTCGCGGGGACGCTGTCGGTGCTCGCCCTGTTCGCGGCTCTAGGCTATGCGGGTATCCGCGTGGCCGGACGCACGGAGGATTCCTTCGTACGGTTTGCCGCGGGAGGCGTGACCACCTGGATCACGGCCCAGGCCGTGATCAACATCGGTGCGGTGCTCGGCCTGCTGCCGATCGCCGGAGTCCCGCTCCCGCTGTTCTCCTACGGAGGGTCAGCCCTGCTGCCGACCATGTTCGCGGTCGGACTGCTCATCGCCTTCGCGCGTGAGGAGCCGGCGGCGCGCGCGGCCCTCGCGATGCGACAGCCGAAGACCGGCTGGTGGCGGACCGGGGTGAGATGGAAGTCGATGAGACGGCGCGTCAAGAAGCGTCCGTCCGGAGAGCGGTGAATTTCGGTGCATGTCGTACTCGCCGGTGGGGGGACCGCCGGCCACATCGAGCCGGCGCTCGCCCTCGCGGACGCCCTGCGCAGGCAGGACCCTTCAGTGGGCATCACCGCCCTCGGCACCGAGCGCGGACTGGAAACGCGCCTGGTGCCGGAGCGCGGCTACGAACTCGGGCTGATCCCCGCCGTGCCGCTGCCCCGCAAGCCGACCCCGGAGCTGATCACCGTTCCCGGACGGCTGCGCGGCACCATCAAGGCCGCGGAGGAGATCCTCATCCGCACCAAGGCGGACTGCGTCGTCGGCTTCGGCGGCTACGTGGCCCTGCCCGGCTACCTCGCGGCCAAGCGGCTCGGGGTGCCGATCATCGTCCACGAGGCCAACGCCCGGCCCGGACTGGCCAATAAGATCGGCTCCCGGTACGCGCACGCCGTCGCGGTCTCCACCCCCGACAGCAAGCTGCGCGGCGCCCGCTACGTGGGCATCCCGCTGCGCCGCTCCATCTCCACCCTCGACCGGGCCGCCATGCGCCCGGAGGCGCGCGCCGCCTTCGGCCTGGACCCCAACCTGCCGACGCTGCTGGTCTCCGGCGGCTCACAGGGCGCACGCCGCCTCAACGAGACGATCCAGGCGGTCGCCCCGACCCTGCAGCGCTCCGGCGTCCAGATCCTGCACGCCGTCGGCCCGAAGAACGAACTGCCGCGTGTCGACAACATGCCCGGGATGCCGCCGTATGTGCCGGTACCGTACGTGGACCGGATGGATCTCGCGTACGCCGCCGCCGACATGATGCTGTGCCGCGCGGGTGCGATGACCGTCGCCGAACTCTCCGCCGTCGGGCTCCCCGCCGCCTACGTCCCGCTGCCGATCGGCAACGGCGAACAGCGGCTCAACGCCCAGCCGGTGGTCAAGGCCGGCGGCGGCCTCCTCGTGGACGACGCGGAGCTGACGCCCGAGTGGGTGCTCAGCCAGGTCCTCCCGGTGCTGTCCGACCCGCACCGCCTGTACGAGATGTCCCGCGCCGCCGGTGAGTTCGGCCGCCGGGACGCCGACGAGCTGCTGGTCGGCATGGTGTACGAGGCGATCGCAGCCCACAGGAACCGCTGACGCGGAGCCCAGACGCAGGAGGCACAGGAGTGGCCGGAGCGACGACCGCAGAGCGCGGGACCCCGGGTTCCGGCGGGTCCGGCCGGCCCGCCCGCAAGGGCGCCGGCTCTCCCAAACCGCCCAAGGCCCCCAAGTCCGGCAAGTCCGTGAAGGGATCCGGCCCGCAGGGCCCCGGCGCACGCCTGCGCCGGGGCCCCGTGCTGGCCTCCCTGGCCGCCGCGGTGCTCCTCGTCGCGGGCGGGACCTGGGTGCTCTACGGGTCCTCCTGGCTCCGCGTCGAGAAGGTCACGGCGGCCGGCACGGAGGTGCTCACCCCCGAGCAGGTCCTCTCGGCCGCGGCCGTGCCCGTCGGCGCGCCCCTGGTGAGCGTGGACACCGACGAGATCGAGAGCCGCGTCCGCGGCCGGCTGCCCCGCATCGATTCGGTCGATGTGGTGCGGTCCTGGCCGCATGGAATCGGGCTGAAAGTGACGGAACGCAAACCCGTCCTGCTCATCAAAAAGGACGCCGACTTCGTCGAAGTGGACGCTTCGGGTGTGCGATTCGACACGGTTCCGAAAGCGCCCGAGGGCGTTCCGGTCCTGGAATTGAACGCCGCACGATCGCCGAGCGCCCGCCGCTTCGACGAGGAACGGCTCCTGCACGAGGCCGTTCTCGTCGCCGGAGCCCTCCCGGAACCGGTCGCCAGGGAAACCGTGCAGGTCAAGGTGGGTTCCTACGATTCGGTGGTCCTGGAGCTGTCCAGGGGCCGCTCCGTGACGTGGGGGAGCGGTGAACAGAGCGAGGCGAAGGGGCGTGCGCTGACCGCTTTGCTGAAAGCCGCGCCCAAGGCCGCTCACTTCGACGTGAGCGTCCCCACCGCCCCTGCGGTGTCCGGGAGTTGACTCCCGGTCGAACAACGACGCACCCTGGTTGGCCAGCGATACGGGTGATCACATAGGGTGAAAAGAAAAACGGGAGGTTCGGCGTGTTCGTTGAACACGCGCTACTTGTCGACTTAGTGTCCTGTTCGGAAGAGTCCAAGGAACAGACACACCCCTAACCCTAAACTTCAGGGTGAGGGTTCGGGTCGGCGCGTTCGGACCGTCCCTATTTCGGCATCAGTCGTCGCAACGCAGGCCCGCGAGGCGGCGACACGTAACTCGAGGCGAGAGGCCTTCGACGTGGCAGCACCGCAGAACTACCTCGCAGTCATCAAGGTCATCGGTGTCGGCGGCGGTGGTGTCAATGCCATCAACCGAATGATCGAGGTCGGTCTCAAGGGCGTCGAGTTCATCGCCATCAACACGGACGCCCAGGCGCTGTTGATGAGCGACGCCGACGTCAAGCTCGACGTCGGCCGTGAACTCACCCGGGGCCTCGGCGCCGGCGCCAACCCGGCCGTCGGCCGCAAGGCGGCAGAGGACCACCGCGAGGAGATCGAGGAGGTCCTCAAGGGGGCCGACATGGTCTTCGTCACCGCCGGTGAAGGCGGCGGCACCGGCACCGGCGGCGCACCCGTCGTCGCCAACATCGCGCGCTCGCTGGGCGCCCTGACGATCGGTGTGGTCACCCGGCCGTTCACCTTCGAGGGGCGGCGCCGCGCGAACCAGGCGGAGGACGGCATCGCCGAGCTCCGCGAAGAGGTCGACACCCTCATCGTCATCCCCAACGACCGACTGCTGTCCATCTCGGACCGCCAGGTCAGCGTGCTCGACGCCTTCAAGTCGGCCGACCAGGTCCTGCTCTCGGGCGTCCAGGGCATCACCGACCTCATCACCACCCCGGGTCTGATCAACCTCGACTTCGCCGACGTCAAGTCCGTGATGTCCGAGGCCGGCTCGGCCCTGATGGGCATCGGCTCGGCCCGCGGCGACGACCGCGCGGTGGCCGCGGCCGAGATGGCGATCTCCTCGCCGCTGCTGGAGGCGTCCATCGACGGCGCCCGGGGCGTGCTGCTCTCCATCTCCGGTGGCTCGGACCTCGGTCTCTTCGAGATCAACGAGGCCGCGCAGCTGGTGAGCGAGGCCGCGCACCCCGAGGCGAACATCATCTTCGGTGCGGTCATCGACGACGCGCTCGGCGACGAGGTGCGGGTCACCGTCATCGCGGCCGGGTTCGACGGCGGACAGCCCCCGGCACGCCGGGACAACGTCATCGGCGCGGCGTCCACCAAGCGCGAGGAGCCGGCCCCGGCTCCGGTCCGCGCCGCCGAGCCGGCCCGCCCGGCCTTCGGCGGACTCGGCACGGTCACCCCGCGCGAGGACCCCCCGGCCCCGGTCGAGCCGGCCCCGGTCGAGACCCAGGCCCCCGCGCCGCAGGTTCCGACGGCCCGCCCGTACCAGGACAGCCCGGCCGAGGAACTGGACGTTCCGGACTTCTTGAAGTGACACCGGAGCAGCACCACGTGGGCGGCGCCCACTTCGCCTTCACCGACCGGTGGGGCGGAGTGAGCGCCGTTCCGTACGAAGAGCTCAACCTCGGCGGCGCGGTCGGAGACGACCCGGCCGCCGTTCTCGCGAACCGGGCACTGGCCGCGAGGTCCCTGGGGCTCGCCCCGGACCGGGTGGTCTGGATGAACCAGGTGCACGGCCGCGACGTCGCCGTGGTGGACGGGCCGTGGGGCCCGGACGCGGAGGTCCCCGCGGTGGACGCGGTGGTGACCGCCCGTCGGGGGCTCGCCCTCGCGGTGCTCACCGCCGACTGCACGCCCGTCCTGCTGGCCGACCCCGTCGCCGGGGTCGTGGGGGCCGCCCACGCGGGCCGGCCCGGACTGGTCGCCGGGGTGGTGCCCGCGGCCGTCGAGGCGATGGTCTCCCTCGGGGCCGAGCCCGGGCGGATCGTCGCCCGTACCGGACCCGCGGTCTGCGGACACTGCTACGAGGTGCCGGCCGAGATGCGGGAGGCGGTGGCCGAAGTGGTGCCCGCCGCCCGGGCCGAGACCAGCTGGGGGACACCGGCCGTGGACGTGGTCGCCGGAGTGCACGCGCAGCTCGCGGAGGCGGGGGTGGTGAACAGCCGCCGCTCACCGGTCTGCACACTGGAGTCGCGGGACCACTTCTCGTACCGCCGCGACCGGGTGACCGGGCGGCTTGCCGGATATGTCTGGTTGACAGAGTCTTCCCGGGGGACGCCCCCCGGACCCCCGGGGGAAAAGAAGAATGACGGATCGTAAGTCGGAGCTCGCCGAGAACCTGGCGCGGGTGGAGGAACGTATCTCGTCCGCCTGCGCGGCGGCGGGCCGGGCGCGGGACGAGGTGACGCTCATCGTGGTCACCAAGACCTATCCCGCGAGCGACGTACGACTGCTGGCGGACCTGGGTGTCCGTCATGTTGCGGAAAATCGCGACCAGGATGCCGCCCCCAAGGCCGCGGCCTGCGCGGATCTGCCGCTCAGCTGGCACTTCGTCGGTCAGTTGCAGACGAACAAAGTCCGTTCTGTGGCGGGATACGCGCATGTGGTGCAGTCCGTCGACCGCCCCAGGCTCGTGACCGCCCTCTCGGCCGCCGCCTCGAGCGCCGGCCGGGAACTCGGCTGCCTCGTGCAGATCGCCCTCGACGCCGAATCGGGGGAGCGCGGGGCCCGCGGAGGCGCGGCGCCGGAGCAGCTCGCGGAGTTGGCGGACCTCATTGCCGCCGCACCGGGACTGCGGATCGACGGGCTGATGACCGTCGCTCCGCTGTCCGGCCCCTACGCGGGACGCGAACAGGCCGCTTTCGAGCGGTTGATGGAATTGTCATCCCGCATGCGCGCGGACCATCCTGCTGCCACGATGGTGTCGGCCGGGATGAGCGCAGACCTGGAACAGGCCGTGGCGGCCGGTGCGACACATGTACGCGTCGGCACCGCGGTACTCGGCGCGAGACCCCGGCTCGGGTAACGTCGCGAAGAAAGTCGGACCACAGCAGAAAATATGGTCATTCCCGCCGATGAGCGGGCAGACCACGTGGATCGCGGGCAGTTGGTGACATTCGTGACACGGCGGCACCTGCGACAGGGCGATCCACCACAGAGCGGAGGACTCGGAGAATGGCCGGCGCGATGCGCAAGATGGCGGTCTACCTCGGCCTCGTGGAGGACGACCGGTACGACAACCCGGGGTACGACCCCGACGACGAGTTCGAGCCCGAGCCGGAGATGGAACGGGCTCGGGAGCGGGATCGCCGACAGCAGCCCGTGCACCAATCGCCCATTTCGGACGAACCGGTACGAGCCGTACAGCCTCCGGCGCAGCGGGAACCCATCCCAATTCCGGTGGAAAACGGACGTCCTGCGCGAATTGCCCCCGTGGCATCCATCACACCTGATCGCACCAACCTGGAGAAGAACGCCCCCGTGATCATGCCCAAGGTCGTCTCCGAGCGGGAGCCGTACCGCATCACGACGCTGCACCCCCGGACCTACAACGAGGCCCGTACCATCGGGGAACACTTCCGTGAGGGCACTCCGGTGATCATGAATCTCACGGAGATGGACGACACGGACGCGAAGCGTCTCGTGGACTTCGCCGCCGGACTCGTCTTCGGTCTGCACGGCAGCATTGAACGCGTGACACAGAAGGTGTTCCTGCTGTCGCCTGCTAACGTCGATGTCACGGCGGAGGACAAGGCTCGCATCGCGGAGGGCGGGTTCTTCAACCAAAGCTAGACCGATCCGTCAGATACGGGACCGGGAACAGAGCGGGAAACGGGGAGAGGGAAGCGCGGGATGGGCGTCGCACTACAGGTGGTCTACATCGCGCTGATGTGCTTCCTCATCGTGCTGATCTTCCGACTGGTCATGGACTACGTGTTCCAGTTCGCACGTTCATGGGCGCCCGGCAAGGCGATGGTGGTCGTTCTGGAGGCCACCTACACTGTCACCGATCCACCGCTCAAGCTTCTTCGGCGGTTCATTCCGCCGTTGCGTCTCGGGGGCGTGGCACTCGACCTGTCCTTCTTCGTTCTGATGATCATCGTTTACATCCTCATCAGTTTCGTGAGCACCGCTGCGAGAAGCGTGTGAACGATGAGCTTCTCCGCGCGCGCGGGGACAGTCCCGATACGGTCTTGCCGACTGCCGACGACTACGTAGAGGTGAAGAAGACATGCCGCTGACTCCCGAGGACGTGCGGAACAAGCAGTTCACGACCGTCCGCCTCCGAGAAGGCTATGACGAGGACGAGGTCGATGCCTTCCTCGACGAGGTCGAGTCCGAACTGACGCGCCTGCTGCGCGAGAACGAGGACCTGCGCGCCAAGCTGGCAGCCGCCACGCGTGCCGCCGCGCAGAACCAGCAGCAGCAGGGCATGCGCAAGCCCGAACCCCAGGACCAGCGCGGCCCCGGCGCCCCCGTGCCCGCGGCCATATCCGGCCCGCCGCAGCAGCAGATGGGCCCGCCGCAGCTCCCGGGCGGCCAGCCGCAGCTTCCGCCGGGCCCCGGCGGCCAGGGCCAGCAGGGCCCCGGCCCGATGGGCGGCTCCATGGGCGGCCCCATGCAGCAGCACCCCATGGGTGGACCGCAGGGCATGGGCCAGCAGGGCATGGGCCAGCAGCAGCAGTCGATGGGCGGCCAGAACCAGCTCGGCCAGCAGATGCAGCCCATGGGGCAGCAGATGCAGCCGATGGGGCAGCAGATGCAGCCCATGGGCCAGCCCATGCAGCAGATGCAGCAGCAGCCGCAGCTCCCGCAGCAGGGCCCCGGTGGCGACAGCGCCGCCCGCGTCCTGTCGCTGGCGCAGCAGACCGCCGACCAGGCGATCGCGGAGGCCCGCTCCGAGGCCAACAAGATCGTCGGCGAGGCCCGGTCGCGCGCCGAGGGCCTGGAGCGGGACGCCCGCGCCAAGGCCGACGCGCTGGAGCGGGACGCGCAGGAGAAGCACCGCGTCGCGATGGGCTCCCTGGAGTCCGCCCGCGCCACGCTGGAGCGCAAGGTCGAGGACCTGCGGGGCTTCGAGCGTGAGTACCGTACGCGACTGAAGTCCTACCTGGAGTCGCAGCTGCGCCAGCTGGAGACCCAGGCCGACGACTCGCTGGCCCCGCCGCGCAACCCGGCCGGTCCCGCGCTGCCGCCGTCGCCGTCCCCCTCGATGGCTCCGGCCGGTGCGATGGGGCACTCCATGGGTGGTCCCTCGATGGGCGGCCCGTCCCCCATGGGCGGTCCCTCCCCGATGGGCGCAGGCCCGTCGTACGGCGGCCAGCAGCAGATGTCCCCGGCGATGACCCAGCCGATGGCTCCGGTGCGGCCGGCTGCGCCGCAGCCGATGCAGGCGCCGTCGCCGATGCGGGGCTTCCTGATCGACGAGGACGACAACTAAGCGCCGCCGCCGTTTCTGCGGTCGGCAGCCGCTCTACGGGCCGGGCCCGGTTCCCCTTCGGGGGCACCGGGCCCGGCCCGTTTGCGTACCGGGTGCGGCGCCGCTGCGGGGGCTCCGCCCCCGAGCCCCCGCGCCTCAAACGCCGGCGGGGCTGAAAGGACCGGGGCTTCCGCCCCGCACCCCGCTCCTCAAACGCCGGAGGGGCTGATTTTCCAGCCCCTCCGGCGTTTGAGGAGCCGGGGTCTGGGGCCGGAGCTCCAGGAAACGGTGAAAGGGCGGGGTGGGGGAAAGTAAAGCGGCCCGCACCTCCCGGCCGGGGGAGGTACGGGCCGCTCGGGCGGAGGGCTACGCCTTGCGGAGGCGGAAGGCCAGGGACAGGGACTCGTCCGTGAACGGGTCGCCGTAGGCGCCGTCGGCCTCGCCGGACGCGAAGTCCGTGGCCAGCACCTCGTCCGCGATCAGGGCCGAGTGGTCCGTCAGGGCCGTCACGACCTCCGGGTCCGAGGAGGACCACCGCAGGGCGATGCGGTCCGCCACGTCCAGGCCCGAGTTCTTCCGGGCCTCCTGGATCAGCCGGATCGCGTCACGCGCCAGACCCGCCAGCCGCAGCTCCGGGGTGATCTCCAGGTCCAGGGCCACCGTCGCGCCCGAGTCGGACGCCACCGACCAGCCCTCGCGGGGGGTCTCCGTGATGATGACCTCCTCCGGGGAGAGGGCCACCTCCTCGCCGTCCACCGAGACGACCGCGGAGCCCGAGCGCAGGGCCAGGGACAGCGCCGCAGCGTCGGCCGCGGCCACCGCCTTGGCGACGTCCTGCACGCCCTTGCCGAAGCGCTTGCCCAGGGCCCGGAAGTTCGCCTTCGCCGTGGTGTCCACCAGCGAGCCGCCGACCTCCGAGAGGGAGGCCAGGGAGGAGACGTTCAGCTCCTCCGTGATCTGGGACTGGAGCTCCGGCGACAGCGCGTCGAAGCCGACCGCGCCGACCAGCGCCCGCGACAGCGGCTGGCGGGTCTTCACGCCCGACTCGGCACGCGTGGCGCGGCCCAGCTCGACGAGGCGGCGGACCAGCAGCATCTGCTGGGACAGCGTCCGGTCCACCTGGGTGGCGTCCGCCTCCGGCCACGCCGACAGGTGCACCGACTCCGGGGCGTCCGGGGTGACGGGGACGATCATGTCCTGCCAGACCCGCTCGGCGATGAAGGGGGTGAGCGGGGCCATCAGGCGGGTCACGGTCTCGACGACGTCGTGGAGGGTGCGCAGCGCGGCCTTGTCGCCCTGCCAGAAGCGGCGGCGCGAGCGGCGGACGTACCAGTTGGACAGGTCGTCCACGAAGGCGGACAGCAGCTTTCCGGCGCGCTGGGTGTCGTACGCCTCCATCGCGTCCGTGACGTCGGCGACGAGGGTGTGGAGCTCGGAGAGGAGCCAGCGGTCGAGGACCGTGCGGTCCGCCGGCGCCGGGTCGGCGGCGGAGGGCGCCCAGTTCGACGTACGGGCGTACAGGGCCTGGAAGGCGACCGTGTTCCAGTACGTGAGGAGGGTCTTGCGGACCACCTCCTGGATCGTGCCGTGGCCGACGCGCCGCGCCGCCCACGGGGAGCCGCCGGCCGCCATGAACCAGCGGACCGCGTCCGCGCCGTGCTGGTCCATGAGCTGGATCGGCTCGAGGGTGTTGCCCAGGTGCTTGGACATCTTGCGGCCGTCCTCGGCGAGGATGTGGCCCAGGCAGACCACGTTCTCGTAGGAGGACTTGTCGAAGACGAGGGTGCCGACCGCCATCAGGGTGTAGAACCACCCGCGCGTCTGGTCGATGGCCTCCGAGATGAACTGCGCCGGGTAGCGCTTCTCGAAGATCTCCTTGTTCTTGTGCGGGTAGCCCCACTGCGCGAACGGCATCGAGCCGGAGTCGTACCAGGCGTCGATGACCTCCGGCACGCGGACCGCCTCGAGGGAGCAGCCCTCGGCGGTGCAGGTGAAGGTCACGTCGTCGATGTACGGGCGGTGCGGGTCCAGGGCGGACTGGTCCCGGCCCGACAGCTCGGTCAGCTCCGCGCGCGAGCCGACGCAGGTGAGGTGGTTCTCCTCACAGCGCCAGATCGGCAGGGGGGTGCCCCAGTAGCGGTTGCGGGAGAGCGCCCAGTCGATGTTGTTGTTCAGCCAGTCGCCGAAGCGGCCCTGCTTGACCGAGTCCGGGAACCAGTTCGTCTTCTCGTTCTCCCGCAGCATCGCGTCCTTGACGGCGGTGGTGCGGATGTACCAGGACGGCTGCGCGTAGTAGAGCAGGGCCGTGTGGCAGCGCCAGCAGTGCGGGTAGCTGTGCTCGTAGGCGATGTGCTTGAAGAGCAGGCCGCGCGCGTCGAGGTCGGCGGTCAGCTTCTCGTCGGCCTTCTTGAAGAAGACGCCGCCGACGAGCGGGACCTCCTCCTCGAAGGTGCCGTCGGGGCGGACCGGGTTCACGACGGGCAGGCCGTACGCGCGGCAGACCGCGAGGTCGTCGGCGCCGAAGGCGGGGGACTGGTGGACCAGACCGGTGCCGTCCTCGGTCGTGACGTACTCGGCGTTCACGACGTAGTGGGCCTCGGCCGGGAACTCGACGAGGGAGAACGGGCGCTCGTACGTCCAGCGCTCCATCTCCTTGCCCGTGAAGGACTCGCCGGTGGCCTCCCAGCCCTCGCCGAGGGCCTTCTCAAGCAGCGGCTGGGCGACGACCAGCTTCTCTTCGCCGTTGGTGGCCACCACGTACGTGACGTCCGGGTGCGCGGCGACCGCGGTGTTGGACACCAGGGTCCAGGGGGTCGTCGTCCAGACGAGGAGGGCCGCCTCGCCCGCGAGGGGGCCGGAGGTCAGCGGGAAGCGGACGAAGACCGACGGGTCGACGACCGTCTCGTAGCCCTGGGCCAGCTCGTGGTCGGAGAGGCCGGTGCCGCAGCGCGGGCACCAGGGGGCGACGCGGTGGTCCTGGGTGAGCAGGCCCTTGTTGAAGATCTCCTTCAGCGACCACCACACGGACTCGACGTACTCGGGGTCCATGGTCCGGTAGGCGTCGTCCAGGTCGACCCAGTAGCCCATGCGGGTCGTGAGCTCGGTGAACGCGTCGGTGTGGCGGGTCACGGACTCGCGGCACTTGGCGTTGAACTCGGCGATGCCGTACGCCTCGATGTCCTGCTTGCCGTTGAAGCCGAGCTCCTTCTCGACGGCGAGCTCGACGGGCAGGCCGTGGCAGTCCCAGCCGGCCTTGCGGGCCACGTGGTAGCCGCGCATGGTGCGGAAGCGGGGGAAGACGTCCTTGAAGACGCGGGCCTCGATGTGGTGCGCGCCGGGCATGCCGTTCGCGGTGGGCGGGCCCTCGTAGAAGACCCACTCGGGGCGTCCCTCGGACTGCTCCAGGGTCTTGGCGAAGGTCTTGCTCTCGCGCCAGAAGTCGAGGACCGCGTGCTCGAGGGCAGGCAGGTCGACCTGGGCGGGTACCGGGCGGTACTGCGGCGGTGTGGTCATGAGGCTGAACTCTTCCTCCGGCGGGGTGTCACTTCCGTCCGGAGGGACGAGAGCCGACTGCTGCTCCCGCGGTACCACCCTCCTTGGCCGCCGGACGGATCCGGTGGCCCCCTCATTGGGGTGCGAAGCCGGTTCTACTCGCCGTACGGGGATCCCGTGCGGGCTTTCTTCCGGCGGCTCAGGGGTGATCCTTCACATCGCGCTCGCCCCCGGGCTCTCACCGTCCCCGGGTCGCTCCTGGCTGCGTACGGCGCTACTCGTCCCCGTCCATGCCTTTCGCTGGGGCCAGTGTACGGGCCGGGCGGGCGCTCGGCAGACCGGTTTACGGGGGCCCGTGCGGGGGGCGGCGCCACGGCGTGGCGGGGGCGCGGCCGGCGCGCGGGGGGAGGCACGGGGCGGGCCCGCGTGTGACCCGAATGGGCCTGGGCGCCGGCAGGGACGCGGGTGGGGCGGGTGGGGCGGATTACCGGGGCTCCGGATGGGCACAACGGATGCAGGTTGACCTCGATGGATGCGTGCCCCGTTGCCGCGGGGCTGGAGGCGATTTATCGTTCCGGCACGAATCGCGAGCATTGATCACAGTATGTGAAGGGGCCGCGGCCATGGTGGCGAAGAAGACCGCCGGGAGTACTGCCAAGAAGGCTGTCGGGAAGGCCGCCGGGAAGGCGGAGGCCCCCAAGGACGCGGTTCCCGCCAAGAAGGCGACCGCTGCCGGGAAGAGCGCTGCCGCCACCAAGGCGCCGGCCACGAAGGCGCCGGCGAAGAAGGCTCCGGCCGGGACGGCGACGGCCGACAAGGCGACCGCCGTCAAGAGGACGACCGCCGTCAAGGCGACCGCCGTCAAGAAGACGACCGCCGTCGAGAAGCGGACGGCCACGGCCAAGCAGGCCGGGGCCGAGGGGGCGGCGCATGCCGCGAAGAAGACGGGAGTCCGCAAAGTGGTTGCCAAGAAGAGCACCGGTACGGCGAGGAAGACGGCCGCGGCGGCCACCAGCGGGCTGCCCAAGGCACGGGCCACCGCGGCCCTCACCCCGGGCGAGCTCGCCGTACGGCCCGGCGAGGACCCCTGGACGCAAGGAGAGGTCGACGAGGCCCGCAGCGAGCTGATGAGCGAAGTGCTGCGGCTGCGCGCCGAGCTCGACGCCTCCGAGGTGGCGATCAGCGGCCTGATGCGGGACTCGGGCGACGGCGCGGGCGACGACCAGGCCGACACCGGCACCAAGAACATCACCCGGGAGTCCGAGCTGGCGCTCGCGGCGAACGCCAGCTCGATGCTGGAGCAGACCGAGCGGGCCCTGGAACGGCTGGAGGCGGGCACGTACGGCCTCTGCGAGAACTGCGGGCAGCCCATCGGCAAGGCCAGGATGCAGGCCTTCCCACGGGCCACCCTGTGCGTGGACTGCAAGCAGAAGCAGGAGCGGCGGCACTAGGCGGCGGAATCAGGTGGAGGTGGGGCAGGCGGTGAGCAGGGGCCCTGACGTACCCTCGTGTTTCGTCAGGGTCCAGGAGGAGCCTGGTTCGAGCTAGTTCGAGGGACTCACGTGGCAGAGGCGGAGCGCATCATCGGTACGCCGGAGGTCGGGGACGACGCCCAGCCGGAGTCCGCCGTGCCCAAGGGGCGCCGGCGGATCGTGGCGCTGCTCGTCGTGGCGGTGCTCGCCTACCTGCTGGACCTCGGCACCAAGATGCTCGTGGTGGCGAAGCTGGAGCACCAGCCGTCGATCGAGGTCATCGGTGACCTGCTGAAGTTCGAGGCGGTCCGCAACCCGGGCGCCGCCTTCGGCTTCGGCGAGGCCTTCACCATCATCTTCACCTGCATCGCGGCCTCCGTGATCGTGGTGATCGTGCGGCTCGCGCGCAAGCTCTACAGCCTGCCGTGGGCGATCGCGCTGGGCCTGCTGCTGGGCGGTGCGCTGGGCAATCTGACCGACCGGATCTTCCGTTCGCCGGGCGTGTTCCGGGGCGCGGTCGTCGACTTCATCGCGCCGGCCCATTTCGCGGTCTTCAACCTGGCCGACTCGGCGATCGTGTGCGGCGGCATCCTGATCGTCCTGCTGTCGTTCAAGGGCCTCGACCCGGACGGCACCATCCACAAGGACTGATCGCGCAACCGATCGCGCAACCGATCGCCCGACTGACCGGGGGCCGCTCGCGGAACTGCCCGGCTGTCGAGTCCTGCATACTCGACGGGTGAGTACGATTCCCGAGATCCGCACCCTGCCCGTTCCCGATGGCCTCGAAGGCGAGCGTGTCGACGCCGCCATCGCCCGTATGTTCGGTTTCTCCCGGACGAAGGCGGCCGACCTCGCGGCCGCGGGGAAGGTGTCGGTCGACGGCAGTGTCGTCGGGAAGTCCGAGCGTGTGCACGGTGGCGCCTGGCTCGAAGTCGAGATGCCCGCGCCGCCGCGGCCGGTCGAGGTCGTCGCCGAGCCGGTCCCCGGCATGGAGATCGTCCACGACGACGACGACATCGTGGTCATCATGAAGCCGGTGGGCGTCGCCGCCCACCCGAGCCCCGGCTGGACCGGCACCACCGTCATCGGCGGCCTCGCCGCGGCCGGCTACCGCATCTCCACCTCCGGCGCCTCCGAGCGCCAGGGCATCGTGCACCGCCTCGACGTCGGCACGTCCGGCCTGATGGCCGTCGCCAAGTCGGAGCGCGCGTACACCTCGCTGAAGAACCAGTTCCGCGAGCGGATCGTGGACAAGCGCTACCACGCGCTGGTGCAGGGCCACCCGGACCCGATGAGCGGCACGATCGACGCACCGATCGGCCGCCACCCCAGCGCGGACTACAAGTGGGCCGTGACGCAGGACGGCAAGGACTCCGTCACCCACTACGACCTGATCGAGGCCTTCCGCGCCGCCTCGCTGCTGGACATCAAGCTGGAGACCGGGCGTACGCACCAGATCCGCGTGCACATGTCGGCGCACCGGCACCCGTGTGTCGGCGACCTGACCTACGGCGCGGACCCGACGGTCGCCAAGCGGCTGGGCCTGACCCGGCAGTGGCTGCACGCGGTGCGGCTCGGCTTCGAGCACCCCTCCGACGGGCAGTGGGTGGAGTTCGAGAGCAGCTACCCGGCGGACCTGCAGCACGCGCTGGACGTGATCCGGGCGGAGAGCGAGTGACCGCCGTCGGCTTCGAGGTGCGGGTCGCGGACTCCGAGGCCGACGTGGCGGCGTGCTTCGCCGTGCGGACCGAGGTGTTCGTGGTCGAGCAGTCCGTACCGGAGTCGATCGAGTACGACGCGTACGACGCGGGCGCGGTGCACGTACTGGCCGTGGGGCCGGACGGGGCGCCGCTGGGCACCGGCCGGCTGCTCCACGGCGCCGCCGCGCTGGCCAAGACGGGCGACCCGGCGGTCGGCTCCCTGGGCCGGCTGGCCGTCGCCAAGGCCGCGCGCGGACTCGGCGTGGGCGTGGCCCTGGTCCGGGCGATCGAGGCCGAAGCGGTCCGGCTCGGGCTGACGGGCGTCGACCTGGGCGCGCAGACGCATGCGCTCGGCTTCTACGAGCGCCTCGGGTACGTGGCCTACGGCCCGGAATTCCAGGACGCCGGCATCCCCCACCGCGCGATGCGCCGCCCCTTGCCGTAGCCCTGCGGGGCTCTGCCCCCGGCCCCCCGCGCCTCAAACGCCGGCGGGGCTCAAAGATCGCCTCAATCGCCGGCGGGGCTGGACTATCCAGCCCCGCCGGCGATTGAGGCGCGGGCGCGGAGCGCCGTAGGGGTGTGGGGCGGAGCCCCGCGGGGGCCGACACGCGGGTCGCCGCAGTCACCGCTCCAGCCAAGCGCAGCGGACTGGCAGGGTGGGGGAGTGGACCAGCTTGCTCTGCTGTTCGTGCTGCTGCTCGGCGCCGTGGTCATGGTGCCGCTCGGGGACCGGCTGGGACTGCCCGCGCCCGTCCTCATGACCCTCGGCGGGGTGGTCCTCGCTCTGGTGCCGGCCGTGCCGGAGGTCGAGGTGCCGCCCGAGTTCATCCTGCCGCTGGTGCTGCCGCCGCTGCTGTACGCCTCCGTGCAGCGGACCTCGTGGCGGCAGTTCGCCGCCAACGTGCGGCCCATCCTCCTGCTGGCCGTGGCCCTGGTGTTCGTCACGACCGCCGCCGTGGCCGCCGTCGCGTACACCGTGGTGCCCACGCTGCCGATCGCCGCCGCCGTCGCGCTCGGAGCGCTCGTGGCCCCGCCCGACCCGGTCGCCGCCACCGCCGTCGCCGGATCGCTCGGGCTGCCCCGGCGCATGGTGTCGATCCTGGAGGGCGAGGGGCTCTTCAACGACGTGACGGCGATCGTGCTCTACCACGTGGCGATCGCCGCGGCCGTCAGCGGCAGCTTCTCCTGGCCCGACGCGCTGGGGGAGTTCGTGCTGTCCGCAGTCGTCGCCGTGGTCGTCGGCCTGGCCCTCGGCTGGACCACCCACCGGCTGATGGGCCGGCTCGACGACGCCACCCTCCAGATCGGGCTGACGCTGCTGGTGCCCTTCGTGTCGTACGTGGTCGCGGAGGAGCTCCACGGGTCGGGGGTGCTGGCCGTGCTGACGACGGCGCTGTTCCTCGCCGAGTACGCGTCCGACGCCGACGACGTGCTGGGGCGCCTCGCCGGGCACACCTTCTGGGAGGTCGTGGACACGCTGGTCACCGGGGTGGCCTTCGGGCTGATCGGGCTGGAGCTCCACACCGTCTTCGGGACGGCGCAGGACCGCGAGTGGGAGATGGCCGGGTGGGCGGCGGTCGTCGTCGCGGTGGTGGTCGGCGTACGGCTGGCATGGCTGCTGCCGGCCGGGTGGCTCGCGAAGAAGCTTCACCAGCGGCGCGACTACGACGAGGAGATCCCGCTGAGCTGGCGGGAGAGCGTGGTGATGTGGTGGGCCGGGATGCGCGGGGTGGCCTCGGTCGCCCTGGCCCTGGCCATCCCGCTGAAGACGGACTCCGGCGAGCCCTTCCCGGCGCGCGACGAGATCATCTTCATCGCCTTCGCGGTGATCATGGCGACCTTGGTGTGCCAGGGGCTGACCCTGCCGTGGCTGGTGCGCCGGCTGGGGGTGGAGGAGGACACCGACGCGCGGCGGGACGCCGAACGGCAGCTGGCGATCCGCGCCGCGAAGGCCGCGAAGCGGCGGCTGAAGGAGATCGACGAGGCCGAGGAGCTGCCGGAGGACCTGATCGAGCAGCTGACCCGGCGCGCGTACGACGTGGGGGCCAGGATCAGCCCGGACATGGTGGACGAGGAACGGCGGGAGGCGTACGCGAAGCGCGTGCAGCGGCTTCACGACATCCAGCGGATCCAGCGGGAGATGATGTCGGCCGCCCGCCACGAGGTGCTGGCCGCCCGCAGCGAACCCGGCTCCGACCCGGAAGTCGTCGACCGGGTGCTGCGGCACCTGGACGTACGCAGCCTGCGCGCCCCCTAGCGCCCGGACAGGGCCTGGGCGGGCCGGGACGCCAGCCGCTCCAGCGAGCGGAGGAAGCGGACGTACGGCGACCAGCGGGCCCGGCGGGCGATCGTGCCCGTGCAGGCCAGCTCGGCGCGGTCCAGGCTGTCCTCCAGGAAGGCGTCGTGCGCCGGCCGGAAGGCGAGGGGCCAGGTGAGGCGGGCCAGGCCGCTGACGGACATCGCGAGGGTGTGCCGCAGCGCGGTCCGTTCCGCGTCGACGGCCAGCGCGGTGAACTCGTGGAAGCCGTGGAACCCGCGGGGCCCGGTGAAGGCGAAGCGGACCCAGGTCCCCGGCACGTACGCGGCCACCGTGTAGCGCACGGGTCCGTGTCCGCCCGCCGCACCGACGCCCAGGGGGCGGTCGAGCTCCATCTCCTCCCACAGGCGGCCGGGCCAGAGCCGGTCGTCCTCCCCGCTGGACAGCGTGTCGATGAGCGCGCCGACCTCGCTCTGCTTGGCCTCCAGCAGGCGTTCGTGCACGTTGTAGACGCCCATGCGTCCTCCCCTCAGATTATTAGAGATCAGTCTCTAATAATCTGGAGGGTACTCTCTGATTCATGGCGAGACCACCCCGCTTCGACACCGACCAGATCCTCGACGCCGCCGTACGGCTGGCGGCCACCGCCGGACCGGGCGGCGTGACCATGTCGGCCGCGGCCCAGGCGGTCGGCGCGCCGAGCGGCTCCATGTACCACCGGTTCGCCGGGCGGACGGCCCTGCTCGCCGAGGTGTGGCTGCGGAGCGTCGAGCGCTTCCAGGAGGGCTACTTCGCCATGCTCCACAGCGACCCCGACCCCCGCCAGGCCGCCCGCGCGGCCGCCCGCCACGTCGTGGCCTGGAGCCGGGCCCACCCGCAGGAGGCCGCGCTCCTGCTCTACGGCCCCGCGGAGTTCGGCCGCGCCGACTGGTCCGAGGAGCACACCCGGCGGGCCGACTCCGGCAACCAGCGCGTGTACGCCGCCCTCGGCACCCTCGCCGACTCCCTCGGCGCGACGGACCCCCAGGGCCGGGACCGCGTCACCCTCGCCCTGATCGACCTGCCGCTCTCGGTCGTCCGCCGTCACCTGCGCGCCGGCGGTCCGCTGCCGCCGCACGCCGAGGACCTCGCCGAGGAGTGCGCGGCGGCCCTGCTCTAGGCCCGGCGGCCGCTGGAGGGGACAGCACCGCGCACGGTAGCCGTGCCCGCCCGGGCCGGGCTCAGGCGTCCGGCCTCGGGGCGGCTTCGGAGGTGGTGACGCGGGGCAGGGCGTAGGGGTGGTGGGCGACGAGCCAGTCGATCAGGTGTTCGCGGACCGCGCAGCGGAGGATCCACAGGTCGTCCGCGTCCTTCGCCGTGACCACCGCGCGGACCTGGACGGTGTGCGGTGTGGTGTCCGTCACGGCCAGGCTGCCGCCGCGGCCGTCCCACTCCGGGAGTTCCTTCAGGATCTCCTGGAGCTGCTCCCGCATCAGGGGGAGCGGTGCACTGTGGTCCAGGTGCCAGAAGACCGTGCCGGTCATCTGCGCGCCGCCGCGCGACCAGTTCTCGTAGGGCTTGCTCGTGAAGTACGAGACCGGCATCGTGATGCGGCGCTCGTCCCACGTGCGGACGGTCAGGAAGGTCAGGGTGATCTCCTCGACCCGGCCCCATTCCTTGTCGACCACCACCGTGTCGCCGATGCGGACGGTGTCGCCGAAGGCGATCTGCAGGCCGGCGAAGAGGTTGCCGAGCGCGGCCTGGGCGGCGATGCCCGCCACGATGCCGAGGACGCCCGCCGAGGCCAGCATCGAGGCGCCGAACGTACGCATGGGGGGGAAGGTCAGCAGCATCGCCGCCGCGGCGACCACGACCACCACCGCCGTGACCACCCGCTGGATCAGTGTGACCTGGGTGCGGACCCGGCGGACCCGGGCGTCGTCCTCGGTCGCCGCGGCGAAGCGCGCGTACGTCGAGTCGACGGCGGCGGTCGCGATGCGCACCGCCAGCCAGGCCGCGGAGGCGATCAGCACCAGGGTGAGGAAGCGGCCGACGCCGACGGGGTGGTCGGGGAGGACCCCCGCCCAGCGGTAGGAGCCTCTGAGCAGCGAGGCGCAGAGCACCACCTGGAAGGGCAGCCGGCAGTGGCGCAGCAGGCCCCACAAGGGGGTCTCGGTGTGCCGGGCGTCGGCCCGGCGCAGCAGCAGGTCCAGCAGCCAGCCCGCGATCAGGGTGGCGACCAGCGCGCCGCCGATGACGAGGACGGGGCGAAGGAAGTTCTCCATCTCCATGGGACGAACGTAGCGGGAAGCGGTCCGCGGGCACCTTCCGTTCGGCGGCTGGCACGATGGAGGCATGAACATCATGCTTTTCCATTCGACGTACGGGCTGCGGCCCGCGGTGCACGCGGCGGCCGACCGGCTGCGCGCGGCCGGGCACCAGGTCCAGGTGCCGGATCTCTTCGGGGGACGCACCTTCGGGACCGTCGAGGAGGGCATGGCCCACCAGGACGAGATCGGCCGTGACGAACTGCTGAAGCGCGCGGTGCTGGCCGCCGCCCCCCACTCCGACCAGGGCCTGGTCTACGCGGGCTTCTCCTTCGGCGGCTCCGTCGCCCAGCACCTTGCGATGGCCGACGAGAAGGCGCGCGGGCTGCTGCTCCTGCACGGGACGGCGGATCTGGAGGAGGGCGCCTCGGTGGACGAGCTGCCGGTGCAGCTGCACATCGCGGACCCGGACCCCTTCGAGCCGCACGACTGGCTGACCGCCTGGTACCTGCGGATGCAGCGGGCCGGGGCGGACGTGGAGGTCCACAGCTACCCGGGTGCCGGGCACCTGTTCACCGACCCGGACCTGGACGACTACGACGCGGAGGCCGCCGAGCAGTTGTGGAAGGTCGCGATCGGATTCCTCGACAGCCTGTAGCCGGTACGGACGGGGCAACGGCAACGGCAAGGGCACGGCCGGCGGATGCCGACCGTGCCCTTGCCGTTGGTGCTCGTCGCCGGGGTCAGCCGGCGCGGTACGCGGTCCAGCTGCTGCTCATCCGGGCCACCTGGCCCGAGGTGAACTGGTACATGCAGGAGTCGTACGTGTAGTCCATGAAGTTGTGGATCGGGTCCACGCCGGACTTGGAGGTGCAGCTGTCGCGGCCGGTCGGGCACTCGAAGGCCGCGGTCTTCTCGGCCGGGGTGTCGGAGACGTAGTCGCCGTTGCCGTTACAGCCGCCCTGGAAGGTGTGGTAGAGACCCATCCAGTGGCCGACCTCGTGGGTCGCGGTGTCGCCCTCGTTGTAGTTGGCGGCGGAACCGCCCGGCAGCGAGGAGTCGAGCACGACCACGCCGTCCATCTTGGGGCTGGAGGCGTAGGAGGTCGGGAAGGTCGCCCAGCCGAGGAGGCCGCCGGAGAGGTTGGCGGTGTAGAAGTTCAGCGCGCCGGGGCCGCCCTTGCGCAGGGTGTTCTTCATGTCCTTCTCGGCCGTGGAGCCGTCGGCCAGGTTGTACCAGCCGGCGTTGTCCGTGTAGTCGGTCCCGGCCAGGGTGAACTGGAAGTTCGTGTTGACGTTGCCGGTGCCCTGGCCGCCGTACGCCGCGTTGAGGACCGCCAGCTGGTTGTTGATCTGGGTGGACGTCAGCTTCCCGGTGTTCCCGGAGTGGATCACGTGGAAGTACACCGGGATGGTCTTGGCGGCCTCGGCGGCGCGCAGGCTGCGCTGCGGCTGGTTCTTGAGGGCCTTGTCCAGCTTCGCCTTGAGGTCGGCGTCCATGACCTGGGCCTGCGCGTCGGTGATCGCGTTGGGCTCGTTCGCGTGCTCGTCGTGCACGCGGCTCACGCGGGCGTTGGCGGCGCCCGCGGCGGCGGGCTGCTCGGCGCACTGCTCGGCGGGGGCCTTGGCTGCCGCGAGCGTGGTGGGGGCCGCGAGCGGGGTGAAGGCCAGGGTTCCGGCCAGAACCGCCGTGCCCATCAGGCGGCGGCGAAGAAGGGGGGATATGCGGGCAATTGCGCGCACGTGTGCTCCTCGCGGGTGGGGGGTGGTGGGGGGTGATGGCCTGAAGGATCTTCTTCAGCTGGCGGGAAGCTTATGTGTGCATGACATATTCAGGTCAAGTGTCTTGCGTAAAAGATTTGTTGCCAGAAACGCACATGGGGCGCCTGGTATGTACCAGGCGCCCCATGTGGCAGGAGATTTGACGGTCAATCAGTTAAATCAGCGGACGGGCTGGTATGACCGCTCCACCTTCTGCGTCCCGTTCAGGGTCCGGTACGAACGGGTCCACGCGGCCGTGGCGTCCTGCCGCCGCTTGTCGGACACCACGTAGTAGTCCATCTGCGAGTGCTCCGCCGTCACGTCCAGCACCCCGTAGCCGTGCGCGTCCATGTCGAGCCACTTCACGTGCCAGTTGGCGGCCTTGACGGCCGTCTCGGCGACCAGCGAGGCGGTGTCCGCGGGCACGTGCAGGATGTCGTCGATGTTGTCGGAGGTCACCGAGGTGACGACGAACTCGGTCGCGGCGGTCCCCGAGCCCGGGTACGTGGCCATGTTCACCGGGACCTCGTTCGCCCACGCCATGTGGATGTCGCCGGTCAGGAACACGGTGTTCTTGACGTTCCGGTCCTTGAGGTGGCCCAGCAGCTCCTTGCGGTCGTCGGTGTACCCGTCCCACTGGTCCACGTTGACCGCTATGCCGCCCTCGGGCAGGCCGAGGAGCTTGGCCAGCGGCTTCAGCAGGTGCGCGGGCAGCGAGCCGAAGGCCACCGGCGAGATCATCACCGAGGTGCCGACCAGCTTCCAGGTCGCGTTCGAGCCCGCGAGGCCCGACTTGAGCCAGTCCAGCTGGGCGCGCCCGGTGATCGTGCGCTCCGGGTCGTCCACCGCGCCGCTGCCCACCTTGGCCTGCTGCGAGCGGAAGGAGCGCAGGTCCAGCAGGTGCAGATCGGCGAGGGTGCCGAACCGCAGCCGCCGGTAGACGGTGCCAGCGACGGAGGTGCGTACGGGCATCCACTCGAAGTACGCCTGCTTGGCGGCGGCCGCGCGGGCCGCCCACTCGCCCTCGGCGCCCGGCGTGTGGTTCTCGGCGCCGCCGGCCCACATGTCGTTCGCGAACTCGTGGTCGTCCCAGATGGCGATGACCGGGTGCGCGTGGTGCAGCGCCTGCAGGTCGCCGTCCGTCTTGTACTTGCCGTGCCGCGTGCGGTAATCGGCCAGCGAGACGATCTCGTGCTTCGGCTCGTGCTGGCGCACGACGTACTTCGCCTCCGGGTAGCCCCCGGTCTGGTACTCGTAGATGTAGTCGCCCAGGTGCAGGATCGCGTGCAGATCGGTGCGGGCGGCCAGGTGGCGGTAGGCGGAGAAGTAGCCGGCCTCCCAGTTGGCGCAGGAGACCACACCGAAACGGACCCCCGAGGTCGTCACGTCGTGGCCCGGGGCGGTCAGCGTGCGGCCGACGGGGGAGACGGTGGCGCCGGCGGTGAACCGGTACCAGTAGGGCGTCTGCGGCTGCAGCCCGCGCACGTCCACCTTGACCGTGTGGTCGGCGGCGGCGCTCGCCGTGACGGTGCCGGAGCCGACGATGCGGGAGAAGGCCTGGTCGGAGGCCACCTCCCAGCTCACCTGGGTGGCCGGGCCGAGGCCGGAGCCGGGTACGGCCTCGGGGGTCGGGGTGACGCGGGTCCACAGCAGGACCCCGTCGGGGAGCGGGTCGCCCGAGGCGACACCGTGCAGGAAGGCGGGCGCGGCCTGCGTCGCCGCGTGGGCCGCCGAGGCGCCGAGCGAGGTCAGCGGGGCCAGCGCGGCCGTGGCCGCGGCGGCGAGAACGACCGTACGGCGACGGGGAGTCGCCGTGCTCTGAGAAGGGATGAGATGACTGGTCACGACCGGTCACATTACCGACGGGTACACCCGATGGAACAGATGTCGGAATGCAACGGGCGGGCGAACTCTGGGAGTTCGCCCGCCCGATGGTGGGGCCTTTCCGGAAGCGTGTCCCGGAATGTCCGGGGATCAGCCCTGCAGGGCCTTCTCGATCGCCGCCGTGAACTGCTCCGCCGTCTGCGGGGTGTCGATCTTCTTGCCGTCCATCTTCAGCGTGGGGGTACCCGTCACGCCGGACTTGTTGAAGGCCTTCGACATGTCCATCGCCCACCGGTCGTAGGTGCCGTCCTCGACGGCCTTCCTGAACTCGGCGTTGCCCTTGAGGGCCGGGACGGTGTCCGCGACCTTCAGCAGGTAATCGTCCTTGGCGAAGCTGTCGACGGTCTCCTCGGGGTGCTGCTCCTTGGAGTACAGCGCGCCCTTGTAGTCGAGGAAGGCCTGCGGGCTGACGTTCAGCGCCGCGCCCAGCGCGCTCAGCGCGTTCTTCGAGCCGTCGCCCTTGACGGCGTTGTCGATGAAGGTGGCGCCGAAGTACCGGAGCTTGTACTTGCCCGCGTCCACGTCCTTCTTGATCTGCTCGCCGGCCGCCTGCTCGAAACCGGCGCAGGCCGGGCAGCGCGAGTCCTCGTACAGCTCCAGCGTCTTCTTGGCGTCGGGCTTGCCGATGACGACCGTGGTGCCGTCCTCGCCCTCGGTGTTCTTCGGCTTGACCAGCTCGGCCTTGGCGGCCTTGTCCCAGTAGCCGGGCTGGTTGGACTGCACGATCGCGTAGCCGACGACGCCGGCCAGGCCGAGCCCGGCGACGAGCGCGCCCGCCACGATCACCTGGCGGCGCACCTTGTCCTTCTTGGCCTGGGCCTCGCGCTCGGCGCGCAGACGCTCGCGGGCCGCTGCCTTGTTCGCCTGGCTGTTGCGTGAACTCATCGTGATCTCCGTGGGGTGTGACGTGTCAAAGGGGATGCCTTACGTGCGTCAGGCGCGTGCGAGCGCGCCGAGCACGGGAGGTCCCCGTCGGCCCACGGAGTGTGCGGGGAATCGCGTACGGGCCCCCGTGCCCGCCGGGACCGGCCGCAGCAGCCGCCGCACCGGACCGGAGACGGCCGCAGCCGAGGCCACCGCCAGCAGCAGAGGCCGGAACGCGAAGGCGGCCACCGCGCGCAGCAGCTGCCCCAAGGCCCGCTCGCCGTGGCGCAGCCATGCGGCGGCGAGCAGTCCGACCGAGACGTGGGCGCCGAGCAGCAGCCAGGGCGTCCACGGCCCGGGCGCGGCCAGCAGCGCGGCCGGATCGGCGACGGGCCCGGTCACCTCGGTCAGCGGCCCGCCCACGGGCGTGCCCCCGCACAGCTCGTCCAGGCCCATCGCGCGCAGCGGACCCGAGACGGGGCCGCCGGCCGGGCCGTAGCAGAGGTGCTGTCCGGCGGTGAAGACGGTGTCGGCGGCCAGCTCCAGCGGAACGAGCAGCCCGGCGATGGGGCCGAAGCCCCGTTCCCGGCCCGCGAGCGCGTAGGCGATCGCGAACACGGCGGCGAAGGCCCCGCCCACCAGCGCGGGCGGCAGCGGGACGCGGGACATGAGGACGTGCGAGCCGGCCGAGAGCAGCACGACGAGCGCGCTGAACAGCGCGGCACGCAGCCCTCGAAGCCTCACTCCTGAAATGTCCATCGTCGCGAGTCTGCCATGCGTACCTGTGAAAGCCGCGTCCCGGTCCCGGCCACGGGCACGAACTACGAGGTCAGACGCCCGTTGCGGAAGAGGTCGACGAAGATCTGGTGGTCGGCGCGGGCCCGGGCGCCGTACGCGTGGGCGAAGTCCACGAGCAGCTCCGCGAAGCCCTCCTCGTCGCCCGCGATCGCCGCGTCGATGGCCCGCTCGGTGGAGAACGGGACCAGGGAGTGCCCGCTCTCGGCCTCGTCGGCCGCCGCGTGCATGGTCGCCGTGGCCCGGCCGAGATCGGCGACCACGGCCGCGATCTCCTCCGGGTCGTCCAGGTCCGACCAGTCCAGGTCCACCGCGTACGGGGAGACCTCGGCCACCAGCTGCCCGGCCCCGTCCAGCTCGGTCCAGCCCAGCCACGGGTCGGCGTGGGCCTGCAGGGCGCGCTGCGAGATCACCGTGCGGTGCCCCTCGTGCCGGAAGTACTCCCGCACCGCCCGGTCCGTGATGTGCCGGGACACCGCGGGGGTCTGCGCCTGCTTGAGGTAGATCACGACGTCGTTCTCGAGGGCGTCGCTGTGCCCCTCCAGCAGGATGTTGTAGGAGGGCAGACCGGCCGAGCCGATCCCGACGCCCCGGCGCCCCACCACGTCCTTGACCCGGTAGGAGTCGGGCCGCACGAGGGACTCGTCGGGGAGGGTCTCCAGGTACCCGTCGAAGGCCGCCAGCACCTTGTAGCGGGTGGCGGCGTCCAGCTCGATGGCACCGCCGCCGGCCGTGAAGCGGCGCTCGTAGTCCCTTATCTCCGTCATGGAGTCCAGCAGGGAGAAGCGGGTGCGGGAACGGGCCGAGCGCAGCGCGTCCAGCAGCGGGCCCTCGGCGGTGTCCAGGGTGAAGGAGGGCACCTCCTCGTGCTTGGCCCCCGCCGCGAGACGGTGGATCCGCTCCCGGTAGGCGCCGGCGTAGACCCGCACCAGCCCGCTTATCTGGTCGTCGCTGAGCGCCTTGGTGTAGCCGATCAGGGCGACGGAGGCGGCGAAGCGCTTCAGGTCCCAGGTGAAGGGGCCGACGTAGGCCTCGTCGAAGTCGTTGACGTTGAAGATCAGCCGGCCGTTGGAGTCCATGTAGGTGCCGAAGTTCTCGGCGTGCAGATCGCCGTGGATCCACACCCGGCCCGTCCGCTCGTCCAGGTACGGGCCGCCGTGCCGGTCCCGCTCCAGGTCGGAGTAGAAGAGGCAGGCCGTGCCCCGGTAGAAGGCGAAGGCGGAGGCCGCCATCTTGCGGAATTTGACCCGGAAGGCAGCGGGGTCGGCGGCGAGGAGCTCACCGAATGCGGTGTCGAACACGTCGAGGATCTGCTCGGCGCGCTGCTCGTCGGTCGTCTCGGGAACCGCCATGGCGGATGCCTCCTGGTGGTGCGGGGCGGATCGTTGCCGATCGCATTCCGGACAGGTGTCCTTGGTTCTGCAACGCACGACCGTACTCGTCGGTGCCCGAGAATTGTCACCCGGTCGACGTAGGATTCAGAGCTGCCCCCTCTCTCCCCTCCGGAGGACTCACACCGTGACCAAGCCGCCGTTCACGCACCTGCACGTCCACACCCAGTATTCGCTTCTGGACGGTGCCGCGCGGCTGAAGGACATGTTCAACGCGTGCAACGAGATGGGCATGACGCACATCGCCATGTCCGACCACGGCAACCTGCACGGGGCCTACGACTTCTTCCACACGGCCCAGAAGGCCGGCATCACGCCGATCATCGGCATCGAGGCGTACGTCGCCCCCGAGTCCCGGCGCAACAAGCGCCGCATCCAGTGGGGCCAGCCCCACCAGAAGCGCGACGACGTGTCCGGTTCCGGTGGTTACACCCACAAGACGATCTGGGCGGCGAACGCCACCGGCCTGCACAACCTCTTCCGGCTGTCCTCCGACGCGTACGCCGAGGGCTGGCTCACGAAGTGGCCGCGCATGGACAAGGAGACCATCTCCAAGTGGTCCGAGGGGCTCATCGCCTCCACCGGCTGCCCCTCCGGCGAGCTGCAGACGCGGCTGCGTCTCGGCCAGTTCGACGAGGCCCTGAAGTCCGCCTCCGAGTACCAGGACATCTTCGGCAAGGACCGGTACTTCCTGGAGCTGATGGACCACGGCATCGAGATCGAGCGCCGGGTCCGCGACGGGCTGCTGGAGATCGGCAAGAAGCTCGGCATCCCGCCGCTGGTGACGAACGACTCGCACTACACCTACGCCAGCGAGGCCGGCGCCCACGACGCCCTGCTGTGCATCCAGACCGGCAAGAACCTCTCGGACCCGGACCGCTTCCGCTTCGACGGCTCCGGCTACTACCTGAAGTCGACCGACGAGATGTACGCCATCGACGCCTCGGACGCCTGGCAGGAGGGCTGCGCCAACACGAAGCTGGTCGCGGACCAGATCGACACCGAGGGCATGTTCAAGTTCCGGAACCTGATGCCGAAGTTCGACATCCCGGACGGCTACACCGAGGTCACCTGGTTCCGCGAGGAGACCATGCGCGGCATGCACCGCCGCTACCCGGGAGGCATCCCGGACGACCGGATGAAGCAGGCCGAGTACGAGATGGACACGATCATCTCGATGGGCTTCCCCGGCTACTTCCTCGTGGTCGCCGACTTCATCATGTGGGCCAAGAACCAGGGCATCGCGGTGGGCCCGGGCCGAGGCTCCGCGGCCGGCTCGATCGTCGCCTACGCCATGGGCATCACCGACCTCGACCCGCTCACCCACGGTCTGATCTTCGAGCGCTTCCTGAACCCCGAGCGCGTCTCCATGCCCGACGTCGACATCGACTTCGACGAGCGTCGGCGCGTCGAGGTGATCCGGTACGTGACCGAGAAGTACGGCGCCGACAAGGTCGCCATGATCGGCACGTACGGCACCATCAAGGCCAAGAACGCGATCAAGGACTCCGCGCGCGTCCTCGGCTACCCGTACGCCATGGGCGACCGGCTCACCAAGGCCATGCCCGCCGACGTCCTCGGCAAGGGCATCCCGCTCTCCGGCATCCTCGACCCGCAGCACCCCCGCTACGGCGAGGCCGGCGAGATCCGCGGGATGTACGAGAACGAGCCGGACGTCAAGAAGGTCATCGACACCGCCCGCGGCGTGGAGGGCCTGGTCCGCCAGATGGGCGTGCACGCCGCCGGCGTGATCATGTCCAGCGAGACGATCACCGACCACGTGCCCGTCTGGGTGCGGCACACCGACGGCGTCACCATCACCCAGTGGGACTACCCGAGCTGCGAGTCGCTCGGCCTGCTGAAGATGGACTTCCTCGGCCTGCGCAACCTCACGATCATGGACGACGCCGTCAAGATGGTGAAGGCCAACAAGGGGATCGACATCGATCTCCTCGGCCTCCCGCTCGACGACCCCAAGACCTTCGAACTGCTCGGCCGCGGTGACACCCTCGGCGTCTTCCAGTTCGACGGCGGCCCCATGCGCTCCCTGCTGCGCCTGATGAAGCCCGACAACTTCGAGGACATCTCCGCCGTCTCGGCCCTGTACCGGCCGGGCCCGATGGGCATGAACTCGCACACGAACTACGCCCTGCGCAAGAACAAGCAGCAGGAGATCACCCCGATCCACCCGGATCTGGAGAAGCCCCTCGAAGAGGTGCTCGCGGTCACCTACGGCCTGATCGTGTACCAGGAGCAGGTGCAGAAGGCCGCCCAGATCATCGCCGGGTACTCGCTCGGCGAGGCCGACATCCTGCGCCGCGTGATGGGCAAGAAGAAGCCCGAGGAGCTGGCGAAGAACTTCACCATCTTCCAGGAGGGCGCCCGGAAGAACGGCTACAACGACAAGGCGATCCAGGCCCTGTGGGACGTCCTGGTCCCCTTCGCCGGCTACGCCTTCAACAAGGCCCACTCGGCCGCGTACGGCCTGGTCTCCTACTGGACCGCCTACCTCAAGGCGAACTTCCCGGCCGAGTACATGGCCGGCCTGCTCACCTCGGTCAAGGACGACAAGGACAAGTCCGCGATCTACCTGAACGAGTGCCGGCGCATGGGCATCAAGGTGCTCCCGCCGAACGTGAACGAGTCCGAGCCGAACTTCGCCGCCCAGGGCGACGACGTGATCCTCTTCGGCCTCACCGCCGTCCGCAACGTCGGCAGCAACGTCGTCGAGTCGATCATCAAGACCAGGAAGGCCAAGGGGAAGTACTCCACCTTCCCCGACTTCCTGGACAAGGTCGAGGCCGTCGTCTGCAACAAGCGGACCGTCGAGTCGCTGATCAAGGCCGGCGCCTTCGACGAGATGGGCCACACCCGCAAGGGCCTCGTCGCCCACCACGAGCCGATGATCGACAACGTGGTCGCCGTCAAGCGCAAGGAGGCCGAGGGACAGTTCGACCTCTTCGGCGGAATGGGCGACGAGGGCGCGAGCGACGAGCCCGGATTCGGCCTCGACGTGGAGTTCTCCGACGTCGAGTGGGAGAAGTCCTACCTGCTCGCGCAGGAGCGCGAGATGCTCGGCCTCTACGTCTCCGACCACCCGCTCTTCGGCCTGGAGCACGTGCTCTCCGACAAGACGGACGCCGGAATCTCCCAGCTGACCGGCGGCGAGCACTCCGACGGCGCGGTCGTCACCATCGGCGGCATCATCTCCGGCCTCCAGCGCAAGATGACCAAGCAAGGCAACGCCTGGGCCATCGCCACCGTCGAGGACCTGGCCGGCTCCATCGAATGCATGTTCTTCCCCGCGACCTACCAGCTCGTCTCCACCCAGCTGGTCGAGGACACGGTCGTCTTCGTCAAGGGCCGCCTCGACAAGCGCGAGGACGTCCCCCGCCTGGTCGCCATGGAGATGATGGTCCCCGACCTCACCTCGGCCGGCACGAACGCCCCGGTGGTCCTCACCATCCCCACCGTCAAGGTCACGCCGCCGATGGTGACCCGTCTGGGGGAGATCCTGCGCCACCACAAGGGCAACACCGAGGTGCGGATCAAGCTCCAGGGGCCGCGGACCACCACCGTGCTGCGCCTCGACAAGCACCGCGTACAGCCCGACCCGGCCCTCTTCGGCGACCTCAAGGTGCTGCTCGGGCCGTCCTGCCTGGCCGGATAACGACGTCCGCCGACCGGCGCCGTACGTACGGGAGGGCCCGCCCGGGAACACCGGGCGGGCCCTTCCGTCACATCACGTCGCGCGTCGTCAGTTGTGGCCGAACTTCTTCTGCTTGCTCTTGTGGGCCAGATCCATCGGACTCGGCGACGGGTTCACCGACTCGGACGGGCTGTCCATCGAGCTCTTCGACGGGTCCTGCGAAGAGCGGGCCTGCTGCTGCTTCGACGGCTGCTTCTGATTCTTGTTCTTGGCCATGGTGGAACCTCCGTGAGGGTCTAGGGGCCAGGACCGCCTTCACACTCACACAGCGCCCGAAACCGCGCATTTTGGATCATTACTGCGCGTAGCCGAACGGCCCTTCCCGGCCGCCCCGGGAGATCCGCCACGCCGATGATCGAGTTCCGGCCTTCAACACCCTTGAGGTCGGGCAGACTCGGGGCACCCGTCGAAAAACACAGAGGACCCCCAGGGAAGAGGGTGGAACGCGTGGACCGCTGCGTCGTCCTGGTGGACGCCGGCTACCTGTTGGGCGCCGCCGCCAGCCTTCTCGCCGGGGAGCCCTCCCGCTCCCGGATCACCGTGGACCATGCCGCCCTCATCCAGGGCCTGCGCGAGCGGGCCGAGGCCGACACCGAGCAGCCCCTGCTGCGCATCTACTGGTTCGACGGCGCACCCGACCGGGTGCCACAGCCCGAACACCGGCGGCTGCGCGTCATGCCCCGCGTCACCGTCCGCCTGGGCGCCCTGACCCGCAGCGACGGCCGCTGGGCCCAGAAGGGCGTCGACGCCGCCATGCACGCCGAGCTCACCGAGCTCGCCCGCAACCGCGCCTGCTCCGACGTGGTCCTGGTCACCGGCGACGGCGACCTGCTGCCCGGCCTGATGTCCGCCAAGGAACACGGCGTCGCCGTCCACCTGTGGGCCGTCCAGGCCGCCGACGGGGACTACAACCAGTCCGAGGACCTCGTGGCCGAGGCCGACGAACGGCGCGTCCTGGACCGGGCCTGGATCACCCGGGCCGTCCGCGCCAAGGACCTCACCGGCCTGTGCTCGCCGCCGCCCGCACCGCGCCCCGACATCGCCGCCATCCTCTCGGCCCCGCTGCCCGAGGCGGCGCTCGCCGAGGCCGCCCGCAACGGCACCGCCGCCACCGGCGACGACGACCGCGAGGGGGCCCCCGTACCGGCGCCGGCCGCCCCCGGGGGCAAGACCGTGCCCACGCCCAAGGACCTCGCCGGATCCCTGCGGGCCCCCGGCCCGCAGAGCGGTCCGCAGGCCGGGTCCGGCAGCGCACCGGCCCCCGCCAGCGCCCTGCGCTGGTCCTCCGACAAGGGCTGGATCGACCGGGCCGGACCGCTCGGCGAACCCGCCGAGACCGCCTCGCTGCCCACCCTCGCCCAGCTCACCAGCGCCGAACAGCGCTGGGCGGACCGCGAGGAGGACATCACCACCGTCGGCGGGGACCCGTTCGAGGTGGGACAGGTGTTCGCCCGCCGCTGGATGGAACGGCTCCCCGAGACCGTGCACCTGCAGAAGCTGGCCACCATGTACCCGCGCATCCCGCACCGCATCGACGGCGAGCTCCTGCGGTACGCCGCCCGCTTCGGGCTGCTCGCGCACAAGGACGACCAGATCGACGAGCACGACCGGTACGCCATCCGCGCCGGGTTCTGGAGGGAGATCGACGTCCGCGCGGCCGCCGAGCACGTGGCCGCCGTACCGGCCGCCGCGCCCGGATCCGGTACCGGCGAGCTCGGTGGGCCGCTGACCCCGGCGGCCGAGTAGGGGCGGGAACCCCGTAGGCTGCTCCCTCGTGAGTACGGGCACAGCACAGGCGGAAAACAGCACGGCGGCGGCCGCGGGAGCGGCTTCGGACGTGATCTGCGCGGTGCGTGACCTGGTCAAGACGTATCCCGCCGTCCGCGGCCGGCGCGGGGCTCCCGCACTCCCCGAGACCCGCGCCAGCGACGGCGTCTCCCTGGACGTGCGGCGCGGCGAGATCTTCGGGCTGCTCGGCCCCAACGGCGCGGGCAAGTCCACGCTGGTCCGCCAGCTCACCGGCCTGATGCGGCCCGACGCGGGCACCGTGACCCTCCTCGGCCACGACCTCGTACGCCACCCCGAGCGGGCCTCGCGCCTGCTCGCCTACCTGGGGCAGGAGTCCACCGCCCTCGACGAGCTCACGGTGGCGCTGGCCGCCGAGACCACCGGGCGGCTGCGCGGGCTCGGCGCACGGGCGGCCAGGGCCGCGCGCGACGCCGTACTGGAGGAGCTCGGGCTCACCGAGATCGCCGGGCGGCCCCTGAAGAAACTTTCCGGCGGACAGCGGCGCCTCGCCTGCTTCGCCTCCGCACTGGTGGGGGAGCGGCCCGTGCTGGTCCTCGACGAACCCACCACCGGCATGGACCCGGTGGCCCGGCGGGCCGTCTGGTCCGCCGTGGACCGGCGGCGCGCCCAGCACGGCGCGACGGTCCTCCTCGTCACCCACAACGTCATGGAGGCCGAGACCGTCCTCGACCGGGTCGCCGTCATCGACCAGGGCCGGGTCATCGCCTGCGACACCCCGGCCGGACTGAAGGCCAGGGTCTCGGGCGAGGTCCGGCTGGAGCTCGTGTGGCGGGAGACCGCCCCGCTGGACGTCCCCGAGGTCGCCGCGCTGCGCGAGCTCGCCGTCGAGTCCGGACGGCGCTGGGTCCTGCGGCTCGGCCCGGACGAGGCCCGGGCGGCCGTCGCGTCGGTGACCGGCGGGCCGGCCTTCGCCGCCCTGGACGACTTCACGCTGGCCACGCCGAGCCTCGAGGACGTGTACCTCGCGCTCGGCGGAAAGACGAAAGGCCTGGTGAAGTCGTGAGCGACCGTCCGGCAAGCGCCGTCCTGCCGACTCCGGCCCCGGTCGAGGAGCCGGCCGCCGCGCCGCTGGCCCCGCGGGCACGGTTCCTGCCCGCGCTGGCCGCCGTCTACCGGGCCCAGCTGTCCCGGGCACGGGTGGCGCGGATCCCGCTGCTCTTCGTGGCCACCTTCCAGTCCGTCGGGATCATGATCCTGATGCGGGGCGTGGTGGACGGCGGCTCGGAGGCCCGGGCCGTCGTCGCGGGTTCCTCCGTACTGGTCGTCGCCTTCGTCGCGCTGAACCTGCTCGCGCAGTACTTCGGGCAGCTGCGGGCGAGCGGCGGGCTCGACCACTACGCCACCCTGCCGGTGCCGCCCGCGTCGGTGGTGCTGGGCGCGGCCGCCGCGTACGCCTCCTTCACCCTGCCCGGAACGCTGGTCACCGCCGTCTTCGGATGCGTGCTCTTCGGCCTGCCGATGAGCGGGCTGTGGATCCTGGCCGCCGTGGTGCCGCTGGCCGGGGCGGCGCTGGCCGGGCTCGGCGCGGCGCTCGGGCTGCTGGCGCCCAGGCAGGAGCTGGCCACGCTCGCCGGGCAGCTCGGAATGTCGGCCGCGCTGCTGCTGGGGGTGCTGCCGCCCGAGCGGATGCCCGGCGTGATCGTGTGGGCGCGGGACCTGCTGCCCTCGACGTACGGGGTGGAGGCGTTCGCGCGGACCTTCGCCCCCGAACCGGACTGGGCCGCCGTCGCCTTGGACCTCGGCGTGTGCGCAGCGGTCGGCGTGCTCTCGCTGGCCGCCGCCACCTGGGCGTACCGGCGGGCCGCGGTCCGCTGAAGCGGTCCGGCGACGCCGCCGCCCGGCACACCTGGCACGATGTGGGGGTGACCGAAGCCGTGACCCCGCCGTCTCCTTTCGACCCGCCGTCGCTCCCGCCCGAGAAGCCCGGCGGAACCGCCTCGGCCATCACCCCGGACGACATCCGGGACGGGGCCGTCGTCGCCCTCGCGGTCGGCATGGCCGGCCTGCTCCTCGGCGCGCTGTGGGTGTGGCTGGCGCCGCGCGTGCAGTACGTCGCCAACGGGGACGCCGTGTTCCTGCGCAACAGCGAGAGCGAGGCGCGGATCGCGTCCGACGGAACCTTCTTCCTGCTGGCGGTGGGGCTGGGCGTGCTGAGCGCCGCCGGCGTGTTCCTGTGGCGCCGGGCCGGGGGCGTGCCGCTGGTGATCGGGCTCGCGGTCGGGTCCTGCTTCGCCGCGGTCGTGGGGTGGCGGTTCGGGCTGTGGCTGGGGCCCTCCTCGGACCTGGCCGCCGCCGCGGCCAAGGCGGGGCAGGGAGTGGCCTTCGACGCGCCGCTGCAGCTGCTGGCGCACGGGGCGCTGCTGGCGTGGCCGGTGGCCGCGGTCCTGGTCCACCTGGGCCTCACGGCCCTGTGGGCCCCCCGCGACCCGGACCCCGACCCGGTCTACGGCTGGTCCGGCTCCTACCAGCCGCCGCAGTCCGAGCCGCCGCGCGGCTGAAGCACCGGGGCTCAGCCCGTAGCCCCGCGCCCCCGGCACCGGCCGGGCCGCAGGGAGCGGCGGGGCTCCGCCGCGGGCGTCGTACCTGCGGCTACGCTCGGGCCGTGGGACAGCCCGAGCAGCGCGCCGAAGGCGCAGGACCGTTCACCACCCGGCTCACCTGGTACCGGCCCGAAGGGGAAACGGTGGTGTGGGAGTCGCGGCTCGCGCGCAGGCGCGGGGCCCTCTCGGTCCGCGGTCCGGGAGAGACGGTCGACAGAACCACCACCGCCGACGCCGAGGCCCTCCGCCGCCTCCGCAGGCTCAACGCCCTCGCCTCGGGGGCGTTCGTCGTCGGAGGGGCGCTCTTCGCGCTCGGCGCCGCGGTGTCGCAGTTCGGCGCGGGCGACGCCCTGGAGAGCGCCGCGATCTACTTCGCGGGGGGCCTGTTCTTCAACACCGGGGGCTACACCTCGCTCCTGCAGGTGCTGAACGCGCCCCGCCACTCCCCGGGAGGCGGCGGACTGGTCACGTCCGGCTGGAGGTGGTGGGGGTACGAGCCGACGCGCCTGGACTGGCTGAGCACGTTCGTGCTGTTCGTCGGGACGCTCGTGTTCGGCGTCAACCTGCTGGACTCGTTCCTGCAGGGGCTCACCGCCCAGCAGGTCAACCGGCTGATCTGGACCCCCGACGTGATCGGGTGCGTGCTGTTCCTGGTCTCGGGACACCTGGCGTTCGCCGAGATCTGCCACCGGCCCTGGCCGTGCCTGCGCTCGCGCAGCCTCGGCTGGTGGATCGTCGCGGTGAACCAGCTCGGGTCGGTGCTGTTCATGGTCTCGGCACTGGCCGCCTTCACCCGGCCCGCCACCGGAAGCCTGGTCAGCACCGGAATCGCCAACTGGGGGACGCTGACCGGAGCCCTGTGCTTCTCCCTCGGCGGTGTGCTCCAGGCCTTCGAACGGCCCTAGGCCGTCTCTTTCGGATCTGGTCTGCCCCGCGCCGCCTGGCACCGCACCTCGCCGCGTTGTCGGGGCGCCCGAGTACGTCCAGTACTCGGGCGCCCCTCCGCCTTGCGATGCACGGCACCAGACGACGCGGGCTTAACCGACAAGATCCGAAAGAGACGACCTAGCCGCGGGCGATCGGGGCCAGCACGGCCGAGGTGAGGGAGGCCAGGTCCGACGGGGCGAGCTCGACCTCCAGGCCCCGGCGGCCCGCCGAGACGCAGATGGTGGCGTGTCCCGAGGCGGACGCGTCGATCACCGTACGCAGACGCTTGCGCTGCCCCAGAGGCGAGATGCCGCCGCGCACGTAGCCCGTGGTGCGCTCCGCCAGCGCGGGATCGGCCATCGCCGCCCGCTTGCCGCCGGCCGCCGTCGCCAGCGCCTTCAGGTCCAGCGACCCCGAGACCGGGACCACCGCCACCGTCAGGACCCCGTCCACGTCGGCGACGAGGGTCTTGAACACCTGCGAGGGCGAGACTCCGAGCGCCTGCGCCGCCTCCTCGCCGTACGAGGGGTGCGCCGGGTCGTGCTCGTACGCGTGAGTGGTGAACGGGACGCCCGCCGTCGTGAGGGCCACGATCGCCGGGGTGCCGGCCGCCTGCTTGGTCTTCTTCGCCATCGCCTCGTCCGTCAGTTCGGGCTGGTCGGGGAACGGGTCAGGTCCACCGCCGGCAGGGACGGGAGGTGGCGGATCACCGCCGTCTCCGTGCGCAGCAGCTTCAGTTCCTCCGCCAGCCGGGTCGCGGTGTCCGGGGCCTGCAGCAGCCGCTGCTTCGCGGGGATGTCCAGCACCGCCGCGGCAGCCACAAGGTAGGAGACCACCGACGGCTCGTCGGGGAGCTCCGCGCCCGTCAGGGACCGCTCACGGGCCCCCGCCAGCCGCTTCTGGTAGTTGCGGAACGCCCGCAGCACCCCCTCGGCCAGGACACCCGCGCCGTCGCCCGAGTCCTCCGGGAGCTCTTCCAGCTCGGCCGTGAGGAAGGGGCCGGAGGAGTCGACCGAGAGCAGGCGGACCCGCGTCGTGCCGGTCGCCAGGACCTCGAAGCTGCCGTCCTCCCGCTCCCGGATCGTCGCCGCGTCCGCGATGCAGCCCACCCGGTGGAAGGCCTGGATCGGGTCGGAGCCGAAGCCCGCGGCGGGGCCCCGCTCGGGCACGGCGGTCTGGTCCGGCAGACCGGGCGCGGTCGGCGCCACCTCCCGGCCGTCGCGGATCGCGACGACGGCGAACCGGCGCGGTTCCTCCTCGCCCGTCTTCAGCAGCTCGCGCATCATGGCGCGATAACGCTCCTCGAAGATGTTCAGCGGGAGGACGAGTCCCGGGAACAGCACCGAGTTCAGCGGGAAGAGGGGCAGGCGAACGGTGGTCACGAGGCACAGGGTAATGGCCCGGGCACAGGACCCGTCACCCCCGCCGCAGCAGCCGGGACGCCCCCGCGGCCACCGTCGTGGCCAGGATCCAGCCCATGATGACGAGGCCTGCCGCCCCCCACTGCCAGCCGCCCTCCAGCTTCCACTGGCCCTGCTGGCCGAGGTCGATCACCGGGAGGAGCAGATCCAGCGCGTACAGGGCGGCGCTCCACTGCGGATGCTCGTCCTCCTTGATGGCCGGCGGATCGAGCTGGGAGAACATCAGCGCGCCCGCCGCCCACAGCACCGCCATCCACAGCGCGGCGCGGCCCGGGCGGTACCCGTAGACCACCGTCCAGTCCTGGAGGTACCCCCACGCCTTCGGCCCCGGCGGCAGCGTGGCCCGGCGCCGGCGCTGCTTGGCCAGCAGCACCTCGCGGGCGTCCTGGTCCTCGCCGCTGGCCCGCAGGACGGCGGCCAGCCGCTCGTACGGTTCCGGCGAGTACTCGGGGGTGGCCGCCGCCACCCAGGCGAGGCGCCGGGCGAGGGGGAAGTGGCCGCGCGGCGCGAGGTTCTCGTAGACGAATCCCTCGATGGACACTCCGCCCGGGCCCGGCCAGCTCGTGGAGGTGTCGACGAGCTTGACCACCTTGGCCCCGGACACCACGACGCGCCCGCGCTCCGGCCGCTCGCCGACGAAGCGGAACTCGGGGGTCTGGATCCGGCGCAGGGAGATCTCCTGCTCCTCCGTGAGCTCGAACCGCGCGCCGTAGAAGTCGATGGCGTCGCCGAAGCGGCCGTCGTCCAGCCGCAGCCCGCCCCGGCACTCGAAGCGCTGCGCCCGCTGGCCGCGCACCGGGGTCGGCCCCAGCCCGTACGGGGGAGTGGAGGAGCCGTCGCCGCCCTGCACGTAGCCCAGCGCGATCGAGGTCAGGTACAGGGTCCGCTCGACGGTCAGCTGCGGGGCGTTCAGCGCGAACCGCCCCGAGGGGTTGCGCAGGCGGGCCCCGCGCAGGTTCATCGACACGCCGACCTTGGCGCCGCGCAGGCTCACCTCCCCGTACGTCTCCAGCAGCTCGCCCTGGAAGTCCTGCGCGACCGACATCCCGTCGGCCGCCACGGCCCGGCCCTTGCTGTCCCTCTGCACCACGGCCTGGCTGACCAGCAGATCGGTGCCGATCTGGGCGTCGGTCAGCCGGATCCCGCGCGCCACCCGGCAGCGCGGCAGGTGCAGATCGCCCTCCGTGTGCAGGCGGGCCGCCTCCAGCCGCGGAATCGCGCAGTTGATCAGGCGCAGGGTGCCGAAGCGTGCCTCGGACAGCTGGATCTCGCTGTCGAAGCGGCAGGACTGGAGCTCCACGTACGGGGCCACCGTGCCACCGGACAGATCCAGCCGCCCGGTGATCCGCACCCCGCGCAGCTTGAGGGAGGCCACCCGGCCCGGCACCGGCGGCGGCCCGTGGAGCAGCAGCAGGGCGACCACCCGGGCACGGACGCTGCGCCCGGGCCCCCAGACGCCGTCGGCGTGCGGATCGTCATGCTCGGCGGTGCGGGCGCTGAGGTCGCAGATGCTGCCGGTGCGGAACGCCTCCCACATGCGGCGCTCGGAAGCGGTGAGATCCGCCGGTTCCTCGCCCGCGCGCGCCTCGGTCACGGCGGCCCCCCTCCGCTGATCATGTACGTGTAGGGGAACGCTAACGGGCACCTGTGACATCCGGGGCGTGTATCAGCCAGTGATACGGGCGAACGGCGGCGTGAGGCGGTCTGAGAGAATTGGGAGGTGATCTCTCGTATCGACCTGCGCGGTGACGCCCTCCCCGAGGGTGGCGCCCTGCGCGATCTGCTGCCCCGTGCCGAGTTCGACGTAGAAGCTGCCCTGGAGAAGGTGCGGCCCATCTGCGAGGACGTCCATCATCGTGGCACGGCGGCGCTGATCGAGTACGCGCAGAAGTTCGACGGAGTCGAGCTTTCGCAGGTCCGGGTACCCGCGGAGGCCATCAAGGCCGCCCTGGAGCAGCTGGACCCGGCCGTCCGCGCCGCCCTGGAGGAGTCGATCCGGCGCGCCCGGATCGTGCACCGCAACCAGCGCCGCACCGAGCACACCACCCAGGTGGTCCCCGGCGGCACCGTGACCGAGAAGTGGGTTCCCGTGGAGCGCGTGGGGCTGTACGCCCCGGGCGGCCGTTCGGTGTACCCCTCCTCCGTCGTGATGAACGTCGTCCCGGCCCAGGAGGCGGGCGTCGAGTCCATCGCGCTCGCGTCCCCGCCGCAGAAGGAGTTCGACGGCCTGCCGCACCCGACGATCCTCGCCGCGTGCGCGCTGCTCGGCGTGGACGAGGTGTACGCGGCGGGCGGCGCCGTGGCCGTCGCGATGTTCGCGTACGGCACGGAGGACTGCCTGCCCGTGAACATGGTGACCGGCCCCGGCAACATCTGGGTCGCCGCAGCCAAGCGCTACTTCACCGGGAAGATCGGCATCGACACCGAGGCCGGCCCGACGGAGATCGCGGTCCTCGCGGACTCCACGGCCGACCCGGTGCACGTCGCCGCCGACCTGATCAGCCAGGCCGAGCACGACCCGCTGGCCGCCGCCGTCCTCGTCACCGACTCCGCCGAGCTCGCGGACGCGGTCGAGCGGGAGCTGGAGCCGCAGGTCGCCGCGACCAAGCACGTCGAGGACCGGATCAAGCCCGCGCTCGCCGGCAAGCAGTCCGCGATCGTGCTGGTCGACAGCCTGGAGGACGGCCTCAAGGTCGTCGACGCGTACGGCGCCGAGCACCTGGAGATCCAGACCGCGGACGCCGCGGCCTGGGCCGCCCGCGTCCGCAACGCCGGCGCGATCTTCGTCGGCCCGTGGGCCCCGGTCTCGCTCGGCGACTACTGCGCCGGGTCGAACCACGTGCTGCCCACCGGCGGCTGCGCCTGCCACTCCTCCGGCCTGTCCGTGCAGTCCTTCCTGCGCGGCATCCACATCGTCGACTACACGCGGGACGCCCTCGCCGAGGTCACCCACCACGTGGTGACCCTCGCGGAGGCCGAGGACCTGCCGGCGCACGGCGCCGCCCTCAAGGCCCGCTTCGGATGGAAGGTTCCCCAGGCGTGACCGGCATCGACGACCTCCCCATCCGGGACGAGCTCCGCGGCAAGACCCCGTACGGCGCCCCCCAGCTCGACGTGCCCGTCCAGCTGAACACCAACGAGAACCCCTACGAGCTCCCCGCCGAGCTCGTCGCGCGGATCGCCGAGCGGGTGGCCGAGGCCGCCCGCACCCTCAACCGCTACCCCGACCGGGACGCGGTCGAGCTGCGCACCCAGCTGGCCGCCTACCTCACCCGTACGGCCAAGCACCCGGTCGCGCGGGAGAACGTATGGGCCGCCAACGGCTCCAACGAGGTCATCCAGCAGCTGCTGCAGACCTTCGGCGGGCCCGGCCGCACCGCGATCGGCTTCGAGCCCTCGTACTCGATGCACGCGCTGATCTCCCGCGGCACCGGCACCCGCTGGATCTCCGGCCCGCGCCGGGAGGACTTCACCATCGACGTGGCGGCGGCGGAACGGGCGATCGCCGAGAACGCCCCCGACGTCGTCTTCATCACCTCGCCCAACAACCCCACGGGTACCGCGGTCGAGGCGGAGACCGTCCTCGCCCTCTACGAGGCCGCGCAGGCGGCCAAGCCCTCGCTGGTCATCGTGGACGAGGCGTACGTCGAGTTCAGCCACCGCGACTCGCTGCTGCCCCTCATCGAAGGCCGCCCGAACATGGTGGTCTCCCGGACCATGTCCAAGGCCTTCGGCGCGGCCGGCCTGCGCCTGGGCTACCTGGCCGCGCACCCCGCCGTCGTCGACGCCGTCCAGCTGGTGCGCCTGCCGTACCACCTGTCGGCCGTCACCCAGGCCACCGCGCTGGCCGCCCTGGAGCACACCGACACCCTGCTCGGCTACGTGGAGCAGCTCAAGGCCGAGCGGGACCGGCTGGTCGTCGAACTGCGGGCCGTCGGCTACGAGGTCACCGAGTCCGACGCGAACTTCATCCAGTTCGGGAAGTTCGATGACTCCCACACCGCATGGCAGAAGATCCTCGACCAGGGTGTCCTGGTCCGTGACAACGGAGTACCGGGGTGGCTGCGCGTCACCGCCGGCACCCCGGCAGAGAACGACGCGTTCCTGGAAGCGGTTCGCGCACTGAAGAAGGAGCAGCACGCATGAGCCGCATCGGACGGGTCGAACGGACCACCAAGGAGACCTCGGTCCTCGTCGAGATAAACCTCGACGGCACCGGCAAGGTCGACGTCTCGACGGGCGTGGGCTTCTACGACCACATGCTCGACCAGCTCGGCCGCCACGGCCTCTTCGACCTCACGGTCAAGACGGACGGCGACCTGCACATCGACAGCCACCACACCATCGAGGACACCGCCCTCGCGCTGGGCGCCGCCTTCAAGCAGGCCCTCGGCGACAAGGTCGGCATCTACCGCTTCGGCAACTGCACCGTGCCGCTCGACGAGTCCCTCGCCCAGGTGACCGTCGACCTGTCCGGCCGCCCGTACCTCGTGCACACCGAGCCCGAGAACATGGCGCCGATGATCGGCGAGTACGACACCACGATGACCCGGCACATCCTGGAGTCCTTCGTCGCGCAGGCGCAGATCGCCCTGCACGTCCACGTCCCGTACGGGCGCAATGCCCACCACATCGTGGAGTGCCAGTTCAAGGCCCTCGCGCGGGCCTTGCGCTACGCCGCGGAGTTCGACCCGCGCGCGGCCGGCATCCTGCCCTCCACGAAGGGCGCCCTCTAGCCGTGAACGGCCTCAACACCATCCTGATCGTCCTCGGCCTGTTCCTGGCCGGCGGCGTCTACTCCTTCCACAAGCAGAAGATGCCGATGTCGGTCATCGTCCTGCTCGCCATCGGCTCCGCGATGTGCCTCGCCGCCGGAGTCCTGCGGATCCAAGGAATCTGGGAATGAGCACAGCACGCCCCACCAAGAAGGTCGTCGTCTTCGACTACGGCTTCGGCAACGTCCGCTCCGCCGAGCGCGCCCTCGCCCGCGTCGGCGCCGACGTCGAGATCACCCGTGACTACGACAAGGCCATGGACGCCGACGGACTCCTCGTCCCCGGCGTCGGCGCCTTCTCCGCCTGCATGAAGGGCCTGCGCGGGGCCCGCGGCGACTGGATCATCGGCCGTCGGCTCTCCGGCGGCCGCCCCGTCATGGGCATCTGCGTCGGCATGCAGATCCTCTTCGAGCGCGGCATCGAGCACGGCGTGGAGACCGAGGGCCTGGACGAGTGGCCCGGCACGGTCGGCCCGCTCAAGGCCCCGATCGTCCCCCACATGGGCTGGAACACCGTCGAGGCCCCGGCCGACAGCCAGGCCTTCGCCGGCCTGGACGCCGACGCCCGCTTCTACTTCGTGCACTCCTACGCGGCGCGCGAGTGGAGCCTGGAGACCACCAACCCGCTCATCCGCGCCCCCAAGGTCACCTGGGCCACCCACGGCGAACGTTTCGTCGCGGCGGTGGAGAACGGGGCCCTGTGGGCCACCCAGTTCCACCCCGAGAAGTCCGGCGACGCCGGCGCCCAGCTCCTCACCAACTGGATCGAGACCCTGTGATGACCGTGTCCTCAGCGAAGCTGGAACTCCTCCCCGCGGTCGACGTCCGCGACGGCCAGGCCGTCCGCCTCGTGCACGGGGTGTCCGGCAGCGAGACCTCCTACGGCTCCCCGCTGGAGGCGGCCCTCGCCTGGCAGCGCTCCGGCGCCGAATGGCTGCACCTGGTCGACCTCGACGCCGCCTTCGGCACCGGTGACAACCGCGCCCTGGTCGCCGAGATCACCGGCGCCATGGACATCAAGGTCGAGCTCTCCGGCGGCATCCGCGACGACGCCTCGCTCGCCGCGGCCCTCGCCACCGGCTGCACCCGCGTCAACCTCGGCACCGCCGCCCTGGAGACCCCCGAGTGGGCCGCCAAGGCCATCGCCGAGCACGGCGACAAGATCGCGGTCGGTCTCGACGTGCGCGGCACCACCCTCAAGGGCCGCGGCTGGACCAGCGAGGGCGGCGACCTGTACGAGACCCTCGCGCGCCTGGACTCCGAGGGCTGCGCCCGGTACGTCGTCACCGACATCGGCAAGGACGGCACGCTCACCGGCCCCAACCTGGAGCTGCTGAAGAACGTCTGCGCCGCCACCGACCGGCCCGTCGTCGCCTCCGGCGGCATCTCCTCCCTGGACGACCTGCGGGCCCTGGCCGATCTGGTGCCGCTGGGCGTCGAAGGCGCGATCGTCGGCAAGGCCCTGTACGCCAAGGCCTTCACCCTGGAAGAAGCCCTGAAGGTGGTCTCCGCATGAGCTCCGCAGAAGTACGCCGCATCTCCTCCGGTGGCCCCTACGAGGACGTCATCGCGTACTCCCGCGCCGTGCAGCTTCCGAACGGGCTCGTGCTCGTCTCCGGCTGCACCGCGGCCGACGCGGGCGGCCCGTACGACCAGACCGTCGCGGCCTTCGGCGTCGCCTTCAAGGCCCTCGCCCAGGCCGGGCTCGGCCCCGAGGACGTCGTGCGCACCCGCATGTACCTGACGCACGCCCGCGACGTGGACGAGGTGGGCCGCGCCCACAAGGAACTCTTCGACGCGGTCCGCCCGGCCGCGACCATGCTCATCGTCTCCGGCTTCGTCGACCCGTCGATGGTCGTCGAGGTGGAGGTCGAGGCGTACAAGGCGGTGTCCGGATGAGCCTCGCCGTACGCGTGATCCCCTGCCTGGACGTGGACAACGGCCGGGTCGTCAAGGGCGTCAACTTCCAGAACCTGCGCGACGCCGGTGACCCGGTGGAGATGGCCAAGCTGTACGACGCCGAAGGCGCCGACGAGCTGACCTTCCTCGACATCACTGCCTCCTCCGGCAACCGCGAGACCACGTACGACGTGGTGCGGCGGACCGCCGAGCAGGTCTTCATCCCGCTCACGGTGGGCGGCGGCGTCCGCACGGCGGACGACGTCGACAAGCTGCTGCGGGCCGGAGCGGACAAGGTCGGCGTCAACACCGCCGCCATCGCCCGCCCCGAGCTGATCCAGGAGATCGCGGAGCGCTTCGGCCGCCAGGTCCTCGTCCTGTCGGTCGACGCCCGCCGGACCGCATCCGGCACCTTCGAGGTCACCACGCACGGCGGCCGCCGGGGCACCGGCATGGACGCCGTCGAGTGGGCCCACCGGGCGGCCGAGCTGGGCGCCGGGGAGATCCTGCTGAACTCGATGGACGCGGACGGCACGAAGGACGGCTACGACACCGAGATGATCGCGGCCGTGCGCAAGCACGTGACCGTGCCGGTGATCGCGTCGGGCGGGGCCGGCAGGCTGGAGCACTTCCCGCCGGCCATCGAGGCGGGCGCCGACGCGGTCCTCGCGGCCTCGGTGTTCCACTTCGGTGACCTGCGGATCTCCGAGGTCAAGGCCGCGCTGCGGGAGGCGGGCCACCCGGTCCGCTAGAGCCACCCCGCGCCTCAATCGCCGGCGGGGCTGGAAAATCCAGCCCCGCCGGCGATTGAGGCGCGGGGGTCCGGGGGCTGGCCCCCGCAGCGGCGCCGCAGCCGTGGTCAGATGCCCAGCTTCGCCGTCGTCAACTTCGCCACGGCTTCCTTCTCCCCGTCGAGGGTGACCGCGGCAGCGTCCTGACGGCCGAAGCAGAACAGGGTCAGTTCGCCCGGCTCGCCCGTCACCGTCACCACCGGCGCCCCCTTGTGCGCCACCGCCGTCTGGCCGTTCGGGCGGCGCAGGACCAGGCCCACCGGAGAGCGGCGGCCCGTCAGGCGGGCCATCTTCTCCAGGCGGGACCACAGGGAGTCCGAGAACACCGGGTCCAGTTCCCGCGGGGACCAGTCCGGCTGCGCCCGGCGGACGTCCTCCGCGTGGACGAAGAACTCCACCGCGTTCGCCGCCTCGTCGATCTGCTTCAGCGCGTACACGGACATCCTCGGCGGGCCGGTCCGGATCAGCTGGATCAGTTCCTCGTAGGGTTTGGCCGCGTACTCCTCCATGGCCTTGTCCAGGCGGGCCTTCAGCACGTTCAGCAGGATCCCGCCCGCCGCGTCCGGCCGCCGCTCCCGGACGACGACGTGCGCGGCCAGCTCGCGGCAGGTCCAGCCGTCGCACAGCGTGGGGGCCTCCGGGCCGGCCGCCTCCAACAGGTCCGCCAGCAACAGGCGTTCACGCTTCGCATGGGTAGACATGCAGGCCAGCCTACGGCGGGAACCCGCCGCGTGCCCGCCCATCAGGCGGACGCGGATCATCACCACCATTGCGGCCCGGCACAATGTCCGTATGAGTACGTCCCCCCGCCCCGGCTCCCTCGATCCCGCCATCGCCGCACGGCTCAAGCGCTCCGCCGACGGACTGGTACCGGCCATCGCCCAGCAGTACGACACCGGTGAGGTGCTCATGCTCGGCTGGATGGACGACGAGGCCCTGCACCGCACCCTGACCACCGGCCGCTGCACCTACTGGTCCCGCAGCCGCCAGGAGTACTGGGTCAAGGGAGACACCTCCGGCCACTTCCAGCACGTGAAGTCCGTCGCCCTGGACTGCGACGCCGACACCGTGCTCGTCAAGGTCGACCAGGTCGGAGCCGCCTGTCACACCGGGGCACGCACCTGCTTCGACGACGATGTCCTCCTCCGCGCAGCCGACTAGGTAGGGTCCCACGCAATGGATCTCGAGACGTTCCGCAAGCTCGCGGCCGACCGCCGCGTCATCCCCGTGAGCCGCAAGCTGCTGGCCGACGGGGACACCCCCGTGGGGCTCTACCGCAAGCTGGCCGCCGAACGCCCCGGCACCTTCCTGCTGGAGTCGGCCGAGAACGGCCGCTCCTGGTCCCGGTACTCCTTCATCGGCGTCCGCAGCGACGCGACCCTGACCGCCCGGGACGGCCGCGCGCACTGGATCGGCACCCCGCCCGTCGGCGTACCCACCGACGGCGACCCCCTGGACGCCCTGCGCGCCACCGTCGAGGCCCTGCACACCCCCCGCGACCTCGCGTACGGGATGCCGCCCTTCACCGGCGGCATGGTCGGCTACCTCGGCTACGACATCGTGCGCCGCCTGGAGCGGATCGGCGAGCACACGGCCGACGACCTCGAACTGCCCGAGCTGACCATGCTGCTCACCTCCGACCTGGCGGTCCTGGACCACTGGGACGGCACCGTCCAGCTCATCGCCAACGCGATCAACCACAACGACCTCGACACGGGCGTGGACGAGGCCCACGCGGACGCCGTGGCCCGGCTCGACGCCATGGAGGCCGACCTCGCACGGCCCGCCCCGTACACGCCGGCCCCGCTGCCCGCCTCCGAGCTGCCGGAGTTCTCCGCCCTCTGGGGCGGAGAGAAGTACCAGGCGGCCGTCGAGGACATCAAGGAGCGGATCCGGGCCGGCGAGGCCTTCCAGGTGGTGCCCTCGCAGCGGTTCGAGACCGACTGCCGGGCCTCCGCGCTGGACGTCTACCGGGTCCTGCGGGCCACCAACCCGTCCCCGTACATGTACCTCTTCCGCTTCGAGAACGGCTTCGACGTCGTCGGCTCCAGCCCCGAGGCGCTGGTCAAGGTCGAGGACGGGCGGGCCATGGTCCACCCCATCGCCGGCACCCGCCACCGGGGCGCGACCCCGCAGGAGGACAACGACCTCGCCGACGAGCTGATGGCCGACCCCAAGGAGCGGGCCGAGCACCTGATGCTCGTCGACCTGGGCCGCAACGACCTCGGCCGGGTCTGCGAGCCGGGATCGGTGGAGGTCGTCGACTTCATGTCGATCGAGCGCTACTCCCACGTCATGCACATCGTCTCCACCGTGACGGGACGCGTGGCCGAGGGGAAGACCGCCTTCGACGTGCTCACCGCCTGCTTCCCGGCCGGCACCCTCTCCGGCGCGCCGAAGCCCCGTGCCATGCAGATCATCGAGGAGCTGGAACCCTCCCGGCGCGGCCTCTACGGCGGCTGCGTGGGCTACCTGGACTTCGCCGGGGACTCCGACACGGCCATCGCCATCCGCACCGCGCTGCTGCGCGACGGCACGGCGTACGTGCAGGCCGGTGCCGGTGTCGTCGCCGACTCGGTGCCCGAGCTGGAGGACAAGGAGTGCCGCAACAAGGCGGCCGCGGTGCTGCGCGCGGTGGCAGCGGCGAACCGCCTCCACGGCTCCTGAGGGCGTAGGGGATAGTGGGGTACGTGAGTGCCGTACCCCCGCCCCGAAACGATGCCGCGTCCGCGCCCGAGGCCCCCGACAGCCGCAGCGCCCGCCGCAGCGTGGCCGTCGCGCTGCTGCTGGGCGCGCTCGGCGCCACCGTCGTCCTGCTCGCCTCCGGCCGCACCTGGGCCCGGGGCACCGCCGCCATCGGCGGTGACTCGCTCCAGCTGGCCGCCGACGGCCGGGCCGTCACCGGTCTCCCGGCCGCCTTGGCCATCGTGGGCCTGGCCGCGCTGGTCGCCGTCTTCGCCGTCCGCGGCAAGAGCCGCCTGCTGGTGTCGGGCCTGCTGGCGCTCAGCGGCCTGGGCGCCCTGCTGTCCGCGCTCTTCGGCTCGGACGGCCGCCGGGCCCTGGACGCGGAGGCCGCCCGTACGACCGCGGACAGCGCCGCGCACGTGGCGGGGCTCACCCAGACGACGTGGCCGTACGTCACGGCCGCCGGCGCGGTCCTGATCCTGGCCGCCGGGCTGCTGGCGCTGCGCTTCGGCCGGGGCTGGCCCTCGATGGGAGGCCGCTACGAGCGTGACGGCAGCCCCCGTCAGCGCGCCGTCGCGGCCGTGGATCCGGACCGGCCGGAAGATCTGTGGAAGGCTCTGGACCGGGGCGAGGACCCGACCACGGACCCGACCGCCGGCCCGGCCCGCTGACCCGACCCCCCTGGACGACGAGGCCCCCCGGTGCGGGACAATGGTCACCGAGCGTTCGACACAGACCGCACGTTCGACACAGCAGCGCGACAGAGCAACGAGGAGCAACTCATGGCGGGCACTAGCCACGGACACACCCCGGCCGCCTGGACCGGTGTCATCATCGCCTTCATCGGTTTCTGCATCTCCGGCGCCTTCATGGTGATCGCGAACCCGATCGGTTTCTGGGCCGGTCTCGTCGTCGTGGTGCTCGGCGGTGTCGTGGGCATGGCGATGAAGGCCGCGGGCATGGGTGCGCCGAAGGCCGCTCACAAGGACCTTGCCGAGGTCATCGCCGCCAACAAGGTCCCTGCCAAGGTCTGACGCGACCGACGAGGTACGCGACGAGATGCAGCGCAGCCGAAAGGCGTGGCCCCGCCGGGCTGCGCCTTTTGCCATGACCGGAGAGAATCACCGGGTGGACGCCTCTCGCACCCCCGATGTCCCGCCGCCGGCCGTGCCCCCGGCGTACCAGGCGCCCCCTGCGCCCCCGCGGTCCCGCGCGCGCAGGCTCGCCGCTCCGGCGTCCTACCTGGCCGGGGCCGTGGCCGCCTTTGCATACGTGGGCACCGTGGACCCCAACGAGCCGGGCCACTATCCGGTCTGCCCGCTGCTGCGGCTGACCGGGATCCTCTGCCCGGGCTGCGGCGGTCTGCGCAGCGCGCACGCGTTCGCCCACGGCGATCTGGTCACGGCTTTCGGGGCAAATGCCCTCGCCGTCACGGGCTACTTCGTCTTCGCGGGGTTCATGGCCTTGTGGCTGGTTCGCGCCTTCCGCGGCGGCCCGGTCCCCAGGATCGTCCTGCGGCGCCGGTACTGGTGGGGGCTCGGGGCACTCGCCCTGGTCTTCGTCGTCGTCCGAAATCTTTCCTTCGGGTCGATGCTGGCCCCCTGAGCCCCGTGAGCAGCCCATATGGAGCCCGGGTTCCGGATGTCCAGTTACTGGGACGCCGTCAACCACGTGCGGAGGGCAAGGCCTCCTGCGGATACCATTTGAATTGCTGACCTTGCAGTTGTACGTGTCTGCAAGGCGGCCGACCGTCATCGACCCGGAAGGGGGCCGCTCGCGTGAGTGTGCTCGACGAGATCATCGAAGGGGTCCGCGAAGACCTTGCCGAACGGCAGGCCCGCGTGAGCCTCGACGAGCTCAAGGAGCGTGCCGCCAAGGCGCCCCAGGCCAAGGACGGCGTCGCTGCCCTGCGCGGCGACAGCGTCAAGGTGATCTGCGAGGTCAAGCGCTCCAGCCCCTCCAAGGGCGCGCTGGCCGCGATCGCGGATCCGGCAGGGCTCGCCGCCGACTACGAGGCGGGCGGTGCGGCGGTCATCTCCGTCCTCACCGAGCAGCGTCGTTTCGGCGGCTCGCTGGCCGACCTGGAGGCCGTCCGCGCCCGCGTGGACATCCCGATCCTGCGCAAGGACTTCATCGTCACGGCGTACCAGCTCTGGGAGGCCCGCGCCTACGGCGCCGACCTCGTGCTGCTGATCGTCGCGGCCCTGGAACAGGAGGCCCTCGTCTCCCTCATCGAGCGGGCCGAGTCCATCGGTCTCACCCCGCTCGTCGAGGTCCACGACGAGGAGGAAGTGGAGCGCGCGGTCGCCGCCGGTGCCAAGATCATCGGTGTCAACGCCCGCAACCTCAAGGACCTCAAGGTCGACCGCTCCACCTTCGAGCGCGTCGTCGGAGAGATCCCGGCCCACATCGTCAAGGTCGCCGAATCCGGCATCCGCGGGCCGCACGACCTGATCGCCTACGCCAACGAGGGCGCCGACGCCGTCCTCGTCGGGGAGTCCCTGGTGACCGGCCGCGACCCGAAGTCGGCCGTGGCCGACCTCGTCGCCGCCGGCGCCCACCCCGCCCTGCGCCACGGGCGGAGCTGACCCGTCCCATGGCCCCCGACCTCCCCTCCGTCCGCACGCAGTCCGCGCCGCCGGCATTCCGCCGCGGCCCGGTCGGCGTGCCGACGGCGCACGCGCCCCTGGCGCGCGGCTGCCGCCCCCGCGGCTGCCGCGCCCCGGCCCGGCGCGTGCACGGGCGGCGGGTCCGGTACGTGATCGGCTCCGAGCCCGGTCAGGTCAACGGCATGCGATGGCGCCGCGGAGGCGCGCTGTAACGAGGGCCGCCGCGGCCCGGTACGCGAGACGTACCGTGCCGCGAGCTGCTCCCGTACGGCCTGCAGCCCGAGCCGGCCGGCTCCGGGCGCGGGCCGCTCCGCACCGTCCGCGCGACATCCCCCAGCGGGGTGTGCGCGGTACTTGCGGGCGGCGCAATACGGTGAATCCACCCCGCCGCATATCGCACCCGTAGGAGCACTGGACATGTCCAGCGAGTTCTTCATTCCGGACCCGGAGGGTCACGTTCCCAACGCCGAGGGTTACTTCGGCGACTTCGGCGGCAAGTTCATCCCGGAGGCGCTCGTCGCCGCCGTGGACGAGGTCGCCGTCGAGTACGAGAAGGCCAAGGGCGACCCGGCCTTCGCGGCCGAGCTCAACGACCTGATGGTCAACTACACCGGCCGCCCCAGCGCCCTCACCGAGGTGCCCCGCTTCGCCGAGCACGCGGGCGGCGCGCGGATCTTCCTCAAGCGCGAGGACCTGAACCACACCGGCTCGCACAAGATCAACAACGTGCTGGGCCAGGCGCTGCTCACCAAGCGCATGGGCAAGACCCGGGTCATCGCCGAGACCGGCGCCGGCCAGCACGGCGTGGCCACCGCCACCGCCTGCGCGCTCTTCGGCCTCGAGTGCGTCATCTACATGGGCGAGATCGACACCCAGCGCCAGGCGCTGAACGTCGCCCGCATGCGAATGCTGGGCGCCGAGGTCATCGCCGTGAAGTCCGGCTCCCGGACGCTCAAGGACGCCATCAACGAGGCGTTCCGCGACTGGGTCGCGAACGTGGACCGGACCCACTACCTCTTCGGTACGGTCGCGGGCCCCCACCCCTTCCCGGCCATGGTCCGCGACTTCCACCGGGTCATCGGGGTCGAGGCCCGCCGCCAGATCCTGGAGCGCGCCGGCCGGCTGCCCGACGCCGTCGCGGCCTGCGTCGGCGGCGGCTCGAACGCCATCGGCCTCTTCCACGCCTTCATCCCGGACGCCGGCGTCCGCCTGGTCGGCTTCGAGCCCGCCGGGCACGGCGTCGAGACCGGCGAGCACGCGGCCACGCTGACCGCCGGCGAGCCCGGGATCCTGCACGGCTCCCGCTCGTACGTCCTCCAGGACGAGGAGGGCCAGATCACCGAGCCGTACTCCATCTCGGCCGGTCTGGACTACCCGGGCATCGGCCCGGAGCACTCCTACCTCAAGGACTCCGGCCGCGGCGAGTACCGCGCGGTCACCGACGACGCCGCGATGCAGGCCCTGCGGCTGCTGTCGCGCACCGAGGGGATCATCCCGGCGATCGAGTCGGCGCACGCCCTCGCGGGCGCCCTGGACCTCGGCAAGGAGCTGGGCAAGGACGGCCTGCTGGTCGTCAACCTGTCCGGCCGCGGCGACAAGGACATGGACACGGCGGCCCGCTACTTCGGGCTGTACGACGGCGAGAAGGCCGAGGGGGAGTCGAAGTGAGCAACGGCAACATCCAGCTGCTGAGCGACACGCTCGCCAAGGCGAAGTCCGAGGACCGCGCGGCCCTCGTGGCCTACCTCCCGGCGGGCTTCCCGACCGTCGACGGCGCCATCGAGGCGGTCAAGGCCGTCATCGAGGGCGGCGCGGACGTGGTCGAGATCGGCCTTCCGCACAGCGACCCGGTGCTGGACGGCGCGATCATCCAGACCGCCGACGACATCGCCCTGCGCGGCGGAGTCAAGATCGCCGACGTGATCCGTACCGTCCGCGAGGCGCACGAGGCCACCGGGGCCCCGGTCCTGGTCATGACGTACTGGAACCCCATCGACCGCTACGGCGTCGAGCGGTTCACGGCCGAGCTGGCGGCGGCGGGCGGCGCCGGCTGCATCCTGCCCGACCTGCCGGTGCAGGAGTCCGCGCTGTGGCGCGAGCACGCCGAGAAGCACGGTCTGGCGACCGTCTTCGTCGTCGCCCCCAGCAGCAAGGACGCACGGCTGGCCACCATCACGGCCGCCGGTTCCGGCTTCGTCTACGCCGCCTCCCTCATGGGGGTCACCGGTACCCGCGAATCGGTCGGCAACCAGGCCCAGGACCTGGTCCGGCGCACCCGCGCCACGACCGACCTGCCGGTCTGCGTCGGCCTCGGCGTCTCCAACGCCGTGCAGGCCAAGGAGGTCGCCGGCTTCGCCGACGGGGTGATCGTCGGTTCGGCCTTCGTGAAGCTGCTGCTGGACGCGCCGGACCTGCCCGCCGGGCTGGACGCCGTACGGGCGCTCGCGGGCGAGCTCGCGGAAGGCGTCCGCAGGAGCTGACGGGCCCCGTTCGATAGAAAGCGCGGAACTCTGACCGGGTTCTGTAGCCCGATCGGGTGGAAGTGGGAGCAGGGAGGCACGCGAGTGCCTCCCTGCTTCGTTTGGCGGAACGTGAGCGAGAAGAACGACGGTGCGAACCGCGATGCGACGAAACGATCGGCCCGGGAGCGACTCCAGGAGGAGCGCCAGCGGCAGAAGACCCGGGACAAGCGCCGGCGGACCCTCATCGTGGCGTCGGCGGTGGTCGGCGTCCTGGCTCTGGCGACCGTCGTCGGCGTGATCGCGGCCAACACCGGCAAGAGCGGCAGCTCCAAGGCGGGCCCGGTGGTCGCCCCCTCCGGGGCCACCGGCAAGGACGCCCTCGCCATCCAGACGGGCAAGGCCGAGGCGAAGTCCACCCTCACCGTGTGGGAGGACTTCCGCTGCCCCGCCTGCAAGTCCTTCGAGGACAACTACCGGGACACGATCCACGAGCTGGAGGCCAAGGGCCTGCTCAAGGTCGACTACCACCTGGTCAAGCTCATCGACGGGAACATGGGCGGCAGCGGTTCCCTGAAGGGTGCGAACGCGGCGGCCTGCGCCCAGGACGCCGGCAAGTTCGCCGAGTACCACGACGTCCTCTTCCAGAACCAGCCGCAGGAGGTCGACGACGCCTACGGCAAGAACGCGAAGCTGCTGGAACTGGCGGGCAAGGTGAACGGGCTGGACACCCCCGCGTTCCGCAAGTGCGTCGAGGACGGCACCCACAACACCTGGGTGGGCAAATCGCACGAGGCGTTCATCGCCGGGAAGTTCCGCGGCACGCCGACCGTGCTGCTGGACGGCAAGAACATCTTCGCCGACGAGGCCAATCCGGTGACCCCGCAGAAGCTGAAGGAACAGGTGGAGGGGGCGGCCAAGGGCTCCGGCGGAACCGTGGCCGAGAAGGAAGCCGACAAGGGGGCCGACAAGGCGGCGGGGAAGGCCTCGCCGTCGGCGGGATCCGGGACGAAGGCCGGAGCGAAGGCCTCGCCGTCAGCCTCGAAGACGGCGTCGAACGGCTCCGCGAACGGCTCCGCGAACCGCTCTTCGACCGGCTCCTCGGGAGACTGAACGAGGACCGGCTACCGGCCGGTCCATGTCTGGATTTGGTTTCGTCTTGCCGGGCGGGTTGCCGTCGGTACCGCCCGGCAAGGTAGCGTCATGTCTGCCATGGACATTGCTTACATCCCCAGTCCGTCGACCGGCGTGATCCATCTCGGACCGATCCCGCTCCGCGGCTACGCGTTCTGCATCATCATCGGCGTCTTCGTCGCCGTCTGGCTCGGCAACCGTCGCTGGATCGCGCGCGGCGGCAAGCCGGGCACGGTCGCGGACATCGCCGTGTGGGCGGTGCCCTTCGGCCTGGTCGGCGGTCGCCTCTACCACGTGATCACCGACTACCAGCTGTACTTCGGCGAGGGCCGCAACTGGGTCGACGCCTTCAAGATCTGGGAGGGCGGCCTCGGCATCTGGGGTGCGATCGCGCTGGGCGCGGTGGGTGCCTGGATCGGCTGCCGGCTGCGCGGCATCCCGCTGCCGGCCTGGGCGGACGCCCTGGCCCCCGGCATCGCGCTGGCCCAGGCCTGCGGCCGCTGGGGCAACTGGTTCAACCAGGAGCTGTACGGCCGGGCCACCGACCTGCCGTGGGCGGTGGAGATCACCGCGGGCCCGAACCGCGACGCGGGCACCTACCACCCGACCTTCCTCTACGAGTCGCTGTGGTGCATCGGCGTCGCGCTGCTGGTCATCTGGGCCGACCGCCGCTTCACGCTCGGCCACGGACGGGCCTTCGCGCTGTACGTCGCCGCGTACTGCGTGGGCCGCGGCTGGATCGAGTACATGCGGGTCGACGAGGCGCACCACATCCTGGGCGTGCGGCTGAACGTCTGGACCTCGATCGTGGTCTTCGTGCTGGCCGTGGTCTACCTGGTGCTGTCCGCGAAGCTGCGGCCGGGCCGGGAGACGGTCGTCGAACCGGCTGCCCCCGGCGGTGACGAGGGCGACGCCGAGGCCAAGGACACCGAGGCCAAGGACGCCAAGGCGAAGGATGCCGAGGCCAAGGGCACCGAGGCGAAGGACGCGGAGCCCAAGGACGCCAAGGCCGATCTGCGCAAGGCCGCGCCGGCCGAGGCCCCGGGGGCCGAGACGCGCTGACCGGAGGAGTCACGCAAGAGGGGTGCCGCCACCACGCGGCACCCCTCTTCGTCTGTCGGTGCCCACTGACATGATCATCTCCGATGACCGTCGTCACGAGGGGGAGATCATGACCGAACAGCCGCCGAAGACCGCCCGCCGGGCCCTGCTGACCGGAGCCGTGGCCGGACTGGCCGGAGCCGCGGTGATATCCGGCGGCGCGCCGGCCACTGCGGCGGGCGCGGCCACGGGCTCGGGCACGCCGGACTGGTTCGACGTGAAGGGCCACGGCGCGGTCGGCGACGGAGCCGCCGACGACACCGCCGCCGTCCAGCGGGCACTCGACGCGGCAGCCGCCGCAGGTGGTGGCACCGTGTACTTCCCCGTCGGAAAGTACCTGGTCAAGCCCGCCGGCGGCGCCCCGGCCCTGGCCGTCAAGGCCGACGGCATCCGCCTCGTCGGCGCCGGGGCCAAGGCCGCCACCCTGGTCAAGGGCGCCGACGGCATCCTGCTGCGGATGTCCGGTACGGGAGCGGCCTACTCCACCGGCGCCACACATCGCCGCCACTGCGCCGTGGAGAACCTCGGATTCAACGGCAACCGCAAGACCGGCCTGCTGGTGGAGCTGTACTACAACAACAACTCCGCCTTCCGTGACGTCTTCATGTCGTCGAACAACGACATGTGCATCGACGCCGTGGAGTTCTGGGACTCGCGCTTCACCAACCTGGTCATCGAGGACTGCACCGGCACCACCGGCAGCACCACCCAGCCCAACATCTGGCTGCGCAACGCCTCCTCCGCCACCGAGGGCGCCTGGGGCCACAGCAAGGACAACATCAACCAGATCCACTTCACCGGCTGCCGCCTGGAGGCCTTCGGCACCGGCGCGCTGTGGATCGGGCAGGGCGCGGTCACCACCAACAACCCCAACGGCGTCTACCTCACGGACTGCAAGTTCGAGACCTCCCGGATGCAGGGCGGCCCGCACCTGAAGACCGACGCGGGCTGCAAGCACGTCTACGCGAACCACATCTACTGCTACGCGGGCGACTTCGCGGCCGGTACCCCGGCCACCGCGCGGAACATCATCAGCTGGGCGGCGAGCTCCAGCGCGCTGGAGAACGTGGTCATCGCCAACCGGGACCGGGCCACCGTCAACGCGGGCGTGGCCCTGTATTCGGGACCCGGCTCCACCGCCGTGCTGCGCAACGTCGTCGGGCTGTACGGCACCGCGCCCACCGGCACCCACATCTACTACGAGCAGTCCTCCACGGGGGACTTCCGGGTGGAGAACAGCTACGGCACCCTCGGCGCCCAGGCCACCGGCACGATCCCGGTCAAGAACGCGCCGAACCCGCCGCTGCGGCTGGTGCCCGGCCCGGTCACCGACGCCTCCTTCACCCGCCCGCCGCTCGACGGCACCATGGCCGTGGACTCCGCCAACAAGCGGCTCTACGTCCGGGTCGGCGGCCAGTGGCTCTGGTCGGCACTCAACGCGTAGCCATCCGCCGGGACAGGGCCAGGGTGCGGTGGGCCGCCGCCACGACGGCCGGGTCCACGAACCGGCCGTCGGGCAGGGCCAGGGCGCCCGGGGTTGCCCGGGCGGCGCTGAGGACCTCCTCGGCGGCCGTGACCTCCTCCGGTGCCGGAACGTAGGCCTGCTCGATCACCGGCAGCTGGCGCGGATGGATCGCCGCCCGGCCGAGGAAGCCGAGGGACCGGCCGCGGACGCACGAGACGGCCAGCGCCTCCAGGTCCCGGATGTCCGGGAACACCGACTGGGTCGGGGGCGCCAGCCCCGCCGCGCGGGCCGCGACCACCACCCGCGCCCGGCACCAGTCCAGCCCCGTCTCCGCGCTGACGGCCAGATCGGCCCGCAGGTCCGCCTCGCCGAGGGAGAGCCCGCGCAGGGCGGGGTGCGCGCGGGCGATCTCGTACGCGCGCTCCACGCCCAGCGCCGACTCCAGCAGGGCGTGGAGGCCGACCCCGCCGGTGCGGTCGGCGATCGCGCCGATCTGCTCCGGGGCGCTGATCTTGGGCAGCCGCAGCCCGGCGAGCCCGCGCAGCCCGCCGAGCGCGTTGAGGTCGGCGCCGCCCCAGGGGGAGTCCAGGGCGTTGACGCGGACGTGCACGGGGACCGGGGGCCGCTCGCCGAGCAGTTCGGCGGTGGCGGCGCGGGCGTACTCCTTGCGGGAGACCGGTACCGCGTCCTCCAGGTCGACGATCACGGCGTCCGCCCCGCAGCCGAGGGCCTTAGCGACCACCGCGGGGCGGTCGCCGGGTGCGTACAGCCAGGTCAGGATCACAGGGCCCCCTCGGTCCGCAGCTCGGTGATCTCGGCCCGGGTCAGCCCGAGCTCGGTCAGGACCTCGTCGGTGTCCGCGCCGTGCGCGCGGCCGGCCCAGCGGATCCCGCCGGGGGTCCCGGACAGCCGGAAGAGGATGTTCTGCATCCGCAGCGGGCCCAGCTCCGGGTCCTCGATCTCGGTGACCGTGTCGAGGGCGGCGAACTGGGGGTCGGCCATCACGTCCCGGATGTCGTACACCAGGGCGACGGCCGCCTCGGCGTCCTCGAAGGCGGCGGTGACCTCCTCGGCCTTGTGCCGGGCGATCCAGCCGCCGACCGCCTCGTCCAGGACGTCCGTGTGCCGGGCCCGACCGGCTCCGGTCGCGAACCAGGGCTCCGCGATCAGCTCCGGCCGGCCGACCAGCCGTACGACCCGCTCGGCGATGGACTGCGCCGAGGTGGACACGGCCAGCCAGCGGCCGTCGGCGCTGCGGTAGGTGTTGCGGGGGGCGTTGTTCGCGGAGCGGTTGCCGGTGCGGGGCTGGACGTAGCCGAGCTGGTCGTACCAGAGCGGGTGCGGGCCGAGCACGGTGAGCATCGGCTCGATGATGGCCAGGTCCACGACCTGGCCCTGCCCGGTGCGGTCGCGCCCGGCCAGGGCCGTCATCACGGCGTACGCGGTGGTCAGTGCGGCGATCGAGTCGGCGAGCCCGAAGGGCGGCAGGGTCGGCGGCCCGTCCGGTTCCCCGGTGATCGCGGCGAAACCGCTCATCGCCTCGGCCAGGGTGCCGAAGCCCGGGCGGTGGGCGTACGGGCCCTGCTGGCCGAAGGCCGTCACGCGGGCCAGGACGAGGCGCGGGTTGGCGGCGGACAGCTCGGGCCAGCCGAGGCCCCACTTCTCCAGCGTGCCGGGGCGGAAGTTCTCGATGACCACGTCGGCGGTCGCGGCCAGGCGCAGCAGGGTGTCCCGGCCGCCCGGGGTGGACAGATCGAGGGTCATCGTCCGCTTGTTCCGGCCGAGCAGCTTCCACCACAGGCCGATCCCGTCCTTGGCGGGGCCGTGGCCGCGGGAGGGGTCGGGGATGCCGGGGTGCTCGACCTTGACGACCTCGGCGCCGAAGTCGCCGAGGAGGGTGGCGGCGAGCGGCCCGGCGAACAGGGTGGCCAGGTCGAGCACGCGCAGCCCCTCCAGGGGCCCGGTGGTCGTCACGAGGCGGCCCCGGGCCGCGCCGCGGCGAAGGCGTCGGTTTCGGCGCGGGTCGGCATCGAGTCCTGGGCGCCGGGGCGCTGCACGGACAGGGCGGCCGCCGCCCCGGCCCAGCGCAGGGCGTCGGGCATCGGCCGGCCCTCGCCCAGGGCCACGGCGAGGGCGCCGACGAAGGTGTCCCCGGCGGCCGTGGTGTCCACGGCCCGGACCCGCGGCGCGGGCACGGCGAGGGGCGCACGGCCGCGGGCGGCGTACAGGACTCCGGCCGCGCCGAGGGTGATCACCACCTCGGGCACGTCGTTCAGCAGGGCCTCGGCGGCCTGGCCGGGGTCGGTGAGGCCGGTGAGGGCGGCCGCCTCGTGCTCGTTCGGCACCAGGAGGTCGGTGGCGGCGAGGAGTTCGGGGGGCAGCGGCTGGGCCGGGGCCGGGGTGAGGACCGTACGGACGCCGTGCGCGCGGGCGGCGAGGGCGCCGGCGAGGACGGCGGTGAGGGGGAGTTCGAGCTGGAGGAGGAGGGAGTCGGCGGCCGCGATCCGGGTGTCGTCCCCCGCCTCCAGGACGGTGACGCGGGCGTTGGCGCCGGGGATGACGATGATGCTGTTGCCGCCCTCGTCGTCCACGGTGATGTGGGCGGTGCCGCTGGCTCCCTCGACGGTGCGCAGGGCCGCGGTGTCGATCCCGTCTGCGGTGAGCGCGGAGCGCAGCCGTACGCCGAACTCGTCGGTCCCGACCGCCCCGATCATCACCACCTCCCCGCCGGAGCGCGCGGCGGCGACGGCCTGGTTGGCGCCCTTGCCGCCGGGGACCGTGCGGAAGGCCCGTCCGGTGACGGTCTCCCCGAGGCGGGGGGCCTTGGGGACGTAGGCGACGAGGTCCATGTTCGTACTGCCGAGCACGGCGATTGCCGTCATGAGCGTGCTGCCTCCTGTGCGGTGAGGTGGGCGAGGGTGTCGAAGCCGATGCCGTCGAAGCCGGGCACGGTGGTGGCGAGGCGGTTCTTGAGGGGAGCGGTCCAGCGGTGCGGGAGGGCGCCGGGGGAGCCCGCGACCAGTGCGGCGAGGGCGCCGGCGGTGGCCCCGTTGGAGTCGGTGTCCCAGCCGCCGGACACGGCGCGGCAGACGGAGCGGGTGAAGTCCCCGTCGGCGTGGGTGAGGGCGGCCGCGATCAGGGCGGTGTTGGGGATGGCGTGGACCCAGTGGTAGTGCCCGAAGCGTGCGTGCAGCCGGTCGACGACGAGGTCGAAGTCCGCCTCGTCCGAGGCGGCCCGGATCCCGAGGCGGACGGCCTCGGCGAGGCGGGAGCGGGGCGGTACGACGGCCAGCCCGGCCCGGAGCGCGGTGTGGACGTCCGCCCGGCCGGTGGCGGCCTCGGCGGTGGCGGCCGCGATGAAGAGGGCGGCGTAGACGCCGTTGCCGGTGTGGGTCAGGACGGCGTCCCGGTACGCCTGGGCCGCGGCGGCGGCCGGGTCGCCCGGGTTGGTCCAGCCGTGGACGTCGGCGCGGATGAGGGCGCCGATCCATTCGCGGAAGGGGTTGTGGTGGGTGGCGGTGGCGGGCGGCTCCAGCCCGAGCAGGAGGTTGCGGTACGCGATGCGCTCGGCGGTGAAGGTCCGCCCGGCGGGCAGTTCGTCGAGCCAGAGGCGGGCGACGTCGGCGGTGGTGAAGCCCTTGCCGTGCCGCTGGAGCAGGAGCAGGCCGAGCAGCGGGTAGTTGAGGTCGTCGTCCTCGGGCATGCCGTCGATGTTCTCGGCGAGCGAGGTGGGGGCGGAGCGGCGGTTCCAGGGGTGCGCGGCCAGCACCTCCGGCGGTACCCCGCGTGCGCTGAACCAGTCGTTCAGCGGCCAGTTGCCGGTGGCGCGGGCCAGCGCCCGGATCCCCTCCAGGGGGAGCTTCTCGACGGGTTTGCCGAGCAGGCAGCCGACGGCCCGGCCGAGCCAGGCGGCTTCCAGCCGGGTCCGCAGGTCCTGCCCGGCCGGGGCGTCCGCGTCGGGACGGTCCTGCCGGGCGGCTTCCGGCCGGGTCCGCGGGTCGTGTCCGGCCGGGGTGGCGGGGTGCACGGACAGCCCGTGGCCGCCGGGTTCCCGGTGCTGCGCGGCCGCGGCGCCGGGGCGGGAGGCCGACCGGTGTCCGGCGGGGTCCGGGTCCTGCGCGGCCGGGCTGCCGGGGGAGTGCGGGGTGGGTCCGCCGGGGTCGCGGTCCTGCCCGGTGGCCCGCGGCCGGCGCTGCGCGTCGTGTCCGGTCCGGGCGGGGTCGTGCGTCGTTGCCGGGGCTGCGGGGTGCGGGGACGGTTCGTGTCCGGTCGGGGCCCGGTCCGGCCCTGCCGGGTCGACGGGGTGCTGCTCTGCGGCGGGGGCCGGGGGTGGGGGCCAGTCCGGGCAGGCTGCGACGATGGCCTTCCAGGGCTGCGGTTCGGCGGCGGCCAGCGGGGACGTCTGCGCGGCGAGTTCGTCCAGCAGGCCGACCGCGAGGGCGCGGAGCTCCGGGGCCGCCGGGGTCGGGGAGGCGCCGTCGCGGTCCGGGGCCGGGCCGCCGCCCGCCGCCAGCCAGGTGCGCCGGGCGGGCTCCGGGTTCCGGCCGTCCTCGGCCGCCTGGCGCAGCTCGTGCCCGACGAGGTCCTCGGGCTGGGCCCATGTGAGCCGGACGGAGTCCGGGGCGCAGGCCGCGGGCGCCGTCATCGCGGGGCCGAGATCGCGGTGAAGGCCGACTCGTGGTTCCGGCGGCGGGCCCGGTCGAGGGCGAAGACCTCCCGGGCCACGGCGGCCATCGCCAGCGCCGGGGCGTGCAGGTCGAGGCGGCTGGCCTCGGCGACCTGCTTGGCCCAGACGGCCGGGACCACGGCCTCGCCGCCCAGGGCCCCGGCGATCGCCCCCGCCATGGTGGCGATGGAGTCGCAGTCCCGGCCGTAGTTGACCGCGCCGAGCACCGAGGCCTCGTACGCGCCGTCCGCGACCAGCAGCATCCCCAGCGCGACCGGGAGTTCCTCGATGGAGTGCAGCCGGGAGGGGCGGCGGGCGTCGAGCGAGGGGGTGCGGTAGTCCGGGCCGACCGAGTCGTACGGGGCCACCGCCGCCCGCAGCGGGGCCAGCGCCGACTCGAAGTCCCGGTGGCCGGAGGCCACTTCACGTACGGCGGAGATCGCGGCGCGCGTGCCGTCCTTGGCCAGGGACAGGGCCGTGTCCACCACCGAGGCGGCCGTCGCCCCGGGCACGCACGCGGCGGCCACCGCCGCCGCGAACACGCCCGCCGCCTCCCGCCCGTACGAGGACTGGTGGGCGCCGGCGATGTCGAGCGCCTCGGCGTACGCGCCCGCCGGGTTGCCCGCGTTGGCGAGGCCCACCGGCGCCATGTACATCGCGGCCCCGCAGTTGACGATGTTTCCGCTGCCGGCCTCGCGGGGGTCGACGTGCGCGTAGTGCAGCCGGGTCACGATCCACTTCTCGGCGAGGAAGATCCGCTGCAACGGCAGGGCCTCGGCCTCCAGTTCGGGGATCCAGCGGGGGTTGTTCATGAGGTCGGGGACCAGGTGCTCGGCGATCGCGTGGGAGTCGAGGTGGTCCCGTACGGCCTCGTACACGCGGACCAGCGCGTGCGTCATCAAGGTGTCGTCCGTGACGTGCCCGTCGCCCTTGTGGTACGGGGCGATGGGGCGGGCCGTGCGCCAGTTCTCGTGCCACGGGCCGACGATGCCGTGCACGCGGCCGCCGTGCCGTTCCACGATCTGGTCCGGGGTCCAGCCCTCCACCGGGCCGCCGAGCGCGTCACCGACGGCGGCCCCGACGAGAGCGCCGCAGGCCCGGTCCTCCAACGTGAGCGTCATGTCCGAATCATCCCCTGAGGTTTGGGTGAGGTGAGTTCCGTACGCGCCAGGAGCGCGGCGAGTTCCACGAGGTCGGTGCCGGCGAGGCGGGGGAGGGCGCAGCCGGACAGGGTGCGGCAGGCCTCGCGCCAGGCGGCGGGGATCGAATCGCCGCCGCCGAGCACGCCGGTGAGCGCGCCGGCGAGGGCGGGGGCGGAGTCCGCGACGCGGGACAGGCAGGCGGCCGCCGGGACGGCCTCGGTCACCCTGCCGCGGGCGGCGGTCGCGAGGGCGAGGGCCACGGGGACGGTCTCGGCGGCGGCGATCCCGTAGCTGTAGACGTGGTCCACGATCTCGTGTTCGAGGATGGGCACGATGGCGAAGGCGCCGCCGCCGTCCGTGCGGGTACGGGCGAGGTCCACGGCGTGGCGGGCGTTGCGGCCGATCTCGGTGGCCTCGGGGAGCTGGGCGAGGGCGGCCTCCACGGCGGCGTCGACGTCCGCGGTGGCGAGGGCGGCGGCGATGGCCGCGGCCATGGCGCGGGCGCCGTGGACGCCGTCGCCGTCCTGGGTGTAGCGGGCGTCGAACTCGGCGAGGTCGGCGGCGGCCCCGGCGTCGCCCGGATGGACGACGGCGAGCACGCAGGCGCGGATGCAGGCGGCGTCGTCGAAGTAGTGCGGGTTGTCGTGGCCGGTGGCGGGCGGGCGCAGGCCGGTGGCGAGGTTGCCGAGGCCCGCGCGGACGGAGATCCGGGCGCGGAGGGGGAGGACGGCGGACTCGACCTCGGGCGCGCGTTCCGCCGCCGCGGCGACCTCGGAGGCCAGGGCGTTCCACGCGAGGTCGATGGCGGCGCGCATGCGGCGGGACCGGGAGAGGTCGCTGAGCAGGACGCCGGCGGCGGTGAGCACGGACTCGGCGACGAACGCGGCCCACTCGGCGTCGTCGGACGGGCCGAGGCGCAGGGGCTCGGGGGGCTGGTTGAGGGCGATGGGGACGGGGAGGGTGGTGGTGGCGTTCTGCTCGGCGAAGGTGTCGAGCTCGCGGGTGAGACGGCGGGTCCATTCGGGCATCCGGCTGGCGCGGTGGCGGGCGGCGGGCCACCCGGCCGCGTCGCCTGCGGCGAGCCCGAGGAGGAGGCCCTCGATCCGCCGGGGCCCTGCGGGCGGCTCGGCGGGTGCGGAGGCCGTCGGCGGGGCGGGCCGCTCGACGATCCGGACCCCGGCGATACGGAGGCCCGGCCCCGGGCCGAGCACCCCGAAGGCCACATCACCGGCCCAACCGCGCGCCGCCTCGACCAGGGGCCGGCCCCCGGCCACGGCCAGGGCCCCGGCCAGGGCTCCGAATTCGCCTCCGGCGAGGGTCCGGACCCCGGCTCCGGCCGCGGATGTGCGGTGATCCGGGTGCGGGCCGCCGGCGTGGGCGGAGACTCCTCCCACCCCGCCCGTTCCCGAATCCGGGGGCAGCCCCCCGGCCCCCCGGTCCCAGGTGCCGTCGGGTGCTGTGCGTGGTTCTGGATCCGGAGTGCGTTGCGTCGGGCTCGGTGTTGCGTCGGGCCGGGGTCCGGGTGGCTGCGGGGTCATCGGGGGGCCTCGTATTCGGGGGTGAGGAGGTCCGCGATGTCGAGGACGTGGTAGCCCCGCATCGAGGGGAGGCAGCTGCCGCGGACCGGGCCGATGGCCGAGGACCAGGCGGCGGGGATCGCGGCGGCGCCCGACATCGCACCGGACAGCGCGCCCGCCACCGCCGCCGTGGTGTCCGCGTCGCGGCCCATGTTGACCGCGGTCAGGACCGAGGAGGGGAAGTCGCCCCGGCACGCGGCGAAGGCGCCGAAGGCGAGGCCGACGGCCTCGGGGGCCAGGTCCGTCCACGGGTAGCCGCCGATGACCACCGCCGAGCGCACCGCCCGTTCCCCGCGCGGGGCGGCGGTGACCGCCCGGCGCAGGGAGCGGGCCGTCCAGGAGTCGGACGGGATGACGGAGAGGGCCGCGGAGACCACGGACGCCGGGCTGCCGCCGGCCATCGCCGCGGCCACGCCCGCCGCCACTGCCTGGCCGCCGTAGATGCCCTCGCCGTCGTGGCTGACCGTGCCGTCGATGGCGACCAGCCGGGCCGCTTCGGCGGGCCGGCCGGCCGCGAAGACGCCGAACGGCGCCGCCCGCATGGCGAGACCGTCCGACCACGCGTGCCGGTGCTGGGCGGAGATGGGGGCGGCCAGGCCCCGTCGGAGGTTTTCGAGGGTGCCGCGCTCCGAGAACCCGGCGCCGCGGAACGGGCCTTCGTCGAGGTCCGCGATCCAGTGGTGCCAGGCGCGCTCCACGTGGGAGACGGTGAGGGCCGAGCCGTGGCGGGCCAGCAGCAGTCCGGAGAAGATCGCGTACTCGGTGTCGTCCGTGCCCGCCGGGTCCTCCGACACGAAGCCCTCGATGCGGCCCCATTTCGCCCGGATCTCCGACGGCTTCATGTTCTCCGCGGGGGCGCCCAGCGCGTCGCCCACCGCGAGCCCGAGAAGAGCGCCCCTGGCCCGTTCGAGGAGGACCTGCGGATTGCATGCAATCAGCTTCACCGGCTCCATGGCGCGCCTCTCCCACATTGGATGGGGCTCATCATGAGCCCTTGGGGGATTTGTGCCACGGCATGTGGTTTGTCGCTCGTCGCGAAACACCCCGCGAACCCCGCCGTCACCCGGTCGCCGACCCGCAAAACCGCAGGTAAGTACGGCCTTCCTTGCTGGCGGGCGACAGAAATCGTGCGTACTTTCGAGGTGTTCAGGGGGAGCGGGGTGTCTCGCGGCACCCGTTCGCACAAATGGGGAGATATCTCGGCATGTCCATCATCGACATCGAAGCACCGCTGCACACCGCGCACCGGGACAACCACACCCACCGCGACGTCAACGGCGGATGGCTGCGCCCGGCCGTCTTCGGTGCCATGGACGGCCTCGTCTCCAACCTCGCCCTCATGACCGGCGTGGCCGGCGGCGCCGTCGCCCCGCAGACCGTCGTCATCACCGGACTTGCGGGCCTCGCGGCCGGCGCCTTCTCGATGGCGGCCGGCGAGTACACCTCCGTCGCCTCGCAGCGCGAGCTGGTCCTCGCGGAACTGGACGTGGAGCGGCAGCAGCTGCGCAAGCACCCGGTCGACGAGATGGAGGAGCTGGCCGAGCTCTACGTCTCCCGCGGGGTCGAGCCCATGCTCGCCCGCGAGGTCGCCATGCAGCTGTCCCGCGACCCCGAGCAGGCGCTGGAGATCCACGCCCGCGAGGAGCTCGGGATCGACCCCGACGACCTGCCCTCGCCGCTCGTGGCCGCGGTCTCTTCCTTCGGCTCCTTCGCGCTGGGCGCGCTGCTCCCCGTACTGCCGTACCTGCTCGGTGCCACGTCCCTGTGGCCCGCGGTGCTGCTCGCGCTGGTCGGCCTCTTCGCCTGCGGCGCGGTGGTCTCCCGGGTCACCGCCCGGTCCTGGTGGTACAGCGGCGTGCGCCAGCTCGTCCTGGGTGGCGCGGCCGCCGGTGTGACGTACATCCTGGGAACCTGGATCGGCGGATCCATAGGCTGACCGGCCTCGGAGTGAGACACTATGCAGTGCACCACATAATTAGTCCGTTACCCGGCGGTTTCGATCCCGTGTCCGCCGGGCATCAGACCAGGGCTCCGGGCAACGATGCCCGCCCTGCACCCGGGACCTCCGCCTCGTGCTACGCCGGTCTGCCTCCGTAGAACGCCCGTAGAACGCCGCGAAAGTCCCCTCTTCCTGCCTCGTGCAGTGTCCGCATGCTGGAATGGCATATCCGCTTCTCGGGATTGTCGTCATCATGTAATCTGCACGAAATTTCGCAGAGGGCCAACGTCGTCCCTCGGCTATGCACATATGCCACGACGACGACGGGAGAGCCGATGCGTTCCGCATCCACGCACTCCGCGACCGGCCTCAGCACCACCGCCTGGTCGCCCATGGACGGTCGCCCCGCCCAGCAGGGCATGTACGACCCGCGCAACGAGAAGGACGCCTGTGGCGTCGGATTCGTGGCGAACCTCACCGGCGAGGCCACCCACACCCTCGTTGAGCAGGCCCTGACCGTATTGCGGAACCTCGAGCACCGCGGCGCGACCGGCTCCGAGCCGGACTCGGGCGACGGCGCCGGAATCCTCAGCCAGGTCCCGGACGCGTTCCTGCGCGAGGTGGCCGGCTTCGAGCTCCCCGAGGCCGGCGCCTACGCCGTCGGCATCGCCTTCCTCCCCGCCGACGGCACCGCACAGGCCGTCGCCGTGGAGCAGATCGAGGCCATCGCCGCCCAGGAGAACCTCACGGTCCTCGGCTGGCGCGAGGTCCCGGTCACCCCGGACCTGCTCGGCAACGGCGCCCGCGCCACCATGCCGGCCTTCTCCCAGCTCTTCGTGAGCAACGGAAGCACCGGCATCGAGCTGGACCGCAAGGCCTTCGTGCTGCGCAAGCGCGCCGAGCGCGAGGCCGGGGTCTACTTCCCGTCGCTCTCCGCCCGCACCATCGTCTACAAGGGCATGCTGACCACCGGCCAGCTGGAGCCCTTCTTCCCCGACCTCTCCGACCGTCGCTTCGCCTCGACGCTCGCCCTGGTCCACTCGCGGTTCTCCACGAACACCTTCCCGTCCTGGCCGCTCGCCCACCCGTACCGCTTCGTCGCGCACAACGGCGAGATCAACACGGTCAAGGGCAACCGGAACTGGATGAAGGCCCGCGAGTCCCAGCTGGCCTCCGAGGCCTTCGGCGACGGCGTGCTGGACCGGATCTTCCCGATCTGCACCCCGGACGCCTCCGACTCGGCCTCCTTCGACGAGGTCCTGGAGCTGCTCCACCTCGGCGGCCGGTCGCTCCCGCACAGCGTGCTGATGATGATCCCGGAGGCGTGGGAGAACCACACCTCCATGGACCCGGCCCGCCGCGCGTTCTACAAGTACCACTCCACCCAGATGGAGCCCTGGGACGGCCCGGCCTGCGTCACCTTCACCGACGGCACCCAGGTCGGCGCGGTCCTCGACCGCAACGGTCTGCGCCCCGGCCGCTACTGGGTCACCGACGACGGCCTCGTCGTCCTCGGCTCCGAGGTCGGCGTGCTCGACATCGACCCGGCGAAGGTCGTCCGCAAGGGCCGCCTGCAGCCCGGCAAGATGTTCCTCGTCGACACCGCCCAGAAGCGGATCATCGAGGACGACGAGATCAAGAACGAGCTGGCCGCCGCCGCCCCGTACGCGGAGTGGCTGGAGACCGGCGAGATCGAGCTCTCGGACCTGCCCGAGCGCGAGCACATCGTGCACACCCACGCCTCGGTCACCCGCCGCCAGCAGACCTTCGGCTACACCGAGGAAGAGCTGCGCGTCATCCTCGCGCCGATGGCCCGTACCGCCGGCGAGCCGCTGGGCTCCATGGGTACGGACTCCCCGATCGCGGCCCTGTCCGAGCGCCCCCGGCTGCTCTTCGACTACTTCACCCAGCTCTTCGCGCAGGTCACCAACCCGCCGCTGGACGCCATCCGCGAGGAGCTCGTCACCTCGCTGCTGTCCTCGCTCGGCCCGCAGGGCAACCTGCTGGAGTCGACCGCCGCGTCCTGCCGCAGCGTCACCCTGCCCTTCCCGGTGATCGACAACGACGAGCTGGCCAAGCTCATCCACATCAACGCCGACGGCGACATGCCGGGCATGAAGGCCGCCACGCTCTCCGGCCTCTACCGGGTCTCCGGCGGCGGCGAGGCGCTCGCCGCGCGGATCGAGGAGATCCGCGGCGAGGTCGACGCGGCCATCGCGAACGGCGCGCACCTGATCGTCCTGTCGGACCGCCACTCGGACGCCGAGCACGCGCCGATCCCGTCGCTGCTGCTCACCTCCGCCGTGCACCACCACCTCATCGCCACCAAGCAGCGCACCCAGGTGGGTCTGCTGGTCGAGGCCGGTGACGTCCGCGAGGTCCACCACGTCGCGCTCCTCATCGGCTACGGCGCCGCCGCGGTCAACCCGTACCTCGCCATGGAGTCCGTCGAGGACCTCCTGCGCGCCGGTACCTTCCTGACCGGCCTGGAGCCGGAGCAGGCCATCAAGAACCTGATCTACGCGCTCGGCAAGGGCGTCCTGAAGGTCATGTCGAAGATGGGCATCTCCACCGTCGCCTCCTACCGCGGCGCCCAGGTCTTCGAGGCCGTCGGCCTGAACGAGGACTTCGTCGGCACCTACTTCGCGGGCACCGCCACGAAGATCGGCGGCGCCGGCCTGGACGTCATCGCCAAGGAGGTGGCCGCGCGCCACGCCAAGGCGTACCCCGTCTCCGGCATCGCGGCCACGCACCGCGCGCTGGAGATCGGCGGCGAGTACCAGTGGCGCCGCGAGGGCGAGCCGCACCTGTTCGACCCGGAGACGGTGTTCCGCCTCCAGCACGCCACCCGCAACCGCCGGTACGACATCTTCCGGCAGTACACGGACCGCGTGAACGAGCAGTCCGAGCGCCTCATGACGCTCCGCGGCCTCTTCGGCTTCAAGAGCGACCGCCCGTCGATCTCCATCGACGAGGTCGAGCCGGTCTCCGACATCGTCAAGCGCTTCTCCACCGGCGCCATGTCGTACGGCTCCATCTCCAAGGAGGCGCACGAGACCCTCGCCATCGCCATGAACCAGCTGGGCGCCAAGTCCAACACCGGTGAGGGCGGCGAGGACCCGGACCGTCTCTACGACCCGGCGCGGCGTTCGTCGATCAAGCAGGTCGCCTCCGGCCGCTTCGGCGTCACCTCCGAGTACCTGGTCAACGCGGACGACATCCAGATCAAGATGGCGCAGGGTGCCAAGCCCGGCGAGGGTGGGCAGCTGCCCGGCCACAAGGTCTACCCGTGGGTCGCCAAGACCCGGCACTCCACCCCGGGCGTCGGCCTGATCTCCCCGCCGCCGCACCACGACATCTACTCCATCGAGGACCTGGCTCAGCTGATCCACGACCTCAAGAACGCCAACCCGGTCGCCCGCATCCACGTGAAGCTGGTCTCCGAGGTCGGCGTGGGCACGGTCGCCGCGGGTGTCTCCAAGGCCCACGCGGACGTCGTCCTCATCTCCGGCCACGACGGCGGTACGGGAGCCTCCCCGCTCACCTCGCTCAAGCACGCGGGCGGTCCCTGGGAGCTCGGCCTCGCCGAGACCCAGCAGACCCTGCTGCTCAACGGGCTGCGCGACCGGATCGTCGTCCAGACGGACGGCCAGCTCAAGACCGGCCGCGACGTGGTCATCGCCGCGCTGCTCGGCGCCGAGGAGTTCGGTTTCGCGACCGCGCCGCTCGTCGTCTCCGGCTGCGTCATGATGCGCGTCTGCCACCTGGACACCTGCCCGGTCGGCATCGCCACGCAGAACCCGGTCCTGCGCGAGCGCTTCTCGGGCAAGCCCGAGTTCGTCGTCAACTTCTTCGAGTTCATCGCGGAGGAGGTGCGCGAGCTCCTCGCCGAGCTGGGCTTCCGCACGATCGAGGAGGCCGTCGGTCACGCCGAGCTCCTCGACACGACGAAGGCCGTCACGCACTGGAAGGCACAGGGCCTCGACCTGGAGCCGCTCTTCTACGTGCCGGAGCTGCCCGAGGGCGCGGTGCGCCACGCCCTGATCGAGCAGGACCACGGTCTGGAGAAGGCGCTCGACAACGAGCTCGTCGAGCTCGCCGCCGACGCGCTGAACGCGGACTCCGCGGAGACGGCCCAGCCGGTCCGCGCCCAGGTCGCGATCCGCAACATCAACCGGACCGTCGGCACCATGCTCGGCCACCACGTCACCAAGAAGTTCGGTGGCGCGGGCCTGCCCGACAACACGATCGACCTGACCTTCACCGGTTCGGCCGGCCAGTCCTTCGGCGCCTTCGTGCCGAAGGGCATCACCCTCCGCCTGGAGGGCGACGCCAACGACTACGTCGGCAAGGGCCTCTCCGGCGGCCGGATCGTGGTCCGCCCGGACCGCGGCGCCGACCACCTCGCCGAGTACTCCACCATCGCCGGCAACACCATCGGCTATGGAGCCACCGGCGGCGAGATGTTCCTGCGCGGCCGCACCGGCGAGCGCTTCTGCGTCCGCAACTCCGGCGCCCTGGTCGTCTCGGAAGGCGTGGGCGACCACGGCTGCGAGTACATGACCGGCGGCACCGCGGTCGTCCTCGGCGAGACGGGCCGCAACTTCGCGGCCGGCATGTCGGGCGGCGTCGCGTACGTCATCGACCTCGACCCGAACAACGTCAACGTCGGCAACGCGGGCGCCGTCGAGGCCCCGTCCGACACCGACAAGCAGTGGCTGCACGATGTGGTGCGCCGCCACGAGGAGGAGACCGGCTCGACCGTGGCCGCGAAGCTCCTGGCTGACTGGTCCGTCGCGGTGGACCGCTTCAGCAAGATCATCCCGACCACGTACAAGGCAGTGCTCGCCGCCAAGGACGCCGCTGAGCTCGCCGGACTCTCGGAATCCGAGACCACGGAGAAGATGATGGAGGCGGCGACCCATGGCTGACCCGAAGGGCTTCCTCACCACCCAGCGCGAGACCGCCTGTACCCGTCCTGTCGCCGACCGGCTGAAGGACTGGAACGAGGTCTACGTTCCGGGCTCGCTGCTCCCGATCATCAGCAAGCAGGCCGGCCGCTGCATGGACTGCGGCATCCCGTTCTGCCACAACGGGTGCCCGCTCGGGAACCTGATCCCCGAGTGGAACGACTTCGCGTACCGCGACGACTGGTCGGCGGCGAGCGAGCGCCTGCACGCCACGAACAACTTCCCGGAGTTCACGGGGCGCCTGTGCCCGGCCCCGTGTGAGTCGGCGTGCGTCCTCGGCATCAACCAGCCGGCCGTCACGATCAAGAACGTCGAAGTCTCGATCATCGACAAGGCCTGGGACAACGGCAACGTCACCCCGCAGCCGCCGGAGCGCCTTTCCGGCAAGACGGCCGCCGTCATCGGCTCCGGCCCGGCGGGTCTCGCCGCGGCCCAGCAGCTGACCCGGGCCGGCCACACCGTGGTGGTGTACGAGCGCGCCGACCGCGTCGGCGGCCTGCTGCGCTACGGCATCCCCGAGTTCAAGATGGAGAAGGTGCACATCAACCGCCGCATCGAGCAGATGCGCGCGGAGGGCACCAAGTTCCGTACCGGCATCGAGGTCGGCCGCGACATCACCGCCACCGACCTGCGCAAGCGGTTCGACGCGGTGGTCATCGCGGCGGGCGCCACGGTCTCCCGCGACCTCCCGGTCCCGGGCCGCGAGCTGAACGGCATCCACTTCGCGATGGAGTACCTGCCGCTCGCGAACAAGGTGCAGGAGGGCGACTTCATGGCGCCCCCCATCACCGCCGAGGGCAAGCACGTCGTCGTCATCGGCGGCGGCGACACCGGCGCGGACTGCGTGGGCACCGCCCACCGCCAGGGCGCGGCCTCGGTCACGCAGCTGGAGATCATGCCGAAGCCGGGCGAGGACCGCAGCGCCAACCAGCCCTGGCCGACCTTCCCCATGCTCTACAAGGTCACCTCGGCGCACGAGGAGGGCGGCGAGCGGGTCTACTCCGTCTCCACCACCCACTTCGAGGGCGACGAGGACGGCAACGTCAAGGCCCTGCACCTGGTCGAGGTCGAGTTCGTCGACGGCAAGCTCGTCCAGAAGCCCGGCACCGAGCGCGTCCTCCCGGCGCAGCTGGTCACCCTGGCGATGGGCTTCACGGGCACGGACCAGGCCAACGGTCTGGTCGACCAGTTCGGCCTGGACCTGGACGCCCGCGGCAACATCGAGCGCGACGCCTCCTACGCGACCAACGTCGACGGCGTCTTCGTCGCCGGCGACGCGGGCCGCGGCCAGTCGCTCATCGTCTGGGCCATCGCGGAGGGCCGCTCGGCCGCCCGCGGCGTGGACCGCTTCCTGACCGGAACCAGCGCGCTCCCGTACCCGGTCAAGCCGACGGACCGCTCGCTGACCGTGTAGCACCCGCAGTACCCCCGCCCCGCGAAGGGCGGGACCCCTCATACGGTCCGTACAACGGCGTACGGAACTCCCGACACAGCGCCCGTCATGTCCCCGACCAGGGATGACGGGCGCTGTGGCGTTCCCGGGGCCGCTGCTCGGGGCCGCTGTTCGGGGTGCACTCGTACCCGTAGGCGTCCCGGTCCGTCACGGTCCGTCACGGTCCGGGCGGAGCCAGTGGTGGACGAGCGGGAGGAGCTGTTCGCCGTCGAGGGACTTGGCGGCGTAGTCGGACGCGCCCGCGGCCAGGGCCTTCTCGCGGCCCAGGGCGGTCGCCTTGCGGGCGAGGGCGATGACGGGGCGCTGGGAGGGGCCGGCCAGTCGGGCGATGACGGAGGCCGCTGCGGAGCCGCCGCTCATTCCCTGACCGGGCAGGCGCAGCAGCACCAGCGCGACGTCCGGGGCGGCGGCGACCGCGGCGACCGCCTGCGGTACGCGTTCTGCCCACAGGACTTCCAGGCCGTGGCGCTCGAAGTCGGTGGTGAGGGCGAAGGCCACCCGGACGTCGTCGTCCACGATCAGCACCTTCTGCCCGGAGAAGCCGTAGGCCGTGGTGGACACGGTGCCATCGGCGTGTTCCCGCGGCCCGGACAGCTCCCACGGCTCCGGCTGGGGCACCGGCCCGCCGGGAACGAGCGGGAGGTAGAGGGTGAACACGGACCCGAGTCCGCGTTCACTGGCCACATGGATCTCGCCCTCCATCAGCCGGGCGATCTCCCGGCTGATGGACAGCCCGAGCCCGGCCCCGACGTACCGCTTCCCGGTCAGGTCGCCGGCATGCTCGAACGCCTCGAAGATGACCTTCAGCCTTCCGTCGGAAATCCCGATCCCCGTGTCGCTGACCGAGAAGGCGATCAGCTCCGCCGCCTTCATGTCGGCGAGCCGTCCGTGGACCGACGGCGGCACGTCCCGGCCGGCGGGCCGGATGTCGAGCCGTATCTCGCCGTGGTCGGTGAACTTCACGGCGTTGGCGAGCAGGCTGCGCAGGATCTGGAGCAGACGCCGTTCGTCCGCGTGCAGGGTCGCCGGCAGCTCCGGCGCCACCCGGACGGACAGGTCCAGCCCCTTGACCTCCGCCAGGGGCGAGAACGCGGCGTCGAGATGGTCGGCGACCTGGAGCAGGGGAACCGGGACCGGGAGGATCTCCATGCGGCCCGTCTCCGCGTCCGAGAGGTCGAGGATGTCGTCCAGCAGGAGGAGGAGGTCGCGGCCCGCCCCCTGGATGGCCCGGGCGTACTCGACCTGCTTCGGGGTGAGCGTCCGGTCGGCGTTGTCGGCGAGCTCCTGAGCCAGGAGCTGCAGGGAACTCAGCGGAGTGCGCAGCTCGTGGGACATGTTCGCCAGGAACTCGCTCTTCTGCCTGATCGACAGGGCCAGCACTTCGTTGTGCTCCTGGAGGGTCTGCCGCGCCTCTTCGGTCCGGGCGTACTGGACCTCCATCGCATCGTTCTCGTGGGCCAGCTGCGCCGCCTGCTCCTCCAGCTGGCGGTTCGCGGCCTGGAGCGCCGCCTGGCGGTTCTCCAGCATCGTGGAGCGCCGGCGTAACTGCTCGGTCAGGGCCTGCGACTTGGTCAGCAGGACCTCGTTGTGCTGCTGGACGAGGATGGCCGCCGCGCTGCGGTCGACGAACTCGGACACCACGGCGGGCACGTCGGTGCTGCGCTCGCTCCGCCAGTGCTCCGCCTCCGACACCCGGGCGGCGGAGAGCAGGTCTCCGTCCGCGGCCCGCTCCTCCATGACCGCGAGCCACTGCTGGAAGTCGGCATCGGCGTCGACCCAGTCGGCGAGCCTGGTCCATTCCCTGATCAGCGCCTCGTGGGCGATCTCCGCCGTTCCCGGTCCGGTCGTCCCGAGCACGACCAGCCGCTGGTCGGGCTGCGCCAGGAGCCGGGCGACCTGCCAGTCCCGGCCCAGATGGGCACGCAGGGCGGTCACCCGGACCGCGCTGCTCGCCCCGCCGCGGGCCCGCACCATCGACAGCAGCACCCGCCGGATCCGGGCCTCGTCCAGTCGCCGGGCCAGGAACCGGAAGGCGTTCTCGGCGTGCCGGTTGAGCGCGCCCGCGACCCCGCCGAGGGCGTGGTAGCCGTCGAAAGTGATCTTCCGTTCCTGCTGCATGGGCCAGAGCTCGGTCAGGGCGAACTCGAGCAGCGGGAGGCTGCCCGGGGCCTTGGCCGCCTCGGCGGCGATCGCCTCGGCGACGCCCTGGCTGTAGACGACCCCGGCCGCGGCGGCCGGTTCGACGATCACCCGGGTCAGCGCGGCCTCGTCCAGCGGGGAGACGTTGAGCTGGCGGTCCTGGATGCGCGGACCGATGGCGGGCAGATCCAGCAGGTCCGGCAGGAAGTCGGACCGCAGGGTGCAGACGAGCCGCACCGGTGAGTCGCCCACGGTGTCCGGTTCGGGGAGCATCCGCTCCAGGAACTCCTGGCGCAGGGCGGGGCCGCCGTTGCTGAGGACCTCTTCGAACTGGTCGCCGATGAGGGTGAGCCGACGGCCGGTGAGCAGCGCGATCCGCGTGGCGACCGGCCAGAACCCCTCATCCCTGAGGGCGCGCGCCCTGCTCTCCAGCCGTTCCAGGGTGTGGTCGGCGTCGGGGTTCTCCAGGTCCAGCAGCGCACGGGCCACCGAGTCGTAGGGGGTGTATCCGGGCCGGAAGGTCGCCACGGTCCAGCCGTCGGCGGCCAGCGCCGGCTGCAGGCCGGCCCCGACCAGGGAGGACTTGCCGACTCCCGAGGGGCCGGCCACCACGACGCAGGGCTGGTTCCGGAGCATCGCCCGGAGGCGTTCGATCTCCCTTTCACGGCCCACGAACACGCCGGCCCGGGCATCGGCCGCGGTGAAGGCCTGCAACCCCCGGTAGGGGCACGGGGCCAGCACGCTGCGTTCCAGGACCTCGGGCCAGGCCGACGCCATTTCCGACACGGGTACGGCGTACGCGTCCTCGTGCTCGCCGCCCCGGCTCGCGACGGCCAGCATGCCGATCACCACGTCCCCCCAGCGGTCGGAGGCGATGGCGGCGGCGCCGCTGTACCCCGGCTGGGCGCGCAGCGCGGACTCGCCGGACGTGTCGAGCTGGACCAGGCCGCCGCCGACGGCGCCCCGCAGCACGCAGCTGCTCCAGGCGCCGTTGGCCTTCCGCGGCGGGTTCCCCGGGTAGCCGAAGACGGACACCTCGGTGGTCTGCGCCAGGCCGTTCCTGGGGTCGACGAGCCGGGCCGGCCCGGCTCCCACCGGCAGGGTGTCGCCCCCCACCAGCACGAGTCCCGCGACGTCGCGCCCGGGCCGCCGGTCCCCCGGCGGAGGGTCCCAGGCCACGATCCGGCAGTTGCGCAGCGGAGCTCCCTCGGCGTCGCCGAGCAGGACGAACTCGACCTGGACGCGGGCCTCTTCACCCGGTCGCTCGGTGGAGCCCTTCGGTCTGCCCAGGGCCACGTTGACGACGTGCGCGCAGGTCACGATGTGCTTGTCGCCCACGACGAAGCCGACCCCGACGGGGACTTCGGACGTGCCCTGGCGCAGCTTGACGACGAACCCCTCGCGCCGCGCGCCGATCCGGTTCAGGCGCGGTGCCAGACGAGCCGGACGGCGAAGTTCACCTCTGCCGTGCCCTTCGCGACGATGACGCCGGTCTCGCCGCCCATCTTCAGCCCGAACTCGATCTCGGCCTCGTCCGGGCCCAGTTCGCGTACCGTCCGGGCGACCCTCGCCAGCGTGGGCTTCACCTGGTCCAGGGCCTCCTGCACCGAGATGCGGGCCCGCCCCACCAGCCCGTCGCCTGCCGCGAGTTCCAGGTCGGATCCCGCCAGTGCCCCGTCGACCTCGAACACGACGGCGGTCTCGTCGCCGCCGTCCTCCAGCGTCATGGAGATGAGTTGTCCTGCCACGTCCGCCACGCTCCCCATGGCTCCGGGACCGCCCGCGGTCCCTCCTTGCACCCGACACGCACATCCTGGGGCACCCCGAGGGCATCGCGCAGGGTTATGGGCCAGAGCACCCAATCAGCTCTGCCCGCGCCCGGGTTGAGGCGTGCCTCCCTTGACAGTGATCGCCCACCCATAGTCCTATAGTGCTAGGAAGCTAGATGAATAGAGGAGGACAGTGATCGAGTTTCACCTCGATGCCCGGTCCGGCGTCGCCCCGTACATGCAGCTCGTCCACCAGGTGCGTCAGGCCCTGCGGCTGGGGCTGTTGGCCCAGGGGGACCGGCTGCCGACCGTCAAGGACGTGGCGGCCGGCGTGGCGATCAACCCGAACACCGTGCTCAAGGCCTACCGGGAGCTCGAGTACGAGGGCCTGGTCGCGAAGAAGCCCGGAGTCGGCACGTTCATCTCCGGCACGCTCAGCGACGACTCGCTCTCCGAACACGAGCCACTGCGCCGGGAGCTGCAGCTGTGGCTCGACAAGGCGCGGGCCGCCGGGCTGGGCGAGGAGAGCATCGAGGCCCTGTTCCTGAGCACCTTCCGCGCCCGGACCGGCACGGACACGCACACCGAAGAGGAGCAATGACCGCCATATTGGAAGCCCGCGCGCTGGGCAAGCGGTACGGCCGCAAAGAGGCGCTGAGCGACTGTACCCTGAGCGTGCCGTCCGGGCGCGTCGTCGGCCTGGTCGGGCCCAACGGAGCTGGCAAGTCCACCCTGTTGCAGCTGGCCTGCGGGCTGATCGGCCCGACCTCCGGCAGCATCGAGGTGCTCGGCGGCCGGCCCGCCTCCGGGCCCGGGCAGCTCGCCAGGGTCGGCTTCGTCGCCCAGGACACCCCCACGTATGCCGGGCTGTCCATCGCCGACCACCTGAAGCTGGGGGCCCGGCTCAACCCGGGCTGGGACGCACAGCTGGCGCAGGACCGGATCCGGCAGCTCGGCCTGGACCCCGCACAGAAGGCCGGCAAGCTCTCCGGCGGCCAGCGCGCCCAGGTGGCCCTGACCCTCGCCGTGGCCAAACGGCCCGAGCTGCTGATCCTCGACGAGCCCGTCGCCGCCCTGGACCCGCTGGCCCGGCGGGAGTTCCTGCAGAGCCTGATGGAGGTCGTGGCCGAACACGGAACCACCGTCGTGCTCTCCTCGCACCTGGTCTCCGACCTGGAACGGGTCTGCGACCACCTGATCTCGCTCGTCGCCTCCCGCGTCCAGCTCGCCGGCGACGTCGAGGACCTCCTCGCCACGCACTTCCGGCTCACCACCGCGCGCCGCGAGGCCGCCACCCTGCCCGAGGGCATGCAGGTCGTCCGGGAGACGCACACCGAGCGGCAGAGCACCTTCATCGTGCGCTCCGACAAGGCGGTCCACGACCCCTCCTGGGTCCTGGAACCCCTCAACCTGGAGGACCTCGTCATCACCTACATGAGCCGGTCCGCCTCCGCGCCCGGCCCCCGAACCACCCGGGAGGACCAGCGATGATCTGGCTGACCTGGCGCCAGTACCGCGTCCAGACCCTCGCCGCGCTCGCCGTCCTGGCCGCGTTCGCGCTCTTCCTCGTGGTCACCGGCCTCCAGATGCGCGACCTCTACGACAGCACCGTCGCCGGCTGCCAGGGCGACTGCGCAAGGGCCAAGAACGCGCTGGTCGTCGAGTACCAGACCCTGACCTACTACGTCACGAGCGCGCTGCTCGCCGCGCCCGGCCTCATCGGCGTCTTCTGGGGCGCCCCGCTGATCGCCCGTGAACTGGAGACCGGCACCCACCGCCTCGTCTGGAACCAGAGCATCACCCGCGGCCGCTGGCTCCTGGTCAAGCTCGGGGCCGTCGGCCTGGTCGCCGTCGCCGTCACCGGGGTGCTCAGCCTCCTGGTGACCTGGTGGGCGAGTCCCATCGACCGGGTCAACCTGGACCGGTTCACCCCGCTCATGTTCAGCGGCCGTGCGATCGTCCCCCTCGGCTACGCGGCGTTCGCCTTCACCCTCGGCGCCTCGGCCGGACTCCTGATCCGGCGCACCGTGCCCGCGATGGCGGCGACCCTCGTCGCCTTCCTCGCGGTCCAGATCCTCGTGCCCTTCGCGATCCGCCCGCACTTCGTGATGCCGGAGCACACCGACGTCGCGCTCAGCTCCCTCGTCCTGGCGCCGGTCGGCAGCGACGGAGAATCCGGTGCGCCGGCGGACGGCTGGAACGTGAACCACGTCCAGCTGAAGGGCTACGGCGACGACGCCCACCTGGAGGTCGGGGTCCTCAGGCCGGGCGCCTGGGTCGTCTCCGACCCCGGCGCGACGCTCGATCAGTCCGGCCGGGAGGTCCGGGGCCCGCGCGGCTGTGCGGAGCGCGAAGGGGATCCCTTCAAGTGCTTCACCACCTCCGACCTCCACACGGAGGTCGACTACCAGCCCGCCGACCGCTACTGGACCTTCCAGTGGATCGAGACCGGGATCTTCCTCGCGCTCTCCGGGCTGCTGGCCGGGTTCTGCTCCTGGTGGCTGCGCCGTCGGACGGCCTGACCGGGACGAGGAGACAGGGGCGGCCGAAGCCAACGCAACTGGCTTCGGCCGCCCCTCGACTCTACTGGCGCCGGGCACGGGACAACGCCCGGTGGGCGCCGGCCGTCACCTGCCGAACGACGGGGCCGGGCCCGGTTCGCTCGTGCGGGTGATGAGGAGCGCCGACGGGGAAGTGCAGGGCACCGCGGGCCGGCAAGACCGGGACGAGACGGCCTACGCCGGACGGGCCATCCGGGGTGGTGCGCCGCACAGTTGAGGGGCGCGCCGTCTGGTAACCATCTGCAGCATGGCCCCCACCCGAACCCTGCTGAACGGGCTGCTCGGCGCCGCCGCCCTGCTGCTGTCCGTCCAGCCCTCCGTAGCCGCCGCCGACCGGCAGACCGTCGACTACCACGGGCTGCGCCTCGCCCTCCCCGCCGACTGGCGGGTCGTCGACCTCGACCGCGACCCCGGCGCCTGCCTCCGGCTGGACCTGCCCACCCTGTACCTGGGCCACGCCGGCACGCAGAGCGAATGCACCGGCCGGGCCGTCGCCAGCCGCGCCGACACCCTGCACCTCGAACCCCTCGACGGGGCTCCCGAACGCGCCGACGTCCTCACCGTCACCGTCGAGACCGCCACCGCGCTGCCCGAAGCCCCCCACCCCTCCGCCAGCAACGAGCTGCGCTACGCCCTGCTCCGGCCCGGGGTCATGGCCACCGTCTCCTACGGGGCCGCGCCCGACGCCGTACGCAGGGTCCTCAGCCGGGCCCGCGCCCTGGACCCCAGCGCCCCCGCCCCGCGCCCGGCGGCGCCCGCCGTGGCCCACGGCGGCGCGGACCACCGCGGCGTCCAGGAAGCCTTCAAGGGCGAGGGCTTCGACGCCTGCACCGCCCCGACCCAGAAGGCCATGGACACCTGGCGGGCCGATTCCCCGTTCCGTGCGATCGGCATCTACATCGGCGGCCGCGCCCGGGCCTGCGCGCAGCCGCAGCTCACCGCCCGCTGGGTCGAGCGGCAGGCCGCGGCGGGCTGGCACCTGATGCCGATCTGGGTGGGGCCGCAGCCCTGGAACAGTTCCAGCACCGGCCTGTCCACCGACCCCTCCGAGGCCGACGGGCAGGGGAGGGAGGCCGCCGAGGGCGCGGTGGACGCCGCCCGGTCCCTCGGCATGGCCGAGGGCACGGTGCTCTACAACGACCTGGAGCACTACACCGACCGTGCCACCTGGGACGCCCCCGTCGTCGCCTACCTGACCTCCTGGACACAGCGGCTGCACGAGCTGGGCTTCCGCTCCGCCGCCTACGTCTCGGTGAGTTCCGGCGTCAAGGCGCTGAGCGACCACTACCACCAGGCACCCCAGGCCATGCCGGACGTGCTGTGGGCCGCCCGCTGGAACCTCTCGGCCTCCGTCGGCGACGCCGACATGGGCCTGCCGGCGGGCACGGACCAGTGGGCCGGCCCGCGCCGGGCCCACCAGTTCCGCGGCGACCACGACGCCACGTACGGCGGGGTCACCATCAACATCGACCGCAGCTGGGTGGACGTGGACCCGGCGGCCCTCGGCCCGGTCGGGGGCGTCCTCCCGCTCAGCTAGCCGACCCGCTCAGCCGGCCGCCGCGCCCGGCGCCGAGTCGCCCGGCACCGGGTCCTCGCGCGGCGGCTCGTCGTCGTTGCCCCGGCGGACGGTGTGCGTGCCGCGCGCCGGGGTCCACGACCGCAGCACCAGGTCATCGCCCTCCACACCGATGTGGACGACCTCCGTCAGATCGGCGTAGAAGAGGTGGAAGGGGTGCGGGGTCTCCGTCTCCTCCGCGTACCGGTGCAGCTCGGGCGGGTCCACCAGCTCCACCGCCCGCCCGGAGATCCGTACGTCCCCGTCGGGCATCTCCTCGCCCTGGCCCGGATTGGTGTGCAGGGCGAAGCGCGGATCGTGCTGGAGGTCCCTGGCCTTCATCGAGCCCGCCATCATGCCCAGCCACAGCTCACCGCCGCGGATGTCGACATTCAGCCCGGACGCCCGGGGGGAACCGTCCTTGCGGAGCGTGGCCAGGACATGGTGCGGGTACTGCGCGAAGCGCGCCTGGACGGCCGCCGCGAACTCCGGCTCCGCCTTCTCGAAGACTGCCCAGCTGGTGTGCGTCATAGGTCCATGAAAGCGCGTGGCCCGGGCGGTCCCGGGTCAGGCGCGCACGATGCCTGCGCCGCGCGCCGCCGCCAGCCAGGCCGGGAACTCCCCGACCAGCCGGTCGTACAGTTCCGCGTCCGGGACGGTGCGCGGATCCAGGCCCGCGTGGAAATAGCCGGCGTTGTCCACCGGGCGACGGGACGGCACGGGCAGTTCGTCCAGCCGGCGCAGGAAGTCGAACTGCGTGCTGCGCGTGTTGCCGAAGCCGACGAACTGCCAGAAGAGCGGCAACCGGGCCGCCTTGCACAGGTACTTCTCGGCCGCGAGCTTGTTGATCGGCCCGCCGTCGGTCTGGAAGACGACGAGGGCCGGCTGCGTCGACCCCGAGTCCAGGTAGTGGTCGATCACCGCGTCCATCGCCGCGTGGTAGGCGGTCTTCCCCATGTGGCCGAGACGGGAGGCGATCTCGGTGACCTTCCCCTCGTGCCCGCCCAGGGGGATCTCCTCCACCGCGTCGACCTCCGTGGAGAAGAAGACCACCGGTACGCGGGCGTCGTCGTCCAGGTGCGCGGACAGGCCCAGCACCCGGTCGGCCAGGGCCTGCACACTGCCGTCCGCGTAGTACGGGCGCATCGACCCGGAGTAGTCCAGCACCAGGTAGACCGTCGCGCGCCCGCCCTCCATGCCGTACTTGCGCAGGGAGACCCCGGCGCTCTTGTACAGGCTCACGAGCGCCGGAGCCGTCTCCTCGACCTTGCGGAGGTCTATCGCACTGCCCGTCATGGGGCGAGGGTACGCCGTCCCTACGGCAGCTTGCCGGGCTTCCCGAGTTCGTCGAGCTCGCTGATGTCTTCGAGCATGCGCGCCGCGAGATCGCGCTCGGAGGCGTAGTACCGCTCGGCCCACTTGAGGGTGACGGCCGGGTACGCCCACGCCGCCCCGTCCTCGGCGCCCTCCGCGTCGGCCACCGCGCGGCGGCGCATCTGCTCCGCGAACTCCTGCTGCTGCAGGAGGACTTCGCGCATCTGCTCCGGCTCCAGCAGGTGGCCCAGCCACAGCCGCAGCATCGGCCCGTGCTTGAGGACGGGCGGGTCGACCGGGGTCTCGCGGGCCCATTCCCGTACGGCCGCCATGCCCTCGTCGGTGATCCGGTACACCCGCTTGTCGCGGGTCCCGGTGTCCTGGGCGACCATCCGCGAGGAGGCGTAGCCGGCCTTCTCCAGGCGCTTGAGCTCGCTGTAGATCTGGCTGAACGACGGGCTCCAGTAGAAGAACCGCAGCGACCAGTCCGACCACTTCTTCAGGTCGTAGCCGGAGAGCTCCTCTCCGAAGGAGAGCAGCCCGAGCACCGCCCAACTGGTCGTGGGGAGCGTGCGCCTGCTCGTCTCGTCTGCCACGCAGCGCAGTCTACGACCGGCACCCGCGGCGGCCTTCCCCCTGCGCAATATGACTGCTAGAAGTATGCCTATTAGGGATACATACGCCTGCGAACCTGCGGAGGCCCCGTGAAACTCTCGATGATCTTCGAGGTGCAGCTCGTCGACCCGACCCCGGTGCCCCCGCACTTCCGCGCGCTGGCGGGCTGAGCCGTGGGGGTCTCCCTCGACGGGAAGGTGGTCCTCGTCACCGGCGCCGGACGCGGCCAGGGCGCCGCCGGGGCCCGCCTGTTCGCCGAGGCGGGGGCGCGGGTGGTCGTCACGGACGTACGGGAGGACGAGGGCCGGGCGGTGGCCGCGGAACTCGGCGACCAGGGGCTGTACATCCGCCACGACGTGGCGGACGCGGCGAGCTGGGCGGCGGTGGTGACGGAGTCGGTCCGCGCCTTCGGCATGGTATCGGCCCTGGTCAACAATGCGGCCCTGTGGCGCACCGCCCATGTGGAACAGCAGACGCTCGACGAGTTCGAGGCCCTGCTGCGGGTCAACCTGCTGGGGCCGTTCCTCGGCATCCAGGCCGTGGCCCCGGTGCTGCGGGCGGGCGGCGGCGGCTCGGTCGTCAACATCTCCTCCACCGCCGGACTGGTCGGGATACCGGGCCACGCGGCCTACGGATCCACCAAGTTCGGGCTGCGCGGACTGACCCGGTCGGCGGCGCTCGACCTGGCCGGTGACCGGATCCGGGTCAACTCGGTGCACCCGGGGGCCATCGACACCCCGATGGTCGCGGGGGCGGTCGCCGGCCGGGACTGGTCGCACGTACCGCTGGGGCGGATGGGCCGCCCGGAAGAGGTCGGGGAGCTCGTCCTCTTCCTCTGCTCGGACGCGTCCTCGTACGTGACGGGCGCCGAGTTCACCGTGGACGGAGGGATGACGACGGCATGAGCGGCCACGGCACGGACGACTCCCGCACGTACGAAGGCGCCATGAGCCCCCACGGCATGGGCGACCCGCTGTCGCCGGCGGCCAGGCTGCTGTGTGACGCGATGACCGCGGGCTTCCCGGGGCCGGGCGACACGGCGGCGCTGCGGGCGGCGGCGGTGTCCGCCTGGCCGGGCCCGTCCGTGGCCTCGGTGTCCGACACGGCCGCGGGCGGGGTCCCGGTCCGGATCTACGATCCCGCGCCGGGCTCCCGGGACCGCCCCCTGGTCGTCTTCCTCCACGGCGGGGGCTGGGTGATGTGCGGCCTGGACACCCACGACGCGACCTGCCGCACCCTCGCGGCGGCCTCCGGCGCGGTGGTCGTCTCCGCGGACTACCGCCTCGCACCGGAACATCCCTGGCCGGCGGCGCCCGACGATGCGCTCACCGTCCTGCTGTGGGCCCGCGAGAAGGCGGCCGCACTCGGCTGCGACCCGGGCCGGGTGGTGGTGGCGGGGGACTCCAGCGGCGGCAACCTCGCAGCCGTGACCGCCCTGCGCGCGCCCGAACTCCTCGCGGGCCAGCTGCTGTTCTATCCGCCGCTGGACGCCTCGATGGGCTGCGCCTCGGTGGAGACGTACGCGGAGGGCTACTTCCACACCGCCGCCCACATGGCCTGGTACTGGGACCAGTACGGAGGGGACCCGCGGCACCCGCACGTCTCGCCCCTGTGTGCCCCCGACCTCTCGGGCCTGCCGCCCGCGCTGATCGTCCTCGCGGACTGCGACGTGCTGCGCGACGAGGGACTCGCCTACGCCCGCCGCCTCGCGGCGGCCGGCGTCGACTGCACGGTCCGGCTCCACCCGGGCGTCTTCCACGGCTTCCTGGGCCTGCCGCTGCCGGCCGGCGCGGCCGCGCTGCGGGCCGCGGCGCACTGGGTGGCTGGGCTCCCCGATCCGGCCCGGCCGACACACCGGCCCCCGGCCCCGTGATCACCTGCGCGGCCACGGGGCCCTCGTCCCGCCTCGGTCAGGACGAGGGGGTGGAGCCCGGCGCCGGGGTCGTGGCGGACCAGAAGTCGGAGCGGACGTTGGGGGTGGGGACCTGGCCCTCGTACGTGCGGCCGTTCGCCACCTTCGTGGGCGCCGCCACCTCAGACTCGCCCACGCAGGGGGTGGTGACCTCGAAGAAGGCCTGCCCCTCGTGGCCGAAGAGGACCACGATGCCGAAGCCGTCCGGGGAGGTGGCGTAGATCGCCGGCCTCTCCTTGCTCGGATTCACCGTCTTGATCCGATAGCCGCTCGCCTTCCAGAAACTCTCGACCACACCGAGGAAGTTGCCGCGGCGCTCGGGGGAGACGACCGTCATCACCGTCCAGTAGCGCGTCACGTCGCAGCTGCCGGTCGTCGTGTTGGCGTGGACCCATTCGATGTCCGGCTTGATCGCCCCGACCGTCGCGTAGAGCATCGCGTCGGCGCGCTCTGCCGCTCCCTGCATGTCCATGCCTGCCACTGTCCCTTCACCTTGCTTGGCGCCGTCCGAGGGCCCGCACCCGGCGAGCAGCGCGCCGGCCACGGCGATCGCACAGGCCAGGCGGGTAATCCGTGTGATGCGCTTCATCGATGCTTCTCCCTCACGATGTCCTCCGGACGTCCGCCGACGATCGTGGCGATGTTGTTCGCCGACACCTGGTCCTTCTCCGGAGTGAAGTACTGGGAGTGCGCGTCGAACCCTCCGCCCTCGACGATCATCCTGGGCCCGTCGTCGACCAGGAAGCGCTGTGCCCCGAAGGCCTTGCTCGCCGGGTCCTTGCCGAAGTACACGTCGTCGTTGCCGATGTCGAAGAGGTCGCGTCCGACGGCGACCCCCACCGGGCCTCCCAGTATGAATCCGAGCGCCGCCTCGTCCTTCGTGGGGAGGTGGGTGACCGGGTCGTTGTCGGCGGCGCCGACGAACACGTGGTCCTTGCCCACCCCGAGCTCCGTCGCCTTCTGCGCGTCCACGCCGGGGCTGCCGAGCAGGATCACGTCGTCGACGCCCGGGATCCCGCCGGACTGCTTGGCGGCCGTGCCCACCGTGAGCGAGCCGTAGGAATGCCCGATGGCCGTCACGTGCGGGTCCGCGTTCTCGTTCGTCGCCGAGAGGCCCGCCATGAACTGGTTGTACGCCGGGGCACCCCGCTGCGCGTCGCCCCTCGTCATCACGTCGATGTTCTGCGGGGCGTCGTAGCCCAGCCAGATGATCGAGGCACTGGACGGGTCCACGCGCTGGGCGCCGATGGCCGTGTCCTGGGCCCGCTTCATCGTGTCCTTGACGAACTCGTCGTTGAGCTTGGTACTGAGACCGGGGACGTACGCCGAGACGTTCTTGGAGGTGTCGGGATTGCCGTACGAGACGATCGCGCGTCCGTTGCCCTCGTCTCCGATGCCCAGGAGGAACATGGGCGGGTAGCTCGGCTTGTTCAGCTTGTCCTGGATCATGTGGAGGGCGTCGAGCTTGGTCTCCGCGTCGTCGCCGCCCCGGCGCGTCAGGTCGTCGATGAGGACCGGCAGGTAGTTGCGGTTCGCCTCGTCGCGGGCGACCGCCGGGATGCCGTCCAGGCTGCCGATCAGGTCCGGTGCGATCTCCAGGTACTCCTGGCGCTGTTCGTCGGTCAGGCCGTCCCACCACTGCTTGCGCTCGGCGGGGCTCTTGTCCTCCGGGACGCTCTCGCCGAGGTACATGCCGGCGGTGGAGCGGACGGAGGAGGTGTCCTGGAAGACGTCCTTCAGCGTGGCCTCGGTGACGTCCAGGCCCTTCTCCGCCTTCAGCCCGCCGAGGGTCTTCGCGTACCGGGCGTCGATCTCGTGCGCGGACCGTACGGCCCGGGCGACACGGTCGGCCACGTCCTGCGCCTTCGCCGCGTTCGGGTTCATCGGCTTGAAGCCCGAGTAGCCGGGGTACAGCGGCGACTGCCCCTGCGAGCCGAGGCCGGGCGGTTCCAGCGGGAGGCGGGAGCTGCCCTGGACCTTGCTGCCCGGGGCCTCCTTCTTCGCCCCGGTCAGGTCCTGGACCTCGGCGGCCGGGTAGCTGACCGAACCGTCCTCGTGGACGGTGAAGTTCAGGGCGGCGGCATCCGCGAGGGCCTGCTTCAACTGGTTCTGGGGCTCGGCGAGATCGCTGGCGAGCCCGTTGAGCGCGGTACGGACGAGCCCGCACTCGACGTGCAGGTACTGGAAGTTGCGGCTGAGGCGCTGGAGCCTGCCGAGGGCCGCCTCCGCCGACTCGCTCTCCTGGGTCTCGCGGAGCTTCGCGGACATCGCGCGGTCGACCCGTACGCGGTCGTGGTCGGAGCGGCCCGAGACCTCGTGCCACTTGTCGCCCGCCTCCGTGAACTCGGAGGTCTTGAGGTCGCGCAGCTGCTGCCAGGTGAGGGTTCCGGTCATCGCTTCTCATCCGCCTTGCTGCCGCCGACGCCCTTGAAGGACGTCTCGATCGCGGTATCCGTCTCGCCCATCTCCTTGGCGACCGTCAGCAGGGTGCCCTTGAGCTGCTCGCACTCGTCCCGCACCGCCTGAAGGCGTTCCTCCCAGGACGTCATCACGCTCTTGAGGGCCGCGACCGAGCTGAGACCGGCGGCTCCCGCCTCGACGCCCTCGTGCCCGGGGCCGAGCGCCGACCGGCTCGTCTCCGTGCTGGTGCGCAGGTCGGCGGCGGTGCTGGAGGCGCTGGTCCAGGGGCCGCTGGTGTAATTGATGCCGCCGCTCACACCCGCGTTGGTCCCGGGGCCCCCGGGGCCGGGGGCCGCGGAGGCGAGCCTCATCGCGGGCCCGCCGTCGGCCGGTCCGAACAGCTCCTGCCAGCGCTCCGAATAGGACACGGCTCCCCCGTCTACGTCTGCGTTCCGCTTCTGCGCCCCGAGAGAGTAACGCAGGCCGCGCACGCGTGTGCGATCGGGAACTGGTGCCGCACGGACGGCGCGGAGGCTCGCTGCGGTCCGGCCGCCGCGGGGCCCCGAGTGGTTCCGGGTCTCCTTCCCGGTGGCCGTCTTCGTCCCCGGCGCGCTCCGCCGCCGCCGCCTCCGCTCCCGATCCGGAAGCCGGTTGCTAGTCCTTGATGATGTAGGAGCAGCCCTTCGTGTTCTTGACGCCGTCGCTCTCCGCCACCTGCTTGCCGTCGACCTTGATGGTGCACGGGGCCTGCTGGAGCTTCCCGTCGGCGCCCGTGACCGTGCCCGGGACGACGTTCACCAGGTAGCCCACCTTCCGCTCGGCGGCGGTGAGTTCGGCGGTGCCCGACTTCGACCACGGCAGGGTCTGCTGCTCGAAGCCGCTGCCGATGCCGCTGTACATGACCGCCGTCTTGCCGGTGCCGCCGACCTCCAGCGTCACCTCGTGGGTCGCGCCGCCGGACTTGGCCGGCGGCGCGGACGGCGCGGACGAGGCGGGGGCCGGGGACGCCGCGGCGGGCTTGCCGCTGTCGACGGCCGGCTTCGAGGCGTCACTCCCGCAGCCGGTGAGGAGCACCGCCGCCGCGCACAGCGTCATCGCGGACATCGCGGTCTTCGTGCTTCGCATGTTCCTGATCCCTCGATCTTGTTGCTCGATTGCTTGATCGAAAACAATGGACGCATGACGACGCGCGCCCGTTCCTTCGATTCCGCAGCCGCTCTGTACGCCGCGAACCGGCCCGGCTACCCACCGGCCCTGTTCGACGCCCTCGAGGAGCTCGCCGGGCGGCCGCTCGCCGGGGCCCGCGTGGCCGACGTAGGGGCGGGGACCGGGATCGCCACGGCGCTGCTCCACGAGCGCGGGGCCGAGGTCCTCGCAGTGGAGCCCGGGGACGGGATGGCCGCCGAGTTCCGGCGGGCCAACCCCTCGATCCCGCTCGTGCGCGGGGACGGGGACCGGCTGCCGCTGGCGAGCGGCGCCTTCGACCTCCTCACCTACGCCCAGGCCTGGCACTGGACCGACCCGGCCCGCTCCGTCCCCGAGGCCCGCCGGGTGCTGCGCCCCGGCGGCGCCCTCGCCGTCTGGTGGAACGACAGCGACTCCGGCGTCCCGTGGATCGCCGAGCAGGAGGAGCGGCTGCGCGTCTTCTTCCGGGCCGCCGAGGGGGTGAACGGCTACCGCACCCTGCCGCAGGGGCTGGGCGAGTTCACCACGCGCACCCTGCGCTGGTCGCGCCGCATCACGCTCGACGCCCACCTCGCCAACCTCGCCAGCCACTCCGCCTTCCTGGTCCTCGGCGAGTCCGGCACCCGGGAGTACTTCGCCACGGAACGGGAGCTGCTGGCCCCGCTCTTCCCGGACGGCACCGTCGAGGAGCAGTACGTCGTGACCCTCAGCCTCGTGCGGGTGTGACGGGCACCCCCTCCCCGGCGCGCGACCGCAGGACCTCCGCCCGGCAGGCCGACGGCGTTCCCCACGCGTCCCGCAGCGGGCGGGCCTTGCGCAGCCACAGGGACAGGTCCAGCTCCTCCGTGTAGCCGACCGCGCCGTGCAGCTGGAGCGCCGTCATCGCCGCCCGGTGGCAGGCCTCGCCCGCCGACAGCTTCGCCGCCGCCACGTCCGGTGCGGCCGGCGACAGCGCCGCCGCCCACACCAGCGGGCGGGCGAACTCCAGGGCGAGCAGGGTGTCCGCCAGCCGGTGCTTCACCGCCTGGAAGGACCCGATCGGCGCGCCGAACTGGGTGCGCTGCTTCGCGTACTCCACCGTCCTGGCCAGCAGCGCCTCGCCCACGCCCAGACACTGGGCCGCCGTCAGCAGGCGCGCCCAGTGCAGGGCCTTCTGCGCCGCGGCCACCACCGCCGGGCCCGCGGCCAGCAGTTCGCCGTCCGGGGCCGGCCGGTACAGCCGCCGCGCCGGGTCCGTCGACGCCAGCAGCTCCCCGCGCCCGGCCGCCAGCCGCAGCTCGCCGGCCGGCGACACCGTGAAGCAGTGCGTCGCCGCGTCCGCGTCCAGGGCGTACGGGCCGCCGCCCGGCAGGGTCAGCGTCGCCGAGGTCGCGCCCGCGGCCAGACCCGGGACGAAGCGTTTCGCCAGCTCGTCGTCGAGGACGGTCCCCAGTTCCGAGAGGAGGACCGACGCGGCCGCGCTCTCCACCACCGGCCCCGGCACCCCCGCCCGCCCCAGCTCCACGAAGCCGAGCGACAGCTCCAGCGGGAGCAGCCCGAGGCCCTCGTACGGCTCCGGCGCGGCCAGCGCGAACAGGCCCGTCCCCGCGAGCCGGGACCACAGCGCCCGCCCCGGCCCGTGCTCACCGTCCGCCCAGGCCCGTACCGTCGCCGGGACCTGCGCCGAGCCCAGCAGGGAGCGCAGCGTACGGGCGAAGTCCGACTGCTCGTCGGTCGGCAGGAAGCGCATCAGCGGCGGCCCTTCGGCAGGCCGAGCAGCCGCTCGGCGATGATGTCGCGCTGGATCTCGTTCGTGCCCGCGTAGATCGGCCCGGCCAGGGAGAAGACCCACGGCTCGGCCCACTCGCCCTCCGCGAGCTCCGCGTCCGCGCCCAGCAGGTCCAGCGCCGTCTCGTGCAGGGCGATGTCGTACTCCGACCAGAACACCTTGTTCAGGCTGGACTCGGCGCCGATGGTCTCGCCCGCCGCGAACCGGGAGGCGTTGGCCCAGGTGAACAGCTCGTAGGCGCGCGCCCCGACCACCGCGTCCGCCACCCGGTCCCGCAGCGCGGTGTCGCAGGGGTCGCCCTGCGCGCGCCACAGCCCGGCCAGCCGGTCCGCCGCCGCGAGGAAGCGCCCGGGGGAGCGCAGGGTCAGCCCCCGCTCGTTGCCGGTCGTCGACATGGCGATCCGCCAGCCCTGTCCCGGCTCCCCGATCACGTCCCCGTCCGGTACGAAGACCCGGTCCAGGAAGAGCTCCGCGAAGGCCGGCTTGCCGTCGAGGCGGCCGATGGGCCGCACCGTCACCCCCGGCGCCCGCAGGTCGAACATCAGGTACGTCAGCCCCTGGTGCGGTTTCGGGGTGTCCGGGTCGGTGCGGAAGATGCCGAAGGCGCGGTCCGCGAAGGCCGCCCGCGAGGACCAGGTCTTCTGCCCGGACAGCAGCCAGCCGCCCTCCGTCCGCACCGCCCGCGACTTCAGCGAGGCCAGGTCCGAGCCCGACTCCGGCTCCGACCAGGCCTGCGCCCAGATCACCTCGCCGCTCGCCATCGACGGCAGCACCCGCGCCCGCTGCTCGGCCGTCGCGTGGTCGAAGAGGGTCGGCGCGAGGAGGTTGATGCCGTTCTGCGAGACCCGGCCGGGTGCGCCCGCCGCCCAGTACTCCTCCTCGAAGACCAGCCACTTCACGAGGTCGACGCCCCGGCCCCCGTACTCCTCGGGCCAGGACACCACCGACCAGCGGTCCGCGTACAGCAGCGCCTCCCACTCCCGGTGCGCCGCGAACCCCTCCTCCGTCTCCAGGGAGCGCAGCGGCCGCGCGGGGACGTGCCCGGCCAGCCAGGCGCGCGCCTCGGCCCGGAACTCCTCGACGTCCGGCGTGTGTACGAGCTCCATCAGCGGTTCGCCTCCTTCATCGCGGCGCCCTTCATGGCGGACGCGTCCATGCCGCCGAGGGGGTCCGCGGCCGTGTCCGCGTTGTGGGCGTGCGCCAGGTGGTGCAGGCCGAACACCGAGTCCATGCCGGTGTGCAGCCCCTGGAGGTCCTCGGCCTGGTTGACGGCCCGCTTGGTCAGGGCCAGCCCGAAGCCGGGCATCTCGGCGATCCGCAGGGCCAGCACGCCGGTGGCGTCCGCCAGCCCGGCCCGCTCCACGACCCGGTTGACCATGCCGACCTCGTACGCGCGCCGGGCGGGCATCCGGTCTCCCGTGTAGAGGAACTCCTTCGCGATGCGCGGCGGCATCGCCCAGGGGTGGGCGAAGTACTCGACGCCGGGGATGCCCATCCGTACGACCGGGTCCGCGAAGAATGCGTCCTCGCTCGCCACGATCAGGTCGCAGACCCAGGCCAGCATCAGCCCGCCCGCCACGCAGGCCCCGTGGACCGAGGCGATCACCGGCTTCGGCAGCTCCCGCCAGCGTCGGCACATGCCCAGGTACACCTCCGACTCGCGCGCGAAGCGGGAGTCGGCGCCCGCCCGGCCGCGGTGGTCCCACCACAGGCCGGCCCGCCGCTCGAAGGGGAGGTGGGCGTCGCGCTCGGGGGTGCCGATGTCGTGGCCCGCGGAGAAGTGCTCCCCGGCCCCCGCCAGGACGACCACCTTGACCTCGGGGTCGTCGGCGGCGCGGTAGAAGGCGTCGTCCAGGGCGTAGGTCATGGCGCTGTTCTGCGCGTTGCGGTAGCGGGGGCGGTTCATGGTCACGTACGCGACCGGGCCGCGCCGCTCGTACAGCACCACCGGGGCTTCGGGCATGCGGGATCCTTCCCTAACAAGTGTTTGGTAGGTTAACGTACGGCCGTGAGCAGCGTCGAGGAGTCGCGCACCGGGGTTCGGGGTCGGCTCGCCGACCGGCAGCGGCTCTTCCCCTCCTCCCGCGCCGACACGGGCCACGCGGCCTCGGACGGGATCCGGCGCACCCTCATCGCCGAGCGGATCCTCGGCCTTCCCAAGGAGGTACGGGAGCGTGAGCACCCCCGACTATGTCCCCGGGCACGGACTGCTGAAGGACCGCACCGCCGTCATCACCGCGGCCGCCGGGGCCGGCATCGGCGGGGCCACCGCCCGCCGCTTCCTGGAGGAGGGCGCCCGCATCGTCATCGGCGACGCCCACGCCCGCCGCCTGAAGGAGACCGAGGGCGCGCTCGCCGCAGAGTTCGGGGCGGACCGCGTCGCCTCCCTGCCCTGCGACGTCACCGACGAGGAGCAGGTCGCAGCCCTCTTCGCGCTCGCCGAACAGACCCACGGCCGCCTCGACGTCGTCGTCAACAACGCCGGACTCGGCGGCACCGCCGCCCTCGTCGACATGACCGACGAACAGTGGGGCAAGGTCCTCGACGTCACCCTGAACGGCACCTTCCGCTGCACGCGCGCCGCACTGCGCTCGTTCAAGGCGTCCGGCGCGGGCGGGGTCGTCGTCAACAACGCCTCCGTCGTCGGCTGGCGCGCACAGACCGGCCAGGCCCACTACGCCGCCGCCAAGGCCGGGGTGATGGCGCTGACCCGCTGCGCGGCCCTGGAGGCCGCGGAGTTCGGCGTACGGATCAACGCGGTCGCCCCGAGCCTGGCCATGCACCCGCACCTGGTGAAGGTCACCAGCGAGGAGCTGCTGGCCGAACTCACCGCCCGCGAGGCCTTCGGCCGTTACGCCGAGCCCTGGGAGGTCGCCAACGTCATCGTCTTCCTGGCCAGCGGCTATGCGTCGTACATGACGGGCGAGACCGTGTCGGTCAGCAGCCAGCACCCCTAGGCCGAGAATGGACGCGTGCCAACGAACCAGCCGAACCAGCCGACGCCCAAGAAGAAGCCGCAGGTGACGGCCTCGCCCGAGCGGCGCCGCGAACTCCTCGACACCGCCGCCGAGGTCTTCGCCGCGCAGGGGTACAACGCCACCACCGTCCGCAAGATCGCCGACGCCGCCGGCATGCTCGCCGGCAGCCTCTACTACCACTTCGATTCCAAGGAATCGATGCTCGACGAGATCCTCTCGGCCTTCCTCTCCGAACTCTGGCAGGGGTACGACACCGTCCTCGCCGCGGGCCTCGGCCCCAGGGAGACCATCGAGGCCCTCGTCACCGAGTCCTTCCGGGAGATCGACCGGCACCGCGCCGCCGTCGCGATCTACCAGAAGGAGTCCCGGACCCTCTCCGCGCAGCCCCGCTTCCACTACCTGTCCGACTCGCAGCAGAAGTTCGAGAAGGCCTGGCTGGGGACGCTGGAGCGGGGGGTCGCCGCCAAGGTCTTCCGCGCCGACCTCGACATCCGCCTCACCTACCGCTTCGTGCGCGACACGGTGTGGGTGGCGGCGTCCTGGTACCGGCCGGGCGGACAGCACAGCCCCGAGGAGATCGCCCGCCAGTACCTGTCGATGGTGCTGGACGGGATCGCCCTCCGCCCCACGTGACAGATCCGATCCCGATCCGAGGAGTCCCGATGCCCGAGGCCTACATAGTCGATGCGGTACGCACCCCCGTGGGGCGGCGCAAGGGCGGACTGTCCGCCGTCCACCCGGCCGACCTGGGCGCGCACGTCCTGAAGGCGCTGGTCGAGCGGTCCGGGGTGGACCCGGCCGCCGTGGAGGACGTGGTGTTCGGCTGCCTCGACACCGTGGGGCCGCAGGCCGGCGACATCGCGCGGACGGCCTGGCTGGCGGCGGGCCTCCCGGAGGAGGTGCCCGGGGTCACCGTCGACCGCCAGTGCGGGTCCTCGCAGCAGGCCGTGCACTTCGCGGCGCAGGGGGTGCTCTCCGGGACCCAGGACCTGGTTGTCGCGGGCGGCACCCAGAACATGTCGATGATCCCGATCGCCTTCGCCTCGCGGCAGGCGGCCGAGCCGCTGGGCCTCACCGAGGGCCCGTACGCGGGATCGGCGGGCTGGCGGGCCCGGTACGGGGACGCGCCGGTCAACCAGTTCCACGGCGCCCAGCTCATCGCGGAGAAGTGGGGCATCACCCGGCGGGACATGGAGGAGTTCGCCCTGCGCTCCCACCAGCGGGCGCTGCGTGCGATCGACGAAGGCCGGTTCACCCGGGAGACGGTGGCGTACGGGGACGTGACGGTGGACGAGGGCCCCCGCCGGGACACCACGCTGGAGAAGATGGCGGCCCTGCGGCCCGTCGTCGAGGGCGGCACGATCACTGCAGCCGTCTCCTCCCAGGTCTCGGACGGCGCGGCGGCCCTGCTGATCGCCTCCGAGCGGGCCGTACGGGAACACGGCCTGCGGCCGCGCGCCCGCATCCACCACCTCTCGGTCCGGGGCGAGGACCCGATCCGCATGCTGTCCGCGCCGATCCCGGCGACGGCGTACGCGCTGAAGAAGACCGGCATGTCGCTGGCCGACATCGACCTGGTGGAGATCAACGAGGCCTTCGCCCCGGTGGTGCTGGCCTGGCTGAAGGAGACCGGGGCCGACCCGGAGCGGGTCAACGTCAACGGCGGCGCGATCGCCCTGGGCCACCCCCTCGGCGCGACGGGCGTGAAGCTGATGACCACGCTCCTGCACGAGCTGGAACGCACGGGAGGGCGCTACGGCCTCCAGACGATGTGCGAGGGCGGCGGCCAGGCCAACGTGACGATCATCGAGCGGCTGTAGCCCGGGCCCGGCAGGGGCCCCGACACTCCCGGCGGGGCCGGGGCCCCGCCCGGGGTTTTCACACGGACGACGCAGGTCACACGCCTGCGGCCACATCCCCGCACGGAGGTGTGCTAGCTTAGAGCTCGTTGCAGTTGTGGTACCCATGAACTTTATGTGCGCCTGACGGGAATGTTCCTCAGGCGCTTTTATTGTTTTGCCGGAATCTCCGGATGGGGCCCTTTGCCGCCTATTCAGGAGATTCAAAATGGCACTTGGCACCGTGAAGTGGTTCAACTCGGAAAAGGGCTTCGGCTTCATCGAGCAGGACGGTGGCGGCCCGGACGTCTTCGCCCACTACTCGAACATCGCCACCCAGGGCTTCCGTGAGCTCCAGGAGGGCCAGCGCGTGTCCTTCGACGTCACCCAGGGCCAGAAGGGCCCCCAGGCGGAGAACATCCTCCCCGCCTAATTTCTTCAGCTCGCCGGGGTCCGCACCGTGAGGTGCGGGCCCCGGCTTGTCTGCTGTTTCGACCTTGTTGTACCTGCCGGTTTCAGGAGGGCATTTCCGCATGACCAGCTCCAGCTCCGCACGACCCAGCCGCCGCCCCACCCGGGGCCGAGGCGCGGCCCAGGGACGTCCGAAGGCTGGCGCGGGACGGCAGAAGTCCGCCCCCGTTGCCAGGCCCCAAGAATTCACCATGCCCGAACCGCTGACCCCGGCGCTCCCGCCGGTCGCCGCGTTCGAGGACATGGACATGCCCGAGGCGCTGCTGAAGACCCTCGCCGCCCAGGGCGTCACCGAGCCGTTCCCGATCCAGGCCGCGACGCTGCCGAACTCGCTCGCCGGCCGTGACCTGCTCGGCCGCGGCCGCACCGGCTCCGGCAAGACGCTGGCCTTCGGCCTGGCGCTGCTGGCCCGTACCGCCGGCCACCGCGCGCAGCCGAAGCAGCCGCTCGCCCTGGTCCTCGTACCGACCCGCGAGCTCGCGCAGCAGGTCACCGACGCCCTGGCCCCGTACGCCACGGCCGTCAACCTGCGCATCGCGACCGTCGTCGGCGGCATGTCGATCAACCGGCAGTCCGGCGCCCTGCGCCGCGGCGCCGAGGTGCTCGTCGCCACCCCCGGCCGTCTCAAGGACCTCATCGACCGCGGTGACGCCGACCTCTCGCAGGTGGGCATCACCGTCCTCGACGAGGCCGACCAGATGACCGACATGGGCTTCATGCCGCAGGTCACCGCGCTGCTCAAGCAGGTACGGGCCGACGGCCAGACCATGCTCTTCTCGGCGACCCTCGACAAGAACATCGACAAGCTCGTGAAGATGTTCCTGCACGACCCGGTCGCCTTCTCCGTCGACCCGTCCGCCGGCGCGGTCAGCACGATGGAGCACCACGTCCTGTACGTCATGGACGAGACCGACAAGAAGGCCGTGGCGACGCGTATAGCCGCTCGCGACGGCCGGGTGATCATGTTCGTGGACACCAAGCGCGGGGTCGACCGCATGGTCAAGAAGCTCCTCGCGGACGGCGTCCGCGCCTCCGGCCTGCACGGCGGCCGCTCCCAGCCGCAGCGCAACCGCACCCTGGACTGGTTCAAGACGGGCGAGGTCACCGCACTGGTGGCGACGAACGTCGCGGCGCGCGGCATCCACATCGACGACCTCGACCTCGTCGTCAACGTGGACCCGCCCACCGACCACAAGGACTACCTGCACCGCGGCGGCCGTACCGCCCGCGCCGGCGAGTCCGGCAGCGTGGTCACCCTCGTGCTGCCCGACCAGAAGCGGGACATGACCCGTCTGATGTCGGACGCCGGGATCTCCCCGCGCACCGCGCAGATCAAGTCCTCGGACGAGGAGCTGTCCCGGCTGACCGGCGCCAAGGAGCCCTCGGGCATCCCGGTGGTGCTGGACGTGCCGCAGCCGACCGCCCCGAAGCCGCGGAGCGGATCCGGATCCGGTTCGGGCTCCGGCTCGCGCCGCCGGTCGGGCGGGCCGCGCACCGGCTCCGCCACGGGCGGCGCCCCGGCGGCCGGCGGTCGCGGCCGTCGCTCCGGTGGCGGCGCTTCCGGACAGGCCCCGGCGGCCTCCGGGTCGGGCCAGGCCCGTCGCGGCGGCCAGGGCGGCGGCGGGGCCGCCGGCTCCGGCGAGCGCGGCCGGCGCACCGGTGGCGGCGCCGCCACCGGCGGTGCGGCCGCGGCTTCGGCGCGCAGCCGCGTCGGAACGGGCGGACAGGGTCGCCGCCGGGCGGTCTGACCGTACACAGTGACCACTACGCCGGGCAGTGCTTCTCGCACTGCCCGGCGTAGTGCTGTCCTGCCCCGCCCTGCCGTCCGCTAGCGGACCATCTTGTTCTGGAGCTTCGCCAGCGTCCGCAGGTCCAGGCCGAGGCCCTGCGTCAGGTAGCCGTAGAAGCTGCCGTAGTCGGCCTCCAGCTGCGCCGTCGCCGCGTCCAGGTAGTCCTGGCGGACCTCCTGGAGCGGGATCAGCAGGTCGGGGTTCTGCATGCGCCCCGACTGCTTGAGGCCCGCCCGCAGCCGGGCGTCGTAGGCGGCGCGGAAGGTGTTCGACGCCAGGTAGTCGCGCTCGGCGGTGTCCTCGGGGACGGCCAGCGCGCGCAGCAGGACGTAGCTCGTCCAGCCGGTCCGGTCCTTGCCGGAGGTGCAGTGGTAGAGGATCGGCCCCTGGGAGCCGTCCGCGATCTCCCGCAGGGTCGCCGCGAACTGCGCCCGGTTCTCGGGGCTGGTCACGAAGGTCCGGTAGATGTCGCGCATGTAGGCCTCGGCGCGGCCGCCGCCGAGCATCTGCTCCTGTGTGACGGGGTCGCCGCTGGCGATCGCGCCGACGAGGGTCCCGTAGAGGCCGAGGTCGCTGACCGGGCGCGAGGTGGGGGTGAGCCCGGGCGGCAGCCGGTCGGCGCCGTCGTACTGGAGCTCCATGGGGATGCGGAAATCGACGACCTTCGTGAGGCCGAGACCGGAGACGGTGGTGACGTCGGCGTCGGTCAGCTTGCTCAGTGCGTCGGAGCGGTAGACGAGCCCCTGGCGGACCTTGCCGCCGGTCCAGGTGCGGTAGCCGCCGATGTCACGGACGTTGACGGCGCCCTGGAGAGGGATCTGACGGATCGTTTCTTCTTGCAGGTGGGACTGGTGGTGCCGGGCGCTGACCCCGGCTCCGGGCGCCGCCGCCGCGTACGCGGAGGCGGGCAGGGTCCCGATGGCGAGAGCGGCGGCGGCCGCCGCGGTCGCCAGGCGGATTCGGGCACGGCTCATGGAGGCGACTCCTGTGACGGAGAAGGGGGATCACCCTGGTGGTGGCAGGGTGCGGAGCGAGTGCAGTGCTTCGAGTGATTCCAGTGCCTGTTGTGCTTCGGCCATGACGCGGGAGACGAGCTCCGCGCAGGACGGGAGGTCGTCGATCACCCCCGCGACCTGGCCCGATGCCATGACGCCGAGGTCCGTACGGCCCTCGACCATGGACGCCTTGAGGAGCATCGGGGTGTTCGCGGCGAGGAGGACCTGGCTCCAGGACAGGTCCTTGCCGTGTTTCATCGCGAGGCCGTCGCGGACCATCTGCGGCCAGCTCAGACCGGACAGCTTCCGGAAGCCGGCCGCGTGCCGGACCGCCCGGGCCAGTGCCCGCGTGCGGCCCGCCCGCTCCAGGGAGTCGACCAGCGCGGTGCGCAGCATCCGGTGCGGCAGCCCGTCCACGGCGGTGGTGACCGTGACGTCCTTGACGGTGGCCTTCAGGTACTCGGCCTTCACGGCGTCCGGGACCGTGGAGTCCGAGGTCAGCAGGAAACGGGTGCCCATGGCGATGCCAGCGGCCCCGTACGACAGGGCCGCGACCAGGCCGCGGCCGTCGCTGAAGCCGCCCGCCGCGACCACCGGGATGTCCACGGCGTCCACCACCTGGGGCAGCAGCACGGTCGTGGCCACGTCCCCGGTGTGGCCGCCGCCCTCGCCGCCCTGGACGATCACCGCGTCGGCGCCCCAGGCCGCGACCTTCTCGGCGTGCCGCCGGGCCCCGATCGACGGGATGACGACCACGCCCGCATCCTTGAGCCGCCCGATCAGCTCCTTGGAGGGCGCGAGCGCGAAGGAGGCGACCCGCACCCCCTCGTCGATGATCAGCTGGGCGCGCTCGGCCGCGTCCCCGGCGTCCGCGCGCAGATTGACCCCGAAGGGGGTCCCGTCCGGGACGCGGGACCTGACCTCGCGGACCGCGGACCGCAGCTGGTCCACGGTCATCGTCGCCGAGGCCAGGATCCCGAGCGCTCCCGCGTTCGCCGCGCCCGACACCAGGCGGGGGCCGGCGACCCAGCCCATGCCGGTCTGCGCGATCGGGTGCTCGACCCCGACCAGCCTGGTGAATGCCGTCTCCATCGGATCAGCCCCGCACTTCGCGCTCGCGCAGCCCCTTGGGGTCGATCACCTCGCGGATCAGCCGCAGCTCCTCCGCCGTCGGCTCCCGCGTGTACGGGACCTCCTCGGCGGCGGCCAGCTCGAACCCGGTGGCCGCCCGGACCTCCCCGACGGTGACCCCGGGGTGCACGGAGACCAGCCGCATCGCGTGGCCGGGGCCGCCGAAGTCGAAGACGCCGAGATCGCTGACCACCCGGGGGAGGCGGTGGAAGCGGGTCACCCCGGCCGCCTCGGCGCGGTCGTAGCCGACCCCGCTGACCATGTCCACGCGCTCGACGAAGACCCGGGTGGAGTGCTTGGGGATCCAGTAACTCACCGGATTGTTCAGGGTGTTGGCGGGTGCGCCGCGCACCCCGAGGAGCTGGCGGGCCGGCCGTTCCCAGTCGCCGATGCAGGAGATGTTCTGGTTGCCGTAGCGGTCGATCTGGCTGGCGCCCATCATCACGTGCCGCCTGCCGCCGGTGACCATGGTCAGGTGGCGCCGGTACGGGAGCCAGCCCTCGGGCGTGCCGTCGAGGCCGACGAGCAGGGCCTCGCCGTCGGTCAGGAGCAGGTCGGGGGAGAAGGTCCGCTTCGCGAGCCGGGCCCCGAAGGAGGGGATCAGGCCCATCGGGCTGGCGAGGACCTCGCCGTTGCCGCGCCAGGCCTCGGCGCAGGCGATCACGCAGTATTCGGCGCGGGTGACGGTCGCGGTGGTCGGCGTGGTGGTCACGGCTGCTGCTCCTCGTGCCAGGTCCGGACGGCGGACTGGTAGTCGTGCTCGCCCGCCCCGGAGAGGAAGCGTGTCGAGAACTCGGGCCAGGGGGTGGTCGCGTAGAGCTTCTGGAAGGGCTCGTCGCGGCCGTAGTCGGGGACGCAGGAGGTGAAGTGCGCGCCGTTCGGGGTCTCCACGACGCCGGTCACGGAGTGGCGGCTGACGAGCAGGGACTGAGGGGGGCCGGCCTTGGCGAGCTCGGCGGTCTCGACGAGCTGCTCGCAGGAGACGTAGGCGGCGTCGGCGGCCTCGCAGAACAGGTCGTCGAAGTACGGGTCCGGACCCAGGTACTGGGCGTTGCCGAGCCGGTCGGCCCGGTTCAGGTGGACCAGGGCGGCGTCCATGCGCAGGGCGGGGACGGCGACGAGCTCCTCGCCGTCGGCGTAGGGGGAGGTGACCGTGCGCAGCTCCGGGTTGACCCGCATCACGTCGGAGCCGAGGCCGGCGCGGACGGGGAGGAAGGGGAGCCGGTTGGCGGCGGCGTGCAGGCCCCACATGAACATGGCCTCGTCGAGCTCGGTGAGGGTGAAGGCGGCGCGCTCGCGGGCGGCCCGGAAGTGCGGCTCCAGCGGGATGGAGTCGAGGGTGGCGAAGGGGGCGACGAGGCGGCGGATGCGGCCGGCGGCGGCCAGCAGGCCGACGTCGGGGCCGCCGTACGAGATCACGGTGAGATCGGTGATCTCGGAGCGGAGCAGTGCCCGCACCAGGGCCATGGGCTTGCGCCGGGATCCCCAGCCGCCGATGCCGATGGTCATCCCGCTGCGCAGCTGTCCGACCACCTCCTCGGGGGTCATGGACTTGTCGGTCATGAGCGCTCTCCCTTCCCGAAGGCGTCGCGGACCCGGTCGGCCACTCCGCTGAGGTTGGCCTCGAAGGTGAAGCCCTGCTCGAAGCGGTAGCTGCGGCGCACGTCCACGGGGTCGATGCCGTTGATGGCCGCCTTGGCCAGCCGGATCAGGTAGCCGTCCTTGCGCGCGATCTCGGCGGCCAGTTCCAGGGCGGCGGCGCGCAGTTCGCCCGGCGGGACCACCTTCCAGACCGAGCCGTGCGCGTGGAGTTCGGCGGCGGTGGCGGTGCGCGAGGTGTAGTACAGCGCGCGCATCAGGTGCTGGGGGACCAGCCGGGCCAGGTGGGTGGCGGCGCCGAGCGCGCCCCGGTCGAGCTCGGGCAGGCCGAAGGTCGCGTCGTCGGAGGCGACGATCGTGTCGGCGTTGCCGACGAGGCCGATGCCGCCGCCCAGGCAGAAGCCGTTCACGGCCGCGACGACCGGTACCTCGCACTCGTAGACGGCGGCGAAGGCCTCGTAACAGCCCCGGTTGGCGCCGATGAGGGCGGTGTGCCCGGTGTCGCGCTGCATCTCCTTGATGTCGACCCCGGCGTTGAAGCCGCGGCCCTCGGCGGCGAGGACTACGCAGCGGACCTCGGGGTCGCGGCCGGCGGCGCGGAGGGCGTCGGCGAGGTCGTACCAGCCCTGCACGGGCAGCGCGTTGACGGGCGGGAAGTCGACTGTGACGAGTGCGATGCCCTTGTCCGGGCTGGAGGTGGAGACACCCATGAGCGGATCAGCTACCTTTCCACCAAACATTTGTTAGGTGAGGAAGGTAGCAGCCCATGGAGCTCGACGGGAGGGTTGTCGTCGTCACCGGGGGAACGCGGGGCGTCGGCGCCGGAATCGCCCGGTCGTTCCTCGCGGCCGGCGCGGAGGTCGCCGTCTGCGCCCGGCGGCCCCCGGAGGAACCGGTCTCGGCGGACGGCCGCAAAGCCGCCTACACCGCCGTCGACCTGCGCAATCCCGCCGCCGTGCAGGACTTCTTCGGCGTGGTCGCCGGACGGTACGGGCGCCTCGACTGCCTGGTCAACAACGCGGGCGGCACCCCGTACCGGCTGCTGGGCGAGGGGGAGGCGGAACGCCACGCACGGGTCGTCGAGCTGAACCTGGTGGCGCCGATGACGGCCTCCCTGGCGGCGTACCCGTGGCTGCGGGAGACCCGCGGCTCGGTGGTGATGATCGGCAGCGTCAGCGGCACCCGGCCCTCGCCGGGGACGGCGGCGTACGGGGCCGCGAAGGCCGGCCTGGAGAACCTGGCCCGGTCCATGGCCGTGGAATGGGCGCCCGAGGTACGGGTGAACTCGCTGGTCCTGGGCATGGTGCGGACCGAGCTGGCGCACCTGCACTACGGGGACGAGGCCGGGGTCGCGGCCGTGGCCGCGACCGTGCCGCTCGGGCGGCTGGCGCAGCCCTCGGACGTGGGCGAGGCGGCCGTGTTCCTGGCCTCCGGCCGGGCGGCGTACGTGAGCGGGGCGAGCCTGCTGGTGCACGGCGGCGGGGAACGCCCGGCGTTTCTGGATGCGGCAACTGTGAACAAGGAGAGCTGAGATGGCGGGACTGTGCGAAGGCCGGGTCGTGATCGTGACGGGTGCGGGGCGGGGGCTGGGCCGGGCCCATGCGCTCGCCTTCGCGGCCGAGGGGGCGCGGGTCGTCGTCAACGACCTGGGGGTGGGGCTGGACGGGCTGCCGGGGCCGGACGGTCCGGCGGCGCAGGTCGTCGCCGAGATCGGGGCGCTGGGCGGGGAGGCGGTGGCGCACGGCGGGGACATCGCGACCTCCGAGGGCGCGGCCTCCCTCGTGGAGACGGCGCTCGGCGCGTTCGGGCGCCTCGACACCCTGGTCAACAACGCCGGGTTCCTGCGGGACCGGATGCTGGTCAACCTGGACGAGGACGACTGGGACGCGGTCATGCGGGCCCACCTGAAGGGGCACTTCCTGCCGCTGCGGGCGGCGGCCGCGTGGTGGCGTGCGGAGGCGAAGGCCGGCCGGCAGGCGGCGGCCCGGGTGGTCAACACCTCCTCCGGGGCCGGGCTGCTGGGTTCGGTCGGCCAGGGCAACTACAGCGCGGCCAAGGCCGGGATCCTCGGCCTCACGATGGTCGCGGCGGCGGAGATGGGCCGGTACGGGGTCCAGGTCAACGCGATCGCCCCGGCGGCCCGGACCCGGATGACGGAGCAGACCTTCGCGCAGACCATGGCCGCCCCGGCGGAGGGCGGCTTCGACGCGATGGCCCCGGAGAACGTGTCCCCGCTGGTGGTGTGGCTGGGCTCCGACGCCTCGACCGGGGTCACGGGCCGGGTCTTCGAGACGGAGGGCGGCCGGATCACCGTGATGGAGGGCTGGCGGCCCGGCCCCACGGCCGACCGCGACTCCCGCTGGACCCCCGCGGAGGCGGGCGAGGCCACCCTGAAACTCCTCGCCGCGGCGCAGGCTCCGCTGCCGGTGTACGGCGCGCGGTAGCGGCCCGGGTCCGGTCCCGGGAGCCGGGCCGGAGGCTAAGGTTCCTGGTCCGGGACACGAGCCGAAGGGACACGAACCGACGATGGCCGTCACGCCGACCCCGCAGAAGATCACCACGTTTCTGATGTTCGAGGGGCGGGCCGAGGAAGCCATGGGCTTCTACGTCTCGCTGTTCGACGACGCGGAGGTGCTCGCCATCAGCCGCTACGGCCCCGACGAGACCGGGCCCGGGGCCGGGCCCGAGGGAACCGTGCGGCACGCGACCTTCTCCCTGGCCGGACAGCAGTTGATGTGCATCGACAGCCCGGCCCAGCACGCGTTCGGCTTCACGCCCGCGGTGTCGCTGTACGTCCAGTGCGAGGACGAGGCCGAGATCGACCGCCTCTACGGCGCGCTCGCCGAGCAGGGCCAGGAGCTGATGCCCCTGGGCTCGTACGGATTCAGCCACCGGTTCGGCTGGGTGAACGACCGCTTCGGCGTCTCCTGGCAGCTGAACGTCGCGGCCCCGCCCAGCGCGGCCGGGTGACGGACCGGGCTCAGGAGCCGGCGCCGCCCGGGCGGGGCCGGTCCAGGCCGAGGGCTGCCCTGGCCGAGAGCTGCGTCCCGGCCTGCCGGGCCCTGCCGCTCGGCCCCGCGGTGCGGATCGCGCACGGGTGAAGGGGGGTGTCGGGCAGGACCTGCGGCCGCTAGCTTCTCCGGGGAAAGCGCTTGCTGCGCGCGGCAATCGGTTCGGGAAGCGGGGCTGGGCCCATGTCCGACACCATCACGCTCGCCGTCGTCGGGGCGGGGGAGCGGGGGAGGGGCTACGCCGGATGGGCCCTGGCCCACCCGGAGCGGGCCCGGGTGGTCGCGGTCGCCGAACCGCGCGCGCCCCGGCGGGAGCGGCTCGCCGCCGCCCACGGCATCGACGCCCGCCACGTGCTCGGCGACTGGCGGGAGCTGGCCGCCCTCGGGCGGATCGCGGACGCGGTGCTCGTCTGCACCCTGGACCGCGACCACCTGGAGCCGGTCCTCGCGTTCGCCGCGCTCGGCTACCACATCATGCTGGAGAAGCCGATGGCCCTCACCGAGGACGAGTGCCGGCGCATCGTCGACGCCGTCGAGCGGGCGGGCGTCATCCTCTCCGTCGGGCACGTCCTGCGCTACACGCCCTACACGCAGACCCTCAAGGACGTCGTCGACTCCGGCCGCATCGGCGACATCGTGAGCGTCCAGCACCTGGAGCCGGTCGGCTTCTGGCACCAGGCCCACTCGTTCGTACGGGGCAACTGGCGGCGCGCCGACGAGGCGACGACCATGCTGATGGCCAAGTCCTGCCACGACCTGGACTGGCTCCAGTACGTGCTGGGGCGCCCGCCCGTACGGGTCTCCAGCTTCGGCCGGCTCTCTCACTTCCGGCCCGAGAACAGGCCGCCGGGCGCGGCGGACCGCTGCCTGGACTGTGCGGTCGAGCCGGACTGCCCGTACTCCGCCGTGCGCGAGTACGGCGAACGGCTGGCCGACGGCCGCCACCGCTGGCCGCTGAGCGTGCTGATCGACGAGTTCACCCCGCGGGCCCTGGAGACCGCACTGCGGGAGGGGCCGTACGGGCGGTGCGTGTACGCGTGCGACAACGACGTCGTCGACCACCAGGTGGTGGCCATGGAGTTCGACTCCGGGGCGACGGCCACCTTCACCATGACCGCTTTCACCGAGCAGGCGGACCGCCACACGCGGATCTTCGGAACCCGCGGCGAACTGCGGGGCGACGGCCGCAGCATCACGGTCTACGACTTCCTGACCCGCGCCGGGGAGCAGATCGCCATCGGCGGGGGCGGGCCGATGGACGCCGCGGGCGGGCACGGCGGCGGGGACGCCGGCCTCATGGACGCCTTCGTCGCCGCCGTCGCCACCGGAGATCCGGGCCTGGTCAGGTCCGGCCCCCGGGAGTCGCTCACCAGCCACCTGACCGTCCTGGCCGCCGAACGGGCCCGCTGCTCCGGCACGGTGGAGCCCGTCGGGCCGCCGGCCTAGGGGGGCACAACGAAGCGGGCCCGGCCCCCTGGCGAGGGGTCGGGACCGGGTCTTCGTTTCGTGCGGTGGGATATGACTACCCGCTACATCCACCCGCTGAACCGCAGCCGGCCCAAGATGTTGTCCCCGCCTGTTCCGGGACCGCCACCGCCGCGGTCTCGGACCCTCGGGTCAGGACAGCTTGCCGTTGTAGTCCGGCAGCTTGACGGTGCGTTCGGCGTGGCCGCCGACGAGGTCGGTCGGGCTGTTGCCGATGTTGGCGATGATCGTGTAGCCGCGGGCCTCGATCTCCGCGCGCTTCTCCGTCTTGTAGGCGCTGACCTCGTCGAACAGGTCGGGCAGGTCACGGACGTAGAGCCCCGAGACCGGGTAGCCGACCGCCTTGAGGTTGCGCTCGGTGAGGGACTGGATGATCCCCGGGCGGGCGGTGACGAAGAAGACGGCGACCCCGCGGGCGTTCGCGTACTGGGTCAGGGCGCGGACCTTGGCGATCGCCGGGGTCGGGAAGGTCCAGAACCAGTGGAAGTCCGTCTCCAGCGAGGTGTTGTCGATGTCGAGGACGAGCGCCGGCTTCTCGCCGGCGGGCGAGGCGGCGATGCGCTGCTCGATGCCGGGGCGGGCCGCGTCGATGACCGCGGCCACGTCCCGCTGCCAGGTGGCGTAGTCGATGCCCAGGATCGCCGCGTTGCCGCCGGGCGCGGAGGCGGAGGCGGCGGGGGCAGGCGCGGCGGCGGGGGCCGCCTGGGCGGCGGTGGCCGGAACCAGCGTCATGACGGCGGCTGCTGCGGCCACGCCGACGGCGGCGGTACGGGACATACGGGTGCGGCGGGTGCTGCGCATGGGGGGGCGCTCCTCGGTCACGAATTGACGTGTACGCGACCAGGGTTGGCGAGATCCGCCCCCATGTCTACTGGCCGGTAAGAAACTTTTCGTGGCCGACCGGTGAATGAAGATCGTCCGGATGCCGCCTGCTGCTAGGTGTCGCAGTCGAGGACGGTGCGGCACAGGCCGCACCGGGCCCGGAGCCGCCCGCGCACCGGCAGTCGCAGCCGCTGCCCGCACGCCGGGCAGGGGAAGTCCACCCGCAGTCCGGGACCGGATCCCTCGCGCTCGAAGCGATACGCCGATCCGCCCGCCGGGGCGGGCCCGCTGCGCCGCGCCATCGCGTACCGCCGCCGCGCCAGCGCGCCCGCGGCCGCCAGCGGGGGCCGGCGGTGGTCCCGCTCGGCCAGCGCGCGCCCGCGCACGTACGCCTCGTAGGCCTGCGGGCTGGTGAACCAGGTGGAGGGGTCCTCGCCGAACAGGGCGGCCCGTTTGGCGAGGACGTAGCCGAACTCCTCCGGGGTGAGGTAGCCGAACTTCTGGTGGGTGAGCGCGTCCTCGCGGTAGGCGTCGAGCAGCAGCCAGCCCGCCCCCAGGTAGACGGCGGCGGTGTCGGTGAGGATCTCGTTCTCCCCGGTGCCGGGGAAGCGCAGGTCCAGCCGGTGCAGCAGGACGTGGGTGACCTCGTGGGACAGGGCCGCCGCAAGGTCCCGGCGATGGGTGCGGAAGCGGTCGCTGACCTCGACGAAGTACTCGGGGCCCGCGGTCAGTTCCACGGTGGCCGCCTGCTCCGTCGGCCGGAAGGCGACCACCATCCGCGCGTCGGGCAGCCGGAGCGCGCGCACCATCGCCGAGGCCACCCGCTGCGCGCCCAGGTGCAGGTCGTCGGTGGTGTCGAAGGCGGCGTCGGCGGGCGCGAAGCTCGTGTCGTAAGCGCGGATCCCGTCGGCCGACAACCGCCGGAAGAGCGCGGTGATCGAGGCCCGCATCGTCGCCAGATGTGGAAATCCGTGCTCGATCGGACCTCCCGGCCCGCCCTTCTGCGTCACCGCGTCCCCTTCGCCGCAATCCCTGCCGTCCGAACGGACGATTGGCCGAAATTGCGTTCTTGATGGCGCCCGCGCCTCTGATGTGTCATGGACCCGTCATTCACCCAATGGCACGCACGGCCCAACCCCCCACGAAAGGCAGTGTGTTGACTGTGACCACCCTTGTGCAGTTCATGAAGCGCAGCCTCGCCGTCGGAGCGGTCGCCCTCGCGGCCGTCAGCCTCCAGCCCGGCTCCGCCTCCGCCGGCACGGCCCCCGTCGTCGGCGGCACGCGCGCCGCCCAGGGCGAGTTCCCCTTCATGGTGCGCCTCTCCATGGGCTGCGGCGGCGCCCTCTACACCCAGCAGATCGTCCTCACCGCCGCCCACTGCGTGAACGGCTCCGGCAACAACACCTCCATCACCGCCACCGCCGGCGTCGTCGACCTCAACAGCTCCAGCGCCATCAAGGTCAAGTCCACCAAGGTCCTGCGCGCCCCCGGCTACAACGGCAGCGGCAAGGACTGGGCCCTGATCAAGCTCGCCAAGCCCATCAACCTGCCCACCCTCAAGATCGCCGAGACCAAGCAGTACGACAACGGCACGTTCACCGTCGCCGGCTGGGGCGCCACCCGCGAAGGCGGCGGCCAGCAGCGGTACCTCATGAAGGCCAACGTCCCCTTCGTCTCCGACGCCAGCTGTCAGGCCTCGTACGGCAGCTCCCTGATCCCGGGCGAGGAGATCTGCGCCGGCTTCGACCAGGGCGGCGTCGACACCTGCCAGGGCGACTCCGGCGGCCCGATGTTCCGCCGCGACAACAACAACGCCTGGATCCAGGTCGGCATAGTCAGCTGGGGCGAAGGCTGCGCCCGCCCCGACTACCCCGGCGTCTACACCGAGGTCTCCACCTTCGCCGCCGCGATCAAGAGCGCCGCGGCGAGCATGTAGCACCCCCTCGCCCTTCCGGCCGGGCGCGAACCGGCCGGAAGGGCGAGGCGCCCCGCCCCGCCCGTACGCAAGCTCGGCCGGAACACCCCACGAGCCACCCGGCGGTCCGCCGTGCGGGTGCGGGCCGGGGCGCGCACCGGTCCCACGGGAAGCGACCGGAGGTGGCAGCGGCGGGCGAGAGCGGGGCAGGTGGCGCACGGCGATCAGAGAGGTCGTCGCCGACGTCGTCGACGGCGAGGCCGCCCTCGACATCCGCATGCCGAAGACGGACGGCCTCGAAGTCACCCGGCGCCTGTCCGGCAGCGACACACCACACATCGTCATCGTCACCACCTTCGACCTCGACGAGTACGTCCACGCGGCGCTCCACGGCGGAGCATCCGGCTTCCTCCTGAAGGACGCCAGCCCGGCCATGCTGGTTGAAGCGGTCCGTGCGACTCCCTCGTCTCGCCCGCCATCACGGTGCGGCTGCTGCGCGAAATGGCCCCGCGGACCCCGGCCTCCCAGGCCCGTCGCCATCGTCGTCGAGGCGAGGGCCGCCCGTTTCACCCAGGTCTCCGCCGAACGCGCGGGCGAGATCCTCGGCCGGATCGAGACCGCCGGGGACGAGTCTCGATGCGCCGCCTCGTCAAGATCCTCCGCGAGAACGACGACGGCTCCACGGCCGCCACCGCCGTCCGCGTCGGCCTGCACACCGTCCCCGCCGGCGGCTACGGCCTCGCCGACATGGCCGAACGCGCGGAGGCCCTGGGCGGCTCCTTCACCGCCGGCCCCACCGGCTGGCTCGCCAAGGCGACCCTGCCGCTGTAGCCCGCCACCGGTTGCTTTGCCGACGGGGGTGCGGCAGCCGCGGAGGCGGCCCCTCCCGACGGGGTCGGGTGTGTGCCGGGGCGCTCCCCGCAGGGCGTCGAACGCACTGTGGCTCGGCCCTCCGACCCCCCGCCACGTTCGGCGCCCGAGGAGACGCCCCGGCGCGCGCCCGCCCCAGGCCGCACCGGCGGAGCCCGCCGCCCCGGCCCGCGCAGGGCCTAGCCCAGCGCGATCGCCCGCAGCGCGGCCAAGTGGCGCTCGTACACGGTCCGGCCCTCAGGCGTCAGCGAGAGCCAGGTGCGCGGCCGGCGCCCCACGCGGCCCTTGCGGACCGCCACCCAGCCCGCCTCCTCCAGCGCCGCGACCTGCTTGGACAGTGCCGAGTCCGTGACTTCGACCAGGTCCCGTACGAAGCCGAACTCGGCCTTGTCCAGCGGAACCAGCGCCGCCACCACCGACAGCCGCACGGGCGCGTTCAGCAGCGGCGCGAGGTCGTGCCGCGGATGCCCGGCCCGCTTCGCCTGCCCGGCCCCGGCCCCGGCCGAACCCGCAGCCCCCACCGCCCCCTCGGTCTCCCCGTCCGTCATGCCGCACCCCGCATCTCGGTCCACGCGCCGACCGCGAGCGGCAGCGCACACGCCAGCGCGGCCCCCGCCGCGAACGGCACGCTGCGGCCGAACACCGTGGTGCCGAGGAGGACCATCAGGGCGAAGACCGTCGCCCAGGTCCCGATCAGCACCCCGTGCTTCAGGCCGAAGCCCCGGCGCACGACGCGCTGCCGCGCCGCGTACACGCTGAGCCCGCTCACGAGCAGCACGTTGATCACCCCCATCGCCGTCGCCGCCACCGGACCGCGCCCCAGCACGGCCACCGGTACGAGCACCAGCTGCCCGGCGGCGTAAGCCCACAGGTAGCGCGCGTACCAGCCGCTCCGCGCCCGGGCCGCCTTCTCCATTCCGGCCGCCCGGCCCAACGCCCCGGCCGCCGCCTCCGTCGCCTCGTACATGCTTCGCTTCCCCCTCGTCCGCACACTCATCGGTCAATTTCCAATATGGCGAGCACTTTCCAGATTTGCAAGTACTTGGCATCTGGGAAGGACTCCCGAGGCGCCCGGGAAGCGCCCACCGACCCCCCGCCCGGACGCCCGCGGCCCGCCCCCGTCTCACAGGCCGACTGCCCGGAGACTCACCGGCCGCCGCCACGTATTCTCGGGAACCATGAACATCAGCGACCTCGACAACGGCGCGGGCCCGGGCGCGGGCACCGACAAGGGCGCCGCCGGCGGCATCGACGAGAGCGTCACCGCCGAACTCGCCCGCCTGCGGGACAGCATCGACAACATCGACGCGGCCGTGGTCCACATGCTCGCCGAACGCTTCAAGTGCACCCAGCAGGTCGGCCACCTCAAGGCCCGGCACCAGCTGCCGCCCGCCGACCCGGGCCGCGAGGCCAGCCAGATCGCCCGGCTGCGCCAGCTCGCCGAGAACGCCAAGCTCGACCCGGCCTTCGCCGAGAAGCTCCTCAACTTCATCATCGCCGAGGTCATCCGCCACCACGAGACGATCGCCGCAGGCGAGGAGTAGCCCCTCGGGAGCCGCGGGCGAGGAGCAGCCGCTCGGGAGCCGCGGGCCGGAGCACCCGCCGCGCAGCGGAAGAGGGAAACGGAAGATCGAGCTCCGTCGCCCGCTGGGGCAGCATTGCCCCATGTCCGCACTGACGCGCACCGAAGCGCAGCTCCGAGCCCGGCTCCTCGACGTCCACCACTACGCCGTCACGCTCGACCTCACCGGCGACGACGACGAAACCTTCGACTCGGCCACCGTCATCCGGTTCACCGCCCGCACCGCCGGAGACACCTTCGTCGAGCTGAAGCCGGTGGAGCTGCGCTCCGTCACCCTCGACGGCCGCCCCCTCGACCCGGCCGCCCTCGACGACAACCGCCTCCCGCTCACCGGCCTCACCCAGGGCCCCCACGAGCTGCGGCTCGACACGCGCATGCGCTACTCCCGCACCGGCGAGGGCCTGCACCGCTTCACCGACCCCGCGGACGGGGAAACGTACGTCTACAGCCAGATGTTCATGGACGACGTCCAGCGCGTCTTCCCGGCCTTCGACCAGCCCGACCTCAAGGCCGTCTTCGAGTTCACCGTCACCGCCCCCGCCCACTGGACCGTCCTCGCCAACGGCATCACCACCCGCACCGGCGACCGCACGGGACATCCGTCCGGCGACGGCGCCGGCATCTGGACCTCCGCCCCGACGCCCGTCATCTCCACCTACCTCGCCGCCGTCGCCGCCGGCCCCTGGCACAGCCTGACGACGGAACACGCCGGACTGCCCTTCGGCATCCACTGCCGCCAGTCCCTCGCACCCCACATGGACGCCGACGCCGGGGAAATCCTCTCCATCACCAAGGACTGCTTCGACCGGTACCAGGAGAAGTTCACCGAGCCGTACCCCTTCGACTCCTACGACCAGGCCTTCGTACCCGAGTTCAACGCCGGCGCCATGGAGAACCCCGGACTCGTCACCTTCCGCGACGAGTTCATCTACCGCTCCGCCGTCACCGACACCGAACGCCAGTCCCGGGCCATGGTCATCGCCCACGAGATGGCCCACATGTGGTTCGGCGACCTCGTCACCCTCGCCTGGTTCGACGACATCTGGCTCAACGAGTCCTTCGCCGAATACATGGGCTACCAGACCCTCACCGAAGCCACCCGCTTCACAGACACCTGGACCGACTTCGGCGTCACCCGCAAGCCCTGGGGCTACGACGCCGACCAGCGGCCCTCCACCCACCCCGTCGCCCCCGCCCCCGACGACGTCCCCGACACCGCCTCCGCCCTCCTCAACTTCGACGGCATCTCCTACGCCAAGGGCGCCTCCGCCCTGCGCCAGCTCGTCGCCTGGCTCGGCGAGAAGGACTTCCTGGCCGGCATCAACACCCACTTCGCCCGCCACAAGTTCGCCAACGCCTCCCTCGCCGACTTCATCGACTCCCTCGCCGCCCACACCGAACGCGACGTCCGCGCCTGGGCCGACGTCTGGCTGCGCACCACCGGCATCGACACCCTCACCCCGCGCATCGAGGAAGCCGCACACGGCGCCGACGAAGCCGCCGGCTGGACCCTCACCGTCGACCGCCACGGCAGCCGCCCTCACCACATCTCCGTCGGCATCTACGACCGCGACCCCGCCGACGGCCGCACCCTGGAACCCCGCGACCACCTCGCCCTCGACATCCCCTCCGACGAGGTCGTCTCGGTGAGCGGCGTCCGCCCCGCGCTGGTCCTCCTCAACGACGGAGACTTCACCTACGCCAAGGTCCGCCTCGACGAGACCTCCCTCGAAACGGTCCTGCGCGGCCTGTCCGGCATCCCCGACGCCCTCACCCGCGCCGTCGTCTGGAACGCCCTGCGCGACATGGTCCGCGACGGCGAACTGGACCCGCAGGACTACCTGCTGACCGCCGAAGCACACCTGCCCGAGGAACACGACCTGGCCATCGTCCAGGGCGTCCTCTCCTTCGCCCGCACCCAGGTCGCGGTGCGCTACGTCGCCCCCGAAGACCGGACCGCAGCCCTGGCCACCCTCACCACCACCGCCCGCGACCTGCTGCGGCGCACCGAGGACGGCTCCGAGCCCGGCATGCGGCTCAGCGCCGTACGCGTCCTGATCGACAGCGCCACCCAGCCCGACGCCATCGCCGCCTGGCTCGCCGACGACACCGTCCCCGGCGGCCCCGCGCTCGACCCCGAGCTGCGCTGGCGCATCCTCGCCCGCCTCGCCGTCCTCGGCGCCGTCCAGGAGAGCGACATCGACGCCGCCCTCGCCGCCGACCCCAGCGCCACCGGCCAGGAAGGCGCCGCCCGCTGCCGCGCCGCACTCCCCACGGCGCAGGCCAAGGCCGCCGCCTGGGACCGGCTCTTCCACGACGACAGCCTCTCCAACTACCTGTTCAGCGCCACCGCCCAGGGCTTCTGGCAGCCCGAACAGGCCGACCTGGTCGAGGAGTACGTCACCCGCTTCTACCCCGAGGCCGTCGCCCTCGGGGCCCGCCGCGGCCCCGCCATCGCCGAGGCCGCCGGCCGCTACGCCTTCCCCGCCTACGCCGTCCACGAGGCCAACCTCCAGGCCGGCCACGCCTGCCTCACCGACCCGGACATCCTCCCGCTCCTGCGCCGCAAACTCGTGGACCAGCTCGACGACCTGGCCCGCGCCCTCCGCGTCCGCACCGCCTGACCGGCCCCGACCGCCCCTGCCGGGCCCCCGGGCTCCGCCCCGCTCCTGCAGCCCCCCGGGGTACGGGGCGGAGCCCGGGTCCGTGGGCCCGCCCGCGCTTGAGGCGCAGGTCCCGGCAGCGGTCGCCGCACCGACCGGAAACTCCGGACAAACCCCGGCGGTTACCCCATTCGGGTCTGATCGTTGTACTGGCAGGGTGCCCCGCCCCGCACCCCTCCCAGCCCCGGAGGACCCCGATGACCGCGCCGCCCGGCACAGGCACAGGCACACCGCCCCCGCTCGCCGGCGGAGCCGACGGCCCCACCGCCCTGCGGCCCCTCCTGGACACCGTCCTCGACGCCCTGGCCGCCGGAGCCCGTGACCGCGGCGGTCCCCTGCCCGCAGGCGGCCCGGATGCCCAGGCCGCCCGCGTCCGGGCCGCACTCGGCGACGTACTCCCCGCCCACGGAACCGGCGACCACGAAGCACTGCGCACCCTCGTCCACACCCTCGCCGCAGGCGCCGCCGACCCCGCCGACCCCCTCTGCGCAGCCCACCTGCACTGCCCCCCGCTCGCCGTCGCGGCCGCCGCCGACCTCGCCGCCAGCGCCCTCAACCCCTCCCTCGACTCCTGGGACCAGGCGCCCGCCGCCTCCGCCGTCGAAGCCCTCCTCACCCGCGCCCTCGCCGCCGAGTTCTACGACACCCCCCACGCCGACGCCCTCGTCACCACCGGCGGCACCGAAGCCAACCAGCTCGCCCTGCTCCTCGCCCGCGAACGCCACGGCCCCGCCCTGACCGTCCTCCACGGAGCCAACGCCCACCACTCCGTCCCGCGCGCCGCCTGGCTCCTCGGCCTCCCCCCGGCCACCGAACTCCCCACCCCCGCCGGCGTCCTCGACCCCGCCCGCCTCGCCGAAGCCCTCGCCGCCGCCCCCGGCCCCACCCTCGTCACCGCCACCGCCGGCACCACCGACGCCGGACTCGTCGACCCCCTCCACCGCATCGCCGACCTCTGCGACCGCTACGGCGCCGACCTCCACGTCGACGCCGCGTACGGCGGCCTCCTCGCCCTCAGCCCCCGCCACCGCGACACCGTCGCCGGACTCGGCCGCGCCCACTCCCTCACCATCGACCTCCACAAACTCGGCTGGCAGCCCGTCGCCGCAGGCCTCCTCGCCGTCCCGGACAGCGCCCTGCTCGCCCCCCTCGCCCACCAGGCCGACTACCTCAACGCCACCGACGACACCGAAGCCGGCCTCCCCGACCTCCTCGGCCGCTCCCTGCGCACCACCCGGCGCCCCGACGCCCTCAAGATCGCCGCCACCCTGCGCTCACTGGGCCGCGACGGCCTCGTCCGCCTCATCGACCGCACCTGCGAACTCGCCCGGCAGCTCGCCGCGCTCCTCGACGCCCACCCCGGCTTCGAACTCCACTCGGCCCCCACCATCAGCACCGTCCTCTTCCGGCCCACCCACGCCGACGACGACCAGCTCGCCACCCTGCGCCGCACCCTCCTGAACGAAGGCCGCGCCGTCCTCGGCCGCACCCACGCCGACGGCCGCCTGTGGCTCAAAGCCACCCTGCTCAACCCGCACACCACCGCGGGGGACCTGGACACCCTCATCGCCCTCCTGGAAGGCAGCACCCACCGATGACCGCCCAGCTCGATGCCCCCCACGACCTCGTCGGAATCGGCATCGGCCCCTTCAACCTGTCCCTCGCGGCCCTCGCCCACGGCCTGCCGCAACAAGGCGCGGGCGAACTCGCCACCGTCTTCTACGACCAGCGGCGCGACTTCCGCTGGCACCCGGGACTCCTCATCGAAGGCGCCACCCTCCAAGTCCCCTTCCTCGCCGACCTCGTCACCCTCGCCGACCCCACCAGCCCCTGGAGCTTCCTCAGCTACCTCAGGCACAAGGAACGTCTCTTCCCCTTCTACTTCGCCGAGCAGTTCCACATCCACCGCGCCGAATACGACGCCTACTGCCGCTGGGTCGCCGGCCGCATCCCCGGACTCCACTTCGGCCACCAGGTCGACGCCGTCCGCTGGAACCCCGAACGCGACCTCTTCGAAGTCGACTTCACCCAGCTCGACGCCGGCGGCGAAGCCGAAGCCCTCGGCCGCACCTACACCCGCCACCTCGCCCTCGGCATCGGCACCGCCCCCTACATCCCCGAACCCCTGCGCCCCCTCGCCGAGGCCCCCACCGTCCCCGTCATCCACTCCGCCGACTACCTCGACCACCGCCGGCGCATCCTCGGCGCCGACCACGTCACCGTCATCGGATCGGGCCAGTCCGGCGCCGAAGTCTTCCTCGACCTCCTCCGCGCCCGCCCCGCCGGCCGCGAACGCCTCACCTGGCTCGCCCGGACCCCCTCCTTCGCCCCCATGGAGTACTCGAAGCTCGGCCTCGAACACTTCACCCCCGACTACACCCGCTACTTCCACTCCCTCCCCGAACCCGTACGCAACCAGCTCGTCCCCGCCCAATGGCAACTCCACAAGGGCATCGACACCGACACCATCGCCGCCATCCACGCAGAGCTCTACCGCCGCACCCTCCACGGCGGCTGGCCCGACGCCGTCCTCACCCCCGGCGTCACCGTCCGCACCGCCGGCCGCGTCGCCACCACCAAGGTCGAACTCCACCTCGAACACGTCGAGCAGGGCACCCGCTCCCGCCTCACCACCGACGCCGTCGTCCTCGCCACCGGCTACCGGGAACGCCCCCTCGGCGGCCTCCTCGCCGGCCTCGACCCCTACCTGCGCAAGGACTCCGCCGGCCGCCCCCGCATCGACGACCGGTACCGGATGATCCTCGACCCCACCGTCGGCGGCAGCATCTTCGTCCAGAACGGCGAACGCCACACCCACGGCGTCGGAGCCCCCGACCTCGGCCTCGCCGCCTGGCGCAGCGCCGCCATCCTGAACACCCTCACCGGCAAGGACCCCTACCCCCAGCCCGCCCGGACCGCCTTCACCACCTTCGGCCTCGAACAGCGGGAACACACCCGCCCCCGGCCCGCCGGCGACCTGCTCCCGCTGGTCGACCACCCCTGACCCCACCGCCCAGCCCCCCGCACCGCTGCGCATACATTCCCGGCATGACGACGCTCCTCCTCGACGGCGGGCCGGTCGCCCCGGACGCCCCGGTCACCCGCACCGGCGGCATACCCCTGGCCCCCGCCGGCACCGCATGGCCGACCTGCGCCTCATGCGCCGCACCCCTGCAGTTCCTCGCCCAGATCCACCTCGGCGACCTCCCCGGCCCCACCGCCCCCACCCCGGGCGTACTGGCCCTCTTCATGTGCGCGAACCGCCCCGGGCAGTGCGAACAATGGAGCCCCACCGCAGGCGGCAACCTCGCCCTGCTGCTCCCCGCCGACCACCTGGAACCCGTACGGACCCCCGGCGGGGCGGACCATGACCTCCTCGGACTCGGAGCCGTACGCGCCGCCGTACCCACCCCCATGGCACCCGCCACCGCGACGATCCTGGGCCGCCTCGGCGGCACCCCCGACTGGCTCCAGTACGACGAGACACCCGACTGCCCCGCCTGCGCACGGCCTATGGACTTCGCCGCCGAGCTGACGGAAGGCCCCGACCCCGTCACCGCCATGAACTTCGGCTCCGGCCGCGCCTACACCCACACCTGCACCCCCTGCGGCCGCGCCGCACTCCTCTGGCAGTGCTGACCCCCACCCGACGGCCGCGGCCCGCCCCCCCCACGCACGGCGGCCGGGACCCCGCCACAGCAGGTCCCGGCCGCACGGCTCGCGAACGGACTAGAACACCGGCACGCCGGCCCGCGTCAGACGCCAGTCCACGGACGCGAACTGCGCCGGGTCGATCGTCCCCTTCGCCTTCACCCACTGGATGATCGTGTTGCGGATCTCGTCGGAGTTCGACCACAGCTGCCTGGCCTGCGGCACGTGCGGGAAGTTCCCGCCGCCCGAGGCCCGGTAGTTGTTCACCGCGAACACGAACTGCGCCGCCGGATCCACCGCCTTCCCCTGGAAGGTCAGCCCCGTGATCCGCGAACCCGCCGGCTGCGCGATGTCGATGTCGTACGCCAGCCCGTACACGGCGTCGTAGTTGTAGTCCGGAATGCTCTCGGCATTCGTCAGCTTCGCCGGATCCACCGCATCACCCGGCGCCGTCCGCACGAAGTACCGCGCCGAGTACTCCAGGTAGTCCTTCAGCTGCGCACCCGTCAGCAGCCGTGCCTCCATCGTGTTCTCGAACGGGTACAGGCCCGCCGCGTCCCTGATCGTCACCTGCCCGGCCGGGATCGCCGCCGTCCGCGAGAAGCACGAAGCCTGCGACAGCACCGGAAGCGCCGCCCACTCCGTACCCGCCAGCGCCGCCTTCACCGTCTCCGCCTGCACGTGGTTGATCAGATCGATGATCGCCACGTCCTTGACCGGCCCCTCCGCCGAGGACATCGCCTGCGTGGAGGTGCCGATCACCTGGTTCACGTACGCCACGACCTTGCGGTGCTCGTCCGACAGCAGCCGCGTGATCTTCGGGTCCTCGGCGACCGCGTTGGAGTTCAGCACCTTCGCCGCGACCTTCGCCACCGACCAGCGGCCCCTCTCCCACACCAGCTCGAAGTCGAACAGCGTCAGCCGCTGGCCCCACTTCAGCGGCTCCGACAGCACCACGTCCTTGCCGGTCGCCTTGTTCTTCACCCGGTACTCGGGAATCTCCGTGTGCGCGTGCCCCACCAGGATCGCGTCGATCCCCGCCACCTGCTCCGCCACCAGCCCGGCCGCGTTCTCGATGTGGGGCAGCTGGTCCCCGTACGAGGACGTCCCGCTCGACCCCGAGTGCGCCGACACGATCACCACGTCGGCGCCCATCGAACGGAGCTTCGGCACGTACTTCGCCGCCTGCTCCTCCAGCCCCGGGAACGTCATCCTGCCCTGGACATTGGCCTTGTCCCAGATCGCGATCCCCGGGTTCGTCAGCCCCAGCACCGCCACCTTCACGTCCCGCCCGCAGGGCGTCCGCAGCCGGTGCATGCTGTACGGCGGGAACGCCGGCCGCAGCGTCTTCGCGTCCAGCGCGTTCGCCCCCAGCAGCGGGAAGTCGCACTGCTCCTCGAACTTGCGCAGCACCGGTATCCCGTAATTGAACTCGTGGTTCCCGAGCGCCGCCGCGTCGTACCCGATCGCGTTCATCGCCTGCGCCATCGGGTGCACCGGACCGCGCCGGGCCGTGATCGGGTCCACCTTGGCGTAGTAATAGGACAACTGCGTGCCCTGGATCGTGTCACCGGCATCGATCAGCAGCGTGTTGCGCCGCCCCTTCTCCGCCCGCACCTGGTTCACCAGCGTGGAGATCTTCGCCAGGCCGACGTCGTTGTGCGCCTTGTCGTCGAACTCCTTGTCCGTGAAGTAGTCCCAGTTGAAGACGTTCCCGTGCAAGTCGGTCGTGCCCATCACCGTGAACGCGTACGTCCGCGGCCCCGGGCCCGTCACCTCCTGCTGCTGTGCGGCGGCCGGGGTGCTCGTGGCCCCCGCCAACGCAACGGCCGCACCTGTCGCGGCCGTGGTCCCCAGAAAAGTCCTGCGGTCGAACGCCATGCCATCTCCCTTTCGAGGCCTGAACAACGCGCGTAGATTCTGACCCACTGGTAACAAGCGGCAACACCCCCGGCAGGTTTCGATCCGATGACCACACCCGTGCGAGCGACAGTGCGAGAGTGAATCCATGACCCAGGACGCATCGCACCAGCCCTACGGCACACCCGAAGTACCCCGCGTCGCAGTCCGCGGCGAAGCCCGCATCGAAGTCGACCCCGAGATCGCCCGCATCGGCATCACCGTCAGCGCCCGCGGCACCGACCGGCGTACCGCCCTCGAAGACCTCACCCGGCGCAACAACGCCGTCCTCGACCTCATCAAGAGCTACGGCGACCCCGTCGAAAAACTCGAAACCGGCTCCTTCTCCATCACCCCCGAACTCACCCGCCACGGCCGCGCCGAACGCATCCGCGCCTACCACGGCCGCGTGCACATCACCGCAGAACTCGCCGACTTCACCACCCTCGGCGAACTCACCACCCGCCTCGCCGACCTCGAACTCACCCAGGTCGACGGCCCCTGGTGGGCCCTGCGCCCCACCTCTCCCGCCCACGGCCAGGCCCGCCGCCAAGCCGTGCTCGAAGCCGTCCAGCGCGCCCGCGAATACGCCGAAGCCCTCGGTGCCCGCCTCGCCGCCCTCGTCGAACTCGCCGACCTCGGCGCCGAGAACGCCAACCCCTTCCCCGCCGCCCCCGGCGCCGGAATGCGCACCATGGCCTTCAGCGCCGCCGAGGACGCCGGCCCGCCGCCGCTCGACCTCGAACCGCAGCGCCAGACCGTCTACGCCCAGGTGAACGCCCGGTTCACGATGACCCCTCCGCAGCTCTGAAGAACCGGCGAAATCGGCACCCCGGGGGTGCTCATCAGAGCACCCCCATGCACATTCAACAGTTGTCAACAACCTTTTGCTCAAAGGTTGTTGAGTGGACACCCGGAAGCGATTACCTACTCTCTGGTAGGGGAATACGCTCGCCTCATGCGCCGAGCGAAAATCGTATGTACCCTGGGCCCCGCCACCGACTCATACGACCAGATCAAAGCCCTGGTCGAAGCCGGAATGGACATCGCCCGCTTCAACCTCAGCCACGGCACCTACGCCGAACACGAGGAGCGCTACCAGCGCGTACGCAAGGCCTCCGACGAGACCGGCCGCAGCGTCGGCATCCTCGCCGACCTTCAAGGCCCGAAGATCCGCCTCGGCCGCTTCCGCGAAGGACCCGTACTCCTTGAACGCGGTGACGAGTTCACCATCACCGTCGAAGACCACGAAGGCGACCGCCACACCTGCGGCACCACCTACAAGGGACTCGCCGGCGACGTCACCACCGGCGAGCGCATCCTCGTCGACGACGGCCGCGTCACCCTCGAAGTCACCGCGGTCGACGGCCCCCGCGTGCACACCCGCGTCGTCGAAGGCGGCATGGTCTCCGACCACAAGGGCCTCAACCTCCCCGGCGTGGCCGTCTCCGTCCCGGCCCTCTCCGACAAGGACATCGAAGACCTCCGCTGGGCCCTGCGCATCGGCGCCGACGTCATCGCCCTCTCCTTCGTCCGCAGCGGCCGCGACATCGAAGACGTCCACCGCATCATGGACGAGGAGGACCGCCGCCTCCCGGTCATCGCCAAGATCGAAAAGCCCCAGGCCGTCGAGAACATCGACGACATCGTCGCCGCCTTCGACGGGATCATGGTCGCCCGCGGCGACCTCGGCGTCGAAATGCCCCTGGAACAGGTCCCGATCGTCCAGAAGCGGGCCGTCAAGCTCGCCAAGCGCAACGCCAAGCCCGTCATCGTCGCGACCCAGATGCTCGACTCGATGATCGAGAACTCCCGGCCCACCCGCGCCGAGGCCTCCGACGTCGCCAACGCCGTCATCGACGGCACCGACGCCGTCATGCTGTCCGGCGAGACCAGCGTCGGCAAGTACCCCGTCGAAACCGTGCGGACCATGTCCCGCATCGTCGAAGCCGCCGAAGAGGACATCCTCGACAAGGGCCTGCCGCCCCTGACCGACCGCAACAAGCCCCGCACCCAAGGCGGAGCCGTCGCCCGCGCAGCCGCCGAGATGGGCGACTTCCTCGACGCCAAGTTCCTCGTCGCCTTCACCCAGAGCGGCGACACCGTCCGCAGGCTCTCCCGCTACCGCTCACCCATCCCGCTGCTCGCCTTCACCCCCGACCCCGCCACCCGCTCCCAGCTCAACCTCACCTGGGGCGTGGAGACCTTCCTCGGCCCCCACGTCGACTCCACCGACGCCATGGTCGCCCAAGTCGAGGAAGAACTCCTGCGGATCGGCCGCTGCGTACCCGGCGACACCGTCGTCATCACCGCCGGCTCACCCCCCGGCGTCAGCGGATCCACGAACCTCGTCCGCATCCACCACATCGGCGACGCGGTCCGCTGAACCCGCCCGCCGCGGCAACCGCGGCCACCGCACCCCGCGCATGAGACGCACCGCGTCGGGCAGTTCCCACCGGCCCGACGCGGTCACCCGCACCCGGCACTACCAGCCGAAGCGCCGGTCGACCACAGCCGCGAACTCCTCGAAGGACAGCACCTCGTCCCCGTTCGCATCAGCCGCATCGAACAGCGCCGACGACGCATCCGCGTCCCCGAGGCCCCAAAACGGCAGATCCCCGCGCGCGGCCAGGGTCGGCCCCTTCGACCGCAGGGCCGAGATCACCTCCACCCGGGTCAGCTCACCGTCCGCGTTCAGATCGAGCGCGTCGAACAGCTTCCGGGCCTTGTCACTCATCACGGCGTCCCCACTTCGTTGTCGACCTTGACCTCAACCTAACCTGAGCTCATACGGTCATCACATGACGATCAAGGAATACCCCCAGGAACAGCTCGCCGCCCAGCCCATCGGCTACTGGACCCGCGCCGCGGCCGATCTGGTCATCGGCGGCCTCCGCGCCGCCCTCGCCGAGGAGAACCTCACCCAGCCCCACTGGTGGACCCTGGGCCACGTGGCCGGCGCCCCCGGGAAATGGACCCGCACCGCCCTCACCGCGAAGCTGGCACCCTTCGACGACCAGGACACCGACTTCGAAGCCGTCTACGCCGACCTCGCCGCCCGCGGCTGGATCACCGGGGCCGAAGACCGCCTCACCCTCACCGAAGCCGGCGAAGCGGGCCGCCTGCGCGCCCGCGACCGCAACGCCAAGGTCCACGCCCGCATGCGGGAGGGCATCGACGACGCCACGTACGCAGCCACCATCGACACCCTCCGCCTCGTGGTCGCCAACCTCGGCGGCAAAGGCGACCTCCCCTAGACCGGTGGGTCCGTCAGCCGACGCGGCGGGCCAGCACCTGACCCGGCCAGTCCCCGTCCAGGAAACGCGCGGTCGGCGTGAAGCCGTTGCGCTCGTAGAACGCGACCAGCTCGCCCCCGCCGCCCGCCCAGCAGTCCACCCGCAACAACTCCACACCCGCTCGCCGGGTCTCCTCGGCGGCATGGGCGAGCAGCGCCGCCCCGATCCCCAGCCCCGCGTGCCGCCGGTCGGAGACGAGCAGCCGGACGTACCGCTCGGGCTCGCCGGCCGGCGCGATCGGCATCTGCGGGCTCGGCCCGGAGTCCAGCACCAGGGCCCCGACCGGCACCCCGTCCAACTCCGCGACGTAGGGCACGTTCTCGGTCGTGTACCGCTCGACCCGCGCCGGTCCGCCGGGCCGCTGCGAATACGGGGTCGTGCCCCACTGCTCGGTATTGCCGCGGGAGTTCATCCACGCCACCGCGGAGTCGAGCATCCCGAGCATGTCCACGGCGTCGTCGGGGCCGCCCGGCCTGATGCGTATGTCATGTGTCGTGTCGTTCACGCGGTCAGCCTAAGCAGGGCGGGACCGCGAAGGCTCAGTGCTTGGGCCCGATGTGGGCGTCCATGAGCGCCACGGACTCCCGTCGGGCGATGGACACGTTCAGCGGGTCGCTGCCGCGTGCGAGGATCGTCCACTGGACGCCGACCTTGGCGAGCGTGTCCGTGCACAGCTTCCGGATGTCGTCCGACCTGTTGGTGAAGAAGTACCTCGGGTACTCGTAGCGCTTGCCGTTGCGGACGGTCCAGTTGGTGATCCGGCACCCGTCCGAGTGGATCAGCCCCCGGATGAACTCCCAGGGATGGTCGTCGACGATCTCCTGCTGCCAGTCCTCCAAGGCGATGCGGCGATCATGCTTGCGGCCGGGTCCGTGCTGCGGGAACAGGCAGGTCCAGTGCCGACCGTAGCTGGTCACGTTGACGCAGCCCTGGCGCTGCAGGACGTAGACCTTGTCGGACGGGCGGACCGCCAGGATCGCTGCCCTGCACTGTTCGATGAGAGCGGGCCAGGCGTCCGCGCAGGCAACGCGGAGATAGTAACCGCCCTTGGGGTGAGAACTGATGCAGCCGTCGCCAAGGTAGAGGCCGAGGAGATATGCGTACGCTGCCGGGTCGCCGGGCCCCGAGCATGGTGTCTGTTCCACACGGGGGAGCGGTTCGATGCGAACCTGCCATGCGCGGATGGCTGCCCGGGATATCCCCGTTTCCTTACTGACCGAGTTCATGCTGCGGCCGTCACCAAGAAGGGCTAGCGCATGCCGTCGAGTTGCCAGATCGTACATGCGAACGACAGTGGAGAAAATTCCCTGCCGGTGGGTCCGTATTGCAGCACATTCCCCCGAAAGGGGGAGGCTCATTCAATGGGACGTGACCTTGGAATTCAAGGAAAGGTGCCCCAGGTGGGATTCGAACCCACACTGTCCGCTGTTTGAGAGCGGCCTCTCTGACCAGTTGGAGTACTGGGGCCTAAGAAACGAAGGATTCCGGGAACCCTGCGTGACACCACCTTACAGGAGCTGGGTAGGCTCGGGGGAGCTGTTATGCCCCGCAAAGAGGAGCCCCCGTGACCGCCGAGCACGAGTCGACGCCCACGCCCGACGCCGACCAGTCGCACGTTCCGCCGCTGACGACCCGCGTCGTCATCGCCGAGGACGAGGCGCTCATCCGCCTGGACCTGAAAGAGATGCTGGAGGAGGAGGGCTACTCCGTCGTCGGCGAGGCCGGGGACGGGCAGACGGCCGTCGAGCTCGCGCGCGAGCACCGGCCCGACCTCGTCATCCTCGACGTGAAGATGCCCGTCCTGGACGGGATCTCCGCCGCCGAGAAGATCGCGGAGGAGTCCATCGCCCCCGTGCTCATGCTCACCGCGTTCTCGCAGCGCGACCTCGTCGAGCGGGCCCGGGACGCCGGGGCCATGGCGTACCTCGTGAAGCCGTTCAGCAAGAGCGACGTGGTGCCGGCCATCGAGATGGCCGTCTCCCGCTTCGCCGAGCTGCGCGCGCTGGAGCAGGAGGTCGCGGACCTCTCCCAGCGGCTGGAGACTCGCAAGCTCGTGGACCGGGCGAAGAGCATCCTGCAGACGCAGTACGGGCTCACGGAGCCGGCCGCGTTCCGCTGGATCCAGAAGTCCTCCATGGACCGCCGGATGTCCATGCAGCAGGTCGCCGAGGTGGTCATCGAGGACGCCGAGGCGAAGAAGAAGGAGAGCGGGAAGTAGTTCCCGTCCCGGAACATGCGTGAGGCCCGCCTCCCCCCGAGGGGAGGCGGGCCTCACGCGTTCAGGACGGCTCAGTCCTCGCCGAGGTAGGCCTTGCGGACGTCCTCGTTGTGGAGGAGGTCCCGGCCGGTGCCGGAGAGAACGACCTTGCCGATCTCCATGACGTGCGCCTGGTCGGCGAGCGAGAGCGCCGCCTGGGCGTTCTGCTCGACGAGCAGGATCGTCATGCCGGAGGCCTTGAGCTCCTTGATGGTCGCCATGATCTTCTGCATCATCAGCGGGGAGAGGCCCATGGAGGGCTCGTCCAGCATGAGCAGCTTGGGCTGGGACATGAGCGCGCGGCCCATGGCGAGCATCTGCTGCTCACCGCCCGAGAGGGTGCCGGCGGCCTGCTTGCGGCGTTCGCCCAGGATGGGGAACATCTCGTAGGCGCGCTGGACGTCCTTCTCGATGCCTTCCTTGTCGGTGCGCAGGAAGGCGCCGAGCTGGAGGTTCTCGGCGATCGTCAGCCGGGGGAAGATGTGCCGTCCCTCGGGGGAGTGGGCGAGGCCCAGGGAGACGATCTTGTGGGCGGGGACGGCGGCCAGGGGCTGGCCGTCGAAGGTGATGGTGCCGCTCTTGGGCTTGATGAGCCCGGAGAGGGTGCGCAGGGTGGTCGTCTTGCCGGCGCCGTTGGTGCCGACGAGGCAGACGATTTCGCCTTCGTTGACCTCGAAGGAGATTCCCTTGACGGCTTCGATCTTGCCGTAGGCGACCTTGAGGTCCTCGACCTTGAGCAGTGCGGTCACTTGGCCTCTCCTTCCGTGCTGGTGGTGCTGGTGGTGCTGGTGGTGCTGTCCGCGTCGGCGTCGGCGTCGGCGTCGGCCGGAGCGTCGGCGTCCGCCTCAGGCTCGGCGTCGGCGTCCGCGTCGGCCTCGGGCGCGGCGTCCGCGTCGGCCTCGACCTCGGTGGCAACCTCGGTCTCTGCGTCGGCGGAGGTGGCCGCCGCCGCGGCTTCCGCCGCCACGACCTCGGCGTCCTCGGCGGCGCCCGGGTCGCCCTCGAAGGGCTCGCCCAGGTAGGCGGCGATGACGCGCTCGTCGCCCTGGACCTCGGCCGCGGTGCCCTCGATGAGCTTCTCGCCCTGGACGAGGCAGGCGACGCGGTCGCAGAGGTTGAAGATGAAGCGCATGTCGTGCTCGATGACGAGGACGGCGATGCCCATGTCGCGGATGGCGAAGATGAGTTCTTCGGCAGCGCGGGTTTCCTGCGGGTTCATGCCGGCGGTGGGCTCGTCCAGGAGGATGAGGCCCGGGTCGCTGGCGAGGGCACGGGCGATCTCCAGCTTGCGCTGCTCGCCGTAGGGGAGGTTCTTGGCCAGGTGCTGGGCCTTGTTCTCCAGCCCGATGAACTCCAGGAGTTCCATGGCGCGCGCTTCGCTGGCGGCTTCGGCCTTCTTGAAGCCGGGGCCGCGCAGCAGGGCGGACCAGAGGCCTTCCTTCGTGCGGGTGTGGCGTCCGACGAGGACGTTCTCCAGCACGGTCATGTTGTGGAAGAGCCGGATGTTCTGGAAGGTGCGGGCGATGCCGGCCTCGGTGACCTTGTGGGGCTTGGGAGGCAGGACGGTGCCCTTGTAGCTGACGGATCCCTCGGTGGGGACGTACAGCCCGGTGAGGCAGTTGAAGAAGGTCGTCTTGCCGGCGCCGTTGGGGCCGATGAGTCCGACGATCTCGCCCGAGTTGACCTGGAGGTCGACGCCCTTGACGGCGGTGAGGCCGCCGAAGCGCATGGTGACGCCCTTGGCTTCGAGAACCGTGGTCTTGGTGGTGGTGTCCGTGGTGGTCGCGGTGTTCGTCATGGCCGTTATGCCCCCGCCTTGGCGGTGGCCAGGTCCGTGGGGGCCTGGTCAGCGGTGTCGTCGTGGAACTCGAGCTGCGCGCGCTTGTTGGCGATGAGGCCTTCGGGGCGGAAGCGCATGAGCAGGATGAGGGCGATGCCGAAGGCGAGGAGCTGGTAGTCCTGGAGGAAGGCCAGCTTCGCCGGGATCAGGAAGAGCAGTGCGGCGCCGAGGATGGGGCCGCGGATGGTGCCCATGCCGCCGAGGATGACGGCCGCGAGGAGGAACGCGGAGTTCGGCGGGACGGGCCCGGCGAAGACGTAGTTCTCGGGGACGACCGTGCTGTTGACGTGTGCCTGGACGGTGCCGGCGAGGCCGGCGAGGGTGGCTCCGAGGGCGAAGGCGATGAGCTTGACCTTGAAGCCGTTGATGCCCATGGCTTCGGCGGCGGTCTCGTCCTCGCGGATGGCGACCCAGGCGCGGCCGATGCGGCTGCTGCCGGCACGGGCGAAGACCAGGACGACCAGGGCCATGACGAGCAGCATCAGGAAGTAGTAGTTGGCGTAGGCACCGAGGGTGATGCCGCCGACTACGTGGGACTCCCCGAAGTTCCACCCGAAGATCTCGAGGTGGGGGATGTTGGGGATGCCGTTCGGGCCGTTGGTGATGTCCGGGCCGGACGTGCCGTCGAGGTTGCCCATGGCGATGCGGAAGATTTCTCCGAAGCCGAGGGTGACGATGGCGAGGTAGTCGCCGCGCAGACGCAGGGTCGGGGCACCGATGACCACGCCGAAGATGAGCGAGGCGAGGGCGCCGACGATGACCGCTGCCCAGAAGGGCAGGTGGATGCCGAAGGCGGAGGCGGTGCTTCCGGAGACCAGGGCCGCGGCGTAGGCGCCGACGCCGAGGAAGGCGACGTAGCCGAGGTCGAGGAGGCCGGCGAGGCCGACGACGACGTTGAGGCCGAGGGCGACGGTCGCGAAGATCAGGATGTTGACCGCGATCAGCGTGTAGGTGTCGCCGCTCTGCTGGATGAACGGGAAGGCGATCGCCGCGGCCGCGCTGCCGATGAGGGTGACCTGGCGGTGCTTGGCGGTGATGCCGCCGAGGCGGGCGAAGAGGCCGGCCTTGTTCAGCGCGAGGGCGACGAAGCCGACGGTGATCAGGTAGGCGACGAAGAGCTGCGGTTCCTTGTCATCGGTGTCGATACCGAAGGTGATGACGAAGAGGCCGATGGCGAAGACGCCGGTGATGATGAGGATTTCGGCCCAGGAGGGCAGCTGCTTGGCGGGGGCCGCCTTGCGGGTGTCGTCCGGGAGCTTGTTCGCTGCGAGGACCGGGATGACCGAGCCGACGAGGGCGACGTACGCACCGGGTTCGAGGTTGATCACTCCGCCGAGGACGACGGTGATGGAGAGAACCGTGAACCAGGTGGCGGCGAGGCTGCCGAGGGCCAGGAACCAGATGGCCTTGCGGGTGCCGGCGGGGGCGAGCCAGCCGAGGCCCTTGACGCCGAGCGCGGAGAGCGCGTAGGCGAGGGTGAGGGCGGCTCCGGCGAGGGTGACGTACTGGAGGCCGGCAGGGCTGCCGTAGTAGGTCAGGTCGCCGGGGAACTCGGCGGTCCACGTCCACGCGAGGAAGGCGCTGACGATGGTGAGGAGGCTGCCGCCGATGACCGCGTACAGGAGCGTGGTGGGCGCGGGGCCCTGCTTCACCGTGTCGGTCTGCGGGGTGGTGTTGGTGGTCATGGTTCTCACGCCCGATCCGCGACGCGCTCACCGAGCAGGCCTTGTGGCCGCACGAGGAGGACGACGATGAGGAGTACGAAGGCCCAGACGTTGGACCAGGCGCCACCGCCGAGCTGCGACATGCCGGGGATCTCTTCGATGTAGGCGATCGAGAGGGCTTCGGCGAGTCCGAGGACGACGCCGCCGACCATGGCTCCGTAGATGTTGCCGATACCGCCGAGGACTGCTGCGGTGAAGGCCTTGAGGCCGAGGATGAAGCCCATCTCGAAGTTGATCTGGCCCTTGTCGAGGCCGTAGGCGACGGCGGCGACGGCGGCGAACGCGGCACCGATGGCGAAGGCCATGACGATGATGCGGTCGGTGTTGATGCCCATCAGCTTCGCGGTGTCCGGGTCCTGCGCGGTGGCCTGCATGGCGCGGCCGCTGCGGCTCTTCTGGACGAAGATGCCGAGGGCGAGCATGCAGAGCGGGGCGAGGATGAGGACGAAGAGGTCCGCGCGCTGGATCGCCAGGCTGTCGGTGATCTTGAAGGCGGCGCCCTTGAACTCAGGGAAGCTGACGGCCTTCTTGGCGTCCGGGTAGAACTGCCAGACGAGCTGCTGGAGCGCGATCGAGAGGCCGATTGCGGTGATGAGGGGTGCGAGCCGGGGGGCGCTGCGCAGTGGGCGGTAGGCGAAGCGTTCGGCTGCGCAGGCCACGGCGACGGAGGTGGCAGCACCTCCGACGATCATGACGGGTATCGCGATCAGCAGGGAGGTGCCGGTCGGGAGGATGGCGTAGGCGCTGAGCGCGCCGAAGCCGCCGATCATGAAGATCTCGCCGTGGGCGAAGTTGATGAGCTGGACGATGCCGTAGACCATGGTGTACCCGATGGCGATGAGACCATAGAGAGCACCGAGGGCCAGGCCGTTGGCCAGCTGTTGCGGCAGTTCGTGCACCGCAGGGCCTCCGATGAGCGTGTCGGATAAGACTCCGCGCGAGGGCGCTGTTTGCGCCCTCGCGCGGCGTTGGTTCAGGTGGTGCGGGTGGTGCTGGGGACTACGGGCTTACTGGTTGAAGGTGTCGCTCTTGACGTCGACCCACTTGCCGCCCTCGACCTTGTAGACGGTGAGCTGCTTGTTGGTGGTGTCGCCGTACTCGTCGAAGGCGACCTTGCCGGTCACGCCTTCGAAGGAGACCTTGCCGAGCGCCTCGACGACCTTGGCGCGGGCGTCGGTGGGCAGCTTGCCGCTGTTGGCGGCGACGGCGGCCTTGACGGCCTGGATGACGGCCCAGCCGGCGTCGTAGGAGTAGCCACCGTAGGCGGCGTACGGGTCCTTGTAACCCTCGGCCTTGTAGTCCTCGATGAACTTCTTGGCGGTGTCCAGCTTCTCGACCGGGTAGCCGATCGAGGTGGCGAGGTCGCCCTCGTTGGCCTCACCGGAGGCGCTGATGAAGGCCGGGTCCTGGATGCCGTCGCCGCCCATGAGGGGGACGTTGGCGCCGGTCTTCTTGATCTGGTCGGCGAGCAGGCCGCCCTCGGGGTACTGGCCGCCGAAGTAGACGGAGTCGGCGCCGGAGGTCTTGACCTTGTCGGCGGTGGAGGAGAAGTCGGTCTCCTTCACGGTGACGTGGTCGGTACCGACGACCTCGCCGCCGAGCTTCTTGAACTCGTCGGCGAAGATCGCGGCGAGGCCGGCGCCGTAGGTCTGCTTGTCGTCGACGATGAAGACCTTCTTCTTGCCGGCGTCCTTGAAGAGGTACTGGGCGGCGAACTTGCCCTGGACCACGTCGGTGGCGGCGGTGCGGAAGTAGGTCTTGAAGCCGCGCTTGAACTCGCCCTTGCCCCAGTTGTCGCCCTGGCTGAGCGCGGGGTTGGTGTTGGCGGGCGAGACCTGCGCCAGGTTGGCGGAGTTGAAGACGCCCTGCATCTGCTGGGCGACGCCGGAGTTCAGCGGGCCGACGACGCCGAGGACGTCCTTGTTGCCGACGAGCTTGGTGGCGTTGGCCTGACCGGAGGCGGGGACCGCCTGGTCGTCGAGGGCCTCGACCTTGAACTCGATCCCGGGGACCTCGTTGTTCTTGTTGGCCGTCTTGGCCGCGAGGTCGACGGAGTTCTTGATGCCCTGGCCGAGCGCGGAGAGCGAGCCGGTGAGCGGGGCATCCACGCCGATGACCACGACGGTCTTCTTGCCGCCGCCGTTGTCCTTGGAGTCTCCGTCGCGCGATCCGCAAGCGGTGAGGGTCAGTGCTCCCGTGGTGATCACGGTGGTGAGGACGAGCAAAGAACGGTGTCGCACGATTCTTCCTTTCCCTGGCGCGGCGCTCTCATTCGAGGTGCCGTTAGGTCGCCGGGCCGCACTGGGAGGTCCACGGCCGTGCTGATTCGCGCTCTGTGGCGCGGTGACTGGCCGTGACTCTAGGCCCGAGGTGACGAGCACCGGGAGGCGGGAAAGGAGGATGTGACGCTCTTGTTATGCCAAGGCCAAGAATGTGTGGCGAGAGTGTGGACAGAACGGACATTTCGTGACGCTGAATAGTGTCCGCATCTTGAGAAATACCTGTTCCCCTAAGGGGCTTGAGGCCTTCATGCACCTGTCTTAGATCAAATTCAGCCGAATGTGGCGGTGCGTGTCCGAAAGAATCCTCCGGGTGGCGATTCTCGGAGGAAAAGACGGATTGCGTACGGCATGTTAATTACTCAGAGTAATGTTGCGCGTGATGCACCCCCGCCGCATGGATCTTGTCCAGGTCGGCGGCATGGCCTCCGACCTGCGGTTCGTCCGTAGAAGGGGATCTGCCCGGAAGCCGGACAGTGCGCTCGGGAATGCGGTGACCCGGGTCACGTCGGGGGTCGCCAGTTCTCCGAGCTGCCGGTCGCGCCGTCCTGCTCGGCGCAGCGCCGGGCCACGAAGCGGTCGATCAGCTCAAGTGCCTTGCGCTGTCCGCCAGTTCGCTCTTCCGCGCGGCCGGCGGCGACCGCGTCCTCGTGGATCGCGTACTGCTCGTTCGACAGGCCCTTCTGCTCCCAGTCGAGGCCGGACCATTTGGTGCCCAGGAGGGTCTCCTTCGCCCAGTACGACACGAGACTCGTGCACACCTGTACGGGCGAGGAGGGGCCGGCGGAAGGGGTCTCCGGAGCCGCCGCCGGCGGTGGCGCGGAGGAGGAGCATCCGGACAGGGCGAGCGCCGCGAGGAGGATGTGGGCGGCGTACCGGGCCGTGCGTGGCATGGTCCCCATGAGGGGAAGGTAGGCGCGTCACCATCGGTGACACAACAGATGTCACCGCGAAGTGTGCGGAGTGGCGGATTCCGGGCGGTTGGCGGGCGGGGCCCGGTCCGATAAACGGCGCAGGCCCGGATCCGCCGCCGGTGCGGGGCGGGATCCGGGCCTGTCGGCGGGTGTACGCGGCCGCTCAGGCCCCTGCGGGGGCCTCGGCGGCGGCCCCGGCCGACTGGTCGACCTCGCGCAGCAGGCAGGTCAGGCGGGCGGTGCAGATCCGCTTGTCCTGCTCGTCGGTGATGACGATCTCGAAGGTGGTGGTCGAGCGGCCGCGGTGCACGGGGGTGGCGACGCCGGTGACGATGCCGGTGCGGGCGCCCCGGTGGTGGGTGCAGTTCAGGTCCACGCCGACGGCGATCTTGGTGATGCCGCCGTGCATCATCGCGCCGATCGAGCCGAGGGTTTCGGCCAGCACGGCGGAGGCCCCGCCGTGCAGCAGCCCGTACGGCTGGGTGTTGCCCTTGACGGGCATGGTGCCGACGACGCGGTCGGCCGAGGCCTCCAGGATGCGGATGTCCATCCGCTCGCCGAGGTCTCCCGCCGAGAACAGTGCGGGGAGGTCGATGCCCAGGGCCGCGTACTCGTCGAGTACCTCCTGCGGGAACTTCACTGCGTGCTGCTCGCCCATGGTCAGGCTCCGTTCGTCAACGCTCGTTAACCTTCTTGTCCTGAGGTCGTTCTATCAGGCCGGTTCGAAACGCACGACGACGGACTTGCTCGCCGGGGTATTGCTGGTGTCGGCGGTGGAGTCCAGCGGGACCAGCACGTTGGTCTCGGGGTAGTACGCGGCCGCGCAGCCGCGGGCCGTCGGGTAGTGCACGACGCGGAAGCCGGGCGCGCGCCGCTCCACGCCGTCCTTCCACTCGCTCACCAGATCGGTGTACGAGCCGTCGGCCAGGCCCAGCTCGGCCGCGTCCTCGGGATTGACCATGACCACGCGCCGGCCGCCGGTGATGCCGCGGTAGCGGTCGTCGAGGCCGTAGATCGTGGTGTTGTACTGGTCGTGGCTGCGCAGGGTCTGCAGGAGCAGCCGTCCCTGCGGAACCGTGGGGTACTCCACGGGCGCGGCGGTGAAATTGGCCTTGCCGGTGGTGGTGGGGAAGCGGCGCTCGTCGCGCGGGGCGTGCGGCAGCTGGAAGCCGCCGGGGCGGGCCACCCTGGCGTTGAAGTCCTCGAAGCCGGGGACGACGCGGGAGATCCGGTCGCGGATCGTGGCGTAGTCCCGCTCGAACTCCTCCCACGGGGTGGCCGAGGCGGCGCCGAGGACCGCGCGGGCCATGCGGGCCACGATCGCGGGCTCGGAGAGCAGGTGCGGGGAGGCGGGGGCGAGGTTGCCGCGGGAGGTGTGGACCATGCCCATGGAGTCCTCGACCGTGACGACCTGCTTGCCGGCGGCCTGCACGTCCTTGTCGGTGCGGCCGAGGGTGGGCAGGATCAGGGCGCGCCGGCCGGTGACCGCGTGGGAGCGGTTCAGCTTGGTGGACACGTGCACGGTCAGGGCGGTGCGGCGGATCGCGGCCTCGGTGACCTCGGTGTCGGGGGTGGCGCCGACGAAGTTGCCGCCCATGGCGAAGAGGACCTTGGCCCTGCCGTCGCGCATCGCCTGGATGGAGCGGACCACGTCGAAGCCGTGCCCGCGCGGCGAGGTGATGCCGAATTCCCTGTCGAGGGCGTCGAGGAAGGCGGGCGCGGGCCGTTCGAAGATCCCCATGGTGCGGTCGCCCTGCACGTTGGAGTGGCCGCGGACCGGGCAGACGCCGGCGCCGGGCCGCCCGATGTTGCCGCGCAGCAGGAGGAGGTTGACGACCTCGCGGATCGTGGCGACGGCGTGCTTGTGCTGGGTGAGGCCCATGGCCCAGCAGACGATGGTGCGCTCCGAGGCCAGGATCATGGCCAGCGCCTGCTCGATCTCCGGCCGGGTCAGGCCGGTCGCGGTGAGGGTCTCGTCCCAGTCGGCTTCCTTCGCGGCGGCCGCGAGTTCCTCGTAGCCGTGGGTGTGCTCGCGGATGAAGGCCTCGTCGGTGGCGCCCTCGGTCTCGATGACGAGCTTGTTGAGGAGGCGGAACAGGGCCTGGTCGCCGCCGATGCGGATCTGCAGGAAGAGGTCGTTGAGGGCGGTGCCCTTGAGCATGCCGAGGGGGGTCTGCGGGTTCTTGAACCGCTCCATGCCGGCCTCGGGCAGCGGATTCACCGAGATGATCTTCGCGCCGGAGGACTTGGCCTTCTCCAGGGCCGAGAGCATGCGCGGGTGGTTGGTGCCGGGGTTCTGCCCGGCGACGATGATCAGGTCGGCTTGGTGCAGGTCCTCGAGGGAGACGCTGCCCTTGCCGATGCCGATGGTCTCGTTCAGCGCGGAGCCCGAGGACTCGTGGCACATGTTGGAGCAGTCGGGCAGGTTGTTCGTGCCGAATTCGCGGGCGAAGAGCTGGAAGAGGAACGCGGCCTCGTTGCTGGTGCGGCCCGAGGTGTAGAAGAGGGCCTCGTCGGGGGAGGCGAGGGCGGTCAGCTCCTCGGCGATGACCGCGAAGGCCCGCTCCCAGCTGATCGCCTCGTACCGGTCGCCGCCCTCCGGCAGATACATGGGGTGCGTGATCCGGCCCTGCTGCCCCAGCCAGTAGCCGGAGCGGGTGGCCAGGTCGGCCAGCGGGTGCGCGGCGAAGAACTCGGGCGTGACCCGGCGCAGGGTGGCCTCCTCCGCGACGGCCTTGGCGCCGTTCTCGCAGAACTCGGCGGTGTGCCGCTTGTCGCCCTCGGGCCAGGCGCAGCCCGGGCAGTCGAAGCCGTCCTTCTGGTTGACCTTGAGCAGGGTGCGGGCGGTGCGGGCCACGCCCATCTGCTGCTGGGCGATCCTCAGGGTGTGCCCGATGGCGGGCAGCCCCGCGGCCGCGTGTTTGGGGGGCGCGACCTGCGGAGCATCCTGTACCGGATCACCTGCGGGCGGCTTGGTGGCCATGACGCTCCCCTTTGAACAGTCCTGTCGTATACACCGATCCTGTCACGCTCCGCCGACATCGCCGACGGCGGCTTTGCCCCTCCTTGCCGGCCGTCCGGTTTTGTCGGTGGGGGCGCCTAGGATCGGGGGCGTGGCAGAGACAGCATCGAAGAAGACCGACCAGACGACCGCAGCGGACCGCCCCCGCCTGATGCTCATGGACGGGCACTCCCTGGCGTACAGGGCGTTCTTCGCGCTGCCCGCGGAGAACTTCACGACGGCGACCGGCCAGCCGACCAACGCCATCTACGGCTTCGCGTCCATGCTGGCGAACACGCTGCGCGACGAGGCGCCCACGCACTTCGCGGTGGCGTTCGACGTCTCGCGCAAGACGTGGCGCTCGACGGAGTTCCCCGAGTACAAGGCGAACCGCTCCAAGACCCCCGACGAGTTCAAGGGGCAGGTCGAGCTGATCGGCGAGCTGCTCGACACGATGCACGTGCCGCGCTTCGCCGTCGACGGCTTCGAGGCCGACGACGTGATCGCGACGCTGGCGACGCAGGCGGAGGCCCTCGGCTTCGACGTGCTGATCGTCACCGGCGACCGGGACTCCTTCCAGCTGGTGTCCGAGCACACCACCGTGCTCTACCCGACCAAGGGAGTCTCCGAGCTCACCCGGTTCACGCCGGAGAAGGTCGAGGAGAAGTACGGGCTCACCCCGCAGCAGTATCCGGACTTCGCGGCCCTGCGCGGCGACCCGTCCGACAACCTGCCGGGCATCCCGGGCGTCGGCGAGAAGACCGCGGCCAAGTGGATCACCCAGTTCGGGTCGTTCGCGGAGCTCGTGGAGCGCGCCGACGAGGTCAAGGGCAAGGCCGGGCAGAACTTCCGGGACCACCTGGAGGCCGTCAAGCTCAACCGGGTCCTGACCGAGATGGTCAAGGACGTGGAGCTGCCCAAGACCCCCGCCGACCTGGTGCGCGTCGCGTACGACCGGAGCGCCATGCTCGGCGTGCTGGACGTGCTGGAGATCCGCAACGCCTCGCTGCGCGAGCGGCTGCTCGCCGTGGACCCGGGCTCGGCCGAGGAGGAGGCCCCGGCTCCGGCGGCCGGCGTGGAGCTGGACGCCTCCGTACTGGGCACGGGCGAGCTGGCGCCGTGGCTGGAGGCCCACGCGGGCGGACCGCTGGGCATCGCGACCGTCGACAGCTGGGCGCTGGGCGCCGGCCGGATCACCGAGGTCGCGCTGGCCGCGGCGGGCGGGGCGGCCGCCTGGTTCGAGCCGCTGTCCCTGGACGAGGCCGACGAGCTGGCCTTCCGTGCCTGGGCCTCGGACGAGGCCCGCCCCAAGGTCGTGCACAACGCGAAGGCGCTGTGGCGGGTCTTCCCCGAGCACGGCTGGTCGCTGGCCGGCGTGGCCATGGACACCGCCCTCGCCGCGTACCTGGTCAAGCCGGGCCGCCGCTCCTTCGGCCTGGACGTCCTGTCCATGGAGTACCTGCACCGCGAGCTGGCGCCCGCCGCCGCCGACGGCCAGCTGGCCTTCGGCGCCGACGACACGGCCGAGGCCGAGGCACTGATGGCGCAGGCCCGCGCGGTCCTCGACCTGGGCGACGCCTTCACCGACAAGCTCTCCGAGGTGGGTGCGGCCGAGCTGCTGCACGACATGGAGCTGCCCACCTCCGAGCTCCTCGCCCGGATGGAGCGGTCCGGCATCGCCGCCGACCGGGACCACCTGGAGGCGATGGAGCAGCAGTTCGCCGGCGCCGTGCAGCAGGCGGTGAAGGAGGCGCACGCGGCGGTCGGCCACGAGTTCAACCTCGGCTCGCCCAAGCAGCTCCAGGAGGTCTTCTTCGGCGAGCTGGACCTGCCGAAGACGAAGAAGACCAAGACCGGGTACACCACGGACGCGGACGCGCTGGCCTGGCTGGCCACGCAGACCGACCACGAACTGCCCGTGATCATGCTCCGCCACCGGGAGCAGGCCAAGCTGCGCGTCACCGTCGAGGGCCTGGTCAAGACCATCGCCGCCGACGGCCGGGTGCACACCAGCTTCAGCCAGACCGTCGCCGCGACCGGCCGGCTGTCCTCCACCGACCCCAACCTGCAGAACGTGCCGGTGCGCACCGACGAGGGCCGGGCCATCCGCCGCGGCTTCGTCGTCGGCGAGGGCTTCGAATCCCTCATGACGGCCGACTACAGCCAGATCGAGCTGCGCGTCATGGCCCACCTCTCCGAGGACGAGGGCCTGATCGAGGCCTTCGCGACGGGCGAGGACCTGCACACCACCGTCGCCTCCCAGGTGTTCGGCGTGGAGCGGTCCCAGGTCGACGCCGAGATGCGACGCAAGATCAAGGCCATGTCGTACGGCCTCGCCTACGGGCTCTCCGCCTTCGGTCTCGCCCAGCAGCTGAACATCGAGCCCGCCGAGGCGCGCGGCCTGATGGAGACCTTCTTCGAGCGCTTCGGCGGGGTCCGCGACTACCTGCAGCGCGTCGTGGACGAGGCCCGGGCCACCGGATACACGGCGACGGTCTTCGGCCGCCGCCGCTACCTGCCCGACCTCAACAGCGACAACCGCCAGCGCCGCGAGGCCGCCGAGCGGATGGCGCTCAACGCCCCGATCCAGGGCACGGCCGCCGACATCGTCAAGGTCGCGATGCTGCGCGTGGACAAGGCGATCGTCGAAGCCGGCCTGCAGTCGCGGATGCTGCTCCAGGTCCACGACGAAATCGTGCTGGAGATCGCCCCGGGCGAGCGGAAGCAGGTCGAGGAGCTGGTGCGGCGCGAGATGGGCGCCGCCGTCGAGCTCCGGGCCGCGCTGGACGTGTCCGTGGGCGTCGGCCCGGACTGGGAGTCCGCCGCGCACTGAGGCCCCGTACGGCCAGGGCAGCGCCCGTCCCCGCTCAGGCGGTGGGGACGGGCGTCCGCGTTTCCTCGTCCGCGGGGCGCCCGGTGCGGTCGCGGCGGTGCCGCAGCCGCACGAGGACCCCGTAGCCCAGCAGCGCCACGGTCAGTCCGGCGCCCGCGCCGAAGCAGACGGTCGGGATGATGTCGAGCGGCGTACGGATCCGGTCGTAGAAGTCGAAGAAGCGGAACACACGCCGGGTCACCCCGGCCGCCACGCACACCACGAGCAGGGCGAGCGCACCCCAGAGCTCCGCGCGGGAGAGCACCGGCACGGACGCGGGGGCCGGGAGCGCGGGAAGCCGGCGCAGGGCGGTCGCCGTGAACCAGAGCAGGGCACATGCGGCGACGGCCGAAGTGCCGTACTGGAGGAAGGAGTAGCCCGGCAGGCCGTAGGCGAGCGGCTCGGCGAGATCGGGCAGCGCGTTCGTGCCCCAGCGGTCGTGGTGCGTGAAGCTGTCCCACGCCACGTGGGTCAGGGACCCGAGGGCCGCCGAGACGTAGAACCAGCCGACGAGCGCGGCCGGCCGGGGACGATCGCGCCATGCCTCGCCCCGCAGGAAGGCGTGCACCCTGCCCTGCAGACCGCGCGGCAGGAGCGCGATCAGCGGCTCGCGCAGCAGAAGCCAGAACCCCACCAGCACGGCGGTCAGCAGGGCGTCCAGCGTGAGGATGCCCGGCAGCGAGTGCGTGAAGGCCCCGTACGCCAGGACGCCCTCGACGATCGCGTCAGTGAAGTAGAAGGTGTCCGGCGCGAACGACCCGAGGACCAGGGCCGAGGCGACGAGGTGGCCGCGCGCACGCCCGGTCCGGCGGATGGCCGGAAGTACGGCGGCCGCATGGCTGAGAGTGAACGGCATGGCACCTCTCCTGGACGGACTCGTGGAAGTCCCCGTGGCTGTTCCTTACTTCGGGCCAATGCTCCCGAAGGGTCCCGACAGTATGCGTGACCTGCGCACGGACGTGGCGATGTGGTGAATTCCGGCCCGCTGTCCGTGCCCATTGCAGCGAGTTGACGTATGGTCACGCGGACGTCGAGGGGGAGGGGTCCGGCTCATGTCGGCTCGAATAATCGGACGCAGGCTGCGCAAGGGGGCGGCAGCCGCCCTGGTCTCCGCGCTGGTGGCCGCGGCGCTGACCGCTTCGCAGGGGCCGGCGGGCGCCGGGGAGGACCGGACGGCCGCGATCGGCGAAGGCGAGCCGGCCCTCCCGGCGCAGGCGAGCGGCGGCGACTCCGCCTACTTCACCGAACTCCCGCCGCTGGCCCGCCCGGAGCCACCGGCCGTGGTGCTGCCGGACGAGGCGCAGACCACGCAGCCGCAGCCGCAGGCTCCGGAGACGACGGCGGTGCCGGTGCTCGCCGGAACCGGACCGGCCGAAGGGGCGCAGGGCATACCGGCGAGCGTGCTCGCGGCCTACCTGCGGGCGGAGAAGACGGTGGGACAGAGCGACCCCGGATGCGGACTGCGCTGGCAACTCCTCGCGGCGATCGGGAAGGTGGAGTCCGGTCAGGCGCGCGGCGGCCAGGTCGACGCGGCCGGGACCACCCTGCGGCCGATCCTGGGGCCGGTGCTCGACGGCAAGGGCTTCGCGAACATCCCGGACACGGACGGCGGGGCCTACGACGGGGACGCCCGGTACGACCGGGCGGTCGGGCCGATGCAGTTCATCCCCTCCACGTGGGCGGCATGGGGCCAGGACGCGGACGGCGACGGCCGGCGCAACCCGAACAACGTGCACGACGCGGCCCTCGCGGCCGGACGGTACCTGTGTGCGGGCACCCGGGACCTGCGGACGGACGCGGACCTGGACCGGGCGGTGCTCTCCTACAACCGCTCCTCGGAGTACCTGCGGACGGTCCGGTCCTGGTTCGCGTACTACCTGAAGGGGACGCACGAGATCCCGGACCGGCCCGGTACGGGATCGGGCACGCCCACGACGCCGCCCCCGAGCCCCACCCCGAAGCCGAAGCCGAAGCCGAAGCCGACCCCCACTCCGACGCCGGACCCGAAGCCCACGCCGTCCCCGACGCCCACTCCGACCCCGGACCCGAAGCCCACCCCGACACCCACGCCGGACCCGAAGCCGACCCCGACGCCTACGCCGTCCCCGACGCCCACGCCCACGCCCACGCCGACCCCTACGCCCACGCCGACCCCTACGCCGACCCCTACGCCCACGCCGGACCCGAAGCCCTCGCCGACCCCGACGCCCACCCCCATGCCGACTTCGACGTCCAGCCCGACGCCTAGCTCCTCACGCACGCCGAAGCCCACCGCGTCTCCGGCATCCACTCCGGAGGTGCCCCGGTCGACCCCGGGGCAGCACACCTAGTGCTGTGACCGGGAAGGTTCACCGGGTCGCAGCACAGGCCGCGCCTTGCGGATCAAGCCGGGCTTGCGGATCGAGCCCGGGGTCAGTTCGTGCAGCCGGGGATCGACCCGACGGGCCGGCAGTTGTTGGGCGTGTTCTCGAAGATCCGGCTCCTGACGAGGGTCAGGGCGGTGCCGGCGGAGGTTCCTTGCCAGACGCCGCCGCCGTTGAGCGCGATGTTGCGCCGCACCTTTGTGTCCGTCAGCGTGGTGGTGCCGTCATTGGTGATACCGCCACCCGTTTGGCCCGCGCGGTTGTCTGCGATGGTCGTCGAGGAGATGTCCAGCGGAGAGCGGTCGTTGTAGATTCCGCCGCCCTGCTGGTAGGCGCGGTTGCCCCCGATGTGCGAGTTCTTGATGGTCATGGAGACCCCGGCGGTGAAGAGGCCGCCCCCCAGCTCCGTGGCCTGGTTCCGCACCACTTTGGTCTTCTGCAGCAGGGTGGTGCTTCCCGGCCCGTTGTAGATGGCACCGCCCCGCTGGGCTGCACTGTCCCGCACGACACTGTCGTACATCTCAAGGGTGCTGCTCTGGTTCACGTAGATGGCGCCCCCCTGGTTCGCCGTGCTGTTGGTCACGGTGCTGTGCTTGAGGATGAGCGTCCCTCCGTCCGTGGGCAGGTAGGTGCCGGCGTAGTCGAGATAGCCGCCGCCGGTCGCGGTGACGCCCTCGACGGTCAGGCGCCCGCCGGGGCCGTCGATCTGCGCGATGCGGAAGCCCTCGGTCGCGTCGGGATCCCGTCGGATGGTGGTCTTGTTCCCCAGCAGCGTGACGGTGCCCGAGATCAGGGGCAGGGCGTTGGGGCCGAGACCGCCGGTCGACGCGGGAGTGAGGACGTTGTAGACGCATTTGGGTGCGAGCCGGATCGTGTGCGGTCCGGTGTTGTTGTTCGCGGCGATGATCGCGTTGTTGAGGGCGGTGACGTCGCACGGAATGGCCGCCAGGGAGGTCGCGCCCGCGGTGCTGCCGAGGCTGAGTGCGGCCACGAACGGCAGAGCCAGGGCCACGGTCATGAACCGACGTCTGCGCATCACTTCTCCGATCGCTATATGTAATCGTGTGATTACATTCTGTTGGCGATGAGTGTTCCATGGGGTGGGCGTCCCGCCGTGCGCAACGCGGGGGCGGCGTGCCGGCGGGCACCGAGGCCCCCCGGGCGGCCCAGTGGTGATCCGCCGCTCGAACGGTTCTCATCTCGCCCCCGCGTTGCTACGGTGCCCCATCTCTGACGCCTCATCAGATTTCGGAGCCCCGGCATGCGCGCATTCGTCGCCGCCGTCATCGGCCTCGCGGCCGCGCTGGCCCTCGTGTTCGCCATCACGGCGTTCGGGGTGCCCGAAGGCGAGACCTCACCCAAGCCCCTGCTCACCACCGCGCCCCCCGCGCCCGGAAAGTAGAGGAGGGCCCGGCCTTGCGACGCAGAGCGAGCCTTGTCCTGCTGGCCCTAGCCGTGTTCTGCGCAGCCCTCGCGCCGCTGCTGCGCTGGTACGCGTACCCCCGCCTCGCCAAGATCCCGCCGAGCCAGTACCAGGAGATGGTCCTGGAGGCGAAGGACGCGACCCTCCTCGACTACACCGGCGGCATGCAGCCCAAGAAGGTCGACAAGGTCACGATCGTCCAGACGCTCAAGGGGAACGTGGAGGCGTCGAAGGAGATCGAATCGAGCGCGGGCAAGGACGTCGTCGTCTGGGACACGCTGTCCTACATCATCGGCCCCGACGGGAAGATGGTCTCCCAGATCCCCGAGCGCTACATCTTCGACGCCCACACCCAGGACCCGGTGCACGCCACCGGGGAGATGGTCGACGGGGACGCCGTCAAGCGCGAGGGCATCGAGTTCAAGTGGCCGTTCTTCACCGAGCCGCGCGACTACCTGTACTTCGACGCGCAGACCCGGACCTCCTCGCCGATCCACTACGTCGGACCGCGCACCTTCAAGGGCATGGACGTCTACTACTTCGAGCAGACGATCCCCTGGACCAAGGTCGCCATGCCGAAGAAGATGCCGATCGAGGGCATCGACCCGTCGACGATCGAGGCCGCCACCGGAACCACCCTCTGGTACACCGCCAAGGTGAGGTTCTGGGTCGACCCGGTGACCGGGGCGCCGGTCAACGCCGAGCAGGACATCCAGCAGGAGATGCGGGGCGGCATCGCGGCGGGCGGCCCCGACGGCAAGCTCACCGCCTTCGCCGGGCACGTGACGATGCGCGAGGACTACTCCGACTACACCGTCGACCTGGTCAAGTCGAACCGTACGAAGGTCCTCGCACTGCACACCTACGCGCCCATCGGCCTGGCCGGCGGCGGGCTCGCGCTGCTGGGGCTGGCGCTGTGGCTGGAGGCCCGCGGACGCCGGGTGCGGGAGGAAGAGGAAGAGGAAGGGCTCAGCGTCTGAGCCGGGCGTTCGTGTGGCGGGTGGGCTCGGCGGTCGCCGGGTCCTCCGGCCAGGGGTGCTTGGGGTAGCGGCCGCGCAGCTCGGCACGGACGGCGCGGTAGCCGCCCCGCCAGAAGGAGGCGAGGTCGGCGGTGACGGCGGCGGGCCGTCCGGCGGGCGACAGCAGGTGCACCAGCACCGGCACACCGGCCACCTTCGGGGTCTCGGCCAGCCCGAACAGCTCCTGGAGCTTCACCGCGAGCACCGGCTGCCCGTGCTCGGCGGAGTAGTCCAGCCGGATCCGGGATCCGCTGGGCACCTCCAGCCGTTCCGGAGCCAGCTCGTCCAGCCGGGCGGCCTCACCGGTGGCCCACGGCAGCAGCCGGTTCAGCGCCTGCCCGGGGTCGATGCGCCCCAGGTCCGCCCGGCGCCGGGCCCGCGACAGCTCGGGCTCCAGCCAGTCGTCGGCCCGGTCCAGCAGGGCGCCGTCCTCTACTACGTCGGGCCACGCACCGCCGAGCGTGCGGTGCAGGAAGCCCAGCCGGGCCCGAAGGGTCTGCGCGTCCGGGGACCAGCGCAGCAGGCCGAGGCCCTCGGAGCGGAGCCCGTCGAGCAGGGCGGCCCGTACGAGCGCCGGGTCCGGGCTGCGCAGCGGGCGCACGGCCAGCTCGATCGCCCCGAGCCGCTGCGCTGCGCGGGCGATCAGGTCCCCGTCCTCCCAGCGCACCTCTTCGCCCTCGGTCCGCAGGTGGGCGGCGGCGGCCAGGGCGGTGTCCTCGTCGATGACCGCGGCCAGCCGGATCCGGGCGGAGGCCGAGTGCGGGGGCCTGTCGGCGACGGCGACCGCCAGCCAGGGCGCGCGGCGCAGGCCCGAGCCGTCGCCGAGCTCGGCCCCGGTGCCGGAGGCCATCAGGAAGGCCCCTTCCCCCTTGGCCTTCGCGACCCGCTCGGGGAACGCCAGGGCGGCGACGAGCCCGGCAGCGCCGTCGTCGGGCGCAGCGCCGCTGCCGGGGCTCCGCCCCGCACCCCGCTCCTCAAGCGCCGGAGGGGCTGAAGAAACAGCCTCGCCGGCGTTTGAGGCGCGGGGGTCCGGGGGCGGAGCCCCCGAAGGCCCCGCAGGGTCCCGCACGGCGCGTTCCAGGCGGCTGACCTCCGTGCGCCAGCGGGCCGCGTAGGCGTCGCCGCCCCGCCTGGCCTGCCGCCAGGCACCGGCCAGGTCGTCCCCGTACTCGCGCGGCGGCTCCTCGCTGAGCAGGGCCACCAGCTCCGCCGCCCGCCGGGCACCGAGCGCGGCCGAGCCGTCCAGCAGGGCGCGGGCCAGCCGCGGGTGCAGCCCGAGCCGGGCCATGCGCAGGCCGCGCGGGGTCGGCCGACCGGCCCCGTACACCGCGCCGACGGCCACCAGCACCTCCCGCGCCGCGGCCATCGCCCCGGCGGGCGGCGGGTCCGGCAGCGCCAGGCCGGACGCGTCCGGGTCGCCCCAGCACGCCGCCTGCAACGCGAACTGCGTCAGGTCGGCGATGCGTATCTCCGGCGACGGGAACGCGGGCAGGCGGCCGTCCTCCGCCTCGGCCCAGCAGCGGTACACCGCGCCCGGCGCCTCGCGTCCGGCCCGGCCCGCCCGCTGCCGCCCGGCCGCGCGGGAGGCCCGTACGGTCGCCAGCGCGCCCAGCCCCCGGGCGTGGTCCACCCGGGGCTCGCGGGCCAGCCCCGAGTCCACCACCACCCGTACTCCGGGAACGGTCAGGCTCGACTCCGCCACCGCGGTGGAAAGGATCACCCGGCGGTGGTCCGAGGCCGTCAGTGCCGCGTCCTGCACGGCAGCCGGGGCCCGGCCGTGGACCTGCAGCACCTCCGCGTCCACGCCGCCCAGCTGCCCGGCGACGCGGGCGATCTCGCCGACGCCGGGCAGGAAGCACAGGACGTCGCCCTCCCGCTCCGCGAGGGCCCGCCGCACCACCGAGGCCACGTGCGTCAGCTGCGCCGGATCCACCCGCATCCCGTGCGGGGGCCGCACCGGCCGGGCCGGCGGGGCCCAGACGGTCTCCACCGGGTACGAGACTCCCGAGGCCTCCACCACCGGCGCGTCGCCGGGACCGCCGCGGCCGAGTACGCGCGCCCAGCCGGCAGCGTCGGTCGTCGCGGAAGCCGCCACGAGCCGGAGCTCCGGCCGCAGTGTCTCCCGTACGTCGAGGAGGAAGGCGGCGACCGTGTCGGCGTCCAGGTGCCGCTCGTGGCACTCGTCCAGGACCACCACGTCCACGCCGGCCAGTTCCTGGTCGCGCTGGAGCCGCTGGAGCAGCACCCCGGTGGTGACCACCTCCACCACCGTGCCGGGACCCGCCACCCGCTCCCCGCGCACCGTGAAGCCGACGGAGCCGCCGACGGCCTCGCCCAGCAGCCAGGCCATGCGCCGGGCCGCGGCACGGGCGGCGATCCGCCGTGGCTCGGCGACCACGACCCGGCGCCGGGGCCCGCCGCCCACCAGCCCCGCCAGCACCAGCGGCACCAGCGTGGTCTTGCCGGTGCCGGGCGGGGCACAGAGCACCGCGGCGCCGTGGCCGTCCAGCGCGGAGACCAGCGCGGGCACGGCCCCTCTTACGGGGAGGGCGTCGAGGGCGGCCTGGCGGATCAAGGGATCAGGCCCTCTCGCACACGAAGATCGCGGTGCCCGGGATCAGGTTGCCGCGCAGCGGGGACCAGCCGCCCCACTCCTGGCTGTTCCACTCGGGCCACTCCGGCTCGACCAGGTCGACCAGGCGGAAGCCGCCCGCGACCACGTCGCGGACCCGGTCTCCGAGGGTGCGGTGGTGCTCGACGTACACCGCGCGCCCCTGCTCGTCCTGCTCCACGTACGGGGTCCGGTCGAAGTAGGAGGCGGCGACGGACAGCCCCTCGGGGCCGGGCTCGTCGGGGAAGGCCCAGCGGATGGGGTGGGTGACGGAGAAGACCCAGCGGCCGCCGGGGCGCAGGACGCGGTGCACCTCGCGCATGACGTTGACCGGGTCGGCGACGAAGGGGACGGCGCCGTAGGCGGAGCAGGCGAGGTCGAAGGAGCCGTCGCGGAAGGGGAGCCGCCCGGCGTCGGCCTCGACCAGGGGGACGTCATCGCCGATGCGCAGGGCGTGCTGGAGCTGGCGGTGGGAGAGGTCGAGGGCCACCGGGCGGGCGCCCTGCGCGGCCAGCCAGCGCGAGCACTGGGCGGCGCCGGCGCCGATCTCCAGGACGTCCTTGTCCTTGAGGGAGCCGGCGGGGCCGAGGAGGGCCGCCTCCGCCTCGTCCAGCCCCTCGGGCCCCCACACGAAGCGGTCGTCGCCGAGGAAGGCGCCGTGCTCGCTCTGGTACTCGTCGGCGTTGCGGTCCCACCAGCCACGGCTCGCCCGGCTGCTCTCCGCCTCCCCCGCGTCACGCCGTGTGGCCTCGGCGTCTTCCACGGAGCCCGGATCGGCCTCGTACGCGTCTTCGGGGGCGTAGTCCTCTTGGTTCATGGGGCCCGTCGTCGTAGTCTGCGAATGTCTTCAAAAAGTGGCAGGAAGCGTCAGGAAGGCGCTCCAGCCCACGAATTGTGCCGGTTATGCGGTGATCCGCCCGTGGTGTGCGCCTTCGCGCATTGACCCTGTCCGGCCGCCCCCGTATGCTACAAGTTGCGCTGCGAGCCTGTGCTCCTCAGACCTAGCAGGCTGCGCTTGTATCTGTTGATGTCCCCTCGGTTTTCGAGGCCCCGCCGCGTTTCGCGGAAATGGGGGTCTCCTTGGCTGTCCGGCTTCGGCAGATGCCGATAAGGGCTCCCGGCGTAGCAGTACCTACGACTTTCTGTCCGTAACCGGAGCCCTTTCCCACATGACGAGCAGCACCGAGACCACCTCTACCACTCCGCAGGTAGCGGTCAACGACATCGGTAACGAGGAAGCCTTCCTCGCCGCGATCGACGAGACGATCAAGTACTTCAACGACGGCGACATCGTCGACGGCGTCATCGTGAAGGTCGACCGGGACGAGGTCCTGCTCGACATCGGTTACAAGACCGAAGGCGTGATCCCGAGCCGTGAGCTCTCGATCAAGCACGACGTCGACCCGAACGAGGTCGTCAAGGTCGGCGACGAGATCGAGGCCCTGGTTCTCCAGAAGGAGGACAAGGAAGGCCGCCTGATCCTGTCCAAGAAGCGCGCTCAGTACGAGCGTGCCTGGGGCACGATCGAGAAGATCAAGGAAGAAGACGGCATCGTCACCGGTACCGTCATCGAGGTCGTCAAGGGTGGTCTCATCCTCGACATCGGCCTCCGCGGCTTCCTGCCGGCCTCTCTCGTCGAGATGCGTCGTGTCCGCGACCTCCAGCCCTACGTGGGCAAGGAGCTCGAGGCGAAGATCATCGAGCTGGACAAGAACCGCAACAACGTGGTCCTGTCCCGCCGCGCCTGGCTGGAGCAGACCCAGTCCGAGGTTCGCCAGACGTTCCTCACCACCCTGCAGAAGGGTCAGGTCCGCTCCGGCGTCGTTTCCTCGATCGTCAACTTCGGTGCCTTCGTGGACCTGGGTGGCGTCGACGGTCTCGTCCACGTCTCCGAGCTGTCCTGGAAGCACATCGACCACCCGTCCGAGGTTGTCGAGGTCGGCCAGGAGGTCACCGTCGAGGTTCTCGACGTTGACATGGACCGCGAGCGCGTCTCCCTGTCGCTGAAGGCGACGCAGGAGGACCCGTGGCAGCAGTTCGCCCGGACCCACCAGATCGGTCAGGTCGTCCCGGGTAAGGTCACCAAGCTGGTTCCGTTCGGTGCGTTCGTCCGCGTGGACGAGGGCATCGAGGGTCTGGTCCACATCTCCGAGCTGGCCGAGCGCCACGTGGAGATCCCGGAGCAGGTCGTCCAGGTCAACGACGAGATCTTCGTCAAGGTCATCGACATCGACCTCGAGCGTCGCCGGATCTCGCTGTCCCTGAAGCAGGCCAACGAGTCCTTCGGTGCCGACCCGGCGTCGGTCGAGTTCGACCCGACCCTGTACGGCATGGCCGCGTCCTACGACGACCAGGGCAACTACATCTACCCCGAGGGCTTCGACCCCGAGACCAACGACTGGCTCGAGGGCTACGAGAAGCAGCGCGAGGCCTGGGAGACCCAGTACGCCGAGGCGCAGCAGCGCTTCGAGCAGCACCAGGCCCAGGTCATCAAGAGCCGCGAGGCCGACGAGGCCGCTGCTGCCGAGGGCGCTGCCGCCCCGGCCGCCGGTGGCAACGCCGGTGCGGGCATCTCGGGTGGTTCGTACTCCTCGGAGTCGGACGAGACCTCCGGCGCCCTGGCGTCGGACGAGGCCCTGGCCGCGCTCCGCGAGAAGCTGGCCGGCGGCCAGAGCTGATCGCAGCGCGCATCACACTCCGGTGTGAGCAGAGCTGAGTTGAGTTGAACGGTGAGGCCCGTCCCCTTCGGGGGGCGGGCCTCACCGCGTTTCCCGCCTGACCGCCGCCGGGCCGCGGTTGACCGCCGTCGATCCGCCGCTGATCCGTTGCGTTCCTGTGAATGCGGCCAACTGGGGAATGGCGGCGCCGTCTTGGACGTTCTTGGCAGGGAACGAGGCGAGGAGGAGTGGTGGCGGTGCTTGATCCACAGGGTTTGTACGAATGGGATGCCAAGGGCCTGGCGGTGGCCGACCTGGCGGTCGCCCAGGACTCGGCCGGGCTGGTCATGCTGTACCACTTCGAGGGGTACATCGACGCGGGTGAGGCCGGCGAGCAGATCGTCGAGCGGCTGCTGGACACCCTGCCCCACCAGGTGGTCGCCCGCTTCGACGCCGACCGGCTGGTGGACTACCGGGCACGCCGCCCGCTGCTGACCTTCCAGCGCGACCACTGGACGGAGTTCGAGGAGCCCCGGCTGGAGCTCCGACTGGTCCAGGACGCCACCGGCGCGCCCTTCCTGCTGCTGTCCGGCCCGGAGCCGGACGTGGAGTGGGAGCGCTTCGCCGTCGCCGTCCGGCAGATCGTCGAGCGCCTCGGGGTCCGGCTCTCGGTCAACTTCCACGGCATCCCGATGGGCGTTCCGCACACCCGTCCCGTGGGCATCACCCCGCACGGCAACCGGACCGACCTCATGCCCGGCCACCGCAGCCCCTTCGACGAGGCGCAGGTCCCGGGCAGCGCGGAGTCCCTGGTGGAGTTCCGCCTGGCCCAGGCCGGGCACGACGTGCTGGGCGTCGCCGCGCACGTACCGCACTACGTCGCGCGCTCCCCGTACCCGGACGCCGCGCTGACGGTGCTGGAGGCGATCACGGCGGCGACCGGGCTGGTCCTGCCGGCCGTGGCGCACGCGCTGCGGACCGAGGCGCACCGCACGCAGACGGAGATCGACCGGCAGATCCGGGAGGGCGACGAGGAGCTGGTCAGCCTGGTGCAGGGGCTGGAGCACCAGTACGACGCGGCCGCCGGAGCCGAGACCCGGGGCAACATGATCGCCGAGCCCGCGGAGCTTCCGTCGGCGGACGAGATCGGGCGCGAGTTCGAGCGGTTCCTGGCGGAGCGCGAGGGCGAGAACTGACGCCGACGGGGCTGTAGGGGCGCCGGGGGCGGGGTCTAGGCTGCGGACATGCTGAAAGTGGGCCTGACGGGCGGAATCGGTGCCGGCAAGAGCGAGGTCTCGCGGCTGCTGGCGGGGTACGGGGCGATCGTCGTCGACGCCGATCGGATCGCGCGCGAGGTCGTGGAGCCCGGTACGCCGGGGCTCGCGGCCGTCGTGGCGGCCTTCGGGGAGTCGGTGCTGACCGCCGAGGGGGTGCTGGACCGGCCGAAGCTCGGGTCCATCGTGTTCTCGGACCCGGCGAAGCTCCAGACGCTCAACGCGATCGTGCACCCGCTGGTCGGGGCCCGGTCGGCCGAGCTGGAGGCGGCCGCGGGGGCCGACGCGATCGTGGTGCACGACGTACCGCTGCTCACGGAGAACGGCCTGGCGCCGCTCTACGACCTGGTGGTCGTGGTGGACGCGGCGCCGACGACGCAGCTGGCCCGGCTGACGGCGCTGCGCGGGATGGCCGAGCAGGAGGCGCGGGCCCGGATGGCCGCGCAGGCCACGCGGGAGCAGCGGCTCGCGGTGGCGACCCTCGTGATCGACAACGACGGGCCCCTGGAGGCGCTGGAGCCGCAGGTGCGCAAGGTCTGGGAAGAGCTCACGGCGCGGGCCGCCGGCGGCACCGCCTGACGTGTTCATGGAATAGCGACCATGGTGGGGGCGTTGAACGCGCCCGTAGAGGGAAGGATCCAGACTGTGTCCGAGACCACGCGCCCCACGCCGTCCAGCCCGGAAACGCACGTCATCGACTACCGGGCCGCGGAGCAACTGCTGGCCGCACGCGACCCGCGCGGCGCGGTCAAGCTGCTCGACTCGGTCATAGCCGCCCATCCGGAGAACACGGCGGCGCGGCTGCTGCGGGCCCGGGCCTTCTTCGCCGCGGCCCAACTGCGCCCCGCGGAGCTGGAGTTCGAGCTGGTGCTGGAGCGGGAGCCGGACAACGCCTTCGCCCATTTCGCGCTGGCCCGTACCCATGAGCGCGCGGGCCGGCCCGAGCAGGCGCGCAAGCACTTCCGCCTCGCCGCCGCCCTCGACCCGCAGCCGGAGTACCTGGCGGCGGCCCGTTTCGAGGACCAGGCCTGAGCCGACGGCTCACCAGCCGAACGGCCACCGTCCGCCGCCCACCGTCCGCCGGCTCACCGGCTGCGGGGCGGCTCGTACGGTGGGATGTCCCGGCCCGGCTGGTAGTGCGGCCCCTGCCGGATATGGCGCACGATCACGGCCAGGTCCACGGCCACGATGACCGCCAGCGCGCCGCAGGCGGCCGCCCATCCGGGACGGCCCGCCAGCGAGAAGGCGGCCGTCCCGGCGGCGGCCCAGATCAGCCCCCAGACACCCAGCCAGAACCGCAGCCGCAGCGGGCTGCGCGCGGTCACCGGCTCATTCCCGGAACGCATGGCATCGCCTCTCACGTCCATGGTCCCACTCGGGCCGGCCGGCGCGCCGGGGGCGGGACGTCGCCCGGCTACGGGTTGAGCTTGTTCACGGCCGTCGTGGTCGTTTTCTTGAACGCGGCGACCGGGGCCTGGGACAGGTTGCCCATCTCGCCCCACTTCACGACGGTCACGGTGGAGCCGTCGCGGCCGATCCCGTAGAGGTGCACACCCGGCTCCGAGTCGGGGACCGAGGTGTGGACCCCGTAGACGTGCGCGCCCTCCTCGACGGGGAGCGTTCCGTAGTCCTCCCAGGAGGCTGTGCCGCCCGGGGTCGTCCGCAGCCAGTCGGCGGCGCACGCCGCGACCTTGCGCTCCAGCCTGCCGACGAGCTCGGTCGCGGCGGAGGCCGAGGAGGACCGTACGGAGACCTGCACGGCGCCGGTGTCGAACTCGGTGCCGAAGGCGCGGTGCCAGCTGCCCGCCGCCGGAAGCACGCCGTCCAGGCAGAAGGGCGCGAACTCGGGCAGCCCCTTGGTGATCTTGCCCGGGTACCAGGCCGATCCGGGGTGCGGCGGCAGGTCGGTGCCGGCCAGGAATCCGGGCGGGACGGGCGTCGCGGTGGCGGCCGTTGCGGAGGCGGGGGCGGTGAGGACGAAGGCGGTCGCCGCGGCGACGAGCGCGGTGGCGAGGGTGGCGGCGGTGTCGGTGCGTCGGAACATGAACGGTCTCCCCGTGAGTGGTTCGGTGTGCCTGACGAGCCTGTTCCCCGGGCCGCCCGGCCGGCCACGGTTTGGGGCGAATTCGGGACGCTGGAACGGCCGTACGCACTGTCACCTGGGGGAACACCTCAGGCATGGAACGCAGTCACGGGACGCCGGACGGGGGAACGCGGTGAGCGAGGCCGGGAATTTCGCGCGGCTGATGCGGGAGCTGAAGGAGCGTGGGGGGCTGAGTTACGGGGCCCTGGCACGCCGCCTGCACACGAGTACGTCGACCTTGCACCGCTACTGCAACGGGGAGGCGCTGCCGGCGGAGTTTGCGGTGGTGGACCGCTTCGCACGGGCCTGCGGGGCATCGCCGGGGGAGGCGGTGGACCTTCACCGGGCGTGGCTGCTGGCCGATGCGCGGCGGCGCGCGGGGGCGCCACCGGAGCCTGTGCCTGTGCCGGAGCAGGAGCCGGGGTCGGAGTCGGAGTCGGGGGCGGAGCCCGTCGTCGTCGTGGGGGAGCCGGCCGTCGTCGCGGAGCCCGCGGGAGGCAGGCCCTGGTATCGGAGGCGGGTGGCCGTGGTCGCCGCCGCGGGGGTGGCGGCGGGCGCGGTGGCCGTGGCCCTGCTCGCGGCGGCCGGCCCCGAGCCCCGTGCGCCGCGGGCCGGAGCCTGGACGGGGATGGGGACGGGGAGCGGGCCCGGGGCGGGTACGACGGCGCCGGCGGCATCCGCAGGCGCCTCCGGAACCGAGTCCGCCCCGGCGTCGGCGCCAGGGGCCACGAGCACACCGGAGCCCCCGCCGCCGGCCGGTGGTCCGGGTCCGGCGTCCGTCCCGCCCTCCGCGTCACCGCCGGTCCCGGCTCCGCCCCGGTCTCCGGCAGCGCCCCTGAGGGCGGCGGTCCGGTCGCACGTGTGGACCGCGGGCTGCGATCACGCCTACCTGGCCGAGCGGGGTCCGGGATCGGTGCCGCCGCCGCCCGTGGAGGCGGACGCGCCCGCCTGGGCATCGGCGCAGCGCGCCGTGCACGCCGGGAAGCAGATCGTGGAGGTCACCCTGCACGGCACGGGCCCGGGCGCCGTGGTCCTGGAGGACCTGCAGGTCCGCGTGTCAGGCCGCCGTACCCCGCCGGCCTGGAACGTCTACCAGATGTCGCAGGGCTGCGGCGGGGCCCTCACGCCGGCCGTCTTCGCCGTCAACCTGGACGCGCCGCGCCCGCTGGCCCGCCCGGTCGCCGGGAACGACGCCGGGGGCACGCTGCCGGCCCCCGCCTTCCCGATGCGCGTCTCGGCGTCCGAACCGGTCGTCCTGCGGGTGGAGGCGGTCACCACGGGCTGCGACTGCGACTGGTCCCTCGACCTCTGGTGGTCCGCGCCGTCCGGCTCGGGCACCCTCCGCATCGACGACGACGGGCGCCCGCTGCGCACGAGCGCGGCCCCCGGCCGACCGGTGTACGGGTACGCGGCGGAGCAGGGCCGCTGGGGACGGTGATCCGCAGGTCAGAGGCGTTGTCGGTGGCCGCGCCTAGACTCGTCGGCAGAGCGGATCAGCAGATCCGCAAGCGCATCGACGGGCGAGACGGGGAGGGGACACCGTGACAACGCAGCCGCAGCCGCAGGCAGCCGCGCAGGCATCCGTGCAGGCATCCGCGCTGCTGCGCCACGCCGCCGTCTTCCTGCCCGCAGCCGTCCCCCGCCAGGGGCGGGTCGCCTTCTGGGCGCCCGACGGGGACGCCCTGCCCGAGGCGGGTACGCCGACGCAGCTCACCGTCGTGCGCCCGCACGGCGACGGCGTCCGCAGCCGGACCGTGCCCGCCGTGACCTTCTCCGTCGCCTCCTCCCTGCCCCTGCTCGCGCGGGCGCCCCGCAGCCCCGCCGCGCACCCCGCCACCCGCGCCTGGGGGACCGCCGCCACGCAGGCGCTCACCCTGGCCGCCCGCGGCCGGCTGCTCCCCGGGCTCACCCCCGAGGGCGTGGACGCCTGGCGCGCCGGGCCGCTCGACGCCGCGGACATCGACCACCTGCGCGCGATCGCCGCGGCCCTGCCGCACGAGGGGTACGCGACCCCCCTGCCCGGCCGCCGCCCGCTCCAGCTGCCCGAACCGGAGGCGCTGGTCCGCGCGTTCCTCGACGCCGTCGCCGACAGCCTGCCCCGTACCCCGGCCGCGTCCGTGGCCGCCGGGCGGCCGTTCGCCGCGCGGGAGGCGCAGCAGGTGCCCGGGATACAGGACTGGGCCGCACAGGTCGCGGCCGGAGCCGACGCCGGGGTCGGCGTCTCGCTGCGGCTCGACCTGTCGTCCTTCCGGCTCTTCGACGAAGCCGAGGGCGAGGACGTCCGGCGCGCCGGGGCCGCCGTCGTCCAGGTGCACAGCCTGGCCGATCCGACCCTGGTCACCGACGCCGGCCAGTTGTGGGCGGGCACGGCGGCCGCCGGGTTCGGTCCCCGCGCCCGGATCGACGCCGTGCTCGCGCTGCGCCGCGCCGCGCGGGTCTGGCCGCCCCTGCTGCGGCTGCTGGACCAGCCCGTGCCCGATTCCCTCGCCCTGTCCGATCCGGAGCTCGAGGACCTGCTGGGGGTGGCTGCGAGCCGGCTCGCGGCCGCCGGGGTCCTGGTCCACTGGCCGCGCGAGCTGGCCCGTACGCTGTCCGCGACCGCCGTCGTACGGTCCACCGCGCCCGGTTCCGCGACCGACGGCACCGCCTTCTTCGACGCCGAGCACCTCTTCGCCTTCTCCTGGGAACTGGCGCTGGGCGGCGACCGGCTCACCCCGGGGGAGATGGACGCGCTGGCACAGGCCCACCGGCCCGTCGTACGGCTGCGGGACCAGTGGGTGCGGGTGGACCCGGAGCTGGTGCGCAAGGCGCGCAAGCGGGAACTGGGCGTGCTGGACCCGGTGGACGCGCTGGCCGCCGCGCTGTCGGGGACGGCCGAGGTCGACGGCGAGCCGGTCGAGGCGGTGCCGGTGGGGGCACTGGCCGCCCTGCGGGAGCGGCTGACGGGGGAGCTGGCCCCGCTCCCGCAGCCCGCCGCCCTCAAGGCCACCCTGCGCGACTACCAGGCCCGCGGCCTGGCCTGGCTGGACCTGATGACCTCGCTCGGTCTCGGCGGCTGCCTCGCCGACGACATGGGCCTGGGCAAGACCGTCACCCTGATCGCGCTGCACCTGCACCGGGACCGGCCCGAGCCGACGCTCGTGGTGTGCCCCGCGTCCCTCCTGGGCAACTGGCAGCGGGAGATCGAGAAGTTCGCCCCCGGCACGCCCGTGCGCCGCTTCCACGGAGGCGGCCGCAGCATCGAGGACCTGACGTCCTGCGAGGGCGGGTTCGTCCTCACCACGTACGGCACGATGCGCGCCAGCGCCGCCCTGCTGGCGCAGCAGCGCTGGGGCATGGTCGTCGCCGATGAGGCGCAGCACGTCAAGAACCCGCACTCGGCGACCGCGAAGGCGCTGCGCACGGTGCCGGCGCCGGCCCGGGTGGCGCTGACCGGCACCCCCGTGGAGAACAACCTCTCCGAGCTGTGGGCGCTGCTCGACTGGACCACGCCGGGGCTGCTGGGGCCGCTCACCGCCTTCCGGGCCCGCCACGCCCGCCCGGTGGAGCACCAGACGGAGGAGGACGGCGGCAACGAGGCGGCGGTCGCCCGGCTGTCCGCGCTCGTACGGCCGTTCCTGCTGCGGCGCAAGAAGTCCGACCCCGGCATCGCGCCCGAGCTGCCGCCGAAGACGGAGACCGACCACCCCGTCTCCCTCACCCGGGAGCAGGCCTCGCTCTACCAGGCCGCGGTGGACGAGGCGATGGCCGTGATCGAGTCGAGCGAGGGCATGGAACGACGCGGCATGATCATGAAGCTGCTGGCCTCGCTCAAGCAGATCTGCAACCACCCGGCGCAGTACCTCAAGGAGGAGCAGCCCAGGATCGGCCACCGCTCGGGGAAGCTCGCCCTGCTGGACGAGCTGCTGGACACGATCCTGGCCGAGGGCGGCTCCGTCCTCGTCTTCACCCAGTACGTGACGATGGCCCGCCTGATCGAACGGCACCTGTCGGCCCGGGGGATCTCCCACCAACTGCTGCACGGGGGGACTCCGGTGCCGCGCCGGGAGGAGCTCGTCGACCGCTTCCAGGCCGGCGAGGTGCCCGTCTTCCTGCTGTCCCTGAAGGCGGCGGGCACGGGGCTGAACCTCACCCGGGCCGGCCATGTCATCCACTTCGACCGCTGGTGGAACCCGGCCGTCGAGGAACAGGCCACCGACCGCGCCTACCGCATCGGCCAGACCCAGCCCGTACAGGTCCACCGGATCATCGCCGAAGGCACCGTCGAGGACCGGATCGCCGAGATGCTGGAGGCGAAGCGGGCCCTGGCCGATGCCGTCCTCGGCTCGGGCGAGTCGGCGCTGACCGAGCTGACCGACCGCGAGCTGGCCGACCTCGTCTCCCTGCGGAGGCCCGCATGATCACCGCGCGGGACGACCGCCGCCGCACCTTCGAGACCGTGCCCGCCGGGGCCGCGGCGGTGAGCTGGTGGGGCCGGGCCTGGGTGACGGCGCTGGAGGAGGTCTCCCACGACACGGCCCGCCTGGCCCGCGGCCGTGCGTACGCCGCGGAGGGGCACGTCGACGCCGTGACCGTCACGCCCGGCCGGATCGTGGCGTACGTCCGCGGCAGCCGGCCCCGCCCGTACCGCACCGAGCTGACCCTGCCCGCCTTCGCGGACCCGGAGTGGAACGGGCTCCTGGAGGAGGTCGCGGCCGACCCCGCGGCGCTCGCCGCGCTGCTGGAGCGGGAGGTTCCGCAGTCGCTCGCGCAGAGCGTCCTGCCCGGTGCGGGCGAGCTCGTCCCGCACTGTTCCTGCCCGGACTTCGGACGTCCGCCGTGCAAGCACGCGGCGGCCCTCTGCTACCGGGCGGCCCGCCTCCTCGACGAGGACCCCTTCGTCCTGCTGCTCCTGCGCGGCCGGGGGGAGCGGGAGCTCCTCGAGGAGCTCACCCGCCGCAACGCCGCCCACGCCGCCCGCGAACAGCCCGACACTGCACCGGACTTCCCCGGGGTCCCGGCCCGGGCCGCGCTCGCCCGCACCGGCCTGCCGCTGCTGCCCGCGCCGCTTGCGGCGCCCGCCGCCGCAGGCCTCCCGCCCGCCTACCCGGCCGATCCGGCGGCCCCGGACCCGCTGGCCCTCGACCAGCTCGCCTGCGACGCGGCCGCCCGCGCCCTCGCCCTCCTCACCACCGGCGAGGACCCGATCGCCGGGCTCAGCCTCTGGCAGGACGCCGTCCGGCTGGCGTCCGCGCACCCCACGGCCGGGCTCACCGGCGCCGCCCGCACCCTCTACCGCGACCTGGCCCGCGCCACCGGCCGCACCACCACCGACCTCGCCCGGGCGGCCGCCGCGTGGCGCCAGGGCGGCCGCCCGGCACTGGCCGCGCTCGAAGAGCCCTGGGACCCGCCGGCGGGCCCCTTCGACCGGGCCCGCCCGGTGCTGCTGGCCGCCGCCCAGGGTTCGTTCCGCCCGGACCGCAACCGCCTCACCGGCCGCACACGCCAGCTCCGCCTCGGCCGTGACGCCCTCTGGTACGCCTACGAATCCCGCCCGGACGACGAGGACTGGTGGCCCACGGGCCGCCCCTCCCCGGACCCGGTCACGGCTCTGCTGGGCTGAGTCCGGCGGCCCAGCGGGTCAAGGCGGTGAAGTCGCGGTCGCGCAGGCCGTGGCGGGGGTGGATGCGCAGGAGGAGGGCCGGGGCCGGGTAGTGGGCGGCGACCCAGGCGCGGTCGCGGGGGTTGATCATGTCGTCGACCCAGGCGAACGGCCGGCCCCCTGCCCACTCGAGGAGGTGGCGGGTCTTCCAGGAGAGGCCGTCGGGGTCCTCGACGAAGAGCTCCGGCCATTCGACGACGGACAGGTCTCCGGGCAGTCCGATGTGCGGGGCGATCATCGTGTTGGCCTGGTGCGTCCAGGCGGTGGCCCAGGCGAGCTCGAAGGGCAGGGCCAGCAGCCGGGCCCCGTGGGACGGGTGGAGGCGGACCCGTGCGCCGCGCCGGGCGCTGCGCGACTCCGGGTCGCGGTAGGAGAGCCAGACGTCCGGCCGCATCCGGTGGCTCCGGTAGCCGCGCAGACCGGCGAGGGGCGAACGGAAGGGGTTGAGCGGTCCGTCCACGTCGAGGAGGAGCAGCGGGCGATCAGTCATGAAGTAGGCACTACCCAGTACACGATGGAGTGAAATGCCTATCGGCTCTATAACCCGAATGGGTTTACCGCGTTATCTCCGGTGCGGGTGAAGCGCCCGCTGAATCCTCCGGAAGGCAGGGAAGCTGATGCGTCACAGTCGTCGGAATGGTGTGATCGCGGCGGTGGTTGCGGGAGGTGGGCTGGCGGTCGCGGGCGTGAGCGGATTCGCCTACGCCGATGCGGACGCGGGCGGGCGGGCCGAGCGCTCGCCGGGGCTGCTGTCCGGGAACCTGGTCCAACTGCCGTTGCACGTCCCGGTCAACGTCTGCGGGAACACCGTGAACGTGGTCGGAGTGCTCAACCCGGCCGCCGGGAACCGCTGTGGCAATCAGGCGCCGGGAGGCGGTGGCGGGCAGCCCGGTCAGGGGTCCTCGGGGTCCTCGCATGCGTCGAAACCGGGGGCCGGAAACGGCGGAGGGGCCGTGGCGGAAGGGCGCGGAAAGGATTCGCCGGGGGTGCTGTCCGGCAACGGACTGCAGCTTCCCGTCGAGCTTCCGCTGAACCTCAGCGGCAACTCCGTGAGCGTGGTCGGCGTCGGCAACTCCTCGCACGGCAACACCTCCGTCAACGGCGAGGAGCCCACCGGTGGCAAGCCCGCCCAGCCCCCCGTCGTCGCGCCGCCGGTCGTCGCGCCGCCCGTCACCGAGCGGCCGGCCACCCCGCCCGCACCGCCGCGGCACACCGAGGCCCTCGCCCACACCGGGGCCGACGGCCTCGGATACCTGCTGCCCGGGAGCGGAGCGCTCCTGCTCGGCGGTGTCCTCCTCTACCGCCGCTTCCGCCTCAACTAGGCACGGAGCGCCACCCGTCGAGGATGGCGTCGATCCGCGGCGCCAGCCGGGCCCGGGCCGCGAACCGGGGGACGCCCGCCATCAGCAGGGCGTCGTACTCGGTGTCGGTGTGCCGCACCGCCGCCCGTACCGCGACCGAGACCGCCAGCTCGTCGAGGGCCCGGCCGGCCGCGGTGCGGCCCACCCGGCCGCTGCCGCGCACCGAGGCGTGCGTGGCGATCGCCACCGCCCGGTCGGCCGGACATCCGGGGAACAGCCGCACTATCTCGGCGGCGAAGGCCGCCGTGAACCGGGTGTCCTCCGCTGCGCGGCGCAGCCGGTCGCGCTCCCGGCGGCGCGCCCGTGCCTCGGAGTCCGCGAGACAGGCGCGCTCCGCGCGGGCCAGGGCGGCGTTCTCGACGAGGAGCCCCAGGCGCTCGTACCGGCGGCGCCGTTTGTTGAAGCGGACGACCACCGCGGAGAGCGAACTGGCCTCGCGGGAACGTCGGGTGAGCGCGGCGTCCCCGCGCGGCAGGTAGACGAGGTGCCCGAGATCCGCGCAGTCCAGGCAGCGGGGCACGCCCGTCTCGCGCACGAGGTGCCGGAGCGGGCCCTGCCGGCACTCGGCGCAGTGGATCTGCTTCAGGGACTCGAACACCACCAGGCTCATACAGGGGTGATACCGCCGTAGGGGCCTCATATCACCTGGTGGGGAGGGTCGGTTGATGTTTTGTCAACTCTTCCTGGATGCCACAACCCCTTCTACGGTGGGCCGTGAACCGGGGCCGGCCCGCGGAGGAGGACACATGGGTGGAAGACAGGCGACGACGGCGACGGTACCGCCGGGCAGGGCACGTGGTGCCGGGGCCCCGTCGGGACGGAAGATCGTCATCCCGCCCGGCGGCTGCACCGGCTGGCACTTCCACCGGGTCCGGCTGGACGCGAAGGTGCTGGCCGGGACCCTGACCCGGATCCTGCACGATCGCACCGTGGTGGTGCACCGGGCCGGGACCACCTTCGTGGAACCTGCGGGCATCGGGCACATCCACCTGGGCCACAACCTCGGTACCGAGCCGGTCGTGCTCTACGTGACCCCCGCGCTCCCCGAGGGGACCCCCTTCGCGATACCCACCCCGGCACCGGCCGGTGCCGCGTCGCCGGCCTGCCGCTCACACAAGCCGTCGTATCTCTCCGCGGACCCGGTAGAAGCCCCCTGAGGCGGCGTGCAGCCCCTCGACCACGTACCGGGCGCCGGGCTCCCGTATCCCGCGCGGGAACTGGACGTTCCACGAGGGCTCGAAGCCGTCCGACACCACCTGCACCCGCATCCGGCCGCCCTGCTGGACGCACTCCACCACCACACCGCCGGCCGGCGCCGAGGCCACCGAGACCGTGGCCACAGCCGAGGCCGACGCGGCCGGGGTGAACACCGGCAGCGCCGCCGCCGACTTCACGTCCACCGGCGCCGGCACCGAGCCCTGCTGGGCCGCCGTGATCGCCTGCTCGCTCGCATCCACGCAGACCAGCGAACCGTCCGTGGTGACCAGGTACAGCCGCTCGTCCAGGTACTGCATGGACAGCGCCGACCCGCTTCCCGTACCCAGCTTCCACAGCCGCTGCCCGTCGGCGTCGAAGCAGTACACCGAGGAGGAGAGGTCACCCGCGAAGACGTGCCTTCCGTCCGGCGAGGTCGCGCACGAGTACACCGCCGCGTCGCACCGGTAGGTGGCCTCCACCGCGCCCGTCGCCTTCGACAGGCGCTGCACGGTGTTCCTCCCGGTGCCCGCGTACACCGCGTGGTCCTCCTGCCAGCCGAACAGCACCGAGCCGTTGGTCGCGGTGTGCCACAGCTCCCGCCCGCCGTCCGGCGCGTACGCGGTCACCCCCTTGCTGTGCCCGTGGTAGACGGCGTCCGCGTCCGCCCGGACCATCCACGCGTTGGAGCCGGCCGAGCGCCTCGACCACTGGAACTCGTCCTCGTGGTCGATGACCGTCAGCCCGCCGTTGCGGTCGGAGACGTTCAGGACGCCCTCGCGGATGTCGAGCCAGAAGATGTCCACGTCCTCCGCGATGTCGTACGCCCCGAAGGGAACCTTCGACGACAGGTCGTACACCGTGCCGTCGTCGCAGCCCGCGTATATCCAGAACTCGTCCGCCACCAGGCACTTCACCCCGTCCGGCAGCGAATACCGGGCCAGCACCTCTCCGCCGTGGCTCAGGGTGTAGACGTCACCGGCCTGGTTGCCGACCCAGCAGCGGTCCTCGTCCACATGGATCCCGAAAGCGGAGGAGCCGGTGCGGAAACGCCACAGCACCGGGGCCACCGCGCGCGCCGTCGACGGAGCCGACGTCACCTGGCGGCGGGTCACCGACCGCGCCGCGCGCTGCCCCTGCACGGCGGGGGCGTACCCCTTGCGGACCTTCTCCCCGATCTTCTTCGCGGCAGCCGCACGGGCCTTCTCGGCGGTCGGGAAGGAGGAGCTCTGCAACTGGCCGTCCGCGCCGATGCGTCCGTACCGCACGGAGACGGCCGTGCCGTCCACGGTCACCTCGTAGAACTTGTGCGCCCCGCCGCCGTCCTGCGACAGCTCCAGATACGTCGTCTCCCGAGCCATGACAAACCCCTCCCCGAAGGCCGGGCCGCCGGCTCCGTTTCCGCCGGTGATCCCTCGTGAAAAACGCTAAGGCCGACCACTGACAATGGGCCGGTGAAGTGGGAAGCGATCACATGGCAGCGGATGGCCGAGCAGCTCGCCGGTCACCTCGACGACCCTGACAACCTGCCCGGGCAGGGCAGTTGGCAGAGGGTGGGCATCGACGGAGCGCCTGCCGCCGGGACCGGCGTGCTGGCGGAGGAGCTCGCGCAAGCGCTGCGCAGGCGCGGACGTGCGGTGATGGTGGTGGCGACCGGCGGATTCCTGCGGCCCGCCTCCCTCCGCTTCGAGTACGGGCGGCAGGACGTGGACTCGTACCTCGACGGCTGGTACGACACGGCGGCGCTCTGGCGGGAGGTGTTCGGCCCGACGGACCCCGGAGGCACCGGGCGGGTGCTGCCGGACCTGTGGGACCCCGTGACCGACCGGGCGACGCGCAGCCCGTACGCGGAACTCCCGGCCGGCGGGGTGCTGCTGGTGCACGGCCCGCTGCTGCTGGGGCAGTGGTTCCCCTTCGACCTGAGCGTCCACATCCGGCTGTCGCAGGGGGCGCTGGGCCGGCGGACGGAGGAGTCGGCGCGGTGGACGGTGGCGGCGTTCGCGCGGTACGAGGCGGAGGTGGATCCGGGGGCCGGCGCGGACGTGGTGGTGCGGGCCGATGATTCCAGGCATCCCGCCTGGACGGGGGTTCGGGGCCGCGGCCGGTGAGAGGGGCGCGGGGGCGGCGGGGCGGGTGCGGCGCCGTTTCCGGGGGCGCTGCCCCGGCCCCCGCGCCTCGAACGCCGGCGGAGCCGGGACGGCCCGGCCGGGCCGCAATAGGCGGCCCGTGCCTAAGGGCGGCCGCCCGGGCGGGTTACCGACAGGGCTGCCGTGCGGCAGCCGGCCCGGGCGGCTTCCGCGGGGTCCGCGCCCTGGAGGCGGGCTGCCAGGAAGCCGCCGGTGAAGGCGTCTCCGGCGCCCGTGGAGTCCACCGCCTCGGCCGGCTCGGCGGCGACCTCGGCGGTGATCCGGCCCCGTTCGGCGACCAGCGCACCGGCCGGTCCCAGGGTCACCACCACCAGCGGTATCCGCCGGCTGAGTTCCACCGCCGCGCGGGCCACCCCGGCCGGCTCCGGCAGTCCGGCCAGCAGCCGGGCCTCGTCCTCGTTGGGCAGCAGGACGCACGCTCCGGCCACCGCGTCGAGGAAGCGCTGCGGCCCCAGGGCCTGCAGGAAACCGGCCGAGGCGGGGTCCACGCTCACCGGCACCCCCCGGGTCCGGGCCGCCCGCAGCGCGACCATGGCCAGCTCGCGGCTGCTGTCGGCGAAGAAGAGGTAGCCGGACAGGTGGAGGTGGGCCGCCCCGTCCAGCAGCGAGGGAGCCCAGTCGGCGGGACACAGCCGCAGCGAGGCCCCGCTGTCGGTCAGGAAGGTGCGCTCCGCGTCCTTGCCGACCAGCGCGACGACCGTCCCGGTCGGTTCCTCCGGGTCGATCACCAGCCGCGGCCGCACCCCGGCGTCCACCAGCGCGCGTTCGTGCCACCGCGCCGATTCGCTGCCCACCCGCGCCAGGAGGCGTACCTCCGCGGTCCCCGTACGGGCCGCCCAGCAGGCGGCGTTGGCCCCGGCGCCACCCGGCAGGGTCCGGATGCGGGCGGCGGTGTCCGTGGCCGGAGCGAGGGGCTCCGGATGTATCGCCACCACGTCCGTCACCACGTCCCCGACGACGACCAGTGCTCCCGGCCCGGTCAGACCCGCCCCGGTCAGGCCCGCCCCGGTCATGCCCGTGCCGCCCAGGCCCCCGCGATCCGGGCTCCGAGCCGCACATTGCCGCGCACCGCCGCCAGATTGGCCTCCAGCGAGGCGCCGCCGGTGGCCCGTACCAGGAACCCCAGCAGGAACGGGGTCACCGCCTGCCCTGTGATCCCCCGCTCACGGCATTCGGCGAGCGCCTCCGCGAGCACCCGGTCGTGCAGTTCCGGGTCCAGCTGCTCCGCCTCGGCCACCGGATTGGCCACCAGCAGTGCCGACTCCGGTCCGCCCAGCGCGTCCTGAGCGGCCATCACCGCCGCGACCTCCTCGGGCCGGTGCACCGTCCAGTCCACCGGCTCGCCGGAATCGGCCAGGTAGAACCCGGGGAAGCGGTCGGTCCCGTACCCGAGCACCCCGACCCCCAGCGTCTCCAGCCGCTGCAGCGTGCCCGGCACGTCCAGGATGGACTTCACCCCCGCGCACACCACCGTGATCCGCGTCCGCGCCAGCAGCGCGAGGTCCGCCGACTCGTCCTGCGTCTGCGCCCACTCCCGGTGTACGCCGCCCAGCCCGCCCGTGGCGAAGACCCGCAGGCCCGCCCGCGCGGCCAGGAAGGCCGTCGCGGACACCGTCGTCGCCCCGGTCGTGCGCGTCGCCAGCGCGGGGGCCAGGTCCCGGTGGCCGAGCTTGCGGACGCCGTCGCCGCCCGCGATCCGCTCCAGCTGCGCCTTGTCCAGGCCCGCGTACGCCACCCCGTCCACGACCGCCACCGTTGCCGGAACCGCGCCTTCCGCACGGACCAGCGCCTCCAGTTCGAGTCCCACCGCCAGGTTGCGGGGGCGGGGCAGGCCGTGCGCGAGGATCGTCGACTCCAGGGCCACCACCGGCTTGCCCCGGGCGAGCGCCTCGCGCACCTCTTCCGACAGGACCGGTCCGCCCGACAGGGGTGCAGTTGCTGTGTGCTGTGACATGTCCCCATCCATGGCACGGGATCAGCGCCTCCAAACGCACTCCCGCCACACCCGTCCCAACCTGTCCGAGTAGCGTTCCCCCATGGACACGCGCGGGTTCTACGACGAACTGGCCGACCGGTACGACCTCATCTACGCGGACTGGGACGCGTCCGTCACCCGGCAGGGCCGGGCCCTCGACGCCCTCCTCACGACCGCGCTGGGCGCCGGACCGCACACCGTCCTCGACAACGCCTGCGGCATCGGCACCCAGGCCCTGGGCCTCGCGGCCCTGGGCCACCGGGTCACCGGGACCGACCTGAGCCCCGCCTCCGCGGCCCGTGCCGCCAGGGAGGCCGCCGGCCGGGGGCTCGACCTGCGCGTCGCGGCCGCCGACATGCTGGCCCTGCCCTTCGCGGACGCCTCCTTCGACGCCGTGGTCTGCGCCGACAACGCGCTGCCGCACCTGCTCACCGCTCACGACGTGCGCACCGCGCTGGCCGAAACCCGGCGGGTCCTGCGCCCCGGCGGACTGCTGCTGCTCTCCACCCGCCCGTACGGCGAACTGCTCCGGGCCCGCCCGCAGAGCGAGGCCCCGCGCGTCCGCACCGGCCCCGACGGGCGGACCATCACCTTCCAGCTGTGGCACTGGCACGCCGACGGGGAACGCTACGACCTGGAGCTCTTCCAGCTGCTGCCGACCGGCGACACGTGGACCACACGGACGTCGAGGGCGACGTACTGGGCGCTGCCGCAGGAGCGGACCGCCGAATTCGCCCGGGAGGCCGGCCTGCGCGAGACGGTCTGGCACGCACCGGCGGACACCGGGTTCCTCCAGCCGGTCCTCACCACCCGGCGACCCGGTCCGACTGGACAGGGTGACTCGTAGGCCCGGCCGTTCCTGGACGCTGTGGTCACCGCGCCGTACGGGCGGGCCGGACTAGGCTGGCGCGCCATGAGCACCAGTGATCACTCCGCCACCCCCGCCTCCTTCTCCGTCACCGTCGCGGACGTGGAACTGGAGCCCGAGGACCTCGACCCCGCCCAGATCGTCTCGGGGGAGCCCGTCGTGACGGGCAAGGTGCTCTGGGAGTCGCCGGACGGCACACAGGTGCGCGGGATCTGGCAGATCACCCCGGGCGTGGTCACCGACACCGAGGCCAACGAACTGTTCGTGGTGGTCAGCGGCCGCGCCACCGTGGAGGTCGAGGGAGGCGAGACCCTCGAGGTGGGCCCCGGCTCCGCCTGCGTCCTGCGGGAGGGCGACAAGACCACCTGGACCGTGCACGAGACGCTCCGCAAGGCCTACCACATCAGCTACTGACGCCGATCGGCCGCCGACACCCCTCAGCCGCCGGCACCCTTCGCGGCGACGGGGTGGCGGCGCGCGGTGAACAGGACGAGCGCGGCCATCGGCAGCAGCAGCGCGGCGCCGACGGCGTTCAGCCAGCCGTAGCCCGCCTGGGACATGACCAGGCCGGCGGCCGCGCCGCCCACCCCCGCGGACGCGTTCATCGTGAGGTCGCTCAGGCCCTGTACGGCGGCCCGCGCGGGCTGGGGCACCGAGTCGGTCAGCAGGGCCGAGCCGGACACCATCCCGGCGGACCAGCCGAGCCCGAGCAGGAACAGCCCGAGCGCGGTCCGGCCGTGGCTGGGCCCGGCCGTCCCCGCGAGCAGCGCGGCGAGCGACAGCAGCCCGGCGCCCAGGCCGATCACGGACAGCCGTCCGAGCCGGTCCGCGAGCCACCCCATCAACGGGGAGAAGGCGAACATGCCGGCGATGTGAATGCTGATGACCAGGCCGATGAGCTCCAGGCCGGCGCCGTGGTGGCCCAGGTCCATCGGGGTCATCACCATGATCGAGACCATGACGGTGTGCGACACGGCGACGGTGACGAGTGCGAGCCGGGCCCGCGGGGAGGCCTTGACGGCGGCGAATCCGGCGCGCAGCGAGCGGCCCTCGCGGGTCTGCTCCGCCGGCGCGGCGAGCGCCCGGGCCGTCAGCAGCGGGTCGGGGCGCAGGAGTACGCCGATCAGCGTGCCGGTGAGCAGGAAGACGACGGCGGCCCACACGAAGGGGCCCGCCGTCTCGGGTATCGAGGTCCCGGCGAAGCTGCGGCTGGCCGGCGCGGAGAGGTTGGGGCCGAGCACCGCGCCGAGGGTGGACGCCCACACGACGACGGAGATCGCCCGGGCCCGGTGGTCCGGGGCGGCGAGGTCCGCGGCTGCGAACCGGGCCTGCAGGTTGGCGGAGGAGGCGGCGCCGAAGGCGGCCATGCCGAGCAGCAGCAGCGGGAAGTTCCCGATGGTGGCGGCGAGGACGACGAGTCCCGCCCCGACGGCGCCGATGGCGTAGGCGAGGACCAGGCCGGGGCGGCGGCCGCGCGCGGTCATCAGGGCGGCGAGCGGCAGCGAGACCAGGGCGGTGCCGATCACCGCGGCGGTGGAGGCGAGGCCGGACAGGGCCTCGGTGCCGCTGATCTCGGTGGCGAGCACGGGGGCCAGGGCGATGCTGATGGGCACGCCGAGGCCGCCGAGGATCTGGCCGGCGATGAGGACCCAGGAGGTGCGCCGCTGCAACCGGGCCACGTCCGGCAGGCCGAGCGGCGGGGCAGGCCGGTCCGTGCCGGGGGAGGCCGTCATGCCGCACTCCGCTTCCGCGGGTGCGTGACGAGGGGCCCGGAGGGCGTGGTGAAGCCGGGTGCGGCGGCAGCAGTAGTCACCGCCGCAGTGTGCCACCCCTTACCGCCCGGCGGAACCGTTCCCGCGTCCCGGCCCGCACGCAGGTCAGGGCCCCGTTCAGAACAGCGGCTCCGGGAGCACGCCCTCCAGCGCGAGCAGCTGCCGCTTGGTCTCCACCCCGCCGCCGAATCCCCCGATGCCCCCGTCGTTCTCCACGACCCGGTGGCAGGCCACCACCAGCGGCAGCGGATTCGAACCCATGGCGTTGCCCACGGCCTGGGCGGCGCCGGGCTGTCCGGCGCGGGCGGCCAGTTCGCCGTAGCCCACGACCGATCCGTACGGCACGGAACGGTCCAGCTCCTGGAGCACCTGCCGGTTGAAACCGGAGCTGAGGCGCCAGTCCAGCGGCAGCTCGAAGCGCCGCAGCGTGCCGGCGAAGTACGCCTTGAGCTGGCGTATGGGCTCGGCCAGCAGCACCTCCTCGCCCGGGGCCGGCCGCCGGGCGTCGGCGCCCAGCCGGGAGACGAGCGGGCCGATCATCTTCTCGACCCGGTCCGGGGTGGCATGGAACTCGACCCGGACCAGACCCTCCGGGGTCGCGGCCAGGAGCAGGGGACCGATGTCGCTGGCGACGACGGTCCATTCGAGGTGCGGCCCGCGGGGCCGCTCGGTGGTGTCCACGCGTCCACCGTACGGCTCCCCCCTGACAACGCCGGCCGCTTCGGCCACATCATCCTCGTCACCCACGCCGGCCGCGGCCCTGCGGGCTCAGAACCCGCCGACCGCCTCCTGCACCACGTCCGGGGCGTTGGTGATGATCCCGTCCACGCCCATGTCCTGGACCTTCCGGGCGGTCGCCGCGTCGTCCACGATCCAGGTGTCCACCTCCATGGCCTTGCCGTGGGCCCCGAGCAGGCCGTGCACGGCCGCGACCCAGTCGGCCGAGATCGTGGTGTGCCACGGGTTGATCCGGTCGGTGAACTCCGCGTACAGCGGCAGGTCCGCCACGGTGGGGGTGCCCAGGAAGGCCGTCACGAGGTCCGGGCGCAGGCGGTGCACGATGCGCACGCAGTCGGCGCTGAAGCTCTGCACCACCAGGCGCTGCGTCACGTGCCGCTCGTCGAGCCAGCCGGCCTCCTCCAGCACCTTCAGGGTCTGCTCCTCGATCCCCGGGTAGAGCTCCGGCTTCTTGATCTCCAGCAGCAGCTTCTGCTGGTTGCGCTGCACCCGGTTGAGGTACTGCCGCAAGGTCGGCACGCGGGCGCCCGCGTACTCCTCGCCGAACCAGCTGCCCGCGTCCAGCCGGGCGATCTCGGCCGCGGTGAAGTCCTTGACCTTCCAGGGGGAGCGGCCCGGGAACACCTGCTCGACGTTCGTGGTCCGGGCCAGGGTGTCGTCGTGGATCACCATGAGCTCGCCGTCCCTGGTGCGCTGCACGTCGTTCTCGACCCAGTCGAAGCCCAGCCGCATCGCCAGGTCGATCGCGGCCAGGGTGTTCTCGGGGGCGTACGCCGAAGCCCCCCGGTGGGCGTACACGACGGGCTCCCCCAGCACTGCCCGGCCGGTGGCGGATCCGGGGCCGGTGGCGGCGTACGAGGCCGTCCCGCCCAGCAACGTGAGGGTGAAGCCCAGGAACGCGGCGGCGGCCGCGGCGGCGGGGCGGACTCGGACGTACATGTGCGTTCTCCTCGGGTCGTGAGCCCTGTTCCTGCGTCAGACGGGTGCGGAGCGGCAGACGTTGTGGCGATGCACTTCACGGCGATCATGGGGTTGAAGATCACCGAGCCGCCACCGAACTACGACAAACGGACCAGAACGAATGACGGGCCCCCGAGCGTCCGGAGCCGTCGGAGCGCGCCGAGGACCGGCGCGGATGCGTGAGTGTCAGTGGGGGGTCGTACGGTGGACTCATGCGGCCCGTATCGAAGATCGAACGCACGGTGGCGCCTTTCGAGGTCGTCAGCCCCTACCAGCCCAGCGGCGACCAGCCGACGGCCATCGCCGACCTGGAGAGGCGTATCCGTGCAGGTGAGAAGGATGTCGTCCTGCTGGGTGCGACCGGCACCGGCAAGTCGGCGACCACCGCCTGGATGATCGAGAAGCTTCAGCGCCCCACCCTCGTCATGGCGCCGAACAAGACGCTCGCCGCCCAGCTGGCGAACGAGTTCCGCGAGCTCCTGCCGAACAACGCCGTCGAGTACTTCGTCTCGTACTACGACTACTACCAGCCCGAGGCGTACGTACCGCAGTCGGACACGTACATCGAGAAGGACTCCTCGATCAACGAGGAGGTGGAGCGGCTGCGCCACTCCGCGACCAACTCGCTGCTGACCCGGCGCGACGTGATCGTCGTCGCCTCCGTGTCCTGCATCTACGGCCTCGGCACCCCGCAGGAGTACGTCGACCGGATGGTCTCCCTCAAGGTCGGCGAGGAGATCGACCGGGACCAGCTGCTGCGCCGCTTCGTCGACATCCAGTACACGCGCAACGACGTGGCCTTCACCCGCGGCACCTTCCGGGTGCGCGGCGACACCATCGAGATCTTCCCGGTCTACGAGGAACTGGCCGTCCGCATCGAGATGTTCGGCGACGAGATCGAGGCCCTCTCCACCCTCCACCCGCTGACCGGCGAGGTCATCAGCGAGGACCGCGAGCTGTACGTCTTCCCCGCGAGCCACTACGTCGCCGGCCCCGAGCGCATGGAGAAGGCGATCACCGGCATCGAGGCCGAGCTGGCCGAGCGCCTCGCCGAGCTGGAGAAGCAGGGCAAGATGCTGGAGGCGCAGCGGCTGCGCATGCGCACCACGTACGACCTGGAGATGATGCGGCAGATCGGGTCCTGCTCCGGCATCGAGAACTACTCGCTGCACATGGACGACCGCGAGCGCGGCTCCGCCCCGAACACCCTCATCGACTACTTCCCGGAGGACTTCCTCCTGGTCATCGACGAGTCGCACGTGACCGTGCCGCAGATCGGCGCCATGTACGAGGGCGACGCCTCCCGCAAGCGGACCCTGGTCGACCACGGATTCCGGCTGCCGTCGGCCCTCGACAACCGGCCGCTGAAGTGGGAGGAGTTCCAGGAGCGCATCGGCCAGACCGTCTACCTGTCGGCGACCCCCGGAAAGTACGAGCTCTCGCGCGGCGACGGCTTCGTCGAGCAGATCATCCGCCCCACCGGCCTCATCGACCCCGAGGTCGTGGTCAAGCCCACCGAGGGGCAGATCGACGACCTGGTCCACGAGATCCGGCAGCGGGTGGAGAAGGACGAGCGGATCCTGGTCACCACCCTCACCAAGAAGATGGCCGAGGACCTCACGGACTACTTCCTGGAGCTCGGCATCCAGGTCCGCTACCTGCACAGCGACGTGGACACCCTGCGCCGCATCGAGCTGCTGCGCGAGCTGCGGGCCGGCGAGTACGACGTCCTGGTCGGCATCAACCTGCTGCGCGAGGGCCTCGACCTGCCCGAGGTGTCCCTGGTGGCGATCCTCGACGCCGACAAGGAGGGCTTCCTGCGCTCCGGGACCTCCCTGATCCAGACCATCGGCCGCGCCGCGCGCAACGTCTCGGGCCAGGTCCACATGTACGCGGACAAGATGACCCCGGCGATGGAGAAGGCCATCGACGAGACCAACCGGCGCCGGGAGAAGCAGATCGCCTACAACACGGCGAACGGGATCGACCCGCAGCCGCTGCGCAAGAAGATCAACGACATCGTCGCCACGATCGCCCGCGAGGAACTCGACACCGAGGAGCTCCTCGGCACCGGATACCGGCAGGCGAAGGACGGCAAGGGAGCCAAGGCCCCTGTGCCGGCGCTCGGCGGCCGGGCCGCCCAGACCAAGGCGGGCGGCAAGGGCGCGAAGGGGGCCAAGGCCGCCAAGGGCGCCGAGGTGCTCACCGACCGGCCCGCCGAGGAGCTGGCCTCGCTCATCGAGCAGATGACGGAGCGCATGCGCGGGGCGGCCGCGGAGCTGCAGTTCGAGGTCGCGGCCCGGATCCGGGACGAGGTGGGCGAGCTGAAGAAGGAGTTGCGGCAGATGAAGGAAGCGGGCCTCGCCTGACCCGGAGCGGGTCAGTAGGGTTGAATCACAGCCGCAGGTACACCCTGCGCGCCCGTTATTGGGGCGGGCCATGGAGAGGGGACAGCTCGTGACGGTCAATATGACCAAGGGTCAGGCCATCAGTCTGCAGAAGGCGGACGGGGGCACGCTGACCGCGGTCCGGATGGGCCTCGGCTGGCAGGCGGCGAAGCGCCGCGGACTGTTCGGTTCGCGGACGCGGGAGATCGACCTCGACGCGTCGGCGGTGCTCTTCGCCGACAAGCAGCCGGTGGACGTCGTGTTCTTCCGTCACCTCCAGAGCGACGACGGCTCGGTGCGCCACACCGGCGACAACCTCGTCGGCGGCGTCGGCCAGGGCGGGGACGACGAGGCGATCCTCGTCGACCTCCAGCGCGTGCCGGTCCACATCGACCAGATCGTCTTCACGGTGAACTCCTTCACCGGCCAGACGTTCCAGGAGGTGCAGAACGCGTTCTGCCGCATCGTCGACGAGACCAACGGCCAGGAGCTGGCCCGCTACACCCTCGACGGCGGCGGTCAGTACACCGCGCAGATCATGGCGAAGGTGTCCCGCGTGGGCGCCGGCTGGCAGATGACGGCCCTCGGGAACCCGGCCAACGGCCGTACCTTCCAGGACCTCATGCCGGCGATCCTGCCGCACCTGTAGAAGTACCGGCACAGAAGAAGGCACGAGAGAAGAAGGCACGGGGGAGGGGCTGCACGATGACGGCCGAACTGGTCCGGGGGCAGAACCACCCCGTGTCCCACAGCCGGGTGGAGATCAGGGTCTCGGCGGGCACACCCGTGCTCGCCCTGGCCTCGCTCGCCGACGAACAGGGCCGGTTCGCCGGCGACGCGGTACTGGCCCACCCGGGGGCCAGGTCCCTCCCCGGCGTGCAGGCGCCCGGGGAGCTCGCCGACCGGCACACCCTCGCCGTCGACCTCGACGCGGTCGCGGCGGACGTCCACCGGGTCGGCGTGCTGCTCGTGCTGCCGCCCGGCGGCCCGGCACGCTTCGGCTCGGTCCCGGCCTCCTACGTGGCCGTGGCCGACCCGGCGGGCGCCGAGCTCGCCGGCTACACGCTGACCGGGCTGGAAGCCGAGACCGCCGTGGTCGCCCTGGAGCTGTACCGGCGCCAGGGTGCCTGGAAGGTCCGCGCCGTGGGCCAGGGCTACGCCGACGGCCTCGGCGCCCTGCTGACCGACGGCGGACTCCCGGCGGCGGACGCCGCCGCGCTGGCCGCCGCCGCGCTGCGCACGGCAGCCCCGGCCGCGCAGGGCGACGGCACGCTTGCGGCCCTGCGGAGCCCGGCCCGCGACCTGCGCGCCCCGCAGGCCCCGGCCACCCCGGCCCAGAACCAGGTCCAGGGCCCCGCGGCCGCCCCCGAGCCGCCCGGCCCGGTCCCCGTCTCCGGCGTCCCGTACGCCGGTACGCCCGGGCCCGCGCCCGGCGGCGACACCGGGGGCTCGCCGCCCACCATCAACTACGCCCACCCGCGGCGCCGCCGCACCAGCACGGAGCCGCCCGAGCCGGCGCCGCGGGCCGCCGCGCCGCAGGAGCCCGGACAGCCTCCGCGGCCCGTGGCCGGGGACGCCAGCGGCTGGTCCATGGAGGAGCGGCTCTACAACCAGGTCTGGGGCATGTTCGAGGACCTGGCCCGCACGGTGGCCGCCTACCGCAGCGCCGTCGAGTTCGCCGACTCCCGCATGGACCGCGAACTGGACGAGGCCCTCTCCGACCCGCGCCACCGCCTCGGAGGCTCCGGCAACGCCGCCCGCGACACCGCCCGCGCCCGCCGCGAGGAGCTCGTCGCCCAGGCCCAGGCCGTCCTCGACCGCGATCTCGCCCAGCTGATCGCCGAGTCGGAGGTGGTCGAGCCCGCGCTGCCGGCCGCGTACGCCCGCTGGGACAACCCGGTCTGGCACGACAGCCGGGCGACCGCGCCGCCCGAGGAGAACCCGCTCGCCCTGCGCCTGGGCGACCTGCACCTGCCCGAGCGCCCCGACCTGCGGATCCCCATGCTGATGAGGGTCCCGCTGGAGCGCGGGATCTGGATCGACAACGGCCGTACGGGCTCCGAGGCCGCGATGGCCATGGACACCGACCGGCTGCGCCGGGCCGCCATGGACATGGCCGTCGCGCACGCGGTGCGGCTGCTCGCGGTCCACCCCGGCGACCAGTTCTCCGTGCACGTCATCGACGCGGCCGGGGCGGGCGCCGCCTCCCTGGCGCCCCTCGTCCGCGCCGGGGTGCTGGCCGGGCCGCCCGCCGCCGGGGCACACGGGGTCACCCAGACCCTGGCGCGGCTGACCCGGCGGGTGGACCTCGTACAGATGGCGCTGCGGGCCGGCGCCCCCGAGGATCTGCCGCCGGACGTGGACACGGCCGACCAGCTGCTGCTCGTGCACGACTTCCCGCACGGCTTCGACGACCGGGCCGTGACCCAGTTGCGCTACCTCGCCGACGAGGGCCCGGCGGTCGGCGTGCACCTGCTGATGGTCGCCGACCGCGACGAGGCCTCGGCCTACGGGCCGCTGCTCGACCCGCTGTGGCGCTCGCTGATGCGGCTGTCGCCGGTTCCGGACAGCCATCTCGCCGATCCCTGGGTCCACCACGCCTGGACCTTCGAACCGGACCTTCCGCCGCAGGGCAGCGGGGTCCTGGAACAGGCGCTGGACCGGGTGGCGCAGACCCGTCGCACTACCGGTCCGTGACCATCCTTTGGGATTCTCTTTACCTAATCTGCCTTTGACGGGTATGCTCGTGTGTGCGGAGGGGAGTATTCCTGCTTTCCTGCTACGGCGTACCCGTCAATACGGACCACTGCGGTGATGTGAGCGCAGTCGGTCCCGGGGCGCCGGCCCACGGCCTCCAGGCCGCCCGGGTGGAAGAGACCTCCGGCAGCGATGACGCTGACGTAGTCCTGAGCCATCCGCCGGAGGCGTGTTCACCATGGAAGTTTCCTGGGCCCTGTGGGCCGCGACCATTCTCGGTCTGTCCCTCCTCATCGGTGCCGATTTCTTCATCGGCCGCAAGCCGCACGACGTGTCGGTCAAGGAAGCGGGCATCTGGACGGTCGTCTGGATCGTCCTCGCCGCACTCTTCGGACTCGGCCTGTGGTTCTTCGGCAACCCCCAGGCGTCCCAGGAGTTCTTCGCGGGCTTCATCACCGAGAAGTCGCTGAGCGTCGACAACCTCTTCGTCTTCGTCCTGATCATGGCGAAGTTCGCGGTGCCCTCCCACCTCCAGCAGCGCGTGCTGCTCATCGGCGTGCTGATCGCCCTGGTCCTGCGTGCGGTCTTCATCGCCGCCGGCGCCGCGATCATCGCCAGCTTCTCCTGGGTCTTCTACATCTTCGGCGCGTTCCTGATCTACACCGCGTGGAAGCTGATCCAGGAGGCCCGCAAGGACGAGGACGACGAGGAGTTCGAGGAGAACCGTCTCCTCAAGTCCGTCGAGAAGAAGTTCGGCGTCGCCGACCAGTACCACGGCACCAAGCTCTTCATCGTCAACAACGGCAAGCGCGTGCTGACCCCGCTGATGGTCGTCATGCTGGCCATCGGCACCACCGACGTGCTGTTCGCCCTGGACTCCATCCCCGCGATCTTCGGCCTCACCCAGGACCCGTACATCGTCTTCACGGCCAACGCCTTCGCCCTGATGGGCCTGCGCCAGCTGTACTTCCTCATCGGCGGCCTGCTGAAGAAGCTGGTCCACCTCAGCTACGGCCTGTCGATCATCCTGGGCTTCATCGGAATCAAGCTGGTGCTGCACGCCCTGCACGAGAACGGGGTGCACGTCCCGGTGATCTCGATCCCGGTCTCCCTCGGCGTCATCTGCGGTGTCCTGGTCATCACCACGGTCACCAGCCTGATGGCCTCGAAGAAGCAGGCGGCGGCCGAGGCCGCCGCCCGCCAGGAGAGCATCGACGCGTAACGGGAGCTACGCAGCTACGCGGGGGCGGCCGCTTCGGCCGCCCCCGTTTCCGTTCCCCTGCCGGCGCCCGACCGCGCCCCCACGACCAGCGGACTGGTCTCCGGCAGCAGCGCGAAGCAGCCCAGGCTGAGCAGGGCGATCCCGGTCAGGTACACGGCGACGCCCCACGGCGGACCCGAGCCGTCCGCGAGCGCCGTCGCCACGATCGGGGTCAGCGCCCCGCCCAGCACGCCGCCCAGGTTGTAGCCGACGGCCGCGCCCGTGCACCGGATCCGCGGGGCGTACAGCTCCGGCAGGTACGCCCCCACCACCGCGAACATCGTCACCATGGCCAGCAGCGCCCCCGTGAAGCCCAGTGTCATCAGCAGCGGGTCGGCCGTATCGAGCAGCGCCACCAGCGGGAACATCAGCAGCGCGCAGGCCGTGCACCCGGCCAGGCACAGCGGCCGGCGGCCGTACCGGTCGCCGAGCACCGCCACCAGCGGGGTCACCAGGCCCATCAGTGCGACGGCGCCCATGATGCAGGCCAGCACCACCGTCCGGCCGAGGCCGAGGCGCTCGGTGGCGTACGCGAGCGCCCAGGTGGTGACCGCGTAGAAGACGGCGTAGGCCACGGCGAGCGCCCCGCCGGTCAGCAGGAGCAGCCGCCAGTGCCCGCGGACCACCTCGGCCAGCGGCGCCTCGGCCCGCCGCCCGGTCTCCGTCAGCGCTTTGAACTGCGGGGTCTCCTCCGCCGAGCGGCGCAGCCACAGCCCGGCCAGGGCCAGCAGCCCGGCGGCCCAGAACGGCACCCGCCACCCCCACGAGGTGAACTGCGCATCGCTCAGCGACGCGGACAGCCCCAGCATCAGGCCGTTGGCCAGCAGGAAACCCACCGGCGGGCCGATCTGCGGGAAGCTCGACCACAGCCCGCGCCGCTGCTCGGGCGCGTGCTCGGCGGTCAGCAGCACCGCGCCGCCCCACTCGCCGCCGAGCCCGAGGCCCTGCAGGAAGCGCAGCAGGAGCAGGAGTACGGGCGCGGCCACGCCGATCGATCCGTACGTGGGCACGCAGCCGACGGCGACCGTGGCGAGGCCGGTCAGCAGCAGGGAGGCGAGGAGTACCGGGCGGCGGCCGTAGCGGTCGCCGATGTGGCCGAAGACCGCCGATCCGAGCGGGCGGGCGAGGAAGCCGACGCCGAAGGTGCCGAAGGCGGCGAGGGTCCCGGCGAGCGGGGAGAAGGAGGGGAAGAACAGCGGGCCGAGCACGAGGGCGGCGGCCGTTCCGTAGACGAAGAAGTCGTAGAACTCGATCGCGGTCCCGGCGAGCGAGGCCGAGGCGAGCCGCAGCATGCCGGGGCGGGCGGTGTCGTCCGTCCCGGCGTGCCGAGCGGCGGCGGCGGAGTCGGGAGAGGGAGCGGGGGAGGACGCGAGGGGCGGGGATGGGTCCTGGTGCATGCTGCACCAACTACCCGCTCCCCGCCCTCAGGACGTGCGTTCGGCCGTCAACGACCGGAAGGAGTGCGTCGCGTACCGAAGTTGACGCGTTGCGCTGCCTACCAGCCGCGCTCGCGCCATTCGGCCAGGTGCGGACGCTCCGCGCCGAGCGTGGTGTCGTTGCCGTGGCCGGGGTAGACCCAGGTCTCGTCCGACAGCTGCTCGAAGAGCTTGTGCTCGACGTCGTCGATCAGGCTCGCGAAGGCCTTCGGGTCGCCCCCGGTGTTGCCGACTCCGCCGGGGAAGAGGCAGTCGCCGGTGAACACGTGCGCGTGGCCGTGCGGGTCGTCGTAGATCAGGGCGATCGAGCCGGGGGTGTGTCCGACCAGGTGGCGGGCGGTCAGCTTGACCCGCCCGACCTGGATCGTGTCCCCGTCCGCAACGGCCACGTCGGTCGGCACCGGGATGCCCTCGGCGTCCTGGGCGCCCGCGTAGGTCCGCGCGCCGGTCGCCGCGACGACCTCCTCGAGCGCTCCCCAGTGGTCGCCGTGCCGGTGGGTGGTGACCACGGACGCGATGCCGTCGTCCCCGATCAGGCTCAGCAGCGTGACCGCCTCGGCGGCCGCGTCGATGAGCAGCTGCTCGTCGGTGGCCCGGCAGCGCAGCAGGTAGGCGTTGTTGTTCATGGAGCCCACCGCGACCTTGGAAATCATCAGGTCCGCGAGCTCGTGCACGTCGGCCGGACCGCCGACTTTGACCTCTCCGGTGTACGTCATGTCTTGATCCTAGAGCGGCGGGAGCCCGGGGAGGGGGCCGCCCGCGGTGGTGAGCGAGGCGCCCTTGTCGCCGCGGCCGGCCAGCCAGGCCAGCAGCCCGGCGGCGGTGCCGGACACGGTCACGGCCGGCTCCCCGGCGGAGCCGGTGCGCCAGGTCCGCCCGTCGGCGGCGACCAGGGCCGTCGGCGGCACTTCCGGACGTGCGGACCAGCGGTCGGCGAGGAAGGTGATCTCGCGGTCGGTGAACTCCTGCGGCAGGTCTTCGAGCTCGTAGCCGATGTTCAGGTCGACGTGGTGCAGGTCGACCTCGATCCAGCGGCGGAAGGGCACGTTGGCGGCCAGGTCGGTGATGCCGTTGCGCAGCTCGACGGTGCGGGACCAGTCCTGGTCGGGCTCCGTGGTGGCGAGGAAGCGGGCCCCGGAATCACGGAGGTCCGTCAGGTGTTCTTCGAGGGGCCGGCCGGCATCGCGTGCGATGTCCGCGTCGCGTGCGGAGGCGCTCTCGTACATCGGGCGCCCCTCGAAGACGTTCACGAGGGCGTCCGCGTTGCGCGCGAGGTGGGCCAGGATGTGGCCGCGGGTCCAGCCGGGGAGATGTGACTCCTCGGCAAGGGCTGCGTTGTCCATTTTCGCGACTGCGGTCAGCAGCCGGTCCGTGGCTTCACGTACAGATCGCAGGTCGTGCACATGATCAGTCATGGGACGAGCCTAGTGGTCTGCGGGCTTCGGCCACACGATCGGGTGAAGAGGTCTTCGGAGTGCCGTAAATCGAATGTGCGTGCTATACGCTCGAAGTTCAGACTCCATCTCCACCGCAGAGGCGCCCCCCATACCCTGGGACGGGGGCCCGTGCCCCCGCTCTCTCAAGAAAGGTGCGGACCGGCGTGACCGACCGTCTCATCGTTCGTGGCGCTCGCGAGCACAACCTCAAGAATGTCTCGCTCGACCTGCCCCGCGATTCGCTCATCGTCTTCACCGGACTCTCCGGGTCGGGCAAGTCCTCCCTGGCCTTCGACACGATCTTCGCCGAGGGCCAGCGCCGCTACGTCGAGTCGCTCTCGTCGTACGCACGCCAGTTCCTCGGGCAGATGGACAAGCCCGACGTCGACTTCATCGAGGGCCTCTCCCCGGCCGTCTCGATCGACCAGAAGTCGACCTCGCGCAACCCGCGCTCGACCGTGGGCACCATCACCGAGGTCTACGACTACCTCCGCCTCCTCTTCGCCCGCATCGGCAAGCCGCACTGCCCCGAGTGCCGCCGCCCCATCTCGCGCCAGTCGCCGCAGGCGATCGTCGACAAGGTGCTCGCGCTCCCCGAGGGCAGCCGCTTCCAGGTGCTCTCGCCGCTGGTGCGCGAGCGCAAGGGCGAGTTCGTCGATCTCTTCTCCGACCTGCAGACCAAGGGCTACAGCCGGGCGCGGGTGGACGGGGAGACCATCCAGCTCTCCGAGCCGCCCACGCTGAAGAAGCAGGAGAAGCACACCATCGAGGTGGTCATCGACCGCCTCACCGTCAAGGACAGTGCCAAGCGCCGGCTCACCGACTCCGTGGAGACGGCCCTCGGCCTCTCCGGCGGCATGGTGATCCTGGACTTCGTCGACCTCGCCGAGGACGACCCCGAGCGTGAGCGGATGTATTCCGAGCACCTCTACTGCCCCTACGACGACCTCTCCTTCGAGGAGCTGGAGCCGCGCTCCTTCTCCTTCAACTCGCCCTTCGGCGCCTGCCCCGAGTGCACCGGCATCGGCACGCGCATGGAGGTCGACCCCGAGCTGATCATTCCGGACGAGGACAAGTCCCTGGACGAGGGCGCGGTCTCGCCGTGGTCGCTCGGCCACACCAAGGACTACTTCCAGCGGCTGATCGGCGCGCTCGCCGGGGAGCTCGGCTTCCGGACCGACATCCCGTGGGCCGGCCTGCCGGCGCGTGCGAAGAAGGCCCTGCTCTACGGGCACAAGACGCAGATCGAGGTCCGCTACCGCAACCGGTACGGGCGGGAGCGGGCGTACACGACGGCCTTCGAGGGCGCCGTGCCGTTCGTCAAGCGGCGGCACGCGGAGTCGGAGAGCGACGCCAGCCGCGAGCGCTTCGAGGGCTACATGCGCGAGGTGCCCTGCCCGACCTGTGAGGGCACCCGCCTCAAGCCGATCGTGCTCGCGGTGACGGTGATGGAGAAGTCCATCGCCGAGGTCGCCGCCATGTCGATCAGCGAGTGCGCGGACTTCCTGGGACGGTTGCGGCTCGACGCCCGCGACAAGAAGATCGCCGAGCGGGTCCTGAAGGAGGTCAACGAGCGGCTCCGCTTCCTCGTCGACGTCGGTCTGGACTACCTCTCGCTCAACCGGGCCGCGGGCACCCTGTCGGGCGGCGAGGCCCAGCGCATCCGGCTCGCGACGCAGATCGGCTCCGGCCTGGTCGGCGTGCTGTACGTGCTGGACGAGCCCTCCATCGGCCTGCACCAGCGGGACAACCACCGGCTGATCGAGACGCTGGTGCGGCTGCGGGACATGGGCAACACGCTCATCGTGGTCGAGCACGACGAGGACACCATCAAGGTGGCCGACTGGGTCGTGGACATCGGCCCGGGCGCGGGCGAGCACGGCGGCAAGGTGGTGCACAGCGGTTCGCTCAAGGAGCTGCTGAAGAACCCCGAGTCGATGACCGGGCAGTACCTGTCGGGCAAGCGCTCCATCGCGATCCCGGACATGCGCCGGCCCGTGAACGGCGAGCGCAGGCTCACCGTCCACGGCGCCAAGGAGAACAACCTGCGGGACATCGACGTGTCCTTCCCGCTGGGCGTGCTCACGGCCGTGACCGGAGTGTCCGGCTCGGGCAAGTCGACGCTGGTCAACGACATCCTCTACACGCACCTGGCGCGCGAGCTGAACGGCGCCCGCTCGGTGCCCGGGCGGCACACCCGGGTGGAGGGGGACGACCTCGTCGACAAGGTGGTCCACGTCGACCAGTCGCCCATCGGCCGGACGCCGCGGTCCAACCCGGCGACGTACACCGGCGTCTTCGACCACGTGCGCAAGCTCTTCGCGGAGACGATGGAGGCGAAGGTGCGCGGCTACCTGCCGGGCCGCTTCTCCTTCAACGTCAAGGGCGGCCGGTGCGAGAACTGCTCCGGCGACGGCACGATCAAGATCGAGATGAACTTCCTGCCGGACGTCTACGTCCCGTGCGAGGTCTGCCACGGCGACCGGTACAACCGGGAGACGCTGGAGGTCCACTACAAGGGCAAGTCCATCGCCGAGGTCCTGAACATGCCGATCGAGGAGGCTCTGGGCTTCTTCGAGGCGGTGCCGACGATCGCGCGTCACCTGAAGACGCTCAACGAGGTCGGGCTGGGCTACGTCCGCCTCGGCCAGTCGGCGCCGACGCTGTCGGGTGGCGAGGCGCAGCGCGTGAAGCTGGCCTCCGAGCTGCAGAAGCGGTCGACGGGCCGGACGGTGTACGTGCTGGACGAGCCGACGACGGGTCTGCACTTCGAGGACATCTCGAAGCTGATCAAGGTGCTGTCGGGGCTGGTGGACAAGGGGAACTCGGTGATCGTCATCGAGCACAACCTGGACGTCATCAAGACCGCGGACTGGGTCATCGACATGGGCCCGGAAGGCGGCTACGGCGGCGGCCTGGTGGTGGCCGAGGGCACGCCGGAGCAGGTGGCGTCGGTGGGGGCCAGCCACACGGGCAAGTTCCTGCGGGACATCCTGGGGGCGGACCGGGTCTCCGACGCGGGGGCGCCTCCGGCGCGGGCCGCAGTGAAGAAGGCTCCCGCCAAGAAGACGGCGGCTGCCGCCGCGAAGAAGGCGGCGCCGGCGAAGAAGACGGCTGCGCGGGCCCGCAAGGCGTAGCCGCTGCGCTGAGCTCGGCGGGAGGGGTTCGGCTGCGGCCGGGCCCCTCTTCGTCTGCCCCAAGGCAGCCCCTGGGCTCCGCCGCGAACCCCGCGCCTCAAACGCCGACGAGGCTGGAGGGTGCGGCGGGGCCGGACAATTCAGCCCGCCGGCGATTGAGGCGCGGGCGCGGAGCGCCGTCGGGGTGTGGGGCGTAGCCCCGCGCTGTGAGGAGGCGACCCACCGGGCCGCGGGCCCGGTTCCGCTAGGAGGCGACGCCCACTGTGCGGGCCGTGTAAGCCGGGTCGGTGAGGGTGGTGAGGAGCGCGTCGGCCACGTCCGCGCGGGGGATGGCGTGGCCTCCGCGGACGTTGGCGTCGATCGCCCGGCGGTACGTGCCGGTGTGCGGCTTGTCGCGGAGCATCGGCGGGCGGATGACCGTCCACTCGACTCCGCTCGCGCGCAGCTCCGCCTCCATCACCGCGAGGTCCGCGTAGAGGTCCCGCAGCAGTCTGCGCAGGAGCGGGTAGACCACCGCCCGGGTGAGCACGCCCTCGCCCTGGGCCGGCGGGCCGACCGGGGCCGCGCTGACGACCGAGAGGCGGGTCACGCCCGCCCGGCCCATCGCCGCGAGGATGGCCCGTACCGCCGGACCCGTCACCGGGGCCGCCTTGGCCTGCTTGTTGCCGGCTGCGCCGAGGGCCGAGATCACCGCCGACCGGCCCGCCAGTACGGGGACCAGTGCGTCCTCGTCCGTCAGGTCGCCGACGACGGCCACCTGGAGCCGGTCGTGGGCCGGCATGGTCAGCCGGGCCGGGTCGCGGACGACCGCCGTGACCTCGTGTCCCGCGGCCAGTGCCTGCCTGACGACCTCGTGGCCGACGCCGCCCGTGGCTCCGAACACCGTGAGTTTCATGCTGGCTCCCGACATGTGCGTAGGTAGGTGGGTGAGTGTTCACTTACCCCTTCCTGCCCTTAGAGTGAGTGAATGCTCACCCCGAAGTCAAGCCGTCCCACCCCTGAGCGGCTGCTCGACGCCGCCGAGAAGCTGATGCGCACCAGCGGCCTGGCCAAGGCCACCACCAAGGCCATCGCCCGCGAGGCCGGCTGCTCGGAGGCCGCGCTCTACAAGTACTTCGCGAACAAGGAGGAACTGTTCGTCCGCGTGCTGATGGAGCGCACCCCCAACGCGGGCCCGCTCATGGCCGTCCTGCGGGCCGATCCCGATCCGGGGGAGCAGGGGGTCGAGGAGACGCTCACCGACATCGCCCGGCACGCCTCGCTCTTCTACGCCGACGCCATGCCCATGGCCGCCTCGCTCTTCGCGGAACCCGCCCTGCTCATCCGCCACCGCGAGGGCGTCCAGAAGATCGGCACCGGGCCCCACACGGTCCTCGACGCCCTGGCCGGCCGGCTGCGGCGCGAGCTTGCCGCCGGGCGGCTGCGGCCCGACGCCGACCCGGCGGCCGCCGCCGCCCTGCTGCTCGGCGCCTGCTTCCAGCGGGCCTTCTTCCTGCACTTCTCCGGCGCCCAGGTGGTCCGGCCGGTCGAGGAGTTCGCTCCGGCCGTGGCCGGGACCGTCTGGGCCGCTATCCGCTGAGCTCCGCCGCGTACGGAGGCTCCGCGCCGGCCCGCGTGCAGGTCAGAGCCGCCGCGTGGGCGGCGTAGGCCAGGACGTCCGGCCAGTCCACCGGGCGCCCCGGCGCGCCCGCGAGCCGGTGCAGCAGGGCGGCGTTGACGGTGTCGCCGGCCCCGATGGTGTCGGCCACCTCGACCCGGCGGGCTGCCGCCGAGTGCTCCTCGCCCTCCCGCGTCCAGACGGTCAGGCCCGCCGCGCCCCGGGTCAGCACCACCGCAGAGGGCCCCGCGGCAAGCCAGTCGCGGACCCCGCCGCCCAGCCAGGCCGCGTCCTCCTCGGACAGCTTGAGGACGGTCGTGCTCGGCAGCAGCCGCTCCCGGAAGCGTGCGCGGTACGCCGCCGGGTCCGCGATCAGCGCCGGCCGGATGTTGGGGTCCAGCAGGGTCAGCAGCCCGCGCCCGGCCTCCCGCCGCAGCAGGGCCTCGTACGCGCCGGCACCCGGTTCCAGGACCAGAGAGCAGGTACCGAGCGCGAGGGCGCGTACCCCGTCGGGGAGGGCGGGCGGCAGGGTGAACAGCCGGTCCGCGGTGCCCTCGACGTAGAAGCCGTACGAGGCCGAGCCGTCCGGGGCGAGCGAGGGCACGGCGAGGGTGGTCGGCTCCGGTCCGCGCTGGACCAGCGACACGTCCACCCCGGCCGCCCGCAGCCCGGCCAGCAGGCTCTCGCCGAAGCCGTCCGACGAGACCCGCGAGCAGAAGGCCACCTCGGCGCCGAGCCGCCCGAGGGCGAGCGCGGTGTTGTACGGTCCCCCGCCCGGCCGGGGCAGCAGCGCGCCCGGCGGCCGCGCCGCGGGCACCAGGTCGATGAGGGCTTCTCCGCCGACGACGATCACGCGGGGAAGGTACCCCATGGGGCGGCGGTATCGTCGGGTGGGCCGGTGCCCCGGACGGGCCCCGCCCGCACCCGGCCCGTGCCCGTCCCGTACCGTCCCCACCGTGCCGCCACCCCAGGAGAACCGCATGCCCGCGCCGCAGTCCGCCGCCCGCCGTACCGTCCTCAAGGGCGCCGCCGCGCTCGCCGGGGCCGCCGGGGCCGGAATGACGCTCGCGGCCTGCTCCACGGAGACCGACAGCGGGGGCAACACCCCCGCCACGCCCACCGCGCCGGTGGAGCTCGGCGCCGCGGCCGACGTCCCGGTCGGCGGGGCCAAGCTGTACCGGGAGCAGAAGCTGATCGTCAGCTGCCCGGCGGAGGGCCGGTACACGGCGTTCAGCGCCCAGTGCACCCACGCCGGCTGCGTCCTGGACAAGATCGTCGAGGGTCAGGGCAACTGCCCCTGCCACGGCAGCCGCTTCGACGTGGCCACCGGCAAGGTCCTGCGCGGCCCGGCGTCCGCCCCGCTGCCCGCCGTCCCGGTCCGGGCCGAGAACGGCAAGCTCATCGCGGGCTGACCCCGCCGGTCGGTCACTCCCAGTCCCAGGTGATCCCGAGGATCCCGCGCCGCACCGTCTGCTCCACCAGGTGCACCACCCGGTGCCGGCCACTGGGCGTCAGGTCGACGAGGCCCGTGCGCGGGGCCTTCGGTCCGGTGCGGGCGAAGCGCCGGCAGCGCACCGGAAGGGCCGCCTCGTCGAAGCGGACCTGGAGCATGTACTGGCCGCCCGCGTAGCTGAATCCGCGCACGTACTCGCCGCTGCGGGCGCCCGTGCCGTCCTCGATGCCGTAGCCGAAGACGTAGGTGTCCCCGCGCCGCAGCCGTGCGTCGAAGAGCAGCTCCGCGACCACCACCCCGGCCTCCGGATGGCAGCGCACCCGGCCCGTACGGCAGTTCTCGTACGCCGTCACGCGGATCCGGGACACGTCGCAGCCCGGATCGCCGTGGTGGACGGCCAGGTAGCGGTCGACGCCGTCGCGGTGCGCCCGGACGATCTGCTGCGACTCCCGGACCCGCAGCTCGCCCGCCGGGCCGATGCGGACCCGCTCGTGGTGGCCGAGCGAGTGCAGTCCGCCGTCCGGCGGCAGCTCCATGCCGTCCAGCAGCCGCTCCACCGTGCCGCCCATGCTGAACAGGGCCCGGTACGGGCGGGTGGCCGGGCGGGCGGGCCCCGGGGCGGGTTGCGGAGCGGAGAGCAGGCGGACGAGGGCGCCGTCGGGCAGCTCCAGGATCCGCTCCAGGGCGGTGACGGCCCGCAGCGACTCCGGGTGCCGCGGCCGGCGGGCGCCCTGCTGCCAGTAACTGAGGCTGGTGACACCGACTTTGATGCCCTGTGCCGCCAGCCGGTGCTGGATCCGGTGCAGGGGCAGCCCCCGGGCGGCGAGGGCGGCGCGCAGGGCGAGGTGGAAGGGGCCGCCGCGCAGCAACCGGCCGAGTTCGGCCGTGTCCCCGGTCGGCGCCATCGCGACTCCTCTGTGAACGTTCACACGCGCCGGCGCGGAGGATCGCGCCGGAGGCTCCGGGGGACCAGGTGAAACGACAGCAACCGTTCACACCGCAGCCCCACCGTTCACACTGCAACGTCACCGCGTATTGAAGCGTGTTGACCTGATCGCGACAACTGCTCGATGCTCCTCCACAGCGTCCGGACGCGCTCCTCCACCCCCCACTCCCCCCATCGGGAGGAACGCGATGCGCAACCGAAACCGGCGGCTTTCCCTGGCCGCCCTCCTCACCGCCGTGCTGTTCACCCTGCCTGTCGGCACCGCCACCGCCACGGCAGCCGAGGCCGGCACCGATTCCGCACTGGCCTACAAGCGCCTGAACATCACCATGCAGGCGCAGCAGAAGACCAACTGGTGCTGGGCCGCGGGCGGCAACACCATCGCCACCTGGTTCGGCCGGAACCACACCCAGAACCAGTTCTGCAACGCCGCCTTCAACCGCCAGCAGGGCTCCGAGTGCCCCAACAACCAGGCCACCCTCGGCAACGTCCAGACCGGACTGCGCTGGGCCGGCATCAACCCCGGCTCGTACGTCAACGGCTGGCTCCAGTACTCCACCGTCCAGACCGAGATCAACGCCGACCGGCCGATCGAGACCCGGATCCAGTGGTCGAACGGCGGCGGCCACATGCACGTCGTCTACGGCTACGACACCGCAAGCAACTGGGTCTACTGGGGCGACCCCTGGCCCTCCAGCGACCGCTACAACTGGGCCTCGCACGCCTGGTACGTGAACAACAGCACCTTCTCCTGGACCCACTCGCTCTACCGGATCGGGGCGTGACCACCATGACCCTGCGCGCCACCGCCACCGCCACCGCCGCCGCGGTCCTCGCCGCCACCGCCCTCCTCGGGCTCGCCCCGCAGGCCCTCGCGGCCGCCCCGGCCCCCGTGCCGCAGCCGCAGACCGCCACAGCCGAGCACAAGGCCGCCGCCGGGCGGGCGGCGACCGCTCCCGACACCCTCGCCACGCTGTCCCGTTTCTTCGCCCGCGAGGGCAGGGTCTCCCCGGCCGCCGCGCAGCCCCGCGTCGAGGGCGAGGCGATACCGGTCAACCACCTCTCCCCGGACTTCGTCGCGGGCCGGGCGGGGGCGTCCGTCGCCCGCCTGGAGTTCCTCGCGAGCAAGGCGGTCTCCTCCGACGGCCAGCAGGCCGCGCTGTGGACGGCGCGGACGGAGACGGGCTGGCAGGTCGTGAACATCGCCTCCGGCGACGACGAATTCCGCTACGCGCAGCTGGGCGCGGAGAAACTGCCCGGCGGAACGGTGTTCCGGGAGCCGCAGATCGACGCGTGGTACGTGGCCGGGGGCGGTCGGGTGCTGCCGCTGGACGAGGACGCCGTAAGGGCCGTGGGCACCGGGGGTACCAGCCTGGCCGCCTACCGGGCCCGGGTGGCCGGGGCGTACGGGGACAAGCTCCCCGGCTCCGCCTATGCCGCGCGGGGCGGGGCGGGCGGCTATGCCGGGCCGGCCGAGGCCGAGGCCGCCGGGACTCCGGTGGAGGTGGTCGCCGGAGGCACCGTGGCGCTGGCGCTGGGCGGAGCCGGGCTCCTGGCCTTGCGCCGCCGCCGCGCCGTCGGGGCGTAGCTCCCGGGGCTCCGCCCCGCGCCTCAAACGCCGGCGGGGCTGAAATACCGGGGCTCCGCCCCGGACCCCGGTCCTCAAACGCCGGACGGGCTGGAATGCAGCCCCGTCGGCGTTCGAGGCGCGGGTCCGGGTGGAGCCCCGTTCTTCCGGGTCCGGGCGGAGCCCGGGGAGCCTCGCGCAGCAGGCGGCCCGGAGCCGCACACCGGGCCGGAGGCCTGCGGTCGGTTGTCGGACCGCGCCAGTAGGGTGGTTGGCATGGCCGACCCTTCCAGCTACCGCCCCCAGCCGGGACAGATCCCCGACTCCCCGGGGGTCTACAAATTCCGCGACGAACACCGCCGGGTGATCTACGTCGGGAAGGCCAAGAGCCTGCGCCAGCGCCTGGCCAGCTACTTCCAGGACGTGGCCGGCCTGCACCCCCGTACGGCCACCATGGTGACCACGGCCGCCTCCGTCGAGTGGACCGTGGTGTCCACCGAGGTCGAGGCGCTCCAGCTGGAGTACTCGTGGATCAAGGAGTTCGATCCGCGGTTCAACGTCAAGTACCGGGACGACAAGAGCTACCCCTCCCTCGCCGTGACGCTGAACGAGGAGTACCCCAGGGTCCAGGTCATGCGGGGGCCCAAGAAGAAGGGCGTGCGCTACTTCGGGCCGTACGGGCACGCCTGGGCGATCCGCGAGACCGTCGACCTGATGCTCCGGGTGTTCCCGGTGCGGACCTGCTCCGCCGGAGTGTTCAAGCGCTCCGCCCAGATCGGCCGCCCCTGCCTGCTCGGCTACATCGGCAAGTGCTCCGCTCCCTGTGTCGGCCGGGTCACCCCCGAGGAGCACCGCGAACTGGCCGAGGACTTCTGCGACTTCATGGCCGGGCGGACGGGGACGTACCTCTCCCGCCTGGAGAAGGAGATGCACGAGGCCGCCGAGGAGATGGAGTACGAGAAGGCCGCCCGGCTGCGCGACGACATGGGGGCGCTGCGCCGGGCGATGGAGAAGAACGCCGTCGTGCTGGCCGACGCCACCGACGCCGACCTGATCGCCGTCGCCGAGGACGAGCTCGAAGCGGCGGTGCAGATCTTCCACGTGCGCGGCGGCCGCGTCCGCGGCCAGCGCGGCTGGGTCACCGACAAGGTGGAGGCCGTCGACACCGCCGGGCTCGTGGAGCACGCCCTCCAGCAGCTGTACGGCGAGGAGAAGGGCGAGGCCGTCCCCAAGGAGGTGCTGGTCCCGGCGCTGCCCGAGGACACGCCCGTGCTGAGCCAGTGGCTCGCCGACCGCCGGGGGTCCCAGGTCAGCCTGCGGATACCGCAGCGCGGCGACAAGAAGGCCCTCATGGAGACCGTCCACCGCAACGCGCTCCAGTCCCTCGCCCTGCACAAGACCAAGCGCGCCAGCGACCTCACCACCCGCTCCCGGGCACTGGAGGAGATCGCCGAGGCCCTGGAGCTCGACGGTGCCCCGCTGCGCATCGAGTGCTTCGACATCTCCCACCTGCAGGGGGACGACGTCGTCGCGTCGATGGTGGTGTTCGAGGACGGGCTGGCCCGCAAGAGCGAGTACCGGCGCTTCCAGATCAAGTCGTTCGAGGGGCAGGACGACGTCCGCTCCATGCACGAGGTGGTCTCGCGGCGCTTCCGCCGCTACCTCCAGGAGAAGCTGAAGACGGGCGAGTGGGAGGCCGAGGAGGGCGACGGCGCGGTGCCCGAGGACGACGGGCGGCCCCGGCGCTTCGCGTACCCGCCCCAGCTCGTGGTGGTCGACGGCGGGCAGCCGCAGGTCGCCGCCGCCAAGCGGGCCCTGGAGGAGCTCGGGGTGGACGACGTCGCCGTGTGCGGCCTGGCCAAGCGGCTGGAGGAGGTCTGGCTGCCCGGCGAGGAGGACCCGGTCGTGCTGCCCCGCACCAGCGAGGGCCTCTACCTGCTCCAGCGGGTGCGTGACGAAGCCCACCGCTTCGCCATCCAGTACCAGCGCAACAAGCGCGGCAAGCGCCTGAAGTCGGGCCCGCTGGACGAGGTGCCCGGCCTCGGCGAGAGTCGCAAACAGGCCCTGGTCAAGCACTTCGGTTCGGTGAAGAAGCTGAGACAGGCGACAATCGACCAGATCTGCGAGGTCCCGGGCATAGGACGGAAGACGGCCGAGACCGTGGCCGCGGCCCTCGCCGGGGCGGTCCCCGCCGGCCCTGCCGTCAACACGGCCACAGGAGAGATCATTGAGGATGAGAACCCCGCCCCCGCGGGTGGGGGCACCTCCCGGCAGTAGCCGGGAGTCATCGTCCGAACGGGGGACCGAGCAATGACCGAGCACGAGACCACGCACGACCGAGACGGAGCACAGGTGAGTACGGGCACGACAGCGGAGCCCGGCGAGACCGCCGAGGCGGCCATCCCCGAGCTGGTGATCATCTCCGGCATGTCCGGGGCGGGCCGCAGTACGGCGGCGAAGTGTCTGGAGGACCTCGGCTGGTTCGTCGTCGACAACCTCCCGCCGGCGCTGATCCCCACCATGGTGGAGCTCGGTGCCCGCTCGCAGGGCAACGTGGCGCGCATCGCCGTCGTCGTCGACGTCCGCGGCCGCCAGTTCTTCGACGCCCTGCGCGAGTCCCTCGCCGACCTCGACAGCAAGGGCGTCACGCGGCGCATCGTCTTCCTGGAGTCCTCCGACGACGCCCTGGTCCGGCGCTTCGAGTCGGTCCGCCGCCCGCACCCGCTCCAGGGTGACGGCCGCATCACCGACGGCATCGCCGCCGAGCGGGACCTGCTGCGCGAGCTGCGCGGCGACGCCGACCTGGTGATCGACACCTCCAGCCTCAACGTGCACGAGCTGCGCGCCAAGATGGACGCCCAGTTCGCCGGGGACGAGGAGCCCGAGCTGCGGGCCACCGTCATGTCCTTCGGCTACAAGTACGGCCTCCCCGTCGACGCCGACCTGGTCGTCGACTGCCGCTTCATCCCGAACCCGCACTGGGTCCCGGAGCTGCGCCCCTTCACCGGGCTCAACGAGGAGGTGTCGGGGTACGTCTTCAGCCAGCCCGGCGCCAAGGAGTTCCTCGACCGCTACACCGAGCTGCTCCAGCTCATCGCCACCGGCTACCGCCGCGAGGGCAAGCGGTACGTGACCATCGCGGTCGGGTGCACGGGCGGCAAGCACCGCAGCGTGGCCATGTCCGAGAAGCTCGCCGCCCGCCTCGCCTCCGAGGGAGTCGAGACCGTCGTCGTCCACCGGGACATGGGGCGCGAGTGACCGCACGGACCCCGCGGCTGAGCCGTCTGCGCCGCCTCACCCCGGGACGGGGCGAGGACGGCGCGGGCCGCTCCGGCCGTTCCGGCCGCCGGCGCGGCGCCACGCCCAAGGTGGTGGCGCTCGGCGGCGGCCAGGGCCTGTCGGCCTCCCTCGCCGCCCTGCGCCGGATCACCGGTGACCTCACCGCCGTGGTCACCGTCGCCGACGACGGCGGCTCCAGCGGCCGGCTCCGGGAGGAGCTCGACGTGCTGCCGCCCGGCGACCTGCGCAAGGCGCTGGCCGCGCTGTGCGGCGACGACGACTGGGGCCAGACCTGGGCCCGGGTCATCCAGCACCGCTTCCAGTCCGAGGGCGACCTGCACGGCCACGCCGTCGGCAACCTGCTGATCGTCGCCCTGTGGGAACAGCTCGGCGACCCCGTCCAGGCCCTCGACCTGGTGGGCAGGCTGCTCGGCGCCCAGGGCCGGGTGCTGCCGATGTCGGCGGTGCCGCTGGAGCTGCAGGCCCTGGTCAGGGGGCACGACCCGGCCCGCCCCGAGGACGTGGACACCGTCCGCGGGCAGGCCACGGTGGCCCTGACCCCGGGCGAGGTGCTCTCCGTACAGGTGGTGCCGAGCGACCCGCCGGCCGTGCCGGAGGCCGTCGCGGCGGTCCTGGACGCCGACTGGGTGGTGCTCGGTCCGGGGTCCTGGTTCTCCTCCGTCATTCCGCACCTGCTGGTGCCGGAACTGCTCGACGCACTGGTCGAGACGAAGGCCCGCCGGGTCCTCTCGCTGAACCTCGCGCCGCAGCCCGGCGAAACAGAGGGCTTCTCTCCGCAGCGTCATTTGGAGGTTTTGGCCCGACACGCCCCTAAACTCGCCCTGGACGTGGTGCTGGCCGACGAGGCCGCCGTACCCGACCGCGAGTCCCTCGCCGATGCCGCGAAACGGTTCGGTGCCGCGGTCGAGCTGGCCCCCGTGGCCAGGCAGGACGGTTCTCCGAAGCACGATCCGGAGCTGCTGGCCGCCGCGTACGACCGTATTTTTCGGATGCATGGAAGGATCGGCCCATGGCGATGACGCCCGCGGTGAAGGATGAGATCTCCCGCCTCCCCGTCACCCGGACCTGCTGCAGGAAGGCGGAGGTCTCGGCGATCCTTCGGTTCGCGGGCGGCCTGCACCTGGTGAGCGGCCGCATCGTCATCGAGGCGGAGCTCGACACCGGGATCGCGGCGAGACGCCTGCGCAAGGACATCCTGGAGATCTTCGGCCATTCTTCGGACCTGGTGGTGATGGCCCCCGGCGGACTGCGCCGCGGCAGCCGCTACGTGGTCCGCGTCGTGGCCGGCGGTGACCAGCTGGCGCGCCAGACGGGCCTCGTGGACGGCCGCGGCCGCCCCATCCGGGGCCTTCCCCCGCAGGTGGTCTCCGGGGCCACCTGTGACGCCGAGGCGGCGTGGCGCGGCGCCTTCCTGGCCCACGGCTCGCTCACCGAGCCGGGCCGGTCCTCCTCCCTGGAGGTCACCTGCCCCGGCCCGGAGGCCGCCCTGGCCCTGGTGGGCGCCGCCCGCAGGCTCTCCATCGCCGCCAAGGCGCGCGAGGTGCGCGGCGTCGACCGGGTCGTGGTCCGCGACGGCGACGCGATCGGCGCCCTGCTGACCCGCCTCGGCGCCCACGAGTCGGTGCTGGCCTGGGAGGAGCGGCGGATGCGGCGCGAGGTCCGCGCCACCGCCAACCGCCTCGCCAACTTCGACGACGCCAACCTGCGCCGCTCGGCGCGGGCCGCGGTGGCCGCCGGAGCCCGCGTGCAGCGCGCGCTGGAGATCCTCGGCGAGGAGGTCCCCGAGCACCTCGCCGCGGCCGGCCGGCTGCGCATGGAGCACAAGCAGGCCTCCCTGGAGGAGCTGGGCGCGCTCGCCGACCCGCCGCTGACCAAGGACGCGGTCGCGGGCCGGATCCGCCGCCTGCTGGCGATGGCCGACAAGCGCGCCCAGGACCTCGGCATCCCGGGCACCGAGTCGAACCTCGACCTCAGCGAGGAGATGGCCGACAACATGGCCGGTTAGCCGGTGATCCCCTTGTACGGCAAAGGGGTCCGCGCGATCACTCGTGCGGGCCCCTTTGCCGTAGGCCCCATTGACATGAGCATGGGCCGGTCTTGAGTCTGGCGTCCGAAGCTTTCGTGGCAGACGACGCCCAGGGGGGCATATGAGGCACCGCGCGAGATCGATCCTCGCCGCAAGCGCACTCGTCTTCGCAAGCACACTCGCCGCGCTACCCGTGGCGGCCCAGGCCCAGCCCGGCTCCGGCACCGCACCCGGCGCCGACGAGGTACGGGTCTACGACGCCGACATCACCCGGGAACAGGTCCCGCTCGTCCTCGCCGCCGGCCAGGACGCCCACGAGCTCACCGAGCGCGCCCCGGACACCGGGACCGCCCGGGTCGAGCTCTTCCTCACCGGCGGGCAGGCCAAGGAGCTCGAAGCCCAGGGCGTCAAGCTCGCCGAGCGGAGGATCGGCGCCCAGGGGCTGGCCCGCGCCAAGGCGGCGGGCGACGGCGTGTTCCGCCCGTACAGCGGCAAGGGCGGCCTCCAGGAGGAGATCCTGCGCACGGCGCAGGAGAACCCGGCGCTCACCAAGGTCGTCTCCATCGGCAAGACCGTCCAGGGCAAGGACATCCTCGCCCTCAAGGTCAGCAAGAACGCCAAGAAGACCAAGGACGGCGACAAGCCCTCCGTGCTCTACATGTCCAACCAGCACGCCCGTGAGTGGATCACCCCCGAGATGACCCGGCGGCTGATGCACCACACGATCGACAACTACGGCAAGGACCAGCGGATCACCAAGCTGGTGGACTCGACCGAGCTGTGGTTCCTGCTCTCCGCCAACCCGGACGGGTACGACTTCACGCACGCGCCGGACGGCGAGCGGCTGTGGCGCAAGAACCTGCGCGACAACAACGGCGACGGCAAGATCAGTGCCGGCGACGGGATCGACCTCAACCGCAACTTCGCCTTCAAGTGGGGCTACGACAACGAGGGTTCCTCGCCGAACCAGGCGAGCGAGACCTACCGCGGCCCGAAGGCGTCCTCCGAGCCGGAGACCACCGCCCTCGACGCCTTCGAGAAGCGCATCGGCTTCGACTACGCCATCAACTACCACTCCGCCGCCGAGCTGCTGCTCTACGGCGTGGGCTGGCAGGTGGCCACCCCCACCCCCGACGACATCGCGTACAAGGCGCTCGCCGGCACGCCGGAGAACCCCGCGGTACCGGGCTACTACCCGCAGGTCTCCTCCGAGCTCTACACCACGAACGGCGAGGCCGACGGCCACGCCTCCAACGTCAACGGCATCATGATGTTCACGCCGGAGATGACCACCTGCCAGACCGCCTCGGCGGTCGACCCGAACGACCAGTGGAAGCCCGAGGACTGCGCCTCCGGCTTCAACTTCCCGGACGACGAGAAGCTCGTCCAGGCGGAGTTCGCCAAGAACGTCCCCTTCGCCCTCTCGGTGGGCGAGAGCGCCGCGCAGCCGGACCGCCCGGTGTCCTCCGTGGGCCTGAGCGCCGCTGACTTCACCCCCGACCCCTTCACCACCTCCTACGTGGCCCGCGGCGAGGACCAGACGGTCTCCGTCACGGCCCGCAAGGCGCTGAAGGACAAGGAGCTCAACTTCCGGATCAACGGCGGCCGCACGCACGACGAGGACCTCAAGGCCTGGAAGGGCGGCGAGGTCTACGGCGGCGACGACAACAACTGGTTCGACGAGTACCGCGCCAAGGTGGACGGCGCGAAGCCCGGCGACAAGGTCGAGGTCTGGTTCACCGGCCGCGACCGCTCCGGCAAGTCCGTCTCCAGCGAGCACTTCACCTACACGGTGTCCGAGCGGCCCCGCGCGGACGTCCTGGTGATCGCCGAGGAGGGGGCCAAGGCCCAGCACGCCCAGAGCTACGTCGACGCCCTGCGCGCCAACGGGAAGTCCGCGGCGGTCTGGGACGTGGCGACCCAGGGCGCCCCGCACCACCTGGGCGTGCTCTCGCACTTCCGTACGGCCGTTCACTACACCGGGGCCAAGACCCCGGGCGGTGAAACCCAGCTGGCGGTGCGCGACTTCCTCAACGAGGGCGGCAAGCTGATCGAGGCCGGCGAGCTGGCGGGCGGCAACGCCCAGGTCGGCCGCGCCGTGACCAACGACTTCAGCCAGTACTGGCTCGGCGCGTACAGCCGGATCAGCACGCCCGGCGCCAGCGGCTTCATCGGCGACGGTTCCCTGAGCGGGGCGAAGGGCGGCCTCGGCGACGCCGCGGGCAACCCGCTGAACGCCCCGGGCGCCTACACGGCCACCTCCGAGACCCTGGCCCCCGCACAGTTCCCGCAGTTCAAGAGCGCCCAGGCGGGCCGGTTCACCGGGGTCGTGAACCCGTACGCCCCCTACGCGGGCACCGGGATGGCCTCGGCCCTGCACGCGGACGACGACTGGAAGCGCCTCGTCCGCACGATCGACCTCACCGGCGTCACCGCGGCCGACAAGCCGCAGCTGAAGCTCGCCCTCAACTGGAACGTCGAGGAGGGCTACGACCACGCCGCGCTGGAGGCCCGTACGGCCGGCGGCGACGACTGGACGACGCTGCCGGACACGGGCGGCCTGAGCAGCACCACGGTCCCGGAGGAGTGCGCGGCCGGATTCTTCATGAACGGCCACCCGTTCCTGCGCCGCTACCTCACCCTGGACTCCGGCGGCTGCACCGCGCAGGGCACCAGCGGCGCGTGGAACAGCTTCACCGGTTCCTCCGGCGGCTGGAAGCAGGTCTCCTTCGACCTGAGCGCCTACGCGGGCAAGAGCGTCGAGGTCTCGCTCTCCTACATCACCGACCCGGGCTCGGGCGGCCGCGGCGTCTTCGCGGACGAGGCGCGCCTGTCCGTCGGCGGAGCGGACCAGGCCGTCGAGGGCTTCGAGTCCTCGCTCGGCGTCTGGACGGCCCAGGGCGCACCCGCCGGAAGCCCTGAGGTTCCCGGCGATTGGTCCCGGTCCGGCGAACTGTTCAAGTCCTTCGCGGCGATCACTACCCGTGACACCGTCCTGCTCGGTTTCGGCCTGGAGCACGTGCCCGCAGCGGCGGACCGCGCGCTACTCGTCGGTAAGGCACTGCGCACGCTGAACCGCTGATCAGCGGCCCCTTCACCACTCACCCTGAGTGACAAGGAGCAAAGTCCCCCGGTCCGGTTCCGGAGCGTCAGGTACGGGACCGGGGGGCGTGTCAGGCCCCGACCGATGTCACCCAAAAGCTCACGGAGAGGTAGGGTCGTAAGCGGTCGGGGACATCCCATTTCAGCTCGCCGGCGCACTAACCGGCGCACCAACGAGGAGATCGGTTCGTGACGATCCGCGTAGGCATCAACGGTTTTGGCCGCATTGGCCGCAACTATTTCCGGGCGCTCCTGGAGCAGGGAGCGGACATCGAGATCGTCGGTGTCAACGACCTGACTGACAACGCGACCCTGGTGCACCTTCTCAAGTACGACACCATCCTGGGCCGGCTGAAGCACGAGGTCAGCCACACCGACAACAGCATCACCGTCGGTGGCCAGACCTTCAAGACCTTCGCCGAGCGCGACCCCGCGAACCTCCCCTGGGGTGAGCTGGGCGCCGACATCGTCATCGAGTCGACCGGCATCTTCACCAAGAAGGCCGACGCCGCCAAGCACATTGCGGCCGGCGCGAAGAAGGTCCTCATCTCGGCTCCGGCCAAGGACGAGGACATCACCATCGTGATGGGCGTCAACCAGGACAAGTACGACGCGGCCAACCACCACGTCATCTCCAACGCCTCCTGCACCACCAACTGCGTGGCGCCGATGGCCAAGGTCCTCGACGAGAACTTCGGCATCGTCAAGGGCATGATGACGACGGTCCACGCGTACACGAACGACCAGCGCATCCTGGACTTCCCGCACTCGGACCTGCGCCGCGCCCGCGCCGCCGCCGAGAACATCATCCCGACCTCCACCGGTGCCGCCAAGGCCACCGCTCTGGTCCTGCCGCAGCTCAAGGGCAAGCTGGACGGCATCGCCATGCGCGTCCCGGTTCCGACCGGTTCGGTCACCGACCTGGTCCTGGAGCTCTCCCGCGAGACCACCGTGGAAGAGATCAACGCGGCCTTCCAGAAGGCCGCCGAGGGGCAGCTCAAGGGCATCCTCGACTACACCGAGGACGCGATCGTCTCTTCCGACATCGTGAACTGGCCCGCGTCCTGCACCTTCGACTCCTCCCTGACCATGGTCCAGGAAGGCACGCAGGTTAAGGTCGTCGGCTGGTACGACAACGAGTGGGGCTACTCCAACCGTCTCGTCGACCTCACCGTCTTCGTCGGCGGTCAGCTCTAAGCACGCAGGCAAGGCACCACGATGTGAGCACAGGGTCCGAGCAGCGCGACGAAGCGCCGCACGGGCCCTGTTGCTTGCCTCGTTCTCCCTTCCTCGCCCTTCGAGTGAAGGACACAAAGGAGTAGGTACACATGAAGACGATCGATGAACTCCTCGCCGAGGGCGTCAAGGGCAAGCGGGTCTTCGTCCGCGCGGACCTGAACGTCCCGCTGGCCGAAGGCACCATCACCGACGACGGCCGCATCCGCGCCGTCCAGCCCACGATCGCGAAGCTCGCCGCCGCCGGCGCCCGCGTCATCGTGGCCTCGCACCTGGGCCGGCCCAAGGGGACCGGCGTGGAGCCGGCCTTCTCGCTCGCGCCCGCCGCCACGCGCCTCGGCGAACTGCTCGGTGCGGACGTCGCCTTCGCCACCGACACCGTCGGAGCCTCCGCCAAGGAGACCGTCGCGGCCCTCGCCGACGGCCACGTGGCCGTCATCGAGAACCTCCGCTTCAACGCCGGCGAGACCTCGAAGGACGATGCCGAGCGCGGCGCCTTCGCGGACCAGCTCGCCCAGCTCGCCGACGTCTACGTCGGCGACGGCTTCGGCGCCGTCCACCGCAAGCACGCCTCGGTCTTCGACCTGCCCGCGCGCCTCCCGCACGCGGCCGGTTACCTCATCGCCACCGAGGTCGGCGTCCTGAAGAAGCTCACCGCCGAGGTCGAGCGCCCGTACGTCGTGGTCCTCGGCGGCGCCAAGGTCTCCGACAAGCTGGCCGTCATCGACGAGCTGCTCGGCAAGGCCGACCGCATCCTCATCGGCGGCGGCATGGCCTACACCTTCCTCTACGCCAAGGGCTACGAGGTCGGCATCTCCCTGCTCCAGAAGGACCAGGTGGACAAGGTCAAGGAGTACATGCAGCGCGCCGAGGACACCGGCGTCGAGCTGGTCCTCCCGGTCGACGTGCTGGTCTCCGCGGAGTTCCCGGACCTCAAGGGCAAGACCCCGGCCGACTTCGCGATCGTGGACGCGGACAAGATCCCCGCCGACAAGGAGGGTCTGGACATCGGCCCCAGGACGCGCGAGCTGTACGCGTCGAAGATCGCCGATGCCAGGACCGTCTTCTGGAACGGCCCGGTCGGCGTCTTCGAGCACCCCGACTACGCCGGCGGTACCACGGCCATCGCCCAGGCACTGCTCGACAGCAGCGCCTTCACCGTCGTCGGCGGCGGAGACAGCGCCGCCGCGGTCCGCATCCTCGGCTTCGACGAGAATGCTTTCGGCCACATCTCGACCGGTGGCGGCGCCTCCCTCGAATACCTCGAGGGCAAGACGCTCCCCGGCCTCGCCGCCCTGGAGGGCTGACCCCTTATGTCTGACGCTGTGAACGGCCGTACCCCGCTGATGGCGGGCAACTGGAAGATGAACCTCAACCACCTCGAGGCCATCGCCCACGTCCAGAAGCTCGCCTTCGCGCTCGCCGACAAGGACTACGACGCCGTCGAGGTCGCGGTCCTGCCGCCCTTCGTCGACCTGCGCTCGGTCCAGACCCTGGTCGACGGCGACAAGCTGAAGATCAAGTACGGGGCCCAGGACCTCTCCGCGCAGGACTCCGGCGCCTACACCGGTGAGATCTCCGGCTCCATGCTGGCGAAGCTGAAGTGCACGTACGTGGCCGTCGGCCACAGCGAGCGCCGTCAGTACCACGGCGAGACGGACGAGATCTGCAATGCCAAGGTCAAGGCCGCCTACCGGCACGGGATCACCCCGATCCTGTGCGTCGGCGAGGGCCTGGACGTCCGCAAGGCCGGCCAGCAGGTCCCGTACACGCTGAGCCAGCTCGACGGCGGCCTCAAGGACGTCCCGGCCGAGCAGGTCGAGTCCATCGTGATCGCCTACGAGCCCGTCTGGGCCATCGGCACCGGCGAGGTCGCCACCCCCGACGACGCCCAGGAGGTCTGCGGGGCGATCCGCACCCGCCTCGCGGAGCTGTACTCGCAGGAGCTGGCCGACAAGGTCCGCATCCAGTACGGCGGCTCGGTGAAGTCCGGGAACATCGCGGCGATCATGGCCCAGCCCGACGTCGACGGCGCCCTGATCGGCGGCGCGGCGCTGGACGCGGACGAGTTCGTCAAGATCGTCCGCTTCCGCGACCAGTGAGTATGCGGTAGGGCCGATCCGTCGTACCCTTGCGGGGGCCAGGGGCTGAACCATCAGCCACTGGCCCCCGCGCACATCACGCAAAGCCGGAAAGCCTGAAAAAGCCAGAAAGTAGGAATCAGCCGTGATTATGGGGTTCTCGATCGCCCTGATCGTCTTCAGCGCCCTGCTGATGCTGCTCGTGCTGATGCACAAGGGCAAGGGCGGCGGCCTCTCCGACATGTTCGGCGGCGGAATGCAGTCGTCGGTCGGCGGTTCCTCCGTCGCGGAGCGCAACCTGGACCGCATCACCGTCGTCGTGGGTCTGCTGTGGTTCGCGTGCATCGTCGCGCTCGGCCTGCTGATGAAGTCGAGCAGCTGACCGTTCTGGCCATTCCGGCAGTCCTGTCGGTGGTGCCCGGCCTATCATGAGGTCCGGCGTTCACAGCGCGGAATCAGTAACTCCGCTCACTGGACGTGCGTTGGGCCTTACGTAGACTTGGGCGCTCCGCGGCGGAAATTCCACTCACACTCCGCGGCACCATCACGCAGGGAGTTACGACCGTGGCAAGTGGCAACGCGATCCGTGGTAGCCGGGTCGGAGCGGGGCCGATGGGTGAGGCAGAGCGCGGCGAGTCCGCGCCCCGCCTGCGCATCTCCTTCTGGTGCTCGAACGGGCACGAGACGCAGCCGAGCTTCGCCAGCGACGCACAGGTGCCGGACACCTGGGACTGCCCGCGCTGCGGGTTCCCGGCCGGCCAGGACCGGGACAACCCGCCCGCGCCGCCGCGCACCGAACCGTACAAGACGCACCTGGCGTACGTACGGGAACGCCGCTCGGACGCCGACGGCGAGGCGATCCTCGCCGAGGCGCTCGCCAAACTCCGCGGCGAGATCTGACACCGCCCCAAGTATGTGACGTGAGGCCCGGCCCCGCAGGAATCATCTCCTGCGGAGCCGGGCCTCTTTGTGTGCGTTGCGCCGCTTCTGATCCCTTAGGTTGGAGAACGGCGGGGCACGACAGGACGGAAGAAACGGGTTGATGTCCGAGATGAACGCAGACAGCAGGACGAAGCTCAACCGGACGCCGGAGTGGCTGGCACTCGGCAAGCACCGGGAGGAATTCGGGCAGACGCATCTGCGGGAGCTGTTCGAGGAGAATCCCGGCCGCGGCGCGGCCTACACCCTGCGGGTCGGGGACCTGCACATCGACTACTCGAAGCACCTCGTGACCGACGAGACGCTCGCCCTGCTCCGCGAGCTGGCCGCGGCCACGGGCGTGGCCGAGCTGCGCGAGGCGATGTTCCGAGGCGAGAAGATCAACACGACCGAGGACCGGGCGGTGCTGCACACCGCCCTGCGCGCGCCGAGGGACGTCGTCGTCGAGGTGGACGGCGAGGACGTGGTCCCCGGCGTCCACGCCGTCCTGGACAAGATGGCGGCCTTCGCCGACCAGGTCAGGTCGGGGGCGTGGACCGGCTTCACCGGCAAGCGCATCAAGAACGTCGTCAACATCGGCATCGGCGGCTCCGACCTCGGTCCGGCCATGGCCTACGAGGCCCTGCGCGCCTTCGCCGACCGCGGTCTGACCGTGCGCTTCGTGTCCAACGTCGACGGCGCGGACCTCCACGAGGCCGTACGGGACCTGGACCCGGCCGAGACGCTGTTCATCGTCGCCTCCAAGACCTTCACCACCATCGAGACCATCACCAACGCCACCACGGCGCGCGGCTGGCTGCTGGCGGGCCTCGGGGGAGAGCAGAAGGCCGTGGCACGGCACTTCGTCGCGCTGTCGACCAACTCCGAGAAGGTCACCGACTTCGGCATCGATCCGGCCAACATGTTCGGGTTCTGGGACTGGGTCGGCGGCCGCTACTCCTTCGACTCGGCCATCGGCCTCTCCCTGATGATCGCGATCGGCCCGGACGCCTTCCGTGACCTGCTGGCCGGCTTCCGCCTGATGGACCAGCACTTCCGCACGGCGCCGCCGGAGGAGAACGTCCCGCTCCTCATGGGCCTGTTGGGCATCTGGTACGGCGCCTTCTTCGATGCGCAGTCGCACGCGGTGCTCCCGTACAGCCACTACCTCTCGCGCTTCACCGCGTACTTGCAGCAGCTGGACATGGAGTCCAACGGCAAGTCCGTGGACCGCGACGGCAATCCGGTCGAGTGGCAGACCGGCCCCGTGGTCTGGGGCACGCCCGGCACCAACGGGCAGCACGCCTACTACCAGCTGATCCACCAGGGGACGAAGGTGATCCCCGCGGACTTCATCGGCTTCGCGAAGCCGGTGGCCGAGCTGGAGGCGGCCCCGGCGGCCCAGCACGACCTGCTGATGGCCAACTTCTTCGCCCAGACCCAGGCGCTGGCCTTCGGCAAGACGGCGGACGAGGTGCGCGCCGAGGGGGCGCCGGAGTCGCTCGTCCCGCACAAGACCTTCCACGGCAACCACCCGACGACCACCATCCTGGCGACCGAGCTCACCCCGGGCGTGCTGGGCCAGCTGATCGCGCTGTACGAGCACAAGGTGTTCGTCCAGGGCGCGGTGTGGAACATCGACTCCTTCGACCAGTGGGGCGTCGAGCTCGGAAAGGTGCTCGCCAAGCGCGTCGAGCCCGCCCTGACCGGGGGCGCGGACGTGCAGGGCCTGGACGCCTCGACGAAGGCGCTGGTGGCCACGTACCGGAAGCTGCGCGGCCGGAGCTGACCGTCGACGACGAAGGGCCCGCTCTCCTCGGGAGAGCGGGCCCTTCGCGTCATACCGGTCAGGAGGCCGGGGGATACATCCCGGCCGGGAGCCTGGCCGCCGCCGCACGGTCCAGCAGCCACAGGGTGCGGGAGCGGCCGTAGGCGGCCGCGGCCGGGGCCTGGACCTCGCCCGCGCCGCCGAGGGCGATGGACACCGCGCCGGCCTTGTCCTCGCCCGCCGCCAGCAGCCAGACCTCACGGGCCGCCCGGATCGCCGGGAGCGTCAGCGAGATCCGGGTGGGCGGGGGCTTCGGGGCGCCGTGGACGCCGACCACCGTCCGCTCGCTCTCGCGGGCCGCCGGGTGCTCCGGGAAGAGCGAGGCCACGTGCGTGTCCGGGCCCACGCCCAGCATCAGCACGTCGAAGCGGGGGACCGGACCGTGGTCCTCGGGGCCGGCCGCCTTCGCCAGCTCGGCCGCGTAGGCCGCCGCGGCCGCGTCGACGTCGGCCCCGTACGGGCCGTCCGAGGCCGGCATCACGTGCACGCGGGCGGGATCCACCGGGACCGAGTCCAGGAGGGCCTCGCGGGCCTGGGTGTGATTCCGCTCGGGGTCGTCGGCGGGGACGTACCGCTCGTCGCCCCACCAGAGGTCGAGCCGCGCCCAGTCGACGGCGTCGCGGGCGGGGGCGGTGGCCAGTGCCGCGAGGAGGCCGTTGCCGTTGCGTCCGCCGGTGAGGACCACGGACGCGCTGCCGCGGGCCGCCTGAGCGTCCACGATCTTCGTGATGAGCCGGGCCGCGGTGGCCTGGGCCATCAGTTCCTTGTCCCGGTGGACGACGACCTGGGGAGTCGTCATACCCATGGTGTTGCCGCCTTTTGTGTAGTTCCGGGGTGCGGTGGTGCGGGTGCCGCTGCGCGGAGCAACCGGGCTCCGCCCGGACCCGGTCCTCAAACGCCGGACGGGCTGGAAAATCCAGCCTCGCCGGCGTTTGAGGCGCGGGGTCTGGGGCGGAGCCCCAGTCTCCCGCAGGGCCCCGTTACTTGTTCGCGGCCTTCTTCGACGGCTTGGCGGCCGGCTTCGGGGGCTCCGGCTTGGCCTCGGCCTCCGCCTCGGCCTCCGCCTCGGCCTCCGCCTCGGGCTTCGCCGGGGCCTCGGCCTTGGCCGGAGCCGACGGCTGGAGCCTGGCCACGCCGAACTTCAGCGCGGACTCGTACGTGTTGTCCGGGTCCAGCCGGCGCAGCTCCTCCGCCAGGAGCTCGGCCGTGTCGCGGCGCTTGAGCGCCACCGCACGGTCGGGCTGCCCCGGCATGCACAGCGTGGCCAGTGCCCCGTCCGCGCGGTCCAGGACGATGTCGCCGTCCTTGGTCGACAGGCGTACCGCCGTCAGGCCGGGGCCCGAGGACAGCGTGCGCGTGACCGGGACCTTGAGACGGTCCGCCAGCCACATGGCCAGCAGCTCGCAGCTCGGGTTCTCGTCCTCGCCCTCGACGGTCGCCGAGGTGACCGACAGCTGCTGCTGGTCGAGCGCGGCCGCCAGCATGGAACGCCACGGGGTGATGCGGGTCCACGAGAGGTCCGTGTCCCCCGGGGCGTACGCCGCCCCCCGGGCGCTGAGTTCCCGGGTCGGGTCCTCGCAGGAGTACGTGTCCGAGATCCGGCGCTGGCCCAGCGTCCCCAGCGGATCGCCCGCCAGGTCCGCGGGTGCACCGTCCGGCCACCAGACGACCACGGGGGCGTCCGGCAGGAGCAGGGGGAGAACCACCGACTGGGCGTGGTCGACCAGTTCGCCGTGAAGGCGGAGCACGACCGTCTCACCGCTGCCGGAGTCCGCCCCGACGCGGATCTCCGCGTCGAGCCGGGCGTCGCGGCGGCTGCGGGGGGAGCGGCTGGCCCGCTTGATGACGACGACGATCCGCGAGGGGTGTTCGTGGGACGCGTCGTTCGCCGACTTGAGCGCGTCGTACGCGTTCTCCTCGTCGGTCACGATCACCAGCGTGAGGACCATGCCGATGGCCGGCGTGCCGATGTCCCGGCGTGCCTGCACCATCGCGGCGTTGATCTTGCTGGAGTTGGTCTCCGTGAGGTCGATCTTCATGGCCGGCGCCAGCTCCGTCCGTCTCGTGCGAGCATCTCGTCCGCCTCGACCGGCCCCCAGGTGCCCGACGGGTACTGCGCGGGCTTGCCGTGCTTGTCCCAGTACTCCTCGATCGGGTCGAGGATGTTCCAGGAGAGCTCGACTTCCTGGTGACGCGGGAAGAGGTTCGCGTCGCCGAGGAGCACGTCGAGGATGAGCCGCTCGTACGCCTCGGGGCTCGACTCCGTGAAGGACTCGCCGTAGGCGAAGTCCATCGTGACGTCCCGGACCTCCATGGAGGTGCCCGGAACCTTGGAACCGAAGCGGACCGTCACTCCCTCGTCCGGCTGGACCCGGATGACCAGGGCGTTCTGCCCCAGCTCCTCGGTCGCGCCCGACTCGAACGGCAGGTACGGGGCGCGCTTGAAGACCACGGCGATCTCGGTCACCCGGCGGCCCAGGCGCTTGCCGGTCCGCAGGTAGAACGGGACGCCCGCCCAGCGGCGGTTGTTGATCTCCAGCCGGATGGCCGCGTAGGTGTCGGTCTTCGACTTGGGGTCGATGCCGTCCTCTTCGAGGTACCCGACGACCTTCTCGCCGCCCTGCCACGCCGCCGCGTACTGGCCGCGCACGGTGTGCTTGCCCAGGTCCTCGGGGATCTCGACGGCGCTGAGCACCTTGAGCTTCTCCGCCACCAGCGCCTTGGGGTGGAAGGAGCCGGGCTCCTCCATCGCGGTCAGCGCGAGCAGCTGCAGCAGGTGGTTCTGGATGACGTCACGGGCCGCGCCGATGCCGTCGTAGTACCCGGCCCGGCCGCCGATGCCGATGTCCTCGGCCATGGTGATCTGCACGTGGTCGACGTACGACCGGTTCCAGATCGGCTCGAACATGGTGTTGGCGAAGCGGAGCGCCAGGATGTTCTGGACGGTCTCCTTGCCGAGGTAGTGGTCGATCCGGAAGACCTCGTCACGGGGGAAGACCTCGTGAACGACCTTGTTGAGCTCCTCGGCGCTCTTCAGGTCGTGGCCGAAGGGCTTCTCGATGACGGCGCGCCGCCAGGATCCCTCCTTCTGGGCCAGCCCGTGGTCCTTGAGCTGCTGGACCACCTTCGGGAACCACTTGGGCGGGACCGACAGGTAGAAGGCGAAGTTGCCGCCCGTGCCCTGCGCCTTGTCCAGCTCGTCGATCGTGGCCTTCAGGGTCTCGAAGGCCGCGTCGTCGTCGAAGTCGCCCTGCACGAATCGGCAGCCCTGCACCAGCTGCTGCCAGACCTCCTCCCGGAACGGGGTGCGCGAGTGCTCCTTGACGGCCTCGTACACCTCCTGGGCGAAGTCCTCGTGCTCCCACTCGCGGCGGGCGAACCCGATCAGCGAGAAGCCGGGCGGGAGCAGGCCGCGATTGGCCAGGTCGTAGACGGCAGGCATCAGCTTCTTGCGCGACAGGTCACCCGTAACGCCGAAAATGACCAGGCCGGACGGCCCCGCGATGCGCGGGAGCCGCCGGTCCTGTGCGTCACGAAGCGGGTTCGCTCCGTTCACAGACAAGGTGTTCAGGCCTCCGTGGGGGCAAGGCGCTCAAGCTCCGCCTCGGTCGACTTCAGCAGGTCGTTCCAGGACGCTTCGAACTTCTCGACGCCCTCGTCCTCGAGCAGCTGCACCACATCGTCGTACGAAATGCCCAGCTTCGCGACCGCGTCGAGCTCGGCACGGGCCTGCTCGTAGGAGCCGCGCACGGTGTCACCCGTGATCTGCCCGTGGTCGGCGGTGGCCTCCAGGGTGGCCTCCGGCATGGTGTTCACCGTGTTCGGGGCGACCAGGTCGTCCACGTACAGGGTGTCCTTGTACGCCGGGTCCTTGACGCCGGTCGAGGCCCACAGCGGACGCTGCTTGTTGGCTCCGACGCGCTCCAGGGCGTTCCAGCGGTCCGAGGAGAAGACCTCCTCGTACGCCTCGTAGGCCAGACGGGCGTTGGCGAGCGCCGCCTTGCCCTTGAGGGCCTTCGCCTCGTCGGTGCCCACCGCGTCCAGGCGCTTGTCGATCTCGCTGTCCACGCGGGACACGAAGAAGGAGGCGACCGAGTGGATCAGGGACAGGTCCAGGCCCGCGGCCTTGGCCTTCTCCAGGCCCGCCAGGTACGCGTCCATGACCTCGCGGTAGCGCTCCAGCGAGAAGATCAGCGTGACGTTGACGCTGATGCCCTTGCCGATGACCTCGGTGATCGCCGGCAGGCCGGCCTTGGTCGCCGGGATCTTGATGAGCGTGTTCGGGCGGTCCACCAGCCAGGCCAGCTGCTTGGCCTCGGCGACGGTCGCGGGCGTGTTGTGCGCCAGGCGCGGGTCGACCTCGATCGACACGCGGCCGTCCTGGCCGTCGGTGCGGTCGTAGACCGGGCGCAGGATGTCGGCGGCGTCGCGGACGTCCGCCGTGGTGATCATGCGCAGGGCCTCCTCCACGGTGACCTTGCGGGTCGCGAGGTCGGTGAGCTGCTGCTCGTAGCCCTCGCCGCCGCTGATCGCCTTCTGGAAGATCGCCGGGTTGGTGGTGACACCGACCACGTGCGACTGGTCGATGAGCTCGGCCAGGTTGCCGGACGTGATGCGCTTGCGGGACAGGTCGTCCAGCCAGATCGCCACGCCTTCGTCGGAGAGGCGCTTGAGTGCGTCTGTCATGGGATTACATCTCCTACTTGGTTCTGGACCGGCGTCAGCGCGCGGCGGCGGCGAGGGAGTCCTTGGCGGCGGCGGTCACGGCCTCGGCGGTGAAGCCGAACTCGCGGAACAGCACCTTCGCGTCGGCGGAGGCGCCGAAGTGCTCCAGCGACACGATGCGGCCGGCGTCGCCGACGTACCGGTGCCAGGTCAGGCCGATGCCGGCCTCGACCGCGACGCGGGCCTTCACCGAGGAGGGCAGGACGCTGTCCTTGTACTCCTGCGGCTGCTCCTCGAACCACTCGACGGACGGCATGGAGACCACCCGGGCCGGGATGCCCTCGGCCTGGAGCTGCTCGCGGGCCTCGACGGCGAGGTGGACCTCGGAGCCGGTGCCGATGAGCACGACCTGGGCGGGACCGCCCTCGGCCTCGAAGAGCACGTACCCGCCCTTGGCGGCGTCCTCGTTGCGCTCGTAGGTCGGCACGCCCTGGCGGGTGAGGGCCAGACCGTGCGGGGCGCCCTTGCCGAACACCTTGGTGTGGCGCTTGAGGATCTCGCGCCAGGCGATCGCGGTCTCGTTGGCGTCGGCCGGGCGGACGACGTTCAGGCCCGGGATGGCGCGCAGCGAGGCCAGGTGCTCGACCGGCTGGTGGGTCGGGCCGTCCTCGCCGAGGCCGATGGAGTCGTGCGTCCACACGTAGGTCACCGGCAGGTGCATCAGGGACGACAGGCGCACGGCGTTGCGCATGTAGTCGGAGAACACCAGGAAGGTGCCGCCGTAGACACGGGTGTGGCCGTGCAGGGCGATGCCGTTCATGGCCGCGGCCATGGCGTGCTCGCGGATGCCGAAGTGGAGGGTGCGGCCGTACGGGTCGGCCTCCGGCAGCGGGTTGTCCTTCGGCAGGAACGAGGAGTTCTTGTCGATGGTGGTGTTGTTGGAGCCGGCCAGGTCGGCCGAGCCGCCCCACAGCTCCGGGATGACCGCGCCGAGGGCCTGGAGAACCTTGCCGGATGCGGCGCGGGTGGCGACGCCCTTGCCGGCCTCGAAGACGGGGAGCTCGTCCTCCCAGCCCGCGGGCAGCTCGTTGGCGTTGATGCGGTCGAACGACGCGGCGTGCTCCGGGTTGGCGGTGCGCCAGGCGGAGAAGTCCTTCTCCCAGGCGGCCTTGGCCTCGCGGCCGCGGTCGAGGGCCTTGCGGGTGTGCGCGATGACCTCGTCGGCGACCTCGAAGGTCTGCTCCGGGTCGAAGCCGAGGACGCGCTTGGTGGCCGCGACCTCGTCGTCGCCGAGCGCGGAGCCGTGGGCGGCCTCGGTGTTCTGGGCGTGGGGGGCCGGCCAGGCGATGATCGAGCGGGCCGCGATGAAGGACGGGCGCCCGGTCTCGGCCTTGGCGGCCTGGAGGGCGGCGAACAGCGCCTTCGGGTCGAGGTCGCCGTTCTCCTGCTGCGCGACGCGCTGGACGTGCCAGCCGTACGCCTCGTAGCGCTTGATGGTGTCCTCGGAGACGGCCGTCTCCGTGTCACCCTCGATGGAGATGTGGTTGTCGTCCCACAGCAGTACGAGGTTGCCGAGCTTCTGGTGGCCGGCCAGCGCGGACGCCTCGTGGGAGATGCCCTCCTGGAGGCAGCCGTCGCCCGCGATCGCGTAGACCATGTGGTCGAACGGAGAGGTGCCCGGGGCGGCCTCTGGGTCGAACAGGCCGCGCTCGTAGCGGGCGGCCATGGCCATGCCCACCGCGTTGGCGACACCCTGGCCGAGGGGGCCGGTGGTGGTCTCCACGCCGGCCGTGTGGCCGTACTCCGGGTGACCGGGGGTCTTCGAGCCCCAGGTGCGGAACGCCTTCAGGTCGTCCAGCTCGAGCCCGAACCCGCCGAGGTACAGCTGGGTGTAGAGCGTCAGGGACGAGTGCCCCGCGGAGAGCACGAAGCGGTCGCGGCCCACCCACTCGGGGTCCGCCGGGTCGTGCCGCATCACCTTCTGGAAGAGGGTGTACGCGGCGGGGGCCAGGCTCATCGCCGTACCGGGGTGGCCGTTTCCGACCTTCTGGACCGCGTCAGCGGCCAGGATGCGGGCGGTGTCGACGGCCCGCTGGTCCAGTTCGGTCCACTCGAGCTCTGTGGTGGTCGGCTTGGTGCTCACCGTGGGTCAGGGCTCCTCTCCACATGTATGAATCCCGGTGACGAACGGTGCACCGGCGCGATTCCGAGCCTACCCCCGCAACGGCGTGCAGCTATTCGAGTGCAGGCAGTCCGTCACCGCGCCGCCGACGTGTGTTCACCCGCGCACGGGAGCCCGGACCGCGGCGTCCCCCGTAGGTATGCACGGTCCGATCGGCCCAACACGAGGCGACCCCGGCGCCGGGCGACGTAAGCGCAACGTCTACAGTGGCGTGGTACGCGCAAGCCTTAACCGGGCCTTCATGTCATGAATGGCCTGAGTCGGAGCTTGCTGGATTCTCTCTCAGGGGTGTGCGTGACGGCCGTCGAATCCCGTCCAGCGGCGGTGCTCGGGACGAGCCCCGGTCACCGGCCGTTCGGGACCCGCGTCATGGCTTTCGTGGCATTGACCAAGCCGCGGATCATCGAACTTCTGCTGATCACCACAGTGCCGGTGATGTTCCTTGCCGAGCAGGGCGTGCCGTCCCTGTGGCTGGTCCTCGTGACCTGCTTCGGCGGCTACTTGTCCGCGGGCGGCGCCAACGCGCTGAACATGTACATCGACCGCGACATCGACGCGCTGATGGACCGGACCTCGCAGCGCCCGCTGGTGACCGGCATGGTCAGCCCGCGGGAGTGCCTGGCCTTCGGCCTCACCCTCGCGGTGGTCTCCACCCTGTTCTTCGGCCTGCTCGTCAACTGGCTCTCGGCGGCCCTGTCGCTCGGCGCGCTCCTCTTCTACGTCGTGGTCTACACGATGCTGCTGAAGCGGCGCACCGCGCAGAACATCGTCTGGGGCGGCATCGCGGGCTGCATGCCGGTGCTCATCGGCTGGTCCGCGGTGACGAACGAGCTCTCCTGGGCCGCGGTCATCCTCTTCCTCGTCATCTTCTTCTGGACGCCGCCGCACTACTGGCCGCTGTCGATGAAGGTGAAGGACGACTACGCCCGGGCCGGCGTGCCGATGCTCCCCGTCGTTGCGGGCAACAAGGCCGTGGCGCGCCAGATCGTCCTCTACAGCTGGGTGATGGTGGCGGTCTCGCTGCTGCTGACCCCGCTGGGGTACACCGGCTGGTTCTACACCGCGGTCGCGCTGGCGGCGGGCGGCTGGTGGCTGTGGGAGGCGCACGCGCTGCACGCACGCGCCAAGGCGGGCGTGACGGGCGTGAAGCTCAAGGAGATGCGCCTGTTCCACTGGTCGATCACCTACGTGTCGCTGCTGTTCGTGGCGGTGGCCGTGGATCCCTTCCTCCGTTGATTACTCGCCGGTAGCATGCCTTCCATGGGAGACACCGCAGAGACCGCAGGCGCAGCGGACACCGCAGGCGCCGCGGACAAGAAGCAGGACCGTACGGCGGCGAAGCTCGCCAAGCAGATCGGCGCCTTCGCCAAGCAGCACGGCGGCGCCGAGGGCCAGCTCGCCCACATCGGCCAGGCCGGCACCCGGATCGTGCTCGTGGGTTCGGACGGCGGCTGGGGCGACCTGGTGGCGCCGACCTTCGCGGTGGCGCAGCTCGCCGCCGAGAAGGCCGGGCTGACCCTCCACGAAGAGTTCGACGGGGAGTTCGCGGCGCGCGTGCGCACCGGCCCGTACGAGTGGACGCGGATGGCCGGCATCCAGCTCGGCGGACACGAGAACTAGGTTCTCGGTCAACAGCGCGAGCAACACCTCACACCCCGCTCACCCGTTAGGACGTGTGGAAGCCCCTTCCTCACGTCCGCAACGGGATGCCCGGATGATCGAAACGCCGCCCCTGGTGGACCAGTACTGCCACGGAGTACTCCGTACGGAGCTGGGCCTGGGCACCTTCGAGGCCGAGCTGGTCCGCTCGGCAGGCCCGCCTGCCGCGGGCACCACCTTCTTCGACACCCAGACCGGTTTCGCGGTGCGCCGCTGGTGCTCGCCGCTGCTGGGCCTGGAGCCGCACGCCGCCCCCGCCCGCTATCTGGCCCGGCGGCGCGAGCTGGGCGCGGCCGAGACCGCGCGGCGGCTGCTCAGGGGGTCCGGGGTCGCCGCCTACCTGGTCGACACCGGGGTGGCCGGGGACCTCACCGGGCCCAAGGAGCTGGCTCTCGCCGGGGACGCCGAGGCCTTCGAATCGGTCCGGCTGGAGTTACTGGCCGAGCAGGTCGCCGACACCTCCGGCACGGTGTCCGCCTTCCTCGCCAATCTCGCCGAGGCCGTCCACCACGCCGCCGCCGGGGCCGCGGCCTTCACCTGCGCGGCCGCCTTCGACGGCGAGGGCGCCCCGGCCCTCGCGCCCGAGCCGCCCGGTCCGGGCGAGGTGCGCGGGGCGGCCGGACGGTGGCTGGCCGGGCGGTCCAGGGGCGGGGCCGTACGGGACCCCGTACTCCTGCGGCACCTGTTGTGGAGCGCGGTGTCGTCCGGGCTGCCGCTCCAGCTGCACACGGACGCGGCCGATCCGGCGCCGCTGACGGAGTTCGTACGGGCCACCGCGGGCCTGGGCGCACGGCTGGTGCTGCTCGGCGGACATCCGCACCACCACCGGCACGCGGCGCGGCTCGCGGCGGCCTTCCCGCACGTCTACGCCGACACCGGGCCGGCCCTCGGGCGGACCGGGGCGGGGGCCGCGGCGGTCCTGGCCGAGCTGCTGGAACTCGCGCCGTTCGGGAAACTGCTCTTCTCCAGCGGCGGCCGGCGGCTGCCGGAACTGCACGCGGTGGGCGCCCTGGTGTTCCGGGAGGCGCTGGGCCGGGTGCTGGGCGGCTGGGTCGCGGAGGGGTCCTGGTCCTGGCGCGACGCGGAGCGCGTGGCCGCCATGGTCGCGGCGGGCAACGCCCGCCGCGTCTACCGACTGGACGGCCCTTAGCGCACGCGCGCCCGGCGCACGCGGCCCCCCGGTCCACGCACCCCCCGGCCCGCGTCCCTCAAGCCCGCACGGCTCAGACGGCGGAGAGCTGCGGGTCGCCCTGGGCCGGGATCCCCGCCTGCTCGGACGGCCGCTCGCGCAGGCTCAGCGCGACCCGGAGCACGGCGATCCACACCAGGCAGGAGCCCAGCATGTGCGCGGCGACGAGGAGCTCGGGCAGGTCGGTGAAGAACTGCACGTAGCCGATGCCGCCCTGGGCGAGCAGCACGATCAGCAGGTCGCGGGCGCGCGCCCGGGTGTCGACGGGGGCGTCGACCACGCGCAGCACCAGCCACATCGCGACGGCCAGGGCGCACACCAGCCAGGCGGCGACGGCGTGCACGTGGGCGGTGGCCGTCCAGTCGAACGGCATCCGCCGGATCTCGCTGCTGTCGCCGGCGTGCGGTCCGGAACCGGTGACCACCGTGCCCGCCGCGATCAGCACGAGGGTGGTGACGATCAGCGCCCACGACAGCTTCCGCACCGGGCCCGGCACGCGCGGGCGGGGGGCGGTGTCGCCCTCGCCGGTGCGCTGCCAGGTGACGGTCGTCACCGCGATGAGCGCGGTGGCGAGCAGGAAGTGCCCCGCCACGCTGTACGGGTTGAGGCCCGTCATGACGGTGATGCCGCCGAGCACGGCGTTGGCCATCACGACGACGAACTGGACCCAGCCGAGCTGCGTCAGCGAGTGGCGCCAGGGCTTGGCCGAGCGCGCCGCGAGGATGATCCAGCCGACGGCCGCGCTGAGGACGTACGTCAGCATCCGGTTGCCGAACTCGATGGCGCCGTGGAAGCCCTGGGCCTGCGTCGCGATCAGGCTGTCGTCGGTGCACTTGGGCCAGGTGTCGCAGCCGAGACCGGATCCGGTCAGCCGCACCGCGCCGCCGGTGACGACAATGGCCACGCTCATGACGAGGGCGGCGAGTGCCGCGCGCCGGACGATCCGGGGTGACGGAGTCCAGCGGTCGGCGATGTAAGCGAAGGGGTTCAACACGGCACCTATCGTAGGCGGCGCCTTGTGCAAAGTTTCACGAGGGGGTGGCCGTGGGGGCGTCGGGGCCCGCGACCAGCCGGAACCTCGCCCCGGCCGGGTCGCCCTCCTCGTGCCACCACACTCGGATGCGCCAAGGGACGCCGTCGCCCGGGTAGTCCGCCGATCCCGTGAACCCCCGTATCAATTCGCCCGCTACATCCTCGGCTGTCCGGTTCCTCACCTCTGTGGCGCTGTGCCATGGATGGGGGAGTATGTGCCACAGCCCGTCAGGGCCGCGCACCTCGACGCGCCACACCGCGAGCCAGGGTGTGACCTCCAGCATCGTCCGCACCTGTTCGGGGTCGAGGCGCAGCCGGGCCGCAACCTCGGACTCCTCCACGCCCTGGATGCGGGCGGCCACCACGGCCTGCGGCAGCAGCCGTTCGGGCATCAGCCTCCGTGCGCGCAGGCCGACCAGGGACTCGAAGGCCAGGAAGCGCAGCCGCAGTTCCAGCTGGCGGCCGATGTGGTCGAGGGCCTCCTCGGCCTCCTCCGACTCCTCGGCGCCGGGATCCGCGAGCAGCAGCTGCCGGAAGTCGGACTCCGCGTCCACGGCCCAGGCCACCGCGTCCTCGGCGAAGCCCAGCTCGGCGAGGCGGTCGCCGAGGAACACCTTGGCCTGGGCGAGGCCCCGACGGTTGACCGGATCGTGCTGGTCCAGGCCCGCCCACACCTCCACCGCGGTCCGGGTCAGATCACGGGCGCGCTCACCGGCCGCCCGCTCCATGGCGCTCGGACCCTCGGTGGCGGCCGGGCCCAGCGGGTGCTTCGGCAGCCGGGCCTCGTCGCTCAGCGGCCAGGCCAGCCACACCCCGTGGTTGATCAGCCCGCGGGCGTACCAGCGGGCGAACTCGGCGGAGTGCCGGGCCGCGCGCTCGGAGCTGCGCAGCCCCTCCTCGATCGTGGCCAGCGCACCCGCCCGGTCCCCCGTGGCGAACCGCAGGGCGGCCCGGTCGGCGAGCCGGAGCCCGAGCAGCGCGGTGCACTGCGGGTCGTCCGTGAGGGCGCGCAGGGCGCCGATGAGCTCGTCGAGGAGCCGTTCGCGCTCCTCCGGTCCCGCGTGCGCCGCCCCCGACCGCACCTGTGCCCACTGCTCGTCCAGCCGAAGTACGGCCTCCCGCTGCACCATGTCCGCCCCCCGGCTTCATGTGTGGAGGCGCCCATCCTCGCGGCAATCTCAGCGGGAGGGGAAGGGTTTCATTCCCAGCGGAAGAGCCGCGCGGCGGCGCCCAGACCGAGTACGGCCCAGCCGGCGAGCACGGCGGCGTCGCCCCACGGCAGCGCGGCCCCGTGCTGGAGCACCTCGCGCAGACCGTCGGAGAGGGCCGAGATGGGCAGCAGCCCCAGGACGGACTGCACCGCCTCCGGGAACTTCTCCATGGGGACGATCACCCCGCCGCCGACGAGCAGCAGCAGGAAGACCAGGTTGGCGGCGGCCAGGGTCATCTCGGCCTTGAGGGTGCCCGCCATCAGCAGTCCCAGCCCGGAGAAGGCGGCCGTGCCGAGCAGGATCAGCGCGGCGACCGACAGCGGGTTCCCGTGCGGGGACCAGCCCAGGGCGAGGGCGATCACCGTCAGCAGGGCGATCTGCAGTACCTCGGTGACCAGCACCGACAGGGTCTTGGCGGCCATCAGGGCCCAGCGCGGCAGCGGGGAGGCCCCGAGCCGCTTGAGGATCCCGTAGCGGCGGTCGAAGCCGGTGGCGATGGCCTGGCCCGTGAAGGCGGTGGACATCACGGCGAGCGCCAGGATGCCGGGGGCGAGGAAGTCCACGGACTTCCCGGAGCCCCCTTCCTCGACGGGCACGGTGATGATGTCGACGGCGGAGAACAGGGTCAGCAGCAGCGCCGGGATGATCACGGTGAGCAGCAGCTGCTCCCCGTTGCGCAGCAGCATCCGGGTCTCCAGAGCCGTCTGCGCGAGGATCATGCGGGACACGGGCGCGGCCCCCGGATGGGGGGTGAACGTACCGGCGCTCATGCGCGCAGCTCCTTACCGGTCAGTTCGAGGAACACGTCTTCGAGGGTGTGCCGCTCCACCGTGAGGCTGTCCGGCATCACGCCGTGCTGCGCGCACCAGGAGGCGACGGTGGCCAGCAGCTGCGGGTGGACGTCGCCGGTGACCCGGTAGGTGCCCGGGAGCAGCTCGGCGGCCTGGGTGCCGTCGGGCAGCGCCTTCAGCAGCGAGGCGAGGTCGAGGGAGGGGCGGCCGGTGAAGCGCAGGGTGTTCTCGGCGCCGCCCCGGCAGAGCTGCTCGGGGCTGCCGTGGGCGATGACCCGGCCCGCGTCCACGATGGCGACCTCGTCCGAGAGCTGCTCGGCCTCGTCCATGTGGTGGGTGGTGAGGACGACGGTGACCCCGTCGGTGCGCAGCTCGCGTACGAGGTCCCAGGTCGCGCGGCGGGCCTGCGGGTCCAGTCCGGCGGTGGGCTCGTCCAGGAAGACCAGCTCGGGGCGGCCCACGACGGCCATGGCCAGGGCCAGGCGCTGCTGCTGGCCGCCGGAGAGCCGGCGGTAGGCGGTGCGGCCGCAGCCGCCGAGTCCGAGGCGTTCCACCAGGGTGTCGACGTCGAGCGGGTCGGCGTACAGCTTGGCCATGTGGCGCAGCATCTCGACCGCGCGGGCCCCGGAGTAGACGCCTCCGGACTGGAGCATCACACCGATCCGCGGGCGCAGCGCCCCGGCCTGGGCGACCGGGTCGAGGCCGAGGACGCGGACGGTGCCGGCGTCGGGGCGGTGGTAGCCCTCGCAGGTCTCCACCGTGGTCGTCTTGCCCGCGCCGTTGGGACCGAGGACCGCCGTGACGGAGGCCGTGCGGACGGTGAGGTCCAGGCCGTCCACCGCGGTCTTGGTGCCGTACCGCTTCACCAGTCCGCGGATCTCCACGGCGGGGTCGTTGCTCATGAAGGGTGAGTCTACGGAGCCGGGGGAGGGTCCACGGGCCCCGGGGTCGGGGGGCTGCGGACCCCGGTGGAGGGTGTGCGGGCCGCTTATTCACGACCGCGGCGTAGTGAAGAGGGGTTCTTTTCGGTCCGCCGTCCCGGACGGCCCGGCCGCTTTCCGTGATCTTTTCCGGAACTTGATGTTCACCTCCCCGGGAAACGTCACGGGCGGAGGTGTGCTGGTGGGAGCCGTGTACCGGCGTTCCGGAGCCGGTCGGGGAGAGGGCGGAATGCCTCCCTCCAAATAACTCTGCGTCGATAGATTAGGTAACCCTTAGTGATGGAGGCCACCAGGAGTGGCATCCGTCACGGCTTGTCGGGGCTCGACTAATTACGCAACAATGGCGTTGTGAAATACGGCGAACGGCAGATCGAGACCCCCCAGGGGGAGCTCGCCACCGGGGAGCGGTCAACCCGCAACCGAGTGGCGCGCTCGATCCTGGACCACGGTCCGTCCACCGTCGCCGACCTCGCCCAGCGTCTCGGCCTCACCCAGGCCGCCGTCCGCCGCCACCTCGACACGCTCGTCACCGACGACGTGGTCGAACCCCGTGAGCAGCGTGTGTACGGTGCGCGTACCCGGGGTCGGCCCGCCAAGGTCTTCGCGCTCACCGACTGCGGCCGCGACGCCTTCGACCAGTCCTACGACACGCTCGCCGCGGACGCCCTGCGCTGGATCGCGCAGTCGGTCGGCGGCGGCGAGCAGGGCGAGGCGGCCGTCGCCGCCTTCGCCAGGTCGCGGATGGAGACGCAGGCGCGCGCCTACCGGGAAGCAATGGAGGCGGCTGCTCCCGGGGACCGCACGGAGGCCCTGGCCAAGGCGTTGACCGCAGACGGGTACGCTGCTACGGCGAAGAGCGCTCCCGGTCCGCACAGCGGTGAGCAGCTCTGCCAGCACCACTGCCCGGTCGCCCATGTGGCCGAGCAGTTCCCGCAGCTCTGCGAGGCGGAGACCGAGGTCTTCTCACGCCTGCTCGGGACGCATGTGCAGCGCCTCGCCACCATCGCCCACGGCGACGGAGTGTGCACCACGTTCATTCCGCGCAGCGCGAGCACCACACAGACCGACACATCAGTATCTGCAAGTACGGCCGGGAGGAACCCCGCATGACCACGGAGACTGCTCACCCTGAGCTCGATGGCCTGGGCACCTACGAATACGGCTGGGCCGACTCCGACGCGGCCGGTGCCGCTGCCAAGCGGGGTCTGTCCGAGGATGTCGTCCGCGACATCTCGGCGAAGAAGTCCGAGCCGGAGTGGATGCTGAAGCTCCGCCTCAAGGGCCTGAAGCTGTTCGACAAGAAGCCCATGCCGAACTGGGGTTCCGACCTCTCGGGCATCGACTTCGACAACATCAAGTACTTCGTGCGTTCCACCGAGAAGCAGGCCGCTTCGTGGGAGGACCTGCCGGAGGACATCAAGAACACGTACGACAAGCTCGGCATCCCGGAGGCGGAGAAGCAGCGCCTCGTCGCCGGTGTCGCGGCCCAGTACGAGTCCGAGGTCGTCTACCACCAGATCCGTGAGGACCTGGAGGAGCAGGGCGTCATCTTCCTCGACACGGACACCGCGCTCAAGGAGCACCCGGAGCTCTTCCAGGAGTACTTCGGCACGGTCATCCCGGTCGGCGACAACAAGTTCGCGTCGCTGAACACCGCGGTGTGGTCCGGCGGCTCCTTCATCTACGTCCCCAAGGGCGTGAAGGTCGACATCCCGCTCCAGGCCTACTTCCGCATCAACACGGAGAACATGGGCCAGTTCGAGCGGACGCTGATCATCGTCGACGAGGACGCCTACGTCCACTACGTCGAGGGCTGCACCGCCCCGATCTACTCCTCGGACTCGCTGCACAGCGCCGTCGTCGAGATCATCGTCAAGAAGGGCGGCCGCTGCCGCTACACGACGATCCAGAACTGGTCGAACAACGTCTACAACCTGGTCACCAAGCGCGCCGTGGCGTACGAGGGCGCGACCATGGAGTGGATCGACGGCAACATCGGTTCCAAGGTCACCATGAAGTACCCGGCCGTCTACCTGATGGGCGAGCACGCCAAGGGCGAGACCCTCTCCATCGCCTTCGCGGGCGAGGGCCAGCACCAGGACGCCGGCTCCAAGATGGTCCACATGGCGCCGAACACCTCCTCGAACATCGTCTCCAAGTCGGTGGCCCGGGGCGGCGGCCGCACCTCGTACCGAGGCCTGGTCGAGATCGGCGAGGGTGCCCACGGCTCGAAGTCCAACGTGCTGTGCGACGCGCTCCTCGTCGACACCATCTCCCGCTCGGACACGTACCCGTACGTGGACGTCCGTGAGGACGACGTCTCCATGGGCCACGAGGCCACCGTCTCCAAGGTCTCCGACGACCAGCTCTTCTACCTGATGAGCCGCGGTCTGACGGAGTTCGAGGCGATGGCCATGATCGTGCGCGGCTTCGTCGAGCCCATCGCGCGTGAGTTGCCCATGGAGTACGCCCTGGAGCTGAACCGGCTGATCGAGCTGCAGATGGAGGGTTCGGTCGGCTAGTCCCGGCCGCCCGAGTCCCGCAGACATTCTTTGACGTAGGAAGAGAGCACGAAGACAGCCATGGCTGAGGCTCAGAACATTCCGGCGGGTTCGACCACCGCCGGCGCGATCGCGGTGGCCGCCGAGTCCACCGTCGCCACCCGGATGAGTGCCCCCCCGTCCTTCGACGTGGCGGACTTCCCCGTGCCCCACGGCCGCGAGGAGGAGTGGCGCTTCACCCCGCTGGCCCGCCTGCGTGGTCTCCACGACGGCACCGCGGTCGCCGACGGCGCCATCAAGGCCCAGATCGACGCGCCCGAGGGCGTCACGGTCGAGTCGGTGGAGCGCGGCGACGCGCGCATCGGCAAGGCCGGCACCCCCGTGGACCGGATCGCCGCCCAGGCGTTCTCGTCCTTCGCCAAGGCCACGGTCGTCACCGTGCCCAAGGAGGCCGTCCTGACCGAGCCGGTGCGCCTCACGCTGCACGGCGAGGGCGGCACCACCTTCGGGCACACCGTCTTCGACGTGCAGGCCTTCGCCGAGGCCGTCATCGTCATCGACCACACCGGTGACGCCGTGCGCGCCGCCAACGTCGACTTCCTGGTCGGCGACGGCGCCAAGCTCACGGTCGTCTCGGTGCAGGACTGGGACGACACCGCCGTCCACTGCTCGCAGCACAACACGCTGATCGGCCGCGACGCGACCTTCAAGTCGATCGTGGTCACCTTCGGCGGCGACGTCGTCCGCATCCACCCGCGCATCACCTACGCCGGCCCCGGCGGAGAGGCCGAGCTGTTCGGCCTGTACTTCACGGACGCCGGCCAGCACCAGGAGCACCGCCTCCTGGTCAACCACGTCGCGCCGCACTGCAAGTCGAACGTGGTCTACAAGGGCGCGCTCCAGGGCCAGGACGCCCACGCGGTCTGGATCGGTGACGTGCTCATCGAGAAGACCGCCGAGGGCACCGACACCTACGAGATGAACCGCAACCTCGTCCTCACGGACGGTGCGCGGGTCGACTCGGTGCCGAACCTGGAGATCGAGACCGGCGAGATCGTCGGCGCCGGCCACGCCTCGGCGACCGGTCGCTTCGACGACGAGCAGCTCTTCTACCTGCAGGCCCGTGGCATCCCGGCCGACGAGGCCCGCCGTCTGGTCGTCCGCGGCTTCTTCGCCGAGCTCGTCCAGCAGATCGGTGTCCCGGACATCGAGGAGCGTCTGCTCTCGAAGATCGAGACCGAGCTCCAGGGTTCCGTCTGATGAATTACGTCAAGGCCTGCACGCTGAGCGAGCTGGAGGAGAACACCCCGAAGAGGGTGGAACTCGACGGCACGCCGGTGTCCATCGTCTCCACCGACGGGGAGGTGTTCGCGATCAACGACATCTGCTCGCACGCGAACGTCTCGCTCTCGGAGGGCGAGGTCGAGGACTGCATGATCGAGTGCTGGCTGCACGGGTCGGCCTTCGACCTGCGCACCGGCAAGCCCTCCGGTCTGCCCGCGACGCGCCCCGTACCCGTATACCCCGTAAAGATCGAAGGGGACGACGTGCTCGTCTCCCTCACCCAGGAGTCCTGAGGTATCCATGGCAACGCTTGAAATCCACGACCTGCACGTCTCCGTCGAGGCCGAGAACGGCGCCCGCGAGATCCTCAAGGGCGTCGACCTCACCGTCAAGCAGGGTGAGACGCACGCCATCATGGGTCCGAACGGCTCCGGCAAGTCCACCCTCGCGTACTCGCTCGCCGGTCACCCGAAGTACACCGTCACCGGTGGCACCGTGACCCTCGACGGCGAGGACGTCCTGGAGATGTCCGTCGACGAGCGCGCGCGCGCCGGCGTCTTCCTCGCGATGCAGTACCCGGTCGAGGTCCCCGGCGTCTCGGTCTCCAACTTCCTGCGCACCTCGGCCACCGCCATCCGCGGCGAGGCCCCGAAGCTGCGCACCTGGGTGAAGGAGGTCAAGTCCGCGATGGAGCAGCTCTCCATGGACCCGGCCTTCGCCGACCGCAACGTCAACGAGGGCTTCTCCGGCGGTGAGAAGAAGCGCCACGAGATCCTGCAGCTCGAGCTCCTCAAGCCGAAGATCGCGATCCTCGACGAGACCGACTCCGGCCTCGACGTCGACGCGCTGCGCATCGTCTCGGAGGGCGTCAACCGCGTCCGCGAGAGCGGCGAGGTCGGCACCCTGCTGATCACCCACTACACGCGCATCCTGCGCTACATCAAGCCCGACTTCGTGCACGTGTTCGCGAACGGCCGTATCGCCGAGTCCGGTGGCGCCGAGCTCGCCGACCAGCTGGAGGCCGAGGGTTACGACAAGTACGTGAAGGGTGGCGCGACCGCGTGACACAGCTGCCTGGCCTCCTCGACATCGAGGCGATCCGCAAGGACTTCCCCCTGCTGGATCGTGTGGTCCACGACGGGAAGAAGATCGTTTACCTGGACAACGCGGCGACCTCGCAGAAGCCGCGCCAGGTGCTCGATGCGCTGAACGAGTACTACGAGCAGCACAACGCCAACGTCCACCGTGGCGTGCACGTGCTCGCCGAGGAGGCCACGGCGCTGTACGAGGGCGCTCGCGACAAGGTCGCCGCCTTCATCAACGCCCCGAGCCGCGACGAGGTGATCTTCACCAAGAACGCCTCGGAGTCGCTCAACCTGGTCGCGAACATGCTCGGCTGGGCGGACGAGCCCTACCGGGTCGACCGCGAGACCGAGATCGCCATCACGGAGATGGAGCACCACTCCAACATCGTCCCGTGGCAGCTGCTCTCGCAGCGCACCGGCGCGAAGCTGAAGTGGTTCGGCCTCACCGACGACGGCCGGCTCGACCTGTCCAACATCGAAGAGGTCATCACGGAGAAGACGAAGATCGTCTCCTTCACGCTGGTCTCCAACATCATGGGCACGGTCAACCCGGTCGAGGCGATCGTCCGGCGCGCCCAGGACGTCGGCGCCCTGGTGCTGATCGACGCCTCCCAGGCCGCCCCGCACATGCCGCTGGACGTACAGGCGCTCGGCGCCGACTTCGTGGCCTTCACCGGCCACAAGATGTGCGGCCCGACCGGCATCGGCGTCCTCTGGGGCCGCCAGGAGCTCCTGGAAGACCTGCCGCCGTTCCTCGGCGGCGGCGAGATGATCGAGACCGTGTCGATGCACGCCTCGACGTACGCCCCGGCGCCCCACAAGTTCGAGGCCGGTACGCCCCCGATCGCCCAGGCCGTCGGCCTCGGCGCGGCCGTGGACTACCTGTCCGCGATCGGCATGGACAAGATCGCCGCGCACGAGCACGCGATCACCGAGTACGCGATCAAGCGCCTCGCCGAGGTGCCCGACCTGCGGATCATCGGCCCCACCACGGCCGAGGACCGCGGCGCCGCGATCTCCTTCGTCCTCGGCGACATCCACCCGCACGACGTCGGCCAGGTGCTGGACGAGCAGGGCATCGCGGTCCGCGTGGGACACCACTGCGCGCGCCCCGTCTGCCTGCGCTACGGAATTCCTGCGACGACGCGGGCGTCTTTCTACCTGTACTCCTCTCCGGCCGAGGTCGACGCACTGATCGACGGGCTGGAGCACGTACGGAACTTCTTCGGGTGACGACGAGTCGACGACGATGAGGCTGACGAGGACACGGTGAAGCTGGATTCGATGTACCAGGAACTGATCCTGGACCACTACAAGCACCCGCACGGGCGTGGCCTGCGCGACGGCGACGCCGAGGTGCACCACGTCAACCCGACGTGCGGCGACGAGATCACGCTGCGCGTGAAGTACGACGGCGAGACGCTGACCGACGTCTCGTACGAGGGCCAGGGCTGCTCCATCAGCCAGGCCAGCGCGTCCGTACTCAATGAGCTGCTGGTCGGCAAGGAACTGGCCGAGGCGCAGAAGATCCAGGCTGTCTTCCTGGAGATGATGCAGTCCAAGGGCAAGATCGAGCCGGACGAGGCCATGGAGGACGTGCTGGAGGACGCGGTCGCGTTCGTCGGCGTCTCCAAGTACCCGGCTCGCGTGAAGTGTGCTCTGCTGAGTTGGATGGCGTGGAAGGACGCGACCGCCCAGGCTCTGGGCGACGCGGAGAGGAAGACGGCATGACCGAGAACGCGACGCCCGAGGCGTCGATCAAGCCGGCCACCGAGGAAGAGGTCCGCGAGGCCCTCTACGACGTGGTCGACCCCGAGCTGGGCATCGACGTCGTCAATCTGGGCCTGATCTACGGCATCCACATCGACGACGCGAACATCGCCACCCTCGACATGACGCTGACCTCGGCGGCCTGCCCGCTGACGGACGTCATCGAGGACCAGGCGAAGTCGGCGACGGACGGCATCGTCAACGAGCTTCGGATCAACTGGGTCTGGATGCCGCCGTGGGGCCCGGACAAGATCACGGACGACGGTCGTGAGCAGCTCCGCGCGCTCGGCTTCAACGTCTGATCACCCCCAGCTCGCCCAGGAGGGCCCCCGGCACACGCGTGCCGGGGGCCCTCTCGGTTTTCCGGAACGCTGTTCTCCGGCCGGACGGATGGCGTGCACCCGGAGTTGTCCACCGTCACCGAACCTTCTCGACGGCCGTCACGACGTGGCGCCGCATACGAGAGGACCCTCTGTGACCGTTCGTTTCGCCGCCGGGACAGCCGGCGCCGCCGCCCTGCTGATCGTCGGGCTGACCGCGCCCGCACAGGCCGTGACGTACGGGACGCCGACGATCGCCCTGTCCGCGTCCTACCTGTCCGGGGCCGTCGGGGCGACCGGGGACCCGGTCGTGAACGTCACCGTCGGCCAGAGCGGCGCCGACGCCGCCGCCCTCACGGTCAGCGCCTCGGCGTCGAGCAAGGCCTCGGTCGCCGGGACCGGGGACGTCACCGTCACCGGCGCCGGGGCGGTGCGGCAGCTGGCCGTCGCCGCACGCGGCCGCGGCTACACCAACCTCACCGTCAAGGTGACCGGGCTGGGCGGGAAGACCGCCACCAGGGCGCTGTACTACGCGGCATCCGCCGCCGTGCAGAACCCGGCCGACGCGCGTTACTTCACCGGCTCCGCGGACGCCTCGGCCGCCGTGGACGTGGGCGGCGGGTACGCGGTGGTGGCCGACGACGAGTCCAACGTGCTGCGCCTCTACGACCGGTCCCGCTCGGGCGCGCCGGTGAAGACCTGGGACTTCAGCTCGCAGCTCGGCGTCAGCAAGGAGGTGGACATCGAGGGGGCGACCCGGATCGGCGACACCATCTACTGGACGGGCTCGCTCGGCAACAACAAGGACGGCGAGTACAAGGCGCCCCGGAACACGGTGTTCACCACCACGGTGAGCGGGTCCGGCACGGGCACGCAGCTGGCGTACGGGCGCTCGTACAAGAAGCTCCGCGAGGACCTCGTCGCCTGGGACAGGGCGAACGGCAACCGCTACGGCTTCGCGGCGGGCACCGCCGCAGGTGAGGCGCCGAAGCAGATCGACGGATTCAACGTGGAGGGCCTGGAGTTCGCGCCGGGTTCCACGACCACCGCCTACCTGGGCTTCCGCGCCCCGCTGGCGCCGGCCGTGCCGGGAGGCAAGGCCCTGATCGTGCCGGTCACCAACTTCGACCAGGTCCTGGCGAGCGGGGCCCAGGCGGTCTTCGGGACGGGCATCGAGCTGGACCTCGGCGGACTCTCCGTCCGGGACATCCGCAAGAACGCGGCCGGGCAGTACCTGATCCTGGCCGGCTCCTGGGCCGCGGACGACAACTCCGACCCGTACGCGCTCTACCAGTGGGACGGCGTCGCCGGTCACGCCCCGGTCAAGCGGGCCGACCTGCCGACCACCGACCCGGGCGGCTGGGAGGCCGTCGTGGACGTCCCCGACCTGACGGCCGCGGGAGCCCGGGTGCAGCTGATCACCGACAGCGGGTCCGCGGACCTCTACGGGGACGGCACCGAGGCCAAGGACCTGACGCACGCCGAGTGGAAGAAGGCGCGGGCGGCCTGGTTCACGCTGAACCCGTGACCAGGGGCTCCGCCGTGAGCGACCCGGCGGGGTGCTCACGGCGGAGCCGCCGGTCGGCGTAGAGCAGGCCGACGGTCACCTGGGGGAAGGTCAGCAGCAGCGCCGGCGCGAGCAGCACACCCAGGGCGCCGAACCAGTGCAGGAGGACGTATGCGGCCCCCAGCGCGAGCACGCCCGCCGGAGCCGTGACGCACAGGGTCCGCCACCAGCCGCCTCGCACCAGCCCGGCCGACCGGCGCAGGGCCGCCACGGGGCCGAGTCCCTCGTACCCGGAGGCCGTGGGCGCCAGGGCGAAGAGCACGGCGAGCCACAGGGCGACCGGCGCCAGGGGGAGCAGCGCGAGCGGAGGCAGCCCGGCGGCGAAGGCGGCGGCGCCCGGTCCGGCGGCGGCGAGCAGGGCCAGCAGCCGGGCGCCGAGCACCGCGGGGGTCCGGGGCAGGGCGGCGCGCAGCAGCTCGCGCACCGCCACGCGCCGCCCGAGCACGGCCGGCCGGAGCAGGGCCGCGGCCAGGGCGCCGGCCAGGGCCCAGCTGAACAGCAGGAACAGGGCGACGGCCGGGAAGAGGGCGTAGACGAAGGCCCGGCTGCCGGCGGTACGGGTCAGGGAGGCGAGGGTGGCCGCCCCGGCGACGGCGGCGACCAGCAGCAGCGCGCCGAGCTGGCCGAGGAGCAGGGCGCCGACCAAGCGGCCGCCGTACCGGCGCAGGGTGGCGAGGGCGCCGCCGAGGATCTCCCCCGGTGAGAGCGGGCGCAGGGGTATGACCCCCGGCCGGGGAGAGCGCGGGGGCAGCCAGCCGCCGCCCTGATGGGTCCAATGCTGCGCCATGCGCGGGCCGCCCCTTCGTCTCCCCAGGAGGCGGACAGGGTAGCGCCGCGGGCCGCAGGAGTCCCGGGTCGTGCGGCGGGTCGCTTGTGTGTACAGGTGTACGCATCGATGTGTACCCTTGTACACATGCCCTACGTACTGCTTGCCGCGGCCATCGCCGCCGAGGTCGCCGGAACCACCGCCATGAAGTACAGCGACGGTTTCACGAAGCTGTGGCCCTCGCTGGGCACCCTGCTGGGGTACGTCATCGCCTTCACCCTGCTCGCGCAGACACTGAAGTCGATGTCGGTCGGCACGGCGTACGCCATATGGGCGGGCGTGGGCACCGCCGCCATCGCCGCCATCGGCATCCTGTTCATGGGGGAGGCGGCCACCGCCGCCAAGATCGCCGGGATCGCCCTGGTGATCGGCGGGGTGGTCCTGCTGAACCTCGGCGGAGCGCACTGATGCCCTCCGGCGCGCGACGCTACGACCCGGACCGGCGGCAGCGGATCATCGACGCCGCGATCCGGGTGGTGGAAGCCAAGGGCATCGCGGGGCTGAGCCACCGCAGCGCGGCCGCGGAGGCCGACGTACCGCTCGGGTCGACGACGTACCACTTCAAGACCCTCGACGATCTGCTGGTCGCGGCCCTGCGCCAGGCCAACGAGGGCTTCGCGCGGGCACTGGCGGACTCGCCGGCGCTGGCCGATCCCGACGCGGACCTCGCCCGGGCCCTGGCCCGTCTGCTGGGGGAGTTCCTGGCGGCGGACCGGGGCCGGGTCGAGCTGGAGTACGAGCTCTACCTCGCGGCCCTGCGCCGCCCGGCGCTGCGGCCGGTGGCGGCGCAGTGGTGCGAGGCCGTGTCCGCCGGGCTGGCCTCGCGAACGGATCCGGTGACGGCGCGGGCGCTGGTGGCGGTCATGGACGGCATCGGCCTCCAGGTCCTGCTGACGGACGCCGCGTACGACGAGGAGTACGCCCGCGAGGTCCTGGGGCGGGTGCTGCGGCCGTCCTAGGCGCGGAGCTGCGCCGGCGGGGGCGGGGCTCCGTGCCGTGGCGGCCCGGCCTCGCCGGCCCGGCCCGGAGCGCGGCCCGGCTGACCCGCAGCCCGGCTAACCCGCGGAGCGGACCGTCGCCAGCGCCGCGGCCACGCTCGCCTCGATGTCCCGGATCGGGTAGAACACCTCGCGGATCGTGCGGTCGCGGTCCACGACCAGGGTGAGGCGCTTGATCCGGGTCACGCCCGCCGCCCGGAAGGTCGGCAGGCGCAGCGCCGCCGTCAGTGCGAGGTCCGCGTCCGAGAGGAGCGGGAACCGCAGCCGCTCCTGCTCCGCGAACTCCCCCTGCTCGTCCGGGCGCTGGGACGACACCCCGTGCACGGTGGCGCCGGCCGCGGTGAACTCCGCGAGCTGGTCGCGGTAGGTGCACGACTCGAACGTGCAGCCCTTGGCGCCCGGGATGCCGGCCCAGCCGGGCGGGTAGGACTCGGCGCGCGCGTACGCGCCCGGGAAGCAGTACAGGACCGTGAACGGGGTGTCCGCCACCGGGTCGCTCAGCCCGCCGAAACGGTCCGGCAGCAGCAGCTCCGGCACCCGCGTGCCGCGCAGCGCATGCACCCGTTCCGCCTCCCGCGAGGCCTCGTCGGTCGTCGCCGTCATCTCTCCCTCTCCCAGGACCCAGGTGTCTCCCCAGTCCTGGAGGGCCACCAGGACCGGCAGCAGCCCCCGCCCGCGCGGGGTCAGCCGGTACTCGTGCCGCACCGGGCGCTCCTGGTACGGCTCGCGCGTCAGCACCCCGGCGTCGACGAGCATCTTCAGCCGCTCCGTCAGCACCTTGCGGGACATCCCCAGCTCGCGCTGGAGCTCGTCGAAGCGGTGCAGGCCGCGCGCGGTGTCGCGCACGATCAGCAGCGTCCACCAGTCGCCCACCACGTCGAGGGCCTGGGCGATGGCGCAGTCCGCGTCGCCGAGGTGTGTGCGCTGGGCCATGGGAGCTCCTTTGTCCGTTGACCCGAGGTTGTCATGCTGACATAGTCAGTTCCCAAAGGGAACTTACTCGTCGGATGTGGGGGGCACGGGTGTGCTGCAGGGGTTCAAGGACATACCGAGGGTCGTGTGGCTGCTGGCTGCGGGGGTCTTCGTCAACGCCGTCGTCAGCTTCACCTTCGTCTTCGTCTTCCTCTACCTGACGGGACCGCGCGGCCTCGGCGCCGCCCAGGCCGGCCTGGTGACCGGCATCGGCGGCATCGGCCTGGTCGCCGGAAACTTCACCGGCGGCTGGTACGGGGACCGCTTCGGCCACCGCCGGGTGCTCCTCGTCGCGGCCACCGTGGGCGGCGTGGCCCTGGGAGTCCTCCCGCTGCTGCCCACCCCGCTCCTGTGGGCGGCGCTGCCCCTGGCCCAGTACGCCTCCGGCGTGATCCGTGCCGCCAACTCCGCTCTGGTCGCGGTCACCGTCCCGGAGGGAGCCCGCCGCCAGGCCTTCGCCGTCGTCCGCTGCGTCTCCAACGGCGGATTCACCCTCGGGCCGCCGCTGGGAGCCCTGGTCGCGACCGGGCTCTCCTACGACTGGCTGTTCGTCGCCGACGGCGCCGGCACGCTCCTCTTCGCCCTCTGGACCGCCCGCGTCGTCCCCGCCCGCGGCGCCTCCCGCAAGACCTCCGCGGCCCCGGACGGGGGTCGGGGCCGCGGACTCGCCGCCGAACTGCGGGCCCGGCCCGCCCTGCTGGTGCTGCTCGGCGCCATCCTGGTGACCGACGTCGTCTACCGCCAGCAGTACTCCACCTTCCCCGTCTTCCTCACCGACCACGGGCTGGACCCGCGGGCCTTCGGGCTCGTCATCGCCCTCAACGGCGGGGTGATCCTGCTGCTGGAGCTGCCCGCCGCGGTCGCGCTGCGCGAGCGGCCGGCGCTGCCGGTGATCGGCACCGGGCTGGTGCTGGTCGGAGCCGGGTACGCCGCGCTGCTGCTCGGGGCCGGGATCGCGAGCGCCGTGGCGATGATGGTCCTGCTGAGCCTCGGCGAGATCCTCTACAAGACCACCGCCACCGCCTACGTCGCCGACGAGGCGCCCGAACACGCCGTGGGGCGGTTCCAGAGCCTGTACGCGGGGATCTCCGTCAGCGGGGTCGTCATCGGCCCGCCGCTGGGCGGAGCGCTGTATTCCGTCGCGCCCGGACTGTTGTGGCCGCTGTGCGCGGTGCTGGCGGCGGGGGCGGGCGGGGCGGTGCTGTGGGCGTCCGCACGGCAGCGGCGACACACCCTCCGACCGGCACATGAGACCGGTTCGCAACCTCAGGCCGTCGCCGGTTAGGTTTCGGATATGACTGCTACGCGTACCACCGGCGCCGTCGCCGCCGGACTTGCCACCCTCACCGCCGACGGCACCGTCCTCGACACCTGGTTCCCCGCCCCCGAGCTGGTCGCCGAGCCCGGCCCGGCCGGCACCGAGCGCCTCACCGCCGAGCAGGCCGTGGAGCTCCTCGGCGCCGCCGCGGCCAAGGCGATCCGCACGGACGCGGTCCGCGGAGTCGAGGTCGTAGCCGTCCGTACGGTGATCGCCTCCCTGGAGGACAAGCCGCTGGACGCGCACGACGCGTACCTGCGCCTGCACCTGCTCAGCCACCGCCTGGTCAAGCCGCACGGCCAGAACCTCGACGGCGTCTTCGGGCTGCTCGCCAACGTCGCCTGGACCTCGCTGGGCCCGGTCGCGATCGACCAGGTCGAGACCGTCCGCCTCAACGCGCGCGCCGAGGGCCTGCACCTCCAGGTCACCTCGATCGACAAGTTCCCGCGGATGACCGACTACGTCGCCCCCAAGGGCGTGCGCATCGCCGACGCGGACCGCGTCCGCCTCGGCGCGCACCTCGCCGAGGGCACCACCGTCATGCACGAGGGCTTCGTCAACTTCAACGCCGGCACCCTCGGCACCTCCATGGTCGAGGGCCGCATCTCCGCGGGCGTCGTGGTCGGCGACGGCTCCGACATCGGCGGCGGCGCCTCCACCATGGGCACCCTCTCGGGCGGCGGCAAGCAGATCATCTCGATCGGCGAGCGCACCCTGATCGGCGCCGAGGCAGGCGTCGGCATCGCGCTGGGCGACGAGTGCGTCGTCGAGGCCGGCCTGTACGTGACCGCGGGCACCCGCGTCACCCTGCCGGACGGCCAGATCGTCAAGGCCCTGGAGCTCTCCGGCGCCAGCAACATCCTCTTCCGCCGCAACTCGGTCACCGGCGCCGTCGAGGCCCGCCCGTACAAGGCGGCCTGGGGCGGCCTGAACGAGGTCCTGCACAGCCACAACTGACGCTTTGCCGGTCGCCGGCGGTCAGCACCGAACGCCCTCTCGGCCCGTCACGGGCCGGGAGGGCGTTCGGTCGTCTGGTACTCGGTCGCGACTGAGTACGTGCGCTCTGGCCGGCAGTGGGGCCGGAGGGGAGGCTGGGAGCATGCGACGACGACTCCTCTCCGGCCCAGCTCCCCGCCCCCTGATAGCCGTGCTGCTCGCCGTGGTGGCATCGGCGGCGTGGGCCGCCTGGCTGGGCTGGGACCAGCAGCGCGACGTGCACCCCGACGGTACGCAGACCGGGCCCTACGAGGCCTGGCAGGTGATCGGGCTCGTGCTGACCCTGCTCGTGCCGGTGTGCTGGGCGGCATTCCGGGGCCACGCGGCGGGCACCGTCGCGGGCGTCACGGCCGGCCTGACGATCGCCGCCGCCTACGACTGGTCGGACGACGCCAGCGGGCTCTTCGTGATCGGCGCGGGGATGGTCATGGTGGGGAGCCTCGCCGTGACCGCCGGCGTCTGCGCCCTGGTCGGCGCCGTGGGACGGCGGCGGGCCCCGGCCCGCGCCCGCGAGCAGGCCTAGGGGCAGGGGCAGGGGCGGCGGCGGTCAGTGCAGGGGGATCGTCCGGATCAGGCCGGCGAAGGCCTGCTGTTCCGCCTCGGTCAGTTCCACCGACTCCATCGGGTGCGAGGCGGAGCTGCGCTGGGCCGGGATCATCGGCAGGCCCTCGTGGGCGGCGGGCTCCGGGTGCTGGAAGCGGCTGCCCCACAGCATGTGGCCGAGTCCGACGACCCAGACGATCGCAGCCACGAGCAGGACGGCGAGGCCGATTTCCTGGGCGAGTGGGATGGAGGGGAACACGCGGATCCTCCAGGGAGGGGGCGGTGCAAGCCGGGGCAAGATCGGGCGTGGAGACACTCAACACCACAACCGGTGGATTCGGTAGGGATGTGTCGAGCGTCACGCCAGGGCCGAAAGTCCCCACCTTGCCCGGAAAGCGCCCGTTACGGCTCCAGCTGCAGCTTGAAGCCCTCGTGGCTGCGTGCGAAGCCCAGCCGCTCGTAGAAGCGGTGGGCCGCGGTGCGCCGCTTGCTGCTCGTCAGCTGGACCAGGCCGCAGCCGCGCTCGCGGGCCCGCTCGACGGCGAGGCGCATCAGCTCCGCGCCGAGTCCCGCGCCCCGCCGGTCCGCGCGGACCCGTACGGCCTCCACCACGGCCCGCTCCTGCCCGTTCTGGCCCAGGCCCGGTATGTACGTCAGCTGGAGGCAGCCGAGGACGATCTCGTGCGCCTCGTCCGACGCGTGCGCTCCGCCAGCGCGGTCAGGTCCTTCCGCCCGGTCCGGCCCTTCCGCTCCGTCCGTGAGGACCAGCATCTCGTTGCGGGGATCCGCCTCGATGGCGGCGAAGGCCCGCTCGTGCGCCTCGCCGACCACGATCGAGGCCGGGTCGAGGACCCGGTCCTCGTCCGCGAGCAGGGCGAGTACGGCGGGCAGGTCCCGTCGGGTGGCGGTGCGGAAGGTCATGGCCGGATTGTGGCAGGGGGTCCGGCCCGGACGGCGGCCGGACCCCCTGCGGCCCGTGGGAGCGGGGTGTTACGGGCGGAAGCGCAGCACCTGCGGGTCGTGGTCGCTGTTCTGCGCCGCGAACTCCGCGTTGATGTGCACGCTGTCGTACGTGAACTTCTTGATGGCCGGGCTGGTCAGGATCTGGTCCAGCACCTGGGCGTTGCCCTGGTAGACGTACGAGTAGCGCTCCGCCTTCGGCAGCGACTTGATCGCCGGGTACAGCGCCCCGCCGTCCGCCAGCGCGTTCGTCGTCGCCGAGAACTCGAAGTCGTTGATGTCACCGAGGACCAGGACGTTCGCGTTCTTGTCCGCGGCCAGGATCTCCTTGACGAAGCCGTTCACGGCCTGCGCCTGCAGCAGCCGCTTGGCCTCCGAGGAACGGACCGGCGGCTGGTGGTGCGAGGTCAGGCCCTCGTCGCCGCCCTTGGAACCGAAGTGGTTGGCGATCACGAAGACCGTCTTGCCGCGGAAGACGAACTCGCCCGCGAGCGGCTTGCGGCTGTCCGCCCACGCCGGGTTCGCGGGGTCGACGCGGCCGGGGGAGTGGGTCAGGGCGGCCTTGCCGTTCTCCTTGACCACGCCGGTCGCCGTCACCGCGTCGCCCGGGGCGCGCTCGGTGAAGGAGACGCGCGCCGGGTTGAAGAGGAAGACCTGGCGGATGTTGCCGCCGGGCTCGCCGCCGTCCTTCTTGTCCTCGGGGTTGACGGTCCGCCACTGGTAGGCCGGGCCGCCCGCCGCCGTGATCGCCGCGGTGAACTTCGTCAGCGTCTGCTCGGCCGAGACGGTGCCGTCGTTCTTGGCGCCGTTGTCGTCCTGGATCTCCTCCAGGGCGAGGACGTCGGGGGAGGCGAGGTTCTCGACGACGGCCTTCGCCAGCGCGTCGAACTTCTCCTGCGGGTCGGTCGGGTCGAGGTTCTCCACGTTGTACGTGGCCACCGCGAGCTCCTGCTCGGCCTGCGGCTTGGTCTTCTCGGGGGCGAGGGTGCCCGCCGCGACCGTGCCGAGGGTGCGGGCCACCAGCGTGTAGCCGCCGAACTGGTTGAAGTCCAGCGGGCCCTCGGTGGTGCCGGTCAGCTTGTCGCCGACGTTGGCCACCGGGAAGGGCTGCTGCGCGAGGGGCGCGAGCTGCTGGATCTGGAGGCGGCCGGTGTTCTGGGACTCGTAGGAGCCGTAGATCGTGCCACCGCGCTTGGCGGTGTTCTCCCAGCCCTTCACCGTGACCCACAGCTCCGAGTACGGGTCGGTGGCGCCGACCACGCGGGAGGTGCCGATGCGGACGTTCATGCCCTCCAGGGACTCGTAGTAGTCCAGGGCGTAGCGCGCGGGCTGCAGGGTCAGGCCGTTGATGCTGCCGGCGGCGGCCGGGTCGCCCGCCGGGGCGTACTCCGCGGGCACCGAGTACTCGTTGATCGCGGTGGCCTCGGGCAGCGCGTTGCCGGAGGAGACCACGGTCACCGCCGGCTTGGAGATCTGGGTCACCGACTGGTTGCCGGAGTTCAGGCCGCCGGGGACGTACTCGCCGACGGTGCCGGAGACCTTCACCGCGTCGCCCACGGCGACGGTCGGAACGGAGCTGGTGAAGACGAACACGCCTTCACTGGTGGCGTCGTTGTCGTCGGCGTCCGGGTCCTGGATCCAGAAGCCGCGCGAGCCGTACGTCCGCACGCCCGTCACGATGCCCTCGACGTCGGTGACCTGCTTGCCGTTCAGCGGGGATATCCGGGTGGTGCCCTGGATGTCGTGGATGCGTATCGGATCGGCGGACACGGCGCCTTCGGCCGCGTCGGCGGAGCCCGCGAGCAGGCCGGTGGCCAGTGCGGTGGCGACGAGGGCCGCGACGGCGGCGGAACGGGGATGCGAGGAGCGCATGGGCAGGAACTCCGGTGTGGGAGAGGGAAAGGAGGGGCGCGGCAGCGGGGTCGCAGCGAGATCTGCGGGAGGCGTGCCGCTCCCGATACATCTACGCGCGTCAATTTCCTGTGTGGCCAGCAAAGTTGTCAAGCCCTCCAGGGAATACGACAGCTGACTGTGGGATGAACCAAAGGTGATGGACCGCCGGATGGTCCCGAAATGCGTCTACGCTGGAGCGCCGAACGACGGCCACCGCTGTCATCTGCGCCACATCTGCCCTGCGCCGGCCTGCCTGCCATGTCGGCCATGTCGCCGATGTCCGCGCGCACATGACGGACCAATCGGTCGTCACGGCCCGCCGGCCCGGCTGCGCGCCCGGCCCCACCGCGTCCGCGAGGAGAACAGCACCATGTCCGCAGAGTCGCACCCCACGCTGCCGCCGGTACGGCTGCACTCCGACGCGGAACTGGCGCGCGACGCCCTCGTCGCCCCGCTGTTCGCGCGCGCCGTACGCCTCGCCCGCTGGGCCGGACCCGGGACGCGCGTCGGCATCGGCGGTGAACTCGTCGCGGACCAGCTGCCGGAGGCCGTCACGGTCCTCGGCCTCGACGCCGCCGACGCGGACTCCGCCGGGTACGCGAGCCAGGCCTGGCGGGTGGCCGTGGACACCGGCCTGGTCGACGTGACGGAGCCGGAGGAGGACGCCGGTCCGGCCGGCGGCCCCGGGGCCGGGCAGGGCGGCGAGGAGCGGTTCGGCACGGCCGCGCCCGGCGAGGACCTGGCGCTGGTGACGAGAGGTGCGCCCGGCGACGTGCTCGACCTGTGGCTGGCGGCCCTGGACACGGTGCTCGCCGACGCGGCGGTGCCCGACCTGGACGGCCTCGTCGACGCGCTGGACGCGGGCGGCGAGGTCGACTTCGACCGGCTGGACTGGAACCCGGGCCGCGAGGCGGACTTCCTCGACGGGGTCCTGGCCAACCTCTACCTGCTCACCGTCACCGAGGGGGGAGCGGCGGACCGGCCGGTTCCGCTGCCGGTGCTCGCCGCGTCGATGGTCGTCCCCGACGACATGGGCGAGCCCACCGACGCCGTGCTGGAGCAAGTCTCGGACGCGATGATGCGCCTCGACGACCAGTTCAGCCAGCTGGAGCCGATCGGGCTGGTCGAGTTCCGGCCCGTCGACGAGGAGCTGATGGCGGAGGCCGACGAAGCGGAGATCGCCGCCGGCGCCGCCCAGGCGGGCGGCCCGGCCGCCGTGGACGACGAGGACGTCTCCCGCTACGGCATGGTCCGCCTCACCCCGCTCGGCCTGTACGGGATCCGGGCCCGCATGCTGGAGGCCGGGGTCGAGGCCCCCGCCGTCGGCGAACTGGCCGACAAGGGCGCCGACGCACTGCTCGACGCGGTCTCCTTCTACCCCGAGAACGCCGCCCAGGCCGAGATCGAACAGTGGCTGGCCGGCCGCGAACTGCCCGCAGCGGTCGCCGAACTGCTGGCCGCCGCACGCGGGGACGACGAGGCCGGCCCGCTGCGCCGCCTCCGGTGCCAGCAGGCCCTGGCGCCGGCCGGGCCGGAGGCCGAGCCGGCGGTCCGCGCGGTGCTGGACGACGCGGAGCTCGGCGGACTCGCCCGGGTCTGGCTGGCGGAGCGCGGGGTGGCCGACGTACCGGCGCCGGACCCGGAGATGGTGTTCTGGCTGACGGTCGACACGATCGCGGCGCAGCTGGCCGCCGACGGGGAGACGGAGGAGCTGCCGCTCCTGATGGAGACGCTGACGGCCCATCACGCGGGGTTCTTCGATCAGGTGTGGCGGGTGGAGCACCCGGCGACGGCGTACGTCCTGGAGGCGATGGGCCGGCTGCACCCGGACAAGAAGGCGGCGAAGGAGGCCCGCAAGGCCGCGTTCAAGGCACGTTCCCGCCGCCCCTGAGCCGAGCGGTGGTGGTGGGCAGCGGTGGCGTAGCAGTGGGGGCGGTGGCGGTGGCCGGTGGGGTTGGCCGACGTGGCCCGTGGGGGCCGGTGGGGTTGGCGTGGCCGGTGGGGCCGGGCGGCCCCGGAATCCCGGGCGCCCCGGCCGGGGTAGTGACAATGCGCCGTTCCTGCGGCCGGAGTTGGCCATTCCGGCCTCCGGCAAGGGGACTGATCCTCTTCGTGGGTAGTTCAGCCGCCGTTCACGTGCGGGCGAGAGCGTGTGCGCCGACGACCGCACGACAGGCGCACCACCTCCCCACCCCAGGAGAACCGATGCCGCTCAGCCGTAGAGACTTCACCGCCCGCACCGTCATCGCCGGCGCGGGAGTCGCGCTCACCGGGACGGTCGGCGCCCTCGCCACCGCTCCGGGAGCGCTGGCGGCCGACGACAGCACCCGCCGGGACGAGCACGGACGGCCCTGCGAGCCCGGCTACGGCCCGCTCGTCCCCGACCCGGCGGGCATCCTCGCGCTCCCCGCCGGGTTCAAGTACCGCGTGATCACCCACAGCGGGGTCACCACGCTGGAGTCCGGCGAGAGCACCCCGTCCAACCACGACGGGACCGCCGCCTTCGAGGGCCACCGAGGAGTCACCCTCCTCGTCAACAACCACGAGCTCAAGGGCCCCCGTTCGGGCTGGGCCCACCCCGTCCCGCTCACCGAGGGCCTGGTCTACGACCCGGCCGCGGCCGGCGGCTGCACGGTCGTCGAGGTCCGGCGCGGCGGCGAGGTCGCCGAATGGGTGGGCATCGCCGGTACGTCCACCAACTGCGCGGGCGGCTCCACCCCCTGGGGCACCTGGCTGACCTGCGAGGAGAACTCCGACCTCGCCGGCAAGAACGGCATGACCAAGGACCACGGCTACGTCTTCGAGGTCGACCCGCACGACCGGCGCGCCAACCGCGACCCGCGCCCGGTCAAGGCCTTCGGCCGCTACGACCACGAGGCCGTGGTCATCGACCCGCGCCAGGGCCACGCGTACCTGACCGAGGACGCCTCCGGCCCCAACGGGCTGCTCTACCGCTGGACCCCGCCCCGCGGCTTCCACCACGGGCGCGGCAGGCTCCGTACGCTCGCCGCCGACGCCGGCGTGCTGCAGGCCGCCAAGTGCATCGACAGCTCGGGCCGGTTCGTCGACGACTTCTCGCGCGCCACGAAGATCGGCACCGTCTACGGGGTCGACTGGGTGGACGTCCAGGACCGTGACGCCCGGACCGTTTCGGTGCGCAAGCAGTTCGCGGACGGGGTGGTGACGCGCGGGCGCAAGCTGGAGGGCATGTGGTGGGCCGACGGAGGCGCGTACTTCGTCTCCTCCTACGCCCGTGCGGAGAGCCCGGGCGCGGCGCACGACGGCCAGGTGTGGTTCTACGACCCGAAGCGGCGCACGGTCCGGCTGACCGTCCTGATCGGTGTCAACGCGGATCCGTCGGTGGACGGCGGCTACGACGGCCCGGACAACATCACCGTGTCGCCGTACGGAGGGCTGGTCATCGCCGAGGACGGCTCGGGGCTGCAGCACCTGTTCGGCGCGACCGACTCGGGCCGTACCTACCCGCTGGCGCGCAACGAGCTGAACATCGGGTCGGCCGAGGAGCCGGAGTACTCCGAATTCACCGGTGTCTGCTTCTCCCCGGACGGGCGGACGCTGTTCGCCAACATCCAGAGCCCGGGCATCATGCTGGCCATCACCGGGCCGTGGCGGCGCGGCCACTGACGCGGGCGGAGCCCGGGCGGCCCCACGGGCGCGAGCGCTCGTACGGGCATGGCGCGGGCGCCTGGGCGCCCGCGCTCACTGGCCTGCGGAAACCTCCGCGCGCGAGCCGTCGGCCCACTCGGTGAGCAGGAACTCATACGCCGCCGAGGGCCACTCGCCGTCCACCCGGGTCTCGACGAGGAGCCGTATCGCCTCGTTCGCCTCGGCGGCGGACGGGCGGGCGGGTCCCGCGGGTGTGAGTGTCTGGTGCATGGTTTCAAGGCTACGGGCGGGCACTGACAGCAACGTACGGATTACGCGTGGCATCCATCACCCGGGATGCGCCGCCGTGGCTGCCGGTGCCCGCCCACCTGCTCAGAGTGCCTGCGCGGCGGGCTTGACCATGCCGCGCACTGTGCGCGACTTCACAAACTCGCCCATGGCCGTCATCTCCCACTCGCCGCTGAACTGCTTGATCAGCTTGGCCATCATCACGCCGGTCTGCGGCTCGGCGGAGGTCAGGTCGAAGCGCACCAGCTCCTCGCCGCTCGCCGCGTCGATCAGGCGGCAGTAGGCCTTCGCCACCTCGGTGAACTTCTGGCCGGAGAAGGAGTTGACCGTGAAGACCAGGCCCGTGGCCTCGGCGGGGAGCCGGCCGAGGTCCACGACGATCACCTCGTCGTCGCCCGCGCCCTCACCGGTGAGGTTGTCCCCCGAGTGCTTGACGGAGCCGCCCAGGATGGACAGCTTGCCGAAGTAGCAGCTGTCGATGTGGTTGCGCTGGGGGCCGTACGCGATGACGGAGGCGTCGAGGTCGATGTCCCGGCCGCCGAAGGCGGGCTCCCAGCCCAGGCCCATCTTCACCTGGGAGAGCAGCGGGCGGCCGCCCTTGACCAGGGAGACGGTCTGGTTCTTCTGGAGGCTGACCCGGCCCTTGTCGAGGTTGATCTTCCCGGTGCCGGGCGGGGCGGCCGGGGGTGCGGCGGGCGCCGCCGCCGGGACCGGCGCGGCGGGGGTGACGGGGGCGGCCGGGGTCGTGGCGCCGCCGAGCCAGGGGGAGGGCGGGTAGGAGACCGGCGGGGCGGGGGGCGCGGGCGGCGCGGGAGGTGCCGGGGCGACGGGCGGAGTGACGGCGGCGGCCGCGGGAGCCGGCTCGTCCTCCACGGAGACCCCGAAGTCGGTGGCGATGCCGGCGAGGCCGTTCGCATACCCCTGGCCGACCGCGCGCACCTTCCACACGCCGCCGCGCAGGTAGATCTCGACGACGACGAGCGCCGTCTCGGTGCCCAGCTGCGGCGGGGTGAAGGAGGCGATCACCGTGCCGCCGTCGGCGCCCCGCACGGTGGCCGTGGGCTCGATGCCCTGGAAGCTCTGCCCGGCGGCGTCGGGGCTGGCCGTGACCACGATCCGCTCGATGCCCGGCGGCACCGCGCCGGTGTCCACCGTGATCGAGTCCGGCGCCGCACCGCCACCGGACCGGTAGCTGACACCGGGGCCGGAGGGCTGGTTGAAGAAGATGAAGTCGGCGTCGGAGCGCACCTTGCCGTCGGCCGTCAGGAGCAGGGCCGATACGTCGAGCCGCACCGGCGCAGCCACGTCCACCGTCACGCGGACGGTGTTGAGCGGCAGGTTGGAACCAGGGGTCATAGCGGTCATGCCCGGAGAACGACCGGAGGGGCTTTGCCGTTCCCTTACCCTCGCGCGAGATTTCAGCGCCGGTTGCGGGGATGGTTCCGCGCCGCGCGCTCGTTGCCGAACTTGTACGAGCCGGTCCAGCGGGCCATGACCAGCTGCGCGTCGCCGGACTCCACCTCGGCGAGGAACTTCTCCGCCCGGGCCCCGCGCAGGGTGGCGGCGGTGCGGCCCTGGTGGGTGATGACGAGGCACTGGGCGCCGAGTGCCTCGTACGTGAATCCGTGCGGCTTCGGCATGGGGCGCAGCCTGCCCGCCGCGAGCGGGGCGGGCAACGGGTTTACGGGTGGTGGCCCCGCCTGGGCGCGTCCCGGCCTGGGCGCGTCCCGGCCGGGGTTACGCCCCCCGGCCGGGTACGCCCTGCGCTCAGTCGCCCGTGACCCGGCGCGGCAGCCCCAGCGGATTGGCCTCGCGCAGTTCCGCCGGAAGGAGTGCGTCCGGCACGGACTGGTAGGCCACCGGCCGCAGCCAGCGCTCGATCGCGGTTCCGCCCACCGAGGTGGAGTGCGAGGTCGCCGCCGGGTAGGGGCCGCCGTGGTGCTGGGCCGGGGCCACCGCCACGCCGGTCGGCCAGCCGTTGACCACGATCCGGCCCGCCAGCTCCGTGACCTGCCCGATCAGCTCGGCGGCCGGGCCCGGTGCGCCCTCCGTCTCGGCGGCCGACAGCTGGAGCGTGGCGCTCAGGTTCCCGGGGAGCCGGCCGAGCACCGCGCCGGCCTCGCCCTGGTCGGCGTACCGCACGACGACGGTGACCGGGCCGAAGCACTCCTCCAGGAGCAGGTCGTGGGCGCCGCCCCCGAGCAGGTCCCCCGCCCGCACGGTCAGGTAGCCCGCGCCGACGGTGTGCTCCCCGCCGGAGCCCGGGGTGACGGGCGCGTCGACGCCGGGCAGCCCGGCCCGCTCGCGCACCCCGGAGACGAAGTTCTCCCGCATCCGGTGGTCGAGCAGCACCCCGGGCTCGGTCTCCCCGAGCGCCTTGGTGAGCGCGCCGGTGAGGCGGTCGCCAGCCGGGCCCTCGGGGACCAGCACCAGCCCGGGCTTCACACAGAACTGGCCGAGGCCGAGGGTGACCGAGCCCGCCAGCCCGGCGCCGATCTCCTCGGCGCGCTCGGCGGCCGCGGCCGGGGTGACCACGACGGGGTTGAGGGAGCCCAGCTCGCCGTGGAAGGGGATCGGCACGGGCCGGGCGGCAGCCGCGTCGAACAGTGCCCGCCCGCCCCGGATGGAACCGGTGAATCCGGCGGCGGCCACCAGCGGGTGGCGGATCAGCTCCAGGCCGGCGTCGAACCCGTGGACCACGCTCACCACTTCGGCCGGAAGTCCGACGGAGGCCGCCGCCCGGCGCAGCAGCGAGGCGCACAGTTCGGAGGTGGCGGGGTGGTCGGGGTGCGCCTTGACGACCACCGGGCAGCCGGCCGCCAGCGCGCTCGCGGTGTCACCGCCAGGGACGGAGAAGGCGAGCGGGAAGTTGGAGGCGGCGTAGACCGCGACCACGCCGAGCGGGACCTTGTAGCGGCGCAGTTCGGGGCGGGGCGGACTGAGGGAGGGGTCGGCGCGGTCGATCCGGATGTCGAGGTAGGCGCCCTCGTCGACCGCCTCGGCGAAGGCGCGCAGCTGGCCGGTGGTACGCGCCAGTTCGCCGGTGAGCCGGCCCGGGCCGAGAGCCGTCTCGGCGTCGGCGGCCTCGATGACGTGGGCGGCGGACTCGTCGAGCAGCGCGGCGGCGGTGCGCAGGAAGGCGGCGCGGACGGTGGCGTCGGCGAGTGCGCCACGGGCCGCGTGGGCCGCCCGTACGGTTTCGGCCACCTCCTGGGGCGTGGCCTCCACCGCAACCTGCTCGCGCTGCTTCCCGGTGCGGGGGTCCACACTCCAGACTGGTGTCGTTGTCATGGCCCACTGCCTCCTGGATCGTTCAGTATTCTGAACGCGGTTCCGGTGGATGAATGATCACATCTGCTGCGGACTCTATTTCCGCGTCCTCCGCGTGACAAGAGGCGACCAGAGGGGAAGCAGGCGTATGACGACGACCGAGTCGGGGATCCCGGTTGCGGCGGCGCCGGTCAAATCGGCGGTACGGACCGTCCTGCTGCTGGAGCACTTCGCGGCGCGGCCGGGGCTGCACAGCCTGGCGGACATCCAGCACGACCTCGACCTGCCCAAGTCCAGCCTCTACATGCTGCTGCGCACGCTGGTGAACCTGGGGTGGGTGGAGACGGACGCGACGGGCACGCGGTACGGAATCGGCGTACGGGCCCTGCTGGTCGGAAGTTCGTACATCGACGGCGACGAGGTGGTCGCCGCCGCCCGGCCCACTCTGGACCGCCTCTCCGACGACACGACGGAGACCATCCACCTGGCGCGGATGGACGGGACGAGCGTGGTGTACCTCGCCACCCGGCAGTCCCAGCACTACCTGCGGCCCTTCACCCGGGTCGGGCGGCGGCTCCCCGTGCACTCGACGGCGCTCGGCAAGGCGCTGCTGGCCACGCACACGGACGAAGAGGTACGGAGGCTGCTGCCCCGGCGGCTGGAGGCGGTCACCGAGCACACCATCACCGACCGGGAGCAGCTCGTCGAGGAGCTGGCGCTGGTGCGGGAGCAGGGGTACGCGGTGGACCGGGAGGAGAACACGCTCGGGCTGCGCTGTTTCGGCGTGGCGGTCCCGTACCGGACGCCGGCCCGGGACGCGGTGAGCTGCTCGGTGCCGGTGGCCCGGCTGACGGCGGGGCACGAACAGGTCATCAAGGCGGCGCTGTTCGAGGCACGGGACCGGCTGTCGGTGGTGACGCGCCGCATGTGACGCGGCGGTGCGGGTGGTTCCTCCCCCGCGCGGGGGAGGTGGTTCCCCTTTGAGGGGGAGGTGGCGGGGGCGGTCGGCGCGGGACCGTTGGGTCATGAGCACACGAGCCGTTCGGACGGCGTACGCGACGAGGCCGCCGGCCCCCGCTCCGGGGGCCGGGCGGCGGACCCTGGGGGCGGTGGCCATCGCGGCCACCGTGCCGTACCTGGCGCTGAAGACCGCCTGGCTGTCCGGGAGCCGGACCGGTATAACGGACGGCAGCGTGCTGCTGGAGCCCGGGCCGTTCTTTATCGCGGCCAATTCCGTCACGCTGGCCATGGACGCGAGCGTCATCCTGCTCGTCCTGGTGCTCACCAGGCCCTGGGGCATACGAGTGCCCGCCTGGCTGCTGGCCGTCCCCGTCTTCGTGGCCACGGGACTGCTGACCCCGATCGTCACGGCGTTCCCGGGCCAACTGCTCATACGGGCGCTCGGTTTCGGGGAGGGCCCGGCCGCGGCGGCCGCGCGCGAGCCGTTCCTGGACCCCTGGGTGTTCAACGTGGTCTACGGCGGCTTCATGGTCCAAGGACTCGCCCTGGCCGGGCTGTTCGTGCCCTACGCGCGAGAGCGCTGGGGCCGGCTGTGGCAGGGCGGGACGGGGGCGCGGCTGCCGTCATCCACGGGGGTGGTGGCGGCGGCCGCGGCCACCGCCGGCCTGGCGGTCGCGGCGGTGTACGCGTACTGGGCCTTCGGCGGCACGGCCGGACTGGGTGCCGAACAGGCGGCCGCGCACTCCGCGGAGACGGGTGTGGTGTCCGCGGTCCACGGGATGTGCGCGCTCGCCGCCGGGGCGGGGGCGCTGCTGCTGGCCCGTGGCGGGGGGCTCCGGGCGCGGTGGCCGCTCGCCCTCGCCTGGATCGGGGCGGGCGCGGCGCTGACCTGGGGGGCCTGGGTGCTGGTCGCTTCGCTGGGACCGCAGCTGGACGGTGGTGAAGGACCTTCCTCCGCAGTCCTGTTGGCCTACGCTGGCCAGATGATCACCGGATCGCTCGCCGCCGCCGTCCTCACCCGCTTCCTCATATCCCGCCGCGAAGGATGAAGCGCGGCGCTCCGGGCCGGCTGCTGGGCTCGCGGGCCCGGCTGCGCTGGATCCACCTGATCCTCGGCGGGGCGCTGCTGATGCCGTACTTCCTCCTCACCCAGGTGGGGGTCGGTATGGCGGCCGGCGGGGCCAATGCCCTCAACTCCTTCCCGCTGACCCTCGCCGCCTATGCGGCGGCCCTGCCGCTGGTCGCGGTGACCGCCGTCTTCGGGCTGGTCCGGCCGCTGTCCGTGGCCGCGGTCCGGGCCATGTGCGGGGTGCCGGGGGAGCAGCTGGCGGAAGGGCCGGCGCGGTCCTGGGCCGCGCGGGGGCGGACCTCCGCCTGGTGGACCCTGCACCTGGGGGTCGGCGCGGTGATCAGCGGGATGACCCTCGCCGTACCGCCCATGGCGGTGCTGCTGATCACGCTGCCGCTCGTGAGCGGACTGCGTGAGGCCGAGCTCGGACTGGGCTGGTTCACCTCCGAGGCCGATCCGTACGTGGCCCCCCTGATCGGGATCGGTCTGCTGGGCGGGCTCGTCCTGTGCGCCGCCGGGGCCGGGGCGCTGCTGGCCCGGATGGCGCCCGTACTCCTCGGGCCGACGGCGGCGGACCGGCTGGCCGCCGCCGAGGAGCGGGCCGCGGACCTGGCCGTGCGCAACCGGCTGGCCCGGGAGCTGCACGACGCGGTCGGGCACGCGCTGAGCGCCGTCACCCTCCAGGCGGTCGCCGCCCGGCGGATGCTGGAGCGGGACCCCGAGTTCGTACGGGAGGCGCTGGCCGCGATCGAGGACACCACCCGGCGGACGGTGGGCGAGCTGGACGCCGTACTGGGCCTGCTGCGGGACGGGGACCCGGCCCGGCCGGACGCGGCACCGGCCCCGACCCTCGGCGCCGACCTCGACGGACTGCTGGCCCGCACCAGGGCGGCCGGCACCACCATCACCGCGCACCAGGACCCCGGCCCCGGCGGGGACTGGACAGGGCTTCCGGCGATCGCCTCCCGCGAGGCGTACCGGATAGTCCAGGAGGGACTCAGCAACGCCCTCCGCCACGGCACCGGCCCGGTGGATCTGCGGATCCGGGTACGGGCCGGCCACGAGAGCGGACACCGCGAACTGGAGATCATCATGACCAATGCGCCCGCCGCCCCCGGCCAAGGGGAGCCCCGCACCACCGGGGGCCGGGGACTGACCGGCTCGGCGGAACGGGCCGCACTGCTCGGCGGCAGCGTCGAGGCCGGCCCGTACGAGGACCAGTGGCGGCTGCGGGCCGTCCTCCCGCTCGCCGGAGGCGACCGATGAGCGCACCGACCCCGCCGACTCCGCCCACTGGGGCGACCCCGCCGACCCCGCCGACCCCGCCCACCGGGGCGATCCCGCCGACTCCGCCCGCCCCGCCCGCCCCGCCGATCCCGGCGGGCCGTCCGCCGCTGCGGATCGTGCTCTGCGACGACGAGCGGATGGTCCGCACCGCGCTGCGGGTCATCCTGGAGGCCGAGCCCGACCTGCAGGTCGTCGGCGAGGCCGCCACCGGCGCCGAAGCCGTCCCGCTGGTGCGCTCACTGGCCCCGGACGTGGTGCTGATGGACGTCCGGATGCCCGAGATCGACGGGATCCGGGCCACCGAGCAGATCCTCGCCACCATGGCCGCGCCGCCCCGGATCGTGGTCGTCACCACCTTCGAGAACGACGCCTACGTCTACGACGCGCTGCGGGCGGGAGCCGTGGGCTTCCTCCTCAAGCGCGCCGACCCCGACGAGCTGATCGGCGCGGTCCGGCTCGTCGCCCGCGGCGACTCGCTGCTCTTCCCCGCCGCGGTGCGCTCCCTCGCCGCCGCCCACACGGCCGGCGGCGCCCCGCCCGCCACCGCGCCCTGGGTGGCCCGGCTCACCGACCGCGAGGCCGACGTACTGCGGCTGATGGCCACCGGACTGTCCAACCACGAGATGAGCGAGCGCCTCGGGGTCGGACCGCAGACGGTCAAGACGCACGTCGCGGCGGTCCTCACCAAGACCGGCTCCCGCGACCGCACCCAGGCGGTCATCGCGGCGTACGAGGGGGGCTTCATCATGAAGAAAAGCTGAGAACCCCGCCACAATCGGGGCAGAGCGGAACGGCTGGGGTCGCCGGGACGTCCTTCTGGGGGATGAACAAGACGATCAGGCGTGCGTCGGTCTTCTGTCTGCTTCTGGTGCTGGCCCTGCTGGTCCGCGTCACCTGGGTGCAGGCATACCAAGGCCAGGCCCTCGCAGACGACAAGCACAACCGCCGGAACCTCATCGGGCAGTACGAGAACCCGCTGGGGAACATCATCGTGGGCGGGGAGGCGATCACCGGCTCGGTGAAGACGGGCGGCAAGGACTTCGGCTACAAGCGGACGTATGTCGACGGCCCCCTCTACGCGCCGATCACCGGGTACAGCTCCCAGGCCTATGGCACGACCCTGCTGGAGGGCATCTACAAGAACGTCCTCAACGGTTCGGACAGCCGGCTGAAGACCGTGATGGACATGCTCACCAACAAGCGGGCCGCCCCCGGCAACGTCCTGACCACGATCGACAAGGGCGTGCAGAAGGCCGCCTACGACGCGCTCCAGGGCAAGCAGGGCGCCGCCGTGGCCATCGACCCCGCGACCGGCGAGGTCCTCGCCGTGGTGAACAACCCCTCCTTCGACCCGGGCAGCATCGCCGGCGCCAACGACGAGAAGGCCTGGACCGAACTCTCCGCGGACAAGGGCAAGGCCCTGGAGAACGTGGCGCTGCGCAAGCCCCAGGCGCCCGGCTCCACTTTCAAGCTGGTCACCCTCGCCGCGGCCATCGAGAACGGCCTCGTGGGCAACCTCGACCAGCCGACCGGCATCGCCGACCCGTACACGATCCCCGGCACCCGCACCCTGCTGCCCAGCGAGGCGGGCTCCGCGGCCTGCAACAACGCCTCCGTGCGCACCGCCCTGCGGTTGTCCTGCAACAACGTCTTCGCCGAGCTCGCCTCCAAGCTCGGCCAGGACAAGATGCGCGCGACGGCCGAGAAGCTCGGATTCAACGTGCAGATCGACACCCCGGTCCGCACCAACCCGCCGAGCAAGTACCCGTCGAAGAAGATGTCGGTCGACCAGGTCGCGCAGACGGGTATCGGCCAGTTCGACGTGCAGGCCACCCCGCTGCAGATGGCGATGGTGACGGCCGCGATCGAGAACGGCGGCAAGCTCGTCGCCCCGCACATGGTCTCCGAGGTCACCGACGGCAACGGCGACGTGCTGGAGAGCTTCAAGGACCCGAAGTCCCAGCAGGTCATGAGCGAGAAGACCGCTTCGATGATCCGGGACGCCATGCGCACGGTCGCCACCGAGGGCGGCGGCAAGCCGGCCCAGGTGGCGGGCGCCGAGGTGGGCGGCAAGACCGGTACCGCCCAGCGCGGCGTCAACAACAGCCTCGCACCGCTGGCCTGGTTCACCTCGTACGGCAAGCTGGGCGGCAAGCAGATCGCGGTCGCCGTGGTGATCGAGAACTCGGACACCGACCGCTCCGAGATCGGCGGCGGCAGGCTGGCCGCCCCCATCGCCCAGAAGATGATGGAGGCGTGGCTGAAGAAGTAGCCACGCGGGCTTCGCAGTCCACGCGCCGGGAACCGCCCGGGTTCCCGGCGCGTTCCCCTTCCCGTGATCAGAGCCGCGGAGCCCGCAGACCTCGACGCCATCGCCGCCCTGCACACGCGGGCCCGGGCCACGTACTACCGGGGCCACATCCCCGAACAGGCCTACGCGGGTGACGTGGAGTTCCACCGGACGCGCGAGGGCTGGTCCCGGGCCGTCGCCCGCGACCCCGCCGAGGGCGCGGTGCTCTGCGCCGAGCAGGACGGCCGGCTCACCGGCGTCGCCGCCTTCCGTACGGAGGGCGGCGAGACCACGCTCACCCAGCTCCACGTCGACCCGGTCCACTGGCGCCGCGGCACCGGAGCCGCCCTGCACGCCGCCTGCCTCGACGTGTGGCGCCGCACCGGGGTCAGCCGGGTCCGCCTGGAGGTCTACGCGCACAACCTCCGCGCCCAGGCCTTCTACGCCACCCACGGCTGGCGCCCGGACCCCTCCACCCCGCACGCGGGCACCCACCGCACCCTCTGGCTCCAGATCGGTCCGCCGCCCGCAGAGGACTCGACCGGGGGGTCCGCGGACGCTCCGGGTGCGGACACCGGCCTTCGCGGAGAAGCTGGAAGCGACCGGCATTCCGTAGAGAGGACGCCCCATGTCCATGCTCGACAAGCTCAAAGACCTGATCAAGGGACACCCTGACCAGGCCCGCCAAGGAGTCGAGAAGGCCGGAGACGCCTTCGACGCGAAGACCGGGAACAAATACCAGAGCCAGGTCGACACGGCGCAGCAGAAGCTCAACGAGCAGATCGGCGGCAACGAGCCCCCCGCCCCCGGGGACCCCCGACCGCCCCAGCGCTGACGAGCCGCCTCCGGACCCGCATGCCCACGGGGACCGCGCCCGTTCACTTGCGGCGCGGTCCCCGCACCCTGCCCGCACGTCCGCTCCCCGCCGTGTCCGGGGAATGAGACGGGGCAGCGGGTGGTTGAAGGGGAAACCGTTTTGTCCCCCGACCCCGGAGAGAAGAAGGATCATGCGCGTCGAGATCTGGAGCGACATCGCCTGCCCCTGGTGCTACATCGGCAAGGCCCGTTTCACGAAGGGGCTGGCCGAGTTCGCGCACCGTGACGAGGTGGAGGTCGTGTTCCGGTCCTTCGAGCTCGACCCGGGCAGTGCCAAGGGGGTCACCGCACCCGTCCTGGAGATGCTCGCCAAGAAGTACGGCCGCACCCTCGACGAGGCGCGGGGCATGGAGGAGCATGTGGCGGCCAGCGCCCGCGCCGAGGGGCTGGAGTACCGGACCGACGGCCGCGACCACGGCAACACCTTCGACATCCACCGGCTGCTGCACCTGGCCGGTGCCCGCGGCCGGCAGGAGGAGCTGCTCGACCTCGCCTACCGGGCCAACTTCGGCGAGGAGCGCTCCGTCTTCGACCCCGAGGTGCTGGTCGCGCTCGCCGTCGAGGCCGGGCTGGACGAGGCCGAGGCGCGTGCCGTGCTCGCCGACGACTCCGCCTACGCCGCCGAGGTGCGGGCCGACGAGCGCGAGGCTGCAGAGCTGGGCGCGAACGCCGTGCCGTTCTTCGTCCTCGACCGCCGCTACGGAATCTCCGGCGGGCAGCCGGCCGAGGTGTTCACCCGGGCCCTGGAGCAGGCATGGGCGGGGCGGGAGATCGAGGAGCCGGCCGCCGAGGCGGAGGCGTGCGAGCCGGACGGGGCCTGCGCCGTCCCGCAGGCATAAGGATGACTTGGGGTGGGAGTAGATAACTCGGCAATGGACTTTGGGTTGTTCCTGTCGCAGAGTTGACGGCATGGATCTTCTCGACGAAGCGACCCGTGCCGAGTTCGCCCACTCCACCACCTACCTCAACACCGCCACCTGCGGGGTGCTCCCGCGTTCCGCCGTCGCGGCCGTACGGGAGCTGGCCGAGGCGGCGGGGGCCGGCGCCCCCACCGGCTTCGGCGACTTCGACCGCGTGAACCGCTCCCGGGCCGCCTTCGCCCGCCTCGTCGGAGTGGACGCCGAGCGGGTGGCCGTCGGCTCGGCCGTCTCCACCCACGTCGGCCTCGTCGCGGCCTCGCTCCCGCCCGGCGCCGAAGTCCTGTGCCCGGAGGGCGACTTCTCCTCCGTGATCAACCCCTTCGTGGTGCGGGACGACCTCAAGGTCCGCTTCGCGCCGCTGGAGTCCCTCGCCGAGGCCGTCGGCCCGGACACCGCCCTGGTCTCGCTGAGCGCCGTACAGTCCGCGGACGGGCGGATCGCCGACCTGCCCGCGGTGCGCGCGGCGACGACGGCGCACGGGGCCCGGATGCTCGTGGACGCGTCCCAGGCCGTGGGCTGGCTGCCCTTCGACGCCTCGCCCTACGACTACACGGTCGCCGTCGGCTTCAAATGGCTGCTCGCCGTCCGCGGGGCCTCGTTCCTGACCGTGTCACAGGAGGCCCAGCCCACCCTGACCCCGCTGCACGCCGGCTGGGTGGCGGCCGAGTCCATGTGGGACGCCACCTACGGGCCGATCTCGCAACTGGCCCACGGAGCAAGGCGGTTCGACGAGTCCCCGGCCTTCCTCGCCTACCACGCGGCCGAAGCCTCGCTGGCCCTGATCGAGCGGATCGGCATCGACGCCATCCACGCCCACGACACCGCCCTCGCCGCCCGCTACCGGGCCGGACTCGCCCGCCTCGGCCACGAGCCCGTGCCCGGCGAGGCCGCCATCGTCTCGGTGCCGGGCCTCGCGGACCGGCAGCCCGCCCTGCAGGCGGCCGGCATCGCGACCTCGGCCCGCGCCGGCGCCCTGCGGGCCTCGTTCCACCTCTACAGCACGGAGGCGGACGTGGACCGGCTGCTGGACGTCCTCTCCTCGTCCTGAGGCGGACGGCGCGCACGTGCGGGGCGCACGTACAGTGCCGCCATGAGTGATGTGCTGCACGTGAAGGGGCGGGTGCTGGTCGGGCCCGACGAGGTCCGCGACGAACTCTGGGTGGTCGGCGGGCGGGTCGCCTACGAGCGCCCGCCCGGGGCCCGCGAGGTCACCACGGTGACGGGCTGGGCGCTGCCGGGGCTGGTCGATGCGCACTGCCACGTGGGACTGGACGCCCACGGTCCGGTCGACGCCGCGACCGCCGAGCGCCAGGCCCTCGCGGACCGGGACGCCGGTACCCTCCTCATCCGCGACGCCGGATCGCCCTCCGACACCCGCTGGATCGACGACCGCGAGGACCTGCCGAAGATCATCCGGGCCGGCCGGCACATCGCGCGCACCCGCCGCTACATCCGCAACTACGCGCACGAGATCGAGCCGTCCGACCTGGTCGAGTACGTCGGCCGCGAGGCGCTGCGCGGCGACGGCTGGGTGAAGCTGGTCGGCGACTGGATCGACCGCGACGCCGGGGACCTGGCGGCCTGCTGGCCGCGCGCCGAGGTCGAGGCGGCCATCGCCGAGGCGCACCGGCTGGGCGCCCGCGTCACCGCGCACTGCTTCGCGGAGGACTCGCTGCGGGACCTGGTCGAGGCGGGCATCGACTGCATCGAGCACGCCACCGGCCTCACCGAGGACACCATCCCGCTGTTCGCGGAGCGCGGGGTCGCGATCGTCCCGACCCTCGTGAACATCGCGACGTTCCCGAAGATGGCGGCGGGCGGCGAGGCGAAGTTCCCGCGCTGGTCGGCGCACATGCGGCGGCTCCACGAGCGGCGGTACGACACCGTGCGCGCCGCCTACGACGCGGGCATCCCCGTCTACGTCGGCACGGACGCCGGCGGTTCGCTGCCGCACGGCCTGGTCGCGGCGGAGGTGGTGGAGCTGGTGAAGGCCGGGATCCCGCCGCTGGACGCCCTCTCGGCGACGGCCTGGGCGGCGCGCGAGTGGCTCGGCAGGCCCGGTCTCACGGAGGGGGCGCCGGCGGACCTCGTGGTCTACGGCACCGACCCGCGGGCCGACGTCCGCGCGCTGGCGCAGCCGCTGCGGGTCGTCGTGAACGGCGAGGTCAGGGCTTGAGCCTTGCCTCGGCACCCTGTTGACGCCGCGTGACATCGGGGGCCCGTCGGTCGTTGAAGACGGCCGCACGGGCCGGCCGTCCGTGAAAGGAGGGAACTCCCGTTCCTTCTGAGGCGCCATGAATCGAATACGTGCGTGGAAACCACCCTTTGGGGTGAACTCACGTCAGGTTGCCGCTCGTTCACTCACAGTGCGTAAAGATTCCGGGGTCAAGGCCGTCGGCGCGCGCGGTGTCCCCCATTGGCGGCGCGACGGCACCCATCTCCCCGGGGGTTCCACACCTTGAACAGCAACAGCTTCCGCATGCCCGCGGCCGTCCTGCTCGCCACGGGAGCGATGGCCCTGCTCACCGCCCCGCCCGCCCTCGCCACGGGAGGCGGCGGAGCCGGGACGGGCGGCGAGGGCAAGGCCGGCGCCGTGGTCCTGCGCGCCGGACTGGACGTGGGCCTGCTCAACAAGACCGTGAACGTACCGCTGAAGACGACCCTCAACGAGGTCAGCGCACCGGCGACGGCCGAGAAGACCGCGCTGACGGTCACCCTGGACGGGGTCGAGGGGAACAAGCCGGTCAGTGTCCTGCGCGCCGATGTGGCCACGTCCAAGGCGACCGCGGACAAGAACCGGGCCGAGGCGGAGGCCAACCTCGCCAAGGCCTCGGTGCACGTGCCCGGGCTGCCCCTGCTCTCCCTCGTCGAGGTGGAGAAGGTCACGTCCAAGGCCGTGTGCGAGACGGGCAAGAAACCGGTGGCCAGCGCGAACGTCCTCGGGAACGTGACGGCGCTCGGCAAGAAGGTCACCCTGTCGGCGGGCGGCCCCACCAAGCTGGAGGTCCCGGGCGTGGGCGTGGTCGACCTGGAGCTGTCCGACACGCAGACCACCTCCACCACGGCCGCCGCGGCCGCGCTCCGCCTGAAGGTGTCGGTGAACCCGCTGAACCTGAACGTGGCGCAGGTGGAGGGCGAGATCGTGCTCGCCGAGGCGCACTGCGAGACCCCGGCGGGCCCGGCGCCTTCGTCGGCCCCGCCGGCGGTGAACCCGGACGTCAAGCCGCAGGCGGGGACGGGGACCGGCTCCGGCATCGCCTCCGGCATCACCACCGACGCCAACCTGGCCGAAACCGGCGGCGGTTCACTGACCCCGTACGTCGCGGGCGGGGCACTGTTCCTGCTCGGCATCGGCGGGGTCGCGCTCCTGGTGACCCGCCGGGGCAGGGCCTCGTAGGACCGCCGGACCGGACCGGAGGACAGGACCGGACCGGAGGACAGGACCGGACCGGGACCCATCCGGGCCGCCGCCCCGAGGAGCACACGGAGGGGAGTGCTCAGCGGGTGGCGTGCTCCAGCCCCTGCCCGCCCGCGCCGCGCGACAGCACGGCCTCGGTGACCTGCTGGTCGATCCGGGCGTACTCGCTCCGCTTCGCGGCGGGCAGGGCGGTGTCGGAGGCCGCGCAGGAGGCGCAGACGACGCGGAACGGCGGCCCCATGTCCGAGTACTGCGTGAGGTACTCGGCCTTCACCACCTCCCAGCGGCCGGGGTGGGCCGCCGCCGGGGCGAAGGTGAAGCGGGGGACCGAGGACTGGTTGCCGCGCAGTTTGTCGGCCGGTACGAAGCTGGCGACCTGGTCGCCCATCCCGAAGACCACCCACGTGCCGTTGATCTTCTCGTAGGGCTGCGGCACGTGGTTGTGCGTGCCGATGATCAGATCGATGTCGGGGAGGCCGTCGGCCGAGCGGGAGGCGGTCAGCGCCTGCGCCAGTTCCTTCTGCTGTTCGTCGGGCGCCGTCTGCCACTCGGTGCCCCAGTGGACGCTGAGCACCACCACGTTCGCGCCGCCGGCCCGGGCGGCGCGGGCGTCGGCGAGGATCCGGTCCTTGTCGATCAGGTTCACGGCCCACGGCTTGTCCTGGGGGAGCGGGATGCCGTTCGTGCCGTACGTGTACGAGAGCTGGGCGACCTGCGCGCCGCCGGCCGCGAGCCGGGCCGGGGCCTTGGCCTCCTCCGCGCTGCGGGCCGAGCCGACGTGCGGGATGCCGACCCGGTCGAGGTGGTCCAGGGTGCGGGCGAGGCCCTCGTAGCCGTCGTCGAGGGTGTGGTTCGAGGCGGTGGAACAGCCGTCGTACCCGGCGTCCTTGAGGGCGTCCGCCAGCTGGTGCGGGGCCTTGAAGGTGGGATAGCCCGTGTAGGGCCCGCCGGGCCGGCCGTACGGTATCTCGTGGTGGCATATCGCCAGGTCGGCGGCGGAGACCAGGGGTTTGACCCCGGCGAGTATCTTCCGGAAGTCGTACTCCCCGGCCTGGTCGGCATCGTCCGCAGACCGCTGGACGATCGAGGGGTACGGGATGATGTCGCCGGTCGCCACCAGGGTGAAGGGCTGTCCCGGGGAGCCGGCGCCCTCCGGCGGGGCGGACGCGGCCCGGTCCGGCAGGCCCTGCAGTCGCTGCTGCGTTCCGGGCGCCGCGCCGCGGTCGAACAGCTGCGGCACGGCGTAGACACAGCCGCCCACGACCGCCAGCCCGGCCAGCGCCGCGGATATCTTGGCGGATGCCTTCATTTCCAACCCCCCGATGTCATGCACCGATGCGGGGATCCTGACCCGGCCCCCGCCCCCGTGGCCATAGTAGGGGGGCCGATCGAGTGGCGCCGCCCCAGGCTTGAGGGAAAGTGCGCAGGTCAGGAGCGGTTTCTAGCCGGATGAAGCCGCCGGAGGGCGCGCGGCGGGCGTCGGCTCAGCGGGCGGTCAGGGCGAGGGCGCGGTCCAGGGCCTGCAGCAGTCGGCCCGTCGTCGCCCGGTCGCGGACCGCCAGCCGCAGCCAGGAGCGGTCCAGCCCCGGGAAGGTGTCCCCGCGGCGGACGGCGAAACCGAGGGCGCGCAGCCGGGTGCGGACCTCCGCGGCCCGTGCCACCCGGATCAGCACGAACGGCCCCTCCGCCACCCCCACGACCGTCACCTCGTCGAACTCCGCGAGTCCGGCCAGCAGATGGGCCCGGTCCACCGCGATCCGCCGGGCCGCCTCCTCCGCCTCGGCCAGCGCCGCCGGAGCCAGACAGGCCTCGGCCGCCACCAGGGCAGGGGTCGACACCGGCCACAGCGGCTGGGCGCCCGCGAGCTTCGCGATCACCTCCGGCTCGGCCAGCACGTAGCCGATCCGCAGCCCCGCCAGCCCCCAGGTCTTGGTCAGGCTCCGCAGCACCACCAGCCCCGGCAGGTCCATCCGTCCGGCCAGGGCCTCCCGCTCGCCCGGGACCGCGTCCATGAACGCCTCGTCCACCACCAGGATCCGGCCCGGCCGGGCCAGCGCGGCCAGCGTCGCCGCCGGGTGCAGGACGGACGTCGGGTTGGTCGGGTTGCCGATCACCACCAGGTCCGCGTCCTCCGGCACCGCCGCCGGGTCCAGCCGGAACCCGTCCTCCGCCCGCAGCACCACCCGCTCCACCCGGTGGCCCGCGTCCCGCAGGGCCGCCTCCGGCTCGGTGAACTGCGGATGCACCACCACCGGCCGTACGGCGCCCAGCGCCCGCGCGATCAGGACGAAGGCCTCCGCGGCCCCCGCCGTCAACAGCACCCGCTCGACCGGCAGCCCGTGCCGGGCCGCCACCGCCGCGCGGGCCGCACGGCCGTCGGGGTAGGCGGCGAGATCCCCGAGGGAGGCGGCGATCCGCTGCTTGAGCCAGGCCGGCGGGGTGTCCGCCCGTACGTTGACCGCGAGGTCCACCAGCCCGGAGCCCGCATCGATCACCTCGGCGTCCCCGTGATGGCGCAGGTCGTGCGCCTGCGCCGTGGCCACCGCGCAGGTGGCCGCCACCGACCGTCGCTTGGGCACGAGGAGTTCCCCGCCCGTCACGAGGGCCGCGGCCTCCGCCACCGAGGGGGTCCCGGCGGCGGTGCGCGCCGCCTCGGAGGGGTGCGGCACGGCGATCGCGGCCAGCTGTTCGGCGGGGTAGCCGACGAGGGGTACGCCGAAACGTTCCGCCGCGCCCGCGATCCCCGCCTCGCCCACCTTCGAATCCACCGTCGCCAGGGCCGTCACCGCCTCCGCGGTCAGCCCGGCCCCCCGCAGCGTCTCCTCGATCAGGGCGCAGACCTCCGCGACGGAGACCCCCGCGCGTCCGCCGACCCCGACCACCAGATGCGTCGCGTAGTCGCCCACCGGGAGTCCTCCCTCCGTAGTCACAGTCACAGTCACTCCCACCGACACCAACACCGTCACCGCCTCGGTCACCGGCCCGCCACCCGCACGTCACCGGCACCGGTCGGTCGTCAACACTCCGATGCCCGCCACCCGCGCGCGGACGTGCGCGCGACGCGAGGAGTCTGTATTCAGGGGCACATGGCCGTGATCGTGGCGTTGGGTGCGTTCCTGATGACCCTGGCGGGCGGATGGACGGCGCAGCGCGTCACCGACCGCCGCCACCTCGTGCTGGGCCTGGCCGGCGGGCTGATGCTCGGCGTCGTCGGCCTCGACCTGCTCCCGGAGTCCCTCCACGCGGCGGGCGACGAGGTGTTCGGCGTCCCCCTCGCCCTGCTGCTCTTCGTGGCCGGATTCCTCGTCGCCCACGTCGTGGAGCGGCTCCTGGCGGTCCGCCAGGCCGCACACGGCGCCGAGGACGGCGCCCGCGTCCCGCAGGTCGGGCTCACCGCGGCCGCGGCCATGGTCGGCCACAGCCTCGCCGACGGAGTGGCCCTGGGCGCGGCCTTCCAGGTCGGCGGGGGGATGGGCGTGGCCGTGGCGCTGGCCGTCATCACCCACGACTTCGCCGACGGGTTCAACACGTACACGCTCACCAGCCTCTACGGGAACGACCGCCGCAAGGCCCTGATGATGCTCTTCGCGGACGCCGTCGCCCCGGTCGTGGGCGCGGCGTCCACTCTGCTGTTCACCCTTCCGGAGGAACCCCTCGGCGCGTACCTCGGATTCTTCGGCGGCGTCCTGCTCTACCTCGCGGCCGCCGAGATCCTGCCCGAGGCCCACCACAAGCACCCCGCCCTGTCCACGCTGATGTGCACGGTGGGCGGGGTGGCCGGGATCTGGCTCGTGGTGGGCATCGCGGACTGATCTCACGGCCGGGCCGCCGCCGCTTCGACGAAGCGGAGCGCGACGGAAGGCTCCGCCGCCCAGTGCGTGTGCAGGTAGCTGGCGTGCACACCCTGCTGTACGAAGCCCTCGACGCGGCGTTCGGGGTGCGTGAACCCCCACGCCGGCGCGGCCCCGGCGCCCGGCTCGATCACCGTCCGGTGGAACTCGTGGCCGCGCAGCCGGGTGCCGTTGGCGGCGAGCGCGCTGTCCGACACCGCGACCGCCTCGCGGTAGCCGAGGGTGAGCCGCTCCGACATCCGGGCGTCGGCGTCGAGCACGCCGCACATGGGCTTGCCGTCCAGCGACCGCGCGAGGTACAGCAGCCCGGCGCACTCGGCGGCCACCGGGCCGCCGGCCTCCGCGAAGCGGGCCACGGCCTTGCGGAGCGGTTCGTTGGCGGACAGCTCCGGCGCGTACACCTCGGGGAAGCCGCCGCCGATCACCAGGCCGGTGGTTCCCTCGGGCAGCGCCTCGTCCCTGAGCGGGTCGAAGGTGACGACGTCCGCCCCGGCGGCGGTGAGGAGCTCCGCGTGCTCGGCGTAGGAGAACGTGAACGCGGGTCCTCCGGCGACCGCGACCACCGGCCGTCCGCTGGGGCGAGTGCCCGCCAGGGCGCGTTCCGCATCCCAGGCTTCGCAGGCCAACGGCGGTGCGGTCCTCGCCAGGGCCATCAGGGCGTCCAGGTCGCAGCCCGCCCTGACCTGCTCGGCCAGCGCGGCCACGGCGGCAACGGCGTCCGCGCGCCGCTCGGCCACCGGGACCAGGCCCAGGTGGCGCGAGGGCGTGGCCACCTGCGGAGCCCGCCGCAGGACGCCGAGCACCGGCATCCCCGCCTCCTCCAGGGCCTCCCGCAGCATCACCTCGTGCCGGTCGGAGCCGACCTTGTTCAGGATCACGCCCCCCAGCCGCACCTGCGGGTCGAAGGACGCGAAGCCGTGTACGAGCGCCGCCACCGACCGCGACTGCGAGGAGGCGTCGACCACCAGCACCACCGGCGCCCGCAGCAACTTCGCGACCTGCGCCGTCGAGGCCAGCTCACCCCGGCCCGCCGCCCCGTCGTAGAGCCCCATCACGCCCTCGACCACGGCGAGGTCGCACCCGGCCGCCGCGTGCGCGAACAGCGGAGCGATCAGCTCCGGCCCGCACATGAAGGCGTCGAGGTTGCGCCCCGGCCGGCCGGTGGCCAGCGCGTGGTAGCCGGGGTCGATGTAGTCGGGCCCGGCCTTGTGCGGGGACACGGCGAGGCCGCGCTCCGAGAAGGCCGCCATCAGGCCCGTGGCGACGGTGGTCTTGCCGCTGCCCGACGAGGGCGCGGCGATGACCAGACGAGGCACGTCGAACCGGTACGAGGTCACCACTCGATGCCCTTCTGGCCCTTCTGGCCGGTGTCCATCGGGTGCTTGACCTTGGTCATCTCGGTGACGAGGTCCGCGAACTCCACCAGCTTCTCCGGCGCGTTGCGGCCCGTGATCACCACGTGCTGCGTACCGGGACGGTTGCGCAGCACCTCGATGACCTCGTCGACGTCGATCCAGCCCCAGTGCATCGGGTAGGCGAACTCGTCCAGCACGTACAGCTTGTGCGTCTCGGCGGCCAGATCGCGCTTGACCTGCTCCCAGCCCTCCTTGGCCGCCTGCTCGTTGTCGAGCTGCGCGTCCCGCTGGACCCAGGACCAGCCCTCGCCCATCTTGTGCCAGGCGACCGCGCCGCCCTCGCCCGATGCGCCGAGCACCTTGAGCGCGTTCTCCTCGCCGACCTTCCACTTCGCCGACTTGACGAACTGGAACACCCCGATCGACCAGCCCTGGTTCCAGGCGCGCAGGGCCAGCCCGAAGGCCGCCGTGGACTTGCCCTTGCCGGGGCCGGTGTGCACGAAGACGAGCGGGCGGTTGCGGCGCTGGCGCGTCGTGAGTCCGTCGTCCGGAACGACGGACGGCTGTCCCTGAGGCATTACGCGGCCCTCCTGTTGCTGTCGGATGTCACTGCGGTACGTACGTTCTTCACGAGCCCGGCCAGCGAGTCGGCCCGCAGCCCGTCGAGCGTGACGGCGGGTCCGCCGAGGTCGGCGGCCAGTACGCCGGCCAGCCCCAGCCGGACCGGCCCGGATTCGCAGTCCACGACCACCGAGGCGACGCCTCCGGCCTGCAGCAGGCGCGCGCTGCGCCCGGCCAGTTCCCGCGGGGTGCTGTCCGTCCGGCCCGCGGCGGTCCCGGCCGAGGTGGCCCGGCCGTCGGTGACGACCACCAGCAGCGGCCGGCGCGAGGGATCCCGCAGCCGCTCGATCCGCAGTACCTCGTGGGCCTTCAGCAGCCCGGCGGCCAGCGGGGTGCGGCCGCCGGTGGGCAGCTGCTCCAGCCGGGCCGCGGCCGCGTCCACCGAGGAGGTCGGGGGCAGTGCCAGCTCGGCGGTGGCCCCCCGGAAGGTGATCAGGCCGACCTTGTCCCGGCGCTGGTAGGCGTCCAGGAGCAGCGACAGCACGGCGCCCTTGACCGCGCTCATGCGCCGGCGGGCGGCCATGGAGCCGGAGGCGTCGACGACGAAGAGGACGAGATTGCCCTCACGGCCCTCGCGGGTGGCCTGGCGCAGGTCGTCCTTGCGGATGACCAGCCCGCGTCCGTCCCGGCCGCGGGCCCTCTGGTGCGGGGCGGCCGCGTGCACGGTGGCCATCAGGTGCAGCTTCGTCAGGTGGCCGCGGGGGCGCTGGGCGCCGGTGGTCCGGCCGTGCGCGGTACGGGCGCGCGAACGGCGCCCGGCGGCGCCCTCGCCGAGGCCGGGCACGCTCAGCATCTTCGTCCGGAACGGCTCGGCGGCCCGTACGGCGGCCTGCTCGGGCCCGGCGTTCTCCTGGGCGGCGGGCTGCGGGGCCTCGGGGGCTTCCGCGGGGGCCTCGCCGCCTTCGGGGGTCTCGGGCGAGGGGCCCGGGTCCTGGAGTCCGCCGTCCTGTGGGGGCGTGCCGCCCGGGCCGCCGTCGGGACCGCCGTCCCCGGGACCGCCGTCGTCGGGGCCCTCGGGCTCCGGCTCCGGGTCGGGCTCCGGCTCCTCGTCGGGGAACCCGTCCAGGATCCGGTCGAGCATGTCCTCGTCCAGCCCCGGCGCGTCGAACGGGTTGCGGCGCCGCCGGTGGGGGAGCGCCAGCAGAGCGGCCTGCCGGACGTCCTCCTTGCGCACGTCGGTCCGCCCGGCCCAGGCGGCCAGCGCGGTAGCGGTCCGGGCCATCACGATGTCGGCGCGCATGCCGTCGACCTCGAACCCGGCGCAGGTCGCCGCGATCTGCAGAAGTGCGGTGTCGCCGAGGGAGACCTTCGGGAGCAGTGCCCGGGCGGCCACCACCCGGGCGCGGACCTCGTGTTCGTCCCCGGCCCAGCGGGTCGCGAAGCCCGCGGGGTCGTCCTCGTAGGCGAGTCGGCGGCGGACCACCTCGACGCGCTGGGCGGGCTCGCGGGAGGCGGCCACCTCGACGGTGAGTCCGAACCGGTCGAGGAGCTGCGGCCGCAGCTCGCCCTCCTCGGGGTTCATGGTGCCGACGAGCAGGAAGCGGGCGGCGTGCCGGACGGAGACGCCCTCGCGCTCCACGTACGAGGCGCCCATCGCGGCGGCGTCCAGCAGCACGTCCACCAAGTGGTCATGGAGGAGGTTGACCTCGTCGACGTAGAGGATCCCGCGGTGGGCGTCGGCGAGCAGTCCGGGCTCGAAGGCCTTCACCCCCTCGGCGAGGGCGCGTTCGATGTCCAGAGCACCGACCAGCCGGTCTTCGGAGGCACCGACGGGCAGCTCCACCATGCGCGCGTGCCGCAGGGCGCCGGGGCCGGACTCGTGCGGGCCGTCCGGGCACGACGGGTCGGGCGCGGCCGGTGCGCAGGAGAACCGGCAGCCGGGAACGACGTCGACCTGCGGCAGCAGCGCCGACAGCGCGCGCACGGCGGTGGACTTGGCGGTCCCCTTCTCGCCGCGCACGAGCACCCCGCCGACCGCTGGGCTCACGGCGTTGAGCAGCAGAGCCAACCGTAGATCGTCCTGCCCGACGACGGCTGAAAACGGGAAGTGGGTGCTGCTCACGAGACGGTCACTCCTTCGAGTGGCTTGCGATGGACATCGGTGCCGCTGTACCGGCGCTTGGCCATGCTGGCGTTCCTGCTCCCCGCTCCCGCGGGGATGCCCCCCTCCTGCACGAGCACCTGATCGAGCTCCTGCTCTGGTCCCCGCTCCCGCGGGGATGGGGCCTCCCCGGGATGCGGCGCCCGCCGGGTCCGGGCGGGGCCCGGTTCCGGGAAGGGGCGAGGTGGGGGACAGCCCCGCAGGGCCCGGCCCGTCACGGCGCGCCCGGCGGAAGGAAGGGCAGGCCCGCCGGGGCTCCGCCCTCGATCAGCTTCAGCAGCGCATCCGTATCGGCGTGTTCCTCGATCAGGTCGCCCAGCAGGTCCAGTTGCTCTTCCCGTAGCGTGGAGAAGGAGGTGTCCGGGGCGGGGACGAAGCGGCGCCCGGCCGCAGAAGCCACCTCACGGAGGAACGCGCGGCGGAAGCCGTCCGATTCCAGCGAGCCGTGCCAGTGGGTGCCCCACACCGACCCGACCCGGCAGCCGTCCAGGAAGGGCTCCCCGCCGAGGACCTCCGCCACGCCGTGGTGGATCTCGTACCCCTCGACCGGCTCCCCGAGCGCCGAGCCCACCGGGCGTGCCAGGGTCTTCTCCCGTTCGAAGCGGACCCGTACGGGGAGGAGTCCGAGGCCGTCGACGTCGCCCGCCCGCGATTCGACCTCGTCCGAGATCCGCTCGCCCAGCACCTGGAACCCGCCGCAGATGCCGAGCACCGGCCGTCCCTCGGCGGCCCGCCGCAGCAGCGCGTCCGCGAGCCCGCGTTCGCGCAGCCAGGCGAGGGCCTTCACCGTGCCCCGGGTGCCGGGTACGACGACCAGGTCCGCGTCGGCCAGCTCCTCGGCCCGGTCCACGAACCGCACCACGACCCCGGGCTCCGCCGCGAGCGCGTCGACGTCCGTGAAGTTCGACATCAGCGGCACCGCGCACACGGCGACCCGCAGCACGTCCTCGCCGACGGGCGGCGCCACCACGGACTCCCGTACCGCGCCCCGCAGGGAGACCCGCAGGCCGTCCTCCTCGTCGATGCCCAGCCCGTGCTGGAAGGGCAGCACCCCGTACGTGGCCCGTCCGGTCAGGCCGCGCAGCATCTCCATGCCCGGCTCCAGCAGCGACACGTCGCCGCGGAACTTGTTGACCATGTATCCGGCGATCAGCGACTGGTCCTCGGGGGAGAGCAGCGCCGTCGTCCCGAAGAAGGACGCGAAGACCCCGCCGCGGTCGATGTCCCCGACCACGACCACCGGGAACCGCGCGGCCCGCGCGATGCCCATGTTCACGATGTCGGTCCGGCGCAGGTTGATCTCGGCCGGACTTCCCGCCCCCTCGCAGATCACGGCGTCATACGTGCCCCGCAGCTGCGCCAGGCAGTCCGTGACGATGCCGAGCAGCTGCTCCTGCCTGCCGCCGTGGTAGCCGCGGGCGCTCATCTCGCCCACCGGTTTGCCGAGCAGCACCACCTGGCTGCTGCGGTCGCTGCCCGGCTTGAGCAGCACCGGGTTCATCAGCGCGGTCGGCTCCACGCGGGCCGCCTGGGCCTGCATCGCCTGGGCGCGGCCGATCTCGGCGCCTTCCCGCGTGACGAAGGAGTTCAGCGACATGTTCTGCGCCTTGAAGGGCGCCACCTTCACGCCCTGGCGGGCCAGCCAGCGGCAGATGCCCGCCGTGACCACGCTCTTGCCGGCGTCCGACGTGGTTCCGGCGACCAGGAGTCCGCCGCCGAGCTTCGCGCCGCTCATCGACGTCCCTTCCTCGTCCTGCCGGAGACCAGCGTCCGGGCCGCCACACAGGCCCCGAGCGCCAGCCAGGTCACCTGCCGCGACAGCCGTACCGCCCGTTCGATGTCCGCGACCTCCACCGGGCGTCCGGCCTCGCCGTTCAGCACCGCCCGGTGCTCGACCCGGCCGCCGTACGCGAGGGTGCCGCCCAGCCGCACGCCGAGCGCCCCGGCGAAGGAGGCCTCGACGGGACCGGCGTTCGGGCTGGGGTGCGCGGCCGCGTCCGCGCGCCAGGCGCGTACGGCTCCCCGGCGGTCGGGGCCGGCCAGGACGGCGGCGACCGCGGTCAGCCGGGCGCCCGGCCAGCCCGCCAGGTCGTCGAGCCGGGCCGAGGCCCAGCCGTAGCGGAGGTAGCGGGGGGACTTGTGGCCGACCATCGCGTCCAGGGTGTTGACGGCGCGGAAGGCCAGCAGGCCGGGGACACCGGCCGCGGCGCCCCAGACCAGGGCCCCGACCACCGCGTCGGAGGTGTTCTCCGCGACCGACTCCACGACGGCCCGGGCCATCTGCTGGCCGTCCAGGGCCTGCGGGTCGCGCCCGCACAGGTGCGGCAGCCGCTCCCGGGCCACCTCGGTGTCCCCGGCGGCGAGGGCCCCGCCGATGGCGCGGGCCTCCCGGCCCAGCGAGGTGCCGCCCACGACGGCCCAGGTGGCGGCGGCGGTGAGGGCGATACGGGCGGCTGCGGGCCGGGAGCGCACGGCGCGGGCGCCCAGCGCGCCCACGGCGGCCGCGCCGCCGGCGCACACCAGGGTGTGCACGAGGCCGCGGGCGCGGTCGTCGCGCCACAGGGCGCGTTCGACGGCGGCGGCGGCCCGTCCGAAGGCGGCCACGGGGTGCCCTCGGCGGGGATCACCGAGGATCCGGTCGCCGATCAGGCCCGCCGTGGCGCCGTACGCGAAGACGCGATCGGCACGCATGGTGGCAGGTATGTCCTCACTCAGGGTCCGCGCCCTGGTTCGACGTGTCCGGCGGCGAGAGTTCCTGGCTCCCGGGGCGCACTCGCGGCGTGCGCTCCCCGGTGACAGTGGCGGGACCGCGCCGGATTCGCACCGGACTTCCTCTCCATGCCGCCGTATTGGCTCGGGCAGTCCACCACGGGCCGAGAAGGCCCGTCAACTCGCCGTTGACCTGCGGCGCGGCAGAGGCGTGGGAGGACGGAGGAGCGGCCGGGGAGTGTCCGGGTACGCGAAAGCTCCCCCCGGGAGAAACCCGGAGGGAGCCTTCGCGTGTGATGCCCCGGAAGGCGCCCGGGGCGGTGCCCCGGGCGGTGCTTCAGGCGACGATCAGGTAGATCCCGTAGCCCACGGCCGCCGCGATGACCGCGAAGCAGGCGTACGCGCCGCTGCGGGCGAGGGTGGCGGTGCCGCCCTGCTCGGTGGCGGTCTCGTGCTTGGACAGGCCCACCAGGCCCAGGGTGAAGAGGGCCACGAGGGCGACGGTGGCGAAGAGGCTGACCCCGAAGACGGAGCCGAGCGCTTCCCAGTCGATCTTCATACTGTCGCTTTCTGAATGTCTGGGTCTCTGTTGTGTCCCTGTCGCGGTCAGACCGCGGCGGCCGGAGCCGCCGGGGTCTGCGTCGCGGCCGGGATGGTGGCCTTGAGGTCTTCGTCCGTGACCGCGGCGGTGGTGCCGGCGGCGGCGACGGTCGGCGGGACGGTGACCGCGGCCATCGCCGTGGTGACGACACCCGGCTCCTCGGCGCGGGCCGGCTCCACCTCGTTGACGTTGTTGTGGTCGACGACCTGGCGGCGCGAGATGAACCAGATGGCCAGGCAGGAGCCGATCAGGAAGAGCGTGACCGCGGCGATGCCGACGTCACCGATGCGCATGACCAGCTCGGCACCGGCCGAGACCAGCGCGGCGGCCGGCAGGGTCAGGCCCCAGGCGACGAACATCCGGGTCGCGGTGGACCAGCGGACCACACCGCCCTTGCGGCCCAGGCCCGCACCCATGACCGCACCGGAGCACGAGTGGGTGGTGGAGAGCGAGAAGCCCAGGTTCGAGGAGGCGAGGATGACGGACGCGGCCGAGGTCTGGGCGGCGAAGCCCTGCTGCGGCTGCAGGTCGGTCAGGCCGCTGCCCATGGTGCGGATGATGCGCCAGCCGCCCAGGTAGGTGCCCATCGCGATGGCCATACCGGCGGAGACGATGACCCAGACCGGCGGGTTCGCGTCGGGCGCGATCGCGCCGCCGGCGATGAGGGCCAGGGTGATGATGCCCATCGTCTTCTGCGCGTCGTTGGTGCCGTGCGCGAGGGAGACGAGACCGGCCGAGGCGATCTGACCGGCGCGGTACCCCTTGGCGGAGGTCTTCTCGCCGACCTTGTTGCCCAGCTTGTAGGTGAGCTTGGCGGCCACGTACGCGGCGATGCCGGCCACCATCGGGGCGGCGATCGCGGGGATGAGCACCTTGGTGACGACGACGCTGCCGTTGACCGCGCCGATGCCGGCGGAGGCGACCGCGGCACCGATCAGGCCGCCCATCAGGGCGTGCGAGGAGCTGGAGGGCAGTCCGACCAGCCAGGTGACGAGGTTCCAGAGGATCGCGCCGACCAGGGCGGCGAAGATCACTTCTGGCTGGATGCCCTCTTCGTTGACCAGGCCCTTGGAGATCGTCTTGGCGACCTCCACGGACATGAACGCGCCGACGAGGTTGAGCACGGCGGACATGGCCACCGCCGTCTTGGGCTTGAGGGCGCCGGTCGAGATGGTGGTGGCCATCGCGTTGGCTGTGTCGTGGAAACCGTTCGTGAAGTCGAACACGAGAGCGGTGATGATCACGATCCCGAGGAGAAGCGTTATGTGCTCCATTTACCCAGGCTTCTGTTTGACGTCAGTGGCTCGGCGACCGTAGGCAATCTGGATGAACGGAAGGTGAACTGACTCGGGCGGAGCGGTGTACTGGCTCGGGGTGCGATCGGGACATTCGTCCTGATTCTGACGTAGATATCTCGATAAATGCACGTCAAAGCCGGGTGAATCCACGCCTCCGCACCGGACCGGAGGGGCGGACGGCACCCCACTCGCGTGCCCGAATGAGACCTAGATCACTCCGCTTCCGGCGGCGGCGCCGCGGGCAGCGGAGCGATCTCCTCCGGTGGCGCTCCGGTGGCCCTCCGGAGCACCCGCCGGGACACTGGAACGGTGCGTACCGCGACAGCAACGGCAGCGGCCGTCACCACGACCCTCCTCGGCGCCGGTGCGGCCGCCGTGGTGGTCGGCAGGTACGCCGCCGACGCGGCCCTCCGCCCCGAACCGGGACGCCCCCTCCCCGGCGGGCCACGGCTCAGCGTCCACTCCACCGCCCCGGGCCGGGTCACGCTGACCCGCTCGCTCGCCTCCCTGCGCCCCGGCACCTACGGCCTGGTCGCGCCCGGTGTGCACGCGGTCGTCGGGCCCGTGATCTCCGACGCCGACCACTACCCCGACACCGTCGTACGGCAGCTCCTCACCGTCAGCCACGGCACCCTCGGCCCCGGCACCCGGGTCGCCCTGACGCCGCAGGTGTACCTCGGCGACCCGCGCACCGCCCTCGGACTCGACCACGCCGACGTGGACATCCCCGGGGAGCTCGGGGCGCTGCCCGCCTGGTTCGTGCCCGCCGCCCGCGACACCTGGGTGATCACCGTGCACGGCCTCGGCAGCAGCCGCGAGCACCCGATGGTGGTCATGCCCTTCCTGAACCGGCACCAGCTGCCCGTCCTGGACCTGGGCTACCGCGGCGACCTCGGCGCCCCGGCCCCGCCCGACGGCATCGGCCACCTCGGTGAATCGGAGTGGCGGGACCTGGACGCCGCCATCCGCTACGCCGTGCGCTACGGCGCCCGCCGCGTCGTCCTGCACGGCTGGTCGACCGGCGCCGCCATGGCCCTGCACGCCGCCGAACGCTCGGCGCTGGCCGACCGGATCTCCGGGCTGGTGCTGGACTCGCCGGTGCTCGACTGGCACACGACCCTGCGCGGGCTCGCCGCGGCGCGCCGCACCCCGGCCGTGGTGCTGCCACTGGCCGTCCGGGCCGCCGAGGGCCGCGCGGGGCTGCGGGCCGACCGCCGGCCGCCGGGGGCGGACCCCGGATCCCTGCGGGTCCCCGTGCTGATCTTCCACGGCCCGGACGACGCCCTCGCCCCCTGGGGCCCCTCCCGCCGGCTCGCCGCGGCCCGCCCCGACCTCGTCACCCTGCACACCGTGCACGGGGCCGGCCACGGAGCCATGTGGAACGCCGACCCGGCCGGCTACGAGGAGGCCCTGCGACGCTTCCTCACCCCCCTCATGTGAGGGCCTGTCATGTGAAGGCCGTGTGACGGAGCGGTGTCCGCGGGCGTGTTGTCCCGGTCTGCCCCGCAGGCGGGTGGCGGCAACGGCTGATTCCGTTTGGGCTTTCGGCCAGTGACGGGCGAGACTGCTTCCGTGACGTCCCGAAAGCCTGATGAGCAGTTGGCTCGCGACTCCAGACTCCGACTCGTCTCCCCGCGTTCGGTCGCCGCGGCACGCAAGGCGGTGACGGACCGACGCACCCGGCCCGCCCCGAGGCCCCCGGCGGGCACCCCCGCCACGGCCGACCTCGCGAACCGGGCCCGGGCCTCGCTCGCCGACGCCGTACGCCTGACCCGCTGGGCCGAGCGCAACCTCGGTGCCGGAGACGGCGGACGGCCCGCACCCACCGGCGCGCTGCCGGCCTCCGACGTCGAACGCGCCGCCGGGGAACTGGGCCTGACGCACGGCCAGATCCGGGTCGGCTGGGACCGCGCCCGGCTGGCGGGCCTGGTCGAGGTGCACGGCGGCCACGCCCGGCCCGGCTGGCGGCTGCGGGCCTGGGACCGCGACGACACCGCCGTACTGCGCGGCTGGGTCGCCCTCTTCGACGCCTGGTCCCTGGTCCACCCCGCCCCCGCCGACATCGCCCCCTCGGCCGTCGCCGAGGTCGTCGAGGCGATGCCCCAGCTCCTCTCCCTGCTCCAGCTGTCCGCCGGCCCGGTGACCGTCCCCGACCTGCTCGACCTGCTCGGGCAGCGCGTCACCGAACTGCGCGACGAGCGGTGCGAGATCCCCTACGACGCAGAGCCCGCGACGGCGCTGACGTCCGCCGGAACCGGCTCCGCGGAGGCCCGCCCCGTCCCCCTCGCCCGGCTGCTGCGCTGGGCGCTCGGCGGACTCGCCGCCGTCGACGCCGTCACCCTCGGCCCCGCCCGGGCCACGCTCACCCCGCTCGGCAGCTGGGCCGTCTGGGTCAAGCTGGAGCAGATCTGCGTCGCCGCGCAGAGCCCCGCCGGGAACATCGAGCAGTCCGCCGCCGCCATGCTGCACGGCTGCGCCCGGCTCACCCCCGGCCCGGCCCGCGCCGAGTACCAGGCCTGGCTCGCCGCCCGGCCCGTCGGCCACGCCGTGGCCGAGCTCCTGCAGGCCGCCCGCGGCGAGGACGCCCTGCTGCGCGGCCTCGCCTTCGAGGCGCTGCGCGTCGTCGGCGCCCCCGCCGAGCCCGAGGTGCGCGCCGCCGTACGCGAACCCGGCCTGCGCCCGTACGCCCTGCTCTGGCTCGCCGAGCACGACGGGATCGACCCCGACGAGGCGCAGGACGTCCTCACCGCCGAGGAGTCGACCTGGCTCTGGGTGGACACCGCGGCCGCCATCGCCGACCACGGCGAGGCCGAGCTGCTGGCCCGCCACCTGGACTCGGCCGTCCGCACCACCGTCCCCCGGCTGCTGGACGAGGTCCGCGCGGTCGGCCATCCGCGCACCGTGCAGGTCCTGGTCGCGCTGGCCGCCGCACACCCCGACCCGGCCCTGGCCAAGGCCGTCCGCCGGGCCGCCTTCCAGGTCCACACCGGCGGCGCGTAGTCCCGGCCGCGGCGGGGACGCGGCGCCGCGGGTCTCAGACCTGCGGCGCGTACGTGCCGAAGCTCCAGATGTTGCCTTCGGCGTCGCGGGCCATGTAATCGCGCGAGCCGTAGTCCTGGTCCTTGGGTTCCATCACGATCTCCACCCCGTGCTCGGCGGCCCGCCGGTGGTGGGCGTCCACGTCGTCGACCACGACATAGATCCCCGAAGGGCCCGCGCCCTCCATGGCCTTGTCGAAGACCCCGCCGGTGCCCTTGCTGCCCAGCATCACCACGCCGTTGCCGTAGCTCAGCTCCGCGTGCACCACCGAGCCGTCCTCACCCTCGTACACCTCGACCTGGCTGAACCCGAAGGCCTCGGTCAGCAGCCTGATGGCGGCCTTCGCGTCGCGGTAGACCAGCGTGGGACAGATGGACGGAACGCCTGCCATGACGATCACTCCCTCTCGTGACGGTGACCCGCGTCACACCAGCATGGCAGGCGGCGGCGACAGTCAGCGGAAGGTGTTGCACTGGGCCATGTCGCCCGTGCGGTAGCCCTGGTAGAACCACTGCCGGCGCTGCTCGGCCGAGCCGTGCGTCCAGGACTCCGGGGTCACCCGGCCCTGGAACTTCTCCTGGATCCGGTCGTCGCCGACCGCGGCCGCCGCGTCCAGCCCGTCCCTGATGTCCTCGTCGGTCAGGGTGGTGATCAGCGGCCGCCCGATGGACTCGTCCGGGGTGCGCGTCGCGTTGCGCGCCCACACCCCGGCGTAGCAGTCGGCCTGCAGCTCGACCCTGACCGCGTTGCTGTTCGCCCCCTGCCGGCCGTCCTGGGCGCGCTGGAGCGTCCCGAGCTGGTTCTGGATGTGGTGCCCGTACTCGTGGGCGACGACGTAGGCCTGGGCGAACGGGCCGCCGCTCGCACCGAACTTCGTCCGCAGCTCGTTGAAGAAGCCCAGGTCCAGATAGACCTGCCGGTCGGCGGGGCAGTAGAAGGGGCCCACCGCCGAGGTGGCGGCCCCGCACGCGGTGTTCACCCGGCCGGTGAAGAACACCGTCGACGCCGGGCCGTACTGGCCCCCGCGCCGGGCGAACTCCTGCCTCCAGAAGTCCTGGGTGCTGTTGACCACCGCGACCAGCCGGCAGTCCTCCCGCGCGTTCGCGTCCCGCCCCTTCCTGCACTCCTGCCGGACCTCGTTGACGGAGGACGCGGCCGGCCCCGGCTCCTGGTCCCCGGAGGACAGCCCCAGCTCGTCCGGACCCACACCGAAGAGCAGTCCCAGGATGAGCGCGACGATGCCGACGAGGCCGCCGCCGACCGTGGCCCTCCCGCCGGGGATGCGGCTGCCGCGCACGTCCTCGACCTCGGAGGTGTCCAGGTCGGCGTCGTCGTCGAACTGCATCCCCGCACCGCCCTCTCTTCGGGGGACCGGGTGGGCCGCATACCCGCCCCTGCGGCGAGTATCGACCCATTGCTCCAGGTACGCGCCCCGGCCCTCCGCGGGGTCCCAGGGCCGAACGGGGGACACCGGGCGGCGGCTCCCGCCCGGCGGGCGGCCCGGCCCGCGCCCGGAAACCAGTTGCACACCCCCGGTAGAATGTCTCCCATGGCAAATCTCCTCGCGGATTAGCGGCGTCGAAGCATCGCGTCCTGCCCCCCTTCCGCCGTCCCCACCCGCCCTGGAGTATTTCCGTGATCACCGCCACCGGCATCGAGCTGCGCGCCGGCGCCCGCATCCTCATCGAGTCCGCCTCCTTCCGCGTCGCCAAGGGCGACCGCATCGGCCTGGTCGGCCGCAACGGAGCGGGCAAGACCACCCTCACCAAGTGCCTCGCGGGCGAGGGACAGCCCGCCGCCGGCTCCATCGCCCGCTCGGGCGAGGTCGGCTACCTCCCGCAGGACCCGCGCACCGGCGACCTCGACGTCCTGGCCCGCGACCGGATCCTGTCCGCCCGCGGACTCGACGTACTGATCAAGAAGATGCGCGCCAACGAGGAGCGCATCGCCACCGGCGCCGGCGCCACCCGGGAGAAGGCGCTCAAGCAGTACGAGCGCCAGGAGACCGAGTTCCTCACCAAGGGCGGGTACGCCGCCGAGTCCGAGGCCGCCACCATCTCCGCGGCGCTCAGCCTGCCCGACCGGGTGCTCGGACAGCCGCTGCACACCCTCTCCGGTGGTCAGCGCCGCCGCGTCGAGCTCGCCCGGATCCTCTTCTCGGACGCCGACACCCTGCTCCTCGACGAGCCCACCAACCACCTCGACGCCGACTCCATCGTCTGGCTGCGGGACTACCTGAAGAACTACCGCGGCGGCTTCATCGTGATCTCCCACGATGTCGACCTGGTCGAGACCGTCGTCAACAAGGTCTTCTACCTGGATGCCAACCGCGCCCAGATCGACGTCTACAACATGGGCTGGAAGCTCTACCAGCAGCAGCGCGAGGCCGACGAGAAGCGCCGCAAGCGCGAGCGCCAGAACGCCGAGAAGAAGGCCGCGGCCCTGAACTCGCAGGCCGACAAGATGCGCGCCAAGGCCACCAAGACCGTCGCCGCGCAGAACATGGCCAAGCGCGCCGACCGGCTGCTCGCCGGCCTGGACGCCGTCCGCGTCTCCGACAAGGTCGCCAAGCTGCGCTTCCCGGACCCGGCTCCCTGCGGGAAGACCCCGCTGACCGCCGAGGGCCTCTCCAAGTCGTACGGCTCGCTGGAGATCTTCACCGACGTCGACCTGGCCATCGACAAGGGCTCCCGCGTCGTCATCCTCGGCCTCAACGGCGCCGGCAAGACCACCCTGCTGCGCCTGCTGTCGGGCACCGAGAAGCCGGACACGGGCACCGTCGTCCCCGGCCACGGCCTCAAGCTCGGCTACTACGCCCAGGAGCACGAGACCCTGGACCCGGACCGCACGGTCCTGGAGAACATGCGCTCCTCCGCGCCCGACCTGGACCTGGTCGCCGTACGCAAGACGCTCGGCTCCTTCCTGTTCTCCGGGGACGACGTGGACAAGCCCGCCGGGGTGCTCTCCGGCGGTGAGAAGACCCGTCTGGCCCTGGCCACGCTGGTCGTCTCCTCGGCGAACGTGCTGCTGCTCGACGAGCCCACGAACAACCTCGACCCGGCCAGCCGCGAGGAGATCCTGGGCGCCCTGCGCACGTACAAGGGCGCGGTCATCCTCGTGACCCACGACGAGGGCGCGGTCGAGGCGCTGGAGCCGGAGCGGATCATCCTGCTCCCCGACGGCGTCGAGGACCTGTGGGGCCCGGACTACCGGGACCTGGTGGCGCTCGCCTGACCCGGGCAGGGTCCCGCCCGGCCCCCGGTCGGGCCCGGTCCGGGGCCGCCCCGGACCTGATCCAGTTCCTTATGGATCATTCGGCTCAGGGGTGATCCATCATCTGAGTGAGACGGTCTCGTACCGTTGCGCGTCGTACGACGGCCCCGGCCGCACCAGCGAAGGTGCGCGGCCGGGGCCGTTCGTTTTCCGCCGCCCCGCCTCTGACCTGGCGATTCCCGTCGGGGGCGGCGAAGTGTGACGGAAGTCATGCGGCGGAAGAGAAGATTCCGTTCTGCTCGGGCGTCCACGGCTCGAGAAATGCCGCCGTACCGACCTTGCTGAATGGGTGGCCAGGAAGCGTGGGAGGGGTGATCATGAGAAGTCCAGAGCGCACTTCCCATGAGGAGGCACGGGTGGCCGAGACTCTGAAGAAGGGCAGCCGGGTAACCGGCGCCGCGCGCGACAAGCTCGCGGCAGACCTGAAGAAGAAGTACGACTCCGGTGCGAGTATCCGGGCGCTGGCCGAAGAGACCGGTCGGTCCTACGGATTCGTCCACCGGATGCTCAGTGAGTCCGGGGTTTCGCTGCGCGGTCGCGGTGGCGCGACGCGAGGCAAGAAGGCGGCTACGGCCTGACCCTGGTCCCATCGGTTCCAACGCTCCAACGGCTTCAAAGCTCACATGTTCCGACGTTTCCTTCGGTGACCCCCGGTCGGCCTCCCGGTCGGCTGGGTGGTTACTGTGCAGTCACTTAGGCCGGGCTTGCGGCCGACTGCACACCGGAGGCATACACAGATGGCTCTGCTCGACAAGGACGGCGTACGACTCACCGTCGACGACACGGTCGCCACGGTGACACTGACCAATCCGGCCAAGCGAAATGCCCAATCCCCCGCGCTCTGGCGGGCTTTGGCCGAGGCCGGGAGGTCGTTGCCGGGCACCGTCCGGGTCGTCGTGCTGCGCGGTGAGGGCCAGTCCTTCTCCGCCGGGCTCGACCGGCAGGCGTTCACCCCCGAAGGCTTCGAGGGAGAGCCGTCCTTCCTCGATCTGGCACGTGGATCGGACGAACTGCTCGACTCCACGATCGCCGAGTACCAGGAGGCATTCACCTGGTGGAGGCGTAACGACATCATCTCCGTCGCCGCCGTGCAGGGGCACGCGATCGGCGCCGGCTTCCAGCTCGCGCTCGCGTGCGATCTGCGCGTGGTCGCGGACGACGTGCAGTTCGCCATGCGCGAGACCAGCCTGGGCCTGGTCCCCGACCTGGCCGGAACCCAGCCCCTGACCTCCCTGGTCGGCTACGCCCGCGCGCTGGAGATCTGCGCGACGGGCCGCTTCGTGCACGCCGAGGAAGCGGAGCGGGTCGGCCTCGCCAACCTGGTCGTCCCGGCCGACGAGCTCGACGCCGCCGTCCAGGACCTCACCACCGCGCTGCTCGCTCCGCCGCGCGACGCCGTGATCGAGACCAAGGCGCTCCTGCGAGCCGCGCAGTCCCGCCCGTACGACGACCAGCGCGCCGCCGAACGCGCCGCGCAGGCCCGCCGCCTGCGGGACCTCGCGGGGCTGTCCGACTAGCCCGCACCCCCGCGCCTCAACCGTCGGCGGGGCCGGATTCGGCGCGGCCGAATCCGGACTCGCCGACGGCCGAGCGGCGTAGTCCCGGGGCGCGGACGCGGCAACGCGCTTACCGTGGTGCGGAGTGAGTCCGACTCCGCACGCGCGAAAGGGCACGCCATGACCGAATCCGCATCAGGCCGCGGTGGCTCCGCCAAGGAACCCGGCGACCGCGGCCGCACGAGCATCTCCGACGGCGTGGTCGAGAAGATCGCCGGACTGGCCGCCCGCGAGGTGGTCGGCGTACACGCCATGGGCAGCGGCACCGCCCTCTCCCGTACCTTCGGCGCCGTCCGCGACCGCGTGCCCGGCGGCCAGAAGGCCTCCGTCAGCCGCGGGGTCAAGGCGGAGGTCGGCGAGGTCCAGACCGCCCTCGACCTGGAGATCATCGTCGACTACGGCGTGTCGATCCGCGACGTGGCACGGGCGGTCCGTGAGAACGTCATCTCGGCGGTCGAGCGGATGACCGGCCTGGAGGTCGTCGAGGTCAACATCGCCGTCAGCGACGTCAAGCTGCCCGACGAGCCCGACGAGGAGCCGGAGTCCCGTCTCCAGTAGCCGACAAGGAGCCCGCAATGAGCATGGCGATCGCCGGCCTGTTCGCCGGAATGGCCCTGGCGTTCGCCGGTTACTTCGGCGGTTTCGGCGCCTTCCTCCTGGTGGCGGCCCTCGGCGCCCTCGGATTCGTCGTAGGACGCTTCCTCGACGGGGACCTGGACGCCGGAGACCTGTTCCGCCGCCGTGACGACCGGCGCGGGTGAGGGGCCGATGAGCACGACTCAGCCCCGGGCCACCCCGCCACGGGTGGCGGCCGCAGACCGCGGATCCACCCTCATCGCAGACCGGGTCGTCGCCAAGATCGCGGCCCAGGCCGCGAGGGAGGCGCTCGCTGCCCCCTCGGGCGCGCCCCCGCACGCCACCGTCACGGTGCACCACGACATCGCACGGGTACGGGTGAGCCTGGAGCTCGACTACCCCTCCGACCTCGCCGCCCAGTGCGCCGCCGTACGCGCCCGGGTCGCCCTCCGCGTCGAGGAGTGCGCGCAGATGTCCGTGCCCGAGGTGGACATCGATGTCGAGCACCTGCACTCCGCCCACACCCGGACCGCCGCCGGGCGGGACCGGCGGCTGCGGTGACGGCGCCCGGCTCCGGCCGCGCCCACCGGTTCCGCTCCGCCCGGCGGGTGCCCGCCGCGCTCACCGCCCTGGCCGTGCTGGGGGTGGCGGGGCTGTTCCTGTACGACCTGGCCGCCGTACGGGCCGGCCGGCCCGCCATGAGCTGGCGCCACGACCTCGCCCACTGGCTGGAAACGCAGACACCGGCCGACCTGTCGGTGCAGGTGACCGGCGGGGCCCTGGCCGTGGCCGGGGCGGTCCTCCTGCTGCTGGCGCTCACCCCCGGGCTCCGCCGGATCCTGACCATGCGGGCGCCCGGCCAGGGCGCCGCGGTACGGGCCGGTCTCGGCCGCAAGGCCGCCGCGCAGGTCCTGCGGGACCGGGCCATGGAGGTGTCCGGGGTGCGCTCGGTCCGGGTCAAGGTGGGCCGGTCCCGGATCGGGGTGCGGGCCACCTCGCACTTCCGAGAGCTGGACGAGGTACGGGCCGACCTGGACGCCGTACTCGCCGTCGGCGTCGAGGAACTGGGCCTCGCGCACCCGCCGCACACACGCGTACGGGTCAGGAGGTGAGCGGGATGCTCGGGACGGTGAACCGGATCCTGCTGGCGGTGTCCGGAGCGGTCCTGCTGGCGGCCGGGGCCGTGCTGCTGACGGGCTCGTGGCCCCTACATGGGCGGCAGGCCCCGCTGCTGACGGCCGCGGCGAGGCATCGGTACTGGCACGCCGACGGCTGGGAGTGGTGGGCGGTGCTCGCCGGGCTCGCAGTGGTCGTGCTGCTCGCGCTGTGGTGGCTGCTGTCCCAGCTGCGGCGCCCGCGGCTGCCCGCGGTGGTCGTGGACACCGGGGACGGGGCCTTCGCCGTGCTGCGCGGGCGCGCCCTGGAGGAGGCGGTGGCCGCGGAGGCCGGCGCGCTGGACGGGGTCGCAGGCTGCCGGGTGGTGCTGCGCGGGCGGCGCGGGTCGCCCGCGCTGCGGGTTGCCCTGGAACTGGAACCCCACGCGGTCCCCGTCGACACGCTCGCCGCCGTGGCGGGCCCGGTCCTCACCCACGCCCGCGCCTCGGCGGGCCTCGCCGATCTCCCGACGGAGGCCCGCCTGTCGGTGACGTCGCACCGGGCGCAGCGGGTCACGTAGCCCCGGGCCGGCGGGGCCGACATGCCCGAAGGCGGGTCAGAAGCCGTGGCGGGAGCCGCCGTCGACCGGGAGCATGATGCCCGTCAGGTACGAGGCGGCCGGGGACAGCAGGAAGGCCGCCGTGCGGCCGAACTCCTCCGGGGCGCCGTACCGCCGCAGCGGGATGCGGGACTCGTTCCCGGCGCGGGCGGCGTCCGCGTCACCGCCCAGCGCGTCGAGCTCCCGCACGCGGTCGGTGTCGATGCGCGCCGGGAGCAGGCCGACGACCCGGATCCCGCGCGGGCCGAGCTCCACCGAGAGGGACTTCGCGAAGCCCGCCAGGCCCGGGCGCAGGCCGTTGGAGATGGTCAGCCCGGGGATCGGTTCATGGACCGAGCCCGACAGGACGAAGCCGATGACCCCGCCCTCGCCCAGCTCGGCCGCCGCCGCCCGAGCGAGGCGGACCGCGCCCAGGAAGACCGAGTCGAAGGCCGCCGACCACTGTTCGTCGGTGCTGTCGGCCGCGAAACCGGGGGCCGGGCCGCCGACGCTGATGAGGATGCCGTCGAGGCGGCCGAAGCGCTCGCGCGCGGTGGCGACGAGCCGCCCGGCCACCGCCGGGTCGGAGTTGTCGGCCGCCACACCCACGGCGTTCGGGCCGAGCGAGGCGGCGGCGTCGGCCGCCCGCTTCTCGTCCCGGCCCGTCACGAGGACCTTCGCGCCGTCGGCGGTCAGTTCCCGGGCGGAGGCGAAGCCGAGGCCGCGCGTGGCCCCGGTGACGATGTAGACACGGTCTTTCAGTCCAAGATCCATGCCGACACGCTACGCGGTCGCGGGCTCCTGTTCGATGGCTTCGGCCTTGGCCGCCGCTTCCTCGCGGTCGCGCTTCTCCCGCCGTACGAGGACCACCCAGCCCACCGGCACCGCGGCTGTGAACAGCCACCACTGGACGGCGTACGCCATGTGGGGGCCGATCGAGTCGTGGTCGGGGTCGGCGATGGGCTCCGGGGTGCCGTCCGCCGGGGCCGGAGCGGTGAGCTCCAGATATCCGCCGAGAACCGGCCGGCCCAGGTACTCCGCCTGCTGTGCACTGTTGATCAGCATGACCTGGCGGTCCGGCAGGCCCTTGCGGTCCTTGATGCCGCTGCCGCCGCTCGTCTCGTCGGCCTTCAGCCGGCCGGTGACGGTGACCTCGCCCGAGGGTGCGGCCGGGACCGGCGGGTAGGCGCGGGGGTCGTCGCCGCCCTGCACCCAGCCCCGGTTGACCAGGACCACCCGGCCGTCGGAGAGGACCAGCGGGGTCAGGACGTGGAAGCCGACCTTGTCGTCGTTGTCGGTGCGCATCCGTACGACGACCTCGTGCGCGGTGTCGTACGTGCCGGTCGCGGTGACCGCACGCCAGAAGTCGGCGCGGGGCACCCGGTGCCCGGGGGAGGTGACCTCGGTCATGGGGACCGGCTTCGCCCGCAGGTTCGCATCGATCAGCTGGTTCTGCGCGACCCGGTGCTCATGGCGGTGGTACTGCCAGAACCCCAGCTTGATCATCACGGGGATGAGGGCGAGGGCGATCAGGGTGAGGCACACCCACTGCCGGGTCAGCACAAAGCGGTACACGCCCACGACGGTACCCCCAGCGCGGAAGACCCCGGCGGCCGGGTGGCCGTCCGGGGTCACGGGTGCGGGATCGGGGAGGGAGGAGGAGCAGGAGGGGGAGGAGGGGCAGGAGGGGGAGGGACGGGACGGGAGAGTCAGACGCGGTCGACGATGCCCACCTTCCCCTCGGCGCGGGCGCAGTGCGCCCCGCAGAACCACTGCCCCGAGACCTCGACGCCCTGCCCGATGATCGAGACCCGGCAGTGCTCGCAGACGGGCGCCATGCGGTGGATGGCGCAGGAGAAGCAGTCGAAGACGTGCACGGCGCCCTGCGCGTGCACCTCGAAGGACATGCCGTAATCGTTTCCGCAGACCTCACAACGTGCCATGCGCCGAATGCTGCGCACGGGGAGGGACCGGAACAAGATCCAGCGGGGTGAGTCGCCGCGCCTGCACCCGCCCGGCGCAACGGCTCCTCCCCGTCCCGGCGATCGGGCTCAGGACTCCGCCGGGGCCACGTCCCGCAGCAGCTGGGTGAAGGCGGCCTCGTCGACGACCGGAGTGCCGAAGGTCTTCGCCTTGACCGTCTTCGACGTCGCCGAGTCGGGGTCGTTCGTCACCAGGAGGCTGGTGAGCCGCGACACGCTCGTCGCGATGTGCAGACCCGCCTCGACCGCGCGGTCCTCCAGCAGCTCCCGCTCCACCGAGGTGTCACCGGAGAAGGCGATCCGCATGCCCTGCTTCAGCGGCTCGCCGTCCTCGTAGCGCCCCGGATTCGGATGCGGGCACGGCGGCCGCTTGCGCGAGGGCCGCCAGCCGCCGCCGCGGTACGAGGACTGGTACCCCACGCGCGGGGCGGCGGCCGAGTCCGACCACTCCGTCAGCGGCCGGCATTCCAGCAGGGGCAGCCGTACGCCGCCCTGCGCGGCCGCGTGCAGCGACGGGCGGAACGCCTCCGCCAGCACCCGGGCGTCGTCGAGCGCGTGGTGGGCGCGCTGCTGGACCACGCCGAAGTGCGCGGCGAGCGACTCCAGCTTGTGGTTGGGCAGCGGGAGGTTCAGTTCCTTCGACAGGGCGATGGTGCACAGCCGCTGACGGACCGGTGCGGTCTCGGCGGCCCGCGCGTACTCCCGGGCGATCATCTGCCAGTCGAAGATGGCGTTGTGCGCGACCAGCACCCGGTCCGCGAGCCGGCCGGCGAACTCCTCGGCGATGTCCTTGAAGAGCGGTGCACCGGCGAGCACCTCGCTCGTCAGGCCGTGGATCCACACCGGTCCCGGGTCCCGCTGCGGGTTGACCAGGGTGTACCAGTGGTCCTCGACATTGCCCTGCGCGTCGAGCCGGTAGACGGCGGCGGAGACTATCCGGTCGTCGCGGGCGAGCCCGGTCGTCTCCACGTCGACGACCGCGTACCCCTGTGGGTACGCGGTCGGCCACGTCGTCTCTGCGGTCGTACGGTCGTCGAGCATGGTCACAGAGGATATCGGCCCCGACTGACACCCGTGGCCGCGATGCCCCATCAGCCCAGTTCCGAGACCAGTTCGCCGGCGCTCACGAGGGCGAGGGTGCCCGCCGGTTCGGCAGGCCCGGGGAACAGCCGGAAGGCCGTCCCCGAAGCCCCGTGCGGGGCCACGCTCGCGTGCACCAGCGCCAGGAACACCCGCTTCCCCGCCGCCACTTCGGCGGCCTCCGTGTCGGCGTCCGTGCGCGGGCGGCGCTCCTGCGGCGGCTCCAGCGCCGCGATCCGGGCGGCGAAGGCGGCCACCGGCTCGCCGTCCCCGGCCCGGTACAGCCACAGCTCGTCGAGCAGGCCCGGAAGCGCTGCCCGCCGTACCACGGCCACTTCACGGGTGCGGGCCGCAGCCCGCCACACCGTGAGGTCCCACAGGCTCGTGCGGGTGCCGGAGCCGAAGGACTCCCAGAGGTCGGAAGCCACCACGGCCAGCTCGTCCGCGTGCGAGCGGACGCTCTGGTACCCGCCCGAGGGCGGCAGGTGGACGTCCGTCCACAGCGCCCTGCGGGCGGTCAGGTCCACCACCATCGGCATGCAGACCCGGGACCTGCCCGTCAGGTCGAAGCGCTGGCGCACGGTGCGCGGGTCGTACGAGGCGTCGCGCGGCCCGTCGACGGGCAGCGCCATGAAGCCGGCGAAGGCGTCCGTCAGCTCCTCGAAGGGCACGTTGTTGAAACTGAAGACCAGCGGGACCGCGTACACGTCGCCGTGCGCGGCGAGCGCCGCGAGGTCCAGGTCGACGTACTCGGTGGCCCCGAGCGGCGCCGGAGCCGAGGTGAGGTCGCCCGAGTGCACGGCGCCCCGGTCCGGCCCGTGCACGAGGTTCGTGTAGTCGCACAGGCCGGTGAAGTTCCAGTCGGCGTCGAAGAAGGCGACGGACAGGTCGAGGTCGGTCCGCATGCCCTCCGGTTCCGTCCAGTGCAGGAACAGCCGCAGCACCTCGCCCTCGGGCAGGGTCTGGACACTGCCCCGTGGCACGGCCACCAGGGCCTTGGCGGCGGTGCGCTCGCCGAAGGGCACGGTGAGGTCGGCCAGCGCCGAGTCGAGGACGGCCAGGTCGTAGGGGCCCGCCTCGGCCCCGGCCGCCGCGAGCCGGCGCAGCACCTCGGCCTCGAGCAGCGCGACCACCGCGGCGACGAGCCGCTCGGGCAGCGGCGGGCGCACCTCGGTCACCGACTGGGCGGAGGCGACCTGCCCGGCGGGGAAGAAGACGCGCCGGCTGCCCCTGCGGTCCTCGGCGCGCACCCGCAGCGCGCCGAGCGCCGAGAGCAGCGGGCCCGCGCCGGCCTTGGGCAACCCGCGTTCGAGGGCCTTCTCCAGCGCGGGCACGAGCTCCGGTCCGGTGTGCAGGCGCAGCAGGTGGTCGAGGCGGCGTACGAGTTCACCCGGGCGCTGTCCGGCGAGCGCGGCGGCGGCTCCCGCGTCCCCGTCGGCGAGGGCCTGCTCCAGCCGGCCGGCCCAGGTGGCGGGCCGGATCCGGCTGCCCTCCACGCGCACGGCGTCCGGGTGCGCGGCGGCGGTCTCCAGCAGCGCCGCCCCGAGCGGGGTGCCGGGCGTCACCGTGGTGCCCCGCAGCACGGCGAAGGCCAGTGCGGCGCGCGGGTGCCGGCCGTGCTGTTCGAAGGGGTGGAGGGTCTCGGCCGCACGCTTCCACGCGGTCGGATGCCGCAGCACGTCCTCGACGAGGTACTCCGTGGGCAACGCGTCGAGCACGCCGAGCAGTTCGCGGCGCAGCGGCCGTCCCGGGCCCGCGAAGCGCGGCAGCGGGTCCAGGCCGGCCTCCCCGCCGGACAGGACGGCGAGCAGCCGCAGCACGTCGGTGGCGGTATCGAGCCGCCCGAGCAGCGCGGCCCTGTCGGGGGCGCCGGGCAGCAGGGTGCCCAGCACCAGGGCCTTGGTCTCGCGGACCGGGATGTGCTCGGGCAGCAGGCCAGGGTCCGCCGGGGCGACGGCCAGCAGAACGGTCAGGTCCTCGCGGTCCTGCGGCGAGAGCGGGGTGCTCTGGGTGAGCAGGGCCTGCAGGACCGGGAGCGCGTCGGCGGCCGGGTCGGTGCCGTGCCGCAGCAGCCGGAGCGGGCCCTTTGAGGGCGCCTTGGCGGCCCCGACGGCCCGTACGGGGCGCAGGAACGGGTCGGCGGAATCGATCCGCCGGTGGCACAGCGGACAGCCCGCGTAGTCGGCGCCGTCCCAGCACAGCCGGCACACGAGATGGGCGCAGGGCGACACGGGGAAGACGGTGCGCTGCTCCCCGCACAGCACGCACGGCTGGTCGGGCTGCTGGAGCAGGTGGGCGAAGACCCGGTCGGTGTAGAGCCGCTCGGTGCTGTGCGGGACGACGCCCGGGAAGCGGCGCAGGAGCGGGACGTGCGTGCGGTCGGAGCCGAGCAGCTCGTCGGCGAGGCCGACCAGCCGGGCGTGGGTGGCGGGGAGTTCCCCGGAGGGGAGCGCGGCCAGGGCCGCGTAGAGGCCCGGCGAGAGGGTGCAGCCGCGGTCCAGCAGCTCGGACTCGAGCCTGCGCAGGCCGGGTCCGGCGGTGGTCCGGTCCCCTTCGGGAGCGGTGCCTCCGGAAGCGTCACCCCAGGGAGCGGCACCTTCCGGCGCGGGGCCGACGTAGACGGTCTGGAGCCGGCGCAGCAGCACGGACTCGATGGCAGACATGCGTGTATTCCCTCCGCGTACGAAAACGGGGGCGGAGAGTGGGCGCGCTGGGATTCTTTGGAGGAAGGGAGAAGGATGCGCGCCGGGGAGCCGCCCCCGTACTGCGGATCCCATCACGGAGGCGGGCGCCGGGCCAAGTGTTTATCCGCCCGGCGCGAGCAGGGCGTGCACGAGGGCCCGTACGGACAGCAGGAACAGCCGCTCCGGGTCCGCCGGGCGGGCCAGGGCGCGGGCGAGGGCCGGGTCGTGGGGGGCCGCGGCCGGGTCCCAGAGCTCGCTCTCGGCCGGGGACTGCGCGGGGGAGCGCTCGCGGTTGCGCTCGACGAGCAGGAAGCCGACGATCTGGAACTGGATCGCGCGCACCGCGTCGGCCGCCCGGGCGCCGCGCAGTCCCGCGGCGTGCACCTCGTGGACGAGCGCCTGCTGGGCGGGCAGGAACATCCGCTCGGTGAGCCCGCGCTCGTGGACCATCGCGATCAGGTGCGGGCGCTCGCGCAGTTCGCGGCGCAGGGTCCGGGCCACCGACAGGATGCGGTCGGCGGGGGTGCGGCCCACGGGCCTGATCGCGCCCATGTCCTCCACGGTCCGCCGCACGAGGGCGTCGAGCAGCGATTCGCGGTTGCCGACGTGCCAGTAGATCGACGTCACCGCGGTGCCCAGCTCGGCGGCGAGCTTGCGCATGGTGAGCGCGGCCGGACCGTGCTGCTTGACCAGGGACGCGGCGGCGTCCAGCACCTCGTCGCGGGTCAGCGCTGATCTGGCCATGTCTGCGGGCCGCCGATCTGTCGAAGTGTCAGTTCTCGTGTGTGCACGGGTCTTTACCCTTCATCGGTGGCGGTGTAACTGTGTTACAGAACCGACTCCCCCCGAGACGAGGGATGGTGCGAGACATGGCACGCGTACGGTACGGAGCGCGGACCGAGGCCGAGATCGCGGCGGCGCGCGAGAAGAGTTCCAAGCTCCCCGACATCTGGTCCACCGGTGTGGTGGCCGTCTGGGAGAGCGACCCCGACGTCGTGGGGGCGGTCCTGCCGCCGCCCCTCAAACCGGCCGACCGGCCCCTCGTACGGGCCAACATCAGCAAGGTCGACCTGCCCGGCTACCCGCTCGGCGCCGGCTCGGTGGCCGTCGCCGCCCGGCACGGCGGGGTCGAGGGCTGGTACCCGCTGGTCATGCCGATGACCCACGAGCGCGCCCTGATCGGCGGCCGCGAGGTGTTCGGCGAGCCGAAGAAGCTGGGCGAGGTCACCGTCGAGCGCGACGGCCTCGTCGTCCGGGCCGCCCTCGCCCGGCACGGCATCGCCTTCGTCGAGGTGCGCGGGGCGGTGGACCGCGCACTGCCGCTGCCCGAGCCCACCCGGAAGACCGACTTCTACTTCAAGTTCCTGCCCGCCGTGGACGGTTCGGGCTTCGACGCCGACCCGGTCCTCGTGCACTGCACGCGCAACGAGAGGGTTCGCAGGCTGGAGCACATCACCGGGGACATCGTCCTGCGCGAGTCGATGTTCGACCCCATCGCCGACCTCCCGGTCCGCCGGATCGTGGAGATCACCATCGGCGAGAAGACCACCGACCAGAAGGGCCGGGTCGTCGAGCGGGTCAGCGCCCAGGCCCTGCTCCCTTACATCCACCAGCGCTATGACGACCCGATGCAGATCCTCGACGGCCCTCCGGAAGGCAGTGTCTGACATGCGCATCGAACCGGGACAGGTGGCCGTCGTCACCGGAGCCGCCGGCGGCATCGGCCTCGCGATGGCCCGCCGCTTCGCCGCCGAGGGACTGAAGGTGGTCCTCGCCGACGTGGAGGAGGGCGCCCTGCGCAAGGCCGCCGACGAACTCGCCGCGGACGGCGCCCAGGTGCTCGCGCACATCGTCGACGTCAGCGACCGGGACTCCGTGACCGCGCTGGCCGACGCGGCGTACGAGACCTTCGGCGCCGTGCACGTGCTGTGCAACAACGCGGGCGTCGGCTCCGGCGCCGAGGGCCGGATGTGGGAGCACGAGCCCAACGACTGGAAATGGGCCTTCTCCGTCAACGTGTGGGGCGTCTTCCACGGCATCCAGGCCTTCGTCCCCCGCATGATCGCGGGCGGCGCGCCCGGCCACGTCGTCAACACCTCCTCCGGCGACGGCGGCATCGCCCCCCTGCCCACCGCCTCGGTCTACGCCGTCACCAAGGCGGCCGTGGTCACCATGACCGAGTCGCTCTACGCCCACCTCAAGGCGGAGGGCGCCGCCGTCGGGGCCTCCGTCCTCTTCCCCGGACCGCACATGCTGCGCACCGGGCTGTGGGAGTCGCACCGCAACCGGCCCGAGCGGTACGCGAAGGAACGGCCGCGCAAGTCCCCGTACCGCAGCCTCGACCAGTACGAGGCGGCGATGAGGCAGGCCGGCCACGAGGTGAACTTCACCCCCGTCGAGGAGGTCGCCGAGCACGTCCTCGACGGCATCCGCGCCGACCGCTTCTGGATGCTCCCGGCCAGCGAGCACAGCGACCGGCAGATCCGCGCCCGGTCGCAGTCGATGCTCGACCGGGCCAACCCCGCCTACCTGGAAAGCTTCATCCTCGACTGAGGGGCGTTCGTCGTGAGTGACATCGTGAGCGGCACACCGTACGAAGACCCGTACCTGATCATCTCCTCCGACTGCCACGCGGGCCTGCCCACGGAGCGGTACCGGCCCTACCTCGATTCCCGCTTCCACCCCCAGTTCGACGAGTTCCTCGGCGAGCGCGACGCCCGCCGCGCGGAGGCCACCCGGCTCGGCGTCCGCAACGAGGCCTTCGCCGAGAAGTGGTTCCACGACCACGAGGAAGGCCTGAGGGGCGGCTGGGACACCGGGCAGCGGCTGAAGGAGCTCGACGGCGACGGCGTGGCCGCCGAGGTCGTCTTCCCCGACGCGGACGCCGTCGACAGCCAGACCGCGGCCCCCTTCGGAGTGGGCCTCGGCCTCTCCGGCGACCAGGACCCCGAGCTCGGCATGGCGGGCGCGCAGGCGCACAACCGCTGGCTGGCGGAGTTCGTCTCCGAGAACCCCGAGCGCCACTGCGGGGTCGCCCTGCTCCCCATCACGGGCGAACCGTCGAAGGTCGTCGCCGAGATCCACCGGGCCAAGGAGTCCGGACTGGGCGCGCTGATGATCCCCGCCATGTGGGTGGACAAGGCCCCCTACCACGACCGCCGCTACGACCCCGTCTGGGCGGCGGCGGCCGAGACGCGGATGCCGATCGTCACCCACTCCGGGTCCTCCCCGCGCCACGAGTACGGCGACCACCTGGGCATCTTCGTCTCCGAGGTCACCTGGTGGCCGGCCCGCCCGCTGTGGTTCCTGCTCTGGTCGGGGGTCTTCGAGCGCCACCCCGGCCTCAGGTTCGGCGTGGCGGAATCGGGCTGCTGGTGGCTGCCGAACCAGCTGTGGTTCATGGACCGCCTCTACCTCGGCGCGCACGGCGGCAAGAAGCTCTCCCCGTTCGAGGAGCTGAAACGGCCGCCGAGCGAGTACCTGGACCGCCAGGTGTTCGTCTGCGCGACCAACACCAAGCGGCGCGAACTGGCCCAGCGCTACGAGATCGGCGTGGACAACATCCTGTGGGGCTCGGACTTCCCGCACCCGGAGGGCACCTGGCCCGACACCCGGAACTGGCTGCGGAGGACCTTCCACGACATCCCCGTCGACGAGACCCGCCGGATGCTCGGCCTCGCGGCGGCCGAGGTCTTCGGCTTCGACACGGAGAAGCTCGCTCCCGTCGCCCGCCGGATCGGCCCCACCCCGGCCGAGCTGGGCCAGTCCCCCGACCAGGCGGCGGTGGCGGCCTCCTGGGCCCGCTCCCGCGAGGCCGGCCGCCACTGGCTCACGGGCGGCGACTTCCCGGTACTGGGGGTCTCGTGATGACGCAGGACCAGGACCGCTACACGGTCATCTCGGCGGACTGCCACGCGGGCGCCGACCTGCTGGACTACAAGCCGTACCTGGAGAAGCGGTACCACGACGACTTCGACGCCTGGGCCGCCACCTACGTGAACCCGTACGAGGACCTCCTCGCGGACACGGCGGACCGCAACTGGAACTCCCGGCGCCGGCTCTCCGAGCTGGAGGCGGACGGCATCGTCGCCGAGGTCGTCTTCCCGAACACCATCCCGCCGTTCTTCCCCAAGGCCTCCCTGATGGCGCAGCCGCCCACGGCCGCCGAGTACGAGATGCGCTGGGCCGGGCTCCAGGCCCACAACCGCTGGCTGGCGGACTTCTGCGCGGATGCGCCGGGCCGGCGCGCCGGCGTGGTGCAGATCCTCCTCAACGACGTGGACGCGGCGGTGAAGGAGATCCGCCGCACGAAGGAGGCGGGCCTCACGGGCGGCATCCTGCTGCCCGGCGTCCCGCCCGGCTCCACGGTCCCGGAGCTCTACTCGGCCGCGTACGACCCCATCTGGGCGGTGTGCGACGAGCTGGACGTCCCGGTCAACCACCACGGCGGCTCGGCGTCCCCGCCGCTGGGCGACGAACCGGCCGCCCGCGCGGTCTTCATGGTGGAGACCACCTGGTTCTCGCACCGCGCCCTGTGGCACCTCATCTTCGGCGGGGCCTTCCGCCGCCATCCGGGCCTCAAACTGGTCCTGACGGAGCAGGGATCCGGCTGGATCCCCGGCGTGCTGGAGATGCTGGACTACTACCACGGCCGCCTGGTCGCGGCCTCGGCCACGGCCGAGGCCAAGTTCGGGGCGGGCCTCGCGGAGTCCATGGGCAGCGGCCCGAGCGAGGTCTGGCGGGAGAACTGCTTCGTGGGCGCCAGCTTCATGCGCCCCCACGAGGTCCCGCTCCGGGACCGGATCGGCCTCGACAAGATCATGTGGGGCAGCGACTACCCGCACGACGAGGGCACCACCCCCTTCTCCCGCGAAGGCCTCCGCATCGCCTACGCGGGCCTCCCGCGCGCGGAGGTGGCGGCCATGGCCGGCGGCAACGCGGCCCGCGTCTACGGCTTCGACCTGACCCTCCTGGACGCGCTCGCCGCCCAACACGGCCCGCTGGTCTCGGAGATCGCCGAACCCCTGGCGCAGGTCCCCCCCGAGGCCACCAGCCCGGCCTTCGCCAAGGGGGGCTCGGTCCGGGTCTGGTAGCGCTGCGGTCGACGCGGCTCACGCTCCCGCATAGGTGAGCTGCGTCGGCGCCAGCGCGTGCGTCCCCCGCACCGGGGTGTCCCGGTGGACCACGACCTGCAGCTTCTCCAGCCCGGCCAGGGGCGCGAGGTCCAGCGGCCCGTCGCACGCGCTCAACGTCAGCGTGGCGAGCTCGGGCAGCTCCGCCAGCGCCTCCAGCCCCGAAGCGAGCGAGCAGCCGGCCAGGAACAGCTCGCGCAGTCCCCGGTACCGGGTGAAGGCCGTGAGGTCCAGCTCCGACGCACTCGTCACCTGCAGGAAGGAGAGGGGAAGGTCGTAGGGCAGCTTCGCGAGCCGGCCGGCCTGCCGGTTCCCCGAGACCGTCAGCGAGGACAGCCGGGGCCACCGGTCGAGACCATCGAGGTCGAGGAGACAGCCGCCGCTCACCAGCCACAGACCGGTGAGCCCTTCGGGAGCCGGCAGCGTGCCCACACAACGGTGACCCCAGGCCGAGTCGAGACCCAGCAGCGCGAGGCGGCGCAGGTCGCGCAGCGGCTCCAGGGCCAGGCGCCCGGGCATCCGGGTGAGGAAGAGGCGCTGCACCGCCGTCCCGCAGAGCGGCGACAGGTCGAACAGCGACCGGCAGGATTCGAGGCCGAGGTATTCGAGCCGGTCCAGCGCCCGGAGCGGTGCGAGGTCGACGAGGGCGCCGTTGTCGGACAGCTGCAGCCCGAGCAGGTTCTCCCGCGAGACGACCTCGTCGGTGAGCCGGTGGTCCCCGGTCAGCCGCAGCCGCAGGATGTGCCGCAGCCTGGGCAGGGCGGCGAGCTGCCGGGCCGTGCGCACGTTCAGGAACCCCTGGGTCAGGGACGAGCCGGAGAGCACCGTGTCCGCGTAGTCCTGGGCCTTGAACCTTCCCCAGGAACCGTTGAGCTCGGCCATCACCCCGACCCGGAGGTCATCCCGGAAACGGCCGATGACCTGCAGCGCGTGCGCGCCGCCGATCAGCGCGGCCGTCCGGATCACGGCGGCCGCCTCCGGCTCCGTCACCTCGTCCGGACCGGGGAGCAGCTCCAGCGTCAGCCCGCCGGCCCGCGCCAGCTCCTCCGCCTCGTTGAACGTGCGCGGTGGAACGAGCTGCGCCGCGCGCGTCTCGATCTCGTGCCGCACGTCGGGGGCCAGCTCGGGGGAGTGCTCGAGGCAGGTCGCCGCGAGCAGCACGAGCCGGTTGTCCAGGTCGGGTTCCTGGGCGGCGCGGTCCAGCACGCGCCGCAGGATCTCCGCCCGCTCGTCCGAACGGGCGTGCCCGACGGCCATGCGTACGACGTCGTCCCACGTGTCGTCGTGCGTGTGGCGGACCAGTACGCCGAAGTCCCTCGCCTCCACCGCGGCCTTCGCGCCCAGGTAGTCCTGGAAGGTGCGGTGCACGAAGGTCACGGAACCCTTGGTGGGCTCGCGCAGCAGTCCGGACCGGATCAGCAGGTGTGTGACGACCTGCTCGGCGGTGCCCTGGGCGCGCACCTGCGGCATCAGGTCCAGCCACCCGTCGACCAGCCCCACCACCTCCCCGATCGAGGTCTCCGCCTGCCCGTTGCGGATCAGCCAGTACGCGAACCGCTGCAGGAGCAGGATCTGCTCGTCACGGGTGAGGTAGACCCCCTCGACCGCGCTGATCTCGCGTTCCGTGTCACGGCGGACCAGGAGCATTTCGAGCGCCGCGTCGTACAACTCCTTGCGCGCGCGGGGGAGGTGCATGCGGCGGTCGCGGTTGAGGGCGCACAGCAGTGCGCACATGAGGGGGTTGGTCGCCAGCCGGCTCAGGTCGCGGCGGGTTCCCACCGCGCTCATGAGGGACCCGGCGTACGAGTGCAGTCGGGCCCTCTCCTCTTCGGTGGAGCACTCGGCCCGGGCGGAGGCGTGCCATTGAGCGATGAACGCGCGGATGTCCTCCCGCTCCATGGGGAGGAGGGAGTAGTGGGTGAAGTCCTGCCGCGAGAGCCAGTCCTCCGGGACCGCCGACGGACGCGTCGTGACCACGTACCGCGCCTGCGGATAGGCGGTGATCAGCGACCGGAGCCAGGCCTCCGTCCGCTTGCGCAGCCGCAGCGGCACCTCGTCCACGCCGTCCACGAGGATCAGGGCGCGGCCGCTCCCGAGGAGCCCCTCCACCCAGCCCTCGGGCGCCGGGAGCGGCACTCCCGCCGCCGACAGGAACTCGCCGGGCATCGGCAGGGACTTGGCCGAGGTGAACGAACGCAGCCGCAGGACGAACGGGACCAGCAGGTTCCACGATTCGAGTCCGGGGCCGAAGGTGCGCCGGGCCGCGTTGAGGGCCAGCCACTGCACCACGGTGCTCTTGCCGGAACCGGCGGCTCCGCGCAGCAGGATCCGCTCCGACACCGACAGGGTCTGCTCGATCCGCACCTGCTTGCCCTGCGTGGAGTGGGAGAAGCCGTAGGAGTCCAGCGCCGACGTCTCCGCGCTCACGGCGAGGCTGATGTAGGCCAGGTCCAGCGGCCAGTCCTGGCGCGACTGGCCGAGCGTGACGCCGAACAGCTGGAGGCGGCCGTGCTCCTCGGCCATGTACCGGGCGTACCGCTCCTCGAATGAGTACGCCGTCCCGTCCCCGGCGGCGCCCAGGCGGTCCAGCGCGCGGGCCAGCTCCCCGGTGCGCCGGACCAGTTCCACACCGGTCCGGGCCCCGAACCCCGGCAGGGTGGTCGCGTACTCCACCGCGTGCTCGCAGCACAGCCGCACCAGCCGCCCGTACAGGGCCTCGGCCGCGGGCGCCAGGCCCGCCGGGGGCGGGGGCGCGGTCGCCGCCAGGGCCGCCGGGTCGAGGTCCGCCGCGAAGAGGGCCTTCGCGTCCAGCGGGCCCAGGGCCGCGAAGGCGTCGCCGACCGCGTCCAGTGCCGCCAGGCGTTCGGCCTCCGGGAGCGCCGCGCAGGCCGGGCCCATGCGGGCCGCCAGGATGTCGGTCAGGCGCCGGACCTCCGCGGGTCCGAGCTCCGCCGCCGGCTTGCGCCAGGCCGGCACCGGACGGGCCGGGTCGGCCGTCAGGCCCGCGCCGGGGGCCCGCGCCAGGAGGGACTTCACCAGAGCCCCCGCCGCCGTCCCGGCCACCCGTAAGAGAACCGTCTCGAAGCCCGTCATCCCGTGCCCTCCCGTCGGCCCGGACATCATCTCGCGAACCTGCGGTAACCCGGTCGGATACCGATCGGTAACAACCCCTAGCGGAGCCCCCGAGGGCGCCTCTATGGTGCGCTCATGCCGAACCTGCCCGATGTCGTGCTGTGGTCCATACCGGCCTTCGTGCTGCTCACCGTCCTGGAGGTGGTGAGCTACCGGATCCATCCCGACGACGACGCGGCCGGGTACGACACCAAGGACGCGGCCACGAGCATCACCATGGGGCTCGGCAGCATCGGCTTCGACCTGCTGTGGAAGATCCCCGTCGTCGCCGTCTTCACCGCGGTCTACGAACTCACCCCGCTGCGGGTGCCGTTCCTGTGGTGGACCGCCCTGCTGATGCTGCTGGTCCAGGACTTCCTCTACTACTGGCAGCACCGGCTCCACCACGTCATCCGCATCCTGTGGGCCTGCCACGTGGTCCACCACAGCAGCCGGCGGTTCAACCTCACCACCGCCCTGCGCCAGCCCTGGACCAGCGCTACCACCTGGTGGTTCTACCTGCCGATGGTGGCCCTCGGCGTGCACCCCGCGGCGATCCCGTTCTGCTACGGACTCAACCTCCTCTACCAGTTCTGGGTCCACACCGAGCGCATCGGCAAGCTCCCCCGGGCCTACGAGTACGTCTTCAACACCCCCTCCCACCACCGCGTCCACCACGCCTCGCAGGGCGGATACCTGGACCGGAACTTCGGCGGGATCCTGATCGTCTGGGACCGGATGTTCGGCTCCTGGGTGGGGGAGACGGAGCGGCCCGTCTACGGGCTCACCAAGAACATCGGCACCCACAACCCGCTGCGCGTGGCCACCCACGAGTACGCGGCCATCGCGCGGGACGTGCGGGCCGCCGCGAACTGGCGCGAGCGCGCCGGACGGGTCTTCCGCGGCCCGGGCTGGCAGCCCGCCGCCGCCCCCGCTTCTGCCCCTGCCGCCGAAGCCGCTGCCCCCGCTTCTGCCCCTGCCCCCGAAGCCCCCGCCCCCGCCGGAGCGCCCGCCGCGGACGCCGCCGCCGACGCCCGGACCTCCGTACGGGAGACCACCGCGTGAGCACCGCACCGTCCCCGGAACGCCCCGCCCCCTCCTGGGCCGCCGGCCGCGCGCCCGCCGGCCGGGACCGCCTCGGGCGCCGCGCCCTCGCGGCCTTCGCCGCGGCCACCGCCGTCGACCTCGGGTCCCTGCTGGCCGACTGGCACCTCGGGCACCTCATCGCCAAGCCGCTGCTGATGCCGCTGCTCGTCGCCTACGCGATCACCCGCGGCGCGCCCCGGCTGCTGGTCGCCGCCCTGCTGTTCGGCTGGGGCGGTGACCTGGCCCTGCTCTTCGACGCCGAGGCCGCCTTCCTCGTCGGCATGGGCTCCTTCGCCGTCGGGCACGTCTGCTACCTCGTCCTCTTCGGCAAGCGGCCCGCGAACCCGCTGCTCGGGGGCGCGTACGCGCTCGCCCTCCTCGGGACCGTCGCCCTGCTCTGGTCCGACCTGCCGGCCGACCTGCGGATCCCGGTCGCCGGCTACAGCCTGCTGCTCACCGCCATGGCGTTCTGCTCCAGCGCCCTCGGCCTGCGGGCCGGGATCGGCGGGGCGCTGTTCCTGCTCTCCGACACCCTCATCGCCTCCGGGGTCGCCGAGTGGCCCCAGCTGCCCCGCCCGGACTTCTGGATCATGGCCACCTACGTGGCCGCCCAGTACCTCCTGGCCACCGGTGCGACGACCACCCGCGAAGCAGGCGTACCGTAGGACGGTCCTCAGTCGTACAAGACTGAACAACCCCGAGCCGGAGGACTGCACCACCATGCGCGCCACCGTCATCCACGCCCCGCACGACATCCGCGTGGAGGAGGTGCCCGACGCTGCGATCCAGCGCCCCGAGGACGCCGTCGTCCGCGTCCTGCGTGCCTGCATCTGCGGCAGCGACCTGTGGGCCTACCGCGGCGAGGCCGAGCGCCAGCCCGGCCAGCGGATCGGCCACGAGTTCCTGGGCATCGTCGAGGAGACCGGCCCCGCCGTGTCCGGCCTGCGCGCCGGCGACCTGGTCGTCGCGCCCTTCATGTGGTCGGACGGCACCTGCGAGTACTGCAAGGAAGGCCTCTTCACCTCCTGCGACCACGGCGGTTTCTGGGGCTCGGTCGGCCACGACGGCGGCCAGGGCGAGGCGGTCCGCGTCCCGCACGCCGACGGCACCCTGGTCAAGCTGCCCGCCGAGGCCGTCTCCGACGACCACCTGCTCACCGGGCTGCTCGCGCTCTCCGACGTCATGGGCACCGGGCACCACGCGGCCCTGGGCGCGGGGGTGCGCCCGGGCTCCACGGTCGCCGTCGTCGGTGACGGCGCGGTCGGCCTGTGCGGCGTCCTCGCCGCCAAGCGCCTGGGCGCCGAGCGGATCATCGCACTGGGCCGCCACACCGTCCGTACGGACATAGCCAGGCTCTTCGGGGCCACCGACGTCGTCGCCGAGCGCGGCGAGGCCGCCGAGGCGGCCGTGCGCGAGCTCACCGGCGGCCGGGGCGCGCACTCCGTCATCGAGGCGGTCGGCACCGAGCAGTCCATGCGCACCGCCGTGAACATCACCCGCGACGGCGGCTCCGTCGGCTACGTCGGCGTCCCGCACGGCAGCGGCACCGGCCTCGACCTCGGCGTCATGTTCGACCGCAACATCACCCTGCGCGGAGGTGTGGCCCCGGTCCGCGCGTACATCCCGGAGCTGCTGGAGGACGTGCTCAGCGGCGCGATCGACCCGGCGCCCGTCTTCGACCGTGCCGTGTCCCTGGACGAGGTCCCGGACGGCTACCGCGCGATGGACGACCGCACCGCGCTCAAGGTGCTGATCAAGCCCTGACCGGATGACCGGATGACTGCATGAACCGGCGGTCCGGATGACCGGACGGGCCGGGCGGGATGATCCCCGCCCGGCCCGTCCTCGTTCCCGCGCTCTGCCGCTGCCGGCCGACCGCCCTACTTGACGGCCTTGAGCGCGTCGACCACGCCGGAGCCGTAGTAGCCCGTCTGGCCCCACTTGGCCTTGCAGGTGGTGGCGTTGATCAGCGCGCCCGTGGCGTCGTAGATCTGCGTCGGGCAGGCCGCCTTCGTGGACTGCACCTTGAGCATCGCCTGCAGCTGGGAGGGCGTGGCCCCCGGGTGGGCGCTCTTGAGCAGCGCCGCGACGCCCGCGACGTGCGGGGCGGCCATCGAGGTGCCCTGCTTGTAGCCGTAGCCGCCGCCCGGGACGGTCGACAGCACGCGCCCGTTGGCGTCCGGGGTGGCCGGGACCTGCCACTTGTCGCCGCCGGGGGCGGCGACGTCCACGACCCCGAGGCCGTAGCTGGAGTAGTACGAGCGCAGGCCCTTGTCGCCGGTCGCCGAGACGGTGACCACGCCCGGCAGCTGCGTGGGCAGGTCCAGGCAGACCTTCGGGTCGATGGTGCGGGTGACCGGGGTGGTGTCGTTCGGGCTGGTCTCGTCGACGAGGGAGTCGGCCGCCAGGTCCTGGTTCGAGTTGCCGGCCGAGGCCACGTGGAGCGTGCCCTTGCGCTCGGCGTACTTGGTGGCCCTGCCGATGGCCTCCACCAGCGCCTTCTGGTCGTCGTCGGTCTTGCAGTTGAAGAGGTACGGGTCGACGTAATAGCTGTTGTTGGTGACCTCGATCCCCTTCTCGGCGGCGAACATGAAGCCGCAGACGACCGCCTCGGTGTAGAAGAGGCTGGTCCCGGGCTCGCTCACCTTGATCGCGGCGATCTTCACGCCCGGTGCGACACCGCTGATGCCGAGGCCGTTGCGCGCGGCGCCTATGGTGCCGGCCACGTGGGTGCCGTGGTCGCTGCCGTCGGGGTACGGGCGCCAGGCGCCCTCGGTGGTGTCCGCGACGCCGCCGACGCAGTTGGCGGACTGGCCCTTGGAGAAGTTCGGGGCGAGATCGGGGTGGGTGTCGTCGACACCCGTGTCGATGATGCCCACGGTTACGTCCGGGCTGCCATCGTTGATCTTGTGAGCCTCGTCGGCCTTGATCGTCCGCAGGTCCCACTGGTTGGGCTCCAGCGGCTCCTGACCCTCCTGGGCCTGCGCCGCGGCCTTGGCGGCGTCCGCCGCGCTCAACCGCTGCGTCGCGCCTTCCTCGGTGGTCTGCACCGCCTGCATCGGGGCCGTCCGGGTGGCGCCGACCGACACGAACAGACCGCGCTGGGCGCGCAGCTGCCTGGCGAAGTCGGGGTTCTGGGAATGTGCGACGACGACCCCGATCTGCTCATAGGCCGTCACCACCGTTCCGCCGGCCCGCTCGACGGCCTTCTTCGCCGCCTTCACCGTGGCGTACGCGTTCAGGTTCGCCACGTACGACAGCTTGGGCCCGGAGGTCGAGGGCTTCGCGGTCACCGCCCCGTCCGCCGTGTTGCCCAGCGGCGCGGCGGAGGCCGGGACCGAGGGCAGGAAGGCGAGCGAGGCGGTGAGCGCCAGGCCGACCGGCACGGCGAGGGCGCGCCGGCGGACGGGTCCCAGATGAGCCATGGGTTCTCCAGATCATCTTTGAAAAAGCCGTCCGCACGCGGTTGCGTCGGACGGGTTCATGACAAGCGAACCTAGCGCTGCCGTTCCCTGCTACGCCATCAGTTCGAGAAATCAGTTTCCGAAGAACCCATGGGTGTTGAACCGTCCCGACCCGCCGTACGTGCCGTTGACAGGGGGGCTCGGCACCACCGGCCCCCCACACGGAGGTTGTTTTGTCCGTCGTCCCCACCGCACCCGCGTCACAAGGAGATCCCCCCGTGACCACCGAAGCAGCGCCGCCGCCGGGCAGCGCGGGAACGCCACTGGCCGGCCCCACGGCCGAAGATTTCGCGAGCGTCCAGCAGAGCGCCGAATTCGCCGAACTGCGGAGCTCCTACCGCTCCTTCGCCTTCCCGCTCACCGTGGCCTTCATCGCCTGGTACCTGCTCTACGTCCTGCTGTCCAACTACGCGGGCGGCTTCATGGGGACCAAGCTCTTCGGCAACATCAACGTCGCCCTCGTGCTCGGCCTCGCCCAGTTCGCGACGACCTTCCTCATCGCCTGGCTGTACGCGCAGCACGCCGCGACCAGGCTCGACCCCAAGGCCGAGGCCATCAAGGCGCGGATGGAGGCCGCGGAATGACCGGCGCGCTCCACCTGACGACGGCCGCAAGCGCCACCGAGCACCGCCCGCTGATCATCACCCTGTTCGGGCTGTTCGTCGTCGCCACCCTGATCATCACCGTCTGGGCCGGCCGCCAGACCAAGGACGCCGCCGACTTCTACGCGGGCGGGCGCCAGTTCACCGGCTTCCAGAACGGCCTCGCCATCTCCGGCGACTACATGTCCGCCGCGTCCTTCCTCGGCATCGCCGGAGCCATCGCCCTCTTCGGCTACGACGGCTTCCTCTACTCCATCGGCTTCCTCGTCGCGTGGCTGGTCGCGCTGCTCCTCGTCGCCGAGCCGCTGCGCAACTCCGGCCGCTACACCATGGGCGACGTGCTCGCGTACCGGATGCGCCAGCGGCCCGTCCGGACCGCCGCCGGCACCTCCACCATCGTGGTCTCGATCTTCTACCTGCTCGCCCAGATGGCCGGCGCCGGCGTGCTCGTCTCGCTGCTCCTGGGCATCACCAGCGACGGCGGCAAGGTCGCCATCGTCGCGCTGGTCGGCGTCCTGATGATCGTCTACGTGACCATCGGCGGCATGAAGGGCACCACCTGGGTCCAGATGGTCAAGGCCGTCCTGCTCATCGCGGGCACGCTCCTGATCACCTTCCTGGTGCTGGTGAAGTTCAACTTCAACATCTCCGACCTGCTGGGCAAGGCGGCGGAGAACAGCGAGCAGGGGGCGAAGTTCCTCGAGCCGGGGATGAAGTACGGCAAGGACTCGACCTCGAAGCTGGACTTCATCTCGCTCGGCATCGCCCTGGTCCTGGGCACCGCCGGCCTGCCGCACATCCTGATCCGCTTCTACACGGTGCCCACCGCCAAGGCCGCGCGGAAGTCCGTCCTCTGGGCCATCGGCATCATCGGCGCCTTCTACCTGATGACCATCGCCCTCGGTTTCGGGGCCGCGGCCCTGCTCGACCGGGACGAGATCATCAAGTCCAACAAGGCGGGCAACACGGCGGCGCCGCTGCTCGCCCAGGCGGTCGGCGGAGGACCCGACTCCACGGGCGGCGCGATCCTGCTCGCCGTCATCTCCGCGGTCGCCTTCGCCACCATCCTCGCCGTCGTCGCGGGCCTGACCCTCGCCTCCTCCTCGTCCTTCGCGCACGACCTGTACGTGAACGTGATCCGCAAGGGCAAGGCCACCGAGAAGGAGGAGGTGCGCGCCGCCCGCTGGTCCACGGTCGTCATCGGGGCCGTCGCCATCGGCCTGGGGGCCCTGGCCCGCGACCTCAACGTCGCCGGCCTGGTCGCGCTCGCCTTCGCGGTCGCCGCCTCCGCCAACCTGCCGACGATCCTCTACAGCCTCTTCTGGAAGCGCTTCACCACCCAGGGCGCGCTCTGGTCCATCTACGGCGGCCTGATCTCGGCCGTCGGCCTGGTGCTCTTCTCCCCGGTCGTGTCCGGCAAGCCCACCTCGATGTTCAAGGACGCGGACTTCTTCTGGTTCCCGCTGGAGAACCCGGGCATCATCTCGATCCCCCTCGGGTTCTTCCTGGGCTGGCTGGGAACCGTCCTCTCCAAGGAGAAGGCCGACCCCCAGAAGTTCGCCGAGCTGGAGGTGCGCTCCCTCACCGGAACAGGGGCGCACTGACATCGTCCGAACACCCAGCGTGGCCGTGTCGTAGGTCCCTACGACGCGGCCACGTTACGTCTCGTTCATTCGGGGACCTCTTCACGACACAGGCGTCGCGTAGGCTCGAAATAGAACGCGTGAAGTAGATCCAAATATCGCGCGTACCTCTAGATCCGGACAGGGGAGGGGGCCCACAGTGCTTCTCGACACCTACGGCCGCGTGGCCACTGACCTGCGCGTCTCGCTCACCGACCGGTGCAATCTGCGCTGTACCTACTGCATGCCCGAAGAAGGGCTGCAGTGGCTCGGCAAGTCCGATCTGCTCAGTGACGACGAGATCGTCCGGCTGATCCGCATCGCCGTCACCCGGCTCGGCATCACCGAGGTCCGCTTCACCGGCGGCGAGCCCCTGCTCCGCCCCGGCCTGGTCGGGATCGTCGAGCAGTGCGCGGCCCTGGAACCCCGCCCCAAGATGTCGCTGACCACGAACGGCATCGGTCTCAAGCGCACCGCGCAGGCACTCAAGGCCGCCGGCCTGGACCGCGTGAACGTTTCCCTGGACACCCTGCGGCCCGAGGTCTTCAAGACCCTCACCCGCCGCGACCGGCACAAGGACGTCATCGACGGCATGGCCGCCGCCCGCGAGGCCGGCCTCACCCCCGTCAAGGTCAACGCCGTCCTCATGCCCGGGCTCAACGACGACGAGGCCCCCGACCTGCTGGCCTGGGCCGTCGAGAACGAGTACGAGCTCCGCTTCATCGAGCAGATGCCGCTCGACGCCCAGCACGGCTGGAAGCGCGACGGCATGATCACCGCCGGGGACATCCTGCAGTCCCTGCGCACCCGCTTCACCCTCACCGAGGAAGGCGCCGACGAGCGCGGCTCCGCCCCGGCCGAGCGCTGGGTGGTCGACGGCGGCCCGGCCACCGTCGGCGTCATCGCCTCGGTCACCCGCCCGTTCTGCGGCGCCTGCGACCGTACGCGGCTCACGGCCGACGGCCAGATCCGTACGTGCCTGTTCGCCACCGAGGAGTCGGACCTGCGCGCCGCCCTGCGCTCGGGCGCCCCGGACGAGGAGATCGCCCGGCTGTGGAAGGTGGCGATGTGGGGCAAGAAGGCCGGGTCCGGCCTCGACGACCCGTCCTTCCTGCAGCCCGACCGCCCGATGTCCGCGATCGGCGGCTGACCGGGCGTCGGTGGCCGGCCGGGCTCGTCCAGCCGGCCGGGCTCGTCCAGCCGGCCGGGTCCGGCGGCCCGGCCGTGCTCGGCGGCAGGCCGGGTTCAGCGTTGGCGCTCCGAGCCCTCCGGCTGGACCCACTCGCCGATCTTCACGACGTCCTTGAGGAAACCGCGGACCCCCAGGAACTGGGACAGGTGTTCGCGGTGCTCCTCGCACGCCAGCCAGGTCTTGCGCCGCTCCGGCGTGTGCAGCGTGGGGTTGTTCCACGCCAGGACCCAGACGGCCGCGTCGCGGCAGCCCTTGGCGGAGCAGGTGGGGGTTTCGTCGGGGCCGGAGGGGACACCGGAAGCGTCGGAGGAAGTCACGGCCCAACCCTAGAACGGAAAGGCGACGCCGAGCAGCCACGGGGGGAGCTGCCCGGCGTCGGTCCGTCGCTCCGACGGGGGATGCGGAGCGCGTGAGCAGTATGTCACGCACGACCCGGTGGAGTGCACCGGAACTTCATGATTGATCTGAGCTTTTCTTGAGGTTTCCCGCGTCCAGCGCCGGCCGCACCGGAGCGGGGATGAAGTGGGAGGGCAGCGAGGGCGTCGACTCGCGCCCCGCGTTCGCGATGACCACGGCCACGTACGGCAGCAGGGCTCCCGCGACGAGCGTCACGATGGCCACCGGGCGCTGCACGTTCCACAACAGCACGGTCGCGATGACCGACAGGGTCCTGATGCCCATCGAGATCACGTACCGGCGCTGGCGGCCCCGCACGTCCTCGTCGAGGCCCATCCGCGCACCGGTGATCCGGAACACCTCGGCCCCGTTCCGCTTCTGCCGCTTCGTCCGTTCCACGCTCCACCGCCCGATCGCCCGCCGGGCGCTCCCCGGCCCGGACCTCTCCACGGTACGCCGCCCCCGCATCCGCGAGGAGAGGGGGCACCCCCATTGGGGGCTGTCCGAAATGCGCGGTACGCCGGGCGGGCCGAAACTGGGCCCACGTGCGCACAACGCGCCAGGAGGAGGCTCGACATGTCTTGGTTGTGGGCGATCATCGTCGGTTTCGTGCTGGGGCTGATAGCCCGGGCCATCCTGCCGGGCAAGCAGCACCAGCCCCTATGGCTCACCACCCTCTTCGGCATCGCCGGCGCCGTCCTCGGCAACGCCGTGGCCGGCTGGATCGGCGTGGGGGAGACCGCGGGCATCGACTGGACCCGGCACCTGCTGCAGCTCGCCGGAGCGGTCCTCGTGGTCGGGCTGGGCGAGATGCTCTACGGATCGATCCGGGGCCGCAAGCGGCAGATGACGTGAGGCACTCCGGATCATGACGGAGGGGCCGGCCGGACCCCGAGTCCGAACCGGCCCCTCCGCCGTGTTCCGCGTGCCGTCCTACGAGGCCTCAGGCCCCGGTGACCTCGACGGCCGCCAGGTTCTTCTTGCCCCGGCGCAGCACCAGCCAGCGCCCGTGCAGCAGGTCCTCCTTGGCGGGGACCGCGTCCTCGGCGGCGACCTTCACGTTGTTCACGTAGGCACCGCCCTCCTTCACGGTCCGGCGGGCGGCCGACTTGCTCGCGACCAGGCCGGTCTCCGCGAACAGGTCCACGACCAGGCCCGGCTCCGCGACCCGGGCGTGCGGCAGCTCGGACAGGGCCGCGGCCAGCGTGGCCTCGTCCAGGTCCGCCAGCTCGCCCTGGCCGAACAGCGCCTTCGACGCGGCGATCACGGCGGCGCACTGGTCGGCGCCGTGCACGAGCGTGGTCAGCTCCTCCGCCAGCGCCCGCTGCGCGGCACGCGCCTGCGGCCGCTCGGCGGTCTGCGCCTCCAGCGCCTCCAGCTCCTCACGGGACTTGAAGGACAGGATCCGCATGTAGGTGGAGATGTCCCGGTCGTCCACGTTCAGCCAGAACTGGTAGAACGCGTACGGCGTGGTCATCTCCGGGTCGAGCCAGACGGCCCCGCTCTCGGACTTGCCGAACTTGGTGCCGTCCGCCTTGACCATCAGCGGGGTCGCCAGCGCGTGCACGACCGCGCCCGGCTCGACGCGGTGGATCAGGTCGAGCCCCGCCGTCAGGTTGCCCCACTGGTCGGAGCCGCCCTGCTGGAGCACGCAGCCGTAGCGCCGGTACAGCTCCAGGAAGTCCATCCCCTGGAGCAGCTGGTAGCTGAACTCCGTGTAGCTGATGCCCTGGTCGGAGTCGAGCCGCTTGGCGACCGAGTCCTTCGTCAGCATCTTGTTGACCCGGAAGTGCTTGCCGATGTCCCGCAGGAACTCGATGGCGGACATGCCCGCCGTCCAGTCCAGGTTGTTCACCATGAGCGCCGCGTTCTCGCCCTCGAAGGACAGGAACGGCTCGATCTGGGTGCGCAGCCGGGTCACCCAGTTCGCGATCGTCTCCGGGTCGTTCAGCGTGCGCTCGGCCGTCGGCCGCGGGTCGCCGATCTGCCCGGTGGCCCCGCCGACCAGCGCCAGCGGCCGGTTCCCGGCCAGCTGGAGCCGGCGCACGGTGAGCACCTGCACCAGGTGCCCCACGTGCAGCGAGGCGGCCGTCGGGTCGAAGCCGCAATAGAACGTGACCGGACCGTCCGCGAAGGCCTTGCGCAGCGCTTCTTCATCAGTGGACTGGGCGAAGAGCCCACGCCACTTCAGTTCGTCGACGATGTCCGTCACGGTCTCTCGACTCCTTCGGATGATGGAAATTGCAACACTTCGTTGCAACGGTCAGTCTAGGCCGGTCAGACGCCCTTGCTGACCGAACTCATGTTGAAATCCGGGATGCGCAGCGCAGGCATCGCGGCCCGGGTGAACCAGTCGCTCCACTCGCGCGGCAGCGTCTTCTCGGTCCGGCCGGCCTCCGAGGCCCGCGACAGCAGGTCCACGGGGGACTCGTTGAAGCGGAAGTTGTTGACCTCGCCGACGACCTGCCCGTTCTCCACCAGGTAGACGCCGTCCCGGGTGAGCCCCGTGAGCAGCAGCGTGGCGGGGTCCACCTCGCGGATGTACCAGAGGCAGGTCAGCAGCAGACCCCGCTCGGTCCCCGCCACCATCTCCTCCAGGGACTTCTCGCCGCCCCCGTCGAGGATCAGGTTCCCGAAGCCGGGGGAGAGCTGCATCCCGGTCAGGCCGGCGGTGTGCCGGGTCGTGGTCAGCCGGGCCAGTTCCCCGTCGCGGATCCACTCGGTCGCCGGAACCGGCAGGCCGTTGTCGAAGACCGAGGCGTCGTCGCCGGAGCTGTGCGCGATCACGAACGGCGCGGTCTCCAGACCCGGCGCGTTCGGGTCGCTGCGCAGCGTCAGCGGCAGCTCGGACAGCTTCTCGCCGAGCCGGGTGCCGCCGCCGGGCTTGGAGAAGACCGTACGGCCCTCCACCGCGTCCCGGGCCGCCGCCGACCACATCTGGTAGATCAGCAGGTCCGCCACGGCCGTCGGCGGCAGCAGGGTCTCGTACCGCCCGGCGGGCAGGTCGATCTTCCGCTCCGCCCAGCCCAGGCGCACGGCGAGCTCGGCGTCCAGTGCGGTCGGGTCCACGTCCTTGAAGTCCCGGGTGGAGCGGCCGGCCCAGGCCGAGCGCTGCCGGTCCGGGGACTTCGCGTTCAGCTCCAGCGTGCCGTTGGGCTGGTCGTGGCGCAGCCGCAGCCCGGTGGAGGTGCCGACGTACGTGGAGACCAGCTCGTGGTTGGCGAAGCCGTACAGCTCCCGGCCGCCGGCCCGGGCCCGGGCGAAGGCCTCGCCGAGGGCCGGCGCGAAGTCGGCGAACACCGCCGAGGTGGTCTCGGCGGGGGCGTCGGTGAAGTCCGGCGAGGCCGGGGTCCCGGTGACCAGCGGCTGGGCGTCCTCCGCCGGGCCCGCCCCGCGTGCGGCCGCCTCGGCGGCCCGCACCAGCGGCTCCAGGTCGTCCGCGGTCACGGCGGAGCGCGAGACGACCCCCGAGGCCGTGCCCTCCTTGCCGTCGACCGTGGCGATGACCGTCAGGGTCCGGCCGCGGGTGACGCCGTTGGTGGTGAGCGCGTTGCCCGCCCAGCGCAGGTTGGCGCTGGACTCCTCGTCGGCGATGACGACACAGCCGTCGGCGGTGGACAGCTCCAGCGCCCGCTCGACGATCTCGTGGGGCTTGGTGCGTCCGTTCGAAAGCGTGCTCATCGGCCGGCCTCCTGCGTGGTGTTCAAGATGTTCACGTCGCGGAACAGCGCGGACGGGCAGCCGTGCGAGACCGCCGCGACCTGGCCCGGCTGGGCCTTGCCGCAGTTGAAGGCGCCGCCCAGGACGTAGGTCTGCGGGCCGCCGACCTTCTCCATCGAGCCCCAGAAATCGGTCGTGGTGGCCTGGTACGCGACGTCGCGCAGCTGTCCGGCCAGCCGGCCGTTCTCGATCCGGAAGAACCGCTGCCCGGTGAACTGGAAGTTGTAGCGCTGCATGTCGATCGACCAGGAGCGGTCGCCGACCACGTAGATCCCGCGCTCCACCCCGCCGATCAGGTCCTCGGTCGAGAGCCCGCCCGGATCCGGCTGCAGCGAGACGTTCGCCATCCGCTGGACGGGCACGTGCCCGGGGGAGTCGGCGTAGGCGCAGCCGTTGGAGCGGCCCAGGCCCGTCAGCTTCGCGATCCGCCGGTCCAGCTGGTAGCCGACCAGGGTGCCGTCCTTGACCAGGTCCCAGGACTGCGCCTGGACGCCCTCGTCGTCGTACCCGATGGTCGCCAGACCGTGCTCGGCCGTGCGGTCACCGGTCACGTTCATGATCGAGGAACCGTACGTCAGCTTGTTCAGCTGGTCGAAGGTGGCGAAGGAGGTCCCCGCGTACGCCGCCTCGTAGCCCAGGGCCCGGTCGAGCTCGGTGGCGTGGCCGATGGACTCGTGGATGGTGAGCCACAGGTTGGACGGGTCCACCACCAGGTCGTAGCGCCCGGCCTGGACGCTCGGCGCCCGCATCTTCTCGGCGAGCAGGCCGGGGATCTGCTCCAGCTCGGAGTTCCAGTCCCAGCCGGTGCCGGTCAGGTACTCCCAGCCGCGGCCGGCGGGCGGGGCGATCGTGCGCATGGAGTCGAACTCGCCGGTCGTGCCGTTCACGGCGACGGCGGTGAGCTGCGGGTGGATCCGCACCCGCTGCTGCGTGGTCGACGTGCCCGCGGTGTCGGCGTAGAACTTGTTCTCGTGCACGGCGAGCAGCGAGGCGTCCACGTGCGCCACGCCGTCGGCCGCCAGCAGGCGCGCGCTCCAGTCGGCGAGGAGCGCCGCCTTCTCCGCGTCCGGCACCTCGAACGGGTTCACGTCGTAGGCGGAGATCCAGGTGCGGTCCGCGTGCACCGGCTCGTCGGCGAGCTCCACGCGCTCGTCCGAACCGGCGGCCTTGATCACCTGGGCGGACAGCTTCGCCATGGCCACGGCCTGCGAGGCCACCTTGGCGGCGGTGTCCATGGTCAGGTCCACACCGGAGGCGAATCCCCAGCTGCCCCCGTGCACCACCCGGACCGCGAATCCGAGGTCGGTGGTGTCGGACCCGCCGGCGGGCTTGGCGTCGCGCAGGCGCCAGGAGGCGCTGCGGATCCGCTCCAGCCGGAAGTCGGCATGCTCGGCGCCCAGCGCGCGGGCCCGGGCGAGCGCCGCGTCGGCGAGCGCCCGCAAGGGAAGCGCGGTGAAGGCCGCGTCGATGGAATGGGGCACGGAAGTCCTCCCGGGGTCGGGGCCGGTCGCCCCGATCATGTCGCGATCGGGGCCTTCGTGCCTACATCTTTCTGTAGGGACTCGACAGAGCCCGCCGCGAGGCCCTGTCGGGGGTCGATTCTCCGTACGAGCGATGCGACCTATAGGTTTTTGGTATTCAGACCGCTAGCGAAAGGGTGATCTGTTGAGCCGCTCGGTTCTCGTCACCGGAGGAAACCGGGGCATCGGCCTCGCCATCGCCCGAGCCTTCGCGGAGGCCGGCGACAAGGTCGCGATCACGTTCCGGTCGGGTGAGCCGCCGGAGGCGCTCACCTCGCTCGGTGTCCTGGCGGTGCGGTGCGACATCACCGACTCCGAGCAGGTGGAGCAGGCCTACAAGCAGATCGAGGACGCGCACGGCGCGGTCGAGGTGCTGGTGGCCAATGCCGGCATCACCAAGGACACGCTGCTGATGCGGATGTCCGAGGAGGACTTCGCGTCCGTCGTCGACACGAACCTCACCGGCACGTTCCGGGTGGTCAAGCGCGCGAACCGTGGCATGCTCCGTGCCAAGAAGGGCCGCGTCGTCCTGATCTCCTCGGTCGTCGGACTGCTCGGCTCGGCCGGCCAGGCCAACTACGCCGCTTCGAAGGCCGCGCTGGTCGGCTTCGCCCGCTCGCTCGCCCGTGAGCTGGGTTCCCGCAACATCACCTTCAACGTCGTCGCCCCCGGTTTCGTGGACACCGACATGACGAAGGTGCTCACCGACGAGCAGCGCGCGGGCATCGTGGGCCAGGTGCCGCTCGGCCGTTACGCGCAGCCCGAGGAGATCGCGGCAGCCGTCCGCTTCCTGGCGTCCGACGACGCCGCGTACATCACCGGAGCCGTCATTCCCGTTGACGGCGGATTGGGCATGGGTCACTGATCACCATGAGCGGAATTCTCGAGGGCAAGCGCATCCTCATCACGGGTGTGCTGATGGAGTCCTCCATCGCCTTCCACACGGCCCGGCTGGCCCAGGAGCAGGGCGCCGAGGTCATCCTCACCGCCTGGCCGCGCCCGTCGCTGACCGAGCGCATCGCGAAGAAGCTGCCCAAGCCGGTCAAGGTGATCGAGCTCGACGTCACCAACGACGAGCACCTGGCCCGCCTGGAGGGCCTCGTCCGCGACGAGCTCGGCGGCCTCGACGGCGTCGTCCACTCGATCGGCTTCGCGCCGCAGGACGCCCTCGGCGGCAACTTCCTGAACACCCCGTTCGAGTCGGTCGCCACCGCCATGCACGTCTCGGCGTTCTCGCTGAAGTCGCTGGCCATGGCCTGCAAGCCGCTGTTCCCGGCGGAGGGCGCGGCCATCGTCGGCCTCACCTTCGACGCGCAGTTCGCCTGGCCTCAGTACGACTGGATGGGCCCGGCCAAGGCCGCCCTGGAGGCCACCAGCCGTTACCTCGCCCGCGACCTGGGCAAGGAGAACATCCGCTGCAACCTGGTCTCGGCCGGTCCGATCGGCTCGATGGCCGCGAAGTCCATCCCGGGCTTCAGCGAGCTGGCCGACGTCTGGAACTCCCGCTCCATGCTGGAGTGGGACATGAGCGACCCGGAGCCGACGGGCAAGGGCGTCGTGGCCCTGCTGTCCGACTGGTTCCCGAAGACCACCGGCGAGATCGTCCACGTGGACGGCGGCCTGCACGCGATGGGTGCCTGACCTCAGGTCAGGGCTCCTGCGTCCGTACGGCGGCGGCCGCGCTTCCCTCCCGGGGAGGCGCGGCCGCCGCCGTTTCACGTGGCCCGCGGGCATCGATCGCTCGTATGTTCACCGGCCGACCGGATCTTCCCGAGTCGAAAACCAGGACGGATGCCTGCAAACTGGCCAGGTCGGGATCTTCCCGGCTCCTGCGGGGAGGAGGGTAGGAGTGCGAGCGAGGCCGAGCCGAACGGTATCGATGCTGGTCACCTCGGTGATCCTGACCGGACTCCTGGTCCCCGGAGCGGCCGCCCAGCCCGTGGGAGACGAATCGGCACCCGGCCCCGAAGCGGTGGCCCCGGCCGTCGTGGAGCTCGCGGAGATCCCCGCCGAGCCCCCCGCCCAGCCCTCGCGCCCCACCGGGCGGGAACTCTTCGGAGCCGACTGCGACACCATCATCGAGGGCTCGCAGGTGACGGCGAACTGCCACAACGCCTACCCGGAGACCGACCTGCTGCGGCTGCACGTCGAATGCGACCGCTGGTGGGACGTGGACGGCGACGGCGCGGCCGTGCCCGTCGGACCGGCCGGCCGGGTGGAGCTCATCGGCCGCTGCTGGAAAGAGGTCCGCTCGGCCTGGGTCAGCCACCAGCGGGCGTGAGCGGACCCCCGGCCCTGTCCTCGCCGCCCGTGCTCTCCCCGCCCCCGCGCGCGCCGTCCTTGTCCTCGCCGTCCGTGTTCTTGCCGAGGCAGGCGAAGGGGTAGCCCGCCGCCTCCGAGGCCGCGGCGTCCCCGTCCCCGCGCCGGATCGCCTCGATCAGCCGCGCGTGGTCCAGATGGGCCGACGGATGCAGCTCGGTGCCCACGTCCGCCCGCAGCCAGTCGGCCACCAGGTCGCCGAGGTCCGCGTACAGCCCGATCAGCACCTCGTTGTGCGAGGCCGTCACCACCGCCATGTGCAGGCTCACGTCCGCGGCCACGAAGACCTCCGCGTCCCCGCCCGCCCAGGCCTCCTCGCGGCGCGCCAGCAGCGCGTCCAGCTGTACGAGGTCCCGCTCGGTGCGCCGCTCCGCGGCCAGCCGGGCCGCCGAGGACTCCAGCGTCGAACGCAGCTCGGCGATGTGCCGCGGCTCGGCACCGGCGAACCGGCGGTGCATGACGCCGGCCAGCTCGCTGGTGGCGATGACGTACGTGCCCGAGCCCTGCCGGATGTCCAGGAGGCCGTTGTGCGCCAGCGCCCGCACGGCCTCGCGCACCGTGTTGCGGGCAACGCCGAGCAGCTCGACGAGCTCCGGCTCGGTCGGGATGCGGGCGCCGACCGGCCACTCGCCGGAGGTGATCTGGTTCCGCAGCTGGGCGATCACCTGATCGACGAGTGCGGAGCGCCGTGGCGACGTCAGCGGCATGGGTTCCTCTCAAGAGCGACTGGACAACCAATCATCCCATGATTCTATGATGGCTGGATGTCCGACGAAGAACTCCAGACGCTCGACCGGCCCGACGGGAGCCACCAGCCCCCGCGGCAGGCCGCCCGCGAGGAGGCCGCGGCCCGCACCGCGGCCGCCGCCACCCCGCACGCGACGGCGCAGCCGGCCTGGCTCGGCCCGGTGCTCATCGTCGGAATCGTGCTGGCCGCCCTCAACCTGCGGCCCGCCATCACCAGCCTCGGCGCCCTCTTCGAGGAGACCCGCACCGGTCTCGGCATGAGCGGCACCGTCGCCGGACTGATCACCTCCGTCCCCGCCCTCTGCTTCGCCGTCTTCGGCGTCACCGCGCCCCGGCTCTCCCGCCGCTTCGGCCCGGCCGCCGTCGTCTGCGCCGGCATGGCCGCCGTCGCCACGGGCCTGCTGATCCGCCCCTTCACGAGTGGAGCCGCGGGCTTCCTGGCCGCCAGCGCCCTCTCCCTGGCCGGCATAGCCCTCACCAACGTCCTGCTCCCGGTGATCGTCAAGCGCTACTTCCCGGACCGGGTCGGCACCATGACCGGCCTGTACTCCATGGCCCTGGCCGCCGGCACCTCGCTCGCCGCCGCCGCGACCGTCCCGCTGACCGGCGCCCTCGGCGGCAGCTGGCGCACCGGCCTGCTGATCTGGGCCGTGCTCGCCCTGGCCGCCGTACTGCCCTGGCTGCCCGTCGCCCGGGCCTCCCGGCGCGCCGAGCGGGCCACGGCCGCAGCCGCCGCCTCCGGCGCGGGCACCGCCGTACGGGCCGACGCGGGCCCGCGGGTCGTCCGCAGCCGCACCGCCTGGGCCCTCGCCTGCTACTTCGGCCTCCAGGCCACGGGCGCGTACATCACCATGGGCTGGCTCCCGCAGATCTTCCGCGACGCCGGGGTCTCCGCCTCCACCGCTGGTGTGCTGCTCGCCGTCACCATGGTCATGGGCGTCCCGCTCGCGTTCGTCATACCGGGCCTCGCCGCCCGGATGAGGAACCAGGGCGCCATCGCCGCCGTCCTCGGCGTCTTCGGCCTCACCGGCTACCTCGGGCTCTACTTCGCCCCCGCCGCCGGAGCCTGGGCCTGGGCGCTCCTGCTCGGCATCTCCAACTGCGCGTTCCCCCTCGTCATCACCCTCATCGGGCTGCGCGCCAAGTCCCCGGCCGGCGTGGTCAAGCTCTCCGCCTTCGCCCAGAGCACCGGCTACCTCATCTCCATCCCCGGCCCCCTCCTCATCGGCGCCCTCTACCAGCACAGCGGCGGCTGGGACCTGCCGCTCGCCCTGATGGCGGGCCTGCTCGTCCCGCAGATCGCGCTGGGAGTCCTGGCAGGCCGGGACCGCACGATCGAGGACGAATGCGGCATGCGAGACTGACCGGCATGTCGCCCGTACTTGAACCGAACCCGCAGGACGGCCGCAAGAAGCTCGGCCTCGTGCTCGGCGCGATCCTCGGCATCACCGTGATCATCTCGGTGATCGCCACGATCGCCTCGCCCTGAGGACGCCCCTGAGGACGCCCCTCACGACCTCCCCGAGGACGCCCGCCTCCCCCCGAGGGTGGGGACAACCCCACCACCCCTAGGGGGTCAGGCTCAGGGTGAAGTGGGGTGTGCCCCGGATGGGAACGGCCGCACCGGATCCATAGATTCGTGAACAGCGAGCCAGTCCCGTCCGCACACCCACGGAGGCGGCCATGTCGGCCCCCACGCACACCCGGTCCCTCCCGTCCGCCACCGCCCCCCGGGCCCGCGCCGCCGCCGGCGCGAGCGCCCGGCTGCACTGGTGGGCGCTGGCCCTGCCCGCCCTCGCCTTCGGCCTCCTGCTGACGCTCCTCGCCGGCTCCGGCGAGGCCCACGCGGCCACCGGCGAGGCCTCGTCCCTGGTCCAGGTCGCGGAGCAGCTCCTGCGCGCCGTCGGCTGACCTCCCGAGCGCCCCTCACCTCCCGGGGTGAGCCCCCTCAACACCCTGCGCCGCGTGGCTCCTTTCATGCGAAGCTGGGAGTCATGAGCGCCGACACACCCCGCAGGATCGCCCTCCTCCGGCACGCCAAGGCCGACTGGCCCGAGGTGTCCGACCACGACCGCCCGCTGGCGGAACGAGGCCGCAAGGACGCGCCGGCCGTCGGTCTGAAGCTCGCCGAGACCGGCATCGTCTTCGACCTGGCCCTCTGCTCCACCGCGGCCCGCACCCGAGAGACCTGGAAGCTCGCCGTCCAGGAGATGCCGCACCGGCCCAAGACCCACTACGAGGAGAGGCTCTACGACGCCTCGCTGGGCGAGCTCATCGCCCTGCTGAACGAGACCTCCGACGAGGTCTCCGACCTCCTCGTCATCGGCCACAACCCCGGCATGCACGCCCTCGCCGACGCCCTCTCCGGGCGCGCGGAGGGAGACACCCTCGCGAGGATGACCCGTACGGGATTCCCGACCGCGGCCCTCGCCGTCGTCTCCTTCACCGGATCGTGGAAGTCCGTGGAGCACGGGGTGGGCACCCTGCTCGACTACTGGACCCCCAAGGGGCACTGACCGGCCCGACCGGCCGCGTACGCGCGAACGGGCCCCGGCAGCCGCATCGGCCGCCGGGGCCCGTTCGCATCCCGTTCGTGTCCCGGGGGTCAGGCCAGATCGGCGGCCTCGACCTCCTCGCGGGTGATCCCGAGCAGGTACAGCACCGCGTCCAGGAAGGGCACGTTCACCGCCGTGTGCGCGGCCTCGCGGACCACCGGCTTGGCGTTGAAGGCCACACCGAGCCCGGCCGCGTTCAGCATGTCCAGGTCGTTGGCCCCGTCGCCGATGGCCACCGTCTGGGCCAGCGGCACCCCGGCCTCGGCGGCGAAGCGGCGCAGCAGCCGGGCCTTGCCCGCCCGGTCCACGATCTCGCCGGTGACCCGGCCCGTCAGCTTCCCGTCGACGATCTCCAGCGTGTTGGCGGAGGCGAAGTCCAGCCCCAGCCGCTCCCGCAGATCATCCGTGACCTGGGTGAAGCCGCCCGAGACCACACCCACCTGGTAGCCGAGCCGCTTGAGCGTGCGGATCAGGGTCCGGGCACCCGGGGTCAGCTGCACCTCGGCGCGGACCTTGTCCACGACGGAGGCGTCCAGGCCCGCCAGCAGCGCCACCCGGGCGTGCAGCGACTGCTCGAAGTCCAGCTCGCCGCGCATGGCCCGCTCGGTGACCTCGGCGACCTCGGCCTCGCAGCCGGCGTGCGCGGCGAACAGCTCGATGACCTCGTCCTGGATCAGGGTCGAGTCCACGTCCATGACGACCAGGCGCTGGGCCCGGCGGTGCAGTCCGGCCGAGACCACGGCCACGTCCACGCCGATGTGCGCGGAGGCGGTGGCCAGCGCGGTGCGCAGCGGCTCGGTCTCGACACCGGAGACGGCGAACTCCACCGCCGTCACCGGGTACTTGGCAAGGCGGAAGATACGGTCGATGTTGCCGCCGGTCTCGGTGATCCGGGAGGCGATGGCGGCCGTGGACTCGGCGGTGAGCGGATGCCCGAGCACGGTGACATGGGAGCGGCCGCTGCCGCGCGGCCGGTTGTCACCGGTGCCGGAGAGGATCTCGGCCTGCATCTTGAGGGACTCGGCCCAGCTGTGGACGGTGGCCCGCAGGTCGCCCTCGGCGCCTCCGGCGGGCTTGGTGACGAGGGCGCACAGAACGATGCGGCCACGGGTGACGACCTGCTCGATGTCGACGACATCGACGGAGTAGGCGGCGAGGGTGTCGAACAGCCCGGCGGTGATCCCGGGACGGTCCTTGCCGAAGATCTTGACGAGGAGGGTGGGGACGTCGGAGGTCTGCGATGCGCTCATGGTGCCCTCACCGTATCTTCCCCACCCCGGGCCCAGGACCCCCGTCCCACGTCTTGAACGATCTTTCAACCCCTCCGGCGTTTGAGGAGCGGGATCCGGGGCGGAGCCCCGGGGAACGGCGGAAGGGCGGGGTGGGGAGCGGCCCCGCGCCGAGCCTCACCGCGGCGGCGCCGGCGGCTTCGGCGGGGGCGGTGGCGCCCCCGGCGGGGGAGGCGGAGTGAAGGGCTCCCGGCGGGGCGGCCTCGGCTGCCTGGGCGACCAGGGCGGGATGCCGGTCACGGTCACGTCCCAGGAGCCGTCCGCCTCCCCGGCCGGCCGGGGAGGCGAGCCGCGCGGGGGCCCGCCGTACGGCACGATCCCGGGGTACGCGGCCGTCGGCGCCTCCGGGTCGGGCCACCCCGGGGCGGGCCCCCGCGCGCCGGCCCGTCCCGGGACGGCCGGCCGGCGCCGGGGCGCCAGGACCGCGCCCGCCGCCCCGGCCACCGCCCCCCACACCGCGCCCAGCACGAGGGCGAGCGGAAGGGACCCCCGCAGCTCGACCCCGGCGTCCACCGCGTCCACCCCCAGCACCGCCAGCGACGCGTCCGCCGAGAGCCCCGTCAGCCACACCAGCCCCGCCAGGGCCACTGCCGTCACCGCCGACAGCCGCGCCGCGCACCCGAGCACCCCGCGCCCCGGACCGCGTACGGGGGTCCGTACGGCTGCCAGCACGCCCGCGTAGAGCAGCAGCAGGGCCACCCCCGCGACCAGCAGCCAGACCCGCCCGTCGTACTCCGCGAGGCGGGCCACCGTCACCGGCTCCTGCGCGGACACGGCCAGCAGGTCGTCCAGCGGATCGGGCAGCAGCCGGGCCGGCTCCCCCTCGGCCCGGCCGCGCACCGGTACGAACAGCCCCAGCAGCACCCCCAGCCAGCTTCCGTTCGGCGCCCCCAGCAGCGCGGCCCCCATGACCCGTCGCGGATGGGCGTCGCCCAGCGCCGCCCACACCGCCGCGGCCAGCCCGGCCGCCACCGCGACCAGCAGCATCGCCACCACCGCCGAGGCGGCCGGGCGGATCCGGGCGAGTGCGGCCGGCCCGCGCCGCGAGACCAGCAGGGCCACCGCCAGCACGGCGAGCGCCCACAGCCCCGCGCCCAGCAGCGTCGGCCCGGTCTCCACCGAGAACCCGACCCGGGTCCGCGTCTCGATCAGGTCCCCGATGCGGTCCGGCAGCAGCCCGCCGATGTCGCCGATCCCCGGGATCTCCACCTTGGCCGGGGTCTTGGGCAGCACCGTCCCGTCGAGGGTGACCACGTCGTGCCCGGCCCAGGCCAGCCCGCCCGCCGTCGCGACGAACAGCGCCGTGAGCACGAGGACCCGGGCGGCCGTCTCACCGGGGCCCGCCCCGGCCCGTAGCGAGCGCACGAACATTGACCCCAGGACCAGCGCCCCGGCCAGCGCCACCCCCAAGGGCATGACGTCCAGGGAGGTTTCGGCACCCGCCCCGACGACGCCGAAGGCCGACACCTCGCCCGAGGGGGTCACGGTGCCGCCGGCCGCGAGGACCACCACGGCGGCCGTCATCGCCCCGAGCGACCCTCCTGCGGCATCGGCGCCCAGGAGGTGCAGCCCGAGCCCTGCCACCCCCGCCATCACGATCAGACACCAGCCCACCGCGGCGACCGCGGACACGAGCACGTCTCCCCAACGAATGCGGCGCATGCGGTGAACCCCCGATGCCTACCGAGCGGTACGCGAGGGGACCTCCGGGCGAGAAGTCCCGTATCTCACTCTCCGGGTGACTTTCGACCCCGTCAACGGGCAGTCGTAGACGCCCCGGCAAGGCCCGGATTCCACATACGGCTGCGGGCCTGAAATAGTTCCCCCGGATGTTCGCCATCCCTAGACTCCCTGACGTCATGGGGGATTCTCGGGGGACTTAAGTGGGGCTGGAGTGCCGGAACTCGTACTGGAATTGAATGGAAGGACCTGGACGCTCGATCCGTCCAGGTCGTACTCGCTGGGGCGTGATCCCCAGGGAGACGTGGTGATCGACGACGCGCGGGTGTCGTGGCGGCATGCCACGATCGCCTGGAACGGCCAGAGTTGGGGCATCGAGGACCACGGCAGCACCAACGGCACCTACGTGCACGGGGCGCGGGTCCAGCAGACCCAGCTCGTGCCCGGCACGCCGGTCCACCTGGGCAACGCGACCGACGGCCCGCGGCTGAATCTGAGCGCCGCCGCCGCGCCGCAGCCGGCCGTGGCCCAGCAGGCCCCGGCCCAGCAGGCGCAGGCGTACGCCCAGCCGCAGGCCCCGGCCTACCAAGCCCCGCAGCAGCAGCCCCAGCAGCAGGCCTGGGAACAGCAGCAGCAGGCTCCGTACCAACAGCAGCCGCAGGCGCACCTCCCGCACCAGCAGGGCGGCGGCGCGCCCCGCCCGGCACAGGGCGGAGCCCCGGCCTACGGGGACCGCAGCCCGACGACGTTCCACCAGCTCTCGCTGGGCCACGTCATGCGGATCGGCCGTGCGCTGGAGAACGAGCTGGTGGTCTCCGACCTCCAGGTCTCCCGCCACCACGCCGAGTTCCGCTCGATGCCGGGAGGCCGCTTCGAGATCCACGACCTCGGCAGCCACAACGGCACCTACGTCAACGGTCAGCCGCTGGCCAAGTCCGGCACCGCGCTGCTCGGTCCGAACGACATCGTCGGCGTCGGCCACTCGACGTTCCGGATCGTCGGCGACCGCCTCGAGGAGTTCGTCGACACCGGCGAGGTCTCCTTCTCGGCCCGCCACCTCACGGTCACCGTCGACGGCGGCAAGCAGATCCTCAAGGACGTCACCTTCGGCGTCCCGGAGAAGTCGCTGATCGGCGTCATCGGGCCCTCCGGCTCCGGCAAGTCCACCCTGCTCAAGGCGCTGACCGGTTACCGGCCCGCCGACCAGGGCGACGTCCTCTACGACAACCGCAACCTGTACAAGCAGTTCGCGGAGCTCCGCCAGCGCATCGGCCTGGTCCCGCAGGACGACATCCTGCACAAGGAGCTGAAGGTCAGCACCGCGCTCAAGTACGCGGCCAAGCTCCGCTTCCCCGGAGACACCGCCGAGTCCGAGCGCGCCGCCCGCATCGACGAGGTGCTGCGCGAGCTCAAGCTCGACATCCACAAGGACAAGAAGATCACCGCGCTCTCCGGTGGTCAGCGCAAGCGCGTGTCCGTGGCCCTGGAGCTGCTCACCAAGCCCTCGCTGATCTTCCTGGACGAGCCGACCTCCGGTCTCGACCCGGGCATGGACCGCGACGTCATGCAGCTGCTGCGCGGCCTCGCCGACGACGGCCGCACGGTCCTCGTCGTCACCCACTCGGTCGCCGAGCTGGCCATCTGCGACAAGCTGCTGGTCATGGCCCCGGGCGGTTCGGTCGCGTACTTCGGCCCGCCGGACGAGGCGCTGAACTTCTTCGGCTACACCACGTGGGCCGACGTCTTCTCGGCCTTCGAGAACTACCGCGACTACGACTGGGCCGGCCGCTGGAAGGGCTCGCAGCACTACCAGCTGTACGCCGCCGACATCGACGCGGTCGCCCCGCAGTCCGTCGCGATGCCGTCGCCGCAGCAGATGATGCCGCCCAAGCCGCAGGGCTGGGGCTCGCAGCTGTGGACGCTGATCCGCCGCTACGTCTCGGTGATCGCCTCCGACAAGGGCTTCATCGGCCTGATGCTGATCCTGCCCGCGGTCCTCGGCGTGGTCTCCACGGTCATCCCCGCGACCTTCGGCCTCGCCCCGCCGAAGCCGCCGTCCCAGTTCAACGGCGACGCCGGCACGATCATGCTGATCCTCGCGGTCGGCATGTGCTTCTCGGGCGCCGCCAACTCGGTCCGTGAGCTGATCAAGGAACGCGTCATCTACGAGCGTGAGCGCGCGACCGGCCTGTCCCGGTCGGCGTACCTCATGTCGAAGGTGATCGTCCTCGGCGTCATCACCGCCATCCAGGGCGTGATCATCTGCGGGATCGGCTTCTTCCCGCGCGACCTGCCCACCGAGGGCCTGCTGATGCCGCCGGCCGTCGAGCTCTGCCTGTCGGTCATCGCGCTCGGCTTCACCTCGATGATGTTCGGCCTGGTGATCTCCTCGCTGGTGAAGACCGCCGAGAAGACCATGCCGCTGCTGGTCATGTTCGCGATCGTCCAGGTCGTCTTCACCGGCATCCTCTTCCAGGTCTACGACTCTCCGGGCCTGGAGCAGTTCGCCTGGCTGATGCCGTCCCGCTGGGCCGTCGCCGCCGCAGGCACCACGCTGAACCTCGGCAAGCTCATGCCGCCGTGGGACCGCGACAACCCGACCAACACCGACCCGCTCTGGGACGCCACGGTCGGCCAGTGGAGCCTGAACATCACCGTTCTGCTGCTCCTCGGCATCGCCTGCGGCTTCCTGGTGCAGCGCCTGCTGCGCCGCCACGAGCCCGAGGTCATGCGCGCGGGCAAGTAGTCCGCGGAAGGCCCCGCAGTCAGGGCCGGCAGACGGGGTCCGCAGGCAGGACCTCACGCACGAAACGCCTCAGGGCGGCACCCGGAAGTCCGGGTGCCGCCCTGAGGCGCGTGGGGGGCTGGGGGAACGCCAGTGGCCTAGTAGGCGCTGTTGACGTTGTCCATCGAGCCGTAGCGGTCGGCCGCGTAGTTGCAGGCGGCGACGATGTTGGCGACCGGGTCGTACTGGTCGAACTTGGTGCCCTTGACGTGGTAGGCCTTGAAGGTCGGGTAGATGACCTGGAGCAGACCCTTGCTGGGGATACCGTTCTGGGCGTTGATGTCCCAGTTGTTGATCGCCATCGGGTTACCGCTGGACTCGCGCATGATGTTCTTGTGGATCCCGGCGTAGGTGCCCGGAATGCCCTCCTTCTTCATGATGAAGAGGGCTTCCTTGATCCAGCCGTCCAGGTTGTTCGCGAAGACGGGGGTGCGGGCGGCGGAGCGGCTCGCGGCCTCCTTCTGCGCGCGGGCCTTCTTCGCGGCGGCCTCGGCCTTGGCCTTCTCCGCGTCCTTGGCCTTCTTGTCGGCGACGACCTGCTGTGCGGAGAGGTGCTGCTGCACGGCCTGGGTCTGCGCGGCGTCGACGACCTTGGTCCAGGCGACGGGAGCGGCGTTGACCGTTCCGGCCTCGGCGGTGTCGGCCGGGACGAGGGAGAAGGCGAGCGCGGCGGCGCTGAACGTGGCGACGCCGGCAATGGACAGCTTGTGTGCCTTCGTCAGACGACTGTGACCGGGAGTGCGGGAAGCAGACATGGCGGGGCAACCTCTTCGAATCGCGGGAGCCGCAGGAAAGCGCCTCGAGGATCCGGGATCCGCCGCGGCGCTGTGCGACGAGGGCAATTCTTAGCGGTGGCAAAAAGCTGTGGCAAAGGTGTGACGTACGATCCCGCTTAGTGGATCAGGGCCGGGCGCCGAGGCCGCAATTCCGGCCTCGGCGCTAGGTGCGCCCGTGCTGACAGGACCTTTACCTGTCCACTAGGGAGCTTCGTAAGTGATGTGCGTCCTATGCCCGGGCTCACATCGGGCACGTTGTGGTCTCACCGTGCGTTGCCCGTGCAATTCAATCCGTCACGGTTCTCATCCTTGAGTAGCAGATGGACGTCCCCGAACTCGTGCCAAAGGCAGAGACGGGCCAGCGCCTCGGCATACCCGAGCCGTACGGCGGTCCGCCCCGCGACCGCCTCCAGCATCAGCAGGTGGGACGCCTCCGGCTCGTGCAGCCCGGTCAGCAGCCCGTCCACCACCCGCACCCCGCGCTCCGGCGTCACCACCAGGTCGGTCCACCCGCCGGCCGGGCGCACCACCCCGCGCGCGTCGGCGGCCGACTCCAGGGCCCGCACCGCCGTGGTCCCCACCGCGATCACCCGCCCCCCGCTGGCCCTGGCGGCGTTCACCAGCCACGCCGTGGTCGCCGGCACCTCGTACCGCTCCGGGTACGGCGGCTCGTGCGCCTCCTGCGAGGCCACCCCCGTGTGCAGGGTCAGCGGCGCGAACTGCACCCCCCGGCTCACCAGCCGCGCCACCAGCTCCGCCGTGAAGGGCCGCCCCGCACTCGGCATCTCCGCCGAGCCCGACCCGTCGGCGGCCGGCACCGCGAACACCGTCTGGTAGGCCGACAGCGGCTGGTCCCGCTCCGTGTACCCGTACCGGATCGGCCGCCCGTACGCCCGCAGCAGCGCCGGCACGCCGTCCCGCGGCCCGGCGGCGACCCCCGGCGGCCCCTCCAGTACCGGCCGCGCCCACCACAGCCGGTCCGCCCCCGCCGCCAGCGGCTCCTCCAGTACGAGGGCACGCCTGCCCGGCAGCTCCACCACCGCCCCCGCGGGACCCCCGGCGCGGGGCCGCGTGGTTCCCCCGCCCGCGGGGGCGCGCAGCTCCACCGCCCAGCGGCCGTCGTCGCCCCGGGTCGAGAAGTGCACCACCAGCTCCTCGCCGCCGAGCCGGGCGTCCACGGCGGCCGCCAGCGTCGTCGACGTGTTCACCACCAGTACGTCCCCGGCCCGCAGCAGCTCCGGCAGCTCCGGGAAGGCGTGCAGCGACACGTCCCCACCGCCCCCGGACACCAGCAGCCGCACCGCGTCCCGCCCGAGCCCCGGCCCCCGCTGCTCGGCCGGAACCCGGGCCAGCAGCTCCGGCGGAATGTCCGGTATCTGTATATACAGTCCCCCCTCCCGAAGCCGCCCCGCCCTCACAGCCCACCACCCGCTGCTTCCGGGGCCGTCCCCGCCGCCGGTCCCGCCGACAGGCCCTCCGCCGTGTAGCGACCGCTCGGCAGGCCCTCCGCCACCAGCCGCAGCAGTGCCGGAGCCACCTCCTCCGGCGTCGGCAGCCCCGCCAGGTCCTCCCCGGGCTCGGCCGCCGCCATCATCCGCGTCCGCATCGAGCCCGGATCCGCCCACCACACCCGCAGCCCCGGCTCCTCCACCGCCAGCACGCCCGACAGCAGATCCCCCGCCGCCTTGGTCGCCCCGTACGCACCCCACGTCGCGTACGCCACCACCGCCGCGTCCGAGCTGATGTTGAGCACCGCCCCGGCCTCCGCGGCCCGCAGCAGCGGCAGCCCCTCCTGGACCAGCCCCAGCGCCCCCACCACATTGACCTCGAACGCCTCGCGCAGCCCGTCCAGCGAATGCACCGCCAGCGGAACCAGTGGCTCCGCCCCCAGCACCCCCGCGTTGTTCACCAGCAGGTCCAGCCCGCCCAGCCCCCGCGCCGCAGCCACCAGAGCCGCCCGGTGCGCCCCCGAGGACACGTCCCCGGCCACCGGGACCACCCGCCCACCCGTCGCCCGGCCGCCACCCCTCACCGAGGCGCTGCGCGCCGCCCCTCCCCCTTGCTCCAGCGCGGCCGCCGCCTCCTCCAGCGCCGCCGCCCCGCGCGCGCTCAGCACCAGGTCCCAGCCCCGCGCCGCCAGCTCCCCGGCCAGTGCCCGGCCGAGCCCCCTGGACGCCCCCGTCACGATCGCCACCGACATGACAGCTCCCTCGCCCTCTTCCATCCGGATCAGCAGATGCCCCCAACGTAGGAAGGCCCGCCCGGCGCCGCGTCGGCCGCGGGCCCCACCCGTACAGGTCCCTTGGACCTACGTCCATCGGGGGATGCCCCGGCCCGATCCCGCAGGTCACGGCCGCGGGTACGGTGAGGCCATGACCGCAAGCCCCCTACCGGGCGGACCCCGCAGCGGCCTGGCCGCGGTGAGCACCGCGCTGCTCGCCATGAGCCGCCGCCTGGAGGTCCGTGACGTCCTGCGCACGATCGTCGCGTCGGCCCGCGAGCTCCTGGGCGCCGAGTACGCGGCCCTGGGCGTTCCGGACGACCACGGCGGCTTCGCCCAGTTCGTCGTGGACGGCATCAGCGCGGAGCAGTGGCGCCGCATCGGCCCGCTGCCCCGCCAGCACGGCATCCTCGCCGCGATGCTCCACGAGGACGGCCCCCAGCGACTGGCCGACGTACGCAAGGACCCGCGCTTCGAGGGCTGGCCCGCCGCCCACCCCGACATGTCCGACTTCCTCGGCATGCCCGTCCGGGACGGCGAGGAGACCCTCGCCGCGATCTTCCTCGCGAACAAGCAGAGCGCCCCGGGCGGCCCGCGCGGCTTCACCGACGAGGACCAGGACCTCCTCTCCCTCCTCGCCCAGCACGCGGCCATCGCCCTCACCAACGCCCGCCTCTACGAGCGCAGCCGCGAGCTCACCATCGCCGAGGAGCGCTCCCGGCTCGCCCACGAGCTGCACGACGCCGTCAGCCAGAAGCTCTTCTCGCTCCGCCTCACCGCCCAGGCCGCCGCCGCCCTCGTCGACCGCGACCCGGCCCGCGCCAAGGACGAGCTCCAGCAGGTGGCCGCCCTGGCGGCGGAGGCAGCCGACGAACTGCGCGCCGCCGTGACCGAGCTCCGCCCCGCCGCACTGGACGAGGACGGACTGGTCGCCACCCTGCGCACGCACGTCCACGTACTCGACCGCGCCCACACCGCGCACGTCACCTTCACGTGTGACGGCGTACGGGCCCTCCCCGCGACCCAGGAGGAAGCAGTCCTCCGCGTCGCCCAGGAGGCCCTCCACAACGCCCTGCGCCACTCGGGCGGCGACCGCGTCGAGGTCGCCCTCACCAGGACGCCCGCCGGCGGCGCGGTCCTCAAGGTCGTCGACTCCGGAAAGGGCTTCGACCCCCGGTTCGTCCGCCGGGCGGGCCGCCACCTGGGGCTGGTCTCCATGCGGGACCGCGCGGACGGCGTCGGCGGCCGGCTCACCGTGCACTCGGAGCCCGGTCAGGGCACGACGATCGAGATGGAGGTACCCGGTGGCTGAGAGTCCCGGCGGCAGCGGCAGCCGCGTTCGCGTACTGCTGGTCGACGACCACCAGGTGGTCCGGCGCGGTCTGCGCACCTTCCTGGAGGTCCAGGAGGACATCGAGGTCGTCGGCGAGGCCTCCGACGGAGAGGAGGGCATCGCCCGCGCCGAGGAACTGCGGCCCGACGTGATCCTCATGGACATCAAGATGCCGGGCACCGACGGGATCGAGGCGCTGCGCAGGCTGCGCGAGCTGGCGAACCCGGCGCGCGTGCTGATCGTCACCAGCTTCACGGAGCAGCGGACGGTGGTCCCCGCCCTGCGGGCCGGCGCCGCGGGATACGTCTACAAGGACATCGACCCCGACGCCCTGGCCGGAGCCATCCGCTCCGTCCACGCGGGCCACGTGCTGCTCCAGCCGGAGGTCGCGGTGGCCCTGCTCTCCCAGGACGACCAGAGTCCCCCGGCGGGCCGGCCCGGCTCGCTGACCGACCGCGAGCGCGAGGTGCTCGGCCTGATCGCGGACGGCCGCTCCAACCGCGAGATCGCCCGCGCGCTGGTGCTGTCCGAGAAGACGGTCAAGACCCACGTCTCGAACATCCTGATGAAGTTGGACCTTTCCGATCGGACTCAGGCCGCATTGTGGGCGGTCAGGCACGGACTCGCCGAATAAGCGACGTAAATCGGACCGTCTCCTTCCGGACTGAGATTCATACGGTCGGGTGTATGTCGCCCACATGGCGTATCCCCGCGGAGGGGGCCGGCGTTCTCCATGGCGTGCCGCGACGGCTGGTCGCGGCAGACGTACTGGAGGACGAGAACGTGAAGAACTTCAAGAAGGCCGCAGCCGTCACCATGATCGCGGGCGGCCTCCTGGCCGCCGGCGCCGGTGTCTCCTCGGCGCACGGCGGTGCGTCGGCGGAGGGCGAGGCCCTGAACTCGCCCGGCGTGGCCTCCGGGAACCTGCTCCAGGTCCCGGTCCACGTCCCTGTGAACGTGGTCGGCAACACGGTCAACGTGATCGGCCTGCTCAACCCCGCCTTCGGCAACACCGGCGTCAACGCCTGACGCGCCCCTCGCGCACCACGGCCCCGCTTCCCCCCTCTCCCCGGGAAGCGGGGCCGCGGCACGCTGCTCCCGATGCGTTCCTCGCAATGTCAGCCCCTCCGGCGTTTGAGGCGCGGGTCCGGGCGGAGCCCGGGGAGCCCCGGCGCAGCCGGCCCGGCCTAGCTCTCCTCGACGGCCGAGTTGTACGCCGCGACGAGCGCCCGCCGGGCCACCCGCTCCACCGGCCGCAAGGCCTCCGCCCGCGCCGCCATCTCCGAGGCGGCCACCGCACCCCCGTGCCCGTTCTCGTACGCCAGCGACACCATCAGGTCCACCCGCTGCGCCAGCGCCAGCACCCGCACCGCCCGCGCCGGATAGCCCGGCGCCAGCGCGTCCCGCCCCGCCTCCGCCCGCGCGCGGTACGCCGACAGCGCCGCCTCCGCCACCGGCCCGGACCCGGCCACGTCCAGCCGGGTCAGCGTCACGGTGGCCTCGCGCAGGGCCTCCGCCAGCTCCCGCTCCGCCTCGCCCAGCGACGGCACGTCGGCCGGCGGAGCCTCCCGTACCGGCAGGCAGTGCCAGGTCACCGACACGTGCACATCACCCTCGGGCCCCACCTCGGCGACCTCGGGTACGAGCCCCAGCGCGGCCCCCGCGCACACCACGGCCTCCTCGGCCTCCAGCGCCCGCGCATTGAACTCCGGCGGCCCGCTCAGCCCCAGCGGATGCCCCGGCGCCGGCAGCGCCACCCGCAGCCCCGTCACCCCCAGCGCCCGCATCCGGCCGAGCGCAAGGGTGAGCCCCACCGGACCCGACTCGCCCGGCAGCCCCTCCACCCGGTGCACGGCGTCCTCGCCCACGATCGACAACACGGCCTCGTCGGGCGAGACCAGACCGGCCAGCAGCGCGTTCCCCCAGGCGGCCAGCCGCCCTGAACGTGGTTCGAAAAGCATCCCCCCACTTTACGGATCGGACCCGGCACCGGGCCCCGGCCCCGGACCCCTCGCCGAGTGGCGTAGGTTTTCCCCTGGGGCTGCGTCTACCGGCGCACAGAGAACCGTGACTGCAAGGGGTGACAACACGCTCATGAGCGATGTTCTGGAGCTGGTGGACGTATCCGTGGTCCGCGAGGGCCGGGCTCTGGTGGACCAGGTCTCCTGGTCGGTGAAGGAGGGCGAGCGCTGGGTGATCCTCGGCCCCAACGGCGCCGGCAAGACCACACTGCTGAACCTCGCCTCCAGCTACCTCTTCCCCACCAAGGGCACCGCCACCATCCTCGGCGGCACCCTCGGCAAGCCCGGCACCGACGTGTTCGAGCTGCGCCCCCGCATCGGCGTCGCCGGCATCGCGATGGCCGACAAGCTGCCCAAGCGGCAGACCGTCCTGCAGACCGTCCTCACCGCCGCCTACGGCATGACGGCGACCTGGCAGGAGGAGTACGAGGAGATCGACGAGCTGCGCGCCCGCGCCTTCCTCGACCGCCTCGGCATGACCGAGTACCTCGACCGCAAGTTCGGCACCCTCTCCGAGGGCGAGCGCAAGCGCACGCTGATCGCCCGCGCCCTGATGACCGACCCCGAGCTGCTGCTCCTCGACGAGCCCGCCGCCGGCCTGGACCTCGGCGGGCGCGAGGACCTCGTACGCCGCCTCGGCCGGCTCGCCCGCGACCCGCTCGCCCCCTCCATGGTCATGGTCACGCACCACGTCGAGGAGATCGCCCCCGGCTTCACCCACGTCCTGATGATCCGTCAGGGCAAGGTCGTCACCGCGGGCCCGATCGACCTCGAACTGACCTCCCGCAACCTCTCGCTCTGCTTCGGCCTCCCCCTGGTCGTCGAGCGCAACGGGAGTGACCGCTGGACCGCCCAGGGCCTTCCCCTGGGGCAGTAACGGGCCCCCGCACCCTGTCCGGACCGCGCCCGCCGGACCTACCATGACCATGTGGACATCGACGCATGGGTGTGGTGGCTCATCGGCGCGGTCGGACTGGGCATCCCCCTCGTCCTGACGGCGATGCCGGAGTTCGGCATGTTCGCCGTCGGCGCCGTGGCGGCCTCCGTCACCGCGGCCCTCGGCGGGGGAGTGGTGGCACAGGTCCTGGTCTTCGTCATCGTGTCGGTCGCGCTCATCGCCGTCGTCCGGCCCATCGCCAACCGGCACCGTGACCAGCGCCCCCAACACCGCAGCGGCATCGACGCGTTGAGGGGCAGAACGGCCGTCGTCCTCGAACGGGTCGACGGCAGCGGCGGACGCATCAAGCTCGCCGGCGAGATCTGGTCGGCGCGCACCCTCGACACGGACACCAGTTTCGAACCGGGCCAGTCCGTCGACGTCGTGGAGATCGACGGGGCGACCGCCGTCGTGATGTGACAAGCAGCCTGCTCGCAGCCCGCTGGTCTGCGAGACTCCGCACAACGGGGCAGCACAGACAGCCGGAAGGGCACGGGGAACCGCATGCAACCGATCATCATCGTCCTGATCATTCTGGTGGTTCTGGTCTTCATCGCACTGGTCAAGACGATCCAGGTGATCCCGCAGGCCAGCGCCGCCATCGTCGAGCGGTTCGGCCGCTACACCCGCACGCTCAACGCGGGCCTCAACATCGTCGTCCCGTTCATCGACTCGATCCGCAACCGCATCGACCTCCGCGAACAGGTCGTCCCCTTCCCGCCGCAGCCGGTCATCACCCAGGACAACCTGGTCGTCAACATCGACACGGTCATCTACTACCAGGTGACCGACGCCCGGGCTGCGACGTACGAGGTGGCCAGCTACATCCAGGCCATCGAGCAGCTCACCGTCACCACGCTGCGCAACATCATCGGCGGCATGGACCTGGAGCGGACCCTCACCTCCCGCGAGGAGATCAACGCCGCCCTGCGCGGGGTCCTCGACGAGGCCACCGGCAAGTGGGGCATCCGCGTCAACCGCGTCGAGCTCAAGGCCATCGAGCCGCCGACCTCCATCCAGGACTCGATGGAGAAGCAGATGCGCGCCGACCGCGACAAGCGCGCCGCGATCCTCCAGGCCGAGGGTGTCCGGCAGTCCGAGATCCTGCGCGCCGAAGGTGAGAAGCAGTCCTCCATCCTCCGCGCCGAGGGTGACGCCAAGGCCGCCGCGCTGCGCGCCGAGGGCGAGGCCCAGGCCATCCGCACGGTGTTCGAGTCCATCCACGCCGGCGACGCCGACCAGAAGCTCCTCGCCTACCAGTACCTCCAGATGCTCCCGAAGATCGCCGAGGGCGATGCCAACAAGCTCTGGATCGTGCCGAGCGAGATCGGCGACGCCCTCAAGGGCCTCTCCGGTGCCATGGGCAACTTCGGCCCCATGGGCGGCGGTTCCGGCTTCAACCCGCAGGGCACGGGCAAGGACGGCGGCGGTATCCCCTCCGCACGGGACAAGGACGCCGCGGAGCGCCGCGAACAGCCCCCGATCGACTGAACGGCCATCCCCTCCTGCATGATCGGTGAGGCCCCTCGACCTTCATGGCGGGGAGGCGACTCACTCATGCAAAGGGGATGGCACCGTCCATGTCCATCTGGGAATCACTCGCGGTCCTCGCCGCCGGCATCGGCGCGGGCACGATCAACACCATCGTCGGCTCCGGCACCCTGATCACCTTCCCGGTGCTGCTGGCCACCGGCCTCCCGCCGGTGACCGCCAACGTGTCCAACACCCTGGGCCTGGTGCCCGGTTCGATCAGCGGAGCCATCGGCTACCGCAAGGAACTCCAGGGCCAGCGGGCCCGCATCCTGCGGCTCGGTTCCGTATCCGTCGTCGGCGGCCTCGCGGGCGCGGTCCTGCTCCTCACCCTGCCGTCGGACTCCTTCGACACGATCGTGCCCGTCCTCATCGGACTCGCGCTCGTACTCGTCGTCCTCCAGCCCAGGCTCGCCGCGGCCCTGCGCCGTCGGCAGGAAGCCGCCGGAGGCGACACGACCCACCCCGACGGCGGCCCGGCCCTGCTCGGCGGCATGCTGGTCTCCAGCGCGTACGGAGGCTACTTCGGAGCCGCCCAGGGCGTGCTCTACCTCGGCCTGATGGGCCTGCTGCTCCGCGAGGACCTGCAACGGATCAACGCCGTCAAGAACGTCATCGCCGCCCTGGTGAACGGCGTCGCGGCCGTCGTCTTCCTCTTCGTCGCCGAGTTCGACTGGACGGCCGTCCTCCTCATCGCCGTCGGCTCCACCATCGGCGGTCAGATCGGCGCCAAGGTCGGCCGCAGGCTCTCGCCGACCGTCCTGCGCGCGGTCATCGTGACGGTCGGCATCATCGCCATCGTCCAGCTACTGGTCCGCTGAGCGACGTAGGAAAGCTACGCCGCTCAGCGCGCGCGACTACCCGGCGAGCGGGTATCCGACTAGGCGGAGCGCTCCAGCCACTCCGGCAGGGCCTCCCGCGCGCCCACCCCCAGGGCCAGCAGCATCGCGTCCGCCGGAGACGGCACGAAGGGCTTCCGGAGGAGCGGCATCCCCGCCTCCTCCGGAGTCCGGGCCGCCTTGCGGTGGTTGTCCTCGGCGCAGGACGCCACCGTGTTCAGCCACGTGTCCCCGCCCCCCTGGGCCCGGGGCAGCACGTGGTCCACGGTCGTCGCGCGTTTCCCGCAGTACGCGCAACGATGCTGGTCCCGGACCAGCACCCCCCTCCGCGACCAGGGAGCATGTCTTCGGAAGGGCACCCGTACGTACCTGCAGAGCCTGATCACCCGGGGCATCGGAAGATCCATGGTGGCCGCGCGCACGCGCAGTTCGGGATGCGACTGTTCGACGACGGCCTTGTCCTGCAGTACCAGGACGACAGCCCGGTTCAGGGTCACCGTCGACAGCGGCTCGAAGCTCGCATTCAGCACCAGCGTGTCCCGCATCTCGCCCACCTCCCGTGTGCAGGCCCGCGACCACACCGGCGGCTGGGCCCGCAACCACTCTGGCCGCGCGCGCCACGCGGGACAACGCAATAAAAATGCCCGGTCCTGGCCTTCTTTAGACCAGGACCGGGCAAACGCTCGGAGAACGATCAGCGGGCGGGCGACTCGTACTCGGCGATCAGCTGAGCCCGCCCGAGGGCGTGGAACCGCAGATGGAAACCGACCGACGCCGGGGACGAGTCCTCGTCCGGGCCGAGCTGCTCCCGGTCCACCGCGTACACGGTGAACACGTAGCGGTGCCGCTCCCCGCGCGGCGGAGCCGCCCCGCCGAAGTCCCTCGTGCCGTAGTCGTTCCGCGCGTGCACGGCCCCCTCGGGCAGCCCGGGGAAGGACCCGGTGCCCGCCCCGGCCGGCAGCTCCGTCACCGACACCGGCAGGTCGAAGAGCACCCAGTGCCAGAACCCGCTGCCCGTGGGCGCGTCCGGGTCGAAGCAGGTCACGGCGAAGCTCTTGGTCCCCTCGGGGAAGCCCTCCCACCGCAGATGCGGCGAGACGTTCTTCCCCGTCAGGACCTGCGCCGCGTGCAGATCGGCTCCGTGGGAGACGTCCTCGCTGGTCACCGTGAAGGACGGCACCTCGGGGTGGAAGTCGTGCGGAAGGGGCGCCCTGCTCTGCTCTGACACTGCTGAACCTCCGGGAGGGGGAGACATCGGATCCGCGTCCGCGTACGAACGCGGTCCCGAGCCTAGAACCAGTTGCGCTGCGAACCGACGCTGGCGATCCACTGGTTCAGATACGCCGCCCAGTCGGTGCCCTGGTACGACTGCAGACCCACCTGGAAGCAGCGGTAGGTGTCGCTGCCCTCGCTGAACAGACCCGGCTTCTTGTCCATCTCCAGGACGACGTCCATCTCCCGGCCGTCCGAGACGAAGGTCAGCTCGACCTGGTTCAGCCCCCGGTACTGCGACGGCGGCAGGAACTCGATCTCCTGGTAGAAGGGCAGCGACTGCCGCGTCCCGCGGATGTGCCCGCGCTCCATGTCCGCGCTGCGGAAGGAGAAGCCGAGCTGACGGAAGGCGTCGAGGATCGCCTGCTGCGCCGGCACCGGGTGCACGTTGATCGGGTCGAGGTCACCCGCGTCCACCGCCCGCGCGATCTCCAGCTCGGTGCTCACCCCGATGTTCATCCCGTGCAGGTGCTGACCCCCGAAGTGGGTGATCGGCGTCTCCCAGGGGATCTCCAGCCCGAACGGCACCACGTGCAGCGCGCCGGCCTCCACCTTGAAGGCACCGCCGAGACGCTGCTTCGTGAAGACCACGTCCTGCTTGTACTCCTGGTCGCCACCCTCGACCTCGACCCGCGCCTGCAGCCCGACGGACAGCCCCTCGATCTGCTGCTCCACGGATCCGCCCTGGATCCGGACCTCGCCCTGGACGATTCCGCCCGGCACGACGTTCGGCTCGGTGATGATCGTGTCCACCGAGGCACCACCGGCACCCAGGCTCGCGAACAGCTTCCTGAACCCCATGCTCAAACTCCCTGATACAGATCTAAGGACTGGCACTACGCCGCGCCTACCCCTTACCAACGCGGAACCTTAGGCCCCGGTTGCAGGTGTGCGCGTTCCACTACGCTCGACCGGATGAGCGCGCGCCCCGACCGTACGCCCCTGCCCCGGTCCTTCTTCGACCGGCCGGTCCTCACCGTGGCC
>NZ_CP130715.1:0-2710000 GCF_045160965.1 Streptomyces sp. NBC_00207 | reverse complement strand
GTTAAGGGGACCGGTTAGTGCGCTTTCGGGCGTGCGAAGCTGAGAACTTAAGCGCCAGTAAACGGCGGTGGTAACTATAACCATCCTAAGGTAGCGAAATTCCTTGTCGGGTAAGTTCCGACCTGCACGAATGGCGTAACGACTTCTCGACTGTCTCAACCATAGGCCCGGTGAAATTGCACTACGAGTAAAGATGCTCGTTTCGCGCAGCAGGACGGAAAGACCCCGGGACCTTTACTACAGTTTGATATTGGTGTTCGGTTCGGCTTGTGTAGGATAGGTGGGAGACTGTGAAACCCCAACGCCAGTTGGGGTGGAGTCATCGTTGAAATACCACTCTGGTCGTGCTGGATGTCTAACCTCGGTCCGTGATCCGGATCAGGGACAGTGTCTGATGGGTAGTTTAACTGGGGCGGTTGCCTCCCAAAGGGTAACGGAGGCGCCCAAAGGTTCCCTCAGCCTGGTTGGCAATCAGGTGTTGAGTGTAAGTGCACAAGGGAGCTTGACTGTGAGACCGACGGGTCGAGCAGGGACGAAAGTCGGGACTAGTGATCCGGCGGTGGCTTGTGGAAGCGCCGTCGCTCAACGGATAAAAGGTACCCCGGGGATAACAGGCTGATCTTCCCCAAGAGTCCATATCGACGGGATGGTTTGGCACCTCGATGTCGGCTCGTCGCATCCTGGGGCTGGAGTCGGTCCCAAGGGTTGGGCTGTTCGCCCATTAAAGCGGTACGCGAGCTGGGTTTAGAACGTCGTGAGACAGTTCGGTCCCTATCCGCTGTGCGCGTAGGAATATTGAGAAGGGCTGTCCCTAGTACGAGAGGACCGGGACGGACGAACCTCTGGTGTGCCAGTTGTCCTGCCAAGGGCATGGCTGGTTGGCTACGTTCGGGAGGGATAACCGCTGAAAGCATCTAAGCGGGAAGCCTGCTTCAAGATGAGTATTCCCACCTCCTTGAGAGGGTAAGGCTCCCAGTAGACGACTGGGTTGATAGGCCAGATGTGGAAGCCCGGTAACGGGTGAAGCTGACTGGTACTAATAGGCCGAGGGCTTGTCCTCAGTTGCTCGCGTCCACTGTGTTAGTTCTGAAGCAACGAACAGTTGCTGGTTTCTAGAGCTAGAACATAACTACAAAGTGTGCTTGTTCGCTCGAAACCGATAGGGTTTCGGTGGTCATAGCGTTAGGGAAACGCCCGGTTACATTCCGAACCCGGAAGCTAAGCCTTTCAGCGCCGATGGTACTGCAGGGGGGACCCTGTGGGAGAGTAGGACGCCGCCGAACAATCTTTCAAAGGACCCTTGGTCCAGCGTTCAACGCTGGACCAAGGGTCCTTTTTTGTTTCACCTCTTTACGCCGAAGCGCGGCCATGGGTTGGTTGCGCGAGAATGACTAGCGGTACCCCGAAGACAGGAGTCACACCCATGTCCAACTCTCCCGACGATCGTCCGGAGCGCGAGCCTCGGCGCAACGACGGCGGTGACAGGGGCGGCTACCGCGGGGGCCGTGACGACCGTGGTGGCGACCGTCCCCCGTTCCGTCGTGACGACCGTGGTGCCAGTGGCCGTCCGTCCAGTGGCGGTGGCGGCTTCCGTCGCGATGACCGCGGCGGACGTCCCGCCGGCGGTGGCGGCGGCGGTTTCCGCCGTGACGACCGCGGTGGCGACCGTCCCAGCTACCCCCGCCGTGACGACGACCGCGGTGGTCGTCCCTCCGGTGGCGGTGGCGGTGGCGGCGGTTTCCGTCGTGACGACCGTGGTGGGGACCGTCCCAGCTTCCCGCGTCGCGATGACCGTGGCGGGGACCGTCCGTCCTTCCCGCGTCGTGATGACGACCGTGGTGGTTTCCGCGGTGGTCGTGACGACCGTGGCGGCGACCGCCCGTCCTACCCGCGCCGTGATGACCGTGGTGGCGACCGTCCGTCCTACCCGCGCCGTGATGACCGTGGTGGCGAGCGTCCGTCGTACCCGCGTCGTGATGACGACCGTGGTGGTTTCCGCGGTGGTCGTGACGACCGTGGCGGCGACCGCCCGTCCTACCCGCGCCGCGACGACCGCGGTGGCGACCGTCCGTCCTACCCCCGTCGTGACGACCGGGGTGACCGTCCCACCGGTGGTGGCGGCGGCTTCCGCCGGGACAACGACCGTCCCAGCTTCCCGCGCCGTGACGACCGTGGTGGGGACCGTCCGTCCTACCCGCGTCGTGACGACCGGGGCGAGCGTCCCACCGGTGGCGGTGGCGGCGGTTTCCGTCGCGACGACCGCGGTGGCGACCGCCCGTCCTACCCGCGCCGCGACGACCGCGGTGGCGAGCGTCCGTCGTACCCGCGTCGTGATGACGACCGTGGTGGTTTCCGCGGTGGTCGTGACGACCGCGGTGGCGACCGCCCGAGCTACCCCCGTCGCGACGACCGTGGTGGCGACCGTCCCTCGTACCCGCGCCGTGACGACCGGGGCGAGCGTCCCACCGGTGGCGGTGGCGGCGGTTTCCGTCGTGACGACCGCGGTGGCGACCGCCCGTCCTACCCGCGCCGTGATGACCGTGGTGGCGAGCGTCCGTCGTACCCGCGTCGTGATGACGACCGTGGTGGTTTCCGCGGTGGTCGTGACGACCGTGGCGGCGACCGCCCGTCCTACCCCCGTCGCGACGACCGCGGTGGCGACCGCCCGTCGTACCCGCGTCGCGATGACCGGGGCGAGCGTCCCGCCGGTGGCGGTGGCGGCGGTTTCCGTCGCGACGACCGCGGCGGCGACCGCCCGTCCTACCCGCGCCGCGACGACCGCGGTGGCGACCGTGGCGGGTTCCGTGGTGGCCGTGACGATCGCGGCGGCGACCGTGGTGGCTACCGTGGTCGCGATGACCGTGGCGGCGACCGCGACTTCCGCTCCGACCGTGACCCGGTCAAGCGGCTTCCGATCGACGAGGACGTCACCGGCCTCGAGATCGACGCCGATGTGCGTCAGGAGCTGCTGAGCCTGCCCAAGGGCCTGGCCGAAGAGGTCTCGAAGAACCTGGTCATGGTCGCGCGCCTGATCGACGAAGACCCCGAGCAGGCGTACGCGTACTCGCGCATCGCCCTGCGACTGGCCTCCCGTGTCGCCGCCGTCCGCGAGGCCGCCGGCTTCGCCGCGTACGCCACGCAGAAGTACAGCGAGGCCCTCGCCGAGTTCCGCGCCGCCAAGCGCATGACCGGCTCGGTCGAGCTGTGGCCCGTCATGGCCGACTGCGAGCGAGGCCTCGGCCGTCCGGAGCGGGCGCTGGCCATGGCCGGCGAGCCCGAGGTGCAGAAGCTGGACAAGGCCGGCCAGGTCGAGATGCGTCTGGTCGCGGCCGGTGCCCGGCGGGACCAGGGGCAGCTCGAAGCGGCCATCGTGACGCTGCAGAGCCCGGAGCTGGCCTCCAGCTCCGTCCAGCCGTGGACCGCGCGCCTGCGGTACGCCTACGCCGACGCCCTGCTGGCGGCCGGTCGTGAGGACGAGGCGCGCGAGTGGTTCGGCAAGACCCTCGAAGCGGACAAGGACGGGGCCACCGACGCCTCGGACCGCCTCGCCGAGCTCGACGGTGTCGAGTTCGTCGACGCCGCGGTCGACCTGTCCGACGTCGACGTCGATGCCGACGGTGACGCCGACCTCGAGGACGAGATCGTTGACGAGGACGACGAGGACGACGAGGACGAGGCGGAGATCGCCGCGGCCGAGCGCGCCTCCGATGTCGCCGAGTACTACGACGAGGACGACGAGGAGTACGAGCCGCTGGAGCAGTCCGCGGCCGACACCGACGCCGACGCGCAGGACTCGGGCCGCGACAAGGCCTGAAGCACGGTGAGTGACTGAGAAAGGGCGGTACCCCCGGTGGGGTACCGCCCTTTCCCATGTCCTGAGTGGTTCAGCCGAGGCCCCGCAGGACCAGGCCGGTGGCCGGTTTCGGTCCGAAGGAGGTGGACTTCCGGGGCATGGTGACGCCCTGGCGGGCCAGGTCCCGTACGACTTCCTCCCGTACGGGGTGCAGCAGGACGGCGGTGCCCCCGTGGCGTTCGGCCATGGCCACGGTGGACGCGGCGTCGTGGATGTACGTGATCTCCTCGGGGGCGTCCGGAACGTGCCAGAGGGCGTCGAGGAGGGTCGCGTGCAGGACGGTGGCGTCCAGCCGGCGCCAGGCCTCCGGGCGGTCGTGGCGGACCGTGCGGTCGAGGAGCGCCAGGTCTGGATCGGTGACCAGGTGGAAGGTGCCGTCGCCGGTGAGGAGGAAGGCGTTGCCCCGTTCCGAGGCGTCCGCGAGGGCGTCCAGGGCCAGCGGGAGCGGCCCGTCGACCGGAGTGACGCGGAAGTGGCCGCCGAGGGCGGCGAGGGCGTCGGCGACCGGGAGCCGGCGCAGCATCCGGTGGATGGCGCGGACCTGGAGCGGGTAGCGGGCGGTGTCCACGAGGAGGACCAGGCCGAAGTCCCACGCGGTGGGGGAGCCGTGCTCCTCCTGGAGGCGCAGGTAGGTCGCCCAGCGGTGGTGGCCGTCGGCGATGAGTGCCTGGCGGTGGCTGAGATCCGCCGTGACGGTGGCCAGCTCGGCCGGGTCCGTGATGGCCCAGAGGCGGTGCTGGAAGCCGTCCTCGGTGGTGGTGGACAGCAGCGGTGCGCGCCGGGCGGTCCGCTCGATGACCGCGGCCGCGCCCGTGCCGGGGTCGTCGCCCCGGTAGGTGAGCAGGAGCGGTTCGAGATTGGCGGAAGTGGCCCGCATCAGGCCGGCCCGGTCGGTGACCACGTCGGGCATGACGTCCTCGTGGGGGAGGACGATGCCGGCGTCCGCGGTGGACAGGGCGAGGGCACCGATGACGCCGCGCTGGAGCAGGCCGGCCTTGCGCTGCTCGTACACGTAGAGCGCGGGTTCGGGGTCGGCGCTGAGGATGCCCTCGGAGAGCCAGTCGTGCAGGGTGCGGGCGGCCTGTTCGTTGCGTGCGGCCGGGGTGCCGGCCTGCGGGAGAATCAGGCGCACGATGTTGTGCGGGTCGGCGGATTCGAGGTGGTCGACTCCGTCGGGGCGCACGACCACGTCGTACGGCGGGGAGGTGACGGCCGCGAGGCTGCCGACGCGCTCCGGGACGTAGCGCAGGCCATGGAACGGGATCAGTCGCAGCCCTTGGTCCGCGGTGCCAGGTGTGGTCATTGGTGCATGGTAAGTCGCGTCTCGCCATGCGGGATGATCGGGGCAGTGCAGAATCGGACAAGATCGATCTCCCCCCCGGCCGGCGCTGGGAGGGCCCCCAGAGGAGCGGACGCGATGACCCGGCAGAGCAGGACCAGTCCCGCGGCGAGTGAGCAGAGCCTGCACCAGGCGTACGACACCGCGCTGCTGGACCTCGACGGCGTGGTGTACGCGGGCGGCGAGGCCATCGCGTACGCGGTGGAATCCCTGGCCGCGGCCCGGGCCGACGGGATGCACCTCGCCTACGTCACCAACAACGCGCTGCGGACCCCGGACGCCGTCGCGGAGCACCTGAGCGAGCTGGGCATCCCGACCGAGGCGGCCGAGGTGATCACCTCGGCGCAGGCGGTGGCCCGGCTGATCGCGGAGCAGGTGGAGCCGGCGTCGAAGGTGCTGGTGATCGGCGGGGAGGGACTGCGGGTCGCGCTGCGCGAGCGCGGCCTCGTGCCGGTGGACTCGGCCGAGGAGGCGGGCCTGGCGGCGGTGGTGCAGGGGTACGGGGGGCCCGAACTGCCCTGGGGGCGGTTCGCGGAGGCCTCGTACGCGATCAACCGCGGAGTGCCGTGGTACGTGTCGAACACCGACCTGACGATCCCCGGGGCGCGCGGGATCGGGCCGGGCAACGGGGCCGCGGTGGAGGTCGTACGGATCGCCACGGGCGCGGAGCCGCAGGTGGCGGGCAAGCCGCTGCCCCCGATGCACCGGGAGACGGTGCTGCGGACCGGGGCGGAGCGGCCGCTGGTGGTCGGGGACCGGCTGGACACCGACATCGAGGGTGCCTTCAACGGGGAGGTGGACTCGCTGCTCGTGCTGACCGGAGTGACGGACGCGGAGCAGCTGGTGCGGGCCGAGCCGAGGCACCGGCCGACGTACGTGGACCGGGACCTGCGGGGGCTGCTGACCGGGCAGCCGGAGGTGGAACCCGTCGCGGAGGGCTTCCAGTGCGGCGGCTGGACCGCGGTCGCGCTGAACCGCGGTGTGCTGGAGCTGCGGGGGGACGGCGGGGATCCGGTCGACGGGCTGCGGGCGCTGTGCGCGGCGGCCTGGACGGTGGCCGGGGACGGGGTCTGCACGCTGGACGCGGCCAAGGCCCTGGCCAGGCTGGGTCTTTAGGGCGCAAGGGGGGATCCGGCCAGGCTGCAGGATAGGTTAGCCTAACCTGCGTGTTGGTCGAGAGTCCCCCCGAATCCGAACCGAGCGCGGCGCCCGAACGGGCCGCCGCCGCCCGCCCGCGCCATGCCGCGCGCGCCGCCGGTCTGCTCGCCGCCCTCGCGGTGCTGGCGCTGATCGCCGTCGTGAGCATCGCCGTGGGCGCCAAGCAGATGCCGCTCGACGAGGTCTGGCACGGCCTGTTCGCCTACGCGGGGACGCCCTCCGACGTGGTGGTGCGGGACCTGCGGGTGCCGCGCACGCTCCTCGGCCTGCTGGTCGGCCTCGGCCTCGGTCTGTCCGGCGCGGTGATGCAGGCGCTGACCCGCAACCCGCTGGCCGAGCCCGGCATCCTCGGCGTCAACGCCGGCGCCGCGGCCGCCGTGGTCTCCGCGATCAGCTTCTTCGGCGCGACGTCGATCCGTGAGTTCGTGTGGTGGGCCTTCCTCGGCGCCGCCGTCGTCTCGGTCGTCGTGTACGTGCTCGGAGGCAGCCGCAGCGCGACCCCGGTACGCCTCGCGCTCGCCGGTACGGCGGCCAGCGCGGCCCTGGTCGGGTACATCAACGCCGTGCAGCTCTTGGACAGCAAGGCGCTCGACAAGCTCCGCTTCTGGACGGTGGGTTCGCTGGCCTCGGCCAACATGGACACCGTCCGGCAGGTGGCCCCCTTCCTGCTCGTCGGCGCGGTGCTCGCGCTGTCGCTGGGCCGGCCGCTGAACGCGATGGCCATGGGCGACGACACGGCGCGGGCGCTCGGCGCGCACCTGACGCGGACCCGGATCGGCGCCATGGTCGCCATCACCCTGCTGTGCGGTGCGGCGACCGCCGCGTGCGGGCCCATCGTCTTCATCGGGCTGATGATCCCGCACCTCGTGCGGGCGTTCACCGGTCCCGACATGCGCTGGGTGCTCGCGTACTCGGCCGTCCTGTCACCCGTCCTGCTGCTCGGCGCCGACGTCGTCGGCCGTGTCGTCACCCGGCCCGCCGAACTGCAGGTCGGCGTCGTGACCGCGCTCATCGGCGGACCCGTCTTCATCTACCTGGTTCGGCGCAAGAGGATGGCCCAGCTGTGACCGTGACCGCGACCGTGGACGACACCTCTCGCAAGGGCCGGTCCGGGCCCCGTCCGCTGCACCTGCCCGGCGGGATCTCGCTGCGCGTCGAGGGGCGCGCGCTGGCCGTCGGGCTCCTGCTCGCCGCCGTGACGTTCGCGCTGGCCGTCGTGCTCATCGGCACCGGCGACTTCCAGATCGCACCGTGGGACGTCGTCCAGACCCTGCTGGGCAACGGCACCCCCGCCAACGACTTCATCGTCAACGACCTGCGGCTGCCGCGGGTCCTGGTCGCCCTGCTCGTCGGAGCCTCCCTCGGGATGGCCGGAGCGGTCTTCCAGTCGGTCTCCCGCAATCCGCTCGGCTCGCCCGACCTGCTCGGCTTCGGCTACGGCTCCGTGGTCGGCGCGCTCGTCGTCATCATCCTCTTCAAGGGCGATGCCAACGAGGTGGCCGTCGGCGCGCTGGCCGGCGGCCTGCTGGCCGGAGCCGCCGTCTACCTGCTGGCGTACAAGCAGGGCATCCAGGGCTACCGGCTGGTGCTGGTCGGCATCGGCGCCTCCGCCATGCTCATCGCCGTGATCCAGTACCTGATCACGAAGGCCCAGATGATCGAGGCCACCCGCGCCACGGTCTGGCTGACCGGCTCGCTGGCCGGCCGCGACTGGGCGCAGGTGTGGCCGCTGCTCGCGGTCTGCGCGGTGCTCTTCCCGCTCGTCCTCGGGCAGGGCAGGGCCCTGCGGATGATGGAGATGGGCGACGACGCCGCGTACGCCCTCGGGGTACGGGTCGAGCGGACGCGGCTGCTGCTGATGCTCGCCGCGATCCTGCTCACCACCGCGGCGAGCGCGGCGGCCGGGCCCGTCAGCTTCGTCGCGCTGGCCGCGCCGCAGCTGGCCCGGCGGCTCACCCGCTCGCCCGGCGGGAACCTGCTGACGGCCGCACTGATGGGCTCGGTGCTGCTGATGGTGTCCGACTGGGCCTCGCAGCGCGCCTTCGGCGCCGACCAGTTGCCGGTGGGCGTGGTGACCGGGCTGGTCGGCGGTGTCTACCTGCTCTGGCTGCTCGTCACCGAGCGCAAGGCGGGACGTATATGAACCTGATGAGGAGTACGCAAGTGCAGCGGCTGACCGCGGAGAACGTGACGCTCGGCTACGACCAGCGGGTCATCGCCGAGAACCTGTCGGTGGAGATCCCCGACAACTCCTTCACGGTGATCGTCGGCCCCAACGCCTGCGGCAAGTCCACGCTGCTGCGGGCCCTGTCGCGGATGCTGAAGCCGGCCGCCGGACGGGTGCTGCTGGACGGGCAGGTCATCGGGTCGATGCCGGCGAAGAAGGTCGCCAAGACACTCGGGCTGCTCCCGCAGTCCTCGATCGCGCCGGACGGCATCACGGTGGCCGACCTGGTCGCGCGCGGCCGGTACCCGCACCAGGGGCTGCTGCGGCAGTGGTCGGCCGAGGACGAGCGGGTCGTGAACGAGTCCATGGCCTCGACCGGGGTCGCCGAACTCGCCGACCGGGCCGTCGACGAGCTGTCGGGCGGGCAGCGGCAGCGGGTGTGGATCGCGATGGCGCTGGCCCAGCAGACGCCGCTGCTGCTGCTCGACGAGCCGACGACCTACCTGGACATCCAGCACCAGATCGACGTGCTGGACCTGTGCGCGGAGCTGCACGAGAACCAGGGGCGGACGCTGGTCGCGGTGCTGCACGACCTGAACCACGCGGCCCGCTACGCGACGCACCTGATCGCGATGCGGGGCGGGAAGGTCGTGGCGGAGGGGCCGCCGACGGAGGTGGTCACCGCGGAGCTGGTGGAGCAGGTGTTCGGCCTGAAGTGCCAGATCATCGACGACCCGGAGACGGGGACGCCGCTGGTGATCCCCGCCGCGCGCCGGTCCCGTGTGGGGGCTCAGGCCGTGGTGTAGCGGGTGCCCCCGCCGTTGCCGGGGGCGCTGCCCCGCGCCTCGAAACTTGCCTAGAGCAGGCTCTTGAGGCGTAGGAGGTCGCGGAAGCCGGCTTCCAGTCTGACCCGGCCGGAGGCCCAGGCCTTGGCGAACTTGAGCTCGCCCGCGACCATGGCGAGGAGGTCGTCGCCCGTCATCGCGAGGCGGATCTCGGCCTTGGCGGCCGGCGGGCCGGGGGCGACCGCGTCCACGCGGATGCGGCCTCCGTCCAGGCGGCCCGTGAACGTCTCGTCGAGGTCCGTGATGTGGCAGCTCAGGGAGCGGTCGAGCGCGGCCGCGCCGCGTACGCCGCCGTCGGCCCGGGCGAGATTGCCGGAGAGGGTGTCGAGTGCTTCGCGGCACTCCTGGATCGTAGCCATCGTGATCACGACCGTACCGCAGAGCCATGCGTGGTCGCGGGGCGCTTCGGGGTAGCGTCGGGGCATGACCGACGAAGCCCAGGGCGCAGCAGAAGCCGACGGCGAAGCCTCCGCCGGGCCCGCGGGGCCCGTGGCGCTGGGCGTCGTACGCACTCCCACCGGACACGCCGGCGTGGACGCGCACCTGGCGCGGCTGGCGGACGCGGACCACCTCGCGGCGGACGGACACGTCGAGGTGTACGAGGATGTCCACAGGGGGCTGCGCGAGGCGCTGACCGCGCTGGACGCACCGCCCGTCCCTGGTCCGTACGAAAACAGGAGCTGAACCGAACGTGGCAGGAGTGGCACGCCGCCGCCTGGACGCCGAACTGGTACGCCGCAGCATGGCCCGCTCGCGCGAGCACGCCGCGCAGCTGATCGCCGCGGGCCGGGTGACCGTGGGCGGCACCACCGCGACCAAGGCCGCCACCCAGGTCGAGACGAGCGCGGCTCTGGTCGTCCTCAAGGACGACAGCGATCCCGACTACGTCTCGCGGGGCGGCCACAAGCTCGCGGGCGCCCTGGCGGCCTTCCAGCCGCAGGGGCTGCGCGTGGAGGGCCGCCGCGCGCTGGACGCCGGGGCCTCCACGGGCGGGTTCACCGACGTGCTGCTGCGCGCGGGCGTCGCCCACGTGGTCGCCGTCGACGTCGGCTACGGGCAGCTCGCCTGGTCGCTGCAGAGCGACGACCGGGTGACGGTCAAGGACCGGACGAACGTGCGCGAGCTGACGGTCGAGCAGATCGACGGAGTCGCGGTGGACCTCGTCGTCGGTGACCTGTCCTTCATCTCCATCGGGCTGGTGCTGCCCGCGCTCGTACGGTGCTGCGCGCCCGACGCGGACCTGGTGCTGATGGTCAAGCCGCAGTTCGAGGTCGGCAAGGACCGGCTGGGCAGCGGCGGAGTGGTGCGCAGCCCGGAGCTCCGGGCGGAGGCCGTGCGCGAGGTCGCGGCGCAGGCGGCGAAGCTCGGTCTGGGCGTTGTCGGCGTGACGGCGAGTCCCCTGCCGGGGCCGTCGGGCAACGTCGAGTACTTTCTGTGGCTGCGGGCGGGGGCACCGGCACTCGACCCGGCGGATGTTGACCGTGCAGTGGCGGAGGGGCCGCAGTGACAGATTCAACGGGGGAACGCACCGTCTTCCTGCTCGCGCACACCGGGCGGCCGGCGGCCATCCGCAGCGCCGAGCTGGTCGTGAAGGGGCTGCTGCGCTGCGGTCTGGGCGTACGCGTCTTCGCACACGAGGCGGTGGACCTGCCGCTGCCGCCCGAGGTGGAGCTCGTGACCGAGTCCACCCCGGGGGTGCTCGACGGGTGTGAGCTGCTGATCGTGCTGGGCGGCGACGGGACCCTGCTGCGGGGCGCGGAGTTCGCGCGCGCCTCCGGGGTGCCGATGCTGGGCGTCAACCTGGGCCGGGTGGGGTTCCTCGCCGAGGCCGAGCGCGACGACCTCGACAAGGTCGTGGACCGGGTGGTGTCGCGCTCGTACGAGGTCGAGGAGCGGATGACCCTCGACGTGGTCGTGCGCACGAACGGGGACGTGGTCCACCGGGACTGGGCGCTGAACGAGGCCGCGGTCCAGAAGGTGTCCCCGGAGCGGATGCTGGAGGTGGTCCTGGAGATCGACGGGCGCCCGGTGACCGGCTTCGGCTGTGACGGGATCGTCTGCGCGACTCCGACGGGCTCGACGGCCTACGCCTTCTCCGCGGGCGGGCCGGTGGTCTGGCCGGAGGTGGAGGCGCTGCTGATGGTGCCGATCAGCGCGCACGCGCTGTTCGCGAAGCCGCTGGTGACCTCGCCCACCTCGGTGCTGGCGGTGGAGGTGCAGGCCGGCACCCCGCACGGCGTCCTGTGGTGCGACGGCCGGCGCATGCTGGAGCTGCCGTCCGGAGCCCGTGTGGAGGTCCGTCGCGGGGCGGTGCCCGTGCGGCTCGCCCGGCTGCACCACGCGTCCTTCACGGACCGGCTCGTCGCGAAGTTCGCACTGCCCGTGTCCGGTTGGCGCGGGGCGCCCCACTAGCGGGTGTCCCGGCCTGTCGCCCTTCGCCCGTAATAGCACATCCGTTCGGAGAACTCGGGACGGGTGACGTCACATGGCACCGGTGAAACCTCGGTATCGTCGTCCCGTGCTTGAGGAGATGCGGATACGGTCGCTCGGGGTCATCGACGACGCGGTGGTCGAGCTGTCGCCCGGTTTCACCGCGGTGACCGGCGAGACCGGCGCGGGCAAGACGATGGTCGTCACCAGCCTCGGGCTGCTGCTCGGCGGTCGCGCCGACCCGGCCCTGGTGCGGATCGGGGCCAAGGCCGCGGTCGTCGAGGGCCGCATCGTCATGCGCCCCGGCGCGCCCGCCGCCGTACGCGCCGAGGAGGCCGGGGCGGAGCTCGACGACGGCGCCCTGCTGATCAGCCGGACCGTGTCCGCCGAGGGGCGCTCGCGCGCCCACGTCGGCGGCCGCTCCGTGCCCGTCGGCCTGCTCGGCGAGCTCGCGGACGACCTGGTCGCCGTACACGGGCAGACCGACCAGCAGGGGCTGCTGCGCCCGGCCCGGCAGCGGCAGGCGCTCGACCGGTACGCCGGCGACGCCGTCGCCGTCCCGCTGGAGAAGTACGGCTCCGCCTACCGCAGGCTGCGCGCCGTCGCCGTCGAGCTGGAGGAGATCACCACCCGGGCCCGGGAACGGGCCCAGGAGGCGGACCTGCTGCGCTTCGGGCTGGACGAGATCGCGGCCGTGGAGCCGGTGGCCGGCGAGGACACCGAGCTGGCGGCCGAGGCCGAGCGGCTCGGGCACGCCGAATCGCTGGCCTCGGCGGCGCAGCAGGCGCACGCCGCGCTCGCGGGCAATCCCGAGGACCCGGAGGCCATCGACGCGAACATGCTCGTCGCGGGCGCCCACCGGGCCCTGGAATCCGTACGGTCGCACGACCCGGCGCTCGGCGCGCTCGCCGAGCGGATCGGGGAGCTGGGCATCCTGCTGTCCGACGTGGCCGGAGAGCTCGCGGGCTACGCCGACGACCTGGATGCCGATCCGCTGCGGCTCGCCGCGGTGGAGGAGCGACGGGCGGCCCTGACCCAGCTGACCCGCAAGTACGGCTCCGACGGCACCGTGGACGCCGTACTGCAATGGGCCGAGCAGGGCGCGGCGCGGCTGCTCGAACTGGACGGCGACGACGAGCGGATCACGGAGCTGACCGTCGAACGCGACGGGCTGCGCTCCGAACTGTCGCTGCTGGCCCAGGCGCTGACGGACGCCCGGGTGGAGGCGGCGACCCGCTTCGCCTCCGCCGTGACGGAGGAGCTGGCCTCGCTGGCGATGCCGCACGCCCGGGTGACGATCGACGTCCGGCAGGCCGAGGACCCCGAAGGAGTGGACGTGGACGGCCGCCCGGTCGCCTACGGCCCTTCCGGCGCGGACGAGGTCGAACTGCTGCTGGCCCCGCACCCCGGCGCCCAGCCGCGGCCGATCGCCAAGGGCGCCTCGGGCGGTGAGCTGTCCCGGGTGATGCTCGCCGTGGAGGTCGTCTTCGCCGGCTCCGACCCCGTGCCGACCTACCTCTTCGACGAGGTCGACGCGGGAGTCGGCGGCAAGGCGGCGGTCGAGGTGGGCCGGCGCCTCGCGAAGCTCGCCAAGACGGCTCAGGTCGTGGTCGTCACGCACCTGCCGCAGGTGGCGGCCTTCGCGGACCGCCAGCTGCTCGTCGAGAAGACCAACGACGGGTCCGTCACCAGGAGCGGGGTCACCATCCTCGAGGGCGAGGACCGGATCCGCGAGCTGTCGCGCATGCTGGCGGGGCACGAGGACTCGGTCTCCGCCCGGGCACACGCCGAGGAACTGCTGGCGGCGGCGCGCGCGGACGCGTGAACCGGCTCCAGGCGACACGGATGCAGCAGGCCCGGCGCGCACGCGCGGCGGGCCCTGCGCCGTGTCCGCGGCCGTTTCCGGGCCGTTGCGGCCCCTTCGCGGGCAGCGCCGGGGTGACGCGGTGCTAGGCCGTGTGGGTGAGGCTGGGGGGTGTCCGGCGGTATCTCGTACGGGATCCGCACCCGTATGGTCCCGGAACGCGCGTGCGGACTGGCATCCTTGGCGACGTCTCTGACTCCCACACCCTGGAGCTTCGGCCCGTGAGCAGCTCCCCGGTCTCCACCTCCCTCCCGGCACAGCCCTATGGGCGCCAGCCGCTCCGCACCGTCCAGGTCCTCGGCGACGGCGCGGGCGCGGGCAGCTGTGCGCACGTACGGTCGCTCGCGACCGGGCTCGCCGCGCGCGGCGTACGGGTCACGGTGTGTGCGCCCGTCCAGGCCGAGGGGGAGTACGACTTCACCGGCGCCGGAGCGCAGTTCGCACCCGACGCGGTGAGCGTGCTGCGGGCCGCGTGCGCCGGAGCGGACGTCGTGCACGCGCACGGCGTGCGCGCCGCGATGCGCGCCGCGCTGGCCATACGGGGACGCCGGGTGCCGCTGGTGGTGAGCTGGCACGGCGACGGGCCGACGGCCGCGGGCGCGCTGGGACGGCTGAGCCGGATGCTGGAACGGCACGTGGCACGGGCCGCGGCCGTGGTCCTCGGCGCCTCCTCGGACCTGGTGGACCTCGCACGGCTGCGGGGCGCCCGGGACGCGCGGCTGGCGCCGGTGGCGGTACCGGCGTACCCGGACGGTCCGGACGGCCGGGGCGCGGCGGACCCGGGCAAGGTGCGGGCGGAACTGGGGGCGGTCGGACGGCCGTTGCTGATCACCGTCGGAAGCCTGGTCCCGCACCGCGGATACTCCCTGCTGCTCGACGCGGCACGGGAGTGGCGGACGCTGGACCCGGCCCCGCTGCTGGTCGTCGCCGGCGAAGGGCCGCTACGGGCCGAACTGTCGCGGCGGATCGAGGCCGAGGGGCTCCCGGTACGGCTGCTGGGGCGCCGCCGGGACGCGGCGCAGCTGCTGGCGGCGGCGGACCTGGCGGTACTGCCGAGCCGGCGCGAGGCGCGGGCCCTGCTGGCGCAGGAGGCGCTGCGGGTGGGCGTGCCGCTGGTGGCCACGGCGGTGGGGGGCGTGCCCGAACTGGTGGGGGAGGGCGCGGTGCTGGTCCCGCCGGGGGATGCGGCGGCGCTCGCGTCGGCCGTGACCGGCCTGCTGGCGGATCCGGAGCGGCGGGATGCGCTGGCCGCGGCGGGGCGGGTGCAGGCGGCGACGTGGCCGTCCGAGGACGACACCGTCGCGCAGGTCCTGTCCGTCTACGACGAACTGATGGAACGCCGCCGGTAGCCTCCCGGCGGGGCCGCAGGGGGCGGCCTGCAGGGGCTCCGCCCCCGAGCCCCCGCGCCTCAAGCGCCGGCGAGGCTCAAAGACCGGGGCTCCGCCCCGAACCCCGCGCCTCAAACGCCGGCGGGGCTGGAATTGCCCGGCGAGGCCGGAAGATCGGGGCTCAGCCCTGGACCCCGCGCCTCAAGCGTCGGCGGGGCTGGAATTGCCCGGCGGGGCTGGATCTTTCAGCCCGTCCGGCGTTTGAGGACCGGGTCCGGGCAGAGCCCGGGGAACGGTGGAAGGGCGGGTAGGCGACAGCCCCGCAGGGCCGCCTGTAGGCGCCGCCCAGGCATCGGCGGACGGAGTCCGGCGCAGCCGTCCGAAGCCCGGGAGGCGCGCCAGCGCCGAGCGGTGCGAGGAGGGCGTCAAGAAGGAGTCGGGGTGTGGCGGCGGGCGCGGAGGGCCAGGCTCAGGGAGAGGACCGTCTCCGGGTCGTCCAGGTCCGTGCCCAGGAGTTCCGAGATCCGGGCCAGGCGGTTGTAGAGGGTCTGGCGGTTGAGGTGGAGCTCGCGGGCCGTCTCCGCCTTGCGGCCCGCGTGGGCCAGGTACGTCTCCAGGGTGGGGAGGAGCGGGGGCCGGGACGTGGTGTCGTGGGTGCGGAGCGGGCCGATCGCCCGGTCCACGAAGGCCGCCAGGTCGGGGTGTTCGCGCAGCCGCCACAGGAGCAGGTCGATGTCCAGCCGCTGCGCGTCGTACCAGGGCCGGGCCGGCAGGCCGTGGGCCGCGGTGGCGGTCTCCGCGGCATGGCGCAGCCCCGCCGAGGCGGCCGCCCAGCCGCCCGCGACGCCGACGACCACGGCCGGCGGCGCGGCGGCGCGGTCCAGGCCCGCGCGTTCGACGCCCGCCCGCAGCGCGGCCGAGACCCGGTCCGCCACCGCCGTGCGCTCCGACTCCGCCCGGAGGGACACGAGGAGGGGGACCCGGCCCTCGACCGGTCGGACGCCCAGCAGGACCGGTACTCCGACGGACGAGAGCTCCTCGAGGACCGCGCGGGCCAGGACGGCCCAGTTCCCGGACGGGCCGACGTCCGAGGAGAGCCGCATGACCACCGGCAGCAGCGGTCCCGCGCCCGGCTTGAAGCCCAGGACACGGGCCTGCGCCGGGGCGTCCTCCGCGGAGATGCGGCCCTCGGCCAGGTCCGTCAGGAAGTCGCCGCGGCCGCGCGCCGCCAGTTCCTCCTCCTGCCGTGCCTGCATCAGCACGACGGCGAGCACGCCGGCCGTGCGCTCGGCCGCCATCCGGTGCACCGGCAGCAGCGGCGCCGAGACCCCGACCAGGACGACGCGGGCCCGGACCGATCCCGTGCCGTGGCCCCCGCCCGGTACGTCGACCACCACGGTGTTCGCCGACGGCTCGGCCTCGCGCTGGCCCCGCAGGCCCTCCCACACCTGGAGCGGGTCGGCGCCCGCGTCCCCGGCCGCGCTGCCCGCCGCGTACAGCAGCTGCCCGTCGGGGGTCTCCAGGAAGACCGGGTTCCCGGTGAAGTCGGCCAGGATGCGCAGCACCTGCGGGATGCCCCCGCCGCCCAACAGGGCTTCCGTGCAGCGCCGGTGGACCTCCTCGGCCCGCTGCAGGAGCGCGTAGTGGTGGTTGACGATCTCGGTGTGGACCTCCTCCGTGACGGTGACGAAGGGGACCTCCCGGTGGAGCTGGACCAGGGGCAGCCCCGCCGTGCGCGCGGTCTCCACGATCGTCGCCGGCAGCCGGGTGAAGCGGGGTCCCAGCTCGACCACCAGCGCGGCGATCCCGCGGTCCGCGAGGCGGCGTACGAAGGCACGCTGCTCGGCGGGCCGGGTGCCCAGGCCGAGACCGGTGGTCAGCAGCAGCTCGCCGCCCTTGAGGAGGGAGGCGATGTTCGGGACCTCGCCCGCGTGGACCCAGCGGACGGTGCGGCCCAGCCGGTCGGCGCAGGCGACCACCTCGGGCAGCCCGCTGCGCAGTCCCGGCAGCTCCAGTGCCCGCTGAACCGTGATCCCGCCCTGGTTGTCCATATCGCGGGACGCTACCCGGCCGCATGTGCCGAGGACATCACCTGGCGGTTACAAAGCCCGATCTGCCCCTCTTCTGGACCGACAACTCGTCTTCTCCGTAAGGCGATTATCGGACCGCGTGCCGATTGTGGTCTGCGTCACCCAAGTGGAGAGTTGCGGCCTCCCGACACAGGAAGAGGACGCCATGAGCAGAGGCACGACCAGCGGGGCATCCCGGACGCCCGCGGCTCCACAGGTGCAGCGACTCAAGGCCAACTCGGTCGGCCTCGTCGGCGTCGTCTTCATGGCCGTCGCCACCGCCGCCCCGATCACCGCCATGACGGGCAACCTGCCCATCGCCGTCGGCTTCGGCAACGGCACCGGAGCCCCGGCCGGATACCTCTTCGCCACCCTCGTCCTGACCGTCTTCGCGGTCGGCTACGTGGCCATGGCCAAGCGGATCACCGCCGCAGGGGCCTTCTACGGATACATCTCGCACGGCCTCGGCCGGATCGCGGGCATGGCCTCCGGCATGCTCGCCGTCCTCGCCTACATCGTCTTCGAGGCCTCGATCGTCGGCGTGTTCTCCTACTTCACGAAGACCACCGTCCACGACCAGCTGGGCGTGGACCTGCCCTGGATCGTCTACGCGGCCGCCATGCTGGCCGTCACCGCCGCCCTCGCGCACTTCGACATCAACCTCACCGCCAAGGCGCTCGGCGTGATGCTCGTCGCCGAGATCGCCGTGCTCTTCGCCGTGGCCACCGCCGTGCTGATCGCCGGCGGCGGACCGGAGGGGATCCCGCTCGAACCCGTCAACCCGAAGAACGCCTTCACCGGCACCTCCGCCGGCCTCGGCCTCTTCTTCGCCTTCTGGTCCTGGGTCGGCTTCGAGTCCACCGCCATGTACGGCGAGGAGTCCCGCGACCCCAAGCGGGTCATCCCCAAGGCCACCCTCATCTCCGTCGTCGGCGTCGGCCTCTTCTACATCTACGTCTCCTGGATGACCATCGCGGGCAACGGCCTGGCCGAGTCCGTCGAGCTGTCCGCCTCCGCCAGCCCCCTCGACCTGTTCTTCGCCCCCACCCGGACCTTCATCGGCGCCTGGGCCGTGGACGCCTTCCAATGGCTGCTGCTCACCGGCTCCTTCGCCTGCGGCATGGCCTTCCACCAGTGCGCCGCCCGCTACCTCTACGCCATCGGCCGCGAGGGCTTCCTGTCGCCGAAGCTCGGCCACACCCACCCCAAGCACGGCTCCCCGTACGTGGCCTCGGTCGTGCAGACCGCCATCGCCACCGCGCTCGTCGCCGGCTTCTGGGCCACCGGGCAGGACCCGTACCTGCACCTCTACACGCTGCTCGCGATCCTCGGCACGATGGCGATCCTGATCGTCCAGACGCTGTGCTCCTTCGCCGTCATCGGCTACTTCCGCAAGAACCACCCCGAGGACCGGCACTGGTTCAAGACCTTCACCGCCCCGCTGCTCGGCGGGATCGGGATGACGGCCGTCGTGGTCCTGCTCGTCCTCAACATGGAGACCGCGGCCGGCAGCGCCGCCGGATCGATCTTCTTCAAGCTGATCCCGTGGATCGTCGGCGCGGTCTTCCTCGGCGGCCTCGGCCTCGGCTTCTGGCTCAAGGCGAAGGCCCCCGCGCGCTACGAGATCATCGGCCGGATCGTCCTGGAGGACGCCGCCGAGCGCCCCGGAGACGTGCCCGGCGACACCGACGGCCAGCCGAACCCGAGCGTCGTGCCCGGTCAGGGCGACGCCTCCTCCCACTCCGCTTCCGCGAACATCTGAGGAGCCACCGCCATGGCCCGTACGCCCCTCATGCACGCCCTGCGCCGCCTCGCCGCCGAGCACGCCGCAGCAGCGCGCCTCGGCATGCCCGCCGCCGAGGTCCGCGGATCCACCCGCCGTGAACTCCTCGGCCGCGCCGCCGCCCTCGGCCTCGGCGCCGCCCTCGCCGGCTCCGCGGCCGGGGCCGCCCACGCCGCCGAGGCCACCCCCGACAAGAAGCCCGTCTCCCCGGCCCGCGTCGCCGTCGTCGGCGCCGGCATCTCCGGGCTGACCGCCGCCCTCACCCTCAGGGACGCGGGCATCGACTGCACCGTGTACGAGGCCGACCCGAGCCGCGTCGGCGGCCGGATGTGGACCCAGCGCGGCCACTGGGCGTACGGACAGACCTCCGAGATCGGCGGCGAGCTGATCGACACCAGCCACAAGAAGATCCTGGCGCTGTGCCGCCGCTTCAACCTGCCCACCGAGGACTTCCTCGGCGGCGGCCCCAACGGGGCGGAGGAGGTGCTCTGGTTCAACGGGGAGTACTACCCCGCACCCAGGCCGACGAGGACTTCAAGGCCGTCTACCAAGCCCTGCACCGGGACCTCTCCGACGCCGGGGAGGTCTCCTGGAACTCCAGCACCCCCGCCGGCACCGCCCTCGACAACATGACCCTGTACGAGTGGATCGAGAGCCGGATCCCCGGCGGCCACGGCTCGCAGCTCGGCCGCTTCATCGACGTGGCCTACAACGTCGAGTACGGCGCCGACACCAATCAGCAGTCCGCGCTCGCCCTCGTCCTGCTGATGGGCTACCAGCCCAACCCGGGCAACTTCAACGTCTGGGGCCTGTCCAACGAGCGCTACCACATCACCGGCGGCAACGACCGGCTGCCGAACGCCATCGCCGCCGCCCTGCCCGCCGGCTCGATCGTGATGGGCCGTGAGCTGGTCGCCGTACGGGCCAACGCCGACGGCACCCAGACGCTGACCTTCAACGACTCCGGATCCGTGCGCACCACCGTCGCCGACCACACCGTCCTGTGCCTGCCCCTGCCGATCCTCCAGCGCATCGACACCTCGCAGGCCGGCTTCGACCCGCTCATGCGCAACCTCCTGCGCGACGCCCGGATGGGCTACTGCACCAAGCTCAACATGCAGTTCACCGCCCGCCCCTGGCGCGGCACCGGCCCCTGGCCCGGCGTCTCCGCCGGCGACTGCTTCACCGACTCCGACGTCCAGCAGACCTGGGACACCACCAAGGTCCAGCCCGGCACCGGCGGCATCCTGCTCCAGTACGGCGGCGGCACCCTCGCCGGGTCGCTCACCCCCGCGACCCCCTTCGCCACCGAGGCCGACCCGTACGTACGCAACCTCGCCGGCCGCATGCTGACCGGCATCGACGCCTTCTACCCGGGCACCAAGGCCGTCTGGACCGGCAAGGCCCAGCTCTCCGCCTGGCACCGCAACCCGTACGCGCTCGGCGCGTACTCGTACTGGCCCACCGGGTACCTGCACCGCTACGCCAAGTACGAGGGCACCGCACAGGGAAACATCCACATCGGCGGCGAGCACTGCAGCTACGACTTCCAGGGCTTCATGGAAGGCGGCGCCACCGAGGGCGAGCGGGCGGCGCGGGAGGTGATCGCCACCCTCACGTGAGCCTCAGGCCGGCCGGATGTTGTGGTTGAAGCGGAAGACGTTGTCCGGATCGTACTGCCGCTTCAGAGCGCCCAGCCGCTGCATGCTCTCGCCGCCGAGACCGGACACCACCCGTTCCGAGCCCTCGTTCCCGATGAAGTTCAGGTACACCGCGCCGGTGCTCCAGGGCTCGGAATCGGACCGGACGTCCTTGACCCACTGCCGGCACCTCTCGTCGTCGGCCGCGTCCTCCCAGATCCCGAACGGGTGCACCGCCCAGGGCGCGTCGCGGTACGGCACCGGGTAGTCGGCCGGGCCGGAGGCGATGGCGCCGCCCTGCGGGAAGACCAGGTGCTGGGTGCCGGTCGGCACGGGCATGGACTCGGCGCGGGCGCAGAAGACGTCGACGAACTCGTCGGGGATGCCGGTGAGGTACTCCGCCGACCAGTAGTTCCGCATGCCCGGCGGGTCGTCGATCATGCACTGGAGGTCGGCGTACGGGATGGCCGTGACGATCTCGGACTCGTGGGGGATCGCCAGCAGCGGCCGCGCCAGCTCGCGCATCTCCTCCTCCGGGCCCGCGTACGTCAGCAGCGCCCCGGCCAGCAGCAGGCCGACCAGGTGCGGGGGCACGAACTCCTCGGGCGGGCCGGTCACGTAGAGGGCGGCGCCGGAGGCCTCCGGCGGTCCGGCCTCGATGACCTCACGGAACGCGCGGACCACCTCGGGCCCGCGCTCCGGCAGGTACAGCACGAACGCGATCGACATGTGCGGCAGTTCGTGCAGGCGCAGGGTCAGCGAGGTGGCGATGCCGAAGTTCCCGCCGCCGCCGTGCAGCCCCCAGAACAGCTCGGGGTGGTCCTCGGCGGTCGCGTGCAGCAGCTCGCCGTCCGCGGTGACCAGGTCCACGCCCAGCAGGTTGTCCACCGCCAGGCCGAACCTCCGGTCCAGCCAGCCGGTTCCGCCGCCCAGCACGAAGCCGCCGACGCCGGTGGTGGAGGCCCGGCCGCCGGTGGTCGCCAGCGCGTACGGCTGGCAGGCCCGGTCCAGGTGGCTCATCGTGGCCCCGCCCTCGACGTGCGCGGCCCTGGCCGCCGGGTGGACCGTCACCTCGTGCATCCGCCGCAGGTCCACGACGAGACCGCCGTCGTTGAGGGACATGCCGGCCACGCTGTGCCCGCCGCCGCGCACGGCGACGTTCAGGTCCAGGCTCCTGGCGAAACGCACGGCGGTCACCACGTCCTCCGCGCTCTCGCACTGGGCGATGACGGCGGGCCTGCGGTCGATCATCGCGTTGAAGACCGTCCGGGCCTCGTCGTACCCCGGGTCCTCCGGGGTGAACACCGCACCGGACAGATCCTCGCGGAGCGCGGTCAGGGCCGCGCCCGCCTTCGAGAGGGGAGCCATGGCCGCCCCCTTCCACAGGAGGGCATAGGACCCTTCCAGCGTAGGCGCGGACGATCACCGGGGCGCGGCGAGAAATATCCGCGCCCCCGGCGAGTCGCCCGGGCGCTAGCCTCCGTAGGCCCCGCTCGCCGTCAGCCGCAGCGCCGTGTCGATCAGCGGAACGTGGCTGAAGGCCTGCGGGAAGTTCCCCACCTGCCGCTGGAGTCGCGGATCCCACTCCTCCGCCAGCAGACCCAGGTCGTTGCGGAGCGACAGCAGCCGCTCGAACAGCCGGCGCGCCTCGTCGACCCGGCCGATCATCGCCAGGTCGTCGGCCATCCAGAACGAGCAGGCCAGGAAGGCCCCCTCGTCGCCCTCCAGGCCGTCCACGCCGGCCTCGTCGCCCGCCGTCGGGTAGCGCAGGATGAAACCGTCGGGCGTGGACAGCTCGCGCTGGATCGCCTCGATGGTGCCGATGACCCGCTTGTCGTCCGGCGGCAGGAAGCCCATCTGCGGAATCAGCAGCAGGGAGGCGTCCAGCTCCTTCGACCCGTACGACTGGGTGAAGGTGTTGCGCTCCTTGTCGTAGCCCTTCTCGCACACGTCCTGGTGGATCTCGTCGCGCAGCTCGCGCCACCGCTCCAGCGGCCCGTCCGCGTCGCCGCTCTCGATCAGCTTGATCGTGCGGTCCACGGCCACCCAGGCCATCACCTTCGAGTGCACGAAGTGGCGGCGCGGGCCGCGCACCTCCCAGATGCCCTCGTCCGGCTGGTCCCAGTGGGTCTCCAGGTAGCGGATCAGCTTGAGCTGGAGCAGCGAGGCGTAGTCGCTGCGGGCGAGGCCCGTCATGTGGCCCAGGTGCAGGGCCTCGGTGACCTCGCCGTAGACGTCGAGCTGGAGCTGGCCCGCGGCGCCGTTGCCGACGCGGACCGGGCGGGAGTTCTCGTAGCCGGGCAGCCAGTCCAGCTCGGTCTCACCGAGCTCCCGCTCGCCCGCGATCCCGTACATGATCTGCAGGTTCTCCGGGTCGCCGGCCACCGCGCGCAGCAGCCACTCGCGCCAGGCGCGGGCCTCCTCGCGGTAGCCGGTGCGCAGCAGCGAGGAGAGGGTGATGGCCGCGTCGCGCAGCCAGGTGTAGCGGTAGTCCCAGTTGCGGACGCCGCCGATCTCCTCGGGCAGGGAAGTGGTCGGCGCGGCGACGATCCCGCCCGTGGGGGCGTACGTGAGGGCCTTGAGGGTGATCAGGGAGCGGACCACGGCCTCCCGGTAGGGCCCGTGGTACGTGCACTGGTCGACCCACTCGCGCCAGAAGTCGGTGGTCGACTCCAGGGCCGCCCCGGCGTCGGGGAGCTCCGGCGCGCCCTTGTGCGAGGGCTGCCAGCTGATGCTGAAGGCCATCCGGTCGCCGGGTCCGACGGTGAAGTCGGAGTACGTCGTCAGGTCCTTGCCGTACGTCTGGGCCTCGGTGTCCAGCCACACCGAGTCGGGGCCGGCGACGGCGACGGTGCGCCCGTCGACCTTGTGCACCCAGGGCACGACCCGCCCGTAGCTGAACCGCATCCGCAGCGCCGAGCGCATCGGGACGCGGCCGCTGATGCCCTCCACGATGCGGATGAGCTGCGGAGCGTGGTCCTCGCGGGGCGGCATGAAGTCGATCACGCGCACCTTTCCGCGGGGCGTGTCCCACTCCGACTCCAGCACCAGCGAGTCACCGCGGTAGCGGCGGCGGTCGGCACGCGGGGCCTCGGAGCCGGCCGGATACGCCGGGCCGATCCGCCAGAACCCGTGATCCTCGGTGCCGAGAATGCTCGCGAACACGGCATGGGAGTCGAAGCGGGGCAGGCAGAGCCAGTCCACCGCTCCGTCCCGGCAGACCAGCGCCGCGGTCTGCATGTCCCCGATCAGTGCGTAATCCTCGATGCGCCCGGACACGTTGCATCTCCAGTCGAACGGCCACGTCCGCCCCGAAGGGCGCTTGCATTGCGCGGTTGCGCGGTCACCTGTGGGTGGGGATCCCCGCGTTGAGCCCATGATTCCGTATATCGGCTCGGTTAGGCCGTCTGACGGACTGCCCGGCGGTGATGTGTGCGATATCCGAGCAGGATATGACGGCACCCTAGTGATCTCCTTAAGCCGCGGAAGAATGGGGATGGGCCGAACGGGTGAGGAGGCTCCGCGCGGCCCCGGCGCACTTCGGCGCCCTGCTACCAGCCGCTGACGCCGCGTGGCCGGAGGCGGACCGGCCCGGGCGCTGATAGGCTGGTACCCCGTGGACCGGTGGTCTGCCTGTGCGAATCAGGAGCCCCGAAACCGCAGCTTCGGCGCCCCCTGAGACCCTTCCGGATCGACGGTGGCCGGCGCCGGACGCACCTCACCTCGCGACCACGGGAGCCCCCTCTTGGCGATGCCGCCCAAATCCATGACGACCAAGCACATCTTCGTCACCGGGGGTGTCGCTTCCTCCCTCGGCAAGGGCCTGACGGCCTCCAGCCTGGGTGCGCTGCTGAAGGCGCGCGGTCTTCGGGTCACGATGCAGAAGCTCGACCCGTACCTGAACGTCGACCCCGGCACCATGAACCCGTTCCAGCACGGCGAGGTGTTCGTCACCAACGACGGCGCCGAGACCGACCTGGACATCGGCCACTACGAGCGCTTCCTCGACGTCGACCTCGACGGCTCGGCCAACGTCACCACCGGCCAGGTCTACTCGCAGGTCATCGCCAAGGAGCGGCGCGGCGAGTACCTCGGTGACACCGTGCAGGTCATCCCGCACATCACCAACGAGATCAAGCACCGCATCCGCCGCATGGCGACCGAGGACGTCGACGTCGTCATCACCGAGGTCGGCGGCACCGTCGGCGACATCGAGTCGCTGCCGTTCCTGGAGACCGTCCGCCAGGTCCGCCACGAGGTCGGCCGCGACAACGTCTTCGTCGTGCACATCTCGCTGCTGCCCTACATCGGCCCCTCCGGCGAGCTCAAGACCAAGCCGACCCAGCACTCGGTCGCGGCCCTGCGCAACATCGGCATCCAGCCCGACGCGATCGTGCTGCGCGCCGACCGCGAGGTCCCGACCTCGATCAAGCGCAAGATCTCGCTGATGTGCGACGTGGACGAGGCGGCCGTGGTCGCGGCCATCGACGCCAAGTCGATCTACGACATCCCGAAGGTGCTGCACACCGAGGGCCTCGACGCGTACGTCGTGCGCAAGCTCGACCTGCCCTTCCGCGACGTCGACTGGACGGTGTGGGAGGACCTGCTGGACCGCGTCCACAACCCCGACCACGAGGTCAAGGTCGCGCTCGTCGGCAAGTACATCGACCTGCCCGACGCCTACCTGTCGGTGACCGAGGCGCTGCGCGCCGGCGGTTTCGCCAACAAGGCCCGGGTCCAGATCAAGTGGGTCACCTCCGACGACTGCAAGACCCCGGCGGGCGCCGCGGCGCAGCTGGCCGACGTGGACGCGATCTGCGTGCCCGGCGGCTTCGGCGACCGCGGTGTCAACGGCAAGGTCGGCGCGATCACCTACGCCCGCGAGAACAAGATCCCGCTGCTCGGCCTGTGCCTGGGCCTGCAGTGCGTGGTCATCGAGGCCGCGCGGAACCTCGCGGGCATCGAGGACGCGAACTCCACCGAGTTCGACGCCTCCACCCCGCACCCGGTCATCTCGACCATGGAGGAGCAGCTGGCCTTCGTCGAGGGCGCGGGCGACCTGGGCGGCACCATGCGTCTGGGCATGTACCCGGCGAAGCTCGCCGAGGGCTCCATCGTGCGCGAGGTCTACGGCGACCAGGCGTACGTGGACGAGCGCCACCGCCACCGCTACGAGGTCAACAACTCCTACCGCGGCGAGCTGGAGAAGAAGGCCGGTCTGGTCTTCTCCGGCACCTCCCCGGACAACAAGCTCGTCGAGTACGTCGAGTACCCGCGCGAGGTGCACCCGTACCTGGTGGCCACCCAGGCCCACCCGGAGCTGCGTTCGCGCCCCACGCGCCCGCACCCGCTGTTCGCGGGCCTGGTCAAGGCGGCCGTGGAGCGGCAGCAGTCCGCGAAGTGAGCGCCTGACCGCATAACGTAGACAGCCGGGGCACGGATCGTGCCCCGGCTGTCGCGTTCTCGGGAAGGTATCGGCCATGGCCATGGGCAACGACATCGGCAACGACATCGTGGACACACCGGAGTCGTGGGAGGTCGTCGCCTCGCGCACCCCGTTCGAGGGCGCGAAGACGTCCGTCAAGTCGGACCAGGTCCGTATGCCGGACCGTTCGGTGGTGCGCCGCGACTACCAGGTGCACCCCGGCTCGGTGTGCGTGCTGGCCCTCGACGAGCAGCAGCGGGTACTGGTCCTGCGGCAGTTCCGGCACCCGGTACGGCACCGGCTGTGGGAGCTGCCGGCCGGGCTCCTGGACGTGGCGGGCGAGAACCCGCTGCACGCGGCCCAGCGGGAGCTGTACGAGGAGGCGCACGTCAAGGCGGAGGACTGGCGGGTCCTGGCCGACTTCTTCACCTCCCCGGGAGGATCGGACGAGGCGGTACGGGTCTTCCTGGCGCGGGGCCTCGCGGAGGCGGAGGGGGCGCGGTACGCGGTCTCCGACGAGGAAGCGGACATGGAACTCGCGCGTGTTCCCCTCGGGGACCTGGTGCGCGGGATCCTCGCGGGCGAGCTGGGCAATCCGGGTCTGGTGACCGGGGTCCTGGCCCTGTCCGCCGCGCTGGCCTCCGAGGGCGGCATCGAAGCCCTCCGCCCGGCCCTGGCCCCGTGGCCGGCCCGCCCGTACGAGGCGTAGCCCGCGGGACCGCCCACCGAGCCCCGCTGAAAGATCGCCTCAAACGCCGGCGGGGCTGGAAAATCCAGCCCCGCCGGCGCTTGAGGCGCGGGTCCGGGTGGGGCCCGGGGCACGCCCCGAAGCCCCGCCCGAGGCACGGCGGACGGAGTCCGGCGCAGCGGCGGGAAGCCGGGGAGGGCCGCCGGGGCCGAGGCGTGCGAGCGCTGCGTCGAAAAATGGGACCATCTGCTGATCCGATTGGGGGATTTGCCCGCCGCGCTCCACACGGGTCGTCGCTCTGCGTGAACTACGCTCGCCATCCGAAGGCAGGGAGAGGAGCGGATCCGTGACGGATTTCGTCGGGCGGCGGCGTGAGCTCAAGGAGCTGCGCGAGGACATCGCGCGGACCGGGCTCGACACCCTCTCGGGCCGGAAGGCCAAGGCGCCCCGGGCGAGGGTGCTGCTCGTCGCCGGGCGGCCGGGCTCGGGCCGGACGGCCCTCGCCGAGGAGTTCGTCCGCGAGGTCGCCGACGAGTATCCCGACGGGGTGCTCCGGACCCGCCTCACCCGCCCCAACGGGGAGACCGTGGCCACCGAGCGGGCGGTCAGGGGCCTGCTGGAGGGGCTGGGTCAGCCCACCCCGCCCGGCGCGGGCGAGGACGAGCTGAGCTCCGCCCTGCGCACCGCCCTCGACGGCCGCCGGGTGATCATCCTGGTCGACGACGCCGCCGATCCGCACCAGGTCGACGCCCTGCTCCCGGACACCCCCGAGTGCCTCGTCGTGGTCACCGCCCAGGGGCCCCTCACGGGGATCCCCGACGTGCGGCCCTGCACCCTCGGCGGGCTCGACACGCCTTCCGCAGTGGAGCTGCTCGCCCAGCACATCGGCGACACCCGCGTCACCGCCGACCCCCGGGCCGCCGACACCCTGGCCGAGGAGTGCGGGGGCCAGCCCGCCGCGCTCGGCCTCGTCGGCGGATGGCTCGCCGCCCACCCCAAGGCCTCCGTCTCCGACGTGGCCAAGCAGCTGCACGAGATGCCGGCCAGTACCGGCGGCCCGCTCGCCCGGTGCTTCCGGATCGTCTACGAGTCCCTGCCGCAGCCCGCCCAGCGGACCCTGCGGCTGCTCCCGCTGGCCCCTGCCGGCCTCGTCGACTCGCACACCGCCTCCGCCCTCGCCGGCTGCTCCGTGGCCGCGGCCCAGGCCACGCTGGACGATTTCGTCGGGCTGGGGCTCGTACACCCGGTCCACGACGGGCTGTTCCTGCTGCCCGGCTGCCTCGCACCCCTGCTGCAGGCCCTGCTGGAGGCCAAGGAGCGGCCGGCGGAGGTCCAGCTGGCCCGGGCCCGGATGCTGGAGCGCACCGTACGGCTGCTGCACTCCTGCCGGGCCATGGCCGCGGCCGACGAGGAGGACGTGCGGGAGGTGCTGGACGGCCTGCCGCGCGCCCTGCGGTTCCCGGACCGGCGGGCCGCCGCCACCTGGCTGGACACCCGGCTGCCCGCGCTCGCCGCGGCGGCCTCCCTGGCCGTGGCCGACGGGGAGCTGGACACCCTGGCCCGCCGGCTGGTCGCGGCCCTCGTACGAGCGCTGGCGGAGCACCGGGGCACCGCCGGGGCGGCCCCGGAGCTGTACGGGCTGCACCGGCTGGTCCTGGACGTGGCCGAGCGCCGGGACCTGCACCGGGAGCAGGCCGCCGCACTGCTGAACCTGGCCGACCTGGACGCCGAGACCGGCCGGACCCAGGAGGCCCTGGAGCGCTACCGGGCCGCACTGGACGCCGGAAGGGCGGCGAACGACCCGTACGCGACCGGCCGCGCGATGGAATCCGTAGGCGGTGCGTACCAGGAGCTGGCGGACTGGCACCGGGCCGCCGACTGGTTCGGCCGGGCGCTCTCCCAGGCCCTCGCGCGGGGGGAGCGCGCGGACGAGGCCCGGCTGTACGGGCGGCTGGGGAACGTGCACACGTACGCGGGCCGGTACGGGGACGCGCTGCGCAGCTGGCGGGCCGCCGCCGCGGGCTACCGGAAGCTGGCCGATGTGCCGGGTCAGGCAAAGGCGTTGAGCGAGATGGCGCGGGTCCAGGAGTACGCGGGACGGCCCGAGGAATCGCTGCACACCTGCCGGGAGGCGGTGGAGCTCGCGCGCAGGGCCGGCGACCAGCGGCTTCAGGCCGCGCTGCAGGTCCGGCTGGCCGACACGCTCGACCGGCTGGGCGACCCCGCAGCGGCGAGGCTGCACCGCTCCGCAGCCGACAGATTGCTGGGAGACGACCCCGCCGCCTGCGAAATCCGCAGTGATATCGACTGAGATTATTTGTTTGCAAGGCTAGACAGCGCGTCGTCCTTCATTAGACTGGCTTCACCACGACATCCCGTGGTGCATCCCGTTGCGCGTTCTTGTGGGCGGGTATGTATGGAAGTGCCCCGAAAAATCCCCTGAGCCAAGGACCGTGATCGACGATGAAGGTCGGCATCCCCCGCGAGGTCAAGAACAACGAGTTCCGGGTCGCCATCACGCCCGCCGGCGTGCATGAGCTGGTCCGCAACGGCCACCAGGTCTTCATCGAGCAGAACGCCGGTGTCGGCTCCTCGATCACGGACGCCGAGTACGTCTCGGCCGGTGCGGAGATCCTCGGCACCGCCGACGAGGTCTGGGCCACGGCCGACCTGCTGCTGAAGGTCAAGGAGCCGATCGCGGAGGAGTACCACCGCCTCCGCAAGGACCAGACGCTCTTCACCTACCTGCACCTCGCGGCCTCCCGCGAGTGCACGGACGCCCTGCTGGAGTCCGGCACCACCGCCATCGCGTACGAGACGGTCGAGCTCGCCAACCGCGCGCTGCCGCTGCTCGCCCCGATGTCCGAGGTCGCGGGCCGGCTGGCCCCGCAGGTCGGCGCCTACCACCTGATGCGCTCGGCCGGCGGCCGCGGCGTCCTCCCGGGCGGTGTCCCCGGCACCCACGCCGGCGAGTGCGTCGTCATCGGCGGCGGTGTCTCCGGCTGGAACGCCGCGCAGATCGCCATCGGCATGGGCTTCCACGTGACCCTGCTCGACCGCGACATCAACAAGCTCCGCGAGGCCGACAAGATCTTCGGCACGAAGATCAAGACGATCGTCTCCAACGCCTTCGAGCTCGAGAAGGCCGTCGTCGAGGCCGACCTCGTCATCGGCGCGGTCCTGATCCCGGGTGCGAAGGCGCCGAAGCTGGTCACCAACGAGCTCGTCGCCAAGATGAAGCCCGGAAGTGTACTTGTCGACATTGCGATCGACCAGGGCGGCTGCTTCGAGGACTCCCGTCCGACCACCCACGCCGAGCCGACCTTCCAGGTCCACAACTCGGTCTTCTACTGCGTCGCCAACATGCCGGGCGCGGTGCCGAACACCTCCACCTACGCGCTGACGAACGCCACGCTGCCCTACATCGTGCAGCTCGCGAACCTCGGCTGGGTCGAGGCGCTGCGTCGCGACCCCGCGCTCGCGCTGGGCCTCAACACCCATGACGGACAGGTCGTTTACGGTCCCGTTGCCGAGGCCCACGGTCTCGAGACCCTCGAGCTGAGCACGCTGCTCGGCTGACGCGTCAACGACTGACGTCAATCTCACGTATCCGGCCGGACCTTGCCCGCAAGGTCCGGCCGGACCCGTTTGCGGCGTGGCCCGGGACCCCGCTCAACTCGCCTCGAACGTAACCCTTTAACCCTTTCGCGCACCCGCGAAACTTCGCAGCGACAGCTCGCACGCCCTTGACAGAGTGGTGTTCGGTTGCCGACACATCGTGCCGGGTCCGGCGGATTGTGTTGCCGCTGAGTGGTGACACGCCATAGAGTCGCCAACCGTCGGCATGGTGCCACGCTGACCTATCGATAAGTGTCCTGGTCACGTCCGAGGAGGTAAGACGACTTGTGAATGAGTCGACATTTGCCCCTGGGGGTGGTCGAGCAGGGATGCCCGAGCGGGGCCAAGGCCCCACCGGGCTCGAAGCCGTCGGCTCCGTCGCGGTACGCACCTTCGCAAACCACCAGCACATGACGACGCCCCAAAAGAGCATGGACGGCCTAGACGTGAACTCCAGGGCCGGCGACCTGAGCGGCGAAAAGCCCACTGGTTTCGCCGACTACGACAATGTGCCCGAAGGGCACTTCTACGACCCCGACGCGGAGTACGAACCGGACCCCGAGTACGCGGCCACCCTCGCCCCCGACGCTGCCCGCCAGCGTCGTGAGCGGATCGGCCCGACCGGACGCCCGCTTCCGTACTTCCCGATCCCGGGTCCGCTGACCGACCACGGTCCGGCGAAGATCATCGCGATGTGCAACCAGAAGGGCGGCGTGGGCAAGACCACGTCGACCATCAACCTGGGTGCCGCGCTCGCCGAGTACGGGCGCCGCGTGCTGCTCGTCGACTTCGACCCGCAGGGCGCACTGTCCGTGGGTCTCGGCGTGAACCCGATGGAACTCGACCTGACGGTCTACAACCTGCTCATGGAGCGGGGCATGTCGGCCGACGAGGTGCTGCTCAAGACGGCGGTCCCCAACATGGACCTGCTGCCGAGCAACATCGACCTGTCCGCTGCGGAAGTGCAGTTGGTCAGCGAGGTCGCGCGCGAGTCCACCCTGCAGCGGGCCCTGAAGCCCCTGCTGGCCGACTACGACTACATCGTGATCGACTGTCAGCCCTCGCTCGGTCTGCTGACCGTGAACGCCCTGACGGCGGCTCACAAGGTCATCGTCCCGCTGGAGTGCGAGTTCTTCGCACTGCGCGGCGTGGCGCTGCTGACCGAGACCATCGAGAAGGTGCAGGAGCGGCTCAACCCCGAGCTGGAGCTCGACGGCATCCTCGCCACGATGTACGACTCCCGTACGGTGCACAGCCGTGAGGTGCTGGCGCGCGTCGTCGAGGCATTCGACGACCACGTCTACCACACGGTCATCGGCCGCACGGTGCGCTTCCCGGAGACCACGGTCGCCGGTGAGCCGATCACCACGTACGCCTCCAACTCCGTCGGCGCCGCCGCCTACCGCCAGCTGGCCAGGGAGGTGCTCGCCCGGTGTCACGCCGAGTGAGTCTGCCCGGAGCCGACGAACTGTTCCGTACGACCGGGGGGATGGCGCTCCAGTCGTCCTCGCCGCGGCGCGGGGTCGAGGAGGCACCCGTCGCGGAACACTCGGCCAGTTCGGCCGAGGGCACCGCGGGGGAGGGCCGCAGCCGGGAGGCTGAGGCCGGTACGGCGTCCGGCGGGCCCGTCGTGGGGCAGCCGCGGCGACCGCAGGAAGGTTCTGTCAGCCCCGCCGGCCCGGCCGGCGGGGCGGTCGCCGCCCCGACCGGCGCGACCCGACGGGGCAAGGGGCAGGGCCGCGGTGCGAACCGGCGGCCCAGCGGCCGCGAACGGCACGACGAGAAGATCACGGTCTACGTCTCCGCGGAGGAGCTCATGGACCTGGAACACGCGCGGCTGGTGCTGCGCGGGGAGCACGGGCTCGCAGTCGACCGCGGCCGCATCGTCCGCGAGGCGGTGGCGGTCGTCCTCGCCGATCTCGAGTCCCGCGGCGACGCCAGCATCCTGGTCCGCCGCCTGCGCGGTCGCTGACCGCCTGGCGGCCGGCTTCCGGGTTCCGGGCCCCACCCGGAAGCCGAGGCCCGGCACCCCACCCCGCCGGCCCGGGCCACCGCGGCGTCGCGGGACGGCACGGCCCGCCCCCAAGCCCGCCGCGGCCCCCCGGCCATGGCGGCTTTGCCGGACGGCGAGGTGCTGCCGTACCTCCGGCGCGGGCGCCGGCCCACCGCAGTGCGCGATGCACCGCACCTGCTCCCGCGCCCGGGCGGGACCCGTCGGCCATGGAGCGCCTGCGGGCCACACGTCCAGTGCGCACACCGGCCTTCCGCCGCGCCCCGGACCGGTTCCCGCGCCTGGCGGGACCCTCAGACCGCAGAGCCGACGGCTTTGCCGGACGGCGAGGTGCAGCTGTACGTCCGGTGCGGGCGCAGGCCCACCGCAGTGCGCGAGCACTGCACCGGCCCCCGCTCCCGGTGCGCTCGCCGGCCCTCCGCCGCGCCCCGGGCTGGCTGCCGTGCCCGGCGGGCCCTTCAGGCCGCTTTGCCGGACGGCGAGGCGCTCTCGTAAGTCCGGTGCGGACACCGTTCCCCCCGCCGCGCCCCGGGCTGGCCGCCGCGCCCGGCGGGACTCTCAGGCCGCAGAGTTGGCGACTTTGCCGGACGCGAGGTGCCGTCGTACGTCCGGTGCGGGCGCCGTGGCCTTCCGCCGCGCCTCGGGCTGGCCGCCGCGCCCGGCGGGACTCTCAGGCCGCAGAGTTGGCGGCTTTGCCGGGCGGCGAGGTGCTGCCGTACGTCCGGTGCAGGCGCTGGCCCACCGCAGTGCGCTGCACCGCACCGGCCCCCGTTCCCGGTGCGGACACCAGCCCTCCGCTTCGCCCCGGACCTGCCGCCGCGCCGGGCGGGACCTTCAGGCCGCAAAGCTGGCGGCGTTGGCGGACGGCGAGGTGCTGTCGTAGGCCCGGTGCGGGGGGCGGCCGTCCTCCGCTGTGTGATGCGCGGCACCGCGCGCCGCGCCCCGGCGGGACTTTCCGGCCGCAGGACTAGGCTGCTCGTGGCTGTCATCCAGCCCGCCGCCGCTGCCCCTGCGTACCACCTGGACCGCGATGCCCTTCCCCGCCGAATCCGGCCGACCGCCCCGGCGACTGCTGGGGCGCGGCCCCGGCAACCCCGACGCGGCCGACGGAGGAGCGGATCCCGAAGCCCCTGACGCGCCCGCTGCGCGGCCCGTGGCGGCGGAGGGCAGCCCGGAGCCCCGCCGGACCCCCGGCCCGGCGGACGGGCCCGCAGATCCCCAGCAGGAGCGCCCCGGGCCACTGGACGGCACCCCGGCCGTGGCCCAGGCCGATGCCGCCCCGGCCGGGGGCGCCGCAGCTCCCGCCGTTGGCGGCAAGGCCGAGCCTGACGTGCCCGCTGCGCGCCCCGCGGCGGCGGGCGGCGGGGCGGAGCCCCTGGAGCTCTCCGGGCCCCCGGAGGGGCCCTCAGGCCCCCAGCAGGCGCAGCCCGGGCCGGGGGAGGCCGTGGCCGACACGTCGGCGGACGGCGCCCCGGCCGACAGGCCACTCACCGCGCTGCCCGCCGCAGGCGGCTACTCCGGCGGGGATGATGCCGCTCCGGGTGGTCCGGCCGTGGACGCTGCCGGCCTTGCCGGAGGCGGCAGCGGGGGCGCCGCAGCCCTTGCCGTCGGCTACCAGGCCGAGGCCGCCGCGCCTCCGGCCGGCAGGCTCGTCACCGCGCTCCCCGCCGGAGGCGGCTCGGCCGGGGGCGCCGCAGCCCCTGCCGCCGGCGGCCAGGCCGAGGTCGCCGCGGGCCTGGCCCAAGGGGGAGTGTCTGGCGGCCCCGTCGGAGGCGATGGGCGGTTCACGTTGCGGCTCGACAACTTCGAGGGGCCCTTCGACCTGCTGCTCCAGCTGATCTCGCGGCACAAGCTCGACGTCACCGAGGTGGCGCTGTCCAAGGTCACCGATGAGTTCATGGCCCACATCCGGGCCATGGGGCCGGACTGGGACCTCGACCAGACGACCGAGTTCCTCGTCGTTGCCGCCACCCTGCTCGACCTGAAGGCCGCCCGGCTGCTGCCGGCCGCCGAGGTCGAGGACGAGGGGGACCTCGCCCTCCTCGAGGCCCGGGACCTGCTCTTCGCACGCCTGCTGCAGTACCGCGCGTACAAGCAGATCGCCGAGATCTTCGAGAGGCGGGCCGAGGCCGAGGGGAGGCGGTACCCGAGGACCGTGGGCCTGGAGCCGCACCACGCGGACCTGCTGCCCGAAGTCGTCATCAGCATCGGAGCCGAAGGCTTCGCCCGCCTCGCCGTCAAGGCCATGCAGCCGAAGGCGAAGCCCCAGGTGTACGTGGACCACATCCACGCGCCCCTCGTCAGCGTGCGCGAGCAGGCCGGGCTCGTGGTGCGGATGCTGAAGGCGCGCGGGGAGGCCACCTTCCAGGAGCTCACCGAGGACGCCGGCGACACCCTCACCGTCGTCGCGCGCTTCCTGGCCCTCCTGGAGCTCTACCGGGAGAAGGCCGTGGTCCTCGACCAGGAGGAGGCCCTGCAGACCCTCACCGTGCGCTGGAGCGGCGGGGACGGCGACGGGATGCCGACCGTGACCGACGAGTTCGACCAGATCGTGGAGGCGAAGGATTGAGAAGCGATGCGAGCGCGGTGGCCGCGCTGGAGCTGAAGCCGGCCCTGGAAGCCGTGCTCATGGTCGTGGACGAGCCCGCCACCGAGGCGCACCTCGCGAAGGTCCTGGAGCGGACCCCCCGCGAGGTCGCGCACGCGCTGCGCGAGCTCGCCGACGAGTACACGGCCGCGCGCCGGGGTTTCGAGCTGCGGCTGGTCGCGGGCGGCTGGCGGTTCTACAGCCGGGCGGAGTACGCCCCGGCCGTCGAGGGCTTCGTACTGGACGGCCAGCAGGCCCGGCTCACCCAGGCGGCTCTGGAGACCCTGGCGGTCGTCGCGTACCGCCAGCCGGTGAGCCGGTCGCGGGTCTCGGCGGTGCGCGGAGTCAACTGCGACGGGGTCATGCGGACCCTCCTCCAGCGGGGTCTGGTGGAGGAGGCGGGGACGGAACCCGAAACAGGTGCGATCCTGTACAGGACGACGAACCACTTTTTGGAGCGGATGGGCCTACGAGGCCTGGACGAGCTCCCGGAGCTCGCGCCCTTCCTCCCCGAGGCGGACGCGATCGAAGCCGAGACGCAAGAAGGTGTGCCGTCGTTCGATCCGGACTCACCGGATACCGATGAAGACGACGACAAGACGACGGAACTTTGATGCGAAGCAGCGGCAACGGCAACGGTGGCGGCAACAGGAACAGCGGCGGCGGCGGTGGTGGCGGACGCGGCGGTAACCCCCGCGGCGGCTCCTCCTCCGGCGGCAACTACCGCGGCGGTGGCTCCTCCGGCGGTGGCAGCTCCCGCGGTGGCTCCTCCGGCGGTGGCAGCTCCCGCGGTGGCTCCACCGGCGGCGGCTCCTCCCGCGGTGGCGGCTCGCGCGGCGGCTCCACCGGAGGCGGCGGCGGTTACCGCGGCGGCAGCTCCGGCGGCTACCAGGGCGGCAACTCCGGCGGCGGCTACCAGGGCGGTGGCGGCTACCAGGGCGGCGGCTCGGACGCGCGCGACCGCGACCAGGCTCCGCCGCCGCGGATCCGCAACCCGCGCCCCGAGGAGCGCCGCTACGACGTGGGCCCCGAAGGTGAGCGCAGCGGTCGCAGCGGCCCCAAGGCCGGCGGCGGCGGTGCCCGTGGCGCGGCCGCACGCGGTGGCGCCAAGGGCGGCCCCAAGACCTCCAGGACCCCCGGCATCGGCGGGGCCGGCGGCCCGCGCAGCGGCCCGGGCAGCCGCAGCGGCCAGTCCCGGCCGCGCGAGCTGGACGCGCGCATCGAGGAGCGCGTGCGCGACCGGTACGCCGACAAGCCCGTGATCAAGACCCCGAAGACCTTCCCGGGTGCCGAGGAGGAGGGTGAGCGTCTGCAGAAGGTGCTCGCCCGCGCCGGCATGGGTTCGCGCCGCGCCTGCGAGGAGCTCATCGAGCAGGCCCGCGTCGAGGTCAACGGCGAGATCGTGCTGGAGCAGGGCAAGCGCGTCCTGCCGAAGGACGAGATCAAGGTGGACGGCCTGACCGTCGCCACCCAGTCGTACCTGTTCTTCGCGCTGAACAAGCCCGCCGGTGTCGTCTCCACCATGGAGGACCCCGACGGCCGCCAGTGCCTGGGCGACTACGTCACCAACCGTGAGACGCGTCTCTTCCACGTCGGCCGGCTCGACACCGAGACCGAGGGCATCATCCTGCTCACCAACCACGGTGAGCTGGCCCACCGCCTCACGCACCCGAAGTACGGCGTGAAGAAGACCTACGTCGCCGCCATCACCGGCCCGCTGCCGCGTGAGATCGGCAAGCGCCTCAAGGACGGCATCGAGCTGGAGGACGGCTACGCCCGCGCCGACCACTTCCGCGTCGTGGACCAGGTCGGCAAGAACTACCTGGTCGAGGTCACCCTCCACGAGGGCCGCAAGCACATCGTCCGCCGCATGATGGCGGAGGCCGGCTTCCCGGTCGAGAAGCTCGTCCGGACCTCCTTCGGGCCGATCGAGCTGGGCGACCAGAAGTCCGGCTGGCTGCGCCGCCTGACCAACACCGAGGTCGGCATGCTGATGCGCGAGGTCGGTCTGTAGGAGGCGGTCCCGGTCACCGCACAGGTGGCCGGCCCGTTCGCAGGATCCCCGTTCGCAGAGAACCCGCGGTGCCCCAGGGCGCCGCGGGTTCTCTGCTTGTCGGGGACCCCTCTCCCTGTTTATAGTCAGACTGACCATTAACCGGAGTGAGGGGGGTCGGCATGAGCTGGACCATGAGCTGGACCGAGGTGCTCGGCTTCGCCACCGGCGCCCTGTGCGTCTGGCTGGTCGCCCGGCAGCACGTCGCCAACTGGCCGATCGGCATCGCCAACAACGTCTTCTTCATCGTGCTCTTCGCCCAGGCCGGCCTCTACGCCGACGCCGGGCTCCAGATCGTCTTCATCGCCCTCGCCGCCTACGGCTGGTGGTCCTGGACCCACGGGGGTGGACCAGGATCCGCCGAGGCCCTGCCGGTACGCCGCACCACGCGCACCGAATGGGCCGGGCTCGCCGCGGCGGGGGCGGTGGCGGTGCTCGGGCTCACGCTGCTGCTGAGCCGGGCCACCGACTCCACCGTCCCGTTCTGGGATGCGCTGACCACCGGGCTCTCGCTCGCCGCCACGTACGGGCAGTGCCGCAAGCTCGTGGAGTCCTGGTGGCTGTGGATCGCCGCCGACCTCGTCTACATCCCGCTCTACGCGTACAAGGGGCTCTACCTGACCTCCGCGCTCTACGTCGGCTTCCTCGTCCTGTGCGTGGCCGGACTCCTCGGCTGGCGGCGCACGCTGCCGGCGCGGGACGCCCGTACGACGGCGGAGGCGACGGCATGAGACGCCACGGGCACGGCCTGGTCCTCGGCAAGTTCTACCCGCCGCACGCCGGCCACCACCACCTCGTGCGCACCGCCCAGGACCAGTGCGAGCGGCTGACCGTGCTGGTGTGCGCGGCCTCGGTGGAGTCGGTCCCGCTCGCCGACCGGGTCGCCTGGATGCGCGAGGCGCACCCCGGTGCCCGGGTCGTCGGAGCGGTCGACGACATCCCGGTCGACCTGCACGACCCGGAGATCTGGGAGGCGCACATGGCGGTCTTCCGCAGTGCGGTCCCCGGGCGGGTGGACGCCGTGTTCACCTCGGAGGAGTACGGGAGCGAGCTCGCCCGGCGGTTCGGCGCCGAGGAGGTCCTGGTCGACCGGGAGCGGACGCTGTTCCCGGTGTCCGGGACGGCGGTCCGCAGCGACCCGGCCGGCTCCTGGGAGTTCCTAGGGCCGGCCGTGCGCGCCGCGCTGACCCGGCGGGTCGTCGTCCTCGGCGCGGAGTCCACCGGGACCACCACGCTGTCGCGCGCCCTGGCGGACCACTACCGGCAGCGCGGCGGCGTCTGGGCCAAGACCGGCTGGGTCGCCGAGTACGGCCGCCGGTACAGCGAGGAGAAGCTGGCGGCGGCCCGCGCGGCCGACCCGGCGGCGTCCTGGGCGGACGTGTCCTTCACCTCGGAGGAGTTCCCGGTCATCGCGCGCCGCCAGGACGCGGACGAGGAGCAGGCCGCCCGGCTCGGCTCCCCGGTGCTCTTCTGCGACACCGACTCCTTCGCGACCGGGATCTGGCACGAGCGGTACATGGGCGGCCGCAACGAGGAGGTCGAGCGGATCGCCGACCTCACCCGGCGGGACCTGTACCTGCTCACCGACCATGCCGACGTGCCCTTCGAGGACGACGGACTGCGGGACGGACCGCAGCTCAGACCCTGGATGACCGGGCGGCTCCGGGCGGAACTGGAGCGCACCGGGAGGCGTTTCCTCGTCGTGCGCGGCAACCGGGCGGCCCGGCTGGAAACGGCCGCCCGGGCCGTGGACGAGCTGCTGGCCGAGGGCTGGCACTTCACCGACCCCCTTCCGGAGAACCGATGACCCCCGGCTATGACCCGTACGCCTTCGAGCCGTTCGCGGTGACGGTCGACCTGGCCGTGTTCACCGTGCGCGACGGGGCCCTGCACGTGCTGCTGATCCGGCGCGGCCAGGAGCCGTACGCAGGGGCCTGGGCGCTGCCCGGGGGGTTCGTCCTGCCGCGGGAGTCCGCGGAGGCCGCCGCCCGGCGCGAACTGGCCGAGGAGACCGGCCTGCCGGAGCAGGTGGTGGCGGCGCTCCACCTGGAACAGCTGCGCACGTACAGCGAACCGGACCGGGACCCGCGGATGCGGGTGGTCTCGGTGGCCTTCACGGCCCTCGTCCCGGACATGCCCGAGCCGGCGGCGGAGGGCGGCGGGGACGCGGCGCAGGCCCGCTGGCTGCCGGTCGGGGAGGTCTGCGACCCGGCCTTCGACCACGCCGTGATCCTGGCGGACGCCCGGGAGCGGATCGGCTCGAAGCTGGAGTACACCTGCCTGGCCACCGCCTTCTGCCCGCCCGAGTTCACCCTGGGCGAGCTCCGAGCCGTCTACGAGACCGTCTGGGACACCACCCTCGACCGCCCCAACTTCCGCCGCAAGGTCCTCACGACGCCCGGGTTCGTGGAGGCCGTGCCGGGCGCCGCCCGGCTGACCGGAGGCCGCGGCAAACCGGCCGCCCTCTACCGGCCCGGCCCGGCGACCTCCCTCCATCCCCCCCTGCTCCGACCGGAAGGACCCACTCGATGACGAAGCGAGCCGCGACGGGCGCCCTGATAGGCCTGGCCCTGGGCGACGCCCTCGGCTTCCCGACCGAGTTCAACGACGTACCCTCGATCCTGGCCAAGACGGGACCGTGGCGGGAGATGAAGCTCCCGCGCCCGGCGATCGTCACGGACGACACCCAGATGACCCTCGCCCTCGCGCGCGGGATGCGCACCGCCGCGGAGCGCGGTCCGATCGGCCCGCTGCGCCTGGCCCGCCCGGTCCGCGAGGAGTTCGTCGACTGGTACCACTCCCCGGAGAACAACCGGGCACCCGGGAACACCTGCCTCAAGGCGTGCAGCCTCCTGAACCTGCCCGAACGGGACTGGCGGGACGCCAGCCAGGTCGGCTCCAAGGGCTGCGGCGCGAACATGCGCGTGGCCCCGGTCGGACTGGTGCCGGGCTGGACGGACGAGGAGCGGGCGGGCGCCGCCCAGCTCCAGTCGGCCCTCACCCACGGCCACCCGACGGCGCTCGCCGCCTCCGACCTGACGGCACGGGCGGTGCACCTGCTGGCCTCGGGCACCGAGGTGACGGGCCTGGTCGGACGGCTGCGCTCGTACGCCCTGGAGAACCGCACCCGCTACCACGAGCGCTGGCTCGGCGACCTCTGGATGCGGACCTCCTCCGACGCCTCGCCGGAGTCCTTCATCGCCCGGGGCTGGGACGAGTGCCTGGCGGTCCTGGACCGGCTGGCGGCCGCCCTGCGGTCCCCCTCCCCGGAGACCGACCCCTGCCTGACCACCGGCGACGGCTGGATCGCCGAGGAGGCCCTCGCCACGGCCCTCCAGTGCTTCCTCCTCTTCCCCGACGAGCCCCTCCTGGCGCTGCGCCGGGCGGCCTGCACGCGGGGCGACTCGGACTCCATCGCCTGCCTCGCCGGCGCCTTCGCCGGGGCGCACCTCGGCGCCGACGTCTGGCCCCGGGACTGGGAGGGCCGCATCGAGTACCGGGACGAACTCCTCGCCTTCGGCGCCCTCTGGGATGCTTGATCCATGCTGGACGCACTGAGTCTCGACCTGACCCCCGTCGTGGCGGAGCAGCCCGATCCGCTGCTCTTCGCCACGGTGTCGGGCGCCCACCTGTACGGCTTCCCGTCCCGGGACTCCGACATCGACCTGCGGGGCGCCCACCTCCTGCCGGCGCAGGCCCTCCTCGGCCTGCGCGAACCGGAGGAGACCCGCACCCGCATGTGGGACCGGGACGACGTGGAGATGGACCTCGTCACGCACGACCTGCGCAAGTTCGTCCGCCTGATGCTGAACCGCAACGGCTACGTCCTGGAGCAGCTGCTCTCCCCGCTCGTGGTCCACACGACACCGGCGCACGAGGAGCTGATCGCGCTGGCCCCGGGCGTGCTGACCTCCCATCACGCCCACCACTACCGGGGGTTCGCCAACACGCAGTGGCGGCTCTTCGGGAAGGCCGCCGAACTCAAGCCGCTGCTCTACGCGTTCCGGGCGCTGCTGACCGGCATCCACCTGATGCGGTCGGGCGCGGTGCAGGCACACCTGCCGACCCTGCTGGCAGAGGTGCCCGAGGCGCCCCCGTACCTGGCCGCCCTGATCGAGGCGAAGGTCGCCGCCGAACACGGGGGCTACGAGGGCCCGGCCGTCGGCGGGGTGCGCGCGGACTTCGAGGCGCTGCACGCGGTGCTGGACGCGGCGCAGTCCGCCTCCGCGCTGCCCGAGCACGGGTCGGCGTACGACGCCCTCGACGAGTTCGTCGTACGGCGCCGGGCGCTAGGCGGCTGACGCGCGGCGGGCCCGGACCAGGAAGTCCTCGACACGGGCGCGGTCCGGCTCCGCGGGCAGGGGAGTGACGGCGAGGGCGGTCTCGGTCTCCTCCTGGAGGCGGGCCATCCAGGCGTCGACCGCGTCCCAGGTGAGCTCCCCGCGGCGGACGGCCAGGAGGCGGTCGCGGTAGGGGCCGGCGTCGATGGTCAGGCGGCCCGTGCGCAGCAGGTCGCGGCAGGACAGCAGCAGGCGCAGCAGGTGCATGGCGTGTTTCCAGCGCGGGGCGCCGTGGACGCGGACGTCGGCGAGGAGTTTGCCGCGCTGGGAGGCCGCGTACCGGCTGAAGCTGGTGTGGGCCCGGCGGGAGAGGAAGGCCTCGCGCAGCGAGAGCAGCTCCTCGCCCACCGGCGTGAGCTCGTCCACCAGGGGGGAGTGCAGGCACTCCAGGATGTTCGGGTTGGCCCGCAGCGCGAGTTCGCAGAAGCGCTCCAGCTCCCAGGAGAACTCCTCGTCCCGCGGGCCCTCCACGTGGGTGGGGGGCTTCTCGAACCGCCAGAACAGCGGCGTCGGGGCGAGGTAGACACCGCGCCGGTCGGTGTCGCTCGCCTCCGTCGCCAGCCCGAACGCCCGGGAGCCCATCACGCATCGGTAGACCGTGTGGTCCCGTACCAGGGTCAGATCGTCCATCCGGCGAGCGTAGGCGCCTGACCTGCCGCTATGCGAGCGAGATATTGCCGTCCGGGGCGACCTTGATCTTCTTCTCCGCCAGTCCCTTGGTGGCCGGGCCCTTGGTCACCGCGCCGTCCGCGATCGCGAACGTGCTGCCGTGGCAGGGGCAGTCGATGGTGCCGTTCTCCACCTTGTTCACCAGGCAGCCCTGGTGCGGGCAGACCGCCGTGAAGCAGCGGAAGGATCCGGCCGTGGGCTGGGTGACCACGAGCTTCTCCTTCTTGAGGATCGTGCCTCCCCCCTTGGGCACGTCCGCGGACTTGACGAGGACCTCCGTGCCCGCCGAACCGGATTCCGGGGTGGCGGCGGTGGGGGCGGTGGAGGCGGCGGGCGCGGGCGCCGAGCCGTTCGACTGTCCCTGGGGGGTCTTCTCACCGTCACTGCCGCAGGCGGTGAGTGCACCGCCGGCCAGGGCGGCCGCGCCCGCCGCCAGTACCGTGCGCCGGGCGGTGTGCGTGGGGTCGCTCATGAGTCTCTCCTCGCGTTGTGGCCGGGAAGGGCGTGCAGCATCCTGGCCTGCGGCGAGCCTCAGGTGAAGCTTGCCGCGCCGTTTCACCGGACCGGTTCCCATGGGGCCAGTGAGGCAGGACTGCCAGGAGTGCGTACGACCTCCCACACGTGGATCACGGCCTCCCGGTTCAGCGGGCCGTGAACATGTGGGTAACGGACGCCCGATTCACCCTCCCGGCGGACCTCCGCGGTCAGGGCGTCCTCGTCGAGCTCCACCGCGAGCAACGTACCCGGCACCTCGCGGTAGTGCGCGTCGGCGATCGCGAGCGCCGTGGGGCGATCGGCCGAACAGTGCACGAAACCCTCCGAGTCCAGCGAGGGCGGGGCGAACGGGAGTCCGGGCGCGGCTGTCCAGTCGGCGAGCGCGACGATGTGGAAGATCATGCCGATCGTTCTACCGCAGCGGCCGGGGGACCCACGCACCAGGTGGCGGCCTGAGGCGGTCCGGGTGACATTGTCCGTGTCCCGAAGCCGGGTACGGCGCTGTCCGCGCGGCCCGGTCCCTCGTCGAAAGGCAGGACCATGGCGGGTAACGACCTCGGCTCTCTCCTCGGCGGCCTCCTCGGGAGCGGTGGCGGCCCGGGCGGGAGCGGCGGCGGAGCCGGCATCCTCGGCTCACTGCTCGGCGCGCTCATGAGCGGCGGCGCCGGCGGCCAGGCGGCCGGCGGCAACGGTGCGAACGATCCGCTCGGCGGCCTGCTGGACATGCTGACCAGGTCCGGCCTCGCCGACCAGGCGCAGTCCTGGATCGGCACCGGTGAGAACAAGCCCGTCAGCGCCGACCAGATCAAGGAGGCGCTGCCGGACGGGGCCCTGCAGAAGGCCGCGGAGCAGGCCGGCATCTCCCCGGATCAGGCCGCCGACCAGATCGCGCAGGTCCTGCCGCAGGCGGTCGACAAGCTGACCCCGCAGGGGCAGGTCCCGTCCGGCTCGCTGGAGGACATCATCAAGGCGCAGACGATCTGACCGTCGCGGACGACGGTCCGTCAGGGCCCGGCCGCCGTCCCACCGGACGGACTGCCGGGCCCTCGTGCGCCCGCTCTGGCTACCCTGGCCAGGCAGTCCCGTCACCGTGCCGTACACAACCCTGGAGCGCCCGTGAGAACCGCCGTCGTCATCGGAACCGGACTGATCGGCACCTCCGCGGCGCTCGCCCTGGCGGCGCGCGGGATCACCGTGCACCTCGCCGACCACGACCCGGACCGGGCCCGCACGGCGGCCGCCCTCGGGGCCGGCACCGACGAGGCGCCCCAGGGCCAGGTCGACCTCGCGATCGTCGCCGTGCCGCCGGCCCACGTGGCGGCGACCCTGGCCGACCTGATCGGACGCAGGGCGGCGCGGGCGTACGTGGACGTGGCCAGCGTCAAGGGCGGACCGCGGCGGGAGCTGGCGGCGCTCGGCGTCGACCTCACCGCGTACATCGGGACGCACCCGATGGCGGGCAAGGAGCAGTCGGGCCCGCTCGCCGCCACCGCGGACCTCTTCGAGGGCCGCCCGTGGGTGCTGACCCCGACCAGGGACACCGAACACGAGGTGCTGAACCTCGCGCTGGAGCTGGTGGCCCTGTGCCGGGCCGTCCCCGTGGTGATGGACGCGGACGCGCACGACCGGGCGGTGGCGCTCGTCTCGCACACCCCGCAGCTGGTCTCCAGCATGGTCGCGGCCCGGCTGGAGGAGGCCGACGAGACGGCGGTCCGCCTCTGCGGGCAGGGCATAAGGGACGTGACCCGGATCGCGGCCTCCGACCCCCGGATGTGGGTCGAGATCCTCTCGGCCAACCCGGGACCGGTGGCCGACGTCCTCGCCGGGATCGCGGCGGACCTGGAGGAGACCGTGGAGGCGCTGCGGGGCCTCCAGTCGGCCGACGTGGAGAAGCGGCGCGGCGGCGCGGCGGGCATCGAGGACGTGCTGCGGCGCGGGAACGCGGGCCGTGTGCGGGTGCCGGGCAAGCACGGCGCGGCGCCGACGGTCTACGAGACGGTGGCTGTGCTCATCAGCGACCAGCCGGGCGAGCTGGCGCGGATCTTCGCCGATGCGGGGCGGGCGGGGGTCAACATCGAGGACGTGCGCATCGAGCACGCGACGGGGCAGCAGGCGGGGCTCGTGCAGCTGATGGTGGAGCCGCGGGCGGCGGCCGGCCTGACGGCCGAGCTGCGGGAACGGGGCTGGGCGCTGCGGCAGCAGTAGCCGCGCTCCACACGCCGGCGGGGCTCGAAGACCGGGCTCCGCCCCGCGCCCCGCGCCTCGAACGCAGCCGGCCCGGATCGTGCCGGCGAAGCCGGAAAACCGGGCGGGGCCGGGAGCTGTCGGGGGCCGGTAACCTTGGGGAGGGGCGTTTTGCCGCGCCCGGACACGTACGCGCAACCAGGAAGGTGCCCGCACCGTGGAAACCGCAGCTCCGTCCGCCGTGATCGTCGCCATCGACGGTCCCTCCGGCACGGGCAAGTCCAGCACCTCCAAGGCCGTGGCCGCCAAGCTCGGGCTGCGCTACCTGGACACCGGTGCCCAGTACCGGGCCATCACCTGGTGGATGATCACCAACGGTGTCGACACCGACGACCCGCAGGCCGTCGCGATCGCCGCCGGCAAGCCCACCATCGTGTCCGGCACCGACCCGGCCGCCCCGACGATCACCGTCGACGGGCTGGACGCCGCCGGGCCCATCCGGACCCAGGAGGTCACCTCCAAGGTCAGCGCCGTCAGCGCGGTCCCCGAGGTGCGCACCCTGATCACCGACCTGCAGCGCTCCATCGCCGCCACGGCGGCCCTGGAGGCCGACGGGATCGTCGTCGAGGGCCGGGACATCGGCACCACCGTCCTGCCCGACGCCGACCTCAAGGTCTTCCTGACCGCCTCCGCCGAGGCGCGCGCCGCCCGGCGCAGCGGAGAGCTCCGCGGCAAGGAGGCCACCGACCTGGCGGCCACCAAGGAGGCGCTGATCAAGCGCGATGCGGCCGACTCCGGCCGCAAGACCTCCCCGCTGGCCAAGGCCGACGACGCCGTCGAGGTGGACACCACCGAGCTCACGCTCGACCAGGTGATCGAATGCGTCGTGACCCTGGTCGAAGAGAAGCGGGTGGGCCGCAAGTGAGCGAATCGCCCTCCCTCACGGGTGCGGCGGTCGGCAGGCGCATCGGCATCGGGCTCATGTACGGGCTGTGGAAGCCGCGCGTACTGGGCGCCTGGAAGGTGCCCGCCTCCGGTCCCGTGATCCTCGCCGTGAACCACTCGCACAACATAGACGGCCCGATGGTCATGGGCACCGCGCCGCGGCCCCTGCACTTCCTGATCAAGAAGGAAGCGTACGTCGGCCCGCTCGGCCCCTTCCTCGACGGGATCGGGCAGGTCAAGGTCGACCGCACCGGCGCCGACCGGGCGGCGATAGGCCGCGCCCTGAAGGTGCTCGACAACGGAGGGGCCCTGGGGATCTTCCCCGAGGGCACCCGCGGCGAGGGGGACTTCGCCTCGCTGCGCGCGGGTCTCGCGTACTTCGCGGTCCGCAGCGGAGCGCCCATCGTGCCCGTGGCCGTCCTGGGCAGCAGCGAGAACCGCGGAAAGCTGATCCCGGGGCTGCCGCCCTTCAAGAGCCGGGTCGACGTCGTCTTCGGCTCCGCCTTCGACGCCGGCGACGGCACGGGCCGACGTACCCGTACCGCGCTGGACCAGGCCACCACACGCATCCAGGACCGGCTGACCGCCCACCTGGCCGATGCCAAGCGCCTCACCGGGCGCTGAGCGAGACTTGACCTAGTAGTGGAACCGCGCTGCGCGGGTGCCACCGACCACCACGAACGACGAGGAACGGACTTCATGAACGACCAGCACGACCACGGAGCACTTGGCGATGCCGAGTACGCGGAGTTCATGGAGCTCGCCGCGGAAGAGGGCTTCGACATCGAGGAGGTCGAAGGCGCCATCGAGGAGGCGGGCCACGGCCCGCTGCCCGTCCTCGCCGTCGTAGGCCGCCCGAACGTCGGCAAGTCGACCCTGGTGAACCGGATCATCGGCCGCCGCGAAGCGGTCGTCGAGGACAAGCCCGGCGTCACCCGCGACCGCGTCACGTACGAGGCCGAGTGGGCCGGCCGGCGCTTCAAGGTCGTCGACACCGGCGGCTGGGAGCAGGACGTCCTCGGCATCGACGCCTCCGTCGCCGCCCAGGCCGAGTACGCCATCGAGGCCGCCGACGCGGTCGTCTTCGTCGTCGACGCCAAGGTCGGCGCCACCGACACCGACGAGGCCGTCGTCCGCCTGCTGCGCAAGGCGGGCAAGCCCGTCGTCCTGTGCGCCAACAAGGTCGACGGCCAGAGCGGCGAGTCCGACGCGGCCTCCCTGTGGTCGCTGGGCCTCGGCATGCCGCACCCGGTCTCCTCGCTGCACGGCCGCGGCACCGGCGACATGCTCGACGCCGTACTCGAGGCCCTGCCCGAGGCGCCCGCGCAGACCTTCGGCGGCGCCGCCCCCGGCGGCCCGCGCCGGATCGCGCTGATCGGCCGTCCGAACGTCGGCAAGTCCTCGCTGCTCAACAAGGTCGCGAAGGAGGACCGTGTCGTCGTCAACGAGCTGGCCGGCACCACCCGCGACCCGGTCGACGAGCTGATCGAGCTCGGTGGCATCACCTGGAAGTTCGTCGACACCGCCGGCATCCGCAAGAAGGTCCACCTCCAGCAGGGCGCCGACTACTACGCCTCCCTGCGCACCGCCGCGGCCGTCGAGAAGGCGGAGGTGGCGGTCATCCTGATCGACACCACCGAGACGATCAGCGTCCAGGACCAGCGCATCATCACCATGGCCGTCGAGGCCGGCCGCGCGATCGTCGTCGCGTACAACAAGTGGGACGAGCTCGACGAGGAGCGCCGCTACTACCTCGAGCGCGAGATCGAGACCGAGATGCAGCAGGTCGCCTGGGCGCCCCGGGTGAACGTCTCGGCGCTCACCGGCCGCCACATGGAGAAGCTGGTCCCGGCGATCGAGACCGCCCTCGCGGGCTGGGAGACGCGCGTCCCCACCGGCCGGCTGAACGCCTTCCTCGGTGAGGTCGTCGCCGCCCACCCGCACCCGATCCGTGGCGGCAAGCAGCCCCGCATCCTGTTCGGGACCCAGGCGGGCAGCAAGCCGCCGCGGTTCGTCCTCTTCGCCTCCGGCTTCCTGGAGCACGGCTACCGGCGCTTCATCGAGCGCCGTCTGCGCGAGGAGTTCGGCTTCGAGGGCACCCCGATCCACATCTCGGTGCGGGTGCGCGAGAAGCGCGGCGCGCAGTACAAGAAGAAGAAGTAGCAGCGCCGGCAGCGGTGCGCGGAAGCGCTGTCCGGGGTCAGTAGCCCCGGCGCGGAGCGGGCGGCAGGGCCGCCGGGATGTGCGTCATCCCGGTCTGGTGCTGCCGCCCGCTCGTGTATCCGGAGCTGCCCGCGTACGAGTACGCCGGCTGCGGCTGCGGCTGCGGGGTGTACGAGGGCTGCCAGTCGTCGGCCCGCTGCCACGCGGAACCGTTCCAGCCGCTGCCGTACGAGCCGGCGCCGACGGTGTAGGAGCCCCCGTAGGAGAAGGACGTGAACCCGAGGTCCTCCTCGCCCGAACGGTCGCCCGGCAGTGCCCGGAAGGCACGCAGGTACTCCGAGTACAGCGTGTCGTAGATCGGGGTGTGCGAGACGGCCGGTGCGCTGTCCCGGTCGCGTGCGGGGCGCATCGCGGGGACGGTGCTCGGATAGGACGGGGCGCGGGAGGAGTCGTATGAATGCACGTATCAGCCAACGAAACCGACGGCCTGCGGATGCGGGGTGACGGGGGAGGAAACGCAGATCGCCGGGGGTGTGCGGGACGGACCGCACACCCCCGGCGCACGCCGCCGGGCCCCCTCGGCGGGGGCTGGCGGCCGTTCCGGTCCCGGCTGGATCAGGCGCCGGGCGTACCCGCCAGGGGCATCGCGGCGGCCACGAGCTTGCCCGCGGCGGCGGCCTTGTCCAGCGCGTCGCGGAGCAGGTCCTCACGGGGCTGCTGGCCGATGGAGCCGACCGGGGCGGCGTAGATGAGCACGCGCTGGGTCTTCTGGACGGCGGTGCGCCAGCCGTCGGTGACCGACAGCGCCTGGTGCGCCTGCCACCACGCGACCTGGCCGCCGCCCTCGGAGCCCGGCTGGAGCACGGCGTGCAGCTGGCCGGCGGCGAGCAGGACCGACCAGCCGCCCAGGACGGTGGGGAGCTCGGCGGTGTCGGTGACCGGGATGAAGCCCTGCTCGATGAGGAGCGGCAGGAAGTCGTCGCCGGGGCCGTCGCTGCCGGGGCGGGCGATCGGGGCGGTCGGCTCGACGACCAGGGCCGGGTGCAGCTCGCCGCCGATCAGGATCAGGCCGCTGGTGATGCCGAGGACCGCCTGGCCGCCGGGCACGTTCTGCGGGGCGTTGCCGTCGGCGCCGGGCGCCGGGCTGTCGCCGGTGATGCTGCGGACGGCGCCCTGGAGCTGCTCCTCCGACACGGAGACGACCTGCGAGGGGATGCAGGCGGCGTGGGCGAAGGCGAGGACGGCGGTCTCCTCGCCGACGAACAGCACCGTGCTGGTGCGGTCGTTCTCGGGGTCGCCGGGGGTGCGGCAGGAAGTGCAGTCGTAACTGCGCGGCGCGTCCTCGCCGACGAGCAGCCTGTCGGCTTCTTCGTCACCGATCTCGGCACGTACCTCATCACTGACGTCGAGCATGCGCGGCACGGGGTGGCTCCTCGGCATAGGTGCGGGGCCGGGGGACTCCCGGCTCGCCGGGCTCAACGGACGAGTGGCGGCCGGGGTCACGCCATTGGAGGGAACGGAATCGAACCGGGCCCCCGGAAGAGTGAACCGTCCGACCGGGGCGTTGTTTTCGTGCCAACTGTTTTCTGGTTGTGCTCAGTTGGCAGCCGGGTCTGGTCGTTTGGCGCCGGGGTGGCGGGTCGGCCGACCGGGTGGGGTGCGGTGAACCGCCGCGTGGCGGGCCGGAGGGGGCCGCAGGGGGCTGCGTAGCGTGACCCGATGCCCAACCTCCGGATCCGCCGGGCCGCCGCCTTCTGCGTCGCCCTTGCCGCCGCCGTGCTGGTGCTCGTACCTCCCTGCGGCCCGGCGGCCGCGGCTCCGCCACCGCCCGCGCCCGGACCGGCGGGAGCCGCGCACCCCGGCTCGCCGGGGATGATCGGCAGCGGGCCGGGGGACTGCGGACCGGGCGGGGAGTGGCCCTGGGACTGCGTGGCCGACTGCGAGAGCGGCGGACGGTGGGCGGTCAACACGGGCAACGGCTTCTACGGCGGGCTGCAGTTCCGGCAGCCGACCTGGGAGGAGTACGGGGGGCTGGCGTTCGCCCTGCGGGCCGACCTCGCGACCCGCGGACAGCAGATCAGGGTCGCGGAGGACCTCCTCGGCACGCAGGGGTGGAACGCGTGGCCGGTGTGCTCGAAGCGGTACGGGCTGGCGGGGCGGATGCACGCGGTGCGGGCCGGGGACACGCTGGTGTCGATCGCACGCAAGCACGGGGTGCGGGGCGGGTGGCAAACGCTGTACGAGGCGAACCGGGAGCTGATCGGGCCGCGGCCGGAGGCGATCGCGGTGGGCATGCTGCTGGCGGTCCCCGAGCCGGGACCGCAGCCGAGGCCGGAGCCGAAACCGCGGCCGGAGCCGAAACCGAGGCCGGAGCTGAAGCCGGGGCCGGAGCAGGAGCCGCAGACGAAGCCGAGGCCGGAGCCCGTGGGCGGGCCGGTTCCCGCCGGGCCGGCCGCCTCGTCCCCCGCCGTGCCTGCGCCGCCGCCCGCCAAGGCTCCGGCCCGCGGCTGAGCCCCGCACCACACCACACCCCCGCGGCGCGGTACGGCACGCCTCGCGCGTTGCGGGATGTCATGGAGGCGCTGACCCTGGAAGGACCGAGCCGAACGGCTCGCCCGGACTCCGGTGGTGAGTCAGATGGTCCAGAGCAGACACCCTCGGGCCGCGGCCTGCGCGGCGGCCGCAGTCCTGCTGGCCGTACCGGCCGTCGTGGGATGGTCCTCGGCCTCCGGGCCGGGAGAACGGGCGGCTCCGGGCCCGCCGGCGGCCGTGGCCCCGGCCGTGCCGGCCGTGGACGGCCCGGCGGACCCCGAGGCCGCCAAGGCACAGATCGAGAAGAACTGGGCCACCTTCTTCGACCCGGACACCCCCGTCAAGGAGAAGGCCGAGCTGCTGCAGCACGGTGAGATGCTCGCCGTACTGCTGGGCCTCTTCGGGGCCGACGCCGATGCCGACACCCCCGAGACCTCCGTGGAGATCAAGGACATCACCTTCACCTCGCCCACCGAGGCCAAGGTGACGTACGACCTGCTGGTCGGCGGCATCCCGGCGCTGGAGGACAGCAAGGGGGTCGCGGTGCTCGACGACGGGGTCTGGAAGGTGTCGCTGAAGAGCCTGTGCGGGCTGATCGAGCTCAGCGGCCACGACGCGCCGGCGCCGCCCTGCTGAGCACCCGCTGCCCGGCCGGGTCCCGCGGCTCCGCGCCGCCGGACTCCGCTGGCAGACTCGGGTAATGCCCGACACCTCCGCACGACTGCTGCGCCTCCTGTCCCTGTTGCAGGCCCACCGCGAATGGACCGGGGCCGGTCTCGCGGAGCGCCTCGGGGTCACCGCGCGCACCGTCCGGCGGGACGTGGACCGCTTGCGGGAGCTGGGGTACCCGGTGAACGCCAGCCCCGGGACCGGCGGCGGCTACCAGCTGGGGGCGGGAGCCGAGCTGCCACCGCTGCTGCTGGACGACGACGAGGCCGTGGCCGTCGCCGTCGGGCTGCGGACCGCCGCGGGGAACGGGGTCGAGGGGATCGGGGAGGCCTCCGTACGCGCCCTCGCGAAACTGGAGCAGGTGCTGCCTTCGCGGCTGCGGCGCCGGGTGTCCGCGCTCAACGAGTTCACCGTGCCGATGCTGCGCGGGGCCGAGCGGTCCACCGTGGACGCCTCGGTGCTGACCGAGCTGGCCTCCGTGTGCCGTGACGGTGAGCGGCTGCGCTTCGGCTACCGGGACCACGACGGCAACGTCAGCCGCCGCACCGTCGAGCCGCACCGGCTGGTCTGCACCGAGCGGCGCTGGTACCTGGTCGCCTGGGACCTGGACCGGGACGCGTGGCGGACCTTCCGCGCCGACCGGATCGAGCCCAGACCGCCGCACGGACCGCGGTTCACCCCGCGCCCGCCGCCCGCCGAGGACCTTGCCGCGTACGTTGCCGAGGGCGTGTCGCAGCGGGTGTACGCCGCCCGCGCGGTGGTGCGGCTGAAGGTTTCGGCACAGGAGGCGGGACGGATCGTCGGGCCGAGCGACGGAGTCCTGGAACCGGTCGACGGGCAGAGCTGTCTGCTGCGGACCGGAGGGGTGAACCTGGACGTTCTGGTGATTCACATCATGCTGCTCGGCTGTGAGTTCGAAGTGGTCGAGCCGCCGGAGCTGACGGACCGGATCAGGGCGGCGCGGGATCTCCTGGGGAGGGCCGTGGAGCCAGGAGAAGTGAAGGAAATGTAGCGGACCTGAGGGGGATTCAGCTGGTCTGGTCCATGAGGGCCGTGGCAATGTCCGCCGCGAATTCCGGGCCGCTCGGCGGAAATTCCAAAGTCCTTGCACGTCGGGCGTGTCGCGGTTCGGAAAACAATTTGCGGCTGTTGATATTCTGTGACACAAGCGTGACCCGGGACGGACGAACGTCCGGGCGCGGCGCTGACGAACGACGAAGGCGGGCCCGGTCGGTGAGACCGGGCCCGCCTCGTGTCGCGGGGTGAGGTGGTGCGTACCGCCCCGCGGTGGATCCGTCAGCCGCCGGCGATCGGGCGGGCGGCCGCCCCCCGGGTGGCGGCCCGCTCGGTGTGGGCCGGGCGGCGGCTGCCGACCGGGGTGACCGGGGTCCGCTCGGAGCGGATCAGGTGCGGCCGGGCCGCGGCAGGGTGCGCGGCGGGCCGGGGGGCCGGGGAGTGCGCCGCGCCGGCACCGGCCGCGGCGGCGACCGGAACCGGAACCGGAACCGGCTCCTCGACGACGGGGCCGTCGACGCGCCGCAACTGCCACTTGCCGCCCGCGGAGAGCAGCGGAGTGAGTGCGGAGACGACCGGTGCGGGCATCCGTCCGGTCTCGGCACGGCGGCGCAGCAGCTCGCGCAGTTCGAAGACGTAGGCCTCGCTCCGGGCGATGAGCGGCTCGAACCAGGGCAGGGCCAGCAGGATCAGCAGCCCCGCGGACCAGCCGAGCAGAACGTCGCTGACCCAGTGGGTGCCGAGGTACACGGTGGTGGCGCCGACGCTCAGGGAGACGACCGCGGACACCACGGACAGCACCCGCCGGGTGACCACGGTGGAGGCCAGGTAGGCCAGGATCCCCCAGGTCACAACGGCGTTGGCGGTGTGGCCGGAAGGAAATATATCGCCGCCCGCGAAGAGTTCGGCGGATCCGATCTCCGTGGCGTAGTGCGGGCCGAGCCGACCGAGGCCGAGCTTGACGGACCCGACGGTGACGTTGAGCAGGAGCAGCGCCACGCCGAGGGTGATCAGCGGGCGCAGGGTGTGCTGGCGCCAGCAGCGCCAGCCGAGCCAGGCGGCGACCATGACCGCGGTGGGTCCGCGCTGGCCGAGCACGACGAGGTAGTCGAGGAAGGCGTGTACCTGCGGCCACTGTTCGTAGGGCCGGAAGAACATGATCTGCCAGTCCAGGCGGACCAGCCACGAAGTGGTCAGTACGGCCACCACGATTGCGAGATAGAAGACGAGGGTCGATCCCAGGAGTACGACGCGGTGCCGGCTCATCTGCGGGGTTTGCAGATGAGCCGGTCGCTCTGGTTCCCGGTCCAGCCGGGCGAACACCCGCTCCAGACGGGTCAGGATTTGGTCGGTACGCACTCAATCGACGTTACCGCGCGCCGCTGGTCGGCCCGGGCGAATCGCGGGCTTTGTGATGACCATGTGATGTGGAGTTGGTCTCACGCGGTGCTTAATTCGCGGTATTTCGGCAGTGGTTGGAACCGGGGTGATCCACTGTCCCGGAAATTGTTTCGGTCACTTACCCGAACTTTATTGCCGCAGATCATTTCTTTTGCTGAAAGATGGATGGGAACGATTCATTCCGTTATGCGGGGGCTCTAGGGAGGCCCCGACCCGTTCAGCCAGAACGCCCCGTAGAGCGCCGAGACCAGGGCCGCCGCGCCCAGCACCAGGGCGGCCCGCCGGGTCCGCCACCCGGCCAGCGCCAGCGCCGGCGGCAGCATCAGCGGGAAGGCCGGGAGCAGCAGCCGGGGCTTGGAGCCGAAGTACCCGGAAGCGCACAGCGCCAGGGCCACGACGATCCCGCAGTACACGAGCAGCGGCGCCGGCTGCCGCTGCCGCACGCCCGTCGCGTACAGCCACAGCACCAGCACCACCCCCGCGATCAGCCCCACCCCTGCGGGGAAAGCGGACGAGGCCAGCTTCGCGCCGACGAACCGGGCGAAGGCCCAGCCCCCGTCGAAGCCGTTGCCCCAGCCGGCCTGCACGTCCAGGTACCCGAGCAGCCCGCCCCCGGTGTGCGCGCCGACCCACAGCACGTACGCCGCCGCTCCCAGCGGAGCCAGCAGCGCGCCCGCCGCCATCCGCCAGGACCGCTCACCGCGACGCCAGGCCAGGACCGCCGCCACCCATACCGCCGCTACCACCGCCGCACCGACCGGGCGGGTCAGCCCCGCACCCGCCGCGAGCAGCCCCGCCGTCAGCCACCGGCCGCGCAGGGCCCCGTACAGGGCCCAGGCGGCCAGCGCGGTGAACAGCGACTCGCTGTACGCCATCGACTGCACGATCCCGACGGGCAGCGCCGCCCAGACCCCGACCGCGAACACCCCGGCCCGGCGGCCGTGGAGCAGATCGGCCACCGCGAAGATCCCCCAGGCCGCGGCGAGCCCCGCGACCGCCGACACCACCAGCCCCGCGGAGCCGTACGACAGGCCGGTCGCCGCCGACACCAGCCGCTCCAGCCACGGCAGCAGCGGGAAGAACGCCAGGTTCGAGTGGACGTCCCCGTTCGGGAGGGCCACCTCGTACCCGTACCCCTCCGCGGCGATGCGGGCGTACCAGAGCGAGTCCCAGCGGGCCGACAGCAGCGTGTGCGGGCTGCTGCCGGCCGCCGCGCCCCACACCGCGAGCACGGTCAGCCCCAGCAGCCGGACCGCCGCGAAGACGGCCAGCGCGGGCGCGGCCCGGCGAAATCCAAGATCTTTCACGGGCATGATTATCGGTGGCGCCGGGACCTGCCGGTTCCGAGAACCACGGGCCGTGAGCGCGCGTGTACGCGGGGGGAGGCATCGGGGGAGGGGCGAGTGGCGCACGCCACACCGGGGCCGTCACCGGGATGAGAGCTTGGCCACGTGTCGGGCGGACGAACTCGCGTACGCTGACCGTTCACTCGCGTGTCGATGCCGGACCCCGTTGGACGCCGCACAGCGCACCACCCCCCGTGGCTCCACAAGACGCTGGTCCGCCGAGCGCGAGGGATCACCTGGGAGGTACATGCATGTCGGGGACGAACGCGGCCGGGGTCAGGACCCCTTCGCCCTGGCAGCGGCTCAGCGCGGCCTCCGGCGGAGCCAACCGCTGGGTCGTCCTGGCCGTTCTCTGCGTCAGCCTGGTCCTCGTCGCACTCGACGCGACCATCCTGCACGTCGCCGTCCCCTCCGTCACCGAGGACCTGCGCCCCGGCTCGATCGAACTCCTCTGGATCGTCGACGCCTACCCGCTGGTCTGCGCCTCGCTGCTCATCCTCTTCGGCACCCTCGGCGACCGGGTCGGGCGCCGCCGCATCCTCCTCCTCGGCTACGGGCTCTTCGGCGTGGCCTCCGCGATAGCGGCCCTCGCCGACAACGCCCAGGTCCTCATCGCCGCGCGCGCCCTGCTGGGCATCGGCGGCGCGATGATCATGCCCGCCACCCTGTCGATCCTGCGCCAGGTCTTCCCCGACCGGCGCGAGCGGGCCCTGGCCATCGGCATCTGGACCGCCGTCGCCGCGGTCGGCGCCGCGAGCGGGCCGGTGCTCGGCGGCTTCCTCGTCCAGCACTTCTGGTGGGGCTCGGTCTTCCTCATCAACATCCCGCTGATGGCGCTGATCCTTCCGCTCGGACGCTGGCTGCTGCCCGAATCGCGAGGCTCCGCGGACGGGCCGTGGGACGTGGTCGGCGCGCTGATGGCCGCCGCCGGGGTACTCGGCTCGGTGCTCGGCATCAAGCGGCTCGGCGCCGAACGCCACCTCCTGGACGCACATGCCGTGGTCCCGCTGCTGCTGGGCGCGGTGCTGCTCGTCCTGTTCGTACGGCGGCAGAAGCGGCGGACGCACCCGCTGATCGACATGCGGATGTTCTCCCGCGCCGCCTTCTCCACCTCCGTGGCCTGCATCGTGCTCGCCATGCTGGCCCTCGTCGGCCTGGAGCTGATCGCCGTCCAGTACCTCCAGCTGGTGCTGGAACTCAGCCCGCTGGAGACGGGCCTGCGGCTGCTGCCGCTGACCTTCGCCGCCATGGCCGCGGGCGCCACCGGGTCGTACACGCTGGGCCGGGTCGGGCCGCGCACGATGGTCTCGCTGGGCTTCCTGCTGACGGCCTTCGCCGTGCTGCTGCTGACGCTGATGGGCCAGCACGACCGGCCGCTGCTGCTGACCGTCGGCTTCATCCTGCTCGGCTTCGGACTGCAGACCACGCTCTTCGCCGCGTACGAGTCGATGCTGAGCGAGGCCCCGGCGGCCACCGCGGGCGGCGCGGCCTCGATCGGCGAGACCTCCTACCAGCTGGGCGCGGGCATCGGCATCGCGCTGCTGGGCAGCGTGATGAACGCGGCGTACCGGCCGGGGCTCGCGGGGGTGCCGGGGGTCTCGAAGGCGGACGCGGCGGGCGCGGCGAACTCCCTCGGCGAGGCCTATCAGATCGCCGCGCACCTCGGGGGGCCGGCGGGGGCCTCGCTGTACGCGGCGGCGCGGCACTCGTTCGTGCACGGGCTGCACGTGACGCTGCTGGTGAGCGCGGCGCTGTTGTTCGCGGGGGCGGTGATGGCGCTGAAGCTGCCGCGGGCCATGGAGTGCGGGGCCGCGGAGGGCGGGGCGGCGGGGGATGCCGTGCGGTTGCCCGCGCAGGCCAAGGGCGAGCCGTGCGCGGCTCCGGCGTCGGTCGAGCACGCGGGCTGATCGCCGTTGCGGGGGCGCTGCCCCCGAGCCCCCGCGCCTCAAACGCCGGCGGGGCTGAAGTTGACCGGCCGGGCTCAAAGGTCGGGGCTGGATTTGGGCGGCGAGGGCTAATAGCGTCGGGCGGGCGCAAAAACTTGCGTTGCTAGGTTCTGTACTCAGGCCGCCGGGAGGCCCCGTGTCCGCGTTCCTGCCCCATGATCCGCTCGGGCTCGACGAGCTCCTCGGGCCCGAGGACCTCGCCGTCCGGGACACCGTCCGGAGTTGGGCCGCCGACCGGGTGCTGCCGAACATCGCCCAGTGGTACGAGGACGGCGAGCTGCCCGGGATCCGGGAGCTGGCCCGCGAGCTCGGGGCCCTCGGGGCGCTCGGGATGTCCCTCGAAGGCTACGGGTGCGCCGGGGCCACCGCCGTGCAGTACGGCCTCGCCTGCCTGGAGCTGGAGGCCGCCGACTCCGGCATCCGCTCGCTGGTCTCCGTGCAGGGCTCGCTGGCCATGTACGCGATCTGGAAGTACGGCTCCGAGGAGCAGAAGCAGCGCTGGCTGCCCGGGATGGCCGCCGGCGAGCTGATCGGCTGCTTCGGGCTGACCGAGCCCGATGTGGGCTCGGACCCCGCCGCGATGCGCACGTACGCCAAGCGCGACGGCACGGACTGGGTGCTCAACGGGCGCAAGATGTGGATCACCAACGGGTCGGTGGCCGCCGTGGCCGTGGTGTGGGCGCAGACCGACGAGGGGATCCGCGGATTCGCGGTCCCGACGGACACCGCCGGGTTCTCCGCGCCGGAGATCAAGCACAAGTGGTCCCTGCGGGCCAGCGTGACCAGTGAACTCGTCATGGACGACGTGAGGCTGCCCGCCGATGCCGTGCTGCCGTCGGTGAAGGGGCTCAAGGGGCCGCTCGGCTGTCTCAGCCACGCGCGGTACGGGATCGTCTGGGGCTCCATGGGTGCGGCCCGCGCCAGTTTCGAGGCGGCGCTCGACTACGCGAAGACGCGGGAGCAGTTCGGCCGGCCGATCGGCGGCTTCCAGCTCACCCAGGCCAAGCTGGCGGACATGGCCCTGGAACTCCACAAGGGCATCCTGCTCGCCCACCACCTGGGCCGGCGGATGGACGCGGGCACCCTGCGGCCGGAGCAGATCAGCTTCGGCAAGCTCAACAACGTCCGCGAGGCCATCGACATCTGCCGTACCGCGCGGACCATCCTCGGTGCCAACGGGATCTCGCTCGAATACCCCGTCATGCGGCACGCCACGAACCTCGAATCGGTCCTCACCTACGAGGGCACCGTCGAGATGCACCAGCTGGTGCTGGGCAAGGCGCTCACCGGTCTCGACGCCTTCCGGTGATCGCCCTGCTCAGCTCTGGTTGAAGAAGTCGCGCGAGCGGCCGCCGGGCTCGCCGCTCACGATCTGGGTGTCGGCCGGGGTCAGCAGGAAGACCCTGGTCGCCACCCGCTCGATCGATCCGCGCAGCCCGAAGGTCAGGCCGGCCGCGAAGTCGACCACGCGCTTCGCGTCGCCCGGGTCCATCGAGGACAGGTTCACGATGACCGGGACCCCGTCGCGGAACAGCTCGCCGATGCCGCGCGCGTCACGGAAGCCGTCCGGGGTGACCGTCGCGATCCGGCGGCCGTGCTCCACGGCCGACTCGGAGGCCACCTTCACCCGCGGGTCGGTGACCCACTGCTCACCGGGGCCGGCCACCGAACCCTGGGCGGCCTCCGCGTAGTCGTCGTCGTAGTAGCGCTCGTCGTCGCTGTCCTCCACGAGACCCAGCCAGGCACTCGCCTTGCGCACCGAACCCATGGACTGCCTCCTTTCACCGCGGTCAGTCTGTCTTCTCTCCGCTGCCCCTATGCTCGTCCATGATGCTGACAACGCGCCAAGTGGATAGCCGCCGCGCAGGGGTTTCGTGACGGTACTGGTGCAGAACATCCGTTGCACGGTCAAGGATCCTGGTGGCTACCACTGCTGACTGAGTGAAAATACGACCACTGCCGCCGTGCGGGTGAGCGATGGGGACGTTCGAGTGAAGGACGCGGCTCGCTACGATGCCCGGCAGGTACGCGTACGACACACGGGGGAAGCAGCTTGTTCGGCATCGTCAGACCTTGCACGCACCGGCTGGGGGAGCGGTTCAAGGCGGAGTGGATGGCCCATCTGTGCGGGCTGTGTCTGGCACTTCGCGGAGACCACGGGCAGTTCGCCCGGATCGTCACGAACTATGACGGCTTGCTCGTCTCCGTTCTGACGGAGGCTCAGTCGGGTCCCGCGCCCGACGCCCGCCGCACCGCGGGGCCCTGCCCGCTGCGCGGGATGCGCACCGCCTCGGTCGCCCAGGGCGAGGGTGCGCGGCTCGCGGCCGCGGTCTCGCTCGTCCTCGCCTCCGCGAAGGTGCGCGACCACGTGGCGGACCGGGACGGGCTGTTGGCCCGCGCACCCATCGCCGCGGCCGCGCGCAAGGTGGCCCGGGGCTGGGACCGCGCCGGCGCCCGCACCGGGGCCTCGCTCGGCTTCGACACGGCGGTGCTCGTCGACGCCGTGGACCGGCAGGCGGGCATCGAGACGCTGGCGGGCCCCGGCACGCCCGTGCTCGTGGTGACCGAGCCGACGGAGACCGCGACGGCCGCCGCCTTCGCCCATACCGCGCAGCTGGCCGGACGGCCAGGCAACGCCCCGGCGCTGGCCGAGGCGGGCCGGTACTTCGGCCGGCTCGCGCACCTGCTGGACGCGGTGGAGGACCGGGGCGCCGACGCCGCGGCGGGCGCCTGGAACCCGCTCGCCGCAACCGGCACCTCGCTCACCGAGGCCCGCCGGCTCTGCGACGACGCCCTGCACGGGATCAGGCTCGCCCTGGGCGAGGTCGAGTTCGCGGACGCGGGGCTCGCCCACCGGCTGCTCGTGCACGAGCTGCGCACCTCGGTGGACCGGGCCTTCGGGACCGGCAGCTGCGCGCACACCGCGACCGCCTCCGCCGGGCAGGGCGGCAACCCCTACGGGGGCCAGCCGTACGGCGGCCAGGGCGGGAACCCGTACGGCCAGAACCCGTACGGCGGGGCTCCGTACGGGGGGACTCCGTACGGCGGCGGAGCGGGCGGAGCGGGCGGGCCGGGGATGCCGCCCACGGGCCCGGGCGGATTCGGCGGTGCGCCGCCGCCGCAGCGGCCCCGCCGCGGACTGCTCGCCGGCTGTGCGGTCGCCCTCGGGCTGTTCTGCACCTGCCAGATGTGCTGCACCGAGCACGAGGGCCCGTGGTCCCGGAAGAAGCGGGACCCGTGGTGCGACGCCTGCGACTGCTGCGACTGCTGCAACGGCACCAATGGTTCCGGCGGTGGCGGCGGGAGCGGTGGCGGCGGTGGCGACGGCTGCTGCAGCTGTGACTGTTGCGGCTGCGACTGCTGAGGCTCTTTCAGGTTTCACAGGTCCGGACGGCGTACGAGGGGGTTCCCGTCCGGACCCGTGTGGAAGGGGTGAGCGGGATGAGCGACGACGCAGACGATCCGCATGCCGCCCGGCGGACACGGCACGAGGGCAGGGCCGCGGCCGTGTCCGCCCCCTACGGTCCCCTCGCGCTGACGGGCACCTTCCCCCAGACTCCGTCCGGGGGGACCCCCAGGCTCGCCGACTACCCGGAAGGTCGAATTCCGGCCGTCCCGGGGCTCTGGCGCGCGACCGACGGCGGCGCGGCGCTCACCGCCACCGCCGAAGACGCCCTGTGCCTCGACGGCGAGCCCTTCACAGGTGACGCCGTACTGGCCGCCGACGGGGGTTTCCGGCCGTACCCCGAGGACCGAAGGGTCCAGGTGGAGAACGCCGACGGGCGGGCCCGCGGACTCGGCCTCGGCGGGGAGCCGACCTTCCCCTTCCAGGGCGCCGAGCACACCCTCCAGGTCGCCGTGGACGAGGACGACGGCAGCCTCCGGGCCGCGTTCGGCGATGCCACCGGCGGTCGGTCCAGCTACCGCTTCCGCTTCCTGAAGCCCGGCATACCGGACGCAGGCGGGGCCGTCACCGTGGATTTCAACCGGTCGCCGCTGCCCCCCTGCGCCTTCGCGGACCACTTCATCCGTCCGTTTCCGCCGCCCGGGAACACGCTGCCCTTCGAGGTGGCGGCCGGCCGGCGGAGGCTGAAAGCCGCTCTTGCGACCGGTATCTGACGACAGGACACTCCCGACAGCGCTTGTCAGGGGCACGGCCAAAGTTCATGCGCCCGCCGTGCCCCCGGCTGCGCCTCACGGGCTCAGGCACCCCCACATCCGCCGGGCCCCCGACCCTCTCCAGGAGGACGAGAAGTGAGGATCAAGCGCATGACCCGTACCAGGCTGCTCGCGGCGGCCACCGGCCTGGCCGCCGCCGCAGCGTTCGCCGTCCCCACGGCGGCGACCGCGGACCCCCGGGACGGCGGCGGATTCAGCGCCGACCGGCTCGAGTCGGCCAGCGCATCCGTGCTGCGCGCCAACGTCGGAGGTACCGCCTGGCACACCGACACCGCCACCGGAACCCTCGTGGTCACCGCCGACTCCACCGTCTCCGCCGCCGCCATCGAAAGAATCAAGCGCGAGGCCGGAGCGGATGCCGGGGCGCTGCGCATCGAGCGCACCCCCGGCAAGCTCACCAAACTGGCCTCCGGCGGCGACGCGATCTATGCCAACAGCTGGCGCTGCTCGCTCGGCTTCAACGTGCGCAGCGGCGCCAACTACTACGCCCTGACCGCCGGGCACTGCACCGACGGCGCGGGCACCTGGTGGACCAACTCCGCCCGCACCACCGTGCTCGGCACCACCACCGGCTCCAGCTTCCCCACCAACGACTACGGCCTCATCAAGTACGCGAGCAACACGCCGGTGCCCCCGGGGACCGTCGGCAGCCAGGACATCACCAGCGCCGTGAACGCCACGGTCAACATGTCCGTGACCCGGCGCGGCTCCACCACCGGCATCCACAGCGGCCGGGTCACCGGCCTCAACGCCACCGTGAACTACGGCGGCGGCGACATCGTCTACGGCATGATCCGCACCAACGTCTGCGCCGAGCCCGGCGACAGCGGCGGCCCGCTCTACTCGGGCACCCGCGCCGTCGGCCTCACCTCCGGCGGCAGCGGGAACTGCTCCTCGGGCGGAACGACCTTCTTCCAGCCCGTGGTCGAGGCCCTCAACGCCTACGGGGTCAGCGTCTACTGACGGTGCCTCACGCGCCCCCGTCGCACCCCTGGACGTCCTCCCGCCTTCTGGGAGGATGTGCAGGGGTGCGTGTCCGCCGGGGGAGGCAGGTTTCTGCATGAAACGTATCGGCGTGACCGGACACCGGTCCATTCCGGATGCGGTGCTCGGACATGTGGAGAACGGTCTGCGCGCCGTACTGGGCGGCCACGAAGGGCCGTTGGAGGCCTTCTCCAGTCTCGCCGAGGGGGCGGACCAGCTGTTCGCCGCCATCGCACTCGAATGCGGCGCGGGACTGACCGTGGTGATCCCCAGCGGGGACTACGAGGACGGCTTCGAGGGCGCGGAGGCCCTGGCCCGCTACCGGCGGCTCAAGCGCCGTGCCACGCAGGAGATCCGCATGGACTTCGCCCGCTCCACGGACGAGGCCTACTACGCCGCCGGCACCTACATCGCCGACTCCTGCGACCGCCTCGTCGCCGTCTGGGACGGGCAGCCCGCCCGCGGGCACGGCGGCACCGGCGAGATCGTCGCCTACGCGCGGGCGCTCGGCAAGCCGGTCACCGTCATCTGGCGCGAGGGCGTGGCCAGGGACTGAGCCACGCCCCCACCATCGGGCCGACGGACCGCCGGGGCCTCAACTGCTGTGCCGGGCCAGCCAGTCGGTGTGCTGCGGGGAGACGTACCGCTCGGTCTCGTACACCGACGAAGGCCACTGCGACTCGGTGATGGTGGTCTGCATCACGACCATCATCGCCGCCAGGTCCTGCTCGATCAGGGTGTGCGCCTCGATCAGCGGATGATGGCGGCGCACCTCGTTCCAGGCGATGCCGGCCGCCGCCGCCGCGCTCAGCAGCGCGGTCAGCCTCGGCCCCGGACCCGACCCGAACGACCCCAGCAGCGCGAACAGCAGGGCCAGGCAGGTCAGCAGCACGATCGTCCACGACCACAGGTTCGTCGCCCGCCGGGAGACCTCCGTCCGCCGCCGGTACCAGTTGCGCTGCTCGATCAGCCGGTCCCGGACGTACGTCTCCCGCCGCGCCTGGTAGTCCATCCCGCGCAGCCGCTGCATCGCGCCGGTGATCTCCCCGCCCTCCGGTACCGTCCCGGCCGTCCGCGGATCCTCCCAGCCCATCTTCCGCAGCTCGGCCAGACCCGCCTCCAGCCGGGTCCGGTACGTCTCCTCGGGCGCGCCGACCTCGCTGCCGAACGGCGCCCCGTGCACGGCGTACCGCCAGGCCAGGGACTTGATGAACTCCGCCGCGCTGCGGTTGAGCTGCCACTGCGGGCGCGCCCGGCGCCTGGTCGCCCGCATGCCCACGCCCAGCACTCCCGCGTACGCGAGCACGCTCAGCAGCCCGAAGAGGTACAGCGAGCCCAGCTTCGGCCCCGAGGGCAGTGCCGCGGCCCCCGCGGCGGCCACGAGCAGCATCAGCTGGGCGCGGGTGGCCTGGGTGGACTCCCGCTGCCGGGAGATGGCCGCCTGGTCGGTGTGGTGGAAGAGGGCCGGCAGGTCCTCGTTTCGGAAAGTCATGCTGTCGGTCACAGCGCCCCCCTGCTGTCGGGTGGCGGGCGGCGGAGCCCGCTGTCGCGGGCGCCCGCCGCCCTCCGTGGAATCACACGGCGAGAGGCTCCAGATCGCGGTGGATCCGCCGCTCGTCCCGGGCGTACCGGGTCAGGCTGTGGTCCTCGCCGAGGAGCCGGCTCAGCTCGGACACCGCCTCCGCCCGCAGCCGGGCCGCCTCCTCCTTGCGGCCCAGCGAGTCCAGGCTGACCGCCATGTTGGAGCCGGCCGCCAGGGTCTCGGGATGGTGCCCCCCGAGAGCCTCGCGCAGCCGCATCACGGCGAGCCGCTCCAGCTCCAGGGCGCCTTCCGGATCGCCCAGATCGGCCCGGGTGTTGGCCAGGTTGAGGTGGGCGAAGACCGTGTGCGGATGGTTGTCGCCGAGGACGTCCCGCATCAGCCGGATCGTCTGCCGCTGCATCGTCTCCGCCGTCTCCGCCGCGCCCGTGCCCCAGTGGAAGACCGCCAGGTTGTTGACGGCAGCCAGGGTGTACGGGTGCCGCTCGCCCGGCACCTTCATGTACTCGTCCACCACCTCCTGCGCCAGGTCCCGCGCCCCGCCCGGGTCCCCGGTCGCGAAGAGGTCCGAGGCCAGGTTGAGCTCGCAGGACAGCAGGTCCGGGTTGACCGAGGTGTACTTGGCCCGGTAGCGGGCCCGGGTGGCCGTGGTCAGCCGGAGCGCGTCCTCCAGCTGGCCCGCCCGGCGCAGCGACACCGCCAGGTTCTTCGCGGCCGACAGGGTCCCGGGGAAGGCCCGCCCCAGCGTCCGCTTGTAGGTCTCGTAGGTCCGGCTGAGCAGTTGCACCGAGTCCTCGTACCGGCCCACCTCGCGCAGGTCGCGGGCGAGGTTCTGCGCGGAGGACAGGGTGTACGGGTGCTCCGGTCCGAGCACCTCCGTGCGCAGGTCGTGCACCTCCTGGTCGATCTCACGGGCTCTGGTGTACTGGCCCACCAGCCGCAGGTTCAGCGCCAGGTTGTTCGCGGCGGCCAGCGTGCGCGGGTGCGCCTCGTGGAAGATCTGGCTGAAGCCCTCGTGGGCGTCGGTCGCCAGCTCCATCGCCTCCGTGTACTGGCCGAGCGCGCCCAGGGTGTTGGCGAGACCGCTCATGGTCATGTACGTGTGGGGGTGCGAGGGGCCCAGCACGGCCCGCTGGCGCTCCAGGGTGACCTCGTCCAGCTCCTTCGCCTCCACGAACCGCCCCTGCGAGCGCAGGATGTTCGACAGGTGGAAGCGCAGGTACAGGTACTGCAGGTCGTCGTTGCCCAGCATCTCCTTCCAGGCTTCCCGCAGCTCTTCGCCGAGCGCGTACGCGGCCTTGAAGTCACCGCGCTTCCACAGGTAGCGGACGCGGTCGATCAGCAGCCGGCGGGTCTCCGGCTCCTTGCAGTACCGGGCCTCGGACGGGGTCAGGTGCGACCAGATGGTGTTGAACCGCGGCCAGGTCTCCGGGTTGTCGATCGGCTCGTCGTCGTCCGGCCGGGCGCCGGCCAGGATCCGGTGGACGGCGTGCCGGGCCTCCCGCTGCTCCTCCTCGGTCAGCTGGGCCCGGATCACCGCCTGGACCAGCCGGTGCACCTGGATGCTGTTGCTGACCTGGTCGACCTTGGCCAGCGCGAACCGGCCGATCTCCCGGATCACCCGGCCGAGCACCAGCTTCTCCTGCAGGGAGGAGTCGTAGGGCTTGAGGGCGTCGATCATCTCCTTGCTGTAGAGCAGGTTCGCGGAGATCGGCTCGGGCGCGAGGAAGGCGCACAGCTGGAGCAGCCGGACCGCGGCCGGGGAGCGGGACTGCAGCCGCTCTATCGAGATGTTCCAGGTGGCGGCCACCGGCTCCGGATAGCCGGGCGGCTGGTTGAGGGCCAGGACGCTCGCGGCCTGCTGGGCCAGCTGCTCGATGTACGCGGCCACCGGAGTCGCGGTCTCCGCGATCCAGGCACCTGCCTGTTCGACGGCCAGCGGCAGGTCGCCCACCGCCACCGCCACCTGCTCGGCGTCGTCCTTGCTGAGCCCCGGGGCCCGGCGCTGGAGGTGCTCGATGGACTCCTCGCGCAGGAACACGTCCACCGGGAGCGCGTCCCCGTACTGCGACCAGGACTGGTTGCGGGAGGTCACCAGCACGTGCCCCGGGCCGCCCGGCGGGAAGAACCGCTTGAGCATCTCGGGATCGTCCGCGTTGTCGAAGACCAGCAGCCAGCGCGAGGAGGGCACCCCGCGCCGCAGCAGGTCGATCGCCTCCTGGGAGGCGGCCGCCATGTCCTCGCCGGTCTGCGCACCCAGGCGCACGGCCAGCTCGGCGAGGGCCGCGACCACCTCGTCGGTCTGCTCCGAGGAGATCCACCACACCAGGTCGTAGTCGGCCATGAACCGGTGCACGTACTCCAGCGCCACCTGGGTCTTGCCGACGCCGCCGAGCCCGAACAGGGTCTGCGGCTGCGGCAGCACCACGGCCACGCCGCCGCCGAGCTGGTCGCGCATCCGCTCCAGCACGATGCTGCGCCCGGTGAACCCGGGATTGCGGGGCGGCGCGTTCCAGATCTTCGGGACGGTTCCCGGGAAGCGGGGGCCGGGCTGGGAGGCGCTGGCGACGCTGTCGGGCAGCGCCATCGGCCGCTCCACCGCGCGCAGCAGGGCGGCGGTGGCGTGCACCTCGTCGAGCCGGAAGAGGTCCACCGGGTTGCGGTCGATGTAGGGCGTGGAGAGCCGTACGTCGCCCACCCTCAGCGGCACCAGCTGGCGGCGGCCCCCGGTCGGGTCCTCGGCCGCGGCCCGCTCCCACACGTCCACGGCCCGGGCGGACTTCAGGTAGGCCGTGGAGAGCAGCACCACCGTCCGGGCGGCGGTGTCGATGCTGATGCCCGTCCCGCCGCCGAGGGTGTCCCCGGAGCCGGCGGCGACCGGGGCCCGCTCCGCGGAGACGTCCTTGGGCACGACCCGGAAGCCGGCCCGGGTGAGCACCGACTCGATCCAGTCGGCCCACATCCGGTTCTCGGCGACGTAGGAGAGGAACAGGTCGGCGGGCAGGGCCGGGCGGCGCCGGGTGAAGGCGTCCCTGATCCGCAGGCGGACCTCCTCGCCGATGACCGGCATGGAGGTGATCTCGCCCTCGGTGACCACCGTGGTGAGCCGTTCGAAGGCGGAGAGGAGGGAGTTGGTGAGCCCGGCCTCGTCGCCGAAGGTGGCCAGGGTCTCCTCGTAGGCGTAGTAGGGCCGGTACGGGATCTCCACCGCACCCCAGTACGAGGTGAGCTCGTCCCCGACGAGACCATTGGGGAAGCGGTCGAACTTGATCCGGGCCAGGGCCCGGCCCGCGTCGGCCTTCTCCTTCTCGCCCTCGTCGATGCGCATGGGGACGGGGTAGATCTTGATCCCGCGGTCGTTGAACCGCTCGTCGATCTGGCGGGCCACGGACGCGGCGCCGTCGATGGACTGGTCGGAGAGGGTGAAACAGTCGACCAGGACGTCCGGGAGGTGCACGGTGCAGATGTCCGCGATGTCGGACAGCCCGGTGCGGCTGTCGATCAGGACGTAGTCGTAGTTCTTCTTCATGTCGGCGCGTAACGCGTCGAAGAAGAGGCCGCCGCCGAGCCGGTCGTAGAAGTTGTCCCAGTCGAAGGTGGAGACGGTCGCGGAGTACTCGCGGTTCTGCCGGCCCGCGGAGACGAAGTCCAGGGTGCCGCCGTCCGGGAACTCCCAGCCGAGGGTCTCCGGGGTCAGCGAGACGGCGTGCGGCTGTATCCGCGCGTAGTCCTTGTGCCAGTCATCGGCGCGCTGCACCGGACTGGTCGCGGCCCAGGCGTACTCGCTGATCAGGTCGATGACCCCGGTGGTGGCCCCGAGCGTGGAGGGGTCCAGGAAGGGGTGGAAGAAGCGGTGCAGGCCAGGGGCCTCCAGGTCCCAGTCCACGGCGAGGACCCGCTTGCCGTTGGCCGCCAGGATCCAGGCGGTGTTGGCCAGCGCCATGGTGCGGCCCGTGCCGCCCTTGTACGAGTAGAAGGTGACGATGCGTCCGTCACGGCTGTCCCTGCTGTCACGACTCGCTGTCATCCGCGTCCCCCCGGTCGGTGTCGTTGCTGTCGTTGCCGTCGATGTGGGCGTCGTACGCGTTGTAGGCGTCGGGCGGGAAGGGAGCCGCGGGCGGTGCGGGCGGCTCGCTCATCCCCATCGGCCCGAGCAGTCGCGGGCGTTCGGTGTGGGTGTTGCCGGCCGGCAGGTAGACCTGGGCGTGTCTGAGGAACTGCTGGGCGGCGGCCTCGACCACCTGGGGCAGGATCTGTCCTAGGGTCTCCATGTTGGCCACGCCGTTCGCGGCCGCCCGGCAGGCGGCCCGGCCCTGGCCCATCTTGACGGGCAGGGTCTCCTCCAGCCGCCGGGCCAGCTCGGCCTCCTTCGCGCGGCTCTGGTGGTCGTAGCGGTTCCACGGCACGACCACGTTGATCCACGGGCGCGACTCCTGGTCGAAGGCGGCCAGGCGCTGGCGGCGGTGCTCGTCCTCCACCACCCAGCGGTCGACGATCAGGATCTCCGGCCGGGTCGGCGGCTGCTTGCTGTCGAAGTGCCCGGCCTCGTCGTCGAAGGAGGACATGGTCGTCTGGTAGTTGAGGTTCTTGATCACGTCCTCGGCGACGTACGCGATCGGGCGCTGGGACACCGGATGGTACGGATTCCAGTCCAGGGCGCTCTCCCCGTAGTACTCCGGGCTCCGGCCATCCGGCAGGTCGTGCCGGGAGCCGGCCGCCACGGTCACGTGGAGGGTGCGGGCGGGGCCGCTGCCGGCGCCGCCGGAACTGCCGGAGGGGCCGAAGGCGCTGGGCACCACCCGGTAGTCCATGGGGCGGACGGGATCGAGACGGACGGTCTCGGCGACCCGGACGATGCGCCGGGCCAGTTCGTAGACGGCCCGCTCGTACTGCTCGGCGTATCCGCGCAGTTTGATCAGCCCGTACAGGCCGTCGGTGACGTAGCGCTCGCCGAAGGTGTTGTGGTTGAACTGCAACCGCTCGGCAGGACCGGGCAGTTGGGACGGTGGGACCGGCACCCATAACGCGGGCACGATGGCCTCGGCGCGCTCGTTGCTCGCCGCGCCGTGCTGGATCGCGCGGTGCGCGAAGGCGAACCATTCCTTTCCGCACATCTCACTGGCGAAGTACCGCGGCGAGAACAGGGGCACGAAGACCCGGCAGGTGGCGAGCGCCGCCCCGAGCCGTTCCGACCAGCCCTCGCCGCTGCGTATCTCCCGGTCCATGAACCCGGCTTCGGCGCCGGCGGGCAGATCCGTCAGCGCCATGACGTGGCCGCAGAGATCGCGGAAGAGGCGCTCCACCCACATGTCGGGGTCGGGCCCCCCGGCCCCGAATCTCGGTGTATGCGCATAACTGAGAAAAAAATATGGCTGCACTGATGCGGGCAACACGCCCCCCGTCCCGAAGCTGCGAGCGAAGAAACATCATTCCGGAGCTGCTTCGCCACATCCCCTCATCGTTCAGTCAATCAGCGTCTGTTTTCGGTCATCCACTCAAGGGCGTGGTCGACGGCATCCGGGAGGGAGAAGAGCATGGTCGCCGCCCCTCCCACCCGCCCCCTGCGCACCCGGGAATCCGGGAACGTCCTGCCGATCTCCGCGAAATCGCCGTCGTCCAGCGCGACGTCCTCGTAGGCGGTCCACGCCCCTTCCTGCCGACTCCCTTGCCGCCCCGGAAGGTTCACCTTCACCACACACTCGTACATGCGCAAGGGGGGCTTCGGAATTCGATACTCCGCGAGATGGAAAGCCGTGCAGACCGAAAACCCCACATTGATCATGAGTACCTGACCGCCCTCCCAGCACAACTTCCCCAGCGGCGACTCCTCACCCAGGTGGCTCTCGATGCGGTGCCCGGAGCAGAGCCGCTCCGCGTCCGCGCCGAGGGCGGCGAAAGAGGTCTGCGGGTGGGCGCTGCGCGCGGCGCCCGGCGTGGTGCGGACGGCCTCGGCGAGGGAGCCCATGCCCTGGCTCGGGGTGCTCGCCGGATCGAATGCGGGCATCCGCTCGCGGAAGGCCCGCACCCCGGACTCGTCCAGGCCGGCGATCCGCTCCAGGTGGGCGCTGGAGGTCTTGGAGTTCGCCGGGGTGAACGCGGGGACCACCAGGGTGCCGCGCGGACCGAGGACCCCCGTGAGGGCGTCGCGCAGCTGCTCGGCGCGCAGGCCGGTGCCGCCGAGGGAGGCGTGCACCAGGAGCCGCATCCCGGGGCGGACCCCCAGCAGCCGCAGCTGCACGGCCAGCTGCAGCGTGCCGGCGGCCCGGCCCGGGCCGGCGGGGGCCGGGGACCGGGACGGGGCGCTCACGCGTCGACCGCCTTCAGTTCGTAGCGGAGCTCCGCCACGAGGCGCTTGCCGGTGGTGGTCAACTCGGCCGCCTCCGAGAGGCGGTCCAGCGCCCGGTGGATGCGGTCCGAGCCGCCCGGCTCGGGCGCCGCGGTGGCCCGCCGGTACGCCTCCACCGCCACCCGCTCGTGCACGTCGGCCAGCAGCCGCGACACCGGGACCGGGCGCTCCCGCCACGGCGAGGGGTGCTGCCACTCCCCGTCCAGTGCGTACAGGTCGGCCACCTCGGTCAGGGCCCGCAGCCGGGTCCGCCGCCGCCCGGTCAGCAGCGCGAGCGCGGTCTCCCGCACCCCCGCCGCGTACGGCACCCCGAGCGCCCCCGGCCCGTGCCGGCCCGCCTCGCCCCAGCCGCCGGCCCGCGGGCCGCCCGCCAGCGGGGTCAGGGTGGTCAGCCCGGCGGCCGCCGCCCGGGCGAACTCCGGCACCGCCTTGTGCAGCAGGGCCCACGCCCGGTCCAGCCTGCCCCGCCACTCCTCGGCCTCGCCGGTGCCGAGCCGGAGCCTGGGCGGGCGGGGGAAGCAGTTGCGGTACGGGTCGAGGTCCTCCAGCGCCACCGGGGCCGCATCCGGCCCGGGCGACCAGGTGCGCACGGGCTGCCAGCGCGCGTCGCCCGCGGTCGGCCCGAAGCGGTGCTCGGTGCGCCCGTCCCGTACGGCGTACCCCTCGTCGGTGACGTGCAGGGCGGCCCGGCCCTCCGTGCCGGGCTCCCCGAGCCGCAGCAGCCCCAGGGTCGGCAGGTACACCTCGCCGTCCCGGTAGGCCACCTCGGCGGGCAGGTCCAGTCCGCCGCGCAGGACGGCCGCGACGGCCAGCGCGGTCAGCCTGCGGGCCGCCTCCGGACCGTCTTGCCGGCCCTCCCGGGCGGCGTCCAGGGCCGCCAGCACCCAGGTGCGGGTGAACGGGTGGTCCAGTACGGCGTCCAGCGCGTCCGCGCCCGCCTCCCCGGCCTGTTCCACGGCGGCCAGCAGCTCCCAGGCGCGCGCCCAGCCGGGTTCCGCGCCGAGGTCCGCGTGGAGCCGGGCCAGCAGGATCCGGGTCAGCTCCTCCTGGGAACGGGCGAGTTCGGCCGGGTCGGAGAGCTGCGGCGCGGTCTCCCGCAGGGCCGTGCGGCCCTCGACCCCGTCCACGAGTTCACGCAGGTCGGTGCAGTAGACGGAGGGGTTGTCGAAGCCGTTGCGGTCGCGGTAGCGGTGGGTGTAGAGCCCGCCGCCGCACGAACGTACGACGGGGCAGCGGCGGCACGATTCGCTGACGCCCGCGAGGCCCAGCTGCCGGGCGCGCACCCCGGGATGGGCTGCGACCTGGTCAAACGCATGGTCGAAGACGTTGAACCCGGTGGCCGCGGCCCCCTCGAAGGCGCTCTTGAGGGAGTCCACCTGCTCCAGGGTCCCGTCGGTCTCGACGACGACGAGGTCCGTGGGCGCGAGGCCGAGCGACTCGGTGAGGCTGGGGCCGCCGCGCAGGGTGGAGAGCAGGGACTCGAAGAGCCGTACGGGTACCGGGCGGCCGAGGCGCTCCCAGTGGTCGAAGATCCGCAGGAGCCAGCGCGCGTACGCGTCGGGGGCGTCGTCCGGGCGGACCGGAGGGGTTTCCCACGTGGCGTGCGGGAGGAGGAAGTCCACGCGTGGGGGCTCGAGTTCGACGAGCGCGTCCAGTACGGCCACGGGGTCGTTGGCCACGTCCACGGTGCAGAGCAGACCCTGGTAGAGGTGGCGGTAGGGCTCGGAGCGGAGCAGTGCGACGGCGGCCAGGACCAGCGGGTGGCTCGTACGGCCGTCCGCGAAGCGGCGGTGGCGGTCGTTGGCGGCGCGGTCCCCGTCCAGGGAGATGCCCACCCGGACGCCGAACTCGTCGAAGAGGTCGAGGTAACGGGTGCTGAGCTGCAGGCCGTTGGTGTGGATCCGCAGGTCGAGGGCGGCGGTTCCGGTGAGTGCCCGGCTGAACTCCTCGCACACGAGGCGGAGCCGGGCGGTGCCCGCCAACAGGGGTTCCCCTCCGTGAAGAATCACCGTGACGGAGGGGAGTGCATGGTCACGGGCATGTTCGGCGAGCCGCGACGCGGTATGCGAAATTACCTCGGGGGAGATCACTTTCGGCCGGGCTCGCCAGCTCTGATCTGCGTGTTCGTAGACATAGCAATGATCACAAGCAAGATCGCATCTGCTGTGAACTTTCAGGACGATCTCGCGAAATGCGATCAGGCCGGTCATTCCACCAGTCTAGAGCGCTTACTTCGGTGTCAGAGCGCGGAGTTGAAGATCGGTGCCTGAACCGGACGACCGGATTCAGCCGGCAGCACGCGACCGAGCGTCGCCGCCGCGGAGGCGGTGTGGACGTCGATCTTGGCGAGCGGGACCCGGCGGGCCTTGACCGTGCTGGTCGCGGGGGTTGCGGAAGTGTTCACGACACCGTCCTTGGGGAAGCCATGTGGAATGGGCATGTGAATGACAACAGCGACGCGCTGCCGTCAAGCGTGGACTTTACTCGGCCACACCCCATTGGCAACCGAGACATGACGCCTGGTCAACCGTTCTATAGCAAGCTCGGCGTATTTCTCGACGTGGCTTATTCGGCCGTTCGCCGGACGGCAAGATCCTTTTCTTCCGGGCGGCGGACCCGGACCGGGACCCGGCCGCGGCCGCACCCGGGTCCGACCGGGGTGCGCGAGCGCCGCCCCCCGGCGCCGACCTGGCCCGACCCGCCTCGGTAGGTTGGGCGCATGACCACGCCGCCCCTGATCCTCCTGCTGTCCGGAAGTCTGCGCGCCGGTTCCTCCAACGAGGCGATGCTGCGCACCGCGCAGGCCGTCGCCGCCGAGACTCCGGCCCGCGTGCGCACCGTCCTGTACGACGGACTGGGGACGCTGCCGCACTTCAACCCCGATGAAGACACGGACCAGTTGCCCGCTCCGGTGGCCGGGCTGCGCGCCGCGATCGCCGGGGCGGACGCGATCCTGGTCTGCACCCCGGAGTACGCGGGCACCCTGCCGGGATCGTTCAAGAACCTCCTGGACTGGACGGTCGGCGGTACCGAGATCAGCGACAAGCCCGTGGCCTGGGTGAACGCGGCCGCCCCGGGCCGCGGCCAGGGCGCGGAGGCCACGCTGCGCGCGGTCCTCGGCTACACCGGCGCCGCGGTCGTGGACGAGGCCTGCGTGCGGATCCCGGTGACCGGGGGGATGTCCGGCCAGGACGGGACGATCGCCGACCCGGAGGTCCGGGCGCGCATCGGCGAGGTGCTCGGCGTACTGGCCGGCCGGGGTCGCCCGGAGGGGCCGGACGGCCAGGACGCCGCCTAGGCGGGCTGCTGTTCGCTGAGGGGCGGGACGGGCAGGTCGCGCAGCAGCCAGTTCAGTGCGTCGGGCAGCGCGCGGAAGGCCGCGAAGTGCGCGGCGGCCGGCTCGATGGCCGTCGTGGCCCCCGGGATGCGGCGGGCCAGCCAGCGGGAGTGGCCCACGGGGGAGAACACGTCGAGCTCCCCGTGCCAGATCAGCACCGGGCAGCGGATGTCGGCCGGGTCGAAGCCCCAGGGGCGGCTGAAGGCGAGGACGTCGTCGATCCAGCCGTACGCCGAATGGCGCAGCCCCTCACGGTAGTTCCGCAGCAGCATCGACCGCAGGCCCGCATCCGAGACGATCATGCGGTCGTTGGCGGTCAGCTCCCGGCGCAACTCGTCCAGCAGCCGGCCGGGATCCTTGCGGATGCCGTCGGCGCGCGGGATCAGCCGGGCCGCCAGCTCCTCGGGGTCGGCGGTGGCGGTGGTGTACTCCTTGACGTTCGACGCGGCCATCCCGGCGAACCAGTCCAGGTCCTCCGCGTCCCGGGGGGCGAGGCCGACCATCCCCGCGGTCCGGGTGACCCGGTCGGGGAGCAGTGCGGCGCAGGCGAGGGCTCCGGCGGCGCCGCCGGAGCGGCCGGCCACCGCGAAGGTGTCCAGGCCGAGGGAGTCGGCGATGGTGGCCACGTCCTGGGCCACGTCGGCGACGGTGCGGCCCACATGGCGGTCGGAGCCGCCGTAGCCGGGTCTGTCGTAGGCGATGAGCTGCATGCGGCGCTGGTAGAGGACCATGCCCCGGGGGGCAGGGCCCAGGCGGCTGCCGGGCATGCCGTGGAGCAGGAAGACGGGCTTGCCGTCGGGATCGCCCCAGCGCTCCACGGCCAGGGCGCGTCCGTCCGCTGTGCGCACCTGATTGCGCACGCGCTCCCTCCTTCACGATCGGTACGGGTCGTCACCGAGATTGTGCTCGCTGGGGGAGGAGCGCGGTAGGGCGCACTTCGTGCGAAATTCTTGTGAATGCCTTCACGAGCGTGTGGGCGCTTTTGGGCCTCTGGTATATGCCCAGGTCAAGTAGGGGGTCTCGGGGGCGCGAACGGGAGTGAGTGGCCCTTCGGCCTGTCCGGAAAGGGCTTTTCGGCACCGCGGATTCCGCTTTTGGGTGTCGAATTGGGGCACCGGATGGCGCTATCAGGGAAAAAGCCGGTCGCGGTCGGTCCGGTTCGAAATGAAGGGGTCGGATGCGCCGGGCCCGCTACGGCGCGGGGATCAGCAGGGCGGCCGCCGAGCGGGCCTGCCGCAGGGCCCGGGCCCGGTCCGCGCCGCGCTGGCCCAGGACGACCCGGGTGCTCAGGCCGTCCAGCAGGGCGAGCAGCTCCGAGGCCCGTCCGGGCACGTCCATGGGTGCGAAGCGGCCCTGGTCCACGCCCTTGGCGAGGAGCGCCTCCAGGTCCCGCTGCCAGCTCTCGTCGATCTCCTCCTGGGCCGCCTTCAGCGGCTCGTTGGAGGCGGTACGGGCCCACAGCTCGATCCAGAGGGTCCAGCGCGGGTCGCGCGGGCCTTCGGGGAGGTAGAGCTCCAGGTACTGGTCGAGCTTGCGCGCGGCCGTCACCCTGCGGCCCAGCAGGGCCCGGCGCTCGCCGGTGAGCTGCTCCTCGCTCCAGCGCAGCGCCTCCAGCAGGAGCCGGTCCTTGCTGCCGAAGTAGTACAGGATGTGGCCGCCGCTGGTGCCGAGCCGCTCGGCCAGCGCCGACATGGTGAGCGCCGCGAGGCCGTCCTCCGCGATCGCCGCCATGGCCTCTTCCAGCATCCGCTCCTGGGCGATCCGCCCGTCGCGCCGCCGTGCCGCCCCCGCTCCCGCTCGCGTCACCGCTCCCGCCCTCCGTCTCACCTGGCCCGACCTTATCCCGGACGGGGTCTTGACGCGGGTGGGGTCCCACCCTCATCTTGAATGCCATTCAAGAACTTAGAACGACGTTCAAGATCAGAGGTGCAGCATGGCGCAGCAGACAGCCGACGTCGACGAGGTGTTCCGGGTCGAGACGCACGGGATCGATCCCATTCCCGACGCGGAGCGCCACGGCAGTGCCAAGGACCTCTTCTGGCTCTGGTTCGGCTCCAACCTCACCTTCACCTACGTGATCAACGGCGCCCTGGCCGTCGCCTTCGGACTCTCCTTCTGGCAGGCCACCGCCGTGGTCGTGATCGGCGGACTGTCCTTCTTCGCCATCAGCGCCGCCGGACTCAGCGGCATCCGCACCGGCACCGCCACCCTCGTCATCTCCCGCGCCGCCTTCGGCGTGCGCGGCAACTTCCCGGCCGGCGTCCTCAACTGGGTGGTGAGCATCGGCTACACCATCGTCAACACCGTGGTCGGCACCCTCGCCCTGGAGGTCTTCTTCGCCGAGATCGGCTGGCAGGGCGGCACGGCCGGCCGCGCCGTGGCCCTGCTCATCACCCTCGCGCTGACCTTCGCCGTCGCGATGTGGGGCCACGCCACCGTGCAGTTCGCCGAACGCTGGATGGCCTACGTCCTCGCCGCGGGCTTCGGCGTCCTGCTGCTCTTCGTCCTGCCCGGCGCCGACACCGCCGACACCGCCGCCGCGGCCACCGCCCCCGGGCTGTCCGGCTGGAGCCTCGCCTTCGTGGTCATGTTCGCCGGGCCGTTCTCGTACGTGCCGATGCCCGCCGACTACACCCGCTACCTGCCCCGGACCACCTCGCTGCGGTCCATCACGTGGATGGGTGCGCTCGGCGGCTTCGTGTCCTCCGTGGCCCTCGGCGTCGCCGGCGTCGCCGCCGCCACCCAGACCGACATGACCGACGCGGTCGCCGGGGCCGAGAGCCTGCTGCCCGGCTGGTTCCAGCCGCTGTTCCTGGCCCTCGTACTCGGCGGCTCGGTCACCAACTCGATCATCACGCTCTACTCCTCCAGCCTGAACCTCCAGGTCCTCGGCATCCCGTGGAGCCGCGCCCGGGCCATCGTCATCAGCGCCGCCGTCACGGCCGCCGGCTCGCTGGCCGCCCTCTTCCTCGCCGACTTCACCACCTCCCTGCTCTCCTTCCTCTCCCTCCTGATCATCGTCTTCGCCCCCTGGGGCGGGGTCTTCCTCGCCGACATGCTGCTGCGCCGCTGCCGCTACGACTCCGACGCGCTGCACGCGGGCAGTGCCGGCGCCTACTGGTACCGCTCCGGCTACCACCCGGCCGGCATGGCCGCCCTGCTCGCCGGCATGGCCTTCGCCGCCCTGACCTGCGACTCCGAACTGTGGACCGGGCCACTGGTCGCCCCGCTCGGCGGCGCCGACCTCACCCTCCTCGGCTCGGTCGTCTCCGGACTCGCCTACTGGGCCCTCACCCGGCGCCGGGTACCGGCGTACGCCCCGGCCGCCTGACCGGACGCCCTGACCAGCGGCCCCGACCGGCTCCCTGCCCCGACCGGCCGCCCGCACGACACGTCACACGCAATGGAGCACCCCCACATGGCACGCCACCCCTTCCCCGCCGACCTGCTGCTCACCGGAGCCCGCATCCACACCGTGGACCCGGACCTGCCCGAGGCCGAGGCCCTCGCCGTGCACGACGGCCGGATCGTCTGGCTCGGCCCGGACCACGAGGCCGCCGCCTGGGCCGGCCCGGACACCGAGCGGGTCGACGCGGGCGGGAAGCTGGTGCTCCCCGGTTTCATCGACGCCCACAACCACGTCCGGCTCGGCTCGGACGACGCCTGCGTGCAGCTCGCCGGGGTACGGACCCTGGAGGGCATCCACGAGCGGATCCTGGCCTGGCGGGAGGCCAACCCGGACGCGGAGTGGATCGAGGCCGAGGCCTTCGACTACTCCGCGATCCCGGACGGCCGGATGCCGTGCGCCGCCGACCTGGACCCCGTCACCGGGGACACCCCCGCGATCGTGCTCTCGTACGACGTGCACACGGCCTGGCTGAACACGGCGGCCATGCGGCGGCTGGGAGTCTCGCGGGACCGCACGGACCTCCCCTTCGGCACGGCGGCGGTGGACCCGCAGACCGGCGAACCCACCGGATTCGTCAAGGACTTCGCCATCAAGGGCCTCTCGCGCGACGGCCACCGGGCGCTGCGCGACCTGGGCGTCCCGTGGGCCTCGCCGGACCGGCAGTACGGGCGGCTCGCCAAGAGCCTCGACGACGCGATCGGCTTCGGCATCACCACGGTGGTCGAGCCGCAGAACTCCCTCGACGACCTCGCCCTCTACGAGCGGGCCCGGGCGGAAGGCCGGCTGCGCTCGCGGATCGTCGCCGCCCTCTTCCACCCGCGGGGCACCACCGAGGAGGAGCTCGACGCCTTCGCGGCGGCCGCCCGGACGTACGCCGGGGAGCGGCTGCGGGTCGGCCCGCTCAAGCTCTACATCGACGACGTGGTGGAGCCGCGCACGGCCGCGCTGCTGGAGCCGTACGCGGGCTGCGGCCACCACCGGGGCGAGACCTTCTACCCGGCCGAGGAGTTCGCGGAGCTGCTGGCGAAGCTGGACGCGCGCGGCTTCCAGTGCTTCGTCCATGCCACCGGCGACCGCGGCATCCGGACCGTCCTGGACGCGGTGGAGCACGCCCGGGCGGCCAACGGCCCGCGCGACGCCCGCCACCAGGTGGTCCACGTGGAGTGCCTGGACCCGGCGGACGTACCGCGTTTCGCGGAGCTGGGCGTGGTCGCGTGCATGCAGCCCAGGCACTGCGCACCGGAGATCGCGGGCCCCGGCCAGGACTGGGCGGAGAACGTCGGCGAGGGCCGCTGGCACAAGGCGTGGCCGATGCGCAGCCTGCACGAGGCCGGGGCGGTGCTGGCGTTCTCCAGCGACTGGAACGTGGCGGAGATGGACCCGATGGTCGGCATCTACACGGCGGTGACGCGCCGCCCCCTGTCCGGCGCCGGCCCGGCCTGGCAGCCGGCCGAGACGGTGGACGTGGCCACGGCGGTGCACGGCTACACGATGGGCTCCGCCCACGCCAACTTCCTGGACGCGGAACGCGGTTCGCTCACGGTGGGCAAGGTGGCGGACTTCGTGGTCCTCTCCCGCGACATCCTCGCCGTCCCGGCCGACGAGATCCCGGGCACGGTGGCCGAAACGGTGGTGGTGGCAGGCGAGATCGTCCACCGGACGACCTGAGTTCCGGCGGCCGGTGTGCCTAGGCTGATCCCTCACGGGCGCTCCGCCCGGGGAGAGGTGGGGGACGTGGTCACGCTCGTCGAGTTCGTGGTGCTCGCAGTCGTCGCACTGCTGGCCGGAACCCTGGCACGCAGGGCGGTGGCCCGCCGGGCGGCCGGACGCACCGCCTCCGCCTCCGCCTCCGCCGGCGCCGTCGTGGCCGTCCCCTGCCAGGCACGGTGGCGGCAGGGGGCGCGGCGGCGGTTCTTCGGCTACGGGAAGCTGGGCGCCGGCGCGGACGGCACGGGCGCGGTGTTCAAGGCCCCGCTGCGCGGCGCGGTCCCGCTGCCGGTGGGCGGCCGGGCGGCCGTCCGGGAGAGCCTGCGACCGGGCATGCGGGTGCTGGAGTACCGGGCCCCGGACGGGCAGCGCATCGACTTCCAGGTCTACGACGCCGAGGCCGAGCGCGCGGCCCGGCTGCTCGGGGTCCCGGACCCGGCGGACTGGTGACCGGCCGGCATCCACCCGTTGTGATGGGGCCGGTGGCCTCGCCGGCCGGAACGCAGTGTCCAAGGGGGCGGCGATTCCCGGCACCGGCCCGCGCGCTGCCTCCCGACGGGTCGGGTGTGTGCAGGGGCGCTCCCCGCAGGGCGCCGAACGCAAGGTGCCCCGGCCCTCCGACCCCCCGCCACGTTCGGCGCCCGAGGAGACGCCCCGGAACACGCCCGGCCCCACCCGCACCGGCGAAGCCCGCCTCCGCAGCCCACCCCGGCCAGGCCGGCAAGGCCGGCGGCGCCCGGCCCCATCCCCACCGGCCCTGCGCCCCGCCGAGCCCCCGGCCGGGGCTAGCGCTGGGGCCAGTACCAGAGGGGTTCGTCGAGGGGGCCCTCGCGGCCCGCCACCTCGGTCCGGCCGAACTCCTTGACCAGGGTGATGGTCTGCAGGTCCACCCGGTGCCGGCGGGTGCCGGCCGCCAGGGCCTCGGCCAGCGGGGCCGCGTGGGTGACGACCACCGTCTGGGTGTCCCGGCCCACCGTGAGGATCAGGTCGGCGAGCGGGTCCAGCAGGTCCGGGTGGAGGCTGGTCTCCGGCTCGTTGAGCACCATCAGGGCGGGCGGCCGCGGCGTCAGCAGGGCCGCCGTCCACAGCAGGTAGCGCAGGGTGCCGTCGGAGAGTTCGGCCGCGCCCAGCGGTCGCAGCAGGCCGTGCTGGTGGAGCTCCAGCTCGAAGCGGCCGTCGCGGTCGGTGACGGAGACCCGGCTGCCGGGGAAGGCCGCCGAGACCGCCTCGTCCAGCGCGGCGTGGTCCCCGATCTCGCGGATCGTCTGGAGCGCGGCGGGCAGGTCCGAGCCGTCGGTGCTGAGGACCGGCGTACGGGTGCCGACCCGCGGGGTCCGGGCGGGTGCCTCGGCGTCGGTGCGGACGTGGTCGTAGAACCGCCAGGACCGGATCAGGTCGCGCAGGGCGAGGAGGTCCGGGGCCAGCTGGGGGTCCGCGAGCTCGCTGAGCATCGAGTCGTACGGGCGCAGGGCGTTCTGCGTACGGTGCCAGCCTCCGTCCGCGGTGCGGGTGCGTACGGCCGGCCCCGCACGGTCCGAGAGGAGCGCGGCGGGGCGCAGGACCGGGCCCGCCCACGTGCACTCGCGCTTGATCTCCGGATCGAGGGCGAAGAGGGAGTCGGGGACCGGGGCCGGGTGCCCGAAGTCCACCGCGTAGCCGAACTCGTCGCCCGCGAAGCCCAGGCGGAGGCTGACCGGCTCGCTGCGGACCGTGCCCTGGAGCGGGTGGTGTCCCTCGCGCACGGCCCGGGCCGGTCTTTCCGGCCCGGCCCACAGGGTGGAGGGCAGTCCGCCCTCCCGGGCCAGCGCCGCGATCGCCCCGCCGCGCGCGGAGTCGGCGAGCAGGCGCAGTGAGCGGTAGAGGCTGGACTTGCCCGTGCCGTTGGCTCCCGTCACGACGGTGAGCCGGCTTAGGGGGACGATCAGTTTGCGCAGGGAGCGGTAGTTCTCGACGGCGAGGGTGGTGATCACGCTCCGATCATGCCGTGTCCCTGCGGGCGGCTCGGCGGTGTTGCGGCTCGGCCGTGTCCCTGCGGGGCTCGGGGGTGCGGATCGGCCTGCGCCGTGTGCCCTGCGGGCGACGCGAAGGGGTGGGGCGGTGCCCCGCACGAGGGTCTCCTCGGCTCGCGCCTGCGGGGACCCTCCTGCGTGTCCCCGCCTGGCACCCCCGCAGGGGTCAGTCGGGGAGGCCGCTGCCCACGGCGACCCCGGGCCGGCCCTTGCGGGACACCGCGCAGACCAGGGTGACCGCCGCACCGACCACTGCCCAGGCGGCCAGCACCAGCAGCGGGCCGCCCGCGCCGTACCCCTCGAAGTACGTGATGGAGCGCGCCGCGTACGTGCCGGCGCCCGGCGGCAGGGCCGGGCCGATGGTGCTCCAGAACGGCGGCAGCAGCGGGTAGGGGTAGGCGCCGCCGGCGCTCGGGTTGCCGAGCACCACGACCAGCAGGATCGCGAGGCCGATGCCGATCACGCCCGCCACCCCCTGGAAGGCGAGGGTGATCGCGCCGACCGCGAAGACGACCAGGGTGCCCAGCCCCCACAGGCCCATGATGCTGCCGGGCAGCGCGCCCAGGACCGGGCCCGCGATGACCGTGCCGAGCAGCCCGGCGGCGATCGCGTACACGAGCAGCGCGCCGAGCCGGATGACGGCGCGGTGTCCGTTGGCGGGCCGGGCGCCGGCGCTGATCGCGAGGATCGCGGCGCACAGGTAGCCGCCCACGCACCAGCCGATCACCAGGTAGAAGGAGCTCAGGCCGCGGCTGTCGCCCTTGCCGGCCGGGGCCACGTCAGTGACCCGCAGGGTCCGCCCCTGGGTCTTCTCGACGAAGCCGACGATCTCTTCCACGGCCTGGGACAGCGAGGCGCCTGCGCCGGAGGCGACCAGCAGCCGGTCGGTCTTGCCGGCCGGGTCGACGATCAGTGCGGCGTCGACGTCCCGGTGTCTGACCTGGTCGAGCGCCGCGGCCTCGTCCTCGACCACGCTGGGGTCGAGCGGGTCGCCGGGCAGGGCGCCGAGCTGCTTCGCGGTCTGCTGGGCCACCGGGGCGAGGGGCGCGGCCACGGCGATCGGGATCTCGCTGGGCTTCGGATGGTGGAAGGCCCCGATGTACGAGGTGATGAAGGCGAGCTGGAGGGCCAGCACCCCCAGGACCAGCAGGGCTGCCCGGGTGGTCACGGCGTCCTTGACCTCGGCGAGGAAGCCTGTGGACGGGCCTGCGTCGGCGCTCTCGGTGGGCTGGGTCATGTTCCACACGCTCGGCGTACCGGGGGCGGGGCGCAGCAGGGGAGGACCGAATGGATGACCTCAGGCGATCGAATAGATGTTTCGCACGGATATTCGAATTGCTCTATGGTGGGTGTGGGGGAGGAGGTGTTCAACGAGCGAAGCAGGAGGCCGCGGGTGCCTGGTTTTACGCATCTGCACACCGTTTCGGGGTTCTCCATGCGCTACGGAGGCTCGCACCCCGAACGGCTGGCGGAACGTGCCGCCGAGCGGGGCATGGACGCCCTCGCCCTGACCGACCGCGACACCCTCGCGGGCACGGTGCGGTTCGCGAAGGCGTGCGTGAAGGCGGGGATCCGGCCGCTGTTCGGAGTGGACCTGGCCGTGTCGCCTGCGGTGGGGTCGGCCGGGTCGGGGGGCTCGGCCGGCTCCGCCGGAGGCGGTGCGGCCGGCGTGCGTACCGGCGCCGGCGGATCCGGATCCGCCGGCCGGGCGGGCTCCGCCGAGGCCTCGTACCGCCGCCGCACCCCCGTCAAGGGCGGGGCCTTCGTCGACGAGTCCGCCGCGCGGGCCGTCTTCCTGGCCCGGGACGGGGCCACCGGATGGGCCGAGCTGTGCCGGATGGTCACCGCCGCCCACGCCGGTGCCGGCGAGCCCGGCCGCACCGGACCCGACGGCGCCGCGTCCCCGCGGCCGGCCGGCGAGCAGCCGGTGCTGCCCTGGCCGGCCCTGCGCGGAGAAGGCGTCTTCGTCCTCCTCGGACCCGGCTCCGAGGTGGGGCGGGCACTCGCCGCGGGACGCCCCGACCGGGCCGCCCGGCTGCTCGCGCCCTGGCGGGAGGTCTACGGCGACTCCCTGCGCCTTGAAGCCGTCCACCACGGCCGCACCGGCACCGGGCCCGGCTCGCTGCGGCTGGCCGCCCGTACCGTCGGCTTCGCCGCCGAACAGGGCGTCCCGGCCGTGCTCACGAACGCCGTCCGCTACGCCGACCCCGGCCAGGGCCCGGTCGCCGACATCCTCGACGCGGCCCGCCGCCTGGTCCCCATCGACCCCCGCGGGCCCCTCGACAGCGGCGAACGCTGGCTCAAGGCCCCGGCCGCCATGGCCGAGGCCGCCGACCGCATCGCCCGGGCCGCCGGCCTGCGCCCCGCCGACGCCAGACGCCTGCTCGCGGAGACCTCCCGTACCGCCGAGGCCTGCGCCGTGGACCCCGAGGACGACCTCGGCATGGGCTCCGTGCACTTCCCCGAGGCCAGGCTCGTCGGCGCCGCCCACCGCAGCGCCCAGCGGGTCCTCGCCTCCCGGGCCTCGGCGGGCATGGTGCTGCGCGGGTACGCCGACGACCGCGCGTACTGGGAGCGGATGCACCACGAGCTCGACATCATCGCCTACCACGGTTTCGCCTCGTACTTCCTGACGGTCGCCCAAGTGGTGGACGACGTAAGGGAGATGGGGATCCGAGTGGCCGCACGCGGCTCCGGCGCCGGCTCCCTCGTCAACCACCTGCTCGGCATCGCGCACGCCGACCCCGTCGCGCACGGGCTGCTGATGGAGCGCTTCCTGTCCAAACGCCGGCGCGTCCTGCCCGACATCGACATCGACGTGGAGTCCGCCCGCCGGCTGGAGGTCTACCGGCGGATCATCGACCGGTTCGGCACCGAGCGCGTGGCCACCGTCTCCATGCCCGAGACCTACCGTGTCCGGCACGCCGTCCGCGACGTCGGCGCCGCCCTGTCCATGGACCCGGCCGTCATCGACCGGCTCGCCAAGGCCTTCCCGCACATCCGGGCCCGCGATGCCCGCGCCGCGCTGGCGGAGCTCCCCGAACTGCGGGACGTACGGGGGGAGTCGCACGGACGGCTGTGGGAGCTCGTCGAATCCCTGGACGCGCTGCCCCGCGGGATCGCCATGCACCCGTGCGGGGTGCTGCTCTCCGACGCTTCCCTGCTCGCCCGTACGCCCGTGGTGCCCACCAGCGGCGAGGGATTCCCCATGTCCCAGTTCGACAAGGACGACGTGGAGGAGCTCGGGCTGCTCAAGCTGGACGTGCTGGGCGTGCGGATGCAGTCCGCGATGGCGCACGCCGTCGCGGAGATCCGGCGCGGCACGGGGGAGGAGCTCGACCTGGACGACCCGGCGCAGGTGCCGCCGGGGGACCGGGCCACGTACGAGCTGATCCGCTCGGCCGAGACGCTGGGCTGCTTCCAGATCGAATCGCCGGGCCAGCGCGACCTGGTGGGGCGGCTGCAGCCGTCGACCTTCCACGACCTGGTCGTCGACATCTCGCTCTTCCGGCCGGGGCCGGTGGCCGCCGACATGGTGCGGCCCTTCATCGAGGCCCGGCACGGGCGGGCGCCGGTCCGCTTCCCGCACCCGGACCTGGCGGACGCGCTGCGCGAGACCTACGGGGTGGTGGTCTTCCACGAGCAGATCATCGAGATCGTGCACGTCATGACCGGCTGCGGACGGGACGAGGCGGACCGTGTGCGACGCGGCCTGTCCGACCCGCAGTCGCAGGCGCGGATCAAGGTGTGGTTCGCGGCGAAGGCGGGCGGGCGCGGCTATCCGGTGGAGGTGATCGCGCGGACCTGGGAGATCGTCGAGGCATTCGGCAGTTACGGCTTCTGCAAGGCGCACGCGGTGGCCTTCGCGGTGCCCACGTACCAGTCGGCGTGGCTGAAGGCGCACCACCCGGCGGCCTTCTACGCCGGGCTGCTGACCCACGATCCGGGGATGTACCCGAAGCGGCTGCTGCTGGCGGACGCGCGGAGGCGGGGCGTGCCGGTGCTGCCGCTGGACGTGAACCGGTCGGCGGCCGCCCATCGTATCGAACTGGTGTCCGATGTCGAGGGAGTGTGGGGGCTGCGGCTCGGGCTGTCCGACGTCCACGGCATCAGCGGGGCCGAGGCCGGCCGGATCGAGGACGGGCAGCCGTACGCCTCCCTGCGCGACTTCTGGGACCGGGCACACCCCGGACGCCCGGTCGCCGAACGGCTGGCGCAGGTCGGCGCGTTGGACGCCTTCGGCACCAACCGGCGGGACCTGCTGCTGCACTTGACCGAACTGCACGGCGCGCAGCGGGCGGCCGGGGTCCGCGGACCCCAACTCCCGCTGGAGGGCGGCCGGTCCACGGCCTCCGTCGGGCTGCCCGACCTCACCGAGGCGGAGCGGCTCAGCGCCGAGCTGGGCGTGCTCGGCATGGACGCCTCGCGGCACCTGATGGGGGACCACCACGCCTTCCTGGCCGAGCTGGGGGTGGTCCCGGCGCGTCGGCTGCGGGACACCGCGCACGGGCAGACCGTGCTGGTCGCGGGGGCCAAGGCGGCCACCCAGACCCCGCCGATCCGGTCCGGGAAGCGGGTCATCTTCACCACGCTGGACGACGGGACGGGCCTGGTCGACCTGGCCTTCTTCGACGACAGCCACGAGCGGTGCGCGCACACCGTCTTCCACTCCTTCCTGCTGCTGGTACGGGGTGTCGTGCAGCGGCGGGGCCCGCAGAGCCTGAGCGTGGTCGGGGCGGCGGCGTGGAACCTGGCGGAGCTGGCGGAACTGCGGGCGGCGGGCGGCCTGGACGCGGTGGCGGCCCGGCTGGCGGCCGAGCCGGTCGCCTCCGGCGGTGACGGCGGTGACGGCAGCGGCGGGGGCGATGGCGGCGATGGCGGCGACCGTGCGGCAGGGGAGGAGAGGGTCCCCGAGCGCCGGATCCGCATGTCCACGGGGTACGAGATGAACCCGTGGGCCGACCTCCAGCCCCCGGGCACCGGCCCCGCGACCGGCCGCAAGCTGTGGCACTCCAGCCCGGGGAGCGCGGGATGACCACCGGCCGGGTGACGGATGCGGGGGCGGGAGCCCACGCGGCCCCGGTCGCCGCCGGCCCGGGCGCACCGGAGGGATCCCCGCGGGTGGCGGCCGGCGGGGCCGTGATGTGCCTGCGGCTGCACCCCGCCGGCGGGGGACCGCTCGGGGCCGAGGCGTACGCCGGGGTGCTCGCGCTGCTCGGCGGGATCACCCCGGCCGTGCAGGCCCTGGCGCCCGACACCGCCCTCGCCGATGTCCGGGGCGCGCTGCGCTACTTCGGCTGCGACGCCCGCCGGCTGGCCGCCGTGATCCGGGTCCGGGCCCTCGCCCTGTACGGCGTGGACGCCGCCGTCGGCGTGGCCGGCAACCCCATGCTGGCCCGGGCGGCGGCCCGCGGGGCCCGGCCCGGGGAGACCCTGGTGATCCCCGACGAGCCCGCCGCAGTACGGGAGTTCCTGGCGGACAAGCCCGTCACCGTGCTCGACGGGATCGGTCCCAGGGCGGCCCGCACCCTCTGCTCCTACGGCCTCGACTCCGTCGGCCGGGTCGCCGAGGCCCCGCCCGCCGCCCTGCGGCGGATCCTCGGCGCCCGGCTCGGCCGCGAGGTGCACGAACGCGCCCTCGGCATCGACCGGACCCCCGTCCGGCCGGGCGCGGCCGCCCGCACCATCGCCGCCGAGCGGCTCTTCGACAGGGACGAGCTGGACCCCGTACGGCACCGGCGGGCCCTGCTCTCGCTGACGGAGGAGCTCGGCGCGAAGCTTCGTACACAAGGACCGGGCCGGGGGCAGGTCTGCCGGGCCCTCTCGCTCACCGTCCGCTGCGCCGACCGCACCACGCTCACCCGCACCCGCACCCTGGCCGAACCCACCGCGCACTCGGCGGCCCTGACCGCGGCGGCCTACGCCCTCTACGAGGGCCTCGGCCTGCAACGGGCCCGGGTCCGCGCGCTGTCCCTGCGGGCCGAGGGCCTGACCCCGGCCGAACGGGCCGTGCGGCAGCTCAGTTTCGACCCCGAGGACGAGAAGGCACGCCGGCTGGAAGCCGTCACGGACCGGGTCCGCGCACGCTTCGGACCGCAGGCCATCGCCCGCGGCTCGCTCGCCGCCTGACGGACGATCGGACGACACGCGAGTTTTTACCGACGCGTAACTTCCCTGTGTTGCTACTCACCCGTAATTTAGCGGCAGCAGCGCCCCCTTGTGATCCGGATCACGGGACGAACCCCCACGCCCCATCCCCTTGAGTCGAACGCAAGGAGATCACACGATGCTGCCCTGGAGACGCCTGCTCCGCCCGCTCGCCGTCCTCACCCTCACCGCCGCCGCACTCGTCGCCCCCGCCGGCGCAGCGCAGGCCGCGTCCGCTCCCAGCAGCGGCTGGAACAACTGGTCCTGCAAGCCGTCCGCCGCGCACCCGCGCCCCGTCGTCCTGGTCCACGGAACCTTCGGCAACTCCTGGGACAACTGGCTCGGCCTCGCGCCGTACCTCGTGCACCGCGGGTACTGCGTCTACTCCCTCGACTACGGCCAACTCCCCGGCGTACCCCTGTTCAACGGGCTCGGCCCCATCGACAAGTCCGCCGGCCAGCTCGACGTCTTCGTCGACAAGGTCCTCGCCGCCACCGGCTCCGCCAAGACCGACATCATCGGGCACTCGCAGGGCGGCATGATGCCGCGCTACTACCTGAAGTTCCTCGGCGGCGCCGAGAAGGTCAACGCGCTGATCGGGCTCGCCCCCGACAACCACGGCACCACCCTGCTGGGCTTCACCAAGCTCCTCCCGTACTTCCCCGGGGCCGAGGACCTGATCAGCACCGCGACCCCGGGCCTCGCCGACCAGATCGCCGGGTCCGCCTTCCAGCAGAAGCTGAACGCGGGCGGGGACACCGTGCCCGGGGTGAAGTACACGGTGATCGCCACCAAGTACGACGAGGTGGTGACGCCGTACCGGAGCGCGTTCCTGGACGGGCCCAACGTACGGAACGTCGTGCTCCAGGACCTGTGCGTGCTGGACCTCTCGGAGCACGTCGCCATCGGGCTCACCGACCGGATCGCCTGGCACGAGGCGCTCAACGCCCTCGACCCGGCCCACGCCGAACGGACCACCTGCGCCTCCGTCTTCGACTGACGGGTGGCGCGGGCGGCCCGCGGCGTCGACCGGTTCCCGGCTACCGCCGGGAGGCGCCCCCGGTCGCACGGCGGCGGGCCACTCCGAACAGCACGGCCGCGCCGACGGCCAAGGCGCCTGCCCCGGCGATCGCGATCGCCGGGGTGGCGCCGTTGCCGCCCGTCTCCGCGAGGTTGCTGCCGGCCGGGGACCGGGAGGGCACCGGGACGGCGGCATTGGTGCTGCCGTTCGTCTTCGGGTCGTTGTCGCCGTGGCCGTTGTGCTCGACGGTGGACTTGTCCGCACCCTCGGCGATCTGCTGGTCCGTCGGGGCCGAGGGCCTGTCGGACGGCTTGGACCCGGTACCGGTACCGGGCTTGGAGCTCGGCGACGCCGCCGCGCTGGGCTTGGTGCTCGGCGTGCTGCCGCCGCCCCCGTTCCCGCCGTTGCCGCCGCCCCCGTTGTCCTTGCCGAAGACCACGTCCGAGCAGGTGTAGAAGGCCTCCGGGCTGTCGGAGCGCTGCCAGATGCTGTAGATCAGGTGGCGGCCGGACTTGTTCGGGACGGTCCCCGAGAAGACGTAGTCGCCGTTCTGCATGCCGGGGTCGGTGACCTTCGCGAACGGCGCGGACTCCAGGTCGGACCACTTCAGCGGCTTCGTCGGGTCGTACCCGTCCTTCGTCACGTACAGCTCGAAGGAACCCTTGTGCGGGGCCGTGCCCTTGTAGCGGAAGGTGTGCGCACCGGCGGTCATCGGGCCGGCCGGCCAGTCGGCCCGGGCCAGGTCCAGACCCTGGTACTTGTCGTTGCCGGCGGAGCACAGCTGGCCGTTCGGGATCAACGCCCGGTGGTTCCCCGCCGCGTTGGCGATGTTCACCGCGTTCCAGTCGTAGAACGCCTGCGTCCCGCTCGACGCCACGGCCGCCTTGCAGGCCGCCGACTTCGGCGCCTCCGGCCCCTCCGCGTAGCACGCCGCGACCCGGCTGACCGGGTCCGTCATCGAGCCGTGCGCGACCGCGGGAGCGGCGGCGTACGCGGCCAGCGCCAGCGGGGCGATACCGGCGGAGGCGATACGGGTCAGCGTCACGGAACGGCGGCGTGCGGACATGGGTGGATCTCCTTCGGGCACAAGGCATGAGGGGCGCGCCGGCGGAATCGGAATCGGGTCCAGCGGCGCCGCCCCCCGGCGGCGCCACACCGGCCCTTCCTGTCCTGGCCCGGCCAAGCTAGCCCGCCGCACCACGCCTTTCGCCTGCTCCGGCCCCCTGGAGCGGATCCTTACGGTCCTCTTAAGGGAGGAGTAAGGACGGCCTCAGGAAGCGGGCTTCGGGAGGGTTGCCGTCCGTGCGCGCGGGCTACGCTCCGGGGATGAGGCGAGCAGAGGTTCTCAAGCGAGTCATCGGCATCCTCACGGAGGCCCAGGAGATCCGCCGGGCGGCGGAGGCGGGCGAGGACGACGACGGCCCGGGCGCGGAGGCCGGAGTGGTCACCAATCTGCTGAACGAGATGCTGCCCTCGATCAGCGTGCCGGCCGACTCGTCCCCCGAGCAGGTGGCCCGACTGGTCGCGGAGGCGCTCGGTCCTGCCCTGCAGACCATGGTCGCCGGGTTCAGCCTGGCCTTCACGAGTCTCGCCATCGTGCACGACGACGGTCAGACGGACGTCTCCGCGATCGAGGTCCTGCAGAGGCTCGCCCTCGAGGTGGAGGCCGGGTTCTTCGACGAGGGCGCGTAGCGGGGGAGGGACGGAGGGGCGCCGGACCGGCAGGCCCGGCGAGGCGGGGCCGGGGCCTGCCCCGCCCGGCCGTCCCTATGCGAGGAGGGCGCCCAGGCCGGCCGCCGAGCGGGCCTGGTCGTCCAGGGCGTCGAGGGCCCGGACGGCCTGGGCGGCCGCCTCCGGGTCGCTCGTCGCGAGGCCGCTCTCGGCGAACTCGTCCTCGTCCAGGCGCAGTACGGAGGTTCCGTCCGCCGAAACCCACAGGTCGAGGTCCAGGTCCTCCACGAGGATCTCCCCGGCCTGCACCAGGGCCGGGCGCGTCACGTCGCAGTACCAGCCCTTGAGGACGCCGTCGCCGGTCCGCACCTCCTTGACCGCGTACCAGCGCGTGCGCCAGAAGTGCTCGACGAACACGTCGCCCGGCTCGAAGCGGACGAAGCCGAAGTCCCGTACGCCCTCGGCCGCCCAGGGCGCGCGTACGGAGATCCGGTCGCCGTCGTCGGCGACCTGCGCCGCCGGGTAGCGGATCTTGGTGCGTCCGGCCTTGGTCAGGACGACGGTCAGCTGCTCGGTCACGCTGTCTCCAGTTCCTTCGTGGGTTGCTTCGTGAGTCTCTTCTTGCAGCGCGTCTCCGCGCCCCGGGGAGCGGGCTCGACGTACGCGTTGACGCACCCCCGGCCGGGCTGCGGGCTGTCTTGGGCGATACCGGTTTCGGCCGTGCCGACGACCCCGGCCGACGCTACGGGCGCTTTCGCGCCGGGCGCCTCCCAATTAACCGGCGATGGGGGACAATCACCCGCGTGACCTCGACAAACCTGAAGATCAGCATCGACGGCTCGGCCGGGTCGGCCGCCCCGTACGAACAGCTGCGCGCCCAGATCGCGGACCGGGCCCGCTCGGGGAAGCTGCCGGCGGGCTTCAAACTGCCGACGGTACGGGGGCTGGCGGAGGAGCTGGGGCTGGCCGCGAACACCGTCGCGAAGGCGTACCGGGTGCTGGAGGCGGACGGGGTGATCGAGACGCGGGGCCGGAACGGGACCTTCATCGCGGCGGCGGAGGGCGCGTCCCGCGAGGCCGCGTCTGCTGCGCAGGCCTATGCCGAGCGGGCCCATCGCCTTGGCCTGACGCAGGCCGAGGCGGTCGAGGCCGCCACCGAAGCCCTCCGGGCCCGGTACGCAGTCAAGTAGCCCCGCGGCGCCGTCGCCGGGTGCTCCGCCCCGAGAGGCTCGGCCGCAGGTGACACACGACCGCATCTGCAGCGCAGCTACAGGTACAGCCCCGCCTCCGACGTGTGCGGCTGCGGCGGCAGGATCGCCGCCGGGCCCGAGCCGCGCCGCAACGCGAAGAGCTCCGCCAGGCTGGCGCCCTCGCGGGAGACGCCCTCGTCCGTGCCCAGCCAGTCCACCGCCTCCCGGTGGGTCAGCCGGCCGACCTCGATGCGGGCCAGGCAGCGCCCGGGCCGGACCACCGCCGGGTGGAGCCGCTCCAGGTCCTCGTTGGTGGTCACGCCGACCAGCACGTTGCGGCCCTGCCCCAGCAGTCCGTCCGTCAGGTTCAGCAGCCGTGACAGCGCCTGCCCGGCGGTGTGGCGGGCCTCGCCGCGGATCAGCTCGTCGCAGTCCTCCAGGAGCAGCAGCCGCCAGCGGCCCTTGGACGTGCCCTCGTCCTCGCCGATCGCGATGTCCATCAGGTAGCCCACGTCGTTGAACAGCCGCTCCGGGTCCAGTACGCAGTCCACCTGGCACCAGTCCCGCCAGGACCGGGCCAGTGTGCGCAGGGCGGAGGTCTTGCCCGTGCCCGGCGGGCCGTGCAGCAGGAGCAGCCGGCCCGCGATGTCGTCGGGGGTCACCTTCATGAGGCGGTCCATCGCCCCGGCCACCGGCGCGGTGTAGTTCGGGCGCACCTCCGCCCAGGTCCCGGCCGCGATCTGGCGGGTCGTCCGGTAGGGGCCGCGGCGCGGGGAGACGTACCAGAAGCCCATCGTGACGTTCTCCGGCTGCGGTTCGGGCTCGTCCTGCACTCCCTCCGTGGCCTCGCCCAGCACCCTTTCCGCGAGTTCGTCGCTGACCGCCGTCACGGTGACGTCCGCGCCCCGGCTCCAGCGGGAGACGAGCATGGTCCAGCCCTCGCCCTCGGCGAGGGTGGCGCTGCGGTCGCTGTCGCGTGCCGAGCGCAACACCGTGGCCTCCGGCGGCAGGAGGGTCGCGTCCGTCTTGACCCGCTCGATCGACACGCTGTGCGAGAACGGCTGCTCACCGGTGGCGAACCGGCCGAGGAACAGCGCGTCGACGACGTCCGACGGCGAGTCGCTGTCGTCGACGTTGAGCCGGATCGGCAGCGCGTCATGCGGGTTGGCTGGCATGGCGCCCATGATCCGGCACACCGTGCCCTCGTGCACCCGTGTTTCGCCGGATCGGGTGCCCAAGTTCCCTCTTCAAACGCATTCGGAGTGAAGATTCGGGCCGCAACTCTGCCCCGAACATTCTTGGCATGGACACTTCCAGCCAGCCTCGGCTGCTTGTACCACGGACTCAGGAGTAACCCCCACAAGGAGCCGCACACATGAGCATGAGACTGTCGCGCTTCGCTGCCCTCACCTCCTCCGTCTTACTCGCCGCGGGCGCCGCCCTGTTCGGCGCCCCCCAGGCCTCCGCCGCCGCCGACTTCGGCTACGTCGCCCTCGGTGACTCGTACTCCTCCGGCGTCGGCGCCGGCAACTACGGCAGCGCGAGCGGCAACTGCAAGCGCACCTCCCGCGCCTACCCGGCCCTGTGGGCCGCCGCCCATTCCCCCCAGACCTTCTCCTTCACCGCCTGCTCGGGCGCTCGTACGGGTGACGTCCTCGCCGGCCAGCTCGCCCCGCTCAACTCCGGCACCGACCTGGTCAGCATCACCATCGGCGGCAACGACGCCGGATTCTCCGACGTCATGACGACGTGCGTGCTCCAGTCCGAAACCACCTGCGTCAACCGCGTGAACCAGGCCAAGGCCTACGTGGACTCCACCCTCCCCGGCCAGCTCGACCAGGTCTACAACGCCATCGACAGCCGGTCGCCCGCCGCCCGTGTCGTCGTCCTCGGCTATCCCCGCTTCTACAAGCTGAACGGCACCTGCACCACCGGCCTGACCGAGGGCGAACGCGCCGCCATCAACGGCGCCGCCGACTACCTCAACGCCGCCATCGCCAAACGCGCCGCCGACCACGGTTTCACCTTCGCCTCGGTCGCCGGAGCCTTCACGGGCCACGAGATCTGCTCCGGCAACGCGTGGCTGCACAGCGTCAACTGGCTGAACATCGGCGAGTCGTACCACCCGACCGCCGCCGGACAGTCCGGCGGCTACCTGCCCGCCTTCACCAACGCGGCCTGATCCGCCCGGCCGGCCGCGGGGCTCGCCGCGGCACTCGCCGTCGGCGAGGGCGGTGACGCACTCGCCGCAGGGGAGGAGGCCCCGGCCGTCGGGGTCTCCTTCCTGCACGTCACGGAGGTGGCGACCCACTGGGTGGTCACCTCCGCCGGCCCCCGCACCTCCAGCCGGACCGCGTCCTCGAAGGTCGTGCCCGGGTCGTGCGTGAGCTCGAAGCGCTCCAGCCGCCGGCTCCGCGGCCCGGCCGCCTCGTACGTGACGGACTGCCAGCCGGGACCGGAGGTCCGCCCGCTCCGCGTCGCCCAGCGGTACTCCAGCACCACCGGGATCCGCTCCACCTCGACGGTGGCCGTGAAGGCGGGCGCGTGTTCCCCGGGCGGCGGACAGCTCCCGGTGTAGGTGGAGCGCACGACGTCGACGTAGACCGAGACGTGCTGACCCGCGGTGGCCGAGGCGGAAGCCGAGGCCGAGGCCGATGGCGAGGCGGACGCCGTGGCCGAGGGGCTCGTGGTGACGGTCCGGGCGGTGGTCGCCGTCCCCGTCGGAGCGCCTGCGCCGCCTCCGCGGCCGTCCGTGTCCCCGCGGTCCTTCAGCAGCACCCACCCCAGCGCGACCAGGGCGAGCGCCAGTACCGCGATGCCGGCCGCCAGCACCAGTCCGGCCCGGCTCTCGCGTTCCACCGGTCCCGGTCCCGGTACGGGCACCGGCGGCGCGGGCTGCCCGTACGATCCCACCGGCGCGCCGTGCGTCCCGAAGGCCCCCTGGTCCGCCGCCGCCCCGCCGCCCCGCGGCTCGGGCCCGTGGTGTGCGGTGGCCGTCGGCGAGTCCGGGCCCGACACCGGCCCGCCGGAGGCCCGTCCGGCCCCGCCCGCACCCACCACCCGCAGCATCCGGGCCGCCTCCGCCGCGGGCAGCCGCTCGGCCGGATCCTTGCGCAGCAGCCCCTCCAGTACGGGCTCCAGCGGTCCGGCCCGGCGGGCCGGCGGCAACTCCGCGTCCACCACGGCCCGCAGGGTGTCCAGCGGGGTGGCCTGCCGGAACGGCGTGACCCCCTCGACGGCGGCGTAGAGCATGACCCCGAGCGACCACAGGTCCGAACCGGGTCCCGGATCGCGCCCCAACGCCCGCTCGGGCGCCAGGAATTCGGGTGAGCCGACCACCTCACCCGTCATCGTGATCGCGGAGGAGCCCTCCAGGCTCGCGATCCCGAAGTCGCTGAGCACCACCCGGCCGTCATTGGCGATCAGCACATTGCCCGGCTTCACGTCCCGGTGCAGCACGCCCGCGTCGTGTGCCGAGCGCAGTGCGGCCAGCACCTGCTCCCCGATGTGGGCGGCGCGCTGCGGGGTCATCGGCCCCTCCGCCTCCAGTACGTCGGCCAGCGAGAGCCCGCGCACCAGCTCCATCACGATCCAGGGCCGCCCGTCCTCGGTCGCCACGTCGTAGACGGTGACGACCCCGCGGTGCGAGACGCGGGCCGCGGCCCAGGCCTCCCGCTCCAGCCGCCGGTACATGCGCTGCAGTTCGGCGGGATCCAGTCCGGCGGGCGCCCGTACCTCCTTGACGGCCACGTCGCGGGCCAGCACCTCGTCCCGGGCCCGCCACACGATGCCCATGCCGCCGCGGCCGATCGGTTCCAGCAGCCGGTACCGGCCCGAAACGACACGATCGGAGTTCGATTGCTCACTCACGCGGCCCCCCGAGTGCGTCCCTCTGCGCCCACGCGTCATCGGGCGGTCACTCCAAGTTAGCGCAGTGCGCGGCAAGTGGCCCCTGTCGTGACGGGACTCAAGGCGTGACCTTCCACAGCGTCACCTCTGTGCGGAGAGTAACGGTCGACTCCGTTGAGTAACCGTCAACTACCCGTACCCATAGGGGTAATTCACACCACCGGGATACCCGGGGGCGACGCGGGGGCGATAGGGTTAACCTGCCCGGGCCGGGTGCCCTCGTACGGGTGGGGAGAGAACATGGAACAGATAGCTATGCGCAGCAGGCCGCCTCGCGTGCCTGCCATCACCTGCGGCAGCGGTGCGAGCAGTTCGCGCCTCGACCGCCATCTCGCCGTGCTGGGCGGACCTGCCCTCCCGCACCGGGAGAGCGCCGAGGCGACGCTGCTGATGCGCGAGCTCACCTCCCGCGACCACACGCACCGCCTGCGGAGCCGGAGCGCGCGCGTCTCGCTCTTCGCGCCGCTGCGCCGTCTGCGTCGCACGCTCTTCGGCAGCCGCCGTTCGTAACCGTCCCCGCACCGCAGCCGTTCGCCCTCGGGCCTGCGGCTTCCCGGCCCTACCCGATCACACCGTCCCGGCGCAGTTCCGAGATCTGTGCGTCCGCCATCCCCAGGGCGCGCAGCAGGGATTCGGTGTGTTCGCCCAGCGCGGGCACCGCACCCATGTGCGGTGCCGCGCCGCCCGGCAGCCCGATCGGCGGCAGCAGGGCCCGCAGCGGACCGGCCGGTGATCCCACCTCCCGCCACCGGTCCCGGGCCGCCAGCTGCGGATGCCCGGCCAGCTGCGCCACCGAGTTCAGCCGCGCGCAGGCGATGCCCGCCGCCTCCAGGCGCCCGATCGCCTCGTCCGCGCCCAGCCGTCCCAGGGCCTCCGCCACCACCGCGTCGGTCTTCGCCCGGTTCCCGGTGCGCGCCGCGTTCGTCGCGTACGCCGGATCCTCGGCCAACTCTGGCTGCTCCAGCACTTGTTGGGCGAGCCGGCGCCACTCCCGGTCGTTCTGCACCGACAGCAGCACCCGGTCCCCGTCGGCCGTCGCGTAGGCGTCGTAGGGTGCGATCACCGCGTGCGCGAGCCCGGTGCGCACGGGCTGCTCCCCGCCGTGCATCGTGTGGTGCAGCGGATGCCCCATCCATTCGGCCAGCGCGTCCAGCATGGACACCTCCACCCTGCCCCCGCGCCCGGTGACCCCGCGGCGCAGCAGGGCGGCGAGGACCCCCGAGAAGGCGTACATGGCCGCCGCGATGTCGGCCGCCGGGATCCCCGCCTTGACCGGCTGCTCCGGGGTGCCGGTCACCGAGACCAGGCCCGCCTCGCACTGCACGAGCATGTCGTAGGCGCGCTTGTGGGCGTACGGGCCCTCGGGGCCGTAGCCGGAGACGTCCACGGCGACCAGCCGGGGGTAACGCGCGCACAGCGCGGCCGAGTCGAGCCCGAGCCGGGCGGCGGCGCCCTGGGCGAGGTTCTGCACGAAGACGTCGGCGCCGGCCAGCAGGCCGTGCAGGACCTCCCGGCCGCGCGGGTCCTTCAGGTCGAGCGCGATCGACTCCTTGCCCCGGTTGGCCCAGACGAAGTGCGAGGCGAGGCCGTGCGCGGCGGTGTCGTACGCGCGGGCGAAGTCGCCGCCGTCGGGACGCTCGACCTTGATCACCCTGGCGCCGAGGTCGGCGAGCTGGCGGGTGGCGAAGGGGGCCGAGACGGCCTGTTCGACGGCGACGACGGTGATGCCGTCCAGCGGGAGCGGTTCGGGGGCCGGTGCGGGAGCCGTTTCGTTAGCCATGGGCCCTGCCTACCGGGTCGGACGGGAACTGTCACCACCCGGGGCGGTGACATGCGTCATCCGTGCGCCGCCTCCCCCCGGGCGAACCTGCGCGTGGCCAGGGGCACGAACAGGGCGAGGAGCAGCACCGACCAGAGCAGCGCCCCGGCCACGGGATGAGCCGCGGGCCAGGCGGCCCCGGCCGCAGCCTCGGCGCCGGCGTTCCCGCACAGCTCGCGCACGGCGGTGGCGACGGCGCTGATCGGGTTCCACTCGGCGACCGCGCGCAGCCACCCGGGCAGTCCGGCGGTCGGCAGGTACGCGCTGGACAGCATCGGCAGGACGAAGGTGGCGCTGCCGAGCTGACCCGCCGCCTCCTCGCTCCTGCTCAGCAGGCCGAGGTACGTGCCCACCCACGCGGTCGCGAAGCGGAACAGCAGCAGCACGCCCAGGGCGCCCAGCGCTCCGGGCAGGCCGTTCTCGATCCGCCAGCCCATCGCCAGCCCCACCAGCATCAACGGCACCATCGACACGCCCGTGGTGAGCAGATCGGCCGCCGTCTGCCCGAGCGGGACGGCGGCGCGGCTCATCGGCAGGGTGCGGAACCGGTCCATCACGCCGCGGTGGGCGTCCTGCGCCGCCGTGAACATGCCGGTCATCAGGCCGTTCGCGGCCGTTGCGGCGAGCAGCCCGGGCACCAGGAACTCCCGGTACTCGGCGCCCGGCATGGCCAGGGCGCTGCCGAAGACGTACCCGAAGAACAACAGCATGGTGACCGGCATGGTCTGGGTGAGGACCAGGAGCGCGGGGGCGTGCCGGGCCTTCTGGAGCTGGCGGGTGAAGACGGCTCCGCCGTCGGACAGCAGGGTGCTCATGCGGCGTACTCCTGATCGGCGGAACGGGCCTGGGTGAGGCGCAGGAACACCTCGTCGAGGGTGGGCGGGCGCAGGCCGGCGTCCGTGACCGGGACGCCGGCGGTGTCGAGTTCCCGGATGATCCGCGGCAGGGTGAGCCCGCGGTCGAGGACGGTGACGCCCACGGTCAGCCGCTCCTCGTCGAGCACGGGCCGGCCCCCGGTGAGCTGGTCGAGTACGCCGGCGGCGGCGGGCAGGGCTCCGCGGGCGGCGACGGTGACCTCCGCGTAGGCGCCGATGCGGGCCTTGAGCCCGGCCGGAGTGCCGGTGGCGGCCACCCGGCCGCGGTCGACGACCACGATGTCGTCGGCGAGCCGGTCGGCCTCCTCCAGGTACTGGGTGGTGAGCAGCACGGTGGTGCCCTCCTCCGCGAGGGTGCGCACCGCGCTCCAGATCTGCTCGCGGGCCGCCGGGTCCAGGCCGGTGGTGGGCTCGTCGAGGAACAGCACCCGGGGGCGGGTGACCAGCCCGGCGGCCAGGTCCAGGCGCCGCTTCATGCCGCCGGACCAGGTGGCGGCCACGCGGTCGGCGGCCTCGGTGAGCCCGAACCGTTCCAGCAGTTCGTCGGCGCGGGCCCGGCCCGCGGAGCCGCGCAGTCCGGTGAGCCGGGCGAAGAGCCGGAGGTTCTCGCGGCCCGTCAGATCCCCGTCGACGGAGGCGTGCTGGCCGGTGACCCCGATGGCGCGGCGGACGGCCGCGGGCTCGCGGGTGACGTCGTGGCCGGCGACGAGGGCGCGGCCGGCGGTGGGCGCGGTGAGGGTGGTGAGGACCCGGACGGCGGTGGTCTTGCCCGCACCGTTGGGGCCGAGGAGGCCGCAGACCGTGCCCTCGGCCACGGCGAGGTCGAGGCCGCGCAGGGCGTGGACCTCCCCGTAGTTCTTCTCCAGACCTTCACTAAGTACAGCGTACGTAGTCGTCATGTGCGACACCGTACCTCACTACGTACGGCGTACGTAACTAAGATGGTGGTCGAGACGACGAGGTGATCTGAGCGATGACAGCCGGCGGGCGACCCGCTGAACCCGAAGTGATCTGGTCCCGGCCCCAGCGGGCCGGCCGCGGCCCCAGGCCCGCGCACAGCCGCGACTCCATCGCGGCCGAGGCGGTGCGGATCGCCGACGCGGAGGGCATCGAGGCCGTCTCGATGCGGCGCGTGGCCGCAGGGATCGGCGCGGGGACGATGTCCCTCTACAACTACGTGCCGCGCAAGGAGGACCTGTACGAGCTGATGGTCGACGCGGTCAGCGGGGAGTACGAGCTCACCCCGCCGACCGGCGACTGGCGGGCCGACCAGCTGGCGCTGGCCCGGCAGACGCGCGCGCTGATGCACCGCCATCCCTGGCTGCCGCGCCTGCTGAGCCCCGTCTACGGCTTCGGCCCGAACGCCCTTCGCTACCTGGAGTACAGCCTGGACTGCCTGGCGCCGCTGGACGCGCCGGACGCCGAGAAGCTGGAGCTCGTCGCAGCGGTCAACGGCACCGTCGCGACCTACGTGGCGGGCGAGCTGGCACTGGCCGAGCGGGCCCGCGCGCTGCCGTGGACCGAGGCGCAGGAGCAGGGCGTACGGACGGCCTGGCTCGGCTCCCGCCTGGCCACCGGGGAGTACCCGCGGCTGGCGGCGGCCCTCGCGGGCGGCGGCCCGGTCCCCGGCGCGGGGCTGGACATGGCCGCGGTGTTCGACCGCTCCGTGTCGCGGCTGCTCGGGGCCTGGGGTACGTAAGGGCGCGGGCCCGTCGGCTTCGCGGGCGGGCCCGCCCCCGCTTCGTCGCTCAGAGGAGCGCGAACTGCCCGCCCGGCCCCTCCTCGTGGTGGTCCAGCACCGAGGCCGGCCGCCGGGACCAGCCCGGCGGAGGCAGCACCCCGGCCGCGCGCAGCTCCCCGGCCGACAGGCCCGGCCCCGGCTCGAACGCGGCCCGCTCCGGCGCCAGATCGGCCAGCAGCGCCAAGGTGGTCACCAGGGCGAGCAGCTCCGAGGTCCAGCTCTGCGGCCACTCGGCGGGCCCCAGCGCCTCCAGCCCGTCGGCGTCCGGACCGCGGTGCGCGGTGCGCGCGGCGAACCAGGCCTCCAGCACCCGCACGCCCTGCGCCTCGTACTCCCAGGCCCCGGCCGGCACGGGGGAGACCGTCCCGCCCCCGAGGCTCAGCGTCTCGCTGTCGGCGTCGTACGCGAGCCCCTGCGGCCACGCCCCCACCGCCGAGCGGACGTACGGGCGCCGTCCGCCCGGCAGCCGCGGCGGCTCACCGCCCCGCGCCCCGCGCAGCTGGACGGTGAGCAGCCGGTGCCCAAGCTCCAGCCCGGCCCGCCAGCGTGCGGGGTCGGCGGCGAGCGGGACCTCGTGGCCGCGCGGCCCCGGGCGGCCCGCGGCGAGGACCCAGCACAGGAAGTCCTCGGGGGTGGCCCAGCCGCCGTAGCGCTCGCCCAGCAGGGGCAGCAGGCCGGGGGCGAGATTGGGCTCCGCGCCGCCGGGGCGCCGGTGCAGCGGGCGGATCCGGCCGAGCCGGCCGGCCGGGAGGTGCGCGGTGACCAGCGGGTCGGGGGTCTCGACGAGGAACACCTGATGCTCGTCCCGGACCCGCCAGAGCTCCGGCCGGGCCGAGTCGATCAGCCGCTGGTCGGGCAGGAGCCACTGTTCGTCGAAGGGCTCGCGGAGCACCCGTACGGGGTCGGGGCAGGGGCCGGGCGCGTCGGCGAAACGGGCCGTGGCCGCCGAGCGCTGACCCGGCAGCGCGGCCGCCCCGGCGGCGGGCGTGCGGACGCGGCTCGGGCGGAACAGCAGCTCCCGCTCGGCCCCTTCGGAGCCGGTCAAGGCGGCCCAGCGGGCGCGCAGGGCCGCCGGATCGGGCGCGGCCACCCAGTCCCGGCCCAGGCGCAGGCCGCCCACGGCCCAGGGCATCAGATCGTCCAGCAGCGGTACGTCTTCGCTCACGCCGCCGATGGTAGCGACGGGATCCGATGGCCGGGCTGCGTCCAGGCCGAAGCGTTACGCTCCTTATGTACGCATAAGTGACACATACGTGACACATGCGTACGGGATCGACCGAGGAGACGGTCATGAGCCAGTACGACGAATACTCGACTCCGTCGCAGGCCGAGGGCGAGCGCCTCGACGAGGACATGGACGACAAGCAGCGCAAGGAGCGGCACCCCCAGACGATGCGGACCACGCCGTCCCAGGCGGAGGGCGAGCGCACCACGGAGGCCGACGAGAAGTAGGCCTCACGGCCGCCGGCGACGGGCTTCGTCAGTGGGCGTCGACCGTCACGGTGAAGGAGAAACGGTCGCCGCGGTAGCGGATCCGCGCCACGTCCACCACCCGGCCGTCCTCGTCGTACGTCACGCCCGTGTAGTGCAGGATCGGGCTGAGCAGCGGAACCTGGAGCAGCTCGGCCGTCTCCGGGTCGGCCAGCCGGGCCTCGACCGTGTCCGTGATGCGGCTGATGCGGACGCCCACGACGTCCCGCAGCACCTTGGTCATCGGCCAGCGCTCCAGATCGGCGAGGTCCACCGCCTCGGCGAATTCCGGAAGCACCGCGTTCTCGGCCCAGTTGGTCGGCTCGCCGCTCTCCCGGTCGCGGCGCAGCCTTCGGTACGTGACCACCTCGGGCGTGGCAGGGAAGTGCTCCAGCAGCTCCCCGGCCACGGGTGTGCGCCCGTGGCCGAGGATCGTCGTGCGATCACCCGACTGCTGGGCCACGATCGCGTCGACCGAGCCCAGCAGCCGGACCGGGGCGCTGCGCAGCGCGCCCGGCTCGATGAACGTGCCGCGCCGCCGGTGCCGGCTGATCAGGCCCTCGCCCTCCAGCTCCTTGAGGGCCTGCCGCATGGTCAGCACGCTCACCCCGTAGTGCTCGGCCAGCTGCTCCTCGGTGGGCAGGCGCAGCGAGGCGTCCGGAGTGCGCCCCAGTATCGAGGCGCGCAGTGACTGCGACACCTGATACCAGAGCGGCAGCTTCCGGTTCAGTACCAGCGAGTCGGGGGCGAAGGCGGTCACGGGTGGATCTCCGAACGGCTGGACAGGGGGTGACGTGCAGCGCCTGCAGGGTATGCAGTGCAGGTCAGGCGCGGAAGTGGCGCTGCAGACCCTGCCACACGTCGTCGTAGCCGCGCTGGAGGTGATCGGCGCCGGCCGCCTGGGCGGTGGCGGTGATCGGCCAGCGGGTCTCGAACATGAAGGCCAGGCCGTCGTCGATCTTCTGCGGCTTCAGCTCGGCGGCGCTCGCCCGGTCGAAGGTCTCCCGGTCGGGGCCGTGCGCGGACATCATGTTGTGGAGCGAGCCGCCGCCGGGGACGAAACCCTCGGCCTTGGCGTCGTAGGCGCCCTCGATGAGGCCCATGTACTCGCTCATCACGTTGCGGTGGAAGTAGGGCGGGCGGAAGGTGTCCTCGCCGACCAGCCAGCGCGGCGCGAAGACCACGAAGTCCACACCCGCCAGGCCCGGGGTGTCGGAGGGCGAGGTCAGGACCGTGAAGATCGACGGGTCGGGGTGGTCGTAGCTGATCGAGCCCAGGACGTTGAAGCGGTGCAGGTCGTAGACGTACGGGACGTGGCTGCCGTGCCAGGCGACCACGTCGAGCGGGGAGTGGTCGTAGGTGGCCGACCAGAGGTTGCCGCAGAACTTGTTGATCACCTCGGTCGGGCGCTCGACGTCCTCGTACGCGGCCACCGGGGCCTGGAAGTCCCGTGCGGCGGCGAGGCCGTTGGCGCCGATCGGGCCCAGGTTCGGCAGCTCGAAGGGCTGGCCGTAGTTCTCGCAGACGTAGCCGCGGGCGTCGGCGTCCAGCAGCTCGACGCGGAAGCGGACCCCGCGCGGGATGAGCGCCACGTCGCCCGGGCGGGCGGCGAGCAGGCCGAGCTCGGTGCGCAGGAGCAGTCCGCCGCGCTCGGGGACGATCAGCAGTTCGCCGTCGGAGTCGCTGAACACCCGGTCCGTCATGGAGGTGTTGGCGGAGTAGAGGTGGATGGCCATGCCGGCGCGCTGGGCCGCGTCGCCGTTGCCGCCGAGGGTCCACAGGCCGGACAGGAAGTCGGTGCCGGGGGCCGGGTCGGGCAGCGGGTTCCAGCGGAGCCGGTTCGGGTCCGCGGCCTCGGTGAAGGGCGCGGTGCGCAGGGCCCCGTTGTCGATCCGGGTGAAGGGCGGGTGCGCGGCCGAGGGGCGGATCCGGTAGAGCCACGAGCGGCGGTTGTGGGTGCGGGGCTCGGTGAAGGCGCTGCCGCTGAGCTGCTCGGCGTAGAGGCCGAGGGGTGCGCGCTGGGGCGAGTTCCGGCCGAGCGGGAGGGCGCCGGGGACGGCCTCCGAGCTGTGCTCGTTGCCGAAGCCGGTGAGGTACTCCAGTCCCTCTGCCGTCTTCCTGGCCTGCTCGCTGCCGGCCTGCTCGCTCATGTGCTGCTCCCGCTCCGTCGAAGGAATCCTATGGTCGACAGTAGGATTCCGCGGCCCGCGCGTCAACGGGGTCTTGGGGCCTGGGGGTGGCGGAAGGCCGGGCGGCGGGCCGGGGCGGGCCGGGGCGGGGCGGGACCCGGAATCCGGAACCCGGGACGGATGCGGGCAGGCCGGGGCGGATTCACGCAGACCTGAGCCGGATTCGCGCAGGAGGGGATCCCAAAAGATGAACATTGCTCTACTCTCACGCGCATGTCGTGGACCCGCAGGTTCCCTGCCGTGCCGGCGGCGCTCCTCGCCGCCCTCCTTGCCCTCCTGACCCTCTTCGCCGCCGCGCCCGCCGCCCGCGCGCACGAGGAGCGCCCGGTCACCCTCCCGGACGGCTCCGGATCCGTACCGGAATACCGCAAGGCCGAGCCCGACCTGGTCGTCTGCAAGACCGACCGGCCCGCCTTCGAACGCCGGATATCCGCCTTTCCCGACGAGCTCAGGCAGCGCAACCTCGCCCTGTACGAGCGGTGCGAGAAGAGCGGCTACCGCCACCTCCAGGAGGCCGTCGACGCCGTCGACCGGCCCGGGATGAACATCGCGATCCTCCCCGGCCTGTACGAGGAGGAGCCCTCGCTCCCGAAGCCGACGGGGGAGTGCGCCGCGCTGAAGGCCCCCCAGTCCTCGCTCGGCTACCAGATCCTGTCGTACGAGCAGCAGGTGCAGTGCCGGCACAACCAGAACCTCGTCGCGATCCTCGGCAAGACGAACCTGCAGATCGAGGGCACGGGCGCGACACGGCTGGACGTGGTCGTCGACGCCAAGTACCAGAAGCTGAACGCCATCCGCGCCGACAAGTCCAACGGCATCTACTTCCGCAACTTCACCGCCCAGCGCACCACCTTCAACTCGCTCTACGTGCTCGCGGGCGACGGCTTCGTCATCGACGACGTGCTGACCCGCTGGAACGACGAGTACGGCTTCCTGACCTTCGCCAGCGACCACGGGCTCTACAAGAACTGCGAGTCGTACGGGAACGGCGACTCCGGCATCTACCCGGGCAGCGCCTCGAACATCAACGACGGCCGCGGCTACGACGTCCCCCGCTACTCCATCGAGATCACCGGCTGCCGCAGCCACCACAACATGGTCGGATACTCCGGCACCGCGGGTGACTCGGTCTGGGTCCACGACAACGAGTTCGATCAGAACATGGGCGGCGCCTCGATGGACAGCGCCTTCCCCGGCCACCCCGGGCTCCCGCAGAACCACGCCAAGTTCGAGCGGAACCTGATCCACGACAACAACCAGGACTACTACCACCACGTCGCCGACGGCACCTGCGCCAAGCCGCCGATCGAGCGCGGCTACGAACGCGGCGTCGTCTGCCCGCAGATCTCCATGCCGCCCGGCACCGGCATCATCACCGCGGGCGGCAACTGGAACCTGTACGAGGACAACTGGGTGTACGGGCACCGGCGCGCGGGCTTCTTCCTCAGCGCGGTCCCCGCCTTCATCCGGGGCGAGGAGGAGTGGTCGAAGCAGACGGACACCTCCCACCACAACCGGTACGCCGGGAACGTCATGGGCAAGGACAAATCCGGCGCCTCCCGCCCCAACGGCATGGACGTGTGGTGGGACGGGCAGGGCCGCGGCAACTGCTGGCAGGACGGCCCCGACGGCTCCACCCCCGGCACGGTCCCGCAGTGCGGTGACCGCCGGGGCGCCGTCTCGGGGGCGTCGGCGCGGCTGGTCGGCGAACCGGTCAAGCTCGTCCAGCTCCTCGTCTGCGCCGACTACAACGTCCAGGCACGCAAACTCCCGGCCGGCTGCGACTGGTACGGCGCGCGCGGCCTGGAACGGGTGGAAACCCAGCTCGCGCTCGCCGTCGCGGCCGTCCTGCTGCTGGTCGGCGGGGTCCTGTGGTGGCGCCGCCTGCGCGGCTCGCGCCTGGGCACGGCCGCCTCGCTCCTCGGCCTGGCGGGCCTGGCCCTGGACGTGGCCGGCTCCACGACAGGGCTGACCGCCACCTTCGTCCCGGCCCTGGCCCTCCTCCTGCTCGGCCTGTGGTGGACGGGCGTCGGCCTCGCGCTGCGCCCCAGCCGCCCCTGGCTGGCCCGCCTGACCCTGCTGCTGGCCGGGCTCACCCTGCTGGACGCCTTCGACAAGGCCGTCCTGATGATCCCCTGGACCCCCCTGAGCCCCGCCTGGGTACGGGCCCTGGTGGCCGTCGTCTGGGTCCTGTGGGCGGTCGTCGCCTCGGCCCGCCCGGGCGCCCCGGCCCGCCCGTCCGGCCCGGGCGGCGACCCCGCAGGCGACCGCGCCCCGGTCCCCGTCGGCCCCGCCCCGGCCCTCCACGCGGCAGTCCCCGAACCCCCGGCAACCCCGGACCCGGCCCCGTGACCGCCGCCCCGGATGCCCCGGGCGGTCCCAGGACGCCACGACCACGCGAAGCCGCCCGTCCGTGCGGCGGCACGCCGAACCCAGGCGGCCCCGGCAACTCCGGCCCTGGCCCCGTGACCGCCGCCCCGGCCTTGACGAGCGACCACACCACAGGAGGCCAGCCGTGACCGGCCGCCCCGACGACGACATCCGGTGCGATGCCTGCCGTACGCCGCCCCGCGCGGCCCGCAGGCCCCGCCGGGCCGCCCGCAGCGCGGCCCTGCTCGCCCTCGCCCTGCTCCTGGCGTGCGGCGCGGCGACGGGCTGCGGCGGGCGGGCCACCACCCACCACAAGCCCGGCACCAGCCACGAGCAGGCCTCCGGCAGCGTGGGCACCCTGCTCACCGCGGACGACGGCGCCGGCCACCGGCTCCGCGAGGTCCCGGCGCAGGGCGCGCCGGAGGTCCAGCTGACGGTCCGCCCGGACTCCGAGGACGGCTGGAACCTCCAACTGGCGGTGAAGAACTACCGCTTCACCCCCGACAGCACCGGCGGCGCCGCCCTCCCAGGCGCCGGCCACGCCCACCTGGAGCTCGACGGACGCAAGCTGGCCCGGCTGTACGGCCCGTGGTTCCACCTGCCCGCCACGCAGGTCCCCGAGGGCGCGCACACCCTGACCGTCCGCCTCTACGCGGACGACCACACCGCCTGGGCGGTGTCCGGCAAGCCGGTGCAGGCCACGACCCAGCTCACCGCCGCCCCGGGCTCCTCCGCGGGCCACGGCCACGGTGAGACCGAGGCCGCGCCGAAGCCACCAGACCAGCAGCAGGCCGACCGGACGGTCACCATCACCGTCCGGGACGGCAAGGTCAGCCCCGCCCCCGCCCGCACCGAGCTGCGGCGCGGGGAACGTGTCGCCCTGCGGGTGACGAGCGACCGGGCGGACACCCTGCACGTCCACGGCTACGACAAGGAACTCGCCCTGCCGGCAGGCCAGGAGGCCACCCTGATCCTGACAGCAGACCGCACGGGCCTCTTCGAGGTCGAAACCCACGAGTCCAACCTCGTCCTGACCCAACTCCTCGTCCGATGAATCCGCTGCCGCTGGCCGCGCTGCCCCTGGCCGCGCTGCCGCTGGCCGCGCTGCCGCTGGCCGCGCTGCCGCTGGCCGCGCTGCCGCTGGCCGCGCTGCCGCTGGCCGCGCTGCCGCTGGCCGCGCTGCCGCTGGCCGCGCTGCCCCTGGCCGCGCTGCCCCTGGCCGCGCTGCCCCGGACAGGCCACCAGGACCAGGACCAGGACCAACGGTGCCGATGCGCCGCGCCTTCCGCCCACTTCGCCCAGGGGTCCGGTCCCTGCGCCCGTCGAGGCCGAGGCGCCGGCCGCGAGGCCGCCGGCGTTCCCGCCGCCCCCGGCGGGGGAGCGGTCCGACGGGATCCACCCCGCGGCAGCCTCGCCCGGCTCCCCGGACTCGGGCCCGAGTCCGCGGCGCCAGGCCTCTCAGGGCACGTCCGTGGCGGGACGGCGCCCCTGGCAGGCCGGTGGTGAGCCCCGTCGGTCCGGGCCCCGACCCAGGCGCGGTCGGTGGTGGGGTCGGTCAGGGCGTGGTCCTTCACCCGGCCGATCCGCTCACCGCGCTCGCGCACGGGATCGGCTCGCAGCACGATCTGCCGATCTCTCCCTTCTACGCCTTCGCCGGTGCCTTCACCGCACTGTTCGTCTCCTTCCTCGCGCTCGGCCTCCTCTGGTCCACCTCCCGCTTCCGCGGCGACCGCTCAGGCCTCGCCCTGCCCGCCGTCCTCCAGCGGGTGGCCGACGCGCCGGCCACCCGAACCACCCTGCGCGGACTGGGACTCGCCGCCGCACTCGCCGTCCTGCTCCACCTCCTCCTCGGTCCCGACGACCCCGCGGACAACCCCGCTCCCGGCGCCGTCTACGTCCTTCTCTGGGTCGGACTCGTGCCCGCCTCCCTCCTGCTCGGCCCCGTCTGGCGCCTGCTCAACCCGCTCCGCACCCTGCACCGCCTGCTCTCCCGAGTCCTGCGCCGCCCCGACCCCGGTCGCCCTCACCCCGGCCGGCCCCTCCCCGCCCGGCTGGGGCAATGGCCGGCCGCGGTCGGCCTGTTCGGCTTCACCTGGCTCGAGCTCGTCGCTCCTGATCCCGCATCCACCACCACCCTCCTGATCGCCCTCGCCACCTACGCAACCGCCCAGCTGCTACTCGCCGCCCGCTACGGCGAGCACTGGTTCGACGACGGAGACGCCTTCGAGGCGTACTCCGCCCTCCTCGCCCGGCTCTCCCCCCTCGGCCGCCGCAGCGACGGCCGCCTGGTCCTCCGCAACCCCTTCCACGGACTCGACGCGACGCCCGAGCGGCCCGGACTCGTCGCCACCGTCTGCGTCCTGCTCGGCTCCACCGCCTACGACGGCTTCTCCGACAGCCCCTCCTGGATCAACGCCCTACAGACCTCCCCCCTCGGCCGCACCCCCGCGGCCACACTCGGACTGCTCGCCTCCATCGCCCTCGTCGCCACCCTGTACTGCCTGTGCGCGGCGGCCACCCGCCTCGTCAGCGGGCCGCACCCCGGCCCGCTGACCGCCTTCGCGCACTCACTCGTACCGATCGCACTCGGCTATCTCATCGCCCACTACTTCTCCCTCCTGGTAGTCGAAGGACCACGCACAGTAAGCATGGCATTGGGCACTGACAACGCCCCCGAACCCGCCTCGCCACTGGGTCCCGGGGCCCTCGCCGCCCTCCAGGTCATCGCCGTCGTCACCGGGCACGTGCTCGGCGTGGTCGCCGCACACGACCGCTCCGTACGCCTCTTCCCGCCCGCCAAGGCGGTGGCTGGACAACTGCCACTGCTCGCGCTGATGATCACGTACACCGTCGGCGGCCTCAGCCTCCTGCTGAACTGAGGCCCCCGCCGACCCCGGAACCGAGGAGCGGCATGATGGACCCCGTGCCTCCCGCCCACTCACTGCGCCGCACGCCCGTCCAGCAGCGCAGCACCGACCGGCTCGCCCGGATCCTCGACGCCTGCGCCGAGCTGCTGGACGAGACCGGGTACGAGAACCTCAGCACCCGCGCCGTAGCCCTGCGCGCCGGAGTGCCGATCGGCTCCGTCTACCGCTTCTTCGGCAACAAGCGGGCCATGGCGATCGCCCTCGCCCACCGCAACCTCGACCGCTACGCCGACGGCATCGCGGACCGGCTCGCCGGCCTCCCGGCCACCCACTGGCGGCCGGTCGTGGACGCCGTACTGGACGAGTACCTGGCGATGAAGCGCAGCGTCCCCGGGTTCGCGCTCGTCGACTTCGGAGTCCCCGCGCCGCCGCCCGAGGGCCCGGAGGCCGACCCCAACCACCAGGTCGCCGTCCGCCTGACCGAACTGCTCTCCACGCACCTCGGCCTGACCCCCGACGCCACCCTGGAACGGGCTGTCCTCGTGGCCGTCGAGGCCACCGACGCCCTCATCCAGCTGGCCTTCCGGACCGACCCGGCCGGGGATCCCGACATCGTCGCCGAGACCCGCGCGATGATGCACGCCTACCTGGCCCGCGTACTGGACTGACGCCTCCCCGCCCGCCCCCTCCCCGTCGGTCCTTCCCCGCCTGCCCCCTCCCCGCCCGTACTCGGTCCCGCACGCCCCTCCCCTCCGTCCCTACCGGTCGGTATGCTCGGTGTGCCCCGCGTGCCCGTGCCGCAGCCTGCCGCCCATGGAGGGCCCATGCCCCGCACCGCCCTGCGCATCTGCCCCCTCTGCGAAGCCACCTGCGGCCTCACCCTGACGATTGAAGGCGCCGCGGTCACCGGCGCCCGCGGTGACCGTGACGACGTGTTCAGCAAGGGCTTCATCTGCCCCAAGGGCGCCGCCTTCGGACAGCTCGACGCCGACCCCGACCGACTGCGCACCCCCCTCGTCCGCCGCGACGGCCGACTGCAGGAGGCGACCTGGGAGGAGGCCTACGACGCCATCGCCGCCGCCGTGCCCGCACTCGTCCGGGAGCACGGGCCCCAGTCGGTCGGCGTGGTCCTCGGCAACCCGAACGTCCACACCATGGCGGGCGCCCTCTACCCGCCGCTGCTCCTCAAGGCCCTGGGCACCCGCAACCTCTTCACCGCCAGCACCCTCGACCAGATGCCCAAGCACGTCTCCAGCGGGCTGCTCTTCGGCGACCCCTTCGCCATCCCGGTGCCCGACCTCGACCGGACCGACTTCCTGCTGCTCCTGGGCGCCAACCCGCTCGAGTCCAACGGCTCCCTGTGCACCGCCCCCGACTTCCCCGGCAAGCTCAAGGCGCTGCGCGCCCGCGGCGGCACCCTGGTCGTCGTCGACCCGCGCCGCACCCGTACCGCCGCGCTCGCCGACCGCCACCTCGCGCCGCGCCCCGGCAGCGACGCGCTGCTGCTCGCCGCCCTCGCGCACACGCTGCTCGCCGAGAAGCTCGCCGCCCCCGGCGTGCTCGAAGAATGGACCGAAGGACTCGGGGAACTCCCCGCCGCGCTCGGGAGTTTCACTCCTGAGGCCGTGGCCCCCGCCTGCGACCTCCCGGCCGACGAGATCCGCACCCTCGCCCGCGAGCTCGCGGCCGCGCCCACCGCCGCCGTGTACGGACGTATCGGCAGTTGCACCGTCGAGCACGGCACGCCGGCCAGCTGGCTGGTCGACGTACTGAACATCCTCACCGGCAACCTCGACCGGCCGGGCGGAGCACTCTTCCCGCTCCCGGCCGCCGGCCCGAGGCCCCGCCCCGCCGGGCCCGGCAAGGGGTTCGCCGTCGGCCGCTGGCACAGCCGGGTCAGCGGTCACCCCGAGGTCAAGAGCGAACTGCCCACCGCCGCCCTGGCCGAGGAGATCGAGACGCCGGGGGAGGGGCGGATCCGCGCCCTGATCGCCATCGCCGCGAATCCCGTCCTGTCCGCACCCGACGGCGACCGGCTCGACCGGGCGCTGGCCGGCCTCGACTTCATGGTCTCCGTCGACCCGTACCTGAACGAGACCTCACGCCACGCCCACGTCGTCCTGCCCCCGCCGCCGCCCTCGCAGAGCGCACACCACGACTTCGCCTTCAACGGCTTCGCCGTCCGCAACCAGGTGCGCTACACGCGTGCCGCCGTCCCCCTCGAAGCCGGCCGCCTCGACGAGTGCGAAATCCACGCGCGCCTCGTCCTGGCCGTCTCCGGCATGCACGGCTCGGCCGGACCGGAGGCCGTCGACGAGCTGGCCGTTCAGGGCGCCCTCGCCAAGGAGACCGCCGACCCGCGCTCTCCCCTCCACGGGCAGGACCCGGCGCGCCTCGCCGGCCTCCTCACCGGTGAGAGCGGCCCCGAGCGCCGGCTCGACCTGATGCTCCGACTCGGGCCGTACGGAGACCGGTTCGGAGCGGCGGCCGAGGGGGAGCTCAGCCTGGAGCGGCTGCTCGCGCACCCGCACGGCATCGACCTGGGCCCGCTGCAGCCCCGGCTCCCGGGCGTACTGAGGACCCGCAGCGGCAGGATCGAGCTGCTCCCGGACCCGATCGCGGCCGAGCTCCCCAGGCTGCGCGCGGCGCTCGCCGACCGCCCCGCCACCCTGGTGCTCGTGGGCCGCCGCCACCTGCGGTCCAACAACAGCTGGTTGCACAACGTTCCGGCCCTCAATGGAGGTTCCAACCGCTGCACCCTGCAGGTCCACCCGCAGGACGCCGACCGGCTGGGCCTCACCGACGGCGGCCGGGCCCGGGTCACCGCCGAGGGCGGGAGCGTGGAGGTGCCGGTGGAGGTCACGGACACCGTCCGCACCGGCGTGGTGAGCCTCCCGCACGGCTGGGGCCACGACCGTGCCGGCTCCCGGCTCGCGGTGGCCTCCGCCGCGCCCGGTGTCAACGTCAACCAGCTGCTCAACGGCACCCGGCTCGACCGACTGTCCGGCACGGCGGTGCTCAACGGTTTCCCCGTCGAACTCACACCCCTGCCCTGAGCTGGGGTTTTGCTCGTATTGCTCACGCGCAGACGTCTTGTTGGCCCCCGGAGGCGGCACCTACCTTCCCCCCATGCTGACCTTCCTCGGCTTCGCCATGATCGCGACCTTCCTGGTCCTGATCATGATGAAGAAAATGTCGCCCATCGCGGCGCTCGTCCTCATCCCCGCACTCTTCTGCGTGTTCGCAGGCAAGGGCGCGCACCTCGGCGACTACGTCATCGATGGCGTCGGCAAGCTCGCACCGACCGCCGCCATGCTGATGTTCGCCATCGTCTACTTCGGCGTGATGATCGACGTCGGCCTCTTCGATCCGATCGTTCGCGGCATCCTGCGCTTCTGCAAGGCGGACCCGATGCGGGTGGTGGTCGGTACCGCCGTCCTCGCCGCGATCGTCTCGCTCGACGGCGACGGATCCACCACCTTCATGATCACCGTTTCGGCCATGTATCCGCTCTACAAGCGCCTCGGCCTGAGCCTGGTGGTCATGACGGGCGTGGCGGCCACGGCCAACGGCGTCATGAACACCCTGCCCTGGGGCGGCCCCACGGCGCGCGCCGCCACCGCCCTCAAGCTCGACGCCGCCGACATCTTCGTCCCGATGATCCCGGCCCTCGCGGTGGGCCTGCTCTTCGTGTTCGTCCTGGCGTACGTCCTCGGCATCAAGGAGCGCCGCCGGGTCGGCCTCCTCGTCATTCCCGGAGAGGTGCCGGAGGCGGAGTCGGAGCCGGAGTCCGCCGCCTCCCTCGTCACGGCCGGGTCCGGCCTGCGCACCGGCGGCGCCCCCGCCCCCGAGTCCGGTTCCGGTTCTGGCGCCGGTTCGGAGTCCGGCTCCGACCCCGACCCCGGCTCCGGGTCCGGGTCCGCGGAGGCCTCCGCGGCCGCCGTGGCCACCGGCGGCCACGCGTCCGCCACCCCGCCCGGCGAGGGAGACGGCTTCCAGGGCCTCGACCCGCAGCGCCCCACCCTGCGCCCGCGCCTCTACTGGTTCAACGCAGGTCTCACCGTCGCGCTGCTCACCGCCATGATCATGGAGCTGCTGCCCATCCCGGTGCTGTTCCTGCTCGGCGCGGCCCTCGCCCTCACCGTCAACTTCCCGCACATGCCCGACCAGAAGGCCCGGATCGCGGCCCACGCCGACAACGTCCTGAACGTCGCCGGCATGGTCTTCGCCGCCGCCGTCTTCACCGGCGTCCTCACCGGCACCGGCATGGTCAAGCACATGGCCGACTGGCTCGTCGGTGCCATCCCCGAGGGCATGGGCCCGCACATGGCGCTGGTCACCGGGCTGCTCAGCCTGCCGCTCACCTACTTCATGTCCAACGACGGCTTCTACTTCGGCGTCCTGCCCGTCCTCGCCGAGGCCGGCGCCGCCCACGGGGTCTCCCCGCTGGAGATCGCCCGTGCCTCCCTCGTCGGGCAGGCGCTGCACATGTCCAGCCCGCTGGTTCCGGCCGTCTACGTCCTCGTGGGCATGGCCAGGGTCGAGTTCGGCGACCACACCCGCTTCACCGTGAAATGGGCGGCTCTGACCTCTCTCGTCGTCCTCGCGGCAGGGATGCTTTTCGGCATCATCTGACCCGCGGCCACCACTGGCCGATAAAAACTACCGGCGCTAGTTTGTAGGGTGTCGGGGAGGTCGGATCCACGCGCAGGTGCGTACTCGGGAGGAATGCCATGAAGGCCCAGGACGGGATGTACATCGACGGCGCGTGGCGGCCCGCCGTCGGAGCCGACCGGATCGAGGTCGTCAATCCGGCCGACGGCCAGGTCATCGCCGAGGTCCCGGCCGGCACCGCGGAGGACGTGGACGCGGCCGTACGTGCGGCCCGTGCGGCCCTGCCCGGCTGGGCGGCCACGCCTCCGGCCGAGCGGGCCGCGCTGATCGGCGCACTCCGCGACGCACTGCAGGCCCGCAAGGGCGAGTTGACGGAGACCGTGACCGCCGAACTCGGCGCCCCGCTCCTCTTCGCGAAGGCGGTCCACGTCGGAGGGTCGATCGCCGTCACCTCCTCCTTCGCCGAGATGGCCGCCTCGTACGCCTTCGAGGAGCGGATCGGGAACTCCACCGTCCTGCTGGAGCCGGTCGGCGTGGTCGGGGCCATCACGCCCTGGAACTATCCGCTGTACCAAGTCGTTGCAAAGGTGGCGCCCGCTCTCGCCGCCGGCTGCACTCTCGTCCTCAAGCCGGCCGAGGACACCCCGCTGACCGCACAGCTCTTCGCCGAGGCCGTGCACGACGCGGGGATCCCGGCCGGAGTCTTCAACCTGGTGACCGGTACCGGTCCGGTCGCCGGGCAGGCGCTGGCCGCGCACGAGGGAGTCGACTTCGTCTCCTTCACCGGCTCGACCGCCGTCGGCAGGAAGATCGGCGCCACGGCCGGCGCCGCCGTCAAGCGCGTCGCCCTCGAACTCGGCGGCAAATCGGCCAATGTCATCCTGCCCGGGGCCGACCTGGCCGCGGCCGTCGCGGCAGGCGTCGGCCACGTCATGAACAACACCGGCCAGAGCTGCAACGCGCTCACCCGGATGCTCGTCCACCGGGACCAGTACGAGGAGGCCGTCTCGCTCGCGGCCGCCGCCGTCGCCGAATACCCCACCGGCGACCCCCGCGAGACGGGCACCCGCATCGGCCCGGTCGTCAACGCGAAGCAGCACGAACGCGTCCGCGGCTTCATCGCCAAGGGCGTGGAGGAAGGCGCGCGCCTCGTCGCGGGCGGGCCCGACGCCCCGCACGAGCAGGGCTACTTCGTGGCCCCCACCGTCTTCGCCGACGTCACGCCCGACATGACCATCGCCCAGGAGGAGATCTTCGGCCCCGTGCTGTCGATCCTCGCCTACGAGGACGAGGAGGAGGCCCTGCGCATCGCCAACGGCACCGTCTACGGTCTCGGCGGCGCCGTCTGGGCCGCGGACGAGGAGACGGCCGCGGCCTTCGCCCGCCGCATGGACACCGGGCAGGTGGACATCAACGGCGGCCGCTACAACATCCTCGCGCCCTTCGGCGGCTACAAGCAGTCGGGCGTCGGCCGTGAGCTGGGTACCCACGGCCTGGCGGAGTACCTCCAGACCAAGTCCCTGCAGTTCTGATCCCGCAACACCCCCGCTTCCCGGGCCCCTCCACCTTCCCCGGCCCCTCCACCCTCCCCAGCACCGGAAAGACGAGACGACGACCATGGTCCGCGCCGCCATCCTGCCCGCCGTCGGAGCCCCGCTGGAGATACGGGAGATCGTGCTGCCCGATCCCGGCCCCGGGCAGGTCCGGGTGCGGCTCGCCGCAGCCGGGGTCTGCCACTCCGACCTCTCGCTCACCAACGGCACCATGCGGGTCCCCGTGCCCGCCGTCCTCGGCCACGAGGGCGCGGGCACGGTCCTCGCCGTCGGGGAGGGCGTCACGCACGTCGCGCCCGGCGACGGCGTGGTGCTCAACTGGGCCCCGTCCTGCGGGGAGTGCCACCACTGCACGATCGGCGAGGTCTGGCTCTGCGCCAAGGCGCTCACCGGGGTCGGGGCGGTCTACGCGCACGACGCGCAGGGCACCGAGCTGCACCCCGGGCTGAACGTGGCCGCCTTCGCCGAGGAGACCGTCGTCGCGGCCAACTGCGTGCTGCCCGCTCCCGCCGGGATCCCGCTGGTCGAGGCCGCCCTGCTCGGCTGCGCCGTCCTCACCGGCTACGGGGCCGTCCACCACAGCGCCCAGGTCCGCCCGGGCGAGTCGGTGGCCGTCTTCGGCGTCGGCGGGGTCGGGCTGGCCGCGCTGCAGGCCGCCCGGATCGCGCAGGCGGGACCGATCATCGCCGTCGACGTGTCCCCGGCCAAGGAGGAGCTGGCGCGCGCGGCCGGGGCCACCGACTTCGTGCTCGCCTCCGACACCACCGCCCAGCAGATCCGCGCACTCACCGCAGGCCAGGGCGCGGACGTCGCCGTCGAATGCGTCGGCCGGGCGCAGACCATCCGCGGAGCCTGGGAGTCCACCCGCCGCGGCGGCCGCACCACGGTCGTCGGCATCGGCGGCAAGGAGCAGCAGGTCACCTTTCACGCCCTGGAGATCTTCCACTTCGCCCGCACCCTCACCGGCTGCGTCTACGGCAACAGCGACCCCGCCCGCGACCTCCCGGTGATCGCCGAACACGTCCGCGCGGGCCGTCTCGACCTCGGCGCCCTGGTCACCGACCGCATCACGCTCGACGGGATCCCGGCCGCGTTCGACGCGATGCTGGCGGGCAAGGGCGGCCGCTCCCTGGTCGTCTTCTAACGGCACCGCTTGCCCTGGCCGCGGCCGGCCTTCGCCCTGCGCCCGACCGGCGCGGCCGATCTCAGCCGGCCGCGCCGGCCGCCGCCTCTCGCCGCCGCCGCAGGTGCCGGTGTGCCTCGTCCAGCGACCAGGACCCGGGCCAGTCCTCCTCGCCCCGCGGGTCGTCGAGCAGCACGAGCGCCCGTACCGCCTCGGCCCGGATCTCGACCGACGGATCTCCCCGCCGCGGCAGCAGCGGGGTCCGCCCGTCGGGGCAATGGCGGGCGAGCCTTGCCCCGTGGCTGCGCAGGGCGTCGGCCACCGGGTACGCGCCACGGGTTGCGGCGATCTCCAACGCCGTCAGGCCGTCCGCGCCGAGGGCCCCCAGGCCGGGATCCGCCTCCTGCAGGGCGCGCACGCGCGCCGTGTCGTCGGCCCGCGCCGCGGTGATCACGGGGGTGTCCCCGTGTGTCACGCAGTCTCCTGCAACGCCTCGTACTGGAGGGCCAGCCCGTCCAGCAGCGCCGTCAAACCGGTTTCGAAGGCGCCCTCGTCCACCTCGCGCCCGCGCTCCGCCAGCAGGTGGGCCTGGCCCAGGTGGGGATAGTCCGCCGGGTCGTATGCCGTGCGGTCGTCCACGAAACCCCGGGCGAACGAGGCCACCGCCGAGCCCAGGATGAAGTACCGCATCAGCGCGCCGATCCGGGTGGCCTGCGAGGGGGGCCAGCCGGCCTCCGTCATCGCGCCGAACACCGCGTCCGCCAGCCGCAGTCCGGCCGGGCGGCGCCCCGGCCCGCGGGCCAGCACCGGCACGATGTTCGGGTGGTCCGCGAGGGCGTCACGGTACGAGTGCGCCCACGCGTGCAGGGCCGCCCGCCAGTCCCGGCGGCCGCTGTCGAACATCGACAAGTCGACCCGTGCGCTCACCGAGTCCGCCACCGCGTCCAGGATCTCGTCCTTGGTGCGGAAGTGGTTGTAGAGCGAGGGCCCGCTGACGCCGAGCGCGGCCGCGAGCCGACGCGTCGACACCGCCTCCAGCCCCTCCGCGTCCACCAGCGCGCCGGCCGCCTCGACGATGCGGTCCCGGCTGAGGAGGGGCTTGCGCGGTCTGGCCATGCGCCACATAGTAGGGCCTGGCCGCCATAAACTACCGGTGCTAGTTAAAGGCTCCGGACGAGACGCCCGGAGGTGCCCGGTGAATCTGGAGCTGAGTGAGGAACAGAGCGCCGTACGCCGGCTCGCCCGCGAGTTCACCGAGCGCGAGGTCGTCCCGTACGCCGCCGCGTGGGACCGGGCCGAGAGCGTGGACCGGGCCATCGTCAAGAAGCTGGGCGCGCTCGGCTTCCTCGGCCTGACCGTCCCCGAGGAGTACGGCGGCTCCGGCGGCGACCACCTCGCCTACGTCCTGGTCACCGAGGAGCTCGGACGCGGCGACTCCGCCGTGCGCGGGATCGTCTCCGTGTCCCTGGGCCTGGTCGCCAAAACGATCGCCGCCTGGGGGAACGAGGAACAGAAGCGGGCCTGGCTGCCCCGCCTGTGCTCCGGTGATGCACTCGGCTGCTTCGGGCTGACCGAGCCCGGCACCGGCTCCGACGCCGGCAGCCTCACCACCCGCGCCGTGCGCGAGGGGGACGCGTACGTCCTCGACGGCAGCAAGATGTTCATCACCAACGGCACCTGGGCCGATGTGGTGCTGCTCTTCGCCCGCACCGGCGACGAGCCCGGCCACCGCGGCGTCTCCGCCTTCCTCGTCCCCACCGACACGCCGGGCCTGACCCGCCGCGAGATCCACGGCAAACTCGGCCTGCGCGGCCAGGCCACCGCCGAGCTCTCCCTCGACGGCGTCCGCGTCCCCGCGTCCGCGATGCTCGGCCCCGAGGGCAAGGGCTTCTCGGTCGCCATGTCCGCCCTCGCCAAGGGCCGGATGTCGGTCGCCGCCGGCTGTGTCGGCATCGCGCAGGCGGCGCTGGACGCGGCCGTCTCGTACGCCGCCCAGCGCGAGCAGTTCGGCAAGCCGATCGCCCACCACCAGCTGGTGCAGGAGCTGATCGCCGACATCTCGGTCGACGTGGACGCGGCCAGACTGCTGACCTGGCGGGTCGCAGACCTCATCGACCGCGGGCAGCCCTTCGCCACCGAGTCCTCCACCGCCAAGCTCTTCGCCTCCGAGGCCGCCGTCCGCGCCGCGAGCAACGCCCTCCAGGTGCACGGCGGATACGGCTACATCGACGAGTACCCGGCCGGCAAACTGCTGCGCGACGCCCGCGTGATGACCCTGTACGAGGGCACCAGCCAGATCCAGAAACTGCTCATCGGCCGCGCCCGCACCGGGGTTTCCGCCTTCTGAGGCCCCGGCCGGCCGCCGCAGGGGCGGGGCCGGATGAGTATCCGCATGAGTACGCGTGCGGATGTGCTCGACCCCGTCCCGCCCGATGCTCGACCCATGAACGAGACACCGGTCAAGCAGCAGAACACGGGGGCGTACTACGGCCAGGCCGTCGCCTCCTTCGGCATCGCCATCGGCGCCGTGGCCGTGGGGATCTACAACATGGAGGTGGACGGCTGGGTGCGCGGTTTCCTGGGCATCGCGGTCCTGTACCTCACCACCTCGGCCTTCACGCTCGCCAAGGTGATCCGTGACCGTCAGGAGGTCACCCAGATCGTCAGCAGGGTGGATCAGGCCAGGATGGAGAAGATCATGGCCGAGTACGACCCCTTCGCGCCGAAGTAGTCGGCCCGAGTGCGCTAAGCGCTTGCTCACCCTCCGGTAAGGTGTTCACTTCCACACGGGTGAAGAGGTGAGCGAGCGATGGGCAGCGCGGAGGAGACGGTAGACGGCTACCGGCCGTGGTCCGAGGTCACCCCCGACGCCGCGCGGCGGCTGCTCGTCGCCGCCGTCGAGGCATTCGCCGAGCGCGGATACCACGCCACCACCACACGTGACATCGCGGGCCGGGCCGGCATGAGCCCGGCCGCCCTCTACATCCACTACAAGACCAAGGAAGAGCTGCTCCACCGGATCAGCCGGATCGGCCACGACAAGGCGCTGGAGATCCTGAGCACGGCGGCCGACGCCCCCGGCTGCGCCGCCGAGCGGCTCGATGCCGCCGTACGGTCCTTCGTACGGTGGCACGCGGCGCATCACACCACCGCGCGCGTGGTCCAGTACGAGCTCGATGCTCTCGCTCCGGAGCACCGCTCCGAAATCGTGGCACTGCGCCGGCAGAGCGACGCCGCCGTCCGCCGGATCCTCGCGGACGGGGTCGCCGCGGGGGAGTTCGACGTCCCGGACGTGCCGGGCACCACCCTCGCGGTGCTCTCGCTGTGCATCGACGTGGCCCGCTGGTTCAGCGTGACCGGACAGCGCACGCCCGACGAGGTCGGCGGGCTCTACGCCGACCTCGTGCTCCGCATGGTGGCCGCGCGGCCGGGCCCTCAGAAGTAGTAGCGGGACACCGACTCCGCCACGCACACCGGCTTGTCGCCGCCCTCGCGCTCGACCGTGACGGTGGCCGTGACCTGCACGCCGCCGCCCGCCTCCGCGACCTCCGTGACCACGGCCGTGGCGCGCAGCCGCGACCCGACCGGTACCGGCGCGGGGAAACGGACCTTGTTCGTCCCGTAGTTGAGACCCATCCGCATGCCCTCGACCCGCATGATCTGCGGCACGAGGCTGGGCAGCAGGGACAGCGTCAGATAGCCGTGCGCGATGGTGGAACCGAAGGGTCCGCCCGCCGCCCGCTCCGGGTCCACGTGGATCCACTGGTGATCCCCGGTGGCGTCCGCGAAGAGGTCGATCCTCTTCTGGTCCACCTCCAGCCACTCGCTGGGACCGAGCGGCTCGCCGACCCCGGCGCGCAGTTCCTCGGCGGACGTGAAGACCCTCGGCTCGGCCATGCCCTGCTCCTGCCTCTCACGGACAACTGTGGGACGAATAAGCGCTTGCTCAGCATGCTGGGACCGCATGTGTATGTCAACGGACCTCCGACTACGCTCGGCCGGGTGCCGCAGATTCCCGAGAAAGTCCATGAACTCACCGTCGGCCAGCTGTCCGCCCGTAGCGGCGCGGCCGTCTCCGCACTCCACTTCTACGAGACCAAGGGTCTGATCAGCAGCCGCCGCACCTCCGGCAACCAGCGCCGCTACAGCCGTGACGCACTGCGCCGCGTCGCCTTCGTGCGCGCCGCCCAGCGCGTGGGCATCCCGCTGGCCAGCATCCGCGAGGCCCTCGCCCAGCTCCCCGAGGAACGCACCCCCACCCGCGAGGACTGGGCCCGCCTCTCCGAGGCCTGGCGCACCGAACTCGACCAACGGATCATGCGGCTCGGCCGGCTGCGCGACCACCTGACGGACTGTATCGGCTGCGGGTGCCTCTCGATGAAGACCTGCGCCCTGTCCAACCCGGACGACGTCTTCGGCGAACGCCTCACCGGATCGCGGCTGTAGCCCCCGGGGCGGCCGCGCCCTGCGGCGCCGGTCGGCGGGAAGCCGTCGTCAGTTCCCGGGCCGCCGCCACCAGTTCGGCATTCGACCGGGCCGGCCGCCCGTCCGGCAGGTGCAGTACGTCTCCCACGCCGGTCCGCGCACCCGTTCCGCACCGCGCGGCCAGCCGCAGCACCGGCCAGGCGGCCGCCTCCCGCCCGTACACCAGCACCGCCACCGGCGGCAGCCCGCGCAGCCCGGCCACCAGCGCCGGATCGGCCGCGGCGAGTTCGGCCACGAGCCGGACCCGCCCCGGTTCGCGCACCGGCCAGGCCAGGAACCGTGCCATCGGCTCCGGCCCGGCCGGTCCGCCCAGCGGCACCACGGCGTCCACCGCGACCCCCCGCGCCAGCAGCGCCTGCGCCAGCTCCCCGGCCCCCGGCTCCCCGAAGTGCACCACCGCCCGGTCCGGCAGCACCGCCCACGAGCGCACCCGCTCCAGCCGCCCCGCCGGATCGGGCTCGGCCCCGATGCCCGCCGGCACCGACAGCGGTACGTGGACCCCCGCGCCCCGCATCGCCGCCAGCACCGGCCCCACCACCCGGGGCGAGAGGCTCTCCCGCCCGCACGGCGTCCGCGGGTGCACCAGTACCTCCCCGGCCCCCGCGGCGACCGCCGCGAGCGCCGACTCCGCCAGATCCGCCGGGGACATCGGCACCGCCGGGCCGTCCGCGGCGTCCCGGGCACCGTTCACCGACGCCAGCAGCAACGGCGTCACGCCGCCCCGGCCTGGGGCGTCTCCGCCAGCGCCGGTCTCGGCACCACGATCCCGCAGCCCGCGCACACCGGCCCGTCCCAGGCCCAGGCCCCCTCCCACGGCCCTACCGCGGCCACCGCCGGCCACCGCAGTTCGGTGTCCCCGCAGACCGGGCACGCCGTCCCCGGCTCCGACTCCAGCGCCCGCACCAGCCGCCGCAGCACCTCGCCCAGCGCCCCCTCGGGCCGCACTCCGGGATCCGCGCACCGCACCACGGCGTCCCCGCTCCCGCCCCAGGCCCACTCCGGCCGGCGCAGCCCGTCGTGCTTCTCCCGGCGGCGCCGTTCCGCGAACTGGCGCTCGTACTCCAGCCAGACCGCCCGCGCGTCCTCCAGTTCCTCCAGCGCGGCGACCAGCCGCAGCGGATCCGCCCCCCGGTCCTCGGGTGCGATCCCGTGCCGGTCGCACAGGTGCCACCACGTGGCCCGGTGCCCGTACGGAGCGAACCGCTCCAGGCAACGGCGCAGCGAATGGCGCCGCAAGGCCCGGTCATTGCGCGCATCGCGCACCTGGTAGGCCAGACTCCGGAAACCTGCCATCACACCATCACCTCCGCCGATGTGCCCAACATGCCCTGCCCGGGCCGGGCGCATGCGGGGGCGGTCGAGGCGTGCGGGTGGCACATGGCCAGAACTCAGCGCCCCATGCGCCCCGCGGCCACCACCACCCGGGCCAGTTCCTCGTGGCAGATGTCGCTGTGCGCCCCCGAGGGGGCACCGCCGCGGCGGACCACCGAGCCCGTGTCCACACTGACGCAACCGGTCGCGGGCACCCCCTCGCGCAGGGCGGTGTCGAGGCTCAGCCGCGGCGCGCCCGGCACCGCCTGCACCCCGTCGTGCCCGATGGCACCCCACCGTTCGTCGAAGCCCAGCAGTCCGGCCGAATCCCCTGCCATCCGGGAGGCCAGCGGGTAGAAGAGCTTGAGGGCCGAGTCGTGCGGGGAGTGGCAGGCCACCACCGGCCCGTCGACCCTCCGCTGGAGGCCGCGCAGGGCGCCGCCGTTGCTCCTGTCGTGCGGCAGCCGGTCGGCGAACGCGTAGTGGGAGAAGGCTCCCTGGAGCAGGGTCACGGACTTCACGTACCGGGCGCCGTCCGGCACGGCGCGCAGCGCGAAGGACACCACCCGCGCCCCGAAGCTGTGTCCGATCAGGTGGAAGCGCAGGGCCGGGCGGTCGGCCGCCAGCTGCGCCAGCACCGGGCCGAGGCCGCGCTCGCCGACCACGCCCGCCCGCTTCTTCATCTTGTAGTACGCCGCCTGTCGCAGCAGCTCCTTGGCGCCGCCCCACAGACCGCGCAGGGCGCCGCCGGCAGCGAAGCCCGGGCCACCGGCCGCGAGGTCGGGGCCAGCGACTGCGAGGTCAGGGCCGCGGGCCGCGAGGTCCGAGCCGTCGGCCTGCGCGCCCGCCGTGGCCAGGGCGCGGGCGAGGACCCGGCACACCTCCAGCACGTCGTCCGTGAAGAGGGCGGGAACCGCCGGAGCCACCGCCGCGGGCACCGCGTCCACGCCCGCCAGCTCCCGTACGAGCGCGCCGAACTCGATGAAGGCGGCCGCCGACTCGGGCCGCTCCTCCAGCAGTCCCGCCACCCGGTCCAGCTCCGCCTGCCGCCCCGGCCAGAGCTCCCCGAGCGCCCGGCGGGTGAGGGGGTCCAGGGCCGTGCCGAAGCCGGGTTCCGCGAGGGCGCCCGGTGCGTCGAAGTCGGGTATCGGCTCGTCGGAGAAGCGCATCGAGGGCCACACGACGCCCACGTAGCCGAGGCGCACCCCCGACCCGACCAGTCCCGGGAAGGGGGCGAAGAACCGGTCGTAGAGCCGGGTCGCGGTGGACCGGTCGCTGTTCCAGCCGTGCGCGAAGACCAGCACGTCCGTGGCCTCCATCCGGGCCACCGCACCCTGCGTGACCCGGTCCACGTCCCCTTCGGAGTCGAAGGTCAGCTCCGTGTACGGACCGACGCCGATCCCGATCCCGGCCGCGGCCCCGAGGCGGTTCCCCGCCGCGGCCCCGAGTCCGTTCCCCGCCGCGATCCCGGCCGCCGTCCCGGCCCCGATCCCGAACCCGCCGCCGATGTCCGCCATGACGTCCCCCTCCACGCCGTGCCTCCGGTGCTGTCAGCATCCTGCTGACGCGCCCGCCCGGCCAGCCCCCCGGCACGGTCGGCTCACTCGTAGAGCAGGTATCCCTCGCGCGTCGCCCCGAACCGCGCCAGCGCCGCCGCCCAGTCGCCCACGATCTCCTCCACCCCGGCCCCCGCGTCCACCATGGTCCGCACCCGGTCCGAGCCGGTCAGCCGGTCGATCCAGTGGTCCGTCCGCCAGGCGAAGCCGCTCCACGTCCGCCGCGCGGTGACCAGCAGCCCGATCCCGGCCCGTACCGGATCGAAGGCCTCCCGGTCGTGGACGATCAGCCGGACCCCGCCGCACACCTTCCCCAGGTGCTTGGAGAAGGTCGGCGTGAAGTACGCCTCCCGGAACCACACCCCGGGCAGCCCCAGCGCGTTCGCCGCCTCCGCCCACCGCCGGTCGATCCCCTCCGCGCCCACCACCTCGAAGGGTGTGGTCGTCCCGCGCCCCTCGGACAGGTTCGTCCCCTCGAACAGGCAGGTGCCGGCGTACGCGAGGGCCGTGTCCGGGGTCGGCATGTTCGGGCTCGGCGGCACCCAGGGCAGCCCGGTCTCCCCGAAGAACGACTGCCGCCGCCACCCGGACATCGCCACCGTCCGCAGCCGCACCGGACGGCCGGCCAGGAACTCGCCGTTGAAGAGCAGGGCCAGTTCGGCCGCCGTCATCCCGTGCGCGAGCGCGATCGGCTCCCGGCCCACGAAGCTCGCGTACGGCCGCTCCAGCACGGGCCCCGCCGCCCGGCGGCCGCCCACCGGATTCGGCCGGTCCAGCACCACCACCGCCTTGCCGGCGAGCGCGGCCGCGCGCATGCAGTCGTACAGGGTCCAGATGTACGTGTAGAAGCGCGCCCCGACGTCCTGGATGTCGAAGACGACGGTGTCGACCCCGGCCGCCGTGAACACGTCCGCGAGCTTCTGCCCGCTCTTGTCGTACGTGTCGTACACCGGCAGCCCGGTCGCCGGATCCCGCGAGGCCCCCTCCGAGTCGCCCGCCTGCGCCGTCCCGCGGAAGCCGTGCTCGGGCCCGAACACCGCGACCAGGTCCACCCGTTCGTCCGCGTGCAGGACATCGACCAGGTGCCGGGCGTCTGCGGTGATCCCGGTGGGATTGGTGACCACCCCGACCTTCTGCCCGGCCAGGACGCCGTACCCGTCCGCGGTCAGCCGCTCGAAGCCGGTACGCACCCGCTCCGCCGCCCGCGGCGCGGGGGCCGGAGCCGCCCCCGGTGGCGCTCCGGCGGCACCGACCGGCCCTGGAGCGCCCGCCGCCCCCACGGCACCCACTGATCCCAAGGCCCCCGCCAGTCCCAGCACCCCGCGTCGCGACAGCGTCATCCGGCCACGCTACGAGTCCAGCCCCTTCCACCCGGACATACCGACTGGTTAGTCTGCCGTCATCCGGCCTCCCGGTCCGGCACCCGTGCCGGGCATCCGGGATCCGGCGTCCGCCCCCGACATCCGGCCTCCGGCCGCACGAAAGGTGATCCCCGTGAACGCGTACCAGGACCAGCGAGTCGTCGTCACCGGCGCGGGCGGCGGCATCGGCGCCGCCCTCGCGCACCGCTTCGCGGCCGAGGGCGCCACGGTGGTGGTCAACGACCTCGACCCGGCCAAGGCCGCCTCGGTGGCCGGCGCGATCGGGGCCCGGGCGATCGCCGTGCCGGGGGACGCCTCGGCGATCGTGGCCGAGGCCCGCGAGGCCCTCGGCGGGACGGTCGACGTCTACTGCGCCAACGCCGGACTCGCCTCGGGCGGCGACGCGTTCGCCGACGAGGCCGTCTGGGAAGCGGCCTGGGACACCAACGTCATGGCCCACGTCCGGGCCGCCCGGCTGCTGCTGCCGGACTGGCTGGAGCGGGGGACCGGCCGCTTCGTGTCCACCGTCTCCGCCGCGGGACTGCTGACCATGATCGGAGCGGCCCCGTACAGTGTCACCAAGCACGGTGCGCTCGCCTTCGCCGAATGGCTCTCGCTGACCTACCGCCACCGCGGTGTCCAGGTCCACGCCATCTGCCCGCAAGGAGTGCGCACCGACATGCTGACCGCCGCGGGCTCGGCGGGCGAACTCGTCCTGGCGCCGACCGCGATCGAGCCGGAAGCGGTCGCGGACGCACTGTTCGACGGCATGGAGAAGGGCCGGTTCTTGATCCTCCCGCACCCCGAGGTCGCCGACTTCTACGCCGCCCGCGCCACCGAGCCGGACCGCTGGCTGAGCGGTATGAACCACCTTCAGCAGAAATGGGAGACCCGGTGACCTCCTCGTACGCCGCCAGGCCCTGGGTCGGGCTGCTCGCGCCGGTCCAGCGGGAGCCGGTCGCCCCGCCGCCCACCGTGCTGCACGCCTTCCGCGAGGCCGCCGCCCGGGCGCCGGAGCGCACCGCGCTGGCCTACTTCGACGGCCGGATCGGCTACGCCGAGGCCGACGCCCTCTCCGACTCCGTCGCCGGTCACCTCGGCGCGCGGGGCGTCCGGCGCGGGGACCGGGTCGCGGTCATGCTGCAGAACACCCCGCACTTCGTGCTGGCCGTCCTCGCCGCCTGGAAGGCCGGGGCCGTCGTCGTCCCGCTCAACCCGATGTACAAGTCGGCCGAGGTCCGCCACGTCCTGCGCGACTCCGGGGCCGCCGCGCTGGTCTGCGACGGCCGCGCGTGGACCGCGTACCTGGCCGGGGCGGCGCGGGAGAGCGCCGTGCGGACCGTCCTGACCGCCTCGGACCTGGACTTCCAGACGCGCAACGACCCCCGGCTGTTCGGCCCGCAGCCCGAATCGGACGCCTCCGGCCCGCCGGCCCGGTCGAGCTCGCCGGCCCGCCCCGGCCTGCCGGCCCAGCGCGGTCCGGCCGCAGCGGAGCAGCCCGGCCCCGTCCCGGCCCCCCTGCCCGGAGGGCACACTGCCGACCTCGTGACCGTGGCCCGCCGGGGCGACGCGGCGCCGGACGGCCCGCCCCTCACCGCCGCCGACACCGCCCTCATCAGCTACACCTCCGGCACCAGCGGCACCCCCAAGGGCGCCATGAACCCGCACGGCGCGCTCACGTACAACGCCGCACGCCAGGTCACCTCCCACCCCCTGCCCGAGGGCGCCACCTACTTCGCCCTCGCGCCCCTCTTCCACATCACCGGCATGGTCTGCGAGCTCGCCGCCTGCTTCGCCAACGCCGGCACCCTGGTCCTCGCCCACCGCTTCGACGCGGGCACCGTCCTCGACGCCTTCCTCGAACACCGCCCGGCCTACACCGTCGGCCCGGCCACCGCCTTCATGGCCCTCGCCGCCCACCCCGACGTCACGCCCGACCACTTCGCCTCGTTCCAGGTGATCTCCTCCGGCGGCGCCCCGCTCCCGCCCGCGCTCGTCGAACGCCTGCGCGCCGCCTTCGGCTTCTACCTCCGCAACGGCTACGGCCTGACCGAGTGCACCGCACCCTGCGCCAGCGTGCCCGTGCACCTCGAAGCCCCCGTCGACCCGGCCTCCGGCACCCTCTCCGTGGGCCTGCCCGGCGCCGACACCGTCGTCCGCATCCTCGACGAGCAGGGCGCCGAGGTCCCCTTCGGCGAGACCGGCGAGATAGCCGTCCGCGGCCCGCAGGTGGTACCCGGCTACTGGGGCCTGCCCGCCGAAACCGCCGAGGCCTTCCCGGGCGGCGAACTGCGCACCGGGGACGTCGGATTCATGGACCCCGACGGCTGGCTCTACGTCGTCGACCGCAAGAAGGACATGATCAGCGCCTCCGGCTTCAAGGTCTGGCCGCGGGAGGTCGAGGACGTGCTCTACACCCACCCCGCCGTCCGCGAGGCCGCGGTGGTCGGAGTACCGGACGCGTACCGCGGGGAGAACGTGAAGGCGTACGTGAGCCTGCGTCCCGGCACCTCGGTGGAGCCGCAGGAACTGTCCGCCTACTGCGCCGCGCGCATCGCCGCGTACAAATACCCGCGCCAGGTGGAGATCCTGCCTGTCCTTCCGAAGACGACCAGTGGCAAGATCCTGCGACGGGAACTGCGCGATCGCGGCTGAAAACAGTCGGACGGTCGTACAGCTGGTCGCACTGACCAGGCAGGAATCAGGAAGGGAAGGTCAGCGCCATGGCGGCCAGGACCACGGAGCCCGCAGGCACGCACGAAGCCCCGGTACCGCAGCGGCTGCTGGCCGTCGCCACCCGGCTGTTCGCCGAGCGCGGCTACGACCGCACCTCGGTCCAGGAGATCGTCGAGGCGGCCGGCGTCACCAAGGGCGCGCTCTACCACTACTTCGGGTCCAAGGACGACCTGCTGCACGAGGTGTACGCGCGGATGCTGCGCCTGCAGCAGCAGCGGCTCGACGCGGTGGCCGATTCCGACGCGCCCGTCGAGGAGCGGCTGCGGGCGGCCGCCGCCGACGTGGTCGTCACCACCATCGAGAACCTCGACGACGCGATGATCTTCTTCCGGTCGATGCACCAGCTCAGCCCGGAGAAGTTCAAGCAGGTCCGGGCGGAGCGCCGGCGCTACCACGAGCGGTTCCGGGCGCTGGTCGAGGAGGGCCAGCGCACGGGCGTGTTCTCCGACGCCACCCCCGCCGACCTGGTCGTCGACTACCACTTCGGCTCCGTGCACCACCTGTCCACCTGGTACCGGGCGGACGGCCCCCTCACCCCGCAGCAGGTCGCCGACCACCTCGCCGACCTGCTGCTGCGCGCGCTGCGCCCCTGACGGGTCACCGCTCCAGGACGGGGTAGTCGGTGTAGCCCTCCGCCCCCTGTACGTACATCAGGAACTCCGGGCGGATCTCGTTGAGGGGTGCGCCCGTGCGCAGCCGCTCGACGAAATCGGGGTTGGCGAGGAAGCCCCGGCCCAGGGCGACCAGATCGGCGCCCGCGGCCAGCAGCTGCTCGCCGCGCCGCCGTCCGCCGTCCGCCGCGACCTCCTCGTGGGAGAGCCGGGGGTTGGCGATCAGCGTGCCCGGCCAGGCGCGGCGGATCTCCGTGAAGCGGGGCTGGTCCGGGTCGGCGTACACCTGGTGCAGGTAGGCCGGTCCGAGGTCCGCCAGGGCCTTGACCAGTGCCGGATAGATCTCCTCGGTGTCGCCCTCCTCGATGCCGTTGACGCTCAGCCCGGGTGAGATCCGTACGCCGACCCGCTCGGCTCCGATCGCCGCGGCGACGGCCCGGACCACCTCGACGGTGAAGCGGATCCGCCCCTCGACGGACCTGCCCCACTCGTCGGTGCGCCGGTTGGTGTTCCGCGAGAGGAACTGGTGGAGCAGGTGGCCGTTGGCGGAGTGCACCTCCACACCGGCGAAGCCCGCCTCGACGGCGTTGCGGGCGGCGTCCGCGAAGTCGGCGATGGTCGCCCTGATGTCCTCGGCCGTCATCTCCCGGGGCGGGACGGCCTCCCGCAGCCCGCCGGGCGTGTGCAGCGGCTCGGGGAACCGCACCGCCGACGGGGCGAGCGGGACGTGCCCGCTGGTGTCGGGGTGGCCGACCCGGCCGCCGTGCTGCAGCTGGAGGAACATCCGCCCGCCCGCGGCGCGCACGGCGTCGGTGACCCGGCGCCATCCGGCGATCTGCGCCGGGCTGTGGATGCCGGGGATGTGCGGATAGGTCTGGCCGACCGCGTTCGGTGTGGTGCCCTCGGCGATGATCAGACCGGCCGAGGCGCGCTGGGCGTAGTACGTGGCCATGAGCTCGCCCGGGACCCCGTCGGAGCCGGCGCGGTTGCGCGTCAGCGGCGCCATCACCAGGCGGCTGGGGAGCTCCAGGCCGCCGAGGCGGGCGGATTCGAAGAGACGGGATGTGGCGGGAGCCTGCTGTGTCTGCGTCATGCCGGTACCGTAGAACCTGACATTGATGTCAGATTCAAGACCTGAGGGGGCCATGCGGATCGGGGAACTGGCGGCGCGCACCGGAGTCGGCGAGCGCTCGCTGCGCTACTACGAGACCCAGGGACTACTCGTGTCCGACCGGACGCCGGGCGGTCACCGGGAGTTCTCCGAACGCGCCGTCGACCGTGTCATCCGCATCCAGGAGCTCTACGCGGCCGGCCTGAACAGCGCGAAGATCGCGCGCATCCTGCCCTGCATGCGGGACGAGGACGGCGGCCCGTCCGTGCGCGCCACCCCGCGGCTGGTGGCCGAACTGACCGCCGAGCGGGAGCGGATCGACCGGCTGATCGGCGACCTCCTCCGCTCCCGCGAGGTCCTGGACGAGGTCATCGACGCGGCGGCGGGCGCCGTCGCCACCTGACCCAGGGCCGCCACCTCGGGCGCCCCGCCGGGCGGGGCCCGTTCTGTCTCGGCGCGCCGCGCCGACGGGCCCCCGTTCCCTACATGTGGCGCTTCAGCTCCCGCCGCGCCAGCGACCGCTGGTGGACCTCGTCCGGTCCGTCGGCCAGCCGCAGCGTCCGCGCCGCCGCCCACAGCTCGGCCAGCGGGAAGTCCTGGCTCACCCCGCCCGCACCGTGCAACTGCACCGCGTCGTCGAGGATCCGCACCACCGCCCGCGGGGTCGCGATCTTGATCGCCTGGATCTCGGTGTGCGCACCCCGGTTCCCGACCGTGTCCATCAGCCAGGCCGTCTTCAGCACCAGCAGCCGCAGCTGCTCCACCGTCACCCGGGCGTCGGCGATCCAGTTCTGTACGACGCCCTGGGCGGCCAGCGGCTTGCCGAAGGCGGTACGGTCCACCGCGCGCCGGCACATCAGGTCGATGGCCCGCTCCGCCATGCCGATCAGCCGCATGCAGTGGTGGATGCGGCCCGGGCCGAGCCGGGCCTGGGCGATCGCGAAGCCGCTGCCCTCCTCGCCGATCAGGTTCGCCGCCGGGACCCGCGCCCCGTCGAAGACCACCTCGGCATGGCCGCCGTGGTCGTGGTCCTCGTACCCGTAGACCGTCATGGCCCGGCGCACCTCGACGCCGGGGGTGTCGCGCGGGACCAGGATCATCGACTGCTGGCGGCGCGGATCGGCGCCCTCCGGGTCGGTCTTGCCCATCACGATGAAGATCTTGCAGTCCGGGTTCATCGCCCCGGAGATGAACCACTTGCGCCCGGTGACCACGTACTCGTCGCCGTCGCGCTCGATCCGCGTCTCGACGTTCGTCGCGTCCGAGGAGGCGACGTCGGGCTCGGTCATCGCGAAGGCCGAGCGGATCTCCCCGGCCAGCAGCGGCTCCAGCCACTGCTTCTTCTGCGCCTCGTCGCCGAACTGCGCGAGCAGTTCCATGTTCCCGGTGTCGGGGGCCGCGCAGTTGGTCGCCATCGGCGCCAGGTGCGGACTGCGGCCGGTGATCTCGGCGAGCGGCGCGTACTGGAGGTTGGTCAGCCCGGCGCCGTGCGCCGCGCCGGGCAGGCCGTGCTGGTCCACGAAGAAGAGGTTCCACAGGCCCTGGCGGCGTGCTTCGGCCTTCAGTTCACCGAAGACGGCCGGGGTGTCCCAGGGCGAGGCCAGCCGTGCGCGTTGCTCGGCGGCGACGGGCTCCGCCGGGTAGACGTACTCCTCCATGAACGCGAGCAGCTGCTCGCGGAGTTCCTCGGTCCGGGCGTCGAATGCGAAGTCCATGGGTGCGTGCCTCAGCCTTCCTGGAGTTCTTGCAGGGTGGTCAGTCCGTGCTCGATGAAGACCGGCACCAGCTCGCCGATCCGGTCGAAGCCCGCACCGACGGTCTGCCCGAGCGTGTAGCGGTAGTGGATGCCTTCGAGGATCACCGCGAGCTTGAACCAGGCGAAGGCCGTGTACCAGGCGATGCCCCCGGTGTCCCGGCCGGAGCGGGCGGCGTACCGTTCGACCAGCTCGGCGGGGGCCGGATGGCCCGGCGCGCCGCTCGTCGTGCTGACCGCGGACGCGGTCAGGCCGAGGTCGGAGCTGTACATCACGAGCAGCCCGAGGTCGGTCAGCGGATCCCCGAGGGTGGACATCTCCCAGTCCAGCACGGCCCGGATCGTGTCGTCCGGGCCGCCGATCAGGACGTTGTCCAGCCGGAAGTCCCCGTGCACGACCGTCGGGGCGGGGGAGACGGGCAGGGTCCGGCCGAGCGTGGCGTGCAGCTCGTCGATCCCGGCGAGCTCCCGCCCCCGGGAGGCCGCGAGCTGCTTGCCCCACCGGCGCAGCTGCCGGTCGAGGAACCCCTCCGGCCGGCCGAAGTCGCCCAGGCCCACCGCCTGCGGATCCACCGCGTGCAGCTCGACGAGGGTGTCCACCAGGCCCAGCACCGCCCGCCGGGTGCGCTCCGGGCCGAGGGCGGCGAGCTCGCCGGCCGTCCGGTACGGCACCCCCTCCACGTACTCCATGACGTAGAACGGGGCCCCGAGCACGGCCTCGTCCTCGCACAGCAGCACCGGCTCGGGCACCGGCACGGCCGTGCCGTGCAGCGCCTCGATGACCCGGTGCTCGCGCCGCATGTCGTGCGCGGTGGCCAGTACGTGGCCCAGTGGAGGCCGGCGCACCACCCAGCGGGCGGTCCCGTCGGTGATCTCGTACGTGAGGTTCGACCGGCCGCCTTCGATCAGCCGGCCGCGCAAGGGCCCGGCCACGAGGCCCGGCCGCACGCGGTCGAGATGACCGCGCAGCCGCTCCAGATCCAGGCCGCGCGGGTCGGCCGGGGCTGAGGTCATGGGTACGCACCTCCGTGCGGAGTGAGGACTGAGGAGCAAGCGGCGGTGCTCCGCCGCATGCCATCATGCCGACCAGTCGGTATGCCGTCCAGAGCGCGGGCCGAAAGAACGCCTTCCGCCCGGCCGAGTCATGTCACGCGTGACAGAGGATCGGCGTCCCGCCGTTCATCACCGTCATGTCCTTCAGGACCGCCAGGATGTCCAGCGGCGCGCCTTCCGGTTCCCCGGCCAGTTCCGCGTAGGCCCGGTGCACGTTCGCCACCAGCCGCTCGCTCTCCCGCCATGCGGCGAACTCCCCGAGGTCGGCCTGCCGGGCCACCTCCAGCGGGGTCAGCCCCTTCGCCCGCCCCTCCCGGGCGAGCTCGGCCACGTACCGCAGGTAGCGTTCGGTGGCCTCGTAGGCCGAGGCGTCGGTCAGGGGGCCGTGACCCGGTACGACCGTCTCCGCGTCCAGCGAGCGCAGCAGCTCCAGCGCCCGCAGGGAGCCGGCGAGGGAGCCCATCGCCAGGAACGGGGTCCCCTCGGCGAAGACCAGGTCCCCGGTGAAGACCACCCGCTGCCGGGGCAGCCACACGATCGAGTCACCGGTGGTGTGCGCCACCCCCGGGTGGATGACCTGCACCTCCGTCCCGCCCACGTGCACGGTGGCCCGGTCGCTGTACGTGAGATCGGGCGCGGTGATGTCGATCGCGCCGAAGTCGGTGGCGGGCCAGATCATCTCCAGCTGGTGACCGGCGGCGAGCTGCTCGGTGCGCGCGCTGTCGTGCCCGAGGATCAGCGCCTCGGGGGCGAAGACGCCGTTGCCGTAGGTGTGGTCGCCGTGGTGGTGGGTGTTCACCACGGTGCGGGGGAGCGGCACCCCGGCCGCCAGGACCGCCTCGCGCAGCGCCAGGGCCCGCCGCTCGGTGGCGGCGGTGTCTATGAGCAGGGTCCGGCCTCCGTCGCTCACGAAGCCGGCGTTGTTGAGGCACCAGCCGCCGTCCGGCTGGACGTAGGCGTACACCCCCGGCGCGGGCTGGACGAGGTACGGCTCTTCGACGGGCATCTGGGCTCTCCCCCGGGTCGCTTTGACGGGCGGTCAGCATCCTGCCAGCCGTCGCCGCGCCGGGGGAGGGCGGGTGCCGCGCGCCGACCGGCGCCCTCCCGTACGGGAGGGCGCCGGTCGGCGGGAGCGGTCAGTGGCGCCGGTCAGTGGTCGTCGTAGTGCCCGTCGTGCGCGGCGTGCCGGTGCCCGTCGTGCACGTAGTCGACGTGGTCGCCGTGCTGGACCGTCTCGTGCCCGCAGTCCGCGCCGTGCGCGTGGTCGTGGCCGTCGTGAGCGGTGTGCCCGGTGGGCTCGCACTCGTCCCAGTGCCCCGAGTGCTCCCGGTGCAGATGGCCGTCGTGTGCGTAGTCGACGTGGTCGCCGTGCCGAACCGCCTGGTGCCCGCAGTCCGCGCCGTGCGTGTGCTGGTGCGTGGGGTGTTCGTGGTGCAGGGTCGTCATGGCGCCGAGATTAGTGCGGATCGCCGGGTATCGCCCGTTGTGTCCGGGCGACGCGCAAAAACCGCGATCATCCGACCGGAGCGACCGGGGAGCCAGGACCGCGGGCCGGGACCAGGAGCCGGGACCAGGGACCGAGGGCTCAGAGGATCACCGCCACGGCGACCAGTGCCAGCGCCAGCGTGCACCCCGCCGCCGCCAGCGCCGCCCGCGGTGAGAGCCCCCGCGGCCGGTCCGCCGCCAGCGCCCGGATCCGCCGGTGCGCCACCCACAGGAACAGCAGCCACACCAGCGCGATCACCGCCGCCCCGGCCACCTCCACCGGCGCTCCGGACCCGCGCAGTGCCTGCCGCAGGGCCAGCACCGCCACCACCGAGGCGGCAAGCGTCGTACGCCGCCACGCGAGCCGGGTCCGCTCGGGCTGCAGCCCGGCGTCGCGGTCGGTGCCCGACCCGCTCACTGCCCCGTCGTCCAGCCCATCAGCACGACCACCACCATCGTCACCGCGACCAGCCCCACGCCCAGGCTCAGCACCACCGGGAACCGCGACAGCGGCAGGTCCTCGCCCCGCCGCATCGCCCGCTCGCACCGCACCCAGTGGTTCACCGCCCGCAGCGCACAGGCCGCACCCACCGCGAGCAGCGCGAAGGCCATCCCGACCCGCACCCCCCAGCGCAGGTCCGGCAGGAACTGGTCGACGGCGAAGCCGCCGCCCACCAGGGCCAGCGCGGTCCGGATCCAGGCCAGGAAGGTCCGTTCGTTGGCCAGCGAGAAGCGGTAGTCGGGGGTCTCGCCCTCGTCCTTCAGCCGCGCGGGTGCGAACCAGAGGCGCACGTCCTTGACGAAGTCGATCACCCGGCCAATCTACTGGCCGGTCTCCCGGAACTCGCGCAGCCGCCGGTGGGCCTCCAGCCCGTCCGGCACCCAGGCCCAGTCCCCGCCCTCGACCCGCCGGTCCAGTTCCTCCGGCGTGAGGTACGTGTGCCAGTCGACCTCCGACACCTGAGGGGCCACCGGCAGCTCGCACCGCACCTCGTGCACGTACGACCACCAGGCCCCGCCCGGGCCCTCGTACAGGAACTTGAACAGCGGCGTGGGCTGCGGCAGCCCCCGTACCCCCAGCTCCTCCTCGGCCTCCCGCAGCGCGGCCTGCGCGTAGGTCTCGCCGGCGCCCAGCACCCCGCCCACGAACATGTCGTAGTGCGAGGGGAAGACGAGCTTCGAGGCGGTGCGCCGGTGGACGAAGATCCGCCCCTCCGCGTCCCTCGCCTGCACGAACACGCAGCGGTGGATCAGCCCCCGGGCGTACACCTCGCCCCGCGGGGCCTGCCCGGTCACCCGGTCGTCCCGGTCCACCACGTCAAGTACTTCATCAGCGGCACTCACACGGTTCATCCAACCACCCCTGTTGACTGGTTACCGCTCCGTAGCCAAGGATCTGCCCCACCACCGACGGAGGACGGGTAGCCGCATGACGTACGACGCAGACGTGATCGTGATCGGAGCCGGGCTCGCGGGCCTCGTGGCCACCGCCGAGCTCGTCGACGCGGGCCGCAAGGTCATCCTGCTCGACCAGGAGCCGGAGCAGTCCATCGGCGGTCAGGCGCACTGGTCGTTCGGCGGCCTGTTCTTCGTGGACTCGCCCGAGCAGCGCCGGATGCGGATCAAGGACAATCACGCCCTCGCCCTCCAGGACTGGCTGGGCACCGCCGGCTTCGACCGCGAGGAGGACGCCTGGCCGCGCCGCTGGGCCGAGGCCTACGTCGACTTCGCGGCCGGCGAGAAGCGCTCCTGGCTGCACGCCCAGGGCGTCCGCTTCTTCCCGGTCGTCGGCTGGGCGGAGCGCGGCGGCTACGACGCCAACGGCCACGGGAACTCCGTCCCCCGCTTCCACATCACCTGGGGCACCGGCCCCGGCCTGGTCGCACCCTTCGAGCGTCGCGTGCGGGCCGGGGTGGCCCGCGGCCTGGTCCGGCTGGGCTTCCGCCACCGGGTCACCGGGCTCTCCGCCACCGCCGGCGCGCTGGACACCGTGACGGGCGAGATCCTGGCGCCCTCCGGCGCCGTACGGGGCACCGCGAGCAGCCGCGAGGTCACCGGGGAGTTCTCCCTGCGGGCCCAGGCCGTGATCGTCACCAGCGGCGGCATCGGCGGCAACCACGACCTCGTGCGCGCCCAGTGGCCCGCCCGGCTCGGCACCCCGCCGCAGCGGATGCTCTCCGGCGTTCCGGCGCACGTGGACGGCCTGATGCTCGGCATCGCGGAGGCCGCCGGCGCCAGCCACATCAACAAGGACCGGATGTGGCACTACACCGAGGGCATCGAGAACTGGAACCCGATCTGGGCCAGGCACGGCATCCGCATCCTGCCCGGCCCGTCCCCGCTGTGGCTGGACGCGACGGGCAAGCGGCTGCCGGTGCCGCTGTTCCCCGGCTTCGACACCCTCGGCACCCTCGACCACATCATGAAGACCGGGCACGACCACACCTGGTTCGTGCTCAACCAGCGGATCATCGGCAAGGAGTTCGCGCTCTCCGGCTCCGAGCAGAACCCGGACCTGACCGGCAAGTCGATCCGTGACGTGATCACCCGCGCCCGCCAGGCCGTACCCGGCCCGGTCAAGGCCTTCATGGACAACGGCGCCGACTTCGTCGTCGAGCGCGACCTGTCCGCCCTGGTCCGCGGGATGAACGCGGTGACCAAGGAGGACCTCCTCGACGAGGCCGCCGTCCGGGGCGAGATCGTGGCCCGCGACCGCGAGATCGCCAACCCCTTCACCAAGGACCTGCAGGTCACGGCCATCCACGGGGCCCGCAGATATCTGGGCGACAAGCTGATCCGCACGGCCGCCCCGCACCGGATCCTGGACCCCGCCGCCGGGCCGCTGATCGCGGTACGGCTCTCGATCCTGACCCGCAAGTCCCTGGGCGGCCTGGAGACCGACCTCTCCTCCCGCGTCCTGACCGGCGCGGGCGAGCCGCTGCCCGGCCTCTACGCGGCGGGGGAGGCGGCCGGGTTCGGCGGCGGCGGCGTCCACGGCTACCGGGCCCTGGAGGGCACGTTCCTCGGCGGCTGCATCTTCTCGGGGCGCGCGGCGGGCCGCGCCGCGGCCCTGGCGACCGGCTGACGGACCCGGCTCCCGCCGCGAGGGCGGGGCCCGGCCGAACCGTTCCGTCAGGCCAGCCGCTCGGTGACCCGGAACCGCTCCGCGATGACGAGGGTGTCGTCGTCGACCGTGAACCCCGGGTCACCGACGGCCGCGCGCACCGGCTCGCTGTGCCAGAAGTCCTCGTGTGCCGTACGCCATTCGGCCACGGACGCGAATCCCTCGCCCTCGTCGAGCGCGTGCGCCAGCCCGACGTCCCCGAGCCGCAGCACCTCCACGGCCGTCACCTCCACCACCGCCACCCCTCGCTCCCCGGAATCGACGAGCAGGGAACGGGCGCCCGGCTCCGGCAGCGGTTCGCCCTGGGCCTCGTAGTCCGCGAGCAGGCCGGTGGTGCTGGTCTTCGCCCCGCTCAGCACCGCCGCGACCAACTGGTCGCGCAGCGGGCCGGGAAACCCCAGCAGGTAGGGAGGAAGATCGTCGTAGGTGGTCATGGGGTCACCCTACGACGCCGCCGCCACGATCCCCCGAACCCGTACAACCATCCCAACTCGTATCGCCATCACTGCAGTTGAAACCCGCCACGCAGTGGACTGGACCTTGACTCGGAGGCGTGCGTACCGCTTTGCTGTGCGTGATCACCGGTGTGCTCACCGGCACGATCCCCCGACCACCAGGCCGAACCGCTCGCGTGCGCCCTGCGCGCGTTTCCGGCCGCCGCCGACCTTCGTCCGCCTGCGTCCTGGAGGGAAACCCGCGGATGTCCCCGCCTCCGCCGCCCCTCGGCCGCGCCCGCAAGCGGGAAGCCCAGCTCTTCGACCCGGCCCTCTGCGACGCCGAACTCGTCGACGTCCGCACCCAGTTCACCCAGGGCCGGTGGGCCAGGGCCCGCTCCCTCCTCGTCGGAACCGGCGACGACTGGGACCGCCGGGCCCACCGCGTCGTCGTCCTCGCCCAGACCCCGGCGGCCACCGCCTGGGCCCGGGAATGGCTGCTCGCCGAGCCGGAGAGCGCCGACGCCGCCACCCTCCTCGCCTGCGCGACCGTCTTCACCGCCCTGCGCCACAAGGGCACCCCGGCCGCCGCCGAGGAGGCCTGCCGCCGGGCCGCCGCCCTGCTCCCCGCCGACCCCACACCCTGGCTCGGACTGCTCCTCCTCACCCGCGCCTTCGGCAGCGAGGAGGAGTTCAGCCGCCACTTCGACCAGGTCCGGGCCCGCCACCGCGAGCACCACCACGCCCACCACCTGATGGTCGCCCGGCTCGCCGAACGCGCCCTCGCCGCCGGCCAGGACCCGCTCCACGAGGTCTACGACTTCGCGGCCTGGGCCGCCGAGGAGTCTCCGGCCGACTCCCCGCTCGCGGTGCTCCCCGTCGTCGCGCACGCCGAGCGCTACCGGGTCCTCGCCGCCACCCACGGCCACACCCCCGAGACGGCGGCCGCCCACTGGGCCGGCCGCCGCGCCCGCCAGGTCCTGCGCTCCGCCTTCGACTGGTGGCTGGAGTGGGAGCGCGACGACCACCCCCGCAACCGGGTCGACCTCAACTTCCTCGCCCACGCCAAACTCTGCGAGGGCCGGCCCGCCGAGGCCGCCGCCCTCTTCCACCGGATCGGCAGCCACGCCACCCGAGCCCCCTGGTCCTATCCGGACCGGGACCCGCAGAAGGCCTTCCTCGCCGCGCGGAGTGTCGCGCTCGGCACCGCCTGACAGCGAAGACGCCGTCCCCGAGAGAACCACGCCCCCCCGAGAGAACCGCGCCGCCCGAGAACCGCACTCCCAGAGCACCACTCCCCGAGAGAACCGCGCTCCCGAAAGGACGCCGCCATGCCGACGGGCAGATCCACCACGCTCCAGGACCCGGAAGAGATACGTACGTACAAGGGCCAGGACCGCGCCCTGCGCGCCGACCGCCTCGGTACCGCCGGCCTGCTCCTGTCCGTACTCGCCGCCAGCGCGCCCCTGATGGTCGTCGCCGGTGTCATGCCCACGACCTTCGGGGTCATGGGCATCGTCGGCCAGCCGCTGCTCTTCGTCATCCTCGGCGCCGTCCTCGCGCTCTTCAGCATCGGCTACGCCGAGATGAGCCGGCACGTCCACAACGCCGGCGCCTTCTACGCGTACATCGCCCGCGGCCTCGGCCCCACCGCCGGCGCTGGTGCCTCCCTCGTCGCCCTCGTCGCGTACAGCGCCATGCAGTGCGGGGTCTACGGCATCCTCGGCTTCGAGATCTCCGGCCTCTTCGCCACCTACCTGGAGATCGAACTCGCCTGGTGGATACCGGCCCTGCTCGCCGTCGCCGTCACCGGAGCGCTCGGCTGGCTCAAGATCGACCTCAACGCCAAGGTCCTCGGGGTCCTCCTCCTCGTCGAGTGCGCCCTCGTCGTCGTCTTCGACATCGCCGCCCTCGCCGAGCCCGGCGCCGAAGGCCTCTCGCTGCACGCCTTCAACCCCGAGACCCTCAGCGGAGCCGGCTTCGGCACCGCGCTCTGCTTCTGCATCGCCGCCTTCGTCGGCTTCGAGCAGTCCCCGGTCTACGCCGAGGAGACCAGCAAGCCGCACATCGTCGTCTCCCGGGTGATGTTCCTCGCGGTTGCCTTCGTCGCCCTCTTCTTCGCCCTCAGCGCCTGGGCCCTCACCGTCGCCACCGGCCCCGCCGAGGTCGTGAAGACCTCCGCCGAAGCCGGCCCCGGCCTGCTCTTCCAGCTCACCGAGAGCCGGCTCGGCACCACCTTCACCGACGTCCTGCACGTCCTCTTCGTGACCGGCATGTTCGCGGCCATGCTCAGCTTCCACAACGTGGTCGCCCGCTACGCCTTCGCCATGGGCCGCGAGGGCCTGCTCCCCGCCGCCTTCGGCCGGACCAACGCCGGCACCGGCGCCCCCGGCACCGGCTCCCTCCTGCAGACCGGCATCGCCGCGCTCGTCGTGATCGCCTTCGCCGTCACCGACGACATGCCCGCCGGCGACCCCACCGCACCCGTCCTGCACCTGTTCACCTGGATGGGCAGCGTCGGCGCCCTCGGCGTGACCCTCCTCATGGCCGCCGCCTCCTTCGCCGTCATCGCCTTCTTCGTCCGCCGCGGCACCGCCGGCGCCCAGGTCTGGCGCCTCGTCGCGGCCGGCGCCGCCGGCCTCGCGCTGCTCGCCATCGCCGCCTACACCGTCAAGGACTTCGGCGTCCTGGTCGGCGCCGAAAAGGTCTCCGCACTGAGCTGGGCCCTGCCCGGCATCATCGGCGCCGCCGTCGTGGGCGGCCTGCTCTACGGAGCGGTGCTGCGCCGCAGCCGCCCCGAGGTGCACGCCCGCATCGGCCTGGGCAACGAGGCCTTCCGCCTCGATCAAGCGGCAACGGCCGATACCGTCGACTGACCTCGCTTTCGAGCCCCTACGAAGCCCCCGACACCCCTTTCCATGGTCGTCGGGGGCTTCGGTGCGCAGGGGGTCGATTTTGGCGGGTGGCGGACCCTCATGGTCTCCTGGGGCGACAAATTCACCGGACCGCGACACAGGGGACACCACCCAGCTCCCCTGCGCCGCGGAACGGACCTGCCGTCCGACCCCCACGAAGGCGAAGTCATACATGAGTGACCTGAGTGACCGCACCTTGACCGAGGCCCCCGCCCCGGCGTCTTCCCGCCATGTCGACGCCGGTGACGAGGGCTACAGCAAGGACCTCAAGTCCCGCCACATCAACATGATCGCGATCGGCGGAGCGATAGGCACCGGGCTGTTCCTCGGCGCCGGCGGCCGCCTCGCCGGTGCGGGCCCCTCCCTCGCGATCGCGTACGCGGTCTGCGGAGTCTTCGCCTTCTTCGTCGTCCGGGCGCTCGGCGAGCTCGTCCTGTACCGCCCCTCCTCCGGAGCCTTCGTCTCCTACGCGCGCGAGTTCATGGGGGAGAAGGGCGCCTACACGGCCGGCTGGCTGTACTTCCTGAACTGGTCCACCACCACCGTGGCCGACATCACGGCCGCCGCGACCTACGCCCACTTCTGGTCGATGTTCACCGACGTCCCCCAGTGGGTCCTCGCGTTCATCGCCCTCGCCGTCGTCCTCACCGCCAACCTGATCTCGGTGAAGTACTTCGGCGAGATGGAGTTCTGGTTCTCGCTGGTCAAGGTCGCCGCCCTGGTGATCTTCCTGATCGTCGGCATCTGGCTCGTCGCCACCAGCCACGAGATCGGCGGCCACACCCCGGGCCTCTCCTCCATCACCGACAACGGCGGCATCTTCCCGTCCGGGATGCTCCCGATGCTCCTGGTGATCCAGGGCGTGGTCTTCGCGTACGCCTCCGTCGAGCTCTGCGGCGTCGCCGCCGGCGAGACCGAGAACCCCGAGCAGATCATGCCGAAGGCGATCAACTCGATCATGTGGCGCGTGGGCCTCTTCTACGTCGGCTCGGTCGTCCTCCTCGCCCTCCTGCTGCCCTACACGGCGTACAGCTCCGACCAGAGCCCCTTCGTCACCGTCTTCGACAAGCTCGGCGTCCCCGGCGCCGCCGGCGTCATGAACCTGGTCGTCCTCACCGCGGCCCTCTCCAGCCTGAACTCCGGCCTCTACTCCACCGGCCGCATCCTGCGCTCGATGGCCATGTCCGGCTCCGCGCCGAAGTTCACCGGCCTCATGAACAAGGGCAAGGTCCCCTACGGCGGCGTCCTCTTCACCGCCGCCTTCGGCGTCGCGGGCGTCGGCCTGAACGCCTGGATGCCGGGCGAGGCCTTCGAGATCGTCCTCAACCTCGCCTCCATCGGCATCCTCGGCACCTGGGGCATGGTCATGCTCTGCTCGCTCTTCTTCTGGCACCGCGCGAAGAGCGGACTGGTCGAGCGTCCGGCGTACCGCCTGCCCTGGGCCCCGTACACCCAGTTCGTGACCCTGGCCTTCCTGCTGACGGTCCTGGTCCTGATGTGGTGCGACGGCGGAGTCGGCCGCACCACGGTCATGTTCGTCCCGCTCATCGGCGCCGCCCTGGTCGGCGGCTGGTTCCTGGTCCGCGGCCGAGTCGCCGAACTCGCCGCCTCCCGCCGCTGACCCCCGCACGGTCCACGAGGCCCCCCGCGCCGGAACTTCCCCTTCCGCGCGGGGGGCCTCGGCGTTCCCCGCCCCGCGCCGGGAGCCGGCGCGGGGCGCGGCAGCCGTCTCCGGACGCACGAAAGGCCGGCCGGGATTTCTCCCGACCGGCCTTTCGCCGTGGTGTCCGAGGGGGGACTTGAACCCCCACGCCCGATAAAGGGCACTAGCACCTCAAGCTAGCGCGTCTGCCATTCCGCCACCCGGACAAGGTGTCTGTCTCGCGTCCCTCGCGGGCCGTTCCGACGTGGAAAACATTACCAAACATTCCGGGGTCCTCGATCACACCCCCTGACGGCCGGGGATCGCCCTTGGGGAGAGCGGCCCGGGGCGGGAGGATGGAGGTGTTCGGTACTGATCAGTGGGAGGAAGCAGCGTGAGCGAGTCGAGCGCGGGCAGGACCGTCTCCGGCGAGGACGAGGTAGTCGACCTCTGCCGGGACCTCATCCGGATCGACACCAGCAACTACGGAGACCACTCGGGCCCCGGGGAGCGCAAGGCGGCGGAGTGGGTCGCCGAGAAGCTCGCCGAGGTCGGGCTGGAGCCGCAGATCTTCGAATCGCACAAGGGGCGCGCCTCGACCGTGGCGCGGATCGAGGGGGAGGACCCCTCGCGGCCGGCGCTGCTGATCCACGGGCACACCGACGTGGTTCCGGCCAATGCCGCGGACTGGACGTACGACCCGTTCGCGGGTGAGATCGCCGACGGCTGCGTGTGGGGCCGCGGCGCCGTCGACATGAAGGACATGGACGCGATGACGCTGGCCGTCGTGCGCGACCGGATGCGCAGCGGGCGCAAGCCCCCGCGCGACATCGTGCTGGCCTTCCTCGCGGACGAAGAGGCGGGCGGCATCTACGGCGCCCGGCACCTCGTCGACAAGCACCCGGGGCTGTTCGAGGGGGTCACCGAGGCGATCGGCGAGGTCGGCGGCTTCTCCTTCACCGTGAACGAGAACCTGCGGCTCTACCTCGTGGAGACCGCCCAGAAGGGCATGCACTGGATGCGGCTCACGGTGGAGGGCACCGCGGGCCACGGCTCCATGACCAACAACGACAACGCCATCACGGAGCTGTGCGAGGCAGTGGGGCGGCTCGGCCGCCACCAGTGGCCGGTACGGGTGACCAAGACCGTGCGGAGTTTCCTGGACGAGCTCTCGGACGCGCTGGGCACCCCGCTGGACCCGGACAACATGGACGAGACCCTCGCCAAGCTCGGCGGCATCGCCAAGATGGTCGGCGCCACGCTGCGCAACTCGGCCGCCCCGACGATGCTCGGCGCCGGCTACAAGGTCAACGTCATCCCCGGCCAGGCGACGGCCCACGTCGACGGCCGCTTCCTTCCGGGCTACGAGGACGAGTTCTTCGCCGACCTGGACCGCATCCTCGGGCCGCGCGTGAAGCGGGAGGACGTGCACGGCGACAAGGCGCTGGAGACCGACTTCGACGGGCGGCTGGTGGAGGCCATGCAGGGCGCCCTGAAGGCCGAGGACCCGATCGCGCGGGCGGTCCCGTACATGCTCTCGGGCGGTACGGACGCCAAGTCCTTCGACGACCTCGGCATCCGCTGCTTCGGCTTCGCGCCGCTGCAGCTTCCGCCGGAGCTGGACTTCGCCGGGATGTTCCACGGCGTGGACGAACGCGTGCCCGTCGACGGACTGAAGTTCGGCGTGCGCGTGCTCGACCGGTTCATCGACAACGCCTGAAATTCGGGTAGGTGTGCGCATTCCACTGAGAAGAGTGAATGCACTCATACGCTCGTAGCCCTGGTGATCCCTCCTCGTTACAGGTGGTGCGGTCCGCGGCTGGGACCGCATTGCCTACTAGGAGGAACAATGATCAAGAAGGTTGTCGCCGCTGCGGCTGCCACTGGTGGCCTGGTTCTCGCGGGTGCGGGCCTGGCTGTCGCCGACGCGGGTGCCCAGGGTGCGGCCATCGGCTCCCCCGGTGTTCTGTCCGGCAACGCCGTCCAGGTCCCGGTCCACATCCCGGTGAACGTCTGCGGGAACTCCGTTTCCATCATCGGCCTGCTGAACCCGGCCTTCGGCAACACCTGCGTCAACGCCTGACGCGTCTGAAGTCTTGGGCCCCGGAGCGCATTCCAGCGCTCCGGGGCCACCGGGCTTTCCGGCCCGGATTCTCATCTTCGGCGTACCAGGCGGGGGAGCCTGGACGGCCGGGCCGCCGAGAGACGGCCGAAACGCACACACCAGGGGACGAGTACAGATGCGACGACCGGCACAGGTCACCAGGAAGACCCTGATCACCATGGCTGCCGCAGGGGGTGTCCTCGCCCTGGGCGGGGGCTACGCACACGCGGACTCCGGCGCCTCGGGGCACGCCGCGAACTCTCCGGGACTGCTGTCCGGAAACAGCGTGCAGGCACCCGTGGACGCACCGGTGAACGCCTGCGGGAACACGGTCACGGTGGTCGGAGGCCTCAACCCGGCCTTCGGGAACCACTGCGCCAACGGGGGCCACGGCAAGCCCGGCAAGCCGAGCAAGCCCGGTCACCCGGGCAACCCCGGACACCCGGGCAACCCCGGACACCCGGGCAACCCCGGACACCCCGGCGACGGCGACGAGCCGTGCGACGACCACCCGGGCAACCCCGGAAATCCGGGCACGCCGGGCGGTGAGAACCCCGGGAACCCGGGCAACCCCGGCACCCCGGGTGGCGAGAACCCCGGCAACCCCGGGAATCCCGGTACGCCGGGCGGCCAGAACCCCGGCAACCCCGGGAATCCCGGCACGCCGGGCGGCCAGAACCCCGGCAACCCGGGCACTCCCGGTACGCCCGGCACGGGCACTCCGGGTACGCCGGCCCACCCCGGCACCGGCTCCGTCACCCCCGTGACCCCGGTCACGCACCCCGGCCCGGGGACCGGCACGCAGACCGGGGGCAGCCCCGGCCAGTCGGCCGCTCTCGCCGCCACCGGCTCCGGTGACGTCCTCACCGCAGGCCTCCCGCTCGCGGGCGGCCTGCTGCTGGCGGGCAGCGTGCTCTACCGGCGCGCCCGCAACGCCGCCTGACGGCTGCTCACGACGCGGGCCCCGCCCCCGGGGCCCGCGTCACCAGGTCGCGCGGACCTGACGGATGATCCGGCGGCGCAGTCGCACACGGCGACTGCCGTCCCGGTACAGACTCAGCCGGTCGAGTTCCCAGTTCCCGTACTCGGCATGATCGGTCAGCAGGCGGGTCGCCTCCTTGCGGGGGACACCGCGGGGCACGTACACGTCGACAAATTCGTATTCCGGCATCGCATCTATTGTGCGGGCAGAGCCCTCGTACGGATAGCGTCTGCTCTATGTCTGATGCCGCTCTGCCCACTGTTGCCGAGGTACGCGCCGCCGCCGAGGCGGTCAAGGCCGCGCTCGACCGTCACCTCGCCGCGGTCGAGCGCAGGACCGGGGACGAGGACCCGGACGTCTACGCCGCGTTCAACGAACTCGCCGCCGCCGCCGAGGAATACGACGAACTCCTCTACGACCGCTACGACGAGGTCACTCCTTTCGAGATCCCCACGCCCGAGGACGGCGTGCCCTACACCGGCCCCGCCGAGCCCGCCGCCTTCAGCGTGCTCATCCGCCGCGACTACGCCGTCGTCGAACCGCCGCGGCTGATCGCCCAGGCCGAGCGGATCGCCGCGCACGACCGGGACGCCGATTTCGTCCAGGACGGCGGCACCGCCGAGGCGCTGGGCGTCCTCTTCGGGGAGTACGAGCCCGACGAGATCGCCTCCCGCTTCAAGGATTTCGGCCTGGAGGAGGGCGACTCCACGCTCTGGATCGCCGCCTCGGAGGAAATGGCGGAACCGGGGGAGTGGCTCGATTCGCCCTTCGGGAACATCGATCCGCAGGACGTCCTGCACCGGTTCGACGTCAGCTCCGTCTTCGACGAGGAGTCCGACGAGTTCGACGAGGGCGAGGACGAGGACGAAGGTGAGGACGAGGGCGAGGACGAGACCGCGAAGCCGGGGCTGACCCCGGCCTGACCCCGGTCCGCATCCCGGCCCGGCCCCCGAGCCGGACTCCGTGGCCCCCACCCCGCGGGGCGGGGGCCACGGCCGGGATCACTCCGCCTGTTCGCCCGCCGTCGCCAGCGCCTTCAGCAGGCCCGTCAGCCGTGTCGTACGCGACTTCGGCAGCACCTCGGCCACCGCGCGCGGCAGCGCCTGGTCGACGCCGTGCACCACCGACAGGTGCCGCTCGGCCCGCCCGAACGCCGTGTAGACCCAGTCCCGCGACAGCGCCTGCGCCGCGTCGCCCGGCAGGACGACGACCACCGCCGGCCAGCGCGTGCCGACGGCCTGATGCGCCGTCACCGCCCAGCCGTGCCGTACCTGGGTCTCCACGAGCTCCTTCGGCACGACGATCCGTACGCCCGCACGGTCCAGGTGCAGCCCCTCGGCGTCGGCCGCCACCACCCGGGCCGCCAGCGCCCGCCCGGCGGACGGGACGTGGACCACCCGGTCGCCGGGGTCGAAGCCCCCGAACCGGCCGGGACCCGGGTTCAGCCGCTCCTTGAGGGCGGTGTTCAGGGCCCGCGTCCCCGCGGAGCCGCCGTGGCCCGGGGTGATCACCTGCACGCTGTCCGCCGGGATCCCGAAGGCGCGCGGCACCGACTCGGCCACCAGCTGCACGGCCCGGTGCACGGCCTCCCCGGCGTCCTGCACCGGGACGATGACGACCTCCTTGCCGGGGGCGTCCACCTGGTTCAGCTCGCCGATCCCGACCCCCGAGACGAGCTCGCCGAGAGGGCCCGGATCCGGGGTGCGGGAGACCACCTGGGGGCACGTACGGGCTGCCAGCACATCGGCGAAGACCCGTCCGGCCCCGGCGGACGCGAGCACTCCGGGGTCCCCGGAGAGCACCAGCCGGGCCCCGTCCGGAACGGACTCCACCAGCGCCGCCGCGGTCTCCACGTCCAGCTGCGGCGCGTCCAGCACCACGAGGAGGTCCAGCGCGAACTGCCCGTCCGCGTCCCGCCCGGGTCCCTCCGCCCCGGACAGCAGCCCCGCCACGGTCACCGACTCCGGGCCGCCGGGCGCGTGCGCGGCCGGGCAGGCCCGCAGCCCCAGCTCCCGGGCCGCCGCGACCAGGGCGAACGCCTCGCCGCGCGCGGCCTCGCCGCCGGTGTGGGCGACCAGGCCGTGGCCCGCGACCGTGCGGATCAGCTCGGCGGCGGACGGGCCCGGCGCGGCCCCGGCGGCCCGCTCCCAGTCCTCGGGCGCGCCGAAGGCGCCGGACGCGAGCCGCGCCAGGCCGTCGGCCAGGCTCTCCTCGGCCATGGCGGCACCCTCAAGGCCCACGAGGAGCCGTACCGGCTGCTCCTCACCCTCCTCCACCGGCGGGCCGAGGGGCTCGTGGAAGACCAGCACCGAGCCGTCCGCGATGGCCTGTTCCAGCGCTCCGGCCGGATCCGGTACGCCGTACTGGGCCAGGGCCTTCTCCAGCACCGGGGCCTCCAGCGCGGTGTGTCCCTTGAGCCCGGCCTGGGCCAGCAGCCAGCCCACCAGGACGGTGGTCCGGCGCTCGTCCCCGGGACCGGCCCCGGAGCCCAGCAGGGACCGTGCGAAGCCGTCCGCCTGGGTCGGGCGCACGGCCGGGACCGACAGCAGCCTCCAGGGGTTCTCGGCGAGCTGCTCGGCGGCGCCGTCGCCGAGCGCCGCCGCGACCTGGCCGGCCAGGGACTCGGGGGCGCCGCCGCGGGCCAGGACGGACCGTACGCCCTCGACGGCGTCGGCGGAGGGTGCCGCCGCGGCCACCGGCGCCGGGGCGGCCGGGCGCGGAGCGGCGGGAGCGGGGGCCGGCCTGCGGGGCGCGGCCGGGGCCTCGTCGAAGTACACGGCGGGGGGCTTCTCCCCGCTCTCCACGGCCCGTACGGCGGCCAGCAGGTCGGCGGCCTTGCCGCTGAGCTTCGCCCCGGCCTCGACGGGCGCCTCCCGCTCGGCCTTGCGCCGGGCGATCCGCTCCCGCTCGACCTTCTGCGCGGCGAGCTCGGCCTGGGCCTCGGTGAGCGCGGGCGCCGCCTGCCCCCCGGCGTCCGCCCCGGCCCCACCATCCCCTTCGGCCCCGGAGGTGGCCTCGGCCTCGGCCCCGTTCTCGGCTCCGGTCTCGGATTCGGCGTCGTCCCCGGCCCCGGAGGCGGGCGCTGCGTCGCCTTCGGCCCCGGCCTCGGCTCCGGTCCCGGCTTCCTCCCCGGGTTCGCCCGGACCGGCCTCGTCGGGCAGGGCGGCAGGGCCGGGCTCGTCGGTGTCCGACGGGGCTTCGCCCGAGTCGGCCTGCGGCCCGGCCGGTTCCTCCGCGGCAGCGGTTTCGGCTTCGGCTTGGCGGTCCGTACTCACAGCGTGCTCCAGTCCTGATCGGGATAGCGGTGCACGGGCGCCGACACATCGTCCAACGCCCGGCAGATCTCCTCCGGAAGACTAAGGGCCTCCACCGACAGCGCCGCCGCGAGCTGCGCCGACGTCCGGGCGCCGACGATCGGCGCGACCACCCCCGGCCGGTCCCGGATCCACGCGAGGGCCACCTCGAGCGGGGTCACGGCCAGCCCCCGGGCCGCCGTCACCACCGCGTCCACGATCCGGCCCGCCGCCTCGTCGAGGTACGGGTCCACGAAGGCGGCCAGGGACTCCGAGGCGCCCCGGGAATCAGCCGGCACGCCGTCCCGGTACTTGCCCGTCAGCACGCCGCGCCCCAGCGGAGAGGAGGGCAGCAGACCGATCCCGAGGTCCAGTGCGGCCGGCAGGACCTCCCGCTCCACACCCCGCTGCAGCAGCGAGTACTCCATCTGGGTCGAGGCGATCCGGGTCCGCACGCCGGGCGCCGCGAGCTGCCAGGTCGCCGCCTTCGCCAGCTGCCAGCCGCAGTAGTTGGAGACCCCGGCGTACCGGGCCCGGCCGCTGCTCACCGCCAGGTCCAGCGCCTGCATCGTCTCCTCCAGCGGGGTGGCCGGATCGAAGGCGTGGACCTGCCAGAGGTCGACGTAGTCGGTGCCCAGCCGGTCCAGCGAGGCGTCCAGCGCGTCGAGCAGGTGCCCGCGCGAGCCGTCGAACCGCCGGTCCGGGTCCGGCACGCTGCCCGCCTTGGTCGCGATCACCAGGTCCCGGCGCGGGACGAGCCCGCCGACCAGCCGCCCGAGGAGGTACTCCGCCTCCCCGCCCCCGTACACGTCGGCCGTGTCCACGAGGGTGCCGCCCGCCTCCCAGAAGGTCTTCACCTGCTCGGCGGCGGCTTCCTCATTGGTGTCGCGGCCCCAGGTGAGGGTGCCGAGGCCGATCCGGGAAACGCGCAGTCCGGTGCGGCCGAGATGCCTCTGCTCCATGAGCGCTGAGACTACTGGGGCGCTGACGCGGAGCACCCTGGCGCGCTACAGTCCCCGCACACCAACGTTACTGATCGGTAAACCGGTAAGGGGACGACACATGCGGCTCGGCATCAATCTCGGTTACTGGGGCGCGGGCATGGACGCCGACAACCTCGCCGTCGCCCAGGAGGCCGACCGCCTGGGCTACGACGTCTGCTGGGCCGCCGAGGCCTACGGCTCCGACGCCCCGACCGTGCTCGCCTGGGTCGCCGCCCAGACCGAGCGCATCGACGTCGGCTCGGCGATCCTGCAGATCCCGGCCCGGCAGCCCGCGATGACCGCCATGACGGCGGCCACCCTCGACTCGCTCACCAAGGGCCGCTTCCGGCTCGGCCTCGGCGTCTCCGGCCCGCAGGTCTCCGAGGGCTGGTACGGCGTCAAGTTCGACAAGCCGCTCGCGCGGACCCGGGAGTACGTGGAGATCGTCCGCAAGGCCATGACCCGCGAGCGCCTCTCCTACGAGGGCGAGCACTGGACCCTGCCGCTGCCGGGCGGCCCGGGCAAGCCCCTCAAGCTGACCGTGCACCCCGAGCGCGAGCACATCCCGCTCTACATCGCCGCCATCGGTCCGAAGAACCTGGAGCAGACCGGCGAGATCGCCGACGGCGCCCTGCTGATCTTCCCGGCCGCCGAGCACCTGGAGGCGACTGCGCTCACCCACATCCGGGCGGGCCGCGAGAAGGCCGGGCTGACCATGGACGGCTTCGACGTCTGCCCGACCGTGCCGCTGGCCCTCGGCGAGGACGTGAACGCGCTCGCCGACATGTTCCGCCCCTACACCGCCCTGTACGTCGGCGGCATGGGCAGCCGGAAGCAGAACTTCTACAACCAGCTGGCCCAGCGCATGGGCTACGAGAAGGAGGCCGCCGAGATCCAGGACAAGTACCTGGCCGGCGACAAGACCGGCGCGGCCGAGGCCGTCCCGCACTCGCTGATCGACTCGACCGCGCTGCTCGGCCCCGTCGGCCGCATCGCGGACGGGATGCGGGCCTACGCGGAGGCCGGGGTCACCACCCTCACGCTCGCCCCGGCCGGATTCACCCTGGACGAGCGGATCGCCGCCCTGCGGGCCGGCACCGAGGCCATGGAGCTCGCCGGACTGGCCTGATACCCGGAGCCAGGTCCGCCGGACGCGGTCCGGCGGGGCCGCCCGCAGCCCGCGGAGCGGTGCGGGGTGGCATCAAAGGAGTCTGCGGCCGTGGTGGGGGCTCGGGGGGTCTTCCCCGCCACGGCCGACACAGCCAACAACGCCCGGGGGCCCCGCAGGGTTACGCGCGGCGGTCCATCCGCTCGTTTCGTTCATTCGGACGAGTAGTGCGACCCATCGGTTGCCGGTCCCCGCGACCGGCGTTTGACTCGGTTCATGCTCTCTGCCCGCAGCCTGTTCCAGGAGATCGTCGACAACGACGAGTCCTTCCAGCTGTTCTGCTCCATCGCCGCCAGCGGGGAGTCCCAGGGCGGTTGGGAGAACGCCCGGATCGCGGCCCTGGTGCCGGACTCCATGCGCGACCTCGCGCCCAAGATCACCCGACACGGGGCGGACGAGGACAAGCACGGGCGGATCTTCAACGCACTGCTGCGCAAGCGCGGCCTGCCGCCGGTCCCCGTCCCGCCCGAGACCGACTACACGATGCTGCTGGAACGCCGCGGCATCGGCCTCGCGCACGACAAGCTGCGCCGCGAGGAGGCGCTGACCGAGGAGGACGTCGTCGTCTACCTCGCGCACAGCCGCGTCACCGAACAGCGCGCCGCCGACCAGATGGACATGCTGGTCAGGCACTTCGGAGAGCACCCCGAGTTCGGCAAGGCCATCCACATGATCAGCAACGACGAGGACAACCACCTCGCCTACTGCCACGAGGAACTGCTGCGCCTGGCCCGCGCGGGCCACGGCCGGACCATCCAGCGGGTGCTCCGCGAGAGCGCGCTCGCCGAGATCGGCGTCTACCGGGACGTCAGCCTCGCCGTCATGGACCACATGGGACGGGTGCTGCACTGGCCCGCCCCGAAGGCGGCCGCGCTCGCCGCCGGCATCCGCGTCATGTACGCGTATGAGCGGTTCAGCGGCTGGCACCGGATGGTGAACCTGCGGATGCCCCGGCACCGCAATGCGCTGGGCGGCGCACCCGTCACCTCCCCCGAGCTCGCGTAGCCGCGCGCGGCCGGCCGCGCGGGACGCCCCGCGGCTACAGCCAGCCCCGGCGCTTGAACATGCGGTGCAGGCCCAGACAGACGCCCACCATGAGCGCCACGACCACCGGATAGCCCCAGACCTGTCTGAGCTCCGGCATGTGGTCGAAGTTCATCCCGTAGATCCCGGCCACCATCGTGGGGACGGCCGCCATCGCCGCCCAGGCCGAGATCTTGCGCATGTCGTCGTTCTGCCGCAGGCCCGTCTGCGCGAGGTGCGCGGACAGCGCGTCCGACAACAGCCGGTCCAGGCCCTCGATGTACTCGCTCGCCTTGGTCAGGTGGTCGGCGACGTCGCGGAAGAAGGGCTGGGCGTGCTCGTGGACGAAGGGCACGTCCCCGAAGGCGAGCCGCTCCATCGGCTGGAGCAGCGGGTTCGTCGCCCGCCGGAACTCCAGCACCTGCCGCTTGAACCCGTAGATCCGGGCGGCGGTGTTCTTGGCGTCCGCGGGGTTCGGGGAGAACACCTCGGCCTCCAGCTCCTCCAGGTCGACCTGGAGCTCGGCCGCCACCTCGATGTAGTGGTCCACCACCGCGTCGGAGACCGCGTACAGCACCGCCGTCGGGCCGTGCCGCAGCACGTCCGGCTCCTGCTCCAGCCGGTGGCGCACGGCGGCCAGCGGGGCCCCCTCGCCGTGCCGGACCGTGACGACGAACGAATCGCCTATGAACACCATCAGCTCGCCCGCGGTCACGGTGTCCGTGCCCTCGTCGTACAGCACCGGCTTGAGGACGACGAACAGCGAATCGTCGTACACCTCCAGCTTCGGCCGCTGATGCGCGGTCAGCGCGTCCTCCACCGCCAGCTTGTGCAGCCCGAACTCGCGGCTGACGTGGTCGAACTCCTTCGCCGTCGGCTCGTACATGCCGATCCAGAGGAAGGCGTCACCGGTCGCCCGCGCCTCGTCGAGGGCGTCCGAGAAGTCCTCGGGTCCCTCGGTACGGCGTCCGTCCCGGTAAATCGCGCAGTCGACAATCACGCCCGGCATTCTTCCCTGCCCGCGGCCCGCCCGCACACCGGCGGCACCGCATACGCTGGCACCCATGGCCACGCTGATCCTCGTACGACACGGGCGGTCCACCGCCAATACCGCAGGGCTGCTCGCCGGATGGACGCCGGGAGTCGGCCTCGACGAGCGCGGCGCCGAGCAGGCCGCCGCCCTGCCCGGAAGGCTGGCGGGCGTGCCGGTCGCCGCCGCCGTCACCAGCCCGCTGCAACGCTGCCGGGAGACCCTCGCACCCCTGCTGGCCGCCAGGCCGGAGCTGGAAGTGCACACCGACGAGCGGATCGGCGAGTGCCACTACGGCGACTGGTCCGGCCGCAAACTCTCCGAGCTCGCCGACGAACCGCTGATGAAGATCGTCCAGCAGCACCCCTCGGCGGCCGCCTTCCCCGGCGGCGAGTCCATGCGCGCCATGCAGGCCCGCGCCGTGGACGCCGTACGGGAGTGGAACGCGCGGGTCGAGGAAGAGCACGGGAGCGACGCCGTCTTCCTGATGTGCTCCCACGGCGACATCATCAAGTCCCTTGTCGCGGACGCCCTCGGGATGCACCTGGACCTCTTCCAGCGCATCCACGTCGACCCCTGCTCGGTGACCGCGATCCGGTACACGCCGACCCGGCCGTTCGTGTTCCGGCTGGGCGACACCGGGGACTTCGGCCCGCTCGTACGGCGTCCGGCCACGCCCGAGCCCGTCGCATCCGACAAAGACGCCGAAGACGCGGGGAACGCCGTCGTGGGAGGCGGCGCGGGCGCGGCGTGATCGGACGGCGCAGTAGGGTGGACGGGCCCACACACGGGCGCAGACCTGCCCTGCCGCCGAGACTTGGAGACTGGACGTGCCCCGTCAGGTGTTCCTCTACGACCCCCCGGACCGCTTCGTGGCCGGCACGGTCGGTCTGCCGGGACGCCGTACGTTCTTCCTGCAGGCCTCCTCCGGCCCCCGCGTCACCAGCGTCTCCCTGGAGAAGACCCAGGTCGCGGCGCTCGCCGAGCGGATGGACGAGCTGCTGGACGAGGTCGTGCGGCGGACCGGCGGCAACGCCCCGGTGCCGGCCGTCGCCCCCGCCGAAGCCGCCGACACGGCACCCCTCGACGTCCCCGTCGAGGAGGAGTTCCGCGTCGGCACCATGGCCCTGGCCTGGGACGGCGAGGAGCAGCGGATGATCGTCGAGGCCCAGGCCCTGGTGGAACTCGACGCCGACTCCGACGAGGACCTCGCCGAGGCGGAGGAGAGACTGCTCCAGGACGAGGAGAACGGCCCGCCGATGCTGCGGGTCCGCCTCACCGGCGCCCAGGCCCGGGCGTTCGCCAAGCGGGCCCTGGACGTGGTCAACGCCGGCCGCCCGCCGTGCCCGCTGTGCAGTCTGCCGCTGGACCCGGAGGGGCACGTGTGCCCGCGCCAGAACGGCTACCGGCGCCAGGCGTGACCGACACGGGGGAGATCGAGGAACTGCTCGCCAAGGGCGAGCTGACCGTCATCGGCCGGATCCGCGAGGCGTCCAACGCCGTCCTGCTGTGCACCGTCACGCACGAGGGCGTCAGCGCCGACTGCGTGTACAAGCCCGTCAAGGGCGAGCGGCCGCTGTGGGACTTCCCCGACGGGAACCTCGCCCAGCGCGAGGTCGCGGCCTACCTGGTCTCCGAGGCCACCGGATGGGGCCTGGTCCCCGCCACCGTGCTGCGCGACGGACCGTACGGCGAGGGCATGGTCCAGCAGTGGATCGAATCCGCGGGACCGGAAGGGGAATCCCCCACCGGCGGGCTCCTCGCACTCGTCGACGGCGAGGAGGCGGGGGACGGCTGGAAGCCCGTCGCCTTCGCCGAGGTGGGGGAGGGCCGCACCGCGCTGCTCGTCCACGCCGACGACCCGAGGCTGCGCCGGCTCTCCGTGCTCGACGCCGTGATCAACAACGGCGACCGCAAGGGCGGCCACCTGCTGCCCGCGCCCGACGGCCGCCTCTACGGCATCGACCACGGCGTGACCTTCCACGCCGAGGACAAGCTGCGCACCCTGCTGTGGGGCTGGGCGGGGGAGCCGCTGACCGACGAGGCGCGCGAGGTGCTGGCCGGGCTGGCCGCCGCACTGGCCGAGGGAGCCCCGCTCGCCACCCGGCTGGCCGAACTGATCACCGCCGTCGAGCTGGCCGCCGTACGGGACCGGGTGGCGCACCTGCTGCGCACCGGAACCCACCCGCAGCCGTCCGGGCAGTGGCCGTCGATCCCCTGGCCGCCGGTCTGAACCGGCCATCCGCCATACGCACAGATCCGGCCAGACCGCAAGAGTGCCGATCAAGACAACAGTGCAGGTCCGGTTCGTTTCCGGAACATCCGTCCGGTTAGGCTCGAGACATGCATGCCTGGCCCGCTTCTGAGGTCCCCGCCCTTCCTGGCAAGGGCCGCGACCTCCAGATCCACGACACCGCGACCCAGGGGACGATCACCCTCGCCCCCGGTCCCGTCGCCCGTATCTACGTCTGCGGCATCACCCCGTACGACGCGACCCACATCGGTCACGCGGCGACCTACAACGCGTTCGACCTCGTGCAGCGCGTGTGGCTCGACACCAAGCGGCAGGTCCATTACGTCCAGAACGTCACGGACGTGGACGACCCGCTCCTGGAGCGGGCGCTGCGCGACGGCCACGACTGGACCGAGCTGGCCGAGCGCGAGACCGCACTCTTCCGCGAGGACATGACCGCCCTGCGGATGCTGCCGCCGCAGCACTACATCGGAGCCGTCGAGGCCATACCCGGCATCGTGCCGCTGGTCGAGCGGCTGCGGGACGCGGGCGCGGCGTACGAGCTCGACGGCGACGTCTACTTCTCGGTCGAGTCCGACGCGCACTTCGGCGGGGTCTCGAACCTCGACGCCGAGGCGATGCGACTGCTCTCGGCGGAGCGGGGCGGCGACCCCGACCGGCCGGGGAAGAAGAACCCGCTGGACCCGATGCTGTGGATGGCCGCGCGTCCGGGCGAGCCGAGCTGGGACGGCGGCTCGCTGGGCCGCGGCCGGCCGGGCTGGCACATCGAGTGCGTCGCCATCGCCCTGGACCACCTGGGCATGGGCTTCGACATCCAGGGCGGCGGCTCCGACCTGGCCTTCCCGCACCACGAGATGGGCGCGTCGCACGCACAGGTCCTGACGGGCGAGTTCCCGATGGCCAAGGCGTACGTGCACGCGGGCATGGTCGCCCTGCACGGCGAGAAGATGTCGAAGTCGAAGGGCAACCTCGTCTTCGTCTCCGCGCTGCGGCGCGCCGGGGTCGACCCCGCGGCCATCCGCCTCGCCCTGCTGTCGCACCACTACCGGGCCGACTGGGAGTGGACCGACGACGTCCTCGCCGAGGCCGTGGCCCGGCTGGAGCGCTGGCGCGCTGCGGTGTCCCGGCCGGACGGCATCGCGGCGGACGCGGTGCTCGAGGAGGTCCGCGAGGCCCTGGCGAACGACCTGGACGCCCCTGCGGCGCTGGCGGCCGTGGACCGCTGGGTGGAGCTCCAGAACGCCACCGACGGCGACGACGAGTCGGCCCCCGGCCTGGTCTCCCGCACGGTGGACGCCCTCCTGGGCGTGGCGCTCTAGGGAACCGGAACCGAAGGAGCGCGCCCCCGGCCTCGTGCCGGGGGCGCGCTTCGCCGTTTCACCCCGTCACTGCATGACGGTGACCGGAGGGTGGCGGGGATCGGCGGGGCACGCGTAGAACTGCAGGGTGTAGCCGCGCCCCACGGTGACCTGCGTGGGGGTCGTGGACGCGCCGTCCGCCTCCTCGGCCGGCCGCCAGCTCTCGGTCTCGGCGTCCCACTCGGCGTGGTCGAAGGTGAGCAACGGCTCGCCGACGGCCGAGCACCGCGCGCAGCGCAACTCCTCCGGGCCGCCGGAATCCCGGAACGTGAAGGGGGCGGCCCACCCGCCGGCCTTCCACCCGGGCGCGACGGACAGGGCTCCCCGGTAGCCGGTGGCCGCGTCCTCCTCCCAGCTGCCGATCCGCCCGGCCAGCCCGGGGTCCAGATCGTGCGCGGCCGGGTACTCGCGGACCCGTTCCGGATGCAGCACGCACGGGACCGGCACCAGCTCGTCCGTGCCCACGTACGCGGGCTCCGGCGCGGCCGCCAGGACCTCCGCCACGTCCCCGGCCCGCCGCCACCGCAGCTGGACGGCCTCCGAGCCGCTCTGGTCCTCGATGTCGATGAACGGGCACCACAGCACCTGGAGCAGGTCCGTGCCCTCGGGGAACGGCAGGTCGGGGACGTCCCGGGCGTACAACTGCGCCACCGGTATCAGCGGATGCGTACCCTCGGGCAGCAGCGACGGATCGTGGCCGGTGTTGATCCGGGAGACCTCGGCGCGCTCCTCGGCCGTCCAGACGTCCCGGGCGCATATCCGCCGGAGCGTTCGCACCTCATCGGGCGTCTTCAGTCCGAAGGGGGCGTCGTGCTCCTGCGAGCACGACGCCCAGGGCTCGCCGGCCGGCCACAGCAGCGGCCCGCCCACCGAGCTCTCGTGCACGGTGGGCGCACCGGGCCGGGGGTGCAGCCGGGTGGCGGTCCTGGACATCCCCGCGAGCTCCGGGAACACCGAAGCCACGTCGAGCGGGCGGGGCGGGGTGGTACGGGTCATGCTTCCCTCTCTCGGAACGGCAACCCGTATCCAAGCAGGGCGTACTGACACCCGGACAGCCCCGTCCGGTCAGGCCCCGGGAGTGTCCCCGCCGCCCTCGGCCTCCCCGCCGCCCTCGCCGTCTCCTTCGGCGGCGGCGTCCGGCCGCGGCGGGCCGTCCTGGTCCGCCGCATCCTCGGGCTTCGGCTTCGGCTGGGGGCGGCCACCGGACAGGTCGCGGAAGTACGAGCCCGTCTCCGTGGCCGTCTCGGGGCCCGCCGCGGGGTCACGCCGCCGCAGGTACCGCTCGAACTCCCGGGCGATGGCGTCGCCCGACGCCTCCGGCAGGTCGGCCGTGTCCCGCGCCTCCTCCAGCGTCTGGACGTACTCCGCCACCTCGCTGTCCTCCGCGGCCAGTTGGTCCACGCCCAGCTGCCAGGCCCGCGCGTCCTCCGGCAGTTCGCCCAGCGGGATCCGGATGTCGATCAGATCCTCCAGCCGGTTCAGCAGCGCCAGCGTCGCCTTCGGGTTCGGCGGCTGCGACACGTAGTGCGGCACCGCCGCCCACAGCGACACCGCCGGCACGCCCGCGTGCGTACAGGCCTCCTGGAGGATGCCCACGATGCCCGTGGGGCCCTCGTACTTGGTCTCCTCCAGGTCCATCGTCCGCGCCAGGTCCGCGTCCGAGGTGACCCCGCTCACCGGCACCGGCCGGGTGTGCGGGGTGTCCCCGAGCAGTGCCCCCAGGATGACCACCATCTCCACGCCCAGTTCGTGGGCGAAGCCGAGGATCTCGTTGCAGAACGACCGCCACCGCATGGACGGTTCGATCCCCCGGACCAGCACCAGATCGCGCGGCTTGGCGCCGCCGATCCGGACCACCGACAGCCGTGTCGTCGGCCACGTGATCTTCCGTACCCCGTTGTCCAGCCACACCGTCGGCCGGTTGACCTGGAAGTCGTAGTAGTCCTCGGCGTCCAGAGCCGCGAAGACCTCGCCCTTCCACTCCCGGTCCAGGTGTGCGACCGCACCGGAGGCCGCGTCACCCGCGTCGTTCCAGCCCTCGAACGCGGCCACCATGACCGGGTCGATCAGCTCGGGCACGCCCTCAAGCTCGATCACCCAGGTCTCCTTCCGAAGTTCCCTTGCGTACGTGGGTCAGCCTAAGCCTTGATACGACGCCAGCCACAGCCCACGACAGAGGGGCGGTTCCCCTCGGAACCGCCCCTCTTCCCCACCTGCGTGAGAGCTATGCCTTGTGGCCCAGCATCTCCTCGACGCGGGCCCGGACGGCCTCGTCGTCCAGGCCGCGGATCGTCACCGTCGTACGGCGGCGCAGCACGTCGTCGACCGTCTCGGCCCACTCGTTGTCACGGGCGTAGGCGACCTGCGCCCAGATCTCCGGACCGTCCGGGTGGATGCGCTCGGCCAGCGCCGGGTCCTCGTTCGCGAGGCGCGCGATGTCGAAGGCCAGCGAGCCGTAGTGCGAGGCGAGGTGGCGGGCGGTGAGCGGGTCCATCCGGGTGCCCGGCTCACGGTCCACCAGCAGCCGGTGCGCGACCGCGTTCGGGTTGGCGACACCCGGCAGCGCGATCCGGCGCACGAGGGACTTCACCGGCTCCATGTCGTCGGTCAGCGGGCTGCCCGGGAGCTTCGCCAGCTTGTCCATGACCACACGGCCGATGTGGCGGTACGTCGTCCACTTGCCGCCGGCCACCGACAGCATGCCGCCGGCGCCCTCGGAGACGACCGTCTCGCGCTTGGCCTTCTCCACACCGCCGGGGCCGCCGGGCAGCACCCGCAGGCCGGCGAAGGCGTACGTCATGAGCGAGCGGTCGAGGTCCGCGTCCTTCACCGAGAAGGCCGCCTCGTCCAGGATCTGCGCGATGTCGGACTCGGTGGCGCGCACGTCCGCCGGGTCGCCCTCGTACACCTCGTCGGTGGTGCCGAGCAGCAGCTGGTCCTCCCAGGGGAGGGCGAAGGTGATGCGGTACTTGTCGATCGGGGTGGCCATGGCGGCCTTCCACGGCGACTTGCGCTTCATGACGATGTGCGCGCCCTTGGAGAGGCGGATCGACGGCATGGAGTGCTTGTCTTCCATGCGCCGCAGGTGGTCCACCCACGGGCCGGTGGCGTTGAGCACGACGCGTGCGTCGACCCCGAACTCGGTGCCGTCGAGACGGTCCCTGAGCTCGGCACCGGTGACCCGGCCCCGCGTCTTGCGCAGGCCGGTGACCTCGGCGTGGTTGAGGACGACCGCGCCCGACTCGACGGCCGCGCGGACCGTCATGACGGCGACGCGGGAGTCGTTCATCTGGTGGTCGTAGTAGACAGCGACGGCCTTGAGGTTGTCCGTCTTCAGGCCCGGGTTGTCGGCGGCGGCACGGGCCGGGGATATGACCTTGCCCATGCCGTCGCCGAAGGCCGAGAGGGCGGAGTAGGCGAAGACGCCCGCGCCCAGCTTGGCCGCACCGACCGGTCCGCCCTTGTAGACCGGCAGGTAGAAGGTGAGCGGGTTGACCAGGTGCGGGGCCACGTCCTTGGCCAGCACCCGCCGCTCGTGGTGGTTCTCCGCGACCAGCTTGACCGCGCCGGTCTGCAGGTAGCGCAGACCGCCGTGGACCAGCTTGGAGGAGGCCGAGGAGGTGGCGCCGGCGAAGTCGCCGGCGTCCACCATGGCAACCCGCAGACCCGACTGCGCGGCGTGCCAGGCCACCGAGGTGCCCAGGATTCCACCGCCGATGACCAGCAGGTCGTACGTGGCCTTCGCCAGCTGCTCACGGGTCTCGGCGCGGCTCGCGTTCGAACCGGCGGTCGGGTGCGTACCCAGGGCGGGAACGCTCTGCAGGCTGCTCATATCTCTTTAGCTCCTCGTCGATTCGTCAGCCGAGTGCGGTCAGCTGGCGTCTTCGTCGTCGACCCAGCCCATGGACCGCTCCACGGCCTTGAGCCAGCTCTTGTACTCGCGGTCCCGCTGCTCGGCGGGCATCCGCGGGGTCCACTCCGCCGCGCGGCGCCAGTTGGCGCGCAGGGCGTCGGTGTCGGGCCAGAAGCCGACGGCCAGGCCGGCGGCGTAGGCGGCGCCGAGGCAGGTGGTCTCGGCGACCATCGGGCGCACCACCGGGGCGTCCAGGAAGTCCGAGAGCGTCTGCATCAGCAGGTTGTTGGAGGTCATGCCGCCGTCGACCTTGAGGGCCGTGAGCTCGACGCCTGAGTCCTTGGTCATGGCGTCGGTGATCTCGCGGGTCTGCCAGGCGGTGGCCTCCAGGACGGCACGGGCGATGTGCGCCTTGGTGACGTACCGGGTGAGGCCGGCGATCACACCGCGGGCGTCGGAGCGCCAGTACGGGGCGAACAGACCGGAGAAGGCCGGCACGAAGTAGGCGCCGCCGTTGTCCTCGACCGAAGAGGCCAGGGTCTCGATCTCGGCCGCGGACTTGATCAGGCCCATCTGGTCGCGCATCCACTGGACGAGCGAGCCGGTGACGGCGATGGAGCCCTCCAGGGCGTAGACCGGCTTCTGGTCGCCGATCTGGTAGCCGACCGTGGTCAGCAGGCCGCTGTAGGAGTTGATGATCTTGTCGCCGGTGTTCATCAGCATGAACGTGCCGGTGCCGTACGTGGACTTGGCCTCGCCCTCGGCGAAACAGGTCTGGCCGAAGAGGGCGGCCTGCTGGTCACCGAGCGCCGAGGCGACCGGGACACCGGCGAGGACGCCGTCCTTGACGTGACCGTAGACCTCGGCGGAGGACTTGATCTCGGGGAGGACGTTGAGCGGGACGCCCATCGACTCCGCGATCTTGTCGTCCCAGGCCAGCGTGTGCAGGTTCATCAGCATGGTGCGCGAGGCGTTGGTGACGTCGGTGACGTGCACACCGCCCTGGGCGCCACCCGTGAGGTTCCAGATGACCCACGAGTCCATGGTGCCGAAGAGGATGTCGCCGGCCTCGGCACGCTCGCGCAGGCCCTCGACGTTGTCGAGCAGCCAGCGGACCTTCGGGCCGGCGAAGTAGCTCGCCAGCGGCAGGCCGGTCTCGCGGCGGAAGCGGTCCTGGCCGACGTTGCGGCCGAGCTCCTTGCACAGGGCGTCGGTCCGGGTGTCCTGCCAGACCAGCGCGTTGTGGACGGGCTCGCCGGTGTGGCGGTCCCACAGGAGGGTGGTCTCGCGCTGGTTGGTGATGCCGACGGCCTTGACGTCGGCGGCGGTGATCTCGGCCTTGGCGATGGCCCCGGCGACGACCTCCTGGACGTTGGTCCAGATCTCGGAGGCGTCGTGCTCGACCCAGCCCGGCTTCGGGAAGATCTGCTCGTGCTCCTTCTGGTCGACGGCGACGATGCGGCCGTCACGGTCGAAGACGATGCAGCGGGAGGAGGTGGTGCCCTGGTCGATCGCGGCGATGAAGGGGCCGGTGCTGCTGGTCATGTGGCTGCTCCTGGCAGGTCTGGTGAGTAGGCGGAATCAGGAGGGCGGTGCGGATCTTACGAACGCGGCCGTGCTGATCAGGCGAACGCGATGTTGTAGAGACCACCGGCGAGGACGGCACCGACGAGCGGGCCGACCACCGGGATCCAGGAGTATCCCCAGTCGGAGCCGCCCTTGTTGGGCAGCGGGAGCAGGGCGTGCACGATGCGCGGACCGAGGTCGCGGACCGGGTTGATGGCGTAGCCGGTCGGACCGCCGAGCGAGAGGCCGATTCCGACGACGACGAAGGAGGTGATGAGGACACCGATGACACCGAGGCCCTTGCCGTCACCCTGCAGGCCCTGGGTGAGGATCGCCAGGACGAGGACGAAGGTACCGATGATCTCGGTGGCGAGGTTCTGGACGACGTTGCGGATCTCGGGGCCGGTGGAGAAGATCCCGAGTACGGGGCCCGCCTGGTCGTGCGGGTGCGGGTCCTCCGGGCCGAGCTTGGCGTCGCGGATGTTCTCCGGGTCCGCCAGGTGCACCCGGAACTGGCCGTAGTAGGTGATCCACATCAGGACCGCGCCGAGCATCGCGCCCAGCAGCTCGCCTGCGAAGTAGACCGGTACGTCGCTCCACTCGCCGGTCTTGACGGCGAGGCCGACGGTGACCGCCGGGTTGAGGTGCGCGCCGGAGAGCGGGGCGGCCACGTAGGCGGCGATCAGTACGGCGAAACCCCAGCCGAAGGTGATCGCGAGCCAGCCGGCGTTCCGGGCCTTGGAGCTCTTGAGTGTCAGTGCGGCGCAGACGCCACCGCCGAGCAGTGTGAGCAGGGCGGTACCGATGGTCTCGCCGATGAAGATGTCGGAGCTGGACACCCGCGACTCCTTACGTACGTCCAGGGGTGGGCGGACACCGGGTCCCTCCGGTGGGTCCGCGCACTCGGTGAGTGCTGCACCGGTCCTTGGCCTTGTCGCATCCTAGCGCGTATTGCCGTTAGGTGTTCGACAATGCCGACCGGTGAACGGCAGTTTTCCGCCCAAGTGAAGAATGCGTCAAGAGCCCGCCAGGCCAAGGTGTCGGATCGTTACCACTAGGTACGATCGCCCAAAACCAGCCATCCTGCGGTCGGGATATGGCGAAAAGTGGGCAGAAAGCAGCCAGATGGCCGCTCTGAGGTGCTAAAGCAAGGTCAGAACCGGCCCGCGCCGAGGTCGCGTGAAACCGATCGCGCGCAGTCCCGCACGGATGCCACGAGGGCCGCATGGGGCTCCCCGGACGCCCCGCAGACCCGTTCCACGGCACCTGCCACCGCCACCGCGCCGACCGGCATCCGGCGCCGGTCGTGGATCGGCGCCGCCACCGAGGCGATGCCCTCCCAGGTCTCCTCGACGTCGGCGGCCCAGCCGCGTGCCCGGGTCAGGTCCAGGATCTCCTCGAAACCCGCGGAGTCCGTGACCGTACGGGGGGTGAACGCCTCGCGCTCCACCTCCAGCGCCTGGGTGTGCGCGACCGGGTCGTACGCGGACAGCACCTTGCCCAGCGCGGTCGAGTGCAGCGGCTGCATGGCCCCGACCTCCAGTACCTGGCGGCTGTCGTCGGGCCGGAAAACGTGGTGCATGATCAGCACCCCGCTCTTGTGCAGCACGCCCACGTAGGTGCTCTCACCGCTCGCCCGGGCCAGGTCGTCCGTCCACACCAGTGCGCGGGCGCGCAGCTCGTGCACGTCGAGGTAGCTGTTGCCCAGGCGCAGCAGCTCCGCGCCCAGCTGGTAGCGGCCGGAGGCGGGGTCCTGCTCGACGAAGCCCTCGGCCTGCAGGGTGCGCAGGATGCCGTGGGCCGTCCCCTTGGCCAATCCCAGCGAGGAAGCCACGTCGGAGAGCCCCAGCCGGCGCTCACCGCCGGCCAGGAGCCGCAGCATCGCAGCGGCTCGTTCGAGCGACTGGATGTTCCGTGCCATCGCGCAGCCTCCTGCTGACCTTGCTGTCATTACTGACATCTTGATGCGGTTCGACAATGCTGAACAGTATCGGCCGATGCCGACCTCGCGCAGCGAGGGGGAAGCTGTTCGACGTACCGTTGCCGGGACACCCCTGGCAACCCCCGCCACAGAATGCAGTCCGCCACGTGGGACACCCGCACCGGGGCCGGTACCTCGCGGTTACGCTGGCGACGTGCACCCTTGACACAGAAGGGGTGCAAAGCCGACAGCCGTCGCAACCCAGGGAGCACAACCATGGCTTCGTTGCCCAACCTGCCCGCTGACACCCAGACCCGGGCCGATGCCCTCCGGGAGGCGCTCGCGACCCGCGTGGTCGTCGCCGACGGAGCCATGGGAACGATGCTCCAAGCGCAGGACCCCACGATGGAGGACTTCCAGCAGCTCGAAGGCTGCAACGAGGTCCTCAACATCACCCGCCCCGACATCGTGCGCTCCGTCCACGAGGCGTACTTCTCGGTGGGCGTGGACTGCGTCGAGACCAACACCTTCGGCACGAACTACGCGGCGCTCGCCGAGTACGACATCGCCGAACGCAATTTCGAGCTGTCGGAGGCCGGCGCGCGCATCGCCCGCGAAGTCGCCGACGAGTTCACCGCCTCCACCGGCCAGCAGCGCTGGGTCCTCGGCTCCATGGGCCCCGGCACCAAGCTCCCCACGCTCGGCCACATCACCTACGCCCAGATCCGCGACGCCTACCAGGTCAACGCCGAGGGCCTGCTCTCCGGCGGCGCCGACGCGCTGCTCGTCGAGACCACCCAGGACCTCCTGCAGACGAAGTCCTCGATCATCGGCGCCCGCCGGGCCATGGAAGCCCTCGGCGTCACCGTGCCGCTGATCTGCTCCGTCACCGTCGAGACCACCGGCACCATGCTCCTCGGCTCGGAGATCGGCGCGGCCCTGACCGCGCTGGAGCCGCTGGGCATCGACATGATCGGCCTGAACTGCGCCACCGGCCCCGCCGAGATGAGCGAGCACCTGCGCTACCTCGCGCGCAACGCCCGCATCCCGCTGTCCTGCATGCCCAACGCCGGCCTGCCCGTCCTGACCAAGGACGGCGCGCACTACCCGCTCAGCGCCCCCGAGCTGGCCGACGCCCAGGAGACCTTCGTCCGCGAGTACGGGCTCTCCCTGGTCGGCGGCTGCTGCGGCACGACCCCCGAGCACCTGCGCCAGGTCGTCGAGCGGGTCCGCGGCACGGCCATCACCGAGCGCACCCCCCAGCCCGAGCCCGGCGCCGCCTCGCTCTACCAGACCGTGCCCTTCCGCCAGGACACCTCGTACATGGCGATCGGTGAGCGCACCAACGCCAACGGCTCCAAGAAGTTCCGTGAGGCCATGCTGGAGGCCCGCTGGGACGACTGCGTGGAGATGGCGCGCGACCAGATCCGTGAGGGCGCGCACATGCTCGACCTCTGCGTGGACTACGTGGGCCGTGACGGCGTCGCCGACATGGAGGAGCTGGCCGGCCGCTTCGCGACGGCCTCGACGCTGCCCATCGTGCTGGACTCGACCGAGGTCCCGGTCATCCGGGCGGGTCTGGAGAAGCTGGGCGGGCGTGCGGTCATCAACTCGGTGAACTACGAGGACGGCGACGGCCCCGAGTCCCGCTTCGCGAAGGTCACCCGGCTGGCCCAGGAGCACGGCGCCGCGCTGATCGCGCTGACCATCGACGAAGAGGGCCAGGCCCGCACCGTCGAGCACAAGGTCGCCATCGCCGAACGCCTCATCGACGACCTGACGGGCAACTGGGGGATCCGCGAGTCGGACATCCTCATCGACACGCTCACCTTCACGATCTGCACCGGCCAGGAAGAGTCCCGCAAGGACGGCATCGCCACGATCGAGGCGATCCGCGAGCTCAAGCGGCTCCACCCGGACGTCCAGACCACCCTCGGCCTGTCCAACATCTCCTTCGGCCTCAACCCGGCCGCCCGCGTCCTGCTGAACTCGGTCTTCCTCGACGAGTGCGTCAAGGCAGGCCTGGACTCCGCCATCGTCCACGCCTCCAAGATCCTGCCGATCGCCCGGTTCGACGAGGAGCAGGTCACCACTGCCCTCGACCTGATCTACGACCGGCGCGAGGGCGACTACGACCCGCTGCAGAAGCTGATGGCCCTCTTCGAGGGCGTCAACACCAAGTCGCTCAAGGCCGGCCGCGCCGAGGAACTCCTCGCCCTGCCGCTGGACGAGCGACTGCAGCGCCGGATCATCGACGGCGAGAAGAACGGCCTGGAGGCCGACCTGGACGAGGCCCTGCAGACCCGCCCGGCCCTGGACATCGTCAACGACACGCTGCTGGAGGGCATGAAGGTCGTCGGCGAGCTGTTCGGCTCCGGCCAGATGCAGCTCCCCTTCGTGCTGCAGTCCGCGGAGGTCATGAAGACGGCCGTGGCCTACCTCGAGCCGCACATGGAGAAGACCGACGACGAGGGCAAGGGCACGATCGTGCTGGCCACGGTCCGCGGCGACGTCCACGACATCGGCAAGAACCTCGTCGACATCATCCTCACCAACAACGGCTACAACGTCGTCAACATCGGCATCAAGCAGCCCGTCTCGGCGATCCTGGAGGCGGCGCAGGAGCACAAGGCCGACGTGATCGGCATGTCCGGTCTGCTGGTGAAGTCGACCGTGATCATGAAGGAGAACCTGGAGGAGCTCAACCAGCGCAAGCTGGCCGCCGACTACCCGGTCATCCTCGGCGGCGCCGCCCTGACCCGCGCCTACGTCGAACAGGACCTCCACGAGATCTACGAGGGCGAAGTCCGCTACGCCCGCGACGCCTTCGAGGGCCTGCGCCTGATGGACGCCCTGATCGCCGTCAAGCGCGGTGTTCCCGGCGCCTCCCTCCCCGAACTCAAGCAGCGCCGCGTCGCCAAGAGGGACACCCCGCTGCCGCAGGCGGAGGAGCCCGAGGAGCAGGGCGGCCGCTCCGACGTGTCCGTCGACAACCCCGTCCCCACCCCGCCGTTCTGGGGCACCCGCGTCGTCAAGGGAATCCCCCTCAAGGACTACGCCTCCTGGCTGGACGAGGGCGCCCTCTTCAAGGGCCAGTGGGGCCTCAAGCAGGCCCGCGCGGGCGGGGCCACGTACGAGGAGCTCGTCGAGAGCGAGGGCCGTCCGCGCCTGCGCGGCCTCCTGGACAAGCTGCACACCGAGAACCTCCTCGAGGCCGCGGTCGTCTACGGGTACTTCCCCTGCGTGTCCAAGGGCGAGGACCTGATCATCCTGGACGAGGCGGGCAACGAGCGGACCCGCTTCACCTTCCCGCGCCAGCGCCGCGGCCGCCGCCTGTGCCTGGCGGACTTCTTCCGCCCGGAGGAGTCCGGCGAGACCGACGTGGTCGGCCTCCAGGTGGTCACGGTCGGTTCGAGGATCGGCGAGGCCACGGCCAAGCTCTTCGAGTCCGACTCCTACCGCGAGTACCTGGAGCTGCACGGCCTGTCCGTCCAGCTCGCCGAGGCCATGGCCGAGTACTGGCACGCCCGCGTCCGCGCAGAGCTCGGCTTCGGCGGCGAGGACCCGGCCCAGGTCGAGGACATGTTCGACCTCAAGTACCGCGGCGCCCGGTTCTCCCTCGGCTACGGGGCCTGCCCCGACCTGGAGGACCGCGCGAAGATCGCCGACCTCCTCCAGCCGGAGCGGATCGGCGTCCACCTGTCGGAGGAGTTCCAGCTCCACCCGGAGCAGTCCACCGACGCGATCGTGATTCACCACCCCGAAGCGAAGTATTTCAACGCACGCTGAGGTCAACCGACGTACACTTGTCGGTCCCATACAGGCCGGTCGCCTGTTCCCAGGGGAATGCCCCGCGGGAAGAGGTGACCGGCCTTCTCGTCCCTTCTGAGAGGTCCGCGCATGACGAGCACCATTCCCGCCCCCGTCGCCCGCACGGCCGACGGCTCGGCCCTGCAGGCGGTGCTCCTCGACATGGACGGCACCCTGGTCGACACCGAGGGCTTCTGGTGGGAGATCGAGGCGGAGATCTTCCAGGAGCTGGGCCACCGGCTCGAGGAGTCCTGGCGCGACGTGGTCGTCGGCGGCCCGATGAGCCGCAGCGCGGCCTTCCTGATCGAGGCCACCGGCGCCGCCATCGGCCTCGCCGAGCTGAGCGTCCTGCTCAACGAGCGCTTCGCGGCCCGCATCGCCGACCGGGTGCCGCTGATGCCCGGCGCCGAGCGGCTGCTCACGGAGCTGGCCCGGCACAACGTGCCCACCGCCCTCGTCTCCGCCTCGCACCGCCGGGTCATCGACCAGGTCCTGCTCACCCTCGGCCGCGACCGCTTCACGATGACGGTCGCCGGGGACGAGGTCGCCCGTACCAAGCCGCACCCGGACCCGTACCTGCTCGCGGCGCGGACGCTGGGCGCACACCCCTCGCGCTGCGCGGTCATCGAGGACACGAACACCGGGGTGGCGGCCGCCGAGGCCGCCGGCTGCCGGGTCGTGGCGATCCCCTCGGTGGGCGTGATCGAACCGGCTCCGGGGCGTACGGTCGTGCGCTCGCTGGAGGACGTGGACCTGGCGTTCCTGCGCTCCCTCATCGCCCCGATGAACTGAGCGGGCACCCCCGCACCGCCGCCGCCCCCCGGTTACCCACGGCAACCTCGGCACGCACGCGCGGGTGCCGACACGGACCGACACATCCTGAGCACGCTCCGTACCGAACGGAACGCCTGCGGGATGGAGGTCCAACGGAAGGATCTTCCGTCGCGGGCCCCGGAGGCTGAAATTCCATCCCTCTCCGGGGCGGTCGCTCAGAGTGAGCTTGGTCACGCGCCAAACCCCTCATGGGCCTGTCCGGGGGCCCCTTTGCCTTCCCTTGTGTCCGGATTGATCAGTCACTGACCGAATCTGCGCACCCCTGCGCATGAACAGGCAGTTCGCTCCCATCACGGTGCGATTACACCCCAAGTCCGGCCAGTTCCAGCCATCCCGTCCCGGACCACTACTGTCAACGCGGGCACTACGCCGCACCTCTGCCGTCCCGGACGCACACCCCTGTGCCGGGACCGCGTGGACCGATCGTCACACCACCGGCCCGATCGTTCCGCCCTGAACGGGCGAGCCGCGAAGTGCCCTCTACGCCGCTTTGACCAAGTGCCGGTTACAGGGAGTACTTCCAGCATGAACCGCAAGACCATGGTGCTGACGGCCGCGGCCGGACTGCTCACCCCCGTGCTCGCCGCATGCGGCAGCGCGAGCGGCGGAGGAGCAGGCTCCGGAGCGATCGTCGTCGGGACCACCGACCGGTTCGAAGCCGCAGACTTCGCTCCCGCCCCCTTCGACCCGGCCTACGCCTACGACGCCGGAGCCTGGAACGTCCTGCGCCAGACCGTCCAGACGCTGATGCACACCCCGCGCGGCGGCGGCCAGCCCGTCGGCGAAGCCGCCTCCGCCTGCCGCTTCACCGACGCCGGCAACGAGAGCTACCGCTGCACCCTGCGCCCCGGCCTCAAGTTCGCCAGCGGTGACCCGCTCACCGCCAAGGACGTCAAGTTCTCCATCGACCGCGTCCTCGCCATCAAGGACGAGAACGGCCCCTCCTCGCTGCTCTCCACCCTCGACAACGTCGAGGTCAAGGGCGCCGACACGGTCGTCTTCCACCTGAAGACCCCGGACGCGACCTTCCCGTACAAGCTCTCCACCCCCGCCGCCGGCATCGTCAGCGAGAAGAACTACGACGCCAAGAAGCTCCGCGAGGGCTTCTCCGTGGACGGCTCCGGCCCGTACACGATGAAGGCCGAAGTCAAGGACAACCGGCTCGTCCGCGCCGTCTTCAGCAAGAACCCGCACTACAAGGGCGACATCAAGCTGCAGAACGACAAGGTCGAACTGCGCACCTTCCCCGACTCCCCGGCCATGGGCAAGGCACTCACCGCCGGGAAGATCCACATGGTCTCCCGCACCCTGTCGCCCGCCCAGATCACCGAGTTCTCCGCCCAGCCGCCCAAGGGCGTCAAGCTCGTCCCCATGCCCGGCCTGGAGATCCGCTACCTCGGCTTCAACACCGAGGCGCCGGTCGTCAAGGACAAGGCCGTGCGCCAGGCCCTCGCCGCCGCCGTCGACCGCGGCGCACTGGTCTCCAAGGTCTACGGCAAGTCCGCGCAGCCGCTCTACTCGCTGGTCCCCACCACCGTGACCGGCCACGTCAACTCCTTCTACAACAAGTACGGCGAGGCCAACACGGCCAAGGCCGCCGCACTGCTGAAGGACGCCGGGATCAAGACCCCGGTCAAGCTGACCCTGCACTACACCAACGACCACTACGGCGACGGCACGGCCGCCGAGTTCGAGGCCCTCAAGGCCCAGCTCAACTCCACCCAGCTCTTCGACATCACCGTCCAGGGCAGCGAGTGGGCCGAATTCCGTCCCGCACAGAAGAAGGGCGACCACGCCGCCTACGGGCTCGGCTGGTTCCCCGACTACGCGGACGCCGACAACTTCCTCGCCCCGTTCCTGGAGCAGGACAACTTCCTGGGCACGCCGTACGCCAACAACACGGTGCGCAACAGGCTCATCCCCGAATCGCGGCGCGCCGCCGACCGAGGCGTCGCCGTCCCCGCGATCACGGAGATGCAGGACATCGTCGCCGAGGACGTGCCCGTCCTGCCCCTGTGGCAGGGCAAGCAGTACGTCGCCGCACGCGACGGGATCACCGGAGTGGAGTGGTCGGTCAACGCCATCTCCGACCTCCAGCTGTGGGAGCTCGGCCGCGGCGTAAGCGGCTGAGCAAGGCAACGACCGGCAGCGGGTGTCGCGAGCCGGGCAACGAAACAGTTCGACTGTGAAGGACGTTCGCGTGAATCGACGTAACCAGTGGCTGGCGGCTCCGCTCGGCGCAGCCACCGCCGCCGCGCTGCTCAGCGGTTGCGGTTCGACCGATGGCTCCAATGCCGGCAGCGGCAAGGGCGTGGTCATGGGCATATCCGACAAGGTGAAGTCCACCGACCCGGCCTCGGGCTACGACCCGGGCTCCTGGCTGCTCTTCAACAACGTCTTCCAGTCGCTGCTGAGCTTCCCCAAGGGCGGTACCACCCCCGAGCCCGACGCCGCGCAGACCTGCGGCTTCGAGGGCGCGGACAGCAAGCTCTACAAGTGCACCCTGCGGGCCGGCCTGAAGTTCAGCAACGGCCACAGCCTCACCTCGAAGGACGTCAAGTTCTCCTTCGAGCGCACGCTGAAGATCAACGACGAGAACGGCCCGGCCGTGATGCTCTCGTCGATCGCCGGCATCGACGCCCCCGACGACAAGACCGTCGTCTTCCGCCTCAAGAACTCCGACGCGACCTTCCCCAGCAAGATCGCTTCCGGTGCGGGCTCCATCGTCGACCACAGCGAGTACCCGGCGGACAAGCTGCGCACGGACAACAAGGCCGTCGGCTCCGGCGTCTACAAGCTCGACTCGTTCACCGACAAGAGCGCCACCTTCTCGGTCAACGACTCCTACACCGGCAAGGCCAAGGCCAAGAACACCGGCGTCACCCTGAAGTTCTTCAACGGCGACCAGAGCGGCCTCAAGAAGGTCCTGGAGAGCGGGGACGTGGACTTCGCGTTCCGCGGCCTCGCCGCCAAGGACATCGCCGCCCTCGCCTCGACCAAGACCGGCGACAACAAGGTCGACGTCGTCCAGGGCACCGGCGCCGAAGTCGAGCACATGGTCTTCAACGTCAACGACCCCGTCGTCGGCAAGCTGCCCGTCCGCAAGGCCATCGCCTACCTCGTGGACCGCGAAGCCCTCGTCCGGGACGTGTACGCGGGCACCGCCACCGCGCTCTACTCCATCGTGCCGACCGGCATCGCCGGCCACACCACCCCGTTCTTCGACCGCTACGGCGGCTCCCCGCAGCCCGACAAGGCCAAGGCCGTCCTCAAGGCGGCCGGCATCAACGGCAAGGTCAAGCTGACCCTGTACTCCACCCCGTCCCGCTACGGCCCCTCCACGGACCAGCAGTTCGAGGTCATCGCCAAGCAGCTCAACGAGAGCGGCCTCTTCGACGCCGACGTCAAGTCCGTCGAGTACGAGCAGTACGAGAAGGACATCCAGGCCGGCAAGTACGGCGTGTACGTGAAGGGCTGGGTGCCCGACTACCCGGACGCCGACAACTTCACGCAGCCGTTCTTCGGCCCGGACAACGTGCTGAACAACAACTACGACAACAAGGAGATCACCGGGACGATCATCCCGTCGACCTCCGCGAAGTCCGACCGCACCGCGGCCAACACGGACTACAACCGCCTCCAGGACATCGTCGCCGACGAGCTCCCGCTCCTCCCGCTCTGGCAGGGCAAGCAGTACGCCGTCACCCGCCAGAACGTCAGCGGCCTCCAGTGGTCCCTCGACGCCTCGACCGTCTTCCGCTTCTGGGAGATCAGCAAGGGCTGACCCCGACCGGGCCACGCACAACGGGCCGGCAGCCGCACCACGCGGCTGCCGGCCCGTTCGCGCACCCGACCACCCCTACTGGGCGCCGGGACGCACCAGACCGCTCTCGTACGCGTACACGGCCGCCTGGACCCGGTCACGCAGCCCCAGCTTCGTCAGCACGTGCCCCACATGCGTCTTGACCGTCGTCTCGCTCACGAACAGGTCCGCCGCGATCTCCGCGTTCGACAGCCCCCGGGCCACCAGCTTCAGCACCTCGACCTCGCGCTCGGTCAGCGTCCCCAGCGTGTCCGGGACGCTCTCCTCACCCGACGGCAGATGCCCCGCGTACTTGTCCAGCAGCCGCCGCGTGATGCTCGGCGCGAGCATCGCCTCACCACCCGCCACCACCCGGATCGCCTGCACCAGCTCCGCGGCTGGCGCATCCTTCAACAGGAACCCGCTCGCGCCCGCCCGCAGCGCCTCCACCACGTACTCGTCCAGATCGAACGTGGTCAGCACCAGCACCTTCGCCGGCCCGTCCCGGCCCGGACCGGTGATCTGCCGGGTCGCCTCCACCCCGTCCATCCGCGGCATCCGGATGTCCATCAGCACCACATCGGGCTGCAACGCCCGCACCTGGTCCAGCGCCTGCAGACCGTCCCCGGCCTCACCGACCACCGCCAGGTCCTCCTCGGCCTCCAGGATCATCCGGAAGCCGGTGCGCAGAAGTGGCTGGTCATCGACCAGCAGGACGCGGATGGCCACGGGGTCTACCTCGTATTCGTCGGACGGCTACGGCGGGCCCGTCCATTCTGCCCTGATCCGACGATCATGATTCCGCCGGGCGGTCCGACCCCGGCCGCGCCGCAGGCACCTCCCGCCGGTAGCCGGGCGAGATCACCAGCGGATACGGCGGGGGAGTCCCCCCGAACTCCGGACACACCGCCTGATGATCACACCAGCCGCACAGCTTCGTCGGCCGCGGCCGCCACTCACCCGACTCCGTCGCCTCCCGGATCGCCTCCCACAACGCGAGCAGCTTCCGCTCCACCCGCTCCAGGTCCGCCACCACCGGGTCGTACGTCAACACGTCCCCACTGCCCAGATACACCAGCTGCAGCCGCCGCGGCACCACCTGCTTCAGCCGCCACACCACCAGCGCGTAGAACTTCATCTGGAACAACGCACCCTCGGCATACTCCGGCCGCGGCGCCTTGCCCGTCTTGTAGTCGACGATCCGCACCTCACCCGTCGGCGCCACGTCCACCCGGTCGATGATCCCCCGCAACCGGAGCCCCGACTCCAGCTCCGTCTCCACGAAGAACTCCCGCTCCACCGGCTCCAGCCGCGTCGGATCCTCCAGCGTGAACCAGCGCTCGACCAGCGCCTCCGCCTCCGTCAGCCACCGCGCCAGCCCCGCCCCCTCGTCACCCTCCGGGAACAGCTCCGTCAGCAGCTCCGGCTTCGCCTCCAGCAACCGCTCCCACTGCCCCGGCACCAACGCCTTCGCCCGCGGAGCCGTCCGCTCCACCGCCGGATGATCGAAAAGCCGCTCCAGCACCGCATGCACCAGCGTCCCGCGGGTAGCCGCCGCACTGGGCTTCTCCGGCAACTTGTCGATCACCCGGAACCGGTACAACAGCGGGCACTGCATGAAATCGCTCGCCCGCGAAGGGGAGAGCGAAGCGGGCGCCACAGCGCTCGGTGTCGCGGCATCGGCTGCGCCTGGCACAGCACCGGGGCTCGTCGTCATGGACAAAACCCTACGACCCGCCACCGACAGCACGCGCATACCATCGACGCCAGAGCCCCTCGCACTGCATGATCGGAGCATCACAGCCCGCTTACGCACTGCGGACCACACTGGAAACACCGATCCCCGGGACTCCGTCCGGGGGACCCCGAGGAACGAAGGACAGCCGTGGCAGACACCGACGAAACCGGCGAGCGCGCGGGCCGGCGCTCCGGACCGGGCGGCGGAATCCTCATGGGCCGCCCCTTCGGCGTGCCCGTCTACGTCTCCCCCAGCTGGTTCCTCGTCGCCGCCCTCATCACCTGGGTCTTCGGCGACCAGCTCGACCGCGTCCTGCCCGACCTCGGACCCGTCCGCTACCTCGTCTCCCTCTTCTTCGCCGTCGCCTTCTACGCCTCCGTCCTGGTCCACGAGCTCGCACACACCGTCGCCGCCCTCCGCTTCAAACTCCCCGTGCGCCGCATCCAGCTCCAGTTCTTCGGCGGAGTCTCCGAGATCGAAAAGGAATCCGAGACCCCCGGCCGCGAATTCGTCCTCGCCTTCGTCGGCCCCCTCCTCTCCCTCCTCCTCTCCGGAGCCTTCTACCTCGGCATGAAAGCCGTCGACCCGGCGAGCGTCCCCGGCGTCCTCCTCGCCGGCCTGATGATCTCCAACCTCCTCGTCGCCGCCTTCAACCTGCTCCCCGGCCTCCCCCTCGACGGCGGCCGCATGCTCCGCGCCGTCATCTGGGGCATCACCGGAAAACCCATGACCGGCACCGTCGCCGCCGCCTGGGTCGGCCGCGGCCTCGCCATCGCCGTCCTCCTCGGCCTGCCCCTGCTCACCCACACCGGACTCCTCGGCAACCGCACCCAGGAGATCGGCGGCATGAACACCGTCATGGACGCCCTGCTCGCCGCCATCCTCGCCGCCATCATCTGGACCGGAGCCGGCAACAGCCTGCGCATGGCCCGCCTGCGCGAACACCTCCCCGAACTACGCGCCCGCACCCTCACCCGCCGCGCCATCCCCGTCGAGAACGCCACCCCCCTCTCCGAAGCCCTGCGCCGCGCCAACGAAGCAGGAGCACGCGCCCTCGTCGTCGTCGACGGCCACGGCGACCCCACCGCCATCGTCCGCGAGAGCGCCATCGCCTCCGTCCCCGAACACCGCCGCCCCTGGGTCGCCGTCAGCACCCTCGCCCAGGACCTCACCGACGGCATGAAGGTTTCCGCGGAACTCACCGGCGAAGAACTCCTCGACCGCCTCCGCGCCACCCCCGCCACCGAGTACCTCGTCCTCGAAACCGGCGGCGCCATCTACGGCGTCCTGTCCACCCTCGACGTCGAAAAGGCCTTCGTGAAGGCCATGGCACGGCCCCAGTCCTGAAGCCAATACACTGGTCACATGTCCGAACCGACCGGTGCCGCCCGCCGACGCGGGCCCTTCGAGGTCGGGGACCAGGTTCAGCTCACCGACCCCAAGGGCCGCCACTACACGTTCACGCTCGAAGCCGGGAAGAATTTCCACACCCACAAGGGTTCCTTCCCCCACGACGAGCTGATCGGTGCCCCCGAGGGCAGTGTTGTCCGTACCACGGGCAACGTCGCCTACCTCGCGCTGCGTCCCCTGCTCCCCGACTATGTCCTGTCCATGCCCCGCGGCGCCGCCGTGGTCTACCCGAAGGACGCCGGCCAGATCCTGGCCTTCGCCGACATCTTCCCCGGCGCCCGCGTCGTGGAAGCAGGTGTCGGCTCCGGCTCCCTGAGCAGCTTCCTGCTGCGCGCCATCGGCGACCAGGGCATGCTCCACAGCTACGAGCGCCGCGCGGACTTCGCCGAGATCGCCACCGCCAACGTCGAGCGCTACTTCGGCGGCCCCCACCCCGCGTGGAAGCTGACCGTGGGCGACCTCCAGGACAACCTGGACGAGACCGACGTCGACCGCGTCATCCTCGACATGCTCGCCCCCTGGGAGTGCCTGGACGCGGTCAAGAAGGCCCTCGTCCCCGGCGGCATCCTCTGCTGCTACGTGGCCACCACCACCCAGCTGTCCAAGACCGTCGAATCCATCCGCGAGATCGGCTGCTTCGCCGAGCCGCAGCCCTGGGAATCGATGATCCGCAACTGGCACGTCGAAGGCCTGGCCGTCCGCCCGGACCACCGCATGATCGGCCACACCGGCTTCCTCGTCACCGCCCGCCGCCTCGCGGACGGCGTCGAGCCCCCCATGCGCCGCCGCCGCCCCGCCAAGGGCGCCTACGGCGAGGACTACGACGGACCCGGCAGCGACCGCTCCGCGTAACCGTACCGCCGACCCAACACGAAGGCGCTGTGGCGCAGTTCCCCCGGCCGAACGGGAACTGCACCACAGCGCCTTTTCGTTGTCCCCGTGCCGACCCCGCCCGGTCCGGCCCGCGCGCGCTCACACCGCCCCGGATCCAACGGGACCGGACCCGGCCGTTCCACCTCCGTGTGAGGTATGGCACGATGCTGGCTCCCCGTCACCCTTCGCACAGGAGACACCCCGCGTGCTGCACAGCCCCGCCGAGCTGACGCCGACCCCGGACACCCTGGCGCACAGCATGGCCAGGCCCCTCCACTGGCTCGCCACGGCCACCGCCATGGCCGCCGTGATAGCCACCGCGGGACTCGTACAGCCGGCCACCGGCACCCCCGCCACCACGCCGGACCCCACCGCGAACGGCCCCCAGGCCGCCGCTCCCGACGCCGCAGCCGTCACCTACCCCCTGGACTGCAAGGGCGCCCCGCAGGCCGTCACGGCCACCGCCCAGGGCGACCTCGACGGCGACGGCCGCCCCGAGACCGTGGCCGCCGTCCGCTGCGAAGCCGGATCGGGCACCCCGCCCCATGCGATCTACGTCCTCGTCCAGGACCGCAGCGAAGGCGCCCGCCCCCGCGTCGTCGCCACCCTCCTCGAGGCCGGACAACGCCAGACCGTCACGGAACTCACCGTGGGCGACCGCGCCGTCACCGCGAGCCTCCTCGGCTACTCCGCACCCGAGGTGCCGCGCTGCTGCCCTGACAAGAAGCAGCTCGCCAAGTGGCGCTGGAGCGACGGAAAATTCCGCCAGGAGCTGACGGACTCAGCCGCCAGAAGTGTTTGAAGCGTCACTCCGCGTCAGGACCGAAGACTTCCACCCTGTCCGAAACGCGCCTTACGTGAATACAGTCCCCCGGGCATTCCTTCGCCGAGTCCACCACGTCCTGGAGCAGCGTCAGCGGAACCGGAGTGGTCGCCCCCGCCTCCTGCAGCAGCTCGTCCTCGGGGCTCTTCACGTACGCCAGACCATCAATGTCCAGCTCGAACACCTCGGGCGCGTACTGCGCGCAGATGCCGTCCCCGGTGCAGAGGTCCTGGTCGATCCAGACCTCAAGCGGCTCGCCGGCCTCACCGGCCGCGCCCGTCGGAGCCTCGTGCTGCACGGTCATATCTCCTGCCGTTCCCTGCGCTGAGTGATCCATCCCGGTCACAACCCGCAGCAAGTCGCGCGAGCCCTGACGGGTGTTGAACAGTTCGACCTTACAACCGGCCGCTTCCCGAGTTTGATGGGTGGGTATTTCCTTGGCGTGAGGGAGTACGCAAGGGTGAAGATCGGACACACCTCTACCGTCTTTGTGATCTAGGGGTTTCAATCACCACCAGCCCAGGTAGGGTCAGGAAGCGTCCAGCTCCCCTTGGAGGAGGTGAGGACCGTGGCAGCCCACGACGACGACATCAACCGCGGCATCCGGCCCGGGCGAGGGTCTGAGGACCCCGCCGGCCAGGTTGCCTATCTCGAGCAGGAAATCGCCGTCCTGCGACGCAAGCTCGCCGACTCTCCGCGACACACGAGGATTCTCGAAGAGCGGATCGTCGAGCTGCAGACAAATCTTGCCGGCGTCTCCGCACAGAACGAACGACTCGCGAATACCCTCCGTGAGGCCCGGGACCAGATCGTGGCCCTCAAGGAAGAAGTCGACCGGCTCGCACAGCCGCCGGCCGGTTTCGGTGTCTTCCTGCAAGCCAACGAGGACGGCACCGTCGACATCTTCACCGGAGGCCGAAAGCTCCGCGTGAACGTCAGCCCCAGCGTCGACCCGGAAGACCTCCGGCGCGGCCAGGAGGTCATGCTCAACGAGGCCCTCAACGTGGTCGAGGCCATGGAATTCGAGCGGGCCGGGGACATCGTCACCCTCAAGGAGATCCTCGAGGACGGCGAGCGCGCCCTGGTCGTCGGGCACACCGACGAGGAGAGGGTGGTGAGGCTCGCCGAGCCGCTCCTGGACATCACCATCCGCCCCGGCGACGCCCTCCTGCTCGAACCCCGCTCCGGCTACGTCTACGAGGTCGTCCCCAAGAGCGAGGTCGAAGAACTCGTCCTCGAAGAGGTCCCCGACATCGACTACGACAAGATCGGCGGCCTGGGCGACCAGATCGAGCTGATCCGCGACGCGGTCGAGCTCCCGTACCTCTACCCGGACCTCTTCAAGGAACACGAACTGCGCCCGCCCAAGGGCATCCTGCTCTACGGCCCGCCCGGCTGCGGCAAGACGCTCATCGCCAAGGCCGTCGCCAACTCCCTTGCCAAGAAGGTCGCCGAGGTGACCGGCCAGCCCGCCGGGAAGTCCTACTTCCTGAACATCAAGGGCCCCGAACTCCTCAACAAGTACGTCGGCGAGACCGAGCGGCACATCCGCCTCGTCTTCCAGCGTGCCCGGGAGAAGGCGAGCGAGGGCACCCCCGTCATCGTCTTCTTCGACGAGATGGAATCCCTCTTCCGCACCCGCGGATCCGGAGTCAGCTCGGACGTGGAGAACACCATCGTCCCCCAGCTGCTCGCCGAGATCGACGGCGTGGAAGGCCTGGAGAACGTCATCGTCATCGGCGCCTCCAACCGCGAGGACATGATCGACCCGGCCATCCTGCGCCCCGGCCGCCTCGACGTGAAGATCAAGATCGAGCGCCCGGACGCCGAGGCCGCGAAGGACATCTTCGCGAAGTACCTCAAGGCCTCCCTGCCCCTGCACACGGACGACCTGTCCGAACACCAGGGCTCCAAGGACGGCACCGTCCACAGCATGATCCAGACCGTCGTCGAGCAGATGTACGCCGAAACCGAGGAAAACCGCTTCCTCGAGGTCACGTACGCCAACGGCGACAAGGAAGTCCTCTACTTCAAGGACTTCAACTCGGGCGCGATGATCCAGAACATCGTGGACCGTGCGAAGAAGATGGCGATCAAGGCCTTCCTCGAGCACAACCAGAAGGGCCTCCGGGTCTCCCACCTCCTCCAGGCGTGCGTGGACGAGTTCAAGGAGAACGAGGACCTGCCCAACACCACCAACCCGGACGACTGGGCCCGAATCTCCGGAAAGAAGGGAGAGCGGATCGTATTCATCCGCACCCTCGTCACCGGAAAGCAAGGCGCGGACACCGGACGCTCCATCGACACGGTGGCGAACACCGGTCAGTACCTCTGACGCGGAGCGGCTGCGGATGCCCTCCCCGGGCATCCGCAGCCGACTGCTTTACCCGACCGCTTTACCGGCCGTTTTTCAGCCGGTGAAAGGGCGGATTCAATGACGGAAATGATCTCCCCACGAGCGCGCAGTGGTTCTAGGCTCTTCCGTACCGCCGGACGCGCAGTGCGGGGACGGGCACCGCACAGGCACACGCACCGGAGCACCAGCGGTACTTGAGCGCCGCTCCCGAAGGGGAGCGCCGCCGGGCAAGGAGGGCCGCATGACCGTACGGCGAGTAATGGGGATCGAGACGGAGTACGGGATCTCCGTCCCGGGGCACCCGAACGCCAATGCCATGCTCACCTCGTCCCAGATCGTCAACGCCTACGCGGCGGCGATGCACCGGGCGCGACGCGCCCGCTGGGACTTCGAGGAGGAGAATCCGCTGCGGGACGCCCGCGGCTTCGACCTCGCCCGCGAGGCCGCCGACAACAGCCAGCTCACCGACGAGGACATCGGCCTAGCCAACGTCATCCTCACCAACGGCGCACGGCTCTACGTCGACCACGCACACCCCGAGTACAGCTCCCCGGAGATCACCAACCCGCTCGACGCCGTCCTCTGGGACAAGGCCGGCGAGCGGATCATGGCCGAGGCCGCCGTACGGGCCGCCCAGCTGCCCGGAGCCCAGCCGATCCACCTCTACAAGAACAACACCGACAACAAGGGCGCCTCCTACGGCACGCACGAGAACTACCTGATGAAGCGGGAGACCCCCTTCTCGGAGATCGTGCGCCACCTGACCCCCTTCTTCGTCTCCCGGCAGGTCGTGACCGGCGCCGGCCGCGTCGGCATCGGCCAGGACGGCCGCGAACACGGCTTCCAGATCAGCCAGCGCGCGGACTACTTCGAGGTCGAGGTCGGCCTGGAGACCACCCTGAAGCGGCCCATCATCAACACCCGGGACGAGCCGCACTCCGACGCCGAGAAGTACCGACGGCTGCACGTGATCATCGGCGACGCGAACCTCTCCGAGATCTCCACGTACCTGAAACTCGGCACGACCGCACTTGTCCTGTCCATGATCGAAGACGGGTTCATCAACGTCGACCTCGCCGTCGACCAGCCCGTACGCACCCTCCACCAGGTCTCCCACGACCCCGACCTGAAGCACCTCATCACGCTGCGCAGCGGCCGGACGCTCACCGCGGTGCAACTGCAGATGGAGTACTTCGAGCTGGCCCGCAAGTACGTGGAGGAGCGTTTCGGCTCCGACGCGGACGAGCAGACCATGGATGTGCTGGTCCGCTGGGAGGACGTGCTGGGCCGGCTGGAGAGCGACCCGATGAGCCTGTCGGGGGAGCTGGACTGGATCGCCAAGCGGGAGATCCTGGAGGGCTACCGGCGCCGGGACGGGCTGGGCTGGGACGCGGCGCGGCTGCACCTGGTCGACCTCCAGTACTCGGACGTACGGCCCGAGAAGGGCCTCTACAACCGTCTGGTGGCCCGGGGCAAGATGAAGCGGCTGGTGGAGGAGCCGGCCGTCGAGCGGGCCCAGAGCAAGCCCCCGGAGGACACCCGGGCCTACTTCCGAGGCCGCTGCCTGGAGCAGTACGCGGACGACGTGGCCGCGGCCTCCTGGGACTCGGTGATCTTCGACCTTCCCGGCCGGGACTCGCTCCAGCGGGTCCCGACGCTGGAGCCCCTGCGGGGGACCCGGAACCACGTCAAGGAGCTCCTGGACCGCTGCCGCACGGCGGAGGACCTGGTGCGGGTGCTTTCGGGGCAGTGAGCGGTGCCGTGGGGGCCTGAAAAGGCCCCGGTCCGGGAATCATGAGGAGAACCGGACGTTGTGAAAGTGCGGGGACGAATGTCGGACCCTCCTAGTAGGGTCCGGCATAGGGTCTGATCTTGAGAGATCCCGAATCCCGGGGTCTCTCGACGTGAGCGTGCGAACCGAGCGGGGTGAGGTAGACATGGCGACCAAGGACACCGGCGGCGGACAGCAGAAGGCGACGCGCTCGACCGAGGAGGTCGAGGAGGCTGCGGTCGAAGAATCGACCGACCTCAAGGAGCGCCAGGAAAAGCTCTCCGACGACGTCGACTCCGTACTTGACGAAATCGATGATGTGCTCGAAGAGAACGCCGAGGATTTCGTGCGCTCCTTCGTGCAAAAGGGTGGCCAGTAGACCGGATTCACCTTCGATTCGAAGGTGAATGGGCGGCGGTGGCGCTGGAGCTGGTGAAGCGGTGCTCCCGGTGCGGCGAGGAGAAGTCGCATCGGGAGGTTGCCTCTGAGCGAGCCAACCTCGATGGACTGCAAAGGCACTGCCGCGTTTGCGGTGACGAGTCCCACCGAAAGCGCGAGCAGACGATGGGCAGGCTACCTAGGCCCAGCGCCCCTGAAGGTCGCAAGTTTTGTCTCGGGTGCGGTGAGGAGAAGCCGCACTCCGAGTGGCACCGGAACAGGTCAGCCTCCGGTGGCCTCGCGACGCGTTGCAAAGCATGCCGAGCGGTCGAACGCCGGGCGGGTCATCTCAAGCGCTCCTACGGCATGACCGAGGCCGATCGGGACGAATTGATCGCCGCTCAAGGCGAGGTCTGCGCGATCTGCCAGGAAGGTCTGGCAGAGCACGTTGATCACGATCATCAGACGGGTAAGGTCCGAGGCGTACTGTGCTTCAGCTGTAACGCAGCCCTGGGGCAGTTCAAGGATCGGCCGGACGTCATGAGGCGTGCAGCCGCTTACGTGGAAGGAAACCTGTGGAACCCAACACTCGTAGCACAGGGCGTCTACCGGCAGCCTTCCTGACGCCGGGGTCGTCGTCCTTCATGGACTTCCTGGGCGCGCACTCGCCCGAGATGCTGCCCGGCAACCGCCGGCTGCCGGAGGGCGTGGTCGAGGCGCCGCACGGGACGACCATCGTGGCCGCCACCTTCCCCGGCGGGGTCGTCCTCGCCGGTGACCGGCGGGCGACCATGGGGAACATGATCGCGCAGCGGGACATCGAGAAGGTGTTCCCGGCGGACGAGTACTCCGCCGTCGGCATCGCCGGTACGGCCGGTCTGGCCGTGGAGATGGTGAAGCTGTTCCAGCTGGAGCTGGAGCACTTCGAGAAGGTGGAGGGGACGACCCTCTCCCTGGAGGGCAAGGCCAACCGGCTGTCCACCATGATCCGGAGCAATCTGGGCATGGCGATGCAGGGGCTGGCCGTCGTGCCGCTGTTCGCGGGGTACGACGAGGCCAAGGAGAAGGGCCGGATCTTCTCCTACGACGTGACCGGCGGCCGCTCCGAGGAGCACGGCTTCGCCGCCACCGGATCGGGTTCGATCTTCGCCCGGGGCTCGATGAAGAAGCTCTTCCGCCCCGATCTGACGGAGGAGCAGGCCACCACGCTGGTCGTGCAGGCGCTGTACGACGCCGCCGACGACGACTCGGCGACCGGTGGGCCGGACCTGTACCGCCACATCTATCCGATCGTCACCGTCATCACCGACGAGGGATTCCGCAGGCTGACGGACGCAGAGTCGCAGGAACTCGCCCGTACGGTCACCAACCGTCGTCTGGAGCAGCCCGACGGCCCCCGCGCCGCCCTGCTCTGACCATCCGTCGCCCCTCAGGAGCCCAGAAGAAAGGGACGGAAAGCCGGTGTCGACTCCGTTCTATGTGTCACCCCAGCAGGCCATGGCCGACCGGGCGGAATACGCCCGGAAGGGCATCGCCCGCGGTCGCAGCCTTGTCGTGCTGCAGTACGCCGACGGCATCGTGTTCGTCGGCGAGAACCCGTCCCGTGCGCTGCACAAGTTCAGCGAGATCTACGACCGGATCGGCTTCGCGGCCGCCGGCAAGTACAACGAGTACGAGAACCTGCGGATCGGTGGTGTGCGGTACGCGGATCTGCGCGGGTACACCTATGACCGTGACGATGTGACGGCCCGTGGGCTGGCGAACGTGTACGCGCAGACGCTCGGCACGATCTTCTCCAGTGCGGGTGAGAAGCCGTACGAGGTGGAGCTGGTCGTCGCCGAGGTCGGTGCGACGGCGGCGGGGGACCAGATCTACCGGCTGCCGCACGACGGGTCGATCGTGGACGAGCACGGTTCGGTCGCGGTCGGTGGCAACGCCGAGCAGATCAGTACCTTCCTCGATCAGCGTCACCAGGACGGGATGACCCTGTCCGAGGCGTTGAAGCTGGCGGTGCAGGCACTGTCCAGCCAGGCGAACGGTGCGGACAAGGCGATTCCGGCCGAGCGGCTGGAGGTGGCGGTGCTGGACCGTACGCGGGCGCAGCAGCGCAAGTTCAAGCGGATCCGGGGCCGGCAGCTGGCGCGGTTGCTGGAGGCGGATGTGCCGGCGGCCGCGCAGGCGGATGCCGTGTCGAACGACGAGGCGCCGGAGGACGACGCCGAGTAGTCCGGTGGTGCGAGGGCCCCGGTTCACCGTTTCGGTGGGCCGGGGCTTCGTCGTGTCCGGGGCCTGTCCGGTCAGGGGGTGGGGGCGGGGCCGGAGGAGTCGCGTACGACGAGGCGGACGGGGATGTCGGGGGCGGTCCAGGGGGTGCCTTCGAGGACGGCGAGGAGGGCGGTCATGCCCTGTTCGCCGACGCGTTCGGCGGGGAGGTGGACGGTGGTGAGTTCGGGTTCGACGGCGGTGGCGAGTGCGAGGTCGTCGAAGCCGGTGACGGAGAGGTCCTCGGGGATGCGCAGGCCGAGGCGGCGGGCGGCTTTGCAGGCGCCGGCGGCGAGGATGTCGTCGTCGCAGACGATGGCGGTGGGCCTGTTCCGGGGGGTGGCGAGGGCGGTTTCCATGGCCGTGCGGGCGCCGTCGACGGTGAGGGGGGACCGGACGGTGCGCAGTTCGGTTCCGGGGCCCAGGAGGGCGGCCAGGGCTTCGGCGCGGGTGTCGAAGGTCCAGGAGTCGACGGCGGAGGCGAGGTGGAGGAAGCGGCGGTGGCCGAGGGTGAGGAGGTGTTCGGTGATCTGGCGCATGCCGTCGGCCATGGCGAGGTTGACGTGGGCGGCGGCGGTGCCGGCGGCGGGGTCGCTGTCGAGCATGACGAGGGGGAGGGTGTCGCCGCCGATGGCGTGGAGGGCGTCGGCGGCCATGGAGGAGGCGATGACTCCGTCGAGGGCGGCGCGGGCGGAGGCGAAGGGGTCGCGGGCGGGGCCGGTGCCGTCGGGGGAGGGGTAGAGGACGACGCCGAAGCCGTGTTCGGCGGCGATGCGGGCGGCGCCGGTGTAGACGCGGGCGAAGAATTCGTTGGTGAGGGCGGGGACGACGAGGAGGGCGGTGCGGGTGGAGCCGAGGCGGAGGTTGCGGGCGGCGAGGTTGGGGCGGTAGCCGAGGCGGGTGGCGGTTTCGCGGACGAGGGTGGCGGTGCGTTCGGAGACGCGGCCGGGCCATTTGTCGCCGAGGACGAGGGAGACGGTGGCCTGGGAGACCCCGGCGGCGGTGGCCACGTCGCGGCTGGTGGGTCTCGTCACAGGTGGCTCCTGAAGTGCGAGGTCGGGGGTGGTGTGGGGGTCCGTGGGGTGGACCCGTGGACTGCGGCCATGGTACGTATGACGGGTCACGTTATACGTATTACCCCGGCGGGATCCGGGCAGAAGGGGGCGGACATGGCCGCGGGATACGCGGAGCTGCTGCGGACCCGGCACGCCGCGAGGCTGCTGGTGGGCACGCTCATAGGGCGGCTGCCGAACGCGACGGCGCCGATCGCGATCGTGCTGTTCACGCGTGCGGAGGGCGGTAGCTACAGCCTCGCGGGGGCGCTGGCGGCCGTGTACGGGCTGGCCAACGCGGTGGGCCAGCCGTTGCTGGGCCGGGCGGTGGACCTGTTCGGGCAGCCGAGGGTGCAACTGCCGGCCGCGATGGTCTCGGCGCTGGGCGTGGTATGGCTGGCGCTGGCGGGCACGGGGTCGGCGGTGGCCGCGTACGGCGCGGTGGTCGTCGCGGGGCTCTTCACGCCGCCCCTGGAGGGCGGGCTGCGGGCGCTGTGGCCGGGCGTGCTGGGGGGCCGCGAGGAGAAGGTGCACGCGGCGTACGCGATGGACGCGGTGGCCCAGGAGGTCATGTTCACGGTCGGTCCGCTGCTGGTGACGCTGTTCGTGGCGCTGTGGTCGCCGGCCGGGGCGCTGCTGGCGCTCAATGCGATCGGGGTGCTGGGTGCGCTGTCGGTGGTGGTGAGCGAGCCTTCGCGCAGGTGGCGTTCGGCGCCGCGGGAGGCCCACTGGCTGGGTGCGCTGCGTTCGCGGGGGCTGCTGGCGCTGCTGGGTGCGTTCTTCTTCGTGGGGATGGCGCTGGGTTCGATCACGGTGGCGGGCGTGGCGTACGCGGACGATCACGGGAACCAGGCGGTGTACGGGTGGCTGATGGCGGCGCTCGGGCTGGGTGCGCTGATCGGCGGGGTGACGTACGGGGCGCGTCAGTGGGCGGGTGCGCCGGAGCGCCGGCTGCGGATGCTGGTGGCGCTGCTGGCGCTGGGCTATCTGCCGCTGATGCTGACTCCGGGGCCGGTGGCGATGACGGCTCTGGCGGCGCTGTCGGGAGTGTTCCTGGCGCCTGCGCTGGCGTGTGCGTTCATCGTGGTGGACCGGCATGCTCCGGCGGGCACGGTGACGGAGGCGTTCTCGTGGCTGGTGACCTTCTTCGGGGTGGGTGCGGCGATCGGTACGGCGGTGGCGGGGCCGGCGGTGGAGCTGGGCGGTACGGCGGCGAGCTTCGGGGTGGCGTCCGTGGCGGGTGCCGCTGCGCTGCTGGTGCTGATGGTCACTCAGCGGGTGATGGCAACTGCGGGGCCGAGCCGTGCGGTGGCGGGTTCGTCTGACGGGGTGTCGGGTGTGGCGCGCGAGGTGGCGTCGGAGGCCTCGTCGGCGGGGTGATCCGGGGGCGCCGCACCGGTCGGCGGGCCGGTGCGGAGCCTGTTTGACGCCGTGTCGGCGGGGCCGCCGAGGGGGACTGATCGAAATGGCGCTCCCGAACCCGGTTTCAGAAGAGGGCAGAAGGCGTAATGTTCAGTCATGGACCGCCGCATTTTCGGGCTGGAGAACGAGTACGGCGTCACGTGCACGTTCAGGGGACAGCGCCGACTGTCTCCTGACGAAGTGGCGCGCTACCTCTTCCGCCGTGTTGTGTCATGGGGCCGCAGCAGCAATGTCTTCCTGCGGAACGGCGCCCGCCTGTACCTCGATGTGGGTTCGCATCCGGAATATGCAACTCCCGAATGCGACAACGTGACCGAACTGGTCACCCACGACAAAGCAGGCGAGCGCATTCTCGAAGGACTGCTCGTCGACGCCGAACGCCGCCTGCACGAGGAGGGAATCGCGGGCGACGTCTATCTCTTCAAGAACAACACCGACTCGGCGGGCAACTCGTACGGCTGCCACGAGAACTACCTGGTGGCCCGGCACGGGGAATTCTCCCGCCTGGCGGACATTCTCATTCCGTTCCTTGTCACGCGGCAGCTGATCTGCGGCGCCGGCAAGGTGCTGCAGACGCCCCGGGGCGCGGTCTACTGCGTGAGCCAGCGGGCCGAGCACATCTGGGAGGGCGTCAGTTCCGCCACGACCCGTTCGCGGCCGATCATCAACACCAGGGACGAGCCGCACGCGGATGCCGAGCGCTACCGCCGGCTGCACGTCATCGTGGGTGACTCGAACATGTCCGAGACGACCATGCTGCTCAAGGTCGGGGCCACCGACCTGGTGCTGCGCATGATCGAGGCGGGCACGGTGATGCGGGACCTGACCCTGGAGAACCCGATCCGGGCGATCCGCGAGGTCAGCCACGACATCACGGGTCAGCGCAAGGTGCGCCTGGCGAGCGGCCGGGAGGCCTCGGCGCTGGAGATCCAGCGGGAGTACTACGACAAGGCCGTGGACTTCGCCGAGCGCCGGGGCATCCGTACCGGTGTGGTGGACCAGGTGCTGGAGCTGTGGGGCCGCACGCTGGACGCGATCGACGCGGAGGATCTGGACCGGATCGGGACCGAGATCGACTGGGTCATGAAGTACCAGCTGATCGAGCGGTACCGGGCCAAGCACAACATGACCATGTCGAATCCGCGGGTGGCTCAGATAGACCTGGCGTATCACGACATCCACCGTCGGCGCGGGCTGTACTACCTGCTGGAGCGCAAGGGGCAGGCGGCGCGGATCTGCAACGACCTCAAGATCTTCGAGGGCAAGTCGGTGCCCCCGCAGACGACGCGGGCGCGGCTGCGCGGGGACTTCATCCGGCGGGCGCAGGAGCAGCGGCGGGACTTCACGGTGGACTGGGTGCACCTGAAGCTCAATGACCAGGCGCAGCGGACGGTGCTGTGCAAGGACCCGTTCCGGTCGGTGGACGACCGGGTGGAGAAGCTGATCGCCGGCATGTAGGACCGCAATGTGACATCGCACTCCTTACCGGGGCCCCGTACGTCTCTCGTACGGGGCCCTGTGCACGGCTTAGAGTGGCGGGCGACCGCCTTGCCGTCTGAGATCTGAGGAACCCGTGCGCCGACTTGCCGGCCTGCTTGTCGTACCCCTTCTGCTGCTGACGACAGCAGCCTGTGGCGACGACAGCGGCTCCGACTCCGCCCAGATGAAGAACGGGGCGCCCGCGATCACCAAGGGTGTCAAGTTCGGGGAGACGCCCACCCTGTCGAAGGGGAAGGGTTCGCCGCCCAAGGAGCTGAAGGTGGTGACCATCAGCGAGGGCACCGGGCAGGTGCTGAAGAAGGACGACATCGCGCAGGTCAACTACCTCGGCCAGGTGTGGGACGGCAAGGAGCCGTTCGACCAGAGCTTCGGCCGGCCCGCGCCGTTCGACCTGACCATCGGTGCCGGCGGCGTCATCAAGGGCTGGGACCAGGGCCTGGAGGGCCAGAAGGTCGGCAGCCGTGTCGAGCTCGTGATCCCGCCGGACCTGGGCTACGGGGCCAAGGGCTCGGAGCCGAAGATCGGGCCGAACGCCACGCTGGTGTTCGTCGTGGACATCCTCAAGGGCGCCACCGTCCCGGCCTCGGCCAAGGGCAAGGAAGTCGCCCAGGAGAACAAGGACCTGCCCAAGGTCGGCACGAACACGGACGGCAACGAGGTCTCCGTGACCGTCCCGAAGGACACCGCCGAGCCGGCCAAGCTGGTCTCGAACTACGTCCTGGAGGGTGACGGTGCGGTGGTCAAGGACGCCGACTCCGTCGTCGTGAAGTTCAACGGCAAGACGTGGAAGGACGACAAGTCCTTCGAAAGCACGTACACCTCGGGCCAGACGGTCACGTGGCCGCTGAAGGAGCTTTCGGTCCCGGGCCTGAAGGACGGCCTGATCGGCAAGAAGGTCGGCAGCCGCATCCTGCTGGTCATCCCGCCGGACCAGGCCTTCGGTGACAAGGAGCAGGGCACCATCCCGGCGAAGTCGACGCTGGTCTTCAGCCTCGACATCCTCGCCGTGATGTAAGACTGTTCCGGTTGACCGTTTCGTACGTATGAGGAGCAGTTCCGTGAGCGACAAGCTCGAGAAGCCCGAGATCGACTTCCCCGAGGGCGAAGCCCCGAAGGACCTCGTCATCGAGGACATCTGGGAGGGCGACGGCGCCGAGGCCAAGGCCGGTGCCATGGTCTCCGTCCACTACGTGGGCGTGGCCTTCTCCACCGGCGAGGAGTTCGACGCTTCGTGGAACCGCGGTTCCGCGCTGCAGTTCCCGCTCGGTGCCGGCCGCGTCATCGCGGGCTGGGACCAGGGCATCGCGGGCATGAAGGTCGGCGGCCGTCGCAAGCTGACGATCCCGGCGCACCTCGCCTACGGTGACCGTGGCGCGGGCGGCGCGATCGCCCCGGGCGAGACGCTGATCTTCGTCTGTGACCTGATGGCCGCCTGATTCACCGGCAGTCACTCCGAGGGCCCCCGCCGTGAGGCGGGGGCCCTCGCTTTTGTCCGGGACCGCCGGGGCGGTACGGTCAACGGTCACGAGTGTGTCGAGAACGGGGGAAGGGCGTCGATGGCGATTGCCAAGGCCGAGCGGCTGATGAATCTGGCGCTGTGTCTGCTGGGGACCCGCCGGCCGCTGAGCAAGCGCGAGTTGCGCGGTTCCATCGAGGCCTACATGGAGGCCGGCAACGACGAGTCCTTCAACCGCATGTTCGAGCGGGACAAGGACGATCTGCGGGAACTCGGCCTGGTCATCGAGACGGTGGAGAACCTGGAGGGCGAGACCGGCTACCTGGCCCGCCGCGACAGCAACCGGCTGCCTCCCGTCTCGCTGGACGCCGAGGAGGCCGCAGCCCTGGGGCTGGCGGCCAAGGTCTGGCAGCAGGCCCGTCTGGCGGGGGCCGCCAGCGGGGCGCTGCAGAAGCTGCGCGCGGGCGGGATGCCGGAGGCGGGCGACCCGTACGAGGGACAGCACAGTGCCATCGAGCCGCGCATCCCGGTCCACGAGGCGGCCTTCGAGCCGCTGATGCTGGCCTGCCGGGACCGCCGGCCGGTGGTCTTCGACTACCGCAAGTCCACCGCGGCCCGGCCCGAGAGCCGTCAGGTGGAGCCCTGGGCGCTGGAGTGCTGGCGCGGTCACTGGTACCTGGCCGGCTACGACCGGGACCGCGGGGCGGAGCGGGTGTTCCGGCTGTCCCGGATCACCGGCAAGGTCCGCTCCCGGGCGGCCAGGTACACGGCGGAAGTGCCCGACGTGGTGACCGTGCGGGAGACCGTGGCGAGCTGGGCCGGGGAGAGCGCGGACCGCTCCGCGCTGATCCGGCTGCGCGCGGGTGCGGGCTACCCGCTGCGGGCCAAGGCCACCGCGGTGCGCGAGGGCGCGGATGGCTGGGACGAGCTGGAGATCCCGTACGGGCACGGGCTGGACGCCTGGCTGGTGGAGTTCGGGCCGGACGTCGTCGTGGTCGGACCCGCCGACCTGCGGGCCGACGTGGTGGACCGGCTGCGGGCCGTGGCCAAGGCCTGACCCGGTGCGCGGCGGCGCCGCCCGCGTCCGCCGCCGCACCGTCCGGGATCCGACACATCCGAGAGCCCGATCCGAGATCCGCCAGCTTCGAGACCGCCACATTCGAAGACGTGCCCTGAGGGGGAGACGTACCAGCATGGCTGCCAACGCCATCGACCAGACCCGCCGGATGCTGTCCCTGGTGACGTACCTGCGCGAGCGCCCCGGGGCGCACGTCGCCGACGTCGCCCGCGCCTTCGGGATCACCGAGGACGAGCTGATCTCGGACCTCGACGTGCTGCCCATGTGCGGGACCAGCTTCCGGGGCGGGGACCTGCTCGACATCGACACCGACGGGGAGCGCATCTGGTGGCGCAACCCCGACGCCTCGGGGGAGTCCACCGCCGAGCCGCTGCGGCTGGCCGCCGACGAGGCGACCGCGCTGCTGGTGGCCGCGCGTGCCGTGGCGACCCTGCCCGGGCTGCGCGAGAGCGACCGGGACGCCCTGCTGCGTGCCACCGCCAAGCTGGAGGCGGCCGCGGGCGAGGTGGCAGGGGCCAGCTCCCGGCTGTCGGTGACCTTCGAGTCGGAGGGCGGGGTCTTCGCGGACGTCGACCGGGCCATCGCGGAGCGCCGGCGGCTGTGGCTGCGCTACTACTCGCCCGCGCGCGACGAGCTCACCGAGCGCAAGGTCGACCCGATCCGGCTGTTCGCGGTGGGGCACACGTACATGGAGGGGTGGTGCCACCTCTCCGAGGCCCGGCGCACCTTCCGCCTCGACCGGGTGGCGGAGATCCGGCTGCTGGACGAGCGGGCCGAGCCGCCGGCGATCGAGCCGCGCGATCTGTCCGAGGGCCTGGTCCAGCCGGCCGCCGAGGACCCGGAGGTCGTCGTCGAGGTGGGGCCGGGCGGGCGCTGGGTCGCCGAGTACTACCCGCACGACAGCGCGGAGGAGCTGGCCGACGGGGGCCTGCGGATCACGCTGCGCAGCCCGGATCCGGCTTCGCTGCGCCGGCTCGCGCTGAGGCTCGGGCGGGAGGGGCGGATCGTCGCCCCCGCAGAGCTGGCGGAGAGCGCGCGGAGCGCCGCTCGAGAAGCACTCGCGGGGTACGGGGAACAGGTCTGAGGGGAGCGGTCGATGTCGCCAACGTCAGGGCCCGTCGCCTTCAAGGCCTCCTGTCCCGACTGCCGGGCCCGCTTCGAGCTGGACGCGGGCGCCCTGCGGCTGGCGATCGGCGGCAGCCGCAGGGCCACCTTCTACTCCTTCACGTGTCCTGAATGTGGTGCCTCCGTGCGCAAACCTGCTGGTGAGCGCATCGTGGAGCTGCTGACGGGCGGTGGCGTGAGCACCCTGCGCAGCATCTGAGCGGGGGGTGGCCTAGGCTCGGCCCCATGCTGTGGCCGATGTTCGCAATTGCCCTGGGCTTCCTCGGAGTCGCCGTGCTCGCCGTGCTGGCGGTACGGGTCTACGCGGAGGTGCGCAGACTGTCCGTGCAGGTCGCGCAGGCCAGCCGCCGGATCACCGATGCCTCGGGCGATCTCGAGCGGGCGGCCGCGGACCTGGCCCGGGCGGGCCGCGACGTGCGACCGTAGCGAATGAGACGGGCGTGTGACCGGGGGATTGACATCCGGCCAGGACGCAAGACGGGGGACGCCGGGGGATTGCCGGGCGTTAACCCCCTGGGGTTACGATCCTCGGTAGAGACAGTCCTAGGCGCCCGTGCCGTTGAGCTGTGAACCTCGGAGAAAAGGAAGATACCTATGTTCGGCAACCTCAGGGGTTGGGAAATCTTCGTCATTCTCGGAGTCATCATCCTGCTGTTCGGCGCCAAGAAGCTCCCCGACATGGCGCGCTCCCTCGGCAAGTCGGCCCGCATCCTCAAGAGCGAAGCCAAGGCCATGAAGAAGGACGGCGAGGCCGAGGACGCGGCCACCGCCACCACCGCCGCGGACCAGTCCGCGCAGCAGCCCGTCGCCCCGCGCACCATCCAGGCGGCGCCCGGTGACGTCACCAGCTCCCGCCCGGTCAGCGAGCCGAACCGCACCGCCCAGGGCTGACGCACGCCGTACGCGCCAGTCATCTGCAACGAGACAAGGGACGTGGGTTGCTCAAGTCTGCCCGCAAGCAGGAGAAAGCGGACAAGGACGCCGAAGGGCGGATGCCTCTTGTCGAGCACCTGCGTGAGCTGCGAAACCGTCTGCTGAAGTCGGTCCTGGCGATCCTGGTGATCACCGTCATCTCGGCCTTCTTCTACAGGGACATCATCAACTTCCTGCTGAAGCCGATGCTGGACTCCGTCGGCTGCAAGAACGGTGTGGTGACCCAGCGCAACGGCCACCCCTGCGCCGACATGACCGTGAACGGTCTCATCTCGGCGTTCTCGATCGCCCTGAAGGTCTCGCTGACGGCCGGTGTGGTGCTGTCCGCGCCGGTGTGGCTGTACCAGCTGTGGGCGTTCGCAGCGCCTGGTCTGCACAGCCACGAGAAGAAGTACGCGCGGAGTTTCGTCGCGGTCGGTGCGCCGCTGTTCGCGGCCGGCGCCGTGCTCGCGTACAAGATCCTTCCGCAGACCGCGACGATCATGCTGGAGTTCACTCCCGATCACGCGCGCAACCTGCTGCCGGTCGACGACTACCTCGACCTGGTCACCCGCATGGTGATCGTGTTCGGCCTGGCCTTCGAGCTCCCGCTGCTGCTGATCCTGCTGAACTTCACGGGCGTGCTCACGGGCAAGCGGATGGGCGGCTGGTGGCGGGGCATGGTCCTCGGCATCACGGTCTTCGCCGCCTTCGCGACGCCCACAGGTGACCCGCCGACCATGCTGGCGCTGGCCCTGCCCATCGTGGCCCTCTACTTCCTGGCCCTCGGCATCTGTCTCCTCAACGACCGCAGGCGCCAGCGCAACGACCCCGACGCGGGCCTGAGCGACGACGAGGCCTCCGAGCTGGACCTGACCCCGGCGCCGATCGGCGCGCTGGAGTCGGTGTCGGCCCCCGCCGCGCTGCCCGGCCAGGCCGACGGCGGACGCCAGCGGATCAACGGTTACGACGACGCCACCTGACAGGTAGATTCCGCGGGGTGAGCTCTGAGATCACCCTCTTCGTCAATCCCACCGCGGGCCGCGGCCGGGGCGCGCACGCCGCGCAGCCGGCCGCTTCCGCGTTGCGGGCGGCCGGCTTCTCCGTACGGACGGTGGTGGGCGCCGACGCCGAGGACGCGCTGGCCCGGCTGACCGCCGCCGTCCGCGAGGGCACCGGCGCGGTGATCGCGGTGGGCGGCGACGGGATGGTCTCCCTGGCGCTGCAGGCCCTGGCGGGGACCCGGGTGCCGCTCGGGGTGGTCGCGGCGGGCACCGGCAACGACTTCGCACGGGCGATGGGACTGCCCGTACGGGAGCCCGCGCGGGCGGGGCGGACGGCCGCCGAGGCCCTGAAGGAGAGCCGGATCCGGGAGATCGACCTGGGGCGGGTGGGCGATGGCTGGTTCGGGACCGTGCTGTGCTCCGGCTTCGACTCCCGGGTCAACGACCGGGGCAACCGGATGCGGCTGCCGGCCGGCCGGTTCAAGTACGACCTGGCGATGATCGCGGAGCTGGCCGCCTTCCGCCCGTTCCCGTACCGGATCACCCTGGACGACGGCCCGGTGATCGAGACCGAGGCGACGCTGGTGGCCGTCGGCAACGGATCCTCCTACGGCGGCGGCATGCGGATCTGTGCGGACGCCGTCCCCGACGACGGGCTCTTCGACGTCACGGTGGTCGGCGACTGCAGCCGCGCCACCCTGCTGTCGGTGTTTCCGCAGGTCTACAAGGGCAGGCACCTGAGCCACCCGAAGGTGAGCGTCCACCGGGCCCGGAAGATCACCCTGGAGGCGCCGGGCCTGACGGCGTACGCGGACGGTGAGCCGCTCGGGGCGCTCCCGGTGACCGCGGAGTGCGTCCCCGGAGCGGTCCGGCTGCTCGCTTAAATGATCGCGACTGTTGTCAGAGGTGGCGGGTAGGCTCGACAGCAAGATGACCGAAGAACTCTCACCCGCCGAGCGGTACGCCGCTGCCCGGATCCGCGCCGCCGAAGAGGCCTCTGCCCTGGCCCCCTTCCGCGAGATGTACGACTTCGATCTGGACCCTTACCAGGTCGAGGCCTGCAAGGCACTGGAGGCCGGCAAGGGCGTCCTCGTCGCCGCCCCGACAGGCTCGGGCAAGACCATCGTCGGCGAGTTCGCCGTGCACCTGGCCCTCCAGCAGGGCCGCAAGTGCTTCTACACGACGCCGATCAAGGCGCTGTCGAACCAGAAGTACGCCGACCTCGTCAAGCGCTACGGCGCCGACAAGGTGGGCCTGCTGACCGGCGACAACAGCGTGAACTCCGAGGCGCCGGTGGTCGTGATGACCACCGAGGTGCTCCGCAACATGCTGTACGCGGGCTCCCAGTCGCTGCTCGGTCTCGGCTACGTCGTGATGGACGAGGTCCACTACCTCTCCGACCGGTTCCGCGGAGCCGTCTGGGAGGAAGTGATCATCCACCTCCCCGAGTCGGTGACCCTGGTGTCCCTGTCGGCCACCGTGTCGAACGCCGAGGAGTTCGGCGACTGGCTGGACACCGTCCGCGGCGACACCGAGGTGATCGTCTCCGAGGAGCGGCCCGTCCCGCTGTGGCAGCACGTCATGGCCGGCCGCCGGATCTACGACCTCTTCGAGGAGGAGTCCGACCACGGCGGCCGCGGCTCCGCGCGCCGGGAGGTCAATCCCGACCTGCTGCGCATGGCGCGCGAGGAGAACAGCCGCACGTACAACCCGAAGGACCGACGCCGCGGCAAGATGGTCCGCGAGGCCGACCGCGAGCGCGAGCGGCGCTCCCGCGGCCGGATCTGGACCCCCTCCCGCCCCGAGGTCATCGCCCGCCTCGACGGCGACGGGCTGCTGCCCGCCATCAACTTCATCTTCAGCCGGGCCGGCTGCGAGGCCGCGGTCCAGCAGTGCCTGTACGCGGGACTGCGGCTCAACGACGAGTCCGCGCGGCTCAGGGTCCGCGAGATCGTCGAGGCGCGGACCGCCTCCATCCCCACCGAGGACCTGCACGTCCTGGGGTACTACGAGTGGCTCGAAGGGCTGGAGCGGGGCATCGCCGCGCACCACGCGGGCATGCTGCCCACCTTCAAGGAGGTCGTGGAGGAGCTGTTCGTCCGCGGTCTGGTCAAGGCCGTCTTCGCCACCGAGACCCTGGCGCTGGGCATCAACATGCCCGCGCGCACGGTGATCCTGGAGAAGCTGGTCAAGTGGAACGGGGAGCAGCACGCCGACATCACCCCCGGCGAGTACACGCAGCTGACCGGCCGGGCCGGGCGGCGCGGCATCGACGTCGAGGGCCACGCGGTGGTGCTGTGGCAGCGGGGCATGGACCCGGCCGGGCTCGCCGGGCTCGCGGGTACCCGTACGTATCCGCTGCGCTCCAGCTTCAAGCCCTCGTACAACATGGCCGTGAACCTGGTCAGCCAGTTCGGGCGGCACCGCTCGCGCGAACTGCTGGAGACCTCCTTCGCGCAGTTCCAGGCCGACCGCTCGGTCGTCGGGATCTCCCGGCAGGTGCAGCGCAACGAGGAGGGCCTGGAGGGCTACCAGGAGGGCATGACCTGCCACCTGGGGAACTTCGAGGAGTACGCGCAGCTGCGCCGCGACCTGAAGGACCGTGAGACGGAGCTGGCCAAGCAGGGCGCCGCCCAGCGCCGGGTGCAGGCGGCCAGTTCGCTGGAGAAGCTCAAGCCGGGCGACATCATCCACGTGCCGACCGGCAAGTTCGCCGGGCTCGCGCTGGTCCTGGACCCGGGCGTGCCGGCCGGGCGGGTCAACGGGCACCGCGGGTACGAGTACGCGGAGGGCCCGCGCCCCCTGGTGCTCACCGCCGAGCGGCAGGTCAAGCGGCTCGCCGCGATCGACTTCCCGGTCCCGGTGGAGGCGCTCGACCGGATGCGGATCCCCAAGACCTTCAACGCGCGCTCCCCGCAGTCCCGTCGGGACCTGGCCTCGCAGCTGCGGAGCAAGGCCGGGCACATCACGCCGGAGCGGCGTGCGCGCGGCCGGGCCGCGGCGGCCGACGACCGTGAGATCGCCCGGCTGCGTTCCGAACTGCGGGCGCATCCCTGCCACGGCTGCGACGAGCGCGAGGACCACGCCCGCTGGGCGGAGCGCTACCACCGGCTCAAGCGGGACACCCTGCAGCTGGAGCGGCGGATCGAGGGCCGCACGAACACCATCGCCCGCACCTTCGACCGGATCCACGCGCTGCTGACCGAGCTGGACTACCTGCGCGAGGACGAGGTCACCGTGCACGGCAAGCGGCTCGCCCGGCTGTACGGGGAGCTCGACCTGCTGGCCTCCGAGTGCCTGCGGGCCAAGGTGTGGGAGGGGCTGAGCCCGGCCGAACTGGCCGCCTGCGTCTCGGCGCTGGTCTTCGAGGCGCGGCAGTCCGACGACGCGGTCGCACCGAAGGTGCCGGGCGGCGCGGCGAAGGAGGCGCTGGGCGAGATGGTCCGGATCTGGGGCCGGCTCGATGCGCTGGAGGAGGAGCACCGCATCAACCAGGCGGAGGGCGTGGGCCAGCGGGAGCCGGATCTCGGCTTCGCGTGGGCGGCGTACCAGTGGGCTTCCGACAAGAGCCTGGACGAGGTGCTGCGCGAGGCGGAGATGCCGGCCGGTGACTTCGTGCGCTGGTGCAAGCAGGTCATCGACGTGCTCGGGCAGATCGCGGCGGCGGCTCCCTCGGCCTCCGGCGAGAGCGGGAGCACGGTGGCGCGCAACGCCCGCAAGGCCGTGGACGCCCTGCTGCGGGGCGTAGTGGCCTACAGCTCGGTCGGCTAGCCGGTTTTGGGGCTTCCTCCGAGAACGGGGCGGGCCTGATCTGATCTCTTGCCATGATCGAATCGTCGTGCTCTGTGCGACGATCGGTCCATGAGTGGGGGAGCAGACGAGGGCCCGAGACGGGTCGGCCGGCCGCGCGCCGACCGGCTGAGACCGGAGAGCGGCCGGCCGCCGCGCGAGGAACTCCTCTGCGCGGCGGCCGAGTTGTTCACCGCCCAGGGGTACGCGGCGACCACCACGCGGGCGGTCGCCGGGCGGGCCGGAATGCGCCAGGCCACGATGTACCACTACTTCCGCGGCAAGGAGGACCTCCTCGCCGAACTGCTGGAGTCCACGGTCGCGCCCTCGCTGGCACTGGCCCGCCGGCTGCTCGCCGAGGACGGACGGCCCGCCGCGCGGCGGCTGTGGGAGCTGTGCCGCTCCGATGTGCTGCTGCTGTGCGGGGGCCCGTACGACCTGGGGGCGCTCTACCTGCTGCCCGAGGTGTGCGGCGCGCGCTTCGCGCAGTTCCGCCGGATGCGCGCGGAACTCAAGCACGCCTACCGGGTGTTGCTCGGCGGGACCTGCGCCGGCGTCGAACTGGCCGGGGACGGGGCGGGACTCGCGCTCCGCAACGACCTGGTCTTCGGACTCATCGAGGGTGTCATGCTGATCCACCGGGCCGATCCGGCGCGGCCGGTGGGAGCCTTCGCGGAGGCCACCGCCGACGCCGCGCTGCGGATCGCGGGGGTCGGCCCGCCCGGGAGCCGGTGACCCCTCCGGCTGTGGCGCAGGTCACGGGAACCCGCCCCCCGGTGGCGGACAGCCGACAGGAGTGACCACAGAAATGCGAACCCGGGTGCGGTCCGGGGATCCCGAGGCCTTCGCGGAGCTGTTCGACAGCTATGCCCGCACCGTGTACAACCATGCCTTCCGGCTGACCGGGGACTGGTCCGTCGCGGAGGACGTCATGTCGGCGGTCTTCATGGAGGCGTGGCGGCTGCGCGCCAGGGTGGATCCCGAAGGGGGATCGCTCAGGCCGTGGCTGCTGGGCATCACCACCAACATCGCCCGCAACCACTGCCGGAGCAACCGGCGGTACCGGGCCGCCGCCGTGGCCGCCGCAGGCGCCGCGGCGGCCGCGGCCGTGCCCGACCACGCGGACGAGGTGGCCGGCCGGCTCGACGACCGGCAGCGCATCGCCGTCACGCTCGGCCGGCTGAGCGCGCTGCGCAGGCCCGAGCGCGAAGTCCTCCTCCTGTGCCTGTGGGAGGGCCTGGAGTACGCCGACGCCGCGCGGGTCCTCGGCATCCCGGTCGGCACCGTCCGCTCCCGGCTGTCCCGGGCCCGCACCAAGCTGCGCAAACTCGCCGACGCGGAACTGAAGAAGAACGGACGGGAACCCGGCGGTCGTCCGCGACAGACACATGGCGACCGTGCGAACGCGGTCCGGTCCGCACAGGAGGGAATCTGATGAACGCCAACCTTTCCCAGCCCCAGCCCGGCGAGTGGGAGGAGCGCGCGCATCTCCTGCCGCCCGTCGAGCGGGAACTTCCGGCGGGCCGCCACCAGTTCCACAGGAACCGGCTCATGGCGGTGATCCGGGACGACCTCCGCGACCGCCGCACCACCGGCGCCGCCCCCGCCCGCACCACGAGGCGGCCCGGCCCGCGGCTGCGCCGCGCGATCCTCCTGCCCGTGGCCGTCTGCGTCCTGGCCGGCACGGTCGTGGCCGGCGTCCGCATCCTGTCGGACCAGGGCGGCACGGTCCCCGCGGTCGCCACGGGCCCGGTCCTGACCACCCGGATCGGCGCCGCGAACCCCGCCGGGGCCGCGCAGCTCCTGGACCGGATCTCGCTCGCCGCGGCCGAGGTCTCCGGGCCGGCGGTGCGCAAGGACCAGTACATCTACATCGGTGTGCAGCAGGCCAACACGTACGTGAGGACCGACCGCGGCAAGAACACCCTGGTCAGCCAGGAGCCGCACCTGCGCCAGACCTGGAACTCCCCGGACGGTGCCAAGGGCTGGCTGATCGAGCCCGGCAACACCGGCCCCGGGGGCCTCACCCTGGACCGCGCGACCAAGTCGGGCAAGCCCCCGCAGCCGTACCTCAACGCGCCCACCCACGACTATCTGGCCACCCTGCCCACCGACCCCGACGTGCTGCTGCAGAAGATCTACACCGAGACCGAGGGCATGGGCAGGACCCCCGACCAGGAGGCCTTCGCCACGATCGGCGACCTGCTGCGTGCGAGCCACCCGCCGGCCGCCCTCACGGCCGCGCTCTACAAGGCCGCCGCGAAGATCCCCGGTGTGGTCCAGGTGGACGAGGCGGTCGACGCCGCGGGCCGCCACGGGGTCGCGGTCGCCCACCTGGACGAGACCTCCGGGCAGCGCACGGAATGGATCTTCGACAAGGACAGTCTGGTGTTCCTCGGCGAACGCACGGTCCAGGTCAGCGGCAGCTCCGGCGAGGGGGGCCTGATCAAGCCCGGCACGGTCGTGTCCACCAGCGCCGTCCTGACCCGTGCGGTCGTCGACCGGATCAAGGAGACTCCGGCCGGATCCCGCTGACCGGCTCGGTACCGGCCTCCCAGCCGGAGCGGTCGTGCCAGGCCTGGAGGGTGCGACCGCTCTCGAACCGGTGGGCGGTCCCGGTGACCGGGTCGGTGAACTCCAGGACCCGGGCCAGGAGCTGCAGCGGCCTGCGGTAGTCGTCCGGGGCCGGATCGGTGACCCGCGGGTACACCGGGTCGCCGAGGATGGGCAGGCCCAGGCCGTTCATGTGCACCCGCAGCTGGTGGGTGCGGCCGGTGTGCGGGGTCAGCCGGTAGCGGCCCAGGTCCCCCCGGGTGCCGGTCAGTTCGATCAGGCTCTCGGCGTTGGGCTCGGCGCCGGGCACCTCGGTCGCCGCGATCACCCCGCGGGCCTTCTCGATGCGGCTGCGGACCGTGCGCGGGAAGGCGGGGGCGAGCGCGGGGTCGTGGGGTGCGAGGGCCTCGTACTCCTTGTGGACCTCGCGCCGCTGGAAGAGCAGCTGGTACGCGCCGCGGTCCTCGGGCCGGATGCTGAACATCACCAGCCCCGCCGTCAGCCGGTCCAGCCGGTGCGCCGGGCTGAGCTCGGGCAGGTCCAGCTTCTCGCGGAGCCGGGCCAGGGCGGTCTCGGTGATGTGGCTGCCGCGCGGGGTGGTCGCCAGGAAGTGCGGCTTGTCCACGACCAGCAGGTGCGGGTCCCGGTGGACGACGCGGATCGCGAAGGGCACCCGCGGCTCGGGCTCCATGTCCCGGTGGAACCACAGGTAGCCGCCCGGCTCGTACGGGTCCCGCGCGTGCAGGATGCGCCCGCCGGGGCCGAGCACCCGGCCGGCGGCCAGCAGGCGCGCGATGGAGTCGGCGCCGCGGGTGCCGGCGTAGCGGGCGGTGAGGTAGCCGCCGAGGTCCGGCCAGATCCCGTCCGGGTCGGGCGGCAGCCGCAGCCGGACCGGGTCGATACCGGCCCGCTGGGGGAGGGGCGAGGGGGGTGCCTGGGCTCTGCGTCTCATCGGGGGACAGGCTATGCGGCTACCGCTGGGTGAAGGTGCCCTGGTGGTTGACGTCGAGGTACTCGACGCGGAGCGTGCCGTCGGCGAAGGTCACCCCGGTGCGGCCGACCGCGTTCTCGCCCCTGGTCTCGAAGCTGAAGGTGTCCCCGTCGTAGTGGGTGAGCGGGAAGCGCAGCGGCTTCGGGCCGAGGGCCAGGGTGAGTGCGCCCTTGTCGTCGGCGGTCACGGTCGCCTTGCCGTAGTAGGGGTTGTCGTAGGTGCCGGTGTACGCGGCGCTGTCCCGGGCCGGCTGCGCGCCGGCGGGCGGGTGGGCGTAGTCGGTGGTGGAGCGGCCCGGTTCCGCGAGCGCCTGGGCGTAGGCGGAGGCGGCCAGCGCGAGCCAGTCGGTGCTGACCTTGCCGTGCTCGGCGAAGTCGAAGAAGTCCAGGGCCACGGCGTCGGGGAGGCCGACGGGGGCGCCGTTGGTCAGGACGACGATGCCGAGCTTCTCCAGGGGGAGCATGGTGACGTTGGTGTTGGCGCCGAGTTCGAAGGCGCCGGAGTGGCTCAGGCGCAGGCGGCCGGCGCTGTCGTAGCTCACGTTCCAGCCGAGCCCGTAGAAGGACGTGGTGCCGACGGCGTTGGCCGGCTGCGACACGATCTCGGGCAGGTGGGTGCGGGCGAGGGTGTCGGCGGGGACGATCCGCTTCCCGTCGAGGGTGCCGCCGGCCAGTTGCAGCCGCAGCCAGCGGGCCATGTCGGTGGCGGTGGAGCTGACACCGCCGGCCGGGGCCTGGGCGTCCGGGTCGCGGACGAAGCGGGGGCTCCAGGTGCCGTCCGGGTTCTTGACGTGGGTCGAGGCGTGGTCGGGGGAGTTGATGAAGGCGGAGAACTCGGTGCTCGTACGGGTCATGCCGGCGGGCTTGAAGAGGGTGTCCGCGCTGAGCTTCTGCCAGCTGCTCCCCTTGGCGCGGGCCACGGCCTCGGCTGCCGCGGTGAAACCGAAGTTGGTGTAGGCGTAGCTCGCACGGAAGGGGGCGAGGGATTCGAGACGCAGGTGGTCGAGGATGTACGGCTGGTCGTAGCCGAGGTCTTCGAGGAGGTCGCCGGCGTGGTCGGGCAGGCCGCTGCGGTGCGAGAACAGGTCGGCGGTGGTGACGTGATCGGTGACCCAGGGGTCCTTGAGGGCGAACCCGGGGAGGACGGTGCGGCCGTCCCACTCGTCGGGGCCGGTGAGGGCGCCGGCCACCACCGTGGAGGAGACGGGCTTGGAGAGGGACGCGATCTGGAAGACGGTGTCGGGGCCGACCTCGGCGCTCTCGCCGGTTCTGCGCAGCCCGTAGCCCTTGATGTGGACGACCTTGTCGTCGTGGACGACGGCCACGGACACGCCGGGGACGCCGGTGCGGCGCATCATGTCCGCGACCGTGGCGTCGAGGCGGGCGACGGCCTTGTCGACCGCGTCGTCCGTGATCTGGGGTTTCGGGGCGGGAGGCGGGGTGGGCGCGGCCGTTGCCGCCGAGGCGGTGAGGAGGACCGTGGCGGCGGCTGCCCCTAGTGCGCGGAGCGTACGCATGCCGTCATTGTCCTGCCGGACGGGTGGGGGCGCGCGGTGGCTCCCGCGGGGTGGCTCCCGCCGGGGGGTGCGGGTGCGTGGCCGCGGGTGCGTGCGCAGGTGCGGCGCCGTTGCCGGGGCTCCGCCCCGGACCCTCCCCCAGACTCCGTCCGGGGGGACCCCCACGCCTCAAACGCCGGCGGGGCTGGATTTGCCCCCGGCGGGACTGGGTTGGTGCGGCGGGGCTGCGAGGTGTTGGCTCCGCGCCTCGAGCGTTGTCTGGAGGAAGGTTACGCCGCGGCGGCGTGGTCCTGTTCGGCTTCGATCGTGGCGTTCCAGTCGCGCTTGATCGCGCGCCAGCCCTCGTCCGTTTCGCCCAGGCGCCAGTAGCCCGAGATCGAGAGGCGTTCGCGGGGGATGCCGCGTTCCAGCCGGAGGTGGCGGCGCAGGTCCTTGACGAAGCCCGCCTCGCCGTGGACGAAGGCGTGGACGTCCGTGGAGGGGAACTCCAGGGCGGTGACCGCCTCCACCAGGGCTTCGCCGACCGGGCGGCCGGCGCGGTGCAGCCAGACCGGGACGACGCCGTCCGGGGTGGCGGCCTTCAGCTCGTCCTCCGGGCCCTCGATCTCCACGAAGGCGTGGACCCGCGCGCCCACCGGCATCCGCTCCATCGCCGCGGCGATCGCCGGCAGCGCGCTCTCGTCGCCGACCAGGAGGTGCCAGGCGGCCGTCGGGTCCGGGGCGTAGGCGCCGCCGGGGCCGAGGAAGTGCACGCGTTCGCCCGGCTGCACCCGCGCCGCCCAGGGGCCGGCCACGCCCTCGTCGCCGTGGACGACGAAGTCGAGGGTCAGCTCCAGGTGCGCCGGGTCCCAGCTCCGTACGGTGTACGCGCGCTGGCGCGGCCACTGCGCCCGCGGGAAGTGCGCGCGGATCTCCTCGAGGTCCCAGGGATCGGGGTAGACGACGCCTGCCGGGGGAAACAGGATCTTGACGTAATGGTCGGTGTACTCGCCCGCGCCGAACTCTGCCAGGCCCTCACCGCCCAGCACGAGCCGCACCATGTGCGGCGAGAGCCGCTCGGTGCGTACGACGACGGCGGTGCCGACGGTGCGGGCGCGTCCTTCTGCCACGGTGTCTCCCCTGACTCCCCAGAAACTTAGCCTTACCTAAGTTAGCACCTCAGCGGAGCAGTGCGCCGCTCAGGCGGGAGACTGCTCCACCCAGACCCCACCGATGGGCTAGCGCCTCAACCAGTTCAGGCTGCGCGGGGGCCGTCGGAAGGGCCGGATCGAACTGCGGCAGCGGCACGTCCGAAGCCACCTGGACCACCTTCGGGGCCACGGCCAGATACGGCCGGGACTCGTCCAGCCGCTTGCGCTGAGTGGGGGTCAGCTTCGACTTCGGGTCGTCGACCGCCGCGATGATCCCGGCCAGGCTGCCGTACGCGTCGAGGAGCTTCGCCGCCGTCTTCTCGCCGATGCCGGGGACGCCCGGCAGGCCGTCGCTCGGGTCCCCGCGCAGCAGTGCCAGGTCCGCGTAGCCGGGGCCGTCGACCCCGTACTTCTCGCGCAGCCAGGCCTCGTCGGTCACCTGGAGGGTGCCCACGCCCTTCAGCGGGTACAGGACCCGGCGCTGCCGGGCGTCGTCCACCAGCTGGTAGAGGTCGCGGTCGCCCGTGACGATGTCCACCGGGCCGCTGGCGCGGGCCGTCAGCGTGCCGATCACGTCGTCCGCCTCGTATCCGGCGACGCCCACCCGGGCGATCCCGAAGGCGTCCAGTGCCGTCTCGATGATGGGGACCTGGGGCGCGAGCGTGTCCGGGGTCTCCTCGACGTCGGGTCCGCTCTCGGTCTCCTCGGCGACCCGGTGGGCCTTGTAGGAGGGGATCAGCTCCACCCGCCAGTGCGGCCGCCAGTCGGCGTCCATGCAGGCCACCAGGTCGTCCGGGCGGTGGTCCTGCACGAGCCGGCCGATGAAGTCGAGCAGCCCGCGCACGGCGTTGACCGGGGTGCCGTCGGGGGCCTTCACGGAGTCCGGCACACCGAAGTAGGCGCGGTAGTAGAGGGAGGCGGTGTCCAGGAGCATCAGGCGTCGTGTCGTCACGGAGACGATGATGCCGCAACGCCTCGGCACGGACTGTGAGCGGTCGGGTACGGGAAGGCCCGTGCACGCGAAACCGGGGGCGGTTGCTGCGTAAGGTGCTTACAGCACACCGATGTGCGACGGACATGGGGAGGGCAGCCCCGACATGAACGACAGGGACGGCACCGACGGTACCGACGGCCTGAGCGACAAGCTGACCGACAGGGACGAGAAGAGCAGGGACAAGGACGGCAAGGAGCCGCTGCGGGTGGGAGTCGCCGTGCGCAAGCGGCGCCGCGCGCTGCACCTCACGCTGGCCGCCGTGTCGGCGCGCAGCGGCCTGTCGGTGCCCTTCCTGAGCCAGATAGAGAACGAGCGGGCCCGGCCCAGCATGCGGTCCCTGGAGCGGGTCGCGGACGCGCTGGAGACCACGGCCGTCGAACTGCTGGCCGCGTCCGACACCGCCCGCACGGTGGACCTCGTACGGGCCGGCGACGAGTCCGGGCTGGGACCGGTCCGGGGCGTACGGCCCCTCGTGCGCGGGCACCACCAGCTGCACGCGCTGGAGTTCACCGGGGACCAGGACGCCGGCCGCGAGTACCAGCACCGCAACGACGAGCTGATGTACGTGGTCGAGGGCGCCTGCCAGGTGGAGGCGGAGGGGCGGGCGTACCGGCTGGAGAGCGGCGACGCCCTGTTCCTGTCCGGTGGCGTGCGCCACCGCTGGCGGGCCGTCACCGAGGACACCCGGATCCTGGTGGTCGCGGTGGGCGAGCACATCCACGCCACCTCCGAGCCGCCTTCGCCCGGGCACTGAGCCGGTGCGCGTCGTCTCGCTGGTGCCCTCGCTGACGGAGGCGGTGGCCGTGAGCCGCCCCGGCCTGCTGGCCGGGGTCACGGACTGGTGCACGCACCCCGCGGACCTCGGGGACGCGGTGCGGATCGGGGGCACGAAGAACCCCGACGTACGGAGGATCGCGGAGCTGCGCCCCGACCTGGTGATCGCCAACGAGGAGGAGAACCGGGCCCCGGACCTCGCGGCGCTGCGGGCGGCCGGGCTGGAGGTGCTGGTCACCGAGGTACGGGACCTCCCGCAGGCGCTGCGGGAGCTGGACCGGGTGCTGGTGGGGGCGCTGGGGCTGACGAGGCCGGGGTGGCTGGCGGACGCGGAGCGTGCGTGGGCCCGGGCGGAGCCGGTCGGAGCGCTCACCGCGTTCGTTCCGATCTGGCGGCGGCCGTGGATGGTGCTGGGCCGGGACACCTTCGCGGGGGACCTGCTGGCGCGGCTCGGGGTCCGCAACGTGTACGCCGGGCACCCGGAGCGGTATCCCCGGGTGCCGGTGGAGGAACTGGCGGCCAGTGGCTGCGATCTGGTGGTGCTCCCCGACGAGCCGTACCGCTTCACGGCCGAGGACGGACCGGAGGCCTTCCCCGGTCTGCCGGCCGCCCTCGTCGACGGCCGGCACCTGACCTGGTACGGACCCTCGCTGGCCACGGCGCCGGCGGTGCTGGCGCAGGCCCTGCGGAGGGCTGGGCGGGGGGCTTAGGTCGTCTCTTTCGGATCTTTCCGGTTAAGCCCGCGCCGTCTGGTGCCGTGCATCGCAAGGCGGAGGGGCGCCCGTGTACTGGACGTACTTGGGTGCTCCGACAACGCGGCGAGGTGCGGTGCCAGGCGGCGCGGGTTAGGGAAGATCCGGAAGGGACGGCCTAGCGGGGCGCGGCGAGCAGGCGGCCGGTGAACAGGCCGCGCAGGGTGTGGGCGGCGGCCAGCAGCCAGGCGGTCAGCAGGGCGAGGAACAGCGCGGTGGCGAGCCAGGCGAAGGCGGTCAGGCCCGTGTGGTGGGCCAGGCCCGCGGCGCCGGTGACGCAGGTGCCGATGGGGAAGGTGAGGGCCCACCAGGTCATGGCGAAGCCCATGCCGTTGCGGGCGGCGCGGACCAGCATGGCCGCGGCGAGCGCCAGCCACAGCAGCGCGAAGCCCATCACGGGAACCCCGTAGACCACGGCGAAGGCGCTCAGCGCTCCGGCGTAGGGGGCGCCGATCGACCGGTGGGCGACGTCGGCGAGCTGGTTGACGGCGGTGGTGGACTGGCCGAGGGGGCCGAGGACCAGGAAGAGGGTGGGGGTCAGGACCAGGGGCAGGGGCCCGCCCACGATCAGCCGGCCGAAGATCAGGGGGAGCATCAGCAGGGTGGCGAGCAGGCTGATGCCGAACATGGCGTAGCAGGCGAGCAGCAGGGACTCGCGGGGCTGGCCGGCGGGCAGGTGGGGGACCAGCAGCGGGCCGAGGGCCGCGGAGACCATGGGGGCGACCAGGGGGAGCAGCCAGACGGGAGTGGCCTGGCGGGGCTCGACCTTGTGGCGCACCACCATCAGGTAGGGCACGGCCACGGCCATGACCAGGCCGATCGTGGTGCCGGCGGTGAAGAGGACGGCGTCCACGGCGACGGCCGCGCCGGTTCCGATGAGGTCCTTGCCGACGATGAGGGTGCCGCCGCCGACGGCCAGCAGCGCCATCGACAGACAGCCGTAGAAGGGGGCGACGGCGGGGTCGAGGAGGTGGGCGCGGGCCTGGTCGCGGTGGTGGATCCAGTGGCCGGCGCGGGCGGTGAGCAGGACGGCGAGGACGGCGGCGGACAGCGCCCATATGAGCTGGCAGGCCACGCGCTGCCCGGGCAGCTGGTACGGGAGGGTCGCGCCGGCGTTGGCGATGATCGCCGTGCCCATGACGGACGCGTACCAGTTGGGGCCGAGGTGCCGGAGCGCGGGAGCCTTGTGGGCGGCGGGCAGCCGGGAAATCGTGGTGCGGGGTCGCACGAGGGTGGTGGCCATGGGTCCAGCCTCGCGTCGGGGCGGACGGGGCGGCAGAGGCCATCCCTCTATGAGGCCATAAACTGATGTTATGGGTAATGAGGAGTGGGTTCCGCTGGCGCACCGGGTGCCGGACCTGGGCGCGCTGGAACTGCTGCTCGCGGTCGCGCGGGTCGGCAGCCTGAGCGGCGCGGCCCGGCGGCTGGGCATCACCCAGCCCGCGGCGAGCAGCCGCATCCGGGCGATGGAGACGCGGCTGGGCGTGGCCCTGGTGGACCGTTCCCCGCGCGGGTCGACGCTGACGGCCGAGGGCGCGCTGGTCACGGACTGGGCCCGGCGGGTGGTCGAGGCGGCGGAGGCCTTCGACGCGGGCGCGCAGGCCCTGCGGGGCCGACGGGACTCGCGGCTGCGGGTGGCGGCCAGCATGACGATCGCGGAGTACCTGCTGCCGGGGTGGCTGATCGCGCTGCGCGGGGAGCGGCCGGACACGGCGGTGTCGCTGCACGCCGGGAACTCGGCGGTCGTCGCCGAACGGGTCCTCACGCACGAGGCCGACCTCGGCTTCGTGGAGGGGCTGACGGTGCCGGACGGGCTGGACTCGGCGGTGATCGCACAGGACCGGCTGGTGGTTGCGGTGGCGCCGGGGCACGCGTGGGCGCGGCGCACGCGGGGGGTCGAGGCGGCGGAACTGGCGGCGATGCCGCTGATCCTGCGGGAGCGGGGATCGGGGACGCGGCAGGTGCTGGACGCTGCGCTGGCCGGGTGCGGGGGGCTGGCGGCGCCGCTGCTGGAACTGGCCTCGACCACTGCGGTGAAGGCGGCGGCGCTGAGCGGTGCGGGGCCGTGTGTCCTGTCGGAGCTGGCGGTGGGGGACGAGCTGGCGTCGCGGCGGCTGGTGGAGGTGCCGGTGTCGGGGGCGGGGCTCGGGCGGGCCCTGCGGGCGGTGTGGCCGGCCGGTTCCCGCCCGGCCGGCCCGGCCCGCGACCTGCTGTCGCTGACCAGGCGCCGCCCCTGAGCCGGGGGCCGGCCGGGTGCGGCGCCGTGCCGGGGCTCGGCCGTGGCCCGCGCCTCGAACGACGGCGGGGCTGGATTTGTGGGGAGGGTTATGCGACCGGGACCGACGCGCGGGCGTGGGCGGCGGAGACCAGGGACTCCATGACCCGGGTGTCCTTGTCCCGTTCCGGGTGCCACTGGACGCCCAGGATCCACCGCTCGGGGTCGGGGACCTCGATCGCCTCCACCGTGCCGTCCAGCGCGTGGGCCGAGACGACCAGGCCGCGGCCCAGGCGGTCGACGGCCTGGTGGTGGTAGGTCGGGACCTGTGCCTCCTCCGGGACCAGCTCCGCGTACCGGGTGCCCGGGACCGGGCGGACCGGGTGCCAGGAGGTGCCGCCCGGTGCGTCGACGTGGCCGTCGATGTGCTGGACCAGGGTGCCGCCCAGGGCCACGTTCAGCGCCTGCATGCCCCGGCAGATGCCGAGCACGGGGATGTCGGACTCGAGCGCCGCGGCGATCAGGGCCAGTTCCCAGTGGTCGCGGACCGTCGCGGGGGCCCCCGTACGGGGGTCGCGCGCGGCGCCGTAGTGGACCGGGTCCACGTCCGGGCCGCCCGCGACCACCAGGCCGTCCACCCGGCTCAGCACCTCCGCCGCCGACCCGGGTTCGTCCGGCGGGAGCAGCACGGCCGCGCCGCCCGCCGCCTGGACGAGTTCGTAGTACCCGGTCGGTACGAGGGACGTCGGGAGGTCCCACACGCCGTAGCGGGTGGACTCCTCGACGTAGGTGGTGATGCCGATGAGCGGCCTGGGCACGTTCTCTACCTCCATCAAGGGCAAGGGCAAGGGCAAGGGCAAGGGCAAGGGCAAGGGCAAGGCAAGGGCGAGTGCAGCAACAGGGTGTCAGTCGCGGGTCAGTTCCGCCTCGGCTTCCGCCAGTGCCGCGAACTCCTCTTCGGGGGCCGAGGCCACGAGGTGGTGCCGACTGTAGAACGCGAAGTAGGCGAGGGCGACGGCGTACACGGCCAGGGCGATGAAGGCCGCGTCCTTGTCCACCAGGAAGGTGGCGACGAGGGCGGACAGGGCGAGTACGAAGGCCACCGAGGAGGTCAGGATCCCGCCCGGGGTGCGGTACGGGCGCTCCAGGTCCGGCTCCCGGCGGCGCAGCACGATGTGCGAGAGGGCCATCAGGGCGTAGGAGATGGTCGCGCCGAACACCGCGATGTTCAGCATGCGCGCGCCGTTCCCGGTGGCGGCGGCCAGTGCGAAGCCGATCGCGCCGGGGATGACGAGGCCCAGGTACGGGGCCTTGCGCTTCGAGGTGAGCGAGAGGAAGCGGGGCAGGTAGCCGGCCCGGGAGAGGGCGAAGAGCTGGCGCGAGCCCGCGTAGATGAGGGAGAAGAAGGAGGCGACGAGTCCGGCCAGGCCCGCGTAGTTCACGAAGCGGCTGAGCGCGGTCGGGCCGCCGTCCCCCTCCAGGGCGACGACCAGCGGATTGCCGGCCGCCTTGACGGCGTCGGCGCCCTGGGCGCCGGTGGCGGCGAAGAAGGTGATGAGCGCCAGCAGGGCGAGGATGCCCATGGAGATGGCCAGGGCCTTCGGCATGGAGCGGACCGGGTCCTTCGCCTCCTCGGCCGCCAGCGGTACGCCTTCCACGCCGAGGAAGAACCACATGCCGAACGGGAACGCGGCCCAGATGCCGAGGACGCCCAGCGGCAGCCAGGAGTTCGAGCCGAAGGCGCTCGGGTCCACCGGGATGTCGTTGAGGCCGTCGGCGCTGAACTCGGTGAAGGCGCCCACGGCGAAGATGAGCAGCGCGGCGACGGCGATCGCGGTCACGACGAGGCTGAAGCGGAGGGCTTCGCCCACGCCCCAGAGGTGGACGCCGATGAAGATCACGAAGCAGCCGAGGTAGACCGGCCAGCTGGAGGTCAGGCCGAAGAGGCCGAGGGATTCGACGTAGTCGCCGATGAAGATGACGATCGCGGCCGGGGCCAGGATGTACTCGATGAGGATGGCGGTGCCGGTGAGGAAGCCGCCCCAGGGGCCGAGCGCACGGCGGGCGAAACCGTAGCCGCCGCCCGCCGTCGGCAGGATGGTGGACAGCTCCGCGAGGGAGAAGACCAGGCAGGCGTACATCGCTCCCATGAGGACGGTGGCGATGGCGAGGCCGCCGAAGCCGCCCTTGTCGAGGCCGACGTTCCAGCCGGAGAAGTCGCCGGAGACGACGTAGGCGACGCCGAGGCCGGTCAGGAGCAGCCAGCCGGCGCTGCCCCGGCGCAGTGTGCGGCGCTCCAGGTAGTCGTCCGTGCCTGCGCCGCCGCCCTCGGCGGACTTGGTGGGTGCGGGTACGGCTGTCAGCCGTGCCTCGATGTCGTCGGCCATCGTGCGCTCCTGCCTCAGGGCAATGGTTGTGGGGCGTACCTTTGCTCTAGTGGAGTGGAGAGCGCAAGACCTCTGCGTTAAACAGAAGTTACGAAAACCTCCCGGGCCCCCCGTTCCGGTTCCGCTCAGGCCAGGAATCCCCGCAGCAGCGCCGCCGTGCCGCAGCAGTGCTCGCGCATGGTCTCGCGCGCCCCGGGCGCATCCCGCGCAAGGACCGACTCCACCAGTGCGGTGTGCTGCTGCTGCGAGTGCTCCAGGTTGCGCACCAGCAGCGGGATGCAGTCCAGCAGGTCGTTCACGGTGGCGCGGACGGCCGCGTACTGGGCCGTGAGGGTGGCGGATCCGGCGAGCTCGCACAGGGTCAGGTGGAAGAGCGTGTCCTGGCGGCGGTATTCGGCGAGCGGGGCGTCGTGGGTGGCCCCCAGGGCGGCGAGCAGCCGTTCGGCGCCCTCCTCGGTCAGTCCCTGGGAGGCGCAGAGCCCGGCCGCCCCGACCTCCAGTACCTCGCGGAAGCGCAGTGCGTCCTCGATGTCCACCCCCGCGACGCGCCGGCGCAGCTCCTCCTCGGCGCCGCCCGCCGGGGTGTCGGGGCGGGGCAGTACGAACGTTCCGCCGTACCGCCCGCGCCGGGCCTCCACGAGGCCCTGGTCCTGCAGGACCTTCAGCACCTCGCGCAGGGTGACCCGGCTGATCCCCATCCGCTCGGCGAGCTCGCGCTCGGGCGGAAGCCGTTCGCCGCCCGGCACCAGACCCAGCCGGACCACCTGGAGGATCTGCTCCAGCGCCTCCTCGAATCCGTTGCCCGCCCGCACCTGCCGCAGTACGGGATTCAGCCGCGCGATCGCGTCGCCTTCACTCGCCGTATCGGTCATCTCGGCTCCTCCCCTTCCCAAGCAATGGTTCTATTCAATACCTTAGGCGCACTCGGCTCACCGAAGGAGAGATTCCCGTGGTAGACCGCACGCCGCCGCTCGCGCCCGAGGAGCTCCGCTCCCTCGTCGCCAGCGGCGAGATCGACACAGTGGTCCTGGCCTTCCCCGACATGCAGGGGCGGCTCCAGGGCAAGCGGTTCGCCGCACAGTTCTTCCTCGACGAGGTCCTCGAGCACGGCACCGAGGGCTGCAACTACCTTCTCGCCGTCGACACCGACATGAACACCGTCGACGGATACGAGATGTCCTCCTGGGACCGGGGCTACGGCGACTTCGCCATGCACCCCGATCTCGCCACCCTGCGCCGCATCCCCTGGAACCCCGGCAGCGCCTTCCTCCTCGCCGACCTCGCCTGGAACGACGGCTCGCCCGTCGTCGCCGCGCCCCGGCAGATCCTGCGCCGCCAGCTGGAGCGCCTCGCCGAGCACGGGTACACCGCGATGGTCGGCACCGAGCTGGAGTTCATGGTCTTCCAGGACACCTACGAGCAGGCCTGGAACGCCAACTACCGCGGACTGACCCCCGCCAACCAGTACAACATCGACTACTCCGTCCTCGGGACCGGCCGCATCGAACCCCTGCTGCGCCGCATCCGCAACGAGATGCAGGCCGCGGGCCTGATCGTCGAGTCGGCCAAGGGGGAGTGCAACCTCGGCCAGCACGAGATCGCCTTCCGCTACGACGAGGCGCTGACCACCTGCGACCAGCACTCCGTCTACAAGACCGGAGCCAAGGAGATCGCGTCCCAGGAAGGCGTCTCGCTCACCTTCATGGCGAAGTTCGACGAGCGCGAGGGCAACTCCTGTCACATCCACCTCTCGCTCGCCGACGCCGACGGACGCAACGCGATGGCCGGGGACGGACCAGGCGGAATGTCACCGGTGATGCGGCACTTCCTGGCCGGCCAGCTGGCCGCGCTGCGCGACTTCTCCCTTCTCTACGCCCCCAACATCAATTCGTACAAGCGTTTCCGGCCGGGATCCTTCGCGCCGACCGCCGTCGCCTGGGGCGTGGACAACCGGACCTGCGCGCTCCGAGTCGTCGGCCACGGCCGCTCCATGCGCTTCGAGAACCGCCTCCCCGGCGGCGACGTCAACCCGTACCTCGCCGTCTCCGGCCTCGTCGCGGCCGGGCTCTACGGCATCGAGAACCGGCTGGAGCTGCCCGAGGCATGCGGCGGCAACGCCTACACGGCCGACTACGCGCACGTGCCCGCCACCCTGCGCGAGGCCGCGGAGCTCTGGGAGAACAGCGAGATCGCCAAGGCGGCCTTCGGCCCCGAAGTGGTCGCCCACTACCGGAACATGGCCCGCGTGGAACTCGACGCGTACGACTCCGCGGTGACCGACTGGGAGCTGCGCCGCTCCTTCGAACGCCTGTAATCCGCCCCGCCGAACCACCGAAAGTCTGTGAGGCAACACGTGTCCGATGAGCTGGCCCCACTCACCCTGCGAGTGCTGAATCCGGCCACCGAGGAAACCGTCGCCATCGTCCCGGCCGCCACACGGGACGATGTCGACGCCGCCGTCGCCCGGGCCGCGACGGCCCAGCGCGCCTGGGCGGCGGCCGCCCCCGCCGACCGGGCCCGGCTGCTGCGCCGCTTCGCCGCGGTCGTCGACGGCCACATCGAGGAACTGGCGCAGCTGGAGGTCCGCGAAGCCGGCCACACCATCGGCAACGCCCGCTGGGAAGCCGGCAACGTACGCGACCTCCTCGAATTCGCCGCCGGGGGAGTGGAGCGGCTCTCAGGCCGCCAGATCCCCGTCGCCGGCGGCATCGACGTCACCTTCCTCGAACCCCTCGGCGTCATCGGCGTGATCGCCCCCTGGAACTTCCCCATGCCGATCGCCGCCTGGGGCCTGGCACCCGCCCTCGCCGCCGGCAACGCCGTCATCCTCAAACCCGCCGAGACCACCCCGCTGACCGCGCTGCGCCTCGCCGAACTCGCCCTCGAAGCCGGGATCCCCGAGCACCTCTTCCAGGTGCTCCCCGGCCACGGGGCGGTCGCGGGCGACGCGCTCGTCGAACACCCCGGCGTCGCCAAGATCGTCTTCACCGGTTCCACCCGTGTCGGCAAGCAGATCATGGCCAAGTGCGCCGACCGGGTGAAGCGCGTCACCCTCGAACTCGGCGGCAAGAGCCCCAACATCGTCTTCGCCGACGCCGACCTGGAGGCGGCCGCCGCCGCGGCGCCGATGGCCTTCCTCGACAACACCGGCCAGGACTGCTGCGCACGCACCCGGATCCTCGTACAGCGCTCCGTCTACGACCGCTTCCTGGAGCTCGTCGCCCCCGGCATCGCCGCGGTGGCCGTCGGTGACCCGCTCGACGAGAAGACGCAGATGGGCCCGCTGATCTCGCGGACCCAGCTGGACCGGGTACGGTCCTTCGTCACCGCCGACCTCACCGCGATCCGCGGCACCGCCCCCGAGGGCCCCGGCTTCTGGTACCCGCCGACCCTCGTCACGGACGTCGCCCCCACCGCGCCCGTGGCCGCCGAGGAGGTCTTCGGCCCGGTCGCCGTCGTCCTGCCCTTCGAGGACGAGGAGGACGCCGTACGCCTGGCCAACGCGACCGAGTACGGGCTCTCCGGCTCCCTCTGGACCCGCGACATCGGCCGCGCCCTGCGCGTCTCGCGCGCCGTCGCCGCGGGGAACCTGTCCGTCAACTCCCACAGCAGCGTCCGCTACTGGACCCCCTTCGGCGGCTACAAGCAGTCCGGCCTCGGCCGCGAGCTCGGACCCGACGCCCTCACCGCTTTCACCGAGACCAAGAACGTCTTCATCAGCACGGAGGCCTGAAGAACATGACCAGCCAGACCCCTGAAGAGATCGTCTGCCGCCGCCTGGTCGGCCGTACCGCCGTCATCACCGGAGCCGGCAGCGGCATCGGCCTCGCCACCGCCCGCCGCCTCGCGTCCGAGGGCGCCAACATCGTCTGCGGCGACATCGACGAGACGGCCGGCAAGGCCGCCGCCGAGGAGGTCGGCGGCACCTACGTGAAGGTCGATGTCACCGACAAGGAGCAGGTCGACGCCCTGTTCAAGACGGCCTTCGACACCTACGGCTCCGTCGACATCGCCTTCAACAACGCGGGCATCTCGCCGCCGGACGACGATTCCATCCTCACCACCGAGCTCGACGCCTGGCGGCGCGTCCAGGACGTCAACCTCACCTCCGTCTACCTCTGCTGCAAGGCCGCCCTGCCCTACATGCAGCGCCAGGGCCGCGGCTCCATCATCAACACGGCCTCCTTCGTCGCCATCATGGGCGCCGCGACCTCCCAGATCTCCTACACCGCCTCCAAGGGCGGCGTCCTGGCCATGTCCCGCGAGCTCGGCGTGCAGTTCGCCCGCGAGGGCATCCGCGTCAACGCCCTGTGCCCGGGGCCGGTCAACACCCCGCTGCTCCAGGAGCTGTTCGCGAAGGACCCCGAGCGCGCCGCCCGCCGCCTCGTGCACATCCCGCTGGGCCGCTTCGCCGAGCCCACCGAGATCGCCGCCGCCGTCGCCTTCCTCGCCAGCGACGACTCCTCCTTCATCAACGCCACCGACTTCCTCGTCGACGGCGGCATCTCCGGCGCGTACGTCACCCCGCTGTAGACCACCCCGCCGCAGACCACCCCCCGTTCCGAGCCGGCCGGGCGCCCCGCGGCGCCCGGCCGCCGCGTGCCCGAACCCCGAGGAGCAGCATGCGCAGAAACAGAACCGCCACCCTCGCCCTCGTGGCGGCCGCCGGCTCCGGACTCCTGCTGGCCCCGCCCGCCGAGGCGGACCAGAGCCACTGCCGCCCGGTGACGGTCGGCTCCGGCTGGTACGGGGACAACCCAGGCCCGCCTCCAGGAACTGATCGACCGGTACGGCAGCTGCAACCCGTACCGGCCGAACCGCGCCAGGCCCGTCGCCGTCTTCGACTGGGACAACACCGTCGTCAAGAACGACGTCGGCGACGCCACCATGTTCTGGCTGCTGCGCAACGGGAAGATCCGCCGCCCCGCCGACTGGGCCGCCACCAGCCGCCACCTGACCCCCGCCGGGGCCGCGGCCCTCGCCGGCGCCTGCGACGCACTCGCCCGCCCCGGCGCCCCGCTGCCCACCGGGACCCCCACCGGCGCCGGCTGCGCGGACGAGATCAACGCCGTCTACGGGACCGCCGCCACCCGCACCGGTGCCGCCGCCTTCGCCGGCTGGGACCGCCGCACCACCGAACCCTCGTACGCCTGGCTGCCCCAGCTGATGCAGGGCTGGACCGCCCGCGAGATCCGCGGCTTCGCCGCCGCCGCCCGCGCCGAGAACCTGGCCGCGCCCGTCGGCGCCGTGCAGCAGGTCGGCAGCGGCACCGCCACCGGCTGGGTGCGCTACTACGACCAGCAGAAGGACCTGATCGGAGCGCTGCAGAAGTCCGGCTTCGACGTCTGGATCAGCTCGGCCTCGCCCCAGCCGGTCGTCGAGGTGTGGGCCGAGGGCGTCGGCATCGGCGCGGACCACGTGATCGGCATCCGCAACACCACCGCCCACGGCGGGAAGTTCACCTCCCACCTGCAGGGCTGCGGATCCGTCCGGGACGGCGCCGACACGGTGATCACCTACATCGACGGCAAGCGCTGCTGGATCAACAAGGAGATCTTCGGCGTGCGCGGCGCGGCCGCCGAGAAGGTCCGGCCCGCCGCCCGCCGCCAGGTGTTCGCCGCCGGCGACTCCGACACCGACATCTCCTTCCTGCGCGACGCCACCGCCCTGCGGCTCGTCGTCAACCGCAACAAGAACGAGCTGATGTGCCGGGCGTACGACAACAGCGACGGCCGGTGGATCGTCAACCCCATGTTCATCGGGCCCAAGCCGCAGAAGACCGGCCCCTACCCGTGTGCGACGACGGGCTACGTCGACCACGACGGCACCAGGGGACCGGTCCTGCGCGCAGACACCAGCGTCATACCGGACCAGACGGACTCGGTCTTCCAGGCCCCGGCCCTCTAGAGGAAGGTGCGGCCCTCACCCCGGTAGGTCGGGGCGGTGGCCGTCACCCGGTCGCCCTCCACCAGGTGCAGCGTGTCGAAGCGCTCGCACAGTTCGCCCGCCTTCGCGTGCCGGAACCAGACCCGGTCGCCGATCAGCAGATCGTCGGCCGGGCCGCCCAGCAGCGGGGTCTGCACCTCGCCGGCCCCCTCCTGGGGGTCGTAGCTCAGCCCCTGCGGCAGGTACGGCACCGGCAGCCGGTCGGCGCCGGCCGCGCCCGAGGCCGGGTAGCCGCCCCCGAGCACCGTCACCACGCCCACACCGGGCCTGCGCACCACCGGCTGGGCGAACAGCGCCGCCGGACGCCCGCTGAAGGAGGTGTAGTTGTCGAAGAGCCGCGGCAGGTACAGCCCCGACCCGGCCGCCACCTCCGTCACCGCGTCCTCGGCGGCGGTCTGCTGCACGCTGCCGGTCCCGCCGCCGTTGACGAACTCCAGGTCCGGTACGACCTCCCGCACGGCCCGCACCACCTCGGCCCGCCGCGCCGCGAGCTCCCTGCGGGCCGCGGCCTGCATCAGCCGGATGGCCCGGGAGCGCAGCGGGCGGCCGGCCAGCGCGTCCCCGACCCCGGCGACGTGGCCCTCGTACGCCATCAGGCCCACCACCCGGAACCCCGGCCGGGCGGCGACCGTACGGGCCAGCGCGGCCAGCTCCGCCGGCTCGCGCAGCGGGGACCGGCGGGCCCCGACCCGCACCCGGCCGCCGAACAACTGCAGGGCGGTGTCCAGTTCCAGACAGACGCGGATCTCCTCGGCGCCCCCGTCACGGGCCCCGTCCATCAGCTCCAGCTGCGCGGGATCGTCCACCATCACCGTGACGGCGCCGGCCAGCTTGGCGTCGTTCGCCAGCTCGCCGAAACCGGCCCGGTCGGCGGAGGGATACGCGAGGAGCACGTCCTCGAACCCGGACCGGGCCAGCCACAGCGACTCGGCCAGGGTGTACGACATGATCCCGGCGAACCCGGGCCGGGCCAGCACGCGTTCGAGCAGCGCACGGCAGCGGACCGACTTGCTGGCGACCCGGACCGGCTTCCCGCCGGCCCGGCGCACGAGGTCGTCGGCATTGGCGTCGAAGGCTTCGAGATCCACGAGGGCCAGCGGCGCGTCCAGGTGCGCGGTCGCCCGGTCGTACCGGGCGCGGTCGGCGGCGGGGGAGTTCATGGGCGGCAGCTTGCCAGAGGTCTCTACCGGTGGGTAGGGGTCGGCGGCGCCCGGAGACGCGGACACCGGCCCCGCGGAGCCCCGCCGGGGACCCCGTAGAGTACGGGCAGGCAGCCGTACGGAACGGGGGGCGGAGCCGCCGGATGACCACGACGACACCGCGGACCACGATCCCGGGCGAGCCCGACCCGTGGTCCCAGCCGCCCCGGCCCGCGCACACCCCGCCGCGCCGCCACCCCGCACGCGTCCTCGCCACTGCGCTCTGCCTCCTGCTCGGCGGCGGCCTCGTCGGCGGCGCCGCCGTCACCACCTGGGTGGAACACCGCGCCGCGAACCGCCCGTTGCCCGCCGACGCCGCCTACCGCAAGGCCGAGTCCCTGTGGCGGTCCGCGCCCGTGGACGACCTCCTGCCGCCCGTCGTCACCGGCCCCGCGGCCGGCCCCGGCGGATCCGACCGGACCTGGACCCGCATCGCGCTCGCCCCCGACGCCGACTGCGCGTCCGGCCTCGCTGCCGACTGGCAGCGCCTGCTGGCCGCCACCGGCTGTACCCGCGTGCTCCGCGCCACCTACACCGACGCCACCCGCAGCTCCCTGATCACCGTCGGCCTGGTCTTCACCCCCGCCGACGCCCCCGCGATGACCGCCCTCACCGGGCGGATCACCGCCCCGCCCGCGTACGGGTTCACCGACGGGCAGCGCGCCGCATGGGCCGCGTCCGTGCTCGACGAGGCCCCCGTCGTCGTCTACGCCGTCTCCGCCTTCGCCGACGGCCGCCCCCTGGACGCGCCCCGCCCCGCCGAGGACCTGATGAAGAAGGACGCCACCGGAGCCGCCGCCCGGGCCGGACTCGGCCACGAGGCCAAGGCGGTCGCCGACCGCATCGGCCACACCGTGGCGTTCCTCGCCGCCCCGCCCGTCACGCCCGCCCCGAAGGCCCGCCGATGACCCCGCACCGGGCGCTCGGGCAGGCAGCCGCCGCCCTGACCGCCGCCGCCCTCCTCACGGCTGCCTCCGCCTTTCCGGCCGCCGCCGACACCATCCGGGACCGGCAGTGGGGCCTGCTCGCGCTGCGCGCCGAGGAGGCCTGGGGCACCACCCGCGGCGACGGCGTGACCGTCGCCGTCCTCGACACCGGGGTCGACGACTCCCACCCCGACCTCGCGGGGCAGGTCCTCGAAGGCACGGACCTCATCGGCATGGGCGCCGGCCGCGGCGACCGCTCGTGGGCCCGCCACGGAACCGCCATGGCGAGCATCATCGCCGGGCACGGCCACGGCCCCAGCCGCGGCCAGGGCGTCCTCGGGATCGCCCCGCAGGCACGGATCCTGCCGGTCCGGGTGATCCTCGAAGAGGGCGACCCGGGCCGCGGAAAGGCCCGCGACAGCAAGGGCGGCGCCCTCGCCGAGGGCATCCGCTGGGCCGCCGACCACGGCGCCGACGTGATCAACCTGTCCCTCGGCGACGACAGCGACTCCGCCCACCACGAGGCGGGCGAGGACGAGGCCGTCCAGTACGCGCTCGCCAAGGGCGTGGTCGTCGTCGCCTCCGCCGGCAACGGCGGCGAAACGGGCGACCGCGTGTCCTACCCGGCCGCCTACCCGGGGGTGATCGCCGTCACCGCCGTCGACCGCCGCGGCAAGAAGGCCAAGTTCTCCACCCGCAACTGGTACGCCACCGTCAGCGCCCCCGGCGTCGACGTGGTCATCGCCGACCCCGACCGCTCGTACTACGAGGGCTGGGGCACCAGCGCCGCCGCGGCCTTCGTCTCCGGCGCCGCGGCCCTCGTCAAGGCCGCGCACCCGGACCTGTCCCCGGCCCAGATCAAGAAGCTGCTGGAGGACACCGCCTCCGACTCCCCGGCCGGCGGCCGCGACGACTCCCGCGGCCACGGGACGGTGGACCCCGCCGCCGCCCTCCAGGTCGCGGAGGCGATGCAGCCCGAGGCCGCGGTCCCCGCGCCCGCCGCGGCCGAAGGCCCGTACTTCGGCCCCGGCCCCGAGCCGGTCCGCCCGCCCGAGCGGAGCGCCCGCCTCGGTGCCCCGGCGGCCGCGGTCGCGGGGGCGGTGCTGTTCGTACTGGCCGCCGTACTGGGCCGGCGCCCGCGGCGGGGCACCCGGGGCCGCCAGCCCCTCACCGCGCCGTCGCACCCGGCACAGTAGGGTCGGGTAACTGTGGCGAACATGGCGAACAAGAACATTCCCGACCCGGGCTTCTCCGACGACGACGGCTCGGCCGATCCCCGGCTGACCGCGGCCCTGGCCGCCTGGTCCGAGGACCGGGCCAGGGAGCCCGAGGTGCTGGCCGCCCTCAAGGGCGCACGGCTGCTGGTCCCCGTCGTCGCCGTCCTCGGTGAGGTGGAGACCGACCCGGAGACGGGGCTGAAGCGCGAGAAGACCAGCGACATGGCCGTCCCGACCCTGCGGGCGGGCGACCGGCGGGCCCTTCCCGCCTTCACCTCGACCGCCTCGCTCGCCCTCTGGGACCCGGCAGCCCGCCCGGTGGCGGTCCCGCTGCACCAGGCCCTGGCCGCCGCCGCCCACGAGAAGGCCGACACCGTGGTCCTGGACCTGGCCGGGCCCGTCACCTACCAGCTGACCGGGCCCGCGCTGCTCGCCCTCGCCGAGGGCCGTACGGACGCGGGCCCGCTGGCCGACCCCGCCGTACGGGAGGCCGTACGGGCCGCCGTGTCCGCGGAGCCGGCCGTGCTCCGCGCCCACCTCGGCCCGGGCGGCGCGGACGCCGACGGCACCCTCGCGATCGTGCTGGCCGGCGGGGCGCAGGCGCCCGCGGCGGCCCGCCGCGTCGCCGAGGCCCTGGCGGCGGACACCACCCTGCGGGCCCGGCTGGTGCGCGGGCTGAACCTGGCGCTGCTGCCGCCGGACGCGCCGGCTCCGCCCGGCGAACCGCTCTTCACCCGCTGACCGCATATACGAAGAGGAGAGGCGGGTCACACGGGAATCCCGTGTGACCCGCCTCTCCTCCAGGTATGTGCGCCCGATGCGCGCGATCAGGCGAAGACGGGACCCGTGAACTTCTCGCCCGGACCCTGGCCCGGCTCGTCCGGGACGATCGACGCCTCGCGGAAGGCCAGCTGGAGCGACTTCAGGCCGTCCCGCAGCGGGGCGGCGTGGAAGGAGCTGATCTCGGTGGCGCTCGCGGTGACCAGGCCGGCCAGGGCCGTGATCAGCTTGCGGGCCTCGTCGAGGTCCTTGTGCTCGGAGTCCGGCTTGTCCAGGCCCAGGTTGACGGCCGCGGCGCTCAGCAGGTGCACGGCCACCGTGGTGATCACCTCGACGGCGGGCACGTCCGCGATGTCGCGGGTCATGGCGTCGTAGTCGGGGGCGCCGTCGGCAGCGGGTTCGGTGGAGGGTGTCGCGTCAGTCATGAACCCCACGATATGCCGTGCGGCGGGCTTGCAACGCGGGTGCTAGTATGTACTTCGACCGGCCGGACACTTCTGTGCCCGGCCCACAAGTGGAGGCTCCGTTTCTCCCACCTGACCGTCCTCCGGGACGGCGGGTCACCGGTCAGGTGGCATCCATCGTTCCGTACGGACGATGGAAAGCTGCCCGAGTCTACGCCCCGCGGTTCGCACGCGACGGTGTTCCGGTTGTATTGGAGCCCCTGCCTGTGCCCGGCGGGGCTTTTTTGATTTCCCGCTGTGGTCGGTCTGACGGAAATACACGTCAGCGGCTGTCTGCCAGGCAGTCGTGTGGTGCTACCGAGGAGGATCCATCAGCACCGAGCCCCGCATCAACGACCGGATTCGCGTTCCCGAGGTACGGCTTGTCGGTCCCAGCGGCGAGCAGGTCGGCATCGTGCCGCTTGCCAAGGCGCTTGAGCTCGCGCAGGAGTACGACCTCGACCTGGTCGAGGTCGCGGCGTCCGCACGCCCGCCGGTCTGCAAGCTCATGGACTACGGCAAGTTCAAGTACGAGTCGGCCATGAAGGCCCGTGAGGCGCGCAAGAACCAGGCGCACACGGTCATCAAGGAAATGAAGCTCCGGCCGAAGATCGACCCGCACGACTATGACACCAAGAAGGGTCACGTCGTTCGGTTCCTCAAGCAGGGCGACAAGGTCAAGATCACGATCATGTTCCGTGGTCGCGAGCAGTCCCGGCCGGAACTCGGCTACCGACTGCTGCAGCGTCTCGCTTCGGACGTCGAGGACCTCGGGTTCATCGAGTCGAACCCGAAGCAGGACGGCCGAAACATGATCATGGTCCTCGGTCCGCACAAGAAGAAGACCGAGGCGATGGCCGAAGCCCGCGAGGCGCAGGCCGCCCGCAAGGCCGAGCGCCAGGGTGTCGCCCACACCGACGACGAGGCTCCTTCCGAGGAAGCCGCCGTCGAGGTCGAGGACACCACCGAGGTCGCCTCCGCCGACGTCACCGAGGCCCCCGCCGACGGGACGAACGCCGAGGCCTGATCCCGAGACAGCCCGTCTCGGATCACCGACACAACATGACGCTCCCATCAGCCGGTCCCGCAACGGACCGGTGGGAGCGCCACCGACGAGGAGATAACGGCGCCATGCCGAAGAACAAGACGCACAGCGGTACCAAGAAGCGCTTCAAGGTCACCGGCTCCGGCAAGGTGCTCCGCGAGCGCGCCGGCAAGCGCCACCTGCTCGAGCACAAGTCGTCCCGTGTCACCCGCCGCCTCACCGGCAACGCGGAGATGGCCCCCGGCGACGCCGCGAAGATCAAGAAGCTTCTCGGCATCTGATGTCCTCCGCTCCCCCCGAGGGAGCGGGACGTCAAGACCGGGACCCCATCGAATTCGGGTCGTGTGAAGACACCCACGGCCCCGCTACAAGGAGTTAAAAAGTGGCACGCGTCAAGCGGGCAGTAAACGCCCACAAGAAGCGCCGGGCAATCCTCGAGGCGGCCTCCGGCTACCGCGGTCAGCGTTCGCGCCTGTACCGCAAGGCCAAGGAGCAGGTCACCCACTCGCTGGTCTACAACTTCAACGACCGCAAGAAGCGCAAGGGCGACTTCCGTCAGCTGTGGATCCAGCGCATCAACGCTGCTGCCCGCCAGAACGGCATGACGTACAACCGCCTCATCCAGGGTCTGAAGGCCGCCAACATCGAGGTGGACCGCAAGATCCTCGCCGAGCTGGCCGTCAACGACGCCAACGCGTTCGCCGCGCTGGTCGAGGTCGCGCAGAAGGCGCTTCCGGCCGACGTCAACGCCCCCAAGGCCGCTGCCTAAGGGCTAGCCGGCCCAGCTCCACGCGGCCGGCCCCCACGGACCCGCAGGCATCAGCCTGCGGGTCCGTGTGCTTTCGCCCCGCGGGCCCGAGAGCCGGCGCGCACCGCGAGCCCCGTACGGCGGCGCGCCGCCGTGCCTGCGCCCCTCCCGCCCGCGGCGCCCCCGCACCTGCACCCGCGGCCCCTGCCCCCGCGCCCCCGCTTCCCCGCGCCCCGTGCGCATCGGAACCCCGAGAGAGAACCGCTGAGACCATGGGTACCCCCGCCGAGCTGATCTCCCCCCGATCCCCGCGGGTGGCCGCCGCCAGGCGACTGGCGCGGCGCAACTTCCGCACCAAGGAGCGCCGGTTCATCGCCGAGGGCCCGCAGGCGGTCCGCGAGGCCGTCGAGCACCGCGGGCCCACCGGCGCGTCGACCCTGATCGAGCTGTTCGCCACCGTCGAGGCGGCCGAGCGCTACACCGAGATCATCGCCGCCGCCCTCGACGCGGGTGCCCGCGTGCACTACGCCTCCGACGAGGTGCTCGCCGAGGTCTCGCAGACCGTCACCCCGCAGGGCCTCGTCGGCGTCTGCCACTTCCTGGACTCCCCGTTCGAGGAGATCCTGGCGTCCGGGCCCAAGCTCGTCGCCGTCCTCGCGCACGTCCGCGACCCCGGCAACGCCGGCACGGTGCTGCGCTGCGCCGACGCCGCCGGCGCCGACGCGGTGGTGCTGACCGACGCCTCCGTGGACCTCTACAACCCCAAGTCCGTACGGGCCTCCGTGGGCTCCCTCTTCCACCTCCCGGTCGCGGTCGGCGTCCCGGTGGAGCAGGCCGTCGAGGGCCTGCGGAAGGCCGGCGTGCGGATCCTCGCGGCCGACGGAGCGGGCGAGGACGACCTCGACGCCGAGCTGGACGCGGGCACCATGGGCGGGCCTTCCGCCTGGGTCTTCGGCAACGAGGCCTGGGGCCTGCCGGAGGAGACCAGGGCCCTGGCGGACGCCGTGGTGCGGGTCCCGATCCACGGAAAGGCGGAGAGCCTGAACCTGGCGACGGCCGCCGCCGTGTGCCTCTACGCGTCCGCGCGTGCACAGCGGGCGCCCGGAGGGTGCCGCTCCGTGACCCCCAGCTAGTAATGTGGCGGCCCGGGGGCCCACTGCGCTACTCGGAGATGTGGGGTACGGGGACATGACCGTCGGTACGAACAGCTCACCGGGGGCCGGCACGACGGCCGGTACACCGGTGCCGGCCGGACCAGGCCCCGCCCAGGTCCCGCCGCAGGTCGACGGTCTGGCCGGCGTCCCGCCGCAGGCCCCGGCCGGCACCCGTCCGGGCACGCCCGCGGACCCCGTCCGCGGCCCCCGTGCCGATGCCGTACCCCCGGGATTCACCCCCGGCGCGCGGCGCTCCGTACCGCCGCAGGCCCGGCCCCCGGCGTCCGCGGCCCTCGGGACGGTCCAGGACGGCGACGCCCCCGGTGAGGGGCACGGCTTCGGGATCGACCCCGACAGCCTCCCCGACGGGCTCGTCGTCGCCGACCACACCGGGCGCGTCATCTGCTTCAACCGGGCCGCCGCCCGGATGACCGCCACCGACCCGGCCCAGGCCCTCGGCACGCGCATCGACCGGGCACTGCCGCTGGAGGACCTCGAAGGCCGCCGCTGGTGGGCGCTGACCGACCCGTATGGGGGCCTCGCCACCCGCCGCGGGCAGCCCGAGCGGAACCTGCTGCTCCCCGGCGGCCGCGAGGTGCTGGTCTCCGCCAACTACGTCCGCACCCACCCCACGGGCCCGCTGCGCCGCCTCGTGGTCACCCTGCGGGGCACCGAGGCGCGCCGCCGCACCGAGCGCAGCCACGCCGAGCTCATCGCCACCGTCGCCCACGAGCTGCGCTCCCCGCTGACCTCCGTCAAGGGGTTCACCGCCACCCTGCTCGCCAAGTGGGAGCGGTTCACCGACGACCAGAAGCGGCTGATGCTGGAGACCGTCGACGCCGACGCCAACCGCGTCACCCGCCTCATCGCCGAGCTGCTCGACATCTCCCGCATCGACTCCGGCCGCCTGGAGGTGCGCCGCCAGCCCGTCGACATCGCCACCGCCGTCGGCCGCCACGTACAGGCGCTCACGGCGAACGGCCAGGCCCCCGAGCGGTTCCTCGTGAGCGTGAGCCGTCCGCTCCCCGATCTGTGGGCCGATCCGGACAAGATCGACCAGATCCTCGGCAACCTCCTCGAAAATGCGGTGCGCCACGGAGAGGGAACGGTCACCATCGGGGTATCGCCGCATGAGAAGGGAACCGCCGTCACCGTGTCCGACGAAGGCCCCGGGATCCCCGAGGAGTCGATGGGCCGCGTCTTCACCCGCTTCTGGCGGGGGAGCAAGCGCGGCGGCACCGGCCTGGGCCTCTATATCGTCAAGGGCATCGTGGAGGCCCACGGCGGCACCATCACGGTCGGCCGCGGCCCCGGCGGCGGCGCAGAGTTCCGATTTATCCTGCCCGTGAGCGCCCCGGCGTACCTCACGCAGTAGACCTGCTGAGCATCTCGCCGGACGGCCCACGGGCTCCTTCACCCCCAGCGGCCTTTAGACTCGTCCTTTGGCACCTTTGTGTCCTTGTGCCGAGCGCGTCCTGCGCGTCGCGCGGGGGACCCATCCAGCCAGCCATCGGAAGTACGGGAAGAGATGTCGGCACCGAACAAGTCGTACGACCCTGTCGAGGTCGAGGCACTGAAACCGGAAGAGATCGAGCGCATGCGGGACGAGGCGCTCGCCGCCTTCGCGTCCGCCGGCGACCTCGACGCGCTGCGTGAGGCGAAGACCGCGCACATGGGCGACCGCTCGCCCCTGGCGCTCGCCAACCGCGAGATCGGCGCGCTGCCCCCGCAGGCCAAGGCCGAGGCGGGCAAGCGCGTGGGCCAGGCCCGCGGCGCCGTGAACAAGGCCTTCGGGGCCCGCACGGTCGAGCTCGAAGCCGAGCGCGACGAGCGGGTGCTGGTCGAGGAGGCCGTGGACGTCACGCTGCCCTACGACCGCGTCCCCGCCGGCGCCCGGCACCCCCTGACCACGCTGATGGACCGCATCGCGGACATCTTCGTGGCCATGGGGTACGAGGTCGCCGAGGGGCCCGAGGTCGAGGCGGAGTGGTTCAACTTCGACGCCCTCAACTTCACGCCCGACCACCCGGCGCGCCAGATGCAGGACACCTTCTTCGTCCGGGGCCCCGAGGGCACCGAGGGCGACGAGTCCGGTGTCGTCCTGCGCACCCACACCTCCCCGGTGCAGGCGCGCTCGCTGCTGGAGCGCAAGCCCCCCGTCTACATCGTCTGCCCGGGCCGGGTGTACCGCACCGACGAGCTCGACGCGACGCACACCCCGGTCTTCCACCAGGTCGAGCTGCTCGCCGTGGACGAGGGCCTGACCATGGCGGACCTCAAGGGCACCATGGACCACATGGTCCAGGAGCTGTTCGGCGAGGGCACCACCACGCGCCTGCGCCCGCACTTCTTCCCCTTCACCGAGCCGTCCGCCGAGATGGACATGCAGTGCTACGTGTGCCGCGGCGAGTCGGTGGGCAACCCCGACCGCCCGTGCCGTACCTGCTCCAGCGAGGGCTGGATCGAGCTGGGCGGCTGCGGCATGGTCAACCCCAAGGTGCTCGTCGCCTGCGGTGTGGACCCCGAGAAGTACAGCGGGTTCGCCTTCGGTTTCGGCATCGAACGGATGCTGATGTTCCGCCACAACGTCGAAGACATGCGAGACATGGTCGAGGGTGACGTTCGCTTCACCCGGCCGTTCGGGAGTGAGATCTGATGCGCGTCCCGCTTTCCTGGCTGCGGGAGTACGTCGACCTGCCCGCGGGCGAGACCGGTCGTGACGTGGCCGCCAAGCTGGTCGACGCCGGCCTCGAGGTCGAGACCGTCGAGCAGCTCGGCGGCGGGCTCAAGGGCCCGCTCGTCGTCGGCCAGGTGCTGACCATCGAGGAGCTCGAGGGCTTCCGCAAGCCGATCCGTTTCTGCACGGTCGACGTCGGCCAGGCCAACGGCACCGGTGAACCGCAGGAGATCGTCTGCGGCGCCCGGAACTTCTCCGTCGGCGACAAGGTCGTCGTGGTCCTGCCCGGCGCGGTGCTGCCCGGCGACTTCGCGATCGCCTCGCGCAAGACGTACGGCCGCACCTCGCACGGCATGATCTGCTCCGGCGACGAGCTGGGCATGGGCGACGACGGCACGCACGGCATCATCGTGCTGCCGCACGAGCACGAGGTCGGCACCGACGCGATCGAGCTGCTCCAGCTCGTCGACGAGGTCCTCGACATCGACATCACCCCGGACCGCGGCTACTGCATGTCCATGCGCGGTGTCGCCCGCGAGGCGGCCACCGCCTACGGCCTGCCGCTGCGCGACCCGGCGCTGCTCGACGTGCCCCAGCCGAACTCGTACGGCTACCCGGTCAAGATCGACGACCCGGCCGGCTGCGACCGCTTCACGGCCCGCACGGTGACCGGCCTCGACCCCGACGCGCGCTCCCCGATCTGGCTCACCCGCCGCCTGCAGAAGGCGGGCATGCGCCCGATCTCGCTCGCCGTCGACATCACCAACTACGTGATGCTCGAGCTCGGCCAGCCGCTGCACGCCTACGACCGCTCCAGCATCGACGGCACCATCGGTGTCCGCCGTGCCGAGCAGGGCGAGAAGTTCACCACCCTCGACGGGGTCAAGCGCACGCTCGACGCCGAGGACCTGGTGATCACGGACAACAGCGGCCCGATCGGGCTCGCCGGTGTCATGGGCGGCGCCAACACCGAGATCGCCGACTCCGTCACCGACCCGGAGACCGGCCAGGTCACCGGGACCACGGACGTCGTCATCGAGGCCGCGCACTTCGACTCCGTGTCGATCTCGCGCACCGCCCGCCGCATGAAGCTCTCCTCCGAGGCCTCCAAGCGCTTCGAGCGGGGCGTCGACCCGCAGGCCGCCGCCGCGGCCGCGCAGCGGACCGTCGACCTGCTCGTGCTCCTCGCGGGCGGCACCGCCGAGGCGGGCGTCACCGAGGTCCTCGCCCCGGGCGCGCCGCGCACCATCGCCATGCCCGCGGACCACCCGGACCGGGTGGCGGGCATGGAGTACGGCCGCGAGACCGTCGTGCGCCGCCTCCAGGAGATCGGCTGCGACGTCTACGGCCAGGACGAGCTCGTCGTCACCGTCCCCTCGTGGCGGCCCGACCTCGCCGCGCCCAACGATCTCGCCGAAGAGGTCATCCGGCTGGAGGGCTACGGGAACCTCCCGTCGACCCTCCCGCAGGTGCCCTCCGGCCGCGGTCTGACCGCCCGGCAGCAGCTGCACCGCCGGGTCGGCCGCGCGCTGGCCGGCGCCGGCTACGTCGAGGCGCTGAGCTACCCCTTCATCGGCGAGGGCGTCTTCGACCAGCTCCAGCTCCCGGCGCACGACGCCACCCGCCAGGTGGTCAAGCTCGTCAACCCGATCTCCGACGAGGAGCCGGCGCTGCGCACCACGCTGCTGCCGGGTCTGCTCGGCGCGCTGCGCCGCAACGACAGCCGGGGCAGCCACGACCTCGCGCTCTTCGAGACCGGATCGGTCTTCCGGGCCGCCGCGCAGCCGGGCGTAGCCGTACGGCTGCCCGTCGACCGGCGTCCCACCGACGAGGAGATCGCCACCCTGAACGCGGCCCTGCCCGCGCAGCCGCGGTACGCCGCGGTCGTGCTGGCCGGTGCGCGCGAGCAGGCCGGCTGGTGGGGCAAGGGCCGCCCGGCCGACTGGGCGGACGCGGTCCAGGCCGCCCGCTCGCTGGCCGTCGAGGCCGGCGCGGAGCTCGTCGTGCGCCAGGGCCAGTACGGCCCGTGGCACCCGGGCCGCTGCGCCGAGCTCGTCGTGACCCTCGGCGGCGTCGAGCAGGTCATCGGCCACGCCGGTGAGCTGCACCCGCGCGTGGTCAAGGCGATGGGCCTGCCGGCCCGCACCAGCGCCATGGAGCTCGACCTGGACCGCCTCGCGGCGGCCGGCGGCGAGGCCCTGCAGGCACCCCGGATCTCCACCTTCCCGGTGGCGACCCAGGACGTCGCGCTGATCGTGGACGCGTCGGTTCCGGCGTCCTCGGTGGAGGCCGCGCTGCGCAAGGGCGCGGGCGAACTCCTGGAGTCGCTGCGGCTGTTCGACGTGTTCACCGGTGAGCAGGTCGGCGAGGGCAAGAAGTCCCTCGCGTACGCGCTGCGCTTCCGCGCGGCCGACCGGACGCTGACCGCCGAGGAGTCCACGGCCGCGCGCGACGCGGCGGTGGCGCTGGCGGGCGAGCGGACCGGGGCGGTGCTCCGGGGCGCGTAGCCCGCACCCGCGCAAGGCCAGTTGAGGGCGCATCCGGACCACCGGGTGCGCCCTCACTCGTTCGGGTGAGAACGGCGGAGGCCCGTGTCCGGGGCACCGGCCGGTCGACACAATCGATCCGGCCGGAGGGGAGCCTACGGATGATCTCGCGCGGGGAGATGCCCCAGCTGCGCCGGGTGTGTGTCGTCGCCTGGGGCGGCGCCGCGGTGTCCTGGGAGCTGGCCACCCCGGGGCGACTGGTGCCGAGCCTGGCCACGTGTGCGGCCTTCCTGCTGCTGGCCACCGGGTGCGCCCTGCACATCCGGCGCGGGCTGCTGGGCGAACTGCGCCGCTCGCAGGAGATCGCGGGCGCCGCACAGCGGGCGCTGCTGCGGCCGCTGCCGGGCCGGATCGACGGCCTGATGCTGGCCGCGGCGCAGCTCTCGGCGAGCCGGGGCGCGGCGGTGGGCGGGGACCTGTACGAGGCCGTGCCGACGGCGTACGGCGTGCGGGTGGTCATCGGGGACGTACGGGGGCACGGGCTGCCGGCGCTGGGTGCGGCGACGGCCGTGCTCGGGGCCTTCCGCGAGGCGGCGTACGACGAGGTGTCGCTGGGCGGCGTCCTGCGACGGATGGAGCGGGCGCTCGGCCGGCACCTGCGCGACCGGGCGCGCTCGGAGCATCCGGCCGCCTGCACCGGTGAGCCGGTGTCGCCCTCGGCCGAGGAGTTCGTGACGGTCCTGCTCCTCGAGATCGCCCCCGACGGCACCCTCCTGGCCCTGAACTGCGGCCACCCCTGGCCGTACCGCATCCGCACGGCCCCCGTGCCGGAGCATTGCGCCGCGCGCAACCGGGGCTCCGCACCGGACCACGCGCCTCACAGGTCGGCGGGGCCGGATCCGTCCGCGCAGCGGACCACCGACGTGCAGGCTCTGGACGGCGAGACCCTGCCACCGCTCGGGGTGGTGCCCGTACCGGTGGACACGCAGCCGCACCCCGTGGGGGAACTGCGGCCCGGGGAGACCCTCTTCCTGCACACGGACGGCGCCGAGGAGGCCCGGGACGCCGCCGGCACGTTCTTCCCCCTGCGGAGCGTCCTCGCAGAGGCGCCGCTCACGCCCGCGCGGCTGGTCGCGGGCGTGCACGCGGCCCTGCTCCGGCACACCGGCGGGCGACTCGCCGACGACGTCGCCCTGCTGGTGCTCCGCAACGACCGGTCCTGACCGGCCGGGTGCCGGGGGGCCGGCTCCGCCGGGGCCCGGCGACCAACCGGGCGCCGGCGGAGCCGGAACACGCCGCCCGCCTGCCGTGGAGTGTCGGGCAGACAGCAGGACGGGCGGCGCGGTGCGGGTCGTCGCACTGTACGAGGGGGAGCCGACGACCCGAGCTACCTCTTGGCGAGGCTCTTCAGTGAAGCGCCTCAGGGGGTCCGTGCGGCAGAGTGCGCATCGCATTTATGCGCGTACTCGGTTCACACCCCGTGTGAACCGCGCACCCACTAGCCTGAGAGCGACGAGCCTCTGGAGCGGCCCATGCAGCCCAATGTCCTGCTCGACGCCCTCCTCGCCGAGGCGGGCATGTCCCACGCCGGACTCGCCGCGTACGTGAACCAGGCAGGCCGCACCCGCGGACTCGCCCTGCGCTACGAACACACCGCCGTGACACGGTGGTTGAAGGGCCAGCGGCCCCGGGGCCAGGTCCCCGACCTGATCTGCGAGGTGCTCGGCGGCCGGCTGCGGCGGACCCTCGGGCTGGACGACATCGGACTCGGCGCGGCGGACCAGCCGGTTCCGCTGCACGCCTCCCCGCTCAGCGGGTTCGTGGACCGCGCGGCCGCCCTGTGGCGTTCCGACGGCCAGGCCCGGCCCCAACTGCTCGCCGCCGAGGCCGTCACGGGGACGCCCGCCGTCATCCCGGTCTGGGAATGGGAGAATCCGCCCGAGGACGCGGACGTCTCCCGCGAGGGCCCGAACCCGATCGGGCCCGAGCACATCGAGATCCTGAAGTCCGCCCGCGCCCACTACGAGCTGATGTACCGCCGGGCCGGCGGAGTGGCCACCCGGGACCGGATCGTCCGCTTCCTCGGCAGTGAGACGGCGCCCATGCTGCGCGGCAGTTACTCCGACGGCCTCGGCCGCCGGCTGCACCGGGCCACCGGGTCCCTCGTGGCGGTGGCGGGGATCTGCGCGTACGACTCGGACGCCCACGGGCTCGCCCAGCGCTACTTCCACCAGGCGCTGCGCCTGGCCAAGGCGTCCGGCGACCGGGGGCTCGGGGCGTACGTGATCGCGCTGATCGTCAACCAGTCCCTGCACCTGCGCGAGTACCGTCAGGCCGTCGCCTTCGCCGAGGCCGCGCTGCGCGCCGCCGGCCCGCACACCACCCCGGCGCTGGCCGCCGACCTGTACGCGATGCAGGCCAAGGCGTACGCCCAACTCGGCGACACCCAGGCCGCGCTGGCCTGCATCCGCAACGCCGAGGCGGCCGCCGAGCGGATCCACCCGGGCACCGAACCCGACGAAACCGGCTACGTACAGCCGGGGCTCGTCAACGTCCAGGTCGCCGAGGCGCTGCTCAGTCTGGGGGATCTGGAGGCGGCCCGGGTCCAGGCGGCCGCCGCCGTCGAGACCCCGGCCCACGACCGCGGCCGGGTGCACCGGCTGGCGATGCTGTGCGAGATCCAGCTGCGCCAGGGCGAGGCGGACCGGGCGGCCGCGTCCGCGGCGGAGATGGCCGAGCGGGCCAGGGGGATGGAGTCGCTGAGGCTGCGCGACCGGCTGCGGACGGTCCGCGAACAGCTGCTGACCAGCGGTTGTTCGGACGCGGCGCAGACCGCACGGCTCATCGACGGGGCGCTGCGCGTTCCGCTGTGACAGGTCACCTGCTGCGATGTTTGCCACCTACTCGAACGGAAGGTGGCACAGCCGTGCAGTGGATGAACCTGAGTGAGCAGACTGTGTACAAGAACCGCTGGTTCGACGTGAATCTCGCCGATGTGGAACTCCCCGACGGCCGGCACCTGGACCACTTCGTGATCCGGCTGCGTCCGGTCGCCGTGGCCACGGCCGTCAACGAGGCCAACGAGGTGCTGCTGCTCTGGCGGCACCGCTTCATCACCGACAGCTGGGGCTGGGAACTGCCCGCCGGGGTGGTCGAGGACGGCGAGGACGTCGCGGTCGCGGCGGCGCGGGAGATGGAGGAGGAGTCGGGCTGGCGGCCCGGCCCGCTCCACCACCTGATGACCGTCGAGCCGTCCAACGGGCTGACCGACGCCCGCCACCACCTGTACTGGGCGGACGGGGCCACCTACATCGGTCATCCCGAGGACGATTTCGAGTCCTCGCGCCGGGAATGGGTCCCGCTCAAACTCGTGCCGGACATGATCGCGCGCGGGGAGATCCCGGCCGCCAACATGGCGGCCGGGCTGCTCCTGCTGCACCACCTGCGACTCGGCCAGCCGTAGGGACCGGCCGTACCGGATCCGCCGTACGGGGTCGCCGTACGGGATCGGCTCGGCCGTACGGGTTCAGCTGTACGGGTAGAAGCCGGCGCCCGTCTTGCGGCCCAGGCGGCCCGCGTCGACCATCCGCTGGAGCAGCGGGGGAGCGGCGTACAGCGGCTCCTTGTACTCGGCGTACATCGAGTCGGCGATCGAGGCGATGGTGTCCAGGCCGATCAGGTCGGACAGCTTGAGCGGGCCCATCGGGTGGGCGCAGCCCAGCTCCATGCCGTTGTCGATGTCCTCGCGGCTCGCGATGCCGGACTCGAACATCCGGATCGCGGAGAGCAGGTACGGGACGAGGAGCGCGTTGACGACGAAGCCGGAGCGGTCCTGGGCGCGGACCGCGTGCTTGCCCAGCACGTTCCGCACCAGGGCCTCGGCCCGCTTGACCGTCTCCTCGCCCGTGGTCAGCGCGGGGATCAGCTCGACGAGCTTCTGCACCGGGGCCGGGTTGAAGAAGTGGATGCCGATGACCTGGTCGGGCCGCGAGGTCGCGACGGCCAGCTTGACCAGCGGGATCGAGGAGGTGTTGGAGGCGAGAATCGCGTCCGGGCGGGTGATCACCTGGTCGAGAACCTGGAAGATCTCCGTCTTGACCTGCTCGTTCTCGACGACCGCCTCGATGACGAGGTCACGGTCGGCGAACTCGCCCAGGTCGGTGGTGAAGGTGAGGCGGGCGAGGGTGGCGTCGCGCTCCTCCTCCGTGATCTTGCCGCGTTCGGCGGCCTTGGTCAGGGAGTTGTGAAGCCGGGTCCGGCCGATCTCCAGGGCTTCGCCGGTGGTCTCGGCGACCTTGACCTCAAGGCCACTGCGGGCGCACACCTCTGCGATACCCGCGCCCATCTGGCCACAGCCCACTACGCCGACTCGTGTGATGTCGGAAGGGAGGTCAGTCACTTCGTGCCTTTCGCAGCTCTCCGTCGGCGGGTCCCCCGTACGATTCCGGCGCCCGCCACGCCCCCCGACGTTACTCCCGACCTTGCGCCGGGCGGCGGGCCGGGGCGGGCATGCTGAGCGGACATCGTGCAATGTCACTCAGTGAAACGGAGATGTCACATGACGTACATCGGCCGACGGGTGCTGCTGGCCGGAGCCGTGGGGGTGATCGCGGCCGCCACGTCCGGGCCGGCCGCCGCGGCGGCGCGGCGGACCTCCTCCGGGCCTTCCCCGCGGGCAGCCGCCGCCGACTTCAGGGGGATGTGGATCGCCTCCGTGTCCAACGTGGACTGGCCCTCCCGGAGCGGGCTGTCCGCCGGGCGGCAGCGCACCGAACTGCTCCGGCTCCTCGACACCGCGGTCGCGCGACGGCTCAACGCCGTGATCCTCCAGGTCCGGCCGGCGGCCGACGCGCTCTGGCCCTCGAAGCTGGAGCCCTGGTCGCAGTGGCTGACCGGGGAGCAGGGGGTCGATCCCGGCTGGGACCCCCTGGGCACGGCCGTCGCCGAGGCGCACGCCCGCGGGCTGGAGCTGCACGCCTGGTTCAACCCGTACCGGGTGGCCAACCACACCGACCCCGACCGGCTGGCGGCCTCCCACCCGGCCCGGCGCAATCCGGACTGGACCGTGGAGTACGGCGGCAAGCTCTACTACAACCCCGGCCTGCCCGAGGTGCGGCGCTTCGTCCAGGACGCCATGTTCGACGCCGTCACCCGCTACCCGGTGGACGCGGTGCACTGGGACGACTACTTCTACCCCTACCCGGCGGACGGCGAGTACTTCGACGACGACGAGGCGTACGAGGAGCACGGGGGCGCCTTCGCCTCCCGCGCCGCCTGGCGCCGCCACAACACCGACACCCTGGTCCAGGAGATGTCCGCGCGGCTGCGGGCGCTGCGCCCGGCGGTCCGGTTCGGCATCAGCCCCTTCGCGGTCTGGCGCAACTCCGACCGGGACCCGCTCGGCTCGCCGACGCGGGCGGGCCTGGGAACGTACGACGACCTGTACGCGGACACCCGCAAGTGGGTCCGGGAGGGCTGGATCGACTACATCGTGCCGCAGGCGTACTGGCACATCGGCCACCCGACCGCGGACTACGCCGACATCGTCCCCTGGTGGGCGCGGACCGTCGCGGGCACGGGCGTGGACCTCTACGTGGGGGAGGCGCTGTACCGCTGCGACGCGGACAGCACCACCGCGGCCTGGCGCGACCCGGGGGAGCTGTCGAAGCACGTACGGCTCGCCGCCGGACACCCGGAAGTCCGCGGCCACGTCTACTTCTCGGCGAAGCAGGTGGCCGCGGACCCCAATGGAGCAATGGCCCGGGTGGTCGCCGACCACTACGGCTCGGCGGTGCCCCCGCGCTGATTCAGTGTTCGGGGTCTACGGGGTGACGGACCACGCAGTCGGGCCCGGGGGCCATCAGGGCCTCGTGCCCGTCCTGGAAGCGGACCCGGTACGGGGGGGTTCCGTTCTCGCCCAGCACCTGGGTGATCTCGCCCACCTTGTCGTGCTGTCCGACGATCCTGCCGTGCTGCACCAGCTGGTCGCCCTCGGTCGCGCGCATAACTGACCTCCTCGGTGGCGGTCCGATCCGGTGCTAGCAGTTTAGGTCGTTCCGGGGTCATTTGACCCGTTGAGTCACCGCGATGCAGACGAGGACCGCGCAGGCGGCGGCCGGTGCGGCGGGGGTGAGGTGCTCGCCCAGCAGTGCCACCGACCAGACCAGGGTCAGCAGCGGCTGGGCGAGCTGGAGCTGGCTCGCCCGCGGCGCGCCGATCTCGGCCATGCCCCGGTACCAGACGTACAGGCCCAGGAAGGTGGAGCCGGCCGCCGCCCAGACCAGGCCGGCCAGTCCGTGCGCGCTGAGGTGCACCGGCTCGTAGGCGAGCCCGAGCGCGGACCCGGCCAGGGTGAGCGGCAGGCACAGGACCAGCGCCCAGCCGATCACCTGCCAGCCGGGCAGGGTCCGCGCGAGGCGCCCGCCCTCGGTGTACCCGGCGGCGCAGACCAGCAGGGCGGCGAAGAGGTAGGCGTCGCCGGCCGAGAGGGAGCCGCCGCTCTGCGCGAGCGTGAAGCCCAGGACGACTACGGCCCCGGCGACGGCCGCCGCCCAGAAGGCGCGCGAGGGGCGGGCGCCGGTCCGCAGCGCGGACAGCGCCGCCGTGGTGAGCGGCAGCAGACCCACCACGACGGCGGCGTGCGAGGTGGTGGAGGTCGTCAGCGCGAGGGTGGTGAGCAGGGGGAAGCCGACGACCACCCCGGCGGCGACCACGGCGAGACCGGCCCAGTGCTCGCGGGCGGGCAGTGCGACCCGGCGGGCCAGCAGGAAGGCTCCGGCGATGACGGCGGCGAGCACGCTGCGCAGGGCGACGAGGGACCACGGGCCGAAGCTCTCCAGACCCCAGGCGGTGGCGGGGAAGGTCAGGGAGAAGGCGAGGACGCCCAGCGAGGCGAGGACGGTACCCCGGCCCACCGGACTCTTGACCGCTATCGTCTTCGGGAGAGTAGCGCTATTCTGTGCTGTCATGTATGAGCGTAGCAGTGTGGCGGAACTGGCAGAATCGCTGCGGTCCGAACTGAACCGCTACTCGGTGGGTGGAAAGCTCCCGTCGAGCCGGGCCCTGGTCGAGCGCTACCGGGTCAGCCCCGTCACCGTCTCCCGGGCCCTGGCACAGCTCGCCGCCGAGGGGCTCGTCGTCACCCGGCCCGGCGCCGGCGTCTTCCGCGCCTCCCCGCGCACGGCGCCCACCGCACCCGGGGACACCTCCTGGCAGGAGGTCGCCCTCAGCGCGGAGGCCCCCGGCGAGATCGTGCCGCGCTCGGTGGACGCCTCCGGGGTGCTGGCCTGCCTGGCCGCACCGCCGCCCGGGGTGATCGGGCTCAACAGCGGCTACCTGCACGCCTCCATCCAGCCCGAGCGGGCCATGGCCGCCGCGCTCGCCCGGGCCGGGCGGCGCCCCGGCGCCTGGGACCGGCCGCCCATGGAAGGGCTGCCCGAGCTCCGCGACTGGTTCGCGCGCGAGATCGGCGGGGCCGTCGCGGCCGCCGACGTACTGGTCACCGCAGGCGGGCAGAGCGCGCTGACCACCGCCCTGCGGGCGCTGGCCCCGCCCGGGGCGCCGATCCTGGTGGAGTCCCCGACCTATCCCGGGCTGCTGGCCATCGCCCGCGCCTCCGGATGCCGGCCCGTGCCCGTCCCGGTGGACGCCGAGGGGGTGCGGCCGGAGCTGCTGGCCGCCGCCTTCGAAGCGACCGGGGCGCGGGTGTTCGTATGCCAGCCGCTGTTCCAGAACCCGACGGGGGCGGTCCTGGCCCCCGCGCGGCGGGCCGAGGTGCTGAGGATCGCACGGGCCGCCGGGGCCTTCGTGGTGGAGGACGACTACGCCCGCGCCCTGGGCCACGACGACGCCGGTCCGCTGCCCGCGACCCTGGCCGCCGAGGATCACGACGGGGTGGTCGTGCACGTCCGGTCCCTGACCAAGGCCACCTCGCCCAGCCTGCGGGTGGGCGCCCTCGCGGCCCGGGGCCCGGTGGTGGACCGGCTGCGCGCCATCCAGGTCGTGGACAGCTTCTTCGTTCCCCGGCCGCTCCAGGAAGCCGCCCTCGAACTGGTCGGCGCGCCCGCCTGGCCGCGCCACCTGCGCACCGTGGCCGCCGAGCTGCGGCACCGGCGGGACGTGCTCGCGGGGGCCCTGCGGCGCGAGCTGCCCGGGCTGACGCTGCCGCACCTGCCCTCGGGCGGATACCAGTTGTGGGTCCGGATGGCCGACGGCGACGACGACGCGGCCTTCGCGTCGGCGGCCCTGCGCGCCGGGGTGGCGGTGGCCCCCGGCCGCCCGTACTTCTGCGCCGAACCGCCCGGCCCGTACGTCCGGCTGAGCTTCGCCGGGGTGTCGGGACCGGCGGAACTGGTGGAGGCGGTCCAGCGGCTGCGGGCGGGCCTGGGCGGGCAGGACGTGTGAGGCCCCGCCGACGGACCGGTTCGGAAAGCTTGACCCCCGGCCGTTCGCGGCTCACCATCACCGCATGCATGTTCGGGTTTCGCTGGTCGCCGCAGCCCGTAGTTCCTCGCTGCTCGCCGAGCGCTTCGACGACGACCGACCGCTGGACGGTGCGGGCTGGAGGTCGGTGGAGTCCGCCGCCCGGGACCTCGTGCCCCTGGGCTCGGCCGGGCTGCGCTACTGCTCCCCGACCCCGCGCAGCCGGGCGACCGGGGAGGCGCTCGGGTACGCACCCCTCGCGCAGCCCGCGCTGCGCGAATGCGACATGGGCCGCTGGCGGGGGCTGACCCTGGCCGAGGTGACCGCCCGCGAGCCCGGGGCGGTGGACCTGTGGCTCGCCGATCCGCGGGCCGCCCCGCACGGGGGCGAGTCCCTGCTCGCCTTCATCTCCCGGATCGGCGGCTGGCTCGACACGCGTCCCGCCGACGACGGCGGCGAGATCGTGGCGGTGGCCGAGCCCTCGGTGGTCCGGGCGGCCCTGGTCTACGCGCTGCAGGCGCCCCCGCTGACCTACTGGCACGTGGACGTCCGGCCGCTGTCCACGCTCACCCTGACGGGCTGGTCGGGGCGCTGGTACCTCTCCCTGCAGGCCCCGGCGTAAACGCGTTCGAGACCTCCCGCGGCAGTCGTTAGTGTGCGGGGGTGACCGAGATACTCATCACCACGCTCGCCGAGCGGCCCGAACTGGCGGACCGGCTCTGGGACATGAAGGACCCGTGGCCGCCGTTCGCCGCCCACGACGCGCTCGCCTGGCTGCTGTACCCGCGGATGACGGCCGAGCTGGCGGACTACGTCCTGGTCGCCACGGACGGGGACGCGGTGGTCGCCCGGGGCTTCAGCGTGCCCTTCGCGCTGCACGCCGGCGGCCGTGACGGGGTGCTGCCCGCGCAGGGCTGGGACCGGGTCCTCATGTGGGCCTTCTCCGACCTGCGCCGCGGGGTGCGGCCCGACACGGTGAGCGCGATCGAGATCACCGTGGCCACCGACCGGCAGGGCGAGGGGCTCTCCGGGCTGATGCTGGCCGCGATGCGGGACAACGCCCGGGCCCGCGGCTTCGCCGAGGTGGTGGCCCCGGTCCGGCCCAGCGGAAAGCCGGCCGAGCCGGACACCTCGATCCACGAGTACGCGTACCGGATCCGCGAGGACGGCTTCCCGTACGACCCGTGGCTGCGCGTCCACGTCCGCGCGGGCGGGGTCGTCCACTCGGTGGCGCCGCTGTCGATGACGATCACCGGCTCGCTCGCCCAGTGGCGCGAGTGGACCGGACTGCCCTTCGACGCCGCCGGCCCCGTGCGCGTACCGGGCGCCCTGGCGCCGGTGCGGTGCGAACCGGAGCAGGGTTACGCGGTCTACGTGGAGCCGAACGTGTGGGTCAGGCACCGTCTCGTCGACGGGACGGCCTCGCCGGCGGCCGACGCGACCGGCCGAGCGGCAGGCTGACGCGACCGGCTGGCGCGAAGGCGGAATCGCCGCCGGAGCGCGGCCTTTCCTGCTAGACATCTTTCCTGGGGCGCCGCAGGCGCCGGATCCTCCCGCGCAGCCCTCCCGCCGAGATCCAGAACATTGCATAAACGTGCGGACGTACGTATAGTCATGCCATCGATGAGGAGGGTCCGATGGTGGTACGTGTAGCGGTGGCCGGAGCGAGCGGGTACGCAGGCGGAGAAGTCCTGCGCCTCCTGCTCTCGCACCCCGAAGTGGAGATCGGCGTACTGACCGCCAACTCCAACGCCGGACAGCTCCTCGGCTCCCTGCAGCCGCACCTCGTGCCGCTCGCCGGGCGCACCCTGGAGGCGACCACCCCGCAGGTCCTCGCCGGCCACGATGTCGTCTTCCTCGCACTCCCGCACGGCCAGTCCGCCGCCGTCGCCGCCGAGCTCGGCGAGGACGTCCTCGTCGTCGACATGGGCGCCGACCACCGGCTCAAGGACTCCGCCGACTGGGACGCCTTCTACGGCGCCCCGCACGCCGGGACCTGGCCCTACGGGCTCCCCGAGCTGCCGGGCGGCCGCGCCGCGCTGGAGGGCGCCAAGCGCATCGCCGTCCCCGGCTGCTTCCCCACCGCCGTCTCCCTCGCGCTCTTCCCCGCCTACCAGGCGCAGCTCGCCGAGCCCGAGGCCGTGATCGTCGCCGCCACCGGAACCTCCGGCGCGGGCAAGGCCCTCAAGCCGCACCTGCTCGGCGCCGAGGTGATGGGAACGGTGACCCCGTACGGCGTCGGCGGCGGCCACCGGCACACCCCCGAGATGGTGCAGAACCTGAGCCCGCTCGCAGGGCAGCGCGTGTCCGTCTCCTTCACACCGACCCTCGTGCCCATGGCGCGCGGCATCCTCGCCACGTGCTCGGCCAAGGCCCTCCCCGGCACCACCGCCGAATCGCTGCGCGCCGCGTACGAGAAGGCGTACGCCGACGAGCCCTTCGTCCACCTGCTGCCCGAGGGCCGGATGCCGTCCACCAAGTCCGTCCACGGGTCCAACGCCGTCCACGTCCAGGTCGCCTACGACGCGTCCGCCCAGCGGATCATCGCCGTCAGCGCGATCGACAACCTGACCAAGGGCACCGCCGGCGGCGCGGTGCAGAGCATGAACATCGCCCTCGGGCTCCCCGAGCAGCTCGGGCTTTCCACGATTGGAGTCGCGCCGTGAGCGTTACGGCTGCACAGGGATTCACGGCAGCGGGCATCGCCGCCGGGATCAAGGCCAACGGCAACCCGGACCTGGCCCTCGTGGTCAACAACGGGCCGCGTCTCGCCGCCGCGGGCGTCTTCACCTCCAACCGCGTCAAGGCCGCCCCCGTGCACTGGTCCGAGCAGGTCCTGCGGGGCGCCGCCGTCAGCGCGGTCGTCCTCAACTCCGGCGGCGCCAACGCCTGCACCGGCCCCAAGGGCTTCCAGGACACCCACGCCACCGCCGAGAAGGTGGCCGAGGTCCTGAACGGCCTCGGTTCCGGCGCGGAGTTCAACGCCGGGGAGGTCGCCGTCGCGTCCACCGGCCTGATCGGCGTCCTGCTCCCCATGGACAAGCTGCTCCCCGGCATCGAGACCGCGGCCGCCGCCCTGTCCGAGGACGGCGGCGAGGCCGCGGCCGTCGCCATCAAGACCACCGACACCGTGCACAAGACGGCCACCGTCTCCCAGGGAGGCTGGACCGTCGGCGGCATGGCCAAGGGCGCGGGCATGCTCGCCCCGGGCCTGGCCACCATGCTCGTCGTCCTCACCACCGACGCCGACCTGGACAGCGCCACCCTCGACAAGGCGCTGCGCGCCGCCACCCGCACCACCTTCGACCGGGTGGACTCCGACGGCTGCATGTCCACCAACGACACGGTGCTGCTGCTCGCCTCCGGCGCCTCCGGCCAGGTGCCGGTGTACGAGGAGTTCGCGGAGGCCGTGCGCACGGTCTGCGACGACCTGGCCCGCCAGCTGATCGGCGACGCCGAGGGCGCCAGCAAGGACATCCGCATCGAGGTCATCGGCGCGGCCAGCGAGGACGACGCGGTCGAGGTCGGCCGGTCCATCGCCCGGAACAACCTGCTCAAGTGCGCCATCCACGGCGAGGACCCGAACTGGGGCCGCGTGCTCTCCGCGATCGGCACCACCAAGGCCGCCTTCGACCCGGACCGCCTCAACGTCGCCATCAACGGCGTGTGGGTCTGCAAGAACGGCTCGGTCGGCGAGGACCGCGACCTGGTGTCGATGAAGGACCGCGAGGTCCGCATCACCGCCGACCTGTCCACCGGCAGCGAGTCGGCCGTCATCTGGGCCAACGACCTGACCGCCGACTACGTCCACGAGAACAGCGCCTACTCCTCATGAGCGACGAGAAGGCCGGCCAGCCCGGCACCTCCGGCGGCACCGCCCGCAAGCACACCGCCCTGCCCAAGGCGCAGATCCTCATCGAGGCCCTGCCCTGGCTCACCCGCCACAACGGCAAGATCGTCGTCATCAAGTTCGGCGGCAACGCCATGATCGACGAGGACCTCAAGGCCGCCTTCGCCCAGGACGTGGTCTTCCTGCGCCAGGCCGGCCTCAAGCCGGTCGTCGTGCACGGCGGCGGCCCCCAGATCAACGCCCAGCTCGACAAGCAGGGCCTGGTCAGCGAGTTCAAGGCCGGCCTGCGCGTCACGACCCCGGAGGCCATGGACGTCGTACGCATGGTCCTGGCGGGTCAGGTCCAGCGCGAGCTGGTCGGACTGCTCAACCAGCACGGGCCGCTCGCCGTCGGCATGACCGGTGAGGACGCCCACACCATCACCGCGACCAAGCACACCCCGCAGGTCGGCGGCGAGGCCATCGACATCGGGCGGGTCGGCGAGATCACCGCCATCGACACCGGCGCGATCGAGGCGCTGCTGTCGGACGGCCGGATCCCGGTCATCTCCTCCATCGCGCGCAGCGCCGACGACCACCACGTCTACAACGTCAACGCCGACACGGCGGCCGCGGCGCTCGCCGCCTCGCTGGGCGCCGAGACGCTGATGGTCCTCACCGACGTCGAGGGGCTGTACGCGGACTGGCCGCACAGCGACGAGGTCATCAGCCGGCTCACCGTCAGCGAGCTGGAGAAGCTGCTGCCCGAGCTGTCCAGCGGCATGGTGCCCAAGATGGAGGGGTGCCTGCACGCCGTGCGCAACGGCGTGAACACCGCACGCGTGCTCGACGGGCGGGTCCAGCACTCGATCCTGCTGGAGATCTTCACGGACTCGGGCATCGGCACGATGGTCGTGCCCGACGACCCACAGCCCGGACAACAGCCAGGGGGAGCGGAATGACGAAGGGCACCGGCAACCAGGAATACGGCGCGCGCTGGCAGGGTGCGCTGACCAACAACTACGGAACCCCCGCGGTCGCCCTGGTGCGCGGCGAGGGCGCCCAGGTGTGGGACGCCGACGGCAAGCAGTACACCGACTTCGTCGGCGGCATCGCGGTCAACGCGCTGGGCCACGCCCACCCGGCGATCGTCGCGGCCGTGACCGAGCAGATCTCCACCCTCGGCCACGTCTCCAACCTCTTCATCTCCGAGCCGGTCGTCGCGCTCGGCGAGCGGCTGCTGCAGCTCTTCGGCCGCCCCGGCAAGGTCTTCTTCTGCAACTCGGGGGCCGAGTCGATCGAGGCCGCCTTCAAGATCGGCCGGCTGAACGGGCGGACCCACATGGTCGCCACCGACGGCGGCTTCCACGGCCGGACCATGGGCGCCCTCGCCCTCACCGGCCAGCCGAAGAAGCAGGAGCCCTTCCTGCCGCTGCCGGGTGACGTCACGCACGTCCCGTTCGGCGATGCCGAGGCCCTGCGGGCCGCCGTCACCGAGGAGACCGCGCTCGTCGTCATCGAGCCGATCCAGGGCGAGAACGGCGTGGTCGTGCCCCCGGCCGGGTACCTGACGGCCGCCCGCGAGATCACCCGCGCCACCGGCACCCTGCTCGTCCTCGACGAGGTCCAGACCGGCATCGGCCGGTGCGGCCAGTGGTTCGAGCACCAGGCCCACGAGGACGTCGAGCCCGACATCGTCACCCTCGCCAAGGGGCTGGGCGGCGGTCTGCCGATCGGCGCGGTGGCCCTCTTCGGGGCCGCGGCCGACCTGTTCCAGCCCGGCCAGCACGGCACCACCTTCGGCGGGAACCCGGTCGCCTGCGCCGCCGGCCTCGCCGTGATCGACACCATCGCCTCCGAGGGCCTGCTCGACCAGGTCAAGGCCCGGAGCGAGCGGCTGCGCGCCGGGATCGAGGCCTCGGGGCACCCGCTGGTCTCCCACGTCCGGGGCGCCGGCCTGCTGCTGGGTATCGTGCTGACCGAGCCGCTCGCACCCCAGGTGCAGCAGGCGGCTCAGGATGCCGGATTCCTGGTCAACGCGCCCGCCCCCGACGTCGTACGGCTCATGCCCCCGTACGTACTCACCGAGGCCGAGGCGGACGCGTTCCTCCGGGCGCTGCCCGGCATCCTCGACGCAGCCAACGGGGACGGATCCGGAGAATGAGACGACGATGAGCCAGCCGCAGGACAACGAGCAAGGCGGACAGGCCGTCCCGCAGACCCGCACCGCGCGCCATCGCCGGATCGTGGACATCCTCAACCGGCAGCCGGTCCGCTCCCAGAGCCAGCTGGCCAAGCTGCTCGCGGACGACGGGCTGAGCGTCACCCAGGCGACGCTCTCCCGCGACCTCGACGAGCTGGGCGCGGTGAAGATCCGCAACACCGGTGGCGAGCTGATCTACGCGGTGCCCAGCGAGGGCGGGTTCCGCACCCCGCAGGCCCCGCTCGGCGAGTCGGCGAAGGAGGAGCGCATGCGGCGCCTCTCCGGGGAGCTGCTGATCTCGGCCGAGGCCTCCGCGAACCTCGTGGTCCTGCGCACCCCACCGGGTGCGGCGCAGTTCCTCGCCTCGGCGATCGACCAGGCCGAACTCCGGGCGATCCTCGGCACGATCGCGGGCGACGACACCCTGATGCTGATCAGCCGCGACCCGGCCGGCGGCCAGGCCCTCGCCGATCACCTCCTGCGGCTGGCGCAGAAGGAGAGCTGAGCGGGACGGGCCGGCGGGGAGGTCCGGGGCGCCCGAAATCCCGGTGCCGCAGCGGCGTTCGCCGACATAGCCTCGAGGCGTGCGCCAACTCGCCCTCGTCATACTGGTGTCCGCCGTCACCGCCGCCGTCTACGGGCCCATCGCCCTGCTGTGGTGGCGCCGTGCGCGGGTCCGCGGCCAGATGCTCCGGCTCGTCGCCGCGGTCGAGCCGGAGCCGTACCACATGGCCCTGTTGCGGCAAGAGGCGACCGAGGCGGCCGCCGCCGAACTCGTCCTCGGCGGGTACCTCCGGATCGACGAAGAGGGCGCCGCGTTCCTGACCGAGCAGGGCCGCGACCCCGCCCGGGCCCCCGCCCACCCGATGCCCGCCGCGCTGCTGGAGGCCGTACGCCGGCACGATCCAGAGCCCGTTTCGATCGGCTGGATCGACTGGTGCGACGACGGGTACCTGGAGCAGCGCGGCGCGTACCGGAGCGAACGGGACGCTCTGCTGCCCGAGCTCCCGCGGATGCCCGACCGCGCGGGGAACCAGTTCCTGGCCTGCTGCAGTTGTGTGGGCATCGTCCTGGTGATGTTCTTCTGGGTCCTGGCGGGCGCGCTGCTGGTGACCGGTCGCCCGCAGGGGCTGCGGGAATGGGCCTGCGCCGTGGTGGCCGGCCTCGGCCTGTCGGCGCTGCTGCTGGCCGAGAAGGCCGGCCGGGTGGTCCGGGAGCGCACGGAGTGCGGCGACCCGCTGGGCGACCTGGTGCGCTCCGCGCCGCACCCGGCCTTCGCGGCACTGGACGAGGAGCAGCGCATGCTGGTGCTGCGGAGCATCGGAGACCGCCACACGTGGCGCGGCGCCGACACGGTCGTCCACGAGGAGGCCGACGAAGAGGACGACGAGGACGACGAGTGGCTGGACGACAAGGTCTGGTGGGAGGACGCGTACGAGTACCGGGCCACCGACGAGGACGAGCCCGAGGCCAAGGGACCTAGTAGCGGGTGACGGCGAGCGGTCCGTCCTCCGTGCCGATCGCGATGTGCGGGCGCCGGCGCGGGTTCGCCCAGCGCAGGATCGCCCGCATGGCCCGCTCGGGCACGGACACGCAACCGGCCGTCGCGCCCTTGCCGTTGACGTGCAGGAAGATCCCGGCGCCCCGGCCGCGCACGGGCCGCTCGTAGTTGAAGGCGATGAGCAGTGCGTGCGCGTACTGCTTCTCGTACGTGACCAGGTGCTCGGCCTCGCCCGGCGCGCAGTCCGCGGGCAGTGGCTCCACCCAGCGGTTGTAGTGCGCGGAGGCGTTGTCCTGGCACCACCAGGAGTCGCCCCGCACCCGCCGGTAGCCGTACTCCGTGCCGGCCGGCGCCCGCCGGATCCCGAAGGCGTACGGGAGTTCGTACAGGCCCGTCGGCGTGGTGCTGGTGCCCTGCGTACGGGTCGTGCCCTCGGTGAGGCCGTTCGACCCGAACCGGGCGGGCGCGCTCCCGGCCAGGTGCCAGCCCCTGGACCACCGGTCCCACCAGGTCAGCCGGCCGGTGGTGGATCCGGGTGCAGGTGCGACGGCGATGATCAGCTGACTGCCGCCGCCGGTGTCGGCGAGCCGGGACGGCAGGGGCGCGGGGCCCTGCGGGAGCAGGCCGGCGGCGATCAGTGAACCGGCGACGAGAGCAGTACGCAGCACATGTCAGACGGTACGGGGCGGAAGGGGCAGAGGCAGCGCAGGCAGGCCGTCGACGCTCGTCTCGATGAACTCCTTCTTCTCGCAGTACGCGGCGAACTCCTCGTCGGTCTTGCGGCCGAAGTACTCCGCGTGGAGGGTGCGCTCGCCCTGGTACTCCATGAGGGGGACGGCGTACCCGCAGACATCGGCGATCCGGTGGGCGCGGACCAGGATGATCGCCCGCGCGGCGGGTCCGTCGGCCTCGCCGAACAGGGCGATCAGCTCGGCCCAGCGCGGGTCGTCGCGGAAGACCGCCTCGCCGTCGCCGTGGATGCGCACGATGTTCGGCGGGCCGCTGAAGGCGCACCACATGAGGGTGATCCGGCCGTTCTCGCGGACGTGCGCGATGGTCTCGGCGCCACTGCCGCCGAAGTCCAGGTAGGCGAGCGTCTGTTCGTCGATGACCACCAGGGTCCCGGCGCGGCCCTTGGGGGACAGGTTGACGTGGCCGTCACCCGACAGGGGAGCGGTCGCGGTGAAGAAGACCGGCTGCTCTTCGATGAACTTGCGCAGGCGGCCGTCTATGCGTTCGTGGAGTTTTCCCATGGTGATCAGTATCCGTCCGTCGTGGTGCGGGGGAGTCCGACGCGTGCGCGCATCGACTGCACGAAGTGGTCCTTGAAGATCAAGGTGCAGCGGTCCAGCAGGGCGCCGACCTCCGGGTCCCCGGCCGGCAGGTCGCTCGGCACGTACGGGTACCACTGGCCGTGGAGGTGATCCGCGGCGAGCGCGCGCAGCCGCGGGTCGGGGTCGGTCAGCAGTTCCACGGAGGCCCGCAGTCCGGGCACGCCGCCGCGGGCGAACAGCAGCCGGTAGGCGGCCCGGCGGGTGTGCACCGGCCGCTCGGGCGCGATGCGCTCCAGCAGCCAGTCGGCGGGCAGCTGCCCGGCCGAGGCGCGCAGGCTCACCGAGGCCTCCCGGGCCACGGCCGGCGAGGCGTCGTCCAGCAGTGGCCGCAGCAGCCCGAGGTCGGTGACGTCCAGGTGGCGCAGGCCTGCGACGGCCGCCGCCCGGACCGCCCCGGCGGGGTGGTGAAGCAGGGCGCGCAGCAGCGGTGCGTCCGCCCGGCCGGCGCACTCGGCGAAGCCGGCCACGGCGTACCGGGTGATCCGGTCCGGGTCCTCGACCAGCTCGCGGAGGTACGCGTACGGATCGCCCCCGGCCTGGCGCAGGAGCCAGCGGGCACAGGCCCGGACCGCTCCGGAGCGGTCGGTGAGGTGGTGCACGGCCTCGGCGGCCCGCCCGGCCCGGCGCAGGGCGGTGACCCCGGAGGCCCGGACCATCGGGAGGTGCCCGCCCAGCAGGGCGTCGATGGCCGCATCCGCATCCGCATCCGCATCCGCGTCGACCCGGTCCGGCCCGCCGTCCGGAGCCCCGGCGGCCAGTACCGCCAGCGCGGCGTCGGTCCACAGCACGCTCGTCACCGGGTCCTGCTCGACGGCCGCCCGCCGGGCCAGTTCCCGTACGCCGAACAGCCCGAGGTCGAGGGTGATCCGGGTGGCGAAGCGCCGGGTCGCCACGTCCGGGTTCCACCGCAGCCACGCCAGCACGGTGTCGGGCTGCTCGCCGGTGCGGGTGTGTGCGGGCCGCTCGGCCCGCCACCAGGTCGCGGGCCGGGCCGGCCGCCACCACGGGGCGAGGACGGGGTCCTCGGCGCGCAGGGCCGCCTCGAACCGCTCCAGCGCCCAGGCGCCCTGCTCCCGCCCTCCCAGCCGCAGGACCAGCGGGGTCAGGTCGGTCAGCGTACGTGCGGGGTCGGCGGCCAGCGCCTCGCGGAGGATCCGGCGGGCACGCTTGCGCACCGCCGGGACCCAGTCGGCGCACCGGATCGCGACGAGCGGGAGCGCCGGGTCCGGCTCGTCGAGCGCGGCCTCGCGGATCCGGCCGTCCCGGTGGCACAGGCGGGTCTCCGGGCGGTCGAAGCGCGGCAGCGTGGTGCCGTGGGCGCGGGCCTGCCGGACCTCTTCGTCGAACGCGGTCCAGGCCGCGGGCCGGTCGGGGAGGCGGACTCCGCCGATCCCGACGCGCCTGCCGCCGAGCAGCCCGGCCGCGGCCGCCCGCCCGTTCTCCGCGTCCTGTCGTTCCCAGGCGCTCATGTGCCCTCCCCCGTCTGCTCGTACCCGGCGAGCCTAGGCGGTGGCCGGTGGTTCGCGCGCCCCATATTCGCCCTGGTCAGGAGCCTGACGGTGGCGTCGATTGACGAAACATACGGAGTAGTGCATAGTTATGCCTGTCGTTGAATGCACCGTAAGGAGAAACCCGTGACCGAGCGCGTCGTACTCGCCTACTCGGGCGGCCTGGACACCTCCGTCGCCATCGGCTGGATCGCCGAGGAGACGGGCGCCGAGGTCATCGCCGTTGCCGTGGACGTCGGCCAGGGCGGCGAGGACCTGGACGTCATCCGCAAGCGCGCGCTCGACTGCGGTGCGGTCGAGGCCGAGGTCGCCGACGCCTCCGACGAGTTCGCCAACGAGTACTGCCTCCCGGCGATCAAGGCGAACGCCCTCTACATGGACCGGTACCCGCTGGTCTCGGCGCTCTCCCGGCCGGCCATCGTCAAGCACCTGGTCGCCGCCGCCAAGAAGCACGGCGCCACGACCGTCGCCCACGGCTGCACCGGCAAGGGCAACGACCAGGTCCGCTTCGAGGCGGGCATCGTCGCCCTCGCCCCGGACCTCAAGTGCATCGCCCCGGTCCGTGACTACGCGATGACCCGCGACAAGGCGATCGCCTTCTGCGAGGAGAAGCAGCTCCCGATCGCGACCACCAAGAAGTCCCCGTACTCCATCGACCAGAACGTCTTCGGGCGTGCCGTCGAGACGGGCTTCCTGGAGGACATCTGGAACGCCCCGATCGAGGACATCTACGAGTACACCTCGAACCCGGCCCTGCCGCGCGAGGCCGACGAGGTCGTCATCTCCTTCAAGGAGGGCGTCCCGGTCGCCATCGACGGCAAGCCCGTCACCGTGCTCCAGGCGATCCAGCAGCTCAACGACCGCGCCGGCGCCCAGGGCGTCGGCCGGATCGACATCGTCGAGGACCGTCTCGTGGGCATCAAGTCCCGTGAGGTGTACGAGGCCCCGGGTGCGATCGCGCTGATCACGGCCCACCAGGAGCTGGAGAACGTCACCGTCGAGCGCGAGCTGGCCCGCTACAAGCGGCAGGTCGAGCAGCGCTGGGGCGAGATGGTCTACGACGGCCTGTGGTTCTCCCCGCTCAAGCGGGCCCTGGACGGCTTCATCAACGAGGCCAACCAGCACGTCACCGGTGACATCCGGATGACCCTGCACGGCGGCCGCGCCGTCGTCACCGGCCGGAAGTCGGACGAGTCGCTGTACGACTTCAACCTCGCGACCTACGACTCGGGCGACACCTTCGACCAGTCCAAGGCCCAGGGCTTCATCGAGATCTTCGGCCTCTCCTCGAAGATCGCGGCGCGGCGCGACCTCGCCTGACCGATCAGCAGTACGTGACCGCCTCCCCGTTTCCTCCGCGGCGGGGAGGCGGTTTCACATCCGAAAAGCATGCCGTACAGGCCGTACAGGCCATGCAGTCCTGAGGAGCAGTAGCTGTGAGCAGCAACAAGGGTGACGTCCGGCTCTGGGGCGGCCGGTTCGCCGACGGTCCCGCCGAGGCCCTCGCGAAGCTGTCCGCGTCGGTCCACTTCGACTGGCGCCTCGCGCCCTACGACATCGCCGGCTCGCGCGCCCACGCCCGCGTGCTCCACAAGGCGGGCCTGCTCACGGCCGAAGAGCTCGACCGCATGATCGCCGGACTGGACCAGCTGGAGGCCGACGTGGCCGACGGCTCCTTCACCGGCACCATCGCCGACGAGGACGTGCACACCGCACTGGAGCGCGGCTTGCTGGAGCGGCTCGGCGCCGACCTCGGCGGCAAGCTGCGCGCGGGCCGTTCCCGTAACGACCAGGTGGCCACCCTCTTCCGGATGTACCTGCGCGACCACGCACGGACCATCGGCGGTCTGGTCGCGGACCTCCAGGACGCGCTGGTCGGCCTCGCCGAGAGCCACGCGGACGTGGCGATGCCGGGCCGGACCCACCTCCAGCACGCGCAGCCGGTGCTCTTCGCCCACCACGTACTGGCCCACGTGCAGTCCCTGTCCCGGGACGCGGAGCGGCTGCGGCAGTGGGACACCCGGACCGCGGTCTCCCCCTACGGATCGGGCGCCCTCGCCGGCTCCTCGCTGGGCCTGGACCCGGAGGCGGTCGCCGCCGACCTGGGCTTCGAGCGGGGCTCGGTCGGCAACTCCATCGACGGCACGGCCTCGCGCGACTTCGTCGCCGAGTTCGCCTTCGTCACCGCGATGATCGGGATCAACCTGTCCCGGATCGCGGAGGAGATCATCATCTGGAACACGAAGGAGTTCTCCTTCGTGACGCTGCACGACGCCTTCTCCACCGGCTCGTCGATCATGCCGCAGAAGAAGAACCCGGACATCGCGGAGCTGGCGCGCGGCAAGTCGGGCCGCCTCATCGGCAACCTGACCGGTCTGCTCGCCACGCTCAAGGCGCTCCCCCTCGCGTACAACCGGGACCTCCAGGAGGACAAGGAGCCGGTCTTCGACTCCTGCGACACCCTCGAGGTCCTGCTGCCGGCCTTCACCGGCATGATGGCCACCCTCACCGTCAGCCGGGAGCGGATGGAGGAGCTGGCCCCGGCGGGCTTCTCGCTCGCCACCGACATCGCGGAGTGGCTGGTCAAGCAGGGCGTGCCGTTCCGGGTGGCGCACGAGGTGGCCGGCGAGTGCGTCAAGGAGTGCGAGGCGCTCGGCATCGAGCTGGACGAGCTCACGGACGAGCAGTTCGCGAAGATCTCGGAGCACCTGACCCCCGAGGTGCGGACCGTCCTCAACGTCAAGGGCGCCCTCGCCTCCCGCAACGGCCGCGGCGGCACCGCCCCCTCGGCGGTCGCGGTCCAGCTGAACGAGCTGAAGGCCGACCTGGTCATCCAGCACGCCTGGGCGGTCCACAAGCAGTAGTCCCGAGCACGGCCGGGGGCGGGGGAGCGGATGGGCTCCCCCGCCCCTTCGGCGTTACAGGCAGACGATGCTGATCGAGAACGGCCTGTCGCTGTCCACGGCGGCGTTGCCGCCCGCGGACGGGGTCGCGGTGCGGACGAAGATCGTGTTCGCGTTCACCTGGCCGACGAGGATGGACGAGCTGCCCGGCCCGGGGTCGCTGCCGCCGTTGGTGTTGATGGTGCCCAGGAGGGCGCAGTTGTTGATGTTGGACGTCGTGGTGATGTTGTAGCGGCCGTTGCCGAAGTGGTTGACGGTCCCGGTGATGCCCTGCACACCCAGGAACTGTCCGGACGCGGAGACCTTGGCCCAGGCAGTGGTGGTGGCCGCCGCCCGGGCCGCCTGGTGCGGCTCGGCCGACGCCGAGGACACGGCGACCGCGCCGCCGACCGTCAGTGCCATCGCGGCGGCCCCGAGGGCCAGCTTCGTCGATGCGTTCATGGTTCTCTCCCTGCCGAAAGAAGGACTCGGTGCAGGTGAACCCGCCCCGGGTAAGGGCTCACTGGGGAGGAGCCTCCCGCTTCCCGCACCGGCCGGGGAGGGCCTCGCGGGCACGGTCACTCCAAATGATCAGAGCCTCCGGAAAGGGGAGCGTTCGTTCGATGGGGGATTTTCCGGCGCGGTTCGTTGACGACTGCGCATCATCCGCGCGAACACGGGTAGTAGTCATCGAATCACAATGAGTCCGCCCAGGTCGTCAGGGTGTCGAAGTCTTCCCTGGTCAGGCCGATCCGCTCGTCGATGCGCAGGAGCAGCGCGTGCGCCGGGTGGTGCTGCTCGACGTACTCGTGGTCCATGGCCCCGATGTCGTCGTCGATCCAGGCGAAGGGCCGGCCGCCCGCGTACTCCAGGACGTACTGGGTCTTCCAGAAGGTGCCGCGCGGTGCGCGGCCGTGCATCGACGGCCAGTCGATGAAGGGGAGCCGGGGCAGGCCGAGGTGGGGGCCTATCCAGTCGTTCGCCTCGTCCTTCCAGGTGGTGGCCCACACCAGTTCGTACGCGTCCGCCAGCGCCAGCAGCTCCTCCCCGTGGGCGGGATTCAGCCAGACCCGCAACGGCTTCGCGCTCTCCGCCTCCCTCCAGCCCGTCGGCCGCATCCGGTGGGTGGTGTAGCCCTCGGGGCGGCGCTGGGCCTTGGCCGCGTAGGGGTTCAGTGGTCCGTCAACATCGATCAGCAGCAGTGGCTTCATCGGCTCAGAGTCCCTTCCGGCCGCCTGTGAGGCAGCCCATTTTTCGCGAGAATGAGACAGTGACGTCTCATTCGGGGTATGCTTGTCTCATGGCCATGGATCGTGACCAGGTGCTCCGCGACGCCGCAGCCCTGCTCTCCCGCAAATCGACCGCCACGATGGACGAGGTCGCCCGCGCCGCAGGGATCGGGCGCGCGACCCTCCACCGGCACTTCGCCGGGCGCGACGCCCTCGTACGGGCCCTCGAAGAACTCGGCATCCGGGAGTTCGAGGTGGCTTTCGACAACGCCCGCCTCGACGAGGGCACGGCCGTGGAGGCGCTCAGACGCCTCGTCGCGGAGGCCGAGCCCAACGCCGAACTGCTGGCCTTCCTCGTCACCGAGAACCAGCTGTTCGAAGGCGACCAGATCCACGAGGGATGGGCCCGGCTCGACGCCCGCGTCACCGCCCTGTTCCGGCGCGGCCAGGAAGAGGGCGACATCCGGATCGACCTGAGCCCGGCCTGGCTCACCGAGGCCCTCTACGGCCTCATCGGCAGCTGCGCCTGGGCCGTCATGGACGGCCGGGTCGCCGCCAAGGACTTTCAGTACATGATCACCGAGCTGCTGCTCGGTGGCGCCAGACGGAGTGTGGAGAAATGAGCCGTACCGAACAGCTGATACGTCAGACGGGGGTGGAGGAGAAGAGCCGCGGCCGCTGGCTCGCGCTCTCCGTGCTCGTCCTGGCCGTGCTGCTGGTCGCGGTCGACGCCACGGTCCTCGGCCTCGCCACACCCTCACTCAGCGAAGACCTCAAGCCGTCCGGCACCCAGCTGCTGTGGATCGGCGACATCTACTCCTTCGTCATCGCCGGACTCCTGGTGTCGATGGGCTCCCTCGGTGACCGCATCGGCCGCAAGAAGCTGCTCCTCGTCGGCGCCACCGCCTTCGGCGCCGTCTCGGTCCTCAACGCCTACGCGACCAGCCCCGAGATGATGATCGTCGCCCGGGCCCTGCTCGGCGTGGCGGGCGCCACCCTGATGCCGTCCACCCTCGCGCTGATCCGCAACATCTTCCACGACCCCAAGGAGCGCAGCCTCGCCATCGGCATCTGGGGCGCCACCGCCTCGGCCGGCGCGGCCGTCGGCCCGGTCGTCGGCGGAGCCCTGCTCCAGCACTTCTGGTGGGGCTCGGTCTTCCTCATCAACCTCCCCGTGATGATCGCCCTGGTCCTCGTCGGCATCAAGCTGCTGCCCGAGTCCAAGAACCCGGTCGCCGGCCCCTGGGACCTGGTCAGCGTCGGCCTCTCCCTCGTCGGCGTCATCGCCGTGGTCTACGCCGTCAAGGAAGTCGCCACCCACGGCCTGACCTGGGAGGTCGTGGCCACCACAGGGCTCGGCGCGGGCGCCCTGTACGCCTTCGTCCGCCGCCAGTTCACCCTGCCGTCCCCGCTGCTCGACATGCGGCTCTTCAAGCACCGCGGCTTCTCCGGCGCGGTCCTCGCCGACCTGCTCACCGTCTTCGGCCTCTCCGGACTGGTCTTCTTCCTCTCGCAGTTCCTCCAGCTCGTGCAGGGGCGCGGGCCGCTGGAGGCCGGCCTCGCCGAACTGCCCGCCGCCGTCGGCGCGGTGGTCACCGGCCTGATCGCGGGCAACTACGCCCGCAAGTACTCCGTACGGTCCATCGTGGCCGGCGGCCTCGGTGCCATCGGCCTGGCCCTGGCCGTCCTGACCCTGATCCACAAGGAGACCGGCTACCCGCTGCTCGGCGCGGCCCTGCTCGTCGTCGGCCTCGGCGCGGGCTTCTCCTTCACCGTCACCGCCGACGTGATCCTCTCCAGCGTGCCCAAGGAGCAGGCCGGTTCGGCCTCCGCCGTCTCCGAGACCGCGTACGAACTCGGCGCCGCCCTCGGCATCGCCCTGCTCGGCTCCATCGTCACCGGCGTCTACCAGGGCTTCACCGCCCCGGCCGCCGCCGGCGGACCGGTGGCCGACGCCGCGCACGAATCCCTGGGCGGCGCGGTCGAGGCCGCCAAGTCACTGGATCCGGCCACCGCCACGCAGATGGTGGGCGCCGCCCAGCACGCCTTCGTCGACGGCCTGCGCCTGGCCTCCGGCGTCGGTGCAGCCGTGCTGCTGGCCACCGCCACGGCCGCCTGGTTCCTGCTCAAGGGCCAGCGGCTCCAGGACGGCATCGAGCACTGACGTCCCGCCAGAGGGTGCTGTCCCGAACGGAGTTGACAGCCCGTCGAAGCGCGGGACACCATCCCGGCGATGGAGATCAACGACCTGACCCCGGCCGAGCGCCGCATCTGGGACGCCTTCCCGCGCGGTGAGGGCGTCGACTTCCGCGAGCACCCCGACGACAGCTCCGTGGACGGGGCCGGCTGGGGGCCGGACCGCACCGTCCGGGCCGAGGTGCTCCGGGCCCTGCTGCTGGGCGCCGGCCGGGCCGAGCCGGGCCAGGTCGCCGGCCTGAAGGTCAAGGGTGCCAGGATCGTCGGCAAGCTCGACCTGCGCTACGCGGTGATCGACTACCCGATCCGGCTTCGCGACTGCTGGTTCGAACGCAAACCGCTCCTGTACGGCGCCCAGCTGAAAGCCCTCGTCCTGGGCTACTCCACGCTGCCCGGCCTCACCGCGGCCACCGTGCGCGTCGACGTGGTCCTGAGGCTCTCCTGCTGCCGTATCACCGGCCCGGTCCGGCTCCAGGGCGCCAAGATATCCGGCGGCCTCTTCCTCCAGGGCGCGGTGGTCGGCCCCGCGGCGGGCGAGGAGGCGGACGAGCCCCCGCTCCAGCTCAACCACGTGGAGATCGGCACCGACATCATCGCCAACGACCTGACCATCCACGGCCAGCTACGCCTCAACGGCGCCGTCGTCGGCGGCCAGGTCAGCCTCGACAACGCCCGTCTGCTCACCCCGGACGGCATCGCCCTGCACGCCGAGACCCTGTCCGTCGGAACAGACCTGCGGGCCCACCGCATGGAGGCCCGCGGCATGGTCAATCTCAGCGGCGCCCGGATACCCGGCCAGCTCAACCTGGCCCGCGCGGTATTCGCCAACCCCGGCGGAACCGCCCTGCGTGCCTCCAGCTGCACCATCGGCGAGCTGTGGCTGCGCGGCTGCGACCGGATCCAGGGCATGATCAATCTGCGCCGCTCCCATGTCGACATGCTGCACATACCGACCGAGACCTGGCCCGATCAGATCCGCATCGACGGCCTGACCTACCGCACGCTGGCCCCGCACCTCCCGGCCGAGGAGCGGCTGCCCGCCCTGGAGCGCGAGGAGTCCGGCTACCTCCCGTACGCCTACGAGCAGCTCGCCGCGGCCTACCGCACGGCGGGGGACGAGGCGGGCGCCCGCACGGTGCTGCTCGCCAAGCTGCGCCGCCACCGGCGCACCCTGCCCCGGCACGCCCGGCTCTGGGGGCTGCTCCAGGACGCCACCGTCGGCTACGGCTTCCGGCCGCTGCGGGCCACGGGCTGGCTGCTGGCGCTCCTGCTGACCGGGACGATCGCCTACGGACTCGCCCCGCCACGGCCGCTCAAGACGGGGGAGGCCCCCGACTTCAACGCGGTCTTCTACACGATCGACCTGATGCTGCCGATCATCGGCTTCGGGCAGGAGTCCGCCTACGCGCCGAGCGGCTGGTACCAGTGGCTTTCGTACCTGCTGATCGTGACCGGCTGGATCCTCGCCACCACCACGGCGGCGGGCGTCAGCCGGTCACTCCGGCGGCAGTAGGAACGCCGGGGGACTAGGCGGCCTTCGCCTTGGTCGCGTACATGTCCACGTACTCCTGGCCGGAGAGCCGCATGACCTCGGCCATCACCGAGTCGGTGACCGCGCGCAGCACGTAGCGGTCGCGGTCCATGCCCTCGTAGCGGGAGAACTCCATCGGCTCGCCGAAACGGACGGTGACGCGGCCCGGGCGCGGCATGCCGGCGCCGCCGGGCTGGAGCTTGTCCGTGCCGATCATCGCGAACGGGACCACGGGAGCGCCGGTCATCAGGGTCAGGCGGGCGATGCCGGTGCGGCCGCGGTAGAGCCGGCCGTCGGGGGAGCGGGTGCCCTCGGGGTAAATGCCGAAGATCTTGCCCTCTTCGAGGATCCGGCGGCCGGTCATCAGGGCCGCGACCCCGCCGTTGGCCCCGTCACGGTCGACGGGGATCATGCCGGACCCGGTGAAGAACCAGGCCATGGCGCGGCCCTTGATGCCCTTGCCGGTCACGTACTCGTCCTTGCCGATGAAGTGGACCGTGCGGTCGCACACCAGCGGCATGATCATGGAGTCGATGAAGGTGAGGTGGTTGCCCGCCAGAATCACCGGACCGGAGCCGGGGATGTTCTCGAGGCCCTCCACGCGGGTGCGGAACATCATGCGCACGACCGGTCCGACAGTGGCTTTGATGAGCTTCGTACGGAACAACGTGGGCCCTCCGGCATCGAAAAGCGGGGTTCTCGCACTCACCACACGGCGGTGGTGCAGGTGAGGACGATACTCGCGGGTCAGGTCCGAGCGCACATCGGGTTCACGTGTCGGATACGCAGTGTTGACACACGTTTCCGCCAAGTTCCCCGGATGTGCCGTCGCCGCACCCCCTGCGGCCACCCCCTTTTGCCTACCATCGGCACGCCGATCAGGTGCCGCGACATGCCGGGACATTGCAGATTCCGGGACCGCGGACCTTCGCGACGACGAGGAGTGGCACTCATGACACAGGGTGGGGCAGCGCGGCGCACGGTCCTGGGGGCGGCCGTCCTGGCGGCCGGGGGAGGCATCACCGGACTCGCGGCGGGACCGGCGTCCGCCACGAGCGGCGGGCACGGCGACGGAGGCCACCGGGACCTCCCCCACCCGACGGTCATCGGCCACCGCGGGGCCAGCGGCTACCGGCCGGAGCACACGCTCGGCTCCTACCAGCTGGCCCTCGACCTGGGCGCCGACGTCGTGGAGCAGGATCTCGTCCCGACGAAGGACGGGCACCTGGTGTGCCGCCACGAGAACGAGATCGGCGGCACCACCGACGTCGCCGACCACGCGGAGTTCGCGGCGCGGCGGACCACCAAGTCCGTCGACGGTGTCTCCGTCACCGGCTGGTTCACCGAGGACTTCACCCTCGCCGAGCTGAAGACCCTGCGCGCGAAGGAACGTATCCCCGCCGTCCGCCAGCGCAACACGCTCTACGACGGCCAGTGGGCCGTGCCCACCTTCGAGGAGGTGCTGCGCTGGGCCGACCGCGAGGGCAAGCGGCGCGGCAAGAGGGTCTGGCTGCACGTCGAGACCAAACACCCGAGCTACTTCCGCGGCCTCGGCCTCGGCCTGGAGGAGCCCCTCGCCAAGCTGCTGCGCCGCTACGGACGGGACCGCCGCGATGCGGCCGTCTTCCTCCAGTCCTTCGAGCCCTCCAGCATCCAGCGGCTCTCCCGGCTGGTCTCCGCGCCCCGCGTGGTGCTGCTCTCCGCGGCGAACACGCGCCCCTGGGACTTCGAACAGGCCAAGGACCCGCGGACGGTCGCGGACCTGGTCAAGCCCGAGGGCCTGAAGTGGATCGCCGGCTTCGCCCAGGGCATCGGCCCGACCATGGACCTGATCCTCCCGCGCACGGCGGACGGCCGGCTCGGAGCCCCGACCACCCTGGTGAAGGACGCCCACGCGCGCGGTCTGGTGCTGCACCCCTATACCGCGCGCAACGAGAACAGCTTCCTGCCGGCCGAGTACCGCAAGGGCACGGACCCGGCCGCCTACGGTGATGCCCTCGCCGCCTTCCGGACGTACTTCGAACAGGGCATCGACGGCATCTTCACCGACAACCCGGACACCGGCCTGCTCGCGGCCGAGGCCTTCCGCCCCGGCCGACGCCCCGTCAACGGCTGAGCGCGCCTTCCCGAACGAGTGGGCCGGGCCCGGCGGGGAAACCGCCGGGCCCGGCCCACTCGTCCCGCCCGGCATGGACCTGCTGAAGGCTGACCTCTTTGAGAAGCTCGGCCCGCTGCTCTCCGCGGAGGCGGCCGCGGAGGCCGCGGGCACCGGAGTGGACGCGGCCGACCTGGAACAAGCCGTCTGGGTCAGGCTGCTGGAGAGCGGCCGGCGCGCCCCCGATCCCGCCGAGCCGGCGGAACCGGCGCGCTGGCTGCGCCGGGCGGTACGGGCGGAGGCCCGCCTGGCCCGGCGCCGGGCCAGGCGGGAGGTCCCGTACGACGGCCCGCCGGCCGGCGACAGCGCGGGAGACGAGCCGGCCGTCGGACGCGAGCCGGCGGTCGGACGCGAACCGGCCGCGGGGGCCGAACCGGAAGACGCCCTTCTGCACGGGGAGGCGAACCGCGCACTCCGATCGGCGGTCGCCCGGTTGCCCGGACGCTGTCCCGAACTGATGAAGGCATTTCTTTCGCCCAGAGACCTCACTTACCGTGAAATCGCAGGAGAGTTGGGTATCTCACAAGGAAGTTTGGGGCCCGTCCGTTCCCGATGCCTGGGATGTCTGCGCAGAATGCTGGCTGCAGAGGTTGCGGCTCCTGGCCTTCGGGGAAAGGAGCGGTAGACCAACGGGCTACCAGGTGAGCTGGAGGCATGCGCACATGGGCATGAGCGTGACCATTTCGGCGGCGGCTGCCGAGGACGCTGAGCAGATCTTCAAACTGCAGTACCTGGCCTTCCAGCGCGAGGCCGAGCTGTACGGCAACTACCTCATCCAGCCGCTCACCCAGTCCCTGGACTCCCTCAAGGGAGAGCTGGCAGCGGACACGGTCCTGGTGGCCCGGCTCGGCGACGAGATCGTCGGCACCGTGCGCGGCAGCGTGGACGAGGACGGCACCGGCAAGATCGCCAAGCTGTGCGTCCACCCGCGCCTGCAGGGCCACGGACTCGGCGCGCGCCTGCTGCGCGCGGTCGAGGAGGCCCTCGCGAGCCCCGGCACCACCACCCGCTTCCGCCTGCACACCGGGCACAAGAGCGAGTCCAACCTGCGCCTCTACCGCAAGGCCGGCTACGTCAAGGTCGGCGGCCGCACGGCCTCCGACGGGATCCAGCTGGTGATCCTGGAGAAGGAGGCCAAGGACCCGACCGACTTCACGGTCAGCGCGTAGTCGGTCGGTCCGCAGTCGGTCGGTCCGCAGTCGGTCGGTCCGCAGTCGTCCTGCGCCCGGTCGTCCTGCGCCCGGTCGTCCTGCGCCCGGTCGTCCTGCGCCCGTTCGCTCAGCGCTTCGTGCGCAGCCAGAGCATCCCGGTGATCGGCAGGATCACCGGGATGAACAGGTACCCCATCCCGAAGGCCGACCACACGGTCGTGTCGGGGAAGGCGTCGGGGTTCACGAGGGTCCAGGTGCCCACCGCCAGTACGCCCGCCAGCTCGGCGGCGCAGCAGACCAGCGCCGCCTTGCGGGCCGTCTCCCCGCCGCGCACCAGCGAGTACGTGATGAAGGCGTAGGCCAGCGCCGCCACGGCGGACAGCGAGTACGCGAGCGGCGCCTTGTCGAACTCGGTGGAGATCTGGAAGGCGGAGCGCGAGACCGCGCCCACCACCATCACCCCGTAGAGCCACACCAGCAGCAGCCCGGGCCCGGAGACCAGCCGCTTGCGCCCGGCGGGAGTGGCGGTCTTCGTCTCAGCGTCAGGCACCGGCGGTTCCCCAGATGTCGTAGAGCCGTACTTCGAGGACGGCGAGGACGACCGCGCCGGCGGCCACCGTCACCGATCCCCACTTGGTCCGCTCGGTCAGCGAGAGCATTCCGGCCGCCGGCACCGCGGCGAACGCGCCCAGCAGGTACGACACGAAGATCACCGTGCCCTCGTCGGGCTTCTCGCCCTGGCCCAGCTTGACCAGGCCGATCACCAACTGGGCCAGGACCAGCACGGTCACGACGGCCATGCCGATGAAGTGCCAGTCCTTGGTCGGCTGGTCGCGCCATGCGGCGTGGCCGCACCAGGCGGCGAGGGCGAGTGCGGCCACGCCTATGGCGACCGTCAGGGCGTCGAGCATGCAGCGAGGGTATTACGGGCCGAAAGATCCGATGCGCGCGCCCCTTCCGCCGGCCCCGCGCTCCCGTTGGCCGCGCGCGGTGCGCGGACCGTGGTCTTGACCACAAAGGCCCGTCCCGCCGGCCTCCGGACCGGTCCGGACGTGCGTGCTTCTGGGCCACGTCGGCGCAGGTCAGGGGCGGGAGTGCGGCAAGCGGTACGCGCCGGTGCCGTCCGCTATGCGGGCGAAAAGCGTCCGCTATCCGGACTTCATTGATCGGTCACGGGAGACGTCTGCTTTACTTGGGCCCATGACCACGACGAGCAGCCGCACCCTTGCGACCGAGGCGACGATGACGCCCGGTGCTCGTTGTATGTGTCGAATGTGCGCCTTCTGAGGGCCCCTTCCTGAGCCTCGCGCCCCGAAGCGAGACCGGCCGCGCCAGAACGTCACCAGCTGATGAACAGCACGGCTCACTCCTGCCCCGCGCATGCGACCAAGCCATCGTTTTCTGACGGTTCGTCCCGTATCGCGTCCCCAGATGTTTGCCCCGTGCCCGGCACCCCGCTGCGCCGTGCACTCGACAGCGACGGAAATCCTGTGATCACCACATCGGGCCTCACGAAGGTCTACCAGTCCCGTGGCCGCGAGGTCACCGCCCTGGACGGCGTCGATCTCCACGTCCGTGAGGGCGAGGTGTACGGAGTCATCGGCCAGAGCGGCGCCGGCAAGTCCTCCCTGATCCGCTGCGTGAACCTGCTGGAGCGGCCCACCACCGGCACCGTGAGCGTCGACGGAGTCGACCTCACCGCGCTCGCCGGCCGCGGCCGCCGCGCCGGCAAGGAGCTCCGCGAGGCCCGCAGCCGCATCGGCATGGTCTTCCAGCACTTCAACCTGCTGTCCTCGCGCACCGTCCAGGCCAACGTCGAACTGCCCCTGGAAATCCTCGGCGTCTCCGGCCGCGAGCGCTCCCGCAAGGCACTCGAACTCCTCGACCTGGTCGGCCTCGCCGACAAGGCCAAGGCCTACCCCACCCAGCTCTCCGGCGGCCAGAAGCAGCGCGTCGGCATCGCCCGCGCCCTGGCCGGCGACCCCAAGGTGCTGCTCTCCGACGAGGCCACCAGCGCCCTGGACCCCGAGACCACCCGCTCCATCCTCAAGCTGCTGCGCGACCTCAACCAGCAGCTCGGCCTCACCGTGCTGCTCATCACGCACGAGATGGACGTGGTCAAGACCGTCTGCGACTCGGCCGCCCTGATGAAGAACGGCCGGATCGTCGAGTCCGGCACCGTAGCCGAACTGCTCGCCACCCCCGGCTCCGAGCTGGCGGGCGAGCTCTTCCCGGTCACCGGCGCGGCCACCGGCCCCGACCGCACCGTCGTCGACGTCACCTTCCACGGCGAGGCCGCCGCCCAGCCGGTCATCTCGCAGCTCTCGCGCACGTACAACATCGACATCTCGATCCTCGGCGCCGCGATGGACACCGTCGCCGGCCGGCTGATCGGCCGCATGCGCATCGAACTGCCCGGCCGCTACGAGGACAACGTCGTGCCGGTGGGCTTCCTGCGCGAGCAGGGCCTGCAGGTCGACGTGATCGACGGGGCCGACGAGATCGACGACGAACTGGCCGCGCTGGTCAAGGATGGTGCGAAGTGACCTGGTCCGAAATGCAGCCCCTGCTCACCCAGGGCACCTACGACACCCTCTACATGGTGCTCTGGTCCACGCTGGTGACCGTGCTCGGCGGACTGCCCATCGGCATCCTCCTGGTGCTCACCGACAAGGGCGGCCTGCTGCAGAACCAGCCGCTCAACAAGGTCCTCGGCGTGATCGTGAACATAGGCCGCTCGCTGCCGTTCATCATCCTGCTGATCTTCCTGATCCCGGTCACCACCGCGGTCGTCGGCACCTTCATCGGCCCCACCGCCATGATCGTCCCGCTGGCCATCGGCGCCGTCCCCTTCTTCGCCCGGCTCGTCGAGACCGCCGTCCGGGAGGTGGACCACGGCCTGATCGAGGCCGTCGAGTCCATGGGCGGCGGCATCCCCACCCTCGTCGGCAAGGTGCTCCTGCCGCAGGCCCTGCCCTCGCTGGTCGCCGGCGTCACCACCACCGTCATCACCCTCGTCGGCTACTCCGCCATGGCCGGCGCCGTCGGCGGCGAAGGACTCGGCTCCAAGGCCATCACGTACGGCTTCCAGCGCTTCGAGACCGGCTTCATGGTCGCCACCGTCGCGGTCCTGATCGTCCTCGTCACGGTGATCCAGCTGGTCGGCGACGGCGTGGTCCGCCTCCTGGCCCGCCGCGGCCGCACCGCCTGACCGGCCCCACAAGCCGCCCCGACTTTCCCACCCCACAGAGCCCGCACTTGTCGTGCTTGGGCCACCACCAGCAAGTCTCGGTACTTGTTCAGCCAGAAAGGCACTCTTCGTGCGTAAGAACATCAAGCTCACCGCCCTCGCCGCCACGGCCACCGCGCTCGCCCTCGGCCTCACCGCCTGCGGCAGCTCCTCGGACCCGTCCTCCAACAAGGCCGACGGCGGCAAGACCGACGAGAGCAAGCCGCTCGTCATCGCGGCCTCCCCGAGCCCGCACGCCGACATCCTGAACTTCGTCAAGGACAACCTCGCGGCGAAGGAAGGCCTCAAGCTCGACGTCAAGGAGTTCACGGACTACGTCCTGCCGAACACCGCCACCGAGCAGGGCCAGGTCGCCGGCAACTTCTTCCAGCACAAGCCGTACCTCGACGACTTCAACAAGAAGAACGGCACGCACATCGTGCCCGTCGTGAACGTGCACCTGGAGCCCCTCGGCCTCTACTCCAAGAAGGTCAAGGCGATAGCGGACATCAAGGCCGGCCAGACCATCGCCGTCCCCAACGACACCACCAACGAGGGCCGCGCGCTCCAGCTGCTCGCCGCGAACAACCTGATCACCCTCAAGGAGGGTGTCGGCACCAGCGCCAAGCTGTCCGACATCACCGACAAGAAGGGCCTGGAGTTCAAGGAGCTGGAGGCCGCCACGGTCCCGCGCGCCCTGAACGACGTGGACGCCGCCGTCATCAACGGCAACTACGCCCTCGAGGCCAAGCTGTCGCCCGCCAAGGACGCGCTGATCCTGGAGAAGGCCGAGGGCAACCCCTACGCAAACTTCCTCGCGGTCAAGGAAGGCAGCCAGAACGACCCGCGGATCCAGAAGCTCGCCAAGCTGCTGAACTCCGACGAGGTCAAGAAGTTCATCGAGGACAAGTACCAGGGCTCGGTCGTCCCGGCCTTCGGCACCCCGGCCTCCTGAGCCGGGGCCGACCGGCCCTCGGGCCCGGCCCCGCAGTCAGGAATCTCGGCCCCGCACGCCCCTGACGGCGCGCGGGGCCGAGCTCTGCCCGCTTCCGGGCAACCCGGCCCTGCACATCCCCCGGTCGATGCTGCATGCTGTGGCCTACGACCCGTGGAGGCGGCCCGCAAGAACGGTCCCCCACCACGGTCGCATCGCACCACGGTCGCACCACGTTTCTCAGGCATGGAGCTGCGCATGACTACCACCTTCCCGGACGTCACCATCAGCACGGACCGGCTGGTGCTGCGCCCCTTCGAGGAAGAGGACGTCACCGCGCTCACCGAGATGATGAACGACGAGTACGTCACCGCCTGGACCACCGTGGCGCACCCCTACACGCACGCCGACGCGCACGGGTGGGCCACCCGCGACTCCCACGCCGAACGCACCGAGGGCCGCGGCATCGTCTTCGCCGTCACCGAGTTCCTCACCCAGCGCCTCGTCGGCATCGTCCACCTCCAGAACACCAACTGGCACACCCGCGCCACCGAGGTCGGCTACGTCACCGCCCCCTGGGCCCGCGGCGAGGGCTACGCCAGCGAGTCCGTCCTGGCCGTCGCCCAATGGCTCTTCCGCGACCAGGGGTTCGAGCGCCTCGAACTGCGCACCGCCGCCGACAACACCGCCTCCCAGCAGGTGGCCCAGAAGATCGGCTGCATCAGCGAAGGCGTGCTCCGCAACGCGTGGATAGTGCGCACGCAGACGCCCGACGGAGGCTGGACCGACACCCGCACCGACCTGATCGTCTGGAGCCTCGTCCCCGAGGACCTCGACGAAGGCGACGGATACGACGGCTTCGACTCCTACGACGGATACGCAGGCAGCACCGCCTTCGGGCAGCGGGCCGACGCGCACGGCCGCGCCGTCGGCGCCGACTGGAACTGAACCGATGACCGGGTAGTCTCACCGTGCCCGCCCCCGACGAAGCTCCCCCCGCCCCCACACCAGGAGACTGACGACGATGGCCGACCGGGTCACGGTGATCGGCTGGGACGGTTCGCCCCTGACCGCGGCCGCCCGGTCCGCGCTCTCCGCCGCCACCCTCGTGGCCGGCGCAGCCCACCACCTCACCCTCCCCGAGGTCCCGCCCACCGCCGAACGCATCCGCCTCGGCAGCCTCGGCCTCGCCGCCCGCCGCATCGCCGGCCACCGCGGCACCGCCGTCGTCTTCGCCGACGGGGACCCCGGCTTCTTCGGCGTCGTACGCACCCTGCGCGCCCCCGAGCACGGCCTGGAGGTCGAGGTGGTCCCGGCCGTCTCCTCCGTGGCCGCCGCCTTCGCCCGCGCCGGCATGCCCTGGGACGACGCCCAGGTCGTCGTCGCCCACCCGCGCACCCTGCGCCGCGCCGTCAACGTCTGCCGCGCCCACGCCAAGGTCGCCGTCCTCACCTCGCCCGGCGCCGGCCCCGCCGAACTCGCCCTGCTCCTCGACGGGGTCCACCGCACCTTCGTCGTCTGCGAGGAACTCGGCACGGACCGGGAGCAGGTGAGCGTCCTCACCTCCGACAAGGCCGCCGACCACAGCTGGCGCGACCCCAACGTCGTCATCGTCATCGGCGGCGCCGGACAGGCCCCGGCCGCCGAACCGGGCTGGCTGCTCGGTCAGGGCGCCGCCCACTCCGGCGACCGCGGCTGGGCCCGCCCGCAGCCCGACGCGGGCGAAGGGGAGTCGGCGCAGCTCCGCGCGGCCCAGCTCGCCCGGCTCGGCCCGCGCACCGGCGACCTCGTCTGGGACATCGGCGCCGGCTCCGGCGGCGTGGCCGTGGACGCCGCCGCCCTCGGCGCCGCCGTCATCGCGGTCGACGCCGACCCGCGCGCCTGCGACCGCGTAACTGCCGCCGCCCGCAAGCGCGGAGTGCAGCTCCAGGTCGTCGCCGGGCGCGCACCGCACGTACTGGAGAACCTGCCCGAGCCCGACGTCGTCCGCGTCGGCGGCGGCGGGGCCGAGGTCGTCGCGGCCGTCGCCGACCGCCGCCCCGAACGGATCGTCAGCCACGCCTCCACCCGCGACGAGGCGGAGGCCATCGGCCGCACCCTCACCGAACACGGGTACGCCGTCGAGTGCGCCCTGCTCCAGTCCGTCGCCCTCGACCCCCGCACCTGGGCTGAACAGGACCGTTCCGTGGTGTTCCTCCTGTCGGCAGAACGCCCTGTGACCCGCTGAGACGAGGGCCGGGGTAGGCTGGCCGATCGTCGTACTGCCCCGCGTTCCGGGCATGGCGACACCGCCGGAACGCGCGACGTGGCGCAGTCCACAGAGGACCGTGGCGGTTATGGCCGCCACGATGGCTAACGGGCGCGACAATGCTTACTGGTTGTCGTGCAGGCGTATGTGAGACGGACTCGTCGCACGCCGGCCCCGCACGGCAACTCCGCTTGGAGGCCTCGTGGGCGACCGGGCGACCGACGAGGCAGAACCGATGGGCGAGGGGTAAGCATGACTGACACCGGCCAGGTACCGGGCGAGGGTCTCCCGGACAGTGCGGGCATGGTGGATCAGCAGGGCGTCCCCGCTCCGGTCCAGATCCCGGCACCGATTCCCGGCGGCTACGCCTTCCAGGACCTCATGGACAATCCGGCCGAGCCGGAGGACGAGGAACTGCTGCTGATGCCGAGCGGCCAGGGCGCGTGGAGCGACCCGCAGGTCGTCCCGCCGGCCCCCGTCTTCCCCGTGGACCCCCAGCTCCCCGAGCCGCAGTACACCGACGCGTCCTACGGCGCCGAGCCCGCTTACCCCGGGGCCCCGGCGGCGTACAGCGAGCCGCCCGCGTACCCCCAGCCCGCCGCGTACCCCGAGTTCCCCCAGCCCTCCTTCCCCGACACCGGCTACAGCGCGGGCGCGCACGAGGCGGGCGGCCGTGACTCCGGCGCGCTCGACCTCGGAGGCCTCGTCGTCCCGCCGCCCGCCACCCCGGCGGCCCCCGCGGCCCCCGTGCGGCGCCCGCTGCACATGGGCCCGGCCGTGCCCGAGGCCAACGGCGGAGTCGTACGCTCCCTCGCCGACCGCGGCCCGGCCGCGAGCCCTGCGCCGGCCGCGCAGATGGCCGCCGTGCTGAGCCCCCCGGTGGCGCCCGTGCCGCTCCACCAGGCGGGGCCCCCGACCACGGGCCCGGAGTACCTGGACGTCCCGCGCGCCGAGGCCGTCGCGGCCTCCGTCCCGCAGCCGGGCGAGATCCCGCCGCAGGCCGGTGCGCCGTGGGCGGCGGAGCCCGTCGCCTCGCCGGAGCCGGTCGCCGTGCCGCAGGCCGTGCCCGCGCAGGCCGCCGAGCCCGCGCAGCAGCCCGTGGAGCCGGAGCCGCTCGCCGTCCCCGCAGAAACGGTGGTCCAGCCCGAGCAGCCGGGACAGCCCGAGCAGCCCGCGCAGCAGCCCGTGGTCGCCGAGGCGCCCGCGGCGGCCGAGGCCCCCGAGCCCGTCGCGCCGGAGCCGGTCCAGGTCGGGCCCGAGCCCGTGGCCCCGGTCGAGGCCGTCGTGGCCGAGCCGGTCCAGCCGGAGCCGGCCGTGGCGCAGCCCGAGCCGGTCGTCCCGGTCGAGGCCGTCGCCGTCGAGCCCGACCGGCCCGAGCCCGTCCAGCCCGTCCAGCCCATCGCGTCGGAGCCGGCCGAGGTCGCGCCGGAGCCCGTCGCCCCGGTCGAGGCCGTCGTGGCCGAGCCGGTCCAGCCGGAGCCGGCCGCGGCCCAGCCCGAGCCGGTCGCCCAGGAGGAGCCCGCCGAGCCCGAGCTGATCGAGGTGGCGCCGGAGCCCGTGGCCCCGGTCGAGGCCGTCGTGGCCGAGCCGGTCCAGCCGGAGCCGGCCGTGGCCCAGCCCGAGCCGGTCGCTCCGGCCGAGGCCGAGGCCGAGGCCGAGGCGCTCGCCCCGGTCGAGCCCGCCGCAGGCGAGCAGGCGGGCGAGCACCAGGGCGAGGCTGCGCCCGGATACGCCGACGCCGAGCGCGAGGCCGTCCTGCGCGTCATGCGCGAGCGCCGCGACATCCGCAACGGCTTCCGCACCGACCCCATCCCGCACGAGGTGCTGCTCCGCGTCCTGGAAGCCGCGCACCACGCGCCCAGCGTGGGCCACTCCCAGCCGTGGGACTTCGTCGTCATCCGGTCGGCCGAGACCCGCAGGGCGATGCACGAGCTCGCCCAGCGCCAGCGCGAGGCCTACGCGAAGTCCCTGCCCAAGGGCCGGGCGAAGCAGTTCAAGGCGCTCAAGATCGAGGCCATCCTCGACACCCCGGTGAACATCGTCGTCACCGCCGACCCCACCCGCGGCGGCCGGCACACCCTCGGCCGGCACACCCAGCCGCAGATGGCCCCGTACTCCGCGGCCCTCGCAGTCGAGAACCTCTGGCTCGCCGCCCGCGCCGAGGGCCTCGGCGTCGGCTGGGTCAGCTTCTTCGACGAGCGCGAGATGGTCCGCGAGCTCGGCCTGCCGGAGCACCTGGAGGTCGTCGCCTACCTGTGCGTCGGCTACGTCGACGAGTTCCCCGAGGAGCCCGAGCTCGCGCAGGCCGGCTGGTCCCAGCGCCGCCCGCTGTCCTGGGTCGTCCACGAGGAGACGTACGGGCGCCGCGCGCTGCCCGGCGAGGAGCCGCACGACCTGCTCTCGGAGACGGTCGCCAGCATCCGCCCGCTCGACGCGAAGGCGCTCGGCGAGGCCTGGGAGCGCCAGAAGCGCATGACCAAGCCCGCCGGGGCCCTGGGCATGCTGGAGATCATCTCGGCGCAGCTCGCGGGCCTCTCCCGGGTCTGCCCGCCGCCGATCCCGGAGCCGGCAGCGGTCGCGATCTTCGCGGGCGACCACGGGGTCCACGCCCAGGGAGTCACCCCGTGGCCCCAGGAGGTCACGACCCAGATGGTCGCCAACTTCCTCGGCGGCGGCGCGGTCTGTAACGCCTTCGCGAACCAGGTGGGTGCGGAGGTCTGCGTCATCGACGTCGGCGTCGCGGGTGACCTTCCGGCCACGCCGGGTCTGCTCCCGCGCAAGGTCCGGCCCGGCACGGCCGACCTCTCCACCGGCCCGGCGATGACCCGCGAGGAAGCGATCGCGGCGATCGAGGTGGGCATCGAGACGGCCCGCGACCTCGTCGCGGCCGGCAACAAGGCGCTGCTCACCGGTGAGATGGGCATCGCGAACACCACGGTCTCCGCCGCCCTGATCTCGGTCTTCACGGGCGTCGACCCGGCGGAGGTCACCGGCCGCGGCACCGGCATCAACGACGAGACGCACGCCCGCAAGGTCGAGGTCGTCCGCCGGGCCCTGGAGCTCCACCAGCCCGACCCGGCGGACCCGGTCGGCGTCCTGGCGGCCATCGGCGGCCTGGAGCACGCGGCGATCGTGGGCCTCCTCCTGGGCGGTGCCTCCCTGCGCACGCCGGTCATCCTGGACGGCGTCAGCGCCGGTGCGGCCGCCCTGGTGGCCCGCGCCATCGCCCCCGAGTCCCTGTCGGCGTGCATCGCGGGCCACCGCAGCGCGGAGCCGGGCCACGTGGCCGCCCTGAACAAGCTCGGCCTGCGCCCCCTGGTCGACCTGGACCTCCGCCTCGGCGAAGGCACGGGCGCCCTGCTGGCCCTCCCGCTGGTCCAGAGCGCGGCCCGCGCGATGCACGAGGTGGCCACCTTCGACTCGGCGGGCGTCACGGAAAAGTAGCCCCTGCGGCGAACGGCAGCAGCCAACCCCAGCCCCTCCGGCGTTCGAGGGGCGGGGTCTGGCGCGCAGCCCCCGTTTCGGGAAGGGGCGGGTAGGGGAAAGCCGCCCGCAGGGCCCGCCCCGCGCCCCCGCCCCCGCCGGGCCGTATCGTGGACCCGCACGAGAAACCGCACGTCAGCCCCGCCGCACGCACCACCCACGCACCCCGCCGCTCCAAAGCCGCAGCGGCATGACAGAACGACCGCCGCATCAGGAGCCGCATCGCCATGGCCGAACACCCCGCGTACCCCGTCGGTCTCCGACTCGCCGGCCGCCGCGTCGTCGTCATCGGCGGCGGCCAGGTCGCCCAGCGCCGCCTCCCCTCGCTCATCGCGTCCGGCGCCGACGTCCTGCTCGTCTCGCCCTCCGCCACCCCCTCCGTGGACGCCATGGCCGAGACCGGCGAGATCCGCTGGGAGCGCCGCCGCTACGAGGACGGCGACCTGGCCGGTGCCTGGTACGCCCTCATCGCCACCCGGGACCGCGAGGCCAACGACCGTGCCTCCGCCGAGGCCGAGCGCGAGCGGGTCTGGTGCGTCCGGGCCGACGACGCCGAGGCCGCCACCGCCTGGACCCCGGCCACCGGCCGCGTGGAGGGCGTCACCGTCGCCGTGCTGAGCGGCAACGACCCGCGCCGCTCCGCCGCCGTCCGGGACGCGGTCGTCGAGGGGCTGCGCGACGGCACCCTCACGGCCGCCCGTCCCCGCACCCCCGGCGTCTCCCTCGTCGGCGGCGGGCCCGGCGACCCGGACCTGATCACCGTGCGCGGCCGTCGCCTCCTCGCCGAGGCCGACGTCGTCATCGCCGACCGCCTCGGCCCCCGTGACCTGCTCGACGAGCTTCCGCCGCACGTCGAGGTCATCGACGCCGCGAAGATCCCGTACGGCCGCTTCATGGCCCAGGAGGCCATCAACAACGCGCTGATCGAGCACGCCAAGGCCGGCAAGGCCGTGGTCCGGCTCAAGGGCGGGGACCCGTACGTCTTCGGCCGCGGCATGGAGGAGCTCCAGGCGCTCGCGGCGGAGGGGATCCCGTGCACCGTCGTGCCCGGCATCTCCAGCTCCATCTCGGTGCCCGGCGCCGTCGGCATCCCGGTCACCCACCGCGGTGTGGCGCACGAGTTCACCGTGGTCAGCGGGCACGTCGGGCCCGAAGACCCGCGCTCCCTCGTGGACTGGGCCGCCCTCGCCAAGCTCACCGGCACCCTGGTGATCCTGATGGGCGTCGACAAGATCGGCCTGATCGCCGAGGCGCTCGTGCGGCACGGGCGCGCGGCCGACACCCCGGTCGCCGTCGTCCAGGAGGGCACCACCGCCACCCAGCGCCGGGTGGACGCCACCCTCGCCACGGTCGGCGAGCGGGTCCGGGCGGAGGAGGTCCGCCCGCCGGCCGTCATCGTCATCGGCGAGGTCGTCCGCGTCAACGCCCCCATCACCAGCGCCTGACAGGCCGTTGGCACCGCACCCAGGACAAGGCAGTATCACCCTGTGGCTGATCTCATCACCGTCGAGGACCCCGACGACCCGCGCCTGCGCGACTACACGGGCCTGACCGACGTCGAACTGCGGCGCAGGCGCGAGCCCGCCGAAGGCCTCTTCATCGCCGAGGGCGAGAAGGTCATCAGACGCGCCAAGGACGCCGGGTACGAGATGCGCTCGATGCTGCTCTCGGCCAAGTGGGTCGACGTCATGCGCGACGTCATCGACGAACTCCCGGCCCCCGTCTACGCCGTCAGCCCCGAGCTCGCCGAACGCGTCACCGGCTACCACGTGCACCGCGGCGCTCTCGCCTCCATGCAGCGCAAGCCGCTGCCCACGGCCGAGGAACTCCTCGCCACGACCCGCCGCGTGGTCGTCATGGAAGCGGTCAACGACCACACCAACATCGGGGCCATCTTCCGCAGCGCCGCCGCCCTCGGCATGGACGCGGTGCTGCTGTCGCCCGACTGCGCGGACCCGCTCTACCGCCGCTCGGTGAAGGTCTCCATGGGCGCGGTGTTCTCCGTCCCCTACGCCCGCCTGGAAGCCTGGCCCAAGAGCCTGGACTCGGTGCGGGAGGCGGGCTTCAAGCTGCTCGCCCTCACCCCGCACGAGAAGGCCTCGCCGATCGACGTGGCCGCCCCGCAGTCCCTGGAGCGGGTCGCGCTGATGCTCGGAGCCGAGGGGGACGGCCTGTCCACGCCGGCGCTGGTCGCCGCCGACGAGTGGGTACGCATCCCGATGGCGCACGGCGTGGACTCGCTGAACGTGGGCGCGGCGGCCGCCGTCGCCTTCTACGCGGTGGCCCAGGGCCGCCAGGCCCTCTCTTCCGGATCTTGACTGACCCGGCCACGCCCGGGAGGTACTCCCGGGCACACGGGTCCGACAGGATCCGGAGGACGCGCCCTAGAGCTTCTGGGCCGCGGCGATGCCCAGCGCCACGATCAGGGTCACCAGGACGAACACGATCAGCCGCTGCCGCATCAGCCGCGGGTCCGGCCGCGAGGGGCGCCGTCCGGTCCCCGTCGTCCTGGGCGCCGGGCGGCCGCCCGTACGGCCGGAGGTCGGCCGGGAGGACGGACCGCCGGGGCCCAGCGGATTGCGGGAGGACGAGGGCCGCGAGTGCGGCCCGCCCGGGGATCCGCCCGGGGCCCGGGGCGTGGTGGAGCCGCCGGTACGACGCTCCGTGCGCTGCTCCACGTAGTCCTCGGGGAGCCGTCCCGTCGGCCGCTCGGTCCGGGCGCGCTGCGCCGGCGGGCGGGACTCCGACAGCCCCTGCGCCTCGCGCGCCGCGATCTCCTTGAGCCGCATCGACAGCTGGAGCGTGCTGGGCCGCTCCTCGGGATCCTTGGCCAGGCAGGCCCGTACGAGGGGCGCCAGCGCGTCCGGGACCCCCTGCAGGTGCGGCTCCTCGTGCACGACCCGGTAGAGCATGACCTCGGAACTGCCGTGCCCGAAGGGCGAGTCGGCGGTCGCCGCGTAGGCGAGGGTGGCGCCGAGGGCGAAGACGTCGGTGGCGGGGGTGACGGCCGCGCCGCGCACCTGCTCGGGCGCGAGGAAGCCGGGGGAGCCGACGGCGGTACCCACATGGGTGAGCGTGCTGGCCCCGGTGGCCCAGGCGATCCCGAAGTCGATGATCCGCGGGCCCTTGGGGGAGAGCAGGATGTTCGAGGGCTTGAGGTCCCGGTGGACGACTCCCGCCTCGTGTACGGCGACCAGGCCCTCGGAGAGCGCGGCGCCGACGGCGGCGATCTGTGCGGCCGTCAGGGGGCCCTCCTCGGCCACCTTGTCGTGCAGCGAGGGCCCGGGCACGTACTGGGTGGCGAACCACGGCCGCTCGGCCTCCAGGTCCGCCGCCACCAGCCGTGCGGTGCATCCGCCCCGGATCCGCCGCGCGGCGGACACCTCGCGGGCGAACCGCGAGCGGAACTCCTGGTCCTCGGCCAGGTCCGGCCGGATGACCTTGAGCGCGACGCGCTGCCCGCGCCGGTCCGATCCCAGGTAGACCACGCCCATGCCGCCGGCACCGAGCCGCCGGTGCAGTCTGAACGAGCCGACGACACGCGGGTCCTCGCGCCGGAGCCGCATCATCGCCATGTCCACCCCGCTGACCGGTCGTCCTGTTGACGTGCCACAGCTTACGGACCATCCGGCATGCGTGCTCAGAGGCCGCGCCCTCGCCGTGGGATTCGATTGTCAGTGCGGCACAGCACACTTGAGGGAGCCTCAGGGATGCCGGACGGCAGCGCACCGCGCGTGCCCCGCACGCCCAAGCAGCCCTTGGGCCAAGGGGATTGAGGCCTCGGGGCGGGTCCGTGACCGGCCCGGTGCACCCGTACGCCGCCCACGCGCGAGTGGATCTTGCCGAGGGGTGGCGGGCGGACACGCATCAACAGGGAGTGACGGAAGTGAGAGAAGTCACTACCCTCCGGTCATCCCCTCCGGGAAGACCCCGACACCGGGGGAGCGGCCTCCACCCAGGGGAGTACACGGAGGAGGTCCCGTCATCCTCCTGGAGGCCCGGCAATGGGTACGAAGGCATGAGGCCAGGGGCCGTCCACCCGCCTAGTGTTGAAGACAAGCGGCGGGTGGCGCACTCGTCCCCCGAGGTCACGAGCCCGCCGCTGCCAAACGACAGGGAGAGGGCCATGGCGGACATCGCACGGCAGGGACGCAAGGCATTCGCGTTCAACGGCCACGAGTCCGGTACCCGCCACCCACTGGTGGCCGCGGCCATGGTGCTCCCCCTGGCCGCCCTGCTGCTCTTCCTCTTCGGAGGCTTCGACCAGCTGGTGGCACAGGCGTCGTCCGTGGGTCTGATGCCGGGGCGCTGAGCGGCGCCCCGGGCCCGGAAGAGCGGTCCGGGCCGGGACATCGGCTGTCGAACCCCGTGGGGACGGGGGAGCGGCGGACGGACGGCAGGTGAAGGGTGCTGCCCGTACGACTGGGGAGTCGGACGGGCAGCACCCTTTTTCATGCCCCGCGCAGGGGGAACGCGAAAGCCCCGGCCGAAGAGACGGCCGGGGCTTTCGATCGGTGCGCGATACTGGGATTGAACCAGTGACCTCTTCCGTGTCAGGGAAGCGCTCTCCCGCTGAGCTAATCGCGCGGGAACCACGGCTCGGAAGCCGCAGGTCAGACATGTGATGCCAGGTGCTGCGTGCGCGATACTGGGATTGAACCAGTGACCTCTTCCGTGTCAGGGAAGCGCTCTCCCGCTGAGCTAATCGCGCGGGGATCCTTGCGGATCAGTGGACGATACTGGGATTGAACCAGTGACCTCTTCCGTGTCAGGGAAGCGCTCTCCCGCTGAGCTAATCGTCCTTGGAGGTGGAGACGGGATTTGAACCCGTGTAGACGGCTTTGCAGGCCGTTGCCTCGCCTCTCGGCCACTCCACCATGGAGCTGCAGGGGTTCTCGGGAAGATCCCCCACTTCGAGCGGACGACGAGACTCGAACTCGCGACATCCACCTTGGCAAGGTGGTGCTCTACCAACTGAGCTACGTCCGCAGGTCACCGTGTTCACTCCGGGGTTTTCCCCCTTCGCTCCCTGGCGACGAGTTGAACTCTAGCGGATTCCCGGGCCAGCTCAAAAACGCGTTTCCGCAGCGTGCTGCCACCCGATCACCTCAGGTCACCTCTTCGTCACCCCACCGGCGCCGCGTCGTCACCGGTCATAGACTCGCAGCCGTGCACGACCTGCCCCCCATGGCCCGCTTCGGCGGCCTCCTCGCGACAGACCTCCGGGACGTCACCAGCGATCCCGCCGCCCTCGACTCCGCCGGCTTCTGGGCGGTGTCCGCCGACTTCGAAGGGCGGCTGGTCTGCGCGCGCTTCGGCGACGTGCGCCCCGACCCGGTCCCCGCGCCGGTCCCCGGCGCCTGGCGCGGGCCCGACGCCGACCAGTGGACCTCCTCGCTCGACCGGGCCGCGTACGTCGCCGGCGTGCGCCGCATCCGCGAACACATCGCCGCGGGCGAGGTCTACCAGGCCAACCTCTGCCGGGTGATGTCCGCGCCGCTGCCCCACCCGGACCGCGCCGACGTCGACGCGCTCACGGCGCTCCTCGCCCGCGGCAACCCCGCACCCTTTGCAGGAACGATTCGGCTGGCCGCCCGCGGTGTGGAGATCGCCACCGCCTCCCCGGAGCTCTTCCTGCGCCGGACCGGCCGCCACATCGAGTCCGGCCCCATCAAGGGCACCGGCCGCACCGTCGCCGACCTGCTCCCCAAGGACCACGCCGAGAACGTGATGATCGTGGACCTCGTACGCAACGACCTCGGCCGGGTCTGCGCCACGGGCTCCGTCACCGTCCCCGAGCTGTGCGCCGTCGAGGAGCACCCGGGCCTGGTCCACCTCGTCTCCACCGTCAGCGGAGAGCTGGCCGACGGAGCCGGCTGGCCCGAGCTGCTCGCCGCCGCCTTCCCGCCCGGTTCCGTCACCGGTGCCCCCAAGTCCTCCGCCCTGCGGATCATCGAGGCCCTGGAGACCGCCCCGCGCGGTCCCTACTGCGGAGGCATCGGCTGGGTCGACGCCGACCGGGGCACCGCCGAGCTCGCCGTCGGCATCCGAACCTTCTGGATCGACCGCGAGACCCCCGGCGGCCCCAGCCTCCTCTTCGGCACCGGCGCCGGCATCACCTGGGGCTCGGACCCCGACCGGGAGTGGGCGGAGACCGAGCTGAAGGCCGCCCGCCTGCTGCGGGTGGCGTCGGGCCTCGAAACCACCGCCGGCCGGGGAACCAACGGGACGATCGGAAGGACCGCACCATGAAGATCTGGCTCGACGGAGTACTGAAGGACGTCGGCAGCGCGCACGTGTCCGTCCTCGACCACGGGCTGACCGTGGGAGACGGCGTCTTCGAGACGCTGAAGGCGGAGCGCGGCCGGGCCTTCGCGCTCACCCGCCACCTGGAGCGGCTGACCCGCTCCGCCCGGGGACTCGGCCTGCCCGACCCCGACCTCGACGAGGTGCGCCGGGCCTGCTCCGCCGTACTGGAGGCCAACCCCATGGAGTACGGGAGGCTGCGCGTCACCTACACCGGCGGAGTCGCCCCGCTCGGCTCCGACCGCGGGGACGCCGGCACCACCCTGATCGCCGCCGTCGCGGCGTCCGCCCCCCGCCCGGACACCACCGCCGTCGTCACCGTCCCCTGGGTGCGCAACGAGCGCTCCGCCATCGCCGGCCTGAAGAGCACCTCGTACGCCGAGAACGTCGTCGCGCTCGCCGCCGCGCACCGGGCCGGGGCCTCCGAGGCGCTCCTCGCCAACACCGTCGGCCGGCTCTGCGAGGGCACCGGCTCCAACGTCTTCGTCGTCCTCGACGGGGAACTGCACACCCCGCCCCTGAGCTCCGGCTGCCTGGCGGGCATCACCCGGGCCCTCGTCGTCGACTGGGCCGGCGCCAAGGAGACCGACCTGCCCTTCGAGGTGCTGGAACAGGCCGAGGAGATCTTCCTGACCTCCTCCCTGCGCGACGCCCAGGCGGTCGTCCGGATAGACGACCGCGAGCTGGGCACGGGCCCCGGGCCCGTCACGGCCGAGGTGATGCGGATCTTCGAGGTGAAGGCCGCTTCGGACATCGATCCGTGAACCCTGGTGACGCGGGGCCGCCGGGCAGGTAGAACTCGAAGTGATGACCACCACCCTGCGGCCCGCGCAGCCGCTCCAGCAGAACAGTGACGGAACCCGCTCGCGGACCTACGAGGTGCGGGTCAACAGCCGGCGCGTCGGCGCCCTCGAACTGGCCACCCGCTCCGCCGCCCAGCCCCGGATCGGCGTGATCCGGGACCTGTGGATCGACGAGCAGGACCGCCGGCGCGGGCGCGGCACGGTCGCCGCGCTGGCCGCCGAGGAGGTGCTGCGCTCCTGGCGCTGCACCGGCGTCGCCGTGTCGGTGCCCGCCGAGGCCGGGCCGGCGCTGCGGATGGCCACGGCCCTCGGCTACCGGGAGGCCGGCCGGGTCATGGTCAAGGAGCTGCCGGCCGAACCGCCCGCGCTCCCGGCGGGCAGCTCCGGCCGCCCCATGACCCGGGCCGAGTTCGAGGCCTGGCTGGAGGTGGAGATCGTGGAGTACGCCCCCCGCCTCGTCGCGCCGGGCATGACCGCGGAGCAGGGCGTGGCCGCGTCCCGGGCCGAGCACGCCCGGATGCTGCCGGCCGGGCGGGAGACCCCCGGTACGGCCTTCCACGTGGTGGAGACCCCGCAGGGCGCGATCCTGGGCAGCGTGTGGGTGGGGGAGCGCGAACTGCCCGGCCTCGGCTCCGTCCCGTACGTGTACGACGTCCGGGTCGAGCCCGAGCACCGCGGCCAGGGGCACGGCCGGACCCTCATGCTGCTGGCCGAACACAGCGCACTGGCCGCCGGCGCCCGCCACCTGGGGCTGTACGTGGTCGAGGGCAACACCCCGGCCCGGCGGCTCTACGAGTCGCTCGGGTACCGGGACACCACGGTGAACGCCGTCAAGGAACTGATCTAGGGACTCAGGCGCCGAGCAGTCGGTCGGCGATCTCCTCGATGCGGGCGCGCAGGCCGTCCTGGCTCTTGCCGCCGTCGAGGCGCTCGCCGTCGATCACGTACGTCGGGGTGCCGGTCACGCCGATGGCCTTGCCCTCGGCCTGGTCCGCGTCGACGATCAGGATGTGCCGCCCGTCGATCAGGGCGGTGTCGAACTCCTCGACGTCCAGACCCAGTTCGCGCGCCACGTCCAGCAGCACCGGCTCGCCGCGCTCTGCGAGCTCGGCGGTGCGCGCCAGGACGGCCTCCGCGTAGGGCCAGCCCTGTCCCTGCTCGGCGGCCTCCTCGGCGGCCTGGGCCGCGGCGAAGGAGTGCTTGTGCTTCTCCAGGGGGAAGTGGCGCAGCCGGATGTCCAGCCGGTCGCCGTAGCGGGCCCGCAGGGCGCGTACGTCCTCCAGGGCGCGGTGGCAGTCCGAGCACTGGAGCTCGCACCAGACGTCGAGGATCACGGAATCGGTCATACGGACAGTCTCCCAGCCCCCGCCGGGCCCACCGACCGGGACCCGGGGAGGAGGCGCGACCCGGAGATGTCCCGGAGATCCGTCCGGGGGCGGCTGCGGACCTGGCCCCCGCGGCGACGGGCGGTGCAGGATGGACAGGGACAGATCGCCATGCCGCCGACAGTCCGGAGGACCGCATGCTTGCCGAGACCATTTGCTCTGCGGTGTCCGCTGCGGGCCTGGGCATCGCCGCGCTGACCGCCTACCGCAAGCGCTTCCTGGCCGCCGCGCGGATCACCGCGTACGCGCTGGTGCCCATCGGCCTGGTCCTGACCGGTGTCGTGGAGTGGGTGTCCGGGATGGTTTTCAATCCGTCCGTCTGGGCCGGCTTCGGGCTGCTGGCGCTGGCCTGGCTGATCCTGGCCGCCACCCGGGCCGTCGAGCGCCGCCGCCTCGGCGCGTCCGGGGAGCCCGCCAAGAAGAAGGTCAAGGGGAGCCGGGCCCCGGAGGCCGTGGCCCCGGCCGCCTCCGCGCCGTCCCTCGGCGCCGCCGGGGCCGGTGCGCAGCGCGAGCCCGCGCCGGGCCGCAAGCAGGCCGCCGCTCCCGCCGACGACTTCTCCGACATCGAGGCCATCCTCAAGAAGCACGGCATCTGACCCCGGGGCCCATCCGCAGGACACCCCTGAAAGGGGCCGCAGGGCTCCCGGTCCACGAGATCGGGCGAACTGCCGCGCGGTTGTAGGCGTGTTGAGGGGCGGACGGCGGCCCGCTGCGTCATCATCGCCCCGACATGCTCGAGACATCGCAGAGTGAGCCCTCGGTGCCCGTGCCGGTACCCGCCCCCGTCGTGGAGGAGCCGCGAGGCTGCCTCTTCGCGCTCTCCCAGCCGCCCCTGATGATCTTCCTAGCGGTGATCGGCATCCTTCTGCTGCTCGCCGCCGTGCACGACCTCTTCATGCTCTGAGTGGCCCGCGTCGGCCTCCTTGCGCCGGGCCCGGTATGCCGCCACGTGCAGCCGGTTCCCGCAGGTGCGGCTGTCGCAGTAGCGCCGGGAGCGGTTGCGGGACAGGTCCACGAAGGCGCGCCGGCAGTCCGGGGCCTCGCAGCGGCGCAGTCGTTCGTGCTCGCCGGAGACCACGATGAAGGCCAGGGCCATGCCGCCGTCGGCCGCCAGGTGGTCGTCCACCGACGCGCCCGGCGCGAAGTAGTGGACGTGCCAGTCGTAGCCGTCGTGGTCGGTCAGCTGCGGGGTGGTGCCCGCGGTGTCCACGAGCTCGTTGATCAGTGCAGCGGCCGCCCGGGGGTTCGGTGCCGCGAAGACCTGGGCGAATTTGGCGCGCACGGTCCGGACGCCGGCCAGGTCGCGGGCGCCGAGCTCGCCGACGTCGCTGATCGCGTACTCCTGGACGAAGCCGCGCAGCGAGCCGACGTCCGAGAGCCCGTCGGGCTGGTCCGCCTCGGCCGCGGTGTTCACCAGCGCGACGACGACGTCGAGCGCGCGACGGGTGTCGTGGGGGATCTGCACGGGGTCTCCCTAGGGGCCGGGCCTGCGGCGACGGGAGGCGCCGCCGCTGCCGCCCGACTCTAGCGGGTCCCCCAACGCACACCGGCGCCGTCCTCGCGGGTGGATTCCGCGGGAACAGCGCCGGCACTGCCGTATGTGGTTGTCCGACCCACACCGTCGCCCCGAGTCGGACGGTGTCGAGCGGCTGTAGGCCTGGCTCAGCTTTCGGCCAGGATGTGGGAGAGCTCCTTGTCGAGGTCGAAGTGCCGGTGCTCGGTCCCGGGTGGAACCGCGGCGTCCGTCCGCTTGAGGAACGACTCGAGTGCTCGGGCGGGTGCTTCGAGCAGTGCTTCTCCCTCCGGTGAGCTCAGGGCGATGCAGACGACGCCCTGACCGTGGCTGCGGGACGGCCAGACGCGGACGTCGCCGGTACCGGTGGGCCGGTGGAGACCCTCTGCGAGGAGGTCGCGGGCGAATACCCATTCGACCGTCTCCTCGGCGCCGGTGTGGAAGGTGGCGTGCACGGCGTAGGGGTCGGCCGTGTCATACCGCAGGCCCGCGGGAACAGGCAGTGAGGACTCGCTCGACACAACGAGGCGCAGGTGCAGCTCGCAGCTGACCGTGGTGTTCATAAGCGCCAGGGCCTTTCGCTCAGTGTGCGCTCGGGGATTCGCACGTCGGCGAAATCGACATGCCACCTACGGTGCCGTTGTAAACCCCTCTGACCGTTTTGCGGACCTCTGGGTCCCTCGGACGGCGGATCCAAACGACCATTCACGTGTGCTTCCGGCTCCGGTAGATTCGACCCCATGAATACGGGGAGTGACCGCGGAACCAACGAGTCCGCCGCCGAGGAATCCGCCGCGCGCGCCACGGAAGCCGCCGAGGGCACCGAAGCCGCCGAGGGGGCGCAAGCGCCGGACCAGGCGCCGCACGTGTCGAAGGCGCCCGCCTTCATCAAGGCCAGCAAGGGCCTGCACCTCAGCTGGCAGGTCGGCGTCTTCGTCGTCGGCCTCGCCGTGATCGCCGCCGGTGTGGCCATGCTCGTCCTGCCCGGCCCCGGCTGGGTCGCGATCTTCGCGGGCCTGGCGATCTGGGCGACCGAGTTCGCCTGGGCCCACCTCGTGCTGCGCTGGACCAAGCGCAAGGTCACCGAAGCGGCGCAGAAGGCGCTCGACCCGAAGGTCCGCCGCCGCAACATCATCCTGACCAGCGTGGGCCTCGTCATCGCGGGCGCTCTGATCGGCTTCTACCTGTGGAAGTACGGGCTCGTCCTGCCCTGGAACCTCAAGGACCAGTGATGGTCATGGAGCACCGCTGACATGCGGTAATGTTTGCGGTGCGTCCGGGCGATTAGCTCAGTGGGAGAGCACTTCGTTCACACCGAAGGGGTCACTGGTTCGAACCCAGTATCGCCCACCCGGACCAGAGGCCCGGAGACTTTCACAGTCTCCGGGCCTCTGGCGTTAGCGCAGCCGCCCGATCGCGTCCCGCAGCCGACGGGCGTCGCGCAGCCGCTTCTCGTACGTCGCCCCCACCGCCAGCAGCAGCAGGCCCGCCAGGGCCGGCGGCACCCAGCGCGGCAGCGCCCCCGCGACCTGCACCACGTACGGTGCCAGCTCGTGCACCGCCACCACCGCCAGCACCGCGCCGCCCAGCAGCAGCGGGGCCTGCAGCCGGCGCTGGGCGCCGATCAGGGTCAGGGCCAGCGCGGCCAGCCCCAGCAGCAGCGGGCGCACCCAGCTCCGGTCGTCCAGGGCCACCAGCAGGCTCGGCAGCAGGGTCGCCGCCAGCCCCGGGCCGTACGCCGTCCAGGACGAGGCCTGCGGGTCCCTGTGGCGCCGCAGGAAGCCCACCACGAGGGCCGCAGCCGTCACCGGCAGCGTGTAGGCCTCCGGCATCGTGACCCCGGCGTCGGCCAGCCGCACCCAGCTGGCCGCCGCGAACAGCGCCCCCGCCGCCCAGCCCACCGCGCGCCGCTCCGGGCGCACCGCGGCCCCCGCACAGACCACCCCGGCCAGCGCCAGGACCAGTGCCAGCGTCCCGGCCCGACCTGCCGACAGGGCCACCGCAAGGGCCCCCGCCCCGGCCGCCGCGATCTCCACGGGCACCCGTACGGCGCCCAGCCGCGGCCCCGAAGCCACCGCCAGCGCCGGGACCGCGAGCACCGGCAGCGCCCACCAGACCACCGCCAGGTCCGTCACCGCGGCCGCCGCCACCAGCAGCGCCGTGGCGTACCCGACGGCGCACACCGCCGCCGCGGCGCGGACCCGGCGCGGAGCGGGCCCGTAGGCCGCTCCCGCCGCGCAGGCCGCGCCCAGCAGCCCCCACACCGCGAAGCTCGCCACCCGGCCGTCCAGCGCGCCCACGGACACGTTCGCGGCGCCGGTCAGCGCGCACACGGCCGCCGCGATCGCGGCGCCGCGTGCGGGGGAGCGCAGGGCGAACACCCCGGCCGCGCCCGTGACCGCCAGCTGGGCGGCGAACACCGCCGCCGCCGGGAACCCGAGCAGCACCGGAGCCGTGAACAGCCCGGCCCAGGCCAGGACCACCGCCACCACCGCGGGCTCCGGCCGCGCCAGCACCCGGGACAGCCACCAGGCCGCCCCCGCCGCCGTCAGCAGGATCACCACGCCCGCCGCACCCGGCGCGTACGGAGCCGGGGCCGGAGTGGTCGCCGCCCACACCTCCTCCAGCACCCGCAGCCGGGCCAGCAGCGCCGGAACCACCGCGGCACCGGCCGACAGCGCCACCAGGGCGGTGACCGCAACCCCCGCCCGCGCCAGGCCGCGCCGGACCGCCGCCGGGAGCGCGGAGACGCGTACCGCCGCCAGCAGCGGCAGCGCCACCAGCAGGTGCACCAGCGCCACCCACGCGCCGTCCCGGACGGAATCCGTCAGGGCCGGCCGGACCAGCCCGCCCAGCGCCACCACCGCGGCCAGACCGGCCACCAGCGCGGCGCCCCAGGCGCGCGGCTCCCGCCAGGCCGCCGCCGTGCCCAGGGCCGCGCCCGCCAGCAGCAGCGCCGCCGGAGCCAGCGCCTGCGCCACCGAGCCCGCCGACCACGACTCGGCCACCCCGATCAGCAGCGCCGCCGCCGTCAGCACGGCCGCCGGGGCCGCCGCCGCCCGGACCCGCAGGGCGAGCGCCGCGTCCAGCACCGCCGTCGCCAGCAGCGCCCAGCCGAGCTCCAGGGGGCCCGCCTGCGCGGCCAGCGCTGCCAGCGGCAGCGGGAACTGCGCCGCCAGCACCGCCGCCGGCAGCGGGAGCCGCAGCTTCCGCAGGGCCGAGCCGTAACCGGCCCACACCGCCGCCAGCACCGCGGCCGCACCCGCCGCGTACCCGGTGCCGTCGGCGTCCGGCATGCCGACCGCGTACAGCGCGTACGCGTCCAGCACCGTCAGCAGCAGCCCCACCGCGGCGACCGACTCCGCCGTCGACCGCAGCCCCCGGCGCAGCAGCGGCACGGGCGCGGCCAGCGCCGCCGCCGTCACCGCGGCCAGGACCGCCGAGCGCCCGGCGATCCCCATGGACCCCCAGCTGACCAGCGTGAACGCCAGCGCGGCCACGGCCAGGAGCACGGCGCCCAGGGTGAGCAGCACGTTCTGCGCGCTCGGGGCCGAGGTCTCCTTCGGCGGCCCGGCGGGCACGGCGGCCCCCCAGCCGGCAGGGGCGGGGGCGGGTCCGGGCTGCTGGAGGATGCGCAGCAGCCAGTCCCGGCGGGTCAGCAAATGGAGCCGCCGGGCATCGAGTTGCACCAGCTCACGGTCGATGAGCGCCAGCTCTTCGGCCGGCGGCAGAGGGTTGTTCATACCAGGAGTGTGGCGCCGGTCACGCCGTCAGGACATGGGCGTACGTACTCAGATCCGCTCTGAGTACGCAGCGGGAGGGAAGCGGTTTGAACCAGCCCCGGGGCTTCTGTATTGTTCAGTGCGTTCCCGGGCGATTAGCTCAGCGGGAGAGCACTTCGTTCACACCGAAGGGGTCACTGGTTCGATCCCAGTATCGCCCACCGGGACAGGCCGGTCCGTCGCAAGACGGACCGGCCTTCCGTATGTACGGGGCCGTGCGCCCTAGGCCGCCGTCGACAGGTCCGGCCGCAGCGGCCAGTGCGGATCGACCGGCTCCGGCGTCCCCTGCCGCGCGAACCACGCCTGCAGGCCCCGCGCCTGCGCCGCGTGCCAGACCGCCTGCAGCGTGTGCAGCTCCGCCGGCGACAGCCGCTCCAGCCGGGCCGCGAACCGGCGCCCCACCGCCCGTACGAGCTCCAGCGAGGCCATCGCGTCCGCCGCCGCGTCGTGCGCGCCCTCCAGCTCGATCCCGTAGTGCGCACACAGGTCCGTCAGCGTCCGCCGCCCCTTGCGGTACCGGTCCAGGTGCTTGTCCAGCACCCGCGGATCCAGCACCGTCAGCGGCCGGTTGTCCAGGTACCGGGCCAGCGACGAGGCCCGGTGCCGGCGCAACTCCCGGTCCAGCAGCGTCAGATCGAACGGCGCGTTCATCACCACCACCGGCCGGCCGGCCACCTGCTGCTCCCCGAGCGCACGGGCTATCTCTTCCACCACGGGCGCCGGCCAGCGCCCGTGACGCTGCAGGTGCTCGTCGGTCAGCCCGTGCACTTCCGTCGCCCCCGGGGGCACCGGAACGCCGGGATTGACCAGCCAGCGCGTGGTGCGGACCCGGCCCCCCGCACACTCCTGCACGATGAGCGCGGCGGACACGATCCGGTCCTGCTCGACGTCCACCCCGGTGGTCTCCGTGTCGAATGCGGCCAGCGGGCCCTCGTACCAGCGTGTCATGGCGAACTCCTCGTCCCCGGTCGGCAGATGGGGCGCACCTGGATCACGCCACCTTCGCCCGCATCGGTGATACCCGGGCTGTTTGCCCCGTACGCCGTTTGCGGGGACCCGGGTGCGGAGACAACATCCATGGGGGGCCGTACACATGACCGGTCGTCACCCCACCCACCACCGACGGCAGAGCCCGGAAGGCATGGGGAGCCGGCCATGGCGCTCGCGCAGCCCGAACCGGGCGGGGTGCTGGCGGGGCAGATCGATCCGCGGACCGGAACACCGGACGACGCGCGGACCGGACCGCTGCGCGGCACACTCGCCACCACCGCCTGCATGGAGACCCTTCAGGTGGGATACCTGCACGCCGTCGCCGCCGCGGCCGGCTGCTCGCTCTCCCAGCCCTTTCCGGACAACGGCATCGACTGGCACGTCAGCCACGGCGCCCCCGAGCACGTTGTCGACGACGAGGTCACCATCAAGGTGCAGTTGAAGGCGACCTACCAGATACCGCCGCGGCCGGCCGGGCCCACCTTCGCCTTCACCCTCGACAACGAGCACCTGGTGAAACTGGCCCGCACCCCGGTCGCCGTCCACAAGATCCTCGTCGTGATGCTCGTCCCGCGGGAGCGCGACCAGTGGCTCGCCGCCGGGCACGACCGCCTCGACCTGCGGCACTGCTGCTACTGGACCAATCTCGCCGGACACCCGGTGACCGGCCGCCGCCGGACCACCGTACGGATCCCGACGACGCGGATCTTCGACGACCGGGCGCTGTGCGAGATCATGACCCGGGTCGGGTCGGGAGGGACACCCTGATGCACTGGCACTCGCCGAACCTGGAACCGCTGCCGTCCCCGGACCACGGCGGATTCACGGACTCAGCACACCCCGCCGCCCCCGACCCCGCGCACGTCGATCCGGCCGTGCTCGGCGCGCTGCTGCACCGCCACGGCTGGCTGCGCCGGGGCGGGGCCGCCGGCCGGTACGGGCGCTGGACCCCGCCCGCCACGCACCCGACGGCCCGCGCCGCCACCAGCCTGCTCGTCCCCGAGAGCCGCACCTTCCCCGACTGCGCCGACCTGCTCGAAGAGGCGATCACCGCCCTCTCGCGCAGCGGCCTGCCCTCCGCGCGGGAGGTGCTCTACGGGCTGAGCGTGCCCAGCGACGAGATCCACTGGGACCGGGAGATACCGCAGGGGGCGTACGGGCTCCAGGGCGAGGCCGCGTGGACGGTGCAGGAACAGCTGCGCTCGGCCGCCCGGCAGCTCCTCCTCGCCGGGGCCCTGGCCGAACGGGCCCGTGCCGGGTACTACGGGGCCCGGCACCGGGCCAAGGCCGAACGGGCCCTGGACGGGGTCCTGGTGGGACCGCACCCGGGCGGCCGGCGCCTGACCGCGTACGTACCGGTGGACGGCGGCCGGGGCACCGTGACGCGGCTCCACCACGCCCTGCACGCGGCCCGCGAAGCCGTGGACTACCAGCGGGCCACCGGCGGCATGGAGGCCTTCGACGCCGCTGTGCGGGCCGGGGTCAGCCGGGAGCTCGCCGAGGCACTGATCGCACTGGTCCGGGGCACCGAGGGGGCCCGGATCGCGCTCGCCTGGGCGCCGGCGGCAGGGGTCCCGGCGGGCTGTGCGGCCCGGCCCGAGCCGGTGGAGTTCTCGCCGGGCGACCTGCCGGTGCTGAGGGAGGCGGCGGCGCGGTACACCCGGGACGAACCGGCCGTGCAGGTCCGCATCGCGGGGGCGGTGGTCCGGATGCGGCGCTCGGCCCCGGGGGGCGGGGGCACGGTCCGGCTGCGGGTCCTCGCCGGGGCGGAGGTCCCGTACGTACGCGCCGCGCTGGACGAGGAGGCGTATCGGGTGGCGGGGCACGCGCACCTGGTGGGCCTGCCGATCCGCGTGGGCGGGCGGCTGCAGCGGCGGGGCGGCTTCCGTCGCCTGACGGATGCGACGGATGTGACGCCGGTGCCGCTGGACGAGGTCGAGCGGGACCGGCTGATGAAGGCGCTGGACGAGCCCTTCGACCCCGCGGATGTCCTGCCGACGGACGACTAGGGTGCGGCGCCGCTGCCGGGGGCTCTGCCCCCGGACCCTCCCCCAGACTCCGTCCGGGGGGGACCCCCAGCGCCTCAATCACCGGCGGGGCTGGAACGGAAGGCGGCCATCGTCAAGCCCGGGGCGGGGGAGAAGTCGGGGCCTCGGGTGAAGCCGAGGTGCGTGTAGAGGGAGACCGCGGGGGTGTTGGCGGCGCCCGTGGTGACCGTGACGGGGCGGCCCGGGAAGAGGTCGGCCAGGGCGTGGCGGAGCAGGAGGGAGGCGATGCCCCGGCGGAACCAGGCCGGGGCCACGCAGAGACGGTCGATGGAGATGCCGCCGTCGGCCTCCTCCTCCCAGGCGAGGAAACCGGCGAGCTCCCCGGCGTCGGAGACGGCGCCGAACCAGTTCAGCTCCTGCGCCCGCATCTGCGCGAGACTCTCGCCCAGCGCCGGGATGCCGTCGAAGCCGATCAGCTCCGCCTCCACCGCGTACGCGGCCCGCCCGATCCGGTGCACGGCCTGCGCAGTGGCGTCGTCGGTCAGGTCCAGTAGGCGTATCCGTGGGCTCGACATGCCGCTCAGGCTCGCACAAACCAGCCCCGCCCACGTTCGAGGCGCGGGGTTCGGGGGTGGAGCCCGGGGCGTCCCCGTCCGGGCCGCGCGGTAACCGTTTAGCGGCGCGGCCACTCCGCTCGGTACGATTCAGGCGCGCAGTGTTCGCTCGCGCACCCCCAGAGTTCAGGAGAGACCGGTGTCAGACGTCCGTGTGATCATCCAACGCGATTCCGAGCGGGACGAGCGCGTGGTGGCCACGGGCACTACGGCGGCGGAGCTCTTCGCCGGCGAGCGCACCATCGTCGCCGCGCGTGTCGCCGGCGAGCTCAAGGACCTCGCGTACGAGGTGAAGGACGGCGAGACCGTCGAGCCGGTGGAGATCTCCTCCGAGGACGGCCTCAACATCCTGCGCCACTCGACCGCGCACGTCATGGCGCAGGCCGTGCAGGAGCTCTTCCCCGAGGCCAAGCTCGGCATCGGCCCGCCGGTCCAGAACGGCTTCTACTACGACTTCGACGTGGCCCGGCCCTTCACCCCGGAGGACCTGAAGGCCATCGAGAAGAAGATGCAGGAGATCCAGAAGCGCGGCCAGAAGTTCTCCCGCCGCGTCGTCACCGACGAGGCGGCCCGCGAGGAGCTCGCCGACGAGCCGTACAAGCTGGAGCTCATCGGCATCAAGGGCTCCGCGTCCACCGACGACGGCGCGAACGTCGAGGTGGGCGGCGGCGAGCTGACCATCTACGACAACCTGGACGCGAAGACCGGCGACCTGTGCTGGAAGGACCTCTGCCGAGGCCCCCACCTGCCCACCACCCGCAACATCCCGGCCTTCAAGCTCATGCGCAACGCCGCCGCCTACTGGCGCGGCAGCGAGAAGAACCCGATGCTCCAGCGCATCTACGGCACCGCGTGGCCGTCGAAGGAGGAGCTGAAGGCCCACCTCGACTTCCTCGCCGAGGCCGAGAAGCGCGACCACCGCAAGCTCGGCAACGAGCTCGACCTCTTCTCCATCCCGGACGAGATCGGCTCCGGCCTCGCCGTCTTCCACCCGCGCGGCGGCATCATCCGCCGGACCATGGAGGACTACTCGCGCAAGCGGCACGAGGAGGAGGGCTACGAGTTCGTCTACTCCCCGCACGCCACCAAGGGCGCCCTCTTCGAGAAGAGCGGCCACCTGGACTGGTACGCGGAGGGCATGTACCCCCCCATGCAGCTCGACGGTGGTACCGACTACTACCTCAAGCCCATGAACTGCCCGATGCACAACCTGATCTTCGACGCGCGCGGCCGCTCCTACCGCGAACTGCCGCTGCGCCTGTTCGAGTTCGGCACCGTGTACCGGTACGAGAAGTCGGGCGTGGTGCACGGCCTGACCCGCGCCCGCGGCTTCACCCAGGACGACGCGCACATCTACTGCACCCGCGAGCAGATGGCCGACGAGCTCGACCGCACGCTCACCTTCGTGCTGAACCTGCTCCGCGACTACGGTCTGACCGACTTCTACCTGGAGCTCTCCACCAAGGACCCGGAGAAGTTCGTCGGCTCGGACGAGGTCTGGGAGGAGGCCACCGCGGTCCTCCAGCAGGTCGCCGAGAAGCAGGGCCTGCCGCTGACCCCCGACCCGGGCGGTGCGGCCTTCTACGGCCCGAAGATCTCCGTGCAGGCGCGCGACGCGATCGGCCGCACCTGGCAGATGTCGACCGTGCAGCTGGACTTCAACCTGCCCGAGCGGTTCAACCTGGAGTACACCGCCCCGGACGGTTCCCGCCAGCGCCCGGTCATGATCCACCGCGCGCTGTTCGGGTCGATCGAGCGGTTCTTCGCCGTGCTGCTGGAGCACTACGCGGGCGCCATGCCGCCGTGGCTGGCCCCGGTCCAGGCCGTCGGCATCCCGATCGGCGACGGGCACGTCGAGTACCTGCAGGAGTTCGCCGCCGAGGCGAAGAAGAAGGGTCTGCGGGTCGAGGTGGACGCCTCCTCCGACCGCATGCAGAAGAAGATCCGCAACCACCAGAAGCTCAAGGTCCCCTTCATGATCATCGTCGGTGACGAGGACATGGCGGCGGGCACGGTCTCCTTCCGCTACCGCGACGGTTCGCAGGAGAACGGCATCGCCAAGGACGAGGCGCTGGCCAAGCTGGCCAAGGTCGTCGCGGACCGCGTCCAGGTCTGATCCGCACCCGCGGCATCCGTACCCGCAGTACCGAGGAAGGCCCCCGGAGTGATCACTTTCCGGGGGCCTTCCTCGTACGCGAAGCCAAGGTCATATGCTTGCCGCCATGACGATTGAGCCGGAGCAGCAGATCGGTGTGGGCACGCAGGACGCGTTCCAGCGTCTGTGGACGCCCCACCGGATGGCCTACATCCAGGGGGAGAACAAGCCGAGCGGTCCGGAGGCCGGCGACGGCTGTCCCTTCTGCGGGATTCCGGAGATGTCGGACCAGGACGGCCTGGTCGTGGCACGCGGCAAGCACGTCTACGCGGTGCTGAACCTCTACCCGTACAACGGCGGCCACCTGATGGTCGTCCCGTACCGGCACGTCGCCGACTACACCGAGCTCGACGCCCTCGAGACGGCCGAGCTCGCGGACCTCACCAAGCGGGCGATGGTCGCGCTGCGCAAGGCCTCGGGTGCGCACGGTTTCAACATCGGCATGAACCAGGGCGCCGCCGCCGGAGCCGGCATCGCCGCGCACCTGCACCAGCACATCGTGCCCCGCTGGGGCGGGGACACGAACTTCATGCCGGTCGTCGGCCACACCAAGGTGCTGCCGCAGCTGCTCGCGGACACCCGTCAGATGCTCGCGGACGCCTGGCCGGTCGGCTGATCAGCCGGCCGACCTGCCCGCACGGCTCTCGCGCCACGCCTCCAGTACGGCCTCGACGTCGAATTCGGTCAAACCCAGGGGCGGTCCCGGCGGAGGCCGGAGCAGGGCGGCGCGGATCTTCTCGTTGACCACCGCGAGGATGTCCCGCACCTGCCGCTCGGAGCGGGCCGCGAGTGCGGCCTCCCGGGCGTCCTCCGCCTCCTTGCGCAGCGCGAGCGCCGGAGGCAGGACGGCGAACCCCTCGCGGTGCAACTTGCCCCTGATCCACCACAGCTCGTCGTACGGCGCGTCGAGCGAGGCCAGCGGCTTGCCGTAGCCGGGCAGGTTCTCGAATTCGCCCCGCTCGGCGGCCTGCCGGATCTGCCGGTCCACGAAGGACTCGAAGCTGACGCCAGGCGGTTTGCGCTCGGTCACGGCCGCTCCTCCGGATCGTGGGGGTGCCCTGCCCCTGCCCGTGTTCCCAGCCTACCTACGCGTCGTAGACGTCGGCCTTGCGCGGCGAAGGCTCCTGGATGAGCCCGCTCATGATCGAGGAGCGGTTGGTGAAGCGGTCGGTGTCGACGCCGTTCTCCTCCAGCACCTTGAACGTCGCGGCGTGGATCGCCCGCAGGACCGGGGCCACCGTGCGCAGGGCGTCGTCGGCCATGAACCGGTGGCGCCACATCGAGCTCGCCCAGACGTGCCGCAGGCCGAAGGGCTCGGGCAGGACGAGCTTGCCGCCGAAGAAGTCCAGGATCGGCGGGTACCAGGTCAGCGGGGCCCGCACGGCCAGGCGTACCACCTCCTGGACGTCCACCAGTGGCAGCGGGCGTTCCACGGTCTCCCAGAAGCGGATGCTCTTGGGCACCTCCACCACCGGGGCCGCGGACTTGGTGGTGAAGAGGCCGTGTACGGGGCCCAGGGCGTGTGCGGTGACGTCCACGCGCAGGGTCTTGTAGAGCACGGTGACCGTGACCAGCATGTTGATCACCAGCTGGCCGTCCCACAGCGGGTACTGGATGCCGAGGTAGTGCCGGTTCCCGGCGCTGAACTGCTGCTCGTTGCAGATCCGGGTGATCTCGTGCGGCTTGATGAGGAAGGCGTCGACGTTCTCGCCGGTGGGGCGGGCCACCTCGGCGGCGCCCTCGCCGACCGGGGTGACGATCCAGTGCTGGATCGCGGCCGTCGGGAAGCCGCCGGTGTGCAGGGGGCCCCGCTCCAGCTTGCGGAGCTGGGTGTCGATCGCGCGTATGACGTCCCAGCTGCGGAAGGGGTGGATCTCCATCCCCTCGCTCTTGGGGGCGAGCTCCTCGGCCATCTGCCAGCTTCCCCAGCGGGTGCCCATGCCGAGGATCCCCTTGGGGCCCGCGTAGAAGACCTGGTTGCTGCGGTCCTCCGCGGTGAGCTTGGCGAGCTGGTGGCGCAGGTCCTCGCGCGCCTTCTCGTCGGGGTTGCCCGGAACGGCCTCGGGGATCTTGGCGCCGACCCCGCCGCCGGACAGCAGCCCGTCCCAGCGGGCGCGCAGGTCCTTGGCTGTGGCCTCGCAGGTGCGGCGGGCGAGCAGCCAGCCCAGGGCCGGGGCGATGATCATGCCGCGGGCGTAGAGCCCGAGGAAGCCGGTGAGCGGCAGCCGGAACATCAGGACGGCGGCCACGACGCCCACGCCGACCAGGACCGCGGTCCCGATCCAGGAGCTGCGCTTGCCCTCCTTGGAGGACAGGGACTTGCGGAGCTGGAAGAGGCCCAGCCACAGCAGCAGACCGGGCAGGAACAGCACACCGCAGACCAGCATGATCAGCCGGAGCCTTCGGTCGCGCTCCTTGCGGATGCGGGAGGCGGCGAGGCAGTGCTCCACCACCGTCTGCGGATCGGCGCCGAAGGACTGGATCAGCGGCTTGCGGCCCGCGCCGAGGGTGCGGGCCTCGACGGCCCGGCAGAAGGCCTCGCCCAGGCTGGGCTCGAAGAGGGAGATCTTCGGGGCCTTGACCGTGGCCGGGTGGAGCTCGTTGTTGGCGGTGAGTATCTTCTCCAGCTTGCTGTCCTTGCCGCCGTCGCGGTACGCGGCCGAGGCGAGGGCGTTGGTCGCCGCCGTCTGCCCACCACCACCCTGGAGAGGAATCTGCGCTCCGGGCCTGAAGTCGAATCCGTCGTCCGCCACCGCTGCCCCCATCGCTGTGCGTTCGTGCTCTTTTGGTGCGCCGATGAGCCTATCGGCGGATCTCGCCCCATGGTCATGGGACAGGGAAATGCCGCCCACCGCAAGCTGGTTGGGTGGGCGGCCCTTCCCGACGCTATGTCAACTAGGTTCCCTTCTCCGTCTGTTCGCGCACCTTGTCCGCGATCTGAGGTGGCATGGGCTCGTGCCGGGCATAGGCCCGGGCGAACCGCCCCGTGCCGTGCGAGACGGAGCGCAGCTCCACGGCGTAGCGGCCGATCTCGATCTCGGGGATCTCGGCGCGGACCCGGGTCCGCCCGGGTCCGGCCTGGTCGGTGCCGACGACGCGGCCGCGGCGGCCGGCCAGATCGCTCATGACCGGGCCCACGTACTCGTCGGGGACGAGGACGGCGAGCTCGGCGACCGGTTCGAGCAGGTCGATGCGGGCCTCGGCGGCGGCCTCGCGCAGCGCGAGGGCGCCGGCCGTCTGGAAGGCGGCGTCGGAGGAGTCCACCGAGTGGGCCTTGCCGTCGAGGAGGGTGATGCGCACGTCGACCAGCGGGTAGCCGGCCGCGACCCCGCGGGCGGCCTGGCCGCGCACGCCCTTCTCCACGGACGGGATGAACTGGCGGGGCACGGCGCCGCCGACGACCTTGTCGACGAACTCGATGCCGCTGCCGGGCGGGAGCGGCTCCACCTCGATCTCGCAGATGGCGAACTGGCCGTGGCCGCCGGACTGCTTGACGTGCCGGCCGCGGCCGGCGGCCTTGGCGGCGAAGGTCTCGCGCAGGCTCACCTTGTGCGGTACGGGATCCACCTGGACGCCGTAGCGGGTGCGCAGCCGTTCCAGGGCGACGTCCTGGTGCGCCTCGCCGAGGCACCACAGGACGACCTGGTGGGTGTGCGGGTTCTGCTCCAGCCGCATGGTGGGGTCCTCGGCGACGAGCCGGGCCAGGCCCTGGGAGAGCTTGTCCTCGTCGGCCTTGCTGTGGGCCTCGATGGCGAGGGGGAGCAGCGGGTCGGGCATGGTCCAGGGCGCCATGAGGAGCGGGTCGTCCTTGGCGGAGAGGGTGTCGCCGGTCTCCGCGCGGGTGAGTTTGGCCACGCAGGCCAGGTCCCCGGCGATGCACCGGGTGAGGGCGCGCTGCTGTTTGCCGAAGGGGCCGGTGAGGGTGCCGATCCGCTCGTCGACGTCGTGGTCCTCGTGGCCCCGGTCGGCGAGCCCGTGCCCGCTGACGTGGACGGTCTCCTCGGCCTTCAGGGTGCCGGAGAAGACGCGGACGAGGGAGACGCGGCCGACGTAGGGGTCGGAGGAGGTCTTGACGACCTCGGCGACGAGGGGGCCGGCGGGATCGCAGGTGACGTCGGGGCGGGCGGAGCCGTCGGGGCGGGTGACGGTGACGGCGGCGCGTTCCAGGGGGGTGGGGAAGCCGCCGGTGACCAGTTCGAGGAGTTCCACCGTGCCGAGCCCCTGGCGGGCGCCGTCGGTGGCGGGCGCGGCCATCAGGACGGGGTGGAAGGTGCCGCGGGCGACGGCCCGCTCCAGGTCGTCCACGAGGGTCTTGACGTCGATGTCCTCGCCGCCGAGGTAGCGGTCCATGAGGCTCTCGTCCTCGCTCTCGGCGATGATCCCCTCGATGAGGCGGGAGCGGGCGTCGGCGATGAGCGCGAGCTCGGCGGGGTCCGGGTCGCGCTCCACGCGCTCGCCGGAGGAGTACTCGTAGACGCGCTGCGAGAGCAGGCCGAGCAGGCCGGTGACGGGGGCGTGGCCGTCGGGGCCGGCCGGGCCGTGCAGGGGGAGGTAGAGGGGGATGACCGCGTCGGGGTCCTCGCCGCCGAAGATCTCGCCGCAGACGGTGGTCATCTGCGCGTAGTCGGAGCGGGCGGCCTCCAGGTGGGTCACGACGATGGCGCGGGGCATGCCGACGGCCTCGCACTCGTCCCAGACCATGCGGGTGGCGCCGTCGACGCCGTCCGAGGCCGAGACGACGAAAAGGGCCGCGTCCGCAGCGCGCAGACCGGCCCTGAGTTCCCCGACGAAGTCGGCGTATCCGGGGGTGTCCAAGATATTGATCTTGATCCCGCCCCATTCGACGGGGACGAGGGACAGCTGGACGGAGCGCTGCCGGCGGTGCTCGATCTCGTCGTAGTCGGAGACGGTGGCGCCGTCCTCGACGCGGCCGGCCCGGTTGACCGCTCCGGCGGTCAGGGCGAGGGCTTCGACCAGTGTGGTCTTGCCGGATCCGCTGTGGCCGACCAGCACGACATTCCGGATGGAGGAGGGGCGGTCGGCCGTCAGTGCCCTGCCGGCGGCTCCGGCTTGGTGTGATGTGGCTCCCATGGTGCTCGTGCCTCCCGGTGGTGACGGTGAGGAGGGTGGGTTCCTTGATCGATTCCTTGCGCGGGTTCCTCGGATGAGGAACACGGGGTTCTTCGAGCTTTGCACTGGTGTCACACCGCGTCCATACGTCGTACCGGGCGCGTACCCGGGGCGCACCGGAGGCGGTCCGTGACGTGAAGTACGTCTTACGTGGCACGAACCGGTGGGTGCGCGGCGTTCGGGCGGCGGGGTGCTGGCTACGATGGGCCAGCCGGTGGCCGTGGTGGCCGTGCGGCCCAGCGACCCTCCGGGAAGGCCATGCTGAACAAGTACGCGCGTGCATTCTTCACGCGTGTTCTCACGCCATTCGCCGCTTTTCTGCTCCGGCGGGGGGTGAGCCCGGACGCGGTCACCCTGATCGGCACGGCCGGAGTGGTGGCGGGAGCGCTGTTCTTCTTCCCCCGGGGCGAGTTCTTCTGGGGCACGATCACCATCACCCTCTTCGTCTTCTCCGACCTGGTGGACGGGAACATGGCCCGCCAGGCCGGCATCTCCAGCCGCTGGGGAGCCTTCCTCGACTCCACCCTCGACCGGGTGGCGGACGCGGCGATCTTCGGCGGTCTCGCGCTCTGGTACGCGGGATCCGGGAACGACAACGCCCTCTGCGCGGTGGCGATCTTCTGCCTGGCCAGCGGCCAGGTCGTCTCGTACACCAAGGCCCGCGGCGAGTCGATCGGGCTGCCGGTGGCCGTCAACGGGCTCATCGAGCGGGCCGAACGCCTGGTGATCTCGCTGGTCGCGGCCGGCCTGTCCGGGCTGCAGACCTTCGGCGTGCCGTCCTGGATCGGCGTGCTGCTGCCGATCGCGCTGTGGATCGTGGCCGTGGGCTCGCTCGTCACGCTGATCCAGCGGGTGGTCACCGTGCGCCGCGAGTCGGCCGAGGCCGACGCCGAGGCTGCCGCCGCCGACGGCGGTGCGGCCTGATGGGCAGCGCGCAGGACAAGCTGGTCAGCGGGCTGTATGGGCTCGGCTGGGCCGGGGTCAAGAAGCTGCCCGAACCGGCCGCGGTGGCCCTGGGCCGGCGGATCGCGGACTTCGTGTGGAAGCGGCGCGGCAAGAGCGTGCTGCGGCTGGAGTCGAATCTGGCCCGGGTGGTGCCCGACGCCGGTCCCGAGCGGCTGCGCGAGCTGTCGCAGGCGGGCATGCGCTCGTACATGCGGTACTGGATGGAGTCCTTCCGGCTGCCCACGATGGACCCGCAGCGCTTCAGCACCGACGTCGAGTTCACGGACGAGCACCTGCTGCGCGAGGCCCTCGACTCCGGGCGCGGAGTCGTCGTGGCCCTGCCGCACCTGGCCAACTGGGACCTCGCCGGGGCCTGGGCCATCGGCCACATGAAGGCGCCGTTCACCACGGTCGCCGAGCGGCTCAAGCCCGAGAGCCTCTACGACCGGTTCGTGGCCTACCGGGAGAGCCTGGGCATGGAGGTCCTGCCGCACAGCGGCGGCACCGCCTTCGGCATCCTCGCCCGACGGCTGCGCTCCGGCGGCCTGGTCTGCCTGGTCGCGGACCGGGACCTGTCGGCCTCCGGGGTCGAGGTGGACTTCTTCGGCTCCACGGCGCGCATGCCGGCCGGGCCGGCGCTGCTGGCCCAGCAGACCGGCGCGGTGCTGCTCCCGGCCACCCTGCACTACGGGGACACGCCGAAGATGTACGGCCGCATCCACCCCGAGGTGGAGGTGCCGAAGACCGGCACGCGGATCGAGAAGACCGCCGTCATGACGCAGGCGGTGGCGGACGCCTTCGCCTGGGGGATCGCCGAGCACCCGGAGGACTGGCACATGCTGCAGCGACTGTGGCTGGACGACCTGGAGGAGCGCGCGTAGTGAAGATCGGCATCGTGTGCCCCTACTCGTGGGACGTGCCGGGTGGCGTCCAGTTCCACATCCGGGATCTGGCCGAGCACCTGATCCGTCTCGGCCACGAGGTGTCGGTCCTGGCCCCGGCGGACGACGAGACCCCGCTGCCGCCCTACGTGGTCTCGGCGGGACGGGCGGTGCCGGTGCCCTACAACGGCTCGGTGGCCCGCCTCAACTTCGGGTTCCTCTCCGCCGCGCGGGTACGGCGCTGGCTGCACGACGGCACCTTCGACGTGATCCACATCCACGAGCCCGCCTCGCCCTCGCTGGGGCTGCTGTCCTGCTGGGCGGCGCAGGGCCCGATCGTGGCCACCTTCCACACCTCGAACCCGCGCTCGCGCGCCATGATCGCGGCCTACCCGATCCTCCAGCCGGCCCTGGAGAAGATCAGCGCGCGGATCGCGGTCAGCGAGTACGCGCGGCGCACGCTGGTGGAGCACCTCGGCGGCGACGCGGTCGTCATCCCCAACGGCGTCGACGTGGACTTCTTCGCCAAGGCCGACCCGAACCCCGACTGGTCCGGCCAGACCCTGGGCTTCATCGGCCGGATCGACGAGCCGCGCAAGGGCCTGCCGGTGCTGATGGAGGCCTTCCCGAAGATCGTGGAGGCCTGCCCGGACGTACGGCTGCTGGTCGCCGGCCGCGGCGACGAGGAGGAGGCGGTGGCCTCGCTGCCCGCGGAACTCCGCCGGCGGGTCGAGTTCCTCGGCATGGTCTCGGACGAGGACAAGGCACGGCTGCTGCGCAGCGTGGACGTGTACGTCGCCCCGAACACCGGCGGCGAGAGCTTCGGCATCATCCTGGTCGAGGCCCTGTCGGCGGGCGCCGCGGTCCTGGCGTCGGACCTGGACGCCTTCGCGCAGGTCCTGGACCAGGGCGGGGCGGGAGACCTCTTCGCCAACGAGAACGCCGACGCCCTGGCGACGGCGGCGATCACCCTCCTGCGCGACCCGGCCCGCCGGGCGAAGCTCAGCGCCAGCGGCTCGGCGCACGTCCGCCGCTTCGACTGGTCCACGGTCGGGGCGGACATCCTGGCGGTCTACGAGACGGTCACGGACGGCGCGGCGGCCGTGGCCGAGGACGACCGCAGCACGGGCCTCCGCACCCGCCTGGGCTTCTCCCGCGACACCACGGCCTGACCGGCCTGACCGGCCTGACCTGCCCGGCCGGGCCCCACCGGGGGCGCTACCGCCCGGCGGAGACGACCCGGTCCGGCCGGCCGCCGGGGGTGACGGTCACCTCGTGGACCGCGCCCTCCCGGGTGGTCATGCGGATCCGGTCGGGGGCGGTCCACACGGTCTCGCGCAGTGCGTGGGCGTCGGACCTGCCGCCGAAGGAGCCGACGCTCCAGCGGCGTTCCAGGGGCCGGTTCCCCTGCACGACGTAGACGTGCCAGACGGGGTCGAGGTCGCGGTCCCTCTCCACGACCAGTCGGCGGGCCCCGCGGCCGGGAGCCGGCTCGGTCTTCTCCTGCGCGATCGAAGCGCCGAACGTCGCGGAGACGAAGCTTGCGAGAAGCATCATCGGGACGCCGACGACGAGCAGCGCGGTGACCAGGGGCAGGCGCAGTGGGGACCTCGCGAGCCCCAGCAGGGTCGCCCCGGTCAGCGCGGCCACGGCGAGCCACCCCAGCGGGACGATGTGCGCCTGGAGCTCGGTCAGCAGGACGAGACCGCCCTCGTCGCCCGCCTCGATTCCGGCCACCACCGCGGCGGCGCAGACGGTCCCCACGGTCAGCAGCAGAAAGGCCGCCGGTCTGCGGTAACGCGTGTCGTTCACGATCCCCCGAATGATGTGGATCATGCAGCCTAAGGGAGAGGTGCGGACAGGGGCGAGGGCCGATGGAGGCCGGGGCCTCGCGGAGCGGTAGGGTCGCGCAGCGTGATCGAAACCCTTGTCTGGATCGCCCTGGCTCTCGGAGTCGTCGGGGTCTACCTCAGCTGGACCGCCGGCCGGCTCGACCGGCTGCACTCGCGGATGGACGCCGCGCGTGCCGCGCTCGACGCGCAGCTCGTGCGGCGGGCCTCGGTGGTGCTGGAGGTGGCCACCTCCGGGGTGCTGGATCCCGCCTCCTCACTGGTGCTCTACGAGGCCGCGCACGCCGCCCGGCAGGCTGATGAGGAGAACCGAGAGGTCGCCGAGAGCGAGCTCAGCCAGGCGCTCCGGGCGGTCTTCGCCGACGCCGACCAGGTGGAGGTGCTCAAGGCGGCCCCCGGCGGGGTGCAGGCCACGGAGGAGCTGGCGGCGGCGGTCCGCCGGGTGCCCATGGCCCGCCGGTTCCACAACGACGCCGTACGTGCCGCCCGCGCGCTGCGCCGCCATCGCAAGGTCCGCTGGTTCAGACTGGCCGGGCACGCCCCGTTCCCGCTGGCCTTCGAAATGGACGACGAGCCACCGGTGGATCTTGCCGATCGGCCCACCTAGGGCCGTGAGGGACAAATGAAGGAGCCACAGGCTCCACATTGGCCCTTGTAGTGGACTGACCCGTGGGGTTTCCTCGGGCAGGTAGTACCCGTCTTCCTTTCGAGTTCCCTTCGAGTGAGGTCAATCCGTGAGCACGCTTCCCACCTCCCCCCAGTCCGCCGAGTCGGCGATCGGCACCTCGCGCGTCAAGCGCGGCATGGCCGAGCAGCTGAAGGGCGGCGTGATCATGGACGTGGTCAACGCCGAGCAGGCGAAGATCGCCGAGGACGCGGGCGCCGTCGCCGTCATGGCCCTGGAGCGGGTCCCGGCCGACATCCGCAAGGACGGCGGGGTCGCCCGCATGTCCGACCCCAACATGATCGAAGAGATCATCGAGGCCGTCTCCATCCCGGTCATGGCCAAGTCCCGCATCGGCCACTTCGTCGAGGCCCAGGTCCTGCAGTCCCTCGGCGTCGACTACATCGACGAGTCCGAGGTCCTGACCCCGGCCGACGAGGTCAACCACTCCGACAAGTGGGCGTTCACCACCCCCTTCGTCTGCGGTGCCACCAACCTGGGCGAGGCCCTGCGCCGCATCGCCGAGGGCGCGGCCATGATCCGCTCGAAGGGCGAGGCCGGCACCGGCAACGTCGTCGAGGCCGTCCGCCACCTGCGCCAGATCAAGAACGAGATCGCCCGCCTGCGCGGCTACGACAACAACGAGCTGTTCGCCGCCGCCAAGGAGCTGCGCGCGCCGTACGAGCTCGTCAAGGAAGTTGCCGAGCTCGGCAAGCTCCCGGTCGTGCTGTTCTCCGCCGGTGGCGTCGCCACCCCCGCCGACGCCGCGCTGATGCGCCAGCTCGGTGCCGAGGGCGTCTTCGTCGGCTCCGGCATCTTCAAGTCGGGCGACCCGGCCAAGCGCGCCGCCGCCATCGTGAAGGCCACCACCTTCTACGACGACCCGAAGATCATCGCGGACGCCTCCCGCAACCTGGGCGAGGCCATGGTCGGCATCAACTGCGACACGCTGCCCGAGGCCGAGCGCTACGCCAACCGCGGCTGGTAATACCGACATGACCAACACCCCCGTCATCGGTGTCCTGGCCCTCCAGGGCGACGTACGGGAGCACCTGATCGCCCTGGCCGCGGCGGACGCCGTGGCCAGGCCGGTCCGGCGTCCCGAGGAGCTCGCCGAGGTCGACGCCCTGGTGATCCCCGGCGGCGAGTCCACGACCATGTCGAAGCTCGCCGTGCTGTTCGGCATGCTGGAGCCGCTGCGCGAGCGCGTGGCCGCCGGCATGCCCGTGTACGGCACCTGCGCCGGCATGATCATGCTCGCCGACAAGCTCCTGGACGGCCGTGAGGACCAGGAGACCCTGGGCGGCATCGACATGATCGTCCGCCGCAACGCCTTCGGCCGCCAGAACGAGTCCTTCGAGGCGAAGATCGACTTCGCGGGCATAGCGGACGGTCCCGTCGAGGGCGTCTTCATCCGCGCCCCGTGGGTCGAGTCCGTCGGCGCCGCCGCCGAGGTGCTCGCCACGTACGACGGCCACACCGTCGCCGTGCGCCAGGGCAACGTCCTCGCGACCTCGTTCCACCCCGAGCTGACCGGAGACGATCGGGTTCACGCCTACTTCGTCGACATGGTGCGCGCGGGGCTGTAATCAGGTCCCGGTAGGATCGGAGACGAACACTGTTGGTGACGCGAAGGAGACAGGCAGATGTCCGGCCACTCTAAATGGGCTACGACGAAGCACAAGAAGGCCGTGGTTGACGCCAAGCGCGGCAAGCTCTTCGCGAAGCTGATCAAGAACATCGAGGTCGCGGCCCGCATGGGCGGCGCGGACATCGACGGCAACCCGACGCTCTTCGACGCCATCCAGAAGGCCAAGAAGAGCTCGGTCCCGAACAAGAACATCGACTCCGCGGTCAAGCGCGGCGGCGGCCTCGAGGCCGGCGGCGCCGACTACGAGACGATCATGTACGAGGGCTACGGTCCGAACGGTGTCGCGGTGCTCATCGAGTGCCTCACCGACAACCGCAACCGCGCCGCCTCCGACGTCCGCGTCGCCATGACCCGCAACGGCGGCTCGATGGCCGACCCGGGCTCGGTCTCGTACCTGTTCAACCGCAAGGGCGTCGTCCTGCTGCCCAAGGGCGAGCTCTCCGAGGACGACGTCCTGGAGACGGTGCTCGAGGCCGGTGCCGAAGAGGTCAACGACCTCGGCGAGAGCTTCGAGATCATCAGCGAGGCCACCGACATGGTCGCCGTCCGCACCGCTCTCCAGGAGGCGGGCATCGACTACGACTCGGCCGACTCCAACTTCCTGCCGACCATGCAGGTCGAGCTGGACGAAGAGGGCGCGCGCAAGATCTTCAAGCTGATCGACGCGCTGGAGGACAGCGACGACGTGCAGAACGTCTTCGCCAACTTCGACGTCTCGGACGAGGTCATGGAGAAGGTCGACGCCTGACCGGCAGACCGTGCAGCAGCGGGCCGACGGGGACACACCCCCGTCGGCCCGCTGCTTTGTCAGTGGTGCCCGATAACCTGCACCGACACGGACGGACGAGTGGACGAGGGGGGCGAAGGTGCGCGTACTCGGTGTGGACCCGGGGCTGACGCGATGCGGTGTCGGCGTCGTCGAGGGCGTCGCCGGCCGCCCCCTGACCATGCTCGGGGTGGGGGTCGTACGCACCCCCGCGGACGCGGAGTTGGGCCACCGGCTCGTCGCCATCGAGCAGGGCATCGAGGAATGGCTCGATACGCACCAGCCCGAAGTCGTCGCCGTGGAGCGGGTGTTCAGCCAGCACAACGTCAGCACCGTGATGGGCACCGCCCAGGCGAGCGCCGTCGCGATGCTGTGCGCCGCCCGCCGCGGGATACCGGTCGCCCTGCACACCCCCAGTGAGGTCAAGGCCGCCGTCACCGGCAGCGGCCGCGCCGACAAGGCCCAGGTCGGCGCGATGGTCACCCGGCTCCTGCGACTGGCCGCACCACCCAAACCGGCGGACGCCGCCGACGCCCTCGCCCTCGCCATCTGCCACATCTGGCGGGCCCCCGCCCAGAACCGCCTCCAGCAGGCGGTCGCCCTGCACGCCTCTGGCTCGAAAGGCCGTACCCGATGATCGCCTTCGTCAGCGGCCCCGTCGCCGCACTCGCCCCCACCCTCGCCGTGATCGAGGTCGGGGGAGTGGGCATGGCCGTGCAGTGCACGCCGAACACCATCGCCGGCCTGCGGACGGGGGAACAGGCCCGGCTGGCCACCTCCCTGGTCGTACGGGAGGACTCGCTCACCCTGTACGGATTCGCCGACGACGACGAACGCCAGGTTTTCGAGCTCCTGCAGACCGCGAGCGGGGTCGGGCCGAGGCTGGCCCAGGCGATGCTCGGCGTGCACAGCCCGGACGCGCTCCGGCTGGCCATCTCCACGGGGGACGAGAAGGCGCTGACGGCGGTGCCGGGCATCGGCAAGAGGGGCGCCCAGAAGCTGCTGCTGGAGCTCAAGGACAAGCTGGGTGCACCCCTGGGCGCGAGCGGGCTGGTGGGTGCGCAGCGCGCCGTCGCGGCGGGGCCGGCGCCGTGGACGGAGCAGCTGTCCGCCGCGCTGATCGGGCTGGGCTACGCCTCGCGGGAGGCGGAGGAGGCCGTCTCGGCGGTGACGCCGCAGGCCGAAGCGGCGATCGCCGCCGGCGGCTCGGCCCCGGTCCCGCAGCTCCTGCGAGCCGCCCTCCAGTCCCTGAACCGCGCCCGCTAGCCGCGCGCCGTCGGGGCCCGGACCTGCGCCTCAGTCGCCAGCGGGGCTCAAGGACCGGGGCTCCGCCCCGCACCCCGCCCCTCAAACGCCCGGGGGCTGGATTTGGCTCGGCGAGGCCGGATGCGGCCGGCACATGAAGGCCTGCGGCGCCCGAATCCAGCCTCGCCGGCGTTTGAGGCGCGGGTCCGGGCGGCGCCCGGGAAGCGCACCCGCAGGGCCCCACCACCCGCACGCGAACGATAAGGCAGAGTGACACCGTGAACTGGGACGACGAGACCAACGCAGACGAGAGCGAGCGACTCGTCGCGGCCTCGGCCGACGGGGAGGACACCGCCGTGGAGGCGGCCCTGCGGCCCAAGGACCTCGGGGAGTTCGTCGGCCAGGAGAAGGTCCGCCAGCAGCTGGACCTCGTCCTGAAGGCGGCCAGGCAGCGCGGAGCCACCGCCGATCACGTCCTGCTCTCCGGCGCGCCCGGCCTCGGCAAGACCACGCTGTCGATGATCATCGCGGCCGAGATGGGCGCGCCCATCCGCATCACCTCCGGCCCCGCCATCCAGCACGCGGGCGACCTCGCCGCCATCCTGTCCTCCCTCCAGGAGGGCGAGGTCCTCTTCCTCGACGAGATCCACCGCATGTCCCGGCCCGCCGAGGAGATGCTCTACATGGCCATGGAGGACTTCCGCGTCGACGTGATCGTCGGCAAGGGGCCGGGGGCCACCGCGATCCCGCTGGAGCTGCCGCCCTTCACCCTGGTCGGCGCCACCACCCGGGCCGGACTGCTGCCCCCTCCGCTGCGGGACCGTTTCGGCTTCACCGGGCACATGGAGTTCTACGCCCCCGAGGAGCTGGAGCGCGTCATCCACCGCTCCGCCCGCCTCCTCGATGTGGAGATCGACACCGACGGCGCCGCCGAGATCGCCGGGCGCTCCCGCGGCACCCCGCGCATCGCCAACCGCCTCCTGCGCCGCGTACGCGACTACGCCCAGGTACGGGCGGACGGCGTGATCAACCGCGAGGTCGCCGGTACCGCCCTCCAGGTCTACGAAGTGGACGCCCGCGGGCTCGACCGGCTGGACCGGGCCGTCCTGGAGGCGCTGCTCAAACTGTTCGGCGGCGGCCCCGTCGGGCTGTCCACCCTCGCCGTGGCGGTCGGCGAGGAGCGGGAGACCGTGGAAGAGGTCGCGGAGCCCTTCCTGGTCCGCGAGGGCCTGCTCGCGCGCACCCCCAGGGGACGGGTGGCGACGCCCGCCGCATGGGCTCACCTGGGGCTTGTGCCGCCGCAGCACGGGGGAAGTGGATCAAGCGGACAACAGGGCTTGTTCGGGGCCTGACGGCGCGGAGGTTCGCCCCCTCAGGAACTGCGGTGCCATGCTGGGCGTTGTTCCATCGGTGCGGACTCGCCTAGACTCCGCCGATGCCGACCCTTCGGGTCGGTATGCCCACCCCCCGTAGAAAAGGCCGCCGTCCGCGTGCGGTCGTGCGAAGGATCTCCGTCCCGTGAATCTCGTGACACTCCTCCCGTTCATCGTGCTCATCGGGGCGATGTTCCTGATGACCCGCTCCGCGAAGAAGAAGCAGCAGGCAGCCGCGCAGATGCGCGACCACATGACGCCCGGCACCGGGGTCCGCACCATCGGCGGCATGTACGCCACGGTGAAGGAGATCGGTGACGACACCGTCACCCTCGAGGTGTCTCCCGGTGTCCACGCGATCTTCGCGAAGAACGCCATCGGCGCCGTTCTCGAGGACGCGGAGTACAACCGCATCGTCCACGGCATCACCGAAGACGTGACGACCGACACGCCGGTCGTCCCGGACGACGCCTCCTCCCTCACCGAGGAGCCGAAGACGGACCTCACCAAGGACAAGGGCGAGGACGAGGCTCCCAAGCTCGACCTGGGCAAGAAGGACGGGGCCGAGGGCGACGACGAGCCCAAGGACGGCAAGGCCGACGGCGAGGCCGGCGCGAAGTAGCGCGCGGCGGGGGATCGTGGAGGCGCCAGACCGGCGGCCGCCGCGGTCCCCGGCAGTGACACTTCTGCGGGGGGCAGGGGTCCCCACCACACATTTCGTGGCCGTCCGCGCGCTGACCCGGCGCGGGGCGGTTGGACAGGGAGAAACGACAAGGTGGCAGCACCGAAGAAGGGCCGGCGGCCCACGGGGGCTCAGGGGAGGCCGGGGCGCGCCCTGGCGATCATCCTGATCGCGATGGTGGCGCTCACCGCGGGGATGTTCCTCTCGAAGCAGACGACTCCCCGGCTGGGCATCGACCTCGCCGGCGGCACGAGCATCACGCTCAAGGCCAAGAGCGAGCCCGGCAAAGAGAACGCCGTCAACGAGACCAACATGAACACGGCGGTCGGCATCATCGACCGCCGCGTCAACGGTCTCGGCGTGTCCGAGGCGGAGGTCCAGACCCAGGGCCGCGACCACATCATCGTGAACATCCCCAAGGGGACGAACGAGCAGCAGGCGCGCGAGCAGGTCGGCACCACCGCCCAGCTCTACTTCCGCCCGGTCATCGCGTTCGCGGACGGCGCCCCCGCCGCTCCCGAGGGCACCCAGAGCCCGAGCCCGAACCCCTCCGCGAGCGGTTCCGGTGCCCCCAAGGCCGAGGACGGCAAGAAGACCAGCCCCTCCGCCACCCCGTCGTCCAGCGCCACTTCCCAGGGCCGTGCGCTCAGCGAGGCCCTCAAGGCCCCGACGGCCCCCACTCCCTCGCCCTCGGCGAGCGAGTCGAAGAAGGCAGACGACACCAAGGCTCCGTCGCCGTCCGCGTCCGCGTCCGCGTCCGCTCCCGCGACGGCCGACGAGGCGGCCGCCGCCGACCTGCAGGCCAAGTTCGCCGCGCTCGACTGCACCAACGAGGCGCAGCGCGCCGCCGTCGGCAAGGGCGTCAAGCCCACGGACCCGACGCTCGCCTGCGGCCAGCGCGGCAACGCGTGGGGCAAGTGGGTGCTCGGACCGGCAGCGGTCGAGGGCAAGGACGTGAAGAGCGCCAAGGGCGTCATCGACCCGCAGACGGGTCAGTGGATCGTCACGATGGACTTCAACGACCGCGGTTCCGACGCCTTCGCCAAGGTCACCGGCGAGCTCGCGGCCAAGCAGATGCCGCAGAACCAGTTCGCGATCGTGCTCGACGGCGCCGTCGTCTCGGACCCGTCGGTCAGCACCGCGATCACGGGCGGCAACGCCCAGATCTCCGGCGGCTTCAACCAGCAGTCCGCGCAGGACCTGGGCAACATGCTCTCGTACGGCGCCCTGCCGCTGTCCTTCCAGGAGGACAGCGTCACCACCGTCACCGCCGCGCTCGGCGGCGAGCAGCTGCGGGCCGGCCTGATCGCCGGAGCCATCGGTCTGCTGCTCGTGGTGATCTACCTGCTGGTGTACTACCGGGGCCTGGCGTTCGTCGCCATCCTGAGCCTCCTGGTCTCCGCGGTCCTGACCTACACGATCATGTCGCTCCTCGGGAAGGGCATCGGCTTCGCGCTGAACCTGCCCGCCGTCTGCGGTGCGATCGTGGCGATCGGCATCACGGCGGACTCGTTCATCGTGTACTTCGAACGCATCCGGGACGAGATCCGCGAGGGCCGCACCCTGCGTCCGGCCGTCGAGCGGGCCTGGCCGCGCGCCCGGCGCACGATCCTGGTCTCCGACTTCGTGTCGTTCCTCGCCGCCGCGGTGCTGTTCATCGTGACCGTCGGCAAGGTGCAGGGCTTCGCCTTCACGCTGGGTCTGACGACCCTGCTCGACGTGGTCGTGGTGTTCCTCTTCACCAAGCCCGTCATGACGCTGCTGGCGCGCACGAAGTTCTTCGCCAGCGGTCACCCGTGGTCCGGGCTGGACCCGAAGCGGCTGGGTGCCAAGCCCCCGCTGCGCCGGTCCCGCCGTACCGGTTCCGCCCCCGCCCCCGTCGAAGCAAAGGAGGCGTGAGAGATGTCGAAGCTGGGAGATCTCGGCGCCAAGCTGTACCGCGGTGAGGTCGGCTACGACTTCGTCGGCAAGCGCTTTCTCTGGTACGGCGTTTCCATCCTGATCACCATCACGGCGATCGTCGCCCTGGCCGTTCAGGGCCTCAACATGGGCATCGAGTTCAAGGGCGGTGCCGTCTTCACCACCCCGAAGACGGCCGTCTCCGTCGCCAAGGCGACGGAAGCCGCGGAGAAGGCCTCGGGCCACGACGCGATCGTCCAGGAGCTCGGCACCGGCGGCCTGCGGATCCAGATCTCCGGTCTGGACACCGACGCGGCGACCGACGTCAAGAAGGTCCTCGCCACCGACCTCAAGGTCACCGAGGCCGACGTCAACGCCGACCTGGTCGGCCCCAGCTGGGGCGAGCAGATCGCGAACAAGGCCTGGACCGGCCTCGGGGTCTTCATGGTCCTCGTGGTGATCTACCTGGCCATCGCCTTCGAGTGGCGGATGGCGGTCGCCGCGCTGATCGCCCTGATCCACGACCTCACGATCACCGTCGGCGTGTACGCGCTCGTCGGCTTCGAGGTCACGCCCGGTACGGTCATCGGTCTGCTGACGATCCTCGGTTACTCCCTCTACGACACCGTCGTCGTCTTCGACGGTCTCAAGGAGGGCTCGAAGGACATCACCAAGCAGACCCGCTGGACGTACAGCGAGGTCGCCAACCGCAGCATCAACGGCACCCTGGTCCGCTCGATCAACACCACGGTCGTCGCGCTCCTCCCGGTCGCCGCGCTGCTCTTCATCGGCGGCGGCTTCCTGGGCGCCGGCATGCTGAACGACATCTCGCTGTCGCTGTTCGTCGGCCTCGCGGCCGGTGCGTACTCCTCGATCTTCATCGCGACCCCGCTGGTCGTGGACCTCAAGGAGCGCGAGCCGGCGATGAAGGCGCTGAAGAAGCGGGTGCTCGCGAAGCGGGCGGCCGCGGCGGCCAAGGGCGAGTCCCCGGACGACGGCTACGCGTCCGAGGACGAGCCGCAGGTTGTGGCGCAGGGCCGGCCGGGGCGGCGACGTTGACCGCGCCGCTGTCCGAGGACGTACGGGCCCTGCTGCTCGGCCGGATCAAGGACGTCGCGGACTACCCGAAGCCGGGCGTGATGTTCAAGGACATCACCCCGCTGCTGGCCGACCCGAAGGCCTTCGCGGCGCTGACGGACGCGCTGGTGGAGCTGGCCGGGCGGTACGGGGCGACGAAGATCGTCGGACTGGAGGCGCGGGGGTTCATCCTGGCGGCTCCGGTGGCCGTGCAGGCCGGGATCGGCTTCGTGCCCGTGCGCAAGGCCGGGAAGCTCCCGGGTGCGACGCTCGCACAGTCGTACGAGCTGGAGTACGGCACCGCGGAGATCGAGGTCCACGCGGAGGACCTGGCGGCGGGTGACCGGGTCATGGTCATCGACGACGTGCTGGCCACCGGCGGTACCGCCGAAGCCTCGCTCTCGCTGATCCGGCGGGCCGGCGCGGAGGTCGCGGGCGTGGCGGTCCTGATGGAGCTGTCGTTCCTCCCGGGCCGGGCCAAGCTGGGCCCGGCCCTGGACGGGGCTCCGCTGGACGCCCTGATCGTGGTCTGACATCTGCTGTGCCGAAGCGGCGGGTACCCGGGACATCCCGGGTGCCCGCCGCTTTCGTGTGCGGCTCCGCTGCGGGGGTCCGGGGCGGAGACCCGGCAGCGGGCCCGCACCGGAACGGTCGTGGTAGAGCCTCGGCGAACGGGGGCACGCAACCCTCGCTACCATGGGTTGTCCGGACCGGACACGGGCACCGGATCCTCCCCCACGCTTCGTCCGGGGGGACCCCCAGAGGAGCGCTCTTGCCAGACGAGGTCCAGCCAATCTCCGCCGCGCAGCCCGACCCGAAGGCCGAGCCGGCCAAGGCGGTTCCGGCCACGCCCCCGACGGCTCCGCCGGCCCCGCCGGTCAAGCCCGCGCCGGTGAAGTCGGCCGGGTCCTCGAACCGGGTGCGCGCCCGTCTCGCCCGGCTGGGCGTGCAGCGCTCGAACCCGTACAACCCGGTTCTGGAGCCCCTGCTCCGCATAGTCCGCAGCAACGACCCGAAGATCGAGACGTCGACGCTGCGCCAGCTCGAGCAGGCCTACCAGGTCGCCGAGCGCTGGCACCGCGGCCAGAAGCGCAAGAGTGGCGACCCGTACATCACCCACCCGCTCGCGGTGACCACGATCCTCGCCGAGCTCGGCATGGACCCGGCCACCCTGATGGCCGGTCTGCTGCACGACACCGTCGAGGACACCGAGTACGGCCTGGAGGACCTGCGCCGCGACTTCGGCGACGCCGTGGCCCTCCTCGTCGACGGCGTCACCAAGCTGGACCGGGTGAAGTTCGGCGAGGCCGCCCAGGCCGAGACGGTCCGCAAGATGGTCGTGGCGATGGCCAAGGACCCGCGCGTCCTCGTCATCAAGCTCGCCGACCGGCTGCACAACATGCGCACCATGCGCTACCTCAAGCGGGAGAAGCAGGAGAAGAAGGCCCGCGAGACGATCGAGATCTACGCCCCGCTGGCGCACCGCCTGGGCATGAACACGATCAAGTGGGAGCTGGAGGACCTCTCCTTCGCGATCCTCTACCCGAAGATGTACGACGAGATCGTCCGCCTGGTCGCCGAGCGGGCGCCCAAGCGCGACGAGTACCTCGCCGTCGTCACCGACGAGGTGATGGTCGACCTCAGAGCCGCCCGGATCAAGGCCACCGTCACGGGCCGCCCGAAGCACTACTACAGCGTCTACCAGAAGATGATCGTCCGCGGCCGCGACTTCGCGGAGATCTACGACCTGGTGGGCATCCGCGTCCTCGTCGACACCGTCCGGGACTGCTACGCGGCCCTCGGCACCGTGCACGCGCGCTGGAACCCGGTCCCGGGCCGGTTCAAGGACTACATCGCGATGCCCAAGTTCAACATGTACCAGTCGCTCCACACGACGGTCATCGGGCCGAGCGGCAAGCCCGTCGAACTGCAGATCCGCACCTTCGACATGCACCGCCGCGCCGAGTACGGCATCGCCGCGCACTGGAAGTACAAGCAGCAGACGGTCGCCGGCACCTCCAAGGTCCGCACCGACGTCCCGCAGGCCGCCAAGGGCAGCGCCGGCCAGGACACGGTCAACGACATGGCCTGGCTGCGCCAGCTGCTGGACTGGCAGAAGGAGACCGAGGACCCGGGCGAGTTCCTCGACTCGCTGCGCTTCGACCTCTCCCGCAACGAGGTCTTCGTCTTCACCCCCAAGGGCGACGTCATCGCGCTGCCCGCCGGTGCCACCCCCGTGGACTTCGCCTACGCGGTCCACACCGAGGTCGGCCACCGGACGATAGGCGCCAGGGTCAACGGCCGCCTGGTGCCGCTGGAGTCCACGCTCGACAACGGCGATCTGGTCGAGGTCTTCACCTCCAAGGCCGAGGGCGCGGGCCCGTCCCGCGACTGGCTCGGCTTCGTCAAGTCCCCGCGGGCCCGCAACAAGATCCGCGGCTGGTTCTCCAAGGAGCGCCGCGACGAGGCCATCGAGCACGGCAAGGACGCCCTCGCGCGGGCCATGCGCAAGCAGAACCTGCCGATCCAGCGCATCCTCACCGGCGACTCGCTCGTCACCCTCGCCCACGAGATGCGCTACCCCGACATCTCCTCCCTGTACGCGGCGATCGGCGAGGGCCACGTGGCCGCGCAGGGCGTCGTACAGAAGCTGGTGGCGGCCCTCGGCGGCGAGGAAGCGGCCAACGAGGACATCGAGGAGTCGATCCCGCCCGCCCGCGCCCGCAGCAAGCGGCGCAGCAGCGCCGACCCGGGCGTCGTCGTCAAGGGCGTCGACGACGTGTGGGTCAAGCTGGCCCGCTGCTGCACCCCGGTGCCGGGCGACCCGATCATCGGGTTCGTCACCCGCGGCAGTGGCGTATCGGTTCACCGCGCGGACTGCGTCAACGTCGACTCGCTCTCCCAGCAGCCCGAGCGGATGCTGGAGGTCGAGTGGGCGCCCACCCAGTCCTCGGTCTTCCTCGTCGCCATCCAGGTCGAGGCGCTGGACCGGTCCCGGCTGCTGTCGGACGTCACCCGGGTCCTCTCGGACCAGCACGTCAACATCCTCTCGGCGGCCGTCCAGACCTCCCGCGACCGGGTGGCCACCTCCCGGTTCACCTTCGAGATGGGCGACCCGAAGCACCTGGGCCACGTCCTGAAGGCCGTTCGGGGTGTGGAGGGCGTCTACGACGTCTACCGTGTTACCTCTGCAAGGAGGCCCTGACCAAGGCCTGACCGCCGCTCCGATGCCACCCCGGGGGGACCACGTGGCCGGCAACGACGTCTTCCCCGCCGGGCTCGCCCGCCGCTACCGTCCGATCGACGTGCTCGGACGGGGCGGCATGGGCGTGGTGTTCGAGGCGGAGGACACCCGGCTGCGGCGCCGGGTGGCGGTGAAGGTGCTGTCGGCCGTCGGCGCGAGCCTTCCGCACGAGATGCAGCGGCGGTTCGTGGCCGAGGCCATCGCGCTGGCCCGGATCCGCCACCGGGGCGTGGTGGGCATCCACGACTCCGGGTTCGACACCCTCAGCGGCACGCCGTACCTGGTGATGGAGATGCTCGACGGGGCCGATCTCTCGCTCCTCGGCGCCGGCGGCGCGCTGTCCGTGCCCGCGGCCTGCTGGATCGCCGCCGAGACCCTCGACGCGCTGGACTCCGCCCACAAGAGCGGGGTGCTGCACCGCGACGTGAAGCCGGGCAACATCCGGGTGAGCCGGACGGGCCACGTGATCCTGTACGACTTCGGGCTCGCCGTGGTGACCGAGCAGCCGCGCAGCACCAGGGGCGACGACCGGCTGATCGGCACTCCGCAGTACATGGCGCCGGAACGGATCGAAGGACTGACTCCCGTGGAGGCCACCGACCTCTACGGGGTCGGCGCCTGCATGCACTTCATGCTCACCGGCCGGCCCCCGTTCGAGAGCGATCCCGAGGAGTTCGGTGACCTCGTCCTGCGGGCCGCCAAGGGGATTCCCTCGCTGCGCAGCCGGGGAGTGGCCGGGCTGCCGGACGGTCTGATCGAGGCCGTGGACGCGTTGTGCGCGAGGGACTTCCGCGACCGGCCGACGGACGCGGGCACGGCCGCGGCACTCCTGCGGCGCTGGGCGGACGGCGGGAAGGAACACGTCGAACAGCTCATCACCCGGCACCTGCTGCAAGGGGCACCCGAATCCGCGCACCCGGCGGAGGCACCCGAGTACGACTGGTCCGAGGTGGACGTCACGGACGTCCCCGTGCGCCGGCTGCTGCCGGACGCACTCCCCCGGGAGAGCGCTCCTCCGGCGCAGGACGAGGAGCTCTGGGAGCGGCCTCCGGGGCGCCGGCCGGGCCCGATCACGCTGAGCGAGGTCACCCGCAAGCTGGTGCACAGCCGGATGACCGCGAGCACCGCCCTGTCCCGCCAGCGCGAGGCGGTCGGCCTGGTACTGCGGGGCGAGCTCCAAGAGGCCGCCCAGCTCCTCTCCGGCGTCACCCCCTTCTGCGAGGAGACGCTGGGCCCGGCCCATCCGACCACGCTCGCCTGCCAGTACTGGCAGGCTGTGTGCCTGGCCCGGATGGGCAAGGCGAAGAAGGCGCTGGAACTGTTCGCGTGGATCAGCGCACACCACGGACAGGGGAGGGACGCGACGGATGCGTGAGTACGACTTACGGGTGGATCCGTACAGACCGGGGCTGGGGCCGGAGACCGAACTGCGGTCGCTGCTGCTCTGGCTGCGCGAGGACGAGACGGTACGCCGCGAGGCGCGCGGGCGGATCGGCAGCAGCCCGGCGATCGCCGCGCCCGGCGGCACGCCCATGGGCTCCCCCGGCTTCGACCTCCTCCAACTGGCCGTCGGAACCAGCCTGTCCACCGGATCGCTGGTGTTCTCCGTGCTCCAGTGGCAGGCGTCGCGCCGCCGGCCTCCCGCCCTCACCGTGCGCCGCGGCCCGTACGAGATCACGCTCACCGGGGACGAGGCCGACGACCCCGAGGCCCTGCACCGCATCGTCGCGGCGCTGGAGAACGGAAGCGGGGACGCTGACCCGGACGAGGCCGATGACGGGACTGCCTGACCCCGCGGCCTCCCGGGCGGTCGTCATCGGCAGCGCCGCGTACCGGCACCTGGCGGCGCTCCCGGCCGTCGAGGCCAACGTGAAGGACCTGGCCGCCGAGCTGTGCGACGCGACCGTCTGGGGGCTGCCCGAGCAGCACTGCACGCTCGTGCTCGACCCGCAGCACCCCGCCGAACTCCTCGACCCCGTCAACCGGGCGGGGGAGGAGGCCACCGACACGCTGCTGGTCTACTACGCCGGGCACGGCATGCGGGACGCGGCGACCGCCGACCTCTACCTCGCCCTCCAGGGCTCCCGCGAGCATGTCGGCTACACCGCCGTCGCCTACCAGCACCTGCGCTCCGCCCTGCGCGACTCCGGGGCCCGCCGCAAGGTGGTCGTCCTCGACTGCTGCTTCAGCGGCCGGGCCGCCTCCACCCTCGCGGGGGAGCGGGACGCGCTCGCCGCGCAGGCCGCCGTGGAGGGCGCGTACGTCCTCACCGCATCCCCGCGCGACAGGGTCGCACTGGCCCCCGACGGAGAACGGCACACCGCCTTCACCGGCGAACTGCTGACCATCCTGCGCGACGGGATCCCCGACGGACCCGAACTGATCGACCTGGAAACCCTCTGCCGCACCATGGAGGGCCGGCTGCGCGCCAAGAACCGTCCGCTGCCCCAGCACGCCCAGGAGATGGGCATGGGCCGGCTGCGGCTGGTACGCAACCGGGCGCGCGCCGTGCGCGGCACCCCGGCCGGCCCGGTCCTCGCCGCCGACGTCAGCTCCGCCATGGTCGTGGCCGGCCTCGGGCTCGCCCGTACGCTGCGCGCCGCAGGCCGCACCCGGGACGCGCTGCCCGTGCTGCGCCTCGCCCTGCAGGAACGGGCGCCGGACGGGGAGAGCGACCTCCTCGCCGTCCAGCTCGAACTCTCCGACATGCTGGAGGAGACCGGACAGACCCGCGAGGCCATCGAGGTACTGGAGCAGGCCTTCCAGCAGGTGCACCGGTTCTACGGGCCCGAGGCCGTCCAGGTGTGCAGGCGGCTGGCCGCACTGCTCCAGGAATCCGGCAACCACATCCAGGCCTGCGCGGTCCTCGAACACGCCCTGGACCTGCTCCAGGACGGCAGCCGGGTCCGCCCGTGACACGAGAACGGGCGGGCACCACCGCTGTCACGGTGGTGCCCGCCCGCACGCAGTCCTCCGGCGACCGTCAGCCCCCGAACTCCTCCAGGCCCTTCAGGGCCTGGTCCAGCAGAGCCTGGCGGCCCTCCAGCTCACGCGCCAGCTTGTCGGCCTTCGCGTTGTTGCCGGCCGCACGAGCCGCGTCGATCTGCGTGCGCAGCTTGTCGACCGCCGCCTGGAGCTGACCCGTCAGACCGGCCGCACGCGCCCGCGCCTCCGGGTTCGTACGACGCCACTCGCCCTCTTCGGCCTCCTGGATCGCCCGCTCCACCGTGTGCATCCGGCCCTCGACCTTCGGCCGGGCGTCGCGCGGCACGTGGCCGATGGCCTCCCAGCGCTCGTTGAGGGAACGGAACGCGGCGCGGGCCGCCTTCAGGTCCGTGATCGGGACGAGCTTCTCGGCCTCGTCGGCCAGCTCCTCCTTCAGCTTCAGGTTCTCGGTCTGCTCGGCGTCGCGCTCCGCGAACACCTCGCTGCGGGCCGCGAAGAACACGTCCTGCGCACCGCGGAAACGGTTCCACAGGTCGTCCTCGGACTCGCGCTGCGCCCGGCCAGCCGCCTTCCAGTCCGCCATCAGCTCGCGGTAGCGGGCGGCCGTCGGACCCCAGTCGGTCGACTTCGACAGCGACTCGGCCTCCGCGACCAGCTTCTCCTTGACCTTGCGGGCATCCTCGCGCTGTGCGTCCAGCGAGGCGAAGTGCGCCTTGCGGCGCTTGGAGAAGGCGGAGCGGGCGTGCGAGAACCGGTGCCACAGCTCGTCGTCCGACTTGCGGTCCAGGCGCGGCAGCCCCTTCCAGATGTCCACCAGGGCGCGCAGCCGCTCGCCGGCACTGCGCCACTGGTCGCTCTGCGCGAGCTGCTCGGCCTCGACGACCAGCGCGTCCTTGGCCGCACGGGCCTCGTCCGTCTGCTTCGCCTTCTGGGCCTTGCGCTCCTCGCGCCGCGACTCCACGGTCTCGACCAGCTTGTCCAGCCGCACGCGCAGGGCGCCGAGGTCGCCCACGGCGTGGTGCTCGTCGACCTGGGTGCGCAGGTGGTCGATCGCCGTCTGCGCGTCCTTGGCGGACAGATCAGTGGTCCGCACCCGCTTTTCGAGGAGGCCGATCTCGACCACCAGGCCCTCGTACTTGCGCTCGAAATAGGCCAGGGCCTCCTCAGGGGTGCCCGCCTGCCACGAACCGACGACCTGCTCGCCCTCGGAAGTACGCACGTACACGGTGCCCGTCTCGTCGACTCGGCCCCACGGGTCGCTGCTCACAGCGCCTCCTCCACCTGATGCCTGCGAGGGGTTCACCCCCTGGGCATCGTCCACAGTTTCCTGGGGCGGGCAGCGCCCGCCCTGCACAACGCCAACATAGGCGACCGCCGGGCCGGCTGTCCGCATCCCGCACGACGGAATATCGGCGTACGGGGGGCGGGCCGGCAAGGCCCGGGGCTGCCGCATCCCGTCAGTTCTGGGTGACGGTGCCCTTCTCGATCTTGACCTCGGTCTTCGGCGCGCCGTCCTGGCCGCCGTCGACCGTACCGGCCTTGGCGATCTCCTCGAGGACCTTCAGGCCGGCCGCGTCGATCTTGCCGAACGGGGTGTACGACGGCGCCAGCGGGCTGTCCTTGTAGACCAGGAAGAACTGGCTGCCGCCCGAGCCGGGCTGGCCCGTGTTGGCCATCGCGACCGTGCCCGCCGGGTAGATGACCTGACCCTGCTCGTTGGCCTTGCCGAGCGAGTCCAGGTTCTCGTCCGGGATGTTGTAGCCCGGGCCGCCCCGGCCGGTGCCCTCGGGGTCGCCGCACTGCAGCACGAAGATCCCGCCGGCCGTCAGCCGGTGGCACTTCGTGTTGTCGAAGTACTTCTTGTCGGCGAGCGACTTGAACGAGTTGACGGTCTGCGGGGTCTTCGCCGCGTCCATCGTGAAGTTGATGTCGCCCGCGGTCGTCTTGAGGGCGAAGGTGTACTTCGCCTTCTGGTCGATCGCCATCTCCGGCGAGGGGGACTGCTTGGGCTCGGGCTCCGACGGCGAGGCCGACGGGTTCGCGGCCGGGTCCGCGGCCTGGTCCTTCTTGTCCTTGCTGAAGACGCCGCCCGCGATCAGGCCGACCAGCGTCGCGACCACCACGGCCACCGCCGCGCCGATCACCGCCATACGCTGGCGCGCCTTCTTGCGGGCCTCGGCCCGGCGCGCCTGCTGGCGCTCGTACTTCTCCCTGGCGAGCTGTCGCCGCCGCTGATCGCTCGTGACCACGGGGTCGTCTCCTTGTACGTGTCTGGTACTGCTGTCCGGGCTGGGATAGGCCGTACCGTATATGGGTTCGCTGTGTAATGAGCGGCGCCGGTAGGCTCTGAGCAGCAGGATTCCGACCTGCAGCCTCCCGCCGGACGACGATTGAGGACGAACGTGCTGATTGCCGGGTTCCCCGCAGGGGCCTGGGGGACCAACTGTTACGTGGTCGCCCCCGCCGCCGGTGAGGAGTGCGTCATCATCGACCCGGGCCACCAGGCCGCCCAGGGTGTCGAGGAGACGCTGAAGAAGCATCGGCTCAAGCCCGTCGCGGTCGTGCTGACCCATGGCCACATCGATCATGTGGCCTCGGTGGTCCCGGTGTGCGGAGCACACGACGTACCGGCCTGGATCCACCCCGAGGACCGCTACATGATGAGCGACCCGGAGAAGGCCCTCGGCCGCTCCATCGGGATGCCGCTCATGGGCGAGCTGACCGTGGGGGAGCCGGACGACGTCCGCGAACTGGCCGACGGCGCCGCGCTGAAATTGGCCGGAATGGACTTCTCCGTGGCGCACGCGCCGGGGCATACCAAGGGGTCGGTGACCTTCCGGATGCCCGAGCTGGCCGACATCCCGCCGGTCTTCTTCTCGGGTGACCTGCTCTTCGCCGGCTCCATCGGACGCACCGACCTGCCCGGCGGCTCCCACGCCGAGATGCTCGAGTCGCTGGGCCGCGTGTGCCTGCCGCTCGACGACTCGACCGTGGTGCTGTCCGGCCACGGTCCCCAGACCACCATCGGCCGCGAGCGCGCGACCAACCCGTACCTGCGGGAGGTCGCCGCCGGCCTGGCAGCGGACCCGACAGCCGCTCCACGACGAGGAATGTGACGAGACTTCCGTGAGCACCTTCAAGGCCCCCAAGGGCACGTACGACCTGATCCCGCCGTTCTCGGCGAAGTACCTCGCGGTGCGCGACGCGATCTCCGCCCCGCTGCGCAAGGCCGGGTACGGCTACATCGAGACGCCCGGCTTCGAGGACGTGAACCTCTTTGCGCGCGGTGTCGGCGAGTCCACCGACATCGTCACCAAGGAGATGTTCACCCTCACCACGAAGGGCGGCACCAACCTCGCCCTGCGCCCGGAGGGCACCGCCTCCGTGCTGCGCGCGGCGCTGGAGGCCAGCCTGCACAAGCAGGGCAACCTTCCGGCCAAGCTCTGGTACTCCGGCTCGTACTACCGCTACGAGCGCCCGCAGAAGGGCCGCTACCGCCACTTCTCGCAGGTGGGCGCCGAGGCGATCGGTGCCGAGGACCCGGCGCTGGACGCCGAGCTGATCATCCTGGCCGACCAGGCTTACCGCACGCTCGGCCTGTCGAACTTCCGCATCCTGCTGAACTCGCTCGGCGACAAGGAGTGCCGCCCGGTCTACCGCGAGGCGCTCCAGACCTTCCTGCGCGGCCTCGACCTCGACGAGGAGACCGTCCGCCGGGCCGAGATCAACCCGCTGCGCGTCCTCGACGACAAGCGGACCGACGTGCAGAAGCAGCTGGTCGGCGCCCCGGTGCTGCGCGACTACCTGTGCGACGCCTGCAAGGCGTACCACGAGGAGGTCCGCGAGCTGATCACGGCCGCCGGAGTGGCCTTCGAGGACGACGAGAAGCTGGTGCGCGGACTCGACTACTACACCCGCACCACCTTCGAGTTCGTCCACGACGGTCTCGGCGCGCAGTCCGCGGTCGGCGGCGGCGGCCGCTACGACGGCCTGTCCGAGATGATCGGCGGACCGGCGCTGCCCTCGGTGGGCTGGGCGCTCGGCGTGGACCGCACGGTGCTGGCCCTGGAGGCGGAGGGCATCGAGCTGGACATCCCGGCGACCACGGCGGTCTTCGCGGTGGCCCTGGGCGAGTCCAAGCCGAAGGTGTTCGGGCTGGTGACGGAGCTGCGCAAGGCGGGCGTCGCCGCGGACATGTCGTACGGCGGCAAGGGTCTCAAGGGCGCGATGAAGGATGCGAACCGCAGCGGTGCGCGCTTCGCCATCGTCGCGGGCGACCGGGACCTGGCGGAAGGCGTGGTCCAGGTCAAGGACATGGAGTCCGGCGAGCAGGGCCCGGTGGCGCTGGCCGAGGTGGTCGACGTACTGCGGGCGAAGCTGGCCTGATCCGGCCGTCATCCGATGGGAAGAGGTGGGGTCCGCACAGCGGACCCCGCCTCTTCCCACTGGACCCACAGCTTGGTACGGCACAATGGCCGGTGCTTGTTGACCTTGTAGATGTGGAGCGGGCGGTATGACGACGACACGAGGTACGGACGCGGACACCGCCCGGGGGACCGTCGGCGGCAGCCGGGCGCTGGCCCTGCTGCTGGTGATCACGGGGGCCGCCGGACTGCTGGCCGCCTGGGTGATCACGATCGACAAGTTCAAGCTGCTGGAGGACCCGAACTTCACGCCGGGCTGCAGCCTGAACCCGGTCGTCTCCTGCGGCAACATCATGAAGAGCGACCAGGCCGCCGTCTTCGGCTTCCCGAACCCCATGCTCGGACTGGTCGCCTACGGCATCGTGATCTGCGTCGGCATGAGCCTGCTGGCCGGGGCCCGGTTCCGCCCCTGGTACTGGCTGACGCTGAACGCGGGCACCCTCTTCGGCGTCGTCTTCTGCGCCTGGCTCACCTACCAGTCGCTCTACAACATCAACTCGCTCTGCCTGTGGTGCTGCCTGGCCTGGGTCGCCACGATCTTCATGTTCTGGTACGTCACCTCGCACAACGTCCGCGAGGGCCTGCTGCCTGCTCCGGGCTGGCTGAAGGGCTTCTTCGACGAGTTCACCTGGGTGCTGCCGGTGCTGCACGTCGGGATCATCGGAATGCTGATCCTGACCCGCTGGTGGGACTTCTGGACCTCCTGACCGCTTTTCGACGGCGGGGCGGGCCTGTCGGTGGGCTCGCATAGGCTTCCTGTGTGGAACCAGACCTGTTCACCGCCGCTGCCGAAGAACGCCAGGAGAAGGACCCCGCGAGTTCCCCGCTCGCCGTCCGGATGCGTCCGCGCACCCTGGACGAGGTCGTCGGCCAGCAGCACCTGCTGAAGCCCGGGTCGCCGCTGCGGCGGCTGGTCGGGGACGGGGCCGGCGGCCCGGCCGGTGCCTCGTCGGTGATCCTCTGGGGCCCGCCCGGCATCGGGAAGACCACGCTCGCGTATGTGGTCAGCCAGGCCACGCAGAAGCGTTTCGTGGAGCTCTCCGCCATCACCGCGGGCGTCAAGGAAGTACGGGCGGTCATCGAGGGCGCCCGGCGCGCGGCCGGCGGCTACGGCAAGGAGACCGTCCTCTTCCTCGACGAGATCCACCGCTTCAGCAAGGCGCAGCAGGACTCGCTGCTCCCGGCCGTCGAGAACCGCTGGGTGACGCTGGTCGCGGCGACCACGGAGAACCCGTACTTCTCGATCATCTCCCCGCTGCTGTCGCGTTCGCTGCTGCTGACGCTGGAACCGCTGACGGACGCGGACCTGAGCGCGCTGATGAGGCGCGCGCTCACCGAGGAGCGGGGCCTGGGCGGGGCGGTGACCCTGCCGGCGGACGCCGAGGCCCACCTGCTGCGGATCGCCGGCGGCGATGCCCGGCGGGCCCTGACGGCGCTGGAGGCCGGGGCCGGATCGGCCATCGCCAAGGGCGAGACGGAGATCACCCTGGAGACGGTCGAGGAGGCGGTCGACCGCGCCGCCGTCCGCTACGACCGCGACGGGGACCAGCACTACGACGTGGCGAGCGCGCTGATCAAATCGATCCGGGGCTCGGACGTGGACGCGGCGCTGCACTACCTCGCCCGGATGATCGACGCGGGGGAGGACCCCCGGTTCATCGCGCGCCGCCTGATGATCTCGGCGAGCGAGGACATCGGCCTCGCGGATCCGACGGCCCTGCCGCTCGCGGTGGCCGCGGCCCAGGCGGTGGCGATGATCGGCTTCCCGGAGGCCGCACTGACCCTCTCGCACGCGACGATCGCGCTGGCGCTGGCCCCGAAGTCGAACACCGCCACGACCGCGATCGGCGCGGCGCTGGCCGACGTACGGGCCGGGCTGGCGGGGACGGTCCCGGCGCACCTGCGGGACGGGCACTACAAGGGCGCGGCGAAGCTGGGGCACGCGCAGGGGTACGTGTACCCGCACGACGTCCCGGGCGCGATCGCGGCGCAGCAGTACGCACCGGACGAGCTGCACGGGAAGCGGTACTACGAGCCGACGCGCTACGGAGCCGAAGCCCGCTACGCGGACGTGGTGGAAAAGGTCCGGGAACGGCTGCGGGGCTGAAACCTCCAGCCCCGCCGGCGTTTGAGGCGCGGGCGCGGAGCGCCGTGTAGTGACGGGGGGCCGGGTTTCCGCCCGACGCCGGGACGGCCAAGGCGCAGCCGGCCGGGCCGGCCGGCCGCGTGCCCTCAGTGAGAGGCCGCCGAGAAGAGCGTGTGCATCGCCCGCCGCAGGCCGCAGACGTCCGTCACCGGCTCCGGGAAGTCGAAGCGGGCGTCGAAGGAGCCGGCGGCGGCGCCGGTGAAGCGGACGCGCAGGCCCAGGCGGTCCAGGGAGAGGGGGACGGCGCTCATGCCCCGGGCCCCGCGCGGGCCGAGCAGGCCGCACAGCTCGCCGATCCGGTCCCCGTGGGCCGCGTGCAGGTGCTGCAGTAGCTCGCTCTCGTGGGCGACCATCGGGTCGGGCTCCGCCGCGGCCAGGTCCTCCGGGTCCACGTGCTCGGCGCCCCACAGGTCGTCCACCGAGATCTCGCCGACCTCCAGCCGCAGCATCATCCACGCCGGGCGGGCCGAGTACGGGAGGTCCGAGGCCTCCGACAGGCCCAACAGCTCGCCCACCGGGTGGCGCTCCGCGAGCAGCGCCGCGCAGGCCGCGCGGTCGTCACCGCGCACCGGCGTCAGCCACCCGGCCAGCCAGGCGCGACCTCGGATACGATGTGGGACGGACACCGGCGCCACGTCCGTGATCTCGATCACGGCGGTGAGGTCGTCGTCCTGGGCGTGAGCGGCTGCTCTGGCAGCCGCGGATTCCCCGGAAACAAGGAGAATCACGTCCCCGTCCGGGGTGACGGTCCGCGCGGCCGGCATCCCTGTCCCGAACTCCTCGTGCTCGTGACTGTCACGAGCACCGATGAGCGTGAGGGATACTGAGGCGTTGGACTCTACGAGGGTTCGTACGCGTTCGGCTCCGGTGAGCTGCCGAACGCCTTCCCTGGGACGCGGCTGACCTTGCTTATCGTCGGCGCAAGCGGATTCTGTTTCGTCTGAATCCGGACTGCGCTGCGCACTGGGCAGGGGGATCCCATGTGGTCGAGACATTACGTCCTCCTCGCTAAGGTAAGCCTCACCTAACTTACATGGAGGTAGGTTCCACGTGAACCAGAAGCGACCCAAGGTCAAGAAGTCGCGTGCCCTCGGCATTGCGCTGACCCCGAAGGCCGTCAAGTACTTCGAGGCCCGCCCCTACCCGCCGGGCGAGCACGGCCGTGGCCGCAAGCAGAACTCGGACTACAAGGTTCGTCTGCTGGAGAAGCAGCGTCTGCGCGCTCAGTACGACATCTCTGAGCGTCAGATGGCCCGCGCGTACGACCGCGCCAAGAAGGCCGAAGGCAAGACGGGCGAGGCGCTTGTCGTCGAGCTCGAGCGTCGTCTCGACGCCCTGGTTCTGCGTTCGGGCATCGCCCGCACCATCTACCAGGCCCGCCAGATGGTCGTTCACGGCCACATCGAGGTCAACGGCGACAAGGTCGACAAGCCGTCGTTCCGTGTCCGCCCGGACGACGTCATCACCGTGCGCGAGCGCAGCCGCGAGAAGGTTCCGTTCCAGGTTGCCCGTGAGGGTGGCTACGCAGGCGAGGGCGAGACCCCGCGCTACCTGCAGGTCAACCTGAAGGCCCTGGCCTTCCGCCTGGACCGCGACCCGAACCGCAAGGAAATCCCGGTCATCTGCGACGAGCAGCTCGTCGTCGAGTACTACGCCCGCTGATGCAGGCCTAGTCTCACTGGCTGGTCAGCCCGCCGTCCCCTCCGGGGGGCGGCGGGTTTTCCCGTTCACGGGCCGCGCCGCCCCGCGGCCTACGGCCGGTTCGCCGCCTGCGCCCGACCCGCGGCCTGCGCCCGCCTCGCGGCCTACGGCTGGTCCGCCGCCGCCGCGCGGCGCGACCTCCGCGGGCCGCCCGCCCCGCCCCGTCCCGCCTGCCGGGACACCCGGGCCGCGCCCCCGCGCTCGCCGGGGCCACACTGTGCCCGCCCGACCAGCGCCTCGCGGCTCAGCTCCCGCCCCTCGGCCGCGTACGCCGCGTACCGCTCGGCGCCCAGCAGCTCGCCCGCCCGCTCCAGGCACATCAGCCGCGGGGCGTTGAAGTAGCCCGAGCCGAACAGCTGCAGCCCCACCCCGCCCCACATCGGCTCCGCCGCGCCCTGCAGCAGCGCGGCCTCGGCCGGATCCCCCTCCGCGACCGTGACCAGGGCCAGCAGCTCCAGCGCGAGCACCAGCCCGACCAGATCGTGGAAGGCGTGGTTGATCGCCACGCACTCGTTGAGCAGCCGCCGGGCCTCCTGCGCGTCCCCCTCGTCCAGGGCCGCGTACGCGAGCACGTACAGCGCGTAGGCCTTCGTCCAGCGCTCCCCGCGCTCCTCGCAGATCTCCCGGACCTCGCGGCACAGCGTGAGCGCGCCGGGCAGGTCACCGAGGAAGGCCAGCGCCATCCCCAGTTCCACCTGGCACATCAGCACGTTGCTGTTGAGCTCCCCGAGCGCCCGGTACTGCTCCAGCGCCGCGCCCAGCAGCTCCCGGGCCCGGGCCATGTCGTCCGAGACCAGCGCCAGGCAGCCCAGCCGGTGCACCGCGTAGGCCGAGGCGAGGGCGTTCCCGCTCTGCGCCGCCGCGTCCCGGCACTCGTACAGGGCGCTCATCGAGGCCGCCGCGTCCCCCTGCAGGGCCGCGACGTAGCCCAGCACCCACAGGGCCTTGAGCCGCGAGTTCTCGTACTCCGTCAGCGCCCCGCCCGCGGGCTCCAGGGTCCGGTCCAGCCAGTGCCGCCCCTCCGTCAGCCGCCCGCAGCCCGCCCAGTAGAACCACAGGGTGCCCGCCAGGTACCGGCCCAGGTGCAGCTCGTCCGGCTCGTCCAGGCAGCACTCCAGGGCGAGCCGCAGATTCGGCAGCTCCGCCTCCACCAGCGCGGCGACCTCCTGCTGGCGCGGGCTGAACCAGTCCAGCTCGCACCAGGTCGCCAGCCCCATGTACCAGTCCCGGTGCCGCCTGCGCAGCCGCCGGGCGTCGCCCAGCGCCTCCAGCCAGCCCGCCCCGTACACCCGTACGGTCTCCAGCATCCGGAAGCGGACCCCGGCGGCCGTCTCCTCGCGGACCAGCAGGGACTGGTCCTGCAGCTCCCCGACGAGGTCCAGCACGTCCTCCACCGGCACGTCCGCCCCCGCGCACACGTACTCGGCGGCGTCCAGGTCGAACTGCCCGGCGAACACCGACAGCCGCGCCCACAACAGCCGCTGCGCGGGCGTGCACAGCTCGTGGCTCCAGCCGATCGCCGTACGCAGCGCCCGGTGCCGGGGCAGCGCCCCGCGCGCCCCGCCCGTCAGCAGCGCGAAGCGGTCCTCCAGCCGGGCCAGCACCTGCACGGGGGACAGGGTCCGCAGCCGGGCCGCCGCCAGCTCCAGGGCCAGCGGGATCCCGTCGAGGCGCTCGCACACCTCGACCAGCACGTCCCGGTTCGCCGCCGTCACCGCGAAGGCCGGATCGGCGGCGCCGGCCCGCGCCGCCAGCAGGGCCAGCGCCTCCTCCGGGACCGGCGGGGCCAGCGGGAAGGCCAGCTCCCCGTCCAGGGCGAGCGGGCGCCGGCCCGCCGCGAGCACCCGCAGGCCGGGGGAGCGGCGCAGCAGATCCCCCACCAGGTCCGCGGTCTCGTCGACCAGCTGCTCGAAGCCGTCCAGGACCAGCAGCAGCCGCCGTCCGGCCAGGTGTTCGGCCAGGACGGTCCGGGGCGGCCGGGTGGTGTGGTCGGTCAGCCCGAGCGCCTCGGAGACGGTCAGCTCCAGCAGCGCGGGATCCCGTACGGAGGCCAGCTCGGCCAGCCACACCCCGTCGCCGTTTCGTTCCTGCGCCGCCCGTGCCGCGAGCGTCCCCTCCGCTCCCCAAGCCCCCTGCGCGGCCTCGGCGGCCGACCGGGCGGCCGCGAGCACGAGCCGGGACTTGCCCACCCCGCCCACGCCGGTCACCGTCACGAGCCGGGAGGAGTCCAGGAGCCGCCCCAGCTCGGCGAGTTCGGCACCCCGCCCGATGAACCGGCCCAGCTCCGAGGGAAGATTGCCCCAGGGCCTGTCTCGCAGGGGTCTGTGTCGCATGGGACACGGAGGGTACTGGTCCGGATGCGCTGCGTTCAAGGCGGTGCCTCCCGACCCCCTATTCCGGTACGGCCGGGGATCCCCGGCGCGATAGGGTCGGAGGACCATTGGGGAATCGGTGCAGCCGGCAGTTCAGGCGCAGACAGAGAGCGGTGTGACGTGTCCGGTGTAGAGGTGGCCGGGATCATCGTGGCCGTCTTCTGGGCCATCCTGATCTCCTTCCTCGCCGTGGCGCTGGTGAGGCTGGCCCAGGTGCTCAAGGCGACCACCAAGCTGGTGGCCGACGTGACCGACCAGGCCGTTCCGCTGCTGGCCGACGCCTCCACGACCGTCCGCTCCGCGCGCACCCAGCTGGACCGGGTCGACGCCATCGCGAGCGACGTCCAGGAGGTCACCTCCAACGCCTCCGCACTGTCCTCCACCGTGGCCACCGCCTTCGGCGGGCCCCTGGTGAAGGTCGCGGCCTTCGGCTACGGCGTCCGCAAGGCGCTGGGCAAGGGGGATGCCGCGGCGTCGGGCGGCATGCCGCCGAAGGCATCCCGACGTAACGTGATCGTTGGCCGTACGGTGCCGCCCGCCCGGCGCCGGAAGCAGAAGGGCTGAGACCGCCGATGTTCCGCCGAGCCTTCTGGTTCACCGCCGGCGCAGCCGCCGGCGTGTGGGCCACCACCAAGGTCAACCGTCAGCTCAAGAAGCTGACGCCGGAGAGTCTCGCAGCCCAGGCGGCCGACAAGGCCGTGGAGGCGGGGCACCGCCTCAAGGACTTCGCCCTCGACGTCAAAGCGGGAATGACGCAGCGCGAGGACGAGCTGAACGACGCACTGGGGCTCCACCAGGACCCCGACCGGCCCGACAACGTCACCGCCCTTCCCGGGCCGCGGCGGCTGCGGGCCATCGAGAACGACCACACCACCCACCGACCAACGTTTTCGTACGACCGGAATGAGGACCACTGATGGAGTCGGCTGAAATTCGCCGCCGCTGGCTGAGCTTCTTCGAGGAGCGCGGTCACGCCGTTGTCCCTTCGGCGTCGCTCATCGCGGACGACCCGACTCTGCTGCTGGTGCCCGCGGGCATGGTGCCGTTCAAGCCCTACTTCCTGGGCGAGGTCAAGCCTCCGGCGCCGACGCTCACGAGCGTGCAGAAGTGCGTCCGTACGCCGGACATCGAAGAGGTCGGCAAGACCACCCGCCACGGCACGTTCTTCCAGATGTGCGGGAACTTCTCCTTCGGCGACTACTTCAAGGAAGGCGCCATCAAGTACGCCTGGGAGCTGCTCACCAGCTCCGTGGCGGACGGCGGCTACGGCCTCGAGCCGGAGAAGCTCTGGATCACCGTCTACCTCGACGACGACGAGGCCGAGCAGATCTGGCGCGAGAAGATCGGCGTGCCGGCCGAGCGCATCCAGCGTCTGGGCAAGAAGGACAACTTCTGGTCCATGGGCGTCCCGGGCCCCTGCGGCCCGTGCTCGGAGATCAACTACGACCGCGGCCCCGAGTTCGGCGTCGAGGGCGGCCCGGCCGTCAACGACGAGCGCTACGTGGAGATCTGGAACCTGGTCTTCATGCAGTACGAGCGCGGCGCCGGCGACGGGAAGGAAGACTTCCCGATCCTCGGTGACCTGCCGTCGAAGAACATCGACACGGGTCTCGGCCTCGAACGCCTCGCGATGATCCTGCAGGGCGTGCAGAACATGTACGAGACCGACACCCTGCGCGTGGTCATGGACCGGGCCACCGAACTGACCGGCGTGCGGTACGGCGCCGAGCACGGCACGGACGTCTCGCTGCGCGTGGTCGCCGACCACATCCGCACCTCGACCATGCTCATCGGCGACGGCGTCACCCCCGGCAACGAGGGCCGCGGCTACGTGCTGCGCCGCATCATGCGCCGCGCCATCCGCAACATGCGCCTCATGGGCGCCACCGGCCCGGTCGTCCAGGACCTCGTCGACGTCGTGATCAACACGATGGGGCAGCAGTACCCGGAGCTGGTCACCGACCGCAAGCGCATCGAGACCGTCGCGCTCGCCGAAGAGGCCGCCTTCCTGAAGGCCCTCAAGGGCGGCACGAACATCCTCGACACCGCCGTGAGCGAGACCAAGGCCGCCGGCGGCACCGTCCTCTCCGGCGACAAGGCGTTCCTGCTCCACGACACCTGGGGCTTCCCGATCGACCTCACCCTGGAGATGGCCTCCGAGCAGGGCCTCTCCGTGGACGAGACCGGCTTCCGCCGCCTGATGCAGGAGCAGCGCGACCGGGCCAAGGCCGACGCCAAGGCCAAGAAGACCGGCCACGCCGACGTCTCCTCGTACCGCGAGATCGCGGACCGGGCCGGCGCCACCGAGTTCACCGGCTACGCCACCAACCAGGGCGAGTCCACCATCGTCGGCCTCCTGGTCAACGGCGTCTCCGCGCCCGCCGCCTCCGAGGGCGACGAGGTCGAGGTCGTCCTCGACCGCACCCCCTTCTACGCGGAGGGCGGCGGCCAGCTCGCCGACCAGGGCCGCATCAAGCTCGACACGGGCGCCGTCATCGAGGTCCGCGACGTCCAGCAGCCCGTCCCCGGCGTCTCCGTGCACAAGGGCTCCGTCCAGGTCGGCGAGGTGACGGTGGGTGCCTCCGCGTACGCCGCCATCGACGTCAAGCGACGCCGGGCCATCGCCCGCGCCCACTCGGCCACCCACCTGACCCACCAGGCGCTGCGCGACGCCCTCGGCCCGACCGCCGCCCAGGCCGGTTCGGAGAACTCCCCGGGCCGCTTCCGCTTCGACTTCGGTTCGCCGAACGCCGTTCCCGGCTCGGTCCTCACCGACGTCGAGCAGAAGATCAACGACGTGCTCTCGCGCGAGCTGGACGTCACCGCCGAGATCATGAGCATCGACGAGGCCAAGAAGCAGGGCGCCATCGCCGAGTTCGGCGAGAAGTACGGCGAGCGCGTGCGCGTCGTCACCATCGGCGACTTCTCCAAGGAGCTGTGCGGCGGCACGCACGTCGGCAACACCTCCCAGCTGGGCCTGGTGAAGCTGCTCGGCGAGTCCTCCATCGGCTCCGGCGTGCGCCGCGTCGAGGCCCTCGTGGGCGTGGACGCGTACAACTTCCTCGCCAAGGAGCACACGGTCGTCGCCCAGCTCCAGGAGCTGGTCAAGGGCCGTCCGGAGGAGCTGCCGGAGAAGATCGCCTCCATGCTCGGCAAGCTGAAGGACGCCGAGAAGGAGATCGAGAAGTTCCGCGCGGAGAAGGTCCTGCAGGCCGCCGCCGGTCTCGCCGCGAACGCCCAGGACATCCACGGCGTCGCCCTCGTCGTCGGCCAGGTGGCGGACGGCATCGGCGCCGACGACCTGCGCAAGCTGGTCCTCGACGTCCGCGTCCGGATCCCCGGCGACCGTCCGGCGGTCGTGGCCCTGTTCACCGTGGCGGGCGGCCGCCCGCTGACGGTCATCGCCACCAACGAGGCGGCCCGCGAGCGCGGCCTCAAGGCCGGCGACCTGGTCCGTACGGCCGCCAAGACCCTCGGCGGCGGCGGTGGCGGCAAGCCGGACGTCGCCCAGGGCGGCGGCCAGAACCCGGCCGCCATCCCGGAGGCCATCAGCGCCGTCGAGCGCCTCGTCGTCGAGACGGCCTGACGATGACGCTGCGCCGCGGCCGCCGGCTCGCCATCGACGTCGGGGACGCCCGGATCGGGGTCGCCTCGTGCGACCCCGACGGGGTGCTCGCCACACCGGTGGAAACCGTCCCGGGCCGGGACATCCCCTTCGCCCACCGGCGGCTGCGGCAGCTCGTCGAGGAGTACGAGCCCCTCGAAGTCGTGGTCGGCCTCCCCCGCTCGCTCAGCGGGCGGGAGGGGCCGGCGGCGGCCAAGGTGCGTGCCTTCGCGAACGAACTCGCCAAGGGCATCAAGCCGGTGACGGTCCGTCTGGTCGACGAGCGGATGACCACGGTCACCGCCGCACAGGGACTTCGGGCCTCCGGGAAGAACGCCAAAAAGGGCCGGTCGGTCATCGATCAGGCAGCCGCTGTGGTGATCCTTCAGAACGCTCTTGAGACCGAACGGGTATCAGGTAATCCGCCCGGTGAGTGCGTCGAAGTGGTTGTCTGATCGCGATACGGTAACGTTCCGCGCGATGAGACGGCATTCGAACAGCCGTCGCCCACCGTCAAAGAGGCGGAACCGGGTGCCACGGACGACGGAGTCCGTGGCCTCCGTCTCGCGGCTCTAGGGGACCGATGACTGAGTATGGCCGGGGCCGTGGCCCCGAACCCTGGCACCCCGAGGATCCCCTGTACGGGGACCAGGGGTGGACCGGGCACCAGACCCAGCAGGGCGAGGTGCCCTACGGCGGTGCGCCCCAGCAGGAGTACCCACAGGAGCCCCAGTACCAGCAGCAGTACCCCCAGGAGTACCAGCAGCAGTACCCGGAGTACGGGCAGCAGCAGTACCAGCAACAGCAGTACCAGCAGCAGTACCCGGACCAGCAGCAGTACGCCGCGCAGCAGGAGGCCTATGCCCTGCAGCAGCAGGCGTACGCCCAGCAGCAGGCCTACGCCCCGCAGCAGGCCTATGCCCCGCAGCAGGCGCAGCCCCACCCCCAGCAGCCGGTGTACGACACCCAGGGCTGGGACACCGGCCAGGGCCAGTACGCGGCCGCCGTGCAGGCCGACCCCTACGTGGGCGCGGACCCGTATGCGCAGCAGTCCGTCTCCGGCTACCCCGGTGAGTCCCCCGACCTCTACACCACGCCCGAGGCCTACCCGCCGCCGCAGCCCCCGGGCCGGCGCCACCTGGAGCCGGAACCGGCCGAGGAGGAGGCCGAGGAGCCCGAGGGCGGCTTCCTCGCCGGCGGCGGTCGCGACGGCGACGACGACGGTGACGAGCCCGGCGACGGTAGCCGCGGCGGCCGCTCGAAGGGCGGCAAGCAGAAGAAGCGCAGCGGCATGGCCTGCCTGATCGCCGCCGTCGTCATCATCGGCGTGGTCGGCGGTGGCGGCTACTACGGCTACAGCTACCTCAAGGCCAGGTTCGGCGCCGCCGAGGACTTCGCGGGCGAGGGCACGGACGAGCTGGTCGACGTGGAGATCCCCAAGGGCGCGCTCCTGGGGCAGATGGGCCGCATTCTCAAGGACGCCGGCGTGGTCGCCAGCGCCCAGGCCTTCGTCGACGCCGCGAACAACAACCCCAAGGGCAAGTTGATCCAGCCCGGCACCTACCCGATGAACAAGAAGATGTCGGCTGCGGCCGCCGTCGCGCTGATGATCGACCCGTCCAAGCTCAACGTCATCACCGTCACCGAGGGCATGCGCAACACCAAGGTGTACGACGCGATCGACAAGAAGCTGGGCAAGCCCGCCGGCACCACCAAGGAAATCGCGCTGCGCGAGGCCAAGAACCTCGGCCTGCCTGCCTGGGCGGGCAACGACCCGAAGCTGATCGACCCGCTCGAAGGCTTCCTCTACCCGACGCGCTACGACCTGGGCAAGGACAGCACTCCCGAGTCCCTGCTCAAGGAGATGGTCAAGAACGCGACCGCCAAGTACACGGAGCTGGGCGTCGAGGGCAAGGCCAAGGAACTGGGTCTGGACAACCCGCTCCAGGTGGTCACGGTCGCCAGCCTCGTCAACGCCGAGGGCAAGAACCACGACGACTTCCGCAAGATGTCCGAGGTCGTCTACAACCGCATGAAGAAGACCAACGACGTCACGAACCAGAAGATCGAGTTCGACTCGACGTACAACTACGTCAAGAACCAGAGCGAGATCAACTTCAACCTCAAGGAAGCCCAGGCGTTCAACAACCCCTACAACACGCACTTCATCAAGGGGCTGCCCGTCGGCCCGATCGGGAACCCGGGGCTGGACGCGCTGACCGCTACGCTCAACCCGGATCACGGCGGCTGGATGTTCTTCGTGTCGGTCGACGGCAACACGACGACCTTCACCAAGACCTACGACGAGCACCTCAAGCTCGTCGCCGAGTTCCAGGAACGGCAGAAGCAGAAGAACGGCGGATAGCAGGACATGTCACGCATAAGGGCCGCGGTGCTGGGTTCGCCCATCGAGCACTCCCTCTCACCAGTGCTGCACCGCGCCGCGTACCGGGAGCTCGGCCTCGACGACTGGTCGTACGACCGCTTCGAGATCGACGAGGCCGCGCTCCCGGAGTTCGTCGCCGGACTCGGGCCCGAGTGGGCCGGGCTGTCGCTGACGATGCCGCTCAAGCGGGCGATCATCCCGCTCCTGGACGGCATCAGCGACACGGCCGCCTCGGTCGAGGCGGTCAACACCGTCGTCCTCACGGGGGACGGCCGGCGCCTCGGTGACAACACGGACATCCCCGGCATCGTCGCCGCGCTCCACGAGCGCGGCGTCGAGAAGGTGTCCTCGGCCGCCGTCCTCGGCGCCGGAGCCACCGCCTCCTCGGCGCTGGCCGCGCTCTCCCGGATCTGCTCCGGCGAGGTCACGGTGTACGTCCGCTCGCGGGGGCGCGCCGACGAGATGCGGCAGTGGGGCGAGCGGCTCGGCGTCCCCGTCCGCACGGCCGACTGGTCCGAGGCGGCCGAAGCGCTCGCCGCGCCCCTGGTCATCGCCACCACCCCGGCCGGGGCCACCGACGAACTGGCCGCCGCCGTGCCCGATGCCCCGGGCACCCTCTTCGACGTCCTCTACGACCCCTGGCCCACGGCCCTCGCCGCCGCCTGGTCGCAGCGCGAGGGCAGGCTCCTCGGCGGCCTGGACCTCCTCGTGCACCAGGCGGTCTTCCAGGTCGAGCAGATGACCGGCCGCTCCCCGGCGCCGCTCGAGGTGATGCGGCGCGCGGGCCTCGCGGCCCTGGCCGGATCCCACTGAGGTTCCGGCACCGCAGGGAGATCCCGCCAATTCCGACGATCTTGGCGGGAAATCGGATACTCGCCGGTAATGTCACCCGTTAGGCTGTTCACCTGCATATTCACAGGGGGACGGGATGGGCGGGGCGGACACGGAGCAGGTACTCGCGTCGAAGTGGGACCTCCCCTTCGCGCTGTTCAGCCTCGTCAGGGTGGCCTTCGGAGACCTGCCCCTCTGGGCCAAGGCCACCGTTTTCGGACTCATAGGTTCCGTCGGCGTGTGGACGGGGATCAGCTGGCTCCGCGGGCGCCGCAGCCGGGTCCGCTGACCGGCCGGGCGTCCGATAGCTGGACCGGGGCCCGGGAAACCGCTCCGGACATGGGAGGATTCGGGTGAGGCGGGTCCGGGCCGCGCACCCTGATCGCGCCGTCGCTGTACCAGGCGCGAGCATGAGGAGCATCGTTGAGCAGGTTGCGTTGGCTGACCGCCGGGGAGTCGCACGGACCGGCACTGGTAGCGACGCTGGAGGGCCTTCCCGCCGGCGTCCCGGTCACCACCGAGCTGGTGGCCGACCACCTGGCCCGGCGCCGGCTCGGCTATGGCCGCGGTGCCCGGATGAAGTTCGAGCAGGACGAGATCACCTTCCTGGGCGGCGTCCGGCACGGCCTGTCGCTGGGTTCGCCCGTGGCCGTCATGGTCGGCAACAGCGAATGGCCCAAGTGGGAGACGGTCATGTCGGCCGACCCGGTGGACCCCTCGCTGCTCAAGGACACCGGCCGTAACGCGCCGCTCACCCGCCCGCGCCCCGGCCACGCCGACCTCGCGGGCATGCAGAAGTACGGCTTCGACGAGGCCCGGCCGATCCTGGAGCGCGCCAGCGCCCGCGAGACCGCCGCCCGCGTCGCCCTCGGCGCGATCGCCCGCTCCTTCCTCAAGGAGGTCGCCGGCATCGAGATCGTCTCGCACGTGGTGGAACTGGCCGCGGCCAAGGCCCCGTACGGCGTCTACCCGACCCCGGCCGACGTCGAGAAGCTCGACGCCGACCCGGTGCGCTGCCTCGACGCCGACGCGAGCAAGGCGATGGTCGCGGAGATCGACCAGGCCCACAAGGACGGCGACACCCTCGGCGGCGTCGTCGAGGTGCTGGCCTACGGCGTCCCCGTCGGCCTCGGCTCGCACGTGCACTGGGACCGCCGCCTCGACGCGCGCCTGGCCGGCGCCCTCATGGGCATCCAGGCCATCAAGGGAGTCGAGGTGGGTGACGGCTTCGAGCTCGCCCGCGTGCCCGGCTCCAAGGCGCACGACGAGATCGTCTCCACCCCCGAGGGCCTCAAGCGCACCTCCGGCCGCGCCGGCGGCACCGAGGGCGGTCTGACCACCGGTGAGCTGCTGCGCGTCCGGGCCGCGATGAAGCCCATCGCGACCGTCCCGCGGGCGCTTGCGACCGTGGACGTGGCGACCGGAGAGGCGACGGTGGCCCACCACCAGCGCTCCGACGTCTGCGCCGTCCCGGCCGCGGGCATCGTGGCCGAGGCCATGGTCGCCCTCGTGCTGGCCGACGCCGTCGTCGAGAAGTTCGGCGGCGACTCGGTCCCGGAGACCCGCCGCAACGTCCGGTCGTACCTCGACAACCTGCAGATCCGGTGACGGGCGGACCACTGGTCGTCCTCGTCGGCCCCATGGGGTCCGGCAAGTCCAGGGTGGGGGCGCTGCTCGCCGAGCGGCTCGGCGTCCCCTACCGGGACACCGACGCGGACATCGTCGCGGCCCAGGGCCGGGAGATCTCCGACCTCTTCGTCGACGAGGGCGAGCCGTACTTCCGTCAGCTGGAGCGGGAGGCGGTCGCCGCCGCCGTCGCCGAGCACACCGGAGTCCTCGCCCTCGGCGGCGGCGCCGTCCTCGACGAGGGGACCCGCAAGCTGCTCACCGGCCTGCCCGTCGCCTACCTGTCGATGGACGTCGAGGAAGCCGTACGGCGCGTGGGCCTCGGCGCCGCGCGCCCGCTGCTCGCCGTCAACCCGCGCCGCCAGTGGCGCGAGCTGATGGACGCGCGGCGCCCCCTCTACACCGAAGTCGCGCGCGTCGTGGTGGCCACCGACGACCGCACCCCCGAAGAGGTCGCCCAGGCGGTCCTCGACGCTCTGGAGATGAAGGACGTATGACAGACCAGGTGACGCGGATCCAGGTCGGCGCGAGCGCCGGACACGACGCGTACGACGTGCTCGTCGGGCGGCAACTGCTCGGCGAGCTCGGCTCCCTGATCGGTACGAAGGCCCAGCGGGTCGCCGTGATCCACCCCGAGGCGCTCGCCTCGACCGGTGAGGCGCTGCGCGACGACCTCGCCGAGCAGGGCTACGAGGCGGTCGCCATCCAGGTGCCGAACGCCGAAGAGGCCAAGACCATCGAGGTCGCCGCCTACTGCTGGAAGGCCCTCGGCCAGTCCGGCTTCACCCGTACCGACGTCATCGTCGGCGTCGGCGGCGGAGCCACCACCGACCTCGCGGGCTTCGTCGCGGCCAGCTGGCTGCGCGGGGTGCGCTGGGTCGCCGTACCGACCACCGTCCTCGCGATGGTGGACGCCGCCGTCGGCGGCAAGACCGGCATCAACACCGCCGAGGGCAAGAACCTGGTGGGCGCCTTCCACCCGCCGGCCGGTGTGCTGTGCGACCTCGCGGCGCTGGACTCGCTGCCGGTCAACGACTACGTCAGCGGCCTCGCCGAGATCATCAAGGCCGGATTCATCTCCGACCCGAAGATCCTCGACCTGATCGAGGAGGACCCGCAGGCGGCCCGCACGCCGCAGGGCCCGCACACCGCCGAGCTCATCGTGCGCTCCATCCAGGTCAAGGCCGACGTGGTCTCCAGCGACCTCAAGGAGTCGGGGCTGCGCGAGATCCTCAACTACGGCCACACCCTCGCGCACGCCATCGAGAAGAACGAGCGCTACAAGTGGCGGCACGGCGCGGCCGTCTCGGTCGGCATGGTCTTCGCCGCCGAACTCGGCCGGCTCGCGGGCCGGCTCGACGACGCGACCGCCGACCGGCACAAGGAGATCCTCGCCGCCGTCGGGCTGCCGCTCACCTACCGCGGCGACCAGTGGCCCAAGCTGCTCCAGACCATGCAGGTCGACAAGAAGTCCCGGGGCAACCTGCTGCGCTTCATCGTCCTCGACGGACTGGCCAAGCCGACCGTCCTGGAGGGCCCCGACCCGGCGCACCTGATCGCCGCCTACGGGGAGGTGTCCGCGTGAGCCGCCCGGTGCTCGTGCTGAACGGTCCGAACCTCGGCCGGCTGGGCTCGCGCGAGCCCGACGTGTACGGGGCCACCTCGTACGCCGGACTGGTCGAGAGCTGCCGCACCCTGGGCGAGGAGCTCGGCTTCGACGTCGAGGTCCGGGAGACCAACGACGAGGGCGAGCTCGTGCGCTGGCTGCACGAGGCGGCGGACGGGAAGATCCCCGTGGTCATCAACCCGGGGGCCTTCACCCACTACTCGTACGCCATGCGGGACGCGGCCGCGCAGCGCACGGCGCCGCTGATCGAGGTGCACATCTCGAACCCGTACGCACGCGAGGAGTTCCGGCACACCTCGGTCATCGCGGCCGTGGCGACCGGCACGGTGGCGGGCTTCGGCATCGGTTCGTACCGGCTCGCGCTGCGCGCACTGGCGGACGAGATCTCCAGCTGACACTCTGCCTGGCGGTGCTGGTGGACGCTCTGACCTCTGCGGTCATATAACGTTCTCGCATCAGTCGCCGGAACGAGACGGAGTGGCAGCGGATGCACCAAGGAGTGGGGGGCGGGGGAGCGGGCTGGGGACAGCCGGGACACCACCCGGCGGCGCCCCCGCAGCCGCCCATACCCCCGGCGCAGGGCTGGCCGGGCGCGCCCCGGCCGCAGCCCGGGCACCAGCCCCCGCCGCCCCCGTACTCGGTGCCACCCGTGCCGGAGGCCACCGGGCACATCCCGCTGCCGCCCGCGGTGGCGGGGACCGGAGCGGCCGTGCTCGCCGTCCTGCTGATCGGCCCGGCCGGCGCGGGGAAGACCACCGTCGCGCGGCACTGGGCCGGCACCCGGCCCGTGCCGACGGCCCACATCAGCCTGGACGACGTCCGGGAGTGGGTGTGCTCGGGCTTCGCGGACCCGCAGGCGGGCTGGAACGAGCACTCCGAGGCCCAGTACCGGCTCGCCCGCCGGACCTGCGGCTTCGCCGCCCGCAACTATCTGGCGAACGGGATCTCCTGCATCCTGGACGACGCCGTCTTCCCCGACCGGCCCGTGGTCGGGCTGGGCGGCTGGAAGAGGCACGTGGGGCCCACGCTGCTGCCGGTGGTGCTGCTGCCCGGCCTGGAGATCGTCCTGGAGCGCAACGCGCACCGCTCCGGCAACCGCCGCCTCTCCGACGAGGAGGTCGCGCGGATCCACGGCCGGATGGCCGGCTGGTACGGCTCCGGCCTGCCCATCATCGACAACTCCCAACTCGACGTCGAGGGCACGGCACGCGCCCTGGACGAGGTGCTGGCCCGGGCCCTGACAGGGCAGTAGGGGCGGCCGGCCGCGCCCCGTCCGGACGCGCTCACCAGGCCGGATCCGCGGGGCGCTCGTACGCTCGAAGACATGTCAGACGTGTACGCCGCCCGCCGGGGCCTGCTTCGCGACCGATGCGCCGCCGCGGGGAACGCCGCCGCGCTGATCACGCGTCCGGCGAACGTCCGCTACCTCTCCGGAGCGTCCCCGCTCGGCGCCGTACTGCTGGTCGGGCCCACCGAAGACGTGATGTTCTGCTCCGGCGCGCCCACCGGCGAGGCGGACGAGGGGCGCCTCGACGAGCACCTGAGGGTCTCCGTGCTGGGGAACCCGGGCGCCGACCCGGCCGTCGCGGCCGCCGACATGGCCGCCGGCGTACGGGCCGACTCCCTCGCGGTGGAGGAACACCACCTCACCGTCGGCCGGCACCGGGCCCTGCGCTCGGTGGCGCCCAAACTGCGCCTCGCCGACCTCGGGACCGCGGTGGAGCAGCAGCGCCTCGTCAAGGACGAGGAGGAGATCGCCTGCCTGCGGATCGCCGCCGAGATCGCCGACCAGGCCCTCGGCGAGCTGCTGGAATCCATCCTCGTGGGACGCACCGAACGCCACCTCGCCCTGGAGCTGGAGCGGCGGCTCGTCGACCACGGGGCGGACGGTCCCGCCTTCCCGACCTCCGTCGGCACCGGCCCGCACTCGGGCCGCTCCCGGCACCGGCCCTCCGACCGCCGGGTGGAGGAGGGTGACTTCCTCTCGGTCTGCCTCGGCGCCAACTACCGCGGCTACCGGTGCGAGATCGGCCGGACCTTCGTCATCGGAACCAGCCCCGCGGACTGGCAGATCGCGCTGTACGACCTCGTGTTCACCGCCCAGCGGGCGGCCCGCGAGGCCCTGCTGCCCGGTGCCGCGTACCGCGACGTGGACCATGCCGCACGCTCCGTCCTGGACTCCGCGGGCCACTCGGAAGCCCTCGCTCCGTGGACCGGACACGGCGTGGGCCTCGAAATCGACGAGGACCCGCAGCTTGCACCTACGGCAATGGGTAAACTGGACGCTTGCGTGCCGGTCACCGTCGAACCGGGGGTTCACCTCCCGGGCCGGGGAGGTGTCCGGATCGATGACACGCTCGTCGTACGCCCCGAGGCGGACGGCGGTCCCGAGCTACTCACCATTACGACCAAGGAGCTGCTCGCGCTCTAGCCCGCTCTGCCGGGCTGTGCGCGCACCCGTGGTCTTCCAGTGCAGGAGATTCCGCAACCGTGGCTTCCACGAACGACCTCAAGAACGGCATGGTGCTGAAGCTCGACGGGGGCCAGCTCTGGTCCGTCGTCGAGTTCCAGCACGTCAAGCCCGGCAAGGGCCCGGCCTTCGTGCGCACCAAGCTCAAGAACGTGCTCTCGGGCAAGGTCGTCGACAAGACCTTCAACGCCGGCGTCAAGGTCGACACGGCCACCATCGACCGCCGCGACATGCAGTTCTCGTACATGGACGGCGACTACTTCGTCTTCATGGACATGGACACCTACGACCAGCTGATGGTCGACCGCAAGGCCGTCGGCGACGCCGCCAACTTCCTGATCGAGGGCTTCACCGCCTCCGTCGCCCAGCACGAGGGCGAGGTGCTCTACGTCGAGCTCCCGGCCGCGGTCGAGCTCAAGATCCAGCACACCGACCCGGGCGTCCAGGGCGACCGCTCCACCGGTGGCACCAAGCCCGCCACGCTGGAGACCGGCTACGAGATCCAGGTCCCGCTCTTCATCACCACCGGCGAGACGGTCAAGGTCGACACCCGCACCAGCGACTACCTCGGCCGGAAGAGCAACTAACCCGTGGCTGCTCGGAGCAATGCGCGCAAGCGCGCCTTCCAGATCCTTTTCGAGGCGGACCAGCGCGACGTGCCCGTGCGCGAGGTCCTCGCGGACTGGATCCGCCACTCGCGGTCGGACGACCGGCAGCCGCCGGTCAGCGCCTTCACGATGGATCTCGTCGAGGGGTACGCCGACAAGGTGAACCGCATCGACGACCTGATCGTCACCTACGCCGTGGACTGGGAGCTCGACCGCATGCCGGTCGCCGACCGGAACATCCTGCGGCTCGGTGCCTACGAGCTGATCTGGGTGGACGACACCCCGGACGCCGTGGCCATCGACGAGGCCGTCCAGCTGGCCAAGGAATTCTCGACGGACGAGTCGCCCTCGTTCGTGAACGGGCTGCTGGCCCGGTTCAAGGACCTGAAGCCGAGCCTGCGCCGCGAGTAGCCTCCGGCGGTTCGGCACAGCGGAGGGGCCGCAGCGCACGCGCTGCGGCCCCTCCGCTTTTCCGGGACAACGAAAACCGGCGGGTGCCGGGAACCCTCTCGGGTTCCCGGCACCCGCCGGTAACGTTTCTGCTGGTCCTGGAACCGGGGACTAGATGTCCTCGTGCGCCACGGCACGGCGCGCATCCGCGTCCAGCACGCCCCAGCTGATCAGCTGCTCGGTGAGGACCGAGGGGGACTGGTCGTAGATCACGGCCAGGGTGCGCAGGTCGTCCTGGCGGATCGACAGCACCTTGCCGTTGTAGTCGCCGCGCTGGCTCTGGATCGTCGCCGCGTAACGCTGCAGCGGGCCGGCCTTCTCGGCCGGAACGCCCGCCAGGCGCTCCAGGTCGAGGCGCAGCTTCGGCGGCGGCTCGGCAGCCCCGCCGGGAGTCGTGCCCGGCAGCAGTTCCTGCACCGGAACCCCGTAGAAGTCCGCCAGCTCGGCAAGGCGCTGGACGGTCACGGCGCGGTCCCCGCGCTCGTAGGACCCGACCACCACGGCCTTCCACCGGCCCTGGGACTTCTCCTCGACACCGTGGAGGGAAAGGCCCTGCTGGGTGCGGATGGCGCGGAGCTTGGCCCCGAGCTGTTTGGCGTATTCGCTGGACATAACGCTCCCGGACGCTGTGACGCTGTGACGACATGGACGCTGTGACGACATTGACCACGTGCGGCTCCGCCGCGCGGCTGGTAACTCACTGTGAGGTTACGCAGCGTTACTTGGATGCGTCAAGCCGAATGGTCTTCACCGCCCCCTCAAGAGGGGCCCCAGCAGCCCCGTGAGAGCCCCTGCGCACCAGGTCGGTGCCCGACGACCGGCCGCACCCTGGTACCGTGGGACACGTACATCAGACGTCCTTTAAGGTCCGTCCCGTGAGGCGGAGAAGGAGGTCCTTTTCATGGACACTCAGCAGCACTCCGATTCCACGCGCCCCGTACTCGAAGCGCAGGACATCGCGCGGGTCCTGACCCGCATCGCCCACGAGATCGTCGAACGCGCCAAGGGCGCCGACGACGTGGTGCTCCTCGGCATTCCCACCCGCGGCGTGTACCTCGCCCGCCGGCTGGCCGCCAAGCTCGAAGAGATCACCGGCACGAAGATCCCGGTCGGCTCCCTCGACATCACCATGTACCGCGACGACCTGCGGATGAAGCCCGCCCGCGCGATCGGCCGCACCGAGATCCCCGGCGACGACCTCGACGGCCGCCTCGTCGTCCTCGTCGACGACGTGCTCTTCTCCGGCCGCACCATCCGCGCCGCGCTCGACGCCCTCGGCGACCTCGGCCGCCCGCGCGCCGTGCAGCTCGCCGTCCTCGTCGACCGCGGCCACCGCGAACTGCCGATCCGCGCCGACTACGTCGGCAAGAACCTCCCCACGTCGCTGCGGGAGACCGTCAAGGTCCAGCTCCAGGAGGAGGACGGCCGTGACGCCGTGCTGCTCGGCCAGCGGACCGCCCAGGCAGCAGGGCTGTAGCCCTTACACGCAACGGCCCCCGACGGGGGGCCGTGCCGAGGCCTGCCCTGCCCGCCCGCACTCTGCCCGTCAGTCCGCCTGCCTGCCCTCCCGACCTACGGAGCCATCCAGATGAAGCGCCACCTCATCTCGGCCGCCGATCTCACGCGCGACGACGCCGTCCTGATCCTCGACACCGCCGAGGAGATGGCCCGCGTCGCGGACCGGCCGATCAAGAAGCTGCCCACCCTGCGCGGTCTCACGGTCGTCAACCTCTTCTTCGAGGACTCGACCCGCACCCGGATCTCCTTCGAGGCGGCCGCCAAGCGGCTCTCCGCCGACGTCATCAACTTCTCCGCCAAGGGTTCCTCCGTTTCCAAGGGCGAATCCCTGAAGGACACCGCGCTGACGCTGGAGGCCATGGGCGCCGACGCGGTCGTCATCCGCCACCACGCCTCCGGCGCCCCCTACCGGCTCGCGACCTCCGGCTGGATCGACTCCGCCGTGGTCAACGCCGGCGACGGCACCCACGAGCACCCCACCCAGGCCCTGCTGGACGCCTTCACCATGCGCCGCCGCCTGGTCGGCCGCGACGCCGGCCTCGGCAAGGACCTGAACGGCCGCCGGATCACCATCGTCGGCGACGTCCTGCACAGCCGCGTGGCCCGCTCCAACGTCCACCTGCTGCACACCCTCGGCGCCGAGGTCACCCTGGTGGCCCCGCCCACGCTCGTCCCGATCGGCGTCGAGACCTGGCCCTGCGAGGTCTCGTACAACCTCGACGAGGTGCTGCCGAAGTCCGATGCGGTGATGATGCTGCGTGTGCAGCGCGAACGCATGAACGCCGCCTTCTTCCCGACCGAGCGCGAGTACTCCCGCCGGTACGGGCTCGACGGCGACCGCATGGCGAAGATGCCCGAGCACGCCATCGTGATGCACCCCGGCCCGATGAACCGCGGCATGGAGATCACCGCCCAGGTCGCCGACTCCGACCGCTGCACGGCCGTCGAGCAGGTCGCCAACGGCGTCTCCACCCGGATGGCCGTCCTGTACCTGCTGCTCGGAGGCTCCGAGCCCGCCGTCACCACCACCCCCGCCGCGCGCACCGAGGAGAGCAAGTAACCATGAGCAAGATCCTTATCCGTGGCGCGAAGGTACTCGGCGGCGAGGCGCAGGACGTCTTGATCGACGGCGAGACCATCGCCGCCACCGCCCGGCAGGGCGAAATCGACTGGAGTGGTCTGAACCTCTCCGCCGAGGACGTCCACGTCATCGAGGCGGAGGGCCAGGTCCTCCTCCCCGGCCTCGTCGACCTGCACACCCACCTGCGCGAGCCCGGCCGCGAGGACTCCGAGACCGTCCTCACCGGCACCCGCGCCGCCGCCTCCGGCGGCTACACCGCCGTGTTCGCGATGGCGAACACCTTCCCGGTCGCCGACACCGCCGGCGTCGTCGAGCAGGTCTGGCGCCTGGGCAAGGAGTCCGGCTACTGCGACGTGCAGCCCATCGGCGCCGTCACCGTCGGCCTGGAGGGCAAGCAGCTCTCCGAGCTGGGCGCCATGCACGACTCCGCAGCCCGCGTCACCGTCTTCTCCGACGACGGCAAGTGCGTGGACGACGCCGTGATCATGCGCCGCGCCCTGGAGTACGTGAAGGCCTTCGGCGGCGTCGTCGCCCAGCACGCCCAGGAGCCCCGCCTCACCGAGGGCGCCCAGATGAACGAGGGCATCGTCTCCGCCGAGCTCGGCCTGGGCGGCTGGCCGGCCGTCGCCGAGGAGTCGATCATCGCCCGCGACGTCCTCCTCGCCGAGCACGTCGGATCCCGCGTCCACATCTGCCACCTCTCCACCGCCGGCTCCGTCGAGATCGTCCGCTGGGCCAAGTCCCGCGGCATCGACGTCACCGCCGAGGTCACCCCCCACCACCTCCTCCTCACCGAGGAGCTCGTGCGCTCGTACAACGCGGTCTACAAGGTCAACCCGCCGCTGCGCACCGAGCGCGACGTGCTCGCCCTGCGCGAGGCGCTCGCCGACGGCACGATCGACATCGTCGCCACCGACCACGCCCCGCACCCGCACGAGGACAAGGACTGCGAGTGGGCCGCCGCCGCCATGGGCATGGTCGGCCTGGAGACCGCGCTCTCCGTCGTCCAGCAGACGATGGTGGAGACCGGACTGCTCGACTGGGCGGGCGTCGCCGAGCGGATGTCCTTCGCCCCGGCGCGCATCGGCAGCCTGGAGAACCACGGCCGTCCCGTCTCGGCAGGTGAACCCGCGAACCTGACCTTGGTCGATACCTCGTACCGTGGTGTCGTGGACCCCGCACACTTCGCCTCCCGCAGCCGCAACACGCCTTACGAGGGCCGTGAGCTGCCGGGGCGCGTCACTCACACCTTCCTGCGGGGCCGGGCAACGGTCGTGGACGGGAAACTGGCGTGACACCTGCAGTAATCCAACTGGCCGCCGAGGCCGCCGAACGACAGTCGGCGGAGGTGACCAGCTTCGGTGCCCGCATGGCGTGGGTGATCGGCCTGATCGTCTTCATCGCGTTCGTGTACTGGCTGATGCGGCAGGGCTGGAAATGGCGCGGCGCTCTGCAGAACGATCTGCCGGAGCTGCCCGCCGCCCCCGACGGTCTTCCCGAGCACCGGCTGGCCCTGACCGGCCGGTACCACGGGTCCACCACCGCCGGGCAGTGGCTCGACCGGATCGTCGCCCATGGTCTGGGCCTGCGCAGCCGGGTCGAGCTCACGCTCACCGATGCGGGCCTCGATGTGGTCCGACCGGGGGCCAACGACTTCTTCGTACCGGCCGCGCAGCTGCGCGGCGCCCGCCTCGACAAGGGAATCGCGGGCAAGGTACTCACCGAGGGCGGTCTGCTCGTCGTCACCTGGGCGCACGGCGACAAGCTGATCGACTCCGGATTCCGCTCCGACCGCGCGGCCGAACACGCCGCCTGGGTCGAAGCCATCAATCTCATGAACTCATCCATCACGACGGAAGGCGCCGAACGATGACGACCTCCACCAGGGGAGCAGCCAAAGCTCCCGCCGTACTCGTCCTGGAGGACGGTCGGATCTTCCGCGGCCGTGCCTACGGCGCTGTGGGGGAGACCTTCGGCGAGGCCGTGTTCTCCACCGGCATGACCGGATACCAGGAGACCCTCACCGACCCGTCGTACCACCGGCAGGTCGTCGTGATGACCGCCCCGCACGTGGGCAACACCGGCGTCAACGACGAGGACCCCGAGTCCTCCCGCATCTGGGTGGCCGGCTACGTCGTGCGCGACCCCGCACGCGTCCCCTCCAACTGGCGCTCGCAGCGCTCGCTGGACGAGGAGCTGGTCAAGCAGGGCGTCGTCGGCATCTGCGGCATCGACACCCGCGCCCTGACCCGCCACCTGCGCGAGCGCGGCGCCATGCGCGTCGGCATCTTCTCCGGCGACGCCTGGACGGGCATCCGCGACGAGGCCCTGCTGGCCAAGGTCCAGTCGCAGCCGCAGATGAAGGGCGCGAACCTCTCCGCCGAGGTCGCCACCAAGGAGGCGTACGTCGTCCCCGCGATCGGCGAGAAGCGCTTCACCGTCGCCGCCGTCGACCTCGGCATCAAGGGCATGACCCCGCACCGGATGGCCGAGCGCGGCATCGAGGTGCACGTGCTGCCCGCCACCGCCACCGTCGAGGACGTGTACGCGGTCAACCCGGACGGCGTGTTCTTCTCCAACGGCCCGGGCGACCCGGCCACCGCCGACGGCCCCGTCGCCGTCATGCAGGGCGTGCTGGAGCGCAAGACGCCGCTCTTCGGCATCTGCTTCGGCAACCAGATCCTGGGCCGCGCGCTCGGCTTCGGCACCTACAAGCTGAAGTACGGCCACCGCGGCATCAACCAGCCGGTGCAGGACCGCACCACCGGCAAGGTCGAGGTCACCGCGCACAACCACGGCTTCGCCGTCGACGCGCCCCTCGACAAGGTCTCGGAGACCGCCTACGGCCGCGCCGAGGTCTCCCACGTCTGCCTGAACGACCAGGTCGTCGAAGGCCTCCAGCTGCTCGACCAGCCGGCCTTCTCCGTCCAGTACCACCCCGAGGCGGCTGCCGGCCCGCACGACGCCGCGTACCTCTTCGACCGCTTCGTATCCCTGATGGAGGCCGAGCGTGCCTAAGCGCACCGATATCCAGTCCGTCCTGGTCATCGGCTCCGGCCCGATCGTCATCGGACAGGCCGCCGAGTTCGACTACTCCGGCACCCAGGCCTGCCGCATCCTCAAGGCCGAGGGCCTGCGGGTCATCCTGGTCAACTCCAACCCCGCGACGATCATGACCGACCCGGAGATCGCCGACGCCACGTACGTCGAGCCGATCACCCCCGAGTTCGTCGAGAAGATCATCGCGAAGGAGCGCCCCGACGCGCTCCTCCCGACCCTCGGCGGCCAGACCGCGCTCAACACCGCGATCTCCATGCACGAGCAGGGTGTGCTGGAGAAGTACGGCGTCGAGCTCATCGGCGCCAACGTCGAGGCCATCAACAAGGGCGAGGACCGCGACCTCTTCAAGGGCGTGGTCGAAGCCGTCAAGGCCAAGATCGGCTACGGCGAGTCCGCCCGCTCGGTCATCTGCCACTCCATGGACGACGTCATCAAGGGCGTCGACACCCTCGGCGGCTACCCCGTCGTCGTGCGCCCCTCCTTCACCATGGGCGGCGCCGGCTCCGGCTTCGCCCACGACGAGGACGAGCTGCGCCGCATCGCCGGCCAGGGCCTCACGCTCTCCCCGACCACCGAGGTGCTCCTGGAGGAGTCCATCCTCGGCTGGAAGGAGTACGAGCTGGAGCTGATGCGCGACACCAAGGACAACGTCGTCGTCGTCTGCTCCATCGAGAACTTCGACCCGATGGGCGTCCACACCGGCGACTCGATCACCGTCGCCCCGGCGATGACGCTGACCGACCGCGAGTACCAGCGGCTGCGCGACATCGGCATCGCGATCATCCGCGAGGTCGGCGTCGACACCGGCGGCTGCAACATCCAGTTCGCGATCGACCCGACCGACGGCCGCGTCATCGTCATCGAGATGAACCCGCGCGTCTCGCGCTCCTCGGCGCTCGCCTCCAAGGCCACCGGCTTCCCGATCGCCAAGATCGCCGCCAAGCTGGCCATCGGCTACACGCTCGACGAGGTCCCCAACGACATCACCGAGAAGACGCCGGCCTCCTTCGAGCCGTCCCTCGACTACGTCGTCGTCAAGGCCCCGCGCTTCGCCTTCGAGAAGTTCCCGCTCGCCGACGCCACCCTCACCACCACCATGAAGTCGGTCGGCGAGGCCATGGCCATCGGCCGCAACTTCACCGAGGCGCTCCAGAAGGCCCTGCGCTCCCTGGAGAAGAAGGGCTCGCAGTTCACCTTCGTCGGCGACCCGGGCGACAAGGACGAGCTGCTGCGCACCGCGGTCCGCCCGACCGACGGCCGCATCAACACCGTCATGCAGGCCATCCGCGCCGGCGCCACCCAGGAAGAGGTCTTCGAGTTCACGAAGATCGACCCCTGGTTCGTCGACCAGCTCTTCCTCATCAAGGAGATCGCGGACGAGCTGACGGCGGCCGACAAGCTCTACCCCGAGCTGCTCGCCGAGGCCAAGCGCCACGGCTTCTCCGACGCCCAGATCGCCGAGATCCGCGGCCTGCGCGAGGACGTCGTCCGCGAGGTCCGGCACGCCCTCGGCGTCCGCCCGGTCTACAAGACGGTCGACACCTGCGCCGCCGAGTTCGCCGCGAAGACCCCGTACTTCTACTCCTCGTACGACGAGGAGTCCGAGGTCGCGCCGCGCACCAAGCCCGCGGTCATCATCCTGGGCTCCGGCCCGAACCGCATCGGCCAGGGCATCGAGTTCGACTACTCCTGCGTCCACGCCTCCTTCGCGCTCAGCGACGCCGGCTACGAGACCGTGATGGTCAACTGCAACCCGGAGACCGTCTCCACCGACTACGACACCTCCGACCGCCTGTACTTCGAGCCGCTGACGCTCGAGGACGTGCTGGAGATCGTCCACGCCGAGTCGCTGGCCGGCCCCATCGCCGGTGTCATCGTCCAGCTCGGCGGCCAGACCCCCCTGGGTCTCGCCCAGGCGCTCAAGGACAACGGCGTGCCCGTCGTCGGCACCTCGCCCGAGGCCATCCACGCCGCCGAGGACCGCGGCGCCTTCGGACAGGTCCTCGCCGAGGCGGGCCTGCCGGCCCCCAAGCACGGCACCGCCACCACCTTCACGGGTGCGAAGGCCATCGCCGACGAGATCGGCTACCCGGTCCTCGTCCGCCCGTCCTACGTGCTCGGTGGCCGCGGCATGGAGATCGTCTACGACGAGGCCCGGCTGGAGTCGTACATCGCCGAGTCCACCGAGATCTCCCCGACCCGCCCCGTGCTGGTCGACCGCTTCCTCGACGACGCGATCGAGATCGACGTCGACGCCCTCTACGACGGCCACGAGCTCTACCTCGGCGGCGTCATGGAGCACATCGAGGAAGCCGGCATCCACTCCGGCGACTCTGCCTGCGCGCTGCCCCCGATCACCCTCGGCGGCTACGACATCAAGCGCCTGCGCGCCTCCACCGAGGCCATCGCCAAGGGCGTCGGCGTCCGCGGCCTGATCAACATCCAGTTCGCGATGGCGGGCGACATCCTCTACGTCCTGGAGGCCAACCCGCGCGCCTCCCGGACCGTCCCCTTCACCTCGAAGGCGACCGCCGTCCCGCTCGCGAAGGCCGCCGCCCGCATCTCGCTCGGCACCACCATCGCCGAGCTGCGCGAGGAGGGCCTGCTGCCGAAGACCGGCGACGGCGGCACCCTGCCGATCGACGCGCCGATCTCCGTCAAGGAGGCCGTCATGCCGTGGTCGCGCTTCCGCGACATCCACGGCCGCGGCGTGGACACCGTCCTCGGCCCCGAGATGCGATCCACCGGCGAGGTCATGGGCATCGACGCCGTCTTCGGCACCGCCTACGCCAAGTCGCAGGCCGGCGCCTACGGCCCGCTGCCCACCAAGGGCCGGGCGTTCATCTCCGTCGCCAACCGCGACAAGCGCTCGATGATCTTCCCGGCGCGCGAGCTCGTCGCCCACGGCTTCGAGCTGATGGCCACCTCCGGCACCGCCGAGGTGCTGCGCCGCAACGGCATCAACGCCACCGTGGTGCGCAAGCTCAGCGAGGGCGAGGGCCCGAACGGCGAGAAGACCATCGTCCAGCTGATCCACGACGGCCAGGTCGACCTGATCGTCAACACCCCGTACGGCACCGGCGGCCGCCTCGACGGCTACGAGATCCGCACCGCGGCCGTGGCCCGCAGCGTCCCCTGCCTGACCACGGTCCAGGCACTCGCCGCGGCCGTCCAGGGCATCGACGCGCTCAACCGCGGCGACGTGGGCGTGCGCTCCCTCCAGGAGCACGCGGAGCACCTGACCGCGGCCCGCGACTGATCAGTCCGTACAACCCGTACAGCCCGGAAACGGGAGGGGGGACACCGGTTTCACGACGGGTGTCCCCCTTTCCATGAGCGCAGAGGGATCCTCTCGACGATGTACGAACTCTTCTTCAACCTGGTCTTCAAGCGGATGGACCCCGAGAAGGCCCACTACACGGCCTTCCGCTGGATCCGCCTCGCGGCCCGCACCCCCGTGCTGCGCACCTTCGTGGCGGCCTACCTCGCCCCCCGCCACGAGGAGCTCCGCACCGAGGCCCTCGGCCTGCGCATGCACGGCCCCTTCGGCCTCGCGGCGGGCTTCGACAAGAACGCCGTGGCCATCGACGGCATGTCGATGCTTGGCTTCGACCACGTCGAGATCGGCACGGTCACGGCCGAGCCGCAGCCCGGCAACCCCAAGAAGCGGCTGTTCCGCCTCGTGCCGGACCGCGCGCTGATCAACCGCATGGGCTTCAACAACGAGGGCTCCGCGGCCGTGGCGGACCGCCTGGCGGCCCGCCGGCCCGTCTTCAAGACGGTCGTCGGCGTCAACATCGGCAAGACGAAGGTCGTGCCGGAGGAAGAGGCGGTGGCGGACTACGTCGCCTCCACCGAGCGGCTCGCCCGCCACGCCGACTACCTCGTCGTGAACGTCTCCTCGCCGAACACCCCGGGCCTGCGCAACCTCCAGGCCACCGAGTCGCTGCGGCCGCTGCTCACGGCCGTCCGGGAGGCCGCGGACCGCACCGTGACCGACCGCCGGGTCCCGCTGCTGGTCAAGATCGCCCCCGACCTGGCCGACGAGGACGTCGACGCGGTCGCCGACCTGGCCCTGGAGCTGGGCCTCGACGGCATCATCGCGACGAACACCACGATCGCGCGGGAGGGGCTCGGCCTGAAGTCCTCCCCGTCCCTCGTGAAGGAGACCGGCGGACTGTCCGGCGCCCCGGTCAAGGAGCGCTCGCTGGAGGTCCTGCGCCGCCTGTACGCCCGTGTGGGGGACCGGCTGGTCCTGGTCGGGGTCGGCGGCATCGAGAACGCCGAGGACGCCTGGCAGCGGATCCTGGCCGGCGCCACGCTGATCCAGGGCTACAGCGCCTTCATCTACGAGGGCCCCTGCTACGCCCGCGCCATCCACAAGGGCCTGGCCGCGCGCCTGGCCGTCAGCCCGTACGCGACGCTCGCCGAAGCGGTGGGCGCCGAGACCCGAAAGGCCGCGAAGTGAGCCCTGTGACCCCGTTCGGCACCCGCCTGCGCCAGGCGATGGACACCCGCGGACCCCTGTGCGTGGGCATCGACCCGCACGCCGAGCTGCTGGCCCAGTGGGGCCTGTCCGACGACATCGCGGGCCTGGAGCGGTTCTCCCGCACCGTCGTGGAGGCGCTCGCGGAGTCGGTGGCGGTCTTCAAGCCGCAGGCGGCCTTCTTCGAGCGGTTCGGCTCCAGGGGCGTGGCCGTACTGGAGCAGACCGTGGCGGACGCCCGGGCGGCCGGGACCCTGGTCGTCATGGACGCCAAGCGGGGCGACATCGGCTCGACCATGGCCGCGTACGCCTCTGCTTTCCTCGACCCGGCCTCGCCGCTGTTCTCGGACGCGCTGACGGTCTCCCCCTACCTGGGCTACGGCTCGCTGAAGCCCGCGGTGGACCTGGCCCGCGCCTCGGGGGCCGGCCTGTTCGTGCTCGCCCTGACTTCGAACCCGGAGGGCGCGGAGGTCCAGCGGGCGGTCCGGGAGGACGGCCGGACCATCGGCGCGACGATGCTGGCGCACCTGGCGGCGGAGAACGCGGACGCCGCTCCGATGGGGTCCTTCGGCGCGGTGGTCGGTGCCACGCTGGGCGACCTGTCCTCCTTCGACCTGGACATCAACGGGCCGCTGCTGGCCCCCGGCATCGGCGCGCAGGGCGCGACGGCGGCGGATCTGCCGGCGGTGTTCGGCAAGGCCGTGCGCAACGTCGTCCCGAACGTGTCGCGGGGCGTCCTGAAGCACGGCCCGGACGTCACGGCGCTGCGCGACTCCGCGCGCCGGTTCGCCGACGAGATCGGCGAGGCCGTCACCGCGTAATCGACCGTCCGTGGAGGCCGCCCGCGTCTCTTGCGGCGCGGCCTCTCGCACTTCTTGGCGAAACTCGAACGCTCTTCATCGGACAAAACAGAGGTATTTTGTCCGTGATGTACGGTTCAGTGGAGGCTGACCAGGACTTTTCGTCCGTTCTCGCTGACTGGAGCGGTGTTGGCCGCTAGTCTCCGAGCAGAGTGAACGTGCAGCGAACGCGTTTCCATCGCTGTTCGGGAGCTCGCCAGGTGTGGTGCCTTCGGGCTGCCCACCGGTCCGTATCCGACAGTTCGACATCCGAGGTGACGTAGGCGTGGCTCTTCCGCCCCTTACCCCTGAACAGCGCGCAGCCGCGCTCGAAAAGGCCGCCGCGGCTCGCCGGGAGCGGGCCGAGGTCAAGAATCGACTCAAGCACTCCGGCGCCTCGCTCCAAGAGGTCATCAAGACGGGCCAGGAGAACGACGTCATCGGCAAGATGAAGGTCTCCGCCCTGCTGGAGTCTCTGCCCGGCGTGGGCAAGGTGCGCGCCAAGCAGATCATGGAGCGTCTCGGCATCTCCGAGTCCCGGCGTGTCCGAGGTCTCGGTTCCAACCAGATCGCCTCTCTGGAGCGCGAGTTCGGCAGCACCGGCGCCTAAGGCGTCGACTGAAGTTCTCCCGGCGTTCTCAGGCAGTCCCGAGAACCTGGATAATCGCTCTATGGCAGCAGAGGTTCGTCCGCGGCTGACCGTGCTCTCCGGCCCCTCAGGGGTCGGCAAGAGCACGGTCGTCGCGCATATGCGCAAGGTTCACCCCGAGGTATGGCTCTCGGTGTCGGCCACCACCCGCAAGCCGCGGCCCGGTGAGCGACACGGAGTCCACTACTTCTTCGTCAATGACGACGAGTTCGACAAGCTGATCGCCAACGGCGAGCTGCTGGAGTGGGCCGAGTTCGCGGGCAACCGCTACGGCACACCGCGCGGCGCGGTGCTGGAACGCCTGGACAGCGGCGAGCCGGTACTGCTGGAGATCGACCTCCAGGGCGCACGGCTCGTCCGCGAGTCGATGTCCGACGCCCAGCTCGTCTTCCTGGCACCGCCGAGCTGGGACGAACTGGTCCGCCGGCTCACCGGCCGCGGCACCGAATCGGCCGAGGTGATCGAGCGCCGGCTCGCCTCCGCCAAGATCGAGCTCGCTGCCGAGTCGGAGTTCGACACCACCCTGGTCAACACCTCCGTCGAGGACGTGGCGCGTGAGCTGCTAGCCTTGATGGAAGTCGTCTGATTCGTTGGTCGATTTTTCATGATCGAGCGGATCTTGATCGATTCGATCTTTCCCACATTCTTCGGAAGGTAGAGCGTGTCCTCTTCCATCACTGCGCCCGAGGGCATCATCAACCCGCCGATCGACGAGCTGCTCGAGGCCACAGACTCGAAGTACAGCCTCGTGATCTACGCGGCCAAGCGCGCGCGTCAGATCAACGCGTACTACTCGCAGCTCGGTGAGGGCCTGCTGGAGTACGTCGGCCCGCTGGTGGACACCCACGTCCACGAGAAGCCGCTTTCGATCGCGCTGCGCGAGATCAACGCGGGTCTGCTGACCTCCGAGGCCATCGAGGCCCCGGCCCAGTAAGGCGCGAGAAATCCTTTCACCACAGGCCCGGCAGAACATCTGCCGGGCCTGTGGTGTGTCATGGGGAGCGACGGTGAACGTGGACAAGGCTCGAAGGGGAGTGCGTGGTGGGTAAGCCGAAGGTCGTGCTGGGGGTCAGCGGCGGGATCGCCGCCTACAAGTCGTGCGAGCTGCTCCGCCTGCTGACCGAGTCCGGCCACGACGTGCGGGTGGTGCCGACCGCGGCCTCCCTGAACTTCGTCGGCGAGGCGACCTGGGCCGCCCTGTCCGGGAACCCGGCCTCCACCGAGGTGTGGGAGACCGTCCACGAGGTGCCGCACGTGCGCATCGGGCAGTCCGCCGACCTCGTCGTCGTCGCCCCGGCCACCGCCGACATGCTGGCGAAGGCCGCCCACGGGCTCGCCGACGACCTGCTCACGAACACGCTGCTCACCGCGCGATGTCCGGTGGTCTTCGCCCCCGCCATGCACACCGAGATGTGGGAGCACCCCGCCACCCAGGAGAACGTGGCCACCCTGCGCCGGCGCGGCGCCCTCGTCATCGAGCCCGCCGTCGGCCGGCTCACGGGCAAGGACACCGGCAAGGGGCGGCTGCCCGACCCGGCGGAGATCTACGAGGTGTGCCGCAGGGTCCTGGCGCGCGGCGTGGACGAGCCGGACCTCGTGGGGCGGCACGTGGTGATCAGTGCGGGCGGCACGCGGGAGCCGCTGGACCCGGTCCGCTTCCTCGGCAACCGCTCCTCCGGCAAGCAGGGCTACGCGCTCGCCCGTACGGCCGTCGCCCGCGGGGCCCGCGTCACCCTGGTGGCCGCCAACACCGCGCTGGCCGACCCGGCCGGGGCGGACGTCGTGCGGGTGGGGACGGCCGTGCAGCTGCGGGAGGCCGTGCTCGAGGCGGCCGCGGACGCCGACGTCGTGGTGATGGCCGCCGCCGTGGCCGACTTCCGGCCCGCCGAGTACGCGGGCGGAAAGATCAAGAAGAAGGACGGGCAGGATCCCGCGCCGGTCGCCCTCGTGCGGAATCCGGACGTTCTCGCCGAGATCTCGGCCGACCGGGCCCGGGACGGGCAGGTGGTGGTGGGGTTCGCCGCCGAGACCGACGACGTCTTGGCCAACGGCCGGGCCAAGCTCCTTCGCAAGGGATGTGATCTTCTCGTCGTGAATGAGGTCGGCGAGGCGCGAACCTTCGGTTCCGAGGAGAACGAGGCTGTCATCCTGGCCTCTGAAGGGCCGGAGATTCAGGTGCCCTATGGACCGAAGGAGGCGCTGGCTGAAGCCATTTGGGATCAGGTGGCCGTCCGGCTGCAGCCGCGACGCGCCTGAGCCGATTGCCCTTCTCCTGATCACCTCCGTGGGTCAGAATGAGGTGCCGCAGGTCACACGGCTCCCATAAGGCGAGACGGGTGGTCCCGGAAACGGTGGCGACCGATAAACTGCATAAGGAACGTGATCGGGCGCAGCCCCCGATGTGGTTCCGCCAAATGATCAGCCAGCAGCCGCTGCAACCCCAGGGAGCGTTGTGTCCCGTCGTCTGTTTACCTCGGAGTCCGTGACCGAGGGCCACCCCGACAAGATCGCTGACCAGATCAGCGACACGATCCTCGACGCGCTCCTCTCCGAGGACCCGACCTCGCGCGTGGCCGTGGAGACCCTCATCACCACCGGTCTCGTGCACATCGCCGGCGAGGTGACGACGAAGGCCTACGCGCCGATCGCGCAGCTCGTCCGGGAGAAGATCCTCGAGATCGGCTACGACTCCTCGAAGAAGGGCTTCGACGGCGCCTCCTGTGGCGTGTCGGTGTCCATCGGCGCCCAGTCCCCGGACATCGCGCAGGGTGTCGACACCGCCTACGAGAAGCGGGTCGAGGGCGACGAGGACGAGCTCGACAAGCAGGGCGCCGGCGACCAGGGCCTGATGTTCGGCTACGCCTGCGACGAGACCCCCGAGCTCATGCCGCTCCCGATCCACATCGCGCACCGGCTCTCCCGCCGGCTGTCCGAGGTCCGCAAGAATGGGACCATCCCGTACCTGCGCCCCGACGGCAAGACCCAGGTCACCATCGAGTACGACGGTGACAAGGCCGTGCGCCTGGACACCGTCGTGGTCTCCTCGCAGCACGCCTCGGACATCGACCTGGACTCGCTGCTCGCCCCGGACATCCGCGAGTTCGTCGTCGAGCACGTGCTGGCCCAGCTCGTCGAGGACGGCATCAAGCTCGACACCGAGGGCTACCGCCTGCTGGTGAACCCGACCGGCCGCTTCGAGATCGGCGGCCCGATGGGCGACGCCGGCCTGACCGGCCGCAAGATCATCATCGACACCTACGGCGGCATGGCCCGCCACGGTGGCGGCGCCTTCTCCGGCAAGGACCCGTCCAAGGTCGACCGCTCCGCCGCGTACGCGATGCGCTGGGTCGCCAAGAACGTCGTCGCCGCCGGTCTCGCCTCGCGCTGCGAGGTCCAGGTCGCGTACGCGATCGGCAAGGCCGAGCCCGTCGGTCTCTTCGTGGAGACCTTCGGCACCGCCAAGGTCGAGGTCCAGAAGATCGAGGACGCGATCGGCGAGGTCTTCGACCTGCGCCCGGCCGCGATCATCCGCGACCTGGACCTGCTGCGCCCGATCTACGCCCAGACCGCCGCCTACGGCCACTTCGGCCGTGAGCTGCCGGACTTCACCTGGGAGCGCACCGACCGCGTCGACGCCCTGCGCGCGGCCGCCGGTCTGTAAGCACCACCGCTTGTGACGAACGGCCCCGGACCCTCTGGTCCGGGGCCGTTCGCATGCCGCGGCTGTCAGTGGGGTTTGGTAAGAATGCTGATGTGAGCAGCGCGAATGATTCCCCGCCGGAGCAGCTCGCGCTGATCCGGGAGATGGTCGCCGAGGCGAAGGCCAAGGCGCCCAAGGCGAAGCCGCGCACCTGGCGGGGGGCCGCGCTCGCGGCCGAGCTGCCCGTCGCCCGGATCCTCGTCAACAAGGGCGTGCTCCACCTCGACCAGCTCTGGGACTACGCCGTCCCCGAGGAGCTCTCCGAGGCCGCGCAGCCCGGCGTCCGCGTCCGGGTCCGGTTCGGGGCCGGCTCCCACCAGGTGCACGGCGGCCGCCGCGAGGGCGGCGGCCTCATCGACGGCTTCATCGTGGAGCGCCGCGCCGAGTCCGACTACACCGGAGCCCTCGCCGCCCTCGCGCACGTGGTCTCGCCCGAGGTCGTGCTCAGCCCCGCCATGCTGGCCCTCGCCCGGGCCGTCGCCGACCGGTACGCCGGCAGCCTCGCCGACGTGCTCCAGCTCGCCCTGCCCGCACGGAGCGCCCGCGCCGAGGCCAAGCCCTCGCCGGAGCCCCTGCCCCCGCCCTCCGCGCCCGAGCCCGCCGGCTGGGAGCGGTACGGGGCGGGGCCCGCCTTCCTGCGGGCCCTGGCCACCGGCGCCGCCCCGCGCGCCGTGTGGACCGCCCTGCCCGGCCCCGGCTGGGCCGACGAACTCGCCCGCGCCATGGCCGCCACCCTGGCCTCCGGCCGCGGGGCCCTCGCCGTGGTCCCCGACGGACGTACCGCCGCCCGGGTCGACGCGGCGCTGACCGCCCTGCTCGGCGAGGGGCGGCACGCGCTGCTGACCGCCGAGTCGGGGCCGGAGAAGCGCTACCGCCAGTGGCTCGCCGTGAGCCGGGGCTCGGTGCGCGCCGTCGTCGGGACCAGGGCGGCGATGTTCGCCCCCGTACGGGACCTCGGACTGGTCGCCGTCTGGGACGACGGCGACTCCAGCCACAGCGATGACAACGCCCCCTTCCCGCACGTCCGGGAGGTGCTGGAACTGCGCGCGGTCAGCGACGGCTGCGCCTTCCTGGCCGGGAGCACGAGCTGCACGGTGGAGGCCGCGCAGCTGGTCGAGTCGGGCTGGGCCCGGCCGCTGGTCGCCAGCCGCGAGACGGTACGGGCCTGCGCGCCCCGGATCCGCACCGTGGGCGACGAACAGCTCGCCCGCGACGAGGCGGCCCGCGCCGCACGACTGCCGAGCCTGGCGTGGGAGACCGTACGGGAGGGTCTGAAGACCGGGCCCGTGCTCGTCCAGGTGCCGCGGCGGGGCTACGTGCCCCGGCTCGCCTGCGAGCGGTGCCGGACGCCCGCCCGCTGCAAGGTCTGCGCGGGCCCGCTGGAGGCCCCCGACGAGCGGGAACTGCACTGCGGGTGGTGCGGGCGGGGCGAGCCGTCCTGGCACTGCGAGGAGTGCGGCTCGTTCCGGCTGCGCGCCCAGGTGGTCGGAGCCCGGCGGACGGCCGAGGAGCTGGGCCGGGCCTTCCCGGCCGTGCCCGTACGGACTTCCGGGCGCGACCACGTCCTCGACGAGGTGCCCGACCGGCCGGCGCTGGTGGTGTGCACGCCCGGCGCCGAGCCGGTGGCGGCCGGCGCCGGGTACGCGGCCGCGCTGCTCCTCGACGGCTGGGCGATGCTGACCCGGCCCGACCTGCGGGCGGGTGAGGACGCGCTGCGGCGGTGGATCGGGGCCGCCTCGCTGGTCCGCGGGGACGGGCAGGTCGTGGTGGTCGCCGAGCCGACGCTGCGGCCGGTCCAGGCGCTCGTGCGGTGGGACCCGGTGGGCCACGCCGTACGGGAGCTCGCGGAGCGGGCCCAGCTCGGCTTCCCGCCGGTCTCGCGGATGGCGGCCGTGGCCGGGCGGGGCGAGGCGGTGGAGGCCTTCCTGGCGGGCGCCGGGCTGCCGCCGGACGCGGAGATCCTGGGGCCGGTCCCGATACCCGGGCGGCGCGGGGAGCGGTCCCCGGGGGAACGGGCGCTGGTCCGCGTCCCGCCGGGCAGCGGCGCGGCCCTGGCGACCGCCCTGAAAGCGGCGCAGGCGGCCCGGATGGCGCGGGGGGTGGCGGCGGCCGACGCGGTGCGGGTCCGCATCGACCCGCCGGACATCGGCTGACCGGACCGGCGGCGAAGGCCGCACCACGCACGCGGACACGGGAACGCCGAAGCCCCCGGCGGGAGACGCGAGGGTCATCCCGCCGGGGGCGGATTCAGGGGCGGCGAGCGGCGGCGGCCGGCCGTCGGGGGTCGGCGTCCCGGCGGCGGGACACGGGTCAGCCGTTGCGCGGACCGGGGAATGCGGGGGAGCGGGGAGCCTCCCCGAGCGAGCGGCCCGGGGCTCCGCCGGCCGCGGCCTGGGCCTCCTCGCGCACCGGCTGCGGCGGCACCGAGCGGGCGGCCGGCACGGTGGGCAGCGGCCCCAGGGGCCGGGCGGCCGTCCCCTCGGCCAGCGGCTCCGCGGACTCGGCGGACTGCGCCCGCCGGGCACCGTAACGGCGGTGCACGGCCTGCTTGGTGACGCCGAGCGCCGAGCCGACCGCGTCCCATGAGAAACCGAGCGAGCGGTCGAAGTCCACGGCGGCGGTGACCAGCGTCTCCACGCTGTCCCGCAGCTCCTGCGCGAGGCGGACGGTGGGCGCGGGTGCCCGGCCGTAGACGACGAAGCCCGTGGAGGGACCGGAGCGGCGCGGGCGGTACACGTTGCCGAGCTGGGCGGTGAGCGTACGCAGAGCATCCACCTGCCGGCGAACCCGCTCGATGTCCCGTACCAGGAGGTGCAGGCTGGCCCGGGCTTGGGCGTCGTGGGTGGCGTGGTCGGCCATGAAGAAGCCTCTCGAACCGGTGCTGAAGGGCGGATCGGGCCGCAGACACCGTTCACACGCGGCCCGTTTTGGTCAATCTCTCTTGACCAACGCGTCACCCGGCGCCCAGGTCACGCTGTGGGGGCGTGTCGGCATATGCGAGGGGCGCGTGTGTCTGCGTACGCCCCCTCGGCGCCGCAGGCGGGCCCTGGTGGGGCATCCGGCGGAACCGGGCCGGACGGCCCACGGACGGCCGCCGGATCGCCCGTTGGCCCATGCCCCATAGACTGGTGCGCTGCTGACAGCCGAGATTGCGAGGTAGGACACCAGTGAAGCTCGTCTTCGCAGGCACCCCCGAGGTCGCCGTACCCGCCCTGGACGCCCTGATCGCCTCCGGGCGGCACGAGGTCGCCGCCGTCGTCACCCGGCCCGACGCGCCGGCAGGCCGCGGCCGCAGGCTCGTCGCCAGCCCGGTCGCCGAGCGCGCCGAGGAGGCCGGCATCGAGGTCCTCAAGCCCGCCCGGCCCCGCGACCCCGACTTCCAGGCCCGGCTGCGCGAGATCGCCCCGGACTGCTGCCCCGTCGTCGCCTACGGAGCCCTGCTCCCCAAGAGCGCCCTCGACATCCCCAAGCACGGATGGGTCAACCTGCACTTCTCGCTGCTGCCCGCCTGGCGCGGCGCCGCGCCCGTCCAGCACTCGATCATGGCGGGCGACCAGCTCACCGGTGCCTCCACCTTCCTCATCGAGGAAGGCCTGGACTCCGGCCCGGTCTACGGCATCCTCACCGAGGAGATCCGCCCCACCGACACCAGCGGCGACCTGCTCACGCGGCTGGCCTTCGCCGGCTCGGGGCTGCTCGCCGCCACCATGGACGGCATCGAGGACGGCACCCTGCGCGCCGTCGCACAGCCCCACGACGGCCTCTCCCTCGCGCCCAAGATCACCGTGGAGGACGCCCGGATCGACTGGACGGCGCCCGCGATGCGCGCCGACCGCGTGGTGCGCGGCTGCACTCCGGCGCCGGGAGCCTGGACCGTCTTCCGCGGGGAGCGGCTCAAGCTGATCTCGGTGGGTCTGGTTGCCGACCGCACCGACCTGGCGCCGGGCGAGCTGGCCCCGGCCAAGAACCACGTCCACGTCGGCACCGGCTCGCACGCCGTGGAACTGCTGTGGGTGCAGCCCCAGGGCAAGAAGCCGATGCGCGGCGCCGACTGGGCCCGCGGGGTGCGGATCGCGCCCGGCGAGCGGCTCGGCGGGGCCGACGTAGGCTGAATCCAGCCGAGCCGAATCCAGCCGGGCCGTCCGCGGCGGCGCGGGCCCGGCACCCGACGGATCGCCGCCCCGCCGGGGCGGCGCCCGCCGCCCTTTCACGTCATGACCGCAGCACCTCGTAAACCCGGAGCACCTTTCACGTGAGCGAACAGCCCCGTCCCCGTCGCAACCCCGCAGGCCAGCGGCAGGCCAAGCCGTACCGGCGGCCCCAGAAGGACCCCGTCCGGATGCTGGCCTTCGAGGTGCTGCGGGCGGTGGACGAGCGCGACGCCTACGCGAACCTCGTGCTGCCGCCGCTGCTGAAGAAGGCCCGCCAGGACGAGAGCTTCCAGGCGCGCGACGCGGCACTGGCCACCGAGCTGGTCTACGGGACGCTCCGCCGCCAGGGCACCTACGACGCCGTCATCAAGGCGTGCATCGACCGGCCGCTGCGGGAGGTGGACCCGCCGGTGCTCGACGTGCTCTCGCTCGGCGCGCACCAGCTGCTCGGCACCCGGATCCCCACGCACGCGGCGGTCTCCGCGAGCGTGGAGCTGGCCCGGGTGGTACTCGGGGACGGGCGCGCCAAGTTCGTGAACGCCGTGCTGCGGAAGATCGCCGCGCACGATCTCGACGGCTGGCTGGAGCGGGTCGCGCCGCCGTACGAGGACGACGCCGAGGAGCACCTCGCCGTCTACCACTCGCACCCCAGGTGGGTCGTCAGCGCCCTGTGGGACGCGCTGGGCGGCGGGCGCGCCGGGATCGAGGACCTGCTCGAGGCCGACAACGAGCGGCCCGAGGTGACGCTGGTCGCGCGGCCCGGCCGGTCCACCCCCGAGGAGCTGCTGGAGGCGGTCGGCGAGGAGTCGGCGCTGCCCGGGCGCTGGTCGCCGTACGCCGTCCGGATGGCCGAGGGTGGTGAGCCGGGCGCGCTGGAGGCGGTGCGCGAGGGCCGCGCCGGTGTGCAGGACGAGGGCAGCCAGCTGGTGGCGATGGCCCTGGCGGCCGTGCCGGTCGAGGGCAGCGACGAGCGCTGGCTCGACGGGTGCGCGGGTCCCGGCGGCAAGGCGGCGCTGCTCGCCGCGCTCGCGGCGCAGCGCGGCGCGTTCCTGCTCGCCTCGGAGAAGCAGCCGCACCGGGCGCGGCTCGTGGAGCGCGCCCTCGCGGGCAACCCCGGCCCCTACCAGGTGATCGCGGCGGACGGCACCCGGCCGCCGTGGCGTCCGGGCTCCTTCGACCGCGTCCTGATGGACGTCCCGTGCACGGGCCTGGGCGCGCTGCGCCGTCGCCCGGAGGCTCGCTGGCGGCGTCGCCCGCAGGACCTGGAGGGCTTCGCGCCGCTCCAGCGCGGGCTGCTGCGGGAGGCGCTGTCGGCGGTCCGGGTGGGCGGCGTCGTGGGCTACGCGACGTGCTCGCCGCACCTGGCGGAGACCCGGGTCGTCGTGGACGACGTCCTGAAGGGGCGCGGCGCGGGCGCGTCGCCGGTGTCCGCGGAACTGATCGACGCGAGGCCGTTCATGGCGGGCGTGCCGGCCCTCGGCGACGGCCCCGACGTCCAGCTGTGGCCCCATCTGCACGGAACGGACGCGATGTACCTGGCACTGCTGAGGCGCACGGCGTAGCGGAGGCCGGCGGGACAGGGGGTCCTGATCCCGCCGATCTCGAAGGACAGGTGAAATGTTCTTGTCGATCACTTAAGCGCTGCTACGCCCGTCCCGACTTGCGGGGTCGTGGCCGGAACCGGCTGCAGGCATGGCAGGCTTGGGGCATGGCCGCGCAGATTTATCCCAGCATCCTGTCCGCCGACTTCGCCCGACTCGCCGAGGAGGCGAAGGCCGTCGAGGGGGCCGACTGGCTGCATGTCGACGTCATGGACAACCACTTCGTCCCGAACCTCACCCTCGGCATGCCCATCGTGGAGTCCTTGAGCCGGGCCACGGACATCCCGCTGGACCTCCACCTGATGATCGAGAACCCGGACCGCTGGGCCCCGCAGTACGTGGAGGCCGGTGCGGGTTCGGTCACCTTCCACGCCGAGGCCGCGGCGGCGCCCGTACGCCTCGCGCGGGAGATCCGGGCGAAGGGGGCGCGGGCGTCGATGGCGCTCAAGCCCGCGACGCCCATCGAACAGTACGAGGACATCCTTCCCGAGCTCGACATGCTGCTGATCATGACGGTCGAGCCCGGCTTCGGCGGCCAGCCCTTTCTCGACATCATGCTCCCCAAGATCCGCCGGACCCGGGAGCTGATCTCCAAGCACGGTCTGGAGCTGTGGCTGCAGGTCGACGGCGGGGTCTCGGCCTCGACCATCGAACGCTGTGCCGAGGCCGGCGCCGACGTCTTCGTCGCGGGCAGCGCGGTCTACGGCGCGGTCGATCCGGCCGCCGCCGTGCGCACGCTGCGTGACCAGGCGGGTGCGGCGATCTCCGCCGCGCCGTGGGCTTGCGACCACTGAGCCAAGGGTTGATGAACAGCTCGGTGAACGGGAGCTGTCCAGGCTGATCAACGGCCGTCGGATCTGACAGGATGAACGGCGAGTCGAGAGTGTGAACAGCAGTGAGGAGAACGCGGTGTCTGCAATGTCGGCGGGACGGTCAGCCCTGCGGATGGGACCCGCGGAGCTGGTGCAGGCGGCGGCCATGGCGCGCCGTTTCTACCTCGAGGGCAAATCCAAGATCCAGATCGCCGAGGAGTTCGGCGTGAGCCGCTTCAAGGTGGCCAGGGTCCTGGAGACCGCCCTGGAGCGTGACCTCGTACGGATCGAGATCCGGGTACCGGCCGAACTCGACGCGGAGCGTTCGGATGCGCTCAGGGCCCGGTACGGGCTCCGGCACGCCGTCGTGGTGGAGTCGCCCGCCGACGCCACCGAGGACGCGCCCGACCCGGAGAACCTGGGCGCGGTCGCCGCCGACCTGCTGGGCGAACTGGTCAACGAGGGCGACGTACTGGGCCTGGCGTGGGGGCGGTCGACCATTCACATGGCCGCCTCCCTGCACCGGCTGCCGCAGTGCACCGTCGTCCAGCTGACCGGCGTCTACGACGCGGGGACCGCCGAGCGCGGCTCGGTCGAGGCCGTGCGCAGGGCCGCCCAGGTCTCGGGGGGCGACGCGCACCCGATCTACGCGCCGATGCTGCTGCCCGATCCCGCGACCGCGGCCGCGCTGCGCAACCAGACCGGGATCGCGCGGGCCTTCGAGTACTTCGACAAGGTGACGGTCGCGGCCGTCTCCATCGGCTCGTGGGAGACGGGCATCTCCACCGTCCACGACATGCTGACGGACGAGGAGCGGGCCCACTACGCCTCGCTGGGCGTCGCGGCCGAGATGTCCGCCCACCTGTTCGACTCGGAGGGCCGGCGGGTCGGCCGGGACCTCGGCGAGCGGTGCATCACCGTCGAGGCGGACCGGCTGCGGCGGATCCCGGAGGTCGTGGCGATCGCGGGCGGGCTGCGCAAGGCCTCCGCGATCGGGGCGGTGCTCCGGTCCGGGCTGGTGACCAGCCTCGTCACCGACACGGCCGTCGCCGACTACCTGCTGACCGAGTCGGCGCCCGGGCTGCGGCCGGCGCTGGACCGGGCCGATCCCGACGACCTGTAGCGGCGGATCTGCGCTTCACCGCCAGGGCTGGTGCGGATGGTGCCGGAATTGAGATCCGAACGGCGGACCGCGCGGCGGCCTGCTGGGCGCATACTGGTTCCAATGACAAAGTCAGCAGTACCTCGCCGCCATTTGCCGTCCAGCCCGTTCAAGGCCCCCGTGGAACAGCCCATCCGGCAGTTCAGCGTCGGCGACCGGGTCACTCACGATGAGCACGGCCTCGGCCGTGTCGTCGGAATCGAGGAGGGGATCGCTGTTCTCGTCGACTTCGGTTCGGTCCAGAAGCGCATCCTGAGTCCGTACACCAAGATGGCCGCACTCTGAGGCCACCGGGCGATTCGCGAGCGAATCGGATATTTGGCACGATCGGTGCATGATCTTTCGGAACGTGCCCCGATCGTTGCTGCGTTTGCTGGGGGCCGCGTTCCTCTGTGCCGCGCTGGTCGGCGCGGTGGGCTGTGGCGGGCAGAAGCCCGCGCCCGCCGCCGCCAGCGCCAACGCCAGTACCAATGCCCGCGGCGCCAGTCCCGGCAGTAGTACCGCTCCCGCGTGGGCGAAGGGCATGGCCGTCGTACGGGCCGACGCGCTGCCGCAGCAGGCACGTGACGTGCTCGCGCTCATCGACAAGGGCGGGCCGTATCCGTACCGGCAGGACGACGCCGTCTTCGGGAACTTCGAGAAGATCCTTCCCAGGCAGAAGCGCGGCTACTACCACGAGTTCACGGTGCGGACCCCGGGGGAACGGGACCGCGGGGCCCGGCGGATCGTGACGGGTGAGGGTGGGGAGTTCTTCTACACGGACGACCACTACGACACCTTCAAGGCGGTTCTCCGATGACCCTGGACCCGCAGCCGCTCGCCCCCGCGCTCGCGGCGGCCGACGCCGCCGGCTGGACGACCGTACGGCTGGACCTGGACGGCGTACGGGGCAAGGCGGAGCTGATGCGGCGCTGCGGGGTCGCCTTGCGGCTGCCGGAGTGGGTCGGCGGGAACTGGGACGCGCTCGCGGACGCGATGCGGGACCTGTCGTGGCTGCCGGGTGCCGCGGGGCGGCTGGTGGCCGTGACCTCGTGGCGTGGCTATGCCGCTGCGCGCCCCGGCGAGTGGGAGACGTTGGTGGAGGTGCTGGAGGAGGCCGTGGACTTCTGGCGGGAGCAGGAGGGCGGGCCGGGGCTGACGGTGCTGCTGGCCGAGGCCGGGCCCGGGTCGGCTGCCGGGGCTCCGCCCCGGACCCCGCGCCTCAAACGCCGGCGGGGCTGAAAGATCGGGGCTCCGCCCCGGACCCCTGCGCCTCAAACGCCGGCGGGGCTGAGGTGTGCCGGCGGGGCTGGGGTGTGCCGGCGGGGCTGGAAGTGGGAAGACCCGGAGCTTCGCTCCGGGTCTTCGTCGTTCAGTCCGTCTTCGGGATCCACGGTGGGGTCTGGCCCCAGGACCAGACCGGGATCTTGGCCGCGTCCACCGGGGGCGGGTTGGGGCCCGAGTAGATCAGGGCCATGCGCGTGCCCCACTCGATGTAGTAGGCGAAGACCCCGCGGAACTCGGGGTCCGTCGGGAGGCCGACCTCGTCGGCCGTGTCCATGAGCAGGTCCACCCAGCGGCGGCGCTGCTCCTCGGTGATCGCGCGGCCCAGGTGCTTGGTGGCCATGTGCTGGTGGCCGCCGTGGTGGTCGGTGTAGTCCGAGGGGCCGCCGAAGACCTCCGACAGCCAGACCGCGACGTGCTGCGGGTGCTCCGAGTCCATGCCGGCGAAGACCGGCGCCAGGATCTCGTCCTGCAGGGCGTGGGCGTAGAAGGCGTCGGTGAGGCGGTTCATCGCCTCCGCGCCGCCCATCCACTCGTAGATGGTGGGTGTGGTGCTCATCGTCGTCAGGTGGCCTTTCCCGTGCCCACGACGCCCGTCACGAGGTAGTGCTGCATCTCCTCGATGGCCGTCACGTACGGTCGGATCGCGCTGAAGAACGCCGGGAAGTGCTCGCCCTTGCGGAATCCGCCCAGGTGGGCCTCGATCGAGGTCCAGCGGATGCGCAGGATGTAGCGCTCCTTCTCCTCCTCGCACCGGGCCAGTTCGTAGTCGATGCACTCGGGTGATGCGGCCAGGGCCTCGGCGGCCCGGGCGTACGCGTCCTCGAAGGCCGGCTGGTCGTCCAATGCGATCCGGTAGCGGATGTATTCGACGGTGGTGGTCATGGGTGCGTGCCTCTCCCTGGGTGGTGGTCTCGGCCAGCCTTACGCGATCATGCGCCGGAGTGGGGCTGATCGGTCATTCGGACCCGGACTTCCTGGAGTCGGTCTCGCCGGAGACGTCCGGGCCCTGCTCGCGGACCTGGCGGACCTTGTCCAGGGAGTCGCGCAGCTCGGTCAGCCAGGTGTCGGTGTTGCGCCCGACGAGGCGGACGCACCAGGCCAGGGCGTCGGCCCGGCTGCGGGCGACGCCGCCTGCGACCAGGGTGTCGAGGACCTGGCGTTCGGACTGGCGCAGGCGGGTCATGACCGGGACGGCGAGGTGGGTGAAGAGCGTCGTCTCCTCACCCGCCCGCACGCCCCAGGCGACCTTGCGGCGGTAGAGGGACTCGGCCTCGCGGGCCACCTCGATGCGCTGTTCGCGGGTGCGTTCGCGGAACTCCTTGACCGACTCGGTCGCCGGTATGACGCCGACGACCGTGATCTCCTCGCGGTCGGCCGTGACCGAGACGAGGGACTCGTAGACGTCCACCGGCAGGCGCTCGGCGAACCACGCGCGGAGCTGTTCGCTCTGTTCGGCTGTAATCATGTAATCAACGTTGCATCCGATACCTTCTTGATCGCAAGGACTGGGCCCCAGGGAATGTCGCAGCGCTCTCAGCCCATCGAGCGGTAGCGGTGGATCAGCGAGACGGCCATCGCGCCCTCGCCCACGCCCGAGGCGACCCGCTTGACCGAGTGGGCGCGGACGTCGCCCGCCGCGAAGACGCCGGGGACGCTCGTCTCCAGCGGGTAGGGGGCCCGCTCCAGGCTCCACTCGGCCGGGAGCTCGCCGCCGTTCGCGATCAGGTCGGAGCCGGTGAGGACGAAGCCGTACTCGTCCCGCTCGACGACGCCGGCGAGCCAGTCGGTGTGCGGGCGGGCGCCGATGAAGGTGAACATGAACCGGGCCGGGACCTCCTTGTTCTCGCCCGTGTCCGCGTCGTGGAGGGTCAGCCGCTCCAGGTGTTCGTCGCCGTCGAGGCGGACCACCGTGGTGCGGACCCGCACCTCGATGTTCGGGGTGCGGTCGATCTCGTCGATCAGGTAGCGGGACATGCTCGCGTCCAGGGAGGCCGCGCGGACCAGGATCGTCACCCGGGCCGCGTACTTGGCGAAGTGCACCGCCGCCTGGCCGGCCGAGTTGGCGCCGCCCACGATGAACACGTGCTGCGAGATGCAGGCGGAGCTTTCCGTGGTGGCCGCGCCGTAGTAGAGCCCCGCGCCCTCGAAGCGGTCCGCGCCGGGGGCCTCCAGACGGTTGTAGGAGACGCCGGTGGCCAGCAGGACCGTCTCCGCGCTGATCTCCGTGCCGTCCGCCAGGGTGAGGATCTTCGCCGGGTCGTCCCGGGTCAGCGAGACCACCTCCACCGGGTGCAGGATCTCGGCGCCGAACCGGGAGGCCTGGATCGTGGCCCGGCGGGTCAGGTCGCCGCCCGAGAGGCCCGAGGGGAAGCCGAGGTAGTTCTCGATCAGGCTGGAGGTGCCCGCCTGGCCGCCCGGGGCGCGGGAGTCCAGCATGAGGGTCGACAGGCCCTCCGAGGCCGAGTAGACGCCCGCCGCCAGGCCCGCCGGGCCCGCGCCGACGATGACGCACTCGTAGTGCGGGCGCGAGGCGGTGGTGGCCAGGCCCAGGCGCTGGGCGAGCTGGGTGTCGGTGGGGGCGGAGAGCACCGTGCCGTCCGGGAAGCGGACGAGGGGGAGCGCCCCGTCGGGCTGGGCCGCGATCAGCGTCAGCGCCTCGGGATCCCGTTCGACGTTGAGGAAGCGGAACGGCTGGCCGTTGCGGGTGAAGAAGTCCCGGACGGCGTGGGTGCCGGGGGAGACGAGGTGGCCGGCGACGATGATCCCGTCGTACGCCGGGCGGTAGGTGGCCAGCCAGTCCGACAGCAGGTCGTCCAGGACCGGGAAGAGCCGCTCGTGCGGCGGGTCCCAGGGCTTGAGCAGGTAGTAGTCCAGCCGGACCCGGTTGATGGCGGTGATCGCCGCGTCGGTCTCCGCGTAGGCCGTCAGCAGCACCCGGCGGGCGTCCGGGAAGCGGCTGACCGCCTCCAGCAGGAACTCGACGCCGGTGACGTCGGGCATCCGCTGGTCCACGAGGAACAGCGCCGGGTCGTGGCCGCGCTCGTCGAGGGAGTCCAGGATCTTCAGGGCGTCGGCCGCCGAGGAGGCGCCGAGCACCCGGTAGCGGTCGCCGTAGGCGCTGCGCAGGTCGCGGCGGACGGCGCGCAGCACCTGCGGGTCGTCGTCCACGGCCAGGATGACCGGCTTCTTGTTCTCCGCGCGCTCGGCGGCGGCCGCCGCGGACACGGCCGGGGCGGCGGAGCTCTCCGGCGCCGCGCTCATGCCGGGTCCAGCATCAGCTTGTCGGCGTAGCACCAGGCCCAGTCCTCGCCGGGCTCGTGGGAGGCGGCTATGGCGTGCTCGGTGGTCCGGTAGTGCCGGGTGGCGTGACGGTTCTTCGACGAGTCGCAGCATCCGACGTGCCCGCAGCTGAGGCACATCCGCAGGTGCACCCAGGTGTCGCCGGCTGCGAGGCACTCCTCGCAGCCCGCGGCGGTGGGTTTCACCGGACGTATCTGATCGATGTGTGTGCACAACAGGTCCATCGTCATCGTCCCCGTCCCTCTCTCGTGCTCGTTCACCAACACGGCCCGCGCGCCCGTGATTCACGGCGCGTCCAGACCATAGGTCGGGGACGCGGTAATGGTTCATCGAATCAGCCGAAGTCAGGTAGTCCTGAAGCTACTTCCTGACGTCTGCCGGTGACTTCCTGAGGTGCTGCCACGACCTGGGCTGCTACCTCACGAAGTCGCATACCAGCGCTTTGACGCACGCCCCGGGCGCGGCCAGTGTGGGGGACGCCAACGACAACAGGCGGCGCCTGGAGGAATACGTGAGCAGAAAGATTCTGGTCATTGTCTCCGAACACGGTTACTGGGCCGAGGAACTGATCGGACCCGTATCGAAGTTCGACGAGCGGGGCTACGAGGTCGCATTCGCCACGCCGACCGGAAAGCGTGCACACGCTCTTCCGCCGAGCCTCGACGCGAACTACATCGATCCTCCACTGGGACGCTCGGTCACCAGCGAGGAGAACGCCCGCCTGGGACGGGAGTTCGAGCAGTCGAGCCGACTGGACTCGCCGCTCGACATCGAGGCGTGGGTCCCCGAGCGTCCGTACACGAGCGACGAGGGCTACCTGCGCAAGCTGGAGCAGTACCACCGGGATCTGGACAAGCTCGACGCCGACATCGCGGACTACGACGCGATCCTCATCGTCGGCGGCAGCGGCCCGATCGCGGACCTCGCCAACAACGAGCGCGTGCACGCCCTGATCCTGGCCTTCAAGAAGGCCGGCAAGGTCGTGGCCGCCGAGTGCTACGGGGTCGCCTGCCTGGCCTTCGCCCGGGACTGGAGCGACCGCCGGAGCATCATCTGGGGCAAGCACGTGACCGGCCACTGCAAGGAGTACGACTACAAGGACGGCACCGGATTCCTCGGGACCGACTTCAACATGGGGCCGCCCCCGTATCCGCTGGAGTACATCCTGCGCGATGCGACGGGCCCGCGCGGCGCGTATCACGGGAACTTCGGCAAGCCGGTATCGGTGATCGTCGACTTCCCCTTCGTCACCGGACGTTCCACCCCCGACTCGTATCTCACGGGGCAGAAGATCGTGGAAGTCCTGGAGGACGGTCTCACCCGATACGGCTGGTAATCCCGGAGGCCGCAGAGAAATCGGAGAGTTGAGGGGGAATTCATGGAAGCCACTCCCGGACGGGAAAGGCTGATCGAGCAGTTCAAGGCCGACGGCCTGAATGTGATGTTCGGAAATCCGGGGACGGTGGAACAGGGATTCCTCGACGCGGTGGACGCGGCGGAGGACTTCACCTACATCCTCGCCCTCCAGGAGACCGTCGCCGCCGGCATCGCCGACGGGTACGCCCGGGCGACCGGCGGCGCGGCCCTGCTCCAGCTGCACTCCGGGGTGGGGCTCGGCAACGGCATCGGCATGCTCTACCAGTCGCTGCGCGGCCACACCCCGCTCGTCGTGGTCGCCGGTGACGCCGGGGTGCGCTACGACGCCATGGACGCCCAGATGGCGTCCGACCTGGTGGCGATGGCCAAGCCGGTGACGAAGTACGCGACCCGGGTCACCGACCGGCACTCCGTGCTCCGCACCGTCCGGCGCGCCGTGAAGATCGCGCTCACCCCGCCCCGGGGACCCGTGTTCGTGGCGCTGCCGATGGACGTGCTGGACGAGCTCAACTCCGAGCCCGTCCTGCCGGCCACGGTGCCGCTCACGGACGTGGCGCCCTCGCCGGCCTCGGTGGGCCGGGCGGCCGAGCTGCTCGCCTCCGCGCAGCGGCCGGTGGTCCTCGTCGGGGACGGGGTCGCGCTCTCCGGGGCGCAGAACGAGCTCGCCGCCGTCGTCGAGCTGCTGGGCGCCGACGTGTACGAGGTCGACTCGTCCGAGGTGAACATCGCGGCCTCGCACCCGCTGCGGCGCGGCCAGACGGGCCACATGTTCGGCCCGCACAGCAAGGAACTGGTCGGGGACGCCGACGGGGTGCTGATCGTCGGCACCTATGTCTTCCCGGAGGTCTTCCCCGAGCTGGAGAACCCCTTCCGGGCGGGCGCGAAGGTCGTCCACATCGACCTCAACGCCTACGAGATCGCCAAGAACCACCCCGTGGACCTGGGCCTGGCCGCCGACCCCAAGCAGGCGCTGCGCGCGCTGGCCGGCGTACTGGACCGGCTGCTGAGCCCGCAGCAGCGGGCCGCGGCGTCCGCCCGGTTCGACGCACGGACCCGGGAGCGGGCCCGCGAGGCGCAGGCGGCCACGGACGACGGCTCGCCGATGGCCGTCTTCCTGAAGACCCTGGCCGAGCGCACCGGCGGGGACCTGATCGTCTTCGACGAGGCACTGACCACCTCGCCGCTGGTCACCCGGTACCTGCCGGCGGAGCGACCCGGCGACTACCACCTCACCCGGGGCGGTTCGCTCGGCGTGGGCTTCCCCGGCGCGGTCGGCGCCAAGCTGGCCCGCCCGGACCGCCTCGTCGTCGGCTTCGCGGGCGACGGCGGGTCGATGTACACGTACCAGGCGCTGTGGACCGCCGCCCGGCACGGCATCGACGCCAAGTTCGTGGTCTGCAACAACCGCAAGTACCGGCTGCTGGACGACAACATCGCCGAGTACTGGCGGGAGCGGGACATCCCGGAACACGGCTTCCCGGGCTCCTTCGACCTTTCGCACCCCGAGATCGACTTCGCCGGGCTGGCCCGGTCGCTCGGCGCCGGCGGGATGCGCGTGGAGAAGCCGGACGAGGCGGTCTCCGCCGTGGGCCGGATGCTGTCCCACCCCGGCCCCTTCCTCGTCGACATCCAGATCTGACAGCCATCCGACGCAAGTCCCCGTACGGACAGGAGGAGACCGCATGCCCGCCGAGCGGCAGCTGACCGAGGACGCGATCCGCAGTTTCGCCGACAAGTGGTACGTGGCGCTGGACCAGCACGTGGGGGCGGCCGACGTGCTCGCCCTGATCACCGAGGACCTGGAGTTCAAGGTCCCCGAGGACACCTTCCTCGGACACGAGGGCTTCGGACGCTGGTACGAGGCCGTCACCCACCGCTTCTTCGACGAGGTGCACACGGTCACGAAGGTGGAGCCCGTCATCGAGGGCGACCGGGCGGTCGTCCGGGTCCTCGTCAACTGGCAGGCCAAGATCTGGAACCCGCCGGCCGCCCGCAGCGAGTGGCTCGGCTTCGACGCCGATCAGACGTGGACCGTGGTCGCCGGTCCGAACGGGCCGCTGATCAAGCAGTACACCGTCAACGACCTGGCGCCGATGCCCGGTTCCGGCTCCCTCTGACCGCCGGCGAAGGAGAAGCGACCATGACCGAAGTGACGCAGGAGCGGGTGCGGGCGGCCTACGCCGCCCTCGGCTCCGGCGATCGGGCGCGCATCCTGGAGTACTACTCCGAGGACCTGCGCTGGCTGGTGCCGGGCAACCACCCGCTGGCCGGCTGGTACGAGAGCCTGGACGCCTTCCTGGAGCTGATGGGCCAGACCCACAAGCTCACGGGCGGCACCTTCCGGATGGACCTGGAGGCGGTCCTCGTCGGCGAGGACTGTTCCGCGGACGTGTGCCGCAACGTCGCCCTGCGGGCCGGCGCGGACGGGACGAGCGGGTCCCCGTACGAGCGGATGGACTACCCGGTCTTCCACTACATGCGCTGGCAGGACGGCCGGATCGTCGAGGGCCGCGACGGGCTCTTCGGGGACTCGGCGTCCGCCTTCAGCCAGTTCTGGGCGCCGTTCGCGCCGGACGGAACCCGCAGGGACCGATAGGGGGATGAGCGCGATGGACGCACGACAGATCCTTCAGAAGTACTACGAGTACGCCAACGCCGGGGACTGGGACCGCTGGTGCGACCTGTTCGCCGACGACCAGGTCATGGACGAGCAGCTGGCCGGCCACATCGAGGGACTCGAGGTCCTGCGCTCGATGATGAAGGGCATGGGCACGATGTACCGGGTCTTCCGGAACGAGCCCGTGCACTTCCTCGTCGACGGGGAGAAGGCCGCGGCGGTCTCGCACCTGACCGCGGTCAGCGCCTCGGGCGAGCCCATCGAGGCCGAGGTCATGAACTTCTTCCGGATCGTGGACGGAAAGATCGCCTACATGGCGAACTACCACGACACGGTTCCCTTCCAGGTGCTGAGCCAGGGCTGAGGGGGGACCCGTGAGCGTGGAAGAGTACGACTACATCGTCGTGGGATCCGGCACCGCCGGCAGCGTCCTCGCGGGCCGGCTCTCCGAGGACCCGGACGTCTCCGTCCTCGTCCTGGAGGCGGGCGGCTCCCGGATCCCGCCCGAGGTGGACGACCCGTCCTCCTGGTACAAGCTCCTCGGCGGTCCCGTGGACTGGGGCTACACCAGCACTCCGCAGCCCGGCCTGGACGGCCGCCGCACGTACGAACCGCGCGGCAAGGCCCCCGGCGGCAGCAGCAACCTCTACATCATGATGCACATCCGCGGCCACGCCTCGGACTTCGACAACTGGGCCTACCAGGGCGCGGCCGGCTGGGCCCACGAGGACGTGCTGCCGTACTTCGCCCTGCTGGAGGGCCAGGAGGACGTCACCGCCGCCACCACCGGCACCCGGGGGCCGCAGCGGATCACCAACGCCGGGCGGCACGGCCCCAACCCGGTCTCGCGCGCCTTCATCGACGCCGCCGTCGAGCTGGGCCACGAGGAGATCGCCGACTTCAACACCGACGGTCCCCGGCGCGGCCTCTTCGGCACCGGCTGGCACCACATCGACGTGGCCGACGGCCGCCGCCAGGGGGTGCTCGCCGCCTACCTGGAGCCCGCGCTCGGCCGGCCGAACCTGACCCTGCGCACCAACGCGCAGAGCACCCGGCTGCTCTTCGACGGGGACACCTGCACGGGCGTCGAGTACGCCCAGCTCCGGGCCCCCGCCGGCGTCACCGGCCGGACCGTCCGGGACGCGCACAGCAGTGTCGCGGCGCCCGGGCTGCACACCGTACGGGCCCGCCGGGAGGTGATCGTGGCCGCCGGGGCGATCGAGTCCCCGAAGCTGCTGCTGCTCTCCGGCATCGGCCACCCAGAGCAGCTGCGCGAGCACGGCATCGAGGTCACCGCGGCCCTGCCCGGGGTCGGCGAGAACTTCCACAACCACGTCCTGACCGGACTGATGGCCGAGGTCACCCAGGAGCTCCCGCCGCCGGCGCAGAACCTGTCGGAGAGCGCTCTGTTCCTGTCCTCGCAGCCCGGACTGCCCGCGCCCGACCTCCAGATCGCCTTCGTCCACGTGCCCTTCGACGTGATCGTCGGCCAGGACCACCCCAACACGGTGTCCATCCTGCCCGGTGTCGTACGGCCGGTCTCGCGCGGCTGGATCAGGCTCGCGAGCGCCGACCCGCTGGCGCACCCGCTGATCAACCCGAACTACCTGGGCGACCGCTGGGACCTGGAGCGGATGGTGCAGGGCGTCAAGACCGCCCGGGAGATCTTCGCGACCTCCGCCTTCTCCCCTTGGTACAAGCAGGAGCTCCAGCCCGGACCCGGCTACGTGAGCGACGACGACCTGCGCACCTTCGTGAAGCAGAAGTCGGAGAGCTACCACCACCAGGCCGGCTCCTGCCGCATGGGCATCGACGACCTCTCCGTCGTCGACCCCGAGCTGCGGGTGCACGGCGTACGGAACCTGCGCGTCGTCGATGCCAGCGTGATGCCCGCGGTCCCGTCGGGCAACTGCCACACCGCCATCGCGATGATCGCCGAGCGCGCGGCGGACTTCCTGAAGGGAGCCTCCCGTGTCTGACGCGGTGCTGCGCGAGGGTGCGCTGTCCGGGACCCGGATCGCGGTCCTGGTCGAGAGCGACTACTACGAGCCGGAGATCTTCTACTACCAGCACCGGTTCGCGGAGGAGGGCGCCGAGGTCGACTTCCTGACCCGGCTGTGGGGCAACGACTCCATCACCTTCACCGGGCACGAGTACCGGGCGCCCTTCACCGTGAACCAGTCCCTGGAGGGGCTGAGCGACGAGGACCTGCGCCGGTACGCAGCGGTGATCGTGCCCTCCGGCATGGTGGCCGACCGGCTGCGCTACACCGAGGACGTGGACGTGCTGGCCCCGGCGACGGAGCTGCTGCGCCGGTTCTTCGAGGAGCCCACGGTCCTCAAGGGGATCATCTGCCACGGCATGTGGCTGGCCTCCTCGATCCCGGACAAGGTGCGCGGCCGCAAGGTGGTCTGCCACAACAACCTCATCGGGGACGTCCGGAACATGGGCGGCCAGTACGTCGACGAGGACGTGGTGGTGGACGGGGACCTGGTCACCGGCCGCACCGGCGCCCACCACCACCTGTTCGCCCGCCGGATCATCGAGCTGATCGCGGCCGGACGGGGCCGGGGAGCCGGCTGATGGCGGGCGCCGCGGACCGGCCGATGGTCTGGTCGCACGTGGGGCTCAACTGCAGGGACCAGAAGACCACCGAGGATTTCTACACCCGCTACTTCGGCTTCGCCCGGGCCCGGGTGGTCGACCTCGGAGAGGCCAAGATCGTGTTCCTGCGCAAGGGGGACGCGTACCTGGAGCTCTTCGCGGCCGACGCCGAACCGGCCCGCGAGGCCCACGAGGACGGGCCGCAGGCGCCGGGGCGGATGCGCCACCTCGCCTTCCAGACCGACAGCGTGGACGCGTTCCTGGCATCGCTCGGCGACGCGGCCGAAGTGACCCTGGGGCCGCTGGACTTCGACGACTTCATCTGCGGCTGGCGGACCGTGTGGGTCCGCGACCCCGACGGGGTGATCGTCGAGGTCAGCCAGGGATATGAGGACGACCGCTCTCACGAGGGCTCTCACGACAAGGACGGTGCTTGACATGGCGGATGCCGTGAGCTTCTCCTTCTCCGACACCATCGCCGGCTACGTCGAACGCTTCGACTCCGGGTCGCGCGTACTGCGTCTGAAGACCTCCGACGGGCGCGGGTTCGACGTCTCGCTCGCCGGCGACCCCAGCGCCGAGCTGGTCCGCAACCTGGACGAGCCCTACATCGACGCCTCCGGGCACATCGACGAGATGCTCTCGCCGGGCCGGTTCCTCTTCGTCTACGGAGTCCACTACCCGGAGCGCGGCGGGCGGTTCGACGCCAAGCGCCTGGTCTTCCTGGGCCGCGGCGCCGAGGACTACCGCTTCGAGGAGCCCAGCTGGTGGATCAAGCAGATCGAGTCGCTGGCCGACTTCTACAAGCGGGCGCAGTTCGGCGACGGGCCGGTGGACTTCACCGAGTACCGCACCGAGATCCGGCTCGGCGGTGACAAGACCGCCAGCCACGTCCAGGAGACCGACACGATCTCCCGCCTGGTCTACGGCATGGCCTCGGCCTACCTGCTGACCGGCAAGGACGAGTACCTGGAGGTCGCCGAGCGCGGCACCGAGTACCTGCGCAAGCACATGCGGGTCGTGGACAGCGAGGAGGACGTGGTCTTCTGGTACCACGGCATCAGCGTCGACGGGGACAGCGAGCGCAAGCTCTTCACCTCGGAGTTCTCCGACGACTACGACGCGATCCCGATGTACGAGCAGATCTACGCGCTGGCCGGCCCCATCCAGACGTACCGGGTCACCGGTGACGTCCGGATCAAGAACGACGCGGACGCCACCATCCGGCTGTTCGACAAGTTCTTCTTCGACCCGGAGCAGGGCGGCTACTACTCGCACATCGACCCGATCCTCTTCAGCGCGGACCACGAGTCCCTCGGCGAGAACGCCGAGCGCAAGAACTGGAACTCGGTCGGCGACCACGCGCCCGCCTACCTGATCAACCTCTACCTGGCGACGGGCGAGCAGAAGTACGCCGACTTCCTCGAGTACACCTTCGACACCATCGCGGACAAGTTCCCGGACTACAAGAACAGCCCCTTCGTCCAGGAGCGCTTCTTCCGCGACTGGTCGCACGACACCGCCCACAGCTGGCAGCAGAACCGCGCGGTCGTCGGCCACAACCTGAAGATCGCCTGGAACCTGATGCGGATGAACTCGCTGAAGGCCAAGCCGGCGTACGAGGACCTCGCCAGGAAGATCGGCGAGATCATGCCGGCGGTCGGCAGCGACGTGCAGCGCGGCGGCTGGTACGACGTCGTCGAGCGGATCAAGTCCGGGGACGAGGAGACGTATCGTTTCGCCTGGCACGACCGCAAGGCCTGGTGGCAGCAGGAGCAGGCGATCCTCGCCTACCTCATCCTGAACGGCACGGTCGGCGGCGAGGCGAACCTGCGCGAGGCCCGGCAGGCGCAGTCCTTCTACAACACCTTCTTCCTCGACCACGACGAGGGCGCCGTCTACTTCAACGTGCTCGCCAGCGGTACGCCGTACCTGCTCGGCACCGAGCGCCTCAAGGGCAGCCACTCGATGTCCATGTACCACTCGGCGGAGCTCTGCTACCTCTCCGCCGTCTACAACAACCTGCTCATCAACGGCCGGGAGATGGACTTCCACTTCCAGCCCGACCCGACCAACCTGCCCGACCGGGTCCTGCGCGTCTCGCCCGACCTGCTCCCGGCCGGCTCGGTGCGGATCGCGTCCGTGGAGATCGACGAGAAGCCCTACACGGACTTCGACGCGGACGCCCTCACCGTGCGGCTGCCCGACGTCCAGGGCCGGGTGAAGGTCAAGGTGCGGCTGCGTCCAGTGGCCAAGAAGTAGCGCTCAACGGGGGGCGCCCCAACCAGAGGGGAATGCAATGACTCTCAACGTCAAGGAACGCCGGAACAAGACGGGCACCGTGCTCGTCGCCACCGGCGAGATCAACAGCGAGACATCCGGTTCGCTGCTCCAGGCCCTGCTGCCGCTCGTCCGCGAGGGCAAGCCGCTGAAGATCGACCTCACGGCCGTCACCTACGTCTCCAGCGCCGGCCTGCGCACCCTGCTCGTCGTCTACCGCGAGGCGCAGCACGCCGGCGTCGCCGTCACCCTCTACGGGGTGAGCGAGGAGGTCCGGTTCGTCATGTCGGCCACCGGCTTCCTCGACTTCTTCGAGACCGGCGAGGCCGTCGCGGCGGCCGCCAAGGCCAAGGCCAAGGCCGCACGATGAGCGAGACCCGGTCCGAGCAGGTCCTGCGCGTCGACGCGTACCCGACCCACGAGGTGGGCGGGTACCGCGTCCGCGCGGGCAAACCGTTCCCCTTCGGGGCCAACGTGGTCCCCGGCGGGGTCAGCTTCTCCGTCTTCTCCGACCAGGCCACCTCCATGACCCTGGTCATCTACAAGCGCGGAGAGCCCGAGCCGATGGCCGAACTGGAGTTCCCCGAGGAATTCCGCACCGGCAGCGTGTTCGCGATGACCGTCTTCGGCCTCGACCACGAGAACATCGAGTACGGGTACCGGGCCGACGGCCCCTACGACCCGGTCACCGGCCACCGCTTCGACGCCCGGCAGGTCCTCTCCGACCCCTACGCCCGGCTGATCGCCGGCCGTGACGTGTGGGGCGTGGAGCCGGACCGCAGCCGCGGCTACCAGTACCGCTCCCGCGTCTGCCTCCAGGACTTCGACTGGGGCGACGACACACCGCTGGGCATCCCCGCCGAGGACCTCGTCGTCTACGAGGCCCACGTGCGCGGCTTCACCCGGCACCCCAACTCGCAGGTCACCGCACCCGGCACCTTCGCCGGGCTCCGCGAGAAGATCCCGTACCTCAAGGAACTGGGGATCAACTGCATCGAGCTCCTTCCGGTGTTCGAGTTCGACGAGAGCGACAACCCGCGCTCCAACCCGGAGACGGGCGAGCGGCTCTTCGACTACTGGGGCTACAACACCGTCTCGTTCTTCGCGCCCAAGGCCGGCTACGCGGCCACCGGGCGGTACGGGATGCAGGGGGACGAGTTCCGCACCCTGATCAAGGACCTGCACGCGGCCGGCATCGAGGTCATCCTCGACGTCGTCTTCAACCACACCGCCGAGGGCAACGAGCAGGGCCCGACGATCTCCTTCAAGGGGCTCGACAACGCCACGTACTACATGCTCACGCCCGAGGGGTACTACTTCAACTTCAGCGGCACCGGCAACACCGTCAACTGCAACCACCCCGTCGTGCGCAACTACGTGCTCGACTGCCTGCGCCACTGGGTCGCCGACTACCACATCGACGGCTTCCGCTTCGACCTCGCGGCCATCCTCGGCCGGGCCCTGGACGGCACGCCGCTGCCCAACCCGCCGCTGCTGGAACTGCTTGCCTACGACCCGGTGCTGCGGCACACCAAGCTCATCGCCGAGGCCTGGGACGCCGGCGGCCTCTACGAGGTCGGCAACTTCCCGGCGTACGGCCGCTGGGCGGAGTGGAACGGCAAGTACCGCGACACCGTGCGCCGCTTCCTCAAGGGCGACGCCGGGGTCACCGGAGAACTGGCCACCCGCATCGCCGGCTCGCCCGACCTGTACTCCAGCCGCGGCACCGCCGCCTCGGTCAACTTCCTGACCGCGCACGACGGCTTCACCCTCGCCGACCTGGTCTCCTACAACGACAAACACAACGAGGCCAACGGCGAGAACAACAACGACGGCGCCAACGACAACAACAGCTGGAACTGCGGCGCCGAGGGACCCACCGACGACCCGGAGACCAACGCGCTGCGCACCCGGCAGATGAAGAACGCCCTCGCGATCCTCTTCACCAGCCAGGGCATCCCGATGCTGCTGTCCGGGGACGAGGTCGCGCGCACCCAGCAGGGCAACAACAACACGTACTGCCAGGACAACGAACTCTCCTGGTTCGACTGGGACCAGGTCGACCAGAACGCCGAACTGCTGCGGTTCACGCGGGAGATGATCGCCTTCCGCAAGCACCACCGCGAGCTGCGCGCCACCGCCCACCCCACCGGCCAGGTCCGCGAGAACCTGGGCCTGCCGGACATCAGCTGGCACGGGGAGCGGGCCTGGCAGCCCGACTGGTCCTCCGAGAGCCGGCTGATCGCCGTGGCCCGCTGCGGCACCGGGGACGACGACGTGGTGTACGTGGCCATGAACTCGCACTGGGAGTCGCACGACCTGGAACTGCCCGCCCTGCCGGGAGGCCGGAGCTGGCACCTGTTCGCCGACACCGGGGCCGAGGCACCGCACGACATCCGCACCCCCGGCGGCGAGCAGGAGCTGGACAACGCCGGGAAGTACCTGATCGGCCCGCGTTCGGTCGTGATCCTGGTGGGCCGTACCAATGATCCCGAGATGCTGTGACCGAAGGAGACCTGACATGCCGCTTTCCGTGTCCCTGAGCATCGAGGGCGACACCACCGTCATCGAGCTGACGGGCGAGCTGGACGCCAAGACCGCGCCGGACTTCCACCAGACCATCGAGAAGGCCGCCGGGCACGGCACCAGCACCGTCGAGATCAGGATGGCCGGCGTCGGCTACATGGCCAGCGCCGGACTGCGCTCCCTGGTCTTCGCCCAGCAGAAGGTCGCGAACAACGTCACCATCAAGGTGGTCGGTGCCATCGAGCCCGTGTCCCGGACCATCCGGACGGCCGGACTCGACCGCAGCATCGTGCTCTCCGATGAGTGACCACCCGTGACCGGCATGGCCGAACTGGCGAGGACGTCCTCCCTGCTGGAGGTGCCCGCGACGGTGGGGGCACTGGGCGACATCGCCGCGTTCGTCCTGCGGCTGGCCGGCCGGGCGGGCCTGGGCAAGGGCGCCACGTACCGGATCCGGCTGGCCGTGGACGAACTGGCCACGAACATCGTGATGCACGGGTACCGGGGCGGCGACGGACGGATCACCGTCCGCGGCCGCTCCGGCCCGGGCGGGGTGCAGATCACCATCGAAGACGCCGCACCCGCCTTCGACCCCGTCGAAGGCCGCCTTCCGCCCGCCCCCGGGGTCCCCCCGGAGGACCGGCGGATCGGTGGCCTCGGCATCCACCTGGCGCTGACCAGCGTGGACGAGTTCAGCTATGCGCACCGGGACGGCCGCAACATCAGCACGCTGACTGTGAAGGCTGAGGAGACGGACCGATGCCCTCCACGACCGTGATCATCCTCGACGCGTACCCGCCACCGCCGCCCGAGCTCCTGCAGGCGCTGCGGATCATGGACGCGGAACTCGTCACCCGTACGCTGACGGAGCTGCTCGCGGGCCCGCTGGAACTGCTGCCCGTCGCCGACGTGCTGCTGGCCCCGGCCGAGTCCGACGGGGAGTCCGTCCGCACGGCCGTACGCCGGCTGCGCCGCTGGGCCGGGGCCCCCATCGTCGTCGTCTGGACCGTGACGGAGTTCGCCGCCCTGGAGGCACACGTCCGGATCGGGCACGACTACCTCGTACCACCCTTCCTGCCCGCCCTCGTCGGGGCCCGGCTGCACAGCTGCTCGGAGCGCGCCGGACTCGGCCGCACCCTGCGGGAGGCCGACGCCCGCGCCGAACTCATGGGCTACGAGAAGGAACTGGAGATCGGCCGGGAGATCCAGGCGGGCTTCCTGCCCGAATCACTGCCCGTCCCGGCGGGCTGGGAGATCGACGTGCGCTTCCGGCCCGCCCGGCAGGTCGCCGGGGACTTCTACGACGTCTTCGAGATATCCCGCGGCCGCCGGCTGGCGTTCGTCGTCGCCGACGTCTGCGACAAGGGGGTCGGCGCCGCGCTGTTCATGGCGCTCATCCGCTCCCTGCTCCGGCACACCGCACAGAACAGCGGCCTGCAGCACCTGGTCGCCGCCGGACGCGCCGGCGGCAGCCGGCGCATCCCGGTCGTCGGCGCCACGCCGCTGCTCAACGCGGTCACCGCCACCAACGGCTACCTCACCCGCAACCACCTGCGGCAGGGCTACTTCGCCACCCTGTTCTTCGGGGTGCTGGACCCGCTCACCGGCAGCCTCGTCTACATCAACGGCGGCCACAACCCGCCCCTGCTGCTGCCCGCCGACGGCAGCCCGCCCCGGACCCTGGACGTCACGGGCCCGGCGGTCGGGGTCCTGCCCGACTGCGTCTACACCCTCGGCTACGCCCAGCTGGACCCGGGCGACACCCTCTTCGCCTTCACCGACGGAGTGCCCGAGGCCCGCTGCCCGAACGGCAGCTTCCTCGGCGACGAACGGATGCTGGAACTGCTCGCCGGCCCGCTGGTGAGCGGCAAGGACGTGGTCGACCGGATGGACCTGGCGGTGCGCGAACACACCGGCACCGCCGAACAGCACGACGACGTCACCATGCTGGCCCTGCACCGGCCACGTGCGGCGCGGGGGCCGCACGCGGACGGCGCCGGGCACCGGGTGGTGGCCTAGATGGCCCGCACCATCGTGGTGCACTCGCACCGCGGTGGCACCGGGAAGTCCTCGGTTCTGGCGAACCTCGCGCTGCTGATCGCGGCCGGGGGGCGCCGGGTGGGGGTGGTGGACACCGACATCCAGTCACCCACCCTGGACCTGCTCTTCCGGCTCGGACCGGGTGCCTCCCTCGCCGACTACCTGCTCGGCCGCTGCGAGATCGAGGCCACCGCCCAGCAGGCGGGCGGCAGCTTCGGACCGGGGCCGGGGGGTCTGTACGTCGTACCGGCCCGGACCGGGACGGCCGCCCTGCGCGAGATCATGACCAGCGGCTACGACGTGGGGCTGCTGCCGGAGGGCTTCGACCGGCTGGCCGAGTACTACGCGCTCGACGTGCTGCTGCTCGACACCCACGCCGGACTCAACAACGAGTCGGTGACCGCCATGGCGAGCGCCGACGTACTGATGATCATGGCCCGGGCGGACCGGATCGACCTCTCCGGGGTCGAGGAGACCATCGCCCTCGCCGGCCGCCTGACCTGCCGGCGGATCCTGGTGCTGAGCATGGCCCCCGAGGGCATCGACCGGGAGAACGCCCGGCGGCGCGCCGAGGAGGTCTACGGAGCGCCGCTGGCCGGAATCCTTCCGTACTCGCCGGAAATGGCGGCTCTGTACGGGGAACGCATATTCGCAGAAGCCCACCCCGGCCACCCCCTGGTCGGTGAATTCCACACCATCATCTCGGCGTTGGACGCACGTGACGAAGTATCGCGGGCCTGACGTCTCCCCCTTACGCCCCTTGCGGGGGGCGTGTTGAATCGGCAGCGAATCCAGAACAAGGAGAGAATCATGAAGATTCTCGTCGTCATGACGGCCAAGGCCACACTGCACCTGCTGGACGGCGAACAGCATCCCTCGGGATTCTGGGCCGAGGAATTCGTCGTCCCCTATCAGCTCTTCAAGGCCGCCGGCCACGCCGTTGACGTGGCGACGATCGGCGGCCAGGCACCCACCGTCGACCAGACGAGCATCGATCCCCAGTTCCTCCAGTGGGTCCGCCCCCAGGGTTCGCCGGACGAGGACGCGGCCAACGCCGCCGAGTACGTCCGGGTCATCGGGGACACCCCCCAGCTGAGAGCTCCGCTCGCGCTGGAGGACCTCACCGAGAAGGACATCGCCGACTACGACGGCGTGTACGTCAGCGGCGGCCACGGAGCCATCGGCGACCTGCCCAAGTCCGACGAGCTCGCGCAGATCCTGCGCTGGGTCATCGCCCAGGACAAGCCGCTCGCCACCGTCTGCCACGGCCACACCTCGCTCCTCGCGCTGCGCGACGGCGAAGGCCGCTGGCCGTTCGAGGGCTACCGGATGACGGCCTTCTCGCACAGCGAGGAACTGGTCACCAACATGGCCGGCCGGCTCCCGCTGATCCTGGAGGTCGAGCTCACCCGGCTCGGCGCCCGCTACGAGAAGGCCGAAGCGATCTGGGACTCGCACGTGGTCGTGGACCGCAAGCTGACGACCGGCCAGAACCCCTACTCCTCCAAGGCCCTCGCCGAGACCTTCTTACGGCAGCTCGCGAAGGGCTAGTACCGCCCCGCACCCGACACCGGAAGGCAGCCATGACCAAGCGTGAGCTGAGCGGCCAGCCCCTCGCGAACCCCGGGAAACTGTTCATCGGCGGCACATGGGTCCCGGCCCGCGACGGCCGCACGGAACCGGACATCAGCCCCGTGGACGGGCAGGAGATCGTGCCGGTGGCCCAGGCCACCGCCGCCGACGCGGACGCGGCCGTCGCCGCAGCCCGCAAGGCGTACGAGGAAGGCCCGTGGAGCAGACTGTCCGCCCAGGAACGCGCGCTGCGGCTGAACCGGGTCGGCGAGCTCATCGAACGCGACCTGGAGGAGATCGCCCTGCTGGAAACCGTGGACATGGGCAAGCCGTTCGCCTTCTCCAGCACGGTCGACGCCCCCATGGCCGCTCAGCTCATGCACTACTACGCCGGCGCCGTGACCCGCGTCGACGGCTCCTCGCGGGCCCCGGCCGGCGGACAGCTCGCCTACACCCTGCGCGAACCGCTGGGCGTGGTCTGTGCCATCACCCCGTTCAACTTCCCGCTGCTGCTGTCGATGACGAAGATCGCGCCGGCCCTCGCGGCGGGCAACACGGTGGTCCACAAGCCCTCCCCGGCCACCCCGCTCACCGCCCTGAAGATCGCCGAGCTCTTCCAGGAGGCGGAGATCCCGGACGGCGTACTGAACGTGATCACCGGTCCCGGCGTGGAACTGGGGGAGACCCTCACCGACCACCCGGACATCGACAAGATCGCCTTCACCGGCTCCACCTCGGTCGGCCAGTCCATCATCCGCAAGGCGGCCGGCACCCTGAAGAAGGTGACGATGGAGCTCGGCGGCAAGTCCGCCAACATCGTCTTCGCCGACGCCGACCTCGACGCCGCCGAGGAACTCGCCTTCTTCGGCATCTACTACAACAAGGGCGAGATCTGCACCGCCGGCTCCCGGCTGCTCCTGCACCGGCCCATCCACGACGAGATGGTCGAACGCCTCGTCCGCCGGGCCGCCGCCCTCAAGCCCGGCGACCCGCGCGACCCGGCCACCCTCTTCGGGCCGCTGGCCCACCGCGGCCAGTTCGACAAGGTCAGCTCCTACATCGAGGTGGGCGAGAAGGAAGGCGCCGTCCTGCGCACCGGCGGCACCGGCTGGACCCCCGAGGGCGCCTCCGGCGAACTCTCGGCCGGCCTGTACTTCCTGCCGACCGTCTTCACCGGCGTCGACAACGGGATGCGGATCGCCCAGGAGGAGATCTTCGGCCCGGTCCTGTCGATCATCCCCTTCGACACCGAGGAGGACGCCGTACGCATCGCCAACGACAGCGCGTACGGCCTCGCCGCCGGCGTCCACACCAAGGACCTCAGGCGCGCCCACCGGGTCGCCTCGCAGATCAAGGCCGGCACGGTCTGGGTCAACTGCTACAACCAGTACGACCCCTCCGTGCCCTACGGCGGCTACAAGGCCTCCGGCTACGGCCGCGAGTGCGGCCCCGAGTCGCTGGAGAGCTACACCCAGACCAAGTCGGTCTGGATCGGCATGGACTGAGGTCCCCTCCCTCCCGAAGGAGCGGCAATGCGCACAGGCATCATCGGCACCGGGCGGATCGGCTCGACCCTGGCCAGGATCCTGGTGGCGGCGGGCCACCAGGTCGTCCTCGCCAACGCCCGGGGCCCGCAGACCCTCGGCCCGCTCGTGGCCGAGCTGGGACGGGCGGCCTCGGCGGCGCACCCCGCCGAGGCCGCTGCCCAGGCCGAACTCCTGGTGCTGATGGTGCCCTTCGACGGCGTCCGGGGGCTGCTCCCGCCGCGCGTCGTGCAGGACAAGGTGCTGGTGGACGCCACCAACGCGTTCGGCGGCCCCGGCACCCCCGCCGACCTCGGTGGGCGCGGCTCCAGCGACCTGGTCGCCGAGTGGTACCCCGATGCCCAGGTCGTGAAATCCCTGAACACCATGCATTTCGAAACCCTTGCCGTCGCCGGCACTGCATCCGGGGAGCGCCTGGCGCATTACACGGCGGGCGACGACGCGAAAGCGAAGGAAATCGTCGCGGGAATCATCACGGATCTGGGATTCGCGCCCGTAGACACCGGCCCGTTGCACTCCGGAGGAATTCTCCAGCAGCCCGGCGGGCCCCTCTTCAACCGGCCGCTCACGGAAGCGCAGGCGCTGGCATGGATATCACACTGAATGTGAACGGAAGACCGGAGCAGTTCTCGGCACAGCCGAACGAACTGCTCGTGGAACGGCTCCGCGACGGCCTCGGACTCACCGGCACCAAGGTCGGCTGCGACACCGGCCAGTGCGGCTCCTGCGTCGTCCGGCTCGACGGCAGGTCCGTCAAGAGCTGCCTGGTCCTCACCGCCTCGGCCGCCGGCAGCGAGGTGGCCACCATCGAGGGCGTCACCACCCCCGGCGGCGAACTGACCGGACTCCAGGAGGCACTGCGCCAGGAGCACGGCACCCAGTGCGGCTTCTGCACCCCCGGCATGGTCATGGCGCTCGGCGAACTCGTCGACACCACCGCCGGCGGCGAGGCACCCACCGAGCCCGAGATCCGCGAGTGGCTCACCGGGAACCTGTGCCGCTGCACCGGCTACCACAGCGTCGTGCGGGGCGTGCAGCGCGCCTGCGCCGCCGCCCGGGCCGAGGAGCCCGCGGCCCTCGCCGAGTCCGTCGCCGTCGCCGCGTCCACCGCTGCCGGACAGGAGGTGTGAGGGACATGACCGCAGTGACGGGGGACGCCCCTGCCGTGGGAGGCGGAGTGCTCGGGCAGCCGCTGGACAGCCGCGAGGACCCGCAGCTGCTGCGCGGCGAGGCGACGTACGTGGCGGACATCGACCTGCCGGGCACCGCCCACATGGCCATCCTGGGCAGCCCGGTCGCCCACGCGAAGATCCTCTCCATCGAGACCAAGGCCGCGGAGCAGCTGCCCGGCGTGCTGAAGGTGGCCACGGCCGCCGACTTCACCGACGTGATGCCGCTGCCCTGCATCTGGATACCCGGCGGGGTCGAGAGCCACTTCCCGCCCCACCCCTACGGACTTCCCGGCGCCCGCCCGGTCCTCACCGGCGACACCGTGCGGCACGTCGGCGACCCGATCGCCGTGGTCGTAGCCGAGACCCCGCGCCAGGCCACCGCGGCGCTCGCCGCCATCGCCGTCGAGTACGAGCCGCTGCCCGTGGTCACCCGGGCCGACGAGGCGCTCGCCGAGGGCGCGCCCCAGCTGCACGAGGCGGTCCCGGGCAACCTGAACGCGTACTGGACCTGCGGCGACAAGGACCGCACCGACGCGGCCATCGCCGAGGCCGAGGTCACCGTCGAGCTCGACCTGGTCAACCAGCGCACCATCAACAGCCCCATCGAGCCCCGCGGCGCGGTCGGCGACTTCAACGCCGCCACCGGCGAATACACGCTCTACGCCTCCACCCAGGGCCCGCACAACCACCGCTTCCTGCTCTCCGCACTGGTCCTCGGCATCCCCTTCAACAAACTCCGGGTGATCGCCCCGACGGTCGGCGGCAGCTTCGGCACCAAGGGGTACCTGTACCCCGACATGGCCCTGGTCCTGCTGCTCTCCAAGGCGCTCGGCCGGCCCGTGAAGTGGGTGGACACCCGCACCGGACTGATGAACTCCACCGTCCAGGGCCGCGACCACCGCCAGCACGTCACCCTCGCCGGCACCCGCGACGGCCGCATCACCGCCGTGCGCGCGACCAGCTACGCCAACCTCGGCGCCTACCCCTCCACCATCGGCCCCGGTGTCGCCACCGCCCTGATGGGCCGCTCCATCAGCGGCATGTACGACATCGGCGCGGCCTTCTGCGAGGTCTACGCCGCCTTCACCAACACCGTCTCGCTCGGCGCCCAGCGCGGCAGCGGGCGCGCCGAGGCCGCCTTCCTCATGGAGCGCCTGGTAGACCGGTACGCCTCCGAGATCGGCATGGACCCGGCGGCCGTCCGGCGCAAGAACCTGGTGCCGAAGGAGAAGTTCCCGTACGACAACGGTCTGGGCTGGACCTACGACTCCGGGAACTACGAGCTGAACTTCGACCGGGCGATCGAACTGTCGGGCTACGCCGACATGCCCGCCCGCAAGGCCGAGGCCCGCACCCGCGGCAAGCGCCTGGGCGTCGGCCTCGCCACCTACGTCGCGATCTGCGGCGTCGGCCCCTCCACCCGGATGTCCCAGGAGGGCATGCTCGGCGGCACCTGGGAGAGCGCGAACATCCGCGTCCACCCGACCGGAGAGGTCACCGTCACGGTGGGCTCCGCCTCCACCGGCCAGAGCCACGGCACCGTCTTCGCGATGGTCGCCGCCGACGAGCTCGGCATCGACCCGGACACGATCCAGGTCCTCGAAGGCGACACCCAGAAGGCCCCGTACGGGCAGGGCACCTACGGCTCGCGCTCCTACAGCATGGCCGCGCCCGCCGTCGCCCTCACCGCCCGGAAGATCAAGAGCAAGCTGGTGAAGGCCGGCGCGGTGTTCCTGGGCGTCCCCGAGGAGAAGGTCGTCTACGAGGGCGGCAAGGTATACGAAGAGGGCAACCCGGAGAACGCCAAGACCTTCGCCGAGCTGGCCATGTCCATGTGGTACGGCTGGGGGCTGCCCCCGGAGATCGAGCCGGCCCTCGACGAGACCACCCACTTCGACCCGCCGGACTTCAACTACCCCTTCGGGACACACGTCGCGGTCGTCGAGATCGACGAACTGACCGGCGAGACCGAGGTGGTGGCCTACACGGCCGTCGACGACGCAGGGAACATCGGCAACCCGAAGATCGTCCACGGGCAGATCGAGGGCAGCATCGTGCACGGCCTCGGCCAGGCCCTCATGGAGGCCGCCGAGTACGACGAGAACGGGCTGCTCGTCAGCTGCGACCTCAACCACTACGCCCTGCCGCGCGCCGCCGACGTGCCGTTCTTCGCGCTCGACAAGACCGTCACGCCCAGCCCGCACAACCCGCTCGGCGCCAAGGGCGCCGGCGAGATCGCCACCGTCCCGCCCGCGGCGGCCGTCGTCAACGCCGTCGTCGACGCCCTCTCCGACCTGGGCGTCCGGCACATCGACATGCCACTCACCCCCGAGAAGGTCTGGCGCCGCCTGAGAGGGGAAACGCAGTGATCCTCACCGAATTCGACTACGTCCGGCCGGCCGGCCTCGACGAGGCGCTGGCCCTGCTCACCGGGGTGCGCGGCGCCCGGATCCTGGCCGGCGGCCAGAGCCTGCTGCCCGACCTGCGCACGGGAGCCGAGCACGCCCGCCTGCTGGTCGACATCCGGCGGCTGGAGGAACTGCGGGGCGTCCGGCGCGACCCCGGCGGCGGGCGGCTGCGGATCGGGGCGCTCACCACGCTCGCCGAGCTCGCCACGGACCCGCTGGTGCTCGCCGAGGCCCCCGAACTGGCCGCCGCGGCCCGCTCCAACGGCGACCCGCAGGTCCGCAACCTCGGCACGGTCGGCGGCAACCTCGCCGCAGCCGGGCGGGCCACCGACCTGCCGGTCGCCGCGATCGCCGCGGACGCCGTGGTCGAAACGGCCGGCCCCGACGGGCGGTCGGCCCTGCCCGCCGAGGAGTTCGCGGCCGGCAGCGCACCTGCCGACGCCGTGCTCACCGCCCTGCTGGTACCCGCCGCCGGCCGGGCCGCCGCCTTCGAGAAGACCGCCGACCGGGCCACCCGCTACCCGGTGTGCGCCACCGCCGTACGGATCACTCCCGACGGGCCGCGCATCGCCGTCACCGGGGCCACCTCCCGCGCGCTGCGGCTGCGCGGGGTCGAAGACCGGCTGCGCGGGGGGCCGTACAGCACCGACGCCGTGCTCGCGGCCTTCCGCGCCGAACCCCGGGAGCTCTTCGTCCCCGGGCGCGGCACCTCGGCCGAGTACCTCGGCCACCTCGCGGGGGTACTGACGGCCCGAGCCTTGCAGAGGGCCGAGCAGGCACTCGCCTGATCGCCCATCCAGGGGCCCGGCAAGGGCCCCGTCACGGGGGAGTTGAGTGAAGCAGTGGCCGAACCATCGAAGACGACCACGGGGATCACCGTGCACCCGGCCGCACCCGCGGCCGGTGCGCCCAGAGGCTCCGGCTTCTGGGTGGTGGGAGCGGTCCTCGTCCTGCTGATGCTCTCCTCCTCCGTGCCCTCCGCCCTCTACGTGCTCTACCAGCAGGAGTGGGGCCTGTCCTCCGGCGTGATCACGGTGGTCTTCGCCCTGTACGCCGTCACCGTGCTCGCCGGGCTCCTGCTGTTCGGGTCCCTCTCCGACACCCTGGGCCGGCGCCCGGTGCTGGGCGCCGGACTGGTCCTGGCGATCGTCTCGATGACCCTGTTCGCCGCGGCCGACGGGCTCGGGCTGCTCCTCGCCGCCCGCGCCGTCCAGGGCCTGGCCGTGGGCCTCGCCACCGGGGCGATGGGCGCGGCCCTGCTGGAACTCAGCCCCGCCTCGAGGCCCGCGCTCGGCGCCCAGGTCAACAGCGCGGGTCCGACCGTGGGCATCGGGCTCGGCGGGATCGGGGCCGGACTGCTCGTCCAGTACGCGCCCGCACCGACCGTCCTGAGCTACCTGCTGCTGGTCGCGGCCTTCGCCGTGACCCTGGTGGGCGTGGTCAGGATGCGGGAGAGCGCGCCCGGCGCCGGGGGCCGCTTCCGCGTGGTCCCGCACCGGATCCGCGTACCGGAGGGGGCCCGCGGCCGGTTCGCCGTCCTCGTGCTCACCATCGTCGCCGTCTGGTCGGTGGGCGGCTTCTACCTCTCGCTCGGCCCGCACCTGGCGCTCTCGCTGCTGGAGTCCACCAACTACCTCGTCGGCGGCGCCACGGTCGCCCTGCTCGCGGGCGCCGCCACCGTCGCCCAGCTGATGCTCGGCGCCACCGCGGCGCTGCGCACCGCCGTGCTCGGGCTGTTCGGCCTGCTCGCCGGGCTCGGCCTGGTGCTGCTCGCGCTGGGCCTCGGCTCGGCCGCGGTGTTCCTGGCGGCCACCGCGGTCCTCGGCAGCGGCTGGGGCGCCGCCTTCCTCGGCTCCTTCCGGGCGCTGAGCACGCTCGCCGAACCGGCGCACCGCGGTGAACTGACCGCCGCCGTATACGTCTTCGCGTACCTCGCGATGAGCGTGCCGGCGGTCCTCGCCGGGATGCTCACCAACATCCACGGGCTGCACCGCACCTCCGTCGGCTTCATGGCCGCCGTCGCCGGGGTGTGCGCGCTGGCCCTGCTGGCCACGCTGCGGCTGGCCGCCCGCACCAGGGCAGAGGAGGGCACGGTATGAACCCGGCAGAACTGCGGTCCGCCCTGCGCTCGCTGGAGATCTTCGAGGGGCTGACCGAGGACCAGCTGGACTGGCTCGTCTCGGTGTCCGAACCCCGGGTCCTCTCCGACGGGGAGGTGCTCTTCCGGGACGGTGAGGAGGCCGCCGGCTTCCACGTCCTGCTCTCGGGCGGGCTGGTCGTCACCAAGGTCGTCGACGGCCGGGAGGAGGTGCTCACCCGCCACTCCACGGAGGAAGAGAGCGCTTCCGCCGAGGAGCACGACGGCAAACCGTCCGCCGCCCACCGGTTCACCGGCGAACTGCCCCTGCTGACCGACGGCTCGTACGTGGCCACCGCGGCCGCGAGCGGGCCGTCGACCACCGTCGTGGCGTACCCGAAGCCGGTGTTCTTCGAAATGCTGACCCGCTGCCACGGAGTGGCCGCCGTACTGATCCCCGTACTGGCCTGGCGCATCAAGTCCTCCGAGGTACAGGCCCGCAAACGAGCCACCGTGGAGGCCCTCGGCACCCTCGCGGCCGGGCTCGCGCACGAGCTGAACAACCCGGCGGCCGCCGTGGCCCGGGCCGCCCAGGAGCTGGCGCCGGCCCTGGATCGGCTCACCCGGACCGCCCAGGCCTGGGGCGCGGCCGCCACCGGCGCGGAGCGGGCCGTCTTCGACCGGCTCGCCGAGGAACTGGACAAGCTGCCGCCGCCGGCGACCACCGACCCGTTCGCCCAGGCCGACGCCGAGGAGGAGATCGCCGACTGGGCCGAGGAGGCGGGCACCGAACGGCCCGGCCTGCTCGGTTCCGGGATCTCGGACCTCGGACTGGAACTGGGCTGGCTGCTGGAGCGGCTGGAGGGGGTCGGCGAGCCGGCCCTCGCCTGCGCCCTGGACCACCTGGCGGCGCTGCTGGAGATCCGCTCGCTCGCCGCGGAGCTCCGGGCGGCGGGGCCGAGGATCTCCCAACTCGTCTCCGCCACCCGGGATTACGCCAATCTCGACCGGGCACCCGAACAGCGCTTCTCGGTGACCGAGGGACTGGAGAACACGCTGGTCGTGCTGCGTGCCAAGCTCACCGGCATCAGCATCGTGCGTGAGTACGAGCCGGGCCTGCCCGAACTGACGGGCTACCCGAGCGAGTTGAACCAGGTGTGGACCAACCTGGTCGACAACGCCGCCGAGGCCATGGAGGGCGCGGGCGTACTGACCCTGCGCGCCCGGGCCGAGGGCGTCTGCATGGTCGTGGAGATCTCCGACACCGGCCGCGGCATCCCCGGGGAATCCCTGCCGCGGATCTTCGAACCCTTCTACACCACCAAGGACGTGGGCAAGGGAACGGGCCTGGGGCTGCACCTCAGCTACCGCATCGTGACCCAGCGCCACCACGGCTCGATCACCGCGCGCTCGCGCCCCGGCGAGACCCGGATGGTGGTCCGGCTGCCCTTCGCCGGCAGCGCCCAGTCCTGCGTCTCACCTGCCACAACGCCCGATACGGCACCCGTCGAGGGCACCCCACCCAGTTGAAACGGAGTCGACATGGCCAAGTACGACATCTCCAAGCTGCACCCGGTGTTCGTCCGCCAGATGGAAGCGCTGGCCGCCCTGGACATCGAGGCGGTGATGAAGAACTACACCGACGACGCCGTGCTGCTGCGCTTCGAGGGGGTCTCGGTGGGCATCGAAGCCGTTCGCGAGACGTTCACCGGCTATCTCACGGTGAAGCCCACCCTCGTCGAACTCCAGGAGTACATCGAGACCGAGGACACCATCTTCTACCGGGCGATCATGAACCTGAACGGCGAACCGGAGCACGCGTTCGGGACACTTGTCGTCCGCGATGGCCGAATCTGGCGGCAGACTGCCGGGTTCGGCGGCTGACGGCCGAAATCTGGGTAGCGTGTGCGGGGAGGGCGGGAGAACGCCCTCCCCGTATGTGTGGCATACCGTGCGTTTGCAGACTGCGCATATATGCGAGCGGTGGCAAAGGGGAGGCAATGGAAAACGAAACCGGGCGGATCGAGGCATTCAGTGACGGAGTATTCGCCGTCATCATCACCATCCTTGTTCTGGAATTGAAGGTTCCGGAAGAAACGGGATCAGAGTTCTGGCACGGCGTCCGGGAACAGTGGCCCCATTACGCCGCCTACGTCGTGAGTTTCCTCATCATCGGTGTGATGTGGGTGAACCACCACACCATCTTCAGTCACCTGAAGAGGGTCGACCGCCCGTTGCTGTTCCTGAATCTCCTGGTGCTGATGGTGGTATCGGTGGTCCCCTACACCACCAACGTCCTCGCCGAACACCTCATGGAGGAAGGCGGCTCCGCCAACGCGGCCGCGGTCCTCTACAGCGGCGTCACCGTGGCCTACGCCACGGCGTTCCTGGCCTTCTGGTGGTACGTCACCCGGGTCGGCCACCTCTTCCACGAGCAGGTGGACCGGGAGGGCGCACGAGCCACACGGGTGCGCTTCGGTCTCGGTGCCATCGCCTACCCCCTCACCGTCGCGCTGGCCTTCTACTCCGCAACACTCACGCTTGTCGCACATTTCCTGATCGCGATCTACTATGCGGCGAACCAGATCCCCATCCCCCTCGTGGTAGAGGAAGAGCGGCTCGAAACTGCCAGCGACCTCAGGAAGTAGCCGCCGGGGCCTACGGCCGTTCTGCGCGGTCAAGTAGGGTATTGGATCTAGCTGGTCGCGGGGGAGGCCCAGATGGCTCGCGTAGTCCTGCCGGAGGATTCCACGAAGGAAATCTCCGAATTGATCGACGTCCTGATCTCTCTGCTCTTCGAGTCCTTACCCCGGCGGGACCAGCGAAACTGGGCCCGCGTTTATCTGAACGGGTTGGTGCGGACCACCGGGAAGAAAACAATCCGTAACATCGCCGGAACAGGGGCCAGTTCCGTCGAGCAGAGCCTCCAGCAGTTCATCAGCAAGTCCCCCTGGGACTGGACCCCGGTCCGCCGCTCCCTCGCCCAGCACCTCGAACGCACCGCCCAGCGCCCCCTGGCCTGGGTGCTCCAGCCCATGGTCATAGAGAAGGCCGGCGACCGCTCGGTCGGCGTCGGCCGGCAGTTCGTCCCCCAGCTCGGCCGCACCGCCAACTGTCAGCAGGCCAGCGGGATCTGGCTCGCCTCCAGTGAGGCCAGCTTCCCGGTCGAATGGACCCTCACCCTCCCCGGGCCCTGGACCAGCGAACTCCTGCGCCGCCGACGGGCCGGCATCCCCGACACCGCCCGCTCCCTCACCCCCGCCCAGGACGCCGTACACGCCGTCCAGCGGATGGCCGCGACCTGGCAACTCCAGCGCCGGCCCGTGGTGATGGAGGTCGCCAACGGCGATCTGCCGCAGAGCATCGAGTCCTTCACGCTGCAGGACATCCCCTTCGTCTTCAAGGTCGACGGCTCCCTGCCCGTCTCCTTCGGCGGCGCCGGCCGCCACAAACCCGGACCGCACACCGCTCCCGCCCGCGAACTCATCGACTCCCTCCGGTCCCAGCGCCGCGTCGTCGAATGGACCCGGCACGGCCGGGCCGAAGGCGCGGTGACCCTGCTGACCTCGGCCTCGATCCTCGCCACCCCCTGCGAGGACCGGCCCGTCCCCGCGCCGCCCACCCCGCTGCTGCTGCTCGGAGCCTGGACCGAAGCCGCCCTGCTGCCCTCCGAGTTCTGGATCACCAACATCGGCGACCGGCCCCTCGCCCAGCTCTTCCTGCTCGCCAAACTCATTGACAGGGTCTCCCTGGACTTCGCCGAGACCTGCGAACCGGTGGGCATCCGCGACTTCGAGGGCCGCTCCTTCCGCGGCTGGCACCACCACGCCACCCTCGCGAGCGTGGCCCACGCCGCCACACTGCTCGGCACCCGGCCGCATCTGCCCGACGGATACCCCGGACCCGCCCGCGCCGCCGTCACCCGGCCGGCCGCCACGGCGGCCCGGACCGCCGCAGCCCGGCCGGCGGCCCCGGCCGCGCTGCCGCCGCGCCCGTACCTCCCCGGCCAGGCCCCGCGCCGCGAGTACATCCGCTGATGCTCGACATAGCCGACGAGCTACGCGCGTGGTGCGCCGCCCAACGGGAGTTCGCACTGGCCACCGTCGTGGCCGTCAGCGGCAGCGCCCCGCGCGGCCCCGGTGCCTCCCTCGCCGTCGACGCCCGGGGCACCGCGCTCGGCTCCATCTCCGGGGGCTGCGTGGAATCCGCCGTGCACGAGCTGTGCCTCGACGCGATCGCCTCCGGCCAGGGCGGCCTGCACCGCTTCGGCTACAGCGACGACGACGCCTTCGCCGTGGGCCTGACCTGCGGGGGAGTCCTGGACGTACTGGTCACCCCGGTGCGCGGACTCGACCCGGTCCGGCCCGTGCTCGGCTCCGTGCTCGACGCCGCCGCCGGCGGCACCCGCGCCGCGCTCGCCCGTGTCGTCTCCGGCCCGCCCCGCCAGCTCGGCCGGGCGCTCGCCGTCCACGCCGACGGCTCCTACGAGGGCGGGCTCGCCGGCGGCCCCGCCCTGGACCGGGCCGCCGCCGGGCAGGTACGGGCCCTGCTGCTGGCCGGGCGCACCGGCACCGCCGAGCTCGGCACCGCCGGCGGACTCTGCGGGGAGCCCCTCACCCTGCTCGTCGAATCAACCGCCGAGCCGCCCCGCCTCCTCGTCTACGGGGCCATCGACTTCGCCGCGGCCCTCGCGCGGATCGGCGCCTTCCTCGGCCACCGGGTCACCGTGTGCGACGCCCGGCCCGTCTTCGCGACCCCCGAGCGCTTCCCCGACGCCGACGAGGTCGTCGTCGACTGGCCGCACCGGCACCTGGCCGCGCAATGGGAGGCGGGCCGCCTGGACTCCCGTACCGCCGTGTGCGTCCTCACCCACGACGCCAAATTCGACGTACCGCTGCTGGAACTGGCCCTGCGGCTGCCCGTGGGCTACGTCGGAGCCATGGGATCGCGGCGCACCCACGCCGAACGCGAGAGACGGCTGCGGGAGGAAGGGGTGACGGACTCCGCGCTCGCCCGGCTGCGCTCACCCATCGGGCTGGACCTCGGCGGCGCAACCCCCGAGGAGACCGCCCTGGCCATCGCCGCCGAGTTCACGGCGGTCCGGCACGGAGGAACGGTTCTCCCGCTGGCCCGGCGCCGCGGCCCGGTGCACCGGAGGGAAGGGCCGGCCCGGCCGGCCGTGACCAAGGTCCCGTAGGAAACAACCATGCGGCCCGGTATGTCCTGGACGATCGGCCCGGACTGTGTAAACGCCAGGCCGTGGGAGAATGAAGTACGTGCGTTTCCTCGGCTGACCCGTCGAGGTACCTCCGATCGACTGGGATGTTCAGCACGTGCGTTTCCTCAATGACTCGAAGCCGCCGTACGACCTGACGTACGACGATGTGTTCATGGTTCCGAGCCGCTCCGCGGTCGGTTCCCGCCAGGGCGTCGACCTCTCCTCGCCCGACGGCACCGGCACCACCATTCCGCTGGTCGTGGCCAACATGACCGCCATCGCGGGCCGCCGGATGGCCGAGACCGTCGCCCGCCGCGGCGGCATCGTCGTCATCCCGCAGGACATCCCGATCGAGATCGTCACCGACGTCATCTCCTGGGTGAAGACCCGCCACCACGTGCTCGACACCCCGATCACGCTGGCGCCCACCCAGACGGTCGCCGACGCGCTGTCCCTGCTGCCCAAGCGCGCCCACGGCGCCGGAGTCGTCGTCGACGGCGAGGGCCGCCCGGTCGGCGTCGTCACCGAGCACGACCTGAGCGGCGTCGACCGCTTCACCCAGCTCTCCGAGGTCATGTCGAAGGAGCTGCTGCTCCTCGACGCCGACATCGACCCCCGCGAGGCCTTCAACAAGCTCGACGCCGGCCACCGCAAGCTGGCCCCCGCCGTCGACAAGGACGGCAAGCTCGTCGGCATCCTCACCCGCAAGGGCGCCCTGCGCGCGACCCTCTACACCCCGGCGACCGACGCCAACGGCAAGCTGCGCATCGCGGCCGCCGTCGGCATCAACGGCGACTTCGTGGCCAAGGCCAAGCAGCTGCTCGACGCGGGCGTGGACACGCTCGTCATCGACACGGCCCACGGCCACCAGGAATCGATGATCAACGCGATCAAGGCCGTCCGCGCGCTCGACCCGCAGGTCCCGATCGTGGCCGGCAACATCGTCGCCGCCGAGGGCGTCAAGGACCTCATCGACGCCGGCGCGGACATCATCAAGGTCGGTGTGGGCCCCGGCGCCATGTGCACCACCCGCATGATGACCGGCGTGGGCCGCCCGCAGTTCTCCGCAGTCCTGGAGTGCGCGGCCGAGGCAAAGAAGCACGGCAAGCACGTGTGGGCCGACGGCGGCGTCCGTCACCCGCGCGACGTGGCGATGGCGCTGGCCGCCGGCGCGTCCAACGTCATGATCGGCTCCTGGTTCGCCGGTACCTACGAGTCCCCGGGCGACCTCCAGCAGTCGGCCGACGGCCGCCTCTACAAGGAGTCCTTCGGCATGGCCTCGGCGCGCGCGGTGCAGAACCGCACGAGCGAGGAGTCGGCCTACGACCGCGCCCGCAAGGGCCTGTTCGAGGAGGGCATCTCCACCTCGCGCATGTTCCTCGACCCGTCGCGTCCGGGCGTCGAGGACCTGATCGACTCGATCATCGCCGGTGTCCGCTCCTCGTGCACGTACGCCGGTGCGGGCTCGCTGGCGGAGTTCGAGGAGAAGGCGGTCGTCGGCATCCAGTCCGCGGCGGGCTACGCCGAGGGCAAGCCGCTCCACGCCAGCTGGAGCTAGCTCTTTCCCCGTGGCCCCGGCCCCGCCCCTCCCTGGGCGGCGCCGGGGCCACGGCCGTTCCCGGGGCTGGAAGGGCGGGTCGGGGACCGCTCCGCGCAGCGGCCGTCCGAACCGGTCGCGGTGACCGTTCGGCGTGGCGGGAGACCGTTCGGCGCAGGCGGGCACCGGATACGCCAAGCGGCGGATAACTCCTGGGCGCCGTTCGGTCACGCTGAGGTCCCGACCAGGAAGGGGCACCCCGTGGCCAGAACCGACCCGCACGCCCTCGCCCGGCTGCACGGCGAGCACGGCAAGGCGCTCTACGGCTTCCTCCTCGGCCTGACCCTCGGCGACCGGCACCGCGCCGAGGACCTCCTGCAGGAGACCCTCTTCCGGGCCTGGCAGCACCCGGAGGCGCTGGAGAGCGGCCACGCCTCCATGCGGCCCTGGCTCTACACCGTCGCCCGGCGCCTGGCCATCGACGCCCGCCGCGCCCGCCTGGTGCGGCCCACCGAGGTCGGCCCGGAGGCCCTCGCGCACTCCCCGGCCGCCGACGACCGCACCGAGCAGGCCGTCGCCGCCCTCGACGTCCGCCGGGCCCTGCGATTACTGAGCCCCGAGCACCGCGCCGTGCTCGTGCAGATCTACTACCGAGGGGCCTCCGTCTGCGAGGCCGCCGAAGCGCTCGGGGTGCCCGCGGGCACCGTGAAGTCCCGTACGCACTACGCCCTGCGGGCCCTGCGCGCCGCCATGCCCGGCTACGGGCCCGGCGGACCCGGCCGCGTCGCCGCCTGAGCGGCCACCGCCGCCCGCGAGCGGACCTGCAGCTTGGCCAGGATGTGCGACACGTGCGTCTGCACGGTCCTGGGCGAGAGGAACAGCGCGCTCGCGATCTCCGGGTTCGAGCGGCCCTGCGCCACCAGCAGCGCCACCTTCAGCTCGGCCGGGGTCAGCGCCTCCCAGCCGTTCGCCGGCCTGCGCCGCGCCGATCTGCTGCCCCTGCGCACACCCAGGCTGCGCAGCCGGGCATCGGCCCGGGCGATGTCCCACCGGGCGCCCAGGCCCTCGTACGCGGCCGCCGCGCGCGTCAGCGCCGACCTGGCCCCGGAGAGATCGCCGTGCCAGGCCCGCGCCACCGCAAGGTCCTCCAGGGTGTGGCCCAGCACCAGCGGCCACCCTCCGCGCTCGGCCCGCGCCACCGCCTGCGCCAGCAGTTCGGGATCCTGCGCGAACAGGCCCTGGCAGCGCAGCAGGGCCAGCGCCGGCCCCGGGTACTCGGCCAGCGTCCGCGCCGCCCGCCCGCAGCACTCCACCGCCCTCCGGGCCGTGGCCGCCTCCCCGCACTCCAGGGCCAGCCGGACGATCTCCGACAGCACCCAGGGGCGGTCGTACGCCACCGCCTCCTCGACCCCCTCCTCCAGCGCGGGCGCCAGCGCCTCCAGCGCGTCGGCCGGCCGGCCGTCCCGCTCCGCCGACAGCGCCCGGGCCAGCAGCACGTGGGAGGCGTAGCGGCGGGCCGCGGGCGAGGCGAAGGCAGCGGCCGGCAGGGCTTCGAGCTCGGCCCCCGCGGCCTCCCGCTCGTCGCGGTGGCCCAGGACCAGCGCCCGCAGCCCGTGCACCACCACCGGCAGCCAGCCGTCCGAGACGGGCAGCGCGCACGCCCGGGCCACCCCGGCGAGGGCCTCGTCCCAGTCGCCGAGCCGGTAGTGGAACTCGGCGAGCCGCGCCTCGGTCACCACCAGCCGTCCCGTCGAACGGGTCGCCGCCGCCAGCTCCCGGGCCTCCCGCAGCGCCGCCACCACCGTCGCCGGCTCGTCGAACCGCATGTGGCCCTCCGCCTGGTTCGCCAGCAGCAGCAACCGCATGTCATTGGCCTCGGGGCTGCGCCGCGCACAGGCGATCCCCTCCGCGACATGGCGCAGCGAGTCCCGGCCGCGGCCCAGGTGGAACAGCGCGTAGGAGGCGGCGTGGTGGGCCTCCGCCCCGCACAGCGGATCGCGCAGCCGGCGCGCCCGTTCCACCACCGGCCCGGCCAGCGCGTACGCCTCGGTGGCGCGGTGCAGATCGGCCATGGCCAGTACCCGGCAGGCCTCCAGGCGCAACCGCAGGGCGGCGGACGGGAACTCCTCCGCCAGCGCCCGCTCGGTGACCGCCAGGGACCGGGCCATGTCCCCCTGGATCATCAGCGCGGAGACCAGTTTGAAGTCCACCCCGGCCCGCCGGTCGGGGTCCGTAGTCCGGCCGCGCAGCGTGTCGAGGAGGTCCACCGACTCGGGGCGGCGCAGCATCAGCGCCGCGTCCGCCAGCCGTTCCTCCAGCGCGTCGCGGGTCTCCGGCTCCCGCAGGCCGCCCTGCGCGATGGCTCGCTCCAGCAGCTCGGCCGCCGCGCCCGGCGCCCCGGCGATCAGCGCCGGCGCCGAGTCCGCCAGCCAGCGCACCGCCCACGGGGCCAGCCGGCCGCCGCGCACCAGCTGTTCGGCGGTCCGGTCCGGGTCCAGCCCCGCCTCGGCGAAGGCCCGCGCCGCGTCCTGGTGCAGGGCGGCGCGCAGGGCCTCGGGGGTCCCGGCGTACATCGCCAGGCGCAGCGCCGGGTGGCGGAAGCGCAGGGAGCCGCCGGTGTCCGCCAGCAGCCCGGCCGCCATCGGCTCCTCCAGCTCCGCGAGCAGCTCGCGGGCCGGCGCGCCCCGTACGAGGGCCAGCTCGCGCGCGGTGAAGGCCGGGCCGAGCAGCGCCGCGTGCCGCAGGGTGGTGCGCGCGGGTTCGGAGAGCCGGTCCGGCTCCCGGGTCAGCGAGGCGGGCGGCGGCGGCAACTCCTCTTCCGGGACCAGGAGTTCCACGCAGTCCCCGTCGACACGGACGAGCCCGGACCAGTGGGCGAGCAGCTCCCTCAGCAGCCGCGGATTGCCGCCCGCCTGCTCCGCCGCCTCCCGCAGCCGGGGCCCCGGCCCGGCCCCCAGCAGGTCCCGGACCAGCCCGGCCGTCTCCGCCGCGGACAGCGGCTCCAGCCGGAGCGTGCGCCCGCCCGGGGTCGCGCACAGCTCCTCCACCTCGGGGCGCCGGGGCAGCGGACGCCGGGTCGCCGCCAGCAGCAGCGGCAGCCGGCCCGTCACCGCCCGGTCGGCCAGGTGCCGCCACAGCAGCAGGCTGGCCGCGTCCGCCCGGTGCGCGTCGTCCAGCACCAGCAGCAGCGGCCGCTGTGCGCACCACTCCTCGACCGCGGCCGTCAGCAGGTCCATGGCGGCCAGCAGTGCGCCGCCGGGCCGCGCCGCCTCCTCGGCCTCCCGCAGCAGGGCGACGGCCGCGGCCCGGTCCGGGCCGCGGGGGTGCAGGCAGTCCAGTGCGGCGCGCAGCGGCAGTTCCACGCCGGGGTCGTCCGCCGCCGCGTACCGCACGCGGCAGCCGAGGGACGCCGCCCGTGTCAGGGCGTCCCGTACGAAGTCGGTCCGGCCCGCGCCGGCCTCGCCCTCCACGACCAGGAAGGCCCCTGTTCCCTCGGCGCCCCCGCGCACCCATTGCCGCAACTCGTCACGAAGCTGCTCTCGCCCGACCCGCACGTCGGCGATCCCTTCCGCAGTCACTGCCGGGGGTGCCCCCACCGGTCGCGCCGCGCCCCTCCCAGGATGACACGGGATCGGCTGCTCAGGGGCGGGGGAGATGATGTCCCGACGGTGAACTGTGCACACCTGCACGGTATTTGGGGATTCGGATGGTGACCTTCATGCCGGCGCCCACGCCCGTCTCGATCACCGGCCCGTACTCGTCCCCGTACACCTGCCGGATCCGCTCGTCGACATTGGGCAGCCCGATGCCGGCGGAGGAACCGCTGTGCTCCCCGGCCAGGATCCGGCGCAGCAGGGCCGGATCCATTCCCACCCCGTTGTCCTCGACGGTGATCACCGCTTCCGCGCCCGCGTCCTGCGCGGTGATGGTGATCCGGCACTCCGCGGTGGAGTCCTCCAGTCCGTGCTTCACGGCGTTCTCCACCAGGGGCTGCAGGCACAGGAACGGCAGCGTCACCGGCAGCACCTCGGGCGCCACCTGCAAGGTCACCTTCAGCCGGTCGCCGAACCGGGCTCCGGCCAGCGCCAGATACTGCTGGATGGAGCGCAACTCCTCGGCGAGCGTGGTGAAGTCCCCGTGCCGCCGGAAGGAGTACCGGGTGAAGTCCGCGAACTCCAGCAGCAGTTCCCGGGCGTGCTCCGGATCGGTGCGGACGAACGAGGCGATCGCCGCCAGCGAGTTGAAGATGAAGTGCGGGGAGATCTGCGCCCGCAGCGCCTTGATCTCCGCCTCCATCAGCCGGGTCCGCGAGCGGTCCAGCTCGGACAGCTCCAGCTGTACGGACACCCACCGGGCGACCTCCGTCGCGGCCCGCACCAGGACCGCGGACTCCCGTGACCCGTACGCCACCAGCGCGCCCAGCATCCCGTCCTCGCCGGTGAGCGGGGCCACCACCGCCCACTTCAGCGGACAGCCGGGCCGCTGGCACTCGGTCCGCACGCTCTGGCTGCGGCCCGACTCCAGCATCACCGCCACCCGGGCCATCGCCCGCCGCTCGTGGTGGTCGGCGCCCGGGCCGTCCCAGGCCAGCACCGACTCCCGGTCCGTGAGGCACAGGGCCTCGGTGCCCAGCAGTGACCGCAGCCGCCGGGCGGCCTTGCGGGCGGCGTCCTCGGTGAGCCCGGCGCGCAGCGGGGGAGCGGCCAGCGAAGCCGTGTGCAGGGTGTGGAAGGTGGCCCGCTCCACCGGCGTCCCGAGGTCCAGCCCGGCCGCCCGTTCACCGCGCCGGGCGTGCCGGCGGCCGGCCGCCCAGCCCGCTGCCAGCAGCAGGACCGCACCCGCCACCGCCAGGAGGGCCGGCACGGCCGGACACACCGCGCTCACCGCGCACCCTCCCCCTCGCTCCGCCGGGAGGCCCCCCACGCCCGGTCCACGGCCACGTTCTCCGGCAGGTGCAGCCGGGCCAGGGTGGCCGCCGTCCCGGCCGGGACCCGCGACCGGGTGGCCAGCGACACCGCGACCATCGTCAGGAACCCGAGCGGCACCGACCACACCGCAGGCCACGCCAGCAGCGTGTGCACCCAGCCCGCCGGGGCCAGCCCCGTCCGGGTCGCCAGCACCGCGCTCAGCGCGGCCCCGCCGCCGGTGACCAGCCCCGCCACCGCCCCGGGCGGGGTCAGCCCGCGCCACCAGATGCCCAGCACCAGCAGCGGACAGAACGACGACGCGGACACGGCGAAGGCCAGGCCCACCGCGTCGGCCACCGGCACCTCCGTCGCCGCCACGCTCCCGCCCAGCGGCACCAGGATCGCCACGAGCACCGCCGAGCGGAAGCTGCGCACCCCGCGCGCCGGCAGCACGTCCTGGTGCAGCACCCCGGCCACGGCCATCGTCAGCCCCGAAGCGGTCGAGAGGAACGCCGCGAAGGCGCCCCCGGCGAGCAGCGCCCCCAGCAGCTCGCCGAGCAGCCCGCCCAGCATCCGCTCGGGCAGCACCAGCACCGCCGCGTCCGCGTCTCCGGTCAGGGCGAGTTCGGGGGCGTAGATCCGGCCCAGCGCCCCGTACACCGGTGGCAGCAGGTAGAAGGCGCCGACCAGGCCGAGGACGACCAGCGTGGTGCGCCGCGCGGCCCGCCCGTTGGGGCTGGTGTAGAAGCGCACCGCCACGTGCGGCAGGCCCATCGTGCCGAGGAAGGTGGCCAGGATCAGCCCGTACGTGGCGTACAGCCGGTGCTCCGGGCGGTCCCCGGACAGCGGCTCCGACCAGCTGGACACCCCGAGACCGGCTTCCGCGCGGGTGTCCGGGACGGGCGTGTCCGGGGCGAACTCCAGCCGCGCGTGCGCCCGTACGGAATGCCCGCCGGGGGCGAGGGTCACCGGGACCGCCACGTAGCCGTGCCCGTCCACCTGCCCGGTCACCGTGACCGTCAGCGGCTCGTCCAGGGACAGCCGCACGTCCTCCGCGAGGGTCACCGATGTGTGCTCCCGGAAGACCGCCGGGGCGTCGAACGTGGCCCGCGGCGCCCCGTCCCCGGCCCAGGCGGCCAGCAGGAAGAAGGCCGGGACCAGCAGGGCGGTGAGCTTGAGCCAGTACTGGAAGGCCTGGACGAAGGTGATGCTGCGCATCCCGCCGGCCGCCACCGCCGCGCTCACCACGAAGGCCACGACCAGCCCGCCGACCCAGTGCGGGGCCCCGGTCAGGATCTCCAGCGTCAGCCCGGCGCCCTGCAGTTGCGGCAGCAGGTACAGCCAGCCGACCCCGACCACGAACAGCACCGCGATCCGCCGCACCGCCTGCGACTCCAGCCGGGCCTCGGCGAAGTCGGGCAGCGTGTACGCGCCGGAGCGCCGCAGCGGGGCCGCCACCAGCGCGAGCAGGACCACGTACCCGGCTGTGTACCCCACCGGGTACCAGAGCATCGCGGGCCCCTGGAGCAGCACCAGCCCCGCCACCCCGAGGAAGGACGCGGCCGAGAGGTACTCCCCGCTGATGGCCGCGGCGTTGAGCCGGGGCCCCACCGTGCGCGAGGCCACGTAGAAGTCGGAGGTGGTCCGGGATATGCGCAGGCCCAGCGCGCCGACCAGGACGGTGACCACCACGACGACGGCGACCGCGGTCAGCGCGTACGTCTGGTTCACCGGTCGGGTCCTTCGGCGGAGGCGAGTGGGGCGGAGTGAGTGGAGACCGGAGTCTACGCACGAGCCGAGACGTGGCAACAGGCACGATCCGGCCCTGCGGCGCCGGTGCCGGCGCGCCGCCCGGGACCCCGCGCCGCTCGTGGATCAGACGGCCGGGTCGCGGTGCTCGGCGCAGTCCCGCAAGGCGATCTCCAGCTCCACGTACGACTCCTCCGCGCGCCGGAAGGCCAGCGTCAGGGCCGCCTCCGCACGCGGCGGCACCTGCTCGCGGACCCCCTCGCGGGCCTCGTACAGGATGTCGGCCCAGCGGGCGGCCGCGCTGCGCAGCCGGGCCAGCAGTGCCTCCGCCTCGGCGGGCCCGGCCGGCCGGGTACGGGGCAGTCCGCTCAGGGCGTCGACCAGCGCCTGGATCTCGGACATCTCGCTCCTCCCGCGCCGGAAGATCCACGATACGCAGGGGTGTCGGCGGAGGCGGGCCGTTCACGCCGCCGGTGCGGCCGACGGCTCCGGCGGATCGCCGTACGTCCCTCCCGGAGCGACGAACGGCTCCCGCGCGCGCCGGACGGTCGGGCGCCGGCGGACGGGCGGCCCGTACGGGCCCGGCCGGCCACCGCTTTCAGCCAGTGGCCTGCCGCATCAGGAGGTCCCGCAGCTCCCGCGCGTGCCGGCGGCTGACCTGCAGCTCCGCCGCCCCGACCCGGACACTGGTCGTGCCCGCGTCCAGCCGGATCTCGTCGATCCGCGACAGCGCCACCAGATGGCGGCGGTGGATCCGTACGAACCCGCGCGCCGCCCAGCGCTCCTCCAGCGTGGACACGGGGATCCGGACCAGATGGCTGCCCTCGTCGGTGTGGAGGCGGGCGTAGTCGCCCTGCGCCTCGACGTAGGCGATGTCGGCGATCGCCACGAAGCGGGTGACGCCGCCCAGCTCGACCGCGATCTGCTCCGGGGCGCGGTCGGCGACCGTGACCTCGGCCGCCGGGCGGCGCGGCGGCACCACGGCCGACGGGCTCGCCGCGGGCTCGGCGGCCACCGGCGCCTCCCCGGTGCGGCCCAGCTGCGCACAGGCCCGCCGCACGGCCTCGGCCAGCCGCTGGGGGCGCACCGGCTTGAGCACGTAGTCCACGGCCTTCAGGTCGAAGGCCTGTACGGCGAAGCCCTCGTGGGCGGTGACGAACACGATCAGCGGCGGCTGCGCGAACCCGGCCAGCAGCCGGGCGATGTCCAGACCGGTCAGCCCGGCCATGTGGATGTCGAGGAAGACCACGTCGATGCCGTCGGCCCCGTCCGGTCCGGACTCGAGCGCCCGGGTGACGCGGCGCAGGGCCTCGGTGGCGTCCGAGGCGCCCTCCGCGCTCAGCACGCGGGGGTCCGAGCGCAGCAGGTAGAGGAGTTCCTCCAGGAGCGGCTTCTCGTCGTCGACGGCCAGTACGCGCAGCATGCCGCCGAGTCTAGGTACCGGCGCCCCGCGGCGGAACGGGGCGCGGCCCCCGCCCCGGGGGATGGGGGCAGGGGCCGCGCGACCGTGGTGGGGGGCCTGGAGGGTCTCGGAGCAGTCCCGGGACTACGGGACCACGGGACTACTGGATGGTGATGAGCTTGCCCTCGGGGGAGACGGCGTACCACGTGCCGCCCACGCCCTGGCCGTTGATGTCGCCGGGCTTCTTGTCACCGGTGAAGGTGTAGACGGGCCAGCAGTCGACGCTCTGCTGCTTCAGGCCGTCCGGGCGGTTGAGCACCGAGTAGTTCTTCTCGGGGATCCCCTTGTCCTTGGCCTTCTCCACCGGCGGAACGACCGGCCACTTGGTCAGGCAGTCGCCCACGCACTTGGAGGTCATCGGCCACTGGGTGTCCGGCTTGAACCGGTAGACGGTCATACCCTTGCCGTCGACGATGTGGTCGCCCAGCTTGGGGTCCTTGGCCACCGACAGCTTCCCGTCGGCCTCGGCGGCGCCGCCCGCGGCCGGCGGTGCCGCCTCGGTCGCCGCCCCCTTGGCGGCCTTCTTTCCGTCCGGTGCGAGCGCGAACCACACCCCGCCGACGCCCTGGCCGTTGAAGTCCCCCGCCTTGGCGTCCTTGTTGTAGCGGTACGCGGGCCAGCCGGCCACCGTCAGCTGCTTGCTGCCGTCGCTGCGCACGACCTCGCCGAGCAGCGAGGGATCCATGCCCGCCGCGGCGGTGGCATCGCCGGCGGCGACCACCGGCCAGGTCTTCTCGCAGTCCCCGTCGCAGTTCGACTTCGGCGGCTTGGCCGTGTCCTTGTCGAAGCGGTAGAGCGTGAGCCCCGCGCTGTCGGTGAGCACCGCGCCGAGCTTGTCGTTGTTGGCGGTGGCCAGCTGCCCGCCGGGCTTGGCGCCCGATCCCGCGTCCGCGGCGGGGGCCCCGTATCCCCCGTCGGCGGCGGGAGCCTGGGAGGCGGCACCGGCGGGCTGGGCCGAGTCGGCCGCCTTGTCGTCGGACGGACCGCAGGCGGTCGCCGCGAGGACGACCGTCATCGCGACGGCTGCAAGGGTGGTTCCGCGCTTGATGCCCATCTTGATCTCTCCCACGTGTGGTGTCTGTCGTGCCGTCGCCCCCGGCGGCGGCAACTGTGCTCAGGACACGCCCTGATGGCAGAGATCTGTTCAAGGGAGTTCGTGTGGGCTGTTTCACTCACCCCGCGCCGAACCCGGCGCGCCGCAGAGCCGTGGCCACAGCGAGGCCGAGTACCTGGTGTCCGCTGTCGTTGGGGTGCAGCCCGTCCTCCAGGTGCTCGGGACCGAGCAGGTCCCGGCCCGGGAGGACGGCGAGCCGGTCGTCCCCGGCGCTGATCCGGTCGCGGGTGGCGCGCTCCATCGCGTCGCGCAGGGCGCCCAGGGTGGCGCCGAGCTTGTTCGGGGTGCGCTCCGCGTCGGGCCGCAGCACCGGCGAGACCAGCAGCAGCGGGGTCCGCGGGTGCCCCTGCCGGACCAGTTCGAGGAAGGCGCGCGTGGTCTCGTAGAGCAGGGGTGCCGAGAAGGGCACCCGGGACCAGCAGTTGGTGCCGAAGGCGAGGGTGAGGACGTCGGCGGGCAGGCCCGCGAGCTGTTCGGCCGTGGTGAGCTCGCCGCGCGCGGCGCCCGCGTAGCCGAGGTTGACGGTGTCCCAGCCGAGTGCGCGGCCGGTGACCGAGGGCCAGCCGTGCGCGGGGCGGGTGGACCACCAGCCTTCGGTGATGGAGTCGCCGTGCACCACCCAGCGCGGGGCGGGCGGCGCAGGGGTGAGGAGGCCGCCGATCCCGCGCAGGCCGAGGACCAGCGGGGACTGGGTCTCGGGCGGGTGGATGGTGAACGGGCCGTTGCCGCCCCCCAGGTCGATCCGTACGACCGCCTCCGCGGCCGGTTCGGTGAACACCTCGGAGACCACCCCGTGCCGGTCCCACAGGGCGAAGCCGTGTGCGAGGTCGCGCAGGGCGTCGGTGGGGCCGGGCACGGTCGCCCGGTAGCGGATCTCCACCGCCCACGCGGTCCCGGTGGTGAACTCCAGCCGGACCCCTATGGGCAGGGTGGCCCGCTCGCCGGTGTCCCAGGGCAGCCGCATGGTGTCCGCCGGGTCGGCCCGCACCGGGCGCCCCTTGTCCAGCCAGGCGACCCCGCGCAGGAAGGGGTGCGGATCCTGCCACGGCCACTGCTGGTCAGTGCCCGGTCTGCTCACGCTTCGCCTCCGATCGTGCCCGCGGTCCCGGTCCGGGAGCTTTCGCTCCCGGTCGCGGTCTCGGCGACCCGTACCCCGCGCGGGCCCGGATCCACCGCCTCCGGTCGCACCAATGCCGTCAGGCGGCACGCTGCGACACATCTGACGAAGTGTCAAGAAACGGGGTTCGAGGAGGGCCGCGCAGCGATCGATCATCCACACGCAACAAAGGGCCATCCCGGACAGATCCGCGCAACGATCGTGCGCCAATGTGCAAGGATGGTGCATTACGGGCGGTATCACTCAGCTCGTAGGCTCACTCGCTGTACGTGGAGTGGCGGATCGCCTGCTCGGCGGTCCCCCCATGCTCAGGCCCTTCCCCCGTCGGGCCCTGTCCTGCTCCGGATCGTCGCGGTCGACGCCTCATCCCCGACCTCCCCGATCCGCAGTGACAAGGAGTCCCCTCGTGCTCGACCACGGCCAGGCGCCACCGCTCGACTCGAAGCCCGTCCACCCGCTGCTCCGCCGCAAGCCGGTGGAGCAGCTGGTCGCCGAGGGCGGCCAGGGTGAGGGCGGCGCACTCAAGCGCTCGCTCACCATGTGGCAGCTGACCATGATCAGCATCGGCGCCACCCTGGGCACCGGCATCTTCGTCGTCCTCGGAGAGGCCACCCCGATCGCCGGCCCGGCCGTCTTCATCGCGTTCATCATCGCGGGCCTCACCGCGCTGTTCTCGGCGCTCTCCTACGCCGAGCTCGCGGGCTCCATCCCCGTATCGGGCTCCTCGTACTCCTACGCCTACGCCACCATGGGCGAGCTCATAGCCTGGGTCTGCGGCTGGTGCCTGGTCCTGGAGTACGGCGTCTCGGTCGCGGCCGTCGCCGTCGGCTGGGGCCAGTACCTCAACGAGCTGCTCGACGGCACGCTCGGCTTCACCATCCCCGAGGGCTTCTCCGCCCCGCTGGGCGAGGGCGGCTACATCAACCTGCCCGCCCTGGTCGTCGTCCTGCTCTGCATGGTCTTCCTGCTGCGCGGGGCCAAGGAGAGCGCCCGGATCAACACGATCATGGTCGGCGTCAAGATCGTCACGCTGGTGCTCTTCTGCGTCATCGGCTTCATGGGCATCAAGGCCGGCAACTACACCCCGCTGGCCCCGCTCGGCGTCACCGCCATCAGCACCGCCGCCTCCATGCTCTTCTTCTCGTACATCGGCTTCGACGCGGCCTCCACCGCCGGTGAGGAAGCCAAGAACCCGAAGAAGGACCTGCCGCGCGCGATCATGCTCTCGCTCGCCATCGTCACCGCGCTGTACTGCCTCGTCGCCCTGGTCGCCGTCGGCGCCATGCCGTGGCAGGAGTTCGAGGGCAGCGAGGCCGCCCTGGCCCAGATCATGGAGAACGTCACCGGACACTCCTTCTGGAGCGTCATCCTGGCCGCGGGCGCCGTCGTCGCCATCGCCAGCGTCGTCTTCGCCGTCCTCTACGGCCAGACCCGCATCCTCTTCGCCATGTCCCGCGACGGCCTGATGCCCAAGGCCTTCGCCAAGGTCGACCCGAAGACCGGCACCCCCCGCGTCAACACGATCATCGTCTGCCTCTTCTGCGGACTGCTCGCCGCCTTCATCCCGCTGGGTGAGCTGGCGAACGCCACCAGCATCGGCACGCTCTTCGCGTTCGCCCTGGTCAACGTGGCCGTCATCATCCTGCGCCAGACCCGCCCGGAGATGAACCGCACCTTCAAGGTCGCGCTCTTCCCGGTCACCCCGATCGTGGGCTTCCTCCTCTGCGCCTACCTGATGACGGAGCTGCCCGGAATCACCTGGCTGGTCTTCGGTGGCTGGATGGCCGTCGGGCTCGTGATCTACTTCTTCTACGGCATGCGCCGCTCCAGCCTGGCCACTGTGGCCGCCCTGGCCGCCACGGCCGAGGAGGCCGCTGAATAGAAGTGATTCACCCCCCGTGCGACTGAACGATCTCGACGAACGCATCGTGCACGCCCTCGCCGAGGATGCCCGCCGCTCCTACGCGGACATCGGCTCCGAGGTCGGGCTCTCCGCCCCCGCCGTGAAGCGGCGCGTGGACCGGCTGCGCGCCGAAGGCGCCATCACCGGCTTCACCGTCCGCGTGGACCCCGCCGCCATGGGCTGGGAGACCGAGGGCTTCATCGAGATCTACTGCCGCCACAACACCTCGCCGGACGACATCCGGCGAGGACTGGCGCGCTACCCGGAGGTGGTGTCCGCGTCGACCGTCACCGGCGACGCGGACGCCCTCGTCCAGATCTTCGCCTCGGACATGCGGCACTTCGAGCGGGTGCTGGAGCGCATCGCGGGCGAGCCCTTCGTGGAGCGCACCAAGTCGGTCCTGGTCCTCTCCCCGCTGCTGCGCCGCTTCACCTCCGGCGCCCCCGCGTAGGCCGTCTCCTCCGGAGCGGGCCGGGGCCCGGTCGGCATCGGCCGGCCGGGCCCCGGCCCGCCTTTCGGTCCAAGCCCGCTGCTTTCGGTCTAGGCCCGCGCCGCCAGGGTCATCCCCGCCGGGCCCTGGAGCGCGTGGCGCTCCTCCTCCGTCAGGCCGCCCCAGACGCCGAACGGCTCGCGGGTCCGCAGCGCGTGCTCCAGGCAGGCCGTGCGGACCGGGCAGGCCGCGCAGACCCGCTTGGCGGCGGCGTCCCGCTCCTCGCGGTCCTCGCCCCGCTCACCGGCGGGATGGAAGAAGCGGCCGGACCCCAGGTCCCGGCAGGCCGCCCCGGTCTGCCACTGCCAGGAGTGGTGGACGGCGCCGGGCAGGCGCGACACGTCGGTCATGACGGTTCCTTTCTTCGGGATGTCCCGCGTGTGACCGCTCGCCGCCCCTTGAAACACCGCCACGCCCGGTACGCATCCGGGCGCCCTCCGGATCAGGCCTCCCGGGCCGGAGTGCGCAGGCCCAGGAAGAGCGGGCGGCGGCGCGGGGTGAAGCCCATCGACTCGTACAGCCGGACGGCACCGGTGTTCTCCGCCGCCGCGTGCAGGAACGGGCTGTCCCCGCGCTCCCGTACCGCCGCCGCAACCGCACGGGTCAGCCGGCCGGCCAGGCCCCGGCCCCGGTGGTCCGGGTGGGTGCACACCGCGCTGATCTCCGACCAGCCGGCCGGCCGCATCCGCTCCCCGGCCATCGCGACGAGCCTTCCCTCGTGGCGGATCCCGAGGTACGTGCCCAGCTCGACCGTCCGGTCCAGGAACGGGCCCGGACGGGTCAGCCCGACCAGCTCCAGCATCTCCGGTACGTCGCCGCGGCCCAGCGGGACCGCCTCCGGCTCGGCCTCGGCCCGCACCGCCCGGCCGTCCAGCTGCACGCCCGGCACGGTCATGAGCGTCTCCCAGTGCGGCGGCGGGGTCAGCAGCCCGGTCACCCAGACCACCTGCCCCGGCCCCATCAGCGCGGCGAGGTCCGCCCACGCCCGGGGATCCGCCGGGTCGGCGAGCCCCGCGAAGGGGGACGTGTCCAAGGGGTACCGGCCGGCCAGACCCGCGGGCCCCAGCTCGGCGAGACCACGGTGCGTTCCGGTCAGTGCGGCCCAGACGGGATTGTCGAGTACGGCGCTGTCGGGCAGGGTGCCGGTCTCGGGGGACATGGCTGCGGGACTCCTTACGGCGGGTGGCGGCGATCGTCCGCGACCGCCTTCTTGACGGCCCCGGGCGCCGCCACGAGACTGCGGGGGACGGCCACGACGGACCGAGCCCGCCGCGGGAAGCCTAACCACCGCGCAGCGGGCCGCCGAGGACAGGACGGGGGTGGAGGACCGGTGGACACGCCCCGGACCGCGGAAGCGGGAACTCCGACCCTGCGGCGCTGGTGGCTGACCCGGCGCCTGCACATCGACCTCCTGCGGGTGTGCAGCGCATTCGGCCCGCGCGGCTGACCCCTCTCGGAGACGAGTGACCCGGACCGGGCGTGCGCCGTGCGCGCCCGGAGCACAGCCCTGCGCAGCACCGCCCCGCCCGAGGCGGAGCCCTGCCGCCCAGGGCGCCATGCCGGCCCGGCCGCACTGCGCCCGGGCCACCGCCCGCGCCGCCCCAGGAGAGCCATGTCCCACACCGTCCTGCCCCGCACCGGCCCGGCCCCCGCCCTGCGCGGCCGCATCGGGGCCGGGTTCTCCCCCGTCCCGCACCGCTACCGCCTCTACCTCCGCGCCGACTGTCCGCGCTCCCTGCGGGTGGCCGCCGCCCTCACCGTGCTGGGCATCGAGGGCTCCGTCGCCACCACGGTCCTCGGCACCGGCACCGGCACCGGCACCGGCACCGAGACCGACACGCTCGTCGGCACCGCCACCGGCTGCGGCACCGAAGCGGCCGGGTACACCGCACTGCGCCTCGCGTACGAGGCCGCCGGCCACCACTTCGACGGCACCCTGACCGTCCCGGCCCTCGTCGACACCTGGAGCGGCCGCGTCGTCTCCGACCACACCCCCGACATCCTCGACGACCTGCACTTCCTGGCCGGCCACCCGGCCTTCCGCAAGGCCTCGTAGGAGGGGCCCGCCGAGGGGTTCCGCGCCGGTCCCCAGGGGTTCCCCGGGAGCCTCCGGGGGGCCCGCGCAACGAATCGCCGCACCTCTCGCGGAACGCGCAACGAATCGATGCGCGCAGCGCAACGGTCACGGCTTGTCCGGGTGCAACGCGCGAACGTACCTTCGTATGACCCCACCCCTCCTGTCACAGAGGTAGTCCATGCCTGCGCTGCGCACCGCCCTCCTCCAGAGCTCCGGAGTTCTCGGCGACACCGCCCAGAACCTCAAGGCGCTCGACGAGGCAGCGGCACAGGCCGCACAGAGCGGGTCCGGGCTCCTCGTCACCTCGGAGATGTTCCTGACCGGCTACGCGCTGGACCTCCAGGACATCCCCGGACTCGCCGAACCGGCCGACGGCCCGTCCGCCGTCGCCATCGGCGAGATCGCCCGCCGCCACGGCATCGCCGTCCTGTACGGCTACCCGGAGCGGGCGGACGACGCCGTCTACAACGCGGCACAGCTCATCGGCCCCGACGGGGTGCGGCTCGCGAACTACCGCAAGACCCACCTCTTCGGCTGCTTCGAACAGGACGCCTTCACCCCCGGCGACACCCCCGTCGTCCAGGCGGACCTCGGCGGCCTCCGCATCGGCATCATGATCTGCTACGACGTGGAGTTCCCCGAGAACGTCCGGGCGCACGCGCTCGCCGGCACCGACCTCCTCCTGGTGCCGACCGCGCAGATGCACCCGTTCCAGTTCGTCGCCGAACAGCTCGTCCCCGTACGGGCCTTCGAGAACCAGATGTACATCGCGTACGTCAACCGCACCGGCCCGGAAGGCGAGTTCGAGTTCGTCGGACTCAGCTGCCTGGCGAGCCCCGACGGGGTCACCCGGACCCGGGCCGGCCGCGGCGAGGAGATGGTGTTCGGCGAGGCCGACCCCGAGCTGCTGGCCGCATCGCGCGAGAACAACCCCTACCTGCGCGACCGCCGCCCCGGGCTCTACGCCTCCCTCGTCTAAGCCCTCTTCCCCCAGCCCTGCCGCAAGGAGACGTACCCCCATGACGTCCACGGTGCCCACCACCGCCGTCCCGCACAGCGACGGACAGCCGCCGATCACCATGTTCGGCCCGGACTTCCCGTACGCGTACGACGACTTCCTCGCCCACCCGGCGGGGCTCGGCCAGATACCCGCGACCGAACTCGGCACCGAGGTCGCCGTCATCGGCGGCGGGCTGTCCGGCATCATCTCGGCCTACGAGCTGATGAAGATGGGCCTCAAGCCCGTCGTCTACGAGGCCGACCAGATCGGCGGCCGCCTGCGCACCGTGGGCTTCGAGGGCGCCGAGACCGAGGGCCTCACCGCCGAGATGGGCGCCATGCGCTTCCCGCCCTCCTCCACGGCCCTGCAGCACTACATCGACCTCGTCGGCCTGGTCACGGAGCCCTTCCCGAACCCGCTCGCCGAGTCCACCCCCTCGACGGTCGTCGACCTCAAGGGCGAGACGCACTACGCCGAGACGATCGCGGACCTCCCGCAGATCTACCGCGACGTGTCCGCCGCCTGGAACGCCTGCCTCGACGAGGGCGCCGACTTCTCCGACATGAACACCGCGATGCGCGAGCGGGACGTCCCGCGCATCCGCGAGATCTGGGCCAAGCTCGTCGAGAAGCTCGACGACGAGACCTTCTACGGCTTCCTCTGCAAGTCGGAGGCCTTCAAGTCCTTCCGCAAGCGCGAGATCTTCGGCCAGGTCGGCTTCGGCACCGGCGGCTGGGACACCGACTTCCCGAACTCCATCCTGGAGATCCTGCGCGTCGTCTACACCGAGGCGGACGACCACCACCGCGGCATCGTGGGCGGCTCGCAGCAGCTGCCGCTGCGCCTGTGGGAGCGCGAGCCGGAGAAGATCGTCCACTGGGCCCAGGGCACGTCCCTGTCCACCCTGCACGACGGCACCCCGCGTCCGGCGGTCACCCGCCTGCACCGCACGGCCGGCAACCGCATCACGGTCACCGACTCCTCCGGCGACATCCGCACGTACCGCGCCGCGATCTTCACGGCCCAGTCCTGGATGCTCCTGTCGAAGATCGAGTGCGACGACACGCTGTTCCCGATCGACCACTGGACGGCGATCGAGCGCACCCACTACATGGAGAGCTCGAAGCTCTTCGTCCCCGTCGACCGCCCCTTCTGGCTCGACAAGGACGAGGAGACCGGCCGTGACGTCATGTCGATGACCCTCACGGACCGCATGACCCGCGGCACCTACCTCCTGGACAACGGCCCGGACAAGCCCGCCGTCATCTGCCTCTCGTACACCTGGTGCGACGACAGCCTCAAGTGGCTGCCGCTGTCCGCGAACGAGCGGATGGAGGTCATGCTGAAGTCCCTCGGCGAGATCTACCCCAAGGTCGACATCCGCCGTCACATCATCGGCAACCCGGTCACCGTCTCCTGGGAGGACGAGCCCTACTTCATGGGCGCGTTCAAGGCCAACCTCCCCGGCCACTACCGCTACCAGCGGCGCCTGTTCACCCACTTCATGCAGGACCGCCTCCCCGAGGACAAGCGCGGCATCTTCCTCGCGGGCGACGACATCTCCTGGACGGCCGGCTGGGCCGAGGGCGCGGTCCAGACCGCCCTCAACGCCGTCTGGGGCGTCATGCACCACCTCGGCGGCTCCACGGACTCCACCAACCCGGGCCCGGGCGACGTCTACGACGACATCGCCCCGGTCGAACTCCCGGAGGACTGACCCCTCCCGGCCCCAGATCACGGGCCGCCGCCCCGCGAACGTCAGCACGCGGGGCGGCGGCCCGTTCTCATGCCCGCCGGCCTTCCTCTCTGGGGCTGCCAAGAGAATGTGCAGGTCAGCGCGAGTTCGGCCGTTCAGGCAAGTGAGTCATGCCGGTGTGCGGTCACCGGGGGCCGGGGCGGTGGCCGTGGCCGGGCAGGTAGTGGCCCGGCTTTCCGTGACCCGGCTTGCCGTGGTCGGGCTTCCCGTGGCCTGGGTGGTCGTGGTGCGGGGGTTTCGGCTGCTGCTTCCCGTCGACGGTGGTGGTTGCGGTGGCGATGCCGGTGCGGGTGGCGCCGCCGCCGGTGACGGTGGCGGTGTTGGTGACCTGCTTCGGCGCGTTGTGGGCGATCCGGACGGTGAGGGTGAGGGGCGGGTAGGCGGCGCCGGGGGCGAGGACGTCGCTTCGGGTGCAGGTCAGGGGGGTGAGGGTGCAGGTCCAGCCGGTGCCGGAGAAGCTGACCGGGGTCAGACCGGCGGGGAGGGTGTCGGTGACGGTGACGGTGCTGCCGTCGGTGGGCAGGTCGCCGGTGTTGGTGACGGTGAGGGTGTAGGTGCCCTGCCCGCCCTGGGTGAACGTCCCGCCGGCGGTGAGCTTGATCAGCGTCAGTGCCGGCGCCGGCCGGGGCACGACCCCGATCGCCACCCCGAACGGGAGGTCGTCGACGGGGACGGTGTCCACGACGGCGTCGGTGGCGGTGTTGATCACGGACACCGTGTCGTCGTTGGCGTTGGTGACGTAGGCGCGGGTGCCGTCCGGCTTCACCGCCACCTCTCGAGGCGCATGGCCGACGGAGATGGTGTCGACGACCGCGCTCGTCGCGGTGTTGATCACGGACACCGTGTTGGCGTTGGCGTTGACGACGTAGGCACGGGTGCCGTCCGGCTTCACCGCCACCCCCTGGGGCACATCGCCGACGGAGACGGTGGCGACGGCGCTGGTGGCGGTGTTGATCACGGACACCGTGTCGGCGTCCGAATTGGTGACGTAGGCGAGGGTGCTGTCCGGCGACACCGCCACCCCGAACGGGTAGTCGCCGACGGGGATGGTGGCGACCATGTTCGTGTTCGTGTTGATCACGGACACCGTGTCTTCGTCGGAATTGGTGACGTAGACGCGGGTGCCGTTCGGCGACACCGCCACCCCGATGGGAGCATCGCCGACGGGGACGGTGGCGACGACCGTGTTGCTGTTCGTGTTGATCACGGACACCGTGTTGGAGCCGAAGTTGGTGACGTAGGCGTGGGCGCTGTCCGGCGACACCGCCACCCCCAGGGGCTCAAGGCCGACGTTGACGGTGGCGACGACCGTGTCGGTCGCGGTGTTGATCACGGACACCGTGCCATCGACGCGGTTGGTGGCGTAGGCGCGGGTGCCGTTCGGCGACACCGCCACCCCCCACGGCGCATTGCCGACGTCGACGGTCGCGACGACCGCGTCGGTCGCCGTGTCGATCACCGACACCGTGGCAGAGTTGAAATTTGCGACGTAGGCGTAGGTGCCGGGCGGCACGGCCTGGGCGGGCTGCGGGGCCACCACGGGCAGGGCCAGGCCGGCCACCAGGACGAGACCCGCCACCAGCGCCCGCGGCAACCCACCCCACCACGAGCGGCGCACTCGAAGACCAGGCGGCGCCGACGACGGGAGGGCCTCCTGCGCGCCCACCCCCCTCACGGTTTGACAGATAGTCACAGCAATCCTCCCGGCCGGGCTGACAGAACGGGACGGATTATGACAGTTCGCCATATTTGGTAGGGCGGGGACACGCGACCGCCCCGACCATGGGCCGGGGCGGTCTCAGGAGTTCGTTGATCCGGCGCGGGGTGGCGCGGCGAGGCACGTGCACAGTGCGGCGAAGCGGAGCGCCGGCGAACGCGCAGGTTCGTGCGCCCGGAGGCGGTGCGTGGTGAAGCCGGCCATCGCGTGAGCCCGGGCGACGGGGCCCGCGGCCCGCCCGGGGCGTGCGGTCAGGCCCGGCTCGGGGACCGGCCCGCTTCCGAGGGCGTCCTGACGGGGGTCAGCAGGCAGCGGCCGACCAGGCCGACGCCCGCGTCGAGGGAGTCCGCGAACTCCTCGGCCAGTTCCGGCGCCCGGCGCAGCGTCCACAGCAGCCGGGCCGCCGACCAGGCCCCGGCCCGGGCACGCTCCAGGCTCCACGAGCCGATCAGATGGGTCAGCGGGTCGGCGATCTCCAGCAGGTCCGGGCCCGGCATCAGGACCTCCCGGATGTGCTCCTCCAGCGAGACCAGCGTGTCGCCGACCCGGTCGAAGTCCGCCTCCAGGGCCCGCGGTTCGCAGCCCAGCTCACCGCACGTGGCCACCACGGCGAGCGCCAGGTCGTGCCCGATGTGTGCGTTGATCCCGGCCAGCGCGTGCTGGAGCGGCCGGATCCCGGGGTGGCGGCGGTACTGCAGCAGCGGGCGCCAGCAGGCCGGGGCCCGGTCCGCCTCCACCGCCGTCAGGTACCGCTCCGCGAACCGCACGCTGAGGGTCGCCGCCCGCCGGGGCGCCGGGAAACACCCGTGCTCGATCCGATGGTGCAGGGTCTCCGTCACCGTCAGGTAGACCCGGTTGAAGACGGCGACACCGTCCTGCGGCGGGAGCCGCTCCTCCAGGGCGCGCATCCGCGCCAGCACCGCTTCCATGGGAGGCAGAGTCGCAGGCGCCGACGCGGATCCGGGGAACTTGGCCGTACGCTTCCCCGGTTCGGGCGAAACCCCGTCAACGGGGCTTGTCCTCCGCCTCCCCGCCGGCGTCGTAGGCGGACGTGCCCGCGTCGAGCAGGGGCTCCTGCGGCTTCAGGTGCGCGGGGGCGAAGTGGCGCAGTGCGTGATAGCCCGCGATCACCACGATCGTGCCCAGCGCGATGCCGCCCAGCTCGAAGCTGTCGGTGATCTGCAGCTTCACACCGCCGACCCCGATGATGATGCCCGCCGCGGCCGGCACCAGGTTCAGCGGATTGCGCAGGTCTACCCGGCCGTTGATCCAGATCTGGGCGCCGAGCAGGCCGATCATGCCGTACAGGATGACGGTGATGCCGCCCAGCACCCCGCCCGGGATCGCGGCGACGACCGCGCCGAATTTGGGGCACAGTCCGAAGAGCAGCGCGAAGCCTGCCGCGGCCCAGTAGGCGGCCGTGGAGTAGACCCGGGTGGCCGCCATGACGCCGATGTTCTCGGAGTACGTGGTGTTGGGCGGGCCGCCGACCGCCGTGGACAGCATCGACGCGGCGCCGTCCGCCGCGATGGCCGTGCCGAGCTTGTCGTCGAGGGGGTCGCCGGTCATCTCGCCGACGGCCTTGATGTGCCCCGCGTTCTCGGCGATCAGCGCGATCACCACGGGCAGGGCGATCAGGATCGCGGACCACTCGAAGGACGGCCCGTGGAAGGACGGCAGGCCGATCCAGTCCGCCTTCGTGACCGCGGAGAGGTCCAGGCGCCAGTGGTCCACGGCCGCCTCCCCGCCCACCGTCGAGTGGATCTTCCCGAAGAGCAGGTCGAAGAGCCAGGAGATCGTGTACCCGAAGACCAGCCCCAGGAAGATCGCGATGCGCGACCAGAAACCGGGCAGGCAGACCACGGCGAACCCGGTGAACAGCATCGTCAGCAAGGCCGTCCACTGGTCCTGCGGCCAGTACGTCGACGCCGTCACCGGCGCCAGGTTGAAGCCGATCAGCATCACCACCGCACCCGTCACGATGGGCGGCATCGCCGTGTGGATGATGTGCGCGCCGAAGCGCTGCACCGCGAGACCGGCCAGGAACAGCGCCACGCCGACGACGAACACGGCGCCCGTGACGACCGCGCTGTCCCCGCCCGACGCCCGGATCGCCGCCGCGACGCCGACGAAGGACAGCGAGCAGCCGAGGTAGGAAGGTACCCGGCCGCGGGTCGCGAGGAGGAAGATCACCGTCGCGATGCCGGACATCATGATGGCCAGGTTCGGGTCCAGGCCCATCAGGACCGGCGCGACGAAGCTCGCGCCGAACATCGCCACGACGTGCTGGGCGCCCAGCCCGGCGGTCCGCGGCCACGAGAGCCGCTCCTCCGGCCGTACCACCGCGCCGGGGGCGGGGGTCCGCCCGTCTCCGTGCAGGGTCCAGCCCACGCCGAGGCCCATGTTCCACTCCTCTTCTCCGGACGGCGACAGCGCCGGCCGCTCACACGTCGAGGCCGCAGCGCACGGATCGTGCCGCTGCGGCCAGTCGACATATTACGGCCGGATATCGATGGGTTCGTCCCGATCGGCCGGACCGGCCTTCTGGCCGGTCCCGCCCCCAGACTGCCCCACCGGCGGCCGCGGGCGCAGTACCGCGGCGCCCACGACCAGCGCGAACGCCAGCAGCGTGACCAGCCCGAAGGACACCACCAGCGAACTCGCGTCGGCCACCGCGCCGATCGCCGACGGCGCGATCAGCCCCGAGGTGTACGTGATCGTCGCGACGCCCGCGATGGCCTGCGCCGGGGCCGGCCCGCTGCGCCCCGCGGCCGCGAAGGCCAGCGGGACCACCACCGCGATGCCGAGCCCGATCATCCCGAAGCCGGCGAGGGCCGCCACCGGATGCCGCACCAGCACCACGAGCAGCCCGCCCGCGGTGGCCACTACGCCGCCCGCCCGGACCGTGCGCACCGGCCCGAACCGGTCCACCACCCGGTCCCCGGCGAGCCGGGCCACGGCCATCGTGAGTGCGAAGGCCGTGGTCGAGGCGGCCGCCAGGCCGGCGTCGGTGTGCAGCACGTCCCGCAGGTAGACCGCCGACCAGTCCAGGCTCGCGCCCTCGGCGAAGACCGCGCAGAACCCGATGGCCCCGATGAGCAGCGCGGACTTGGGGGGCAGTGCGAAGTGCGGCGGCGCCTGCGCCTCCCCGTCGCTCCTGAGGTCCAGCACCCCCCGTACGGCGACCAGCCCGGCCGCGGTGAGGACGAGAGCGGCGACCAGGTGGTGCAGGCGGGCGTCGGTCCCGCTGTGTGCGGCGACCATGCCGGCAGCCGAACCGAGCAGCGCGCCCACGCTCCACATGCCGTGCAGCGAGGACATGATCGAGCGGCGCAGCCGGTTCTCGGTCTCCACGCCCAGCGCGTTCATCGCCACGTCCGACATGCCGGCGGTGGCCCCGTAGACGAGGAGCGCGAGGCACAGGGCGGGCAGGTTCGGGGCGAGGCTGGGCAGGATCAGGGAGAGGGTCCACATCGCCAGCAGCCCGCGCAGTGCGGCGCGGGCTCCGAACCGGTGGTTGATCCGCCCCGCCAGCGGCATCGCGAGCGCCGCACCGAGGGCGGGGAAGGCGAGGGCGAGCCCCAGGGTGCCCGCGCTGAGCTGGGCGTGGTCCTGGATCCAGGGAATGCGGGTGGCGAAGGAGCCGGTGACGGCGCCGTGGGCGCAGAAGACGGCGGCGATGGCGAAGCGGGCATGGCGCAGGCGCGCCGGGCTGAGGTCGTTGTCCCCGGTCATGACAAATAAACTATCAGGGACCCTGCCTGATAGATAACGGCTCCGACTCCCTAGGATGGGCGCCGTGACTTCCGCCCCCGCCCCGGTACCGTCCCCCGCCTCGCCGAGCACGGCCCGGGCCATCAACGACCGCCTCGCCCTGCGACTCCTCCAGGAGTCCGGGCCGCTGACGGCCACCCAGCTCAAGTCCAAGACCGGGCTCTCCCGCCCCTCGGTCGCCGACCTCGTCGACCGGCTCACCGGAGCCGGGCTGATCGAGGTCGTCGGGGAGTCCGGCGAACAGCGGCGCGGCCCCAACGCCAAGCTGTACGGGATCGTCGCGAACCGCGCCCACCTCGCCGCCCTGGACGTCCGCACGGACCGGGTCACCGCCGTCGTCACCGACCTGCTCGGCCGCTCCCTGGCCGAGGCCGCCCTGCCCGTCGGCGCACCCGAGGACGCGGTGGCGGCCCTGCTGCGCACCGCACACGAGGCCGGCGCCGAGGCACTGCACACCGTCGTCATCGGAGCCCCCGGCCTGGTCGCCCCGGCCACCGGCGAACTCCGCGACACCAGCGGCCTGCCGGCCTGGCACCGCGACCTGGTGACCGCCCTCCAACGGACCCTGCCCGCCGTGGTGGTGGTCGAGAACGAGACCAACCTGGCCGCCCTCGCCGAGCAACGCCTGGGCGTCGCCCGCGACCTGGACTCCTTCGTACTCCTGTGGCTCGGCGCGGGGGTGGGCGCGGCGGTGGTCCTCGACGGCCGGCTGCGCCGCGGCGCCTCCGGAGGAGCGGGCGAGATCGGCTTCCTCCCGGTACCGGGCACCGGAGCCCTGCCCTCGGCCGCCGACTGTGGGGGCGGGTTCCACGCCCTGGCGGGCCGGGACGGCGTGACCGCGCTCGCGCGCGAACACGGCTTCGCGGGCCCGGCGGAGGAGGCGGTGGCCGGAGCCGCCGGCGAGGCGTTCCTCGAGGCCCTGGCCGAGCGGCTCGCGCTGGGCGCGGCGGCAGCCGCGGCGATCCTGGACCCCGGCTGCGTGGTCCTGGCGGGCGAACTCGGCCGCGCGGGCGGCCCTGCCCTGGCGGCCCGGGTCGCCCACCGCGTGGCCAAGCTGACCCCGGTCCCGACGGAGATCCGCGCCACGAGCCTGGGCGACCCGGCGGTCCTGGCCGGAGCCCGCCTGGCCGCACGGGAGGCGGCACAGGAGGTGTTGTTCGGGGGGTAGGACCCGCGGAGGGCTGCGCCGCTCGTGCCGGTGGCCCTGCCGGGCGGGGTGCGCTGCGGAGGCTGGCTTCGCCGGTGCGGGTGGGGCCGGGAGTGCCGCTGGCCTGGCCGGCCGGGCGGCGGTTGGCTTCGCCGGTGGGGGTGGGGCCGGGAGTGCCGCTGGCCTGGCCGGCCGGGCGGCGGTTGGCTTCGCCGGTGGGGGTGGGGCCGGGAGTGCCGCTGGCCTGGCCGGCCGGGCGGCGGTTGGCTTCGCCGGTGGGGGTGGGGCCGGGTGGCTCCGGGGCGTCTCCTCGGGCGTCGAACGTGTCGGGGGGTCGGAGGGCCGGGGCACCTTGCGTTCGACGCCCTGCGGGGAGCGCCCCTGCGCACACCCGTCCCCTGCCGGAGCCCCCTGGGGGTCGGAGGGGTGGGGCGCGTGGCGTTCGGTGCATTGCGGGGAGCATCCCGGCGCACACCCGTCCCCTGCCGGAGCCCCCTGGGGGTTGGAGGGGTGGGGCGCGTGGCGTTCGGTGCATTGCGGGGAGCATCCCGGCGCGCCCGCCCCCGTCGGAGCCGATCAGGCCGCCGGAGGGCCGAGGGGGATTGTGCCGTCATGACCGGTGGGGCGGCCCTGTCATCGGGCGCGGGTCGCGAGGAACTCCGCGAAGGTGCGCTTGCCCACCGCGTGGGACGGGGTCAGGTGGCCGCCCCGGCGGAAGGCGGCGTACGTCCTGCCCGCCAGCGGGACGGCGACCACCCGGCCGCGGCGGCCGGTCGCCTCCAGGTAGGTGCGGGCCAGGTCCGTCAGGCGCCGGATCTGCGGGCCGCCCATGTCGGGGACCCGGCCCGCCGGGGCGGGGACCGCGAGGCCGGCCAGCCGGTCCGCGACCTCCTCGACGGCGATCGGCTGCACCGGGACCCCCTTCGGCAGCGGCACGACCGGCAGCTTCGCCGCCGCGTCGGTCACCTGCGCCACCAGGTCGTGGAACTGCGTGGTGCGCAGGATGGTCACCCCCAGCCCCGATCCCTCCAGCATCCGTTCCACCCGCAGCTTCGCCTTGTAGTAGCCGAGCGGGACCACGTCCACCCCGACGATCGAGATGTAGACGATGTTGCCGACCGTCCCCGCCCGGCGGGCCGCGTCGATCAGGTGCCGCGCGGCCACCTCGTCGCCCTTGCCCGCGCGGCGCGTGTCGCTCGCGCAGTGCACGACCACCTCCGCGCCCGCCATCGCCGCGTCCAGTCCGCTGCCGTCCTGCAGGTCCACCGGATGCTCGGGGGCGTGCCGGCTCAGTACGCGGACCTCGTGGCCCGCCTCCCGCAGCCGGGACACGACCAGCGTGCCGAGGGTGCCGGTGCCTCCGGTGACGAGGATGGTGCTCATGGGGTCCGCCTTCCGCCGGGAACGTCTCTTCGCCAGCTGGGACAGGACAGAGCTCAGGAATGTGACAGCTGCCGCCGCAGGAAGGCAAGCTTCTCCGGATTGATCACCGTGCTGATGCGGCTGACCAGCCCGTCCTCGAATTCCACCAAGAGGACCGCCACCTCGCCGAAGAGCAGCGCGGGCGTGCCGTTGACCTCCGCGACGGTGACCGGCAGGCCGGCGGCGAACTTCTCCAGCACCCCGATCGAGAACCGGGCCACCTTGTCCCGCCCCAGGACCGGCCGCAGCGCCGCGCCGACCACGCCGCCGCCGTCCGACACGTACCGGACGTCGGCCGTCAGCAGGCCCTCCAGCCGGTCCAGGTCCCCGCCGCGGGCCGCCGAGAGGAAGGTCTCCACGAGGCTCTGCCACCGCTCGGGGTCCGGTTCGAAGCGCCGTTCCTCGGTGGCCGCCCGCTCCGCCGCCACCCGGCCCGCCGCCCGCCGGTAGAGCTGGCGGCAGTTGGCCTCGCTGAGGTCCAGGAGCCCGGCGATCTCCCGGTGGCCGTACGCGAAGGCCTCGCGTAGCACGTAGACCGCCCGCTCCACCGGCGTGAGCTGCTCCAGGAGCAGCAGCAGGGCCATGGACACGCTGTCCCGCTGCTCCGCCGACTCCAGCGGGCCGAGCGTCCCGTCCCCGGTGAGGACCGGCTCCGGGAGCCAGGGGCCGACGTACTCCTCGCGCCGGACGCGCGCCGAGGTGAGGTGGTTGAGGCACAGGTTCGTGACGACCTTGGCGAGCCATGCCCCCGGGTGCCGGATGCCCGCGCGGTCGGCCGACACCCAGCGCAGGTACGCGTCCTGCACGGTGTCCTCGGCCTCCGCGGCGGAGCCGAGCATGCGGTAGGCGATGCCGAACATCCGGGGCCGGTGTTCCTCGAAGTCCGCGTCGGTCGCGGTGACATGGGTGTTCACCGGGACAGCCTAGGCGCGGGAGAGGACCCGGTGGCCGCCGGGCCACCGGGTCCTCTCCCGCTCACGCACGGACCGGGGTCAGCAGGCGCCCTGGTCCTTCCAGACGCCCCATTCCCCGGTGGTGCCGGGCTCCTCGTTCTGTGTCCACCACTGGGCCTTCCAGTTGCGGCCCTTGTGGGAGACGAGGTTGCCGCTGTTGTAGACCGTGCCCGCCACGTACGCCGGGCTGGTGCAGGTCCCGCCCGTCGGGGGAGGGGTGGTGGGCGGCGTGGTCGGGGGAGTGGTCGGCGGGGTGGTCGGGGGCTGGGTGCCGCCCGGTTCCGTCACCGTGGTGCCGCGTGCCAGGTCACCGGCGAGGGCGTAGGTGGTGCCGGAGATGTTCACCGTCCAGTTGGAGGGCGTGGAGACCGGCAGGTAGTAGTTGAACGCCAGGTCCACGGAGGCGCCCGGGGCCAGGGTCTGCCAGGCCGGGAGCTTGAGGGAGACCCGCTGGAAGTCGCCCTTCAGGCCGCCGACGTTGTTGCCGGTGTGGCCGCTGCTGATCACCTTCGTGCCGAAGCCCGACTGGTCGGAGGCGTTGTCGGGGGCCGAGGTCCCGTAGTCGAACTGGAACTCGGTGCCGCCGGGCAGCGTCGTGTTCGTGTTGTTGGTGATCTTGAGCTTGGGGGTGAGCGGGTAGTTGGAGTCGCCCAGCTTGAACTCGGTGAACTCCGTCCTGATGTTCACGGCCTGGGCGGGCAGTGCCGCGTTGGACTTCTTCGCGCCGTACGGGGAGGCCGACTTGAACTTCTGGTACATCGTGTCGGTGAGGGTGTCGCCCATCTCGTACTGGCCCTTGGCCGCGTTGTACGAGTAGTCGCCCGCGAGCTCCCAGACCATCGTGCCGCCGATGCCCTTGTTCACCACGTAGTCGGCCTTGGCGCCGACCGACTGCTCGTCCTCAGTCGAGAGGAAGACCTTCTTCTGCGCGTTCCACAGCCACGGCGCCACCAGGGTGGAGTCGTACTTGCGGACGTAGGTGCCGGTCAGCGTGGTGTTCGCCGGGAAGCCGTACTTGGTGACGTAGTCGCCGACGACCCCCTTCTCCAGGTTCTTGGCGTGCCACATCGGGTTGGAGCCCGCCGGGGACTCGACCCCGTTGGTGTCCTTGTCGTGCCACAGGTTGTCGATGCCGACCGCGCCGTCACCGCACTTGGTCAGGCCCGCGCCGGCCGGGCAGGTGGTCGCGGGCGCCTTGCCCCACAGGCCGTCGGTGCCGCCCTGCACGTTCTTGAAGCCGCGGGTGTAGTAGGGCAGGCCGATGTTGATGCGGCCGCCCGGCATCGAGCCGCGGAAGTAGTGGTACGCCCAGTCGGTGTTGAGGTAGCCGATGCCGCCGTACTGGGAGGTGGAGTAGACGCCCGCGGCGGCCAGTTCGCCGTCCTTGCCGTCGTCGAAGAGCGAGGCGTTGGGGCCGACGTACTCGTTCCAGGCGCCGTGCAGGTCGTAGGACATGATGTTGACGTAGTCCAGGTACTTCTGGACCTGGAAGGTCTCCATGCCCCGCAGCAGGTAGCCGGAGGAGGGGGCGGCGACGGAGAGCAGGTAGTGCCTGCCGTCGGCGGCGCCCGCGCGGTCGAGCTTCTCGCGCAGCGACTTCATCAGGGCCGCGTAGCCCTGGACCAGGCCGGCGCGGCGGGCGTTGGCCAGCTGCCAGTCCAGCGGGTTGCCCGCGTCCTTCATCGTGGTCGGGTACTCGTAGTCGATGTCGACGCCGTTGAACCCGTACTTGCGGATGAACTCGACCGAGGAGTCGGCGAAGGTGTCGATGCCGGCCTGGTTCACCGAGCCGTCGGCGTTCGTGGCCAGCGAGTAGAAGCCGCCGGAGGCGACCCGGTTGCCGTCGTCGCCGAAGTAGCCGCCGGTCTCCGCCCAGCCGCCGACCGAGATCAGCGTCTTGACGTTCGGGTACTGCTTCTTGAACTTGGTCAGCTGGTTGAAGTGGCCCTTGTAGGGGAGGGCCGGGTCCATCTCGGCGCCCGCGACGCCGGGCCAGGTCATCCCGGTGGCGGCGTTGTTCACGTTGTCCGCCCCGACCGAGATCTTGTTGTCGGCGCCCACGTGGGCGAAGGCGTAGTTCAGGTGGGTGACCTTGGACCACGGGATGTTGTTGGCGAGGTAGGCGGGAGCGCCGTCCTTGCCGGTGCGCCAGCCGGTGAAGTATCCGATGACGCGGCGCTGGTGGTCGGCGCCCATCTTCTCGCGGCCTTCGGAGTCGTAGACCGAGCAGTACGGGACGTCGACGCCGGCCGTCTTGTACAGCCCGTCGGGGCGACAGCTCTCGTTGTCGGCGGCGTGCGAGACGCCCGCCGAGAGCCCGCCCACCAGCAGTCCGGCGATGGCGGCGCCGGATGCCAGGAGCATCACTCTCGTGCGTGTGGGGGACGGCATGGTGCCTCCTGGGGAGGGGAGGATGCAGGACACAACTGGACACAACGTGAAGCAACAGGGGTGGTGCAGAAGCGTGTTGGCCCGTGACGTGCGCACATCTGACGGGCTGTTCCCGAGAAGATGAAGGGAACGTTAAGAGGACTAGACCACCCCGTCAATAGGTCTGGACCAACCCCCGGTCCACTCGACCGGGTCCCGGCCGCGGTCACCCCCGGGTCACCCTCTGTGAGCCAGGCCACACCGCATCACCTGCATGGCGGCGGATCACCCGTGGCAAACTGGCTGGAGTACCAGTAGCAGCGCACTCCGGGGTCGGTGTAATTCCGAACCGGCGGTTATAGTCCGCGACCCGTCCGCAGCCAGCGGCCGGTTGACCAGGTGAGATTCCTGGACCGACGGTTAAAGTCCGGATGGGAGGCAGTGCGCGGCGGGCCAGACACGGGTACGCCGCCGTCGGCGGTTCATCGGCATATCCCTGCGGACATGCCCGATCGGACCGTTTTTCGGCCTCGGCGTCCCCCGTGAGCTGTACCGCTTCATCTGTCGTATCCCGACAGGCCCCGGAGTCCGTGCCCGATGAGGCAGGAGGACCCGGTGGCGACACACGCCGCGCACGCAGCACCCGCATCCGACGCGGGTACCCGTGCCATGCGCCGAGCCGTCGAGCTCGCCGCCCGCGGACTCGGCTCCACCAGCCCCAACCCCGTCGTCGGCTGCGTCATCACCGACGCCTCCGGCACCGTCGTGGGCGAGGGCTGGCACGAGCGGGCCGGCGGCCCGCACGCCGAGGTCAACGCCCTGCGCGTCGCAGGCGACGCGGCCCGCGGCGGCACCGCCTACGTCACCCTCGAACCCTGCAACCACACCGGTCGTACGGGACCCTGCGCCCGCGCCCTCGTCGAGGCCGGCATCATCCGCGTGGTCTACGCCGTCTCCGACCCGAACCCGCAGGCCAGCGGCGGTGCAGCCACCCTGCGCGCCGCCGGGGTCGACACCGAGGCCGGACTCCTGGAGGCGGAGGCCGAGGCCGGCAACACCGCCTGGCTGACCTCCGTCCGGCTCGGCCGCCCCCACGTCACCTGGAAGTACGCAGCCACCCTCGACGGCCGCAGCGCCGCCGCCGACGGCACCAGCCGCTGGATCAGCTCCGCCGAGTCCCGCGCGGACGTCCACCGGCTGCGCGCCGAGGCCGACGCCGTCCTGGTGGGCGGCGGCACCCTGCGCGCCGACGACCCGCACCTGGCCGTACGCGGCATCGACGGAGCCACCCAGCCCCTGCGCGTCGCCCTCGACACCCGTGCCGGACTCCGGCCGGGCGCCCGCATCCTCGACGGCTCCGCGCCCACGCTGCTGGTCGTCGCCGAGGACGCCGACACCCGCCACCTGCCCGGCGTCGACCTCCTGCGGCTGCCCCCGCAGGACGGCCGGATCCCGGTCCGCCGGCTCCTGGAGGAGCTGTACGCCCGTGGCGTGCGCTCCCTCCTCCTGGAGGGCGGCCCCACCCTGGCGGGCGCCTTCGCCGAGGCCGGAGCCGTCGACCGGGTCGTCGGCTACCTCGCCCCGGCCCTGCTCGGCGCCGGCCCCGCGGCCTTCGGCGACGCAGGCATCACGAACATCTCCCACGCCCTGCGCCTCGACATCACCGAGGCCGTCCGCGTGGGCCCCGATCTCCGCATCACCGCCATCCCCACCACCGCCCCCAAGGAGCACTGAGTGTTCACCGGAATCGTCGAAGAACTGGGCGAGGTCGCCGCCGTCGAGCAGCTCGAGGAGGCCTCCCGCTTCCGGCTGCGCGGCCCCCTGGTCACCGAGGGCGCCAAGCACGGCGACTCCATCGCCGTGAACGGTGTCTGCCTGACCGTCGTGGAGACCGCCGACGGCGAGTTCACCGCCGACGTCATGCAGGAGACCCTGAACCGCTCCAGCCTCGGCGCCCTCGCCAAGGGCTCCCGGGTCAACCTGGAGCGCCCGATGGCCCTCGGCGGACGCCTCGGCGGGCACCTGGTCCAGGGGCACGTGGACGGCACCGGCGAGATCCTCTCCCGGACCCCCTCCGAGCACTGGGAGATCGTCAAGGTCGCCCTCCCGGAGACCCTCTCCCGGTACGTGGTCGAGAAGGGCTCCATCACCGTCGACGGCGTCAGCCTCACCGTGGTCGAGGCGGCCGCAGACTGGTTCACGATCAGCCTCATCCCCACCACCCTCGCCCTGACCACGCTCGGCATCAAGCAGCCCGGCGATCCGGTCAACCTGGAGGTCGACGTCCTCGCGAAGTACGTCGAGCGCCTCCTGGCGGCCGGAGTGGACCCGCTGCGCGCGAATCCGACGGGAGACGACCAGTGACCGCCCTGACCTGGCTCAACGCCGAGGCCTTCACCGTCTTCGGCCAGAAGGTCATCTGGTCCGACATGATCGGCAACCTGATGGGCCTGGCCGCGCTCGCCCTCGGCTGGCGCCGCTCCATCTGGACCTGGCCCGCCCAGCTCCTGTCCGGCCTGATCCTCATCGCCGCCTACGCCTCCGCGCACCTCGCCGGCGGCGTCGGCAAGCAGCTCCTGGTCATCGGGGTGGCGGCGTGGGGCTGGCGGGCGTGGCAGCTCGGCCGGCAGCAGGCCCAGGACGGCTCCATCGCCGTGCGCACCGCCACCTGGAAGGAGCGCGGACTGCTCCTCGCCGGAGCGGCGCTCGGCACCCTCGCCGTCGGCGGCCTGTTCACGCTCTACCCGGACCTGTCCTGGAGCCCGTGGGCCGACGCGTACATCTTCGTCGGCACGATCGTCGCGATGGTCGCCCAGGCCCGCGGCCTCGTCGAGTTCTGGATCGCCTGGCTCCTCGTCGACCTGGTCGGCGTCCCCCTCGCCTTCAACAACGGCCTGGCCTTCTCCGGCCTCGTCTACGTCGTGTACTTCGGCCTCGTGGTCTGGGGCGCCTACGACTGGTACCAGCGCTCGCGCACCACCACCCCCGCCCCGGCCCCGGAAGGAGCAACGGCATGACCACCCTCAAGCCCGTGCCCGAGATCCCCGAAGAGACCTTCCGCCTCGACCCCGTCGAGCAGGCCGTCCGCGACATCGCGGCGGGCCGGCCGGTGGTCGTCGTCGACGACGAGGACCGCGAGAACGAGGGCGACCTCGTCATCGCGGCCGAGAAGGCCACCCCCGAGATCATCGCCTTCATGATGAGCGAGTGCCGCGGCCTGATCTGCGCCCCCATGGAGGGCCCCGAGCTGGACCGGCTCGAACTCCCCCAGATGGTCCAGAACAACACCGAGTCGATGAAGACCGCCTTCACCGTCTCCGTCGACGCGAGCGCCGCCCACGGCGTCTCCACCGGCATCTCCGCCGCCGACCGCGCCACCACCCTGCGCCTCCTCGCCGACGGCGTCAGCGGCCCCGGAGACTTCGTCCGCCCCGGCCACATCTTCCCGCTGCGCGCCAAGCCGGGCGGTGTCCTCGTCCGCAACGGTCACACCGAGGCGGCCGTCGACCTCGCCCGCCTCGCGGGCCTGCGCCCGGCCGGTGCCATCGTGGAGATCGCCGGCGAGGACGGCGTCATGCTGCGCCTGCCCGAGCTGATCCCCTTCGCCCGCAAGCACGGCCTGACGATCATCTCCATCGAGGACCTGATCGCCTACCGCCGCTCCGCCGAGCCCAAGGTGCGCCGCGAGGCCGAGGTCAGCCTGCCGACCGCCTTCGGCGAGTTCACCGCGCACGGCTACCGCTCCACGGTCGACGGCGTCGAGCACGTCGCCCTCGTCCACGGCGAGATCGGCGACGGCACCGACATCCTGGTCCGCATGCACTCCGAGTGCCTGACCGGAGACATCTTCGCCTCCCAGCGCTGCGACTGCGGCCCCCAGTTGCACGCCTCCATGGAGCGGATCAAGGCCGAGGGCCGCGGCATCGTCGTCTACCTGCGCGGCCACGAGGGCCGCGGCATCGGACTGATGTCCAAGCTGCGCGCCTACGAACTGCAAGAGCGCGGCCGCGACACCCTCGACGCCAACCTGGAACTGGGGCTGCCCGCCGACGCCCGCGACTACGCGGCCGGCGCGCAGATCCTCGCCGACCTCGGCGTGCACGAGGTCCGGCTGCTGACCAACAACCCCGACAAGTCCGCCGCCCTCGAGCGGCACGGCATCGAGGTCACCAGCCGGGAGGCCATGCCGATGGAGGCGGGCGAGCACAATCTGCGGTACCTGCGCACCAAGCGGGACCGGATGGGCCACGACCTGCCCTGGCTGGACGGGGCCGTGACCACGTCCGCCTGCGGCAACCAGTAAGCAAGCACCACCACCCCCGTACGTACATCCACGAACCACCGAGGAGTAGAGCTGTGAGCGGCAAGGGCGCACCCGAACTGAGCGTGAAGAACTGCGGAGACCTCCGAGTCGCCGTGATCGCGGCCCAGTGGCACGAGAAGGTCATGGACGGACTGGTCGACGGCGCCCTGCGGGCCCTGCACGAGCTGGGCATCGACGAGCCCACCCTGCTCCGCGTCCCGGGCAGCTTCGAGCTGCCGGTCGTGGCGAAGGTGCTGGCCGGTCGCGGCTACGATGCGATCGTCGCCCTCGGCGTGGTCATCCGCGGCGGCACCCCGCACTTCGACTACGTCTGCCAGGGCGTCACCCAGGGCCTGGTACAGGTGTCGATCGACACCGGAGTCCCCGTCGGCTTCGGCGTGCTGACCTGCGACAACGACGAGCAGGCGCTGGACCGCGCCGGGCTCGAGGGGTCCAACGAGGACAAGGGGCACGAAGCGGTCACCGCCGCCGTCTCCACCGCCATGACCCTGCGCACCGTCAGCGAACCCTGGCGGTAGTCCAAGGAGTGAACCCCGGCACGGGGACACCCGGGTGAGCCCTTACCCTAAGGACATCATGGCGAACAAACCCTCCAAGACCTTCGAAGAGCTCTTCACCGAGCTCCAGCTCAAGGCCGCCGAAGGCGACCCCGGCACCTCCCGCACCGCCGAGCTCGTCCACAAGGGCGTCCATGCCATCGGCAAGAAGGTCGTCGAGGAGGCCGCCGAGGTCTGGATGGCCGCCGAGTACGAGGGCAAGGAAGCCGCCGCCGAGGAGATCTCCCAGCTGCTGTACCACGTCCAGGTGATGATGGTCGCGCGCGGGATCTCCCTCGACGACGTCTACGCGCACCTCTGATCCTCGGCACGCACACCCGCCCGTAACCACGCAAACCACGCACCAAAGGAAGCCCCATGCTGCGCATCGCCGTCCCCAACAAGGGTTCACTCTCCGGACCGGCGTCGGCGATGCTCCATGAGGCCGGCTACCGGATGCGCAAGGAGTCCAAGGAGCTCGTGGTCGTCGACCCCGAGAACGAGGTGGAGTTCTTCTACCTCCGCCCCAAGGACATCGCGATCTACGTCTCCTCCGGCAAGCTCGACATCGGCATCACCGGCCGCGACCTGCTGCTCGACTCCGGCGCCAGCGCCGAGGAGATCCTGCCGCTGAACTTCGGCCGGTCCACCTTCCGCTACGCCACCACCCCCGGCACGGCGAAGGGTCCCGAGGACTTCCACGGGATGACGATCGCGACCTCGTACGAGGGAATCGTCGCCAAGCACCTCGCCGACAAGGGGATCGACGCCTCCGTCGTCCACCTCGACGGCGCGGTCGAGACCGCCATCCAGCTCGGCGTCGCCCAGATCATCGCGGACGTCGTCGAGACCGGCACCAGCCTGCGCAACGCGGGCCTGGAGGTCATCGGCGAGCCGATCCTCACCTCCGAGGCCGTCGTGATCCGGGGCAACGGCGCCGACGCGGACGACCCGCAGGTCCAGCAGTTCCTGCGCCGCCTCCAGGGCGTCCTGGTCGCCCGCAGCTACGTGATGATGGACTACGACTGCCGCGCCGAGCACCTGGAGCGCGCGGTCGCCCTCACCCCGGGCCTGGAGTCGCCGACCGTCTCCCCGCTGCACAACGAGGGCTGGGTCGCGGTCCGTGCCATGGTCCCGGCCAAGGAGGCCCAGCGGATCATGGACGACCTGTACGAGCTCGGCGCGCGCGCGATCCTCACCACGTCGATCCACGCGTGCCGGCTCTGACCCGTCCGACCCGCACCACCACTGCAGAAGGCACCCGAACCACCATGGCCGAGCCCGCCGCCCAGCCCGAACCGCCCGCCCTGCCGGTCACCTTCCGGCCGACCCGTACCCGGGTGGTCCTGCTGGGCGTCGGCCTCGCCATGTTCGCCACCATCACCTCCATCGCGGTGATGCTGGAGCGCCTGCAGCCCGGCGAGCGGATCAGCTTCGTCCTCGTCGCCGTCCTGCTGTCCTCCGTGCTCGTCCTGCTCAGCCGTCCCAAGGTGGTCGCGGACGAGGCCGGAGTCACCGTGGTCAACCTGACCACCACCCGCCGCCTGGAGTGGGCGCAGATCCTGCGCGTCAACCTCCGCCCCGGCGACCCGTGGGTCTTCCTGGACCTCAGCGACGGCACCAGCCTGCCCGTCCTCGGCATCCAGCCGGGTGTCGCCAAGCAGCAGGCGATCGGCGACGCCCGCGCCCTGCGCGCCCTCGCCGACTCCCGCGGAACCGGCGCGAACGACAACTGAGACCGCCCATCCTCGTCGCTGCGTACCGTTGCGGCCGGGATCTCAATGACTACCCTGGTGGCGGGGCGCAGCATGCGCCCTCCCACCGGCCCCGGGACCCCGAGGTCCGTGGGCACCTGCAACTTGAGGAGTGACTCCCTCCAGCAATGGACGGATCGTCCGGTAGTACCCGCGCCGCCCTCCCTCCGGAGGCGGCGGCATGACCATTCCGCTACTCCTGCTCGCGGCGGCATTCGCCCTGATCCTCGCCAACGGTTTCTTCGTGGCAGCCGAATTCGGCCTCGTCACCGTGGAGAGACCCGAGGCCGAGCGCGCCGCAGCCGACGGTGACCGCCGTGCCCGCACGGTGGTCGAGGCCCTGAAAGAGCTCTCCTTCCAGCTCTCGGGCACCCAGCTCGGCATCACCATCACCTCCCTCGTGGTCGGCATGCTCGCCGAGCCCGCCCTCGCCGCACTGCTGGCCGGGCCGCTCGCCGCGACCGGCCTGCCGAAGGGAGCCGTCCCCGGCGTCGCCGTCGTCATCGGCATGCTGCTCGCCTCCGCCGTCCAGATGGTCGTCGGCGAGCTCGTACCGAAGAACTGGGCGGTCTCCCGGCCGCTCCAGGTGGCCCGCTTCGTCGCCGGCCCCCAGAACGCCTTCTCCCGCGCCTTCCGGCCGGTCATCGCCGGCCTCAACGCCGTCGCCAACCGCCTCGTGCGGGCGCTCGGCGTGGAGCCGACCGACGAGATGGCCTCCGCCCGCACCCCCGGCGAACTGGTCTCCCTCGTACGCCATTCGGCCCAGGCGGGCGCACTCGAACAGGACACGGCCGACCTCTTCGTCCGGACCCTCTCGCTGGGCGAGCTCACGGCCCAGCACGTCATGACCCCCCGGGTGAAGGTCAGCGCCCTCATGCACACGGCCACCGCGGCCGACGTGCTGAACCTGACCCGCGCCACGGGCCTGTCCCGCTTCCCGGTCTACCGCGACCGCATCGACGAGGTCACCGGCGTGGTCCACCTCAAGGACGCCCTCGCCGTGCCCGAGTCCGACCGCGACCGCACCACCGTGAGCCGGATCTGCGTCGCCCCGCTGCTGGTGCCCGGCTCCCTGCCGGTGCAGCCGCTGCTGGAACGGTTGCGCAGCGAACAGCCGATGGCCGTGGTCGTCGACGAGTACGGCGGCACCGCCGGCGTGGTCACGCTGGAGGACATCGTCGAGGAGCTCGTCGGCGAGGTCCGCGACGAGCACGACCTCGCCGAGGACGGCGGCCCCGAACTGGCCGCCGTGGCCGCCGAGGACGGCCGCCCGTCCTGGGAGGCCGACGGCAGCTGCCGGGTGCAGACCCTGCGCCGGATAGGCCTCGAGGTGCCCGAAGGGCCGTACGAGACCGTCGCGGGCCTCGTCGCCGACCTGCTCGGCCGGATCCCCGCCCCCGGGGACCGCGCCGATCTCCCCGGATGGAAGCTGTCCGTCCGCCGGGTCGGCCGCAACCGCGCCGAGCTCGTACGCCTGGTCCGGCTGACGGCGGTGCCCGCCGCCGGCGGGTACCGGTCCGCCTCCGCCTCCGTGGCCGGCGGCGCCGGCCTGGTCGGCTCCGGCCGGCGCGGCGAAGGCGCCCCGCAGCGGGCCGAGCTGGAAGGCGCCTCCCGGTGAACGCGCTCCAGCTCCTCTTCGCCCTGCTGCTGGTCCTCGCCAACGGCTTCTTCGTCGGCGCCGAGTTCGCACTCGTCTCCGTGCGGCGCAGCCAGATCGAGCCCCTCGCCGCCGACTCCAAGCGGGCCCGCCAGGTGCTCCACGGCCTGGAGAACCTGCCGCGCATGATGGCCGCCGCGCAGTTCGGCATCACCATCTGCTCGCTCACCCTCGGCGCGGTCGCCGAACCCACCGTGGCCCGGCTGCTGGAGCCCGTCTTCCACGCCGTCCACGTACCGCAGGGCCTGATCCACCCCCTCGGCTACGCGCTCGCGCTCGCCGCCGTGGTCTTCCTGCACCTGGTCATCGGCGAGATGGTCCCCAAGAACCTCGCCATGGCCGCCCCCGAGAAGACCGCCCTGTGGTTCAGCCCCGGCCTGGTCGCCTTCGCCCGTCTGTGCGGGCCGGTCACGACCGCGCTCGGCGCCTGCGCCAAGCTCGTCCTGAAGCTCTTCAAGGTCGAACCCAAGGACGAGGTCGAAGCCGTCTACACCTCCGCCCAGCTGGGCCGGCTCCTCAAGGACTCCCGGCAGGCCGGGCTCCTGGAGCCGGTCGAGCAGGAGCGGCTGGAGGACGCCCTCGAACTGGGCAGCCGCCCCGTCAGCGACGTCCTCCTCGACCGGGACCGCCTGGTCACGGTCGGCCCCGACGTGACCCCGCGCCAGATCGAGCAGCTGACCGTGCGCACCGGCTACTCCCGCTTCCCCGTCCGGGCCGCCAGCGGCGCCTTCATGGGCTACCTGCACGTCAAGGACGTACTGGACCTGGAAGACCGGGAGCGGGCCGTGCCCCAGCGGGTCTGGCGCCGGATGACCACGCTGTGTGCCACCGTCCCGCTGGACGACGCCCTCGGCGTGATGCGCCGCGACGCCACCCACCTGGCGCAGGTCGCCGACCCCGGCGGCCGGGTCCTGGGCCTGGTCGCCCTCGAGGACGTCCTGGAAATGCTGGTCGGCGAGGTCCGCGACCCGTCACACCGCGTCCCGGCGGGCCGTCCGGGACCTCGCCCGGAGCGGGCACTGACCGGCTGACCTGTCGCCGGACCCGCCGTCCCGCGGCGGGTCCGGCGGGTTGGACGGCCGGGTGCCGGGGCACTACTGACCGTATGCGGGAGGGGGCGGTCGGATGTCAGGGGAGCACGGCGAGACGGCCGCCAGGATGGTGGCCCTGCTGAGGGAGGACCCGGACGTGGCCTCCCCGGTGGCGCGCCGGCTCCGCGCGCTGCTGCGCGACCGGTTGACGGAACAGGGCCTGGCCTTCCTGGCCGCCTTCGAGCGTGACCCCTCCGTACCGGAAGCGGCCGACCGGCTCACGGCGGCGCTCCTCAACCTGACCGAGGCGGATCCGGCGTTCGCGGCGGAGGCCGACGCCCTGCTGCGGGGCGACCTCGGCAGCCTGCAGGACGCGGCCTGGGCCGCGCGCAACGGCGGACGCCCGCTCTCCGTCCTCTGGTTCGTGATCCCCCTGCTCGTCCTCTGGCTGGTCCTCAACGCCATCGCGGCCTTCTCCGGAGCACCCCCGGACATGCCGTAGCGCAGGACGGCACCCGCCGCATCCGGCCGCGACAGGAGGACCCCGCGCCGCGGCCCGGCGGAGCCGTCACGGCCCGGCCCGGCTCACAGCGGCGGCGGCTCCGGCCGTTCCTGCGGGCCGCGGCCCGACAGCACCTCCCCGTACGCCTGCATCAGGTCCGGCAGCCGCAGCGTGGCCAGGTCGTCCCGCGAGGGCTCACCCGCGAAGCCCGCCAGCCGCAGGTCCCGGTACGCGCAGCTCTTCTCGTACAGCGTCCGCAGGAACCGCCCGTTGCCGAGCTCGTCGATCCAGCCCTGCTCCACCACGTGCCCGCTGATGCTGCGCAGCTCCTCCAGCGACTCCTCGTCCCAGTGGTCCCCGTTCGCGTCCGCCAGCACCCCGCCGATCGCGGTCAGCTCCAGCGGCCGGTAGCTGGGGAAGTCAACCCGGGTGGTGAACCGCGAGGACAGCCCCGGATTGGCGGCCAGCAGCCGGTCCATCCCCGCCGGATAGCCCGCCAGGATCACCACCAGGTGGTCCCGGTTGTCCTCGGCCCGCTTGAGCAGCACCTGCAGGGCCTCGTCCCCGTACGCGTCGCCCTTGCTGTAGCCCGAGTTCGACAGCGAGTACGCCTCGTCCACGAACAGCACCCCGCCGATCGCCGAATCGATCAGCTCGTTCGCCTTCACCGCGGTCTGGCCCAGGAACTCGCCCACCAGGTCCGCCCGCTGGGCCTCCACGAGATGGTCCCCGCCCAGCAGCCCCAGCGCGTAGAAGACCCGCCCCAGGATCCGCGCCACCGTCGTCTTGCCCGTCCCCGACGGCCCCGAGAAGACGAAGTGGCGTTTCGGCGGCTGCACCGGCAGCCCCTGACCAGCCCTCAGCCGCGCCATGTGCAGCTGCGCAGAGAGCGCCTTCACCTGCCTTTTGACCGGTTCCAGGCCCACCATCCGCTCCAGCTCCGCCAGCGCCTCGGCGAGCGCCGCCGGGTCGGCCGGCCCGGCCGGCAGCCCCTCGGGGCCGCCCTGCGGCGGGACGGGCACCTTGCGCCGGGCGCCCTCCACCCGGCCCGCCGGGGGGGTCGGCGGAGCCAGCGGGTCCGGCTCGGCCTGGTTGTCGGCCGCGATGTCCTGGACGGGCCCGCCGCCCAGCGCGACCGCCGCGAAGTCCCCGCCGGCCGGGGACGGGCCGTGCCCGGCGTAGGCCCCGTAGCCGGCGTACCCCGCCAGACCCGCCAGATCGGCCATGCCGTCGGTGTCGTCGCCGTCCTCGATGGCCGTCAGCCGGGCCGCGGTGTCCATGAACGAGGGATCCACCCGGTGCACCGCCCGGTACAGCGGCAGCGCCGCCGCGCTGCGCCCGGTGCCCTCGTGCGCCCGCGCCAGCCAGTACCGCAGCTCCTTGCGCTGCGGCTGCTCGCTGCGACATCGCATCAGCGCCGCCGACAGCATCGGCTCCGCCTGCCCGTACATCTCCAGCCGGACCCGGGCCATACCGCCGAACAGCCCCGCCTCGATCCCCAGCAGCGGATCGTTCACCAGCGGCTCGGTGTGCCGGACCAGTTGATCCCAGTCCTTGACCAGGTAGGCCCGGCAGGCGTGCAGGAACCGCACCTGGGAGTCGGTGTCCACCGGCGGCAGCGCCGCGAGGGCCTGGTCCAGCTCGGGCACGTGACGGCCGTCCAGCCAGTGCGAGGCGTGGGCGAGCAGCAGGTCCCGCCGGCTCTCCAGCACCGGCTGCACCCACCAGCCCAGCCAGTACCAGGAGTTCAGCGTCCTCCGGTGCCGGGCCCGCTGCTCGCCGAAGCGGTCCCGGTGCGCGTACATCCGGAGTAACGCGTTGCCGGTGTCCACCCGGAGCGCGTGCAGCCCCAGCCAGGCGTCGGCCATCGAGGGATCGAGTCGTACGGCCGCCCGGAACTCCTCCTCGGCCTGCGGATACGCGCCCATGGTGCAGGCGTCGACTCCGCGCAGCCAGGCGAGTTCGGCCGGGGCGTGCATGCTGCCCGGCGTGCCGAAATCCATCACGTCCCCCACAAGCCTGCCCCCGTGGTGCGCGGCAACCCCCGCTTCGAGCGCGCGAGTTGACCGTTGCCCCCGGCTGGCGTCGCTGAAATCAGGGCTGCATCGTACCTGCGGTTTCGCACCTTACGTAGGGCGCGACGGGGCGGGTTCGGGCGTGCGCCCCGAGGGCGCTCGGTGACTCAGGGTGAAGAAGCGGGGCGGATTCGCCTCCCGGGACAGCCGCGGGAGGGGGTTCGCGGGCAGAACGAAGCCCCCGATCACGGGGGAACAATCGGGGGCTTCGTGTCTGCGGCAGCCGTAAGGCCGCGCATTGAGAACGTAAGGCCGGTGCGGGCCCCAGGTCAAGCAGGTCGGTGGAGGCCTGGCGGAGGGGATTTTCCGGGCTGCTCAGGCCCGGGGGAGTTCGTCACCGTCGGTGACGGAAGCGGTGGTTCCCGCCGTCGCTCCGGCCCCGGAAGACCACTCGTATCCCGTACCGCACTGGCGCACCAGGGTGTCGGCGAAGGGGCGCGAAGGGTCATTGGAGAAGTGCGCGCGCTCCGCGCGCTCCCATCCGTCCCAGAAGTCGGAAAGTTCACGCCCGTCCCGGTTTCGCCCCCGCAGCCAGGACTGCACACGAGGCGTCTCCATCCACAGCAGCCCCGCCAGATGCGGGCGCAGCGCCCGCCGGCCGGCCCCGACCCCCTCGATCAGCAGTACCGGCGCCGGATCCAGCACCCGCTCCGGCCCGAAACGGCGCTCCACCCAGTCGTAGGGGGCCCACAGCGCGGGCCGCCCCTCGGCGAGCGGCTCCAGCACCTGCGCGCGCAGCCGGTCCTCCCAGCCGAACAGCTCCTCGTGGCTGGCCACGTCGTCCAGGTGCAGGACGGGCGCCCCGCCCAGCGCTTCGGCGAGCCGCCCCGCGAAGGTGCTCTTCCCGGATCCGGCGTGACCGTCGATCCCGATCAGACGCACCGGGCCGAGGGAGACCGGCAATGCGGCAAGCTCCCGGGCGAGTGACTCAAGTGACTGGTGTGGCTCCACCCGACCAGCGTAGACAAGCCCGACACGACCCGTGGCTTCGGCGTACGGCCACCGGGAACTGGAAGGGTGAGCCACCGAAGCGCCGACCCACCCCGGGGGAACCTCGCGATGACAGCATCCACGCCACGCAGGGCCGTACTCGTCGCCGCACTCGCGGTCGCCACCGCGGCGACCGCCGCCGGTGTCCCCGGCGGCAGCGCCTCGGCGGCGGCCCGGCCGACCCCACGGGCAGCGGGCCGCACCGTCGACAACCGCTTCTGGTACTCCTTCGCCCACTGGCTGGCCGGCACCCACAAGGGCACCACCGCCGTCGGCGGCGCCCGTCCCGGCCTGGAGATCAAGACCGCCGCCGGCCGCACCGAGTACGCCGATCCGCACACCGGGAGGAAGAGCGTCTGGGAGTACGCCACCTGGACCTCCCCGGTGCACCGCTCCACCGTGCCCGCCACCGAGGCCATCGCCTCCTGGAACGCCCGTACGCCGGCCGGCACCTGGATCCAGATCGAGCTGCGCGGCACCTACACGGACGGCAGCCCCACCCCCTGGTACGTGATGGGGCGGTGGGCCTCCGGGGACCGCGACATCCGCCGCACGTCGGTGGACGGTCAGACCGACGGCAAGTCCACCGTCTGGACCGACACCCTGGCCGTCGATGCACCGGCCGCGGCCGCCGGGCTGCGGATCGCGGACTGGCAGCTGCGCCTCACCCTGCACCGAAAGCCCGGCGCGGACCGCGGCCCCACCGTGTGGCTGGCGGGCGCGATGGTCTCCGACGTCCCGGACCGGTTCACGGTTCCCGCCTCCGCCCCCTCAGCCCCCTCCGGCCGCGCCCACGAGCTGGAGGTCCCGCGCTACTCGCAGGAGACCCACGCCGGGCAGTACCCCGAGTACGACAACGGCGGCGAGGCCTGGTGCAGCCCCACCTCCTCGCAGATGATCATCGAGTACTGGGGCGGCAAGGCCAGCGACACCGCCCTGACCTGGGTGAACCCGAGGTACGCCGACCCGCAGGTCTGCCACGCGGCCCGCTCCACCTACGACGCCGCCTACAAGGGCTGCGGCAACTGGCCCTTCAACCCCGCGTACGCGGCCACCTACCGAGGGCTCGCCGGCGTCGTCACCCGCCTCACCGCAATGTCCGACCTGGAGACCCTGGTCCGGGCGGGCATCCCCGCCATCACCTCGCAGTCCTTCCGCACGGAGGAGCTCACCGGCGCGGGCTACGGCACCGCGGGCCACCTGATGACCGTCATCGGCTTCACGGCCGCCGGGGACGTGATCGCCAACGACCCCAACTCGCCCGACAATCCCGCCGTCCGCCGCGTCTACAAGCGCTCTGAATGGGAGACCATCTGGTTGCGCACCAAGCGCCACGCGGCCGCCGGCAAGGTCGCCTCGGGTACGGGCGGTATTTGCTACCTCTACTTCCCGGCGGCTCTCGGCGCGGCGCACGCGGCCGCGCTGACGGCGGTCGGCGTGCTCTGAGGGCTCGGAGAGGGCTCCGGGGAAGCCAGGGGAAAATTCCGGGGAAGCTCCGCTGGTCAGGATGGCTTAATCGGAAGAATATGGGCATAAAGGGCATATAAGGCTCCTTGTAGGAGGCAGTCCGCCATGACCACTCATCCCAGCAGCATCGAGCACCACCCGGACCTTGCCGAGATGCGCACTCGGTTCGAGCGGGTGACCAGCACCCCTGCCGCGCAAGCCGTTGAAGCACTGGCCCTGGTCACGGGCCTGTACCTGGCGGCTTCGCCGTGGATAGCCGGGTTCAGCGTCCTGACCCCGCTGGCCATCAACAACCTGATCGCCGGCCTGGCGTTCTGCCTGTGCATGGGCGGTCTGGGGTCCGCTTACGAACGCACCCATGCGATGGCCTGGACCGCCGTCGCACTCGGCGCGTGGACGATCATCGCCCCGTGGGCCATCGCCGGAGAGATGGACACGACTCGTTCGGTGGTCAGCAACGTGATCACCGGAGCCGTCGCACTCTGCCTCGGCCTCGCGATGGCGGGCATGGCGGGTCGCAACCGCGATACCCGCATCTGAGGATCCCCGCATCTGAGGATTCCCGCGTCTGGCGAAGACGGTCAACCGGGCGCCGGGCCCCCGCCGCACCCTTCCTTTCGGGAGCGGCGGGGGCCCGGCGGTGTGATGCGTGCCACCACGTGACCATCGTCATCTACCGCGAAGGCCGCGAACGCTGGCACATTGGACATCATGACTGCCGACAGCGCCGCCCCGACCGCCCCCGCCCTGGACCTCGTGCGCACCGGAGGCCCCAAGGACGACTCCTCCTGGCTGGAGCACGTCCTCGGCTGGACCCTCGTGGTCGTCGTCGCCATGTTCGTCACCCAGGTCGGCTGGCTGTAACCGCATCCGCCCCGGGCGAGGCCGCCTGCATCCTCAGTACCGCCGGTAAGTGCTGCCATACTTCGGGCACGTTGTGGCGGTTCGAGGCTGGGGCTGAATTTGGATAGTGGTCAACAGCGGGGTGCGACCGGGCGTTCGCAGGTTCGCCGGGCCGAACTCATAGCGACCGGGCGCAAGTTGTTCGCCGACACCTCGTACGACGCGCTCTCCGTGGACGACATCGCCAAGCACGCGGGCGTCGCCAAGGGCTTGATCTACTACTACTTCAAGAGCAAGCGCGGCTACTACCTCGCCATCGTCGAGGACTCGGTCGCCGAGCTCGTCGCCCGCGCCGGCGGCGACGCGGACCTCCCCAACGCGGAGCGCGTCCGCCGCACCATCGACGGCTACCTGCACTACGCCGAGCATCACCGCGCCGCCTACCGCACCATCGTCACCGGCGGCGTCGGCGCAGACGCCGAGGTGCTCGCCATCCGCGACGCCGTCCGCGAGGAGCTGGTCGCCACCATCGCCGAAGGCGCGTACGGGCACCGCGCACTCCCGCAGGTCGCCCGGCTCGCCCTCGTCGGCTGGCTCTCCTCGGTCGAGGGGGTCACCCTGGAATGGATCGGCGGGCTGGGTGGGATCGGTCGGCCGGGCGGGATCGACGTGGTGGGGCAGCCCGATCGCGCCGAGCTCGGAGCCCTTCTCGTGCGCCAGCTGCGCGCGACACTGACGGTGATCGAGGAATTCGTCCCGGAGTGTCCGGCACCTCCCGCTACCGAAGGACCGTTCGGTCAGCGTGACGATCTTGCCCCGGTGACGGGAAGCCCCTGATCGGGCATACTCAAGCCGCCGCAGCCGCTGAACAGCCCATTCCGTGATCCGGGAGGGCACCATCGGCTGTGAGAGCACCGAGACCCGGCGGCGCGTCCCACACCTCACGCGTCGCCGCCGTGCCCTATCAGGGAGGAGAGCGCCGCCATGACAGACCGCGCCCCGCAGCCGGTGGACCGTCAGCTGCCCACCGAGGAGTCCCGCGACCTCCTCGCCCTCGTCCGCGAGATCGCCCAGCGGGAGATCCGTCCGAAGGCCGCCGAGGAAGAGGACTCCGGGAGGTTCCCCCGCGAGGTCTTCACGCTGCTCTCCGAGGCGGGGCTGCTCGGCCTCCCGTACCCCGGCGAGTACGGCGGCGGCGAGCAGCCGTACGAGGTCTACCTCCAGGTCCTGGAGGAGCTGGCCGCGGCCCGCCTGACCGTCGGCCTCGGCGTCAGCGTGCACTCCCTGGCCTGCCACGGCCTGGCCGGCTACGGCACCAAGGAGCAGCAGGGCGCGCACCTGCCCGCGATGCTCGGCGGCGGCCTGCTGGGCGCCTACTGCCTGTCCGAGCCGGCCGCCGGCTCCGACGCCGCCTCGCTCACCACCAAGGCGGTGCGCGACGGCGACGACTGGATCATCACCGGCACCAAGGCCTGGATCACCCACGGCGGAGTCGCCGACTTCTACACCGTCCTGGCACGGACGGGCGCCGAGGGCCCCAAGGGCATCACCGCCTTCCTGGTCCCCGGTGACGCGGAAGGCCTGACGGCGGCCGTGCCCGAGAAGAAGATGGGCATGAAGGGCTCGCCCACCGCCCAGCTGCACTTCGACGGCGTACGGGTGCCGGACGCGCGCCGGATCGGCGAGGAGGGGCAGGGCTTCACCATCGCCCTGGCCGCGCTGGACGCGGGGCGTCTGGGCATCGCCGCCTGCGCCATCGGCGTCGCCCAGGCGGCGCTGGACGAGGCGCTCACGTACGCGCTGGACCGCAAGCAGTTCGGGCACCCGATCGCCGACTTCCAGGGGCTGCGCTTCATGCTGGCCGACATGGCCACCAAGATCGAGGCGGGGCGCGCGCTGTACCTCGCAGCGGCGCGGCTGCGGGACGCGGGCAAGCCGTTCTCCCGCCAGGCGGCCATGGCGAAGCTGTTCTGCACGGATGCGGCGATGGCGGTCACCACGGACGCGGTGCAGGTCCTCGGCGGCTACGGCTACACCGCGGACTTCCCTGTCGAGCGCCTGATGCGCGAGGCGAAGGTGCTCCAGATCGTGGAGGGCACCAACCAGATCCAGCGCATGGTCATCGCCCGCCACCTGGCGGGACCGGAGACCCGCTGATCCTGGCCGCCCGGGGCGGTCGTGGGGCGGGGGCGGTGCGGGGCCGTTGCGGTGCGGGGCGGTGAAGGGCCGCGAACGGCCGTGAAGCCGTGAAGGGCCGTGCGGGTCAGTACAGCCCGCTGCTCGTGGTGGGCCAGACCGGGGAGGACGTGAGCCGGGACCATTCCGGGTCGCGCCGACCGGGCAGGGTGCGGCCGGCATCGGCCCACCGGGCCAGCAGCTCGCGGTAGATCGGCGGATCGGGAGCCTGTTGCTGCTGTTGCTGTTGCTCCCGCTGGTGGGGATGCTGCCGCTGAACCGATTCTTCGAATCCCGGCGGCGTCGGCCGACGCCTTCGGCCGGTTGAAGACTGAAGCATGGTCATGCACGGCCAACGCGGGAGCGAAGGGCCGGGTAATCGCCCCCGGGGTACGGGTATCCGTTCGAGCCGTCCCCGGGGGGTCGGGGGCCGGGGGTCGGGCGTTCGGGGGATCGGAGAGGTGCTGGGGGTTTTCCGTCGGTCTCATCGTCTTCCGTGTCGGGCCGGTCCCTCAAGGGCGCTCCTTCGTCGCGTCGCTGCGCGATGGCCTGCGGCCACCCCTGACCGACCGTCCCGCCACGGAAAATCGAAGACAGCCGGGAAAGCCCGAAAGAACGGGCCGGGCGATCGAGGCAGGGACGGGCGCGTCGGTGACCGCCGGCCCCGGTCAGGGGGCGCATCAGGTCGCTGCGCACATCGCATTGCTCGGCGGCTGCCGGCCGTCTGGAGCTGGGTACGAGCCGCCTCTGATCGGTGCGCGGTACGCGAGGCTTGGCGGCTGCCGGCCGTCTGTGGGCCGGGCATAAGCCGCCACCGATCGGTGCGCGGTTCGCACGGCTCGGCGGCTGCGAGCCGTGCCTGGTGGCCCCTCTCGGATTCCCCGGCAGGGCAGGGCACCGAGGGTCGCGTCGGCCGGAACGAGGGGCTCCCCGCCCGCCGAAGCGGGATGACCGAAGAGTGGCAGCAGGTCAGCCGGCGTCGGCTGATCCGGCGGGCGCCGCGGCGGGACGCAGCACGGTCAGAGAGTCTTCCTGGCGGGCGACCATCGCGAAGGAGAACCTGTCCAGCTCCAGGCGCAGGTCGACATCGTCGGGGTGAACACCCTGGTATCCGCGTTGCACGCCGTCGGCAAGGTCGGCGGCTGCCCGGGAGGTCCTCGCGCGGTGGAGATACGGGGCCGCCTCGGCATCGCCTCCGGCGAGATGCTGGCCGATGTATTCAGCGCAGGCCAGGTCCTCGGCGGCCTGGCCGTCGTCGCCGGCGACGACGAACGTCACCGGCCCGGAACCCTCGGTCTTCAGGAACCGCGCTGTCGCGCCGGCCACGACGAAACTCGCGCACAAGACCAGCGGCGCGCTCGCGACGGCCAGCGCGCCGACGGTTCCTGCCGTCGTCTTCTGCACCACCGTGCGACCGGTCAGATCGAGCGACCTGATCAGACCGGGTGAGTTCACCGCGTCGAAGCCCGGTGCCGGAGCGCCGTCCTTCAGAGCCAGCCAACCCGGACGACCCTCCTTCAAGGCCAGTGCCTCACCCTCCGACGCGGCCAGGACGATCCTTTCGGCGCCACGTGAGAACGCCCAGGCAGCCACGGTGAAGGCCCGCATCACGTCTACGACGACCGCAACGCGCGGAACATCGTTCAGCTCCGGAATACCGACGAAGCGATGGTTCATCCCGCCATTCTCGCGGAGGCCCGCATCGCTGACTCCGACAGGCCTGACGGCAGGGCGGCGTGGTGTGCCGGGGTGTCAGAGCGTGCCAGAAGGGTGGTCCTGGGTGGCGTTTCTGACGTACCGTCATATTCGCCTGAGCCGCCCCCCGAAGTCGTCCGTCCAGGAGGTCCGCCATGTCCGCCGACCGGCCCGTCGCCCTCGACGAGTACCCCATCCACCAGGCCCCCTTGTCGATGAAGCACCTCGTCAGCGGCGACCGCAACGCCTACGACCGCTGCATCTTCCACGTCTTCGACCATGCCGGCCGTGCCGTCCTCATCCTCGGCCTCGGCGTCTACCCCAACGCCGGGGTGATCGACGCCTACGCCACCCTCCGACTCGGCGACGAGCTCCTCGCCGTCCGGGCCTCCGATGCCTTGACGGATGATCGGATGAACCTCTCGGTGGGGCCGCTGTCCATCACCGTCGACGTTCCGCTCAAGCGGCTCACGCTGCGCTGCGCGGCGGACCCGGCAGACCCGGACGGGCTCTCGTACGACGTCACCTGGACCGCCGAGTTCCCCGCCGTCTGGGAGCCGCACCACGTCCAGCGGCGCGGCGACCGGCTCATGCTGGAGGGGCGCCGCTTCGTCCAGGCCGGTGGCGTCAGCGGGGTCATCCGGGCGAAGGGGGAGGAGTTCGTCCTCACGCCGGGGGAGTGGACCGGTACCCGCGACCGGAGTTGGGGGGTGCGGCCGATACCCGGTGAGGACGGGGGGAGGGCGGCCGAGGAGTACCGGCCCGAGGGCTTCCACTGGCTCTGGATCCCGGTCCGCTTCGAGGACCGCTTCGTCATGGTCATCGCCCAGGAGGACGCCGACGGGCACCGCACCCTCAACGAGGCGGTGCAGGTCTTCCCCGAGGGCAGCGGCCGCCACGACGTCCAGCTCGGCTGGCCGCACACCGAGATCCGCTACCGGCCGGGCGGCCGCCACCCCGAGCGGGCCGTCGTCCATCTCACCGACCCGTCCCGCAAGCCCCTCGAACTGGGCGTGGAGATCCTCAACAGCTCGCCGCTGGCCGTCGGCGCCGGCTACCCGCCCGCCGGCGACTGGCAGCACGGCACCTGGCAGGGGCGCGGCTGGACCGACCGCCGCACCTACGACCTGTCCGACCCCGCGGCCCACCCCATGGCCGCCTTCGGGGTGACCGACCACTCGGCCCGCTTCACCCTCGACGGGCAGACCGGCCACGGCATCTTCGAGCACGGCAGTTTCGGCCGCCACGACCCGAGCGGCTTCACCGACTACTCCTCCGTCGCCCAGTAGGAAAGGGGATCGACCATGGCCACCGCACCACGCCCGCGCACTTCCACCCGGGAGCCCGAAGAGCTCGGCCGGCGCCTCGCCGTCTGGCTGGACGGCAGGCTGCCCGGAGCGAAGGTCACCAACGTCTCGGTCCCCGGATCCAACGGGATGTCCAGCGAGACCCTGCTCTTCGACATAGAGCACCCCGACACCCCGCTCCGCGCCTGCGCGCTGCGGCTCGCCGCCGACCCGGCCGCCTACACCGTCTTCCCGACGTACGACATGCCGCGCCAGCACCGGGTGATGCGTCTGGTCGCCGAGCACACGGACCTGCCCGTCCCGCGGGTGCAGTGGCTGGAGGAGGATCCGGGGCCGCTGGGGGCGCCGTTCTTCGTGATGGCCCGTGCCGAGGGCCGGGTCCCGCCCGACGTCATGCCGTACACCTACGAGGGGAACTGGCTGCACGCCGCGACCGACGCCGAGCGCGCCGGGCTCCAGGAGGCGAGCATCTCGCTGCTGGCCCGTCTGCACGACCAATTCCCGGCCAAGGAGGCCGAGTTCCTCCTGGCCGCGGGTGAGGGGAGTCCCCTGCGCCGGCACGTGGACGGCCAACGCGCCTACTACGCCTGGGTGGTGGGCGGACTCGCCCCGTCCCCGCTCATCGAGCGGGCCTTCGCCCGCCTGGAGGAGCTGTGGCCGGCGGACGAGGGCCCCGCGGTCCTCAACTGGGGCGACGCCCGCATCGGCAACGTCATCTACGACGGTTTCACGCCGGTGGCCGTCCTGGACTGGGAGATGGCGGCCTGCGCCCCGCGCGAGGTGGACCTCGGCTGGACCGTCTACCTCCACCGGTTCTTCCAGGACCTGACCGTCGGTTTCGGACAGCCCGGACTGCCGGACTTCCTGCGCCGCGAGGACCTGGAGCGCCGGTACGCCGAACTCACCGGCCACACCCCGCGCGACATGGAGTTCCACACCCTCTACGCCGCCCTGCGGCACGCCATCGTGATGCTGCGCATCGCCTACCGGCAGGCGCACTTCGGCGAGGTGGAGATCCCCGCGGACCCGGACAGCCTGATCCTGCACCACGCCAGCCTGGCCGCCATGGTGCAGGGAACGTACTGGTAGGGGTCGGAGCAGGGGCGGGACGCCCGGGCGGTGGTCAGGCCGCCTGGGCGTGCTGCTGCCGCGTCTGCGCCTGCGGCTGCGGGAGCACCGGGCTCACCACGCGGACCGGACGCGAACCCGGGCCGCCCACGTGCGAGAAGGGCTGCGTCCGCCAGTCCAGGCCCTGGGGCAGGGTCGACAGGACGACGGAATCGAGCTCCGTGGCCTCCACCGGCTGGATCGCGCCGACGGTGGGCAGCGCGTCCGTGGCCGGCCGCCCGGTGCCCGCGCACACCGTGAGTCCGAAGGGGTTCCACGGGGTCAGGCAGAGCGCGTGCTGCGGCAGGAACTCCTCGTCCGCGACGAGGGCGATCGACTGGCCGCAGTCGGGGCAGATCGCGTGGTGGATCTCGAATCCGTCGAGGTCGTCCGGGTATTCGGCGTACGAGCCGTCCTCGGACTCGAGCGGTTCCAGGGGCTCCGGTTCGGTGCGACCGGCGCGCTTGGTGTTCAGCATGGATGTACTCCCCCTTGGGTGGGCCGGGCGGGCAGGTTCTACGGCCTCGGCCACAGCAAGCACTTCCCGTCGAGCGTCACGAGTAACCACATCAGACCGGCCTGCGCCTGCATACCCCTGTGGCCTTGGTCACATGCCTGGCGCAGATGCCTCCAGTGGGCGGACACCACTGGGCTTGGAGTGCCCTTGGGCCTTAAGTTGAGCGGCTATGAGCGCAATGGAGGAGCTGGACCGCCAGATCGTGGATCTGCTCGTACGGGACGGGCGGATGAGCTACACGGATCTGGGCAAGGCCACGGGACTGTCCACGTCGGCAGTCCATCAGCGAGTACGCCGTCTCGAGCAGCGCGGGGTGATCCGCGGGTACGCGGCCGTGGTCGACCCGGAGGCCGTCGGCCTGCCGCTGACGGCGTTCATCTCGGTCAAGCCCTTCGACCCGAGCGCCCCGGACGACATCGCCGACCGGCTGGCCGGCGTCCCCGAGATCGAGGCCTGTCACAGCGTCGCGGGCGACGAGAACTACATCCTCAAGGTGCGCGTCGCCACGCCCCTGGAGCTGGAGGACCTCCTGGGCCGGCTGCGCGCCCTCGCCCACGTCTCGACGCGCACGACGGTGGTCCTGTCCACCCCCTACGAGGCCCGCCCGCCCCGCGTCTGATCCTTCCGCGTCCCCTGCACGACCCGGCCCCGCCCGGCGGAGGGGCGGGCCGGGGAACGGCGGCCCGCAGGGGCCGCCCCGCACCCGCGTCCATGTGCGCCCGGCGAACACGCGAAACTTGTCCCCATGACCGAGCGCGCGACACCCGCCCCCACCGACCCCACCCGCACCGTCCTCCTCCGCGGGGGCGAGGTCCACAGCCCCGCCGACCCCTTCGCCACCGCGATGGTCGTCGAGCGCGGCCGCATCGCCTGGGTCGGCTCCGAGGGCGCGGCCGACGCCTTCGCGCAGGGCGTGGACGAGGTCGTCGACCTCGGCGGGGCGCTCGTCACGCCCGCGTTCACCGACGCCCACGTCCACACCACCTCCGCGGGACTGGCCCTCACCGGGCTGGACCTCAGCGGAGCGCGGTCGCTGACGGCCGCGCTGGACCTCGTACGCGCGTACGCCGCGAGCCGGCCGGCCGACCGGGTGCTCCTCGGGCACGGCTGGGACGCGGCCCGCTGGCCGGAGCGCCGGGCGCCGCGCCGGGCCGAGCTGGACGAGGCCGCCGGCGGCCGACCGCTCTACCTCAGCCGCATCGACGTCCACTCGGCGGTGGTCACCACGGCCCTGCTCGACCTCGTCCCGGCCGTGCGGCCCGACGGGGACCAGCCGCTGACCGCAGACGACCACCACGCCGTACGGCGGGCCGCCCTGGCCGCGGTCACCCCGGCCCAGCGCGCCGAGGCCCAGCGGGCCGCCCTCGACCGGGCCGCCTCCCTCGGCATCGGCTCCCTGCACGAGTGCGGCGGGCCCGACATCTCCTCCGCCGAGGACTTCACCGGCCTGCTCGCCCTGGCCGCCGAGCGGCCCGGGCCGCGCGTCTTCGGATACTGGGCCGACCGGGACCTGGAGCTGGCCAAGGCGCTCGGGGCCGTCGGGGCGGCCGGTGACCTCTTCGTCGACGGCGCCCTCGGCTCGCACACCGCCTGCCTGCACGCCCCCTACGCCGACGCCTCGCACACCGGCACCGGCTACCTCGACCGGCAGGCCGTCACCGAACACGTGGCCGCCTGCACCGAGGAGGGCCTCCAGGCCGGTTTCCACGCCATCGGCGACGCCGCGATCACCGCCGTCGTCGAGGGCGTCCGGGCGGCCGCCGAGAAGGTCGGCCTGGCCCGGGTCCGCGCCGCCCGGCACCGGGTCGAGCACGCCGAGATGATGACGCCCGCCGCCATCGCCGCCTTCGCGGAACTGGGGCTCACCGCCTCCGTGCAGCCCGCCTTCGACGCGGCCTGGGGCGGCGAGGACGGCATGTACGCCGACCGGCTGGGCGCCGAGCGCGCCCGCACCCTGAACCCGTACGCGGCCATGCTCAAGGCCGGCGTGCCGCTGGCCTTCGGCTCGGACGCACCGGTCACCCCGCTCGACCCCTGGGGCACGGTCCGCGCGGCCGCGTTCCACCGGACCCCCGAGCACCGCATCTCCGTACGGGCCTCCTTCACCGCCCACACCCGGGGCGGCTGGCGGGCGCTGGGCCGCGACGACGCGGGGGTCCTCGTACCGGGCGCCCCGGCCGACTACGCGGTCTGGCAGACCGGCGAACTGGTGGTCCAGGCCCCCGACGACCGGGTCGCCCGCTGGTCCACCGACCCCCGCTCGGGCACCCCCGGACTGCCCGACCTGACCCCCGGATCCGCACTGCCGGTGTGCCTCGCCACCGTCGTCGGCGGGCGGGAGGTATTCGTACGCCCACAGGGGTGATCCGGTGTGCCTCGGTTCGGTACGGGCGGTCGGACCCGGATAGGTTCGGCCGGGTCCACCACAGGACGTCCGTGCCGGACGGATCCGTCTGCTCAGCGCGCCCGCGCCTCGGGGGCGAGGGAAGGTTTCGCCGGTGAGGGCACCCCCAGTGGCAGTTGGGGGAGGGTGGCCCCGGGTCGGGGCCCGGCGGTCCAGTAGACAACGGTCACGGTGGCCCGCAGCCAGCGGGCGTCTGACCGGCCCGAAGGACCGCGGGCCCCGATCACTGTTCTAAAGTCATCCTCTGCGACCAGACGTACAGGACGTGCAAGCGCACAAAAGGGGACTCAGTGAGCGACGGCGGACAGCGGACCTACGGGCCGCTCGGTACGGCCTTGGTGATCATTCCGACCTACAACGAGGCGGAGAACATCGGGCTGATCGTCGGCCGCGTCCGCGCGGCGGTGCCCGAGGCCCACATCCTGGTCGCCGACGACAACAGCCCCGACGGCACCGGCAAGCTCGCCGACGAGCTCGCGGTCGGCGACGACCACGTGCACGTGCTGCACCGCAAGGGCAAGGAAGGGCTCGGCGCGGCCTATCTGGCGGGCTTCCTCTGGGCCCTGGACGCCGGCTACGGAGTGATCGTCGAGATGGACGCCGACGGTTCCCACCAGCCGGAGGAGCTGCCCCGCCTGCTCACCGCACTGGCCGGCGCCGACCTGGTCCTCGGCTCCCGCTGGGTGCCGGGCGGCCGCGTCGTCAACTGGCCCAAGAGCCGGGAGATCCTCTCGCGCGGCGGTTCGACGTACTCGCGGCTGATGCTGAACGTCCCGATCCGCGACGTCACCGGCGGCTACCGCGCCTTCCGCCGCGAGACCCTGGAGGGCCTGGGCCTGGAGGAGGTGGCCTCCGCGGGCTACTGCTTCCAGGTCGACCTGGCCCGCAGGGCGGTGCAGAAGGGTTTCCGCGTGGTGGAGGTGCCCATCACGTTCGTCGAGCGTGAGTTCGGCGACAGCAAGATGAGCAAGGACATCGTGGTCGAGGCGCTCTGGCGGGTCACCCAGTGGGGCCTCAAGGCCCAGGCGGCCAAGCTGCTGGGCAAGGACGGCGGCAAGCCCGACTCCAAGCGCTGACCCCTAGGGGCGGTCCGGTACCTCCGGCTGAGGACACTTTTATGCGGCCCCAGGCACACTGGTTGGTATGACGACCGGCACTGGATCCCTGCGGCCGGGGACCTCGACGGCCCCCCGGCGGCGTTCGCCCGCCCGAACCTTCCTCCCCCTGGCGATCGCCGCCTGGCTGATCCTGGAGATCTGGCTGCTCACCCTGGTCGCGGACGTGGCCGGCGGGCTGGGCGTCGCCGCGCTGCTCGCGGGCTCCATGGTGCTGGGCGCCGTGGTCATCAAGCGGGCCGGGCGGCGCGCCTTCAAGAACCTGGCGGACACCTTCCAGCAGGCCCAGCAGGGGCAGCAGCCCGCCCCGCAGCAGCCCGGCCAGGGCAACGGCCTCACCATGCTGGCGGGCCTGCTCCTGATGATGCCGGGTCTGCTCTCCGACGTGGCGGGACTGTTCCTCCTGCTGCCGCCCGTCCGGGCCTGGATCGGCCGCCGTGCGGCCCGTTCGCTGGAGCGGAAGATGGCCTCGGCCCCGGCCGGGAGCTTCGGCGACGCCTTCCAGCAGGCCCGCATCCACTACCCCGACGGCAAGATCGTCCAGGGCGAGGTCATCCGCGAGGACCGGCCCGGGGGCCCGGGCGGCCCGGACACGGGCCACCGCCCGCCCCTGACCCCGTAGAACAGACCCCGTAGAACACCGGCCCGACCGGGCAGAGCGCAGGAGAAAAGCCGAGGGGCCCCGCCACACTGTGTGGCGGGGCCCCTCGGCTTGTGTATCCGTCCGGCTGTCAGGCGGACTTGCGGCTGTCCCGCGGATGCACGGCAATGTTCATGGCGCCGGAACGCAGGACTGCAAGCCTTTCGGCCAGCACTTCCTCCAGCTCCTCGCGGGTGCGTCGCTCCATGAGCATGTCCCAGTGCGTTCGCGCAGGCTTGCCCTTCTTCTCTTCGGGCCCGTCCCCGTCCACCAGGAGTGCCATGGCGCCGCACGCCTTGCACTCCCACTCCGGCGGAATTTCTGCCTCAACCGAGAACGGCATCTCAAATCGATGTCCGTTCTGGCATGCGTACTCCACCGCCTGGCGCGGGGCCAGATCGATGCCGCGGTCCGTCTCGTAGCTGGTAACCACGAGGCGCGTACCGCGGAGAGCTCGCTCACTCATGAATCGTGCCTCCCGGGCTTGTCGCCCACAGGACAGGTGTCGCTGTCGTCGTCATCCGGTCAACGTCCGGTCGGCGGTATAGATTCCCGCTCCGGGTCGTGCGTCGCCCGTCGTGCCGCCCCTTGTTGTACCCACCAATGCCCGTTTTGTCACATCTGGCAGCAGATGTCACCCAACGTCCACGCATCTTTAGCGCGCAGTAACGGTCCGCCTGGCAGGCCAAAGGCGTACACTACCGGCCCTTTGCTTCAACGTCTAAATTCGTTCGGAATTCGTTCGTGGATCCGGGCCGTGCGCACTCGCGGACCCGCTCTCAGATCCGCTCCGGTACAGGATTGCCTGCCGCTTCCACCGCGCGCCGCACCGGCACTCGCGCCAGGAGCACGAATCCCAGTGCGAAGAAGGCCACCAGCGAGATGATCGCGTCCCGGTAGCTCCCCGTGAGCTGGTAGGTCAGGCCGAAGACGAGCGGACCCACCCAGCTCAGCCCGCGGTCGCTCATCTCGTACGCCGAGAAGTACTCGGCCTCCTTGCCCGCCGGCACCAGGTGAGAGAAGAGCGAGCGCGACAGCGCCTGGCTGCCGCCCAGCACCAGTCCGATCATCGCGGCGAGCGCGAAGAACCACACCGGGGTCCGGGCGGGCAGGAAGTATCCGACCGCGAGGGTCACGCCCCACGCGGCCAGCGAGCCCAGAATCGTCCGCTTGGCACCGTAGATCCGCGCCAGGCGGCCCATCCCCAGCGCCCCGGCCACCGCCAGGACCTGCACCAGCAGCACCGCCCCGATGAGGGTGGACTGGTCCAGCTCCAGCTCCTCCGAGCCGTAGATGGAGGCCTGGGAGATCACGGTCTGCACGCCGTCGTTGTAGATCAGGTAGGCCAGCAGGAACGACAGCGTCAGCGGGTAGCGCCGCATGTCCTTCAGGGTGGCGACGAGCTGCTTCCAGCCGCTGACCGCCGGCCCGGCCCCCGGCTCCCGGACCACGGCCCGGTCCCGCAGCCGGCGCAGCGGGATCAGGGCGAAGGCGCCCCACCACAGGCCGGCCGAGGCCAGGCAGATCCGTACGGCCATGCCCTCGGTGAGGCCGAAGGAGTCGTGGCCCATGTAGAGCACCAGGTTCATCACGAGCATCACGGAGCCCGCGGTGTAACCGAAGGCCCAGCCCCGGGAGGAGACGGTGTCCCGCTCGTCCGGCGTGGAGATCTGCGGCAGGTAGGCGTTGTACAGCACCATCGAGACGGACAGCGAGGCGTTCGCCACGATGAGCAGCAGCCCGCCCAGCAGGTAGCGCTCACCGCCCAGGAAGAACATCCCGGCCGTCGCCGCGGCGCCGACGTAGGCGGCCACCGCCAGCAGCGGCTTCTTGCGCCCGGTCCGGTCCGCCGCGGCGCCCACGAGCGGCATGAGCAGCACGGCGAGGATCACCGAAGCCGACACCGAGTAGGCGAAGAAGGATCCGGCCCGCACCGGGATGCCCAGCGGGTGGACGAAGCCCTCGGCGTCCGCGGCGGCCTTGGCCACCGAGGTCAGGTACGGCCCGAGGAACACGGTGAGCACGCTCGCCGAGTACACCGACACGGCGAAGTCGTAGAAGTACCAGCCCCGCTGCTCGCGCTTGCGCGCGGCCGTCGCCGCAGCGCCCGTCGCGGCCGATCTGCCGTCCTCGGCTCCCGGTTCCGCTGGTTCCGCTTCCTCGGTCGTCCTGCTGTCTTCCGCGCTCACCTGGTGTCCCCCTCGCTGGTCCCCGTACCGCAGCGGCCCCCGTGCCCGCGCGGCGGCCGAGGAGCGTGTCAGGCCCAGGCCCCGCGCCGGTCCAGCACCGTGCGCAAGATGTCGATCCGGTCGGTCATGATGCCATCGACACCCAGGTCGAGGAGAGCCTCCATACGTTCCGGTTCGTTCACGGTCCACACGTGGACCTGGAGGCCCCGCTCGTGCGCGGTCCGCACGAAGCGCCGGTCGACCACGCGGATGCCCGCCTGGGTCTCCGGCACCTGCGCCGCCACCGCGCCCACGCGCAGCGCCGCCGGGATCGCGTACGAGCGCAGCCGCAGGCCGAGCACCCCGCGTACGCCGTACGAGGTCGCCAGCCGGGGGCCGGCGATCTTCTGGGCGCGGGCCACCCGGCTCTCCGAGAAGGAGCCCACGCAGACCCGGTCCCAGATCCCGGTCCGCGCGATCAGGTTGACCAGCGGGTGCAGCGCGGACTCGGCCTTGATGTCGATGTTCCAGCGGGCGTCCGGGAACTCCTCCAGCAGCTCCTCGAAGAGCGGCAGCGGCTCGGTGCCCGCCACGCGCGCCTCGCGGACCTGCTTCCAGGACAGCTCGGCGATCCGGCCCCGGCCGTCGGTGACCCGGTCCAGCGTGGAGTCGTGGAAGGCGACGAGCTTCCCGTCGGCCGTGGCGTGCACATCGGTCTCGAAGTACCGGTAGCCCGCTTCGGCGGCCCGGCGGAAGGCGGCGGCGGTGTTCTCGAGCCCGTCCGCGGCACCTCCCCGGTGAGCGAAGGGGATCGGAGCCGGGTGGTCCAGATACGGATGGCGAAGGCGTACGTGCGTCACGGCGGCAGTATCCCCCGGGACGTGAGTGGACGGTGGTACGCGAGGTGAACGGCGGACGGGGCGCCGCCCGAACCGGTCCCGCCGATGGTCCTCCGGCGCCCCTCCGGTGTCCCACCCGGCGCCCCGAAATGACACCCCTGGTGCAAGTGGACTGGCACGTGACAGGCTGTGCCCGCAGACATCAATCCAATCCCGGCTACCGGCGCCCGCCGTCGAGGCCAATCCGACGAAGGTGGACCGGACGCAATGGCCGAATGGACCTCGGCGGTCGGCGCCGCGCAGCTCGCCCGTCTCATCACCTCGCAGCAGGAGCGCCCCGCAGTCCCCGGCGCCCGCAAACTGCCCGCGTACCGCACCCTCGCCGACGGCATCCGCCTCCTCGTCCTCGAGGGCCGCGTCCCGGTCGCCGCCCGGCTCCCCGCCGAGCGGGAGCTGGCCGTCGCCCTCTCCCTCAGCCGCACGACCGTCGCCGCGGCGTACGAGGCCCTGCGCGGGGAGGGGTTCCTGGAGTCCCGCCGGGGCGCCGGCAGCTGGACCTCCGTACCGGCCGGGAACCCGCTGCCCGCGCGCGGCCTGGAGCCGCTGCCGCCCGAGTCGCTCGGCTCGATGATCGACCTCGGCTGCGCCGCCCTCCCCGCCCCCGAGCCCTGGCTCACCAAGGCCGTCCAGGGCGCCCTGGAGGAGCTGCCCCCGTACGCGCACACCCACGGCGACTACCCGGCCGGCCTGCCCGCGCTGCGCCGGATGCTCGCCGACCGGTACACCGAGCAGGGCATCCCCACCATGCCCGAGCAGATCATGGTCACCACCGGTGCGATGGGCGCGATCGACGCCATCTGCAGCCTCTTCGCCGGGCGCGGGGAGCGGATCGCCGTCGAGTCGCCGTCCTACGCCAACATCCTCCAGCTCATGCGCGCCGCCGGGGTCCGCCTCGTGCCCGTCGCCATGGCGGACGGGCTGGGCGGCTGGGACATGGACGTCTGGCGGCAGGTGCTGCGCGACTCGGCCCCCCGCCTCGCCTATGTCGTGGCCGACTTCCACAACCCGACCGGAGCCCTGGCCTCCGACGAGCAGCGCCGCGCCATGGTGGCGGCCGCGCGCTCGGCCGGCACCGTCCTGGTCGCCGACGAGACCATGCAGGAACTCCAGCTGGACCCGGAGCTGGAGATGCCCCGCCCGGTCTGCTCCTTCGACCCGTCCGGCAGCACGGTCATCACCGTGGGCTCCGCCAGCAAGGCCTTCTGGGCGGGCATGCGGATCGGCTGGGTCCGCGCCGCCCCCGACGTGATCCGCAGCCTGGTCGCCGCCCGCGCCTACGCCGACCTGGGCACGCCCGTGCTGGAGCAGCTCGCGGTGAACTGGCTGATGCGCACCGGGGGCTGGCGGGAGGCCGTCGGGATCCGCCGCGACCAGGCCCGGGAGAACCGCGACGCGCTGGTCGCGGCGGTCCGCCGGGAGCTGCCGGACTGGGAGTTCGAGGTTCCGCAGGGCGGGCTGACCCTCTGGGCCCGCGCGGGCGGCCTGTCGGGCTCGCGGCTCGCCGAGGTGGGGGAGCGGGTCGGCGTACGGGTCCCCTCGGGGCCGAGGTTCGGCGTGGACGGGGCCTTCGAGGGCTACGTCCGGCTGCCGTTCACCGTGGGCGGGCCGGTGGCCGAGGAGGCAGCCTCCCGGCTGGCGGCGGCGGCCCGGCTCGTCGGAACGGGCGCCGGCGGCAGCGGAGCGGAGCCGCCGCGCACGTTCGTGGCGTAACAGCGGCCCCGGCCCCGGTGCAGCGGGAGCGCGCCGGGGTCACGGCGCCTCGGCCGGGACCTCCGGGATCCCCGAGACGCCGACGGCCGAGCCCTGGGCCGGCGGCAGGGCGTGCAGGGGCCTGCCCGGGCCGCGGCCCGGGCCCTGCTGCCGGTCCGGCAGCAGCTCCCGCACGGCCTGGCGGAACACCGCGTTCGCGGCCTCGTCGTACGGGTCCGGGGTGGCGGGCACCTGCAGCCGGTGTACGGGACCCGCGCCGAGCCGGGCGTACCCGCGGCCGGCCGGCACCTGGGCGGTCGGGGTGGTGTGCGGCGGCAGCCCCAGCACGTCGGCGATCTGCTGGATCCCGGCGGGCCCGAGGACGATCCGGGCGCGGGTGTGCTGCCAGACGGCGTCGTTCAGCAGTTCCAGGTGGTCGAAGTGCTCGGCCACCACCACCGTGACGTGCGCGGGCCGGCCGTGCCGCAGCGGCACCTGCAGCTGGGCGAGCGGGTCGGGGCCCCCTTCGGCGACCGCGAGGTGGGCCAGCACGCTCGGCTGGTCCAGCAGGATCCACAGCGGGCGCCGGGTGTCCTCGGGCGCGGGCCGGCCGGACTCACGGGCCCGGTGGGTGGCGATGAGCCGCCGCTCGGTCTCCTGCGCGGCCCACTCCAGGGTGGCCTGTGCCCCGGTCGGCCCGCATTCCACGGCGAGGACGCCGGCGCGGCCCGACAGGCAGGAGTAGTCGCCGCTGCCGCCGCCGTCGACGATCAGGACGTCGCCGCCGTGCCGCAGGGCCTGCAGGGCGAGGGAGCGGAGCAGGGTGGAGGTGCCGGTGCCGGGCTGGCCGACGGCCAGCAGGTGGGGCTCGGTGGAGCGGGGCCCGGTGCGCCAGATCACCGGCGGCACGTCGCGGGGCTCGTCGCCCTCCAGGACGGGCAGGGTGCGCTGCACGCCGCACGCGTCGGTGAAGCCGAGCACGGTCTCGCCGGGCGAGGTGACGAACGGCTGGGCGGCGATGCCCGTCGGCAGCGCCGCCAGCACACTCAGGTCGAGCTGGTTGCCCTCCTCGTCCCAGTCGAAGAGATACTCCCGTCCGCGCCCGGACTTGGCGTGCAGCAGTGCCTCGATCCGGGCCCGTGAGGCGGCCTCGCCATCGGTGAAGTAGGCCGGGTAGCGGATGTGGAGCCGGGTGATGCGGCCCGCCTCGTCGAACTCGTAGCCGCTGAAGGCCTTGTCCCAGTCCCCGCCGTGGGCGAAGAGGGGGTTCGGGTCCTCCGGGATGGAGAAGTACGGCACGAGGGCTTCGTAGAGGGAGCCGAGCCGTTCGGTCTCGGCATCGCTGGGCCCGGTCTTCACCGGGGTGCGGTCGCGTCCCTGCCAGGCCGCGGCCGCCATGAGGGTGATCAGGGCGAGGAGCGGACCGTAGGGGACGAGCGCGACCACGAGGACGCAGGCGGCTCCCAGGAACAGCGCGGGACCACGCTTGTCCTTGGGGGTCTCGGACCATCTGCGCCGCCCGGCCGAGGCCAGGATGCGCAGCCCGCGTCCGATGGTGAGGAGCGGATGGAGGACGTCCGTGGCGGTGTCGGCGGCCGTGCGAGCGAGGTCGCGGCCCCGGGACAGCGACGCGGTGCCGCTGTTGAGGATGCGGGGAAGTGGGCGCCGGGCCACGGGCGTCTCCTGGAGTTGTGGGTGTGACGGGTGCTTCGGGTGTTGCTGGTGGCGCTGCGCGATGGGGCCGGCCTAGAGCTTGATCCCGCCGAGCAGGCTCGCGAGGCTCGCCGTGCTCGCCGTGATGCTCGGGGCGATGGCGGAGCCGGCGAGGAAGAAACCGAAGAGCGCGCACACGAACGCGTGCGTCAGCTTCATCCCGTCCTTCTTGAAGAAGAGGAAGCAGATGATGCCGAGCAGGACCACGCCTGAGATGGACAGGACCATGAGAGGTTCTCCTGGTTGGTGGGGACAGTCACCATCAGTTCTTCCAGGCTCACAGCAAGTATCAATGCGACAAAAGGTGCATACGGGTGAATCTCCAGGTTTTTCACTTGACCGGCTCAGCCCGGCTGGCGCGTCCGGCGCGCAGGGGGTCGAGGGTGATCCTTGCCTCGGCCCGGCCCGGACATGTGCAGGCCAGGGCGCTACTCTGGCGATTCACCCGTACGGACGCAGTGCCGTGCACCCCCCTGCCCGCCCGTCCTGGGGACGGGGCTGCGGGGCGGACCATGTCAGCAACGAGTGAAAGGCGGTACGAACGATGAGCGAGCAGGCTGCAGAAGGCGCCGGTTCCCAGGGCGTCCCCGACGAGGACGTCATCGAACTGGCCACCAAGATCTTCGACCTCGCCCGTCAGGGTGAGACCGAGACGCTCACCGCCTACCTCGACGCCGGGGTCCCGGCGAACCTCACCAACGACCGCGGCGACACCCTCGTCATGCTCGCCGCCTACCACGGCCACGCCGAGGCGGTCTCGGCCCTGCTGGCCCGCGGCGCCGAGGCCGACCGCGCCAACGACCGCGGCCAGACCCCGCTCGCCGGGGCGGTCTTCAAGGGCGAGGAGGCCGTCATCCGCGCCCTGCTCGCCGGCGGGGCCGATCCGAACGCCGGAACGCCCTCCGCCGTGGACACGGCGCGCATGTTCGCCAAGGCCGACCTGCTGGAACTTTTCGGAGCCAAGTAGTCCGCTTTTGCCGGGGATCTGGCCGGGCCCGGCCGCTTCCCGACCTCACAGGTTGGTCACGGCGGCCGTAAATGTGGTCGCGGTGCACAAACCGGCTGGGCCATCATGGCGTCGGATTCGATTCGCGAGCACGGGGGGCGGGCCGGAGCGGGTAGGACACGAAGAGTGTCCCGGCCCGACCCGGCCACCATGGTCACGAAGAACTGACGAGAGTGAGAAGGCAATGGTCTACATCGAGCGGAACATGACGGCGGACGTCCTCACATGCTGTTACGCGGCCTTGTGAATCCCGATTCCCGGTTGCGTCCCCAGCTTGATTTGAGGCCATTCCCATGTTCGAACCAGTCATAGCGCCGAGCGGTACCCTGCTCGGGCTCCTCCAGCGCGGCCGCGGCGACGGCACGCTGCACGCACTCGCGGCACCCAGGGTCGAGGCCCTCGAGGCCCTCAACCAGTGCGTGCTCCGAGACCCGCGCCAGGACTGGCAGGTCGAGAACCGCTCCTTGTACTACGCCCGGCTCTACCTGGACCTCAACGGTCCCCTGGGCGAGATCGAGAACCACCTCTTCAGCGCCGACGACCTCGTCGACGAAGAGGACCACCGGACCGGCCTCGCCCTGTCCGTCCTCGGCCACCTGGCCTCGTACGGCCGCGACGACGCGCTCATGCTCCTGCGCCGGTATGCCGCCTCAGGGGCGAACTGGGCCTGGGCCCTCGACGAGCTCGCCCTGCGCGACGACGACGAAGGCCTGCGGTCCCTGGCCGCGCCCGTCCTCGCCAGATTCCCCGCCACGGCGGAGGGCGAGGCGCGGCTGGCCGCCGCCGTCCGCGACGCCTACGAGCCCCGGCCGTGGTGCCTGTGGGAGGAGACCCCGCAGCACGGCGAGCGCCTGCGCGCCGCCCGTCAGCAGGGCTCCTTCGACCGCTGGCAGCGCCAGCTGAACCCGAACGGCCCCCGGCCCGGCTGGGGAGTCCAGGCCGTCTTCGACTGGGCCGCCGACGGGCTGCGCCGCGGCACACCGCTGCACGTGCCCGCCGCGCGCTGCCTGGCCGCCGTGGCGGCGCCCGAGGACCGCTCCGCCATCCTCGCGGCCGCCGCCGGCGCCTCCGGCGAGGCCGCCCGCGCCACGGCCCTGCACCACCTGGTCCTCGCCGAGCCGGAGAACCCGGCCGTGCTGGACCTCATCGAGGCCGCCGCCGACGAACCCGCCGTGGCCGCCTACGAGCGCATGTGCGGCCCCGGGGCCGTCGAACGGGCCCGGCGCTGGATCCACCGCCCCGACGCCCTGGGCGCGGCCGCCGCGGCCATCCTCGCCGCCCGGGGCGGATCCGAGGACGCGGAACTGGTCCTCGGCGCCCTGCGCTCCACGGTCCGCGGCTCGGGCCCCGACACCCGGCGGCTCTATGCCCTCGTCGACGGAGCCGGCCGCCTCGCCATCGGCTGCGCGGCCCCCGTCCTGCGCCACATCTACCGCGAGACGGCCTCGTCCCACCTGCGCGGCCGGGCCGCACGGGCCCTCGCCAGCACGGACCCCTCCTTCGCGGCGGGCTTCGCCGTCGAATGCCTCTGGGACTGCGAGGAGACCACCCGCGAGGTGGCGGCCCGCCACGCCGAGACCGCCGACGCCCGGGTCGCACCCCGGCTGCGCCGCCTGGCGACGGACCCGGCCGAGGAAGAGGACGTCCAGTCGGCCGTACGCAGCCGGATCGCTCCGGAGTCCGCGGTGTAGCACCCCGCCACCACGACAGGCATCGGCCCGGCCCCCTGGAGAAGGGGCCGGGCCGAGTGCTGTGCGGGCCCGGGCCGCCGGGCTACGGCGCCGGGGTGACGGGCGCCGCCACGGGGCCGCCGGGAGGCGCCGTGGCGACGCCCTGCAGGCGTTCGAGCGCCTTCTGCATCTCCTCCTCCTGCCGCTGCTCCTCCTCGACGCTCGGAACGCCGGTGCCCTCGCACGGCGTCACCTCCGCCGTCCCCTTCACGCCCGTCCCGACGCCCGACCGGTGGAGCATGCGCCGGGGCCCGGCGGCCCGGTCCTCCGTCCTGGGCTTCGCACCCTGGTTCCTCCCCCTGCGCCGGGGGCCCGGCCGGCCCCTCACTCCGTACTTGGCCGGAGCCCCCGCAAACGCTTCACCGGGACCGCAGGAACCTCACCGGTGTCCCCGGACGGGCCTGCGCCGCCGCGTCCAGCGCCGGGCCCGGCGGGACCACGCCCACCACCGGGTAGCCGCCCGTCACCGGGTGGTCGGCCAGGAACACCACCGGCAGGCCGTCCGGCGGGACCTGGACCGCGCCCAGCACCATGCCCTCGCTCGGCAGCTCCCCGGGCCGGGCCCGGACCAGCGGAGGGCCCGCCTCAGTGCGCAGGCCGATGCGGTTGGACCTCGCCGACACCCGGAACTCCGCACGCCACAGCCCGGCCAGTGAAGCCGGCGCGAACCAGTCCGCGCGCGGCCCCGGGCGGAGCGGGAGCAGCAGTTCCGCGGGCGGCCCGGGCAGGGCGCAGAGGTCCGCCCCGGGCACCGGATCCGGCCCGGCGGGGCCCACCGCCAGCCGCATCCCGGCCGACAGGACGGCCGGCCCCAGGCCCGACAGCAGGTCCGCCGAGCGACTGCCGAGGACCGGCGGGACGGCCAGGCCTCCCCGTACCGCGACATAGCTGCGCAGCCCCGATTCCGCCGGGCCCACCTCCAGCTCCGCCCCGGCCGGCAGCCGGACCGCCGCTCCCCAGGCCGCCGGGCGACCGGAGATCCGTACGGAACAGGGGGCGCCGGTGACCGCCACGACCGTCGCGGCGAGCGCCCGCAGCACGGTCCCGTCCAGGGTCGTCTCCAGCGCTGCCGCGTCCGGCGGGTTGCCGACCAGCCGGTTGGCCAGCGCGTACGCCGCCGTGTCCAGCGCACCCGAGCGCGGGACGCCCAGGTGCGCGTATCCCGGGCGCCCCCGGTCCTGGACCGTCGTCAGCGCGCCCGGCCGCACCACCAGCAGCTCAGCCACGGCCCGCCTCCGTGAACCGCACCCGGACGCCCGGCGCGAACAGCGCCGCCGGTTCCCGCTCCGGGTCCCAGAGCACCGCGTCCGTGGAGCCGATCAGCTGCCAGCCGCCGGGGGAGGAGCGCGGATACACGCCCGCGTACTCGCCGGCCAGCGCCAGCGAGCCCGCCGGGACGGCCGTACGGGGCGTGTCCCGCCGAGGCAGGTGGAAGCGTTCCGGGAGCCCCGTCAGATAGCCGAATCCGGGGGCGAAGCCGCAGAAGGCCACCCGGAAGCCGGTGCCGCCGACGATCCCCGGGACCTCCTGCGGGGACACCCCCCACCGCCGGGCCACCTCCGCCAGGTCCGGGCCGTCGTACCGCACCGGGACGGTCACCAGCGGCCCCTCCGCCTCCGCGAGCGCGGGCACCTCCCAGCGGGCGATCCGGACCGCCAGCGCGGCCGGGTCCCGCACCCCGTCCAGCAGCACGGTCCGCGCCGCCGGCACCAGGTCCCGTACGGGGCCCAGCTCGCCCTCGTCCCGGCGGCGCAGCAGCTCGGCGTGGAGCGCGGCCACCTCCGCGGCCGAGTCCAGCTCGATCAGCAGTGCCTCGCCGCCCACCACCAGGGGCCTCACGCGAAGGCCTCCACGCGGACCCCGGCCGCGGCCAGCGCCTCCCGGACCCGCCGCGCGAGCACGGCCGCGCCCGGGGTGTCCCCGTGCAGGCACAGCGAGCGTGCGGCCACCGGGACCGGCGACCCGTCGGCAGCCGTCACCGTCCCCTCGGCGGCCATCCGCACGGCCCGCGCCACCACCGCGTCCGGATCGTGCAGCACCGCTCCCGGCTCGGTGCGCGGCACCAGCGTCCCGGCGGGCGTGTAGGCGCGGTCGGCGAAGGCCTCCGGCACGGCGGCCAGCCCGGCCCCCTCGGCGGCGGCGAGCAGGAGCGATCCGGGCAGCCCCAGGACGGGCAGGCCCCCGGTGGCACCGGACCCGGCGGCCAGCCGGACGCCGGCGACCACGGCGGCGGCCTGGTCGCCGTCGTGCACGGTCCGGTTGTAGAGCGCGCCGTGCGGTTTCACGTACGACACCCGGGAGCCGGCCGCCCGCGCGAACACCTCCAGCGCGCCGATCTGGTAGGCCACCTCGTCCGCCAGCTCGCCGGCCGGCACGTCCATCGCGCGCCGTCCGAAGCCGGCCAGGTCGCGGTAGGAGACCTGTGCGCCGATCCGCACGCCCCGCTCGGCGGCCAGTTCGCAGACCCGGCGCATGATGGACGGGTCCCCGGCGTGGAAACCGCAGGCCACGTTGGCGCTCGTGACGACGGACAGCAGTGCCTCGTCGTCGGTGAGGGTCCAGCGCCCGAAGCCCTCGCCGAGGTCGGCGTTGAGGTCGACCAGGGGAGAGGATGCGATCATGGAATCCATGCGCTGAGCGTAGAGCAGGCGTCCGACGGACCGGCCGGGGACGATCCGGCCGAACCATGCCGTTTGGGATGTTGTCAGCAACAGCGCCTAGTCTTTGTCCGTGACTCTCCCAGCCCCGGCGAAGACCCTCCCGTCCCCGGCGCCGGGCCCGGCCGCCGACGAGGGCCTGGCCCGGCGGCTGCGCGCCCTCGCCTGCACCGCCCCGCTCCACGACCTCGACGTACGCAAGGCCAATCTGGCGGGCGAGTACGGGGTCTACGCGATGGCCGAGGTCGCGCTGGCCGCGATCGACCTGGTCACGCTCAACATGGACTTCGACACGGGCGCCGACCACGAGCAGATAGTGGCCAGGCTGCTGCCGCGCGTCGCGGCCCAGGCCCCCTCCCGCCCGGCGGCCGAGCACGAGCGGGTGGCCCGCTGGGTGCTGGAGAACCTGATCAACGTCGGCAGCGTCGACCGCGGCTTCCGCGCGATCTACGGCACCTTCGGCCCGGACGGGGTCTACGTCCGCCGGGACTACGACTTCAAGCTGATCGAGGAGGTCCCGGGCTACGGCGGCGCCGTCTACCTGCGCACCACCGACGAGGCCGTCAACGTCCTGGTCGGCGCCCTCGACACCGACGTCACCAGCGCCCAGATCGCCGCCGAGGTCAAGCTGGAGGTGCTGATCAGCCGCGGGCGGCTGGCCGACGCCCAGCTGGCCGCCGAGCAGGCCCGCTACCGGACCGTCCAGTACGCCGAGACCCTGCGCCGCACGCTGGACGCGACCCGGCGCAACGTCCGGGCCGTGGACTGGCTCCAGGCCGTGCCCGACATGATCGCCGAGGCCCTCGACCACGTCGCCGACCGCTACCGCCACGAGAACGCGATCCTCACCAACATCCGCAAGGCGCGCGACGAGGCCGAGGAGCCGGAGAGCAAGCGGCGGGCCGCCGAGCTCGTCGACATCGTCAAGGACTGCATCCGCCGCCACACCCAGCTCCAGTCCCGGCTGCTGGACGCGGGCCCGTTGTTCCGTGCCGAGCAGGACCGCCAGGCCTTCGCCGCCCCGGCGCCGCGCTCCGGCATCGACCTGTACGGCCAGCTCGTGGCCCCGCTCCTGCCGCTGCCCCTGGAGCAGGCGAGCCGGGTGACCGACGCCTTCTTCGCCTCCGGCGCCGGGCTGCGCACGCCGGTCTCGGTGCGCGTGGCCGACCTGGTCGAGATCCTGCTCACCCCGCCCGTGGAGCGCGAGCACCTCGGCGCGGAGATGCCCGAACCCGACCTCATCGCCACCCCGGACGACAGCCGTTTCAGCGAGGAGCAGCTCGCCGCCGCGATGCAGCTCCTCGACCTCCCGCACGACGCACCGCGGCGGCTCTCGGGGCTCCTCGCGGAGGCCCGGCGCAGCGATGCGGACCTGCCGTACCTGGTGGCCCTGCTGGCCGTCCACGCGGCGAGCCCGGCCGTCGGCACGGCGTACCGGCAGGGGGAGGAGCGGCTGCTCTTCGCGGTGGACGACGGGACGCAGCTCGACGACCCCGAGTTCGGCGGCGCCGACCTCATCGTCGGCACCGCCCTCCTCGACGCCGCCGGCATGGCCGCGGACCGCGCGGAGGCCTCATGACCGCCATTGCCCTGGCCGGGCCCGTCGCAGTCTCACCGGCTTCCGCTCCAGCCCCTCCGGCACCCGATTCAGCCCCTCCGGCGTTTGAGGAGCGGGGTCTGGGGCGGAGCCCCAGGAAACCCGGCTCCGCCGGGCACCGGGCTCTGCCCGGACCCTCCCCCAGCTACCGCTGGGAGGTGCCCCCTGCTCAAACGCCGGCGAGGCTGAATCGGCCCCCGCTGGCTCCGCGCAGCGAACCCGCCCGCACCGCCCGAACCACCCGCACCGCCGAGGAGACCCACCCGTGAGCGACCACCACGCCGAGCACCCCGCGTGGAGCGAGCCCGCGGCTCCCGCGACCCCCGTCGCGGCCGCGGGCCCGGCGGTGACCCCCGCCGACGCCGCCGACGCGGCCCGGCTCGTCGCCTTCGGGCTGCAGCCCAAGCTGCTCCCCGCCCGGGACGCCGAGTACGCCGAGCTGCTCCGCCGCTACCGCGAGGACCCAGGCTTCGGCCGCCTCGCCGACGCCGTCGCCACCGGCCTCGGCCTCGTCGTCCTGGAGGTGTCCCCGCGCGCGGGCATGGCCGTGGCCGCCGGCGAGGACTCCGTCTTCGCCGTCCGGATGGGCGACTACGCCCGCCGCACCGCCGCCGACTCCGCCGACCGGTTCCTGCACGGCCTGGCCCACCTCGCCGTCGCCGCCCTCGCCTTCCCCCGCCCCGAGGACCTCGCCGACGACGGCTACATCGGCCGCATCACCGTCAACGGCGTCGACTCCTTCGTCCGGCAGACCTGCCGCCGTCTGGAGGAGCGCGCCGAGGAGAGCGGTGAGAACACCGACCCGGCCTCCGACGCCCCCGGCCTGGAGGCCGCCTGGCGCGTCTACGCCCGCCGCAGCGCGACCGGCGCCACCAAGGACGCCCGCCGCCTGGCCGGCTCCACCACCGGCATCGTCGGCAAGGCCGCCGCCTTCCTCACCGACTCCGGTTTCCTGCAGCGCACCGGCGACGAGTCCGGCGGCACGTACCGCACCACCCCCCGCTACCAGCTCCAGGTCCGCGACATGGCGGGCAGTGCGGCCATGGCCGAACTGCTGGAACTCGGCGTGGTCCCCGTCTCCGACGGCTCCGCCACCCTCCTGCCGCCGCCCGAAGGCGACGACCTGGACCTGGCCGCCGACGCCGGGCTCCCGTTCCACGCCTGAGCCACCCGTCCTCCGTACGCCCTGAGTCACCAGACACCACGAGAGTCCGCCGCCATGTACGAGCTGTCCCGGATCCGCCTCTACTCCATCGGGCCCGCCGGTGCGCGCTACGCCGACACCGTGCTCGACCTGCGCGGAGTCGGCGAGCCGGTGCCCCACCCGGCGCCGGCCCAGGCGGAGTTCTTCGAGGACGAGCCCACCGGCCCGCCGCGCCGCCCCGCCCCCGCCGGCGTGCTCTTCCTGGAGAACGGCGGCGGCAAGTCCGTCCTGCTCAAGCTGATCTTCTCGGTGATGCTGCCCGGCCACCGCAACACCCTCGGCGGCGCGAGCTCCGGCGTCCTGCGCAAGTTCCTGCTCGCCGACGACTGCGGCCACGTGGCCCTGGAGTGGCAGCACACCCAGACCGGCGAGTGCGTGGTCGTCGGCAAGGTCAGCGAATGGCGCGGCCGCCAGGTCTCCAACGACCCGCGCAAGTTCGCCGAGGCCTGGTACTCCTTCCGCCCCGGCCCGGGCCTCGGCCTGGACAACCTGCCCGTCGCCGAGGCCACCGCCGTGCGCGCGCCCGTCGAGGGCGCCTCCGGTGCCCAGGGCCGCCGCCGCACCATGAAGGGCTTCCGCGACGCCCTGACCGAGGCCGGCAAGGCCTACCCGCACCTCGAGGTGTACTTCGAGGAGATCCACGACCGCTGGAACGAGCACCTCACCGAACTCGGCCTCGACCCCGAACTCTTCCGCTACCAGCGCGAGATGAACGCCGACGAGGGCGAGGCGGCCGGCCTCTTCGCGGTGAAGAAGGACTCCGACTTCACCGACCTCCTGCTGCGCGCCGTCACCGACACCCGCGATACCGACGGCCTCGCCGACCTCGTCCACGGCTTCGGCAACAAGCTCGGCCGCCGCGCCGAGCTCATGGCCGAACGCGATTTCACCGCCGGCTCGGTGGACCTGCTGACCAAGATCGTCGAGGCCGCCGGGACCCGCTCCCGGCTGCGCGACGTCCACGCGGGCGCGGAACGCCGTACGCGCACCCTCGCCCGGCGGCTGTCCGCCCGCGCCGCCGGGGAACGCGGCCGCGCCGCCGACCTCGCCCAGCAGGTCACCGCCGCCGCCCACCAGGTCACCGCCGCCGACTCCGCCCGCGCCCGCACCGCCGCCGTCTCCGCCGAACTCGCCTACCGGCACGCCTCGCTGGCCCTGACCGTCGCCGACAAGGCCGCCGCCGCCCAGCGCCGCGAACTCCTCGAAGCCCGCACGCTGCACTCCGCGTGGCAGGCCGCCGAGATCGTGCTCCGCCACCGCGCAGCCGCCGACCGTTCCGCCCGCGTCGCCGCCGCGATCCGCGAGGCCGAGCGGGACGCCGCCCCGGCGCTGGCCGCACGCGCCACGGCCGCCGGCGAGCTCGTACGGGCCCTGCACACAGCCGCCGAGCACGGGGAACGGCTCGCCAACGAGGAGGAGGAGCGTTCCGCCGCCCTCCAGGCCACCGGCGAGGACTCCCACCGCGACGCCACCGCCGCCGCCACGGCCGCCCAGCGGGCCCGCAGCGAGGCCGAGCACCTCCGCTCGCGCCTCGCCGAGGTCCAGCAGGAGACCGCCGAGGCCGTCCGCGCCGGCTGGCTCGACGACTCCGCCCCCGACGCCGACCCGGCGCGCGCGGCCCTCGCCGCCACCGACGCCGAGAAGACCGCAGTGGCCGCCTGGGACGAGGCCCGGGAGGCCGCCCGCGCCGGCGCCGAAGCCGCCCGCGAGGCCGCCGCCGCGGAATCCCGCGCCGAGCTCACCGCCGCCCGTGCAGCGGACGCCGCCGACGCCGCCGAGGCCGCCCACGACGCCGAGTACCGGGCGGCTGCCTCCCTCGCCGCCTCCCCCCGCCTCGCCGAGCTCCTCGGCCTGCCCTCCGCGCACGCCCCGGCCTTCCCGCGCCCCCGGTCCGGTACGCCGGCCGGCGCAGGCGCGGGCACCGGCTCCGACACCCCGGAGTCCGGCCACACCGCGACCGCCGGAGGCGAGGGCCTCACGGTCGCGGACCTCGACCGGAACGCCGACGACCTCCGCCGGCTGCTCACAGACGGGGTCACCTCGGCGGAACGCCAGCTGTTCGAGCTGCGCACCGCCGCCGCCGACGACTCCCGCATCCTCGGCGCGCTCGGCGACGGCGGCCTCCTGCCGCCCGGCCCCGACGTCCTCGCCACCGTCGAGTACCTCGGCGAGCACGGCATCCCGGCCCTTCCCGGCTGGCGTTACCTCGCCCAGTCCGTCGACCCCGCCGACCACGCCGCCGTCCTCGCCGCCCGCCCCGAACTCGTCGACGGCGTCGTCATCACCGACCCCGACACCCACAGCCGGGCCCGCGAGGTCCTCTCCGGCGCCGCCCTGCTGCCCCGCTCCACCGTCGCCGTCGGGACCGCCGCCGCCCTGCTGGCGCCCGTACCGCCCGCGGCAGACACCGACACCGCTGTCTTCCTCGTCCCGCCGAACCCGGCCATGCACGACGAGCACGCCGCCGACGAGGAGCGCCAGGCCCTGCGCACCCGCGCCGGCGCCCGCGACACCGAGATCCGCGAACTCGCCGCACGCCTCTCCGGCGACCGCGAACTCGCGGCCCGCCTCGTCTCCTGGCGCACCGGCTGCCCGCCCGGCCGCCTCGCCGAGCTCGCGGAACAGGCCGCGGCCGCCCGTGGGTTCGCCGAGGAGGCCGACGCCGAGCTCGCGGAGGCCCGTACCGTACGCGCCGAGGCCGACGAGGCCGCCGCCGACGCCGCCCGCGTCCGCGAGGAGCGCCAGGACACCGCCCAGCGCGCCCGCCGCGTCGCCGACGCCCTCGCCGGGCTCGCCTTCCGCCTGCGCGAGCGGGCCGGCTGGCAGGCCAGGCTCCGCGAACTCGCCGACGAGGCCGCCGAGTCCGAGGCCCGCGCCGAGGTCTGCCTGGACCGCGCCCGCGCCGCCGACGAGGACCGCCGCGCCGCCCAGCGCGCCGCCGACGACGCCCGCCGCACCGCCCGCGCCCTGCGCGCCGAGCGCGCCGAGATCGCCGGCGCCCCCGACCAGCTGCCCGGCGCGGACGCGGACGGCCCGCGGGTGCCCCTCCCGGACCTCCGCGAGGCCTACCGCGCGGCCTCCCAGCTCTACGAGAAGGTGGGCGTCGGCGCCGACCTGCGCGCCGAACAGGCCCGCGCCGAGAGCGACGAGAGCGCCGCCCTCGCCGAACTCGACCGCCTCACCAACAAGGTCCGTACCCGCGCCGCCCAGCTCCTCGAAGGCACCGACGGCGCCGACGGCCCCTCCCGGCAGGCCGCCGCCGCCCGCGCCGAGTCCCTCGTGCAGATGCTGGAGACCCGCGCGTCCACGGCCAGCGAGCAGCTCGGCCGACTGCGCGGCGAGGCCGAGCGGCACGCCCCCGCCGAGGGCGGGGCGCACACCGAACTGCCCGAGGAACTGGTACCCGAGGACGTCGAACAGGCCCAGGCCCTGCTCCGTACGGCCACCGCCCAGCTCGCCGCACACACCGCGGCCGTGGAGAGCGCCCGCGCCGCCCACGCGGACCTGCTGCGCGCCCACCGCACCGCCGAGGACGGCGCCGGCGGCTTCGACGAGACCGCGGCCCTGCTGCGCGACCTCCTGCGCGACCACGCGCACGCCGAGGACGAGCAGGAGCCGGTGCCCCACCCGGGCACCCTGGAGGAGGCCCGCCAGTCGGCCACCGAGGCCCGCCGCTCCCTGCGCGCCTGCGCGGCCGACCTCTCGGCCGCCGAGTCCGCGGTGCGCGAGGCGAGCGACATCCTGGTCCGGCACGCCAACGCCACCCGCTACGAGCAGGTACGCACCCCCGCGCGCCAGCAGATCCGGGAACTGCCCGCCGCCGCCCTGCCCGAGCACGCGGCAGCCTGGGCGGCGGCCTTCGCCCCCCGGCTTCGCGTCCTCACCGACGAACTGGCGCAGCTGGAGCGCAACCGCGACAGCATCGTCGACCGCCTGCGCGGCCTCGTCGAATCGTCCCTGGCCACGCTCCGCTCCGCGCAGCGCCTCTCCCAGCTGCCGGAGGGCCTGGGCGAATGGTCGGGCCAGGAGTTCCTGCGGATCCGCTTCGAGGAGCCGGACCAGGCCACGCTCACGGAACGGCTCGGCGAGGTCATCGACGAGGCCACCCGCGCGGCCGTGAAGAAGAACAGCACCGCCTCCTTCGGCGAGGGCCGCCGCGACGGCATGTCCCTGCTGCTGAGGGGCGTCCAGGCGGCCCTCGAACCCAAGGGCATCTCCGTGGAGATCCTCAAGCCGGACGCGGTGCTGCGCGCCGAACGCGTCCCCGTCGGCCAGATGGGGGACGTCTTCTCCGGCGGGCAGCTGCTCACCGCCGCGATCGCCCTCTACTGCACGATGGCGGCGCTGCGCAGCAACGACCGCGGCCGCGACAAGCACCGCCACGCAGGCACGCTGTTCCTCGACAACCCGATCGGCCGCGCGAACGCCACGTACCTGCTGGAGCTCCAGCGGGCCGTCTCCGACGCGCTCGGCGTCCAGCTGCTCTACACGACGGGCCTGTTCGACACCACGGCCCTCGCCGAGTTCCCGCTGGTGATCCGGCTGCGCAACGACGCGGACCTGCGGGCGGGCCTGAAGTACATCAGCGTCGAGGAACACCTGCGCCCGGGCCTGCCGCAGCAGTCCCCGGAGGAGGAGACCATCCACGGGGAGATCACCGCCACCCGCATGTTCCGCCGCAGCGGCGTCCCTTCCTGACGCGCACGCGTCAGGGGGACGCGGAGCGGCCGAAGGCCGTCAGGGGGCCGTCGTCCCGGGGTATTCGGCCCGGGGCGGCCTCGCGCGCGGCCCGGGCAGCCCTGCGGGCCTCGCGGCGGCGGCTGCGCGCCGTGCTGCTCGGCTCCGAGAGGACCCCGTACCGCTGGTTCCAGGTCTGCCGGGTGATCCACACGTCCAGCACGCCCCACGTGGCCACGATCGTCCCCGCTATCGCGCCGAGCGCCATCGGCAGGGCCAGCCAGGAGCCGGTCAGGGTCAGGAAGAACGTGATCGCCGCCTGGGTCAGGGTCACGGCCACGATCAACACCGCCCGCACCGCGGAGGTCCGCACCGGATCGGGCATCCGGCGCCGGCGGGCCGGCTCCTCCACCCACAGCCCCCGCCCCGCCGCTCCGGCGTACGCGCCCGAAACCGATCCGCCGCGCTCGTCACTGCTCATGGTCCGCTCACTCCCCACGCCGCGGTCCGTCATGCCTACCCACCACGTCTACCCCCGACGTGGCCCTCGAACAGACAGACGTCCGGCGGCACCGAGAGATTCCCGGATCGCGGAAGCCTCCACGCGCCCCAATGATCGCGGAACGAACAATTCCAGCCATCCATCAGGTTGCAGGAACCGACGCCCCACCGAGTGTCATCTGCCACATATCGGGCTGCACTTGACCGGAAGTGTCGGACAACTGGTGATCTTCGCCCGGGGGTCCGGCCGAAAACGTCCGGACACGCCTTCGAACCTACTCCGGAGCAGTAGTAGGCTCACGCCGTTTAAATGACGGAACACCGACCCCCGGTAACGGGGTTGACCTGGGGGAGGCTGGGGAGGCCATGCGCTTTCGCGGGAAGTCCATCCGCCGGAAGATCGTGGCGTTGCTCCTTGTGCCGCTCGTCTCCCTGACCGCTCTCTGGGGCTTCGCCACGGTCATCACCGGCCGCGAGGCGATCCAACTCTTCGACGTGGCCTACGTGATCGACAAGGTCGGCTACCCCATCGAGGACGTCGTCCGCGTCATCCAGAAGGAACGGCGCCAGACCCTCGTCGTCCTGGGCGACCCGCGGGCCGCCACGGCCACCGCCGAACTCACCAAGCGCCGCGCCGAAACCGACGCGGCCGTCGAGGAGATCAGCGTCAGCGCACGCGACCCCAAGGTCATCGACGAGCTGAGCTCGCAGAGCGCCCAGCGCCTGCGCTCCATCGTCGGCGCCTTCCAGGGCATCGGTGCCATGCGCCGCTCCGTCGATCAGAACGCCCTGGACCCCACCCAGGCCCTGGAGCTCTACAACCGGCTGGTCGACCCCTGCTACGACTTCCTCATGAACCTCCACGGTCTGGACAACGTGGAGGTCGACAAGGAGGGCCGCGCCCTCGTCGGCATCAGCCGCGCCCGCGAGCTGCTCTCCCGCGAGGACGCCGTCGTCGCCTCCGCCCTCGCCGCGCGCAACGTGACCGCACCCGACGTGCGCCACGTCTCCGACTTCGCCGCCAACCGCGCGCTGCTCTACGAGTTCAACCTCGTCACCCTCCCCGCCGACGACCGGGAGCGTTTCGAGAAGTACTGGAAGGACCCCGAGACCAAGCCCCTGCGCGACGCCGAGGAACGGTTCATCGCAGGCGGCGCGGTCAACAAGCCGCGCAGCGTCACCCCCGCCCAGTGGGACGAGGCCGCCGCCAAGGTCCTCGAAGACCTGGCAGCCATGAACACGGCCGCGGGCGACCGCTACCAGCAGCGCATCGAGCCCGTCGCCATGGACGTCATGGTCCAGGCCGCCGCCGCCGGTGTGCTCGGCTTCCTCGCCCTGATCGTGTCCCTGGTCCTCTCCGTGCGCATCGGCCGCGACCTCGTCCGCGACCTGTCCCGGCTGCGCAAGGAGGCCCACGAGGCCTCCGGCGTCCGGCTGCCCAGCGTGATGCGCCGCCTCGCCGCCGGCGAGCCGGTGGACGTGGAGACCGAGGCGCCCCACCTCGAATACGAGAAGGACGAGGTCGGCCAGGTCGGCCAGGCCCTCAACACCCTCCAGCGCGCCGCCGTCGAGGCCGCCGTCAAGCAGGCCGACCTGCGGCGCGGTGTCTCCGAGGTGTTCGTCAACCTGGCCCGCCGCAACCAGGTGCTGCTGCACCGCCAGCTGACGCTCCTCGACACCATGGAACGCCGCACCGAGGACACCGAGGAACTCGCCGACCTCTTCCGCCTCGACCACATGACCACCCGCATGCGCCGCCACGCCGAGGGCCTCGTGATCCTCTCCGGCGCCGCGCCCTCCCGCCAGTGGCGCAAGCCCGTCCAGCTGATGGACGTCGTACGGGCCGCCGTCGCCGAGGTCGAGGACTACGAGCGAATAGAGGTGCGCCGCCTCACGCGCCTGGGCATCGTCGGCCCCGCCGTCGCCGACATCACCCACCTCATCGCCGAACTCCTCGAGAACGCCACGGTGTTCTCCCCGCCGCACACCGCGGTCCAGGTGCACGGCGAGCGCGTGGCCAACGGCTTCACCCTGGAGATCCACGACCGCGGCCTCGGCATGACCCCGGAGGCACTGCTCGACGCGAACCTGCGGCTCGCCGAGACCCCCGAGTTCGAACTCTCCGACACCGACCGCCTCGGCCTGTTCGTCGTCAGCCGCCTCGCGCAGCGCCACAGCGTCAAGGTCGTCCTCCAGCCCAGCCCGTACGGGGGCACCACCGCGGTGGTCTTCCTCCCCGTGGCGCTGCTCACCGACGCCCCCGAGACCAACGGCAACGGCGTGCGCCTCGACGGCGCCCGCGCGGCTGCCACGTCCGTACGGGCCGCCTCGCCCGCGAACGCCGTCCACACCGGCCGGACGACGCCCGAGCGGCCCGCGCCCGTCGCCGTGGAGCGCGCCCCGTCCGGCCGCCCGCTCCCCGCCGCCGAACTGCGCGGCCCGGTCGAGCTGGAGGCCCCGCTCGTGGGCCACGGCCTGGACCCGCTGGACGGCCTCGACGACCCCGCCGTCCTGGACGACGCCACCCCCGGGATCACGCGCCGCACCGGCGCCGCCGGCCGCCCCGTCATGGCCACCCTCGACGACGAGACCCCGCCGAACGGCACCCCGCGCAGCGCCCTGCTCGGCCTGCGCCCGGCCGACCGGCCGCACACCGACCGCCACACCGAGCGGGGCGGCGCCCGCAAGAACGACCGCGACCGCGAATCGCTCGCCCCCACCGGCCCCGTCCGGCTGGAAACCCACCGCGTGGAGGCCTCGCGACCCGATGCCCCCCGCACCCCGGGAGCCGTACCGCTGCCGCGCCGCCGCCCCGCCCCGACCCTGGTCGCCGATCACGGCCGCCGGGTGGAACGCCCGGTGTCGGTGGTCCCGCAGCCCAGCTCCGCCCCGACGGCCGGATCCGGTGACACGGACCCCGCACCCGGCCCGGGCACCGGCGGGCTGCCCCGCCGGGTCCGCCAGGCCAGCCTGGCACCCCAGCTGAAGAAGACCCCGTCCGCCGCACCCGCCGAAGCCGCCACTGACCAGGTGGCCGACCGCGATGCGGAAGACGTACGTACGCGCATGTCCGCACTCCAGCGTGGCTGGACGGCGGGCCGCAACCAGCACGCTCCGCAGCAGTCCGAGACCGAGGCAGGCACCTCCGCCGCCGGCGGTCACGGAAACGAGAACGAAGGGGACGGTCGATGACCGCACCGCAGACCGGCAACGACACCAGGGGCCGCGGCTCCGGCCCGCTCAACTGGCTCCTCGACGAGCTCGTCGACCGGGTCGGCTCCATCCGCAAGGCGGTGGTCCTCTCCGGCGACGGCCTGCCCACCGGCAGCTCCAAGGACCTGACCCGCGAGGACAGCGAGCACCTGGCGGCCGTGGCCTCCGGCTTCCACAGCCTGGCCAAGGGCGTCGGCCGGCACTTCGACTCCGGCCGGGTCCGCCAGACCGTGGTCGAACTCGACGAGGCCTTCCTCTTCGTCATGGCCGCGGGCGACGGCAGCTGCCTCGCCGTGCTGGCCGACGCGGACTCCGACGTCGGGCAGGTCGCGTACGAGATGACGCTGATGGTCAAGCGAGTGGGCGACCACCTGGCGACCGCCCCGCGCACCGGGCTGCCAGCCGGAGGGTGAGTCGTACGGCATGAGCGATTCAGGCCAGGACCACTCCACCGGCACCGACATCGCCGCCGGCATCGGCTTCCCCGTCGATCCGTCGGCCGACGGCCCCGACCACGCGCACTGGTTCGACGACGACGCGGGTCCCGTCGTACGCCCGTACGCCATGACCCGCGGCCGGACCAGTCACGCGGGTCAGCACCGCCTCGACCTGATCGCGCTCGTCGTCGCCGAAGCGGCGGCCGACGATCCGGTCTGGGACATGACCCTCTCCCCGGAACACGCCCACATCCTCGGGCTGTGCCGGGACCGGCCGCAGTCGGTGGCCGAACTCGCGGCCGACCTCGACCTCGCGGTCGGGGTCGTACGCGTCCTCATCGGCGACCTGGTCGACGAGGAACTGGTCCATGTGACCAGGCCGGTACCACCGGCCGAACTGCCCGATGAATCCATTCTGCGTGAGGTGATCGATGGCCTTCGGGCGCTTTAGCCGCACCGGTGCCATGCACGCGGTGTCGCCGGTCGAGCCGCTGACCTTGAAGATCCTGGTCGCGGGCGGCTTCGGGGTGGGCAAGACCACCCTGGTCAGTGCGGTGAGCGAGATCAGACCGCTGCGGACCGAGGAACGGCTCTCCGAGCCGGGCGTCGGTGTCGACGACACCGGGGGAGTGGAGGGCAAGAGCACCACGACCGTGGCCATGGACTTCGGGCGCATCACGCTCCGCGAGGACCTGGTGCTGTACCTGTTCGGCACGCCCGGGCAGGACCGCTTCTGGTTCCTGTGGGACGAGCTGGCCCAGGGCGCGCTCGGCGCCGTGGTCCTCGCCGACACCCGCCGCCTCGCCGACTGCTTCGCGGCCGTCGACTACTTCGAGCGGCGCGGGATCCCGTTCGTGGTCGCGGTCAACTGCTTCGACGGAGCCGATCGGCACCCCGTCCAGACCGTACGGACGGCACTCGACCTCGACCCCGGGGTACCGGTGCTGCTGTGCGACGCACGGGACCGGGAATCCGTGAAGGACGTGCTGGTGGGGGTCGTGGAACACGCGATGTCCCTGGCTCGCGAGCGGCGCCGGAGCCTGTCCGCGGGGGCCTGACGGGCGGGCCCGCACAAGGGCCGTCGCGAGGCCCGTACGAGGGGCCCGGGACCGGCACCCGTACGACGGCCCGACATGGAGGCGACCCGTACCCCCGCCGACTGGGGTACGGGCCGCAGCTCTCACGGGGGGTTCGGGGTCCCGGTCGCGGCGCGGGACTGTGGAGCGAGTGTGAACCTGCCGCAGGGGGCCGTCAAGCGTTCGGACAACACGGGCTGTTCAGCGCACGGCGACGACGGCCGATCCGTGCCCGAACAGCCCCTGATTGGCCGTGATCCCGGCCCTCGCCCCCGGTACCTGCCGGTCCCCGGCCGTCCCGCGCAGCTGCCACGTCAGCTCGCACACCTGCGCGATGGCCTGCGCCGGCACCGCCTCCCCGAAGGAGGCCAGCCCGCCACTGGTGTTGACCGGGATCCGGCCGCCCAGCGCGGTCGCCCCCTCCCGGACGAGCTTCGCCCCCTCGCCCTCCCCGCACAGCCCGATGTCCTCGTACCACTCCAGTTCGAGGGCGGTGGACAGGTCGTACACCTCGGCGAGCGAGAGCTCGTCCGGACCCAGCCCCGCCTCCTCGTACGCGGCGCGCGCGATCGACGACCGGAAGGATCCGGCCGCCGGATCCACGGCCACCGCCGAGTCGGTCGCGATGTCCGGCAGGTCCAGCACCGTCCGCGGATACGTGGGCGTCACCGTGGACACCGCGCGGATCCGCACCGGATCGGCCACCCCGCGCGCACGCGCGAAGTCCATGCTGCTCAGCACCAGCGCCGCGCCCCCGTCGGAGGTGGCGCAGATGTCGAGCAGCCGGAGCGGGTCGGCGACGACCGCGGAGGCCGCGACCTCCTCGGCGCTCACGCTCTTGCGGTAGCGGGCGTGCGGGTTGAGCACCCCCGCCGCCGCGTTCTTCACCTTGACCTGGGCGAAGTCCTCCGGGGTGTCCCCGTAGACGGCCATCCGGCGCCGGGCGTACAGCGCGAAGTACGCCGGGTTGGTGGCCCCCAGCACGCGGAACCGCAGCCAGTCCGGATCGTCCGGCCGGTCGCCGCCCGCCGGGGCGAAGAACCCCTTGGGCGCGGCGTCCGCACCCACCACGAGGACCACGTCGGCCAGGCCCGCCAGGATCTGCGCGCGGGCCGCGCCGATCGCCTGCGCCCCGGAGGCGCAGGCCGCGTACACGCTGGTCACCCGTGCGCCCTGCCAGCCGAGGGCCTGCGCGAAGGTGGCGCCGGCCACGTAGCCCGGGTAGCCCGAGCGCACGGTGTCGGCGCCGACGATCGACTGCACGTCCGTCCAGTCCAGCCCGGCGTCCGCGAGCGCGGCCCGGGCGGCGGTCCGGCCGTATTCGACGAAGCTGCGGCCCCATTTGCCCCAGGGGTGCATTCCGGCCCCGAGGACGGCGATGTCGGCGCTCATGCGGCCCCTCCCACCGGCTTGAACCGCCAGGTGGTCCAGACGGTTTCGGCGTCCTCGTTCAGCACGCCGCCGACCACCTCGACCTCCGTCCCGACCGGCAGATCGGCGACCCCCACCCCGGGCGCCGCCTGCCCCAGCACGACCATGCCCTCGGCTTCCAGTTCCACCGCGACCAGCGTGTACGGCTCCCAGGGCACGCCGGGGTCGGACACGTACGGCGCGGGCGGCCGGTAGCGCCCGTCGGTGCAGGACCAGACCCGGCCCCGCGGGGACAGCGGCACCTCGGTGAGCTCGCCGTCCCCCGGGCAGTGCGGATTGCGGCAGTACGCGTCCTCGCGCGGGAAGAACACCGCGGTGCAGGCCGAGCAGCGGGTGCCGAGCAGCCGGAAGCCGCCGTCCGGACCGTCCTCGGTGAACCACCCCTTCACGACGGGTGTGCGTGTGCGTGCCAAGACCCCTCCCTAGCCAGACTTCTGACGGATCGTCAGAAGTCTGTCACGGGCGGGCACCCCTGGCACGGGTTCTCGGCGAGCCACTTCCGGGCGATCTCGCCCAGCTCCGCGTCCCGCCCGGCCAGCATCATCCGGATCATCTGCGCGTCCCCGCGCAGCGACCATCCCGGATGGCCGAAGGTGGCCGGATTGTTCCCCTCGATCAGGAAGTGCGCCGGCCAGGCGGTCCCGTACCCGATCAGGGGGAGCGCGGCGAGGTAGCGCTTGCGGCCCCGCGCCACCCCGTAGACGCTCAGCGCGAGCCCGGTGAGCGTGCCGGTGAGATGGATCCAGCGGGTGGCGGCCCGGGAGTGCATCGCGACGTAGTACGGCCAGAATTCCTCGTACGAGCTGAAAGTCATGCGGGCACGGTACTCACGGGCGGACGGAGGCGACAGCGACCGGGAAATCGAAATACGTGTCCGGATACGCCTCCGGCTTGTACGTGAAGTGCCACCACTCCTCGGGAAGATTCACGAACCCCTGCTCGGCCAGCGCCCCCTTCAGCAACTGCCGGTGGGCGCGCGCGGCGCCCGTGACCCGCGGATCATCCGTGTGCGAGAGCGGATCGAAGAAGTCGAAGGCGGTCGCCATGTCCACCGGCCGGCCCGACAGTTCCTCCAGAGTCACATCGAGCGTGCTCCCGCGGCTGTGCCCGGACTTCTCCGCGATGTACCCCTCCGGAATGAGCCGGCTCCGCTCCACGTTCGGATAGAACTCCGCCTTCGCCGCCCGGTCGTCCGGGCCGTCCGCCTCCCGCGCCCACCGCACGAACCGGTCGACCGCCCGCTGCGGCCGGTAGCAGTCGTACACCCACAGCGAATACCCGCGCCGCAGCAGACCCCGCTGCGCCCGCCGCAGCGCCTCGGCGGCGGGCCGGGCCAGCAGGCACACCGGCTCCTCGTACCCGTCCACCACCCCACCGGTGAAATTCCGCGCACCGGCGTACCGCATGTCCTGCCGGACGCTCGGATCCACCTCGCGCAGCGCCACGAAACCGGGTCCGGACCCGTGCCCGGACCCGGGTCCGACCCCGTTCCCGGTGGGCGCCGCCGCCCCGCCGGCCAGCACCGCGAGCACACCCACAACAGCCGTCATCCGCATACCCCTTGGCATACCATCGCCGGATGCCGGCACAGCTGAAGGACTCGCACTGCTCCACCTGCGGAGCGCCCTACTCCACCCAGGCGTGGCCCCGCTCCTGCACCGCCTGCGGGGCGACCGCCTACCGCAACCCGCTCCCCGTGGCCGTCACCCTCCTCCCCGTCGAGGATGTTGACGGCACCGGCCTCGTGGTCATCACCCGCACCATCGAACCGGCCCTCGGCGGCGTCGCCCTCCCCGGCGGCTTCATCGACTTCGGCGAGGACTGGCGCGACGCGGTCGTCCGCGAGCTTCGCGAGGAGACCGGCATCACGGCCCCGGCCTCCGAGGTCACCCTGGCCGACGCCCTGAGTTCCCCGGCGGGCCACCTCCTCCTCTTCGGCCTCCTCCCGGTCCGCCCGGCGGCGGACCTCCCCGCCTCGAAGCCGACGGACGAGACCACCGGCTGGCACGTCCTGCACGCCCCGTCACCCCTGGCCTTCCCCCTCCACACCCAGGCGGCGGCGTCCTGGTTCGCGGGCAAGTACACCTGAGCCCGATGCCCGATGCCCTGAGCCCGACGCCTGAGAGCCGGTCCGGCCTTCGGGCGTCGGGCTCGTGACGGCCCCGCAGCGGTGGCGTCAGTGCCAGTTGCCGATCTGCACGTCGCGCGGATGCGGCGCGCCGGAGCCCGTCTCCAGCAGGGACTTCAGGCTCATCAGGAAGATCGCCCACTTGGTGCTGCAGTGGTTCATGAACTCGACCGGTTCGCGCCAGCCCGCGTGCGCGAACATGAGGATCGTCCACTCGCCGTCCTGGGTCAGGTCGAAGCCGACCGTGGTCCCGACCCACTCGGCCGGACCGTCGACGACCTCCCACAGCACCCGTGCGTTCGGCTGCAGGTCGAGCACCTTCATGTCGAAGCCGCCGAGGTCGCCGAACCGGAACTCCAGGACGCCATCGCCGGTCCCGCTCGTGTCGGTCGTCCACCACGCGGCCAGACCCTCGACCGTGGTGAGTGCTTCGTACACCTTCTCCGGGCTCGCGGTGATGCCTACCCGGTGCAGGATGTCCACCATCTCGCTCTCCTCACTTCTCCGTGTCGCTTCTCCGTGTCACTTTTCTGCGTCCTTGGCCCGCTGGATCGCTTCGGCGAGGCTCTTGACGCGCCGCAGGCGGGCGTCCCACATCTCGCCGACCGAGTTCAGCTGCGCCACGGCCCGGGCCAGCTGGGCCTCGTCCACCTGGTAGCGCTTCTCCCGTCCCGCCGGCGCGGACCGGACCAGCCCGACCCGGTCGAGCACGGCCAGGTGTTTGGTCACGGCCTGCCTGGTCACCGGCAGGTGCGCGCTGAGGGTCGTCGCGGTCCCCTGGCCGTCGGCCAGCAGCAGGTCGATCATCCGGCGCCGGGTCGGGTCGCCTATCGCGGACCACAGGTCGTCGTCGACGGCGGTGCTCATCGTGCGGCCGCCAGCCGGTCGGCGGTCGCGACCAGGCGCGGCAGGTAGAAGTCCCAGCCCTGCCGGTGGTCGTTGTAGTGGGCTTCGAGCACGGCCGCCTCCCAGCCCCGCTCGCGGAAGCCGCTCTCGCGGAAGCGGACCGTGGTTCCCGTCCCCGCGGGGGCGAGCTCGAAGGTCACCAGCAGCGAGTTGCCCGGACCCGCCGCCTCCGTCTCCGTCTCGTCGTAGGTCCACCGGAACGAGAACATCCGGGGCGGGTCGGCCTCGACGACCGTGAAGGGCGCGGACTGGCGCCGCCCGGTGTCCTGATCCGTCCACGTGAGACGGGCCGTCGCGCCCGCGGCCGGCTCGAACGCGGTGGTCTCGGCGCTCCACCACTCCCGGATGTGCTCGGGGCTGCTGAGCACCTCGAACACCACCTCGGGCGAGGCGTCGATGTGCAGCTCGCGCTCGATGCTCCCGTACTCCACGGCCGTCTCCCTCTTTCGCAACCTTCGGTTGCATGTAAAGCTAGCCCTCCTCCGACGGATATGCAACCGATGGTTGCGTATCCGTCGGAGGAGGCTACGACGCCCTGGTCCCGCACGGCCACCGGTCCGTACGGCCACCGGTCCGGTGCGCCTACAGGCCCCGTACGGTGACCCCCTCCACCCGGTTCCCCGTCTCGTCCTCCACCACCACCGCGTCCCCCAGCCACCGCACCGTGTACCGCTCCACCTCACCCGCCTCGAAGCCCGGCCCCGGGTCCCGGATCACCACCCCGCCTCCCGTACGCCCGCGCGCCGGAGCCCAGACCTCCAGCTGCACCCCGTCCCCGGAGGCGGCACGCACCGGCAGGAGGGCCCCCGCCCGTGCCAGCACCGGGATCCGGCCCTGCGGGGCGTCCAGCAGGATCTGTCCCGGGCCCTCGTACGCCGCCCCGGTCGCGGTGTCGTACCACCGGCCCCGTGGCAGCCGTACCGCCCGCCGGTCCGCCCCGCACTCCAGCACCGGCGCGACCAGCAGCGCGTCGCCCAGCAGGAACGCGTCCTCGCAGTCCCGCAGTCGCCGCTCCTCCGGCGTCCCCCACCACACCGGCCGTACGTACGGGGCACCCGTCCGCCGCGCCAGGTGCGCCAGCGTCACGAAGTACGGCCGCAGCCGCTCCCGCTCCGCCATCACCGCCGCCGCCTGCTCCGCGACCTCGGGCCCGAACTCCCACGGCTCCCGCCGTCCCGCCCAGATCGCCGAGTGGGTCCGGAACAGCGGCAGGTACGACCCCAGTTGCAGCCACCGCACGTACAACTCCGGCGAGGGCGAGCCGCCGAAACCACCCACGTCCGGGCCCGAGTACGGCACCCCGCACAATCCGAGCCCCAACGCCAGCGCCAGTGAGGCCCGCAGCCCCTCCCAGCTGGTCTCCACATCGCCCGACCAGGTGCCCCCGTACCGCTGCATCCCCGCCCAGCCCGACCGGGAGAACAGGAACGGCCGCTCGGCCGGGCGCAGCCGCAGCAGCCCCTCCCACCCCGCCCGCGCCATGCCCAGCGCATACACGTTGTGCCCTTCGCGATGGTCCCCGCCGGCCCCGTCCATCGCGTGCCGCGCCGACCGCGGCAACGTGGCGTCCCCGAACGGCGCGAAGGACACCGGCTCGTTCATGTCGTGCCAGAAACCGGCGAAGCCCTGCGCGAGCCTCTCCTCGTACAGCCCGCCCCACCACTCCCGCACGGCCGGATCCGTGAAGTCCGGATACGCGCACTCGCCCGGCCACACCTCGCCGCGCACCTCCTCGCCCCGCGCGTCCCGCACGAAGGCGCCCGCCGGCCCCACCGCAGCCCCCGACACGTGCACGGCGTCCCCCGTCTTCACCGCCGGATCCACGATGGAGACCAGCCGTACCCCCTGCTCCCGCAACTCCCTGGCCAGCCCCGGCAGATCGGGGAAGGCCTGCTCGTCCACCGTGAACACCCGGTGCCCGTCGTAGTGGTCGATGTCCAGATGTACGGCCGACAGCGCGAGCCCGCGCGAGGCGTACCCCTCGACCACCCGCCGCACCTCCGCCGCGCTCCCGAACCCCCACCGCGCGTGCTGGTACCCCAGCGCCCACTCCGGCGGCACCGCGGCCGCACCCGTCAGCGCCGACCAGCCCTGCAGCACCCGCGCCGGCGTCCCCACCAGCACCCAGCACCGCAGCGGCCCGCCCTCCATGCGCAGTTCGCTCGCCCCGGGGCGGTCCGCCCCCGAGCCCGCACCCTCCTCGCCCTCCCGCAGCACCACCCGCCCGTCCCAGGTGTTGTCGTGGAAGAGCAGGTGCGTCCCCGCGTCCGCGACCACCATCTGCACCGGCATCGTCAGGTACAGCGGATCGACACCCGGCCCGAAGCCCCCCTTCGGGTCCGTGTTCCACAGCCGGTACGTCCCGTCCCGCAGCCGCGGCCCCGCGGCCCGCCCGCCCAGCCCGAAGAACCGCGCATCGGCCGCCACCTCACTGCGCTGCACCCACCGGCCCCCACGCCCCAGGCCCACCCCGCGCCCGCCGGACCCGTCCGCAGCCTTTCCCTCCGCGACCGCGCTGTCCCCGGAGATCCCGCCTCCGCCCACGGCCCGCCCGCCAGTCCCGTCCACGGGCGTCCCGTGCCCCACCGCCCTTTCCTGGTAGGTCCCGTCCCGGGAGGTCCCGTTCCCGTAGGCCTCGTCCCCGACCGCGCCGCCGCCGACGGTCCCGGCCCCGGGTGCCCCGGCCCCACCCGCAGCCTCCCCGGCGAGGGGAACCGGCTCCCACCACCGCGGCGGCGCCTCCCGCCGCAGCACCGTCCCGCCCGGGGTGCGCACCTCCACCGCCCCGTGCCGGGACACCGCCACCGTGACCCGTTCCGACACCACCCGCCAGCCGCCCCCGGTGTCCGGCTCCAGCACGGCCCGCGGATCCGGCTCCGGCCCGTCGCCCACCACCGCGTACGAGGGCGTCGGCCCGGCCCCGTCCCAGCCCCAGAACACCGCGCCGCCCACCGTGACCCGTACCAGCAGCTCCGAGCGCGCGAACCGCAGCACACCCCCGCCCGGGCGGGGCTCCGTGCCGGTCAGCAGCCCCGGCACGCGCGCCCGCTCCGCGCCCCGGCGTGGGAGCCCCACCGTGTCCGCGCGCCGGTGGCGCCAGGCCGAAAGCCAGGCGCGCCGTCCGCGCTCCGTACCGATGTCCTTCACCGCACGCACCAGATCACGACCGTTCATGCCGCTCACCCTGCCACCGGCCCCCGGCCGAGGGGACTGCGTTCAACTGCCGTTCACCCGGCAGCGGCACCCTCCGCAGGTCACCCGACCGGCCAGGACAGACCTGGTGCAGCGGTCGATCACATGGCATCGTCCCTGTGAGCCGCCGCGCGTACACCCCCCGCGCGATGGCACCGTACGCACACGAAGCGCGAGCCGCAGACTTGACCGGGAGCCGACCCATGACCTCAGCCACGCAGCCGGAACCCCTCTGGGCGCCGGGCCCCGACCGGATCGCCGCGGCCCGGATCACCGCCTTCCAGGCGTGGGCCGCCGAGCGCCACGGGGCCCCCGCCGACGGCGGCTACCCCGCCCTGCACCGCTGGTCCGTCGACGAGCTCGACACCTTCTGGCAGGCCGTCGCCGAGTGGTTCGACGTCCGCTTCACCACCCCGTACGAATCGGTCCTCGCCGACCGCTCCATGCCGGGCGCACGCTGGTTCACCGGAGCCACCCTCAACTACGCCGAGCACGCCCTGCGCGCCGCCGAGGACCCGGCCCGCGCCGGCGATGCCGCCCTGCTGTACGTGGACGAGACCCACGAGGTCACCCCGGTCAGCTGGGCCGAGCTCCGCCGCCAGGTCGGCTCGCTCGCCGCCGAACTGCGCGCCCTCGGCGTACGCCCCGGCGACCGGGTCAGCGGCTACCTCCCCAACATCCCCGAGGCCACCGTCGCCCTCCTCGCGACCGCCGCCGTCGGCGGTGTCTGGACCTCCTGCGCCCCCGACTTCGGCGCCCGCAGCGTCCTCGACCGCTTCCAGCAGGTCGAGCCCGTCGTCCTGTTCACCGTGGACGGCTACCGCTACGGCGGCAAGCAGCACGACCGCCGCGACACCGTCGCCGAACTCCGCGCCGAGCTCCCCTCCCTGCGCGCGGTCGTCCACATCCCGCTCCTCGGCACGCCCGCCCCCGAGGGCGCCCTCGACTGGTCCGCCCTCACCGCCGCCGACACCGAGCCCGTCTTCGAGGCGGTCCCCTTCGACCACCCCCTCTGGGTGCTGTACTCCTCCGGTACGACGGGCCTGCCCAAGGCCATCGTCCAGTCGCAGGGCGGCATCCTCCTCGAACACCTCAAGCAGCTCGGCCTGCACTGCGACCTGGGGCCGGAGGACCGGTTCTTCTGGTACACCTCCACCGGCTGGATGATGTGGAACTTCCTCGTCTCCGGACTGCTCACCGGCACGACGGTCGTCCTCTACGACGGCAGCCCCGGCTACCCCGACACGGGCGCCCAGTGGCGCATCGCCGAGCGGACGAAGGCCACCCTGTACGGCACCTCCGCCGCGTACGTCATGGCCTGCCGCAAGGCCGAGGTGCACCCGGCGCGCGACTTCGACCTCTCCGCCGTGAAGTGCGTGGCCACCACCGGCTCCCCGCTCCCGCCCGACGGCTTCCGCTGGCTCCACGACGAGGTGGCCGAGGACCTCTGGATCGCCTCCGTCAGCGGCGGCACCGACGTCTGCAGCTGCTTCGCGGGCGCCGTCCCCACCCTCCCCGTGCACATCGGCGAGCTCCAGGCGGCCTGCCTCGGCACGGACCTCCAGTCCTGGGACCCCTCGGGCAAGCCGGTCACGGGCGAGGTGGGCGAACTCGTTGTCACCAACCCCATGCCGTCCATGCCGATCCACTTCTGGAACGACCCCGACGGCAGCCGCTACCGCGACAGCTACTTCGAGATGTTCCCGGGGGTCTGGCGCCACGGGGACTGGATCACGATCACCGACCACGGCTCGGTGATCATCCACGGCCGCTCCGACTCCACCCTCAACCGCCAGGGCGTCCGGATGGGGTCCGCCGACATCTACGAGGCCGTCGAGCGGCTCCCCGAGATCAAGGAGTCCCTGGTCATCGGGCTGGAGGAGCCGAACGGCGGCTACTGGATGCCGCTCTTCGTGCACCTCGCCCCCGGCGCCACCCTCGACGAGGACCTGCGCGCCCGGATCAAGGCCACGATCCGCGAGGAACTCTCCCCGCGCCACGTCCCCGACGAGATCATCGAGGTCCCGGGCATCCCGCACACCCTCACCGGCAAGCGCATCGAGGTCCCGGTCAAGCGCCTCCTCCAGGGCACGCCCCTGGCCAAGGCGGTCAACCCGGGCTCCGTGGACAACCTGGACCTCCTCCACTTCTACGAGGAGCTGGCCCGCACCCGCGGCTGACGCATTCGCCGCGGTCACTGTCAGTGGTGACGATTACTCTGAGTGAGCAGGAGATCGCATCACTCAGGGGGAGCCATGCCACGCAGGAACGACCACGACACGGACAGGCGCCGCACGCTGCGCCGCGAAGTTCCCAGCACCCTCGGCCTGCTGGCCGACGCCGGGGACTTCGCGGCCATGTGCGGCTACCGCAGCTTCACGTTCGACCACCCCGCCGACTACGCCGAGTACCTCCGCCACGTCGACGGCCTGCTCCGGTCCCTCGCGGCCCGGGGCATCCACACCACCGTCGCCCTCTTCGACCCCGACGAGTACGCCGAGTACTGCGGGGAACACGGCCTCGACCCCGACACGGCCGAGACCCGCACCCGCTTCACCGCGGAGCTCGCCGGCAGCAGCGCCGTCCTGCCGTACACCGGCCAGCCCGTCGACGAGATCGTCCCGCTCCTCATCGACGAGGCGGTCCGCCAGGCCACCTGGGAATACGCCACCACCCTCCTCGCCGGGATCGGCCGCTGCGCGGACTGCGGCGAGGACATCGGCCACGCCTCCTTCGACCGTGCCTCCGACGCGCTCAAACGCCTCGTCGCCGGCGCCGGGCCCGGCCACCACCACTTCGTCTGCAGCATCCCGACCGAAGCGGAACAGCTCGTCGCCGTCCTCCACGCCGAGACCACCGAGGACCCGGACACCCCGCCCCGCATCGAGGGCCGCGAAGGCCTCGACTTCGTGACCGTGCTGGCCGCCGGGCTCGCCCAGGGCGGACCCGGGGGACTGGTGGTGCGGAGCACCGTCAATGACCGCGACCGGGTCCACGGCTGGCGCCTGGACCGCGGCCGCCTCGTCGCACTCTCGGCCGCAGCCGTCTTCAACGCCTACTGCACGGACGCCGACACGGGGGAGCCCGTCGCCCCAGAACCAGGCGTCGAATACTGCCCGGGCTACGAAGTGGACACCCCGGGCCCCCACCACTAGGCCGTCCAAAGCCCTCGACGCCCGAGGGGCCCTCGCCACCGGCGAGGGCCCCTCGGGGAACGACGATCCGTCCGGTCTATTCGCCGGAGAGCACCGCCTGCGCGGCCACGCGGGCCTCCTCGGCGCTGTCCGCCGCCCGGGCGGCCGCCGCGGCACGCTCGCACTGGGCGAGCGTGTACTTCGCGAGCGTCGCCCGCACATAGGGAATCGACGCGGCACCCATGGACAGGGAGGTGACACCCAGACCCGTCAGCACACAGGCCAGCAGTGGGTCCGAAGCGGCCTCACCACAGACACCGCAGCTCTTGCCCTCGGCCCTGGCCGCGTCGGCCGACATGGCGATGAGGTCGAGCAGTGCCGGCTGCCACGGGTCCTGCAGCCGCGACACCGCACCCACCTGCCGGTCCGCGGCGAAGGCGTACTGCGCGAGGTCGTTCGTACCCAGCGACAGGAACTCGACCTCCTGCAGGATCGAGCGCGCCCGGAGCGCGGCGGAGGGGATCTCCACCATCGCGCCGAACTTGGCCTTGAGCCCCGCCTCCCGGCAGGCGTCCGCGAACGCCTTGGCATCGATGCGGTCGGCGACCATCGGGGCCATGACCTCGAGGTAGACCGGCAGCCCCTCGGCCGCCTTGGCCAGCGCGGTGAGCTGCGTACGCAGCACGTCCGGGTGGTCCAGCAGCGAGCGCAGCCCGCGTACGCCGAGCGCCGGGTTCGGCTCGTCGGCCGGAGTCAGGAAGTCCAGCGGCTTGTCGGCGCCGGCGTCCAGCACCCGCACGACGACACGCCCCTCGGGAAACGCCTCGAGCACCTTGCGGTAGGACTCGATCTGCTTCTCCTCCGACGGCGCCTTCTTGCTGTCGTCCAGGAACAGGAACTCGGTGCGGAACAGACCCACACCCTCCGCCCCCGCCTCGACGGCCGCCGGTACGTCGGCGGGACCGCCGACATTGGCCAGCAGCGGCACCTTGTGGCCGTCGGAGGTCGCACCCGGACCCGACGAGGCGGCGAGGGCCGCCCTGCGCTCGGCGGCCGCCGCCTCCAGCTCGGCCCGCTTCTCCGCGGTGGGCTCGACGAACAGGTCACCGGTGCTGCCGTCGACGGCGATGACCGTACCCTCGGCGATCTCACCGGCACCCGGCAGCGCCACGATCGCCGGCACGCCCAGCGCCCGCGCGAGGATCGCGCTGTGGCTGGTCGGCCCGCCCTCCTCGGTCACGAAACCGAGGACGAGCGTCGGGTCCAGCAGCGCCGTGTCGGCGGGAGCCAGGTCCCGCGCGATCAGCACGTACGGCTCGTCACTGTCGGGCACGCCGGGCATCGGCACACCGAGCAGCCGCGCCACGATGCGGTTGCGCACGTCGTCCAGGTCGGCCACCCGGCCGGCCATGTACTCGCCGGCCCCCGCGAGCAGATCGCGGTAGGCGGCGAAGGCGTCGTACACGCCCCGCTCGGCTGTGCTGCCGACGGCGATCCGCCGGTCGACGTCCGCCATCAGCTCAGGGTCCTCGGCGATCATCGCCTGGGCCTCGAGCACGTGCTGGGCCTCGCCACCGGCCAGCTGGCCACGCGCGATCAGATCGGCCGCCACAGCACTCACCGCCTGACGGGCGCGCCCCTGCTCGCGCTCCGCCTCGTCCGCGGTGATCTGCTTGGCCGGCGGTTCCAGGACCGCCGTGCCCATGTGCCGCACCTCGCCGATCGCCACACCGTGGCTCACGCCGACGCCTCGCAGCGTTGTCTCCATTTCACCCGTCTCCGATTGAGCGGCGGGCCGAGCCGCCGCGGTGGATGTCCGACTCACTCGCCCATGACGGGCGGAAGCGTCACTGCCAGCTGAAGAGTGCGTCGTCAGCCTTCACATCGCCGGAGTCGACGACGTCGGAGAGAGAATCGGCCGTCGCCTCGAGCGCCACGACGGGGCAGATGGGCGACTTGCCGGCGGCCTCGACCGCAGCGGGGTTCCAGCGGATGACGGCCTGGCCGCGGGTCACGGTGTCGCCCTTGTTCACCAGCAGCTCGAAGCCCTCGCCGTTGAGCTGAACCGTGTCGATCCCGAGGTGCGTGAGTACGCCGTGGCCCTCGCTGTCGACTACTACGTACGCGTGCGGGTGCAGGGAGACGACCACACCGTCGACGGGGGACACCGCCTCCGAGGGCTCGCGCACGGGGTCGATGGCGGTGCCCGGTCCCACCATCGCGCCGGAGAACACCGGATCGGGCACTGCCGCGAGTCCGATGGCGATCCCGGCAAGTGGGGACGTCACGCTGGTCATGGGGGCCTCCCAGGGGTGGGGCTCATCGTGTCGCCGTCACTGCCTGTCGCGAACGGCGTACTCTTCTGAAGGATATGTCACTTGATGTTCGGGTTCGCCCGATGTAGGTCCCGGTCCGGGCTGACCCTTAGGCACGGAGACTAGTGGACTAGACCGGTGGACTAGACCATACGCCTGAATCGATTTGCTTGGGCACTACGGGGCCTGTACTGTCGTGACTCCCGCCAGGACGCCTCGTGTGAACTTTTCGCGAACGGCAGATGGACGGGACTCCTCCTCTTCCTCAACGATCTTGATCTCCGTCCGTCTTTTCGTATGCCTTTTCGGTAATACGGCGAGTGGTCAGAGGGCCGGGAAATCGCTGATAGAGTCGGAATCGCCGGAAAGGGAAAGCGCGAAAGCGCGGGAACTGGAAAGCATCGAGGAAGTCGGGCCCGAGAGAGTCTGATAGAGTCGGAAACGCAGGAACACAGAACGAAAGCCCGGAGGAAAGCCCGAGAGGGTGAGTACAAAGGAAGCGTCCGTTCCTTGAGAACTCAACAGCGTGCCAAAAATCAACGCCAGAAGTTGATACCCCGTCCACTTCGGTGGATGAGGTTCCTTTGAAAAAGTCCTGTCGGGCCTTCGGGCACTGGCAGGCAATTACACAGCGAGGACGTTGTGGCGCGTCGGTCTTATTCCGACATGACGTGCCCGCTCTAAGTGATGTGTGCACCCGATTACGGGTAAACATTCATGGAGAGTTTGATCCTGGCTCAGGACGAACGCTGGCGGCGTGCTTAACACATGCAAGTCGAACGATGAAGCCCTTCGGGGTGGATTAGTGGCGAACGGGTGAGTAACACGTGGGCAATCTGCCCTTCACTCTGGGACAAGCCCTGGAAACGGGGTCTAATACCGGATACCACTCCTGCCTGCATGGGCGGGGGTTGAAAGCTCCGGCGGTGAAGGATGAGCCCGCGGCCTATCAGCTTGTTGGTGGGGTAATGGCCCACCAAGGCGACGACGGGTAGCCGGCCTGAGAGGGCGACCGGCCACACTGGGACTGAGACACGGCCCAGACTCCTACGGGAGGCAGCAGTGGGGAATATTGCACAATGGGCGAAAGCCTGATGCAGCGACGCCGCGTGAGGGATGACGGCCTTCGGGTTGTAAACCTCTTTCAGCAGGGAAGAAGCGAAAGTGACGGTACCTGCAGAAGAAGCGCCGGCTAACTACGTGCCAGCAGCCGCGGTAATACGTAGGGCGCAAGCGTTGTCCGGAATTATTGGGCGTAAAGAGCTCGTAGGCGGCTTGTCACGTCGGATGTGAAAGCCCGAGGCTTAACCTCGGGTCTGCATTCGATACGGGCTAGCTAGAGTGTGGTAGGGGAGATCGGAATTCCTGGTGTAGCGGTGAAATGCGCAGATATCAGGAGGAACACCGGTGGCGAAGGCGGATCTCTGGGCCATTACTGACGCTGAGGAGCGAAAGCGTGGGGAGCGAACAGGATTAGATACCCTGGTAGTCCACGCCGTAAACGTTGGGAACTAGGTGTTGGCGACATTCCACGTCGTCGGTGCCGCAGCTAACGCATTAAGTTCCCCGCCTGGGGAGTACGGCCGCAAGGCTAAAACTCAAAGGAATTGACGGGGGCCCGCACAAGCGGCGGAGCATGTGGCTTAATTCGACGCAACGCGAAGAACCTTACCAAGGCTTGACATATACCGGAAAGCATTAGAGATAGTGCCCCCCTTGTGGTCGGTATACAGGTGGTGCATGGCTGTCGTCAGCTCGTGTCGTGAGATGTTGGGTTAAGTCCCGCAACGAGCGCAACCCTTGTCCTGTGTTGCCAGCATGCCCTTCGGGGTGATGGGGACTCACAGGAGACCGCCGGGGTCAACTCGGAGGAAGGTGGGGACGACGTCAAGTCATCATGCCCCTTATGTCTTGGGCTGCACACGTGCTACAATGGCCGGTACAATGAGCTGCGATACCGTGAGGTGGAGCGAATCTCAAAAAGCCGGTCTCAGTTCGGATTGGGGTCTGCAACTCGACCCCATGAAGTCGGAGTCGCTAGTAATCGCAGATCAGCATTGCTGCGGTGAATACGTTCCCGGGCCTTGTACACACCGCCCGTCACGTCACGAAAGTCGGTAACACCCGAAGCCGGTGGCCCAACCCGTAAGGGAGGGAGCTGTCGAAGGTGGGACTGGCGATTGGGACGAAGTCGTAACAAGGTAGCCGTACCGGAAGGTGCGGCTGGATCACCTCCTTTCTAAGGAGCACAGTACCGATTGCAGACAAACGTTCTGCACGGTCAGCTCATGGGTGGAACGTTGATTAGTTGGCATCTTCGGTCTGATGGTTCTCGAGTACTGCTTCGGCGTGGAAAGAGGAGACGGATGAACGGGGATGCTTGGCACGTTGTTGGGTCCTGAAGGTACGGCCGTAAGGTCATGTCTTCAGTGCCGGCCCCAGTGAACTTGTTCTCCTTGAGGGAGCAGGGTGATGGGTGGCTGGTCGTTGTTTGAGAACTACACAGTGGACGCGAGCATCTGTGGCCAAGTTTTTAAGGGCGCACGGTGGATGCCTTGGCACCAGGAACCGATGAAGGACGTGAGAGGCCGCGATAGGCCCCGGGGAGCTGCCAACTGAGCTTTGATCCGGGGGTGTCCGAATGGGGAAACCCGGCAGTCGTCATGGGCTGTCACCCATGCCTGAACACATAGGGCATGTGGAGGGAACGCGGGGAAGTGAAACATCTCAGTACCCGCAGGAAGAGAAAACAACCGTGATTCCGGGAGTAGTGGCGAGCGAAACCGGATGAGGCCAAACCGTATGCGTGTGATACCCGGCAGGGGTTGCGCATGCGGGGTTGTGGGAATGAGCTTGATCGGTCTGCCGGCCGGTCGGCGAGTCAGAAACCGTTGATGTAGTCGAAGGACATGCGAAAGGTCCGGCGTAGAGGGTAAGACCCCCGTAGACGAAACATCAGCGGCTTGCTTGCTCATCTCCCAAGTAGCACGGGGCCCGAGAAATCCCGTGTGAATCTGGCGGGACCACCCGCTAAGCCTAAATATTCCCTGGTGACCGATAGCGGATAGTACCGTGAGGGAATGGTGAAAAGTACCGCGGGAGCGGAGTGAAATAGTACCTGAAACCGTGTGCCTACAAGCCGTGGGAGCGTCGCCGTCATTCTTCGGAATGACGGTCGTGACTGCGTGCCTTTTGAAGAATGAGCCTGCGAGTTAGCGGTGTGTAGCGAGGTTAACCCGTGTGGGGAAGCCGTAGCGAAAGCGAGTCCGAATAGGGCGATTGAGTTGCACGCTCTAGACCCGAAGCGGAGTGATCTAGCCATGGGCAGGTTGAAGCGGAGGTAAGACTTCGTGGAGGACCGAACCCACCAGGGTTGAAAACCTGGGGGATGACCTGTGGTTAGGGGTGAAAGGCCAATCAAACTCCGTGATAGCTGGTTCTCCCCGAAATGCATTTAGGTGCAGCGTCGTGTGTTTCTTGCCGGAGGTAGAGCACTGGATAGGCGATGGGCCCTACCGGGTTACTGACCTTAGCCAAACTCCGAATGCCGGTAAGTGAGAGCACGGCAGTGAGACTGTGGGGGATAAGCTCCATGGTCGAGAGGGAAACAGCCCAGAGCATCGACTAAGGCCCCTAAGCGTACGCTAAGTGGGAAAGGATGTGGAGTCGCAGAGACAACCAGGAGGTTGGCTTAGAAGCAGCCACCCTTGAAAGAGTGCGTAATAGCTCACTGGTCAAGTGATTCCGCGCCGACAATGTAGCGGGGCTCAAGCGTACCGCCGAAGTCGTGTCATTGCAGCAATAGGGCCAACGCCCGCTGTGATGGGTAGGGGAGCGTCGTGTGCCGGGTGAAGCAGCAGCGGAAGCTAGTTGTGGACGGTTCACGAGTGAGAATGCAGGCATGAGTAGCGATACACACGTGAGAAACGTGTGCGCCGATTGACTAAGGGTTCCTGGGTCAAGCTGATCTGCCCAGGGTAAGTCGGGACCTAAGGCGAGGCCGACAGGCGTAGTCGATGGACAACCGGTTGATATTCCGGTACCCGCTTTGAAACGCCCAATATCGAATCAGGCGATGCTAAGTCCGTGAAGCCGTTCCGGACCCTTCGGGGAAAGGAAAGTGGTGGAGCCGACGAACCAGACTTGTAGTAGGTAAGCGATGGGGTGACGCAGGAAGGTAGTCCAGCCCGGGCGGTGGTTGTCCCGGGGTAAGGGTGTAGGCCGAGGGGTAGGCAAATCCGTCCCTCATATAAGGCTGAGACCTGATGCCGAGCCGATTGTGGTGAAGTGGATGATCCTATGCTGTCGAGAAAAGCCTCTAGCGAGTTTCATGGCGGCCCGTACCCTAAACCGACTCAGGTGGTCAGGTAGAGAATACCGAGGCGTTCGGGTGAACTATGGTTAAGGAACTCGGCAAAATGCCCCCGTAACTTCGGGAGAAGGGGGGCCATCACTGGTGAAGGAACTTGCTTCCTGAGCTGGGGGTGGCCGCAGAGACCAGCGAGAAGCGACTGTTTACTAAAAACACAGGTCCGTGCGAAGCCGTAAGGCGATGTATACGGACTGACGCCTGCCCGGTGCTGGAACGTTAAGGGGACCGGTTAGTGCGCTTTCGGGCGTGCGAAGCTGAGAACTTAAGCGCCAGTAAACGGCGGTGGTAACTATAACCATCCTAAGGTAGCGAAATTCCTTGTCGGGTAAGTTCCGACCTGCACGAATGGCGTAACGACTTCTCGACTGTCTCAACCATAGGCCCGGTGAAATTGCACTACGAGTAAAGATGCTCGTTTCGCGCAGCAGGACGGAAAGACCCCGGGACCTTTACTACAGTTTGATATTGGTGTTCGGTTCGGCTTGTGTAGGATAGGTGGGAGACTGTGAAACCCCAACGCCAGTTGGGGTGGAGTCATCGTTGAAATACCACTCTGGTCGTGCTGGATGTCTAACCTCGGTCCGTGATCCGGATCAGGGACAGTGTCTGATGGGTAGTTTAACTGGGGCGGTTGCCTCCCAAAGGGTAACGGAGGCGCCCAAAGGTTCCCTCAGCCTGGTTGGCAATCAGGTGTTGAGTGTAAGTGCACAAGGGAGCTTGACTGTGAGACCGACGGGTCGAGCAGGGACGAAAGTCGGGACTAGTGATCCGGCGGTGGCTTGTGGAAGCGCCGTCGCTCAACGGATAAAAGGTACCCCGGGGATAACAGGCTGATCTTCCCCAAGAGTCCATATCGACGGGATGGTTTGGCACCTCGATGTCGGCTCGTCGCATCCTGGGGCTGGAGTCGGTCCCAAGGGTTGGGCTGTTCGCCCATTAAAGCGGTACGCGAGCTGGGTTTAGAACGTCGTGAGACAGTTCGGTCCCTATCCGCTGTGCGCGTAGGAATATTGAGAAGGGCTGTCCCTAGTACGAGAGGACCGGGACGGACGAACCTCTGGTGTGCCAGTTGTCCTGCCAAGGGCATGGCTGGTTGGCTACGTTCGGGAGGGATAACCGCTGAAAGCATCTAAGCGGGAAGCCTGCTTCAAGATGAGTATTCCCACCTCCTTGAGAGGGTAAGGCTCCCAGTAGACGACTGGGTTGATAGGCCAGATGTGGAAGCCCGGTAACGGGTGAAGCTGACTGGTACTAATAGGCCGAGGGCTTGTCCTCAGTTGCTCGCGTCCACTGTGTTAGTTCTGAAATAACGAACAGCTGTGTCCATGCCAGCGTTCAAATTTCATAGTGTTTCGGTGGTCATAGCGTTAGGGAAACGCCCGGTTACATTCCGAACCCGGAAGCTAAGCCTTTCAGCGCCGATGGTACTGCAGGGGGGACCCTGTGGGAGAGTAGGACGCCGCCGAACAATCATTGCGGGAAGCCCCGCACCAAACCCTCGGGTTCGGTGCGGGGCTTTTCTGCGTTCAGGACACGTGTGCGGTCTCCTGTAGGGTCAGGGGGCATCGAACGACCGTTTTCTACAGTCACAGTGGAGGCCCCCGGGTGGAGGTCCAGGAGACTCGGGTTCAGACTGACCGAATTTTCACCATTCCGAACGTCCTGAGCATGGCTCGCCTGGCCGGCGTGCCCCTGTTCCTGTGGCTGATCCTTGCGGAGTACGACGGATGGGCCCTGGCCGTCCTCATGCTCAGCGGGATCAGCGACTACCTCGACGGGAAGCTCGCGCGGCGCTGGAATCAGATCAGCAAGCTCGGCCGGCTGCTGGATCCGGCTGCGGACCGCCTCTACATCCTGTCGACGCTCTTCGGTCTGACCTATCGCGAGCTGCTGCCGCTGTGGCTCACCGGGGCACTGCTCTTGCGTGAGCTGATGTTGCTGGTCATGGTGTGGATCCTGCGCCGTCACGGCTATCCGCCGCCGCAGGTCAACTTCCTCGGCAAGGCGGCGACCTTCAACCTGATGTACGCGTTTCCCTTGCTGCTGCTCAGTGATGGCACGGGTTGGTTGGCCTGGTTGGGGTCAGTTTTCGGATGGGCGTTCGCGGGATGGGGTACAACCCTCTATTGGTGGGCAGGAATCCTTTACGTGGTTCAAGTCCGCCGTCTCGTGAAGGCTGACGCCACGGCCGATTGAGCCCGACCGGCGCCGGATGACGCGGAAGAGTCGCGGAGTCACCGACCGAGACGGGTGAGAGTCGGCACGACTGTCATCTCTCAAGGAGGATTCTTCCGACATGAAGGCCGTCGTGATGGCCGGTGGCGAAGGTACGCGTCTTCGTCCCATGACCTCAAGCATGCCCAAGCCGCTCCTGCCGGTGGCCAACCGGCCGATCATGGAGCACGTGCTCAGGCTGCTCAAGCGCCATGGGCTCAGCGAGACCGTGGTCACCGTGCAGTTCCTGGCGTCGCTCGTCAAGAACTACTTCGGGGATGGCGAAGAGCTCGGAATGGAGCTCACCTATGCCAACGAGGAGAAGCCACTCGGCACTGCCGGCAGTGTGAAGAATGCCGAGGAGGCCTTGAAGGATGACGCCTTCGTCGTCATTTCCGGCGATGCGCTCACCGACTTCGACCTCACCGATCTGATCCGCTTCCACAAGGAGAAGGGCGCACTCGTCACGGTGTGCCTGACCCGGGTGCCGAACCCGCTGGAATTCGGCATCACGATCGTGGACGAGGAGGGCAAGGTCGAGCGCTTCCTCGAGAAGCCGACCTGGGGCCAGGTGTTCTCCGACACCGTCAACACCGGCATCTACGTCATGGAGCCCGAGGTCTTCAATTACGTGGATCCGGATGTCTCCGTCGACTGGTCCGGCGATGTCTTCCCGCAGCTGATGAAGGAAGGCCGGCCCATCTACGGCTACGTGGCCGAGGGCTACTGGGAGGACGTGGGCACCCACGAGAGCTACGTCAAGGCGCAGGCCGACGTGCTCGAGGGCAAGGTCGACATCGAGATGGACGGCTTCGAGATCTCGCCCGGGGTGTGGATCGCCGAAGGCGCCGAGGTGAGTCCGGACGCGGTGCTGCGCGGGCCGCTGTACATCGGTGACTACGCCAAGATCGAGGCCGGCGTGGAGATCCGCGAGCACACCGTCATCGGATCGAACGTCGTCGTCAAGAGCGGGGCCTTCCTGCACAGGGCCGTCATCCACGACAACGTCTACATCGGGCCCCACAGCAATCTCCGCGGCTGTGTCATCGGCAAGAACACCGACATTATGCGTTCCGCGCGGATCGAGGACGGGGCCGTCATCGGTGACGAGTGCCTCGTCGGTGAGGAATCGATCGTTCAGGGGAACGTGCGGGTCTATCCCTTCAAGACGATCGAGGCCGGCGCCTTCGTCAACACGTCCGTCATCTGGGAGTCCCGCGGGCAGGCCCATCTGTTCGGTGCCCGGGGAGTCTCCGGGATCCTGAACGTCGAGATCACCCCCGAGCTGGTGGTCCGGCTCGCCGGCGCCTATGCGACCACCCTGAAGAAGGGGGCGACGGTCACCACGGCCCGTGACCACTCCCGAGGCGCGAGAGCGCTCAAGCGGGCCGTGATCTCGGCGCTGCAGGCCAGCGCGATCAACGTACGGGACCTGGAGAACGTACCGCTGCCGGTCGCGCGGCAGCAGACCGCGCGAGGCACCGCCGGCGGGATCGTGCTCCGGACCTCGCCGGGTGTGCCGGACTCCGTGGACATCATGTTCCTGGACGAGCGCGGAGCGGACCTCTCGCTCCAGCAGCAGCGCAAGCTGGACCGGGTGTACGCACGCCAGGAGTACCGGCGTGCCTTCCCCGGCGAGATCGGCGACCTGCAGTTCCCGGGCAGCGTCTTCGACGCCTACACGGGCTCGCTGCTGCGGCGGGTGGACACCACCGGGATCGGCGATGCCGGGCTCAAGGTGGTCGTGGACGCCTCCAACGGCAGCGCCGGGCTCGTACTGCCGAGCCTCCTCGGGCGGCTCGGTGTGGACGCCCTGACGATCAATCCCGGGCTCGACGAGTCCAGGCCGACCGAGACCAGCGAGTCCCGGCGGGCCGGGCTGGTGCGGCTCGGGGAGATCGTCGCCTCGGCGCGGGCGGCCTTCGGGGTGCGTTTCGACCCGGTGGGCGAGCGGATCTCCCTCGTGGACGAGCGCGGACGGATCATCGAGGACGACCGCGCGCTGCTGGTGATGCTCGACCTGGTGGCCGCGGAGAAGCGCAGCGGCAAGGTCGCGCTGCCGGTGACCACGACACGGGTCGCCGAGCAGGTGGCGGCGTACCACGGCACACAGGTGGAGTGGACGACGACGTCGCCCGACGACCTGACCCGGGTCGGGCGGGCGGAGAACACCATCTTCGGCGGGGACGGCCGGGGCGGCTTCATCGTTCCGGAGTTCAGCAGCGTCTTCGACGGTTCGGCGGCCTTCGTGCAGCTGCTCGGTCTGGTGGCGCGCACCCAGCTCACGCTGAGCCAGATCGACGCCCGGATTCCGCGGGCCCACGTGCTCAAGCGCGACGTTCCGACGCCGTGGGCGGTGAAGGGGCTCGTCATGCGGCGGGTCGTGGAGGCCGCCGGCGACCGGCAGGTGGACACCACCGACGGGGTACGGGTGGTCGAGGCCGACGGCCGGTGGGCGCTGGTCCTGCCGGACCCGGCGGAGGCGGTCACCCACCTGTGGGCCGAAGGTCCCGACGACGCCACCGCGCAGGCCCTGCTCGACGAGTGGGCGGCCGTGGTGGACGGGGCCGGGCACTGAGCGCCGGTCGTCGCGTGACCGCGTAGGACAGAGTCCGGTGGGCCGGGTGCGGGAGTCCCGCTCCGGTCCGCCGGACGGACGCATTGGGTGTGTACGGCGCCGACATGCGACGATGTGCGGCATGTCGCAGCCGCCCCACAACCGGACTCCGGCGTCTTCTGCGCCCCCGCGCCCGGACGCTTCCATGTCGCTGCTGACGCACGTGATGGACCACAGTCTCGACGAGGGCTACGCGGAGACCACGGCCCGGCGCCAGGCGGACGGAACGGCGGGCCTGCCCCGCCCCCTCAAGGCCAAACTGGGGCTCGCCGCCGGGCTCGTGATCACCGCCATGGTCGTCACGCTCGGTGCGGCCGAGGCGCGGATAGCCGCTCCCGTGCTGGCCAAGGAGCGTCACGAGCTGATCGACCGGGTGGAGCGGGCCGACGAGCGCGCGGACGGCCTGGAGCGGCAGATCGACAGCCTGAGGACGAATGTCGCGGCCCGCCAGCGTGCGGCGCTGAAGCAGCCAGGCGGGGGCCAGGGCGAGCTCGTGGCGCTGCTGGCCGGTGCCACGGAGGTCCGCGGGCCCGGGATCAAGCTGGTCGTGGACGATGCGAAGGGCGCCTCTTCCGGAGGCGGTGGCAAGCCGCGTGAGAGCGCCGGCTTCTCGGACACGGGCCGGCTCCGCGACCGCGACATGCAGAAGATCGTCAACGGGCTGTGGCAGTCCGGGGCGGAAGCCGTCTCCATCAACGGGCAGCGACTCACGGAACTGTCGGCGATCAGGGCCGCGGGTGACGCGATACTGGTCGACAACAGGCCGCTGGTGCCGCCGTACGAGGTGCTGGCGGTGGGGGACAAGAAGCGGCTCGGCACGACCTTCCAGGACTCCGCGGACGGCCAGTACCTGCACGTGCTGCAGGAGAGCTACGGGATCCGCTACACCCTGTCCGCCGCGGACGAGGTGCGGCTGCCGGCCGCGTCGAGCCTGACCGTACGTACAGCTACACCGGTAGAGCAGCAGAAGGGTGCATCGTGATCGCGGTACTGGGCCTCTTGGCCGGAGTGGTGGTCGGACTTCTGGTCCGGCCCGAAGTACCGGCCGTGGTGGAGCCTTATCTGCCGATCGCCGTGGTGGCGGCGCTGGACGCGGTGTTCGGCGGTCTGCGCGCGATGCTGGACGGGATCTTCGTCGACAAGGTCTTCGTGGTGTCGTTCCTGTCGAACGTGGTCGTGGCGGCGCTGATCGTCTTCCTCGGTGACAAGCTCGGCGTCGGCTCGCAGCTGTCCACGGGCGTGGTCGTGGTCTTCGGCATCCGCATCTTCTCCAACGCCGCGGCCATCCGCCGGCACGTGTTCCGGGCGTGAGGCCGATGAGTACGAACGACAGTCCCGAGGAGTCGGGGCCGGAGCCTGCAGGGCAGCCGCCGAAGGACGTGCCTGCGCAGCCCGCGCAGCAGCCTGAGCAGCAGCCTGAGCAGGAGCCCGAGCAGGAGCCCGCGCAGGCCGCCGCTCAGACCGAGGAGACCGGCCGGCAGCGGCTCGCGGCCGGGCTGTGGCCGCCGCGGGTGAGCCGGGCCCAACTGATCGTCGCGCTGCTGCTGTTCGTCCTGGGGCTGGGGCTGGCCATCCAAGTCCGGTCGAACAGCGACTCCAGCGCGCTGCGCGGGGCGCGCCAGGAGGACCTCGTACGGATCCTGGACGAGCTCGACGGGCGGACCAAGCGCCTGGAAGAGGAGAAGCAGGCGCTGGAGGATCAGCGCAAGGAGCTGGAGAGCAGCTCCAACCAGGCCGAGGAGGCCCGCAAGCAGACCGTGGAGAAGGAGCGTCAACTCGGGATCCTGGCCGGTACGGTGGCAGCGCAGGGACCGGGCATCACGCTGAAGATCACCGATCCCACGGGGCAGGTGCAGTCCGACCAGCTGCTGGACACCCTTCAGGAGCTGCGGGCGGCAGGGGCCGAGGCGATCCAGATCAACGGCGTGCGCATCGTGGCCGGCTCGTACTTCTCCGACGAGAACGGCGCAATCGCCATCGACGGTAAGAAGATCACGCAACCCTACGAGTTCAGGGTGATCGGCAAGCCCCAGGATCTGGAGCCCGCGCTCAACATCCCCGGTGGTGTCGTCCAGACGCTGGAGAAGGAGCAGGCGACCGTTGCCGTCACACGGTCGGCGAAGATCGTTGTGGATGCCTTGCGGGCTGCGAAGCAGCCTGACTACGCTCGGTCGTCATCGTGAGGAACGGGAGTGGAGGGTGGAGCGGCTCACGCGGGCGGATGCCTGCGGGGGGTCGGCGCACTGAAGTCGCGGTGCGTGGTGGAAACTGTCTGGTGGTTACGGACGTTGTGAGAATGTCCGGGTCGGCAGGTGTCTGCATTCGGAGTTCGTCCTGCCCCACGGGCGGGTCTGTTTCGGTCAAGGGGAATCGCCCGTGAAGTTGTTTGAGAAGTTGTTCGGCAAGAAGAACCGCGAGGACAGCGGTGCGGCACGGCACCGTGCGGGGCACGGCGACGTGGAAGGGCAGGGCGACCGGCCGCTCTTCCGCGACGAGGTTGCCGGCCCGGGTGATGTTTCGGGCGCACACGGCGCGTCGTCCGTTGACCCTGCCGGTACCGGAGGCATAGGTTTCGGTGAACCATCAACCTCAACTGCGGGTGGAGGGTTCGCCCCCGACCCGTACGCCACCAATGCCTCCGCGGGGCAGCCGCGGCGCGAGGAGCCGTCCATGTCGGCCGAGCAGATTTGCAGCAGGTGCGGACACCGCAGCGATGCGGCCAGCCGGTTCTGCTCCAACTGCGGGGCGCCGCTGCGGCCGGGTCTGACGCCGGAGCGTGCCTCGGAGACCACGTCCACCATCTCGATCTCGGGCCTGGAGGCCTACGAGGCCGAGGTGTCGGGACAAACGCACGTGTCGTCCTCGCTGTCCCCCGAGGCCCAGGCCGCGGTGGAAGCGCTGCCCCCCGGTTCCGCCCTGCTCATCGTGCGGCGCGGTCCCAACTCCGGTAGCCGCTTCCTGCTGGACGGCGAGCTGACCACGGCCGGCCGGCACCCGCAGAGCGACATCTTCCTGGACGACGTCACCGTCTCCCGGCGCCATGTCGACTTCCGCCGGGGCCCGGACGGCGGCTTCACCGTCTCCGACGTGGGCAGCCTCAACGGCACGTACGTGAACCGGGAACCGATCGACTCCGTCGCCCTGCACAACGGCGACGAGGTGCAGATCGGCAAGTACCGGCTGGTCTTCTACGCGAGCCTGCGGGGCATCTGACCCCTTCCGGACTCCGTCCGGGGGGACCCCCACCCCCGGACCCCGTCCGGGGGCTTCCCAGGGAAGGTCCCATGCTGCGCAACCCGACAGGGGGTGCCGGAAACGGCGCCACCGGCTCGGCCGGGCGGCTGGTGAGCATCGGCACGGTGCTCACCACGCTGCGTGACGAGTTCCCCGAAGTCACCATCTCGAAGATCCGTTTTCTGGAGGCGGAGGGGCTCGTCGAGCCCCGGCGCACCCCTTCGGGATACCGCAAGTTCAGCACCGAGGACGTGGAGCGCCTCGCGCGCATCCTGCGTCTGCAGCGCGACCACTACCTGCCGCTGAAGGTCATCCGCGAGCAGCTCGACGCGCTCGCCCGCGGTGAGCAGATCCGCATCCCGGCGCCCACCGCGCACGGGGATTCCGACGATCCCACCAGCCCGGTGGCCGTGTACGGCGAGGTCGGGCGGGAGCGGCCCACCGCGGCCCGCGTGGGCCGGGCGGAGCTGATCGCCGCCGCCGAGGTGGACGAGGTCCAGCTGGTCGAGTGGGAGTCGTACGGGCTGCTGGCCGAGGCGCCGGGCGGTGGTTTCGACGCCGAGGCGGTCACGGTGGCCCGGCTCGTGGCCGATCTGGGGCGCTTCGGGCTGGAGCCGCGGCACCTGCGCGCGATGAAGGCAGCGGCCGACCGGGAGGCGGGCCTGGTGGAGCAGGTCGTGGCACCGCTGCGCCGGCACCGCAACCCGCAGACCAGAGCGCATGCAGAGGCCACGTTGAAGGAGCTGGCGGGGCTGTCCGTACGGCTCCACGAGGCCCTCGTGCAGACCGCTCTGGGAGTTCGGCCGAGGTGACCGCGCTGGTCGGAGTGGAGCCCCGACTACCCAAACCTGCCGGGCAGGTCCTAGGGTTGCTGTGTGAACGAGCTCGACGTTGTGGGTGTCCGGGTGGAAATGCCCTCCAACCAACCGATCGTGCTCCTGCGTGAAGTGGGAGGCGATCGATACCTCCCCATCTGGATCGGTCCAGGGGAGGCGACCGCCATTGCCTTCGCGCAGCAGGGGATGGCCCCTGCCCGACCGCTGACGCACGACCTGTTCAAGGACGTGCTGGAGGCGATCGGCGAGGAGCTCACCGAGGTCCGGATCACGGATCTGCGGGAGGGCGTCTTCTACGCGGAGCTCGTCTTCGCCAGCGGGGTCGAGGTGAGCGCGCGGCCTTCCGACGCCATAGCGCTGGCCCTGCGGACGGGGACGCCGATCTACGGCAGTGACGGCGTGCTGGACGACGCCGGAATCGCCATTCCGGACGAGCAGGAGGACGAGGTGGAGAAGTTCCGCGAGTTCCTCGACCAGATCTCGCCCGAGGACTTCGGCACCGGCCCGCAGTGAGGCGTGGGCCGCGTCGCCCGCGCGATCCGCGGCGAACTTTCAGCCCATTCGATTAGCCTTTCCCCATAACGGGATACGGGAAACCACTCTCAGGGTGATTATCACTCGGCGTGCCGAGTGTGGCGATCGTTGACGCACCCCTGGTGACTGCCTACCTTCAAGGTGGCAGGTCAAGGACGGAGGGTCGGCGTGAGGATCACGGGCGACGGTACGACCGGGGGCACCCCCGTACGGAGTGACGCTGGGCCGTACCCGCTGCACGGTGGAGCGGTGGGTTCCGCGCGCCGTCAGCCGGAGTCGACGCCGGTCGGACCGGTGAGCGGCGACCCGGCGCCCGAGCAGATCGGATACCGCGGGCCGACGGCGTGTGCCGCGGCCGGCATCACGTACCGGCAGCTGGACTACTGGGCGCGGACCGGGCTGGTGGAGCCGAGTGTGCGCCCCGCCTACGGTTCGGGCACCCAGCGGCTCTACAGCTTCCGCGACGTCGTGGTCCTCAAGATCGTCAAGCGCTTCCTGGACACCGGGGTGGCGCTGCAGAACATCCGTACGGCGGTGCAGCACCTGCGTGACCGCGGGTTCTCGGACCTCGAGCGGCTGACGCTGATGAGCGACGGCGCCACCGTGTACGAGTGCACCTCGCCGGACCAGGTCGTGAGCCTGCTCCAGGGCGGGCAGGGCGTCTTCGGCATCGCCGTGGGCGTGGTGTGGCGCGATGTCGAGAGCGCGCTCTCGCAGCTGCACGGGGAGCGGGTGGACACCGGCGAGACCCTCGTCGGGCACAACCCGACGGACGAGCTGGCCGCCCGCCGCAACCGCGCCGTCTGATCCGGGCCGGAGCAATGTCAGTGCCGTAGGGCAGCATCGGGGCTGTGAGAGCCGCGCCGACCATTCTGCATCTGGACATGGATGCCTTCTACGCCTCCGTGGAGCAGGCGTCGAAGCCCAGTCTGCGGGGCAAGGCCGTCATCGTCGGCGGGCTGGGGCCGCGCGGGGTCGTCGCCACGGCGTCGTACGAGGCCAGGCGGTTCGGGGTGCACTCCGCGATGCCGACGGCGCAGGCGCGGCGGCTCTGCCCGAACGGCGCCTACCTGATCCCGCGCTTCAGCCTCTACCGGCAGGTCAGTGACGTGGTGATGGCCCTGCTGCGGGAGCTGTCGCCGCTGGTGGAGCCGCTCAGCCTGGACGAGGCATTCGTGGACCTGGAGGCGGGCGGGGTGGCCTTCGACTCGCGGACCGCCCGGTCGACGGGGGAGCGGCTGCGGGCCGACATCAGGGCCGCCACGGGGCTCAGCGGGTCGGTGGGGCTGGCGGGGTCCAAGATGCTGGCCAAGGTGGCGTCCGAGGAGGCCAAGCCGGCGGGGCTGCTGCTGATCGAGCCGGGAACCGAGCGCGAGCTGCTCGCCCCGATGTCCGTACGGACGCTGCCCGGGGTGGGGCCGGCCACGGGGGAGCACCTGCGCCGCGCCGGGATCACCACGGTGGGGGACCTCGCGGAGGCCGGGGAGGACGAGCTGGTCCGGATGCTCGGGCGTGCGCACGGCGTGGGCCTGTACCGGATGGCGCTGGGGCTGGACGACCGGCCGGTGGTCGCGGAGCGGGACGCGAAGTCGGTGTCGGTCGAGGACACCTTCGACGTGGACCTGCACGACCGGGTACGCATCCGGACCGAGGTGCAGCGGCTCGCCGACCGGTGTGTGCAGCGGCTGCGGGGCTCGGGGCACTCGGGGCGGACGATCGTGCTGAAGGTGCGGCGGTACGACTTCTCGACGCTGACGCGGTCCGAGACGCTGCGCGGGCCCACGGACGACCCCGCTGTGGTGCGGGAGGCCGCGGCGCGGCTGCTGGAGGGCGTGGACACCACGGGAGGGGTGCGACTGCTGGGGGTGGGGGTGACGGGCCTCGCGGACTACACGCAGGAGGACCTTTTCGCGCAGTCGCTCGCCACTGAGCCGGACGGGGCGGATGGAGCGGGCGGCGCGGGCGGGACGGGCGAGGAGGCCGGGACGGCCGTCGCCGACGGGACCGGAGCCGCTGCCGCGCCTGTGGGGGCTTCCGAGGCTTCCGGAGCCCCGGCAGCCGCCGAACCGCCCGGGGAGCCCGAGCCGGCTCCCGAGCGGCGCTGGCCGGCCGGGAGCGACGTACGGCACACGGTGTACGGGCCCGGGTGGGTGCAGGGCAGCGGGGTCGGGCGGGTGACCGTACGGTTCGAGCAGCCCGGATCGGAGCCCGGCCGGGTGCGGACCTTCCGGGTGGAGGACCCCGAGCTGGAGCCTTCCGATCCGCTGCCGCTGGTGGGGGACGGGGAGCCGGGAGCGGCCGGCCCGGCCTGATCGGGAAGCCCGGCGGCGGGGCGTCGCGCGCCCCGGTCCGGGCTCCGCCTCACGGCCGCCGGCCCACGCCGCCGGGCCCGCGCAGCCCTCGTCTCAGCCCCCGGCTCCCGACTCAGCCCTCGTCGCCCGCCAGGCGGCCGAAGTCCCGCTGGAAGTCCGTCGGCAGGGTCGTGTCCAGGCCGTAGTGGTGGTAGAGCTGCAGCTCCTGTTCGGGGGAGAGGTGGCGGCCGACGCCGAAGTCCGGGGCGTCCCTGATGAGGGAGCGCTCGAAGGGCACCCGCAAGGTGTCGCCCACCATCTCGCTCGGCTCCAGCGGGACGAAGGCGTCCCGGCTGAACAGGCCCGTACGGACGGCCGCCCATTCCGGGACGCCCGTGGCATCGTCGAGGTAGACCTCGTCCACGGTGCCGATCTTGGTGCCATTGCGGTCGAACGCCTTGCGGCCGATCAGGCTGCGCGGATCGATGTCGGTCTGCACGGTCCCTCCAAATGGTCGCAACTCCTCCGTAATGACTACAGAAGTGCATAACGGCAGCGGAGGCCACTCGGGGAGGCCCCGGATCCTCGCTGGTAGGCTGGGTGATGGCTGTCGACCCTGTGCGGGAGAGTCCTCCGAGTGAGCAAGACGGAGGCGCCGAAGGAGCAAATCCTCCCCGGAATCTCTCAGGCATACGTACCGCACGGACGAGGCCACTCTGGAAAGCAGGGGCGGGTACCGGGCGTGCAGTGCCGGTCCCACTCCTCACCGACGGTGAAAGCCGGAGCTCTCCGGGGCCGCATCCCAGCGATGGCTGGGGGAGCGACCCCCGCGACTCCGGTGAAACTCTCAGGTGCAGATGACAGAGGGGGAGGCCGTCCGGGTGCCCGCGCCGTGGTGCCCCTCGCAGGTCATACGACCAGGAGGCCTCCGTACATGACCGCCAACCGCATTCCGCTCTCCCAGCTGGAGCGAGGCATCCCCTTCGAACAGCGCCACATCGGCCCGGATGCCGAGGCGCAGGCGAAGATGCTCGCCCATGTGGGCTACGGCTCCCTGGACGAACTGACCGCCGCCGCGGTACCGGATGTGATCAAGACCGCCGAGGCGCTCGACCTGCCCGAGGCGCGGACCGAGGCCGAGGTGCTCGCCGAGCTGCGCTCGCTCGCCGACCGCAACCAGGTCCTCTCCTCGATGATCGGTCTCGGCTACTACGGGACCTTCACGCCCCCGGTGATCCTCCGCAACGTCATGGAGAACCCGGCCTGGTACACGGCATACACGCCGTACCAGCCGGAGATCTCGCAGGGCCGCCTCGAGGCCCTCCTGAACTTCCAGACCGTCGTCGCCGAGCTCACCGGGCTGCCGACGTCGGGCGCCTCGCTGCTCGACGAGGGCACCGCGGCCGCCGAGGCCATGACGCTGGCCCGCCGCGTGGGCAAGGCCAAGGGCAACGTCTTCCTCGTGGACGCCGACGCGCTGCCGCAGACCATCGCCGTGATCGAGACCCGCGCCGAGCCGATCGGCATCGAGGTCGTCGTCGCCGACCTGTCCGAGGGCATCCCGGCCGAGGTCGCCGAGCGCGGTGTCTACGGCGTGCTGATCCAGTACCCGGGCGCCTCCGGTGCCGTCCGCGACATCAAGCCGGTCATCGACCAGGCGCACGAGCTCGGCGCCATCGTCGCCGTCGCCGCCGACCTGCTCGCGCTGACCCTGCTGACCTCCCCGGGCGCGCTGGGCGCGGACATCGCCGTCGGCACCACCCAGCGCTTCGGCGTCCCGATGGGCTTCGGCGGACCGCACGCCGGCTACATGGCCGTCCAGGACAAGCACGCCCGTTCGCTGCCCGGCCGCCTCGTCGGCGTCTCGGTGGACGCGGACGGCAACAAGGCGTACCGCCTGGCGCTGCAGACCCGCGAGCAGCACATCCGCCGCGAGAAGGCCACCAGCAACATCTGTACCGCGCAGGTGCTCCTCGCCGTCATGGCCGCCATGTACGCCGTCTACCACGGCCCGGACGGCCTGCGGACGATCGCCCGCCGGACCCACCGCTACGCGGCCCTGATCGCCGCGGGCCTGACGGCCGGCGGGGTCGAGATCGTGCACGGCTCGTACTTCGACACGGTCACCGCCCGTGTTCCGGGCCGTGCGGCCGAGGTCGTCGCCGCCGCCCGCGAGGGTGGCATCAACCTGCACCCGGTCGACGCCGACCACGTCTCCCTCGCCTGTGACGAGACCACCCTGCGCGCCGACGTCGAGGCCGTCTGGGCCGCCTTCGGCGTCACCGCCGACATCGAGGCGCTCGACGCGACCACGGACGACACGCTGCCCGAGGGCCTGCTGCGCTCGGACGACTACCTGACGCACCCGGTCTTCCACCAGCACCGCTCCGAGACCGCGATGCTGCGTTACCTGCGCAAGCTCTCGGACAAGGACTACGCGCTGGACCGCGGCATGATCCCGCTGGGCTCCTGCACCATGAAGCTCAACGCGACCACCGAGATGGAGTCGGTCACCTGGCCCGAATTCGGCCAGCTGCACCCCTTCGCCCCGGTGGAGCAGGCCGAGGGCTACCTCACGCTCATCACCGAGCTGGAGGAACGTCTCTGCGAGGTCACCGGCTACGACAAGGTGTCCATCCAGCCCAACGCCGGCTCCCAGGGTGAGCTCGCCGGCCTGCTGGCCGTCCGCGCCTACCACCGCGCGAACGGCGACGAGCAGCGCACCATCTGCCTCATCCCGTCCTCCGCGCACGGCACCAACGCCGCCAGCGCCGTGATGGCCGGCATGAAGGTCGTCGTCGTCAAGACCGCCGACGACGGCGAGGTGGACGCGGCCGACCTGCGCGCCAAGATCGAGCAGTACCGCGACGAGCTCGCCGTGCTGATGATCACGTACCCCTCCACGCACGGTGTGTTCGAGGAGCACGTCGCCGACATCTGCGCCCAGGTGCACGAGGCCGGCGGCCAGGTCTACGTCGACGGCGCCAACCTGAACGCTCTGGTGGGCCTCGCCAAGCCGGGTCACTTCGGGGGCGACGTCTCGCACCTGAACCTGCACAAGACCTTCTGCATCCCGCACGGCGGCGGCGGTCCGGGCGTCGGCCCGGTCGGTGTCCGGGCGCACCTGGCCCCGTACCTGCCGAACCACCCGCTCCAGCCGACCGCCGGCCCGGAGACGGGCGTCGGCCCGATCTCGGCCGCCCCGTGGGGTTCGGCCGGCATCCTGCCGATCTCGTGGTCGTACGTGCGCCTGATGGGCGGCGAGGGCCTCAAGCGCGCCACCCAGGTGGCGGTGCTCGGTGCCAACTACATCGCCAAGCGCCTGGAGCCGCACTACCCGGTGCTCTACACCGGCCCGGGCAACCTGGTCGCGCACGAGTGCATCATCGACCTGCGGCCGCTGTCGAAGTCCACGGGCGTGAGCGTGGACGACATCGCCAAGCGTCTGATCGACTACGGCTTCCACGCCCCGACGATGTCCTTCCCGGTCGCCGGCACGCTGATGATCGAGCCGACGGAGTCCGAGGACCTCGCCGAGATCGACCGCTTCTGCGACGCGATGATCGCCATCCGCGGCGAGATCGAGCGGGTCGCGGCCGGTGAGTGGCCGGCGGACGACAACCCGCTGGCCAACTCCCCGCACACCGCGGCGGCGCTGGGCGGCGAGTGGAACCACCCGTACACCCGTGACGAGGCCGTCTTCCCGGGCGGCGTCACGGCCGCCGAGAAGTACTGGCCGCCGGTCCGCCGCATCGACGGCGCCTTCGGCGACCGCAACCTGGTCTGCTCCTGCCCGCCGCTGGACGAGTACGACCACTGACACCGAGCGGTGAAGTGACATGAGCAAGGGGCCGGTCCGGGAGAATCTCCCGGACCGGCCCCTTCGTCGTGGCTTCCGTGCCGGGCCGTCCTCAGCGCCTAGGCCGCCGCGAGCGGGCGGTGCGGGGCGATGATCTGGCCGTCCGGCAGCAGTTCACCGGTGTCCTCGAAGAGCAGGACGCCATTGCACAGCAGGCTCCAGCCCTGCTCCGGGTGGTTGGCCACCGGGCGAGCAGCCTCCCGGTCGGCGGATTCGGCTGACGGGCAGGCTGGCTGGTGCTGGCACATGGATGCGTTCTTTCGCTGCGGTGTGGTCTGCGTGCTACGGCTCGATGCGTGATTCATGGCCGTCCCCCTGGGTCATCCCCGCACCCGCGGGGAGCGTGTCATCAGTCTTCCCCCACGACAGCCGCTTCGCAGGGATTTCCCCGCAGCTGTCCTCACAGATTGATGACGCATCACTCGTGCGGGCGGTTCAGGCCAACTCCCCTATCATTTTGGATGGTTCGCACGTGACCCGAGCGGACTAGGCCGAATGGGTTATCCGGGTCAGGCGGCGGGCGCGGCCAGCGACGGAGGCAGGGGTGCCGTGGCGGGGGTCAGCCGGTGGGTGAGCACGGGCAGCAGCTCGGAGACCGGATGCGGCCGGTACGCGGCGATGCCGGGCGGGGCCGGGGCCAGCGGCACCAGCAGGTCCTCGCCGGCGGGCAGCCCGGCGGAGGCGTCGGCGCCGACCGCCCCGTGCAGCCACAGGGTCAGCATGTAGAGCTCCGGTACGGACAGCAGCCGCGGCTGGTAGTTCGTACCGAGGGACTCCGCCTGGCGCAGGGCGCGTTCGGTGGCGGCGACGTAGGGCCCCTCGAAGAAATGGGAGAAGGTCCAGCCGTCGGGGGTCAGGCGGGTGTCGGCCGCCGCGACGTGGCGGTCCCCACTGCGGATCAGGAACCGCCAGCCCGTGAGCCGCGTGCGGGGCGGCCTGCCGCCGGCCGCGAGGGTGGACATGCCCAGCCGGTCGAGGACGTGCACCGGAAGGGGGAGTTCGGCGGTCAGCGGCCCCTGGATCGCGCGCAGGGCCGGGGTGTGCGCCTCGTGGACGGCGGTGGGAGAACCGAGTGCCGCGAGGACGCTGCGCAGGGCGGGCGCGGGAGCCGGAGGGACATGCAGCGGCATGGTGGGTCGCCTCTCACTTGGGAGACCTGTGGAACGGGGGCAGGTGCGGACGGCGCTGTCGCATTCTGGGGCCAGAGGGGGGCCGAGGGGCAATGGCCGCGCGCCAACTCTCTGCCTCGTTTGCGGAGTTTATACGACATGTGTTCACGCAGTGTTTCGGCTAGCTGTCCCGCCTATTGCCGACAAGACGCTTACCGGTCCCGCTGACATGGCATTCATGCCGGATGTGCGCGAACGTGCCGCGCTGACCTCGGAGGTTACCGGACGGGGGCTCGGCTGGAAAGCATCGGTTTTGCGGCGCGTGCAAAGTCGAAGAGGAATTTGCGCGAAGCGACTTGCCAGGTGAATGTGCCGAAGCGCCCTTCGGCCAAACCGGCGCGCGCTCCTCGCCACGCACGCCCCCACCGCGTTATGGATCACGGAGGCGGGGCATCATCGACCGTAATGCGCGCCTGGGTGTCCCGGGCCGGGCCCACTCGAGGAGGGACGCTTCGATGGGGGAGAAGGTCGTGGCGGGCGGATTCGACCTGTCCGATCGGCAGCGGTATCGAAGGAAGCTTCACGAGTGTCTGGAGGGGCTGGAGCGACTCCTGGCGGAGAAGAGGTTCGATCGCCCGAAGAACATGATGGGACTGGAGATCGAGCTGAATCTCGCGGGCGCCGACGGGTTGCCGAGAATGGTGAATGCCCAGGTGCTGGAGCGGATAGCGAGTCCTGATTTCCAGACGGAACTGGGAATGTTCAATCTGGAGGTGAACGTTCTGCCGCACCGGCTCGGCGGCCGGGTATTCGACCAGCTCGCCGAGGAACTCAGCGCGGGGCTGGGCTATGCCCACCGGCAGGCCGCGGAGATCGACGCCGGTGTGGTGATGATCGGCATTCTGCCGACGATCTCCCGCTCCGACCTGGTCACCGCGAACCTGTCGGCCGTGGACCGCTACTCGCTGCTGAACGAGCAGATCCTGATGATGCGCGGGGAGGACTTCACGCTCGACATCGACGGGGTCGAGCGGCTGATCTGGACCTCCGGGTCGATCGTGCCGGAGGCCGCCTGCACCTCCGTACAACTGCACCTGCAGGTGACGCCGGCCCGGTTCCCGGCCGTGTGGAACGCGGCGCAGGTGGTGGCCGCCGCACAGATAGCCGTGGGCGCCAACTCGCCCTTCCTGTTCGGGCGCGAGCTGTGGCGGGAGTCGCGGCCGCCGCTGTTCACACAGGCCACCGACACCCGGCCGCCCGAACTCCAGGCGCAGGGAGTGCGGCCGCGCACCTGGTTCGGGGAGCGGTGGGTGGACTCGGCGTACGAGCTCTTCGCCGAGAACGTCCGCTACTTCCCCGCCCTGCTGCCGATATGCGACGAGGAGGAGCCGCTGAGGGTGCTCGCCGAGGGCGGGGTGCCGGCACTGCAGGAGCTGGTCCTGCACAACGGGACCGTCTACCGCTGGAACCGGCCCGTGTACGGGGTCGCGGACGGGGTGCCGCACCTGCGGGTCGAGAACCGGGTGCTGCCGGCCGGGCCGACGGTCGCCGACGTCGTCGCCAACGCCGCCTTCTACTACGGGCTCGTCCGCACCCTCGCCGACGAGCCGCGCCCGGTGTGGACCCGGCTGCCCTTCGCCGAGGCGGAGGCGAACTTCGACGCGGCCTGCCGGTACGGGATCGACGCACGGCTGCGGTGGCCGCGCCGGGGTCGGGCCGGGGGACTGGCGAGCGTGCCCGCCGTACGGCTGGTCCTGGACGAGCTGCTGCCGATGGCGGCGGCGGGGCTGGACGCCTGGGGCATCGAGCCCGCGGACCGGGACCACTACCTCGGCATCATCGAGGAGCGCTGCCGGCGGAGGGTCAACGGGGCGACCTGGCAGGTGGACACCTACCACCGGGCCATGGCGGCCGGGCTGGAGCGGGACGAGGCGCTGGCCGCGACCACCCGGAGGTACAGCGAGCTGATGCACAAGGGCGACCCCGTGCACACCTGGCCCGTGGGTCTGGGGGAGGAGGTGAGCCCCTCGGTGCCGGCGGCGCGCTGAGCCGGTGCGTGGCCGGAGTCGGAGCGTGACCGGCGCGCGTGGCCGGAGCCGTCGGGTCGTCCCGCCGATCTTGCCGGTCTCGCCGTCCCGTTGATCCCGTTGTCCCCCCGCAGTGATCCTCCCGGTCGCCCGAGGAGGCAGTATGGGGTGGTCGCAACGGGATGGCAGGACGGGAGTCGGGCGTGCGGGCGGATCCGGAGCCGGTGTTCGTGAGGCTGGACGAGGACGGGCGGCGGGGTCTCCTGCGCAACGAGACGCTGCTCGTCCTCGCGCTGTCGCTGGGCGCGAGCGGTGTCTCGGCGCTCATCAGCTTCATCGGTTCGCTCACCAAGCCGGGGGGCCTGAAGGACCAGGCCGCCACGCTCAACGCCTCGCAGGCCCCGGGCCGGCCCTGGCTGGACCTGGCGTGGCAGCTGTTCGGCATCGCGAGCGCGCTGGTCCCCGTCCTGCTGGTGGCGCACCTGCTGACCCGCGAGGGCGCCCCCGGGCTGCGGGTGCTGGGCTTCGACCGCACCCGGCCCCTGGGAGACCTGGCCCGGGGCGCGCTCGTCGCCGCGGGGATCGGGAGCGCGGGGCTCGCCTTCTACCTGGGGGCGCGGGCCGCCGGATTCAACCTCACGGTGGTGCCGGAGGCGCTGCCCGACGTGTGGTGGAAGTTCCCCGTACTGATCCTCTCCGCGCTGCAGAACGCCGTGGTGGAGGAGGTCATCGTGCTGGCCTACCTGCTGCGCCGGCTCGACCAGCTCGGCTGGTCGCCGACGGCCGCACTGCTGGCCAGCTCGGTGCTGCGCGGCTCCTACCACCTCTACCAGGGCATCGGCGGCTTCATCGGCAACATGGTGATGGGCGTCGTCTTCGTCCTCGCCTACCGGCGCTGGGGCCGGGTGGGACCGCTCGTCGTCGCGCACGCGCTGCTCGACATCGTGGCCTTCGGCGGCTACGCACTGCTCGCGGGGAAGGTGGGCTGGCTGCCCACGCCGTGATGCGGCGGCTCACCCGATCGGCCCGGCCGGGCGGGGGCGGAGGCCGAACCGGTGCCACGCTGGAGGGGAGTGAGGAGGCGCGCCCGGTGGCAGTTCTGGACTCCCTGATCCCGTTCGCGCCGTTCTTCGTGCCCGTGGTCAGCGGCCTGGTGGGCGGGGCCAGCCTCCTCATCCGGGACCGCCGCGAGGCACGCAGCTCCGACCACCACTACCGCAGGCGACTGGAGAAGGCCCAGCTGGAGATCCAGTTCCTCAGCGGCTGGATCCAGGCCAAGCAGCTGGCGCCCACCGACGCCCCCACCCCCGACCCGGAGCCTGGGCGCTGGCTGGACGAGTGCTACGCGTCGGTGCGCCGCGCCAAGGCGGACACGGGCGGCCGCCACCGGACCGGGCCGGTCTCGCTGCGGCGCCTCCTCCTGCTGGGGGAGGTGAGCGGCCCGGCGAGGAGCATGCGGGTCGTGTACTGGATCTCCCTCGTCCTGTTCAACGGGGCGCTCGCGTGGTGGGTGAACGCGCTCGTCATCGGCGTACCCGGTTTCGCGCACATGGACGGTGCCTCCGAGTCCGAGGAAGTGGCCTCCTATCTGGCATTGGCGGGCGTTTTTTTCGCGGTGTCGGCCGTCCTGTGGGTGTGGACGGTGCACCTGGGCGCGGCGGAGCCGGAGCAGGTCTACCGCAAGCGGATCGACTCGGCGGCCTGGGAGGAGCAGGAGCAGAAGTGGCGGAGCGCCGCGCGCGCGAAGGCGGATGCGAAGGCGCGATCGGAGCCGCGGGTGAAGGGGAACGGGACGGGCGACGGGGACGGGTCCGCGGGCTGACCCGGCCCGGCCCTGCCCTGCGGCCGGGGCCGTGCCCCGTGGTCACACCGCCTGTTCGGCCCCTGGCGGGGTCGCGAAGAGCTCGCCGTCGACGACGGTGACGGCCCGGCCGGTCAGCAGCGTGCGGTCGCCCGCCAGGGTCACCCGTACGAGACCGCGGCGCGCGCCGCCCTGGAGACCGGTCAGCTCGGTGCGGCCCAGGCGCTCGGCCCAGAAGGGGGCGAGCGCGGTGTGCGCACTGCCGGTGACAGGGTCCTCGTCGATCCCGAAGGCCGGGAAGAAGCCCCGGGAGACGAAGTCGTACCCGCGGGAGGGATCCTCGGCGGCCGCGGTGACGATGACCCCGCGCTTGGCGAAGGCGCGCAGGGCGCCGTGGTCCGGCGTCAGCTCGCGGACGGTCTTCTCGTCGGCGAGCTCGATCACGAGGTCACCGATGTGCGCGGCGGTGTCGTGCACGGAGAGGATCGGCGCCCCGCCGAGCGCGTGGTCCACGGCGGCCGGCGCCGCGACCGGGGTCAGTGAGGACGTCGGGAAGTCCATGGTGACCGTGCCGTCCTCGGCGGTCTCGGCCGTGAGGATCCCGCAGCGCGCGGCGAAGCGGATCCGGCCCGCGGCGAGGCCTGCGGAGGCCAGGACGTGCGCCGTGGCGAGCGTGCCGTGGCCGCACATGTCGACCTCGGCGGCCGGGGTGAACCAGCGCAGCGCCCAGTCGGCGTCCCCGCCGGGCGGCAGGGGATGGGCGAAGGCGGTCTCGGAGAGGTTCACCTCGGAAGCGACCTGCTGGAGCCAGGCGTCCGGGGGGAAGGCGGTGTCGAGGAGCAGGACTCCGGCGGGGTTCCCGTGGAAGGGCCGGTCGGTGAAGGCGTCGACGATTCGGATGCGCATGGGGCGACGGTAGGACGGTTCGCCGATCACCGACAAAGGCCAATCCGGGGTGACTGGACCGGCCGTCGCACCCTCGATCGTTGACGACAGGTTCCGATATATCGTTGACGCATCGCGATGGATCAACGATAGTTGAGTCATCGGACAACCGATGACGAAGGAACGACAAAGTGACGAAAGGAGCGCAGTCATGCGTTCACGCGGACAGCACGACCACGGGCATGAGCACGGACGGGGTCACGGCCACTGCGGGCCGGACCGTCGGGAGGAGTTCAGGGGGCTGCGCGCCGCCTTCGGGCCGTTCGGGCCGCCCTTCGGCGGCGGGCCCTTCGGAGGCCGCGGCGGGCGCGGTGGGCGGGGCGGCGGCCGGGCCCGGCGCGGTGACGTGCGCGCCTCGATCCTGGCGCTGCTCGCCGACCGGCCGATGCACGGCTACGAGATGATCCAGGAGATTGGTGAGCGCAGCGGCGGGGCCTGGAAGCCCAGCCCGGGCTCGGTCTACCCGACCCTGCAGCTGCTCGAGGACGAGGGGCTCATCACGAATGAGAGCGAGGGCGGCAAGAAGCTGTTCACGCTCACCGACGCCGGCCGCACCGAGGCCGAGTCGGGCCCGGACGCGCCGTGGGCCGACGCCGGGCGCGGTTTCGACTTCGAGGCGATGCACGAGGTCCGGACGGCCGGAATCGGCCTGATGGAGGCCTTCGGGCAGGTCTTCAAGACCGGCTCGCCCGAGCAGCGCGAGAAGGCGCTCGGGGTCATCAACGACGCCCGCAAGAAGCTCTACCTGATCCTGGCCGACGAGCACTGAGGGCCGGAAGGCCCCGGCTCCACGCAGCGCGCCCCGCGAGTCCTCTCGCGGGGCGCGCTGACGCGTACGGGGTGGGAGGCGGGCGGTCAGGCCACCAGGGCGGCCAGCTTGCGCAGCGACTCGTTCAGCGCGGCGGTGGCCGAGTCCTTGAGCTTGCCCGCCATCAGCGAGACGGCGGCCCCGGTGAACTCTCCGTCGATGCGGACCGTGGTGGCCCCGCCATCCGGGATCAGGGTGTACCGCGTCAGGACGGCCACGCCCATCGGGCCCTTGCCGGTGATGGCGAAGAGGCGCTCGTCCTCCAGTTCCGAGACGGTCCAGAGGATCTCGGCCGGGAAGCCCATCATCTTCATGTTCTCGGCGAAGGTGGATCCGATCGCGAGGGTCTCCGGTCCGCCCTTCGGGAAGTTCGTGTGGGTCATGCTCCACTGGCCGTACGCGTCCCAGTCCGTGAGCCGGGACCAGAGCATCGCGGCGGGCGCCTCGATGCGTGATTCCGCGGTGACTTCAGCCATGCGACCACCCCTTCTCGTCGGGTACGTGCGGCGGAAGGTAGCCCCGGCGGGCGGAACATTCAATACTGACGACCTGTCAGAAACCGTGGGGGCCGGCGGGTCGCGATATCGACTCCGTCTCAACAGGCGTCACCGCCGTGACGGTACTGACCGACCCTGTCATGATGGCGGGATGCAAGCGTCAGGGAAAAACGCCGGCCTGGGCCTCGCCCTCGTCTCGGCGTTCGCGTTCGGTGGTTCCGGAGTTGCGGCGAAGCCGCTGATCGAGGCGGGTCTGGACCCCCTCCACATGGTCTGGCTCAGGGTGGCCGGGGCAGCGCTCGTGCTGTCCCCGCTGGCCTGGCGCCACCGTGACCTCGTCCTGCGCAAGCCCCTGCTGCTGGCCGGCTTCGGACTGATCGCCGTCGCGGGTGTGCAGGCCTTCTACTTCGCCTCCCTGTCCCGGATCCCGGTCGGCGTGGCCCTGCTGCTGGAGTACCTGGGCCCGGCGCTGCTGCTCGGCTACATCCGCTTCGTGCAGCGCAAGCCCGTGACGCGGGGCGCGGCCGCCGGCGCGGCCGTGGCCGTCGTGGGCCTGGCCTGCGTGGTCGAGATCTGGGCCGGGCTGAGCCTGGACCCGCTCGGCGTGCTCTTCGGCCTCGCCGCGGCCTGCTGCCAGGCCTTCTACTTCGTCTTCGCCGACCAGGGCGCCGACGGGGACGACGCCCCCGACCCGCTCGGGGTGATCGCGTACGGCATGCTCGTCGGCGCCCTGGTGATGACGGTGATCGCCCGGCCGTGGGAGATCGACTGGCAGGTGCTGGGCGGCCAGGCCTCCGTGGGCGGCACGATGATGCCCGCGCCGGTGCTGCTCGCCTGGGTGGTGCTGGTCGCGACCGTCTTCGCGTATCTGACCGGCGTGGTCTCGGTGCGCAAGCTCTCGCCGCAGGTGGCGGGCGTGGTGGCCTTCCTGGAGGCGGTCGTCGCCACCGTGCTGGCCTGGATCCTGCTCGGCGAGTACCTCTCGACCTGGCAGATCGTCGGTGGCGCACTGGTGCTGGGCGGGGCCTTCATCGCCCAGTCCTCCCGGCCGGCCCCGCCGGTTCCTCCGGTCCCGCCCGCCGTGGGCGGTCCGGCCCTCCTGGACCGCGAGACCACGACGGCCTAGGGTGGCGATCATGCATTCGACCGTGCTTCCGCCTCCCGCCGCCTAGCGCGGGCGGCGCCTCGACGATCATGACCCGGCCCGGGGGTTCCCGGGCCGGTTCGCGCTGCCCGCGAAGCGATGACCTGCTTCTTTCATCCTTCACGCATGCGCGGAGAGTCTCGTGTCGAACCATTCGCCCGCTGCCGGGCGCAGTCTGCTGTACCTCGTCGTCGCCGGAGCCGCCTGGGGCACCGCCGGGGCGGCCGCCTCACTCCTCTTCCTGGCCAGTGACCTCGGCCCGCTCGCCCTGTCGTTCTGGCGGTGCGCGGGCGGGCTCGTGGTGCTGCTGGGGGTGCTCGCCGTACGGGGGTCCCGTACCGGGCCGGGACGGACGCGGCCCTCGGCGGGATCGCTGATCGGCACCGGGCTGCTGTTCACCCTCTTCCAGGCCGCGTACTTCGCCGCGGTGCGCGAGACGGGCCTCGCGGTGGGCACCGTGGTCACGCTCGGCGCCGGTCCCGTGCTCATCGCGCTCGGGGCCCGGTACTGGATGGGCGAGCGGCTCGGCCGCGGCGGCGCGGCCGCCGTCCTCGGCGCGCTGGCGGGGCTCGCCGTCCTGGTGCTGGGCAGCGGGGGCGGCGAGGTGCGGCCGCTCGGCGTCGGCTGGGCCCTGCTGTCCGCCGCCGGCTACGCGGCGATGACCCTGCGGGCCCGCTGGCTCGGGCAGCGCGGCGCCGGCGGGGACCCGCTGGTGACCACCGCGTGGTCGGTCGCGGTGGGCACGGTGTGCCTGCTCCCGCTGGCCGCGGTGGAGGGGCTGTTGCCGCACACCGCCGATCTCGGACGGGTGCTCTGGCTGCTCGTGTACGTGGCCACCGTGCCGACGGCGCTGGCGTACGCGCTCTACTTCACCGGGGCGGCCGCCGTACGGGCCGCCACCGTCTCGGTGATCATGCTGATCGAGCCGGTGAGCGCAGCGGCGATCGCCGTCCTGCTGCTCGGGGAGCGGCTGACCGCCGCCGTGGTGCTGGGCACCGTACTGCTGCTGACGGCGGTGGGCGCCCTCATCGCGGCGGAATCGCGCCGTCCGGAGGAGGCCGCACCCACCGCCGTGCAGCGGAGTCCTCAGAGCGCGGTGATGTAGTCCGGAACGGTGATGCCGGGGGCCAGGTCCGCGGCGGGCACCGGAGCGCCGAACGCGGGGGCGACCGGGACCACGCCCGCCCAGTACGGCAGGCCCAGGTCCTCGGCGTCGTCGTTGCTCGGACCGGTACGCAGCTTCGCGGACACCTCGGTCAGATCCACGCGGATCACCGCCGTGGCGGCGAGTTCCCTGGCGTTGGCGGGCCGGATGTCGGCGGAGCGGCCCGGGACGGCGGAGTCGACCAGGGCGTCCAGGGCCATCCGGCACTCCGCCTCGTCGGTGACCTGGTGGGCGGTGCCGTGCACGATCACCGAGCGGTAGTTGAGCGAGTGGTGGAAGGCCGAGCGGGCCAGCACGAGACCGTCGACGTGGGTCACGGTCACGCAGACGGCCAGGCCCGGATCGGCCTTGCCGGCCGCGAGCAGGGGGCGGGAGCCGGTCGAGCCGTGCATGTAGATCGCTTCGCCGACCCGGGCGAACAGCGTGGGCAGGACGACGGGAGCGCCGTCGCGGACGAAGCCCAGGTGGCAGATGTAGGCCTCGTCGAGTATCGAGTGCACCGTCTCGCGGTCGTAGCGCGCCCGGTCGCGGGACCGGGTGGGGACCGTGCGGTCGGTGGGCTCGTACGCGCCGGTCGTCCCGGTGCTCTCGGTCGTCGTCCCCGTGGCGGGCGTGGCGGTCATTGCCGACTCCATTGCACTAGTGCATACTTGGGTTTGTGCTAGTAGAGTATCGGATCACAGGGCGGGGCACAGCGGATATCGCGGCCAGCGTCGAGGCCGGCGTGGCATCGGGCGCGCTGCCGCCCGGATCGCTGCTGCCCCCGATGCGGGAGCTGGCGGGCGAACTGGGCGTCAACCCCAACACCGTGGCGGCTGCCTACAGGACACTGCGCGAGCGCGGGGTCATCGAAACCGACGGGCGGCGGGGAAGCAGGGTGCGGCCCCGCCCCTCCAGCACCCCGCGGGACGCGCTGCGGATGGTGGTGCCGGCGGGCGTGCGCGACATCGCGGAGGGCAATCCGGACGTGTCGCTGCTCCCCGCCCTGGACGGGGCGCTGGCGGCCGCGGCCCGGCGGTACGCGCAGGCCCCGACCCTCTACGGAGCGGACCCGGTCACGCCGGACCTGGCCCGGCTCGCCCGGGCGGACTTCGATGCGGACGGCGTGCCGCCCGGCCCGGTGGCGGTGACCTCGGGAGCGCTGGACGCGATGGAACGGGTGCTCGTCGCCCACCTGCGGCCGGGCGACGCAGTGGCGGTCGAGGACCCGGGCTGGGGAGGCTCGCTCGACCTGGTCCCGGCGCTGGGCCTACGGGTGCTGCCGGTCGCGGTGGACGACGACGGGCCACGGGCCGACGCGGTGGCCCGGGCGCTCGCCGCCGGGGCCCGGGCGCTGGTGGTGACCTCGCGGGCGCAGAACCCGACCGGCGCCGCGGTGAGCGCGGAGAGGTCGGAGGAGCTGCGGGAACTGCTGGCGCGCCACCCCGGGGTGCTGCTCATCGAGGACGACCACGGCCACGGGATCGTCGACCTGCCGCTGCACCCGCTGGGCGGGGTGACCGCCCACTGGGCGCTGATCCGGTCCACGGCGAAGGCCTACGGGCCCGACCTGCGGCTCGCCGTGCTCACGGGCGACGCCGTGACCCTGGATCGCGTACGCGGACGCCAGCGGCTGGGCCCGGGCTGGGTGAGCCGGCTGCTCCAGCACGCGGTGGTGGAGCTGTGGACCTCGGACTCCGTGGACCCCGCCGCGGTGGCCCGCGCGTACGGGGAGCGGCGGGACGCCCTGGTCGCGGCCCTGCGGGAGCGCGGGGTGCGGGCGCACGGCCGGAGCGGACTGAACGTGTGGGTGCCGGTGGCCGACGAGACGGTGGTGGTCACGAGGCTGCTCGCCGCGGGATGGGCGGTCGCCCCCGGGGCGATCTTCCGGGTCGAGGCGGGACCGGGAGTACGGCTGACCGTGTCGCAGCTGGGGGTCTCGGAGGTGCCGGGCCTGGCGGACGCCGTGGCCGCGGCCGTCCGTACGGGGGTGGCGGGCGGGCGGAACGACTGACCGGGCCCGGCGGCACCCGGCCCCGCGGCCCGGTGTCGCCCGGCCCGGCCCGGTCCTGCCGACAGGACTGCGGGAGGCGGTCCGGGCGGGCCGGGGTCAGGCGAGTTCGAGCAGGCCGCCCAGGCTGAAGACGACTCCGCACAGGGCGATCACCGAGCCCAGGTAGCGGTAGAACACGGCGGAGGCGACCCGCCGGGGCGGGCCGAGATCTCCCCGGGCGTGCATCGCGAGCTCGGCGTTGGCGGCTGCCCAGCGCTCCAGCGCGGCGGCGGCGCCGCGGATGTTCAGCGCGACCCCGCCGCCCGCGACGATCGCGGTGGGTCCGACGGTCAGCAGGACGACGGCCAAGCTCAAGGAGTGCCTCCGGGCGATGTGCTGATCGCCCGGACATTAGCACTGGTCAGACGGGCTTCCGGGCCCCGGGGCGGGTCTGGCTGAGGGCGGCTCCGGCCAGGACGATCGCGGCGCCGACCGGGGTGTTCCAGTGCAGCTGCTCGCCGAGGACCAGGACGCCCGCCGCGGTGGCGATGACCGGGATGAAGTAGGTGACCATCTGGGCGGTGGTCGGGCCGACCTCCGTCACCAGGCCGTACTGCATCTGCAGGGCCATGCCCGTGCCGAGGGCGCCCAGGGCGATCACCGAGAGGGTCGGCCAGAGCGGGAACGAGGTCGGCGCCGCGGTGAAGAGGACGCTGACCAGCGAGAGCTGGAGCGTGGAGACCATGAGCTGGCCGCCGGTCAGGGCGACCGGGGAGCCCGGGGCACCGGACAGCGTGCGGCGGACGTAGATCCAGCCGATGGGGTAGCAGAGCGAGGCCAGCAGGGCGAGCGCGGTGCCCCGGGCGTCGACGCCGGCGAAGCCCTGCCAGGCGCCGAGGACGATGAGGACGCCGAGGAAGCCCAGGCCCAGGCCCGCGAAGCGGCGGCGCGTGGGGCGGTCCTCGGACAGGGCGACCATCGACAGCGCCATGCCCCACAGCGGGGAGGTCGCGTTGCAGATGCCCGCCAGGGTGGAGGGGATGCTCAGCTCCGCGTACGCGAAGAGGGAGAACGGGAGGGTGTTGAGCAGGAGCGCGGCCACGCTGAGGTGGCCCCAGGTGCGCAGGCCCCGGGGCAGCTTCTCCCGGCGGACCAGCAGCACGGCGAGGAGGGCGAGCGCGCCGAACAGGACCCGGCCCAGGGCCACTTGGAAGGGTGCGTACGCTTCCGTGCCGACCTTGATCAGGAGGAAGCTGAAGCCCCAGACGACCGAGAGGACCGCGAACCGGACGCGCCAGTCGAGGAGCCTGGTGCGCCGGCCGGCGGCGGTGGCGGCCGTGGTGGCGCTCGAAGGGAGGGTGGCGGTGGTGGAGAGGGTGGGCCGCGGGGCTGTCGGTGCGCTCATGGCCTTTACTGTGCTCGCGTCAACTTCGTAGGACAAGCGAAAGTTTCTCCAGCCCACGGCGTAGCATTGCTTACATGTTGAACCTGGAGCGCCTGCGCACCCTCGATGCCCTCGCCCGCCACGGCTCGGTCAGCGGCGCGGCCGACGGGCTCCACGTCACCACCTCCGCCGTGTCCCAGCAGATGGCGAAGCTGGAGCGCGAGGTCGGCCAGCCGCTGCTGGCCAAGAACGGGCGCGGGGTCCGGCTCACCGACGCCGGGCGGCTGCTCGCCGATCACGCGGCCCGGATCATCTCCCAGGTGGAGCTCGCCCAGGCCGACGTCGAGGCCCAGCGCGGGTGCGCCGTCGGCGAGCTGCGGATCGGCGCCTTCCCGACCGCCATGCGCGGGCTGCTGCCGCAGGCCCTGTCCGCGCTGCGCGCCGGGCACCCGGACGTGCGGGCCCGGGTGCGCGAGCAGGAGCCCGAGGAGAGCATGGCCGCCGTCGTGCGCGGGGACCTGGACCTGGCGCTGGCCATCGACTGGCACAACAAGCGGATGCCGGTGCCCGCCGAGCTCACCCGGACCCACCTGCTGGACGACTCCGTCGACATCGCGGTCCCGGCCGGTCACCCGCTGGCCGACCGGAGCAGGATCTCGCTCGCCGACTTCGCCGACGACGACTGGATCTCCTGGAACGAGGGGCAGTTCTGCCACGAGTGGCTGGTCTTCACCCTGCGCGGCACGGGCGTCGAGCCGCGCATCGCGCACATCGCCGAGGAGCACCACACCCAGCTGGCCTTCGTGGAGGCCGGACTCGGCGTGTGCGTGGCGCCGAGGCTGGGCCGCGGCCCGGTGCCGCCGGGGGTGCGGCTGCTGCCGGTCTGCGACTCCGTACGCCGCCACGTGTACGCCGTCTGGCGCGCGGACGCCGACCGGCGGCCCTCGATCCGGGCCGCCGTCGACGCCCTGCGGGAGGCGGCCGCCGGACTCCCGTAGTCCGCCCGCCCGGCCCCCGCTCTACAGCTTGCGGAAGTCCCAGGAGACGATCGAGTCGGGGGTCAGGCGGATCCAGGCGTGCCGCCCGTCGTGCGGCATCTCCTCGATGCCGAAGTTCTTGACGGGGAAGATCCGCTCCGCCTCCGCCAGTTCGGGGCACGGCTCGCCGGTGCGCGGGGCCTCGCCCACGAAGACGGCGCTGCCGGACAGCTCCACCCCGCGCAGTTCGTCGTACGACTCGCCCGAGTCGACGACCACGGAGATCCGCGGATCCTTGCGCAGATCGGACCAGCGGCGGCTGCGCGTGATCGAGTACAGCCACAGCGATCCGCCGTCCCAGGCGAACCACAGGGCGCCCACGTGCGGACGCCCGTTGGGGGAGACCGTCGCGACACGGCAGGTCTTCTGCTCGCGCAGGAAGGAGTCCACTTCCGCGTCGCTCATCATGATGCGCCGGCCCCGCCGCTGCGGGCTTCCGGTTCGTGACTCGTCCATCCGTCCTGCACCCCTTCACATCTGACTGTGTGTCAGGAATCATGAGGGCTCTTCCGTCGCCACGCCAGGGGGAGCCATGCCCGTTCTCGATCCCGCCACCACCGCGCTGCTCACCGTCGAGTGCCAGAACGGTGTCGTGGGCGAGGAGAGCGCGCTTCCCGAGCTCGCCAAGGAGGCCCGGGACTCCGGGATGCTGGGGCGGGTGGCCGCACTGGTCGACGCCGCGCGCGGGGCCGGCGTACAGGTGCTGCACGCCGTCGCGGAGCGGCGGCCCGACGGGCTCGGTGCGAACACCAACGCCCGGCTGTTCCGGGCTGCGGGAAGGCTGTCCGTGCGCCAACTGACCGGAAGCCGGGCCGTGGAGGTCGCCGCCCCCATCGTCGTCGCCGGGCAGGACCTGGTGGTCCGCCGGCTGCACGGGCTCTCCCCGATGGCCGGCACCGATCTCGACCCCCTGCTGCGCAACCTCGGCATCCGCACCCTCGTCGTCACCGGCGTCTCCTCCAACATCGCCATCCCCAACACCGTCTTCGACGCCGTGAACCTCGGCTACCAGGTCGTGGTCCCCGCCGACGCGATAGCCGGGGTGCCCGCCTCCTGCACCGCCGAGGTGATCCGCAACTCCCTCGCACTCGTGGCGTCCATCACCACGGCCGAAGACCTCCTCGAGCAGTGGGCCCCGTCCACTGATCCCCGTAACCTGGGCGGATGCTGTCCGAAGTGATCGCGACCCGTTACGTCACGCCCCTGCGTGAGGGCGGCTCGCTCCCGGGAATCGTCGAGGCCGACGACCTCGGTACCTACGTCATGAAATTCACCGGAGCCGGCCAGGGCCGCAAGACCCTGGTCGCCGAGGTCATCTGCGGCCGCCTGGCCCAGCGGCTGGGGCTGCGCGTCCCGACCCTGGTCCAGATGCAGCTCGACCCCGTCATCGGGCTCGGCGAGCCCGACCAGGAGGTCCAGGAGCTGCTCAAGGCCAGCGGCGGACTCAACCTCGGCATGGACTACCTGCCCGGCTCGATCGGCTTCGACCCGCTCGCCTACCAGGTGGACCCGGTCGAGGCGGGACGCGTGGTCTGGTTCGACGCCCTCATCAACAACGTCGACCGGTCCTGGCGCAACCCGAACATGCTGGTCTGGCACGGGGACCTCTGGCTCATCGACCACGGCGCCACCATGATCTGGCACCACAACTGGCCGACCGCCACGGCCGCGGCCGCCAAGCCCTACAACGCCTCCGACCACGTACTGGCCCCCGTGGGCCCGGACATCGAGGCCGCGGCCGCGGCCCTCGCGCCGCTGGTCACCGAGGAACTGCTGACGGAGGTCGCGGCCGACGTCCCCGACGAATGGCTGGTCGACGAGCCGGGCTTCGACTCCACCGACGCGCTGCGCCGCGCCTACGTGGAGGCGTTGCTGCCGCGCGCGGCCACGATCCACGAGAGGATCACCATGGAGGCCGAGGTCAAGCAGCGGTCCGGTCCGCCGGGCTGGCTGGCCGAACGCCTCGCCCCCCTGCCCCACAAGAAGAAGAGCGACGACGAGTGACCAAGCGGGACGTGTTCGAGTACGCGCTGGTGCGGGTGGTGCCCCGGATGGAACGGGGCGAGTGCTTCAACGCCGGTGTGATCGTCTACTGCCGGGCCCACGCGTACGTGGCGGCGCGCACCCATCTCGACGAGGCGAAGCTCCTCGCGCTGGATCCCCGGGCCGATGTGGCCGGGGTGCGGGCGGCGCTGCGCGGGGTCGAGGGCGTGTGTGCGGGCGGGGAGTCCGCCGGGCAGGCGGCGGGGGACGACGCCGGGCGGCGGTTCCGGTGGCTGATCGCCCCGCGGAGCACGGTGGTGCAGCCGGGTCCGGTGCACACCGGCCTGACGGCCGACCCCGCGGCGGAAGTGGAGCGGCTGCTCGACCTGCTGGTCCGCTGACCACTGGTCGCCGGTCCCGCCGGTGGGCCGGTGCGGCGCCGTTGGCGGGGCGCTGCCCCGGATGCCGCGCCTCAAACGCCGGCGGGGCTGAATGCGCCCCGGCACCTCGAACGGTGGCGCGTCCCGAAGTGCCGCCGTTGACACCGGGTGCCGGGGCTCCTAGCGTCTCCTCAGCTGAAGCTACTAAGCGGTTGCTCACCTCTGGGCGGCCGTCTCTCAAGGGCGAGGAGATCCAGCATGTCCACCACCGAGCAGCGCGTCGCGATCGTGACCGGGGCGGCCCGGGGCATCGGCGCGGCCACCGCCGTACGCCTGGCCGCCGAGGGCCGGGCCGTCGCCGTACTCGACCTCGACGAGGCGGCCTGCAAGGACACCGTGGAGGCGATCACGGCGGCCGGGGGCAAGGCCCTGGCGGTCGGCTGCGACGTCTCCGACGGCGCGCAGGTGGAGGCCGCCGTCGCGCGCGTCGCGAGCGAGCTCGGCGCCCCGACCATCCTGGTCAACAACGCCGGCGTGCTGCGCGACAACCTGCTCTTCAAGATGAGCGAGACCGACTGGGACACCGTCATGAACGTGCACCTGCGCGGTGCCTTCCTGATGTCCAAGGCCTGTCAGAAGTACATGGTGGAGGCCAAGTTCGGCCGCATCGTGAACCTCTCCAGCAGCTCGGCGCTCGGCAACCGCGGCCAGGTCAACTACTCCGCGGCCAAGGCCGGCCTGCAGGGCTTCACCAAGACCCTGGCCATCGAGCTCGGCAAGTTCGGGGTCACCGCCAACGCCGTCGCCCCCGGTTTCATCGTCACCGAGATGACCGCCCAGACGGCCGCCCGCGTCGGCATGGGCTTCGAGGACTTCCAGGCGGCGGCCGCCACCCAGATCCCCGTCCAGCGCGTCGGCCGCCCGGACGACATCGCCAATGCCATCGCCTTCTTCACCGGCGAGGCGGCCGGCTTCGTCTCCGGCCAGGTCATGTACGTCGCCGGCGGCCCGCTCAACTGACGAGCGAAGAGATCACGAGAGGCAGGCGCACGTCATGACGTACGACGGTATCGACAGCGGCAAGGTCGCGCTCATCACCGGGGCGAGCCGGGGCATCGGCTACGGCATCGCCGAGGCGCTGGTCGCCCGCGGCGACCGGGTCTGCATCACCGGGCGCAACGAGGAGGCACTCAAGGAGGCCGTCGAGCGGCTCGGTGCGGACCGGGTGATCGGGGTCGCCGGCAAGGCGCACGACGAGGCCCACCAGGCCGTCGCCGTCGAGTGCACGATGGAGGCCTTCGGCCGCGTCGACTTCCTGGTGAACAACGCGGGCACCAATCCGGTCTTCGGGCCGATCGCGGACCTGGACCTCGGGGTCGCCCGCAAGGTCTTCGAGACCAATGTGATCTCGGCGCTCGGCTTCGCCCAGCGGACCTGGCACGCCTGGCAGAAGGACAACGGCGGAGCGATCGTGAACATCGCCTCGATCGCCGGCGTCTCGGCCTCGCCCTTCATCGGGGCGTACGGGATGAGCAAGGCCGCCATGGTCAACCTCACCCTCCAGCTCGCCCACGAGATGGCACCGGGTGTCCGGGTCAACGCGATCGCCCCCGCGGTGGTCAAGACCAAGTTCGCGCAGGCGCTCTACGAGGGCCGGGAGCAGGAGGCCGCGGCCGCCTATCCGCTCGGCCGGCTGGGGCACCCGGAGGACATCGGAGGGGCCGCCGCGTTTCTTACATCTGCACAAGCGGAATGGATCACGGGCCAAACTCTGGTGGTCGACGGTGGGATGTTCCTCAATGCTGGAGTGCACTGACCGATAACCGGACACATTTCCCTCCGAAAGGGAGGTAAATGTGTATCGAATGTGCACGGAACCGGTCAAGTGCCCCACGAAACCACCCCATTGGATTCGTGGGGCACTGCGGTAGGGTCTGCCGCACCCCTGGCTGATCGAGGAGCGTGCACGTGTTCAACCGGACCAGATGCCTGCAGATCACTGCGGCCCTTGCGTCCATATCCCTGCTCGCCGGATGCGGCCTGCTGTCGGAGGACCACGACGACGACGCCAAGAGGATCGTCGTCGGCACCACGAGCGCACCGAGCACCCTCGATCCCGCCGCGGCGTGGGACGGCTCCTGGGAGCTGTACCGGAACGTCTACCAGACGCTGCTGGCGTTCCCCACGGGCTCCACCAAGCCCCAGCCCGACGCCGCACAGAGCTGCGAGTTCACGGACGGCGCGAGCCAGGCCTACCGGTGCACCCTGCGCAAGGGCCTGAAGTTCTCCAACGGCGAGCCGCTCGACGCCAAGGCCGTCAAGTACTCCCTCGACCGCATCAAGACGATCGGCTCCAAGGTCGGCCCGAAGGACCTCTTCGGCAGCCTCGACAAGATCGAGACGCCGGACGCCCAGACGGTCGTCTTCCACCTGAACACCTCGGACGCCACCTTCCCGTACGTCCTCGGCTCGCCCGCCGCCTCGCTGGTCGCGCCCAAGGACTACCCCGCCGACAAGGTGCGCCAGGACGGCAAGATCACCGGCTCCGGCCCGTACGTGCTCGAGTCGTACAAGGAGGGCAGCGAGGCCGTCCTCGGCAACAACGGGACCTACGCGGGCTTCGCCAACCGCCGTAACAAGGCGGTGACCATCCGCTACTTCCAGGACTCCCAGAAGATGGTCTCGGCCCTGAAGGCCAAGGAGATCGACGCCACCTACCGAGGCCTGTCGGCCACGGAGATCACGGACCTGCAGACCCCCGCCGCGCACGCGCAGGGCGTCCAGGTCGTCGAGAACGTCGGCGCCGAGATCCGCTACCTGGTCTTCAACCCCAAGGACCCGGCCGTCAACAAGCTCGCGGTCCGCCAGGCGATCGCCCAGACCGTCGACCGCGGGACCCTCGTCTCCAAGGTCTACCAGGGCACCGCGGAGCCGCTGTACTCGATGGTTCCCAAGGGCGTGGTCGGCCACAAGACGCCGTTCTACGACAAGTACGGCGCCGCGGACGCCGCCAAGGCCAAGAAGATCCTCAAGGACGCCGGGGTCCCCACGCCGGTCGACCTGACCTTCTGGTACACCACCGACCGGTACGGCTCCTCCACCGCCGAGGAGTTCACCGAGCTCAAGCGGCAGCTGGACGAGAGCCAGCTCTTCCGGATCACCCTGCGCAGCCAGCCCTGGAAGGCCTTCCAGGAGGGCTACAAGGGCCAGGAGTACCCGATCTTCGGCCGAGGCTGGTTCCCCGACTTCCCGGACCCGGACAACTTCATCGCGCCGTTCGTCGGCAAGGAGAACGCGGTCGGTACCCCGTACGAGCCCGCGGAGATCCTGACCGACCTGCTGCCCAAGTCCCGCCGCGACGGCGACCGCTCCGCCGGGGTCCAGCAGTTCGAGAAGGCACAGCAGATCTTCGCCGAGGACGTCCGGCTGCTGCCCCTGTGGCAGGGCAAGCTGTACGTCGCCGCGCAGGAGGACATCGCCGGCGCCGAGCGCGCGCTGGACCCGCAGACCGCCATGCAGATGTGGGAGCTGTACCGCAAGACCAGCTGGTAGCGACCCCGCCCGGGGCAGCCGCCCCGGGCGGCCGACGCGTTGTCAGTGGCCCCCGGTAGGTTCTGGAGCAGTTGCACGAACTTGTACCGGAGGTTTTCGCCGTGACCCAGATGCTGCCCGAGTCCTGGCTTCCCGTCCTCGGCGGGGAGCTGGACCAGCCCTACTTCAAAGAACTCACCGAGTTCGTCGAGAAGGAACGGGCGAACGGGCCGGTCTACCCGCCCCGCGAGCAGGTGTTCGCCGCCCTGGAGGCCACTCCCTTCGACCAGGTGAAGGTGCTCGTCCTGGGCCAGGACCCCTACCACGGGGCCGGCCAGGGGCACGGCCTGTGCTTCTCCGTGCAGCCCGGGGTCAAGACCCCGCCGTCGCTGCGCAACATCTACAAGGAGATGAAGGAGGAGCTCGGCCTGCCGGTCCCGGACAACGGGTACCTGATGCCGTGGGCGCAGCAGGGCGTCCTGCTGCTCAACGCGGTCCTCACCGTCCGGGAGGCCGAGCCCAATTCGCACAAGGGCAAGGGCTGGGAGAAGTTCACCGACGCCGTGATCCGCGCGGTGTCCGAGCGGCCCGACCCGGCCGTCTTCGTCCTGTGGGGCGCCTACGCCCAGAAGAAGATCCCGCTGATCGACGAGGAGCGGCACGTCGTGGTCAAGGGGGCCCACCCCTCCCCGCTGTCGGCCAAGAAGTTCTTCGGATCCCGGCCCTTCACGCAGATCAACGAGGCCATCGCCGCGCAGGGCCATGAGCCGATCGACTGGCGGATCCCGGACCTCGGCTGACGCCACACCGCGCCTCGGCGCCATTGCCGCCACCTCCGGCTAGCTTCGTGATGATCAGACCCGGAGCAGGTCTGGCGGAGCAAGCCGGAGGCCGCGGTGACGGAGCAGCAGGAGGCGTCGGAGGACGCCGTCATGACCAGGATCGGCCAGGCGGTCATCCTGCTGCACGCCGGGGACCGCGAGGAGGCCCGCAACCGGCTCGGCGCGATCTGGTCGGAGATCGGCGAGGAGGGGGACGACCTCCACCGCTGCACCCTCGCCCACTACATGGCCGACGCCCAGGACGATCCCGCCGACGAACTGGCCTGGGACCTGCGGGCCCTGACCGCCGCCGAAGCCCTGCGCGACCCGCCCGTCACCGGGGCCCGGGACGGGGGGAGGGCGCCGCGGGAGCCGCATCTCGCGATGCGCGTGTTCTACCCGTCCCTGCACCTCAGCCTGGCCGCCGACTACGTGAAGCTGCAGCGTCCGGAGGCCGCCCGGGTCCACCTGGCGCGGGCCCGGGCGGCCACCGGGGCCCTCCCGGACGACGGGTACGGGAACGGCGTGCGGGAGGCCATCGCACGGCTGGAGCGGCGCCTGGCCACGGAACCGGGCGCCGGGCCCCGGCCGTTTCCCGAGCAGTCCCCGTAGGGCGCCGCGTCCCGCCCCGATCCCGCATGACAGGCCCCGGCGGTCAGCCGTCGCGCACGCCCGCGCAGATGCGGGCCTCCGGGCTGTCCGGGTGCCAGCGGCCGTGCCGGCGGCCCAGCGCGCACACGTCGGCCGGCCGCACCGGCAGCTTCCGTACCAGCTCGCGCTCCACCTCGGCATCGCGCCGGGAATGCTCGGGGCGGCCGCCAGGCCGCCCGGAGGCGGGCCCGGCAGGCTTCGGCGGCTCCGGGATGTCGGGGACCGGCGGCACGGCCGGTACGGGCCCGCCGGAGGCGCCCTGACCGGGCTGCCGGGCGGCCGGCCGGGCGGGTGCGGGGGCCACCGGGTGCGCGGGCTGCTCCGGAGCCGCCTTCAGCGCCTCCAGAGCGGGCGCCTGGACGACCACGGGTGCGGCCCCGGGCCTGCCGCGCGGCTCGTGGCGGGGCGGCTCGCCGGTGGCGGGGACCGCCGCCGGCCGCACGGGACCGGGGCTCACGTTCACACAGCCGGAGACGGCCGAGACGGCACAGGCGACTCCGAGCAGCAGGGTTGTCGTGGTTCGGGTTGGATGCACCCGCGCAACTCTGCTGTGCGAGGACCCCGTTGCGAAAACCCGGAGCGGATATTCACCCCGCACGGGTGACGGCGAGCGGGGTGTCCGGCGGATCCGGCCCGATCCGGTTCGGTCACGCCCGGGCCGGAAGCGGGGCCCTAGTCGCCCGTGGCGCCGTCTATCTGCTCGCGCAGCAGGTCCGCGTGGCCGTTGTGGCGCGCGTACTCCTCGATCATGTGGGTGTAGACCCAACGCAGGCTGAAGACCTCGCCGCGGTGGTGGCTCTCGGCCTGCGACAGCAGGTCCAGCGGACGGCCGGCGGCGGCCTGCCGCGCCAGTTCGACCTCGGTCTGCCACACCTGCTCGTTCTCGGCCCAGGTGGTGTCGTCGGCGAAGTGGAAGTCGCCGTCCGGGTCCTCGTCGGTGCAGTACAGCTCGGGAAGGTCCTCGCCGAGCATGATCTCCCGGAACCAGTACCGCTCCACCTCCGCCATGTGCCGTACGAGGCCCAGGAGGCTCAGCTCGGAGGGTGCGAGCGGGGTGCGGCGCAGCTGCTCGTCCTGGAGCCCCTCGCACTTCCAGGCGAGGGTCGCGCGGTGGTAGTCGAGCCAGCCGTCGAGCATGTCCCGCTCGTCGGCGGTGGTCGCGGGCTCGGTGCGATGTGATCCAGAACTGGTGGTCATGAGGGACATCCTCGGTGAACAGGGCCCTTGCCACCAGGGATTAAGCTGCTGAAGTCCCACAAGGATCAACCTGGAGGTCTCCCGGTGAAGGTCGGCTGCATCGGACTCGGCGACATCGCGCAGAAGGCGTACCTGCCCGTCCTCACCACCCGCCCGGGCCTCGAGCTGCACCTGCAGACCCGTACCCCCGCCACGCTGGAGCGGGTCGGCGCGATCCACCACGTCCCCGCCGCGCGCCGGCACACCGACCTCGACGCGCTGCTCGCCGAGGGGCTCGACGCGGCCTTCGTGCACGCCTCGACCCCGGCCCACCCCGAGATCGTCACGCGGCTGCTGCGGGCCGGCGTGCCGACGTACGTGGACAAGCCCCTCGCCTACGAGCTCGCGGACTCGGTGCGGCTGGTGGAACTGGCCGAGGAGCAGGGGGTCTCGCTCGCCGTCGGCTTCAACCGCCGACACGCGCCCGCCTACGCGCAGTGCGCCGACCACCCGCGCGAGCTGATCATCATGCAGAAGAACCGGATCGGGCTGCCCGAGGACCCGCGCACGCTGGTCTTGGACGACTTCATCCACGTCGTCGACACCCTGCGCTTCCTGCTGCCGGGGGAGACCGATCGCGTCGACGTGCGGGCCGTGGTGCGCGAGGGGCTGATGCACCAGGTGGTGCTCCAGCTGTCCGGTGACGGCTTCACCGCGCTCGGCATCATGAACCGGCTGTCCGGCTCCGCCGAGGAGATCCTGGAGGTGTCCGGCCGGGACACCAAGCGGCAGGTCGTCAACCTCGCCGAGGTCATCGACCACAAGGGCCAGCCGACCGTGCGGCGCCGCGGGGACTGGGTGCCCGTCGCCCGCCAGCGCGGCATCGAGCAGGTCGTGGACCACTTCCTGGAGGCCGTCGAGGCCGGCAAGACCCTCAGCGCGCGGGACGCGCTGCTCACCCACCGGTTGTGCGAGCAGGTGGTGGAGTCGGCTCTGGAGCAGGCCTCCTGAGCGAACCGACGCCCGCCACCGCGCAGTACACCGCGAGCGCGGCGAGGGCGGCCCCCACCGGCCAGTCGCCGAAGCGGCCGTAGAGGGTCGTGCCCCGGGCGAGCGGGACCTCGTACACCGCCGCCGTGCTCGCGGAGGTCGGCAGGGCCGCGCCGATCCGCTCGCCGGAGGGGCCGTGCACGACGCTGATGCCCGTGAGGGTGGCGTGCACCATCGGGCGGCCGTTCTCGGCGGCGCGCAGGGCGGCCAGTGAGGCGTGCTGGGCCGGGGCCCAGCTCTCCTGGAAGGTGGAGGTCGCAGACTGGGCGATGAGCAGCGAGGCCCCGTCGAGGGTCAGGCGCCGGCTCATGTCGGGGAAGGCCGACTCGAAGCAGACCAGGGGGCCCAGGCGGACCCCGGTGGGGGAGGCGCCGGCCCCGTCCGGGCGCGCGGGCAGGTCCATGACCACCGGGGCCGCGCCCGGCACGCGGTCCTCGCCGGCCGCCTTTCCGACCGAGGTGGCCCAGCCGAGCAGGGCCCGGGCCGGCACGTACTCCCCGAAGGGGACGAGCCGCATCTTGTCGTACCGGTCGCCGGTGGGGCCGCCGGGTCCCACCAGCACCGCGCTCTTGTAGATCCCCGGCCGGTCCGCCCGCCGCGCGTCCACGTTCACCAGCAGCGGGGCCCCGACCTCCGCCGACAGCGAGGCCAAACGCCGGGCCAGGTCCGGGCGGGCCGTCAGGTCCTCGCCGACGCTGCTCTCGCCCCACACCACGAGGTCGACCCGCTGCCCGGCCAGCGGCCGGGTCAGCCGCTCACCGGCCGCGAACCGCCGCTCCGCGCTGTCGGGGCCGTCCGGCACCGGGCCCGGCTGTACGACGGCCACGCGCAGCCGGCCGGACTCCGTCGGGCCCGCCGCCCACACCCACACCGCAGCCGTCAGTACCGCGCACCCCGTGATCCCGGCCACCGCCGGGATCCGCGCCCCCGGCACCGCCAGCAGCAGCACAACGCCGCAGTTCACCGCCACCACCAGCAGGCTGACCAGCCACACGCCGCCCACGGAGGCCAGCCGCAGCGCGGGCGGCACCTGCCACTGGCTCGCCCCCAGCAGCCCCCAGGGCCCGCCCAGCCCCTGCCAGGACCGGACCAGCTCCGACAGCAGCCATCCGGCCGGTACGAGGACCAGCGCGGACACCGCCCGGCCGGCCGACGGGACCCCGCCGAGCAGCTTCCGCACCAGGAGCGCCCAGGGGATCCAGAGCAGCCCCAGCAGCGCGGCCACCGGAATCAGGAAGACGTGCAGGCTGGGCAGCAGCCAGTGGTGGACGGCCACGATGAACCCCGCGCCGCCGAGCCAGCCCTCCAGGGCGGCCCGCCGCCCGGTGGGGGCCGACCTCAGCAGCAGCATCCAGGGCACGAGGGCGACGTAGGCGAACCACCAGAGGGCGGGGGCGGGGAAGGCGAGGGCGGGCAGCGCTCCGGCGGCGACCGCGGCGGGCGCGCGCCATCGACGCATCCACTCGTTCCGCATCGCGATCATGGCGCGCCTCCGCTTCCAGTCTGGCAGTGCAGGGCCGGGCAGGCTCAGGCGGACATGTGCCGCCACGTCTCGTGCACGGTGACGCGGGTGAGCCGCCAGCCGTCACGGGTGCGGGCGAGCGCGAAGGCGTAGCGTCCGGCGGCGACGAAGTTGGGAGCGGTGACCGCGGGATCGGACTCCGGCCCCGCCAGGCGCATCGGGTTGAGGAAGTCCGCCCGGACCTCGGCGCTGTCGCCGGGCGAACCGCCCAGGTCCTCCAGCCGGACCAGCCGGTTGACGATCAGGTGCTGACGCACGGGGAAGAGCTTCATGGTCTCCGCGAGCCAGTCCGCGACCTCCCCCACCGAGCCCTCGATCCCGCCCGCCGAGCTGTAGTCGACCCGCCCGGCTGCGGTGAAGAGGGCGCGGTAGGCGGTCCAGTCGCCGTCGTCGACGGCCACCGCGTAGCCCGTGACCACCTCGTCGATCGCCAGCCGGTCCATTACCGTCGCGAGATCCACACGCTGAGTCATCGGGTCAGTGTGGGGCTGTGCGGGCGCGAGGCCAAGGGGCGTGCGCGGACCGGATCTTCCCGCGGGCGCTCAGTGACCGGAACGGGCCTCCCGCTGGCGGACCACGACGAGGAACGCATCGCTGTCCAGGTCCATGACCACCTCGGCCGGCACCCCCTCCCGCATGCGCTGCGCCGCGTACTCCTCGGCGGGCCAGCTCCCCCGCGGACTTCCGGCCGGAAAACGCTCCAGCACCACTCGACCCATGGGACACCCCCTGCTTGCTTGCCTTCCGGTCTCTTCAGGTCTCTCAGGCACAACGACGCGGAAGCCGCCCGGGAACGTTCCCGAGCGGCTTCCGGTTCACGCGAAGGGGTGGAGCGGGGCGCCGGCGACCTCGTGGCCCATGCGGGTCTCCACGGCGATGCGACTGTGTCGATCTTCGTCGAGCCACTCCTTGCCGCCGTGGCGAAGCAGGTACAGCCGCTTCCCGGCGTACGCGGTCGCAGGGACCTCTGGAAGGGGGGCGGCGGGAGACGGCCAGCGGGGGCTGGCCCGGGCGAATCCTCGCGAACTCCTCGGAGGCTGGTCGCCCGCGCGCGACCGGCCGCCAGTAGGAGTAGCTGAAGTTTGTGTCGGCCAGCAGCCCGCCGCTGATCGCTGGGAACAGGTACTCGTGGTCATGGGTGGCGAGGAGCGCCGTGTGCAGCTCCGCGATGAATCCGGGGAGGGAGAGATTTCGATGGGATTCGTACTTTGGTGGGAAGAGCTTCACCGGCCCCCTACCGAACTCGCGTTGGAACTGCCACTGGACGCGCAGCGCGGGCAGCGCCGTTGGCCCGTCGCGTTCCAGGGCTTCTTTCCGCCGTTCAAGGTCGGGGTCTGAGGTCGGCCAGTTCGGGTGGCAGAACTCGCGGCGCAGAGCGTAGAGCTCGGCAGGCCGCATGAGCCGGAACCCGCGGGGCCTTTCGCCACCGGGCTCCCGAGTGACGTCGACCCAACCGAGCTTCGTGCCTGGATCGCGGGGAAGACCAGGCTCGACCGCGAGTCGCGGGTGCGCGGGTGGGAAGAGCGGGCTGGCCGCCTCAGGGTCAGGTCGGCACACCACGAGGAACAGCTGCAGGGAGCGTACGCAGAGCTGGGTGAACTCGGCGACCTTGGCAGTCCAAGAAGCAGACGCCCCGCCCGTGCAGCGTCTGCAGTGGCGCATCCGGGACGGCGAACACGCGCTCAATCAGGCCGAGTTCGCGCCAGCGCTGACTGAGCATCGGCTCGACAACCTCCTATAAGGCACCTGACAGACGGTCGCGATCCGCCAAAGTCACCTATCCATAGGTTATTTTGACTGGCCTTGTGTCTCAAGCCGACTTGAATGACGAACGAAGGGGAAACGCCATGAGGATCACCAGCACTGCACGTAGGACGCGGGCCAAGATGACCGTGTCCATCGCGGCCCTGGCCGCGAGCTCACTCATACTCACCGCCTGCGGCGGAAGCAGCGACAGCGCCAGCAAGCTCGACGGTACCTACTACGTCAAGGACATCAACGGCACGTCCGACCTCGGCCAGCTGGTCGTCAAGGGCAACAGTGTCTCGCATCATGAGTACAACTGCGATGGTGTCTACCAGAAGCCGGGCGTGACCAGCACCGGCGAGTTCAACAAGGATCAGTCCCAGATCATCTGGACGGTCGTCGGAGACGACACCCGCAACGAGCGGACCGGCAGCGAGCCCATCGCAACCAGCGAAACCTCGATCAGCATCAGCGGTAGCGCGTACGTGCGTGACAACTCCGATGCTGGCAAGGCTCTGCTGGACGGCTTCAAGACCAAGTGCAAGAAGTAGCGTCGACGTCCCGCTCGGCCGGCCGAGCAGCGCAGAACCCCGTGGGCATCGCGCCCACGGGGTTCTGTCCTTCCTCGGCTGGTCAAGCCTCTGACGTCTACTCCTGAAGGTGCAGCGCCCGGTATTCCTCGATCGTCTCCGGCGGCTGGCCGTACTTCGGGGCATGCCGCTCGACGAAATCGAGTTCGGCCCATGCCTCTGGCCTCCGAATCCTCGACTGGGCCACCACGACGAGCACCACGGCGCTGACGCCGATGTTGGACAGACACCACCCAGACAGCAGCACCATCAGCACCACAGGCAGATCATCCTCGATCTCCATGGTGACCAAAACGCCCAAGCCTGCGCCGTTGACCAGAAGGCCCGACACGTACCCCTCGAACGTGCCGGCCAGACGCGCCAGGATCCTCGGCTCGTCGCGATGCCGCACGGCGCGCACCATCTCGCCGACGAACACCACGGTAGCCACAGCCGCCGCAGTACTCAGTGCCAGCTCACGGATCCCGGTGACCCACCATCGCGCCGAGCTCCACCAGCCACGCGGGAACTCGCCGCGAAGCCTCGATCCGAGCCTCATGCCCCCTCCTTCTCCTCACGCTGCTCAAAGGGCGACGCACCCGGTGAGGATGATCGTTCTCACCGGGTGCGTCAGGCCTCCACGCTCGCCCTCGATCGGACGATCAGTCCCCCTCGCCCCGCTGCCGCTGCCGCTGCCGCTGCCGCTGCCGCGGCTTCGGGGTCTCCACGTTCGGGGTCGGATCGGCACCCCGAGGCGGAACCGGAGCCTGCGGCGGCGCAGGATCCGGCGCAGGAGCTGACGGCCGCGGAGCAGGAGCTGGCGGCCGCGGAGCAGGAGCCGACGGGGCGGGCGTCTGGTGCGGCGGCGACGCCTGGGTCGAACGCGGCTGACGCGGTGCCTGCGTCCCAGCCGGAGTCTGACCCACAGCCGGAGCGCCGGCCCTTGGCTGACCCACAGCCGGGGCACTGGCCCCTTGCTGCTTCGGAGCCGAGGTACTGGCCCCTGGCTGCTTCGGAGCCGGGGCGCCGTCGCGGCGGGCGTTGATGACGGACCGCGGCCGGTCACGGTTCGCCTGCGCCTCGGCTTGCTTCTGCCGTGCCGGCGGCCGGCCGGGGGTCCCGGCCCGAGCCGGGGCAGGGGTGGCGCCCGGAGCGGCGCCCTTCGGACGCGTGCTCGGCGCACCCGGCTGCGTCGGAGCAGGATCCGGGGCAGGCACGGCGTCGCCGCTGAAGCGCTGCGGTACAGCCTGCTGGTTGCTGCCCTGTTGGCTGTGCGCACCCTGGGAACCCGCGCCGAACTGCGTCGGTCCCGTCTGACCGGCGACAGCCTTACCGTTTCCGCTGGTCGGGACAGAACCCGTGCCGAACTGCGTCGGTTCCGTCTGACCGGCGACAGCCTCACGACCTCCGCTGGTCGGGACAGAACCCGTGCCGAACTGCGTCGGTCCCGTCTGACCGGCGACAGCCTTACCGTTTCCGCTGGTCGGGACAAAACCCGTGCCGAACTGCGTCGGTTCCGTCTGACCGGCGGCAGCCTTACCGTTTCCGCTGGTCGGGACAGAACCCGTGCCGCCGGCGCCGCTCTGGCCCTGAGCATCACCACGAGAACTCGACGGCTCCGTCGACGAGGAAAGTACCTCACCGCGGATGACCTTGTCGCCGTACCCGAGATTCGACAGGCCACCCTGGTTGCTCAGACTCTGCGCCGTCTGCTTGTCCGAGCGCGGGCTGCCCGCTCCGCCACGCGGCAGCTGCAGCGGACCACCGTTGTCGGCGTGTGCGTCGCGACCGTCCGCGCCCAGAGCACCGGCGGGACCGGTGCCGCCCGGCAGAGCCTTGACGCCGTCACTGCCACCGCCGTAGCCACCACCAGGACCACCATCCAGCGCCGGACTGTCCGGGCCATCCGGTCCGTCCTGCCCGCCACCCTCGAGGGTCAGCTGCTGCTTACCGGACGTCAACTCCATGGCGTCACCGTTCGTGCCGCCGGCGTTCGTCGGCGCCGTCTTGCCCGTGGGCTTGCCTGTGGGCTTGCCCGTGTTCGGGGACGCCGGACCGCTGGTCTTGCTGTTGAACCCGTCGGCGAGCTTGTTGCCCATGGCCATGCCCGCGCCAGCCCCCGCACCCGAGGCCAGAGCGGGCATCAGCCCGCCCTTGTCCGGCTTCGGCGTGTTGTTCGTCTCGAGGAACTTGTCCACGAGCTTGGTGACCACCTCGTCCAGCGCCTGCAGCACGGTCTTGCGCACCCGTAGCAGGGCGAAGGTGATGCCCATGATCACCAGCGAGGAGATCAGGGTCAGGACCACCACGATGATCCCGCCGAGCGCAGCGTTGCCCCACAGGCCGCCCGGGCTCATGAAGCTCGACACGGGGCCAGCCATGATGTCCGGGACCGAGATCAGGAACTCCGAGACGAACTGGTAGATGAACAGCGTGACGAGGACTTCCAGGATCATCGCCGTGGAGTAGACGATCACTTTGGCGATCGCCTGCATGGCGCCCAGCGTCGCGAACGGTACGGCGGCCACCAGGCTGAAGGTCCGCTTGATCGCCCCGGCCAGCATGCCGATGGCGTACCAGAAGCCGAGCAGGACGATGGAGCCCAGGACCGTGGCCGAGTTGCTCCAGTACATGAACTTCGCCGGCCCCGTGCCCACCTGGCTGACGGCCATGTGGTTCTCGCGGGTGAACCCGCTGGTGGCGTTGTTCGACGAGTACATGGCCAGTGAGCCGGGATTGAACCCGGTGTTGAGGTAGTTGTACGCCGCCAGGGGAGACAGGTTGCATGAGGAGGGCGTCTTGGCCACTGTAAAGCCACAGCCACCCTTCGTCCCCGTCGTGGTGAAGACCGTCGAATCCTTACCGGGACGAGAGGAGGTCAAGCCCGTGCCGTCGGCCGAGATCACCGGGTGATCGACGGGCTTCGGCCCGTTTTCCTCACCGAACTCCTTCGGGTCGCCGTAGCTCTTCTTCTCGATGAACCAGAGCTTCTTGGTATCCGCGCTCTCGTCCAGTTGCGTGATCGAGGTCTTGATCCCCGACTCGAAGTCGGAGGCCGCGATCTCGTTGCTCGCGATGTACTTGCCGATGATCCCGAAGGTCGAGAACACCGCTTTGAAGTCGTCCGAGGCACTTCCGGTGACGGAGACGGTGCCGTCCTTCCAAGCCGACTCGGCGTCCTTGGCCTTCGTCCCGATGTTGATGTCGTTGAACGTCGCCCCGTGGGACTGCTTGTTGATCGCCAGCGCACTCGTGCGCACGGCCATCATCGCGTCCGGGCTGGCCTGGTCCTCGTCCCAGGAAACAGTGGCCTGGTCCGGGATCCCCAGGCGGTCGTTCATCATCCACGCCTCGAAGTCGACGTAGGTGCTCAGCACGACGCGCGTCGGGCCGGCGTGTTGACCAAGAACGGAGTCGTCGAACTTTCCGAGCACGCTGGAGTACATCGACCCGACGAGCGGCAGGCCGACGCCGATGAAGACGACGCGCACGATGAGCTTCTTGATCGCCGAGCCCCGGTCCATCTTCTTGAACATGACCAGGCCGATGAGCAGGAAGCCGATGAAGATCGGCACGAGCGCCTGCCACGAGATCTCGACGAGCAATTTGTACCAGCCGCTGATCCAGTGCTGCAGACCCGAGAGCGCGCCGCCTCCGGTATCGCCTCCGGTCATACCCTCGGCAAGGGTCGGATTCACCGCCGCCACCGCGTTGTAGAACCACACGAAGGGGTTGATGAGCTTCAGGAACTGGATGATGACGTAGAACAGCGTGCCGACCGCCAGCGCCAGGGCGTAGAGGACCCAGATGATCGACCCCCCGATCACGCTCACGATCTGGCCGCCGATGCCCGAGGACATCGTGTCCAGGCCGAGGTCGTTGTTGGCCGCCCCGAAGTGCGCGTAGTCGAGCATGCCCGAGTACTTGGCGTTGCCCTTGCCGTCTTTCGCGGCCAGGGTCTCGTAGGTGACAGTCTGCGAGGACCCCGACACCTCGGCGAAGAACCAGCCCACGATGTCGCCCAGGCTGAACTCCGGGTCGGCGTAGCCGAGAATGGAACCGCCCGAGGCCGGGCTGGACATGACCGGCTTCCAGTTCTCGTGCATGCCCTTGTCGTTCTGCGGTGAGTTCTTCTCGCTGAAGTACGAGCTCGCGTTCGAGGCCAGCTGGTAGAGGCTGTAGTTGTCGCGCTCCTTCTTGTCGTCCGCAGACGCCGGCGAAGACGTCGCCATCATGAAGACCGGCACGAGCAGCGCCGCCAGGAGCATGAGGGCGAGCCCGCGCGCGAGCCTGCCCGGGCGGACTGCACCCACGCTGTGGCCGGCCCAGGCGCGCAGCCTCGCCACCGCCGTGATCGTCCCGTTCATGGTCTCTCCTCTACTCCTCGTCCTCGTATCAGTGCTGACCTCGCTCATGTCTTTTCCAGCTTCTTGGGCCTGGGCCTTGCCGCTGGTCGCCTTGCGTTGTTCGCGGGCTGCCGCAGGCTCTTGCCGTCGTTGCGCTTGATCGCGTCAGCCTGGCCCGCGTCAGCCTCACTGCCGTCGCCCTCGCTGTGCTTCCGGATGCTGGTGAGGTTCGCGCCCGGTGCCGGCTTGTCGTGCATGATCGAGTCCATCCGCGCCGCCTCTTCGGCCCTGGCCGCCTCCCGTCGGACCTGCCTGCGTTGGGCCTCGCGGTAGGGGTTGATCCCCAGTGCCAAATCCAGGTGAAAGACCACGTTGGAGACGCCCCGGCGCAGGTACGTGAGGTTCTCGTCCTTGGTCGTGATGAGCTGGGCGAGATCCGGCGGGATCCGCTGGTGCAACTGCTTCTGGTACTCCGCCACTGTCTTGTCGCGCATCGGGCCGAAGAGCGTGTAGTCCGCAGCGTCGAACTTGTTGAAGTCGCTGTCGGCCAGCATCTTGTCGACGTCGTTGTAGCTGTAGACCACCCGGCCGCCGCGCTCGTGCATGTGGTCGAACTGGTCCTTGAGGTACTTCTTCACCCGGTCGTCGATGTGCTCGGTGCCGTGGATGATCACCGTGTCGCCGAGCCCCAGCTTGCCGACGGCGAAGCCGACTATGTTCACCAGCTGCGCCATCGCCACGCCCTTGCCGCGGCGCATGAGCCGAGAGAAGTCGTAGACCACGCGCCGCGAATCCCGGACCCCGTCCACGGCCGAGGCCGTGTGGTTGTTGAACAGGTCGCCGTTGGTGCTCAGCATCGCGTTGGCGATGCCTCTGAGCACGTTGTAGGCGCGCAGCTGGTCCGGGTCGGTCTTGCTGGAGTTCAACAGCGCCTTGTGCGCGGTCGCCAGGTAGGAGACGAACATCTGAAGACGCGGCACCTGGGTGTGCGGGATGTTCACCACGCGCAGGCGGTTACGCTGCTCCTTGGCGTTGTGCCGCCACATGCCCTGCTCGATGTAGAAGTCCGTGGCAGTGTCTTCGAGGGCACTGCGGATGATCGAGCCGACGGCACCATCGGTGCTCTCGTAGAGCTGCTCGAACATCAGCTTGAGCTTCTCCATCTGCGCGGAGAAGACCGTCAGCTCGTCCTCCTCCTCGCCGAACATTTCGAACATGTTCACGTCGCCCTGGTTCAGGTCCACGCGCGAGGTGAGCCGTTCGAACCTCGGGCCGAGCTTGTCGAGGTTCGCCCCGTCAAGGACGAGGTGGACGACCTGGCGGTTGTTCAGCAGCGCCGCCTGCGAGATCTTCGAACACCACATGTTGGCCACCCGCTGGCGGTCGAGGTACTCGCTGAGGGTGGCGTCGGCGACGATCACGTGGTGGTCGTAGGCGTTGACGTCCATGAGCACGGCGCTGTTGTTGACGTCGCCGACCATGTAGCCGACGTACTCGCCGCCCTTGTCGTTGAGGCCGTTGGTCACCAGCGAGTACGAGCCGGCCAGCTCGGTCGAGGTGAAGTGGAAGCCCTTGCCCTTCTTCTTCTCGTTGTTCTTCCACAGGCTCGAGAGCTCCTGGCGCTGCTCGCCGGCGTAGGGCGCAGCCTTCAGCGTGCCGAAGCGGTCGATGTACAGGCGAGTGACCCGGTCGATCGTGTCGTCCAGGGTCGTAAGGTCCGGGGCCTTGAGAAAGAGCCGGTTGTGCACCGAGAGGTAGCTCGCGCCGTCTTGGAGCTCTCCGATCGTGACCCCGAGGTCACCGGAGATCTTCGCGGCCTTGCGCTTGGAAGAGGTCGTACCCGTCTCCTCCTGCTCGTTGGCATCGAGCCGTTCCAGCTTCTCGGACTGTTTCGTATAGGAGTCGATCCACTTGTCGTCCATCCGCTTGACCTGCTCAAGCACGACCGCGGTGACCCGCTCGTCCAGGCCGTCCGGGATCCGATCGATGCCCCAGAAGGCGGCGAAGTTGTCGTGCGCGGCGTCGTCGTGGAAGTACGCCAGGATGCAGGCGACCGAGCCGTCGACCTCGAAGTAGTCGGAGCGGAAGAGGTACTTCTCCTTCGGCTTCAGCGCGAGCAGATGCGGATAGGCGTCGAATGTGCCCTGGAGGTGCTTCACCTCCCGGCGACGCTGCCACCAGTTCTTCTTCGGCTCGGCGGCTTCGTCGGCCACGCCGTGAGCTGCCGCGGTGTTCCGCACGCCCTCAGCCTGAGCAGCGTCGTCCGCGGGCAGATCATCGACCAGGAGCTCCGCGCTCTCGTTCGTCCCGTCAGGCTTCTTTCCCGGGATGCCGAGCTGTGCCCGGACTTTCGTCATCAGCGCCATGGTGTCCTTCGTTCGTTCCTCGTCGTGTGGGTCGGCCTGGCGCTGTCAGTTCAGCGACGCCTTGAGATCGAGCAGGTCGTCGTCGATGCCCTGGTAGAAGACCCGCAGCATCGGCTCGACCTCCTCGCGGTCGAGCATCGTGGCTTCCTTGATCATGAGGGTGGAGCCGCCGACCTCGGCCTGGAGGACTTGGTGTCCCTTGCGCAGTGCGTCGGTGTTCTTACCCTTGAGCAGCAGGTACTGGTGGATCGAGGGGAACTTCCCGCCCACGTGCTGCGTGAGGATGTCGTACTGCTCGTTCTGCAGCTCGATCAGATCGGGGTCACGGATCTGAAGGGCCTGGTTGCGCTGCTCCAGGTTCGCCACCTGGTGGTAGATCCGCTGCGGCTCCTTCGTCGTGATGAAGCTGTGCTCGCAGGCCGTCTCAACCTTGCGCCAGAAGGAGTCGACCCGGTCGAGGATCCCGATCCGGTCCTCGTCGAAGAGCAGATAGCTCGCTGAGCCGACGACCAGGTAGACCCGGCCTTCGCCGCCGTCGGAGAAACGGATCAGCCCGTCCTCGTCGATCCCGTCGATGCCGACGATCGAGTAGAAGTCCGTGGGGTTCGAGCTGCGACGGGTGAGGACGTGGCGGGCCGTGCGGGGCAGATACGCAAGGAAGGCCGGCACCCGCATGATGCGCAGCTCCTTCGTCTTCATCAGCCCGCCGAAGTAGGCGATCGCCGCCAGTCCCCAGAGGACGAAGAACGTGATGGCGACTGGGCCCGAGCTCGCGACGAACGTCGACGTGCTGAACCACAGCAGGGCGAGGATGCCGCCAGCGAAGAAGAGCAGCTGCTTGATCGGGGAGGGCTTCGCCGCCCAGCCGCCCTTGCTGAGCGTGATCTCGTGATCCAGAAAGCTCCTGTTCAGCGAACTTGGCACCTTGTAGGACAGCTTCGCCATGAATCTTCCATCCCCCTTGCGACCGCAATGGCCATTGCTCGACCTATCGAGAAGTCTTCATACATGAGGCACGCGAATGGCATCCTATCTTAGATAAGCCATTCGAAACGAGCGCGAAAGGGGCTCGGGTGGTGGCGTGGGGCGAGTCTGACTAGTGGATCCGGGTCATCGAGTGTCGTTTGGGCGGCTGACAGATCAGTCGCACCGCGGAAGCGGTGGCGCTCAGTCCATCGCTTCCGCCTCGAAGCGCGGAACGTCGTCGCCTAGGCCGAGCACGGCCAACGCATCGGCGGAGCCGCTCTGGTCGAGGCCTTCCTGACGAACCGGCATTCCGTCGAGCACTGCCTGCTCCGAGTGCCGAGGGGGTGTGTGCCCGGCGCCGCGCAGCGTCTCCTTGGCCGGATCGAGCACCGAGAGCACTCGCGCGTGGTGCACTTGACGCACCACGCGCGCATACGCCAGAGCGTCGGGGTGCCGGCCGTGGCCGTGACGAGCCGCTGGACCAACCCCGGGACCGCCGGCGCCTCGTGGTGCAGGCGCTCGCTCAGCAGGGCGAGCTGCTCGTTCAAACCCCTCCAGGGCCCGGACGGATCCCGCTGCGGGTGCCGCGCCAGCATCCTGAAGTCGTCCAGCTACGCGATTTCGCGCATCGTTCCCATCGCATCCTCGTTCCTGTCGTGAAATGGCGGCAGCGGGCCCCGAGGTCCGGGACCCGCTGCTACTCGTCAGTGCCCGGCCGACATCAACCGAACGACGGGACGATCTTCTTCTTGCCGCCCTCCTTCTTCCAGGAGATGCGGGCGTCGAAGGTCCTGCCCTTGGCCGAGACGAAGCCCGTGCCCTGGATGGTCTTACCGGCCGCGAGGTCCTTGCGCTGCGCATCGGTGAAGGTCACCTGGCACCAGGACCGAGGTGGCTCGTCGTCGGAGCCGAAATCAGGGGTGATCTTCCTGGCCTTCGCGTCCCAGGTGACCTTGCAACCGAAGGTCTTGCCCGTCCGCGCGCTGACGAAGTCGTCGATCTCCAGCGCCTGGCCCGCCAGGAGCACCGCGACCTCCGCCGGCGTGAACGTCCGGCCAGACCACTTCGTCGGCTTGTCCGGCACCTCCAGCTGGAACCCGACGAACTTGCGACCCTTGAATGTGCCGACGCCGAGCGCACCGGTGGCCGGGAAGGGCTTGTTCTCCCTCGGCCTCGCCTCGAACGAGATCGTTTCGCCCGCGAGCAGCTTTGCCACCTCGTCATCGCTGAACTCGTGGCCCGACCAGACCTTCTTGAAGGCGACCTTCGTCGGGCCACCTGGAGCGGCCTGCCACACGCCCTCGGCGCGGGCGACGCCGACCTGCTCTTTCAGGCCCAGCTCGGCGCGCATGGACGAGGCGTTCTTCGTCATCGTGGCGATGTCCTCGCGCACCCAGTCGGCGACGACGGCCAGGCGCTCCTCGGCGTCGCGATCCCGGCGGCGATGTCGCGCATGTCGGCGTAGACCTTCTCGGTGAGCCCGAGATCACCGATGCGCATGCCCGGCAGGAGCCTCCAGCTCATTTCGCCGGCCTGCGCCGGCCTGAGCTTCCGGCCCTTCTCGGTCAGCAGGGGGTACTTCGCCTTGTCGTTGGTGACCTCCGAGTACGCCGAGGTGCGGGTCGCACCTGTACCCACGTCGCGCTTCTCCAGCTGCTTCATGAGCCACTTCATCGTCGGGTGCTCGGGGCGCTTGTTCGCGCCCTCGAAGATGAACGGCTCAGCGTTCCGGCCCAGGCCCTTGCCGGACCCGTTCCCGTCGCCCTCGTCCGCCCGTCGACGCGTCTTCCCGGAGCTTCGAGGGGATCTCCTGCTCGCTCCGGTAGCGGCGCTTGGATGCCCACGCCCCTTCGCGCTGCGTCCGGCATCCGCGCGGCGCGTCCTCGGGGCGCGAGGCCGGCGCGGCCATACCCGTACACCGCGGAGTGCAGTACGAGCCGAGGCACACCCGGGTCCTGGACGCAGAGACCCGACAACCCCACGCCTTGCAGCGCTGACGGACGGGAAAGAGCTTCTCCCTGCTCGTCGCGGTCATCGGAACGGCCGCCCTTCCCGCTCGCGTTCGAGCCTCAACTGCTTCCTGGTCGCCTCACGGGCCATGTCCCGGAGATGGATCGCCTCCTTGTGCGTGATCGGCGCGTCATGAAGGTTGTGCGAGCCCCGCAGGAAGTTCTCCGTGCGGTCGGCGATGGAGTATGCGAGCGCCTGCTCGATCACCGCGCTGGTCTGGCGCACCTCGCCCAGCTCGTCGCGCAGCTTGCGCAACAACCCGTCCCGCTCGCGTTCGACAGCCTCGATGCTCATCAATCGTGTCAACACGCCGCCCAGCAGCGGGTCGCGGGAGCGGAACAGCTCCACGGCGCGCTCGGTGGCAGGATCGGCATCAAGGTGCAGGTCGAGCTGTGCCAACAGGAACGCCATCACCAGCGTGCCCTGGCTCAGCCGCCGGCTGAACCCCCGAGCGGCGCTGTCGCTCACGCCCAGCTCACGGACTGCGGCTGCTCGCAGCTGCTCCCGCAGCGCGTTCATGACGCTGTCGGGCAGTGCCTTGATGTGCGGCTGGCTCTGCACGCCGGCGAGCCGGAAGCCCGACTGGGGGAGCGTGGCGGTCTCGGCTGTACTGCCCGAGCCCCCCTTCGGGGGCGCGCTTTGCACGGCGCCCTGATCACCGGTGAACTGCGGCGATCCGGGCCCCACCCGCTCGGGTTCGTCCGGTGCGGCGACGCCGTCATGAGCAGCGATTTCGGCTGTAGCGGCGCCCTCCACGTCCGGATGTGCCCCGGGAGCGGAAACGGCATCGGCGGCAGGACCCGCCGGCACACCGCCCGGGAGCACCCCGTCAGCGGTGTTCTGTCCGCCGCCAGCGCCACCGCGCTGATTGGATCGACCGGCCCGCTCGGAGTCGCCAACGTCGGGCTCGCGGTCCGGCTCCAGGTTCGGACGATCCGTTTCGGCTTCCCCATCGAGACCAGCCTGCGGACCTTCAACCTCGAGTTGAGAGTCGATGTCGCCGGTCTCGTCGAACCGGGCCTCCGGCTCGGGTGTTGCCGCCTCAGGCTCAGGCGGTGCGGCCTGAGCCTGGACGCGCTTCAACTCCTCGCTCCCACCACGCCGGTAGGCGTCGAGGAAGGACGTGTCCACATCCATCACCTCGTCGGTGGGCGTGGCCGCCTCCAGCATCTCTGCGAAGTCCCGGTTCATACGAGCTCACCGTCCTCCTCGTCGAGCAGGTAGTTGTCGCCGCGGGTGAGCCCGATCAGCGAGTCGAAGCCCGTGGTGACGACGCGTTCGAGGTTCGCCGAGTTCGTCGCCAGCGCCGCGACCTGATCGACGAGCTCGTTGAGCCGCGCGATCTCCAGGGTCGGCAGGTCATAGTCGAGGTTCTCGCGCCGGATCTTCTCGACCACCGCCTCGGCCACGTACTCGCTCACCGAGGAGAACCCGCGCTTGTCGGCCCAGTACTCCGCGCGCTGCTTGTCGTCCGAGCTCAGCCGGACGAACATGCCCTGGCGGCCACCGCTGCTGCTCTGTGTCCCGCCCGGCAGCTTCTTCTTCGGGCCGCGCACAGGTTGCGTTGTCTTTTCCAACTCGTGTGCGGCAGTCATCTGCGGCTTCTCCATGCCTTGCCTTGCCAATCCGTGAAGTCGCCTTATCGACGCTAGTGGATAAGGCATCTGCCACTCTCTATGTCCTGTCGAGCATCGGTAGAGTCGAAGACGTGCCCAGTCGCCCCCCTCGCCACGCATTGCCGCAGCCGGTGGTCCTCTGCCTGATGAGTGCCCGCTCAGGAGGCGGGCAGGGGAGTCGGCGTCGTGTTCGTCGTGCAGTCGACAAGTTCCTGGGTGAACCTCGGGGACTGCCAGATCGCCTTGTCCTTGTCGTTCGGCAGGTGTTCGACGATTGACCCGGTGCCGAGCGGCGCACCGCCGGCGAAGAAGTGCAGCGCCTCCTGGCTGAAGCCTGCCTTGTACACCAAGGTCGACAGGCACTGGCCGGCCGCCGCGTAGGTCTTCTTCTGGCCCTCGTCACGGGCGTAGGAGGAGAACATCGAGACCAGGCCCTTGGTGAGCTCGATGGACGAGCTGACTGGCTGATCCGCGCGGACTGGGTATGCCGGCTTCAGGTTCGGCTTGCCCACCACTGGCTTCGCGGCTGCCTCCGGCGGCGCGTAGCTCTGAGCCTTGGGGCTACCGCTGTCCGGAAGTGCGGCCTCGCTGATGCATCCGTCGAAGTCCTTGCGCAGTGACCGCGAGGCCAGGAGCGCGGCGTCGTCCTCGCTCACCTTGTTCAGTCCGCCGATGACTGCGCCTATGTCGTCGCTGTCGGCCTTGACGATGTAGGCCAGCGCCTCCTCCGACATTCCCGCCTTCCGCACTGCGCTGGCCAGGCAGGCTCCGCCGTCCTCTCTGGAGCTTCCGGCGCCTTGGAAGGCGAGCTTGTCCAGTGCCTTGCTGAGAGCTTTGTCAGCGACCTTGGCTGTGCTCGCGGGCGGGCTTGATGCAGGCGATGGCTGTGCCTCCTTGGCCGTTCCGCCGTTGCCGCTGGAGCACCCAACGAGCACGACGCCCGCAGTCAGCGCCGCAGTGGAGAGTCCAGCCTTCCCCGTCCTCCAGGTCCTCATCTCTTCTCGCCTCGCATCCCCTGTTGCCGACCAGTCTGATTGGATCCACTGATCTATGATGGTATCTCATTCGAGTGGTCATTGAATGATGGTCTGCGATGAGTCAGAATGTCGCGAGATAGAGGATGTAGAGGCTGTGCAGAGCGGGACTAGGGCGTGCGGAGTGCCTGCGGGCCTGTTTGGCGCTTGGGGGTCAACAGAGCTGATCCGGAGGGCTCTGCGATGGCGCCGTGCGCGTGTCGGCTACGGGTGGCCCCCTGTCGGGCGGCTGTTCGTGGGCTTCTCATCTCCTCCCGCGAAGGACTGCTCGCCATGACTGCTCTTGCTTCTGCTCGGACCACCGCCGACGTCGATCTGCTGACGCTCACGCTGCACGTGAGTGATGAGCACAAGACCTGGTACCGACCGTCTTCGAGGACGAGGACCCGGTCTACGTCGACAAGCAGGGCGCAGCCTGGCTGGGGGAACTGCCGTGCCTCGCAGTCGATATGGACGACTCGACCTGCTGCGGTCGGCTCCCTCGGACCTTCAACGCAGTGCTCGCGTCCATCGCCTGCGACCAGCAGCTCATGCAGGGGGCCACACTCTGACGCGCGTCCGCTTCCGGAAGGAGAGCGGCGGACATGACTATGCGTGCTGCGCACGTCCCCGCGCCCATGAAGCCAGGTCCGGTCGTCTATAGCGACCAGCAGCTTCTCCGCGTGCTCATCCGCCTGGCGCAGGGGGAGAGGCTCCTCGGACGTCGCGAGTTCGAGCAGCGCCGCGGGGACGCAGACCCCTCTTCTCCGCTCTACGAACGGCGCTTCGGCAGCTGGAACCGCGCGATAGAACTCGCGGGACTCGACACGGTCGCACAGCCGGAGCAACTGCAGTTCGCGACGACGAAGTGGACCCAGGAACAGCTCATCGCCGCGATCCGCCGATGTCTGCTGGTAACGGGATCCACGACGCTGGCGGCCTACGAGGCCTGGCGCACGGATCCGGCAGATCCGAAGTCTGATGTTCCGTCGGCCGCCACCATCCGCTTCCGGATGGGCAGTTGGTCACGAGCCACAGAGCTGGCTTGCAGCTGAAGTGGGAAGGAGATTCATGGTGGACGTCTTCGCCGTCTGCGTTCTTGAGCCGTGCTGCGAGAAGACGGAGCCGGGTTTCACGCCGAGACCGAGGCCGTACTGCGTGCGCACCCCGGGCTGGTCGGACTCATGCAACCACCTGCGCAGCGAGCGGCATAAGGCGACGATCACCACGTACAAGACGCGTGAGGAGGCCGAGGCCGAGTACCAGTGCAAGGCGCGCGGCTGGGGGTCGACGGATGGATGGCTGTACGAGGGCGAGAGCCGCGGGAGGGTGAGCGGTTCCGGATCACGCCGATCAAGGGCACCCTGACCACGCACTTCTGGCACGGGGAGCCGGTCGAGATCCCGTTCCCGACCATCGACTGGAGACGACCGGCGGGGTGAAGTTGTGGGAGCAGGGCCACATGTCGCACCTCACCCCCGGCCGGGTCCCCGACTCGATCAACTGCCCCGGCTGCCGCTTGGCCCTCGTGCTCGGAGGAGCCCCACACCCTGTGGGGGACGTGCCCGTGCAGTCCGGGGATGGATACGACGACTGCTCCGGCGCACACTCACCGTCGAAGGAGCAGCGATACCGCGGCCCGCGCTGTTGCCGGATGTCAGAGACCTCGACATCGCGATCAGCAAGCTGCCGGTCTACGAACGTCCAGCTGGAGCCGTGGCCCGAATCAGCGAGCTCTATTGCGAGCAGGGGCTGGGTGGTGACTGACCTGGATCGACGCAGTCGATCCGGAAGTGGATCTGCAGAGGCATCGCCATCCCCCTCGCGCACGGGCGCGATCGCTTCGCGGGCCCTGCGGCAGGTCATGGTCGAGGCCGAGCGCCTCGCCGACGACTTTGCGGCCATCGCCGGAATGCACGGCGCGAACTACCCAAACCTTGGCGCTGCCTGGGGTACGACCCGCCAGGGCGCAGCAAGCGCTGGCCCCAACCGGTCAGCTCCAAGGCTGTGCACCCATCCCGGTGGTGAATTGCCACCACCGCGAACCGCAAGGTCCAGGAGGCACCCGAGGACCTCACACACGACACGAGCGAAGATGCCGCCGCCGGCGCCTTCCTCGCCGCCAACACCACCACGACGGACGGAGACCCGACATGATGCTCGCGATCGGCGCGCGCTCGGCTGCGCCACCACTCTGCTCACCCTCGCCATCTGGCGCAGCCTGACCCGCACGCCGCACTGCGGGTGGTGCGCGACCGCCTCGAACTGGCCCACCTCCCGTCACGACGCCCTGCACTGCCGCGGCTACGTCCAGGACCGCCGCCGCGAACGGCTGCGCGACATCAGGCACCGCCGCCCCGTCGAGGAGCCGAACCCGTGGGGCGAGGCGTACCTACTCGGCGAAGAGATCGCCCAGCGAACGAAAGCCGACGCCTGAGCACCGAGACCACCACGGCCGCCGCCGACTTCGCCCAGGCGCTCGCCGAGCGGGCCGACGGATACCCGACCGACCCGCGGAGGGCACAGCGCCCGTGATCGCCACAGTCGCCGACCCGGCGACAGGCGAGCAGCACCCGGTCCCGATCGAGCCCGGCCAGCTCGACTGGGTGACCGCCCGGGTTCGGGGCGATCGGTACACCTTCCGCTCCGCCCGGTGCCGCGGCGGTCTTTCACCCTGATCCGCCGGCTCGGTGTCGTGCCGTCCGTCATTCCTCGTCTTCGCAATGGCCCTGGTGCTCCGCAGGGTCAAGGTCACGGATCTCGGATGGTCGCGGCGTTCGGGGTGGTGTGGCCGATCCCGCGTTTATGCAGTTAGGCACGTGTCTTGCGGGAGCTGTAGCCGTTGTCGCCCAGGACGTGGTCCGGGCGGGTTCGGGGTCGCCCGGGCCCGGCCCGGCGGACCTTGATGGTGTCCATGACCTCCTCGAAGCGGGTGCAGTCGGAGGCGTTGCCGCCGGTGAGGACGAAGCCGAGAGGCCGGCTGCGGCCAGCATTCGCGTGAACGTCCCGTCCAGCGCCCACCTGCGGAAACGCGTGTACAGGGTCCTCCAGGGCCCGTACCGTGCCGGCACATCACGCCACGCCGACCTTGTCCGCGGCTTCCACACGATCCCGTTCAGCACCCGCCGGTCGTCCAACCTCGGCCGTCCCGAGGAGGACCGCGGCAACAGCCCGGCCAGCGCCTCCCACTCCACATCCGTCAGCTCATGACGACGCACCATGCCGACGTGATCCCCCATCAGAACCCTTTGAAGACACGCCCCAAAGCAGACCAAGTGGATGCCGAGCTGGGGGACATCATGCCGGGGTCTGGTCGGGAGTGGCCGGTACATCAGCGAAGAACGCGAGTTTGATCGGCGAAGCCGATCCGGGACTGGGAATGACGAAGTGTTCGATCAGCGCGGCTGGTTCGGATGAAGCGTTGAGAGAGAAGATCATGTGATCGGCGGAGCCGATCCGGGTGGTGGCATGAGAGACAGCTGAATGTCTCAGCCCAAATCACTCAACTGTGCGCGGACGATGTCATCGATCCGGGCGCTGTGTTGTGTGTTGAACCCATCGGGGTTGGCCGTGTTCAGGCCGGATCCCGCACTTGACCTCTTTTCCCTGAACACCCATGTGGTGGGCGGCGCTTTGTGCTGCCCGCGCTGTAGGAGGAGATCGGCGTAGCCGATCCGGGACTCGGAATGACGAAGTGTTCGATCAGCGCGGCTGGTTCGGATGAAGCGTTGAAAGAGGAAATCATGTGATCGGCGGAGCCGATCCGGGTGGTGGCATGAGAGACAGCTGAATGTCTCAGCCCAGATCACCTGGCTGTGCGCGGACGATGTCATCGATCCGGGCGCTGTGTTGTGTGTTGAACCCATCGGGGTTGGCCGTGTTCAGGCCGGATCCCGCACTTGATCCCTTTTCCCTGAACACCCATGTGGTGGGCGGCGCTTTGTGCTGCCCGCGCTGTAGGAGGAGATCGGCGAAGCCGATCCGGGACTGGGAATGACGAAGTGTTCGATCAGCGCGGCTGGTTCGGATGAAGCGTTGAAAGAGGAAATCATGTGATCGGCGGAGCCGATCCGGGTGGTGGCATGAGAGACAGCTGAATGTCTCAGCCCAGATCACCTGGCTGTGCGCGGACGATGTCATCGATCCGGGCGCTGTGTTGTGTGTTGAACCCATCGGGGTTGGCCGTGTTCAGGCCGGATCCCGCACTTGACCCCTTTTCCCTGAACACCCATGTGGTGGGCAGCGCTTTGTGCTGCCCACACTGTAGGAGGAGAAACCTGATGAATCACGAATCCACGAAGTTGTCGGTCGCTTTCAATGGGGCCGATAACACGGGTGAGACCACGCAGATCGACCTGCTGGCCCGCCGGATCGGTCCGGCTGCGGCGCCCGCCGGCGCCCTGCACGACCACGACTCTTCTGCGAAGGACGCCACTACCGGCTTCCCGCCGGCCAAGCAGGTGGCCGTGATACTTCCCCGACCGGCGAGGACGGCGGGACCGTGGTCCGACAACGACCGTCTCGCCTCGGTCCTGACCGAACTTGTTGGCACCCGTGTCAGGGTCGTCGAACTCCAGGACACGGACACCGATCTCCGGTCGCTGCCGGACCGTACCGCCTTCGCCTCCGTGCTGTGGTGCCAGCTGAGGGCACTGCCCACCGCCGAGTGCAGCCGTGCCCTCCTTGACGACCAGGGAATCAGGGTGTGGACGGGCAAGGAGGCCGACGAGGGAGCCGCCTACAGCTTCGGACATCTTGCTCTGCGCGCCCACGCCGCCTGCATCGTCAACTGCCCGCCGCGCGCCCAGGCAACCATGATCGAGACTGTCCGACACCTCATCGAGGAGCATCACGTTCCGTTCCACGGATGTGAGTACGGACTGGTGCCCCTGACCGACGGCGACCAGCGGGCACGGCTCCTGCTCGGAGGGAAGGACGTGTCGCTGCGCAGGCTTGCTCCCGTCTTGCCGGAAGTGCATGTCGACCGTGGCCACACGCTCACCTGGACGGCGTGGCAAGACAACCGGGCAGCCGCACTCCGCGACATCCGCCGCGTCTACGGCACCTCGCCCGTGATCGTCCGCAGCTGCGCCGTAGCTGAAGACTCCTGGGAGCGCTCGGCCGCCGGCGAATACGACAGTGTGCCTGTGACCGGTGGCGGTGACACGCTTCTGGCCCAGGCGATCACCAAGGTGTTCGCCTCCTACCCGGCCCCCGACGCCGCCAACAAGGTGCTCGTCCAGCGCTTTCTGCAGCCGGTGCTCGCTGCCGCAGTGGTGACCACCCGCACAGTGTCCGGAGCGTCCTACTACGTGGCGGCGCTCGACAGCACCTCGGGGCGCACGGACATGGTCACCAGCGGCACCGGAGACCACGTCGACACCTGGTACGTCCACCGGGACAGCCTGGAGCGTGTTCTGGAGAACCCGTCCGCTCACGGCCTGCCGGACTTCGCCGCCCGCGTTTTGGGGGCAGCGGCCCAGACGGAGGATGCGGCAGGGACGAACCGCCTCGACACCGAACTGGCGATCACCGAAGACGGCGTGCACCTGCTGCAGGTCAGGCCGCTTGCCGCGGGGCGGGGCCGGACGACTGACGACGCCCAGATTACCGCCATCCTGTCGGCAGCCCGGCGGACAGTCGAGGACATGAGCATCTCGGACAACCGTCTGCTCGGAGACCGGCCCGCCCTGTCCTGTATGGCGGACTGGAACCCTGCCGAGATGCTGGGCCGGCGACCTCGCCCGCTCTCCATCTCGCTCTACCGCCACTTCATCACTGACTTGTCATGGGCACGTCAGCGGCAGGAGTACGGGTACCGCGATCTGCGTGGTGTCCCGCTCATGCACACCCTGGCCGGACACCCCTACATCGACGTGCGCGCGTCGTTGGCCTCCTTCCTGCCGGCCGACCTCAGCGAGAAGCAGGCGCGCGAGGTGCTCCAGGCACAGATCGCCCGACTGAGCCAGGACCCGGACTCACACGACAAGATCGAATTCGAGATCGCGGCCACCTGCTGGACGCCGGACCTGAGCCGACGCACCTCCTACCTCACCCAGTCGGGAGTCAGCCAGACAACCCTCGACAACCTGCACGACCACCTCCTGCGCATCACGCGGGCCGGCATCGTCCGGCTGACGGGCGACATGAACGATCTCGCCCAGCTGGGCCTGCCGACGGAGAAGGACACCCACCCCAGTCGCCTCGAGGCCACCCTCGAACGGACGCGCCGCGCGGGCCAGGTCTTCGCTCATCTCGCCCGCGCCGGCTTCGTAGCCGTCGACCTGCTGCGCTCGCTGCGCGAGGCGGGGCAGGCCGACCGCTACGACGACTGGATGCGGGGTCTCGGGACCGTCACCACACGCATGCAGCGCGACGCCGCCGAGGTTGCCGCGGGCCGCCTGAGCTGGGAGACGTTCGTCGACCGGAACCGATGGATCCGACCTGGCACCTACGACCTCACGGTCCCCAGCTACGGGCAGGACCCGGAGGGCTACCTCCGCCCCCTGCTGGAGCAGCCCTACCGCGCCGAGCCCCTTTGCGGCGCTCCGTGGTCCCCGGAACTCAGCCACCAGGTCACTGGTGTACTGGAGCCCCTGGGGATCGACGCGGACGGCGCTGAGGACTTCTTCCACAAGGCCATAACCGCCCGCGAACACGGCAAGGCCGTCTACGCGGCATGGGTCAGCGCCTCACTGGAAACCATCGCGACGCTGGGTGCAACCGCTGGCCTGAGCCGCGACGACATCACCCACCTCACCATCGCCGACCTCCTGACCACACCCTCGGACACCTGGCCTGCGACCGTACTTCGCCGTCGGGCCATTGGGGCCGCGGAGGCGCAGGTGGAACTGCCCGAGGTCATCACCGACACCGGCGACCTGCACTGCTTCCGCCGGGGATCGGGGCGCACCAACTTCATCGGCACCGGACGCGTGGACGGACGTGTGCACGCTGCTCCCGCACCGGCCAGCCCGCCGGAGTCCGGCAGCATCATCGTCATCGAATCCGCCGACCCCGGCTACGACTGGATCTTCGCTCACCGGCCGGGAGCACTGGTGACCGCCTACGGCGGCGCCAACAGCCACATGGCCATCCGGTGCGCGGAACTCGGCATCCCGGCAGCCATCGGAGCCGGCCCCCAGTCCCACGCGGCCTGCGCCGCCGCCGACCGCCTGGTCGTCGACTGCGACGCACGCCGGTTGGAGGTGATCCGGTGAAAGGCCCCGGATGGATCGCGATCACACAGCGCCACGTCCGCTACCCGCACCGATCCGAAGAAGGCGACTACCTGGACCGCCAGTGGTACGCCCTGGAAGCGCTCAGCAACCGACGCCTCCTGCCCGTACCGAACAATCTCACCACCGCCCAGCGCACACTGCGGGACCTGCCCCTGACAGCGGTGATCCTCACCGGCGGCAACGATCTGCCGTCCGTCCCGGACCCGGACGACGTGGCCCCTGAGCGAGACCGCGTCGAGACGTGGCTCCTTGAGCAGGCGGAGGAACTGCGGACACCAGTCATCGGCATCTGCCGTGGCGCTCAATCCATCGCCCACCGTTTCGGTGCCCGGCTCGTGGACGGACAGCACGGCCACGCTGGTACCCGCCACTGCGTCAGAAGCACAGGCGACGCCCCCTGGCAGTGGCCTGAAAGGTTCAACGTCGCTTCCCACCACCGTTGGGCCATCCCGGCCGACGGTCTGCCGGAACAACTGCGTCCCCTCGCCCTGGCGGAGGACGACACTGTCGAGGCGTTCGCCCACCGTGACCTTCCCTGGTGGGGACTGATGTGGCACCCCGAGCGTGAGTTGCCCGCAGGTCCCGCGACTGACGCCCTCACCTACATCCTCGACCACTCCATGAATCCGCCCCACTGATCCCAGACAAGGAGCACCCGTAAATGCGCACCATCATCCTCGCCGCCGGCCGCGGTTCACGTCTCGGCCCGCTCACCGACCAGCGCCCCAAATCCCTCGTGCCGCTGGCCGGCATCCCCATGCTGACCCGGCTTCTCAACGCCCTCCGCACCGCAGGGCTGAGTGACATCACCATCGTCACCGGCTACCAGGCAGACCTCATCGGCAAGGCCGCTCCCGACTGCCGGACCCTGCACAGCCCCCGGTGGGCCCAGACCAACATGGCCGCCAGCCTCCTGGTAGCCGCAGACGCAGGCCTGCTGGAGGACGGCGCTGTCATCTCCTACAGCGACATCGTTGTCGAGCCTCGTGTCCTGACCACTCTGCTCAGCGCCCCGCCCGCTCCGCTGACCCTGCCGGTCAACACCGCCTGGCTCGACGTGTGGAGCGAGCGCATGACGAACCCCCTCGCCGACGCCGAGCGCCTCATCCTCGACGCCGACGGAAGGTTGCTGGACATCGGCGGCGCCCCTCGTGGCCTGCACGAGGTGCATGCGCAGTTCATGGGACTCCTGCGTCTGGACCCGGACGGGGCCCGACAGCTCATCTCCTTCTACCGCGACGCCCTCGACGCCGACAGTGCAGCCGAGCGCTGGGACACCACCACTCTCCTCAGCGCCTGGCTGAACGCTGGCGGAACAGCCCACACCGTGCCTGTCCGCGGCGGCTGGCTGGAGGTCGACACCCCCGAAGACAAGGACCGCTACGAGGAACTGCACCGCCTCGGGCACCTGGCCGCCATCTGCGCACTCGACACCACCGAAAAGGACGGCGACAACCGATGACGAACACCCTCCCCAGCACCAAACTCCCGACGGCCGTGCACTTCAGCGGTCTCGGTGGCAAGGGAATCGCCCCCGCCGCCTCCCTGGCCCTGGCCGCCGGCATGCGAGTGACCGGCGACGACCTGGTGCCCAACCACCGCACTGACATCTTCACCGCCCACGGCGTACCGGTGACCCTCGGCCGCAATCACGTGCCCCACAACGCCGACCTGCTCGTCTCCAGCGCGGCCGTACCCGTGGACACAGCCGCCTCCATCCATCAGATGGCGCGCCTGGAATTCGTCCAGCACCTGTTCTCCGAGCACCGCAAGCGCATCCTGGCCGTCGCCGGATCGCTGGGCAAGTCCACTGCCACAGCCATGGTTCACCGCATCCTGTCCCGTGTCGCTCCTTCCGCCTACATCGGAGCCGATGTGCCGGGGCTGCTGTGCGGCGGAGAACTCACGACCGGGGAATGGGCCGTGGTCGAAGCCTGCGAGTACCGCAGTGCCTACAGCGCTCTGACCCCTGAGATCGTGATCGCCCTGAACATGGTGCAGAACCACGAGGACGATCTCGGCGCCGGAACGGCCGGGTTCGAGCGGAGCATGACCAAGTTTCTCACCGAAGGACCCACTCCTCCCGGCCTGATCGTCATGCCCTCCGAGGTGGCAGGCCTGATGTCCCCCCACCTCACCGCTGCCGGAACTGCCGGGCAGATCGAGGTGATCGGAGCCGGCGGTCCGTGGCAGGTTCACGTTCTGCGGCAGGACACCAAGGACTCCACCTTCCGGCTCACCCATGGCGGGCGCGATGCCGGAACATGGACCGTCCCCGCTCCCGGACCACATCTGATTCCCGGCGCAGCCTGCGGCATCGTCTCCGCGCTGCACCTCGGGCTCCAGACGAGCGACATTGCCGCCGGACTGGCTGACTTCCGTCTGCCGGGACGGCGCATGAGCGTCGTGCACTCGGACGAGCGACTGGTCGTCGTGGACGACAACGCACGTCAGCCGGACCAGGTCCGTGCCCTCATCCAGGCCCTCCGCCAGGCCCACCCCGACCGGACCCTCGTCATCGCGGTGGCCCCTTGGGGACGCCGCAACAAGCGTGACCTGACCGCCTGGCCGGAATCGCTGTCCGGGGCAGACGCGGTATGGGTCCTGCCTGTCGGCGACAACGCGACCCCGGGAGGGGAGGACCCGGACGCTGATGTCCGGCTTACCGAGTTGCTTCGCCGCTCGGGAACCGTCGCACACGCCATCAAGAATGACATGGACCTGCCAATTCCGGGAGATGGTGCGAAGGGCCTCGTCATCGCCACCGCCGGCTACGACGCCAATGCAGCCGAATTCGCCACGCTGCACCGGCAGGCCATCAACGCCCTCGGCAGTCCCGCACAGGAAGAAGGAGAGTAGATGTCCACCCGCCGCCGACCGGCACGCGTCACCGCCCTGCTGGTCACTACGCGCGAAGGGGCCGTCCTGCTCACGCAGGGCGGCCCCCGCCCCGGGGACCTACCCCATAGCAGAATTCGGACCCGCGAGAACCCCTACAGCGCAGCACGACGTCTGGCAGCTGGCCTGAACCTCTCCCTCGCAGAGACAACGCTCCTGGCCATCGACGAAGCCGAGGGTTACGACGGACCGCAGACCGTCCATGTCATGTCCGCACGCCTGTCTCCCAGCAGTGCTCCACCCGCAGCCGGACACTGCCTGACCCCAGTGGGTCAGGCAACCGCTGCCATGACACCCTCTGCCGCGTCACGGCTGAAAGCCGTCTGCCGGGCAACGATCCTCAACACCATGTCGCCGACCCGCCAGGAGCCCCTGAGGCTTGTCGACGGCCGCAACCTTCTCCAACCCGCAACCAAAGCAGAGCGAACCCGATCCCGCTTCACCTGGCATCCCCGCCTCACACCGCCCGAAGAGATACCAGTGCAACAGACCTGGGGATGGCTCGTCGATCCACATGGCCGTGTTCTAGTGATGCTCGACCGGCACGGCGTTCCGAGCCTGCCGGGAGGGCGCCCCGAAGCCGGGGAGAGCCCCTGCGAAACCCTGGCCCGCGAGGCGGAGGAAGAAGTGCAAGCAAGGCTGAGCACCCCCTACCCGCTGGGCTATCAGCAAGTGCGAGAGCACGGCCGTCCGCCTTACGCTCAGTTGCGCCTGGGAGCACTCCTGCGGGGCCTCGATTCCGCAGCCCCAGACCGGGACACCGGGGAGAAGTACCAACGAGTACTCATTCCTGCTCGACAGGCGAACCTGCTGCTCGGCTGGGGGCCGGAGGGAGACGCACAAGCACACGCAGTCTCACGGATCTGGCCTCCCCTCACGACACGTCCCGCCCAGTACGTGCCTGAAACCGGCCTGGAGTTCACCGAGGAATGACTGCAAGTGCTGCCTGGCCATCGGACCAGGCAGCACACGCCGCACCTGCACAGAGAGAAAACCGACGGGCCTCCCCTGGGAGGGCGAACCCAGCCCAGACCCTCGACAGGAACTAGGCGGAACCAGAAGAAGCAGAAAACTCAAAATTCCGGCGGACGATCGGCTGCAGGTAGTCCACTTGTTCCCCAGCAAGACAGGACAACTCGGCCTCGGAGTCGATCAGCGCGATCCTGTCGAGTTCAGAAGCCCGACCCTGTTCTCGCTCCGAGGACACCAAAGCCGCAAATCGTTGATGCAGGAATTCGGCAGGTAGAGCAGGAGCGCGAAACACAAAACCGACACTACCCCGCGCGCCACGCGTGACAACCCACAAAGACAGGGATTCAGGCAATGTGTCGATGCCGAGCTCCTCCATAAGCTCTCGGGCCGCATGTCGGCGAAGCAGAGCCACGTCGAGAGACTCACCCCTAAGAGGGGGCTCCATGGAGCCCCCCGGCAGTTGCCATCGGCCGGGGGTGGACGTTGAAGAAGACATGCGGGCCACCAAAAGACGCCCGTCCTCCGTCGGCTGAGCAACGCACACGAAAACGGATGAAACGGAGGGAGCGTCGGAAATCTGACGCAGCATACGGTATCTGTATGCCGCCCTTGCCCAGGAGAGAACCAAACTCCCTGGTTCCTTCCACTCTACATTCATGCAAGCTACTGTGGGCCCGTCGAAAAGGTTCGGATTTTCCTGAACCGCTTCAGACCAAGCACGTTCCATAGTCAGGCGGTCTGGCTCAGAAATTGGGTGCCACGCCTTTTCGACGAAGCGGATGCGACGGACATCGAAAATCTCTACACCAGAGAATGCGTTAGTCACTGACCTATGCTCTCACATCGCGTGCGACGTGCGAGCAGATTGGTCCGGATCGAAGGATGACGGTCTCTTTCCAGAATGTCCATGCTGGCCACAGCTACACCTTCAGGAGTCAGGTGTCGGCGTACTCCTCTGAGTGCTCCGCCAAGTACAGATGGAACGCTGAGGGCCGCACGGTGGCCACTGTGGTTCTGACGCATGCTGACGCTGCCAACCTTCTTCAGGGTCTCGCTCATGGCGCTGCCTGAGCCGACCAGCCGAGAAATCCGCGAAGCCGAAGAGGTTGCCATGCGTGCGGATGTGTATCGGACGGCCGTAAGCCTGGTTCAGTCATCCCGGCTACAGGTGGACGCTGAGCCTGAGGACATTCTGAGACTCGCCCGATACCTTCTGCGCGAGGAAAGCTAAATAGCGACTCTGTCACGGGCCACATACCAATTTCGGTATGTGGCCCGTTGGCGTTAAGGAGAGTTTGATGAGTATCCGGTGGCGGCTTGTCGTCGTGGCATTCCTGGTGCCGCTCTTCCTGCTGAGCCTCAGCGGGTGTGACGACCGTAAGTGTCTCGACTACGACACGCAGATTGTGAGCACGCTGACCATAGTGAACGGTAAGCCGGTTCCCGGTACGTCCGTGGTTACCCATTGCGTCCAGTACGAAGAGGTGAAGTCGAATGGCTGACCCGCATAAACCTAAGCTACCGAAATGGGCACAAGAGGAATTGCGGCGCCTGCGAATATATGTGCGCCACTTGATAGTCGATGGGGTGAGTCTTTAACCGGAAGGTTTCCGGGCGGGTCCCTCCCGGGGCAAGAACAGGGGGCCGAGTGCTCGACTGGCGTCGCGGTCGGCGAGTGCGGGATCACCGTCAACTCGGTCCTGCCCGGAGCGATCCAGGTTCCTGCTGAAGATGCCCTCCCGCCCTCCGCCCGGGTGTCCCCCGAGCACCAGATCGCCCGCCAGTGCGTTCCCCGCCGCGGGCGGCCGGATGACCTGGCCGCCGCTGTCGCCTTCGTGGCAAGTCCTTCGGCCGGGTTCATCACCGGTCAGAGTCTCCACGTCGATGGCGGCTGGATGATGAACTGATCTCCTCGACAGCAACGCCTGAGGAGACACAGTGAAAGAACGCGTGCGTGCCGTCCTGATCACCCCGGCCCACACCATGCTCATCATCCGCCGCACCGTCCCCGGCCGCGACGTCTACCACGTCCTCGTCGGCGGCGGCATCGAGGACGGCGACCCCACCCCGGAAGCGGCTCTCCACCGTGAGATCCACGAGGAGATTGCCGGGAAGGCTCATATCGTCCGGCTGCTGGGCACTCTCGCCGACACCGAACGCGAAGAGATCCAGCACATCTATCTCGCCGAGGTCCGCACCTGGGCCTTCGATGACCGTACCGGCAGCGAGTTCACGCGTGTCGATCGCGGCACCTACGAACTCGTCGAGACCCCCCTCACCACCCCCGAGGCCCTGGCCACCCTCAACCTCCAGCCTCCCACGGTGCTGCCCCTGATCCAGGAGGTCATGTCCGAATGGGCGTGAAGCGGCGCTGGAGATTCGGCCTTCTGGCCGCGAATGCCGCGTGACAGCGCGGAAGACCGTCTGGTCGATCACGAGCTGTGCAAGGGCCGTGGGGTGAGCTGGTGTGTTCGGATCTCACGTCCAGGCGGAGCAGCCCGTCACCTTCGAAGGAAGCCGGTTAGCCGTATGGCGGTTGGCCTGACAAGCCCACCGCAGACTTCTGCACGGAGCGGATCAAGTCCGCAGTGCGCCGGCTGATCCTCGGCGTACGCCAGTGGGCACACCATGCAGACCGACCACGGAAGGGATTCGATTCCTGAGCGCTGCAGGTGATCCCTGCGGCGTGTCCCTGGAGATCTCTGCAGCTCCAACTTCCCCAGCACCCCGGTGCGCGCCCTGCCTTCGGGCAGGTGCGGCGCCGGGGTGCTGTGTTTTTCGTGGCTCGCCCTACTCGCCCTACTCGCCCTGTGAAGGCAGTGAGCACAAGGGATCAGCAGAGCTGATCCGGATCTGACGTTGAAGAACGTCCTTGTCCCGCCAGGAGTCGAGCCATGAACTGCCCGAACTGCGCCAGCGATATGGAGTCGAGCGCCTACGACATCCGCGCTGGCAAGAAGGCCACGCACACGTGCTCCGAGTGCGGATACAGCGAAACACGCTGAGCGGCTGCTTCTCTCCTTCAACTGCGATCTCGGGCGAACCCATGACGGGCTCGCCCGCCGCCAGCTCCCTCCTCATCGGCATCGGCCTCGCCGCCCTGGAGGCCGCACACATCTACGGCGGGCGCTGCGAACTCGACGAACTCGTCTTCTTTCGAACCCATGCGGGCGGCCCACCCCCAGCACAAGCACTGACCAAGGAGCACGGACCATCATGAGTTTCCTCAGCCGCATCGGCTGCATCGAGACCGAAGAGCAGGAGCGGACCCGGCTGGCCCAGGCCCCCGAAGGCTCGCTGAACCACTACCTGTCAACTCTGCCCGTGACCATCGACGAGTGGCCCAAGGACCTGCTCGTCGAACTGCCCTGGCAGCAGCCGCGCACTCACCAGGCCTACCGCGTCGTCGTGGTGCCGATCGAGTTCCAGGAGGAGGCTCTGCCTGAGGGTGTCGAGGAGGAGCCGCTGCCGCGCAAGCGCCACTCCGGCGCTTGGATGTGTGCCGTGGTGTTCTCCGACCACCCGGACTACCCGGCCGGCGGCTTCCGCATCGATGTCCCAGCCGCCGAGATTGTCCGAGGCCGGAAGGTCGACCTCGCCACCGCCCTGGCTCCGTTGTCATACGTGTCCGGCGAGACCCCGCACACCCCGGAACCGCCGTGCGGCTCGTGCGAAGACCGCGGCCTCTTCCGCCCTCCGTTCTAACGCCACGGCGCCTCCGGATCCGGGGCCTTTGGCCGGTCCCTCCCGGTTCGAGGCGAGGCGGGGCACTGACCGCACGCCGATTTCCGCAATGCACCTGTGCGGTGTACCAGGTCACCAGGTACGCGGAACCGGTTTGGATGGTGCGCGAAGTCGGCGGCGAGCGGCGGCAGGTCGGCAGCCATAGCACCACCCGTAAGGGCGCGCTCGCGCTGGCGGTCGGCGCGGTTGCCCACGAGCGGGAGAAGGCCGCCGCCGCGCCCGACCGACCGTCGCGGAAATCCGGATGGCGTATCCGCTCGCCGGTGGGGGCGCCACGCTGCGGTTCATGACCGCCGAGGGCAGCGCGACCGAACGCCACATGATCCCGCTCACGGAGCGGGGCGCGGCCGGTCGGGAGAACCACCCCGCCGGTATCTACCTGGACGCCGTCACCGACGGCGCGAACACGGAAGGACTGCAGATCGCCGCCGGGTGGCACCTGATGCGGTTTGGGTTCAACTACGCGCGCGGCGCGGCCTGGGCGCCGTACACCGGCAGCGCGAGCAGCGAGGCACAGTGGAAGGAGTGGTGGTCGATGCTGCCCGACGGGCACCAGTGGCCACACACGGTGCGCGTCGCCATCACGGCAACCCCTTCTGGCGCCACCTGACCTTCACCAACGACATCGAGGTCCGGATCACCGATCCACACGAGGCAGACCGGACGCCACGCCCCGAGCGGCTGCGCTGCACGGTCACGCCCATCGATGCGTCGAACCCGAGCTACACCGGCGACCCGCACGCCAGGGGGCGGCCGAAGATCGGGCCCGACCAGGAAGGCACGGTCACAGGAAGCCTGAGTCGTCTCTTCTCGAACGGTGGCCGGCAACTGTGCCAGGACCGGATCACGATCCTCGTGCCGGACGGCAGTACCCAGCCGTAGCCGACTGGGGGCTCTCCCCTTCTGCATGATCAGCGGAGCTGATCCGGTCTGGCCTTCGGAAGATCACGTCCACGCCAGGAGTACAGCCGTGAGCCAGGCGCTCCGCTGCAGAGCAGCGCCGGGGGTCTCACTGCCGAATCCATCACATCTTCCGGGGGAGATCGCCATGCCTGAGCGCACCGAGCACACCCTGCTCTACATCAAGTATGTCGACGACGCCCTCGCCGAGCAGGGTGTCGCCGCAGTCGAAAGCGCGATCTCTGGCATCAGCCTGAGGATCAGGCCACCTCCTTAACTGTGCTTGCCCGCGTGCTTCGCGGCGACGGCCTGCTGCTCGACGTGCCGTGCCGCGATGTACAGGCCCTCGCGGTTCAGGTGTCGCGAGTAGCTCGAGTCGAGGTAGAGCACGGGCACATCGCCAGCGGCCTTCAGAAGCGCAGGGTGCAGCAGGTGCTTGATAGGACCCGAGCCGCCGCCGTAGACGTAGACGACCTCGGTCGTCGCACCGGCCTGGGAGAGGACGTCGCCGAAGGAGGAGACGATCTCGTCGACCAGGTAGCCGGCCTCGTCCTCGACGAAGCCGGCGGCGCGCTGGTGACGATTCTTCACCAGCACAGACGGCTTCGCGTGGAGGAAGTCCGCCAGCTGCTTGCGTGAGGAGAACTGCAGCGTGGCGTCCGACTCACTCATGCGCTCCATGGCGTTCATCAGCGCGGTGCCGTAGCCCTCGTCGAGCGTGGCTGCCGCCTCGGGGTTGAACCGCCCATCGGTGAAGACCGGGAAGTTCACGGTGCCCTCACCGATGTCGACGCCGATGGTGTTCTGCACCGCCACCAGATCGGAGGCCGTGACCCCTTCCACGACGGAGGCGTCGCGAGTGCGCAGATCATCGAGAAGAGCCTGGGCCAGCGGCTCGCCCTTGTCGGTGATGGCGAACTGCGCGGAGGCACCCTCGGCCATCACCTGAATGTCGACGAACTGCAGGCGCACCGAGACCGGGGTGCTGAAGTTCTTGATCGTCACCAGGTGCACCGCGGGGTCGGAGCTGCCCAGCAGACCGATGAACTCCGCGGCGTAGGCGTGGCGGCGCGCGACGAACTCGGAGATCGGCAGCGCCAGGCCGGCGCGCACGTGCACGCGCAGCTCGTGATCGGGCAGCGTGCCGTTCTCGCGGACGTAGTCGCGCAGGGCCTTCGCGGCAAAGGCACCCAGGACCAGGACCTTGCTCAGCTCCTGATCAGCCTTGGAGTGCTTGCCCAGTACCTCGAACTCGGTGAACTTCGAGCCGCGCACGCTCAGCGCTGCCCGGCCGAAGATTCGGCGGTCCGACGCCGCTACCAGGGTTGTGGTGAGCGAGCAGTCGAGCTGGTTGTAGAAGTCGCCGGCCATCACGGAGGCCGCATCCGCGTCGGGGAGCGGCACCTTCGGCGAGGTGCGGGAAGTCGAGACGACTGCGCTGGGCAGATCGATCTCGTCGAAGATCTCCCGCTTCGTATTCTGGATGACGCCCTTGACGTAGCCGTTGCCGACGTCGATGCCGCCGGTGAGGGTGATGATGTCGTTGCTGTTGGCGCTCATGAATCAGGTCCCTCGGTGTCTGTGTTGTCTGCCTGGAAAATGAAATTCACCGCGTCACTCAGCGCCGAGTACTCGCCATGATTTCGTCAATGGAGGCCAGCTTCGGCGGCTCCGGTGTTGGGCTGGGGGCACTTACCGCAGGATCCTCGACCGTCTCGACAGGTGTGGGAACCGGCTCGGGTTGGGCTACCGGCGCTGGTGCTGTCTTCTCGACGACGGCGTCGGCCTGGTCGGCGACCACGGGCTGTGGCCGGCGAGGAATGGCGGCCGGACGGCGCTCGGTGACCGCCTCGTCGTCCTCGCGCTGCTCGGTGCTCTCCAGCGGCGGCCGGCCGCGACGCGGCAGCTGCTCGACGGGCTTGTAGTAGACGTCGACGTATCCGTCGCGCTGAATGGACTCCCGAATGAGCAGTCGCAGCGACTGCGAGATGTTCTCCTGCTGATCGAGCCACTCGATCACCGAGGTGTCGGCAGCGGGCACGGTCCAGCGGATCTTGCGAGGTTCACTCGGCTGATTCGCCATTGCACTCACCTCGCCCTTCCGCTCGCTCCTGCACTCCATCCAGTCGTTCGCCGGATGTCTCTCGCTCTGTCACATGGACTCACCGCCCTTCATGTTTCCATTCGGATTCGAATCACTATGAGCTCACTCTAGTGTCCCTATTGAGTCCCATGCAAGTCCCATTCGATACGCGAGTCGGACGCCATTAATGCCCCCGGTCGTCTCTGGCGGGGACGCCTGCGAGACGCTGCAGCGCCCCTGCCGCAGACGACTGGGCGCAAGCCGACGGCACCGTGCGCCTATGAGTCCCACATGCGACACAGCAAGGGCTCCCACGGGACACCTGCGAGACACCTGACGTCAGGGCGTGGTCTTGGGGAAGCCGAACGGAGGTACGCGTAAGCTCCCACTGGTGTCCCGACCGTGCCTCCTCAGAGACACCACGCGGCTCCCCGACGCAGACGTGTCCTCCGAGGGCACTGCATGCGACACCGGGGCGGCACTGTTGGAGCGCGCACGAGACACTGTGCGGACACGCGCGGGACTCTGAAAGACCCAGCAGCATCAGTCGGTGTCTTATACGTGTCCCAGTCGCGGCCCCTGCGTGTTCCGATGGGTCACCGCAGAGACGCGAGGGGAGTGCTGTTTCACGGGGCCGCGAGGCCTGACCGCCCCCTTGCCAAAGCCATCCGGCGGGTACGTTGAGACAGTCACGGACCGCTGGCGGAGCGTGGCCGGCACAGCTGCCAGCGAGACACCGACACAGCGCTGGCGCGGCGGTCGGCACGGCGGCGTCATCGAGCCGACACGGTCGCGCAGAGTGAGAAGGGTCGACGGGGGGAGTAGGCCCCACACCCAGCGAGCGTGCGAGGAACGAAGTGCTTGCGCAGCACGGGCCGTGGGGTGGAAGGGGCTCGGAGGCATTGCTGCGGAGGCGCCCCCTGGAGGAAGACGACAACGCTCCGATACTCCTCGAGCTGCTCGCTGTGCCCGATGGGCAGATGGTCGCCGCAGCCGGGGCTCTCTTCTTCTGATGCATCCACGAGAGACCGCCCCGGGCTCGCCGCGCAAGCGCGAAACGAAACACGGCCCGGGGCCGGATCGTGTGTCGACGAGGTAGTGCCGAACGCCCGCCTCCGGCGCGGTGCGTCACGTGCTGGCACGCCGCCGCGGCAGCACCGGAGCAACTGCCAGAGCACGGCGAATCCAGGTCGGTGCAACCAGCAACACGATGGTGCGAGGCCGGCTACGCCGTCAGCGGCGAGCGATGAAGCAGAGCGTTATCCACGGCCGAAGCGACGGCGTCGCGCGAGGACGGATCCGCTGCTAGGCGAGGGCTGTGCCGCCTGCGGCAGCACGGTGGTGAACCGGAGCTGTGCGCCGTCGGGAGCAGACCCGTACCCCGCCTCGTTCGTGCCTCACGAGGACGGATCGGCACAGGGGTACGGCCGTATCCGGAACGACGAAACAGCGGTACGGCCAGAAGGTGTGACGACCAGGCGAAACGGCCAGACCCGTACTCCCGCCGCACGAAAGGGGGGAGGGGTACGAGTCGAGAGGGTACGGACCGTTTCCCCTGATGTTCCAGGCTTCCGCTCATGCTCCAGTCGTGGAACAGCGGGGACGGCGACAAGGAAGTGAAAGGGCATAAGGGAAAGTGATAACGCGTGCCCTGCGGACCCTCGCTCCGCTCGGCCTCTTTACTGCGCTCCGATGACGTGTCAGGCATAGCCCGACGGGTTTCCACCGGTCGCTGAGCTCGCCGGTCCCTCGGCCGCCGGCGTTCCCTCTGGCCATGCCCAGCCCTGCGCTCGAGAGGCGAACCCCAACGCTGCCCCGCCGCAGTTGTCCACAGACGTGCGGACCAGCGAGCGGAGAGGGCTGAAGGGTGCGGCAGTGGATAGGCGGGCGGGCAGCGCCTGGCTCAGGCGAGAAGTGACGCTCCGCGCGGTGGATCGCATTGCGATCCGGCCAGGGGTGGATCACTCAGGCGGGATCTTCCGGGTCGTCAGCCAGCAGGGCTGGCGCGGGAGCTGAGCTGAACATCGAGATCGCACGGACCCCACCGGGGTCCGCACTCGATGGTCGCCACCCCACCCGAGTCCACGCAGAGGCACAACATCGACACGGTCCCAGCCTGAACTCGTCCTGCGATAAAGGAGCCTGCTGCGTGCCGAAGTTGTAGCAGTCGAACAGCGAAGCCGTCGCCGAGCATGCGCTCCGGCGAAGTCAGGGACGTCGATAGTGTCGACTTCACCGACGACGAGAACAGAACGGTCGTCACCGTGAGCATCCCCCGCAGCGGTGACGGGATGTACATCGCCCACCTCATGCCGATGTGTAGTGACGATCAGATCCGCGTCGAGCTCCATCGGGAGAAGGGCCTGGCCGTGATCGGGTCCAGTACCGGCTGGCCGGAATGGGGCAGCGGCATGCAGGCCGCCGCGCCTGCCCAGACGTCATGACCACAGCTCTCGATTCCAGCTGTGGAGACCACCGAGTCATAAGGAGAGGAGACTCGAATGATTGCTGAAATGATTCCAGAATCGTCCTCGCGCGTCGTCCTCGTCACCGGTTCCCGCAGCTGGAACGACGCGAAGAGCATGCGTGAGACGTTCAGCGACGCCTGGCGCGGCTGGGGGCCCAAGAACGCCACCCGGCCGGTGCTTCTTTCGGGGCACTGTCCCAAGGGGGCCGACAGCATGGCTGAACTGATGTGGCGGGAAGCAGGCTCCGAGATCACCATCCTTCCCGCCGATTGGTCGGCCACAGGGGAGCAGCCGGCTTCCAGCGGAACCAGGAGATGGTCGGCGCCGCCCAGGTCTTCCGCGAGGCCGGGGCTCAGGTGCTGTGCACGGCCTTCCTCAACCTCTGCCGGCAGCCCGGATGCCCGAAGCGAAGCCAGGAGCAGCTCATGCCGGATGCATCGGGGCACTTCTCGCACGGCACCATCCACTGCAGGGCTCGAGCGCGAGCTGCGGGGATCAAGGCGACCAACGTGATCCATCCCGGTCTGAAGACGCGCGAAGGGCCCTGCAGTGTGCTGCAGGGCCCTCCGGGGGCGAACGGGAGAAGTCGGCCAGGAGGCGAACATCAGGCTCAGCGCTAGTTGCTCCGATCGATGCCGTGAGCCTCGTCGTAGGCCTTCATGACCTTCTTCGGGATGCGCCCCCGATCCGCGAACTCGTGGCCCTTCTCCTTGGCCCACTCGCGGATCTTGTCTCGCTCCTCGGCAGTCGTCTCAGGTACGACTCGCTTCTTGGGTGCAGGCTTCCCGGCTTTCCGGCTGACCTCCATGTACGACTTCAGCGCAGCCTCAAGGTTCTTCTTCTCTTCAGCTGTGAGATCGACTTCGTACCAGGTGTCTCCCAGGCCGAAGGTCACGGTAGCCGCATCCGGCTTACCGCTGAGATCTGACTCGACAATGCTTCGAATAGCCATACTGGCGAGAGTAGCTGATGCGCAAGGACTTTGGAAAGCCTGTCGCAATCGTTCGACATAAGTGTGCCATTTGGGGCCCGAATGATGCTCAAAGGTGCTGGTGAATTGGCAGAAGAAGTGACTGTTACTGCTAGAATCGCAGTAACGTTGAAAGGCGTCTCATGCCCCGTTCTCCACCGACCAGCGACCCCGATCGAGAGGGCCTCCACGATGTCCACGCTTCATGCCGTCGACGACCACTCGCTCGCCGACGAGGACATCGACCTCTTCATGCTGCTGTGCCAACGCAGAGGATGGTCGGATCAGTACCTGAAGGAGATCGAGTCCACCGAGCACGACGAACTCCTGGACCTGGCCGAGATGGTCGAAGCCCTTCATGACTCCCGGAGCGCGGGCAAGAAGATCAGCATCGCCCCCGACTTCTACATGGACGGCATCTCCTCTGGCGTCCTCGGCCACGCAGGCCTGTCCGAGCATGGCTTCGACGTCGAGCTGCACCTGCCCGACTACCGCCGCGGCCGCGAGCTCGCGCCCGAGGGCGTCGCCGAGATCCATGCGAAGTGGCCTGATACCCGGGTTCTGCTCACCTGCGACGGCGGAGTGAACTCCCACCGCGGTATCGCCGCCGCGCGTGCCCTGGGCTGGACGACGTTGGTGACCGGCCACCACGAGGAGCTCGCGCCGGGCTCGACCGCGGACATCACTGTCGACCCGTGCCGGATCGACGAGACCTACGCCCATACCGGGATCTGCGGTGCCCACGACCTCTACCGGGTGATCGAGGCGTACACCCGCGTGTACCGGCCCGGGAAGCTCTGGGAGATCCGCCTGCTGCGTCTGTTCGCCGGCCTCGGCACTGTCTCCGACGTCATGCCCGTGCCGTACGAGAACCGCCAGCTGGTGCGCGATGCGATCTCGATTGCCCGCCTGCTGCGCGTCGCCGCGCCGAAGACCATCCCCAATCCCTGGGGTGGGTTCGACGCCGACCCCGATGCCATCGACATCGACATCGACATCGACATCGACATCGACGTCGAGCAGTCGATGCTGATGCAGCTGCTGCGCACCGAGCCGCATCACCCGGTCTTCCTCCGGGCCTTCGAGGGCTTCGCGATCGTGCTCAAGGCCTTCGCCCAGGCCGGCAAGATCGCCGGGGACCAGCCTCTGGCCCCGTGGGTGTACCTCTTGGACGCCCCCCGGGCACGTACGGGCTGCTGGCCAACCGGATGATGGGGATCAACGGCCACCCGGTCGTCCTCGTCAACCGGCCTGCCGGCCCCGACGATTTCGTCAGCGGTTCCGGCCGCGCGCCGAGGTGGTTCGACATCATCACCAGCCTGGAGCAGCACGACGGTCTCAGCGCCATCGGACACCAGCAGGCCTGCGGCGTTCGCGTCGCGAAGGCCGAGAAGCTGGGCGACCTAGGTCGTCCCTTTCGGATCTTGTCGGCCGGGCCCGCGGCGTCCGGTGCCGTACATGGCAAGGCGGAGGGGTGCAGCGTGTACTGGACGTACTCGGGCGCCCCGACAACCTGGGGGTCTCTCCGGAGGGAGTCTGGGGGATCAGGTGCGGTGCCGGGCGTCGCGGGTCCGGCAAGATCCGGAAGAGACGGCCTGGCCGCCGTGCTGCAGGAGACCACGCAGGTTGCCCTGCTCGCCGTCAGCGCCGATGGCCCCAAAGGCGATCTCGTGCTCGGCCCGGACGCCGACTGTGACGCCGGCCTTGAAGATCTGCAGCCGCTGTTCGAGCTGGTGCGCCGGACCGAGGGCCTCAAGCCCTTCGGTACGGCTTCACCACGCCGGTCGTCGAGATCGCGATCGAGTCCCTGGGCCTGCGCGTGGACCGGATCGGATCCGAATCGCACTACCTGCGCCTGGTCACCCGGTCCGGCCCGTCCTGCCTGTCCTGCCTGTGGTGGAACGTCGCTGAGGAGAAGTTCGACGTGATCCAGAGCTTCGTGCAGCGCGCCAGCCGTACCCAGCTCGGGACGCTGCGCTTCACGGCGACGTTGCAGCTGAACACCTTCCGCGGCGACACCCGCGTCCAGGCCGTCATCAACGAACAGATCACCACGGCTGCTTGAGCCCCGTAGAGGAGAAGACCATGACGACGCCACCGACCACTTCGCGTCTGCTCGGCATCGGGTGGTGCGCCCTCGTGCCGTTCGCCGTCATCGCGGCCTACCTCGGTCTGGGCACCGTCGCAGTCCGCCTCATCGGCGAGCCGATCGTCGCGACCTCCGTCCTGGGCATGCTTGTTGTCGTCCTGGTCGGCTCAGTGAGGATCCAGCGGCCCCAGTGGCTCGCGCATGCGCCGGCCCCGCGACCGAGCATGGAAATTCCGCGCTTCGGGTGGACCGCCGTCGGCTGCGCGGTTCTGGCATTCCTCGCCGGGCAGTCGCTGGCCTTGTGGATCTACGCCGCGACCGGGTCCACAGGCTTCGACGCGTCGAACCAGACGAGGCACGCGGCTGGAGTGCTGGCGACCCTGCTGCTCGCCATGGTCGCGGCTCCTGCGGGAGAGGAGGCCCTGTTCCGAGGGCTGGTCTACCCATTGCTGCGCAAGCGGGTGAGCATCCTCGCTTCCACGCTGGTCACCGCCGTGGTGTTCGGCCTGCTGCACGGCAACGCCGTGCAGTTCGCCTCGACCCTGCCATTGGCGGTGCTCCTGGCCCTGATCTACGAACACACGCGCGTGCTGTGGCCCTGCGTGCTCCTGCACCTGGGCTTCAACCTCGCTGCCGCCCTTGTCCCAGCACAGGCGCTCTTCGCTCTGGCGAACCCCGTCTCCGCAGTGCTCCTGTACCTGGCTTTCGCTGGTTGTGCCTTTGGGCTCTACCGGCGGGTCGCCGGCTTGACCGCGCCAGGCGCAGTCCAGGCCCCGGGAGACGAGTCCGCGATGCAGTGAGCGAGGTACTCAGCCTCTTCTGGAAAACGATGGTGCCCTCCGCACTGGACCTGACGGCCTGCCAGCCACCGGTCCCGCGTACGGAGGGCATGTTCGTGGTGACTGGGGCGATCCGGCCACCGGGGGTGTGGCTGAAGGTAACTATTCGAAGCGCAGTCGCCCCTGAATCGCGCCATCTGAGCCTCGCGCTCGTCAGAGCACGCAAAGAGGCCGGAGAGGCGAGAGCCTCAGGGCATTGAGGATGTTCCTGCGGCTCCACTCCCGATGGGGCTCGTCCTCGCCGCCTGTGAGCCGCACGGCGGCTCGGTGCGGAAGTCCGCTTCACCTTGGTCGCCAGGGGGCGCGTCGGGCTGCCGGCGGTACCACAAGACGTGGTGCGCACCTGAAAGCCGCGTCTGACCTGGGCAAACACTTGTACGGCGAGGCTCTTTCCTGCGTCAGGTGTACCCCGTGGAAGCGCCGACGTGGTACGACGTTTTGTCTGGTCAGCCCTCGCTTCCCGTCGATGTACCACGAGGACCACGTCTTTTTGACCGTTTACATAGGGGACGCATTCGGGAGTGATCTGGGCGGCTCCAGCCTCAGCTCACCAGTCTGCTGCCTGACGTCGGCTCCATGTTCGTCCAGCAGCCGGCCGTAGATCCGCTTGACGGTGTGCCGCTGCTTGCGCGGTGCGGTCAGATCGGCCGTGAGGATGCCGTCGATCAGCGGCTTGTAGGAGTCCAGCCGTGTTTCCCGCGGCTCCATCTTCTTTTGTGGTGTCGGCAACGCCGAGATCAGGGCCTTCTGCACGGTCTCGTAGCCGACGCCATACTTCCGCATGAGCGCCCGCAACGACATGCCACCCCTGGCGTCACGACGGATCGCCGCGTACAGATCGACCTTGGACTTCAGCAGCACCCGGGCCCCTCGTCGTGCAGAGCACAACCATGCTCCCGAAGCAAGCATCGAGGTGTTCTCGAAAGCGGTTCTGGCACAGATCTTGGGGAGTGGTCGCGGAGGGTGACGCTGTCGTTCGAATTGCGAGGGGTGATAACGAATCCCGCCAGCCAGATTTGGTTGGACGAAGACCTTCGCTGGTTCCCGTCTCCGTGGGGCCAGCGTCGACCACGCTGAAGACCGGCCAGGCCGACGTCATCCGAGCGGAACCCACTCTGGGGCCAAGGGCCGGGCATTCAGATGAGCCGCGATGCGCGTGATGGTCCGGGCGTTGTCCTCGAACAGATGCGCCTGCATGCCCGCCGCCTGGGCGGCCGCAACGTTGACTGCGACATCGTCGATGAACAGGCAGGTTTCCGGCCGCACACCCCGCCGCTGGAGGCCGCGCTGCGCGTTCCGTGGCCGCACGTCGTGCGCAGCCCTCACCAACGGCGAGCCGCGCTCTCGCTCGATGCCTGCGCCCGGGAACTCGTGTTCATCGGCGGCCCGCTACTCGTCCTGGCCCCGCACACCCTGACCGGCACCACCGTCGTGCTCATCGCCACAGCGGCGATCGTGCTCGCCGGGTGCGCGCTGTTCCTCACCGCACCGCCGGCCGCCCCGCACGTGGAAGCCGTACTGCACCCGCACGCACTGGCTCGGCCCGATCCGTACCCCTGGTCTGCGCGCCCTGGCGGCAGCCCTGTTCGGGGCGGGCATCACCCTGGGAGCACTCAACGTCGTCGCCCTCGCCGCCGCCGAACGTCACCACGCCGAGTACCTCTCGACGATGACGCCCGCGGCGCTCGCCGTCGGCAGCCTGATCGGCGGCCTCCTCTACGGACGCCGCACCTGGCCCGGTACGCCGACGCGTCAACTCCGCACGCTCGGTTGCGGCTTTGCGGTCGGCTCCCTGCCGACGCTTGCCGACCCCGCCCCTGCCCTGGCCATCACGGCCGCCGTACTGCCCGGCCTCTTCCTCGCGCCGCTGCCGGTGACGGCCTTCCACACGCTGGACTTCCTCGGCCCCCGCCTACTCTCGGCCTGGCTCATCGCCTCTCTGGGCCTGGGACAGGCCGGTGGGATCGCACTCGCGGGGCTCGTGCCAGCGGCCACTGCTCCCGCGGCAGCCGCAGGTGTTGCCGCCGGCGGGGCCGCAGCCGGGTCCGTCGTGCTGCCGCCACTTCACCCCTGCTGCCGACCGCCCTCCGGTGGCGGCTACTCAGCCGAGCCGCCGACCAGACCATGAGAGAAGTAAGTCAGCCTCCCCCGCATAAGGGTTGGGGCAGACTACGGCGAGCATGGATCCCGGGCGCACCCGAACGTGCGCTAAATCCAGTCGACTTGACAAGATCGTTACGTGTAGGGATATCGTACGATCTCTCATCAAGTGGGCTAGATGGTCAACATCTTTGGTTGACCTGGCCATACTGTTCAGTTCCGCAACGGGGGTAAGGCCAGTACATGCGGTGGAAAGCTCGCCGCGTCGGCAAGGGGTATGCGGTCAGCCGCCGTGCCGTACGCAGAGTGGCCGGGAACATCGTTGAGGAAACCAAGCGCCGGGCGCAGCCGTTTGACAACATCTTCCCCCCGCGCAGTGTCCGCGGATCACGACCAGTCCACCGCATTGCCACCCGGGCGTTCACGGGCGCCGTCATCGCGATGGCCTTCGTGTCCACCGTTGCGTTCGAGGTTGTCGCTGAAGTTCCGTACTTCATGGAACCGCACGCCGGCGTCTTGGGTCTGCATATAGGCATGGGCCTGTTCTGTCTCTGCACCGCTGCCGTCGCGGTCTGCGCGGCGCAGCGGCGCGGCGCGGTCAAGCAGACACCCCGGCGGGCGGTGAAGCCCGGCAGGGTGGTGATGGCCGTGGCGATGGTGCTGGACGTCGTCTACGACGTGCTGCACATGGTCACCACACGTCTTCACGCTGGGCAGCGAGGCGGGGGTTCACTGCACACGCGGAAAGTCTGACGACTACTGGCTCAGCCTGCCGAACGCATGCCTGAGCGCGGGGCGGGTGGCGCCCCGAAAGTAAACGGGGCAGGGGCGAGGGGGACGGGGCGATGAGGTGGGCTGCTCGACGGAAGACCGCCCGGAGCGGGGAGAGTGGCGGGTTGCGTGCAGAACCAGGCGGTAGAACGCCGATGCACCTCGCGAGAGCAGTCATACGGTGGCGCAGGGACCCTTCGCGACGCGCCCTCTTGAAGGAATGCGAGAAGCTGCTTGCCGATCTGCCTGTGCCCACTCCCTTCAGTGTCGAGGCGCTGGTCCGGAACATGGAGCATGCACTGAAGCGTCAGATTCGGCTGGTGCCTTTTGACGACCCGGATGGAGGGCTGGGCACAGCCTGCGGCCTTCGAGTCAGGACGCCGGAGTTCACGGTCGTGCTCTACCGGCGCCGATCCAGCCGGAACCAGACCGAGCACATCATCCTTCATGAGCTGGCGCACGAGTGGCTGGACCACGGGAGCACCCTGACCGATGAAGAGGTCGAGCGATACGTCCCTGAGCACATCCGGGAGGAAGTCCTTCGTCGATTCCCCTCGGCTCTGGTCCAAGGCCGCGTGAACTACGACAGCCCGGAGGAGCAGCAGGCCGAGTTGTCGGCGTCCCTGATCAAGCGGTTGGCCCGCCGTCAGCCGCTGGCCGGCGACGACATGGTCAGCCTCTTGGAGTCCTCGCTCTCCCACCCGGTTGCTCCGCCGCGGCGTGGCTCCAAGAACGAATAACGGACGGCATGCTCGACTTCTTCAGGTACCTGACCGCGGCAGTGATGACCCTCATAGCCGTCTGGCGATTCCCCGCCGTCCGGTACGGTGACGCCCACCGCCGAGCCCTCTGGGGCGGCTACGCCGGATTCTCCGTGGCCTTGTGGCTCTACACACCAGCAGCGATGCAGGCCGTGGACCGCATCCCCGTGATCGACCTGAACGCTCTCCTCAGACACTTCGCCAGCACCGCCGCCATCATCGCGTCCTTGACGTACGTTGCGACCAGCTACGGCAAGAGCTCCGAGGCCGTGGTGCCCCGACACGTCACGGTGTCGCGCTGGATCGCCCGCGCCTCCTACCCGGTGGGCGCAATCGGCGTGACCCTGCTCACCATTCTCTTTTTCACCGTTGTGGACCGCCAGCGGCAAAGTGAAGACTTTCTCAGCGATCATGCAGGGGAATGGGGCGCCGCTGTGTATATGAGCGTCTTCTACTTCTTCCCGCTCGTCACAACCGCCGTCTGCGGCTACCAGTGGTCGAGGGGGGCGCGAGAAGCCGAGGCGACCAGTATGCGAATCGGTCTCAGGCTGATGGGAATCTCGATGTGGATGGGGCTCCTCCACACGGCGGCCCGAATCGTCATCGTGTGGACGGCGGTATTTTTCCCGCTGAGCCATTCCACAGTGGAGATACTCATTGATCTCACGGCGATGTGGATGAACCTGCTCTTCCTGATCGTGGCTGTAGGCGCGAGCATCCCCACCACCAGCGTCGTCGCTGCTCGCTGGAAGACATGGAAGACCCTCTACCGGCTTCATCCGCTCTGGTTCGACCTGGTGAAGGCTTTCCCCGGAACGAGTCTCTACCCGCCCGGGTCGCGCCTGGCCGAGCTGATCCACATGCGGGTCCCGAGCGATGTCCGCCTGGACCGATGGACCCAGGACGTCGCTGATGCCTGCGAGAAGCTCCGGTACTACGCCCCAGAGACGCTCCTGTGGGCTGCTGAGGAGACAGCCGCGTCGCACCCCGACCCCGAGCCGGGCGCCGAGGCGTACTGGATCGCCGCGGCGCTCCGTGCCGCTGCCTCCACAAAGGCCAGCCAGTACGCGACAGGCCCGCTCCAGGAGAAACCTTTCGTCGATACGAACAGCGAGGCAGCTTGGCTCGTGCGAGTGAGCAAGGCTTACGCGGTCATCACCCCGGCCGACGCTCAAGAGCTTCTGCAGCAGTCTGCGGAGCTGAGTCTTGAACCGGACGCGTAAAACGTTGCAGCCCGAAAATGCTATTCGAGTTTCAGGTACTGCTCCTTGCGGCGGAAGAAGTCGACTCAATTGGGAGGTCGCGTGAAATAGGAAATAGACCCCAGGTGCTATTGCCGCCCTTCGGATTCGGGCGGGGCCGCCAGTCCCGCAAAGAGGTGGCCGGTACCGTGGGCCAGACAGTGGGTGGCATCGTTTCCGCCCTGTAAATACCGCCGACCCTGGAAAGCGAAGCGCAGGCGCTGTCGCCGCCACGCGCATGCCGGGGCCGGAACGCTGTCCAGTACGGGCGGCGCCCAGATTCTCAGCACTGGAGTTCCTGCATGTCTCAGCACACCGGCCTCGTCCTCGACTTCGGAGGCGTGCTCACCACACCGCTCCTGCCCGTGGTGCTCGCCTTCGAGCAGCGTGAAGGGCTTCCCCAGGGTGCATGCATCTCGGCCCTGTACCAGGACGAAGAGGGCGTCCGGATCACCAGCGACCTCGAGCGTGGAGCGGTCAGCCAGACCGAGTGGAACGAGATTGCCGGCAAGAAGCTGGGCGTCTCTCCCGACAACTTGATGGGCAGGATCTTCGGAGGCCTGCGTCCGGAGCCGCTGCTGATCAACGCGGCCGCCGCGGCGCGGCGAGCGGGGATCAAGGTGGGCATCCTGTCCAACTCGGTGGGCCTCGCGCCCTGGGACCTCTACGACGGCTACGACCTCGACAAGCTGTACGACGTCGTGGTGATCTCCGAGCACCACCAGCTGCGCAAGCCCGACCCCGAGCTCTTCGAGATCACGCTCAAGCTCATGGAGATGCCTGCCGAGCAGTGCGTCTTCGTGGACGACACCGAGGCGTACGTCCAGGCGGCGGAGCAGCTCGGCTTCGCGGGGGTGCACAACAAGGACTCCAAGCAGACGGTGGCCGACCTGTCGAACCTGCTGGGCGTGGACCTCACCGCCGCGCCGTAGCCGGCCCCCGGGCAGGCGCCTCGTCCAGCCGTCCCCGGCCGTTGGCCACCCCACTGCGAGGTGGCCAACGGCCGGGGATCTGCGTTTTGCCGGTGCGGCTCGGGACCCTGGTCGTACGCGTCAGACCTGTGGGACCACATCTGGTACACGGAAGGTGCCGTTCCGCCCCCGGACGAAGCCCGGCCGTCGGCTACCTCGACATGCCGCATGGGGCGTGCCCCAAGCTGCAGCTCAGCCGCGAAGGGCGTCAGGCTGAGGGCGGGAAGCGGCCGGCTCTGCCATGGCCAGGGGCGGACGGCTCGGCGGCGCTGTCAAGGCGTGGCGCCGTCGTCACTGCTCGCTCTGCTCGCCCGGCAGCTTGTTCTTCAGCTCTCCGACGACTTCGTTGATCTTGGCCATCATGCCGGCCGACAGCCCCGCCTGGTTGCCGCGGGCGGCGAGGCCGAGGATCTGGCCTTGGTGAATCGACCCGAGGAAGCGGATGGCTTCGAGGAATTCACCGGCCGCAGGGCTCAACTCGGCGTCGTCCTGGAAGAGGGCGATGTCGACCTGGAGAGCATGAGCCAGGCCGGCACGTACTGCGTCCGAGGCAGTCGTTGGGGCGCCCGAACGAAGCGCGGCGATACCATCGGCAGTCATGTGCGTCGTGCCGCTGTGCTCGTTGACGGCCTGCGCGATCTGCTCGTTGGACGGAGACGTCTGGCCTGCGTACCCGTGCTCCAGAAGATAGTTGATCTTCTCGCCGACCGTGCGAGGTGCAGACGGACGAGCTTCCCTCAGCGGCCGCACCCTGCGGAGCCCGAACGAGACATCCTGCGCGGCCAGTAGCTCTTCCGTCGTCACCCCGTAGGCGCGCGAGAGAGGTCCCACGTAGGCATCCTGGAGCCGACGCCTGCCGGACTCCGCGTTGCTCAGCGGCACGCGACTGGCGTTGATGGCCTCGGAGGCCTGCGCCACACTGAGGCCGGCGTCGCAGCGAAGCAACTGCAGGTCCACGGCGCCGTCGTAGGGGAAGAGGATGTCAAGGTCCTGACCAAGTGCCGACGCGATCCCTGGGAGTTTCTCCCCCTTGGGGAACTCCTCGCCGCTTTCCCATCGCGCCACGGTCGGGCCGCGGACACCTACTTTCGCGCCCAACTCCTTCTGGCTGAGCTCCTTACCCCGTCTGACAGCTCGCACTCGGCTGCCGTCGAATTGACGTGGCACATGAACTCCTGCGACTTGGCGGTCTGGACCTCGGGTGGCGACGAGAGAACCCTAACGGTAACTGACTTGATCGATCCATGCATCTCCCGTACGTTTCTGTATCGCACCTGATGGTGGGGCTCTGCTCGCGCGTCGATCTTATGCCCTGGTTAGTCCAACGCTGAACTACCCGCCCTGTTCAAGGCGGGTCCACCGGACCCGGTCATGCAACGGCCTAGGAACCTGGAAGGATCCCACCGATGATCCAGTCTCACCCAGAGGTGTCCAGCTCTGGCGAGTTCAAAGGTTTCAACGAAGCCCGGCGCATCATGTGGTGCTACGAGGCTCGTGCCCGCGTGTGCGAGCGGTTCGAGGAGACGAGCTTCATCGGTGATACCAACGTTGCAGCGGTCCACGTCGACAACACCACCAGGGCAGACCGCGTGTTCCTCGTGGCATTCGACGAGGCCGGCCGGCAGGTCGGCGTTGACACGCTCTACATCGACGGGCCGAATCAACACCTCGACATCGCTTCCGAGTTCGACCACGACTTCACTGGGATGGACGTCGTGCCGGACTCGCAGCTTGACCAGGCCATCTCTCGCGAGAACGGCTGGGTCGTCAACCTGAAGGTACTGCGCGAGTACGAGCCCTTGGTCGATCGCCGGGCCACGCAGCGTGCGGTGTTCTTGATGCATCTGCAGGACATGATGAAGACCGGCGATGTCCGCGGATTCCTGTTTGGCCGAGGTGAGTCCGATGAGACTGATGCGGCGTGAGGGACCACGATCTTGTACATCGGACGACCCCGCTGACCAGGCTGTCGGCGGGGTCGCCTGATCTCTGACGCTGTTGCGGCGCCGCATTCTCGCAACGAGGGGGGATCAGCACAGCTGATCCGGGTGTCGAACCCGGGCCGAGTGCAGGCATGCCGTGGACCGGCTCGCGCCGGTCCCGGGTGACGCCTGGCGGTGAGCCCCACGAGGTCAGGCAGTTCGTCTTCGACGCAGTCGCCTTCCAGGAGCGGAACCCGTGAGCGAACCGCTGAGCAGAACGGCATCCTGTCCATGGACGACGAGATCGAGAAGCTGCGCCGGCTGCGCACGCGACTGATGGACCTGCAGGCCGCCGGTCAGCAGAGTTCTCCGCTTGAGGAGACGACGCCCTGACGGCCTCGTGGCGTCAGGGCGTCGATTCAGGCTCGGTACGTGACGGTGTTGCCCTGTCGCGTCGTCACACCGGCGGGTTGAGCAGCGAGGCCCCCGCGTTGATGAGATCCTGAATCTGGATCTTGCTCATCTCGACCAGAATGCCGATCGGAACCCCCGTCGCCCTCGAGATCGCGGCGAGCGTATCGCCCGGCTCGATGGTGGACGGCTTCGTCTTCGGCGCGGGCTCGGCCGGTGCGCCCGATCCGTTGGGTCCGTTGGGCTCGTCCTCGTCCTCGTCCTCGTCGCCGCGACCGGGCGTCGGAGCCGGACTCGCCCCGCTCTCGTCCTGCTTCGCCGTGCTGCCCTCGCTCGGCTGCTGGGCGCTGCCGCCTCCGGCGTCCTTCTCGTTAGGGTTCCCCGGTACCTCGGCCGGGGCGTGATTGCCGTGCAGTGCCTGGGTGAAGCCGCCGTCGGAAGTCGCGAGCTGCGTCAGGCCCCAGCCGGCGAAGAGCGCTGCTCCGCCCGCCATGACGCTGGCCGCGATGAGCGGCCCTTTGCCGAAGCCCATCGGGCCGGCGTGACTCCCGGCAGTCGCCCTCGTCTGTGCCGTCGGCTTCGACGCCGTCCCCACTGGCTCCTGAATCGTAGCCGCCATCCCTGCCTCAACTCCTCTATGAATAGCATGCAGAGTCATCCGTGTCCCTCATCGACATTCTACTCATAGTCGAATCCAAGTCGATACGATAAGGGATTGAATGGTGGCCCGAATCCTGTCCGATGGGTCGCCAACGGATCCCCGAACCATCGACCGCCAGGCCGAACGAAGGAAGCGCACCACCATGGCCAACGACGATCATTCACGCCGAGGTCCAGTTCGCCGATCCGAACAACCCCACCCTCGAGGGGCAGTTCGTTTCCGAGCGCCGCTACGGCTCCCCGAAGCGGCCCGAAACCGGACCCAACTACTCCATCGACTCGAAGGGCACCACCCTGCCGGTCATCGCGATCCCTTCTTCGAAGGGCGACGGCACCTACGACCAGGACGAGTCCGGCCGGGAGCTCGTGCATGGCCTCGACGTCACGCTCGTCCTTCAATAACCGCGGTCTGGCCCACAAGCAGGTGATCGTTCACGAGTAGCTGCGCTACTACAATGCCGGCGGCATCGATCAGGCTGAGCTGGCTGCGCGTGGCATCGTGCTCAACGGCACGCCGCGCTCCGTTCAGGCCGCCCCTGCCAGTGCTGCCCCTCCCGCCGCTGTCCCGGTGGCGACCAAGGTGGAGGACGGCCTGTCCTTTCCGGCCCCGCAGCCTGCGTCCGCACCTGTGGCCGTGGCCGCTCAGGCCCTGGTTCAGACTGCCCCGGCGACCGTCGGTGCTCCGCGCCGGCCTTCGCGTCCATCGAGGACCTCTACGCGCAGCTGGCCGTGAAGGCCAGCGAGAGCTCCGGCGCTTCAGCGTCCGCTGTCGACACCACCGAGGACATGCCCGGCATCCCGTACTTGCAGGCCATCATCGAGCAGACCCTGTCCGGTGCACGTCATCAGCTCCGGGATCCCGGCGACTTCAACCACGACATGTCCCGCTGGGAGTTCTTGGTTCTCGCCTCGCTCTACGGCCGGATGCGGACGCAACTGCGGGCCTGCAGTGCCCTCGGCGTCGAGTACTCGACAGGCGGCACCTCGTGGGTGCTCTACAAGGCTGGGCTCGACGTCATTCCTGCGCGCCCCAAACACAGCGAGCGGCGAAACGGCCGGCCCTTCCTCCTCGACCGGGCGGCTGCGCTCGTGGCTGACCGCGAGGCCCGCTCCTCGTCGACCAACTGACGCTCCATGCCTGTTCCTGCTGCTTCTGCTTCTGCTCCTGGTTCATCTGCTGCCTCCGTCAGCGGGTGAGGCAGGTGACGGGTACTGCGGAGGAGCCGAGTACCGGTGGGGGACAGCGCTGATCGCGCGGAGCGCGATCGGGTGGCGATGTGCAGCAGGACTCCATTGAGGCTGGTGCGACGCCCGCTCCCATGGGCGAACCCGGTATTGGCAAGTCCAGCCTCGTCGAGGCCCTGGCCTACTTCATGGGCACGCAGGCCTTCACGCTGCCGTGCAACCAGCTCGCCGACCGCCCTGGACGACCGTGACCGAGTGGTGGCCCTGTGGCGCTCGCTCGGCATTGTCTGCATGCAGGTCGACGAGGGGAACTTCTGAAGTCGTGACTGTCCATCAATCAGGGGCCCGTGCTCCAGCCCCGCACCGTGCGGGACTGGAGCACGGGCTCCTCCTTCTCTTGCCTGGCCCGCCTCTCGGAGATGGAGTGAGCCATCATTCGACACCCGTATCAACTCGGCGATGACCCTCGTGTGTGAGTCGACAAGAAGTTGATCTCGACTGACTATACTGAAGGTATGACTCGCAACGACAACGCTCACGACAACAGCACTTCCGGTGCCGAGCTCCCGAAGTTCTCTGTCAATGTCGTCCCGACAGGCCAGCTTGGGCACGAGGAACTCGCCACGATTCTGAACCTCTATCGCCGCGGCCAGATCACGCCGCTGATCTTCGGAGACGGCAACAAGCCCGAGGCCGCGATCATCCCCTTTGCCGCGTTCGTGCGCCTCATGAAGTACGACCACGCGGCCCACGTCCACGCTGAGGCTGATTTCCAGGCCGAGCTCTCCCGTCGCATCCAGGAGTCCGACGCCTCCGGCGAGGCGGGCATGACCATCGAAGAGCTGGCCGAGAGCCTCGGCCCGCTCGGTCAGCAGTGGGCGGATGGCCATCGTGCTGCCCAGCAGAAGAAGACCCATGAGTGAGCGTCGGCCTGCCATCCGCTTCCTGCCGACCGCCGGTCTCAAGCAGGACCTCCAGACTCTCCACGACGCTGCGATGGCGCGACCTCAAGGACCACAGGGCCGGCTCCTGCGCGTGGCTCTCAACGAGCTGAGCCGGATCCAGCAAGGCGCGCCGAGCACGCACCCGCTGGAGTACATGCCCACATATCCCGACCTCTCCGATTGCGAGACCACATACGTCGGCGCAGATCCGAATGCAAAGCCCTCGCACCGGATCGTCTGGCGGGAGCACGCGCCCCAGCGCCCGGGCGAGCCCGTCACCCGCGAGGTCATCGCCCTGGGTGAACGCGCGAACGGGCAGGCCTACTACATGGCCGGCCAGCGCCTGGGCCGTCCTGTGGGCTTCACTCTCGCCGAGCTGGCCGCGCAGCGCGAGCCGATTGCGAGTCCCTCGCGACCCGGACGGCGCTTGGCCGGCAGTTTCGACACGCCATCCACGAACGAGCCCGACCTCCAGTTCGAGTGACCTGTACCTGGCCGTGGCCGGCGTGCTCATCGTCCCGGTCAGCGCGCTGGTGCTGATCTTCGTCATCGCCGACGGCTGAGCCTCGCGGCCGAACTTGTCTCATCCATAAAGAAAATCCCCGTGATGCCTGCAGGCATCACGGGGATTTTCCTTTCTGTCGGCTCCTCGCTGTCTACGACGCGGGCCGCAGCTCACGACCTTCAATGACGTTTTCGAACTTGTCGGCATCCCCGATCGCCCCGTAGGTATCGCGTGAGGCGTCGTCCTCATTGCCCGCCAGTCGGCGGTTGAAGCTGCTCGATGCGGAGAACTTGAGAACCACGTAGTCATCGACGTTGCTCTTGCCGAAGCGCACCTTGTGACCCTTATGGTCCTGCCGGTAGAAGCGGCCGAAGCTCGTGAGTACGACCGCCTCTCCGCAGCTGACCGCGCCAGTGAGTTCACCAAGCAGCGACTCGTACACCTTGTTCACCACTCGGACGGGCAACTTGCTGCGAGTCGCGACCCGCGAGATGAATTCGCGCTTACTGACACGCGGTGTCCTCGTCGTTTCCATATCAACACCCTGCCCTATCGTCGTTCATTACACGGTTCCACTGAGAAACCAGTCTATCGGAGATAGGCGTGAGTGGAGAAGAGGAGTTGGGCGTATCAGGTGCAGTCGCCATGCTTATCTTTGCTCATTTGACTAGATTTCCAGATCTGGCTCGATCCCCTCCCGGTCGTCCTCGGGCTCATAGCCGACCGACTCGATGATGGTCCGCGTCTTCGGATCGCGGCGCCGGTTCACGACCTTGTCGTGAGACTCCCCGAACCGCTGCTGCGCCGCCACGCGGTCGGCCGCATCGAGCTTCGCGCCGATGCTGCGCTGTCCGAACTCCATCATCGAACTCAGTGCCGACATCGTGCCCTGCTTGATCGCGCTGACGTTCGGCCTGTTCTGCGCCCGCTGCTGCTCCCATCGGCTCCGATCCTCCGGTGTGACGTAGCCGAACATCCGCGCGAAGCGCGATCCGTACCTGACCTGCTGTCCCTCGTTCTGTTCCTGGTTCATGCCCCTCCTCCTGCTCCTTGTTCGCGTTCCCGGATCGCGCTCAGGTGGGCTGGTAGTCCTCGGAGTCGGCCCCAGCGTTCGGGCGGTTGTCCTGCGCGCCGGCCTCCTGCTCGGCGGACGGACCCGTAGGGCGCGACCGCGCCTTGAGTCGCTGCTCCTCGAAGAAGGCCCCGGGGTCGTCGACCGCCGTCTGCAGTGCTTGCTGCCAGTTCTCTCCGAGGCTCCGCTTCAGCTGAGGCTCAAGATCCGGGTACTTCTCGTTCACTGCCTCTATCGCGTCGACGTAGGCGTTGGAGTAGACCCGCTGCTGCTCTTCGGGTGGCAGACCGTCGATGTCCATGCTCGCGATCATCACCTCGGACTGGTCCAGGCGGTGCTGGAGCATGCCGGGCAGCCCGCTGGTGTCCAGACCCTGCTTCTGCGCCGCGAAGCCGACCAGGTAGCCCAGCATGTTGCCCCCGTAGGCCTCTTGGTCACCGCGGCCCAGTGCGTTGAGAAGCGAGGTCTTCATCGTCTCGGCGAGCTGAACCTGGTGGGCGTCCGCGTCCATAGGCCGGCGCAGTGTGAACATCCCGTCCTCGGGCAGACGCTGGCCCAGCTGGTCGTCGAACTCCCCGCTCCAAAGCGTGTGGACCCGGTCGGAGCCGGCGATCTGCTGCTCGTGTGCAGGGGCCTTGACGATCCGTCCGTGGGCCACGCCGTTGAACATCGTGCGCAGCTCGGGCTCGTACTCCATCCGCTCGCCGATGATCATTCGCGCGCGCTGGACGACCTCCTGGCGCTCCAGCCCGTCTGCACCCATCTGCTCGTGCAGCCGCTTGCGCATCGCCCGGTAGCTATCGCGGATCAGGCCAACGTCCGCGCCCGGCTCACGCATCTTCCAGAAGGCGCTCTCCATGAGCGCGACCTCGGTCATGGCTGCCGAGTCCGGAGTGAACATCTCCCGGTGGCCGCGCTCACGATGCTGCATGGCGTCGAAGCGCTTGCGCCACTTCTTCGTCAGGTGGTCACGCGGATCCGTGCTGCCGATCAGGCGCTCGCGCCGGGCGTCGCTCGGCAGGTCCTTGAAGATCCTCTGCCGGTGCGTGATGCCGCTCTCGGCAAAGGCCACCATGCCACGGGCCCTCGTGTCGATGCGCTCCTGGATCTTGTCCTTGAGGGGATGGAGGTAGCTGTCCATCTCCTTCTTGAAATCCGGGGCGAGCATCCGCATCGTCATCACCATGCCGACCGCCTGGATGATCGAATTGGCATTCACTCCGCGCGAGAGCGGCTTGAGACACGACTGCATCATCATCTGCATGTAGACGTGGTGCATGACGCCGAGATCCTGGGTCCGCTCCTCGTCGTCGAAGCCGGGCACCAACAGCTTCGAGTCCCGTAGCGAGGCCATGTACTTCTCGCCGGCCAGCCGCGTCTCCGCCCTGAGTTTGAGTAGCTGCTCGCGCTGATCCAGGCCCTCGCTCTCGTCCTCGGCTCGGTCGACGTCGATCCCGTGCACGCGCTCACGGTCGGCCATCCGCTTCCGGGTCTTCTCACCGAAGAACTCGCGAGCACGGTCCCGGAGCCGCTCACGCCAGGCGCGCGCACCGTCTGCGTCCTGCGGCCCCGGATCGTCGATCACCTCGGCGTCGATCGGCTCGTCCGAGCGAGAGTCCCAGCGGGCATAGGTGTTGCCTCGCGGCTCACCGGTCCGAAGCCGATCGTCGCCAACCGGAAGCACCTTGATCGCGCGCCGGCGGCCCGCGGGTCCTGTTCCCAGTTCCTTGTGCTGTGCCATCTCAGTACCCCATCCCGTAGTCGCCGCCGTCGACCTCCGGCTGATCGATCTCGATGCTCGGCGTGTAGACCCGGCGCGCCGGGCCCACGCCAACGGCATGCGCGGAGCGGCGATTCGAGCCGCGGGTGCGGGACGCCTGTGCGTCTCGCGAGATCACGTCGGGCTTGACCACCGAGTCATCGACAGCGATCACGGCGTTGTCCGGGCTGTGGGTCTTGGCGGAGCCCAGCTGATCGAGCTGCCAGGACGCCTGCACCCGAGCCTTCAGAGTCCCCGAGGACGCGAACTGCTCGTTCTTCTCGCCGTCGTAGACGCTCTCGCGGTTCTCGGCCGCCTCGACCAGATCGGTGAACGCGCCGCCGTAGGCCATCCGGTCCATCACGGTGCCCCGCAGCGACACGTCTTCTTCCAAGTTGCGGATGAGCCCGGTCGCCGGGTCCTTCAGCGCACTGGCCACGCGGGCCACGTACTCCGGGTTGACCGTGACTCCGAAGCCCTCCTTGGACTCGTAGAACTCGACGAACTGCTTCTTCCACTCCTCCTCCGTAGCCTGGACGGGCTCACCGTCGACGAATGGCGTGTGCCACTGGCCCGGGCCGACCTGTTCGATGCTGCGGCCCCTCCAGAGATCGCGGCCGGGGCCCTGGAGCATCGCGTACTTGTGCCGGGCCTCGGCGGCGTCGTGCTTGGCCTGCAGGATCGACTGGGTCACCGGGTAGGTGACCTCCAGGACGGCCTTGAGGTCCTCGCCGCGCAGCGCGCGCACGGCGCGTTGGCTGAACGAGCCACCCAGGCCGGTGCCGTGGGACTTGATCGCCGTGGCGAACATCGAGGCTTCCTGGTCGGTCTGCGTGATGCCGGGCACGCCCTGCGCATCGCCCAGGTTCCGGGCGTAGTCGGTGAGCTTCTGCTCGTTCCCCTTGGCGCCGGTCTCGACACAGACCTTGCGCACGCTCTGCAGGTGCGCCTCGCGATCCGAGAACGTCAGTGCCGTACCGAACTCGCCACGCTGCGCCTGGCGGTACAGCCCGCTCAGCTCCTGCGTCACGACCTGCTGGGCGAGCTTGATGTCCTCCGGCGAATCCGAACCCGTGAGTGCCTGCAGCCGGAGCCGGTTCGCCTGGCTCCGCGAACCCTCCAACTCAGCGGCCAGTCCAGCGTCCTTGGACAGCGCGACCCGGGTGTCCAGCGACACCTGCATGGCCAGTGGGTGTGAACCATCGCCCTTGACCACTCCGGTGTCCAACAGGTTGGCCGGCACCGAGAGCTTCGCCAGGGCCTCAGCCTTGGCTGCCTCGCTGTGCAGCTTCACCACGGCGACGGCGTCACCGTCGAAGTCGCCGTCGAAGCAAGCGTCCATCACCGGGTTGATCGCGGCGCCGGTGAGTCGGTCGTCGATCGCGACCCGCAGGTAGCGCACGCCGGCGTCACGGAGCACCGGGTCACGCCACACCAGCGCGTGGTCGCCCTCGGCAAGCCCCAGCTGCTCGGCCTTGACCGAGCTGAGCGCAATCTGGTCGACGTTCAGCCGTGGGTCCGCGGTCCACACCATCGTCGCCGAGTCGGTGAGCCGTGAGGCCATCAGCCCGGTCTTGAAGATGTTGCTCTTGCCTGTCAGCACTCGGTTCTGGACGTCGGTCGTGATCGCTTCGAAGGCGCGCTGAGCGTGCGAGACCGATTCGCTCATGGCGCGACGCACCTCGGCGCGCTTCTCGGCGGACAGACCCTGGCCGTCCAGCTGCTCGGCCATGTAGCGGTAGCGGCAAGCCTGCACGAAGACGTCCTGGTAGCTGCGGGTGTAGTCGTGCGTGACGGAGGACCCGTCCTCGAACTCCTGACCACTGCGCAGATGCGAGGACATCACCGGCAGCTTCCACGAGCTCGCGCTCACCGTCTCGGTCTGCTCACCGGTCGGATACGTGAGCGGGAACGGGATCTCCATGTCGCCGCCGCGGTCGCCGATGAGGTCGCCGAAGGACTTGCGCATCGCCATGGTGTTCAGTCCCGGGAGCTGGCCCGCCTTGCGCGGCTGCGTGCGCAGCAAGTCGGGCATCGGGATGAACCGACGCTCGGTACGCTCGTCGAGGGCCTCAGCCCGGCCGATCACGCGCAGCGTGCCGTCAGCGTCCATGTCCATGCCGGTCACCAGCAGGTACTCGCGCAGGCTCGACTCGGCCCCGCTGTTGTGGCCGTAGAACTCGCGCATGATCGCCGGGCAGTCCTGGGACTGCAGCGCCCAGGCCAGCTGGGAGGAGGCCTTGCGGCCCTTGCCGGCACGCACCTGCTCGTCGTCGTAGATCTTCGTCTTCTCGTCGACGGCCATATGGGTGACCACGAAGCGCATCTCGCCCAGGGCACTCGGCCGCAGTTCTCCGTTGGGCGAGCGCAGATCGGAGACGTTCCCGTTCATCAGCTCGCGCGCCGAGCCCGCGTTGCGCCGGGAGATGAGGCTGAACGGACTCATCACCACGTCCAGACCCGGGTTGGCCCGGAACCAGTTGACCTCTTCGACGACGGCCTGCTGCCGCGCGTCGTGCAGAGGCATGTCCCGGTCGACGATCAGCGAGATCACGCCCTTGTTGCCGTGCAGATCCGCGATCTTGTCGCCCACGACGAGATCGCGCTCCTGACCGCCGGCCCCGCGGATGCGGTGGCGCCCGGCGAACTCCTTCGACACCACGATCGGGTCATCAGCCGTCCAGCCGCCGAAGGTCATCAGCGCCGTCTTCGCCGGCGCGGTGACCTCAGAGGACTGCATGATCGTCGAGGCCGTCATCTGCTGACGGTCGAACGGGTCGTACCGCAGCGTCTCGAGCTCGGGGAGGGCCATGAGCGGCGCACGCTGTCCGGCCACGCTCTCGTCGCCCGGCACGATGCGACCATCGGTGTCGACCCGGGCCTGAGTGGTCAGGTACCGCACGATGCCCTGGTTGGTCGCGCCTCCGGTCATCACCGGGTCGAAGTAGCCCCTGGGCGCGGCCACGTTGTTCCGGTCCTTGCCGGTGAGCACCGTCATGTTCCGCCCGCCGGTGAGCCGCCAGGCGTCGAAGCGGTTGTCATCAGCCGGGTCGGTTCGGTCGCGCTGGGCCCTGTACTCGGCGTAGACCGTCGAGCCGGCCTTGATCTCGTTGGAGTAGCGCACACGGCGCGCCTCGGTCTGCAGGATCGCTGCCGTCCACTCCTCCAGGTGCGCCTTGACCTCGCCGGTGGACTCGTCCCGCTGGTACGTGGTGGCGCGCTCGATGAAGTCGATCGGGTGCTTGGTGCCGTACAGCTGTGAGTAGACCGTGTTGAGCGAGGAGGGCTCGCCGGTCTCGCTCCGCCCGGCGATGAGGTCACCGGCGATCTGGTACTGGATGCGCTCGTGCATGAGCTGCTCGTAGCCGCGCAGGCGCGTGCGCTCCTCGACCGAGGTCGGAGCCTCGCCCGGGGTCTGGGCCGTGATCGTGGCCTCGTAGCCGGGCACGATGAGGGCGTTCTGCCCGCTGGCGAAGGCGGTGGTGATCTCGCCGTACTCGCCGACATCGAAGACCTGGCCGATCTCACCCGAGATCGGAGTTCCCTTGCCGTCACGGCGAAGCTTCTCGCCAGTCCAGCGAATGACGCCGTGCTCGTCGACCAGGATCTCGGAGACCCGCGCCGCGTTGCGCTCAATGCTCTCGCGCACGGTGGCCCCGATACGCCGTATGAACGCAGATTCGTGATCGGCGATCGGCACGGAACGCTCGGCGTTGAAGCGGACGAGCCGGTCCTTGAACCGGGTCGTCTGGAAGGTCGAGCCCATTATCTCGTCAGGGGAGATCTCGCAACGACGAAGCGCTGAGGCGAGGTTGTCGAGGTTCGACCACTGCCCGGTGGGGCTGGTCATGTATCGCGCCACCCGCTCCGGGTTGAAGCGCTGATCGACCCACTCGCCGTCGACGTCATGGGGCAGCGCCTCCCAGGTCCCGATGAGTTCGAAGGGAACGTCCTCAGCGTGCTGTCGGACCTTCTCGACGGCGGTGCCGCCGTAGACGAGGTTGCCCATCCCGGGCGCCTCCTCGGCCTGCAGCTCGCCGATCCCCTCCAGCCTTTCCTGGTACATCTCCTCGGTCGCACCCGGGCGCAGCAGTTCGCTGCGCGCGCCTGTGAGCACGTCCCAGTACGAGCGCTGGATCGCAGCGACCTCAGAGTCAGCCGAGTACTCCGGTGGTTCGATCGCATCCAGCGCTCCGCCGGTTCGCTCCAGCTCCGTCTCGGCACGAGCAATGAGATCCTCGACGCCAAGGGCTGCCCGCAGGTTCTCCCGAGCGCTCTCGACGGCGGTCTTGGCATAGGCCTCGGCCGGCTCGGTGTCGAGGAAGAAGGCCGGCAGTGAGCGGTTCTTCGCGTCCCGGCGCAGCATCACCTTCGAGCCGGGCCGAGGGCGGGACTCGCCGGGGGCCACGTAGTCGCCGACCACGAACATCGACTCACGGTCAACGTGGTAGCTGTCGGGCACATCCACCATGCGGTCACGGCCGCGCTCCTGGTGTGTCGCGCCGGTCTCGCCGGCGGCGTGCCCCGGCAGATCCTTACGCTCGACGCGATGTCCCTGGGCGAAGCGCAGTAGTTGGACAGCCTCCGTCGGCGAGGGGGAGTAGACCGCCATGCCGCCGGGAACACGGTAGTTCGTCGAGTAGCGCAGCACGGTGCCGTTGTCGTATACCCGGGCTCCGGCGTACTCCTCCTGACGCGTGTCGGTGAGGCGGATCTCCATGCCGGTCCCAGCGATCTTCGCCTTGATCTGACCTGGCTCGCGGTCGCGCATCACCTCGTAGGACACGCCCTGGGCCTTCAGCTCTTCGAGCAGAGCGGCCGAGCGCGCCACGGCGCGCGCGGACATGAAGCGGTTGCGGTCGACGCGGTTCGTCTGCGGGTCCCGGCCGCCGTCGATGACCCACTCGCGCACCTGGTCGTACTCCTGCTGGCTCATCTTGTCCATCAGCGCGGTGAGTCCAGCGGCGTCGTCGTTCGTCATCGCGCGGCCCGCCTCGAACGGCCTGCCATCGTCGCCGATGCGCCAGAGCACCATGTTTCCGCGCCGCGGATCGGCCAGGGTCTCCACCTCGCCGCCGGCCACGCGTTCGATCGTCTCGTCCGGCAGGTACACCAGCGCGGTCCCGGCGCGCTTCACGGTCGCGCGTTCGGACCAGTCGGGGTCATAGGGGCTGATCGGCAGCCCGGCCGACTTCGGGTCGACCTGGGCACCGACACCGGTGACGCGGGTGAACTCCCGCTGCGACTGCTGATAGCGCTCGTTCTGCGGGGAATGATCACCGAACTGCGGCTCGTAGCCGGACACCTTCTCCGCGAACGCCTGGTCGATGGCAGAGAGGCAGTCCGCGATGCCCAGCCGCGGGTCGGCCAGTGCGGTGCCCCGCTGGCCGAGGATCTCGTCGACTCGGGCGCGGATCGCCTTGGCCTGGGAGATCGGAACGACCTGTCCGGTCTGCGCCCGGGCCTGCTCGACTGCCTTGTAGTAGACGTACTCGTAGAAGTACCTGCGCAGTCCGCGTGCCTTCTTCATGGTCAATCAGCCTCCTGTGGACGCTTCGGGTTGCATAGAGCCTACATCGCCTATCGAAAGAGAGTTGGAGGCTATTCAAAAGGTCAGTGCCGAGGCTGTCCCTCTTAGGTGAGAGATGGCCTCGGCACTGGTTGTGATCCTTGTCCGACCCCAAGCGGCCGTCAGCTACTTCGAGTTCATCTCGATGGCCATCGCCCTGTCGAACCGGCCGTCGGCCAGCACCTCCCAGCTCGGCAGCGAGGCCAGGTACTGGTAGAAGGCCGAGTAGACCCTCACCGTCGCCAGCGACTTCAGGTCCTCCTCGGTGACGTCCTCCTCCGCGAACACCCGCGAGTCCTTGTCGTTCACGTGGCCGTTGATCCGGCGGGCGGCATTGGCGTATGCGTCCGAGCGGATCCGGCTGATGTAGGTCTGAGACCCGTCGGCGCTGCGCAGTTCGCCGTCGCCGCCGACCGAGAAGTGCTCGCGATCCTGTTCCAACTCGGTCTGCGCGGACTTGTAAGCCTCACCGATCTCGATGTCCAGGCTCTTGACCTTTGCCGAGCCGTCGGGATTGACCAGCATCTCCTTGCTGATCGTCCCCTCCGCGTAGAGCAGGCGCCGCCGTTCGACGCTGAGCGCCTGACTCTCGGCGACTGCGACCCCGACCTCGACGTTCTCGATGAACTGGTCCTCGTCGAACATGCTCATCCCCTCGTACTCGTCGGGGTCGACGACCACCGGAGCGTCGGGGTCCTGGTACTTGTCGACCGTGGTCATCGTCGTGATGACCTCCATGACCTCGTCGGCGTAGACATCCGGGTCCAGGCGCTCGATGTCGACCTCCTGGTAGCCGTAGATCTCCTTGTACTGCGCCTTCGCGTCCGCGGCCTTGACCGCCTGCCGCATGCGCTTCTCCAGCATCTTCACGAAGTCCGGCTGATTCATCCGCACGTCGAAGTCCAGGGCACTGGACAGCGTGGGGATCGTCTGCAGTGAGTACGTGTGCCCCGGGTGCTTGATCGTGTTCCCCAGTAGCCGGAACGACATCGGCAGGATCGTCTGGTTGCGGTTCCAGATCGGTGCATCGCCGGCCCGGAAGACGATCGAGTTGCGCGGCGAGAGGAAGGCCATGTCGTTGTAGCTGATCAGCGGCTCTTCCTTGGTGCTCATCGTGTAGGAGACCCGGCCTTCGGTCTTGCCGCCGATGACCTTGTCGAGATCCTGGCTGATCTGCTTGCTGTCCCTGTACGACCGGTGAGTCTTGCCGCTCATCTTCTCCAGCGTCTCGATCATCGAGTCGTCCGTGGACTTCAAGAAGACGATGTTCGAGGTGTTGCCCTGCACGATCTTGTCGACGCTCTCGCCGTAGACGTCGCGCAGTTGCTGCAGGGTCTGCAGGATGAGCGTGAACTGCTGCTCCTGGCCCAGGCCGATGGAGAGCATCGTCGCGAAGCCGTCGATACCCTTGCCCTCCGACTGCAGGTTGCCGAGCTCGTCGAGCATGAACCGCGTGCGGTAGAGCGGCTTCTGGTCTGACTTCGTCATGTACGACTGGTCGGCGCTCACGTCGAACAGCTGCTTGACCAAGATCAGGATCAGTTTCGCGTACTTCATCAGGTGAGGCGGAGTCACTAGGAACAGCGCCTTCGGGGACTCCGAGTAGCGGGACAGCTTCTGCGTGATCGCCCGTGCCTGATACGAGACCTTCTCCGGGTTGCCGCCGCCGGAGAAGTCGAGTCGCGTGTCCGGGTAGAGCGTGTCCCCGGCCTGGAAGGACAGGATCTTCCCGTCCCGAGTGCCACTCTCACGCACCGGCTTCAGCTCACGCATCACGCCGTTCTTCACGATCTTCTTGCCCGTCACCGGCTCGACCACGTAGTGCCGGCCGTTGAGCGAGACCTGGTGGGTCTTCGTGAAGCTGAAGTAGAAGGTGCGCACCAGCATCTTCGTCTGCGGGTTGACCAGCTCCAGCTTGAGCCAGGCTTCGTCGTCAGGGAACTTGCCCTTGAAGTTGTACCGGGCCCAACCTTCGCGGCCGACGATCCCCTCGTGCTCGAAGTCCTCGCCGAGGCTCTTGGTGAACATGGGGTCCGCGTAGGCCGACCACACGGCCTGCTGACCGACGAGGTGGTCGCGCTTGACGTAGTTCGGCGCGAAGCGCACGCCGAGGCGACGCGGGAAGCTCAGGCCGGCCAGGTCGGTGTTCTGCGACGGCTTGCCCGAGGTCAGCGTCGAGATCGTGGGGTCGGTGAAGAACGACATGGCGGTGATCGCGATGCCGTACACCGAGGCGAGCATCTTCTCCGCCCCGGCCATCGAGCGCAGCGCGTTGTGGGCGTTGCCCACCATCGTGCGCATGTTGTTGCGGGGCAGCTCTTCGCTCGCGTTGAAGTACAGGCTGAGCATGTCCTGATCGGCCTTGCCTTCCCACATGAAGGCCTGGGCCGCAGCCCTCTCCTGCTCCTCGGCCAGGGCGTCCCCGTTGTTCTCGAACTCGCCGGCCTTGACCCGCTTCTCCAGTTCGGCCTCAGGGTTCTTGATCTTCTTCGAGCTCATCTGCACGAAGAGCTGGTAGCAGTTGTAGAGCGTGACCTTGCCCCAGAGGTCATCGAGCTTCTGCTCGAGCAGCGCCGGGTCCATGTCCAGCACGGCTGCGGCGCTGCGCAGCTCCCGTTCCTCCTCCAGGTAGAAGTCGATGAGTCCGTAGGCCGCGCGCTTGAAGGCGTTGTTGGCGGCGTTGGGCCAGACCGGGTCCTCGCCGCCGTCGAGCGGAAAGAAGATCCCGGCGATGTTCTCCACGTACAGTGCGCACTTGGTGAAGTTGCCTTCACGCGCTGCGTCGGCCGCCAGCCCCAGGGGGTTGTAGATGTCGGTCTTCATGGAGTTGATCAGGTTGAACTGCACCGGTTCGAACCCGCGTGTGACCAGGGGCACGTAGTTCTTCACCAACAGCTCGCCCTTGGGGTCGTTGATGACCATGTTCGAGGGCTTCTTCTCTCGCGACCACATGTCGATGACCGGCTCGATGTACGTCTGGCCCTTACCGGCTCGGGTAATGGCCAGAACCATGGTGTTCACCGGCGCGGTATCGACCACGTACGCCCCGGCGGGGCGCTGGACCTCGTACGCCGGGAACGTCCAGTCCTCCTTGATCAGGGCGGCGACGGTCTTGTACCTGTCCGATCCGAAGCCGAGTTTGTCCCGGTTCTTGCCGTCAGGGTTGTACGGGATGCGAGTCGTGTCGTACTTCTGCCGCAGGGTCTTGTCATCGGGGAGGCCGGAAGCCTCGAACAGCTCGTCGCCGAAGCCTTCGTCGATGATCGGCAGGGTCTGCGTCAGCGGACTGCCTTCGTCGTCGTCCATGACCTCGCCGGCGTAATAGGCGAGGTTCCCCTCCTCATCGATGACGTCCTTCTTGGCGCGCTGGGCGACCTCGACGGTGCCCAGACCCTTCTGCCTGAGCATCATGTGACTGAGCATCGAGCTGACCTGCACGCTCGAGTGAGCGCCGGCGTCGGGGAACCAGTCGTAGTTCTGCTGGATCTCTTCCGGCAGAGCGATGTGCTGGTCGTTCTGATACTGGTTGATGTCGCTCGTGGTGTTCATCAGGTTCGCCGCGGCGACCCTCCGCGAGAACCACGTGCCGATGACGAGGGCGACCATCAGACCCGAGCCGAGCGTGATGAAGAGCTTGAACCCCGAGACGTCGGCCAGCTGCTCTCCGACCGTCGTCGCGCTCTTCTCGGGCTCAGCCGGCCTGTCGGCGCCGAGCTCGTCCTTCGCCGCGGTGTACCAGACGGGGACCGGAACAGCCTCAGCGCTGGGGTAGCACTTCGCCTTCACGTCCGGGTTGCCGTCCTTGGTCAGGGGCCGGTAACACTTCACGACCGAGCCGCCCGCACCCGTCGCGGTGTCCTGAACGTAATACGCACTCGGCTTGCCGCTGCCGCTGCCGGACACACCCGAGCCCACGGACACGCCCACCGAGAGCACCGCCGCGGCGATGAGCGAGTAGAGGACCCAGGCAACGACCGTCACCAGCACTCCGGTGATCACCGCGACGACGATGCCCGGTCTGCTCGACCTCAGGGTCAGGAACTTGCTGCGGTCCAGTTGCTGGTTGTCGTAGACGTCTCGGTTCGTCAGCGTCTCGCCGGGCGTCCGCGCCGAGATCTTCTCCCAGCTGTTCGCCTTCGGCCGTGCCGCCTTCCGCCTGTTCGTGGCCATCGTGATTCCTTACTCCCGAGCCTCGCTCATTTCGCTGTCCCGCTGTCCAGTGCGCCCGCCTGCGCAGACGACGACGGCGCATGGGGAACGCGTCCCATGCGCCGTCAGATCACCCCGTCGGTCATGACCGGATCGCTCAACGGATCAAGACCACCCCGACGATGAAGCCGGCCACGCCCATCAGGAGCGAGAGCGTGACGATCATGACGACGAGGATCTTGTTCGAGCGGCTCTGCATCTCGGAAGCCCGCGCCAGCTCGTTGGCGTAGGACTCCTTGTCGGCCTGCATCTCCGTCAGGCGTGCTTCGTACCGCTTGGCCACTGAATCCTCGACCGTCGACAGCTGCTTGAGCAGGTCGGTGACCCGCGTCACCTGGGAGTTGGTCTTCTCCTTCTCCAGGTCGAGGTTGTGCTGCCAGTCGGCGTCCCGAGTCGTCATCTGGATGATGGCGTCCTTGCGGTTGCGTTCGAGCTCGTCCTCCATTCGGCGGATCCGGTCGGCGTGCTCAGAGCGCACCGACTCCAGGAGGTCCCGCTGTTCCTGGCGCAGGATGCCGATCTCGTCCGTGGTCCGCTGGTGCTCGGCCAACGCCTCGTACTGGGCGATGTCGGCCTTGCGGTTGTCGTCGACGATTCGCTGGATCTCGGACTTCCACCGGTTCAGGCGCTCTTCCTCGGCCGCCAGGTACTCCGACTGCCGTTCGGCCAGCACCTCGAATATCCGCGTCTGCCCGGTCTGCATCTTCAGCGTTGCGTCCGACCGCCGGACCCGCAGGATTTCCTGCTGGTTGTGCGCGTGGGTATCCTCGATGTCCCGCTCGATCTCGGCGACGGAGTCAATCTGCTCGCGCTCCATCCGCGAGCGGTTGCGCTCCTTGTACTGCAGCTCCGCCGAGAGCGCCGCCTGCTGGGCCACCTTGGCGGCCTGCGCCTCGTAGTCCTTGGCGATCTCCGCCCGGCGGGCTCGGATCTTTTCCTCCCTCTCTGTCTGCCGCTGCTGGTGCTCAGCCTCAGCCGCGTCCTTCAACAGCTTGTATCGGGAGCCCTCGCGGTCGGTGGCCACCGCACGGATGACCTGCTCGGTGTGCGCCGACATGAGGTTGACGTAGAGCGCACGCAGCTCAACCTCGTGCGCGGAACGGAGCTGCATCAAGTCTGCGTTGGCCTGCCGGTTGAGCTGGGCGACCTGGTCCCCGAGCCACTCGGTCGCTCCCTCGGGCACGGCGATCTGTACGACCGGTGCGCCGATGGCGAAGGTCGCGTTGAACTCATCGAGCCGGACGTCCAGGTCCAGCTCCTCGGAGAGGAACCGGCGGGCGATGACATCGCGCACCTGGGCCTGATCGGCCAGCAGCACAGCGTCGCCGGCCTCCTGGTGGTCGCCTTCGACGCCGTAGCCGGCGTCGGTCTCCTCGAAGCCCTCGTAGCCGGGCACCTCGTCGCCGTCGTGGTCCGGCCATGACTCGACCGAAGCGGTGCCCACGTCGTCCCCGTCGAACACGGGCGTGTCCACCCCTTCATCGTCGACGACGTCGCTGAAACGCGGCTCGCCGTCCAGGCCCTCGTCAGCCCCCTCGCCACCGGGGATCTCATCGAAGATCGCATCCCCCTCGTCCTCCCAGAGGACCGCCGGGGCGGGGCCAGCGGTCCCAGCCTCGGCGACCAGGCCGCTGTGCTCTTCCCACGCCTTCTTACCCACGGCTTCTTCGAGGCTCGTGGTACCGGCAGCGACAAAGCGCGCCTCCGCGAAGGTCGCATCGTTCACCAGATCGACGAGCAGATCGCCGCCGGGCTTCTGCCACACGACGGCCCAGGCGTAGGTGGCACCGGTGAGCAGTGAGTACTCCTCCATGCGCGCGAGAGTCTCGTCGGTGGGGATGATGCCGAAGACCTCCTCTTCGATCATCTCCGCCGTGGCCACCGTGCGGATCTGGTCGGAGCTGATGAGCTCGATGATCGAGCCCTTCGCCTCGTCCCGGCCGTGCCGTTTGCTCAAGCCGCCGATCTCGTCGGCCGCAAGCACGAGCATCACCCAGGCCGTGCCGCTGGGAAAGACGAACGGAGTGTTCGACCGCAGCAACTCGACCGCTGCCGGGATCGCCGTCTCTCTCACCACGGAGGCCAGAAGCTCGTCGGGCTTCTTCCTCCGTTCCTTCTTCTGGCGGACCGCCGCCGCTCCCAGAATGCCCATTGATGCCGATCCCTTCGCCCAAAGAACACAGTCCGCCTGGTTTATGAGCATCCTATCGTCGCCTTGTCGGAGTAAGCAACTACAGGATGCCTAAGGGCTATCGACTCGTTAGTCGACTAGGTCCCCCCCGGCCTTGGCCGACTCATCGCACCGCACTGACCTCGATGTAGGCATCGGAACTCAGCAGGTTCTTGTCGTCGCTGACCAAGTCGCCGACGACGTCGATGCGGATCCGTCGCTCTGAGGGGTGCTCGTTGAGGAAGGTCGCCACGGCGGTGGTGACCTCGTCGGTCAGCCTCGCCACGGCCGCACGCGCGCCGCCGGCATCGGAGTCGGTGTCACCCTTGTCCTCGATGAGGTACTGCAGGACCCTCGCATCGACGTCGACCCGCACGTTGTGCTTGATGAACACCTCCTGCACCATCTGCCGCAGCTTCTTCCGTACGATCTTCTGCTGCGTCGGCAGCGACAGCGGCTGGAAGGGTACGATCGCGTCGATGCGGCCCAGCAGCTCGGGCGGGAACCGGTTGTCGCCTGTCGTCGAGGAGATGGAGCGGCGGATCAGCTTCTCGTACTCCATCAGCTGTTTGCCCGAGCCGGTGTCGTCGGCGGCGTACTGCGAGATGCTCTTGTAGATCTCCGTGCCGGCGTTCGTCGTCAGAACGATGTACGTGTTGAGGAAGCTCACTTCGCGGTTGTTGTCGTCGTTGAGCCGGCCGTCGTCGAGCACCTGTAGGAGCACGCGCGTGACCATCGCCGAGGCCTTCTCGACCTCGTCGAAAAGCAGCACGGCGTGGGAGAGGTCCCACACCCGCTTGGTGAGTTCGGAGCGGAAGGCCGCGAATGACGAGTCCTCGGCGTACTCCGTCATGTCGAAACGGATCAGGTGCCGCTGGTCATCGCCGAACAGCAGCTTCGCCAGCTGCTTGGTGAGTTCGGTCTTGCCGACACCGGTGGAGCCCGTGAACAGCAGGCTCGCCATCGGCTTTCCCTTGTCGTTGAGGTCCGCCACCGCCAGCTGTAGGCGACGTGCCACCGCGCTGGTCGCCCAGTCCTGGCTGAACACCTTCTCGTCCAGCTGCTTCTTGATCTTCGCGCCGTCGACCTTGAAGGCCACGTTGACGTTCAGGGTCTCCATGAGCACGTCCGAGAGCAGGTCCCGGTCCATCGGCCGGTGCGTCAGGCGAGACCAGCCGACCATGGAGTCGAGCACGAGGATCGACTTGCGCGGTTGAGCGCTGGCCGGCATGTAGCGCTGGGTGTACTCGTAGATCTGCCGGAAGATGTGGTCGTCGTAGAACTCGTCAGCCACCCCGTATCGTTCGGCCATGCCCTGCAGGATCTTGATGGTCGTCGACTGGTCGGGCGGGTTCAGGTTGATGCGTTGCAGTCGCTCGACGAGCGGCTGGTTCGGCGAGATGTGCTTGTGGAACTCCTCGTAGGTCGTCGCCGCGATGATCCTGATGCCGCGGGTTCCCGATGCGGCGAGGACCGGCTTGATCGCCTCGACGGCGGCGTCGGAGAGCTGAACGACCTGATGGAACTCGTCGATGAAGAGGACCAGTTCGTGCCTCTCGTTTCTGACGAAGTCCTCGGCCTCGTCGAAGAAGCCCTTGAGGATCGCGGCCATGTTCTCGGCGGTGCCCGCCTCGGAGATCATGCGCGCCGGGTCCACCTCCAGGTAGAGGCGGTCCTTGTCCACCAGCATCGTGGCCTGGACCAGGGCCGTCTTGCCCGTGCCGGCCTCGGCCAACAGGAGCGCGTTGCACAGCTCGGGACGGCTCATCGAGGCCAGCAGCTGTGTCGTCTCATGGTCGCGGCCGACGATGTCGCGCTCGGCCTTCTTCAGTGGCTCCGAGAGCTTGGACAGGAGCCGGTAGCGCTCGTTGAGCTGCACCTCTTGAAACATGCCACACAAGACCTCTCGACAGGACTGCTGATTCAACTGCAATATCAGTCAAAACCTATCATGAGTCGTGCTTGATAGGACGCTTGATGGTGAGTGGGAAGGGCGCGCTCACTGGCTGGGTCGTGGATCGGAACCCGGCGGCCGCGCGATCAGTGCTCGACATCTCGTAGCCGTAGGTCGTGCACTCCAGTGGGTCAAGGCGATCGACTTGTGCGTCCAGATGCATGCGCTCGCGCGCGCAGCGCTGACGGTTTCGGTGGTGTGAGCTGACCGGCAGGTAGGCGCCCCGTGGTAGCGGTCCAGTGAAGCCGTCATGGCCTGTTGCCCTATCCCGCTCGTGTCCCGTGCAGCCGAAAGGCCCCTGGATGTCATTCCAGGGGCCTTTCGCATAAGGCTCGACCTTGGTCTCAGCCGGCCGTCGGCTGGTCGACCTCGACCTCGGCTGCCTGCTCCCACTCGGTCTCGGGGGCCGAAGCCTGAGCCTGTGACTCCTTGGCCGCGGCCTCGGCCCTGCGGGCTGCGCGCATGGAGGTGAGTTGGTTGTCCAGCGTTTTGCTGTCGACCTCGAACTCGGAGGCCTCGACGGACTTGGTGTTGACCACCAGGCCGGTGCCGCGCGTCGAGGGCATCACATTGCCCTTGAAGCCGTAGACGGTGCCGACCTCGTTGCCGTCCTCGTCCAGGATCGGCTCGGTGTTCGACCCCGCGGCCTTGGTGATCTCCTCCATCTGACTGATGGAGTACGGGGCGCCGTTGTTGTAGCGGACCTTGCCGTCCTCACCCCGAACCCGATCGGACTTCAGATGCAGGTTCGTCTGATTCGGGCCGCGCAGATCTCGAGCGTCAAGCTGGATGTCGGCGTACTGGGACTTGCCATCCCTGGTGAAGCCCTTCTTGCGGACTATCGCGATGAGGTTGACTCCGGTCATCGCGCCCCTGCCCTTGAGAAGTGCCATGATCTCTTCCCTCCACTTGTTCCGACTGTCATCTGGCAAGTCGGCCGCGATCAGTCACATCGCCCGAACAAGACGTTGAGTCCCCGCCGAACATTCTTCACGCTAGTACCCTTATAGGCCATTCGACAAGACCGCTAACTAGCCTGTCGAGTTGCGCTTGAAAACGGATTAGATGGACGGCTGATGCGAGTCGAATGCCATCTCGGCATCTGGTGTGGTCACAGCCTGATCGACTTGGGCCTGGACCCGCACGACGAGGCCGGCGTCCAACGAGGAAGCCTTGGATCGCCGCATCCGCTCGGCCTGCTCGCGCCCGGCGCGCAGCTCCGCGATTCGGGAACGCAACACGAGCGAGCCGGATCCCGCGCCCGTCTGCTGAGGCGTCAGCTCCCGGGAGACCCGTGTCATCGCCGCGACATCGTTCACCGGCAGATCGGGAATTGCCTCTGGCTGACCGGACTGGTCCAGGTAGTCCATCGCTGCCAGCAGCAGCCGTCGGCGATCCCTGGCCGTCTCGACGAAGGCCTGGTGTGCGCGCGGCCCGATCTTGACGTCGGTGACGAAGTCGTAGCCCAGGTGGTGTAGATCCAAGCCCTTGACCTCGTCGAAGTCATACGCGGCACCGACGACGACCTCGAAGTCCGTGCTGACCGCGTCGGTCTCCGTACTCGGCCGATCCGCGGCGCTCGACCCCACGCGCAGCACCAGGCCGGAGGAAGCGAGATCGGCCCGGAGGCCGTCCAGCTTCTGGTCATAGGACTGCTTCATCGTCCGAATGCGCGCGTCCAGCACCGCCCGGCCGCGCTCGCCCTCGGTCAGGAGCCTGCCGCCGGGCTGATCGTAGATGGTCCGGCCCAGGTTCTCGGCCTCCTCGGAGTCTTTCATCCGCTGCAGAGAGGCATCCGCGCGCAGGGCCATGAGCGAGAGCAGCCGCTGGCCGTAGGCCGCCACGTCCTGTTGCTGCTCGCGCCATGCGCCTGCATCCCCGACAAAGGGTAGGAAGTGCCGGTACTTGCTCATCAGCCTCCAGTGGTAGTCCTCCTCGAAGCGATAGAAGGCGTAGAGCGGGCGCGAATCCTCGGCGGCGGCACCGGCCTTCTCGGCCCGTTCCCACTGGTGAGCGAGATCGCGATAGACCCCGACCTTCTCCCGGTGATGCTGCAGACGTGAGGCGTAGCTGCGCAGCCGGAAGCCGAAGGAGACCAGATCAGCTTCCGTGTTCTCGTGGTCCACCTGGCGATCTGCGGCCAGCGCCGCCATCTGCTGATAGTCCATCCCCATGACTTCGAGCATCGGCGTGCGCACTCGCAGTTCCGACTCCTGCATGGCTCGCAGCATCTGGTAGATGCCGTTGACGGCGCGCTCCGTGATCTGCGTACGTCCCTGCTCGACCAGCTTCTGCCATTCCTCCGTGCTCAGATGCTCCTTCGCACGGCGCTCGTTCGCGTAGTCGACGATGCGCTCCATGGCCTCCGGCATCGGGGACCCAGCACGTTCGAGCTGCTCCTTCACGAGCTCGGTCACCAGCTGGTTCGCCTTGCGCATGCGAGCGTCGTTCGAGCCGGCGCGCCAAAGCGTTCGGTCCCCGGGCAGGCAGGCGAGCAGAAACTGCGGCAGGGACTCGGCACGGATTCGCTCGTGCGCCCACCGCTTGATGAAGGTGGTGACGTTGCGCCGCTCGTAGCCGACGGCGCTGGAGAGGTGAGCCACCGCCTGCTTCTCCTCGAGCCAGGCATCGACGCCGCGGCGGAGCCGGGACTTGTGCCGGTCCAGTAGCTTGCCGCGCTGTGTGCCGTCCTTCGTCACCTGGCCCCGGCCGCCGTCGACCATGGCCAGGTGGCAGTGCACATGCTCGGTGTCGACCTGGATGACCCCCACGTACCGCAGGTCGTCGAAGCCGCTGGTGCCCGAGCTCATCCGCCCCAGGCCGTACATGATCGCCATGCGCAGCTTCATCTGATCGATGTGGCCGCGGTAGTCACCGCGGGCTTCGCAGCGGAAGTCATCGTCGATGATCTTTTGCTTCCGCAGGTACTCCTCGTCGAAGGACAGCACGGTCTTCAACACGGTGTGCCCCGCGTCGAAGTAGTGCTGGATGTCCTTGCTGGCCGCCTTGAGCTGTTCGTCCGAGAGCGAGACCGAGCCGTAGCCGAAAGCCACGCCGCCGTCGCCTTGGGCCTGGCGCATCTCGTGCTTCGTCGCACCCCGCGAGATGCCGACGCGCCCGACGGCGGACTCCCGCGCCGTGTAGCGCAGGATGAAGTCGTCGGTGCGCAGACGCTGGATCGGAGCCAGAGACTCCGTCGCCTGCGCGCGGGCCATGTACCGGGTGACGTAGTCGCCCGGCGTCGCGCCGCGCGATCCCTTGCCGCCGGGCACCGGCACACTGAACTCATTCACGATCACGATGTCCTGCTTCAGGCCCATCGTCGCTCTCCTTCCTAACTCGCTACCGATGCACTACGGCCCCGGCTGCTGTCCGCCAGCACCCGGGGCCGCGCACGCCGTGCCTGATCCGTCCTCAGGAGCCCAAGCCCTGCTCGTCGTCAACGCCGAAGTCCAGATCGGCCGCACGCTGGGCCACCTGGAGCTTGCGCTCGTCCAGGCTCGGGACGGGCTTGACCTCACGTCGGCGTGTCTCCTGCTCCTCCGCCTCCAGATCGGGATCCAGGTTCAGGTCGCGCTGTGCCTCACGGGTCGGGACCGAGGAAGCGGCCGGCACCTTCTGCTCTTCAGCCCTGTGCAGCGGTGCAGCCACGCGCTCCCGGTAGAGGTTCTCCGTGGTGCCCTCGGTGCTCGCACGCTCGGTCTTGTACTGCTCCCGTTCGGCGGCGATCTCCGCCTCGATCTGCCGCAAGCGTGCGTTCATGCCGTCAGCGACCGGCGCTGCCTCAGGCACGGGCGCTCCGACGACATGCTTGACCTCGGTGTCCAGGCCCAGCTCGTCCTCGGTGAACAGCGGGTTGATCGCGTCCGAGCGCGACTTCAGCCCACGTGCATCGACTACGGCCTCGGCCCGCGGGACGCCGTTCTTGGAGTGGTCGGCGAAGTAGCCGGCGAGGTCATAGCCGCTGGACTCGAGATCGATCTCCAAGCCCCCGATGCCGTGGACCTGGGTGAAGACCACGGGCACATCGCCTTCGGTCTGCACCTCCGACGGAGCGAGGACAAGCATGTCCGCCGTGGCCGGCAGCTCCCACTCGATCCCAGTGACCTGCTCGGGCACGGTGAAGCCACTCGTGAAGTATCCCTTGCTGGCCAGCGCCACCAGCTGCTGGTCGTCGAACTCGTAGAAGGCGTCCACCTTCTCGCCCTGGCCGGGGGAGTAGGTCACCTGGGAGATACCGAACGGCAGGGCCTCGGCCGGGGTGACCGAGCGCAGCTCGCCCCTCATGTGCAGATACGGGCGATAGTTCTCCTCCTCGCCCCGATGCTTGAGGTCGAGCGATTCGACCATGACGCCGAGCTCGGCGACCACCCCCTCCAGCCGGTACGTCTCCACTCCTCGTTCACGCAGGACACGGTGGGCCCATACGTCGTTCATCGTCAGTCCTGCGGTACGCATCACTTGCTCCTCTTGCGGTTGGTCTTGCTCTGGTTGGCGGTCCTGGTCGTGGACTTCGGTGCGACGTCGGCCCCGGTCGCCTCGCCCTGGGCGTCCTGGATCTTCGCGATCATCCGTGTTGCCCAGCGCCACATGCCGCGCATCACGGCGATCTCGCCCGCGGCGAGCAGTGCGACCAGGAAGAGGAGCGGCATCAGCCACATGGCGATGGTTCCATCCGCGCTGAGCGCACCCTGGGATGCGCCCGACCGCTGGTGCAGCCATGCGCCCAGCAGCGGGAGGATGACCACGGCCGTGATGAATGCCAGCAGGTAGTCGGCGAGAAGGACGACGGCCCGGAAGAACCCCGCCCACACCGCGACGGAGAACCTACCGGCCTGATTCTTCGGAGCCAGGCGCCGCCATCCGGTGCGCAGCTTCGAATCCTCGTGCTCCTGCTCAGGCTTCGCCGTGGTCTTCCTCGCCGCCGCGGCCGTGCTCGTCGGGACAGTCGTCTCGGTCTTCTCCAGGGCCTGAGTCGACATGTTCGTGTCCTTACGTCTCGTAGGGGTCTTCTGGGGTGCGTGCCGAAACGGTGGGCGCTTCGCTCACCGTTTCGGGGAGGGCTGTTCCTCGTTGGTGCCGACGAGGGCGTCGCGGGTCTTGCTGGAGGCCCGATAGGCGTCCAGCGACGTCGCCGTGCCGTCCTGAGAGGTGGAGTAAGTGAGGACCACGAACTCGCTCTTGGCAGCGCTGCTCTGATCCGGTCCGACGCGGACCGGATCGAGACGGGCCACTGCCGTGTAGGAGTAGTTCAGGCCCTGCACCCGACTCACATGAACGTCCAGATCAGCAAGCGCGTACGTCGTCCCGGCGCCCTTCGTGGCTCCGGTCGCAGTCATCCACTCCGGCACGAACTCGGTCAGTACCCGGGACTCGTGGTCGAGGAAGCCGTAGCGCGTGTCGAGTAGCGCCTGCTGCTCCTTGACGGTCCGGCTCGACGCCGAGCTGTCCGTGAGACTGAGCAGAAGGGACCGACCCGTCGTCCGGTCACGGTTCACCCGCTCGATGTCCACGCCCGGCAGCTGGGCCAACAGCGCCGTGTGCTGTGCTGCGAGCTCGGTCTGGGCGTCGCTGAGGTTGCCTTCGAGCTTCTGAACAACCGCGTTGTCCTGGATGTCCGACGCAGCCGGACCGTCGCCGAGCAGGCTGGCTCCGAGTGCGACCACCGAGAGCGCGAGCAGCCCGCCGGTGCCGCCGAGCAGGATCCTCCCGGCGTGCAGGCGCAACTTGTCCTTGATCTCCTCCTCCTTCACGGTGCCGCCACCTCCTGCTTCAGAGCCTCGCCCGTAGCCGTTGTACCGGTCTGGATGTTCACGAACGCGTTGCGGACCAGGTCGTAGTCGGCGCGGGCCCAGGCCAGCACCGCCGGCTTCTCGCCCGCACCGGTCCTGGTCTCCATCGCCAGCCAGGTCACCGCGATGGTGCCGTCGTCGTTGACCAGGTAAGGCACCTGGACGGCCCACTCAAAGCCGGAGTTGAAGCTCATGGGGATCCCGACGCCGGCTGGTACGTCCTTGTCGCTGGCGAGCAGGTACCACGGGCCCAGGTCCTTTTGGTGTACCGAAGGGGCGAAGTAGGGGATGAGATTGCGTAGCGTCGACTGAGACGTCGCCGCGTCGAGCTTGCCGCCGTCTGCCGCCACGTGGGGCGTCAGGTAGCGGTAGTCGCCCTGCAGCTTCGCGACCTGACCGGCCGCCGTCAGGGCCGTGGTCAGACCACGCTCGGCGTCGTCGGCCTTCGGTAGCGCCGCAGTTTTCGCCTTGGTGATCCTGATCTGCTCCTGCAGAGAGGACATCTTCGGTACAGCCGTACCGCGCACCGCGCTCTGGCCGTCGGAGGTTCCTGCGGAGAGTACGAAGCACAGCAGTGCGGCCACACCCATGCTCAGGCCGGCCGCAAGGGTGGGCTTGCGCAGGCTGCCCGCGGGCTCCATGCGCTCAGGAGTGTCCGCACCCTCCTGCGAGGACCCGGACGTCGCGACGAAGCGCGTCTTGCGTACCGCGGACCCGCTCGACTCGTCGGTCTGTGTCGACGCCATTAGCCCTCAACTCACCGTTCCACTCGAATATCAGCATGACTCTATCAGTGAGGCGAGTCGAAAGGGAGTCTGAGTCATTTGGAATGGCGAGTCTCGCCGCTCGCTGGCACGCCGGAGAGGTTCGAGACCTTGCCCTGGGCGTCGACCGTGACGAAGAGCAGCGCGCGCCGGTACGCCGTGACACTGGCTTTGCTCGCCTTGTTCTGGGACGTCGCGTCGGAGGTGACCTCGACGTCGGCAAGGACGGCGTAGGTGTAGACGCCCGCCTTGGCGTCGATGACCTCTATGTCCGGATCCGCGCCGAGGGCCGAGTTCAGGCCAACCGTGTCGATGTAGTAGTAACGCCGCCCTTGGGAATCCTCGTTGAACCTCGACGGGGGCATGAACGACTTCAGGAACATCTCGTTCTCGGTGAGGCCGAACCGACTCTTCAGGCTCTCGCGCGCAGCCTCGTAGCTCTGCCCCGAGTCCCACGTGAAGACCATCGAGAGCAGCGACCTGATGCGCTCACCGTCAGTGCTCAGCCGGCTCTGGCTGACACCCAGGGCCGCCATAACGTCCGCGTTCACCTGCTCAGCGCGACTCTTCTGGACTGCCATCAGGTGTCCCTCGACATCGTTGATCTGGGCTTCCTGCTCAACCAGGGTCGCGTGCTGGCTGCTCCAGGTCGCTCCGCCGACCGTCGCGACGACCGCGAGGACCGCTGCCGTCCCCAGGACCGTGAGGTTGCGCCGGAAGAATCCCCGCCGCGTGGGTGCTGCCGTCTGCTCCGTCATCGCTTCCCGCTCTCCTCCTGTGTCCCCGTGCCACTGAGCTCTGTCCCTGTGCCGCTGAGTTCGGGTACTCCGGACCCGGCCGGCATCTTGACCGCCGGGTTCTCGTACTGGGCCCCAGCGGCGGTTACCACGAGGGCCAAGTGGTCGAAGGCCCCCGCCGTGCCATTGCGCACGTAACGCGCGCTCGCCCAGGCGAGCACCTCGCCGCTCGTCGTATCCCGGCACAGCCAGACGACCCTTGCCTGGTTCGTCGCGCCCGAGCCGCCCTTCACGCTCAGATCGGGCGTCACCGTCTCGACCTTCCATGCGTACGTGCTCGGGTCAGCTGCTTTCTCGCCGTCGTAGCGGATGTACCAGGCGTGGCGCGGATCGATCTCGGTGGTCGCATCGAACGGCGTCAGCGACGAGGTGCTGTACGCCTCCTTGTCACTGACGAGGAAGGAGTCCTTGCCGAACAGCGGCGCCAGGTCCCGTCGGTGCTCGACGATTTCCAGCGTGGCCTGGTTCGGAGCCCCGTTGTTCGGGCTGGGCTGGACGCTGGCCTGGTGGTACAGCGTGGCGAAGGTCTGCTCACCTGCCGCGACCTTCTTCGCGTCGGCGGCTGCCGCCTCGGCGAGCTTTGACAGCTGCGCGCCGGCGTCCGCCTTCACGGGCGTGGACTGGGCATCGTCCAACTGTTCCTTGAGCCGGACGATCCGGGCCTCGTTGTCCGCTGTGGTCGCCTTGAAGCTCTCGCCGGTCACGCCCGCAGCGACGACCAGGGCGAGGATCCCGGCACTCATCACCGCGGTGACGCCGCGGCGGAGCAGGCGCGCGTTGTCCGCTGGGGCGCGGGCCTGGCCCTTCTCGCGCTGGCGCGTCATCCAGCCCGCGAAGCGCTCTTCGAGCTCTACTCCGGTGACCTTCGTGTACGTCTTCGATACCGCGGGCTTCTCCTCGGGCATCGACTCGCTCTCCTGCTCCGCTCCGGTGCTCTCGGACTCGTCAGGGGTTGTCGTCACGCAACGCTCCTCACTCCGCATTGCTCTCATAAACGAACCAAGCCTATACCGAAAGCCATTCATGGCCGAGTCTGAATCCATTCAGAAAGGGCGTCGAAGGTGGAACTGGCGCGCGGACCTGACTCGGACACGAAGAAGCCGGTGCCCGGATCGCCGAGCACCGGCTTCTTCCTCCCAGGTCAGATGCTGCGCATCAGGCCTTTTTGATCTTGTCGGAGGTGAGCATCGCATCCGACATATCCACGAACTTCCAGCCCTGGGCAGCCATCCGCGCCGCGCTGTCGACGCGGACCCGGCCCATGTAGGCGCAGTAGCCGGCCTCACCGAGGATGACCTTGTCCCCCTGGACGCCGAGCACCACGAGGGTGTGGCCGACGGGAGTGGATCCCGGCCCGGACCCGACCGAGTAGGGGACAGGGGTCGACTGCAGCGTCTTGCCGGTCTCCCTCGCGATCGTGTAGGCCGTCTCCTTGCCATCACCGGACGGGTAGGCCTGGAACGTCGTGTACTTGTTCACGAAGTAGGTGGAGAAGCTCACGCAGTTCATTGCGTGGTTGTCGCCGCAGGAACCAGGGCCGCCGCCCGGACCGTACCGGTCGTCGAGGAACTTGTCCCCCTCCTTGTTGAAGAGGTCGACGAGGGCCTGGGCCTCCTCCTGCGTCATCCCGCCGTCCTTCGGCGAGACGGAACCGCCGTCCGTGGAGGTGCAGTTTCCCAGGATCGTGTTGATCCCGTTCGCTATGTTCTCGATGATCCCGCCGACGATGTCCTCGACGCCACCCACGATCGAGCTGTCGACCGACCAGCCGCTCATCTTGCCGAACCACATCTCGGCCTTGTCGCCTCGTGCAGCGATCCCGGCCGCGCCGTCAGCGGAGCGCTCCCAGTTCTCGTGAAAGTGCAGCGCTGCCGCACGCGGCGAGCCCTGCGACTTCCTGAGCATGTCCTTGAAGACCGCAACGTCGCCCGGGTTGTCACCATCGACCATGAAGGCCAACTGGGCCCTGATCGTAAACCAGTCGACGCCCTTGCCCTGCGCGTACTGGCGCAGCAGCGTGTTGCGGCCGAACGTCCACTGCCCAAGACCGATGCCGTTGTCCGTGTTCTGCGCGGCGCTGGCCTTCGCGGCGGTCATGGCATACGTCCCCGTCGGAAAGTTCTGCACACTCGTCGGGTCGATCCCAGACTCCTGCGACCAGTTTCCGAGGATGCCCGCGATGTTCGCCTTCGGCATCCCCCAACTACTGAGTACCGAGTAGATCTCCTTGGCGTTCTTCTCCACATCCGCCGGGACGGTGGCACCGGAACCGTTGCCGACGCTATCCGCGTTGACGACGCACGCCGCCCTGTTCGCGTTGATGCCGCCCTCGGTCAACGCCGTCGAGTTGAGGACACCGGCCAAGACCGTGCCCAGCAGGGCCACGGTGGCGGTCATCGCGACCGCACCCGACATCGCTGCCGCTACAGGGGCCATCGTCGCAGTGACGGTGATGCCCAGGACCGCGCCGGCCCCCTTGGCTATAAAGCTGCCGATCGCCATGAACGGCGCAGCGATCGCATGACCAACCGTCTTAATGATGTTGACAATGAGCGCCCACAGCAGCTTCCCGGCGTTGACGGCCATCGCCATGGCTGCGAAGAACATGGACTTGAGCCAGTTCAGTAAGGCCATGGCCATGATCACGCCCATGGCTGGCGGAGCAGCAGCCGCACCACCGCCGACGGCGACGCCCTTGGCCGCCTTCGAGCCCAGGCCCTCGCCGTCCTTCGTCGCACCGCGCTCGTAGCCCGTGCCGCCGACACCCAGCTCGCGCTGGTCGGCCGGCTTGGCGTCCGGGCTGCCGCCGGTGGCCTTGGACACGCCCTTGACCGCGTCCTGGGCCCCCTCGACAGCGACGTTCTTCGCTGCGCCAACGGCGGCTCCCGGAAGCCCGCCAGCCTGTGCGCCGGCCACGGCACCGGAGACAGCGGCTCCCGCGTAACGCCCGGCGTTGCGACGGGTCGCGCTGCTGCCGTCTCCTTCGATCGCCTTCTGGGTCGCGCCTCCGGCCAGGTTCCCGGCGACGCCGTTCATACCCTGTTTGAACGTCGCCCCGGCCTTCGCGGCCCCGGAATTCGCGGCCTCGGTATTCGTCGCTCCGGCCTTCGCGGCTCCGGCCTTCGCGGCCCCGGTATTCGTCGCTCCGGTATTCGTCGCTCCGGGATTCGCGGTCCCGGTATTCGTCGCTCCGGTAGTCGTCGCCCCGGGATTCGCGGCCTCGGTATTCGTCGCTCCGGGATTCGCGGCCCCGGCCTTCGCGGCCCCGGCCTTCGTCGCCCCGGCTTTCGTCGCCCCGGCTTTCGTCGCTCCGGGATTCGCGGCCCCGGCCTTCGCGGCCCCGGTAGTCGTCGCCCCGGCCTTCGTCGCCCCGGCCTGCGCAGCCCCAGCTGTCTTGCCTGCGGTGCCTGCACTGTCCGGTATCTTCGACCCAGCCTCCGACATCTTCGGCGCAGTGTTCGCCGTGTCCGATGGGCCAGAAGGGCCGGAAGAATCAGCTTCCCGCCCCGGGAGCTGCTTGGGCACGGTGGCCTTACCCGAAGGAGGCTTCTCGATGCCCTCCTTATGGCCGAGGCTCTTGGTCCCGCGACCCTGCCGGGGCATCCGCTGACTCACCGACGCGTCCGGCTGGTCCTTCGTCGTCCCCTTCTTGGAGCTCCGATTCGGTTGGTCGGCGGCCATGCTGTTTTCCTTTCCGGCTCAATCCAGGTAGCAGGGTGCGACACTTCCTCGCCGCGCTCAGTGGAGCGTCGTGAGGAAGTCCTTGTCGTCGCGAATGGTGCTGTTGGACTGCACGTCCCGCAGACTCACGTCCAGTCGGAGTAGGTCGAGCGAGAGATCCGACTGGTACTTGGACTTGTTCCTTGAGTAGTTCTGATACGCCTGTGAAAGGTTGTTCATGATGTTCATGAGCGGGCGCATCGTCACGTCAGAGGACTGGTAGTCCTTGGTGAGGCTGGTGCCATCCGAGAGAATCCACTGCATGTCCGAGACCTGCTGACTCGTCGGATCTGAGCCCTCGTCACGCTTCTTGGTGAAGAACTGGGCGTAGCTCTGTCCGGCTGGCGTCAGGGCATCGAGGTAGCCGTCGTAGACGTTGCCTGTGCGCCAGTTGAGGTCGAAGCCGCCGGGGGCGACGTGCTTGGTCTGCAGCGCCAGCGTCGGGACACCGTCCTTCGCCTCGGCTGCGGAGACGCCCGTGATCTTGTCGGTGGCGATCGAAGCCGGAACGGTCGGCGGACGCAGGAACAACCCGTCGATCTTCGTCGTCTGCAGGTCGGACGTGTAAGACCGAATCTGCGTCAGATTCGCGCGCATCTCGACGAGCTTCTGGTCCAGGGCGTTCCTGGCCTCGGTCTCCTTCCCCTTGAGTGCGACCCCGTAGTAGGCCTGCGCGGGATCGAAGGTCGGAGCGTTGAGCGCCGCGATTTTCTGGACCCCGGACGCACCGGGGTTGAAGAAGACCCGCCACTGGTCGTACTTGGAGAAGGTCTCGTCGCCGGCCAGCTTGCCGCTCTGCTTCTGTTCCGCTCCGGGCGCGGTGAGTTCGGCATTCGCACGGACCGTCAGATTCAACACCTGACGGTCGAAGGGCCGGTCAGCGTTCAGGAGGACCCCGATGTAGCCGGTCGAGCCGAAGGCGTAGAGGGAGCCCTTGATCCCGCTGGTGCTGACCGGCTCGCTGTTGAGCGAGGTGTCCGACCCGAGCAGGAACGCCCTGTAGTCCGCGGCGTTGTACGAGATCTGAGCGGTCGGGCTGAAGTGCATCATCACGAGCGCCTTGTTGCCGCTCTCGTTGGTGTAGACCCCGTCTACGGTGCCTTCGAGATTCGTCTTCGACGTTCTGAAGTCGCGGGTGTACAGCGCCGTCTGCGACAGCGAGTCACGCTCCGCCTGGTATGCCGAGACCCCTGATGCGCCGATCGAGATCGCGCCCGTGACCGCGAAGATGCTGAAGAACACCCCAAAACGCTCGATCGCGTGGTGCGAGTCAAGCTTGAACTTCCTGCTGAAGGCCAGCGCCTTGTCCTTGATCCCCATGTTCTGCTCTCTTTCGCGCGTGCACCGTGCTGCGAGCCCGGATATGGCGAACCGGGTCGGAAGAGGCCTTGCACCTCAACCGACCCGGTTCGCTCGATGCCTTTGTCACCGTTCGTGTGCGCGGTCTGTGACGGCCCCCTACTTGGAAGGGCCGCTCAGGAATCCGCTGACCTGGTCGACGGTCCGCACGATCACCGTGGCGCCGCCGAGATCCGTAATGGTCTGCTGGCCGCCGGAGCCGATCGTCGAGATCAGCGTCCACCCGCCGGTGCTCAAAGCTCCGCCGACGAGGATGAGGAGCGCGATAGTGCCCCAGCCCTGCTGTTGGCCAGCGGACTGCGGGTTGGCCATCAGCTTCTTGATCAAGAGCACGCCGCCCCAGACCAGGCCGACAACACCGAGCAGCATGAGTACAGAGCCTCCCCAGAGCTGGACCTGGGACTTGGCGTTCGTCAGGAAGCTGGTCAGGTCCCAGGCGGCGCTCGGCAGGGATGCCTGTGTGAGGACGGCTGCCCCGTAGGTGTTCGGCATACTTCTTTCCTCTCGCCTTTCGATTCATTCAGTGGCGTGACATCGAGTCGCACCGCAACAAGCGCAGACTGCCTGCCGTGGCAGGTGGTGATAGGAGCTGAGGCGATCGATGACGTCCATCGACGCCTCTTGTCGACTCGTATACGTGTGCATCTTGAGTGGTCAATCTACACCATTCGAATGGTGGAGCGTAGGGGTGCACCAGGGTCTGTCGATAGACGGCCGAAAGAGGCTCGGAAACGAGGCGAATCGGCGTCGCGGCGCGTGGTCGTAGAGGTGGCGCGTGGCCGTGGAGGCGCGGCGGAGGCCTGTGGAATCCGCAGTGCGAGATGTGTAATGTGCCGCTCTAGCACTGCTGCGACGCTGGCTTGCTCGGTTCCGAGGTGGGCCGCCCCCACCTACCCCCGTCGATCGCGATCTCGACCAGGAAGTGTCAAACCGCCATGAATCCACTGCCCGGTGACCTTTTCGCCCGCCGGCTTCGCCAAGAGCGCGAACGCCTCGGCATCAGCCAGGCAGAGCTAGCGCGCCGTATGGCCGCACTGCTTGGCACGAACGTTGACTCCACCGCCATCACGCGCATCGAGCAGCAGACCCGTGCGGTCAGGCTCGACGAGGCGGTCACCGCTGCCGAGGCTCTCGGGGTTCCGCTGATCACACTGGTCAGCGACAACTACGCCCGGGAAAACGAGGCTGAGATCCAGAAACAGCTCGCCGAGCTCGCCATCGCCGAGCAGGAGCAGGAGAGGCTGCGGCAGAAGATCCACCGGATCACCCAGACCATCCAGCAACTCTCCGCCGAGCGGGAGGCCTTCCGCTCTCACGCGCTGAGCGTCCCTGAAACCGCCGGCGACCACGAGCTCGACCCTGAGCCCCAGGCCTCTCTCGATGTCCGGATGCGTGTTGTCCGCAACAAGCCGGCCGGAGAGGGGACAGGCCTAGGCGCATGACGCTGCTGCGGGCGGCCGGGTTGAACTTCCGGTCGCAGACGTTCACCGTCTCGGTTTCCGCCACCGGCCGGCCTGCACGATCTCCTCGGTGCTCGCGCCGTTCCGCCTTATCCGGGTGACATGACCAGCCCGCAGACTGTGGAAGTCGTATGCCGACGGATCCCTCCCGGCCCCTCCCATGTGCTGGTGCGGCATCGCGTGCAGCGCGTCGCCGCTCACGCCGGTCGTGTGGATCCGTGCGTCCCTTCGAATGGGGGGCGTCGCCCGCGGCAAGGAGTGGACGACCAAGGTCCGCTGCTGATCAGCCCCGCGTGGCCGGCGGCGTCGAAGACGTGCGCGTCGAGTCGGCGCCCGTACGAATGCCGCATGATCGTCCGCCGACGCCCATGGGCATTTCATGTAGTAGAGGCCGCCACCAGTGCGCCCCACCGGTGAACCGTGCACGGCGCGCAGGTCGATGGTGCCGGCTCGGACGGCGTGACAGCGGCGTCGAGAAGCACATTGTCCTGGTTGGCCTTCGGCTGGCCGTGGGCATAGATCCGTCAGATGTAGTAGCCCCAGGCCGTGCAGGCGCACGGCCGCAGTGTCCCGCATCGCCGAGACTGTCGGGTGGTGCAGATAGGATCGTAGGTATGGGAATTGACTGGGAAAACATACTCGGCACAAGCGGGAACGGCCTCGACGAGGCATACGACAGGGCGGTCTCCTCGGCCCTCTATGGCGAGACCCAGGAGGACGACCGTCAGCCACTCCCAGTCGGCGAAGAGTTCGACGACACAGATGGCCTGCGCTGACCTGAGGGCGCACACAGAAACTGCCCGATGAGCCGGGGTTCTTGTTGGGCTTGAGCGCGCCACGGGTAGCGATCAGAGATGTAGTCAATCCAACGCGTGAGGAGATGGCCACCCGGGCCTGCGTACCCGGAGTGCAGCCCCCGGTCTCCCAGGACTGGGCCCGAGCGTTCGGCTCGCTATTCGTGACCTTGGCAGTCGCTGGGCATTGCCCTCGCGGTCAGTTCTTCCCTCGGCTGCCTGTGCCTTCTAGGTGGCAACGCCGTGCTCATGCGTTTCCGGACGATGCCCGAAGTGACGAGTAGCCGCACGATAGGGCTTGGGATGTGCTGGCCTGGCGGTTCGACTCAGGGGTGGATCAGCAGGCCGTTGCGCGGACACGGTCGGGTTCCACGCTCGGCCTGCTGCGGGTTGGGCGCTTGGCGCTGCGGTCGGAGACCAGGGCGCCGATTGCGGCGATGACCTCGGGCAGGTCGTCGCGCTCGCCGGTCCAGCGTTGTAGCGACCGTCACTGCTCGACCTCTGTGTTGGCATGCTCGACCGTGATCCGCCGTTGGGGTTGGCGGCGGAACGCATGGCCGTAGAAGTTGCGCTCGGACGGCCCGGCGTCCGTCGCTGGCTTCCTCGGCGGGGCGCTGACCTGGCCGGGGAAGTCGCGGGCCAGGCCGGCATAGCCGGAATCGACTTCGGCTTTCACGTTCGGGTGCAGACGCAACTGCTCCTCGCGGCCCTCGGTGCGTACTGCAGTGACATCGTGCGTCCGGCCTGGGCGGATCGCCCCGAGCCACAGCTCCCGACCCTGCTCGTCGCTGATCATCGTGACTTTCTCGGTGTTCTGCTTCATCTTGCCCGACACGAACGCCTTACGGCCCGGCCGCCCCGCCTTCGGGCGGCGTACCTGCACTTCGGTACCGTCGATCCGCAGCGTGATCCCCTCGCAGACCGCCCGGTCGATCGTGGAGGGCGAGACTCCGAACGGCGCCGCGAGCACCCTGTGCGACAGCGCCCAGCGCGACACCACCAAGGTCACCAGCACCCGTTCCACGAGGACCAGTTGGTGATCCGGCCCAGCCCCGGCCGCCCGCAATCGGCCATGGCCACGCCGCTTGGTCAGCTCAGACTCTCGGGCTGCGGTCCACGGCCCGGCCAACTCGGTGATCAGTGCACCCAGGTGTTCCTCCGAGATCCCGCACAGGGCCGAATCAGAACAGGCCGCGCGGGCCCAACTCGACTTCACACCCCAGATGATCCCGCGCGGCTTTTGCCTCGGACACCAGAGCGGCTGCCGGAGCCTGACCACCGACGCCCCGATCATTCAGGCCCGGGCCGGTGCGCCCATTCCTGGTCGAGGATGCTGAAGACTTCGGAGTCACGCCAGCCGTCCCGGATCAGCGCGGTGTGCCGGTGTCGACCCTCGTGGGTCATGCCGAGCTTGCCCAGCACCCGGGCCGATGCGACGTTGCGAGGATCGCAGGTCGCATAGATCCGGTGCAGTGCCATCAGCCCAAACCCTCTGCCGAGAAGTTCCCCGCCGATGGCTGTGCCCACGCCTCGACCCCACACCCGAGGATGTACGAGATAGGAGATCTCGCCCTGACGGTGGGCCAGGCTACGGACCTTCAGCTCGCCGATACCGACGAGTTCACCGTCGAGGCAGGCCGCATACACGAATCTTGCCTGCGGGGACTGCAGCCGGGCATCCACCGCGCCTTGGACGAAGTCCCGCGTCTGTTCCTCGGTGTTCGGCCCCCACGCCTGGTAGCGGCAAGCCTCCGGCAGGCTGGCGAAGGCATGCACAGCGTGGAAGTCACTGACAACGAGCTCGCGCATAGTCACCGAGTTTTTGATCACGAGCCGATCCTGTCAGGCCGGAATCGCCGAATACCAGCACTCAAGTCGCGGGGCTCCTACGCGATCAAGGTCGCGTCATGATCGTGCGGCTACTCGTAAGCCTGCGCGCGCTGACCGACGGGGCGACGCCGACCGGAGGAGCCTGGATCGGCAGCTGGGCGGCACGCACCCGAGCCCTGGTTCGTACCCCTGAGTCCTTTGGCTACGAGGACTGGTGCGACTCGCGGGGTCTGGGCGGCACGCCAACGTGATCAACTCGGCGCCGACATCACCAGTTCGACTTCAGTAGGACCCGCCCAGTCGGCGGGGTGCTCGTGCGTTACGCCGCCTTGACCATGTCGGCCCGGGTGGCTTTCTTCCACTCAACCAGGAGCCGTTGGTACTCCGCCGCGCGCCGGTGTGTGTTGGGATCCTCCATGAGTCGTCGGATCGCCGTGTTGATCCGCGCAGCAGCAGGGCGCAGTCGATCGTGAGGCCTGGCGGGCGAGGGCATGGATGGATCGTACGGGCCCGCACCGACAATGGCCGCTGAGCTCCGCCCTCGATGGCGCAACTCGGCCGACTCCTCGGCGGGGTGGTCCCGGCGAAGGCGCGGACGGGCAGGCGAGGCCCGCCGCTACGCCCCCGCGGAGGGCTCAATGCGGGATGCTGTCGATCAACTCGCGCCCTCCCCCTGACGAAGAAGGGCGGCGAACTCGTCCTCACAGAGACGGCGCGGAGCGTGGGGTGTGAGTTCCAGGCCAAGCAGTTCGAGCGGGCCGGCTACACGGTGACCTTCCCGTGGCCTCCCCAGGGCACTCGGAAGCGGGGCGTGATGATCGTGTCCCGCCTCGCCACGAGCCCGCTCCGGCTAGCCGTTGGACCACCTTCCGCACCGGGTGGCCACCGTGACCGCGGAGACCGCCACGGGGCCCCTGGAGGCCCTCGAGGTGTACGTGCCGTCCCGCGAGCAGACGGAGGCGAAGGCCTCCAGGAAGCACACGTTCCTGGAGGGCCTGGCCGCCGCGCTCCCCACCGGGGAGGCGGCCACCGCCTGGTCCTCGGGGACTTCAACATTCTGGAGCCGGAGCACGTCCCGGAGTACCGCACGTTCCAGGTGTGGGAGTACGCGTTCCCTACCACGCCCGCGTCTCCCGGTCCCTCGCACGCCACGTAGAGGACTGCCCGGTACGTGTATGAGCCGCGCACCGGCGAGGACCGGCTCACAGACCGGTCCACACTGACGGTCTCCCTGGCAATCCACACCACGGCGCCGCTGAGAGTGACCGACCTGGCCGCCGCGGACGTCACGGCGTCGGCGCTGTTCCAACCCGAGAAGATCGGCATGAAGGTTGAGACCCGGGAGCACGTGACGCGGCTGCGGAAGTGGCTCGACACGAACGCGGCCCGACGTTGGCGGAGGACGCCTGGCTCCTGCGCATGCTCAAGATTTCCGAGGAGCTGGGGGAGGTCGCGGAGGCCCTTCACGGGACGCTTGGCGTCAACCCGCGCGAGGGTGCGTCCCACGACAGGGGAGACCTCGCGTAGGAACTCGCCGACGTCATCGTGACGGCCATGGTCGCCCTGGACACCGTGAGCGGGGACGGCACGGCGGTGGTGGAGCACCGGCTCCAGGGCCGCGCGCCGGATGAGATCACGGCGGCCGGGGACATCCGGCTCCTCCAGGTCCTCGCGATCAACGGGGACATGGGGGAAGGCGCCATCGCCGTATACGGGGCGCTGGGCACGGGTCCGCACGGTGAGGCAGTCGAGGTGACGCACACGTGGGAGGGCGTGGAAGCGCGCCTCGGTCGGCTCATCCGCAAGGCCGCCGCCGCGCTGGACGACGTCACCGGCGATGCCCGGGACAGGGTGGATGAGCGGCTGCGTTTCCTCGCGGCGCGGCCTGGGCCGGACTGAAGCTCAGCTGACCCGCTCTACCCTCTGTACGGAAGGGCCCGCACGGCTTGCCGTGCGGGCCCTTCCGTGTCATCCCTCGCTTTGCGGACGCGCACGCCGTAGGGGGAGTGCGTCCCGCCTCCCAGGTGGGAGACGAGTGGGAGATGATCATGGTGTGGTGATGCAGTCAGGCGCTGGGAAATGCTAGATGGTGCTACATGTGCGGCCCGGGATCAGGACCCGGACTCACCCGCGTGCGGGCTCAGCACGTCCGTGCCGATCAGCACGAACAGGAGGATGCCCAGGAGGATCCGGTAGATCACGAAGGGCATGAAGCTCTTGGTCGTGATGAACTTCATGAACCACGCGATCACGGCGTAGCCCACGAAGAAGGCGATGACCGTGGCGAAGATCGTCGGACCCCACGAGATGTGACCCGGCTCCTCGACCACGTCCAGGATCTCGAACGCGCCCGAGGCCAGGACGGCCGGGATCGCGAGGAGGAAGGAGTACCGCGCCGCGGCCTCACGGGTGAAGCCCAGCAGCAGACCGCCGGAGATCGTCGCGCCGGACCGGGAGACGCCCGGGATCAGGGCCATCGCCTGGCAGGCGCCGAAGATCAGGCCGTCCTTGACGCTGAGCTCCTTGAGCGTCTTGCGCTCGCGGATGGCGCGGTGCCGGCCGCCCTCCTCGTCGCGTGCGGCCAGCCGGTCGGCGATGCCGAGCACGATGCCCATCACGATGAGGGTGGTCGCCGTCAGCCGCAGGTCACGGGCCGGGCCCACGATCGCGTCCTTGAAGACCAGGCCGAGGACGCCGATCGGAATCGAGCCGACGATCACCAGCCAGCCCATCTTGGCGTCCTGCTCCGAGCGCAGGGCCTTCGTGTACAGGGACCGGAACCAGGTGGAGATGATCCGCGCGATGTCCTTGCGGAAATAGATCAGGACGGCGGCCTCGGTGCCGATCTGGGTGATCGCGGTGAAGGCCGCTCCTGGGTCGTGCCAGCCGGCGAATGCCGCGGTCAGCCGCAGGTGGGCACTGGAGGAGATCGGGAGGAACTCCGTAAGCCCCTGGACGAGACCGAGGATTAGGGATTCGAACCAGCTCATGTCGGGGTGCGCTCGTCCTTGTGATCGTCGGGCAGTTCGCGTCCGATGCTAGGGCCCGTGCGAAGTGCCGCTGACCACTGGGGGGTGCTGGGGCGTCAGTTCGTACGCGGAATCCCGGGAACGCGGGGGTGCCAGGCGGTGCCGCTTGCGCCAGGCGACGGCTCCGGCCGCCACCACCGATACCACGATGAAGCCGAAGGAGACCAGGAAGGCGGGCGAACCGGGGGAGGAGGCGCTGGCCCCGGCGATCACGTACGCGGTGGTGTTCGGCACGACGCCGAGCGCCGTCGCGAGGAGGAAGGGTCCCCAGCCGCAGCGGGACACCGCCGCGCAGTAATTGGCCACCACGAAGGGCACGCCGGGAAAGAGCCGGACGGCGAGCATCGAGCGGAAGCCGTGCCGGCTGAGCTGGCCGTCCGCCGCCTCGATCCAGCGGCCGCGCAGATACGGACGCAAAGCCTCCTGGCCCATGATCCGGCCGAGGCCGAAGGCGATCGCGGCGCCGAGAACGGTGCCGCCGACTGCTGCGACGAGGCCGAACTGGGTGCCGAAGACCGCTCCCGCGGCCAGGTTCAGCAGGGGGCGCGGTACGAAGGCCGCCGCGCACACGCCGTACGCGGCTGCGAACAGCAGGACCGCCGTGCCCACCGGGAGGCCCGGGGGCCAGCCCTCCGAGAGCAGGCGCTGGGGCTCGAACAGCAGCACGCACACGCCGGCCGCCACGAGCAGCACGACGAGCAGCGACAGCCGGGTCCACGGCGCGAGGAGGAGGGACATCCCGGGAGACTAGCCGACGTATGCGGCGTCGCGCCGTAATCTGGGCCTCATGCCGTCGAACGACCGGCGACCCCCGAGGGTTCCCGACAGTGCCCTCGCGGACACCCTGCTGGACCGGCTGACCAGGACGTACGCGGCAGCCGCCGACCCCGCGCGGGCCGAGGCGATGACCGCGTACATGAAGGGCGCCGCACCCTTCCTCGGCATCCCGACGCCGCTGCGCCGGGAACGGTCGAAGGGCGTGACCAGGGACACCCCCAAACCGTCGGAGGCGGACTGCGCGGCGCTCGCGCTGCGCTGCTGGCGGCTCCCCGAGCGCGAGTACCACTACTTCGCGGTGGACTACCTCCGCCGCCACGTCTCCCGGTGCTCCTCCGGCCTCCTGCCGGTGGTCCGGCACCTGATCGTCACCGTCCCCTGGTGGGACACCGTCGACCTGCTGGCCGCGCACGTGGTCGGCCCGCTGGTGGCCGCCGACCCGGAGCTGGCGGAGGTGATGGACGAGTGGATCGAGGACGAGGACCTCTGGCTCGCCCGCGCCGCCCTGCTCCACCAGCTCCGCTACAAGGCCGCCACCGACGCCGGGCGCCTCTTCGCCTACTGCCGCCGCCGGGCCGGCCACCCGGACTTCTTCCTGCGCAAGGCCATCGGCTGGTCCCTGCGGGAGTACGCGAAGACCGACCCCGGCGCGGTGCGCGCCTTCGTCGAGGCCGAACGCGGCGTCCTGTCCCCGCTGTCCGTGCGCGAGGCGCTCAAGAACCTCTGAGGGCCCGCCGGTTCAGCGGTAAATCATTCGACGGGCCCGGGGCCGTCCGGCAGGATCAGGGGCATGTCCCGGTTCGCCTTCCCCGCAGCGCCGTCCGCAGTCGCGGACGCGCCGAAGGCTGCCGCATTCGCCTTTCCCGCAGAGGCCTTCGCCGCATTCGACGGCGCACGAAGCTGACCCTTCCCGGATCGTCCGGCGGACCCCGCAGGGGGAGGGTCGGCTCGGTTCAGGGGTCCCGGACAGGCTTCGAGCAACGGGATGAAGACATCATGGCCAAGACGGCCTTCGTGCGGACCAAGCCGCACCTCAACATCGGCACCATGGGTCACGTCGACCACGGCAAGACCACCCTCACCGCCGCCATCACCAAGGTCCTCGCCGAGCGCGGCGGCGCCTCCTTCGTGCCCTTCGACCGCATCGACCGGGCCCCCGAGGAGGCCCGGCGCGGCATCACCATCAACCTCACGCACGTCGAGTACGAGACCGACACCCGGCACTACGCCCACGTGGACATGCCCGGTCACGCGGACTACATCAAGAACATGGTCACCGGGGCCGCGCAGCTCGACGGGGCGATCCTCGTCGTCTCCGCCCTCGACGGGGTCATGCCGCAAACGGCCGAGCACGTGCTCCTCGCCCGGCAGGTCGGCGTCGACCACATTGTCGTCGCGCTGAACAAGGCCGACGCCGGGGACCCCGAGCTGACCGACCTGGTCGAGCTGGAGGTCCGCGAGCTGCTCACCGCGCACGGCTACGGCGGGGACGCCGCGCCGGTCGTACGGGTCTCCGGGCTCGGGGCGCTGGAGGGCGACCCGCGGTGGACCGGGGCGATCGAGGCGCTGCTGGACGCGGTGGACACGTACGTGCCGACGCCGGTGCGGTACACGGACGCGCCCTTCCTGCTGCCCGTGGAGAACGTGCTGACCATCACCGGGCGCGGGACCGTCGTGACCGGAGCCGTCGAGCGCGGCAGCGTCCGCCTCGGCGACCGCGTCGCGGTCCTCGGCGGCGACGGCGAGCCGGCCGAGACGGTCGTCACCGGACTGGAGACCTTCGGGAAGCCGATGGAGTCCGCCGAGGCCGGGGACAACGTCGCGCTGCTGCTGCGCGGGGTCCCGCGCGACGGCGTGCGCCGCGGGCACGTGGTGGCCGCGCCCGGCAGCGTGGCGCCCAAGCGGCGCTTCACCGCGCAGGTCTACGTGCTCTCCGGGCGCGAGGGCGGCCGTACGACCCCGGTCGCCACCGGCTACCGGCCGCAGTTCTACATCCGCACCGCCGACGTGGTGGGGGACGTGGACCTTGGCGAGGCCGGCGTGGCCCGGCCGGGGCAGACGGTCACGATGACCGTCGAGCTCGGGCGGGACGTCCCGCTGGAGTCGGGGCTCGGCTTCGCGATCCGCGAGGGCGGGCGGACGGTCGGCGCGGGAACCGTGACGGCCGTGCTGGGGTGACCCGGCCGGCCCGAGGCGGACCCCTCTGTGGTGACGGCGGAACTGCTGCGCCAGACTGCCGTCACCACAGGCATGTGCGAAGCAGAGGGGCGGGCGGCGATGGGCGGCGACACGGCACTGGTGCTGGGCGGCGGGGGACTGACGGGCGTGGGCTGGGAGTGCGGAATCCTGTACGGGCTCGCCCGCGCGGGCGTCGACCTCACCACCGCCGACCTCGTCGTCGGCACCTCGGCGGGCTCGGTGGTCGGCGCCCAGCTCACCTGCGGGCAGCTGTCCGTGCAGGAGCTGTACGAGCGCCAGCTCGGCGACGCCACCGGGGAGATCGCCGCCAAACTCGGGGCCGGTGTCATCGCGCGGTACGCCCTCGCGATGGCCCGCTCCCGCAGCGCGACGGCCTACCGGCAGCGGGTCGGCGCCATGGCGCTGGCCGCCGACACCGGCGCCGAGGCCGATCGGCGCGCGGTGCTCGCCGCCCGGCTGGTCTCGCACGAATGGCCCGAGCGGCGGCTCGTCGTCACCGCCGTGGACGCGCTCACCGGCGAACCGGCCGACTTCGACCGGGAGAGCGGCGCGGGGCTCGTCGACGCGGTCTCGGCGAGCTGCGCCGTGCCGGGGGTGTGGCCGCCGGTGACGGTCGGCGGACGGCGGTTCATCGACGGAGGCGTCCGCTCCGCGACCAACGCCGATCTCGCCGCGGGGTACGCCCGCGTCGTGATCATCGCGCCGATCGCGCTCGGCTCCGGGCTCGTCCCCTCGCCGACCGCGCAGGCCGCACGGCTGCGGGAAGCGGGGGCGCGGGTCCTGGTGATCAGCCCGTCGGCGGAGGCCCGCAAGGCCTTCGGGCGCAACGTGCTCGACCCCGCCCGGCGGGACCCCGCGGCGCGGGCCGGCCTGGCGCAGGCGGCGGAGCACGTCGAGGAGGCGGCCGCGGTCTGGTCCGCCTGAGCCGGCCCCGGTGCGGTCGCGCCCCCTGGCCGACCGTCCCGTTGCGGGCCGCCCGACAATGGTGGGGTGAGCGACGAACAGATCCCGGTCGTCCGGGACGTGGGCCAGGGCACTGCCAAGCTGATGCCGGACGTGGACGCGGAGCGGGCCTGGCTGCTGACCGTCGACGGGTCCCCGCAGTCGTATGTGGACCTGGACGATCCGCAGCACCTGGAATTCGAGTACGTACGCCGCCTCGCGCACGTCCTGGACTGCGCGGCGGAGCCCGGGCTCCCACTGGACCTCCTGCACCTGGGCGGCGGCGCGCTCACCCTGCCCCGCTACGCGGCCGCGACCCGGCCGGGATCCCGGCAGGCGGTCGTGGAATTCGACGCGGGCCTGGTCGAGCTGGTCGCCGAACACCTGCCGCTGCCGGAGGGGTCCGGGGTCACGGTGCACACCGCCGACGCCCGGGCCTGGCTGGAGGCGGCGCCGGCCGCGAGCGCGGACGTGGTGGTGGCCGACGTCTTCGGCGGCTCGCGGGTGCCGGCCCAGCTGACCTCGGTGGAGTACGCGCGGGCGGCGGCGCGGGTGCTGCGGCCCGGCGGGCTGTACGCGGCGAACCTGGCCGACGGGGCGCCGTTCGACTTCCTGCGGGCGCAACTGGCGAACTTCGCGGAGGCGTTCGGGGAGCTGGCGCTGGTCGCGGAGCCGGGGGTGCTGCGGGGGCGGCGGTTCGGGAACGCGGTGCTCCTCGCGTCCGACGCCGGGATCCCGGTGGCTGCCCTGGCTCGGCGGTGCGCGGGTGACGTGTTTCCCGCGCGGGTGGAGTACGGGGACGGGCTGGTCCGGTTCATGAAGGGCGCGGCGCCGGTGGCCGACGCGGACGCGGCGCCGTCCCCGGCTCCGCCGGAGGGTGCGTTCTCGGTGGGGTAGCCGGCGTGCTGCCGCCGCGTCCCTGGGCCCGGGCCTCAGTCGCCGGCCGGGCTCAAAGATCGGGGCTCCGCCCCGGACCCTCCCCCAGACTCCGTCCGGGGGGACCCCCGCGCCTCAAACGCCGGCGGGGCTGGAGGGCGTGGCGGTTGAGGGGGTGGCTGGGCTGGTGGGGGGTTTGGGGAGGGAGGTCGGTTTGGATCTGCGGGTCATGTGGCGGACGTCCGGGATCAGGAGGACCAGGGCCGTGGCCAGGACGACCAGGGCCGCGCAGCCCCACAGGGCCTGGGTGCGGCCGAAGGCCGATTCGGCCGGGCCGGCCAGGGCGGTGGCCAGCGGGAGCATCGACACGGAGCCGAACCAGTCGTAGGCGGAGACCCGGGAGAACTTCTCCTCCGGGATCTCCTGGTGCATCGTCGTCATCCAGCTCACGCCGAAGACCTCGATCGCGGCCCCGCTGACGAACATCACCGCGCACAGCCCCCACACGGGCAGCGGCACGGCGAGGCCCGCCGACGGCAGTGCCAGCGGGAACACGCACAGCGTGCCGATCAGCAGCAGCCGGCGCGGCTTCCACACCATCATCAGGACGGCCCCGGCGATGGTGCCGACCCCGAAGAAGGCGAGGGCCACGCCCCAGGGAGCCGCCCCGCCCAGCCGGTCCCTGGCGACCAGCGGACCGTAGACCGCCTCCGCGGCGCCCACGACGGCGACGACGACGGAGAACTGGAGCACGATGCTCCACAGCCACGGGCGGGTCCGGACCTCCGTCCACCCCTCGCGCAGGTCGGCCAGCAGGCCGCCACCGGGGGCCCGGCCGGGGACGTGGCTCACGTCGAGGAACGCGCGCAGCACGCCCGCGACGGCGAAGGCGGCTGCGTCCACGGCCAGGACCCAGCCCGGGCCCATCGCGGCGATCATCGCCCCGCCGAGGGCGGCGCCGCCGATGCCCGCGCCGTTCATCGCCATGCGGAACAGCGCGAAGGCCCGGTTGGAGTTCTCCCCGGAGACCGTGGACAGCAGCATGCCTTCGGCCGCGGGATTGAAGAAGGCGGTGCCGGTGCCGCACAGGGCGGTCAGCAGCATCATCTGCCACAGCCGGGGGTCGCCGGTGAGGACGAGCAGCGCGAAGGCGGCCTGCGAGAGGCAGTTCAGGGCGTTGGCCGCGACCATCACGCGGTGGCGCGGCAGCCGGTCGGCGACGGCGCCGCCGATGAGCAGGAAGAGGACGAGCGGCAGCGTACGGGCGGCCGCGACCAGGCCGATGTCGCCGCTGGACCCGCCGGCCTCCATCACCGCGAAGGTGGCCGCGATGAGGGCTCCGTGGCTGCCGAGGTTGGTGACGACCGCCGCGCCGGTCAGCAGGGAGTAGTTGCGGCCCGCCCAGTCGGGACGACGGCGGCGTGCGGGCGGACGGGGCGCTGCGGCGGGGGGAGAGCTCACCCCCGGACTATCCCCGGCCCGGGCCGGGAATCCAAACGGATTCCCGGCCAGGGCCGGCTGAGGGGGAGATCAGCCGGTGGAGAGCCGGATGGAGCTGAGCATCTTGTCGGAGACGTCGGTCGGAACCTCGTCCTTCACGCCCGCCGCGCCGACGATCACGAAGCTGGCGAAGTCACCGACGGCGTTCTTGAAGGCGAAGCCGATGGCCTTGCCGTCCGAGGAGCACTTGTTCTCCTTCTTGACGTTCGGCGCGGTCGCGACCGCCGTGTGGCCCTTGATGCCGGAGGCGGTCGTGTAATCCTTGGGCTCGCTGACCTTCACCGTTCCCTTGGGCTCCTTCTGGGCGTACGCCGCCCAGACCCAGGTGCCGGTGTTGTCGGTCGCCACCTGGGCCGTGTCCTTGGCGCCCTGGGCACCCTTGACGCCGGTGTCGGCGAGCGAGTACTTCTCCATCGTGCCGTCCGCGTTCTTGTCGACCGTGCACCACTCGTTCTTGAGGGTGGCGGTCCCGGACATCGTGACGACCGGCTTGCCGTCGGCCTCGTCGTGGATGGAGAGGGACACCCCGGAGTCGTTGACGTTCCACTCGGGGGGTACGTCGTAGGCGACGTTGTACTTGGTGTTGACGACGACCTTCCAGCCCGGGATGACGGGCTGCATGCTGCCGCCGGCCCGCGGGTTGGCGCTGCTGCCGGCCGGGGCGGGTGCCTCGGTGGCCGGCGGGGAGCTGGCCGCCGGCGGCTTGTCGTTGGCCTCGGTCTTCTTGTCGTCCCGGGTGAACACGTAGGCGCCGGTCCCGGCGGCCGCCACGATGACGGCGGCCGCCGCGACGATGGCCACGGTCTTGGTCGAGTACGGGCTCCCGCCGCCGCCCGGGGGCTGCTGAGGCTGCTGGGGCGGGCTCCACTGCTGGCCGGGAACGGCTGCGGGCGGCTGGTACCCCGGCTGCTGCGGGTATCCGTAACCGGGCTGCTGCTGGTACGGGTTCGGCTGCCCCGGCTGCTGCTGGTACGGGTTCTGGTGCGCGTCCTGGGGGTTCTGTTCGCCCCCGGGCGGCTGCTGCTGTCCTGGCCACATGGCCGGTAACGATAGTGGGAGCGGACCACGGCAGCCACGGCCGCCCCCTGGCGAGCTCTGGCCAAGGGCATCTACTCGCGGGTAACATCGCCGTCCATGAGCGCAGATCAGATGAACGTGGGCGAACTGCTCGCCGCGACGGTGCCGATGGCCCGGACCCTGAACCTCCAGTTCCTGGAGACCACCCCCGAGCGCGCGGTCGTCCGCCTCCCGGACCAGCCCGACTTCCACAACCACGTCGGCGGCCCGCACGCCGGCGCCATGTTCACCCTGGCCGAGTCCGCGAGCGGCGCGATCGTCCTGGCCGCCTTCGGCGACCAGCTCACGCGCGCCGTGCCCCTCGCCGTGAAGGCCGAGATCGGTTACAAGAAGCTCGCCAAGGGCGTCGTGACCGCCACCGCCACCCTCGGCCGCCCGGCCGCGGAGGTCGTCGCCGAACTCGACGCGGGCGGCCGCCCCGAGTTCCCGGTCACCATCGCCATCCAGCGCGAGGACGAGGCCGTGACCGGCGAAATGACCGTCGTCTGGACCCTGCGCCCCAACGCATAAGGTCCCGGCGCCGCTGCGAAGGCCCCCGCCTCTGCCGGACGGGGGCCTTTTGCATGCCGCCGCGGCAGAAGGACGCACCCGCGGGCGGGCGAGCAGGGAGCCCGCAGGTCCCGTCGGCCGGACGAGCCGGCTGGAGGAGCCGCCCGGACGAAGGGGCGGAACCACGGAATCCGCAGCCGTGCGGCGGCTAGAGTCCGTCGGACGACGATGGAGGGAGCGCCCGTGGCCAAGGTCAACATCAGCCTCGATGCCGAGCTCGTGGTGGAGGTGATGGTGCTCGCCGGGGTCGGCTCGCCGCAGGACGCGGTGGAGGCCGTCGTACGGGACTACATCGCGCGCGGGCACCGCACCGAGGCACGCGTCCAGCGCCAGGACGAGCCGCGCCGGACCGCCGACACCATGCCGCCGCTGCCGGAGGGCTGAACCTGCGCGTCCGCGGTGGCGCGTCTCGGCCGGGCCCGCCGGCGCGCGGCGCACAGTGGGCGGGGGAGCGGTCCGGCGCGGGCCGCTCCCGCCGAACCACGCCGCAGGGGAGCGCCGATGAGCGAGGCCGTGTCCAGACGTTCGGCGATGCGGCTGCTCGCTGCGGCGGGCGGGGTCGGAGCGGTCCTCGGCGCGGGGGCCTGCGCACCCACCGTGCCGCCGGGTGCGGGACCCTCCTCGGCGCCGCCCGCAGCGGGACCCCCCGGGGGAGCCGCCGCCGGGCCCGGGGACGCCGGCGCCGCCCGCATCGACGCCCTGCTGGAACGGCTCACCCTCGAAGAGAAGACCGCCCTGCTGCACGGAGCCCAGGACCCCGCCCCCCTCGGCCAGGCCGGCTACGTGCCCGGCGTACCGCGCCTGGGCATCCCGGCGCTGCGCCTCGCCGACGGGCCCGCCGGAGTACGGGTGGCCCGGCACGCCACCGCCCTGCCCGCGCCGGTCCTGCTCGCCTCCGCCTTCGACCCGGCGCTGGCCCGCGAGTACGGCCGGGTCCTCGGCCGCGAGGGCCGCGCGCTCGGCCAGGACGTCCTGCTGGCGCCCATGGCCAACCTCATCCGGACCCCGTACGCGGGCCGGAACTTCGAGACCTTCGCCGAGGACCCGCGGCTGACGGCGGACCTGGTCGCGGAGGTGATCCGGGGCGTCCAGGACGAAGGGCTCATCGCCACCGTCAAGCACTTCGCTCTCAACAACCAAGAACACGGCCGCGACACCGTCGACGTGACCGCCACCGAGCAGACCCTGCACGAGACCGAGCTACGGGGCTTCGAGGCCGCCGTGGCCGCCGGCGCGGGCGCCGTGATGGGCGCGTACAACAAGGTCAACGGCGTCCACGCCTGCGAGAACAAGCCGCTGCTCGACGAACTGCTGCGCGGGAACTGGGGGTTCGACGGATGGGTGATGTCCGACTGGAACGCCACCCACAGCACCGTCGCCGCCATCGGCGCCGGCCTCGACATGGAGATGCCCGGCGGCACCCACTTCGGCGGGCCGCTGCGCGAGGCGGTGCGCGGCGGTTCCGTGACCGAGGCCGCCGTCGACCTCGCCGTCCACCGGATCCTGACCACCATGGAGCGCTTCGGGCTGCTGGCGGCCCGGCCCGCCGCCCGGCCGGCGCACGATGCCGCCGCCGGGGCCCGATTCGCCCGCAAGGTGGCCACCGCCGGGGCGGTGCTGCTCCGCAACGAAGCCGGCACCCTGCCCCTGACCGGCGCCGCCGCCCGCTCGATCGCGGTGATCGGCCCCACCGCCCAAGTGCCGTTCGTCGGCGGTGGGGGCAGCGCGCACGTGGCCCCCGACGGGGCGGCCGCCCCGCTCACCGCCCTGCGGCGACGGGCCGGGAACGGCTCCACCGTGCGCCACGCCCTCGGCGAGGACCTGTACGGGCGGCCGCTCCCCGCGCAGCTGCTGACCCCGGCCGCCGGCCTCGACGAGCGGAACGTGGCTCCCGGCCGCGAGTGGAGCCACGAGGGCGAGTTCCGCCTCGCGGCGGACGACGAGTGGACCCTGATCGTCCACTACACCGGGCAGCGGCCCGCCGTGCGCCTCGACGGCGAGGAGCTGTTCCCCGTCCGGCAGGGCATGGCCGAGCACTTCGCCGGCGGACTCCTCGGCTCCGCACCCGACGGGATGACGGTCCGCCGCCGCACCCTCGCCCTCAAGGCGGGCACCCACCGGCTCGCCGTGACGGCCAGGGGCGGGGACGGTGGCCAACGATTCCGGCTCCGGCACACCACCGGGGCGAGCCGGGCCGCGGACCTCGCCGAGGCCGTGAGGACGGCGAAATCGGCCCGCAGCGTGGTCCTGTTCGCCTACGAGGACGCCACCGAGGGCAGGGACCGGACCTCCCTGGCCCTCCCCGGCGGGCAGGAGCGGCTGATCGAGGCGGTGGCCGCCGCGAACCCCCGTACGACGGTGGTCCTCAACACCTCCTCCGCCACGACCATGCCGTGGCTCGCACGCACCGGGGCCGTCCTCCAGATGTACTACCCGGGCCAGGAGGGCGCGGGAGCCACCGCCGACGTCCTCTTCGGAGACGTGGACCCGGGCGGCCGCCTCACCCAGACCTTCCCGGCCGACGAGCAGGCGACCCCGGTCGGCGGCGACCCGCTGCGCTACCCGGGACTGGGCGGCCGGCAGGAGTACTCGGAGGGCATCCACATCGGTCACCGCTGGTACGACGCCCAGCAGGTGGCGCCGCTGTTCCCCTTCGGGCACGGGCTCTCGTACACGACCTGGCAGTACGAGAACCTCACGGTCCGGCCGGAGCGGGGCGGGCTGCGCGCGGAGTTCACCGTCCGCAACACCGGCCGCCGCAAGGGCACCGAGGTGGCCCAGGTGTACGTCGGCCCGTCCCCGGAGCTCCGGCTCGACCAGCCGGTGCGCGCACTGGCCGGTTACCGGCGGCTCACCCTCGCGCCCGGTGAGTCGCAGAGGGTCGCCGTCGACGTCGACGCGAGGGCGCTGTCGTCCTGGGACCCGGAAGGGCACGCGTGGGTGCTGGGTTCCGGCCGACGGGCGGTGTTCGCGGGCCGTTCCTCCCGCGAGCTGCCGCTGAAGGCAAAGGTCGTGGTGGCGAGCCGATAGGCTGCCCGTTCGGCGTGTCACAGGGGGCGCGCCGGGGACGACACGGGAGGACGTACCGGTGCACATCCAGGAATGGCTGGAGACGATTCCGGCGGTCAGCATCTATCTCCTGGTGGGTCTGGTCATCGGGCTGGAGAGCCTCGGCATTCCGCTGCCGGGCGAGATCATCCTGGTCAGCTCGGCGCTGCTGGCCTCGCAGCACGGGGAGATCGACCCCGTGGTGCTCGGGATCTGCGCGATCACCGGGGCGATCGTGGGCGACTCGATCGGCTACGCGATCGGCCGCCGGGGCGGCAAGCCGCTGCTGGAGAAGCTCGGCCGGCGCTTCCCCAAGCACTTCGGGCCGCAGCAGGTGGCCCTGGCGGAACGCTCCTTCGAGAAGTGGGGCATGTGGGCCGTCTTCTTCGGGCGGTTCGTGGCGCTGCTGCGGATCTTCGCCGGGCCGCTGGCGGGCGTGCTGCACATGCCGTACTGGCGGTTCCTCGTCGCCAACGTCCTCGGCGGGATCCTCTGGGCGGGCGGCACCACGGCCGTCATCTACTCGGTCGGCATCGTCGCGGAGCCGTGGCTGAAGCGGTTCTCCTGGCTGGCCCTGGCCCTCGCCGTGCTGTTCGGGCTCGCGGTCACCCTGGTGATGCGCAGCCGGATGAAGAAGGCGGCCGCCGAGGCGGGCGCGGCCGGGGCCGAGATCCCCGCACAGTCGGAGGCCCGCGCCACCGTCGGCGAATGACGGAGGCGGAGCGGCCGGAGGCGGACCGGCCGGAGCCGGAGCGGCCGGAGCCGGACTCGGCGGGGCCGGACCGGCCGGAGCCGGACTGGTCGGACGAGGGCCGCGAAGACCACTACCACCCGCTGGCGAACGGGCTCGGACGCGCCGCCGAGGCCGGGGACACCGACCTGGTGCGGCGCCTGCTGGCCGGGGGTGCCGATGCCGACGCCTGGGTCCAGGGCGGCCGCAGGGCGCTGGACCTGGCGGCGTGCGCGGGGCACGCGGACGTCGTGCGGCTGCTCCTTGCCTCGGGCGCCGACCCCCGGCTGATCGCCGGGCCGTACTACGAGTCGGGTGTGCTGTCGCTGGCGGCGATGAACGGGCACACGGACGTCGCACGGGCGCTCCTCGACGCGGGCGTCGACCCGAACGGTCCTGAAGGGAAGCTCAAGCACGTGCCGCTGGTCCTCGCGGCCACCTCCATGGAGGCCGGGCACCCGGACACGGTGGACCTGCTGCTGGAGCGGGGCGCCGACATCGACGGGCGGATGAAGGGCAGCACCGCCCTCGACCTGGCGGCCACGTGCGGGCATGCCGCGGTGGTGGAGCAGCTGCTCGCGCGCGGCGCCGCGGTCACGAGGCAGACCGTGCTGGGCGCGATGGGAGGACGCAAGCGCAACGCGGACGGGGCCGTCACCTACGGCTGGCGCGACCGCGACCCGGAGTACAAGGCCGTCCTGTCCGCACTCCGGGTCGCATGGGACGCCCGTTAGCCCTCCGCGGTGACCGAGGCGCGGTGCTGCTTGGCCAGCTCCACGTACATCAGGGCGTTGACCTTGATGCCCTCGCGCTCCTCGTCGGTGAGCTCGCGGCGCACCTTGGCCGGCACGCCCGCGACCAGCGAGCCGGGCGGGACCACCATGCCCTGCGGGACCAGCGCCTGCGCGGCGACCAGCGAACCGGCGCCGATCACGGCGCCGTTCAGCACGGTCGCGCCCATGCCGATCAGGCAGTCGTCCTCGACGGTGCAGCCGTGCACGACGGCGTTGTGGCCAATGGAGACCCGCTCGCCGATCGAGACCGGGAAGCCCGGATCCACGTGGATCGTGCAGTTGTCCTGCACGTTGCTGTCGGCGCCGAGGGTGATCGGGCCGCAGTCGGCGCGCAGCACGGCCGAGTACCAGAGGCTCGCGCCGGCGGCGAGGGTGACGTCGCCGACCACGACCGAGGTGGGCGCCGTGAAGGCCGTCGGGTCGATGTCCGGGTTCTTGCCGCCGACACCCGCCACGAGTGCCTGGGCCGCCTGGTGCGTCATGTTCTCTACCTCTGCCGTCTGTCTGTCGTCCGGGTGCCGCGCCAACAGCACCGTAGGGCACGCGGCCCGCCGCACCCGCGATGGGGTGAAGATCACAGGATGGTGGTCCGGACGACCGACGCCCGGCGCATTAACGTGGCCGGGTGCCGAAGAAGCAGAACACGTTCTCATCTCTGACGGCCCTGCGCCGCCGGCTGGCGAGCCGCGCGGTCCACACCGGCTGGCGCTGGATGCAGCAGGCCGGCGCGGTGACCGCGCAGACCCCGGGCCGGCTGCGGTTCGGCGCGATCGGGGACGGCACTCGGCTCGCCTTCCCGCAGGGCACGGTCTTCGGCGAGCAGTGGATCCGGCTCGGCGGCCACTGCATCATCGGCGAGCAGGTCACCCTCACCGCCGGCATGATGCCGGACCTCGACCTGGGCAAGGAGCCGATGCTCGTGCTCGGCGACGGGGTCGTCATCGGCCGGGGCAGCCACGTCATCGCCGACGCCCGGATCACGATCGGGGCGAACACCTTCTGCGGTCCCGGGGTCTACATCACGTCCACCAACCACAGCTACGACGACCCGCACCAGCCCGTCGGCCGGCAGTGGCCGCGCAGCGCGCCGGTGGAGATCGGCCCGGGGTGCTGGCTCGGCACCGGAGCGGTGGTCCTGCCGGGCGCGCGGCTCGGCCGCAACGTCGTGGTGGCCGCGGGGGCCGTCGTACGGGGCGAGGTGCCGGACCACGCCGTGGTGGCGGGGGCGCCGGCGCGCATCGTACGGCGCTGGGAGCCGGAGACGGGCTGGCAGCCGCCGCTGCGCACGCCGGCGCCGGTGCCGATCCCGGACGGGATGACCCCGGAGCAGCTGCGCGGGCTGGCAGAGCTGGCGGAGGCGGAGCAGGCGTAGAGGTGTCCCGGGTCGCCCGGGTCGCCCGGATCCGGGGTCGCAGGGCCGCCCGGCCGGTCAGCCCGCGGCCAGGAGAACCGTTCCCGCCAGGGCCAGGCCTGCGCCCGCCGCCTGGATGCTGCGCAGCCGCTCCTTGAGCACGGCGAAGGCGGCGAGCGCGGTGACCACCGGGTAGAGCGAGGACAGTACGGCGGCCATGGTGACCGGCCCGCTCTGGGCGGCGACGGAGTACGTGCCGTTCGCGGCGACGTCCGCGAGGCCGACGAAGGCCAGCGCGGGCAGCAGCCCCCACAGGATCCGCGGGCCGGTGCCCGCCGGCAGGGCCGGGACGCCGCGCCGGGACTGGGCCCACAGGGCGGCCCCGCCCACGGCGACGTTGGTCACCCGCTGTACGAACAGCGCGAGGAACAGCCCGGTGAGGGTGGCGGACGCCTCCGCGATCAGGGCCATCACGGCGCCGAACCCGAAGGCCGCGACCAGGGTGAGGACGACGGCCTGCCGCTGGACGGGCGCACCGCGCAGCTCCGGGCCGCCCGCGAGGACGATGCCGACGACGGCCACCGCGATGCCCGCGAACTGGCCGAGGCCGGGCCGCTCGCCCAGGATCAGGCCCGCGGTGACGGGCACGACCACCCCGAGGGAGCCCAGCGGGGAGACCACGCCCATCGGGCCGAGGGCCAGCGCCTTGTAGAAGCTGAGCATCGCGACCGGGCCGACCAGACCCGCGCCGACCGCGAACCACAGCTGCGGTCCGGCCTCCTGCCAGGCGCCGGTGGCGAGGACGACCGCGCCGAGCACGAGGACCGCGACGATCTGCGAGACGACGACCACCGTGAGCGCCGGTATCCGGCGGGTCAGCAGCCCGCCGCCGAAGTCGGCGAGACCCCACAGCACGGCTGTGGCCAGAGCGAAGAGGGCGGTCATGCGGGGCCTCGCAGTACAGTGCAGTGGACGGTGGAGTGCAGCATTGGCGACACTCGGATGATAGTTCAGTTCATTGGACTGCGTCATCCAAGATATTGGACGAAATGGAGTGGGGAGTCCGTGTCCGATCTCGAAGAGCTCACGCAGGCGCTCGCCCGCAACCTCAAGCGGTGGCGCGGGGAGCGCGGCTTCACCCTGGACGGACTGGCGGCACGGGCAGGGGTGAGCCGCGGGATGATCATCCAGATCGAGCAGGCCCGTACGAACCCCAGTGTCGGGACCACGGTCAAGCTGGCCGACGCCCTCGGCGTCAGCATCACCACGCTGCTGGACCACGACCGCACCCCGCAGGTGCGGGTGGTGCTGCCCGGGCAGGGGGTGCGGATGTGGTCATCCCCGGCGGGCAGCGGTGCGAGCATGCTGCTCGGCGACGACAGGCGCGGCCCGGTGGAGATGTGGATCTACCGACTGGAGCCCGGGGACGGGACCGCCTCGGACCCGCACCCGGCCGGCACCTTCGAGATGCTGCACGTGACGGAGGGGGAGCTGACGCTCGAGGTGGACGGCGAGCGGTACGCGGTCCCGGCGGGCGGGGCCGTCTCGTTCGAGGCGAACCTGCCGCACGCCTACCGCAACGAGGGGCCGGGGCCGATGGAGATGACGATGGCCGTCTCCATCCCGCCCGTCCGTCCGGCAGCAGGCTAGAGCGCGGGGATCTCAATGGCCGGGCAGCGGTCCATGACCATGGTCAGGCCGGCCGCGCGGGTCCGGTCGAAGGCGGCCTCGTCGATCACGCCGAGCTGGAACCAGACGGCCTCGGCGCCGACGGCGGCCGCCTGGTCGGCCACCGGGCCGGCCAGCTCGCTGTTCACGAAGACGTCCACCACGTCCACCTTGAACGGGATCTCCTCCAGCGAGGCGTACCCGCGCTCGCCGTGCACCGTCTCGGCCTTGGGGTGTACGGGGATCACGCGCTTGCCGAACCCCTGGAGCACGCGGGCCACCCCGTAGGCCGCCCGGTCCTGGTTGTTCGAGAGGCCCACCACGGCCCAGGTGTCGCCGAGCTCGGTGAGGATCTTGCGGATGGTTGCCGGGTCGCCGTACACGGGCGCCGCCTCCTGTGGTTCTCGTCCGTCGGTCAAGTCTGCTGCGGTTGCCGTTCAGCCTGATCAACCGAAAGGACGCATGTCCGATTCCCCGTAGACGCCTCAGGGGCCTGATCAGTCCTCCAGCAGCTGCCGCAACCGGCAGGCGTACCAGGCGGTCGCCGCGCACACCGCCACGTAGATGACGACGCCCTGGACGGCGAAGTTGACGTAGTGGAACTCCCACTGCGCCGCCCCCGGTTCGGTGCCGTACCGGGGGTTCTCCCAGATGTACGGAAGGAGCTGGGCGACGAGCCCGCCCAGGAGCTGGGCGGCGGTGTAGAGGGCGGCCAGCTCCCCGAGGCGCCGCAGCCAGGCCCGTCGGTCGGTGCGGATCAGGGCACGGACCCCGGCGAGCGCGTTCCCGGGCTGCCACCGCGGGCCGGCCGGGGCGACCCGGGCGCAGACCGCGGGCACCAGGACCACGGCCGCGATCACGAGCCCGACCAGTAACGCGTTCAGCAGCCCCGCCGTGCTTTCCGAGCTGACCCGGCTGCGGCCCTGGGGTGCGAGGAGCACGGCCAGGATCGGCAGGTGGGTGATCAGGGCGGCGAGGTGCACGCGGCCGAGCAGCGCGGCCGAGGGCGGACCGGGGCGACGCGGGCGCGTGCGGGTCGGTGCCTGGAGTGTGGTCATGCGGTTGATCCCATCACATCCTTTCACTTTGGTGAAGTAATTTTCTTCACCAAAGTGAAAGACTTGTACGCTGGCCGGCATGAGTACCGAACGGGACGGCGCCGCGCTGGGCCACGAGCTCAGCCTGTGGGTGGTGCTCTACCACGAGCAGCTCGCGGCCCGCCTCCACGTCAACGCCACCGAGCACAAGGTGCTCGGCATCATCGCCCGCACCCCCGGCACCACTCCCGGTCGGCTCGTCGGCGAAACCGGCCTCAGCAACGCCGCCATCACCAAGATCATCGACCGGCTGGCCGCTCTCGGATACGTCGAACGCGCCAGGGACCCCGGCGACCGCCGCCGGTTCACCCTGACCGCCACCGCCGCGCACCGCCGCGTCCTGGGTGCGGCCATGGCCCCGATGACGGCCGGGATGGCCGAAGTGGTCCAGGGCCTCGACGAGACCGAACTGGCCGCCGTCGGCCGCTGGCTCACCGGAACCGTCGCCGTCATGCGCGAGGCCGCGCTCGCCCTGGCCGAGGAGAACCGCAGCGGTGAACCGAGGGAAACGGCCTAGCCCTGCCGGAGCGCACGGTGCGGCGGCGGCCCGCCGGACCGCTCTCAACCACGGATTAGGGTGGAGCGGTGAAGGCAGACCAGTACGTGACGGTGGCCCGCGAGGGCGTGCACGAGTCCGAGATCAACCGCTCGCGCTTCCTGTGCTCGCTCGCGCCCGCCGCGACCGAGCAGGAGGCGCAGGAGTTCGTCGTGCGCATCCGCAAGGAGCACCCCACCGCCACGCACAACTGCTTCGCCTACGTCGTCGGCGCCGACGCCTCCGTCCAGAAGGCCAGCGACGACGGCGAGCCCGGCGGTACCGCCGGAGTCCCGATGCTGCAGATGCTCATGCGCCGCGACATCCGTTACGCCGTCGCCGTGGTCACCCGCTACTACGGCGGCGTGAAGCTCGGCGCCGGCGGCCTGATCAGGGCCTACGGCGGAGTCGTCGGCGAGGCGCTCGACGAGCTCGGCACCGTCACCCGGCGCCGCTACCGGCTGGCCACCGTCACCGTCGACCACCAGCGGGCCGGCAAGACCCAGAACGACCTGCGCGCCACCGGCCGGACCGTGGTCGACATGCGCTACGGCTCCGAGGTGGAGATCGAGGTCGCCCTCCCGGAGGCGGATCTGCCCGCCTTCGAGGCCTGGCTCGCCGACAGCACCGCGGGCACCGCCGGCCTCACCCTCGGCGGAGAGACGTACGCGCCCTGAGCGACCCCGGGGACGGGTTAGCGTAGAGGGGTTCAGCGAGCGGGAGACGACCAGGGGGAGACGGCATGTGCGGCGGGACCGGCGAGTGAAGTTCCTGCACACCTCGGACTGGCACCTCGGCCGGGCCTTCCACCGGGTGAACCTGCTCGGCGCCCAGGCCGCCTTCGTCGACCACCTCATCGCGACCGTGCGCGAGCGCGAGGTCGACGCCGTCCTCGTCGCCGGTGACGTCTACGACAGGGCCGTGCCCCCGCTGCCCGCCGTCGAGCTGTACGACCGGGCCCTGCACCGGCTCGCCGACCTCGGCGTGCCCACCGTCATGATCTCCGGCAACCACGACTCGGCACGCCGGCTCGGCGTCGGCGCCGGACTGATCGACCGGGCCGGGATCCACCTGCGCACCGACCCGGCCGGCTGCGCCGACCCCGTCGTCCTGGCCGACGTACACGGCGAGGTGGCGCTGTACGGGCTGCCCTACCTGGAACCGGCCCTGGTCAAGGACGAGTTCCGCGCGGAGAAGGTGAGCCACGAGGCGGTACTGGGCGCGGCCATGGACCGGATCCGGGCCGACCTGGCCACCCGCCCGCCCGGCACCCGCTCCGTCGTCCTGGCACACGCCTTCGTCACCGGCGGGCAGGCCAGCGACAGCGAGCGCGACATCGCCGTCGGCGGGGTCGAGTCCGTGCCTGCCTCCGTCTTCGACGGGGTGGACTACGCCGCCCTCGGCCACCTCCACGGCTGCCAGACCATCAACGAACGGGTCCGCTACTCCGGTTCCCCGCTCGCCTACTCCTTCTCGGAGGTCCACCACCGCAAGACCATGTGGCTGATCGAACTGGGCGCGGAAGGGGAGATCGCCGGCGCCGAGCGGATCGACACCCCCGTACCGCGCGCCCTCGCCCGGCTGCGCGGGCGCCTCGACGACCTGCTGGCGGAGCCGGCGCACGCGGTGCACGAGGACGCCTGGGTCGAGGCCACCCTCACCGACCCGGTGCGCCCCGACGACCCCATGGCCCGGCTCGCCGCCCGCTTCCCGCACACCCTCAGCCTCGCCTTCGACCCCGAGGGCCGCGAGGAGGAGGCCGGCTCCTCCTACGCCCAGCGGCTGCGGGGCCGCAGCGACCAGGAGATCGCCGAGGACTTCGTCGCCCACGTACGCGGCGGCGGCCGGGCGGACGAGGCCGAACGGGCCGTCCTCCAGGGCGCCTTCGACGACGTACGGGTCGACGACAGCCGGCAGGAGACCCACCGATGAGGCTGCACCGGCTCGCCGTCACCGCCTTCGGGCCCTTCGCCGAGCCCCAGCAGATCGACTTCGACGCCCTGTCCGGCGCCGGGATCTTCCTGCTGCACGGACCCACCGGCGCGGGGAAGACCTCCGTGCTCGACGCCGTCTGCTACGCGCTCTACGGCTCCGTGCCCGGCCCCCGCCAGGCCCCCGGCACCAGCCTGCGCAGCGACCACGCGTCCCCCGGGACCCCCACCGAGGTCACCCTCGAGCTCACCGCCGGCGGCCGCCGACTGGAGATCACCCGGCGCCCCGAACAGGAGCGCCCCAAGAAGCGCGGCACCGGCACCACCAAGGACAAGGCCCAGAGCCGGCTGCGCGAGCACACCGGCGAGGGCTGGCAGCCGCTCAGCCGCTCCCACCAGGAGATCGGCGAGGAGATCGAACAGCTCCTCGGCATGAGCCGCGAGCAGTTCTGCCAGGTCGTGCTCCTGCCGCAGGGGGAGTTCGCGAAGTTCCTGCGGGCCGACGAGGCGGCCCGCGGACGCCTCCTCGGCCGGCTCTTCGACACCCGCCGCTTCGCCGCCGTCGAGACCCTGCTCGGCGAGCGCCGCCGGGCCGCCGAGGCCAGGGTCCGGGCCGGCGACGAGAAGGTGCTGCACACCGCGCAGCGGCTCGCCCAGGCCGCCGGGGACTGCGCCGACCTGCGGGACTGGCCGCTGCCCGGACACCAGCCGGGGGACCCCGGGCTGGCCGAGGCGGTCCGCGCCTGGGCGGCCGTCGCCCGGTGCTCGGCCCGGGAGCGGCAGGACGTCGCCGAGTACGCGCTCGCCGCCGTCGAGAGCCGGCACCACGCCGCCCGGCGGGCCGCCGAGGACGCGCGCGAGCTCGACCGGCTCCAGCGCCGGCACGCGGAGACCACCCGCCGGGCCGCCCTGCTCGCCGAGGCGGAGCCCGAGCGGGAGCGCGTGCGCGGCCTGCTGGACCGGGCCCGGCGCGGCGCCCTGGTGGCCCCCGCCCTGGAACTGCGCGGCGCCGCCTCCGGCGCGCACCTCGCCGCCGCGCACGCGGAGGCCGCCGCCCGCGCGGAGCTCCCGCCGCAGCTGAAGGAGGCGGGCGCCGAGCAACTGGCCGCCGTGGAACAGCGGCTGCGCGAGGACCTGGGCGCGCTCGGAGCCGCCCACCGGGCCGAACAGCGCAGCGCCGAGATCGGCCGCGAGCGGGCCGACCTGGAACGGGAGTCCCGGGCCGCCGAGGAGCAGCACCAGGAGTCCGCCGAGTGGCTGGAGCGCTGGGAGGCGACCCGGACCGCCCTGCAGGAACGCGTGGACGCCGCCCAGCAGGCCGCCACGCTGGCCGAGCAGCTCGCGGGCCGGCTGGAACCTGCCCGGATGCACCTGAACGCCGCCCGCCGCAGAGACGAGTTCGCCGCGGAAGCGGACCGCGCCGAGGGCGAACTCCTCACCCTGCGCGAGGAGTCGGCCGCCGCCCGGGAGCGCTGGCTGGAGCTCAAGGAGGCCCGGCTGCGCGGGATCGCCGCCGAACTCGCCGAGTCCCTGGTGGCGGGGGAGGCCTGCACCGTGTGCGGGTCCGCGGAGCACCCGGCTCCGGCCCGGCCGGCCCCCGGCCACGTGGACCGCGCGGCCGAGGACGCCGCCCACGGCCTCTTCGAACGGGCCGAGCAGGCCCGGGCCGCGGTCGACCGCCGGCTCGCCGCCGCCAGGGAGGCCCGCGCCGAGGCCGCGGCCGCCGCCGGGGACGCCACCACCGATGAACTCCTCGCCCTGACCTCGGACCTGAGTGCCCGGCACGCCGCCGCCCACGCCGCCGCCGCTGGACTGCACACCGCCCGGGAACGGCTCGCCCGCGCCGAACGGGAGCACGCCGCGCGCAGCACCGAGCGCCAGGGCGCCGAGACCCGGGCCGCCGCCAGGGCCTCCCGGCGCGAGGCCCTGGACCGGGAACAGGCCTCGCTGGAGGCCGAGCTGACCCTCGTACGGGACGGCGCGCCCACCGTCGCGGCCCGCGCCCGCACCCTGGAGGACCGGGTCAGGATGGTCTCGGGCGCCGCCGGAGCGCTGCGCCGCGCCGAGGCAACCGCCACACGGCTGAAGGAGGCCGACGACCAGCTCGCCGACGCCGCCTTCAAGGCCGGCTTCGACACCATCGAGGCGGCCGCCGACGCGGTGCTCCCCGAGTACGAGCGCACCGCTCTCCAGCACCGGCTGGACGCCTGGCAGACGGAGGAGGCCCTCCTCGCGGACCGCCGCCGCGAAACCGGCGCCGCCGAAGCGGCAGCCATGCCTCCGGCCGCACGGGATGCGGCCGAGGCGTACGCGGCCGCGGCCGCGGCGAAGCTTCGTACGGCCGGCTCGGCGGCCGACGCGGCCCGGGTGCGCTGCGTGGAGCTCGACCGGCTCTCCCGCCAGGCCGAGCAGGAGCTGCGCGCGCTCGGCCCGCTGCGCGAGGCCTACGACCGCGTGGCCCGGCTGGCCGGACTCACCGCGGGCACCTCCGCCGACAACGAGCGCAAGATGCGCCTGGAGGCCTACGTGCTCGCCGCCCGGCTGGAGCAGGTGGCCGCCGCCGCGACGGTACGGCTGCTGCGCATGTCGGGCGGCCGCTACACCCTGGTCCACTCCGATGCGCGCGCGAGCGGACGGGGGCGCTCCGGCCTCGGGCTGCACGTGGTCGACGCCTGGACCGGCAGCGAGCGGGACACCGCCACCCTGTCCGGCGGCGAGACCTTCTTCGCCTCGCTCGCCCTGGCGCTCGGCCTCGCCGACGTGGTCACCGACGAGGCGGGCGGCATGCGCCTCGACACCCTCTTCATCGACGAGGGCTTCGGCAGCCTCGACGACCAGGCGCTGGACGAGGTGCTCGACGTACTGGACTCCCTGCGCGAGCGCGACCGCAGCGTCGGCATCGTCAGCCACGTCGCCGACCTGCGCACCCGGGTCCAGGCCCAGCTGGAGATCGTCAAGCAGCGCGGCGGCTCCGTGGTGCGCCACCGGACGGCGGCATTCACGGACTGAGCGGCCGGCGGGGCAGCGGAGAGGAGTAGACGATGCTCGTCGTCACCGAACCGAGCCCCGCGATCCGGCCCGTGACCTCCTCCAGGTGCGACATCGAGCGGGTCGCGACCTTGAGGACGAAGCAGTCGTCGCCCGTGACGTGGTGGGCCTCCAGGATCTCCGGGGTGGCCTCGAGGAAGTCGTGGAACGGCTTGTAGTTGCCGTGCGGATAGCGCAGCCGCACCAGGGCGAGGATCGACTTGCCGAGCCTTTCCGGATCCACCACCGCCGTGTAGCCGGTGATGATGCCGGTCTCCTCCAGCCGGCGGACCCGCTCGGTGACGGCGCTCGCGGACATGGACACGGAGCGGGCGAGCTCGGTGAAGCTGGCGCGGCCGTCCCGCTGGAGTGCTTCGAGGATGCGCCAGTCGGTGGCGTCAGGGGAATAGTCGGTCATGGTGCAGGTCTAGCAGGGGAATCCCCTGTCGGACAACGAGAAGGCCGGGGAAAGTCACTTCCGAGAGTGATCAACAAACCGTAGATTTCTTGCCATGACGACGACGCAGACGCACACGAACCAGCCCGGCTCCGCCGCCCCCGCCACCACCAACCCCGTGCTCCGGGTGCCCCCGGCCTCCCCGGCCGCGGCCGCCGCGTACTTCGCCGCGAGCCTGGCCTTCCACGCGGACGTCTCGGACGTCGCGAGCGCCTTCAAGGCCCACCGCGAGACGGGCGCCGAGCTGGGATTCCAGCTCGTCGACTCCCGCTCCACGCCCTCCTGGGACCAGGCGCACGTGCCCGGCGCCGTCCACCTGCCCACGGCCCTCATCCCCGAGCAGGCCGAGCGGCTCCTGGACAAGAACGTCCCCGTGGTGACGTACTGCTGGGGCCCCGGCTGCAACGGCGGCACCCGCTCCGCCCTCGCCCTCGCCGAACTCGGCTTCCAGGTCAAGGAGATGCTCGGCGGCATCGAGTACTGGATCCGCGAGGGCTTCGAGGTCGAGACCTGGCAGGGCAGCCAGCAGCGCGCCGAGGCCGACCCGCTGACCGCGCCGACCGACTCGGACGACTGCGGCTGCTGAGGTGCCCGTACGCGCGAACGGGCCGCTCGTCCCCCGGAGGGAAGGAGCGGCCCGTCGGTCGTGCACCGGGCGGCGGCAGCCGCGACGCCCTCAGAGCTTCGACAGCTCGTCCACCAGGTCGTCCAGCCCCAGCGAGCCCTGCGACAGCGCCGCCATGTGCCAGGCCTTCAGATCGAAGGACTCGCCGTGCGCGGCGCGCGCGTTCTCCCGGCCCAGCAGCCAGGCGCGCTCGCCGAGCTTGTAGCCGATCGCCTGTCCCGGCATGGAAAGGTAGCGGGTCAGCTCGCTCTCGATGAAGTCCGCCGGCCGGCCGCTGTGCAGGCCGAAGAACTCCTGCGCCAGGTCGACCGTCCAGTGCTCGCCCGGGTGGAACGGCGAGTCGTCCGGGATCCGCAGCCCGAGGTGCATGCCGATGTCCACGATGACCCGCGCCGCGCGCATCATCTGGCAGTCCAGGTAACCCAGGCGCTGCTCGGCGTCCTTGAGGTAGCCCAGCTCGTCCATCAGCCGCTCCGCGTACAGGGCCCAGCCCTCGCAGTTGGCGCTGACCCAGCCGACGGTGGCCTGGTAGCGCGAGAGCTGGTCCGCCACGTGCGTCCACTGCGCGAGCTGCAGGTGGTGGCCCGGCACGCCCTCGTGGTACCAGGTGGAGACCAGGTCGTAGACGGGGAAGCGGGTCTGGCCCATGGTGGGCAGCCAGGTGCGGCCCGGACGGGAGAAGTCCTCCGAGGGGGAGGAGTAGTACGGGGCCGCGGGCCCGCCGGGCGGGGCGATCCGGGACTCCACCCTGCGGACGCGCTCGGCGAGTTCGAAGTGGGTGCCGTCGAGGTTCTCGATGGCCTCGTCCATCAGGCCCTGCAGCCAGGCCTGGACCTCGTCCACGCCCTCGATGTGGGTGCCGTGCTCGTCCAGGTGCTTCAGGGCCTCCCAGGGGCCGACGCCCGGGAGGATCTTGGCCGCTTCGGTCTTCATCTCGGCGAGCAGCCGGTGGTACTCCGCCCAGCCGTAGGCGTACGCCTCGTCCAGGTCCAGGTCCGTGCCGTTGAAGTAGCGGGACCAGCGGGCGTAGCGCTCGCGGCCCACGGTGTCCGGCTTGCCCTCGACGGCCGGGGCGTACACCGTGCTCATCCAGTCGCGCAGTTCGACGACGGCGGCGGTGGCGCCGGCGGCCGCCGCGTCCAGCTCCGGGCGCAGGGCGTCCGGGCCGGCGGAGACGAACTCCTCGAAGAAGGGGGCGTCGGCGCCGTCCTGACCGGCCCAGTTGCCGAGCTGGCCGATCATGGTCGTGGTGGCGCGCGGGCCGCCGTACAGGCCGCGCTCCAGGCCGAGCCGGAGGCTCTCGCGGTATCCGGCGAAGGCGGCCGGGACGGCGCGCAGCCGCTCGGCGATCGCCGCCCAGTCCTCCTCCGTGTCGGAGGGGGTCAGGGTGAAGACCTCGCGGACCTCGTGGGCGGGGCCGTGGATGTTGCTGACGGCGCACAGGTGCTCGTCGGCCTCGTGGACCGCGAGCTCGGCGGTGAGGCGCTCGCGCAGCAGACGGGCGCAGCGGCGCTCGGCGTCGCTGTCGGCGTCCGGCAGCGCCTCGGCGGCCTCGAGGCGGGCGAGCGTGTCGCGGGCCAGCTCGGCGACGGCCGCGCGACCCGCCGGCGAGAAGTCCGGAAGCTTGCCGGAGCTCGCGGCGACACCGAGGTAGGTGCCCGTGATCGGGTCGAGGGCGATGAGGGCGTCGACGTACGCGTCGGCCACCTGGCGGGGCAGTCGGGGGGCGCTGCCGTTCTGGAGGATCTCTGACATGCGGCCATCTTCGTATGTGAGACGGGCTCCCGTCATCACAGATTGCCGTCAGCCTCCCGACGTGGGCCGGGGCCGCTCCCGCCGTGTGTGCCGCTGGAGATCAACCGGCAGTCGGCGCAGGCGAGTTCACGCCTCGGGGGAGGGTCGGTCGAGGGTGCGGACGCCGGACTTTGGCCGGATCCGGAGTGCCCAGGACGCTCTCCGTCCGGTTGTCGGACGTCCGGTTGCGGGCGGTTCGCGCGGGCTTCCGACGATCCGGCCCGGCGGCTCGCGGCGGTTCCGCGGGCCGGTCCGGGCCGGATCGGTCGGGTGCGTCCGGGCCGGTTCAGCGCAGGCGGCGCGGCGCGGCCTGCTGGTCGTGCGGAAGCTCGCGGGGGAGTTCGTAGGCGAGGTCGCGGGGGAGCTCGTAGGGCAGGCGCGAGGCGACCGGGGTGGCGTCGAGCCGGGCGGTGATCACCAGGGTGCCCTCCTCGATCTGGTAGTCGAGGGGGAGGCCGAGGCCGCGCATGGCGGCGACCATGCCGGTGTTGGAGGCCTGGGTGACGGCGTACACGCTGTCGCAGCCGGCCTCGACGGCCATCGAGAGGAGCCGGCGCAGCAGCTCGGAGCCGATGCCGCGGCGCTGCCAGTCGTCCTCGATGAGCAGGGCGACCTCGGTCTCGTCGCCGTCCCACAGCAGGTGGCCGAGGGCGACGAGCTTTCCGGAGGCGGTGGTGGCGGCGAGGGTGCGGCCGAAGCGGGGGCTCAGCAGGTGGCCGAGGTAGCGGTCGGCGTCGGCGACGGGCCCGTGGTAGCGCAGCCCGAGGGTGCGCTCGGAGCAGCGGTCGTGCATGGCGCGGGCCGCCGCGTGGTCGTTGCCGTCGGCGCGGCGCACCGTGATCTCGTTGCCCTCGGGGAGGGTCAGCACGTCCTGGCTGCGCGGGACGCGGGGGCCGAGCCGGGCGTCGAGCTCGACGAGGGCGCGGGCCCGGGCGAACTCGGTCGGGGTGAAGGGCAGGTAGGGCCGCTCCACGGTGATCGCGCCGCCCGAGGGGTCGCGCAGCCGCATGACGGTGGCTTCCAGGACCCCTTCGACGGGTGCGTCCCCGCCGGAGTTGGGGCGGCCGGAAAGGGTGGTCGCGGGGATCGAGTGGATGGTGCAGCGGCCGAGCAGCTGGCGCAGGGCGAGGGGGAGTTCGGCGGCGTCGAGGGCGGTGCGGGTGGCCAGGCCCAGGACGCGGGTCGGGGTGTCGACGAGGTCGTGGGCGTCGGCGCGCTCGATCCAGGTGCTGTGGCCGCCGGCCCGGGAGATGGCGCGGGAGAGGTCGGCGGAGGGCAGCTGCTGCGGGGCGCGCAGCAGGAACTCGTCGACCGTGCCGCCCTCGGGGAGCGGATGCGTCTGCAGGGTCAGGATGTCGACGCCGCTGCGGGCGAGCGCGGTGCAGACGGCCGCCAGGGAGCCGGGCTCGTCCCGTACGGTCGTGCGCATCCGCCACAGGCTGGTGGTGGCGGTCGCCGTGGCGGCCGGGCCGGCAGTCTCGGCCGGGAGCGGCGCCGGATCACCGGGCGCTGTGCTCCCCGGCGGCGGCGCATGGCTGTGGCGCCGCGCCCACCAGGTGTGGAACGCCGCGGTCACCAGAAGTGCGACGGCCGAGGCGACCAGCAGGACCGGGCCCCTCGGGCCGTGCACGACGAGATTGGCGATGGCGTCGGCGACCGCAACGGCGCAGAACAGTGCGGCGAGTTCGACGAGGTCGCGGCGCCAGTGGTGGCGGTGGGGACGCTGGGCGGAGGCGGGGCTACGGTCAGTCATGCACACCACTGTGGCTCAGGGGTGTTGCGTGATCACGAACGATCTGTGACCGACTGGTTAAGTGTCCATCTGGCCGATTTCATCCAGTTTTCGGGGCCATTTCCGGAATACGGGCGTGAGCCCCCGCGGGGCTGTCCCTACTGGCCGACGCGGCCGGGCTGGAGCGTCCTGGTGAACAGTACGCCGCCGCCCTGGCGGCGCAGCCGGACCGTGAGTTCCCCGCTGCCGCCGTCGATGTCGACCTCGCCGTAGTACGGAGGGTTCTCGGACGGCGACATGTTGGCGAAGGGGGCCGACTGGACGTACGCCGTCTCCGGGCCGAAGGTGGCGTCGAGCCGGCCGGCCGGGAAGCCGCCGGCGCCGATCGGGCCCGACACGAACTCCCAGAACGGCGCGAAGTCGGTGAAGGCCGCCCGCTCGGGCGCGTAGTGGTTCGCGGCCGTGTAGTGCACGTCGGCGGTGAGCCAGAGGGTGCCGGTGATGCGCTGGTGCTTGATGTGGCGCAGGAGTTCGGCGATCTGGAGCTCGCGGCCCAGCGGAGCGCCCGGGTCGCCCTGGGCGACGGCCTCGAAGTTCGCGGCCCCGTCGGGGACGACGATGCCGAGCGGCATGTCGGCGGCGATGACCTTCCACGTGGCGCGGGAGCGGGAGAGCTCGCGCTTGACCCAGGCCAGCTGCTCGGGGCCGAGGATGCCGATGGGGTCCTCGGTCCGGGTGCCGGGGGAGTTGGCGTCGCGGTACGTGCGCATGTCGAGGACGAAGACGTCGAGCAGCGGGCCGTACCGCATCACCCGGTACATCCGGCCCTCGGCGCGGCCGCCGCGCAGGTCGGTGACGGGGAAGTACTCGCCGAAGGCCCGGCGGGCGCGGGCGGCGAGGGTGTCGGCCTCCTTGACGGTGTAGCGGGGGTCGTCGATCAGCTGGCCCGGGTACCAGTTGTTGCGCACCTCGTGGTCGTCCCACTGGGCGAGGACCGGGACCTGGGCGTTGAAGGCGGTCAGGTTGCGGTCGAGCAGGTTGTAGCGGAAGTTCCCGCGGAACTCGGCGAGCGTCTCGGCGACCTTCGCCTTCTCCTCGGTGGTCACGTTGCGCCACAGGCTGCCGTCGCGCAGGGGCACGGACTCCTTGATCGGCCCGTCGGCGTAGATCGTGTCCCCGCTGAAGAGGAAGAAGTCGGGGTTGCGCAGCCGCATCTCCTCGAAGACGCGGTAGCCGCCGAGGTCCGGGTTGATGCCCCAGCCCTGGCCCGCCAGGTCCCCGGACCAGAGGAAGCGCACGTCGTGGCGGCGGGAGACGGGGGTGGTGCGGAAGGTGCCGTGGACCGGCTCGGCGGTGCGGCGGGGGTCGTCGGGGTCGGCGAGGACGACGCGGTAGTGGATCTGCTGCCCGGGCGGGAGGTCGCGCAGCACGGTGGTTCCGGTGAAGTCGCTCGACGGGCCGAGCAGCGGGCCGCGGTGGCGGCGTACGGCGTAGCGGAACGCCTCGCTCGGGGAGGTCTCGACGTACATCCGCGCGAGGCGGTCGGAACGGGTCCAGACGGTGGCCGAGTGGGCGGTGATCTCGCCGGACTGGACACCCCAGAGCGCCTTCGGCCTGCCGGAGCGGGCGAAGGCGGGGGCGGCGAGTGCCGGAGCGGCGAACAGCGCGGAGGACAGGGCGAGGGAACCGCCGATGAGGGTCCGTCGGGTGTGCGGCATCGATGCCATCGGTGCGTCTCCAGGGGCCGGCGAGGACGGGTCGCACCAGCGTGCCGCCGCACCCCGGCCCGGCCGCGTCGCCCACGCGAACCTCGGATGAACAGCCGTCAGCCGCTCATCCGTTCAGGCGGCCACGGAGTTCGCGCTGCGGGCCGTGTCCAGGATCACCCGGGAGACGAGTGCCGGATCGTCGTTCATCGGGACGTGGCCGCAGCCCGGCAGCCGGACCAGCCGGGCGCCGGGGAGGGTGTGCTTGGCGCGCACGCCCTGGCGGCGCAGCAGCAGCCGGTCGCGCGTCCCCCAGGCGATGGTGACCGGCAGGCCGGGCACGTCGTCGGTGAACCGTACGGAACCGCCCGCGGCCAGGGTCTCCTCGAAGCCGGTGGCATCGCGCAGGGCCAGGGTCTCGGCGACCACGGCCTCGGGCGAACGGCGGGCCGGGCGGGCGTAGATGGTGCCGGTGAGCGCGGCTCGGCCGACGGCGTTGCGCGAGAGCCGCCGCACCGCGGGGAGGGGCAGGGCCTTGGCGCCGGCGCGCATCGTGAGCAGGGTGGCGAAGGCGTATCGGCGCTCGGCCTCCGTCCAGAACCCGGCGGGGGAGAGGGCGGTGACCGAGCGTACGAGCCCGCTCCGGCCCATCTCGAGGGCGAGGAGCCCGCCGAGGGAGTTGCCCGCGACGTGCGGGCGCTCGACGCCGAGGGCCGTGCAGAGCGCCCCGAGCGCGGGGGCCACGGCCCCCAGGCTGTACGGAACCCCCTGCGGCAACGGCTCCGAGGCGCCGAAGCCCGGCAGGTCGACCGCGATCACCTCGTGCTCGGCGGCCAGGATGTCGGTCACCGGCTGCCAGGCCTGGAGGTGATGGCCGATGCCGTGGAGCAGGAGAAGCGGTTCGCCGGAGCCCTTGCGCTCGTAGGCGGCGGTGGTGGTGCGGGGGCCGAGCGGCGTGTCGATCGTGAAGGAGACCGTGGCGGTCATGCTGCTCCTCGTCGGTTGGACGCGTGCGAGACAGGCTGTCAGTAACGCCTACCGCCATGATTACCGTCCGGTAGCCCTTGACTACAAGCCTTCGGAGCACACGAGAACATCCCGTGAACGGCTTGATACGTATGCCCGATCTGCCCGGCAAAGGGATGAGCATTGGTCTTGACCAAGGGGGTGCACCGTCCTATCGTCGCAGGGATAGTGCAGGAACCTTTAATAAACAAGGGCGCGGAACTGCCGCTGGAAGACACGGCGAGTGCAGCGACGGCAGGAGGAGTCAGGGTGGGGACCACGCAGCTCGAAACGGCGCCGGAGCCGAAGTACTGGCACCTCAAGACCGTCCTCAGCGAGGCGCTCGACCAGGACTTCGCCGTGGGTGAGGTCCTCCCCAACGAGCGTGAACTCGCCGCCCGTTTCGGCGTCGCCCGCGCGACCCTGCGCCAGGCGCTGGAGCAGCTGGAGCTCGAAGGCCGGCTGCAGCGTCGCCGCGGCGTCGGCACCACCGTCGCCCCGCCGCGCGTGGGCGTCGCCGTCGGCAGCGCGCAGCACAGCTGGCCCGGTGAGGGCGTCGACGGCTGGGAGCCGGTGGACGCGGCCGAGAGCCTGCCGCCGGCCGCCGTGCTGAAGCTCCTCGGCACCGGTGGGGATTTCGCCGCCGACCAGCCGGTGCACACGGTGCGCCGGACCCGGGTCACCAACGGCCAGGCCGTCGCCGCCGAACTGCTCTACGTTCCGGCCGCCTCGGTGCCCGGACTCCCCGCGATCGAGGCCCCGTCCGGCCCCGCCCGCGCCCGCGCCGTCCTGCGCGAGCTGCAGCGGCTGGCCCTCGACGGCCAGGACCGCTCGGTGGAGCTCGGCTCCGCGCGCGCCGACGACGCCAAGGAACTGGACCGCCTGCCCGGTGCGCCGGTCCTCCTGGTCACCACCCGCTACTTCACCGCCGCGGGCACGGCCGCCGTCTCGGTGGCCACCTACCGTGCCGACACCTGCCGCCTCACCTTCGGCGACTCGGGCAACGTCGAGATCACGCACGAGCCGCGCGTCGCCTCCTGACACGGCGGAACGGCCCGGCCCCGAGCAATGGCTCGGGGCCGGGCCGTTCCGCGTCGTACGGGGCGTGAGGGGCGCCGGGGGCGTGAGGGGCTGGGTCAGCGGCGGGCCGTGACCGTCTTCTCCACTGCGAAGAGCTCCTCCTCGACGTGGTCCAGCGCGAGCCGCAGGGCGCCGGTCGCCACCGCGGCCTCGCCGAGCAGGGACTGGGCCACCCTCGGCGGACGCAGGCAGTAGCGTTCCAGCTCCTGGCGCAGGGGCTCCAGTACGCCGTCCAGGCCGGCCGCCCAGCCGCCGACGACCACCAGCTCCGGATCCATTGCGAGGACCAGCGCGGCCACGTCGTGGACCAGCCGCTGCAGGAACCGCTCCACGGCGGCCACCGCGCGCTCGTCGCCCCGCTTGGCCATCGCGAAGACCTCGGCGACGGCGGGTTCGTCCAGGGGATGCAGCGGCTCACCGGTGGTCGAGAGCAGCCGCTCGGGCGTCACCTCGCGGCCCAGCAGGTGCAGGGCGCCGATCTCGCCGGCCGCGCCGCCGAAGCCCCGGTGGAGCCGGCCGCCGATCAGTGAGCCGGCGCCGGGGCTGAGCCCGGCCATCACGAACACCATGTCGCCGGTGTCCCGCGCGGCGCCCTTCCAGTGCTCGGCGACCGCCGCCGCGTTGGCGTCGTTCTCCACCTGCACCGGGCAGCGGAAGGAGCGGCGCAGCCGCTCCCCGAGCGGCAGCCCCGTCCAGCCGGGCAGCGCCGTGCCGAGGCGCACGGTGCCGTCCGCCTCCACGATCCCGGGGCTGCCGACCCCGACGGCGCGCAGGGAGTCCCGCGGCACTCCGGCGCGGCGCAGCAGATCGGCGACGGCCGCCCGGACCCGCTCCAGCCGCTCGTCCGCGGAGGCGTCCTCCGCGACGTCCTTGGTGCCGGCGCCGATGACGCGGCCGTCCAGCCCGGACAGCAGCACCGCGATCCGGTGCGAGCCGATCTCGATGCCCAGCAGGTGCCCTGCCTCGGCCCGGAACCGGAACCGCCTCGCCGGTCGACCCTGGCGTCGCGCGCCTTCCTCCGCTTCGGCCTCGACGACGAGCCCGGTCCCGATCAGCCCCTCCACGACACCTTCGACGGTCGGCCGGGAGAGTCCGGTCAGCCGCGTGAGGTCGGTGAGGGTCGGCGATCCGGCCGTGCGCAGCGCGCGCAGCACGACGGCGGAATTGATCCGCCGGAGCAGAGAGGGGTCCCCGCCGGTCAGCTGCCCCAACGTGTGTCCTCCCAGCTAGCGAGCTTGTCAGCCGGATCGTACTGCGCGCCCGGTGCCGCGGCGAGAAGCGGCCCCCCATCGGCCGGAATCAGCCTTTCCTCAGGCCGGCGAGACGAACCCCGACTCGTACGCCGTGATCACCGCCTGGGTGCGGTCCCGCGCCCCCAGCTTCGCCAGGATCGCGCTGACGTGGGACTTGACCGTCTCCGTGCCGATGATCAGGTCGGCCGCGATCTCCACGTTGGTGAGACCCCGGGCCATGAGCCGCAGCACCGCCTCCTCCCGCTCGGTCAGCGCGGCCCGCTCCAGCGCCGCCCGGGCCTGCCGGTTCCCGTACTCCGCGGCCAGCGACCGCACGGCAGCCGGGAAGAGCAGCGTCTCGCCCTCCGCCACCAGCCGTACCGCGTGCACGATCTCCGAGGGCCGGGCCCGCTTCAGCAGGAACCCGTCCGCTCCGGACCGCAGCGCCTGGTAGACGTACTCGTCGTTCTCGAAGGTGGTGACCACGAGGATCTTCGGCGGGGAGTCCACCGAGCGCAGGACCGCACGGGTCGCCTCGATTCCGTCGAGCAGCGGCATCCGCACGTCCATCGCCACCACGTCCGGCCTCAGTTGGCGGACGAGCGGGACCACCGAGGCCCCGTCCGCGGCCTCACCCACCACCTCGATGTCGGGCTGGGAGTCCAGGACGGCGCGCAGACCCGCGCGCACGAGGGGTTCGTCATCGACGAGCAGTACGGTAACCGGCATCCGGTCAGCGTATTCGCTCCAGCGGAAGCCGGGCGCGCACCCTCCAACGGCCCTCGTACGGACCGGTCTCGGCCTCCCCGCCGAGCAGCGCGGCCCGCTCCCGCATCCCGCGCAGCCCGCTCCCGCTGCGCTGCATCAGGGCCGGCTCGTCCGGCAGCGGATTCGACACCTCCAGATCCAGCCGGTCCCCGGTCATCTCGATCCTCACCCGGACGGGTACCGGACCGCAGTGCCGCAGCACGTTCGTGAGCGCCTCCTGAAGGATCCGGTACCCCTCCCGGGTGACCGGCCCCGGCAACTTGTCGAGCGGACCGGTCACTTGCGCCTCCACCGCCGCCCCGGAGGCCCGGGCCGACTCCAGCAGCCGGTCCGCCTCCACGAGCGTCGGCCGCTGCGACGGCGGCTGCCCGGATTCCCGCAGGACCCCCAGCACCCGTTCCAGATCCTCCAGGGCGGCCCGGCCCGTCTCCTCGATCGCGCACAGCGCCCGGTCGGTGAACTCCGGGTCCCCGGCGGCCCGGGCGGCCCCCGCCTGCACCACCGCCACCGTCAGCGCGTGCCCGATGGAGTCGTGCAGCTCGCGAGCGATCCGGTTGCGCTCCAAGAGCTGTTCGGTGCGGGCTTCCAGCGCGGTGAGCCGCTCCGCGGCCGAAGGTCCCAGCAACCGCTGGGCGATGGCGGTGATCAGCTCCCCGAGCAGGACCACTATGGCGATCAGCAGAATCAGCGGCACCGGCACGAGCAGCGCGGCGGCCCACCGCGGGGGCTCGAAGGGAATCATGAGGTCACCGCCCAGAGGATGCCCGAGAGCGATCGAGACCAGTTCGACCGACATGGCCGGGAGCCACACGGTCGGGATCCAGGCGCCCCCCGCGAGGACGAGCCGCACCTCCAGCCACAGCAGGGTCCGCCACCGGTCGTTCCACCGCGCGGAGGGGACCGCACTGATGGTGCTCTCCGCGCGGCCCCAGTCGTGCGGGGTGAGCAGGAACCGCGCCTGCAGCCCTTCGACCAGCCGGACCCAGGGGACCAGACCGAGCGGTACCGCGATGAGCAGCGGAACCCACGGGGCCTCGGGCCCTACGAACATCCAGAGCGCCACCAGCAGGACGGGCACGCAGAGGTGCAACCAGCGTGAGTAGGTCACCGGTTGGAGCGGGGCACGGAGGAGTCGGTACATGCCCTCATCGTGACAGGACGTGGCTCGCGGCCGTCTCCCCCACGTGGGGGAGACGGCACCCTCGCATGGGGGAGGAAGAGGGGTGGGACCGGCGGCGAGTCTTGAGCCATGAACAGCATCGAGATCCGAGAACTCACCAAGGCATACGGCACCCACCGAGCGGTGGACGGCCTCACCTTCGACGTCCTGCCCGGACGGGTCACCGGCTTCCTCGGCCCCAACGGCGCCGGCAAGTCCACCACGATGCGCCTGCTGCTGGGCCTGGACCGGGCGACGTCCGGTACGGCCACGATCGGCGGGCGGCGGTTCACCGACTTCCCCGACCCGCTGCACCAGGTCGGCGCGCTGCTCGACGCGCAGTCGGCGCACGGCGGGCGCACCGCCCGGGACCACCTCCGCGTCCTCGCCGCGGCGGACCGGATCCCGATGCGCAGGGTGGACGAGGTCCTGGAGCAGGCGGGGATAGCCTCCGTCGCCGGGCGGCGGGTCAAGTCCTTCTCGCTCGGCATGCGCCAGCGCCTGGGCATAGCCGCGGCACTGCTGGGCGACCCCGGGGTGCTGCTGCTGGACGAGCCGACCAACGGCCTCGACCCCGAGGGCATCATCTGGATCCGCGAGCTGATGCGCGGTCTCGCCGCCGAGGGACGCACGGTCCTGGTCTCCAGCCATCTGATGTCGGAGACCTCGGCGTTCGCCGACCACCTGGTCGTGCTCGGCAACGGCAGGCTGCTGGCCGACACCTCGATGGAGGAGTTCATCGACGCCCGCAGCACCCCAAGGGTGCGGCTGCGCACCACCGACCCGGAGCGGCTGCGGGCCGCGCTGGCCCGTGACGGCTTCGAGCTGGTGACCGCGGACGACGGGCGATGGACCGTCGAGGGCATACGGGCCGATCAGGTCGGCAGCCTGGCCGCCCGCGAAGGCGTGCCCGTGCTGGAACTCTCCGACGACCGGGCCTCGCTGGAGCAGGCCTATCTGGACCTCACCGCCGACCACGCCGAGTTCGCCGCAACCCGCTGACCTTCCCTCCCTTTTTCTTTCCCCACTCAGGAGGCTTCGCCATGAGCGCCACTCTGCCCACCATGCCCGTCCTGCACTCGGAATGGATCAAGCTACGGTCCCTTCGCGGCACCATAGGGGCGTACATAGTCATCTTCGTCGCCACCGCCGGGATCCAGGTGCTCACCGCCGCGGCGATCGGTCAGTCCGAAGAGGGCAGCATGGGTGACGACCGCCTCCTCGCGGCCTACTACGGGATCAACTTCGGCCAGATCGCGGCCATGGCCTTCGGAGCGAACGCGCTGTCGGCGGAGTTCCACAACGGAGCCCTGCGCACCTCGCTGGCCGCGGTGCCGAACCGCACCCGCTTCTACCTTTCGAAGATGGCCGTGGTGGGCGCACTCGCCTTCGTGCTGGGGCAGATCACCGCCTTCGTGACGTTCGTGGCCGGCCAGGCGTTCATGGGGTCGTACGCCATGGAGCTGGGTGACCCCGGCACGATCCGGTCCGTCTTCGGCTGCGGGATGTACCTGACGCTGATGACGCTGTTCGCGGCGGGCCTGACGGCCGTCCTGCGGAGCGCGGCGCTGGTGCTGAGCCTGCTCATACCCTTCGTGCTCCTGGTCTCCTTCGTCATCGGTGCGAGTGCCGAGGGCGTCGCTCAGCTCCTGCCGGACCGGGCCGGCCAGATGATGATGCGGATGGAGGCCGGCGGTCTCGTCGGCCACTGGACGGGACTCGGCGTGATGGCCCTGTGGGCGGCCGCCGCGCTCATCGGAGGGTGGGTCTCGGTGCGCCGCCGGGCCGCGTGACGCCAGGCCAGTTGTCAGTGGTGGCCGGGATACTGACGGTATGACCACGGCAGAGCACCTCGACACGATCGACAGGCTCAGGGCGAAGGATTTCCCGCCCGAGCCGGTCCAGACCGTCGACAGCAGCAGCGGCCCGGGTTTTCATCTCATCCGGCTCGCTCGGACGCAGCACTTCTGGGATGACGACGGTTCGGGGCGGATCGAGGCGGCCGGCCAGATCAGCGCCGAGTACGGGGCGCTCACCCAGGCGGTGACCGACCGGTGGGGGGAGCCGCAGGTGTTCAGCCTCGGGTCGCTGCTGGAAAGAGGGCTCGACGGGGAGGAGATACCGGAGCCGTGGGACGAGCTGAGCAACAGCACCGACCACGTCCACCTGTGGCGGGCCGAGGAGCAGTGGCTGGTGGCCTACGTGGCGCAGTGGGACTCCGAGGACCCCTACCTGCTGATGGCAGGGGTCACCGTGATCGATCCGCCCTAGCCCTCGGCGGCTTCGGGAGCCTCGGCGGCGGCGCGGAGGCGGGCGTACTCCTGGGCCATGGACTCGGCGGTCCAGTGGGCGTTGAGGCCGCTCGGGTTGGGGAGGGCCCAGATGCGGGTGGAGCCGATGGTCAGCTCCTGGGGGCCGATCTGCGCCTTCCGCTCGCCGAAGGCCGTGCGGTAGGCCGTCACTCCGACCACCGCCAGCCATTGTGGCCGCAGGAGTTCCACCTTGGCGGTCAGGATGCGGCCGCCCTCACGGAACTCCTCGGCGCTCAGTTCGTCGGCGCGGGCCGTGGCGCGGGCGACGACGTTGGTGATGCCGAGGCGGTAGGTCAGCAGCTCCTCCTGCTCCGCGGGGGCCAGCCGGCGCGGGGTGAAGCCCGAGAGGTGCAGGACGGGCCAGAACCGGTTGCCGGGGCGGGCGAAGTGGTGGCCCGTCGCGGCGGAGAGGAGGCCGGGGTTGATCCCGCAGAACAGCACACGCAGACCGCCCGCGACCACGTCCGGGAGGACGCGGTCACGGGCGGCGGTCAGCTCTTCGGGGGTCAGAGGATCGACCCCGGCGCGTACCCGGCGGCCTCCGGGTGCTGCTTGGCGATCGCCTCGATCCGGGAGACCACGGTGGCGACCTGGTCGCCGGCGGCGCCGGTGAAGGACAGCTTGTCGGCCATGAGGGCGTCGAGCTGGGCGCGGTCCAGCGGCATCCGGTCGTCGGCGGCCAGCTTGTCCAGCAGCTCGTTGCGCTCGGCGCCCTGCTCGCGCATGGCGAGCGCGGAGGCCACCGCGTGCTCCTTGATGACCTCGTGGGCGGCCTCGCGGCCGACGCCGGCCCGCACCGCGCCCATCAGGACCTTGGTGGTCGCGAGGAAGGGCAGGTAGCGGTCCAGCTCGCGGGCGACGACGGCCGGGAAGGCGCCGAACTCGTCGAGGACCGTCAGGAAGGTCTCGAGCAGGCCGTCGAAGGCGAAGAACGCGTCCGGCAGGGCCACCCGGCGGACCACGGAGCAGGAGACGTCGCCCTCGTTCCACTGGTCGCCGGCCAGCTCGCCGGTCATCGAGGCGTAGCCGCGCAGGATGACCATGAGGCCGTTCACGCGCTCGCAGGAGCGGGTGTTCATCTTGTGCGGCATCGCCGAGGAGCCGACCTGGCCGGGCTTGAAGCCCTCGGTGACCAGCTCGTGGCCGGCCATCAGGCGGATCGTCTTGGCGATCGAGGACGGTGCGGCGGCCAGCTGCACCAGCGCGGTGACCACGTCGTAGTCGAGCGAGCGCGGGTAGACCTGGCCGACCGAGGTGAAGGCCTGGGCGAAGCCGAGGTGGGCGGCGATCCGCTGCTCCAGGTCGGCGAGCTTCGCGGCGTCGCCGCCGAGCAGGTCGAGCATGTCCTGGGCGGTGCCCACCGGGCCCTTGATCCCGCGCAGCGGGTAGCGGCCGAGGAGGTTCTCCAGGCGGTCGTAGGCGACGAGCAGCTCGTCGGCCGCGGTGGCGAAGCGCTTGCCCAGGGTGGTGGCCTGCGCGGCCACGTTGTGGGAGCGGCCGGCCATGACCAGCTCGGCGTGCTCGCCGGCCAGCTTGCCGAGGCGGGCCAGGACGGCCACCGTGCGGTCGCGGGCCAGTTCCAGCGAGAGCCGGATCTGCAGCTGCTCGACGTTCTCGGTGAGGTCGCGCGAGGTCATGCCCTTGTGGACGTGCTCGTGGCCGGCGAGGGCGTTGAACTCCTCGATGCGGGCCTTCACGTCGTGCCGGGTGACCTTCTCGCGCTCGGCGATGGAGGCGAGGTCGACGGTCTCCAGGACGCGCTCGTAGTCGGCGAGGGCCGCGTCCGGGACCTCGATACCGAGGTCCTTCTGGGCGCGCAGCACGGCGAGCCACAGCCGCCGCTCCAGCGTCACCTTGTACTCGGGGGACCACAGGACGGCGAGCTCCGCGGAGGCGTAGCGGCCGGCCAGGACATTGGGGATGCGGGGCTTGGCAGTCACGTGGAGGGATTCTACTTGGGCCACCGCTGTGTGTTTACGCAGGTAGGGCCCCCGCTCGTGATTGTGGCTTGCTACGAGAGCGGCGCGTCCCCGTACGGCAGCAGCTCCGGGCGCTTGGCCGGGCGGCCGTCCCCGGAGGAGCGGCCCGTCAGGCGGCGGCCGATCCAGGGGAGCAGGTGCTGCCGGGCGAAGCTCAGGTCCTGCGCCCGGCGCACCGTCCAGCCGGGCGCTACGGCGGCGGGCAGCTCGGTGCGCCAGTCCTCCTCGGCGGGCAGGCCCAGGGTCTGCCAGACGGCCTCGGCCACCCGGCGGTGGCCCTCCGCGGTCAGGTGAAGCCGGTCCACGTCCCACATCCGCTGGTCCCCGAGCACGGAAGCCCCGTACAGGTCCACCACCAGGGCGTCGTGCCGGGAGGCGAGCTCTTCGATGATGACGAAGAGCTCCTCCATGCGGGGTCTGAAGCGTTCCATCACCGGACCGTTGCGCCCCGGGGAGCGCATGAGGACGAGGCGCTTGCAGGAAGGCGCGAGGATCTCCACGGCCGCCTCCAGGTGGCCGCGGACCCGGCCCATGTCCACCTTGGGGCGCAGGGCGTCGTTCAGCCCGCCCACCAGGGCCACCACGTCGGCGCCCATCGCCGCCGCCACCGGGGCCTGGTCCTCCGCGATCTGCCCGATCAGCTTCCCGCGGACCGCGAGGTTCGCGTAGCGGAAGCCCGGCTCGCGCGCGGCGAGGCGGGCGGCCAGCAGATCGGCCCAGCCCCGGTAGGAGCCGTCCGGAAGCAGGTCCGACATGCCCTCGGTGAAGGAGTCGCCGACCGCGACAAAACTGGTGTAAGAGGCATTCATCTCCATGGCGGAGTGATGTTACCGCGCGGTACCCCGGCCCCGCAGGGCCGGGGACCACACCTCTCCGGCGGATCAGGCGGACGCGGGCCTGCCGAACAGCTCCCGCAGTACGTCCTCCATGGTCACGAGGCCCGTCATGGCGTCCTCCGCCCCGAGGACCGCCGCCAGGTGCGTACGGCTGCGCCGCATGGCGGTCAGCACGTCGTCCAGCGGGGTCTCCGCCCGTACCTGGGCGATCGGCCGCAGCTCCGACAAGGGGAACGGCTCGTTCCGCGCCTCCCCGTCCGCGTCCAGGGCGTCCTTCACGTGCAGGTAGCCCAGGATCCGGTCCTGCGCGTCGACCACCGGGAAGCGGGAGTACCCGGACGCGGCCGACAGCTGCTCCAGGCCGGTGGGAGTGATGCCCACACGGGCCGAGACCACCTGGTCGGCCGGCAGCACCACATCGGTCACCGGCCGCCGCCCCAGCTCCAGGGCGTCGTGCAGGCGCTCGCTCGCCCTGTCGTCGAGCAGACCCGCGTCACTGGAGTCCTTGACCATCCGTGCCAGCTCGTCGTCCGAGAAGCTCGCCGCGATCTCGTCCTTCACCTCCACCCGCAGCAGGCGCAGCAGGGCGTTGGCGAAGGCGTTGATCGCGAAGATCACCGGCCGCAGCGCCCGGGTGAGGGTCACCAGCGGCGGCCCCAGCACGAGCGCGGTGCGCACCGGCTCGGAGAGCGCCACGTTCTTCGGCACCATCTCGCCGAAGAGCATGTGCAGGTACGTCGCCAGCGACAGCGCCACCACGAAGGAGATCGCGTGCGTCAGCCCGTCGGGTACCCCGAGGAGGTCGAAGAGCGGGGTCAGCAGGTGCGCGATGGCCGGCTCGGCCACCACACCCAGCACCAGGGTGCACAGCGTGATGCCCAGCTGCGCCGCCGCCATCAGCGCCGACACGTGCTCCAGGCCCCACAGGACGGCGCGGGCCCGCCGGTCGCCCTGCTCGGCGTACGGCTCGATCTGGCTGCGCCGGACCGAGATCAGTGCGAACTCCGCACCGACGAAGAAGGCGTTGACGACCAGGGTCGCCAGGCCGATCAACAGCTGGATCGCGGTCATCGGGCCTGCTCCGTTCCGTCGGCCGGCTCCGCCGGGGCGTGCAGCAGCACCCGCGCGGCCCGGCGTCCGCCGGCGTCCACCACGTCGAGCTGCCAGCCGTCCAGTTCCATCCGGTCGCCGACGGCCGGGATCCTGCCCAGCTCGGTCGCTATCAGGCCGGCCAGGGTCTCGTACGGGCCGTCCGGCACGCGCAGGCCGATCCGCCGGAGCTGGTCGGTGCGCGCGGAGCCGTCGGCGGAGTAGAGGAGGCGGCCGGACTCGTCCGTACCGGCCGGGGCCAGGTCCGGGGTCTCGTGCGGGTCGTGCTCGTCGCGGACCTCGCCGACGACCTCCTCGACGATGTCCTCCAGCGTGGCCACACCGGCCGTGCCGCCGTACTCGTCGATGACCACGGCCATCGTCTGCTTGCCGGACAGCCGGTCCAGCAGCCGGTCCACGGTCAGCGACTCCGGCACGAGGAGGGGCTCGCGCAGCAGCTGCGACACCGGACGGCGGCGCCGCTCCTCGGCGGGCAGGGCCAGCACGTCCTTGATGTGGACGGTGCCGACGACGGTGTCGAGGCTTCCCCGGTAGACCGGGAAGCGGGAGAGGCCGGTGGCGAGCGTCGCGTTGGCCACGTCCTCGGCGGTGGTCTGCACGTCGAGAGCGGTGACCTGGACGCGCGGGGTCATCACGTTCTCCGCGGTCAGGTCGGCCAGGTTCAGGGTCCGCACGAACAGCTCGGCGGTGTCCTTCTCCAGGGCGCCTTCCTTCGCGGAGTGCCGCGCCAGGGCGACCAGCTCCTGCGGGGTGCGCGCGGAGGCCAGCTCCTCGGCCGGCTCCATGCCGAGGCGCCGCACCATGTGGTTCGCGGTGGTGTTGAGGTGGCTGATCAGGGGCTTGAAGGCCCGGCTGAAGACGCGCTGCGCGGTCGCCACGCGCTTGGCGATCGCCAGCGGGGAGGAGATGGCCCAGTTCTTGGGGACCAGCTCGCCGACGACCATCAGCACCACGGTCGACACGACGGTGCCGAGGACCAGGGCGGTCGAGGAGGCGGCGCCGGCCGACAGGCCCATCGCCTCGAACGGGCCCTGGAGCAGGGTGGAGATCGACGGCTTGGAGATCATGCCGATGACCAGGCCGGTCACGGTGATGCCGAGCTGGGCGCCGGAGAGCTGGAACGTCAGGGTGCGGACGGCCGCCAGGGCGCTGTCGGCCCCGCGCTCACCGCGCTCCACGGCCCGTTCGAGCTCGCTGCGCTCCACGGTCGTCAGCGAGAACTCGGCCGCGACGAAGACCCCGCAGGCGACGCAGAGCAGCAGTGCCACGACGAGCAGGAGCACCTCGGTCATCGGTCGATCACCTCCGTCCCATGGTCGGCCAGGAGGAGGGGGACCGCGCGGTGTCGCGGAGCGGTACGTCGGGGACTGGGAGGCTCGCCCATGGGCGGACGCTCACACCTTTCACTCAAGAGGGACCTTTGCCCACATGGTAAAGGACGGGCAAAGAGAACGGATCATTCTTTTGGCGGAGTCCGGGCGGATGGTGGGATCCGGGGATGACTGATCTTCATATCGGACCCGCTTCGGCCGCCGATCTCGGCGCCGTGCTGGACTTCTGGAAGGCCGCCGCCGAGGGAACGAGTATCAGCGACGACCTCGCCGGGGTCGAGCGCCTCCACGCCCGCGACCCGCAGGCGCTCCTGCTCGCCCGGCGCGACGGCGAGCTCGTCGGCACCGTGATCGCCGGCTTCGACGGGTGGCGCTGTCACCTTTACCGGCTCGCGGTGCACCCCGGCCACCGGCGCCGGGGGATCGGGACCGCATTGCTGGCCGCCGCCGAGGAACGCTTCGTGGCGCTCGGCGGGCGGCGGGCGGACGCCATGGTGCTCGTCCGCAACGAGCGGGCCCACCTGGCCTGGGACGCCGCGGGCTACGGGCCCCAGGACCAGTGGAAGCGCTGGGTCAAGCCACTCGGCGCGCCGACCCGATGACGCAGTAGGAGGTGGGCAGGGCCGGACCGCGTTCGGGCAGCCGCAGACGGCGGTGCGAGACGATCCGGAATCCGGCGGCCTCGATGGCGGCCAGCGGGTCGCGCGCGGTGTGGCAGCCGCCGAAGAGGTGCGGCCAGACGGTCCGGTCCAGGGCGCGCTGGACGGCGGCCATGCCGGGGCCGGGCGCCAGGCCGTGCTCGAAGAAGCGCAGCTCGGCGTCGGGGCGGAGTACGCGGTGCAGTTCGGCGAGGGAGCGGGGCAGGTCCCGTACGGTGCACAGCACCAGCGAGGCGACGGCGGCGTCGAAGGCCTCGCTCTTGACCGGGAGGGCCTCGGCGGCGCCGGGTACGACGTCCACCGGGACCTCGCAGCGGAGGGCGGCGGAGGCCGCGAGCCGGCGGAGGGTGCGTTCCGGTTCGACGGCGACGACCTCGGAGACGGCGCGCGGGTAGTGCGGGAAGTTCAGGCCGTTGCCGGCGCCGATCTCGATGACGCGGCCGGAGACGCCGTGCAGCAGCTCGCGGCGGAGGGGGCCGATGCCGGCGCGGGTCTCGGCGGCGGTGCTGGCGCGGGCGTAGAACCGGGCGAAGACGGGGTGGTGGACGGGGTCGTGGGGCGGGGTGTTGCGCGTGGTGCGGATGAGGCGGCGGCGCGGCATGACGGACCTCCCGGGAGGCGACGTTCCGGTACCTCCAGCGTGCCCTTCGGCCGGGCCGTCATCCCTGCCTCCGGCGGTTCGGGCTCCGCCGTGGGCCGCGGGCCCCGATGCCGGCGAGGCTCAAAGACCGGGGCTCCGCCCCGGACCCCGCCGCCTCAAACGCCGGCGGGGCTGGATTGAGGCGGCGGGGCTGAAAGGCCGGGGGCTCCGCCCCGGACCCCGCGCCTCAAACGCCGGCGAGGCTGGATGTGTGGGCGGGGCTGGATTGAGGCGGCCAGGCTGAGAGACCGGGGCTCCGCCCCCGACCCCGCGCCTCAAACGCCGGCGAGGCTGGATGTGTGGGCGGGGCTGGATTGAGGCGGCCAGGCTGAGAGACCGGGGCTCCGCCCCGGACCCCGCGCCTCAAACGCCGGCGGGGCTGGATGTGCCGGCGGGGGTGGGTTTGGTGTACGCCGACGGGGACCACTTCGTGAGGAAGGAGTCCGGCGACCAGGTGCCCCAGAGGGGCGGGGCCAGCCAGGTGGGGGCCGAGGTGCGGAAGCGGTCCGGGGAGAGGGCGCCCGAGCGCTCCGGGATCGCGCCCAGGAGGGGCACGCCCGAGGACTTAGGAAGGTCCGCCAGGTTGCAGCGGGCCGCCAGGTCCGGGTCCTGCGGCCAGCTGCCGACCACCACGCCCAGCGCGTTCAGGTCCCGGGCCCGCAGGGCTTCTGCCGTGAGGGTGGTGGAGTTGAGGGTTCCCAGGCCCGCAGGGGCGACGATCACGGTCGGCGCGCCGAGCAGCCGGGCCGCGTCGGCCAGGGTGTTGCCCTCGTCGTCGAAGTGCACGAGCAGCCCGCCCGCGCCCTCCACCAGGACCAGGTCGTGCGCCTCGGACAACTGCCGCGCCGCCTCCGCGATCTCCGCCGGGGAGAGGGTCCGCAGGCCCGCGCGGCGGGCCGCCGTGTTCGGGGCCAAGGGCTCCGGGTAGCGGGCCAGTTCCACCGCGGTGACCGCGGAGCCGGCCAGGCGGACCGCTTCCGCGGCGTCCCCCGGCTCCTGCGGACCGACACCCGTCTGCGCGGGCTTGAGCACGGCCACCGAGCGGCCGGCCGCGATCGCGGCGGCCGCGATCGCCGACGTGACCACGGTCTTGCCGATTTCCGTGCCCGTCCCGGACACCACCACTACGGACATCTCAGCCTTCCTGCGCGGCCGCGCACACCGCGCGGCAGATACGGGCCACGTCCGCCTCGCCGGTGACGAACGGCGGCATCACATAGATCAGGTCCCGGAACGGGCGCAGCCACACGCCCTCGCGCACCGCCGCCCGGGTCGCGGCCGCCATGTCGATCTCGTGGTCCAGCTGCACCACGCCGATCGCGCCCAGGACGCGTACGTCCCGCACGCCGGGGATCCCGGCCGCGGCCGCCAGGCCCTCGCGCAGCCCCGCCTCGATGCGCTTGACGTCGGTCGCCCAGTCCTGCCCGAGGAGGAGTTCGACCGACGCGAGCGCCACCGCCGACGCGAGCGGGTTGCCCATGAAGGTCGGCCCGTGCGCGAGGACGGGCACCTCGCCCTGGGAGATCCCGTCGGCGACCCGTTCCGTGCACAGGGTCGCCGCGAGGGTGAGGTAGCCGCCGGTCAGCGACTTGCCCAGGCACATCACGTCCGGGGTGATCCCGGCGTGGTCGGCCGCGAACAGCGCGCCCGTGCGGCCGAAGCCCGTCGCGATCTCGTCCAGGATGAGGAGGACGCCGTACTCGTCGCACAGCTCGCGCAGCACCCGGAGGTGGTCCGGGTTGTGGAAGCGCATGCCGCCCGCGCCCTGGACCACCGGCTCCACGATGACGGCCGCCAACTCGTCGGCGTGCGCGGCGATCAGGGAGCGCAGGTGGTCGGCGTACGCCGGGTCCACGGGCGTGTCGAAACCGGCGGGCGGCGCGTCCGCGAAGACCTGCCGCGGCAGGTGACCCTGCCACAGCTCGTGCATGCCGCCGTCGGGGTCGCAGACGGCCATCGGCTGCCAGGTGTCCCCGTGGTAGCCGCCGCGCCAGGTGAGCAGCCGGGTCTTGCCCGTCCGCCCCACCGAACGCCAGTACTGCAGGCACATCTTGACCGCGACCTCGACGGACACCGAGCCCGAGTCGGAGAGGAAGACGTGCTCCAGTCCCGGCGGGGTGATCTCGACGAGCTTCGCGGCGAGCCGGACGGCGGGCTCGTGGGTGAGCCCGCCGAACATCACGTGCGACATACGGCCCAGCTGCGTGGTCACGGCCTCGTTGAGCACCGGGTGGTTGTAGCCGTGGATGGCCGACCACCAGGAGGACATGCCGTCGACCAGATCCTCGTGGCCCTCCCCCTGGGAGGGCTCGGCGAGCCGCAGCCGCACTCCCGAGGCGGAGGCGATCACCAGCGGCTCCTGCCGCCCGGGCATCGGGCCGTACGGGTGCCAGACGTGCTGCCGGTCCAGCGCGAGCAGTTCCGCGCCGGACGAACCGGTCCCGGACGGCGGCACGTCGAGCGGGTGCGACTGATCAGGCATTGGGGGCGATGTCCGTCCCCGCGCCGCGACGGCGTACGGCCACCAGCTCGGGCCGGACCTCCCCGGCCTCGGCCTGGGCCGGGACGGGCGCCGCGTCCGCGTGCCCGTGTCCGGAGCAGCCGCCGCACGCCGAGCCGCAGCCCGCCGCCGGGGCGTCGTCGCCCGTGGTCGCGCCCGAGCCGCAGACCGAGGCACCGCCGTTCGAGCCGCAGCCCCCGGTGGCCGCGGCCGCCGCGTCGGAGCGGTGCGCGGGAAGGGTCGACGTACCGGCGCCCTCCACCTCGAAACCGGCGTCCGCGATCATGTCGAGGTCGGCCTGACCGGCCTGGCCCTCACTGGTCAGGTAGTCGCCCAGGAAGATCGAGTTGACCACGTGCAGGGCCAGCGGCTGGAGCGAGCGCAGGTGCACCTCGCGCCCGCCCGCGAGGCGGACCTCGACGTCGGGGCAGACGAAGCGCGCCATCGCCAGGATCCGCAGGCAGCGCTGCGGGGTGAGGTTCCACTCCTTGGCCAGCGGGGTGCCCTCGAAGGGGATCAGGAAGTTGACCGGGACCGAGTCCGCGTCCAGCTCGCGCAGCGAGAAGACGACGTCGACCAGGTCCTCGTCGGTCTCGCCCATGCCCGCGATCAGACCGGAGCACGCCGACAGGCCGGCGGCGTGCGCCTTTTGTACGGTGTCGACCCGGTCCGCGTAGGTGTGGGTCTTGGTGATCGCGCCGTACGTCGCCTCGGACGTGTTGAGGTTGTGGTTGTAGGCGTCCGCGCCCGCGTCGCGCAGCCGCTCCGCCTGGCCGTCCGAGAGCAGGCCGAGGCACGCGCAGACCTCGACGCCCTCGTTCTGCTCCTTGATCGCCTCGATGGTCTTGCCGACGCGGTCCACGTCCCGGTCCGTCGGCCCGCGGCCGCTCGCCACCAGGCAGACCCGCTTCGCGCCGCCCGCGACACCGGCGGCGGCGGCCTGGGAGGCCTCTTCCGGCTTCAGCCACGTGTACTTGAGGATCTCGGCCTTCGATCCCAGGCGCTGGGAGCAGTACGAGCAGTCCTCCGGGCACAGGCCCGACTTCAGGTTGACCAGGTAGTTCAGCTTGACCCGACGCCCGAACCACTGGCGGCGCACCTTGCCGGCAGCGGCCACCACGTCGAGCAGTTCGTCGTCAGAAGTCGCCAGTACGGCGAGCGCCTCTTCGCGGGTCGGCAGCTCGCGCCGCAGCCCCTTGTCCACCAGGGTGTTCAGCAGGTCCATGCACCCGATCCTGGACCACAGCACCCATCCCGGCCAAGGAGAGATCGCACAACATGGCCGGATGGGTGTGTGTGTATCACCACACCTGGCGCACGAGTCACGGCCGCTAGGGTCGGGGCAGGTCTGTGGACTGCCGACAAAACACGAGGACATGCCGATGCGCCAGCACACCCCCGACCCCGAGGATGTCTTCGCCTGGATCGATGCCGCGGAGAGCGAGCGGGAGCAGGCGGGGCTGGTCCGCACGCTCCGCCCGCGGCCGGCGGTGTCGCCGCTCCTGGACCTCGCGAGCAACGACTACCTCGGCCTGTCCCGGCACCCCGAGACGATCCGCGGGGCACGGGAGGCGGCCGAGCGCTGGGGCGCCGGAGCCACCGGTTCGCGTCTCGTGACGGGTACGACCGAGCTGCACGCGGAGCTTGAGCGGGAGCTCGCCGCCTTCTGCGGTTTCGAGGCCGCGCTGGTCCTCTCCTCCGGGTACGCGGCCAATCTCGCCGCGGTCACCGCGCTCGGCGGCTGGGGGACGCTGGTCGTCTCCGACGCCGGGAACCACGCGTCGATCGTCGACGGCTGCCGGCTCTCGCGGGCCGAGACCGCGGTGATCCCGCACTCCGACCCGGACACCGCGCGCAAGACGCTCGCCGCCCACGACGGCCGGGCGCTGCTGGTGAGCGACTCGGTGTTCTCCGTGGACGGGGACGCCGCCCCGCTCGCCGGGTACGCCGCCGCCTGCCGTGACGAGGGCGCGGCCCTGGTCGTGGACGACGCCCACGGGCTGGGAGTGCTGGGCGAGGGCGGCCGCGGCGCGCTGCACGCCGCCGGGCTCGCGGGCGCGCCCTACGTGGTCGCGACGCTGACCCTCTCGAAGTCCCTGGGCAGCCAGGGCGGGGCCGTGCTCGGCCCGGCCAAGGTGATCAGACACCTGGTCAACACGGCGCGCACCTTCATCTTCGACACCGGACTGGCCCCGGCCGCCGCGGGCGCGGCCCTGGCGAGCCTGCGCCTGCTCCAGCGCGAGCCGGAGCGGGCGGGCCGCGCCCGCGAGGTGGCCGACCGGCTGTACGGGCGGCTCACCGCGTCCGGCCTGACAGCGGCCCGGCCGGACGCGGCCGTGGTGTCGGTACGGGCCCCGTCGGCGTCGGCGGCACTGCGCTGGGCGGCCGACTGCCGCGAGGCGGGTCTGTCCGTGGGGTGCTTCCGCCCGCCGTCGGTGCCGGACGGCATCTCCCGGCTGCGGCTGACCGCCCGGGCCGATCTCACGGGGGAGGAGATCAACCGGGCGGTCGGGACGATCCTCGAGACCGCGCCCGCCGGAGCCACGGACCGCTAGGCGGAGCTACGCGTGCACGTCCGCCCGGACGGAGGCGAGGAAGCCGTCCCAGGCCGGCCCGGTGAAGAGCACGGCCGGGCCGTCCGTCCGCTTGGAGTCGCGGACGGCCAGCAGGCCGCCGTCGAGGGCGGCCGCTTCCACACAGTTGTTCATTCCGGTGCTGCGGCTGCTCCGCCGCCACCGCGCGCTGATCAGAAGTCCGCTGGAGGATAAGGGGGTTGCGGACACGGGGGTGCCTCCTTACGCGTCGTCAGCAAGGCTGCTGATGAGATCCGACGAGTCCTGGGGCGGGAGGGCGTGTTCCTGGATGGTGCGGAACGCGGCGCTGTACGCCTCTAGGTCTTCCTTCCGCTCCAGATAGAGGCTACTCGTCAAATGGTCGAGTACCACCACATCCAGATCAGCGATGTCCGGAAATGAAAAAATGACGAACGGTCCTGTCAGGCCGAGATGGCCGCCGACGCTGAACGGCAGGACCTGCAAGCAGACTTGGGGCAGCCGCGCCACCTCCACCAGGTGCCGCAACTGCTCTGCCATCACCCCGGGCCCGCCGATCTGCCGGCGCAGCACCGCCTCGTCCAGCACCGCGCTCAGCTCGAGCGGCGGATCGGCCCGCAGCACCGACTGCCGGGCCAGCCGTACGTCGACCAGCGCGTCCACCTTCGGCTCAGGCAGCCCGCCCAGCGCGGCCCGGGTCACCGCCCGCGCATATCCGGAGGTCTGCAGCAGCCCCGGCACCACGGACAGCTCCACGGTGCGGGCCGACCGGGCACCCGCCTCCAGGCTGATGAAGTCCCGGTACTCCTGGGGCAGCAGCCCCCGGTAGTCGTGCCACCACTGGCGGCCCCGCCCGGTGTCGCCGGCCGGACCGGGGCCGGCGGCCGAGGCCGACAGGGCCTCCAGCAGGGCGCGTTGCTGCGGGCTCACGACCTCCCCGTAGACGTCGAGGAGCAGCCGGATGTCCTCCGGCTTCACGCCGCTGCGGCCTGTCTCGATGCGGCTGATTTTCGACTGGTGCCATCCCGTGATCCGAGCGGCCTCACCACTGGTGAGTCCGGACCGGTCACGCAGGGCACGCAGTTCCTCGCCGAGCTTGCGCCGACGCACCGCGGGACCGTGCTGCACACCCGCCTCCCTTCCACCGGCACAGCTCGCACCAGTCTGCCGTCCAAATACGCTCTTCCGTAGCAGAGTTCACCGCATTGAGCGACAGATATATGCATATCTTGGGGGAACGGCAGGTGCGGCGCCACGATGGGTGGCACTCTGGCGTCCAGCACAGATCCGGGGCGGTTCCGTCCCGGTGGGAAAGGGACCGTCGCCATGGCAGACCACCAGGAAGCATCCGTCACTCTGCCGAGCGATCCCGCCTCGGTCGCCGCCGCCCGACGCTACGTGGCGGACGTGCTGAGCGAATGGGGACTCCCCGAAGACGCCGAGACCGCGGACAGCGTCCGGCTGATCGTCTCGGAGCTCGCCACCAACGCCGTACAGCACACTTTCGGCCAGTCGCCCACCTTCACGGTCGACATCCGGCTGGAGCGTCAGGAGTGGCTGCGCGTCGGAGTGACCGACAGCCACCCGCGCTGGCCCAGGCGGCTGCCGGCCGCCGTCCAGCAGGACAACGGCCGGGGCATGGTCATCATCCGCTGGCTCGCCGCGGAGGCGGGCGGCCGGCTCTCGGTCACCCCCACCGAGGAGGGCGGCAAGACGGTGTGGATCGCGCTGCCCTGGGCCGTAGGAGCGCCGGCGGCGGCGCGGAGCGTGACCGGCTGCTGACCGGGCTCAGGCAGTGCCGCGTTCCGCCGCGCTGCGCTCGATGCACAGCTCGTTGCCCTCGGGGTCGGCGAGCACGACCCATCCCATGACGCCGTCCGCGTCGCGGCGGTCGTCCACGAGCTTCGCGCCGAGCCCGATCAGCCGCTCGACGGTCTCGTCCCGGGTGCCGGTCGGCGGTTGGATGTCCAAGTGGACGCGGTTCTTGACGGACTTGGCGTCCGGCACCCGGATGAACAGCAGTCCGGGCACGCCGGGCTGTGACGGCTCCAGCAGGATCTCGTCGTCCCCCTCCACGTCGTCGGGGTGGATCGGGAAGCCGGTCACCGCCGACCAGAACTCGGCGACCCGGTAGGGGTCGAGGGCGTCGAAGGTGATGTGCCGGACTGGGTTGACGAACATCTGTCTCCTCGGCGGGGGATCCGTATGCGATTCCGTATACGGAACAGGGTTCTCGAGGCAGCGGAGTTGAACCGGGTGCCTGCCCGAAACGTGGGTTAACGCAGCGGAAAAGCGCGGCCCCTAGCGTGGCGGCCACGTTCGACCGCCAATGATCACCCATCATCCGGTAAAGCGACGGTGGTCGGGACGGAAAGCCTTCCTCTGCGTTGGGCAAGACACGCTTGGCTCGGATATGTGCAGGTCAACAAAGTGTTGACGGCCGCTAGGGTCGCTCCGGCGCGTTGTTGATCTTGTCCCGGAAACTTGGTGATTACGAGTGCATCTGACACCGCACGAGCAGGAGAGACTGCTCATCCACGTGGCCGCGGACGTGGCCGAGAAGCGAAGGGCGCGCGGGGTCCGCCTCAACCACCCCGAGGCGATCGCGCTGATCACGTCGCACATCCTCGAAGGGGCGCGCGACGGCCGGACCGTGGCCGAGCTGATGGCCTCCGGCCGCACCGTCCTGCACCGCGAGGACGTCATGGAGGGGATCCCCGAGATGATCCACGACGTCCAGGTCGAGGCGACCTTCCCGGACGGCACCAAGCTCGTCACCGTCCACGACCCCATCGTCTGAAGAGGAGTACCCGCATGATCCCCGGCGAGATCGCCTACGGGGACGGTCCGGTGCGCCTCAACGAGGGCCGCCCCGTCACCCGCCTCACCGTGCTCAACGCCGCCGACCGCCCGGTCCAGGTCGGCTCCCACTACCACTTCGCCGAGGCCAATCCCGGCCTCGACTTCGACCGCGCCGCCGCCCGCGGGCTCCGGCTCGACATCGCCGCCGGCACGGCCGTCCGCTTCGAGCCGGGCATCCCGGTCGCCGTGGAACTCGTACCGCTGGCGGGCCTGCGCACCGTACCGGGACTGCGCGGCGAGACCGGAGGGCCGCTCGATGGCTGAGATCTCCCGCCAGGTGTACGCCGACCTCTTCGGGCCGACCGCCGGCGACCGGATCCGGCTCGCCGACACCGACCTCTTCGTCGAGATCGAGCAGGACCTCAGCGGCGGCCCCGGCCGCGCCGGGGACGAGGCCGTCTTCGGCGGCGGCAAGGTGATCCGCGAATCCATGGGGCAGTCCCGCACCACCCGGGCGGAGGGCGCACCCGACACCGTGATCACCGGGGTCGTCGTCCTCGACCACTGGGGCATCGTCAAGGCCGACCTCGGCATCCGCGACGGCCGGATCTGCGGCATCGGCAAGGCCGGCAACCCCGACACCATGGACGGGGTCGATCCCACCCTCGTCATCGGCCCCGAGACCGAGATCATCGCAGGCAACGGGAAGATCGTCACCGCCGGCGCCGTCGACGCCCACGTGCACTTCATCTCCCCGACCATCATCGAGGAGGCGCTGGCCTCCGGGACCACCACCCTGGTCGGCGGGGGCACCGGACCTGCCGAAGGCACCAAGGCCACCACCGTCACGCCGGGATCCTGGCACCTGGCCCGGATGTTCGCGGCGCTGGAGGCCTACCCCGTCAACATCGGCCTCCTCGGCAAGGGCAACACCATGTCCCGCGAGGCCATGCACGCGCAACTGCGCGGCGGCGCACTCGGATTCAAGCTCCACGAGGACTGGGGATCCACCCCGGCCGTCATCGACGCCTGCCTGAGCGTCTGCGAGGAGACCGGAGCCCAGGCCGCCATCCACACCGACACCCTCAACGAGGCCGGATTCGTCGGCGACACCCTCGCGGCCATCGCCGGCCGGACCATCCACTCGTACCACACCGAGGGCGCGGGCGGCGGGCACGCCCCCGACATCATCACCGTGGTCTCCGAGCCCAACATCCTTCCGAGCTCCACCAACCCCACCCGGCCGCACACCGTCAACACCGTCGAGGAACACCTCGACATGCTGATGGTCTGCCACCACCTCAACCCGGCTGTTCCCGAGGACCTCGCCTTCGCCGAATCCCGCATCCGGCCCTCGACCATCGCCGCCGAGGACGTCCTGCACGACCTCGGGGCCATCTCCATCATCTCCTCCGACTCCCAGGCCATGGGCCGCGTCGGCGAGGTCGTTCTGCGCACCTGGCAGACCGCCCACGTGATGAAGAAGCGGCGCGGCTTCCTCCCCGGCGACGGGCCCGCCGACAACCACCGGGCCCGCCGCTACGTCGCGAAGTACACGATCAACCCCGCCGTGGCCCAGGGGCTCGCCCGCGAGATCGGCTCGGTCGAGACCGGCAAACTCGCCGACCTCGTGCTGTGGAACCCCGCCTTCTTCGGGGTCAAGCCCGAGCTCGTCATCAAGGGCGGCCAGATCGCCTACGCGCAGATGGGCGACGCCAACGCCTCCATCCCCACCCCGCAGCCCGTCATGCCCCGGCCCATGTTCGGCAGCCACGGGCGTGCCCCCGCCCTGAACTCGCTGAACTTCACCGCACAGGCCGCCCTCGACGACGGACTGCCCGAACGCCTCGGACTGGGCAAGCAGTTCACCGCCATCGAGAGCACCCGCAAGGTGAGCAAGGCCGACATGCGCAACAACGACGCCATGCCGAGGGTCGAGGTCGACGCCGACACCTTCACGGTCACCATCGACGGGGAGGCCGTGGAACCGGCCCCCGCGACGGAACTACCCATGGCCCAGCGGTACTTCCTCTTCTGATGGGGCGCAGCCTGATGATGAGAGGCCTCCTGCCGTGAGTCTCGCCGCGCTGCTCGTCCTCGCCGACGGCCGCTTTCCCGCCGGGGGCCACGCCCACTCCGGCGGGGCCGAGGCCGCCTGCAAGGCGGGCCGGATCCACGACGCGGCCACCCTGGAGCAGTTCTGCCGGGGCCGGCTGCACACCGCCGGACTCACCGCCGCCGGGCTCGCCGCGGCCGCCGCCCTCGGGCTCGACCCGGCGGAGCTCGACGCGGCCGCCGACGCCCGCACCCCCTCGCCCGCGCTGCGCACCGCGGCCCGCAGGCTCGGGCGGCAGCTGCTGCGCGCCGCCCGGGCCACCTGGCCGACGGCCGAACTGGAGGAACTCGCCGCCGCCTTCCCGCGCGGCGCCCACCAGCCCGTCGTGCTCGGCGTCACCGCCCGGGCGGCCGGGCTCGGGCCGCTCGATGCCGCGCACGTGGCGGCGTACGAGAGCGTCAGCGGGCCCGCGACCGCGACCGTACGGCTCCTCGGCCTGGACCCCTTCGAGGCGAGCGGGGTCCTGGCCCGGCTCGCCCCGGACCTCGACGCGGTCTCCGCACAGGCGGCCGGGGCCGCGCTGCGGGCCCGCTCGGAAGGGCCGGAGGCGCTGCCCGCCGCCTCCTCGCCGCTGCTGGACATCTCGGCCGAGGTCCATGCCGGCTGGCCGGTACGGCTGTTCGCTTCCTGACCCCCTGAAGGAGACACCCCCATGCACCTCGACCACGCCGTGACCTACCCCCACCGGCACACCCACAGCGCCGACCCGCTCCGCGCCGACGGCACCCGGCGCGCCCTGCGCATCGGACTCGGCGGACCCGTCGGCTCCGGCAAGACCGCCACCGTCGCCGCCCTGTGCCGTGCGCTGCGCACCGAACTGTCCATGGCCGTCGTCACCAACGACATCTACACCCGCGAGGACGCCGAGTTCCTGCTCCGCGAGGCCGTCCTGCCGCCCGAGCGGATCACCGCCGTCGAGACCGGGGCCTGTCCGCACACCGCCATCCGCGACGACATCTCCGCCAACCTGGAGGCCGTCGAGGAACTGGAGGACACCTTCCGGGAGAGCGGACCGCTCGACCTGATCCTCGTCGAGTCCGGCGGGGACAACCTCACCGCCACCTTCTCCCGGGGACTCGTCGACGCCCAGATCTTCGTCATCGACGTGGCCGGCGGGGACGACATCCCCCGCAAGGGCGGCCCCGGCGTCACCACCGCCGACCTCCTCGTCGTCAACAAGACCGACCTCGCCCCGTACGTCGGCTCCGACCTCGGCCGGATGGCGCGCGACGCCGCCGAGCAGCGCGGTGAACTGCCCGTCGCCTTCCAGTCGCTGCGCGGTCCCGGAGGCGTGGCCCCCGTGGCCGCCTGGGTGCGGGAGCGGATCGCCGCCTGGACCGTACGGTGACCAGCGCGCCTCCGCTCTCCCCGCCCGGAGTCCCTGCGGACTCCGTCCGCCCGCCCGGGGTCCCTGCGGACTCCGTCCCCCTGCCCGCTTCGGGTCTGCGGGCCACCGCCCGCATCCACGCCGTGGCCGACGGGCGGGGCGGCACCGCGCTGCCGCTGCTGGCCGGCGAGGGACCGCTCGCGCTGCGCCGCACCCGGGGGTCGGGGGCCGAGGCCCGGGTCGTGCTGGTCGGCGCGATGAGCGCGCCGCTCGGCGGGGACCACCTCACCGTCGAGGCCGCCGCCGGGCCCGGCGCGCAACTCGCCCTCGCCTCGGCCGCGGCCACCCTGGCGCTGCCCGGCCGGGGCGGCGAGCCCGCACGGTACGACGTACGCCTGACCCTGGAGGACGGGGCGTCGGTACGGTGGCTGCCGGAGCCGCTGGTCTCGGTGCGCGGCAGCGAACTGCGGGTGCACACCCGGGTCGCACTGGCCCCCACCGCCCGTCTGCTGCTGCGCGAGGAGCAGGTGCTGGGCCGCTCGGGCGAGGCCCCGGGACGGCTGAGCAGCCGGCTCACCGTCACGCGCGGCGGCCGGCCGCTGCTGGACCAGGAGCTCACCTGCGGCCCCGGTTCGCCCGGCGGCTGGGACGGCCCGGCGGGCCTGGCCGGCCACCGGGCGCTCGGCCAGCTCCTCGTCGTGGACCCCGCCTTCGCCGGGGACCCGCCCGCCGCCCGGGTGCTGGGGGAGTACGCCGTGGTGACCCCGCTGGCCGGGCCGGCCGTCCTCGTGACGGCCCTGGCCCCGGACGCCCTGCGGCTGCGCGAGGTGCTCGACGAGGCCTGCCGCACCTACCACGGGTGAACGGGGGAGGAATCAGACACCGCTCAGCGGTACACACCTTTCCGGTTATCGGGTTGGCAAAGAAGTCGATCCGGCTCTGTCGCCGGTCCCGGATCAGAAGACAAGATCCCCCTGCACGCCGACGACCGAACCCGACCAACACGGCCGCCCACGGCGGCACCTGACGCAGGGGGAACAACCACGTGATACGCAACGCGACGCTGGGGAGCGCCGCCACACTGATCACCGGCACACTGGCGGCGGGCCTGCTGCTGGCCCCGCCGGCCGCAGCGGCCCAGACCGACAACGGCCCGAAGCTGCCGGAGGTGCTGGGGGTCCAGATCGCCGCCGCCCGCGCCGCCCGTACCGGGATCGACTGGAAGGACTGCCCCGCGGACTGGGGCCTTGAGAAGCCCATCCAGTGCGGCTGGGTGAAGGTCCCGCTCGACTACGCGAAGCCGTACGGCAAGACCATCGACATCGCCGTCGACCGGATCGGCAGCACGGGCACCAAGCAGGAGCGCCAGGGCGCGCTCGTCTACAACCCCGGCGGCCCCGGCGGTTCCGGCATGCGCTTCCCGCGCCGGGTCACCACCAAGAGCCCGCTGTGGGTCAACGCCTCCAAGGCGTACGACTTCGTCGGCTTCGACCCCCGCGGTGTCGGCCACTCCGCGCCCATCTCCTGCATCGACCCGCAGGAGTTCGTGAAGGCCCCCAAGGCCGACCCGGTCCCGGACAGCGAGGCCGACAAGCTCGCCCAGCGCAAGCTCGCCGCCGAGTACGCGGACGGCTGCAAGGAGCGCAGCGGCGAGATGCTGCCGCACATGACCACGCCGAACAGCGCCCGCGACATGGACGTGATCCGCGCCGCCCTCGGCGAGGCGAGGCTGAACTTCCTCGGCGTCTCCTACGGCACCTACCTGGGCGGGGTCTACGCGAGCCTCTTCCCGACCCACGTGCGCCGCATGATCGTCGACAGCGTGGTCGACCCCTCGCAGGACAACATCTGGTACGAGGCCAACCTCGGCCAGGACGTCGCCTTCCAGATGCGCTGGAACGACTGGCAGGACTGGGTCGCCAAGAACGACGGGGTCTTCCACCTCGGCGACACCCGCGCCAAGGTCGAGGCCAAGTGGCAGGAGCTGCGCAACAAGGCGAAGGCCCAGCCGATCGGCGGGGTCGTCGGCCCGGCCGAGCTCATCGGCTTCTTCCAGGGCGCCCCGTACTACGACTCCTCCTGGGTGCCCGTCGCGCAGACCTGGGCCGCCTACGCCGCCGGTGACGAGCAGGCGCTCGTCGACGCCATCGCCCCGGACATGACGGACACCAAGGGCAACGCGGCCTCGGAGAACAGCAACGCCGTCTACACGGCGGTCGAGTGCGCCGACGCCAAGTGGCCCACCAGCTGGACCAAGTGGGACCGGGACAACACCAAGCTCCACGAGCAGTACCCGTTCCTGACCTGGTCCAACGCGTGGATGAACCTGCCCTGCGCGACCTGGAAGGCAAAGCAGAGCACCCCGATCGCGGTCGGCGCCAAGCGCGTGCCGCCGATCCTGATCGTCCAGTCCGAGCGGGACGCGGCCACGCCGTACAAGGGCGCGGTCGAGCTGCACCGCCGCCTCGCCGGCTCGCGTCTGATCACCGAGCAGAACGCCGGCTCGCACGGCGTCACCAGCCTGCAGAACCCCTGCATCAACACGCGGGTGGACACCTACCTGCTGACCGGCAAGGTCGACGCGCAGGACGTCACGTGCGCCCCGCACGCCACGCCCGTCGCCCCGGCCAAGGTCGCCGCGCTGTCGCTCGACCACGGAACGGGCAGCGAGTGGCCGGCCCGTGAGGAGCTGCCGGCCGTCCGCTAGTCCGGACCGTCCGTACGGGAGAAGGCTCAGCGCGCGGAGCGCCGGGCCTTCTTCCGTTGCTCCTTCTTCCGTTCGGCTTCCTCTTCGGCCTTCACCTCGGCGGCGTACCGGTCGACGTACTCCTGGCCGGACAGCTCGAGGATGGCGTACATGATCTCGTCGGTGACCGCCCGCAGGATCGCCCGCTCGCCCTCCATTCCGGCGTACCGGGAGAAGTCCAGCGGCCGGCCGAAGCGGATCGTCACCCGCCGGATGTTCGGGATCTTCTGCCCGGGCGGCTGGATCTCGAAGGTGCCGACCATCGCGCAGGGGATCACGGGCACCCCGGCGCCCAGGGCCATCGCGGCCACGCCCACCTTCCCCTTGTAGAGCCGCCCGTCGTGCGAGCGCGTCCCCTCCGGGTAGATGCCCAGCAGTTCGTCCTTGGCCAGCACCGCCAGCCCCTCGCGCAGCGCCGCCTGCCCCGCGTCCTTGCCGGACCGGTCCACCGGGATCTGCCCCGCGCTGCGGAAGAAGGCGGCGGTGAGCCGGCCCTTGACGCCGGGCCCGGTGAAGTACTCGGCCTTCGCGAGGAAGGTGATCCGCCGCTTGAGGATCGCGGGCATGAGGAAGTGGTCGGAGAAGGACAGGTGGTTGCCCGCGACGATCGCGGCACCCTCCGCCGGGATGTTCTCCAGGCCCTCGATCCGCGGCCGGAACAGCAGCCGCAGCAGAGGACCGAGCAACACGTGCTTGAGCAAGTGGTAGAACACCAGGCCGCTCCCGTCGATATCCCGTTGTCACCGCCAGTTTACGGACGGTGAGCCACGGGCTGGAGGGGGCGGTGGGATCATTCCTCAAACATTGCGGGAGGCGGCCATCCCGGCGGTCAGCAGCCCCAGCACCACCCAGCCGAACCACAGCCAGCCGTTGCTGCCGAGGGCCACGGAGTACGCGGCGACGGCCACCAGTGCGGCGAAGGTCATGACAGCCATCGCCTTAACGGATCCGGTCATGCCCCATGGTGGCCCGCGACAGTGCCGTTCCGCTACTGGCCACGCGCTTGGAGCGAGGCGAGATACGAGTTGTACGCCTCCAGCTCCTTGTCGCCGTTGCGGTCCTCGGCCCGGTCGGAGCGCCTCGCCGCCCGCTGCTCGGAGTGGTACCACTGGTAGACCAGGGCGATCAGGACCAGCACCGAGGGGATCTCGCTGAACGCCCAGGCGATGCCGCCGCCCCACTGCTGGTCGAGCAGCGGGTCGATGCCGAGGGAGGCCGGCGGGTCCGAGTACGTCTTGATCATCGGCTGGCTCGCCATCATCAGGGCGATGCCGAAGAAGGCGTGGAAGGGCATGCCGGCGAAGAGCTCCAGCATCCGCATCACGTAGCCCGGACGGTGCGGACCCGGGTCGATGCCCATGATCGGCCAGAAGAAGATGAGGCCGACGGCGAGGAAGTGGACCATCATCGCGATGTGCCCGGTACGGCTCCCCATCAGGAAGTCGAAGAGCGGGGTGAAGTACAGGGCGTAGAGGCTCGCGATGAACATGGGGATCGTGAAGGCGGGGTGGGTGACCACCCGCATGTACCGGCTGTGCAGCAGCGCCAGCAGCAGTTCGCGCGGGCCCTTGCTGCCGCGGGCGGCGGGCGGCAGCGCGCGCAGCGCCAGCGTCACCGGAGCTCCCAGCAGCACCAGGATCGGGGTGACCATGCTGATCACCATGTGCTGGACCATGTGCACGCTGAACATGACCATGCCGTAGTCGTTCAGCTTGGTGCACATCACCAGGACCACGGTCAGCACGCCAGCGGTGAAGGCGATGGTCCGGCCCAGCGGCCAGGAGTCCCCGCGCCGGCGCAGCCGCAGCACCCCCCACGCGTACAGGGCGAGGCCCACCAGCGAGCCGATCAGGAAGAAGGCGTCGAAGGAGAACTCCAGCCCGCGTCCGAGAGTGAAGGGCGGCAGGTCCATGTCCATGTCCATGCCGTGCCCGCTGTGGTCCATCTCTTCACTCCCTTGACTGTGGCGCCCCACCACAGTAGTGCCGCCCCCGCACGCTCCTGCGCGCGGGGGCGGCCGTAACGGGCATACGGTTACAGAACCGTCTGGGCCTCGTCGTACCGCTGGGCCGGCACCGTCTTGAGGGTCGAGGTCGCCTCGGCGAGCGGCACCATCTCGATGTCCGTCCCGCGCAGCGCGGTCAGCATGCCGAACTCGCCGCGGTGCGCGGCCTCCACCGCGTGCCAGCCGAAACGGGTGGCCAGGACCCGGTCGTACGCGGTGGGCGTGCCGCCGCGCTGCACGTGGCCCAGGATCACCGGCCGGGCCTCCTTGCCCAGGCGGTGCTCCAGCTCCACGGCGAGCCGGTTGCCGATGCCGGCGAACCGCTCGTGGCCGTACATGTCGACGCCGCCCTCCTCCAGGTCCATCGACCCGGGGCGCGGCTTGGCGCCCTCGGCGACCACGACGATCGCGAACCGCTTGCCCGCGGAGAAGCGCTCGCCGACGATCGCCGTCAGCTCCTCGATGTCGAAGGGACGCTCCGGCACGACGATCGCGTGCGCGCCGGCCGCCATGCCCGAGTGCAGGGCGATCCACCCCGTGTGGCGGCCCATGACCTCCACGACCATCACGCGCTGGTGGGACTCGGCGGTGGTCTTCAGGCGGTCCAGGGCCTCCGTGGCCACGCCGACGGCGGTGTCGAAGCCGAAGGTGACGTCGGTGGAGGCGATGTCGTTGTCGATGGTCTTCGGGACACCGACGATCGGCAGACCGGCCTGCGAGAGCAGGTTCGCGGCCTTCAGGGTGCCCTCGCCGCCGATCGGGATGATCGCGTCGAGGCCGAGGTCGGCGACGTGCCCGCGGGCACGCTCCACGCCGTCGCGCAGGTGCGCGGGCTGGACCCGGGAGGAGCCGAGGATGGTGCCACCGCGGGCCAGGATGCCGGCGACGGCGTCGAGGTCGAGCTTGCGGTAGTCCGCCTCCAGCAGGCCCTTCCAGCCGTCGAGGAAGCCGATCACCTCGTCGCCGTGGTCGACGACGGCGCGGTGCACGACGGATCGGATGACGGCGTTGAGGCCGGGGCAGTCGCCACCGGAAGTGAGCACACCAATGCGCATGGCAGGGAGAGACCTTTGCAACGTGGGCCGGCGACCGGACCACGTCGTCCGGTTGGAACTACGGCCACCCTACAAGCGGTGGAGCAGTGGGCTGAACCATCCTCCACATGCTGGTCGTACTCGTCGTACGAAACGACGTCGGCCCGGTTCCCCCTAGGGAAAACCGGGCCGAACACATGATGACGGGGCCGCCCCGATGAGCGGCCCGCCGGGCGCTACGCGGGCTGCGTGGCGGCCGCGATGCGCTCCGCGCGCAGCGCCTCGTACCACCGGTCGTCTATGGCCGGCAGCGCGTTCACGTCGAGGGCCAGCTTCAGCAGCAGGTCCGCGATCTGCGGGTTGCGGGCCATCACGGGGCCGTGCATGTACGTGCCGAACACCGTGTCGTTGTACGCGCCCTCGGTGCCGTCGCCGGTGCCGTTGCCACGGCCCATCGTCACCCGGGCGAACGGCTTGGCCGTCGGGCCGAGGTGCGTGACGCCCTGGTGGTTCTCGAAGCCCGTCAGCTGCGGCAGGCCCAGGCGCGGGTCGATGTCGGCGAGGACGTCGCCGACGCACCGCTCGCCCTCACCGCGCACGGTGACGACGTCCAGCAGGCCGAGGCCCTCCTGGCGCTGGCCCTGGTCGTTGACGAACTCCTTGCCGAGGATCTGGTACCCGGCGCAGACGGAGAAGACGATCGCCCCGTTCGAGACGGCGCGCTCCAGGCCGCCGTCGCGCAGCAGCCGCTCCGCGGCCAGGCGCTGCGGCCGGTCCTCGCCGCCGCCGATCAGGTAGATGTCGCCCGAAGTGGGGATCGGCTGGTCGCTGCGCACGTCCACGCGCTGCACGTCCAGGCCGCGCTGGCGGGCCCGGCGCTCCACGACGAGGGCGTTGCCCTGGTCTCCGTACGTGCTGAGCAGGTCGGGGTAGACCCACACCAGACGCAGGCTGTTGTCGCTCATGCTCTTGTCCTCTGCGTTTCTGACGGGCCTAGTTGCCGACGCGGCGGCGGACGTCCTGGAAGGCGGTGTAGTTGGCGATCAGCTCGATCTGGCCGGGCGGCGCGAGCTGCACGGCCTCGTCGAGGGTCTCGCACACCCGGAAGTCCAGGCCCGCGACCTCGAGGCGGACCGCGAGGTCCAGCTTGCGGTCACCGATCACGAAGATCGGGTGGCCGGCCAGGCGCGGGTAGTCCACGTCCCACAGCCAGGAGGTGTCGGTGCCGTCGGCGCCGCGCGCGTTCACCGAGAGGATCACCGGCGTCGGCGGCGGGTCGATCAGGGAAAACGTTTCGAGCCAGCCCGCCGGGTTCTTCGCGAGCAGCAGCCGCAGCTCACGGCCCTGGAAGCTCACCACGTCGTAGCGGCCGGCGACGGCCTGCACCTGGTACATCCGCTCCAGCGCGACCTGCGGCGGGACGCCGAAGACGGCGGCGACGGCGGCCGAGGTGGCGGCGTTGGCCTTGTTGGCGCGGCCCGGCAGCTGCAGGTGGATCGGCCAGGCCGAACCGTGCGGGTCCAGGACGTGGTCTCCGGAGAGCACCCACGTCGGCGTCGGGCGGCGGAAGCCGCACTCGCCGCAGAACCAGTCGTCGCCCGGGCGCTGCATGACACCACCGCAGGAGGGGCACGACCAGGCGTCGTCCTTCCACTCCTGGCCGGCCGCGACCCACACCACGTTCTGCGAGGAGGAGGCGGACCAGACGATCAGCGGGTCGTCGCAGTTCGCGACGATGACCGCCTTGGAGCCCTGGAGGCCCTCGCGCCACTTCTCCGCGAGCATGCGGGTCTCGGCGGCGCGGTCCAGCTGGTCGCGGGAGAGGTTGAGCAGGGCGATCACCTTGGGGGTGACGTCCCGGGCCACTCCGGCCAGGTACTTCTCGTCGACCTCGATGACGCCGTACTTGGCGTCCGAGCCGCCGGCCAGCGCCGAGGTGATGCCGGCCGGCATGTTGGCGCCGAGGGCGTTGGAGACGACCGGCCCGCTGGCCCGCAGGGCCTCCGCGATCAGCCGGGTCGTCGTGGTCTTGCCGTTCGTCGCGGAGACGAGGACGACGTCGAGGTGTTGCGCCAGCGCGCCGAGAAGATCGGGGTCGAGTTTGAGTGCGACCTTGCCACCGATCACCGATCCGCTTCCGCGTCCCGCGGCCCGCGACACCGCCGCCGCGGCCTTGCCCGCCGTCACGGCCAGCTTGGCCCGCGGCGAAAGCGGCTCTGTGTTGCCTGCCATCGTCCCTTGTCCTCCTTGCGTCGGTCGGCCCCAGCCTATCCAGTACCGGCCGGAGCCTTGACCGCGGCGCCCCCGCCCCGCCGCGGATCTCCTCATATAGTCGCCCGTCGTAGGCTTACGGCCATGCGACAGCGCCCCATTCCCGGTACCTCCGGCCTCGTCCGCACCATGAGCCTGTTGGGTGATCCGGTGCTCCACTCGGCCTGCGCGGAAGTCACCGATTTCGGACCGGACCTCGACCGGCTCATCGAGGACATGTTCGCGACGATGTACGCCGCCGAGGGCGTCGGCCTCGCCGCGAACCAGATCGGCGTCGGGAAGCGGGTCTTCGTCTACGACTGCCCCGACGACGAGGACGTCCGCCACGTCGGGCACATCGTCAACCCGCGTTTGGCGGAGGCCGACGGCGACGAGTTCCTCGGGCCCGAGGGCTGCCTGTCCCTGCCGGGGCTGGAGGCGGGGACGGCTCGCTTCGACCGGGCGGTCGTCGAGGGGGTCACCTCGGACGGGTCGCCCGTACGGATCTCCGGTACGGGTTTCTTCGCCCGCTGCCTGCAGCACGAGTGCGACCACCTCGACGGGACCGTGTACGCGGACCGCGTGACCGGACTGCGGGCCCGTCGCCTGCGGCGCGCGATCCGCAAGGCCCCCTGGTCGGCGCGCGGCTAGCCCCCTCTTCGGCTGCGCCGGGCCAATCCAGCCTCGCCGGCGTTCGAGAGGGGGTCCCCCGGCGGAGCCGGGTTCCCTGGGGCTTCCGCCTCAGACCCCGCTCCTCAAACGCCGGAGGGGCTGAATTTGCCCGGCCGAGGCCCAAAGGGGTACTGACGAGGCTGGTTTGGCGGGCTTGTCAGAAGCCCGGGCCGTCTACGCGGTTGCCGGCGGAGGAGAGGCGGCCCCAGAGGAGGTCCGTGAGGCCGGCGACGAGCTCCGCGCGTTCGCAGGGCCGCTCGCCCAGCCACCAGTCGCCGGCCGCGTGCATCATGCCGACGATGCCGTGGCCCCAGATCCGGGCCAGCCGTTCGCTGCCGGGCCCGAGGTCCACCCGCTCGCCGATCACCTCGGCCAGCTCCTCGCCGAGCCGGCGCAGCAGCGGTGCCGAGTGGAGCCCGACGTCGAAGCCGCGTTCCGCGCTGTGGGAGTCCTCGGCCGGGTGCATGAGGAAGCGGTAGACCTGCGGGCGGGCCTCGATGGCGGCGAGGTACGTGTCGAGGGTCGCCTCCACCCGTCGGCGGCGCTCGGCGGGTGCGTCGAGCGCGGCCCGCAGAGAGTCGAGCAGGGCGTCGGTGTGGCGTACGGCGAGTGCCTGGTAGAGGCCCGCCTTGTCCCCGAAGTGCCGGTACAGGATGGGCTTGGTGATGCCGGCCTCCGCCGCGATGGCGTTCATGGAGGCCTTCGGGCCGTCCCTGAGCACCACCCGGTCGGCGGCTTCGAGCAGCTCCCGCCTGCGGCGCTCGGCCGCTCCCGGTTCGCCGGCCTGCTGAGTGGTCTCCATGACGTGTTTCTCTCCCCGCCCTTGCGATGTGCGTGACGCCCACGCAACGTAACACCCGGTACACCCCGGCGATCGAATCGGTGGTCGTCCCGCCGGGTGCCGTTGTCCGGATCTTCGGTGCTTGACAGCCCTTACTCGCCGGTAACAGACTGTGGACTTCGCGTAGGTTACCGCTAGTAACTTCCGCATGGACGAGTACAGACAGGTGGAGGGGACATGGCGGAGTTCACCATGGAGCTGAACGACGACCAGAAGCAGGTACGGGACTGGATCCACGGCTTCGCCGCCGATGTGATGCGCCCCGCGGCCGCCGAATGGGACGAGCGCGAAGAGACTCCCTGGCCCGTCATCCAGGAGGCCGCCAAGGTCGGCATCTACTCCCTGGACTTCTACGCCCAGCAGTTCTTCGACCCGACGGGCCTCGGCATCCCGATGGCGATGGAGGAGCTCTTCTGGGGTGACGCCGGCATCGCCCTGTCCATCGTCGGCACCGGACTCGCGGCCATCGGCGTCGTCGCCAACGGCACCGAGGAGCAGATCGGCACCTGGATCCCGCAGATGTACGGCACCCCGGACGACGTGAAGGTAGCCGCCTTCTGCTCCTCCGAGCCGGACGCCGGTTCCGACGTCGGCTCGATGCGCACCCGCGCGGTCTACGACCAGGCCAAGGACGAGTGGGTGCTCAACGGCACCAAGACCTGGGCGACCAACGGCGGCATCGCCAACGTCCACATCGTCGTGGCCGTCGTCGACCCCGAGCTCGGCACCAAGGGGCACGCCTCCTTCATCGTGCCGCCGAACACCCCGGGGCTGTCCCAGGGCCAGAAGTTCAAGAAGCACGGCATCCGCGCCTCGCACACGGCCGAGGTGGTGCTGGAGGACGTACGGATCCCCGGCTCCTGCCTGCTCGGCGGCAAGGAGAAGCTGGACGAGCGGCTCGCGCGGGCCCACGAGCGCGCCCGCAGCGGCGGTGGGGAGCGCGTGAAGAACGCGGCCATGGCCACCTTCGAGGCCTCCCGGCCGGCGGTCGGCGCGATGGCCGTGGGCACGGCGCGCGCGGCGTACGAGGTCGCCCTCGACTACGCGAAGACCCGTACGCAGTTCGGCCGCCCGATCATCGACAACCAGGGCGTGGCCTTCCAGCTCGCCGACATGCGGACGCAGATCGACGCGGCCCGGCTGCTGGTGTGGCGGGCCTCCTGGATGGCGGTCGCGGGCCGGCCGTTCGACTCGGCCGAGGGCTCGATGTCGAAGCTGTTCGCGAGCGAGATGGCCAAGAAGGTCACCGCGCAGGCGATCCAGATCCTCGGCGGCAACGGCTTCACCCGCGAGTACCCGGTGGAGCGCATGCACCGGGACAGCGCGATCTACACCATCTTCGAGGGGACGAGCGAGATCCAGCGGCTGGTGATCGCCCGCACGATCTCCGGCATGCCGATCCGCTAGGCGCCGGGCCTCGGCCGGGGTGCGGGGTGGCGCCCCGCACCCGGCACGTCAGCGCAGCGGTGTCAGGCAGTTGAGGGTGCCGTCGGGGCTGTACTCGGGGCGGGCCAGGTAGTCGCCGGAGGCGCAGGGCCCGGTGGCGGCCGTGGGCCGGCGCACCCGGTACTCGGCGGCCGGGGAGCCGCAGTCCGTCACGACGAGCTTCTGGTCCGTCCAGTCGCCCTTGTTGCGCACGCACTGGCCGGAGGTCAGCGGGTGCGGCGTGTCGTCCCCGACCACCGCGCCGATCACGACCAGGGCCGGGATCGCGAGGAAGAGCAGCAGCAACGGGACGAGGAAGAGCAGGACCGGCACCCGGCGCCACATCGGCCTGCCCGGGTCGAGCGGCGGCCGGTGGCCGCCCGCCGGGGGCGCGAGCCGGCGGAAGGCCGCCCGCGGGCCGAGGTTCATCAGCAGGGTCACCGGCGTGACGAAGAAGGAGAGCGGACTCCACCAGCCCTGCCACAGGGTGTCCGAGGACATGCGGCGGTAGGTGGCGAGTCCGCAGTCGCGGCAGAACGGTCCGCGCAGGCTCAGGAACCGCATCAGCACGATCAGGCCCTGGTGGCCGCGTACGGTCGCGGGCGCGGCCGGCCAGGCCCCGCACAGGGTGCAGCCGTACCGGCCCGGCTGCGGGTGGGCCCCGTACGCGCCGTACGGCTGGGCTCCCGGCTGCGCGGGCGGGCCGTAGGGATGGTGCGGGGCGTGCGGGCTGTACGGGCCCCCGGCGCCCTGCTGCGGCGGTGGCGGAGTGGCCACGGAGATCTCCTCGGTCGCGTAGTGATCACCGGCGCGGTGATCACGGCACCCTAGCCCGCGTCCTCAGGACCGCAGCAGCCGGGCGAGGGCCCGCCCGAAGAGGAACCGGCCCGCCGCCGCGACCACGGGATCCAGGGCGCGGGGGAGGCCGCGCAGGCGCAGTTCCTCACGCCAGTGGACCTCCGTGCCGCCCGAGGCGAGGGGCCGGGTCTCGATCTCCGCCCAGCCCGTCACGGACCGGCCGCGCTTCTCCAGCCGGACCAGCCCCGGCGATCCCTCCGCCGGAGGCTGCCAAAGGACGACCTCCATGGGATCGTCGAAAGTGATCCTGCCCACACCCGTGCGCGCGGTGAAGATCGTTCCGACGTGCGTCGGGGGCGCGGTGTCGATGATCGTCCGCGTGAAGGGGACCTGTGCGCCGTGGCGCTCCCAGTCAGTGAGCCGCAGCCAGGTCTCGGCGGGCGGCCGGGACGTACGGTGAACGATCCGGATACCGGGCATGAGCGCATGGTAATCGGGCATACACACCCTGAACTGGGCGGCGAATATGGGTTCCGCCCGGGGGTGGCGATCAGCAATACTCACCAGCCACCGTGGATCGCGGAATCGACCGGGTGACCACCGGCCCTCCCGCCCCACTTTGCGAGGAGGTGCGCCATGTGCTCCCACCAGCCACCCTGCCCATCCGCCGACAGCGCCGATCACGACGCCGCCCGCATCGTGGCCTCCCACCCAGAACAGGGCTGGAGCCTGCTGTGCAACGGGGTCGTGATCTTCGACGACACCGGTGAACTGCTCCCCGACAGCCGCACGGTGGAACCCCGCCGCCCGGCCCTGGTCTGAGCGAGGAGGCAGCATGCGCCAGCAGCTGATCCGCAAGCCCGTCCCCAAGCCCGCCCCTCGAGACCTGGACCTGCGCACACCGTCGGGCAGACCCCTCCCGTACTGACGGGAGCCCCGACGAAGCCGATCCAGTACGCACAGCGTCCACCGGCCGCTGCTCAGCCGGTGGACGTCGCCGCGCCGCCCAGGAACGCCGTCTCGTACGCGGCGTCGCCGATCGCGGCCCGGGCCTGCCGCTCGCCCTGGTCCCGCAGGGCCGTCAGCGAGGGCGAGCCCATCTGCGGCCGGCCCACCGTGCGCCACCAGGCGTGCCCGGTGCCCAGCAGTCGCGCCGCCAGTTCCCCGTCGCCCAGCCCGGCCACCGCCGCGGCCAGCACGTCCAGGCCCAGCGCGATGCCGAAGCGGTCGCCCAGCAGCCGTTTGCCGGAGAGCATCGCCCGCACGTGCCGGGCCGCCTCCCCGTGGTCGCCCAGGCCCAGTGCGGCCACCGCCAGGATGTAGTCCGCGTAGGCCCGCAGCCAGCGCTCGCCGAGCTCCGCGCACGCCTCCCGCAGGGCCCGTGCCTCGTCGGTGGCCTCCTCGAACCGCCCCTGGTCGCACAGGGCGTAGCCGGTGGCCAGCTTGCACAGCAGCCAGCCCGGACCGCTCGTCCGCCCGCCGTGGCCCGCCCTGGCCCGTGGGCCGGCCAGCCTCAGGGCCCGTACGGGGTCGCCGGGCATGAGGACCGACACCGCCTGCAGATAGGCCGCGCGCAGCTCCCGCTCGGGGTCCGCGAGCCGGGCCGCGTCCCGCGTGCACTCCTCGGCGATCCGCCCGGCCGCGTCCATGTCGCCCTGGAGCAGCATCGTGAGCCCGAGGGCCCACTGGGCCTGGTTGTACGCGGCCCCCGTGGGCGGAGCGGCCCGCAGCGCCCGTTCCAGGAAGCCCCGGCCCTCGTGCACGTGCCCGCAGGCGAACCAGTGGAACCACAGCGCCCCGGCCATCTCCAGGGCCGCCGTCGGGTCGGCGGTGAGCAGGTGCTCCAGGGCCGTGCGCAGCTGCGCGTGCTCGGCGGTGATCCTGCGGTACCAGTCCACCTGTCCGGGGCCCAGCCAGCCCCGGTCGGCGGCCTGGGAGAGCGCCGCGTACCAGTGGGCGTGCCGGTCGCTCACGAGCCGCGCCTCGCCGAGCTCGCGCAGCCAGTCGTGCCCGTACTCGCGGATCGTGTCGAGCATTCGGTAGCGGGCGCCGGCCCCCCGCTCGTCGGTGCGCAGGACCACCGACTTGGCGGCCAGACCCGCCAGGACCCGCTCCACCCGGGCGGCGGGCAGCGGGCCGCCCGCGCAGACCGCGCGGGCCGCGGACAGGTCGAAGTCGCCGGTGAAGACGGAGAGCCGGGCCCACAGCAGCCGTTCCAGCGGCTCGCACAGTTCGTGGCTCCAGCCGATCGTGGTCCGCATCGTCTGGTGCCGGGTGGGCAGGGCGGCCCGGACGCCCGACAGCACCTCGAAGCGCTCGCCGATCCGCTCGGCCGTCTGCTCCAGCGTCCACAACCGCAGCCGGGCGCCCGCGAGTTCCAGTGCGAGCGGGATGCCGTCCAGGCGCCGGCACACCTCGGCCGCGAGCGCGGTCCGTACGGGATCGGCGAAGACGGCCGCCGCCTGCGCGGTCGCGGCGAGGGCGCGGGCCCGGAAGAGGGCGAGGGCGTCGCTGTCGGGTCCCTCGCAGGGCAGCGGCCGCACCTCGACGACCTCCTCGGCCGGGCTGCCGAGCGGCTCGCGGGAGGTGATCAGGACCGTCAGCCCCGGTGCGGACTGCAGGAGTTCGCCGACGAGGTGGCGGCAGGCGGCCACCAGGTGCTCGCAGGTGTCCAGGACCAGGAGGAGGCGCCGGTCGGCCATCCAGGCGCACAACTCCTCGTCGAGCGGGCGCGGGGAGTGGTCGGCGAGGCCGATGGCGTGCGCGACGGTCGCGGTGAGCAGGTCGGGATCGCGCAGCGGCGACAGTTCCACCCACCAGACGCCGTCGGGCCGGAGCTGGCGGGGATCGGCGACGGCCCGCAGGGCGAGCCGGGACTTGCCGACCCCGCCCACCCCCGTGAGGGTGATCAGCCGCCGCTCGTGCAACAGGTCGTCGAGGAGCCGGAGTTCGCGTTCCCGGCCCACGAAGCTCGCCGGTTCAGGAGGCAGGTTCCCCGGCGCGCAGGAACCCGGAGGGGGGTCGTCGTCCGCGGATTCTGCCTGATTGTCATTGACCGAGTACTCACCGAACACGGATGTATTGTGCGTGATCTTCTTATCCGACCGTGCCGTTCGGGCCGGATCGGTGACGTAATTTCACGCCACGAGGGTGATCCGCCGCTCCGCGGAGAAGGCGCCCCAGTTGCCGTCGGGCAGCCTGGCCCGCAGTTTCACGGCCCATTCGGTGCCGGTGGGCTCCGCCACCGTGAGCCGGTGCTCCACCCGGCCGGTGGGCACGGCGCCTGCACCGAACTGGATGACGGTCGTGGCGCGTCCGTTGACGTACAGCTCGTACTCGGTGGTCTCGCGGCCCGTGTCCGGTGCGGTCCAGGTGAGCGTGACCGCCCCCGGTGAGGCGGCCGCGCCGAACTCGGCCGGGGCGGTGCCCGGCCCGTCGCCGGAGGCGGGCGGGGTCGTCACGTCCACGGCCGGCCCGTCGGGGGAGGAGTTGTCGGCCCCGTCCCGGGCCCGGACGGTGAAGGTGTAGACGGTGTCGGGCCGGAGGCCGCTCAGCGCGGTGCCGCTCTCGCCGGGTCCGGCGGTGTGGATCCGGACGCCGCCCTGGTAGACGTCGTACGCCGTCACGCCCGTGTCGTCCGTCGCCGCCGTCCAGGACAGCCGGGCGGCCCGGGGGCCGGTCGCGCGGCCGGTGGTCGTGGCGGGGGCGGTGGGTGCCGTGCGGTCCTCGGCCTTGGCCGCCGGGGTGGTCGCCCGGGCGGCCGGGGCGGGCTCGGAGAGGTTCCCGGCGGCGTCCTCGGCCCGGACCGTGAAGGCGTAGCCGGTCTGCGGGGCGAGGCCGGTGACGTCCACCATGGTCGTCCCGGCCGGGAGTTCGCGCACCAGCCGGTCGCCCTCGAAGACCCGGTAGCCGGTCACCCCGTCCCGGTCGGCCGCCGCGTTCCACATGACGTGCACGGTGGTGGCGCTGCCCGCCTGGGCGGTGAGGCCGGCCGGGGCGGGCGGGGGCTCGGTGTCGGGCGCGGTGCACGCGGTCGGGCCCGTGAGGCCGGCGAGGGCCAGGCAGAGGGCGAGCGTGGGGGCGGCTCTGCGTCGCACGGGATGCCTTCCTCCGCTGCCGTAAAGGTCTAGACATATATGGCACGGCCGACGCGGGCCGGGCAAGACCCCTGCGCGCGGTCGGCCGAGTCGGCGGAGCGGGTCGGCCTCGGCCGCACGACCCACCGGGGCGAGATCGTCAAGGACCGACCGCCCGTCACGGACGGTCAACACCCGTACGGCGGACACGTGTTTCGCCCGAAGGCACCCCCTCCTGCGCCACCATGACGGCGAGTAAGGAGGTTTCGATGGTGATTTCCCTCTCCGTGGTCGTCCTGCTCCTCATCCTCGCCTGGATCTTCCTGCGCAGCGGCGGACTCAAGTTCTCGCACGCGCTGGTCTGTGCACTGCTCGGCTTCCACCTCGCGAGCAGCAGCATGGCCGCGACCATCCACAACGGACTGACGGCCACCGCGAACGTGGTCTCCAGCCTCCACCCCTGACCTTGATCTACTGTTGCGCGTTCGTGAATCATCCGGCGCATCCATGGACTCCTCGGGCACTGCGATCTAGCGTCTGGCCGCGGCGCGATGTCAGACGCAATGTCAACAAGACCGAAGAGACAGGGAGGAAGTCCGGATGTTCCGAAGAGCGCTGAACTGCGCCGTGGTGCCGGTCGTCGCCGCCTTCACGGTGATGTACGGCGGCTCGCCGGCCCAGGCCGAGGAGATACCCAAGGCCCCCGGCCACCGCCTGATCAGCCACTACGACGGCAGCCCCGCGGCCGCCGTCCCGCTGCCCGGCGAGGCGCCGCCGCAGCACCCCCACCTCGCGCCCAACGGCCGCAGCGGCATGCACTCCGACGCGGCGGGCAGCGCCACGGCCCCCTGGTCGGGGCCGCTCGGCAAGAACCTTCAGGTGACCAGCGAGAAGATCGCCGCGCTGGGCGGCGAATGCGCCACCGCCACCTTCGACGCGGGCGGCCGCCTCGTCACGGTGTGCGGCACCTTCTCGGGCTTCAAGGTCAAGCTCCTGGAGCCGCGTACGCTCGCCACGCTCGCGGAGTACCAGCTCCCGCAGCGCTCCTCGACGGTCGAGGCGATCACCTCGCTCGACTTCGCGAAGATCTTCAAGGACACCTCCGGCGGCGCCTACTTCTACCTGGACGACCAGGACCGGGCCGTGCTGGCCGACTCCCGCCAGCACATCCTGCGCCTGGCCCACTCCCAGAACCCCGACGGGAGCTGGAAGTTCACGGTCGACGACGACTGGGACCTCACCGGCCAGGTCCCGCACGACTGCGTGACCTGGACCAACCTGCGGCCCAGCGGCACCTGTGACCCCGTCACCTCGGTGATGCCCGACTGGGACGGCCGCATCTGGTGGGTCACCCGTCAGGGCCGGGTCGGCACCGTGGACCCGGCGACCTCGCGGATCCGCTCCGTACGGCTGCCGGGCGAGGAGATCCAGAACTCCTTCTCGGTCGCCGAGGACGGCGTCTCCATCGTCTCCGACCACGCGCTCTACAGCTTCCGCGCCGCCGCCGACGGCACCCCCGAGGTGCAGTGGCGCCAGACGTACGACCGCGGGACCGCCGCCAAGCCCGGTTCCGTCAACCAGGGTTCGGGAACCACCCCGGACCTCTTCGGCAACGGCTACGTCGCCATCACCGACAACGCCGACGACCGGATGAACGTCCTGGTCTTCAAGCGGGGCGCGGACGTCCCGGCCGACCGGCGGCTGGTGTGCAAGGTGCCGGTGTTCGGCTCCGGCGCCTCGACCACCGACAACTCCCTGATCACCTGGGGCAACAGCATCGTCGTCGAGAACAACTACGGCTACGAGAACCCCACCACCCTGCTGCTGGGCAAGTCGGTCGTGGGCGGCGTGGCCCGCATCGACGTCCGGGCCGACGGCAGCGGCTGCGACACGGCGTGGGAGAGCGCGATCCGCGCTCCCTCCGTGGTCCCCAAGCTCTCCACCGCGAACGGGCTGCTCTACTTCTACGAGAAAGAGCCCAACTTCTGGGGCATCGACGGCTGGTACCTCACGGCCGTGGACTTCCGCACCGGTGAACGCCGCTGGCGGCAGCTGACCGGAACCGGCCCGCTCTACGACAACAACTGGGCCCCGATCACCCTCGGCCCCGACGGCACCGCGTACGTCGGCGTCTTCAACGGCATCGTCGCGGTCCGCGACAGCTGACGCGGGAGGGCCGGCAGCAGGGGTGGCCGACGCGCATCCGACGGCTTCCGGTCAGGACCGGTCCGGCGCTCGACCGAGCGCGTGAGCCGCCCGCGGCGCGGAACCTTCCGCGGCGGGCGGCTCGGCTCACACCACGCCACGCCCACGCCCACGCCCCGCTCCGCTCCGCCGGGCCCGGCCCCGCCGTCAGGAATCGGCCGGATCACGCCGTCCGGCCGACGAGTTGAGCGGGGACAGCACGGCGCCCAGGCCGACGAGCAGACGCAGCCCGCCCGCGATCGCGATGATCAGGTACATGTTGTGCCACCGCTGCTCCAGCACACCGCCCAGCACCGAGGCGACCGGGATCGACATGAAGGCGATCATCCGGGTGGTCGCCACCACCCGGCCCAGCATCTGCGCGGGCACGGTGCGCTGGCGCAGGACGAACCAGCTCACCATGTTCACGGTGCCGATGCCGTAGACCAGCGCCCACAGCAGGGAGATGCCGACGACGCCCCGCAGCGGGATCAGCAGGACGATCCCGGCGCCGGCGAGCACCGTCCCCGCGACGACGACCCGGCCGGGCGCGAAACGGCGGCCCAGCCACGGGCAGACGGCGGCCCCCAGCGCCGCACCCGCGCCCTGCGCGGCGAAGACCACCCCGATCAGGGCGGGCGACATCGCCCGGTAGTCGCTCAGGTAGTAGACGAGGTTGGCCTGCACCAGCCAGGTGCCCAGGTTGGCGAGGGCGAACAGGACCGCCCCGCTGAGCAGGGGCCGGTTGTCCCGGACGATGTGGACCAGGGCGTCCCGCACCTCCGCCCGCAGGCCGCGGCGTACCGGCTCCGGCGACTGCGCGGCGGGCGGCCGCGACCGGGTCCTGACGGCCACCACGGCCAGGGCCGACACGGCGAACGTGCCCGCGTCCGCCCAGATCGCGCCCTCGTAGCCGACGGCCGCGATGAGCACGCCGGCCAGCGCCGGGCCGGCGAGGCTCATCACGTTGTCGCCCATCTGCATCCAGGCGTTGGCGCGCTCCAGTTCCTCGTCGCGGACCAGGTCCGGGACCATCCCCTGGAAGGCCGGGTAGTACAGCGGTTCCACGCACGCGAGCAGGAACGCCGCCAGGTAGACCGGCAGCACCGACGAGGACCCCGACGTCACGACGAGCGCGAGGATCCCCGCGAGGACCGTCGCCGCAAGGTCGCCCACGACCAGGATCCGCCGCCGCTCGAGCCGGTCGGCGATCACACCGCCGGGCAGCGAGAGCAACAGCAGCGGCGCGTACTCCAGTGCGTACACCACCGCCGTGTTCAGCGCCGACCCGGTCAGCTCGAACACCATCAGCGGCAGTGCCAGCCGGTAGATCCAGTTGCCGAGTCCGGACACCACGAAGGCGAACAGCAGCAGCTCGTACGGTGTGCCGAGCCGGCGTTTCGCGAGCGCCGCGCGGACGTCCGTACTCAAGCGAAGGTCCACCCGGTGTCCGTGCGCGGGGCGTCGGCCGGGGATGATCCGTGCGGCATTGCTGTGTTCCTCCTGCTTCCATCGGTGATGACTCACGGGTGAATCGACGGTCCTGAATTGATTGCACGTCGGAATGCTCAAAGGGCCGACGTGCGATGTTAATCATTTCCGGACCGAATGCGCGTCCTCGTGTGACTCAGCCCACGGCAGGAGGTGACATCGAGTGGATTGCCGTCAGAGGATTTCGTCGGAATTGGATGTTGACAAGCGGTCCGAATCCGGCGGTCGGTCCGACGCATTTGAGCCTCACCTGTCCGTGAGGCTCGGGTTTTGGCTGGAAATCGGCCATTTCTGCAGATGAAGCCGCTGGCAGGGCGATGTTTTTCAGTCATCGGGCCGGGTGGTCACCCTCACGCCGATTCGGTTATCGTCAGGGCTTTCCCGATGGTGCGCCGATCGGAACAACCCCGTTCGCGAAGCCGTTCACGCGAGCGGCTCCACTTGAATTGGGGGCTCGTAAATCAAGGGCTCCCGGGCTCCTTCGCCGGCGGCGCCGGCGGATTTGTCATCGGCGGTATTATTGTGCGAATCGCCGGTGAACCGGACGTGTCCGAACCGGCCGGCCGCCCCGGCCGGCCGAGTCACTCACGCAACCGCCCGATCGCCGCCAGCCGCGCCCCGACGTCCAGGTTCCACAGCCGTACGGTGCCGTCCGTGCTGCTGCTGGCCACCGTTCGCCCGTCGGGGGCGAAGACCACGCCCCACACCGCGCTCGTATGGCCGGACAGCGTGGCGACCGTCCGGTGTCCGGCCACGTCCCACAGCCGCACCGTGCGGTCGTTGCCGCTGCTCGCCAGCGTGCGCCCGTCGGGGGAGAAGGCGATGCCCCGCGCGGAGCCGGAGTGGCCGGACAGCGCCGCCAGGAAGCGGTGGCGGCGCGCGTCCCACAGCCGTACGGTGCCGTCGTTGCCGCTGCTGGCGAGGGTCCGCCCGTCCGGGCTGAAGGCGACCCCGCGGACCGCACCCGTATGGCCCGTGAGGGCGGCCAGCGGGCGGCGCCCGGCCACGTCCCAGAGACGGACCGTCAGATCGTCGCCGGCGCTCGCCAGGGTGAGTCCGTCGGGGCTGAACGCCACGTCGTTGGCGAAGTCCGTGTGCCCGGGGAGCGTGGCGAGCGGGCGGCGCCCCACGACGTCCCACAGCCGTACGCTGCCGTCCGAGCCGGCCGAGGCGAGCGTCCGCCCGTCGGGGGAGAAGGCCACCGCGAAGACGGTCCCGCCCAGCCCGGCGAGCGTCGCAGACGGCCCGCCCGCCACGACGTCCCACAGCCGTACGGTGCCGTCCGAGCCGGCCGAGGCCAGGGTCCGCCCGTCGGGGGAGAAGGCAACCGAGAACACCGTCTCGCTGTGCCCCTCGAAGGTGGCGAGCACCCGGCGCCCGGCCACGTCCCACAGCCGGACCGCGTGATCCGCCTCCGCGGTGGCCAGCAGCTTTCCGTCCGGGCTGTACGCGGCGTGCCAGATCTCCGAGAACGGCCGCGAGGCCAGCACCGCGCCCCGCAGGTCCCACAGCACCACCGACTGGTCGAAACCGGCGGTGGCCAGCATCGCGCCGCGCTGGTCCACGGCCACCCCGAGCACGTAGTCCGTGTGCCCGGCGAGCGTCGCCGTCAGCCGGCTGCCGGCCACGTCCCACAGCCGGGTCGTCCCGTCCCCGCCCGCGCTGACGACCGTCGTGCCGTCCGGGGTGTACGCGACGCCGTTGACGTCGTCGCTGTGCCCGGTCAGCGTCGCGGCCGTCCGCCGGCCGGCCACGTCCCACAGCCGTACGGTCCGGTCGACGCCTCCGGTGGCGACCGTGCGGCCGTCCGGGGCGAACGCCGCCCCCAGCACCTCGTCGGTGTGCCCGGTGAGCACGGCCAGCGGACGCGCGTCCACCGGATCCCACAGCCGTACGGTCCGGTCCGCGCCGGCCGAGACCAGCGTCCGGCCGTCCGCGGCGTACGCGAGGGCGTTGACCCGCCCGGTGTGGCCCGTGAGGGACGCGACGCCGCGGTGGTCACCGGTGGTCTCCCACAGCCGGACCGTCCCGTCGGGGCAGGCGACCGCGAGCGTCCGCCCGTCGGGGGCGAAGGCCACGGCCCGGGCCCCCTGCGTACTCGCGGGGAGCACCCCCGTCGCACGGTGGCTCTCGGTGTCCCAGAGGCGCGCCGGTCCGTCCGTGGAGGCGGCCGCGAGGGTCCGCCCGTCCGGGCTCACCGCGACCGTGCGGACCCGTCCGGGCATGGTGAAGGTCGCGAGGGTGCGGCGGTCGGCCACCCGCCGCAGGGTCACCGTGCCGTCGGAACTGGCCGTCGCCAGCGCGTCGTTGCCCGGCGAGAAGGCCACCGCGTTGACCGGACCGCCGTGCCCGCCCAGGCGGGCGACGAACGGCTGGGACTGGGTGCTGAGCAGGGCGCCCCGGGCCTCGCTGGTGGGCGCGGTCCGGTAGGCCTCCCCGGCGAGCAGCATCGACGCCTCCGGCTGGCCGGCGGCCAGCGCCGCCGACTGCAGGGCCAGTGCCCGCGAACGGGCGACGCGTTCCTGGCCGAGCGCACCCGCGCGCTGCTGGTAGGCCAGGCCGCCGGCGCCCACCGCGAGCACCAGCAGGACGACGAGCGTGGCCAGCATCCGCTGCCGCAGGCGCACTTGGCGCCCGGCCTGCCGCTCGCGGCTGTCGTGCGCCTCCTGGCCGGCCCGGAGGAAGGCGGCCTCCAGGGGGCCGAGCCGGCTCCGGCCGTCGAGCTCGTCGGCCCAGGAGCGGGCGGTGTCCAGCCGGGTCCCGCGGTAGAGCGCCGACGGGTCCCGGCCCTCGCGCTCCCACTCGGCGGCGGCGTGGGCCAGCTGCTGGTGGATCAGGAGCCCGGCCCGGTCGGCGTGGATCCAGCCGCGCAGCCGTGGCCAGGCGTGCAGCAGGGCCTCGTGGGTGATCTCGACGGTGTCGCTGTCCATGGTGATCAGGCGGGCCCGTACGAACGTGTCGAGCGCGGCCGCGGCGGGGCCCGCGTCGGCCAGTTGGTCCATCAGCGCGGTCCGGCTCATCCGGCGCCGTGCCGCGCCGGTCCCGTCGGCCACGTGCACCAGCCGTACCAGGACGCGGCGCAGCGTGTTCTGCTCGGCCGGGTAGAGGCGGGCGAACACCTCCTCGGCCGTGCGGGCGATCGCCCCCTGGATGCCGCCGGTGCGCTCGTACCCGGCGACGGTCAGGGTGGAGCCCTCGCGCTGCCGCCAGGTGGCCATCAGCGCGTGGGAGACGAGGGGCAGTGCACCGGAGGGCGTGCGGTCCGGCGGATCGTCGCGCAGGCCGACATCGCGCAGCAGCAGCGGGACCAGGCCCGGTTCGAGGGTGAGACCGGCGAGTTCGGCGGGCCGGGTGATCGATTCCCGGAGCTCCGCGAGGGACATCGGGGGCAGTACGAACAGCCCGCCGGTGAAGACCGGGGCCAGCTCCGGAAGGTCCAGGCAGTTCCCGGAGAAGTCCGCCCGTACGCCGAGCACCACGACGGCGGGGTCGTGCCCGGCCGGCGGCGCCGGACCGGACGCGGCCAGCGCGCAGAGCACCCGGACGAACGCGCGCCGTTCGTCCTCGTCGGAGCAGAGCGTGAACAGCTCCTCGAACTGGTCGACGAGCAGCACCGGCCGTACCGGAGGCGGCCGCCGGTCCCCGGAACCGGCCGGGGGCCGTTCCGACAGGCGGTGGACGGCTTCGAGCAGCGCGTGCGGCCGGTCCCGCAACTCCCGTGCCGTGATGCCGAGATCGCTGCCCAGGACCTTCGCGGCGCAGTCCAGCAGCTCCTCCAGCGGATGCGCGGTGGGAGTGAACCGCACCACCGGCCACGTTTCGGCGCCCGGCATCGGGAAGCCGCCGCCGCGCCGCAGCGCCGGCACGAGACCTGCGTTGAGCAGCGAGGACTTGCCCGCGCCCGACGGGGCGACCAGCATCAGCGGGCCGACGCCGACCCGCCCGAAGACCCGTTCGACCAGCTCGGCCGTCGCCCGTTCCCGGCCGAAGAACCACTCGGCGTCCCGTGCGGTGAAGGCCGGCAGGCCGCGGTACGGACACTCGCCGTCCGCGGGCGGCCCGGTGTCGGCAGGGCCTTCGGCGCCGGCCTCGGGCGCTCCCGTCTCCCGGACCATCCGCAGCAGTTCACCTCCTGCCTGCAATACGTCGTCGCAGCGCCGCGCGACGTCGACGGTGACGCGCTTCGAGCCGGTCTCGATCTTGCTGAGATAGCCCTTGCTGTAGTGCGTCTGCCGTGCGAGGTCCGCGAGGGACAGGCCGCGTTGCACCCGCAGACGTCTCAGCTGCGCAGGGAAGTGCACCGACGTGTCGTCGGACGGGTGCTGGTGATCGGTCTTCGGCCGGCGGTCCGGATCCCCCAAAACATCCCCCATGGCAATGCGCGCCCAGGCAGCGAGATGGCACCGCCCAGGCTACCGCGGGGGTACGGCGGAAGACTGGATCTTCCTGCCGGTATGGCGGGAACAGGAGCCTCCGTTGCCGCCCGCGCGGCGGCTCCGGAGGCCCCTGCCGTGGGGGTGCTACCGGTTGAGGCGGATCGAGTTGACCGGCGTGAGGTCGGCGTAGACACCGGTCTTGGCCGCGATGGGGCTGCCGCAGCCCGCGCCGTTGGAGCCGGTACACAGGTTTGCGGTCGCACCGCCGTACTGATTGTTGAGCACCCAGTGGTTCCCGAACTGGTTGTTCAGGTTGTGGGCCCCGTACGAGTAGAAGACGTGGGTCGGCTTGACGGCCGGGTTCTGGTTCTGAGGGTAGATGCAGACCGCCCCCTCCGGGCATCCGGCCCACGCGTCGACCGGCTTGGCCTCGACCGAACCGCTGAGCGCGAGGACGGCGGTGGCGGCGGTCGCGAGGGCGGCGGCGCCGCGGAACATCTTGTGCATGATTTCCCCTGGTGGCTCTTGTCTCCTGCGGACGACTTCAGCCTGCCCCCGCCGGGTGCGGCGGTCGACGGGTTGCCCGTTGCCCCTTGGCCGGGCCCCCGGGAAACCCCCTGCGACCAGCGCGGTCCCGGAGCGGAGGGCAACGGCTCGGGGCGCGTCTCCGGCTCCGGGTGACGAGGCGTCACGGAGCGACGGCGGAAGTCCGCCGCGGCACGTCCCGCGATCCACTCCTCCGGACGTCAAATTGCGCCGTTTGCCCACGGCATGTGTCCATACGCATACCCAATGTGGCGAATCGCCCTCATCGCCCATAACTTCTGCATCGTGACGAACCGACAAATCAAGTCCCTCATGTGCATCGCAGTCGTCATGGCCGCAGGCCTCGGCGTGGCCGCGCCACCCGCTGCCGCGGCCGGACGGCGAGTGCACCCGGGCGACTCGATCCAGGACGCGGTGAACGCCGCACGACCGGGCGACATCATCACCGTGATGCCCGGCACCTACTACGAGAACGTGCTGATCACGAAGCGGCTGACCCTGCGCGGATTCGGCGCCAGCACGGTGATCAGGCCGCCGGTCACCCAGGCCGCGCCGGCAGCACCCGCGGCACCCGCGGCACCCGACGCGCAGGCCGGGGCTGGAGCGGCCGCGCCGGGCGCACCGGCGGCTCCCGCGCGCGCGGCCACCGCCTGCTCGCAGGCCGACACCGGGATCTGCGTGATGGGGACGCCGGAGCAGAGCGTGGACGAGGTGAAGATCCGCTCGCTGGCCGTCTCGGGCTTCAAACGGAACGGCATCTGGGCCTCCTACACCGACCGGCTGAGCGTCGAGCGCGTGATCTCCGAGAAGAACGGCACCTGGGGCATCGCCCAGGAGCGGTCCACCCGCGGGGTGTTCCGCGGCAACATCGCCCGCGACAACACCGAGTCGGGAATCTTCATCGCCAACACCGTCGCACGGGAGGGCGGCGCCACCGACACCCTGGGCGCGGTCATCCGGCGCAACGTGCTGACCGGGAACCGGATCGGAGTCACGGTCAGGCGCGTCCGGAACCTCTCCGTCACCGGCAACCTGCTCACCGGCAACTGCGGCGGCGTGTTCGTCGTCGGCGACGAGGGCGAGCCGGGGGCCGGCGCCATGACCATCCGCAACAACCGGATCCACGAGAACAACAAGTTCTGCAAGGGCAACAGCCGCCTCCCCGACATCCAGGGCGTCGGCATCGTCCTCACCGGGGCCGAGGAGACGGTCGTCCGGGGGAACTCCATCCGCGGCAACGTCGGCGCCTCCCCCCTGTCCGGCGGAATCCTGCTGTTCAAGAGCTTCGTGGGCGCGACGAACACCGACAACGTCATCCAGGACAACGTGGTGCGGGACAACCAGCCGGCCGACCTGGCCAACCAGGGGACCGGAACGGGCAACCGGTTCGTGGGCAACCGGTGCGGGACCTCCGTACCGGCCGGAATGTGCTGACCGTGCTCCACCTCATCAGAAGAATCGAGGCCGTATGACCACGGTGAGTTCCACCCCCACTCCCACCCCCGCCACCGTCCCCGTACCCCCGCACACCCCCCAGCCGGGCATGCGCCTGCGGGAGCTCGTCTTCGGGGCGGCCTGCGCCGCGGCCGTACGGGCCGCCGCCCGCCTCGGCGTGGCCGACGCCCTCGGGTCCGAGCCCGCGACCGCGGCCGAGCTCGCGGCGGCGGTGAACTCCGAGCCCCGGCCCCTGGAACGGCTGCTCCGCGCCCTGGCCTGCTACGGGATCTTCGAGGAGACCGAGGACGGGAAGTTCGTCCACACGGAGATGTCGCGGCTGCTGCGCGAGGACGATCCGCAGAGCCTGCGCTACATCTCCCTGTGGTGCACGGAGCCCTGGACCTGGCAGGCCTGGCCGCGCCTCGACGACGCCGTGCGCTCCGGCGGGAGCGTGTTCCAGGACCTCTTCGGCAAGGGGTTCTTCCAGTACCTGCACGAGGACGCGCACGAGTCGGCCCACGTGTTCAACCGGGCCATGACCACCTCCAGCATGCAGTCGGCGCTGGACGTCGCGGAGCTCCTCGACCTCACCGGGGTCTCCGTGGTCGCGGACATCGGCGGTGGTCAGGGACACGTACTGGCGAGCCTGCTGGAGAAGCACCCGACGGTGCGCGGCGTCCTGCTCGACCTGCCGGGTGTGGTCGCGAAGGCGGATCCCCGGCTGCGGGACGGCGGTCCGCTCGCCGAGCGGGCCGGCATCGTTCCCGGGGACTGCCGCGAGGCCATCCCGGTCGAGGCCGACATGTACATCATCAAGAACATCCTGGAATGGGACGACGAGAGCACCCGCAGGACCCTGCACAACGTCGTCTCCGTGGCCCGCCCCGGAGCCAGGGTCGTCATCATCGAGAACCTGGTCGACGACACCCCGTCGATGAAGTTCACCACGGCCATGGACCTGCTGCTGCTCCTCAACGTGGGCGGCGCGAAGCACACCAAGGACAGCCTCTGCACCCGGATGCGGGACGCGGGGCTGGTCATCGGCGAGATCCGTCCGGTCAACCCGTACCTGCACGCCTTCGAGTGCACCGTGCCGGAGTGATTCCGGGCCCCCTGCGCGCCACAACGCCTCGAGACCGGCGGGACGAGCCGGTCTCGGGGGCGTCGGCACGGCGGACGGGCGGTGCCCGTCCGTCCGAACGCGTCAGGCCTTGGCCGCCAGGGCGTTGTTGACGAGGTCCAGGAACTCGCGCGGCGACTTGCACCGGTCCGCGTCGGCGGGCAGGGGCAGGCTGTGCCGGTTCTCCAGCTCGCCGACGATGCCGAGGAGCCCGAGGGAGTCCAGTCCCCACTCGTCGAAGCCCGAGTCGGGGCGGCTCGCCATGGCCGCGGGGTCGACGTTCACGCCGGCCCCCTTCTTCATCAGGGCGGCCAGTTCTTCCATGGTCAGTCGAGGGGTCATGACGGCCATCTCCTCAGGCTTGGTCCGGCGTGCGCCGGTCGGTGATCAGGCGCATTTCAGAGCGCGCGAGGAAGCGTGAGATCTCCTGTTCGGTGGTGGGGACGCCGTCCTTGGCGCTGTCGAGCAGCCGGGCCAGCACGGCCGCCTTGTGGCCGCCCTCGACGCCGAGCGTCAGGGCGGGCCGGGCGTCGAGCGGGCCGCGCATGTCGAGGAGCCGGACGACGATGTCGTCGCGCTGGAACAGGGTGCTGGCCTCGATGGGGCTGGTCGGGTCGTCCACGGCCGCCTCGTCCTGGCCGGCGAGCAGCCGGGCGAGTGCCATGCCGCACCCGTTCTTGGCGGGGTAGAAGAGCGCGTGCCGCCTGACGTCCGCGTGCTCGCGGCCGCCGCCCGCCACGTGGTGCACCGCGGGGAGCGCCGCACGGGTGAAGAAGATCCGGGCGGATCCGGGGTCGCTGAGGTCCCGGTCCTGTTCCAGATACGGGTTGATGGCCTCCTCCAGGGCCTGCACCTCGGGCTGCAGGGCCACGTGGCGCAACGCCGCGAGGAGGTCGCCCTCCACCTCGACCGCCCGTACGACCCGGTTGCCGTGCATGAAGAGCGAGGTGCGGCGCAGCCGGGTGTTCGCGTCGACCTGCGCCTGCGGGGAGGTGTACCCGGCGAGGAGCTCCGCCACGACGTCTTCGCTGCCCGGCTTCACGGTGAAGGTGAGGGCGTGGCGGACCACGCCGTCCCCGTGCCGCGGCGCGACCTGCAGCCGGTCCCCGGACCTGTCCCCGGACCGGTCCGGGAAGTGCGCGGAAGCGGCGTCGGGACCGAAGTCGGAATCGGGGGACAGGTGCGAGAGGGAGCCGACGGGGACGGAGTCCTCGCCGGTCACCCGCAGCACGCTGAAACGCAGTGAGCGGGTGTCCCGTACGCAGCCGTGGAGCGGCTGCACCGACGCGACGTGCTCCTCGCTGTTGACCCAGGCCAAGAACCGCGGCGCGCTCTCCCATTCACTGGTGATGAGCCACTGCGAGGGATTCTCGATCGACTGGCACAACTCGTCGCGGATGTGACCGGGGACGGAGGACACCTGCTTGCGGAGATGCTCGTAGACCTCCAGGAACTGGTTCTGCGCTCCGTCGTACAGATCCAGCAGCAGCACGACCCGAAGCCTCGAGCCGTCGAAGGCGGACTGGGATATCCGTTCCGACAAGGTTGTCATCGTTCACACTCCTTCGAGACCACACGGTCGCCACGGGGCGGCGCCACCCGAACCGATCGTTGTCCCGTAATCCCCTCGGCGCGAGAGGAGAGAACCAAGCGGGTGAACGGGCGAGGGAAGCGCCCTCGTACAGGGCATGGAAGAGCCATGAAGGAAAACGTCGACCACCGCGTCCCTGTCCTCATCGTGGGCGGCTCGCTGGTGGGCCTGTGCACCTCGCTGTTCCTCGGCCGGCACGGCATCAGCCACATGCTGGTCGAGAAGCACGCGGGTACCTCGATGCACCCGCGAGGACGCGGTATCAACGTACGGACCATGGAGCTGTTCCGCGTCGCCCGTGTCGAGGACCGGATCCGCGAGGCGGCCTCGGTCCTGGCGGACAACCACGGCATCCTGCAGGGCGGCTCCCTGACCGGTGAAGACCAGGAGTGGCTGTTCGAACAGATCGACCCGGGGGGCGCACTCGCCCGCTTCAGCCCGGCGGCATGGTGCCTGTGCAGCCAGAACGACATCGAGCCGGTGCTGATGTCCGTGACCCCCGGGCTGGGGGCCGACCTGCGGTTCTCGACCGAACTCCTCTCCTTCGAACAGGACCCGGGCGGTGTGACCGCCCTCGTGAAGAACCGTGACACCGGGGAGCACAGCACGGTGCGCGCGGACTACCTCGTCGCCGCCGACGGGCCGCGCAGCCCGGTGCGGGAAGCGCTCCGGATCGGCCAGACCGGTCCCGGCGACCTCTTCCACAATGTGAGCATCACCTTCCGGTCCCGCATGCTCGCGGACGTGGTCGGCGATCGGCGCTTCATCGTGTGCTACCTGACCAAACCCGACGCCGACGGGGCCCTGCTGCCGGTGGACAACACCGAGCGGTGGGTCTTCCACGCGCCGTGGCACCCCGACCGCGGCGAGACCCTGGAGGACTTCACCGACGAGCGCTGCGTCGAACACATCCGCCGGGCCGTCGGCGCACCCGACCTGGACGTCGAGATCACCGGGAAGGCCCCGTGGCACGCGGCCGAGCGGGTCGCGCAGCGGTACGTGGCCGGCCGGGTCTTCCTGGCCGGTGACTCCGCCCACGAGATGTCCCCCACCGGGGCGTTCGGCTCCAACACCGGTATCCAGGACGCGCACAACCTGGCCTGGAAGCTCGCAGCCGTACTGGACGGCGCAGCCGGCCCCGGGCTGCTGGAGACGTACGAGACCGAGCGGCTTCCGGTGGCGCGGGCCACGAGCGAGCGCGCCTCGGCCCGGTCCGCCGAGCACAGCCACCCGGGGTACGAGCCCGACCCCGAGACGGTCCCCGAGGCCCAGCCCGAGCCCGCCCCGGGCGGGGGCGGACGGCAGGGCGGTGTCCTGACCGTGGCCATGGGCTACCGGTACAACGAGGGCGCCGTCCTGGGCACCGACCCCGACCAGCCGGTCGTTCCCGAACGGATGCGCCTGCGCGGCGAACCGGGCACGCGCGCGCCGCACATGTGGCTCCGCGCCCCGGGGGAGGAGCAGCCGAAGTCCACCCTGGACCTCTACGAGCGCTCCTTCGTCCTGCTCAGCTCCGAGGGCACGCCGTGGAGCAGCGCGGCGGGATCCGTCGCCAAGCGGATGAACGTACGCCTGGACGCCTACGCGATCGGCACCGGACCGGAGGCCGACCTGATCCCGTCGAGCGGCGGCGACTGGGCCGAGGCGCACGGCACGACCGCGGCCGGAGCGGTCCTCGTCCGCCCCGACGGCTTCGTGGCCTGGCGCTCGGAGGAAGCCGTGGCGGATGAGGAATCGGTCCTCTACAAGGTCCTGACCACCCTGCTGGACCGGTACTGACCTTCCCCGCCCCGGATCCCCGCGCCGCCCCGGCGGCGCGGGGATCCTCCGTGTCCCGGTCTCGCCGCGCCATCCGGATATTGGACAACCCTGTCCGTTGACGGCGAAGGCCATCTACTCTGGCCGGGCAGCTGGTTCGCCCCCGTCAGCCGGGCGGGGTGCGTCGTAAGAGGGAACCCGGTGGGAATCCGGGACTGCCCCGCAGCGGTGAGCGGGAACGACCGCCGTCATACGCACTGGGACCGGAACCGGTCCTGGGAAGCGACGGCCAGTAGGAGCCCGCCGGGAGACCGGCAGGCGCGCCCGCGAGTCCGAAGACCTGCCCGTTGCCCGAGCGCGAACGACCGCGCCCGGTTTCCCGGTGACCTCGTGGGCGGGTCGGCGTGCTTCAGGCGGATCGTTCCGGCGCGTAGCTCAGGCGTACGCGCGGCCGGCGGTCCGCCCGTTCCGGCACCCCTTCGCAGCCCAGGCCCGTCACCGGGTCCATGGAGACACGCTCGCGAAGGAGAGTTCCGTGACCACCGAGTCCGCAGCCGCGGCAGTACAGGCCACCGTGTACGGCTACCCCCGCCAGGGCGGCAGCCGCGAACTGAAGAAGGCCGTCGAGGGCTACTGGAAGGGCCGCTTCACCGCCGACGCCCTCCGGGAGACCGCCCGTGACCTGCGCCGGACCAACTGGCAGCAGCTGGCCGACGCCGGCATCACCGAAGTGCCGACCGGCGACTTCTCGTACTACGACCACGTGCTCGACACCAGCGTGATGGTCGGCGCGGTCCCCGAACGCCACCGGGCCGCCGTGCGGACCGACGCCCTCGACGGCTACTTCGCCATGGCGCGCGGTACCCAGGACGTGGCGCCGCTGGAGATGACCAAGTGGTTCGACACCAACTACCACTACCTGGTGCCCGAACTCGGCCCGGACACCGTGTTCACGGCGGACTCCTCCAGGCAGGTCGCCCAGCTCGAAGAGGCACTGGGGCTCGGCCACACCGCCCGCCCGGTCCTGGTCGGGCCGGTGACGTACCTCCTGCTGGCCAAGCCCGCCCCCGGTGTCGCCGCCGACTTCGAGCCCCTGACCCTGCTCGACCGCCTGCTGCCCGTGTACGCCCGGGTCCTGGCCGACCTGCGCGCGGCCGGAGCCGCATGGGTGCAGCTGGACGAGCCCGCCCTCGTACAGGACCGCACCCCCGCCGAACTGAACGCCGCCGCCCGCGCGTACCGCGAGCTCGGCGCCCCGGGCGACCGGCCGAAGCTGCTCGTGGCCTCCTACTTCGGCCGGCTCGGCGAGGCCCTGCCGGTGCTGGCCAAGGCCCCCGTCGACGGGCTCGCCCTGGACTTCACCGATGCCGCCGCCGCGAACCTCGCCGACCTCGCCGCCGTCGGCGGGCTGCCCGGCAAGCGCCTCGTCGCGGGCGTCGTCAACGGCCGCAACATCTGGATCAACGACTTCGAGAAGTCCCTGTCCACCCTCGGCACCCTCCTCGGCCTCGCCGACCGGGTGGACGTGGCCGCCTCCTGCTCCCTGCTCCATGTCCCGCTGGACGCCGCCGCCGAGCGGGACATCGACCCGCAGATCCGGCGCTGGCTCGCCTTCGCCCGGCAGAAGACCGCGGAGATCGCCGCGCTCGCCCGCGGCCTCGCCGGCGGCACCGACGCGATCGCGGCCGAACTCGCCGCCAACCGGGCCGACCTGGCCTCCCGTGCCAACTCCGCCGTCACCCGCGACCCCGCCGTGCGCGCCCGGACCGCGGCGATCACGGACGCGGACGGCCGCCGCTCCCAGCCGTACGAGGAGCGCGCGACCGCCCAGCACGCGCGCCTGAGCCTGCCGCTGCTGCCCACCACGACCATCGGATCGTTCCCGCAGACCGACGAACTGCGCGTGGCCCGCGCCGACCTGCGCGCCGGCCGCATCGACACGGCCGGCTACGAGGACCGCATCGAGGCCGAGATCCGGGAGGTCCTCGCCTTCCAGGAGAAGACCGGCATCGACGTCCTCGTGCACGGCGAGCCCGAGCGCAACGACATGGTCCAGTACTTCGCCGAGCAGCTCACCGGGTACCTCGCCACCCAGCACGGCTGGGTCCAGTCCTACGGAACCCGCTACGTCCGCCCGCCCGTCCTGGCCGGCGACATCTCCCGCCCCGACCCGATGACCGTGCGCTGGACCACGTACGCACAGGCGCAGACCGGACGCCCCGTCAAGGGCATGCTCACCGGCCCCGTCACCATGCTCGCCTGGTCCTTCGTCCGCGACGACCAGCCGATCGGCGACACCGCCCGCCAGGTGGCGCTGGCCCTGCGCGACGAGGTGAACGACCTGGAGGCGGCGGGCACCTCCGTCATCCAGGTGGACGAACCGGCCCTGCGGGAAACCCTCCCGCTGCGCGCCGCCGACCACGCCGCCTACCTGGCGTGGGCCACCGAGTCCTTCCGGCTCACCACCGCCGGCGTCCGTCCGGACACCCAGATCCACACGCACATGTGCTACGCCGAGTTCGGCGACATCGTCGACGCCATCGAGGCCCTCGACGCCGACGTCATCAGCCTGGAAGCGGCCCGCTCGCACATGCAGGTCGCCGACGAGCTCGCGGGCGCCGACTACCCGCGCGAGGTCGGCCCCGGCGTCTGGGACATCCACTCGCCGCGGATCCCGTCGGTGGCCGAGGCGTCGGCGCTGCTCCGCAAGGGCCTCGCGGCCATCCCGGCCGAACGGCTGTGGGTCAATCCCGACTGCGGCCTGAAGACGCGGGCCTGGCCGGAGACCAGGGCCTCCCTGGAGAACCTGGTCGAGGCCGCCCGCCAGGTCCGCGCCGAGGTCACCGCCGACGGCGCCTGATCCGGGACCCGGCCGCCTCAGGCGGAGCGCGGTGGTGCGACGCGCTCCCGGACGGGCGGCCGGGCCCCGTCGCCGCGTTCGCCGAAGCCGTCGGCGCAGTCGTCTCCGACGAGGCCCGCCACGTGGTCGGTGATCGTGTCGAGGATGTCCGTGGAGATCGTTTCGTCGCCGAGCACGAGGTGGTTGAGCGTCAGCCCGTCCGTCATGGCGGCCAGATAGCGCGCCAGTACGGTCACGGGGACGCGGAGTTCGAAACCCATGTGGTGGCGGAGCTGCTCGATGAGTTCGGTGTAGGTGTCGGCGTACAGCTGGTACTGACGGCGCGCCAGGTGCTCGAACCCGGGCCGGCGCAGGGCGTACTGCGTGAGTTCGTACGTGAGCATGTGCTCGCCCGGGTGGGCGGACACGTGGTCCCAGTACGCCTGGAAGCCGGCCCGGACGGTCTCGCGGAGGGTGGCCTTCGGCTGGATCGCCTCCTTGACCACGGTGATGCTGTGCTCGGTGATCACCGCCATGACGGATTCGAGCAGGGCCTGCTTGGAGTCGAAGCAGTAGTGGAAGACGCTCAGTGACACGCCCGCCTCGGCGGATATCGACCGGGTCGTCGTGCGGGCGACCCCGTCGCGGGTCATCGCGCGGATGGCGGCCTCGGTCAGCTGCCGGCGCCGGTCGGCCGACGGCATCCGTGCCATGGGCGCTCCCTTCGGTTCGTGCTGCTGTGCCGTGCGGTGGGATACGGGCGCTGCGGTGCGGCGGCGGGCAGGCGGCAGGCGGGAAGGCCGCCGGGGCCGGCCGGATCGGTGAGGATCCGGCCGGCCCCGGCCCCGGACACCGCCTGGGCGGCGTCAGCTGCTGTAGACGCCGACCTCGTGGAGCGAGTACCCCCACTGGGTGCCGCGCTGCAGTCCGTGGACGCGTACGTACCGGGCCGGGGTGCCGGCGAACTGCGCCGTGTCCAGCCCGCCGTCACCGGTGGTCGTGGACCATACGGACTGCCAGTTCGTGCCGTCGCCCGAGAGCTCGATCCGGTACGACTTCCCGTGGGCGCGTTCCCACTCGAGGGTGACGCGCTTGACCAGGCCCGGTGTCCCGAGGTCGATCTGGAGCCACTGGTCGTCGCTCCAGTCGCTGGCCCAGCGGGTGCTCGTGTTCCCGTCCACGGCCCGCGAGGGCGCGTAGCTGATGAACGGGTTCCACTCGGACGAGCTGGCCGAAGCCGCGGCGCCCGCGGCCAGGTTCACCCCGGCCTTGTGCTTCTCGGACGAACCCCAGGTGGTGAGGTAGGACTCGGCGCCCCGGAACAGGTCGTCCACCACGTCCTGGCCGCCGGTGATCCGGATGTCCTCGATCCAGTCCGGGACCAGGCCGTAGTGCGAGGCGCCGTCGGTGTTGAGGTCCCAGGTGCGCACGCCGGTGGTCTGCTTGTCGATCACGGAGCCGCCGTCGGTGCTGCGGAACGGGTAGCGCACCGGGTTCGGGGTGTCCGCGCCGCGGGGGCCGGGCCAGCCGCCGACGCCGTTCATGTCGGTGCCGTAGCCGTAGCCGACCTTGTACTTCTCGCGCAGCGCGTCCGTGCGCTTGGCCTCCGCGCTGAAGGCCTCGGAGCCGCTCATGTACTGGGCGACGAAGCCGCCGAGCCGGTACACCCGCTCCGTCCAGTCCAGGTCCATCCAGCTGTGCGAGGAGATCACGCCGGGGTACGACTCGGACTCGAGGATGTCGAAGGCCCGGCCCGCGGCCTTGACCCCCATGTGGTCGATCTCCAGCATCATCTTGCGTTTCATCATGCCGCGCACCGCGTACTCGCCGAGATCGGTGAGACCGCGCGTGTTGCACTGCGCGTCCGCCGCGTACGAGGGGACCGCCACGCCCGCCGGGAGCTGCTTCTGCGCCTCGGGCGCCGCCGCGAGTCCGATGGGGTTGTCGTGCTGCGGGCCCTTGCACTTCTCCGTCTGCCAGAAGGTGCCGGTGGACAGGAACTGGCCCACGTTGATCGCCGTGCCGAGAGCGCCCTGGTCGAAGCGGACCCCGCACAGGGCGTTGTCGAACTTGTGGCACAGGAACATGCTGCGCACGCCCAGCTTGTGCAGCTCGTCCAGGCCGCGGTCGATGTCCTCCTTGCTGCACTGCGCGATGTCCAGGATCTGCTTGCAGCCGAACGGCTCGGAGGTCTCGACGCCGAGGACGACGGCCAGCTTGCCCTGCTTGACGACGTCGCGGGCCTGCGCGGAGTCGGTGACGATCCGGAACCAGCCCTTGCCCGGACCGCCGTACATCTTGTCGATGTACGCCTGCATCTCGTACGTCTTCTGCGCCTCCAGGCGGATGGCGGTCATCTCGTCGCAGCCGCGGTCCTTGAAGAAGTAGACCGAGCAGATGACGCCGTTGGTGACGAGGTCGTTGACGAGCACCCGCTGGCCGCCGCGCCAGGCGCGTTCGACCCAGGCGTAGTAGTTCTGCTGGTGGGTCAGCGAGTCGTGGGCGGGCCAGTCCTTGAAGGTCGGCCAGCCGTTCGGGTCGTGCTTGCCGTCGCCGCCCTTGGTGATGAAGTCGAAGATGGCGAGCGTGCCGTCGGGATAGTGCTCGGGGCAGTCCTTGAGCGCGTCGGCGACCCCCTGCTCGGAGAACGGCTTGCCGCAGATGAGGCGGCCGCCGAAGCCCTCGTTGGACATCAGGTGGTCGTGCGCGTCGACGAAGCCCCGGACGCGGCCCTGGGAGTCGGTCCCCTTGAAGGGTTCGCCGGTGACGTTGATCTCGGAGTCGGGTGCGGGCCGGGCGACCGGGTTCCACCAGCCGGGGTCGGCGGCGGAGGAACTGGGCACGGGGCCGAGAACCATGGCCACCACGGCGAGGAGCAATGACAGGACCGCCAGGGGCCTACGCCTGTGGTGCGTGTGTCGGGAAATGGTCATCACTCACGTCTTCGGTCAGTGGATGGCGCGGTCGAGGAGCCGGATCCGTCCGGGGGCATGACGGCCACGGCCGCATGGCACGGCTGTGGCTCGTTTGTCATGGCCCGCACAAGCGGTGGGACGAGAATCGCCACTGGCAGCAGCAGAGTCAAGAGTCCGGGACAGATGACCTGATGACTCGTCAGTCCGGCTGGATCGGACCCCCGGGCCGTGGTGCCGGCGGTGTCGGCGGGGCGTGCGACGATCCCAGGCATGATCGCCTCGTTCGCTGCCCTGCTGCCCACCGCGGGTACCCACGTCTCGACCACCTACGCCGACTGGGCCGCCGCCCACGACCCGGACGCGGCCGGGGCCGCGCGCACCCTGATCGAGGACATGCGCTCCGAACTGGGGCGCTCCCGGACCAAGCCCGGCCGGTTCGTCGACACGATGGCGGCGCGGGCGCGACGGCTGCCGCCGGCGCACCTGCCGTGGTTCTGGGACACGGTGGGCCACCGGCTGATCGGATACGGGAGCCGGCCCGGCGGGCGGGCCTACGCAGCGGCGCGGGAGGCCGAGGCCCGGCACGGGCTGCCGGTGGACCCGGGCTACCGCCGGGCCAACGCCTTGCTGTTCGCCAAGGGCGGGGCCATGCCCGCCAAGGAGTTCGGGGCCCACCAGCGGTTCCTCGCCGAGACGTTGGAGCCGGATGCGGCGCACGCGGCCCTGGACGCGTTCCTGGCGGCGTGGGCGGGCTCGCCCGCGGACCTGCCGGCGGACCTGGTGCGCCGCGTACGGGCGTCCGCGAAGGCGGCCGGGCACGGGGACGACGAGGTTGCGCGGCTGGTGGGCGCGATCCTGTCGGCCACCCGCAGGAAATCGGTGCCGGACGCGCTGCTGACCGCCGCGGAGCAGGTCCTGACGGCCCATCGGCCGGCGGACACGGTCGCGGCCGGGCTGGTCGAGGTCTTCCCGGACGGGGCCACCGACGGCGGGGCGTGGCTGCGGATGCTGATCGGCTGCGGCGCGGCGGAGGCGATGGAGAGCGGACGGGTGGTGCCGGAGGGCGGACTGCACCACTGGGTCGGGAACTTCGTCCGCATGTACCAGTACGCGGCGCAGTCCGGCGGCGGCGTCGCGCGCCAGCCGCTCCCGGCGGAATTCCTCGACCTCGTGGGCCGGCTGGGACCGCGGCTGCGCGCTGCGGGCGACCCGGTGACGGTGCACACCACCCGGCACCACTACCAGGGCTTCGACGCGGACGTGCTCGACGCCTGCCTGGCGGCCGGGGTCGCGGTCGTCGACCCGGGTCCGGAGACGCGGATGCGCTTCTGGGGCGAGCGGTCCCGGCGGGACCTCGCGGCACTGGCCGCCGACCCGGTGTTCGGCCCCCGCCTGGAGGGGACCGTGCACGCGGGTCTGACGCCCCGCTGGTCGGCGGCGCACGGCCGCCGGCCCGGGTCCGCGGTGACGCTGCTGCCGGGCAACGAGGGCATCGCCCACGAGGTGGCCGAGAGGGTCGGCAAGCTCGTCGACACGGTCGCGGGCGGCGGCATGGCGGGGGCCGAGGAGGCCGTGGCCGAGCTGGAGACCCTGCTGGACCGGCCGACGGTGACGGCGCTCGGCGGGATCGCCGACGCCCTCGCCGGTGCGGGCGCCGCGGGCGCGCTGCGGCGCTCGCTGGCGGCCGGCCTGCCCGAGGAACTGGCCTGGCCGGCCCTGGAGTCGGTGTACGCGCAGTTCGCGGCGGAGGCCGGGACCGGGACGGCGGACGCCGGGCCGGATGCCGCGGACGCCGGGTCCGGGGGAACGGACGGGGCGCTGCCGGAGGTGACGGGCGTGGCCGGGGTGGCCGGGGTGACCTCCACCTGGCCGGTGCTGACGGTGTTCGGGCGCGACCGGGCGGTCGCCGTCGCCCCGGACGGGGTGCGGGGCTCCTGCCGGTTCACCGTCCCGGACGGGGCGACCATGTACGCCGTCCACTACGTGGGCGGCTCCTTCCTGGTGAGCTGGACCCTCAAGAAGAGCCCCTACTACTGCGACACCGCCGTCTGGGCCGACCGTCCGGCGGAGCCGTTCACCCCCGACCAGATGAGCGGCCTGGTGGCGTTCGCCGGCAGCCTGGACGGGGCCTACGGCTTCCAGTTCGAGACCGCCGACGGGGGCGGGCGGCACGGTGGGACGCGCGTGCTGCGACCCGGCGGCACCGAGGGCATCGACGGGGACGAGCTGCTGCTCGGCGACGGCTCCCAGATCTGGACCAACGCCGTCTTCGGGCGGCGGCCGTGGGAGGTGGTGGACCCGGTCACCGGGGAGCGGCGGGGGGCGAGCCCGCTGCCGGACTTCCCGGGCCGGCCCGCGAGTGCCGATCCGGCCGCGGAACCGTCCGAGACCGGTATGAGCCTGGCCGTGGAGGCGCTGCAGCTGGCGCCGCTGCCCGCAGGTCTGGACGGCTCCCCGCTGGGCAGCCGGGACGGGCTGGTCGGGACCCGGGTGCTGTTCCGCACCCGGCACCGCGACCACGCACCCGACCACTACCTGGTGGAGAGCGTGGACGGGCGGACGGCCCGCTTCGACATCGACCGGCCCGGGCAGGAGCCGTGGGCCCTGTGGGCCGCGCCGGAGGGCGCGGTGGAGGACGTGGTCCTCGCCGAGGCACAGACCCGGACGGGCGTGCGCGCCTACGCCGCCGACGGCGTCCTGCTGTGGGAACTGGACGGACACCACTCGCCCCGCAACCCGCGGGTGAGGCCGGCCCGGCAGGTCACCGTGTCGGGCGGAGTGGCCCTGCCGCCGGCCTTCTGGTACCTCCTGCGGACCCGGGACGCGGCCGGATCCCGGGCGCTGCGGACCGTGGGACGGCAGACGGCGGACACCCTGCTGACGGCCGCCCTCGACGGCCCGGCGGCGCTGCGCGCGGCAGTGGCCCGGGAATTGCCGGAGGTCACCGACCCGGTGCTGGCCGAGGCCGTCGCGGCGGTGGCCGGGCGGGCCGCCCGGGTGGAGGAGCGGCGGCGCGCACTGCACCGGCGGGTCACCCTGCTCGCCGAGGCCGCGCCGGCCCGGCCGCGCCGGTCCGCGCCGGACACCGAGCTGCTGCCCGCGCTGTTCGGGCTGGTCTCCAAGGGGGAGCGGCCGGCCCGGGACGTGGCCCTGCCGGCGACGCTGGGCGCGCTGGCCGCCGACGGCGCCCTGCTGGCCGGGACGATCGTGGAGGAGGTCCGGCGGCTCTCCCCGCCGGCGCCGCCGCACGACTGGTCGCAGCTGCTGGGCACGGTCGACGCCGCGGCGTGGCGGGCGGCGGTGGCGCCGACCCCGGACGCCGACCGGGCCGCGCTGCTGGCGCTCCTGGACACCTGGGCCGACCAGCCGTTCGCCCGCGCGGGCAGCCGCTGGTGGGTGGGCCGCGCCGACGCCGGGACCCTGGACGGACTGCGTGCGGGCGGTACGGCCGTGGCGTCCGCCGCGGTACGGCCCGGCGGTTCGCAGTGCTGGTTCGTCGCACCCGCAGCGGAGCACACCACCGGGGACACCACGGAGGGCGCCACCGCGGACGCCGACGGCGATCCGGTACCGGCCGCGCTCGCGCAGGCACGGCTCGTCCGGGTGGAGCGGGACGACGCCGTCCGGCTCCGTGCCCTGGTCGAGGCGGTCGACGCACACGGCCCGGTTCCGCTGCCGGAGCCGGCGGCCGCGCGCTTCGCCGAACTGACGGGCGTACGACGGGCCGTGGCCCGGCTCGTGGTGGCCGGTCTGGTCGGCCGGCCCGGCCGGGACGAGGACCGCGCCCTCGCGCGCAAGGCCCCGTACAAGGCGACCCCGACGACCGCCGAGGCGTACGAGCGGCTGCGCGCGCGGCTCGGGGGCGCGGGCCGGCGGGCCGTCCTGGCGGCGGCCCTGCCCGAGGACCCGGCCGAGCTGTGGCGGCCGGGCGGGGTCCTGGCGGCCGTGGAACGGATGGCCGGGGTGTGGCGCGAGCTGATCGGGGCGCAGCCCGCGGTGCACGACGAGGCGGCCGACGCCCTGGAGGCCGAGCTCGGCCTCTGCGAGGTGTGGGCCCGGCGGCTGGCGGGCGGCTACGAGGCCGCCGAGGACACGACGGCGGAGGCGGCAGGCTGGGAGCTGGCGGCGACCCGCTACGGAAACAAGGTGGAGGTCAGGGCCGTGCCGCCGGCCGGACGCGAGCTGCCCTACGGCACCCCGGTGGGCCTCTCCCTCGGGCGGATCGCGAGCGCGCTCGTGTGGGCATGGACGGACCGGCCCGTCGGCGATCCGGCAGTGGCCGGGGCGATGGCCCTGTACGAGCGGCTGCGGGCCGAACTGGCCCGCCCGGAGCTGCTGCTGGAGCTGCCCGGCGGGCTGGTCCAGGACAGCTCGATACCGATCGCCGAGCAGTTCGGGCCGGGGCGGCTGCCGGTGGTGAGGGGCCGATACGCGGAGGAGGGCCCGGTGACGGTGACCGCGTACGACTCCGGGCCGCTGGTGGTGTGCACGCCCGGCGGCGCCGCCTTCCTGCGGCCCGCCGCGGTCGCCGGCCCCGAGGTGTGGCAGCGGCTGCGCGGGATCACCGGCCTCGCCGAGGCACTGGACCGGGTGGCGCCGCTGCTGCCCGGAGGCGGGCTGGAGCGGATGATGCTCCGGGCCCGCTCGGGAGCGCTGCCGGCCGGGACGTACGAGGCGGACCCGCGGCAGTCCTGCCCGGAACTGGTCGCGCGGGTGGGGCAGGAGCTCGGCGCGGGCGCGGACGCCGCCGCCCTGTACCTCCAGCTGGCGGCCCTGGCCACCCCCACAGACCGGAACGTGCGGCGGTGGAACCGCTGGTCGGCCCGACAGCACACGCAGGCCCGGGACGAACTCCTCGCCACCGGCAAGGTGGTGGAGGCCAAGCGGGCGCGGGCCGGCCGGACCCTGTTCCTGCCCGGCGAGTGGAGCGAACTGAAGGCCCCGCACCTGCCGCTGGAGACCGCGAAACTGGAGAGCCACCTGGTGCGCCCGCTGTGGCGGAGCGAGATCCGTGCCCCGTTCGGCCGGGTCCTGCCGACGGCGCCCCTCCACGAGATGTTCGCGCAGGCCTGGGAGCGGCTGGCGGGCGGGCCAGGGGAGACGGCCTAGAAGGGGTCAGGGCTCGCGGTCCATGACGCGGCGGGCCGCCTCGGCCTCGGCAGCGGGAGGAGACAGTTCGTCGAGGGTGTCGAGCTCGTCGTCCGACGCCAGCTCCCGCTCCCAGGCGGCCGTGAGCCGCTCCTGCTCCTCGCGCGGCCGGCCGCTGACGGCCTCCCGGTGCTCGGGGTCCAAAGCCGCGAGGAAACGTCCGATGGCGTCCGCCGGCATGCCGTGCTCCTTCTCGCCGTGGGGGAGGGGCGGCGGCCACTGCGGTTCCGCGCCCCGGCCCAGGATGGCGAACCCGGCCGTCGCCGGCGGCCCGACACGCTGCTCGGCCCCGGCGGGTGAACCGAGGTGTACCCGGCTCGCGCCGCGGGTTTCCCGGTGTCGGTCCTGCGGGACGCCCGCGGGCGGCCTACCGTCGGGGTATGAGCGAATTCGTCGTCGTGTACGAGCTCGGCGAACCGGTGACGGCGCACGACTCCGGTGAACCGGCGGCGGCCGGCGAGCTGTCCGTGCGCCGCGTGCACGCGGCGCCCGCCGCCCCCGGCATGACGGCCGTGCCCGGCCCGCGGACGTTCTGCGGCCGGGACACGTTCGCGATGCAGAGGGCCTCGTGGCAGCCGCCGGGGCAGCCCGGCTCCGCGTGGTGCGACCCGCAGTACGCGAGCCGGGTCTGCCCCGCCTGCGACGACGCGGCGGGCGACGGCTGAGGGGTCAGGACGCGCCGGGGAGCGTCAGCGCGCCGCGTTGTGCTCGGGCAGGTCCATCTCGGCCGGGGCGAAGCCGAAGCCGCGCTTGGTGGGCTTCGCGGGCTGCTTGCCGCAGAACGCGGCTTCGAGGGTTCCGCCGAGGGCGGTGTTCGCCGAGCCCCTGTTCGAGGTGTTCGCCATGGCGGCGAGGCTGCGCCGGCCGTCGCGCGTGGAGAAGGCGTACGTGTAGAAGCCCTGCACGGTACCCGTGTGCCCGTAGACCGACGTGCCGCAGGAGAGGTCGTAGCGACGCAGACCGAGCCCGTAGAAGCGGGTGTTCGTGGCGTCGGTCGGGGTCATGGTGATCATGGCGTCCAGCATGGGAGCGGACAGCAGCCTGCCGCCGAGCAGCGCGGACGTGAAGGTGTTCAGATCGGCCGGGTTGGAGATCACCGCCCCGGCGGACTGAGCCCACGACACCGTCTGCTCGGTGGAGTCGACCAGGGGCGCGCCGTCCTCGTCCGGGTGGAGGTAGCCGCGCGCGTGCAGTCCCTTGATCTGCGTGGTGGGGTGCACGTAGGAGGTGTTGCGCAGCCCCAGCGGCTTGAAGATGCGCCGCTCGTACTCCGCGGCCACCTGGTTGCCGGTGGCCTTCTCGATGAGCATGCCGACGACCACGAAGTTGGTGTTCGAGTACTTGTACGCCGCACCGGGCACGGTCGTCCGCGGTTCGCGCAGGGAGAGGTCGACCAGTTCCTGGTAGCTGAACACCTTGTTGCGCACGGACTCGAAGCCGGGCACGGTCTTGTCGAACATCGCATCGGTGTAGTCCGCCAGGCCGCTGCGGTGGCTGAGCAGATGACGCACGGTGATCCGGTCGTCGGGCAGCAGACCGGGCAGATAGCGGTTGACGGAGGCGTCCAGCTCGATCCGCCCCTCGGCCACCAGCTGCAGCAGCACGACGGCGGAGAACGTCTTGCTGACGCTGCCGATCCGGAAGCGGGCCTGGGTGTCCATGGCCGATCCCGTGGTCTTGTCGCGTACGCCCTCGGTCCTGGTCCGGACGCCGAGGGGTCCGCTGAAGCGGGCCATGGCGCCCGGCGCTCCGGCGGCGGTCGTGTTGCGCAGCGCCTGGCTCACCCCCTCGAGATCGGGGGAGAGGGAGGGGGCGGCATGGGCGCTGGTCGCCGGAGCCACCGCGGCCGTCACCGCCAGCAGGGCTGCGCTGAGGGCCAGACGTCGGTTCATGGGCAGGGGCACGGTGTTCCTCTGGTCGTCGGTAGGGCTGAATCGGGGCGCCGTGGACCGGTCGGCCGACCGGTCCACGGGCCCACGGAAGATCATCTGACAGGATCGGCAGAGGTGCGAACGACAACGCGCCGTCCTACGAGGGCAGTTCCAGCAGCCGTACCGCAGCCTCGCGCATCTCCACCTTGCGGATCTTCCCGGTGACGGTCATGGGGAACTCCTCCACGACGTGCACGTAGCGCGGGATCTTGAAGTGGGCCAGCCTGCCGTCGCAGTACGCCCGCACGGCGGCCGCGGTCAGCGGCTCGGCGCCCTCGCGCATCCGCACCCACGCCATCAGCTCCTCCCCGTACTTCGCGTCGGGCACGCCGATGACCTGGACGTCCAGTACGTCCGGGTGGGTGTGGAGGAACTCCTCGATCTCGCGCGGGTAGAGGTTCTCGCCGCCGCGGATGACCATGTCCTTGATCCGGCCTGTGATGCTCACATAACCTTCGTCGTCCATGACGGCCAGGTCGCCGGTGTGCATCCAGCGGGCCGCGTCCACGGCCTCGGCGGTCCGCTCCGGCTCCTCCCAGTAGCCGAGCATGACCGAGTAGCCGCGGGTGCACAGTTCGCCCGGTTCCCCGCGGGGCACCGTCAGCCCGGAGCGCGGATCGACCACCTTCACTTCGAGGTGCGGCCCGACGCGGCCGACGGTGGACACCCGGCGTTCGACCGAGTCGTCGGCGCGGGTCTGCGTGGACACGGGCGAGGTCTCCGTCATGCCGTAGCAGATGGACACCTCGGTCATGCCCATCCGGTCGATGACCTCCTTCATCACCTCGACCGGACACGGCGATCCCGCCATGATCCCCGTGCGCAGGCTGGACAGGTCGCAGGCGTCGAAGCCGGGATCCGCCAGCTCGGCGATGAACATGGTAGGGACGCCGTAGAGCGAGGTGCACGACTCCGCTTCCACCGCGGCGAGGGTGGCCGCCGGATCGAAGGACGGCGCCGGGATCACCATGGCCGCGCCGTGGCTGGTGCACGCGAGGTTGCCCATCACCATGCCGAAGCAGTGGTAAAAGGGCACCGGGATGCAGACCCGGTCCTCTTCGGTGTAGTGGCACAGCTCGCCCACGAAGAACCCGTTGTTGAGGATGTTGTGGTGCGAGAGGGTCGCGCCCTTGGGGAAGCCGGTGGTCCCCGAGGTGTACTGGATGTTGACCGCGTCGTCCGGGCTCAGCGCGGCCTGCGCCCGGGCCAGCCGCGCCGGGTCGCCCTGCCGGCCCTGCTCCAGCAGGGAGGTCCACAGGGGCCCGCCGAGCAGGGCCACGAACTCCAGCGCCGGGCAGCGCGGCCGTACGTCCTCGATCATCGCCGCGTAGTCGGAGGTCTTGAACCGGTCCGCCGCGGCCAGCAGCCGGATCCCGGACTGCCGGAGCACGTACTCCAGTTCGTGGGAGCGGTAGGCAGGGTTCACGGTGACGAGGACCGCCCCGATCTTGGCGGTGGCGTACTGCACCAGCGTCCACTCCGCCCGGTTGGGGGCCCAGATGCCGACGTGGTCGCCCTTGACGATGCCCAGGTCCAGCAGTCCGAGCGCGAGGGCGTCGACGTCGGCGGCCAGCTCCGCGTACGTCCACCTGCGCCCGGCGGCCACGTCGACGAGGGCGTCGCGGCCGGGGAACCTCCGCACGGTGCGGTCCAGGTTCTCGCCGATCGTGTCGCCCAGCAGCGGCACTTCGCAGACCCCGGACGCGTAGCTCGATGCGGCAGACACATGGACCTCCTGGACTGGGTGGCGAGAGCGGGGCCCGGCGGGTCCGGCGTCCCCTCGTGAACCGCGCCGACCGGACTCTCGCACACGCCGGAGCAGGGACGTATGCGCCGACCTGCGAGAACGGCCTGAAATATACTGTCGGGGTGACTGAGACCCCCCTGCCTCCCTGCCCCGAATGCGCCGGCACGTTCGCGTACGAGATGGGCGCGCTCCTCGTCTGCCCCGAGTGCGGGCACGAGTGGCCGCTCGCGTCCGCCGAGCCCGGTGAGGCCGCCGGGGAGCGGGTGATCAAGGACGCGGTCGGCAACGTGCTGGCCGACGGCGACACCGTGACGGTCGTCAAGGGCCTGAAGGTCAAGGGCAGCCCGACCGGCATCAAGGCCGGCACCAAGGTGCGTAACATCCGTCTCGTCGACGGCGTGGACGGCCACGACATCGACTGCAAGATCGAGGGCTTCGGGTCCATGCAGCTCAAGTCCAGCGTGGTCAGGAAGGTCTGACCGCGGCGACCCGCGCTCCGCGGGAAGGGAAAGGCGCCTGCCGGGCGGGGACCCGGTCAGGCGCCTTCGTGGTTCTCCCGGCGGGTTGCTCCCCGGGCGGGCGGGTCAGGGAGTGGCGTAGGCGCGGAGGGGGGCGTGCGCCGTGGTGGTGATCGTCGCGGTGGCCGTGAAGACGTCCTCGCCGTTCTGGCGGGCCAGGACGCGTACGGGATGGCGGCCCCCCGCGGTCGTCTCCCCGGCGGCCTGGGCCGTCTCGATCCAGCAGGGCGAGTTCAGTTCCGCGTAGCGGAAGAACCGCATCTCGAGGTCGGTCAGGACTCCCCGCAGGGGGAAGGCGGAGGCGTACGCGGCCTGGCGCACGGCTTCCAGGAGCAGCATGCCCGGGGCGTGGTCGACGGGGTGGTCGAAGAGGATCGGGTGGTTGATGTCGGCCCGGAGCTGGGTGCGGAGGGCGGAGCTGGTCGGGGAGAGGACCACGTCGTGGAAGCGGTCGCGGCCGACGCGGCGGGGCGTCAGCGGCGGCGGCAGCGGGATGATGCGGGCGGCCACCTGGTCGAGGTCCGCGTTCGTACCGCGAAGGCGCTGGTAGACGGCCTGCGGCTGGTTGGTGAAGCCGGCTTGGGCGGTGCCGAGGAACTCCCCGTCGCGGGTCGCGGTGACGTGCATGGTGAGGCCCGCCAGTCTTCGGCCCCGGCGCGTGATGCCGGAGCAGCTGATGCGGAGCACGATGTCGGCCGGTACGGGGCCGACGACGAGGGCCTGCGGGTTCGCCGAGTAGCTGAACGTGTCCCAGATCTGACGGTGACCGAAGGGGACGTCGTAGGCGACGTGGCTCAGGAGCGGGATGGCCTGACGGACCGTCTCCGCGAGGAGGAGCGGGTCGTGGTGGCCGCCGTCCGGCGTGTAGAAGCTGTGGGTGCGGGGCCACTGGGCGGTGACGACGTACTCGTCGGGTGCGACGGTGCGCCACCCGGTGAGCAGGACTTCGGAGTGTGCGCTCTTGTGTACGTACTCCCGCGGTAAGGCGCTGCTGAGTGCGGTGACGGACGAGACGGAGTGATCAGCTGACACAGTCATGGTTGAGCCCCCCTGGACATCGGACATGAGCTGGTGCTTGTGTGGCGCTGGGTCCTAAAATAAAGGATGTTCGTTTTTTTTGTCGAGAGAGATTAGGTGTCCATGTCAGAGCGGAAGCAGCAACGCGCGCCTCAACTCAGGGCAGTTCAGACCAAAGCGGCCATCCTGCGTGCCGCCGCCGAGGTCTTCGACGAGTTCGGCTTCAGCGGGGCCAGCATCAGCAAGATCATGAAGCGGGCGGACGTCACCCAGGGCGGGATGTACTTCCACTTCAGCTCCAAGGAGGAGCTCGCCTACGCCGTGATGGTCGGCCAGGGCGACGGCCTGGTCTTCCCCGAAGGGGAGGACGGGCTGCAGCACCTGGTGGACATCACGCTCTACCTCGCCGAGGAGCTGCGGCACAATCCGGTACTCCGCGCGGGCGTCCGACTGGCCGTGGAACAGGGCGAGTTCGGCCTGCGCGACGACGTCGCCTACCAGGCCTGGGTGCTGGAGTTCCGCCAGCAGCTGCGCTTCGCCCGGGCCAAGGGGGAGCTCCAGCCGGACGTCGACGACCACGAGCTGGCGTGGGTGCTGGTCAGCTCCTTCACCGGCGCACAGCTCTTCTCCCAGGCGTCCACCGGACGGGCCGACCTGCCGCAGCGCATCGCCTCCCTGTGGCGCTACCTGCTCCCCGCCGTCGCCACCGAGGGCACCCGCGAGAACCTGCGCCTGACACTGCGCCCGACGCGGCAGCAGACGTCCAAGGAGCCGGATCCGGGGCCGGAGCGCCGGAGTTGAGCGCCCGTCACATCGTCGTCACCGGGGCGACGGGCTTCGTGGGGTCGGCGGTCCTGCGCCGGCTGGCCGCGCAGGACCCGCAGGCCGTGGTGCGCGCGGTGTCCCGTACGCGTCCCCCCATCGCGTACGGCGGGCGCTGGGTCGGCGCGGACCTGGCCGACGCGGAATCCCTGCACGGAGTGTGCGAGGGCGCGGACGTCCTGCTGTCGCTGGCCTCCTACATCGGACCGGACACCGACCGTTGTACGGCGGTCAACTCCACGGGAACCGCGGCCCTGATGGCCGAGGCGCGCCGGGCGGGCGTACCGCGCATCGTCCAGCTGTCGACCTGCGCCGTCTACGGGCCGGGACCGCACACGGGACAGGACGTCGGCGAGCTGACGACCGCCCCGGTGTCGGCGGCCAGCAGCAGCCGGCTGGCGGGGGAGGAGCCGGTGCTCGACGCGGGGGGACTGGTCCTGCGCGCGGGACTGGTGCTGGGCAGGGGCGACCGATGGGTCGTACCGGCTCTCGTCGACGCCTTCCGGCGCGTCCCGGCGGTGTGGGAAGGCGGCGCGGGGCTCGCCTCGTTCGTCGACGTCGACGACCTGGCGCGGCTCATCGCGGCGTTCGCGCTCGGCGACGGCGCGGCGGCCGGAGCCGCGGGCGTCCTGCACGCCCACCACCCGGTGCCGGTGCGCAACCGCGACCTCATGGACACCCTCGCCGACCTCCGGGTGCTGCCGGCGAGACCTGCCGCCGACTGGCCGTGGCGCAGATGTCTGGACGCGCTGGCCGCGACCCCGGGATGGGTCAGCGAGCGGCAGTTCACGCTGCTGGCCGGGGACCACTGGTACCGCGCCGACGAGGCATGGCGACTCGCCGGCATTGAGCCGGGACCCGGCCCGCTGAGCCGGCTCGGCGCGGCGGCGCCGTGGTACCGGGAGCGGGGCGGCACCGCCCCGGGCTGAAGGCGATCTGCCAAAGCCTCGGCGGGTTGGGGGGCGGGCGGGCTGTGGTGGGGAGGGCGGCGGGTAGCGTCCGGAACACAGCCGGTCACCCCCTGAAGGAGTGGACATGCCCGATCTTTCGAACATCGTCAAGGCGTATGACGTGCGTGGTGTCGTGCCGGACGAGTGGGACGAGTCGTTGGCGGAGCTGTTCGGTGCCGCGTTCGTGGAGGTGACGGGTGCTTCGGCGATCGTGATCGGTCATGACATGCGGCCGTCGTCGCCGGGTCTGTCGGTGGCGTTTGCGCGGGGTGCGGCCGCGCGTGGGGTGGATGTGACGCTGATCGGTCTGTGTTCGACGGATCAGCTGTATTACGCGTCGGGTTCGCTGGATCTGCCGGGTGCGATGTTCACGGCCTCGCACAATCCGGCGAAGTACAACGGCATCAAGCTGTGCCGGGCGGGTGCGGCGCCGGTGGGTCAGGACACGGGCCTTTCCCGGATCCGTGAGCTGGTGGAGAAGTGGTCCGACGAAGGCGCCCCGGCGGTTGCGGCGGGCACGGTTGCGGGCACGGTCACGGAGCTGGACAGTCTTCCCGGTTACTCGGCGCATCTGCGGGGTCTGGTGGACCTGGCGGGGATCCGTCCGCTGAAGGTGGTCGTGGACGCGGGCAACGGGATGGGTGGTCACACCGTTCCGACGGTGTTCGAGGGTCTGCCGCTGGATCTGGTCCCGATGTATTTCGAGTTGGACGGGACGTTCCCCAACCACGAGGCCAATCCGCTGGATCCGAAGAACATCGTGGATCTGCAGGCGCGTGTGCTGGCGGAGGGTGCGGACCTCGGCATCGCGTTCGACGGTGACGCGGACCGCTGTTTCATCGTGGACGAGCGCGGCCAGGGCGTCTCCCCCTCCGCGATCACCGCGCTGGTCGCGGCGCGTGAGCTGGCCCGCAACGGCGGGACGGGCACGGTGATCCACAACCTGATCACGTCCTGGTCGGTGCCGGAGGTGGTGCGGGAGAACGGCGGCACCCCGGTCCGCACCCGCGTCGGCCACTCCTTCATCAAGGAGGAGATGGCGAAGACGGGTGCGATCTTCGGTGGTGAGCACTCGGCGCACTACTACTTCAAGGACTTCTGGAACGCGGACACCGGCATGCTCGCCGCGCTTCACGTGCTGGCGGCCCTGGGCGGTCAGGACGGTCCGCTGTCGGGGCTGGTGGCTTCGTATGACCGGTATGCGGGTTCGGGTGAGATCAACTCGACGGTGGCGGATCAGGCGGGTCGTCTGGCGGCGGTGAAGGCCGAATATGGCGGCCGGGATGATGTGACGGTCGACGAGCTGGACGGTCTGACGGCGACGGGCGGGGACTGGTGGTTCAACGTCCGTGCTTCCAACACCGAGCCGCTGCTGCGTCTGAACGTGGAGGCCCGTGACGCGGCCACGCTGGCGAAGGTCCGCGACGAGGTCCTGGCGCTCATCCGCGCCTGACGGTTCAGCCTCGCCGGCGTTTGAGGCGCAGGTCCGGGCGGAGCCCGGTGCCCGGCGGAGCCGGGGTCCCAGAGGGCGGACCCCGGCAGGGCCCGGATCATGCGAGCCGCGCGTACTCCCGCCGCGCGCTCACCGCAGGCGGCAGCCCTTTGTACGCATACGCGGCTGACATCAAGGTCATGTGGTGGTGCCACCCGGGAAAGGACCGGCCCTCGAAATCGAGCAGGCCGAACTCGTCCGCCAGCGTGCCGAGCGTCGCCGTGGCCCGCGCCGACTGCCGGGCCAGGTGGAGCAGGTCGTCCATCCGGTGCCGGCTCATGTTGGTCAGCCAGACCGGGCCGCCGACCCGCTGTCCGGGCCCCGGCCGCCGTTCGCCGAACAGCCGGTACGTCTGGTGTGCCCCCGCGGCTCCAAGGGCTCCCGTTTCCCCTCCCGGTACGCGGACCAGGGCCGAGTGGATGCGCAGCCGCTGCGGGCCCGCGTCGGGTCTGGTGCGCAGTGCGGTGTACGGGTGGCTGGTGTTGCCCAGGCGGGCCATGTCGCCCGCAGTGGACTGGCGTCCGGGCCTGCGGGCCGGGTCGCCGCCGTGGACCGTACCGGCGGCGCAGACGCCGAGGGTCGGCGGGACGGACACGAGGAAGTCGTGGCCGCGGCGGCCGAGCATGCCGATCACCGCGGCGGCGCTGCCGAGGCGGCTGATGTCGGCGACCACGGGGACGCGCGCCGACGAGGTACGGGCGGCGACCCCGTCGGCGAGCTCCACCACGAGGGACTCGGGGCTCTGGTGCACGGCACCGGGGGAGATGCGCGCCCGGCGGCGCAGGACGGGATCCGCCGTCCAGGTCTCGGGAAGCACCAGCCTCCAGTCGACCGGCACGCTGATGCCGTCCAGGGACAGGAACAGGCAGAAGCCGAACTGGCAGTTGACCATGCGTCCGGCGGCCGGATCGAAGCGGCGGTGCACGCCGACCGAGTGCTCACCGCGTTTGGGGAAGCACACCTGCCCGATCGTCCAGGCGTGCACCCTGTGCCGTTCCTCCGCCCAGCGCAGCAGTTCGGCGCGGGCCGGCTCCCAGTCCCAGGGGCTCGCGTTGATGAACTGCTGCAGGGACTGGGAGGCGGTGGGCGACTCGGTGACGGACGCCGCGAGCCTGCGTACGGACTTCTTGCCCGGGGTCGTGAGCATTCCCTGCAGGTAGACCCGGGCCCAACGGCGCTGGTCGGCGCGCGGTAAGTGGCCGAAGAGGCGTTCCGTGAACGCGTCGAGGCCCGTGTCACCGGCAACCAGGGCTCGTGTCCTCGTCTGTGCCGTCATCTGTCTCCCCCTTCACTGCGGACGCCGGCGTGCGTCGTAGTTGAGTTAAGAATACAGAACGTTCGTTTTTTTTCTAGCGAACGTATGGCGCCCGCGATGCGACTTCGGCAGGTTGGTGAGCGGGTCCGGCGACGCCCGTCGCGGCGCGGTCACCGAGCGGCGGGACAGGGGTGCTTCTTCGTCAAGTCGCCGTTGTGCCGGGTCGGTACCGGGGTGACGCTGGAGGTCGCCCGTCTCCGTGGAGGAGGCACGGGCGAGTCAGGAACGACCTGGATGGCAGTGATAGTGCAGTGGTAAAGCAAGAGCGCGCCGTGCGCACCCGTAATCATCTGATCTCGGTGGCCGCCGCTGAATTCGACCGCAATGGATATGACGGGACATCGCTTTCCCGGCTGAGCCGCTCCGCCGACATTTCGATCGGAGCCGTCACCTTTCATTTCTCGGCGAAGGGGGAGCTGGCTTCGGCCGTGGAGAACGCCGGCCGGAGTGCCACCCGCAGAGTGGTCGAGGGAGTGACGGCCCGCGGCGGCCCCGCGCTGGACACCCTCTCGGCGCTCGTCCTCGCCCTGGGGCGCCTCGTCGAGACGGATGTGGCCGTACGCGCCGCCGCACGGCTGACCCAGGAGCGCGCCGGCGCCGGACCCGAGTGGTGCTGCTGTTGGCTTCCCGAGGTCAGGGAGCTACTGGAGCGGGCCGCCGCTCAAGGGCAGCTGGACCCCGAGGTCGACCCGCGCCCGGTCGCCGTGCTGACGGCGCATCTGGTGGGGGGTGTCGTCGCGCGGGCGCGCCGCGGCCGGGGCGGGCGCACCGGCGAGGCCGCGGGCGAGCTCGGAGAGCTGTGGTGGCTCGTCCGGCGGAGCATCGCGGCGACGGCGGTGGAGAGGCCGGCGCAGAGGTCGGCACAGGAGCCGGCGGAGGGGCCGACCGAAACGGAAATGCCCAAGTAGGCGCAAAGCCAGGGGAATTCAGGCCCGTGCGGCGCGATGCGGTCTAGCGTCAGCGGCATGAATTCCACACCTCCTCAGATAACCAAGGCCGTGATCCCCGCCGCAGGACTCGGTACCCGATTCCTGCCGCTGACCAAGGCCACCCCGAAGGAAATGCTTCCGGTGGTCGACAAACCGGCCATCCAGTACGTGGTGGAAGAGGCGGTCGCGGCGGGGATGTCCGACATCCTCATGGTCACCGGACGCAACAAGCGGCCGCTCGAGGACCACTTCGACCGCAACTACGAGCTGGAGGAGGCCCTCCAGCGCCGGGGTGATCAGGACAAACTCAACAGCGTCTGCGCCTCCACCGAACTCGCCGACATCCACTACGTCCGCCAGCGCGACCCCAAGGGGCTCGGACACGCCGTCCTGTGCGCCGCCCCGCACGTCGGCCAGGAGCCGTTCGCCGTGCTCCTGGCCGACGACCTGATCGACCCGCGCGACCCGCTGCTGGCCCGTATGGCCGAGGTGCGCGCCCGGCTCGGCGGCAGCGTCGTGGCCCTCATGGAGGTGGATCCGGATGCGATCCACCAGTACGGATGCGCCGCGGTGGAGCAGTCGGCGGGCGGTGACGGCGTACGCATCACCGAGCTGGTGGAGAAGCCGGAGCCGGGAACCGCGCCCAGCAACCTCGCGATCATCGGCCGCTACCTCCTCGACCCCGAGATCTTCGAGGTCCTGCGGGGTACGAGCCCCGGACGCGGCGGCGAGATCCAGCTGACGGACGCCCTGCGCACCCTGGTGCACGCGGGACGCCCCGTGCACGGGGTCGTCTTCTCCGGCCGGCGCTACGACACCGGGGACCGCGGAGAGTACCTGCGCGCGACGGTCCGGCTCGCCTGCGAGCGCGAGGACCTGGGCCCCGAATTCCTGTCCTGGCTCAAGGAGTTCGTACGGTCCGAGCAGCTCGCAGGGGTGTGAGCGGCGGCCTGGTGGGCGACCGGGGATCTTCCGCGGTCGCCCACCCCGCCGGACGGACTCCTGGCCAACTTGCCCAAATCTCAACGGGGTTCGGCTGCGCGATTGGTTACCGAACGGTAGTTACGTAATTTCTTCCCGGGGCCGACGAACAGCGCGGCGTCCAAGGCATCGAGTGCACGAAAGGAGGTGAACTTCATGGGCAAGCCGAACACGAGGCACGCGACCAGCGCGACGAGCTCGGCGAAGGCGGCGAACACCCCCGCCGCCGCGTTCGAAGTGCCGGTCGGCGCGCTGCTCGCGGCGGACTCCCCCCGCACGGTCCACGTGAACGAGAGCCACGCACAAGACCTCGCGCACTCGGGGCGGGCGCTGCCACCGCTGCTCGTGCACCGCCCGACCATGCGGATCATCGACGGGACGCACCGGTTGCGGGCCGCCGTGCTCCGCGGGCAGCACACGGTGGGAGTGACGTACTTCGACGGCAGCGCCGAGGACGCGTTCGTGCTCTCGGTCGAGGCCAACATCAGTCACGGGCTCCCGCTGACGCACGCGGAGCGAACCGCCGCGGCGTTACGGATCCTGCGGTCCCACCCGGACTGGTCCGACCGCGGCATCGCGCAGCGGACCGGGCTGGCGGCCAAGACCATCGGGGCGCTGCGCCGCCGCGAAGGGCCGGCGCCCGCGCCGCCCGGCCGCATCGGGCAGGACGGCCGCGTACGGCCGGCCGATCCGGTCCGCGGCCGTGAGGTCGCGGCCCGGCTGCTCGCCGGCCGTCCCACGGCTTCCCTGCGGCAGATCGCACGGGAGGCGGGCATCGCGCCCTCGACCGTACGGGACGTACGCCGCCGGATCGGCCAGGGAGCGGATCCCGTGCCGGCCGTCCAGCGGCGCTCGGGCAACAGCCCGGGCCCGCCCCGGCTGCCGGACCGGGGCGGGGGGCAGTCACTGCCCTCCCTGGTCACCGGCCTCTGCAAGGACCCCCTGCTCAGGTTGAGCGAGGCGGGGAGGCTCCTGCTGCGCATGCTCGATCTCCAGGTGAGCGGGTTGCGCCAGTGGGAGCGGATCGTCGCCGCGGTACCCCCGTACCGCGCCGAGACCGCCGCCGCCGCGGCCGCCCAGTGCGCGCGCGGCTGGCAGGAGCTGTCCGAAGAACTACGGCGCCGGGCCTCGGCGCAGAACCCTGCCTGAGCCGGCTTCCCGGCCAGTACCGGCCCTCCGAGCCGAGGGCCTCCGTTGTGATGGAAAGGATGTATGGCGATGTCGGTTGTCGAGGGTGCGCGTGTTGGTGTGGGTGCGGGGGGTGGTGCTGGGGGTCCGGTTCGTTTGGACGGGCGTCTCAGGTTGGTGTTGGTGGTGCTGCTGGTGGCGCAGTTCATGCTGGCGGTTGATTTCTCGATTCTGAATGTGGCGTTGCCGGTGATCGGTGACGGGCTTGGTTTCTCGTTGTCGAATCTGCAGTGGATCGCGACGTCGTTCGCCCTGTGCGCTGCGGGTTTCACGCTGTTGTTCGGGCGTGTGGCGGACCTGTTCGGGCGTCGGCGGCTGTTCCTGGTGGGTCTGGCGGTGCTGGGTCTGTCGTCGCTGGCGGGTGGTCTGGCGAACAGCCCCGAGATGCTGCTGATCGCCCGTGTCTTCCAGGGGCTGGCCACCGCCGCCGTAACGCCGGCAGGCCTGTCCCTCCTCACCACGTCCTTCCCTGAGGGGCCGCTGCGGCAGAAGGCACTGGGTCTGAATGGTGCGTTGATGTCGGCTGGTTTCACGACGGGCGCGATCCTGGGTGGTGTTCTGACGGATCTGCTCTCCTGGCGGTGGGCGTTCTTCATCAACGTCCCGGTGGCGCTTGCGGTGTTGTTCATTGCTCCTGCGGTGATCAAGGAGTCGCGTCCGTCGGTGCGTCCGAGGCTGGATCTGCCGGGTGCGACGGCGGTGACGTTGGGTCTGCTCGCGTTGATCTACGGGTTGACGCAGGCGGGTGAGCACGGTTGGGGTTCGGGTTCGGCTCTGGGCTGGCTGGCCGCGGGTGTGGTGCTGCTGGTGGTGTTTTATGCGATCGAGTCGAAGAGTGCTGCGCCTTTGGTGCCGGTGTCGGTGTTGAAGAAGAAGACGGTGGCCTGGGGCAATATCGCGGGTCTGATCGCGTTCCTGACGGAGACGAGCCTGGTCTTCCTGATGACGCTGTATCTGCAGGAGGTGCTGGACTTCTCGCCGCTGACGGCGGGGCTGTCGTTCGGTGTGCTGGGTATCGGCACGGTGATCGGTGGTTCGATCGCTCCGCGGGTGATCGGTGCGACGAGTACCCGCACGACGCTGATCGTCGGCGGTCTGCTCCAGGCGGTGGCGACGCTGAGCCTGATCGCTTTGGGTGAGACGTCTTCGTCGATGTGGCTGTTGCTGGTCGCGACGTTCGCGGGTGGTATCGGGAACATGCTGGTGATCGTCGGGTTCATGGTGACGGCGACGACGGGTCTGCCGGATCACGAGCAGGGCATGGCGACGGGTCTGGCGACGATGACGCAGCAGATCGGTATCACGATGGGTACGCCGATCATGTCGGCGATCGCGGCGGCGAACACGGATATCCACGCGGGCATCACCACCGCGGTGATCGTGAACACCGTGATCGTGGTCCTCGGGACCCTCACCACCGCCCTCTTCCTCCGCAACAAGGCGGCGAAGGACCTCACCTCCGCCTGAGCCCCGCGGCTCAGGGTTCCCCCAGGAGGCGGCCCCGGCACCCCACCCCCCGCCGTGCCGGGGCCGCCTCCCCCTTCTCCCCAAGGTCTCCTCTTCCCAAGGAACGTGATGGACCTCCGTATCGAAGACCGGGTGTACCTCGTCACCGGCGCGTCGTCCGGAATCGGCGCGGCGACCGTCCGGCTGCTGGCCGCCGAAGGCGCCACCGTCGTCGGCGTCGCCCGCAAGCCGTGGAACACCGAAGCCCTCGGCGATCGGGTCAGCACCGTCGCCGCCGACCTCACCGATCCCACCGCGGCCCGGTACGTGGCCGACACCGTGATCGAGCGCCACGGCCGGCTCGACGGCCTCGTCAACAACGCGGGCGCGCTGGAATCCCGTACCGGCTTCCTCGACGTGACCGACGAGCAGTGGAGGAGCGCCTTCGACGTCAACTTCCACTCCGCGGTCCGCATGACCCGAGCGGCCCTGCCCGCGCTCCTGGAGACGGGAGCGGGCTCCCTCGTGCACGTCGCCAGCGAGGCCGCCCGTTTCCCCGACCCGGGCATCGTCGACTACGCCGCCTCCAAGACCGCGCTGCTGTCCGTCTCCAAGTCCCTCGCCGCGGAGTTCGGCGTCCGCGGGGTGCGCTCCAACGTGGTCTCGCCGGGGCCCACCCGGACGGCGCTCTTCGACGCGCCCGGCGGCTTCGCCGAGCAGCTCGGAGAGCGGTTCGGCCTCCCGGCCGACGAGGCCGTCGACCACTTCATCCGCGTGGTGCGCGCGCTGCCGAGCGGCCGCATCGGTACGCCCGACGACGTCGCGGGCGTCGTCGCGTACCTGCTGTCACCCCTCGCGAGCCAGGTCACCGGCGCCGAGTGGAGCGTCGACGGCGGCGCCCTGCGGCAGATCTGACCGGGCCGATGCGTGCTTCCCTCCTCGCCCTCGCCATCGGTGCCTTCGGCATCGGGACCACCGAGTTCGTCATCGTCGGCCTGCTCCCGGAGGTCGCCGACGACCTGTCCGTGTCCATCCCCTCCGCGGGCATGCTGGTCACCGGCTACGCCCTCGGCGTGGTGGTCGGCGCACCGCTGATGACCGCGGCCGGCGCCCGCCTGCCGCGCAAGACCATGCTCGTCGTGCTCATGGCCATCTTCATCGCCGGCAACCTGCTCTGCGCCCTCGCAGGCGACTACACCGCCCTCATGGGCGGGCGGCTGATCGCCGCCCTCACGCACGGTGCCTTCTTCGGGATCGGGTCCGTCGTCGCCGCGGACCTGGTGGCACCGGACCGGCGGGCCAGCGCCATCGCCCTGATGTTCACCGGGCTCACCCTGGCCAACGTACTCGGCGTACCGCTGGGCACCTTCCTGGGCCAGGAGTTCGGCTGGCGCTCCACCTTCTGGGCGGTCACCGGCATCGGGATCGTCGGCCTGCTGGGCCTCGTCACGCTGGTCCCCGCGCAGCCGGCGCCGGAACGCGGGGCGCTGCGCGGCGAACTCGCCGTCTTCCGCAAGCCGCAGGTGTGGCTGGCGCTGACGACGACCGTGCTCGGCTTCGGCGGTGTCTTCGCCTCCTTCACCTATCTCGCGCCGATGATGACGGAACTGGCCGGCTTCTCCGACGGCGCGGTCGCCTGGCTCCTCGTCCTCTTCGGTGTCGGCCTGTGCGTGGGCAACGTGCTCGGCGGCCGGGCCGCCGACCGGGCGCTGATGCCCAGCCTGTACCTCATCCTGGGCGGCCTCTCCCTGGTGCTGGTGGTCTTCACCTTCACCTCGCAGGCCGCACTGCCCGCCGCGATCACCCTGGCCGCCTTCGGGGCCATCGGCTTCGCGACGGTGCCTCCGCTGCAGGCCCGTGTGATGCAGCAGGCCGCCGGGGCCCCGGCCCTCGCCTCCGCGGCGAACATCGCGGCCTTCAACCTCGGCAACGCCCTCGGGGCCTGGCTCGGCGGTCTTGCCGTCGCCCACGGCCTCGGCTGGACCGCGCCGACCTGGATCGGCGCCGGTCTCGCCGCCGCCGGTCTGGGCACCGCGGCGCTCTCCGGCCGGCTCGACCGCAGGGGCCGCGGGCCGCGCCCGCTGCCGGCGGCAGAGCTCCCCGCCGAACAGCACTCCGCTCAGCAGCACTCCGCTCAGCAGCACTCCGCTCAGCAGCACTCCGCACCCTGAGCCATCCGCACAGCACCCCTCCGCCGGTGCCGGGTACGGCACCCGCTCCATCGTCGAAGAGAAGTCGAGGTAGACGCACATGAACGGTGTCGATCGCCGGACCATGCTCACCCGCAGCGCCGCCGTCGTCGGAGGCGCGGCGGTGGCCGGCGCGCTGGCCGGCCCCGCGGCCGCCGCCACGGCCCCCGCCGCCTCCGCCGCTCCCGGCGCGGCCGCCGGATCCGGATCCGTCGTACGGCCGGGCGACCCCCGCTACGAGATGCTGACCACCGGCAACAACCAGCGCTTCGTGGCCCGCCCGGACTACATCAAGATGGTCCGCTCCACCGCGGACGCCGAACGCGCCCTGAGAGACGCCGTCCGCGCGGGCAAGCGGGTCTCGGTGCGCAGCGGCGGCCACTGCTTCGCCGACTTCGCCGCGCACCCCGACACCGAGGTCATCATCGACTTCTCGGAGATGACGCACGTCGGGTACGACCCGAAGTTCCGGGCGTTCGTCGTCGAGTCCGGCGCCCGTCTGATCAACGTGTACGAGGCCCTGTACAAGGGCTGGGGCGTCACCATCCCCGGCGGCATCTGCTACAGCGTCGGAGCCGGCGGCCACATAGCGGGCGGCGGATACGGCCTGCTCTCACGGGCCCACGGCCTGGTCGTCGACCACCTCTACGCCGTCGAGGTCGTGGTGACGGACGGGAAGGGCGGCGTACGCACGGTCGTGGCGACCCGGGAGAAGAACGATCCGAACCGCGAGCTGTGGTGGGCGCACACCGGCGGGGGCGGCGGCAACTTCGGCCTGGTGACCCGCTACTGGTTCCGCTCCCCGGGCGCGAAGGGCTCCGAACCCTCCGAACAGCTCATCTCCCCGCCGTCGACGGTTCTGGTGAGCGCCGTCGACTTCCCCTGGGAGCAGCTGACGGAGGCGAAATTCACCCGGCTGCTCAAGAACTTCGGCGCCTGGCACGCCGCGAACAGCGCCCCCGATTCCCCGTACCGCCACCTGTCCAGCCTGTTCAACGTCAGCTCCAAGGCGCACGGCAGCGTGGGCATGTTCACCCAGGTCGACGCGACGGTGCCGCACGCGAGAAAACTGCTCGACGACTACCTGGCGGCGATCACGGCCGGCACCGGGGTCACCCCGAAGGCACTCACCCGCGCCACCGGCGAACTGCCCGCCATGCCGCAGTTCGCGGAGCCCAGAACCCTGCCCTGGCTCCAGGCGACCCGACTGGTCGGCACCAACAACCCGGTCATCACCAATCCCACCTCACGCGGCGCGCACAAGTCCGCGTACATGAGAAAGAACTTCACGGACCATCAGATCGCGGAGCTCTACCGGTACATGAGCCGGCCGGACTTCAAGAATCCGGACACCATGCTGGTGCTGTTCTCCTTCGGCGGCCAGGTCAACGCCGCGGCGCCCGACGCGACGGCCAACGCGCAGCGGTCGTCCATCTTCAAGATGTGCTTCCAGACCTTCTGGCAGGAGGAGAGCGAGGACGAGTTCTACCTGGGCTGGCTGCGCGGCCTGTACGAGGACTTCTTCTCGGCGACCGGTGGCGTGCCCCTGATCGACGACAGCACCGACGGCTGCTACATCAACTACCCCGACCGTGACGTGACCGATCCGCGCCGCAACCGGTCCGGCGTGCCGTGGCAGACCCTCTACTACAAGGACAACTACCCGCGCCTGCAGCAGGTGAAGAGGCGCTACGACCCGTCCGACTTCTTCCGCCACTCCATGTCCATCAAGCCCGCCCGAGGCTGACGCTCCTCGCGTTCCCGCTGGTCAGAAGCCCCGTACTCCGGTCTCCGGAGTGCGGGGCTTCTGTCGTTCACGCTCAACCGTTCGAGTGGCCGCGGGTGTTCGTTGACTCCCCGGCCGGCTCCGGGAAAGCTGTCTCTTGGCCGGAAGAGGGCAGCTGAAAAGCCCCTCGCAGCGAGATCCGATCCCCTGGCCACCACCCGTCGAACAGGTCTGCGGCACCGCCGTGCCGCGCCCTTCTGCGTCATGCCACGGCTCGATTCCCAACGCGTCAGAAAGAAGAGGAAGCCATGCGTTCCGTCGCCGTAGTCCTCGGCACCCGGCCGGAAGCCATCAAGTTCGCGCCCGTCATCCGCGCCCTGCAGGACGACCCGCGCTTCGAGCCCGTCGTGATCTCCACCGGGCAGCACCGCCAGATGCTGGACGAGACCCTCGACGCCTTCGGCCTCACCGCCGACGTCGACCTGAAAGTGATGGCCCCCAAGCAGACCCTCTCCCAGGTCACCTACCGGTCCCTGCGCGGCCTGGACGACTACTTCGCCACCGCCCCCGCCGACGCCGTCCTGGTCCACGGCGACACCGCCACCACCCTCACCGGGGCCCTGGCCGGATTCCACCAGCGGATCCCCGTCGTCCACGTCGAGGCCGGACTGCGCAGCGGCGTGCTCGGCTCGCCCTTCCCCGAGGAGGGCAACAGACGGCTCGTCGCCCAGGTCGCCGCCCTGCACCTGGCCCCCACCCCCGGAAACCTGGCGAACCTCCTGCGCGAGGGCATCGACGCAGACAAGGTCACCGTCACCGGCAACACCGTCATCGACGCCCTGCGCTGGGCCTGCGGCCGGGCCGACAGCTACGGCGACCCGGCCCTCGCCGACCTCGACGTCGACCCGAGCCGGATCGTCCTGGCCTCCGCGCACCGCCGCGAGGCATGGCCGCACCTTCCGCAGATCGGGCAGGCCCTGGCCCGCATCGCCGACGAGCCCGGCGTGCGCGTCGTCGTCCCGCTGCACCGCAACCCCGTGGTGCGCGAGGCGCTCCTCCCGCACATCGGCGGCCACCCGCACATCACCGTCGTCGACCCGCTGCCCTACCTCAGCTTCTGCAAGCTCATGGCCCGCGCCGACCTCATCGTCTCGGACAGCAGCGGCAGCCAGGAGGAGGGCCCCGCCCTCGGCAAGCCCACCCTGGTCCTCGGCGACGTCACCGAGCGGTCCGAGGCCATCGTCGCCGGCACCGCCCGCCTCGTCGGCACGGCCACCGAGGGCATCGTCGCCCGCACCCTGGAGCTCCTGCGCGACCGGGCCGCGTACGAGCGGATGGCCAACGCCGCCAACCCGTACGGCGACGGACGGGCCACCGCCCGCACGGTCGCCGCACTCGCCCACTTCTTCGGCCTGGGGCCCGCCCCCGAGCCCTTCGTCCCCGACAGCGCCGCCGACGAGCTCAGCGTCGAGCTCGCCCGCACGGCCGCCTTCGCCCGCACCTGACCGAGAGGAAGCCCGCATGACCGCCACCCCGTCCGCCATCGAACGCCCGCTGAACTTCAGCACCCCGTACCTGAGGGCCGACCTCGTGCGCGACGCCGTGGACTACACCGTCGAAGGCCGCACCATCGTGGTCAACCCCGGTGTGACCCCCGTGACCATCGTCGAGGAGTTCCGCAAGACCATCCCCCCGCTGTCCTCGACGGTCCTCGCCGACACCCGCATCGAGCGGGCCGAGGCGCTGCTCCTGCTGCGCCCCGCCGCGGACGACGCCGACATCAGCGGCATCGTCGAACAGCCCGGCTGGTCGCACCTGGCCGATCTGCTCGCCCCCGGGGAGTTCTCCCACGAGACCCCGCTGTACCGCAGCCCGCAGGACGACATCAACACCGTCCTGTTCGACCCGGCCCACGTACTGGGCGAACGCGAGACCGTACTGGACCAGCGGGAGTTCAACGTCCGCGCCAACCTGTGGTTCGCCCCCGCCGGCACCGACTGCTTCATCCACAACCAGCACGACTTCATCGAGGTGCACACCCAGGTCCAAGGCCTGGGCCGGATGCAGCGGTTCCGCAGCGAGGACCAGGCCTCCCTCTACCAGGACGTCCTGATGAGCCCGGGCTACACCACCCCGGACCCCTTCTGCGCCACCGGCCCCCAGTGCACCTACCACTACCCCCGCCACCAGTACCGGGCCGACACCGACTGCATCTGGCTCGCCATCGAATACCACCCGGTACCCCGCGCCCTGCGCACCCTCCCCTTCCCCCAGTCCTCGTCTCCGCTCGCGACCACCCTGGAGAACCACTGATGACCACCAACGGCAAGAACAACGAGACCGTCCTGCGCGCCCCGAAGTTCACCGCCGAGGTCGTCGCCGACCAGCTCCGCGACGGCTACTGGCTGGAGGCGCCCGACATCGACGGAGACGGCAAGCCCGACCTGTTCGGCTACGGACTGCGCCTCGGCGAGATCTACTGGTACGCCAACGACGGCGACTGGACCCGCCGGCTGATAGCCGACCGGATCAAGATGCCCGTGGGCGCCGACTTCGCCGACGTCAGCGGCAACGGCCACCCCGACGTCATCGTCTGCTACGACCTCTACGGCCCGATCGGCACGATCCACGACGCCAACACCGAAGGCGGCAAGATCGACTGGCTGGAGAACCCGGGCACCCCCGACAAGGACGAGTCGCGCTGGAAGCGGCACTACGTCGGCCGCGCCACCGGCATGCACCGACTGCGCGCCGGCCATTTCACCCGCACCGACCGGCTCCAGATCATCGGCCTGCCGATCGTCGCCAAGGAAGACGTCCACGCCGTCCTGCCGGTCGTGCTGTTCACGCAGCCCGACGACGTGCACACGGCCGAGGAGTGGCCGATGACCGTCATCGACGACAGCCACTTCCGGATGATCCACGGCGCCGAGAAGAAGCAGGGCCTGATCCCCGGCTCCGACCTCGAATCCCTCCTGCTGGCCTCCGACGAGGGCGTCACCTGGCTCTGGTTCGACGAGAACCGTCAGGAGTGGATCCGCGAGCTCATCGGCACGGGCGAGCTCACGCAGTTCGAGCAGACCGGCTTCCGCGGCAGCGGCGACCTCAACGCGGGCCGCCTCGGCGACGACCCGATGGCCTACGTCGCCGCCATCGAGCCCTTCCACGGCAACACCGTCGCCGTCTACACCAAGGCCGAGGGCGGGGAGGGATGGAACCGCGTCCTGCTGGACGTCTACGGCGACCCCAACGAGAACGGCGAGGGCCCCGGCCACCAGATCGTCTGCGCCGACTTCGACGGTGACGGGGACGAGGAGTTCCTCGTGGCGCTGCGCGGCCCGTGGCCGTGGCAGGGCGTCATGTACTACAAGGCGATCGACGCGGCCAATGGCGTCTGGGCCAAGTGGCGCGTCTCCGAGGAGTCCGTCGCCCGCATCGCCACCGCCGACTTCAACGGCGACGGCCGCCTCGACTTCGCCACCATCGCCTACTCCGTCCAGAACTACTACGTGGCCAAGGACGCCAAGCTCATGGTCTACCGCAACCAGATCGAGCAGTAGGCCCCTCCCACGGCCCCTTCCGCGGCTCCTTCCGCCCTTCCCGGCAGTCCCGTACGCCCCTTCGCGCCGCCGGGACCGCGCACCGCACGGCGGGGCACGGTCCCGGCCGCCGTCCCCGACGAACCCCACTCCCGAAAGAGCGATTCCTGTGGCCTCCACGACGTCCCCCGACGCCGCGAAGCGGGCGAAGCTGCCCTCACTGACCGGCCTGCGGTTCTTCGCCGCACTCTCCGTCTTCTTCTTCCACTCGTCCCTGACCGACTCCCCGATCCCGCCGAATGCGCCCATCAACCCCTTCGCCGACGCCTCGATCGCCGACGGGTTCTCCACCGCCTTCGGCAAGGCCGGCTATCTGGGAGTCTCCTTCTTCTTCGTCCTCTCGGGCTTCGTCCTCGCCTGGGCCGCCAAGCCCGGCGAGCGCGTCACCGCCTTCCTCCGCCGCCGACTGCTGAAGATCTTCCCCAACCACCTCGTCGTCTTCGCCGCGGCGATGGTCCTCTTCGCCGGCTCGGCCGTCACCGGCGTGGCCGACTGGCTCCCGAACCTTCTCCTCATCCACACCTGGTGGCCGCAGCCCACCGTCAACCTCAGTGTCAATCCGCCCAGTTGGTCCCTCGGCAGCGAACTGCTCTTCTACATGCTCTTCCCGGCGCTCATCGCTCCGATCCGCAAGCTCCGCGGCCGGACCGCCCTGTGGGGCTGGAGCGCCGCGATGATCGCGGGAATGGTCGCACTCCAGCTGGTCGCCACCTACTTCGTCCCCGACACCCCGAAGTCCACCATCACGCCCATCTCCGGGATGCAGTTCTGGTTCGGCTACCTGCTCCCTGCCGGCCGCCTCTTCGAGTTCGTCCTCGGCATCCTGCTCGCCCGCATCGTCCTCGCCGGACTGTGGCCGCGCCGCGTCGGCTTCGGCATCTCCCTCGTGCTCACGGTCCTCGGCTACGCCGCCGCGCTCGTCGCCCCGTTCCAGTACGGGTTCGTCGTCGCGACGATCATCCCCGTCGCCGCGCTCATCGGGGCCACCGCCAGCGCCGACGTGGAGGGCCGCGCCACCTTCCTGCGCAGCCGGCCCATGGTCTGGCTCGGCGAGGTGTCCTTCGGGTTCTACCTCGTCCAGGGCGTCACGATCTTCTACCTCCGCTCGCTGCTGGGTGAGAACACCTACAGCGTTCCGGTCGCCCTCCTGGTGATCGCCGGCTTCTTCGCCGCGTCGCTGCTCGGCGGCTGGCTCCTCTTCCGCTTCGTCGAGATGCCCGCCATGCGCCGCTTCGGCCGGGCCAGGCCCCGTACGCAGCCCGTCCCTGCCCCCGCCCCGGCCCCGGCTCCGGCCCGTGAGCCTTCCGGGGACCGGACCCCGGTCACCGCGGCCGCCCGGGACTGACCCGCAGTCTTACCGCTCCCCGCCCGCGTCGGCATCCGCCGACGCGGGCTTCGGCGTTCCCCGGCCCGGGGCGGCGGAACCGGCCGTCAGACTCGACAGCATGCGCAGCGCCGCGTCGGACGGGGAGGACTCGGGGGCGCTGTAGAGCAGCATCCGGTGGTTGGTGCCGTCGGTGAGGTGCAGATTCTCGAAGTCGAGGGTCAGCGGGCCCACGACCGGGTGGTGCAGGGTCTTGGTGCCGACGGTGCAGTCCCGTACGGGGTGCTTGGACCACAGCGAGGCGAAGTCGGGGCTCTGCAGCATGAGCGACCCGATGAGCTCGGCGAGCGCGCGGTCCTCGGGATTGCGACCGGCGACCAGGCGCAGGGCCGCCAGGGCGACCCGGGCCTCGCCCTTCCAGTCCGTGTAGAGCTCCCGGGTGTGCGGATCGAGGAAGAGCATCCGCGTGAGGTTGGGGCGTACGGCCGGATCCTCGGGGCTCGCGAAGTCGAGGTGCCCGGCGAGCAGGGCATGGCCCAGCGGATTCCAGGCGAGCACGTTGTTGCGGCCGTCCAGGACGACGGCGGGCACCTGCGGCATCGCGCCGATCAGCCGGCGCGTGGTGTCCCGGGCGTACTCCGGCCGGGGCGACGGGGCCCGCTTGGCACGCGGCGGCCGGGCGAGGTTGAGCAGGTGCGCGTGCTCGTCCGGAGACAGGCGCAGGGCGCGGGCCAGGGCGTCCAGAACGCTGTCCGAGGCGTTCGTGCTCTGCCCCTGCTCCAGGTGCGTGTAGTACGTGATGCTCACGCCGGCCAGCAGGGCGAGCTCCTCGCGCCGCAGCCCCGGTACGCGCCGGCGGGTGCCGTGCGAGGGGAGACCGACGTCCTCGGGCTGGAGCTGGGCGCGACGGGTGCGGAGGAATTCGCCCAGGGCTGTGGGTGTGTCCATGCGTTCCAGTGTGCCGGGGGAGGGTGCCGAACGCTGCCCGCGAAGGTGGCCCTGGCAGTGCTAGCTTGCCCGGCGCCAGCACAACCAGGGGGCTGGGTAACCCTCTCCGACCGGTCCAGAGTCGATGACGCAACAGCTCGTTGCGTGATCGAGAGGAAGTGTCGCGATGTCGGTTGTCGAGGGTGCGCGTGTTGGTGTGGGTGCGGGGGGTGGTGCTGGGGGTCCGGTTCGTTTGGACGGGCGTCTCAGGTTGGTGTTGGTGGTGCTGCTGGTGGCGCAGTTCATGCTGGCGGTTGATTTCTCGATTCTGAATGTGGCGTTGCCGGTGATCGGTGACGGGCTTGGTTTCTCGTTGTCGAATCTGCAGTGGATCGCGACGTCGTTCGCTCTGTGTGCTGCGGGTTTCACGCTGTTGTTCGGGCGTGTGGCGGACCTGTTCGGGCGTCGGCGGCTGTTCCTGGTGGGTCTGGCGGTGCTGGGTCTGTCGTCGCTGGCGGGTGGTCTGGCGAACAGCCCGGAGATGCTGCTGATCGCCCGCGTCTTCCAGGGTCTGGCGACGGCCGCGGTGACGCCGACAGGCCTGTCCCTGCTGACGACCTCGTTTCCTGAGGGGCCGCTGCGTCAGAAGGCACTGGGTCTGAATGGTGCGTTGATGTCGGCTGGTTTCACGACGGGCGCGATCCTGGGTGGTGTTCTGACGGATCTGCTGTCGTGGCGGTGGGCGTTCTTCATCAACGTCCCGGTGGCGCTTGCGGTGTTGTTCATTGCTCCCGCGGTGATCAAGGAGTCGCGTCCGTCGGTGCGTCCGAGGCTGGATCTGCCGGGTGCGACGGCGGTGACGTTGGGTCTGCTCGCGTTGATCTACGGGTTGACGCAGGCGGGTGAGCACGGTTGGGGTTCGGGTTCGGCTCTGGGCTGGCTGGCCGCGGGTGTGGTGCTGCTGGTGGTGTTTTATGCGATCGAGTCGAAGAGTGCTGCGCCTTTGGTGCCGGTGTCGGTGTTGAAGAAGAAGACGGTGGCCTGGGGCAATATCGCGGGTCTGATCGCGTTCCTGACGGAGACGAGCCTGGTCTTCCTGATGACGCTGTATCTGCAGGAGGTGCTGGACTTCTCGCCGCTGACGGCGGGGCTGTCGTTCGGTGTGCTGGGTATCGGCACGGTGATCGGTGGTTCGATCGCTCCGCGGGTGATCGGTGCGACGAGTACCCGCACGACGCTGATCGCCGGTGGTCTGCTCCAGGCGGTGGCGACGCTGAGCCTGATCGCTTTGGGTGAGACGTCTTCGTCGATGTGGCTGTTGCTGGTCGCGACGTTCGCGGGTGGTATCGGGAACATGCTGGTGATCGTCGGGTTCATGGTGACGGCGACGACGGGTCTGCCGGATCACGAGCAGGGCATGGCGACGGGTCTGGCGACGATGACGCAGCAGATCGGTATCACGATGGGTACGCCGATCATGTCGGCGATCGCGGCGGCGAACACGGACATCCACGCGGGCATCACCACCGCCGTGATCGTGAACACCGTGATCGTGGTCCTCGGGACCCTCACCACCGCCCTCTTCCTCCGCAACAAGCAGCAGCCCGGCAACTAAGGCAACTCCGCCTTGTGACAGCCCTGCCGTGGCAGCGAACGTTGGCCTCAGGCACGGAGGGAAGGAACCCCGATGGCAACACCCATCCACTCGGCCGCCGGAATCAGCCGTGTCGCGGTCCGCTGGGAGCAGGTCCAGATCCCCTCCCCGTCCGGCCCGCTCCCCGCCCGCGTGTACCGGCCCGGTGCATCAGCCCCGCAGGGCTGGCTGGTGTGGGCCCACGGCGGCAGCTGGCGCGCCGGATCCGCCCAGGACTGGCACGGCGCCACCGCCGAACTCGCCCAGTCCTCCGGCTTCGCCGTCGTGAGCGTCGACTACCGGCTGGCCCCCGACGTACGCCACCCGGCCATGGTCGAGGACGTCCTGTCGGCGCTCGACTGGGTCCGGGAGCGGGCCGGGGGAACCGTGCCCGTCACGGTCGGCGGAGACAGCGCGGGAGCCACCTTGGCCGCCTGCGCCGCGCTCGCCTGCCGCGACCGGGCCCTTCCCCTGGCCGCCCAGGTCCTCGCGTATCCGCCGCTGGACCCCGGCTGCACCGCCGCCTCCTACCACCGCTTCCCCGACATGTTCCCCACGGCCTCCTACCTGATGGCGGCCTGGCAGGACTACCGGCAGCCGGGCCGGCCCGCGGCCGCAGACGGCACACGGCTCTACAGCACCCCTTTCGAAGCCTCCGACCTGCGTGGAGTCGCACCGGCCGTCATGGCCGCCGGCGACCTCGACCCCGTCGGTGACGACGTACACCGCTACGGGCGCCTGCTGCGGGCGGCCGGAGTGCAGGTGGCGCTGCGGGAGTTCCGGCAGACCGGCCACGGGGCGTTCCTGCAGCCCGGCCGCGCCACAAGCGGGCACGCGACGGTGTCCCTGCGCGGCTGGCTGGGCCTGGCCCTGCCCCTGCTCGTCTCACCGGACGCCGCCCTCGCCTGAGGCCGCCCGGCCTGCTTCCTCCCCTTCCTCTTCCCTCCCGCATCCCGCCCTTCACCTCACAAGGAGCTGACATGACCCCCGACGTCCCCAACCTCGACGCCCTGCTCCGGCACTTCGCCGACCTGCGCGACGGCATCCACGGCGGCGCCGTGACCCGCCCGGACAAGGAGGAGCACTTCCGCACCGCCGCACGACTGCTGGACCCGTACGCCCGCCAGGCGCTCGGCGAGCTCAACGACGAACTGCTGCTCGGCCAGGGCGTGGTGGACGCCGGCGGGGTCCAACGAGCCGACGACGGCAGCCTCTTCCACGCCTGGACCCTGTGGTGGGACGAGCAGTCGGCCGCCGACATCCCGCCGGTGACCCTCTACGCGCACTACGGCGCCTCCTTCCACCACCCGCACCTGCGCGGGGCGACGGTCTCCGAGTGGCCGCTGAACGTCTTCGACGACGCACAGGCCGCCGCCGAGCTGCCCACGCTGCGTGCCATCGCCGCCGCCGACCTCCACAACCTGGTCTTCGAACGGGACTTCAGGATCGTGCCCGCGACCATGGCGGGGGCCACCGGCGTCCCCGCCCACCAGCACTGAAAGGCCATCCCCATGACGAACCTGCGACTGTCCGTGCTGGACCAGACCCCGGTCGGCGAGGACCACACCCCGGACCAGGCACTGCGCGCCTCCGTGGACCTGGCCCGCAGCGCGGAGGACCTCGGCTACACCCGGTACTGGGTCGCCGAACACCACGGCTCCCCGGGCTTCGCGAGCAGCGCGCCCGAGATCCTCGCGGGGGCGCTGCTCGCCCACACCTCGCGGATGCGGATCGGGACCGGCGGCGTGCTGCTGCCCCGCTACGAACCGGCGAAGGTCGCCGAGGTCTTCGGCGTCCTGGCCTCCCTCCACCCCGGGCGGGTCGACCTGGGCATCGGCCGCGCGGGCGGCCCCGCGCGCGACTTCCCGCAGCGGCTGGCGGAGCTGCGGGTCCTGCTGGGCGAGGGCGGGGTCGTACCGCACGCACCGGTCCCGCCGCAGATGTGGCTGCTGGGCGCGGGGCGCGAGTCGGCGCGGCTGGCCGGCCTGCTGGGGACCGAGTTCGCCTTCGGGCACTTCTTCTCCCCGGCCGGCGGCCGGGAGGCGTTCGAGGCCTACCGCACCGAGTTCCGGGCGGGCACCGGCCGCCGGGCGGGCGGCGCGCTCGCGGTGCGCGTGGTGACCGCGGACAGCGCCGGCCGCGCCGAGGAACTCGCCCAGAGCCTGCTGCTGTGGCGCGCCCGCAAGGACCTCGGCCAGGACGCCCCGCTGCCCTCGTACGAGACCACGCGCCGCCACCGGTGGACGGGCGCCGAGCTGGAGCGGGCCAAGGTGCACCGCACGGCCCTCGTCTCCGGGGCACCCGAGCAGGTGCACGCCGTGCTGACGGCCCTCGCCGGGACCCACGGAGTGGACGAACTCGTCATCAACACCCTGACGTCCGACCCGTCCGACCGGCAGCGCTCCTACGAACTGCTGGCCGAGGCCTTCGCCCTTCCGGCATCCCGCCCGACGGTCACGGCGGGAGCGTCCCGCTCGTAGGCAGTCCTTGACGCGATGATGTGCCGCACACGTAAAGTCTCCGCAGTCAAGGCCTGTTCGACGTCGTTGGAGGCCTTTCCGCGGAAAGGCGGAGGCATGTGGGAACCCGTGCGCACAGCCGGTGCGGCGGCCACCGGGGCGCTGACCGGAGCTGCCGTGTCCGGCGCATGGAACTGGGGCTTGAGCGAAGACGCGAAGGTGTGCAAGGACGAGCCGGGCGTCTGCCTCACGTACTACCCGCTCTACGCGCTCGTTCTGGCCGTCGCGATCGTGGCCGTCCTCGTCCCGGTGGGCCTGTGGATCTCCCGGATCCACCCGCTGGGCCTCAGCGTGCCGCTCTGCCTCCTGCTGATGACGTACGTCCTCCTGCGCTCGGGCGACTGGCTGCAGGATCCCGGGACCCCCGCCCTCCAGCTCACGTGGCCATTCGTGCTGACCTGCGCGATCGGCCCGGCCCTGGTCGCCACGGCCCGCATCCGGCGCCTGCAGGTGCCCGCGCTGTCCGCCCTGGGGATCCTGATCGTGGTGTCCCTGTTCGCCGGGGCGTGAGCGGCACCGCGGAGGAAAGGGCAAGGAGGGTGATCACTCCTTGCCGCTCTCAACATACAGCGCACCGGGGGGATTGCCACAAGATCCCGTTCGTGCCGCAGAATCTCCAACCGTAGTCAGAGTCTGCGGAATTGGGAGTACGGGATGCGCGTGTTGCTGTCGGCCTATGATTCGCGCGGGGGCGTCGAGCCGCTGGTGGGTCTCGCGGTGCGGTTGCAGGAACTCGGCGCGGAGGTCCGGGTGTGCGCGCCGCCGGACGAGGAGTTCGCGAAGCGGCTGGCCGGGGTCGGCGTGGAGATGGTGCCGACGGGCCAGTCCGTGCGCGCCTTGGTGACCGGGAAGACGCCGCCCTCGCCCGGGGGCGTGCCCCGGCGGGCGGCCGAGCTGGTCGCCGCGTTCTACGACAACGTCAGCACGGCGGCCGAGGGGTGCGACGTACTGGTGGCGACCGGCCTCGTGCCGGCCGTGGCCGGTGTGAAGGCCGTCGCCGAGAAGCTCGGCATCCGCTACGTGTACGCCAGTTACCAGCCGGTCAGCCTGCCGTCGCCGCACCACCCGCCGATGCCGCGGCCGGGCCGGCCGCTCCCGGCGGACGCCACCGACAACCGCGAGCTGTGGGACCGGGACGTCCAGGACGCACAGGCCGTGTTCGGCGAGGCGGTCAACACCCACCGGGAGTCGATCGGCCTGCCGCCCGTGGCCAACCTCCGCGACCACGTCTTCACCGACCGTCCGTGGCTGGCCGCGGACCCGGTCCTGGCCCCGTGGCAGCGGCCGGCCGACCTCGACGTCATACAGACCGGGGCGTGGGTCCTGCCGGACGAACGCCCGCTCCCCGCCGACCTGTCGGCCTTCCTGGACGCCGGCACACCGCCCGTGTACGTGGGCTTCGGCAGCATTCCCATGCGCGATCCCGCGGACGTCGCCCGGGCGACCATCGAAGCGATCCGCGCGCAGGGCCGCCGCGCCGTCCTCTCCCGCGGCTGGGCCGACCTGGCCCTGATCGACGACCAGGACGACTGCTTCGTCGTCGGCGAGGTCAACCACCAGGCGCTGTTCCGGCGGGCCGCCGCCGTCGTGCACCACGGCGGCGCCGGCACGACGACGACGGCCACCTGGGCCGGCGTGCCCCAGGTGGTGGTACCGCAGGGGGCGGACCAGCCGTACTTCGCGGGCCGGGTGGCCGAACTGGGCATCGGCGCGGCCCACGACGGTCCGACCCCGGCCTTCGAGTCCCTGTCGGCCGCCCTCAAGACCGCCCTGGCGCCCGAAACCCGTGCCCGCGCCGCAGCCGTGGCCGCGGCGTTCCGCACCGACGGGGCGACGGTGGCCGCCAAGCTGCTCCTCGACGCGGCCGGCTGAGCCGTCGGGACGTCTAGGACTGGCGCTTCCAGAGCGTCACTTCGGTGAGGTACGTCGGGATGGTGTACTGCTTGCTGGGCGACGACTCGATCGTGACGATCTTGACCATGGCCAGGTTGCCCTTGGACGTGACCGTGCACAGCAGGTCGCCCTGGACGATGGCACTGTCCGCGCCGGAGAGGTCCGAGCTCGGCAGCTTCTCGGGGATCGGGTTGGTGGCCGCCGCGGTCTCGCACTGCTCGGGGGTGGGGCCCTTGCTCTTGCCGAACGGGGTCCCGCTCTGGATGTCGTTGAAGCCCATCCCCAGTTCCCGGTCCTTCCAGCCGATCTCCCCGAACGGAGCCACCTTGGGGAAGTCCAGGTCGACGTCGTACTGCTGCCCGAACTCCCGGCCCGCCAGCAGCTTCAGCGGCTTGTCCTTGAAGACCGCGGTGTAGGCCGGGGCCGAGGACTGGGGCGCGGCCGGGGAGCCGCTGGACTGTGCCGCCGGGGCCGCGTCCTTCGGCTGCTCCGCCGTCTTCTGCTTGTCGCCGCTCGCGGTCGCCTTGCCGGCGTCGCCGTCCTCACGCGTGAGGTACCAGGTACCGCCCGCGATCAGCGCCACCGCCAGGACCCCCGCGCCGACGATCAGGGGGACGCGGCTGCGGCCCTTGCCGGCCGGGGCCGCGGAGGCGGGGGCCGCCGGGCCGGCGGGCGCGGCGTAGGCAGCGGCGGTGGGGGCGCCGTACACGGGGGAGTGCGGGCCGCCCGTCGGGCCCTGCGTCGGCGCGTACGCCGGGTGGACCGGTGCGGAGGCCTGCGCGGGGGCGTACGCGGGCCGGACCGGCTCGGGGGCCTGCGTGGGTGCGTACGCCGGCCGGGCCGGCTCGGGGGCGTGGGTCGGCGTGTACGCCGGCTGCGGGGGCGTCTGCGCCAGCTGCTCGCGCCGCGCGATCTCCGCGGTGACCGGAGCGGGCAGCCAGTCCGTGAAATCGCGCAGCTCCCGGCCCGCCGACTTCCGGCACCACTCGGCGATCTCCGCGGGCAGCGGCCGCTGCGCGGCATCGGCGGCCAGGCACTGCTCCAGCAGCGGCCGCAGCGCGTCCGGGTAACCACTGAGGTCCGGCGCCTGCTGCGGGGTGTTGGCTATCGAGGCGGCGATCGAGATGCCCCCGCCGTCGCCGTAGGGGTGGCGGCCCGTGGCCACGACGGCGGCGATCAGCCCCAGCGCGAAGACGTCGGTGGCCGGGGTGACCTGCTTGCCGAGAGCGTGCTCGGGCGACATGTACTGCGGGGTTCCGATGAACCCGCCGCTGCGGGTCAGCTGGGTGGTGTCGGTGGCCCGCGCGATCCCGAAGTCGATCACCCAGGGGCCGTTCGAACCGAGCAGGATGTTGCTGGGCTTGAGGTCGCGGTGCACCACCGAGGCGGCGTGTACGGAGTGCAGCGCCTGCGCGGTGCAGCCGATCAGCTGGAACACGGCGGGCAGCGGCAGCGTCCCGTGGGAGGCGAGTGCCTCGTCGAGCGGCAGACCCGGTACGAACGCCGTTGCCAGCCAAGGCTGTTCGCCACTGGTGTCGTGGTCGAGGACCGGCACGATGTGGTAGCCCTGCACGCGGCGGGCCGCCTGCACCTCGTGCTCGAACCGGGCCCGGAAGTCCTGCTCCTGGGCGAACTCGCGACGGATGACCTTCAGTGCGACCGGCTGGTTCCCCCGGGTCCGGGAGAAGTAGACGGAGCCCATGCCGCCTTCGCCGATCTTGGCGAGCAGCCGGTAACCGGCTATCTCCTGCGGATCGTTCGGCCCCAGCGGGCCCAGCACGGCACGGTCGGCGTTCGACATCCATTCCCCCTTGTTGATCACGAGGGGAGATCGTAACGGGCGTCCGCACCCGTCCCGTGCCCCGGCCGTGCCCCGTCCCTCCCCCGTGCGCTCTGGTGGCGCCGCCGGAGCATCTCCTACCATCGGGGGCACGCGTGGGGGAGGGGGGTGCGTGGATGGCGGCGCATGTCGGGCGGCTGGAACGCTTCGTGGCCTGGGTGCTGCGCAATGCCGATGTCGTCGTCGCCCTGTTGGTCGCGATGGCGGTCGGTTTCCTGGACATCTTCGGTGACGTCGTCAGCGACGACGTGGCCTCCGGCGCCACCCTGGTCGTCCTCGGTCTGCTCGCGACCGGGTCGATCGTGGAGCGGGTGCGCCGGCCCGCGAGCATCCAGGAGGCGATGAGCGGGACCCGCCGGGCCCTGGAAGACCTCGCCATGGTGCGCTCGCTGTCGGGCAACGAGGTCGGCGAGGCGCTGCGCAAGGCCCGGCAGCACACCAACCTCTGGTATTTCAAGGGCGGTACGGGAACCTACCTGCGGGCCGTCACCCTGCCGCTGTGCGTGCGCGCGGCGAAGGAGCAGCGCTCGCAGCTCAACGTGAAGATCGACATCGTGAACCCGGCCGACGAGCGGGCCTGCGCCGCGTACGCCCGCTTCCGCCAGATGTTCGGCGTGCAGCGTCGCGGAGACGACCTGTGGACCACCGACCGGGTCCGCCGGGAGTCGTACGCCACCGTCCTCGCCGCCTGCTGGTACCAGCGGCAGCTGACGACGCTCGAGATCAGCGTGCACCTGTCGTCCGCTGTGCCGACCCTGCGCTTCGACCTGTCCGAGACCTGCCTCGTCATCACCCAGGACGACCAGTCCCGGGTGAACCTGCTCGTGGAGCGGGGCCAGCCGCTCTACGACTACTACGTCACCGAGCTGCACCAGAGCCGCGAGCAGGCGACCGTGCTCGACCTGCGCGTCGCGTCGCCGCTCGGCCAGGAGCCGACGGTCGACGAGGTGCGCACGCTCTTCGACGACCTGCGGCTTCCGCTGCCCCGCGTGTTCACCGACAGCGACATCGGCAAGATCATCGAGAAGGCGCTGCACGCGGAGGACCCCTACAGGAGGTGATGCGCTGCGGCGCGTGCCATGGACCGCGAGCTGGAAAGGACCCTTGTCACCCTGGAGCAGATCGCCTCCGGTGAAAGGGAGTTGCGTGCCGTTCGGCATCCACTCGGATTCCTCTGCCTGCCGCTGCTGAGAGAGGGCCCGCGCGGGATCTGCGTCCATCTCTTCGACGCCGGCAACCGCCCCGAGCCGGACGCGTCGCCCATGCACGCCCACAGCTGGGAACTGCGCAGCCGTGTGCTGTACGGGCGGGTGGCCAACCTTCCCGTACGGACGACCGCGGTGGGCGACGGCGAAGAGGGCGCGACCCACCGCGTCTTCGAGGTGCACAGCGGGAGCGACGGCGTGGACGAGATCCGCCCCACCGACCTGCTGGTGCGCAGCGAGCCCGGGCCCGCCCAGGTCAGCTCCGGCGGGGAGACCTACACCCTGGCCGCGGGCGAGTTCCACGCCACCGCCCTGGAGGGCCCGGAACCCGCCGCCACCTTGGTGCACGGGTTCTCGGTCCCCGGGGAGGCCGACCTCTCGCTCGGCCCGCTCGACGGCCGCCCGCGCCGTACGACCCGCCGGCTGTGCGACACCGCGCAGACCGTACGCAGCGTCCACACCGTCCTCAGGAGGATCGATGCCGAACAGCGGGCCTGATTTCGACCGCGAGAAGCGGGTCGCCGTCGCCGCGGCGGAGGAGGCGGGCGGCCTGCTGCGCCGGCGCTTCGGTACGGCGTACTGCCTGCGGACGAAGGGCGAGTCCGGGGACGTGCAGGTCGACCTCGACCTCGCCTCCGAGCGGCTGGTGCTGGGCCGGATCCAGCGCCACTTTCCGCACGACCGGATCCTGTCCGAGGAGGCCGGGCTCCTCGACGCCGCGGGCGAGCGCACCTGGCTGGTCGACCCGCTGGACGGCAGCAACAACGTCGCGATCGGGCTGCCCGCGTACGTGGTGGGCATCGGGCTGTGCCTGGGCGGCGCCCCGGTGATGGGCGTGGTGCACGAGCCCGTCACCGGGGAGACCTGGCACGCGGTCAGGGGGCACGGGGCCCACGGCGCCTCCGGTCCACTGCCCGGCCCCGACCCCGCGCTGCCGCGCCCCGGACCCGTCGTCGCCTGGACGCAGGGGTACGCCGTGGAGCGCGGTGACCCGATGGCGGTGGCGCTGCGGGCCGTGCTCGAACTGCGCTGCCGGCGCGTGCTGCAGCTGTGGGCGCCGCTGCTCGGCTGGAGCCTGCTGGCACGCGGCACGATCGACGCCTTCGTCGGCTACCGGGCCGAGGGCGTGGACCTGCCGACCGGGGCGCTGCTCGCGGCCGAGGCGGGGGTGGAGCTGCGCACGCTGTCCGGGGCGGGGTTCCGGCCCGGTTTCGCCGGGGACGACAGCGGGCGCAGCTACGTGGCGGCGCGCGGCGAGACCCTCGCCTACCTGCTGCGGGAGGTCGGCGAGGCGACCCGGCACATGGCGTGACTCCATGCGCGGCGTGACCGGGTGCGTGGCGTGACCCCACACATGGCTTGGCCCCACGCGTGGCGTGCCCGGCGCGTGGCGGGACCCGGCCCGGGCCCGTGGCCGCGCCGGACGTGGCTCACGTGGTGGCGGCCAGCGCCAGCGTCGCCGCCAGCGTGCCCGTCACCGCCAGGACCAGCCCCGTACCGAGGAAGCGGCCCAGCCCGATCCGCGTGCCGTGCCAGCGGCACCGCTCGAACCACAGCAGCGTGGCCAGGGAGGCCCACGGGGTGACGACCGGGCCCACGTTGACGCCTATCAGCTGCGCGAGGAGCTGGTGGTGGTTGGCCTCGGGAATGGCCGCCTCGCCCGCCATGTAGGCCGGCAGGTTGTTCAGCGCGTTGGAGAAGCCCGCCCCGACCGCCGCGGACCTCAGCATCCCGACGACGCCGTTGTCGGACCCCATCGCCGTCGCCAGGATCTCGTGCAGGCCGTGCGCGTTGACCGTCTCCACGACCAGGAACATCCCCGGAACGAGGACGAGCAGCCGCCAGGGGACCAGGGAGAGGCGCAGCGCCTCCCTGCCGCGCACCGCGAAGGCCACCACCACGATCAGGGCGGCCGTCATCGACGCCGACCACAGCGGCACGTCGGCGAGGATCGCCAGCAGGAAGCCGGTGCACGCCACCGCGCACACCCGGAACAGGACCCGGTCCGCCGGGCGCGGCGCCGACGGCGGCTCGTAGCGGAGCGCGCCGCGGCGCCCCAGGCGCCAGTAGAAGCCCCACAGGCAGGCCATCGTGACCGCGATGGAGGCCAGCTGCGGGGCCCACATGGTGGCCGCCATCTCCGACGGAGCCAGGGCGACCCGGTCCGCGGCCAGCAGGTTCGTCAGGTTCGACACGGGCAGCAGCAGGCTCGCCGTATTGGCCAGCCAGACCGTGGTCATCGCCAGCGGTACGGCCGCGATGCCCACCCGGGTCGCCAGCGCCAGCATCACCGGCGTCAGCAGCACCGCCGTGGTGTCCAGGTTGAGGGTGATGGTGGTGACCGACGCGAACAGCACGCACAGGACGAACAGCAGGGGGTAGCTGCCGCGCCCGGCGCGCGCCACCCAGGTGGCGACCACGTCGAAGACCTGCGCCTTGCCGGTCAGCTCGGCGAGGACGATGACCGTGGCGAGGAACACCAGCAGCGGACCGATGCGCCCCATCACCTCGCCGGCGGGCTCGGTGGGCAGCAGACCCGTGGTGACGCAGAGCACACCGAGGGCGAGCAGGCCGCCGGCCAGCCAGTCCAGTGGATGCAGCCGCTTGAGGAGAGACACGTCGAACAGATTCGCACGTACGCGCGGTCGGCCGTCAGGCGGCCCGGATGGATTCGGACAGGCCCGCTCGGGCGGGGTAACTCCTACCATGGTTCTCATGATGACGGATGGGCAATTCGGCGCTCCCGCAAGAGAATTCGACTTCTTCATCAGCTACTCCCCGGCCGACGAGCCGTGGGCGGCCTGGATCGCCTGGACCCTGGAGGAAGCCGGCTACCGCACGGTCGTGCAGGCCTGGGACTTCGTACCGGGAACCAATTTCATAGACTTCATGGACCGCGGCGTCAGCGAATCCCGGGCCGTGATCGCCGTACTGTCCCGCCATTACGAACGCTCCACCTACGGGCGCATGGAATGGCAGGCCGCGCTCCGCGCATCGCCCGAGTCCCCCGAACGACGGCTGCTGACCGTGCGGGTCGACGAGATGCCGATCGAGGGACTGCTCGCCACCATCACCTACGTCGACCTGGTGGGCGTGGCCGACATCGACGCCGCCCGCTCCCTGCTGCTGACCCGGGTCGAGCAGGCCGTCGACGGACACGCCCGCCCGGGCCGGCGGCCCGGCTATCCGGGCAGCGGCCCCGTCCCCGTCCGCCACCCGGAGCAGCCGAACCCGGCCCAGCCGCAGCCGAGCGCACTCGCCGGCCCCGGCTGGGCCGGGCGCAGGCGGCCGGCCCGGGCGCCGCTCTACCCGCAGGACTCCGCGGCCGGCGGCGGCCGGGCCCAGGACGCCGTGACCGTCCTGCACCTGGCCGGACCGGACTTCGGGCGCGGCCGTGAGCCCGACTCGCTCAGCCGGCAGATCCGCGGCGACCTGATCATGCTCAGGGACGCGGGCGCGCCCGCCCCCGACCTGATGGTGGTGACCGGGGACCTCACCGCGTCCGGCAGCCCGCGCGAGTGCGACCAGGCCCTCAGCTTCCTGACCACCCTGCGGTCCCAGCTCGACCTGTCCCCGCAGCGCGTGATGGTGGTGCCGGGCGCCCAGGACGTGAACCAGGCCGCGTCCCAGGCCTACTTCCACACCTGCGAGGCCGACGAGGTCGCGCCGCAGCCGCCGTACTGGCCCAAGTGGCGCCACTACACCCGGCTCTTCCGCGGCCTCTACCAGGGCCTGGACACCGTCTTCGACAGCGATCAGCCCTGGACCCTCTTCCCCGTGCCGGAACTGAGCACGGTCGTCGCCGGCTTCAACTCCTCCATGGCCTACAGCCACCGCCCCGAGGAGCAGTACGGGTACATCGGCCGCGACCAGGCCGCCTGGTTCGCCGAGGCCATGCGCCGCTACGAAGAGGAGGGCTGGCTGCGCATCGGCGCGCTCCGCCACCCGCTCACCGACGGCCGCCGCCCCGGCGACGCGATCGGCGGCCCCGGCGGTCTGCGGGACGCCGACACCCTCGCCAGGCTGGCCGCCCCGCGGCTGCACCTGCTGCTGCACGGCCCGACCGGCGGCCCGCGCACCCTCACCGGCGTCCCCAGCCGCACCCAGCTGCCCGGCGCCGCCGGCGAACTGCCGCTGTTCGGCTCCGCCGCCCCCGCCCGCTTCCAGCTCCTCCGGGTCACCGCGGACGGGGTCACCCGCTGGGACGACCGGATCACGGCCGAGGCCGAGTACTTCCCCGGCGACTGGAGGCAGACCCGCCGCGTCTTCCCCGTCCCCGACCTGCCCGCCGTCATCACCGTCGAGCACCCGCAGGGCAGGGCCCCCCTGGAGGACCCGGCCGCCTCCCTCATCGAGCGGGTGAAGGAGATCTGCCGGGTGCGCAGGGAGGGCGTACGGCTGCGCGACGTCCCGCGCCGCGAACCGGCCGACATCGCGCAGATCATGGCCACCTGGCAGGAGCCGGAGGACGGCGTGGTGCAGCAGCAGCGCATCGCCGTCCACCCCGGCACCCCCACCGAGGACGAGATCGACCGCTTCATCGCCCAGGTGCACGCGACCGACACCGGTTCCGAGGCCGTCCTGGTGTACGCGGGCGACGCCCCCGCCAGCGGGCTGCGGCAGCGGGCCGCCGGCCACGGCGTCCGGGTCCGGGTGCGCAGTTTCATCGAGTTCCAGGGCCTTCTCGACCTGCGCGGCTACGTCGCCGCCCAGACCGCCCGGCTCGCCGCGAGCGAACAGTACGCCCCGGGCCTCTACCTCCCCCAGCGCTACCGCGACGCCGACCGCGGCGACGGCCAGGACCGTGCCGGACAGGAACGTGACGGACTCGTCGAGGAGCTGCTGGAGCTGCTGGAGTCCGACCACGGCCGCTTCGTCCTGCTCCTCGGCGACTTCGGACACGGCAAGACCTTCGCCCTGCGCGAGCTGGCCCGGCGCATCCCCGAACACCTCCCCCACCTGACCCCGCTGCTGATCCCGCTCAACACCCTCGACCGTGCGCACAGCCTCGAGGGCCTGGTCGCCGCACACCTGGCCGGACACGACGTCGACACCATCGACCTGCGGGCCCTGCGCTACATGCTCGCCCAGGGCCGCGTCGTCCTGCTCTTCGACGGATTCGACGAACTGGTCCACCGGGTCAGCTACGACCGGGCCGCCGACCACCTCCAGGTCCTCCTCGACGCCGCCGTGGACAACGCCAAGATCGTGGTCAGCAGCCGCACCCAGCACTTCAAGTCGCACGCCCAGGTCCTCACCGCGCTCGGCGAGCGCGTCGGCCTGCTGCCGCAGCGCCGCATCCTCTCCGTCGAGGGCTTCACCCCGGCCCAGATCCGCTCCTACCTGGTCCGCAGCTACGGCGACGAGCGCGCGGCCGACCAGCGTTTCCAGCTCCTGCGCAACATCCCCGACCTGCTCATGCTCTGCCGCAACCCCCGGCTGCTCTCCTTCGTCGCCGACCTGAGCCAGGACCAGCTGCGGGCGGTCGCCGGAGCGGGCCGCGCGCTCAGCCCCGCCCGGCTCTACGAGGACGTGTTCACCTCCTGGCTCGGCTACGAGGAACTCCGCGGCCAGGGAGGCCCCGGCGCCCCGCCCGGACTCACCGTCGACGAGCTGTGGGCCGCGGTGACCGCGCTGGCCTGGCGGCTGTGGGAGAGCGGCCGCAGCGCCCTGCGGCTCGACGAGCTCACCGAAACCGTGGCCACCACCCTCAGCGAGCTCACCGAATCCCCGCTCACCCCGTCCGAACGGGCCCAGGCCGTCGGCGCGGGCAGCCTGCTGGTGCGCAGCGACGACGGGGTGTTCCAGTTCATCCACGGCTCCGTCATCGAATGGCTGGTGGCACGCGAGGCCGCACGCCAGCTGGCCCGGGGCCAGCACACCCTGCTCCACGCCCGCCCGTTCAGCCAGCTCGCCGTCGAGTTCTTCTGCGACCTCGCCGACCACGAACGGTGCGCCCGATGGGTGCGCGACGCCCTCGACCCGGCAGGGCGCGGGATCAACGACGCCGCCCGCGCCAACGCCGTCCGGATCAGCGACCGGCTCCGGGTGCCCGCCAACGCCGACCTGCGGGGCGCCCGACTGGCCGGTGAGGACCTCTCGCACCGCGACTTCTCCGGAGTCGACCTCGGCGACGCCGATCTGACGGACACCCGGCTGGTCGGCGCCAACCTCTCGGGCGCCCGGCTGCGGGGCACCCGGCTGACCGGCGCCCGCCTCGACCGGGCCGACCTGAGCGGCGCCGACCTGACCGGCGCGAACCTGAGCCGGGCCCGGCTGACCCGGGCCGATCTGCGGGGCGCCGTACTGGCCGGCAGCCGCTGGCACCGGGCCGCGCTCATCGACGTGACCATGGACGAGGCGGTGCGCTCGGCCCCCGAGCTCAGGACCGCCTCGATCGCCCCCGGGATGCCGGTGGACGCCGGGTTCCGGCCCTCGGCGGTCGGCGTCCCGTACGGCTTCGGCATGCGCACCAGCCGCCTCCCCGAGCCCATCGCGTACAGCACCGACGGCGAACTCCTCGCCGTCGGCAGCGAGGACGGCTCCATCCTGGTCTGCGGCGCCGACGACGGCCGGGCGGTGCGCACCCTCCAGGGGCACGAAGGACGGGTGTACGCCGTGAAGTTCCGGCCCGACGTGATCGCCACCGGCGGCTCCGACGGCGCGGTGCGACTCTGGGACCCGGTGACCGGAGCGTGCCGGCACAGCCTGACGGTCCACCCCGACGGGGTGTGGCCGGTCTCGTTCGACGCGGCCGGCACCCTGCTCGCCACGGGCGACCGCGAGGGCCTGGTCACGGTGTGGGACGTGGCGACGGGCCGGCCCGTGCACCGGCTGCCCGGCCACACCGCGCCCGTCTACACCGCGGTCTACGGCCCGGGCGGCATCCTGCTCACCGGCGACGCGACCGCCAAAGTACGCCTCTGGGACCTGGCCACCGGGCACTGCGTCCGGGAGATAGAGGGCCATCAAGGTGCCGTCTACCGCGCCCGGTTCAGCCCGGACGGCACGCTCTTCGCGACCGCCGACCGGGGCGAGGGCGGGCGCGGCGGCACCGTGCGGATCTGGCGGACGGCCGACGCACGGCTGCTGCACGAGTTCACCGGACACACCGGCCGCGTGTACGTCCTCGACTTCCACCCCGAGGGCAACCTCCTGGCCAGCGGATGCACCGACGGCCAGGTACGGCTCTGGGACCCCGTCGTCGGCACCCCAGCCGGAACCCTCGAACGGGGCACGGGCGCCGTCTACCAGGTGCTGTTCGGCGACGAGGGCAAGCTCCTCGCCGCCTGCGACAGCAACGGCGCGGTCCGCCTGTGGACGGTCACCACCGGGCGGCCGCACGGCTACACGATCGCCCTCCACCCCCAGCAGCCGGCCGAACACCGGGGCACCGCCTGGGCGTGCGCCTTCCGGCCCGGCGACAGCCAGCTGCTCACCGTCGGCAACGACGGCGGCGCGCAGATCTGGGATTCCGCCACCGGCCAGGGCAAGCGCATCCTGCGCGGCCACGGCCGCCGGATCAGCGGCGTGGCCTTCAGCGCGGACGGCGCGCAGCTGGCGACGGCCGGCAACGACGGAGTCGTACGGCTCTGGGAGACCCGCACGGGACGGCGTACGGACGAGCTCTCCGGCCGAGGGGACCGGCTGGTCTCGGCGGCGTTCAGCCCCGTCGAGCCCCTCCTGGCCACGGCCAGCAACGACGGGGACATGTACCTGTGGGACCCGGCGCGCGGCGAATACCTGAGGGAGCTCGACGCCGAGACCGAGCACGTCTGGGCGGAGGCCTTCAACGCCAACGGCACCCTGCTCGCCACCGCCAACGACGACGACTCCGTGCGCGTCTGGTTCCGCCCCACCGGTTCCCCCGTGTCGAACCTGACCGGGCACCGGGGCCGGGTCCGCTCCATCGCCTTCCGCCCGGACGCCGACGTCCTGGCCACCGGCTGCGACGACAGCGTCGTGCGGGTGTGGGACGCCAGGAGCGGCCGGCTCGTGGAGGAACTCGGCGGGAGCCGCGGGCACGCGGACCGGGTGTACGGCGTCGCGTACGGGCCGGGGAGCGCCTGGCTGGCCAGTGCGAGCTGGGACGGCAGCGCCATCGTCTGGCGGGACGGGGAGGCGGGTCCGCGCCTGCGCGGCCGCGGCGGCCGGCTGTGGGCCGTGGCCGCCCACCCGAGCCGCCCGCTGCTGGCGGTCGGCGGCGACGACCGGTCGGTGTGCCTGTGGAACGCGGACACGGGCGAGCACGTCACCGATCTCGTCGGCCACACCGGCAGGGTGCTCTCCCTCGCCTTCTCCCCGGACGGCACGACGCTGGCGAGCGGCGCCGAGGACGGCACCGTACGGCTCTGGAACCTTCCGGCGGACGCCGGCCCGCCGTCGCTGCGCGCGACGCTGATGGGCATGACGGGCGGCTGGGCGGCGCTGACCCCGTCCGGCGGCTACAAGTACGAGGGCGACGTGGCCGGTGAGTTCTGGCACGTCGTGGGGATGTCCCGGTTCACCCCGGGGGAACTCGACGAGTACCTGCCGGGCATCCACCGGCTGCCGCTGGGGGAGGAGTTGTGAGCCCGCCCACGCGTCCTGGGCGCCGCCGTTCGGGGCGTCCAGGACGCCGCCGGCGTCCGGGAGCGGCTACTCGTCGTCGCCGACCAGGAGTTCCTGGATCCGGCGGGCGACGGTCAGGGCGTCCGCGCCGGCCGGGATCTCCAGGGTCACCTTGGCGCCGTGGGCCCTGATCTCGACCGCGCCCCCCGCCTCCGGGGACCGCCCGAAGCGGGTGCGGACGAGCTCCGTGAGCCGGAGGAAGGTGTCGGGCCCCTGGAGGAGGCTGATGGTGGCGGAGAGGGCCTGGATGCCCACGAGGGTGATCTCGGCCGTGCTGCCCCGGCCCCCAGGCCGGATGGCCAGCCCCTCTGCCACCAGTAGATCGGCGATGTCCGACGGCATGGCGACGGCAATCATGGTGGAGGTCCTTTCGGTTGTTCAGTACGCCTGGAACGAGGCCCAGATGATGGGGTGGGGATCGCGGATCTCCTCGCCGTCGAGGTCCTCCCCGCGCACCGAGAAGACCTTCCATTCGGTGAGCATCCGCAGCTGCAACTGCCGCAGCAGGTCCGCGTGATCGCCGGCCCGCTGCCCGTCGAGCATCCCCCGGACGAGGAGGTCCTCGAAGACCTCGGTGAAGGAGGCGTCGCGGATGTCGAGCGAGGTGGCGATCACCTGGTCGGCGCCGGAGTGGATCGCGCCCGCCGCGAGTCCCATGCCTTCGCCGCCGAGGGCCGACGCGGTGGAGCTGGAACAGCACGACAGGATCACCCGCGTGGGCATCGGCAGGAAGGGCGTGCCGTCGTCGAACGTCCCGAAGAGCTCGCCCGACTGAACGTACGTCTCCCCGGCCAGGGGCAGGGCCGACCAGGCCGGGTCGCTGTCGTGTTCCGCGTGACCGCGGTAGAAGAAGACCCCGTGGGTGGCGGGGCCGATCTTGTGCAGGGCCGCCAGCAGGACGTCCTTGGTCCCGGGGCCGTCGGGCCCGGAGGCGCTCAGGAGCACGGACGCCTCGTTCACCACGGAATCGGCGGTCCGCTCGCGCAGCGACCCGTCCGGGTTGTCGCAGGCCAGCAGGAACGGCACGGGCGAGCCGGGTGGCAGCCGGGAGTCGCGTGACGCGCGCTTGAGCTGGGTCGGTGTGGAGGTCCACATCCGCAGGACAGCCTTCTCGATCAGCCGCTCCTCCGTACCGGGGACCATCATGATCGCCCAGGGCACACAGGTCAGTTCGCGGGCCGCGGAGATCGTGAGCCGGAGCGGCTGGTCCAGGCCGGCCCGGTGCAGCGCGTCGACGAGGGGCGGCGGCAGGAGCTGCCCGATCGTGCGGGTGATGATCTGCTCCTCCGCCGACCGCCAGCTCCTCAGCTGGGTGAACGGCTCGTAGAAGTCCCCGGGGCCGCGCCTGTACGGGAACAGGCTCCACGTCTTGCGCTCGGAGGACTGGGAATGCCCGGCCAGGCCCAGCAGGACCGGCTTGATCCGGTCGAACTCCCGGAGGTCCTGCGCGCCGTACCCGGCGGGCCGTCCGTCCCGTAAGACGAACCAGAAGAGGAGACCGTCCTCGATGTGGGTCGACCAGAAGACGCCTTCGGGCAGCGCGTCGTCCAGGGGCCGTGCCGCGAGGTCCTGCGCCTCCTCCGGCGGCAGGGCGCTGCGGTAGTGGGGCAGGAGGAGGGCCGTGCCCTGGTAGGAGACGGGCTCCGGAAAGTGCAGGAGCGTCGAGTTCAGGGCGTCGTTGTACGCGGTGAAGACGGCCGACGACACGACCAGGTCTCTGCCGCCGGCCGCGGCGGGCCCGCCCTCCGCGGCCGGGTCGGGCGCGACGGCCCTCCCGCTGTCCTCGCCGTCCGGGTCGTCCGTCCCGGCGTCCGCGGGGCCGGTACTGACCTCGAACCCGCTCTCGGCGAGCTTCTCGTCGTCATCGATCTCGACGGCGGCGCCGAGCAGGGACTGCAGTCTGCACGACTCGATCAGCTCGGCGACCGTCCGTTCGTCCCCCAGGGCGACGGCCGAGACGAGTGCCGCGCGCCGGGTGGGCCCGAAGTTCTTCCAGAGGGAGAGCCGTTGGGTGTGCGAGCACGCCCGGTACCGCTGCGCGTCCAGCTTCGCCCAGGCGGCCAGGGCCAGGCCGAGGGCCTCCTCGTACCGTTCCAGCGCGGTCCAGATGACCGCGGCCGTCTGTTCCAGCTCCCCGACCAGCCAGTCGTCGGCCCGGTCCGCGGTGAGCCGGGCGCGGGCCGTGGTGAGGAGGCCCAGGGCCCGTTCCGGCTGTTCGTCGGCGGAGAGCCGCTCCGCGAGGCAGGAGACGAGGTAGGTGTAGGGGATGATCCCCAGCTTGCGCACCCGGTCGATGCCGTCGGCCGCATCGGCGCCGAGCCCGGGCGCGGGGTCCAGGATCCGGGCCGCGATCCGGTGGAAGGCGGCGGAGGGGCCGTGGGTCGCGCCTTGGATGAGCTCCAGACCGTCCAGGGCGGCGGCGTGGTCTCCCGCTCTCATGGTGAAGACGACCACCTGGGCGTACGTACGGCGCATGTGGCGGGGAACGTGCCGCCAGTAGAGCGCCGCGCCGCTGAAGCACTCGGCGGCGGTCGGCCAGTCGGCGCAGCGCACGTACTCGCGGCCCAGCAGCTCGTAGAGCCGGGCGATATGACGGTCACTGGTCGGCAGCTCCCCCCGCTCCGGGGGCTGGCCGGTGATCCTGATCAGCATCGCGTGTACCCAGGAGCCCCCGGCGTTCCCCGGGGCCCTCGAGTCCGCGATGCCCAGCCCGCCGAGGAATCCTTCGAGTTCGAGGAGCTCCCGGTGCCGACGCGGGGGCAGGCCCTCGTGCCGGTCCGTGTAGGCGTCGATGCGCGACGCGATCCACCGGGTGCCGCGGGTGGACAGCTCTCCCCGTCGCGGGAGCCTCCGGTCCCGGGCGATGCGCCCCGCCACGACGAGCGCGCGCTCGTACGCCGTGAACCTCATGTGCCCCCCGCGTGCCCCGCCCACTGAGAGCAGCCATGGTGCCGCGCCCGCGTGACCGATACCGGCGAACCGGAATATTCATACCGGCGGAACGTCGTAATCCGGCAGTCCGCAGGCGACTATCAGCCCTGTCCGTCCGGATGGCGGGGAGGAAGCCGCGGTGGCCCCTGTGGCGCGGGCGGCTCGCGCTAGTGTGCGTATGTGAGCTCTCATGTCGTCATTGGTTTCGGGCCTGCAGGCGCCGCCACCGCTCGGCTTCTGGCCGAACAGGGCCATTCCGTAAGGGTGGTCACCAAGTCGGGCAGAAGCCCGGAACCCGGAATCCAGCACTTCGCGTTCGACGCGACCGACAGCGCGCGGCTGACCGAGACCGCGCGGGGCGCCGCCGCGATCCACCACTGCGCCGCGCCCGCCTACCACCACTGGGCGCGCGACTGGCCGCCCCTGGCCTCGTCGGCCCTGGCCGCGGCCGAGGCGACCGGGGCCGTCCTGGTGCTGCTGGGGAACCTCTACGGCTACGGCCCGGTGGACGGTCCCCTGACCGAGGACCTCCCGCTCGCCGCCACCGGCACCAAGGGGCGGGTGCGCGCTGCCGTGTGGGAGCGGGCACGGACGCTGCACGAGCAGGGCCGGGTCAGGGCGGTCGAGGTACGGGCCTCGGACTTCTTCGGACCCGGTGTCACCGACGGCGGCCACCTGGCCGGACGGGTCCTGCCACCCCTGCTGAGGGGCAAGGCGGTCTCCACCCTCGGAGACCCGGACGCCCCGCACAGCTGGACCTATCTCCCCGACGTGGCCCGGGCCCTGGCCGAGGTCGCGGGCGAGGAGCGGGCCTGGGGCCGGCCGTGGCACGTTCCGACGGAGCCCGCGCTGTCGGTCCGGGAGATGGCCGGCCGCCTGGCCGCCGAGGCGGGCACGGGGCCGGTCGCGGTGCGCCGGATCCCGCCGGCCGCGCTGGGCGCGGCCGCGCTCTTCTCCCCGCTGATCCGCGAACTGAAAGAGATCCGCTACCAGTTCGACCGCCCGTTCACCGTCGATTCGGGTGCCTACGAGGCGGCGTTCACGGTCCGGGCCACCCCCGTCGACCAGCAGGTCAAGGAGACCGTGGACTGGTGGCGCGAGCGCCTGGCGGTCACCGGGTGAGAGCTGCGAGAGGGACGGATCCCACCGTGGACCCAAGGGGCGTGCGGCGCGACGACATCGCTGTCGTGGGGATGGCGTGCAGGTTCCCCGGAGCACGCGATGTGAACCAGTACTGGCGGCTGCTGACGGCACCCCGGACCCAGTTCTCGACCATCCCGGAGTCGCGCTGGCGCATGGCCGCCTTCCTCGGCGACAGCCTCCGTGACACCTCGTCGGCCTACACGGACACCATGGCGCTGCTGCCGGACGTGGGCCACTTCGACGCGGCGCACTACGGCATCCCGCCGCGGCGGGCCAGGGCGATGGACCCCCAGCACCGGCTTCTGATCGACCTCGCCCGCGAGGCGATCCAGGACGCGGGGTGGGAAGCCGACGGCTTCGACCGCGAGGAGACCTCGGTCATCACGGCGCTCACCGAGAGCGGCTACCGCGAGCTCAGCACCATGCAGATCCGGATGCGGCAGCTGACCGGCGGCGAGTTCGGGGCGCGGGCGGCCGACCCCCGGTGGCCGGAGACCGTCCGCGCGGTCGACGGACTGCACGGCACGTCGGTGGCCGGACTGCTGCTCAACATGGGCCCGAACACCATCAGTTCGGTCTTCGACCTGCACGGCGAGAGCTACGCGCTGGACTCGGCGTGCTCGGGTGGACTCATGGCCGTGGCCAACGCTGTGCACGCCCTGCGCGCGGGCCGGTCCCGCATCGCACTCGCGGGCGGCGCCCAGCTGATACTCGCCCCCGACCTGCTGGTGGGCCTGTGCCGGATCGGCGCCCTCTCGCGCAGCGGCAGGTGCCTGCCCTTCGGCGCGCGGGCCGACGGCTTCGTCCTCGGCGAGGGAGCCGGGGTCCTGGTGCTGCGGCCCCTGGCCGACGCCCTGGCGGCGGCCGACCGGGTCTACGCGGTGATCCGGGGTGTCGGGACGGCCAACGACGGGACCGTGCACGGTGGCATGTACCCCCGTGCGGCGGGTCAGCTCCGGGCCCTGCGCCGCGCGTACCGGGACGCGGACCTGCCCCCGGACGCGGTGGGCTACCTGGAGGCGCACGGCACCGGCACGACCGTCGGTGACCCCGTCGAGCTCGACGTCCTGCGCGAACTGCGCGGTGAGCGGGCCGCACCCGCCCACCTCGGGGCGGTGAAGGCGGTGATCGGCCACTCGCTCAACTCCGCGGGGATGGCCGGGCTCATCAAGTCCGTCCTGGCCGTGCAGCGGGGCGTGATACCGCCGCAGCCGGAGTTCGACCTGGCCGACCGCTCCGCGCTGGACGCCGCGCGGCTGACCGTGGCCACGGAGCCGGTCCCCTGGCCGGAGGACGGCCGGCCGCGCCGGGCGGGGGTGAGCGCCTTCGGCTTCGGAGGCACGGGCGTGCACGTGGTGGTCGAGGAGTGCGCCGCGCCGGCCCGCCCGGCACCGTCCGGGGGACCGCACCACCTGGTCCTCAGCGCTCGCGACCGGGCCGGGCTGGCCCGCTACGCCCGGGAACTGGCGCACACCCTCACCGAGGACCGGCCGCCGCTGGACGCGGTGGCGGACACCCTGGCCCGCCGGGCGCCGCTCACGGAACGTCTCGACGTCGTGGTGCAGGACGCCGCCGACGCCGTCGCCCGGCTGACCACGGCGGCCGAGGCCGTCGAGGCGGGCCGTACCGGAGAACCCGGCCCGGGAGGGGAGGCCGGCCCGGGAGGGGAGGCCCGCCCGGGACCCCGTCCGTTGACCGAGCGCGTGCCCCCGTGCACACTCCCGCCGAGTCCGCTCGCCCCGCGCCGGCACTGGGTCGTGGACGAGTCGGCACGCGAGCTGCCGGACCGGGCCGGACCGGCGGCCCCGCCCGGGGCGGCGCCCGCGGTTCCGCTCGAGGTCCCGCCCGTGGCCCCGCCGCGGCCCGACGGACCGTCCGCCGCGGCCGTCGTCCTCGAAGAGGTGTCGCGGACCGGAGTCTTCCCGCTCTCCGACCTGAGCGAGCGGATGACCCTGGTGACCGATCTCGGCTTCGACTCCCTGATGCTGCAGGAGCTGGAGGTCGGCATCGGCAGGCGCGTGCCCGGCTTCCGCGCCGAAGAGCTGTTCTCGCCCGACCTGACCGTCGGCCGGCTGATCGCACTGGTCGATCCTGACCGCGCCGAGCCGGCCCCTCCCGCGCAGCCGCCGCCCCGGGAGGCGCTCCCGGAATGGGGCGCCGGGACGGCGAGCGTCGACGACTTCCCTGAGGTGGGCCGGTTCGAGGAACGCCTGGGCGCGATCGCGGACAGCGGTGCGCAGTACCCGTACTTCCGGGTCCACGAGGGCAACATCCGCGACACCACGGTGATCGGGGGGCGTCCGTACCTGTCCTTCGGGAGCTACAACTACCTGGGGATCTCCGGACATCCGGCGGTCAACGAGGCCGCGCACCGGGCGGTCGACCGGTACGGGACCTCGGTCTCCGCGAGCCGGGTGCTGTCGGGTGAACGCGAGCTGATGGTCCGGCTGGAGCGGGCGCTCGCCGAGTTCCTCGGCGTCGGGGACTGTCTGACCCTGGTGAGCGGCCACGCCACCAACGTCACCGCGATAGGGCACCTCGTCGGCGCGCAGGACCTCGTGGTGCACGATGCGCTCGCCCACGACAGCATCCTGCAGGGCTGCGCCCTGTCCGGGGCGGCGCGGCGGCCGTTCGCCCACAACGACATCGGTCAGCTGGAACACATGCTGCGGCTCAACCGGTCGCGGTTCCGGAGGGTGTTGATCGCGGTCGAGGGCGCCTACAGCATGGACGGCGACCTCGTCGACCTGCCCGCCGTGATCGAGCTGAAGAAGCGTTACGGCGCGCTGCTGATGGTGGACGAGGCGCACAGCATCGGCACGGTCGGCGAACACGGCCGGGGCGTGGGCGAGTTCTTCGGCGTCGAGCGGTCCGACGTGGACCTGTGGATGGGCACCCTCTCCAAGGCCTTCGCCAGTTGCGGCGGTTATCTCGGGGGCTCGGCGCGGATGGTGCGCTGGCTGCGCCACACGCTGCCGGGTTTCGTCTACAGCGTCGGGCTGACCCCGGCCAACGCGGCCGCGGCCCTGGCCGCGACCGAGCTGATCGCGGCGGAGCCGCACCGGGTCCGGGCGCTGCGGCGCAACGCCCGGCTCTTCCTCGGCCTGGCCGCCTCGGCCGGCCTGGCCACCGGCTCCAGTGCCGACACCCCGATCGTGCCGTGCATCCTCGGTGACTCGGCGCGGACCCTGCGCGTCGCGGGCGGGCTGTTCGACCGCGGGATCATCGCGGATCCGATCGTGCACCCCGCCGTGGAGGACGGGCTGTCGAGGCTGCGCTTCTTCCTCACCAGCGAGCACCGCGAGGACGACATCAGGCGTGCCGTCTCGGTCCTGGCCGAGGAGGTGGCCTCCACCGGGCACTGAGCGACTCCCCTCAGATCAGGGTGCGTTCGATCCGGCTGAGCATGGCGCTCTGTCCGGGATCCCCGGTCTCTTCCGCGTCCGCCGCGGGGGGCGCGCCGTGCCGTTGCTCGGCGCCCGCCATCCGCTGGGAGAGCAGATAGGCGATGATCTCCGCCTCCTGCTCCTGGACGTCGTCGTAGGTCGCGCGCAGGAGCATGTCCCGCACGAGTTGGGGGTCGAGGTTGGGGAAGAGGAGTCGGGCGGCTGCCTCGTCCAGCCCGCCTGCCCCTCGATGGCAGCAGATGATGTGGCCCAGCTCGTGCAAGATGATGTGCTCCTGATGCGCGCTGGTCGTGTTGGCGTCGTAGAAGATGAGGTCCTCGTCGCGTGCGGCGACCCACATGCCGCACGGATGCGTGGAGGGCATCTGCATCGGGACGAGCGTGATCGGACGGTCGCGCGCCTCGCCGAGGTGGCGGCACAGTTCGGCGACGTCGGTCACCTCGGGGAGGCCGAGTTCGGCGAGGCGCCGGGCGCCGGCCTTCCGGAGCTTCTTGAGCTGGCTGCGGCGGTCCTGGTCGGCCGACCGCTCCTTCCAGGCGCCCTTCATTCGGGTGAGGAGGTGTCGGTGACGGGCGGCAGGCCCTGCATCTGCCGGTACTGGTCCATGATGGCCGTGATGGCCTGGAGATTCTCCTTCTTCATCCCGGCCGCGCGCATCGCCACCGCGCGGACCCCGGACTGGCGCAGCGCCTCGATGGCGGCGATCTGGCTGAGCACCGACTCGGCGACCTTGTCGTCGAAGAAGTAGGCGACCGAGACGCCGAAGAACCGGGCCAGGGCTGCGAGGAGGTCGGGTGAGGGGTTGGAGCGCTTGCCCGTCCGCAACTGGGACAGATAGACGCCCCCGACCTTGAGTTCGGGGCTGGCGCGCTTCAGCTCCTCCGCCACCTCGGCGTTGGTCCAGTGTCTGCCCTTGGGGCGAACCGTCTTGAACAGGTCGTCGAGGCGCACTGCGAGCAGGGGCCGGTCATCGGACCCGCTTTCCGTCCCGGTCATGGTGAATCTTCCTCCCGTCACCTCCTCGGCATAGCCCTTGGCTATCTGTCAGTCTCACAGATTAGCAGTCAGTTGACAATTGGCCTGGAATCCGCCACCGTTGGGGTCTCGCCGTTAGCTGTCAGCTAAGTCGACTCACGGGGGCTTCACAGAGTCGACTGCCGGCGACATCGGACTGGCCCGGCCCTCGGGGGATGGGCCGGGCCAGTCCGGGCGGGAGTCACCCGTCCGGCCCGACGTGAAGTCGGGGGAGACGGGGTTGCTGCCCGCCCGGTTTGACGGGGGATGCAAACCGGGCGGGAGCTCTCAACTCGCGGTGCCGAGTTTACTGTAGGCGGCTGCGACTTGGGTGAGCCAGGCCACTTCCGCACTGAAGTTGTCCGTGTCGCGGTCGTCGAAGTCGCCCGCGTCCTTGCTGTCGTGGGGGACCGTGCCGGTCCGCTTGGCGAGCAGGGCCTGCTTGATCTGCGCCGCCTCCGTGAAAGCCTGCCGCAGCTCCTCGCTCGCCTCCCTGCCCGGCCCGCCGGCCCCGTCCGGCCCGCCGGCCGTACGGTCGATGTACGGGCGCAAGTCCCGCCATCCGTCGCGTATTTCGACGACCCGCCGGTGGAGCCGGTAGTCGAGGTCCGAGACTGAGGCGCCGGGCGGCTCCAGGGCGATGTCCGGGGAGGCCTCGTACAGGTCCCGCCAGAGCGGGTACAGCGCCCGGTAGGTCCGGTAGGTCCGGGACCACTCCAGGAGCCGGGTGGCCGACGGACCCCAGGAGGAGTTCGTCAGGCTCAGCGAGAGCAGCACGATGCCCGCCGCACTGAAGACGGAAGCGGCGACCTTCCAGGCGCCGATGTCGACCCCGCCCGCCGCCGTGAGGATGTTGACCGTCCGCGCCGCGCAGTAGAGGAAGAGGACCACCGACGCCACCGAGAGCAGCCGCAGGGCCTGCCGCAGCGTGGCGTTGTCGGTCATCCGGGCATAGGGGCCGCACTGCCGGTAGATGGTGACGCACGGAACCGCCTGGGAGACGATGAAGACCAGGAGGTACGTGAGCATCAGCGGCTCGCCGGTGCCGTCGAAGTCCGAGGTGGGCCGGCCGGGGCCGTCGGCGAGGAAGAACAGGGCCGTCAGCAGCACGTCGAGGGTGATGCCGGAGACCAGCCAGTAGCGCGTCCTGCGCACCGTCGCCTCGTCCGCGGCCGCCCACCGGAGCAGGATGATCTGCGCGCTGACGCAGAAGGCGACCGCTGCCAGGTGCATGATGAGAATGGCGAGGTTGCCGACGCCCAGGAGGCTCTTGCCGCCCATGGCGAAGGCGCCCATGGTGAAGGTGAGGCACTGGAGCAGCAGAGTGGCGATCAGCGTGCGGTAGGCGCTGTCCCTCCAACTGCGCCGTGCCTGGCACAGCCGGTAGACGAGCGCCGCGTACGACGACAGCGCTGCTATGACGAAGCAGAGGGTTCTGGTGGTGTTCACGTCCCGGATTTCTGCGCGTGCCGCGCATGCGGCGGACGGTTCAGTCGGTGTTGTCGCCCGAGGGGACCACGAGCCCGATGCTCTCGGCCGCCACGGCGATGGAGTAGTCGAAGAACGCGGCCTCGTCGCTGACGCTGTCGTGGGTGCGGCTGAAGACCTGGAAGACCAGGAGCCCGATCAGATTGCTCCACAGGACGATGCCGCGCTCGATGATGTCCGAGAACGGAGCCTCGGGGACGCCGCCGAAGGCCTCCACAGCAGCCGGCAGGAGGAGCGGCGGGCCGGGCACCGCCCGCCGGGGCGGGGTGAGTTCACCGTCCACCAGCGCCGACCGGACGATGCCGGCGAGCACCCCGGGGGTGCGCGAGGCGGGCGGGACCGTGTCCTGCGGGGCCTGGTAGCCCGGCACGGGGGAGCCGTAGATCAGCGTGAACTCGCCGGGGTTGGCGAAGGACCACTGCCGCAGGGCGCGCGTCACCGCGAGGAGCCGTGCACCCGCCGGGGCACCGGACTTGACGGCGGCCTCGTCGGCCCGCTCCATCGCGGCGCCCGACGCGTCGTAGGCGTCGATGACCAGTGCGGTCAACAGGTCGTCCCGGTGCGGGAACACGGCCTCGACATCGGTGAGGGCGAGACCGCAGTCGCGCGCCACGCCGTCCAGGGACAGCCCTGCGGCACCCAGCTTCACCAACTGCCGGCGCGCGGTGTCCTTGACCACCGCCTTCGGCGTCACGTCGTCGCCGGTCGAACTTGCTGCGGAATCCATGGCCGCACCGTACCCGCCGCCGGCAACACCCGTCAGTGCTGCCTCCGGAGCACCGCGGCCCACCGCCGAGATCCGGCCACGCAGAGGCCCTCCGGGGGCTGCGACACGGTGTGACATGCAGGTCCAATCCGGCCGTGCCACCCTGTTCACACGGCCTCGGGGACCAGGCAGCCGCGACGAACGGAGCGCGCTGTGAGCAGTCCGATCCACTCCGGCCGCCCCGCATCGCTGCGGCGCGGCCTCGCCGCCGCCTGTGCCGCACTGCTCTTCGTGGCGATGGCCCCCGGTACTGCGGCGGCCGCGGAACCCTCCCCGTCACCGTCCGGTGACGCAGAGCAGGCCCCCCTCGACCCGCGCATCACGGAGATCATGCGGAAGCCGCAGTACAGCCACGCCCAGTGGGGCCTGCTGCAGACCGAACCGGACGACGGGCACGTGGTGCACAGCATGTTCCCCGGGCAGTTCTTCATCCCCGGGTCCACCGCCAAGCTGATCAGCGTCTCGGGTCCGTGGCAGACCCTCGGAGCGGACCACCGCTTCGTGACCCCCCTGTACGCGGTCGGCGAGCGCAGCGGCGCCACGCTCACCGGCGACCTCGACCTCGTCGCCCAGGGCGACCTCACCATGGGCGGCAGGACGCGGCCCGACGGCACCGTCGCGTACACCGACCTCGACCACACCTACGCCAACGACTTCCCCGGCGCGACCCTCACCCCCGAGAACCCCCTCGCCGGGATCGACCAGCTCGCCCGGCAGGTCCGGGAATCCGGCATCACCCGCCTCGACGGCGACGTGATCGTCGACAGCCGTCTCTTCCTCCCCGACCCCGTCCTCGACCCCACCCCGACGCCGCTGATCATCAACGACAACCTGATCGACCTGATGACCACCCCCGGGGACAAGGCCGGTGCGGACGCCCGGCTGGACTGGCGGCCGAAGGTCGCTCCGTACCAGGTCACCTCCACCGTGAAGACCGTCGCAGCCGGGAAGCCGACCGCGGTCACGGTGACGGCCACCGACGGCGGCACCCGGATCCGGCTGTCCGGAACCATCGCGGCGGACTCCGAGCCGCTGCTGCGCACGTCACCGATCACCGATCCGGCCGCCTTCGGCCGCACCGCGCTGATCGAGGCGCTCGGACGGGCCGGCGTGCGGGTCACCGCCGACCCGGCCGGACCCAACCCGGTCGCCCGGCTGCCGCGCGACTACGCGGGGCGGCCGCGGGTGGCCGCGTACACCTCCCCGCCCTACGCCCAGTACGCCAAGCTGATCCTCAAGGTCAGCCACAACCTCGGCGCCAACCTCGGCATCTGCCTGATGGCCGTCACGACCGGCAGCCACCAGTGCGAGGACGGCTTCCCGGTGCTCGCCGACTTCCTGGACCGGGCGGGCGTCGACCGCAAGCAGGCCCAGCTCATGGACGGCAGGGGAGGCAACCCCGCCGACCGTGCGACCCCCCGGGCGCTGGTGCAGATGCTGGCGTACTGGCAGCGCACCCCCGACGCGCGGCCCTTCCGGGAGGCCCTGCCGATCCTGGGCGTCGACGGGCTGCTGGCCGACAACTGCCGCAGCTGCCCCGCGCGCGGGAAGGTGTTCGCCAAGACCGGCGCGGCCGTCGGAGGCGACGCCCTCAACGACCGGCTGGCCGTCGGCGCCATCACGATCGCCGGCTACCTGGACAAGGGCGGCGGCCGCTACGACACCTTCTACGCGGGCGTCACCGGCGCCTCCACGCCGACCACCGACCCCGCCGGGGTACTGACCATCGCCAACGACCTCGCCATGATCGCCGCCTACCTCCAGGAGTCGTCCGCGCCCTCACCCTCACCCTGATGGCGCGTCAGCCTGCCGTGGTACGAGGAAGGCCACGCACCGTGCCCGTGCCGGATGCGCCGCCGCCCCGAAGGCGGCCGCCGGCCAGCGGCCGCCGCACTGGTCGCAGACGCTCGTACCGCCATCGCAGCCTTCGCCGTCCCCGTCTGCGGCCCCGTCGCGCAGGCCTGAGGCGGTGAGGGCGGGGTGCCGGGCGAGGCCGCACATGTACGCGTACGCCGTCTCGATCAGGCCCGCCACATCGGCGACCTCGCCCAGCGGGGCGCAGAAGAGGGAGCCGAAGGAGGCCGGGCTGCGCCCGGTGTGCGTGCACAGGGGGCGGGGCGGCCACGGGGGAGCGGGCACCACCACCGTTGCCCCCCCGGTGCTCCGTCGGCATCGTCCTTCGCAGGACAGGCTGCCCCTCGCCCCCCGGCCGCATGTACCGCGTCCCCCGCAGGGGTGAAGGGCGCCTCCGGCACCGGAACCGCCCTCAGACGGTGATCACGGTCTTGCCCACGAGCTCCCGGGACTCGATCGCCGCGTGCGCCGCTGCCGCGCGCTCCAGGGGGAAGGTGGCGCCGATCACCGGGCGCAGGGTGCCCTCGGCCGCCGCCCGCAGGGCCTGCGCCGCGAGTGCGGCCCGTTCCGGGGTCGTCAGCTGGACGTCCGCGATGCCGAGCAGGCGGACGCCGCGGGCCTCCGCGTCCGCCGCGGGCACCGGGGCGAAGCCGCCGGTCGGAGCGCCGTGGGCCGAGAACCGGCCGCCCGTCGCCACCAGCGGGAACGCGGCCAGGCCGACCTCGCCGCCCACCCCGTCCAGTACGACGTCCGCTCCCGCGCCGCCGAGCGCCTCGCGGGCCCGGTCCACCCAGTCGGGGCGGGCCGCGTCGACGACGGCATCCGCGCCCAACTCCCGTACCAGGGACGTCTTGTGTTCGCCGCGGGCCACGCCGACGACCCGGGCGCCCGCGGCCTTCGCCAGCTGGACCAGTACGGTGCCCATGCCGCCCGAGGCCCCCAGGATCAGCACCTGCTCGCCGGACCGCAGCGCCGTGCTCTCCAGCAGCCTCGCGGCCGTCACCCCGTCGTGCACCAGGGCCGCCGCGTCGGTGAAGGACACCTCGTCCGGTACGACGGCCAGGCCCTCGGCCGGCGCCAGGGCCAGCTCCGCGTAGCCACCGCCGTCGATGCCGGCGACGACCCGGCGGCCCTTCCACGCCGGGTCCACGCCCTCGCCTGTGGCGCGGACGGTACCGGCTATACCGCCGCCCGGCAGGTAGGGCGGGGTGACCTGGAAGTACTCGCGGCCCCACCCGCTGCGCACCTGGGTCTCCACGAAGATCGTGTCCACGGCCGCGACGGCGATCAGCACCTGCCCCGGGCCGGCCACCGGCTCGGGAACCTCAGTGGGGACCAGTACCTCCGGACCGCCGAACCCGATCGCCTGTGTCGCACGCATGGCACTCACCCCTCCACCAGGGCCTCCGGTCTCTCCGGTGCCCGTGCCGTGAGCCTCGGACATCAAGTGCGGTTGAGGTCAAGCGGTGGCCGTCCGTCCCGTCGGGGCGGGGCTGCGCGGACTTTTACCCGGCGCTTAGGCGGGTGTCAAGTCCCGAGATTCCGGAACATGCCCCGGGGGTGCCGTCCGGGGCTTACTTGAGGAGCGGAAAGGAAACGAAGCGAAAGGCACAGACGGAAAACCTCGCAAAGGGATTCCTCCTCTCGCCCGTATCACCGCACCGTCCCGGAAATCCGGGCAATCCAATATCCCTCTTCATTCGGTAGGAGAAAGTCATGAACCGCAAGATGCACACCAACAGCACTGTCCGCCCCAACCGCAAGGGCTTCCGCCTTGCGACGCTGATCGCCTCGGCCGCCGTGGTGACCGGAGGGATCCTCCTGCCGGCCTCCGCTGCGACTGCGGCTCCGATGCCGGACACCGTGCACTCCATCCTCCTCCCGACCGACGGAGGCGCCGGAGGAAAGGGCGGTAAGGGAGGGAGCGGCGGCCTGGTCGGAGGCGGCGGTGGCTCCGGCGGTGCCGGTGGCGGCAGCGTCAAGGGCACCGGTGGTAAGGGTGGCGAAGGCGGCGGCGGTGGGGACGGGCTCCTCGTCGGCGGTGGCGGCGGCGGCGGTGGCGGTGGCGGCGAGGGCCGCATCGGCGGCGACGGCGGCAAGGGCGGCAAGGGCGGCTTCGGCATCCTCGAAGGCGGCGGCGGTGGCGCCGGCGGCGGCGGCGGTGACGGCTGGTTCAAGGGCGGTAAGGGCGGCAACGGCGGCGACGGCGGCTTCAGCTGGCTCCAGGGTGGCGCAGGCGGTGACGCCGGAGACGGCGGCATCGGCGGCGTGATCGGTGGCCTCGGCGGCGACGCCGGTAACGGTGGTGGCGCCCTGTTCTGACAGACGCTCCCGATCCGACGGGGTGGAGGCCTTCGGGCCTCCACCCCCACCACCCCCCCGACCTGCACCCCCCATCCCCCACCTCTTGTAAGACGGAAACGGAGAACCCCATGTTCACGTGCACCTGGCAGCGTCCGCTCATCCTGGCGGCGGCCTCCCTGGCCCTCGTCACCGGCACGGCCTGCGCCGCGCAAGCGTCGGAGTTCAAGGCCCCGGCGGGCACCAGCTCCTCGGTCGTGACCGAGCAGCCCACGCACTGTTCCCTGGGTGGCCGTGGCGGCGAGGGCGGCAAGGGCGGGGCGGGCGGCAGGGGCGGCCAGCCCGGCAAGCCGGGTGAGCCCGGCAAGCCCGGCGGAGTCGGCTGCTTCCGGTTCGACGACCTGCCCGACAAGTCGAAGTCCGACCTCTCGATGGTCGACAAGGTCCGCATCGTGATGATCCTTCTGTTCGACGACTCGGACGAGATGAAGGAAAAGATCGCCAAGAAGTACGACATGTCGGAGGAGCAGCTCGACGACCTGAAGGAGGCCTACATCGAGGGCAACTGGTTCGCCCTGATGGAAGACGGCTCCTCCTCCACCTGAGGAACCTGACAGACCTGACAGACCTGAAGGACCCGAGGCAGTCGGGGAACGAGGGCGGGCAGGCGGGGACGGAAATCGACTCAAGGACGAGTCCCCCTCGGGGCGCTCCGGCCCGATGCGGCCGGAGCGCCCCGAGTGTTTGCGCCGGAGGGATCGTCCACGGCGCGGAATTCGACAAACCGAACCGCGTAGCGGAAATCAGTTTCTAGGCAAGGGAGAATCTCATGCGCGTGCGATCTTGGAAGTTCCGTCTCGGTCTTCTCGTCTCTTCGACCCTCATCGGTGCCGGCGCCATGGCACCGGTCGCCACGGCGGCGCCGGCACTGCCGAGCCACACGGTCGAGGCGGCCGCCGGACAGCAGCAGGTCCCCACGCCCGGCGGCGGTGACACCCAGACGGGCGGGAACCGCTGGGGCCGCGGCGGAGCGCTCGGCAAGTTCGGTGACCAGCTCACCGGCAAGGTCACGCTCGACAAGGACAGCGTCCGCGTCGGCGACAAGGTCTGCGCGGGCAAGTGCAACGGCTCGGTCAACGGCACCGAGGGCGGCAGCGGCGGCATCTGCGCCGGAGTCTGCAACGGCAGCGCCAACGGCGGCACCGGCGTGACGGGCCGGCCGGGCGGCGGCACCGGCGGGACGGGCGGCAAGGGCGGCGTCTGCGCCGGGGTGTGCCACGGCAGTGTCAACGGCGGCGACGGCGGCACCGGCGGGACCGCGTCCCCCGGCGGCGACGGCGGTGAAGGCGGCGTCGGAGGCGATGGCGGCATCTGCGTCGGCGTCGGCTGCGAGACCAGCGGATTCGGCGGCCGCGGCGGCACCGGCGGCATGGGCTGACCCCCCCACCACCACACCACGGGTCCCCGGCACACCACGTGCCGGGGACCCCTTCCGTCTCGAAGGGGCACTCGTATGGATCACTGGATAGACTTCAGGTATGGAAGAGCGGCTCCTGCGCGTGACCTTCGCGCCCGAGCCGACACCGTCGCGCCGAGCGCGACCCGTTCAGCCATGTCGTCCCTCGGGCGACGCTCCATCGAGGACGGGGTCGGCATGATCGGCACCTTCGCCCACGGGCATCGCGTCGGCGCCGCGCCGTCGTCCGGCCGGCCGGGTGAGGCGGGCCTCTGATGGCCTCGGCACCCGACCTGAGCGTGTACACGGGCCGGCCCTCCGGCCTCATCGGCAAGCAGATCGCCGGCTACCGGGTGGAGCGGCTGATCGGCCGCGGCGGCATGGCCGTCGTCTACTCCGCGAAGGACCTGCGCCTGGACCGTACGGTCGCGCTCAAGCTGATCGCCCCCGAGCGAGCCCGCGACGACACCTTCCGGCGCCGCTTCACCCACGAATCGCGGGTGGCCGCGAAGATCGACCACCCGCACATCGTGCCGATCTTCGAAGCCGGTGAGACCGACGGCGTCCTCTACATCGCCATGCGGTACGTCTCCGGGCTGGACCTGCGGGCCCTGCTGGACCGGGACGGCCCGCTGCCCGTCGCGAAGGCCCTGCGCATCGCCTCCCAGGTGGCGTCCGCGCTCGACGCGGCCCACGAGCACGACCTGGTGCACCGGGACGTCAAGCCCGGCAACATCCTGGTCGCCGCGGGCACCGACAGCGACCACCCCGAGCACATCTACCTCACCGACTTCGGACTGACGAAGAAGTCGCTGTCGCTCAGCGGGTTCACCACGGCGGGGGAGTTCGTGGGCACGCTCGACTACATGGCGCCGGAACAGATCACCGGCCGGCCGGTCGACGGCAGGTGCGACCTCTACAGCCTCGCCTGTGTCGTCTACGAAACCCTCGCCGGCGGGCCCCCCTTCGTACGCGAAGAGGACGTGGCGCTGCTGTGGGCGCACCAGTACGACCAGCCGGCTCCCCTGTCGGAGAGGCGGCCGGGGATCGTACCCGCCGCCGACGAGGTTCTGGCCAAGGCTCTGGCGAAGGTGCCGGAGGACCGCTACGACTCCTGCCTGGAGTTCGTGGGAGCCCTGCGCGCCGCCTGCGGGAACGGCGCCAGGCGCGAGGACGGTCCGTCGTCCGGGGTGGAACCCCAGGCGCCGCCGCCGGATCCTCCGCTCTGGGCCGGGCCCGTCTTCCACGCCCCGACCGGCGCACTGTAGAGCACTGCGGTCCGTCCGTACGGCGGCCAGGCGTGAGGGGGGCGGATCCTCAGAAGCCGGCGAGCGACTGCTCGGCCCAGATGGTCTTGCCGAGCGTGGAGTGCCGGGTGCCCCAGCGTTCGGCGAGCTGGGCGACCAGCAGCAGGCCCCGCCCGCCCTCGTCGAAGGTCCGGGCACGCCGCATGTGCGGGGCGGTGCTGCTCGCGTCGGAGACCTCGCAGAGCAGGGTGCTGTCGTCGTGGATCAGCCGCAGCTCGATGGGCGGCGCCCCGTAGCGGATCGCATTGGTCACCAGTTCGCTGACCACGAGCTCGGTCACGAAGGCGGCCTCGTCGAGCCCCCAGGCCGTCAGCTGCTCGGTGGTGTACCGGCGGGCCCGGGCGACGACGGACGGGTCGGAGGGCAGCTCCCAGACGACGACCTTGTCGGCGTGCAGGGCCCGGGTCCGGGCGACGAGCAGGGCGACGTCGTCGTCGGGACGGTGGGTCAGCAGGGCCGCCAGTACGCGGTCGCAGACCGTGTCCAGGCTGGAGGCGGGGCGCACGAGGGCCGCGAACATGCTGTCCAGGGACTCGTCGATGTCCCGCTCGCGGGGTTGCAGCAGGCCATCGGTGTAGAGGGCGAGGAGGCTGCCCTCGGGAATCTCGGTCTCGAGGGTCTCGAAGGGCAGGCCCCCCAGGCCCAGCGGCGGCCCGGCCGGGACGTCGAGGAGGTAGACGGAGCCCTCCGGGCTGACCACGGCGGGCGGGGGGTGGCCGGCCCGGGCGACGGTGCAGCGGCGGGTGACCGGGTCGTAGACCACGTACAGGCAGGTGGTGCCGATGCCGCCGGCGGCCTCCCCGGCGGCTCCCTGGTCACCCTCGTCGGCGGACAGGTGGATGATCAGGTCGTCGAGGTGGGTGAGCAGCTCGTCGGGAGGCAGGTCCACGTCGGCCAGCGTGCGCACAGCGGTGCGCAGCCGGCCCATGGTGGCGGAGGCGCGGATGCCGTGGCCGACGACGTCGCCCACCACGAGGGCCACCCGCGCGCCGGACAGCGGGATCACGTCGAACCAGTCGCCGCCCACACCGGCATCGGTACCGGCGGGCAGGTAGCGGGAGGCGATCTCGAGCGCCGGGTGATCGGGCAGCGAGTGCGGGAGCAGGCTGCGCTGCAGCGTCATGGTGGTGGTGTGCTCGCGGCTGTTCCGGCGCGCGTTGTGGATGCCGACGGCCGCCCTGGACGTGAGCTCCTCGGCCAGCCACAGGTCCTCCGGGTGGAAGGGCTCCTGCCGCTGGTGACGGCTGAAGACGGCCAGGCCGAGCGTGGTACCTCCGGCACGCAACGGCACCATCATCATCGAGTGGGTTCCGGAGTGACTGATCCAGGCGGCCCCGGGGTCCTGGGCCACCCATCGGGCGACGGCCGGGTCCGAGGTCGCGTACACGGCGCCGCGGCCCGCGGCCAGACACTCGACGGGAGGTGACAGCGCCGGATAGACGGCCGTCCCGCCGACCGGGACCTGGGACTCCAGGCTTCCTTCGAGGAGCGCGCGCACGGCGGTGTGGGAGACGGTGACCGGCCCCGCCGGCGGCCGGGAGGAGCGCTCGTCGGCGCGCGGGGGAGGCTCCAGCAGGTCGACGACCGCGAAGTCGGCGATCCGGGGTACGGCGGCGTCGGCGAGCTCCTCCGCGGTGCGGGCACTGTCCATGCTGGTGCCGATGCCGGCGGTGTCGACGTCCGACAGGAGCAGCTGCGGCCGCTCGTCGTCGGTTCCGGTCTTCTCGTGCGCGGCCAGGCAGACGGCGCGCACCCGGCCGTCCGCGTCCCGCAAGGGGGCCAGCGAGGCCGCCAGGCCGTGATCCGCCCGCCCACCCGCGGGGCGGACGAAGGCGTCGACGTGCTGGGGCTCACCCGTCTCCACCACCAGGCGCATCCTGCGCTCGGTCTCGTCGCTCACGGGATCCGGCGCGATCTCCGGCAGCCGCAGCCCGCGCATCTCGCTCTCCGTGAGGGACAGCGTCCGCTCCATGCCGGCGTTCGCCCGCACCAGCCGCAGGTTCTCGTCGAACACCGCCAGGAAACAGGGGGACTGGGCGAACGTCCACTCCTTCAGAGAGTCGCCCCAGGGCACGGAGGGCTCGCCCGGCACGGCGGACACCACGAACCACTTGGTGTTCCCGCCGGTGGACGTCCAGCGGTGCGCGAGCAGTCTCAGTTCCACCCGGCGGCCGTCCCGGTGCCGCAGTGCCACGGTGCCGCTCCACCGGTCCTGCCCGGACGGGATCCGCCCCGCGCTCTGGTCGACGTCCTCGTCGTCGCGGGCGCCGTCGGCGAGCAGACGGGCGGCGGGCTGTCCCACGATCTCGGCGGGCGCGTAGCCGAGCAGCCGGCGGGCGTCCTCGCTCCACTCGGTCACGAGGCCCTGTTCGCTGAGGGTGGCCGTGGCCGTGTAGGTCGATCCGTCGGAGGCGTTCGTCTCCTCCGGCCGCTCACCAGGAGAGGTGGGAAGTTGCTCCATCGCCGCTCATCTCGCCCTCGCTAGTTCCCTCACCGCGGTTCCACGGCAACCTGCACGGCCAGGGGCTCCACTGACAAGCATCATGCGGCCGGGCAAGGAGCACCAACGCAGTGCTGCCAAGGGGGTGCGCTCAGCCCGCCGGACCCGGGGAGGGCGCGAGGACGAGGGCGAGGACCGCGTCGCCCGCCCGCCCCACCGTCGCGCGGCGCCGTCCGCCGAGGACCGGCGGCCGGAGGCCGAGGATTTCGACGAGGCGCGGGGCGGCGCCGAAGACGCTGCTCCGGTCGGCCTTGACCGCGGCTTCCTTGAGCGCCCAGGCGCCGGCCAGGGCGTCGGGCCGGTCCGTACCGATGAGGGAGCGCTCCCCGGCGGAGAAGACGCGGTCCGCGACCCGGCGTACGGCGTCGGCCGAGGCGGTCTCGCACAGGTCCACTCCGACCGCTCCCGGTGCGAGGGCCGCGGCGACGTGGCGGGCGGTGTGGCTGATGGAGACCTGCACGTCCGCCACCGGACTGCCGCCGACGAGGACGTACGGGCTGCCGTCGTCCCGGGGGAGGACCTCCACCTCGTCCGCCGGCACGGCCAGGGCCCCGGCGGCCAGGCGCTTGGCGAGCAGCCTGCCGGCCGTCCACTCGGCCTGCCGCCGGGCCGGCAGCGCGTGGACCACCCGCTGCTCGGCCGGTGACAGGAACGGGGCCTGCCGGAGATCGGTGAACCGGGCCACGACGAGGCGGGCTCCGCCCCATCGGTGGACGTGGCCCGGCGCGATCGGCGGGATGGCGGTGTCCACGGCGGTGGTGTGCATGGCCGCGGGGTCAGGCCGCGCGGGCCGGGGCCGGGGCGGTGGCCGGGTGCCGCAGCTCGCGCTCCAGCACGGTCACCGCGTGACGGATCTGCTCGGGCGTGTGCTCGCAGGTGATGAAGAAGCGCAGCCGGGCCAGTTCCTCCGGCACGGCCGGATAGAGGATGGGGTTGACGCTGACGCCGTGCCGGAAGAGGGCCTCGGCCAGTCGCAGGGTCTTCCCCGAGTCCCCGACGATGCACGGGACGATCGGTGTGTCGTGGCTGTCCCCGATGTCGATGCCCGCATCGCGGGCGAGGCGGGCGAACAGCGCGGCGTTCTCCGCGAGCCGTGCCACGCGCTGCGGCTCGGCGCGCAGCAGGCGCAGGGCGGTCAGGGACGCGGCGGTGTCGGCCGGGGTCATGCCGGCGCTGTAGACGAAGCCCGGAACGGTGTAGCGCAGGTATTCGACGACCGGGCGGTTCCCGGCGACGTAGCCGCCACAGCTCGCCAGGGCCTTGGACAGCGTGCCCGACCACAGGTCGACGGCTGAGCGGTCGATGCCGAAGTACTCGCCGATGCCGCGTCCCGTCGCACCGATCGTCCCGATGCTGTGCGCCTCGTCGATCATCAGCAGCGCGCCGTGCCGGCGCTTGACCTCGACGAGGGCGGGCAGGTCGGCGATGTCGCCGTCCATGCTGTAGACGCCCTCGATGACGACGAGGACCCGCCGGTACTGGTGGCGGACCTGCGTGAGGACGGCGTCCAGGGCGGCCGCGTCGTTGTGCGGGAAGGGCCGCCGGGTCGCCCCGGAGAGCTTGCATCCCTGCAGGATGCTGTCGTGGGCGAGGGAGTCGTGGACGACGAGGTCCCCGGGGCCGACGAGGTGACCGATCACGGTGACGTTGGTGGCGTGCCCGTTGGCCAGGGTGACCGCGGCCTCGCACGAGAGCCGGTCGGCGAGTTCCGCCTCGAGTTCCAGGTGGAGGGGACGGCTGCCGGACAGCAGCCGGCTGGCGGACACCGACGTGCCGCAGCGCTCGATCGCCTCCCGGGCCGCCTCGCCGACCCGGGGGTGCGTGGCCAGGCCCAGGTAGTTGTAGCTGGAGAACGAGAGGAGTTCCCGGCCGTCGATGACGGTCGTGTCCGTCATTCCGCGTTCGTGGATCAGGAAGTAGGGGTTGGGGACTCCCAGCCCGTTGAGCGCGGCGATGCGCTCGCCGTGCGCGGTGACCTCGGGGAAGCACTCGATCCGCGTGTGCTCCTCGGGCAGCGGGGCGGTGTGCGGGTCGGCCGGCGCCGTCGGCGGGTCCTCCTCGCCGTGGCCGGCCCGCTGTACGGGGAAGGCCGCGGGCACGGCGTCCGGTGCGGCCTCGGGTGCTGCCTCCGGTGTGGCGGCCGGCGCCGTGTCCGCACCGCAGGCGTTCGCGATCATCGCGGCGATCCTCCCGGCGGTCGGCCGGTCGGCGGCGCTCTCGTCGAACGTCCACCGCGGCCACTGCCGGGTGAGGGCGGTGAACAGGTCGGTCAGCATCAGTGAGTCGAAACCGAGCTCGTCGATCAGCAGCTGGTCGAGGCGCAGGTGGCTCACCGGGAACGCGCTGATCCGGGCCACGTGCGCGAGCACGCCTGCGGTGATCTCGTCGGTCTCACCGGCCGGCCGGGACTCCTCACCGGCCGGCGCGGGCGGGGCGGGTGGCGCGGGTGGGTCGGCGGGGGCGGCGGGCACCGGCGAGACCTCCACGGGTTCGGTGATCTCCGCGGCCGGGTTCTGGGCGGGAAGGGCCCCGGTGAGCCGGGTGATCAGCGCCGCCTGCTGCCGTACCAGCCGGAGCAGTTCGTCCATCGGGCCGTCCGCCCGGTCGTTCTTCACAGTGGCGTCCATCGGGGTGTCCACCGGTGCGTTCACCGAGGTCTCCTCGGGCGATGCGGGCTCGGGCGGGAGGGCGGTGGCGCCGGCGTCCTTCTTCTTGGCGGGGCGCCCGCTCGGCACCCAGTAGGACTGGGTGGCGAGCTTCGCCACCGGCAGGTCCAGCAGACGGCGGCCCTCCCGGGGCACCAGGGCCCGCGGGTCGACCGGGACGCCCAGGACCGCGAGCCGGGCGAGGGCCCGGACGAAGCCGCGCCCGCCGTCCGGCGCCACCTCACCGGCGGCCACGACGTGCACGTCGCCGTGGCCGGTGAGGTTGCGCCGGACCGAGGCGAGGAGCGAACTGCCGCCCGTCACCTGGACGAAGACGCGGGCCCCCTGGTCGTAGGCGGTCCGGACGGCGTCGCCGAAGTGGACCGGGGCGGACGCGTGACGGGCCCACAGCTCGCGCAGCTCCTCGGGGTCGGTGCAGAGCCCGGCGCTCACGGACGAGACGAACGGCAGGACGGGCCCTGCGATGCGGAGGGCGTCGAGGTCCGCGCGCACGGTCTCCTCGGCGGAGGCCAGCCGCGGCGAGTGGAAGGCGTTGGACACGTCCAGTGCCACCGTGACCACCCCGGCGTCGGCGCAGGCCTGCCGCAACGCGGCGAGCCCGTGCGGCGTACCGCTGACCACGACCTGCCGCGGCTGGTTGAAGCACGCCAGCCACACGTCGTCGATGCCGGTCATCAGCCGGCGGCAGGTCTCCTTGTCGGTCTGCACGGCCAGCATCCCGCCCCCGAGGCCGGTCTCGGCCTGGCGGAGCGCCGCCCCCCGGTGGACCAGGAGCCGGACGGTGTCCTCGTCGGTGAGCGCTCCGGCCGCCGCCGCCGCGGCGAACTCCCCGACGCTGTGGCCGAGGGTGAGGTCGGGCGCGATGCCGCAGTGGGCGAGGAGCCGGGTCGCGGCGATCTGCACGGTGCCGAGCAGCGGCTGGCACACATCGGTGCCGGTCAGCCGCTGACTGAGCTCCTCGGGGTCGCCGTGGGCGGCCGCGGCCTCGCCGTACAGCAGGTCCGCGAGGTCGAAGCCGGCGTCCCGGCGGGCCACGGCGCTGAGGACGTTGACGTCCGTGCGGAAGCCCGGGAACCGCTCGTAGAGGTCCTGCATCATGCCCGGCCGCTGGCTGCCCTGACCGGGGAAGAGGAAGGCGATGCGGCGCTCCGCCTCCGGCAGGGGGGCGTCGGCCGCGAAGGCGCCGTCACCGAGGTCGCCGCGGGCGCCTTCGGCCAGCTGCCCGCGGGCGTGGCGCAGCCGCCGGGCGAACTCCTCCGTGTCGGCCGCCGCGATCGCGAGCCGCGTCTTCAGCGGCTCGCGCGCGCCCAGGGTGTGGGCCAGCGCCGCGATCGGCACGGGTGCGGCCTGCTCCAGCATGTCGAGCACCTCGTCGATGTGCTGTTCCAGAAGCTCGGGGCTGCCGGCCGAGAGGAGGAGCAGCTGGGGCCGGGGCCCCTCGGCGCGTACCCGGAAGGTGCCGTGGGCGGGGGCGGGCTGCTCCTCGAGCACCACGTGCACGTTCGTGCCGCCGAAACCGAAGGAGCTGACGGCGGCGCGCCGCGGCGTGGCCGCGCTCGGCCAGGGCCGCGCGGTGTCGGCGAAGCGCAGGCCGGCGGCGGAGATGCCCAGATCGGGATGGGGGGTGGTGTCGGGCTGCGGCACGATCGTGCGGTGGTGGACGACCAGGGCCGTCTTGATCAGACCCGCGATGCCCGCCGCGGACAGGGCGTGCCCGATGAGGGCCTTGCCGGAGCCGAGGTAGCACAGCGAGGGGTCGTCGTCGGGGTACTCGGTGCGCAGCCGGCGCAGGGCCTCCACCTCGGCACGGTCGCCGATGGCGGTGCCGGTGCCGTGGGCCTCGATGAAGCTCACGGAGGAGGGGGCGGCCCCCGCGTCGTCGTAGGCCCGGCGCATGGCGCGCAGCTGTCCTTCGGCCGTGGGGACCAGGGGTCCGGGGGAGGCTCCGTCGTTGGCCGAGCCGATGCCCTTGATCACCGCGTAGACGCGGTCGCCGTCGGCGAGCGCGTCGGCGAGCGGGCGTATGACGACGGCGCCGGCGCCCTCGCCGAGGACGAAGCCGTCGGCCTCCTCGTCGAAGGGGCGGCACACCCCGGTGGCGGACAGTGCGCGGAGCCTGGAGAAGCCGACCAGGCTGTCCGGGGTGAGGTTGAGGTACACGCCGCCGACGAGGGCGATCCGGCAGGTGCCCTGGCGCAGCTGGGCGACGGCCTGGTCGAGGGCGACCAGTGAGCCGGAGCAGGCGGCGTCGACGGCGAAGCTGGGGCCGCCGAGGTCGAACTGCCGGCTGACGGTGCCGGACGCCATGTTGAGCAGGCTCCCGGGCAGGGTGAAGGAGTGGATGGTGCCGAGCTCGGCCGCCTGCTCCCGGACGGAGTCGAGGCCGCCGGGGCGGTCCGCCCCCTGCGAACCCTCGGCCAGGGAGATGGCCCGCAGGGGGGCCGCCATCAGGTCCTTGTAATCGGACACCGATATCCCGAAGAAGACCCCGGTGTTCTCCCGGTCGAAGTCGCCGCGGCCCATCCCGGCGTCGTCGAGGGCCTCGCGGGCGATGTCGAGCATCAGCCGGTGCTGCGGGTCCATGGACCGGGCCCGCGCGGGCGGCACCCCGTAGTGCAGGGCGTCGAAGCGGTCCACGTCGTCGAGGAACGCGACCTGGTCGGTGTACGCGGCGTTGGGGGCCGAGCGGTCGCCGGGCTCGTGGAAGACCCCGTGGTTCCAGCGCTCTGCCGGAACGGCGGAGAACTGGCGTTCCCCGCTCATCAGGAGCTTCCAGTAGGCGCGGATGTCGGGGGCGCCGGGGAAGCGGCAGCCGAGTCCGGTGATGGCGATGTCGGTCATGACGGGTCTTCCTTGTCGTGATCCCCTGGACGGGGCCGGGGGTGAGGGAACGGGATGTACGGGGACGACGCCTGTGGCCGGTGGTCAGCGGCGCGCGGGTGCGCGGGCGTGTTCGCGTTCGTGGTCGTGGGGGCGGACGGGGGTGCGGACCGCGGTCCGGCCCTGTGGGGGGCACCGGCCCGGCGGGCATCTCCGGAGCGGCGGCGGACGGGACGCCGGGCGCGGCGCCCTGAGCCCCGGCAGCTTCGGTGCCCACCAGTTCAGGCCGCCCGCCAGACGCATGAGTGCCGGTACGAGGACTCCGCGGACGAGCGTGGCGTCGAGGAGGACGCCGAGGCCCGCGCCGATCCCGAAGAACTGCAGGAGGGAGACCTGGGAGGTGCCGAAGCTGAGGAGGGTGAAGGCGAGCAGGGCGCCGGCGGTCGTGACGATGCCGCCCGTGCGGGCGATGCCCGTGACGATCGACGTCGAGTTGTCCTGCCCGGCGTCGTGCGCCTCCTTGATGCGGGCGAGGACGAACACCTCGTAGTCCACGGACAGCCCGAAGACGATGCAGAACAGCAGCACCGGCATGGTCGTGCTGAGCGGTCCCGGGGTGAAACCGAGCAGGTGGTGCAGATGGCCCGACTGGAAGATCCACACCATGGCCCCGAGGACGGCCGCGAGGCCCAGGGCGTTCAGCGCGATGGCCTTGAGGGGCAGGAGCAGGCTGCGGGTGAAGGCGAACAGCAGGGCGAAGGTGGTGAGGGTGATCAGCGCCAGCGCCGGCGGGATCCGGTCCCCCACGGTGGCCTTGGCGTCGACCAGTACCGCGCTGGGCCCGCCGACGAGGACCTCGGTGCCCGCCGGGGCGGGAGCGCTGCGGATGTCGCGTACGAGCTGCTGGGCCGCGTGCGACTGGGGGTCGGCCAGCGGCACCACGGAGAGCCGTGCCGGGCCTGCGCCGACGGGCCCGGCCGCGGAACCCGCGGAGCCGGGGGCCGCCGCCTTCCCGCCGGACCGGAAGCTGCCCTCGGCGCCCGTGACCTGGGCGACGTGCGGGAGCGCGGACAGCCGGCGGGCGTAGTCCGCCCGCGCAGACGGGGACGCCGTACCCGTGACGACGACCGTGAGCGCGCTGGAGCCCTTCATGTCGAAGGAGCCGCGCACCAGGTCCCCGGTCTGCCGGCTGGACGCGCTCACCGGCAGCGCCCGGTCGTCGGGCGTGGCGAAAGCGGCGTGTGCGAACGGCGCCGCGAGCAACAGCAGCAGGCCGATCACCGGCAGCGCCGCGACCAGCGGGCGGCGTACGACGATCCGCGCCAGCCCCTCCCACAGGCGGGAGCGCGAGCCGGTGTGGACCCGGCGGCGCCACGGAACGGCCCAGGCGTTCACCCGCTTGCCGAGCAGCGCGAGCAGCGCCGGCAGGACGGTCAGCGCACTCACCGCCGCTATCACCACCACGGCGATGCCCGCGTAGGCGAAGGAGCGCAGGAAGTACGGAGGGAAGACCAGCAGCGTCGCGAGCGCGGCGGAGACCGTGGCGGCACTGAAGACGATCGTGTGGCCCGCCGTGCGCACGGTCCGGATGGCGGCGTTGCGCGGCCGGTACCCCTCGGCCAGCTCCTCGCGGAACCGCGAGACGATCAGCAGCCCGTAGTCGATGCCCAGCCCCAGGCCGAGCGCGGTGGTGAGGTTCAGCGCAAAAACGGACACGTCGGTGACGGAGCCGAGGACGCTCAGGACCAGCAGCGTCCCGGCAATGGCCAGGACCCCGATCAGCAGGGGCAGCGCGGCGGCCACCACACTGCCGAACACCAGGACCAGCAGGATCAGGGTTCCCGGCAGGACGACGGCCTCGGCCCGCTTGAGGTCGGATTCCGAGAGGTCCTGGAGCTCGGCGTCGACGAGCGCCGTCCCTCCGACGTGCAGGGTCAGGGCCGTCTCGGAGGAGGCCGGGGCGGTCAGCTCACGCTTGAGTTCCCTGACCCGGGCGCCGAGCCGCTCCCCCTCGCCGTCCACGTGCGCGACCAGCATGGCCGCGTCGCCGTCCCGGCTGCGCAGCTCGGCGGCGCCGCCGGTCCAGTACGAGGTCACGGCGCCGACGTGCGGCCGGGCCGCGAGGCGGCTGGTCAGGGCCTCGCCCTCGGTCCGGGCCGCCGGGTCGTCGACCGACCCGGTGCGGGCCCGCGCGACGACGACGAGGTTGGGGGAAGCCCCCAGGCCCTCGGCCGCCAGGTGGGCGGCGCGGCTGGACTCGGAGCGCGGGTCGTCGTATCCCTGCGTCTTCAGCCGGCCGGTCGCCCCCGCGCCGAAAACGGCGGACACGACCAGGAACACGAGCGCGGCGAACAGCACGAGTCCGGGGCGGCGGGTCACGAAGACCCCTGCGCGACGGGACACGGATGCCTCCGATCCGGGTGGCGTATCGGTCCTGCTCTGGCGCAGGACGGTCGATTTCCACCGTGCCCGGAGGAGGGGCGGGGCCGTAGCCCCGGCTGTTCGTACCTTGACAGGAGCCGGCGGGACCGCTCTGCCGGCCGGCGGAGGCCGTCACCGCAGGCCGGACACCCTGAAGACGGTGCGGGCGGTCTCCCGGTCGATGTGCTCGGCCAGCCGGCGCAGCGCGGTGGAGCCGAGCAGCAGCGTGCCGCGTTCGACCGAGGTACGGGTGTCGGCGTCCAGCCGGCGCCACATCGCGGGGTTGCGGGTCAGGACGGTCGGATCGATCTCGACGCTGCTTCCCTCGGTGTCCCGGAGGACGACGCGCTGGGCCACGCCGTCGCACCACTGCAAGGAGGCCAGGGAGTCGGTACGGACACTGTGCCCGACCAGCAGTCCGCGGGTGCTCAGCCGGCCGGCCCGTACGGAGACCCGGGGCGGCAGCAGGATCACGAACAGCAGCGCGGCCAGGCCCGCCCAGAGGGCGACGCGGAGCACGCAGAGCTCGCCGGCACCCGCGTCCAGCACGAGGAGGGCCGCGAGGAACAGTGCGGCCGTGCAGATCGCGGAGCGTCGCGCACCGGCCCAGTGGATGTCCTCGGCGAGTCCGTCCATGGGGGTGACGGTAGGGCGGGCGGCGGCGCGGGCCGCGTGCCTTGACGCACTGCTGATACGACGACTACGACATCTTGACCATGTCCCGTCAAAATGGGACGCGTGGGGCGGCCGGTGCTCAGAGCCGCCCCGCGGACGGTTCGGGGGCGACGGGGAGGGTGAGGACCATGGTGAGGCCGCCGCCGGGGGTGTCCTCGGCGGACAGCGTGCCGCCGACGGCCTCGGTGAAGCCGCGGGCGACGGCGAGGCCCAGGCCGACCCCGGCGCCGCGCGGGGCGTCGCCGTGGCGTTGGAAGGGCTCGAAGATCCGGTCCTTGGCCTCGTCGGGGACACCGGGGCCCCGGTCGACGACGCGCAGCTCGACGCGGTCGCGCAGGGCGCTGGCCGCGACCAGCACGCACTCGCCCGCGGGGCTGTACTTCACCGCGTTCTCCACGACGTTGGCGACCGCGCGCTCCAGCAGCCCCCGGTCGACCGCGACCATCGGGAGCGTCTCCGGGATGTCGAGGTCCACGCTGTCCTCCGGTACGCCGCCCAGGGCCATCGGGACCACCTCGTCCAGGTCGGTCTCGCGGATCAGCGGGACCACGGTGCCGGTGTTGAGGCGGGACATGTCGAGGAGGTTCCCGATCAGGGCGGCGAGCCGGTCGGCGCCGTCCTCGATGCCTTCCAGGAGCTCGCCCTCGTCCTCCTCGGACCACTCCACGTCGTCGGAGCGCAGCGAGGTGACGGCGGCCTTGATCCCGGCGAGCGGCGTGCGCAGGTCGTGGCTGACGGCGGCGAGCAGGGCGGTACGGATGCGGTTGGCCTCGGCGAGTTCGCGGGACCTCCCGGCCTCGTCGACCAGCCGCTGGCGGTCGAGCACGACGGCCGCCTGGGCGGCGAACGCGCCGAGGACCCGGCGGTCCTCGGCCGGCAGGACCCGGCCGGTCAGGGCGAGGGCCATGTTCTCGCCGATGGGCAGCTCGACGTCCGCGTCCTCGGGGCGGGCCACCGGACCGGTGCCGACGGCCGCGGCCGTGGTCCACGGGCCGACCTCGCCGGCCCGCTCCAGCAGGACGGCCGACTGCATGGAGAAGGTCTCGCGGAGCCGTTCGAGGAGCGCGTCGAGGGAGTCCTCGCCGCGCAGGACGCTGCCCGCGAGGAAGGAGAGGATCTCGGACTCGGCGCGCAGCCGGGCGGCCTGGTGGGTGCGCCGGGCGGCGAGGTCGACCACGGAGGCCACCGACACGGCCACCCCCACGAAGATCGTGATGGCAACGATGTTCTTCGGGTCGGAGACGGTGAACTCGTGCAGCGGCGGGGTGAAGTAGTAGTTCAGGAGCAGCGAGCCGAAAGCCGCCGAGGCAAGGGCGGGGAGCAGGCCGCCGAGGAGCGCCGCCGCCACCGTGCAGGTGAGGAACAGCAGCATGTCATTGGCGAGCCCGAGATCGGGCACGACCCGGTTGAGCAGGACGGCGAGCACCACCGGGCCGCCGATGCCGGCCAGCCAGCCCCGGATGATCCGGGAGCGGCCGAGCCGCGCGCCGCGCGCGACGGGCAGGCCGCGGCGGCCCTTGGCGGCCTCGTCGTGGGTGACGATGTGGACGTCGAGATCGGGCCCGGACTCGCGGGCGACGGTGGCGCTGACGCCGGGAGCGAAGGCGTACTGCCAGGAGCGGCGGCGGCTCACGCCCACCACGATCTGCGTGGCGTTGACCCCGCGGGCGAACTCCAGGAGCGCGTCGGGGATGTCGTCGCCTATGACGTGGTGGAACGTGCCGCCGAGGTCCTCGACGAGCGTGCGCTGGACGGCCAGCTCCTTGGGCGAGGCCGAGGTGAGGCCGTCGCCGGCGGCGACGTAGACGGCGAGGACCTCACCGCCCGCGCCCTTCTCGGCGAGGCGGGCGGCGCGGCGGATGAGCGTACGGCCCTCCGGCCCGCCGGTCAGGCCCACGACGATGCGTTCGCGGGCCTGCCAGGTGGAACGGATGTCGTGCTCGCCCCGGTACTCCTGCAGGTACTCGTCCACGCGGTCGGCGACCCAGAGCAGTGCGAGCTCGCGCAGGGCGGTGAGGTTGCCGGGGCGGAAGTAGTTGGACAGGGCCGCGTCGACCTTGTCGGGCTTGTAGACGTTGCCGTGCGCCATGCGACGGCGCAGGGCCTGCGGGGACATGTCGACGAGCTCGATCTGGTCGGCGCGGCGCGCGACCTCGTCGGGGACCGTCTCCCGCTGACGGACTCCGGTGATCGCCTCGACCACGTCGCCCAGCGATTCCAGGTGCTGGATGTTGACGGTGGAGACGACGTCGATGCCGGCCTGGAGGAGTTCCTCGACGTCCTGCCAGCGCTTGGCGTTGCGCGAGCCGGGCACGTTGGTGTGGGCGAGTTCGTCGACGAGCGCCACCGCGGGGCGGCGCGCCAGGATCGCGTCGACGTCCATCTCGGCGAAGGCGGTGTCGCGGTACCCGATCTCGCGCCGCTCGACGAGTTCGAGGCCGTGCAGCATGACCTCGGTGCGCGGGCGGCCGTGGTGCTCGACGAAGCCGACGACGCAGTCGGTGCCCCGCTCGATCCGGCGGTGCGCCTCGGAGAGCATCGCGTACGTCTTGCCGACGCCCGGTGCCGCGCCGAGGTAGATCCGAAGCTTTCCGCGTCCCATGGTGCCGACTTCTCGTGTGTGGTGCCGAAGGGTGGTCGATGGCGGGGCAGGTGTACGGGAGGCCGGGCGCCGGTCGGGCCGGCCGGGCGGGGTCCCGCGACACCTACGGTTCGAAGCGGTAGCCCATGCCCGGTTCGGTGATCAGATACCGGGGGCGGGACGGGTCCGCCTCCAGCTTGCGCCGCAGCCGGGCCATGTAGACGCGCAGGTAGTTGGTGTGTTCCGAGTACGTCGGTCCCCAGACCTCCAGCAGGAGCCTGCTCTGGGTGATCAGCCGACCGGGGTGGGTGAGGAGGATCTCCAGCAGGTGCCACTCGGTCGGGGTCAGCCGTACGGTGCGCTCGCCCCGCCGGACCTTCCGCGCCACGAGGTCGACGGAGAAGCCGGCCGTCGTGATCAGGGCGACCTCGGTTGCGGCCGGGGACTCCGGCGGGGCCTCCCGGCGGCGGGTGGCCGCGCGCAGGCGGGCCAGCAGCTCGTCCATGCTGAACGGCTTGGTCACGTAGTCGTCCGCGCCGGCGTCCAGGGCCCGGATCTTGTCCTCGGAGGTGTGGCGGGCGGAGAGGACCAGGATGGGGGTCCGGCTCCAGCCGCGGACCGCCTGGATCACGTCGACGCCGTCCATGTCCGGGAGGCCGAGGTCCAGCACGATGACGTCCGGCTTGCGGGCGGCCGCGAGCCGCAGCGCCGAGCCGCCGTCGGATGCCTCGTCGACCTCGAACCTGCGCGCCCGGAGGTTGATCCTGAGCGCGCGGACGAGCTGACGATCGTCCTCCACCACCAGCACCCGGGTCATCGGCGTGCAGCCTCCCTTCGTTGCGGATCGCCGTACGGACCGGCGGGGCGAGCCGCGTGCCCCGCCGGTCCTCGGGTCGTGCGACGCCGGGCATCAGCTCCTGGCCAGTGCCCTGAGCGCGCTGTTGAGTTCGAGGACGTTGACGCGCGGTTCGCCCATGAAGCCGAGTGCACGGCCCCGGGTGTGGTCGGCGACGAGCTTCTCGACCTGCTTGACGTCCAGCCCGTTCTGCTCCGCGACCCGGTGGACCTGGATCCTGGCGTACGCGGGGGAGATGTCCGGGTCGAGGCCGGAGCCGGAGGAGGTGACGGCGTCCGCCGGCACGTCCTCGGGCTCGACCGTGTAGCCGGCGGTGGAGTTGTCCGCGATGACGGCCTCCTTGGCGGCGACGACCTGGGCGCAGAGCGTGCCTTCCTCGGCGTCCTTGGTGCACCGGCCGTTCACGGCGCCGTTGTCGGCGGAGCGGTTGGTGGCGCCCGAGAGGATCAGCGCGTACCGGGTGTTGACGCTGTTGGAGCCGAGGCCGTTGGAGGGGCGTGGCTGGAACCACTTCAGGTCCGGCCTCGCGGCCTCTTCGGCGTCGTCCGGGTCGTTCTTCGGCAGGTTGTAGGTCTGCCCGATGAGGGAGGAGCCCACGACCCGGCCGCTCCCGTCCTTGATCTCGGAGCCGTTGGCCTTGTCGTTGAAGAGGGCCTGGGCGATCCCGGTGACGGCGAGCGGGTAGAGGACCCCGCAGATCACGGTCAGGACGAGGAGGGCGCGCAGCCCGGCCCCGAGCAGTCGTGCCGTGCTGGATACGGAAGAGTTCATAGCCGATCAGCCGATTCCGGGGATGAGGGAGATGAGCAGGTCGATGAGCTTGATGCCGATGAACGGGGCGATCAGACCGCCCACCCCGTAGAAGCCGAGGTTGCGGCGGAGCATCCGGTCGGCGCTGGTGGGCCGGTACCGGACGCCCTTCAGGGCGAGCGGGACCAGCGCGATGATGATCAGCGCGTTGAAGACGACGGCGGAGAGGATCGCCGACTCGGGCGAGGACAGGCCCATGATGTTGAGCTTGTCGAGGCCCGGGTAGACCACGGCGAACATGGCCGGGATGATCGCGAAGTACTTCGCGACGTCGTTGGCGATGGAGAACGTGGTCAGGGCACCGCGCGTGATCAGCAGCTGCTTGCCGATCTCGACGATCTCGATGAGCTTGGTCGGGTTGGAGTCCAGGTCCACCATGTTCCCGGCCTCCTTGGCGGCCGAGGTGCCCGTGTTCATCGCGACGCCGACGTCGGCCTGGGCGAGCGCCGGGGCGTCGTTCGTACCGTCACCGGTCATCGCGACCAGCTTGCCGCCGGCCTGCTCCCGCTTGATGAGGGCCATCTTGTCCTCGGGGGTGGCCTCGGCGAGGAAGTCGTCGACACCCGCCTCCTCGGCGATGGCCTTCGCGGTCAGCGGGTTGTCACCCGTGATCATGACCGTCCTGATGCCCATGCGGCGCAGCTCGTCGAACCGCTCGCGCATGCCCTCCTTGACGACGTCCTTGAGGTGGATGACGCCGAGGACGCGGGCGCCCTTCTCGTCCTCGACCGCGACCAGGAGCGGCGTGCCGCCCGCCTCGGAGATCCTGTTGGCGAGCAGGTCGGCGTCGTCGGGGACCCGGCCGCCCTGCTCCTCGACCCAGGTCATGACCGAACCGGCCGCGCCCTTGCGGGTCTTCCTGCCGCCGGCATCGACACCCGACATACGGGTCTGGGCGGTGAACGCGATCCAGTCGGCGTGCGACAGCTCGCCCTGGTGGCGTTCGCGCAGACCGTACTTCTCCTTCGCGAGGACCACGATGGAGCGGCCCTCGGGGGTCTCGTCCGCGAGGGAGGAGAGCTGGGCGGCGTCGGCGAGTTCGGCTTCCGTGGTGCCCTTGACGGGCACGAACTCGCAGGCCTGCCGGTTGCCGAGGGTGATGGTGCCGGTCTTGTCGAGCAGCAGCGTCGACACGTCACCGGCGGCTTCCACCGCACGACCGCTCATCGCGAGGACGTTGCGCTGGACGAGCCGGTCCATGCCCGCGATGCCGATGGCGGAGAGCAGCGCGCCGATGGTGGTCGGGATCAGGCAGACCAGCAGCGCCGTCAGCACGATCATCGACTGCTCGGCGCCCGCGTAGATCGCGAACGGCTGCAGGGTCACCACGGCCAGCAGGAACACGATGGTGAGGGACGCCAGCAGGATGTTGAGGGCGATCTCGTTCGGGGTCTTCTGCCGTGCGGCGCCCTCGACGAGGGCGATCATGCGGTCGATGAAGGTCTCGCCGGGCTTCGTCGTGATCTTGATGACGATCCGGTCGGAGAGGACCTTGGTGCCGCCGGTGACGGCCGAGCGGTCGCCGCCGGACTCGCGGATGACGGGCGCGGACTCGCCGGTGATCGCGGACTCGTCGACGGAGGCCACACCCTCGACGACGTCACCGTCGCCGGGGATGATGTCGCCCGCCTCGCAGACCACCAGGTCACCGATCCTCAGCTCGATGCCGGGGACCTGCTCCTCGCTGCCGTCCCGGGTCAGGCGCCGGGCCACGGAGTCGGTCTTGGCCTTGCGCAGGGTGTCGGCCTGAGCCTTGCCGCGGCCCTCGGCGACGGCCTCCGCGAGGTTGGCGAAGATCGTGGTCAGCCACAGCCAGACGGTGATAGCCCAGCCGAACCAGTCCGTCGGGTCCTTGACCGCGAGGACGGTGGTGACCACCGAGCCGACCAGGACCACGAACATGACGGGCGACTTGATCATGACCCGGGGGTCGAGCTTGCGCACCGCGTCCGGGAACGAGCTCAGCAGCTGCCTGGGGTCGAACAGGCCCCCGCCGACGCGCCCGGCGCCCGGCTCGTGACCGCTGGGCGCGTCCTGGTGCGGAGCCCTTGTGGGAGTGACGGTGCTCATGCTGCGAGCCCTTCGGCGAGCGGACCCAGCGCCAGGGCCGGGAAGTAGGTCAGACCGGTGATGATGAGGATCGTTCCGACGAGCAGGCCGGTGTAGAGCGGCTTGTCGGTGCGCAGGGTGCCTGCGGTCTCGGGGACGGGCTTCTGCTCGGCGAGCGAGCCGGCCAGCGCCAGGACGAAGACCATGGGCAGGAAGCGGCCGAGCAGCATGGCGATGCCGATGGTGCTGTTGAACCACTGCGTGTCGGCGTTCAGGCCCGCGAAGGCGGAGCCGTTGTTGTTGGCGCCGGAGGTGTAGGCGTAGAGGATCTCCGAGAAGCCGTGCGCCCCGGAGTTCGTCATCGAATTCCCCGGGGTGGGCAGGGCCATCGCCGCGGCCGTGAAGCACAGCACCAGGGCGGGGGTGACGAGGATGTAGCAGGCCGCGAGCTTGATCTCGCGGGTGCCGATCTTCTTGCCCAGGTACTCGGGGGTGCGGCCGACCATCAGACCGGCGATGAACACCGCGATGATCGCCATGATCAGCATGCCGTAGAGGCCGGAGCCGACGCCGCCGGGCGCGATCTCGCCGAGCTGCATGCCGAGCAGCTGGATGCCGCCGCCGAGCCCCGTGTAGGAGGAGTGGAAGGAGTTGACCGCACCGGTCGAGGTGAGCGTGGTCGCGACCGAGAAGATGGCGGAGGCGCCGATGCCGAAGCGGTTCTCCTTGCCCTCCATGGCGCCGCCCGCGACGTCGAAGGCCGGGCCGTGGTGGGCGAACTCGGTCCACATCATCAGCGCGGTGAAGCCGATCCAGATGACGCCCATGGTGGCGAGGATGGCGTAGCCCTGCTTGACCGAGCCGACCATCCTGCCGAAGGTGCGGGTCATCGCGAACGGGATGACCAGGATCAGGAAGATCTCGAAGAGGTTCGAGAAGGGGGTGGGGTTCTCGAAGGGGTGGGCCGAGTTGGCGTTGAAGTATCCGCCGCCGTTCGTGCCCAGCTCCTTGATGACCTCCTGCGAGGCGACCGCGCCGCCGTTCCACTGCTGGGAGCCGCCCGGGAACTGGCCGACCTCGTGGATGCCGGCGAAGTTCTGGATGGCGCCGCAGGCGACCAGGACGATCGCGCCGATCACCGAGATCGGCAGCAGGATGCGGACGGTGCCGCGGACCAGGTCGGACCAGAAGTTGCCGAGCTCCCTGGTGCGGGAGCGCGCGAAGCCCCGTACGAGGGCCACGGCGACGGCCATGCCGACCGCCGCGGAGACGAAGTTCTGCACCGCCAGGCCGCCGGTCTGCACGACGTGGCCCATGGCCTGCTCGCCGGAGTACGACTGCCAGTTCGTGTTGGCCACGAAGGAGGCGGCGGTGTTGAAGGCCTGGTCGGGATCGATCGAGGCGAAGCCGAGCGAGCCGGGCAGGCTGCCCTGCAGGCGCTGCATCAGGTACAGGAAGAGGACGCTGACCGCGGAGAAGGCGAGGACGCCGCGCAGGTAGGCGGGCCAGCGCATCTCGGTCGACGGGTTGGCGCCGATGGCCTTGTAGATCCACTTCTCCGGTTTCCAGTGCTTCTCGGAGGAGTAGACGCGGGCCATGTGGTCGCCGAGCGGACGGTAGGCCAGTGCGAGCGCGGCGATCAGTGCGAGCAGCTGGAGCACACCAGCGGTTACGGGGCTCATGTCAGCGCTCAGAACCTCTCCGGGTACACGAGGGCGAGGACGAGGTAACCCAGCAGGGAGACGGCCACGGCGAGGCCGACGATGTTCTCGACGGTCACAGCTTGGCCACCCCTCGGGCGATGAGAGCCACCAGCGCGAAGACCGCGACCGTGGTGACGACGAAGGCCAGATCGGCCATCGTGAGCTCCTGGATGAAGTGGGTGAGGTGAATCGGCCAGATGGCCGATGACCAGACAACCCCGTCTTCACCAGGGTGTTGACGCGCTTTGACGGCCTCCATACGGGGGCACGGGATCTCTTGACGCCTCTCTGACGGGAGAACCGCCCGGGCCGCCCGTCAGCCCTGGTGGGAGAGGCCCGCGGTGTCCAGGGCGGCGCCGGCCTGAGCGGCCAGCGCGACGGCCACCTGCCGTGCCTGCTCGGCCGGGAGCGGGCCGGGGCGGGCGTCGAGGAGGAAGCGGCCGTAGTAGTGGCCGCCGCCGACCGCCCGCAGTTCGGTCTCGCCCTCGGGCCAGTCCGCGTACTCCGTGATCACGCTGCCGCCACGCAGCCACACGCTGCCGTCGTGCTCCAGCCGCGGCAGCCGGCCGGTCAGCCTTCCGTACTCGAAGCGGCAGCCGCGCAGCCCCAGCAGGCCGACCAGCTCCCGGCGGACGTGCCCGACCACCGCCTCCGGCGAGGCGCCGCTCTCGACGAGCCGGGCCGTGGCCCCGAGGCAGGACAGACGGGCGGCGTCGGTGACCACGGTCGCCCCGAGCCGGCGTGCCCGGACGGCCAGCTGCGAGACGATCAGCCCGACGACCAGCAGCAGCACGGCCGTCTCGACGTCCGCCCGCTCGTTGATCGTGAACTGCTGGTACGGCCTGGTCAGGAAGAAGTCGAACCAGACGGCCGCGCCGAGCGCGCCCAGCGCCCCGGCCGCCCTCGTCCCGAGGGCGGCGACGGCGACCACGGCCACGACCATGATCAGAGCGGTGTTCGTCGCCGAGAGGTCCGTACGGAACGGCACGAGCGCGAGCGCCACGAGGAAGGGGGTCACGAGGGCCGCGAGCAGTGCGGCGCCGTCGCGGAGCCGGTACGCGTGTGCGGACATGTGAGGCCTCCCGTCCGGACCGGCCGGTCCTGACAGGGCGCGGGTCGCCCACGAAGAGCCTGCCTCCGCGGCGGGCCGGGGTAACGCGGCCCGCGGCTCTTTTGACGCAGCCCGTACGCGCGGCTGGTTTTCCACAGGTTCCGGTGAGCGGAGCAGGGGTGTCGGCGGGTGCCGCTAGGCTTCTCGAATGGCCGCTCCGGACACCACCCACGAAATCTCCGATGCTCTGCAGGTGCTGCACCGCGTCTTCGGTTACAGCTCCTTCCGCGGCGAGCAGCAGGAGATCATCGACCAGGTCGTCGGCGGCGGTGACGCCCTCGTCCTGATGCCGACCGGCGGCGGCAAATCGCTCTGCTACCAGATCCCGGCGCTGGTCAGAGACGGCACGGGCGTCGTGATCTCGCCGCTCATCGCACTCATGCAGGACCAGGTGAATGCGCTGACCGCCCTCGGGGTGCGGGCCGGGTTCCTCAACTCCACGCAGGACCACCACGAGCGGCAGGCCGTCGAGCAGGCCTTCCTCGCCGACGAGCTGGACCTCCTCTACCTGGCCCCCGAGCGGCTGCGCACCGAGGGCACCCAGCGGCTCCTCGACCGGGGCAAGGTGTCGCTCTTCGCGATCGACGAGGCGCACTGCGTCGCCCAGTGGGGCCACGACTTCCGGCCCGACTACCTCGCGCTGTCCATGCTGCACGAGCGCTGGCCGAAGGTGCCGCGGATCGCGCTGACCGCGACGGCCACCGAGGCCACCCACGCCGAGATCGTGGCGCGGCTCGGCCTGGAGGACGCCCGGCACTTCGTCGCCAGCTTCGACCGGCCGAACATCCAGTACCGGATCGTCCCGAAGAGCAACCCGCAGCGGCAGCTGCTGGACCTGATCCGGACCGAGCACGACGGGGACGCCGGAGTCGTCTACTGCCTCTCGCGCGCCTCGGTGGAGAAGACCGCGGCCTTCCTGGCGGAGCAGGGCATCGACGCCGTCGCGTACCACGCCGGAATGGACGCCCGTACGCGCGCGGCGAACCAGGCGCGCTTCCTGCGGGAGGACGGGGTCGTGGTGGTGGCCACGATCGCCTTCGGCATGGGCATCGACAAGCCGGACGTGCGGTTCGTGGCACACCTGGACCTGCCGAAGTCGGTCGAGGGCTACTACCAGGAGACCGGCCGCGCCGGCCGCGACGGAGAACCGGCCACGGCCTGGCTGGCCTACGGGCTGCAGGACGTGGTCCAGCAGCGCAAGCTCATCGAGGGCTCCGACGGCGACGAGGCGCACCGCCGCTCCCTCGGCATCCACCTGGACGCCATGCTCGCGCTCTGCGAGACGGTCGACTGCCGCCGGACGCGCCTGCTGGAGTACTTCGGGCAGTCGGGCGAGCCCTGCGGCAACTGCGACACCTGCCTGACACCGGCCGAGTCCTGGGACGGGACGGTCCCGGCGCAGAAACTGCTGTCCACGGTGTGGCGGCTCGCGCGGGAACGGCGCCAGAAGTTCGGCGCCGGGCAGATCATCGACATCCTGCAGGGCAAGAAGACGGCCAAGGTCATCCAGTTCGACCACGACGGGCTCTCGGTGTTCGGCATCGGAGCCGATCTGAGCACCGCGGAGTGGCGCGGGGTCGTGCGCCAGCTGCTGGCCTCGCGGCTGCTGGCGGTGGAGGGCGACTTCGGGACGCTCGTGCTGACGGACGACAGCGGCGAGGTGCTGGGCGGGCGCCGCAGCGTTCCGATGCGCAAGGAGAAGGCGCCGGCCGGCCCGGCGAAGAAGGAGTCCGGGTCGCGCTCCGGGAAGGGCGCCCGCGTGCCGGTCGACCTGCCGGCCGGGGCCGAGCCGTTCTTCCTGGCGCTGCGCGCCTGGCGGGCCGCGACGGCGCGCGAGCAGGGCGTACCGGCGTACGTCGTCTTCCACGATGCGACGCTGCGGGAGATCGCGACGCGACTCCCCGCCACCGAGGCGGAGCTGGGCACCATCGGCGGGGTCGGCGAGGCCAAGCTCGCCAAGTACGCCCAGGGCGTCCTGGACACCCTGGCGGAGTGCAACGCCGCCGTGCCTGCGGAAGCCGGCGCCGGAGCCGGGCCCGCGCCTGCAGCCTCCGCCCCGCAGGCCGGATCTGCCCCGCAGGCCGGATCCGCCCGGCCGGCCCACGCCGGCCCGGCCGACGAAGAGCCGCCCTACGACCTGGACGAGGAACCGCCGTGGGAAGACTGGCAGTAGCCGGTCCGCAGTGACCGGTTCCGGCGCCCGGCAGGCACGTCGCCCGCCGGGCGCCCGCCGTGCGCCAGCCGTCAGGATGCGATCGGGTGACGGGCCAGGAACCGGGCCAGGGCCTCTGCGACGGGCCGGGACCGTTCGATGTGGAGCAGGTGGCCCACCCCGCCGATGACGCACTCCTCGATGTCGGGCACGTTCGAGCGGAGGAACGCCGCGACCTCGACCCACAGAGGCAGGGTGTCGCTCCCCAGTACGGACAGCACCGGCCGGCGGATCGCCGCCGCGTCGTCGGGCCCGAACCGCCACTCGGCCAGGGCGGGAAGCTCGACCCCGAAGAACGTGTCGGCGTCCTTGACCGCCTGCTCGACGCTGCCCGGCATGCGCTCCTCCAGCAGGGCCCGGCAGCGTTCCGGTTCCATCCCGCTGACCAGGGACAGGAACAGCCCCAGGGCGCGTTCGGCGTCGCCGTCGGCGTACGCCTGGAACGCCGGCGCCGCCTGGGCGAAGAACGCCTCGCCCGCGGGCACCGACAGCAGGGAGAGCTCCAGCAGGGCGACCGAGGCGATGCGGTCGGGGCGGTCCTGGGCCAGCTGCGCGGCGACCGCCGCGCCGCTGGAGTGCCCGGCCACGTGGACGCGCTCGATGCCGAGCCGGTCCAGCAGGGCGATGGCGTCGGCGGCGTGGTCGGCGACGGAGACCGGCCCGGGGGTGTGGGTGCTGCCGCTCCAGCCCCGCTTGTGATAGCGGATGAGCCGGTGGTTTGCGGCCAGTGCCGGTTCGGCGGCGAGCGGGGCGAACCCGTCGGCGAGGACCGGGCTGATCAGCAGGACCGGCTCCCCGGTTCCGCGGACCTCGTGTTCCAGGCGGATGTCGTTCACCGTGACGGTGTCCATGATGTCCTCCACTGTGGTTGTGGCTCACCATGGAGGCGTAAGCGGGACGGTTACCGCCGTAACCGACCCGCCCCGGGTCCGGCGCGGCGAAGGAAGACGTCCATGACTCATGCCTCCGGCGACGGGGCCGCGCTGGAGCGGGCACGGAACGCCGCGGCCCGCGGCGAATGGGCGCAGGCGTACGACGGCTACCTGGCGGCCCGGGAGGAGGCGGACGGGCTGGGCCCGGCGGAGCTCGCCGAGTTCGCCGGCGTCGCCTACGCCGCGGGGCACCTCGACGTGACCGTCGAGACCTGGGAGCGGCTCCACACACGGCTGGCCGGGCTGGGTGAGGACAACGCGGCGGCCGGAGCCGCCGTACGGGTCGCCATGCACCTGCTGTTCGACACCGCGCTCATGGCACCCGTACGGGGGTGGCTGCGGCGAGCCGAACGCCTCCTCGACCCGGCCTCGGCGACCCCCGCCCACGCGTGGTTCGCGGTGGTGCGCACCTTCGAGCGCCTCCTCAGCGGCGACCTCGACGCGGCCCGGGACTGGGCCGGGCGGGCCATCGAGACCGGCTCGCTCACCGATCCGGCGGCAACCGCGCTCGGGCGCGTGGCACAGGCCCGGCTGGTGATCCTCGACGGTGACGTCGGGCGGGGTCTGGAGCTCCTCGACGACGCCGGCACGGCGGCGATGTCCGGGGACCTCGATCCGCTGTCGACCGGAGTCGTCTACTGCGAGCTGGTGTGCGCCCTGCAGGGCCTGGCCCAGTACGACCTCGCCGAGCAGTGGACCGAGGCCATGGAGCGCTGGGCGCGCACGAACGCGATCGGCAGCCTGCACGGCCGGTGCCGGGTGCACCGGGCGGAGATCCTGCGCCTGCGCGGCCAGTGCGCGAGCGCCGAGCGGCAGGTGCTGCTGGCCTGCGACGAACTGAGTCCCTACCTGCGCCGCGAGCTGGGCTGGCCGCTGACCGAGCTCGGCCGGATCCGGCTGCGGCGCGGCGATCCGACCGGCGCCGAAGAGGCGCTGCTCGCCGCGCACCGCCTCGGATGGGACCCCGAACCCGGGCTCTCGCTCGTCCGGCTCGCCGGCGGCGACGTCGACACGGCGGCCGCCGCCATCCGGGAGGCGCTGGCGCGTCCGCTGCCGGTGCCCTCGAAAGAGCTGCCCCCCACCACCGAGCTGCGGCGGGCACCGCTGCTGGACGCCCAGGTGAGGATCGCCCTGGCCCGCGCCGACGTGGAGACGGCACGGGGTGCGGCCCGCGAGCTCGCCGAGGTCGCCGTCCGCTTCGAGAGCAGCGCGCTCGCCGCGGCGGCCGTGCGGGCGCGCGGCGACGTCCTGCTCGCCGAGGGCGACGCGGCCGGCGCGTCGGAGCTGTTCGCCGAGGCCGTCCGTGCCTGGAGCGACGTCGGCGCCCCCTACGAGACGGCCGAGTGCCGGCTGCGGCTCGCGGACGCCCAGGGCCTCCTGGGCAACCTCCTGGCCGAGAACCTGGAGCGGGAGACGGCGCGTACGGAGCTCGAACGGATCGCCTGCGCGCCCGCGGCCGAAGAGCCGCCTCCCGCCAGTTCCGAGCCGAACATCTTCGTCCGGGAGGGCGACTACTGGAAGGTCGTCCTCGACGACCGGCGCGTGAGCGTCCGCGACAGCAAGGGCATGCACCACCTGGCCCGGCTGCTCGCCGCGCCGGGCCGGGAGTTCCACGTCCTCGACCTCGTGGCCGCCGACAGCGACGACCCCGCCGCGGCCGCCGGGCTCTCCCGGTCCGGCGACCTCGGCCCCCTCCTGGACGACCAGGCCAAGGACATGTACCGCCGCAGGCTCGCCGACATCGAGGAGGACATCGAGGAGGCCCGCGCCGACAACGACATCGCCCGGCGGGAACAGACCGAGCTCGAACGCGAATTCCTGATCGGCGAACTCGCCCGCGCCGTCGGGCTCGGCGGACGCGACCGGCGCGCCGGCGCCGCCTCCGAACGGGCCCGGGCCGCCGTCACCCAGGCCGTGCGCAAGGCCATCGGCCGCCTCCGCGAAGCCGCTCCGGAGCTCGGCGACCACCTCGACCGCACGATCCGCACCGGCACCTACTGCGCCTACGTCCCAGACCCGCGCGTTCCCTCCCCGTGGTCCGTCTGACCCAGGGCGGCGCCTGCCCGAAACCTGCCGGATCACGGGAACCCGATGGGATATCCCACCGTTGTACGGGCTACTTTCGTAGCCACGACCGGCGTTGGGGGAGAGGCACCTGTGGACGAGCGGCTCGAAGCCGAAGGCGAAGTGGCGGTGGCACGGCTCGCCATCGACAGCGATGATCTGCCGCACGCGGCGGCGCACCTCTGCAACGCACTCACCGCAGACCCCCGGCACCCCGACGCCTACGAGGCGCTCGCCGAACTCGTCGCGGCCGCCGGTGGCCACGCCGCCGCGCTGAGGCTGTTCGCCGACGACGAGCCCAGCATCGGCGCGGTCGCCTGCGTCGCCCAGCTCCACGCCGCCGTCGGGGACTGGGAGCCCGCCGTCGGCGTCCTCGCCTCGGTGATCGCAGCCGACCCCGCCCGCCCCTGGGCCGAGGTCGCCTGGCTGGCCGACCCGGCCCTGCCCGGCCGGCTCGCACCGTCCGCCGTGGCCACGGCCGTCGCCCGGATCTCCCGCACCCTGCCCGAACCCCTCCCGCCGCCGCTCCGCGACGGGGTCCAGCCCTTCTACGCACTGGTCAGGGCCTGCGTCGCCGCCCACCCGAAGCACGTCCTGCTGAACACGCTGGCCTCCACCCTGGCCCGCCGCTTCGGCGACGTGGCCGACGCCGTCGCCTGGGCCGAGCGTGCCCAGCGGGCCGAAGCCGGCCACTGGCAGGCCATCGTGCTCGGCTCCGCGCTGCGCGCCGCCGGGCGGACCGACGAGGCCCTCGCCGTCTGGGAAGCGGAGATCGCCCGCGACCCCTCCGACCGGGACCTGTACGTCGACGTCGCGGAGCTGTACGGGCGGACCGGCCGCCCCGACGCCGGACTGGCCTGGCTCGAACGTGCCCTCGCCGCCGAACCGGACCACCCCAAGGCCGCCCCGGCCGTTTTCGCACTGCGCCACGCCGCCGACGGCGGCACCGCGCACCTGCTGGCCCTCGCCGACCACCTGCGCACCCACCCCGAACACGGCTACGCCGCCCAGCTCCTGGACGAGCTGTGCGAGGACCGGCCGTGGCTCGGCCACGTGCACCCCGCCTCCGAGGCGAGCATCAATGTGCTGCACCAGATGCTCGCCGAGCCCGGCACCGCCCGCGACCACAAGATCGAGCTGCTCATATCGAACCTGGAAGTACCCGGTACGCGGCTCGCCGTGAGGATGGGCTTCCCGCGAGCGCAGATCGCCTACCAGGCAGTGGCCGCTCCCGATCCCCGGGAGCCGCAGCGCCAGGTCGGCGCCCGGCTGTGGGAGTTCGGCGGTCCCGGGGGACTCGACGCCCGGCCCGCCGTCGCCCCGCCGTCGCCCGAGGCAGCCGAACGCGTGCGCCAGGTCGCCGCGTTGAGCTGGGCCGCGCCGGGGGCCGCGTACGACCACGCCGTACGCCTCGCCGACCTGAGCGCCGAGGACCTGCTGGCCGTCTGCGTGCACCCGCCGCTGCCGCGCGAGGGCGACCAGGGCGCGTACCTGCTGGGCCGGCAGCCCGAGATGTGGGTCCGCGCCGTGCAGACCTTCGCCTGCCTGGGCCTGGCCCACCACCGCGCGGACGAGCCCTGGGAAGGCTCCCGGCGCAGGGCCCTGCTGCTCGACCTGCTCTTCGGCCCCGAGGACTGGACCAACGAGGCGGCGGGCTTCGCGCTGCTCGCCACCGCCTGGGTCGACCCCGCCGTCCGCGAGGACGTCGGGCACCAGCTCGCCGACCGGATGATGGCGGTGAGCGAAGCCTGGCAGCAGCGCGACGCGACGATCCTCGCCTCGCTGTGCCGCCTCGTGCAGGCGTGCCCCTGGCTGGAGCCCACCTTCCTCGACCTGGCCGCGAAGATGCTGACGGCGGTGGCCGAGTTCGACGCACGAGTCCCGGACGACGACGAGCGACGCCGCGCGGAGCTGACCGCGGCGATGGAGGCACGGCAGGCGGGCTCCCCGGCACTGCAGGGCGGCCAAGAGAGCCGCAAGCGCCGCTCCCTCCTCGCCCGTCTTCGGGGCCTCGGGCGCTGAACCGCCGGGCGGGCCGGCCGCCGGATCAGGTACGGCGCGGGGCCAGGACGCAGAACTCGTTGCCCTCCGGATCGGCCAGCACGACCCACGTCACCTCGGGGCCCTGCCCGACGTCGGCCGGGCGCGCACCGTGCGCCAGCAGGCGGCGTACCTCCGCGTCCTGGTCGTCGGGGCGGAAGTCGAGGTGGAGCCGGTTCTTCACCGTCTTGGCGTCCGGCACCGGTACGAAGAGCACCCCCGGCAGCCGTTCGGGGGCCGGGCGGATCTCGTAGTCGTCCGGGTCGTCGTTCACGACGACCCAGCCCAGGGCCTGCGCCCACCAGCGCCCCAGGGCGGCCGGGTCCGCGGCGTCGACGACGAGCTGCTCCCACTCCAGTGCCATGCGCCGAGCGTAGGCCTGGGCGTTGGCGCACGCACCCGCTTATCCCCGGCGCCCGGCCGGCCGGTGGGGGCCGGCCGGGGTCCCGGGCTCAGACGAGGTCGAAGCGGTCGAGGGTCATCACCTTGTCCCAGGCCGCCACGAAATCGCGTACGAACTTCTCGCCCGCGTCCTTGGACGCGTAGACCTCCGAGAGGGCCCGGAGCTGGGAGTGCGAACCGAACACGAGGTCGACGGCGGTGGCGGTCCACTTGGCCTCGCCCGTGGCGACGTCCCGGCCTTCGAACACGTTCTCCGCCGTGGACGAGGCCTTCCACTGCGTACCCATGTCGAGCAGGTTGACGAAGAAGTCGTTGGTCAACGTCTCCGGCCGCTGGGTGAGGACGCCGTGGGAAGACCCCCCGAAGCCGGTGTTCAGGGCCCGCATGCCGCCGACCAGGACCGTCATCTCGGGCGCGGTCAGCGTCAGCAGGCCGGCGCGGTCCAGCAGCAGGGTCTCGGGCGACAGCTTCTCTCCCGCCCGGAGGTAGTTGCGGAACCCGTCGGCCTTGGGTTCGAGCACGGCGAACGCCTCGACGTCGGTCTGCTCCTGCGAGGCGTCCGTGCGCCCCGGTGCGAACGGAACGGTGATGGCGTGCCCGGCCTTCTTCGCGGCCTGCTCGACGGCCGCGCACCCGCCCAGGACGATCAGGTCGGCGAGCGACACCTTCACCGCCCCGGCCTGCGCGCCGTTGAAGTCCCGCTGGATCCCTTCCAGGGTCTGCAGGGTCCCGGTCACCTCGGGCAGGGCGTTGACCTTCCAGTCCTTCTGCGGCGCGAGCCGGATCCGGGCCCCGTTGGCCCCGCCCCGCTTGTCGGTGCCGCGGAAGCTCGAGGCCGCCGCCCAGGCGGTGGTGACCAGCTGGGAGACGGACAGTCCCGAGGCGAGGATCCGGGCCTTGAGGTCGGCGATCTCCGCGTCCCCGACCAGCGCGTGGTCGACGTCGGGTACGGGGTCCTGCCACAGCTGCGGCTCGGGGATCCACGGGCCGAGGTAGCGCGTGAGGGGTCCCATGTCGCGGTGCAGCAGCTTGTACCAGGCCTTGGCGAACGCGTCCGCGAGCCGGTCCGGGTTCTCGTGGAAGGCCTTCGAGATCGGAGCGTAGACCGGATCGAGCTTCAGCGAGAGGTCCGTCGTCAGCATCATGGGAGCGTGCCGCTTCGACGGATCGTGGGCATCGGGCACCGTGCCCTGCGCCGCGGGATCCTTGGGGGTCCACTGCTGAGCGCCGGCCGGGCTGGTCGTCAGCTCCCAGTCGTAGCGGAACAGGTTGTCCAGGTAGCCGTTGTCCCACTTCGTCGGCTCGGAGGTCCACGCGCCCTCGAGCCCGCTGGTGAGCGAGTCGACCCCGTTGCCCCGGCCGTACGAGTTCTTCCACCCGAGGCCCTGCTGTTCGATCGGGCACGCCTCGGGTTCCGGACCGATGTACTCGGGCCCGACCGCGCCGTGGCACTTTCCGAACGTGTGGCCGCCGACGATGAGCGCGACCGTCTCCTCGTCGTTCATCGCCATGCGCGCGAAGGTCTCGCGGATGTCCCGGGCGGCGGCGATCGGATCGGGGTTGCCGTTGGGCCCTTCCGGATTGACGTAGATCAGGCCCATCTGCACGGCGCCGAAAGGACCGGTGAGTTCCCGGTCGCCGCTGTACCGCTCGTCTCCGAGCCATGTGTCCTCGGGGCCCCAGAAAACCTCCTCGGGCTCCCAGATGTCCTCTCGTCCGAATCCGAATCCGAACGTCTTGAATCCCATCGATTCCATCGCGCAGTTACCGGCGAAAACCAGAAGATCGGCCCATGAGATCTTCCGGCCGTACTTCTGCTTGACCGGCCACAGCAAACGGCGCGCCTTGTCGAGGCTCGCGTTGTCCGGCCAGCTGTTGAGGGGGGCGAAGCGCTGGGCGCCGGAACCGCCGCCGCCCCGGCCGTCCTCGATGCGGTAGGTGCCCGCGGCGTGCCAGCTCATCCGGATGAAGAGCGGCCCGTAGTGGCCGTAGTCGGCGGGCCACCAGTCCTGCGAGTCCGTCATCACCTCGAAGAGGTCCCGCTTCAGCGCGTCGACGTCCAGGGACGCGAACTCCTTCGCATAGTCGAAGTCCTCACCCATCGGATTGGACAGGGGCGAGTTCTGGTGGAGAACCTGAAGGTCCAGCTGGTCCGGCCACCAGTCCCGGTTCGCCCGGGGGCGAGTCGGCGTGGGGGTCGGGGCGGGGATTACCGGGTTCTCGCTTTCGCTGCCGGACACGTCAGCCCTTCTTCCTGTCTCGGTGTTTCCCTCTGCTCACGGACGGCGCCGATAATCGAGCGGGTATCGGCGTCCGTATGGTCGCGCACCGCGGACCGCGCGGCCGCGAGAACACGCAGAGGGTGACGGAAGCGGAAGTGGAACGGGAATTGTTTCCCGCACGGCACGCAAGGGAGAGGCGAAGTCGGCATGAGTGACCTGATGGAGCGGCTGCGAGGGCGGCACGGTTGGCGCATGACGTCCCAGCGGCGCGTCGTGGCGGAGGTCCTCGACGGCGAGCACGTGCACCTCACGGCCGACGAGGTGCACGCCCGCGCGGCCGAGCGGCTGCCCGAGATCTCCCGTGCGACCGTCTACAACACCCTCGGCGAGCTGGTCTCGCTCGGGGAGGTCGTGGAGGTCTCGGTGCACGGCCGCGCCAAGCGCTACGACCCGAACGCGCACCAGCCCCACCAGCACCTGGTGTGCTCCGGCTGCGGCCTCATGCGCGACGTCCACCCGACCGGCGATCCGCTGGCGGGCCTCCCCGCGGAGGAACGCTTCGGCTTCTCGGTGTCCGAGGCCGAGGTCACCTACCGGGGGCTGTGCCCCTCCTGCGCTTCAGGTCCGCCGCACGGGTGAGTGCCCAGAGCCCAGTGGGCGCAGAGTCCGGTGGGCGCAGAGCCCGGCGGGCTCAGAGTCCGGCGACCTTGGAGCTCGCCGACAGCTCGTAGACCAGGGTGACCGTGCGCCGGCCGCCGGGCGGGAGGGCGACGTCCCAGCGGACGATCCCGTCGGCATCGACCTCCTCGGGCGGCGGGGAGCAGGCGTCCTTGCGCAGCCGTACCTCCACCGCCGAGACCTCCGAGACCGGGATCCGCTCCCGCAGCGCGACCACCCGGTCACCACGCTCCCCGGGGGCGGAGAACCGGGACAGGTGCAGCCGGACCGTGCGGGTGACCACGGTCCGCTGCATGATCCCGGCGGAATCCCGGGTCTCCTCGGCCTGCCGGACCACCCCGTGGTCGTCGCAACTGCCGAAGGCGAGCTCGACGGGGCCGCCGGGAGCGGTGAAGTCCAGCGTGCCGCGGCCACTGAATCCGCTGCCGCGGACCAGGTCCACCGGCCCGGCGAGCAGCGCGTGGCCGGACCGGTTGTCGAACCGCACCACCTGGGTGACCAGCGGTGACACCTCAGGTGAGCAGGCGTACTCACTGCTCGCGTCCGCGGTGAACACGGAGAGCGGCACCCGGTGGGCGCGACCGTCCCCGGGCACGGAGACCGGTGCGGGGGAGTGCAGCACGCGCGCCTCGCCGCCGTCGTCCACCCCGGGCAGGCCGAGCACCGGGGCCGGGCCGAGGGACCCGATCTCCTCCTCGCGCAGCTCCACGTCGACCGTACGGCGCTCCGCCGCGGAGCGGTCCTTGAGCGTCAGCCGGTCCTCGCCCAGCCGCGGCGGGTCGGTGGCCAGCGCCGAGCGGGCGGTCGACAAGGTCAGCCGTACGTCCGACCAGTCCTCGCCGGTGCGCTGCCAGACCACCGCGTCGGTCTCCAGGGTCAGGGCGTCCCCGTCGAGCACGGCCCGGTAGGCGGGCCGCCACAGCGCGCACGGGGTGAGGTGGCTCAGGCGCAGCCCGACCGGCCCGGCGACCGCGGCTTCCACCGTCAGCTCCACATGGCCGACCAGCTCGGCTGGCTCCTCCTCGGAGAGGTCCATGGCCCGCTGGACCGCGGCGAGTTCGGTGCCGAGCTCGGCCAGCCGGACCTCCACGGTGCGCAGTTGCTCACCGCAGGTGTCCCGCTCCGCGTCCAGCCGGTCCAGTTCGCGGGTCCAGCGCGGCCGTTCGGCCTCCCCCGAGCCGGCGCCCTCGCCGATGTCCCGCAGCAGATCGGCGGCGAGGCGGCCGAGCAGGCCGAGGCGGGCACGCAGCCGGTCGCGCCGCTGCTCCAGGGCCGGCCGCTCTTCTTCGAGGGCGTGTGCGCGCAGGCGCAGGGCGGAGTCCTCACCGGCGGAGGGCAGCGGTCCGCGCGGCGTCCAGCTGCGGACGATCCGTACGTCGAGCACCGTCGCCGGGTCGTCGGCGGTCAGCTCGGCGTGCAGGGTCCGGTCGACGGCCAGCGCGCTGACCGGCCCGAGCCGCAGCCGCTGGACGCCGGCCTCCAGGTCGAGCACGACGGTGCGCTCGACATGGGCGCGGTCCTCGAGACAGGTGACGGCGGTGACGGGGAGGGCGATCGCCTTCGGGGCCGTGGACATGGGGTGCGTCAGCTCCTGCGGTTGCCGCCGACCAGGGCCTTGCCGGTCGGGATGCGGATCTCGTAGCCGCCGGCCAGGGCGGCGGTGGCGCCTGCGGGCAGGTCCAGCCGCCAGAGGCGGGTGCCCGGGGCATGGTGTTCGGGCCCCTCGCCTTCCTCCGGCGCCGTCCAGTCGGCCCGTTCCTCGATGCGGACGTCCGGATCGGAGGTGACGGGGACCCGCTCGCGGACTTCGACGGTGACGGGCCTCGCCAGCCCGTTGGCCAGCTCCACGTGCACGCGGTGGTCGAGCACGGTGGTGTTGTTGCGCAGGCCCGCGGTCGACTCGTGCACGTTCGTCCGGCGGGTGACCCGGATGCCCTCGGCGCGTCCCAGTCCGACCCGGCGGACACCGCCGGGGGCGAGCGTGGGCAGCGCGGCGGTCAGCAGGAACTCGTCGTCGACGACCACCTCCACCGGGCCGGCCAGCAGCGCCTGGTCGGTGGCGTTCGAGAGCACCAGCGTGGCGTACACGGTCTGCTCGACCGAGGGCACGCAGAGGTACTCGGTGCGCAGGCCGACCGGGACCTCGGCGACGGTGACGGTGTGCCAGGTGCCGTCCGACGGGACGTCGGCGCGGGCGGCGGCATCGAAGCGGTGGTCGAACGAGCCCGCCGACTCGCGGGGCCGCACGGCCTGTCCGGGCAGCGGCAGCGCGGCCACCGCTTCGGCACGGCGGCGGCACTCGGCCGCCACGGGATCGAAGGGAGAGCCGGGGAACAGCCGGCCCCGGCGACCGCCCTGTTCGTCGGGGCCGCACAGCGTGAGGGCGGCGTAGTCGAGCTCGGCGCCGCTCGGCTGCGGCGGGCCGGCGACCGGTTCCGGAGCGGGCGGCGCCATCCCGCCCGGAGCCGCGGGAGCCGCGGGCGCCATCGCGGCGGGGGGCATGGCGGGGGCCCCTGCGAAGGAGCGGGCGGCGGTACGCGGCCTGGCGCCGGGCCGTGAGAGGGCCGGCTGCGCGGGGGCCGCCTGCGCGAAGTCGGGCATCGCGCCGCCGTAGCCCTGCGGTGCGGGCGGCGGCGGAGGCGGCGGTGGCGGAACGGGTCCGTACGCGGAGCCGCCCCCGGACGGCTTGGCGGCCAGGGGAGCGGAGCCGGCCCCGACGGCCACGGGGGCGGCGGCCGTGGCGGGGCGGGGGCCGGCCGCCTCGTACCCGGCGAACAGGCCGGCGAGCCCCGCGGGGGGCTCGCGCCAGCCTGAGGGCGCGGGGGCGGGCTGACGGCGTCCGATCCGGATCGAGCGGAGCTTCGGCAGGTCGGTGCGGCGCCGGAGATCGGCGGTGGCCAGGGCGATGCGCACCCCGGTCCAGTCCTCGCCGGTCCGCTGGGCGACCGAGGCGCGCAGCACCAGGTGGCCGCTGTCGTCGCCCTGACGGTGGGTGAGCCGGTAGGTCGGCACCCAGACGGCGCCCGGCACCCCGTACTCCAGCTCCAGTTCCACCTCGTCCTCGGCGGCGCCGTCGAGGGTCAGGACCGCGCAGACCGTGGTCTCCACGTGCGCCGACGGTGCGTCGGTGGAGGCGCGGGCAAGGCGGTCGGCGGCGACGGCGAGTTCGTGCTCGACCCCGCGCAGCGCCTCCTCCAGTTCGAGGAGGCGGGCGTGCAGTCCGGTCAGCCGTTCGTCGACGAAGTCGGCCAGCTCCAGCCACGCGTCGACCGGGGTGCGGCGGTGCGGGTCGTCGCGCCTGCGGGGAGGCGGCACCGGGTGAAGGGCCTTGACCTCCTCGATCAGGCTCAGCTGCCGGTCCCGGCGGGCCCGCGCCGCCGCGGAGGCGTCGTCCAGCCGCTCGACCTCGCGCCGCAGCTCGTCAGGGGTGCCCGCGCCGAGCGGTTCGGCTTCGGCCTCCACCCGGGCCTCGGTGACGCGCACCCCGGGAGCGCCCAGGACGCGTGCCCGCAGTGAGCCCGGATCCAGCGAGCGGGGCAGCCCCGTCACCCGCACCCGGCCGTCGGGCGGCACGCTGCCCCGGGCCAGGCGCCGGCAGAGCGCGCCCTGTGCGTACACCACGACCGAATCGAGGGCCGCCCCCCAGGTCCGTGTCGTTTCCGCCGTCATGTGTCCCGCCCCCCGCCGCTCCATGGGGCGAAGCCTACGCCCGAGCCTGTGGGAGCGTGGTGCCATGGTGATGTGGATCCGTATGCACGACGAAGCCCGGTGCCTCTGGCAGTACTTCGAGGGTGACGACGAGGGGCGCGTCCTGCGGCAGGTGGAACTGCGGGACCATGACGGCACCCCGGTGACCGCCGCCTCCCTGGACGAGGTCCTCCGCTTCGAGGAGCGCGCGGACGTCGCCACCATGAGCCGGTACGAGCAGAGGTACGGCCTCGTCACCGAGGGCAGGCTCACGGGCTGGGAGGGGGCGCCGCACGCCGGCGCGATCTCGGCCGAGGCGTTCGAGGGGGTGTGGCTGGACGCCCGCCGGGCCCTGGGCGCCGCCGCACCGCACCCCCACCCGCACCCGGACCTGGACGGCTGACGGTCCAGTGAACACCGGGACTGCCCCGGTGTGCGGGTGGCGCTGCCCGTGACGACGGCTCAAGCGATGCCGTAGCGCGCCTCGATGCCCGCGATGAGCAGGCGCAGGCTCTCCTCGAACCCCGTGCCGAAGTCCTGGAAGAGTTCGGCACCGGCGGCCGCCGCCAGGGGGAAGTCCGCCATGCGCGCGGCGCGTTCGTCGATGTCGTAGCCGTCGCGGCGGTCCCCCGGCCGGGGTTCGACCCCTTGTTCCTCGGTGACGAAGCCCAGCGTGAAGTAGTAGGCCGTGGTGAGGGCGCGTACGGCCTGGGCGGGCTCGAAGCCGGCTGCGCCGAAAGCGCGGAGGTTCTCCTCCAGCTGGACCGCGTGCTCGGTGCCGGTGAAGCGGGAGCCGCTGTAGACCTTGGCGCCGTCGCGGTAGCCGAGCAGGGCGGCCCGCAGCCCCTCGTTGAAGGCCACCAGCCGTTCCTGCCACGGGGCGTCGGGGGTGATCCGCTGTCCGGCGACCATCCGGCGGTACATCTCGGTGGCCATCTCGTCGAGGAGTTCCTGCTTGTTCTTGAAGTGCCAGTAGAGGGCCGGCGCCTGGACGTCCAGCTCCTTGGCGATCGCGCGCAGGGTCAGTCCGTCGAGGCCGACCTCGTTCAACAGCCGCAGCGCGGTGTCGACGGCCTGCTTCTTGTCCAGCTTGGGGGGTTTCCGGGTTGCCACGGTTGACAGCTTAACACCGTTAAATGCATGCTGTAGATCGCAGCGCTTAACAACGTTAAGGAGAATGCCGTGAACACGCATGCCCCCGAGCACCACACCGACGTGCTCATCGTCGGAGCCGGCCCCACCGGGCTCGCGCTCGCCATCGACCTCGCCCGGCGCGGAGTCCCCGCCCTCGTCGTCGAGCGGTCCGATTCCCTCTTCCCGGGATCGCGCGGCAAGGGGCTGCAGCCCCGCACCCTGGAGGTGCTCGACGACCTCGGCGTGCACGACGCGATCCGGGCGGCCGGAGCCTCGTACCCGGTCGGGGTGATCTGGGAGGACGGTGTCCGCACCGGCGAGCACCGGATGTTCGATGCGGTCGAGCCGGACGAGGGCGCCCCGTACGCCGAGCCCTGGATGGTGCCGCAGTGGCGTACGCAGGAGATCCTCGCCGCGCGGCTCGCGGAGCTGGGCGGCGAGATCGCCTTCGGCCGGGAGCTGGCCGGCATCGAACAGGACCCGGAGGGAGTGACGGCCACCTTCGTCTCGGGGCCGCGCGTCCGTGCACGGTACGCGGTGGCGGCGGACGGCGGCCGGTCCACCGTGCGGCGGGCGCTGGGCATCGGCATGACCGGTGAAGCGATCGACCCGAACCCGATGCTGGTCGCGGACGTCCGGATCGATGGCCTCGACCGCGACCACATGCACGTCTTCCCGCAGGCCGGGGGCTATCTCGTGATCTGGCCCCTGGCCGCGACCGAGGAGTTCCAGCTGGTGGCCCAGTTCCCGGAGGGCACCGAGCCGGACCTCTCGCTCGACGGGATCCGCAAGGTGGTCGGCGCCCGCACGCACCTCGCGCCCGGTGACGTGAAGGAGGTGCGCTGGGCCTCGGACTTCCGGCCGCGGGCCGCGATGGCCGACCGGTTCCGGGACCGCCGGATCTTCCTCGCCGGCGACAGCGCGCACGTGCACTCGCCCGCCGGCGGACAGGGCCTCAACACCAGCGTCCAGGACGCGTACAACCTGGGCTGGAAGCTGGCCGCAGTGCTGCGCGACGGAGCCCGTGCGTCACTGCTCGACTCCTATGAGGAGGAGCGGCTGCCGGTCGCCGCCGAGATGCTCGGCCTGTCCACCCGCATCCACCGCGGCGAGGCCCGGCGCGGCGGAGCCACCGGTCAGCTCGGCATCGGCTACCGGGACTCTGCCCTCGCGGTGGAGACCCGCGACGGCTTGGCCGAGGGAGCCCTCCGGGCGGGCGACCGCGCACCGGACGGGGTGCGCGGCGGCCTCCGGCTCTTCGATGAGTTCCGGGGCACGCACTGGACGCTGCTGACCGTCGGTGCCGGATCCGGCCTGACGGACCTGCCCGACCTGTCCGGACTCCCCGGGCTCGCGGCCGTCCGCACGGTCCGGATCCCGGCGTACGAGGCGTACGGGGACGGGCTGTTCCTGATCCGTCCGGACGGCTACGTCGGCTGGGCCGGGACGAGCGCGGCGGGCCTGACCTCGTACGCGGCCGGGATCGGCGCGTAGGCGACCCGCTCGGCGCTGCGGCGCCGGCCACGCGCGTGGAGCGGCTCGGCCGGTACGTCGCGAGGCCGGTACGTCACGAGAGTGATCGACGACGCAGGGTTCGCCGCCCGGGCGCTCGGCACCGCACCGACCGCCCTTGGCCACCCTCGGCCGCCCTCGGCCGCAGGAACCCGTCGCCCGGCGCCATCGCAGGGCGCACCAGCCGGCCATGGCCTCCCTCGCCCGGCGCCCGGCCACCGACGGCAGATCGTCCGGGCCGTCGGCGGCTCACCGTCGAGGGGGAGTGAAGGCCCGCATCAGCGGTCGTCGCGCATGTCGTCCAGGTCCCCCTCACGCAGGTCGTGCATCACGTCACGCATCGTCGCGTCCTCGCGGCCGCGCTCGTGCGCGACCTCGTCGGGGCTGCGCGGCCGGCCGCCCGTCTTCAGCTGGTCCGGGTCCGGCGACCGCCCGCGGATCTGCTCCTCGCGGCCCTTGTCCGGCATCCGGCGCTTGTCTCCGCCCATGACGGTTCACACTCCTCACGGGATTTCCCGGTAACGGGCACCTAACCCGTCAGGCCGCCGCCAAACACGCGGACCCGGTCCTCCCGCCACCGAAACGATCATGTGTCCATTCCGTGCAGGAGTTCCCGAGAACGTGTGTGCGAGATGGAGGTGATGCGGGGGGTCCATTAAGAAACCTTGTTGAAGAAGCCCTTACCCCTGGTTCGCTCTTGATTTGCTCCTGTCAATCGGAACAGGGTTCTCCAGAAGGTTTGACGCCCCACACGTCAACACGAGGAGAACCCTCTACATGGCAACTCACAAGCGATCCAAAGCCCTTCGCAACGCGGCCATAGCGGCGAGTGCCGCAACTGCCGCCGCAGCAGCCCTGTTTGCGAGCCCCCTCGCCGGGGCGGCCACACCGGCCGAAGGGACGGTGCACGGACTCGGCGTCGCCGACGCCGTGGACGGCAGCTTCGTCGTCATCCTCGACGCATCCGCGAACAAGGAGGACTTGGCGAAGAAGTACGGCGGCAAGCTGGAGCGTTCCTACGGCTCCCAGGTCAACGGCTTCTCGGCATCCGGGATGACGGTGAAGGAGGCGAAGCGGCTCGCCGCGGACCCGGCCGTCGGCACGGTCGTGCAGAACAAGCGCTTCCGCATCAACGAGACACAGGAGAAGCCCCCGTCCTGGGGCCTGGACCGGATCGACCAGGCGGCCACGGCGGGCGACGACAAGTACACGTACCCGGACGGCGGCGGCGCGGGGGTGACGGCGTACGTCATCGACACGGGCGTCAGGATTTCGCACAAGGACTTCGGCGGTCGGGCCGCTCACGGCTTCGACGCGATCGACAACGACGACACCGCTGACGACGGCAACGGCCACGGCACCCACGTGGCGGGCACCATCGCCGGCACGTCCCACGGCGTCGCCAAGAAGGCCAAGGTCGTCGCGGTGCGGGTGCTGGACGACAACGGGTCCGGCACCACCGAGCAGGTCGTGGCGGGCATCGACTGGGTGACGAAGAACCACTCCGGGCCTTCGGTGGCCAACATGAGCCTCGGCGGCGGCGCGGACGAGGCGCTGGACGCGGCCGTCAAGCGGGCCGTCGCCTCCGGCGTGACCTTCTCCGTGGCGGCCGGAAACGAGTCCTCCGACGCCGGTCAGGGCTCGCCCTCCCGCGTGCCCGAGGCCCTCACGGTCGCGTCCAGCACCGAGGGGGACCAGCAGTCGGACTTCTCGAACTTCGGCTCGGTGGTGGACCTGTACGCGCCCGGCTCGGAGATCACGTCGGCCTGGAAGGACAGCGACACCGCCGTCAAGACGATCTCCGGCACGTCGATGGCCGCCCCGCACGTGGCGGGCGCCGCCGCGCTCTACCTGGCGGCCCACCCGTCGGCGACTCCCGCCGACACGGCCGCCGCGCTGACCGGTGCCGCGACGAAGGGTGCCATCAAGAACCCGTCCTCCGGCACCGCGAACAAGCTGCTGAAGGTGACGCCGTAGTGCGGTAGTGCCCTGACGCCGCTACCGTGAGCGGCCCTCCACGCCATGGAGGGCCGCTTCGGCGTGCGGGGGTACCCCTCGGGGGCTCAGGGGCCCGCGTTGAGCTCCGCGACGATCGAGGCGGGGGTGTGGCCGCTTCCGTCCGACAGGCGGTGGAAGTCGACGGAGACGAAGTTCGGATCACGGCCCCCGGTGGCCGTCCGGCACTGCCCGGCGATGCGGTTCCGCAGCTTGGTGCCGTTGTCCAGGGCCGCCGTCATCACGGTGGGCACGTTGCGGTGGTGGCTCATGGTGAACAGGCGCCGGAATCCCGGCTCCTGACGGTCCAGCGGCACGTCGGACCAGCGGGTGACGCAGGCGAGGTCGTTGCCCAGGTCGCCGAGGCTCCAGTAGTTGCTGACCGTCCAGGACTTGTCGTACATGACGCCCAGGTGCTCACGGTCGGACCGGTCGGAGAAGATCAGCAGCCGCTTGCCGGCGGTGACGAGGTCCGCCACCTTCGGCCATCCGTGCTGGCGCACGCCCCACTCGTCGGGCCGGAACACCATCTCGGGCAGCCCCCTGACCCTGCCGAGGGACTGCTGCAGCTGCTCGGCGCTGACGTAGTCCTCGAGGAAGACCGTCACCACCTCCTGCGGATGGGCGGCGAGGAAGTCCACCACGGTCTGCATCGTGCCGTGGAAGGACTGCCGGGGCAGGGCGTACGTGGCGCCGGCGAAGGTCTTGCAGTCGCCGTGGCACAGGTACACGTCACTCGGGTAGCAGTCGCTGCCGAAGCTGATGACGCACAGCCAGGTGCTGCGCTCGTACCAGTGCGTGTCCAGGCTCAGGCCGCGGACCCCGTTGTCGAGCTGGGCGCGCACGGACTCGGCCTGGTTCACCGAACTCCAGCGGGAGTCCTCGTAGTTGGTGAAGGCGTTGTGGGTGGTCAGGAAGGCGGCCTCGTCGAGGCGCCGGTCGCCCCAGCGGGCGGCCGCGGCGCCGGCGGTGGTCGTGCCCGCCGGCGCGGTGACGGCGGCGGGGGAGGCGGAGGGGCGCGGGCCGGGGGGCGAGGCGGCCGCTGCGGTCGCCGTGCCGAGCAGGGCCAGCAGGAGGAGGCCGATGAAGGCGTGCCGGCCGGTACGCCTTCGCCGGAGGCGCCCGCGCACCCGGGTTCTTAACATGCCCATGTCAATCATGCGGTGGAGGGTAGCGCGCCCGCCGTCGATTGCGGAGCCCTCGTACGCCCGCCGTCGGCGCGGGCCCCGCCGCACCCGTGGGGGCCACGGGAGGGCTGCGGTGACACCGAGCCCTCCCGTGCGGCCTGCCGGATCAGGCGGGTGACGGGGCGAGCGCAGCCTTCCGCGGGGCCGGCACGGCCGGTGCGGCCGGTGCGGTCGGCGCGGCGAACCGGTGTCCCCGGTCCGCGAGCGGGTGCTCCCGTGCGGGTGCGGCCGGCGTGGTGTCCGTCAGCAGTTCGATGAGGGAGGTGCGGGCGCGGGCCACGCGGGAGCGGACGGTGCCGATGGGGCAGCCGATGGCCTCGGCCGCATCGGCGTACGGCAGGCCCAGGAGCTGCGTGAGGACGAAGGCGTCCCGGCGCTCGGACGGGATCGCGGCCAGGAGCTCGGCCAGCGCGACGCCCTCGTCGAAGCCGGGGACGTCGCACGGCTGGGTCTGCTCGGCGGCGGTCTGCCAGTCGTACCGGTCCGAGAGCCGGGGCCGGGCCGCCGCGTGGCGGAGGCTGTCGACGACGGTGCGGCGGGCGATGGACAGCAGCCAAGTGCGGGCCGAGGAGCGGCCTTCGAAGCGGGGGAGGGCGGCGAGGGCCCGCAGGAACACGTCCTGGGTGAGGTCGTCGGCGGCCTGCGTGTCGGCGCTGAGGTAGGCGACGTAGCGCCAGACGTCGCGGTGCAGCGCACGGACGAAGCGGTCGGCCTTCGCAGGGTCGCCGTCGCGGGCGTCCAGGGCCAGCCGGGTCACCGCCGCGTCGGCGGTGTGCCGGTCGGTCTGTTCGCCGGCGGGACAGTGCTGGGTGGGCAGGGCAGGAGTCATCGCCACAGGTCCTTCGGGAAGGGGTCCGGCGCCGCGCGGGGGCGGGGCCGGTGAGGGGTGTACGGCCTGCCTGAGGGCAGGGCCGATGCCCGAGGCGCGAGGGGCGTGCGTGAACGCGGATGCCGACGCGGGCTCGGGGAGCCGGCTGTCAGAGGACAGCGGTTCCCGTCGGGGGACCCCGTGAGGTGATGGCGTGGACGAGGAGCAGCCGGCGCAGCGCGTGGCGCCGGCGCGCACGGCGCAGGAGGACGCGCGGCGGGTGCGGGGTGGCGGCCGGGCGGAGCAACAGGCGCAGCGGTGTCCACAGCCATCCGGCGACGGCGCGCAGGATGCGGAAGGCGGCTCGCTCTCCGTAGGCCAGCCACAGGCCGCACACCACCGCGGCCACCAGGTGGGCGGTGAGCATCGCGGCCGGCGACATGCCGCCCATGGCGTGGGCGTCGCCCGGCATCGCGGTGCCGGCGGAGACGGCGCCGGCCATCTCGTGCACGGCGTGGTGACCATGAGCGGCGGCATCGGAGAGCGCGGTGCCGGGCGGCGGCCGGAAGACCAGCCCACCGACCCCGGCCTCGTTGACCAGCTTCAGCGCCTCGCGCGGGGAGACGGCGGCGGTTGCCCCGTCTCCGCAGGTCAGGTACTCCGCCCACTGGCGGGCGAACGAGGTCCCGGTGGGCAGGGAGGGGCGGACCAGGGACTGGGCCAGGGAGAACCCCGCGTGGAGCGCGGCCTGGACGGTGACGGCCGCGCCGGTGACGGCGAGCAGCCCGCGCTCTCGGCCGGCGAAGGACCAGGCCGCTCCCGCCGTGCCGGCGAACGCGGCGGACAGGGCCCACCAGGGCACCGCCGCGCCCGACATGAGGATGTGGCCGGTGGCCGCGAGCAGCACGCAGAGGGCTGCGAACATCGCAGCCCGTACGACTCGTGAACATCGGCCCGGGTTCATGGCGGGCTCATCCTCGCACCAGCTTCCGGGAGTTCGAAGAAGGGTGCGCACTTCTGGACAAGTTCTGGCGGCCGGCCCGGCCGCGCCTTGAGCGTCCGTCCACTGTGATCCGGAACACAACGGGCGGTGGGAACCCGAGGCCCTCGCCGGCCGACGATCTGGCCGGTCGGGTCGGAGTGCGCGCAGCGTGGGGAAGGGAGCCATCAGTGGCGGTGGAGGAACCCGGGACCGTGCGGACGCGTACGGACGAGGCCGCGGAGCACCGGCTGACGGCGCTGCTCACGTGCGCCATGGCGTTCTCGATGCTGCAGCTGTTCCTGCTCGGCGCCCTGAGCCCGCGGCTGGTCGACGAACTGGGTGTGTCGCCCGCGGTCCTCGGCCTCACGACGACGCTCGGCTTCGGGACTGCCGCCCTGCTGTCCCCGGCCGGTGGCCGGATCGTGGACCGGATCGGTCCGCGCCGCTCGCTGGTCGTCCTGCTGCTGGTGTCGGCCGCGGCGCTCGCCCTGATCGGCGCCGCGCCCGGTGCCGGTGTGCTGCTGGGCGCCGTCGCACTGGGCGGCGTACCGCAGGCGCTGGCCAACCCCGCCACCAACAAGGCCATCATGCGCGCCGTTGCGCCCGCGCGGCGGGGCGCGGTGACGGGGCTCAAGCAGTCCGGCGTCCAGTTGGGCGCCTTCGTGGCCGGACTGCCCCTCGTGATGCTCGCGGGCGGGATCGGCTGGCGGGGCGCGGTGTGGACGGCGGCCGGCGCGGCCCTGCTCGCCGGGGGGTGGGCACTGCGGGCGCTGCCCGACGATCCTTCGCCGCCCCCGGCCGGACCGGGCGGCTCGCTCGTTCCCCGCGGGATGGTCGCCTGGCTGGCGGCCTTCTCGCTGTTCCTCGGGGCCGCAATCGCCTCAGTCAACACCTACCTGGCCCTCTTCGGGGCGCAGCGCCTGGGCATGGGGCCGACGACGGCGGGCGCCCTGGTCGCCGTACTGGGTGTCGCCGGCATCGCCGGCCGGATCGGCTGGTCGAAGGCGGCCCGGCCCGGGCGGGCCGAGTGGCTGCCGGGATGGCTCGCCTGCGGCGCGCTCGGGGCGGCTCTCCTCCTGGGCGCCGCGCTCGTCGCGGGACCGCTGGTGTGGGTCGGGGCGGTCGCCGTCGGCGTGTTCGCCGTTTCCGGGAACGCCGTCTCCATGGTGCTGGTCATGCAGCGGGCCGCTCCGGGCCGGGCCGGGCAGGACTCGGCGCTCGTCGCGGCCGGGTTCTTCGGCGGATTCGCCGTGGGGCCGCCCCTGTTCGGCCTGCTGGCCGGGAGCGGCCGGTACGGCTACGGGTGGTTGCTGGTCGCCGCGGAGTTCGCGGCGGCGGGAGCCGTCGCCTTCGCCTGGGCCGCACGGGACCGGCGGAAGGCCGCCTCGTGAACAGCGCGACGACACCCACGGATTGGGCCGAGAACGCCCTCGCAGCCGTCATCGGGCGGGTGAGCGTGACCGAGGCCCAGGTCGGCGAGCGCTTTCCGCTCCACGCGGAGCCCGACGACGGGCGATGGACGACCACCGGCCGCGGCTCGTGGACCGGCGGCTTCTGGGCGGGGCTGTTGTGGCTGCGCGCCCGCTACACCGGTACCGACGCCGACCGGCGGGCCGCCGCCGCGTGCACGGCCCGGCTCGCGCCGTGGGCGGACGCCGACACCGCCACCCGGGGCCTGATCTTCTGGTACGGAACCTCGCTCGCAGGAGCCGATGCCGAAGCCGCCCGGCTGCGGGAACGGGCCGCCCGGGCCTGCCTGTCGGCCTACGATCCCGCACTCGGCCTGGTGCCCTGGGGCGGCGCGCTGGGCGGGCCCCGCCTGCTGGCCCGCGTGGACGGCGTACCGGGCATGGTGCCCCTGCTGGCCGGCGCCGGGGCGGAGGGAACGGCCGCCGCGGCCGCCCACCTCCACCGGCACCTCGACCTCTGCCTCGGCGCGGGAGGGGAGCGGCGCCCGTGGCTGTGGCCCGCCCGGCTGTTCGACGAGGGCGCCGGATGGCAGCGCTGCGACGAACCCGCACCGGGCTGGAGCCGGGGGCAGGCCTGGCTGCTCCTCGCCGTCGCCGACGCCCTGACACGGCCCGACCTCGCGAGCGGGGACCACGCCCGGCTCGACGAGGCGGCCGAACAGCTGCTGTCGCAAGGGGAGGTGCTGTCCGGACGGCTGGTACCGCCGGCCGGCGCCTCCCGGCCCGGCGGCCCCCTGGACACGTCGGCCGCCGCGATCACCGCGGTGGCCCTGCTGAAGCTCGCACGGGTCCCCGGCCCCCGGGCGCAGGAGTGTTCGTACCGGGCCGTGGCCATCCTGAACCGCCTGGCGCAGGCCCACCTGACCGGCGCGTGCTCCGGCCGCCCGGCGGGGATGCTGCTGGACGGCTGCTACGACGCCGCGAAAGGGCTGGCGGTCCGGCACGAGCTGATCTGGGGCGACTTCTTCCTGGCGCTCGGGCTGGCCGCGCTGGACGGCCTCGTCGACATCACCCGGGTGTAACCCGTCCCGCGCCGTGGTCGCGCAGGACGCGGCGGGCCACGGCGGTGATGTGGAGCTCGTCGGGGCCGTCGAGGATGCGGGCGGCGCGGCCCGTGCGGAAGAGACCGGGCAGGGGGGTGTCCGGACCGAGCCCGGCGGCGCCGTGGACCTGGATGGCCGAGTCCGTGACCTGTTGGAGCATGCGGGCGGCCGCGACCTTGGCCAGCCCCACCTCCGTACGGGCGTCCTGCCCGGCCGCGATCAGGCCCACCGCCTCGTGGACGAGGGGACGGGTGGTGCGCAGCGCGAGCAGGGCGTCGAAGACGTGCTGCTGGACCAGCTGGTGGTCGGCGAGGGGCCCGCGGGATCCGCTGCGGGTGGCGGCCCGTTCGCACATGAGGTCGAAGGCGCGCTGGGCCTGGCCCAGCCAGCGCAGGCAGCGCAGCGTACGGCCCAGCAGCAGCCGCTCACCCGCGATGGCGAGGGCGCTGCCGGGCTCGCCGAGGAGGTGGTCGGCGGGCACGCGGACCCGGTCGAGTGCGATCTCGTACTGACCCGCCGCACCGAGCACGGGGAGTTCGCGGACCACGCGGAAGCCGGGGGAGGAGGTGGGCGCCAGGAGCAGGGAGAGCCCTTCGCGGTCCCCCGCGGCTCCCCCGGTGCGGGCGAGGACGGTCACCAGGCCGGCGCCCGCGGCGCCGGAGGTGAACCACTTGCGGCCGGTGACGCGCCAGCCGCCGTCCGCCAGGCGCTCGGCGCGGGTGGCGGTCGAGAACGGGTCGGTGCCGGGCACGTCCGGCTCGGTCATCGCGTAGCAGGTGCGCATCTCCCCGGAGACCAGCCGTTCCAGGTACTCCTCGCGGACCCGGGGCGTGCCGTGGCGGGCCAGCATGGTGACGTCGAGCAGGGGAGCGGAGCCGAGCGCGGCGGGGCCGTGGTCACTGGCGCCCTCGGCCTCGGCCAGCGCGGCGTACGCGGCGAAGGACAGTCCGCCGCCGCCCAGTTCGGCCGGGAGCGGGAGCGCCCAGAGCCCCTCTTCCCGGGCCTGCCCCCTCAGCCCGGTGAGCGCTGCGGCCGCCGCCGGGCCGCCCGCGTCCAGCACGCCCTCCAGGGGGATCACCCGGCTGCGGACGAACGCGCCGACCCGGGCTTTCAACTCGGCTCCTCGGAGCTCGTGTTGGGTGGCCGTGCCTGGATCTATCACTGTTTTCCTCCTCATTCCCGGGAACTCGTGGGAACGGTTGTCCGACTGTCTGTCCGTGGAACTGGTCGGGCGCGAACGCTCCCCGGTTCCCGCGTATCGCACGAACCGGGCGTCGGCCACCGCCGCGCCGGGAGAGGAGAGGCATGGCGTCACCAGCCATCACGCAGACGGTCCGGCCGCTCGACACACTGCGCTTCGACACCTCGGGGCCCCCGCAGATCACGGAAGTCGTCGCCCACCACCTGCGCATGCTCGGCGCGACCGGGGATCATCCCGGCCAGGCCCCGCCGGACGGCATCACGCTCACCGGTGGCGGCTTCGCACCGGCGCGGGCGACCGTCACGTGGGCGGATCCCGCGAGCGGGCTCGTCGACGAGGCGACCGTCCAGGCCGCCACCGGCATCATGGCCGTACACGGCCGCCGGGACGGGTCACCGCGCGGACTGGCCGCCGACTACGCGGCCACGGCCACCGCCGTCCTGACCGTGCAGGGGCTGCTCGCCGGCCTGATAGGCCAGGCCCGTGGCGGGGCCGCCGCCCAGGTCGGCACCCGCGCGGACCGGGCGGGCCTGCTGACGGTGTCCCAGTACCTCGCCGCAGCCGGAGCCGACGAGGGCGAAGCCGCCGAACTCGCCTCCGGCGGACCGCCCTTCCACTCCGCCGAGGGAGCCCTCTTCGAGCTCGAGACCCTCGACCCGGGTGCCTGGGCCGCCTTCTGGCGGGCACTGGACGCGCCCGCCGATGCGATCCGGGCAGGCTGGCGGCCCTTCCAGTTCCGGTACGCCACCGCCTGCGCGCCGTTCCCGCAGGCCCTCCACGAGGTCACCCGGGCCGTCCCCATGACGGGCATCCGGCGGGCCGCCGCTCTCTCCGGCTCCGAGGTGTGCGTCCTGCGCACCCTCGCGGAAAGGGCGCTCGAGGACGACGGCGCCGCTCCCTGGGCGCTCCGGCTCCTCGGGCCGGAAGCAGGCCGTCCGAGGACGGCGGCCGGGCCGGGCGGCGGGCCCTCCGCGGGCCGTCCGCTGGCCGGACTGACCGTGCTGGAGGCCGGCCGCCGCATCCAGGCCCCGCTCGCCGCACACCTGTTGGGCCTCCTGGGCGCCGAGGTGATCCGTATCGAGCCGCCGGGCGGGGACCCGCTGCGCGGCATGCCGCCCGCCTGCTCCGGCATCTCCGCGCGCTGGCTCGCCCTCAACCGGGGCAAGCAGGCGGTGGAGATCGACATCAAGGCCGACGGAGACCGGCGCAGGCTGCGCGAGATGGCCGCGGAGGCCGACGTGTTCCTCCACAACTGGGCCCCGGGCAAGGCCGCCGAACTCGGCCTGGACCACGAAGACCTCGCGTCGGTGAACCCGGCACTCGTCTACGCGTACACCAGCGGCTGGGCCGACCGGCTCGACGACGCCCCCATGGGCACCGACTTCATGGTCCAGGCCCGCACCGCGGTCGGCGAGGCCGTCCGCCCCCAGGACGAGGCCCCGGCCCCCTCACTGATGACCCTGCTCGACGTCCTCGGCGGACTGCACGGCACCGAGGCGGTCCTCGCCGGACTCCTGCTGCGCGAACGCACCGGCCACGGCGTACGGGTGGACTCCTCCCTGCTCGGCGCCGCCGACACGCTGACCGCACCCGCCCTGCGACGCGCGGTCCGGGGCGAGGACCCCCGCCGCCCGGCCGGATTCCGGCGCCCCCTGCCCACGGCCGACGGCTGGATCGCCCCGACCGACGAGGGCGCCGCCGCCGCGGGAGCGTACGACCTGCGCGAACTGCCCACCGCGGACGCCCTCAAGCAGCTGCGGGAGCACGGCCTGACGGCCACCGCCGTCACCACCGAACTGGCCGACCTGCACCACGACCGGCGCTTCACCGGCTCGATCAGCCGCGACGCGCACGGCGCCCCTGCCGTTCCCGACCCCTGGAGCTTCGCATGACCGCCAACAGGCTCGTACTGCGCGACCTGCTGCCCGCCGACCTCCGCCGTTCCTGGGTGGTCGACGGCATCTGCCCCGACCTCGACCTCTACAGCCTCTTCCGGGCCCGGCAGATCGCCGACCTGCACGCCACCGCCGTCATCGACGCCAAGGGCCCGCTCTGTTACACCGCACTGGACCGCAAGGTGCGCGCGCTGGCCACCGGCCTGCGCGGCCTCGGCATACGACCGGGCGACGTGGTCGGCGTCCAGCTCCCCAACCACCGGAACGCCGTCATCGCCGACCTGGCCCTGGCCGCCCTCGGCGCGGTGGCCCTGCCCTTCCCCGTCGGCCGCGGCAGCCTGGAAGCGGAATGCCTGCTGCGCCGCGCCGAAGCCGTCGCCGTCATCGCCGCGATCGACCACCGAGGCAGCCGGCACGCCGCCGACCTGCACACACTGGCGCCGGCCCTGCCCGCCCTCCGGCACGTGATCGCCGCCGGGCCCGGGACGGCCCCCGAGGGGACGGTCGCCTTCTCCGCCCTGCTGCGCTCCGACGCGAGCGCCTTCGTACCGGCCCGGCCCGACCCGGACAGCGCGGCCCGCATCCTGGTCTCCTCCGGCTCCGAGGCCGAGCCGAAGATGGTCGCGTACTCGCACAACGCCCTCGCCGGCGGCCGCGGGAACTTCCTCGCCTCCCTGATGCCCGACGGGACCGCTCCCCGCTGCCTGTTCCTGGTGCCGCTGGCCTCCGCCTTCGGCTCCAACGGCACGGCCGTCACCCTGGCCCGGCACGGCGGCACGCTGGTCCTCCTCGACCACTTCACCCCGGAAGCGGCCCTCGCGGCGGTACGGGAGCACGCGCCCACGCACATCCTCGGCGTACCGACGATGGTCCGGATGATGCTCGACCGGCTCGAAGGCGACGGCGGCGCACTGCCCGCCCCCACCGCCCTCGTCCTGGGCGGATCCGCGCTCGACGAGCGCACGGCCAAGGACGCCGCCCGCGCCTTCGGCTGCCCGGTCGTCAACCTCTACGGCTCGGCCGACGGCGTCAACTGCCACACCGGACTGGGCCACGACACCCCGCCCGCCGACGGCCAGGGCGTCGTGGCCGGGCGCCCCGACCCGAGGGTCGCCGACATCCGCATCGCCGACACCGAAACGCACGAGCCGCTGCCGGACGGCAGCGTCGGGGAGATCATCGCGCGCGGCCCGATGACCCCGCTGTGCTACGTCGCCTCCCCCGACCTCGACGCCCGCTACCGCACCCCCGACGGCTGGGTCCGCACCGGAGACCTCGGCTTCCTCGACGAGGCGGGCACCCTCCACATCGTCGGACGGCTCAAGGACATCGTCATCCGCGGCGGCGCCAACATCAGCCCCGCCGAGGTCGAACACCGGCTGGCCACCCACCCGCTGGTGCGCGACGTGGTGTGCGTGGGCGTTGCGGACGAGGTGATGGGGGAGAGGCTGGCAGCGTGCGTCGTGCCCCGCACGGCGCACGCGCCAACCCTGAAGGAGCTCTGCGCGCACCTCACGGAGTGCGGGCTCGAGCAGCGCAAGTTCCCCGAGCGGCTCCTGGTCGTCGCCGAACTCCCGCTGACCCCGGCGGGCAAGCCCGACCGGGGCGCCCTGCGCGCGCGCCTGAACGACGTCCGTCCGCAGCCGGAGACCGGCACCATCCCGCGGCCGGCGACCGGCCTCGTCCCGCAGCCGGAGAGGGGCGGCATCCCGCTCGCCCAGGCCGGATGAAACGGCGGGGCCCGGCCGGCACCGCGCCGGCCGGGCCCCGCTCCCGCAGACGACGGGAGGGCACGCGCCCCGCGCGTGCCCTCCCGTCGTCGCTACGCCGTGCGGCGCACGGTCACGAGGCGCCCATGGCCTTCTTCAGCTCGGCCGCCGCGTTGCGGTAGACCGGGAGCAGGTCGAGGTCCTCGCCCGGATAGTTGACGATCTTGACCTGCTTGGCGCCGGAGTCGGGCAGGACCGTGCCGGTGGACATGTGGGCGTTGTCCAGGACGAGCGCCGGCTTCTTCGCGGAGAGCTCGGCGAGCTGCGCCGGGGTGACGGCCTCGGGCCCGAACGTGCCCACGGGCGTGGCGCCCGAGAGCTTCGCGGCCCAGGCGGTGAAGACCTGGGAGACGACGGAGGGGCTCTTGCCGCCGGGCCAGGCCGCCTGGACGTCCTTGTTCAGCTTCGCGTACTCGGTGTCGAAGCCGGTCTTCCACTGCGTGGCGGCGTCCGCCGTGCCGAAGAGGACACCCAGTTTGTCGACCTCGGCCTTGACCTTGTCGGGGTCGTTGTCGAGGTTGACCTCGACCAGCTTCGCCTTGGAGCCGGCGGCCTCCTTGATCTTCGCGGCGTACGGCTCGAACGGCGCGTACAGCACGAAGTCGGCCTTGGCGACGGCGGCGAGGTCCGAGGGCTTCGGGTCGTAGTCGGGGGCGTGGTGCACGGACTGCGGGACGATGACCTTGACGTCCTCGGCCCCCGCGGCCTTGGCGAACGCGCCCTCCCAGGTGGTGGTCACGACCACCACGGGCTTGCCCTTCCCGGCCGGGGCGCCGGCCTTCGCCGGGCCGTCGGCGGCGGCCGTGCCGGTGTCGCCGTCGCTGCCGCAACCGGCCGTGAGGAGGACTGCCGCGCTCAGTGCGAGGAAGGAAGAGATACGGACGCCGGTGCGCGCCATGAGCTGATTCTCCGTTCGGGTATGAAGTGCACGGCGAGGACGAGCGCCCCCGCCGTCAGGACGAGGACGGGGCCGGGCGGCCAGTCCAGCCACAGGGCCAGCAGGAACCCCGTCAGGTTGACGACGACGCCGATGCCGACCGCCCACAGGGTGATCGACCGCAGCGAACTGCCGAGGCGGCGGGCCGCGAGCGCGGGAAGCAGGGTCAGCGCGTCGACGAGCAGGGCGCCGGTGAGCTTGATGGCCCCGGCGACCGCGATGGCGACGAGGACCAGGAGGGCCGCCGTCAGCGCCCGCACGGGGACGCCGGAGCACTGGGCGAGCTCGCGGTCGTAGAGGAGCAGGCCGATCTCGCGGCGCCGCCACCAGAACAGTCCGGGGACCACGACGGCGAGCACCCCGAGGACGATGAGATCGGCCGTGCCCACCGACAGGATCGAGCCCCAGAGCAGGGCGAACGCGCCGGAGGCGTTGACGCCCGACACGGCGAGCAGGAGGAGGGCCGCCGCGATGGCCAGGCTCATCAGCAGCCCCATCGCCCCGGACAGCCCGTCCGGGGTACGGGCGAGCGGGGCGACGCCCGCGCCGGCCAGGGCGCAGGCCACGAGCGCGCACAGCATGGGGTCGAGGCCGGTGAGCAGACCGACCGCGATGCCGAGCAGCGCGACGTGCATCATCGCGAACCGCACCGGCATGATGTCGAGCCCGACGATGACCACGCCGATCACGGGCAGCCCGACCGCGGCCAGCAGCAGGGCGATGCCCGCCCGTTGCACGGGCAGGAGCTGCAGGAGTTCGCCCAGGTCGGCGGTGGCGAGTGTCACCGGACCTCCCGCAGCCGGCCCGCGGCCATCTCCAGCACCCGGTCGCAGCGCTCCGCCAGCGTGCGGTCGTGCGTCACCACGACGAGGGTCACCGGAAGGGAGGTGAGGACGTCCGCCGCCTCCTCCTGGCCGTCGAAGTCGAGGGCGGCGGTGGGCTCGTCGGCCAGGAGCACCTGCGCTCCGGCGGCGACGGAGCCGATCGCCCGGGCCAGGTACATGCGCTGCAACTGGCCTCCCGAGAGGGTGTGCAGCGGCCGCCCGGTCAGCGGACCCACCCCGAGCCGGTCCGCGGCCTCGGCCGCGTCCCGCGGAGCGCCGCTGCTCGCCAGCAGCTCCCCGCCGAGCAGCGGGAAGCGCCCGGCGGCCGGCTTCTGCGGGATCCAGGCACAGGCCCGGCGCCGCCAGGCCCACTCCGCTGCCGAACCGGTGCCGCGTCCGCCGACCGTGATCGAGCCCGACACCTGCCGGTGGAGGCCGAGCACGGCCCGCAGCAGCGTGGTCTTGCCCGAACCGTTCGTTCCGGTCAGGGCCACCCGCTCCCCGGCCGCGATCTCCAGATCCACCTCGGCGACGGCCTCCACCCGGCCGTGCCGGCAGGCCACCTCGTGCATGTGGACGTCCAGCCCGCCCATCACTCGTCCCTCGATCCTCCGCGGCAGGATGACTTCGCCGCAGTGTCCGCCCCTTACGCAGCAGTAGTCGGACGGGGCGGGCTCCGGGTTCCCGAGGACGGAAAGATCGGACGAGAACGCACGGGAGGGGAAGAGACGGGAGGAGATGGGCGGCGGAGAGCGGTTCAGCTGCCGGGCCGCACGACGAACGCCACCGCCTCGACGGGCCCGCTGTTGCGGAAGTGCAGGACGAAGGGCACGGCGTCCCCCACCTGCCAGCGGCCCTTGACCGTCATCATCACGTCCAGCGTGCTCGGGGTCATCTGCAGCGACGAGCCGGCGGGGATTTCCGCCGAGGGGGCCATGCGCATGGAATCCGCCCCCGCGGCACTCGTGTGCCGGCTCAGCATCACCGCCTCCACGACGGGGGAGGTCACGGAGACCAACTGGTCGCCGGACCCCCCGGTGTTCGTGATCCGGAAGAACGCGGCGGTGCGCTCCCTGTCGGCGTACGGCAGGAAGACCCGCCCGATGCCGACCTCGATGCGGGCCGGAGTGCCCGCCGCTCCCGACGTGGTCCACGCGGTCAGCCCGACCAGGGCCGTGAGACAGGCGGTCACCGGTGCGAGCACGGAGATCAGCCCGTCGCGCAGCCGGCGCATGCCGGGCCCCGCCTCGGCCGACGGCGCGGGGGGAAGGGGAGCGGTCATCGCTGGAAGTCCTTTCGGCCGGAACGGGGTGCCGCCACGCCGTCGTGGCGCTTCGGCGCGGGCTGCCAGGCCCGCAGGCGCAGGCTGTTGCCGACCACCAGCAGCGAGCTGGCGGACATCGCGGCCGCGGCGACCATCGGGTTGAGCCAGCCGACCGCGGCGAGCGGCACGGTGACCACGTTGTAGCCGAACGCCCACACGAGGTTGGCGCGGATCGTCCCCAGGGTGCGACGGGCCAGCCGGACGGCGTCGGCCACCGCCTCGATGTCACCGCGCACCAGCGTCACGTCGGCCGCTCCGATCGCCACGTCCGTACCGCTGCCCATGGCGATGCCGAGGTCGGCGCAGGCCAGGGCGGCGGCGTCGTTCACACCGTCGCCGATCACCGCCACCCGGCGCCCCTCCTCCTTCAGGCGGGTCACCAGTTCGGCCTTCCCCTCCGGAGTGCAGCGGGCATGGACCGCGGAGATGCCGAGCTGCGCCGCGACCGTACGAGCCGTGGCATCCCGGTCACCGGTGGCCAGCACCGGTTCCACTCCCAGCCGGCGCAGCCGGTCCACGGCCCGGTAGCTCCCGGGCCGCAGCACGTCCCCGAGGGCGATCAGGGCCTCGTCGAAGCCGTCCACCCGGACCAGGACGGGCGTGAGCACGGACGCTTCCGCCTGGGCCAGCGCCTGCGCCAGCGACTTCGGCAGGCCGTCGTCGGGGGAGAGTACGTCGACGCGCCGCCCCTCCACGAACCCCGTGACGCCCGCCCCGGGCGTGGCCAGGAAGTCGGTGACCGGGGGCAGCGCGCCCCCGGCCTGTGCGCGCTGCGCGTACGCGGCGAGGGCGCGGCCCAGCGGATGCTCCGAGCCCTGCTCCACGGCCCCGGCCAGGCGCAGGACCGCCTCGCGCCCGATGCCGCCGCTGACCGCGGTGACGTGGACGACGCTCATGTGCCCGGTGGTGAGCGTGCCCGTCTTGTCCAGGACCACGGTGTCCACGTGCCGCAGTGCCTCCAGCGCCTGCGGACCGCTGACCAGCACGCCCAGTTGCGCGCCCCGGCCGGTCGCGGCCAGCAGCGCGGTGGGGGTCGCCAGCCCCAGAGCGCACGGACAGGCGACGACGAGGATCGCCACCGCCGCGGTCACGGCCGCCTGAGGGTCCGCCCCGGCACCGAGCCAGAAACCGAGCACCGTGACCGCCATGGCGAGGATCACCGGCACGAAGACCCCTGCCACGCGGTCGGCCAGCCGCTGGGCCCGCGCCTTGCCCGCCTGGGCCTCGGTGACCATGCGGGTGATCCGGGCGAGCTGGGTGTCCGCGCCGACCGCGGTGGCCCGTACGAGGAGCAGTCCGCCGGCGTTGACGGCGGCGCCCACCACCTTCCGGTCGGGCCCCACCTCCACGGGATCGCTCTCACCGGTGACCAGGGACAGGTCCAGGGCGGAGCTGCCGGAGACCACCACACCGTCGGTGGCGACCCGTTCGCCGGGCCGCACGAGGAACTCCTGCCCCACCCGCAGCTGTTCCACGGGGATCCGCCGCTCCGCGCCGTCCTCCCGTACGGTCACGTCCTTGACGGCGAGGCCGGCCAGAGAGCGCAGGGCCGCGCCGGTGCCGCGCCGGGCCCGTGCCTCCAGATGGCGGCCGGCCAGGACGAACAGGGGAACTCCGACGGCGGCTTCCAGGTAGACGTGCGCGACCTCCCCTCCCGCCGAGGGGAGGAAGGTGAACGGCATCCGCATGTCCGGATCGCCGGCGCCGCCGAGGAACAGCGCGTACAGGGACCAGGAGAACGAGGCGACGACCCCGAGGGAGACCAGGGTGTCCATGGTGGCCGCCGAATGCCGCAGCCCGCGTACCGCCCGCAGGTGGAAGGGCAGGGCGCTCCACACGACGACCGGAGCGGCGAGAGTGAGGCACAGCCACTGCCAGTTGCGGAACTGCAGGGCGGGCGCCATCGACAACACGAGGACCGGGGCGCAGAGCAGCACGGTGATCAACAGCCGCTCGCGCTCCGAGCGTTCGCCTTCGCCTTCGGCGTCAGCGGGCGCCTGCGCAGCAGGCGGGGACTCCTCGAGCGGTACGGGCGCCGGGGGCGGCTCGGCGGTGTATCCGGCGCGCTCCACCGCCTCGACCAGGTCCTGGACGGTCACGGCCGGCGGATGGCTCACCCGCGCCTTCCCGGTGGCGAGGTTGACCGTCGCGGTCACCCCGTCGAGCCGCGCCAGCCGCTTCTCCACCCGGTTCACGCAGGCCGCGCACGTCATGCCGCCGACGGTCAGATCGGTCGTGGTCAGGGTGGCGCCCACGGCGTCCGCGGTCACCGCTCGCTCCCCGGATGCGTACCGCCCATGCCACCCATGCCGCCGCCGGATCCCGCATCGGAGCCGGTCCGGTGCAGGCCGGGAGCGACGGGCCCGGCGGCCGCTCCCACCCCGTAGGAGAGGGCGAACACGGCCGCCAGGAAGACGACGAAGCCGGCCAGGGCCGGCGGCGGCGCCCAACGCGGCCAGTCGGGTCGGGGGCGGGTCTCGGGTTGCCTTCCGGTCATCGGCTCTCCAGATCCTGGGTACGTGTGCGGCGCTGCGCCCGTCGCGGTCATCCGTGCGGGAGCCGCCGGAGAGGTAGTCGTGCGCGGTGCGGTGCGAGTTCCCGCCGACACCCGTTCGCGTCGGACCCCATCCGGCGGCGTACCTTATTGCGAAGTGTTTGCAACTGCTTCATCTGCGTGAAAGAGGTTCCGGTGGGCTCTCCTGTGGTGCTGGGCATCGAGTCGTCGTGTGACGAGACCGGTGCCGGGATCGTGTCCGACGGGCGGCTGCTCGCGCACGTGGTGGCGTCGAGCATGGACGAACACGCCCGCTTCGGCGGGGTGGTGCCGGAGATCGCCGCCCGCGCGCACGTGCAGGCCTTCAACCCGGTCGTGCAGGAGGCCCTGGACCAGGCGGGGCTGCGGATCTCGGACGTCACTGCCGTGGCCGTGACCACCGGTCCGGGGCTGTCGGGTGCGTTGCAGGTCGGACTGGCCGGTGCGAAGACCCTGGCCTACGCGGCCGGCGTGCCGCTGTACGGCGTGCACCACCTGGCCGGACACGTCGCCGCCGACACCCTGGAGCACGGGCCGCTCCCGAACCCGTGCATGGTGCTCATCGTGTCGGGCGGGCACACCTCGCTGCTGTTCGTACGGGACCTCGTACGCGATCCGATCCTGCACCTCGGCGACACCGTCGATGATGCCGCGGGGGAGTGCTTCGACAAGGTGGCCCGCGTCTTCGGACTGCCCTACCCGGGCGGGCCGGCCATCGACAGGGCGGCCCGCGGGGGCAACGGGTGCGCGGTGGCGTTCCCGCGCCCCCTCACACGACCGGGAGACGCCCCGTACGCCTTCTCCTTCTCCGGGCTGAAGACCGCCGCCGCGCGCTGGGCCGAGCAGCACCGCATCCGCGGCGAGGAGATCCCGCTGGCCGACGGAGCCGCCTCCCTCCAGGAGGCCGTGGCGGACGTGCTCACGCGCAAGGCCCTGGCCGCCTGCCGGGAGTACGGGGTGCGGACGCTCGTCGTGGTGGGCGGGGTCGCCGCCAACTCCCGGGTGCGCGCGCTCGCGGAGGAGCGGTGCGCGGCGGCCGGGGTCGAGCTGCGGGTGCCCCCGCTGACCCTGTGCACCGACAACGGGGCGATGATCGCCGCCGTCGGCGACCTCCTGGTGCGGGCGGGCTCGGCTCCGGCGCAGCTCGACGTCTCGATCGACCCGTCGGCGCCGCTGGAGTACGCGGCCCTGCACCCCGTCGCCCGCACCGCCGCGAGGGTCGCGTGAGCGGCGTACCGGTCAGTCCCCGCGAACGGCCGGCTCCCCTGCGTCCGGCTCCCCGCCGGCCGGCCCTTCACGGCCGGGCAGCACGCTGACGAACGGCACCCCGGTGCGCGGATGCTCGATGACCTCGGCCTCGACCTCGTACACCTCGGACAGCAGTGGCGCCGTCAGCACCTCCGCAGGCTGCCCGGTGGCGACGACGCGGCCGCCCGTCATGACGCAGATCCGGTCGCAGAACGCCGCGGCGAGGTTCAGGTCGTGCAGCGCGACGACCGCGGTGACGCCGAGCCTCCGCACGAGCCGGAGGGCGTCGAGCTGGTGGCGCAGGTCCAGGTGGTTGGTCGGTTCGTCCAGGACCATGGTCCCGGTGCGCTGGGCGAGCGCGCGGGCGATCAGGACCCGCTGCTTCTCCCCGCCCGACAGCCGGTCGAACGGCGCGTGCGCGAGGGAGTCGACGCGCAGCTCCGCCAGGGACCGGGTGATGATGTCGCGGTCGTCCGCGTCATCGCCGGCGAAGGCCCGCTTGTGCGGGGTGCGGCCCATCGCCACCACGTCGTACACGGTCAGCTCGAAGTCCCCGGACGTCTCCTGCAGTACGGCCGCGAGCCGCTGGGCGAGGCGTTTGCCCGGCATCCGCCAGACGTCCTCGCCGTCGAGCAGGACCCGGCCCGACGTGGGCCGCACCGCCCGGTAGAAGGTGCGCAGCAGGGTGGACTTGCCGGCGCCGTTGGGGCCGACCAGGCCCACCACCTCGCCGGGCGCCACCTGAAGGGACGCCTGGTGGACCAGTGTCCTGCCGTTCACCACGACGCTGACGTCCTCGGCGCGCAGGGAACCGGGCCCCCCGGTCGGTCGGTTGGTCACCGGGCGGCCTTTCGTCGCATCAGCCAGAGGAAGAAGGGGCCGCCGACGAGGGCGGTGAGGATGCCCACGGGGATCTCCTCCGGGCTCATGAGCGTGCGCGCGGCCAGATCGGCGGAGATCAGGAACGCCGCCCCCAGGAGGGCCGCGGCGGGCAGCGCCCGGCGGTGGTCGGCGCCCACGAGCAGCCGCACCACGTGCGGCATGATCAGTCCGACGAAGCCGATCTGCCCGCTGACCGCGACGATCGTGCCGATCATCAGGGCCACCAGCGTGAACAGGGCGCCGCGGAACCGGTGCACGTCCAGACCGAGGGCCGCGGCGGCCTCCTCCCCGGCCAGCAGGAGGTTGAGCGGACGGCAGACACCGAGGAGGACGGCCGTCCCGAGCAGGACCGCACCGACCGGGATCCACACCGTCGTCCAGGTGGTGCCGGCCAGACCGCCGAGCATCCAGCGCAGCGCGGACTGGGTCTTGTGCGGGTCGTTCGAGGTGACGATCAGGAAGCTGGCCAGAGCCGACAGCACCTCGGCCGTGGCCACACCCGCCAGGACCAGCCGTACCGTCGTCATCCGACCACCCGAGCGGGCCAGGAGGTACACGGCGACCAAGGCGGCCAGGGCCCCGCAGAACGCGGCCACCGGCAGGGTGAACAGCCCGAACACCGTCAGGTTCAGGACCAGGACGAGCACCGCACCGACTGACGCGCCCGAGGACACGCCCAGCAGCATCGGATCGGCCAGCGGATTGCGGACCAGCGCCTGCAGCGCCATCCCGGCCACCGACAGGCCCGCGCCGACCACCCCGGCCAGCAGGACCCGGGGCAGGCGGACGTCCATCACGATCGTCTCGCGCACCGGGGTCCACGCCGGCTCGGCGAGGGACGGGTGCACGCGGTGCAGCAGGATGCCCCACACCTGCTCGGCCGGGACGCTGATCGAGCCGGCCGCGATGCCGGCGGTGGCGGCGCCGGCCACCAGCACGCCGAGGAGCGCCAGCACGACCGCGTACGGGATCCCGGGGCGCCGCGCGGCGCCGGGCCGGCCGTCCCCGCGAAGGCCGGGCCGGGCCTCCTCACGAAGGCCGGCCCCCACGGGTGTCGGGGCCTTCGCCCCGGTCACTGGACGAGGCCCGGGTGGAGCTGACGCGCCAGCGACTCGACGGCCGACGGCACCCGCACGCCCACCACCGTGGAGGACAGCGGCAGGACCGCGAACCGCTGGTTCTTGATCGCCGGCACGTCCTTCAGCGCCGGATGGGCGAGCAGGAACTTCTTCTTGTCCTCGACGGACTGGTCGCCGTAGTCGTAGATGACGACGGCCTCGGGAGCACGCTGCGCCACCTGCTCGAACGAGACGTCGCCGAAGGCCTTGTCCAGGTCGGCGAAGAGGTTCACCCCGCCGGCCCGCCGGATCATCTCGTTGCCGATGCCCTTGCCGCCCGCGGTGAAGGCCGTCTTGTCGCCGCTGTCGTAGACGAAGAGCTTGACCGGGGTGACGCCGGCGAGCCCGGTCTCGACCTTGTCGAGGGTGGCGTGCAGCTTCCCCAACCGCTCCTCGGCCCGCCCGGGCACGCCGAAGATCTTGGCGACCGCGCGGATCTCCTCGTCCATGGCGGCCACGTCCACCGGGCCGGTGGGGCACTCCTCGGTGTTGAGGCGGGTGTTGATCCCGGCCTTGGTGAAGGCGGCCCGGCTGCGTCCCTCCTTCTCGTCGAAGGTGGAGGTCCATCCGCCGTAGACGAAGTCGGGCTCGGCCTCCAGGAGTGCCTCGAAGGACGGGTACTCCTTGGAGAGGACCTTCACGCTGTCGTAGGCGGCCTGGTACTCGGGGAGGATCTTGTCGTCGAGATAGCCCGTCCCCACCATCGACTTCTCCAGGCCGAGCGCCAGCATCACCTCGGTCGCGTGCTGGTTCAGCGAGACCGCGCGCTGCGGCGGACGCTGATAGGTGCTGGTCACCCCGCAGTTGGTGACCGTGACCGGGAACCCCTCGGCGGTCGTGCCCGGCGAGGGGGCGGCGGAGGGCGCGGCGCCGCCTCCGCAGCCGGATGTCAGCAGGGCGACGGCGAGCGCGGACAGCACGGATTTCGGGTGGTTGCGGGGCATGGGTGGTCCTCTCACCGCGGGATGGATCGGATGTTCTGCACGCCCCGTCGGGGCACAGGGGCGCGGGGGCACAGGCGCCAACGGGCGCACGGGCGCACGGGCCGACCGGGGTGAAGCGCGCTACGGCTTGCGGGGGACGGCGAGGCGGGGTCCCCCGCACGGCTCGGCCACGGGGGCCGGCCACGGGCCTGGGGCAGGGCGTTTCACGGGCCGACCGGGCGACCCCTCGCCTACGAGGGGATCGGCCCCGGGACGTCGACGTGGACGTCGGGGAAGCCGGTGTCGTGCTCAACGCACCCAACGGTGATGACGGTCTGGTCGGCCACGTCAACTCTCCTTCGCGAGTCGCGGCAGAAAAGCCCCGGGCAGGTGCGCCTCGGGCCCCCGCATGACGCTTCGTCATGCGGACAGTGGCAGGTCTTCGGACTCGCGGGCACGCCTGCCGGTCTCCCGGCGGGCTCCTACTGGCCGTCGCTTCCCAGGACCGGTGTCCGGTCCCAGTGCGTATGACGGCGGTCGTTCCCGCTCACCGCTGCGGGGCAGTCCCGGATTCCCACCGGGTTCCCTCTTGCGACGCACCCCGCCCGGCTGACGGGGGCGAACCAGCTGCGCCACACAGCCTACCCGCGAGTCCGGCACCCCCGCCCGCCCGCCCCCGCACGCCCCGGCCGGGGCGGCACGCACTACCGCAGCCGGGCCGGAAGCCGCAACTCCGTCTCCAGGCCGTCCTCTCAAAGGGCATACTCCTCAGGCGTGTTCGGACCCACCGCACACCTCTCGACCGGTCGCCGTCCTGGCCGAGGGGTACGCGGGCTTTCACGTCCCGTGGCCTCGGGGGGCGGTCCGGACCACTTCGCCCACGTCGTACGGAAAGAGGACGGGCGCGCGCCGAGGCCCCGCGGCGTGCCCGGACACCTCCATGTACGAACTGCTTCGCGCTTCGCTGCCCGAATTCCTCGGCAGCCTCGGCGCCGCCCTCTTCCTCGCCCTCTGCGGCTGGGTCGTCTCGGCGTTCCGGAACCGCACCGCCGGACCCCCGCCCGCGACCCCGGCCGCAGCTCGGGAGGCGGACCGGCCGGAGACCGGCCTCCTCTCCGAGGAGTAGGAGAGGGCGCCGGTGGGCCGGAAGGGCTTGTGCAGGGCCTCAGTTCGCCGGGCGCGGGTGGCGGGGGCAGCCGGGGCTGCGGGCGGGCGGGACCGTCGGCGGAAGGCCGCCGGCCGGGCCCTCCAGGAGCCGCCACGCGGTACGGATGGAGCCGATCAGCTGTCGCGCGCTGTACGGGGACACCTCCAGCTCCTGACGGGCCTGGCCCAGCAGGTCCAGGTCCCCTTCCGGGCCCCGTGACGCCGCCTCGTCCCGGCGGCGGGCCAGGTCACCCTCGCCGAAGACGTCGAGCAGGGTCAGCGAGAACAGGACGTACGCCGACGCCTCGTCGATGAGATTCCGGGCCACGTCCGGAATCTCCGCGGCCGCCTCCTCGCCCAGGTGCCGGTGGAGATCGTGGAAGGCCACGTGTTCCAGGGCCCGCCGGAGCTCGGGGGAGACGCAGGGGCAGCCGGCCCGCAGATGGCCCGTCAGGTTCCGGAACGCGATGAGGAGCGCGCTGGTCCGGGGCGTCCACTGCTGCTTGCCCAGGAGCGTGCGGAAGCCCGCGAGCGTGTCGGCGAGCTCTTCGAGGATCAACTGACGTGAGATGTCGGTGAGTTCGATGAGCTGGGTCTTCGACGTGATCTCGTCCAGGCGCAGGCCGTAGCGGATGAGATCACGGGGTATGCCACCCGAGAGGGCGTGCGTGAGCACCTTGTAGGGCTCGGAGAGACCGGACGCCCGGCGCCCGAGGATCTTCTTGGACTCATCCAGCGTGCACGGCAGGACGTGCACGATGTCGTCCAGTGAGCTGTCGGTGACGCCTCGGTGCGGAAGCCCCCGACGTACGAAGGAGGCGCCGACGTCCTCGGCGACCGAGATCAGGTAGTGGACGTGGGGCACGCCCAGGATGGCCTTGATCTCGTTCAGGAACGCGAGCGCCTGGGTGTCCGAGCCCAGCCGGTCCAGCTCGTCGATCGCGATCACGACCCGCTCCTCCCGCCGGTGCTGCTCGGCGGCGATGCGTGTCAGCAGGTCACGGAAGTCGGACACCAATTCGGGGAAGTTCGGCGGCAGGGTCGACAGCGAGGCCGTGTGCGTGGTGAGGAGCTGTGGGGCCCCCGCGGTGACCGCGGAGGACGCCGTCTGCATGGTCTGCAGCCGGTACAACTCGTCGTGGCAGGCCGTCACGAGGGGCGGCGTGGGGTCCGGCGGGGTCCAGGAGCCCGCCTTGACCAGCAGCAGTCCCGCGAGAACACAGGCGAGCCGGAGGGGGTTCTCGGGGTCGGTCACGATCGCCTGCGCCACGGGCCTGGTGAGGAGCAGCGCGAGCGACACGAGGAGCATCCCGACCGCGATCCGGCCGCGGGCGACGGTACCGAGGAACACACGCCCCCGGTACTCCCACTGCCGTTCGGGCATCAGATTCGCCACTCCGGTCAGCGCCACGAACAGCAGCAGGGTGGCCTGCGGGTCTTCGCCGATCTTCCCCACGGCGCTCCGGACGGCGCCGTCGAGGAACAGCGAGACGAACGCGGCCAAGCCCAGCAGTCCGCCGATCGCGACCAACCCGTACCGGGCACCCCGGCGCAGGACCGCCCACCGGCTCCACCCCCGCAGGCTCCACAGGACGACGCCGGCGACGACGACGAGAACGGCGGTCCCGATCCGCTCGCCCCGCCAGACGTCCGCCACCACGTCCGCCGCCCGGTGCCCGTACTCCGCCGCGTGCGCGCGCAACGGACGTTCGTACCGGGTCGCGAGGGAGCGTGCGCTCGCGGCCAGGCCCAGGACGACGAGCGCGCCCGCCGCGAGGGCGAAGGCCAGCACCGTGAGCGCGTTCCGGAGGGCGGGGAACAGCCGGCGCGCCGCCCTGCGGAAGGTCGAGAGCCGGACGAACGCGGGAGGGACGCAGTCCTGGTGGACGAGGTAGCTCTCGCACGTCCTGACGTAGAGGGACAGCAGGAAGTCGTACGGGGAGTAGGTGGCCGGTGCCTGCACGACGACCGCGAACCCGGCGTCGTTCGCGCAGGTTTCCAGGAGCGTCGACTTGCCCACGCCCCGGGAGCCGCTGACCGCGATCGTCCCGCCGCTCTCCAGCTGGGCGATCTTGCGGGCGAGGCTCCGGGCGGCTGGGCTGTCGATCACGTACTGCGGATTGCGCGGGGAGCGCAGGCCGTCGTAGCTGTCGGCGAGGAGCAGCGAGTCGTGGTCCTCGCCGAGCAGTGCTTCCACCACCCGGGCGACGAGGGGGCGTACCCCGTTCTCCTGGAGGTCCCGGCGCCAGGCGGCCTCGGCCCAGGCGGTCCTCCTGCTCAACAGGAGCAGGGCCGGCCGCAGGCGCCATTCCCGGAGGTTCAGCAGGACGCTCATGCGCCACACCGGGTGCCGCCACACCGCGGTGGCGGTCAGGAGCGGGATCACGGCGCCGGCGAGGGCCGTGGTCCAGGACGCGAAGGCCAGGAACAGGAGGGTCAGCAGCGTGGTCGAGGCGAGCAGCACGGTGGCCGGATGCGTTCCGTTGCGCAGGTAGTCGAGCCGTCGACGACGCCGTTCCCTCCGTTCGAGCAGGGAACGGAAGTGCTCCTGCGTGTCCCGGCAGGGTTCGACGGCGCGTGCGACGTTGGCCTCGGTGAGCATGGCCGCACGGGTGCTCTCGGCGGTCGCCTGCGGACGCACGCTCAGGCGCCGCGCGGCGGCCGGCTCGGCCACGCAGGCGTCCACCACGGCGAGGTACACCTCTGCTTCCCCCTCCAGGGCGAAGAAGTCGGCGACCTGCCAGGCGGGGCGCGGGCGGTGTCGGGGCATGGACGCAGGGCCTTTCGGGAGGGACGCCGGTCAGCACGGCTGAGGTGGGGCGGGTCAGGACGAGTGGCGCGCGCGTATGAGCTCCCGCCGCGAGATGCGCGTCCCCCGCTTGTGCTTGATCCGGAAGAGCGCCCGGAGCCCCGGTTCGTCCTTGGAATCCTCGTCGTCGTACGTGACGGCGTGGCTGCCCCCGTCGTCGAGCAGCCGACCGATGCACTCGGCGAGCGTCATGGGTCCCGAGCCGCTGTACCCCCATGACAGCCCCGGGGCGTCCATGGCGGGCACCGGGTACAGCACGCCGTCGCCGGTGCGCACCCAGATCGGTTCGTCGAGGACGACCTCCTTGAGGACGGAGCCGGCGGGAAGGCGCTTGGGGGACCGTCCGATGTAGGTGATCTCCCGGGCGTCGTGGGACGGGTACTTCCCCTTGACGGCGACCACGGGGCTTCCGGTCGCCGGATCGACGAAGGTGCCCACGGTGTCGTAGGCCTCCTCCCACACCCGGTGGAGCGCGGTCGGCGGCACGTCGCGCAGCCGGTTGATCCACTCGGCCGCGGCCCGCGTGACCTCTGTGCGCGTCAAGTCGAACGTGCCGCCGTACGGAAGGTCCTCGGCGCCGCTCCACGCGCTGACCTGTTCCAGGCACTCCACCGCCAGGTCGTCGGTGCGTGCGCAGAGCTCGGCGAGTCCGGCGCCGACGACGTCGTCCGTCGCGACCTGCGCGAGGCCGGGATCAGCCGTCTCCGGCACGGCCGGGAACACCATCGAGGCCATCGCCGACCTCCCCCACCTGCGGAGGTTCTCCATCTCCTTGGTGGCACTGTCCGCGGCCGCGGCCCGGATCCGGTGGCCGATGGTGAAACAGGCCTGCCGGAGCGGGGAGCCGTCGGGCTCCTGCCGTGCCAGTGCGTAGAGCGGCTCCCAGGAGGGGAAGGTGATCACCTCCACCGGCCGGGGCTCGTCTCCGGGCCGCCACGAGGTCAGGTGCTCCTCGCGGCGCAGCGAGCGGGGCCACCAGGGGATGCCGGTCCCCACATGGGCGGCCAGTTGTGCCCAGGACGGGTCGTAGACGAGTTCGGGCCGGTCCCGGTCGACCGCCCGCAGCTCGGGCCCGTCGAGACCGTAGGCGTAGCCGATGACGACGAAGGTGTCGGCGTCCGCGTGGACGTCGAGGAGTTCGCTCCCCGCGTCGACCCCGTCGTGCAGGGGATGGACGATGGCGACGACGCCCGCGTGCGTCCGCCACAGCCCGGCGAAGAGCTCGGTGTCGACGGCCGTTTCGTCCTCCGGAGACCGGTGGACACCGCCGAGATAACGGGGCTCGACCGGAGGCGCCGGGCGCAGCAGGAGGGGGCCCTTGCCCGCGAGGCCGGGATGCTCGGCGGCGAGCCAACGGCCGAAGTCGTGCCCTGACCACCTCTTCTCGCCTTCGGTGTGGGCGGGATCGATGGGGTCGATCATGCCGGTCGCGATGCGTGACCACGCGGCCTCCGGCAGGCGGAACACATCCCTCAGCTCTGCTGCGGTGAGCTTCTCCAACTCGCCCCTCCTCCATGCCCCCTTGAGATCTCCATCATGGGGGAGGGGTCTGACAACGGTTGCCGCGGCCTGTGGTTCCCTGCGGCCCCGTGGTCAGGCGGCGGGTTTGCCGGGCTGGTCGTGGGTCGAGCAGTGGATGCCGCCGCCGCCCGAGGCGATCGTGTCGATCGCGACCGGCACGATGTCCCGCTTGGGGAAGCGTTCCCGGAGGATCCCGCGGGCCTTGTCGTCGGCCTTGCGGTCGCCGAACCTGGGCATGAAGACCGCGTCGTTGGCGATGTAGAAGTTGGCGTAGGTCGACACGAAGTCGTCGCCCTCGCCCGTGATCCTGTTCAGGTCGGGCTGCGGCAGGTCGATGACCTCGAAACGCCGCCCGCGTGCGTCCGTCGCCTTCGACAGGACGGACTTGGCCTGGTCGGCGGAGCGGGACCAGGAGTCCGCCGGGGTGCTGGGGTGCGCACGGTCCAGCAGGACCACACCGGGCGCGGTGAAGCGGACCAGGCTGTCCACGTGGGCGTCGGTGATGTCCTCACCGCGGACGCCGGCCAGCCACACCACCTTCTCGACGCCCAGGGTCTGCTTGAGCTCGGCCTCGATCGTGTCGCGGTTCTTGCCCCGGTTGCGGTTGTCGTTGACGATCGAGCTCTCGGTGATCAGCAGGGTGCCCTCGCCGTCGGGCTCGAAGGAACCGCCCTCGGCGACGAGCGGGGCCTGGGCCCGGGGGATCCCGTACTTCTGGAGCAGGGCGCGACCGACCGCCCCGTCGTTCCTGTGCTCCTGCTTGTTGCCCCAGCCGTTGAAGTTGAAGTCGACGCCGACGACCTTGCCGCCCTCCTCGACGAAGACGGGAACGGTGTCGCGGGCCCACAGGTCGTCGACGGCGAGCGGGATCACCTCGACCTGCGATCCGCAGGCCCGCTGGGCCGCATCCGCCTGATCGGGCCGGGCCATCATGACGACCGCCTCGTACTCGCCGACGGCCCGCGCGATCCGCGCGATGTCCTCGCGCACGTAGGGCAGGTCTCCCTCCCAGACCGACGACAGGGCCGGCCAGGACATGAAGGTGCGGGTGTGGCTCTCCCACTCGGCGCCGAGACGCCGCTTGCCGCCCGCCGTGGCGGGCTGGGAGGCGGCGGCGGGGGCTCCGGCCGCCGAGGGGCCACAGGCCGACGCGCCCGCGACGATGGCGCCGATTCCGGCGAGGGTGCGAAGGACGGTCCGACGGGTGGGGGACAGGAAGGACACGGGGAACTCCGATCGTGGACTGGCGGAAGGGGTGCATCCGGCCAGGGCGGGCGCGAAAGAGTGACGTAGGACGACAAACCGGGCCCTACGGTCAAGGGTGCGCGCTCCGCGCCGCGAACGGCCGCTCTGCACGGTGAGTGATGCGGCCTCGTGTCGCCACTGTCCCACTGACTGGAAATTCAGTCAATTCACGGATGGTGCGGAACCCAGTCGGCCCATCTCCACTCCGATCGCCTCGCGCAGCAGGCCGCGGGCGTGTCCGAGGGGGAGCAGGCCGCTGAGCCAGCGGACGCTCAGCCCCTCCAGCAGGGCGGTCAGCCGCTCCGCGGCCGCCGTTACGGCGCCGGGCGGTGCGGAGGGGCACAGTACGGCCAGGTGGTCCGCGACCTCGGCCACCCAGGCGGCGCCCGCCGTGGCGAGCTCGTCGCGCAATTCCGGGTCGAAGACCGAGTGGGCCCGCAGCTCTCCCCAGGCCGTACTGTTCTCGCGCACCTCGGGCAGGTCCTGGAACTCCAACAGCAGGGTCTGCTCCAGGAGTTGCCGAGGATCGGACGGGCGGGCCGCGGCCCGGCCCTGCTCGGTCGCGGTGTAGCGGTCCGCCCGGTCCCCGATGAACGCCAGGGCGTGCCGCAGGATGCCGGGCCGGTCCTTGAAGTGGTAGTAGATCAGGGCGGTGGACACGCCGGCCTCGGCCGCCAGGTCCGCCACCCGCAGCCCCCGGACACCCTGGCGCGCGATGACCCGCGCGGCGCCCGTGAGGATTGCTCGTCTGCGGTCGGTCACTGTGTGATCCCTCCTGGCCGTGTGCGTCTCGCATTGTCACACATTGACTGAAAGTTTAGTTAGCGGCACGATGCGCGCAGGTCATTGCCGCAACGTTGAAAGAGCCACCGCATGCCCGAGCAGCCCCCCGGCGTCCCACCCACCCCCACGGCGCTGTCCGCCGACGACCCGTACGAGATCGGCGGCTACCGCCTCCACGCCCGTCTCGGCTCCGGCGGAATGGGGGTGGTCTACCTGGCGTACACGCCCGGGGGCCGCCCCATCGCGCTGAAGGCCGTCCGCCGGGAGTTCGCCGCGGATCCCGAGTTCCGGGAGCGGTTCGCCCAGGAGGTGGCCAGCGCCCGCCGGATCCATGGCCTGTTCACCGCCCAGGTGGTCGACTCCGGGGTCGACGACCGCACCCCGTGGCTCGCCACGGCCTATGTGCCCGGCCCGTCACTGCACGAGGTGGTGCGCCGGCACGGACCGCTGCCCGTGCGCACGGTCCTGCTGCTCGTCGCGGGCATCGCCGAGGCGCTCCAGGCCATCCACCGGGCAGGCGTCGTCCACCGCGACCTCAAGCCGGCCAACGTGCTGGTCGCCGGGGACGGGCCGCGAGTGATCGACTTCGGCATCGCGCGCGCGGCCGACGCGGCCGCGCTCACCGGCACTGGCCTGCGCATCGGCACCGCCGCCTTCATGGCGCCCGAACAGGCGCTGGGCGTCCAGGCGACAGCGGCCACCGACGTCTTCGCCCTCGGGACCCTGGCCGCCTACGTGGCGGGAGGGGCTCCGCCCTTCGGGAACGGGCCGGAGTCCAGCGCCCTGTACCGGGTGGTCCACGAACATCCCGACCTCAGCCGCGTACCCCGTGACCTGCACGACCTGATCTCGTGGTGTCTGGCCAAGCGCCCCGAGGACCGCCCCACGACCGTCGACCTGATCGCGTCCGTGCACGCGCACCCCGAGGTGGGCCCGCGGCCGGAGTTCACCGACGGCTGGCTCCCCCGCCCGGTCCGGGACGAGGTCGCAGGCCCGGGCGACGCCGCGCGGCCCGTCGCGGCGCGCCTCCCGGCGGCCGGGTACCGTGGCGCGGCCTTCGGCAACGGCCCGGTGGCCCCGGCCGCCCCCGCGGCTCCGGGTACGCCCGCGACCCCGGGCGTCGACTCCTTCGCGCCGACTGCCGCAGCCGCACACCCGGCGCCGCCGCCCGAGCCCGGAGCCCCGGTGCGGACCCCGACACGGGTCGCCCCACCCGCACCCGCGCCGGTCTCCGTGCCCGCCCCCGTGCCGGTGGGGGTCCCTGCGCCGGGGGCCCGCCGCCGTGCGGGCCGGGGCGGGCGGCTGCCGGCCGTGGTTCTGGCGGTGGCCGCCACCCTGCTGGCCTGCGGCGGAGCGGTGTACTACTTCGACGACCCGGTGGACGGGGGAGTGGACCCCGATGCGGGACCCACCGTCACGGCGACCCCGCCCCTCGTCGCCGGGTCGACACCTCCCACCACCGGCCGATCGACGCCGCCCCCCGGCCCCGCCTACCTGCCCGGCTATACGAAGGCCCAGCTCACCGCCCCCGACTCCGGCTACGAGTTCGATCTGAGGGCGGGCAAGGTGGTCCCGGCCGAGACGGCCGCCTGGTACCTGGCCAGCGACGGACATGCCTTCCTGCCGTCCGAGGAGTCGGACGCCTTCGTCGCCGACGGCGCCGTACTGACCCAGGCCGACTGCGTGCAGGGCATCGAGTCGCGCCCCGCCGCCGCGCTGCCCTTCAGCGCGCTCGCGAACGCGCGGCCGTTCTGCGTGCGCAGTCCGGACCGGAGCGAGATCGCCATCGTGCGGCTGGTCGCTGCGCCGGCCGACGGCGCGGTCACGATCGCGGTCGACCAGTACCGACGGAGCTGACGAGCCCGGGACGCGGGCCCGATTCCGGGCGCAGGAGCCCATACAGCGACCCGAGTGGCTTGACTGAATTTTCAGTTAACGCAAAGATGCCGAGTCATCCCGCCCGTTCACCCCTCAGGGAGACCCATGGACACCAACGGCACCACCCGCCGCCGACTGCTCCGGCTCGGAGCGGCGGCCCTGCCGCTCGCCGCCCTCGGCTCGGCCCTCCCCTCCGCCGCGCATGCGGCCCCCGCCCCCGACGGAGGTTCCGCAACCCTGCGGATGCCCGAGGAGAGCGACCGCCACGCCCGCACCTACATGTCCTGGCCCGCGCTCTCCGCGGTGTGGGACAACAAGCTGGAGGCGGTGCGCGGGGACATCGCCGACGTCGCGTACGAGATATCGCGCTTCGAACCCGTCGTGATGCTCGCCCGCCCCGGCCAGGCCGCCGAAGCCCGCTACCGCTGCGGGCGCGGCGCCCGCCACGCCATCGACGTCATCGAGATCCCCACGGACGACCTGTGGATCCGCGATTTCGGCCCCACCTTCGTCGTCGGCCCGGGAGCCGTCGCCGGAGTGGACACCAATTTCAACGGCTGGGGCAAGACCGGCACCCCCTACGCCCAGCCGTTCGCCAACGACGCGGCGGCAGCGGGCATCCTCCTCGACGAGTACCAGGTGCGCCGGATCCGCGCGGGATTCGTCGGCGAGGGCGGCTCGCTGGAGACCGACGGCGAGGGCACCCTGCTGGCCACGGTCAGCTCACTGGTGAACGCCAACCGCAACCCGGGCATGAGCCAGGAGCAGGTCGAACAGGCCCTGAAGGCGGCGCTCGGCATCGACAAGGTCATCTGGGTCCCGGGTCTCGCCGGCCATGACATCACCGACTGCCACATCGACTGCCTGGCCCGCTTCACCGCTCCGGGGCGCGTCATCCTGGACAGGCCCGGAGCCGGCGCGGACCGCAAGTGGATCGCCGTCTACGAGGAGACCCGGCGGGCCCTCGACAGCGCCACCGACGCCCGCGGCCGCCGCCTCGCCGTCACGGAACTCCCCGGTCCCGACCGGCGCCTCATCCGGGGCGGGGGAGCGGAGTTCCTGTCCAGCTACACCAACTACTACACCGCGAACGGCGCGGTCATCGCGCCCCGGTTCGGCGACGGTTACGCCGACGGCCTGGCCTACACCGTCCTGCAGGCCGCCTACCCCGGCCGGCAGGTGGTCCAGGTCGCCATCGACAACATCGCGGCCGGGGGCGGTGGCATCCACTGCGCCACCCAGTCGCACCCGGCCGTCCCGCCGGTGGCCTGATGCCCGCCGCGCCCCGGCCGTCGCAGAAGCGGCCGGAGGAAGCCCGGTCCGCCGGACGGGCGGCGCCGGCGCCGCCCCGAACTCCCGGTGACGGGCCGTGTGCACCTGCCCCGGAAGGCCCCGGTAAGGTGCGGGTCATGGCGTCTCGCAGCACTCAGATCCTCGAAGCGGCCGCACGGGTGATCGCCCGGCGCGGGGTCCGCGGGCTGCGCGTGGAAGAACTCGCGGCCGAGGCCGGCGTCTCCACGGCCCTGATCTACTACCACTTCAAGGACCGCACCGGAGTCCTGCGCCAGACCCTCGAATTCATCAACGACCGCGCCGAGCGCTACACCACCGACCGCGACCCGGACGACCCCCCGCTCACCCCTCGGGAAGAGCTGGAGGAAACCTTGCTGCTGGAGCTCCAGGACACCGCAGAGGTACGGGAGAACAGCTCGGCCTGGGGTGAACTGCGGGCGAGCGCCGTCTTCGACGAGGTGCTCCGCGAGGACCTCGCCAGGGCCACCCTGGTGTGGGTCCAGGAAGTCGCCGCGCTGTTGGGCCAGGTCCAGCCGATGGCGCCCGCCTCGTCGCTCGCAGCCGCCGCCGAACGGCTCACCGCCCTCCTGGAGGGGCTCAGCATGCGCTGGCTCAGCGGTGGCACCAAGATCGGCCACGCGCGGGAACTCATGCGCGGCGCCATCGACGCCGAACTGGCCGGGCTCCGGCAGAACTGACGCACCCGGCAACGCCCTCGCGACGGGGGCTGCCGGGGTGACGGACGCCGGCGCTCCGGACGCCGTCCCGCGCTTCCCTTCATGGCCGGAACCTTTCACTGTCCCTTCTATTGACTGAATTTTCAGTCAATGCCAGAGTGAGTCCCGAGCCGCCCGACCACCGCAGGGCCTCGCTCCGGCCCGCCGCCCCGCAGGCCCCGAACCGCCACACGGGCCGCATCCGGCCCTTGTTCTTCGCTGCGCCACCGGCATCCCCTCCCGTGCTCCGCACGCCCGTACACCCGTACGGAAGGAGGGTTTCGGCTCAGGTGGCTCCCGCTCGCCTCCCGAAGGAGTCAAAGACCATGAAGGCATCGACAGGCTGGGGCAGCCGCCCGGCCGCCCGAGCGGACGCCCGGTGGGCGTCGTGCCCCTGACGCCCACCGAACGTGACCGGCTCCTGCTGTTCAGCGCCGCCGAACTGGCCCGGGCGCGCCGCGCGCGGGGCCTGCGGCTCAACGTTCCCGAGGCCACCGCGCTGATCGCCGACACCGTGTGCGAGGCGGCGCGCGACGGCCTCCGCCTGGCCGACGCCCTCGCACGCGGCCGAGGCGTCCTCGGCCCGGACGACGTCCTGCCGGGCGTCGTCGACATCGTGACCGAGGTGATGGTCGAGGCGGTGTTCGAGGACGGCACGCGGCTCGCGGCGGTCAGCGAACCCTTCGGGGAGTGCCCGCGCGACGACGGTGCGCCGGGCGCCGTGCTCCCCGCCACGGACACCGTCGAGGCCGTCGCACCGGCGCTGATCCTCGCGGTGCGCAACACCGCGACCGTCCCGGTCAGTGTGACCTCGCACTTCCACTTCTTCGAGGCCAACCCGCGGCTCGACTTCGACCGCGCCGCCGCCTACGGAATGCGCCTGGCCGTCCCCGCAGGGTCGTCCACCCGATTCGACGCGGGCTCCACCCTCGAGGTGGGCCTCGTCCCCATCGGCGGCGACCGCATCACGATCGGCTTCGCGGGACTGGTGGACGGCCCGCTCGATGCTCCCGGCGCCAAGGAAGAAGCCCTCCACAAAGCCGTGGCCTGTGGCTACCTGGGCGCGGCCGCCCCAGAAGGAACCCCGTCATGAGCAGACCGACCCGGCACAGCGACCACTGCGCGCCCGGCAGCCGGCACATCGACCCGCACGAGTACGCCGCGGTGCACGGTCCGAGGGCCGGGGACCGGGTCCGGCTCGGCGATTCGGGGCTGACCGTCCGGGTGGAGTCGGATGCGCAGAAGCCGGGTGACGAGTTCCTGGCCGGTTTCGGGAAGACCGCCCGTGACGGTCTGCATCTGAAGGCGGCCGCGGTCCGCGAGACCTGTGACGTGGTGATCAGCAACGTGCTGGTCATCGATGCGGTCCTGGGTATCCGCAAGGTGTCGATCGGTATCCGTGAGGGCCGGATCCATGCGATCGGGCGGGCGGGCAACCCCGACACCCTCGACGGCGTGGACGTCGTCGTCGGCACCGGCACGACCATGGTCTCGGGCGAGGGCCTGATCGCCACCGCGGGCGCCGTGGACACCCATGTCCACCTGCTCTCCCCGCGCATCATGGAGGCTTCCCTCGCGAGTGGTGTGACCACGATCATCGGCCAGGAGATCGGGCCGAGTTGGGGCGTGGGGGTGAACTCGCCCTGGGCACTGAAGCACGGGTTCAACGCGTTCGACGCCTGGCCCGTGAACATCGGTTTCCTGGCCCGTGGCTCCTCCTCGGATGCGGCTCCGCTGGTGGAGGCCCTGGCCGAGGGTGGCGCCTCCGGCTTCAAGGTCCATGAGGACATGGGTGCGCACACGCGTGCGCTGGACACCGCGCTGCGGGTGGCGGAGGAGCACGACGTGCAGGTCGCCCTGCACTCGGACGGTCTCAACGAGTGTCTTTCCGTCGAGGACACCCTGCGGGTGCTGGACGGCCGGACCATCCATGCCTTCCACATCGAGGGCTGTGGTGGCGGGCACGTGCCCAACGTGCTGAAGATGGCGGGCGTGGAGAACGTCATCGGTTCCTCCACCAATCCCACCCTGCCCTTCGGCCGGGACGCGGTGGCCGAGCACTACGGGATGATCGTCTCCGTCCACGACCTCAAGCCGGACCTGCCGGGTGACGCGGCCATGGCCCGTGACCGGATCCGGGCCGGCACGATGGGCGCCGAGGACGTGCTCCACGACCTCGGGGCGATCGGCATCACCTCCTCCGACGCGCAGGGCATGGGCCGGGCGGGGGAGACCATCCGCCGGACCTTCGCGATGGCCGCCAAGATGAAGGGCGAGCTCGGGCCGCTGGCCGGTGACGGGGAGGGCGACGACAACGCCCGCGTGCTGCGTTACATGGCCAAGCTGACGATCAATCCGGCCATCGCCCACGGTCTGGCCCACGAGATCGGTTCCATCGAGGTCGGCAAGCTCGCCGACATCGTGCTCTGGCGCCCCCCGTTCTTCGGCGCCAAGCCCCAGCTCGTCCTCAAGTCCGGCTTCCCCGCGTACGGAGTCACCGGCGACCCCAACGCCGCCACCGACTGCTGTGAGCCGCTCGTCCTGGGCCCGTTGTTCGGTGCCCACGGCGCCGCACCCGCGGACCTCTCCGTGGCGTTCGTCAGCCGTGCCGCGGCCGAGTCGGGCTCCTTCGGAGCCCCGTACGACCACCTGGGCACCCGGCGCCGCCGGGTCGCCGTGCGGGGGACCCGTGGCATCGGCCCCAAGGACATGATCGGCAACACCCGCCTGGGGGCGGTCGACGTCGACCCCCGCACCGGGCTCGTCTCCCTCGACGGGGAACCCCTGCGGTCCGAGCCGGCGCAGCAGGTCTCGCTCAACCGCCTCTACTTCCTCTGAGGGCGCCTCCCGCCCGTCCCCTCTCGCACGAATCGACTCTTGACTGAATTTTCAGTCGGGTGACAGACTCCCCAACGAAAGAAATGAGACAGCTGATGTCCGAATACCGCATGCCTGCCGAGTGGTCCGAGCACGAGGGCTGCCTGATGGCCTGGCCCACCCGCGAGGACCTGTGGGGAAGCGTGCTGGCCGACGTGAAGGAGGAGTACGCCAACGTCGCGCGCGCCATCGCTGCCTTCGAGCACGTGACGATGGTCGCCCCGCCCGACCACGTCGAGGACGCCCGCGCCCACTGCGGCCAGGACACGGCCGGCATCACGGTCATCGAGATGCCGCTCGACGACTCCTGGTTCCGCGACTCCGCCCCGCTCTTCGTCCTCGACGCCGACGGCAACCGCGCCGGCGTGGACTTCCGCTTCAACGCCTGGGGCGGCAAGCACCACCCGTTCGACGCCGACGACCGGGTCAGCGCCCTGCTGCTGGAGCACCTCGGCGTCGACCGCATCGCCTCCGACCTGATCCTCGAGGGCGGTGCGATCACCGTCGACGGCGAAGGCACCCTGATCACCACCGAGCAGTGCCTGCTGCACCCCAACCGGAACCCCGACAAGAGCCGCGACGAGATCGAGGCCGAGCTGAAGTCGCGGCTCGGCGTCACCAAGGTCATCTGGCTGCCGTACGGAGGCCTGCTCGACACCGAGACCGACGGCCACGTCGACGGCGTCTGCGCCTTCGCCGCGCCCGGCACGGTCGTCGTCTCCCTGCCCGACAACCCCAACCACCCCGACTACGCCCGGATGCGCGCCAACCGTGCGGTGCTCGAAGCCGCCACCGACGCCCAGGGCCGCCGACTGGAGATCATCGACGTGCCGCAGACGGCCTTCGCCGATCTCGCCGACGGCCAGATCGAGGTGTCCTATCTGAACTACTACGTGGCCAACGGCGGCGTCGTCGTCCCGGTGGCCGGGCTGGCCCAGGACGAGGACGCCCTCGCCGTCATCGCCTCCGCGTACCCCGGCCGCAAGGTCGTCGGCGTACGGGCGCTCGCCATCGCGTTCGGCGGCGGCGGAGTCCACTGCATCACCCAGCAGATCCCCGCCGCACGCACCGGCGCGCACGCCGCCGGCTGACCCGGACACCGGCCGTTCCAGGCGGACCGACCCGAGGCCACCCGGCGGTCCGCTCGCTCCTCCCCCGCATCCCTCACGGAAAAGAGAGCGCGACGATGACCACCTCCCCACCCCGCAGGGCAAGACACCTCCACCGCCGCCGCAACGCGGTCCTCACCAGCGCCGTCCTGACCTCCCTCGCCCTGCTCGCGGCCTGCGCCGGTCCGCCCAAGGGCGACGCGGGCGACGTCACCGACGTCCACCTCTCCGCCTCCACGCCCCCGGCCCGCGGTGAGATCGACTCCTTCAGCTGGGCCGTCTACGCCGAGCCGCCGACCCTCGACTACACGGTGGCGTTCGACTACCCGCAGAACACCATCCTGTCCAACGTGTGCGAGAGCCTGATGCGCTGGACCCCGGCGCTCACCACCGAGCCCGGGCTCGCCCAGAAGGCGTCCAACCCCGACCCCGCCACCTGGGTCTACGACCTGCGCCCCGGCGTGCGCTTCCACGACGGCAAGGAGATGACCGCCGACGACGTGGTCTTCAGCCTCGGCCGGCAGATGGACCCCGACAACGCCGCCGCCTGGGCCCAGGTCTTCCAGAACGTCTCCGCCGTCACCAAGAGCGGCCCGCTCCAGGTCACCGTCAAGCTCAAGAAGCCCGACTCCCAGTTCCCGCAGTACATGGCGACCGCTGCCGGAGTGGTGGCTTCCAAGGCCGGCGTCGAGGCGGCCGGCAAGGACTACGGCACCACCGGCGGGCTCGCCTGCACCGGCCCCTTCGAACTCGGCACGTGGAACAAGGGCCAGTCGGTCGAACTCAACCGCTTCGACGGCTACTGGGGCACCAAGGCCAAGTCGAAGAAGGCCGTCTTCCGCGTACTGACCGACCCGTCCGCCCGCACCAACGCCATGCTCAGCGGCGAGGTCGACGGCGGCTACCTGATCCCCACCGAGAGCTACGCCCGCCTGCGCGGAAGCGGCACCGGCACCCTCTACTTCGGCGAGGGCCTGAGCACGGTCAACGTCAACGTCACCAACATGGAGGGGCCCCTCGGTGACGTCCGCGTCCGCCGGGCCCTGTCCCTGGCGCTCGACCGCACCGGGTTCGTCAAGGCCGGGCTCGGGGGCGCGGGCACCGTCACCAACTCCCTGACCACCCGCGCAGCCTGGGCCGCCGCACCCGAGAACACCCTGAAGACCGCCCTCGACGGACTGCCGCCCACCGGCCAGGACATCGACAAGGCCAAGGCGCTGGTCCAGGAGGCCGGGGCCACCGGCAAGACCCTGACCGTGGCCACCAGTTCCATAGGCCAGGACGTCTCCCTCCTCGCCACCGCGGTCCAGGCGGCCGGTACCCGGATCGGCCTGGACATCCGGCTGAAGACCATCGCCCCCAACGCCTTCACCGCACTCTTCACCGACCCCCAGGCGCGCGAGGGCATCGACATGTTCCCGCTCACCTACTACGACTCGATCACCGACCCGCTCGACCTCCTGGCGAACTTCAAGACCGGCGCCTACATGAACTTCGCCGGCTACAGCGACCCCCAGTACGACCAGCTCGTCGACCAGGCCTCCGCCGTCTACCCGGTCCAGCAGCGGATGGAGATCGCGGCGAAACTCCAGCGCCACGCCTCCGAGCAACTGCTGTGGATCCCCGTGGCCGAGTGGCCGACCGCACTGTTCCAGGGCAAGCGCATCACGGGAGCGCCCACCACGATCTCCTACATGTACTACCCGTGGGCCGCCGACGTGGGGGCCGCACAGTGAGCTTCGCCCGCTTCGCCGTACGACGGGTGGCGGAAATGGCCGCCACCCTCCTCGCCGCCTCGTTCGTGGTCTTCGGCGCCATGTATGCGGCGCCGGGCAACCCGGCGAGCTTCCTGCTCGCCGGCCGGTCGGCCTCCCCGGAGGCCCTCGCCTCGATCAACGCCCAGTACCACCTGGACGATCCCTTCCTCACCCGCTACTTCCGCTGGCTCGGGGACGTGCTCCAAGGCGACTTCGGGCGCTCGATCACCTACCGCACCGATGTCGCGCGCCTCCTGGCGGACCGGCTTCCCGTGACGCTGCTGCTGATCACCATGGCCCTCGTCGTGGTCGTGGCGGTCGGCCTGCTGCTGGGCCGGATCGCCGCCGTCCGGGGCGGGGCCACCGATTCCGCGATCCTGGTCACCACGACGTTCGCCGTCGGCACCCCGTCCTTCGTCGCGGCCGTCCTGCTCCAGGGACTGTTCGCCGTCCAGCTCGGATGGTTCCCCAGCAGCGGCGCCGGCGAGGGCTTCGCGGACATGCTCTGGCACCTCGCGCTCCCCGCGGTCGCCCTCGCGCTCTACCTGATCGGCATGCTCGCCCGCGTCACCCGCTCCGCCATGCTCGAAGCCCTCGACAGCGAGCACGTCACCGTCGCCCGCAGCCGGGGCGTCCCCGAACGGCAGGTCATCCGCCGCCACGTCTTCCGCAACTCCCTCGGGACCGTGCTGACCACCGGCGGACTGATCGTCTCCACCCTCCTGGTCTGCACCATCCTGGTCGAGACCGCCTTCAGCATCGGCGGCATCGGCCAGCTCCTCGAACTGTCCACCACCACCAAGGACTTCCCGACCGTCCAGGCGATCTCCCTGATCATCGTCGCCCTCTTCATGATCGTGAACCTGCTCGTGGACCTGCTGCTGCCCCTGGTAGACCCCCGGGTCACCCTCGGAACGAGGGGAGCCGCCACGTGAGCGCCGTACTCGTCCGCCGCCCCGGCCTCTCCCGGATCCGTGCCACCGGTTCCCCGCTCCACCTCCTCTGCCTGGGTCTCGTCGCCCTCGTCGTCCTCGCCGCCCTGCTCGCGCCCTGGGTGGTGCCCCAGGACCCCAACGCCGTCGACCTGGGCAACGCCCTCGCCGGACCCTCCGCCGCCCACCCGCTCGGTGTGGACGCCGCCGGCCGCGACACCCTCTCCCGGCTGCTGCTGGGCGCGCGCACCTCCCTTCTCGGACCACTGGGCGTCGTCGCCTTCTCCACCGTGGCGGGCATCGGCATCGGCATGGCCGCCGCCTGGCGGGGCGGCTGGCTCGACTCGGTCCTGTCCCGCAGCACGGAGCTGGTCTTCGCCTTCCCCGGCATGCTGCTGGCCATCCTGATCATCTCCGTCTACGGCGAGGGCCTGCTCGCCCCCGTCATCGCACTGGCCGTCGCCTACCTGCCCTACGTCAGCCGCCTCACCCGCTCCCTCGTGCTCGCCGAGCGCACCCGCCCGTACGTGAGCGCCTATCAGGTCCAGGGCCACTCGGCCGTGCAGATCTGCCTGCGTCACGTCCTGCCGAACATCGCCCCCGTCGTCCTCGCCCAGTCCACCATCAACTTCGGCTACGCCCTGATGGACCTCGCCGGACTGTCGTTCCTCGGGCTCGGAGTTCCGGCCCTGACCCCCGACTGGGGCCGCATGGTCTTCGACGGGCAGACCGCCATCCAGCACGGCTACCCGCTGTCCGCGATCCTGCCCTGCGCCTTCATCGTGCTGACCGTGGTCGCCTTCAACGTGGTGGGCGAGCGGTGGGCCGACCGGGTAGCCAGGAGAACCCCATGAAACAGATGAAACAGATGAAACAGACGGGACCGGCGCATGCGATGCGACCGACGCCTTCCGCCGACACGCTCGACATCCGAGGGCTGAGGGTCACCCTGCCCGGCACCGCCCGTCCCGTCCTCGACGGCGTCGACCTCACCGTCGCCGCCGGCGAGACCGTCGCCCTCGTCGGCGAGTCCGGATCAGGAAAGACCATCACCTCCCGCAGCGCACTGCGTCTGCTGCCGCCCGGCGCGGTCGTCGAAGGCACGGTCCGGGTCGACGGCCAGGACGTCCTGGCCATGGACACCGACCGCCTGCGCGGCGTACGGGCCGGCACGGTCGCCATGGTCTTCCAGGACCCGCGCGCCGCGGTCAACCCCCTGCGCCGCATCGGCGACTTCCTCACCGAGAGCGTCATCCTCACCGGGGCCATGAGCCGGACGCAGGCCACCGCCCGGGCGGTCGAACTCCTGCGGGCCGTCGGCCTGGACGACTCCCTCCTGCGCAAGTACCCCGGCCAGGTCTCCGGCGGCATGCTCCAGCGCGTCGTGATCGCGGCGGCCCTGATGGGGGACCCCGTGCTCCTGCTGGCCGACGAGCCCACCACGGCCCTGGACGTCAGCAGCCAGGCCGAGGTCATCGCCCTCCTGACCACCCTCCGCGAACGCTTCGGCACCGGGCTGCTGTTCGTCACCCACGACCTCGACCTCGCCGCCGCCATCAGCGACCGCGTCTACGTCATGTACGCCGGCCGGATCGCGGAGTCCGGCCCGGCCGAAGTCCTCTTCACCCGCCCCCGGCACCCGTACACGGCAGCCCTCCTCGCCTCCACCCCGCGGATGGAGGGCCCCCGGGGCAGGCTCGCCGCCATCGAGGGCCAGCCGCCGGACCTGCGGGAACCGCTGCACGGCTGCGCCTTCGCAGCCCGCTGTCCGCTCGCCACGGAAGTCTGCGACCAGCAGGCCCCGCTGCCGTCCGCGGCCCCGGACCGGCCGGACCACCGGGCCGCGTGTCACCACAGCGACCTGCTCGAAGGGAGCGCCGTCGATGCCTGAGAACGTACTGGAGGTCAAAGGGCTGAGCCGTGCCTTCGGAACCGTCCGGGCGGTGGACGACGTGTCCTTCGCCCTCCCCGAAGGCGGATCGCTGGGCATCGTCGGCGAGTCCGGATCCGGCAAGACGACCACCGCCCGCATCGTCGTCGGCCTGGAGCGCGCCGACCGAGGAGAGGTCCTGGTCCGCGGCCGGCCCCGGACCGGGCACACCCGGGGCCGGGCCGCGCGCCTCGCCCGTGCCCGCGAGATCCAGATGGTCTTCCAGGACCCGTACCTCTCCCTCGACCCGCGCACCAGTGTCGAAGCGGCCCTGCGGGAGACCCTGAGCCTGCACTTTCCCGGCCGCGACCACGCGAAGCGCGTACGCGAACTGCTCGACCAGGTGGGCCTGGGCACCCGAGCCGCCGACGCCCTGCCGCGCCGTCTGTCCGGCGGCCAGCGCCAGCGCGTCGCCATCGCCAGGGCCCTCGCCGTCGAACCGGCCGTCCTCGTCCTGGACGAGGCCGTCGCCGCGCTCGACGTCTCCGTGCAGGCGCAGATCCTCAACCTGCTGGCCGACGTCAGGGAGCAGACCGGGATCGCTTTCCTCTTCATCACCCACGACCTCGGGGTCGTGCGGTGCGTGACCGACGAGATCGTCGTGATGCGGTACGGGGCCGTGGTCGAACAGGGCGGCACGCAGGAGGTGCTCGCCGCGCCCGGGCATCCGTACACCCGGCTGCTGCTGGAGTCCGTGCCCCGCCCGGGCTGGGATCCGGCGGCGATCGCCGCGGCCCGGCGGGCGCTGTAGCGGGCACGGCTGCGGGCGCTCCGCGGTCCGGCGGTCCTCGGATCAGGTACCGGCGGCGAGCGTACGGATCAGGGTGCGCAGGACCGGACCGGAGTCGACCTCGGAGCCCAGTGCCTCCGCCGCGGCCAGGCCGTCCACGGCGGCGGCCACCGCTTCGCCCAGCAGGCGCGGGTCGACGCCGCCGCCCCGTTCGTCGGCCAGGACCTGGAAGAGGGTGACGAAACAGCCGCGCCAGCGCCGGAACTCCGCCTCCAGGCACTCCCGGACCCGGGCGTCGTTCAGGGCGTGCCAGTGCAACGCCGAGTGGAGGTGGGAGAGTTCCGCGCCCTCGGGCCGGCCCAGCAGCTCGACGACCCGCTCGGCGCGCTCCGCGAACGACCCCGGAGCGGCGGCCGCCTCCTCCAGGGGGAGGATCCACTCGGGGCGGATGTCCGCGATGACCGCGAGGACGAGGTCGGTCCGGTCCTGGAAGTGGTAGTGGCACATCCCGTGCGAAACGCCGGACAGGGCCGCCACGTTGCGGGTGGTGAACCGTTCGCTCAGGCCGCCCGCCAGCAGGGTCCGCGCGGCGGCGATCAGTCGTGCCCGGGTCTGCTCGCCCTTCGCCGAAACCCTGGGGCGCCCCGCGCGGGCAGGAGGGACGGGCGGGTTCGGGGAGTCCTTCGCGGAAGCGGCCATGGCGTCACTCTAACGAGCCAGCGCACCGCCACCTGCGGCTTTCCGTGATCCACCGGAATGACCCCGTCCAAACTATTGACCGAGCGCTTGGCCAGTTTTAGCTTTCCGGTCAACCCCGCAGTCGGCGCGGGAAGTTGAACCCCAAGGAGCCCCTCATGAACGATCACTCGGCGAACCCGCCCGGCGCGGGCCTGGACAGGCGCAGATTCCTGGCGGCGGCGGGACTCACGGCCGCGGCCGCCGCCCTCGCGGTAACCGAAGGGCGGGCGGGGGCGGCGGTCCGCCCCGCCGCCGCGGCGGGCGCGTTCCGGGTACCGATCGAGGACGTCCGCCACACCCGCACCTGGATGGCCTGGCCGGACAGCACCTCCATCTGGGGCAACACCCTCAGCGGAGTCCAGTCCGACATCGCGCTCATCGCCCGCACCATCGCCAAGTACGAGCCGGTCTACATCTGCGCCAACTCGGGCAGCGCCGCCAAGGCCCGTTCCCTGTGCGGCTCCACCGTCACCGTCGTCACCACCATCCCCGTCGACGACTGCTGGATGCGCGACACCGGACCCGTCTTCCGCACGGACGGGGCCGGCGGGCTGGACGCGGTCGGCCTGAACTTCAACGGCTGGGGCAGGAAGCAGGCCCACTCCAAGGACGCCCTGGTCGCCGGCCGGGTCGCCGCCTACCTCGGCGTCCCCTTCACCGCCGCCGGCCTGGTGGGCGAGGGCGGCGCGGTCGAGCAGGACGGCGCGGGCACGCTGATGGCCACCCGCAGCAGCCTGGTGAACCGCAACCGCAACCCCGACATGTCGCAGAGCCAGATCGAGGCCGCACTGCGCACCGCCTATGGCGCGTCCAAGGTGATCTGGTTCGACGGCGTGGTCGGCCAGGACATCACCGACGACCACGTCGACGCGACCTCCCGCTTCCTCGCCCCCGGGAAGGCCCTGGTCCAGATGCCACTGGCCTCGGACAACGACGTCTACGCCAAGGACGCGCGCCAGCAGTACCAGATCCTGTCCGCGGCCACGACCGCGGGCGGCGCCCGGATGGCCGTCGAGAAGCTCCAGGGCCCCGACTACTACAAGATCCGCTCCACCAACCCGGACTTCCTCGCCTCCTACGCCAACTACTACGTGTGCAACGGCGCGGTGATCAGCGGTCAGTTCGGCGACTCCCAGGCCGATGCCGCGGCGCGCGCCACACTGACCCGCCTCTTCCCCGGCCGCGTCGTCGAACGGCTGAACATCGACCGCCTCGGTGCCGGTGGGGGCGGCATCCACTGCGTCACCCAGCAGCAGCCGGTGCCGTAGGCCCCGGCGGCAGGCCGGCGCCCGCGCGGCCGCCGGCCTGCCACTGCCCCGCGAGTGCCAGGCGACCTGATATCGCGTAAATGTATCGATCGGCAGTCAAGCGCGATATTATTTCGGTAGTCGTCGCGCGCATCAGCGCCAGGCAGGAGCGCCCATGGACACGCCCCCGCAGCCACGGACCGTCGCCGCGCTCAACGCCGCGAGCGTGCGCCGCTTCACCACCGGGCTGGTGATCCTCGACCGGATCGACTGGACCGTACGCTCCGGCGAGCACTGGGCATTGCTGGGGGCGAACGGCGCGGGCAAGACGACCGTGCTGCGCCTGATCGGTGCGCTGATGCACCCCACCGACGGAACCGTCGAGGTCCTCGGCCACCGGCTCGGCCGCGTGGACATGCGCGCACTGCGGGCGCGCATCGGCCTGGTCTCCAGCGCGCAGCGCGTTCCCGAGGACGAGACCGCGCACACGATCGTCCTGACCGGAGCCACCGGGACCGTCCAGCCGCTGTGGCGCATGTACGACGCCGCGACCCGCGTACGCGCCCACGACCTGCTCGCCGAGCTGAACTGCAAGGATCTGGCCGACAGGCCGTACGGCGTGTGCTCGGGCGGCCAACGCGCCCGCATCCTCATCGCCCGCGCGCTCATCGCCGACCCGTCCCTGCTGCTCCTCGACGAACCGTTCAACGCGCTCGACCTGCCCTCCCGCGAGGACCTGATCGACGCCCTGCACCGCCTCGCCACCGGGCGCCCGGACCTGGCGACCGTCACGGTCACCCACCACGTCGAGGAACTGGCCCCGAGCACCAGCCACGCGCTGCTGCTGCGCGAGGGCCGCGTCCATGCGACGGGCCCGGTCGCATCCGTCCTGACCGGAGACCTGCTCACCACGTGCTTCGGCCGCCCGATCGAGGTCAGCCGCCACGACGGCCGCTGGGCGGCCCGGTCCGGCCGCCCGCACCGGTCACCGGGCGCCGGGGCGCGCTGACCCAGCCTTGACCCGCGCTGACCCGGCCGTGGCCGCAGGAGCCGCCCGGCGGGGGCGTGCCGCGGGTCGCCGGGTCCTCCCTCCGGGACGATACTGAAGGTCACGGTGCGTGGAGGCGACATGCGTGAACCGGAGCGGCGTGGCCCGAGGCCGGCCTCGGTGTCCGTCAGCGAAACGGCAGCCGTCGTCCTGGACGACGCAGGCGTGGTCGTCGCCCGTTCGGAACGGGCGGCCATGCTGCTGGAATGCTCACCGGGCAGGCCCTGTGCTCCCCTGCTGGGGCTGCTCCCGCGCGCCGGTGCGGAGGCGGGACCGATCGGGCGCACGGTGACCATCCCCGGCAGCGGTGAAGCGGGCCGGGACGTCCCGCTGGTCTGCACGGTCGTCCGCCTCGCCGCGCGCACCCCGGAAGATCGCGACGCCGAGGCGCAATGGCTCGTCCTGGTCACCCAGGACGACACCGCGGCGGAGGCCGTCGAGGCCGACTCGGAGCGACGCCGCACGAGGCTGTCCCACACGGCCGCCGCGAGCATCGGGGCCTCCCTGGACGTGACGGACATGGCCCAGGTCCTCGTGAACCTGCTCGTCCCCGACTTCGCCGACCTGGCGACCGTGGACCTCGCCGAGCCGGTGCTGGTCGGCGACGAGCCGCTGCCCCTCGACACCAGCGGTGAGGTCCGCCTGCGCCGGACCGCTGCCGCACAGAGCCCCGGGGTCTTCGCGGAGGACCTCCTGCCGGTCGGCGAGGCACTCCCTCCCGTACCGGACACGGAGGTGATGCGCCCGCTCATGGCGGGACGGCCCGTGCTGGTGTCCGACGTCGACGTGCTCCGCGCGGCGCTCGGGGTGGACTCCGAGACCCTGCGCCTGTTCGTCCCGAGCGGGGCGCACTCCTCCGTCGCCGTACCGCTGTACGCACGAGGTCTGATCCTCGGCTGCGTCACGGTCTGGCGCAGCCAGTTGCCGTTCGCCTTCGGCGAGGAGGACGCGGCGCTCCTGCAGGACGTCGCCTCCAGGGCCGCGCTCGGCGTGGACAACGCACGCCGCTTCACGAAGGAACACCGCTCGGTGGTGGCCCTGCAGCGAAGCCTGCTGCCGCACTCCCTCGTGAACACGGCGGCCGCCGACACGGCGGGGGTCTACCAGCCGGCGTGCGGCGGCGTCGGGGTCGGCGGGGACTGGTTCGACGTGATCCCCCTGCCGTCGTTGCGCGTGGCGTTCGTCGTCGGGGACGTCGTCGGCCACGGCCTCGAAGCCACCGCGGCCATGGCACGGCTGCGGACCGCGGTGCAGACCCTGGCCGATCTCGATCTGGATCCGGGCGAGCTGCTCACGCACCTGGACGACCTGGTGCTCGGCTTCTCCAGCGAGCAGATGACCGGCGCCTCCCGCGCGGAGCCCGCCGTGCTCGGAGCGACGTGCCTGTACGCCGTCTACGACCCGGTGACGAGCCGGTGCGTCGCCGCCACCGCAGGACATCCGCCGCCGGCCCTGCTGCCCCCGGGGGAGGAGCCGTTCTTCCTGGGCATGGCGCCCGGACCGCCGCTGGGCGTCGGCGGAATGCCCTTCGAGGTGACCGAGTTCGGCGTACCGCCCGGCAGCACGATGGCGTTCTTCACGGACGGACTCGTCGCGCGCCGCGGCGGCGACATCGAGGAGGGCATGGAAAGACTGCGGGACTCCCTCGCCGGCGCCGGATCGAGCCGGCCCCTGGGCGAGGTCAGCCAGAGCGTGTTCGACAAGGTGCTGCCCCAGGAGCCCGCCGACGACGTCGCCCTGCTGCTCGCCCGCACCCGCGCCCTCTCGTCCGACCAGGTCGCCCAGTGGGAACTCGAAGCCGACCTGTCCCTCGTCGCGCACGCCCGTGAACTGGTCGTGGGCCAGCTGTCGGGCTGGGAGCTGGACGAACTGGGCTTCGTGACGGAGCTCGTCGTCAGCGAACTCGTCACGAACGCGATCCGCTACGCGGGCGGCCCGGTCGGGCTCCGGCTGATCCGCGACCGGGTGCTCGTCTGTGAGGTGTCCGACCCCAGCAGCACCCAGCCGCGCCTGCGCCGTGCGCGGGAGACGGACGAGGGCGGGCGCGGCCTGTTCCTCGTCGCCCAGCTCACCGACCGGTGGGGCTGCCGGTTCACCAGCAGAGGGAAGACCATCTGGACGGAGCAGCCCATCGACGGGTCCCTCGGCTAGGTTCCAGCGCCCCGGCCTCTGGAGGCCGTGGTCCTGCGTCAGTGCGGCGTCAGATGGGAGACGGCCGTGGTGACGGTGTCGAAGCGCATGGTGGTGCGGGACCGCAGGTCGTACCGGTCCCAGCGCGGCATGGCCGGGTGGTTGGGGTCGCCGGTGCGTATGAACGAGATCCACGCCCGGTGCATGGTCCTGGCGAGGCCGTCCCTGATCCTGGTGTCCATTCCCGCCAGGAACGGTGCGTGCGACCAGGCGCCGAAGTTGTCGAACACGAAGGGCAGCTCCAGGCAGTGCGGGGCACCCAGGCGGCCCTCGTGCGCGGGGGTGGGGAAGTCGAACTCGTACGCCCAGACCGGGCGGCCCCGTGCCGCCCGCGCCTCCGCGAACGCCAGGGTGGGCTTCCTGAACAGCTCGTCGGTGCTCAGGTCGATGAGGACGTCGACGGGACGGGCGCCCGGGCGGGCGGCCTCGTACGCCGCGTAGGCATCGGCCGCGCCGTCGCCGAAGGTGTCCCGCGCCCGGGCGAGCACCTGCTCCCTGGTCGCCGACGCGTACGTCTCGCCCAGCGCGAAGCTGAAACCCGACTCCTCCCTGGTCCAGCCGATGAGGACGTCGATGTCGGCGCCCGGACCGTCGAGCAGGTTCTCGACCGGTTGCCGCCGCGCCGTCGAGCCGTCCAGAACCGGCAGGAACGGCACGGTCCAGTGCCCCCACTCCGCGGTGTCCCCGAGGAGCCCGGCGGTGGCCTCGACCAGCGACGGCCACGGTGCGGTGCGCAGTTCGTCGATGTCCTTCGCGCCGGCGCTCTCGAGATAGGCGGCGGTACGGGCGAGGGAGGCGGCCGGAGTGGACAGCGGCATCCCGAGCGGGACGCTCTGCAGGACGGCGCGCCGGAAGAGACGCCCGCCGCCCCCGCCGTCCCCGTGGCCCGCGAGCGCCGCGGTGGACAGGGCGCCGGCGGACTGGCCCGCCACGGTGACGTTGCCGGGGTCCCCGCCGAACGCGGCGATGTTGTCCTGGACCCAGCGCAGTGCGGCGATTTGGTCGGTGAGCCAGACGTTGCCGTGTTCGGCGCCGTCGTCCGACTCGAAGTAGAGCAGGCCGAGCGGGCCGAGCCGGTAGTTCAGGTTCACCACCACCAGGTCGCCGTCCCGCGCGAAGGTCTCGCCCGAATAGTTGGGCATCGCGCCCGACCCGGACAGGAAGGCGCCGCCGTGGATCCAGACCAGGACCGGCCGGCGCGCGTCGTCCGCGCCGGGCGTCCACACGTTCAGCGTCAGGCAGTCCTCGTCGAAGGGCGGGAGGCCGTGGCTGCCGAGTACGGGGTCGCCCTCGCGCACGGCTTGCGGGGAGGCGGGCCCGTACGAGGAGGCGTCGAGGACCCCGCTCCACCCCGGATGCGGCTGAGCGGGGAGCCACCTGAGGGATCCGACGGGCGGCGCGGCGTAGGGCACGCCCTTGAACACGGCGAGGTCGTCTTCGACGACGCCCCGGATCGGGCCCGAGCGGGTGTTCACGACGGGCGCGGTGCGGTCCTGAGCGGGAGCCATGCGGTGCTTCCTTCCATGACGGTGGTGTCGCGGGATGCGCCCGACCGAGCGGCGGCCGGGGCACGGCCGCGCGCGGGGGAGACGGGGCCGGGGAGGGATCGGTGCCGGGGCGGTCAGAGCCCGGACTTCTCGTGCCAGATCCGGCCGGACGCCCGGAGCGGGTCCTCGACGACCGACGGCTCGACGTCCCAGATGCGGGTCATCGGCTGTTCCTGCGTGTAGGGGGTCCATCCGGGATCCCCCGTGGCGGCGAAGGAGATCCAGGAGGCGCGAAGCCGCTCGGACAGGCGGGTGAAGTCCTGGGACGGGGCCCTGCCGCCGAAGAGGAAGGCCGCCAGCGGCCCCCGCGCGTGGCCGAACGTCGCCGGGATGTCCATGGTGTGGCAGGCGCCCAGGGCCCCGCCGAAGGCCGGGCTGCTCCAGGTGAAGTCGTACAGCCAGGCCCGGCCGCCCGCGGCGGCGTGCGCCTGCGCCAGCCACGTCGAGGGCATCCGGAACAGGGCATCGGAGTACATGGCGACGTACAGCTGTGGGTCGTTCAGGCCCGGGTGGGCGGCGCGGTACTCGGAGGCCGCCGGGCGGCCGAGTCCCAACTCCTCGGCGACGACGCCGAGGTCGAGGTCGCGGATCTTCGCGGAGGGACCTGCCGGCTTTCGAGACGCCCGCTCGCGCCATCCCGCGCGGGCCGCCGCGAGCATCATGGGCACGGCCCTGACCATCGCCGAGGCCTTGATTTTGACGAGGCCGCGCTCCATGGCGAACAGCGTGAACTCGTCGTGCGTATAGCCGGTGACGAGGTCCACGTCGCGTGCGCACCCCGAGCGAAGTGCGCGCCACGGCTCGTCCACGACGGTGACGCCGTCGATGACGGGCGAGAACGCGGTGATCGCCTCGGGGGTCGTCCAGTCCGACGGATTCGCCCGCATCGCCGCCAGGGGCGCGTCCTGCACGGCCAGCAGTGCCTCGGGGGGCAGCGAGGCCAGGCCCTCGGGACCCACACCGGCCGCCTCCCCGATCAGCGCGGCGATCCGCCGGGCCTCCTCCTCGGGCAGGAACCGCCCGGCCATGCTCTGGACGATGGCGCGACGGAACAGACCGCGCGCTGCGGGTGCCGACATCAGCGCGGCGACGGACGCACCTCCACCGGACTCGCCGAAGATCGTCACGTTGTCCGGATCGCCGCCGAACGCCGCGACGTTCTCGCGTATCCAGGTGAGCGCGGCGGCGTGATCGAGGAAGCCCCGGTTGGCGGGAGCGCCCGGCACGTGGCCGAATCCCTCGAAGCCGACGCGGTAGTTGAACGTCACGAGCACGACGCCGCCGCGGGCCAGCACCTCTCCGTCGTGCAGGGGATCGGCCGAGTGGCCCGTCTTCCACCCGCCGCCGTAGATCCACACCATCACCGGCAGCCGGTCACCGGCTCCTCCCGGGGTCCAGACGTTCACGCTGAGACAGTCCAGGCCGTCCTCCGGCCGCCACGCCGGGGGCATCCCGGGGACCAGTGGCAACTGCGGCGGTACGGCGCTGAAGGACCCGGCCGGCCGGACCCCTTCCCACGCAGGGACCGGGGCCGGCGCCCGGAACCTGAGGGGTCCTTCCGGGGGGAGGGCGTAGGGAATGCCCTTGAAGACCGACAGTCCGTCCTCGGCCGTGCCTTCGACCTTGCCGGCCAGGGTCTGGATGACAACACCCATGGGGTGGTTCCTTTCACGTGGAGAGTCTGAGAACCGCGTCCAGCAGGCATTTCCCGCCGAACATCAGGTCGGTGATCCGGGCGTGCTCGTCCGGCGCGTGGATGAGCCGCATGACGTCCGCGTCACTCGCGGAGGGGAAGAAGCCGACGACCTTCGTGTCGGGGAAGGCGCGGGCGTCCGTGGAGGCCGGGTTGACGTACGGAAGCACCCGCGCGCCCGGTTCGTGGGCCGCGACCGTATCGCCCAGAACCCGCAGGAGCTCCGGGTCGTCGTGGACGGCGCGGCTCTCCCTGCCGTGCAGCAGCGACACCTCGACGCGGTCCCCGACCGCCTTGCGGACCTCCGCCACCCAGTCCTCGGGCGACTGTCCGGGCAGCAGGCGGCCGTCCAGCACCACGCTCGCCTCGACGGGCACCACGTTCTGCCGGTGTCCCGCGGAGAGCAGCGTCGGAGTGGCGGTGTTGTGCAGCCCGGCGACCACGAACTCACGCAGGACCGGATCGATGGGCAGGCTGTTCGCGCCCGCCCACGTGGGGGCCTCCAGCAGACGTTCGACGGCCTGCGCACCCGTCCCCGGGTGCAGCTCGGCCAGGATGCCCAGCATGCGGTGCGCGGCCGGATGCAGCACGGACCGGGGCGCGAAGGCGCGCAGCCTGAGCAGCGCCTCGGCAAGCGTGAAGACAGCCGCCTCCGAGCGCGGGACGGAGGCGTGGCCGCCCGGACCGCGCGCGGTGATCCGCATCCTGGCGCTGCCCTTTTCGGCCACCTGGACGGTGTAGACGGGGCCGCCGGGCGTCAGGAAACGCTGCCCGCCGCCTTCGTTGAACGCGAACTCGGCCTCGACGAGACTCCGGTGGTTCTCCCACAGCCAGTACGCCCCCAGCCGGCTGCCGGCCTCCTCGTCGGCGGTGACCACCAGCAGCAGATCCCGGCGCAGCCGCATCCGGTGTGCGGCGATGAGCTGCATCACCAGCAGGCTCGCGGCGACCTGGCCCTTCATGTCCAGCGCCCCCCGACCCCACACGCGGCCGTCGGCCACCTCGCCGGAGAAGGGGGGCCGGGTCCACTGGCCGGGCAGGGCGCCGACCACGTCCGCGTGGCCCAGCAGCATGAGCGGCGGTTCCTGTCCCGAGCCCGGAAGCCGGGCGACGAGGTTGGCCCGGCCCGGTGCGGACTCCAGCACGGTGTGCGCGATGCCGAGGGGGGACAGCTCCCGGGAGAGGCGGCGCGCGACGGCGATCTCGTGGCCCGGCGGGTTGGAGGTGTCCAGTCGGATCAGTGCCGAGAGCAGGCCGACGAGGTGCCGTTCCTGTGCGGCCCAGGAGAACGGCAGCGGCATCGGCTCGGGTGTGGTGGGCATGGACGCTCCGGAGCTCCTGAAAAGGCGCAGACATCTGCTGTTACACGTGTAACCATCTCTGGGGGTTCTGTTTAGCACCCCGCCGAGCCCCGCGCCAGCCATCACCCGGAGGTTTCTCTCATGGCCCACGACTACGAGACCCGCGTCGAGGAGGCCCTGCAGGCCGGCATGACGGGCTGGGACTTCAGCTGGCTGAAGGGCCGGGCGGACGGCGAGGGCCCCTCCTGGGACTACGGACGGCTCGCCCGCGCCCGGCTCCCGCGCGCGCGGAGCCTCCTGGACATCGACACCGGCGGCGGTGAGTTCCTCGCCTCGCTCGCCCCGCTCCCGCCCACGTCCGCGGCCACCGAGAACTGGCCGCCCAGCCTCCCCCTGGCCCGGGCGCGCCTCTCCCCGCTGGGGGTGGAGGTCCATCGGGCGTCGGGACGGAACCTGCCCTCCGGACGCTTCGACCTGATCCTCAACCGGCACGGACTGCTGGATGCGGCGAGTATCCGCGCCGCGCTCGCACCGGGCGGCCGGCTCCTCACCCAGCAGGTGGGCAGCCGGAACCAGCCGGAACTGAACGAAGCCGTCGGCATCCCCTCGCCGGCCGATCCCGACGGCTGGACCCTGGACGTCGCCGTACGGGCCCTGGAAGGCGCGGGCCTGCGCGTGACCACGGCGCGAGAGGAGATGAGCCCCTACGTCTTCCGCGACATAGGAGCGGTGGTCTTCCAGCTGTGCGCCGTCCCCTGGCAGTTCCCCGGATTCGATCCGTCCGCGCACGAGCCCGCGCTACGCCGACTCGACCGGCACATCGGAAGGACGGGCGGATTCACGGCACACGACCACCGGTTCCTGATCGAAGCGCGAGCGGGAAGCTGAACGCCTCGTCCCCTGCAGCGTCGAGGCCCCGCGCGTACCAGGCGTGATGGCACCGTCACCCCGCGCGCCTTCCGGAAATCTGCACACCGTGTCCGCGATCACTCCTGCCGGCTTCCTTCGTCCGGCGGTACGGCGGATATGTCCCAACTGTTTGGTGGCGGCTTGCCCCGTTTGGTTCCGTGTAAGCAACGGACGGCCCGTATCTGTTACTCGATCCTGTGAAGAAGCCGTCACCATTCCGTGAATCAAGCTGCACGTCGGTCCTCGGAGGTGGGCATCCGCCCGTGATGAGGCGTCAACGGGATTGGGTGGGCAGCCCGTTCGCGTGCTTTCATCTTGCGCATTGCGGCAGTCGGGAATGGCGCCCGAGTTTCGGGCCGCCCGGCCGCCGCAGCTGTGAATTCCTCCCCCCAATGAAAGGTGCGCGTCATGCGTAACGACATCGAGACCCGTGAGATCGACGACACCGAGCTGGACGCCGTCTCCGGCGGCATCATCAGCGTGTCCGGCGGCCTCGCCGGCGCCGTGACCAGCGATGTCAACGACGTCGTGGGCGTCGTGGGCTCCCTCCACACCGTCCAGGCCGCGCAGGGCATCGTCTCCCACGTCCCCGGTCTCGTCACGGGCATCACCGGCGTTTCGCTGAACACCGGTCGCGCCGGTCTCTGATCAGGAAATCCCCATGAACCCCGGAGCGTCCCCCACGGCTCCGGGGTTCCTGGCTGCCCGCCTGCCCGGCAGACGTAAATGCAGTGGAAGGAATGATCCGTGCAGTTTCGCCAAAAGGCTCTTTCCAAGCTGCAATCGCCCGAAGAACTCGACCTGCCCGTTCGCTTTGCGCGCCCGCAGGGGAGGCTCGTCCTGGCCGTCACGGTCGTCGTCATGGCCGCCGCGGGCTTCTGGGCCTTCACGGGCACCGTGTCCTCCAAACTGAGCGCCCCCGGCATCCTCACCCGGGCCGGGGGCAGTTACGTGCTGCAGACCCCGGTCGCGGGACAGGTGACCGGAGTCCTCGCCGAGGAAGGCCAACTGCTGGCCGCCGGCGCGCCCCTGCTCAACGTCCGTACGGAGCAGGGGGACCGCCCCGTGCGCGTGGTGACCGCCGGCCGGCTGACGACGCTGGTGGCCAAGGTGGGTTCGGTCGTCGCCACGGGCGCGGACGTGGCGACCGTGGAACGCGTGAAGGATCCGGAGGACCCGCTGGTGGCCGTCCTGTACGTGCCGGGCGGCAGCGGCTCGGCGATCCCCGTGGGCGCCCCGGTCGACCTGAGCGTCCAGTCCGTCCCGCAGCAGCAGTTCGGCATGCTGCGCGGCCGCGTCAAGGCGGTCGGCCGCGCGCCCCAGACGCCGGCCCAGATCGGCGGCTTCCTCGCCGACAGCGGGCTCGCCGGGCAGTTCTCCGGCCACGGCAACCCGGTCGCCGTCCTCGTACAGCTGGAGCCCTCGTCCTCCACCAAGTCCGGCTACCGGTGGTCCTCCGCGGACGGGCCCCCGTACACCGTCGACTCGCGGACGCCGGTCACCGGCGCCGTCCACCTCGCCGCGCGGCGCCCCGTCGACTGGCTGCTGCCGTGACCGCACCCCAGACCTCGCCGCAGGCCCCTCAGCTCCCTCCCGCCGGACGCCGGCGCCACCGCCCCGAGCCCAAGGGAGGCGGCTCTCGCCGCAGGTCCGCGTCCGCCCGTACGGTCCCCGGGGCCCCCAGGGGCAGGACGCCCCGCCCCGTACGCACCCCCACCGTGCTGCAGATGGAGGCGGTGGAGTGCGGCGCAGCCGCCCTGGCCATGGTCCTCGGCCACTACGGCCGCTTCGTCCCCCTCGAGGAACTGCGCATCGCCTGCGGCGTCTCCCGCGACGGCTCCCGCGCCAGCAACCTCCTCAAGGCCGCCCGCGGATACGGGCTGAAGGCCAAGGGCATGCAGATGGACCTGGCCGCGCTCGCCGGGGTGAGCGCACCGGCCGTCCTCTTCTGGGAGTTCAACCACTACGTCGTCTACGACGGCACGGCCCGCCGGCTCGGCCGCAGGGGCGTGTACGTCAACGACCCGGGCAAGGGCCGCCGGTTCGTCCCCATGGACGAGTTCGACACCAGCTTCACCGGTGTCGTCCTCACCTTCGAACCCGGCGACGGCTTCCGCCGCGGCGGCCGCAAGCCGGGCGTCCTGGGCGCCATGCCGGCCCGCCTGCGCGGTACTTCGGGCACCATGGCCGCCGCCGTGATCTCCAGCCTGCTCCTGGTCGCCGTCGGCGCGTCCGTACCGGCCCTGAGCCGCACGTACATCGACATGTTCCTCATCGGGGAGCAGACGTCCCTGCTGGGCGTGCTGTTCGCCTCGATGGCCGTCGCCCTCGTCCTCACCGCGGCACTCACCGCACTGCAGCAGGCCAATCTGCTGCGCGGACGCATCATCTCCTCGACCCTCGGCAGCGCCCGCTTCTTCCGGCACCTGCTCAGACTTCCGGTCGCCTTCTACTCCCAGCGCAACCCGGCCGACCTGGTCCAGCGCCTGCAGTCCAACGACGCGGTCGCCGAGACCCTCGCCCGGGACCTGGCCGCCGCGGGCGTGGACGCCGTCGTGGTCGTGCTCTACGCGGTGCTGCTGTGGACCTACGATCCGCAGCTCACCCTCGTCGGCGTGGCCGTGGCGCTGCTCAACGTGCTGGCGATGCGGATCGTGATCCGGCTGCGGGCCACCGGTACCCAGAAGCTGCGCGCCGAGAGCGCCCGGCTCACCAACACCTCGTACAGCGGTCTCCAGCTCATCGAGACGATGAAGGCCACGGGCGGCGAGAACGGCTTCTTCCGCCGCTGGGCCGGACAGCACGCCGTCACCCTCGACGTGCAGCAGCGGCTCGGCGTGCCCAGCGCCTGGCTGGCGATCGTGGCGCCCACACTGGCGGCGCTCAACAGCGCGCTGATCCTGATGATCGGCGGCCTGCGGGCGGTGGAGGGGCACCTCACCGTGGGTCTGCTCGTCGCCTTCCAGGCCCTGGTGACCAGCTTCACCGCGCCGATCTCCCGGCTGGGCGGCGTCGCCGGCCGGATCCAGGACTTCGCGGCCGACGTCGCACGTCTCAAGGACGTCGAGAACTTTCCCGTCGCACCGGTCCACGCGCGGCGCGAGCCCGCCGCCGGCACCCGCCGCCTCAAGGGCCAGGTGGAGCTGGACCACGTCACCTTCGGCTACAGCCCGCTCGACGCCCCGCTGCTGAAGGGCTTCTCGCTCTCGGTCGGACCCGGTCAGCAGGTCGCGCTCGTCGGCGGCTCCGGCAGCGGCAAGTCCACCGTCTCCCGGCTGATCTCCGGCCTCTACACCCCCTGGGAGGGGGCCATCCGCATCGACGGGATGCGCCTGGAGGACATCCCGCGCGGCGCGCTGGCCGCTTCCGTCTCCTTCGTCGACCAGGACGTCTTCCTCTTCGAAGGCACCGTCCGCGACAACATCACGCTGTGGGACCCCACCATCGCGGACGAGGCCGTCATCGCCGCGCTCGAGGACGCCGCCGTGCACGACGTGGTCGCCCGCCGCCCCGGCGGCATCCACAGCCGGGTCGAGCAGGACGGCCGCAACTTCTCCGGCGGCCAGCGCCAGCGGCTGGAGATCGCACGGGCGCTGGTGCGCCGCCCCAGCGTCATGGTCCTCGACGAGGTGACCAGCGCCCTGGACGCGGTCACCGAGCAGGTCATCATCGACAACCTGCGCCGACGCGGCTGTGCCTGCGTGGTCATCGCCCACCGGCTGAGCACGGTGCGCGACAGCGACGAGATCGTCGTACTCGACCGGGGCACGGTCGTGGAACGCGGACGGCACGAGCACCTGGTCGCGGCGCAGGGGCCGTACGCCGCACTGGTCAGGGAGCACTGAGGTGACGCACGCCCACCACGCCGTCCCCGTCCCCGCCGCCGAGGGCCGGCCGGGCAGGGCCCCGGACCCGGTCGTCGCGGCCCTGGGCGCCCTGGGCTCGCCCGTCGACTGCACGGGCCTGCGCAGCCTGTCCCTGGAGGGCCCGCTCGTCCTGTGGCTCGTCGTGCAGGGCGAGCTGGACCTGTTCGCCGTCGACGCCGTGCAGGCCGGGCACTGGCACTTCCTGGGCCGCCTGGAGCCGGGCACTCTGCTGCTGGGCCCGGCCGAGGGCCCTGACCACACCCTGGTCGGCCGGCCCCTGCAGGGATGCCGACTGCGCCGCATCGAACTGCGGGAGCTGTACCGCCCGGAGTACGACCAGTTCCACGCCGGCCAGTTCCACGGCGGAGCGTGGTACGCCGAACAAGGGCACTACGGCGCCCCCGCAGCAGGAGGGCCGAGCCCCCTCGAGGACGCCTTCGCGCGCGGCATAGGCCGCGGTCTGCGCGTGCTCTACCAGGCACCGCTGGACGGCAGTGCCACCACCGGTCACGGCGCCGACGACGACATCCTGTGGATGCAGATCACCCCCGGCAGCGTGCAGTACGGCGCCGTCTACGAGGCGGAGGCGGTCGGCACCCTCCTCGTCGACCCGGCGATGTGGCAGGGCATGGTCGACCAGCAGCACCGGCTGCTGTACGCACTGGACGGCTGGATCGAACAGCAGGAGCGCGCGCACGAGGACCGCACGGCGGCCGGCATCGAGGCCGGCCGGGCGGCCCGTACCCAGGCGGACCGGACGCTGCTGGCGTCCATCGTCCGCTCCGGCCGCCATCCCCACCGGAGCGGGAGCGCCGACGCGACCTTCGCCGTGTGCCGCCTGGTCGCCGACGCGGCCCGCATCACCCTGTCCGAACCGGGCGAGGTCACGGGCCCCGCGTCCGGGCAGACGGACCCCGTCGAACGCATCGCGCTCGCCTCGCGGATCCGCACCCGCGAGGTCAGACTCGGCGGGCGCTGGTGGCGGGAGAACAGCGGTCCGCTGGTGGGCCGTCGCGAGGAGGACGGCACACCGGTCGCCCTGCTGTGGCGGCGCGGCGGCTACGAGGCGGTCGATCCCGCCACCGGCACGCGCGAGCGCGTCGCCAAGACCGACGGGACCGCCTTCGAGCCGCGCGCCGTCATGCTGTACCGCCCCCTGCCCGACGGACGGGTGGGCCTGCCGGCGCTGCTCCGGTTCAGCGTGCGCGGCACCTTCCAGGAGCTGCGCAGCCTCGTCCTGGGCGGGCTGGTCACGGTGGTCCTGGGTGCGCTGGTGCCGATCGCCACCGGCCAGATCCTCGGCCGGTACGTCCCGCAAGGCGAGAACGGCCTCATCGTGCAGACCGGGCTGGCACTGATCGCGACGGGCATCGTCTCGGCCGTCTTCATGCTCCTGCAGAACACCTCGCTCCTGCGCATGGAGGGCCGTATCGAGGCCACCCTGCAGCCTGCGGTGTGGGACAGGCTGCTGCGGCTGCCGACGAGGTTCTTCGCCGGCCGTTCCACCGGCGAACTGGCCGGCGCGGCCATGGGGATCAGCGCCATCCGCCGCGTGCTGTCCGGCATCGGCCCGGTCTGCGTGCAGGCGGGTGCGGTCGCCGCGATGAACCTCGTGCTGCTGCTCGCCTACAGCGTGCCGCTGGCGATGGCGGCGCTCGCCATGCTGGTCGTCATCGCAGCCGTCTTCCTGAGCCTGGGCCTGTGGCAACTGCGCTACCAGCGCCGGCTGATCAGGCTGGGCCACCGCCTCAACAACCAGGCCTTCCAGACCCTGCGCGGCCTGCCCAAGCTCCGCGTCGCCGCGGCCGAGAGCTTCGCGTACGCGGCCTGGGCGCGCGAGTTCGCCCGTACCCGCGACCTGCAGCAGCGCATCGGCCGGATCCAGAACGTCATCACGGTCCTGGGCGCCGTCTACCTGCCGCTGTGCACGCTGGTGATGTTCGTGCTGCTGGCCGGACCGGCCCGCGGCGCCATGTCGGCGAGCGAGTTCCTCACCTTCAGCACCGCGCTGACGATGCTGCTGTCCTCGGTCACGCAGCTGACGGGTGCGCTCATCTCGGCCGCCGCCGTGCTGCCGATGTTCGAGCAGATCAAGCCGGTCCTGCAGGAGACCCCCGAAGTGGTCCGCTCCAGCACCCGGCCCGGCGAGCTGACCGGCGCCATCGAGGCCAGGAACCTGTCCTACCGCTATGCCGACGACGGGCCGCTCGTCCTCGACGACGTCGACTTCCAGGTCCGGCCGGGCGAGTTCGTCGCCGTCGTCGGGGCCAGCGGCTGCGGCAAATCCACCCTGCTCCGCCTGCTCATCGGCTTCGACAAGCCCGTCTCCGGCAGCGTGCTGTACGACGGCCAGGACCTGGCGGCGCTCGACCAGGCGGCCGTGCGCCGCCAGTGCGGTGTCGTCCTGCAGAACGCCCAGCCCTTCACCGGCTCGATCCTCGACTGCATCTGCGGCGCCGGGACGTTCTCACCCGAGGAGGCGTGGGAAGCCGCCGCGATGGCGGGCCTGGCGGAGGACATCAAGGCGATGCCGATGGGCATGCACACGATGCTGTCCGACGGCGGCGGCACCGTCTCGGGAGGCCAGCGTCAACGGCTGATGATCGCCCAGGCCCTGATCCGCAAGCCGCGCATCCTCTTCTTCGACGAGGCCACCAGCGCCCTGGACAACGAAGCCCAGCGCGTGGTCATCGAATCCACCCGTGCCCTGCACGCCACCCGCATCGTGATCGCCCACCGGCTCTCCACGGTCATGGACGCCGACCGTGTGATCGCCATGTCGGAGGGCCGCATCGTCCAGCAGGGCCCACCCGCCGAACTGCTCGCCGACACGACCGGCCTCTTCCACCGCCTGGTCAACCGCCAACTGCGCTGACGGGCGGCGCGGCGGCCCGACTGCCGCCGACCACGAGGGCAGCGTGCAGGACGCCGTCCCGGCAGCCGTCACGGAGTGGGGGAGGCGGTCAACGCGTCGACGAGCCGGGCGAATTCGGTGCGCTGGCCGCCGGTCAGTGTGGCGTAGAGGGGTGCCTGCAGCTCATCGGTGAGCCGCTCGGCACGCTGCCACCGGGGGGTCCCGGCTGCGTCGACGGGCTGTGGCTCCTGCCAGCCGTAGCGGGCGGCCTGCTCGGCGCCGAGGTTGACGACCATGGCCGCACGGGCGCTCAGCCCGCACTGGCGCACCGCCACCAGATGGCAGGCGCCGCGGTGTTCCCGCAGTACGTGCAGGCGCTGCATGGCCGCACCGACCGGGTCGTCGCCCGGGCAGGGTTGCGCGCGCCAGCCGGCGAACAGAGGCAGCGCGTCGGCGTCGGCGGCGTCGATCAGCTGCTGTGCCAAGCGGTTGAAGTGCTCCACGTCGACGGCGGCCGGGATGTGGGCGCGCCCCCACGACCGGACGGCCCCTGCGTAGCAGGCGGCGGCCTGCTCCGCCGGCATCACGGGCCGTCCCGCGGTCCATCCCGCGGCGACCAGGTGGGGTCCGAGGAAGCCCTGTACCGCCTGCACCACCGCGGTGGGTGCCTCGCCGAGCACCCCGAACCGTCCGCGGCAGTAGAAGCCGCGCCCTGGGGGAAACCCTGCGCGCAGACCGACGGCGGCGGTCGCCCCGTCGGACATGAACGCGTCGCCGAAATCGTGGATGGCCCGGGCAACTGCGGCGATGCAGTCGAAGATTTCCATGCGCTGAAGGTCGCCCACCCTGACTCAATAGGTCAAGGGGATGTTTTCTGCCGGAACCCTTTAGGTAATCTATCGAGTCATGTTGGATGTCCGCCGTCTGCACATGCTCAAGACCGTCGCCGCCCGCGGTTCCATCGCCGCGGCCGCCCAGTCACTGGGGCTGACCGCCGGCGCCGTGTCCCAGCAGCTGTCCGCGCTGCGCCACGACGTGGGCGTCGACCTGCTGCGCCCCGACGGGCGAACCGTGGCACTGACGGAGGCGGGCCGGGTGCTCCTCGAACACGCCGACCGGATCCTCGCTGCCGTGGACGAAGCCGAGAGCGCCCTCGCGGCGGTCAAGGGCACGGTGGGAGCCACCGCCACACTGGCCGCGTTGCCGTCGACCGTCGCCAGGATCGTGGCGCCCGCACTGACCGCACTGGGCTCGGACCATCCGCAGCTCGCCGTGACCTGTCTCGTCACCGACCAGGCACAACTGCGGGAACTCACGCTCGGCACCGTCGACGTGGTGCTGGGGCAGCGGTATCACCACCTGCCCGACACCGCGCCGCGGGGCGTCGAGGTCGCGCCCCTGCTCGACGATCCGCTGGCCGTCGTCACCGCGGCCGGCCGAGGGGACGGGCGGCCCGTCGCCCTGCGGGAACTGGCCACGCACAGCCTCGCCCTGCCGCCGCCCACCACGGAGTGCGGACAGGCCGTCCTGCACGCCTGCCAGCAAGCCGGCTTCACGCCCGCGGCGCGCTACGTCACCGCCGACATCGCCGCCCAGCTCACCCTCGCACGGGCAGGACTCGCCACCGCACTCGTCCCCCGGACGGCCATCGACCCGGCCGCGCCGGGAATCCGGACGGCGCCCATCGGGGACCGGCCGATCCTGCGCCTCCTGTTCGCCGCGACGCGTCGTACCGAGACCGCGAATCCGACGCACACCGCCGTCGTCGCAGCCCTGCGCGCCGCCGCGCGGAGTGAAAGTTGACATCGTCAACGGTTGCGAATTAACGTCACATTACTTAAAGACGTAAACCATCTACTTCCTTAAGTATCCCTGCCCCCTGGGGCGGCACCAGCAGAGGAAGGGCACCGACATGAACCCCGCCCAGCACGGAGCGGCCGTCGCAGCCGAGACCGCCGGATTCGTCGCCGCGGTCAGGTCGGCCGACCTCTCCACCCCGGTGCCGACCTGCCCCGGCTGGACGCTCGAGGACCTCACGCGGCACGTCGGCAGCGTGCACCGCTGGTTCAGCGAGCTGCTCCGCCGGCGCATCCAGCAACCGCCGACCAGCCGTGAGGTCGACCTGCGCCTCCCGGAACATCCCGACGCCCTCCCGGACTGGCTGGCCGCGAGCGCGGGGGAGTCCGCCGAGGTGTTCGCCGCCACCGACCTGGACGCACCGATGTGGGCCTGGGGGGTCGACCAGCACGCCCGGTTCTGGGTTCGGCGCATGCTCTTCGAGACCCTCGTCCACCGGGTCGACGCCCAACTGGCGCTCGGGCTCTCGCCGCACGTCGACCGCGCACTGGCCGTCGACGGCATCGACGAGTTCCTCACCAACCTGCCGTTCGCCTCCACCTTCGCGCCGCTGACCGCCCAACTGCGCGCCCCTGACCGGACCGTTCGCTTCAGCTGCACGGACGGCGACGGCGACTGGCTGGTCGCCTTGCGTGCCGACGGCTTCGCCCTGGTGGCCGACCAGGCCGAGCTCCGCGCGGCGGACGCCGCGGTCCAAGGGACGGCCGCCGACCTCCTGTTGCTCCTCTACGGCCGCCTGGACCACCGGAGCGACGCCTTCCGTCTGCTCGGCGACCCGGACCTGCTCGCCCACTGGTTCGCCCACTCGGCCTTCTGACCACGGGGCGCCTCCTGACCGCTTGGGCCGGCGAAAGGGAAGGGCCCGCCCCGGGCGCCCACCCCCGACTATGCTCGCGACAGAAGTGCAGAACGGGCATGAGGGGGAGCATGAGCCGGGTCGTCGTGGTGCACGGGGTGGGGCGGCAACTCGACACCGCCGAGACCCTGTTGGCGGAGGTGGAGCCCGCACTGCGCGGCGGCGTCGGACTGGCGCTGCGCCGCGATCCCACCCTCGGACGGCTCGCCGACGGCGACATCGCCTGCGCCGGATACGGGGACCTCTACCGGCAGCCCGGCACGCGCGGCGAGCCGTACTACCGGGCCGAGGACGTGGAGCCGGGGTTCGAGACCGAGCTGCTGGAGGCCTGGTGGCGGGAGGCCGCCCGGCTGGACCCCCGCATCCCCGGACCGGACCCCGCCGGTCCGCACACCACGGCCCCCGGCCCCGCCGCCCGTGGCGCCGTCGGCCGCCTCGCCTCCCGCCCCCTCGCCGTGGACCGGGTGCGCCGCGCCCTGCACGCCCTCACCCGCACCCGTTTCTTCGGCGCCGTCTCCGACCGGCTGCTCATCTCGGACCTCAAGCAGGTGCGGCGCTACTTCACCGAACCCGAGCTGCGCGCCGCCGTACGGGCCCGGGCCGCGGAGCTGATCACGCCCGAGACCCGGGTGGTCGTGGGCCACTCGCTGGGCTCGGTGGTCGCGTACGAGGCGCTGTGCGCGCTCGGGCCGGACCGGCCGCCGCTGAACCTGGTCACCATCGGCTCCCCGCTGGGGCTGGCCGGGCTGGTCTACGACCGCCTCCAGCCCGCACCGCGGCCGGACGGCGCGGGGGTCTGGCCCGCCCCCGTCAAGGAGTGGACCAACCTGGCCGACCGGGGCGACGTGGTCGCCCTCGTCCGCGAACTCGCGCCCCGGTTCGGGCCGGAGGTCCGGGACCTGCCCGTGGACAACGGCTCCGAGATGCACAGCATGCGCGCCTACCTGACGGCGGTGGAGACCGGGACGGCGATCGCCACCGGACTGGCCCGGTGACACACGGCCCGCACACGGCCGCCGATGCACCCGACGCACCGTACGCATCGAACGGCCCGGCCCCCGACGGCCTCAACCGGTACGTCTTCGCCTTCGGCACCGGCACGTTCAGCGCCGACCCGCACCTCGAAAGCCTGCCCGGCGTGCCCGAGGACCTGAGCCGGGTCAAGGCCCTCTTCTCCTCCCTCGGGTACGCGGCGATCCTCCCGGAGCTCGCCGGCGCACCCGACGCCCAGCAGGTGCGCGCCGGCCTGGAGGACTGGCTCAAGGCGGACGAGCGCTGCAAGGAGGACGTGCTCGTCGTGTACTACGCGGGGCACGGCCTGCGCGACGACCGTTCCCACCGGCTCACCTGCCGCAACAGCCGGCACGACCGGATGAGCACCACCCTCGCCTCCCGCGAACTCGCGGACCTGCTGGCCGACACCCTGGTCGGGCACGTCCTGCTCCTGCTCGACACCTGCTACGCCGAACTGGGCGCCGCCGAGATCGCGAACGTCACCGGCCAGCTCGTGGACTACCGGCCCGCGGGGTCCGACGGGCTGTGGCTGGTGGCCTCGGCCCGCTCCCGCGAACTCGCGTACGACCACGCCTTCGTCACCGCCCTGGAGGCCGCGGTGCGCGCGGGCACGGCCGGAATGCGACAGCCGTACCTGGACATCCCCACGGTGACCGACCAGGTCAACGGCCATTTCCGGGAGCACCGGCCGGACCAGTGCGCCAGCTATCACGCGGTGTCCGGCCACGCGGTCCCGCCGTTCCTGCCCAATCCGAGGTACCGTCCGGGCCTGCCCGACGAGGCGATGGACGTGGAGTCGCAGCGGGAGTGGACGGCGCACTTCGGTCCGCGGGGCCGCGGGGTGGAGTACGCGAGCGAGCCGGGCGACTGGTTCACCGGGCGCCGGCAGGCCCTGGCCACACTGGCGGGCTGGCTGCGCGACCCCGTCCACGACGCCCGCGCCCGGGTGGTGACCGGGGATCCGGGATCCGGCAAGTCGGCCGTCCTGGGCCGGCTGCTCGCGCTGGCCCGCCCGGACCACCCGGAGGCCCCGCCGCACCTGCTGCCGCCGCCCGGTTCGGTGACGCTCTCCGTGCACGCGCACGGCACCACCCTGGAACGGCTCACCGCCCGGCTGGCCGCCGCACTGGACGTGGAGGCGGACAGCCCGCCGCAGCTGCTGGCCCGGCTCGCCGAGTACGAGGGCCCCCTGCGGACCGTGCTGATCGACGCGCTGGAGGAGGCGGGTACGGGCGTCGGCGGGCGGGAACCGCAGCGCATCGCCCGTGAGTTGCTCCGGCCGATGTCCGTCCTGCACAACCTGCGCCTGCTGGTCGGCACCCGGCGGACGATGATCCCCGAACTGGGCCGGGCCGTCGAGGTCATCGACCTGGACACCGACGCGTACACCGGCCGCGACGACATCGAGCAGTACGCGCGGCACACGCTGGCCGGGATGCCCGGCGGGCCGACGGAAGAGACCCGGGAGGCCGTGGCCGCCGCGGTGGCGCGACGCGCAGGCCGTTCCTTCCTGGTCGCCCGGATGACCGTACGGGCCCTGCTCCACGGGGACTTGAACCCCGACCCGTCCCGGCCGGGCTGGGAGGAGGAGCTGCCCTCGGAGGTCGGACAGGCCTTCGACGCCTACCTGGCCCGGTACGGGGAGAACGAGGACCGGGTACGGCGGCTGCTGCGGCCCCTCGCGTACGCGGAGGGCTCCGGCCTGCCCTGGGATTCGCTGTGGGCCCCGCTGGCGGCGGCCCTGTCGGGCGAGAAGTGCACCAACGACGACGTGGACTGGCTGTGGCGGCAGGCGGGGGCGTACGTGGTGGAGGTGCCGGCCGGCGAGGACCGGTCGGTCTTCCGCCTGTACCACGAGGCGCTGGCCGAGCACCTGCGCGATCCACGGCGCAGCCGCGAGGACCAGCGCCGGATGACGGCCGAGCTGATCGCCTCGGTGCCGTCGCGACCCGACGGCGACGGCCCGGACTGGGAGCGCGCGCACCCGTACGTCCACGCCCACCTGGCGGGCCACGCGGCGGCGTCGGGAGACCTCGAACGCCTGCTGCAGGACCCGTGGTTCCTGGTGCACGCGGATCCGGACGGGCTGCTGGCCGCGATGGACGGCGTACGGGGCGCCGACGCGCAGCGGGTCCGCACGATGTACCGGACCTCGGCCCACCGCTACCGCGGTCAGTGCGTCCACGAACGGGCCCAGGTGATGGCGGTGGACGCGGCCCGGTACCGGCTGGAGGAGCACCGGAGCAGGCTGGGGCGACGCCTGGAGTGGACACCGAGGTGGGCGACCGGATCCCAGACGAGCAGCCTGTTCCGGGGTGAGCTGAGCTCCTGGTCCGCCCATCCGCTGATCGCGACGGAGCTGCAGGGCAAGCCGGTGGTGCTCAGTGCGCAGTACGACGGGCCGGTGCAGGTCTGGGATCCGGCGCAGCAGAGCTGCGTGGCCACCCTGGACGGGCACACCGGCGAGGTCACGGCGATGGACTGCATCGAGGTGGACGGCGCCACGCTCGTCGTGACCGCATCCCACGACGGAACGCTGCGCGTCTGGGACCTCGCACGCAGCACCGAACTCCGGCGGTTCGTGGTGCAGACCGGGGCCGAGGCCGCTCGCAGCGATGACGAACAGGCGATGGAGACCGTGGTTGCGGGCTTGGCCTGCGCCCGGGTCCGAGGTGAGGTGCTGATCGTCGGCTGCGCCCCGGACGGTTCGGCATGGACCCGGGAGCTGATGTCAGGTGAGATCCGCCGGACCCTTCCGGGTGGGACGCGGTACAGCCGGTACGAGCTTGTGGTCTTCTGCCCGGGGAGTCGGCAGGCGGCAACCGCTCTGATCGGCTTGCCGTCCGGTCTGCTCCGGCGGTGGAATCTGGAGACGGGGGAGTGGGACGACTTCCAGGACTTCGCCGACTGCTGGGCGGTGGCGGGCCTCGTCCAGAACGGCCGTGAGCTCGTGTGCCTCGGCGACCGTGAGGGGAACATTCACTTCCGCGACCCGGCCACGGACACCGTCGTGTCCTCCTGCCGTGTCGGGCACGGCTGGATCACCGCCATCGCCTTTACGGAACTCGACGGCCGGGCGGTCATGGTGGTGGGCTACGGGGACGGCTCGATCGAGCTGAGAGAACGGCCGGGCGGCAGGTTGCTCGCCCGGCTGAACGGCCATACGGACTGGGTGCATTCCATCGTGATCACCAGCGTGTGCGGCCGACCCATGGCCGCCAGCTCCGGCAGTGACAATTCCGTCCGGCTGTGGAACCTGGAGGAGCAACCCGAGGAGATCGAGCCCCCCGGCCATTCCAGCCGGGTGTCAGCGGTCGCGTGCACTGTGCTGGACGGCGCCCCCGTTGCGGTGTCGGCGAGTCACGACCGCACGGCCCGGGTATGGGACCTGTCCTCCGGACGGGAGCTGCGGCGCCTCGAAGGGCACACCCATTGGGTGGCCAGCGTGGCCTGCGCGACGGTCTCCGGCGCTCCGGTCGCGGTGACCGGCGGACATGACAACACCGTGCGGATGTGGAACCTCGCGGACGGGTCGGAGACCGGAAGAACCGAGGCGGGTTACGCGGCACCGCTTGCGTGCGGATACGTCGGAGGTGGCCCGGTCGCCCTGTTCGGGCAGCAAGGCCCCGACGGGACCCGGACGGGCATTTGGCACCTGGAAACCCTCCAGATCAGCGGAACCTTCGAGTCCACCGGATACCAGGGTGCCGCGGTCTCGACTCTCGTGGACGGACGGGCTCTGGCCGTGATCGCGGGGAACGACCGGCTCGGGACAGGCGAGCGGCAGGTGGCACTCTGCGATCTCACCGACGGGACCCAGGTGGGCTACTTGGAGGGCCTCACCGACCAGGTCAACGCCATGGTGTGCGGCACCGAGGGACGCGATCCCGTGGTCCTGGCGGCCACCGCCCACCACGGAGCGCAGGTGTGGGACCTGCGCACCCGGCAGCTGCGCTGCCAGCTCGGTGACGGCTGGGTGTCCGATGTGGAGATCGGCCTGCTGAACGAGGTACCTGTGGCCGTCACCGCCGACGACGACGCCGTACTCATCTGGGACCTCGGCAACGCCACCCTCCTGCACGAGATCCACCTGCCCGTCGATCCCGATGCCGTCGCCTTCGCCCCCGGCGGCGAGCTCGTCGTCGGCGCCGGTTACGAGGTGATCGTCCTGGAGCGCTGAACCACGGCGCCGCACGCCGCACGGCACGGGGTACGAGGGCGCCGTACCGTGAGTGGCATGCCGTGGAGCCGACGCCGGAGACGAATCGGTACCTGGCCGGCCGTGGGAGTCACGGTGGCCGTCCTCGTCGCCGCCAACCTGGCCGTGCACCACTGGACCGGCCTGTTCGGCCTGGTGACGGCCGTCCTGGTCAGCGCCCTCCTGCTCGGTGTGCTCTTCTGGGCCGGCGGCACCCTGGCGGACGCGGGCCTGGCTCCCGGCACGCTGGCCCGCGGTGCTCGTTGGGCGCTGGCCCTGATCGGCCTGGTCGCCGTCGTCTACCTCGTCGCGGCCCTGCTGCCGGCCACCCGAGCGCTGTTCGAGGACCGGCGGTACTCCGGGATGACCGGGAGCGAGCTGCTGCTGCGGGTCTTCCTGCTGGTTCCCGTCGGCACCGTCCTGGTGGAGGAGATCGCCTTCCGCGGCGTCCTCTACGGTCTGGTGTGCCGCGACCGCGGGGCGGCCTGGGCGACCGCCGTGTCGAGCCTGCTGTTCGGCCTGTGGCACGTGCTGCCGTCCCTGCACCTGGCGACTGCGAAACCCGCCCTGACCACGGTCTTCGGGGACTCCGCGACCGGTGCCGCCCTGGCGGTCGTGGCGGCCGTGCTGTTCACGACGGCGGCCGGCGTCCTCCTCTGCGCACTGCGTCGCCGCAGCGGCAGCCTGCTCGCTCCGATGGGCCTGCACTGGGCGGTCAACGCACTCGGCTACCTCGTCGGGTTCCTGCTGCGCTGAGCCGACCGCGCGGCGGCGCGGCGCGGGCCCGCGCCGCGCCGCGGGCTCAGTTGTCCGGCCGGATGATGTCCCTCAGCCGGTCCAGGTCCTGCGCCGTGAATCCGGTGGGCCGCATGACGGCGTTCCAGCCGTCGACGTACGCGGCCTTGTAGGTGTGGCCGTGGCCGTCCGGAACGCCCGTGGAGAACGGCAGGTCGGCGGTGACCTGCCAGAAGGTCACGAGGGGCATCCAGAACATCCCTTCGAGCACGTCCGAACCGGGCGCCTCGCCGATCCAGTCGGGTTCGGAGAAGGCCAGCCCGGGGCTCCACCACACGATCGGATCGGACGGGTGCATGAGGTAGAGCACGCGCGTGCCGTCCCACGGCCGGTCCTCGGGAGGCATCCCGGTGGCCGGGTCGTCGGTGAACCGGACGGTCCGCCCGTCCTTGTAGACGGGCTCGATCTCGGGACTCCCCGCGTCGCGCTGATCGCTGAACTCGCGGAACAGCGTGTTGAAGTTGGGCGGGCCGGCGAACAGGGTGCCGGCGGTGCGGTTGCGCAGGTCGTACTCCCCGCTGAAGGCCGTCTCACCACCGAACGATCCCAGGCTCTCACCCGCCACGAACAGCCGCGGCCGCTGGTCCTGCGGCAGCTTGGACCAGGTGTCGTAGACCGCGTCGAAGAGTTCGCGGCCGGCCGCGCGCGCCTTGGACTGGTCGACGAGGTACGACAGCCACGACGGCAGGTACGAGTACTGCATCGCCACCGTGGCCGAGTCGCCGTTGCCGAGGTACTCGAACGAGTCCACGGCGGCGGGGTCGACCCAGCCGCTCCCCGTCGTGGTCATCACGAGCAGGTTCTCGCGCGTGAAGCCGCCCGCCCGTTCGAGGTCGGCGACGGCTCGGGCCGCCCGGGTCTCCGTGTCCTCGGAGGTCGTCAGCCCGGCGTAGGCCCGTACGGGCTCCTGCGCCGGGCGGTGGGTGAACGCGCCGATGTCCCGGGCCGACGGTCCGCTGCCGGTGAAAGCGCGGCCCTGCCTGCCCAGCGAGTCCCACGGCACGAGAGAGCCGGGCCCGCCCGAGCGCAGCGTCGAGGTGGGCTGGTGCACGCCTTCCGGCGTCTCCGTATCCCGCACCGAGAACGCCTCGTTGGCCGCGTTCACGAAGCCGCCCAGCAGGACACCGGAGAACACGGACCATGCCAGGCCCGCCACCACCAGCCAGCCGACCACCCGCGCCGCTCTCGGGCCGATCCAGCGCCCGAGCAGGTCGGCGGCCCAGTGGTACAGGCGCCGGAGCCCCCGCCCGGCCAGCAGCAGGAGCCAGAAGACGAGCGCGGCGACGAAGGGGCAGGCGACGGCGGTGACGACGTTGTAGTCGGTGACCCCCATGAGCGTGCGGATCTCGTGCTGCCAGTACTGTCCGAGCCCGAACGAGAGGCCGAACAGCACGATCGCGCTGACGAGCAGCACGAGCCACGACCTGCGCGAGGCGCTGCGCGCGTCCCGGTCGGCGAACGCGCGCCACACGTACGCCGCGCACACGCCGAGCCCGTATCCGATGGCCGCGGTGATGCCGGCGATCAGTCCTTGCAGGACGCCGCCGCGGGGAAGCAGCGACGGAGTGAAGGACAGGCACGCCAGGACGAGCGCGCCCCAGCAGCCGGGCAGTGTGAAGTGGAGCAGCCGGGCGCGCTTCCCGGAACCGGGGGGCCGTTCGGCGGCGGCCGGGGGCGTGCCGCCGGGCTGCTCCACTGCGCCGTCCGCCGTGCGCGGTGCCGGCCCTTCCGAGGGTGAGACCGGCGGGTCGTGGCTCATCGTTCGCCTCCAGGGAGCAATGGTCCCAAGGCCCCGCCGGTCGTGCCATCCGGTGCCCGGGTGGCACCACGCGGCGTGTCCTTGCCGACGTCGGTCCGTCACGCTCCGTCGGCCTGTAGTAACGAGGTCACGCGTGGTGCGGCGGGCGGATCCGGAGGGCTGGTCATGAGCGGTGGCGCCTGGACCGTTGCGGCGGTGGCTGCCGTCACGGCCGCGTACGCGCTCGGCTCGCGCCGGCTGTCCTCGACGCCGTTGTCGTCGGCGATCGTGTTCGTCGGCGCCGGCGTCCTCCTCGGGCCGGCCGTGTTGAACGTCGTCAACCTGGCGCAGGACGCCGCGCCGATCGTGGCGCTCCTCGAAGCCACCCTGACCCTCGTGCTGTTCACCGACGCCCTCTCGGTGCGCAGACGCGACCTGCGGACCGGCGGCTTCCTGCCCGGTCGTCTGCTCGGAATCGGACTGCCCCTGAGCATCGGCGCGGGCTGGCTCCTCGCGTGGCCCCTGCTGCCGGGGCTGACGATGTGGGAGCTCGCCCTGGTCGGTGCCGTCCTCGCCCCGACCGACGCCGCCCTCGGGAAGACCGCGATGTCCCACCCGCGGGTACCGGCGCTCGTACGTGACGGACTGAACGTCGAGAGCGGCCTCAACGACGGCATGGTGCTGCCCTTCTTCATCCTCTTCCTCGCGGCCATTCCCAGTACGCACTACGCGCAGGAGGGCGTCGCGGGAGTCTTCTGGCGCGCCCTGGTGCTGAGCACCGCCATCGGTCTGCTGATCGGGTGGCTGGGAGGCCGGCTGCTGCAGTGGTCGCGTGCCCGGGGATGGGTCGCGCCGGAGTGGCGGCAGGTCTACCCGCTGGCCGTCGCGGCAGCGGCGTACGAGCTCGCCGTCGTGACGGACGGCAGCGGGTTCATCGCCGCCTGGGTGGCCGGCTTCGCCTGCGGTTTCGCCCTGCGCCACTTCCCGGCCGGCGCCGGGCAGGGGGACGCCGCCCGAACGGCCGAGTTCACCGAGACCCTCGGAGGGCTGCTGGCGGCGGTCAGCCTCCTCGTGTTCGGGGCGGTGCTGCTCGGGCCCACACTGGAACACCTGAGCTGGCGGATCTGTCTGTACGCGGTGCTGAGCCTCACCGTCGTCAGAATGCTGCCGGTGGTCCTCGCCCTGGCCGGGAGCGGACTGCGGCCCCGCACGGTCGCGTACATCGGCTGGTTCGGTCCACGCGGTCTCGCGTCCGTGGTGCTGGCGCTGCTCGTCGTGGAGGAACACGTTCCGGGGGTGGACCTCGTGGGGAGGGTGGTCGCGGTCACCGTCGGCCTCAGCGTCCTCCTGCACGGCGTCTCGGCCGTGCCCCTGGCCGAGCGGTACGGCAGCTGGTACGAGAAGGCCGCGGCCGCCGGCCGTGATCTGCGCGAGGGCACCCCCGTACCCGGTGGACGTGCTGCGCAGGGTGGTGACCGCCCCTAGCCTGAAGTGGAGGCCTGCGGACGTCCGTGTCCACGGGAAGTCGGCCCACCGGGTACGCAGGGATCGAGATTCCTGGCCGGCAGCCGGAGGAGCGCTGGGAGGTTGCCCCATGAGCAGGCGCTGGGCCGCGCGTCTGGCCTTGGCGGCCGGCGTGGCGGCTGTTGCGGTGCTGGTGGTCTTCGCCGGGCTCGGCAGCCTCGTGCTCATGGGCGTGGGGTGGGCGGGGCTGGTGCTCACTGCGGCCGGTGGGTGGTGGATGCTGACCCACACCGGCTGGATCAGGGCGCTCGCCGTGCTGCTCGTCGTCGCCGCGCCGCTCGGTGTCCTGATCCTGTACGCGATCGCCGGGCTGCTGTGGGTCGTGCTGGTCTCGCTCGGCCTGTGGGCGCTGGCCGTCTCCGCAGGCCGGGCCGCGCTGGTCGAAGACACCCCGCCCGGCATGCCGGAGCGCCCCGTCGGCCGGCCCGAGCGGCCGTTCCTGATCATGAACCCGCGCTCGGGCGGCGGAAAGGTCGAGAAGTTCCGGCTGGCGGAGCGCGCCAGAGCCCTGGGGGCCGAGGTCGTCGTGCTGGACCCGGCCCATCAGCAGGATGTGGCCGAGCTGGCGCGGACGGCCGTCCGCGGCGGCGCCGACCTGCTCGGCGTCGCGGGCGGCGACGGCACGCAGGCCCTGGTCGCCGGTATCGCCGCAGAGCACGACCTTCCCTTCATGGTGATCAGCGCAGGCACCCGCAACCACTTCGCCATGGACCTGGGCCTGGACCGGGAGGATCCCTCCACGTGCCTGGAGGCACTGACCGACGGCGTCGAGCTGCGCATCGACATCGGATACCTCCATGCGGGAGAGCCTGCGGAAGGCTCCGCGGGCCGGAGCGAAGGGCGCGTCTTCATCAACAACGCCTCGTTCGGCGTGTACGCGGAAGTCGTGCAGAGTCCCGCCTATCGCGACGACAAGGCCCGCACCATCCTGGAGATGCTGCCGGATCTGCTGACCCACCACACCGGCGCGCGACTGAGCGTCCGTGCCGGTTCGCTGACCAAGGACGGCCCCCAGGCCGTACTCGTGAGCAACAACCCCTACGAGAGGGGCGACTCGGCCGGACTGGGACGCCGCGGGCGCCTGGACTCCGGCCTGCTGGGGGTGCTGTGCGTCGGAGTCGGCAACGCCGCCGAGGCGACGGAGCTCCTGTTGCGCGGAGGGCAGGGCCGCGGGCTGACCGAGGCCACCGCCCGGGAGGTCGTCGTCGAGGCCGACGCCCCCGTCATCCCGGTCGGTGTCGACGGCGAGGCCCTGACGCTGCCCACTCCGGTGCGCTGCCGTCTCGCCCCCGGCGCTCTGCGCGTGCGCGTGCCCCGGCACCGGCCCGGCGTGCCGCACGTCGCGCCGCCGATGGACTGGCGCCGGGTGCGGCGTCTGGCGCTGACGATGGGGCGGGTCGCGGCAGGACGCGAAGCCGCTTGACCGACGGCTGCCGGGTCCCGCCCACCCGGAGGACGGTCACGGCTCGTCGGCGGGCGCCGGACCCGCGGACCCGGGCTCAGGCCGGACAGGCGGCTCGGCAGCGGTGACCGGCGTCCACTCGGCTCCGGTGCGCAGGCGGAAGGCCGCGACGGCGGCCTCCACGGTGGGGAAGAAGTGGGCGGGGTCGATGGTGCGGGTGAGTTCGTACCGCTCGATCTTCCGTCGCACCGGGTCCTTGAGCTCGGCGAACACCAGGTGTACGTGGTTTGCGTTGAGCGCCTCGTCGAGGTCCTCCAGAACGTCGGCGGCGGTGGTGTCCACGTCGGTCATCGGTTCCGCCGCGACCACGATCCAGGTCGGCCGCGGGTCCGCGCCGGCCAGTCGCCTGATCTCGTCGCGGAAGGTCTTGGCGTTGGCGAAGAAGAGCGGGGCGTCGAACCGGTAGATCACCAGGCCGGGCAGCTGCCGGGCCTGCGGGTAGGAGCGGATGTCGTGGTAGCCCTCCAGGTCCTGCACCCGTCCGAGCACGGTGCGGTAGGGCCACCAGGCGCGTCGGAAGACGTTGAGGACGGACAGGGCCACCGCGATGCCGATCCCGGGCAGCACGCCGAGCAGGGCCACGCCGACGAAGGCCGCGCAGCACAGCAGGAACTCCGTCCGGCTCTGCCGCCACAGCCGCACGGACCCGGGGATGTCGGCCAGGGACAGCGACGCCGTGATGACCACGGCGGCGAGGGCCGGCTGGGGGAGATTGCGGAACAGGCCCGGAGCCAGTACGAGCATGAGGACGATCAGCGCCGCTCCGACGACCCCGGTGAGCTGGGTCCTGGCCCCCGCACGCTCCGCCACCGCCGTACGGGAGCCGCTGGTGCTGACGGGGAAGCCCTGGAAGAGACCGGCGGCCAGGTTGGCCACACCGATGCCCGCCATCTCCTGGTTGCCGCGGATCTCCTGCCCCGTACGGGCTGCGAAGGCCGAGGCGTTGGAGATCGTGTCGGCCAGCGACACCAGGGCGATGCCCAGCGCACCGCCGAGCAGCAGCGGCAGGTCGGCGGGGCGCACGTCGGGGATCGTGAACGGCGGGAAGCCCTCGGGCAGTTCCCCGACCAGCCCGACGCCGTGCGCGCCCAGGTCGAAGACGGTGGCCGCGGCGATCGCCAGCACCACCATCACGAGCACCGCGGGGACCTTCGGCAGGAAGCGCTGCAGCACCAGGATGACGATGATCCCGCCGATGCCGACCGCGGCGGCGGCGGGCACCGTCGCGCCGTCCGCGAGGCTCCGTACGAAGCCGGTGCACTCGCCGATCAGGTTGTCCGCCTCGACCTTGAAGCCGAGGAGCTTGGGCAGCTGACCGATCAGGATGGTCAGCGCCAGACCGTTCATGTAGCCGATCATCGTCGGTTTGGAGATCAGATCGGCGATGAAGCCGAGCTTCGCCAGCGAGGCCAGGATCATCACGGCCGCGACCATCAGCGCGAGCACCGACGCCAGCGCGACGGCCCGGTCGGGATCTCCGCCGGCCGCCACCAGGGGCAGCACGGTGGCGGCGATCATCGGCCCCAGCGAGGAGTCCGGACCCAGCACCAGGATCCGGGACGGCCCGCACACCGCGTAGCCGAGCAGGCAGAGAACCGTCGTGTACAGCCCGGTGATGGGCGGCAGGCCCGCCAACTCGGCGTACGCCATGCCCTGCGGCACCAGCAGCGTGGTCAGGACGACTCCCGCCACCAGGTCCTTGGCCAGCCACTCCCGCCGGTACGACGTGACCGCACGGATCCCGGGCACGGCCCGCACCCGGGAGACGAGTTTGCGGTTCCCGTGCCGGGTCGGCGCGGACCGCCCTGCCATCAGGTGCCTCGGGACCGGCGGGCCACGAGCTTGCCGAGCTCCCACAGGAGCAGGAGCACGACGGCGGCCAGTACCGCCCAGCCGAACTGCCGCGCATCGATCTCGGTGGTCCCCAGGAGCCGGCGGAAGCCGTCCATCTGGGTCACCAGCACGGCCAGCACGAACTGGGCCAGTGCCACCCAGTTCATCTGCCTGCTGTCGAAGGTGGACGGGGTCAGCACCGAATCCGTCTCGCTGCGGCACTCGAACGCGGCCACGATCAGGCAGAGCGCGAACGCGGTGAACGCGATCGACTGACCGGTCGCGACGCTGTCGAAGTGGGCCTTGCCGAGCGTGATGAGTCCGAGCAGGACGACGGTGATCGCCAGCCCGCCCAGTCCGACCGTGACCAGAACGCGCCGGGTGAGCACGGACTCCCCCCGCGGACGCGGCCTGCGTTGCATCAGGCCGGGGCTCTCCTGGTCGAAGCCCAGCGCGAAGCCGAAGGAGGCGTTGACGACGAAGTGGATCCACAGCACCTGCGGTGGGGTGAAGGGCTCACCGGCGGCGATGTTGAAGACAGTGGCACCGAGGAAGGTCAGCACGAAGGTGACCAGCAGCAGCAGGACGAACCGGATGTACTTGGTGAGGTTGTCGTAGATCCTCCGGCCCTGCTCCACGGCGTAGACGATGGTGGCGAAGTTGTCGTCGGAGAGGACCATGCGTCCGGCGTTCTTCGCCACGTCCGTGCCGCTGCCCATCGCGATGCCGATGTCCGCGGCCTTGATGGCCGGCGCGTCGTTGACACCGTCCCCGGTCATCGCCACGACATCGCCCTTCTTCTTGAGCGTGTCGGCGAGCAGCACCTTGTGCTCCGGCGCGACGCGCCCCACCACACCGATGCCGTCGATCCGCGCGAGTTGCTCGTCCTCGCTCATGGCGGCGAAATCGGCGCCGAGGACCGCCTCGCCGGGGATGCCGAGCTGCCGGGCGATCGCCGCACCGGTGGTGACGTCGTCACCGGTCACCATGCGGACCCGGATGTGCCCCGCCTGGGCGTCGGCCACGGCGGCCTTGGCCTCGTCGCGGGGCGGGTCGACCATGGCGACGAGGCTGCTCATCCGCAGCTCCGTGACGTACGCGAGGAGGTCGCCTTCCGGATCGAAGCCGGCCGGGTCCAGATCCCGGGTGGCCGCGGCCATGACCCGGCGTCCCTCGCCGCCCATCCGCTCGGTCTGCGCCTCGGCGCGCGCCGCCAGTTCGTCGTCCCACGGGACGGTCGCGCCCGCCGACAGCGCGGTGGCGGCCCGTGCCACGACCGCCGGAACCGCGCCTTTGACGAAACACCGGACGACCTGGCGTCCGGAGGCGTCGAGCGCCGCGTTGAAGGTGGCCATCAGCTTGTATTCGGGGTCGAAGGGCAGTGTGGCGAGCCGTGGCAGGGCCTCCCTGGTGGCGTCGACGTCGAGCCCGGCCTTGTGCGCGAGCACCAGCAGGGCACCCTCGGTGGGATCGCCCACCACCTCGCCGTCCACCAGTTTCGCGTCGCTGGCCACCACGTACGGCAGGATCGCGTCCTCGATGTCCGCGGAGGCGCCCGCGGCGTGGTGGACCTTCCCTTCCAGCCCGTACCCCGTGCCCGAGACGGTGTACCGGTCGGTGGGACTCAGCACTTCGACGGCGGTCATCTGGTTCATCGTGAGGGTGCCGGTCTTGTCCGAGTTGATCGCCGACGTGAACGCCAGGGTCTCGACCGAAGGCAGTTCCTTGACGATGGCGTTCCGCTTCGCCAGGTTGAGGCTGCCGACGGACAGGATCGCCTGGGTCACGGTCGGCAGGGCCTCGGGGATGGCGGCGATGGCCAGCGAGACCGCGCTGACGAACAGCACGTCCCAGGCCTGGTCCCGCTGCCGCCCCAGGGCGAACATCACGATCATGGTCAGGCCTGCGGCGGCCGTGATCCACAGCGTCAGGGTGTTGAGCTCCTTGGTGAGCGGCGGCACTTCCTTCTCGGTGGCCGACAGCATCCCGGAGATCTTGCCGAGTTCGGTGCCGACCCCGGTCGCGGTGACGACGAGCACGCCGCTGCCGTGGGTGACCGGGGTGTTCATGAACGCCATGTTGGTCTGGTCGCCGGGCGCCGGCAGGGCGCCCGTCAGCGTGCCGGCGTCCTTGGCGGCCGGAACGCTCTCGCCGGTGAGCGCCGACTCGTCGATCTGCAGGGCGCTGGCCTCGATGATGCGACCGTCCGCCCCCACCTGGTCCCCGGCCGCGATGAGCACGATGTCGCCGACGACGAGCTGTTCGGCGGGGATCTCCGCCTCCGTCCCGTCCCTGCGCACCCGCGCCGTCGCCTTCATCATCGACTGCAGTGCGTTCATCGCGCTCTCGGCCTTGCCCTCCTGGCGCAGGCCCACCACCGCGTTCAGCAGGGTCAGCACGATCAGCAGAATCGCGGTGGTCCACTCCCTGATGAGCAGCGAGACGACCGCCGCGGCCAGCAGGACGATCTGCATGTAGCTGCGGTACTGCGCGAGGAACCGGCGCCAGGTCGGAGTCCGCTTCTCCTCGGGCAGCGCGTTCGGGCCGTGCGCGGTCAGGAGTTCCGCGGCCCGCGCGGCGGAGAGGCCGACCGCCGGATCGACGTCGAACGCAGCCACGACCGCCTCCGGAGCGCGCGTGTACCAGCCGTCGGCCGAGGCCCGGGGCCGCTCTCCCGCAGATTCCGCCCGCACCGTCATCGTCCTGCCTCCGATCCGATCCGTGCCGCGACCGCATCCACGCTGCTCGGGCGCCGGGGCCCGGGGGTCCTGCCCCCTCTAGCCGCGCTTCTTCTTCCGCGCCCGCCGGGAGGCGGAGTACGGATCCGCCGGGGCCCCGGCGGGGGCCTCCCGTTCCAGCTCCCGCTTGGTGACGAGCAGCGCCTTGCGCGCCTCTTCCCCCACATCGGGGTACTGGGGATCGATGTCCATCAGCGTGTGTGCGAGGACCGCCGCCGCACAGATCCGGGCGAACCACTTCCGGTCCGCCGGCACGACGTACCACGGAGCCCACTTCGTACTCGTGGCCGACAGCATCGCGGAGAACGCGTGCTGGTAGTCGTCCCACCGGCGCCGCTCCCGGACGTCGGCCGCGGAGAACTTCCAGTTCTTCTCCGGCCGGTCGATCCGTTTCAGGAAGCGGGCCCGCTGCTCCTCCTTGGAGAGGTTGAGGAAGATCTTCACCACTCTGAACCCGTTGTCCGTGAGGTAGTGCTCCCAGCGGTTGATCTCCCGGTAGCGCCGGTCCCACAGCTCCGGCCCGGACGCCGTGTCCGGCAGCCTCTGCTGGACGAGGTTGTCGGGGTGGACCCGTACGACGAGGACCTCCTCGTAGTGCGAGCGGTTGAAGATGGCGATCTCGCCGCGCGCGGGCAGCCGCTGGGCGTACCGCCACAGGTAGTCGTGGTCGAGTTCCTCGGTGGAGGGCACCTTGAAGCTGCTGACCCGTACGCCTTGGGGATTGACGCCGCTCATCACGTGGCGGATCGTCCCGTCCTTGCCACCGGCGTCGAGCGCCTGGAGGCAGAGCAGGACGCCGTACGTGTCCTGGGCGGCCAGCCGCTCCTGGTACTCGGCCAGCAACGACACCCCGGTCTGCAGCAGCTCGACCCCGTCCCGCTTCTTCAGACCGGCCTTGTACCGGGGATCGAAGTCCCGGTCCAGCCGTACCTCGGACCCCGGTTCCACCCGGAGCGGCTCGATGAAATCCGCGATGCGTTCGGCTCTCTCGTCCGACATCACCTGTCAGTCCCTCGCTGCTCGGGGGCGGGCCGGGTGCGTCCCGGGCCCAGGACGGTCGGGCCGGCGGCATCGAGCTCCCGCCGGGACCGGAGCACGACCAGGATCGGGGCGCAGGCCCTGACCCGGGCCGCCGGCACGAGTCGCCCGAGCGTCCCTCATGCTCATTGTCTGCTCGCCGGGACGGGATCGCCCTCCCAGGTTCCGGGTGCCGGCCGCCACGGGGCACCGGCCGGTCTGCCCGGCGCCGTCCGGCGGGCCCCGGCCACGGGCCGTTGATCGCTCCGCATGCGCGCGTACGTTCCTCCTAGTAGCGTCGAGAGCGAGTGTTCCGTCCCAACCGCTGCGGCCCGGCCCGGCGGGGCAGCCGCCTATGTCGGCAGAGGAACGAGACCACATGCCCAAGCACAGCATCCACGCGGCGACCGCCGCGGCCGCTCTGGTCTGCCTGGCAGCTTTCGGCCCCGCACCGGGCAGCGCCGCGCCGCCACCCGCCCGCTCCGCCGGCGGGCCCGGTTCCGCAGCCCCTTCCCGGTTCGTGCCCGGTCCCTGTCCGAAGCCGCCCGAGCCGATCGAAGCGCTGAGCAACGCACGGTGCGGGTTCCTCGAGGTCCCCGAGAACCGCTCCCGCCCCGGCGGCCGGACCATCAAGCTGGCCGTGGCGGTCATTCCGGCCGTCACCCCGTCGAAGCCGCCACAGGAGCCCGTGGTGTTCATGGCGGGCGGTCCCGGTGCCGACACGTTCGACGACATCCCCTTCCTCGTCGACTCCGGCCTGAACAAGGACCGCGAACTGATCATCATGGCCCAGCGCGGCAACCTCTACGACCAGCCGAACCTCGCCTGCCCCGAGGTCGACCGCTTCAACGAGCAGGCCGTAGGCCTGGGCTACGACGCGAAGCAGGCGGAACAGCTCCTGCTGAAGGCGGTGAAGGACTGCCGGGGCCGCCTGACGGCCGACGGCACCGACCTGAGTGCCTACAACACCACGGAGAACGCCGCGGACTTCGCCGACCTGCGCAAGGCGCTCGACATCCCCCAGTGGAACGTCTACGGGTACTCCTACGGCAGCAATCTGGCCCTCACGTACCTGCGCCTGCACCCCGAGGGAATCCGCGCGATGGCGATCGACTCGATCACGCCTCCCGAGCACGTGACCCTGCCGTGGACCTGGGGCAGCACCGCCGAGGGAATCCACAACATCTTCGAGGCCTGCGCGGCGCAGCCCGCCTGCAAGGACCGGTACCCGGACCTCCCCCGCCTGCTGACGGAGCAGGTGCGCAAGCTGGAGGCCCACCCCCTGACGCTGAACGTCCCGCCGCCGGGCGGAGGAAAGCCGGTCAAGACCGTCCTCGACGGGGGCGCGCTGCTGAACCTGATCGTCGCCTTCACCCCCCGGCCCAAGGACATCCCGGCGGCGCTCGACGAACTCAGCCGCGGAAACCCGCAGCGCTTCGCGCAGGCCCGCGCGGCCGGCTCGGTCCAGAAGACCGGCGAGTTCGCGCACGGCCTGACGAACTCGGTGGTGTGCAGCGAGTGGGCGCCGGGGTACTCGGAGCCCGACGTGCTGAAGGCGGGGCGCAAGGCCTACCCCGCGTGGCCGGACACGGTCCTGGCGCAGGCACCGCAACTTCCCTTCCAGTACCCGGCCTGCCGCATCTGGAACGTTGCGGACCGCGCCTCCGTCCAGCGGCTGGCGACGGTCAGCTCGGTGCCGGCGCTCGTCATCTCCGGCACGTTCGACGTGAAGACCGGCGCGAGTTGGGCGAAGGGCGTGGCCCGCGACCTGTCCCGCTCGACCGCCATACAGGTCCCCGGAATCGGCCACTGGGTGGTCCCGCAGTCGCCGTGCGCGCAGCGCGTGCTGGCGTCCTTCTTCGCTCGCCCGACCGCTCCCGACACCTCGTGCGTGGACGGCCTCGAGCCCCAGCCGTTCACGATCATCCCGAAATGACCGGGAGGCCAGATGACTCGCCACGAAGCGCCCCGTCGTCGCGGCAACCTACGACGACTCCAGGCCACTTCGGCCGGCATGGCGGCCGGCCTCCTCGTCACGGGACTGCTCGCAGCGCCCGCGCAGGGGCAGTCCCGTACCGGCACCACCCCCACCCCCGAGGCGCCGATCGGCACGGTCGCACGGACGGTGGGTGACGCCCGCTTCGAACCGGGCCCCTGCCCGAAGACGGCGGAACCGATCGAGGCCCTCGACGAGGCCCGCTGCGGAACGCTCACCGTGCCCGAGAACCGCACGAAACCGAGCAGCCGGACGATCGAACTCGGTGTGGCGATCGTGCCCGCCGCGACCGACAAACCGAAACCCGACCCCATCGTGTGGCTCGCGGGCGGACCCGGAGACGATGCCGTGGGGGAGGCGAAGATGGCGATCGACGGCGGCCTGAACCGCGACCGTGACGTGATCTTCATGTCCCAGCGCGGTACGTACTCGGCCGACCCGGCCCTCCTGTGCCCCAACGTCGACGAGTTCAACGCACGCGTGATCGGCCTCGTCTACGACGCTCCGTCCACCGGACGCCAGCACGTCGAGGCCACGAAGGCCTGCCGTGACCAGCTGGCGGCCCGTGGGGTGGACCTCAGCGCCTACAACGACATCCAGAGCGCCGCCGACTACGACGACCTGCGCACCGCGCTGGGCGTCGAGCAGTGGAACCTGTACGGCATCTCCTACGGCACCCACCTGGCCCTGGCCTCCATGCGCCTGCACCCCGAGGGGATCCGCTCGGTGGGCATCGACGGCATACTGCCGCCGTCCACGTCCGGGTCGGCCGCGACCTGGAGCAGCTTCCGGCAGGGCGTCGACGGCCTGTTCAAGGCCTGCGCGGACCAGCCGGCCTGCAACAAGCGCTATCCGAACCTGTCGGCCACCTTCGAGGAGCTGGTCAGCGACCTCGAAGCCAAGCCGGTCACCACCACCGTCACGGTCCCCGGCAGCGACAAGCCGGTGAAGGTCGTGATCGACGGCGGAACCCTGGTGAACTGGCTGACCTCCGCCACCCACACGGCGGAGGCCGTCCCCCAGTCCATCGACGAGCTGGCGAACGGCAACCCGCAGCGGATCGCCCAGCAGTGGGCGGGGTGGAGGACCAACCCCAAGGGCATCGGAGTGACTTCGCACGGTCTCAGCTACGGCGTCTTCTGCAGTGAGTGGACCCCGTACGAGAGCAGGGACGCGGCGCTCCAGGGCGGACAGAAGGAGTTCCCGTCGTTCCCCCGCTCGGTGCAGGCCCAGGCTCCGCTGCTCACGTTCCTCCACCCCGACTGTGAGATCTGGAACGTCCCCGCGGCCGATCCCTCGATCCGGGACGTCACGCGCAGCGACATCCCCACCCTCGCCCTGTCCGGTGCGTTCGACGCCCAGACCGGCGCGGACAACGGGCCGTACGTGGCGCGTACGCTGCCCAACGCCAAGGTCGTCACCGTCCCGTACGAGCCGCACGTGGTGTTCGCCACCTCGAAGTGCGCCCAGGAGATCGCCGTCTCGTTCTTCGACGACCCGGCCGCGCCGAAGACGGAGTGTCTGAAGAGCCTCGAAGCACCGGAGTTCGAGATCGCGCCCTGAGATCGCCCTGGGCGTCCGCGGTTCACATCGCCCGGGTCAGGACTTCGGCACGGTGTTGATGTAGTGGGTGCCGGCACTGTAGAAGCCGTCCACCGTTTTCTGGACCTCGGCCTGGGAAACGGCCTCATCGGCCTTGTAGTAGAACCAGTTGACCTTCATGTTCCATGTGCGCGGACCGCCGGTGAAGGGAAGGTCGATGAACCAGTTGCTGAAGTGGATGTCCATCTTCTCGCGCGGGACGTACTTGCCGGAGCTGGTGAACAACTCCTTGCCGTCCAGGGAATAGGTGACCTTTCCGTTCATGGCGGTGATCATCAGGATGTGCCAACCCTCAAGGCGCTGCTTGGACGTGTGGTTGACCCGGTCCGGCGGATCGGCCTTGTACCAGCTGACGTTGTCGAGTTGCGGACCCACCGAACCCCAGCCGCCGTTCGGCAGGTATTCGTGGTCGAGTTCGCTGTAGTTCGCCGAGGAGTCCGAGGGGGAAATCGGAAAGAAGGTCTGGACGACGTGGTCGCCGTTGCGGCCGGTCGTGGGCTTGTCGCCGAAGTGGACCCGAGCGGCGTAGGTCCCCGTGAAGAGGTCGGTGCCGGTGCTCTGCACCTCGACCTGCTTGGTGCCCTGCTTGGTGCCGTCGGTGGAGGCCTGCAGTTGCAGGATCCTGCCGCCCTGGGCGGTCGCGTCGGAGGGGAAGCTCGCGCCGGCGCCTGACCAGGTGTCCTTGATCCCCGGGCTGCCCGCGCCGTCACGGACCTCCCAGCCGTTGGCGGTGAGCGAGGGGTCGTCGGTGCCGCCGTAGTGGAAGCCGTCGAACAGGGTTCCCGGCGGTCCGGACGGGGTCGGCGAGGCGCTGGGGGCGGCATCGGTACTGCTGCCGGACGTGGGACTGCCCGAACACGCGGCGAGTGCACACAGGAGGGCAGGCAGCGCGAGCCCGGTCCACGCGCGGCGACGAGAGGTGCGGCGGGGCTGGCTCACACGGGCTCCTTGGTGTGTAGCGGCGGTACCTGGACACGCCCTTTTGCGTGAGGATCAAATGACTGATCACACGAGTGGGGCATCTTAGCGCCGCCGCGGAAGGTTTCTTGCGGGCGGTCTACCGGTATCCGGCGACGATGCGTCCCGCCTACTGGTCGGTACGGCCAATTGATATTGCGATCCGATTACGACACCGGAGCAGATCGCGTCAAATGCACACATCGAGCCAAATTCGATTCAGGCCGGTGCACTAGCGTTCGCCCTGCTGTCCTGCGGTCTACGTACCCTGCACTGAAAGGCCTCGCAAGGTGCGCCCCATTCTCACTTCCCTCGACCGCGGATCGGCGCAGCAGGCGGAATATGACATGTCTGAGTCAAATCTTGGTGAGCCTGCTCCCGCACCGGTATTCGTCGACCAGTCGGGTCTGCGCGGCCGCCTGCTGCGGGGCCTCGGCTGGCCGGTCTCCGTGCTCGGCGCGATCCTGGCGGTCGCCATGGGCAGCAGCCTGATCGGTGTGCAGGCGGACGCCCCGGCCATGGGCATACCCGCGCAGCCCTCGCGGCCGCCCGCCCCGTCGCCCTCACCCGTGGGGTCGCTGTCGCCCGGCCCGTCCGCGTCGTCCGCAGCCCGGACGGCCACGCGGTCCGCGACACCCCAGGCGAAGGCCTCGGCCACCACGACGAAGGCCCCGGCCCCCGCGTCGAAGGCCACGACCACCCTGACGAAGACCGCGGCTCCCGCGTCGAAGCCCACGACCACCGTGCCGCGCGGGGCGGCGGCCTCCGGCCGACCGACCAAGCACCCCTGATCCTCCGCACCACCCATCTCCAGGAGCGCAATTGTCCCGCCACCAGCGCCGCCGGCAGTCCCTGCTCAGGCCGCGCCGACTGGCCGCGCCACCGCTGCGCTTCTTCATGCCGCTGTCCCTGCTGGCCTGTCTGCTCGCGCTCCTCGTCCTGCGCGGCCTCGCCACCAACGAGGCGTTCCACGACTCCCGGATCGCGATCTCGGTCGACAAGACGACCGTGCCGCCCAATCTGCTCAAGGGCGGCCCGGTCATCGACGCGCGCGGGGCCAAGAACGAGCACCCCGTGAGCTACCACATCCCCGACCGCACCGCGGTTCTGAGCTTCGACGACGGTCCCTCGCCGCAGTGGACCCCGAAGATCCTCGAGGTGCTCGCGGCCCGCAACGTCCGGGCGGACTTCTTCGTGACCGGGGCGATGACCACGCGCAACCCTGAGCTGATCCGGGAGATCGTCGCGGGCGGCCACGAACTCGGCGTGCACACCTTCACCCACCCCGACCTGGTGTACCAGTCCCACGCCCGGACCAGCTGGGAGCTGGCACAGACGCAGCTGGCGCTGGCCGGCGTCGCGGGCGTCCACTCCGCGTTGTTCCGCCCGCCGTACTCCTCCGACGCCACCGCGATGGACGACTGGAACTACCCGGTGATCAAGTACGTGGGCGCGCGCGGCTACCTCACCGCGTTCATCGACCGCGACACCGACGACTGGAAGCGTCCCGGCGTCGAGCAGATCGTGAAGGCGGCGATGCCGGCCAAGCCCGGTGCGGGCGCGCTGATCCTGCTGCACGACGCGGGTGGCGACCGTACCCAGACCATCGCCGCGCTCGTACAGATCATCGACAGGCTGCAGGCCCAGGGCTACCGCTTCACCACCATCTCCGACGCACTCGGCGCCTCCAGCGCCACCGTGCCGGTGCACGGTTTCCAGCTGTGGGCGGGCAAGGGATTCATCTGGGCCACCCAGTTCGCCGTGCTCACGCTGCCGGTACTGGTCGCGCTGCTGGCCGTCGTCGGCTTCCTCAACTTCGGCCGGTTCGCGCTGATGCTCGTCCTCGCACCGATCCACGCCCGCCGCGCGAAACGGCGGGACCTCTGGGGAGACCCGGTCACCGAGCCGGTCACCGTACTGGTCCCCGCCTACAACGAGCGCGAGTGCATAGCCAACACCCTGAACTCCCTGGCCGCGAGTGACCATCCGATCGAGGTGATCGTCATCGACGACGGCTCGACGGACGGTACCTCGGAGATCGTCGAGGAGATGGACCTGCCGTTCGTCCGGCTGATCCGCCAGGTCAACGGCGGCAAGTCCACCGCGCTCAACACCGGCATCGCGGCAGCCTCGTACGACATCATCGTGATGATGGACGGCGACACCGTCTTCGAGCCGTCCACCGTACGCGAGCTGGTCCAGCCCTTCGGCGACCCGGCGATCGGCGCGGTCGCGGGCAACGCCAAGGTCGGCAACCGCGAGAGCCTGATCGGCGCCTGGCAGCACATCGAGTACGTCCTCGGCCACAACCTGGACCGCCGGATGTACGACATGCTGGGCGTCATCCCGACCATCCCCGGCGCGGTCGGCGCCTTCCGCAAGGAGGCCCTGCGGCAGGTCGGCGGGATGAGCGACGACACCCTCGCCGAGGACACCGACATCACCATCGCGGTGCTCTGCGAGGGCTGGCGGGTCGTCTACGCCGAATTCGCCCGCGCCTGGACCGAGGCTCCCGCCAGCCTCCAGCAGCTCTGGTCCCAGCGGTACCGCTGGAGCTACGGCAGCATGCAGGCGATGTGGAAGCACCGCCGCTCCGTGACGTCCCGCGGCCCGGCCGGGCGCTTCGGCCGGCTCGGGCTGCCGCTCGTCGTGCTGTTCGGCGTGGTCGCCCCGCTGCTGGCGCCGCTGGTCGACCTGTTCCTGCTGTACGGCGTGCTGTTCGGAGACGCCCCGATCACCCTCACCAGCTGGGGCGGCTTCATTCTGCTCCAGGCCGCACTGTCCTGGTACGCCTTCCGGCTCGACCGCGAGAAGCCCTGGCATCTGATCAGCCTGCCGATCCAGCAACTGGTCTACCGGCAGCTGATGTACATCGTCCTGCTGCAGTCCGCCATCACGGCGATGACCGGTGGCCGGCTGCGGTGGCAGAAGCTCCGGCGCACCGGCGAGGTCGCCGTACCCGTGGAGGCCTGACCGTGACTGCATTCGTCGACCGCGGGCGCACCCACGAAACCGTCCAGCTGAGGATCCCCGCCGCACTGCGGCAGGATCCCGAGCTGGGGCCGGAGCCGGAGCCGGAGGCACCGCCCACGCGCAAGGGCGGCCGGGACCGCTATCTCGACCTGCTGCGCGCGCTGGCGCTGGGCCGCGTGGTGCTGTACCACAACTTCGGCTGGTTCTGGCTGCCCCTCGTCTTCCCGTCGATGGGCGTGATGTTCGCGCTGGCCGGCTCGCTGATGGCCCGCTCGCTCAGCCGTCCCGCTCCCGGCGTGATCCGCGGCCGACTGCGCCGGCTGCTGCCCCCGATGTGGCTGTTCGGCGCCGCCATGATCGCCCTCCAGATCCTCGGCGGCTGGGGCCCCGGCTCCGAGGGCCACCCCAGCTGGTGGTGGGCCAAGCTGGCCTTCTGGATCCTGCCGCTGAGCACCCCGCCGTACGCGGACGAGCTGTCCGGCTTCCAGCACGTGGAACACACCTGGGCCGCGCAGATCATCGTCCCGCTCTGGTACCTCCGGGCCTACCTCTGGTACGTCCTGCTCTCGCCGCTGATGCTCCGGGCACTGCGACGGTTTCCGGTGGTGACGCTGTCCGCTCCGCTGGCGATGGTGATCGTCATGAACGCGTTCTTCGTCGACCAGGAGTTCGTCTACGGCCGGGTCTGGGAGACTGCCAACGACTTCGCCACCTTCGGGGCCTGCTGGATCCTCGGCATGGCCCACCAGGAGGGGCTGCTCAAGAAGATCCCGCAGTACGTACTGCCGTCCGTCGCCCCGCTGATCATGGTGGCAGGCCTCTGGTACCTGCAGACCCGACCGGTCGATCCGACCGTGGCGACCGACATCGAGTCCTGGCCGATCGCCCAGGCCCTGTGGTCCTTCGGCTTCGTCGCCATCCTGCTCCACGTCAGCCCGTCCTGGGAGCAGTGGCCCAGGCCGCTGGAACGCTGGAACGGCCTGGTCAGCCTGCTCAACGCACGCGCCGTCAGCGTCTACCTCTGGCACCAGGTCGCCCTGGTGGTCGCCATCCCGCTGATCGACCCGCTCTGGAGCGTCCCCTTCGTCTACGCGAACTTCCAGTGGCTGCTGGCCAGCCAATGGTTCACACTGCTGGTGGCGATCCCGCTGCTCGGCCTGCTGGTGCTGACCTTCGGCTGGGTCGAGGACCTGGCCGCCAAACGCTCGCCACGGCTCTTCCCGTACCCGCGCCGCCGACGGGGCCGGCGCCGGGCCGCCGACTGACGGGGGCTGTGCAGGGACCGGCCCCCGTGGAACGACCGTACTGACCGTCCCGGCGGGGGCCGTGCACCAGGGCCGGGGCCGGCGTCGGGCAACATGCCGCGTTCGGCGTAATCGAGGGTTCGGCCCGGCTTCCTCCTCACGCTGTGACGGTCGGTCACGCTCGTGTCAGGAGGCCCGTGTGCACAGGTCCCGTCGTCGGGTGGCGCCGCGGACGGCGCCCGGAGGCGGGCGGTGAGGCGCACCCGCCCGGACGAGCCCCTCGTGCTCGCCCCCGAGGACGGCTTCCGGCAGGCCGCGCCGCCGGCCTGGATGCGGTGGCTGCCGTTCGTCTACGTGGCCTTCGTCCTCCTCCTGGAGGTCACGCTCCAGGAGGAGTGGGCGGTGAGCTTCTTCCTCATCGCTCTGCCCGCCATCGCCGCGTACGCCTACGGGCCGGTCGCCGTGGCCGCGTTCACGGTGCTCGCGATCGTCCTGGAATGCGCCATCGCCGCCGTCGCCCACCACCTCGGGGAGAACCACCACGTCACCGCCGACATCGCCACCGCCCTCGTCGGCGTCCTCTCGACCGCGCTCGCCGCACACCGCAGCCACCAGGAACGCAGCCTCGTCCACGCCAACTCGGTCGCCGAGGCCCTGATGCGGGCCCTGCTGCGCCCGGTGCCGCACCAGGTCGGGCACGTGCTGGCGGCCAGCCTGTACCGGCCGAGCGAGGCCGGGACCATGGTGGGCGGCGACCTCTTCGACATCCGCGCCACCCATGTCGGGGAGCGCGCCATCATCGGCGACGTCCGCGGCAAGGGGCTCCAGGCGGTCCGTACGGTCGCGGCGATCCTCGGAAGCTTCCGCGAGGCCGCGTACGAGGCGGAGGACCTGCCCGCCCTCGCCGCCAGGCTGGAGCGGCGGCTGACCCGGGAGGCAGAGGAGATCCCGGACGAGGAGCTGTTCGCGACGGCCCTGCTCATCGAGTTCGACAGGCTGGCGCACCGGGTGACGCTGACCAACCACGGGCACGTCGAGCCGGTGCTGATCTCCTGCGGCGAGGTGCGCACGCTGGAGGGCCCGCCGGCGCTGCCGCTCGGCCTGGGCGGTCTGGCTGCGGCCGAGCGGCCGGTGGCGTGGAGCCACCGGTTCACCCGGGGCGATGTGCTGCTGCTCGTCACGGACGGGCTGGTGGAGGCCCGGGACACCAGCGGCGACTTCTACCCGCTGGTGGACCGGCTCCGGCACCGCTTCGCGGGCCGCCCGGCACCAGGACCCGCCGACGTCGTCAACTTCCTCAACACCGACCTCCCTCGTCACGCCCGTAATCTTCATGACGACGTCGCGATGCTCGCGATCGCCCCGCACGGCCACCTCTGACGCATCCTTCCGGCGGGTGGAGCGGACTGCCCGTCCAGACCGTCCGGGCCGCCGCCAGGACGGGGACGAACGTCCCGGCGACGGAAGCGCGCGGTGCCGTCGCGGCACCTGCCGGGGGCTCCGCGGCGGGGGCGCCGGTTCCGGGTGGGGCGGCAGCCGCTACCGTCGTGCTCCGAGGAGGGAGCCACATGCCCCGCACGTTCAGCGTCAGCGACACCGTCATCGTCGCGGCCGACCCGTCGACGGTCTACCGGCACGTTTCCGACCCCGCTCTCATGGGCCGCTGGAGCCCGGAGAACCTGGGGGCGACCCCGGCCGAAGGACCCGGCACCGCGACCCGGGTGGGGATGGTCTTCGACGGTCGCAACAAGCGCGGTCCGTTCCGCTGGACGACCCGCTGCACGGTGACGGCCGCCGACCCGGACGAGGTCTTCCGGTTCAGGGTCCACGCCATAGGCCTGCGCCGCCCGTGGCTGCGCGGTCCGATCGCCACCTGGGAGTACCGTTTCGCCGCCGTGCCCGGGGGCACCGAGGTGACGGAGACGTGGACCGACGACCGGCGCAGCTGGCCCGACCCGGTGGCCAACACCTTCGACAGGATCGCGACGAGCGGGCACACCTTCGCCGAGTTCCAGCGGAAGAACATCCGGGCCACCCTGCGCAACCTCAAGTCGCAGCTGGAGGCCCACCCCGCCACCTCCTAGGAGGACCCGGTCGGGTGTGCGTGCCGTCGGCGTGCCATGTTGCCCGCCCTGTCACCTCGCCCAGTGCACGCGCCCGAGATGGATCAGGCGCAGCTGGGCGAGGGCCGTGCCGGTGGCGGCCGACCAGTCCTCGCCCCGGAGGGATGCGGTCAGGAACGCCGAGGCCGTCATGAACATGTGATCCACCAGCAGCCGCGACAGCATCGTCACGTCGTCGGTCTCCCAGCCCGCGCTCACGCGATCGGACCCGAGCGCGACGCCTATCTCGTCGGCGAAGACGTCGAGTTGCGCGGCGATGGCCTCGCGCACCGCCGTCACCCCGCCGTGGCGTTCGCGGACCAGGAAACGGACGTGCGCGGGCCGGTCGCGCACCAGCTCGGCGATGAGCCGCACCACGGCGTCGCCGCGAAGGTCGGCGTCGCCGGTCGCGGCGAGGATCTCCCGCACCGTCTCGTGCAGGCTGGCCAGTGCCTCCTCGACCAGCGCGGTCCCCAGCTCGTCCATGCTCCGGAAGTGCCGGTAGAAGGCGGTGGGGACGACTCCGGCGGCCCGGGTCACTTCCCGGAGGCCGAGGCTGCCGAGGCTGCGCTCCGCCAACTCCGACAGGGCCGCATCGAGGAGGGCGCGTCGGGTGCGGCGGCGCTGGGTCTCACGAAGGCCGGTCTCTGCACTCATGACGCGAAGTCAACCGCGTCACAGTTGTCCGCCGCCAGCATGATGCAAACTGAACTGGGTAGTCAGTGAACAACTGTTACCTGAACGGAGGACGTCTCATGCTCTTCCTCGTAGGCGCGTTGCTGGTGCTCGGCGTCGTCCTCGGCGTCGTGGCCCATGTACCCACGCCCGTCAGCATGGTCGCCGGTCTCGCCATCGCTCTCTGGCTCGCCCTCTTCGCCGCACGCGAGCGCTTCTCCGGCCACCGCCGGGCCGGACTCGACCACGACCGCGGAGGTGTGCGATGAGCCCACGGGCGGATTCCCGTACCGCGGCCCGGCTCCCGGCCCGTACCCGTGACGCCGACGCGATGGCCGTCACCGGCTTCGTCCTCGGCCTGGTGGGGCTGCTCGTGATGAACCTGATCCTCGGCCCGACCGCCGTCGTCCTCGGCGCCCTCGCGCTGCTGCGGCACACGACCAGGCCCGGCCGGGCCCGCCTGGCCATCGGCCTGGGCCTGGCCGACGTGGTGCTCCTCGTCTGCCTCGTCATCGCCGACGGGACCTGGTCGTGGAGCCTGACCTGAGCCTCCCGGCCCGAAGGGGCCCAAGGCGGGGCTCAGGGGCGGCCGCGCCCGACCGGGGAGACACTGGCGGAGTGGGCGACAGAGCGGAGCAGTCCTCCCGGAAGGGTGAGGAACATGAAGTACATGATCCAGATGAACGTACCGGCAGCCGAGTGGGACGCCGTCATGTCGTCGTACTCCGACGAGGACATGCAGGCCATGTTCGCCCACATGGCCGCCCTCAACAGCGAACTCACCGCCGCCGGGGAATGGGTGGACGGGCAGGGTCTCGGCGGCCCCGCGCAGGTCAAGACGGTGCGGGCCGGGAGCGACGGCCGGCCCGAGGTGACCGACGGCCCGGCCCGGGCGGGAGACATCCTGGCCGGGTACTGGGTCGTCGACGTCAAGAGCGAGGAACGGGCCCTGGAGATCGCCGCACGGGCGTCGGCCTGCCCCGGACCGGGTGGGAAGCCCGGCAACGACCCGGTCGAGGTGCACCCGATCTCCGAGGCCCCGACGGCAGCCTGAGCCGTCGGCCCGGCCCGCCCCGGCTCGGGCCAACCGGGCGAGGCGGCGCACTTCCGGGGCCGGTGAGGTGAACCTGTACGCCGGACGGCGGCGGGGCGGGTGGCAGCAGTGGCAGTCCGCCGGGGCGCACCCGAGGCTCGGTTCCGGGGGCGAGCACGAGGAAGGGACGGCAGGCCATGCCACAGGCCAATGAGGAGGGCGTCGCCGGCCGCCCGATCGGTACGGTGGATCAGCATCGGAGTCGAGCCGGCCTCCTGAGGACAGCGCTCAGGCGGACCAATCTGCTACCGGCGTTCCTGGTGCTCACGGTCATGACGGTCGCCCTGTGGCTGATGGGTATGCCGTTCCTCCAGGCCCTGACGATTTCCACCGGAGTGAAGATCGCGGTGGCCCTGCTCGAACTCCGGCGGCTGCCCACCCCGGCCGACGAGCCGCCGGCCTAGGAATCGCCGCGCCGCCCCTTCTCCCGCGGCGGCAGGACGCCCCGGACGGGGATCTCGCCCTGGACCCGGAAACGGCCGCACGGCCGGACCTGGTCGATCAAAGCCCGGACCGGCGCAGGCGGAGGCGACGGTGCCGGCGGGCCGGGCGATGACGCACCGGCCCGCTGCCGTTTCCTAGGCGGACCTGCGCCGCAGAGCCCGGCGGACCCCGTACAGGACGACGAGCAGCACGATGACCACGACCGCGACGATCAAGAGCTTCATGAACAGGCCGCTCTTCTTGCTCTTCTTCTTCTTGCCCTTCTTGTTCCCGGAGGTGGCCCGGACCTGGGACGACACCGGTGCCTGAAGACCGGTTGCCACGCCGGCGCCGGCGAGGAGACCGCTCTGCGGCAGCGCCGCGGCGGCAGGAGCCTGCCGGGCGGCCGGAGCGGCCGCCGAGGCGGTTGCCGCAGGACCCAGGAGCAGCCCGGCGAGCACGAAGAGCGGGACGATTGCTGCCGCGACCATCGGGCGCTTCTTCGGATTGCTGTTCGTTGTCACTGTCTCCCCTGTTCTCCCCTGCCCCAGCCGGACCCGGTGGGATCCGGAAGGCCGGGGCTTGAAAGCATCGTCGACGAGTTCGACCGCCCCTGCAAGGACATGCGGCAGAACTCGTCGGCGAGAGGCCCCTTGCCGTGGGCGCCGCCTCTTGCTGGCCGTCCCGAAGCCGGCGAAAAGTCCGCGGAAGGCCGAAGGGCGCCCCGGGTGACCCAAGTTGAGGCATCGTCAGGCGTGATCGGATTCGAGCTAGAGTAGGCACTTTCAGCCAACACATTTTCCCTGGGGGACCCTTGCGCCTCAAGAGCAGCCTCGTCGCCACCGCCGCGGCTCTGGCCACCGTCGTCGTTCCGCTCGTCGCCGGCCCCGCGGCCGCGGCGTCCGGCACCGAGGAAACGGTCTCGACCAACTGGTACTACGGGCGGATGGTCATCGGCTGGCGGATCAACCCCTACCGCCTCGACCCGATCCAGATCAGCGTCCAGGACCGCGCGACGGACGGCTACGTCGTCGGCATCCGCCTCATCACCAACGGCGAAAGCGGCCACAAGGTCTGGAAGATGCGGACCGTGCCCAGCGGCCAGACGAGCGCCTCGTGGAGCACGTACCTGGAGGCCGGCTGGATCGACAACGCCTACTTCGAGGTCTGCAAGATCGGCGCCAGCAGCGGCGTGATCGCGAGCTGCGAGGCCTCGGGTGTGATGAACAACCCGTTCGACGACTCCTCCATGTAGGACGCACGACGAGGGGGTGTCACCCGCATGCGGGCGACACCCCCTCGGCCCTACTGGTTCTTCGCCGGGGCATCCGCGTTGCGCCAGACCGTCAGGTCGACGGTGATGAAGGCGGTTTCGTTCTTTGCGCCCGACCTGCCGCGGAAGGTCGCCAGCGTGATGTGGCCGGCCTTGCTCAGCATGCAGACCTGTGACCCGTCCGTGAGCTGGTCGAGGCCGATCTTCTCGGTGAAGCGGGTCACGGCGCGGCAGGTCTCCAGGGAGCCCTTCTCGGAGTTGTTCAGCAGGATGAGCTTGCCGTTCGTGGTACCGAACTTCTCGTCCCCGAACAGGGTGTCCCGGTAGTAGAAGAGGTCGGCGTGCCCGTAGAGCACCCCGGCGCCGGTCGGCTCCTCCGCCGGGCGCGGCGGATTGTCGGCGAACATCAGCTGGTGGTTCTGGGGCACCTCGATGCCCTGGTACGTAACCGGCTGCGGGTCGGGCCGCTGCTGCGCGGCGCTGCCGCCGCCCGACGCCTTGTCGCCCCCGTCCTTGCCGGAGCCGTCCGGCAGCAGGGACCCGATGACCGCGAGCCCGATGACGGCCGCCGCCACCGCCCCGATGACGATCAGCCCGGTCCGCTTGGGGCGCGACGGAGCGGACGGAACGGGGACGAAGCCCTGGGTGTGGAACGGCGGCGGAGTGCTGTGGCCCGGGGCGTACGAGGGCTGCGTGTACGGGGGTTGGCTGTACTGCGGCTGGTAGTGCTGCGGCTGTGGGTACGAAGCCTGTGCGTACGGGGGCGGCGTCGGGTAACCCGGCGGCACGGCCCCCGGAGCCCCCGGCGCCGGAGCCGTCTGCGTCGGCGCGGCGGCCACACCGGTCGGCGCGTATCCGGGGGCGGCGGCGGGTGCCGCAGGCGCACCCGGGGCTGGTGACTGCGGCGAGACCTCGGTCGGGGTCGGAGCCGGGGTCGGGGTCGGCGCGGCCGTCGGCGCCTGCGGCGGCGGGGTGGGCGCCGGCGCGGGCAGCTGCAGCCGCTCGGTGATGGAGCCGGCGACGGCCTGCGGCAACCAGTCCTCGCCCTGGCGCAGCGGGGCATCCGAGGCCGCGTTGCACAGCTCGATGACCTCGGTCAGGGTCGGGCGGTCGGCCGGATCGCGGCTGAGGCAGCGGGTCACCACCGGCCGCAACTCCTCGGGCAGGGCGCTGAGGTCGGGGTCCTCGTGCACGATCCGGTAGAGCACCGCGTGCGAGGGCCCGTCGCCGAAGACGGAGGCCCCGATCGCGGTGAAGGCCGCGATCTGCCCGAGGGCGAAGACGTCGGTGGCCGGGGTGACGGTGCCGGCCGAGGCCTGCTCGGGCGCCATGAACGCCGGGGTGCCTACGCTGACGCCCGTACTGGTCAGGGCGGTGGAGTCGGCGGCCCGGGCGATGCCGAAGTCGATGACGCGCGGGCCGTCGGAGGCGAGCAGCACGTTGGCGGGCTTCAGGTCCCGGTGGACGATGCCCGCGCCGTGGATGACGTGCAGCGCCTCGGCGACCCCGACGGTCAACAGCAGCACGCTGCGCACCGGCAGTGCGCCGTGCCGGGCGACGGCGTGGGCGAGCGAGGGGCCCGGTACGTAGGCGGTGGCCAGCCAGGGCTGGGGGCCCTCGGTGTCCGAGTCGATGACCGGTGCGGTGTAGAGCCCCTGGACCCGCTCCGCGGCCCGCACCTCCTGCTGGAAGCGCCGCCGGAATTCGGGGTCCTCACTGAACTCGGGCCGGATCACCTTGATGGCGATGGGCCGGCCGCCCGGCGTGTAGGAGAGGTAGACCTTGCCCATGCCGCCCGCGCCCAGCACGGCCGCCAGGCGGTAGCCGCCCACGACGGGCGGGTCGTCCGCCCTGAGCGGCTGGAAGAAGTCGGCGGAAGGTGCGCTGCCCATGGGATCCATCTCTGATTGCGGCGATTCAGCACCTGCCGGCGCCCCGAAGTCAACCGAGAGCGTACCCAACGCCCGGACCACCCCCGCCCCGGACCACCGGACCGGCCGCGGTAGTTGGCGGACGCGGCGTCGGACGGTTGCCCGTTCCGCGCGTCCGCTACGCCTTCCGCGTGGAGGTCCAGCCCTGGCGGCGGAGGCTTTCGAAGCCGTCCAGGAGGAGGTCCAGGGCGAATTCGAACTCGAACTGGTCGTCGCAGCCGCCGCCGACCGTGGAGCCGCTGTCGTGTGCGGCCGTCGCGGCCAGTTCCGCGATGTGCGGGTAGCGCGCGGCCAGCCCGGGGTCCGGCGGGCCGGAGGGGCCGGAGGTGTCGAACAGTTCCTGGCTGAAGCCGAGCAGGCGGCTGCCCATCGCGTGCATGACGTGGTGCGTGAGGTCGGCGGAGAGGCCGCCGTCCCGGAAGCTCCCGGCCATCGAGTCCAGGTACCCCAGCACGGCCGGGGTGGGCCCGGTCCGCGACTCGATGACCCGGGCCGCCCAGGGGTGGCGCAGCAGGACCCGCCGGGCCGAGAGGATCCGCCCCCGGACCACGTGCTGCCAGTCGGGGCCTTCGGCCGGCGGGTCGATCTCGCCGACGACGGCGTCGGCCATGCCGTCGAGCAGCTCCTCCTTGTTGGCCACGTGCTTGTAGAGGGCCATCGGTACGACGTCCAGCTCCTGCGCGAGCCTGCGCATGCTGAGCGCGTCGATGCCGGTGGCGTCGGCGAGCGCGACGGCGGCGCGCAGGACGCGGTCCCTGCTCAGGGGGGTTCGTTGCGTGTGCGTGGCTCCCTGCCGGGTCATTCCGGTCGGCCCCTTCTCTCCTCGACAGCTCCCTCTCCTTGACGAGTGTACGTCGTACACCTATGGTTGCCGCCAGGTGTACGGTGTACACCTGATGTTGGGTGTACGACGTACACCACCACCGAGTGAGGGGTGCCGAGAAGATGAGTCCGGACCGGAGAACCGCAGTGGCCGCCGGGTCGCTGTTCCTGCTGACCGAGGTCGCCGCGATAGCCGGGGCGGTTCTGTACCGCCCCCTGCTGGGCGCGGCGGACGGCCGGCTGGCGCAGGGCGCCGACACGCAGGCCCTGCTCGGGGTGCTCTGCGAGGTGGTGCTGGTGGTGGCGGTGGCCGGTACCGGGGCGGCACTGTTCCCCGTCCTGCGGCGCCACGGCGAGGGGCTCGCACTCGGCTACGCCTTCGGACGGCTGCTGGAGGCGGCCGTCATCGCCCTCGGGATCGTCGCCGTCCTGGCGCTCGTCACCCTGCGGAGGGATGCGGGGGCGGCGGACGGCGCCGACGTCGCCCTGGCGGCCGTGCACGACTGGACGTTCCTGCTCGGGCCCAACATCGCCCTCGGTCTGAACACCGTGCTGCTCGCGTGGCTGGCGTTCCGCGCACGCCTCGTGCCGCGCTTCATCGCCGTGCTCGGGCTGGTCGGCGGGCCGCTGATCTGCATCTCGGCCGTCGCCGTGATGTTCGGGGCCTACGCACAGCTCTCCGTGGCGGGGTCGGTCGCCGCGCTCCCGGTGTTCGCCTGGGAGCTGGGGCTGGCCGGGTGGCTGATCGTCAGGGGGTTCGGGCCCGACTCGGGCGCCGCGTCCCGGGCGGACGGGAAGGCGGCTGATCCGGCAGGTGCCAGGTGAACGCACCGGGCACCGGCTCGTTACATCGGGTCGGGGAAGATGTCCATCATGCTCCACGCGACGCTGAAGCAGGGCGGGAAGGCGTAGGACTCCGGCTCGGTGTCCAGTGCCTGGAGCGCGAGGATCTGGCTCATGGATGCTCACCACTTTCTACTCGGGGTTGTGTCGGTCCGTCACTGCATACCTCGGCACGGAGCTGCTCGCCGCCGCGCCCAGGCGTTCATGGGGCGCCCGCCCGGTGCCGTCAGCCGGCTGCCGGGATCCGGGGACGCGCGGGGTGGGACTCCGTCAGGAGCGGGCCGGACAGCAGGCGGTGCAGGGCCAGCAGGACACCGGCCCCGCCACTGGACAGGTCCGCGGTGAACCGCTGCGAACCCGCTCCGAGGAAGCGGACACCGCGCCGGTACGGGACGGCGTACTTCAGCAGGCCGGTTGCGGCGCGCACGGCGTCCCTGCGGGCGGAGTCCGTGCCGGTGAGTTCGGCGTGCCCGGTCAGGAACCAGGTCAGTCCGGCCAGCCCCCGGTACAGGCCCGCCTCCTTCGTGGCGCAGGAGACCCGGATGCCGGCGACCAGCCTCGGCAGCGCCGCGACGCAGCGCTCGTCCGGCGCGGTGGCCACGTAGCGGACGAGCACCGCCGCGACACCGGCCGCGCCCGTGGCCAGGTACGGCATGGCGCGGGTCAGCTGCGCGTTGTCGGAGATGGACAGGGCGCCGTCGTCCAGCGGAAAGGTCCGGTCCAGCTCCTGGTGGAGCAACAGGCGGCCCGCCTCCAGCCAGCGGGCCTCGCCGGTGTCGCGGGCCAGGCGGTGGAGGAAGAGGGCGAGCCCCGAGCGGCCGTGCAGCAGGCCGCGGGCGTCGTGCTCGCCGAGGGTGGCCGGCAGGTCGGGGGTGCGCAGCAGGCCCTCCCCGGCCGCGGCGGCCCGCTCCAGGTGGCTGCTCTCCCCGGTCAGCCGGTGCAGGGCGAGCCAGGCCAGGCCCACCCCGGCCCGGCCGCCGGCCAGCGTGCCGCAGGAGGCGGTGAGCGGGTGGCCGTCGGCGTCCCGCAGCAGATCGACGGCCTCGTCCAGCCGGCCGAGGCCGGCCAGCACCCGGGCGATGCCGGCCGCGCCGACCAGCAGTCCGGGGGGCAGCGCGTCGCGCAGCGCCAGCGTGTCGCGGCGCAGCCGTTCGCGGATCTCCTCCGGCACCGCAGCCCCGGCGCGGTGCAGGGCGTGCACCACCCCGGCCGTGCCGTAGGCCAGGCACACGTTGTTGGTCCGGAACGCCTCGGGCGAGGGCGGGAAGGCCCAGTCCGGCCGGTCGGCGTCAGCCGTCTCCAGCAGCCCCGCGGCCACCTCCCCGGCCAGCCGGGCGAGGCAGCCGCGCGGATCGGTGTCCAGCTCGGCGGGGGAGGGCAGGCGGCCGGGGCCGTCCTGGTCCTGCGCCTGGTCCTCCGTCAGGTGGAAGGCGGTCGCCCGCTGCCAGAGGTCCTGCGGCGGAGCCACGTCCGCCAGGTCGCGGCGCAGCAGCGCGAGGTTGGCGGGGGCGTGTTCGGCGTTCTCATGGAACGGCGCCAGGAAGGCGAACGCGACGGCCGACATGCCGTACCGGTCCTGCAGCAGCGGATCGGTGTCGGCCCGGAGCAGGCCGGCCGGCGGCGTGAATCCCGGGGTGCCGATCCCGGAGGGTGCCGCGGACAACGCCGAGGCCGCCTCGAAGTCCACCAGCCGGACCCCGCCCGAAGGCGTGACCATGACATTGCCCAGGCTGAGGTCACCGAACCGGTAGCCGGCGGCGTGCAGCCGCTCGAGCGAGGCGTCCAGCGCGGCCAGCAGGCGCCGGCACGCCTCGTAGTACGCGGCGACGGACTCGGCCGTGCGGTCGGCGCGGGCCAGCGGCGAGGACCGGCTCAGCCAGCCCACGAGCGGCTGCCCGGCGACGTACTCGGTGACGAGGAAGTCGTGCTCCCACTCCGTGAAGTGCTCCAGCGGCTCTGGGCCCACCCCGGGGGCGGCCGCGTGCAGTTCGCGCAGCACGCGGTACTCGTGCCGCAGCCGCTGCTGCGCGTCGGTCCCGTCGAAGACCAGGCCGTTGTGGGCACGGGCCTCCTTGACGAAGACGGTGCGGCCGGTCCGCCGGTCCCGGGCCTGGTAGGCGCCGCCGGCGTTGCTCAGGCGCACCGCGCGGGTCACCTCGTAGTCACGGATCAGGATCGGACCCGCGTGCGGCTGCTCCTCCTGCTCGACGAAGGGGTCCGCGACCCCCGCGGGCAGGTGGAAGGCGGGCAGCCGCAGGTCCACGACCTCGCGGCCGGAGCCGTCGCGGACCAGCCCCTCCCGGGTGCCGTCGGCCCGCAGCCGGCTGCGGACACCGAAGGAGCCGTAGCGGTAGTGGACCGTCCGCGAGTCGCGAAAGCGCCGGTCGGTGAGGACGTACGGACCCTCCTCGCCGTCGAGCGCGTCGCGCAGGCGTTCCAGCAGCCGGCGGGCGGTCGCCGTGTCCGGCGGGTAGACGGCGCAGAACTTGCCCGCCTGGGCCCGCCCGGCGTGCTTGTGATGGAGGAACAGGAAGAAGAGCCGGGCGCTCAGGTGCTTGAACGGCACGCCTTCGGAGAAGCAGATCCCGGCGACCGTGTCGAGCACGTGCTGCGCCCGGTCCAGCCGCGCCGACACGTGGATCTTCCAGCCCTGCTCGGCGAGCCCGGTCCGCGGACTGCCCCAGGCCGTCCAGATGCCCTGGGCGGCGCCGCGCAGGCCCGGCGGCACCTCGCCGGGAGCGAAGCGAGGCCCGGGGTCGGCCACGCTCGTCAGCGGCAGGAAGTACTCCCGGTCCGCGAGCGCTTCGGCGAAGCCTTCGAGCACGGGATCTCCTCGCAGGGTGGAAGCGGGCGGCCACAACGGTCGTGGCAGACGCTAGGACCGGCGGGTATGGAAACGGTTCGGCGGCGGCATGCGACCGGTATCGGGCGAGATCGCCCGCTCTGTGGCACCCGCGGGGCCCGCCGTCGCACGCTCGCCGTGGCGCTCGACGAGCCGGCCGGCGTCCTCGCCGCATTCGCCGACGGGGGAGGAGGTCTTCCTCGCGTACGAGGTCCTCCTCGCCTACCAGGGCCGGCTCGGCGGCGGGGTGCCACGGGATGCCGCCGGCCCGCTCCAGGCCGGGGCGGTGTCGTGGCGGGGTGGAAAACATGGGGGTCTCTTCCCCATGCGGGGGAGGCACCCGCCGTACCAGGATCGGGCGTGGCGCGGAGCGGTGGGTCGGGGGCGAGGAGGGGCGATGATGCCTGTACAGGGGCGGGCCGGGGTTCCGCTGTCGGCGGTCGAGGGGTGGTGGGGGGCCGGGCTCGTCGGCGGCGGCGGGGGTGAAGGGCGGCCGGACTGGGCCGCGTTCGCCGAGGAGGCGTCGGCCGCCGCGCCCGAGCAGGCCGTGGCGCCCGAGGGGGGCCATCCGGGGCTGAGCGGTTTCGAGTGGGTGCTGCGGCCGTTCACCGCCTGCGCGGGGGAGCGGCTGGAGCGGGGCGTGTCGGGGCGGGTGCGCAGGCTCGTGGACATGACCGCCGTGCGGGATGACCTGGAGAGGCACCTCAGCGCCAGGCTGGCACGGGCAGCGGCACGGACGCTGGTGCTGGAGCTGTACGAGGCGCGGAGCGCCGGGCGGCTCGACGGTGACGACACGCGGGCCCGGTTCCGGGACTTCCTGGGGCGCATCGCGTCCCGGCGCGGTCTGGCGGCCCTGCTGGCCGGTCGGCCGGTGCTGGCGCGGATCCTGGGGCGGGCGGCGCTCGACGCGGCGGACGCCGTCGCGGAGGCGCTGGAGCGGCTGGCGGACGACCACTCCCGGCTGACCGCCGGTCTCCTGGAGGCGCCCGGCGGGGACCCGGGGCTGCTCGTGGGCATCGAGCCGGGCGCCGGCGACGGGCACCGGGGCGGACGGAGCGTGATGCTGCTGCGCTTCGCCGACGGGACCCGCCTGGTGTACAAGCCGCGGCCCCTCTCCGTGCACCGCCACTTCAACGACCTCGTCGCCTGGTTCAACGCGCTGCCCGACTCCGTGGACCTCCGTACGCTGCGGCTGCTCGACCGGGGCGACTACGGGTGGGTGGAGTTCGTCGGCGCGGGGCCCTGCGCCTCGGCCGCGGAGGTCGAGACGTTCTACCGCCGCCAGGGCGCGCTGCTGGCGCTGCTGCACCTGATCGACGGGACCGACCTGCACCACGAGAACCTGATCGCCGCCGGCGCCCACCCGGTGCTGGTCGACGTGGAGACCCTGTTCCACCCGCCGCTGGCGGGCACCGCCACGGAGGACCCCGCCGCCCGCGCACTCCACGACTCCGTGTACCGCGTCGGGTTGCTGCCCCAACTGCTGGTGGGCGACCACAGCGCCCTGGACGTGTCCGCGGTCGGCGGCGGCCGCGAAGCGGTGTCGCCCGTCCTCCGGGCGGACTGGGCCGACGCCGGCACCGACCGGATGCGACTGGTGCGCAGGGCCGGGAGGTTCGGCGAGTCCGCCAACCGGCCCCGTCTTGCGGGTGGCGGGCCCATCGAGCCGGCGGCCCACATCGAGGCGCTCTGCGCCGGATTCCGCGCCGGGTACACGGCGATCGGCGCGGCCAGAGAGGAACTGTTGCACGAGACGGCCTTGTTGAAGGCGTTCGCCGAGGACGAGGTACGGGTGCTGGTACGTCCCACCTGGGTGTACAGCACGCTGCTCGACGAGTCGACGCACCCCGATCTGCTGAAGGACGCGGGCGAGCGGCAGCGGGTTCTGGAGACCCTGCGCACCGACGCGCTCGGGACGGTCCTCGCGCCCGACCTGGTGGACCAGGAGATCGCCCAGCTCTGGGCGGGGGACGTACCGCTGTTCACCGCCCGTCCGGGCCAAGGCCGCCCGTGGGGCGCACCGGAGCGGCCATGGGACGGCCGCACGGAGCGGTCCGGGATCGCCCGGGTCGCCGCGAGGCTCGCCGCCCTGGACACGGTCGACCGCCAGGACCAGGAGTGGATCGTACGGGCCGCGATGGCGACGGCCTCCCGCGCGCCCGTGCACCGCCCCGTCCAGGACCGGCGCACCCGTACGGCGGAGCGCGCCCCGGAGCCGGAGCGGCTGCTGTCGGCAGCCCGGTCCGTCGGGGACCGGCTGGTCTCCCTCGCCTACCGCGAAGGACCGCGCAGCAACTGGATCGGCCTGGAACTCCTGGACGACCGCTACTGGCGGATCGGCCCGATGCCGGCCGACCTGGCCGGCGGGTACACCGGGCCGGCTCTGTTCCTGGCCCAGTTGGCGGCCCTCACCGGGGCGGGACACTACGCGGAGGTGGCCCGGACGGCCCTGGCGCCGGTGCCGGGGCTGCTCGACGCGCTGCGCGCCCGGCCCGCGGACCTCTGCGCGGTGGGCTCGGGGGCCTTCTCCGGCCTCGGCGGCATCGCGTACGCGCTCGCCGAGACGGCCCGGCTGCTGGACGATCCGGAGGTCGGCTCATGGGCGTTCGCCATGCTGCGGCTGGCGGGCGAGGCGGCTCTGTCCGAGAGGGAGCACGGGGTGGGCGCGGGCGTCGCGGGCGGGCTCGTCGCACTGCTGGCCGCCCACCGGGCCGGCGCCGGGGACGAGGGGCAGGAGATCTGGCGGGACGCGCAGGCCTGCGCGGACCGGTTGGCCGCGGTGGATCCCACGGCCGGCGGGCGGGGCTTCACGACCGGGGCCGCCGGGCTCGGATGGGCCCTGCTGCGGTTCGCCGAGGCCGAGGCCACCGCAGGGTCCGGGGGCGGGGCGGCCGGGGGCGGTGAGCGGTACCGGCTCGCGGGCCTGTCCGCACTGCGGGCGGCCGTCGGCGGGGAACCGGACGCACGCCCGGGTCCGGGGGACCACGGGGGAGCTTCCCTGCGCCCACCGGCCGACGGGCCCGCGTACGAGGCCCGGGCCTCGGCCTGGTGCCGGGGGCGCGCCGGCATCGCGCTCGCGGTGCTGGACGCGCCGGGCGCCCTGGACGACCCGCACCTCGCGGCCTGGTCCCGCAGGGCCGTCGAAGGGCTGGGCCGGAACAGGCCGGCTGCCGACGACAGCCTGTGCCACGGCGAGGCCGGATTGTGCGAACTCCTGGGCCACAGCGCGGTCCCGGAAGTACGCCCGCACTGGATCCGCCGGGCCGGAGCACTCCTCGCGTCCGTCGAGGAGACCGGTGCCCGCAGCGGCGCCCCGGACGGGGTCCCGCATCCCGGCCTGCTGACCGGGATGGCGGGGATCGGGCACGGACTCCTCCGGGCCGGGTTCCCGGAGCGCGTGCCGTCGCTGCTCCTCCTGCAGACGTCCGGCCAGGGGCCGATCCGGTAGACCGGCCCCTGCGCCCGCCGCCGGACCACCCGTCCGGCATCACGTACCGCCGCCGTCCGCGGTGCTGCCCAGCGGACCACCCCGACCGCACGACCGGACACACCGCACCACCGCACCCCCACACAGCTCGGCACGACCACCACTCCTGCAGATCCGAAGGACGGACGATGACCATGCAGATCAATGACTCGGTGCGGTACGTGGACGGCAGCGCCGGCGCGGAGACCGCGGCCCACGACCACCCGGTGGGCGAGGTGATGTTGGGGGCGAGCGGGATGCTGGGGCTGCGCGGCCGACTGCTCAGGTCAGGGGACTCCGATGCCGCCGCCTCCGTGGACGTGCCCTGGACCACCGGCTCCCTGACGCTGTTCTGAGGGGAGGACGGGTACGTCGCCCGGTGACGTGTCGGGGATGACGCCGTGACGGACCGAGCGGAGCCCGGGGGTTTCCCCGGCCCTGTGCCGTGCACGAAAAAGATCAAGTAGCCTGCGCTCATGCGAGCGACGTCGTCGGTCATCGTGGGGCGGGACGCCGAGATCCGGGTGCTGGACGAGGCCTTGGAGAGCGTCCGGAAGGGCGCCGGACGGGCGGTGTTCCTCGTCGGCGAGGCGGGGATCGGCAAATCCCGGCTGGCCGGCGAGTGCGCCTTGCGCGCGTACGACCGGGACATGCCGGTGCTGCGCGGCCGCGCCACGTCCACCGGGCTCGTCGTGCCCTTCCGGCCGCTGGTCGAGGCGCTGTCCTCGCGGTTCCGGGCGGCAGGTGCTCCGGACGACCCGGAACTCCAGCCCTACCGGCCCGCGTTGGCCGGACTCGTGCCGGAGTGGCGGGCCGGCGCGGGGGCGCCCGGATATGCGATCTCGCTGGTCGAACTGGCCGAGGCGCTGCTCAGGTTGCTGGCGGTGCTCGGCCGCGAGCGGGGCTGCGTGATCCTGCTGGAGGACCTGCACGACTCCGACACCGAGACGATCGCGGTCGTCGAATACGTCGTCGACAACGTGGCGGAGCTGCCGGTCCTCCTGGTCGGCACGCTCCGGCCCGACCCCGGCCCGGCGCTGGACCTGGCCCTCGCCGCCGAGCTGCGCAACACCGCCTCGTTGAGGGAGCTGGGGCCGCTGGGCGAGGCCGCCGTACGGGACATGGCGGCCGCGTGTCTGGACGTCGGACCGGGTGAGGTGCCCCCGGCCGCGCATCGGCACCTGTCGCAGTGGGCGGGCGGGAACCCGTACCTGGTGGAGGTGCTTCTGGCCGACCTGCTGGACACGGAACGGCTGAGCAGGGCCGACGGCGGGTGGCAGTTTGCGGAGCACGGCGGGGCGACGGTACCGACGGGCGCCGTCCGCAGTTGGGCGCGCCGGCTGGACCGGCTCGACGAACCGGTGCGCGAACTGCTGCTCGTCGCGGCGACGCTCGGAGGCCGCTTCTCCGTCGGGGCTCTCAGGGCGGTGACCGGGCTCGACGACCGGGCGCTGTTCGCCCACCTCCGGTCGGCCTCCGAGGTGGGGATCATCGCCCCGGACGGGGCCGCCCACGACCACTACACCTTCCGTCACGTCCTGACGGCGGACGCGCTCCGGGCCTCGCTGCCGCCCGCCGAGCAGGCCGCGCTCGCCCGGCGCGCGGCCTCGGCCATCGAGGACTCCGCCGGCGAACTCTCCGGTGATCAGCGCCAGTTGGTGGCCACTCTGCGGCTGGCGGCGGGTGACAAGGTGGCGGCGTCCCGGCAGTTCGCCCAGGTCGGCCGGCAGATGCTGGACGCCGGTGCGTCGGGCTCGGCCGCCGTCCTGCTGGAGCGTGCCCGGGGGCTCGCGGCCGACGAGGAGCGGGACGAGGTCACGGTGCAGCTGGCGATCGCCCAGGCGGAGTCCGGGCGGCTCGACGAGGCGGCCGCGCTGCTCGACGATCTTCCGCCCGCGCCCGCCGGGTCCCGTGCCGCCGAGGAACGGGCCCAGGCACACACGCAGGTCGCGTGGGTCGCCACCATGGCGGAGCAGCAGGAGGAGGCGCGCCGCCGGATCCGGGCGGCCCGCGTCCTGCTCGGGGTCGCCCCGCGCCCGGAACAGGAGGCCGCGCTCACGGTGGTCGAGGGCCATCTCGCGCTGCTGCCGGAGCAGGACGGCCGGGGCGAGGGGCGCGGCCCGGTGGGCCGGGGCGGCGAGGACGGCCGCGAGCGACTGGAAGAGGCGGAACGTTCCGCCCGGCGTGCCGCGCTCACCGCGGAGCAACGCGGCCGGCCCGTGGTGGCCTGCCAGGCGTGGCAGCTGCTGGCCATGCTGTCCCGGGAGCGCGGGTTCGACGAGGCCGACGCCTGCCTGGAACGGATGCTGGCGGTCGCCGAGGAGCACCGGCTCGCGTTATACCGGGCCGAGGCACTCGTGCGGCTCGGCACCAATGCGTTCATGCGGACCGGTGAGGCGACCCGTCTGGAGACCGCCCGCACGGCGGCCCACGAACTCGGTTCGCTGGCCCTGCTCCAGGCCGTCGACGGGCTGCTCGCCATGCAAAGCGTGCTGGGTGGGCGATGGGACCGGGCCCGGCAGATCGTCGAGCGGTCGGTGGAGGCCAGCGCCCGCCTCCAGAACCTGTCGACGCACCGCTATCTGCTCCTCGTCGACGCCACGCTCGCCGCCCACCAGGGGCGGGCCCGCGAGCAGGACCGAACCCTGCTCCGGTTCCGCCGGGCGGGCGGCGAGGAGTCCATGCTCGTGCCCTTGCAGCGCGGACTGTGCCAGGCCGTGGGCGCGCTGATGGGGGAGGACCGGGAACGGGCGAAGGCCGAGCTCGACACGGCGCTGGCGTGGGAGAGGGAGCACCCGAGCTTCTTCTACCTCAGCGGCCGGTACGGGCTCGGCCCCCTGTTACGGATCCTCGACGGCGAGGACGCCGGCCGGGAGGCGTATCGGGAGGCGCTGGCCTCGCCGGGCGGGCAGCTGGCCTGGAACCGGATGTTCCTCGGCATGGCGGAGGCAGTGTTACGCGGCCGGGACGGCGACCCGGACGGTGCGCAGCGCGCCGTGGAGCAGGCCGGCCGTGCGGCGACGGTGTTTCCGCAGGCGTGGCATCTCGCCCTGCGGCTGACCGCCGAGGCGGCGTTCGCCGATTCCTGGGGTGAGCCGGTCGCCTGGCTGCGGACCGCCGAGGAGTACTTCCACGAGGCGGGCGTACCGCCGGTGGCCGGGGCCTGCCGGGCCCTCCTGCGGCAGGCGGGGGCCAGCGTCCCGCAGCGCCGGGGCGGCCGGGAGCGGATCCCCGCGGGCCTGCGCACCGCGGGCGTCACGCCGCGCGAATACGAGGTGTTCGTGCTGCTCGCGGAGCGGCCCGGCAACCAGCAGATCGCCCAGAGGCTGTGCATCTCGCCCCGGACGGTGGAGAAGCACATGGCGAGTCTGATGCTCAAGACCGGCTCCGCGGACCGCTCGGCACTGTGCGCGTTGTCGGCGGAGTGCGCGGATGTCTAGCTGCACCCGCCCGGCGCACCGCAGCCGTTGCCCGCGGCCCGGCGGGTGACCCGCGCCGAGTGGTCGGATGGCCGCCCTCGAGGGGCCCGGCGGCAGCCGGGATGGGGGATGCTCCCGTCTCTATGGGGGTCCGGTCCCCCATGACACGGGCACAGGCGGCGCGACTCTGCGGGCCCGGCACCGATGTGTGACGGGTACGGGCCCCACATCATCGAGTGGACCGATCAACTCCCGGCACCCCACGGAGGTCCGCTCGATGCCGCGTCCGTCCGCGCAGCCCGCAGAGCCACCCGGCACGCTCAGGTTCTCCGTCCTCGGCCCGCTCACGGTCCACCGGGACGGCCGGGTGCTGCCCCTCGGCCCGTTGAAGCAGCGGGTCGTGCTGGCAGCCTTGCTCGCCTCCGCCAACAGCCCGGTGTCCGTGGACGCGTTGACCGACGCGGTCTGGCAGGAGGAGCCCCCGCGCACCGCCCGCAAGAACCTCCAGGTGTACGTGAGTGCCCTGCGCACGCTGCTCGGGGATGACGACGGGGACCGGCCGCGGCTCACCCACACGGGTGGCGGATACGTGCTGCGCGTGGCGGAGGACGAGCTCGACCTCCTGCGGTTCCGCTCCCTGGTGCGGGCCGCCGAGGGGCAGGGGCCCCGCCCGGCCGCCCGACTGCTGCGCCAGGCCCTCGACTTGTGGCAGGGACCGCCGCTCGGCGACGATCTGCGCCAGTCGCCCCGGCTGGCCGAGGAGGCCGAGCGGCTGGAGCTGCGCCATCTGACGGCCTACGAGAGCTGGGCGGAGGCGGAGCTGGAGCTGGGCGGCGCGCCGGAGGTGGTCGAGGGACTGAGTGACCTGGTGGAGCGGCACCCGCTCCGGGAGCGGCTCCGGTCCGCCTGGATGTGCGCGCTGAGCGGGTCCGGCCGACAGGCCGAGGCGCTCGCGGCGTACGACGACTACCGGCAGCTCCTCGCCCGGGAACTGGGCCTGGAGCCGGGCGGCGCCATGGCCGCCCGCTACCGGACGATCCTTGCGGGCGGCGACCGGGCCGGGGCGGGCGCGCCCGCCCGGCCGCCGGCCGCCCTGCCGCCCGACCTCGTCGACTTCACCGGACACGGCGAGGAACTGCGGTACCTCATGGACCTCTTGGAGGACGACAGCGCCGGCCGCACCGTGCTGCTGTCAGGCCCCGCCGGGGCCGGGAAGACCACGCTGGCCGTGCGGGCCGCCCACCTGCTCGGCGACCGGTTCGCCGACGGGCGGCTCTGCGTCTCCCTGCGGGACGCGGACGGCCGTACCCGCTCGCTGTCGACGCTGCTCGCGGAGCTCGGTGAACGGACCGGCCAGGTCGGGCTGTCCGGGCCCGAGGCGTGGCGGGAGTGGCTGGCGGAGCACCGTGTGCTGGTGATCCTGGACGACGTGCCCGACGAGCGCGCCGTACGACCGCTGCTCCCGTGCGGCGGGCGGGGCAGGGTGCTGCTCACCGCGCACGGCCAGCTGGGCGGTCTGGCGCCCGTGCACCGGGTCTCCGTCCCGCCGCTCGGCACCGCCGAGTCGGTGCAACTGCTCGCGGGGCTCGTCGGCCAGGGCCGGGTGCGGGCCGACCGGGAGGCCGCACTGCGCGTCGTGCGCGCCTGCGGCGGGTCGCCGCTGGCGGTCCGGGTGAGCGGGATGCGGCTCGCGGTGCTCCGCCACGTGCCGCTGCGGGAGTTCGCGGACCGGCTCACCGACCCCGCAGGGGCGCTGGACGAACTGACCTCCGGGGACGTGTCCGTCCGGCGGTGGCTGGCCCACGGCTGGGAGGCGCTGCCGGAGGAGTGGGGCCGGGACGCGGGACGGCTGGCCGCGGGCACCGGGGAGGGTCCCTTCGGACTGACCGAGGCGGCCGAGGCCCTCGGCTGCGACGAGCGGCACGCCGTCCGGGTGGTGGAGGCGCTCATCGACGCCGGAATGGTGACTTCGCCCTGCGGTGAGGTCACCGCGCACGCGGCGCAGTACGAACTGCCGCACCTGATACGGCTGTACGCGCGCGGCTCGGGGCTCGGGACCCCCGTGCCGGCCTCGGGTTGAGCGTGCGCCGGGCCGATCGGCCCGGCGCGGTTACGGATCGCTGTTCCCGGGCCGGCCCCGGCCGCCCACCCCTGTCGGGCGGCCGGAGCCGGCGTGTCACGAGGTCACCCGACCGGGACGTTCCGGGGCCGGGAGCCCCACCTGTTCCGCCAGGAAGGCGAGGCACTCGGCCTGCAGGGCCACCGCGCGGGACGCGGACCGGTCGCCGTGGCCGACGCCGCGCTCCAGCCGCAGCAGCACCGGACCGGTGCCGGAAGAGGCGTGCTGGAGCGCGGCGCACATCTTGCGGGCGTGCAGCGGATCGGTCCGGGTGTCGCCGTCCGCGGCGACCAGCAGCACCGCCGGGTAGGCGGTCCCGGGCGTGACCCGGTGATAGGGGGAGTAGCCGAACAGCGTCGGCAGCAGGGCGGGGTCCAGCGCGCTGCCGTACTCGGGCGTCCAGCTGGGCCCGAGTCCGGACCGTTCGTAGCGGACCATGTCGAGCAGGGGGGCCATGCACACCACGGCGGCGTACTTCCCCGGTTGCTGGGTGAGGGCGGCGCCCACCAGCAGTCCGCCGTTGGAGCCGCCCATGATCGTGAGGCGGCCCGGCGCGGTCCAGCCCTCCGCGATCAGGCGGTCGCCGGCCGCGGCGAAGTCGTCGAAGGTGTTCTGCTTGTTCCTCCCGCTGCCCGCCAGATGCCAGGCCTCGCCCTCCTCGCCTCCGCCGCGCAGGCCCGCCCAGGCGAACACCCCGCCGGCCCTGACCCAGGCGAGGACCTGGGCGCGGTACCGGGGCGACATCGTCTTGCCGAAGCCGCCGTAGCCGGTGAGCAGCGCGGGGCGCGGCACGTCCGGACGGCCGGTGGGGGAGATCACGAACATGCGCACCGTCGTGCCGTCCCGCGAGGGGAAGGCGACCTGGCGGGTGACTGCGCCGCCGGCGCCCGGGGCGTCCGGGGCATCGCGCTCCCAGCGCGTCGCACGTCCCGTCCGGGCGTCGAAGCGGAGCACCCGCGGCGGTGTGACGAAGTCGGTGTAGGCGAAGTAGGCCTCGTGGCCACCGGGCGGCCCGGCCGAGAAGTCGCCGACCGCGCCGGTGCCGGGCAGCGGGACCGTGGCGACCTGCCGACCCTCGACCAGGTCGTGCACGGTCACCTCGGCCACCGTGTCGCGGGTCCAGGCGGCAAGGCCGAGCGGGTGCTTCAGCTCCGGACCGGACAGCACGACGAGGTGGGTCAGCACCGCGTCGGGCCGTTCGGGGATCACCTCGTGCCAGGCGCCGGGGCCCAGGTGCAGTTCGGCCGGCCGGCACGCGACGACGCGTCCGCGGGCGGCGTCGCGGTCGGTGCGCAGCCACACCAGGTCCCGCGGACCGGTGCCGGGCACCGCGTACAGGCGGGTGGCGGCGTCCATGCCCTCCTGGACGGGCCGCAGCTCCGGGCGCTCGAGCGGCCCCGCCGACAGGTCGGCCAGGTAGAGATCGGTGCCGCGGCCGGTGCCGAGCGTGGCCGTGACGCCGAGCCAGCGGCCGTCCGCGGTCACGGAGACGCTGTAGAACTGGGTCTTGTCCCGCCCCTCACCGAAGACCAGGGCGTCCGCCCCGGGGTCCGCGCCGACCCGGTGCAGGTACACCCGGCGGTGGTAGCGCCCCTCGCCGGGGTGCAGCAGAGGGTCGAGGTTTCTGACGTAGTAGTACGCCTCACCGCCGGGCAGCCAGCCGATCGACGACCTCCGTACCCGGTCCACCGGCCCGTCGACGACCTTCCCGGTGGCCACGTCGAGCACCCGGAGCAGCGAGTCCTCCGTGCCGTTCCGGGACACCTGAAAGGCCAGCAGATCGCCCTCCACGGACGGCTCCCAGGCATCGAGCACGGTGCGTCCGGACGGGTCTAGGGCGCCGGGGTCCAGCAGCACCCGCTCCGTCGTGTCCGCTCCGGCCTCCGCCACCATGAGTACCGGATGCTCCTGACCGGCGTCCTGCCGCAGCCAGAAGACCCTGCCGCCGCGGACCTTGGGCGACCGGGCGCGGTCCACGGCGTCGATCGCCGCGACCTCTGCCGTCCAGCGCTCCAGGTCCGCCCAGGACGCCCGTTCCGCCTCGTAGAGCGTTTCCTGCTCCGCACCCCAGCGGAGTGTCGCGGGGGAATCGGCGTCCTCCAGCCGGCGGTACGGGTCGGGAACGCGCAGACCGTGCAGTTCCTCGACGACGTCCTGCCGCTCCGCGTGCGGATAGCGGCGGGGCTCCGGGGTCACTGGTTGCTCCCTCATCCGTCGGCGGGTCAGAGGTCGTTGGACCGGTTGATGACGCAGGCGGCGAGTTCCTCGTCGTCGTTGTGGGCGACGACCTCGATGCCCTCCCGCTCGTTCGGCTCCGGGTTCGCCGTCTCGGTCTCGGTCATGTCCGTCCTCTTTCGTGTAAGGCGTCCGCCGCGCGGTCCGTGCGCGGACGGACGGGTCTTCGGTCGGGAGTCCCCGGCGTCTTCCGCGCCGGGCAGGGCGGCCATCGCGAAGAAGCCGGCCAGCAGCACGATCAGCCCCGATGCGGCGATGATCGTGTCGACGGGGCCGAACCGGAGCCCGCCGAGCGAGCCCCCGACGTCCCGCAGCACGGATCCGGCGAGCCAGCCGGACAGGGCCGCGGAGAGCATCGCCGCCAGCCTCGTCACCGGGTAGAACACGGCCATCACCCGGCCCCGGTAGTCCGGCGGCGCCGCCGCGAGCAGCAGCGGTGACATCGCGGTGTTCAGCATGGTGAGCGGAACGGTGAACACGAAGAGCAGGGCGACACCGCCCAGGAAGCCGGTCTGCCGGGAGTAGGCGACCAGCAGCACACCGCTCACCAGCAGGCCGATCCAGGTGGTCCTTCGCGCCCCGAGCCACTTCACCACCCGGCCCCCGCTCAGCGCTCCCGTGATGCCACCCACGCCCATGGCCATGCCGAGGTATCCGTAGAGGTGGGCGTCCGCGTGGAGGTTGTCGGTGGCGAAGAAGACGTTGAGGGTGCCCAGTGCCCCGACCCCGAGCTGGCCTATGACGGAGAGCAGGAGCAGCGCCACCAGGAACCTGCTGCCCGCGAAGAAGCGCAGTCCGTCCACGAACTCCCGTCTCAGCTGCGCCCGTTGCCGTACGGCCGGCTTCTGCGTGCCGGCCGGTCCGGCGGAGCCCGTGCGGGGTTCGCGTACGCCGATGGAACGGATCGCGACGTACGACACCGCGTACGACAGGCCGTTGAGGAGCAGGGCCCACTGCAGCCCGGCGGTGAACAGCAGCGGCGCGGCGAGGGGCGGCCCGATGATCCAGGCCGTCTCGCCGGTCGCCTGCGCGATGCCGGCCGCCCGGGCGCGGTCGGCATCCCCGGTCACCAGGTCCGCGAGGACCGCGAAGCGCGCCGGGGAGAAGAACTGGCCGGCCGTGTGGAGCAGGAGCACGGTGGCGTAGATCAGGGCGAGCCAGACGCCGGCCGGGAGGGCGCCGGCCGGCAGGAAGGTGACGGCCGTCAGCACGGCCACCAGCCCGCCGCGGAGCACCTCGGTGCGCAGCATCGTGGCGCGCTTGTCCCAGCGGTCGACGAACACGCCCGCGAGCGGACCGATGACCAGCACGGCGACGCTCGACGCCATCACGATGCCGCTGACCGCCACCGGCGCCCACGCCTCGTCCTTCGCCAGCACGGTGGCCACCCACAGCACCAGCGTCGTGCTGAAGACGGCGTCCCCGACGGACGAGACGGCCTGGCCGAACCAGAGCCGCGTGTAGTCGCGGTTGATCAGCGTCAGCCGCGGTGTCATGACCGCCTCGGCGACGAGACGATCAGTGCCATGAGGGCGGTGACCAGGGTCGTGTGGTACGCCTTCCCGAAGAACTCCCCGCCCGGGGCCGACGGGTGCGCCGCGAGCGCCGCCGACCGCGCCGGGATCGCCCCGTCGGGCCGCTGGGCCCGCACCAGGCACTCCACGGCCGCGGCCCCCGAGGGCGTGTCCAGCGGCTCGCTCCCCAGGATGAACTGGGTGAGGACCAGCTCCGCGGCCAGGTCCCACCGGTCGTGCTCGACGCAGTGGCGCAGCAACCGGTCGACCAGGTCCCGGGCGTGCGCCAGGGCGCCGCCGTCCAGCCCGGGGGCGGTCCGGCCGAAGTCCCCGAGATAGAAGGCGGTGTGCGTCACGGCGTACGCCCGCGGGTCGGTGAGCGGCGCCCCGTCCTCCGGCGCCCCGTCCTCCGACGCCGCCTCCCCCGGCCCGGCGGCGCGGAACGCGACGAGCGGGCTGTGCGGCAGGAGCTCCGCGTACGGCTCGACGGTGTGGCGGACCGCGGCCTTGTCCGCGTAGTGGCGGATCTCGATGCGCTGGTAGGGGGACTTCCCCCGCGGCGACAGGAACTCGGGGTCGAGTCGTGCGAGCGTCGCCCGGACCTGGGTGGCGTCGATCCCGTCGGGGGCCAGTGCGGCGTAGATCAACCCGTACGTGGACGCGTACTTCGGCACGTCGGAGAACAGCTGCGGGAGGTCCGGGTCCTGCCAGAGCTTCCGGACGAGGGCCCCCGCCCCGCCCAGCGCCTCCGGGGGGTCGGCCAGGCGGGCCGCGCAGTGGCAGAGCAGCGCCAGTTCCAGCGCCGCCTTCGCCTTTCCGTGGGTCGCCGACCGGGCGCTCGCCGAGAACGGGTCGAAGTAGTCCAGATTCCCGCCCAGCCAGCCCAGCGCGCCGGCGGAGAGCCGTTCCAGGGGTGAGGACATGACTACAGGCGCCCCGTCTCTTGCAGGTAGTCGAGCAGGGCCGTGTCGACGGAGTCGCGGAACCTCGCGAGCGTCCGCGCGTCCTCGTCGAAGCGGTAGAGGTCCTGGCAGGCGATCCAGCGGTCGCGGGTCTCCGCGCCCGGCAGATAGCCGTCGGTGACCGTTCCGACCTCCCAGTCGGGTTTGCCCGCGGTCTCCCAGCAGCTGGCCAGGGTGCCGTCCGCGCTCACCACCGCGCCGTAGCGGCCGTCGGTGTGACCGCAGGTGACACAGGTCTTGCGGACGCCGGGGCGGCCCACGGTGAAGCCCAGGTCGAGCGCCCGGCGCTGCCACCGGGTGAAGGCGGCCGAGAGTTCGCCCGTGTGCAGCAGGCTGTTGGCGTAGCCGACCCCCACGTCGCCGATCCGGGCGAAGTACAGCGTGCACCGGGCGGGGTCGAGCGCGGCGGCGAGCCGGTCGACCAGGGCGTCCACGCCGTGGAAGGTCTCCTGGGAGACGTTCACCCGCAGCGTCCACTGGAGCGGAGTGTCCTCGGAGGCCTTGGCGATGTTGCCGACGATCTTGTCGAAGGTGGCGCCGCCGTCCGCCCGGCCGACCCGGATCCGGTCGTGGTCGGCGCGGTCGCCGTCGAAGGTCACCTGGACGGACGTCAGCCCCAGGTCGGCGAGCCGGCGGGCGAGGGACGGGGTGAGCAGCGTGGCGTTGGAGATCATCCAGGCCGAGGTCGGCGCGATTCCCGCGGCCCGCTCCAGCAGTTCCAGACAGCCGCGCGGGTTGAGCAGGGGCTCCCCGCCGAAGAGGAGGATCTTGAGCTTGTCCAGGCCGGCGGCGGCCATCTGCCGCTCGGTGAAGCCCAGGATCTCGGTGATGGTCTCCGAGGTGAGGCGGGTCTGGGCGATCCGGGGCGGCCGGCTGCCGCCCGCCAGGTCCTGGGCGGTGTTCTGGAAGCAGTACCCGCAGCCCAGGTTGCAATGGGTGCTGGTGAGGACGGTCAGCGCGTAGGCGCTGATCCGGCCGGGGGTGAACATGCCGCTCTCGTGCAGCCGCTGCTCCGCATCGGGGACCAGGGCCCCGTTGGCCGTGACGTGCCGGTCGCGGAGACGGGCCACCCCGCCCGGGCCCAGGAACCACCAGTTCCGCTCGCCCTTCAGGAGGCGGGCGCCGGAGGGGAGGGGCTCGGGGGTCTCGGCGGACGTCACCGCCGGCCCCGAACCCGCGGCCCGGCTGATGCTCACGGGCCGGCCGATACTCACCACTTGGTCGATGCTCACAGGGTCTCCCGTTGGGCCGTTGCCGCTGTCAGGGCAGGCTCGAAGGTCCGGCCGCCGGTGACGACGAGCGTCATCAGCGCCACGACGAGGGTCACTTTGTAGGACTTCCGGAAGTACTCCACGGGCGTGGCGTCCGCCGGGACCCGCTCGGCGGCGGAGCGTCCGGGGATCGCTCCGTCGGAGGCCTGGGCCGCGTGGAGCATCCGCAGGCCGGCCGCGCCGGAGGGGGTGCGCCGCGGATCCGCGCCCAGGCAGTGCTGGGCGAGCAGCAGCTTGGCCGCGACGTCCCAGTCGCCGAGTCCCACGCAGTGCTCCGTCAGCCGTTCCACCACGCGCAGGGCCCGCCCCCGTTCGTCCTCGGGAAGGCGGGTGTCGCGCAGGCCGAAGTCGCTGAGGTAGAAGAGGGTGTGCGCGACCTGGCAGCCGTCCAGGTCGGCCACGGGCAGCGTAGCGGCGCGGGGGAGCGGACTTGCCTCGTACAGCTCCTCGTACGGGGCGAAGCGGTGCTCGAGGCCGGCGAGATCGGAGTAGAACCTGGCCTCCAGATGCAGGAAGGGCGGCTTCCGGCCCGGCGTCAGGTAGCTGCCGGCCGCCAGCCGGGCCGGCACGGCACGGGTCGCGTCGGTGGCGGCCCCGACGGGTGCCAGCGCCGCGTACATGAGCTCGAACTGCCGTGCGTGCCTGCTCTCGAGGGTGAGGAGCCGAGGGAAGTCGGGGCGCCGCCAGACCTGTGCGACCACCCGGGTCACCTCGGCCAGGGAGGGATCCGCGGGCGCGCACTTCTCCCAGTAGCGGCGGAGCATCGCGAGCTGCAGGAGGGCCTTCACGCGCGGGGTCACCGGCAGTTCGGCGTGTGCGGCGGGGGAGTCGAGGTAGGCCGCGTGCAGCCCGACCCACCGCCGCGCGCCCGCCGACAGGCTGCTCACGACCTCATCGAGGCCTACTGATCGCGTACTCATGGTTCTCCTTTGAGGAAACGGACGCCTCGGCCGAGGGGGCGGTGGACGCCTCGGCCGGGAAGGCGGCGGCAGCCCCGGCCGGGGGAACGGCGGACGCCCCGGCCACCCGCTCGACGATGTCGGCCGCGCGTGCCGCGCTGTCCATCGCGGCCAGCCTGCTGCCGAGCACGTGGGCGCGAGCCCGCAGGCCGTCGTCCCTCCACGCGGCCTCCAGCAGCGCCGAAGCCTCCACGGACGGGCTGTTCGGGAAGTGCACGGCCACGCCGGCCCGCAGGCAGGCGCCGGTGAGCAGGGTCTGCTCGGAGCCGTTGGGTGAGAGTGCGAGGGGCCGGCCGCGAAGGAGTGCGGCCAGCACGGGTGCGGAGGTGCCGCTGCTCAGCACGAGGCCGGCGCGGTCGACGAGCGGTTGCATCCATCGCTTGCGGACCAGCAGGATGTCGGCACCCGGGGCGGGCCGCGGGTCGGTTGAGCGGCCCTGCTCGACCACGGCCTGGAACCGGCCGCTGGTGAAGGCCTCGTTGAGCCGCGGCCACAGGCTCTTGCCCTCGAAGAAGCGGCCGAGATGGACGTAGACGACGGGCTTGCCGGACCGCGACAGGTGCTCCCCGATCGCCTCGACCTCCGCCGGGTCGGGCGTCGGTTCCCAGGACAGCGGCCCCACGTGCCGGACCCGCTCGGGTAGCTGCGCACCCGGATACTCCAGCTCCGGATCCCCGCGCAGCAGCAACACGTCGCCCAGCAGCGGTTCGTCCCCCCACCGGGAGGCACGCCCCGCCAGACCGGCCTGCTCCCGGAGGTCGGTGTGGATCCGCAGGCAGTCGTGGGTCCGGCTCTGCCGGGTGCGGCCCAGGTGCGGCTCGTCGTCGCCGCCGGCCCGGTAGTCCCACAGGTGCGCCGAGAGCCCGACCACCACCACCGGGATGTCCAGCGTCTCGGCGGCGAGCAGGGCTCCGTTGCAGAGTACGGAGGTGACCAGCAGATCGGCCCCCGTCTCCCGGGCCGCGCGTACGGTCGCCCGGTACTGCGCCGCGCCGGTCGGCCCCCACCACCTGGCGGAGAACGCCTGGCGGCCGCCGAAGTCCTCCGCCGCCGCGAACGGCAGGCCGGCATCGGCCGCGACGGTCGCTGCGGTGGAGCGGCCCAGCACACTGACGTCATGGCCCCGGCGCCGTAGTTCCCTACCGGCCGCGATCGCCGGGTAGAGGTAGCCGCCGTCACTGAGCGGGCAGAGAAGGATCTTCATGATGTGCCGCTCCCTCGGTGTGGCGGTTCCGGTGGCAGGGTGGCCGCGGGCCCCCGGCTCCGGGCAGGATCTGCCGGGAGCCGGGGGGCCCGCGCGGTGCTCAGGCCTCGATCACGAGGTCTTAGAGCTCGTGGGAGTGGTTGACGACGCAGCCGGCCTCGGCCTCTTCGTCCTCGCTGTGGGCGACGACCTCGATGTCCTCGTTCTCGGTCTCGGGGTTCGTGTTCTCGGGCATGTTCTTCTCCTTTGTCGACGGCGTCGTTTCGCCGGCTGAGAAGAAACGTACGGACGTCCGGTACGGGAACGCCTGGCCACCGGTTCGGCGCCGGTATACGCCGACCACACGGACCGGGGACGACCCCAAAACCCCGCCGCACGCCCCGCCGTGCCCCGGCGTCCGCCTGCGTCGACCTGCGGACCAACCGATCACCAGGCGTTCGTGAACCGGAAGTCTGGCGCCCGCGGGCACGATCCGGGCCATGATCCGCGCGCGGCACGAGCGCGCGGCACGAGCACGGAGGAGGAGACGTGGAACTGGCGGAGCTCATCGGCCTGCGGCCGGTGCCCTGTGGTGGCCTGCTGGTCGCGCTCACCCGCCGCTGCCCCATGAGCTGCGCACACTGCTCCACCAGCTCCTCCATGGCGGTCTCCGATCAGCCCGACCCGGAACACCTGCTGCGCTTCATCGGTTCGTTCGGCGCGCAGGACCGCCCCGAGGTGGTCATGCTGACCGGCGGCGAACCGCTGCTGTTGCCCGAACTGGCCGCTCGCCTGGCCGGTCTCGCCCGCGCCGCGGGCTCCCGCGTGGCGCTGCTCAGCGGAATGTTCTTCGCCCGTGACGGACGCGTCCCGGACCGGATCATGCGAGCGATCACGGCCCTCGACCACTTCTCGGCGAGCCTGGACGTCCACCACGAGCGCGAGGTCCCCCGCCCGGAGGTGCTGCGCGCCCTCCGGGCCGTGCTCGACGCCGGGATCCCCGCCAGCGTCCACCTCACCGGTACCGGACCCGACGACCCGTACCTGGCGGACGCCGTCGCGGACGTCCGCCGCGTCTTCGGCGGCCGGGTGCCCCTGCTCGTCAACGAGGTCCGGCCGCTCGGCCGCGCCGCGGGCCTCGTCCGGGCGACACCGGCCGGACCGGACGGCTCCCTGGCGGCGCCGTGTACCCTCGCGGCCTGGCCGGTGGTCGCCTTCGACGGGACCGTGGCCGCCTGCTGCAACCAGTGGACGGTGGACCGCCGCCCCGTTCCCGGGCACCTGCGGCTCGGACACATCGCCGAAGACGACTGGCCGGCCGTCCGCGAGCGCTCCCTCGGCTCCCCGGTGCTGCGGATGCTGCGCTCCGTCGGCCCCCAGCGGCTGCACGCCCGCTACGGGACCTCGCCCGCCCCGGCCGGCTACTGCCGCAGCTGTCACGCACTCGCCGACCGCCCCGACGTCCTCGCGGGCGCGGCCCGCGACGCCGGCGGCCGGGTCGGCGAACTCCTCGACCGGCTCAGCGCGGAGCAGCAGCTCGCCGCCGGACCCGCCGCCCTGGTGAGTCGCCTGGGCTGCGCCCGCTACGCGCACCTGGTCGAGTCGCTTCCCGCAGAGGAGAAGAGCCGTCGATGACCGCCACCGCATCCCTCGCGCTCAGGACCAAGCTCACGCCCACCACCCCCGTCCTGAGGGCCGCGACCGCGGTCCTCTGGCGGCCGGACGGACTGCGGCAGCGATACCTCCGCTACCTGGCCGCCATGCACCCGCTCGTACGGGCCTCGGTTCCGCTGCTGGAGCGGGCCGCCGAGCGGTGCGCCGAACTGGACGACCCGGCCGCGCGGAGCCTCGCGGCGTACTACACCCGCCACGCCGAGGAAGAGCGCGACCACGACACCTGGCTGCTCGAGGACCTCGCCGCCGCCGGTGCCGGGCCGGCCGCCGTGCCGCACCCCGCCGTCGTCGAACTGGCCGGGGCGCAGTACTACCGGATCGAGCACGAGCACCCCGTCACGCTGCTCGGGTACATCGCGGTCCTGGAGGGCAACGCCCCCGGGCCCCGGCTCGCCGACCGCCTCACCGAGGCCACCGGGCTCCCCGACAGCGCGTTCCGCACCCTCAGGGAACACGCCGAGCTCGACGGCGGCCACCTCGACGACCTTCACCGGGTGCTCGACGAACTCGCGCCGACCCCGGCCCGGCAGACCGCCGTCTCCGTCAGCGCGCTGCACACGGCGAACCTGCTCACCCGGCTCTTCCTCTCCCTCGCCGCCGACCCCGGAGGACACCCGTGACCGAGGACTCCATCCCGTACGACGACGCCTCGTCCGGCGATTCCCCGTCCGAGCCCACCCTGGAGGCGCTGGCCGCCGCGGGGTTCGAACTCGACGCCCTCAGCGAAGAGCAGTACGAGGTCCTGCGCGCGCTGGCCCCGGAGGAACTGGCTCTGCTCGTCGACATCAGGGGGCGGCTCGACGCGGCGGCTCCCGAGGTGCAGGCCCATGCCGACGTGGCGGGCGGCGCTCTCTTCTGACCCCGGCCGCCCCGCGGTCCCGCGTCCACCGGAGGAATCCATGCCTTGCACCTCGTGCCGGAGGGCACTGCCGCCCGACGCCCGGTTCTGCCCCTACTGCGGCAGCCCGTGCGCCCTCGGGCCGGTCACGGCCAAGCCGACCGGCCGCAAGGTGGTGACCGTCCTCTTCTGCGACCTGGTGGGTTCCACAGCGCTCTCCGGCGCACTGGACGCGGAGACCCTGCGCTCGGTGACGCTCCGCTGGTTCGACCTGATGAGGCAGCGGATCGAGGAGCAGGGCGGCACCGTGGAGAAGTTCATCGGGGACGCCGTGATGGCCGTCTTCGGCGTGCCGACCGTGCGGGAGGACGACGCCCGCCGGGCCGTCGCCGCCGCCCTGGCCATGCGGGAGGCGCTGGCCGGGCTCAACGTCCGGCTGGAGCAGGGCGTCGGCGTACGGCTGGAGATGCGCATCGGTCTCAACACCGGTCAGGCGGTGACGGGTTCGGCAACCCTGCGGCAGGCGATGGTCTCCGGCGAGGTGGTCAACGTCGCCGCGCGCCTGGAACAGAACGCCGCCGCCGGGGAGATCCTCATCGGCCCGGACACCCTGGCGGCCGCCGGGCCGGGCGTCCGGACGACGGAGACCGGCCCGCTGCTGCTCAAGGGCAAGAGCGACCGGGTCACTGGTCACCGCCTGCTCGGCCTGGACGAGGAGGAGGGCCCCGAGGCGCTGCGCCGGTTCGACCTCGCATTCATCGGGAGGAGCCGCGAACTCGCCCTGATCGAGCGGACGCTGGACCGTGTGGTGCGGACCCGCCGGGCCGATCGCCTGGTGGTCGGCGGGGAGGCGGGCCAGGGCAAGACCAGACTCGTGCGCGAGTGGCTCCACAGGGCCACGGCCACCGCCGGCGGCCCACGGCACGGCGTCGGGCGCTGCCGGGCACGTGGCGAACAGCCCAGCCTCGGACCGCTCGCCGACGCCGTGGCCGACCTGCTGAGGACCGGCGGCACGGCCCTGCCGTCGCCCGAACTCGACCTGCTCCACCAAGGCCTGCTCCTGAACGGGACGCCCAACCCGTCGCCGGCGGACACCTGCGCCGCGCTCGCCAAGGTCCTCGCCGGGCTCTCCGAAGCGGAGCCCGTGGTGCTGGTGATCGACGACTGTCACTGGGCCGCGCAGCCGCTCTTCGACGCCCTCGACCGGCTGCTGCGGGTACTCACCGACGCGGCCGTACTGATCATTCTGCTCACCCGCCCCCAACTGTTCGACGTACGACCCGAGCTGGCCTTGGGCACCGTGCCGCTCGGCGGGCTCTCCGACGCTGAGGCACAGCTCCTCGCGGCCGAGCTGACCGGGGGCGCGGCGCCCGGCGAGCCGCTCGCCCCCCAGGTCCTGGCACGGGTGGGCGGAAACCCGCTGCACCTGGAGCAGTTGCTGGCCGCGGGCGACCCGGTCGGCGCGGACAGCGTCCCGCTCCCGCTCCAGGCCCTGATCGGCGCCCGGATCGACGCGCTCGATCCGCCCGAGCACCAGGCCCTGGGCCTGGCGTCCGTCCTGGGCGGCGACTTCACCGCCGGTGAACTGACGGCGCTCGCCGGACATCCCGCGCCGGGGTGGACCGGGTCCGAGCTCCGGCCCCTGCTGCACCGGCTGGTCCGGCACCGACTGATCAGGCCGGACGGCGGGGCGTTCCGCTTCGCCGGAGGGCTGATCCAGGAGGTCGTCTACGCCAGCCAGTCCAAGCAGGACCGGGCCGACCGGCACGAACGGGCGGCCCGACTGGACTCGGTCCGGCAGCGGGGCAGCGCGGCGGTCGGGGGCCATCTGGAACAGGCGTACCGCCATCGGGTCGAGCTGGGCGCCCAGGACGCGCACACCGACGGGCTGCGCCGGCGCGCCGCCGACGCGCTCGCCGAGGCCGGGCGGCTGGCACTGGCCCACGCCGACCCCGTGTGGGCGGCCGACGTGCTGTCCAGGGCCACGGCCCGGTATGCGGCGGGCGAGCCGGGAAGCACGGCGACACGTCGCCGGCTCGGCCAGACGCTGCTGGACCTGGGGCGCGGCACGGAAGGCAGAGCGCTGCTCGAAGAGGTGCTGGCCGAGGCCCTGGCCGGCGGCGGGGAGGTGGTGGAGACCGCGCACGCCCGCCTCGCCCTGGCCTCGGTCGGCAGGTCCGCGGGGCCGGGCGAGTCGCCGGCCGAGGCCGCCGGCGCCACCCTGCCGGTCTTCGCGGCGGCCGGCGACGACCTCGGCCAGGCCAGGGCCTGCCTGCGGCTCGCTCAGCGCGCCCAGGAACAAGGCCGGCACCGGGCGGCGGAGCGACTGCTCGCCTGCGCGCTGGACCACGCCGTACGCGCCGACGCCGAGCCGGAGCGGGCCGCGGCTCTCGGCGCGTTGGGGGTCTCGCTCTGGCGCGGCCCCCAACCGGTCGCGGACGCGGTGGCCCGCTGCCGCGAGCTCCTTGCCGACCAGGGGGCCGGTCGCCGGGCCGTCCGGCTGACGCTCAACTGCCCGCTGGCGGTGGTGCTGGCCCTCCACGACGACCGTGACGGGGCCCTGGCCTGCCTCGCGGAGGCGGAGCACCTCGCGAAGAGGCTGGGCTACGCCGAGGCCGACGCCTTCCTGCCGATCTTCACCGCGACCGTGGCCGACCTGACCGGCCGCCGGGAGGAGGCGCTCCTGAGCCTGGAGCGGGCCGCCGCCGCCGCGCGGGACCTGGGCGCCACGGCGTTGCTGCGCAGTGCCCTGCTGGACGCCGCCCGCATCCGGCTGGACCTCGGCGACTGGCGTACCGCCCGCGGCACCCTCGCCGAACTGGAGGGGGAGCGGGCGCAGCCGGCCCGGCCGCGGGCCGAGTCGGCGGACCTCGACGGCCTGTGCGCCCGGATCGCCGCCGCGCGGGGGCAGGCCGCGACCGCCACCCGGCTGGCCGCCAGGGCGCTCGCCACCGCCGCCCGCACCGACTCGCCCATCGTCCAGGGCACCGCCGCCCTCGACCTCGCCCGTACCGCCCTCGCGCTGGGGCGCCCGGCCGACGCAGCCGCGGCGGCGACGCGCGCCCGCCGGCGCTTCGCGGTGAAGGGCCATCTCCCCGCCGTACGCCAGGCCGAGGCCCTGGTCTCCCGCTGCCGCATCCGCCCGCCCGGGCACGGCCCCGCCGCCGGACGAGTCACCGGAGCCGGAATGGAAGCCCCACGATGACGGCCGCGCGGCAACCGGTGCCGGCGCCCGCACTCACCTGGGGCCTGCGGGGACGGGGCCCCGCAGACGTACCCGTGGAGGCCGACGGCCCGCCCGACCCGCCCGAGACGGGCCTCCTCGGAGGTACCGGGCGCGGCGTACGCGTCTGCGTGGTCGATTCGGGTGTCGAACGGGACCACCCCATGGTCGGCCCGGTCGCACAGTCATGGCGGGTCTTCAAGGACGCCGACGGGGTCCACGTCGAGGAGACGGAGGAGGGGGACGCCTGCGGTCACGGCACCGCCTGCGCCGGGATCATCCGGCGCACCGCTCCGGACTGCGAGCTGTCCAGCATCCGGGTGCTCGGCGACCGGTTCTCCGGCAGCGGGGACGTCCTGCTCGAAGGAATCCGGTGGGCCGTGCGCCAGCGGTTCGACGTGGTGAACCTGAGCCTGTCCACCACCCACGACCGCTTCGTGGACGAGCTGCGCCGACTGGCCGACGAGGCCTACTTCCAGCAGACCGTGATCGTGGCCGCCGCGCACAACACGCGCGTGGAGAGCTTTCCCTGGCGCTTCTCCTCGGTGATCTCGGTCGGCAGCCACCAGGAGGACGACCCGGATCTCCACCTGTACAACCCCGAGCCCCCGGTGGAGTTCTTCGCCCCCGGCCAGAGGGTCCAGGTGGCGTGGCTCGGCGGCACGTCGATCCGCAGCTCCGGCAACAGCTTCGCCACCCCGTTCATCGCGGGGCTCTGCGCGCGGATCCTGTCGAGCGGCCCCCGGCTGACGCCGTTCCAGCTGAAGAACGCCCTCTACCTGTCCGCAGCCAACGTCCGTGTCCACGGACGCCGGTAACGACCGGCGCCGGAAGGGAAGCCCCATGGCTCAGACGATCGCCCCTGCCGTGTCCGCAGCACCCCGGCCCGATCCGGCGGTGGCGGAGCTCTTGCAGTCGGTGGTGGACACCGCGCGCGCCATCTTCGGCGCGCAGGCGAGCTCCATCATGCTCCTGGACGCCACGGCGGACGAGCTCATCTTCGAGGCCGTCTCCGGGCAGGGACAGGAGTTCCTGGTGGGTCGGCGGTTCCCGGCGGGCCGGGGGATCGCCGGGTGGGTCGCCGCCTCGGGGGAGCCGATGGTGGTCGACGACCTGCACGACAGTGCTTCCTTCGACCGGGACATCGCCGAGTCCACGGGCTACGTCCCGAACGCGCTGATGGCCGCCCCTCTCATCCGCGGGGACCGGATCCTCGGCGTCCTGGAGGTGCTCGACCCGTCCCCACAGGCCCGGTCCGGCCTGCCGGAGCTCGACCTGCTGGGCCTCTTCGCCCGTCAGGCCGCCGTCGCCCTGCACGTCCTGACCACCCACGCGCCCCGGCCGGCCCCGGACGACCCGGACGACCCTCCGCGCACCGAACTCCTGCGCCTGCTCTCGGAAGCCCGCCGCCTCCTCGGGGAGTGAGCGGCGCCGGCCGTCGTGTGCCGTTTCCCGGGTCAGTGGCGCGGAGCGTCTTGCCGTGTTGGCGCGGCCGGGCGGTCGACCGCCCGAGTGGTGGCTCCTCGTCGGACCCGGCTCATCACGACGACGAGGGCAGCCGCGGCGCCGTAGGCGAGGTTGCTCAGCGTCGGCTGGTGCCCGAAGGCCGGGCCGAGGACGTAGACGGCGGCGCCCGCGAGCGCGGTGCCCAGCCATTCCCAGCGGCCGTCGAGGGCGACGAGTGCGATGAGGAGCAGCACGTACCAGGAGTAGCCGGGGGTGAGGAGGACGAACGCCCAGCCGGTGACCGTGAGGGCGCCCTTCCACGGACGCCGCGGGTCCCCCCGCCACATCACGTACAGGGACAGGCCGGCGATGACGGCCACCAGGGCGGGGAACGCCCAGGTGTCGGGCAGGACCAGGCGCAGGAGCGAGTAGCGGGATCCGGCCGAGGGGTCCTCGTAGCCCTCCTCCTCGACGTAGCCGCCGAGGTAGCCGAAGACCGAGCCGTGCGAGAGGAGGACGTAGGGGAGGTAGGCGAGCACGACGAAGGCGGTGGCGGGCAGGAGGACGGCGGCCGCGTCGCGGAGGCGGCGGACCCCGGACAGGGCGCCGGGGAGGACGACGGCCGGCATCAGCTTCGTGGCGATGGCGGCGCCGATCAGTACTCCGCCCGCTGCCCGCCGGGTCGGTGAGCGGGAGGCGACGAGGCCGAGCCCGGCGATCGCGAGGAGCACGCCGAGGACGTCGACGTGCGCGTTGTTGACCGCCTCCAGAGGGACGGCCGGGCACCAGGCCCAGTACGCGGCCTTGCGCAGGTCGTCGCCGCGCCGTCGCAGGATCAGGAGGAGCACGCCCGTGACGCCGAGGGAGATCAGGGCGGCGCCCGCCTGGAGCGGCTTGTGCCGGGCACCGTCGGGGGAGAGCCGGTCCACGGCCAGGAAGTACGCCTCGGCGACGGGCGGGTAGATGGTGTGGACGGCGGGCCTGTTGATGCGGGTGCAGTGGGGTGCACTGCCGGTGTGGGGGATCGGGGCGAGGCCGGGGCCCTGGCAGGCGGCGCCCGTGGGGAAGAGCCAGGGGTCGCGCAGCCGGGCGAGCGCCGGGTCCTGGGGGGTGTGGTCGTACGGGGAGATGCCGGCGGACTGGACGCGGCCGTCCCAGGCGTAGCGGTACGAGTCGGTGCTGGTCCTGGGCGGTCCCCACAGCCCTGTCGCCGTGACGGCGACCGCCCCCGCCGCGATCAGCCACGCGACCCGGCGGGCCGGGACCCGGCGCAGTGCCAGCAGGGCCACGGCGAAGAGCGCCCAGCAGGCCGTGTACCACCAGAACAGGCCGACGGGGTCGCTGAAGTAGCCCCCGTACCGGACGGTGAGGGAGAGAACAGCCGTGAGGGCGGCGACGGCGAGGACGGCGGCGGCCGACGCAGTGCGCGGGGTAAGGGGCTTCACCTGCGGAAGCGTTGCAGGAATCGGCCCTCCGACGGCTGCGGGCGCCGCGAGCGTCCGTGTTTCGTAAGGAGTTCCGGCACCCCGCACCGGCCCCGTCGAGGGTGTGATGGGGGCATGCGTTTCACCCTGCCTCCGGGGCCGCCCGTCACCTTCAAGGCGCGCCTGCACGATGCCCGCACCGCGACCACGATCGGCCGCTGGCTCGGCCTGGCCATGGTCGTCTGCTTCGCGACCGGTGTCCTGAGCCACTACCTCCAGCACCCGCCGGGATGGCTGGCCGACCGGCTGCCGAGCCGCCCGTACTGGGGCTACCGGCTCACCCAGGGCCTGCACGTGGCCTCCGGGATCGCCGCGGTCCCCCTGCTGCTGGCCAAACTGTGGGCCGTTTACCCGCGGTTGTTCGCCTGGCCTCCGGTGCGATCGGTTCTCCACGCCCTGGAGCGCATCTCCGTGGCCGTCCTCGTCGCCGCCGCACTGTTCGAGCTGTTCACCGGGCTGCTGAACACCTTCCAGTGGTACCCCTGGCTCTTCAACTTCGTTCCCGTCCACTACGCGGTCGCCTGGCTCCTCCTGGGCTCGCTGCTCCTGCACGTCGCCGTGCAATGGCCGCAGATCCGGGCCCACTTCAGGCGCCGTTCCCCCGGAACCCTGGCCCTGCCCGAGGCCGACGGGCCGGACCGCAGGCAGCTCCTCCTCGGCGTCACGGCCGCGGTCGGAGCGGTCACGCTCACCACGGTCGGACAGTCCGTCACCGCGCTCGGCCCGCTGGAGCTGTTCGGCCCGCGCAGCCCCGCCCACGGGGTCCAGGGGCTGCCCGTGAACCGTACGGCCGCCGCGGCTCGTGTCACGGAGGCCTCGCTGACCGGCTGGCTGCTGACCGTGGACGGGCCGCGCCCGTACACCCTCACGCTGGATGAGCTGCGCGCCATGCCACAGCACGAGGTCACCCTGCCCATCGCCTGCGTCGAGGGCTGGAGCAAGTCCGCCCACTGGACCGGAGTACGGGTACGCGACCTCCTGGAGCGTGCGGGCGGTGGCCCGGGTGCGCGGGCCCGGGTGGTCTCCCTGGAGGCGGCGGGCGCCTACCGGATGATGGAGATGGGCCGCCTCTACGCGCAGGACCCGCTCACGCTGCTCGCGCTGCGGCTGAACGGCGAGGTGCTGTCCCTGGACCACGGCTACCCGGCGCGGATCATCGCCCCGAACCGGCCCGGCGTCCTGCAGACCAAGTGGGTCGGCCGACTGGAGGTCATGTGATGGGTTTCCGTTACGTGACGGGCGGGGTCGGGCTGATGTGCGCGGCCTGGGGCGGCTTTCTGCTGCTCCGGCAGCCCGAGCCGTGGCGGATCGCCGTCTGGCTCGGGGGAGCGGTCGCGGTGCACGACGGGTTCCTCGCACCGCTCGTGATCGCGATCGCCGCGCTCGCCGCCGCGGCGGGAGTGCGCCTGCGCGGGGTACCGCGTGGGGGCCTCATCGTCGCGGGTTCGGTGACGGCGGTCGCCCTGCCTCCGCTCCTGCGACCCGGCGGGGTGGCCAACCCCACCGTCCTGCCGCTCGACTACCTGCGCAACTGGCTGCTCGCCTTGGCCGCCATCGCGCTGTTCACCCTCGCCCACACCGGTGTGCGTGCCGTGCTGCGCAGGGCGCGCCGGAGCGCATGAGCAGAGCGCCGCGCGAGCATCCGCCGGGGTGGGATCCGCAGAAGTGCGGACCCCACCCCGGCGGTTCTTCGCGCAGGAGCTGTCAGCGGGTGAGGTGCACGAACTGCCGGCCCGCCGCCTGCCACGTGTCGTACGGAGTCCAGCCCGCGGCCCTCGCCTCGGCGCGCAGGGCGCGGGCACCGAGCCGGGCCCACCGGAAGGCCGTTCCCCGTCCGCCGTTGCCGTCCTCGACGGACACCTCGACGCGCTCGTCGACGTCGGCCGTGGCCACCTCGACGAGCAGGCAGCCGCCGGGTGCGGTCAGTTCGCCGGCCCGGCGCAGCAGCCCGGCAGGGTCCCCGCCGATGCCGATGTTGCCGTCGATGAGCAGGACCGTGCCCCAACCGCCCTCGCCGGGAAGCGGGTCGAACACCGACCGGCACAGGGCGCTGCCACCCGCCCGCACGGTACGGGCCACCGCCTCGGGGGTGACGTCCACGCCGAGTGCCGTGCGACCGAGCCGGGCGAGGGCGGCGACCAGACGGCCCGGGCCGCAGCCGATGTCGAGGACGGGCCCGGTGCATCGGGCCAGGACGGTGTCGTCGGCCGCGTCGGGCTCTGCGCACCACCGCTCCACTTCGAGCGGCAGCAGCCAGCCGTCGTGACGGCGGAGGTAGAGCGGGCCCCGGCCGACGCGCAGCGCGTCGGCGTACGGGTCGGCCTGCCAGGCGCGGGTGGAGGGTTCGGTGAGCTGTGCGGTCATCGTGTCACCGCGCACAGGCCGGAGTGCAGGGCGGCGAAACGGGTCCGAGGTGCGGCCGCGGCGACCCGCTTCGCGTCGGCGGGTGTGTCCACGTCGCACAGCTCGGGCAGATCCCTTACGGCCAGCCCCGCATCGCTCAGCCGGCGCCGCTGGATCTCACCCGTGTGCACCACGGACATCGGCACGCCGAGGAGGAGGTCCGGGTCGGGAGCGGCCAGGCCGAGTGCCCAGAACCCCCCGTCGTCGGCCGGCCCGAACCAGGCGTCCGCCTCCGTGAAGTCGAGTCCGGACGCGAGGAGGCCGGGAGTGACCTGCGGGGTGTCCATCCCGATGAGCAGGGCCGGCCCGTCGGTCAGCGCGAACGCGGCGGCCAGCCGGGCGTCCAGGCCGCCCGTGCACTGCGGGACGACCTCGATCCCCTCCGGCAGCCAGGGTCCCGGCTCTCCGTCCAGGACCAGGACACGGCGCCGGGCCGGGGTGGCCAGGACCGCGGCGAGGGTGTCCTGCAGCGAGGCGAGGGCCAGATCCGCCGCCTGCTGCGGGGTGAACACCGGAGTCAGACGGGTCTTCACGCGGCCTGCGACCGGGGCCTTGGCGATGACGAGGAGGGTGCTCATGCCGAAGTCCCCCCGGCCGGTGCGGGTCGGGTGCCCGGTGGCTCGGCCAGTACCCGGCGCATGTCCCGCACCGCGTGCCACGTACCCCGCCAGGTTCCGGTGACCTTGGACTTCCCCGACCGGGGCAGGTAGGGGATGTCCGTCTCGGCCACTCGCCAGCCCGCATCGGCGGCCCGTACGACCATCTGGAGCGGGTAGCCGCTGCGCCGGTCCGTCAGCTCCAGGCCGAGCAGCGCCTCGCGGCGCGCGACCCGCATCGGGCCGAGGTCGTGCAGCCGGAGTGCGGTGCGGCGGCGCAGCATCCGGGACAGGGCGAAGTTCCCCGCCCGGGCGTGGGCGGGCCATGCGCCGCGCCCCTGCGGGCGCCGTCGGCCCAGCAGAAGGTCCGCTTCGCCGGCCGCGACCCGCTCGGCCATGGATCCGAGCAGACCGGGGTCCATGGAGGCGTCACAGTCGCAGAAGCAGACCAGCTCGGCGCGCGCGGCGAGCAGCCCGGCGTGGCAGGCGGCCCCGAAGCCGCGCCGGGGCTCGTGCACGACGGTGGCGCCGAGGGAGCTGGCGATGTCCGCGGAGCCGTCGGTGGAGCCGTTGTCGACGACGATGGCCCGCCATCCGGCCGGCACCCGCGCCAGCACCCAGGGCAGGGCCTCCGCCTCGTCGAGGCACGGCAGTACGAGGTCCGCGCGGGGCGGACGACAAGCAGAAGAAGTCACCCTCCACACCGTAGGAACCGGAAGGCGAGGAAAGGCGCCCGCAGACCTTACGAAATGCGGACGCCGCGTCGCACGGGGCGGACCGGGGTCCACCCCGGGACGCAGCGATGACACTCTGGAGGCATGGCACCCAGCAACGAAGCCGACCCCGGTCCCTCCCACGGCGACGTCACGGGCCGCGTTCTCGTGGTGGACGACGATCCGACCGTCTCGGAGGTCGTGGCCGGATATCTGGAGCGGGCCGGCTACACCGTGGAACGTGCCGCGGACGGCCCGGCCGCCCTCGATGCCGCCGCCCGGCACCGGCCGGACCTCGTCGTCCTCGACCTCATGCTGCCCGGCATGGACGGCCTGGAGGTCTGCCGCCGGCTGCGGGCCCGGGCGGACGGGAGGCCTTCCGTACCCGTGGTCATGCTCACCGCGCGCGGCGACGAGGACGACCGGATCCTGGGCCTGGAGGTGGGCGCGGACGACTACGTGACCAAACCCTTCAGCCCGCGCGAGCTGGTCCTGCGCGTGCGGTCGGTCCTGCGCAGGGCGTCCTCGGCAGCTCCCGCCGGCGAGCCGCGCCTGATGGCGGCCGGCCTGGCGGTGGACCCCGCCGCCCGCCGGGCGACGCGGGACGGAGCGGAACTGCCCCTCACATTGAGGGAGTTCGACCTCCTCGTCTACTTCCTGCGGCACCCCGGGCAGGTCTGCGACCGGGAGCGGCTGATGCGCGAGGTCTGGGGCTGGGACTTCGGCGACCTCTCCACCGTCACCGTGCACGTCCGCAGGCTACGGAGCAAGATCGAGAAGGATCCGGCCGATCCGCAGCTGATCCGGACGGTCTGGGGCGCCGGATACCGCTTCGAGGCAGGCCCGTACGCGTCCGACCGGCCGACGGCCGGAGCCGGGACACGGGCGGAGGACGGCCGTGCGTGACCTGCTGCTGATCGCCCTGTACGCCTTCCTCGGCGCGGCAGCCGCCGGGCTGTTCGGCGCCGTCGCGCTGCGGGTCCTGCGCCGGCGGAGCGTCGCCGTGTCCCTCGCGGTCGTCGCGGCGGTCGCCGTGTCCGCGATGCTCACCGGGACGCTCGCGGTCGCCTGGGCGATGTTCCTGTCCTCCCACGACCTCGCCGTGGTGACCACGGTCGTCGCGATGGCAGCCGCCGTGTCGCTCGGCACCGCCCTGCTGCTGGGCCGCCAGGTCGTGCTGCGCTGCCGGGAACTCGTCGGTGCGGCGCATGATTTCGGGGAGGCGGGCACCTTCACGGCTCCCACCGTGCCGGCGCCCGCCGAACTCGCGGCGCTGAGCCGCGAACTGGCCCTCACCAGCGAGCGCCTGGTGGCCTCACGTGAACGCGAGCGGGCCCTGGAGACCTCCAGGCGGGAGCTCGTGGCCTGGATCTCGCACGACCTGCGGACCCCGCTGGCCGGGCTGCGCGCCATGTCGGAGGCGCTCGAGGACGGCATGGCGGCCGATCCGGCCCGCTACCACCAGCAGATGCGCGCCGAGGTGGAACGCCTCAACTCCATGGTCACCGACCTGTTCGAGCTGTCCCGGATCCACGCCGGGGCGCTCTCCCTCAGCCCCACCCGGATGTCCCTCTACGACCTGGTGGGCGACGCGCTGGCGGGCGCCGACGCCCTGGCCCGCGAACACCGGGTACGGCTGGCGGGCGGGGGCGTCGCCCCGCTCCCGGTGGAGGTGGACGGCAAGGAGATGACCCGGGTGCTGTCCAACCTGCTGGTCAACGCCATCCGCCACACCCCGGCCGACGGCACCGTCGCGATCGCCGCCGAACGCCGCGCGGACGCGGTGGTGCTGTCCGTCACCGATGCCTGCGGCGGCATCCCGGAGGAGGACCTGCCCCGCGTCTTCGACACGGGCTGGCGCGGCTCCCAGGCGCGTACGCCTCCGTCGGGCGCCGGCCTGGGCCTGGCCATCGTCCGCGGCATCGTCGAGGCCCACTCCGGCCACGCCGACGTCCACAACGTCCCCGGCGGCTGCCGCTTCGAACTGACCCTCCCGGCCCCTGCGTAGGCCGTGTCGCGCGGACCCCGGAGTCGCCGCTCTGCAGCAGACCGAGGGCTGCAGCGCCACGGACGAGGACACCCGGAAGCCGAAGCTCGTCGAGCACGACGAGCACGACGAGCACGACGAGCTCAGCCGACAGCCCCCGCCGATGCGCGCTGTCCGGCCCGCGCGAACTCGGCCATTCCTTCGGCGAAGCCGACCGCAGGACGCCAGCCCAGCTCGTTGCGCAGCCGGGTGGAGTCGGCGGTGATGTGCCGTACGTCGCCCAGGCGGAACTCGCCCGTGACCAGCGGTGCCGGTCCGCCGTGCGCCGAGGCGAGTTCCGAAGCCATCTCTCCCACCGTGTGCGGATCCCCGCTGCCGGTGTTGTACGCGCTCAGCCGTCCGGCAGACATACCGCCGACCGCCTCCAGCGCCACCACGTTCGCCGAGGCCACGTCCGAGACATGGACGAAGTCGCGCCGCTGCCGACCGTCCTCGAAGACCCGTGGGGCCTCACCCCTGGCGAGCGCGGACCGGAAGAACGAAGCCACCCCGGCGTAGGGGGTGTCGCGCGGCATCCCCGGCCCGTACACGTTGTGGTAGCGCAGCGACACCGCACTGCCCTCCGTGCACCGGGCCCAGTTCGCCGCCAGGTGCTCCTGGGCCAGTTTCGTCGTCGCGTACACGTTCCGCGGATCGGTCGGCGCGTCCTCGCCGACCAGGCCCGGCGCGAGCTCGGCTCCGCAGTCGGGGCAGCGCGGCTCGAAACACCCTGTCGTGAGGTCCTGGGTCCGCCGCGCCCCGGGGCGTACCGTTCCGTGCCGCTCGCAGGTGTACCGGCCCTCTCCGTAGACCACCATCGACCCGGCGAGCACGAGTTCCCGGACCGAGGCGGCCGCCATCTCCGCCAGCAGCACCGCCGTCCCGAGGTCGTTGCAGCCGACGTACTCGGGGGCGTCGGCGAAGTCCTTCCCGAGGCCGACCATCGCCGCCTGGTGGCACACCGCGTCCACTCCGCTCAGCGCCGCCCGGACCGCGTCGGCGTCCCGTACGTCTGCGCGCACAAACTCGGCGTCGGGCAGGGGCGGTGTGCCGGGGTGGGCGGCGGGCAGCAGGGCATCGAGGACGACGGGGACGTGCCCGCGGGCCTTGAGGGCGGTGACGATGTGGGAGCCGATGAACCCGGCCCCTCCGGTGACGAGTACGCGCATGCCCAGGACGCTACGCAGTGCCGAACCCCGCGGCGGGCTCCCACGCGTGCACGTAAGACTTCCGTCATACGAGAGCCGCGGGATCCGCCGGAGTGGCGCTGGGGGCCGGGGTCAGTGCCCGTCGCCCTGGTCGGGGCCCGTCCAGTCGAAGGTGATGTGTTTGCTGGACCGGCCCTCCCTGCTCCAGTGGAAGCCGAAGGCATCGGCGCGGTCCGCCGTCGAGCGGCCCCAGGTCGCGACCTGCCCCGGCCCGGTCTCCGAGCCCGGCAGGTTGGTCGACTGGACCCGGGCGCCGTCAGGTGTCGTCGGTCCGGTCAGTGCCACGGCGCTCGCCTCGACCCGGCCGGGGATCGTGGCGCGCCAGCTGCCGAGGTCCTCGTCGACCTCGATCCGGATCGGGGCGAAGTCCATGCCCCGCATCTCGGCGTCCATCATGCCCACCATCTCGGCGGGCCAGCTTCCGGCCTGGCCGCCGAAGATCATCTGAAGGGCTTCGCGCTGCGCATCGTCGGCGCGCTCGTCGAGGAAGACGGCCGCGTACGTATCGGTGTGCTCGGCCCACACGTTGCCGACGAAGGAGCCGAGCATCAGTACGTTGAGGCCGTCCAGGCGCACCTCACCGTAGTTACCCTCGCGTATGTGCCAGGCCAGGACACCGTCGCATTCGCCGTCGGTGGGCAGCTGGGCGAAAGAACAAGGGCAGGGAACACTGCACCTGCACGTATCGAACCAGTCACCGGCCGTGTGCCATCTCGGAACAGTCGCCGTCGTCTCGGACATCTCATCGCCTCCTGATGGCCCGCACGGGCAAGAACCGCCTGGTCGGCAAGGCCACGCCGGACGCCAACACCGGAGCTCGGTGGAACCTCGCCTTCAATTCTCCTCCTGCTGCCACGTGGGCAACAGCCCGGGAGCTGCCTCAGCCGGTCCGGCCTGTCCAGCCGGTCATCTGGTCCATGGACGGACCGGACATCTCCAGGCCGGGCAGCAGCCAGTCCTGGAAGGGGGCGAGCACGGCCAGGACGAGGAAGACGAAGCCGACGGCCCAGGCCAGCCAGGGCCCTTGCCGCCAGAGCTTTTCCAGGAAGATCAGCGCCGCGAGTACGGCCATCGCGGCCAGGTTCATGACGCCGAGCGGGATCAGGACGATCATCAGGCCCCAGCAGCATCCGACGCAGTAGAGCCCGTGATGCGCACCGACCCGCAGGTCCTTGGCCCAGGGACGGAAGCGCGAGTACTGGACCAGCTGGAACATCGGGTTGCGGCAGTGCCGCAGGCAGACGCTTTTCAGCGGCCCGAACTGCTGAACCGCCGCGAGGAGGAAGGCGGTGGCGCCGATCCAGCGGCCCGCCCCGGGGTTGCGGTCCACGAGGTGTCCGGTCGCGGCCAGTGCGGCGTACACGAGCAGGCCGAAGGCGGTCCAGGCGAGGAGGTAGCCGCTGACGAACGCGGCGATCCGCAGGGTGCGGCCGGGGCCGACCGCACGGCGGTTGATCCCGCGGACCCAGGTGATGGCGACGGGTGCCACGGAAGGCAGCATCATCGCCGCCATCATGACGACCCACAGCAGCAGGAAGAGGGGCAGCGCCAGGCCCATGGTGCCGGGCTCCATCCCCATGTGACGGGCCTGGCCGATGGTGAGCACCCACGCCAGGGCGGCCAGCAGCACCATCAGCACCCACGCGACCGCCAGATCACGCGCGGGCAGCAGGACTCCCGGCCGCGTAGGTGCCGGAGGTGCCAGGCGAAGGTGCGGCATGGAACGCCTCCCAAGGACGCGAGCTGCCCTCTCCAGCAGATCACAGAACCGGAAGGCCCAAAACCGGGAGGCCGGCCGAAGGCGTCGCCGGCGGATCCCCGGCGACCTGCCCGCGGATCAGCGGTGCAGGGGCTGGGGCTGGGGCTGGAAACGCTGCAGCCGCGGCCGGTCGGAGACGACGAAGACCGGCGGTTCGACCTCGCCCTCGAAGGTCCGCCGCCGCGCGTACGGTGGACGTAGGGCCGGACCGCCGGTGCAGCCGTACCGGTACGCCGGTGCAGTCGCCGAGGCAGCCGATGCGGGAGACCGCCCACCGCGATGGGGTGTTCTCCTCCCGCACAGGAGAGAAGGGCCATGCGCGAGCACAGGGTCGGCACGCAAGAGGAGTTCGAGGCAGCCCGAGACGAACTGCTCGCGCAGGAGAAGGAGCTCACGCGGCGCAGCGACGAGCTCGCGCGCAAGCGGAGGGACCTTCCGTGGGTGCGGGTCGAGAAGGACTACCGCTTCGAGACCGAGGGCGGGACCAGGTCGCTCGCGGACCTCTTCGCGGGGCGCTCGCAGCTGCTCGTCTACCACTTCATGTTCGGCCCGCCGTACGAGGCCGGATGCCCGGTGTGCTCCTCGATCGCGGACACGCTCGACCCCAACGCGGTCCACATCAAGGCCCGTGACGTGACGCTGGTCTGCTCCTCGCGGGCGCCGGTCGACAAGCTCCTCGCCTACCGGGAGCGGATGGGCTGGAGCTTCGACTGGGTCTGCGCGGGCGGCAGTGACTTCCACCGCGACCTCGGCTTCCAGTACACGGAGGAGGAGCTGAAGCCGTTCCTCCAGGGCGAGGTTCCGGCGACCGTGAGTCAGATGGCGGAGGCCTGCGGCACGGACGTGCTCGGCTACGTCACCGAGGGCCCCGGGCTGAGCTGCTACGCGCTGTCGGACGGCGCCGTCTACCGGACGTACGCCACCACCGCCCGCGGCCTGGAGCCGGCCATGGCCTACTACGGCCTCCTCGACCGCACGCCGCTGGGCCGCCACGAGGAGGGCGAGGAGACTCACTGGCTGCGCCGCCACGACGAGTACGAAAAGACCTGAGAGAGCGGCCTGATCTGATGCCTCCGGGGCGTGGCGGTCGCAGCCGCCCATGCCGGGATGCGCGATGTGGGACTGCCGCCCGTGCCGCCGCTCTTCGCGGAGTGCTCCGGGCCGTGACCGCCGGTTGCGGAGCGTCCTCCGGGGGTGGTTCCGAGCACGGGTGAGTTCGCCGGGACCATCTGCCCGGGTCCCCGAACGTACGGAGACCGTCGCATCGCATGATCGACCAGGGGGCTGCCGGAGAGCGGGTTCCGGCCGCCGGATATGGTCTCGGCATGGTCACGGGCCGGGCAGTGTCGAGCACGAGGCGGAGCCGCCGCACGGCGGATCCGCTGCGGGTGCTGTGGCTGGCCGCCCTGCTGTTCGCCCTCCTCTACACCCACGCCGCAGGAGCCGACAGTGCCTCCGCGCACGTCACCGGCGGGGCCGCCACCGTGCCCCACGCGGCGTCCGCCGAGGTCGCCGGGACCCACCACCCTGGCGATGAGGGGCCTAGCGGGACAGACGGCGACACCGGGCACTCACACTCCGCCGAGGCATGCGCTTCCGGCCATCCGGAGCACGGCTGCGATCTGCCGTGCCCGCACCTCGTTCCCCTGGAAGAGCTGACCCCTGCCTTTGCCGCGATGCGGCCGCAGCTCTGGGCCCCGACGCTTCCGTCCGGTCTTCCGCCCTGGCGGAGTTCCCTCAGTTCCGTGGTGCAGCAGGTATAGGCCCGTCCGGACGCTCTGTCCTGACCTGCCCTGACTCTCATCGCCCACCCCGGCCCGGCCCTTGCCGGTGCGCGCCGGGTGATGAGCCACACCTGTAGCACCCAAGGAACTCGCACATGACCTCCATTCGTCTCGTCGACGCCCGGCCTGCGGACCCCGAGCCGGTCGCTCCCGCGACAGGGCGGGCTGAGCGGCGCAGGAAGCGCTCGTCCCGCAAGCGTTCGCTGGCCGCCCGCTATCTCGGCTACGTCGGGTACTTCGTCGGCGCCGGCCTCATCAGCGGCGCGGTCGTCCACCACCCGCTGGACCCCGACCGCTACACGCGGATAGCCCTCTACGGCGCTCTCGTCTTCCTCGCCGCCACCGTCCTCAACGAGTTCCTCCTCACCAGGGAGCGGCCCGGGCTTCCGCGCGCACTGGTGGTGATCGGCTCCTCGCTGCTGTTGTCCTTCGGCATCGGCATGCTCAGCGGTGGACTGCAGCACTTCGACGACTTCCCCGCCCGCGGCGCGGTTCTGGTCCCCACCGGCCTCGTCGTCTCCTTCATCGCGTACGTGATCAAGGATGCCGAAACGCCCTGGCACCGCGTCTTCAGCCCCGTCGGTCTGACCGTCCTCGCCGTGGCGGCCGTCGCCTACTTCGGGCTGCGCGACGTCGCAGCCTCCATGGAGACCCCGCCCGGCGGCCAGGGCCACAGCCATGGCACCGCTGAGGAGTCCACTACGGGTGGGCCCGCGGCAGACGATCACGCCACGACCACCGGCCCCTCGGCCCCGGCTGCCGTCGGCACCGCGCCCACGGACAAGCCCGGCACGAAGGCGCCCGAGCACAACGACGGGCACAGCCACTGAGTCTCTCGGGGGGTTGGTCCGGCGAGACCGGACGAGCCCCCCGAGCAGGGCGTGCCGAAGGCTCGGGCGTCAATGGTCCGGCTGATGGGGGCGCGACGCGGCGGCCGGATGCGAAGGCTCGCGTCTGCAGGGGTCCGGTGTGATCACCAGGACGAAGAGGGCGATCAGTGCTGGCTGTTCAGGAAGCCGATCGCGACCGCACCCCACCAGGCGGCTTGTGAAACAGAGGCTGTCGCGGCCCCGCGGATCATCAGCCGGCGGCTGACCGGGCCGCCGTCGACGGCGGCCAGCCGGCGGTGAAGGGCGGACGCCTGGACGCCGTTGAGGGAGAGCAGCAGCACGAGGCCGAGCTTGACGCACGTCAGGGGTGAGCTGAGATCGGGGTGGAGGAACGCACCGCTGAAGAGCAGACCGCCGAGGCCGGCCCACACGGGGATGTGCAGCGGGGCCGTGAAGTCGAGCACTTCACGGAGGGTCTTGCGGCCCGTGAGCCACAGCGCGCCGTAGTAGTCGATGGCGAGCACCGCGCCGAAGCCCAGCACCAGGGAGGCGAGGTGCACGAAGAGCGCCACGGTGTGGAGGGTGACGTCGGCGCGCAGGTGCAGGGCGATCCACGTGGTCGCCGCCCAGCCGACGCATACCGCCAGCGATGCCGCGGCGGTCCCGCACCACGAGGGGAGCTGGAGCAGTTCTGCTTCCCGTCCATGTCTTCGTTCGGTCGCGGTGGCGTCGGCGGCGGCGGCGGACATGGGTGCTCCAGGGATCTTCTGCAGGGTGTGCCCACACATGCAAGGAGTGAGCGAAGGTAAGGCTGGCCTAAGCATCGATCGCCGTCAAGGTGACCGTCCGCACAGTGGGCACGGCCCTGCCCGGCCATGGCTCGTGCACACGCATGGGGCAGTGCCTGTAATTCCGGTTCTGGCCGCGACTTTGCATGTCGCGCATGTCGCGACGACTGCCTCTGTCGCTCGCGTCCACTCCGCTTCTGGTCCGGAGCGGAGCCGATGTGTCGCCACCGATCACGACGATGTCGGGTGGCTTCGGGCTTGACCTTCGAGTCGGGTTGAAGGTTTACGTTCGAGGTATGAGTGCACTGCGTATCTCACAGCTGGCCGACCTTTCGGGTGTTCCGGCCTCCACGCTGCGGTTCTACGAGACGGCCGGGCTGCCGTCGGCCGAACGCGCGGCCTCGGGTTATCGCCAGTACGGCCGTGAGGCGGTCGATCGTCTGGCATTCATCTCCTCGGGGAAGCTGCTGGGGCTGGCGCTGGAGGACATCCGCGATCTGCTGGACGTACGGGACGCGGGGGTCTGCGCGGCGGTGCGCGAGCGGATGCTGCCGCTGATCGCGGACCGGATCGCGGACGCCGACCGCCGCGCGACTCGGCTGGCGGCCTTCTCCGCCCACCTCGCCGAGGTCCACCGCGAGCTGGCCGGGCCCGCCCCGGCGGGCGGCTGCGGCCCCGACTGCGGCTGTACCCCGCCCCCGGACCGAGCGCCGGGCCCGGTGCTCGTCGAACTCTCGCCCACCCGCCCGCCGGATGCGACCGACGAGCCGCGGCCTGCGGTGCCGGTGGCCTGCAGCCTCGACGGGGCCGAGCTGGCGGAACGGACAGGGCAGTGGCGGGCGCTCGTCGCGCAGGCCGGCGGCCGCGAGCAGATCGACGGCGGGCTGCGCCTGCACTTTCCCGGCACGCCGGAGCTGGCCGGCGAGCTCGCGTCGCTGGCGGCGGCGCAGGGATGCTGTTCCTTCTTCGACTTCACCCTGGACCTGACACCGGATCGGCTGACGCTGACCGTGAGGGCGCCCGAAGCCGCCGGCGCACTGATGGCCGAGATGTTCGGAGCTGACGCATGAATCCTCAAGCGGAGCAGGCCTTCCTCAGACCACGGAGAGCAGGTCCACCACGAAGACGAGCGTGGAACCCGCCGGGATCAACGGCGAGGGGGACTGGTTGCCGTAGCCGAGGCGCGGGGGAATGATGATCTCGCGCCGGCCGCCGACCTTCATCCCCCGCAGTCCCCGGTCCCAGCCCTTGATGACCCTGCCACCACCCACGGCGAACTTGAACGGCTGGCCCCGGTCCCAGGAGGCGTCGAACTCCACTCCGGACTCGAAGGTGACCCCGACGTAGTGAACCCGGACGACCCTGCCCGGCTTCGCCTCGGCCCCGTCCCCGACGACGAGGTCCCGGACCGTCAGCTCCTGGGGAGCATCACCCCCCGGAAGTTCGATCTCGGGCTTCGTCAGTTCGCTCATCGCAGCCTCATTACTCTCCGCCGGAATCCCTCGTACAGACCAGCCGGGCGCATGGTCACTCCATGCAGTAGAGGCTCACGCCACCGAGAACGCTGATCGGCTGAAGTACATCAAACCCCACGGAGCCCGGCACGGCGTGACCGGGCGTGCCACGCCTTCGGTACGGCCACGGCGAGGCCCGAGCCGAGTCCGCTGAACCCCCTACGGCCACCCGAGCCACGCTGCCCCGGCCCGGGCGCCGATGGGCCTGCGCATGCTGCCCTGGCCGGTACGCCGTGCGGAGACGGAAATGCCGTCGGGGACCGGCACGGGCACGACCTGCGGCGTAGGGGAGCTTGTGGGCGCGGCGGCCCCGGATGGTGGGGTATGGCGTCAGGCCGCTGCAACGAAGACGCCGGCCAGGATGACGGAGACCCCTTGCAGTTCGGCGACGGCAACCACAACGGCGGCACGAGCCGGGATGGTTCGGCCAGGGACGGCTTCGGGGGCACGGCAGGTTCGGCGGCTGCGAGTGCTGCAGCGGGGGCCGTATGGGGGGCAGCGCGGTGGAAGACCCCGGTCCAGGTGCCCGGAAGGAAGGGTGCGCTTGCTGCCGGTCGTCCTGGAGCTCGGGGCCTGCTCCGGAAGCCATGTCCTGGCCGTTCCGGATCGGCAAAATGGTTTGAGCTCGGGCGGCGGCACCGACAGGATCGGAGAAGACCGATGAGTTCTTCCCGGCGCCGCAGTCTGTCAGTGTGACCGCCACGCGCGGAGGACACTCACATGACGGAAGGCATCATGCCCGCACCACACGAAACGCCCACCCTCTCGCCCGCCCGCGTCACCGCCGTGCTGCGGATTCTCGTGCTGTCCACGTTCGTCGTCCTCCTCAACGAGACGATCATGGTCAACGCGATCCCGCGGCTCATGCGCGATTTCGAGGTCACCGCGGCATCCGCAGGGTGGTTGTCCACGGCCTTCATGCTCACCATGGCCGTCGTCATCCCGGTGACGGGGTGGTTCCTCCAGCGCGTGACGACCCGAACCGCCTTCGGCCTCGCCATGGCACTGTTCCTCGCCGGCACGGCCCTGGCCGCGGCCGCGCCCGCCTTCCCCGTACTGCTGGCCGCCCGCGTCATCCAGGCCAGCGGCACCGCCGTCATGATGCCGCTGCTCATGACGACGCTGATGACCCTCGTACCCCCGCAGGACCGCGGCCGTGTCATGGGCAACATCACCCTGGTCATCTCCGTCGCACCCGCCCTCGGCCCCGCCGTCTCCGGTGTGTTGCTGCAACTGGGTTCATGGCGCCTGCTGTTCCTGGCCGTGCTTCCCATCGCAGGAGCCATGGCCATATTCGGTCGGCGCAACCTGATCAACATCGGCGAGCCGCAGGCCGCCCCCATCGATTGGATGTCCGTCCCCCTGGCGGCAGCGGGCTTCGGCGCCCTGGTCTACGGCCTGAGCGGGCTCGGTGCCGAGAACGCGGCCCAGGCTCCCGTGCCCCCGGAGGCCACCACCCTGGCCGGCGCCGTGCTCGTAGGCCTGTTCGTGTGGCGACAACTGGCACTGCAGCGCTCCTCCACTCCGCTGCTGGACCTCCGCACCCTGACATTCCGGCACTTCTCCGTGGCGCTGGGCCTGATGTGCCTGTCCTTCATGGCGCTCATGGGTGCGTTCATCGTGCTGCCGATCTACCTCCAGGAGGTGTGCGGCCTGACCTCGCTGCAGACCGGGCTGCTCCTCATCCCCGGTGGCCTGACCATGGGCTTGCTCGGACCGCAGGTCGGCAAGCTCTACGACCGGCTCGGCGCACCAAGACTGGTCGTACCCGGAGCCGTACTCACGGCGCTTTGCCTCGCGCTGTTCGCCCTCACGGGTGAACAGACCTCGCCGTGGCTGGTGCTCGCCCTTCACGTGGCCCTGAGTGCGGGCATGGCGTTCGTCTTCACCCCCGTCTTCACCTCCGGCCTGTCCGTACTGCCGCCGCACCTCTACCCCCACGGCTCCGCCATCCTGGGCTCGCTCCAACAGGTCGCGGCCGCCGCCGGCACCGCCCTGGTCATCAGCGTCATGTCGGGACACGCCGCCACGGCAGCAGCCGAGGGCGCCGATACCACCGGCGCCCTCGCCACGGGCATCCGGTGGGGATTCGGCATCGGCGCCGTGCTCGGCGCCCTGGCCGTGCTGGTCGCGTTGCTGGTCCGCACCCCGCCCGCTCCGCCACAGCCTGCCGCGTCGGAGGCCCAGGACGAAGACGGCACCACGACGGACAAAACCGTCCACACACCCACCTGATGCCCTGGTGATCGGCCCGGTGCTCGCCGCGACGAGCCGCGACGAGGGGGGAACGGTCCGACTGCGGCCAAGGGATTCGTCTGACCTGCTGAAACGATAGTTGGCGAGGCCTTCTGGCAGCGGCTGGCCCGGAAATGGTCCGGATCTTGGTACGTTCTGGCCCGGGCGGCAGGGATCGGGCAGGAGCGGGAAGCCGCGGGAGCAGCTGCGCTCGTCCGGGGGCTGGCAGGCGGGCTGGCCGATGCACGAGGCATGGCCGCAAGTACGCCACTCATTCAGGCCCCGGAAGGGGGGCATTGACGACTCCGAACGGTACGTGAACGCTTGGGGTGGCGGGCGCCGTGCCGGTCAGGTGGGAGACCTGGTCGTCGAAGAAGATGTGCGGGTCGAGGGCGCTCATCACGGCGGCCTTGTCGACGCCGCCGAGGAAGAAGGCGTCGTTGACGCGCAGTCCCCACTGCTTGAGGCTACGCACGGCACGTTCGTGTGCGGGGGCGTCCCGGGCGGTGACCAGGGACACCCGTAGGCGGGGCTGATAGGCGGGGTCCTTGCGGCGTTCTTCCTCTTCGCGGCGCTGGATGCGGTTGATGCCCGCGAGGAAGTCCTTCAGGGGACCTGGGTCGTGAGGGGTGGCCGCATTGAGGACTTCGTGCGCGCGGAACCCGTCGATGCCGGCGGTTCGGTAGATCCGCTCAGAGGAGTCGCCCGCCAGTACGCCGTCGAAGTCGAAGGCGATGCGGAGTTCCTGGTCGGTGTCGTCATCGACTCGCTCGGTCTCGAGTACATGCCCCGCCGGCAGGCCGTTGGCCACCGCTTCCCGAACGTCGGAACCGTTGGCCGACAGGAACAGGGACATGTTCAGAGCGGGTATGAAGCGGTGTGACGACCGGCCTTGCCGGAACACGGCCCGACTGATGTGCAAGCCGTGCGCCGCGATGGAACGCATGACGCGGAGCCCGGTGTCCGGGTCATTGCGGGACAGGATGATGACCTCGACCAGCGGATCGAGGGGCTCCGCGAGGTCGTTCAGCGACAGCAGGCGCCGGACGAAGGGGAAGGCCACCCCCTTGTCCAGGACGTCGTCCACGTGGGCCTCCTGGTACCTCCGGTACGCGTCCTCACCCTGCTCCCGGAACACCGCGTCGCAGTCGGCGAGGTCGAACAGGGCGCTGGAGGCGATCCCGATGACGACACGGTCGGACAGGTCGTACTTCATCTCGCCCCCTGCTGGCACACGTGCACATCGACATGGTTATCGCCTGTTCGAATATGCCGAAAACATGTGCGCCCCCTGCTCGGTGACCAGCTGCGCTCCGGGCGCCCGCGTCTCGTCCGCTCCTCCGAATAATGGACGGTGGCCATCCTTCTCCGGTACCCCTTCGCGCCTCCGTGTCCCCTCGGGGTGTCAGGGATCCATCCCGCGAAGGGGATCTTCGTGACCACCACGTCCGTAGCCGCGGCAGCAGGTGCCGCCGCCCACGGCTACCCCCGCCAGGGCGGGAACCGAGAGCTGAAGAAGGCGATCGAGGGCTACTGGAAGGGCATCTCACCGAACCCGGCAGTGCCGCCGGTACGGCCGAAAGATCTGAACCGATACCGGGAATCAGGCCGCGACGAGTTCCTGCTCGCGGTCCGGCGTCTTGACCTTGGGCTTCTTGTTCGGCAGCGAGAGCCGGAAGACCTTGTGCCACGCGGAGAACACCTGCTTGGGCAGAGGCCCGGTGACGTACTCCAGCTCGTACTTCTCGAACAGCGCGCGCACCTTCACCGCGACCTCGGCGTACCGGTTGCTCGGCAGGTCCGGGAACAGGTGGTGCTCGATCTGGTGCGACAGGTTGCCGGTCATGAAGTGCATGGCCCTGCTGCCGCTGATGTTCGCCGAGCCCATCATCTGGCGCAGGTACCACTGACCACGTGTCTCGCCCTTGATCGACCGGCGCTCGAAGACCTGAACGCCCTCGGGGAAGTGCCCGCACATGATCACCGAGTGGGACCAGATGTTGCGGACCAGGTTCGCGGTGAACGTGGCGGCGAGCGTGGTGAGGAAGGACGGGCCCGACAGAAGCGGGTGGATCACGTAGTCCTTGAGCACCTGCTTGCGGATCTTGCGGCCCACGGCCTTGGCCCGCGCGCGGAACTCCGGGTTCTTGCGGCGGCGCTTGTGCAGGTTCTTGCCGAGCTCCAGGTCGTACGCTGCGATGCCGTACTCGAAGAAGCAGGCGTTGATGAAGTTCCACAGCGGCTGGCCGAGGTGGAACGGGTGCCACTTCTGGTCCTCGTCGACGCGCATGATGCCGTAGCCGAGGTCGTTGTCCTTGCCGATCACGTTGGTGTACGTGTGGTGCAGCTCGTTGTGCGAGTGCTTCCACTGGTCGGCCGGCGAGACGTGATCCCATTCCCAGGTGGTGGAGTGGATCTTCGGGTCCCGCATCCAGTCCCACTGGCCGTGCAGGATGTTGTGGCCGATCTCCATGTTGTCCATGATCTTCGCCACGGACAGCCCGGCGGTGCCGAGCAGCCACGCGGGCGGGAAGAACGAGAACAGCAGCACGCCCCTGCTGACCAGCTCGAGCTTGCGCTGCGCCGAGATGACCTTACGGATGTAGGCGGCGTCCTTCTCGCCACGGCTGGCGATCACCTCGTCGCGGATCGCGTCCAGCTCGCGGCCGAGCTCCTCGATCTGCTCCGCGGTCAGGTGGGCGGTGGGGTCGATGGCGGTCAAGGTGCTCCTACCGTTCGATGTCGCAGGGGCCCGCCGCGGCGGACACGCAGGTCTGGATGAGGACGCCCGGCTCGGCCTCGGTGATCTCGCCGGTGCGCAGGTCGCGGACGGCGCCCGCCTTGAGCGGCGTGACGCAGCCGAAGCAGATGCCCATGCGGCACCCGGACGGCATGAGCACGCCGGCCTCCTCGCCGATGTCCAGCAACGGCGTGGCGCCGTCCGCCTCGACGGTCTTGCCGGTGGCGCTGAACGTGACCTCGCCGCCGCCGCCGGCGACGACGATGCCGGGGCGGAAGCGTTCGGTGTGCAGGCGCTCTCCGACGCCGTGGCCGCTCCAGAACTCCTCGGCGGCGTCGAGCAGGCCCGCGGGCCCGCAGGCCCAGGTCTCGCGCTCGGCCCAGTCGGGTACCAGTTCGTCGAGTCGGGCGATGTCGAGCACGCCGTCCGTGTCGGTGTGCACCTCGGTGAGCCGCAGCTTCTTGGCCGCGACCAGGTCGTGCAGTTCGTCGCGGAAGATCACGTCTTGCGGCCGTGGCGCGCAGTGGACCATGACGACGTCGTCGAAGTCGATGTCGCGCAGCATGCCCATCACGGGCGTGATGCCGCTGCCGGCCGTCAGGTAGAGCACCTTGGCGGGCTTGGCCTCCGGCAGTACGAAGTCACCGGTCGGCTGGTCGAGCTGGACCAGCGTGCCGGGCTTCGCCCTGCGGACCAGGTGGTTGCTGACCTTGCCGTCCGGGATCGCCTTCACGGTGATCGTGACGCGGCCGTCCTGGCGGTTCGTCGGCGAGGTGATGGAGTAGGCGCGCCACAGGCGCCGCCCGTCGACGTCGACCCCGATCCGCACGTACTGACCGGCCGTGTGGCCGCGCCAGCCCCTTCCCGGCCTGATCACGATGGTCGCGGCGTCAGCCGTCTCGGGGTGCACGGCCTCGATGCGCCCCCGCAGGTCGGCGCCCGCACGCAGCGGGCTGACCAGGTCGAGGTAGTCCGACGGCAGCAGCGGCGTCGTGACCATCTCCAGCAGTTTCCACGCCCTACTGCGGAGGGCTGCACTTGTCATGGCTCCAGCTTGCTGCGCCTCAGGGCGTAAGGTCCTAACCGTAGGACGTGAATCTGATCGGCGGAATTGTTCGCAGGGAACAAAAACATGAGCCATGTAACCCGGAGGGCCAGCGAGCTGGCCCTGGATGAGACGACGGTCACCGTACTTCGGGCCGCGCTGAAGACCACCGCCGACGAGGTCGTCCAGGCGATCATCGACGAGGTCCCTCCCTACGCCAACGCCCTTTCGGGACACATGGGCGCCACCATCCGCCGCGCCGTCCGCACCGCCCTCGGGCACTACCTGGACCTCGCGAGCGGGAACGCCACGGGCGGCGACGGCGGTGACGCGGCCTACGAGCTGGGCCGCGGCGAGGTGCGCGACGGGCGTTCGATGGACGCCCTGCTCAGCGCCTACCGCGTCGGCGCCCGCGTGGCCTGGCGATGCCTGGCAGCGGGGGCGGTACCCGCAGGTCTGCCCGCCGCCGAGGTCGCCAAGTTCGCCGAGCTGACCTTTGCCTACATCGACGAGCTCTCCGCCGCGAGCGCCGCGGGCCACGCCGACGAACTGGCCGCCCGGGGCCGGGACCACGAGCGCCACCTGGAACACCTGGCCCGCGACCTCCTTGCCGACGCGAGCCCGGACGTGCTGCTGGCCTCTGCTCAACGGGCCGGGTGGCAGCCTCCGGTTTCGCTGACCGCGGTCCTGCTGCCCGCTGCCCAGGCCCGGCCTGCCTACCGCGCGCTCGACCCGAGCACCCTCGTTCTCGACGATCTGCCGGACGCCACCGGTGTGCTGCTCGTCCCCGATGCCGACCGGTCACATCTCTTGCGGCAGCTGACCGACCGCACCGCCGTGGTCGGCCCGGCCCGGCCATGGACTCGAGCGTCCGCCTCGTACGCACGAGCCGCACGCGCCCGCTTGCTCTCCTCCGATATCCGCGACACCGAGGACCACCTGCCCGAGCTGGTGCTGAGCGCCGACGTGGACGTGCTCGCAGACCTGCGTGCCCGAGCCCTCGCACCGTTGCGGACCTTGCCTGTCGCGACCGCACGGCGGCTGGAGGAGACGTTGCGGGAGTGGCTGCTGCACCAGGGCAGGCGGGACGAGGTGGCGGCGGCGTTGTTCGTCCATCCCCAGACCGTCCGGTACCGGATGTCGCAGCTGCGGGAGCTGTTTCCGGATCTCGCATCGCCACGCCGGGTCCTCGAGCTGACGCTGGCGGTCGGTCTTCGGGTCAGCTGACGCGTACCTCGACCGTGGGAGAGGGGCTGGATGAACCGGAGGAACAGAAAGAGTCGACACCCGTGTCGAGCGGGTCGAGCCGACGGCGCCTGACGGGCGAATGCCCAGGTCAGGCGCCATCTTTCAGGCTCTAAAAGAAGCCGAGCTTCTTCGGGGAGTACGACACCAGCATGTTCTTCGTCTCCTGGTGGTACGGCGCCTACACCCATGATGACCTTGGGAAACGGCAGTGGCTTCGGTTCTCTGGCGGGGGCTGGTCCGCAAACCGACGACGTCCTCGGTCTCTGGGGTGATCCCGCGGTCACCGGAAAGCCGGCCGGTGCCGACCTGACGGCCCGCAAGAAGTCCCACCCGGTGGCCGTGGCCCTGGCCGCGGACGTGACGCGGACCGAAGAGGCCGTCACCAGCCGGCTGCGCGAGCTCTACGCGATGGCCCTGCCGTGGACCCCTTCTAGGGGCGCCCCAGGCCAGCAGGCGCGGTGCGCTCTGCTGCCAAACGGGTGGACGAGGGGACTCCTCCTTGGTGGCAGCCTGCAGGTGGGGCGAGGCGCCACATCACCTACCGATTCCTACCCCGCGGCAGGAGAAGACAGGGCCGGGGCCCGGCCTCGTTCCTCGCCGCCGCGGCGGCCCTGCAGGCCACAGACGGCGCCCTGCACGCCGCCGGGCAGGAGACCTCGGAGCAGGCCCTGGCCTCCCTGCTGCTGCACAGGTCCGCGAGCAGCTCGCTGGATGGGAGACCGACCTGATCGGAACGTCCCGGCGCGCGGGAGCCGGCTGGGCCGACCTCGCCCACATCCTCGGCGTCGCCAGCCGCCAGACCGCCGAATCGGCGACCTCGACCTCTACCGCGACAAGCTCACCGTGCACGGCACCGGCGGCCAGGTCCTCGTCGTCTGCTCTTCGGCCTGAACGCGCCCTCAGCGTGTAGCCCCTCTGACTGCGAGGAGACTGCGGACGCGCGTCGTGCGGCGGTACCGACCAGCACCGTGGCATATCGAACAGAGGCAGCGCGAAGCGCCGCCGCCCTCGACCTGGCTGGCCTACTTCCTGCCCAGAGGGGGGAAGTGAGCCCGGCACCGGCGGCGGCCAGGTCGCTGGTGCGGGACATGGCGCGGGAGCGATGCGTTCGTCGGAGAGGGCGCGCAGCCGGCCAGCCTTCTCGCCGTGTGCGAGGCGGTTGACGAGACGGCCGGGGGAGGCGGCGGCGTGGCAGACGTATGCGAGGCCTTGGGGGCACCCGGCATGGACCTGGCCGGCGATACCACGTCCGGCTGGCTCGGCGGCGAGCTCGTGGCCTACGCGACGACACGGGCCCGTGAGCAATCGGACCCAGTACACCGGGTGACCCTCGACATCGCCCTACACCGCGCGCACCGCGCCCCGAGCACGCCGCGCGCCCTGCTCGACTGGTGCCGAGGCGCCAGTACCCGCTGTCACCAAGAGCACTACGGCGAAACCCTGTTGGAGCTCACATCCGTACCCGCCACGGCCAGGCCTGGCTCGCCGAGGCGCTGGAGGACGCGATCTTCGCGGACAATTGGGGCAGCGTTTCCCATGACGGCGCGGACGTGGCGCCACTCGGTGACCGGCAGCCGGTACTTCAGGCCGGACTCCTCGTTCCTGCTCCTCTCTGAGCAGCGCCGGGAGATTCTCCGCTACCTGCTGTGCACCGAGATCGCCGACGCAGGCTCGGGAGAGGGCCGCGAGCTCTATCTCGCCAATGCCGGCACCCAGCCCGCACTGCACGACAGGGGCCTCTGTCGCGCCGTGTTCACGCACACGCCGGACCGAGCGAAGACGCAGGGTTACCGGTGGGCCGTCCTGGACGTCGACTCGACCAACCCCATTGCGGCCGGAGGGTTCTACGGCCGAATGGGCCTGCGGAGGTTTCGGACCTGGACCGCTCCTGTACTGCATTGCACCCCGCCACCGAGGCCGGCCTCCCCCTGAGGCTGCCCGGGGAGGGGCGGCGAGGTCCATGCGACATGGTCCGGTTCAGTGACAGGTCCTGCTGCAGACAAGTGGCGCGACGGCATCGACCCATGCTGCGAGGGGGGTTACTCCCTGCGCGGCGTGGGTGGCGCCTGGTGCTGCCGCCTGCGCGGCCAAGCTGCTCGGCGCCGCTGCCAGTCCACCGAGGGTGAGGAGGGGCACCGGGGAACTCCAGCGGGACGTCAACGACCCCGACGGACAGTGGGCCCCGCAGACCCGCCGCGGCAGGGACGCCCGTCGTCCTTCGAAAGGGCTCCGTGTCCTTGCCCATGCCCTGCTCCATCTTCCGGGTGAAAGGCCGCTTTGCCTCGGGCCGGTCGGCGGACGGGGGGCGAGGAGGCGGTGAGGTCCGGCTCCTTTCGCCCATGCCTTGAAGGCGGCTTCGTTGCCCGGGTCGACCCCGGCGGGCTATCAGACGGGTCCTGCGCGGTCGTCGCCGACCACCCGGCTTTGCGCGTCTGACGGGTGGTCATCGGACGTGGAGCCTCGGGGCGTCGTGGGTCTCGGGTGATCTGGGCGGCGGCGAGAATCGCCGGCTGGACCAGGCACGAGCGGCACCGGGGCGGGATCACCGATCCGGTGACCGGGAAGCCGTGACGTCGGGGCGCATTGGTCGCTGCCTCACGATCCGCCCGCGCCGCAGCGGACCTGAACAGGTGATGTCGATGCTGTCCGTTTGACGGTCGGGGGCGGGGGCAGCAGCCGTGACCGTTGGCACCAACGCTCCCGAAGATTCGATCTTTGGTGGGCTCCCACATGACCGCGTGGTGCGGGTCAGGATCGGCGCGGTCACCCCCAACTGCGCTCAGAGGTTCGCGGCCACCGCATCAATGGTGGCGTTGGCACTCTTCAGCGGGACCGCTCCAGCCAGTGCGAGCACCGACCCTTCCGCTCCGGCTGCGGTGCCCGCTGGCGCCCCCGAGGATCCCGCCCCGCGCGTGGAAGCCGGTAAGGCCGGCTCGGACGCGGACGCATCCGCCGTGATCCGGTGCGAGGGCCGGGCGCAGCGCCCGGCCAACTCCACCCACGTGCCCGGCACGATCAACGTCGTCGTGAGGTCTCGTGCACGGCGCGGGTTCCGGAGATCACCACCCGGGCAGCTCTCTACCAGGACGGGCAGCTCGTCAACCCCTGACCGCCCGGCAGGCGCAGAGCCACGTCGCAGCCGGCCGGTGTCGGAAGCCCGCCTATGCCGCGGCCTGAGCGCAATGCCTCGCGCTGCACAGGTGGCTGCCGGGTCTGGACGGGGCCGAGCTTCTGACGTCGCCGTCACGGAAGAGCGGTCAAAACCGCCTGGGGTGCTCAGTCTCAGTTGTGACTGAGCACCCCATCTGGCGGGGTTCGCCAACTTTGATGCTCACTTTGAACCGCTCTGACCTGCGTGTATGACGCTGCCTCAAGCCGGGCCGGTCAGGTGCGGTCGACGTGGACGCTGGTCGATTTCACGCGGGCGGCTGCCTCCATGCCGACCTGGAGCCCCAGCTCCTCCACGGCTTCCCGGGTCAGCAGTGACACCGGCCGTTGCGGACCGGACTGGATCGGCCGCCGCTATGGCGGCCGCCGTTCACGACCGGCTGCCGCCCGCCTACCGGAACGGCCTGGTGAACTCTCGCGACCCAGTTGCTCTACCGGCATCTTGACGGTGCCCCGCGCCGGCTGCTTGGAGATGCCCTCGCCTGAGGGTCGCGTTGCGATGGGTACAGGCCCTGCCTGCGGACGAGCGGAGGCTGGTCCTCCGTGAGCTGTCCTTCGCCGGCCCCGGAGGGCGCGCGAAGGAACGCGCCGCTGCTGATCTTCTGGATGCCACCGGCCGCCATTGAGCAGGAGGAGCCGTACACGGCGGGGTACAGGGCCTTCAGGAAGTACCCCGCCGACGTTCACGTCCACCTCACCGCCGGCGAGCCGATCGGCTCGAGTATCGAAGGCTCGTCGGCCTGGGCAGCTGAGGACTCCGCAGGACGTTGGCGGCCGCGCGTGTACGGCGGCGGCCGCGTGGCCCTGGCCTCGGGCGAGTCCCTCAGAGCGGAGCACGCCCCGGCCGGTTGGCCGGGGCGTGCTGGGTGAGGTCGACTGGCCTGGTTCAGGCGGTCGGCTGTGGCTGGCGAAGTTCTGCCTGGCCGAAGAGGAGTGCGTAGCCGGTGGGGAGTTGGTGGAGGATGCGGGTGAGGAGGTCGGGGCCGGAGAGGCGGGTGACGACGGCGAGTACGGCGCCGGTGTCCCAGCGGGCGATGGCCGGGGTCGTGCCGACGCGGGCGGCCATCTCTTTGACGAAGCTCCAGCCGGTGAGTTGTTCGGTGGCGGGGACCTGGGCGGTGAGGGTGAGGGCGGCTTCGACGGGCAGGGCCTGGGCGAGGTCGATGCGTTCGTCTCCGACGAGCTGGCGGCCGAGGGCGGCGAGGACCGTGCGGACGGCTTCTTCTGCGCGTTCGCGGGTGGGGTAGGCGCCTTCGTAGCGCACGCGTTCCAGCATCTGCTCAAACGTCATGGCGGGCTGGGCCTGGTTCGGTGTCCGGCCGGTGGCGTCGGCCGGTCAGGTGGGCTGGGGGTGGCCGAAGAGGAGGTCGTAGCCGGGCGGGAGCTGGAGCAGCGCTTCGCGGATGAGGATGTCTCCGGCGGCTGCGGCCACGGTGGAGAGGACCGCGCCGATGTCCCACAGGGCCGTTTTCTCGGTGGCGCCTTCGATCCAGGCCGCGGTCGCGCGGACGAAGCGTTCGGGGGAGAGCGGTTCGGCGGCCTGCAGGGGGTTGAGGAGGATCAGGGCGTAGGTCTCGGGGAGCCGGGCGGCGAGCTCGGCCCGCACGGTGCCGACCAGGTGGGCGCCCAGCAGGGCGAGGACGACGCGGGCCGCGCGTTCGGCTTCTTCCCGGGTCCGGTACTCGCCGCGTTCCCGGACGTGGTCCAGGAACGCTTCCCGGCGCATCGACATCTCACGTCACCTCCATGGGAGGGGTGAAAGGGGGGAAGGGGTGCGGAGGACGGGGTGCCGGAGGGGGATCGGGTTCCCCGTCCTCGGCCGCCGGTGCCGTCCGGGTCAGCCGGAGATCTGCTTGCGGCCGGACTCGCCGCCGATGGCGATCTTCCGCGGCTTGGCACGCTCGGCGATCGGGATCCGCAGGGTCAGGACACCCGCGTCGTAGTCGGCTTCGATGCGCTCGGTGTCGAGGGTGTCGGCCAGCATGATCTGACGGGAGAAGGCACCGAGAGGGCGCTCGGAGAGTTCCATCTGCACGCCGTCGGACTTCTCCGCGGGCCGGCGTTCGGCCTTCACGGTCAGCATGTTCCGCTCGACGTCGATGTCGATCGCCTCGGTGCTCACGCCGGGGAGGTCGAAGGCGATCACGTACACGTCGCCCTGGCGGTAGGCGTCCATCGGCATCACGGACGGCTTCGACCAGGTCCCGGACGTGCCGGAGAGCTGCTGGACGATGCGGTCCATCTCGCGGAACGGGTCAGTGCGCATCAACATCGCGAAACACCTCCAGTTGGTTCAGGCAGGAACTGCCAATGCGCTTCAACGTGCTCCCGTTGTAACATGTCATCGAAACGATGACAAGCAAGGAGTCATCTGGAGGATGACAGAGTCACGGAGACCGCCATGACCGAGGCCGCAGAGCCGACTGCACCCGTCACCTTCCTGGCCGCCGCCGCGGCATTGGAGACCATCAATCAAGCCGTCAAGGACGCCCAGCAAGGCTCCACGAGCACATCGGTATCGGCGTCGGCACCGGCCGAGGGTCCGCACCCGGCCCTGGCCGCGCTGCTGATGCTGCGAGAGGTCCGTGAGCAGCTCGCCGGCTGGGAGAGCGGGCTGATCGAAACCGCCCGCGGTAGGGGCGCGAGCTGGGCCGACCTCGCCGGACCCCTCGGGGTGGCCAGTCGCCAGGCCGCCGAACGCCGCTACCTGCGCCTACGCCCCGGCGCTGCCGGAAGCACCGGCGAGCAGCGTGTCCAGGCCACCCGCGACACCCGCGCCGCCGACCGCACCGTGAATGGCTGGGCCCGTGACAACGCGGCCGACCTGCGCCGGCTCGCAGGCCAGGTCACCGCCCTCACCGGTCTCCCCGCCAGCGCCGATTCCGCCGTCGGCGACCTGAACCTGGCTCTCGCCGACAACGACGTCTCCCGCCTCGTGCGCCCGCTGGCCGACACCCGGCCTCATCTGCGGCCGGAGGACGCCGAGCTCGCCGAACGCATCGACGCCCTGACCCGACACGCCGACCAGCTTCGCCGGGACACCCACGACCAGCGCAGCATGTGATCCGCACCCCGAACCCTCGACCGGCGTCGGGACCGCGCCCGTCGACTCAAGGAGTGATCCACCATGCCCGAACACCCTCCCCGGGAGGCCGGCGGCAACGGCATCGCCGTGGACGACTTGGACCACACGGTCGCCGTCCGGCCCGTCGGAGAGATCGACATCGAGACGGCACCCTCCCTCCAGCTCGCCCTCACCGAAGCTCTCGCCCACGCCTCGTCGGCCAAGCCCGTGGTGGTCGACTGCAGCCGCCTCACCTTCTGCGACTCCTCGGCACTCAACGCACTCCTCACCGCGCGACGGGCAGCTCAGGAGACCGACACCGTCATCCGCCTGGCAGCCCCCAACCACCAGTTTCAGCGCCTCCTGGAGATGACCGGCGCCCTGCCCCTGTTCCCCGTGGACGCAGACCCGCCGGCCAACGGCCGCATTCCGACGGGATACCCCGACGGAATGCAGTAGGCAGGCCGGTGGTGCCCGGGTGCTGACCGGCGTGCGGCGTAGCCGGGTCGCCTTTCCGGGGCAAAACCCTGCCGTGGGCGAGGTGCTTCATGCCGCACTGGGTAGACGGCGTCAGGGCGGCCGGCCGTGCCGCCCGGTATGCCGATGCTGAGGAGGCGATCGTGGACGGGATCGTGCTGCTCAAGTAAGACCACAAGACCGTGGAGAAGCTGTTCGAGCAGTTCGAGAAGGCCGGCGACGACGCGCACGCCGAGAAGCGGAAGGTCGCCGACCAGGTGATCGAAGCACTCACCGCCCACGCCTGGATCGAGGAGAAGATCTTCTATCCGGCCGCCCGTGAGGCCGCCCCCGACACCAAGGTCCACGTGCTGGAAAGCATCGGTCCGAGCTCAAGCCTCGACCCGAGCGACGAGCGGTTCGACGCCAAAATGAGCGTCCTGATGGAGAACGTCCGCCACCACGTCGAGGAAGAGGAGAAGGAGTGGTTCCCCGACGTCCGCAAAGCCGTGGGCCGCAACCGCCTCACCGAAGTCGGCCAACAGATGGAAGCCGCCAGGAAGAAGGCCCCCGGTAGCCCGCTCGCCGTCCCCAGCGCCAAGAAGTAGCCCGCCTGGCTGTCGGTTGTCTCCTTCGCCGGGCCGCGTCGTTGTACCGGGCATGATCAGTACGCAGCAGATCGCCGGTGAAACGGCAGCCCTGGACCTGATGCCGGCCCACCTCACCCGGGATCCCGAAGCCATCGCCTCCGCCACCACCGACACTGCCGCCTGCCCCACCAGCCAGGCCTACGCGCGCCAGCAGCTCTGGGGGCTGCTCCAAGACGCCGTCCTCGCCCGCCCCGGCTTCTCCCTCAACCTCCCGGCGGTAGTTGGCCCCGCGGGACGGGCCTGACTCCAGCACGTCACCATGAACGGCCCCGTGGCGGACACCGTCCCGGCCCTGGCCGACGACGGAGCCGACCCCCGCCACCACCTCGACGACACCCAGTGGACCGCCACCTACGCCATCAGCGCCGTCGCCCGCATCATCGACGTCTACGGACCGGCCGTGGCCGCCGAACGCCTCACCCGGATCCGGGACGCCGGCTGACTCCCGCAGGTCAACCCGTAGGGCCAGGTACACGCGCGCCGCGGCTTCATGGGGAGCAAGGTGGCACCGGCCCGGCAGTGCCCGGCGTCGTCAGATGTCGCTGGTCCACACCTCGGGGCCGCCGCCCTCCCAGCTGATCGGCCCGTCCTCGGACAGATCCACATCCTCCAGCCCGGCCCGGCGGAGGAACACCGACACGTCCCCGGGCGTGAACGCCCGGCCCAGGTCCGCGTCCACGCCGAGCGCATGCACAGTGACCTTGCGCCCGCCCTGCGGCGACACGGGGTGAATCACGATCTCCGTCTGGTCCGCCATACATCCACAGTGCGTCGGGCCGACCCATCCGGCATCCGGAGCTCACCCCCGTAGCTGCGTACGCGTCTCGCGAGAGCACAGCAGCCCGTACCACCCTTGACGCCCTTTCAGAACTGCCGGAGGGGAGGGAGTTTGGAGGCCCGCGGCCGGGTTGGACGCGTGGATACCGGAAGCTGCCGCCTGGGGGTGGGGTGCTTCCGGAGCGGGCCCCGCCGCATGCCGCCCTTCCCCCCGGCGTCATGCGGCAGGCCCGCCCGCACACAACGCGTCCGCGGACGGCGGCAGCCACTCCGCCGCATCCTGGTCGGCCTTGCTCCGGTTCGAGCGGGCTGTCACCGCGACCAGCGAGGCCAGCTGGCCCTGGTGGCAGCAACAGGCTGTGAACGGGTTCAACGGTGATCGGGAGGGTAGGCGACGGCCACGATCCGGATCCGCCGGCGAAAGGCAAACACCGATGTTGATGGCTCACCCGGCCGTGCTCCCCGGCCTCGTCGACCGCTACTGGGCGCTGTCCGTACTTGACGCCGCGGAAGGCGAATCGCCCGTGCGCAAGGAGATCGAGGACGTCGAGCGAGCGCTCTGCGTGTCCACCGGCACCACGGACGTGCACGCCGCCCTCATTGCCGCCCGCCACCACCTGCCCGGCACGGGTACCCTCGACGACTCCGTGCTCGTCTCCGGCTGATCGATTCAGCCGCAAGTAGGCGCTACCGGCTCTCAAGCAGGCAGAGGCGGGGCGGGATGCGTGTGGTTCGTGGGCACGCTCCAGCCTGAGGGCGGCCGGTACGGCGTGGACCGACCACGGGCGGCGCCCATGGCGACAGCTGCCCCGCGAAGTTCACCCGTTCGGATGCGAAGGGGGTGCCGATGCGCTTGGTGCGGCAGAGGCTGGGCCCATGGCCGCCAAGCTGATCGTCTACCCGCCCGACCAGCAAGGCTGGCGACGTGTCCGCTATGACGGCATCGCCATCGGAGTGGCACACCGCCCGGCCGATGTCCGAGCTTTCCTCGCCGCTGCCGGGATGGAGAACGCCGAGGACGTCGACCTCACCGACCCCGACTTCGTGGAATGGCGTGGGGCCGGCCCCGAGGCGTGGGAACTGTTTCCCTGACCTGTCTCCCCGTTCAGGTGGAGACTTCTCGTGGGCCGCCGCACCCGGCAGGGGCTGAGCGGGTGATCCCACGCTGACCGTGGACGGCCGTGCGGCGACCGGAGGAGCAGAGCGGTGACTGAGACGGTACCGATGGTCGTGTTCGCGAACTTCCTCTCGGACTTGGCGGTGGATCTCGACGAGGGGCAGATCCTGACGACGTGGTCCCAGCAGGCGCCGCGGAAGGCGTGGCTGCTCCGGCCGGGGGACGTGTTCGTCACTCCGGTGCCGTTGAGCCGGGAGTTCTTGCGGTACGTGTACGACCTGACGGGGGTGCCCCCGGAATCGGTGGCCGTCGTCGAGGTGCCTCCCGCCGGAGCCGTTCCGCTGGCGCGGGCGGTGCGCGAGGCCGGCCTCGAAGAGCACGTGCGGGCGCTCGCCGGTGACCGGGGTGCGGTGCTGCTGCCGACAGCGCTCGACGCGTCGGCGATCGCGTTCGCCCGGGACATCGGCATCGCGGTGCACCCGTACCCGACGGTCGAGGCCGCCGAGGTGGCGCTGCGGATCACCATGCTGCTCAACACGAAGACCGGCTTCCGCGCGACGGCCGGGCAACTGGGCATGCGGCTGCCCGCGGGGCGGATGTGCCGGCGCCCGGAGGCCGAAGGTGTGGCACGCGATCTCCTGCGGGACCACGAGCGTGTGGTGGTGAAGCCCGACCGTTCGGCGGGAGGGCACGGCATGCGCTTCGTGTCCCGCGACGACCTGAGGGGCGAGGCGAGCCTGCTGCTCGATACGGTCGGCGGGCCCGAGGGCCTGTGGGTGGTGGAGGAGTGCCTCGACGTGGCCGAGTCGGTGAGTATCCAGATGGAGGTGGCTGCCTCCGGGGCACACGCGCTCTTCAGCGGTGCGATGCGCACGGTTCAGGGCTCTTTCACGGGGTACGCCTCTCCGCTGCCGCCTTCCGGTGCGCACGTGGCCGACGCACTGGAGGAGTGGGGGACGTCCCTGGGCCGCCACCTGGCCGACCACGGCTACGCCGGGCCTTTCGGGCTCGACGCGCTGGTGGACACGGCCGGCACCGTGTACGCGAGTGAGAGCAACATCCGCCGTACGGCCACCACCACACCCCACGCCATGGTCACCCGGCTGACTGCGGGATCCGCCGCGCCGCCCCCGGCGTGGTCGGTGGCGAAGGGCTGGACGCGCAGCCCCATGGACTTCGAAGAAGCCCTTGCCCGGATGCGCGCTTCCCACCTCGCGTTCGACGCGGATCGCGGCGAGGGCGTGGTGCTGTACGCGGACGCCCCGCCCGACGGCCGCTCCTGGCGGTACGCGGTGATTGCCGGGAGTGCCGGGGACGTCGAGGAGCAGGAAGCCGCGGTGGCCGAGGTCCTCGAATTCGAGGGCGGCTGACCCCACCACGAAGCCGGTCCCGGCACCCAGAGGGGTGCCGGGACCGGCTTCGTGGTGCGGGATCGGGATCAGGCGGGGCGGCCGCCGAAGGGAGTGCCGGGGCCGTAGTACGTGCCCAGCTCCTCCCGGTACCCGGGGTCGCCGAGGTGCTTGTCCCGGTGGAACTCGGGGGCGTTCTTGATCTGTTCCTTGGTGCGGTCGACGAAGACCTTCTGGTCCTCCGTGTCGATCCTGACGACCGTGCCGGCCGGTAGCAGGACCTCCTTGCCGAAGATCCATACGCCGGTGTCCACTACGAGGTAGGCGTCACCGACCTCGTCGGAGTGCTTGTCGACCTTGCCGATGCTGCCGTCGGTCGCCTCGACCTTGTAGCCGGTCAGATCGGTACCGGCCAGGCGGCCCGCGGTCGGCTGGTAGCTCCACACATGCTCAGTCACGCGAAAAACAACTCCTCCGGTCGACGGGAGACGGCGGAATGGCGAACTCTCCACCGCTCCTCCCTGTTCCGTACGTCGTGTTCGGCGGTTGTGCTGCGTTGCGCCTGGACTCCGCCTTCCCCGCCATGCGGCCTTACGCACCCGGATCGAAATGCGGGACCGGGCGGCCGTCGATCATGGGAGTTGAGCCGGTTCCCGGTATTGCGCTTCCTCTTACGGTTACCAGCGATACCAGCGGCCGCTACCGCCCTTGGGGCGGGCGACGAAACCGATCAGCCATAGGATCAGGACTGCGATAGCCACCCACCAAAGAATCTTCACCGCGAAACCCGCGCCGAAGAGGAGAAGGACCAGCAGAAGAACGAGAAGCAGGGGAACCATAGTTGTCAACCTCCGAAGCACCGTGTGCCCTACCGCGCTCGGGGCATGTACTCGATTCCCGCTTGTTTCTTGTTCTGATGGCTGGGCAGGAGATTCTGCCTGCATTCCGCGGCGGAGTCGTACGGGGCCGATGTGTCGGGGGAGACCTTCTTACGCCGCTTGGCCCCACCTCCCGACCGGTGAAGCGTCCTACGGGCAGAACATCCTCCATGAACAGCAATGACGAGATGGATCCGGCACACCAGGTTCCGGACGGTGTGGACGAGAAGACGGTGCGGGCCCTGGGTGCCCTGTCGAAGGCGCTGGAAACCACGGAGCGGGCTCGCGGTCACCTCTACGGGTTCCACCAGCTGACCGGGACCGCGGACTTCGAGCTCGGCGACGCGGTCCGGCTCTTGCGCGAGGCGGGGCACGACGAGCAGGCCGATCGGGTGGAGCGTGAGATCGTGGGCCGCAATGTCATCCCGGGCCACTGGACGTTCCAGATCGTCGAGGCCTACAACTCCACCTACTACCAGCCCTTCGCGACAGTGGAACGGGACATCGTCGACGAGGTTGCCGGTGGGCGGGGCCACCTCCTGGAGGCCCGCCTCAAAACCATTCGCCGCACTCACCACCACCCGGACCACACCGCAACGCCCCCCTCTGAGCCCCCAGAACTCAGCTGACGACCAGGGCTCATCAGACGGGATGGAGCGGGAGCGCAGAAGCTCCCTCATGCTGCGGCGTGCGCTCCGACGGCCCGTCGGTACGCCACGTGCCCGCCCAGTGCGCCGCTGACGGCTACGGCAGCCATTCCGCTCAGAGCCCACAGCCGGCCCCGCGCCGAGCGGCCGCGGAGCCGAGCGGCCAGGGACGCGGTGTAGCAGGCCACCGCAGCGACGTTCGAGGCCGCGTGGACCAGGCCGATCCGGGCCTGCTCGGGCGGCAGGTCCGCCCAGTCTGCCCAGCCGGTGACCGCGGCCGGTGCGACGCCGACGAGTCCGACGGCGGTCAGGACGACCGTCGCGTGGTGTGTCCCGGGCACGAAGTCGAGTACCGAGGCTGACAGCCAGCATCCGATGGGTACCTGCACGAGCACGGGGTGCACGGGGTGGCCCAGCGGTCTGCCGCGCAGCAGATCGCGCATGGCGCCCAGGGGGAGTGAGCTGATTCCCCGCTGTAGCGCCCTGATGGCCGGATCGGCCACCGTCGTTCGTTGAGCCGGTCCAGGGTCTTCAGCCAGCATGCCGAGGCAGTGTCGAGGGCTGTGGTCGGTCCGCCCGTAGGCGAGGTGTTGCGGGTGTTTGAGTTCATGCACGACGCCTGCCCGCTGCCCTGCAGCCGTCCCGCCCCGGCCTCGACTGCACCCGAACGACAGGCCCGCCAAATGGGGCACGACGATCGAGCGGCTCGCCGGCGCTGTGATCATCGCGCTGGTACTGACCCGTCGCAGCCGTGGACGTCGCCGATGAGGGCCTCCAAGGTCGCCTTCAAGGGAGCAGAAATCTCAGTCGATCTGTCCCTGAGTGATGACCTGAATTTCGCTGGTCTCCTCGTTGCGCACCCGGTATACGGCATGGGGGCCCTCGTCGCGGACTTCCTCCATCCGCCCCTTCTGGGGATTCGGCCGCCCGGCGTGATAGGTGAAAGCCGGCCCGTCCGGTTCACGCGTGGGGATACTCCTGGTCCCTCTGGTCGCGCGCATGTTCTTCCGGGGTCTGCCAGGAGTCCTCGCGGCGCTGTGCGGCAGGGTTCTGCGCGGCCGGAGGTGCCTCCCGGCGCCGACGCCTACTCCCGTACCAAAATGCACCGATCAGGAGGACGACAAGGAACACTCCGGCGAACATGAGGAAGAGTGAGGCCTGGCCCTCGGCCGCGAGTGTTTCGATAGCAGTCATGCGCGGCCCCTACCCGCGATTCACGGACATACCAGACGCCGAACAAGTTTATATCGAAGGGTGTGCTTTCCCTGCGTCCCCGAGCGGACGGCGTAGACGTGTCGCCCGTCCTGGCCAATCCCTTGTTTCGAACGAGCGATCCGAGGGCGGGCTGGGTACACGCACCTGGGGTGGCCGGCCGCGTCGCTCGGTGCTGCGAAGTCTGGAGGCTGTGGTGGACGGGATCGTGCTGCTCAAGGAAGACCACAAGACGGTCGAGAAGCTGTTCAAGCAGTTCGAGAAGGCCGGCGAAGATGCCCACGCAGAGAAGCGGAAGATCGCCGACCAGGTGATCGACGAGCTGACCACGCACACCTGGATCGAGGAGAAGATCTTCTACCCGGCTGTCCGGGAGGCGGCGCCCGACACCAAGGACCACGTCCTGGAGAGCATCGAGGAGCACCACGTCGTGCTGTGGATGCTGTCCGAGCTGAAGGACCTGGACGCGGCCGATGAGCGGTTCGACGCCAAGATGAGCGTGCTGATGGAGAACGTCCGTCACCACGTCGAGGAGGAGGAGAAGGAGTGGTTCCCCGACGTCCGCAAGGCCATGGGGCGTAACCGCCTCACCGAACTCGGTGAACGGATGGAGGCGGCGAAGAAGAAGGCTCCTGGCGAGCCCCTTGCCGTCCCGAGCGCCTAGCACTGAAGGGGTTCTGCCCTTCGACCGCCCCGCCCCGCACCGCCCGCCCGCCCGCCCGCAGGCTTGCGGGTGGGCGGCGAGGGCCGGGTCAACTTGCCGGATAGGGGGCCGCCTTGAGGCACCGGGCGAGGTGGGCGGTGTTGGCCGCCAAACTGGCCGTGGTGGCGGCGGTCTTCTCCGGGGTCTTGTCGAGGTCCTGGTAGTCGGTGCCCTGCATGGCTTCGCCGACCCAGTAGGTGACGGCGTTCGGGGCGAGGGAGAACCCGACGTCGTTGAGGCCCTGGAAGAGTTCGGCGCTGACGTGGTGGGCGCCGTCCTCGTTGCCGACGACGCAGACCGCGGCGGCCTTGCCGTAGGTGAGCATACGGCCCTCGTCGTCGGTCTCGGAGATCTCCGCGTTCAACCGCTCCAGGACCTGCTGGGCGATGCTGGACGGGTGGCCGAGCCAGATGGGCGTCGCCAGGACGAGGATGTCGCAGCCCAGGATCGTGTCCCGGATTTCCGGCCAGGCGTCCCCGTCGCCCATATCCGTTTTCACGCCGGGCTTCACGTCGTGGTCCGCGATCCGGATGGTCTTTCCGGTGACGCCGTGCCCGGCAAGGGCTGCCATCGTCTGATCGGCCAGCAACTGAGAGCTGGACGGGGCGGGGGAGGGCGAGAGGGTGCAGACGAGCGCGACAGCCCGGAGCGGGGTGTGAGTGTTGAGGTCCATGATGTCCGGCTACCCCCACATCCCGCTTCGATGTCCCGGGCGACCCGCTTCACGCGGGTTGGTCGATTCAGCTCACCGCTGCGGTGTGCAAGCTCAACGCCTGAGCGCCCGTTCCAACTGCTGCTTGTTCATGTGGGAGCGGCCTTCGATGCCCTGCGCCTTCGCTTCTTGGCGCAGTTCCTGCAGTGTGTGGCGGGAGGATCCGCCCGCGCTGCGGCTGCTGCCGTTGGGGTGGAGGACGACCTTGGTCCAGCCGTCGTCGCGGTTGTCGAAGTGCTCGTACGCCGATGAGGCCTCGTCGAGGCCGAGTTCGTGGGAGATGAGGAAGCTGGGCTCGGCCTTGCCGCCGGCGATGAGGTCGCGCAGAGCCCGGTTGTAGCGCTTCACCGGCGCCTGGCCGGTCCCGATCCGCTGCCCCTTGAACCAGAGCATGCCGAAGTCCAGCGGTACCTTTCCCTGGGCTTCGAGCTCGCCCTGGGCCTCGGCGCCTCCCGGGTCCTCGGGCAGGAAGACGCCGACCACGCCGATGCCACCGGTGAACCGGACGGAGTCGATGAGCCCGTTCATGGTCAGGGTCGCGCCTTCCTTGCCCTGGGGGTCGTGCGCCTGGTAACCGACGCATTCGCAGCCGTTGTCCGCGCCCAGGCCGAGGGTGGCTTCCTTGACGACCTCGGCCGGGTCCTGGTCCGCGGTGTTGATGGCGATGGCGCCGATCTCCTCGGCCAGCCGGAGCCGATCGGGCTGGTGGTCGGCGACCCATACGCGGCCGGCGCCCTTGAGGATCCCGCGGGGCGACGCCCGGCTGCCGATGGCCGGCGTCTCTCCTGCCGCGTCTACCCCGCCCCCGCTCGTACACCACGTGGGGCCGTGCCGAATCGAGGATCCTCACGTACTGGCGACGCTCTGCCAGCCCGACCGGATATCGGCCAGGAGGCGGCCGGCATCCGTGAGGAGCGTGCCCTGCACGGCGTGTACGGCCGGGGAAGCGCCTGGAGATGTCCGTTCCTGCCGCTGCACCCGCTCCAGCTCCGTGGCTGCTTCCTCGATCTGCGCGTCGAGCAGGTCCGGATCGGTCGGGGACGCCTGGCCGATCTCCTCCATCGCGGTGGCCGCGGAGCGCAGGACGCCTCCGAAGCGGGTTCGGAAGGCGGCCGGCAGCCCCCCGAGCTCCCCGCTGTCGAGGGCGTAGTCCAGGGTCCGGGTCATGGAGCGCAGGTGGTCCATGCCGCGGTCGGCAACGGTGATCGCTTCCCTGGCGCGGGGGAGGGCCTTACCGGCGCCGCCGCCGGCGCTCCGGCGGGGGTTCATGCGGTCATTTTCGATCTCGGTGTCGATGGCGTGGCGAATGCGCTCGCACTCGGCGGACAGCCCCTGCCAGTCGCGTCGCCATTGCCGCAGGTGGTCCCGGTCAGGATCGCTTGCTTCGAGGGTGTCGGCGAGGTCCTTGAGGCGCTGGGCCATGGTGGTGTAGAGGTCGGTGACGGCTTGCTGCCGATGGTGGGTGTGGCGGGCGGGAGCGAGAACGAGATGGGCGGCGAGGCCGCAGAGCGCGCCGGTACCCACGGCTGCGACCAGGTGGCCGATGTAGTCGATCTGGCCCTGCCCGGAGGAGAACGCGAAGAAGCCGACGATGGCGACCTGAGTGCCCTGCTGCCCCAGACGCCGGACTTTGCCGACGCAGAGGGCGATCAGGGTGAGGATGCCGAACGTCCACCCGTGGATGCCCGCCGACGCCGCCAGGGATGCGGCGAGAGTGGCTCCCGCCGCCATGGCCAGGACGTACTGGAGGCAATCGCGCACCGAGCGGTACACGGTGGCCTGTAGCGCCACCAGCGCGGTGAACGGCGCGAACGTCGAAACTGACGGCGGAAGCAGGTAGCGCGCCAGGACCCACGCCGCCATCGCCGCGATCACGGTCTTGGCACCGAGCAGTAGCTCGTCACGCTCGGCCCCGGCTCCTCGCGCCGCGCGACGCAGATAGTCGGCCCGCTCCGTGACCGCCGGCCAGATCCTTCGCGCCGCGTCCACCCGTTTGGGCAAGATCGACCACCTCCGATCCGCGCCTGCCCCGCCGATTGCGCTCGACTCCCAGATCGACGTGACAACGCGCCTTCAGGGAGTCGCGATGCGAGGCTCGGGCTCTTTGGCGTCCTGGGCGATCTCGGCCCGCTCCTCTGCGATCTCCCGGGTGAGGAAGAAGTTCAGGAGGGTCCGGATCGCGGCGATTGCCGCCAACTGCCCGATCTCCGTAAAGCCGGGGGCGACCGCGGTGCGCAGCACATCCCCCGCGAGCTGGAACTCCAGCCCGAGAACGAGGAAGCGCCCCAGGCTCAACCGGATCTTGTTGAACTCACCGATGAGCGATCGGCCGCGGAGCCCGGTCGAGGCGAACCGGGCGAACGCCCACACCGCACCGGCGAAGATGATCAGTGCCCCGGCGGTCTCGATCGCACGGACGAGCCATCCGATCACCTCCTGGAGTCCGGCTTCGGACAGTAGTTCCTTTGACGGCGTCATTTGGCTCGTCTACCCCGCGCACAGCCGTTGCACGGGACATCGGGACCGCGGTCACGGCCCCACCCGCACCTTCTGGCCGGAGGCCTCCACGGGGGCGAACGCACAGGGCGACGGCATGGTCGAGGGGAGGCCGGGCAGGTGCGGGGCATCTGACCGTTCGATCCACAGGCGGCGACATGCGAAGCGTAGGCGTGGAAGAAGAACTGCTGCTCGTGGACGCGCACAGTGGCGCCCCGCTCGCTGTGTCGGGGGCCGTGCTGGCGGCCGCGGAGCGCTCGGCCTGGCAGAGCCCCGGCACGAACGGTCGACGGGACCACGAGTTCGAGAAGGAACTGCAGAAGGAGCAGCTGGAGTTCGCCACGAAACCCGTCACCGAGATGGGCGAGCTCCAGGAGGAGATCGTCCGCATCCGCCGCGAGGCAGCCCACCACGCGGCGAGTGCCGGCGCCGTGGTGGCGGCGGTCGCGACATCTCCGCTGCCCGTCAAGCCGTCGTTGAACGTCGGGCGACGCTACCGGTGGATGGGCGAGCAGTTCGGACTGACCGCGCAGGAGCAGCTGACCTGCGGATGCCACGTCCACGTGTCGGTCGCGTCGGACGAGGAGGGCGTCGCCGTCCTGGACCGCATCAGGCCCTGGCTGGCTGTGCTGACGGCGATGAGCGCGAACTCGCCCTTCTGGCAGGGCGAGGACAGCGGGTACGGAAGCTACCGCAGCCGGGTGTGGAACCGGTGGCCGTCCGCCGGCCCGGTGGACATCTTCGGCTCCGCCGACCGCTACCACGAGCAGGTCCGCGCGATGCTCGACACCGGAGTGCTGCGCGACGAGGGCATGATCTACTTTGACGCACGGCTGTCGGCCACCTACCCCACCGTCGAGGTACGGGTCGCCGACGTCTGCCTGGACGCCTCGACGCCGGTCCTCCTCGCAGCCCTCATCCGCGGTCTGGTCGAGACGGCGGCCCGCGCCTGGCAGGAGGGGCGGCCTGCGGCCAGGATCGGTACGAGTCTGCTGCGACTGGCATCCTGGCGGGCCGGCCGGTCCGGCCTGGACGGGCCTCTGTTGCACCCTGAAACCATGCGGGAGACGTCTGCCGAAGACGCAGTCGATGCCTTGTACCAGCACGTGCGCGAGGCGTTGAAGGAGCGGGGCGACGACGAGCGGGTCCGGGAAGGCATCGCGCACCTGCACGAACGGGGGAACGGCGCCCGCACGCAGCGCCGGCTGCAGGCCGACGGGCGCGAACTCGCATCCGTCGTCACTCGGTGTGCGGAGATGACGATCAAGCCGTGAGGCGCTGCGGCGGCTCGGGCAGGACCCCCTGCCGTGGCCGATGTGATGTGAGGGGAACTGGGCAGACGCGGCATACCGATATGAATGTGACGAGCGATGAACGGAGTGCGGGATGACCAAGTCCAGGAAGCACGACCAGGCGCCTAACCCTCCCTCGCAGGCTCCCGGCGAGAGCGGCGACACGGAGGCCCGTGAGGAAGCGGAGGAAGCGGTGCTTCCCGACACGCACCAAGGCGAAGCCGGCGACGCATCGTCTCCGGGCAGCGATGCGCAGCGTTGGGCCGCCGAGAATGCAAAGACGGCAAGCCGGGATACCTGACCGAGGGCTGTACTTCGGGCGGGCCGGCGCGGGCTGCGCGAACGGCCCGGGAGTCACCCGGCGCTGCGCGTTCCGGGCGGATCCTGCGGGTCGACGCCGGTGGAGGCGGATGCGTCCTTGGTGCCGCTCGGGCGTTGCGAGCGGCCCTTGGGGCCGGTGTCGTGCATGCCGTCCTCGTCGCTGCCCGCCTTGCTCCGGTCCTCGCCGCGACTGCTCATGCTCTTCGTGGGTCTGCCGTGCGGGTTTCCGGCTTCCTCCTTGGAGACCTTGCGGCCCGGGCCCTTGGCGGGGGCGTACTGCTCCGGGTGGAAGGAGCGATGGGCGCTCGGATTGTCCTGCTGTCGGGTCTCGTCGACGTCGGGAGACCATCCGTGCTGCTCGGTCCCCTTGTGCGGGCTCGGGCCTTCGCCGTGCCGGGGTTGGGATGACTTCGGCTGCTTAGCCATGATGTGACCTGCCTGGCTTCCGGATAGGGGAAATCCCCTCCCTCCGCGCTGTGCGGAGACCCCGAGTTGGATGCGCTCCAGCCGCGGGGCGCCGGCCATGGGTGCCTGCGTCCTGTGCTGCCCCATCAAGCGTAGGCGCATCCGGCGGCCGCCGTATGGGGGCCGACGGCCTGCGGGCCCGCCCGACCCCCGGCCCGGCCGATCACCTCAGGCGGAGTTCGAAGCCGCTTCGGGGGAGCGTGGGCATGCGGGACAGGGGAATTCCGAGGTCCTGGTCGGGGACTTCGTAGTCGAGCCGCGCCAGTTCCGTAGCGATGACCGCGAGCGCGGTGACGGTGATGTCCTCCCCCGGGCAGCGGTGGCCGCGCGCCGGGTCCCCGCCGCCTTGGGGGACGAGGATGTCCAGCGGGTCCTGCGGCCCCTCAGGGCTGGCAAACCGGCGCGGGTCGAACCGGTACGGATCTTCCCACAGGGCCGGATCGTGGTTCTGGCCGTACAGGTCGAGCAGTACCAGGGCGTCCTTGGGAACGTGTTCCCCGTGCCAGGTCAGGTCCTGCGCAGCGAGGCCCGCTACGAAGGGGGCGAAGGGGTAGAAGCGTCGTACCTCGTGGGCGAACGCCTCGGCGTACGAGCCTCCGGTGTCGGCACGCAAGAGGTCGCGGTGCTGGGGCCACCGGTTCAGCGCGTGGGCGGCGAAGGTGGCGAACCAGGCGATGGCGACCGTGGGCCGGATGATGTTCAGCAGTTCGACCGCGGCGGTACGGGGGTTCAGGAAGGTTCCGTCCAGGTCGCGGTGCCAGGCCACCGCCTCCAGTGCCGAACCCTTGGAGTCCGCCTCCGGGGTCGTACGCACATCGGTGATCAGGCCGGCGAGGGCGTCTTCCTGGCGGCGCCGTGCCCGGCGGGCGCGCAGGTGGCGGGGGCCGGGGGTGGCGAAACCGTCGACCATCGACGTGCAGTCGTGGGCCAGGTCGGCGGCCGCAGCGTCGGAGAGTGGGACGCCCGCCCAGTCGCGCACGGCAAGTGCGAGGACCTTGGCGGCCTCGTCGAAGAGCACCACGCGGTCCTGCTGCCGGTCGGCCATCGCTTCGTGCCACCGCCGGGTGACGCACTCGCCCAGCGTGGTGACTCCGGCGCCGTCCTTAAGGAGGGCGATGAACATCGCCTTGCGCACCCGGTGGGCGTCTCCGTCGAGGGTGTGGACGGCACCCTGACCGAAGAGGGTGTCCAGGACCGGGTCGGGCAGGGCCGCGGTGCGTACGACGTGCTTCTCGTCGTAGAAGAAGGCGACCGCGTCCGGGCCGCGAAGGGCGATCGCGGGCCGGCCCATCAGGCGGGTCCGGACGGTGCCGTCAAGGCTGCGGCGCATCCGGTTGGGCAGCCACGCGTAACCGTGCAGCAGGAGGGCGAGCGTGCTGTCGTTCCACGGGACAGCATTGGCTTTCTTGGAGGAAGGCATGGAGCGCGCGTACCCGGCATGGCCCGGGGCACGCGTGCGACAGCCCGGTGTCACTCGTGCGTGGCCGTACGTAGCCGTATGCGTCACACGCGTTGGGCGCGGTGGAGGAGGGCGTGCAGGCCGTGGGGTCGCAGGGCGGCCCGGGCGGCGTTCGCGCCCGGTGCGCCGTGGACGCCGCCGCCGGGGTGGGCGGCCGCGGAGGCGAGGTAGAGGCCCTTGACGGGGGTTTCGGGCCGGCCGGTGCCGGGGGTGGGGCGGAAGATCGCCTGCTGGTGCAGAGCGGTGGTGCCGTTGTTGATGGCGCCGTTGCAGAGGTTCTCGTCCATGGCCTGCAGCGTGGTGGGGGCGAGGATCCGGCGGGCGCCGATGAGCCCGCGGAAGCCGGGTGCGAAGCGTTCCACCTGTGCTTCGACGCGGTCGGCCATGGCTTCCTGTTCGCGGGCGTCCCAGCGGCCGGTGATGCGGTCAGGGCCGGCGTCGGAGGTGATGCGCTGCGGGAGGTGCGTGTAGGCCCACGCCGATTCCGTGCCGGCCGGTGAGCGGGTCGGGTCCGCGGTGGTCATCTGGCCGAACAGGGTGAACGGCTCGTCGGGGACCAGTCCCATGGCGATCTGGGCGGCGAAGCGGGTCAGGCCGTCGACGCCGTCGGCCACGTGGACCGTCCCCGCTCCCGCGGCCTGTGGCGCGGTCCACGGCACCGGGCCGGTCAGTGCCCAGTCGACCTTGAACGTCGCGAAGTCCCACTGGAAGCGTTCCAGGTCCCGCAGGAGGCGGGGCGGGAGGTGTTCCTCGCCCACGAGGTCCTGGTACAGGGCCGGTGCCGACGTGTCGGCCAGTACGGCCCGCCGCGCGCTGACGGTCTCCCCGGCCGTGGTCCGGACCCCGACCGCGGTGCCCCCGCGTACGACGACGGACGCGACGCGCTCCCCGCAACGCAGGACACCTCCCTTGCTCCGCAGGCGGCTCACGAGCGCTGCGGTCAGGGCGCCGGCTCCGCCGACGGGGACGGGGAAGCCGTGGCTCTGTCCGAGCATCGACATGAGCCAGCCGAAACCGCCGCTGCCCGCAGCCTCGGGGGCCAGGTCGGCGTGCAGGGCATTGCCGGCCAGCAGGAGCCGGCCCCCGTCACCGGTGAACTGCTCCTCGCCCAGACGGCGCACCGGCAGGGCCAGCTTCCTGGCCATCCGCAGCCCTCCGGCGGCGCGGAGCCGCGCGGCCAGCCGGAGCCCGGAGCGGATCGGAGGGAAGGGCGTGAACAGGGCCTGCACGAGGTCCGGCCCCACCTGGGCCCAGGTCCGGTACAAGTCCTCCCAGGCGTCGGCGTCGGCGGCGGCGAAGCCGGCCAGGCCGGCACACGTGTCCTGCACCCGGCGCTCCAGCACCGCGCACCGCCCGTCCAGCAGCGGGTGGGCCACTACGGAGGGAGCGTGGCTCCATCGCAACCCCTCGGCGGCGAGGTCGAGCCGGGCGAGGACCGGGGAGGCGGCTGCGAGCGGATAGAAGGCGCTGAAGACGTCCGAGACGTAGTCCGGGTGCACCCCACGGTCACTGCGTACGGCTCCTCCGGGCTCCTCCTGCGCCTCCAGGACCTCCACGCTCCACCCGGCGTCGGCCAGCAGGTTCGCAGCCACCAACCCGTTGGGGCCCGCGCCGATCACCACCGCGTCAGGCACGGAGCACCCCGCCGGGCTGCTGCTCCACGACCCTGGCCAGGCGGGCGAGCATGCCCCGGTGCCGCAGTTGCAGGGCCGTTTCGACGACGGAGTTGTGCAGGGAGCCTCCCAGGCCGCGCAGGGGGTGCTCGTCGCAGACGACGAGAGTTTCCTCGCCCCACGGCCTGAGCTGGAGGAAGATCCGCGCGGTGCCGAGCGACTTGAACGACGCCTCCAGCTCCAGTTCCTTGCCGAGTTCCCTGTGACGTACCGTCGTCACTCCTTCGGTCGACCAGGGGCCGAGCCGCACGGTGTAGCGGAGCCGAGATCCGACCTCTGGCCAGAGCTGATCGAGCGGTGTGGACTCGGACGGGCCCACCACCCACTCCCCGTACAGGGTCGGGTCGGCGAGCACGGCCCACACACTTCGAGGTGGGCGCCGGATGAGCTGATGACGGACGGCCACGGGAACTCCTCCTGCTACCGGAACGGCATGGACGGGGATGCGGCGCGCGAGAATTACCCGAGCCGGGGGAGGGTGGAGCGGCCGGCCCCCGGGGGTGCGTCACATGGTCAGTGGCCGAGGGCGTTCTTGAGCTGCTGCTTGGTCATCGTGGAGCGGCCCTCGATGCCGCGCTTCTTCGCCTCCTGGTAGAGGTCGTCCTTGGTGCGCTCGGAAGAGCTGCCGCCGCCACGGGACTTCTCGCCGCCGCGTTGAGAGGCGGACTTGCCCTGGGTGGAACTGCGGCTCGCGGTTTTGCTCTCCCCCGATTGGGCGCGTTCCTTGTTCACCGTGCGGGAGGCCATCTCCTTCGCGCGGCCCTCCGACATGCCGCGCTTCTCGCCCGACTCCTTGATGTGTTCATACTGACGCTCGCGCTTGGGGCTGGAACCTCGAGGCATGACGGAACCCTTCATCGACGGTGTGATGTCACGGTCATGGTGCGCGTACCCCGATTACGCCGCATCTCACGCAATTCGGTCCCACGGGCATGTGTGGGCGCGTTACTCCGTGATCTCTGCCAGGCTCGCAATGTGCCCGCAGGGCAGTGGGTCGCGGCAGGCGGGTTCCGTTGCACCGCCGTATCGGAGGGAGACCTTGTGCAGACATTCCTTCCGTTTCTGTCGTTCGACGCCTCGGCGGCCGTGCTGGCCGCACGAAGGCTGGGCAAGCAGCGGGTAGAGGCCGTTCAGGTGTTTCGTGGCCTGGTCGTTCCGGGTTACGGATGGCGCAGGCACCCGGCGGTGCGGATGTGGGCGGGGTGCGAGGAGGCACTCGTCCGGTACGGGCTGGAGATCTGCGAGGTGTGGACCGCGGAGGGGCGCGCCGATACCTGTGCCCTCACGTTGGTCCGCGACTTCGGGGAGTGGCAGCCGGGGGGCGCGCCACGGACGCAGGAGCAGTTGGCCGCCGATGGGGACCTGCCGCCGTGGCTGGGCGCACCGGACTTCCATCGAAGCCATCAGTCCGCGCTGGTGCGCAAGGACCCGGCCTTCTACCGGGAGCACTTCCCGGGGGTGCCGGACGACCTGCCGTACGTATGGCCCCGGTCCGACCGGGATACGGACGGCGTGCCGTGAGGGCCGGGCCCTGCGGGGAGGGGGGCGGGCCCGGCAAGGGAGCACCCACGCCCTCGTACGGGTAGTGGGGTACGGCACGACGCACCGCGGCCCGGGCATCAGAGGCCCGCCGCCGCCTTCTCCCGCTGGCGGGCCCAGGCCCGGGCGGTGAAGCCGGCGTCACTGAGGACGTCGGCGGCCGTGCAGGCCAGGGCTCCGGCGGCCGCCAGCATCACCTCGCGCCCGCGTTCCGAGGCGGCGGCGCGCGCGAAGGCGGGGGTGTGGTCCGAGGCCTCGTCGCCGACGATGGCGACGAACGGATGGATGGCGGGGACGCGGCTGCTGACGTCGCCGATGTCGGACGATCCAAGGAAAACCCCGCCGACGGGCTGGGTGAGTCGGATGCCCGAGCGTGCGAGGTGCAGGCCGAACCGGTCCGAGAGGACGTCGTTGTTCCGGAAGTGGGCGTAGCCCTTGCCCAGGCGGGTCACCGCCACCGTGGTGCCGGTCGCGGCCGCCACCCCTTCCGCCCACGCGTCGATGTCGGCCACCAGCGCATCGAGGGCGGTGCTCGTGGCCGCGCGCAGGCCGAACAGCCCTTCGGCGAAGGCCGGCACGATGTTGGTCGCGCTGCCTCCGTCGGTGACGATCCCCTGGACGTGTGAGCCGGACGGCAACCGCCTGCCCATCACGGCGGCCGTGTTGAACAGCTGGATGAGGGCGGCCAGGGCATCGATCCCCCGGGTGGGGTCGCCCGTCGTGTGCGCTGCCCGGCCGTGAAAGCCCACGCGCACCTGCGTCTGCGCGGTGAGCGGCGCCCATGACCAGTCGTGCACGCCGGGATGAAACATCAGCGCCGCGTCCACACCGTCGAACACGCCCGCTTCTGCCAGAGCGACCTTGCCCCCGCCCCGCTCCTCCGCCGGCGTCCCCACGGCGAGCACCGTGCCCTCGACCCCGTCTTCCAGGACGCTGTGCAACGCCAGTGCGGCCCCCAGTCCGGCCGCGGCGATCAGGTTGTGTCCGCATGCGTGTCCCAGGTCCGGCAGCGCGTCGTACTCCAACAGCAGTGCCACGCACCGCCTCCGCCCGCTTCCCGCGCGGGCCACGAAAGCCGTGTCGAGTCCGGCCGTCCCCGGCTCAACGGCGAACCCCGCCTGCCGGAGTTCGTCCGTGAGCAGCCGGGCCGCGCGGTGCTCCTCGTAGTCGAGCTCGGGATCCGCGTGCAGGGCGCGGCTGACGGCCCACAGATCGTCCGCCCGGCGGCCGCACTCCCGTCGCAGTCGCCCGTACAGCTCGTCGGATGGATCGCCCGCGTCGCCCATGTCGTCTCCTCGTAGCCTCGTCCCGCTTCTGTCCGGAGGCCGGCCGATTACGCGCGCCCGCGCCGCGCTCTCGATCCCTCGGCCTGCGGGTGACTGCTCAGCAGGCGCATCCTGGAACCAGGGAACCGGACGTCAGGGCTGCGGATGGGCGGAGACACCACGTGGGCATGCGGAAGGACAGCCGGCCCCTGCGGGGCCGCACCGTGGTGGTGACCGGAGCGGCGCGCGGGCTGGGCGCGGCTTTAGGACGTCTGGATCTGCCCTTGGGAGAACGGGCACATCCAGGCCATGGGGACGGACGCGGCCGGGCCGTGTGCCGTGCGTCCTACATCAACCCGCGCGTGATCGAACTCTTCGAGGACGGAGTTACGATCCGGCCCGCACTCGACGCCCTCGGCGCGAGCGTCGGGGACCCCGCGACGCGCGGCGCCGTGGAAGAGGCAGTACGCCGCCTCCTCATCCGGGGCCGCCCGTGAGCAGACCGGAACGGCATCCCGCTCACCCTTCGGCCCCCGAATCGGCGCGCGCCGATGGACTCTCAACCCGGTCTGGTTCGAGGGATTTCCGGTCGGACTCATGTCGTGCCCGGCCCAGGCGACACCGGCGACCTGCTACACAGCAGCACTTTCACGGCACCAGTGGGGAACCGCCTTCGAAGGAGCGGATTGATGAACGACTCGGCGCGGCAACACGGCACACCCGGACCCCCGACAGCTCGCGCCGACGGGCTGTCCACCTCACAGGATGACGGTCGCGCCGCCTACGACCGAGCGACCATCATCCTGATGGCTCTTGTCCCCTATACCGCGGCCACGTCCCGGCGGATCGTCGCTGACGCGGCTCGGTCCGCAGGAGCCGGCCCCGACGAGGTGGCCGCGGCCGTCCTCGCGATGCATGTCGGCGAGCCGGTGGCTCCGGCCGTGGACGAGGCCCCGCGCCGGGTCCTCGTCGATGCCCGGCCACTGCCGACCCCCGCGACCGCTTCATGGATGCCGCCCCGGCCGGACGTTCTGCGGCGGCACGTCACTCGCCTGCGGGCCGCCCGCCGCCGGGCCGTGGAGGCCCCCGACGACGCGGGTTTGCGCGGCGAATTGGAGAATGCCGCGTACACCTTCTGCATCCTCGTGGAGCAACGGAGCACGCATGGTGCGCTGCTGGCGGTCGAGGATCTGATTGCCGTCAAGCGGCTGGATGCCCCGGCAGACCGTCCGCCCCAACGAAGTGGTCAGGGCAGGGGTGTGCCGCCGGTGGCGTTGACGATCTCTCCGGTGATGTAGCTCGCCTGCGGCGAAGCCAGGAACACGTAGGCGGGCGCCATCTCGGCGGGCTGGGCGGGGCGGCCCAGGGGTGACTGCTCGCCGAACTTCGTCGCGTCGGGCATCGTCGCGGGGATCAGCGGTGTCCATACGGGCCCGGGTGCGACTGCGTTGACGCGGATGCCGCGCTCGGCGAGCATCTGGGCCAGTCCGTGGGTGAAGGAGATGATTGCCGACTTCGTCATCGCGTAATCGAGGAGGTGCGGGCTCGGCTGGTAGCCCTGTACGGAGGCGGTGTTGACGATCGAGCCGCCACGCGGCATGTGTTCCAGAGCCTTACGGGTCAGCCAGAACATCCCGTACAGGTTCGTCTTCATCACCCGGTCGAACTGCTCCGTGGTGATCGCCTCGATGCCGTCGGGCTGAGACATCTGATAGGCGGCGTTGTTGACGAGGAGGTCGATGCGCCCGAGTTTGTGCACGGCCCGGTCGATCAGAGCCTCGCACTGCTCCTCGTCACGGATGTCACATGCGACCGGTACGGCCTTGCGGCCTGCCGCGCGGATCAGGCGCGCCGTCTCGGCCGCCTCAGCCGCCTCTTCGGGCAGGTGGGTGAAGACGACGTCCGCACCCTCGCGGGCGAACGCCAGGCAGACGGCCCGACCGATGCCGGAATCGCCGCCGGTGACGACCGCCGCCCGGTCGACCAGTACGTCGTGGCCCTGGTAGGAGTCTTCGCCATGGTCGGGTCGTGGCTCCATCCGCTCCGTGGAGCCGGGATGGTCCTGCTCCTGGTCGGGAAAGGGCGGGCGCGGGTGGAGTGTCACCGGGTCGGGGACCCGGGGCTCTTCCTGAGGCATGGGATCTCCGTGGGTGCCTTCTCTGGCGGATCAGGGGGCTTCACATCACGGTCATGGTGTGCGCATCCGCACCTGCCCGCCATCTGACGGCGGCGGCCGGCCCTGCGCATGCGGCCTGAACGGTGCCGAAGAGGCGAGAGGCGTCTACGCCCACGCTCCGCAGCCGCAGCCGCAATCAGGCATGCCGGTGAGAGCGCCGGCCTCCGATGGCCAGGCGGTACAGGGCCAGGAGTATGACGGAGCCGATGATGGCGGCGATCCAGGTGGAGAGGTCGAAGAAGCCGTCGATGGAATCGACACCGAAGATGACCTTGCCGAGCCAGCCGCCGAGGAGGCCTCCGGCGATGCCGATGAGCATGGTGATGATGAGGCCGCCCGGGTCCTTGCCCGGCATGATCGCCTTGGCGATGAGGCCGGCGAACAGACCGATGAGAATCCACGCAATGATGCCCATGATGCGTCTCCTGCTTCGTGAGATGAGGCCGGGGTCAAGACGCTTCTTCACGCGGGTCGCGCTTTCAAACGTGCGCACCGCGCCGCGGGCCCCAGCGGCCGCAACGCGAGCACGACGGTGGTGGACCCCGCCGACACGTCCCTTCGGCAGCGCCGCCTCGAATGACAGGGACTGGGAGCATCAGGCGGCTCGCACCTCGCACGTCCGGGCCCGGCGGTCCGCCGCCGACGGATGACCACAGGCTGGATGGACGGGACGAGGGGCGGCGGCTTCCATGCCTCGCACGGCGCTCATCGTGATCGACATGCTCAACACCTACGCACACGAGGACGCCGAGGCCCTGGTCCCGTCCGTCCGTGAGGCGCTCCACGGGGTCACGGCACTGTTGAAGCACGCCCGGGCCGGCGACTCGCCCGTCACTATGTGAACGACGATTTCGGTGAATGGCGATCGCACCACGGCGAGATCCTGCGGGCTGCCCTCGACGGCCACCACCGTGACCTGGTGGAGCCGGTCGCGCCCGACGAGAACTCGCTCTTCGTCGTCAAGGCGCGGCACTCGATCTTCTACGAAACCCCTCTGGCCTACCTGTTGGGCCAACTGGGGACCGAGCGCGTGGTCCTGTGCGGGCAAGTGACCGAACAGTGCGTGATGTACTCGGCTCTGGACGCCCACATCCGGCACTTCGATGTCGTCGTGGCGGCCGACGCGGTCGCCCACATCGACGCCGACCTGGCCGAGGCAGCCCTGCGGATGATGCGTTGCAACATGTCGGCAGACATCTGCGCGGCGGACGACGTCACCTTCGATGCCCGGCGCGTGGAGTGACCAAAGCCGGTGAATGCGTCGCTCACCGGTGCAGCGGTTTCGGAGCGTTGCGGGGCCGCCGTCGGCGGCCCCCCGATGGCTACGGCCGGCCTGTCTCTCCGAGCTGCGCAGGAGGAGAGTGGAGGTGCGGGCACCTGCGCATCGGCATCGGCAGTCTGCCGGCACGAGGCGAGGATCAAAGGTGATGCGGTGGACAACCGGGACCGGGATACACGAGGGCGGCGCATGCTGGGGAGCCTGCTCGCGGCGAGCCACCTGATGCCGTTGGAACTCCTGCCGGCAAAGACGGCCGAACACGCGGCCGGGGTCGGTTTCACCCAGGTGCTGATCTACGTGGTCGATCTTCAGGGTGACGTGCTGCGTCTGCTGACCGGGGAGGGCTGGACGCCGGGCAGGGGGCGGTGGGGGAAGAGACGGAGCTGAAGATCGAGGGCACCGTGGCGGGGCGAGCCTTCCAGTACGGGCAGATCGTGGCCGGCGCCGAGACGGGTGGGGCGGGGAGCCACTGGTGGGTGCCGCTGCTGGACGGTACCGAACGCCTGGGCGTCCTGCGGATCACCACCATCCACGGCGATCAGCGGGCCCTGGAAGACATGGAGCTGCTGTCCGCCCTGCTCGCCCTGATCATCGACAGCAAGCGGCGCAGCAGTGACTCCTACGCCCGGTTGACGCGTGTCAAGCCGCTCGACGTCGCGGCGGAGATGCAGTGGCACCTGATGCCGCCGCCCACGTACGCGGACGGCCGCGTGATGATCGCCGCGGCGATGGAGCCGGCCTACAAGATCAGCGGCGACGCGTACGACTACGCGATCGCCGGACACCTGGTGCACTTGTCGCTGTTCGACGCGATGGGGCACGACACGGCCGCCGGACTGACCGCCAACCTGGCGATGGGCGCCTGCCGCAATGCGCGGCGCGCAGGTGCCGGGCTGGTGGAGACGAGCGAGAGGATCGAGGAGGTTCTGATCGAACAGTACGGTCAGACCCGCTATGCCACCGGTATCCTCGCCGACCTCGATACCCGCACCGGGGCCCTGACGTGGGTCAATCGGGGCCATCACCCCCCGGTGGTCATCCGCGGCGGCCGCTGGATCACCTTGCTGGACTGCCCGCCCGCCCACCCCATGGGCACCGCTCTCGGCCTTCCCGCACTCCTGTGCCGGGACCAGTTGGAACCCGGTGACCGTCTGGTGCTCTACACGGACGGCATCACCGAGGCCCGCCGGGGCGGCAACGAGGAATTCGGCCTGCCCCGCTTCACCGACTTCCTCATCCGCCACCATGCTGCCGGCCTGCCCGTCCCCGAAACCCTGCGCCGCCTCATACACGCCGTTCTCGAACACCATGACGGCCACCTCCAGGACGACGCCACCGTGCTGTTCTGCGAATGGCTCGGTCCCGTCCCGCAGCCGACCGTGAGGGCCGCAGCCCTGGCCGGACTTCCGCCGACCGATGCCGGCGCAGGCCGAGCCACACCACAGGGAGCCGCCGGCCATCGCTGACCCACCGGGGACCCCAATGGGAAGCGGAGGAGGGTTTCGCGACAGCGCCTGTGGCGCATGGGACGCCAGTGCCGGGGCAGGCGACGCATCGGCGGCCGCCGGCCGCCCGTGACTGAGACGTGTGTGAAGGAGCGAGATCGTGCTGATGACTCACCCCGCGGTGCTGACACGTCTGGTGGAGGAGTACGAGAGGGAGTCGGAGCTCCGGGCCGCAGGCCCCCACGGGCCTGTACGGCAGCAGATGGAGGACGTGGTGTACACGCTGTGCGTGTCGACCGGCACACGTGACATAGATGCCGCGCTGGCCGCGGCGCGGGAGCGGCTGCACACGGCATGGCTCGGTGACGCGTACGACCCGGAGGTGGCGGCACAGGACGGTCGGACCTCGAGCGGTACGGCGGGATAGTCCGCCCGTGCCGTACCGGCCCCGTCGGGCCGGCACGGCGGCGGCGGGGTGGACTGGCCCCTTAGACGGCAGTGGCCAGTACGGCGTCGATCAGTTGCCGCTGGTCCTCGGTGAGGTACGGATCCTGTAATTCCACCAGCTTGCCGTCGACGCGGACGACATAGCGAAAGCCGTCGGGAACGGGTTCCTGCTCCGCGGGGCCCTCGGTACTGAGCGCGAGCTCGGCCAGCCGTTCCAGCTCGGGCCCGTCGGCGCGGCACTCCGTTTCGAGGGACGCCGTCTTCTCCCCGCCTGCGAGCCCGCCGGTGCGGGTAACGGTGATCAGCATGGTGTGGGACCTCCTTGAAGAGAACACCGCCTGGCTGTTCGGCCGGAGCCGGGCGCCCGGGAGCAGTGCATGGTTGTGGTCAGTCTTCGCCTGCCCGCAAAAGCCGCGCACGCTCCGCCCCGCATGCATCGAGCGCAGAATGTCCGAAAAGGGGCCTGCCGCACCCGTGCGTCCACAGCCACCCACCCGTCGGCGTGCCTGCCATGCGGCTCCGTCCCGCCTGAGGTGGACTTGAAGGAGCGAAGGGGCACGGATCGTCCTGCGGCAGCGGACGCGGAGGCTTGTGTGGCGCGTGATCGGATCGGACTGGCCGAGGTGCTGGCGGCGGCGCAGGATGCCGCGCCGGTGGACTCCCTCGACGTCGTCGCGCGCAATCTGCGGGACCGGTTCGGTGCGCGGTACGTCTCGTTCCTGTTCGTCGATGTCGTCGGCCGACGTCTCCTGCGCGTTCACGACACGGCGGCCTCCTACCGGGAGGAGCGCGCCGCCACAGGTCCCACTGGCCGGCAGCAGCGTCTACGACGAGGTCCTGCGCAGCCAGAAACCGGTGCTCGCACCGGAGGGCGAGCAGGGGCATCGGGTGCTCGCCCCTGTCACCAACCGGGGCGACACCATCGGCGTCCTGGAACTGTTCCTCGCCCACGTCACGCCGGATGTGCTGCAACAGGTCGAAGAGGCCGCGCAGGCGCTGGCTTACATCATCGTCACCGACCGCCGCTTCACCGACCTCTACCACTGGGGCAATCGCATCACCTCGGTCAGCCTGGCCGCGGAAATCCAGCGGCAGCTCCTGCCTTCGGCCCCCTCCTGCGAAGCTGCCGAGTTCGCCCTTGCCGGCGCCCTGGTCCCGGCCTCCGACATCGCCGGCGACACGTACGACTACAGCCTCGACACCGGCACCCTGCACCTGTCGATCACCGATGCCATGGGCCACGACGTCAATGCCTCGCTCATGGCCACCCTTCTGATCAACGCTTCCCGCGGCGCGCGCCGCGCGGGAACGGACCTTGCCGAACAGGCCCGCCAAACGCACCAGGCCCTCCTCGACCACGGACGCCACAACTTCGCCACCGGCCAACTGCTGCGCATCTCCCTGGACGGCAGCAGCGCCCGGCTCGTGAACGCCGGCCACCCCTGGCCCCTGCGGCTGCGCGACGGCGCCGTCGACGAACTGCGCCTGTCCGTGGACCTGCCCTTCGGCGTCACCCACCAAGGCTCCTAGCAGGTCCAAGACCTCGACCTGCGCCCCGGCGACCGCCTCGTTCTCTACACCGATGGCGTGCAGGAGCACGAAGCCGAAGCGGTCGACCTGGCCGGCCTCATCCTCAAGACGGCGACCGAGCATCCGCGCGAGGTCGTGCGCACGCTGGTCGCGGCGGTCACCGACGCCTACGACGGCCGCCGCCGAAGGACGATGCAACCGTCCTGTGCCTGGACTGGTACGGCCCGTCATCCGGAATCCGCCGCGCGGATACCTGAGCCGACGCCTGGCCCGGGAGCACCGCCAGGGGCTTTTGTCGGATTTGTTCTCATCGTTCGGGCAGGTGCGACGTAGAGCCCGCCGGAAGGAGGACGTATGGATGCACCCGTACTTGACCGGTCCCTGCCCTGCAGCGGGCAGCCCACGACATCGGCGCGCGACGCCACCCGAGCCTTCCTCCACCATGCCGCACGCATCCGGCCGCCCGCCGAACCAGGGAGCGACGACGCCGTGCTCCTGGTCGTCGGGGAGCTGGTCGCCAACGTCATGCGTCACACCCGCGGGCCCGCATCGCTCCACCTCGAACTGAACGGTGACCACGTCGACATCCGCGTCACCGACACCAGCCCCGACCCGCCCGAGCCGCGCCCGCCCCACCTCGACGGCACCGGCGGATGGGGATGGCAACTGATCAAGCACCTCACCACCGACGTGCACATCGAACCCACCCCCGACGGCGGCAAGACCATCTGCGCCTGCGCCCCCTGGTAGGGCCGGCGGTGTAAACGGGTTCTCAGTCGGCGAGGGCAACGAGCCTTCGGCGCTCGAGCTGGCTCGCACGCCTGGCCGTGAGGTGGACGTGAACGTCGGGGAGGAACTCCTTCAGGGCCGTGAACCCGTCCGTATAGGCCTGTTCTTGCTCGCCGGCGTCCGGCGGCATCCAGAAGATCAGGAGCCGTGCGTGCCTTCGCGTGCCCTCCGGGGTGGCGAAGGCCAGCTCGTGGACGATCAGCCGCGGCTCGTCCGCGGGCAGGGATTCCACCAGCTCGTCATGGGTCAGGTTTCCCTCCGTCTCCGGAAGCAGGACACCTTGGGTGCCCGCGTAGTGAAGGACCACCGTGTTGATCTCCCGCTGCTCCTTCATGTGCTGCAGGGCGGCAAGGGCGCCTTCGGAAAGGCCGGTCGGGCTGCTCACGGGGGAGAGATCAGGTGTGGAGGCGGCTGTTGACGCCGTCGTGGCCGTCGGCCTGTTCGTCGTCGAACCAGTAGTCGCCGACCGCGAGGTAGCGGAAGGAATGGGTGCTGTTGGCGGGGAGAGCGACGGTCGCGGCGCGGGTTCCGTCTCCCCGGGACGCCATCGGGTGGGCGGCAGGGTTCCAGTGGTTGAAGTCTCCGACGACGCTGACGGGCCCGTCCGGAGCGTTGTCGGGAAGGACGAAGGTGATCTGGGTACGACCCTTGACCTGCTTGCGTTCGAGCACGGAAAGACTCCAGCCACGAAGAAGGGGAACCGGTCCGTGCATCCTTGCGCTGCCGCGCACGCGCACGGCCGTGCAGGGCCATAGACCCGAGCGGAGGTCACCCGGGTGGCCGCCTGCCGCAGCGGCGGTCAGGGCCGACCCGGGGCTGCGGCTCCTGTGTGGTGGGGGCCGCAGCGGCAACCGGCGGCTGGGGTCAGCTGTGGTCGCTGCCGTAGTACTGGCCGAGTCGGCTGCGGTAATCGGCGTCGCCGCGGTGCTTGTCCTTGTCGTATTCGGGGGAGTCCTTGATCTGGTCCTTGGTGAGGTTGATGTGGATCTTCTCGTCGTTCGCGTCGACGCGGACGATGGTGCCGGCAGGGATCAGGACGTGCTTGCCGAAGATCCACGGACCGGTGTCGACGACGACGTACGAGGCGCCCACGTCCTCGGTGTGCTCGTCGACCTTGCCGATGTGGCCGTCACTGGCTTCGACCTTGAAGCCGATCAGGCGGGTCCCCGGCGTGTAGCTCGATCCGGGGCCATAACTCCACATGTCTGCACTCACGGGATGCTCCGCTTCTCAGTTGGGACCGGACGGGAATGTGCACGTCACCCTGCCCTCGTGGGCAGCCGTGTGACCGCTGCTCCGCCGGGCGGCACACGATGCTCACTCCAACGGCCCTGCACGTGCCGTGCGCCGGCCGGGGCCGCTCGGGTGGTGTGTGGGGAACGGGACGGATCCGCGGGCATACGTGGGGAGTCGTGATTCCTCCGTGAGGAGACGTGTGAAACCGATCCTCCTGCCCCGAGCGGGTGCGCTGCTGGGCCCGGCGATGGCAAGGGCCGCTCGTGCCGTCCTCTGCGCCGGTGGCGTGGCGGCGCTCCCCAGTGGGTGCGGGGCGTCAGCAGCCAGGGTGGACGGGGCGCGGGCCGCCGGTGAACGGTTCGAGCGAGCTCTGGCCTCCGGGGACCACGGGGCCGCCTGCCGCCTGCTGGCGCCCGAAACGCGGGGGCAACTGGAACAGGACCAGAAGAAGACGTGCGGGGTTGTCGCGGCCGGTTGCACCCCGCAGGGGGAACAGCAGCCCTACCGGTGCGTGCAGAAGGGCGACTGAGGATGCGCTTCCTCTTCGTGACCTGTCTCGTGGTGGTGGTGGGCGGGCTCGGCTACTTCATCGCTATCGGGGCGATGCAGCGATGAGTGACGACACGCACGGGAAACCGCGACGGAGCGGGTTCTGGCGGGACAACAGCCTCACCCTGGCGTTCGGGATCGCGTTCCTGCTGGTCCTGGCCGGGCAGGCCGTCGCCGGGCACGCCGAGTTCAACGACCAGCTCACCATCGACGGCCTCCAGCGGATCGGCCTGGGCGAGTACGTGACGACCTCCGACTTCGCCGTGGACGTCTCCGAGAACTGGCAGTCCGAGTTCCTGCAGTTCTTCCTCTACATCTTCGGCACCGTGTGGCTGGTCCAGCGCGGCTCACCCGAGTCCAAGCCGGTGGGCGCCGCCCACACGTCGACCGGCGTCGAGGGCTGACGCATCCGGCCCGCGTCGGCCCCGGCATCGGCAGCGCGGTCGTAGGGCCGGCGAGGAGAGCGACCGCTTAAGGGGCGCGCAGGTGGGCAGGTGCCCCCTATGGCGATCGCCTGTTCGGGCCGACTTGTCCATCGTCGGCCGAATTGGCACGGGAGTGTAGTGATGGCGTACGTGACCAGGTGCTCCACGAGGAGCGAGGCCCTGCGGGGGTGGCGCCCCCGAGGTGCCGTGCATGTGGGGGGTTCCCCGTGTGCGGGTTGAGCGGGGAGGTGCGTTTCGACAGTCGGCGACCGGACCTGGCTGCTGTCGAACGCATGACCGATATCTTGGAGCCGCGGGGGCCGGACGGCAGAGGGATGTGGTCGCAGGGCGCGGTGGCGCTCGGGCATCGGCGCCTGAAGATCATCGATCTCTCAGAGTGGGGCTCCCAGCCCATGACCGATGCGCAGCTGGGACTCACCGCGGTCTTCAACGGTTGCGTCTACAACTACCGCGAGTTGCGCGACCGCCTGGAAGCACTCGGTCATCGCTTTTTCTCCCGCTCCGACACCGAGGTGGTCGTCAAGGCGTACGCCGAGTGGGGCCGGGAGTGCGTCGAGTCCCTCATCGGCATGTTCGCCTTCGCCGTCGTCGAGCACCACACCGGCCGTGTGGTACTCGGCCGTGACCGGTTGGGAATCAAGCCCCTCTACATCACGCAGGACAGCGACCGGCTTCGCTTCGCTTCCTCCCTGCCCGCGCTGCTGGCGGGCGGAGGCGTCGACACGTCCCTCGACCCGGTGGCGCTGCACCAGTACCTGAGCTGGCACGGCACGGTCCCGGCGCCCCGGACCGTACTGGCCGGCGTACGGAAGATCCCGCCGGCCACCGTTCGCGTCGTGGAGCCGGACGGCACGCACCGTGACCACTGCTACTGGCAGCCGTCGTACACCCGGCACTCCGAGCTCGGCGAGGACCCGGCACTCTGGCAGGAGGCGGTGCACGACGCGCTGCGCACGGCGGTGCGGCGGCGCACGGTCGCGGACGTCCCCGTGGGCGTGCTGCTGTCGGGCGGGCTGGACTCCAGCCTGATCGTGGCGCTGCTCGCCGAGGCGGGGCAGGAGGGCCTTGCGACCTTCGCGATGGGCTTCGAGGCGGAGAACGGGGAGGACGGGGACGAGTTCCGGTATTCGGACCTGATCGCGCGGCGGTTCTCGACCGACCACCACCAGCTCATGATCCCGTCCGACCGGCTGCCGTCCGCGCTGGAAGCCGCGATCGGCGCCATGAGCGAGCCGATGGTCAGCCACGACGCGGTCGCGTTCCACATGCTGTCGGAACAGGTTTCCAAGGAGGTCAAGGTCGTCCTCTGCGGCCAGGGCGCGGACGAGGTGTTCGCCGGCTACCACTGGTACCCGCAGATCGCCTCGGCCGCCCGGCCGGATGCCGACGGGGCCTACGCGGACGCGTACTTCGACCGGACGCACGCCGAACTCACCGCCCTGCTGCACCCCGATTTCACCGCCGACCACGACGCGTCGATGGAGTTCGTCCGAGCGCACATGGCCGCACCGGGGGCCACGACCGCCCTCGATGCGGCCCTGCGCATGGACGTCCACGCGCTCATGCCCGACGACCCCGTCAAACGGGTCGACAACATGACGATGGCCTGGGGCTTGGAGGCCAGGGTGCCCTTCCTGGACCACGAGCTCGTCGAACTTGCCGCGGCCTGCCCTCCGCAGCTCAAACTCGCACAGGGCGGCAAGGCCGTGCTCAAGGACATCGGACGCAAGATCCTGCCCCTTGAAATCGTCGACCGACCGAAGGGCTACTTCCCGGTCCCCGCGGTCCGGCACACGGCAGAACCCGTGCTCGCCCGCGTACGCCGCGCCCTCACCGCCCCGGAAGCACGCCGGCGCGGCATCTTCGACCAGCGCCTGGTCCACGAGCTGCTCGAGGCGCCCAACCGCCATCGCACCAAACGCGGGGTCAGCACCCTCTGGCAGGTGGCGTCGTTGGAAATCTGGCTGCAGACGCACGGAATCAAGTGAGCGGTCGACGCCTGAAGCGGAAGCCCGGGAGAGGCGGCCCATGCCCCTGGAGCACACGAAACCCCTGAGGCACGCGCACGGAACGCCCCGTGTGGCAGCCGTTCCCCCCGTTGCCGGAGCTCGTCCGCCGGACCCGGTACCGGCCCCGGCGCCGGTCGCGATGCCCGCCCACCGCGGCGTCGACCCGCCGACCCTCCTGGCCGCCCACGGCTGTTGGTACCCGTCTGCTGACCCGACGGGCGAGCACGTGGCGTTCATCTGCGACCGGGCCGGGGTCCCCCAGCTGTGGAGCGGGCCCGCCCGGGGGACGGAGGTGCACGTGCTGGACGGCGATCCCGACCCGGTGACGGAGGTGTCCTGGTCGCCGGACGGGCGCTGGATCGCCTACACCTCGGCGCCGGGGGGAGGGGAGCACACCCGGGTTCTGGTGGTGCGCCCGGACGGCACCGGGCGTCAGGTGCTCGCGGGCGCGGAGCCGGGGAGTTCGGCGCACCTCGGGTGCTGGACGCGTGACGGCACCGCCCTCGCCGTCACGGTGGCCCATCCGTCCCCGGTGCGCTCGGAGCACGCCGGACCGGGACACCTGCCGTCGAAAGCGGAGGGTGCGTCGCCAACCGGCGGAAGGACTCGGGGCGCGACGTCGCCCGAACGCGACGGTCCCGCCCTCGGCCCGGCCCGCAGAGGTGGGCTGGCGGCCTATCTGATCGACCCGGACGCAGCCACCGCACCGATTCTGCTGTTCAGCGAGGAGGGAGCCGCCTCCCTCCGAGTCTGCGACGTGAGTGCGGACGGCCGCTTCGCGCTCGTCCGCCGCGGTCCGCGCGGCGGACGGGAGGCCCTCGTACTCGACATCGCTGCGGGCCGCACCAGCTTCGACCTGCACGTCGCCGACGGCGATCCCTGGATCGGCCGGTTCTCCGCCGACGCGCGGACGCTCTGGCTGCGCAGCGACGCGGAACGGGAGTTCGCAACCCTGCTGAGGGTACGTCTGGACGAGGAGGGCAGGTCCCGGGGACTCTTCGTCGCCGCCGAGCGGGAGGGTTCCGCCCTCGATCTGCTGAGCGTGCCCGACCACGGCCGGTGGGCCGTGCTCGCCTGGAACGCACACGGCGCGACCGAGCTGGAAACAGTGGGGCTCACCCCCGACCGTACGGACGATGCCATCGGACCGCGCCACCATCCCGTCCTGCCCCACGAGGTGGTGACCCGCATCGCGCCCGTGGAGCGCGGCGGGCTGTTCGCAGCCCTCTCGGGATCCCGGCGCAGGCCTGGCATCTGGGAACTGGACGAGGCCCTCGTCCCCTCGCGCACCAGCTGGTCGGCGCGGGACGAGGACGCGGTCCCGCCGGGGCGGCCTCCCGTACGTCCGGTGCCCCTGCGCTGCGAGGCCCGGGACGGGCTCGTACTCGGTGGCTGGTACTACCGTGCGCCGGAGCAGGACCCGGGCCGGCCGGCCCCGTGCGTCATCCACCTCCACGGCGGACCGGAGGAACAGGAACGACCCGTGTTCAATCCGCTCTACCACGAACTCCTCGGCAGGGGACTGGACGTGTTCGCCCCCGACGTCCGCGGCTCGTCCGGCTGGGGCCGCTCCTTCGTGGACGCCGACCTCGGCGCCGGCCGGTTCGCGGCGATCGACGACGTCGCAGACTGTGCGGCACACGTGGTCTCGCTCGGCTACGCCGACCCCCTGAGGCTCGGGGTGATGGGCCGCTCGTACGGCGGCTATCTCACCATGGCCTCCCTCGTGTGGCATCCGGACCTCTTCCGCGCCGGCGTCGCAGTCTGCGGTATGTCGGACTTCGCCACCTTCTTCGCCGGAACCGAGCCGTGGATCGCGCAGTCCGCCGCCGCCAAGTACGGGCACCCCGAACACGACCGGGAACTGCTGCGCTCCCTTTCCCCGATGAGCCGCATCGATCAACTCCGCGCCCCTGTGCTGGCCGTCCACGGGGAGCACGACACGAACGTGCCGCCGACGGAATCCGAGCAGTTCGTCCGCGCGGCACGCGACCGCAGCGTGCCGGCACGGCAGCTTACGCTGCGCAACGAAGGCCACGAATTCCTGCGGGCGGACAACCGGCGGCTCTACCGGCGCGCTGCCGCGGACTGGCTGGAGCGGCATCTCCGTCCGGCCCCGTGACGATGTCCGTTTTCGCCGACGGTCTTGGGGCAGGCGCGAGGCATGGACCAGTCGAAAGCGCCGGTACTCGATGCGTTGGCCGCCTACCACGAAAGCGGGCAGACCCCGTTCACGCCCCCGGGGCACAAGCAGGGTCGGGGAGCCGACCCGAGGGTGCGGGCCGTGCTCGGCGAAGCGGTGTTCCGGTCCGATGTCCTCGCCACCAGCGGCCTGGACGACCGTACGTCGTCCCAAGGCGTCCTGGAGGAAGCACAGGCGCTGATGGCGGACGCCGTAGGAGCGGACCATGCGTTCTTCTCCACCTGCGGCAGTTCCCTGTCGGTGAAGTCGGCCATGCTGTCCGTCGCCGGTCCGCACGAGAAGCTGCTGGTCGGCCGGGACGCGCACAAGTCCGTGGTCTCGGGCCTGATCCTCTCCGGCATACGGCCCGTCTGGGTGGATCTGCAGTGGGACGAGGAGCGCCACCTCGCCCATCCGCCGACCGCCGAGGCATTCGAGGCGGCCTTCGCCGAGCACCCCGACGCCCGCGGCGCACTCGTGACCACACCGACCCCCTACGGCACCTGCTCGGACCTGGCCGCCATCGCCGAGGTCTGCCACCGCCGGGGCCGGCCCCTGATCGTCGACGAGGCATGGGGCGCCCACCTGCCCTTCCACCCGGGCCTGCCGACCTGGGCCATGGACGCCGGCGCCGACGTCTGTGTCACCTCCGTGCACAAGATGGGCTCCGGCCTCGAACAGAGCTCCGTCTTCCACCTCCAGGGGGATCTGGTCGCACCGGAGGTGCTCAAGAGCCGTGAGGACCTGCTGGGGACCACCAGCCCCTCGTCCCTCGTCTACGCGGCGCTGGACGGCTGGCGCCGGCAGATGGTCGAACACGGAGAGGCCCTCTACGACCACGCACTCGCCCTCGCCCAGAAGACCCGCGATCGCATCTCCCGCATCGACGGCATGCACGTGCATGGCCGCGACGACTTCTGCGGACCGGGCCGGGCGGCGGACATGGACCCCCTCCAGATCATCATCGACATCAGCGCGAGGGAGGTCACCGGCTACCGAGCCGCCGACTGGCTGCGGGACAAGCACCGCATCAACCTCCACATCGCCGACCACCGCCGCATCAGCGCGCAACTCACCCACGCCGACGACATCGACACGGTCGAGGTGCTTCTGACGGCCCTGACCGACCTGGCCGCGCATGCCGCGGAGCTCCGCACCGGACAGCCGGTGGAGGTCCCGCCGCCGTCACGGCTGAGGCTGGAGCAGGCGGCGCTGCCCCGCGACGCCTTCTTCGGCCGGACGGAGCAGGTGCCCTGGCAGGAGGCGGACGGCCGGATCGCGGCCGAGATGCTGACCCCGTACCCGCCCGGCATCCCGGCTGCCCTGCCCGGCGAGCGCCTCACCGGAGACGTCCTGCGCTACCTGCGGACCGGGGCGGAGGCCGGCATGGTCGTGCCGGACGCGGTCGACACGAAGGTCAGGAGCGTCCGGGTGCTCCGCGAAGCGTGACCGCGGTGCGGAACGGGTAGCGGGTGGCACCTCTCAGTCGGTTGCGCTCGGTCTCCCGTGCTCGCTGTCGGAAAGCGAAACACTCGCGGTAACCCGCTAGCTGCGGCAAGCCGCGTATGTGCGAGGTCCGTCGTCTGTCCCGGGGAGGCCGGAAACGTGACCCGGAGGCCCGCCCGGGCCGGTTTCCCGCCCGGGCCGGTTTCCCGCCCGGGCCGGTTTCCCGCCCGGGCTGAGACCGCCTCGATGCGCTGCCGCTCCCGTCGGTCACCCGCTGTGCTCACACTGGCACGCCGGAGTGGAAGGCCCGCACAGCCCGGTTCGTCGGCCCGGTACAGGGCACCCGCACGGTGGGGGCACGGCCACAGCAGGAAGCGACGAAAGCGACGCAGCACAGTCTGCGAGGAGGCGTCATGCGGGCACTCACCTGGCACGGCAAGCGGGACGTACGCGTCGACACCGTGCCCGACCCCACGATCCGCGACCGCGACGACGTGATCGTCAAGATCACGACGACTGGCCTCTGCGGCTCGGACCTGCACCTCTACGAGGTCCTCGGTGCCTTTCTCGACCCCGGCGACATCCTGGGCCACGAGCCCATGGGCATCGTGGAGGAGGTGGGACCGGACGTCACTTCTCTGAAGCCGGGGGACCGGGTGGTGATCCCCTTCAACATCTCGTGCGGGTCGTGCTTCATGTGCGACCAGGGGCTGCAGTCCCAGTGCGAGACGACACAGGTCCACGAGCACGGCACGGGCGCGTCGCTCTTCGGCTACACGAAGCTCTACGGCCAGGTTCCGGGCGGGCAGGCCCAGTACCTGCGCGTCCCGTTCGGGAACTCGCTCCCGATCCGGGTCCCGGCCGGGCCGCCCGACGACCGCTTCGTCTACCTGTCGGACGTGCTGCCCACGGCCTGGCAGGCCGTCGAGTACGCGGCCGTTCCGCAGGGCGGCAGTGTCGCCGTCCTGGGCCTGGGCCCCATCGGGGACATGAGCTGCCGCATCGCCGCTCACCGCGGCGCCGGTACGGTCATCGGCATCGACCTCGTCCCCGAACGCCTGGCGCGGGCCCGCCGGCGAGGCGTCCACACCCTGGACCTCCAGCAGTACGGCGAAGGCCTGGCGGACGCCGTCCGCGCGCTCACGGGAGGGCGGGGCCCCGACGCCGCCATCGACGCCGTCGGCATGGAGGCCCACGGCAGCCGCATTGCCGCCGCGGCGCAGGGCATCAGCACCCTCCTGCCGGACTCCCTGGCCGCGGCCGTGATGAAGCGCGCAGGAATCGACCGGCTGTCCGCGCTCCACACCGCCATCGACCTCGTCCGCCGCGGCGGCACCATTTCGGTGTCCGGTGTCTACGGAGGTGCGGCCGATCCGCTGCCCCTGCTGACCATGTTCGACAAGCAGCTCACGCTGCGCATGGGCCAGGCCAACGTTCGGCGCTGGGTCGATGACATCCTCCCTCTGCTCACCGACGGAGACCCCCTCGGCGTCGAGGACTTCGCCACGCACCGGATGCCCCTCGAACAGGCGCCGGACGCGTACGAGATGTTCCAGAAGAAGCAGGACGGCGCCGTCAAGGTCCTCTTCACACCCTGATCCGGTCGCCCGCGGCCGCCCGCGACGATGCGACGCCGATGGCATGCCGGCGCGCGGGCCGACAGGCAGTCGGTAGGCACGCACCCGCTCTGTCGGGGCAGATGCCCGGAACGCCGCTGAGGCGGGTGAGATGTACCTGGCCGCCGTTTGGGAGCGGGTGCATCCCGGTCATGGCTCAAGCGTTCAGCAGCCCACTCTTTGGAGACATGCGATGACCACGAAGCACAGCCCTGTAACGTCGGAGCCGGAAGGGAACGGCGCGCCGGGCAAGCCGGGACCGGTCTCCCCGGCCGTGGCCGAGCCGACGCAACCCTCTGAGCCCCTCCCGCCGAAAGCGGACCAGGAAGGGCCGGAGACCGTGAGCCCCACCGGGCAGGCCACCGGGGCGGACCAGGCGCGCATGGCACAGAGCGGCGCCTACCTCACCACCGCGCAAGGGGCACGGCTCTACGACACCGACCATTCCCTGAAAGCCGGACCGCGAGGGCCGGTCCTTCTCCAGGACCACCATCTGCGCGAGAAGATCACGCACTTCGACCACGAGCGAATCCCGGAACGCGTGGTGCATGCGCGCGGCGCCGCCGCTCACGGGGTCTTCCAGGGCTACGGAACCGCAGGCGAAGTGACACGTGCCGCCTTCCTGGCGAAGGACGTGGAGACACCCGTGTTCGTCAGGTTCTCCACCGTCCTCGGCTCGCGTGGCTCGGCCGACACGGTGCGCGACACACGGGGCTTCGCGACGAAGTTCTACACCGAGGAAGGCACCTTCGACCTGGTCGGCAACAACATCCCGGTCTTCTTCATCCAGGACGCGGTCAAGTTCCCCGACATCATCCACGCCGGCAAGCCGCATCCCGACCGCGAGATCCCGCAGGCGCAGAGCGCGCACGACACCTTCTGGGACTTCGTCTCGCTCCACACCGAGGCCACGCACCACACGCTGTGGAACATGTCCGACCGCGGGATCCCGCGGTCCTACCGGATGATGGAGGGCTTCGGCGTCCACACGTTCCGCCTGGTCAACACGGCCGACGAAAGCGTGCTGGTGAAGTTCCACTGGAAGCCCAAGTTGGGCGTGCACTCCCTGGTCTGGGAGGAAGCCCAGCTGATCAACGGGATGGATCCCGACTTCCACCGCCGGGACCTTTTCGACGCCATCGAATCCGGCGCCTTCCCGCAGTGGGAGCTGGGCATCCAGGTTTTCCCCGACACCCCGGACCAGACCTTCGAAGGCATCGACCTCCTCGACCCGACGAAGATCGTCCCGGAGGAGCTCGCCCCGGTCCAGCCCATCGGGCTCATGACCCTCAACGCCAACACCAAGAACTACTTCGCCGAGACCGAGCAAGTCGCCTTCCATCCCGGTCACTTGGTTCCCGGTATCGACGTCACCGACGACCCGCTGCTCGCCGGTCGCCTCTTCTCCTACCTCGACACCCAGATCAGCCGCCTCGGCGGCCCCAACTTCGGGCAGATCCCGATCAACCGGCCACACGCCCCCGTCAACGACACGCTCCGCGACGGCATGCACCAGAGCGCCGTCCACACCGGGGTCGCCCCGTATCACCCCAACAGCCTCGACGGAGGCTGCCCCTTCTTCGCCGGAGCCGACACGGGCGCCTTCGTCGAAACGCCGGTGAAGATCCCGGCGGCGAGCAAGGTCCGTGAAGCGTCCGCCTCGTTCTCGGACCACTTCACCCAACCGCGGTTGTTCTGGCTCAGCATGACTCCGCGCGAGCGCGAGCACATCATCGCCGCGTACACCTTCGAACTGAACAAGTGCTACGAACAGGCCATCAAGGAACGCACCCTCCAGGTCCTGGCGAACATCGACCCGCAGCTGTGCGAACAGGTCGCCACCGGACTCGGTCTGCCGGCCCCCGCGGCCACCGAGCCGCTCGCCGAGCCCGACCCCAGCCCGGCCCTTTCCCAGATGGGCGGGACCTGGCCAACCGACGGCCGCGTCATCGGCATCATCGCCGACGCGGAAGCCGACCTGGACGGCGTACGGGCCGCCCGGCAAGCCATCCTCGACGCAGGTATGGTGCCCCTCGTCATTGCCCCGACGGGCGGCACCCTCGACCCCGACGGCGATCCGATCACCGGCCGGCGGACCTACGCCACCGCCCGCTCCACCGAATTCGACGCCGTCCTGCTCGCCGGCGTGCCCCAGGCCGGAGCGGACGCGTACGGCGCCCGCGACGCCAAGGCCGGCACTGCCCGACCCCCGCAAGCCGTCGACCCGCGCGTGCTCCTGCTCGTCACCGAGGCGTACCGGCACGGCAAGGCCATCGGCGGCTGGAACGGTGCCGAGCAGCTCCTACAGACCGCCGGCATCACAGCAGATGACCCGGGTATCGCCCTGGAGGAGGACGGTACGGCCGCCGTAGGGACCATTGCCGCAGCCCTGGCCGAGCACCGGGCCTGGGACAGGTTCCCGCCGGCTGGCTGAGGGGACGGACGCCGGGAAACGACGAGAACGGGCCCACCCGTGAGCTCACTGCGGTGAGCCCGTTCCCGCCCGCCGGTACCCCCTCCCCCGGCGGGGTACGGCCTCCTGATCGGCCCAATCTCGACGGCTTGGCCTTCGTCCGTGTTCCCCTCTCCGATGCCGTCCGATGCTCCGAAGATCGCCGACACGCTGCATGAGGTCGCCCACCCTGGGCAGCCGCCGGATGACGTCCGAGAAGTGGCCTTACGGGCGCCGCGATCCCCGGAGGTACGCGATGTCCACTACGGCTCTCACCTCGAGAACTCTTACCGGGGGCCTGGTCGCCCTGCCGAGTGTCTACCGCCCGCAGGCGGACACCCATCTGCTCGCCGAGGCACTTGCCCGAGAGGAGCTGGGCCCCCGCACCAGCGTCCTCGAAATCGGCACCGGAACCGGCGCGCTCGCTCTGCATGCCGCTCGCAGAGGGGCCACGGTCACGGCGGTCGACGTCTCGTGGCTTGCCGTCGCATCAGCCCGTTTGAACGCCCTGATCCATCGGCTTCCCCTGCACGTCCTGCACGGCGACTTCCGGGCCCGTACCGTCGGCCGACGCTTCGACCTGATCGTGGCGAACCCGCCGTACGTGCCCGCTCCGGGCGTGACATTGCCCTCGCGGGGGCCGCAGCGCGCTTGGGACGCCGGACCGGACGGACGCCTCGTGATCGACCGGATCTGCGAAACCGCTTCCACTCTGCTGCGCCCGGGCGGCGCTCTGCTGATGGTGCACTCCGGCATGTGCGGGGCCGAGGAGACCGTGGACCGGCTGGCCGGGGCAGGGCTGTACGCGCAGGTCACAGCGAAGGCGTCCGTTCCCTGGGGCCCGGTCCTGCGCTCGCGGCGGATCTGGCTGGAGCGGCGAGGCCTGGCGAGCGAGGCCGAGGAGTGGGAAGAGCTGGTGGTCATCCGTGCCCGGAACCTCTGACCCCGGTCCGTGCACGGCCGACGGAGTGCAGCCCGCGCGCCGCGTCTCCCTGGACCCGCAGGGGCCCGTCCTCATCGAGGGTCCCGTCGAAATCGTCCTGGACGACGGGACGATCGCCCGCTCCGACCGCTTCACGGTCGCCATCTGCACATGCCGTCGCAGCCGTACGCACCCCTGGTGCGACACCAGCCACCGCCCCCGCGAGCGAACCTCGCAGCAGCCCGAGGACAGGAACCCGTGATGCCCCCTCCCAGCCCGGACGCGGTCACCGTTGCAGACCGGAGCCCCCATCTGGTGGCGGGGCGGGGCGAGTTGTCTCGCGCCGTGTCGGACGCCCTGCGGTCCGGGGGCCCATTGCGGCGCGCCCCCGGGGCGGCAATGGAGGCCGACCCGTGGGGCGAGGACCTCCAGCTCGCCCCATACCTCCTCTACGAGCTCCACTACCGCGGCTTCGACGGCGTGGACGACGCACGCGAGTGGGATCCGGACCTGCTGCGACTGCGCCAGGCAATGGAAACGCGCTTCCTGGACGCCCTGCGTACCGCGCTGTCCGATGCACCCCGGACGGTGGAGGACGCCTTCGCCCCGCTCCTCGTCGAGCCCGTCGACCTCTCCGGCAGCCTGAGTCACCGCCTCGAAACGGAGGGGGAGCTCTGGCAATTGCGCGAGTACGCAGCCCTGCGTTCTCTCTACCACCTCAAGGAGGCCGATCCGCACGCCTGGGTCATTCCCCGGCTGACCGGGCGGGCCAAGGCCGCCATGGTCGCCATCGAGTACGACGAGTTCGGCGCCGGCCGCGCCGAGCGCATCCACGCACAGCTCTTCGCCGACCTCATGTCAGACCTCCGGCTGGACCCCACTTACGGCCGGTACCTGAACCGGGCGCCGGCCCCGCTGCTCGCGACCGTGAACCTGATGTCCCTGTTCGGCCTGCACCGGGCGCTGCGCCGCGCGCTCGTCGGTCACTTCGCGTGCGTCGAGGTCACCTCCTCACCCGGCTCCCGCCGCCTGGCCAAGGCCATGCGACGCTGCGGCGCGGGGCCGGCTGCCGAGCACTTCTACGCCGAACACGTCGTGGCCGACGCCGTCCACGAACCGGACCTCGAAGAGGACATCGCGTTCGCTGTGCGGCGACCGTCCTTCTCGAAGACCGCCTCGCGGGCCACATCCGCGAAGCCTGGGACCACGAACGCAGCGCACTGCGCACACCCCTGCACGAGCATTAGCGGTGGGCATTCCGCCGGGGTGCGGCCACCCGGGCTGTTCGAGTGTCCGTCCATGCCCCTCCAAATCCAGTCCGTCCCGGTTTCCGCGTGCAGCTCGTCACGACCTGGCCCCGCCCGGCACAACAACGGTCCCCCTCCGCACCAGCCCTGCATTTCAGGGCTGGTGGAAAGTCCAGCCGAGCCGGCCGTCGGCGTTACCGTTGTAAGTCGCCGGCGGCGATGGCGCGTGCGTCTGTGTTGAGCCGCGCCACAGGCGTGGTCATCCCGCAGCGCAGGACTTCGAAGACCAGGCCCGCGAGAGGGGCGGCGGCCGTCCGGTCCAACAGGTTCGTCCAGGTGGCAGGTCGTAGGTCAGGAAGTGGCCGGCACCGGGTCGAGCAGTGGCCGGCGCGTGTGCTCGCAGGCCGGGCTGGAGGTGATTGCGGGAATACGCATGCGGCGCAGGAGATCCCGTGCGGTGCGCCTGGTCACCGTGCTGCGCCAGGCAGTCGTCGGGTGGCGGGAACGAAGGTGAGAAAGCGCCCGTGTGCCCAGGCCGGAGCTGTCGAAGCGCTCGTCGATGATGACCGCGGTGATGAGGCCCCGGGTGCAGTCAGGGCAGATCCTGTAGCGGACCTGGCCGACGACCTGACGGGTGTGGACGAGGAGCAGGCACTCCTCGCCCGAGCCTGAGGGGTCCGGGATGTGGGTGGACAGGAAATCGATCGCCCGGTACGCCAGGATGCGGCGGCGAAGCCGGCTGCTGATCCGGCTTCGGCGTGAGTGTTTGGCGCCGGCTCGGCCAGATGGGGACGTCTGGGCTGCGGGTGCCGGGCCGAACGGACTGCTCGTGGGACGCGCATGTTGTCCGTGCATGACTGCGCGTGTTCCCAGACCGCGGAGCGGTATGCGCTGGGGCGCATCCCCGGCCGGTGTGTTCGTCCGGTGGTGAGGCGGTCCAACGGGCGGCGGGTGCGAGGTGACCGGCTCCCACCACGGCCGCCGCAATTCCAGTCCCAGGACGAGGAAACGGCCCAGGGCTGAGCCGGGTCTTGTTGAACTCGCCGATGAGGGAGCGCCTGCGCAGGCCGGTCGTGGCGAACCGGGGAAGGCCCGGACGGCGCCCCCGCCGGCTCCCTGTCCTGGTGTCGCGCCGCGGGCAGGTGCGGCAGCCGGCCCCATCGAGACGTGGGCAATCCAGACGTTCCTGCAGGCAAGGCCGGGGTTCTCGTGTGCCCTCGCGGACATGAGTGGCGCCGCGGTGGAAAGGCGCAGGGTATGACACGCACACCCAAGCCAGGACCAGGCGGAGACGACGATCGCGGGGACACCCGCCACGAGAACCCGGCGGGCCCGGACCCGCAGGTGGAGGAGCGGGCACCCGACCGGCCCACCGAGCTGCCCAAGCGGTCGTGGAAGGCCGTGCTGCGCGGCACCGTGAAGGAGTTCAAGGACGACGAGCTCGCCGACCGGGCCGCGGCGCTGACCTACTACGGAGTCCTCGCCCTCTTCCCCGCCCTGCTCGTGCTGGTGTCCCTGCTGGGCCTCGCGGGGGAGTCCGCCACCGAGCAGGTCCTGGAGAACCTGCAGAAACTGGCACCCGGTTCGGCGCGGGACGTGATCACCGACGCCGTGCAGCAGCTCCAGGGCCACTCCGGCGTCGGATCCCTCCTGGCGGTCGTCGGCCTCGTCGTCGCCGTGTGGTCGGCGTCCGGCTACATCGCCGCGTTCATCCGCACCTCGAACGCCGTCTACGACATGCCGGAAGGCCGCCCCGTCTGGAAGGTCCTCCCGCTGCGCCTGGCCCTCACCGTTACGCTGATGGTCCTGGCCTGCGCCAGCGCGCTCATTGTCGTCTTCTCCGGCTCTTTCGCCCGGCAGGCGGGCACCGCCCTGGGGATCGGGGACACCGCCCTGACCGTGTGGTCGATCGCGAAGTGGCCGGTGCTGGTCCTCCTCGTCACGATCATGATCGCGATCCTCTACTGGGCCGCCCCGAACGCGAAGGGCCGCGGCTTCAAGTGGGTGACGCCGGGCAGCCTCCTGGCGCTGGCGATCTGGATGGCCGCCTCGGCGGGCTTCGCGTTCTACGTCGCGAACTTCGCCTCCTACAACAAGACCTACGGCACCCTCGCCGGCGTGATCGTCTTCCTCGTGTGGCTGTGGATCACCAACCTCGCGATCCTCCTCGGGCTGGAGTTCGACGCGGAAATGGCCCGGCAGCGCGCGATCACCGGCGGAATGCCCGAGGACGAGGAACCCTACGTCGAGCCCCGCGACACCCGTGCGTGGAGCGATGGCGACCGCCGCCGGACGGAGCACTGACTCATGCGTGACACGGCTCGCCGTGAGACCGGCACGGCACGGCCGCTCCGGCGACGCCTGCCGCCGCCGACCGAGAGCGCGGCCCAGCACACCATGGCCGTGTGAGGTCGCCCCGGGCTGCTGTCGAGTCACCTTTCGTACAACGCTGGTTGCCGCGCGGGTGCCAGCGCGGTTGCGGGGTAGGCGCGCCGTGACGACGACATGACCACCCTTGAACCCAGAACGGCATCGACTCGGTCGAGCGCAGCGCCGATACCCCCGTCCAGGACACCGCCGGCGCCCAGCAGAGCACCTGGCTGACGTGTCGCCCGTTCCAGCAGAATGACGAAAGGCAAGGTATCCCCATCATGAGCCCGATAGAGCGGCAGCCCCACGCCGCTGACGACTCGGTGGGCGTCCTGGTTTCACGCGCCTCGCAGCAGATATCCGAGCTGGTACGCGAGGAGATGCAGCTGGCCCGGGCGGAGATGACCCAGAAGGGCAAGCGCTACGGGAAGGGCGGCGGCCTCTTCGGGACCGCAGGAGTTACCGGCTTCCTCGCGCTCCAGGCCCTGGTAGCAACCTGTATCGCCGCCCTCGCGCTCGTTCTGCCGGTGTGGGCCTCCGCCCTCGTCCTCACCGCCGTGCTGGCGATCGTGGCGGGCGGGACGGCCCTGGCCGGCAAGAAGCAGTTCGCCCGGGCCGGTACCCCGGCTCCCGAGCAGACCATCGACAGCGTCAAGGCCGACCTGGCCGAGATCAAGGAGAAGGCACACCGATGAACGACGACGCCCGAACCAACATCGGCACCCCCGCCCCTACCCCTGGCGGCCCCGGCTCCGCCGAACTGCGCGATCAGGTCGAGCGCACCCGCGACGAGCTCGGCCAGACCGTCGAGGCCCTCGCCGCCAAGGCCGACATCAAGGCCCAGGCCAAGGAGAAGACGGCCGCGGTCAAGGGCCAGGCCGCCGAGAAGGCAGCGCTGGTCTCCGAACAGATCCGCGAGAAGACGGGGTACGCCGTCCAGCTGATGAAGGCCAAGACCCCCGACCCGCTCTTGGAGAAGGCCGGTCAGGCAGCGACGGCTGCACGTGCCAACCGCACCCCGCTCCTGGTGGCCGGAGCGGTCCTAGTCGTCTTCCTGCTGGTCCGCCGCGGTCGGGGACGTCGCCGATGAAGGCATCCAAGATCGCCTACAAGCCTGTTGGACTGGCGCTGGGCGCCCTCAGCAGCGTGATCGCAGGCGCCGCCTTCAAGCAAGCCTGGAAGATCATCGAAGGAGAGGGCGATGCTCCCGACGCCACAGACGAGGACCGCCCCTGGAAGCAGATCCTGCTCGCCTCGGCCATCCAGGGGGCGATCTTCGCCGTGGTCAAGGCCTGGTCGACCGGTCGGGGGCTGTAGCCGTACGGCGCCTGACGGGCACCTCGCCGGGCTGACGAGCCGCGGTGCTGGCCACCTTCCCCGAGCCGGCCGGCACCGCCCGCCCTACGCACCCCCTACCGACAACGCTCCTTCATGGAGGAAGCCATGGCCGTGCAACACGGTCTGCACGTCCTGGCCGCCGCAGCCGTCACCGCCGGCGTCCTCACGGGGCGGTGGTGGTACAACCGCGCCCGACGCAACCAAGGGCACAGCGCCGGCGCCGCCCGCGCCCCCTGGCGCCGGACAGCATCCGCCCCGGCCGGGGCCGGCGCGGGTCACGAGCGTGTGGTCGGTCTGCACGCCTTCCTCGACCTGACAGGCAATCGAACGCTGAAGACAGCGGACGCGCACCTCGACCGGTACTGGGCGAGCATCGCCCCGCTCTACCCGCGCTCGGACACGGGCCGCACCCAGAGCTGACAGCTGCGGCCGTGTGCGCCGGAGCCCTCGGACGTACGGCCCTTCCCGACCCGAGTCGGCTCGGCAGGGGCGCGGCCACCCTTATCGGTCACATCACCAAGGTGCTGGCCGTGCCAGAAACAATCCGGCTCTGACACCACGCTCTCGGGCCTTGAGCCCCCGGTCGGTCATCGATCCGGGGACGAGCGGTCGAGCCGGGCCGTGACGGGTGTCGCCGCGACGCCGTGCACGAGTACCGAGAGCAGCACGGTGAAAGTCACCACAGCCCACAGCCCACAGCCCACAGCCCACAGCCCACAGCCCACAGCTCGCGCGTCGGCGCGGCGAAATCGGCCTCACCCAGAGCGTACGCAAGGTAGAAGAACGAGCCGACGCCCCGGATGCCGAACACCGCGATGACCACTCGTTCTTTCCCCGTGGCAATGCCCCGTATCTGGACGGCCCAGCCGACGGCCGGGCGGATCAGCAGGAACAGCACCAGCCCCAGAACGGCTCCGCGCCAGGTCGGTGCAGCAAGGCCACCGTCGGCGATGAAGCCGCCGACGAGGAAGAGGACGACGGCCGTGAGAAGCCTTTCGACCTGATCGGTGAAGGCGTGCATGACGCGGTGGTACCGATGGGCGCGTTCGGCGTTCCGGATCGTACAGGCCGCGACGAACACCGCGACGAACCCGTACCCGTGGAGGAGTTCGGTCAGCCCGTAGGCCGTGAAGGTCGCGGCGAGCGCGACGAAGCCCTCACGGTGCTCGGAGAGCCGCAGCGCCTTCCAGGAGGCCTGGAAGAACATCCAGCCGAGGAGGCGTCCGACGCCGAACCCCACGGCCAAGCCCACCACACTGCGCACCAGGATGTCGCTCCACACCCAGTGCCAGAGCCCGTCCGTGGACCACCCCGTCGCCGAGGCGGTGGTCAGCGCGACGGCCGCCAGGACGAACGGGAAGGCCAGCCCGTCGTTGAGCCCCGCCTCGCTGGTCAGTGCGAAGCGAACTTCGTCCTCGTCGTCCTCATCGTCCGTCGGCTCGCCCACGCGTACTTCCGCGGCCAGTACCGGGTCCGTGGGAGCAAGGGCAGCCGCCACCATGAGGGCGACGGCCGGCGGCCACCCCACCACGGCCGCGGTGAACAGGATCGTCAGGGGCATGGCCAAGCCGAGCAGCCGCCACGTCGTCGACCAGGCACGCCGGCCCGGAGGCCTGTTGATGGCCAGTCCCGCGCCCATCAACGCCACCACCACGCAGACCTCCGTGAGGTGCTCCACCAAGCTCCGGTGCCGGACGGGATCCAGTGCCGGGAGCGCATCGAGCGACAGCAGGAACACCAGGAACCCCGCTACCAGGAACACCATGGGCAACGACAGGGGCCGCTTCGCCAGGGCGGTCGGAAGCACCGCCGCACACAAAGCCCCCAGACCCGCGCAGGCGTACACCACGTCGATCCCCGTCAGATCGATCCCCACTCCCGTACGAAACCCTCCTGGGACCGCCTACCCGATCTTGAAACGGGCACCCGCGGTACATCTCGGCTGTTCGGTGCGTGGTGTCCGTCGGCGCAGCACGGGAGGCCGCTTGCCTTTCGCCGTCGTACTCATCGACATTGGCAGGTCAAACCCGCCGGGGCACGTCGCCTCGCATGCCCTGCCTCGTACGTCGTTGACCACGGCAGCCTCGTGACGGGAGCTGGCGCGCCCGGTCGTTTCCGGAGAGGTGCGCAAACCGAGCGGGCGCCGGACCGCTACTAGGCTCCCACCTGCGCAACGGGAGGCCCTGTTTGTCAGATCATCGGAGGTGGTCCCACCCGAGCTCGGTGGAGCGCCTGACTCGAAGAGGTCTCTACGCGGCCAGGCCGACGTCGAGGATTTTGACGGCTTTGCCGATGGAGCCGGGCATGAGGCGGCGGTAGATCTTGAAGGTGATGTCGAGGCTCTTGTGGCCCATCCATTCGGCGACGTCGGTGATGGGGATGCCGTTGGTGAGGCAGGTCGAGGCGAAGAAGTGGCGGAGGCTGTAGACACAAGCCCGCGACCCCTCCCAGTCCCAGGTGTCGAAGTACGCCGGCACCCTTGCGGGCGGCGCCTTGGTGGGAAGGTGAAGGGCGTCACCGGGCTGTTCCGTTCCACCGACGGCGGCGCCACCTGGGTCCGGATCAACGACGACCAGCACCAGTTCGGCGGGACCGCCATCAACGTCATCAGCGGCGACCCCGACGTGTACGGGCGGGCCTGCCTGGGCGGCTACGGCCGTGGCGTGGTGTACGGCGACCTGTCCTGCCTCCTGGCCCGTGGTCGGGCGGCGGTCCGCGCCGTTCTACCCACGGCCCAGGGAAGCGGGGCCGACGCGCTGGCCGCCGAGGAACCTTCTCGGCGGCCATGGGCCGCGCGTTTCCCCGAGGCAGCAGTCGCAGGTCGTGGCGTCTCCCCGACATCTTGACGGCGATGCGATCGAGTACGCCGGACATCTGCATGAACGCGCCGCAGTCCTCGGTGGCTTCGACCAGGCTACGGGCATGGCCTCATCGTGCCGGGGTGAAGCCGCCCCAGACCGAGAGGGCGCCGCGCGGACCGTTGGCGTCGACGCGGTAGCCGTCGTGCTTGGCCTCGCGTTCGCCGGCGGCGTGGTTGTACTGGCCGGCGAAGACGTGTTGTCCGGCCGGGACCGTACGGCCCGGCTTGAGGATCCAGCAGTAGACCACCGCTTCGCCCTCCTGCTGCACGGTGACGGTGAAGTCGTCGGCGGGCAGGGTCCGCCAGCTGCCGGTGCTCTGCACTCCGCCGGTCTGTGTGATGCGCAGTTCCATGGTGAGTGCGCTGAGCGGCTGGGTGGTCTTGAGGGTGATGTTGCTCTGCGCCCAATAAGTGTTGCTGCTCGCGTCCAAGGAGCCGGCCGACGACAGGGGTCCGTCCTGGACGCGCGCGCTGCCGGGCCGAGCCGAGCCCGCGGCGCCTGACGCCGCGGGGCTGGGGCTCGTCGAGGACGAGCGTTCCGGCGCGGTCGGGCCGCCGGTGGTGGGCGCCGACGGCGTCCAGTGGGGAGTCCCGGGCGCGGACGACGCGGACGACGCGGACGACGCGGACGGAGCGGCGGGGGTGGCCGGGATGTCCGGCCGGGCCGGTGGGGCCTGGACGATGGCGGCGACGGCGAAACCACCGACGGCCAGAATGCCGGTCGCGGCGAGGGAGGCGAGCGCGACCCTGGGCCAGGGCCTCGCGCCTGACGACTCGCGTTGGCGAACGGGGGCGCCGGACATGCCGCTTTCCACGCGTGCCAGGATCCGGGCGCGGTCGGGCTGGTGGGCCTCGGCGGCTGTGCGCAGCCGCCCGGTGAGCTCCTCGTTCAACGGTTCCTCCTCCCCGCCAACAGTTCCCCGGCTGCTCCCGTGGTGCCCAGCAGCCGTTCCAGTTCGGCCATCCCCTTCGAGGTCTGGCTCTTCACCGTACCGACCGATATTCCGAGTGCCAGAGCGGTGTCCTTCTCCGACAGGTCGAAGGCGTGCCGCAGGACCACGCATGCCCTCTTCCGGAACGGCAGCCGGGCGAGAGCAGTACGCACGTCCATCACGGCGGCCACGTCCGGACCGTCCGACGGCTCCGCACCGCGGGACCAGAACAGGGCGATCCGGCGGCGCTCGCGCACCGTGCTGCGGATCCGTGACCGTGCCAGGTTGGCGACCACGCCACGGGCGTAGGCGAGTGGGTACTCGGCCTGGCGCAGCCGGTCCCAGCGCCGCCACAGTGCGATCAGGGCGTCCGCGGCCAGATCGTCGGCACCGTCCGCCTCGCCCGTCAGGAGATGGGCGAACCGGGCGAGTTCGGCGTAGTGGCGTTCGAAGAAGTCGTGGAACTCCGCGGACGCGTCATCGAGGACCACGCTGTCGGTCGCCCCTTCCGCAAATGTGTGCGTTAACATCCCGCCGCAGCGTATCAGTGCGGGGCGAACTGGACCCGGGTCGGTTGTGCGACGTTCGGCAGCAGCGCGGCCCTGTCGACCGTCAGTTGCTCTCCGTAGATGTCGGTGATCCTCATCGCGCCCCCGCACCCGCTGCCGTCGGCGGAGAGGAAGTAGTTGTAGTCGGTACGAGGCAGGCTCCGCCAGCCCTTGGTGGTGCGTACCTCCAGCCGTGCGACCGGATTCCGGTGGTCGATCACCTGGATGCCGCACCAGTGGGGGCTGGAACCGGTCTTGTACCGGATGGAGATCGTGCTGGGCGTGTGGGAGCTCAGCAGACTCCAGGTGATCGGGATACGGCCGACCTTGAGATCGGCCAGTTTCGCGAAGGCCTGTTCGCTGAGGTCCAGTTGTCCGGGTGCGCAGGGCAGTGGGCATTCGTTGGTGATCCGGACCGTGATCGAGGCGCCGTTCGCGGCGCGGACGCGTACGTACGCGCCGCACGCCCTGGACGACTCGTAGTCGGCGGTGTTCATCGCCGCGATCATGAGGTCGTTGCTCGGGCCGAACAGGCAGGCGCCGTTGCCGTCGCCGGCAGCGTAGGCGGTGGCGACGCCCTTGTAGGTGGTCCCGGGCTGGATGCGTCCTGCCGAAGGTGCCGTGGTGGTGCTGGTGGATGCCGTCTGAGGGGTTGCCTTCGCCGAGGGCTGTGGCGCCGCGGTGGTCGTACTGGCGGCCACGGTCGGGGTTTCCGCGGCACGCGAGCTCTCCGTCGGCGGCGCGGGGCTCGTCGGGGCCGGGGACGTGGCTCTCACCTGGGTGGCGGCGGGGGCCGCCACGTCGGCCCCGACCTCGGCCTTGGAGCCGGGGAGCATGGCCGTCACCAGGCAGACGAGGACGCCCGCGGCGGTCAGCATCACCGCCGTTCCCGTCATCAGCTTGTGCCTGCGCCTGCGCTGCAGCGCGGCCTGCCGTGCAGTCTGCATGTCCGTCCGTTCGAAGATTCGAGTCGAGGTGCACTGCTTGGTTGCCGCCGAATGCGAAAAGGTTGCCGCCGATTCACACCGGGAACCGGGCGCGGCACACGGTCGGCGCCACGGCTACGGCTGGGGCGGGGCGGGGGAGTGCAGGGAAGGCACGGATGCCGCGCGGAGAGGCTCCGAATGAGTGGCGACAGGCCTTGTTGAACGCCTGTAGGTCGGGAATGCCGACCGACGCGGCGACGGCGGGGACGGAGAGCGTGGTGGTCTGCAGGAATGGTGCGCCCGTTCCATTCGGGGCCCGGATGTAGCCGACGACCGTCTCCCCCGTCGCGGCGAGGAAGAGGCGCGTCAGGTGGTTGTGGGAAACATCGGATTCCGCCGGGATGCCCGGTAGCGTCAGAGGTTCCCCAGCCGCGCCTCGATGAGGGCGACGGCGGCTGCGACCGCCGGATGAACGGCCTGTGTGTTCCGCTCCCTCGGAGGGGCGAGCGGGAGACCCGCCATAGGGCGGCCCACACCTCGGCAGCGGCCCGTGCCGGGGTGTTCGGCCAGGCAGCCGGCGCCTGCTGCAGCTGGGTGGTGAGCAGGGCGAGATCGGGGCCGGCGTCCTGGACCATCGGAACGTTGCGGGGGTTCCACCTGAGCCCAGGCGGAGGTGGACGTAGAGGTGTGAGGAGCGGCCCCGGTAGCGATAACGGACCTCGGCCCGGGGCGGATCGCGTACCCGTGCCGTGCACCGTCAAGTCGGCCTCGTGGTCGTACCGATGGAGCTGCCAAAGATCCGGCAGTGAAAGCACGTCCACTCCGTCGGCTGCTGGAACATCCGCAGGTGGCAGGGGCCCTGCACAGCCTCGTGGGCCCGGAGCCGTGGGTGGACCACCACTTCGGCACGCCCGCGAGCCTCACTGCGGCGACGCGCAGCGGCTGCACGGGGACGCCATCATCGACGTCCGGCCGGACGCCTTCGACGTGCAGTTTATGTACTTTCCGCAGGCGGTGATGCTGGAGAGGGGCGGAACGCTCACCGTGCCGGGCAGCCATCTCCGGCGGATCAACGAGTCCGACACCGGCCGCTATCAGAACCTGCGCGGCCAGGACGGTGGTGCTTCTGCACCACACGCGTTCTTCTTCGAGCGGATCGTCGACGCGCGAGCGGAGCCGCAGGAGACGGGCTCCCGGTGGGCGAGGTACCTCTCCTCGTGCGGGCGGCGGCGCCGAGCCGAGGAGAGGCGAGGTCAGGCTCCGGCTTTGCGCTTGTTGTAGACGTCGAAGCCGACGGCCGTCAGCAGTACCAGACCCTTGATCACCTGCTGGTAGTCGGTACCCACGCCGACCAGCGACATGCCGTTGTTCAGCACGCCCAGCACCAGACCGCCGGTGAGCGCACCGAGGACGGTCCCCACACCGCCGCTCGCGGAGGCGCCGCCGATGAAGGCGGCGGCGATCGCTTCCAACTCGAAGTTGATGCCGGCCTGCGGCGTACCGGCGTTGAGCCGCGCGGCGAAGACCAGCCCGGCCAGGGCCGCGAGGACGCCCATGTTCACGAAGGCGAGGAAGACGACCCGCTTGCTCTTCACCCCGGACAGCCTCGCCGCCGCCTCGTTGCCGCCGATGGCGTAGGTGTGCCGGCCGAGGATCGAGTTGCGCATCACGTATCCGAAGCCGACCAGCAGGACGCCGAGGATCAGCAGGACGATCGGCACCCCGTGGTAGCTGGCCAGCAGCAGCGTGAAGGCCACCACGGCCGCGGTGATCGCGCCGAGCTTCACCAGGAACAGCCCGGCCGGAAGCGGTTCCAGGCCGTACGAGGCGGCCCGCCGCCGTCCGCGCACCTCCTGCAGGATCGCGACGGCCAACACCGAGAACCCCAGCAGGAGGGTGAGGTTGTGGTAGTCGGTCTGGGGGCCGACCGCGGGGAGGAAGCCGCTGCTGATGTTCTGGAAGCCCTTGGGGAACGGAGCCACCGACTGGCCCTGCAGGAGGATCTGGGTCCCACCGCGGAACAGCAGCATGCCGGCCAGGGTGACGATGAACGAGGGGATCCCGAGGTAGGCGATCCAGAAGCCCTGCCAGGCACCGGCGAGAGCCCCGATCAGCAGCGCGACCGCCAGCGCCACGGGCCACGGCATCTTGTGCTCGACCATCATCACCGCCGCGGCCGCCCCGACGAAGGCGGCGAGCGACCCGACCGACAGGTCGATGTGCCCGGCGATGATGACGATCATCATGCCGATGGCCAGGATGAGGATGTAGCCGTTCTGCTGGATCAGGTTGGTGATGTTGAGCGGCTGGAGCAGGATGCCGTCCGTCCAGAACTGGAACAGCAGCACGATCAGCGCCAGCGCGACCAGCATCCCGTACTGGCGCAGGTTGCCGCGCAGCGCCCGGGCCAGTACGGCACCGGCCGACGTTCGTTGGCCGGTCTCCGTTGTGCCGGGCGTGGTGTCTGGGGTGGTCTGGGTCTGGGCCATGCCTCACACCTGCTTGTCGGGGTATGCCGCACTCATGGTCATGAGCCGCATGAGGGATTCCTGGGTGGCGTCAGCGCGGGTCACCTCACCGGTGATCCGGCCTTCGGCCATGGTGTAGATCCGGTCGCACAGGCCCAGGAGTTCGGGGAGTTCGGAGGAGATGACGAGTACCGTCTTGCCCTGGGCGGCGAGTTCGGCGATGACGGTGTAGATCTCCGCCTTGGCGCCGATGTCGATGCCCCGGGTGGGTTCGTCGAGGATCAGCACCTCCGGCCCGGCGAAGATCCACTTGCTGAGGACGACCTTCTGCTGGTTGCCGCCGCTGAGCTTGCCGGTCTCTGCGAACACCGAGGGGGCCTTTATGTTCATGGTCCGCCGGAACGATTCGGCGCTCCGGACCTCCTCGTGCCGGTCGACCCAGCCCCGCCGGGCGACCTTGCCGAGGGCGCTCAGCGAGATGTTCCGGCTGATGTCGTCGCCCAGGTCGAGGCCGAGCTGCTTGCGGTCCTCGGTCACGTACGCGATGCCGTGCCCGATCGCCTCCGGCACCGTCCGGGTACGGATCTCCCGGCCGTGCAGCCGCACCCGGCCCCCGGTCCACCGTCCGTACGAGCGGCCGAAGACGCTCATGGCCAGTTCGGTGCGGCCGGCGCCCATGAGGCCGGCTATGCCGACGATCTCGCCTCGACGGACGTGCAGCGAGGCGCCGTCGACCACCTTCCGCCGGTGGTCGATCGGGTGCTGGACGCTCCAGTCCTCGATTTCGAAGGCGACCTCGCCGATCTCCGGGGCGCGCTCGGGGTAGCGGTGTTCCAGGTCGCGGCCGACCATGCCGCGGATGATCCGCTCCTCGGAGATGCCGTCGGGACCGATCGCGATGGTTTCGATGGTCCGCCCGTCGCGCAGGATGGTGACGGCGTCGGCGACCCGGGCGATCTCGTTCAGTTTGTGCGAGATGAGGATGCAGGAGATGCCCTGGGCCTTGAGTTCGAGGATCAGGTCGAGCAGCTTGCGGCTGTCCTCGTCGTTCAGGGCGGCCGTCGGCTCGTCCAGGATGAGCAGCTTGACCTTTTTGGCGAGCGCCTTGGCGATCTCGACCAACTGCTGTTTGCCGACGCCGAGATCGGCGATCCTGGTGTGGGGGCTCTCGTCGAGTCCGACCTGCCGGATCAGTGCGGCGGCGTGGGTCAGCGTCCGGTGCCAGCTGATGAGGCCCCGGGTGGCGTGTTCGTTGCCGAGGAAGATGTTCTCGGCGATGGACAGGTAGGGCACCAGCGCGAGTTCCTGATGGATGATCACGATGCCGCGCTGCTCGCTGGCCCGGATGTCCTTGAACTGGCAGGGCTCGCCTTCGAAGTAGATCTCGCCCTGGTAGCCGCCGTGCGGGTGGACCCCGCTGAGTACCTTCATCAGTGTGGACTTGCCGGCGCCGTTCTCACCGCAGACGGCGTGGACCTCACCTGCGGCGACGGTCAGGTTGACCTCGGAGAGAGCCTTGACACCGGGGAACGTCTTGCTGATCGACCGCATCTCGAGAACGGGTCGGGCCATGGTCGTGCATCCGTATCGTCGGGGCGGTGCGGTGCCGGGCGGTCTCCCGGGCGTCGCACCGCCGGTTCGGCGTCGCCGGACCCGTCGTTCGGGCCCCGTGGGCTACTTGAGCTGGTCCGCGGTGTACTGGCCGCTGTCCACCAGGACCTTCTGGTAGTTCTCCTTGTCGACGCTGACCGGCTGGAGCAGCTGCGCCGGTACGGTCTTGACGCCGTTGTCATACTGACTGGTGTCGTTGACCTCGGGCTTGCCGCCGGTCAGCAGTGCGTCGCCCATTTGGACCGCGGCCTTGGCCAGTTGGCGGGTGTCCTTGTAGACGGTCTGGGTCTGCTCGCCCGCGATGATCGACTTCACCGAGGCCAGCTCGCCGTCCTGGCCCGTGACGACGGGCAGTGGCTGGCCGGCGCCGTAGCCGACGCCCTTGAGCGAGGAGATGATGCCGATCGAGATGCCGTCGTACGGCGAGAGCACGGCGTCGACGCGGGCGGCGGTGTACGACTTGCTCAGCAGGTTGTCCATCCGGGACTGGGCGAGACCGCCGTCCCAGCGCAGAGTGGCGATCTGGTTGAGGGAGGTCTGGCCGCTCTGCACGACCAGCTTCCTGTCGTCGATGTACGGCTTGAGGACGCTCATCGCGCCGTTGTAGAAGAACGCGGCGTTGTTGTCGTCCGGTGAGCCGGCGAACAGCTCGATGTTGAAGGGGCCCTTGCTGTCCTTGAGACCGAGTTTGTCGACGATGTAACTGCCCTGGAGGACGCCGACCTTGTAGTTGTCGAAGGTCGCGTAGTAGTCGACGTTCTTCGTGCCGCGGATCAGTCGGTCGTAGGAGATGACGGGGACGTGGGCGTCGGCGGCCTTCTGCAGCACGTTGGTGAGCGAGGAACCGTCGATGGCGGCGATCACCAGCAGCTTGGCCCCTTTGGTGATCATGTTCTCCACCTGGGAGACCTGGTTCTCCACGACGTTGTCGCCGTACTGGAGGTCGGTCTTGTAACCCTTGGCCTGGAACTCCTTGACCATGTTGTTGCCGTCGTTGATCCAGCGCTCCGACGACTTGGTCGGCATCGCGATGCCGATGAGGCCCCCTTTGGCCTCTACGCCGGCCCCGCCGTCGCCCGCTCCGTTGGCGCTCTGGCCGCAGGCTGCCAGCGACAGCGTGAGACCCACGGCGACAAGGCCCGCTGAAAGCTTCCGCACACTTCCTCCAGTGATGTTCCGCGACCGGCACAGTGCGACCCGGCTGGGCGACCGGAAGCGTCGAGCAGGGCCGGCCGGGAGTCGTCTTCTCACGCTGTGCGAACTCGGAGTTGCAGCGGCTCCGGCCCGGCGATACCTGAGTGTTAACGCTCACAAGTGTGCCGTCAAGGGTCTGTTCGGATCATCGTTCAGTCTTCAACAATGGCGCAGGCGATCAGCTTGCTGGGCGTGCACCCGGCGACCGCCTGCCGCTGGTCTACTCGAGGACGGAGCTGACGGCATGCTCACATCGCCTTCGTCAAGGGTCGGTAGCGTACCGTGGCCCGGAGTCGAGGAAGGAAGTGCGCGTGGCAAACGACAGCGCCGGGACCGAGCGGCGCCACCCTGTGATGGCGGACGTGGCGAAATTGGCCGGCGTGTCCCACCAGACGGTGTCCCGGGTGCTCAACGGCGCCCCGCATGTGCGGCCCGGCACCCGGGAGCGGGTGCTCGCCGCCATCCGGGAGCTGGACTACCGGCCCAATTCCGCTGCCCGCGCCCTGGTCACCCGCCGCTCGCAAACTCTCGGCGTGGTCAGCTTCGAATCGACCCTGTACGGTCCCGCCTCGATGCTGCACGGAATCGAGCAGGCCGCGCGCAGTGCGGGGTATTTCGTCAGCGTGACAAGTCTGCACTCCCTGGACGGCCGCTCGGTTCAGGAGGCTGTCGACCGACTGCGCGACCAGGGTGTGGAAGGCGTGGTCGTGATCGCGCCCCAGATCTCCGCCGTCAGTGCGGTGGCCAAGCTCTCCAGCTCCGTGCCGGTCGTCGCGGTCGGACCGGGCAGCCAGTCGCGGGTTCCCATGGTCTCGGTGGACAACCGGTCCGGCGCCGAAGCCGCCACCAGGCACCTGCTCGATCTGGGTCACCGCACCGTGCACCACCTGGCCGGCCCGGCCGGCTGGCTGGAGAGCCAGGACCGCCAGGAGGGCTGGCGCGGCGCGCTGGAGGTCGCCGGAGCCCCCGTGCCGCGTGTCGAGCCCGGCGACTGGAGCGCGCGCGCCGGCTATCAGGCGGGCTTGCGGATCGCCGAACTGGACGACGTCACCGCCGTCTTCTGCGCGAACGACCACATGGCGCTCGGCCTGCTGCGCGCCCTGCACGAGGCCGGCCGCTCGATCCCGGGCGACATCAGCGTGGTCGGCTTCGACGACATTCCCGAGGCCGCCTACTTCACCCCGCCCCTGACCACCGTGCGGCAGGACTTCGGCGAGCTCGGCCGCCGGGCCCTGGAACTGCTCGTCGAGGAGCTGGAGGGTGTCGCGCACACCCGTACCCACGTGCGGATTCCGCCCGAGATGGTGCTGCGTCGCAGCGCGGGTCCCACCACCCGCCGTTGAGCCGGCACCGTCGGACCCGAGGCTGACCACCCCGGCGGCCCACGCTCACCGCCGCGTCGGACACACTCAACCGAGGGCTGCGTCGATCCCTTGACAGGGCGGATTGTTAACGCTAACAATCTTCATCCGAGAGATTCCCCCCTTCAACTCCGCTGGAAACAATGCTGGTTGCCGGTGCGAAGGATGAGAAAGTGACCTTGATCCCTGCCGTCCGGGGCTCGGACAGGTACGTCGTCGGCGTCGACTTCGGCACCCTCTCCGGTCGTGCCGTGGTGGTCCGCGTGCATGACGGACAGGAGCTCGCAACCGTCGTCCACGAGTACCCGCACGCCGTCATCGAGCGCGAGTTACCCGGCACCGGGCACCCACTACCGCCCGACTGGGCCCTGCAGCACTCCGAGGACTGGCGCGAGGTCTTGCGCACCGTCGTAACCGCCGCGCTCGCCGTCTCCGGCGTCGATCCCGCCCACGTCATCGGCATCGCCACCGACTTCACCGCCTGCACGGTCCTGCCGGTGCTCGCCGACGGCACCGCGCTCGCCGAGACCACCGAGTGGGCCTCTCACCCGCACGCCTGGCCCAAGCTCTGGAAGCACCACGCGGCCCAGGACCAGGCCGACCGCATCAACGCCCTCGCCCACGCCCGCGGAGAGAAGTGGATCTCCCGCTACGACGGCAGGATCTCCGCCGAGTGGCAGTACGCCAAGGCGCTCCAGGTCCTGGAGGAGGACCCGGCCGTCTATGCCGCCTGCGCGCGGTGGATCGAGGCGGCCGACTGGATCGTCTGGCAGCTCACCGGCGTCGAGAGCCGCAGCGCCTGCACGGCCGGATACGGGGGCGTCTTCCAGGACGGCGGTTACCCGAGCGAGGAGTACCTCGCCGCTCTGCACCCCGGGTTCGCCGACTTCGCCCGCACCCGTCTGGAGCACCCCCTCACCCCGCCCGGCTCCCGGGCCGGCTCGCTCACCGCCCGGGCGGCGAAGTGGACGGGTCTGCCCGAGGGCATCGCGGTGGCCGCCGGCAGCGTCGACGCGCAGGTGGCCGCACCGGCCGCGCGGGCCCTCGAGAACGGCCAGCTCCTCGCCCTCATGGGCACCTCCACCTGCCACGTCGTCAACGGCGCCGCCCTCGCGGACGTCCCCGGCATCCGCGGCGTGGTCGACGACGGCATCGTCACCGGCTCCTACCGCTACGTGGCGGGTCAGAGTGCCGTGGGCGACATCCTCGCCTGGTGGCTGCGCCAGGGCCTCCCGGCCCACTACCTCGCCGAGGCCGAGGCGGTAGGTGAGGACCTGCACGAGCTCCTCAGCCGCAAGGCCGCCGCCCAGCCCGTGGGTGGGCACGGCCTGGTGGCGCTCGACTGGATGAACGGCAACCGCTCCACCCTGGTCGACCACCGCCTCTCCGGCGTGATCGTCGGCCTCGGACTCCACACCCGCCCCGAGGAGATCTACCGCGCCCTGCTGGAGGCCACCGCCTTCGGTACCCGCGTCATCGTCGAGGCCCTGGAGCAGGGCGGTGTCCCCGTCACCGAGTTCATCGTCACCGGTGGCCTGAAGAAGAACGCCCTGCTGATGCAGATCTACGCCGGCGTACTGCGCCGTCCCCTCTCGCTCGCCGTATCGGATCAGGGTCCGGCCCTCGGATCGGCGATCCACGCCGCTGTCGCCGCCGGGGCGCACCGCGATGTGCTCCGCGGCCGTGGCCATGGGCCGGGTGCTCCGGGGGGCGTACCAGCCCGACCCCGGCCGAGCCGACGCCTACGACGCGCTGTAAGCCGAGTACCGCGCCCTGTACGACCACTTCGGCACCGGTCCGGACCATCTGCTCCGCCGGCTGCGCCGCATCCGCAACGCCGCCCTGACCGTCGTGATGGCGGTCACGCGCCCTCCTCCGACACCGCCGCACACCGGCCCGGGGGATGTGACCCCGCCCTTTCCGGGCCGATGACGCCCGCCCGTACGGCGGGCGTCGCTCCCCTCCCCGCCGCGTTGAACGGAGTAGTCGCGTGTCGCGAGACGCACTCGTATCCCATGGTGAAGTGACGGTGACCCAGGAGACTGCCGCAGAGCTCCCGGACGGGCGGCGCATCACCCGCTGGACGTTCGGCTCCCCGGAGAGCGTGACGGCGGAGGTGCTCAGTCTGGGAGCCCGCTTGCAGGCCCTGCACACGCCGGACCGGGACGGGCGGTGTGCCAACGTCGTCCTGGGCTGTGAGAGCACGGCGGATCTGTTCGGGGAGGCGGTCTACTTCGGCGCGACGGTCGGCCGCTACGCCAATCGAATCGCCGGCGGAACGCTGCTCCTGGGCGGCACGACGCACCGGCTGGCGACCCAGCAGGGCGGCCACACCCTGCACGGCGGACCGGACGGCTTCGCCACTCGCCTCTGGGACGGCGTGCCGGTCCGCGTGGGCAGGCGGGCCGGCGTCCGTTTCCGCGTGGACAGTCCCGACGGCGACCAGGGATTCCCGGGCGCGCTCAGGGCCGAGGTCACCTACCTGCTCGGCCCCGACGGCGAACTCTCCCTCACTTACCGCGCGACCACGGATGCCCTGACGGTCGTCAACCTCACCAACCACATGTACGTCAACCTGGCCGGCGAGGGCTGTGGGACGGTGCTCGGCCACCTGCTGCGGGTCGAGGCCACCCGTTACACCCCCGTGGACGCAGAACTGATACCGCTCGGTCCGGCCGAGTCCGTCACGGGCACGCCGTTCGACCTCCGCGAGGCCCGGACGATCGGTGCCCGCATCACCGAGGAACACCCGCAGGTCCGCCGGGCCGGCGATGGCTTCGACCACAACTGGGTGCTCGACGGCACCGGGCTCAGGCGGGCCGCCGTCCTGAGCCACCCTGCCAGCGGCCGCCGCGTCGAATGCCTGACGACGGAGCCGGGGCTCCAGGTCTACACCGGAAACCACTTCGACGGCTCGCTGACCGGCCGCTCCGGTCGCCCGTATTTCGCGTACGCGGGCATCGCGCTGGAGACCCAGCACTTTCCGGACTCGCCGAACCGGCCCGAGTACCCCTCCACCCACCTGCGCCCGGGGGAGGAGTACCGCTCGACGACGGTGTACCGCTTCTCGGCCGAGTAGGGAAGGCTGCCCTCGACCGCTGACGCCCGTCCTGGGAAGTTCCGGGTCGTCGCGGAGACGGACGCGGGCAGGTCGTGCCCCGGCGGCCGAAGTGCGGGTGGTCGTACTCGGCCCGGTGGAAGGAGTTGCCGACCCGCGGGACGGTGCTCCCCAGCGGTGGGATGGCGGTGTAGCCGCCCCCTTGCCCGGGACCGGAGACAGCGGCGGTCGGGGAGGCGGGGTAGGAGCCTGCGCAGCCGCGTACAGCAACGCCGCCATCGCCCACACGCATGGTCGAAGCGCTTGCGAATGGTCAGAGCACCCAGCCTGCCGAAGGGTCGTCCACGTGAGTTCCCTGTCCGCGTCCGCAGCAGGTCTGCCTGCTATCCGTGATCCGGCGCTACCGCTGCGCAAGCGTGTCGACGACCTGCTCGAAGGGCTCACGCTCGACGAACGGATCGCGATGCTCCACCAGTACGCACCGGCCGTCCCGCGCCTCGGCGTCGGCTCCTTCCGAACCGGCGGCAAGGTCCTGCACGGGGTCTCCTGGATGGAAGTGGAGACCGTCTTCCCCAAGCCGTCTCGGACGAGCTGCGCCGGTGACCGGAACGGCCCCCGCGCCCCGCGTGGTCGTCAACCGTCGAACTCTGACCGTCGACTTCGACGACCACGCGCACACCACCATCGTCGACGGCACCCGCTCCAGCGGTGACGCAGTGACTCAGGCCGATCCGGCGCGGCCCGCGACGCTTCTCTTCCGCGCCGTCGAACTCTCCGGGGCGGTCCGGGTAGAGGCCGAGGCCGCCCTCGAGAACGCGGGTCCCGGCGAGGTGTGGCCGGAACTCCGGGCCGGTGACCGGCTGCTGGCGGAGGTCGGTGTTCCCGTCACCGGCAACCGCTACACGTGGACGACCGTCGCGGCCGAGCTCGCCGCTCCGCCGGCCGGCGTCCATGACCTGCGGCTGACGCTGCACAGCGCCTCCCGCTTGGCCGCCTTCAGCTTCACCGCGTCCGCGGGACCGACTGAGGCCCGCACCCCCCGAGACCGGCGGCCCGTCCGGGGGGCGGGCCGCCACTCCTCCCCACACCTGTGCCCGTACCTGCAGGGCAAGGCTCCCTGTGGCCGCCGAGCTCCGCTACCTCGTCAGCTCTCCGACCGGAGGAAGCCCCATGCCGCTCACCGACCTCGACGTGGACGAACTCGTCGGCTACCGGCCGGAGTTACCCGAACCGGCCGACTTCGACGCCTTCTGGCGGCGGACCCTTGCCGAAGCCCGGTCGCACGATGCGGCGATCAAGGTGGAACGGGTCACCGCCCAGCACCTGCTGAGCACCGTCGAGGTCGACGACGTGCGCTTCCCCGGCTGGAACGGCGAGCCGGTGGCCGCCTGGCTGCTGCGCCCGCGCAACACGGCCGGACCGCTGCCGGTCATCGTCACCTACATGGGCTACGGCGGCGGTCGAGGACTGCCCACCGACCACCTGTTCTGGTCCGCCGCAGGCTACGCCCAACTCGTCGTCGACAGCCGGGGCCAGGGCCACGACACCCCGGACCGGGGCGTGGGCGACGGTACGCAGTGGGTCGAGGGCTTCATGACCCGCGGCATCGACTCTCCCGACACCTACTACTACCGGCGATTGGTCACCGACTGTGTGCGAGCCGTGGACGCGGTCGCGGAGCTGCCCGGCCTCGACGGCCGTCGGATCGTGGTGGCCGGAGCCAGCCAGGGCGGCGGTCTGGCGCTCGCCGTCGCCGGTCTCGCCGGGGACCGCGTGGCGGCGGCGATGCCGGACGTCCCGTTCCTGTGCCACTTCCGCCGCGCTGCCGCGATCTGCGGCGACGGTCCGTACCAGGAGATCGCCAAGTACCTGCGCTGGCACAGCCGCCGCCGCGTGGAGCCGGCGTTCGCCACCCTCGCCCACTTCGACGGCGTCCACTTCGCCCGGCGTCCACTTCGCCCGGCGCGCCACCGCGCCGACGCTGTTCAGCGTGGGCCTGATGGACCCGGTCTGCCCGCCCTCCACGGTCTACGCCACCTTCAATCAGTACGCGGGGGAGGACCGCAGCATGACCGTGTGGCCGTTCGGCGACCACGGCGGCGGCTGCGGCTCCAACCCACCCGTCCAACTGGCCTGGCTGCGCGAGCGCGGCCAGGCACCGGAGCTCTGACCGCCCTGTACCACCGGACCGGGCAGACCGCTCGAGGGCGGCCCGCGCGCCCGGCCGCTCCACTCACCGAGCCACGCCCCCGAGACCGAGGAGCCCGACAGACCCATGAGGTACCGCCAATGAGCACCCCGGCCTTCCCGGAACTGCCCGCCGGGTTCCGTTTCGGTGCCGCGACCGCCGCCTATCAGATCGAGGGCGCCCACGACGAGGACGGCCGCGGCCCGTCCATCTGGGACACCTTCAGCCACACCTCCGGCCGTACCCTCGCCGGTGCCACGGGCGACACCGCCTGCGACCACTACCACCGCTACGGCGAGGACATCGCCCTGCTGCGCGGGCTCGGCGTCGACGGCTACCGCTTCTCGATCTCCTGGCCCCGCTTGCTGCCCGGGGGCACCGGACCGGTCAACCCCAAGGGCCTGGACTTCTATGACCGCCTGATCGACGGGCTGCTGGCCGCCGGAGTCGCCCCCGCCGTCACCCTCTACCACTGGGATCTGCCCCAGGCGCTGGAGGACCGCGGTGGCTGGCGCGTCAGGGAGACCGCCGAGGCGTTCGCGCAGTACGCGGCTTTCGCGGCCGAGCGCTACGGGGACCGGGTGGAGCGCTGGATCACCCTCAACGAGCCGTACCGCTCCGCCTTCACGGGCTACGCCGAGGGGCGGCACGCACCCGGTGCCGAGGAGGGCCGCGGCGCGCTGGCGGCCGCACACCACCTGCTGGTCGCCCACGGCCTCGCGGTACGGGAGCTGCGCGCCGCGGGCGCCCAGGAGGTCGGGATCACCCTCAACCTCGACCGCATCCATCTCGCCTCCGCCCTCCCCGAGGACCGGGCCGCCCTGCGCCGCGCCAGGGTCCTCCACAACGAGGTCTGGACCGAGCCGCTCCTCGCCGGCCGCTACCCCGCGCACGAGGCCGAGACCTGGGCCGGCCTCGCCGACGGCCCCTGGCGACTGCCGGGCGACCTGGAGCTGATCGGCGTCCCACTGGACTTCCTCGGAATCAACTTCTACCGTCCCGTGACGTTCGCCGCCGCCCCCCACCGCGAGGCCGACCCCGAAATGCGTACCGCCGTGGACGTCGGCGTCACCGAGCTGGACCGGTACAGGGCCCGGCACACCACCATGGGATGGCCCGTCGTCCCGGACGCGCTCACAGAATTGCTCCGCGAACTCCACGCCCGCTACCCGCGGCTTCCGCCGGTCTGGATCACCGAGAACGGCTCCGCGGAGGACGACACCGTCGGCCCCGACGGCCGGGTCCATGACACCGCGCGGATCAACTACCTCGCGGACCATCTCGCCGCCGTCGCCGACGCCATCTCCGCCGGGGTGGACGTGCGCGGCTACTACGTCTGGTCCCTGCTGGACAACTTCGAGTGGGCGCGCGGCTACGGCCAGCGCTTCGGTCTGGTCCACGTCGACTACGACACCCTGACCCGAACGCCCAAGGACAGCTACCACTGGTACCGGGGCCTGATCACCGCGCACCGCGCGCGGGCGGAGGAACCCGGCTGACCGTCGAGTGCTGGTCGCCGGCCGAGGGCGTGAACGGGGTCCGCGTCACCCACCGCGCCGGTTCGGTGCGGCGGGGGCCGGAGTACACGCTGCCCGGGGCGCGACCGGATGTGGGGAAGGTGTACCGGGACGGCGCGGTGGTCGAGCTCGGTGCGGGTGAGCTGTCGCTGCGGGTGGAAACCTCCCGGCGGTTTCCTCGTGCGGAGCCGGGCCGTGGAACGCCGCGGCCCGGCTCATGGGCACACCGGCTCAGCGGGCGCCGAGGAGGTGTTCGAGGGCGAGCTGGTCCAGGCGTTCGAAGGCCATGCCGCGGCGGGCGGCGGCATCGACGTCGAAGTCGTCGAAGGCGGACCTGTCGGCCAGGAGACCGGCCAGGCCGTCCTCGGCGGTGGGAAGGGCGAGTTCGGGCAGACGGGAGGCGGCGAGCGCGGCCTGGGCCTCCGGATCGGCCCGGAAGGCGCGGGAACGCTCGGCCAGGAGCAGGTAGTTGCGCATGCAGGCGGCCGCCGAGGCCCAGACGCCGGCGGAGTCCTCGGTGCGCGGCGGCTTGAAGTCGAAGTGGCGGGGGCCGTCGTAGCCGGCCGATTCCAGCAGGTCGACCAGCCAGAAGGCCTGGCGCAGGTCGCCCGCGCCGAAGCGCAGGTCCTGGTCGTACTTGATGCCGGTCTGGCCGTTGAGGTCGATGTGGAAGAGCTTGCCGTGCCACAGGGCCTGGGCGATGCCGTGCGGGAAGTTCAGCCCGGCCATCTGCTCGTGGCCGACCTCCGGGTTGAGGCCGACCCGCTCGGGCCGGTCCAACTCGTTGATGAAGGCCAGGGCGTGGCCGATGGTGGGCAGCAGGATGTCGCCGCGCGGCTCGTTGGGCTTGGGTTCGATCGCGAAGCGCAGGTCGTAACCCTGGCCGTCGACGTACTCGCCCAGCAGGTCGAAGGCCTCCTTCAGCCGGTCGAGGGCGGTGCGCACGTCCTTGGCCGCGCCCGACTCGGCGCCCTCGCGGCCGCCCCAGGCGACGTAGACCGAGGCGCCGAGTTCCACGGCCAGGTCGATGTTGCGGATCGTCTTGCGCAGCGCGTACCGGCGGACCTCCCGGTCGTTGGCGGTGAAGGCGCCGTCCTTGAACACAGGGTGGGTGAAGAGGTTGGTGGTGGCCATCGGCACCTTCAGCCCGGCCGTGTCGAGTGCGGTGCGGAAGCGCTTGACCGCCTGCTCGCGTGCGGTGTCGCCGGCGGCGAAGGGGATCAGGTCGTCGTCGTGGAACGTGACGCCGTAGGCGCCGAGCTCGGCCAGTCGCTGCACGGTCTCGACCGGGTCGAGGGCGGGTCGGGTGGCGTCGCCGAAGGGGTCCCGGCCCTGCCAGCCGACGGTCCACAGGCCGAAGGTGAACCTGTGCGCGGGAGTGGGGACGAGCGGGTCGCTGGTCATGAGGCGCTCCGGATCAGGGCCGAGGTCTATTTGTAATGACGAAAAACAAATTAGTATGCCGAGACGCCAGAAGGAACCCCACCGGAGGAACGCATGGCTGCTCAGCGTGTCGTGATCGGTGTCGACAGCTCGACCCAGTCCACCAAGGCCCTCGCCGTCGACGTGGAAACCGGCGCGGTCCTGGGCGAGGGCCGCGCCGCGCACGCCGTCAGCGCGGGCGCCGGACGCGAGAGCGACCCCGAAGAGTGGTGGCGGGCGCTCGGCCAGGCCATGGCGGGCACCGGCTGGGCGGATCGCGCCGCCGCCTGTTCGATCGCCGGCCAGCAGCACGGCCTGGTCACCCTCGACGCGGCCGGCCGGCCGGTGCGCCCGGCGCTGCTGTGGAACGACGTCCGCTCCGCCCCGCAGGCCGCCGAGCTCGCAGCCGCATTCGGCCCGGCAGAGCTCGCCCGCCGCACCGGCAGCGTCCCGACGGCCGCCTTCACGTCCGCCAAGTGGGCCTGGCTGCACGCGAACGAGCGTGCCGCCGCCGACCGCGTCGCGGCCGTCCGGCTTCCCCACGACTTCCTGACGGAGCGGCTGACCGGTGAGGCGGTGACGGACCGCGGTGACGCGTCGGGAACCGGCTGGTGGGGCCCGGACGGCTACGACCAGGACGTCCTCGGCCGGATCGGCCTCGACCCCGGGCTGCTGCCACAGGTCCTCCCGCCGGGCGCCCGGGCGGGCGCCGTCCGGGCCGGGATGCCACTGCGCGAGGGCGCGCTGGTCGCCACAGGGACCGGTGACAACATGGCCGCCGCCCTCGGGCTGGGTCTGACCCCTGGACGGCCGGTGCTGAGCCTCGGCACCTCCGGCACCGTCTACGCCGTCGGCCGGACCCGGCCCGCCGACCCGAGCGGAACCGTCGCCGGCTTCGCCGATGCCCTCGGCGGCTGGCTGCCGCTGGCCTGCACGCTCAACTGCACCCTCGCCGTCGACCGCTTCGCCGCCCTCGTCGGCCGCGACCGCGAGGACGTCGAGGCAGGCGGCACGGTGGTGGTGCTTCCCTACCTGGACGGCGAGCGCACCCCGGACCTCCCGGGCGCTTCCGGCCTCGTCCACGGCCTGCGCCACGACACCACGCCGGGCCAGCTGCTCCAGGCTGCCTACGACGGCGCCGCCCAAGCCCTGCTCGCGGCCCTGGACGACGTGCTGCGCGCCGGAGGCGAGAACCCCGCCCCCGACGAACCCTTGCTGCTGATCGGCGGCGGAGCCCGCGGCAGGGCCTGGCAGCAGACCGTCCTGCGACTGTCCGGCCGAGCGGTCCAGGTGCCCGATGCCCGGGAACTGGTCGCGCTCGGGGCCGCCGCCCAGGCCGCCGCACTGCTCTCGGGTGAGCCTGCCGACGCCGTCGCCCGGCGCTGGGGGACCGCCGGGGGCCGGGTGCTGGAACCCGTGACCCGTGACGACGACACGCTCGAACGGATCACCAGTACTCTGCGGCGGGCGCGGGCCTTGCAGGAGGTTTCGTCGGAAGAACGATAGGAGGGTCGGGTCAATGACGGTGATCGGCAGGGCGGGCGGGGGCGCGGAGGCCGCGCCCGCCTCGCAGCAGGGGATGCGTCGGCAGAACCTCGCGGCGGTGATCGGCGCGGTCGCCGCGCACGGCCCGCTCTCCCGGGCGGACGTCGCCGGGCGCACCGGCCTGACCAGGCCGGCCGTCTCCTCCATGGTCGACGAGCTCATCGGTCGCGGAGCGCTGACCGAGACGGAGACCGCGCCCAGCGGACGTGTCGGCCGCCCCGGACGGGCACTGGCACTGAACGACCGGGGTCCCGCGGGCCTCGGCCTGGAGATCGGCGTCACCCATCTCGCCGCGTGCGTCGTGGACCTGCGCGGTGAACCCCGGGTCTGGCGTCGGGTGGAGCGAGCCAACGCGGGCCGGCCGGCCGGGCAGGTACTGGCGGAGGCCGCCGTGCTGGGCGCCGAGGCGGAGTCCGAGGCCGCCGCCCTCGGCCTGCGCGTCGCGGGCCGTGTACTGGCCGTGCCGGGGGTGGTGCCGAACGAGCCGAGCGGACTGGTCGCGAACGCCCCCAACCTCGGCTGGCAAGCCGTCCGCCCCGCCGACCACTGGCCCGACCCCGACACCGTGCCCGAGCCGGAGAACGAGGCCAACCTCGGGGCGCTGGCCGAGCAGTGGCACCAGGGACACCCCGCCGAGACCTTCGTACACGTCTCCGCCGAGGCCGGAATCGGTGCCGCACTGGTCGTCGGCGGGCAGCTGTTCCGGGGCGCCCGCGGCTTCGCGGGCGAGCTCGGCCACCTGCCCGTCCACCCGGATGGCACCCGCTGCGCCTGCGGGGCACGCGGCTGCCTGGAGCAGTACGCGGGCGAAGCGGCCGTGCTGCGCGAGGCCGGGCTCGCGCACGTCGGCGACCCTGTGGCCCTGCTGGCCGAGCGGGCAGGCGCCGGGGACGCGGCGACCCTGCGCGCCCTGGACCGTGCAGGACGGGCCCTGGGCCTCGCCCTCACCTCGGCGGTGAACCTGATCGACCCGGACTCCCTCGTTCTGGGCGGCGCCTACGCCGAACTCGCCGACTGGCTCCTCCCGTCCATCCGCGCCGAACTCGCCGCCCGGATCACCGTCCGGCCCTGGACCCCGGAGGCGGTACGCCCCTCCGCCCTGGGCCGGCGCGGACCGGTGCTGGGCGCGGCATGGTCGACCGTCCGGCAGATCATCGCCGATCCCACCCGCCTGACGACCTAGGGCCGCGACCGCGCGGGTCCGCCGGGCGGGTGGCCGCCCGGTGATCGACCTTCACACCGACCACGCCGTCCAGGGCCTCGGCACCGCCCCTGTGGGACCCGGTGTCCTGTCCAGTACCGGCTCGAACTCGCGTCGGCAGACTTCGTGTTCATCCTGATTCCCCTGCAGCAGAGCTGAGACCGCCGAGCGGCTCGCCGCACGAGAGTTCCCGGTGCGGCAGGCCGCTCCGGACACACTGGTTCACAGTCCCAGTGCCAACCGGTAGTACGCCTGGTTCCAGCGGAGATCGCGCCGGAACTGCTTCGGGGTGGTGGTCTCGTCGATGAGGGCGAGTTCCAGGCGGAGCATCTCCGCCAGGTCGTCGAGGTGGTCGGAGGTGAGGGCGGTGCTGAGGACGGTGTGGTGCGGTCCTCCGGCGGTCAGCCAGGATTCGGTGGAGGTCCGCAGGTCGGGGCGGGGCCGCCAGACCGCGCGGGCAACGGGCAGGGTGGGCAGCGGGTGAGGGGGTGCCACCACGTCGATGTCGTTGGCGATCAGGCGGAACCGGTCGCCGAGGTCGGCGAGGCCGACCACCACGGCCGGGCCGGGGGCGGCGTCGAACACCAGGCGTACCGGGTCCTCCCGCCCGCCGATGCCGAGGGGGTGGATCTCGCAGCTTGGCCTGGCGGCCGCGATGGTGGGGCAGACTTCCAGCATGTGTGCGCCGAGGATGAGCTGGTTGCCCGCTGTCAGGTCGTAGGTGTAGTCCTCCATGAAGGAGGTGCCGCCCGGGAGGCCGGTGGCGGCGACCTTCAGGGCGCGCAGCAGGACGGCGGTCTTCCAGTCGCCCTCTCCTCCGAAGCCGTACCCCTGGGCCATGAGCCGCTGCACCGCGAGCCCGGGCAGCTGGCGCAGCCCGCCCAGGTCCTCGAAGTTGGTGGTGAAGGCCCCGAAGCCGCCCGTTTCCAGGAAGATGCGCAGGCCGGCTTCGATGCGGGCCGCGTAGCGCAGGGAGTCGTGCCGGTCGCCTCCGGGCCGCAGTTCCGGCGCCAGGTGGTACAGGTCCTCGTACTCCTTGACGAGGGAAGTCACCTCGGTCTCGTCCGCGCTGTCGACGACCTCCACCAAGTCGTTGACGCCATAGGTGTTGACGGAGACGCCGAAGCGCAGCTGGGCCTCGACCTTGTCGCCCTCGGTGACCGCGACGTCGCGCATGTTGTCGCCGAAGCGGGCGATCTTGAGGGTGGCCAGTTCGGATCGTGCGGCGGCCGCCCGCGCCCAGATCGCGATGCGTTCGGTGGTCACCGGGTCGGTGACGTGGCCGGCCACGGTCTTGCGGGGTACGCCGACACGGGCCTGGATGTGTCCGAACTCGCGGTCTCCGTGAGCGGCTTGATTGAGGTTCATGAAGTCCATGTCGATGGTGTCCCAGGGGAGGGCCACGTTCGACTGGGTGTGGAGATGCAGCAACGGCTTGCGCAGCGCGTCCAGTCCGGCGATCCACATCTTGGCCGGCGAGAAGGTGTGCATCCAGGCGATGAGCCCGATGCACCGGTCGTCGGCGCTGGCGTCGAGGCACACCCGGCGGATGGCATCGGCGTCGGTCAGTACCGGCTTCCACACCACGCGCGCGGGAATGCCGGAGGTGTCGGCCAGCGTGGTGGCGATCTGCCGCGACTGGTCGGCGACCTGCTTCAGCGTCTCTTCTCCGTACAGGCCTTGGCTGCCGGTGAGGAACCAGATTTCCTGGGCGGGGGATGTTCGGCTGGGCACATGGACTCCTGAAGGTGACGTCCCGCAACGGCGGTGAGGGCGGCGGGCGGGTGGGGAAGCGGGAACGAGCAGCGGGGCGGGGTCAGCCCGCGGTGTGGGCCGTGTCGCGCATGTTCCTCAGGCGCTGCAGCAGGCCGCCGGTGCCGAAGTGGTCGTGCAGGAGCCGGTACTCGGCGAAGAGGGCGTCGTAGGCGTCGGCCCGGGAGGCGTCGGGCGTGTAGACGGCAGGCCGTCGGCGGCCCATGGCGGCGGTGGCCGTTCGCACGTCGGTGTGCGCGCCGGCGGCTACGGCGGCGTGGATGGCCGACCCGAGGGCGGGGCCCTGGTCGGACGCGGCGAGGGAGACGGGGCGCCGCAGCACGTCGGAGTAGATCTGCATCAGCAGTTCGTTCTTGGCCAGTCCGCCGGCGACGATGAACTCGTGCACCGGTACGCCGCCCGTCTCCAGAGCCTCCACGATGACGCGGGTGCCGAACGCGGTGGCTTCGAGCAGCGCGCGGTAGACGTCCTCGGGGCGGGTCGCGAGGGTGAGACCCACGATGACTCCGGAGAGGTGGTGGTCGACGAGGACCGAACGGTTGCCGTTCAGCCAGTCGAGGGCGATCAGTCCGTGGCCGCCGACCGGCTGCCGGGCGGCTTTCCGGGTCAGCAGGGTGTGCAGGTCCTCGCCGCGGTCGGCGGCCTCGGCGAGGTAGTCCGGCGGGACGCCTTGGTCCAGTACCCAGGCGAAGATGTCGCCGACCGCGCTCTGGCCGGCCTCGTAGCCGTAGGTTCCCTCGACGATCCCACCGTTGACGACACCGCAGATGCCGGGGACGTCGGCGAGGACGGGAGCGTTGACGACGTGGCAGGTGGAGGTGCCCATGATGGCGAGCAGTCGACCGTCCTCGACGGCCTGGGCCGCCGCTGCGGTGACGTGGGCGTCGACGTTGCCCGCGGCGACGGCGATGCCGGGGCGCAGCCCTGTCCAAGCTGCTGCCTCGGTGCTGAGCGAGCCCACGCGTGAGCCCAGCGCAGAGAGGGGGAATTCGAGACGGGTGCGTGCGAAGTCGGCGAACCGGGGGTTCAGCGCGGCCAGGTATTCCTCGCTCGGGTAGGCGCCGTCCTGGTGGATGCCCTTGTACCCGGCCGTGCAGGCGTTGCGGGACTCGGTGCCGGTGAGCTGCCACACGATCCAGTCGGCGGCCTCGATCCACCGCGCGCAGGTTTCGTAGACGAGCGGATCCTCCTCCAAGACCTGGAGGGCCTTCGCGAACTGCCACTCTGCGGAGATCCGGCCGCCGTAGCGGGCGATCCACTTCTCCCCGCGGGCGTGGGCGAGTTCACTGATGCGGTCGGCGTGCGACTGGGCCGCGTGGTGCTTCCACAGCTTGGGCCACGCGTGCGGCCGTCCGGCGAGCTCCGTCTCGGCGAGGGGGGTCCCGTCGGCCAGCGTGGGCAGGACGGTGCACGCGGTGAAGTCGGTGGCGATGCCGATTACCGCGGCAGGATCGACCCCGGCCGCCGCCACGGCCTCCGGGACGGCGCGACGCAGTACGTCCCGCCAGTCCTGGGGGTGTTGCAGGGCCCAGTCCGGAGGCAGTTGGGCACCGCCGTGCGGCAGGTGCCGGTCGATGACGCCGTGCCGGTAGGGGTGGACCGCCGCGGCCAGCTCCTGACCGTCGCGAACCCGCACCACCACGGCGCGGCCCGACAGTGTGCCGAAGTCGACGCCGACCGTGTACTGCTCCGATTCCTCGGAATGCGGGGTGGGCGCGAGGAGATGGGGTGACGTCAACAGAGTGCCTTTCGAAGGAGCCGGGGGGCAGGAGGCGGCCCGGCAGGCGGAGTTGCCGCCCGCGATCCTGGCGGTCGGGCGGGTGGTCCCTCCGTAGTGTGAGCGCTAACAATATCGATAGGCAAGGGGTCCGTGCGGGTCGCATGTGAGCTCCAGTGGGCGCAGCGGGGTCGATGGTGGCGGCGAAGCGCTGGAGCCCTCGCCTCGTTGCCGTGGCCGGCAGGGTAACGGACAGGTAACGCGCGCAAGAGGGTTGAGAACGTGGCTTGTTAGCGCTCACAATGCGACAGCGCCCCCACCTCAAGGGGATCCCTCGCCTGCCGACCCCGCCCCACCCCCGCCCCCGACGCCGACGACGACCACCCCGGCCGTCGTGCAGCGCGGCACCCCTGGGACTCCTCCTGGGCAAGCCCGGCCCCGGCCGTGCGGCGCCTCTTCCATGCACCCTGAAAGGACAATCGACATGGCCCGCAGAGCAGCTCTCGTCCTCACCGCCGCCCTTCTCGCCTCCTCGGCGTTGACCGCCTGCTCGACCAAGAGCCCCGCCCCCGGCCCCTCCTCAGCAGAAAAGGGAGGCTCCGGCGGCACGATCACCCTCGGCTTCGCCCAGGTCGGCGCCGAGAGCGGTTGGCGAACCGCCAACACCAAGTCCGTCCAGGAGGCGGCGAAGAAGGCCGGGATCACCCTCAAGTTCTCCGACGGGCAGCAGAAGCAGGAGAACCAGATCAAGGCGATCCGCAACTTCATTCAGCAGAAGGTCGACGTCATCGCCTTCTCGCCGGTCGTGGAGTCCGGTTGGGACACGGTGCTGAAGGAGGCCAAGGACGCAGGCATCCCGGTCATCCTCACCGACCGCGCCGTGGACGCCAAGGACACCTCCCTCTACAAGACCTTCCTGGGCTCCGACTTCGTCAAGGAGGGCAAGTCCGCGGGCGAGTGGCTGACCGGTGCGTACGCGAGCGAGCAGGGCCCGGTCAACATCGTCGAGCTCCAGGGCACCACGGGCTCGGCACCCGCCAACGACCGCAAGGCGGGCTTCGCCGACGTCATCCGCACCGACGACAAGTTCAAGATCGTTGCCTCGCAGTCGGGCGACTTCACCCGCTCCAAGGGCAAGGAGGTCATGCAGGCGTTCCTGAAGTCCCAGAAGGACATCGACGTCCTCTACGCCCACAACGACGACATGGCTCTCGGCGCCATCCAGGCCATCGAGGAGTCCGGCAAGAAGCCCGGGACGGACATCAAGGTGATTTCGGTGGACGGGATCAAGGACGCCTTCGTCGCGATGACCGAGGGCAAGATCAACGTCGTGGTGGAGTGCAACCCGATGCTCGGCGACCAACTGATGGAGCTGACCAAGAAGGTCGCGGCCGGGGAGAGCGTGCCGACTCGTGTCGAGACCGTGGAGGGTGTCTTCCCGCAGGACAAGGCTGCGGCCGCGCTTCCGTCCCGGAACTACTGAAACCGCAAGTTCCGGTTCCGGAGGAGGCCCGGCCTCCGTGCCTCCTTCACCGTCCGCAGCCCGCTCCACCACCCCACCCACGAGAGGAGGGCGGATGGCATCCCCGTCCACCCCGCGGCCCACGGACGACGGCGGCCCGCGGCCGGTCCTGGAAGCCCGGGACATCCGCAAGCAGTTCCCGGGCGTGCTCGCCCTCGACGGAGTCGCCCTGCGGCTCTTCCCCGGTGAGGTGCACGCCCTGATGGGCGAGAACGGCGCAGGGAAGTCCACCTTGATCAAGGTGCTCACCGGTGTCCACCCCGCCGACGGCGGCGCCATCCTCGTCGACGGCCGGCCCCACGCGTTCGCGGACCCCCTCCAGGCGCAGCGGGCCGGAATCAGCACCGTCTACCAGGAGGTCAACCTCTGCCCGAACATCTCGGTCGCCGAGAACATCCTCATCGGGCGCGAACCGCGCCGGTTCGGCCTCATCCACTGGTCCGCGATGCGGCAGCGGGCGGCAGCGCTGCTGACGGAACTGGACCTCGACCTGGACGTCACCGGTCTGCTCGGTTCGCACTCCCTCGCCGTGCAGCAACTGGTGGCCATCGTCCGGGCGGTGGACGTCTCGGCGAAGGTGCTCGTGCTGGACGAACCCACCTCCAGCCTGGATCGCGAGGAGGTCGCCCAGCTCTTCACCCTGGTGCGGCGCCTGCGGGACCGCGGTGTGGCCATCCTGTTCGTCACGCACTTCCTCGACCAGGTATTCGATCTCTGCGACCGCGTCACCATCCTGCGCAACGGCCGCCTGGAAGGCGAGTACCCCATCGGCGAACTCACGCCGATGACGCTGGTGCAGCGCATGATCGGCGGAGAACTGGCCACCCTCGACCAGTTGTCCGACCGTGCGCGCGAGGAAGCGGCCGAACGGGAGACCAGCGAGCCGTTCCTCCAGGCACGACAACTGACCCGCACAGGCTCGATCGAACCGTACGACCTCGACATCCATGCCGGCGAGGTCATCGGACTGGCCGGCCTCCTGGGCTCAGGCCGTACCGAGGTGGCCCGCCTCCTGTTCGGCGCGGACAGCGCTGACGGCGGAGAGGTGAGCATCGAGGGCAAGAAGGTGCTCCTGCGCACCCCCCGCCACGCCATCGCCCGAGGCATCGCGTTCTGCTCCGAGAACCGCGAGTCCGAGGGACTGGTGGGCGAGCTCACGGTCCGCGAGAACATCGTCCTCGCTCTGCAGGCCGACCGCGGCTGGACCAGGCCGCTGCCCCGTGCGAAACAGGACGAACTGGCACGGCACTGGATCGAAGCCCTGGACATCCGCCCCGCCGACCCCGAAGCGCAGGTACGCCACCTCAGCGGAGGCAACCAGCAGAAGGTCCTCCTCGCGCGTTGGCTGCTGACCGAACCCCGGCTCCTGATCCTCGACGAACCCACCCGGGGCATCGACATCGGGGCCAAGGCGGAGATCCAGAAGCTCGTGGCCCGCCTGGCGAGCGAAGGCACCGCCGTGCTGTTCATCTCGGCGGAACTCGAAGAGGTCCTGCGCCTGAGCCACCACATCGCCGTGCTCCGCGACCACCGCATGGTGGCCACCCTCACGAACGACGACACCGTCACGCCCGAACGCATCCTCACGACCATCGCCACCGGAGCGGACTCATGACCACCCAGCCTGCCAAGCCCAAGGGGGTGGGCGGAATCGGGAGACGGCTGGCCGGCCACCGCCTGCTGTGGCCCGCGCTCATCCTGCTCGCCCTGCTCTTCGGCAACCTTGCGTTCCACCACGACTTCTTCGCCGTCCGCGTACGCGACGGCCACCTCTACGGCAGCCTCATCGACATCCTCCAGTTCGGCGCGCCCCTCGCCATGGTGGCGCTCGGCATGACCCTCGTCATAGCCACCCGCGGCATCGACCTCTCGGTGGGTTCCACGGTCGCCATCGCCGGGGCCCTCGCCTGTGGGAACATCTCCACCGCCGCGCATCCCGGCAGTGTCGCCACCATGCTCACGGCGGTCACCCTCGCGCTCGGCGTCGCCCTCGCACTGGGCCTCGCCAACGCCTTCCTGGTGTCCGGGCTGGGGGTGCAGCCCATCGTGGCCACCTTGATCCTCATGGTCGCGGGCCGCGGCGTCGCCCAGCTGATCACCGGCGGCCAGATCATCACGGTGACCAGCGCCCCCTACAAGATGATCGGCGGCGGCTACTGGCTGGCCTTCCCGTTCGCCGTCCTCCTGGCCACCGCCCTCGTCGCGCTCACCGGCTTCGTCACCCGTCGCAGCGCACTCGGCATGCTGATCGAGTCCGTGGGCGGCAACCCCGCTGCCAGCCGCCTGGTCGGCATCCGCGCCGGCGGTCTGCTCGCCCTGGTCTACGTCTTCAGCGCGCTGTGCGCCGCCGTCGCCGGGCTGATGATCAGCTCCAACGTCTCCAGCGCCGACGGCAACAACGCCGGCCTGTGGATCGAACTCGACGCGATCCTCGCCGTCGTCGTCGGCGGCACCGCCCTGACCGGAGGACGCTTCTCCCTCGGCGGCACCGTCCTGGGCGCCCTGATCATCCAGACCTTGTCCACCACCGTCTACACCCTCGGCGTCCCACCCGAGACCACCCTCGTCTTCAAGGCCTTCGTCGTCATCGTCGTCTGCCTCGTGCAGTCCCCGGTCTTCCGGGCCAAGGTCCTGCGCCGCCGCAGGACGACCACTCCCCGATCCCACACCACGGCGGGCGCCGCCCCGCAGCAGCAGGAGGTACGCGCATGAGTACCGGCATCGCGAGCGCCGCCGCTGGGCTCACCCGCCCCTTCGCGACCGTGTCCCCGCGCACCCGCACCCGTATCCCACTGATCGTCACGGCCGTCCTGCTGGTCGTCATGTTCAGCGTCGGATCGGTGCGCTACGAGGGCTTCCTCTCCGTGCAAGTCGTGCTGAACCTGCTGATCGACAACGGATTCCTCCTGGTCGTCGCGGTCGGGGCAACCTTCGTCATCCTCACCGGCGGCATCGACCTGTCCGTCGGATCCATGGTGGCTCTGTCGACCACGCTCACCGCCTGGCTGGTCGAGTCGCACGGCTGGCCCCTGGCTACCGTCATTCCACTGGTCCTGCTGGTCGGCGCCGCGAGCGGGACGCTCATGGGCTGGATCATCCACACCTTCGAGATCCAGCCGTTCATCGTCACCCTGGCCGGCATGTTCCTCGCCCGCGGGCTCTGCTACACGATCAGCACCGAATCCATCACGATCAGCGACCCCACCACGGCGGGAATCGCACAGACCCGGCTGTACGGCCCGGGGGGACTGTTCGTCTCGATCCCGGTGGTCATCGCTCTGGCCGTGCTGGTGATCGCCTTCGTCGTACTGCACCACACGCGCTTCGGCCGCAACGTGTACGCGCTGGGCGGCAATGAGCCTTCCGCACGCCTGATGGGCCTTCCGGTGGGCTCCACCAAGATCGCTGTATACGCCGTCAGCGGCCTGTGCTCCGCACTCGGCGGCCTGCTGCTGACCTTCTACATGCTCTCCGGCTACGCCCTCCACGCCATGGGCATGGAACTCGACGCGATCGCCGCCACCGTGATCGGCGGCACGCTGCTGACCGGAGGTTCCGGCTTCGTCCTGGGCTCCGCTCTCGGCGTGCTCGTCCTCGGCATGATCCAGACGGTCGTCAACTTCCAGGGCACGCTCAGCTCCTGGTGGACCCGGATCGTCATCGGCTCCCTGCTGCTGGTGTTCATCGTGCTACAACGCCTGATGAGCGGACGCCGCCCTGCCGTCGACTGACTGCCGGATCCTCTGCCCAGCAGGCCGCGCCACCGCGTTCGAGAGCCCGGACTGACTGCCGCCTGTCCGCGGACGGGCCGTACCCTCCGCACGGCCGATGAAAGAACGTGGGAGCGGTGGCGGTTCGGCTTCCCCGGCCGGGCCCGCGCGGAGGTCCACACGCGCGGCGCCCGTCTTGTCGTCGACGGGGTCACCCACCCACGGGGAGGGCATTGCCTGGGCCGCGGGGGTCATTCCCCCAGGGGAGAGGTCCTGCGGGCCGTACTGGCGCGCACGATGAGCTCGGGCGCCACCACCAGGTGCGTCGACTCGTCGGTCCGGCCTTCGATGTGGTCCAGGAGCAGCCCGATGCTGGCGCGGCCGATCGAGGCGAAGTCCTGACGGATCGTCGTCAGCGGGGGCGGGAAGAACTCCGCCTCGGGGATGTCGTCGAAGCCGGCGACCGCCACGTCCTCCGGCGTGCGCAGGCCCGCTTCCCGCAGGGCCCGTAGCACGCCGAGGGCCATCTGGTCGTTGGCGACGAACACCGCGGTGAGGCCCGATCCCCGCCCTCGTGACGCCCGGACCCGCCCCGCGAGCTGCTGGCCGGCCTGGTATCCCGACAGCGGACTCCAGTCGCCGCGCAGCAAGGGTGGCACCTCGGCGCCGGCCTCTCGTAGCGCGTCCTCCCACCCCTGGGTGCGAGCCTCGCTCTCGAGCCAGTCGGGAGGGCCTGCGACGTGCCACACGGTGGCGTGGCCCGACGCGAGGAGATGTTCCGTGATCATGCGAGCGCCGAGGTTCTGGTCCAGCGACACGCCTGGCAGGTCCAGGGTGTGGCCGCCTTCCACGGTGACCACCGGGCACGGTGCTTCCAATGCCGCCAGGGCCCTCACCGCGTCGCGTTGGGGAGTGACGGCGACGATGCCCTCCACACCCCACCCGGCGAGGTGCTGCATGGCTTCGGCGAGGGCTGTCTGCGTGGCGGTCCGGAGCGTGACGGCGGATGTCAGATAGCCGCGGTCCCGAGCCGCCTCTTGAACTCCCGCCACGGTGCTGGCGGGTCCGTGCAGAGTGGTGTTCACCGCGATGACGCCCAGCGTGTGGGTCCGGCGAGTGGCCAGAGCCCGGGCTGCCGAGTTGCGGCGGTACCCCAGCTGCTCGATGACCTGCGTCACGGCGGCCCGGGTCTTGGCGCTGACGTTCGGGTGGTCGCTGAGTACCCGTGAAACGGTCTGGTGGGACACGCCGGCGACGCGCGCGACGTCCGTCATCGTGGGCGCTCGCGAGACGTCCGGTAGCTGGGTCAACGCTCTTCCTCTCCTCGTCGAGCGGCTTTTTCAAGGTACCGAAGCAGCCGCGGCCCGCACACATCTCGGACCGATCGGGAGGCTATCGACGGGTATCGATGTTGGCGTTCACATTATGCAGTGATGACCGCATGTTGTGGGCAGGAATCTTCGCGTGCATCTTGAGATCTCCATTTGTTAGCGCTCACAATCTAACAGGGGGAGCGGTAGCTGCGGTGGCGCAGCCGCGATGCCCAGCGCGGCCCCCGATCAGTCCAGCCCACTCATGTGCGACTGCGGGGCCTGCCGGACGCCGGTCCCAGGAAGCCGCCGCGCATGTCGGAGAGACGGTGAGAACGTAGTGAGCGAGACCATCCTCAAGGACCTCCGTCGCGAGGTCCTCGCGGCCAACCTGCGCATCCCGGAGGCCGGCCTGGCCACCCTCACCTGGGGAAACGTCAGCGGAGTAGACCGAGACGCCGGCGTCTTCGTCATCAAGCCGTCCGGGGTCTCCTACGCCGACCTCACCGAGGAGGACCTGGTGGCGGTGTCACTGGAGGACGGGCGGGTCGTCGACGGGCACCTCAGGCCGTCCACCGACACCGAAACCCATCGGTGCCTCTACCGGGCCTTCCCCTCCATCGGCGGCGTCACCCACACGCACTCGGCGCACGCCGTCGCCTTCGCCCAGGCACGTCGCCCGATCCCCGTGCTCGGCACGACACACGCCGACACCTTCAACGGGCCCGTCCCCGTGACGGAGGACCTCACCGCCGAGCAGTGCGCGCAGGACTACGAGTACAACACCGGACAGGTGATCGTTTCCCGGCTCGACGGCGACCCCCGTCGGGCCGAGGAGGTCCCCGGAGCGCTCGTCTCACGACACGGCCCCTTCACCTGGGGCGCCACCGCGAAGGCTGCGCTGGAGAACGCCATCGTCTGCGAGGCCGTGGCGGAGATGGCGCTGCACACGCTGGCGCTGGGGTCCCGCCTCGGGGACGCCTCCGAACCGCCGAGGCATCTGCTGGAGCGGCACTTCACCCGTAAGCACGGACCGGACGCCTATTACGGCAACGTCCCTCACGCCCCAGGTGTCTGACGCCGAGCAGCGTCTCGGCGACGTTTGATCCGGCCAGACCGTCCGACCGTCGCGGCTCGGAGGCACGCGGCATGCGGCATGCGGCTTGCCGGGGTGCTGGCGGTGCGGACCGGGTACGGACGGTGTGCCCGATGCTGCCGTCAATTCCGATGGCCGCGGCCACGGCGGAGCGTTGCTGAGGCCGGCGAGCCCGGGTGGCAGCCGGGCGCGCAAATGGCTTGTGTGAGGGACATCTGCACCTGCGCAGCAGGACGGGGGCATGGCCACGCGGTGCGGAGTCACCGTGCCGGCGCCAGGAACTGAGTGGCCGCCAGGCGTGCGTACAGGCTGCCTTGGCCGAGCAGTTCCGTATGGGGCCCACCGCGCGTACCCTTCCTGCGTCCATCGTCCCATCAGGCCCGCGCTGTCCCGGACGACGGACGCGGTAGTGGCCATGGACTCGCCCGTGGTCTGCACGGTCAGCAGCACCGTGCCGACGACCGCGCCGAAGAACAGTACGTGTGCCGCTCTTCGCGGTACCCAGCGGATCGCGGCCGTGCGGTCCGGCGCGAGGTCCTGCCCGCCGAGCCCGATCCAGGCTGCCATCGCCCCCGTAGCGAGGACGAGCACGGGCAGCCGCGGATCACCGGGCCCCTCGCCCCCGTCCCGGGCGAGTGCCCGCACCGCCCCGGCCCCCATGCCCAGCACGGCTCCCGCGACGAGAGAGCGCCCCCACCAGCGAGATCGGCAGCCGTCCGAGGTGCGTGTGCGTGGTGGTGGGGAGCACCTGGACCGCGCCCACGAGGACGAGCAGCGCAAAGGCGGAGGCCAGGGTGATCGCCGTCGTGCCCGCGAGCGTGGCGGCGCGGTGCCAGGCGGGACGCGACGTGGTCGTCGGCAGCTCGGACACCTTCGAGCGGTGGTCCCGCAGGCCCTGCAGTGCCCCGAGCCCCACGGCGAGCGGCCACAGGTGGACCGGGGCGCGGGTCCACAGCGCCATGGACGTCCACCGGGCCGTCCACGCCGTGGTCCCCCTCCACCATGCGGCGTGCACCAGACGGCCGGTCAGGCTTGATCCGCGGCACGCAGGGCTCGCGCCAGCCACTCCAGCTCCTCGGACGCGTCGGGAGACGAATACTGTCCGCGCACGCGGGCGACGAGCCTGCGGTACCGCTCCGCCCCTGCCTCGATCCCGGCCTCCAGGCACAACAGCACGGCGGCCCGATCGGCGTCGCCGAACAGCTCGGACAGCACTTCGGCCGCTGCCGGTCCCTCGGGGGCGATGCCGCAGTCTCTGACCTCCGCGACGGTCTGCACGACCTGCCTGGCCCACCAGATGGAAGCCCCGGGGGCACGGCTCTGCCCGGGGGCCGGGGTGCTCAGCTCCAGCATGGTGCGCATCCGGGTGCGGAAGCCGGGGTCGCGCACCAGCTCGGCCAGTTCGATCCAGGCGTCGACCTGCTCGGGTGTGGGGTCGTCGGGCAGTTCGATGCTGAAGGCGCGCATGCGGTCACGCAGGCGGGGATCGACGTCGAGACCGCCGAACACCTCCTCCTTGAACTCGTCGATGATCTGCTTGCGTTCAGCGGCGGAAAGCCGTGCCAGCCGGTTCATCAGTGCTGTCTCCTCAGCGGTCGAACCACGTTTCGAAACGGTGGACAGGACGGCCCGGCTCACCTTGAGGGAGCGGATCTGCGCGTCGAGCGCGGCCACGTGCGCCTCGGCGACCTCGGCGACCGTGGTGCGGCCGCTCAGGACGCGGCACACGTCGTCGAGCCCGAGGCCCAGCTCCCGCAAGGTGCGTACCAGCTCGACGCGGGCCACGGACCCGGCGTCGTACAGCCGGTAGCCGCTCGCGGAGCGGGCCGCGGGCGGCACCGCTCCCTGGTCCGACCAGAAGCGCAGGGTGCGTACCGGAAGGCCGGTACGGTGCGCGAGCCGGCCGATGGTGAGCATGTCGGGGCATTCGTCTTCCATGGACCAGATCCTGGACGTTCCAGCCGCTGGAGACTCAAGCGCCCCGGGCGCGCGAGCCACAAAAGGAGAGGAACCCCGGCCGACGCACGGCTGGGGTTCCTCGAGGTGGTGTGGATGGGGCAGGTCAGCGCTGCAAGGTGAGGAGAGCCGGCCGGTACGGCAGTTGGTCGTAGGGGCCGCCGGCGGTGGGGGACTTGCCCTGGTAGAGGAACTGCAGGTTGCAGGGGTCGACGGTCATGGTCTGGTCGGGGTTCTCGCGGACCAGGTCACCGTGGCTGATGTCGTTGGTCCAGGTGGCACCGCTGTTGGCCTTGCCCGCGAAGGGGTTGCTTTCGCCGGCGGCCTGCGGGGTCCACGTACCGCTCAGGCTGGAGGCGGTGAACGAGCGGAAGTAGCGCCCGTTCGCGCCCCTCGCCTCAACGATCATGAGGTACTGGTTCTGGCCCTTGACCTTGTAGACCTGCGGCGCCTCGAACAGGTTGTCCGGCGTGTCGCTCATGACCGTCGTGTACGAGGAGCCGAAGTTGCCCGGGAAGTTCCCGATCGGCATGCTCGCCCGATAGATCTTGCCGTTGTCACCGGCGAAGAACAGGTACATGTTCTGGTCGTCAGCGATCAGGGTCTGGTCGATCGGGCCGGTGGGGGAGTCCGTGCGGGGGATGCTGCCGGTGAACAGCGGCTGCGGCGCGGACCAGCCGTTGGGGTTGGCGGGGTCGCTCGACGTGCGGTAGATGAAGGGCCACGCGCCCCACTGGTACGCCAGCACCCAGATCTTCTTGGGCGCGAAGTAGAACAGCGTGGGCGCCACCGCGGTCTGGCTCATGCCGGACTGGCCGGCCGACGCCATGTCCGACCAGTTCGTGAAGGGACCGAACATCATGGAGCCGTACGACGATCCCGAGAAGTTCGACCCGTAGACCAGGTGCTTGCCGTTGTACGTCACGTGGGTGAAGTCCTTCAGCGAGGCCCACCCGTTCGCCGGCTGCGCCAGCGCACCCGTCGACGTCCACCGGTACGTCGACGGAAGAGCACACGTGCCGCCCGTCGGCGCGGACGTCGTCGGGGCCGGCGTCCCGGACAGGCTGGTCCACTTCTGGTTGCCGCCGCCGGACCAGCAGGCGTACAGCTGGATCCTGGTGCGGTTGGCGGTGGCCGCGCCGACGGCGTCGAGGCACAGCCCGGACTGGACGCCCGCGATCGTGCCGTTGGTGTTGATGTTCCACTGCTGGCCGGCGCCGCCGTTGCAGTCCTCGATGACCACCGCGGTGCCGTTGCCGGTGCCGTTGGCCCTGGCGTCCAGGCACTTGTTGCCGTAGATCATCAGCTGCTTGCCGGAGGTGTAGGTCCAGCGCTGGTTGGTTCCTCCGTGGCAGTCCCACAGCTGCGCCTGGGTGCCGTTGTCGGTGGTGGAACCGTTGATGTCGATACAGCGACCGGACGCGACGCCCTTGATCGCCCCGGTACTGGTCCCGCCGGTGGTGGCGGAGGCTGCCTTGAGGGCGTTCACGACGGCGGCGTGGGCGGCCTTGGGGTTGCCGTTGTTGTCGAACAGCAGGGGGTTCTCGCCGCTGCGCCAGGAGTCGCTGTCACGGATGCCCCACACCGTGATGCCGGTGCACCGGGCGACGGACAGACAGGCCTTGACCGTGTCGGCGTAGTGGGTGGGCGACGCCTGGGCGATGTCCAGCTCGGTGATCTGGACGTCGACACCCAGGGCGGCGAAGTTCGACAAGGTGGTCCGGAAGCTGGACGGAGGGCCGCCGGCCCCGAAGTGGCTCTGGAACCCGACGCAGTCGATCGGCACGCCGCGGGACTTGAAGTCCTTGACCATGTTGTAGACGCCCTGGGTCTTGGCGTCCGACCAGTTCTCGATGTTGTAGTCGTTGTAGCAGAGCTTGGCCGAGGAGTCGGCCGCCCGGGCGGTGCGGAACGCTTCCTCGATGAAGCCGTTGCCCAGCACGTTCTGGAACACCGAGCTGCGGTGCTGGCCGCTGCCTCCGTCGGCGAAGGCCTCGTTGACCACGTCCCAGGCGTAGATCTTGCCCTTGAAGTGGGTCATCTCGGTGGTGATGTGGTTGTTCATCACGCTGCGCAGCGTGTTCGCGTCGCCGATGGAGCTGACCCAGGACGGGAGCTGCGAGTGCCAGACCGTGGTGTGGCCGCGCATGCGCTGGCCGTGTGCCGTGGCCCGGTTGACGATCTGGTCGGCGGGGCCGAAGTTGAAGTTGCCGCGGGACGGTTCGATGGCGTCCCACTTCATCTCGTTCTCCGGGGTGATCATGTTGAACTCCCGGTCCGCGATCGCGGCGTACTTCGAGTCGCCGAGCCTGCCGGCGGCCACAGCGGTGCCGAAGTACCTGCCCGAGGGGGTCGCCTGCGTACCCAGGTTCGCCGCTCCGGCAGAGTCGGGGAGAAGCGTCAGGACACCGGCCAGCAGCGCCGCGGCCGAGAGTCCTATCGACAGTGTCCGGCGGCGCCGGCCGAGCCGGTGCAGGCCCTTCATGATTCTCCTCGGGGATCGCGGGTCGCCTTGGGCGCTGTGCTCGTGCGCGCATCTGCAGGTGCGGCCTGATCCGCCGCGGGGTGGGTGCGGTGCAGGACGTGGCGCCGTTCCTGCGTACCGGTCGCCCGGGGTTCGTGGGTGTGTCGGGTCATGGGAGGCGCTTTCTTCGGAGATACGTCGACGGGTAAGTGGGGGAACCTCCGACGCCGGCACACGTGGTGAACGGCGGGATGGACACCCCACGAAGTGGAGGCCCCCGAACTCGGGGTCGCGTAACAAAAAAGTCGCGCCGCCCCGACGATTCCTCAGTGATGCATCTCGCAGGCGAAAAGCGTTATGCCGAGCCCCGCGGTCTGGTCGCCCCTGTGGAAAGGGCGCGCCACCCTGGTCATCAGTGACGGTTCCATGAGTGGCACCGTGGCGGTCACGGCGAGGCAGCCGTCGACGCATGCGGCTCGAAGCCGGTGCCGGCGCAGCGATCGGCTCACTGCCGGGCTGAGAACGGCGTGGTGCGAGGTCGCGGTGCAGGGTCACCGGCCGTCACTGCGCGGCTCGGTCCAGGATGTCAGGGAGCGGTTCTCAGCCGAGGCCCCTGCGCACGATGAAGGAAGCCTGGTCGGCGAAGGCCCGTGTGCCGTCGGAACCGTCGAGCCAGATGCCACTGTCGCGGTGGCGGAGGACCGATCCGGGATAGTTGTGCGCGTGCAGGGTCACCGACCCGGCGACCGACCCGGCGCGCGGGCAGAAAGTGGCGTCTTCACGGAACAGTTGGCTGCCGTCGTCGGTGCTCAGCCGAAGCCGGAGTTCACGATGGCGCAGATAGCGGCCGTCGGCGGCGCGGAAGGTGACGCACCGTGTGTCGGCCAGCCCGCGCAGGACGGTGAACGTGACCCGCTGCCGTGTCTGCGCGCTGCTGGACGCGGAGACCCGGCCGAGCGTCGCGTAGTCGCCGGCATACGTGAGGTACAGGGCGGGTTGGTCCACGGACTCCAGTGTTTGCGCGCCCAGCGGGACGGTGCCTGCGTCGGCGGACGGATTCACCGGGGACGGTTCGGCCGACGTGGTGGTGCTCGACGGGATCGGGGTGGGGTTGCCGACCGTGGGAGCGGCGACGACGCCGGGTGCCCGGGGCGCCGGTTCGGGCCAGGTCGCGTAGGTGGCGGCCCCGGCGATGAGCACCACGCCTGTGGCGAGGCCCACCAGCTGCTGAGCGGTCACCGCGGGGAGTTTGGCGATCAGCGAGCTGTGCAGACCGCCTCCACCCGTCGCCGTGCCGATGGCGACGGGTGCCGTGGCCAGCCCGGCGGCGCTCGCGGCCGTACCCGACAGCAGGCCCTTGGCGGCCAGCGCGGCGACGAGTCCGGCCGGGACGGCCAGAGGCGCGAGGCTGAGGAGCAGGAGTTCAGCAGGTACCCGTTCGGTCGTGGTCACCATGCAGACCTGGCAGTCGCGGGTGTGCCGTGCGATCCGCTTCCGCCACACCGATGTACGGAGACCGTCCCAGCCGACGACGGTCTCACCCAACTGCGGACACCGCGGGTGGGCCTCCAGCGCGGCGACGATCGTCCGGCTCAGGTCCAGCTGCTCGCGCATGCGTTGCAGGCGCACTCCGACGTGGGCGACAGTGAGCCCCGTCGCAGCGGCGATGTCGTCACGGCTCAGCAATCCGGCGCATTCCTGCCACCACAGCGACAGCAGCACCCGATGGTCCGGGTCGAGCCACCGGCCGGCTTCGACGACCTGACGGCGCTCGTCCGACGCGTGCAGGCGCAGGATCGTCATGTCCTCGAGTTCGGCGCCGGCGTCCGGTATCCGGAGTGCCTCGTCGATGACCGTTGTCCGGCCGGCGAAGGCGCGTTGCCGGTGCCAGTGGGTAGTGATCTGGCGGAGCGTGATCGACACCAGCCAGGACCGGAAGCTCTCCGGCGCACGCAGGGCAGGCAGGTCGCGCACCACGCGCAGCAGGGTTTCCTGGACGACGTCGTCGACGTCGGCCTGGCCGTTCAGCGCTCGCCGGACGATGTTGTAGAGCAACGGCAGGTACGCGGCGATCAGTTCCTCGCGCGCCCGATCGTCACCGGCCTGCGCCGCGACAACCAGCCCCGTGTGATCCGTATCCATGAGACCCATTCCCGCCTCCCTCAGGGCAGCGATCCGCCGCGCACGGCGCAGCACCTTGACGTCGGCAAGGGTATGCGGGCAAAGCGTGTGCCTTGGGCCGGGGTTGACGTCCGTGTTCCACCCGCGGCACCAGGCGGCGAACCCGGCCACTGACCAACGCCCACGCGCACCTCGAGGTGACCTGTAAAAGTTTTCGGCTCAAGGCAACCCTTTGCGGGGCCTGTGACCACAAGGAGTCGGATCCGGCCGTCCGGTAGCCGGATCCACCTTTCCTCCGGTGGCATGCAAGGAGAACACCCCCCATGAAGAACCCCACGAACGGCGGACGCCGCGGGCGTCACCGCCGTCGCTGGACCGCGACCGGTCTGCTGCTCGGTACGCCCGCCGTCCTCGTGCCGTATCTCCTGTTCGTGCAGGAGGACTCGCAGGCCGCCACGGTCGACGGCGATGCCTACTATCGGCTGGTTTCCGTACGCAGCGGCAAGGCGCTGGACGTCAACGCCTTCTCCACCGCCGACGGCACCCGCATCCAGCAGTGGACCGACCAGAACACCGCCAACCAGCAGTGGAAGCTGCGACCCACCGGGGACGGCTACTACGAGCTGGTGAACCGCAACAGCGGCAAAGTACTGGGCATAGCGGGCGATTCGACCGCCCAGGCCGCCGCCGCCGAGCAGCAGAGCGACAGCTCCTCCACCTCCCAGGAATGGCGGATCGACGACGTGAGCGGTTCCGACGCCGTCGTCCTCACCTCCCGCAGGAGCGGCCAGGTCCTGGACGTCTCCGGCGGCTCCACGGCCGACGGCGCGGCAGTCATCCAGTACGGCGGCCATGGCAGCACCAACCAGCAGTGGAAGCTGGTGAGGACGGCCCAGAGCCAGGCGCCCGGATCCGGACCGTACACGTGGCGAAATGCCCAGGTGGTGGGCGGCGGTTACGTCACCGGGCTGGTGTTCAACCCGCGGGAGAAGGGCCTGCTGTACGCGCGTACCGACATGGGCGGCGCCTACCGCTGGGACGCCGCGGCCGAGCAGTGGATCCCGCTGACCGACTGGCTCGGCGAGAAGGACTGGAACCTACTGGGCATCGACGCGCTGGCCACCGACCCCGTCGACCCGGGGCGGCTCTACCTCGCGGCGGGTACCTACACCAACAACTGGGCCGGCAACGGCGCGATCCTGCGCTCCAAGGACCGGGGCCGCACCTTCCAGCGCACCGATCTGCCGTTCAAGCTGGGCGGCAACGAGGATGGCCGCGGGGCGGGCGAACGGCTGGCGATCAACCCCGCGGACAACGGCACCCTGCTGCTGGGCACCCGCAAGAACGGCCTGTGGCGCAGTACCGACCACGGCGCGACATGGAGCCAGGTCCCCTCGTTCCCCGTCAAGGACGGGGCGATCAGCGGTGCGGGCATCTCCTTCGTGACGTACGGCCCGGCCGGCAGCAAGACGATCTACGTCGGCGTCGCCGACAGGTCCACCTCCCTCTACCGCTCCACCGACGGCGGCAGCACCTGGCAGGCGGTCCCCGGGCAGCCCACCGGCCAGCTGCCGCAGCACGGCGTGGTCTCGGGCGACGGCTCGCTGTACCTGACGTACACCAACGCCCTCGGACCCAACGGCGTGACGGCGGGATCGGTCTGGAAGTACGCACCGGTCGGCGGAACGTGGAAGAACGTCTCCCCGTCCCAGGGCGGCTACGGATTCTCCGGCCTGGCCGTCGACCCGCGCCAGCCGTCCACGGTGATGGTCACCACCCTCGACCGCTGGTGGCCCGAGGACGAGATCTACCGCACCACCGACGGCGGCACGACCTGGAAGGCACTGGCGGACAAGTCGGTGCGGAACGCCTCCGCCGCTCCCTACGTCGGCACCCACACCGGGCACTGGATGACCGCCCTGGCCCTCGACCCATTCGACTCCGGGCACGTGCTGTACGGCACCGGCAACGGCATCTGGCGCAGCAAGGACGCCAACGCCACCGACAGCGGCGGCACCAGCCACTGGACCGCGGGGGCGCGGGGGCTCGAGGAGACCGCACTGATGGACGCGATCGCCCCGCCCGGCGGTGCCGCTGTCGTCACCGCCATGGGCGACCAAGGCGGTTTCCGCCACGACGACCTGAACAAGGTCCCGGCCGGGCGGCTGAGCAATCCGGTGATGACCAACAGCACGGACATCGACTTCGCCCAGTCCATGCCCTCGATGATGGTCCGCGTCGGCCGCGGCGGCGCGCAGGACGGTGCCTACTCCACCGACGGCGGCATCAGCTGGAACGGCTTCAAGGCCGAGCCGGTGGCCGGTGCCCAGGACGGCCGCGTCGCGCTCGCGGCCGACGGCTCGACCATCGTCTGGACCCAGGCCGGCCAGGTCCCGTACCGCTCGACCGACAAGGGAGCCAGCTGGTCGAAGGTCAGCGGCCTGGGCACCGACGCCGTGGTCGTCGCCGACCGCTCCTCGGACAACAAGACCTTCTACTCACTGGCCGGTGGCACGCTCTACGCCAGCACCGACGGCGGCGTGACCTTCACCGCCCGCGCCGCCAACCTGCCCACAGGCCGGCTCACGGCCGTCCCCGGTATCGCCGGGAACCTGTGGATCGCCGACAGCGCCAAGGGGCTGCTGCACTCCACCGACGGCGGCCGCACCTTCACCACGCTCACAACAGTGCAGTCCGCCTCCGCCCTCGGCTTCGGCAAGGCCGCACCCGGCGCGTCCTACCAGGCCCTGTACCTGATCGGCACCGTCAAGGACGTCACCGGCGTCTTCCGCTCCACCGACAAGGGCGCCACCTGGCTCCGCGTCAACGACGACGCCCACCAGTGGGGCAGCATCGGCGGCACCGGCGTCATCACCGGCGACCCCGACGCCTTCGGCCGCGTATACATCGGCACCAACGGACGCGGACTCCAGTACGGCGACCCGTCCTGACCCTTGCGCCCGGGCGGGTCCGCAGGCTCAGCGGCCTGCGGCCCCGCCACAGCCGAGGGACCTGGCCGTCGCCTCCCGTGGGCCCGCGAGGCCGTGCCGCAACGCGCCTGCAGGGGCGGGAGCCGGCGGTCGTCAAGGGGCCGAACGCAATCGGTACAGCAGCACCTCGATCACTGCCTCCGCGACAGCCCTGGGCGCTTCCGCGAGACGGGCCGGACGGAAGGGTTGTCATTACCCCGGTGTGGTTTGCGGAAAGGGTTCTTGATCTTGAGGTCGTAGGTCCGTCGGTAGATCTGCCGCGCCTCGGCGACCGGGGTTCCGGACGTCGATCAGGCGCGTTGGCCGTTCGAGCCTGCGCCGGAACTACCTAGGAACTTCCGGCGCAGGGACACTAGTACGGGAGGTAGTAGCTGAGTACGTCCGCGGTGAGCGGGGGGAAGAGCGCCTGGAACAGCTCCTCGTCCGCGGAGTAGACGTCGGGGCGGATCCGGGTCAGCCCCTCCATTCCGTGCGGGCCGAACAGCAGGGCGGCCAGGTGGTCGGGCGCCACGCCGGCGCCTTCCACGGCTCCCGGCGACTGTATCGGGCCGCCGGTGACGACCTCACCGAGCCCGTCGGCGAGAACGGGAATCCGGTGGTGGGCGCCGAAGGTGGAGATGACGATGTCCCGGCCGGTACGGTCGATCCCGGCCGTGGTGAGGCGCTGCCAGAACAGCGGACGCAGCCTGTCGAGCAGCGCCGCGGCATCCGGGATGCGGATGTAGTACTGCTCCGCGTTCCGGTGCGGTTCGTGGTCGACGAACTCCTGCCACGCGTTGCCTGTCACGGTGCCTGCCCGATGGACGATCCGTAGTGAGTCGTCGCCGGATGCCAGGGCGGCAACGCCGCTCAGGAGGTCGCGTGCCGCCGCCTCGTCGCGTGCCGCGGCCTCGGCCAGGAGCATCTCCTCACCGGGAGGCGTGGTGCGCGCGGTGGCAATGACGGTGTCGGCTTGCTCGAGAACCCAGAGGTTGCTCGCCTCGTGGTCCAGGAGCCATCGCCAGCACGCCTGCGAGTGCGGCATGGTCACATCGAACCCGCTCTGGGCCGAGGCTTGCAGGGCAGCCATGGAGGGGATGTCGGAGGGCCTGGCGGCACGGAGCGTGGCCCTACCCTCGCCGGGCGGCAAGGCGTTCACGTTCAGCGCCTGCGGTATGTCGATGGCGTACTCATAGCCGAACAGCCGGTAGAAGTACGGGATTCCGATCATCGCCTGGACGAGGTGGCCACGGGCGGCAGAACGCTCGTGAGCCCAGTGCATGAGCGCCCTCACGAGCCCGCGCCCCTCGTATTCGCTCGCGGTGGCAACCAGTTCCACCTGGCCGGCGGGCAGGCGGACGCCTCCGATGCACACCTCCTCGTCGAGGAGCGTCGCGGTGGACACGACCCGGTCGCCGTCGACGACCACGGCACAGGCGGACAGGCCCGCGTCGGGGTCGCTGACAACCAGCCGGTGGTCGACAGCGTCGTCCGGCTCACCGCGCTCGGACAGGAGCGCGCCGATCTGGTCAAGATCTTCGGGCCTCGCCTGCCGCAGGACGAGGCCGTCGGGCAACGAAACAGCTCCGGAATAGCTTTTGATCATGGTCACAGCCAGACAGTGGCATCGCCCGGCCTTCCCGGCCAACAAGTTTTTCGCAGCCCATGGCCAGCGCCGACGGGCACGGGGTGGTCAACCACGCCAGCTCACGTCTGCTCGCGGATCCGGCCGACGCCACCACGCCCACCAGCGCTTTCAGTAGCGCTCTGCACCGGCTGCGGCCGCACGGGACCGGGCGCGACCTGGGCCGCGTCGTGGTGCACCTGGCGGCGATGCTCGCCGACGGAGGCTAGGCAATCCGAGACCTGGCCGTACTGCGTGACCAGCGCGACGTGTTCGGCCCCGCCGCCTCCACCCCGACCGCGTGGCGAGTGTCGGCCGCGCATCTTCATCGCCGCCCTCTCCCTCGCGGCCATGCCCTCCCTGTCCGCCGCCCAACGCCGCACGGCCCGCGCACTCGGCTCCGCGGCGCGATCGCCGACCCCTGCTGCTCCTGAGCCCTTGGAGCCTGTGGCGCATCGGGCCCCGGTCCGGCAGCCCCAGCAGTCTGCCGGCGGCCGGGCTTTTCGAAGCTGCGGACGGGCAGCACCGACTGATTGTGGCGACCCCGTTGAACGTCGAGCTTACCCCGCCTCCGCGTGCGGGGGCCCTGGAGCCGCAACCCACGCGGCGCCGATGGCCATGGAAGTTCCGGGTCCACCCGCCGCATGTTGATTTCGAGGCCCTGTACGGGCGCTGCCTGAAGAGGCGAACGTCCATGCGCCGTACTGGCCTCCACGTTTTCAGAAGAAGCCGAGCCGCTTCGGCGAGTAGGAGACGAGGAGGTTCTTCGTCTGCTTGTGGTACAGCAGTCGCACCCATGCTGAACTGGGAAACGGTGTTGCGCAGGGCTCTCGGGTGAAGCCTGGTCCGGAAATGGTCCGGATCCTGGTCCGAAGGGCACCCGCCCAGGCCCCGGCTCGGCTGCAGTGGCAGTGACGGGGAGAGATCGAAGGGGGGACGGGCCGGGTGGCGGCTGCCCGGATGCCTGCACCTGCGTGGCCTTGAGCGTGGTCGACCGGTTACGGAGTGCATTGCTGCTGTGGTAGTTGTGGCGATATTCCGCTGTCGGCCCTGGGGTCGTACCTCCAGCGGCGGGGTGGGGGGTGTGCAGTGGCTGTTGAGGTGGCGGCGGGAGAGGACGCGGACGCTGATGAAGGGTTCGTGCACCCGATCTCCGGTGTAGCGCCGCAGGAGGACAGCGGATCGGACACCCTGGGGAACTACCGGTATCAGGCAGAGGTGGCAGCGTAGATCTGCATTGCGCTACTTACGCAGGATTCTGTCGAATCGGTGGTCTGTGAGTGGCACGAGGACTTCGTGGTTTCTCACACGGACGGTTTGGCTGAACGCGGAAAGCGGCGCAACCCCTGGAACGTGGCGGACTTCTGCAAAGACGGCGGGCTGGCGCACCTGTTTGACCGCTGGTGTGCGTGTGATGGCCTGAGTAACGTGCGGCTTCGCCTCGCCACGAACGCCGGCCTTGCAACCGGCAAGGTGAGTGCCACCGCGTTGAAGGCGATGTGCGGGGGAGATCCACGCACCACTGCCGGCGTGGACGACATGGCCAAGGCCGTTGCCCAGTATCTCTTGAGGGTCGTCGCCGACGCGGGCCGCAGATCGCCGGCTACGGTCTTGGCGCCGCGGGCGGTTCGCTCGTGGAGGTCAGCCGCGTTGAGATACTCGATCGTCGCCTCGGTGTCCGACGTGATCTCGGCGAGCTCTCGGGCAGACGGTCTCACTTGGCTCCGACATCGAAGTCATCAGCGTCGACAGGCTCCCGCTCCACTTCGACGCCGAGCTGCCGCGTGTGCCCGGGGCCCGTGACAGCCCGGCTCGGGTGGCACTGGCGTCGGGCCAAAACACCCCGGTCAGTCTGGAAGGGTTGGCCCGGCGCAAAACCTGTGCCAGAACGCGTACCACCTCCGTCGACCGGGAGAGAAGCATGACCATCAAGGACATCGGGCCCGAACCTCAGAGTTTCGACCTCGAGCAGGCGACGCTGGAGAACACCAACTACCGCGCGGTCGCCTGGTCCGGGAAGTACCTCCAGCTGACCCTCATGTCGATCCCGGTGGGCGAGGACATCGGCCTGGAGGCGCACCCGGAGACCGACCAGTTCCTCCGGCTCGACGCGGGCCGCGGCCGCGTTCAGATGGGCAGCGCGAAGGACCGCCTCGACTTCGATCAGGAGGTCGAGGACGGCTGGGCGGTCTTCGTACCCGCCGGCACGTGGCACAACGTCACCAACACCGGGGACGAGCCCATGCAGCTCTACGCCGTCTACGCCCCGGTCCACCACGCCCCGGGCAAGATCCACGCAACCTTCGCCGACGCGGAAAGCGACGAAGGGTCGGGCAACGACGAACCCCCGACCTGGTCGGTCCAGCCCACCCACCACCCCGCGGACAAGCACGCCTGACCACCAGTGGGGACCCAGGAGAACAGACGAGCACTAGGTCGCTGACCTGGGCTCCGCTATGGAGCGGATGCCGGACCCGGATCGGCTTCCGGCACACGATCCGCTGACCGGGTCCGGTCGGTCCTCGCGGTATGCACCGCGCGTGGCGCCGGTTGCCGCGCAGTCCTCCCGCGACGACACCGCAAGCCCGGTCCCCCTCACCCGGAGGGAGCCCACCAATCGCCGGCAGGTGGCACCCGAGGCGCCATCGCGGCCTCAAGGTGCTGGCCGACGTCGCCGCGGCGACCGGGAGGTGCTCGGCGGCGATCGTGGGCGTCGCCACCTCGGGCTGTATCCGCCCCGCACGACCACGTCCACCCGCCGCACCCCGCGCTCCGACCGGGCGGTCCCAGTCCGGTCCCAGTCCGGTCCCGGTCAGGGACGGGCCGGGCCGGTTCCCGCGAGCACCTCGGGGCGTAGAAGGGAGGCGAGCCGCTCGGCCGGCAGCAGCCCCCGTTCCAGGACCAGCTCGGCCACGCCCCGGCCGGTGGCGAGGGCCTCCTTGGCGATGTCGGTGGCGGCGGTGTATCCGATGTGCGGGTTCAGGGCGGTCACCAGGCCGATGGAGTTCTCGACGGTGGCGCGCAGCATCTCGGTGTTGGCGGTGATGCCGCTCACGCAGCGTTCCGCGAGGGTGAGGCAGGCCGCGCGCAGGTGAGTGACGGACTTGGACAGCGAGTGCAGGATGACCGGCTCGAAGGCGTTGAGCTGGAGCTGTCCGGCTTCGGCGGCCATGGTGATGGTGATGTCGTTGCCGATGACCTCGAAGGCGACCTGGTTGACGACCTCGGGGATCACGGGGTTGACCTTGCCGGGCATGATGCTGGAACCGGCCTGGACCGCGGGCAGGTTGATCTCGCCGAGTCCGGCGCGGGGCCCGGAGGACAGCAGGCGCAGGTCGTTGCAGGTCTTGGACAGCTTGACGGCGACGCGCTTGAGGACGCCGGACATCTGGACGAAGGCGCCGCAGTCCTGGGTGGCTTCGACCAGGTCGGGAGCGGTGACCAGGGGCAGGCCGGTGATGTCGGCGAGGTGGCGGCGGGCGGCCTCGGCGTATCCGGCCGGGGCGTTGAGACCGGTGCCGATGGCGGTGGCGCCGAGGTTGATCTCGTGGATCAGTCCGAGGGCCTCCGCGAGCCGGCTGCGGTCCTCGTCCAGCATGACGGCGAAGGCGGAGAACTCCTGTCCGAGCGTCATCGGCACGGCGTCCTGGAGCTGGGTGCGGCCCATCTTCAGGACATCGTGGAACTCGGCGGCCTTGCGGGCGAAGGCGTTCTGCAGGACGGCCATGGCGTCGAGGAGACCGCGCACCGCGAAGACGGTCGCGATCCGCACGGCGGTCGGGTAGACGTCGTTGGTGGACTGGCCGAGGTTGACGTCCTCGTTGGGGTGCAGGTGTCCGTACTCCCCCCTGGAGTGGCCCAGCAGCTCCAGCGCGCGGTTGGCGATGACCTCGTTGGCGTTCATGTTGGTCGAGGTGCCGGCGCCGCCCTGGATCACGTCGACGACGAACTGGTCGTGGAGCTCGCCGCCGCGGATCTCCTGGCAGGCGGCGACGATGACGGCCGCCTTCGTGGGCTCCAGCAGGCCGAGTTCCCCGTTGGCGAGGGCCGCGGCCTCTTTGACGGCGGCGAGGGCGTCGATCAGGTGCGGGTAGGTGGAGATGGGCGTGCCGGTGATGGGGAAGTTCTCGGTGGCGCGCAGGGTGTGGACGCCCCAGTAGGCGTCGGCGGGGACGTCGCGGTCTCCGAGCAGGTCGTGTTCGGTGCGGCTGGAGGCGGTCAATGCGGTCACGGGTGTACGGATCCTCTTCCTGAGGTGAGCGGATCGAAGGTGGGGAGAGGGGCAGGCGGGTGTCAGGCGGTTGCGGTGACGGGGGCGCCGGGCGGGTTCAGGGCCGCTACCGGCCGGATGCCGCCGACGGTCCGGCCGCCACCGGTGACGGGCTCGCCCGCGAACCCGGCGAGCAGCCGGGGCTCGACTCCCGCACGTGCGAGGGCGGCGGCCGTCACTGCCGTACGCGCGCGGTCGGCCCCGTCGGCGACCTTCACGGCGACGGCCCGGCCGTCGGGCAGCGCGGCCACCTGGACGCCCTCGAAGCCGTCCTTGGCCAGCAGCCCGGGCACCGCGCGCATCAGCGCGGCGGTGTCCCGCCCGGTACCGGAGGCCATCTCCGGGTGGCGGCGCAGGGCGTTGGCCACGCGGTGCTCGGCGGTGTCCGGAGCGGCGGTGGCGATGCGGGCGGCGGCGCGGGCCAGGCCGTGCAGGGACACCGCGAACAGCGGGGATCCGCAGCCGTCGACGGTGACGTTCGCGATGTGCTGGCCGGTGAGCTCCTCGACGACCTGGGCGATCGCCCTCTGGAGCGGGTGGTTCGCGTCGAGGTAGCTCTCCGGGGGCCACCCGGACAGCTTGCACAGGTACAGCATCGCCGCGTGCTTGCCGGAACAGTTCTGGGCGAGCCGGGACGGCCCGCGGCCCTCGCGCAGCCAGGCGTCGCGGACGGCCGGGCCGTAGGGCAGGTCGGGGACGTTGCGCAGGTCGGCCTCGGTGAGACCGGCCAGCTCCAGGACCAGCCGGACACCCGAGAGGTGGTGCTCCTCGCCGGAGTGACTGCCCATCGCGAGGGCGAGCAGGGCTCCGTCGAGCGGCAGGCCGGCCCGCACCATGGCGACGGCCTGGACCGGCTTGAGTGCCGAGCGTGGATAGCAGGCGGCCTCGATGTCTCCGATGCTGGTCCGGACCTCGCCCTCGCCGTCGAGGACGGCGACGGAACCGTAGTGGACCCCCTCGATCATGCCGCCCCGCATGACGTGGGCGACGGGTGCGTGCCGGGGCTCGCGGATCGCGGGCGCGTCCGCGGGGAAACTGCTGCGCATCACTGCCTCGTTCTGTGGTGGGTCGCTGCCGACAGGGGGCGGACGGGCGGGCGTCCGGCTCAGCCGTCGCTCCGGGCGGCGGCGCGCGCCACGCGGCCGCGGACCGCGTACCAGCCGGCGACCAGCGCCGCGGCGATCAGCGGTACGCACAGCACGGTGGTGCGCCCCGCGCCTCCGTCGGCGTACATGAGGACCAGGACGGAGGCGAGGAAGGCCAGCGTCACGAGTTCGGTCCAGGGGGAGCCGGGCAGGCGGTAGGAGGGGCGGGTGAGTTCGCCGTCGCGGGTCTTCCGCCAGAAGAGGAGGTGGCAGACCATGATCATGCCCCAGGTGGCGAGGATGCCGATCGCGGCGAGGTTGAGAACGATCTCGAACGCGTCCGCGGGGACCACGAAGTTGAGCCCGACGCCCAGGACGCACATGCCGCTGGTGAGGAGGATGCCGCCGTAGGGGACCTGGGTGCGGCTGAGCCGTGCGGTGAACTGCGGGGCGGAGCCGTTGACGGCCATCGAGCGCAGGATGCGGCCGGTGGAGTAGAGGCCGGAGTTGAGCGAGGACATGGCCGCGGTGAGGACGACCAGGTTCATCACGTCGGCGGCCGCCGGGACGCCGATGTGGGAGAGCACGGTCACGAACGGGCTCTGGCCCGCGCTGTAGCTGCTCCAGGGCATCAGCATTGACAGCAGGACGACCGAGCCGACGTAGAAGAGGCCCACGCGCCACATGATCGAGTTGATCGCCTTCGGCATGATCTCCTCGGGCTTCTCGGTCTCGCCGGCCGTGACGCCGACCAGTTCGACGGAGGCGTAGGCGAAGACGACGCCCTGGATGATCAGCAGCATGGGGAGCAGGCCGTTGGGGAAGATCCCGCCGTTGCCGGTGATCAGGGCGGGGCCGGGGACGGCGCCGTCGACGGGGTGCCGGGTCGCCAGGAGGAAGATCGCGATCCCCATGAAGACGACCAGGGCGCCGACCTTGACGATGGCGAACCAGAACTCCAGTTCGCCGAAGATCCGCACCGAGATGAGGTTCACGGTGAGGACCACGGCCAGGGCTATGAGGGCGATCACCCACTGGGGGACGTCGGAGAACAGGTGCCAGTAGTGGGTGTACGTGGCGACGGCGGTGATGTCGGCGATGCCGGTGGTCGCCCAGTTGAGGAAGTACATCCAGCCCGCGGTGTACGCGCCCTTCTCCCCCATGAACTCACGGGCGTAGGAGACGAAGGCGCCGGAGGACGGCCGGTACAGGACCAGCTCGCCGAGCGCGCGTACGACGAGGAACGCGAAGATCCCGCAGACGGCGTAGGCGATGAACAGGGAGGGCCCGGCATCGGCGAGGCGTCCGCCCGCACCGAGGAAGAGCCCGGTACCGATCGCGCCGCCGATGGCGATCATGTTGACGTGGCGGGGCTTCAAGGACTTGCTGTAGCCGGTGTCACCGGCGTCGACGTGACGGGTCGTGGGGCGCTTCTCGTCTTTGAGGAACTGCTCGCTCACGCCTCGGGTCTGCCTTCCGTAGGGGCGGTGGTGCGCTGGGAGCGCACGATGTCGGTGAGGGTCGTCTCGACCCGTCGCAGGTGGTGGGACATGGCCTCCACCGCGTCGTGCTCGCTGCCGTCGACCAGCGCCTCAACGATGGCCCGGTGCTCGCAGTTGGACTGCTCGCGCCGGCCGCCCAGTTCGTTGAGGAAGGTCGACTGACGCGCCAGTGCGTCGCGGATCTCCTCGATGACGCGGCGGAAGACGGGGTTGCGGGAGGCCTCGGCCACGGCCAGGTGGAACACGGTGTCCATCGCCACCCACGCGGTGGTGTCGGTCTCCTGCTCCATCCGGTCCAGCAGATGGCCCAGGTGGTCCAGGTCCTCGGGGGTGCGCCGCAGCGCTGCGTACCCGGCGACCGGGATCTCGACGTGCCGGCGCACTTCCAGCAGGTCGCTGGCGGCGTAGTCGCCGAAGGTGGGCTCATCGACCGTGTTCGCCAGGACGAACGTGCCCTTGCCGCTCTTGGACACGGTCAACCCCATGGCCTGCAGGGCCCGGAGGGCCTCCCGCAGTACGGGCCGGCTGACCTCCAGGGTGCGGCACAACTCGGCTTCCGAGGGGAGCTTGTCGCCCACGGCGTACTCACCGCGCTCGATGGCGCTGCGCAGGTGGCCGAAGACCGCTTCCATGGCACTGACGCGCCGCGGAAGGGGGCCACCTGTCTGGCTGTCTGACAGGTTCACGATGTGATCCTGGGGGGTCCGCCCCGGGGTGTCAAGGCACCTGTGCCGGGAAAGTCCGGCCCGGCGCGTTTCGCACCGTGCGCGTGTTCCGTCCGGCCGTCCGTGCAGGACCGGTACCTCCGGCGGAGCCCGCGGCAGCCACCAGGGCCCGCACGACCGGCGCGTCGTCGCCCATCTCCGGGTGCCACTGGACGCCCACGGCGAAGCGGTGCCGGGTGCTCTCGATCGCCTCGACGGTGCCGTCCGCCGCACGGGCGGCGACGACCAGTCCCGCGCCGAGGCGGTCCACCGCCTGATGATGGTGCGTGGCAACGTGGTGCGTCCCCGGCAGCAGGGCGCCGACCCGTGTCCCGGGTACGGTGGTCACGGCGTGGGAGCAGAAGTGGCCCCGGTAGGGGTTGTGGCCGTCGTGGCCCACCCGGTCGGGCAGGTGCTGGATCAGGGTGCCGCCCTCGTGTACGTTCATCAGCTGCATCCCCCGGCACACCCCGAGCACGGGTATGTCGCGGGCGAGGCCGGCGGTCAGCACGGCCCGCTCCCATGCGTCGCGCTCGCGCACCGGCGGCCCGGTACGCGGATGGGGCACGGCTCCATACAGGGCGGGATCCAGATCCTCGCCTCCCGCCAGGAGGATCGCGTCCAGACGCTCGACCACGTCGGCCGCGGCCTCCGGCGCGTCCGGCGGCAGCAGTACGGCGCGGCCGCCGGCCGCCCGGACGCAGTCAGCGTAGGCCGCGGGCAGCACTGCGGCGGGCAGGTCCCACTCACCCCACTGGGCTTGGGCGAGGTAGGTGGTGAGTCCGATGAGCGGTGGCTGGGTCATACCACTTCCTTTCGGGGCATGAGGGGTGACCGTCGACAGCCGCAGCCGAACCGCCCGCAGCCGCCACGGCAGGCGGCGGCGGGTGGCGAGGTGGTACGGGCAGAGGCCACCGTGACGGCGGGGGAGGGGTGTTCGCGGTCCAGGAGCGCAGGCTTGCGTTTTCTCGCCGCGAGCAAGAATCCTGCTGGCGTTCATCTCCAATCACAAGAAAACACATCTTCGCGACAGATAAGTGAGCCTTAACTCCGTGCACGGACTCGACCCCCGCCTGCTCGCCACCCTCGAAGCCGTCGTGCGGCACGGCTCCTTCAGTGCCGCCGCACGCGAACTCGGCTACAGCGCGCCCGCCGTCTCCCAGCAGATCGCCGAACTCGAACGCCGCGCCGGCCTCAGGGTGCTGGAGCGGCGACCCGTTCGCGTCACACCGGCCGGCGAAGTCCTCCTCGGCGCGGAGCAGGGCGTCCGCAGCACGCTGGCGGCGGCGTCGGTCGAACTCGGCGCCATGCGCGCCGGGACGGCCGGACGGATCCGGCTCGGCGCCTTCGCCTCGGCCGCCACCGGCATCGTTCCGCAGGCGCTGGCCCGCCTCCACGCGGCCTACCCCCACGTGCAGGTCAGCCTCAGCCAGCTGGAGCCCGAAGCCGGCTACAACCGGCTCAAGCGGGGGGACATGGACCTGGCGCTCAGCTACGACTACGACTTCATCCCCGTCCCGCCGCCGCGGATGCTGCGCCGGACGCTGGTCGCACGGGATCCGGTGGTGGCCGTCGTCCCGGCGCGCCACCACCTGGCCGACCGGGAGGTCATCGACCTGGCCAGCCTCGCCTCCGAGACGTGGATCGCCGCTCCGGAGGCCGCGCTGCGCCTGGAACTGCTCTCGCAGATGGCCAACACGCCCGGCTTCCAGGCCCGCCTGCAATACGAGGGGGACGACTTCAACACGGTGCTGGGGTTCGTGGCCGCGGGCCTGTGCGTGGCCGTCATGCCGCGACTCGCCCTGCCCCGCACGCACACCCAGGTGGTGGCCCGCCCCTTGGCCGAGCCGCAGCTGACGCGCTTCATCTACGCCGTCCGCATCGACACCCGGCACGCCCCGCGCGTCGTCCTGGACCTGGAGGAGATGCTCGCCGCCCAGGCGTTGGCCGCGCTCGCGTAAGGCGCACGGTGTCCCGGGGTCAAGCGGGTGAACGGATCGTGGGGGAACGCGAAAAGCGGCCAACTTGACGGCCGTCGCACGCGCGTAGACCTCACCGGCACGCCGTACTTCCCATCGTGTCCGACTACCGGACGCTGTGGCTGAAAGTTAAACTATTGTGTGACAGGCGCACTACGTTTGCCGCGGTTGACGTTCCAGCGAGAGGAAACCCCTCATGACCGCAGCCGACAGCGCGCCGGGAACGGCGCGCGTCCTCACCGGCTACCGCCCCGAGGACGGCTTCATGGCCGCAGAGCTGGACCCGCCCCCGGCCGAGTATGTATGGCACGACGAGAACGCCGAACAGCAGGACCAGCGTTACGGCCCGGGAGTCGGCTACCAACAGTGGCTGGCGGTGGACGCTCGCGACGGCGCCGTCTGGTTCGGCGACACCGACTGGCGAGCCCCGCAGGAGTCCCCTGGCAGCCGGCTCCCCGGCATCCCCCGCAGGGCACTCGGAGACGGGAACGTCCCCGCCCCCGGCATCATGGTGCAGCTGCTTGGCCACCTGAGCCACGACGAACAGCGCGGCTGTACATGGCGCTTCTTCGACGCCGAGGAACTGCACGCGCTCGCGGTGCGCGTCCTGCCGGCCGTGCAGCGGCTCGTGGACTCGATCCACCGGATCGGGCCCGACGGCGGGCTCGAGTGGTCGGCCGAGGCGGCCACCGCATGGGACGACATCGAACAGGCCGCGACGCCCGCCTTCGACCCCTCCGGGGAACTCCTCTGGCCCAGACCGCGTACCACACCGGTCCCGGCCTGGCGCGTCGAGGTCGGCGCCTTCCTGGCCGCCAACCCCGGGCTGTGCGACCCCTCCTGGGACCTGGCCACGGACGCGGAACTCGACACCTACGCCGACTACAGCCCCCAGAACGGCTACGGCGGCGTACCGGGCCGGATCTGCCGCGACGCCGACCGGCAGATAGAGGACGGCTTCACCTTCTACGGCCACCGCGCCGCCCTGTACGCCTACCGGGCACGGGCCTGCGGCGACCGTACTCCGACAGACGCCCGCGTCTGGCTGGAGACGACGGGGGCCGGGCGGGACACCTGGGAGGCGGCCAAGCCCCTCGGAGCCACCCTCGCCGACGTCCCCGACTGCGTGCTGGTGTCCCTGGCCGAAACGTTTCAGAACGCCGCGCACGAACACGGGCTGGCCCTGACGGGCCTGACCGCCCATCTCCGGCAGCTGCGCGGCGCGGAACGCTCCGCCGTTGACCGGCAACTTGTCCACGAGGGCGAGGAAGTCGAACGCCTCGAAATCATGCTCAAGGACTTTCGAGCCGCACGTAACCGCACCGTGACGCGGATCCTGGCCTGGTCCGACGGACGCGGGGACGCGGAGATCGCCCGCCTGGCCTCCATACCCGATGCACACGTCAGTGGCTGGAGGGCCCGCCTCACCGACGAACAGACCACCATGACCCCCGGACCGTGAAGCACGCGCGGCCACTGCCAGAGCGTCAGGCTCCGGCCTTGCGCTTGTTGTAGAGGTCGAAGCCGACGGCCGCCAGCAGGACCAGGCCCTTTTGGTCTCCTGGTGGTACAGCAGTCGCACTCACGCTGACCTGGGAAAACGGCGCTGCGCAAGGCTCTTGGGTGTGAGCTGGTCCGGATTTTGGTCCAAGCGGTCGTCGGGCGGGGAGGGGACGCCGAGTTCCAGCACACCGTAGGCCACGCACCCGAGTGCGACGGCGAACGGATGCTGCCCACCCCTCAGGGCCTGGCGCACATGCCCGGCGCGGTCCGGATGGCCTCGTGGAACGTCCGCCAGCGCCGGCTTCCCGCCTCCAGCTCGTCCCACGCCCGCCAGGGCCCCGACGGCCGAGGCCTGCGGGCAGCTGCCTCCCGGGCCCGTGCCGCCTGAGGCTGCTGTGGCTGCCCGGGTCGTGACCATGCCGGGACCCTTGTTGGGGCAGGGTGGCGACGTCGCCGCCCTGCCGCTGTCCGGCGGGGGTCGAAGACGACCGTGGTCGACTGCGCGACCGCGTTCACCTCGACGTCCAGCACCCTCGGCCGGCGGCCCGGCACGGCAGCGACGGTGTTCTGCTGAGTGGCCCGGACCATGCCCCGCACGTCCAAGACCACCGTGCTGCGCTCCTTGCCCCCGTCGCGCGGCTCGGGGCTCCGCGGGTGCCGCATGCCCGTCCACCTCCCCGATCCGACAGCGGGTCCACTCGGCCAGGGCGCCCACCAGGAGCCTGTGGCCGTCGCGACCGCCGCGCAAGGGCAGAGCAGGCTCCCGGAGAGCGGGCGGTGACTCACGTCCGGGCCGGGGCCGTGCCGTATCGATTGCGGATCACGTGCTGCGCTGGTCGTGGGTGTCCCGGCGAAGCTGGTCGGTGTGGCGGGTGAGGGCGTCGATGCGTTCGGCGAGCTCGGCGTCCTCGGGCCGCAGGTGGGGCCGGGTGTCGGCCAGGGGGCGCACGAGGCGGGCGGTGTCGTTGTGGGCGAGGGCCTGGTTCAGGTCGTCGATGGCGCCTTCGGCGCCGGCGGTCGTGACCTGTCATGGAGCCACCACCCGGACCGTACGGTCCTGCCACTGATTGCGTCCGGCTGTTCCCTTCCTGGCATACGTCGGCGTGTTGGGTGCAGACGCGATCCGAGGCGCGGCCGTTGGTACATTTGGCCGATCATGATGCAGGTGGGAGTTCTCGGGCCGCTCGATGTCCGGGTCGGCGGGCGGCCGGTGACGGTCGGGCGCCGACATGCGCGGACCGTCCTGGGAATCCTCCTTTCGGCCCGGGGTCGAAATGTCCCGGTCGACCGGCTCGTCGACGTGCTCTGGACGCAGCGGACGCCTGCCAAGCCCACCACCTCTCTGCACTCCTACGTCTCCAACCTTCGCGGCATCCTGGAGCCGGACCGGCCCGCCCGTACCCCGTCCCGGATCCTTGTCAGCAGTCCGGAGGGGTACGCGCTGCGGCTTGACGACGACGCCGTGGACGCGTGGCGCTTCGAATCGGCGGTGCGCCGCGCCAGGGCGGTGTCCTGCGCCGAGGCCGGTCCGCTGTTGGACGAGGCGCTCGGCCTGTGGCGGGGAGACGCCTACGGGGAGTGGGGGCCCGGCTCGTGGGCGGACGGGGAGATCGCGCGGCTCGACGAACTGCTGCTCATGGCACATGAGCTGGCGATGGCGAGCAGCCTCGGGGTGGGTCGCCCGCACGAGGTGGTGCCGACCGCGGAGGCACACGTACGCCGTCATCCGCTGCGCGAGGAGGGATGGCGGCTGCTGGCTCTGAGTCTGTGGGCGACCGGGCGACCGGGCGTCAGGGCGACGCGCTCGCGGCGCTGCGGCGCGCGGCCGCCGTGTGCGCCGAGGAACTCGGGCTGGACCTGGGAGCCCGGCTGGTCGAGTTGGAGAGGGCGATCCTCCGCAGCGACCTGGATGTCCTGTCGGCCGCGGTTCCGGCCCCGGCCACCCCGAGCACGTCCATCGCGGTGGTCGAACGGCCATCCCCGAGATCCGTGCCCGTAGTTGGGGTGACCGGTGCGCCAGGCGTACCCGCCGCTGTCGGCAGCGGAGCGGCGCCCGCTTCGCCCGCGCCCTTCGTCGGGCGGCACCGCGAACTGGAGGTGCTGGAACAGGCAGCCGGGGCGGGCCTTGGGGGCGGAGCGGTCGCGCTGGTCGCGGGCGAAGGCGGTGCGGGGAAGACCGCCCTCCTGGCCCGTTTCGCCGATTCACTGCGGGCGCGGGGCTGGACGGTGGTGGCGGGCCGGTGTCCGGACGACGCGGGCGTCCCGGCGGCGTGGGCCTGGACGGAGGCACTGGGTGAACTGGCGCGCCTCCTCACGCCGGAGCACGTGGGGCCGTTGTCCACGCTGATCGACCCTCTGGGCGCCACGGTCCCGCCGCACGGCGACGCTACGGCCGGCCGGTTCCGGCTGCACACCGCGTTCGCCCGATGGCTGGCTTCGGCAGCGGCGCGCTGCCCGCTCGCCGTGATCATCGACGATGTCCACGAGGCCGACGAGGAGACGCTGGCCCTGCTGGGCCGGGCCGCCGGCGTCCAGGGTGTCCCGATGCTGGTCGTGGCCGCCTACCGGCAGGGGCATGCCGACAGTCGTCTCGCACCGACGATGGCCACACTCGCCCGCCGTGATCCCTTCCGCGTCGTACTGACCGGACTCGACGTCACCGAAGTCCGTACGCTCGTGCGCTCGCTCTGCGGCCGGGAGGTGGACGCCGAGGTGGTAGCCGTCCTGGCGGAACGCACAGGCGGGAACCCCTTCTTCGTCGGTGAGAGCGCCCGGCTGCTGACCGCGGGCGGCGACGACGCGGCGCAGGCAGTCGCCCGCGTGCCCGACGGCATCCGCGACGTCGTACGCCAGCGGCTCGCCCGACTGCCCCAGGAAGCCGCCGATGTCGTACGGCTGGCCGCAGTCGCAGGCAGCGAAACCCATGTCGCGGTGCTGCGCGAAGCCTCCGGACTGACACCGGCCGCGGTCGTCGGCGCACTGGAGCTCTGCATCGCGGACGGGCTGCTGACCGAACGGGCCCCCGGCCACGTCTCGTTCACACACCCGCTGCTGCGCGACACCGTCTACGGCGACCTCACCGGACTGCGCCGCGGCCTGTTGCACGGACGACTGGCCGACACCCTCGCCAGTCTGAGACCGGACGACCTGCCCGCCCTCGCCGTCCACTTCACCCGATCGGGTGACCCGGCGAAGGCCCGACAGGCGGTGGCATTCGCGCTGCGTGCCGCCGAACTCGCCGAGCACCGCTACGCGCACGACGTGAGCGTCGACCTGCTCCACCAGGCCCTTGACGCCGCCGAGCTGATACCGGCCCGCGCCGACGAACGGGCCGAGCGCGCGGTCGGCCTGCTCGGCGCCCTGCTGCGTGCCCACGTCCGGGCCGGGTCCGGTGACGCAGCCATCGTCACGCGTCACCGTGCCCTCGAGGTCGCTGAACGGGCCGGTCGTGAGGACCTCGCCGTCGCCGCGTTCACGGCGTGGACCGAACCCACCCCGTGGCTGACACGGAGCCACCAAGGTGTGGACCTGCACGTGGTCGACACTCTGGACCGGCTGATCGTCAGGCCGGGCCTGGCGCCCGCGGACCTCGCCCGGCTGCTGCAGGCGCGGGTGGACGAACTGCCGGAGGATGCCGACGGAAGAGCCCGGGTAGCGGCCGAGCAGCAGCTCGGTCTCGCTCGCAGCGCAGGGGACCCGAACCTGCTCGCGGCCGCCCTCACCACGATGACGAAGCTGCTGCCGCACGAAACGCAGGCCGCTCGGTGCATCCCCGTGGTCGCCGAGTTGCGGGCACTGACCAAGAGGCACGACCTGCCCGCCTACCGGTGGGTGTGCGAGCAGGTGGACGCGATGATCTCCGCCATCGGCAACGATTCGGAGGCCGTCGAGCGCCACGCCCGCCTGGGTCTGGCCGTCGCACGCCGGTACCGCATGCCGGAGGCCGAGGCGGCCAGCCTCTCCACGCTGGCCATGCTCGCCCACGCCCGGGGCCACTTCGCGCAGGGGGAGGACCTGTACGGGCAGGTCCGGGAGCGGCTGGTCCGGCACAACGCCCCGCGCGCCGCCGACCTCCACGCCCGAGGCTTGATCACGATCCGGCTGAGCCAGGGCCGGGTAGCGGAGATCGAACCGCTGGCCCGTACGGTGGCAGCCGCCTGGGGCACGCGCGGCGGAGAGGCGCTGGCGCTGGTTCTCGCTCTCCAGGGCAGGTTCGAGGAGGCGCGCGCGGTCCGCTTCGATCCGGATCCCGTGAAGGACCACTTCTACCTCTCGCAGCTGGAGCCCGAGGCCGGCTACGGCCGGATCAAACGGGGAGACGCCGACCTTGCCCTGACTTGACTACGACTTCATTCCCCAGCCGCCGCCGCGCACACTGCGCCGGACCCTGGTTGCACGGGACCCCGTCGTGGCGGTGCTTCCCGCGGGCCACGAGCTGGCCGGCCGGGAGGTCATCGACCTGGCGAGCCTGACCGGCGAGACGTGGGTCGCCGCGCCCGAGGCCGCGCTGCGGCTGGAGCTGCTTGCCCAGATGGCCAAGACATCAGGCTTCGAGGCCCGACTGGAGTACGAGGGCGACGACTTCAACACCATCCTGGGCTTCGTTGCCGCGGGCCTGTGTGTCGCGGTACTGCCCCGCTTGGCCCTGCCCCGCGGTGTGGCCAATGTTGTCGCGAGACCGCTGGCCAACCCGGAGCTGACACGGTTCATCTACACCGTACGCCTCGACACCCGCCACGCCCCCGAAGCGCTGCTGGCGCTCGAGCGAATGCTGACAACACAGGTCCGGGCAGTCATTGCCTGAGCCCCCGACCAGCCGTTCGGCGGTGCACTGACACATTCGATCATTTGTGAATACATACATCGTGGCGCCCGTCCCAGGGCGGGTGCTGCCGAACAATCGCCCTCGGGAGGCTTCTGGGGAGCTGACCGCTGTCGTGTAGTGACGTGACGCGGAAACCTCTTTCCGCATGAGCGCTGCCGTGATTCGACGTGGCGACATCGTGGCGCTGACTGATCACCGGTCTCGTGGCCGCGAACATGGCAGCCCGGCGTGGGCATGAGCGTCGCCCCCGACATGGACGCCTCGGCGGTGGAGGAACACCGCCGACAGCCGATCACGCCGGTGGGCGGTCGACCTGGACTGGACGAGACCGATCAGGACTGGCCATGGGCATGAAGACCCGATCTCCGCCGGCCACGACCGAGTCGAGCCATGCGCCCGCCACGATGAGTACTCCCGCCGTGCCCGGCCGTCCCTGCCGGCTCGCAACCCGAGGCCCAAGCACGCGCAGGAAACGGGTGGCGGCTGTGAGCGGGCGCATCATGAGGGTGAGGCGTCGGATACGGCCCTCATCGTCGAGATCGAGATACTGGGTCTCTTCCAACCGCAGGCGACCGACATGACCCGCGGCGCGCAGGACCGCGTGCTGTCCTTCCTGGAACTGTGCCTCGTAGTGGATGCCGGTGAACACTTCGAACACGCTCGTCAGGAGTTCCTCGAGTTCACGGTGCCCCCGAAACGTGAACCGGTCCGTCAGCGGCGAAACGAGCTCAACGTCCTCGGGCATAGCGGCTACTGCCGCTCTCGCATCCCCCGCCTCGCCGGCCATTCGCCAAGCTGCGACGTGATCAGTCATGCCATCCCCGCAAGGCGCTCGGCAATGACGAGAGTGCCGGGCGCTGCGCGCCCGCCCGGGCCCGGCTGGACCGAGACGCCCTCCGGATGAACCGCTCCACTGCAGGTACGACACGTGACGAACACCTCTAGGACCTCTCCGCAGTGGTGCCGAAACACGATCGGCGGACCATCCGGCGCGTGCCGGCGGTCGCCCCACTGGGTGAGTGCCAAAGGCACCGTCACGAGCTCCCGTCCTGATGTGGTGAGCACGTAACGGAACCGCTGGGGGCGCGTGGCGTACTCGACTCGTTCCAGCACATCGCCGTCCACGAGTCTGTCGAGCCGATTCTTCAGCAGTGCGCGGGACACGCCAGGGTCGCGGACCAGGTCCTCAAAAGTGTCAATGCCTAGAGAGATGTCGCGCACGACCAGCGGTGACCAGCAGTCACCCATCACATCCAGGGAGCGCGACAGCGAACAGTGGAACGCTGCGAATGAGGCACGAGGGATGGCCACAAACTAGTGCATTCATATTCTGAACGCACTCACGTGCCCGTTCGGCGGCTGCTGCGTCGGGGCAGCTCCTGGAATCGCCATCCCTCACTGGCGCGAGATCCCGCACTTCGCGTGCGACCAATGGTTTGCCCTGAGCTGCATCGGGCGGCAGCTGCCTCGTGGCGTGCTAGTCCTTTCGGCGAGGGCGATGCCGGCACCCCATGGCGGGGATGCCAATCGTCCTGCCGGCGCCCACGACCAGTCTGCGAATACTGTGCCGACCGACTCGTGTGATGATCAAGTGGGAATTTCCGAGTAATACCGTTGGAAAAAAATGACTGCTTATGGTCGTGTTATGTTTGCCGGGCTTTAGCGGCTGTGGGCCGCGGGTCGGCACCAGGGGATCGCCCTTGACGGAGCTGCAGCGGGTGGGTGAGAACCGTGCGCGCCTCAATCCACCGCACTGCTGTGGACCGGGGCGAAGCAGGCTCCGTGGGGCTTTATCCGTCACGGAAACCAGCAATCGGCACGACCGCCGACCATGCCCGAGTAGACCGCTGAGGCAATGCCCGTCGCCCTGCCCCGATTCCGGGCGGGTGATAATGACGAAATGAAATGAGTGGAATGACTCGCCATCAATACCGCTGCTCAGTCCGTTGGTCCGACATGGACGTCTACGGGCACGTCAACAACGCCGTCTTCCTCACCTATCTGGAGGAAGCGCGCAGCGACATACTCGGTGGCCAGGCCGCCATAGCTGGTGTGGACACCTTCACAGCGGGCTGCGTGAGCGCGAAGCACGAGATCGAGTACAAGGCGCCCTTGGAGTGGCGCGAGACGCCAGTCACCGTCGAGGTCTGGGTTACCGGCCTCAGGGCGGTGTCATTCAGCCTCGCCTACGAGGTGAAGGACGAAGGGACTCTGTACGCGAGGGCAGCCTCCACGATGGTTCCCTACGACCTGGAGGGCAAGCGCCCGCGGCGCCTCACCGAGGCTGAACGCGCTTACCTCACGGGATTTCTGACGCAGCAGTGACCGCTTGACCGGGCCGGCCCGGTTCACCCCCGCAGGGGCGACGACCGCTGACATGGGCGACGACCGCCTGCCACGCCCGAGTGGACCCGCTGAACAAGTGCCATCGCCATACCGTGATGCGGGCAGGAAACAACGAAGAAATGAAATGACTCGAATGACATCCCTGCTGCTCGTCCTGGGGGGCCTCGCCGTCTCAATCCGTCCCCGCCCGCGGCTCATCCGTCGTGCTGCGGGATGAGTAGGTCACAACCTCCGATGAGGCAGGACGTCTGACCCGCCTCACTCGCACAAGAAAGAAACAAGTGAAGAATCGCTTTGCCCTCTTCTATGTTGTGTGTCTGTTGAGCCTGAGTGCGTGTTCCACGAATGGTCAGGTAATGCAACCCACCGAGACGTCGTCGAGCACAACTCAGGCGGCACAATACCCGAACACGGATGCAGGTTTCCGGAAGCTGATCATAGCTGCACGTTTTGACAATGATGTGGTGGCTTCACTGGAGCCGAATGCCGCCGACTATGCAGCGGTCTTCGAGCCGGAGTTCGCGGCCAAAGCCGAGAAAATGTACGAAGAGTGGATCTGGTCCAAGCCCACCGCCGCGCTTGACATTGACCCTGAAAAGACCGAAATCAAGGTGGCGAAGGCTACCACAGACGCCATCAGGGATTGGCCGAGTGAGGTTAGCGAAGAATTCCCCGGTGGATACGAGAGGGTGGCCCCTTACCTCAAACCGGGAACGACGATCTATCAGTGGGAGTATCTGGAGCCGGGCGAAGCGCTCGGTATGGCGTACGACGGCATGGCATACGTCAATGGGCGCTGGGTGTGGTTCCCGAAGCCGTGGCGCGCCCTCGACTAGCCTGAGTCGAGCCCGTGTCCACGTGGTGAGGCGCCATTGGCCTCGAGTCTGGGGCGGGGACGCCTACGCGCTGGTCAGTGGTTGCCCCTGGCGGGCGCCCGGTGCCGCCGGCGTCTGCGATCAGTCCGCCCGGGGAGGCTCAGGGCGCCCGGACCGTCGGCGGCGACGAGGGAATCACGGCAGGCAGTGTTCGGAGGGCACAACTTGGCGATGAGGGGAGGCAGTCCGCGCTGTGCGCTGCGCGTTGATCAGGCACCTCATCGACTCCATGGCCTGGGCGGCCGTTCCGCGGACGGGCCCGGTTGGTGGCGGTCGGGTCACACGCCGCTGGTGCGGCAGGCTGGGGTATGGCCCGCGGCGGTGTCGAGCTGTTTGAGCCTGTTTTGTCAGGCCGGCTGAGCTCTGGTCATCGGCAGCAGCGCGGATTCCGGGCACCGTGGAGGCGAGAGACGGGGGATCTACCGCAGCGGCGCGCAGTAAGCATGGCTTATCCAACACGAAGGCGTCTTTATTTGCGCTTACTTCTGTGCGACTGCAGGATTCTGCCGCGGGCAGGAGCGTGAGTCGCACGTGCCACCGCAACCTCTTCGTCGAGCGCGCCCGTGGTTCCCGTGTGTGATGCCTGCTCCGAGTCCGGATATGTCACCTCCCTCACAGTTCGGGCAGATCCGGCATCCCGGGCGGGGGATGACGGGCTGAGAGCACCGGCGGGAGCCCTACGTGCAAGAAGGGACAACGAGTGCACCCACCACCACGGTCGGCCGTTCCTGCACTGTCGGCCGTCGCAGCGGGAGAGTTGCCGCAGTTGACGGCAACTAGCCTGGTGGAGTGGCGACTTGGGCTCCGTCTTCTTCATCGGAGCGGGCGGCGTGCGGGCACCTCGTGAGTGCGTGGGGGACCAGTTCTGACGGACCGTGTCGGTGGCCGGTGCCGGGACAACCAGTGAGTCCGGCCTGTAGCCGAGAGTAGTCATCGACGTCTGGTGGGCTACCTCCAGTCTGTCTCGTGACAGGGGTCCGAACCAGCAGGCGAGGAGACGGCATGCTGTGCCGGCTGCCGGATTGATGCGATCTGTCGCCGAATTCTCTAAACAGTTGAGCGTTTGACCTCTGATGTTCACGCTTTACCTGTCAAGTGCCCAGAGGCACGGCCTCGGGCCCCACCGATTCAGAAGCGAGTCGAGCATGGTGCGTGTCCGTTCATCCTTGACACAGCTGCCCGCCTATGTCCCGGGCCGCAAATTGCCCGGTGCGGTAGTGCTGGCCAGCAACGAATCCCCCTACGGGCTGTTGCCCGGTGTAGCCGCAACGCTTACGGAGCTGGCCGGCGGCGTGTCGAGGTACCCCGACCTGAGCGCCACTTCCCTCGTGCGGGCGATAGCCGGGCACCACGAGGTCGAGCCGGAGCGGATCGCGGTGGGCGCCGGATCCTCGGAGGTCTGCGGACAGCTGCTGCACTCGGTCGTCGGCTTCGGCGACGAGGTCGTCTTCGGATGGCGGTCCTTCGAGGCGTATCCGATTCTCACGGCGGTGGCAGGCGGTGTGGCGGTACGGGTCCCGCTGCGCGACCATGCGCTGGACCTCGACGCCATGGCCGCGGCGATCACCGATCGGACCCGGCTGGTCTTCGTCTGCAACCCAAACAACCCCACCTCCACCGCGGTCGGTGAGCGGGCGCTCCTCGACTTCGCGGACCGTGTCCCGGAAGACGTGCTGATCGTCGTCGACGAGGCCTATCGTGAGTACGCGGATCCGGCGCTGGTCCCCGATGCCCTGGCCCTGCTCGGCGACCGCCCCAACGTGGTGGTTCTGCGGACGTTCTCCAAGGCCTACGGACTGGCGGGACTGCGCGTCGGCTACTGCGTGGCGCCGCCGTGGATCGCCGCTCATGTGCGCAAGGCGCAGGTACCGTTCAGCGTCAGCGCCCTCGCGCAGGAGGCCGCCGTCGTCGCCCTCGGCGAGCGCGCGGAAGTCGCCCGGCGGGCCGCCCTCACGGTCGTCGAACGGGAGCGCGTGACTCTGATGTTGCACGCGCTGGGCTTCGAAGTCCCCGACTCCCAGGCCAACTTCGTGTGGCTACCGCTTGCGGACGAGAGCGCTGACTTCGCCGTCCACTGTCTTGGCGGGCACGTCGTGGTCCGCCCGTTCCTCGGGGAGGGCGTCCGGGTGACGATCGGACTGCCGCAGGAGAACGAGGCTTTCCTCGATGTCGCCGCGACCTGGAGAGGCTGAAGGCCGTGCGCCCTGGTCCTTATGAGCGGCATCGCGAACTGCTTCAGCAAGCCGTGCGGGCCCTCGCCGCCGGTGAATGCCGGCGGCCCTTCACGGAGGCGACCGGACAGGATGCTGCCGACGCGGGGATGAGATCGGTCCGAACAGCTGGGAAGGTCTTCGGCTCCCTGCTGGGACGGCCCTTCGATCTCGACCAGCCCGGCGAGCTGGGCCGGGTGTGCACCGAGTCCTCGCCATACGGGATCGGCATGGGCATCAGTTACCCGCGATGCGACCCCGCAGCTCTGGTGGCGGCTGCCGCTCAGGCGACGGCCGGGTGGCGCGCAGCCGGGCTCCGCCGACGAGCCGGGCTGGCCGTGGAGATACTGCGCCGGCTGAACACTCGCAGCCATGAGCTGGCCCTTGCGGCGCAGCACACCACGGGGCAGCCGCCGCAGGCGGCGTTCCGGTCCGCGGGGCCGCGCGCCCAGGACCGTGCGCTGGAGGCCGTGGCCCTTGCCTTCGCGGAGTCGGAGCGCGTTCCGGCGGACCTGAGCTGGGAGAGCGGCCAAGGGACCCAAGGGAGCGGGCAACCGTCGCCGATGCGGGGCACCAGCACCCTGGTGCCCCGCGGAGTGTCGCTGCTCATCGGTTGCCCCGACTATCCGCTCTGGAACGGCTACCCGGGTCTGTTCGCCAGCCTGGTGACCGGCAACCCGGTGATCGTCGCCCCGCATCCGCGTTCCGTGCTGCCGCTGGCCATCACCGTGCGCGTCGCCCGGCAGGTGCTGGCGGAGGCCGGCCACCCACCGGACATCGTGACCCTCGCGGTGGCGGAACCAGCGGAACGGCTGCACGAGAGGCTGGCCACGGACCCGGGGGTGCGCATCGTCGACTTCACCGGATCGGCGCAGTTCGCCGGCTGGCTGAAGGAACACGCCCGCCAAGCCGCCACGTTCGTCGACCGGACCGGCCTGAACACGGTGATCGTCGACTCCACCGGTGACTACCGGGATCTCGTGCGCGGCCTGGCCCACTCCCTGTGCCGGTGCAGCGGCACGGTCCGCACCACGCCGCAGAACATCCTGGTGCCGACGACGGGCATCGCGACCGATGAGGGGCACAAGAGTCTGGGGGACTTCGGCGCCGACCTGGGCGAGGCCGTGGACCGCCTGCTCGGGCATCCCGCACGTGTGGCCAGGCTGCTGGGCGCGATCGCCAGCGATACGGTGCGGGCGGGGCTGGCGGAGGCCACGCGGTACGGCACCGTGCTCCATGCCTCCGGAGCGCTGCGCCATCCGACTCATCCGGCCGCCGATGTGCGCAGCCCCCTGCTCGTCCGGCTGGCGGCGCAGGACGAACGGATCTACGCCAGGGAGTGGCCGGGGCCCGTCTCATTCCTTGTCGGTACCGACTCGACGTCGCACAGTCTGGCGCTCTTCCGCCGCACGGTGGGCCGCCACGGGGCGTCGTACGCCACCGTGCACTCGACCGACCCGCTGGTGCTGGCGGTCGCCGAGACGGCAGCACTGGACGCCGGGGTGCACCTGGTGCAGAACCTCGCAGACGACTTCCCCGCGGACCCCTCCTCAGCGGGCGCGGATTTGCCCCCCGAGGGCGCCCACTTCGTCACCGGGCGGTTCCGGGTGGTGCGGTCTCGGCAGCATGCGGCCGGGACCGCCCCGGCTCCTGTCGTGGAGGCGGCCCCGAGACCGACCCCCATCGGGGCTGCGGAGTCGCCTCGGGCTCCGGCGCCGGCCGCGGGTTCCGCTGCCGCGCTGGTCGACGTCTGAGTGACCGAGCGGTCAGGCAGTCCAGTGCGTCCCGCGTCCCCGCACCTCGTCGAAGACCAGCCAGGTACGGGTCGAGCGCACTCCCGGTACCGCCTGGATGCGCTCCAGCACGACCCGGCGCAGCACCGAGTTGTCCGGAGTGCGGACCAGCACCAAGACGTCGAAGTCGCCCGCAACGAGGGTGACGTGCTCGACGTAGGGGATCTCGCGCAGTTCCCGGGAGGTGTCCCGCCACGCATTCTGATCGATCGTCAACGTCACGTACGCGCTCGTGCCGAGGCCGGCCCGCTGCGGATTCAGCTGCGTGCTGAAGCCCGTGATGACCTCCTCGGCCATCAGCCTGTTGATACGCGTGTACGCGTTGGCGCGCGAGATGTGCAGCTTGTCTGCGAGCGCCTTGATCGACACCCGGCCGTCGTCGAGGAGCCCGGCCAGGATGTGCCGGTCGGTGTCGTCGAGCCGGACGGCAGTTCGTCCGGTCATGGACTCCGCAGGTGTGTTTTGCTCGGACACTTTGCCCTCCTAGAGCGCGTCGTTCGGCAGTCCGTCGCTGGTTCGCCTGAAACCTTGAACAGATATTCCGCAATAGCGACGATACTCGCGTCAAGTGTCCAGAGAAAGTGAGTGGCCTCCATGCCCGTGAAGAACCTTCGCCAGACGGTCCAGGGCCTCCTGCCGTCCCTCACGCCGGTGCGGTTCGTGGCCGAGGACGGCACGCCGGTGGCCAAGCCCGCGCCCGGCTACACAGAGCCTGCGCCGGAGGCGCTGCGCGAGGCCTACCGGCGGATGGTCGTGGGACGCCGGTTCGACACCCAGGCCACCGCGCTGACCAAGCAGGGGAGGCTCGCGGTCTACCCGTCCAGCCGCGGCCAGGAGGCCTGCCAGATCGGCGCCGTGCTCGCGCTGCGCCCGGACGACTGGCTGTTTCCGACCTACCGCGACTCCGTGGCCCTGGTCGCCCGGGGCATCGACCCCCTTGAGGTGCTGACGCTGCTGCGCGGCGACTGGCACTGCGGATACGACCCGGCCGCCACCCGCGTCGCCCCCCAGTGCACCCCGCTGGCCACTCAGGTGCTGCACGCGACCGGCATGGCGGAGTCGTTGCGGCGCACAGGTGGAGACGGTGTGGCGATGGCCCTCGTCGGGGACGGGGCGACCAGTGAGGGGGACTTCCACGAGGCGCTGAACTTCGCTGCCGTCTTCCGCGCGCCGGTCGTCTTCTTTGTGCAGAACAACAAGTACGCGATCTCCGTGCCGCTGGCCCGGCAGTCCGCGGCCCCCGCCCTCGCGTACAAGGGCATCGGACACGGGATGCGTTCCGAACAGGTCGACGGCAATGATCTGGTCGCCGTGCTGGCGGTGCTGACCGCGGCGGTCGAGCACGCCCGTGCCGGGCACGGACCGGTCCTGGTCGAGGCGCACACCTACCGCATGGACGCGCACACCAACGCCGACGACGCGACCCGTTACCGGGACGCGGCGGAGGTCGAACGGTGGAGTGCCGCCGATCCGGTCAGCCGTCTTGAAACGTACCTGCGGGCCCGCGGCGCCCTCACCGACGAGGATGTCGCGGCGGTGCGGGAGGAGGCCGAGACCCTGGCGACAGAGCTGCGCGGGGGCATGAACGAGGAGTCCGTGCCTGATCTGCTGGAGCTCTTCGACCACGTCTACGCCGAGCCGACTCCGCAGCTGCGCGAACAGCGCGCCCTGCTGGCGGCCGAGCTGGCTGAAGACGCCGCTTCCCCCGCACTCGACACTCAGGAGAACTGACGGCCATGGCCAAGATCACGATGGCGCAGGCGCTGAACGCCGCCCTGCGCGACGCACTGCGCGAGGATGAGCGCGTGCTCGTTTTCGGTGAAGACGTCGGTCCGCTCGGCGGCGTCTTCCGGATCACCGACGGGCTGACCCGCGACTTCGGCGAGCAGCGCTGCTTCGACACCCCGCTGGCCGAGGCCGGCATCGTTGGACTGGCCGTCGGCATGGCGATGGGCGGCTTCCGGCCCGTGGTGGAGATGCAGTTCGACGCCTTCGCCTATCCGGCCTTCGAACAGATCGCCTCACACGTGGCCAAGCTCCGCAACCGGACCCGGGGGCGGCTCGCGCTGCCGATGGTGATCCGTATCCCCTACGCGGGCGGCATCGGGGGAGTCGAGCACCACTGCGACTCCAGCGAGGCGTACTACGCGCACACCCCGGGCCTGAAAGTCGTCACCCCGGCGACGGCCGAGGACGCGTACTGGCTGCTGCGCGACGCCATAGCCGACCCCGACCCGGTGGTCTTCCTGGAGCCGAAGAAGCTGTACTGGTCGAAGGAGGACGTCAACCTCGAGCGGCGCGGAGCGCTGCCGTTCGGGCAGGCGGCGATCCGGCGGAAGGGCCGCGACGCCACGGTCGTCGCGTACGGGCCGTCGGTGCCGGTGGCGCTGGCCGCGGCCGAAGCGGCGGCGGCCGATGGCATCGAGCTGGAGGTCGTGGACCTGCGCACGCTGGTGCCCTTCGACGACGAGACGGTCACGGCATCGGTACACCGGACCGGGCGCTGCCTGGTCGTCCAGGAGGCCCAGGGATTCGCCGGCGTGGGGGCGGAGATCGCCGCACGGGTGCAGGAGCGCTGTTTCCACTCGCTGGCCGCGCCGGTCCTGAGGGTGGCCGGCTTCGACATCCCGTATCCGCCGCCGAAGCTGGAGCACGCGCATCTGCCCAGCGTCGACCGGATCCTCGACGCCGTCGACCGTCTCCAGTTCAGCGACGCGCCGGACACCCGGCATCTGCTGAAGGGAACGGCCGCATGAGCACCGCAGCGCTTCAGGAGCAGCTGTTCCGGCTGCCCGATCTCGGCGAAGGGCTGACCGAGGCCGAGATCATCGAGTGGAAGGTCGCGGTCGGTGACACGGTGACGATCGACCAGATCGTCATCGAGGTCGAGACCGCCAAGGCCGCAGTCGAGGTGCCGGTCCCCTACGCGGGCACCGTGCTGCAACTGCACGCGGAGGCGGGTACGGCGCTGGAGGTGGGGAAGCCGCTGATCACGGTGGGTACGCCGACTTCCGGCCGGCCCGACGGCGCGGGGGAGGGCCCGGGCGTCCAGCCTCCCGTCGATTCGACGTCGGCCGACCCTGCCGCTGAGCGATACCGGGAGGAGGAGCAGGCCGGGTCCGGCAACGTCCTGATCGGCTACGGCACCGGCCACGGCCCGGCACCGCGTCGCCGCCGCCGACGCGGGGGCGCCGCGACGGGAGGCGGCACTGGTGCCGAGGCGGCGCCGTCCGGAGAGCTGCACGCTCCCCGGGTCATATCCCCCCTCGTACGCAGGATGGCGCGGGAACACGGGATCGACCTCGCCGCGTTGGCGCCATCGGGTCCCGCAGGGGTCGTGCTCAGACGAGATGTCGAGCAGGCCGTTGGGCGGGCCGGCCAGCTGGCGACGGACCCCGATACCGCACCGGTCACCCCGGACCGGCAGCAGTCGGCGGATCGCGCACCGCACGCTCGGCCGGCGCCGGCCGGCCCTGAGCGCATCCCGCTGCGCGGAGTCCGCCGCGCGGTCGCGGACAAGCTCTCCCGCAGCCGCACCGAGATCCCCGACGCCACCACCTGGGTCGACGTGGACGCGACGAGCCTGCTCCAAGCCCGGAAGGCCATGCAGGCCGCAGACCCCGGCCGCCCCATCGGGCTGCTGGCCCTGCTCGCCCGATTCTGCATCGCCGGACTGCACCGCTTCCCGGAGCTGAACTCCACCGTCGACACCGAGCGGCGGGAGATCGTCCGCTTCAGCGAGGTGCACCTGGGCTTCGCAGCCCAGACCGAACGCGGCCTGGTGGTCCCCGTCGTCCGCGACGCACAGCGCATGACGACCGCACAACTGGCTGCCGAGCTCGCCCGGTTGACCGGGCTGGCCCGCGACGGGGCCCTGCCGCCTGACCGTCTGACCGGCGGGACCTTCACCCTCAACAACTACGGCGTGTTCGGTGTCGATGGATCCACGCCCATCATCAACCACCCTGAGGCCGCTCTGCTCGGCGCGGGCCGCATCGTGGACAAACCCTGGGTGGTGGACGGCGAGCTGGCCGTCCGCAAGGTCATGCAGCTCTCCCTCAGCTTCGACCACCGGGTCTGTGACGGCGGTGTGGCCGGCGGGTTCCTGCGTTTCGTTGCCGACTGCGTGGAACGCCCGGCGATCCTGCTCGCCGACGTCTGATCCAACCCCGCTTCCCCCACTTTCCCTGCGTCCGCCTGGGCGCCTCACACCCATCAACCTACCGAACGTTCGGCCAGGAGCTCTCAGTGCCCACCGACCAGAATCCCGACTTCTTCGTCCGCCACGCGGCTCTGCTCGACCAGGCGGTGGAGTGTGCCGCCGACCGTACCTACTGGACGCCGTACCAGGAAACCCCCAGCACCTCTGTGTACGGAGCAGAGGCATCGCGGCTGGGCGAGGCCGCCTTCCAAGGCCTCCTCGGCCGCCCCTTCCGCATCGAAGGACATCCGAGCACCGGCACCGTCCCCGCCACCGAAGTCTCGCCCTACGGCTTCCCGCTGGGCATCAGTTACCCGTACCTGCCGCCCGAGGTGGCCGTCGCGACGGCCAAGTCAGCCGCGGTGGCATGGCGCGCCGCGAGCCCGGACACCCGGGCCGGCGTTGCAGCGGAGATCCTTGCCCGGCTGAACGAGGCGAGCTTCGAGATCGCGCACGCCGTCCAGCACACCACCGGCCAGCCCTTCATGATGGCGTTCCAGGCCGGCGGTCCACACGCCCAGGACCGGGGTCTCGAAGCGGTCGCCCACGCATGGAACGAGCAAACGCGCCATCCGGTCGCGGCCCGCTGGAGGAAGCCCCAGCGCAAGGGCGGCCCGCTCGTCATGGACAAGACCTTCACCACCGTGGGACGCGGTGTGGCAGTGCTGATCGCCTGCAACACCTTCCCCACCTGGAACGGCTATCCGGGATTGTTCGCGAGTCTGGTCACCGGCAACCCGGTGGTCGTCAAGCCTCATCGACGTGCCGTGCTGCCACTGGCGATCACCGTGCGGATCGCCCGTGAGGTGCTGGCGGAGGCCGGCTTCGATCCGGACGTGGTACTGCTCGCCGCCGCGAAGCCCGACGAGCGCACCGCCCCCGCCCTGGCCACCCACCCCGATGTGCGCATCGTGGACTACACCGGCTCCAGCGAGTTCGGCGACTGGCTGGAGACCAACGCCCGCCAGGCCGCGGTCCACACCGAGAAGTCCGGGCTCAACACCGTCGTCGTGGACTCCACGGACGATTACGCTGGTCTGCTGCGCAACCTCGCCTTCTCCCTGTCGCTCTACAGCGGCCAGATGTGCACCACCCCGCAGAACATCCTCGTTCCCCGCAACGGCTTCCCCACCGACCAGGGGCGCCGTACGGCCGACGAGTTCGCCGCCGACCTGGGCGCCGCCCTGGACAGGCTGCTGGGCGACCCGGCCCGTGCGGCCGCCACCCTCGGCGCGATCGTGAACGACGGTGTGCTGAAGCGCGTGGCGGAGGCGGCGGAACTCGACCGTGTCGCCCATCCGTCCAGGCGACTCGCCCACCCGGACTTCCCGGACGCGGCCGTCCGTTCCCCGCTGTTGGTCCGGCTCAAGGCCGAGGCCGACGAGGAGACCTACACCAGCGAGTGGTTCGGGCCGGTCTCCTTCGTCATCGGTACCGACTCCACCGCGCACGGCCTGCGTCTCCTGCACGACACCGTACGGCGCCACGGCGCGCTGACCGCCTCCGTGTACGCCACCGACGAGGGTGTGCTGGAGGCGGCACGGGCAACCGCGCTGGAGGCGGGCGTGCACCTGTCGGAGAACCTGACCGGCGCGGTCTTCGTCAACCAGTCCGCCGCCTTCAGCGACTTCCACGGCACCGCGGCCAACCCCGCGGCCAATGCCGCCCTCACCGACCCGGCGTTCGTCACCGGACGCTTCTCGGTCGTCCAGTCCCGGCGCCACGCACCCGCAGAGGAGCACGTCGATGCGTGATGATGAGGTCTACCTGATCGACGGGGCCCGCACTCCGCTCGGCCGCCACCGAGGCGCCCTGGCCTCCGTACGCCCCGACGATCTGGCCGCCCTCGTGGTCGGCGAGGCGGTACGTCGCTCTGGCATCCCGGCCGACACCGTGGACGAGGTGATCCTCGGCGCCGCGAACCAGGCAGGCGAGGACAACCGGGACGTGGCCCGGATGGCCGTCCTGCTGGCCGGACTGCCGGACACCGTGCCCGGATACACCGTCAACCGGCTGTGCGCGTCCGGACTGACGGCCGTCGCCTCGGCCGCCCAGGCGATTCGTGCGGGGGAGGCAGACCTGGTCGTCGCGGGCGGAGTGGAGTCAATGACCCGTGCCCCCTGGGTGATGGCCAAGCCCGGCACACCCTGGGCCCGGCCCGGCGAGGTCCACGACACCTCCCTCGGCTGGCGCTTCACCAACCCGCGCTTCCCGGCCGCGACCAGCCTGTCCATGGGCGAGACCGCCGAGGAGGTCGCCGCCCTGGACGGCATCACCCGCCTCGACGCGGACACCTTCGCGCTGCGCAGCCACCGCAGGGCGGAGGCCGCCCAGAGGGCGGGCCGCTTCAAGGAAGAGATCGTCCCGGTGCCGGTGGCGGACGGCGAGGTGACCCAGGACGAGGGGCCTCGGCCGTCCACCTCGCTGGAGAAGCTCGGCGGACTGCGCACGTCCTTCCGCAGCGACGGGATCATCACCGCGGGCAACTCCTCGCCGCTGTCCGACGGGGCCGCTGCCATCGTGGTGGCGAGTTTGGCGGCGGTCGAACGCTACCGGCTCACCCCCCGGGCCCGCGTCGTCACCGCCGCCTCGGCCGGGGTCGAGCCCCGCTTGATGGGGCTCGGGCCCGTGCCGGCCACCTTGAAGGCACTCGCCCGCGCGGGCTGGCGGCCCGACGACCTGGACGCCGTCGAGGTGAACGAGGCCTTCGCCGCCCAAGCGCTGGCAGTCGTCCGACGCCTGCGGCTCGACGAGGACCGCGTCAATGCCGACGGCGGCGCCATCGCCCTCGGACACCCGCTCGGCTGCTCCGGCGCCCGCATCCTGCTCACCCTGCTCGGACGCATGGAACGCGAGGACGCTCGACGGGGACTGGCGACCATGTGTGTGGGGGTCGGCCAGGGCGTGGCGATGCTGGTGGAGCGCGTATGAGCACGCTGGACGACACGGCGTACGAGACCCTGCGGGTCGAGGCCGGCGCGGACCGGGTCGTCGTGACCCTGCACCGGCCGGAGGCTCGCAACGCCATCAGCAGCGGCATGATCGCCGAACTGCATCGCGTGTGCGAGGACCTGGAGCGCGAGCCGAGGCTGCTGCTGCTCACCGGGCACGGCGGGGTCTTCGCCGGCGGCGCCGACATAGCCGAACTGCGTTGGCGTGGCCGGGAGGAGGCGCTGCAGGGAATCAACAGCCGTCTGTTCGAGCGGGTACGCAGGCTGCCCCTGCCCACCGTGGCCGCGGTGGACGGCTGGGCGCTGGGCGGCGGCGCCGAGCTTGCATACGCCTGCGACATCCGGATCGCCGGGCCAAACGCCGTCTTCGGCAACCCCGAACCTGGCCTGGGCATCCTCGCCGCCGCCGGGGCCTGTTGGCGGCTGCGGGAGCTGCTCGGCGAGTCGGTGGCCAAACAGGTCCTGCTCGCCGGGCGGAACCTCGACGCACCTGCCGCGCTCGCCTGTGGGCTGGTCACGGACGTCGTACCGGCCGAGCGGCTGAACGCCGAGGCACACGCCCTGCTGGACCGCATGGCCCGTTCCTCGGCGCTCGCCCTGCGGCTGACCAAGCTCGTCACCGACGCCCCGGGTGCCCATCCGGTGGCTGACGACCTCGCCCAGGCCGTGCTGTTCGAGGGCCGCGACAAGGAGGAGCGCATGACGCGATTCCTGGAGAAGAACGAGAAGAACGGAGGCCGGGCATGACCTCGGCATCAGCACCGCCCGCCGTTGTGGGGGTGATCGGCGGCGGCCGGATGGGGACCGGTATCGCCCAGTCCTTCGCGGCCGCAGGGTCGTCAGTGGTCGTCGTGGAACACGACGAAGCGGCCGCGACCGTCGCGCTGAACCGCATCGCCGCCGGCCTGAGGCAGGCCGCCGAGCGCGAGGGGCCCGGCGGATCCGCCACCGGTGAGGCACTGGACCGGGTCACCGCCGTGACCTCGATCGCCGAACTTCCCGCCGACGCCGATCTCGTCGTCGAGGCGGTACCCGAAGATGCCGCGCTCAAGGCCCGGCTGCTCGCCGCCGCTGAGCGGGCCGTGGGGGAGCGGTGCGTACTCGCCACCAACACCAGTTCGCTGCCGGTCACCGAACTCGCGGCGGCCCTGAAGCGGCCGGGACGCTTTCTAGGCATGCACTTCTTCAACCCGGTGCCCGTCTCCGCGCTCGTCGAACTGGTCCCCACTCCCGATACCACCGGGGAGACCCTGACAGCGGCGGTCGGCTGGACACACGCCCTGGGCAAGCAGGAGGTCGTCGTCCAGGACTCGCCGGGATTCGCCAGCAGCCGTCTCGGCCTGGCCCTCGGTCTGGAGGCCGTCCGCATGGTCGAGGAGGGGGTCGCCGAGCCGGAGGCCATCGACACGGCCATGCGCCTGGGATACCGGCACCCGATGGGGCCGCTGCGCCTCACCGATGTAGTAGGTCTCGACGTACGGCTGGCCATTGCCGACCACCTGCACAGGACACTCGGGGAGCGGTTCGCCCCGCCGGCATTGCTGCGGGAGAAGGTCGCCCGCGGCGAGCTGGGCCGCAAGACGGGGAAGGGGTTCTACTCATGGCCGTGACCGATGGTGCGCCCACCGAGGCTCAGGAGCCGGGCCGTCCCGCCCGTCACGGGGTCGCCTACGACGTCACCGACGCCGTGGCCGTCATCGAGCTGCGCGGTCCCGGGAGCGGCAACGCGCTCGACACCCATATGCGCAGCGCCCTCCTCATGGCGGCACGCCGCCTGACCACGGACACCGCACGCGGTGTAAGGGCTGCCCTGATCACTGCCCGCGGAAGGCATTTCTGCGTCGGCCAGGACCTCAGGGAGCACGCCCGGCAGCTGAACACCGCGCCCGAGGCGGCCTTCGCGAACCTTCCCAACGACTACAACCCGCTGCTGAAGGAGCTGCACGGGCTGCCGGTCCCGCTCGTCGTGGCCGTCGAGGGCGCATGTGTCGGGGCTGGGCTCGGCATCGCGCTCTGCGCGGATCTGCGCGTCGCCGCCGAAGGAGCCCACTTCGCGACTGCCTTCACCGGCATCGGCCTGGCCTCCGACTCGGGGGTCGCCCGCGGCCTCGCCCGCCAGCTCGGTCCTTCGCGGACCGCAGGACTCATGCTCCTCGGAGACCGCTTCTCCGCACAGGACGCCGAACGCTGGGGCCTGGTCCACCGCGTCGTGGCGGACGGCTCGGCCACGGCTGAGGGGCTGGCCGTCGCCCGCTCCCTCGCAGGCGGACCCACCGCCGCCCACCGAGAGATCAAGGCACTGCTGCGGTCCGCGGCCACCGCCACGCTGCCGGCCGCGCTGGAGCGCGAAGCCGTGATCCAGCGCCGGCTCGGCGCCACCGAGGACCACCGCGAAGCCGTCACGGCGTTCCTCGAACGCCGCAGCCCGGCCTTCCGCGGCCATTGACCCACTCATCGAGTACGACGGGACACGCATACCCCATGAACACCCCCACCGTCACACCATCCGGGCCCCAGGGCCCCGAGGCCACCTTCGAGGACACCATCGCCCGCGACCAGCGCATCGAGCCCCGGGACTGGATGCCCGACGGCTACCGCACCACGCTGATCAGGCAGATCGCCCAGCATGCCCACTCCGAGATCATCGGTATGCAGCCGGAGGGCGAGTGGATCACCCGGGCACCCTCGCTGCGCCGCAAGGCCATCCTCTTCGCCAAGGTGCAGGACGAGGCCGGGCACGGGCTGTACCTCTACTCCGCGGCTGAGACCCTCGGGGCGGACCGCACGGACATGACGGCGCGTCTGATCGACGGCCGCCAGAAGTACTCGTCCATCTTCAACTACCCGACCGAGACCTTCGCCGACGTCGGCGTGATCGGCTGGTTCGTGGACGGCGCGGCGATCTGCAACCAGGTGCCCCTGTGCCGGACGTCGTACGGCCCGTACGGGCGCGCCATGGTCCGTGTGTGCAAGGAGGAGTCCTTCCACCAGCGGCAGGGGTACGAACTCCTGCTGACGATGATGCGCGGCACCGACGAGCAGCGGGAGATGGTGCAGGACGCGGTGAACCGCTGGTGGTGGCCGTCGCTGATGATGTTCGGCCCGCCGGACGCCGACTCGCCCAACTCCGCGCGATCCATGGCCTGGAAGATCAAACGGCACTCCAACGACGAACTGCGACAGCGGTTCGTCGACATGACCGTGCCGCAGGCCCAGAAGCTCGGCGTCACCCTGCCCGACCCCGGCCTGCGGTGGAACGAGGAGCGCGGGCACCACGACTTCGGCGCCCCCGACTGGGACGAGCTGAAGCGCGTGGTCTCCGGCGACGGACCGTGCAACGCCGAACGGATTGCACGGCGCCGGGCCGCCCACGAGGAGGGCGCCTGGGTGCGGGAGGCGGCCTCGGCCCATGCCTCCAAGCGGGCGACCCGGGTGCGTGAAGGAGCGGCGGCATGAGCGGCACCGACCGGACTTCCGCCGGCGGACCCGTCCGCATACGGGACGAGTGGCCGCTGTACGAGGTGTTCGTCCGGGGCAAGCGTGGACTGAACCATGTCCACGTGGGCTCCCTGCGCGCGCCCGACGACGCGATGGCCCTTGTCCACGCCCGCGACCTGTACACCCGGCGCAACGAGGGCGTGAGTGTCTGGGCCGTGCGATCCGACTCCATCGCCGCCTCCACCCTCGCCGAGAAGGATCCCTTCTTCGCGCCCAGCGGCGACAAGGTCTACCGGCACCCGACCTTCTACGACATCCCCGACGACGTACCCCACATCTAGGAGCGGCCGCCAATGAGTCACGAGGATCTGTACGTCGACCACGACAACGCGCAGTGGGCGTTCGGCACCGGTTTCACCGACCCCCTGCACGGCATCGACCAGAGGGTGCCGGACGGCATCGACGCCGGAGACCTTGCCGCCTGCTGTCTGGCCCTGGGCGACGACGCCCTGGTGTCCGCCCAGCGGCTCGCCGAGTGGTGCACACGCGCCCCGGAACTGGAGGAGGAACTCGCCCTGGCCAACATCGGCCTCGACCTGCTCGGCCAGGCCCGGCTGCTGTATGCCAGGACGGGACGGGCCGACGGTACGGGCCGCGGCGAGGACGCGTACGCCTACTTCCGTGATCCAGACGGCTTCCGCAACCTACGGCTGGCCGAACTGCCCGGCGGCGACTTCGCCTTCACGATCACACGGCTGCTCGTGTTGTCCGTCTGGCGGCTGGCCGTCTTCGAGGAGCTCACCAGCGCTCCTGATCCGGTGCTCGCCGCCATCGCCGCCAAGAGCGTGAAGGAGCTCTCCTACCATTGCCACTACGCCGCGGTGTGGACCGTGCGCTTGGGCGACGGGACTCCCGAGTCCCGTGACCGTCTCAGAACGGCGCTGTTCGACGTCGCGCCCTGGCTGGGAGAACCACTGACCGACCGGACCGCAGCCGGTCTGGGCGCCGAGTCCGCAGTGGTCGCCGACCGGACGCTGCGGCATCTCGCCGACGTCCTGGTGCGAGCGGGATTCGACCCCTCCGAGGTCCTGCCTCTCGGCCCGGCGTCCGCCCCCGCCATACCCGGCTCCGGCCGCGACGGTGACCGTACCGAACACCTAGCGCCGCTCCTCACCGAACTCCAGAGCATCGCCCGCGCACACCCGCAGGCGCAATGGTGACGCTCGCGGATGCCGGCGAGCACCGCCGAGATGCGGCGCACCGCGCCTGGCGTACCGCCTGCGAGATCCCCGATCCTGAACTGCCCATGCTGACCCTCGCCGACCTCGGAGTGCTCCGCGGTGTCGAGGTGGAGCAGGACGGTACGGTCGTCGTGCGGCTCACCCCGACCTACTCAGGCTGTCCCGCCGTGGCCGAGATGCGGGCTGAAGCCGCCACCCGGCTGCAGGCGGACGGCTTTCCCGCCGTTCGGGTCGTCACCGTGCTCGACCCGCCCTGGACTACCGACTGGATCACATCCCAGGGCCGTCTCAAGCTCGCCGAACACGGCATCGCACCACCGGGGCCTCGGCGCCTCAGCGAATCCGGGCCGGTGTGGCTGTCCCTCGGGCCGGCCCCGGCGGATGTGCCCTGCCCGCGCTGCGCCTCGGTCGATACCGAGGAGATCTCACGGTTCGCCGCAACCGCCTGCTTGGCGCTCCGCCGCTGCGGCACCTGCCTGGAGCCCTTCGAGCACCTCAAGGACCTTTGATGACGACCCCCTCCCGTCCCCCTGTCACGGCGCGGACCCGTCTGCGTCCCACCTTCCACGCCCTGCGCGTCGCAGCGGTTGAGGGGCTGTGCTCCGACGCCACCGCGCTCACCCTCGCGATACCGGACCGTCTGGCCGAGGAATTCGCGTTTCTCCCCGGCCAGTGCCTCACCGTGCGCCGGGAGATCGACGGCCGCGACGAGCGCCGCTCCTACTCCATCTGCTCCCCCGTCGGGGAACCTCTGCGTATTGGCATCCGCGTCGTACCCGGCGGCCTGTTCTCTTCCTGGCTCGTCCACGGTGTGCGCCCAGGAGACACCCTTGAGGTGATGGGGCCGGCCGGTGCTTTCACCCCCGACCTCAGCGCAGCCGGACAACCCGGTGATTCCGGTCAACCCGGTGGCCTCGGCCACTACGTGCTCATCGCTGCCGGATCCGGCATCACACCGATGCTGTCGATCGCCGCCTCCGTACTCGCCGCCGACGGCTCATCCCGCATCACCCTCCTCTACGGCAACCGGCGCACCGATTCGGTGATGTTCGCGGACGAACTGGCAGACCTGAAAGACCAGTACCCGGCCCGCTTCCAGCTTGTTCACGTGTTGTCCCGCGAGCCGCGCGGGGCCGAAATGCTCTCCGGCCGCCTCGATGCGGCGCGGCTCACCGCCCTGCTCGATGCCCTGGTCGACACCGACGGCGTCGACCAATGGTGGCTGTGCGGTCCGCACGGCATGGTCCGTGACTCCAGCGCCATCCTGGCCGGGCTCGGCGTCCCGGCTGACCGAATCCACCAGGAACTGTTCCACGCCGATGAAGAACCGCCCGCTGCCCGCCACGAGGTCTCGGCGATCGGTCTCGCCACGAGCGAAGTCACCGTCGTCCTGGATGGCAGGGTCACCAGGTTCCCGGCCCCCCGGGACCGCACCGTCCTCGACGCTGCCCAACAGCTCCGCCCCGACCTGCCGTTCGCCTGCAGAGGCGGCGTCTGCGGGACGTGCCGCGCCCTGGTGACCCAGGGCCGGGGGGACATGCGTCGCAACTACGCCCTGGAGCCCGCGGAGGTGGCTGCGGGATACGTCTTGACCTGCCAGACCCGCCCCGCATCGGACGAGCTCACCGTGGACTTCGACATGTGAGCGCGAACATGTCGACAACGTTCGGTTTTCTCGACGATGAACGATCGGAAACCTGCGCTGGAAAAGGCGCATGCCGTTCGGCACAGTAAGCCCGGGTCAATCAATCGCTCTTTTCGAACAGATGTTCGGTGTGACGGGTGAAAGCCTGCTTGCCGCCTTGGTCCCCGACGCGGGAGACCGCGCAAACTCGGGCCGCCCGCAACGTTCGTTGACCGACGGCGTGCGCCTATCGAAATCTTGAGCGGACCGGCAGTAACGGACCGCACTGCATCAACTTATGGAAAGTGAGAGCAAGGCGTGAGTGAGCAGCCGCTCGTAAAGCCCGGAGCGCCCTCCAGACCGGCCCGGCCCAATGTCGACGCTGGAGACGCCGGTTACAGCAAGTCGTTGAAGTCCCGGCACGTCAGCATGATCGCCATCGGCGGTGCCATCGGCACCGGCCTCTTCCTCGGTGCCGGCGGCCGCCTCGCCGAGGCCGGCCCGTCGTTGTTCGTCGCGTACGCGGTCTGCGGCTTCTTCGCCTTCCTCGTCGTCCGCGCGCTCGGCGAACTCGTCCTGTACCGGCCCTCGTCCGGCGCCTTTGTGTCGTACGCCCGGGAGTTCCTCGGCGAGAAGGGCGCCTACACCGCAGGCTGGATGTACTTCCTGAACTGGGCCACGACCGGTATCGCCGACATCACCGCGGTGGCCACCTACACGCACTACTGGGGCATGTTCTCCGACATACCCCAATGGGTGATCGCGCTGATCGCCCTGGCGGTCGTCCTCGCGGTCAACCTGATCTCGGTGCGGATCTTCGGCGAGCTGGAGTTTTGGTTCGCAATCGTCAAGGTCGGCGCCCTTGTCCTCTTCATGTGTATCGGCATCTTCCTGCTGGTGACCCAACACCCCGTCGACGGTCACAACCCCGGTCTGTCCGTGATCAGCGACAACGGGGGCGTCTTCCCCAACGGTCTGCTGCCCATGCTCCTGATCACCCAAGGCGTCATCTTCGCCTACGCCGCAGTCGAGCTGGTCGGCGTTACGGCGGGTGAGACCGAGAACCCCGAGAAGATCATGCCCAAGGCGATCAACTCGATCATGTGGCGCGTGGCGCTGTTCTACGTCGGCTCGGTCATCCTGCTCTCGATGCTGCTTCCGTGGAACAAGTACGTCGCCGGCGAGAGCCCCTTTGTGACGGTGCTGTCCAACATCGGTGTCCCCGCCGCGGGCGGCGTGATGAACCTCGTCGTCCTCACCGCGGCAATGTCCTCGCTCAACTCCGGCCTCTACTCGACCGGCCGTATCCTGCGCTCCATGGCGATGTCCGGCTCGGCGCCGAGGTTCACGAGTGCGATGAGCCGCAGCCAGGTTCCCTACGGTGGCATCCTGCTCACGACCGGTATCTGCGTGCTCGGCGTCGGCCTCAACTTCGTCGTACCGGCGGAGGCGTTCGAGATCGTCCTGAACTTCGCGGCGATCGGCATCCTGGCCACGTGGGGCATGATCATGATCTGCCACCTGCTCTTCTGGCGGAAGACGCAGCAGGGCGAGCTGACGCGTCCTGGCTACCGGCTGCCCGGCTCGCCGTGGACCGAGATCGTGACCCTCGGCTTCCTGGCCTCCGTCCTGGTGCTGATGTATGCCGACGGCGGGGCCGCACGCACCACCGTGCTGTGTCTTCCGCTGATCGTCGGGGCCCTCGTCGCCGGGTGGTTCGGCGTGCGCGGCCGGGTGGCCGGCATGCGCAGGGCAGCCGAGGACGCCCAAGCCAGGCCATGACCTCGACGGCGACACATCGGGGCGGCTCGCCCACGCATCAGTGGCGTGACATCACCTGCCTGATACGGGCCGTGCCGCCAACCTGCCCAGGACGCATTCAACGTGCCCTCGTAACGCTCTTCAATGGCCCGGTGGTCGCCTTACGATCCGACCGCGCCCCAGGGATTCCTGGCCACCGCACACCCCTCGATACGGCACCCAGACCTAGAGCCGGAGGCGCTGATCCTTGTAATCCGCCGCCGTCAGCCCGAGTCAACCGCGAGGCGTAGCGTGACATCACACTCTGCGCGTCCGGCACAAGCTCTCCCACGAGAAAGCCAGCTGTTTCAGGCGCTGTCATGTTCGATCTTCACCGGCTCAGACTTCTCAGGGAGCTCAAGCACCGCGGCACGCTGGCCGCCGTTGCCGCTGCCTTGTCCTACAGTCCATCGACCATTTCTCAGCAGTTGTCGCTGCTGGAGTCCGAGGTCGGCGTCCGGCTACTGGAACACGTCGGTCGGCGGGTACGCCTCACCCAACAGGCGGAGATTCTCGTCGCCCACACCGAGGCTGTCCTGGAGCGGCTGGAACGCGCAGAGACCGACATCGCGACATCCTTGACCGATTTGACCGGAACACTCCGCATCGCCTCCTTTCAGAGTGCGGCGCTGGCCCTGGTCCCCACCGCACTGAACTTGTTGCATGCCGCTCATCCGCTGCTGCGTGTCCATCTCACTCAGATGGAGCGGGAAAGTGCCATTTCTGCTCTGCTAGCGCGTGACTTCGATCTGATCATCGACGTGGAGTACCCCGGTATTCCCGGCCCCCGGCCCGCGGAGGTGGAGCAGGAGGAGTTGTGTGAGGACACCCTGCATCTGGCTCATCCGGCCATTGGGGGCATGGCCGACCCCATGGAGGCTCTCCTCAGCCTGGCAGGACAGCCGTGGATCATGGAGCCCGAAGGAACCATGGCTCGCCGCTGGTCGATGGCACTGTGCCGCGAAGCAGGCTTCGAACCCGACATCCGTTACGAGTCCACCGATCACTTCCTGCATCTGCGGCTAGCCGAACAGGGTCATGCGGCCGCGCTGCTTCCGGGTTTGGCATGGCACGGCCGTCCCCCGACCGTCCCCATACAGCCACTGCCACGGGCTCATCACAGACGCAGACTGCTCACTGCCGTGCGTCGCGGAGGCGGCCAGCACCCCACCATCAAAGCCGCCCGACAGGCACTGCTCCAGGCTGCTGAGCAGCTGGTGCTGTGACCGGATGAGCCGCGGGGGCCCTGCTCTTGTCAGGCCAGACGTCTGAGCACGTCTTCGACCGCGTCGATGAGCGGATCGCCTTCAGTGCCTGCCCGCCGTATGAGACCCAGTTCGACGTCAGGAAGTTCTGGCAGGCCGCCGTACGCGGCGGTGCCGGGTTCCACGCAGGCGGGCAGTAGAGCCGCAGCGCCGAGGCCGGCCCGGACGGCGGCTTGCACGGCGGCCAGGCTGGTGCTTTCGAAAACAACACGCCATGTACGTCCGTTGGCTTCCAGCGCGTCGAGCACCGGCGTGCGCCAGCGACACGGCAGGGAGAACAGCACGAGAGGGAGGGGGTCAGCGCCTGGATCCAGTCCGGGCCCGACGGCCCATCTCAGCGGCAACCGAATCGTCCAGCGCGGTAGGCCGGGCAGGTAGGACGGATCACACAGGGCGATGTGGATGCGTCCGGAGGAAAAGGCCTCCCTCATGTACGGCCCAGGAGCGCTGACCACTTCCAGCGTCGCTTCGGGGTTAAGGCGGGCAAAATCGGCAAGTGCCTGGGGAAACGGTGCAGCGGCGAGGTCCTCGATCAGTCCCACACCGCAATGACCCGTCACCGTTCGCCTTGTTGCGGTGAGCGCCTGGGCAGACAGGGCCAGGATCCGCTCGGCATAGGGCAGCAATGCCTCGCCAGCCTTGGTCGGGCTCACTCCGGTGGCCGTACGGTGCAGCAGTGGCTGTCCGACGGAGCGTTCGAGCTTCCGCAGCTGCTGGCTGAGGGCCGGCTGGCTGTACCCGAGCGCGGCTGCGGCGCGACTGATACTGCCGAGGCGGGCGCAGCTGACGAACATCCGCAGCAACGACGTCTCTAGATCGCGGTCGAAGGCCATAACCGCACGTTATACGGCCCCCTGTTCATTGGGTAGTTCCATCTGAAGGAGCGAATCATTAGCGTCAGTCCCATGCACTACTTCCACGTCGATGTGTTCAGCTCTCGGCCCTTCAGCGGCAACAGCCTCACTGTCTTCCCCGATGCCGCCCAGCTCAGCAGCGGCCAGATGGCGGCCATCACGCGGGAAATGCGCCACTTCGAATCGATCTTCCTGACAGGTGAGGACGCGGGAGACGGAGCTTGGCGGGCCCGCGTCTTCGACCTCGTCGAGGAACTCGACTTCGCCGGCCACCCTGTCATCGGAGCCGCCTGCGTCCTGCACGCGCTGCACGGCAGTGGCGACCGTGAGACGTGGACGATGAAATTGAAAGCCCGCACGGTGGAGATCACCACACACCGGCGTGGTCCTGGGCGGTACGCGAGCGTGCTGGATCAGGGCGCTCCCTCCTTCCTCGGCCAGCCGGACCGCAAGGACCTGGCGTCTTGGTTTTCGCTGAATGAAGAAGACCTGGATGCGGATCTCCCGCCCGAGGTGGTCTCCACCGGTCTGCGCTACCTGGTGCTGCCGGTACGCAGCGGCGCACTCGAACGGGCCCGGATCGCTTTCGATCTCGACACGCCGCTTTCCAGTCTCGGCGCACAGTTCGCCTATCTCCTCGATGCCGACACCTTGGAGTCACGGCACTGGAACAACGACGGGATCGGCGAGGACGTGGCGACCGGAAGCGGAGCAGGATGTGCCGCCGCCTATCTGCGCCGCCACGGCCGCATTCGCGACGGGGAAAAGGTGGTCCTCAGACAGGGCCGGTTCACTGGCCGTCCCAGCCAGATGACGATCAGCGCGCAGGGCCCGAGTGGGGACGTCCGCTCGGTACAGGTCGGCGGCGAAGTCTCGTTCGTCGCGAACGGACGTTTGGAGGAGCTGCCAGCATGAGCGGGTTGCTGGAATACTTCCGGTCCGACAGCCGTCGTCTGGTCGCTGTCGGGTGAACCCATCCGGGGGAGCGGGCCAGGTTCGACGCTATCCTTTTGCGGAGTCGGTCACGACTTCTCTCTGACGGCTCGGCCGGAAGAGCGTCGGCGATGTCACTTAAAGGATGCCGCGTCCGGCAGAGCAGTTTCTCGACCTGCAGCCAGTGGCACTGGCACAGCAAACGTAAGCCGCATCTCGTCAGGGAAGACCCATGCTCAGATTCCTAGCCGCCGAAGCCGATTCGACGTCCATAAGAGCAGGACAAACCGGGCCGGACTCGGATGCCGAATTCCGTGCCGGTTGGTCAGTTGCACAGACTGGATCAATATACTCATGAACGCTGAACTTCCTACCGGATATGAGATATCCGCAGACCCCGCCCGCCTCGATCCTGCGCTGATCCACCAGTGGCTGTCACAGGACTCCTACTGGGCCGTTGGTCGATCCAGGGAAAAACAGGACATGGCGATCGCCTGTTCCCTCAACTTCGGCGTCTACGACAGTGTCTCAGGCGCCCAGGTCGGTTATGCCCGTGTTGTCACTGACTCGGCCACCTTCGCCTGGTTGTGTGACGTCTACATCGCACGCGACGCACGTGGCAAGGGCCTGGGAACCGCTCTGGCCACTGCGATCCGGGACCATCTTTCTCCTTACGGCCTGCGTCGAATCCTGCTGGCCACCGCGGACGCGCACGCGGTCTATGCCAAGGTGGGCTTCGCATCACTGGAGAAACCGGAGAAGTGGATGACTCTAGGGGAGCAGTGAGCCCCGAAGCACCTCGATACGGGGAACGCGAGACCGGACCAAGGCAGGCGGTACGAGCTGCCGCAATGTGGTGCGCGGGAAAGCCAAGCGCCTCGCCGTAGTTGCGGTTCGACGGATTCGGAACACCGCTCCGCCGACTCGTCCCAACACGCTGCGACGCTCTTCGGCGTGTGGTCCTATGAGACCGGACGGGATCAGGGAGAGGCATGCCGGAAGACCAGTCGGGCCTGTATCAGGCAGGCGAAACGGTGCTGTTGGTCAAGGTGCCCGAAGCCGAGCCGCTCGTGGGCGGATGGCGCCGGCGGTTCGACTCCTCGGCCGGAGCCAGGCTTCCGGCGCACGTGACGGTGCTCTATCCATTTCTGGACCATGGCCGCATCGATGCCGACGTGCTCGGCGCGCTCGAATTACTCGTTGGTGCCCACGGAGCCTTCGACATCCGGTTTGAAGGCTTCGGGCGGTTCCCCGACGTGCTCTTCCTGGTGCCGACACCGGGGGGTCCGCTGCGGGCTCTTACTCAAGCCGTCTGCGAACGATGGCCGGAGGTCCCGCCCTATGGGGGCCGGTTCGTCGAGCTCGTCCCGCACCTGACGGTGGCCCATGGTCAGGAGCGGAGCGTATTCGACGAGGCCGAGGCCGCCCTCACCGGTCGTCTGCCGGTCACCGCCCGCGTTTCGGCGGTTCAGCTTTTGGTTTGCGACGGCGAGTCCTGGCATGAACAGGCGGCCTTTCCCCTGCGCGGTCGAGGTGAATCATGTCGATGAGGTCGTCGCGGCTGGTGAGGTTGCCGTACCGAAGGTCGCAATCCGCCAGAATCCGCCCGGACCTGCGAAGCGGAGATCACCGTGCGGTTGGGGTCAGGTGTGCGGCGATTGCCCAGCGTGTCGACTCCGGGCAGGGGTGGGGTACTGGTGGCGGCTGCGACCACCGCCAGCTCTAATACTGCAACGGTGTTTGCTGTGTTGGTTTGTTGGTTTCAGGTGGTGTGTGGCCGCGTCGCTTGTAATGGCTGATGCGGGCCTGAAACTGTCGGCGGCGCCGCCAGTGTGACCAGTGCAGGACGTGGTCGGTGCTCGGACGGGGCCCGGTGAGTCGGCTGATCAGGCGGCGGAGTTCGGGGAGGGCGAGGGGGATGAGCTGGGAGGATCCGTTTCTGCTTTCCCGGTGTCGAGTTCCCGGCCCCCCACGGCGGTGAGGCAGGCATGTGCGGCCATGGCCAGGGTCATGTGGTGGTGCCAGCCGTCGTAGCGGCTGACCTGACAGTCGTCCAGGCCGCACTCGCCTTCGCGGTCTGGAAGCATTCCTCGACCGCCCATCGGCTGCCGGCGATGCGGATCAGCTTGCCCAGTGTGGTTTCGGCCGGGCCATAGGCTGCTTCGGGAGGCAGTGGCGGATGCACTGTCGGAGCGGAAGCAATGAAGGGCATCGCATGGTAATCACTGATCCGGCTTCCTACCAGATCCTCAGCCAAGAGACGGCCGAGCAGGGTTTCGCCCTCCCGGAGAAGGCAATGCGCCCGGCGCGTCGCTTCCCTGCCAGGCAGGAGATCCGCCTGTACACCGGCGGACTTCACGTATCCCGTGGCGTCTCCGCCGGTGCGGGCCCGGCGGGGACGCCGTACAGCGTGATCGTGGACGGCGATCTGACCGTGGACGGCGATCTGCTGTGGTCGACGAACGTCGGCGGTCTGCTTCTGGTGACCGGCAGCGTACGAGCCGTCAACGTCCTGCTCTCCGGCTGCCCTGAGATGGCGGTTCGCGGCAACCTGACGGTAGCCAACGCTATTCACGGTAGCTATGACACCGCAGGCGGCCGGCTCACCGTTGACGGCGAGACCACCGCCAGGACCATCCTCAATCCTCCCGGTTGCACGATGAAGTTCGCCAGCAATCCACGAGCCGTCCTCATCGGAAAAATGACGGGGTACCCGACCCACTTCCACTTCGACGAACTGAGTGAGGTCGTGAAGCCGGATCTGCTCGACCAGGAGGGCCGGGCAGATCAGCGCAAAATCCGCGAAACCCTGTCCGCGGCCCTTGGAATCCTGGACTCAGGAGTGCGCATAGCGCCGGGTTACGACGTCTGGTGACCAGGCCCCTCCGCTTGCCATCGGCTGCCGCGAAGAGACATTCGACCCGCCTATCGCGCCAGTCCTGCTCCGCGAAAGGTCGTGGAGGGGTGAGGTCCGGCCCTGGCACCGCGAGGACCGCCGGCACTGGGTAATCGCTCGCTGCAGCGTCAGCCGGCCGCAGGAGATCTCCTATAGCATCGCCTACTGCCCGGCCGAGACCACCCTCGACGAACTGATCCGCGTCGCGGGCAGCCGGTGGGCGGTCGAGGAATGCTTCCAGACCGCCAAGCAGGAATGCGGCCTGGACGACTACCAAGTCCGCCGATATCCCGGCTGGCACCGCCACATCACCCTCGCCATGGCCGCCCACGCCTGCCTCACCGTCCTGAAGGCCCGCGAGGCCGACACAGGGAGAGCACAAACGGATCCTCCCAGCTCATACCCCTCACCCTCCCCGAAATCCGACGCCTGATCACCCGCCTCACCCACCGCCGACCACCACCCGTCAAACACGTCCTGCACTGGTCAAACTGGCGCCGCAGACGACAGTTCCAGGCCCGCACCAGCCACTACAAACGACGCGGCCACACCACCAGAAGCTGCCAACCAGTCAACCCAAAGACTGTTGCAGTAGCAACTCGGACCGGTGCAACCGGGACTGCCCAGGCTGCCAGGCAACCTCAGCCCCTCCGCCCCCGGGCCGCAACTGGACCGTCTGGAGGTTCGCTACCGGGCTCCTCCGCGGAAATCGGCTCTACTCCGAAAGCCTGCCGGCGCGCCGCAGCTCGCCGTTCTTGGCCCGAAGCCGCCTGATCTCCCCAGCCCCTCGGACGCGACGCCGGGCCGCTGACCGGCGTCCATGGCTCTGTAGGTGAGTTTCAGGAATCGGCCTCCCCTCTTGCTCCGCCCTCCACGGACGCGGCGTCCACGCGCCGGGAGCGCATCCTGCGGGAGTGGACACACGCGTGAGCCCGGCGGGCGAACGGTCAACTCCGCGCAGGGCCCGTACGGCGGAGAACAGCCGCCACAGATGTTCCTGCTCCTGGAGACGCGGGACGGTGCGGAGGAGGTGCGGGTGCCGGCGGCGACCAGGGGCTACACCTGGGCTCCGCGCTCGGGCGGTTTCGGCATGCCACCGCTGTGGTCCCGGCTAATCCGGGCGTGGCCGTGGTCGATCCGACCGGTGCGTGCGGCGGCTGCGGGACTCGGGGGGAGCGGACCGGCACACACGTCAGGCGTCAGCCGTGGAGATGGTAGGACTGTCCTGGATCACCGAGGACTCGGTGTACGCCGCTCACCACCCCCAGCGCCGCCGCATACCTCACCTTCATGGACGGCCCCTGTGCCTGCCGCCTGTGTTTTCGACAGCCGGCTCCCTGGGCCGCATCGAGAGCCCGCACGCCCTCGCCGCAACCACTCTCGCCTTCTCGAACGCCACCCTGCGGCACGAACCCGGTGACCTGGCTGGCGTTCTGTCAGCCTACGGCGGCCTCAGCGTCTGGTCCCGACAGCGCCTGGCGTGTAGCGGGCGAGAGGGACCCCCGGATCAGTGGAAATCGAGGGGGTCGCAAGTCGATGCGTTCGGTTTCTCCCTGCTACTACGGCTCTTGGTCTTCCGTGAGTGCGTCGTTGTACTGCTGCTCACTGACGCGGACGACTCTGTTGGTGGCACCCCCGGCCGTCACTTCGGGGTGGTCTCCGTTGGAGGCCCGCACCCAGGCCGCCGTGTTGTTGAGGCCTTCGACTCTGAGGGTACTGACGATCTTCACTGCCACCCCATTGACGTTCCCGCGGACCGTCAGGATGTCGGCGGACTCCACGTAGATCGAGTTATGGCTGCCGCTGACGGTGACGGTCCCGCAATCCCCCTCGATGAAGAAACTGCTGGACTCAGCGTCGATGGTCGTGTCGCGTCCCCTGCAGTCGGCGGACTGCACATTATTAGTGCCGGTGAGCTGAAGCGGCTTGGCTGTGCTGGACGGCGGCGAACCGGAAGCCCCGCCGGCACTGCTGTCGGCGGCACCTGTGCTGGGGGCTCCGGTGGTCTGCAACGATGACGACGCCTCCTTGGCCGGCGTCGTGACGTCGGCTGCGCAACCGGTCACGAGCGAGAGTGCAAGGGTCATGACAGCAGTGGGCAGCAGTTTCGAGACATGCATGGCGAAGTGTTCCTTGTGGTGGTAACTGTGCGGGCCCGGAATGCCGGCGCTTTGTTGATCAAAACTTCACAAAGGAGACGTCGTTTCACTTGGGGAGTCGGCCGCAGTTGATGAGGGCTGCGGCGATGGGACGAAGGCCAGGAAGTGGGCCTTCCGGTTGAACTCCAGCCGGGTCCTGCCCCCTTGGGCGGGGTCCGCAGCGAGGCGTGCAGCGCCTCCAGGATGTGCCTGCCGACGCCGAGGGCCGGGACCGCTGCTTCGACACGCAGCCCGGGGACAGCGGCACGCTCCCCCCGGTACTCATCGGCAGCATGTCCGTGCAAGGTCACCCTGGCGATGTTTCGCCCGGCACCGCCGGGCGTCTGCGGCCGATGAAGAGAACCACTGCTCCTGCGGTCAGTGCTGAAGCTGAGGTAAGGCCCAACCACAACCTGGTCTGCCGCTGGACCTCGAGCACAACCGATTCATTGCGCACCCAGGATTCCGCATTCCACGCTTCGTCCCGAAGTTCCCATTCGCGTTGCACGTTCGCAGCCTGATCCGCCTCGCGCAACTTGCGATCCGCCAACGCGCGATTGAAGTCCCTGGAGTTCTCGGTCTCGTTGACGCGTGTGTGGACTTGCATGGTCAGGGCGCCGACAAGACCGCCGACGACCAGTAGCGCCACACCGATCAATCGCGCCGAGGCTTTGCTTGGTACCACTGGGCGTCGGCGACCGAGCATGAGGATTACGGCGCCTGCGATCAGTGCCGAAGCCGTGATCGCGCCGAACCACAACCTGTCCTGCTTCTGGTCGTCCAATTCAGCCAGATCAAACTCGGACCACCCAGTCCAAGACCGAGCCTCCTGAAGCAAGTGATGCTGATGAAGGTTGACGGCCTCATTCGCCTCGAGCATGTAGCGGTCCGCCAGGTAGAGACTGCGGTCCGCGCGGGCCGCGGCTTGCTGGACGTGCATGTCAACGTATGTGGTGAGGGCGCCGAGGAGAACTGCCACGAACAGCAACATGACACCGGATATAAAATACTTGCGACTCACCGTCAAACCTCAAATTTTGATTTCGGGGCATGCCCCTCTGGCTTTCTGGAGGATGGCGGAGCTGTATTCAATCCTCCATGTGTACGGGGTCCTTTCAGAATGCTGGGGTCTTGCGGGCGAGCGTAAGCGGCGAGGGCCGTGGAGCCAGGCGATGGCGGACTTGGCAACCCACCGCACCGCGCCGGGGCCGGCCCTGCTTGCCCCGCACCGGCGGCACGCGGTCGACCAGCGGCAGGAACTGCGTGACGTCGTTGCGGGCCGCCGAACGGCACCCGCAGCGGGTGCCGTGTGCGTCGGTCGGCACGTGGTGCTTCGAGCCCGGACGTGCACGGTCAACCGGACTCGGGCCGGCCTTTAGGAGGCCGGTGCCGACGGCGCCGCCAATTGGCGATCACGCTGACGTACAGGATTTCAACGACTTGCTGTAACCGGCGTCTCCTGCCTCGACACTGAGATAGACCGCTCCCTATGGCGCCGCAGGCATCAGGAGAGACTGCTCACTCATGCCGGCTCTCACTTTCCATGGGTAGTGTGGTGCGTCCGTACTGCCGTCCGGCAGGTCAACGGATTGCAGGTGGACACGGTTGGTGTGGCGTGATCGCTCGCGTGCGGACCGGGACGCAATCAGGCTCCGCAAGACCACCGGCCGTTCGTTCGGGTGATTGATGGATTCGGAGCTACTGTGCCGATCAGCCAGCACTTTTTCTAGCGCAAGTTTCCGATCATTCATCGTCGAGAGAATCGAACGTTAGCCTCAAGTCAGGTTCAGACGCTGACGGTTTCCGTGAGCGGCCCGTCGCGACCGTCACGTTACTCACGTAGATCCACGGCTTCGAAGAGTTCCACGGATGCCACGGAGGTGGGCGCGACGCGGGTTGTCACCCGGTGACGCCACCGATCGTGAGGCGTGGGTCCGCCACCTTGTCGCCCTTCAACCAGCTCGGCCGCGCCCGGCCTCCAGCACCATGCGGCAGCCCGCCGTGCCCAGCCGCCCGCTGTGGGAAGGACAGCCCTTACGTGCTGGCCCCCAACCTGCGAAAGGGAAGATCCCGATCGTGGCGAGGCTTGATCTGCGGCGCGAACGCGGCCGGTCCGGCGTTCCTGGCGCTTCAGCCGTGACCACCTCCAGCCCCTCGACAATCGCGACAGGGCACCCCGCGGGGAAGCAGCCGACGCCCGAGCCCGCGCCGGATCATCAATGCACGCTGCCACGGTGAGAGCCAGCTTCGGCCCTGGCCTGCGGGCTGTTGTATCCCGTTGATGCGGCTGCCGTGATACCTCGGTGGTGGGCGGTCGAGAGGCAGGTCATGCGGGATAACGTGTCGACGTATCGCGGATGTTCAGGTAGAAGTCGATGAGTTTGACTGTGGCGAAGGCTGTGGCCCCGATGCGCAGAGCGTTGACCCCGAACCAGGCCCAGGCAAGTGTGTCGACGCGCGCCAGGTCGTTGATCGGAGGCCCGAAATACAGCGTACCGTTGATTTGCGTGACGGCGACGAAGGTGAGCGCGGCCATGGCGAGATGGCCGTAGGTGGCGAGTCGCAGGCGAGTCTGGTTCGCGGGCGACAGCCCGCCCCGCTTCAGCCAGAGAAAGGCCAGCGAGCCCAGGGCCGGGACAGCCACGATCGCATAGTAGAAGACCGGGTTGGTGACCGAATGGTACGGGTCCCACAAAGACTGGGCTTCCACAGCATGTGCGCCCATCATCATGTTCGGGACATCGACGATCTCCTCATAGAGGAAACCGAAGAAGAACCACGCGTGGCACAGAATCGCTGTGCCCGCGGTGGGGCCTATACGGGCATGCAAGGGGGACGCCTCCTGGATGGAAGAATAGAGCCGACCCCCATCAAATTGTCAAACTCTTTACATATCAACTTGCTTGAAGACTCGCGCGTAGGGAGGGGGCGACCTCCCTCGCCTGCTGACGGGGGAACTGACCGACCTCAGCAAGGCGATCGACTTGATAGCAGCGCTGCGGCAAGCCGGATCGGTATCAACCAGATACACCTATTTTGCTTGGAACGGCTGGGGGCATCAGGGACTCATGAGCACGGGTCAGGTCGTCGGTCCCCGTGCTGACGACTGCCGCCATCAGCGCTATGGCCACCCGGATGGAGGCTCGGGGGTATGCGCGTCGTGAATGGATCCAACGACAGACGCAGGGTGCTGCTGCCCGGCGTCTCGGTGCTGGCACGGCAGGTGTCGGAGGCCCCGCACGGGGGCCGAGTGGTGTCTGTACGAGGCGGTGGCCCGTCGCGCGCCGGGCCGATGATGCGCTCGCGCCGGCGCTGGCTGAGCTTGCTGGTGGTGCCGTAGAACAAGCGGGTCTCGGAGCTGGAGCGGCGGCTGCGTATGCCGCCGACGAAGTCGATGAGGACCGCGATGGCGCGGGCGATGGAGCGAGTGGAGGAGATTTCCGCGTTCGCGCTGGGGCGGGTGAACCTGTCGAGGGTGCCGGTGAACCGGCTGTCCCCGCGGGCCCGGTACGGGTAGCTGAGCAAGGCGCAGACGATCGAGAGCTCGGCGGGTGGCGCGGGCCCGTTGGGCAGCGACCGACGCCGGAGGTGAGGCATACCGGGCTCTGATCGAGGGCCGGAGGCACCCGTGGCCCCGGTTCCGTTGTCCGGAGTGCGGGGGGATACCTGGTACGCCAGCGACAGCCCGCTCGGCATCTGGAAACGGTCGGACAGCCGGTATTGCTCGCCGCGGTGCCGCGCGAGGGCCGCGTAAGTGTGTCCGCACCACAGATGGGCCAGTACGCGCAGAGCTTGTCGGCTCGCTGGAAGTCGGCGCCAGAGCGTCCCCCGCTGGCGTTGTCGCACGACCAGCAGGTCGTACAGGAACCGCAGGGCCGACCTGGGCAGAACGACATCTGATGGGTAGGCAAGCACACAAAGCTCGGGCGGGGCTCTGGCGCCTGGCCTTGGATGGCGAGCGGCTTGTGGAACACTGTTTTTGACGGTGCCCAAATCGTCCATTCGGGGATGAGGCTACGGGCGACGCGAAGACGACTCTCTTCTCTCTTCAAAGGTGAACGCATGAGCCAGCATGTGACAGTCCTGTGCTGGAACCTCAAACGCAACGGTGCTGGTGACACCACCAAGCGGCGGCGTGCCCACGAGCTGCTGGCATCCCTCGACCCTCACCTCGTCCTCCGCCAAGAGATGGATGGTGCTGCGGCGGACGGCAACCGGATCATGTACGAGGTTGAGGCTGTCCTTGGCTTGCGCGGCTGGCTCGGCCCCCGAGCCTGTACGGCCGTCTTCGCGAACCCGACGCTGTTCCAGCCGCTGAGGGTGTGTGAGGACGTCGGCCCTGTTTGGGTTCATCCACCCACGGTTGCGGTCTTCCGCTTCACACCAGGCGGCAGCCAGTCCCTGCCCCTTGTTGTGGCTTCTTATCACCTGAACCACGCCTCGGCCACAACCCGCCAGGCCGAGGTGGAGCGGCTGACGAAGTGGGCCGACCGCAAGTGGACGATGCCGGACGGCGAGCGGATGCTGATGCCCGCCCTCATGGGCGGTGACAACAACTCCTACCCGGTGCCCGGTCTGGAAGGGGACCTCCCCCTGCCGGATTTGGAACAGATCGCCGACCGGCCGCACCGGCTCCACCGCTCCCACATCGGCCGCGATGGGCAGCGGCTGTTGGACACCTGCCCTGATGAGGCTCTGCGCACCGCCGGCCTGGAGGACGTGGCCCGCTATTGGGCGAACACCCGTGATGGCGACAAGGCAGCCGCGTCCCGCACGATGAACGCCAGTCCGACGCACGGCCCGGACACGCGGATCGACAGGATCTACGCCACGCCCGCCCTACTCGGAGCGGTGAGGGAGGTCGACGTGATCGAGGTCGAACCGGGTATATCAGACCACCACATCGTCCGTCTGACCCTTGACGCCGACCGCCTGACCGACGCCCTCACTTACCGGCCCCGGAGGCAAGCCGCGCCAGCTGTAGCATCCGAAACGATCGACGACTGAAGCGCCCACCTTACGACCAAACCGGGACCGGCGCCTGCCGTGGGCCAACCGTGCTCGGCACCATGCCCGCAAGATCACGTCCACGGGTATTGCCGACGTAAGCCCCAAAGCCGGCACATGGAGGCCGCGGCGACCGACGACGCGCTGGCTCTGTTCGTGCTGCTGATGCAGGTGAGGCTGATCAGCGCCGCGCGCCGCGCGCCAGACCGGGACTGGGTGGCGGCCCGGGGCCGAGTGGCGAAGGCGTCACGGATGCTCGATGGGGTGTTCCGGCTGTGGAGCGAGCAGCAGGACCTGGTTGCCGAGAGCGGCGCGGATCTGGATGCGGGCGCGATGTGGCGGGCGCTGGAGACGGAGATCGGCCAAGGGGACCATCAGAACAGCCATTAACGCTAAGCACTTGATCTTGCGAGAGCAGGACCCCGGCGGGAAGGCGTTCGCCGGGGTCGCCGGTCGCCAGGTCATCGAAGGGGAGTGGCTCCGGCGTTTGGGTGGGGCTGGGCCTGGAGCCGGTCGCGGAGGTCGATCTCTTCGGGGGTAAGCGGCTCCCCGGGGCGGCGGATGCGGACGGGCTTGGGCCGAAGCGGCAGGCCGTGGTCTGCGACGGCATGTTCAGCTTCTGCGAGTGCTCGGTAGAGGGATGCGACGGATGGGGACTTGCCTGCGTTCTTCCCACTTGATGGTGAGCTTCTTCGCGATGTCCGGGACGGGGACGCCCTTGTCCTTACAGTGCGACGGCGAAGGTGTACGGCCCGCCGGAGAAACGCGAGGTCGCCTGGTACCTGGTGGATCGGGCAACCGCGCACAGGATCGGCGGACGGCACCCGCTCAGTTCCCGTTCCGCACCAGCAGCCCGTCCACCAGGTGCTCCAGTGCCTCCGTCATCTCCGTGCGGGTGGCCCCGGGATCGTCCGCGTGCGCGACCATCAGCGCCGCCTCGTCCAGCGCGCCGAGAAGGATGTGGGCCAGCGGCGGTACGGGCCGGGGGGCCAGCGCCCCGGCCGCCATCGCCGCCTCCAGGGCCGCCGTGATCACTCCGAGGCCGTGCTCCTGGCCGATCTCCCGCCACCGCCGCCAGCCCAGCACCCCTGGGGCGTCCAGCAGCAGAACGCGTTCCACGTCCGGCTCGGCGAAGGCGTCGAGAAACGCGCGCGCCCCCGCCTTAAGCGCCTGCACCGGATCCGTGGCGGTCGTCATGACCTGCCCGGCGATCCGCTCGGTCAGCTCCGCCTCGACCGTCTGCACCGTGGCGTCGAACAGATCGTTCTTGTCCCGGAACTGGTGGTAGAGCGCCCCCCGGGTCACCCCGGCGGCCCGGACGATCTCCTCGGTCCCCACCCCCGCGTAGCCGCGCTCGCCGAACAGCGACCGGGCGGCGGCGATGAGAGCCGCCCGGGTCGCCCGGGAACGCTGGGTGTGCTTGGTGCCGGTCGATTCCATCCTGCCCCCTTGAGTTCCGTACAGCCTGTATGCCACTCTACATGCATACAGTCTGTACGTAATTTGCCCCGAAGGGTGCCCGCCATGCCACAGCTCACGCTTGACCAGGGAACCGTCCACTACCGGGACACCGGAGAAGGCGAGCCTGTGCTGCTTCTGCACGGGTACCTCATGGACAGCAGGCTCTGGGAACCGGTCGTCGCCCGGCTCGCCCCAGACTTCCGGTGCATCACCCCCGACCTGCCCCTCGGTGCCCACCGCACCCCGATGAACCCCGGCACGGACCTCAGCCTCCCGGGGATCGCCCGGCTGGTCGCGGATTTGATCGTCGCGCTCGATCTGCCCCGGGTGACCCTGGTCGGTAACGATCTCGGCACCGCCGTCGCCCAGCTCGTCGCCGCCCGTCATCCCGAGCTGATCGGGCGTCTCGTCCTCACCAACGGCGAGTGCTTCGACAACTGCCCGTCACCCTGGTTCAGATCACTTGTCCCCGCCTCCAGGGTGCCCGGTCTGCTCACCCTGGTTTTCCAGGCCCTGCGGCTGCGTGCCGTTCGTCGCATGCCCTTCGGGTTCGGCCTGCTGACCAGGGGCGCACTGCCCCACGATCTGATCGACGACTGGCTGGGGGCCTTCTTCGCCGACCCCGGCGTCCGGCGCGACTGCGTCAAGGTCACCCGTGGGATCGTCCCCACGGCCCTGCTCGAACCGGCAAGGCGGCTCGCCTCCTTCGACCGGCCCACCCTGCTGGCCTTCGCCCGCGAGGACCGGCTCTTCCCCTACGCGCACGGCGAGCGACTGGCCGCGATCGTGCCCGGCGCCCAGCTGGAGACCATTCCCGACAGCCGCACCTGGGTGATGCGCGACCAACCCGATCTGACAGCCCTGCTCATCAGCGAGTTCATCCGCAACACCCCCACCGGCGCCACACCGGCGGACGCCACTCCCGCCTGATCCTGGTCCAGGACCCACTGCCCGTGACGCGCCCTAGTGACCGGGTTTTGAGGTGTGGGCTCGCCCCATGAGTCGTGTTCTGTTTCAGATCATGTGGGTCCGGTGTCCTCATGGCATGGGCGATAACAGGCTGCCACCACTGGTGCTGTCGGAAGCTGAGCAGCTGACACTGCAGAGCTGGGCCAGACGGTGCCCCTCTCGGCGAGACGGACTGCGCGACGGCCCGTGAACACCCGCCTACGTCTGGCGATCACAGAACGGCGACATGCCCGTCCCGACGCCCCCGCCACCCCGGCTGGCGGGCGAGACTGCTTCCCGCCCGCCCGTCTAGGCGTCCGGCCGCGCCCACTCCGATCGAGGGAAACAATGTCCAGAACGCCCATCGCACTCGCCTCGCTGACGTCGCTGGCGGCGGCTGCCGCACTGCTGGCGACCGGCTGTGCGGGAAGGGCCGACGGCGTGGAAGCCAGCGGCTGCCGGGACGACGGAGGCTGGTCAGCGCAGCAACAGGCGCAGTGGCTGCGCTCCGCCGTGTCATTCGATGAGGACGCGTCCGGCGAGGAGGCAGTCGTCGAGGTCCGCCCGCGGGGCACGGCCGACGGCCGGCCGCTGTGCGAACCAGTCACCGTACAGGTCCAGTTCTGGCGGCTCACCGCCACGGCGTCGGGCAACGAACTGAGTCCGGCTCTTCGCGTGCAACTGGGCACGGATGGAAGCGAGAAGCGGCTCTTCGGGCTCCCGCCGGGCCTATCCGCTGCGGAACGCGACGCATGCACCGGCGTCCTCATGGCCGTCTACGCCGGCACCCCCCTGACCGCCGATGAACTGCCCGAAGGAATCGACCGCCTAGGCGGCGACGGGGTACCGGAGGTGACGTTCCGGACCGACCGGCTCGCTGCTCACCGGCTGATTTCGCCGCCGGACCGGGAGCGGTGTGAGGCGGACACCGGGGCGGCGGAAAGTGCCACGACCGCCCCCTCCGCCACCTCAAACCGATGGGGCCTCGACCATCGATGAGCGGCCCCGGCGAGGCCCGCGGAGTCACAGCAGGGCAGAAGCCGTCTCCCAGCCCTCACGACACACGATCACGCGCCGGAGCGGGCCCTGTCTGCGGCCGGCAACGCCTGCCGTAGAGCGGAGTACCTGCTGTCGTGGGCCCGCGTGCCCTCGACGTCCGTCCAGGTCACGGGAGTGACAGCGCGTACTCGGGCGGGTCCGGCGCACAATGAGTACTAACACTGGTGCCGTCGAGAAGGATGAACCCGTGGACGAGCGCAGGGCCGCATCGGTGAACCGGGGCCCCGCCGCAGCGGCGGCGGACGCCGGAGGGCTGGTCACCGCGTGGAGCGACGCGGCCCGCCGCCTGCTCGGCTTCGAGCCCGGGGACGTGATTGGCTGCTCCGTGGCGGATCTGCTGGCCGAACCACTGCCGGTCGATGCCCTGCGCAGCCTGGCCGAGCCGGACGAGTGGAGCGGTACGGTCGTGGTGCAGCACCGGGACGGCCACCCCGTCGAGGTGCGGCTGGACGCGCACCCGCTGCTCGACGGGGCCGGTGCCGTCCACTGGTTTCTCACGGCCACCGTGCCAGAGCCGGCGGCGCAGCTGCAGAAGTGGGCGCTGGAGCAGTTCCCCGTCCCGGTGGCCCTCTTCGACCAGGACGGGCTCGCGGTGTCCACCAACTCCGCGATGGAGGGGGTGATGGGTAGGCCCTCCAGGGATCTGCTCGGCCGTCGGGTGGGCGAATCGGTCGACGGCCTGCGGCGCCTCCCCGGCTTCGAGGGCCTTGGTGACGCGGTGCAGCGGGTCCTGCGCACGGGCGAGACCATGCCGTACGAGGCCTGGCTACACGCCCCCGGCGAGCCCCGCGAACACGCCTGGCTGGTGTCCCTCAGTCCGCTGAAGGACAATGCGGGCCGGATACGAGGCTTGTGTCTGGCGGCCATGGACAGTACAGAGCAGTTCCTCGCCCGGCGCAGACTGAGCGTCCTCAACGAGTCCAGCGTCAGGATCGGCTCCACCCTCGACGTGGCCCGCACCGCCGAGGAACTGGCCGAGGTGTACACGGCGCACTTCGCTGACTTCGCTCTCGTGGACCTGCTGGAGTCCGCGCTGGCCGGGGACGAGACGGGCGCTATGCCCGATGCCGCGCCCGTCTTCCGTCGCACCGCCTGCCGGTCCGTGCTAGAGGGCTGTCCCGAGGTGACGATCCCCGTCGGTGCCACGCACGGCTACCGCAAGGACTCGCCGCAGGGACGCGTGCTGACGGACGGCCGCGGTCTGTTCCACGCCGTCGACGAAGCCGGGCGGCGATGGTGGGCCGCGGACTCCCCTGACAGTGTCCGAAGCATCGACACCCACGGCATCCATACCCTGTTGGTGGTGCCGCTGCGGGCCCGCGGCATCACGCTCGGCCTGGCGATCCTCGGCCGCCACCGGACACCGGAACCCTTCGACGACGACGATCTGCTGCTCGCCAAGGAACTCGCAGCACGCGCGGCGGTGTGTGTCGACAACGCCCGCCGCTACACACGGGAACGCGACACGGCACTCGCCCTCCAGCGCAGTCTGCTCCCGCAGCACGCACCCAGACAGGCGGCCGTAGAGGTCGCCTCCCGTTACCGGCCAGCGAGCTCCCGCGCCGGCATCGGCGGCGACTGGTTCGATGTCATCCCCCTATCCGGAGCCCGGGTGGCCCTCGTCGTGGGCGATGTCGTCGGCCACGGGGTGCAGGCGTCCGCCACCATGGGTCGGCTCCGCACCGCCGTACGCACCCTCGCCGACGTCGACCTCGCCCCCGACGAACTGCTCACCCAGCTCGACGACATCGTCCTGCGCCTGGACTCCGAGCGGACACAGGATGCCGCCGAGGAACCACCGAGCCCGGGCGAGGTCGGAGCCACCTGCCTCTACGCCGTCTACGACCCCATCTCACGCCGCTGTACCATGGCCCGCGCCGGTCACCCTGTCCCGGCCATGGTCACCCCTGACGGCAAGGTCTCCTTCCTCGACCTGCCGATAGGACCCCCCTTGGGGCTGGGCGGTCTGCCGTTCGAAACCGCGGAGTTCGACATCTCCGAGGGCAGCATCCTCGCCCTCTACACTGATGGCCTCGTCCACGCCCCCGACCGCGACCTCGACGACGGACTCGCGATGCTCCGCCGGGCCCTCGGCGGCCCCGGCCGTGCACTGGAGGAGATCTGTGACGGAGTCCTACGAAGTCTGGTGCCCGACCGGCCCGCCGACGACGTCGCCCTCCTCGTGGTCCGTATCCGTGCGCTCGAAGCCAGCCGGGTCGCCGCCTGGGACGTACCCGCGGACCCTTCCTCCGTCGCCCGCGCCCGTGCACTGGCCTGCGAGCAACTGGCCACCTGGCACCTGCAGGACCTCGGCTTCGTTACCGAACTCGTCGTCAGCGAACTCGTCACCAACGCCATCCGTTACGGCGGATCCCCCATCCAACTGCGCCTGATCCTTGACACAGCGCTCATCTGCGAGGTCTCGGACTCCAGCAGCACGGCCCCCCACATGCGCCGGGCCCGCGTGTTCGACGAGGGAGGCCGCGGTCTACTGCTCGTCGCCCAGCTCACCCAGCGCTGGGGCAGCCGCCACACCCGCACGGGCAAGACGATCTGGGCCGAGCAGGCCCTGCCCACCGGACGCGCGGAGAACGGGCCTCAGGCACCGTAAGCGACACAGGATCCAGCCGAGGCGCCGTAGGCGGTGGTGGGGAAAAGCCACTCGCGCGGCGATGAGTTCCGTCGTGCGCCGGTCCATGTGGACGGAGATGCGCTTGTCATCGATCAGGGTCATCAGGGTGTGCGGGCGAGCGATGACCCGACGATCGGTTTCCTGAACGCGGACGTGGCGCGGTTCTGCGCCGGCCTGGATGATCTGGCTGTGCCGTTCCTACTTGGATCCTGGTGTCGACCGCGCCCCTCAGCCGGGTCGGGGCCGAGGGCACCGAGGAGCCGACAGCCGTCGGAGTACCAGAAGGGGAGGCGGGAACGGTCGCGGACGCGGATGCCGAAGTGGACGGCGATGGGGACGCGGGCGCCCGGGAAGACGCCGCCGTAGGGGTCCCGGGGTCACAGTCGCCGCGGGCGGACCGTCAGACGCGCAGGGTCGCCTCCAGAACGGTGACCGCGTGCCCGGTGAGCAGGACACGGTCCGCCCGCAGCTCCGTACTGACCAGGCCGGTGCGGGCGGACGCCTGGAATCCGGTGAGGACGCCGGACCTGCCCAGCCGCGCCGACCAGTAGGGGGCGAGCGCCGTGTGGGCGCTGCCGGTCACCGGGTCCTCGGGGATGCCGTTGGCGGGCACGAAGAAGCGGGAGACGAAGTCGTAGCCGGACCCCGGCGCGGCCGCAGCGGCGGTGACGATGACCCCCCACAGTTCCTCACGCCTGGTCAGGGCCGCGATCGCCCCGAGGTCGGGGCGCAGCCCCCGTACGGCCGCCTCGTCGGGCAGCACGGTCAGGAGATGGCCCAGGGCGCCGGTACGGAAGGTCGCCTCGGGCCGCAGCCCCAGCGCCTTGGCGAGGCCGCCGGGGACGGGGACCTCAATGGCCGGCGCGGCCGGGAAGTCCAGGGTGATCTCCCCCTCCTCCCCGGCATGCGCGATGAGCAGGCCGTGGAAGCGGCTGCGGAACCGCACCGACCCGCTGGCCGGCAGCAGCCCGTCCCGTTCCAGCGAGTGCGCCGTGGCCAAAGTGGCATGGCCGCACAGGCCGACCTCGACGGTCGGGGTGAACCAGCGGATCTCCCAATCGGCCTCGCCCCCGGCCGGCAGCGGCAGGGCGAAGGCCGTCTCCGCGTGGTTCAGCTCCGCGGCGATCTGCTGCAGCCGCGTGTCGTCCGGCCACTCCCCGGCCGGGAGCAGACAGACACCGGCGGGGTTTCCGGCGAAGGGTTGGGTGGTGAAGGCGTCTACGATCTGGATTCGCATGCCACGAAACTTAGCGAGGCCAACCGTCACCAAAGGAAGGCCAATTTCACGAAAGTGGCCTGCCTGTCCTGCCCGTCCGGCGGGGCTCTCGTCAGTCGAGGGGCTTGCCGAAGTTGAAGGCGGTCACGGCCATCCGCTCGCGGAAGTAGAAGCGGTGCCTCGATGAGGGTGGCCTCGGTCTGCTGCTCGTCGCCCAGCTCGCCCAGCGCTGGGGCAGTCGCCACACGCACGGGCGAGACGATCTGGGTCGAGCAGACCCTGCCCGCCCGGACCACGGAAGACGAGCCGAAGCGTCCTGGAACCGAGGAGCCGTCCGGCCCGGGCGCCGTGGGCGGTGCGGAGAAGGAGCCATTCGCGCGACGATGAGTTCCCGCCGTAGGCCCCTCCACCGGTCCGTCGCGAGGGCGGTGAGCTACCCCCGAGGGCTTTGTGCCCCGGGTGGGCAGCCCCCTCGGAAAGGGGCGCGGACGGCAAGGACGGCGGGGGCACCACTGTCGGCGGTGCGGAACGCACCGGGCAGAACGGGACGCCGGGTTGCGAGCGCAGGGCGTCGCGCGATCCGGATTCACAGGCTCCAGGACGCCGCGCGCGACCGCGCTTGTCGGGTTCAAGAGGCCAGCGTAGACCTCTGCCGGAGTGCGGTAGCCATGGGTCTTGCGCGGCAGATGGTTGAGTTCATGGGCGATGGGTGATGGCATCCAGGTCGGCCTGGCTGAACGTACGGAGGTCCGCGCCCTTGGCCAGGTACTGCCGAAGCAGCCGGTTGGTGTTCTCGTTGGTGCCGCGCTGCCACGGGCTCCGAGGCGTGCAGAGGTAGATCGGCACCTCCCGTCTCGGCGGTGATGGCCTGGTGCTCGGCTGTCTCTCGCCCTCGATCCCAGGTGAGCGTCCGCCGCAGTTGCGGCGGGATGCCGAGGAGGCTCATGGTGAGGTGCGGAGTGACCTGCTCCGCCTTGATGCCGTCAGGGAGCGCGACGATGGCCCTGTAGCGGCTGGGCGCTCGACGAACGCAGAGCGGGCTTTTGGGCGAGCTTGGGCCGCCGCCCACACGTGCAGGCGGCCTCGTCGGCGGAAGCGGCTCGGTAGCGGTCCCGGCCACTGTTGCGGGCGATTTCGCGGGAGACGGTCGAAGGCGATCTGCCCGGCCTTCCGGCCAGCTGCCGGGCGGACTCTCCGGCGGTGATGCCTCAGGATATCGTCGCGTTCGCCACCGGTCAGATGCCGCGCTGATCGCTACCGCGGAGTGAGACGGATACCGCCGCCCTGGTAAAGGAACTGACGGACGTGATGCATCGGCGCCCCGAGCGCCCGCCGGATCAAACTGAACGTCTGCCCCTCGCGCCAGCGTCTCCAAAATCTCATCCTGCTGAGCCGGCGAAAACCCGTAGTCACGCACCTGTGCCTCCACGATCACATGTCATCCGTGGGTGGTGCGTTGATCACTTGAGGGTGCCATCGTTTGTGCGAATCCGGTTCCGAACCGCTACTTCGCGGGCGACGCCGGTGGACGAGGGTTCCGGCGGTGGTCTCCTGCGGCGGGGCCGGGTGCGGTGAACGGCGTCGGGTCCGGTCGGCGGCCCGGCAGCGGTCAGTCCGGGTGCAGGGCTTCGGCTCGCTCCTGGAGGGCTTCGAGCAGTGCGCGCACAGGTGGCGTGCCTGGTGCGGTGTAGACGCCGATGCGGCGCTTGGCGGTGGGCGTGACGGGCAGGGCGCGGGTGTCGTTCCGGTCCTCGACGGCCAGGAAAGGGATGAGGGCGATTCCGACTCCCGCCGCGACGAGCGCCTGCATGAAGCGGAAATCGCTGGAGCGACAGACCACCTTGGGCGTGAGGCCGTGCGCGGAGGTGAGCGCGTCGACCGCGTCTCCTAGCAGGTCCCATCCGTGAATCCATGGTTCGTCGGCGACGTCTTCGAGACGGGCCGCTCGGCGCGAGGCGAGTCGGTGGTCGGCGGATACAACCAAGCGCAGGTCATCGTGCAGGAGCGGGTGGTAGGTGCAGCGGGCTGCGGCGTCCTTCCAGCTCGGTGGGGGATGCCTGGTGTTGAAGTGGTAGACGAGGGCAATATCGGCGCGGCCGTCACCGAGGGCGGCCAGAGCCTGAGTGGGTTCGGATTCGATCACCGTTGTGTCGACGTGGGTGTCGCGTCGCGCCGCGAGTGCTGCCAGTGCGGGCGCGAGTAGGAAGGCGCCGGCGCTGGGGAAAGTGGCGACGGTCACCGTGGGCGGTCCCTGGTCACGCAGCTGGGCCAGTGTCCGGTGGGCCCGGTGCAGTTCGCCGTGGACGGTGTCGGCGGTGCGCGCGAGGATCTGGCCCGCCGGGGTGAGGGTGACGCCTCGGGTGCTGCGTTCGAAGAGCCTCAACCCGGCGGCGCGTTCGAGGGCCGCCATCTGCTGGGAGACCGCCGACGGGGTCATCTGCAGTGCCTGGGCCGCGCGGGCGAAGCTCCCGCGGTGGGCCACCTCGCGGAACAGGACGAGCCGCTGCACCTCAATCATCAGTTCCCCTTACTGCCTAGTGAGCAATATCGTACTTCTGCTTACGACGCATCGATGTCAGCGTGGCCGCATGATGTTCGATGCACGAGAACGCTCCGGGGCCGCCCTGGCTCTCGGGGCGGTATGCCTCATCGGCGGGTCCGTCGCCGCTGCCACCCACCTTCACGGCTATCCGCTCATCGGCGGGCAGGCCGTCCGCTACGGGCTCGCGACCGTGTTCCTGCTGGTCTGGGCCCGCATACGCAAGCACACCTTCATACGGCCCTCCCCGGCCCAAATGGCATGGGTCTTTCTGCTGGCCGCGACCGGGATGGCCGGGTACGGCGTCGTGCTCGTCTACGCCACCTCGATGACCTCGCCGGGCAATGTCGGTGTCGCGTTGGGCGCCGCACCTTTGATCATCGTCCTGGTCCAGTCGCTGCTCGCTCAGGTGCGCCCCTCCCGGAGTCTGATGGCAGGGGCCCTGGCTGTGGCCTGCGGGTCCGCCGTGGCACAGCTGTCCACCGGCGGCACAGTGCAGTGGAGCGCCCAGGGCTTCGCGTGGTCGTGCCTGGCCCTCACCGGAGTGTGCGCGGTCACACTGCTCGGTGCGCCCGCCACCAAGGCGCTCGGATCGCTGAGCGCCATCACCTACGCGTGCGCACTCGCCTCGGGCATGCTTTTTCTGACCGCCGTGATCACGGGCTCGGTCACCGGGACCCCTGTGCTGCGGCGACCGAGCGGCGCCGAGCTCTCGGCACTGGCCTTCCTCGCCCTCGGCGTGACCACGGTCGTCTTCCTGATGTGGTACGGAGCCGTCGAGCGGCTCGGCACCGGCCGGACCGGCCTCTTCAACGGCCTCATCCCCCTGGCCTCACTTCTGGCCCTGTCCGTGACCGGCACGGCAACCGCCTCCCTCAACCAGATCGCGGGAGCCGCGCTCGTCCTCATCGGCGTCGCCTTCGGACTCCGGGTCAGGAAACGGGACACCCCACCCCCCAGGGCGGCCGCGGCCGAGCACGTGACGGGCGCCCGCCCCCATAGCTGATGCACTTCCCCGGGCCGCCTTGTGACGGGCGGACCGGGGCAGCGACGGACGCACCTGGCTTGTCCCGGAACTCCCCTGGCCCCAGCCCCGACCCCCGGCCCCTGTGGAAGATCAGCCCTACCCGCCGTCGTCGTCATCGTCCAGTTCGGGTGTGTCCGGGTCGCGCAGGCGCCGCAGGGCGCTGGAGTCGGCTGGAGGCGGGGAAGCTGTAGCGACCGAGCACGTTGAGGTTCTCGTGCCCAAGGACCGGCATCAACCTCCTGGGCCACTCCCTGTTCAACATCAAGGCCAACAGCCCCAGCCAGGGCCTGCGCCCCTTCCGCGCCCCCGACGCCGACGATATGGACGAGGTCTGACGGCCGCACGGCCGGGACCGCACGAGGGCGGTCCCGGCCTGTGGGATTGGCGTCCTGACCTGTGGGGCAGGTCAGATCCAGGTGGGCATGGCCCGCTCGGCGTAGCGGGCGCCGAAGCCGCCGCTGGGAAGGATAAGTCAAGGCCGCCGCCCGCACCCTCGGTGCCCAATCCGCCGACCTCGACACCGAACAGCGCGCCCGCACCGCCCTCGCCGGGCCTGATCGCCACCGGCATAACCGACGGGGTTTGCTGACTCTACTGACGAGTAGTTAGATTCTCTGCCGCGAGATCCCGCCGTACTCGCTTGATCGTGACCGGCGGGCTCCTCTACAGCGCGGGCGCGGTCGTCAACGCCCTCCAGCGCCCCGACCCCTCACCCCGCTGGTTCGGTTTCCACGAGGTCTTCCACGCCTTGACCGTGGCAGCGTTCACTACACCGCCATCTCCCTCGCCGCCTACTGACCAGGAGGAGGTCTTCTTCCAGGACAGGACCGACCCTGGTCGGCTCCCTCTCGGCCGCCCTCGCCCTCCCGCCGCTCATCGCCCTCAGCGGTACCCGACGGCAGACCCGGCTCGTGGACCGGTGCCTCGCCCCGGTTCCCGTACACGACGGCACCACCGCGCCTGTGCCTTCCCGGCACTGATCCACTTCCGGCCCGCCTTCGACCACGGCCAGCCTCTGGATGGGAGAACACGTGAACACCACGTTCGACTTCCACGGCAAGACCGCCTGATCACCCCGGTCCGCTCCGCCGGTGGACACCGGCGCTACTCGGGCTATCAGCTGCGCATCGCCGCCGGCGCCCGGGAACTTGTCGACCGGGGCACCCCCCATCGAGGCGGCCTGCCGGATCGTCACCTCGAGGACCGACTCGAGGAAGCGCAGCGCGTCAACGCCGAAGACCATCGTGCCGCCGGATCGGCGCACCCACCGCTGCGGCATGAGGTGGCCGGAGCTGATGAGCCGCCTTGGACAGCAGGAGCGCAGGAGGCGGACGTGCTCCCTGGCCCTCGGCAGGCCGCCCGCCCCCACCCCTGCACGGTGGTCCTCGCGGCCGCTAGGGCTTCATCCGCCTCGGCTGGTGAACGCGACCGGGAGAGACCGCGCCTGCCGTCCCGGGACGCGGTCCGCAGGTGCCTCGACAACCGCCCCCGCCCGCTTACGCATCGACATCAGCTGGAGATGCCGCTTGTGGGTGGCGCCCTCGCATGTTTCCCGTGTCTGTCGACTGTCCCGGGCAGTGTCAGGTCGGTGTGGTCAGGACGCGGTCGGCGTGGGCGAGTTCGTGGATGTGATCGGCTTCACCTGTCAGCGGCAGGAAGGGACGCAGGGGACAGCAGGCGGGTGTGTGGTCGTGGTCGACCTCCCAGCTGAGCAGGTGCGCGAAGTGGGTATGGGCGGTGGAGACGGCGTAGAGGGTGCCAGAGCAGCCCTGGCACACGAGCGATGAGTGGATCACGTGAGTGTCCACGGCTGATCGGTGCCCAGCGGGCCTTCAGTGGGCTGGGCGATTCCTGCCAGGTGGAGCTGACGCAGGGTGGTTTCAGTCTCCCGTTCGAGGTGTTCGATGGACGTCAGGCGCTGCCACAGGGGGTCGGGGAGGCAGGGGACGGTGGCGCCGCGGGCTGCCCATTCCGCGGCGAGTTGTGTGTACAAGGGTGTGGCCTGGTCCTGAGCCTCTGCGGTGACCTGGGCACGGGCGTGTGCGGGGTGGCCGAAAGGCCGACGGGGCGTCTGCTCCGGAATACGAGCCTCGGCTCTGCGCTTACCGCTGCCCACCTCGGCCCGGGGGCTGGAAGGCTCCCAATGATGATCCGTCACGATCGTCAAAACGATCCTGCCGGCCTGCAGGACACCCCCTTCGCACGGGCGCAGCTGCGATGCGGTCGGGCCACCTGCCCCACTGTGGGCTTCTCCGAGGTGATGCCAACGCCACACGCAAACCCGTTAACCGTCCTGCCCGGGCAGCGGCACATGAGAAGGACTGATGGCCGCCCGATCCCTCGATGGCCGCGGGGTGCGGCACGCGCACGACGCGTGCCCGCTCCCTCTGGTGACGGGGTGTTGTGGGCGTGTAGCGTTTGCGTCAGCTGTCGTGGTTCGGAAGTTCCCTTTGCCCACGCTTTTCGGCGTGGGCGCTTTGCTGTGCTGTGCCGCAGGAACCAGGGCGATCACCTCCGTCTTCCGCATGGTGTGGGAGGCGTTCATCGACTGGAAGGCAAGAGACATGGCTACGGGAACTGTGAAGTGGTTCAACGCGGAGAAGGGCTTCGGCTTCATCGCTCAGGACGGTGGCGGCCCGGACGTCTTCGCCCACTACTCCGCGATCAACTCCTCGGGCTTCCGCGAGCTCCAGGAAGGCCAGGTCGTCACGTTCGACGTCACCCAGGGTCAGAAGGGCCCCCAGGCCGAGAACATCAACCCGGCCTGAGCTTCGCCACCCCGTCTCCGGACTCTGCGGGCGCCCACCCTTCCGTCCGGACAGCGGACGCCTTCGGTGTCGGCGGGATCCGATGCATACCGGACCAGGGCCGCGCAGCGTCTGCTGCGCGGCCCTGGTCTGTGTCCAGACCGGTCTGCCGCGCCGCAAGGCTTCAGCCGGAGGGACCGTGCGTGCCGGCCATCTGCCGTGGACGACTGCGAGGCCGGCGGCCGGTTGGCCGCCGCAAAGGCCAGACGGGGGCGGCCTGGCTGCGGCCGCTAACCGCACGAGCGACGCGCGTACGGGTTCCTGTGGTCGTGTTCCGGCCGGGGCGCATCGCTTGCGAGCGCCAGCCGGGATGTCGCTCGGCCCCATGCCCCATTGAGGCCCTCACTGGCAGCCCTCGATTGTCCGGCGCATGCCGGGGAATGAGGAGGGGCGATACGACCCGAGAGGCCCTGGGCCTGGTTGTCGAGGGTGAGGAGACGAATCTGTGAGCAGTGTGTGGATGTATGCGCAGGACAGCGGTTATACGTCCCGGCACTCGCTGGTGGGCTTCACCGTGGAGGCCGCTGACGGCGTCATCGGGCACGTGGACCGCCAGCAGGACCAGCCCGGCATGCAGCACCTGGTGGTCGACACCGGCGCGTGGGTGTTCGGCCAGAGCGTGCTGATCCCGGCGGGTGCAATAACCGTCATCGACACCGAAGCGCAGACGGTGAAGGTCGCGCCGAGTCGGGAGCAGATCAGAGCAGCTCCCCGCTTCACCACCGACAGCGAGACAGCCGACCACCGATACCTGTCGGCGGTCGGCAACTACTACCTCTCCTTGTGACGCCGAGCGGAGTCGGCTGCCTGCAGCAGGTCTCCCCGCGTCTGGCGGCAGGGGAGCGAATCCTGGCTCTCATGGAACGTGGCCGCCCTGTCAGCCATCGCTGCACACCAAGGCGCCGGACGGCCCGAGTTCACGACGTACGAGCAACGGCGGACGCGGTCAGGGTCACCCGCGCGCTCACTCGTCAGGCCTGCGGAGTCCCGAATCCGAGTGGTCTTTGCGCACGGAATTCCCGGAGGTGAGCACCGGGCACCCGACGCATGCCAGAGCGGCGAGGAGAAGCCGACAGATGTCCGCCACAGTTGAGAGCAGGGATGAAGCGGTCAACCGTGCGTCGGTGGTGGGCCAGCTGGTTGCGAAGGTGGCCAGTGTCTGCTGGTACGCGCGGTGAGCCGGCGATCGGGCTGGCCCGTGCACGGCCCGGATCTTCTCTATGAAGTGGGGTATTGGAGGCAAGTGAACCCTGAAATCACCTGGCTTCGGGAGCTGTCGTGAGACCAGAGATCGGTGCCCGACCGGTCTTTTACGCAGGTCAGACACCGTGCTCAAACTTTAGAAGAAGCCGATCTTTTTGGGGGAATAGCTTACTAATAAGTTCTTCGTCTGCTGGTAGTGCTCCAGCATCATCTTGTGGGTTTCGCGCCCGATGCCGGATTGCTTGTAGCCGCCGAAGGCCGCGTGGGCCGGGTAGGCGTGGTAGCAGTTCGTCCAGACCCGGCCCGCCTGGATCGCGCGGCCCGCGCGGTAGGCCGTGTTGATGTCGCGGGTCCAGACGCCCGCGCCCAGGCCGTACGCCGTGTCGTTGGCGATCCGTACGGCGTCGTTGAAGTCCTGGAAGGAGGTCACCGACACCACCGGGCCGAAGATCTCCTCCTGGAAGATCCGCATGCGGTTGTCGCCCTCGAAGATGGTCGGCTGGACGTAGTAGCCGCCCGCCAGGTCGCCGCCGTGGTCGATGCGGCCGCCGCCCGTGAGGATCTTCGCGCCCTCCTGCTGGCCGATCTCCACGTACGACAGGACCTTCTTCAGCTGTTCCTCGGAGGCCTGCGCGCCGATCATCGTGTCCGTGTCCAACGGGTGCCCCGGCACGATCAGTTCAGTGCGGGCCACGGCCGCGTCGAGGAAGTCCCCGTAGCGGCCCCGCTCGATCAGGGCCCGCGACGGGCTCGTGCACACCTCGCCCTGATTGAGCGCGAACATGGCAAAGCCCTCCAGGGCCTTGTCGCGCAGGTCGTCGTCCGTCGACCAGATGTCGTCGAAGAAGAGGTTCGGGCTCTTGCCGCCGAGCTCCAGGGTGACCGGCTTCAGGTGCTCGGCCGCGTACTGCATGATCAGCCGCCCCGTCGCGGTCTCCCCGGTGAACGCGATCTTCGCCACGCGCGGGCTGGACGCGAGCGGCTTGCCGGCCTCCTCGCCGAAGCCGTTGACGATGTTCACGACGCCCGCCGGCAGCAGGTCGGACACCAGGCCCAGCCAGTAGTGGACCGAGGCAGGGGTCTGTTCGGCCGGCTTCAGTACGACGGTGTTGCCGGCCGCCAGCGCCGGGGCCAGCTTCCACACCGCCATCAGGATCGGGAAGTTCCACGGGATGATCTGGCCGACCACGCCCAGCGGCTCGTGGAAGTGGTAGGCGACCGTGTCCTCGTCGATCTGGCTGAGCGCCCCCTCCTGCGCGCGCAGCGCCCCCGCGAAGTAGCGGAACTGGTCGATCGCGAGGGGGATGTCGGCGGCGAGCGTCTCGCGGATGGGCTTGCCGTTCTCCCAGCTCTCGGCGAGGGCGAGGGACTCCAGGTTCTGCTCCATCCGGTCCGCGATCCGCAGCAGGATCGTGGACCGCTCGGTGATGGACGTCCGCCCCCAGGCGGGCGCCGCGGCGTGGGCCGCGTCCAGCGCCCGCTCCACGTCCTCGGCGCTGCCGCGCGCGACCTCGGTGAAGGGCTGCCCGTTGACGGGGGAGGGGTTGTCGAAGTAGCGGCCGAGGGCGGGCTCGACGTACTCGCCGCCGATGAAGTGGCCGTAGCGGGACGCGTACGACATGAGCGCCCCCTCGGTACCGGGCGCAGCGTAACGGGCCATGGTGTCCTCCCTTTGCCGGGCGCCGCCCACCGTCGGACGGCGCTCGGGTGGAGGCTAGGAGCGGGCAGGTTGCGGATACGTTGCGCGCCGTCCGCGACGCGGTGCCGCCGCCACTCCGTCCCCCTGCGACGCACCGAGCTCACGGTCCAGGGCGTGTACGCGGGCCAGCGCGGCCGACCGGTCCGCGGGCGCCAGCGCCGCGGCGAGCGCCCGCCAGGCCTCCGGGTCGTCCGCGCCCCACGGGCTGCACACCCAGTCGGTCAGCAGCCCGGCATCGGCCCGGGCGATCACGGCGGCCCGCGCCTGGTCCTCGATCCGGCGGCGCAGCCGCACGATGCCGGGCGCCGTGGAGGCGGGCAGCAGCGGCCCCGGGTAGTGGTGGAGCGCCGCGGAGACCGCTCCGGCAGCCAACTGCCGCGTCAGCGCAGTGAAATCGGCGGCCAGCGGACCGGCCGCGCGGTAGGGGCGCGAGAGCGGCGCCACGGGGCCGAGCAGCGCGCGCAGCCGGGACATCTCGGCGCGCAACGTCACCGGTGACACCGACTCGTCCTCGTACAGGGCGATCGCCAGCTCCTCGCCCGACAAACCCTCGGGATGGTGCGCGAGCAGGGCCATGATCTCGCTGTGCCGCCGGCCGAGCCGTACCCTGCGCCCGCCCGCGACCAGCAGCGCCTGGTCCCGGCCGAGGGCCGCCAGCGTGTCCCCGGCGGCCGGCGGGCCGGGGGCGAGCAACGTCAGCTGGGCCTCCGCCGCCCTGGCGACCGCCTGCACGAAGGCGAGGGAGTGGGGGTGGGCGAGGCCGTCGCCGCCTGTGATGTCCACCGCGCCCAGCACGCTGCCCGTCCGCGGATCCCGCACCGGGGCCGCCGCACAGGTCCACGGGTGCACCCGGCGGCTGAAGTGCTCGGCCCCGAAGACCTGCACCGGCTCGCCCACCGCGACGGCCGTACCGGGCGCGTTGGTGCCCATCGCCGTCTCCGCCCAGCGCGCACCCGGCACGAAACCGAGCCGCTCCGCCCGCCGCAGCGTGCCCGGTTCGCCCTCCACCCACAGCAGACTGCCCCGCGCGTCGCACACCGCCAGCAGGTGCGCCCCGTGCGCGGCGAACGCCCCGACGAGGTCCCGGAACAACGGCATCGCCCGGGCCAGCGGGTGCTCCTCGCGGTACGACCGCAGCTCCGCCTCCGCCAGCTCCACCCGGGGTGCGCACTCCGGGCTGAGCCGGGCCCGCGCGCACCGCCGCCAGGACCGCGCGATGACCCCCCGGACCGGCGCCTCGACCCGGCCGTCCTGCGTGAACACGGCATGCGCCCGCCGCAGTTCGCGCGTCCGCGCGGCCGGATCGGCCCCGCCCGGCAGCGCCACCGACGGATCGGCCATGTCACCCTCCCGCGTGCCGCGGTACCCGGAACGCTCCATCGTCGTCCCGGCACGGGGCCCCGGCAAGCCGTACGTCGGCCACTGCCTCCGCGCCCCGTCGGCCACCACGACAGCGTTAATGCGTCGACAGCGCCCCCAAGTACCCGGCAAAGTGGCCGCCCGTGACGAGCAGTGAGCTGTGGACCCGTGCGACCGCCGACCGCTACGACGCCGAGGAGACCGAGACGTCCTCGGCCGCGGTTCTCGAACCGACCCTCGCCTTCCTCACCGAGCTTGCCGGAGACGGCCGGGCACTGGAGTTCGCCATCGGGACCGGACGCGTGGGCGTCCCGCTCCGGGAACGCGGCGTGCCGGTCGTGGGCATCGAACTGTCCGAGCACATGGCAGCGGTGCTGCGGCGCAAGATCGACGAGGACGTGCTCCCGGTCGTCATCGGGGACATGGCCACCACCGTCGTCCCCGGCGAGTTCACCCTGGTCTATCTCGTCTACAACACCATCACGAACCTGCTCACGCAGGACGAGCAGGTCGAGTGCTTCCGCAACGCCGCACGCCATCTGGAGCCCGGCGGCCGATTCGTCATCGAGCTGGGCGTGCCGCCGCTGCGGCTCCTGCCGCCCGGCCAGGTCGCGGTGCCGTTCGACGTCTCGGAGCAGCACCTCGGCTTCGACACCTTCGACCTGGTCGAGCAGATCCTCGTCTCGCACCATTTCACCCGCGACGGCGACGACGGCCGCTACCGCCGTGACGACTCCCGGCACCGGTATGTCTGGCCGACGGAGCTCGACCTGATGGCACGGATCGCCGGGCTCGAGCTGGAACGCCGCGTCGCGGACTGGGACGGGGCGCCGTTCACCCAGGACTCCGCGAAGCACATCTCCGTGTGGCGCAAACCCGCCTGAGGCCGGCCACCGGGCCGTCAGCGCAAGCCGTGCCTGGCTTGGGGGTAGCCGGGTCACGGCAACGTGATCCGGCTGCCCGACCAGAGCCTGCCGCTGCCCCGCGCCACGTCGGCCGTTTCGCGCCGGAACCTCACCCGCCGGGAAAGGCCTCCAGCGCCGAGGCCGGGTCCGGCGCCGACGGGCCCGCCGGGATCCACCGGTCCCCTTCGCGGCGGTACGGCCACCAGCGCCCCTCCCGGCCCAGCCGGAGCTGGCGGCCGGTGCCCGCCTCCGTCCAGCGGGCGCGGACCCTGCGGAGCACCGGAGCCTCCTCGTCCGCCCAGGCGGCGGCCAGGGCCGCGCGGGCTCGGGCCAGCGTCGTCCGGTCCGGCGTCCAGTCGCCCTCCAGCGCCGCCAGGCCCGGGGCCGCACCGAAGCCCCAGGCGCGTACGGCCAGTTCCATATCGGCCCGGCTGCGTCCGGTAGCCGCGGCCAGGCGGGAACGGACCCGGAAGTCATCGGCCTCGGCCGTGAGTCGTACGGCGTCTTCGGCAACCGTGAGCGGGGCCGGCACGGTGCGGTCGGCGTGGCCCGGAGCCACCGCCTCCGCCAGCAGCCGGTACGCCTCGGTCGCGGCCGCCTGCGCCAGGAACTCCACCGCGTCCACGTCGAGTTCCGGCTCCGCCTCGCCCTCGGTGTCCAGCGTCGGCGGCTGCCCCGGCGCGTCCGGCAGCCGCGGCGGCGGTGGCAGCTGCGGCAGCGGGCGCTGCGCCGCGTACGCCTGCGCCGCCGGGACACCCGCGTCGGCGGACGGCACCCGCGGGGCCTGCGCGCCCGCCGTGCTGCGCTCCTCCAGCTCGCCCACCACGTCGCGCTCGCCGCGCCCGCGCAGGAGCAGCAGCACGAACGGGTCCTGGTCCAGCAGCCGGGCCACCTGGTAGCAGAGCGCGGCCGTGTGCGGGCAGTGGTCCCACTCGCCGCAGTCGCAGCGCGGATCGAGGTCCCCGATGCCGGGCAGCAGTTCCACCCCGGCCGCCGCCGCGTCCTCGGCCAGCTCCGGCGGGACCTCCCGGTCCAGCAGCGCCGCGATGTACCCCGACTCCGCGGCCGCCAGACCCAGCAGCCGGTCCCATTGCGCTTCCGTGAACTCCTGCACCAGTACGTCCGTCCGGTGCGCCATGCCGTCCCGGTCGCGCACCACCGCGGTGAGCCCGCCGGGGCGCACAGAGACCGCGCCCACCGCACCCGCGCGCGCGTACCGGCGGCCCTGCCTGACCTGCTCCCCGTCCAGCGCGCTGTCCTCCAGGGCGCGCAGCCAGGCGTGGCCCCACCAGGTGCGGGCGAAGGCACGGCCGGGGGCGGGCGGGAGCGCCGGGAACGTCTTCTCGTGCTGCCCGCGCTTCTCGTGTTCGTGGTGCGGGTCGTGGGTGCTCATCGCTCACTCCCCGTGCGGCGCGCGGAGCGCCACGAGTTCGGCCAGTTCGGCATCGGTCAGTTCGGTCAGCGCGCCCTCGCCGCCCGCGAGGACGGCGTCGGCCAGCGCGCGTTTGCGCTCCAGGAGCCGGGCGATGCGGTCCTCGACGGTGCCTTCGGCGATGATCCGGTGGACCTGTACGGGCTGGGTCTGGCCGATGCGGTAGGCGCGGTCGGTGGCCTGTTCCTCGACGGCCGGGTTCCACCAGCGGTCGAAGTGGATGACATGGCCGGCCCGGGTGAGGTTCAGCCCCGTGCCCGCCGCCTTCAGGGACAGCAGGAAGACGGGCACCTCGCCGGCCTGGAAGCGGTCGACGAGCTCCTCCCGGCGCGGCACCGGAGTCCCCCCGTGCAGCAGCTGCGAGGCGATGCCGCGGCCGGCGAGGTGCTTCTCCAGGATCCTGGCCATCGTCACGTACTGGGTGAAGACGAGGACGGAGCCGCCCTCGGCCGTGATCGTGTCGAGGAGTTCGTCGAGGAGCTCCAGCTTGCCGGAGCGGGCGCCGCCGGCGCGTCCGCGGTCCCCGTGCTCCCCCGAACCGTGCTCGCCCAGGAAGTGGGCCGGGTGGTTGCAGATCTGTTTGAGGGAGGTCAGCAGTTTGACCACCAGGCCGCGCCGCTCCATCCCGGCCGCCTCCGAGATCGCGGCGAGGGTCTCGCGTACGACGGCCTCGTAGAGCCCGGTCTGTTCGCGGCTGAGGGCGACGGTGTGGTCGGTCTCCGTCTTCGGCGGCAGCTCGGGCGCGATGCCGGGGTCGGACTTCTTGCGCCGCAGCAGGAACGGCCGTACGAGCGCGGACAGCCGGGCCGCCGCCTGCGGGTCGCGGCCGCTCTCGACGGGTTCGGCGTAGCGGGAGCGGAAGGTACCGAGACGGCCGAGGAGCCCGGGCGTGGTCCAGTCGAGGACGGCCCACAGCTCGGAGAGGTTGTTCTCGACGGGAGTGCCGGTCAGGGCCACGCGGGCCCGGGCCGGAATGGTGCGCAGGGCCTTGGCGGTCGAGGAATGCGGGTTCTTGACGTGCTGGGCCTCGTCGGCCACGACCATGCCCCAGCCGGTGGCGGCGAGTTCGGGCGCGTCCAGGCGCATCGTGCCGTAGGTGGTGAGCACGAAGCCCCCGGCGGAACCGGTGGAACCCGCAGAACCGGAGGAACCGGTGAGGCCCGCGAGGGTGCGGCCGGGACCGTGGAAGCGGCGTACGGGGGTGCCGGGCGCGAACCGCTCGATCTCCCGCTGCCAGTTGCCCAGCAGCGAGGCCGGGCACACCACGAGGGTGGGCCCGGCGGTGGCGGAGCCCTGCCGGTTGCGGTGCAGGTGGAGTGCGATGAGGGTGACGGTCTTGCCGAGGCCCATGTCGTCGGCGAGGCAGGCGCCGAGGCCGAGCGAGGTCATCCGGGCCAGCCAGCGCAGGCCGCGCAGCTGGTAGTCGCGCAGGGTGGCCCGCAGCTCGGGCGGTGCGGCGAGGTCGTCGGAGGCCTGCGGATCGTCGGACGCCTGCGGATCGTCGGACGCCTGCGGATCGTCGGCCCGCAGCTCGCCGGCGAGCTGCGCCCGCAGCCGTTCCATCGCACCGGTGGCCTCTACGTCGACCCGCTTGCCGCCGACCTCCGCCGACCCGGTGAGTACGGCGGCCAGTGCGTCCGCGGCCGTCACGTCGAGGTCCTGGCGGGCGCGGGCCCGGCGGGCCTCGGCCGGGTCGATCAGGACCCACTGGTCGCGCAGCCGGACCAGGGGCCGCTTCGCCTCGGCCAGGTGGTCGAGCTCGGCGCGGGTGAGGTCGCCCTGGCCGCCGAGGGCGTGGCGCCAGCTGAAGGAGAGCAGGGCATCGGGGGAGAGCAGGCCGGAGGGGAGGCCGGGCCCCTCGGTGTCGGGGGAGCCCACGACGGCGCGGGTGCTCAGGCTGCGGGCGAGCCCGCGCGGCCAGTGCACCTGGACCCCCTCCGCGGCCAGTGCCGCGGCGGCTGCGCCGAGCAGCTCCGTGACCTCCTCGTCGGCGAGTTCGACGGAGTCCGGGACGGCCGCGCCCAGCAGCGGGGCGAGCGGGGGCCACAGCCGGGCGGCGCGGCGCAGGGCGCGGAGGGCGTCCAGCCGGGCACCGGGCGGGAAGGCGGCCGCGGCGGCTCCGGATCCGGCCCAGACGTCGGCGGCATCGGCGACCAGGGCGGAGTCGCCCAGGCTGTGCATCTGGAGGACGGCACGGAAGGCGGGAGCGGCGGGGTCGGAGGTCGGGTCGAGGGTCCGGTCGAGCTCGATCCGCAGGGAGATCCGTACTCCGGCGTCGTGGCCGGCTGCCACCTCGGCGGCCCAGTCACGCAGCTCGGGGTGGAGCTGCGGCGGCCGGGCGGCGAAGGCGGGCCCGCCGACGGCCTCGACGGCGGCGGGGGAGCGGGGCAGCGTGTCGGCGACGGCGTCGAGGAAGGCGTGGAGCAGCGGCTCCGGGGTGGGCAGCCGGGGCGGCCCGTCCACGTCCAGCGGGACGCAGTGGGCGCCGGGCGGCATGGCGGCGGCCAGTTCCCGGACCTCGTCGAGATCGGAGGCCTCCAGCGGGCCGATCCGCCAGGCGTCGTGACCGGCGGGGCTCAGACCGGGCAGGAGCCGGCCCTGCGCGGCGAACCGCAGGGCGAGCAGCGCGGCGGTGCCCCAGAACGCCGCGCCGGAAGGGCCGGTGTCGCCGGACCCGCCGCTGTCGGCCGCGGCTGCCGCCGCGGCGGCCCGGGCGCGTGTGAGCAGGGGCAGGGCCTCCGCCACGGGCAGCACGAGTGCGGTCACGGGGGTCCGGTGCAGGTCGGGGGTGACGACGGTGAGTTCCTCGAGGCTGCCGCTGCCGCTGCCGCTGCCGCTGCCGGCACCGGCAGCGGCACCGGCCTTGGCCTTGGCCTTGGCATCGGCGTGGGCGGCCTCGAGGAACTCCCTGTCGACCGGCCAGAGGGCGATCCGGCCGGTGCGGGCCGGCTCGCCGGGGAGGAAGACGGCGGAGCGGTGGAGGAGGTCGGAGATCTCGGAGCGCACGCATTCCTCAAAGTTGACTACCGGGGGCGAGGCGGCCGACAGTACCCCACCGCGGCGGCCCGGCGGCGGGGGCGGGGCCGCGAACCGGTCGACTTCGAAGACCGTTGATGTGCCGGGGAACGCGCGGTCACTGCGGCACGTTGAGGGGGTAGTGGTCGACATCAGGAGGAGGTGTCCGCAGATGTCCACGAGCGGAAAAGTCGCGGTTGCCGGAGTCGTGGCAGCCATCGTGTTGTTCTGGACGGTGGGGTTCTGGGCCGGGCTGCTGGTCCTGATCGGTGTGCCGGCTGCGGCCTACTTCCTGCTGGACTCCTCCCAGCGGCGTCGGGTGCGGGGTATATCCAGGAAGCAGATCGGCCGCTGACGGCGGCTGCGGCACGGACGCACCCGGCCCGGCCGGCGGACCGGGCCGTGCGGTTCTGCCCGGGCGCCTTGCGGAGAGGCCGGGCTCCGGACGCGGTGCGGAGCCCGGCGGGTGCGGCCGATGAGCGGACGTTTCGGGGCGGCCCGCCCAGGCGGTGGGATCAGGCGGCGTCGCTCGCGGCGGCCGGCGCGAGGTCAGCTTCGAGCAGCATCTGCGACGCGTGGTCCACGAGGTGCCGCAGCACCTGCAAGTAGGTCTCGTCGCCGCCCAGTTCGTCCAGAATGCGGTACGCCTCGGCGCGGAATCCGTCGATCTCCGCCCGGTAGCGGTCGAGGGCGGTGGGTGTGCGCAGGAGGCTCGCGAGTTCCGCCCTGGCCGGAATGGAGCGTCCGGCGGCGGTGCACAGCCCCAGCATGTGCTCGCGGGAAGCGGGAGAGGCGTCTTCGATCACCGAGGCGAGGAGGTATGTCACCGTGCCGTTGAGCAGGTCCTCGTCGCGACCGGAAAGGATGTCTTCCTGGTCGTTGAAAATCTGCCACAGGATGCCGAAGACGTAGCCGAATTCACGCCACAGCTCCACCTTTTCGGTGGTCGTTCCCGAAAAGATCGCGGCCATCGCCGTGATCATTCCGAAAGGCGCGCCGGATTTGCCGCGATACGTCTCGATCACCGATTTGCGCGAGGCGCTGCAGATGTCCCCGCGCATGTCGTCGATCTGTCCGTCGACACCAATGATCCACCCGTGCAGGAGTTCCGTTATCAGCGCACTGCGAGCCTCCTCCGGAAGCTCCTGCGACAGGATGATCTGAATGGGGAGCGCGTTACCGGTGATGACGGAGGCGAGCAGAGCCTCGTTGTCGGTGAGCTCACCGGAGATGGACGCGCCGTTGGCGTCGGCCAGGTCGTCGAGGTAGCAGGCCGAGGTCCACCACAGCAGGTGCACGGCGGAGAGCGGAATGGCCGGACCGGGATTTCCCGTCTCTATGGCGTGCGTGAGCAGAGGCAGCACCGAGAGAGGATGTCTCAGTTTCCTTTGCTCCAAGAGCTTGGCCACCGTGTTCCGTGTGGTGACTGCAAGCGGACCGAGCCGCTCCAGGGCGGTTTCGATCTCCGCATCGATGCCCTGCGAGACTTCCCGGTGCAGGTCCAGGTACGACATGGAATTCAAGAGCGGCCTCCGTCGTGGAATGGGCTGAAGGGGTGCGGTGCACACCCTTTGAGCCGCGTGACTGGCCGATTCGATCATTCCGGAGGAGGGGGATCCAGAGCGATTTTCGGTCCGCCTGGCCGGTTCTTTTCGATCATGGGTTGTTGTCGCTGGTTGCGACGGCCCGCCATGGGGCGACGAACCGTTCGGCGGGGGCCGTGGATCAAGGCCGTCACCCACTCCGGCTGCCGCGGCTCGTTCCGTGGCCCGAACTCGCCCACCCACGCCTTCGGTCGGAGGACCGGAGTGCGTCGAGCCCGTCCGATCCCACCACGTGGACGCCCGGGCTGCGCCATGCCGGGTGAGGCCAGGTCATGCCGGGCAGGGTCGGGTCATGACGGGCGGACCGCGACCCGGTCCAGCGCCGTCAGGAGCTCCGGCAGGCCGGGATCCCCCTCCTGGGGGACCGCGAGCACCTCGCTCGGCTCCTCGTCCAGCAGGACGAAGGCCGCATCACCGGTCCGCCCCACCAGCGACCAGCCCGGCCCGTCCACCCGCAGGGTCCGCGCCCCCTCGCTGGCGAACGAGGACCGCACCCTGCCGGGCGGCGGCGGGGTCCGCGTGTACGCCAGGGCCTCCTCCAGCGCGCGTGCGAGCCCGGGGTGGGCGGCGGCGGCCGCCCCGCCGTCCGTGGCCACGCGCTCGCGCCAGTCCGACCACTCCCGCGCGATCTGGTCCGCGCCCATCCGTCGCTGCACCGGCCCCCATGCCTCCGCCGAGGGCGGCGCCAGCGGCACCCGCCCCGTGCCGTCCGCGCCCTGCTCCGGATCGTGCGGCTCGGGGATCCCGGCCGCCGCCACCGACAGCTCCAGCGGCCAGCCCGCCAGCGAGACCACGATCGACCGCTCGTCGGGGGACAGGTCGTACTCCATCCCGCAGTCCCAGGAGGCGATGGCCGTGGCCACGAGCGAGACGTCGTCCACGACGACCGTCCAGCGCGCGCCCTCCTCGTCCTGGCCGAGCACCAGCCCGTACCCGTCCCCGCTCGGCGCCACGCCGAGCAGGGAGCAGGCCTCGGGGAAGTCGTCGCCCAGGATGCTGGGGAACTGCGCGGGCGTCAGCAGCACGGCGGTCAGCACATACAGGGAGCCGCCACCCTCGTCGTCGGACACCTGGCCTCCTGGTAGCTCTTTCGTCGGCGCACCTTAACCAGCGGGTAACCCGCGCGTCGAGAGCTGGCGGGCGACGATTTCCAAGGCTGCTACCTGCACGTAGAGTTGGGAACCCGCCACAGAAAGGGACACCCGGTGCAGCGTTACGACCGGCTGAGGGAAATCCTCCGTCTCGACCCCGACAAGGACTTCCTCGCCATCTACCGGCTCACCGCCACCTACGAGTTCCCCTGGGACTTCACCCGGGCCCTGGAACTCGCCCTCTTCCGGACATATGCCGTGCCCAGCATCGGCGGTCTGCTGGCCGAGACCGCCGAGTTCACCGACCGGACCCAGAAGCGCTACGACGACACGGCGCTGCTCCTGGACGCGGTCGTCGAGCACGGCTTCGAGAGCGACACCGCGCGCACCGCGATCCGCCGCGTCAACCAGATGCACCGCAGCTACGACATCTCCAACGAGGACATGCGCTACGTCCTGTGCACCTTCGTGGTGATCCCGGCGCGCTGGCTCGATGCATACGGCTGGCGCCCGCTGACCCACCACGAGCGCCGGGCGTGTGCCAACTACTACGCCACCCTCGGCCGGCACCTGGGCATCACGGACATCCCGGACTCCTACGAGGAGTTCGAGGACACCCTGAACGCCTACGAGGAGGCCCACTTCGGCTGGGACGAGGGCGCCCGCAAGGTCGCCGACTCCACGCTCGACCTGATGGCCTCCTGGTACCCGACGCCGCTCGCCCCCGCCGTGCGCCGCGCGAGCCTCGCCCTCCTCGACGAGCCGCTGCTGGGCGCCTTCCGGTACGAGGCCCCGCGCCCCCGGGTCCGGCGGCTGGTCCACGGCGCCCTGTGGCTGCGCGGCCGCGCGGTGCGGCTGCTGCCCCCGCGCCGGGACCCGCACTACGCCCGCCAGAACCCGGAGATCAAGGGGTACCCCGACGGCTACGACGTGGGCGAGCTCGGCACGTTCCCGGTGCCCGGCTCGGGCGGCTGCCCCGTTCCGCATCCCCGCCGGCCCGCCGGAGCGGAGGCACAGCCTCCGGCGTGATCCCGGGGGCGTCAGCGGACCCCGGGCGCGGAGTCGGCGTACCGACGCAGGTCACGGGTGGCGTACGGCCAGCACGAGGAAGCGGGCGTCCTCGTCGGCGTACGAGGTCATCTCCCAGCCCGAACCCGCCAGCAGCGGGCCGAGATTGTGCTCGGCCCGCATGTCCTCGGGGGTCAGCTCGCGGCCATGGCGAGCGGCGAGGGCCGCTCGCCCGATCGGGTGAAAGAGTGCGAGCCGGCCGCCGGGGCGGACCACCCGGGCGAGCTCGCGCAGGTTCGCCCCCGGGTCCGGCAGGTGGGCGATGAGCCCGGCGGCGAACACCGCGTCCAGCACCCCGTCGCGCAGCGGCAGCCGGGCCACGTCGGCGAGCAGCAGGGTGCCCTCGGCGCCCCGCCCGGCCCGTTGCGCGGCGGCCAGCATCTGCGGGGTGAGGTCGGCGCCGAGCACCGTTCCGGCGTCCCCCACGGCGGCCCGCAGCGCGGTCAGGGCCCGGCCGGTACCGCAGCCCGCGTCGAGCACCCGGTCCCCGCGCCGCAGCCCGAACTCGGCCACGGCGGTGGCGAAGGCGGGCCCGTCGGCGGGGAACTTGCGGTCCCAGTCGGCGGCGCGCGCCCCGAAGAACTCCTGCACGTGTGTGTGGTCTTCGCTCATGCGCCCATGATCCCGCACCGGCGTACGCCCGAGTGCCTGCGGACCGTGCGCAAGGTGGCACGTGGTGTGATCGAAGATGAACGTAGCTCTGTCATATTCCAGCAGTTCCAGCGTCTTTCGAAATGCGCCCCCAGTTCGCGCTCTCACCCGGACTAGCGTCCGTTGGCCATGGGACACCTGGGACATCTGGACCACGCCGCCTACGGGTGGCTGACACCCGCGCTGTCATACGTGATGGCGTCGATCGGTGCCGCCCTCGGGCTGCGCTGCACCGTCCGCGCGCTCGCCGCGACGGGCGCCTCCCGCCGCAACTGGCTCCTCACCGCGGCCTCCGCCATCGGCACCGGCATCTGGACGATGCACTTCGTCGCGATGCTCGGCTTCGAGGTCAACGGCACCGAGATCCACTACAACGTGCCGCTCACCATCCTCAGCCTGCTCGTCGCCGTGCTGGTCGTCGGCGCCGGGGTCTTCGCCGTCGGCTACGGCAAGGACCGCGGCCGGTCGCTCGTCCTGGGCGGCCTCACCACCGGGCTGGGCGTCGCCAGCATGCACTACCTGGGCATGGCGGCCCTGCGGCTGCACGGCGAGGTCTCCTACGACCCGCTCACCGTGGGCCTCTCCGTCGCCATCGCCGTGGTCGCGGCCACCGCGGCCCTGTGGGCCGCGCTCAACATCAAGTCACCGGTGGCCGTCGCCGTCGCCTCGCTCGTCATGGGCGCCGCGGTCAGCAGCATGCACTACACCGGGATGATGGCCGTCGCGGTCAGCGTCAGCCCCTCGGACGCGGCCCTGCCCGGCGCCACGGCCATGCAGTTCATCTTCCCGCTCGCCGTCGGCCTGGGCTCCTACCTGTTCATCACCGCCGCCTTCGTCGCACTCTCCCCGACGGCCGACGAGCGGGCCGCCTCCGCTTCGGCCGCCCAGCACCTCGGGGAGCACACCGTGCCCGCGCACTGATCCGGCTTCCGGCCCCTCCCGTCCGGAGCCGCCGCCCCGCCGCCCCGTTGATCCGCCCCCCGCCGAACGTCGGCCCCGCACCCAACCGCCGCCCCCCGCCACCGCACCCGTAGGCACCGCCCGGAACGAGGAGCCCATGCGAACACCCCGCAGAAAACCGGAAGCAGCGGCGCCGCGGCTGCCCGCGCCCCCGGCACGCGGCCGCCGGGCCCACGCGGGACCGCCCGCCGAGGAAACGGCGGAGAACCAGGCACCCCAGCCCCGCCCGGGCACCCAGGCCGCACCGCGCGAACGCGGACCCCGCCTGCGGCTGCGCCCCGCCACCGTCCGCGCGAAGATCGTCTCCCTGCTGATGGTCCCGGTCGTCTCGCTCCTCGCCCTCTGGGCCTTCGCCACCGTCACCACCGCCCAGGACATCGCCCGCCTCAGCCGCATCCACCAGGCCGACGCCGAGATACGCACCCCCGTCGCCGCCGCCGTCACCGAACTCCAAGCCGAGCGGCGGGCCGCCATCCGCCTCATCGCCGACCCCACCGCCGACCCCGAAACCCTGGACCGGCTGGCCCGCCGCACCGACAGCGCCGTCCGGCGGCTGCGGCTCGGCGACCGGCACACCGTCGCCGACTCCGGCGAATACCGTTCCGACATCGTGGTCCGCCTCGGCACGTTCGTCGCCGCCGCCGAGGCTCTGGAATCGGCCCGCAAGGACATCACCGACCGCCGCGCCACCCCCGAGGCGGCCTACGAGATCTACACCCGCGTGGTCGACTCCGCCCTCGCCGTGGGCGGCGCCCTGACCGGCGGCGAGGACGCCGAACTCGGCCCCGACGCCCGCGTCCTGCTCGAATTCGCCCGCGCCGGGGAACTCCTGTCGCGGGAGGACGCCCTGCTCGCCGTACCGGGCCCGCGTACCGCCGAAACGCTTCGGCAGCTGACCGGCGCCATCGAGGCGCGCCGTGCGCTCACCGACTCCGCGGCCCGCGACCTTCCCGCCGCCCAGCAGGCCGCCTGGCAGTCCGTCGCCAAGAGCGCCGCCTACGCCGACCTCACCGGCGCCGAGGACCGTGCGCTGGCCGCCGGCACCTCCAAGGACAGCCGAGGGGCGCCCGCCGGCTGGGAGGCCGCCCACAGCGGCATCGGCGCCTCGATGCTGGAGATCGAGGAGTCCGCGCACGCCGCGGCCACCGACCGGGCCGACCCGCTCGCCGAAGGGGCGCTGAGCCCGGCCGGCGCCGCCGTACTGCTGGGCCTGGCGGCGGTCGCCGCCTCGCTCGTCATCTCCGTACGGATCGGCCGCGCGCTGGTCGTGGAGCTGGTCTCGCTGCGCAACACGGCCCTGGAGATCGCCCATCGCAAACTCCCGCAGGCCATGGAACGGCTGCGCGCCGGCGAGGACATCGACGTCACCGCCGAGACCCCGCCCGGGCCGCCCGCCGACGACGAGATCACCCAGGTCGGCGAGGCGCTCGGCACCGTCCACCGGGCCGCGCTCAGCGCCGCCGTCGAGCGGGCGGAGCTCGCCAGCGGGATCTCCGGCGTCTTCGTCAACCTCGCCCGCCGCAGCCAGGTCCTCGTGCACAAGCAGCTCACCCTGCTCGACTCGATGGAGCGGCGCGCCGACGATCCGAACGAGCTCGGCGACCTCTTCCGCCTCGACCACCTCACCACCCGGATGCGCCGGCACGCGGAAAGTCTGATCATCCTGTCGGGCGCGGCCCCGGGCCGGGCCTGGCGGATGCCGGTCCCCCTCACCAACGTCGTACGGGCCGCGGTCTCCGAGATCGAGGAGTACCCGCGCATCGAGGTCCGCCAGCTCGCCGAGGCCGCCGTGGTCGGGGGCGCCGTCGCCGACCTCACCCACCTGCTCGCCGAACTCATCGAGAACGCCGCACAGTTCTCCCCGCCCCACACCAAGGTCCGGGTCAGCGGCGAACCCGTCGGCGCCGGCTACGTCCTGGAGGTCGAGGACCGCGGGCTCGGCATGGGCCGCGAAACCCTCGGCGACGCCAACCGCCGCATCGAGCAGTCCGAGGCGCTCGACCTCTTCGACAGCGACCGGCTCGGGCTCTTCGTGGTCAGCCGCCTCGCGGCCCGCCACGGAGTGAAGGTCCACCTGCGCACGTCGCCCTACGGCGGCACCACCGCGGTGGTGCTCCTGCCGAACTCCATGCTCCAGGGCGCCCTCACGGTCGGCGCCCCCGGCCCCGCCACCCGCCCCGGCCCCGAGCACCCGGCCGCCGCGCCGCCACCGGAGCCGGCGGCGCAGGCGGAGCCGCCGCACACCATGACCGTCGTACGGGAGGACGCGCGCGGCTCGGCGGTACGGGAGGACCCGCGCGGCATCCCGGCTCCGGATCCGGCGCAGGCTCCGGCTCCTGCCCCGGCTCCGGACCGGACCCCCGCACCCGAGGAGCAGCGCCCGGCCCCCGTGGCGCCGCTGCGGCCGCGCGCCCCCGGCGGCGCGGTTCCCCGTACCCAGGCGGCGTCGGCCCCCTCGGCCTCGGTGACGGAACTGCCGCGCCGGGTGCGCCAGGCCAGCCTCGTCCCGCAGCTCCGGGAGGCCCCGGCCCCCAAGGCCCCCGCCGGTGCCCGCGTCCCCGAGGACCCGCCGGGCCGCAGCCCGGAGCAGGCCCGGGACCGGATGGCGGCCTACCGGGCCGGCTGGGTCCGCGGCGCCCAGGAGAACTCCCCCCACGCAGGCAGCGAAGGAGAACTGTGATGATCGAACACCAGAGGATCGACCTGGACGGGGTACGCAGGTCCGGCGAACTGGACTGGCTGCTGGACGACATGGTGCGCCGGGTCCGAGAGGTCCGGCACGCCGTGGTCCTCTCCAACGACGGGCTGGCGGTCGGCGCCTCCAGTGCGCTCAGCCGGGAGGACGCCGAGCACCTTGCGGCGGTGGCCTCCGGCTTCCACAGCCTCGCCAAGGGCGCGGGCCGGCACTTCCACGCCGGGGGCGTGCGCCAGACGATGGTCGAGATGGACGAGGGCTTCCTCTTCGTCGCGGCCGCCGGAGACGGCTCCTGTCTCGCCGTGCTCAGCGCCGCCAGCGCCGACATCGGCCTGATCGCCTACGAGATGGCCCGTCTGGTGAAGCGGGTCGGCGAGCACCTCTACACGCCGCCCCGGTTCGCGGCGCGGCCGCCGGCTGCCGGCTGAGGGCGGCGGTCCGGCACATGAACGGCCAGTGGTACGACGCCGAGGCGGGCCCGCTCGTCCGTCCGTACGCCATGACCGGCGGCCGCACGAAGCCGGGACCCCACGGGGTCCGCTTCGATCTGATCGCGCTGGTCGTGGTGGATCCGGAGGGCGCGGACGAGGCGGCCGAGTCGCTGCTCGGGCCCGAACACCGGGCGTTGCTCGGACTCTGCCGGTCCGAGACCCAGTCGGTGGCGGAACTCGCCGCCGACGCCGACCTTCCGGTGGGGGTGGTGCGGGTCCTGCTCGGGGACCTGCTGGAGGGCGGGCACGTCAAGGTCAGCCGGCCGGTACCGCCCGCACAACTGCCGGACGAGCGGATTTTGCGTGAAGTCATCGAGGGATTGCGAGCGCTTTGATGGGACAGCATGACAACGGACCTGCCGGATCGGCCCCGGGCCCGGACGTCGACGTGGACGTGGACGTGGATCCCGGCCCCCGGGAGGAGGCCGAACTGGCCTCGCTCGCGCTGAAGATCCTGGTGGCGGGCGGCTTCGGGGTCGGCAAGACCACCATGGTGGGCGCGGTGAGCGAGATCCGTCCGCTGCGGACGGAGGAGCTGCTGAGCGAGGCGGGCGAACTGGTCGACGACACGGGCGGCGTGGACCAGAAGACGACGACCACCGTGGCCATGGACTTCGGGCGGATCACCATCCGCTCCGGGCTGGCCCTGTACCTGTTCGGCACCCCGGGGCAGGACCGGTTCTGGTTCCTGTGGGACGAGTTGTCGCAGGGTGCGCTCGGCGCGGTGGTGCTCGCCGACACGCGGCGGCTGGAGGACTGCTTCCCGGCGGTGGACTACTTCGAGCACCGGCGCATCCCCTTCGTGGTGGCCGTCAACTGCTTCACGGACGCGCGGCGGTACGGGGCGCACGACGTGTCGCGGGCGCTGGATCTGGAACAGGGGACGCCGGTGGTGCTGTGTGACGCGCGGGACAAGGACTCGGGGAAGGAAGTGCTGATCAGGCTGGTCGAGTACGCCGGGCGGGTGCACACCGCCCGGCTGCTGGAGTCGGTGGAGCCACAGGCCGATTCCGTGTGAACCGGCCTGCGGCTCCACTCGGGACCGGTCAGTCCGCGATGCCGGCGAAGGCGATCACCTTGTCGATCGGGACCCGGACGAGGAGTTCGCTCGGGACGGCATTGCGACGGCCGAAGGACTCCGCGCGCTCCTCGCCCATGTAGCGGGCGCCGATCCGGGTCGCCCAGGTGAGCAACTCGTCCGCGTCGTCGGCGTATCCGCTGATCTCGGCGCGGCCTTGGAGCACGACGTACGAGAACGGCGGCCGGTCGTCGTCCACGCAGAGCGCGACCCGGCCGTCGCGGGCCAGGTTGCGCCCCTTGACGGTGTCCTTGCCGGTGTTGAACACGAAGGAATCGCCGTCCAGCACGAACCAGATGGGGGCGATGTGCGGGCTGCCGTCCTCGCGGACGGTGGAGAGCTTTCCGGTGCGGGTGGAATGCGAGACGAACGCCCGCCACTCCTCTTGAGTCATCTTCTTCGCCATGGGGACATCCTCCTTGCTCGAAAGGCGCTGGTGGGGAAGGCTTGCGGCACGACTACGCGGGGTGGGGCGCGGCCGGGAGGCCGCGTCAACGGGGAGGGGCTGGGAATGGCACTGGACAAGCAACTGGACTGGCTGCTGGACGACCTGACGCGCAGGGTCCAGCAGGTGCGGCATGCGGTGGTGCTGTCCAACGACGGCCTGGTGACGGGGGCGAGCGCGGGACTGGCGCGGGAGGACGCCGAGCACCTGGCGGCCGTCGCGGCCGGTCTGCAGAGCCTGGCGAAGGGGTCCGGGCGGCACTTCAGGGCCGGCGAGGTCCGGCAGACGATGGTCGAGTACGACGAAGGGGTCCTCTTCGTCATGGCGGCGGGTGCGGGCAGCAGCCTGTGCGTGCTGAGCGCGGCCGAGGCGGACATCGGCCAGGTCGCGTACGAGATGACGCTGCTGGTCAACCGGGTGGGCGAGCACCTGGGCGTCGCGGAGCGGCGCATCACCGGCGGCTGAGCGGCGTCGCGTCTGAGCGGCGACTGAGTCCGCCGGGTGAGCCCGGCGGCCGACTCTGGGGGGGCGGGGCCGCTCCGGAGGGTTGTCCACAGGCCGCGCGGGACGTCGTTGCACTGAGTTACGGTCTTCACACAGAGTAATCGCCACTCGTGGGGGAGGACCGTGATGATGCAGATGGGGACCGCGCTGCGGGACGCCGAGGTGACCGAGCGCGTGGAGAAGGCCGCGGCTGTCCAAGGCGGTGGCGGTGATGTGGATGTGCTGGTGGGCGGCGTGCAGGCCGCCGGGGAACTGGGGCTGAGCCGCAGCGAGTTCGCCAGGGCCGTCCAGCTGGGGATCGTGCGGGCGGGGCGGCCGGCGACGGGCGGGGCCGCGCGGTACGCACGGGCGGAGCTGGACCGGGCCAGGACGGCCGCGGGCGGACCGGACGGGCTGCGCGAGCAGGTCGAGGCCGTGGCAGGAGCGGGGGCCGCGGCCGAGGTCCTGGGGGTCGGCCCGAGCCGGTTCACCCGCCTCGCGCGCTGCGGGCACGTCACCCCGGTCGGCTACCGGATCAACCGGTACCGGGCCGTGGTGTGGCTCTATCTGGCCGCAGAGCTACGAACGTTCGCGGTGCGGGAGCCCGGGATGCTGAGCGGGATCGCACCTCCGGCCGACCGGGAGCTCATGGCGGCCAAGGCGGATCTGCGCCCGCGCCGGTGGCGAGGGCGGCACGTCGGGCTGCTGCTGAGACGTACCGCCGACCCCTGGGAGCGCGCTGCCGTACTGGCCTCCGTACTCCCCGAGGACGAGCTGCGGGAGGCCGTGCCCGACCCGGCGGAGCGGATCGTCCTGGCCGCGCTCGCACCGCCCCCGCCCTACGGGCATCCGCAGCTCCCGGCGTCCGCGGCGGTGGCGCTGGGGCTGTTGAAGGCCGGGCCGCCGGACGAGATCCGCTGGTACCGCACCAGCCTGGACTTCGCCCTGACGGGCGCGCGGGATCAGTCGAAGTCGACGGGGGAGAGGGGGCCGACGTAGACCCAGGCCCCGGCCTCACGGGAGAAGCTGCTGTGCTCGTGCAGCGAGCCCGTGTGCCGGCCCTCGCGGTAGTGGGCCCGGAACTCCACAGAGCCCTCCGTCTCGAACATCCCGCCGCGCTCGGTGGCGAGGATCTCCAGCCGCTCCCAGCGCGTCCCGGGGTCCAGGTCGAGATGGGCGGGCCGGGTCGAGGGGTGCCAGGAGCGCAGGAGGTAGGCGGTGTCGCCGACGGCGAAGGCGCTGAACCGGGAGCGCATCAGGCGCTCGGCGGTGGGTGCCTGCTGGGCCCCGGAGTGGAAGCGGCCGCAGCACTCCGGGTACGCGGCGGGCAGCCCGCAGGGGCAGGGGAGGGCGGAGGTGGCCATGGGCGTGCTCAGTTCTTCGGGGCGGGCTCGGACGGCCGGGCCGGGTCGGACGGCTTGGCGGGGTACGGACGGAAGAGGCCCTCCTGGACCACGGAGACCAGCAGCCTGCCCTCCACGTCGTAGATCCGGCCCCGGGCGAGACCGCGCCCGCCGTGCGCGATGGGTGACTCCTGGTCGTACAGGAACCACTCGTCCGCCCGGAACGGCCGGTGGAACCACATGGCGTGGTCGAGCGAGGCCATGTCGAAACCGCGCATGCCCCACAGGGGCTCCACGGGGATGCGCACGGCATCGAGGAGGGTCATGTCACTGGCGTAGGTCAGGGCGCAGGTGTGCACGAGCGGGTCGTCGCCCAGCGGGCCGACCGCGCGCATCCACACCGCGCTGCGGGGGTCGGCGCCCTTGAGCTCCTCCGGAGTCCAGCGGAGCCTGTGCACGTACCGGATGTCGAAGGGCTGGCGGCGGGCCATCCGCTCCAGCGCCTCCGGCAGCAACCCGAGGTGCTCGCGGATCTCGTCCGCGACCTTGGGGAGCGTGTCCGGATGGGGGACGTGGTGAGGAGGCAGCTGGTGCTCGATGCTGCCCTCCTCCGGCTGATGGAAGGAGGCGGTGAGATTGAAGATCGTCTTGCCCTGCTGGACCGCGGTGACCCGGCGCGTGGTGAAGGACCGCCCGTCGCGCACCCGCTCCACCTGGTACACGATCGGCACCCCGGGGATGCCGGGGCGCAGGAAGTACGCGTGCAGTGAGTGGACCGGGCGGTCGCTCTCGACGGTGCGGCCCGCAGCCACCAGCGCCTGGCCGGCGACCTGGCCGCCGAAGACGCGCTGGAGGGATTCCTGCGGGCTCGCGCCGCGGAAGATGTTGACCTCGATCTGCTCCAGATCGAGCAGATCGACCAGTCTCTCGGCGGGGTTCGTCATCAGAGGATCTCCACTGTCGGGTCCGGACGGGCCGGCGGGATGCCGGAGCAGGTCAGAGGGCGCCGAGCTCGCCGACCGAGGTGACCCGGATGACAGCCCGGCCCTCCTCGTCGGAGGCCGCGAGGTCGACCTCGGCGCTGATGCCCCAGCCATGGTCCCCGTTGGGGTCGGCGAAGGTCTGGCGGACGCGCCACAGGCCGTGCGCCGGGTCTTCCTCGATCTGGAGCAGCTTGGGGCCGCGCGCATCGGGGCCGGTGCCGAGGTCGTCGTACTCGTCCCAGTACCCGTCCATCGCCTCGCCCCAGGCGTCGGCGTCCCAGCCGGACTCGGCGTCCAGCTCGCCCAGCACGTTGACGTGGTCGAGGGCGGCCAGCTCCACCCGGCGGAACATCGCGTTGCGGACCAGGACGCGGAAGGCGCGCGCGTTCGCGGTGACCGGCTTGACCTGGTCGGCCTTCTCCTGGGCCTGCTCCGCCGTCTCCACCTCCGGGTTCGCCAGCTGCTCCCACTCGTCGAGCAGGCTGGAGTCGACCTGGCGGACCAGTTCGCCGAGCCATTCGATCAGGTCCTGGAGGTCCTCGGACTTGAGGTCGTCGGGGATGGTGTGGTCGAGCGCCTTGAACGCGCTCGCCAGGTAGCGCAGCACGATGCCCTCGGTGCGGGCCAGCTCGTAGAAGGAGGTGAACTCGGTGAAGGTCATCGCGCGTTCGTACATGTCGCGGATGATCGACTTCGGGGAGACGGGGTGGTCGCGCACCCACGGGTGGCTCTTGGCGTACACGTCGTAGGCGTGGAAGAGCAGCTCTTCGAGCGGCTTGGGATAGGTGACGTCCTGGAGACGCTCCATCCGCTCCTCGTACTCGATGCCGTCGGCCTTCATCTGGCCGACCTGGATGCCCCGCTCCTTGTTCTGCTGGGCGGCCAGGATCTGGCGCGGGTCGTCCAGCGTGGACTCCACGACGGACACCATGTCCAGCGCGTACGAGGGCGACTCCGGGTCCAGCAGGTCGAAGGAGGCCAGAGCGAAGGTGGACAGCGGCTGGTTGAGCGCGAAGTCCTGCTGGAGGTCGACGGTGAGCCGGATCGTGCGGCCCTCCGCGTCCGGGGTGTCGAGCTTCTCGACCACACCGCCGTCCAGCAGCGAGCGGTAGATCGCGATGGCCCGGCGGATGTGCCGCAGCTGGGCCTTGCGGGGCTCGTGGTTGTCCTCCAGGAGGTGGCGCATCGCCTTGAAGGCGTCGCCCGGCCGGGCGATGACCGACAGCAGCATGATGTTGGTGACCTTGAAGCGCGACGTCAGCGCCTCCGGGTCGGCGGCGATGAGCTTCTCGAAGGTGGTGTCCGACCAGGCGACGAAGCCCTCGGGAGCCTTCTTGCGCACCACCTTGCGGCGCTTCTTCGGGTCGTCGCCCGCCTTCGCGAGGGCCTTCTCGTTCTCGATGACGTGCTCCGGCGCCTGCGCGACCACATAGCCCGCCGTGTCGAATCCGGCCCGGCCGGCGCGGCCGGCGATCTGGTGGAACTCGCGGGCGCGCAGCGTCCGGACTCGGTTGCCGTCGTACTTGGTGAGCGCCGTGAACAGCACCGTGCGGATCGGGACGTTGACGCCGACGCCGAGGGTGTCCGTACCGCAGATGACCTTCAGCAGACCGGCCTGGGCGAGCTTCTCCACCAGGCGGCGGTACTTGGGCAGCATGCCGGCGTGGTGCACGCCGATCCCGTGCCGGACGTAGCGGGAAAGGTTCTGGCCGAACTTGGTGGTGAAGCGGAAGTTGCCGATCAGGTCCTGGATCTTGTCCTTCTCCTCGCGGGTGCACATGTTGATGCTCATGAGCGACTGCGCCCGCTCGACCGCCTGGGCCTGGGTGAAGTGCACGATGTAGACCGGAGCCTGCCGGGTCTCCAGCAGCTCGGTGATCGTGTCGGTGATCGGCGTGGTGACGTACTCGTAGGACAGCGGGACGGGCCGGGTCGCGGAGCGGACCACCGAGGTGGGCCGGCCCGTGCGCCGGGTCAGGTCCTCCTCGAACCGCTTCATGTCGCCGAGGGTCGCCGACATCAGGACGAACTGTGCCTGCGGCAGCTCCAGCAGCGGGATCTGCCAGGCCCAGCCGCGGTCCGGCTCGGCATAGAAGTGGAACTCGTCCATCACGACCTGGCCGATGTCGGCGTGCTTCCCGTCGCGCAGGGCGATGGAGGCCAGCACCTCGGCGGTGCAGCAGATCACCGGGGCGTCCGCGTTCACGGAGGCGTCGCCGGTCAGCATGCCGACGTTCTCGGTGCCGAAGAGCTTGCACAGGTCGAAGAACTTCTCCGACACCAGGGCCTTGATCGGAGCGGTGTAGAAGGTGACCTTGTCCTGGGCCAGGGCCGTGAAGTGCGCACCGGCCGCGACGAGGCTCTTGCCGGAGCCGGTCGGCGTGGACAGGATCACGTTCGCCCCGGAGACGACCTCGATCAGCGCCTCCTCCTGAGCCGGGTACAGGGTGATGCCCTGGCCCTCCGCCCACGAGGAGAAAGCCTCGAAGAGGGCGTCGGGGTCGGCGTTCGGCGGGAGCTGATCAATGAGGGTCACACCCCCCATCTTGCCTGGCTTCCCCCCGGATCAGGGAACCGGCGGACGGGAGGAAGATCACCGACGGTACGCTGTGCCGTCGATGGGGCCCGAACGAAACAGTCGACGGGGCCCGACCACAACACCAGCGGGGCGGGAAACGACCATGATGGGTCCGGCGCACTCACTGTCCGGGGCAGCGGCCTGGCTGGGGGTGGGCGCGGCGACCGCGGCCGCCGGACACCCCATGCCGTGGCCCGTCCTCGTCGTCGGCGCGCTGATCTGCGCCGGGGCGGCTCTGGCCCCGGACCTCGACCACAAGTCGGCGACGATCTCGCGCGCCTTCGGCCCGCTCTCCAGGGGCCTGTGCGAGGTGGTCGACAAGATCTCCTACGCCGTCTACAAGTCCACCCGCTCCAAGAAGGACGCCCGCCGCACCGGCGGCCACCGCACACTGACGCACACGTGGCTCTGGGCCGTCCTGATAGGCGGCGGAGCCTCCGTGCTCGCCGTCACCGCCGGCCGCTGGGGCGTGCTCGCCCTGCTCTTCGTGCACCTGGTGCTGGCGGTCGAGGGCCTGCTGTGGCGGGCGGCCCGGATGTCCAGCGACGTCCTGGTCTGGCTGCTCGGTGCGACCAGCGCGTGGATCCTGGCCGGAGTGCTCGACCAGCCCGGCAACGGCGCGGGCTGGCTGTTCACCGGCCCGGGCCAGGAGTACCTCTGGCTCGGCCTGCCGATCGTGCTCGGCGCCCTGGTCCACGACATCGGCGACGCGCTGACCGTCTCCGGCTGTCCGGTCCTGTGGCCCATCCCGATCGCCGGCAAGCGCTGGTACCCGATCGGCCCGCCCAAGATGATGCGCTTCCGCGCCGGCAGCTGGGTGGAGCTCAAGGTCCTCATGCCGGTCTTCGTCCTGCTGGGCGGCTTCGGCGGCGCCTCGGCCCTCGGTTTCTTCTAGATCCGCCTTCCGGCTCGCGCCGGCAGCTCCCTAATTCGCTGGCGCGCAGCATGCGGCAGCGGGATGATCCGGAACGTCCCGCCGCCCAGCGAAGGAGCTGTGATGACCGTTGTCGCGTCCGAGGCCTCCGGGTCCCGGCCGGAAGTCCGTGTGACGGGCGGGGCGCTCCGAGGCGCACGCGAGGACGGTGTCGCGGTCTTCCGCGGCATCCCGTTCGCCGAGCCGCCGGTCGGCCCGCTGCGTTTCGCCGCACCGAGGCCCGTACGCGGATGGGACGGGGTGCGGCCCGCAGTGTCGTACGGCCCGCCGCCCCCGCAGGGCGGCCACTTCGGCATGGATGCACTGGCCCGGGACGCGGCGGGCGACGACTGGCTCACGGCCAACGTCTGGTCGCCCGAGCCGGGCCCGGGCGCGGGGCTGCCGGTGATGGTGTGGATCCAGGGCGGCGCCTACTCGATCGGCATGTCGGGCCTTCCCGAGTACGACGGCGGCCGTCTGGCGCGTGACGGCGGTGTCGTCGTGGTGACGTTCAACTACCGGGTGGGCCTGGAGGGGTTCGGGCAGATCGAGGGTGCGCCCGCCAACCGGGGCCTGCTGGACCAGGCCGCCGTGCTGGAGTGGGTGCGCGACAACATCCGGGCGTTCGGCGGCGACCCGGGCCGCGTCACCGTCTTCGGCCAGTCGGCGGGCGCCGGATCGGTCGCCGCGCTGCTGGCGATGCCGCGAGCGGCCGGTCTCTTCGGCCGCGCCGTCGCGCAGAGCGTGCAGGGCACCTTCTTCTCGCCGGAACTGGCCGCCGACATCGCCTCCGCCTGCGCCGCCGAGCTCGGGCTGCGGCCCACACGGGCCGACCTGTCCGGGGTGGACCCCGCCCGGCTGTCCGCCGCCGGTGACGCGGTCGGCGCCAAGATGGACCGTTGGGCGGATCGCTGGGGGCCCGTCGCGCACCGCGCGATCCCGTTCTCGCCCGTCGTCGACGGCGAGACCCTGCCCGTCACGCCGTGGCAGGCCCTGGCCGACGGCGCCGGCCGGGACATCGAACTGATCGTCGGCCACACCCGCGACGAAACACGGCTGCTCACCGCACTCGACGGACTGCTCGGCCAGGTCACTCCGGAGCAGGCGCAGACCGCCCTGGACGTCTTCGGCCCCGGTCAGGACGCCCCACACCGCTACCGTGAGGCCTTCCCGGCCGCCGGCCCGGACGAGCTGTACGAGACGGTCGGCTCCGACTGGCTGTTCCGCATGCCGTCCCTCCACCTCGCCCAGGCCCAGACCGCCGCCGGCGGCCGTGCCCACGTCTACGAGCTGACCTGGTCCGCCCCGGGGATGGGCGGCGCCCTCGGCGCCTGCCACGGCCTCGACGTTCCGCTGGTCTTCGGCAACCTGGACCGCGGCCAGCCCGCCGTGCTGATCGGCGAGAGCCCGTTCCCGGAGGCGGAGGAGCTGTCCGCGCGCATGCGGGCAGCCTGGACGGCGTTCGCGGCCCACGGCGACCCCGGCTGGCCCGCGTACGACACCGGGCAGCGCCTCGTACAGCTCTTCGGCCCCCGGCCGGCCCTCACCGCCTACCCGGAGGAGGCCTCCCGCCTGATCTGGCAGGACCACGCCTTCCCCGCCCTGCCGCTCCTCGGCCCCTAGCCCGCCGGCCCGTCAGCCCGTCAGCCCGTCAGGCCGGACCATTCCCCCTGGTCAGCGGCGCGACTTGGTCGTTCCGCTGATCCAATTCGGCGTCCATGGTCAGGAAAGCGCATTGTGCGCAGGGATGTTGACGGATTGGGTTGCCAGGGTCAGGACGGCGGGGAAGGAAGCGAATGACACGCATGCTCGAGGGCTGCACGCCCTGGCCCGAGGAGTTCGTCGACCGCTACTGGATGGCCGGGCACTGGCGCGGCGACACGCTGGACAGCCTGCTGCGCGGCTGGGCCCTGCAGTACGGACCGCGGACCGCCCTCGTGCACGGCGCCACCCGCCTCACGTACGCGAACCTGAACCGGCGCGTGGACCGCATGGCCGCCGGATTCCGGCTGCGCGGCCTGCGGCCCGGGCAGCGGGTCGTCGTCCAGCTGCCGAACGTCCCCGAGTTCGTCATCACCGTCTTCGCGCTGATGCGCGCCGGTATGGTCCCCGTCCTGTGCCCGGTCTCGTACCGCGCGTCCGAGATGTCCCCCATCGCGTGGATCACCCAGGCCGTCGGCTACGTCGGTCCCTCGACCTACCAGGGCTTCGACCACACGGCGATGGCCGCGGACATCGCGGCCCGAGGGCCCTTCCTGCGGCGGGTGTTCCCCCTGGAGGCGCCGGGCACCTCGTCCCCGTACGGCGGCTTCACGACCGACCCGTCGGGCTGCCACTACTTCCCGCTGGGGTCCATCGACTCCCCGCCCGACCGGGCGCTCGCGCAGAGCGCCGGCCAGGTGGCGTTCCTCCTGCTGTCCGGCGGCGACGGCGAGGAGCCCAGGCTCGTTCCGCGCACCCACAACGACTACGTCCACCAGGCGCAGACCGCCGCCGAACTGGTCTCGCTCACCGAGGACGACGTGTACCTCGCCGCGCTGCCCGCCGATTCCGACTTCGCCTTCGGCTGCCCCGGCATCGTCGGGACCCTCTCCGCCGGCGGCACCGTCGTCCTGGTCGAGGATCCGGCACCGGCGGAAAGCCTTCGGGCCATCGAGCGGGAGCGGGTCACCGTCACCTCGCTCGTGCCCGCCGTCGCCACGCGCTGGCTCGACGCACTGCCCGCGGTCCGGGCCGACGTGAGCAGTCTGCGTCTCGTGCAGATCGGCGGCTGGCCCGTGGACCGGGCGACCGCCGAACGGACGGGCCTCGAACTGGGCTGTCGCGTGCAGCAGGTCTTCGGCATGGCCGAGGGGCCGCTCACCGTCACCCGGCCCGCCGATCCGGACGAGACCGTGCTCACCACGCAGGGCCGTCCGCTCTCGCCCGGCGACGAGATCCGCCTCGTCGACGCCGACGGCGAGGACGTGCCCGACGGGGAGCCCGGCGAGCTCCTCGCGCGGGGCCCGCACATCCCGCGAGGCTACTACCGGGCGCCCGAGCACAACGCGCGCTCCTTCACCGCCGACGGCCACCTCCGCACCGGCTACCTCGCACGGCGCACCCCGGACGGCAACCTCGTGGTGACCGGGCGCCTCGAGGACGGCCCGCAGGGGACCGACCACGAGGACCCGTCCGGCACGTGACGGGCAGCCGGTCAGCCGAGCCGCCCGTCGAACCACCGGCGGGGGTCACCCGTGCCAGGACCGCCACAGTGCCGCGTAAGCGCCGTCTGCCGCGACCAGCTCGTCGTGCGAGCCCAGCTCGCTGATCCGGCCGCCCTCGACCACCGCGATCACGTCCGCGTCGTGCGCGGTGTGCAGCCGGTGGGCGATGGCGATGACCGTGCGCCCGTCCAGCACCCGGGCGAGCGAACGCTCCAAGTGCCGTGCCGCACGCGGGTCCAGCAGTGAGGTGGCCTCGTCGAGCACCAACGTGTGCGGGTCCGCCAGCACCAGCCGGGCCAGCGCGATCTGCTGCGCCTGCGCCGGGGTCAGTGCCGTGCCGCCGGAACCGACCTCGGAGTCCAGACCGGCCTCCATGGCCCGCGCCCAGCCGTCCGCGTCGACCGCGCCCAGCGCCGCCCACAGCTCGGCGTCGTCGGCGCCCGTCCGTGCGAGGCGGAGGTTGTCGCGCAGGGAGCCCACGAACACGTGGTGCTCCTGGTTGACCAGCGCCACGTGCTCGCGCACCCGCTCCGCCGGCATCCGCGACAGCCGTGCCCCGCCGAGGGTGACCTCGCCGGTCCGGGGCGCGTAGATGCCCGCGAGCAGGCGTCCCAGGGTGGACTTGCCCGCGCCCGAGGGCCCGACGAGTGCCATCCGGGTGCCCGGCGGCACGGACATCGACACCTGGTGCAGGACGTCCACGCCCTCCCGGTAGCCGAAGTGGACCTCCTCGGCCCGCACGTCCCGGCCCTCGGGAGCCACCTTCGCGTCCCCCGCGTCCGCCTCGATCTCCCGTACGCCCACCAGCCGGCCCAGCGAGACCTGGGCGACCTGAAGTTCGTCGTACCAGCGCAGGATCAGACCGATCGGATCGACCAGCATCTGCGCCAGCAGCGCGCCCGTGGTCAGCTGCCCCACCGACATCCAGCCCTGCATCACGCAGTAGCCGCCGATCATCAGCACCGAGCCGAGGATCGTCACGAACGTGACGTTGATGACGGGGAAGAGGACCGTCCGCAGGAACAGCGTGTACCGCTCCCACGCCGTCCACTCCTTGATCCGCCGCTCCGACAGCGCGATCCGGTCCGGTCCGAGACGGTGCGCCTCGACCGTGCGACCCGCGTCCACCGTCTCGGTGAGCACGGCCGAGACCGCCGCGTAGCCGGCCGCCTCCGAGCGGTACGCCGACGGCGCGCGCCGGAAGTACCAGCGGCAGCCGATCACCAGCACCGGCAGCGCCACCAGCGCGGCGAGCGCCAGCGGCGGCGCGGTCACCGCGAGAGCGCCGAACAGCAGCCCGGCCCAGACGACGCCGATCGCCAGTTGCGGCACGGCCTCGCGCATGGCGTTCGCCAGCCGGTCGATGTCGGTGGTGATCCGCGACAGCAGGTCACCGGTACCGGCACGCTCCAGCACGCCGGGCGGCAGCCCGACCGACCGTACGAGGAAGTCCTCGCGCAGATCGGCCAGCATCTCCTCGCCCAGCATCGCCCCGCGCAGCCGGACCAGCCGGACGAAGAACGTCTGGACGGCGAGCGCCAGCGCGAACAGCAGCGCCACACGCCCCAGATGGAGCTCGCGCGCCCCCTCCGCGAGATCGTCCACGACCCGGCCCAGGAGGTACGGACCGACCATGGAGGCGATCACCGCGACCGCGTTGACGGTCACCAGCAGCACGAAGGCCCGCCGGTGGCGCCGGAACAGGCCGCGCACATAGCCCCGTACGGTCGCGGACGTGCCCACGGGCAGGGTCGCGGCCGACTGGGGGGCCGCCGGATCGTACTCCGGTGGCGCCACGCCGATCATGCGGATTCCTCGATCTCTGTGAGTACTTCTTCGAGCTCTGTCAGTTCCAGCCCGGCGAGGCGCCCCTGCTGCTCCTCGTCCGTCTCGCGGGTGACCACCGCCCGGTACAGCGGCTCGCGGTGCAGCAGCTCGCGGTGGGTGCCGACCGCCGCCACCGTGCCCCCGTCGATGAGCACGACCCGGTCCGCGCGGTCCAGCAGCAGCGGCGAGGAGGCCAGTACCACCGTGGTGCGACCGGCGCGCAGGGTTGCGACCCCGTCCGCGATCCGTGCCTCGGTGTGCGAGTCGACCGCGGAGGTCGGCTCGTCGAGCACCAGCACCTCCGGGTCGGTGACCAGGGAGCGGGCCAGCGCCAGACGCTGGCGCTGCCCGCCGGACAGCGACCGGCCGCGCTCGGTGATCCGTGCGTCCATCGGGTCCTCGACCCCGTCCGGCGCCGACTGCAGCAGTGCGTCCAGCACGTCCGCGCACTGGGCGGCCGCCAGCGCCGCGCCGGGCTCGACCGCGCCGGAAGCCGGTACGTCGAACAGTTCGCGCAGGGTCCCGGACAGCAGCACCGGATCCTTGTCCTGTACGAGGACCAGGGTGCGCGCGGTGTCCAGCGGGAGTTCGTCCAGCGCCACGCCGCTCAGGAGCACCGACGGCCCGTGGTCCTCTCCGTCGTCCTTCCCGCCGTCCATGGGATGGCCGCCGAGGCGCTCCGCGAGCCGGCCCGCCAGGTCCGGGTCCCCGCACACGACGGCGGTGAACCGGCCCGCGGGGGCCAGCAGCCCGGTCCGCGGGTCGTACAGGTCCCCGCCGGCGGCCGGTACCTCCACGGCGCCGGCGCCGGCCCCGGCCGCGACGGTGACGTCGGCATCGGCATCGGCAGCGGCGTCGGCGTCGGCGGGACGTTGGGGGGCGTCCGTCCGGGTCAGCGACAGCACCCGGGCGGCCCGCTTGGCGGAAGGGCGCGAGAAGGAGTACGCCATGGCGATCTCCTCGAAGTGCCGCAGCGGGTAGAGCAGCGTCGCCACCGCGCTGAACGCCGCGACGAGTTCACCGACCGCGATGCGCCCGTCCACGACGAGCGTGGCGCCGTACCAGACCACCGTGATCAGCAGGGCGCCCGGGAGCAGCACCTGGATCGCGGAGATCAGCGCCCACATCCTGGCACTGCGCACGGCGGCCTTGCGGACCTCCTGCGAGGCCTCGCGGTACCGGCCGAGAAACAGCTCCTCACCGCCGATGCCGCGCAGCACGCGCAGCCCCGCGACGGTGTCGGAGGCCAGCTCGGTGGCCTTGCCCGCCTTCTCCCGCTGGATGTCGGCGCGCTTGGTGGCGCGCGGCAGCAGCGGCAGCGAGGCCAGGGCGATCAGCGGCACGCCGATGGCCACGACCACGCCCAGCGCGGGTGCGTAGAACAGCAGGCCGATGCAGACGAGGACGACCGCGAAGGCGGCCGCGAGGAAGCGGGAGACCGCCTCGACGAACCAGCCGATCTTCTCCACGTCGCCCGTGGAGACCGCGACGACTTCGCCCGCGGCGACCCGGCGGGTCAGGGCGGAGCCCAGTTCGGCCGTCTTGCGCGCGAGCAGTTGCTGCACGCGTGCGGCGGCGGTGATCCAGTTGGTGACGGCGGTGCGGTGGAGCATGGAGTCGCCGACCGAGATCGCGACGCCGATCAGCAGGAGCAGCGCACCGACGAGCAGCAGCCGGTTCGCGTTGCGGTCGACGACCGCGTCGACGCCCAGCCCCACGGCGTACGGCAGCCCCGCGACGCCGGAGAAGTGCAGAATCCCCCAGCACAGGCTCTTGAGCTGTCCGCCGAGTTGGCCGCGCCCCAGCCACAGGAGGAAACGGGGGCCTGAGCGAGCGTCGGGTACCCCCGGATCCGGATACGGAAGATCGCTGATCTGCATGACGCCCCATGACTGGTCGAGTGGTCCAAACCGTGCAAGGTTCGCCTTCCGGACCGGTCCCGGGCAATCGATTTTCCGTCGGCGAAGCACTTCCGCCACGAGGTCTGCGGAGCCGGTGGACGGCTGCGTGCCTGTTCAGCGGGGTCGCGCACACCGGCGCTCACGGGCGGGTGGCGTGCTCCAGTTCGATCAGCGCCGAGTAGTAGCTTCGCCCGGTCGCCCGGTCCATGCCCACCTCACACATCCGGTTCGCCGACAGGTGCGCGTCGAAGGCCCGCGCCGTCACCTCCACCGCCTCGCGCGCCGTGGCCGAGGCAGTCAGCTCCGGGTGCAGCATGCCCCGGTCGCCCGCGAAGGCGCAGCAGCCCGCGTCGTCCGGGACCACCACCTCCTCGGCGCAGGCCCCGGCCACCGCCCGCAGTTGCGCCTCGTCGCCCAAGTGCCGCATCGAGCAAGTGGGATGGAGCACGGCCGAGCCCACCCTGCGCCGCACCTCCAGGTGCGGAAGCAGTTCCTCCGCTGCCCACACGACCGAGTCGACGATCCGCAGCTCCGCGTGCAGCGCCCGGTTGTCCTCCGTCAGGTACGGGACCACCTCGTGCGCGATGCCCAGGGTGCACGAGGAGGCGTCGACGACGAGCGGCAGCCGCCCGCCGGCCGTCCAGCCCCAGGCCGCCCCGACGATCCGGTTGGCCATCTCCCGGGTGCCGGCGTCGTAGCCCTTGGAGTGCCAGATGGTCGCGCAGCAGGTGCCCTTCACGTCCCGGGGGATCCAGACCGGCTTGCCGGCGCGTTGCGACACGGCCACCACGGCCTCCGGCAGGGAGGGGCCGGGGCGGCCCTCGGGTCCTGCGAAGATCCGGTTGACGCAGGCCGGGTAGTACACCGCCGAGGCGCCCACCCGCCGGGTCGCGGGCAGGCTCCGCGCGGCCGCGCCGGGGATCTGCGGCAGCCACTCCGGCAGCAGGTCCGGTCGTACGGCCTTGCGCGCGGCCCCCGTGACCGCCTCGAGCAGCCGGTCCCCGACCCGACGCGTGACGTGGTCCGCCGCGGCCACCGTCAGCCGGGCAGCGGCCTCGACGGTCCGGAACCGCCGGGCGGCCAGCGCGGCGGCGGCCTCCTCGCGCGCGCCGTGCCGGCGGTGGCGGAAGTCCCTCATCAGCGCCCCGGTGTCGATGCCGACCGGGCAGGCCAGCCGGCAGGTGGAGTCGCCCGCGCAGGTGTCCACAGCGTCGTAGCCGTAGGCGCCGAGCAGCCCGTCCAGCACGGGGGAGCCGGGCTGCTGGCGCATCATCTCGCGGCGCAGCACGATCCGCTGGCGCGGAGTGGTCGTCAGGTCCTTGCTGGGGCAGGTCGGTTCGCAGAAGCCGCACTCGATGCAGGGGTCGGCGACCGCCTCCACCTGCGGAATGGTCTTCAGGCCGCGCAGATGGGCCCGGGGGTCGCGGTCGAGGAGGATGCGCGGGGCGAGCACCCCGTCCGGGTCGACGACCCGCTTGGTGCGCCACATCAGCCCGGCCGCCTCGGGACCCCATTCCAGTTCGAGGAAGGGGGCCATGTTGCGGCCGGTGGAGTGCTCGGCTTTCAGGGAGCCGTCGAAGCGCTCCACGGTGAGCCGGCAGAAGGCGTCCATGAAGGCCCCGTACCGCTCGACGTCGGCCGGGTCCGCGGCGTCGAAGGCGAGCAGGAAGTGCAGGTTGCCGTGGGCGGCGTGCCCGGCGACGGCCGCGTCGAAGCCGTGCCGCGCCTGGAGTTCGAGGAGCGCCGCGCAGGCTTCGGCCAGCCGGGAGGGCGGTACCGCGAAGTCCTCGGTGATCAGGGTCGTGCCGGGGGCGCGGGCTCCGCCGACGGCGGTGACGAAGGCCTTGCGGGCCGTCCAGTAGCCGCCCACGGTCTTCGGGTCGCTGGTGAAGGTGTTGGTGACCGAGGCCACCGGGGCGATCAGGTCGAGTCCGTCGAGGGCCCGAGCGGCCCGGCGCGCGCAGGCGTCCCGGCCGGCCGCGTCGGGGGCCCGGAACTCCACGAGCAGGGCGGTCGTCTCCCGGGGCAGGTCCGCCCAGTCGGCGGGAACGCCCGCGACGCTGACCGAGGCGCGCAGGGTGTTGCCGTCCATCAGTTCCACGGCGATGGCGCCCGCCTCGTTGAAGACGGGCACGGCCGCGGCCGCCGCGGGCAGCGAGGGGAAGAACAGCAGGGCCGAGCAGACCTCGCGGTCGAGGGGGAGGGTGTCGAAGACGACCTCGGAGATGAAGCCGAGGGTGCCCTCCGAGCCGACCATCAGGCCCCGCAGGATCTCGACGGGGGTGTTGCCGTCGAGATAGGCGTCGAGGCGGTAGCCGGTGGTGTTCTTGATCTCGTACTTGGCGCGGATCCGGGCGACCAGCGCGGGGTCGGCCTCGATCTCCTTCTTGATCTCCATCAGCCCCCGGCACAGGGCCGGTTCGGCACGCGCCAGCTCCTCGTCGGCCAGCGGGTCGGCGGTGTCCACGACGGTGCCGCCGGGCAGGACGAAGGTGAGGGAGGAGAGCGTGCGGTACGAGTTCCGCGTGGTGCCCGCGGTCATGCCGGAGGCGTTGTTGGCGACGACCCCGCCGAGGGTGCAGGCGAGGGCGCTGGCCGGGTCGGGACCGAGGATCCGGCCGTACCGGGCGAGGGCGGCATTGGCCCGCATCACGGTGGTGCCGGGCCGGATCCGGGCCCGCCGGCCCTCCTCCAGCACCTCGATCCCGGCCCAGTGGCGGCGTACGTCGACCAGGATGTCCTCGCCCTGGGCCTGGCCGTTGAGCGAGGTCCCGGCAGCGCGGAAGACGACCTCGCGCTGGCGGCCGTGGGCGTACGAGAGCACCGCGGAGACGTCGTCGATGTCCTCGGCGATCACGACGACCTGGGGCACGAACCGGTAGGGGGAGGCGTCGGAGGCGTAGCGGACCAGGTCGGACACCTTCCACAGCACCTTCTCGGCGCCGAGCAGCTCGGTCAGCTCGCCGCGCAGCGGCTCCGGGGTGCCGGCGGCCCGGTGCACGGGGAGCCGGTCGGGCGAGGGGCCGCGGATGCTGCGCGGGCGCAGGGCCCCCGGCTTCGGTTCCAGCAGCGGCATGTGCGACCCCTCGCCTCATGGCGGCCCACGTGTGGCCTACTCAGCAGGTCCGCTCCGCCGGGGCGTCCGACAGGGCGTTCAGCAGGCCGCCGAGCACCTCGCGCTGGTCGGCGGTCAATGGAGCCAGGATCTCCTCTGCCGCGTCCGTTCGCGCGTTGCGCAGACGGCGCAGCGTGGCGCGGCCGGTGTCGGTGAGCTCGATCCGGATGACGCGCCGGTTGGCGGGGTCGGGCGCGCGGCGCACGCACTCGGCCGCCTCCAGGCCGTCGACGAGGGTGGTCACGGCGCGCGGGACGACTTCCAGGCGCGCGGCGAGGTCCGCCATCCGGGGCGGCTGCTCGCCCTCGTAGTGCGAGACGAGGCGCAGCAGCCGACTCTGGGCGGGAGTGATCCCGAGCGGCACCATGTGGCGCTTCTGGATCCGGTGGAGCCTGCGCGTCAGGCGCAGGAGCTGTTCGGCGAGGAGGCGGTCGCTGTCGGAGGCGGAGCTCATGCGGGAACAATATCAGGATGCCGTTCATTGTGAGCATAGGTAACAATGACCTATGCTCCAATGGCCCCGACCTTGCCGAAGGGGACTCCGCGAAGACCTCGACCCTGACTCCTGACCCCCGAGAGGGTGCCCATGCCTCACGACGAACCGAAGTGGATCCCATCGAAAGACCCCCTCGACCCCGCCCGCCCCGCCCCGGCGGAGCAGCCGCGGGAGCTGCGCCGCATCGTGGCGCTCTTCCGGCCCTACCGCGGCCGGCTCGCCGTCGTCGGCCTGCTCGTCGGCGCCTCCTCGCTGGTCGGCGTCGCCTCGCCGTTCCTGCTCCGGGAGATCCTCGACGTCGCGATCCCGCAGGGCCGCACCGGGCTGCTCAGCCTGCTCGCGCTCGGCATGATCCTCACCGCCGTCGTCACCAGCGTCTTCGGCGTGCTCCAGACGCTGATCTCCACCACCGTCGGCCAGCGCGTCATGCACGACCTGCGCACCGCCGTCTACGCGCAGCTCCAGCGGATGCCGCTGGCCTTCTTCACCCGCACCCGCACCGGTGAGGTGCAGTCCCGCATCGCCAATGACATCGGCGGCATGCAGGCCACCGTCACCTCCACCGCGACCTCGCTCGTCTCGAACCTGACGGCCGTCATCGCCTCCGTCGTCGCGATGCTCGCGCTCGACTGGCGGCTCACCCTCGTCTCGCTGCTCCTGCTCCCCGTCTTCGTGTGGATCAGCCGCCGGGTCGGCCGCGAGCGCAAGAGGATCACCACGAAGCGGCAGAAGCAGATGGCCGCCATGGCCGCGACCGTCACCGAGTCGCTCTCGGTGAGCGGCATCCTGCTGGGCCGCACCATGGGCCGCTCCGAGTCGCTGACCTCCGCCTTCGCCGAGGAGTCCGAGAAGCTCGTCGGACTCGAAGTGCGGTCGAGCATGGCCGGCCGCTGGCGGATGTCCACGATCGGCATCGTCATGGCCGCCATGCCCGCGCTGATCTACTGGGCCGCGGGCCTGGCCCTCCAGACGGGCGCCCCCTCGCTCTCCGTCGGCACCCTCGTCGCCTTCGTCACCCTCCAGCAGGGCCTGTTCCGGCCCGCTGTGAGCCTGCTGTCGACCGGGGTGCAGATACAGACCTCGCTCGCCCTGTTCGCCCGCATCTTCGAGTACCTCGACCTGCCGGTGGACATCACCGAGCGCCCCGACCCGGTGCGCCTCGACCGGGCCAAGGGCGAGGTCGCGCTGGAGGACGTGCACTTCACGTACGACGCCAAGAGCGGACCGACCCTCACGGGGATCGACATCACGGTCCCGGCCGGCGGCTCCCTCGCCGTGGTCGGCCCGACCGGCTCCGGCAAGAGCACGCTCAGCTACCTGGTGCCCCGGCTCTACGACGTGACCGGCGGACGGGTCGCCCTCGACGGGGTGGACGTGCGCGATCTCGACTTCGACTCGCTGGCCCGTTCCATCGGCGTGGTCTCCCAGGAGACCTACCTCTTCCACGCATCGGTCGCCGACAACCTGCGCTTCGCCAAGCCGGACGCCACCGACGAGGAGATCACCGAGGCGGCCCGCGCGGCGCAGATCCACGAGCACATCGCGTCCCTGCCCGACGGGTACGACACCCTGGTCGGCGAGCGCGGATACCGGTTCTCCGGAGGCGAGAAGCAGCGGCTGGCCATCGCCCGCACCATCCTGCGGGACCCACCGGTGCTGATCCTCGACGAGGCGACCAGCGCCCTGGACACCCGTACCGAGCACGCCGTCCAGCAGGCCATCGACAACCTCTCGGCCGGCCGGACCACCATCACCATCGCGCACCGGCTCTCCACCGTCCGCGACGCCGACCAGATCGTGGTGCTGGACGCGGGCCGCATCGCCGAGCGCGGTACCCACGAGGAGCTGCTGAAGGCCGACGGCCGGTACGCGGCACTGGTCCGCCGGGACCGGGACGCCGCGCTGGCGCCCGAGCCGCCCGAGGAAGCCCAGCTGGCTCCGGTGAATGTGTGACCGTATGACCGACGCACGGGTTGGATGTCGAAAAAGTGATGGTTTGCGGGTTAGTTTTCCCGCATGAGTCATGAGTACCGGCCGCCGCGGCGCCGATCCCGGCTCACCCGCAGGGGCCGACTGGCGCTCTTCCTCGGCATGCTGCTCGCCATCGGTGCGGCAGTCCTGATCCCGATGCTGCGGGGTGGGGAAGAGCCGGAGAAGCCGCGCCAGTTGGTGATTCCCGAGGGCTGGCGCGCGTCGCAGGTGTACGCCGCGGTCGAGCGCGAACTGAAGCTCCCGCCCGGATCTGCGAAGTCGGCGGTGACCACCGCCGGACTGGCGCTGCCCGCGGAGGCCAAGGGCAACCCGGAGGGGTACCTCTTCCCGGCGACGTACCCGCTGACCTCGAAGAGCACGCCGGCCGCGCTCCTCGCGTACATGGTGCGCACGGCGAACGAGAAGCTCGCCACCAAGGCGGTGGCCGACGGCGCCAGGGCCCACGGGATGACCCCGTACCAGACGGCCACGATGGCCAGCGTCATCGAGGCGGAGGCCGAGACCCGCGCCGACATGGGCAAGGTCGCCCGCGTGGTGCACAACCGGCTGGCGAAGTCGATGCCGCTGCAGATGGACTCCACCATCAACTACGCGCTGAACCGCAGCACCGTGGACACCAAGCTGAGCGAGACCCGCATCGACAGCCCCTTCAACACCTACGAACGCCAGGGCCTGCCGCCCACCCCGATCGACAGCCCGGGGCTGGAGGCCATGGCGGCCGCGGTCGCGCCGACGCCCGGCGACTGGCTGTTCTTCGTCACCGTGAAGCCCGGGGACACCCGCTTCTCGGCCACGTACGACGAGCACAAGAAGCACGTGGCCGAGTTCAACCGGATCCGTGCCCACGCGGGCTCCCCCGCAGGTCAGGGGGGCGCCACCGGGAAATGAGGGGCACCGGACCCGGGGTCGGCCCTACGATCGGCCGCTTGGCGGACGCGTGCACCGAGGGGGCGAGCCGTGAAGTGGCCATGGAAAGCGACAGCGAGGGCGAAAGCCGAGGCCGAGGCGGGGGTGGCGGAGCCGGAGAGCGGGTCCCCCGACGAGGCTCCGGAACCCCCTCCGCCGGCGGACGCGGCCTCTGCGGCCGCCGCGGCTGCCGAGCGGGCGGCGCACAGGCGGGTGGCCGAACGGTGGGGTTGCAGCGGGGCGGAGTGGCACCAGTGGCTGGCCCGTTCCCCCGCCGGGGCCGACCTGCTCCACTGGTGGTCCGACGAGGCCGACCTGACCGCTCTGGTCGGCGAGCACCGGTACGTGGAACGACTGGCCGAGTTGCTCTCGCAGGCGGCGCCGCGCGACGTCGCGGCGATGGGGCTCGGCTGCAGCCGGGACGTCGAGCGGTCCTGTCGCTTCGCCGAGACCTGCAGTCTGGATCCCGTCGTGCCGCCGGGCGGAAAGATCGCCGGCCACCGGAACGGAGCCGTGCCCGGGGCGTGCACCAGCTTCATCGACTGCTGGTCCCGGCACGAGATCGACGTGACCTTCACCGCCGGCGACCGCCACCGCTCGGTGCTCCTGTTCCGCGGCGGTCCGAGCGAGGCGCGGCTGTGGGTGGACGGAGTGCGCGTGGGGGAGGACGAGCTGCTGGACAAGGGCGGCCACTGGGTGGAGGAACGCTTCTTCGTCATCCAGGTGGAGGGCCCGGAGGATCATCCTCGGCAGGGGCTCGGCCACATCGGCGCCCAGCTCCACGCCATCGTCTCGCTCCTGGTCCACGACGCGGAGCGGCACACCACCCGCGTCTTCGTCCCGGACCACACCGAGCACTGGACCGACCCCGTCCTGCGTGTGCGCAACGGCACGGGCTACGTGTACGCGACCCCGGAGGCCGACGCGGCGGACACCCCGGACCGGGAGTTCCCCGTCGATCCCGCCCCGGCCGGCTGAGGCCCGGCGGCCGGGTCAGGCCGCGGGCGAGCCGACCGGTTCGCGGGTCAGCAGCCTGCGGATCTCGCGCACCGCGGCGCCGCCCGCGCGGTTGGCGCCGATCGTCGACGCCGACGGGCCGTAGCCGACCAGGTGGATCCGCTCGTCGCGCACGGCCCTGGTGCCCTCGACCCGGATGCCGCCGCCCCGCTCGCGCAGGTGCAGCGGGGCCAGGTGGTCGACGGCCGCGCGGAATCCGGTGGCCCACAGGATGACGTCCGCGTCCACGCGGCTCCCGTCCGCCCAGGCGGCGCCCGTGGCGGTGATCCGGTCGAAGACGGGCCGGCGGTCCAGGACCCCCGAGGCCAGACCGGCCCGGACGGCCTCGTTCAGCGGGAGCCCCGTCACGCTGACCACGCTCTGCGGCGGCAGCCCCCGGCGGACCCGCTCGTCCACCAGGGCCACTGCGGCCCGGCCCTCGGCCTCCCCGAAGCCGCCGTCGCGGAAGACCGGGGGCCGCCGGGTCACCCAGGTGGTCTCCGCCGCCACCCCGGCGATCTCCAGCAGGTGCTGCACCGCCGACGTGCCGCCCCCCACGACGATCACCCGAGCCCCGGCGAACTCCTGCGGGCCGGGGTAGTTCGCGGTGTGGAGCTGGCGGCCGCGGAAGGTCTCCTGGCCCGGGTAGCGCGGCCAGAACGGCCGGTCCCAGGTTCCGGTGGCGTTGATCAGCGCCCGGGCCGACCAGACGCCCGCCGAGGTCTCGACGCGCAGCCGGCCGTCGTCCCCCTCGCGCACGGCCGAGACGTCCACGGGACGCCGTACGCGCAGGTCGAAGTGGTCCTCGTAGGAGGCGAAGTACTCCCCGATCACCTCGGACGAGGGGCGCAGCGGGTCGGCGCCGGTCAGCTCCATGCCCGGCAGGGCGTGCATCCCGTGGACCCTGCCGTAGGTGAGCGAGGGCCAGCGGTACTGCCAGGCCCCGCCCGGTCGAGGCGCGTGGTCCAGGACCACGTGGCCGAGCCCCGCCCGCGCCAGGTGGTAGGCGCTGGACAGGCCCGCCTGCCCGGCGCCGACGACCACCACGTCCACCACGTCCGCCGTGTCCACGCCCCGCGTCACATTGTTCACGGTTCTACTAACTGGCGGGGGTCGCGGGATCTTCCCCGCCGGCCGGGCCTGCAGAGCCAGCAGCCGCGCGCGGTGCCCGCGCCCGTCAGACTCCGCCCGGGCCGGCGCCGGTTCGGCGCAGCGTCGCCAGGACCGGTCCGACCGGCTGCAGGGTGAGGCCCGGGAACACCCCGGCCCGCCCGCTCCCACTGTCCAGGTGGAACCGCTGCCCCAGCACGGCCAGGACGAGCGCGGCCTCCACCAGCGCGAACCGCGCACCCAGGCAGGCCCGCGGGCCCCCTCCGAAGGGAAACCAGGCGTGTTCGGGCGCCGGATGGGAGGCGTCCGCATCCCACCGCTCGGGGCGGAACGCCTCCGGGTCCGGGAACCACCGCTCGTCCCGGTGCATCGACCAGGGGCTGGTCCACACCGCCGTCCCCGCCGGCACCGCCCGCCCGCCGATGCTCGCGCCCTCCGTCGCCACCGCCGAGATCAGCCAGATCGGCGGATAGATCCGCAGCGCCTCCTTGACCACCTGCCGGGTCCACGGCAGCCGCGCGTAGTCGTCGTACGTCGGCAGGCGCCCGCCGAGGACCCGGTCCAGCTCCTCCGTCAGCCGGGCCCGCGCGTCGGGGGCGCCCGACAGCAGCTGCCAGGCCCAGGTCAAGGTGGTCGAAGTGGTCTCGTGGCCGCCGATGTAGAGGGTGATCGACTCGTCCCGCAGCTCCTTGCGGGAGAGCGGGCCACCGTCCTCGTCGCGGGCCGCGAGCAGCCGGCTCAGCAGGTCGTCCCGCTCCGCGCCGGCCGCCGAGGCCGTCTCGTGCTCCCGTATGACGTGCTCGATCTCCCGGTCGAGGACCGCCACCGCCTCCCGCATCCGGCGCCGCCCCGGAGTGCGCACCCACGGCGGCAGGAACAGCGTCAGCCCCCGGAACTCCGCCCCCAGCTCCCGCTGCGCCGTGGCCATCGCCGCGCTGATGGGAGCCTCCCGGCCGGCCGCGTCGCTCCCGAACAGGGTGCGCACCGCGATCCGCTGGGTGAGCCCGGCCATCTCCCGGTGCACGTCGATCCGTTCGCCCTCCCCCCAGCCGCCGGCCAGCGCGTCCGCGCACTCCACCATCGTGGCGGCGTACGAGCGCACCTGGCGCGGCCGCACGGCGGGCTGGACCAGTGCCCGCTTGCGCCGCCAGTCGTCCCCGGTGGCGACGACCACCCCGTCGCCCAGCAACTGGTGGAAGGCCCAGCCCAGTTCCATCGGCTTGAAAGTGGACTCGACGGCGCCGAGCAGTTCACCGGCGTGCTCGGGCCGGGAGACCAGCACGTTGCGCTGCGGGCCGAGGGCCCAGGGCACCCAGTCGCCGTAGTCGTCGCGCAGGGACTCGAAGAAGGCCAGGGGATCGCGGGCGAAGGCGGGCAGGTTGCCGAGCAGGGGCCACCGGCGGGGTCCGCCGTTCCGGGTGCCCGGGGGCAGGGTCGCGGTCACGCAGGCATGGTGACAGCAGCCCCCGCAGGGCACCAGAGTCCGGACCGCGCCGTTCGCGCGCCACCCTCACCGCCCCCGCCGGGCTGTCAGGTCGTCAGGCCGTCCGGCGCGCCGTCAGCCAGTCGTGCGCCGCGTCCGCGGTGAACTCCGCCTGCCCGCCCGGGAAGAGGAGTCCGGCCGTGGCGAAGCCCGGGTCGTCCGCGATGTCCGCCGCGTACGGGATCACCATGCAGCCCATCCCCGCGGCGTGGGCGGCCTGCGCCCCCGGCGCCGCGTCCTCGACGACCACGCAGTCGGCGGGCCGCGCGCCCAGCCGGCGGGCCGCCTCCAGGAACACGTCCGGAGCGGGCTTGCCGTGCGCGACCTCCTCGGCGGAGACAACCGTGGTCAGCACCGCGTCCAGCCCGGTGCCCGCCAGGACGGCGTCGATCGCCTCGCGCGAGGAACCGGAGGCGACCGCCATCGGCACTCCTTCGGCGTACAGCCGCTCGACGAATTTCCGCATCTGCGGGAACACCTCGGTCCGGGTGCGGGCCAGGTCCAGGTAGGCCGCGTTCTGCTCGGCGAGCAGCTGCTCGACCGGCGCCCGGATTCCGTACCGGTCCTTGAGGATCTCCAGCGTCTCCAGGGTGCCGATGCCGATGAAACGGGAGTGCTGTTCCCACGTGAAATCGGGGACTCCGTGCCGCTCCAAGGTGCGGCGCCCGGATTCGTAGTAGTTCGGCTCGCTGTCCACGAGGGTGCCGTCGAGATCGAATATGACGGAGATCATCCGCTGCGCCCGTCCTGCCGGTTGTGTCCTGTATCGGCAATCCTGTCATGTCTTGCGGGCGTTCCTCCCCACGGATTCGACCAGCGGCAGCAAGCGGTGCGGGACCCGCTCGCGCAGGGCCACCTCCGTCCGCGTGCGGACCACACCGGGGAGCTGGATCAGCCGCTGGATCACGTCCTCCAGATGTCCGTTGTCGCGGGCCGCCACACGGGTCAGCAGGTCCCCGCCGCCGGTGATCGAGAAGGCCTCGATGATCTCCGGCACGGCGGCCAGCGCGTCACCCACGTCGTCCAGATGCCCCTGGGTGACCTCGATGTGGACGAAGGCCAGCACCGGGTGGCCCAGCGCGGCGGGGGAGAGCACCGGCCCGGTCCCCGTGATCACGCCCGTGCGCTCCAGCCGGTCCAGCCGCGCCTGCAGGGTCCCGCGCGCGACGCCGAGGATCCGGGCGTACTCGCGGACGCTGGTGCGCGGCTGCTCGATCAGCAGACGCAGGATTCGGGTGTCGAGCTCGTCCACCGCCATGCCGCGACTGTACCAATGGCCCAGTTCAACACGATCGTTCCCGGCCGGGAGCAGGCCCGGTGTGCAGCGGGGGCTGCCCCCGGTAGGCCAGGCCCACCACCAGCACCGCGGCGGCGGTCGGCAGCAGGAGCCAGCCCACCGTGCAACCGGCCCGGATCAGCAGCGCCCCGAGGACCCCGCCGGCGAACATGGCGAGGACGGACAGACCGCGCAGTTTCCAGCCGGCCGTCCCGTATCCGTAGATGGCGTCGCGCCCCATGGCGGAGCCGCCGAGGAAGGCGGTCATGGACCGGGTGACCAGCGTCGTCGGCACGCCCGGCACGTTCGCCCGCATGATCGTGGTGTTGCGCATGCCCATCGCCAGCGCCAGGACCGCCATCACCGCCAGGTGCCGCGGGGTCGGCGATCCGTACCGCGGCACCAGCCCCCAGGCGGCGGCCGCGGCGGCCAGAATCAGTCCGGCTTCGACGATGAGGCCCATGACGAACCAGCGCCGACCGTGGGCCTCCGACACGGCCTCCAGGTGGGAGCCGCAGACCACCCCGAGGACGAACGCGGCCAGCGAGATCCCGGCGGGCAGCGTCGGCAGGTTGCCGGCCTGTGCGGCACCGAAGGCCAGGAACAGCACGTTGCCGGTCTGCATCGCGGTGAAGGCGGGACCGAGCGCGAGCAGGCTCACCGCCTCGACCACGCCGGTCACCGCGGTCAGGGCGACCATCAGCGCCGGCATGTGCGGCGGGAGCTGCGAACCGGCCGTCCGCGAGGCCTTCCGCTTCTCGTCCATGACGCCCGACAGTGACACGCCCGCCCGGATCCCCCGGCGCCGACATGCCGGAAGGCATAGGGTCCGAGGGGTGAGCGACCTGTTGCTGGTGAGGCACGGAGAGACATCCTGGAGCGCCGACGGGCGGCACACCGGCCGCACCGACGTCCCGCTGAACGCGCGCGGGGTCGAGGAGGCCATCTCGCTGGCCCCCTACTTCCAGGACCGGCACCCGGCCCTGGTGCTGACGAGCCCGCTGCACCGGGCCGTCGCCACGGCCGAACTCGCCGGACTCACCGGCGGGGTCACCGACCCCGACCTGTACGAGTGGGACTACGGCGGCTACGAGGGCATCACCACCGAGGAGATCCGGCGGACCACCCCGGACTGGTCCCTGTGGACCGACGGCGTCCCGCCCGGCGCCCCGGCACACCCCGGCGAGAGCGCCGCCCAGGTGGGCGCCCGCGCGGACCGCGCCCTCGCCCGGGTCGCCCCCGTGCTCCGCGGGGACGGCGGCAACGCGGTGCTCGTCGCCCACGGCCACTTCCTGCGCGTCCTCACCGCCCGCTACCTGGGCCTGGAGCCCGCGGACGGCCGGCTGTTCCTGCTGCGCACCGGCACCGTCAGCGTGCTCTCCACGGAACACGGGCTCCCGGTGATCGCGGGCTGGAACATCCGCCCCTGACCGGCCCGTCCCGCCTCGCGCTCCGGTGCCGGGTGCGTGACCATTCGTACATGGGTCAGGACCGTACGGATGTCGGACACGAGCCGGGCAACGGGGAAGACACGCTCAAGGCCAACGCGATCGGCTTCCTCGACGCACTCGTCATCGGCCTGAACTCCACCTCGCCCGCCTACTCCCTGGCCGCCGTCCTCGGGCCGATCGTGGCGCTGGTCGGGATCTACGCGCCCGGCGTGATGCTCGCCTCCTTCGTCCCGATGCTGCTCATCGCCGCCGCCTTCTACTACCTGAACAAGGTGGACCAGGACTGCGGGACGACCTTCTCCTGGGTCACCCGGGCCATGGGCCCCTGGGCGGGCTGGCTCGGCGGCTGGGCGATCGCCATGACGGGCGTACTGGTCATCGGCTCGCTCGCGGACGTCGCCGTCAACTTCGGCCTGCTCGCCTTCGGCCTCGACGACTGGGCCGCCAACGCCTGGATCCGGCAGTCCCTCACCGTCGCCGTGATCCTCGCCATGACCGCCATCTGCGTGATCGGCACCGAGCTCTCGGCCCACCTCCAGGACATCCTCATCCTCGCCCAGGTCTTCTTCCTGCTCGCCTTCGCGGTCGTCGCCATCTACCGGATCTACGCCGGCACCAGCACCCTCGAGGAGATCGAGCCCTCGCTCACCTGGCTCAACCCCTTCGGCGCCGGCGGCGCCGCCCTCACCGGCGGACTGCTGCTCGGCGTGTTCATGTACTGGGGCTGGGAGTCCGCGGTCAACCTCACCGAGGAGGTCGAGAACTCGGCCACCGCGCCCGGCAAGGCCGGAATCTGGTCGACGGTCATCCTCCTGGTCACCTACCTGTCGGTGTGCTTCGCGGTCGTCGGCTACGCGGGCACCACCTTCCTCGCCGAGAACGCGGGCGAGGAGGAGGCCATCTTCGCCGTGCTCGCCCACGAGGTCATGGGCGGCTGGGACTGGATGGTGCTCCTCGCCGTCTGCACCTCCGCGCTCGCCTCCACCCAGACCACGATCATCCCGGCCTCCCGCACCGCCCTCTCCATGGCCCGCCGGCACGCGCTGCCGCACCCGCTCGCGCACATCCACCACCGCTTCCGGACCCCCGACGTGAGCACCTGGTGGGTGGCCGGCATCGCCATCGGCTGGTACCTCGTCGTCAACCAGATCAGCGAGAACGCCCTCCTCGACTCGCTCACCGCGCTCTCCCTGCTGATCGCCTTCTACTACGCGCTCACCGGCCTGGCCTGCGCCATCTACTACCGCCGCCACCTGCGCGAGAGCGTGCACAACCTCGTGCTCATCGGGATCGGCCCGGTGATCGGCGCCGGCCTGCTGTTCTGGCTGCTGGTGGAGTCGATCGGCGACATGTCCGACCCGGAGAACTCGGCGAGCGGCGTCTCCTGGTTCGGGCTCGGCCCGCCGCTGGTCATCGGGATCGCCATCGCCGTCGTCGGCGTGCTCGTCATGTGCTTCTGGCGGGTACGGGACGGCAGGTTCTGGCAGGAGCGGCGGGGCGTGGTCGACCCGGCCCTCGTCCGCTCCGGGAAGCGTTGAGGAGTCCCGATGTCCGTGGTTCTCGGATACGACGAGTCGCCCGGTGCCGAACGGGCCCTGCACGTGGCGCTGGAGGTGGCCACCGCCTTCGGCGAGCCGCTCGTCCTCGTCTACGGCGCGGCCGCCCCGGGCGCCACCGGCGAGGAGTCCCGCGCCCACCGCGAGGCCGTCCGCCAGGCGGGCCGCACCGCACTCGCCCACGCCGTCGAGCAGGCCGACGCCGCCGGAGTGCCCTCCACGGTCGAGGTGGTCGACGAGAAGCCGGCCCAGGCCCTGCTGGACGCCGCCCAACGCCACCACGCCCGCGTCATCATCGTCGGCAGCTGGGGCGACAGCCCGATCCGCGGCGCCCTGCTCGGCTCCACCCCGCACAAGCTCCTGTACCTGTCACCGGTGCCCGTCCTGTGCGTGCCGACGGAGGGCGGCCCGGCGCAGTGACCGCGGGCCGCTCCCCGCTGCGCGGAAAACCGGTCCGTTGGTCTTCTCGTGGCCGATCATCCCCGCCGGTAACCATGCCAATGGTCCAGTGTTCAGGGGCTCGCTTGAGCCATTGCCGCTGCGGATGCTTATCTGTGGCGTATCCATGTACTTACGGCGCCGCGCAGCGCCGGACGGCAACGAGGCCGGTTCCGGAGCGCGGCGCCTTCGCCGTGCCCGTCCACCGCCCACCACCCCCGGGCGGCGCCGGGCCGGCGCGCACCACACGAGGGGGGCGGCACACCGCCGTGAAGAGGATGTTCGTGGCTCCGGATCCGGGGCGTCTGAGACTCAGGAACGCGGCCCGCGCGGTGATCGGCGTCGCCGCCGCCGTCGCCCTCGCCGAACTGTGCGGTCTCTCCCTGAGTGCCTCCATCACCGGGGGACTGGCTGCGCTCCTCGCCCTCTTCACCGTCACCGACGCGACCGTGCGCCGCCAGGCCGTCACCACCGCCCTGCTGCCGGCCGCCGGATTCCCGGTCCTCGCCCTCGCCACCGCCCTGCACGGGCTGACCCCCGCCCGCGACGCGGCCTTCGTCCTCGTCGTCTTCTGCGGGGTCTACGCCCGCCGCTGGGGCCCGCGCGGACACGCGCTCGGGATCTTCGCGTTCATGAACTTCTTCATCACGCAGTTCCTGCACGCCGTCCCCGCCCAGCTCCCGGAGCTGTTCGCCGCCGTGGGCCTGGCCCTGGTCGCCGCCGGCGCCGTACGGTTCCTGCTCTGGCCCATCGAGCGGCGCACCCCGCCGCCCGCCGCCCCCGCGCCGCTGCCCGGACGCGGCCTGGCCCGGCCCACCACCCGCCAGGCCTTCCAGGCCACCGCCGCCTGCGCCGTCGCCCTCGGCATCGGCCAGGCGCTCTCCGAGGACCGCTGGTACTGGGCCGTCGGCACCGCCTGGTGGATCTTCGTCAACACCGCCTCGCGCGGCGAGACGCTGGTCCGGGGCTTCCGCCGGGTGCTCGGCACCGTCATCGGCGTGGCCGCGGGCGTGCTGATCGCCATCCCGCTGAACGGCGCGCCCGCACCCACCGCCGTCCTGGTCGCCGGCTGCGTCTTCGCGATCTTCTACACGGCCGCGGTCTCCTACAGCTGGATGATCCTGGCCGTCACGCTCATGGCGGGACTGCTCTACGGCCTGCTCGGCGTGCTGGACCCCGGCCTGCTCGTGCTGCGCCTGGAGGAGACGGCCGTCGGCGCGGTGTGCGCCGCGCTGGCCGTGGTGCTCGTACTGCCGGTCACCACCCACGCCACGAACGACGCCTGGATCCAGCGCGCCCTGCACTGCGTGCACGCGGCCACCGCCCAGGCCGCCGCCCGCCTCGCCGGCTCCGAGACGGCCGATCCGGCGCCCCACGCCGCCGAACTGGAGACGCTGCTGGCCCGGGTCCGGATGGCGCTCGCGCCGCTGGTCCACCCGCTCAGCCCGTTCCGTGCGCGCAAGGCCCGCGCCGGTCAGGTCATCGCGCTGCTGGACGACTGCGCCCGCGAGGTGCGCGGGCTGGTGGCCGTGGCCGCCGACCCGGACGCGAGCCACGACGCCCGCCTCGCCGCCGCCTGCTGGCGCGTCGAGGCGGCGGTGGAGACGCTGACCGCCGAGGAGCGGGGCGCGAACCGGCCCGGCACGGCGCGCGAGGCGGTGGCGCACACCGCCGGCTCCGAACCCGCGCTGGCCCACCTCCAGGGCCTGGAGCGGGCGCTGGTCGAGCTCGCCGCCCCGCTGGGCACCGACCCGCGGGCGCCGTTCGTCGTCAGCGCCTGACCAGCCCCTGCGCGGACTCCGCCAGGCCGGCCGGCAGCCGGCCGGCGGAGTGCACCACCCCCAGGGCCTGGGTGGCCCGGGTCAGCGCCACGTACAGGTCGCTCGGCTGGAAGTCGGCCGGCTCCACCACGATCACCGTGTCGAACTCCAGCCCCTTGGCCTGGCGCGGATCCAGCAGCACGACCTCCCGGGTCAGATCCGGCTCCGCGCCCTCCCGCACCCCCGGCAGGACGGCGGCCAGCGCCGCGTGCCGCGTCCGCGGCGCGATCACCGCGAGCCGCCCCTGCGCCGGCCGTTCCCGCGCCACGGCCTCCGCCACCGCGTGCGCCGGGTCCCCGGCCTCGCGCACCCACGGCCGCACGCCGGTCGCCCGTACCGAGCGCGGCGGTTCGAAGCCGGGATCGCGCTCCCGCAGCACGGCCGCCGCCACCTCCATGATCTCGGCCGGCGTGCGGTAGTTCACCCCGAGCCGGACCAGCTCCCAGCGCTCGCCCACGTACGGGCCGAGGATCCGCTCCCAGGAGCCGCAGCCCGCCTCGTCGGCGGTCTGCGCGGGATCGCCGACCAGCGTCATCGACCGGGTGGGGCAGCGCCGCATCAGCAGCCGCCACGCCATCTCCGACAGCTCCTGCGCCTCGTCCACGATCACGTGCCCGAAGGCCCAGGTGCGGTCTGCCGCGGCCCGCTCGGCGGCGCTGCGGTGGTCGGCCTCCTCCTGGCGCTCGGCCATCCGCTCGGCGTCGATGATGTCGTGGGCCGCGAGGAACTCGTTCTCCTCGTCCTCGAACTCGTACGACTGCGAGCCCGCGGACAGGTCCAGCACCCCCTGCGCGTACGCGATGCGCTTCTGCCGCTCCCGTTCCTCGGCGGCGCGCCGGGCGCTGTCGTCCTCGCCGAGCAGCTCGGCCGCCTCGTCCAGGAGCGGCACGTCGGCCGGCGTCCACTGCGGCCGCGCCGAGGGCGCGCGCCGGATCAGCCCGGCCTCGTGCGCGGACAGGTGCGTGGGGTCCGCCAGGAAGTCGGCGACCAGCTGCTCGGGGGTGAGGGAGGGCCACAGCGAGTCGATCGCCGCGTGCACGGCGGGGCTCATCGCGATCTCCTTGCCGAGCTGGGCGACGTCGTCCGAGCCGAGCAGGTTCGGCCCGCCGTACGGATCGGCGCCCAGCCGGTCGGCGAGCTGCGCGGTGAGCGCGTCGATGATCCGGAAGGCGAAGGCGGGGCGCGCCTGGTTGTGCGGCAGCCCCGTGGCCCGGGCCCGGTCCCGGGCCTCGTACGCCATCGTGCGGTCCAGCAGCAGGGTCCCGTAGTCGTCGTGGTCGATCTCCAGCGCGGGCTCGGGGACCGTGTCGTACTCCTCCCCGGTGTCCGCCGGCACGGTCTCCGGCAGGCCCTGCCGGTCCGCCACGACCCGGGCGAGGACCTCCGCCATCACGGCCCGGCCTTTCACCGCGGCGGCCCCGGGGCGGTCGGCGCCGGTGGCGTGCACGCCGGGGAAGAGCTCGCCGGGGGTGGCGAGCAGGACGCCCGTCTCGCCGAGCGCCGGGAGCACCTCGCCGATGTAGCCGAGGAAGGCCGGTCCCGGCCCGACGATCAGCACCCCGCGCTTGGCGAGCAGTTCCCGGTGGGCGTACAGGAGGTACGCGGCGCGGTGCAGCGCGACCGCGGTCTTCCCGGTGCCGGGACCGCCCTCCACGACCAGCACCCCGTGGTGCGGGGAGCGGATGATCCGGTCCTGCTCGGCCTGGATGGTGCGCACGATGTCGTGCATGCGGCCGGTGCGGGCGGCGTCGAGCGCGGCGAGCAGCACGGCGTCCGCGTCGGCGCCCTCGTGCCCGGTGCGCTCCGCGTCGGTCAGGTCGAGGATCTCGTCGTGCAGGGCGGTGACCTCGCGCCCCCGGCTGCTGATGTGCCGCCGTCGGCGCAGCCCCATGGGGGTGTGCCCGGTGGCGAGGTAGAACGGCCGGGCCACCTCCGCGCGCCAGTCCAGGACCAGCGGGGTGCGTTCCGCGTCGTCCGCGCGGATTCCGATCCGGCCGATGTGGTGGTCACGGCCGTCGGAGAACTCCAGACGGCCGAAACAGAGGCCGTTCTCGCCCGCATTCAGCGCGGAAAGCAGACCGGACTGCTCGGCGACCATGACATCGCGCTCCAGGCGTGCCTGAAACCCGCTCCCGACGTCGCGCAATGCCCCTTGGACCGCATGTTCGGCCTGGTCGCGCAGGTCGTCGAGGCGCCGATAGAGACCGGTGACGAATTGCTGCTCTTTACGGAATTCCTCGGTTGACAATTGCACTCCCACCGCGATACAGTGTCCTCGTAAGGTTCCTCGTGGCTTCATTTTGCGTGAAGTCACGAACCAGCAAATATACTCCCTCGTATCCCTCGGCAGCGAATTCGGCCGGGGGATTTTTTGCGTACGGTGGATCCCATGACCACCGCACACGGCTCCGCCGACGGGATCGTCTACCGCCTCGCCCGCCCCGAGGACGCGGGTGCCATCGAGGCCCTGGACAGTTCCTTCACCACCGCCACGGTCTTCGAGGTGACCGCCTCCGACGACGGCTTCGGCTTCCGGGTCCGCGAGGTCCCGGTGGATCCGCCCGTGCGCAAGGTGTTTCCGCCGGAGGAGCACGACGAGCAGGGCTTCGCCGGTGCCGCGGGCCGGGATGCCGATGCGCGCACCTACGTGGCCCTGGACGGCGGCGAGGTGTGCGGCTTCGCGGCCGTCGGCTACGCCGCGTGGAACCGGCGCCTCACGATCGAGGACATCGAGGTCGCGCCCGGCCACCGGGGCCGCGGCGTCGGCCGCGCGCTCATGGAGTGCGCGGCGGAGTACGCCCGCGAACGCGGGGCGGAGCACCTGTGGTTGGAGGTCAGTTCGGTCAACGCCCCGGCCGTGCACGCCTACCGACGCATGGGATTCGGCTTCTGCGGCCTCGACACCGCGCTGTACGGCGGTACGCCCGCCGCCGGCGAGCAGGCGCTCTACATGAGCCGCCCCTGCCGCTGACCGGCTCGCGCACGCGGGCGGCGCGGCGCGCGCACGGTCAACTCCCGCGCCTGCGCCGGATCGTACGCCCCGGCACCCCCTGTCCGCAGGCCGATCGTCGAAGATCACTCAGAGGAGTGTTCCGGCCGCTCCTGCCGCACACCGCTGACCTGCCGCATGTACAACGGGTAATTGTTCATTGCACATTCATCCGGCACGTACAGGGTGGATCTGGTCGGACAGGGGGTAACCGCCCGGAATGGAAATTCTTCAACAGCGCTCCACCACCGCTCAGGTGTGGGAAGCGGCCGAGGAGTTCATCCGACTCTTCCACCGGGAGACCAGGGCCGCAGTCGATCCGCGCGCCCGGCTCGCCGCCGTCAGGGCCGAACTGGCCGCGACCGGCACCTACGTGCACACCCCCGAGGAACTGGCCCACGGGGCGCGCGTGGCCTGGCGCAACAGCAACCGCTGCATAGGCAGGCTCTACTGGAACTCGCTGCGGGTCCGCGACCGCCGCGGGCTCACCGACGCCGACGACATAGCCGCCGAGTGCTTCGACCACCTGCGCGAGGCGACCAACGGCGGCAGGATCAGACCCACCATCACGGTCTTCGCCCCGGACGCCCCGAACCGTCCCGGCCCGCTGATCTGGAGCGAGCAGCTCGTCAGGTACGCCGGCTACGGCGACCACCCCTCCGTCACCGTCGGCGACGCCCGCAACGCCCAGCTCACCGAGGCCCTGCTCCAGCTCGGCTGGCCGGGCGGTTCCGGCAGCCCCTTCGACCTCCTTCCGCTGGTGGTCCAGGGAGTCGACGACAAACCCCGCTGGTTCGACACCCCGGCGGACGCCGTCCTGGAGGTGCCGATCGACCACCCCGACGGCGACGGCTGGGCGGACTGGGGGCTGCGCTGGCACGCCGTGCCCGCCATCTCCAACATGTGCCTGGAGATCGGCGGCATCCACTACCCGGCCGCGCCCTTCAACGGCTGGTACATGGGCACCGAGATCGGCGCGCGCAACCTCGCGGACACCGACCGGTACAACCTCCTGCCGGCCGTCGCCCGCCGCCTCGGTCTCGACACCTCCAGCGACCGTTCCCTGTGGAAGGACCGCGCGCTCGTCGAGCTCAACCGGGCGGTCCTGCACTCCTTCGACCGCGCCGGCGTCGCCATCGCCGACCACCACTCCGAGTCCCGGCGGTTCCTGTCCCACATGGAGCGGGAAGAGCGCAAGGGGCGCGAGGTGGGCGCGGACTGGTCCTGGATCGTGCCGCCTATCTCCGGTTCCGCCACCCCGGTCTTCCACCGCACGTACGAGGACAGCCCGAGCAGTACGGCGTACGTCCACCACCCCGGCGCACAGGAACGGGCCCAAGGGCGGGATTTGGTCTAGACCTTCTGTTACCGTCGGCTCGGAACGGATCCGAGAGCGGTGAAAGGGGCCTCGTGTGGACGGCGCTGACAGTACGGACCATTGCGGCGAACACCGGGCCTACATCGGCTCGTTCACCTCGGGGGGCGGCCGCGGTGTCACCACCGCGGCCGTGGATCCGGTGACCGGAGCGCTGACCACGCTCTCGGTCGCCGCCGCGGAGGACCCCTCGTACCTCACCCTCGCCCGGGACACCGGCGTGCTCTACGCGGTGAACGAGACCGAGGGGGGCGCGGTGACCGCCTTCCGGCCGACCGCCGACGGCCTCACTCCGCTCGGCGAGACCGTCCGCGTCGGCGGCTCCGGCCCGACCCACCTCAGCGTGAGCGCGGGCCGGCTGCTCACCGCCAACTACACCTCCGGCAGCGTCAGCAGCCTCCCGCTCGCCGCCGACGGCAGCCCGGGCGGGCCCGCCCACGTCCTGCCGCACGAAGGCCGCGGCCCCGACCCCGACCGTCAGCAGCGCCCGCACGCCCATCAGGTGCTGCCCGACCCGACCGGCCGCTGGGTGCTCAGCGTGGACCTCGGCACCGACTCGGTACGGGTCTGCACGCCGGACCCGGCCACCGGCGCGCTGCGGGTGCACTCCGAGACGGCGCTGCGCGCCGGGACCGGGCCCCGCCACCTCACCTTCCACCCGGAGGGGTCCGTGGTCTACGTCCTGCACGAGCTGGAGCCGCAGCTGACCGTCTGCCGCTGGAACGGGGCGTCCGGGCAACTGGAACCGGTCCGTGAGGTTCCGGTCGCCTCCACGGGCGCCTCAGGGGCCGTACGGGCCTATCCCTCGGCGATCGTCGCCTCGCCCGACGGACGGTTCCTCTGGGTGGCCGTCCGGGGCGCCGACTCCCTCACCACGCTCTCCCTCGCCGACGGGCCCGAGGAGCCCCGGCTCACCGGCGCCGTGGACTGCGGCGGCGCCTGGCCGCGCGATCTCGCCGTCGACGCCTCGGGCCGTCGGCTCTACGCGGCCAACGAGCGCTCGGGCGACGTCACCTGGTTCGACGTGGACCCGCTGACCGGGCGGCCGCACCGGGCCGGCTCGGTGGCCGTGCCCGCGGCCACCTGCGTGGTCCTCGGCTGACCTGACCCCCCTACGGGACTCGCGCACGGGGCATCCGTACGCGGCCACGGAGAAGGCCCCCGGCGGCCCTGGAAACCAGGGCCGCCGGGGGCCTTCTCCGTCACGGACGGGCAGGTCAGTGGGCAGCGGCGCCCAGGCTGATCCCGAGGGCCGCGGAGTACTGGGCGACGGCCAGCTTGCCGAGCGCCGGGTAGGCCCCGAGCACCTCGGCGGTGGCGCAGTCGGCCTCCTTGCAGGCGGTGTCCAGCAGTCCCTCGGCCGCCTCCGGGCCGATCAGGTACGGGGCGAGCGCGAGCTGCGTGGAGCCCTCGTCGCGCAGCTGCTGGGCGACGGCGGCCACCGAGCCCTCCTGGTCCAGCGCGGCCGCCATGACGGGCACGGCGAGACGCGCGGCGAGCAGCATGCCCGTGATCCCGGCGGCCTGCACGGCCTCCTCGCCGCCGGTGGTGGCCAGGACGATGCCGTCGGCGGCGGTGGTCACGGTGAAGAGCCGGGCGCGGTCGGCGCGGGCCAGGCCCGCCTCGGACAGCCGCACGTGCAGGCCCTCGGCGAGCAGCGGGTGCGGGCCGAGTACGTCGGCCAGCTCGGCGGCGGCCGAGGAGTCCATCAGCGCCTGGCGGACCCGGCGGAGCAGGTCTCCGTCCGGGCCGGCCAGCAGGGGCACGACCACGGCGTCCGGGCCGGTCGGCGCGGGCACCTCGTGGCCGGCGGCGCGGGCGAACTCCGCGCGCGCGGCACGCTCAGTCGCGACGGCGGTCAGCACACCGGACAGGGACGGGAACTCGGAGGCGTCGTCACCGTCGAGGAAGCCGATGCGGGCGTCGAGGCCCGGCAGCTCGGAGCGGCCGATGCTGATGATCTCTTCCGCGAGCCCTCGCGAGGCGGCCGAGGGGGCACCGGGCACGGCGAGCACCAGCGCGGGCGCGCCCTCGGGCGCCGCCGCGGGCTCGGGCCGGCGGTGCCGTCCGGTCTGGCGGGGTCGCGGCATTCGTACGGGCAGGCCATTTGCGGGCCCAGTGGGGGAGCTCATGGCGCCGCATGCTACTGGCTTATCGGAACAAGGTGTTCGGGCAGGGCCTTCTCCGGCGGCATCTGTCCGCATTTATCCGATGAAGAGCAGATACCGTCAACTCACCGACGGTAGGCGCCTGGCCACCCGGTTGGACCAGTAGAGTGACACAGCGTGGCACCACGACCCTTGAATGAACTCGTTGAAGCAGGCTGGGCGAAGGCTCTGGAACCCGCGTCCGGGCAGATCGCCGCCATGGGGGACTTCCTCCGCGGCGAGATCGCCGCCGGGCGGACGTACCTGCCGGCCGGCGCGAACGTACTGCGCGCGTTCCAGCAGCCGTTCGACGACGTCCGTGTCCTGATCGTCGGACAGGACCCCTACCCCACACCGGGGATGGCCATCGGCCTGAGCTTCGCCGTCGCGCCGGAGGTGCGCAGGCTGCCGGGCAGCCTGGAGAACATCTTCCGCGAGATGAACTCCGACCTCGGACTGCCGAGGCCGTCCAACGGGGACCTCACCCCGTGGACCCGGCAGGGGGTGCTGCTGCTCAACCGGGCCCTGACGACCGCCCCCGGCAAGCCGGCCGCGCACCGCGGCAAGGGCTGGGAAGAGGTGACCGAGCAGGCGATCCGGGCCCTCGTCGCGCGGGGCAAGCCGTTGGTGTCGATCCTGTGGGGCCGCGACGCGCGCAACCTGCGGCCGCTGCTCGGGGACCTGCCGGCGGTCGAGTCGGCGCACCCCTCGCCGATGTCGGCGGACCGGGGCTTCTTCGGCTCGCGCCCGTTCAGCCGTGCCAACGACCTGCTGGCGCGCCAGGGGATGCAGCCGGTCGACTGGCGACTGCCCTAGGGGCTGCCGCCGCTCCGGATCCGGGCCCGGGCGGACCGTCCGCCTGTGTCCGTCCGTGTCCGTCCGTGTATGTCTGTGTCTCTTCGGTTCCGGACGTGTCCGGCCGTGTCCGCATCCGTTCCGGCGGTGAACGGGGAAGGATGGGCGAACGGGAGCGTCCGGCGCCCGCCGGCCGCCTTCCCGGTACGGAACGAACGGAGCACAGCCCGTGAGCACGTATCCCCGGAATCCGACACCGCCCCCGACTCCGGCCCCGGCCACCGGACTGCACTGCCTGGTCACCGGCGCGGGCGGCTACATCGGCGGCCGGCTCGTCCCCGAGCTGCTCGACGCCGGCCACCGCGTGCGCTGCCTGGCCCGCACCCCGGCCCACCTCAGGGACCACCCGTGGGCCGGCCGGGCGGAGGTGGTCCGCGGCGACGTCACCGACGCGGCGAGCCTGCGTCCTGCCCTGCAGGACGTGGACGTGGCCTACTACCTGGTGCACTCCCTGGAAGCCGGGCGCGAGTTCGAGGAGACCGACCGGCGCGCGGCCACCACCTTCGCCGCCGAGGCCCGCGCCGCCGGGGTCGGCCGCATCGTCTACCTCGGCGGCCTCACCCCGCGCGACGTGCCCGAGGAGGAACTCTCCCCGCACCTGCGCTCCCGGGCCGAGGTGGGCCGGATCCTGCTCGGCTCCGGGGTGCCCACGACCGTACTGCGCGCCGCCGTCGTCATCGGCTCCGGATCGGCCTCGTTCGAGATGCTCCGCTACCTCACCGAACGGCTCCCCGTGATGGTGACGCCGAGCTGGGTCGGCACCCGCGTCCAGCCCATCGCCGTACGGGACGTGCTGCGCTACCTCGTCGGCAGCGCACGGATGCCGCGCGACGTCAGCCGGGTCTTCGACATCGGCGGCCCCGACCTCCTCACCTACCGCGACATGATGATCCGCTACGCGGCGGTCGCCGGACTGCCCCGGCGCCTCATCCTGCCCGTTCCCATGCTCACCCCGCGCCTGTCCAGCCACTGGATCGGCCTGGTCACGCCCGTGCCGGCCGCCCTCGCGCGTCCGCTCGCCGAATCACTGAAGTACGAGGTCGTCTGCGCGGAGCACGACATCCGGCAGTACGTGCCCGACGGGACGGGGACCCCCGTCCCCTTCGAGCGCGCTCTCGCGCTCGCCCTGGAACGGGTCAAGGAGGCGCGCGTCACGACCCGCTGGTCCAACGCCTCGCTGCCCGGCGCCCCGAGCGACCCGCTGCCCACCGACCCCGACTGGGCGGGCGGCAGCCTCTACACCGACGAGCGCGAGCAGGCCGTCCCGGCGACCCCGCAGCAGCTGTGGCGGGTCATCGAGGGGGTGGGCGGCACCAACGGCTGGTACTCCTTCCCGCTGGCCTGGGCGGTACGGGGCCAGCTCGACCGGCTCGTCGGCGGGGTGGGGCTGCGCCGGGGCCGGCGCGACGCCGAACGCCTCCGGGTCGGTGACACGCTCGACTTCTGGCGGGTCGAGGAGATCGAGCGGGGACACCTCCTGCGGCTGCGCGCGGAGATGAGGCTCCCCGGACTCGCCTGGCTGGAGATGCGCGTCGAACGCGATGCCACGGGCGGCACGCTCTACCGCCAGCGGGCCCTCTTCCACCCGCACGGCCTGGCGGGACAGCTGTACTGGTGGAGCGTGGCGCCGTTCCACGCCGTCGTCTTCGGCGGCATGGCACGAAACATCGCGCGAACGGCCGAGAGGACGGCGGAGGAACCCGCCGCGGAAGCGGCCGGGAGCACGGCGGGGCCGATGGTGCATCCGGGAGGCGGCGGCCGGCGGAAGTGAGGGCGGCAAGTCCGCACGCAGCCCACCCGCCGTCGCCGCGCGCGCCCGCAGGGTGGCCGATCGCCGGGAGTGGCGCCATGAACTCCGTCGTCCTTTTCACCTCCGACCTCCGCCTGCACGACCACCCGCCCCTGCGCGCCGCCCTGGCGGCGGCGCACGACGTCGTGCCGCTGTTCGTACGGGATCCCGCCGTCGACCGGGCGGGCTTCGCCGCGCCCAACCGGCTGGCCTTCCTCGCCGACTGCCTGGCCGACCTCGACGCGGGCCTGCGCGACCGCGGCGGGCGGCTCGTCGTGCGCACCGGGGACCCCGTCGCCGAGGTCCACGCCGTGGCGCGGCAGGCCGACGCGGACGAGGTGCACATGGCGGCCGGCTGCTCCCGCTTCGCCCGCGACCGCGAGGCACGGCTGCGGCACGCCCTGGAGTCCGACGGCCGCCGCCTCTACGTACACGACGGGGTGACCACCGTCGTGCCGCCCGGCGTCGTCACCCCTCAGGGATCCGACCACTTCGCCGTCTTCACCCCGTACTTCAGGCGGTGGGCCGCCGAGCCGCCGCGCACCCCCCTCGCCGCCCCCCGGGCCGTCCGGGTGGTCCCCGGGACGCGCTCCGAGGAACTGCCCGGGCGCGCCGCCGTGGCGGACGTGTCGGAGGGCCTCCCCGCGGGCGGGGAGAAGGAGGGCCGCCGCCGGCTCGGCGCCTGGCTGTCCCGGCTCGCCGACACCTACGAGGAGCGCCACGACGACCTCGCGGGCGATGCCACCTCCCACCTGTCCGCGTACCTCCACTTCGGCGCCGTATCGGCCACCGAGGCCGTCCACCGGGCGCGGGCCCGCGGCGGCGCGGGCGCGACCGCCTTCGTACGGCAGCTGTGCTGGCGGGACTTCCACCACCAGGTGCTCGCAGCCCGGCCCGGGGCGGCCGTGGCCGACTACCGGCCCCGGCAGGACCACTGGCGGCGGGGCGCCGAGGCGGAGGCGGACCTCCGCGCCTGGCGGGAGGGGCGGACCGGCTACCCGGTCGTGGACGCCGCCATGCGGCAACTCGCCCACGAGGGCTGGATGCACAACCGGGGACGCCTGATCGCCGCCTCCTTCCTCACCAAGACGCTGTACGTCGACTGGCGCGAGGGCGCCCGCCACTTCCTGGACCTCCTCGTGGACGGCGACGTCGCGAACAACCAGCTCAACTGGCAGTGGGTGGCCGGGACGGGGACCGACACACGGCCCAACCGCGTGCTCAACCCCGTGCTCCAGGGCCGGAGGTACGACCCCCACGGGGCCTACGTCCGCCGCTGGGTCCCCGAGCTCGCGGACCTGCCCGCCGGGACGATCCACGAGCCGTGGAAGCTCACCGGTGCGGAACGGGACGCCTGCGACTACCCCGACCCGATCGTGGCCCTCGCCGACGGCCTGGCCCGCTTCCGCCACGCCCGGGGACGGGACTGACCCGCCCGGCCCGCAGGCCGCGGCGGGGTGCAGGACGACGCACGAACGATGCGAGTTGAAGCGCCTCGTCGCCGCGCCGGAGCCTGAGGGGGCGGGAGCGGCCGAGCTCCCGGCACCGGCGAGGAGGCGGAGTCGTCATGAGCGCAGCACCCGGCACGACGGACGCGCTCCCGGCCGGGGCCTCGGGCGCGCCTGCGGACGGGGTCCAGGACAGGCTCCCGGCCCGGCATTCGGCCGGGGATGCGGCCCGGCTTCCGGGGGCCTTCCAGGACGTGCTCTCGGACGAGGATGTCGGCCGCGGGATCGGGCGGGGCGACGCGGACTGCTTCGCCCTGGCCCACCGGCGCTGGGGCCGCCTCGTGCACCACCTGGCCGCCCGCACGCTGGGTGACGTCAGGGAGGCCGAGGACGTCACCCAGCAGGTCTTCCTCGCGGCGTGGTCCGGCCGCGCCGGGTATGACCCCGCACGCGGCCCCGTGCCCGCCTGGCTGGTCGGCATCACCCGCCGGAAGGTCGCCGACGCGCTCACCGCCCGGACGCGCCGGTTCGACCTGGCCGCCGCGGCCGGCGCGGCCCTGCCACCGGCCGCCGCGGCGCCCGACGGGTGCGAGCGCGCCCTCGACCGTCTCTGCGTCACCCGTGAACTCGCGCGCCTTCCGCGCGTCCAGCGCGAGGTACTGGCCCTCGCCTTCTACGCCGACCTGACCCAGGTCCAGATCGCCCACCGCACCGGTCTGCCGCTGGGCACGGTCAAGAGCCATGCCCGGCGCGGACTCCAGCGGCTGCGCCGGGCCCTAGAGGGCCTCGTAGAGCCGGGAGACCAGGTCGAGCGCCTCCCGCAGCCCGCCGGGGCGCAGCGCGCCGGGTCCGGGGGCCCGGCCCGCCCAGCCCGGGCCGGCCAGCAGCATCACGGGATGCGTCCGCGCCCCCTTGACCCCGAAGGCGCTGGCGGCGACGTACCGGGCCAGCGCGTGGTCGGCGGTGGAGCGGGCCTGGGACCAGAGCACGACGGCCGCCGGTCCCGTGCGCCGCACGGCGGCGTCCAGCGCCTCGGCGGGGACGGCCGCGCCGAACATCCGGGCCGGCAGGCCGCGTTCGCCGAGCCCCGCCGCCAGTGCCTCCAGGGGAAGGGTGTGCTGCTCGGCCGGGACGCAGGCCAGCAGCACCGGGGGAGTGGCGGTCCGGCGTTCCGGGGCGGGCGCCACGCGCCGGAGGGCGGTGGAGACGTGCCAGGACAGCAGGTGCTCCACCTCGACGTAACGGTCGCCGGAGGACTGCCACTTGCGCCCCACCGCATGCAGGGTCGGCACCATCACCTCCTCCCAGACGGTGACGAGCCCGTGGCCCGCCATGAGGTCGCCCAGCAGCGCGTCCAGGGCCGGGCCGTCGAGGCGTACGGCGGCGCGGGCCAGCCCCCGGCTCTCCCGGAGCACGTCCCGCTCGTCGCCGGGGCGCGAGGGCCCGCCGGCCGGTCCCGGCGGCGGCGGTGGCCCGGGCCGGCCCACCGGCGGACCCGCCCCGGGGCCGCGATCCGCACGCGTGCCGGAGTGCGCGCCGCGGGCTGCCCGGGCCGCCTCGGCGGGAGGCACCCCGGAGGCGGTGAGCCGGCACATCTCCTCCAGCATCGCGATGTCCCCGGGGGTCCAGCGGCGGTGCCGCCCGCCCTCGTGCGCGGCGGGACCGATGCCGTACCGCTGGTCCCAGGACCGCAGCGTGGTCGGGGACACACCCAGGTGACGCGCCACCGCCCCCGTGGTGATGCCGTGCGTGGTCTCGGACATGCCCTCACCGTACGACGCACGAACGATGCGGGTTCACCGCTACCCGCCGATGGTCGCCGCCCGCACGCACAGCACGTCCGGCAGGTGCTCGGCCAGCAGCTGCCAGCTCTCGCCGTCGTCGTGACTGGCGTACAGCTCGCCGTTGCGGTTGCCGAAGTAGATGCCCGCGGGGTCCGCGTCGTCCGTGCACAGCGCGTCCCGCAGGACCGTGCCGTAGTGGTCGCCGGAGGGCAGCCCCTTCGACAGCGGCTCCCAGCTGGCGCCCGCGTCCCGGGTGCGGAAGACCCGGCACCGGTGCTCGGCCGGTACGCGGTCGGAGTCCGCGTTGAGCGGGAAGACGTAGGCGGTGTCCGGCCGGTGCGGATGGGCGGCCACTGCGAAGCCGAAGTCGGACGGGAGGCCGCTGCCGATGTCGGTCCACCGGGCGCCTGCGTCGTCGCTGCGGTAGACGCCCCAGTGGTTCTGCAGGTACAGCCGGTCCGTGTCCCCGGCGTCCTGGGCGATCTTGTGCACGCACTGGCCGAACTCGGGGTGGGGATCCGGCAGGAACACCGCCGAGACCCCCGCGTTGGACGGTTCCCAGCTGGCTCCGCCGTCCTTCGTCCGGAACACGCCGGCGGTGGAGACCGCCACGGTCACCGCGTCCCGGTCGCCGGGGTCGGTGATCACCGTGTGCAGGCCCTCACCGCCGCCGCCCGGCACCCACTTGTCGCGGCTCGGGTGCTCCCACAGCGGGCGGACCAGCTCGAAGGACTCGCCGCGGTCCGTGGAGCGGAACAGCGCGGCCGGCTCCGTCCCCGCGTACACCACGTCCGGGGCCTCGGGCCCGGCCGGCTGCAGCTGCCAGACCCGCTCCAGTGAGGCCCCCGTGTCCTGGGGGAACTTCACCGCGGCCGCGGTGGGCTCGCGCCAGGTGGCCCCCAGGTCGTCGGAACTGAAGACGGACGGCCCCCAGTGCGTGCTGTCGCCGCCGACCAGCAGCCGGGGGGACGGCCCCCGCCGGTCGACGGCGACCGCGTAGACGGCCTGGGCGTTGAAGTGCGGCCCGTCGAACTCCCAGGGTCCGTCCTCCCGGCGACGGCCGATGAAGAGTCCCTTCCGGGTTCCCACGAGCAGCAGTACATCGGGCATGGCCGGTACCTCCGGACCTCGTCGTCCTTGCGGGGCGTTCCTCGTGAAGCGTCTTTCCGGCCAGTCTGCACCCACCCACTGACAGCGGCCCGGCGGACGGCACCGGGCTGCTGAGCAGCCGATCGATACCGATCATTTACCCTCCGGAAATCGTTGCTACTTGAACGTCGGCGTTCGGAATGGGTTGACTTCAGGCCACTGCACTTCTGCCGTCGTCCGCGAGAGGACCTTTGTGGCCACCGAGCACCTGTCGCCGCTCGACCTCGCCTTCTGGCGGATCGAATCCGCCGCCCACCCCATGCACCTCGGCGCCCTCGCCGTCTTCCACACAGCCGCGCCCACCGGCGGTGCCGGGCCCACCGCCGCTGCCGGGCCCGCCGGCGGTGCCGCCCCCGGAGCCGCCGAGCGCGCCGCCGCCCTGCTCGCCGCCCGCTGCGCCGCCGTGCCGGGCCTGCGCCGCCGCATCCGCGACGTGCTGCTGCCGGTCGGCGCGGCCGCCTGGTCGCCGGACCCCGCTTTCGACCCGGCGCGTCACGTGTTCCTCGTCCGTACCGGCGAGACGGACCCGCAGACCGCCGCCGGCCCGCTGATGGCCCGGCCGCTGGACCGGGAACTGCCGCCCTGGGAGGCCCACGTGCTGGCCGGGCCGGACCCGGAGTCCTTCGCGGTGCTCTTCAAGTTCCACCACGCCCTCGCCGACGGCCTGGGCGCGCTGGCCCTGGCGGCCGCGCTCTTCGACGAGGGCCCGGCCCTGCGGACCTCCGCGCGCCCGGTCCCCGAGCAGCGGGCCGGCTCGGCCCTGCGCCGGCTCCCCGGGACCCTGGCCGCCCGGGTCCAGGACGTCGGCCAGGCCCTGGAGATCGGCGCCGCCGTGGCCCGCTCCGGGCTGCCGCTCGGCGTCCCCGCGGCCCTCACCGCGGACCCCTCCGGCAAGGGGACCCGGGCCGTGGCGGGTCTCGCCCTCGACCTGGACGAGGTCAACCTGGTCCGCAAGGCCGCCGGCGGCACCGTCAACGACGTGCTCATCTGCGTGGTCGCCGGGGCTCTGCGCCGCTGGCTGGAGGAGCGGGGCGATCCCGCGCCGACCGGGCCGGGTCCCCGCGCGCTGATCCCCGTGTCCCGCCGCGGCAGAGCCGGGGCCGGCGGGAACCGGCTCTCCGGCTACCTGCTGCGGCTGCCGCTGGCCGAGCGCGACCCGCTGCTGCGCCTGGACCGGATCCGGGCGGCGATGGACCGCAACAAGGACGCCGGACCCGCTCGCGGTGCGGGGGCCGTCGCCCTGCTCGCCGACCACGTCCACCCGCTGGGCCACCGGCTCGGCGGCCCGCTCGTCGCGCAGGCCGCCCGACTGCTCTTCGACATCCTGGTGACCAGCGTCCCGCTGCCCGGACTCACCTTCACCCTCGGCGGCAGCCGGGTCCGCGAGGTCTACCCGCTCGCCCCGCTGGCCCGCGGCCAGTCGCTGGCCGTCGCGGTGTCCACGTACAAGGGAACCGTCCACTACGGCCTGGTCGCCGACGCGGCGGCCGTCCCGGACCTGGACGCCCTGGCGGGGGCGCTGCGTGCGGAGCTCGACGTGCTTGTACGAGAGGTCTCGTAGTACGAGGAAATTCGTAGTACGGTGAGTCTCGAACTTAGCCGCCGATCCCCGGCGCGCCCGGTGACATCTGGAGCCCTGATGAGTGCTGCCCCTGCGGCCCCCGCCGCCTTCGCCGCCCTGTTCACCCCCTACACCCTTCGCTCGGTCACGGTCCCGAACCGCGTGTGGATGGCGGCGATGTGCCAGTACAGCGCGGAGGCGTTCGGCCCGAACGCGGGCGTGGCCCACGACTGGCACTTCGCGCACTATGCCGCCCGTGCCGTCGGCGGCACCGGCCTGATCATTCAGGAGGCCACCGCCGTCTCCCCGGAAGGCCGGATCACCCCCTACGACCTCGGCATCTGGAACGACACCCAGGTCGAGGCGCTGCGCCGGATCACCTCGTTCCTCAAGGCCCAGGGGACCGTCCCCGGCATCCAGATCGCGCATGCCGGCCGCAAGGGCTCCACCGACCGCACCTGGAAGGGCGGCGGCGCGGTCGGACCCGAGGCGCACGGCTGGCAGCCCGTCGCCCCCAGCGCCGTCCCCTTCGCCGAGGGCGGCCACGTGCCGCACGAGCTGACGGTCGATGAGATCGCCGAGATCACCGCCCAGTTCGCGGCCGCCACCGAGCGCGCGCTCGCGGCGGGCTACGAGGTCGTCGAGATCCACGGCGCACACGGCTACCTCATAGGGGAGTTCCTCTCCCCGCACAGCAACAAGCGCACCGACGCCTACGGCGGTTCCTTCGAGAACCGGACCCGCTTCGCCCTCGAAGTCGTGGACGCCGTACGGGCGGTGTGGCCCGAGGAGCTCCCGCTGCTCTTCCGGATCTCCGCCACCGACTGGCTGGAGGAGGACGGCTGGACCGCCGACGACACGGTGCGGCTGGCCCGGCTGCTCCAGGAGCACGGCGTGGACCTCCTCGACGTCTCCACCGGCGGCCTCGCCCCCGGAGTGTCGATCCCCGTCGGCCCGGGTTACCAGGTGCCCTTCGCCGCCCGGGTCAAGGAGGAGACCACCCTGCCCGTGGCCGCCGTCGGCCTGATCACCGAACCGGAGCAGGCCGAGAAGATCCTCGCCAACGGCGAGGCCGACGCGGTCCTGCTCGCCCGCGAACTGCTGCGCGACCCGTACTGGGCCCGCCGCGCGGCCGCCGAGCTGGGCGCGGAGATCCGTACGCCCGAGCCGTACCACCGCTCCTGGTGACGGCGGTGCGGCTCCGGCGCCCCGGCCCGCGGCGGAGCCGCACCTCCCGGTCCCGCCGATTCCCGCGGGACCCCCGGCTCCTTCGACGACTCTCGTACGATGGGGGCCCGCAGCAAACCGAGTGAGTGGAGCAGGGACATGACGGAAGGGGACGCCGGCCGCACCCTCGCCCACCCCGAAGCGGCCGAGATCCGGCTGGAGGGCGTACTGCACGCGCTCTCCGACCCGGTGCGGCTGTCCATCGTCCGGGATCTGGCCGCCTCGGCCGCGGACCTGGCCTGCTCTTCCTTCGACCTGCCGGTCACCAAGTCCACGACCACCCACCACTTCCGCGTCCTGCGGGAGAGCGGGGTCGTGCGCCAGACCTACCGCGGCACCACCAAGCTGAACGCCCTGCGCCGCGACGACCTGGAGTCCCTCTACCCCGGCCTCCTCGACAGCGTCCTCACGGCGGCCGAGGCCGAGGCGGCGCGGCTCGGCTAGGAGCTGTCCGGCCCGTCGCGGGCGGTGAGGGGCAGGTTATGCGACCTCACCGGCGGTCACGGGCGTGCGCGTGTTCTCGGCGGTCACCGACACGCCTTCGGCGATGTCCTCCTCCGTCAGGATCACGGGGAACACCGGATTCAGGGGCAGGTCGTAGCCGGGTGGGGCCTGGGTCTCCAGCCAGTAGTAGACGCCGGTCGGCAGGGTGCGGGTGCACGTGCCGTCGGCTGCCGTGGTGCAGGAGGCGCCGATCGGGGTGTCCGGGTCGCTGCCGGTGGTCTGGAGCCCCGGGATGCCGTTGGTCTCCTCCCAGAGCTCGAAGACGGCGCCGGCCAGTGGGTCGCCGCTCTCTCCGTCCTCCTTGATCACCGTGACCTCGCCGAGGAGGATGCCGGGGCCCTCGCAGACGGGAGGCCCCGCATCGCACCGGGGTGGCGGGCACCACCCCAGGCCGCCGCGAGCGGAGGCGGACGCGGCGCCCGAGCCGTGGCCGACGGCCGGGGCGTGGTCCGGGCAGGGGGCGGTGCTCGCGGCAGCCCGGTTCACGCTGCCCGGCGGGTTCCGGACGGCCGCGCCCGCCCCGGCTGCCGCAGCGTACGACGGCGTCGTAACCAGCAGCGCCGTCATCGCCGTCCCGAGGACCCAGGGCCGCCACCGGTCCCATGACCGGCGCAATCCGTTCGGTGCCATGACACTCCATCCGCATGCTGCTCCGGGGCTTCGCTCCAGCGACATGATCGGCCCGCGCACGAGGGCCGGCCCGGCGACACTCCCGCATGCGGGCATTCCGGCCGTACGACCACCCGGACGTACTCACGCGGAGGGACGAGGCGCCAGGAGCCGGGCGTGAGGAGGGTCGGGCGTGCCTACGCCCGGCCCGAGCCAGCAGCGCCCAACAGCCCTGCCCGGTCGGGGATCTTGACCCGGCCCTGCGAGGGGCCGCGCCAGGCCCACCATCGCCACCCACCACTTCCGCGTCCTGCGGGAGAGCGGGGTCGTGCGCCAGACCTACCGGCACCACCAAGCTGAACGCCCTGCGCCGACGACCTGGAGACCCTCTTCCCCGGTCTCCCGGACGACCTAGGCCGTGGCGTCCCAGCGGTGGAGCAGCCGGCCGTCCGGGCCGAAGATGTCCATGCGGTAGCCGTGGGGCAGCGTGACGCCCTCGCTGAGCGTCAGGTACGCGGTGACGGACGCCGCCTGCCGCTTGAACCGGGCCTCGTCCGTGTCCGGGTTGTGCGTGCGCACGACGATCAGGGGTGACGCCCCGTCCGGCCCGGGCACCTGCTCGATGCCGTACACGTCGGCGTCCCCGCCCGCCTTCCGGTAGCGCTCGGCGAGGGCCGCCGCGTCCGGGGGAGCGACCGTACTCGTCACGGTGGGGCCCGGTGCGGGCACGGCGGCCCGGTCGGCGCCCTCGTCCGTGCACCCGGACAGCACGGCGCAGGCCGCCACGGTCATCGCAAGTACCAGATTTCTTCCGCGCATCACCACAGCACTCTAATGTGCGACGTCCCTTACACCAGCCCCGCGGCGCCCAACAGCCCCGGCCAGTCCGGGATCTTGACGGAGCGGCGGCCCAGCGAACGGCCCAGATCGGCCTCGGCGGTTTCGATGGCCTGCCAGCCCGGCCACTCCACCGGCTGCAGGCCCGCCGCCCGCAGGGCGTCCAGCGGGTCCCCGGACAGCTCGCGCCGGGCCAGCACCGCCGCGTCCTGGAGCAGGGAGGAGGCGGTCTCCTTGGCGCACGGCCGGTTCGTGCCGATCACCCCGGTCGGGCCGCGCTTGATCCAGCCCGCCACGTACTCGCCGACCGAGGCCCGGCCGGCGCGGATCACCCGGCCCGCCGCGTGCGGGACCGTCCCCCGCTCGGGATCGAAGGGCAATCCGGCCAGCGGTACGCCCTTGTACCCCACCGAACGCAGCACCAGCTGCGCCTCGATGTCCTCGTGGACGCCCGTCCCGGTCACCCCGCCGCGCCCGTCCGGGGCGGTCCGCTCGAAGCGCATCCCGGTGACCCGCCCGCCGGGCCCGCCGAGGATCTCCACCGGGCGCAGATAGAACCGCAGCGCGATGCGGCGCGGCTCCTCGCCCCGATCCGCCTCCGCCCAGCCGCGCAGCACCTCCAGGTTCCGCCGCGCCACCGCCGGCAGCGCGGCGGCCGCGCCCGGATCGGCGTACATCGGGTCGAGCGCCAGCTCGGCGCGGTCCGCCACGGCGTCCACCCCCGGCAAGGTGCCCAGTTCGCGCAGCTCCTTGGTGGTGAACTTGCCCTGCGAGGGCCCGCGCCGGGCGACCATGGCCACCGTGCGCACCCGGCTGTCAGCGAGCGCGCCGAGCGCCGGCTGCGGCATGTCCGTCGGCGTCAGTTCCGCCGTGCCGCGGGCCAGGATCCGGGTCACGTCCACCGCGACGTTGCCCGCGCCGACCACCACCGCCGACTCCACCCCCGGCAGGTCGAAGACCTCGTCGAGGGCATCGGGGTGGCCGCTGTACCAGGACACGAAGGCCGTCGCGGAGTGCACCCCGGCGAGCTCCTCACCGGGGATCCCCAGCAGCCGGTCCCGCGCCGCGCCCACGCAGTAGACCACCGCGTGGTACAGCTCCAGGAGCCGCGCCGTGGACAGCTCCGGCCCGCCGACCTCGACGTTCCCGAGGAAGCGGATCCGCTCGTCCTCCAGGACGGTGCGCAGGCTGCCCTGCAGCGACTTGATCTTCTCGTGGTCCGGGGCGACCCCGTACCGCACGAGCCCGTACGGGGCGGGCAGCCGGTCCAGTACGTCGACCCGCACCCCGGGCACCTCGCGCTGCTGGACCAGCGTCTGGGCCGCGTAGACCCCGCTGGGGCCCGATCCGACGACGGCGACACGAAGCACGGCGGAGCTCCTCCCGCAGGTGGTCCCAGCATGACACCGGCCCCCTCCGGCGTCAGCCCATCGCGCGCATCCGGTGGATCTCGGCGCTCTGCGTGGCCACCACTTCGGTGGCCATCTCCTCGACCGCCACGTTGTTGCCGGCGGCCAGCGCCTCGCCGGCCATCTTCAGGGCGCCCTCGTGGTGGGCGGTCATCAGCTTCAGGAAGAGCCGGTCGAAATCGGCGCCCCTGGCCCCGGCCAGCTCCTCGAGCTGCTGCTCCGTCGCCATGCCCGGCATCGCGGCGTGGTCGTGGTCGTGCCCGCCGGAGGCCTCCGGCGGGGCCGGATGGAGGGTCAGCCACTTCTCCATCGCCCCGATTTCGGGCTGCTGGGCGGCCGAGATCCGATCCGCCAGCCGCTTGACCCCGTCCGCCGCGCCCCGCTCCGGGGCCAGCGCGCTCATCGCCAGCGCCTGCCGGTGGTGTTCGATCATGCGCTGCACGTAGGCGTGGTCGGCGGCGTTCGGGCTGTCGTCGGGCTTCGCCTTCGCAGCCTGTTCGGGGGTGAGGGTGCGCGCCTTCTCGCCGGGCCGGCCCGGGGCGACGACCACGGGCTGTCCCTCTCCCGCCCGGTCCGCCCCCTCGTCCCCACCCTGGCAGCCGGCGAGCGTCAGCAGGAGACAGGCGGTCGCCACCGCCACGGCGGAGCGGCGGAGGAGCGCTGTCGACGCCTCGCGGCCCCGGAGGGCTTTTGCCATGTCCATGGAAAGGAAGATACTGCCGGGGTCCTGGTTCCGTTCCCTTGTGGGCGGAACCGATCGGGCTCCCCCATCGGAGGGCACAGTGACCTCGCTACACACCAGGAGAGTGCGGAACAGGAGGGTGGGGGTGGCCGTCGCGGCGGCAGGGCTCCTCACCACGCTCCTGGCAGCCGGACCGGCGTCGGCCACCCCCGACCCGGGCGACTTAGCACCGGGCAGCAGCAGCGGAAACCAGCAGAGCGCGAGCTCCGTCGAGGGCAGGGAACTGGCTCCGGGCGAGATCCCAGGCCAGGACGAGATCGTGCACAGCCGCAACATCAAGTTCCTGGCCAACATCCCCAGCACGGATCCCGCGAACATCAATTCCGACCTGGCCTTCCAGGGCAGGTACGCCTACGCGGGCAGCTACAGCGGCTTCACGATCTACGACATCGCCAATCCGAAGGCGCCGAAGACCGTCTCCCAGGTGCTCTGCCCCGGCGGCCAGAACGACGTCTCCGTCCACGGCGACCTGCTTTTCCTCTCCACGGACTCCTCGCGCAGCGACGACTCCTGCAACAGCGTCTCGCAGCCCGCGACGGAGAAGTCCTCGTGGGAGGGCATCAAGATCTTCGACATCAAGGACAAGAAGAACCCCAAGTACATCAAGTCCGTCGAGACCGCCTGCGGTTCCCACACCCACACCCTGGTGCCGGGTGACAAGGACATCTACCTCTACGTCGCCTCGTACTCCCCGAACGAGGCCTTCCCCGACTGCAAGCCGCCGCACGACGGCATCTCCGTGGTGAAGGTCCCGAAGAAGGCGCCGACGAAGGCCGCGGTCGTCGCCTTCCCGATCCTCTTCCCGGACGGCGGCAACCCGGGCGGACCCACCAACCCCGGCGTCTCCAAGACCACCGGCTGCCACGACATCACCGTGCTGCCCTCGAAGAAGCTGGCCGCCGGAGCCTGCATGGGCGACGGCATCCTCTTCGACATCAGCAAGCCCGAGGAGCCGAAGGTCATCGACCGGGTGCAGGACAACGTGAACTTCGCCTTCTGGCACTCGGCCACCTTCAACGAGCGTGCGAACAAGGTGGTGTTCACCGACGAGCTCGGCGGCGGTTCCGGTGCCACCTGCAACGAGGCCACCGGCCCCGACCGGGGCGCCGACGGGGTCTACGACATCACCGGCCGCGGGGACCAGCGCAAGCTCGTCTTCCGCAGCTACTTCAAGATCCCGCGCCACCAGGCCGACACCGAGAACTGCGTGGCCCACAACGGCTCGCTGATCCCGGTCGGCGGTGGCCGCGACATCATGGTGCAGGCCTGGTACCAGGGCGGCGTGTCCGTATGGGAGTTCACCGACTCCGCCCAGCCCAAGGAGATCGCGTACTTCGAGCGCGGACCGCTGACGACGGACCGGCTCGGACTGGGCGGGTCCTGGTCGGCGTACTACTACAACGGGCACATCTACTCGAACGACATCGCCAAGGGCTTCGACGTGCTGCGGCTCGACGACTGGCGCACCGAGAGCGCCAAGTGGGTGTGGATGGACCGGCTCAACGTGCAGAGCCAGCCCGAGTACCACTGACGTCCACGTCGCTAAGGATGTGAGGGAATCGTTCCGCCGGGCGGCCCGCCGTCCGGCGGAACACCGAGCTCCCAGTCCAGTCCGTAGCGCTGGAACAGCTCGGCCCGCAGCCGGGCCTGCGGCATCGGGGCGCCCGGCAGCAGGATCGCCACGACCGCACCCATCAGCAGGGCCCGCAGCAGCGGATAGTCCGCGTCCACGTCCGCCGAGCCGTACCGGGCGAGGGTGTCCCGCAGCAGCTCCGCCAGCCGCTGCTGCTCCGGGCACTGCACGAAGCCCTCGGCCGCGAGGATGCCCGCCATGTGGGTCCGCATCAGCAGCGGCTCGTCCCGGGCCAGCCCGAGGATCGCGTCGATGGCGCGCGCGAGCCGCTCGCGCCCGTCGTCGGTGCGTGGCTCCCGTTCCAGCGCGGCGTGCAGCGTGCGGTGCATCAGCCGGTGCACCGCCGACTGCAGCAACTGCCGTTTGCCCGGAAAGTAGTACGAGACCAGGCCACGGGCGGCGCCGGCCCGGTCGGCGATGTCGCCGAGGGTCGTGGCCTCGTAGCCGCGCGCGGCCACGAGTTCGACCGTGGACTGGAGCAGCCGCTCCCGGGAACGTCTGCGCAATTCTTCATTGACCGATGCGCTGCGCGGGACCATGCTTACTCCTGCGTTGACTGGCTCAGAGCCAATATACTCAGCGCACGGGGTCGCCTGCTCTGGGTGAAACGGGGGATCGCCCAGGGCAGGCACCCCACACCCTTCACCGGTCCGGCACTGCGGACCCGCGCCGACGGCCCGATCCAAGCGTCGCGAGCGCCACCACGGCCACGCCCAGCAGCCAGCCCGCCACCACGTCGGACAGCCAGTGGACGCCCAGGTAGACACGGGTGAAGCCGACCCCGAGGACCGAGACCGCGGCCACCGCCCAGGCGACCGCCGGCGCCCACGCCGGGAGCGTACGGGGGAGCGGTCGCGTGAGGGGCGGGGAGAGCGGCCGGGGGAGCAGCCACAGGAGCAGTCCGCACACCACCGTCGCCGTCATGGCGTGCCCGGACGGGTAGGCCGCGTAGTGCGCCGAGTCCACCGGATCGGGCCACACCGGGCGCTCCCGGCCCACCAGAGCCTTCAGTCCCTGCTGCACCACCGTGGCCACCACGACGGCCAGCGCCACCCGAAGCGCCCGCTCCCGGTCGCCGCGCCACCACAGCAGGACGCACGCGACGGCGGCCAGCGTCCGCATGGTCCACGGATCCCACACCCAGTCGGAGAGCACCCGCATGACATGCGTGACCCCGGGGTGGGCGACGGCGTGGGCGTGCAGGTCCCGGGCGACCCGGACGTCGCCGGAGAGGACCGGCCGCCACCCCGCCACCACCAGCGCCGTCAGGACCGACACGAGCAGCGCGGCGAGGATGCCCGCCCACCGAAGGGGGTTGTTCCGCATGGGGTGATCCTCGCACCGGCGCGCGGGTCGCCGGGACGCGCCGCGGGCGCACCACGCGGGCGCACTACGCCAGCGCGCTCAGCCCCGGCACGAAGGCCACCAGCAGCGGTATCGCCGGGACCAGCGTGGCCAGCGCCGTCAGGCGCAGCCTGCGGCCCGGCGACAGCCGGGGCGTGGCGGCGAGCAGCCTGCGCACCCGCTGCGGGACGTGCGCCTGCTCGATGGAGGCCGCGAACACCCCCCGGTCCTCGTTGAGCCCGACCAGCGCCAGCGCGATCGTCAGCCGCCCGAACCGCCGCGAGGCCACGTCGTCGGCGGCCATCTCCACCAGCCGGTGCATCTCCGCCTCGAAGGCCGCGAAGACCGGCACCTGCGGGAATCCCCGGGCCAGCGCCCGCGAACAGTGCAGCAGCCAGTCGTGCCGCGCCGCCGCGTGCCCCTGCTCGTGCGCCAGTACGGCGTCCAGCTGGCTGCCCTTCAGCCGGCCCAGCGCCGCCGTGGTCACCACCAGCTGCGGGGCCGCTCCCGGCAGCCACCAGGCCTCCGGCCGTGGACCCTCCAGTACGACGAGCCGCGCGCCCGAGGGATCCTCACCCGGAAGCAGCGGGGCCCGTACGAGCAGTTCGCTGCCCTGCGCGCGCCGCCGGGCCCGTGCCCGCAGCACCTCACCGGTCAGCATCGCCCCGGTCCACAGCGCACCGCCCGCCAGCGCCAGCGCGGTGGCCGCGGCCCAGGGCCCGCCGGACGCGCCGAGGGCGTAGGCGTCGACCACCCCGTGCGGGGCGGCGGCGAAGAGCCGGCCCCGGACCGCCTGCCAGGCGGCCGCCGCACTGAGCAGCATCGACAGTCCGAAGCACAGGAGCACGGCACCGACCACGCACTGCCACACCCACAGCGCCACGACCGGCTCGCGCTCGGGCCACCGGGCCCGGCCCAGCAGACGGGGGGCGAGCACCGCGGTCAGGGCGCCGAGCATCAGGAGAACGGCGGGGACCATCATGGTCGCCAGCCTATGAGCGCGGGACTACCTGCGGGTACGGCCTCGGGGCATTGGTGACGCAGGACACGTCCGCAGGCGTCGTCACATCGTGAGCAGCATCGCCAACATCCCCATTCCCATGGCCAGTCGGCAGGCGCGGATCAACTCGGCCGGTCCGCCCCGGCCCGCGGCGACCGGCTGCCCGGCCGGGCCCACTGCGGTGAGCAGCCGGGTGCCCCCGAGCACCACGTACCCGGCGTAGTAGAGGAGCAGCGCCCCGGTCAGCAGCGGCAGGCCGGCGCCCTGGCCGTGTCCGTGACCGCTCCCGGAGGCCGCCGTCAGGCTCATGTAGACCATCGTCAGGGAGCCCACCAGGTGGTGCGTGTGGTGCGCCCCGCCCCGCAGCAGCCACAGGGCGTGCAGGGCCGCGCCGCAGAAGACGACCCCCAGCAGGGGAGCCCGCCACCCGTCGGCGCGGGCCAGGGGTACGGCCATCAGCGCCATGCCGAAGCCCATCACCGCTTCCCCGGCCGCCGCTTCGCCCGACGTGCGCACCCGCCGGAGGCAGTACCCACCGCTCACCGCGCACAGCAGCACCAGCAGCCAGGCGGACACGGAAAGGGACACGGAGTCGGAAAGGGGCGTGGCGGAACCGTGCACGGCGGAACCTCCCGGTTCGTCGGCGTCACGGGGAGAGATGCCCCTCTCACACGGCGCTCACGCGGGACCGGGATACGCTCTCCCTGCCGCACCAGGCATGTCATATGCCACCGCACCGAACGGAGCGCCCGATGTCGACCGCCCAGTCAGCCGCCCTCAGTTTCCGCAGCGCCGTGGAGGCGGACGTACCGGAACTGGTGGTGCTCGTCGAGTCCGCGTACCGCGGGGACGCCAGCCGGGCCGGCTGGACCACCGAGGCCGACTACCTCGACGGGCAGCGCACGGACCCGGACGGGGTCCGCGCCGTCATCGAGAGCCCCGACAGCGTCCTGCTCGTCGTCGAGCGCGCGGGTGAACTCGTCGCCTGCTGCCAGCTCGAACACCGCGGTGACCACGCCTACTTCGGCATGTTCGCCGTCCGCCCCGGGCTCCAGGGCGCCGGCCTCGGCAAGGAGATCCTGGCCGAGGCCGAGCGCCGTGCCCGCGAGACGTGGGGCGCGAAGGAGATGCGGATGACGGTGGTGAACGTACGGGAGGAGCTCATCGCCTACTACGTGCGCCGCGGCTACCAGCGCACCGGCGAACTGAGCCCCTTCCCCTACGGTGACGAGCGCTTCGGCGTCCCGCTCCGGGAGGACCTCGCCTTCGAGCTGCTCGTCAAGACGTTCTGATCCCTCGTCAGGGCCGCCGGGGGCCGTGAGGCCGTCAGGCGGTGAACCGGCCCGTGCTGCGGATCTCCGGGAGGTCCGTGGCCGCGCCGTTCAGCCCGAGCGCCCGCGCCAGCCGCAGCTGGTCCAGGGTGTTGACCGCCAGGGCGGTCACCCGCAGCCCGGCCGCGTGCGCCGACTCCACCGTCTCCAGGGAGATCAGGCGGATGTCCACCGCGATGGCCGCGGCGCCCGCGGCCAGCGCCCGGTCCACGATGCCCCCGGTGCCGCCGCCGGGGGCCGCGTACAGGGTGGTCCGTACGCCGGGCACCAGCCGGGCCACCTCGACGAGCAGCGCCTCGTCGGCGGACGCCACCTCCACCCGGCCGGTCAGGTCGCGGCGCAGCATCAGCTCCGCCAGCACGCCGGCCGCGGCCCGGTCCCGTACGGACACCTGGAGCGGCACCCGGACCGCGTCCAGGACCTCCTCGAGGACCGGAACCCGCTCGCCCTGACCGGCGTCCAGTTCGCGCAGCTCGGCCAGGGTCAGGTCGGCGACGGCCCCCGAGCCGTCGGTGGTCCGGTCCACCTCGGGGTCGTGCAGGGCGACGAGGGCGCCGTCCTTGCTCAGCCGGAGGTCCAGGGCGATGACGTCCATGCCGGAACGTTCCGCTCGAACGAACGACCGCAGGGTGTTCTCCGGTTCGACACCCATGACCCCGCGGTGACCGATGGTGAGGAAAGTCAAGGTTCTCTCGCTTCCGTCGACGGCGGCTCCCCGCGCGGTCGCGGTGTCCCGACCGGCCGCGCGCGATGAGGACGCATGCTAGTGCGCCGAGGGTGCGAAGGGACCGTCCGTGCACTGCCCCGGAAGGGCGCTCAGGCCGCTTCCCGCCAGGGTTGTGCGCCCCGCGGCGCCCGGCTCCCGGCCCGCCGCGTCACCCGGGCGTGGGCGAGTCCCCGTCGGCTTGACGGCCCCCGGTACCGGCCTCTGCGCCGGCTTCGGATCCGGCCTCGGAGCCGGCCCGCGCGCTGCCGGCGGCTTCGGTCCCCGGGAGCGCCGCCAGGTCGGTGAGCAGGGCCTCGGCCAGCTCCAGCTCGGCCAGGTGCTGGCGTTCGCTCCAGCGCAGCGCGAGGGAGGGGAAGGCCCATTCCGGTACGCCGGCCGCATGCTCCATGGCCTCCCGTACGGCGGCCAGTTCGCCCCGCGTGCGCTCCACGTGCTCGTCGACCATCGCGCGCAGCCGCTCCGGTTCGGCCAGGTGGCCGAGCCAGATCCGCAGCAGCAGACCGTGCTTGAGCACCGGCGGTCCCGCCTCGGCGGTGTCGGCGGCCCAGCCGGACAGGGCCGCGCGGCCCGCGTCGGTGATCGCGTACCGCCGTTTGGCCCGTGCCTCCTCCGGTCCCGAGCGCGCGGAGGCGGCGTAACCGAGTTCCTCCAGACGGCGCAGCTCCGCGTAGATCTGGCTGATGGCCGGTGACCAGTAGAAGAAGCGCAGTGAGGAGTCCGCCCACTTCTTCAGCTCGTAGCCGGTCCGCTCGCCGGGGAAGGAGAGCAGACCGAGTACGGCCCACGCGGTCGGTGGAAGCTCTTGCTTCTTCGCTTCATGACTACTAGTCATATTACTAATTGAAGTGAGACCGGGCACGCGACGCAACCCTGGGGGCACCGTGAAATTCTCCGTGATCTTCGAGGCTCAGCTGGCCGATCCGACCGTCGAGCGGGAGCACCAGGTCATCCGCGACTGCGTCGAGCAGGCCGTGCTGGCCGAACGCATGGGATTCGACCGGATCTGGGCGGTCGAGCACCACTCGCTGAAGTGGTACGCGCACATGTCCGCCCCAGAGATCTTCCTCAGCTGGGTCGCCGCCAAGACCAGCACCATACGCATCGGCCACGGCGTCGTGTGCATGCCCTTCAACTTCAACCACCCGGTCCGGGTCGCCGAGCGGGCCGCGATGCTCGACCTGCTGTCGGGAGGCCGGCTGGACCTGGGAGCCGGGCGCGGTGGCACCGAGCAGGAGACCTCGCTGTGCGGGGTGGACCGGGAGCGCACCACGGCGGAGGTGGAGGAGGCCCTGCGGATCATCGGCAGGGCCTGGCAGGAGGAGGAGCTGGAGTACCACGGCGAGCTGATCGACATAGACCCGCACCCGATACTGCCGCGGCCGCTGCAGACCCCGCATCCGCCGCTGTTCCTGGCGTGCAGCCGCGGCGAGACGCTCGTCCAGGCGGCCGAGCTGGGGATCGGGGCGCTGGTGATGGGCTTCGCCGGACCCGAGTCGATCGCGCGGATGCGCTCCGTCTACGACGCCGCGATCGCCGGGCGGGACGGCAGCCGGTTCGTGTCCAGCGTGGTCAACGACCACTTCTCCGTGCTGTGCCCGACCATCGTGCTCGACGACCGGGAGGAGGCGCGCCGGATCGGCGTCCGCGGCCAGCGGTTCTTCGCCCAGTCGATCGGCCACTGGTACGGCGGGGCGGGGGTCCCCGACGAGGCCGTCGTCGCCGGGGCCGACGAGGCCGCCGAGATGCGCAGGGCCGCCGAGCAGGTGGTGGCCCGGCTGCACGAGCTGGACATCCCGGTCCGGCCGGCCTCGACGGCCACCTTCAACGCCGACCACGCCTACGGGAGCGCCGACGACGCCATCGCCTACGCGGAACGGCTCAGGGAGGCGGGGGCCGACGAGATCATGTGCCTGATCCAGATGGGCACGGTGGGGCAGGAAGCCTGCCTGGAGACCCTGAGGCAGTGGGGGGAGAAGGTCATCCCGCACTTCCGCGGCATGTGATGTCCGCCTCTGCCGCGCGTCCCGGCCCGCCCGCCCCCCTGCCGGCCGAAACCGGCCAGGGGCCCGGGAAGCCTTGGCGCAATTGGGCGGAGTGGTCGGTTCCACCCTGAAGAACGGGAAGACTTCCGGTGAAGCGGGGGGTGTCACAGGATAATTTCCCGAGCTGCCTCTTGAACGGAAGAGCCTCACGCGCATACGCTGCCTTGACGTGAGGTTCTCCTGTGGAGGAAGTGACATGACGGAAACTCTTGTGCCGGGTACCGGCGGCGCCGTGATAACCGCCGAGACGCGGGTGGTCGACCACCCGGCGTGGCCCGAGCTCAAGGCCGCCGTGGAGGAGATCCGCCCCTGGCAGGCCAAGGACGGCTCCATCGACTTCGAGGCCGAGGGCGCCCCCGCCCGGCACACCGCCGAGGCCGCGGTCGGCCGCGTGATCCGCGCCGTCGAGACGCTCTCCCCGCTGCTCCCGCACGCCACCGCGTACCACGAGGCGCTCGTCGCCGACCTGCGCAAGTGGGCCGCCGGCGACTTCCAGGTGCCGGACTTCCTCGACTCGCTGCTGGCCTTCCACCCGGCCGCCGAGCGCGCGGACGGGCTCCAGCACCTCGTCGTCTTCCCGATGTACACGCAGAACGGCAACCCGGACCGCAATCTGGAGGCCGTCGTCCTCAAGATGGTGTGGCCCGAGTGGCTCGCAGAGCTTGAGCGCACCCGGTACGACAACCCGCTCTTCCTCGGCATCACCTTCGAGGACTTCACCGCGGGCTACGACACCCACTCCGCCGTGCTCTTCCCGGAGACCATCGCCGTGCGCGAGGCCCCCGAGCGCTTCACCTGGGGCGGCATCTTCTGTGACCGCGAGGCCGCGCGCTTCCGCAAGGTCACCACGGCCGCCGTCGACATCCTCGGCGTCGAGCTGCCCGCCGACATCGCCGCCATGGTCACCGACCAGGAGCGCTGCGAGAAGGCCTTCGTCCTGTGGGACATGGTCCACGACCGCACCCACAGCCACGGCGACCTGCCGTTCGACCCCTTCATGATCAAGCAGCGCCAGCCGTTCTGGATGTACGGCCTGGAGGAGCTGCGCTGCGACCTCACCGCCTTCAAGGAGGCCGTGAAGCTGGAGTCCGAGGGCAACGAGCACGGCCGTGACGTGCAGTACGCCGTCCTCTTCGACCGGATGTTCCGCTTCCCGGTCTCGGGCGACCGCACCCGCAACTACGACGGCCTCGGCGGCCAGTTGCTCTTCGCGTACCTCCACAAGCACGACGTCGTGCGCTGGACGGACAACAAGCTGAAGATCGACTGGATGCGCGCCCCGCAGGTCACCAACCAGCTGTGCGCCGAGATCGAGGACCTCTACCGGGCCGGCATCGACCGCCCGAAGCTGGTGCACTGGTTCAAGGCCTACGAGCTGGTCTCGACGTACCTCGCCCCGCACCCGGGTTCCAAGTGGGCCAAGGGTCCCGACGCCCTCGACATGACGCAGCCGCCGCGCAAGCTCGTGGACGACGTGCTTCCGGACGAGTTTCCGCTCAGCATGTTCTTTGAGGCGCTCGCCAAGAAGCTCAAGGGAGTGATCGCCTCCACGAAGGGCATCACCGCCCTGAATGCAGAGCAGGCCGAGCGAGTCGCCGCGTGAGCGCTCGCCCACAGGAGGCTGGACAGATGAACGGCTCCGGGAACGGCAACGGAAAGCTGCACGGAGCGGTGGTGGCGGTGGCCGGGGCCGGCGGCCCCGCCGGCCGTGCCACCCTGCTCCGCCTCGCCGAGGCGGGTGCCGTGGTCGTCGCGTCCGACGCCAATCCGGCGCGGCTCGCGGAGGCCGTGGACGCGGCACGCTACGCCCACGGCGGCGCCACCATCACCGGTGACACCGTGGACCTGCTCGACCTGGCCGCCACCCAGGCCTGGGCCGAGCAGACCGAGAAGGAGTTCGGCCGGATCGACGGGCTGGTCCACCTCGTGGGCGGCTGGCGCGGCAGCAAGACCTTCACCGACGTCGACCTCGCGGACTGGGACTTCCTGGAGAAGCTCCTCATCCGCACGGTCCAGCACACCTCGCTGGCCTTCCACGACGGACTGCTGCGCAGCGACCGCGGCCGCTACGTCCTGGTCAGCCAGTCCGGCGCGCACAAGCCGGTCGCCAACAACGCCGCGTACAACGCGGGCAAGGCGGCGGCGGAGGCCTGGACCCTGGCGATGGCGGACTCCTTCCGCAAGGCGGGGGGTGACGAGGGCCCGGGTGCGGCAGCTGCGATCCTGGTCATCAAGGCACTGGTGCACGACGCGATGCGCGCCGAGCGTCCCAATGCGAAGTTCGCGGGCTTCACCGACGTGAAGGAGCTGGCCGAGGCCATCGCCGGCGTCTGGGAGCGGCCCGCCACCGATGTGAACGGACAGCGTCTGTGGCTCACTCCGCAACCGTGAGAACCGATGCCGGGAAGACCGACGCCCGGCGCCACCACGATCCGGCGGTGCGCGGTTTCGCGAGCGACAACTACGCGGGGGTCCACCCCGAGGTGCTGGCCGCCGTCGCCCTGGCGAACGGCGGCCACCAGGTCTCGTATGGCGAGGACGAGTACACCGAACACCTGCAGAAGATCTTCCGCAGCCACTTCGGTCCGTACGCGGAGGCCTTCCCGGTCTTCAACGGCACGGGCGCCAACGTCGTCGCCCTGCAGGCCATGACGGACCGGTGGGGCGCCGTGATCTGCGCCAAGACCGCCCACATCAACGTGGACGAGGGCGGCGCGCCGGAGCGGATGGCGGGCATCAAGCTGCTCGCCGTCCCCACTCCGGACGGCAAGCTCACCCCCGAGCTGATCGACCAGGAGGCCTGGGGCTTCGAGGACGAGCACCGGGCGATGCCGCAGGTCGTCTCCATCACGCAGAACACCGAGCTCGGCACGGTCTACACGCCGGACGAGATCCGTGCCATCTGCGAGCACGCGCACGGCCTGGGCATGAAGGTGCACCTCGACGGTGCCCGGATAGCCAACGCCGCGGCCTCGCTCGACGTGCCGATGCGCACGTTCACGAACACCGTCGGTGTGGACGTGCTGTCGTACGGCGGCACCAAGAACGGCATGATGTTCGGCGAAGCCGTGGTGGTGCTCAACCCGGACGCGGTCCGGCAGATGAAGCACATCCGCAAGATGTCGATGCAGCTCGCGTCCAAGATGCGGTTCGTGTCGGTGCAGCTGGAGGCGCTGCTCGCCAAGGACCTGTGGCTGCGCAACGCCCGGCACGCCAATGCGATGGCGCAGCGGCTGGCCGCGGGCGTGCGGGAGACGGACGGGGTGGAGATCCTCTACCCGGTGCAGGCGAACGCGGTGTTCGCACGGCTGCCGCACGAGGTGTCGCGGCGACTGCAGAAGCGTTACCGCTTCTACTTCTGGGACGAGGCCGCGGGCGACGTCCGCTGGATGTGCGGTTTCGACACCCAGGAAGAGGATGTGGACGGCTTCCTGCAGGCCCTGAAGGAAGAGATGGCGCGCTAGCGCCGATGCATGCATAGATATGCCTTCGACTGAAAATCTATTGATCTTCGGTCGGGGGCTTGTCTATGCTCCGGGGCATGCAACTGATCCAGCAGAACCCCGATATCCATGCCTATCTGGCGTCGGACGAGGCCATCGATCACTGGCACCCCCTCGTCCAGGAAACCGCCGACGCCCTCTGGTCTGCCACCGGCGACGCATACTCATACGCAAAGGCGGCCTTCGAGTTCGTCCGCGACACGATCCCGCACTCGGCCGATTCCGGTGACCTGCGGGTCTCCTGGCGCGCCTCCGACGTCCTCGCCACGCGCAACGGCATCTGCTACCCGAAGGCTCACGTCCTCGCGGCCCTGCTGCGCGCCCAGGGCATCCCGGCGGCCCTCTGCTACCAGCGGCTGGCCGACGACGACGGTTCGAACCCGGTCGTCCACGGCCTGGTGGCCGTCCGGTTGCCCGGCGGTGACCGCTGGTCCCGCCTGGACCCCCGCGGCAACAAGCCGGGGGTGGACGCGCAGTTCAGCCCCGACCGCGAGCAGCTGGCCTTCCCCGTGCGGCCGGAGCTCGGCGAGATCGACTATCCCGAGCTCTACGCCGCCCCGCACCCGGCCACGCTGAGCGCCCTGCGGGAGTCCGCCGACCGGCCGGAGCTGTGGACGAAGCTGCCGACGGCTCTTTGACGTTTGGTTAATAGGAAGGTTTCCTGTCTGACATCGTTGTCAGATTGGCATGGGCATGAGTAGATTCGGTTGCGGAATCCCCCCACGGAGACCCCCGGAATCCCGGAATCCCCCACCTCCGACCGGAAGGCGCTTCATGCGTTACGGAGTTCCCGCCGGGCTGGCCGCCCTTGCCCTCGGCCTGGCCGCAACCCTCGTCCCCCTCCACTCCGCAGTCGCCGAAACACCCCGAACCGCGGCCGCACCCGCGCAGTTCGCCCACCCCGGCGTCCTCAACAGCCGCGCCCAACTGGACTTCGTACGTACACAGGTGCAGGCCGGCCGGCAGCCGTGGAAGGCCGCCTACGACCAGATGCTGGCCGGCAAGTACGGCTCGCTGTCGCGCACGCCCAAGCCGCGCGAGGTCGTCGAATGCGGCTCGTACTCGAACCCGAACATCGGCTGCACCGACGAGCGCGAGGACGCCATCGCCGCGTACAGCCAGGCCCTCGCCTGGTACATGACCAGGGACGCCAAGTACGCCCGCAAGTCCATCGAGTTGATGGACGCCTGGTCCGCGAAGATCAAGGACCACACCAACAGCAACGCACCGCTGCAGAGCGGCTGGGCGGGCTCCACCTGGCCGCGCGCCGCCGAGATCATCAAGCACACGTACACGGGCGGCTGGCCCCACCAGGGGCGTTTCGTGACGATGCTGCGGGACGTCTACCTGCCCGAGGTGATCAACGGGCGGCCGAACAGCAACGGCAACTGGGAACTGATCATGATGGACGCGGCCGTCGGGATCTCGGTGCACCTCGACGACCGCGCGAGCTACGACAAGGCGATGGGCGTCTACCTCGGCCGCGTCCCCGCCTACTTCTACCTGGCATCCGACGGTGCGCAGCCCGCGTACCCGCCGCGCTCGTCCATCGACACCCGCGGCGAGCTCATCGACTACTGGCACGGCCAGAGCACCTTCGTGGACGGCCTCGCGCAGGAGACCTGCCGCGACTTCGGCCACACCGGCATGGGGATCGCCGCGGCCATGCACGTCGCCGAGACCTCACGCATCCAGGGCCGCGACCTCTACCCGCAGTTCAAGGACCGGTTCCGGCATGCGCTGGGCTTCCACGCCACGTACGAACTCGGTGCGGCGGTCCCCTCCTGGCTCTGCGGCGGCACCCTGACCAGGGGCATCGGTCCGGCGACCGAGGTCGGCTACAACGCCCTGCACACCCGGCTGGGCGTCACGATGGAGAACACCCGCAGGCTCACCGAGGGACGGCGCCCGGCGGGCACCGAGAACCACTTCGAGGCCTGGGAGACCCTGACCCACGCCGACAACCCCAACTGAGCGGGTTTCACCACCGGTCGGTGACGGCCATGCTGACGGTATGACGTGGCCGGTCACCCTGCTCGGCCTGGCGGGCCAGGTGTTCTCCCTGGTCATGGCCCACCGCACCGCTGCGCCGCCCGCGCCCGGCTCCGAATACGTCGGCGGGTCGAAGATCTCGGTCCGCCGGGTACGGGGCCGCTCGCGGGTGACGCTGAGGCGCCTCGGCCGCAACCGGCGGACCGCCCCGGTTCCCCTGTTCGCCTTCTCCGACGGGTCGGCCGAGGGCCTGTCCTGGCCCAGGCGCGCGCTGATCACCCTGATCGAGACGGCCCGGCGCTGGGACCACGTCGCCGATCGGCAGCTCGTACCGCTGCTCACCGCTCAGCCCGCGCTGGTGCACCGGGCCGGGTCCGCCGCGCTCTCCGCACTCGTACGGATCCGCTCCCTGCCGCGGGAGCTGCTGGACGCGATCGAGTCGGGCCTGCCGTTCCGCAACCCGGAACTCGACGCCGGCGCCGCGGAGATCGCTCTGCACGTCACGCCGTTCCGACTACGGCGTGCGGGCCAGGACGCGGCGGCCCGGGCGGAGATCCACGGCGATCTCGCCCACCGCCTCCACACCGTCCGCGCCTACGGGGCCGCCGTCATCCGGATCGAGGCGTCCGTCAAGCTCCTCGAGGAACTGGCCGGGCAGGGTGATCTCTACGTGGAACGGCTGGCCTCTTGTCTGGACTGGGCCGGGATCATGAACGAGTTCAAGGGCGACCACGTGCGGGCCCTGGAGTGCACCAGGCAGTGCGCCGCCCTCTTCCAGGAGCTGGCGGCACGCCACAAGGACCGGCCGGAGACGTACGGCAGGCTCCAGAGGCGGCTGACGTACGTCCTGGCCAATCTCGCGGGCCGGGTGCTCCTCGGCCCCGCAGAGCGCCTCGAGGTGGCCCAGGAGGCGGTGGAGGCCTGCCGCGGCCTCGTCCACGGGGACTCGGTCCCGGACGACGTCGAGCTGGCCGGGGCCTTGCAGAACCTCGGTGTGGCGCTCCTCGGGCTGGGGCGGCACGGGGAGCCCCTGGGACCACTGCGGGAGGCCACCGACATCCGCCGCGTGCAGGCGGCCGGGGACTTCGCCTTCTACGCCCAGCACTTGGAACAGCTGCTCAGCGTACTCACCCGCCAACTCGACCTGCTGGGCCGACGGGAGGAGGCCCGGAGCGCCGCGCGGGAGCGCGTCGGCGTCCTGCGCCGACTGGCCGAGGCCGATCCCGGGCGCTTCGCCGGGGCCCTGGAGAGGGTGGAGCGGCAGCTGGAGGACCTGGGCTGACCGGAGGCGGCGACGACGACGGCCTCCGGGACCCGGCCGTGGTCCCGGAGGCCGTCGTCGCACGGGAGTGCGCCGGGGCGGGGCGTCAGCCCGCTTCGCGGACCTGGGCCGGGGTCGGCGCGGTGCCGCCCAGGTGGGCCGGCAGCCACCAGGAGTCCTCGGGGCCGCTGGGCTTGGCCGGGTAGGCGCGCTGGGCGGCGTCCAGGAGCTCCTGCACGCGCTCGCGCAGCCGGCGCGTGATGGCGCCGGCGTACTGGTCGGTGGGGGCCTCGATCGGCTCGCCCACGCGCATCGTCACCGGGATGTGGCTGCGCTTGAGGTTCTTCGGGCGGCCCTTGGTCCACAGCCGCTGGGTGCCCCAGAGCGCCACCGGGATCAGCGGGACCCCGGCCTCCTGCGCCATCCGGGCCGCACCCGACTTGAAGCTCTTGAGGGTGAACGACTGGGAGATCGTGGCCTCCGGGAAGACCCCGATGATCTCGCCGGACCGCAGGGAGTCCAGGGCGTGCTGGTACGCGGCCTCACCCTGGGTGCGGTCGACGGGGATGTGCTTCATCGCGCGCATCAGCGGACCGGACACCTTGTGCCGGAACACCGACTCCTTCGCCATGAAGCGCACCAGGCGCTTCTGCGGCCGCGCCGTCAGGCCGGCGAAGATGAAGTCGAGGTATCCGATGTGGTTCGACACCAGGACCGCACCGCCCTTGCGGGGGATGTTCTCGGTGCCCTTCATGTCGATGCGGATGTCGAGGGCACGGAAGAGTCCGTGCGCGGCGCCGATCACGGGAGGGTAGACGAGCTCAGCCATGGTGGGGAGACCCCGCTTTCTGCCTGGGGAGGTGCTCCCGGCCGGAAGTTACGGAAGCGTAGGTACGCGACCATGGGGATGGTGCCCCATACGCGGGCTGCTGGCCAGCCCAGAGGCCCGTGCCCGGGGAGATTCTCGTCACGCCGGGAATGTCGTACGTCTCCAGGATGCTCCGATCCACGTACGAGCGTACGAGCATGGGGTACACGGACGAAGACGGCGAGGGGAGCGCGGGTGCTCGGGCAGGACGGGCGCGAAGGGTGCGACGGGCGCGAAAGCGGGCGGGACGGCGGGCGGGACGGCCGGCCCGGCGGACCGGAGCTCGGGCGGGACGGCGGCCCCGTTCGGCTGGGCGCCGCGGAACTGGGCGCGGAGCCGGGGGAGCGGGCGAGCCTGGTGCAGTTCTCCAGCGCCTTCTGCCAGCCCTGCCGGGCCACGCGGCGGATCCTCGCCGAGGTCGCGGCGATGGTCGAAGGGGTCGCGCACATCGAGATCGACGCGGAGGAACGGCTCGGGCTGGTGCGCGCCCTCGGGATCGAGAAGACCCCGACCGTGCTCGTCCTGGACTCGGCGGGCCGGATCGTCCGGCGGGCGGCCGGCATGCCGCGCAAGGTGGACGTGATCGCCGCGCTGGGGGCCGCCGTATGACGGGCGGTTCCCGGCCGGGCCTCGCGGCCGGGCCCGGTTCCCCGTCCGGGTCCCGGCCCGTGGCCCGGTCCGGTGCCGGGGTGCCGGGCGCGCCGGTGCGCGCGCCCGCACGCAGCGTGACGCGCCTGACATCTGCCCGATCCCGCTTGACTGTGTCCACGGGAGATCGCCAGGCTGGCGGCATGCGGTATGAACTCCTGCTCTACGGACGGGTCCATGTGGACCTGGTCCGATACGCGAGCGCGCGCTGTCGGAATCGCTGAACGCCCCCGGCCCCCGATCTCCGACAGCGCCCGCGTGTCCCGCGGCAGAAGGCAGAACCCTGATGACTGCTCCGACGGTCCCGACGGTCCACACCGCTCCGTCTCCCCGTTCCCCCCGTCCTCCCCGTTCCGGCGACGGCCGCCCCGGCTCGCCCGACCTCCTGCGTTCGGTCTTCCGGCAGCACGCCGCCGGAGTCGCCGTGATCACTGCCCTGCACGGCGCGCAGCCGGTGGGCTTCACCGCGACCTCGCTCAACTCGGTCTCCGCCGACCCGCCGCTGCTGTCCTTCACGATCGGCACGGGGGCCTCCAGCTGGCCGGGGGTGCGCGACAGCGAGTACCTCGGCGTCCACATACTCGGCGAGCACCAACGGGAGCTGGCCGGGCTCTTCGCCCGCAGCGGAGCCGACCGCTTCGGCCCGGCCACCGGCTGGAACGCGGGGCCGCACGGGGTCCCGGTGCTCGACGGCGTACTGGCCTGGCTGGTCTGCCGGGTGGTGGCACGGGTGCCCGCCGGCGAACATCGTGTGATCATCGCTGAGGCGGTCGCCGGGGATCCGGCCGGCGAGGGCCGCCCGCTGCTGTACCACCAGGGACGCTTCAACGCGTTGCGCGACTGAATCATCCCTGCTTGGGACGGTCGGGCGGCGTTGGGCAGATCACAGTTCACCAGCCTTGCGACTTGGCGGGACCCACTGTGTACTGACGAGTAACATTCCCTTCGGAGCGCGGGCCGCCCCGACCGGGATCCGCCCGACAAGGCGCCTATGCTGCCTGCATAAGGCGGTACCAGAAAAGACGATGCGGTAGGAGAGCCGGCGTGAGCCTGAGGATCGTTGTCTGTGTGAAGTACGTGCCCGACGCCACTGGCGACCGGCAGTTCACCGAGGACTTGACCGTCAACCGTGACGACGTCGACGGCCTGCTGTCGGAGCTCGACGAGTACGCCGTCGAGCAGGCGCTGCAGATCGCCGAAGAGGCCGACGACGCCGAGATCACCGTTCTGACGGTGGGCCCCGAGGACGCCAAGGACGCGCTGCGCAAGGCGCTCTCGATGGGCGCCGACAAGGCCATCCACGTCGAGGACGACGACCTGCACGGCTCCGACGTCATGGGCACCTCGCTGGTGCTCGCCAAGGCCATCGAGAAGGCCGGCTACGACCTGGTCATCACGGGCATGGCGTCGACCGACGGCACCATGGGCGTGCTGCCGGCGATCCTGGCCGAGCGCCTGGGCGTCCCGCAGGTCACCCTGCTCTCCGAGGTCAAGGTCGAGGACGGCACCGTGACCGGCCGCCGTGACGGCGACACCGCGAGCGAGCAGCTGGAGGCTTCCCTCCCCGCGCTCGTCTCGGTGACGGACCAGTCGGGCGAGGCCCGCTACCCGTCCTTCAAGGGCATCATGGCCGCCAAGAAGAAGCCGGTTCAGTCCTGGGACCTGGAGGAGCTGGAGATCGAGGCCGACGAGGTCGGTCTGGAAGGCTCCTGGACCGCGGTCGACGCCGCGGCGCAGCGCCCGGCCCGTACCGCCGGCACGATCGTCAAGGACGAGGGCGAGGGCGGCAAGCAGCTGGCCGAGTTCCTGGCCGGCCAGAAGTTCATCTAAGAGCTTCGGCCAACCCCTCCATAGCCCCCAGACACTTCGCAATCGCAGGAGAGCAGTCCCATGGCTGAAGTTCTCGTCTACGTCGACCACGTGGACGGCGCCGTCCGCAAGCCCACCCTCGAGCTGCTGACGCTGGCCCGCCGCATCGGCGAGCCCGTCGCCGTCGCCCTGGGCGCCGGTGCCGACGCCACCGCCGCGGTGCTCGCCGAGCACGGCGCGGTCAAGGTCCTCACCGCCGACGCCCCCGAGTTCACCGAGTACCTCGTCGTACCGAAGGTGGACGCGCTCCAGGCCGCGTACGAGGCCGTCTCCCCGGCCGCCGTGCTCGTCCCGTCCTCCGCCGAGGGCAAGGAGATCGCCGCGCGCCTGGCCGTCCGCATCGGCTCCGGCATCATCACCGACGCCATCGACCTGGAGGCGGGTGACGAGGGCCCGGTCGCGACGCAGTCCGCCTTCGCCGCGTCGTTCACCACCAAGTCCCGCGTCTCCAAGGGCACCCCGGTCATCACCGTGAAGCCGAACTCGGCCCCGGTCGAGGCCGCCCCGGCCGCCGGCACCGTCGAGGCGCTCGCCGTCACCTTCGGCGCCCTGGCCACCGGCACCAAGGTCACCGGCCGCACCCCGCGCGAGTCGACCGGCCGCCCCGAGCTGACCGAGGCCGCGATCGTGGTCTCCGGCGGCCGTGGCGTCAACGGTGCCGAGAACTTCCACATCATCGAGGACCTCGCGGACTCCCTCGGCGCAGCCGTCGGCGCCTCGCGTGCCGCCGTCGACGCCGGCTGGTACCCGCACTCCAACCAGGTCGGCCAGACCGGCAAGTCGGTCTCCCCGCAGCTCTACATCGCCTCCGGTATCTCGGGCGCGATCCAGCACCGGGCCGGCATGCAGACCTCGAAGACCATCGTCGCCATCAACAAGGACGCCGAGGCCCCGATCTTCGACCTCGTCGACTACGGCGTGGTCGGCGACCTCTTCGCGGTCGTCCCGCAGCTGACCGACGAGATCAAGGCGCGTAAGGGCTGACCTGCGCTTCTGTTCGCAGCTTCACTTCTCCGGGGCCGTGTGGTGTTTCTCACCGCACGGCCCCGAGTCGTTTGTCCCACGCGTCGGAGGGACCATTGACGGAGCGGAACCCCGTGACTAAATTCTGCTATGCGGATCTAAGCTTCCGTGAAGCGGAAAAGAGGAGAGTGCACGATGGGTCAGCAGGAGAAGGTGGCGACGAGCCTCGCAGGCGCGGTCAGCGAGGGCATCAGCGCCTCCCTCGCGCCGGTGGACGCGGAGCTCGCGCGCCACTACCCGGGCGACCCCGGCACCCGTCAGCCCATCCACACGGTCTACGTACCCGGTGACGTCTTCGCCGCGGACACCATCCGCTCGTGGGGCGATCAGGCCCTCGCCGCGCTCGACGAGCACGCCCCGGACGCCGCCACCTTCGCCAAGGTACTCGGCATCTCCGACGAGCTGGCCGTACCGGTCTACGACCGCGTCCGCGCCAAGCTGCAGCGCGAGCCCATCGAGGACCTCCGCGTCGACTTCGAGGACGGCTTCGGCGTCCGCTCCGACGAGGAGGAGGACCAGGCCGCGGCCCGCGCGGCCCGCCTGATCTCCGAGGCGTACTCCAACGGCACCAACGCCCCCTACATGGGCATCCGCATGAAGTGCATGGAGTCCAACGTCCGCGACCGCGGCATCCGCACCACCGACGTCTTCCTCTCCGGCCTGCTCGCCCACGGCGGCCTGCCGGACAACCTGGTCCTGACCCTCCCCAAGGTCACCTACGCCGAGCAGGTCACCGCCTTCGTCAAGCTGCTGGAGGCCTTCGAGACCTCCCGCGGTCTGCGCCCGGGCCGCATCGGCTTCGAGATCCAGATCGAGACGAGCCAGTCGATCCTGGCCTCCGACGGCACCGCCACCGTGGCCCGCATGATCGAGGCCTCCCAGGGCCGCGCCACCGGCCTGCACTACGGCACCTTCGACTACAGCGCCTGCGTCGGCGTCTCGGCCGCCTACCAGGCCAGCGACCACCCCGCCGCCGACCACGCCAAGGCGATCATGCAGGTCGCGGCCGCCGGCACCGGCGTACGGGTCTCCGACGGATCGACGAACGTCCTGCCGATCGGCACCACCGAGAAGGTCCACGAGGCCTGGAAGCTGCACTACGGCCTGACCCGCCGCGCCCTGGCCCGCGCCTACTACCAGGGCTGGGACATGCACCCCGGCCACCTGCCGACCCGCTACGCGGCCGTCTTCACCTTCTACCGCGAGGGCCTGGAGACCGCCGCCGCGCGCCTCAAGGCGTACGTCGCGAAGATCGAGGGCGACGTGATGGACGAGCCCGCCACGGCGAAGGCCCTGGCCGGCTACCTGGTCCGCGGCCTCGACTGCGGCGCGGTGGGCCCCGAGGAGGTCACCGCCCTGACCGGCCTGACCCGCGCGGAACTGGACGCCTTCGCGATCCCCCGCCGCTCGGCGACCCTGACGGCGACCGCCTGATCCAGCCGCAGCGAACGGCCCGGCCCCCGGTTCACCGGGGCCGGGCCGTCGGTGTGTGCGGGACCGGCAGCAGCCAGAACCGCAGGGTGCCGTCCTCTCCGGAGGAGGCGAGCAGGCTGCCGTCGGGGGAGAAGGCGACGCCCCGGACGGCGCCGGTGTGCCCGGTCAGCGGCAGGCCGGTGGCGAACCCGCCCGCGTGCGCGTCCCACAGCTGCACCGTGCCGTCCGTACCGGCGCCGGCCAGGAGCCGGCCGTCCGGGGAGAAGGCGAGGTCGTACACCTGCCCGGTGTGCCCGGACAGCTTCAGGCTGGGCGACGGCCCGGCGGCACGTCCCAGAGCCGGATGGTGCCGCCGGTGTCTCCGGTGGCCAGGAACCGGCCGTCCGGTGAGAAGGCCAGGGTGCGGATGGAGGTCCAGTGGGACGCCAGCTCCAGACCGGACGGCTCACGGGTGGTGCGGTCCCAGAGCGCCACCTTCTCGTCGACCGCGCCGGCCATGGTGCGCCCGTCGGGAGAGACCGCGAGGGCGTGGACGTCCGACACCCCGTCGGGCACCCGTGCGGTGGCCCCCAGGTCGGCGTCCGCGTCCCAGAAGAGGATCCGGCCGGCCCCATTGACCATCGCCGCCCACCGGCCGTCGGGGGCGAACGCGACGCCTTCCTTGAGGGAGACGGGCTGGATCAGCGGGGCGGACGGGAGCAAGTCGGGGGTCCACAGTCCGGCCGGGCCGCCCTCGACCGGGAACTCCAGGCCCCACGGGGAATCCACCGGCGGCAACAGCACCTCGGGCAGCAGGTTGCGCGTCACGGGATCCCAGGTCAGCACCGTGCGGTCAGCGGTGCGGACCATCAGCCGGCCGCCATCCGGGGAGAAGGCGAGCCGGCGCAGCGGCGTCCCGGCCATGGTCGAAGCAGCGGGGAGGGGCAGGACGTGTCCCTGGCGCAGGGCGGCGCTCAGGGCCCGGGATCCGAGCGGCGAAGGGGCTCGCGAGGCGACGTCCGGATCGAGGTGGTAGACGACCATCGTGCCGCTCTCCCCGCAAGCGGCGAGCACGCGGCCGTTCGGTGAGAACGCGACGCTGTGGACCGGCCGACCGTCCCCGGTCAGCGGCGTCCCGGCCGGGGCACCGGTCGCCGGGTCCCACAGGCGCACGGTCCCGTCGTCGCAGCCGGTGGCCAGCAGCCGGCCGTCCTGGGAGAACGCCACTCCCCGCGTGAACCGGTCCGGCCCGCCGAGCGGTCCGGCGACGGCGGCACCCGTGGCGGTGTCCCACAGCCGCGCCCCGTCGGCACCGGCCGTGGCCAGCACGCGGCCGTCCGGGGAGAAGGCCATCCCGTGCACCGTGCCCCGGTGGCCGATGAGGGGCTCGCCGATGCTCGCTCCCGCGGTGAGATCCCATACCCGGATGACGTGCTTGCCCTTGAGTGCGGCCAGCAGGCCGCCATCGGGGAGGAAGGCGAACGCCCCGACCTCCCCGAAGTGTCCGATGAGGGGAGGTCCGGCGGGCTCGCCGGTGGCCGTGTTCCACCTGCGCACGCTCTCGTCGTCCGCGGCGGTGACCAGCACGCGGCCGTCGGGGGAGAAGGCCACGACCGTGATGGGCTCCTCGTGTCCGAGCAGGGCCGGTCCCGCCGCGGTGTGGGCCGCCAGGTCCCACAGTCTCGCCGTGCAGTTGTCGGCACCCGTAGCCAGCACACGGCCGTCCGGCGAGAACGCCATGGTGCGGACGCTCCGGACCCCGGCGTCGATCTCGCCCACGGGCCGGCCATGGACGGGGTCCCGCAGCTGTACCACCCCCTCGGCCCGGGTCGCCAGGAACCGTCCGTCGGGGGAGAAGACCGCACCGAGGGGGTGGTTCGTCGGGGAGGTCACCAGCCGGGCCGGGAAGAAGCCGCTCTCCTCGGCCGGTGAGGGCAGAGGCGGAAGCGCGGGCACGGGTACCCGGGCGGCCTCGGCCCGGCGGGCGGCAGCCGCCAGCGCCCCGGCACGGTACGCGGCGATGGCCCCGGCCCGTGCGCCGGCCTTCGGGTCAGCCGTCGCATCGACCGTCGCATCGGCCTCAGGGGAGGCCACGGGCGGGGCCGCGTCCCGGGCCCGGCCCGGCGTCGACGGCTGGAGGGCGGCCAGGTCGCGCCAGCGGCTCCGCCAGGCTTCCAGCTGTGGGGAGTTGTGCGGCGGAACGGCCGCTTCCTGCCCGTACTCGTCGTACGCGTACAGGATCCGCACCAAGGCCATCAGCTTGTCGAGGCCCAGCAGCCGCCGCCCCCGGAACGCGTCGCTCTGGGTGGCCACCGGCAGTTGGATCCCGATCCGGGACTTCGCCGCCCTGGTTTCCAGCTTCCGGTAGGAGGGCTTGCCGCGTTCGAGGCGGAGTTGGCGCAAGTCGCGCGCGAGGCGGCTCAGTTCCTCCTCGAAGCCACTGCTCGAATCCACCTGCGCGCCCCCTGGACCGTGCGGACGACCAGGCTAGAGCGCGATCCGCCGAACAGTCCCGGACTTTTCGGAACAGCAGCGAACGCCTGCGGATTTCAGGCGAGTTCGGAGGTGATCGCGAGGGGCGCGGATCCGTTCCGCCCATGCGGGAACAGTCCGGCCCGTCCGCTGGGATCGGGCCATGACCACACCTGGAAACCCGATCGACCCCGAACCGTTCGTGTCCCTGCACACCGCCGTCGTACTGCTCGCCGCCCTCCTGATCGGGCTCACGGCGGGCGGCCTGACCTTCCTCGGCGGGTCGGGCGCCGCGCTCTCCGTACTCGCCGGGCTGGCCGCCGCCGGGGCCTCCGTACCCGTACTGCGCGGGCTGATCCGGTGAGAGGTCAGTCCGCCGGGGGGAGCTCGCCCGAGCCCCGGGGGATCAGGCGGGTCGGGAGTTCGGTGCGGGTCGTCGGGAGGGCGGCGCCCGACAGGCGCTGGAAGAGGCGGTCCGTGGCCACTCGGCCGAGGGCCGCCGGGTCCTGGGCCACCACCGTGACGCCGGGGCGGAGCAGGTCGGCCAGTTCGAAGTCGTCGAAGCCGACCAGGGCCACCGGGTGCTCCAGGGCCGCGAGGACCCGTACCACCGTGACCGTCACACGGTTGTTTCCCGCGAAGACGGCGGTGACCGGGTCCTGGCCCGCGAGCATCGACCTCGCCGCCGCCGCCACCCGGACCGGGTCGGTGGAGCCGGGGGAGACCCAGGAATCGGCCACCGGGAGGCCCGCGTCGGCCATGGCGGCGCGATAGCCGCGCAGGCGTTCGGCCGCCGTGTGGATGCGGGGGTGGTCGCCGATGAAGCCGATCCGGCGGTGGCCGCCCGCGATCAGGTGGGCCACTCCGCCGCGGGCGCCGCCGAAGTTGTCCGAGAGCACGACGTCCGCGTCGATCCGCCCGGCCGGGCGGTCCACGAACACCGTGGCCACGCCGGCCCGCATCTCCGGCTCCAGGTAGCGGTGGTCGTCCCCGGCCGGGATCACGATCAGGCCGTCCACCCGGCGGGCGCACAGCGCGAGCGCCAACTCCCGCTCGCGGTCGGGGTCCTCGGCGCTGGAGCCGTTGATGAGGAGGGCCCCGTGCGAGCGGGCCACTTCCTCCACGGCCCGGTTCAGCGGGCCGTAGAAGGGGTCGGCGAGGTCCTCCAGGATCAGGCCCACGGTGGCGGTACGGCCCTTGCGCAGGACGCGCGCGCTGTCGTTGCGGCGGAACCCCAGGGCGTCGATGGCCTCTTGGACCCGTTTCTCGGTCTCGGGGGTGACGCCCGGCTCGCCGTTGACCACCCGTGACACCGTCTTCAGGCCGACGCCCGCCTGGGCCGCCACGTCCTTCATGGTCGGCCGGTTGCCGTAGAGGGGATCGGACGGGCGGCGGTTGTGGGGCACGGTCGTGAATCCTCCGGAGTCTCGGGCAGGGCTGTGACCTTGAGGATAAGCACTCGGCCGATAGTGAGGTTTCCGTGGCAGGGTGGTGCGGGCAAGCCACTGGGGGCTCCGGACGAGCCATGGGGAGAGGGGTAGACGTGATTGTCTGGATCAACGGCACATTCAGCGCGGGAAAGACCAGCACGGCCCGCGAACTGGCCGGAATCCTTCCGGACAGCACCCTGTTCGACCCGGAGTTCATCGGCGACGCGCTGCGCGTGCTGCTGCCGGCCAAACGGCTGGCGGAGGTCACCGACTACCAGGACCTGCCGAGCTGGCGGCGGCTGGTGGTGGACACGGCGGCGGCGATGCTCGCGGAGCTGGGCGGGGTGCTCGTCGTCCCGATGACGCTGCTGCGCCAGGAGTACCGGGACGAGATCTTCGGCGGGCTCGCGGCGCGCCGGATACCGGTGCGGCACGTGCTGCTGGCCCCTGCGGAAACGATCCTTCGCGAGCGGATCGCGACCCGGGAGGAGCCGGGGGAGCCGGACCAGGTGGACCTCCGGGTCCGCCAGTGGGCCTACGACCACATCCCGGTCTACCAGCAGGCCCTCGGCTGGCTCACGGGCGACGCCCACGTCATCGACAACAGCAGCCTGACCCCCCGCGAGACGGCGCAGCGCATCGCCGAGGCCGTCCGCTCCGAGACGGCCCCGGTCTGCGACATCGTGCAGACCCCGGAGCCCACGCGGGAGACGGTGGCGGCCGGGGTCCTGCTCTTCGACGAGCAGGACCGGGTGCTGCTGGTGGATCCGACGTACAAGGCCGGCTGGGAGTTCCCCGGCGGCGTCGTCGAAGCGGGCGAGGCACCGGCGTGCGGGGGCGTACGGGAGGTCGCGGAGGAACTGGGACTCGTACTGGACCGGGCGCCCGGCCTGCTCGTGGTCGACTGGGAGCCCCCGCAGCCCCCCGGGTACGGGGGACTGCGGCTGCTCTTCGACGGCGGCCGGCTCTCCGCGGAGGCGACGGCCCGGCTCCGCCTTCCGGGCCCGGAGCTGCGGGCCTGGCGCTTCGTCACGGAGGCCGAGGCCGCCGGCCTCCTCCCGCCGCACCGTCACGAACGCCTGCGCTGGGCCCTGCGCGCCCGCGAACGCGGCCGCCCCCTCTACCTGGAGGCGGGCACCCCGGTCGGCTGAGCCCGGCGACGGGCGGGTGCCCGAGGACGGGAGAGCGAACCGTCAGGCGGGGGTTCCCGCGGCCGCCTTGACCAGTGCGGCCGCCGTGTCCGCCGTCAGGGGATCGCCGTGGCCGAAGCAGGCGATCGCCGGGGAGAGCCCGGCCAGGCGGTGGAAGGAGTCGATCGCCCGGCCCCGGTCCACGTTGAAGACGCCCAGCATCAGCGGGCCGACGGCGGCGATGCAGTCGCCGGCGAACAGCACTCCGTGGCCCGGGAGGTGGATCCCGATGCTGCCGTCCGTGTGCCCCGGGGCGTGGACGACGTACGCACCGTCCCCGAAGCCCAGCGCGTCCCCGTCCTCCAGCTCGCGGTCGACCGGGGTGGGCGGGGCCTCGGGGACGACGCTCAGGGCGTGCGTGTACAGCGGAATCTCCCAGTCCAGCAGCACCGGTTCGGGAACGGGCCGCTCGCCCCGGATCACCGGCGCGTCCAGGCGGTGCGCGAGCACCTGCGCGCCCCAGCGGGCGGCGAGCTCACCGGCCGCGCCGGCGTGGTCGCCGTGGCAGTGGGTGAGGACGATCCGCTCCAGCCGCTCGGGGAGCCGCCCGAGGGAACGTATCGCCCCCTCGATCTCGGCGGCGGCCCCCGCGTGGCCCGCGTCGATCAGGGTGAGGGCCTCGCCGTCCTGCCAGAGATACGCCTGGCCGATGGGGAAGCGGAGCAGGTGGAGCCGGTCCGGAAGCACTTCTACAAGATCCATACGCCGACCGTAGGCACGGCCGGCGGGCTCGCACACGCGACTTCACCGGAAGCGAAGTACGCCCAGGGCGCACTCCGCCCTGGGCGTACGAGCACTCCGAGCGGGGGTCAGGCGCGCTTGGACTCCGCGTAGTTGACCAGGAAGAGGGCCTCCGCCACCGACAGGCGCTCCAGCTCCTCCGGCGACACGCTCTCGTTGACCGCGTGGATCTGCGCCTCGGGCTCGCTCAGGCCGATCAGCAGCATCTCCGCCTCCGGGTACAGGGACGTCAGCGTGTTGCACAGCGGGATCGACCCGCCCATGCCGCTGATCTGCATCTCCTGGCCGGGGTACGCGGCCTCCAGCGCCGACCGCATCGACGCGTACGCCGGGCTGTCGGTGTCCGCCTGGAACGGCTGGCCCTGGCCGACCACCTCGAGTTCGAGGCGCGCCTTCCACGGGGTGTGCGCCTCCAGGTGGGCCTGCAGCAGCTTGACGGCCGCGGCGGTGTCCACGCCCGGCGGCACGCGCAGGCTGATCAGTGCGCCTGCGCTCGCGTGCACGGACGGCGTCGCCCCGACCACCGGCGGGCAGTCGATGCCGAGGACCGTGACGGCCGGGCGGGCCCACAGCCGGTCCGCGACCGTGCCCGCGCCGATCAGCTCGACCCCGTCGAGGACCTTGGCGTCGGCGCGGAAGTCCGCCTCCGGGTACTGCAGGCCGTCCCACACCTCGTCCGAGGCGAGCCCGTCCACCGTCGTCGAACCGTCCGCCGCGCGCAGCGAGTCGAGTACGCGGATCAGCGCGGCCAGCGCATCCGGGGCGGCGCCGCCGAACATGCCCGAGTGCAGGTTGCCGCCCAGCGTGTCGATCTTCACCTTGAGCAGGCACATCCCGCGCAGCGTGGCCGTCACCGTCGGAAGGCCGAGGCGGAAATTGCCCGCGTCACCGATGACGATGGTGTCGGCGGCCAGCAGCTCCGGGTGCGCCTCGGCGTACTGCTGGAGGCCGCCCGTGCCCTGCTCCTCGGAGCCCTCGACGATCATCTTCACGGCCACCGGGACACCGCCGTTGGCCTTCAGCGCGCGCAGCGCCAGCAGGTGCATGATGAACCCGCCCTTGCAGTCGGCCGCACCACGCCCGTACCAGCGGCCGTCGCGCTCGGTCAGCTCGAAGGCGGGGGAGATCCAGGCCGCGTCGTCCAGCGGCGGCTGGACGTCGTAGTGCGCGTACAGCAGAACGGTCGGCGCGCCCTCGGGGCCGGGCAGGAAGCCGTACACGGACTGGGTGCCGTCGGGGGTGTCCAGCAGCGCCACGTCCTGGAAGCCCTCGACGCGCAGGGCGTCGGCCACCCAGTTCGCGGCGCCCTCGCTCTCGCTCTTGGGGAACTGCGCCCAGTCCGCCACCGACTGGAAGGCCACCAGCTCGGTCAGCTCCTGCTTGGCGCGGGGCATCAGCGAGGCGATGGTCTCGGCGATCGGATGCTGGGACATGGGCACGCTCCTTTTGGGTGCGACGTTGTTCTCCGTGTACGCCGCCCGCATCCGCGGGGTGTGCGTATGCCGGGTACGGCGAAAAAGACAGTCCCGATCCTCGCACAGCGGGACGGTGCGTCGTCTCGCCGTAGGATTTCCCCGGCATCGGAGCAACCGGTTGATCAGGAGCGGCAACACATCGTGAGCAGCGACGACGACGTACGCGACGCAGGGTCGGGCGCAGGCGAGGACACGGGCGCGGGCGCAGACGCAGGCCCGGGCCCGGGCGAGGGCGCAGACGCAGGCGTGGACGCGGGGCAGACCGTCCGGGCGGCGGCCGACCAGGAGATCGACGAGGAGGCCGACGAGGAATCCGGGGGGAGCGGCGGGACCGGCGAAGTGTGGGACGTGGTCGTGGTCGGAGCCGGACCGGCCGGATCCTCGGCGGCGTACGCGGCGGCGACGGCCGGCCGGCGCGTCCTGCTGCTGGAGAAGGCAGAACTGCCCCGCTACAAGACCTGCGGTGGCGGCATCATCGGCCCCTCGCGCGACGCCCTGCCCCCGGGCTTCGTGCTGCCCCTCAAGGACCGCATCCACGCGGTCACCTTTTCGATGGACGGGAAGCTGACCCGCACCCGGCGCTCGAAGCAGATGCTGTTCGGGCTCATCAACCGGCCGGAGTTCGACGCCGGCCTGGTCGCCGCCGCCGAGAAGGCCGGCGCCACCGTCCGTACGGGTACGGCCGTGGCCCGCGTCGAACAGCACGGGGCGGCCGTGCCCGACCGGCGCACCGTCGCCGTGGTGCTCGCCGACGGGGAGACCGTCCTGGCCCGCGCGGTGGTCGGCGCGGACGGCAGCGCGAGCCGGATCGGCGCGCACGTCGGCGTCGAGATGGACCAGGTGGACCTCGGCCTGGAGGCGGAGATCCCCGTTCCCGCGACGGTCGCGGAGGACTGGAAGGGGCGGGTGCTGATCGACTGGGGCCCGCTGCCCGGCAGTTACGGCTGGGTCTTCCCCAAGGGCGACACCCTCACCGTCGGGGTCATCTCGGCCAAGGGCGAGGGCGCCGCGACCAAGCGCTACCTGGACGACTTCATCGCCCGGCTCGGGCTCGCCGGCTTCGAACCGGCCGTCTCCTCGGGGCACCTGACCCGCTGCCGCAAGCCCGATTCGCCGCTCTCGCGCGGACGGGTCCTCGTGGCGGGCGACGCGGCCGGGCTGCTGGAGCCGTGGACCCGGGAGGGCATCTCCTTCGCGCTGCGTTCGGGGCGGTTGGCGGGGGAGTGGGCGGTGAAGATCTCCGAGGCGCAGGACGCGGTGGACGCGCGCCGGCAGGCCCTCAACTACGCCTTCGCGGTGAAGGCCGGGCTGGGAGTCGAGATGGGCGTCGGCAAGCGGATGCTGACCCTCTTCGAGGCCCGGCCGCGGTTGCTGCACGCGGCGATCACCGGCTTCCGCCCGGCGTGGCGGGCCTTCGCCCGCATCACGCGGGGTTCGACGACCCTGGCCGACCTGGTGCGTACGTACCCGCTGGCCCGCAAGGCGCTGCACATGATGGACGCCAGGCAGGAGGCCGCGGCCCGGAGCGGCGGCAAGGGCTAGGGAGGGGTCGTGGTCCGGGGCGCGGGCGGTGTTCAGGGTGCTGCGGGTGCTCCGGGTGCGGGCGGCCCGGACTGGTGGGGCGGCCTGAACCTGAACGAGGTCGAGCGGCCGGAGCAGGTCCTCGCGGCCTTCGAACGCGGTGAACGGTTCGTCGGTGTGGCGGTGATCGCCCTGGCCCTGAACCACCCCGATCCCGCGGCCGTGCTGCCCGTGGTCGCCAGGGCGCTGGAGTCGGCGGACCGGGAGGTCCGCCGGCAGGGAGTGGTGGCCCTGGCACATGTGGCGCGGCTCCACCGCACGGTGGACCGGCGCTGCCTGGAACTGCTGCGCCGCTGCCCCCGCGGCAACGAGGCCGACGACGACCTGTGGTCCTTCGTGCCGCACCGGGAGCTGCCGCTGTGGCTGTGGCGGCACCACCTGCGGGAACGGCTGGTCGAGCGACTGCGCCGGCCGTTCGGCTGAGCGGTAGCGGCCGCTGCGGCCGTCGCGGGTGTCGCCGCCGTCCCCGTGGCCGGGGCGCGGTCACGGCCGGACCAGGAGGCCGTGGATCGCGGAGGTCGCGGAGGTCGTGGAGGTCGCTGCGGCGCGTCCGCGGGGTCAGTTCGACACCGTGATCCGGAAGACCGGGTGGTCGGCGGCGGCCGCCTGGATCTCCGCGTCGGAGGACTTCGCGGAGACGCCCTGGAAGAACCGGTCGACCTCCCAGCCCCACTTCTCCAGATAGGTGCGCAGGACGGCGGCCTGCTGGACCGGGTCGGTCAGCTCCGTGGCGGTGAACGTCCGCACCTTGCGCCCCACGCGCAGCTCGCCGCCGCCCGCGACCCGCATGTTGCGGACCCACTGGGAGTGGCCGCGGGCCGAGACCAGGTACTGGGCGCCCTCGTACGTGTGCGGGTTGACCGGGATCCGCTGCATCTTGCCGGACTTGCGCCCGCGCACCGACATCTCGGCGCTGCCGGCCAGGCTGATGCCGAAGCGGGCCAGCTTGCCGAAGAGCGAGTTGAAGCGGGTGGCGAGCGGGCCGGCCTGGACGTAGTACGGGGTGGGCGTCGCGTTCATGGTGACCTCCGGGGCCGTTTTCCGCGTTGAGAGAGCACTGCTCTCGCTTGAGAACAGTGTGCACGGATCGCCGCACCAAAGCAAGAGCACTGCTCTCGAAATGGAGCGGGGGTCCGCTTTCTGGGCAGTGCTCCAGATGCGTGGCACACTGACCCGCATGAACACCGTGCGAGGGGCCAGGGAACGGGCCCGCATCGAGGTCACCGCCGCCATCAAGGACGAGGCGCGCCGCATGCTCGCGGCCGAGGGCGCCGCCAAACTCTCCCTGCGCGCCGTGGCCCGCGAGCTGGGCATGGTCTCCTCCGCCCTCTACCGCTACTTCCCCAGCCGCGACGAGCTGCTCACCGCGCTGATCATCGACGCGTACGACAGCATCGGCGCCGCCGCCGAGGAGGCCGACGCCCGCGCCCTCGCCGCCGGGTCCCCGCCCCGCGCCCGCTGGATCGCGGTCTGCGAGGCCGTCCGCGCCTGGGCGCTGGGGCACCCGCACGAGTACGCCCTCATCTACGGTTCGCCGGTGCCCGGCTACAGCGCGCCCATGGACACCGTCGGCCCCGCCTCCCGGGTCGGCAACTCGTTCGTCGGCATCCTCCGTGCCGCCTACGAAGGGCGCGGCCTCGCCCTCCCGCCGCTGCCGCCGGCCCTGCGTCCCGAGGCCGAGCGGATGACCGCCGACTTCGCCGAGGGCCTCCCCCCGCAGGTCACGGCCGCCCTCGTCGCCGCCTGGGCCCAACTGGTCGGCCTCGTCTCCTTCGAACTGTTCGGCCAGTTCAACCGCGTCGTCGAGGACCGCCCCACCTTCTTCGCGCATGCCGCCGCCCAACTGGCGCACGGCGTAGGCCTGCCGGCCGTATGACGGGAGGGCGGGCGGCGGGGGGCTCTTGCGGAGATTCACATGATGAGGCGATGGCTCGCTCTTCTGTTCCTCATACCAATGCGGGCAGTTCAGCCTTGAACGATGGGCCGCCCGTCTAGTGTTCCTCGGGTCGCCCCCTGCCGCCGCCGGAGGAACGTTCATGCCTCGCGCCGTAAAGGCCTTGTACGCCGTCCTGGCCACCCTCTTACTGGCCGCGCCGGCGCCGGCCGTCACCGCGTCGGCGCGCGACGCACCCGCAGCCGCCGCCGACGCCCCGACGCCCGCCCCGCCGCGCATGCCCAGGATGCCCGGTGTGCGGGGTCTGGAGATCGGCGTTCCCGCGTACGTCTCCGCGAACGACCGCATGCTGACCGACCTCACCGCCACCGGCCCGGCCGCCTCGGTGGTCGTCCTGAACCCGGGCAACGGCGACTCCCCGTTCGACGCCCCCTGGCGGGCCCGCGCCGACGCCCTGCGCAAACGCACCACCTCCACCGGCGAGAAGACCAAGGTCCTCGGCTACGTCCACACCGACCACGGCAACCGCGACATCGCCGCCGTCAAGGCCTCCGTCGACAACTACCTCGAGACCCCCGACGGCCGCCTCCACGTCGACGGCATCTTCTTCGACGTCGTCAGCCGCGACTGCGGCCCCGCCAACGCCACCCGCGACCACTACGCGGAACTGCGCCGCTACGTCCAGGACGCGATGAGCGCCGCCGACCCGGCCGCCCCCGACCTCGTCGTCAACAACCCCGGCACCGCCATAGCCGACTGCTACCTGGAGCCGGGCCGCCGCACCGCGGACATCTTCGTCACCTACGAGGACACCTACGCCGCGTACACCGGCGGCGGCTGGCTCGGCGGCAACGTCTTCGACCCCCTCTCCGGCTACCGCGCCGGAGCCGAACTCGACCCGAGCGGAACGGCGTTCTGGCACCTGGTCCACGACGTCCCCGACGCCGAGGCCATGCGCGCCACCCTGCGCACCGCCTTCGACCGAGGCGCGGGCTACGCCTACGCGACCAGCACGGTCATGCCCAACCCCTGGAACGCGGGACCGACATGGAAGTACCGCGCCCAGACCACCTACGCGGCCACCCTGGGCTAGGCCCGCGATATTCGGCGGCGGCACCCGTCGCCGGGTGGCAGTCTGGCCCGATGCCTACCTGGACTCCGTCGGCGGTGCTGTTCGACAACCTGCGGTACCTGCTCAACGAGTGGGATCCGATCGGCGTCGCCGATCTGTCGCCGGACGAGTACGACTGCATGCTCGTCCCCTTGTTCCAGCGCCTCCACCGCGGCGCCACCAGGGCGGAGATCGGTGAGTTCCTCTGGTACGAGCTGGAGGACCACTTCGGTCTGGACCCCGTCGACCACCGGACCGACGCGATGGCCGACCGGCTGGTCGCCTGGTGGGCCGCGGTGGGCCCGGCGTCCTAGCGGCCCTGTGGTCTGGCGGCCCGGCGGTTCAGCGGCCGTCGTTCTCGGGGCGGCGGGCGAAGCGCCACAGGACATGGGTGACCCGGAGGAGGAACACCGCGCCCGCCACGATGCCTCCGGCCACCGCCAGGGCGCGGCTGGCCGCGGGGGACAGGGAGAAGGCCAGCGCGGGCCCGTAAACCGCGCCGAAGGCGAGGGCGGCCGCGAAGCAGGCGCTGACGAGGGCGTAGCCGATCTCGATCGTGATCGCGTCACGGTCCGCCTGAGTACGTTGCTCCATGCGGGCAGTGTCACAGCGCGCACTGCCCGTCACAAGGAGGCCTGGGCCGCGCCGCTCCCGCCGCCCGGCTCAGATCCCGGCTGTCGCGCTCCACAGCCGGGCCAGCGCCAGGTCGCCCGTAACGCCCGGACCCGCCAGCGGGAGCCGGTTCCACAGGGCCGCGTAGAGCCAGGCCGCCTCTCCGGTCAGTTCGCAGTCGGCCGCCTCGCCCGTGTCACCCCGCACCGTCCGGGCCGGCTCCGGCGACAGCTGCACGGTCCACACCGCGCCCGTGTCGGCGGCCCGGACCCGTACCACCCGGGGCTCCGGCGTACGCACCCGGCTGCGCGGCCGCGCGTGGAAGCCGGTCAGCAGCTCGTCCACCCCGTCCTCCGCGAACTCCGGCTCCACCGGGGAGAAGACCACACCCCGCGCAGCCTCCGCGTCCATCCGGTGCACGGTCGTCTCGTGGGCCTGCCGCCGCGCCCAGAACGCCAGCGGCGACGGCGGCGCCGTCGGGAGGAAGGTCCAGCACTGCACGTCGGCCGGGGCCTCGGTCAGGGTGCGCACCAGGTCCGCGTGGCCCTGCCGGAACCACGCCAGCAGCTCGCCGTCGGCCAGTTCCGGCGCGTCCGGGAAGCCCACCGGCTCCAGCCGCCGCTCTGCGACGTACCCGGCCGCCCAGCGGTGCACCGACCCGGTGTGGCGCAGCAGATCGGTGACGTGCCAGCCCGGGCAGGTGGGGACCGGGGCGTCCGTGCCGGCCTGTTCGGCCACGTCGGCGAGCAGCTCGCCTTCTCGTGCGAGGGTCTTCACAAGTTCGGTGATCTCCATACCGGGAGTCTTATCAGCCCGCCCGCGACAATGGGGGACATGGATGCGGAACTCTTCCCGCGCGAGCGGGCCGTGATCGCTCCCGGCGCCGTGCACGTGCCCGACTGGCTCGGGGCCGAGCGGCAGGGCGAGTTGCTGGCGGCCTGTCGCGCGTGGGCCCGTCCGCCGGCCGGCCTGCGCACCGTACGGACCCCGGGCGGCGGGGTGATGACCGCCCGGCAGGTGTGCCTCGGGCTGCACTGGTTTCCGTACGGGTACGCCCGCACCGCCGTCGACGGGGACGGGGCTCCGGTCAAGCCGATGCCGGGCTGGCTCGCCGAGCTGGGGCGGGAGGCGGTGGCCGCCGCGTACGGGACCCCGGGGGGCGCGACGGACCTGCCGGACCCGGCGGCGGCCTACGACATCGCGCTGATCAACTTCTACGGCGGCGACTCCCGCATGGGCATGCACCGCGACGCCGAGGAGAAGTCCGCCGCCCCGGTGGTCTCTTTCAGCCTCGGCGACACCTGTGTCTTCCGCTTCGGGAACACCGCCTCGCGCGGGCGCCCGTACCGGGACGTCGAGCTGCGCAGCGGGGATCTCTTCGTCTTCGGGGGCGCGAGCCGGCTGGCCTACCACGGCGTGCCGAAGGTCCTGCCGGGCACGGGTCCGCGGGCCCTCGGGCTGACCGGGCGGCTGAACATCACACTCCGGGTCGGCGGGCTCGGCTGAGCAGCGGCGCCCGGCACCCTCCGATCATGCGAGGATCGATGCCATGAACGGCAACGGGGCCCCGCCGCGGGTGGGGGATGTGACCACGCCATCCGCGTCCACGACCGCCACGCGGACCAGGCTGGAACGCGGTCGCGGCGCGCTCGGGCCGGCGCTGGAGCTCGTCCACACCGGCCGCGCCCCGACCCGCGCGGTCCTCACGGCCGAGCTCGGGGTCACCCGCGCCACCGCCGGAGCCGTCGCCGCCGAGCTGGAAGCGCTCGGGCTGATCCGCGTCGACTCCCGCCCCGGCGGGGCCGGCGGCGCCCAGGGCCGCCCCTCGCACCGCCTCTCCGTGGCCGAGGACGGCCCGGTGGCCCTCGCGGCCCAAGTGCACTCGGACGGCTTCCGGGCGGCCCTGGTCGGCCTCGGCGGCCGCATCGTGGCCACCGCCCCCGGCAAGGTCACCGTCTCCGCCGACCCGGCCCAGGTGCTCGGCGCGGTCGTGGAGGCGGGCGCCGAACTGCTCGCGGACAGCGGCCGCCGCTGCATCGGCGCGGGGCTCGCGGTCCCCTCGGCGGTCGCCGAGCCGGAGGGCACCGCGCTGAACCCGCTGCACCTGGCCTGGCCGGCCGGTTCTCCCGTACGGGCCATCTTCGCGGAGTGCGTGAAGGCGGCCGGGATCGACGGTCCGGCACTGACCGGGAACGACGTCAACCTCGCGGCACTGGCGGAGCACCGGCACGGCGCGGGGCGCAGCGCGCAGCACCTGCTGTGCGTGGCCACCGGGCACCGCGGGGTCGGCGGGGCGCTGGTGCTGGACGGCCGCCTGCACAGCGGCAGTTCGGGCCTGGCCCTGGAGGTCGGTCACCTCACCGTGAACCCCGAGGGGCGGGCCTGCCACTGCGGCGGCCGCGGCTGCCTGGACGTGGAGGCGGACCCGCTGGCCTTCCTCACCGCGGCGGGCCGCAGCCCCGGCCCCGAGGTCTCGCTGCTCCAGCAGGCCCGCGACCTGCTGCGCGACGAACCCGCGGAGCCCGCGGTACGGGCCGCCACGGAGGAGCTGATCGACCGGCTCGGCCTCGGCCTCGCCGGCCTGGTGAACATCCTGAATCCGGACCGGATCATTCTGGGCGGCCTGCACCGGGAACTGCTGCACGCCGACCCGGAACGGCTGCGCGCGGTGGTCGCCGACCGCAGCCTGTGGGGGCGCAGCGGCGGCGTGCCGATCCTGCCGTGCACCCTGGACCACAACAGTCTGGTCGGCGCGGCGGAACTGGCCTGGCAGCCTGTGCTCGACGATCCGCTGGGAGCCTTGGCCTAGGCCGTCTCCCCCCGGACCGCGCCGGGCGGGAGGGGGGCGCGGGGTGGGACTACCCGGGCCCGGCGCCGACCGGGGAGGCCACCGGCAGGCCCGCTCCGACGGCACCCGGGTCGACGGCGACGAGCACCGTCCGCGCGGGTTCTCGTACGGGCCTGGTCTCGATCCGCACCGGCTGTGGGGGCGCCGCCTGGGCGGGAGCCGCCGTGAGCGAGAACCACACCACCTTGCCCGGCCCGTCGGACTGCTGCCGTGCGCCCCAGGACTCGCTGAGCGCCGCCACGAGGGCGAGGCCCCGTCCACAGGTCTCCAGCGAGCCGGCCTGCGCCTCGTGGAGCACCGGAAGCCGCGGATCGCTGTCGATCACCGAGACGGTGAGGCGCCCGAGGCGGAGTTCGATCTCGACGGTGCAGGTCTTGTCCGGCTGCGCGTGGCGATGGACGTTCGTGAGCAGTTCCGTCACGCCGAGCGCAGCCCGGTCTATGAGCGGATCGAGCTGCCAGTGGCGCAGTTGTGCTGAGACGATTCTGCGGATTTGGCCGATCCGCGACGGCAAGGCCTGCAGTTCGACGACGCAGTGCCTGCGGGAATGAGTGATCACGGCTGCGACTCCCCGACATGAGTGTTACGGGTGCTGCACCCTCGGTAATGCTCCACCAGGGTCACCCACGGTGCGCCGCAGTGCAACCGAACGCCATCGAAAGCGATGTGCATGGAAACCCAAAGCGAACGTTTGTGCAGGTGAGCGAGGTACATTGCGAAAGGAGGGGGCGAATTACACCCATGAAGGAGCGCGGCGCATGAGCACCACCGGCACCACCAGCAGCACCGGTACGACGGTCACCACCATCGACGTCGACCGCAGCGACGCGGACTACCGCGCCTGGCTGAAGGAAGCCGTCCGCAAGGTCCAGGCCGACGCCAACCGCTCCGCGGATACCCACCTCCTGCGCTTCCCGCTCCCCGAGGCGTGGGGCATCGACCTCTACCTCAAGGACGAGTCCACCCACCCGACGGGCTCCCTCAAGCACCGCCTCGCGCGCTCGCTGTTCCTGTACGCCCTCTGCAACGGCTGGATCCGCCCCGGCCGCCCGGTGATCGAGGCCTCGTCCGGCTCCACCGCCGTCTCCGAGGCGTACTTCGCCAAGCTGATCGGCGTGCCCTTCATCGCCGTCATGCCGCGCACGACCAGCCCGGAGAAGTGCCGGCTCATCGAATTCCACGGCGGCGCATGTCACTTCGTGGACGACCCGATGAAGATGTACGAGGAGTCCGCGGAGCTCGCCGCCCGTACGGGCGGGCACTACATGGACCAGTTCACGTACGCCGAGCGGGCCACCGACTGGCGCGGCAACAACAACATCGCCGAATCGATGTACCAGCAGCTGAAGCTGGAACGTTTCCCCGAGCCCGCCTGGATCGTGGCGACCGCCGGTACGGGCGGCACCTCGGCGACCATCGCGCGTTACGTGCACTACATGCAGCACGACACCCGGATCTGCGTCCCGGACCCGGAGAACTCCTGCTTCTTCGAGGGCTGGACCGACAACGACCCGAACGCGAGCAGCGATTGCGGCTCGCGCATCGAGGGCATCGGCCGGCCGCGGATGGAACCGAGCTTCGTGCCCGGCGCCATCGACCGCATGATGAAGGTCCCGGACGCGGCGAGCGTCGCCGCCTGCCGCGCGCTGGAGACGGCGATAGGGCGCAAGGCGGGCGGTTCGACCGGTACCGGCCTGTGGAGCGCCCTGAAGATCATCTCGGAGATGGTGGCGGAGGGCCGCACGGGCAGCGTCGTCACCCTGCTGTGCGACCCGGGCGACCGCTACCTGGACAAGTACTACTCCGACGAGTGGCTGGCGGCGCAGCGGCTCGACATCGCCCCGTACGCGAAGACCATCGACACCCTGCTGACGACCGGGGTCTGGCGCGAGCCGTCGGCCTGACCGGCCTGTCGCGGGAGCGGCCGGCCCGGCCGGTCCGTGGCGCGACCGTGACGGTCCGGGGACGAAAACGCCCTGGGCGGAGCCGAATCGGCTGGCTACGCTGTGCGGACTTTTGAGCGCGGCGGAGCTTCGGGGGAGCCATGGCGGGCATCGAGTACAACAGACCGGAACGGGACGCCCGTACACGGGAACAGACCGGTGCGGGCGGGCGGCCGCGGCCGGTTGACCGGCCGGACCGGCCCAGGGCCGAGTCCCGGGCCGAGTCCCGGGCCGAGTCCCGGGCCGAGCCCCGGGCGACGCAGCTGGAGTGTCCGCGCTGCCACCGTTCCGACGAGGTGCGGGCCGTCCCCGCCATCTGCGTGAGCGGGCACACCAGGTACCAGGAGGAAGCCGGCGGCCGCGACCGGAGCGCCGGCGCCCTCGAGGTCGTCCCAAGGCTGGCCGAGGCGCTGGCCCTGGCCCCGCCGCCGCCGGTGACCGCAGGACGGACGGCGCTGGGAGTGCTGCTGGTCCTGGTGTCGATCGGTACGTTCATCGGCGGCGCCCAGGGCGGGCACTGGTTCGCCGGTGCGCCCGCGGCCGAAGAGAACCACGGGTCGATGACGCTGTGGGGCGGCGCGACGTGGGCCACCCCGCCCGAGCCCGGGGCCGAGCTCCTCTTCCTGGCCTGGATCTCGGGGTTCGCCCTGCTGGGGGCGGCCGTGCTGATCGTCTCGGCCGTACGGGTCCAACGGGCGTTCCGCGCCCGGCTCGCGGCCGGCCGCGACGCCGCCGAGGAGGTCTGGTCCCGCGGCTGGTGCTGCGCACGGTGCGCGGTGGTCCACTTCGGCACCGGGCCGGCGATGACCCTGCAGGAGTTCCGCAGGGCGGTCTGGGGTGCGGGGGACTACGGCGACCTGGCCGAAGTGCACCGCGCGACCGGCACGGTGGCGGACCAGGCTACTGATCCGCCGCGCGCCGGGCGGTGAGCCGCCCGTCCAGTGTGCGGACCGCGGTGCGGAAGGAGTGGCCCAGGCCCGCGCGGGCGGCGGTCAGGCCGAGGCGGAACGGGGCCGAGCCGTCCGCGGCGAAGGTCCAGCGGACGTGCGTGCCGGAGCCGGCCGGTGTCAGCCGCCACTCCTCCAGCAGCGCCCGTACCCCGGGGGCGTTGGTCGTGTCGACCCGGTACGCGTAGCGCTGCTCGGGATCCGCGGCCATGATCGTCTCCTGGAAGCGCACCCCGCCCATCAACCGGACCTCGCGGCCCGCGCCGCCGTGCGTGGGCCGGGCCAGGGTCACCGCCTTGAACCAGCCCGGCCAGCCCGCCACTTCCTCGGCGAGCGCCTGGTACACGGCCTCGGGCGGCGCCGCCGCCTCGGTGGCGAACACCAGCCGGATCGGCGCGGCGTCGATGAAGTCCAGCCCCACCGGACGGAGTCGGCGAGCCATGGCGGTACCCCCTGGGACGAGGTTCGGGTCTGCGTGGGCGTCACCATAGCCGGGCGGCCCCGAGATGTCCGCTGCGATCTCGCGCGGATTCCCGTCCCGGTCGCGGTCCCGGTGCTTTCACCCCGCGTGGGGGATTCGCGCGGCGCGGGGCCTGGGCACGGGAGGCGGTGCGCGGGATGCTGGAGTCGCGCCGATCCCGCCCCCGCAAGCGGAGGCCGCTGTGCCGGACCGTTCCACGCCCGACCACCCCCTCGCCCTCGAACTCCTCGTCCACGGAGTCGCCGGCGCCGCCCCCGGCGAGCTGCTCGGCGACCCGCGCACCGTCCGCGTCACCGGAGACTCCACCGCCGCCGTCTTCCGCCGCACCGAGGACGCCGACGCCGAAGCACACCCCGAGCGCTACGCCGGGCGGCCCGTCCCCGAGGCCTACTGCTGGTCCCGGCTCACCTCCGGCAACGGCGCCCGCGCGCTGTGGCTGCTGCTCCTGCCCTTCATGGTGGCCAACCTCGCCCACTGGGCCCGGCCCGCCACACCCTCCGCCGACCCCGCCCCGCGCGCGGTACGCACGTACGGGGTCCTCGTACGGATCCTCGCGCTCAGCCTGACCGTGCTGCTGATCGCGGCCGCCTGCGAGGTCGCGCTCGACCTGTTCGCCTGGCAGTGCGCGGGCTCCCGCACCTGCACCGGCTCCCGCTCCCGGCTCGGCTTCCTCGCGCCCGGAGGCGGCTGGTGGGCCCAGCCGGGGCGCCGCCTCGCCCTCGGAGCGCTGCTCCCCGCCGCGCTGACCGGGCTGCTCTGGTTCCTGTCGAACCGCACCTGGAGCGCCTACGAGTCCCAGCCGCCGCCCGCCGGCTCCGCCGACCCGGACGCCGCCTCCGACACGGAGCCCGCGCTCGGCCGCCCCGGATTCTGGTACGGCCGCCGGATCGTCGCCCGGCTGCGCGCCGCGCACACCGCCGCCGGGCTGCTCACCGTGGCGGTGGCCGTCGCCATGCCCACCGCCCGCTACGACCGGCGGGCCGGCGCCCCCGCCCTCGAAGCCCTCGGCTGGACCATCCAGGCGCTGCTCGCCGCCGGCGCCGTCACCGTGGCCTGGGTCGTCTGCCGGCGCGGCCGCACCGAAGCCCGGGCCGACCACCGGCTCGACCGGGCCGCCGTCACCCTGCTGCCCGGCGCCGCCCTCGCCCTCCTCGCCGCCGTCCTCCTCCACGCCTGCTGGTCACGCCCCGGCTGGGCCTCCACCGGACGGCTCCCCGGGGACTTCGCCTTCGGCGTGCTCATGCTGGGGCAGGGCTGCTGCGTGCTCGCCCTCGCCGCCGTGGCCCGGTCCCTGCACCGGCGGGCCCCCGATCCGTCGGCCGCCCTGCACGGCCTCGGCGGGCCCGCCGTCGCCATGCTCGGCTGCGCGCTCGGCGGGGTGATGTCCGGCGGAGTCGCCCAGCGCGTCGCCGACTGGCTGGACGGCGGCGGCACCCCCGGAATGGCCGGCACCCCGCTGCCCGGGCCGCCCGTGCTGCTGTCCTGGCAGGCCGCCGTGTTACCGCCGATGCTCCTCGTACTGGCCCTGCTCGCCGTCTGCTTCGCAGTCCGCGGTGCCCGCTCCCGGGCCCGGCTCGCCGCAGCCGTGGCCGCCGAGTATCCGGGGGAGGCGCCGGACGGGGCCCGCAGCCGCCGGATCGCCGGGGCACGGACCGCGGCCGCGCTCACCGACTCCGCGCCCTGGTTCGTGGCGGCCGTCTCCGGGATCACCCTGGTGCTCGGCGCGGGCGCCCTCGCCGGAGCCTGGCTCAGCGGACAGGTCCCGGGCGAAGCGGCCCGCGGGACCCGGCCGTTGCTGGAGGGCGCCGCCCGCGCCGCCCAGGACACCGGGTCCTGGCTCATCGGCCTCGGCATCGCCGTCTTCGTCACCTGGGGCCGCCGCGCCTACCGGGACCCCTCCGCCCGCCGGACCATCGGCATCCTGTGGGACGTGGGCACCTTCTGGCCGCGCGCGGCCCACCCCTTCGCACCGCCCTGCTACGCCGAGCGCGCCGTCCCCGACCTGACCTGGCGGATGGCCGGCTGGACCGGCCGTACCGGCGGCCGCCTGGTGATCTCCGGCCACTCCCAGGGCAGCGTGCTCGCCGCGGCGGCCGTCTGGCAACTCCCGCCGCCCGCCCGCCGCCGGGTCGCCCTGCTCACGTACGGATCCCCGCTCGGCCGCCTCTACGGCCGCTGGTTCCCCGCCTACTTCGGTCCCGGACCGCTCGCCGCCCTGCACCAGGAGGTCGACTGCTGGCGCAACCTCTGGCGGGCCACCGACCCCATCGGCGGCCCGGCGCTTCCCGGCGCGGGGCCGGACGTGGACCGCGGCCCGCTCGCCGACCCGATCGCCTACGGACGCAGCGCCCGCCACCCGCTGCCCGCGCCGATCCTGGGCCACTCCGACTACCAGGCCGATCCTGCCTTCGCCGCCGAACGCGACGCCCTGCTCGCCCGGCTGGACACGGCCGCGGGGAGCCGGGGGCCCCGCCCGGCGGCAGCCGGGGGAGTACCCGCTCAGCCGGCCCGCGTCAGCAAGGAGCGGGCAGCGCCGGCAGGGCCGGGAGATCCGCCGGGAACAGCAGGGTGAGCTCGTCCGTACTCGGCTCCGACAGCTGGGCCACCCGGCCCGCGTGCCGCTCCACCATCGACTCGAAGGTCTGGCGCGCGGTGCGGCCGTTGCCGAACGCCGGACCCTTGGGGAGCTCCGTGAAGTACGTCAGCAGGGCCTCGGAGGTGCCCTCCCCGAGCCGGTACTCGTGCTCCTCCGCCTGCTGCTCCACGATCCGCAGCAGTTCCCCGGGCCCGTAGTCGCCGAAGGTGATGGTCCGGGAGAACCGCGAGGCCACACCGGGGTTGACGGTCAGGAAACGGTCCATCTCCGCCGTGTACCCGGCGACGATCACCACCACCGCGTCCCGGTGGTCCTCCATCAGCTTCACCAGCGTGTCGATCGCCTCGCGCCCGAAGTCCCGGCCCGAGTCCTCCGGGGCCAGCGCGTACGCCTCGTCGATGAACAGCACCCCGCCGCGCGCCCGCTCGAAGGCCTCCTGCGTACGGATGGCCGTGGAGCCGATGTGCTCGCCGACCAGGTCCACACGGGACACCTCGACCAGGTGACCGCGCTCCAGTACCCCCAGGGAGGCGAGGATCTCCCCGTACAGCCGGGCGACCGTGGTCTTGCCCGTGCCGGGGGAGCCGGTGAAGACCAGGTGCCGGCGCACCGAGGCGGCTTTGAGGCCCGCCTGCTGCCGCCGCCGGCCCACCTCGATCATGTCGGTGAGCGCGCGCACCTCGCGCTTGACGCTGTCCAGGCCCACCAGCGCGTCGAGCTGTCCCAGCACCTCGCCGGAACCCCGCACGCCCGCATCCGCGCCGGCCTCCGGCCGCTCCGCCGCGGGCCGCGGTACGGTCGCGGGCGCCGGGGCCGGCTGCGGTACGGAGCTCTGCGCCGCCGTGACCGTACGGATCCCCGCCTGCGCCCCTGCGAATCCGCCGCCCGAGGCCGACTGGGCCGCCAGGCGCGGGCCGGACTCGTCGCTCGTGCACTCCTCGGCGAGCGGCCCGTCCTCCGCGAACTCGTAGCCCCCGCGGGCACAGCGCTCGGTGTGGCAGCGGGTCAGCGTGGTGCGGCAGCCGTCCATGACGTGGAAGCCGAAACCGGAACTGCCCGTCACCCGGCAGGCCGTGAAGGTGCCGCGCCCGCCCGCCGACACGTAGAACCCGGCCTCGGCCGGGGAGGTGACCGTGCACCGCTCCAGAGCGGGGTCGGCGCCCTTGGTGACGATCACGCCGGTCTGCACGGCGTCGATGGTGCAGTTGGCGAGCGTGCCGCCGCTGCCGTGGTCGCGGAACCACGCGCCGGTGGCCGCCTCGCGGATCCGGCAGTCGTCGAGCTGCGCAGTCGCCCCGTCGCTCACCGAGACGGCGGTGTTGCGCACCTGGGACAGGTCGCTGTCGACCACGTCGACGCGCGAGCCCCGGTCCAGCACGAACAGTGCGTCCGGCACGTCGTGGACCCGGCAGGAATCCAGGGCGACGGTGGCGCCGTCGCTGATCCACACCGCCGGATAGTCGCCCGTACTGTCGTGGATCTCGCAGGACTCGGCGTCCACGCGGGTGCCCGGGTCCCACACGGACAGCCCGTTGCGGCCGAAGCGGCGGACCGTGGTGCGGCTGAGGGTGAGCACCGAACGGGACCGCAGGTCGACGGCGTTCTCCGGGATGTCGTGGATGTCGCAGCCGGTCAGGGTGAGGACCGCGTCGGTGTCGAGGGTGACCCCGTCGGCCGAGGTGCGGTGCACCGCGCAGTCGGTGAGCCGGGCCGTGGCGCGGGCGGCGATCTGCACCCCGGAGCCCTTGACCTCGTACACCTCGCAGCCCAGGGCCTCCAGGCCCGAGCCCTCGCCGGTCACCCCGATGCCCGCGCCCGTGGCGTGGTGGACGCGGCAGCGCTCCAGCCGGGGCCGGCCGCCGCCGCGCACCGAGATGCCGGTCTGCCCGGCGGCCACGACCTCGCACTCCTCGAATACCCCGCCGCCGCCGTCCACCACGGCGATCCCGACACCGGCCGGGTTCTCCACCGTGCACCGCCGCACGAGGGGCCGGGCCCCCGGGCCGCGTACCTCGATGCCGGCCGCCGAGTGGGTGCTGACCCGCAGATCGGTGAGCTCGGGGCAGCCGTCCTCCACCAGCAGCGCGGGCGCCGCCCGGTCCTGGCCCTCCAGGTACAGGTCCTGGACCACGGCCGAGGCGCGCACGGTCAGCGCGACCCCGTCGAGCGGGGCGATGCGCACCGACCCCAGGCCGCCCTCGGCTCCGCGCAGGGTCACGGCATGGTGCAGCACCAGGTTCTCCCGGTAGGTGCCGGGGGCGACGGTCAGCACGTCTCCGTCTCCCGCGACGGCGAGCGCGGCGGCCAGCGTCGGATATTCACCGGAGCGGCGCCGCCACCGCGAGGACCCGCCGTGCGTCACCTGGACCGTGCCCTGAACCATGGTGCTGTCGTGCCCCCACCCTCGTACTCGCGCTGCCGATGCGACCGAAGCCACTGAAGTCTGAATCCACCGGAACCACTGAAGTCACCGGATCCGCCGCAGCCGATCCGTGTGGTTCAGAACCGTGGGAACGGCCGGGGCCACCTAAGCTGCCGGAGCGACCGTTCCGGCCGCCCCACCGTAGCGCGCGCGGAGCCGGGGAGGTGCCAGGTCAACTGCCCGCGCCCGCTCGACCCCAGTCCGGCCCGGCGGCCGCCCAGGCCCGGTCCAGACGTATGTACCGCCGATGCACGAGCCGTCGTACGACCAGCCGCCGGACCGTCTCGCCCAGCGCGGCCACCCCGATCGCTGCGGCCAGGCCGGCCATCCCCGCGTGGAAGGCGGCCGCGGACGGGTCGAGCGGCTGCCCGACCAGCCGGCCGTGCGCATCGGTCCATATCCGGAACCGGTCGCCGGCGCGCGGCGGTTCCTCCGCGGCCGGCACGGTGCCCTCGTGGCTGCTGCCGTCCGGCGCGGTCCACGAGGCCACGATCTGCGTACGGCGCGGGGCGGTCCGCTGCGCCGACGCGTCGGCCGTCACCTCCACCTCCGCAGCCGACTCCGGCGCCGGCCGGACCACCACGGCCGGAACGAGATGACGCTCCTGCCGCTGCTCCTGCGCGGCCTGCTGCAGTGTGCCGTCCACCCGCAGGCCCGCGACCCATCCGACGGCCGGAGCCACCACGATCACGCACACCAGCGCGGCGAACGCCACCCACGCCTCGAAGAGATCGGTCGGCCGGCGCAGCGGATTGCGCCGCCAACGCCACACACCCATTGCTGTCCGCACGGTCCGGCTCCCCCAACTTGTGCCAGTCTCCCTCTGCCCACGTGTCCTGACTGCTCCAACGGCGTGGCCGTGCCTGTTGGTTCCAGCGTGGATGCGGAGCCCCCCGAAGGTGTCATTCCGGGTCGGCTGGTCAGTGCCGGGGCATCCGTGTCATCCATGCCGTGCGTGCCACCCGCGTCGTCCCGGGCAGGGGCGTCATTCATGCCATTCACGTCATTTGCGTCATTCCAGGACGCGCACCTCGTCGCCGACGCGCACCGTGCCCAGCCGCACCGGGACCAGGAGCCGCCCGAACGCCAGCGACTTGCCGATCCGCCGGTGCTTCCCCAGGGTCTTCAGCGGTTCCCTGCCCCGCTCGGCCGTCGCCTGGTCGGTGGTGGTGACGACGCACCGGCCGCATTCCCGTGCCCCACGGAAGACGGCGTCGCCGATCGCGATGCGCCGCCAGCCGTCCTCCGCCCACGCCTCGGCACCGGATACCACCACATTGGGGCGGAAACGGTCCATGGGCAGGAGACCCTCTTCGGGGTGGTCCCCCTGCGCGATCAGCGAGTTGAGCGCGTCCAGCGAGGCGAGGGTCGTGACCAGCAGCGGATAGCCGTCGGCCAGGCTCACCATCTCGCCGGGCAGTGCGTAGTCCGGATCCACGGGGCGGCGTACGGACGGATCGTCCAGATGTACCAGCCGCACCGGTTCCTTCAGGTACGCGCTGAACCAGTCGGCCGCGGCAGCCGCCGCGACCACGGTCTCGACCTTCTTCCCGAACAGGACGACCGGCTCCAGCGGACCCGGGTCGGGCACCTCCACGACCAGCTCCGCCATGCCCGGCGCGGTCACCGCGATCCGGCCGCCGGCCATCGGACGGGCCGCCGCCAAGGCCAGCTGCGGATGGCGGCGTTGGGTGATGACCGTGCCCCCGGTGTCGACCAGCGCCCACCGCCGGTCTCCGGACAGACCCCAGGGCTCCACGGCCGCCTCTTCGGGAGCGGTACCCGCTACCGATTTGACGGGATGGACGTGGAGCGCCTGGACGTGCAAATTCGACATGGGGGAATACTGCCAGCCCCCTCCGCTGTCCCGGCGCCGGTCGGTGCCCCGGTCAGTAACCACGTCCCTGGTACTGGCGGCCGTACGGGTCCTCGTACGAGGCCGCGGGCACCGGCGCGGGCACCTGCATCGGACGCGGCGCGGCCGGGCGCATCGCCTCGTACCCGGTGGCCATGGCGGCCGGGCGGGGCTGCTGCGGCTGGGGCTGCGGCACGTATCCGGTCCGCACGGGCTGCTGCTGCGGGATGTACGGGGCGGGCGCGTGCTGCAGCGGCATCGGCTGCGGGGCGGCCTGCTGCTGGTACGGGTAGCCGTAACCCGAAGCCTGCTGTTGCTGAGGGGCGGCCGGCGGCAGCGCGGGCAGCGCCGACGCCAGAGCCGGCAGGTACCCGCCGCTCGAATATCCGGCACTCGGAGACTCGTAGGCGGCCGGAACGCGGATCGGGGCGATCTGCGGGGTGCCGCGTTCGGCGACGAGGGAGTCGTAGATGGGGGTGTCCGGGAAGGAGGGCGCGGAGTAGTAACCGCCGCCATAAGTGGAGCGGGGGGAGGTCATGGGACCTAAGTTAAGCCCACGACTTCACCGGGTCCATAGCGAGGTGCCGTCAACACCGCCCTGACCTGCATCTTCGCAGGTCAGAGCCTCACCTTTCACTTGACGTTCACGTGCACGATTCGCCACTTCCACCCCACCTTGTTCCTACTCGTACTCACAGGTTGGGTGTTGCACCGACTTCGCGCTGACGCAGTGTCACAACGCGGTGACCTCGGATGACTCGGTTCCGGGCAGCGGTTCGTCGTTTCAGGCGTCGCTGGGACGGGCATAGGTACGGCCCTTCCAGGACGCACCGCGACCCCGGTAGTGCTGAACGGCCGAGTCGACGGTCATCAGGAGGTACAGCAGGGCCGTGAGCGGAAGCAGCGGCGCGAGCGCGGCGGGCTGCCCGTAGTAGCGCAGCATCGGCAGGTACGTGCCGGCCATGAGGAGCCAGGCGAGCCCCCCGGCCCAGGCGACGGCGGGGTGTCCGGTCGCGAGCCCCGCCAGGAGGGCGGCCGGGGGCACCAGGTAGACGAGCACCAGCCCGGCGACCGTCCCGGCCAGCAGGAGGGGCTGGTGGCGCAGTTGTGCGTAGGCGCTGCGCGAGACCATCCGCCACAGGTCGGCGAGCGCCGGGTACGGGCGCACGCTGTCCACCCGCTCCGCCAGTCCGAGCCAGATCCGGCCGCCGGAGCGGTGGACCGCGCGGGCGAGGGAGACGTCGTCGATGACCGCCTGGCGGATGGAGTCGGGGATCCCCGCCCGCACGGCGGCCTCGGTGCGCAGCAGCACGCAGCCGCCGGCGGCGGCCGCGGTCCGGGCGGAGGGCCGGTTGATCCGGCGGAACGGGTACAGCTGGGCGAAGAAGTAAACGAAGGCCGGTACGACGAGCCGTTCCCAGAAGCCCGCCACGCGCAGGCGGGCCATCTGGGAGACGAGGTCGAGGTCGGCCGAGGTCGCAGCGGCGACGAGTTCGCGCAGGCTGTCGGGCTCGTGCGCGATGTCGGCGTCGGTGAGGAGGAGGAAGTCGGGCTCGGCGGCGTGCGCGGTGCGGGCCAGGGAGATGCCGTGGCGCAGCGCCCAGAGCTTGCCGGTCCAGCCGGGGGCGGGATCGCCGGGGGAGACGACTGTGAGCGGGAGCCCCGGCTGCCCGGCCGCGAGCCGGAGCGCGAGGCCGCCGGTACCGTCGGTGCTGCCGTCGTCGACGAGGATCACCTCGGCCTCGCCGGGATAGTCCTGGGCGAGGAGCGAGGGCAGGCTCCGGGGCAGCACCTCGGCCTCGTCCCGGGCGGGGACGACGATCGCGACGGACGGCCAGTGGGTGGGGGCGGTGCGCGGGGGGAGGCGGACGTCGGTCCGCCAGAACATGCCCTGGGCGAGGGTGAGCCAGAGCCAGGCGGCGAGGGAGGCGTAGGCCGCGCAGGCGGCGGTGTAGAGGCCCATGGCGGCAGTGTGCCGGGCCCCGGCGGGCGTGTCGCGCATCCGCCCGCGCCGGGTGCGGCGGCCCTCGCCGGGCGGGCAGTTCGGACGGCCGGGCGGGATGCGGCTGCCGCCCGGGCCGCCGGTGGCCGTGGCGCGTGCCCCGTGCGGTCCCGCCGCCGGGCCGGGCCGCAGGGCGTGCCGTACGGGGACCGGGGCGGGGCGTCGGGCCCGCCGGACGGTGACGGCCCGGTGTGCGCGAGCGCCCGGGACTAGGGCCGGGCGGGATGCGGCTGCCGCCCGGGCCGCCGGTGGCCGTGGCGCGTGCCCCGTGCGGTCCCGCCGCCGGGCCGGGCCGCAGGGCGTGCCGTACGGGGACCGGGGCGGGGCGTCGGGCCCGCCGGACGGTGACGGCCCGGTGTGCGCGAGCGCCCGGGACTAGGGCCGGGCGGGATGCGGCTGCCGCCCGGGCCGCCGGTGGCCGGGGCGCGTGCCCCGTGCGGTCCCTGCGGCCGGGGCAGGCCGGGTCGGGCGGCAGAGCGTGCCGTACGGGGACCAGGGCGGGGCGTCAGGCATGCCGGACAGTGACGGTGGGTGCGCGCGAGCGCCCGGAACCAGGGCCGGGCTGGGCTGGGCGGGCTCCGTGACCTGGTTCGCCGGGTGGTTGCGGCCGTTCGCCGGGTGGCCGGCGTGGGGTGCCGCCGGAGGTGTTCGCCGGATCCGGATGCCTGGTCCGGATGCCCGGGTCCGGGCCCGCGCTGAGGACGGGGTGGCCGGGGTGGAAGGTGTCGGCCGGCCGCGGAGATCGAGGGCGGGTATCGGCGGCGACGGCCCGGGCCGGGTGGGGGTCGACTAAGGTGGCCCGGTGAAGATCGCGCTCATGGACTCCGGAATCGGCCTCCTCGCGGCGGCCGCGGCGGTGCGCCGGCTGCGGCCGGACGCGGACCTGGTCCTGTCCTCGGACCCCGACGGCATGCCATGGGGCCCGCGGACCCCCGCCAACCTCACCGAGCGGGCACTCGCCGTGGCCCGGGCCGCCGCCGAGCTTCGCCCGGACGCGCTGATCGTGGCCTGCAACACGGCCACCGTGCACGCCCTGGACACCGTGCGTGCGGAGCTGGAGCCCGCCATCCCGGTCATCGGGACGGTACCGGCGATCAAGCCCGCTGCGGCCGCCGGCGGCCGCGTCGCGATCTGGGCCACCCCGGCCACCACCGGCAGCGCCTACCAGCGCGGGCTGATCCGCGACTTCGCCGACGGGGTCCGCGTCACCGAGGTGCCCTGCCCCGGGCTGGCCGACGCCGTGGAGGCCGCCGACGACGCCGCCGTGGCGGACACCGTGGCCGCGGCTGCCGCGCTGACCCCGGCCGACGTCACCGATGTGGTGCTCGGCTGCACGCACTACGAACTGGTCGAGAGCGCCATCAGGGCCTCCCTCGCCGCGCGCACGGGGGGCGCCGAGCTGGTCTACCACGGCTCCGCCGAGGCCGTCGCCGTCCAGGCGCTGCGCCGCCTGGGCTCCCGGCCCGAGCCCGCCCTGCCCCGCACCGGCGGACTGACCGTACTGCGCAGCGGGCGCGAGGGGTCCCTGCCGGCCGCCGCGCTCCGGTACGCGGAGGGCCGACTGCTGGCGGGCCAGGACGCGCCCGTCGGCTGACGGCCGCCGGCTGACACACGCGGGCTGACACACGCCGGCTGACAAGAGATAGCGAGACGTACCGTCTTGTGTGCGATCGAGGCGCCGTTTACGATGGCCGTCTAACGAGACGAAACGGTTCGTCTCATTCGAAAGGATCGCCCTTGCGTGCTCCACTCGCCTCCACCCAGATCGTCCTGTCCGAGGTCACCAAGAGCTACGACACCCGTGTCGTCCTGGACCGCGTGAGCTGTACGGTCCGGCCCGGCGAGCGGGTCGGCGTCGTCGGCGACAACGGCTCCGGCAAGTCCACGCTGCTCCGCCTCCTCGCGGGACGGGAACGGCCCGACCGCGGCGAGGTCACCGTCACCGCCCCCGGCGGCCTCGGGCACCTCGCGCAGACCCTCGAACTCCCGCCCTCTGCCCGGGTCGGCGACGCGGTCGACCTCGCCCTCGCCGACCTGCGCGCCCTCGAACGCCGGATCCGCGCCGCCGAATCTTGCCTGCACCGGGCCGGCCCCGAGGAACTCGCCGCGTACGGGGACCTCCTCGCCGCCCACGAGGCCCGCGGCGGCCGCGACGCCGAACGACGCGTCGCGACCACCCTGCGCCACCTCGGTGAACGCCGCGCGCTCGACCCGGACCGCCGGCTCGGCACCCTCTCCGGAGGTCAGCGCTCCCGGCTCGCACTCGCGGCGGCCCTCGCCGCCGAACCGGAGCTGCTGCTGCTCGACGAACCGACCAACGACCTCGACGACGAGGCGGTCGGCTGGCTGGAGGAGCACCTGCGCGCCCACCCCGGAACCGTCGTCGCCGTCACCCATGACCGGCTCTTCCTCGACCGCGTCACGACCACCATTCTGGAGGTGGACCAGGACCGGCGGACGGTCCGCCGCTACGGCAACGGCTACGCCGGGTTCCTGACCGCCCGCGCCGCCGAACGCGCCCGCCGGGAAAGGGAGTACGAGGAGTGGCGCGAGGAGGTCCGCAGTGCCGAGCGGCTCGCGGACACCAACATCGGGCGGTTCGCCGCCATCCCGCGCAAGCTGCCCCGCGGCTTCAGCGGAGCCGGCGCCTTCCGGGCCCGCTCCCGGACCCACGGCGCCGCCGGCCGGATCCGTACCGCCCGCGAACGGCTGCACCGGCTGACCGGTAACCCCGTACCGCCGCCCCCGCAGCCGCTCGTCTTCACCGGCCGGTTCACCCGAGGCGCCGCCGGAGCCGTGGAGCTGGACCGCGCGGCCGTGCCGGGACGGTTCGAACCCGTTTCGCTCACGCTCGCCCCGGGGGAGCGGCTCCTGCTGACCGGCCCCAACGGGACCGGCAAATCAACCCTGTTGCACCTGCTGGCCGGTGAACTGGAGCCCGCGCAGGGGCTCGTACGGACGCCCCCGCGCGTGGGACTGCTCCGGCAGGACGACCGGTGGGCCCGCGAACCCCGGTCGGCCGTCGAGGTGTTCGGCGAGGAGCACGCCGACCAGGCCACCCGGAACGGCCTGCTCACCCCGGACGACCTCATCCGGCCGGTCCGCCTCCTCTCGGCCGGCCAGCGCCGCAAGCTGGAGCTGGCCCGGCTGGTGTCCCGCCCGCTCGACCTGCTGCTCCTGGACGAGCCGACGAACCACCTGGCCCCGGCCGTGGTGGAGGAACTGGAGGCAGCCCTGGCCCACTTCGGCGGGACCCTGATCCTGGTCACGCACGACCGGCGGCTCCGCGCCGCCTTCCGGGGACGCCGCCTGGAGCTTCAGCGGGAGCCGGCGGCCGCCGGCGGGCCGGCCGCCGCGAGCCGCTGAGCCAGCGCCCGCAGGCCGTCCGCGTCCAGGACCCGGTCCCCGAACCCGGGCAGCGGCACGTGCAGCGCGGCCGTCCAGGCCTCGGGGACCGCCCCCTGTCCGTACCGGGCCCCGGCCAGGGCCCCCGTCACGGCGGCCACCGTGTCGGTGTCGCCGCCGAGGTCCACCGCGGCCCGTACGGCGTCCGCGAAGCCGGTGGTGGTCCGCAGCGCCCACACCGCGGAGCCCAGGCAGGGCCACACCGCCCCGTTGAACTCGGTGGCCATGTCGGGATGCCAGTCGGGGGCGAGTACGCGGCCGTACCGCTCGCGGTGGTCCGGGTGCACCACGGCGAGCGTCCCCGGGAGGGCGGCGAGCGGATCGGCCCCGTCCAGGGCGACGCGGACGAGCTCGTGCAGGACCGCCGTCCCCTCCCAGGCGGCCCGGTCGCCGTGCGTCAGCGCCGCGATCCGGCGCGCGGCGTCCATGGTCCGCTCCCGGCCGGCGGCGGCGAAGTACACCGCGGAGGTGGCGGCCCGCATGAGGGAACCGTTGCCCGCGGCCCGGGTGTTGACCCGGAAGTGCAGGGCGGCCGCGAGGTCCCACGGCTCGCCGTTCGTCAGCACGTCCTCCGTCTGGAGGCCGATGTCCTTGGGCTGCCCGGCCGCCCACCGCTGGAACCGGGCGAAGACGTCCGGGAGTTCGAGACCGCCCCGCTCCAGCAGAGACTCGCCGACCAGCACGGCCATCTGTGTGTCGTCGGTCGCCTCGCCCGGATCCCAGCCGCCGCCCCCGCACATCTCCTCCCCGCGCGCGGTCAGTTGTCCCGCCGGGCCGAACTCGTACGGCGCACCGAGCGCGTCGCCCGCCGCCGAGCCCACGACGGCCCCCACGGCGCGGTCGAGACGAGTGGTCAAGGCATCTCCTCAGGGCATACGGCGGCCAGCACTGCGCGGGCGAACCGGTCGAGGTCGTCCAGGCCGGCCGCCGCCAGGGTGGCGGGAGCGCCGGACAGCAGGTGGGGGATGGCGCCGTGCAGCGCGAGGGTGAGGGCGCGGGCCTGCTCCGGCCCGGCCGGCAGCCCCGCCCCGCGCAGCAGGTGCGCGTGCGCGGCGAAGTCCGCCGCGGCGATCGGGTCCAGCAGCCCGGCCAGCCACGGCCGGCGCGTCCCCTCCGTCTGGAGCTCCAGGTACGCGAGGACGCGCGGCCGGCCGGGCCCGGCGACATCCCGCAGCAGCCCGGCGAGCAGGGCCGCGAGCTGCTGCGCGTCGGCGGGTCCCGGGCCGGCCCCGGCCAGGGACGCGGCCAGCGCCCGGTACTGCTCCACGCAGCGTTCGGCGACGGCCCGCAGCAGGGCGTCTCGGGTCGGGAAGTAGTTCTTGGCCGTGCCCGTGGGCACGGCGGCGGCCGCGTCGACGGCGCGGTGCGTCAGCCCGCGCCCGCCCGATTCGGCCAGTACGGCGACGGCGGCGTCCCGCAGCCGGTCCCTCCGGTCCTGATTCACGTTGCCACCTTAACTACATCCGTGGTACCACAGATGTAGTACCACGGATGTGGTAGTCGGCTGGGATGCAGGTGAGGGGGCGCGCCATGAGCAGCGAGACCGGGACCAGGACGCAGGACGGGGGCGGGGGCGGGGCCGAGAGCGGGCGGGGGCGCGGAGCGGGTACGGCCGTCGTGGTCGGGGCGGGGGTCGGCGGGCTCGCCACCGCCATCGGCCTGCGCCGCGCGGGCTGGACGGTGACCGTCCTGGAGCGCCGGACGGAACTCGACCGCTACGGCACCGCCTTCGGGATCCACCCCACCGCCCAGGCCGCGCTCGACCGGCTCGGCCTCGGCGACGCGCTGCGGGCACGCGCGGTCCCGTACCGCGGCGCCCGTATCCGCCGCCCCGACGGCACGGTGCTGGCCGCGCTCCCGCTCGAACGGATCGAACGCAAGGCGGGCAGGCCGGAACTGCTCATATCCCGGCCCTACTTGATCGACGCACTGCTCGCCGAGCTCGACCGGCTCGGCGGCGTGCCGATCGCGTACGGGCAGCGCCTCACCGACCCGGCAGCGCTCGCCGCGGATCCGGACTGCCTGCTCGTCGGCGCCGACGGCATCAACAGCGTGGTCCGCACGGCGTACTTCGGCCGCCGCAGCCGCCCGCGCCCGATCGGCACGGTCGCCTGGATCGGCATCGCCGGATTCGAGACGGGCCTGTACGGCGAGACCTGGGGCGACGGCCGTTTCTTCGGCATGACACCCGTGGAGCCCGGCCGCACCAACTGGTACGCCACGGTCCCCGGGGCCACCACCGCCCGCGACGTACGGGACGCCTTCGCCGACTGGCACGACCCCGTCCCGCGCGTCCTGGCCGAGACCGACCCCGCCACCTGGATCCGGTACGAGATGCGGCACCTCTACCCGGCGCTCCCCACCTTCGTCGCCGACGGCCGGATCGCCCTCGTCGGCGACGCCGCCCACGCCATGACACCCAACCTCGGCCAGGGCGCCTGCACCGCCCTGCTCGACGCCGAGGCGCTGACCCGCGCCGTCGCGGGCATCGGCGCCACCGGCGGACCGGCCGGGCTGCCCGGCGCCCTGCGCGCGTACGACGCCGAGCGCCGCCGCAGCGCCCAGCGCATCGCCTTCGGCTCCCGGAACCTGCACCGGTTCGTGACCACCCGCCGGCCCGCCCTGCGCGACGCGCTCCTCGGCCTGCTGCCCGGTGGCGGGCCGGCGCGGCGTGCTGATCCGAGGCGCTGACCGGACGCGCTGATCCGACTGGGCGAGGGGCAGTGGCGTACCAGCGCAACGTGAGTACGCTGCTACACATGACGGCTCACCCCCCGGGTCCGTTCTGGACGGGCCGGGCCTCCAACCGCGTGCAGTGGCTGCTCGCAGCGGCCGGTGCGGCCTGTCTGGCGCTCGGGATCGAGCTCGCCGTCGACAACGCCTGGACCTCGGGCTTCGTCCCGCTCCTCATGGCCGTGGCCGGCTGCCTCGCCGCCGGACTGCTCATCCTCTACGGCACGCTCGCCTTCGTACACGTCGCCGTCACCATCGACTCCGAGGCCCTGATCGTGCGCTGCGGCCACATCGGGCTGCCGCGCCGCACGATCCGGCTCGCCGAGGTGACCTCCGCCGAGTTCCTCCCGCGGATCACCCCGCAGCAGTGGGGCGGGTGGGGCTACCGCTGGCGCCCCGAGAAGGGCACCGCAGTGATCGTCCGCCGCGGCGAGGGCCTGGAGCTCCGGCTCGGCGACGGAAAGCTCTTCACGGTCACCGTCGACGACGCGGAGGACGCCGTCCGCGTCATCCGCGCCCACCTGCGAGCCCTCGCCCGCTGAACGGGCCTCTTCCCGGCCGTGACCCGGACCCTGACCGACGGGGCCACTCCGACGGCGCTGCCCTTGTGTCAGAGGCGGTGGATGCGGTCGACGCCGTACCAGTTCGACACGCACGAGGCGACCCAGTCCCGGTCGTAGTCCTCCGTGAAGAAGGGCTCGGAGAGGACCCCGATGTACATGGGCCGGTAGCCCACGTCCGTGGCGCCCTGCGCGGTCTCGGAGAGGATGCGGGAGTTCTGGGCGTCCCAGGCCACGGAGCGGGCGACCGTGTTCGTGGTGAGCTCCCGGACGCTCGGGACGAGCGCGGTCAACGAGGCCAGCGCCAGGCAGCCCGCCACCACGGCGCCGGTCGCGAGGGCCGCGTCGGCGGAGCGGCGGTCGGCGGAGCGGCGGACGGCGAGCCACCGGCCGCCCCGGGCTCCCAGCAGTGCGCCGTAGCCGCAGAGCGCGAGTTCCATCGGCACGATGAAGTTCGTCCAGGCGCGGCCAAAGGTCCACCCGCTCGGGCCGTAGCCGCTGTGCAGCCCCAACACCACCGCGAACGACCCCAGCACCACCACGGGCACCGGCAGCAGCAGCGCGGCGGTCAGCGTCGGGCGCGGGACGGTCCGCCGCGGCTCCCGCCCTTCGGACGCCTGCCCACGCAGGCAGCACGCCAGGCCCAACAGGACGCCGGCGGCCGCGGCTCCGAGGTACGCCCACTGGCCGGTGACGGTGTCCCACACGCGCAGCCAGTCCGCGAAGGCGCTCCGGAGTTCGCCCGCGGAGAGCATGGACTCCTGGTTCAGCCGCTGGGCCCGCCGCCAGCGGGCGCCCGGGGAGGTGTACAGCACGGCCAGACCGCAGACGAGGCCGGAGCACCACAGCAGGCACCAGATGAACGGACGCCAGTTCCGCGCCAGGCCGAACCTGGGCACGCAGACCAGCCCGACCAGGCCGGCGAGCAGAGCGCTGACGAGCGCGAACGGCTCGCTCAGGGTGCCGATCGCGAAGGCGATGGGGAACGCCGAGACGAAGCCGGCCACGCGGGCGGGGCCCCGGGGGCGGCGTACGGTCCACAGGGCCAGCAGGATCGCCCACACGCCGATGACGCTCGGCAGGGTGTGCGAGATCGTCGACGGGGCCCACAGCAGTACCTGGTAGCTGTGGGTGCCCGCGAAGTAGACCAGTGCCTGGACGACCAGGGCGCAGGCGGTCAGGACCAGCAGCCGGGGCCTGCCGCCGAGGAACCGGACGAGCTCACGCCCCAGCAGGACCAGTCCGGCCGTGAAGCAGACGACGATGACCGTCGGCAGGATCTTGGTCCCGGCCGGTCCGTCGCCGTAGACGACGCCGCTCAGGAGGGCGTTGGTGATCCTGCCGTTCTGGGTCCGGTAGAAGTCGGACGTGATGCCGAGGACCCCCAGATCGCGGGCCTTCCACGCGGCGCACCAGTCGTCGGACGTGGGCCGCACGTAGAGACCGAGGAAGCATCCGACGGCGATCAGGGCTCCGGCCGCCGCGACGAGCGTCGCCCCGGCCGCCGGGAGGAGCCTGCGCAGGACGGGGCGGCGGCCCGTTCCCCCGCCCACCGCGGGACCAGGGGCCCGGACGCCCTCGTCCTCTATCGCAGCAGTGCTCATCCACCACCCCTTCGCAGCAGGGCCCGCTCTTCGCAGCGGGGGCCCGGGAACCCCCATCGTGTGCACGGTCCGCCGCCACCTGCATCCCGGGTGCGCCTGGACGGGTACGGAGCAGCGAAGCCCCCCGGAAGCCCCTGAAACCCCTCGGCGCCGATCGGGCACCCCTCGGAGCTCCTCGTTCACCCGGGCGGCGGGCGAGCCGTGGCAGCCTCCGCCCCGTTCTCCCAGGATGGGGAAGCCGGGTCCGCGCGGACCCGGGGGCCGGCGGAGGGAGTGGCGATGCCCGGTGTCCTCGGCTGCTGGGCGCTCGCCACGGCGGCCTTCGCGAGCTTCGCCGTTCCCCTGTGCCCCACCGGAAGTTACGCACCCCTGTCGGCGCTCGTCGCCCCCACCGTCGGCCTCCTCTCCAACACGACCGCCGCCGAGGGCGTTCCGCGGTCCGTCGCCGAGGGCGCGCGGTACGTCGACGGGAGCAACGTCCTGCGGCTGGCGTCGGGCCGGTGGAAGTACCTTCCCGCCGGCGGGAAGGAGTCGGCCGTGGTCCCGGCCGGTCACCCGCCGGCGGTGCGGCAGATCGCGGAGAGCCGCGCCTGGCTGGCCTCCGGCCGGGTCCCGGGCCGGTCGCCCGCACAGCGGGCCGCGGCCGGGCGGGCCCTGCTGGCCATGCGCGCCCTGCTCCGGCCCAACGGCGCCGTGGCCGCGGCGTGGAGCCCCGGCTGGAACTACTCCTGGCCGCGCGACTCCAGCTTCGCCTCCGCCGCGTTCGCGCACACCGGCCATGACGCGGAGGCCTACCGGATCCTGTCCTACAGCGCCGTGACCCAGCGCAAGGACGGCACCTGGGAGGCGCGGACGAAGCTCGACGCCACCGGCCCGCCCGACGGCAGGTGGTGGCAGCTCGACGCCAACGGATGGGTCCCCTGGGCCACCTGGCAGTGGTACCGGACCGCCCCTGCGGCCGGCCGCCGCGCCCGGCTGGCCACCCTCTACCCGATGGTCCGCAAGGCCGCCGACCGTGCGGCGGCCTCCCTGCGGGCGGACGGGCTGCCCCCGGCCTCCCCCGACTACTGGGAACTGATGACGCCCACCACGAACATCGGCACGGCCGCGCCGCTGCTCGCCGGGCTCAACGCCTCCGCGGACCTCGCCCGGGAGGCGAACCGCCCGGACGACGCGGCGCGCTGGGCGCGGGCCGCGCGGCGGCTCGACTCGGGGATCTCCGCGCGGTTCGCCCCCCTGGGGTACCAGCGCACCGTGGACGGCCGGCACGGACGCGACAGCGCGGTGACGTTCATGGCGCCCCCCTTCAACGCGGCCCCCGCCGGCCTGCCCGGGGCGCTGGACGCCACCTACCGGGCCCTGCTCCTGCCCAACGGGGGACTGACCCCCGGAAACGACTCCACGGCGCCCTGGGGTGCGAACGCCTGGACACCCAGTACGGCGCTCTTCGCGCTCGCCTGGGCCGCCACGGGCGACACGGCGAAGGCCGGACCGGTCCTCGACTGGATCATCGCCAAGCGGAACTCGCTCGGCGAGCTGCCGGAGAAGGTGGACAAGGAGGGCAGGGCCGCCTCGGTGGCCCCCCTCGCGTGGACGGGCTCGATCACCGTCCTGGCCCTCGTGGCACTCGACGGCACGGGGCTGCCCACGCCGCCCATGCGGCCGTAGGGGTGTCTCAGACGGGGTCCGTCCCGTCGCCCGGCGGCGGAGCGGTGCGGACCCGCTCCATCGCGGTCAGCAGGTGCCGGTAGGCGAGCACTTCGGCCGCCACCGCCCGCGCGAGGGGCGGGTGGTGCGGATCGCGGCGGGAGCGGGCCTGTGCCGCGGCCGCGAGGCGGAGCCGCCTCGTGCGGCGCACCTCGTTCGTGGCCGCGACGTACGCGTCGTCGAGGAGCCGCTGGTCGAGGACCTCGGCGAGGGCGCGCTCCGCCAGGGCGTCGAGCCGGTCGAGGTCGTCGGAGCAGCTTGCGGGGCCCTGCCCGGCGCAGCCTTCGTCGAGGGCCCGGGACAGCGACCGCACGGTCGCCCCGAGCTCCGGATACCCCCAGGCCGGCGCCGCGTCGTTCCGGCATCCCGGGGCGAGGGCCACCAGCACGGCGGCGCAGGCCACGGCGCGGACCCTTCCCGGTCCCGCGCTCCCGCGCGCGGTGGAGCGAGCGGCCATGGGAGCTCCGATCACCAGCGGTCAGCCGGTCTGTCGGGTCGGCCGGTCGGGCGCCGGCCCCGTCCGCGTCCCGACGTGGTGCCCGCCATCGTCGCCCGCACCGGCCGGCCCGGCCACCCGGAGCCGACGGCCGACCTAGCGCCCGGCCTGTACGACCGTCGCCGGCTGGACCGCCCGGTGCCACGGGGAAGAGGGCGGGCGGCTGCCGGGCGGCTCGGATCCGGCCGGGGGAGCCGTCGTGACGTGCAGGCCGGCGTCCAGGCCGAGGGCGGCGGCGAGGGCCGTGCCGTCCGGCTCGGCCACGGCCGCCGGCGCACCGGTGTAGAGCATCTGGGACTCGTACCAGGAGGGCGCGTCGCCCGGGCCCGACACGCCGATCGTGCCCGCGCCCGCGCGGCCCGTGAGGAGCCCGCCCGTCACGCCGACGGCGCCGTAGCCGCCGTCGCCGCCGGCCTCGGCGACCGGGGAGAACGTCGGCACGGGGCCGCCCGCGGTGGCCAGGCTCGTACCGACGGTGCCCGTGCCGGGGCGGCGGAAGTAGAGGCGGACGCCGTCGCCCTGCGGGCTCGCCGACAGGGGTCCGGTGGTCGCCGGCAGCCCGGTCGGGAAGGGGCCGCCGAGGGGGGCGTCCGGCGTCGGCCGGACCCACGCCAGCACGGACTGGGCCGTGGCCGCGTACACGTGGCGCCGCCCCGCCGCGTCGGTCGCGGTGACCGGGTCGCCCTGCAGGCCGGCGCCGCCCAGGGCCTGCCACGCGCCGAAGGCGCCTTCGGGGGCGTCCTGCGCGCGGGCGCGCAGGGTGCGCCGGGAATCGCGTACGTACACGGTCATCCGGCCCGCGCCGTCCACGGCGACGGCCGGAGCGCTGATCGCAGAGGTGCCGGATATGTCGACGGTGTCCGGGGTGCCCAGCGACTGCCAGGGGCCGAAGGCGCCGCCGGGCGCGGTCTGGACGGCGTACACGAGGTCGCGTCCGTACTCCTGGGGTGCGGTGCCCAGGGTGGTGCGGGTGCCGAAGACCGCGATCCTGCCGTCGGACAGCCGGACGGACGTCGCGCCCGCGTCGATCCCGGAGCCGGGGAGGAACTCGGGCCCCTGCCAGGGGGCCTTGGGGCCGCTGCGCGTCCAGTACGCCATCCGGCCGTCCAGGACGGCGAAGGCCCACAGCCGGCCGGGGGCGCCCTCGGTCATCCAGGAGGTGCCGTCGCCCCGGCTGTAGCGGATGGTCTGGTTCCATCCGGCGCCGGTGGGCCGGGTCGCCGTCTTGCGGTCGCCGCATCCGGCGGTGCTGCCGCACCAGTCCTGGTGGTCCGTCCAGGCGTAGGTCTTGAGGTAGCCGAGCTTCTCCTCGGCGGCCTGCGGGTCGAGCGTCGGGGGCAGGGAGCTGTTGGGGTAGCTCACGTAGTTCTGGACGGAGAAGTGCGGGCGGTCCGTGGACTTCGCGTAGCGCTCGGCCGCCGCCTGCACGAACCGGGCCCCGTACATGTGGTCCTGGTGGTCGAGGAAGGCGCCGCCGCCCTGCGCCCGGCCGGGCGTCGGGTCCTGCGTCCGTATCGTGGTCGGCCGGTACCTCGCGAAGACGTCCGCGATGGCCTCCACGGCCTGTTCCTTGGTGTACGAGAACCAGGGCTTGACCGGCGTCCCGGAGGTGAGCTGGGCACCCAGGGCGGGAACCTTGCCGTCCCACAGGCCGCGCAGGCTGTCCGGATTGTCACCGGAGATGCTGCGGGCCTCGCGCAGCTGCATCCATATGAGATTGACCTCGGGCCGGGCGACGAGGACGTCCACCTCGGCGCTCCCGCCGCCGGCGGTGGGTATGGACCGGCGCTGCCAGGCGCTGGCGCGGTTGCCGGTGGCCATCTGTGCGTAGGCGGCCCGGATGCCGTTCTGCCGGGCCTCCGCGTAGGCGGCGTGGTCGGCGGGGCGCTCCGGGTCCTCCAGGTGCGGGCTGTGGGCCTCGTTCCTGCCGTCGGACTCGCCGGAGGTCAGGTACACGGTGGCGACCTTCACGCCCGTCGATATGGAGCGGCTCAGGTCGGGGTTCATGAAGAAGAGGTCGTCGTCGGGGTGCGCGACGACGTGGAGGACCGTGCCTTCGGTCACACTCGGGCGGAAGACGGTCTCGGGGGCCGCCGGCTCCTGCACGGTCCCGTATCCGTAGGCCCAGGTCGTGACCCCGGCGGCGCTGATCGTGAGCACGGTGAGCAGGGCAGCGAGGCGGCTGCGGCTGGCCAGGGACATCTGCAACGCCTTGAGGATCGGTCCGGTGCGGAATTTCCGCCGAGGGAGTGAGTCGGTGTCCCGATGGCTCCACCGCTTCCGGAGACGACCGGGCCCGATTATGCCCCGCGCGTTTGCGACTGACACACCCTCAAGAGGCGTATGTATTGAGCTGACTTGAATGCGAGATATGGGCTACTTGTCCCATTTGGGATTACTTGGGTGGTGGTTCCGACGGGTCCGGACCGGCCCGGGCGCTTACCCGTCCCGGAGGCCCGGGGACGTACACTCCGCCAGATGAGCAGCAGTGTCACCCGCGCGGCCGGGAACGAGCCCTCGCAGCCCGCCGACGGAGCCCCGGCCGAGGCCGCGCCGCCCCACGCCACGGCCCGTGGCAACGCCCCCGCCCCGGCCTCCGCCCCCGCGCCGCGGAAGGGAGCCTGGCTGGTGCGCGCGGTGCTCGCCGTCCTCTCCGGCGTGCTGCTCTACCTCAGCTTCCCGCCCCGCCCCCTGTGGTGGCTGGCCCCCTTCGGCATCGCCCTGCTCGCCGGCTGCCTCCACGGCCGCCGCGCCCGGGCCGGCTTCGGCCTCGGTTTCCTCGCCGGCCTCGGCTTCCTGCTGCCCCTCCTCGTCTGGACCGGCGAGGAGGTCGGCCCGGTGCCCTGGCTGGCCCTGGTCAGCCTCGAAGCCCTCCTGATCGGCCTCACCGGCCTCGGCATCGCCCTCGTCAGCCGGCTCCCGGCCTGGCCGCTGTTCGCCGCCGCCGTCTGGGTCGCGGGCGAGGCCCTGCGCGCCCGGGCGCCCTTCGGCGGGTTCCCCTGGGGCAAGCTTGCCTTCGGACAGGCCGACGGCGTCTTCACCCCGCTCGCCGCCCTCGGCGGCACACCCCTGCTCTCCTTCGGCGTGGCCCTCTGCGGATTCGGCCTCTACGAAACCCTGCGCATCGCCCGCCGCCACCCCGGCCGCACCACCGCCGCGCTGGCCGCACTCGCCGTCGCCGCCCCGATCGGCGCCGGCCTCGCCGCCCGCCCGCTGGTCTCCGACGCGGCCGAGGACGGCACCGTCGTGGCCGCCGTCATCCAGGGCAACGTGCCGCGCCTCGGCCTCGACTTCAACTCCCAGCGCCGCGCCGTCCTCGACAACCACGTCAAGCGCACCGTCCAGCTCGCCGAGGACGTCAAGGCCGGCCGCGTCCCGAAGCCCGACTTCGTCGTCTGGCCGGAGAACTCCTCCGACCTCGACCCGTACGCCGAAGCCGACGCCCGCGCCGTCATCGACGAGGCGGTCAAGGCCATCGGCGTGCCCGTCGCGATCGGCGCCGTCGTGTCCCCGGAGACGGGTCCGCTGCGCAACACGATGATCCTCTGGGACCCCGTCGCGGGCCCCACCGTGACTTACGACAAGCGCAAGATCCAGCCCTTCGGCGAGCGCATCCCGATGCGCTCCTTCGTCCGGCTCTTCAGCTCCGACGTGGACCGGGTGCGCCGGGACTTCGGCCCCGGAAAGGACCCCGGCGTCTTCGACATGGCCGGCAGCGGCGTGGGCATGGTCACCTGCTTCGAGGCCGCCTTCGACGACGCCGTCCGCTCCACCGTCCGGGACGGCGCCCAGGTGATCGCCGTACCCAGCAACAACGCCACGTTCGGCCGGACCCAGATGACCTACCAGCAGCTGGCCATGGACCGGGTCCGCGCCGTCGAGCACAGCCGGACCGTCCTCGTCCCCGTCACCAGCGGGGTCAGCGCGGTCATCCGCCCCGACGGCAGGATCACGGCGCAGACGAAGATGTTCACCGCTGACGCGCTGGTCGCCGAGATCCCGCTGCGCTCCACCCGCACCCCGGCCACCGTCGTCGGACCGCTGCCCGAGTACGCGCTGCTCCTCCTCGCCGCTGGCGGCTTCGGCTGGATCCTGACCCGGCGGATCCGCGCGCGCCGGGCGGTCTGAGGCGGGGGCCGGCGCCCCGGCCTCGTAGGGTCGGGGCATGACCACACCCGATTTCATCCGCCGGATCCGCGCCACCGCCGGGCACCAGCTGCTCCTGCTGCCCGGAGTCACGGCCATCGTCTTCGACGACCTCGGCCGGGTGCTGCTCGGCCGGCGCTCCGACACCGGGCAGTGGGCGGTGGTCGGCGGGATCGCCGAGCCGGGGGAGCAGCCCGCCGAGACCGCCGTGCGCGAGGTGTACGAGGAGACGGCGGTGCGCTGCGTCGTCGAGCGCGTGGTCCTCGTCGAGATGACGGAGCCGATGACCTACCCCAACGGCGACATCTGCCAGTTCCAGGACATCACCTTCCGCTGCCGCGCCACGGGCGGTGAGGCGCGGGCCAACGACCACGAGTCCCTCGAAGTGGCCTGGTTCGCGGTGGACGCGCTGCCGCCGCTGGACCCCTTCGGCCTGGACCGGATCCACCGGGCCCTGCGGGACGAGCCCACCTGGTTCGCGGCGCCCGTGGAGATCCCGGAATAGGTGCGGCCGGCAAACCGGCCGGGTGTGGTCCGGCTCACCCGGCAGTGGCCGGGGTGCGCTGTAAGGTTCCGCTGATCCGACGGCGGTCAGCGGACAGTCGTACGTTCAACGGGGGACGGTCGAGGAATGGGCGCGCGCAGTTCAGCCGGAGGGCCGCAGCCGAGCGGCGGCCCGCAGCCCGGCGGCATACGTGACGGCGGCATACGTGACGGCGGCCGGCGCACCGGAGCCGGTCAGCGCACCGGAGCCGCCGCCGGACGCCTGGCGGCCCTCGACGGTGTCCGGATCCTCGCCGCACTCTCCGTGCTCTTCTACCACTACGTGGTCCTCGACAGCGCCTGGGGCGAACCGACCGCGGGCCTCTTCCCGGCCGCCCACGGGGTCGCCGTCTACGGCTGGCTCGGCGTCGAGATCTTCTTCCTGGTCAGCGGGTTCGTCATCTGTATGAGCACCTGGGGCCGGACCGTGGGCGACTTCGCGGTGTCCCGGGTCTCCCGGCTGTTCCCCGCCTACTGGGCGGCCGTCGCGTTCACCTCCCTCGTGCTGTTCAACTGGCCCGAGGTGAGGAAGATCAAGCAGGTCAGCGACGTCGTGGTGAACCTGTCGATGCTGCAGGGCGGCATCGGGGTCCCCCACGTCGACGACGCGTACTGGACGCTCTTCGTCGAGCTGAAGTTCTACGTCCTGTTCGCCGTCGTCGTCATGCGCGGCGTGACCTACCGCAACTGCGTCCTCTTCTGCGGGGCCTGGACCCTCGCGGGCGTCGTGGCCCCCACCGTCGACAGCGGCGTGCTGTCCTTCTTCGCGGCGTCGTCCGCCTCCCCGTACTTCATCGCCGGAATCGCCTTCTACCTGATGCGGCGCTTCGGGCCGAACGCCGTCCTGTGGGCCGTCGTCGGCGTCCAGTTCCTCCTCGCGCAGCACCACGTGGACGCCCGCATGATCGCCAGCCTGGGCCCCGGCGTCGCCCGGCAGACGCCCTCCTGGCCCGCCCACGTGATCATCCTGCTCGGCTTCACCGTCATGGCGGCGATAGCCCTCGGGGCCCTCGACGGCATCCGGTGGCGCTGGCTCCCGCACGCCGGAGCGATCACCTACCCCCTCTACCTGATCCACATGCTGGCCGGGCTGACCTTCATCCACCACTTCCGCCACGAGGTCGCGCCCGTGCCCCTGGCCGTCGGCGTCACCGCCCTCATGGTGCTGCTCGCCTGGCTCATCCACCGGTTCGTCGAACGCCCGCTGGGCCGCTTCCTGCGCGACAGGCTGCGGCGCGGCATGCAGGACATCCGCTCGGCCACCCCGGGCCGGCCCCCGCTCGAACGGCTGCCCGCGCAGCCCTCCGCGCCCGAGGCGGAACGCATCCCGGCCGTCCGCTAGCCCCTGTCGGACCTGGGCCGTCTCCTTCGGATCCGGCCTGCCCCGGGCAAGATCCAAAAGAGACGACCTAGCCGGCGTCGGCCGCCTCCCGGTACAGCTCCACCGCCTGGTCGCCCATCACCGCGCTGTACGAGACCTCCGGTACGCTCCCGCCGCCCTCGTGGCCGCCGAGCACCCCGGCCAGCGCGCCGTCCACCAGCCAGGGGCTGCCGCTGGTTCCGCCGCTGAGGTCCGGGCAGCCGATCCGCCGCTGGGTCTCGGAGAACAGTTCGGTGCTGTTGGCGCAGCGCAGCGGGGTCTCCAGGGTCCGCGGGTATCCGATGACCGTCACCGCGGCGTCGTCCGGCTGCTCGGCGGCGACCGGGAAGCCGCCCACGAGATCCTCGACGGATCCGTTCCGCCCGCCGTCCACCGGGGCCACCGTCGCGAAGGCGATGTCGTCGTCCGGGTCCTGGCCCTCCGTCCAGCCCGCGGCGAGGTACACCCCGGTGAGCTTCCAGAGGCCGTACGGGGCCTCGCCGTCCCGGTAGCCCGGCGCGAAGACGGTGGTGTACGGGCTCTCCAGGCAGTGCGCGGCGGTGGCGATCACGTCGCGGTCGTCGCTGTGCACCACGGAGGCGGTGCAGAAGTGCCCGCCGTCGAGCCCGTCCGCGAACAGCGCCCCCACCCGGTCCGTCGTGGCGTCGGGCAGCGCCTGCGCGGTGATCCCGGGCGGCGCTCCGGCCGTGGCGTCGGGCACGTCCACGCCGAGCAGTGCTGCCATTGCCGTCAGCGCGAGCAGGATCCGTGATGCCCGCCGCGCACGGATGCGCCGGGCCGGCCGGGGGTGCATGCGGTGGATCATGACTCCACCCTGCCCGCCGAACCTATGTCCGGAGCCCGGTGTTCCGTATGAATCCCCTGTGAATCCGGTGGACCCGATGTGAAACCCGGACCGATGGGCCCTGCCCGCCGGCCGCCGGCGGTCGGTCGTACGGTGATTCCGAGCCGTGTTCGAGGCGAAGCGCGCGCGGCTCGTCGCCCTGCTGTCCGATCGGCAGCGGGCCGGTCCGTACAGGCTTCGGCCTTCTATGCGAAGGGCGTACTCGCTTCGGGCCAGCGCCGGCGGTCGGGAATCAACCTGCGCAGGATCCACAGGCCGGCGCGCAGTTTCCAGTCGCCGGGGGAGCGGATCTCGGAGATGAGCGCGGCGGTGCTCCTGCCGATCGACCGCGACGCCTCCTCGGTCGAATCCGGGTCCAGGAGTCTGTCGCAGTTGAACCAGGCCAAGCTCCGTGCGACCCGGATCCCGTAATTGGTCAACAGTTCGTCACTACGGGTGAACAGCCTGTCCAAAGAGCTGATCCCGCGAATGTACCTGGACGAAAGGTCGTCCTGGACCCCGTCGATACAGGACGCCAGCACGTCGTTCATGCGGTGGAAGTCGGCGATGTGGCTGCGGTCGCCCGTGGTCGTCGCCATGCGCCGCAATGCCTCCGGCAAGTCGTACGACATGTGCGCCATCATGGAAAAGATCACGTCTTCCAGCAGGTAGGTGCGCCGGACACTCGAAGCGGCGAAGACATCTCGCCATGGTTGAGGGATGGAGTCCGGCAGATCACCGGGCTGAATCTCGTCTGCAGAGCCGCCGGATCGTCCTGCCAGCCATTCGTCGATGCTGTCCATCGCGCTGAAGTAGGCCGATGCGAGCGTCTCGCACAGCTCGGCGACCCACGGCGGGTCGTTGAACGCGGGGGTGCCCGTATCCAAGCCTGTGGCGAGCGTCGTCGTGAGGCGGTAGTAGGTGTAGGCGAAGGCGGCCCGGTGATCGTGTGTGGCGTCGTACTGTCTGACCCGGTCGGCAAGCAATCCGGCGACCAGGGTGACCTTTTCGGCGGGGAGCGTGAACTCGGCGGTCATCGGGAGTGTGTTCCTGCCGCCCGCTAAGCCGGCGCGCTGACTCGGCGCGTTTCCTCGGTCGCCCTGCCCCACTCGCACACCAGTTCCGCGAAGAGGCTCTGGCGGTCGGCTGCGACCTGATAGTCCGCGGTCCAAAGGGCTCCGAGCAACGGCATGCTGTAGGTCGCGGCCATCCCTTCGTCGCGAATTTCCGCAGAGTAGGTGAAGGTCCGCGTGAGCAGGCCCGGCACAGGGCCGAGCCTCTCGTTCCCGTTCACAACGACTCCGGTTCCGTTGCCGTCCAGTACGTACTGCTCTTTCAAGAGGTACAGGGTCACACCGAACTTGGAGATCCTGACCACATTGTCGGCCACACCGAACTCGCCCTCGTTCGGCTTCGCCACGATCGTCGACTCCTGCCGTGGCGCACCGGTGAGCAGCTCGACGGCGTGCATGGCGGTCACGAGCAGCTTGTTCGTCAACCCGATGCGGCTGCGCATGAGACGAGGCCAAGAGGTGACGCGGAAGGTGGCTTTCCCATGCCAGATGCCGGTCCCGATGTCGAAGTAGTAGACGTGATTGGGCGCGGTCGTGCGGTGTCGAGGGATGCCCTCGGGCTCCATTGTCACGTTGCGTAGCGTATCATCACGCCCTGTGAGTGGCGGTCCCGGGCGGCTCGGCCACTCATGTCGACCTCAAGAAGAAACCAGCCGCCTCCGGGTCCCGGCTTCGCCGCCGGCTCCGGCGCGGCCTAGCCCCGGCGCTCGTAGACCGTCACCCGGCGGCCCCGCACCTGCCGGTCTTCCACCACCGTGAAGTGCTCGCGCAGGACCGCGGCCTTCGTCTTGTCGCGCTCCGCCGACGGGGGCTTCGCGACCTTCGCCGAGTCCGTCACCAGCAGCACCCGCCGCTGCCCGAGCAGCGCCGCCCGGATCCGTGCCGGTTCCGCCTCCTCGCCCTTGAGGGTGGCCGAGGCGACCGGGGTCCGGGCCAGCGCCAGGTCGGTCAGGCCCGTGAAGGCGCCGGGGGAGACCAGTGCGGTGTCCCGCCGCGCGGCCGGGACGAACAGCACCGCGTCCCCGTCCCGCTTCAGCCGGTCCACCTCACCGGCCACCGCCAGGACGTCGTCGACCCGGCTGGCCGGGGCCCGCTTGCCCAGCTCCACCGGCAGCAGGGCCACCACCGCCACCCCGACCACACCCGGCACGAGCAGGCCCGCCGCCGTCGGGAACCGGGGCGAGCACACCCGTACGGCCGCGGCCAGGGCGGCGCCGATCAGCAGGGCCAGACCCGCCATGGAGAACAGCACGTACCGGTCCAGGAACAGCGGCTGGACCAGCGACAGCCCGATCAGCCCGAGCTGCGGCACCGCCAGCAGCGGCAGACCCACCGCCGCCGCCGAGAGGCTCTTGCGGTCGGGCCGGTCCGCCCACGCGCCGAGTCCGCCGATGGCGAGGAGGATCCCCGGGCCGATCAGCATGTGCCAGGTCAGCGGCGGTATCCAGGACACCTGGTCGGACTGGCCCCGGCTGAACAGGATCAGCGGCAGCGCCCCCGTCACCGCTCCCGAGGCGTACGCCGCCCAGCGCAGCAGGACACCGCGCCGGGCCCGCACCCACCACAGGGTCGCCGCGTGGGCCGGCAGGACCAGCAGCGACAGCCAGTTCAGCAGGGCGCACGCCAGCACCGTGACCCCGTACGCCGTCCAGCGCGGCCACGCCCGCCGCCCGGGCCCGCTCTCCAGGAGCGAGACCAGCAGCAGCGTCGACAGCGCGGCCCCGGCCGCGACCAGCGCGTACGGCCGCCCCTCCTGCAGGTAGAACTGGACGGCCGGCAGCAGACCGAGGGCCAGTCCGGCGCCGAGCCCCGCCCAGAAGCCCGCCAGCCGGCTCCCGATCGCCGCCACGCACGCGGCGGCGGCGGCCACCGCCAGCACCGACGGCAGCCGCAGGGTCGTCGTACTCGCGCCGAAGAACTCGAAGAGGCCGTGCATCAGCAGGTAGTAGAGCCCGTGCACGGCGTCGACGTTCCCCAGCATCCGCCAGATCTCGCCCGTCGGCCGCCCGGCCACCTGCCAGGTCGCCGCCTCGTCCCGCCACACGCTGTCCTGCCGGGAGAGCCCCCACAGACCGAGCGCCAGGGTCCACAGGAAGGGGACGAGCCATACGAGACGCCCGCGTCGGGCCGCGGATATGTGGCAAAGCATGAAGGTGGCGGGGTCCTCGGTCTGGTGTTCGGGCGGAAGGCACCAGTCTATGGACGACACGGACGGTTTCCGGACCGCCTGTTGTGCACGGCGGAGCGTGATCGCCCGGCGCCGCCGCCCCTAGCCTCACCGCAGGAGCACGAACGAGGGGCGGTACCCGGTGAACTGGCTCATCCACGACTACCGCGAGAGCGATCTCGCAGCGGTGGTCCACCTGATCGACACCACGGCCGAACTCGGCCAGGAATCCGTCTTCTCGCTCGCCGAGTGCATCAGCGCGCTGACCGACCGACAGCCCTGCGTGGTGGCCGTCCACCAGGGCGTCCCGATCGGCGCGGCACTCGCCTGCGTCACCGGGGAGCGGGCCTGGGTCATGCGGATCGCGATCGCCGCCGGCTGGCGCGGCCGCGGCCTGGCCAGTGCGCTGCTCGTCGAGCTGGAGCGGCGCCTCATCGCCGCCCGCGTCGGCCGCATCGCCTACGTCCTGCCCGAGGAGGACCTGCTCGGCGAGGGCCTGCTCAACGCCGGCTACACCCGGCAGCCCGCCGTCGCCTACTTCGAGAAGACCGAGCCGCTGCACGGGCCGGCCGCCGGACTCCTCGACGACCTCGGCGGCCGCTTCCTCCCCAACGACCTGTGGGCGAAGGTCGCCGGCATGGAGAAGGAGAAGGACCTCATCGAGCGGCGCGTGGTGCTGCCGCTCGCCGAGCCCGAGCGGGCCGCCTCGCACGGGGTGCGGCCGCCGCGCGCGATCACCCTCTTCGGCCCGCCCGGCACCGGCAAGACCACCTTCGCCCGGGCCATCGCCTCCCGGCTCGGCTGGCCCTTCGTGGAACTGCTGCCCTCCCGCCTCGCCGACGAGGGCAACCTGGCCGCCGCGCTGCGCGACGCCTTCGCCCGGATCGCCGAACTGGAGCGCGTACTCGTCTTCATCGACGAGGTGGAGGAGATCGCGCCGGTGCGCACCGAGCCCGCGCAGCCCGGCGGGATCCACGGCGTGACGAACGAGCTGCTCAAGCTGATACCGGGCTTCCGGGAGGGCGACGAGCGGCTGCTGGTGTGCGCCACGAACTCCATCCGCTCCCTCGACCCGGCCTTCCTGCGGCCCGGGCGCTTCGACTACCTGATCCCGATCGGCACCCCGGACGCCGGGGCGCGCGCCGCGATCTGGTCCCGCTACACGGCGGGGCGCGCGGACGTCGACGTGGCGGCCCTGGTCGCGGCGACCGAACTGTTCACGCCGGCCGACATCGAGCACGCGGCCCGGATCGCCGCGCAGGTGTCCTTCGAGCGCGACCTGGAGGCGGTGGGCGCGCGGGGCGCGGCCGCCGCGCAGCTGGGCGCGACCACCGAGGACTACCTGGCGGCGGTCCGGCAGTGCCGGCCGACGGTGACCCCGGCGATGACGGGCGAGTTCGAGGCGGACATCACGGCGCACGCCCGGTTCTGACCTCCGCCGCGCCCCACGGACTTCCGTCCCCCGGTTGCGGCGGGGGAGGGAACGCGGAACGGCCCGCGGCCACTCCCCGAAGCGGCCGCGGGCCTCCCGCGCGGACTCGGCATCCGCGCGGGACGGCCACGGCCCCCTTGGCCGAACGGCCGAACCGCCGGGTCGGCTACCGTCGGGCCATGGGCTTCGTCGTCTTCATGACCCTTCCGGGGCTGGCTCTGCTGCTCACCGCCATGGCCTTCCTCGACCTGGCACTGGAACGCGCGGGCCGCGCGGGCCTGCTGCCCTGGCGCTGGAACGGCCGCCAGGGGCAGATCTCCGCCACCGGTTTCGAGCAGCTGCACGCCAGTTTCTCGCCGGGCAAGCAGAACGAGCTCAAGGAACGGCAGAGCGCCCTCGTCCTGCGCGACGACGAGGAGGACGGCGCACCGCCGCGCTCCCGCGTGGACCTCGACGGCGGGCTCGCCGTCATCCGGCTGCCCGCTACGGGGAGCAGCGGTACGTGAAGTCCACCGCGGCCGTGCGCTGCCCCGGGGACAGCAACTGCAGCTCGGCCCGCGCAGGGTAGTTCCCGGTGCCCTGGAAGGTCCACAGCAGGTGCAGCCGGGCCTCCCGCTGCCCGCGCGGCACCCGTTCGGTCAGCTCCTCCGACCGCGTGCCGTCGCTGCGGACCCAGCGGTAGGTGAGGGTCCCCGGGCGCCCGTTGGTCCCGACGACGGCCACCACGTCGGCCGTCGCGTCACAGGGCGGGCCCTGCGGGTCGGTGGTCACGGCCACGTCCCGGACCTCGATCGCGGGTCCGAACCGCTGCCACCCGAGGTACGCGAGGACGGCCGCCAGCACGATCGCGGCGAGGGCGTACCGCCGCAGACCGGCGACCCGGCGGCGCCGGGGGGCGGCAACGGCGGCCACCACCAGGGGGAACGGCGCGGGCATGGCCGCGGTCACCCCGGGCCCGAACCGGAGCACGGACCCCTCGACCCGGTCGGGGGCCACCTCCGTGGCCGGCGGGGGACCGGAGAACCAGTGGCTCCCGAGGACGGTGGCGCTGTAGTCGTCGCCCTCGGGGGTGCGGGGATCGGTCATCGGGGCACGTCCTGGCAGCGCAGAAGGTACTGCGAGGCCGACGCGGACTTGTTCCCGGCGGTCGGCTTGGTGGTCACCCGGACGCCTCCGTAGCAGCCGCGGTCGCGGGTGAAGGTGTGGGACTTGACCACGGTGACCGGCGAGCCGGCCTGGACCGTGAACGACTCCGTGCCGTCGGGGACGGAGTAGGAGCCCTGCGCACCGCCGAGGAACCACTCCAGCACCACCGTGACGGGCCCGGTGCCCTGGGCGGCGACCGAGACGGTCGCATCGCCCCGGTACACGCCGGTCTTGAGCGACACGTCGACCTTCGTGACCACCAGGATCGGGGTCGGCGTGGGCGTGGGCGACCAGCTCACCGTGGGCTTCGGTGTGGGGCTCGGCGAGTACGAGGGCGACGCCGACGGCGACGCGGATGTAGACGCGGAGGCGGACGGCGAAGGGCTCGGGGACGCCGAGGAGCTCGGAGTCGGCGAAGCGGAAGCGGAGGCCGTCGGTGCGGGGGCCGGGGAGGCCGGTCCGGGCGGCGCCGCGCTCGTCGTGGCGAAGGCGCTCAACGCCGAGGCCCCGCTCGGGGCCGCGCCGATCGCGTCCGTGGTCAGCACCACCACCGCGCCCAGGACCAGCGCGATTCCCGCCGCGAGCCAGCCGCTGCGACCGGGCGCCCAGCCCGAGCCGCTGCTCAGGGCGGTCGTGGCCACGGCGGTGGTGCCCGCCGCCGAGGCGCCCGCCGAGGGGAACAGTAGCGGCAGCAGCGCGGCCAGCGCGGCCAGCTTGCGCTGTCCGCGTTCCTCCCACTCGGGCCCGTACGCGGCCAGTGCCACGCCCTCCAGCTCCGCGACGAACGCCTCGGCGTTCTCCGGCCGCTGTTCGGGCTGCTTGGCGAGGCCGCGCCGGATCAGCGGCCGTACGGGCTCCGGGGCCTCGGTCTCCGGTACGGGAGCCTCTATGTGCTGGACCGCGAGCTCAGCGAAGTTCTCCCCGTCGTAGGGCTTGCGCCCGGTCAGGCACTCGAAGAAGGTCGCCGTCGCCGCGTACACGTCGGCCGCGGGCGAGGCCGGCCGGCCCTGCCACTGCTCGGGGGCCATGTAGGCGGGGGTTCCGGCCACTCCCGGCGTGGCGCCGCGGTTCGCCGCGATCCCGAAGTCCACCAGCTTCGACGAGCCGTCCGCTGCGACCAGCACGTTCTCCGGCTTGTAGTCCCGGTGGACGACGCCGGCCCGGTGCGCCGCCGCGAGCCCGAGCAGCGATCCCTTGAGGACCACCAGCGCGGCCTCGGCGTCCGCCTGTCCCGACTGCTTGAGCAGCGCGCGCAGGGAGATGCCGTCGACCAGCTCCATCACGATGGCCGCACCGGCGGGCGACTCCACGTACTCGTACAGCCTCACCACGTACGGGGTCCCGAGACCGCCCAGGAGGCGGGCCTCGGCCCGGAACTCCCCGACGAAGGCGGGGTCCTGGCGCAGCCGGTCGCTGAGGTACTTCACGGCGACCGCCGTGCCCGTGGCGTCGTGGACGGCGAGCACCACGCGGCCGCTGCCGCCCGCTCCGAGTTCCCGGACTTCCGTGTAACCGGGGACCGACCATGCCGTACGCGTGTCCTTCATCGTTCCCGCCCCCTGTCCGGCTGTCCGCCGTGCCGTGCCGCACCGAGTCCCGGTGCCCGGTCGGTGACCGGCCACCCCCTGGGACACGGTTTCCGGCACGGCCGGTTCCCGTCCGTGCGGGGTGTCTCAGGCTGCGGCCCTCAGGCCGCGGCGGCCATCGCGCCGATCATGTCGTGCAACCGGTCGGCGGCCGCCCGTCCGAAGGCCGGGTCGTTGATGTGCGTGTCGTAGTCGTAGAGCCGGGCGGCGCTGCCCCGCAAGCCGTCGCGCAGCGCCGAGAACAGAGCCCGGTCCGCGCCGGGGTCATGGTACGGGCCGCCCGGCGATCCGAGCGTGGAGAGTCCGCGGAGCGGGACGCAGACGGCCGTGGGGCCGGTCGCGGCGCGGAGTTTGGCGGCGACCCGGCGGCCGAGTTCCGTGCACTCCGCCTCGTTCGTACGGATCACCGTGATGGAGGGGTTGTGGACGTGGACCCCCCGGTCCAGGACCCGCCGGGGCAGGCTCTCCAGCGGCCCGAACTTCACCATGTCCAGCGCCCCCAGGCTCACCACCTGCGGGATCCCGGCCCGCCCGGCCGCACTGAGCCGGTCCGGGCCCGCGGTGAGGATGCCCCCGCACAGGTCGTCGGCCAGCTCGCTGAGGGTGAGGTCGAGGACGCCCGCGAAGATCCCCTGGCCCGCCAGGGTCTCCAGGGTGCGGCCACCGGTGCCGCTGACGTGGAAGACCAGAACCTCGTAGCCCAGGTCCGTCAGTCGCTCGCGGGCCGCGTCCACACCGGCCGTGGTCACGCCCGCCATGCTCGCCGCGATCAGCGGGCGTGGGCCCGCGCCCAGCCGGGGCGGGCGGCGCTCCAGGGAGGCGCGGGCGTAGGCCCCGGCCATCCCGGCGATCGCCTCGACGGCGTTCGCCAGGACCGGTCCGGAGACGCTGTTGATCCCGGCGATGTCCACCACGCTGTACATCATGGTGATGTCCGAGGAGCCCACGTACGGGCTGACGTCCCCGGACGCCATGGACGAGACCATCAGTTTCGGTACGCCCAGCGGCAGGGCGCGCATCGCCCGGGTGGCGATGGAGGTGCCGCCGCTGCCGCCGATCGCGAGCACCCCGTGCAGCCGGCCCTCGGCGTGCAGGCGTAAGAGGGTCGCCTCCGCGCCGCGGGCCATCGTGGTCACGGCCGCGCCCCGGTCGGCGGCCGCGCGCAGTTCCGGCAGTTCGGTTCCCGCCGCCCGGGCGACCGCGTCACGCGGCACATCGGCGGGCACCCGGGGTTCGCCCATGATTCCTGTATCGACCAGTACCACTTCGACGCCGGCGCGCAGCAGCCTCTCGCGCAGCCAGCCGTACTCCACACCCTTGGTGTCCAGGGTTCCCACCAGCACGACGTTCGTCATGTGTGCAATGTCCATGCAGGTGGGGATGTTGGCAAGCGCGAGTACAAGTCAGCTCTCAAGGCCCCCCAGCAGCCCCAACAGCCGCTCCAGGAAAGGAACTTGAGACTGAATCAGCATTTTTTCAGCCAGGGGCGGAGCAAACCATGCCACCCGGTCCAGCTCCGGGAACTCCTGTACGTTCCCGGAGTGCGGGGGCCACTCCATGGTGAAGGTCCCCGGCACCATCAGCTCCGGGTCGAGGTCCGCCTCCACCGCCCAGATGGTCACCAGCTTCCCGCTGGTCAGCCGCACCTCGCCCAGCGGCAGGTACTCGCCCTCCGGCGGGGGCAGCCCGATCTCCTCGGTGAACTCCCGGCGGGCCGCGTCCCGCGGTGTCTCCTCCGGCCCGTACTCGCCCTTCGGGATGGCCCAGCCCCCGGCCTCCCGCCCGGCCCAGAGCGGGCCGCCCATGTGCCCGAGCAGGACCTCGACCCCGGACGGGTCCCGTTCCGGCGGGCCGCCGGTCCGCCGGAACAGGAGCAGTCCGGCACTGCGCTTGTGCGTCATGGGTTCATCCATGCCCCGTACGGGCGCGGGTCAGTGCTCCGCGGCCGTGCTCCGTGGTCGGTGCTCCGCGGTCAGTGGGCGTGCGGGCCCTGCCGGTGGACCGGCCCGTGCGCGTCCGCGCAGTGGGCGCCTGCCGGGCCCTCGCCCGCGCGGCCGACCGTGAGGAGGGAATCCTGCGCGTGGTCCACCTGGAGGGTGGTGTGCGTGATCCCGTACTCCTTGGCCAGCAGCGCCTCCAGGTCCCGGCGTACGGCGTGGCAGTCGCCCTCCGGCTCCACCAGCACGTGCGCGGAGAGCGCCGCCTGCCCCGAGGTGATGGTCCAGATGTGCAGGTCGTGCACCTCGGTGACGGGCGGGTGCCCGACGAGGCGGTCGCCGACCGCGTCCGGGTCCACATGGGCGGGCGCGGCCTCCAGGAGTATCCGGCCGGACTCGCGGATCAGCCCGTAGCCCGCCTTGAGCATCAGCACCACCACGACCAGCGTGGCGATCGCGTCCGCCTGCCGGAAGCCGGTGGTCAGTACGATCACGCCGGCGACGGCGGTCCCGATGAAGGCGAAGAGGTCGTTCAGGATGTGCTGGTAGGCGCCTTCGACGACGAGCGCGGAACGGTTCGCCCGGGAGATGCACCAGGCCGCGGCCACGTTGACGACGATGCCGGCGAGCGCCGTCACCACCACCAGACCGCCTTCCACCGGCGGCGGGTCCATCAACCGCCGCACGGCCTCGTAGGCCAGCCACAGCCCCAGGAGGATCAGCGTCAGGCCGTTGGCCTGGGCGGAGAGTATCTCCGCCCGCTTGAGGCCGTACGTGAAGCCTCCGCGGGCGGGCCGGGCGGCCAGCCGCATGGCGATCAGCGCCAGGACGATCGAGACGGCGTCCGTGAGCATGTGGGCCGCGTCCGAGATCAGGGCCAGTGAGTTGGCCATGACGCCGATCACGACCTCGACGGCCATGAACCCGCCGATCAGGGCGAGCGCGATCGCCAGCCAGCGGCGGTCGGCGTCGGCGGACACGCCGTGGCTGTGTCCCTCGTGTCCGTGTCCGTGTCCGTGTGCGTTTCCGTGCCCGTGGTCGTGGCCGTCGTGCGCGTGGTCGTGCCCACTCATGGCGTCCCCCGTCTCATCGCGGCACCCGTGTGTTCGGATCCGTCGCGTGAAGTGAAGCGCACCCCGGCGAGATGGGCAAAGGCTGCAACGGGGACCGTTGTCATTACCCATAAGAGGCCTCTGACCTGCGGCGATGCCGGACCGCTGCCGGGCGGGCGGGTTCATGGGAAAATCTGCTCATGGTCCAGCGCCCCGGTGTGCCGACCGCACCCGAGCTCGTCCTGGTGACCGACACGGGCTCGTTCGCGATGAGCCCGGGCCGGACCTACCACGTGGGCCGGGACCCGCTCTGCGAGATCTGCCTGGAGGACGCCCGCGTCTCCTGGCACCATGCGGTCCTGCGCCCGGACGGCGATCACTGGACGGTGGAGGACGAGCACAGCACCAACGGGACCTGGGCCGACGGCCGGCGCGTCCACGAACGGAGCGTCGGCGCCGGCTGCCGGCTGCGCTTCGGCGACGAGGAGGACGGCCCGGTCGCCGTCCTCGTCGGTCCGCCGCCGCCTCCGGCTCCCCCTCCGCCACCGCCCTCCTCCGCCGCGCCGGACCCCGCCGCCGGTGTCCGGCCGTCCCGGGTCACGTCGCTGTCCCGTACCTTCCAGCAGCCGACGACCGTACGTCCGCTCCTCGCCCGCACCGCCGTGACCATCGGCCGCGACCCCGGGAACGACCTCGTCATCGACGACCTCACCGTCTCCCGCCGGCACGCCGAACTCCGTGCCCTCGCCGACGGCACCTACGAGATCGCCGACCTCGGCAGCCACAACGGCACCTACCTCAACGGCGCCCGCCTCGACCGCCGGGCCGCCCCCCTCGCCCAGGGCGACATCGTCGGCATCGGACACTCGGCCTTCTGCCTCGTCGGCGACCAGCTCCAGGAGTTCGTGGACACGGGCGAGGTCTCGCTCGACGTCCAGGACCTCACCGTCGCCGTCGACAAGGGCCGCAAGATCCTCCTCGACCGGGTCTCCTTCCCGGTGGGCGCCAAGTGCCTGCTCGCCGTCGTGGGCCCCAGCGGCGCCGGCAAGTCCACCCTCCTCGGTGCGCTCACCGGGTTGCGCCCCGCCGACCAGGGCACCGTCCTCTACGACGGACGCGACCTCTACCGCGACTACGCCGAACTGCGCCGCCGCATCGGGCTCGTCCCCCAGGACGACATCCTGCACTCCCAGCTCACCGTGCGGCGCGCCCTCGGCTACGCCGCCGAACTGCGCTTCCCGCAGGACACCGCCAAAGCCGAACGCCAGGCCCGGGTGGAGGAGGTGATCGGCGAACTCGGCCTCCAGCAGCGTGCCGACCAGCCCATCCACAGCCTCTCCGGCGGCCAGCGCAAACGCGTCTCCGTCGCACTGGAGCTGCTCACCAAACCGTCCCTGCTCTTCCTGGACGAGCCCACCTCCGGCCTCGACCCCGGCATGGACCGCTCGGTGATGCACATGCTGCGCGGCCTCGCGGACGACGGCCGCACGGTCATCGTCGTCACCCACAGCGTGCTCAACCTCGACGTCTGCGACCGCCTCCTGATCCTGGCGCCCGGCGGACGCACCGCCTACTTCGGCCCTCCGGAGGAGGCTCTCGGATTCTTCGGCTTCGAGCAGTGGCCCGAGGCCTACGAGGCGTTCGAGAACCAGCAGGACCGCGACTGGGCCGGGCAGTACCGGGCGTCACCGCTGCAGAGCCGCTACGTCGACGTCGCCACCGGAAGGACCCCGCCGCCGCCCGCCGGGGAGGCGGCACGGACTTCCGGCGCCGTGCCGCAGCCGCCGCCCAAGGCCCAGAGCTGGGGCTCCCAGCTCTCCACCCTGATCCGCCGGTACACCGCCGTGCTCGGCGCCGACCGCACCTTCCTGGCCATCATGATCGGGCTGCCGTTCGTCATGGGCGGTCTGGCCCGTGCGCTGGCCGGCACCGCCCTCACGGCCGAGACGGGCCTGAACGCGCTGTTCATCCTGGTCCTGGGCGGAGTCCTGACCGGCGCCGCCAACGCGGTGCGCGAACTCGTCAAGGAACGCGTCATCTACCAGCGCGAGCGCGCCGTCGGCCTGTCCCGGTCGGCCTACCTGATGTCCAAGGTGGTGGTCCTCGGCGTGCTCACCGTCGCCCAGGCCGTGGTCCTCACCGTGGTCGGCCTCGCCGGGGTCGACACCAACGCCCCAGGCGGCAAGGGGATCTTCCTGCCGCCGCTGATCGAGATCATCCTTGCCGTCGCCCTGCTGTCGTTCACCTCGATGCTGCTCGGCCTGATGATTTCCGCGCTGGTGACCAAGGAGGAGGCCACCATGCCGCTGCTGGTCCTCCTCACCATCGTCCAGTCCGCCTTCTGCGGCGCCCTGCTGAAACTCTCCGGCGTCCCCGTCCTCGAACAGCTGGCCTGGTTCGTGCCGGCCCGGTGGGCCATGGGCGCGATGGGCACCACCACCGACCTCGGCGCGATCGTGCCCCTCAAGATCACCCAGGACCCGCTGTTCGATCACAAGACGAGCCTGTGGATCCTCGAAATCGGGATGCTGCTCGCCCTGTCCGTGCTGTTCACCGTGCTGGTGGCCAGGATGCTGCGCCGCACCGAGCCCGCGGTCATGAGGAAGTAGCCGCCCATGGCCAGCCCCGGTCCGGTCCAGGACTTCCGGCCCACCCACGTCGTCCCCCAGGAGGGTCTTCCCGCCTGGGAGAGCCCCGACGTGTCCCGCCCCACCGTGCCGCTCGACGGCTTCCTCCCGGTACAGCTGCTGTCCCGGCGCGGCGACTGGGGCGAGGTGCTGTGCGCCAACGGCTGGTCCGCCTGGGTGGACGGCCGGCTCCTGGTGTCGGTGCCGCAACCCCCGCCGACGGCCGACCGGCCGCTCGCCCGTACGGAGGACGCCCGGCCGCTGCTCACCCGCGCAGCCGAGGCCCTGGAGCGTTACCGGCGGGCCGTGGACGAGCTCGCCTCGGGGAGGACGGACGCCGATTCCTTCCGGCGGACCGTACGGGGGCTGCGGGCGGGGGTGGTCGTGGACGGGGAGTCGGTGTGGGTCTACGACGTGACGGCGGGCAAGTGGCTGTACGGCGACGAGAGCCGCCTGACGACCTTCGCGGTCGTGGCGGCACCGGGGGCTTCACCCGAACAGCCGCAACCGCCGCCCCCATCCGTGCCGCCGACACCGACGCGGGTGAGCGCCGGGTCCGGTGTACCTCGGAATCCGCCACCGGCCGACGGGGCGGTGGCGGATCGGCCCGAACCCGACGCGGACACCACCCGGATCGTGGACACGCACGATCCGGAAGCCGACACGACTGAGCGCGATCCCGGCTGACCGGGCTGTCCGGTTGAGGGGGCGCGGGCGGGGCGGCGGACGTCAGGGCGCCGGAGGCGCGGCCGCGGCGGGTTCCTCGACGCGGCCGCGGCGGTGCAGGGGGCGGGCCAGAAGGGCGCCCAGGAAGCCCGCCACCGCACCCCAGAGCAGGGCGAGCCCGACCGTGCGCCACAGAACGGGATTCAGCACGACCTGGCCGCCGAGCCCGTCCACCTCGCCGATGCCCAGCAGGGAGAGGCCGAACTGTGCCTGCACGCGCGCGAGCAGGCAGACCATCAGGGTCGCCAGGGCCAGGGCCACGCCCAGGTGGAGCGCGTGCTGCCAGGGCCGGACGTGGACGGGGGACCGTACGGCCGCCAGCACGCCGGTGCCGAGCAGCAGGACGGCGGCCACGGCCACCAGCCACCACGCCCGGGAGTCGCGCTCCGCGAGCGAGGCCACGTCCACCGTGGACAGCTCGGAGCCGCGCAGGACCTCGTCCAGGAGCTGAGGCATCGGCAGCCCGAACGGGCCCTCGACCCGGCCCTCCCAGGCGCCGCCGAAGCCCAGGGTGAACGCGAGCCAGGCGAGGTTCGGCAGCGCGAGCAGGATCACGGCGAAGGTCCGGGCGGCATGGCCCTGGGTGGCGGCCACCACCAGGCCGACCACGACACCGAGGGCGACGTAGGCCAGGAGCAGCAGCATCGTGGCGAAGGCGGCCGGGCGCAGCGCCGCGTGGTAGCGGACCAGCCCGGCCGGGAGCGGCGCGCGGCGCGAGACCAGCAGGGCGATCAGCAACAGGCCCAGGATCCACAGCAGTCCGAAGAGGAGCGTGGCGGGCAGGTCGGCCCGGAACCCCACCGTGGGTGCGGAGTCCAGGAGTTCACCGATCACCCCGACCGGGGAGTCGCCGGTGGAGATGCCGAAGGACTGCCGGGCGAGGAGCGCGGCCCCGGTCAGTGCGAGGAGCCACAGAACGACCAAGGGGAGGGCGCGGCCGACGAGTTCGCGGGGCCGGGCCACCGCACGGTTGTGCAGGGGGTGCAGGAAGCACGAGCCCGCGGTGAGGGCGCCGGCCAGGCTCACCGAGAGCGGGAGCGCCGACAGGCTCGCCTCCGCCCCGGCCAGGACACCGGCCTCGCCCGACACCTCCAGCGAACCGCCGGCCGCCATCACGACGACCGCGGCGACCACATGGGGGAACGAACCGCCGGGCAGATCGCCGGCGCCCGCGCACGCGAGCCCTGCGGCGGCGACCGCGGCCATCGCGGCGAAACCCGCGACGACGGCGACCAGGGCGTCGCGCCATGCCCTCGCGGAGCCCCCGGACGATGGTGATCTCGGTATCCGGCTCACCATGCCACCGTGGCATCCTCGGCTTGCGGGCACCACCCGGACGGCGCACACAATGGTCCGCAGGGAACTCCCTCCTACTGGGAAGAAGAGCCCGTGACCACGCAACCCTCCGGCCGGCCGCCCTCCTCAGAGCGCCCCAGCGGGCCGCCTTCCGGCCCGCTCTCGGGCGGGCAGCAAGGGCCGCCGCCCCCTCCTCCGCCCGCTCCGCCCGCCTCGGGATCCCCCGGCGGGCCCGGTGGTCCCGACAAGGGGCCGTGGTGGCGATCCGTGCCGCGGCTCGCCACGGCGCTCGTCGCGGTGGTGGCCGTCGTGGCCCTGGCCGTCGTCCTCACCCGGCCCAGCGGTACCGACAACGCCGGTGGGGAGGTTTTCCTCCAGCCGGCCGCCGCCTCCGGTCCCGACCCGTTCACCGAGTCGACCGTGACCGACGCGGCGACGCCGCCGGAGAGCCCGACGGAGCAGCCCCCCGCGTCTCCCACGGGCCCCAAGACCCCCAACGCCCCGGCCAGTGCCACCGAGGGCACCGCGACGGGCACCAAGAGCATCAGCGGCTCCGCGCCGGGCGTGTACGGGGGCACGAGGGACAACGCCAGCTGCGACGTGGAGAAGCAGATCAAGGCGCTGTCCGCGGATCCCGCCAAGAACGCCGCCTTCGCCTCGGCCCTCGGCATCCAGCCGCAGTCCGTCCCCTCGTACCTCCGCTCGCTCACCTCGGTGCAGCTGCGGATGGACACCCGGGTGACGAACCACGGCTACCAGAACGGCAAGCTCACCAGCTACCAGGCCGTACTGGAGGCCGGGACGGCCGTCCTGGTGGACGACCGGGGAGTGCCGCGGGTGCGCTGCGCGTGCGGAAACCCGCTCGGCCCGCCGGTGGCGCTCAAGGCCGCCCCGAAGCGCTTCGGGCAGACGTGGCCCTCGTACCAGCCGCAGAAGGTGGTGGTCATCGCACCGGCACCGACCGTGGTGCACAAGATCGTGATCTATGACCAGCACAGCCGGAGCTGGTACGAGCGCGACAAGGGCAGCCACCACGGCAGGCCCGACCGGCCGGTGCCGCCGCCGGTGGTCCCCACGCCGACGTTCGTCCCGCCGAAGCCGACGGGCACGCACCCGAGGCCGACGGGCACCCACCCGAAGCCCACGCCCACCGGGACGAAGACGTCGCCGAAGCCCACGGAGAAGGAGCCGGAGGGGGTGAAGCCCACGGAGAAGGAGCCGGAGGGGGTGAAGCCCACCGAGAAGGAGCCGGAGGGGGTGAAGCCCACGGAGAAGGAGCCGGAGGGGGTGAAGCCCACGGAGAAGGAGCCGGAGGGGGTGAAGCCCACCGAGAAGGAGCCGGAGGGGGTGAAGCCCACGGAGAAGGAGCTGGAAGGGGTGAAGCCCACGGAGAAGGAGCTGGAAGGGGTGAAGCCCACCGAGAAGGAGCTGGAAGGGGTGAAGCCCACGGAGAAGGAGCTGCAGGGGGTGAAGCCCACCGAGAAGGAGCTGCAGGGGGTGAAGCCCACCGAGAAGGAGCTGCAGGGGGTGAAGCCCACCGAGAAGGAGCTGCAGGGGGTGAAGCCCACCGAGAAGGAGCTGCAGGGGGTGAAGCCCACCGAGAAGGAGCCGAAGCCGGAGACGCGCACGACGGCGGCGGACGAGACGAAGCCCGAGACGAAGCCCGAGACAGAAACAGAGAAGCCGGCGGACAGGCTCACCGAGGAGCATGATCCGGCAGACCCGGTGGAGCCCGGAAACCCGGTCCCGCCGCCGGCCGACGACGAGGAGCCGGAGGTCAACGAGTCCTAGCGGGCCGGTACCGGCTTCCAGCGGCAGCCCTGGGTGCACCGCTTCCCCCACGGGGGGAGGCGGTGCACTGCGAGGTCCGACGACCTTTCCCCTGGCCGCCCTGACCTGGGCGTACCACGTACGCCCAGGTCAGGCCGGCGAAGACACGGATGGCGTAGCGGCCGCGCCGGATCAGGCGCGGCCGCGCCGGGTCAGTGCGTCGCCCGCCGCGCCCACCGCGAGGCCGAGGACGACCATGACGACGTAGCTGTAGACCTCGTAGCCGTCGGGGGCGAGGAAACGCACGAAGCCCAGGAAGTGGATCCAGCCGAGCCATTCGTGCAGGAGACCGCTCGCGCCGCCGACGACGAGGACGAAGGAGAGCAGCCCCGTGACGGCGGCCGGCGGGGATTTCGGGGTGGAGGAGGTCATGCTCCGACGTTAGGAGCCGGGCGCGGGCCACAGGATCGGTCTCAGGGCGCTCAGGGCTCGTACTTAAGTATCCGATCCGGGGCGGGCGGGTCCCGTCACGGGCCCGCCCGCGTAGATTCCGGGGATATGCGCCGCACCCACCGAACCCGCCGGGACTGGGCCGTCGACCTGGGGCTCTTCTTCTTCGCCGCCTGCTTCGCGGCGGTCAGCTCGCAGTCCATCCCGGTCGCGGAGGACCTCGGTCCGGGGTGGCGGGCCGCCGACCAGGCGGTCGGCGGGCTGGGGTGCGCGGCGGTCCTGCTGCGGCGGCGCCGGCCGGTCCCGCTCGCCGTGGTCCTGCTCCTGGCCGGCAGCCAGGCGCACTATCTCGCCGGCCCGACGATGGTGGCGGTGTTCACGGTGGCCGCGAGCCGGCCGTGGAAGGCCACGGCGTGGGTGGCGGCGCTGGCCTTCGCCCCGCTGCCGGTCTTCCTGTGGCAGATCCCGGACATGGCCGAGGAGCGGGCGGGTTCGGCGCTGACGTACTTCGCCCTGATCGCCGGGGCCATCGGCTGGGGGCTGTTCCGGCGGTCCCGTCAGCAGCTGATCGCCTCCCTGCGCGAGCGTGCCGAACTGGCCGAGGCGGACGCGGAGTCACGCGCGGAGCGGGCGAGGATGGAGGCCCGGGAGGAGATCGCCCGCGAGATGCACGACGTGCTCGGCCACCGGCTGACGCTGCTGAGCGTGCACGCGGGCGCCCTGGAGTTCAACTCCGGTGCGCCGCGGGCCGAGATCGAACGGGCCGCCGGGGTGATGCGGGAGAGCGCCCGCCTGGCCCTGCACGATCTGCGCGAGGTGATCGGCGTACTGCGGGCGGGATCCGGGTCGGCGTCCGCGGAGGGGGAGCGGCCGCAGCCGGAACTGGCGGACCTGGCCCGGCTGGTGGCGGAGGCGCGGGCCGCGGGCGGACGGATCGACCTGGCCGGGCCGCCCGGGGAGGCCGCCCCGCCCCTGGTGGGGCGTACGGCGTACCGGATCGTCCAGGAGGCGCTGACCAACGTACGCAAGCACGCGCCCGGGGCGGCCGTCGACGTGCGGGTGACCGGGGGCCCGGGGGACGGGCTGACGGTGGAGGTCCGCAACGCCCGGCCGCCCGGGCCGGATCCGGCCCCGGCCGCGGCGGCCGTCAAGACGGCGGGTGAGGGCGGCGGGCAGGGGCTGATCGGCCTGGGGGAACGCGCCCGGCTGGCGGGCGGGGAGCTGACGGCCGTACCCGCCGACGGCGGCTTCCGGGTACAGGCCTGGCTACCCTGGCAGAGCTGACCGAAGGACGAGGCAGACGGGGGAGGAGCCGCGGGTGATCCGGGTACTGCTGGTCGACGACGACGCGATCGTCCGGGCCGGGCTGCGCCTGATGCTCGGCGGAGCCCCCGACATCGAGCTGGTCGCCGAGGCCGTCGACGGGGCGGAGGTGCCCGGGCTGGTCGCCGTGCACGGACCCGACCTGGTGCTGATGGACATCCGGATGCCCGGTGTCGACGGGCTGGCCGCGACCGAGGCGCTCCGGGCACGGCCGGGGGCTCCGGAAGTCCTCGTCCTGACCACGTTCCACACCGACGCGCACGTCCTGCGGGCCCTGCGCGCCGGCGCGGCAGGGTTCCTCCTCAAGGACACGCCGCCGCAGGAGATCGTGACGGCCATCCGGACGGTGGCCGCCGGGGACCCGGTGCTGTCCCCGGCCGTCACGCGCCGCCTGATCGACCGGGTGGCGGGCGGCTCCGGCCAGGACCACCGGGCGGCCGCCGCCCGCGCCCGGCTGGACCTGCTGGCCGAACGCGAGCGGGAGGTGGCCCTGGCGGTCGGGCGGGGCCTGTCCAACGCGGAGATCGGGCGGGAACTCCACCTGGCGCTGCCCACGGTGAAGACGCACGTGTCACGGATCCTGACCCGGCTGGACCTCAACAACCGTGTCCAGATCGCCCTGTTGGTCCATGACGCGGGCACCCCGGACCGGCCCGGGTGAGCGGAGCCGGCGTCAGCGGCCCGCGCCGCCCGGCTTCGCCCCCGCCTCCACCTGCCGCAGTGCGGCCTTGAGCGCGGTGTCGAGCGCCTGGTCCGCCGGGACCTGAAGGTCCGGAACGACCCCCACTCCCTCCCAGTTGGTGCCGGTGACCGTGTTGATGCTCCGGGCCGCCGGCACGGTCACGAGCACGTGCTCGGCGACCGCGTGGCGGGCCGTGGGATGGGCGCCGCCCCGTGTCGTCGCACCGACGACGACGGCCCGGCCCTGCGCCTGCAGCGTGTACGCCACGTCCTCGCCCCCGGAGAACGTGATCTCGCTCGTCAGCACGTAGACCGGGCGGTCCGTGTAGCGCGGCGCGGGCAGGTGGGCGACCGTCCAGTACTGCCGGGTCGTGTCGGTGGTCCGGTCGTAGATGTCGTTCAGGTGCACCTGGTCGTCGCCGAAGAAGTAGCTGCACCACATCGCGGCCCCCTCCGGCGACCCGCCGAGGCAGCCGCGCAGGTCCAGCACGAGTGCGGAGCTGCCCGCCACCAGCTGCATGGCCGCGCCGATCACGCTCGCGCCCTCGACGGCGGTGGCGATGCGCCCGAGCTCGATGAGACCGATGTTGCCTTCGAGGTGCTCGACGCGGCGGACGCCCTGGTTGTGCTCCCTCAGCAGCTTGAGGAACGCGGCCTGCCCGCCGTCCGCGTCGACCGGCTCCAGCGACTGCGGCTCCTCGGTCCAGAGCAGGCGCAGGTGTCTGTCCGGGCACACCTCCTGGAGGTGCGCCGTCACCGTCTCGCAGAGGGCGGGCCCGTCCAGGCCCCCGTACGCACCTGCCGCGAGACGGCTGCGGATCGCCGCCTCGATGACGACGGCCTTTTCGGGGAAGACGTAACCTGCGGTGATCCGGTCGAGGGCCTGCTCGATGATCTGTTCGTTGGTAGGCATAGCGGATCATGCTAGACGGCCAACAGGGCCTGGACCAGATGGTTTTCCCCAGGCCCGGCAGACCGGCGCCGCTTCGTCCGGGCGGGTGCGGGTCCGGCCGGGGCGGTATCCGCGCCGGCGCCCTCCGGCAGGCCGGAGCCGGTGGCCGGGGCCACGCTTCCGGGGGCCAGCCGCCCCACGGGGACACGGGCGGGGGAGAGTGAGACCCTGGCTGCATGGCCCGCAGGGGAAAGAACCCCGAGGTCGACTGGCCCGCGCGGCCCGATACGAGCCTCGCGCTCAACCGCATGGGCACATTCGACTGGGACCTCGACAGTGGGCGGATGCACCTGGATCCCACCGCCCTCGAGGTCCTCGACCTGCGCCCGGACGAGTACGACGGGACCTCCGAGGGGCTGCGGCAGCGCCTGGCCCCCGCCGAGGCGGCCCGCCTCGACGCGCGGGTCGCGCAGGCGATCAAGGACGGCCGGAGCCACTACGGGGCCTACGTGCGCACCCGCCTCCGTGACGGAACGCCGGCCTGGACCCACATCCAGGGCCACATCGTGCGGAACCCGGACGGCCGCCCGTACCGCGTCATCGGGATCCTGCGCGACGCCGCCCACGACCCGGGCGAGCCCGGGGCGGCCGGGGAGCAGGCCGAGGGACGGCGCCGGATGACGGGCGTCGTCGAGCGGACCACCGCCATCCTCGCCCACGCCCGCACCGTCAACGACGTGACCGACGTCCTCAAGGACCCCCAGGCCCTCGGGCACCTCGGCGCGGTCAGCGTGATGCTGGGCATCGTCGACGGCGGCCGCATCCACCTGGTCGCGGAGGGGCAGCTCGGCTCGTACGTACCGGAGATCGAGTACACGCGGATCGACGCGCGGTTCCCGATGAGCGAGGCCGTACGGACCATGCAGCCGGTCTTCCTCGTCTCGCGCGAGGAGTTCCAGAGCCGCTACCCGCTGCTGTGGCCGTACATCGAGCCGCTGTCCGTCCGCAGCGGTGTCTACCTGCCGCTGATCGCCCAGGGGCGGCCCATCGGAGCGCTCGGGCTGCTCTACACGCGGGACGGGGAGTTCACCGCCGAGGAGCGGAACCTTCTGATGGCGCTCGGCAGCGGCGTCGCGCAGGGCCTCCAGCGCGCCATGCTCTTCGAACAGGAGCACGACCTGGCCGAAGGGCTCCAGAGGGCCATGCTGCCCCGCCGGATCCCGGAGGTGCCGGGGGCGCGGATCGCCGTACGCTACCGGTCCGCCCGGATGGGGCGGGACATCGGCGGCGACTGGTACGACGTGATCCCGCTCGGCGACGGCCGGGTCGGGGTGATGATCGGCGACGTCGAGGGGCACGACACGGACGCGGCCGCCGTCATGGGACAGCTGCGGATCGTGATGCGCGCGTACGTCGTCGAGGGGCACACCCCGGCGGCGGCGATGGCGCGGGCCTCGACCTTCCTGCGCGAACTGGAGACGGAACGGTTCGCCACGTGCACGTACGCCGAGGTGGACCTCACCACCGGGATGCTCCGCATGGTCCGCGCCGGCCACCTCGACCCGGTCGTGCGCCGCGGCGACGGCAGCTGCCACCGGATCCAGGTGGCGGGCGGACTGCCGCTCGGACTGCCGCCCCGGGAACAGTCCGGCACCGGCACCGGCTACCCCGTCACCAGCCTCGAGCTGCACCCGGGGGACACCCTGGTGCTGTGCACGGACGGTCTGATCGAACGCCCCGGCGCGGACCACGACACCGGCATGCGGGAGCTCATGGCCGCGGTCCACAGCGGCCCGGTGGACGTGGAGGAGCTCGCCGACGTGCTGTGCGACCTCGTCGGGGACTCCGGCGGGGGCGACGACATGGCCCTGCTCGTCCTGCGCCGCCGCGGCACGCCCGGCGCACGCGGCGGCGGTCCGCTGCGCCAGCGGCTGGAACCGGGGGACGCGGAGGCCCCGGGCCTGGCCAGGCACCTGATCCGGGCGGCGGTGGCCGCGTGGGGAGCGCGGGACAGGGCCGACGAGATCGAACTGGCGGCGGACGAGCTGATGACCAACGCCCTGGTCCACACCGACGGCGGCGGCGACGTCAGCATGCGGCTCACGGCGCAGGGCCGGATCCGCATCGAGGTGGAGGACGCCAGCAGCGCCCTGCCGAGACGGCGGGAGGCGGGGGACTGGGCCGTGTCGGGGCGCGGGCTGATGCTGGTGGACCGGCTCGCGGACGAGTGGGGCGTGGAGCCCCGGGGCGGCGGGAAGTGCGTGTGGTGCGAGTTCGCCCTCGCCGGACCGGAGCCGGGGGACTGAGAAGGCGCCGGACCGGCCGGGCGGGGTGGCGGTGTGTCAGGTGGCGATCGTGGCGACGGGTTCGAGGCCGTAGCGGGCATCAGGGTGCCTCCGGTGGCGGGCTTCAGGAGAGGACGGCGGGCTTGAGGGTCTGGGTGCACCACTGCTCGAAGCCGGTGGGGGAGGCGGTGTCCGGGGTGCGGGCGACGCCGGCGTCCAAGCCCTGGTCCTTGGCTCGCTTCATGTCGACGAGGCCTTGGACGAACGCCTCGTTGAGGCCGTGGCCGACGAGGCCGGTGTGCAGCTCGTCGAGCGGCCGGCGTTCGTAGCGGACGGGTCGGCCGAGCTGTTCGGTCATGATGCGGGCCAGGTCGTTGGGGGACACGTCCCGCGGGCCGAGGACCGGGACGCTGCCGGTGCCCGTCCACGAGCGGTCCAGCAGCAGGCCGGCGGCGACGGCCGCGATGTCGGCGGTGGCGACGAGGGGGGCCTTGCGGTCGGCGTCGACGGAGTCGGTGAAGACGCCCCTGTCGCGGATCGAGTCGGCTTCCTCCAGGAGGTTCTCGAAGAAGGACGGGTTGGCCAGGGCCCGGTAGGCGACACCGCTGCCGGCGATGAGGTCGTCCATGGCGAGGGAGGCGGTGACGAGGCCGGCCCGGTCGGCGAGCGGGGTGCCGCGGCCGAGCGCGGAGACTCCGACGACATGGCCGACGCCGTGGGCGGCGAACGCCTTCGCGGCGGGGCGGGTGAAGCCGCTGAAGGCATCCTGCGGGGTCCGGGAGGCGTCCGGGGGGACGAGCCAGAAGACGGCGTCCGCACCCTCGAAGGCCCGGTCGAGAACCCCGGTGTCTCCATGTGAGCCGGTGACCACCTCGACGCGTCCGCGCGCCGCGTCCGGCAGCCGGCCGGGGTCGCGGACGATCACGCGCAGTTCCTCGCCCACGGGGGCGGACTCCAGGAGCCGGGAGAGCAGGGGACGGCCGATGTTCCCGGTGGGAGCGGTAATGACAATCATGAAGACCTCGCAGGTCGCGCCGGATCGGTACGAGCCTCATCCTGCGGAGGGCCGCAGTGTTGTCACAATGGGAACTTCGGCACGCAATCATTGACGGAAATGGAATGATGCTGGTGAACAGCCCGGATTCGGCCCTCGACGCCAATCTCGCCATCGCCTTGGACGCCCTGCTGGCCGAGAACAGCGTCACCCGGGCCGCCGCCCGCCTGCACACCTCGCCCGCCGCCATGAGCCGCACGCTCGCCCGCCTGCGCCGCACCCTGCAGGATCCGCTGCTGGTCCGGGCCGGGCAGACCATGGTCCCCACCCCGCGCGCCCAGGCCCTGCGCGAGGAAGCCGCAGCCGTGGTGCAGCGCCTCGGAGCCCTGCTCGGCCCCGATACCGGCGTCGACCCCGCCACCCTGCGCAGCACCTTCACCCTCCAGACCGCCGACCTGGTCGGCGCGGCACTGGCCCCCGGACTGCTGCGCCTGGCCGAGCAGGAGGCGCCGGGGGTCTCGTTCCGGCTCCGGGCCGAGGAGTTGGAGGCAGGTCCCGCCCTGCGCGACGGCCGGATCGACCTGGAGGTCGGGTCCATCGACCACGTGGACCCCGAAACCAACGTCGAGGAACTGGTCAGCCTCCGCATGGTGGCCGCCGTCCGGCCCGGCCATCCGCTGACCGGAGGCCCCCTGACCCCGGCCCGGCTCGCCGCCGCCCGACACGTCGCGGTCAGCCGCCGCGGCCGGTTCACCGGCCCCCTCGACACGGCCCTGGCCGAGCTGAACCTTCATCGGCGGGTCAGCGTCGTCCTCCCCGGCCACCTGGCCGCCATGACCCTCGCCGCTCGAAGCGACATCGTCTGCCTCGTACCGGCCGCACTCCCCGGCGCCGCGCCCTCGCCCCTCACCGGCGACGCCGTCGCCCTCGGACTGCACCTCCTGGACATCCCCCTGACGATGCCGCCCGTGACCGTCGGCATGGCCTGGCACCCCCGCCATGCAGCCGACCGAGCCCACCACTGGCTCCGCAGCGCCGTCCGTCGAACCCTCTGCCCGCCCGGCAGCCCGCACGCATGACCCGACCACGGGAACGTGTGACATGCGGATGATGCCTGCCGACGGCGCAGGCTCCGCTGAAGACATGTCAGCCCGCTGACAGGCCCAAACGATTCCCGCCGTCCCGCAGCCGCAGGGCCGTCAGAGGCGGACGAGGGTGACCTCGGTGGCCTTCACGCTGGTCCACACCTCCGCGCCGTCGACGATGCCCAGCTCGGACGCCGCCTCCGGGGTGATCTCCGCGACCAGGTCGGGCGCGCCGCCCGGGGCGATCAGCACGCGCAGCCGGCTGCCGACCGCGGTGATCTCCCGTACGGTGCCCGGCCAGACGTTGCGGGGGCTGCCGCCCGGGCGCTCCCGGTGCACCGACACCGCCTCCGGGGCGATGATCGCCAGCGCCTGCGCCCCCTCGGGCAGTGCTTCCGCGACGACGAGCCGTCCGCCCTCGGCGAGGGCCAGCCCGTCCGCCGACGCGATGCCCGGCCAGGCGTTGCGCCCGAGCATGCGGGCCACCCACGGGGAGCGCGGGTGCCGGCTCACCTCGGCGGGCGGCGCGTCCTGGAGGGTGCGGCCGTCGGCCAGTACGAGGACCCGGTCGGCCAGCGACACCGCCTCGACGGGATCGTGCGTGACGATCAGGCAGACCCCGCCGAATCCGGCGAGGTGCGTGCGCAGGGTGTGCCGGACGCGGGCCCGCGTGGTCTGGTCGAGGGCCGCCAGCGGCTCGTCGAGCAGCAGCAGCCGCGGGCGGGCGGCCAGCGCGCGGGCCAGGGCCACCCGCTGGGCCTGGCCGCCCGACAGCTGGGCCGGCTTGCGGTGGGCGAGGTGTCCGACGCCGAGCCGGTCCAGCCAGGCCTGCGCCTCGCGGCGGGCGTCGGCGCGTGCCACCCCGCGGGCGCGCAACCCGTACGCGGTGTTCGCCAGGGCGCTCAGGTGCGGGAACAGCGCGCCGTCCTGCGGGACCCAGGCCACCTGCCGCTTGTGCGGGGGCAGCGCGGTGACGTCGGCGTCGCCGAGCCGGAGTTCGGCGTGGGCCCGGGGCGTCAGGCCGAGCAGGGCCCGCAGCAGGGTGGTCTTGCCGGCGCCGTTCTCGCCGACGACGGCGATGGTGGTGCCCGGTTCGGCGGCGAGGGTGAGCTGGTTGAAGCCGGTGACGGTGGCGTGCAGCGGCCAGTGGCCGGCCTCGTGCGGCGCGGACTCGGGCGGTGCGGCGCTCTCGGAGCCGGAGCCGGTGTCGCGGACGGTGTCGGGTGCGGCGGCGGGCGCCTCGTCCGGGACCGGCGGCGCCGCGGCCGCGGCCTCGCGGGCGGCGACCGGCGTGCCCGTCCAGCGGCCGCGCAGCGCGATCAGCACGCCCATGGCGATCGCCAGGAGCAGCAGCGAGACGGAGGTGGCGGCCTCGGGCCGGTCCTGCAGCAGCAGGTACACCTGCAGCGGCAGGGTCTGGGTGGTGCCGGGCAGGTTCCCGGCGAAGGTGATGGTCGCGCCGAACTCGCCCAGCGCGCGGGCCCAGGTGAGCGCGGCTCCGGCGATCAGGCCGGGGGCCACCATGGGCAGGGTCACCGTGAAGAACACGCGGACCGGTGAGGCGCCGAGCGAGGCGGCGGTCTCCTCGTAGCTCTGCTTGAGGCCGCCGAGGGCGCCCTCCAGGCTGATGACCAGGAACGGCATGGCGACGAAGGTGGCCGCCACGACCGCACCCGACGTGTGGAACGGCAGGGTGATCCCGAAGGAGTCCTCCAGCCAGGGCCCGAGCAGCCCGCGCCGGCCGAAGCCGAGGAGAAGTGCCACACCGCCGACGGTCGGCGGCAGCACCATCGGGAGCAGCACGAGCGAGCGGACCAGCGCCTTGCCCTTGAACGGGACGCGGGCCAGCAGCCAGGCGAGGGGTACGCCGAGGAGCAGGGAGAGGCCGAGGGCCCACAGGGACACGAGGAGCGAGAGCTTCAGTGCCTCGACGACGCCGGGGCTGCCGAGATGGGTGCCGAGCTCGCTCCACTGGGTGCGGACGAGGATGCCGACGAGCGGCATCAGCAGGAACGCGACGGCGAGCAGTGCGGGGATGGCCAGGGCCAGCGGGGGCCGGGTGCGGGTACGGAGTCTGCTCATGGGCGTTCCTGGCTGGGGGAGAGTGACGGCGGGGGAAGGGTATGCCGCGGCCGGCCGGTCCGGGTGGACGAGGCGGCCTTGGCCGTGGTCGCCGTACGGGCGCGTGCGCCTGCCGTCGTCCGGGCCTGGCGAACCGGTTTCCGTACCGGCCGCGAACCGGCTTTCGTACCGGCTTTCGTACGGGTGTACTTGCGCGGGAACGCCGGGAGGGGCTGCCTGTCCCCCCGGACCAGGCAGCCCCTCGTCATGCCGGCGCCGGCGGCGCTCAGACCTTCTGGAAGCCCGCGTCCTGGAGGATCTTCCGGGCCTCGGGAGTGCTCAGCCAGGCCACGAACGCGGCCGCGGCCTCGGCGTTCTTGGACTGCTTCAGCGTGGCGGCCGGGTAGGAGGCCACGGCGTTCTGCTCGTCCGGGATGTCCACCGTGACGACCTTGTCGCCGGACTTGGCGGAGTCGGTCTTGTAGACGAGGCCGGCGTCGGCCTCGCCCAGCTCGACCTTGCTCAGCACGGCGCGGACGTTGGGCTCCTGGGAGACCGGCTTCACCTCGATCTTCTGGGCGTCGAGGATCTGCTTGCTGTAGCGGCCGACCGGGACCTCGGGCGCGGCGAGCACGACCTTGAGCTTGGAGTCGGCCAGGTCCTTCAGCTCGTCGATCTTGAACGGATTGCCCTTGCCGGCCGCGATGACCAGGCGGTTCTTGGCGATGACCGTGGCGTCGCCGGTCTCGGCCTTCAGCCCGTCCATGGTCTTGGTGTCGGCGGTCACCAGCGCGTCGGCCGGGGCGCCCTGCTTGACCTGCGCGGCGAGCTCCTGCGAACCGGCGAAGGAGAAGGTGATCTTCGTGCCGGGGTGGGTCTTCTCGTACTCGGCGCCCGCGGTCTTGAAGACGTCGGTGAGGGAGGAGGCGGCGAGGACGGTGAGGTTCGCGGCCTTGGGCTGGGCGGAGCCGGGCGTGGAACCGGCGGTGGGCTTGTCGTCCCCCTTGCCGCAGGCGGCCAGGGGCACGAGCAGGGCGGCGGCCAGCGCGGCGGCCGCGGCACGGCGGCGGGTCAGGGTCGGGAACATGAGCAGAGGCTCCTCGGTCGGGTCGGCGGCCGGCAGGGTGCCGGTTCCGCGCGGTGGTGACCCGCGCCGGGGACGGGCGGAGCGGGTGGGGACGTTCGGCGGTGCCGAGCGGGTGGTGCCGGGGACCCCGGCGGACGGCGGGTACGCGCGGGGCCGGTGGGCCGGTGGGCGGGGCTTCCGGGTTCCGTCGTTCGTCCGGGTCAGGTGCGGTCGATGTGCACGCTGGTGGACTTCACGCGGGCGGTGGCCTGCATGCCGACCTCCAGTCCGAGCTCCTCGACGGCCTCGCGGGTGAGCAGCGAGACCAGGCGGTGGGGACCTGCCTGGATCTCGACCTGGGCGGCCACGTCGCCGAGCTTGACGGCGGTGACGATGCCGGGGAAGGCGTTGCGTGCCGAGGTGTACGGCTCTCCGTCCTCGGTGTGTGCGCCCTGACCCACCTCGACGGAGAAGGCCGCCAGGTCACGGCCGTTGATCAGGCGTCGGCCGCCTTCGTCGCGATGGGTCACGACCCGGCCTGCGTCGGCCCAGCGGCGCGCGGTGTCCGGGCTGACGCCCAGCAGGCGCGCCGCCTGTCCGATGGTGTAGGACTGCATGTGCGACAAGGTAGGCGCACGGATGGCGCGTTTGCAATTCTGTTGGGCTGATCTCTATGGCAGATGCCATGCCTCTTGGTGTATCTGCCAAAAGTCGTTCCGCTCTGCCCTGCCCGCCTCGCTAGAGTCGGGGCATGGCAGATGAGGTAACGGGAACGGAATCGGGCACGGTGCGGGTCGATGCGTGGATCTGGTCCGTGCGTCTGACGAAGACCCGCTCGATCGCGGCGACCGCCTGCCGGGCGGGCCATGTGAAGGTCAACGGGGAGCGTGCGAAGCCGGCGCAGGCCGTGCGCGCGGGTGACGAGGTACGGCTCTTCCACGCGGGGCGCGAGCGGATCGTGGTGGTGAAGCGGCCCGTGTCCAAGCGGGTGGGCGCCCCCGCCGCCGCGGAGTGCCTGATCGACAAGAGCCCGCCGCCGCCGACCCCCGTGGAGGCCGCCGTGGTCGGCATCCGCGACCGCGGCGCGGGCCGCCCGACGAAGCGCGAACGCCGCGAGATCGAAACCCTCCGCGGCCGCCCGTAGTCTCCGGCGGTCCGACGGCCCGGGCCCGTGCGGCCCCGGGCCCCGGCCGCCTCGGCCCCGGGGCAGGGGGTCAGGTCTTGCGGTAGGCGTAGGCCTCGGTGGCGGCCGAGGCCACCGCCGACAGGGGCAGACCGCTGGAGGCGGCCACCACGGCCGCCACCGCGCCCTCCACGAACGGCGCGTCCACCAGGCGGGAGTCCGGCGGGAGTTCGTCCTCCAGGAGGAGGGCCTTCACCGTCAGCACCGAGCTGCCCAGGTCCACCAGCAGCGCGACCCCGGCGCCCCGGTCCACCTCACGCGCGGCCGCGACGATCAGCTCCGCGCTCGTGCCGAGCCCGCCGGCGGCGGTGCCGCCCGCCGCGGCCACCGGGGCCAGGGGGCCGCCCGCGGCCAGGCCGCGCGCCAGCTCGGCCACCGACTCCGCGACCGGCGCACTGTGCGACACCAGCACGATGCCCACCAACGCGGGGCTCGCCTCCGGGCCCGTCACCGCGGGCCCCCCACCGGCTCCGCCACGTCCGCCAGCGCCCTGAACAGCAACGCCGACGAGGTCGCCCCCGGATCCTGGTGCCCGATGCTCCGCTCGCCCAGGTAGCTGGCCCGGCCCTTGCGCGCCTGCAGCGGGACCGTCGCCAGCGCCCCGTTCTCCGCCGCGTCCGCGGCCGCCCGGTACGACGTGCTCAGCGCGGTCACCGCCGGCACCAGCGCGTCCAGCATCGTCTTGTCACCCGGCGCCGCCCCGCCCAGCTGCGCCACCGCGGCCACCCCCGCGTACAGGGCCTCGCGCAGCTCCGTGTCGGAGACCTCGGCCGCCTCCCCGAGCGCCTTGCCGGTGCGCCGCAGCAGCGTCCCGTACAGGGGCCCCGACGCCCCGCCGACCGTGGAGATGAGCGTCCTTCCGGCCAGCTGCAGGACCGCACCCGGTGCCTCGGGGGACTCCGCCTCCAGAGCCGGGAGCACCGCCGTGAAACCGCGGAGCAGATTGCTCCCGTGGTCGGCGTCCCCGATGGGGGAGTCGAGCTCCGTCAGCCGGTCCGCCTCCCGCTCGACCGCGGCCGCGGCGGCCGCCATCCAGCGCCGGAAGAAGTCTGCATCGCGCACCGGATCTCCTCGCCTCGCATCGGTCTGGCCAGTCCCACCGCCACCATACGGTCAGCGGCCCCACCGCAGCGCGGCGGTCTGGACGGGCGCGTCCCACAGCCGCAGCAGTTCCTCGTCGGCCCGGCACAGCGTCACCGAACACCCCGCCATGTCCAGCGACGTGACGTAGTTCCCCACGAGCGCCCGGGCCACCCGCACCCCCCGCGCGGCCAGCACCCGGGCCACCTCCGCGTGGAACCCGTACAGCTCCAGCAGCGGCGTCGCCCCCATCCCGTTGACCAGCGCCAGCACCGGCCCGTCCGCCGGACCCACCTGAGCCAGCTCCTCCAGTACGGCTCCCACCGCGATGTCCGCGATCTCCCCGGCCGGCATCATCGCCCGCCGCTCCCGGCCCGGCTCGCCGTGGATCCCGATGCCCAACTCCAGCTGCCCGTCGGGCAGATCAAAGGTCGGGCTGCCCTTCGCGGGCGTGGTGCAGGCGCTCAGCGCCACCCCGAAGCTCCGCGAGGAGGCGTTGACCCGGCGGGCGATCGCCGCGACCTGTTCCAGCGGCGCCCCCTCCTCGGCGGCCGCCCCGGCGATCTTCTCGACGAACAGGGTGGCCCCGGTGCCGCGCCGCCCGGCCGTGTAGAGGCTGTCGGTCACGGCGACGTCGTCGTCGACCAGGACGCGCTCGATCCGCAGGCCGTCCTCCTCGGCCAGCTCGGCGGCCATCTGGAAGTTGAGCACGTCCCCGGTGTAGTTCTTGACGACGAACAGCACCCCCTGACCGGAGTCCACGGCCGCGGCGGCCCGCATCATCTGGTCGGGCACCGGCGAGGTGAACACCTCGCCGGGGCACGCGGCCGACAGCATCCCGTACCCCACGAACCCGGCGTGCAGCGGCTCGTGCCCGGACCCGCCCCCGGACACCACCCCGACCCGTCCGCCGTCCCGCGCGTCCCGCCGTACGACGACCCGCCGCTCCACGTCGACGTCCAGCTCGGGATGGGCGGCGGCCATCCCCCGCAGGGCGTCGGCGACCACGGTCTGCGGACTGTTGATCAGCATCTTCATGCGTATCTCCCGGTGACGTTGACGGGTGACTCTCGAGCGGTGTTCTTGCAGCACGCCGACTGCGCGCCACTCACCTCGACGGTAGGGGAGCCCACCCCGCAACGACCGGCAGACGGGGTCTCGGGCGTGGCACCGGGCCAGGTCACCGGCACCTGGCCGCCGGGGCCGGGCCCGGTGACCGGGTCGCTCACGGGGCGACTCCGTCCTCCTCCCTGGCCGGCTCCGGGACCGTCGGGAGGTCCTTCCCGGCGCGGAGCGGGCCCGTCAGGAGGAGCAGCGCGCACAGCGCGTTGCCGCCGTAGAGGAGCCACAGGGCGTCGCGTTCGCCGAGGAGGGTGCCGAGGGCGCCGCCGAGGAGGCTGCCGACGGGGATCGTCCCGTACATCACGAAGCGGATGGTGGAGCCGACCCGGCCCAGCATGTCCGGCGGGCAGTACGCCTGCCGGAAGCTCACGATGATGACGTTTCCGGCGACCACCCCGGTCATCAGGCAGAACTCCCCGACCAGGAAGGCCAGCAGCCCGGCCCCGTCCGTGGTGAGCGGGATCAGCAGACCGAACGGGCCCCCGCAGAAGGCGCACAGCAGGACCGCCCGGGCCGTCCCGAACCGGCGGACCAGTCGCGGCGAGACCACCGCGCCGAGGACCCCGCCCAGCCCGGCCAGGGCGATCAGGACACCGATCAGCGCGCCCGGCGCGCCCACCGTCCGGCTCAGGAACAGGATCGACAGGGACTGCGCCCCGGCCAGGAACAGGTTCATCGCGGCGTCGCACAGCAGGATCGTCCGCAGGAACGGATCCCGGACGAGGAAGGCCACGCCCGCGCGGATCTCCTTGACCAACGACCGCTTGGCAGCGGCTCGTTCCTCACCGCGCGGCGGGCCCTCCGGGGTCCGGATCCGCAGCAGCAGCGCCGCCGAGACCAGGAAGCTCAGCCCGTCGGCGAGGAAACCGGCCGCCGCGCTCCCGGCCTGGGCCAGCGCGCCGCCCACCCCCGGTGCGATGACCTCCGCGACCGATTCGCTGGTCTGGAGGCGGGCGTTGCCGTCGGCGAGCTCCTCGTGCGGCAGCACGGTCGGCAGGTACGCGCTGTAGGCGGCCCGGAAGAACACGTCGGCGGTGCCCGCCAGGACGGCCACCAGCATCAGCTGAGTGGTCGTCAGGACATTTAGCCAGACCGTCGCGGTCAGCGACAGCATCAGCAGCGCCGACGCCGCGTTGCACACGATCATCACCGGCCGGCGGCGCATCCGGTCGGTCCACGCCCCCACGGGCAGCCCGAACAGCAGCCACGGCACCCAGGCCGCGGCGTTCAGCACCCCCATGGTCAGAGGCCCCGCGTCCAGCGTTTCCACCGCGATCAGCGGCAGCAGCACCCGGGTGGCCGCGCTTCCGAACTGGCTCACGGACTCGCCCGCCCACAGCAGCCGGAAGTCCCGGCGGCGCAGCGCGCCGCGACCGGCGCTCACCGGCCCACCGTGCCCTCGCCCAGCAGCGCGGCGATTTCGGCGGCGGGCTTGGGCGCCATCATCTCGCCGTGTCCGCAGGGCACTTCGTGGTGGGCGACCGGGCCGGTGGCGTACGGCTCCCACACCCGCGGCCCGGGCGCGTCCGGTTCGTGGGCGGCGGCGGCCAGCGTCACCCCGCCCCGGAACACCCGGGGACGGTGGGCGGCGGCCAGCCGGTCGTGGTGGACGTAGGCCTCGCCCAGGGCGGCGACGGTCTCCCCGTCGAAGACCGACAGCGGGCCCTCCTCGGCGGCGGCCGCCGACACCAGCTCGGCGAGGGTCAGCGGACCCCCTCCGGCCGCGCCGCACTCCTCCCGCGGCGGATAGCCGAGCGATTCCAGCAGGTCCCGCAGCGGGTCCGCGGCCGGGGCCGCCGTCTCGCCGGGGGCCGCCGGATACCCGTCCAGCAGGGTGAGCCCGGCCACTTCCTCGCCGTCCTGCTGGAGCGTCACGGCCACCTCGTGCGCGACCACCGCCCCGAAGGACCAGCCCAGCAGGTGGTACGGGCCGTGCGGCTGCACCGTGCGGATCCGCGCCGCGTACTCCGCGGCCATCTCCGCGACGCTCCCGGGCCGTGCCCCCGGCTCGCTCAGCGCCCGCGACTGCAGGGCGTGTACGGACCGCTGCGGGTCCAGGTGCTCCAGCAGCCCCCGGTACACCCAGCCGGTGCCCGCGCCCGGGTGGATGCAGAACAGGGCGGGCGCGCCGGGCGCCCCCGTGCGCAGCGTGACCAGCGGCGCCAGCGGGTCGGCGTCCCCGTGGGGGACCGCGCCGCCGGAGCGGGCGGCGAGAGCGGCGACCGTGGGCGCGGCGAACAGGTCCTGGACCCCGAGCTCCTCGCCCAGCGCCTCGCGCACCCGGGCCATCAGCCGGGCCGCCAGCAGGGAGTGGCCGCCCAGGTCGAAGAAGCCGTCGTGGGAGCCGACGGCGTCCGCGGGCAGCCCCAGCACCTCGGCGAACAGGCCCGCCAGGACCTCCTCCCGCCGGCTGCGCGGCGCCCGGCGCACACGGCCGTCCCCGGCCGCGCCGGGCTCCGGCGCGGGCAGCGCGGCCCGGTCGAGCTTGTCGTTCGGGGTCCGCGGGAAGGCGTCGAGCACGACGAACGCCGACGGCACCATGTGCGCCGGGAGCGTCCCCGCCAGATGGGCGCGCAAGTCCGCCGCGTCCACCGCGGAGCCCGTGCCGCCGTCGCCGCCGGGGGCCGGGACCACGTACCCGACCAGCCGCTTCGCACCGCCGGGGCCGTCCTCCCGTACGGTCACCGCGGCCCGGTCCACCCCGGGCGCCGCCGCGAGCGCGGCCTCGATCTCGCCGGGTTCGATGCGGAAGCCGCGGATCTTGACCTGGTCGTCGGCGCGGCCGAGGTAGTCGATGCGGCCCTCGCGGTCCCGGCGGACCAGGTCGCCGGTGCGGTACATGCGGGCGCCGTCCTCGAACGGGCAGGCCACGAACCGCTCCGCCGTCGTCCCCGGGCGCCGCAGGTAGCCCCGAGCCAGCCCGGCACCCGCCAGGTACAGCTCGCCGGGCACCCCCGGTGCCACGGGGCGCAGCGCCGCGTCGAGCACGTAGGCGCGGGTGTTGGCGACGGGAGTGCCGATGAGCGGGCGCCCGCTGCGCGCGGTGTCCCACCACAGGGCGTCGACCGTGCACTCGGTGGGGCCGTACAGGTTGTAGGCGCGCATCCCCTCCGTGGCGCGCAGCCGGCTCCACAGCCCCTCGCCCGCGGCCTCCCCGCCGATCAGCAGCAGCCGCGGCGGGGCGTCGAGCAGGCCCTCCTCGATCAGCTGCTCGGCGTGCGTCGGGGTGGTGTCGACGACGTCGAGGGCGGCGTCGGCGACGTGCCGGACGAAGGCGGCGGAGTCGCGGCGCACGGCGTCGTCGATCAGGTGGAGTTCGTGCCCGGCCACCATCCACATCAGGGCGTCCCAGGAGGCGTCGAAGGACAGGGAGGCCAGCAGGGCCACCCGCAACTGCTGTCCGGCCGCGGTCCGTTCCGTCTCGGCCATGGTGTGGGCGCGGTGGAAGGCGTACAGGTTGCGCAGCGCCGCGTGGTCGACGACGACGCCCTTGGGCCGGCCCGTGGACCCCGAGGTGTACACGACGTACGCGGCGTCGCCCGGGCGGGGGCGCGGCAGCGGCGCGGCACCGGGCGCGGAGGCGGCGGCTGTGTCCTCGTCGGCCGCCTCGTCGGTGAGGACGAGCGGGACCTGTACCGGCACCAGCGGGGCGGTCGCGGAGTCCGTGACCAGCAGTGCCGGGGCGGAGTCGGCCAGCATGTGCGCGATCCGCTCGGCCGGGTATCCGGTGTCCACCAGGACGAACGCCGCACCGGCCTTGAGGACGGCCAGGATCGCGGCCACCGCCGCCGGGGAGCGCGGCAGGGCGATGGCCACCACCCGCTCCGGACCCGCCCCGTCCCGGACGAGACGCCGGGCGAGCCGGTCGGACCAGGCGTCGAGGGCGGCGAAGCCGATCCGCTCGGCGCCGTGCACCAGCGCGGTCGCGTCCGGGGTGCGGGCGGCCTGCGCCGCGAACAGCTCGGGCACGGTGGCGTCCGGCACCGGCAGCGCGGTGTCGTTCCACTCCGTCAGCACCCGCCGGCGGGCCTCGGGGGTCAGCGGGTCGGCGGCGCCGACCGGCAGCTCCGGCGCCGCCGCGAGCAGCCGGACCATCCGTACCAGGGCCGCGGCGAGGTCCTCGGTGGTGGCGTGGTCGAACAGCTCGGCCGCGTACTCCAGGAAGCCCGAGATACCGGCGGGGCGGCCCTCGGCGTCCCGGTGCTCCTGGACGTCCAGGGTCAGGTCGAACTGGGCGACGTCGAAGCGGAACGGCTCGGGGCGGACCTCGAGGCCGGGCAGCACGAGCGTCCCGTCCTCGCCGTCCTGCACTTGGAGCAGCACCTGGAAGAGGGGGTGGCGGGCGAGGGACCGCTCGGGGTTGACCGCCTCCACGACCCGCTCGAAGGGCACGTCCTGGTGTTCGTACGCCGCGAGGTCGGTCTCCCGGATCCGGCCCAGGAGTTCGGCGAAGGTCGGATCGCCCGAGACGTCGGTGCGCAGGACGAGGGTGTTGACGAAGAAGCCGACGAGGTCGTCCAGGGCCTCGTCCGTACGGCCCGCGACGGGCGTCCCGATCGGTACGTCGGTCCCCGCGCCGAGCCGGGACAGGGTCACGGCCAGCGCCGCCTGCACCACCATGAAGAGGGTGCAGCCGTGCTCGCGGGCCAGTTCCAGCAGCCGTGCGTGCAGTTCGGCGTCCAGGCCGACGGGGACGGAGCCGCCCGCGAAGTCCGCCACCGCCGGGCGCGGCCGGTCGTAGGGCAGCGCCAGCTCGGCCGGGGCACCGGCCAGTGCGCCGGTCCAGAAGGAGAGTTGGCGGGAGAGTGGGCTCGCGGGGTCGTCCTGCGCGCCGAGCAGCTCCCGCTGCCACAGCGTGTAGTCGGCGTACTGCACCGGCAGCGGTTCGAAGGCGGGCGCGGCGCCCGCGCACCGGGCGGCGTACGCCTCGGACAGGTCCCGGAACAGCGGCCCCCAGGACCACCCGTCGAGCGCGATGTGGTGCACCACCAGGGCCAGCACCCACTCCTGCGGGCCGGCCGCGAGCAGCGCCGCCCGTACGGGGGGCCGCGCGGCCAGGTCGAACGGGCGGGCCAGCAGCGCGTCGAGGGCCCCGGAGGTCCCCTCCGGACCGCACTCCACCAGGTCCAGGGGCACGCCGCCCCCGGCGGGCAGCACCCGCTGGTACGGCTCGCCCGCGGCCTCCGGGAACACCGTGCGCAGGGCCTCGTGCCGGTCGGTGACGTCGCCCAGGGCCGCGGCCAGCGCCGCGGTGTCCAGCGGGCCGCGCAGCCGCAGCGCGAACGGGCAGTGGTAGCCGGCGGACTGGCCCGCCCGGCTCAGGAACCACAGCCGGCGCTGGGCGGCCGACAGCGGCGGGGCATCGGGCCGCTCCGCCGCCGCGATCAGGGCCGGACGGGGGGCCGCCCCGGCAGCGGAGCCCTGCGCCAGGCAGGCGGCCAGCCCGGCCACCGTCGGGTGCTGGAACAGCTGGCGGATGCCCAGGTCGCCGCCCAGGACGGCGCGGATCCGCGAGAGCAGCCGGGTCGCGAGCAGCGAATGGCCGCCCAGCTCGAAGAAGTTGTCCTCGGCGCCCACCGACGGCAGCCCCAGCACCTGCGCGAACAGCTCCGCGAGGAGCTCCTCGCGCGGCCCGCGCGGGGCGCGGGAGGAGAGCAGCGCGCCGAAGTCCGGCGCGGGCAGCGCCGCCCGGTCCAGCTTGCCGTTCCGGTTCATCGGGAAGGCCTCCAGGACCACGAAGGCCGAGGGCACCATGTGGTCCGGCAGCTGCGCGGCGAGCCGCCCGCGCAGCGCGCCCGGCTCGGCGGTGCGGCCCGCGGCCGCCACCACGTACGCCACGAGGCGCTTCCCGGCGGGCCCGCCGTCCCGGGCGAGCACCGCGGCCTGCGCCACCTCCGGGCAGGCCCGCAGGCAGGCCTCGATCTCGCCGGGTTCGATGCGGAAGCCGCGGATCTTGACCTGGTCGTCGGCGCGGCCGAGGTACTCGATGCGGCCCTCGCGGTCCCAGCGGACCAGGTCGCCCGTGCGGTACATGCGGGCCCCGTCCTCGAACGGGCAGGCCACGAAGCGGCCCGCGGTGAGCGAGGGCCGGTTCAGGTAGCCGCGGGCCAGGCTCGGTCCGGCCAGGTACAGCTCGCCCGGGACGCCCGGGGCGACCGGCCGCAGCCCGGCGTCCAGCACGTACGCCCGGGTGTTGGCGAGCGGGCGGCCCACCAGCGGCTCCTCGCTGAGGGCGGCGTCCCACCACAGCGTGTCGACGCTGCACTCGGTGGGCCCGTACAGGTTGTGGCAGAGCATCCCCCCGGCGGCCCGGACCCGGGTCCACAGGGCCGCGCCCGCCGCCTCGCCGCCGAGCAGCAGCACCTTGGGCCGGTGCGCGGGATCGTCCAGCAGGCCCTCCTCGACGAGCTGTTCGGCGTAGGTCGGGGTGACGTCGAGGGCGTCGATGCCGGCTCGGGCGATGTGCCGGACCAGGGCGGCCGCGTCGCGGCGGGTGTCGTCGTCGACGAGGTGGAGCTCGTGCCCGGCCACCATCCACAGCAGCCCCTCCCACGACGTGTCGAAGGACAGCGCGGCCGTCAGCGCCATGCGCATCCGGCGCCCGCCGTGCAGCTCCTCCGCGCGGGCGATGACCCCGGCCCGGTGGAAGGCGTACAGGTTGCGCAGCCCCGCGTGGTCGATGACGACGCCCTTGGGCTCGCCGGTCGACCCCGAGGTGTGGATCACGTACGCGGCGCTGCCGGACAGGATCCGGCGGCCCGGGACGGGACCGGCGGCGCCCGCCGGGACCGGGCCCGGCGCGTCGACGAGGACGCGGACGGCGCCGGTGTCCGGGAGCCCCGGGGCGGTCGCGGCGTCGGTGACGACGGTGGTCGTGGTGGCCAGCAGCCGGGCGATCCGCTCGGCCGGGTAGTCCGTGTCGACGGGGACGAAGGCGGCGCCCGCCTTGAGCACCGCGAGCAGCGCCACGACGGAGTCGGCGGACCGGGGCAGGGCCAGGGCCACCAGGTGCTCCGGGCCGACCCCGTGCCCGGCGAGCCGGTGCGCCAGCGCGTCGGCGCGGGCGTCGAGTTCGGCGAAGGTCAGCGCGGTGTCCCGGAAGACCAGGGCGGTCGCGCCGGGGGTGCGGGCGGCCCGCTCCTCGAACAGCTCGGGCAGGGTCCCCGCGGGCACCGGCGCGGCCGTGTCGTTCCAGCCGGACAGGACCAGGGCGCGCTGCTCGGCGGAGAGCGGGTCGGCCTGCCCGACCGGGGCGGCGGGGTCGGCGGCGAGGTGCTCCAGCACCCGGGCGAGGGCGGCCGCAAGGTCCTCGGCGGTGGCCCGGTCGAACAGGTCGGTCGCGTACTCCAGGGCTCCGCCGATCCCGGCCGGGGCGCCGGCCGGGTCCCACGCCTCCTGGAAGTCGACGGTGAGGTCGAACTTGGCGACGTCCCAGGCGGCGGGCTGCTCCGCGCTCTCCAGGCCAGGCAGGGCGAAGGCGGGGCCCTCGCCGCTGTCCAGGGTCGTCATCACCTGGAAGAGGGGGTGGCGGGCGAGGGACCGCTCGGGGTTGACCGCCTCGACGACCTGCTCGAAGGGCACGTCCTGGTGCTCGAAGGCGGCGAGGTCGCTCTCCCGGACCCGGGCGAGGAGCTCGGTGAAGGCCGGGTCTCCGGAGAGGTCGGTGCGCAGGACGAGGGTGTTGACGAAGAAGCCGACGAGGTCGTCCAGGGCCTCGTCAGTGCGGCCCGCGACGACGGTCCCGATCGGGATGTCGGTGCCGGCGCCGAGGCGGGACAGGAGCACCGACAGGCCGGCCTGGAGGACCATGAAGAGGGTGCAGCCGTGCTGCCGGGCCAGTTCCAGCAGCCGTCCGTGCAGCTCCGCGTCCAGCTCGACGGGGACGGAGCCGCCCGCGAAGCTCGCCACCGCGGGGCGCGGCCGGTCGGCGGGCAGGGCCAGTTCGGCCGGGGATCCGGCCAGTTCCCGCCTCCAGAAGGCCAGTTGCTCGGAGAGCAGGCTCTCCGGGTCGTCCTCCGTGCCCAGCAGCTCGCGCTGCCACAGCGTGTAGTCCCGGTACTGCACCGGCAGTGGCTCGAAGGCGGGCGCCCCGCCCTCGCACCGGGCGGAATAGGCGGCGGCCAGGTCGGTCAGGAGCGGCCCCCAGGACCAGCCGTCGGTGGCGATGTGGTGGATCACCAGCGCCAGCACCCACTCCTCGTCGCCCAGGGCGAAGAGGCGGGCCCGCACCGGGAGTTCGGCGGTGAGGTCGAAGACGTGCCCGGCCTCGGCGGCCAGCGCGCCGGCGAGCTCCGCCTCGCCGAGGCGGACGACGGGCAGCTCCGGCGCCCGGTCGGTGATCTGCTGCACGGGCTCGCCGTCCACCTCGGGGAAGACCGTCCGCAGCACCTCGTGCCGCCCGGTCAGGTCGCCGAGGGCCGCGGCCAGCGCCTGCGGATCCAGCGGACCGCGCAGCCGGGTGGTGAGCGGGCAGTTGTACGCGGCGCCGGTCTCGCCGAGCTGGTTGAGGAACCACAGCCGCCGCTGGGCGAACGAAACGGGAAACACAGGACCTCCGGGGGCGTGCGGGGTGGGGCGCGGGGCGGGGGACGGCTCAGGCACCGGCGGAGCGGCGGAGCGTGGGACGGGCCTTCGGCGCGTCGGTGAGCAGGGCGGCGGTGCGGGCCGGGGTCGGGTGCTGGAAGAGCTGGCGGATCTTCAGCTCCCGGCCGAGTTCGGCCCGGATCCGGCTGATCAGCCGGGTGACCAGCAGGGAGTGGCCGCCCAGGGCGAAGAAGTTGTCGTCCGGGCCGACCTCGTCCCGGTCGAGGACCTCGGCGTACAGGGCGCGGACGCGGTCCTCGGTGCTGCCGCCCGGGTCCGCGGCCGGCTCCGGCGCGGCGGGGGCGGCCGAGGCCGTGCGCGGGGTCGGACCGTCGACCGATCCGACCGTCCGCTCCGGGGCGGCCGCGAGACCGCGCAGCACCCGGGCCAGGTCCGCCGCCAGCCGCTCGGCGCTCGAACGGTCGAACAGCTCGGTGGCGTAGGTGAGTTCCCCGGTGAGGCCCAGCGGGGTGCCGTCGGTGGCGCGCTGCTCCCCGAGGTCCACGCCGAGGTCGAACTTGGACACCGCCCACTCGACGGGGTGCGGCTCCGCCGTGAGGCCCGTGAGGCGGGGCAGGGCGGGCGGCTCGTTCTGCACCTGGAGCAGCACCTGGAAGAGCGGGTGCCGGGCCAGGGACCGCTCCGGGTTCACCCCCAGCACGACCCGCTCGAAGGGCACGTCCTGGTGGGCGTAGGCGGCGAGGTCGCTCTCCCGGACCCGGGCGAGGAGGTCCGTGAAGGCCGGGTCTCCGGAGAGGTCGGTGCGCAGGACCAGGGTGTTGACGAAGAAGCCGACGAGGTCGTCCAGCGCCTCGTCCGTGCGGCCCGCGACGACGGTCCCGATCGGGATGTCCGTGCCGGCCCCGAGGCGGGACAGGAGCACCGACAGGCCGGCCTGGAGGACCATGAAGAGGGTGCAGCCGTGCTGCCGGGCCAGTTCCAGCAGCCGTCCGTGCAGCTCCGCGTCCAGCTCGACGGGGACGGAGCCGCCCGCGAAGCTCGCCACCTCCGGGCGGGGCCGGTCGTAGGGCAGGGCCAGCTCGGCCGGGGCGCCGGCCAGCTCCTTGGCCCAGAAGCCGAGCTGACGGGTGATCAGCGCGTCCGGGACGCCGTCCGCGCCGAGCACGGACCGCTGCCAGACGGTGTGGTCCCGGTACTGCACGGGCAGCGGCTCGAAAGCGGGCACCGCGCCCGCCAGGCGGGCGGCGTAGGCGGTGGCCAGGTCGGCCAGGAGCGGCCCCCACGACCAGCCGTCGGTGGCGATGTGGTGCACCACCAGCACCAGCACCCACTCTTCCCGCCCCAGCTCCAGCAGCCGCGCCCGCAGCGGCAGTTCGGCCGAGATGTCGAAGCAGTGGCCCGTCACCTCCCGTACCGCGTCCGCGACGGCACCGGCCTCCGCGACGGCGAGGACCTCCAGCGGCACCTCGGCCGCCGCACCCTCCAGCAGCCGGATCACCGGCTCGCCCCCGCACTCGTCGAAGACGGTCCGCAGCACCTCGTGCCGGGCCACCACGTCCCCGAGCGCCGCACGCAGCGCCGGAGCGTCCAGCGGACCCCGCAGCCGGTAGGCGAAGGGCACGTTGTGGTGGCCGGACGGGCCCTCCGCCTGGTGCGCGAACCACAGCCGGTGCTGCGCCGAGGACAGCGGCGCGCCCTGCCCGGGCTCCGCACGGCGCAGCGGCGGCCGTGCCCGGTCGGCCCTCCCGGCCAGCTCCGCGAGGGCGGCCACGGTCTGCGCGCGGAAGACGTCGCGCAGCGACAGCTCGACCCCGAGGGCCGTACGGATCCGGCTGACCAGCCGGGTCGCCAGCAGCGAGTGGCCGCCCAGGTCGAAGAAGCCCGCATCGGCGGCGACCGCGTCGAGGCCGAGCACCTCGGCGAAGAGCCCCGCCAGGATCTCCTCCCGGGGCGTACGGGGGGCACGTCCGCCGGAAACGGGCAGCGCGGGCTCGGGCAGGGCCCGGTAGTCCACCTTGCCGTTGGGGGTCAGCGGCAGCGCGTCCAGGACCAGGACGTACGCGGGCAGCATGTAATCCGGCAGCAGCCGCTCCAGCCGGCGCCGCACCGAGGGCCCGGAGACCTCCCCGACCACGTACCCGGCCAGCCGCTTCTCGCCGTCCGCGGCGGACCGTACGGCGACCACGGCCTGGCGGACGCCCGGGCACGCGGCCAGCGCGGCCTCGACCTCGCCGGGCTCCACGCGGAAGCCGCGGACCTTCACCTGCTCGTCGGCCCGGCCGAGGAACTCCAGCAGCCCGTCGGCCCGCCACCGGGCGAGGTCGCCGGTGCGGTACATGCGCGTCCCGGGCGCGCCGAACGGGTCGGCGACGAACCGCTCCGCGGTGGCCGCGGGCCGTCGGTGGTAGCCGCGCGCCACTCCGGCACCGGCGAGGTACAGCTCGCCCGGGGTGCCCGGCGGCACCAGCCGCATCCGCTCGTCCAGCACGTACGCACGGGTGCCGTCCAGGGGGCGGCCGATCGGCACCGGGCCGTCGGCGTCCGCGGCGCCGGTGATCAGGTGGGCGGTCGCGCACAGGGTCGCCTCGGTGGGCCCGTACAGGTGGCGGACCACGGTGTCCGGGCAGGCGGCCAGCACGGCGCGGACCGCGGCGGGGCTGACGACGTCGCCGCCGGTCAGCACCTCGCGGACGCCAGCCAGCAGGCCGGGGTCCTCCTCGGCGACCACGCGGAACAGACCGGCCGTCAGGTGCACGGCGGTGATGCCCGCCCCGCGGATCAGGGCGCCCAGCCCGGCGACCGTCGGCTCGCCCTCGGGGGCGACGACGACCTGCCAGCCCGACAGCAGCGCCACCCACAGCTCGTAGTCGGCGATGTCGAAGGCGTGCGGCGCGTGGAACAGGACGCGCTCGGCGCCCCGGGTGTGCCAGCCGCGGTCGGCCACGAGGTCCAGGACGTCCCGGTGGGTGACGGCGACGCCCTTGGGCTCGCCGGTCGAGCCCGAGGTGTGCATCAGGTAGGCGAGCTGCCCGGGCGGGCACGGCGCGGGGGTGAACCTCCCGCCGTCCGCGAGAGCGCCGGGGGCCTCCGCCGTGCCGGCCGGGACCGTCCGCACGCCCTCCGGGGCGAGCCCGGCGTGCGCCTCGTCGACCAGCAGCACGGAGCAGCCCGCGGCGTCCAGGATCCGCCGGGTGCGCGCGGCGGGCTGGCCGGTGTGCAGCGGCAGGTACGCGCCGCCCGCCTTGAGGACGGCCAGCATCGCCACGACCACCTCGGGGGAGCGCCCCATCAGCACCCCCACCGGGGTCTCGGCGGTGACGCCGAGGCCGGCCAGCCGCCCCGCCAGCCGGTCGGCGCGCCGGTCCAGCTCCCCGTAGGTGATGGCGTCGGGGCCGGACACCAGGGCCACGGTGGCCGGGTGCAGCGCGGCCCGCCGGGCGAATTCCAGGTGCACCGCCGTACCCGCCCCAGGCGGGGCCGGCGGCTGCCAGTCGGCCAGCAGCCGCTGCCGCTCCCGCGGCAGCAGCACCTCCAGGGCCGAGACCCGGCCGCGCGGCGCCCGTACCGCCGCCGCCAGGACCCCGCGCAGCCGCTCCACGAGGGCGCGCACGGTGGCCTCGTCGAAGAGCTCCGTACGGTACTTGGCCACCGCGCTCAGCCCCTCGCCCGCCCCGGCCGCCTCCGTGAACTGCAGCGCCAGCTCGAACTCGGCCCGCGGTACGTCCACCTCCTCGGCCACCGCCGTCAGCCCGGGCAGCTCGAGGCCGGCGGCGGCCGCCCGGCGCATCGTCAGCGCCACCTGGAACAGCGGGTGGTGGGAGAGCGAGCGCCGCGGGTTGACCGCCTCGACGACCTGCTCGAAGGGCACGTCCTGATGGGCGAAGGCCGCCAGATCGCTCTCCCGCACCCGCTCCAGCAGTTCCGCGAAGGTCGGGTCCCCGGACAGGTCGGTGCGCAGGACCAGGGTGTTGACGAAAAAGCCCACCAGATCGTCCAGGGCTTCGTCGGAGCGGCCCGCGACGACCGTGCCGAGGGGTACGTCGGTCCCCGCGCCGAGCCGGGACAGCACCACCGCCAGCGCGGCCTGGAGCACCATGAAGACGGTGCAGCCGTTGGCCCGGGCCAGCGCCTCCAGCTGCGCGGTCAGGGCCGCGTCCAGGCCGAAGGCGACGGCCGCGCCCGCCGGATCGGCCACCTCGGGCCGGGGCCGGTCGGTGGGCAGCACCGGCTCCTCCGGCAGCCCGGCCAGCGCGGTGCGCCAGTACGACAGCTGCTCCTCGGCCGCGCCGTCCAGCAGGGCGCGCTGCCAGAGCGTGTAGTCGGCGTACTGCACGGCCAGCGGCGGGCGCGGCCCGGCGCCGCCGCCCGTGCGGGCCGCGTAGGCGTACGAGAGGTCGCCCAGCAGCGGCCCCCAGGACTCGCCGTCGGTGGCGATGTGGTGCAGGGCCAGCACCAGCGTGTGCCTCTCGGGCCCGGCCGTCAGCAACGCGGCCCGCAGGGGCGTGTCGGTGGCCAGGTCGAAGGGGCGTGCGGCGATCTCGTCGATGTCCGCGCCGGCCGCGTCGAGGAGCTCCAGGGCCGGCGGGGCCGGGGGCAGGACGACCTGACGGGGCTCGCCGCCGGCGTCCGGGTGGACGGTGCGCAGGATCTCGTGCCGCTCGGCCAGGTCGGCCAGCGCCCCGCGCAGCGCCTCCACGTCCAGCGGACCGCCGAGCCGGAGCGCGACCGCGCTGTGGTAGGCCGGGTTCGGCCCGTCGAGCCGGTCCAGGAACCACAGCCGGCGCTGCGCCGGGGAGAGCGGCAGCTGCGCCGGGCGCGCCTGCGGCCGCAGCGCGGGACGGGCCCGGTCCGCGCCGTCGATCAGCGCGGCGAGCGCGGCCGGAGTGCGGGCGGTGAACACCTCACGGATGCCCAGCTCCGCGCCGAACGCCCCGCGCACCTGCGCCACCAGCCGCATCGCCAGCAGGGAATGGCCGCCCAGCTCGAAGAAGTCGTCGTCGGCGCCCACCTCGGGCAGGCCCAGCACCGATGCGAACAGGCCCGTCAGGATCCGCTCCCGCTCGGTGCGGCCGCCGCGGCCGCCGGTGCGCAGGGCGGGGGCGGGCAGGGCCCGCCGGTCGAGCTTGCCGTTCGGCGTCACCGGCAGCTCGTCCAGCACGACCACGGCCGGGACCATGTGCTCGGGCAGCGCGGCGGCCAGCTCGCCGCGCACCCCGGCGGGGGTCGGCGCGGCGCCCGGGCGGGGCACCACGTACGCCACGAGCCGGGGATCGCCCGGGCGGTCCTCGCGGACGACGACCGCCGCGTGGGAGACGCCCGCACAGCCTGCGGCGGCGCTCTGGACCTCGCCCGGCTCGATGCGGAAGCCGCGGATCTTGACCTGGTCGTCGGTGCGGCCCAGGTACTCCAGGACGCCGTCGGCCCGCCAGCGCACCAGGTCGCCCGTGCGGTACATGCGGGCCCCCGGCTCGAAGGGGCAGGCCACGAACCGGTCGGCGGTCAGAGCGGGCCGGCCGAGGTAGCCGCGGGCCAGCTGCACGCCGGCCAGGTACAGCTCGCCCGCGGTACCGGGCGCCACCGGGGCGAGGCGGCCGTCCAGGACGTACGTACGGGTGTTGGCGGCGGGCCGGCCGATCGGGACGGCGGCGTCCCCGGCCCGGCAGGGCCAGAGCGTGACGTCGACCGCGGCCTCGGTCGGGCCGTACAGGTTGTGCAGCTCCGCGCCGGGCAGGACCCGGAAGAAGGCGTCCTGGGTGTGCGGGGGCAGCGCCTCGCCACTGGCGATCACCCGGCGCAGTGAGCGGGCGTCCGCCGCGGCGGGCTCGCGCAGGAACACCTCGAGCATGGACGGCACGAAGTGCGCGGTGGTGACGGACTCCCGCGCGATCAGGCCGGCCAGGTAGGCGGGGTCCTGGTGGCCGCCGGGCTTCGCGACCACGAGGGTCGCCCCGGTCAGCAGCGGCCAGAAGAACTCCCACACCGAGACGTCGAAACCGCTCGGCGTCTTCTGCAGCACCCGGTCCCCGGCCCCCAGGCCGTACTCCCGCTGCATCCACTCCAGCCGGTTGACGATGGCCCGGTGCGGGACCAGCGCGCCCTTGGGGCGGTCGGTGGAACCGGAGGTGAAGATCGCGTACGCCGGGTGGTCGGGAAGGACCACCGGCCGCGGTGCGGGATCCGCCGCGGGGAGCGGGGCGTCCAGCCGCAGCGTCGGCGTCCCCGGCGCCTCCCAGCCGGTGCTCAGCACCAGAGCCGGGGCGGCGTCGGCCATGATCCCGAGGTTGCGCTCCCCGGGCTGGCCGGGGTCGACGGGCAGGTAGGCGGCCCCCGCCTTCAGCACCCCGCACAGGGCGACCATCAGGTCGAGGGAGCGCGGTACGGCGACCGCGACCAGGCTCTCCGGTCCGATGCCGCGGGCCGCGAGCACGTCCGCGAGGCGGCCCGCCCGCTCGTCCAGCGCCCGGTAGGTGAGGGACTCCCCCTCGAAGACGACGGCGGTGGCGTCCGGGGTCCGGGCCGCCTGCTCCGCGAGCAGCGCGGTCAGCGTCGACTCCGGGAGGGCGGCGGCGGTGTCGTTCCACTCGGCCAGGACCCGGTGGCGCTCGGCCGCGGTCAGCGCGTCCAGGACCTCCACCGGCGCGTCCGGGTCGGCCGTCCACCGCTCCAGCAGCCGCACCAGCCGCTCGCCCAGCTCCCGCACCCGCTCGGCGGCGACGAGCCCGGGGTGGTGGCTCAGCCGCAGCCCGAGCGCGGCGCCCGGCTCGACCACCAGGGTCAGCGGGAAGTGCGTGGTGTCCCGGAACCGGATCCGCGCCTCGAGGCCGAAGCCGGGCAGGTCGAGCGCGTAGTCGCTCATCGGGAAGTTCTCGAAGACCAGGTTCGTGTCGAAGAGGGCGGACGGGGAACCGGCCAGCTTCTGGATCTCCGTCAGCCCCAGGTGATCGTGGTCCACCAGCTCTGCCCGCTCGCGCTGGAGCTCCGCACAGACCCGGCGCAGCGGGGCGGCCGCGTCGATCCGGGCCCGCACGGGCACGGTGTTGATCAGCATGCCGATCATCCGCTCCGAACCCGGCAGTTCGGCGGGGCGGCCGCTGACGGTGAGGCCGAAGACCACGTCGTCCTGCCCGGTGGCGCGGGCCATGAGCACCGCCCAGGCGCCCTGGACCACGCTGGTCAGCAGCAGCCCGCACTCCCGGGCCCGCGCGGTCAGCGCCGCCGTCCGCTCCTCGTCCAGTCGCACCACCACGTCCTCGGGGGTGGCGCCGGGGGAGACCCGGCCGGCGCCGTCCGCGATCCGGCCGGGCGCGTCGAGACCGGCCAGGGCGGTGCGCCAGGCCTCCTCGGCGGCGGGCCGATCGCAGCGCGAGAGGTGCGCCAGGTACTCCCGGTAGGGCCGCACCGGCTCCGGCTCGCCACCCGCGTACAGGGTGAACAGCTCGCGGAAGAGCAGCCCGAACGACCAGCCGTCCAGCAGGATGTGATGAGCCGTCACCAGAAGTCGGTGCCGGTCGTCCGCCAGCCGCAGCAGAGTGAACCGCAGCAGCGGCGGGCGGCGGCTGTCGACGCCCTGCGCCCAGTCCTCCTCCGTCAGCTCCGCGGCCTGTTCCGCGGCGGCCCCGGCGGGCAGAGCGCCGAGGTCGTGCTCCTGCCAGGCCGGCTCCATGTCCCGGCGGACCACCTGGACGGGGTCGCCGTTCTTGCGGTGGGTGAGGACCACCCGCAGGTTGGCGTGGCGGCGCAGCAGCTCCCCGGCGGCCCGGCGCAGCCGTCCCGCGTCGAGCGTCCCGTCCAGGTCGACGGTGAACTGGGCGATGTAGAGGTGCTTGGAGTCCTCGTCGTACCCGGAGTGGAAGAGCATGCCCTCCTGCAGCGGGGAGAGGGGCAGGACGTCCTCGATGGCCGGCCGGCTGGTGTTCATGGGTGATGTCGCTTTCTTGGAGACCGTCGGAGAGCGGCGGCGGGGCGGGGGTGCGGTCCGGTCGGGGTCAGTGGAGGCCGAGGGAGGCCGCGAGGTCGTCCAGTTCGTCCTGGCCGATCGCGTCGAGCGTCAGGCCGGAGGCGGGCAAGGCGGTGGACGGGACCGCGGGGCCGGTGCGGTCGGCGTGGACGACGAGGGCGCCGAGCATCCGGAACCAGCCCTCGGCCAGCGCCCGGACCTCCGCCTCGTCGTGGACGCCGTCGGCCCAGGCCCAGTCGGCGTGCAGGACGGGCCCGTCCGCCGACTCCAGGACGAAGGCGTTCACCTCGACGGCGTGCGCCATCGGCATGCCCGGGCCGGGGGCGTCGAGCCGGGCCCCGTGGGCGGGCAGCAGCTGCCAGTCGCCGCCGCCCGGACCACCCAGCCGGCCCAGGTAGTTGAAACCGAGGCCCGCGGGCTCCGCCGCGGCGAGCTCCTTGCCGACGACCGGGTCGAGGTGGCGCAGCAGGCCGTACCCGATGCCCTTGCGCGGAATCGCCCGCAGCTGCTCCCGGACCCGCCGCAGTGCCTCACCGGCGGTGGGGCCGCCGTCCTCGGCGTCCGCCGCGTCCAGGCCGTCCAGGGCGAAGCGGGTGGGGAAGAGGGTGGTGAACCATCCGACCGTGCGGGAGAGGTCGGCCTCGGCGCCGATGTCCTCCCGGCCGTGGCCCTCCAGCTCCACCAGGACCTCCGGGCCGCAGGGTTCCCACCGGGCCAGGGCCAGGGAGAGCCCGGTCAGCAGCACCTCGTTGGCGTCGGCGCCCAGCCGGTCGGCCACCGACGTCAGCAGCGGCCCGGCCGTCGCCGCGGGCAGGCTCAGGGCGAGGTGCCCGGCGAGGTCCTCGTGGTCGCGGGCCGGGTCCAGCGGGCGGCGGCCCGCGATGCCCGCACCGGGCCGCACCACACCGCTCCAGTACGGGGCTTCGGCCGCCGTCCGCTCCCCGGCCGCCTCCGAGGTGAGCAGCTCCGACCAGCGGCGGAACGAGGTGGCCACCGGGTCGAGGGCGCCGGCGGGGGCCCGGCCGGCGGCGACCGCCTCCCAGGCCCGGGCGAGGTCGCCGGTCAGCACCCGCCAGGAGATCCCGTCCACGACCACGTGGTTGACGACCAGGGCCAGCGCCCCGGGCAGCCCGGCCCCGGCGTCGAACCAGACGGCCTGCACGATCACCCCGCCGCCCACCGAGAGCCGGTCGCGGGCCGCGTGCACCTCCCGCCCGACCTCCTCGGCGGTGGCCTCGCGGCCCTCCGTCGCCACCCGGCGCAGGCACTCCGCGGCGCGCACCGACCCGGCCGGGCGGGTCCGCCAGCCGGAGCCGTCCCGGACCACGCGCAGCATGTCGTGCCGGTCCAGGACCGCCTGGAGCACCTCGGCCGCGCTCTGCCCGGTCAGTCCGGCCGGGGTCCGTACCACCAGGTACTGGTAGTAGCGGTCGGCGGGCCCGCCGCGCTCGTCGAGCCAGTGCATCACCGGCGTCGGCCGGACCGGCCCGACCCCGTCGTCGGCACCCGACCGGGCGGACCGGGCCAGCGGCCGGGCAGCGGCGGCCAGGGCCGCCACGTCCGGCAGGGCCAGCACGTCCCGGACGGTGATGCGCAGCCCGGCCCGGCGGGCCGCGCCGACCACCTGCACGGCGATGATGCTGTCACCGCCGAGCCGGACGAAGCCGTCCTGCGGGCCGACCTCCGGGATTCCGAACAGGTCCGCCAGGACACCGCACAGGATCTGCTCCGCCTCGGTCACGTCGATTCCCCTCATGTCTTCCTCGTTCTCGTTCGCCGCGGGCCTCCACGGGCCTGCGCGTGCTGGTCAGACGGCGGTGCGGGCCGGGGCGAACAGCGCCCGCAGGGCGGCCCGGTCGACCTTTCCGTTGGCGGTCACCGGCAGGTCCTCCACGGGCCGGAAGTGCCGGGGCACCATGTACGCGGGCAGGTGCGCCGCGCACGCCGCGGCCAGCTCCACGGGCCCGGGGCCGTCCGCCCCCGTCCGGGTCCACACGGCTGCGAGCCGGCGCGAGCCCGCGACCTCCACCGCCACCACCACGGCCCGGCGGACCCCCGGAACCGCGCCCAGGACCGCCTCGACCTCGCCGGGCTCGACCCGGTACCCGCTCACCTTGAGCTGGTCGTCGGCCCGGGCCACGAAGTGGAAGTCCGCCCCGTCGAACCGGACGACGTCCCCCGTGGCGTACGTACGGCGCGGGGTCCCGTCGCGGTGGGGCAGGGTCCGGAAGCGGGCCGCGGTCAGCTCCGGGTCGCCCAGGTAGCCGAGGCCGACACTGCCCCCGCCGACGACCAGCTCCGCCTCCTCGCCCGCCGCGAACGGCCGCAGCACGCCGTCCGCCTCGCGCAGCAGCTCCGCCCCGGCGACGGCGCCGCCGATCGGCGGGTGCTCGGGCCAGGACGCGGCCTCCCGCGGGTCCAGCCGGTACTGCGTGACCACGTGGGTCTCGCTGGGCCCGTACTCGTTGACCAGGGCGACCCCGGCGGCCGCGCAGAACTCCCGCACCTCGGAGTTGACGACGAGGCGCTCGCCCGCGACCGCGATCTCCCGCAGGTCGGGCATCGCGTCCGGTTCGAACACGGCGGCCGTGGCCAGCGCGTGCAGCCCCACCACCGGCAGGAACAGCCGGGCGACGCGCTGTTCGCGGATCAGGTCGATCAGCGCGAAGGGGTCCTGGCGTTCCTCGTCGGAGACCACGACCAGCGCGGCCCCGGCCAGCCAGGTGGTGACGATCTCCTCGTAGCCCACGTCGAAACCGATCGAGGCCGCCTGGAGGGTGTGCGGCGGGCGGTCGTGGGCCCAGTGCCGCACGTGCCAGTCGCCGAGCGCGGCCAGCACCGACGGGGGGACGGCCACCGACTTGGGCTCACCGGTCGATCCGGAAGTGGGGATCACGTACCCGACGGTCCCCTCGCGCAGCTCCTCCAGCGGGGCCCCGCGCAGCTCGCCGAAGGCGACCTCGGCGGGGCCGAGACCGGTCGGCGCGGTGTGGTCGGGACGGACCAGCAGGGCGCAGAGCCGGGCGATCCGCGCGGCCCGCGGAGCGGGCATGCCCGGGTCGACGCAGACCACGCCCAGGCCGGCCCGCCAGGCGCCGAGCACTGCGGCGCAGCGCTCCCAGGACCGTTCGCCGTGGACGGCGACCACGTCGTCCGGTCCCAGGCCGCGGGCGGCGAGCCCGCCCGCGATCTCGGCGGACAGCCGGTCGAGTTCGCCGTACGTGCGGGCTACGCCGCCGTCGACGACGGCCACCGCCGCGGGGTTGCGCCGGACGGCATGGATCAGGAGCCGGACGAGTGAATGCCGCGGTCCGGGCGCGTCGTCGGTGTGCATGGACGTTCCTTCTCGGGATGGTGCGGGGCAAGGGGGGAGGGGTGCGGGCGGGGTGGCGGGCTCAGCCATGCGGTGCCGGGCCGTGCTCGTCGATCAGCGCCGCCAGCCGGTCGAGCCCGTCCTCGATCCGTTCGGGGTCCAAGGAGCTGCACGACAGCCGCAGTTGGCGCCCGGCCCGCTCCTGGCCGCTGAAGTGGCGCATGGGCGTGAAGAGCACCCCGTGCCGGACGGCGGCCTCCTCGACCAGGGCGTCGGTCACCGGGAACGGCACGTCGAGCACGACGAAGAAGCCGCCCGCGGGGGCGATCCACCGGACCCCGGGCATCCCGGCGAACCGCCGGTTCAGCCCCTGGAGCAGACAGCGCAGGTTGCGCCGGTAGACGTCGATCTGGCGGCGGTTGGCCTCCAGCAGGCTGCCGCCGTGCTCCAGCAGCATGCCGCCGACCAGCGCCTGCGTCACCGGCGGGGTGTTGACGGTCAGCATGCTCTTGGCCCGGGCCAGCTCGTCGGCCAGCAGCGCCGGGCCGCCCGCCCCCGTGACCCGCTGGTCCGCGACGGCGAAGCCCACCCGGGCGCCGGGGAAGCAGGTCTTGGACAGCGAGCCCAGGTAGACGACCCGCTGCCCGGTGTCGAGGGCCTTCAGCGTCGGCGGCCGGGAGCCGTCCGCCACCCGGAAGTACCCGTACGGGTTGTCCTCCAGCAGCAGCACGTCCTCCTGCTCAGCGACCTCCAGCAGCTCCCGGCGCGTCCCCGTATCCAGGGAGTGGCCGCTCGGGTTGGAGAAGTCCGGCACCAGGTACAGCGCCCGGGGCCGCTCCCCGGCCGCGCGGACCTCGCGGATCCGCTCGCGCACCTGCTCCGGACGCGCCCCGCGGGGGCCCTCGGGCACCGACCGCACCGGGAGGTCCAGCAGCCGGGCGGCGCCCGTCAGCCCGACGTACGTCGGGTCCAGGGCCAGCACCACGTCCTGCGGGCCGGCCTTCAGGGCGCGCAGCACGAGCCACAGCGCCTCCTGCGCGCCCACCGTGACCAGGACGGCCTCCGGGTCGCAGACGATGCCCTCGTCCCGTTCGAGGTGACGGGCGATCAGCTCGTGCACGACGCCCTTGGTGCGGCCGTACTGGAACAGCTCCCGCCGCACCCCGGCCGCGTCGTAGCCCTTGTCCGCGGTGAGGTGGTGGATGTACGTGTCGAGATAGCGGTGCAGGTCGGACGGGTCGAAGAAGTCCTCCGTCGGCCGCCCGGGGGCGAAGGAGACCGCCTCGGGGAACCGTCCCGCGATCTCGTTGAGGAAGGTCATGGACAGCAGCGCGGGGTCCGCGAGGGACGCGTGCAGATCGGCCCGGTCCAGGGCCACGGCCGTGCGGGTCACCGGCCCGCCCCCAGCGTCGTCAGCCAGGGTGCGTCGGCGGGGGTGCCGCAGCCCGACAGCTCCAGGGCGGAGCGCAGTTCGGCCGCCAGCAGCCCCAGCACCCGGGAGACGCCCTCCGCGCCGTCCGCGGCCAGGCCCCACAGGACGGGCCGGCCCAGCAGCACCCCGTCCGCGCCGAGCGCCAGGGCCTTCAGGACGTCGGTCCCGCCGCGGATCCCGCTGTCCAGCAGCAGCCGGCAGGACGGCGGGACCGCCGCCCGGACGGCGGGCAGCATGTCCGCGCTGGCGACGGCGCCGTCGAGCTGGCGGCCGCCGTGGTTGGAGACGACGACGGCGTCCGCACCGGCCGCGCTCGCGGTCGCGGCGTCACCCGGATCGAGGATCCCCTTGACGATCAGAGGCAGTCCCGTCTGCTCCCGCAGCCGGGCCAGGTCGTCCCAGCCCAGGGCGCGGGCGAAGGACTCGGCGGTGTGCTCCGCCACCGCACACGTCCCGGCCCGGCGCTCGGCGGCCCGGCGGGTCGTGGCCGGGTCGAGGTGGGCGGCCGCCACGCCCGCCGGCAGGGCGAAGCCGTTGCGCAGGTCGCGCAGGCGCCGGCCCATCGAGGGGACGTCGACCGTGACCACCACCGCGGCGCAGCCCGCGTCCTCGGCGCGCCGCACCAGCTCGGCGGTGAGCCCCGGGTCCCGCTGGCAGTACAGCTGGAACCAGGTGACCCCGCCCAGCGCCGTGACCTCCTCCACCGGCACGCTGCTCAGCGTGCTCAGGGTGAACGGCACCCCGGCGGCCGCCGCGGCGCGGGCCGTGGCCAGCTCGCCCTCGGGGTGGAGCAGTCGCTGGTAGGCCATCGGCGCGACCGCCACGGGCAGGGCCGCCCGGCCGCCCGGGAGCTCGGCCGAGGTGTCGAGGGCCGCGGGACCCGACAGGACGCGGGGGACGAGGCGGATCCGGTCCAGGGCGGCCCGGTTGGCGGCCAGGGTCAGCTCCTCGCCGCTGCCTCCCGCGATGAAGTCCCAGATCTCCGGGGGCAGGGCCCGGCGGGCCGGTCCGGCGAAGTCCTCCAGCCGGACCGGGACCGGCGCGGTGTCGTGACCGGCGCTCACCGCAGGACCTCTCCGGCGCCCAGCCGCTCGGCCTCGACGGCCTCGTACAGGGCCTTGATGTTGCCGTTGCCGAAGGTGCGGGCGCCGAACCGCTCGATCACCTCGTGGAAGAGGGTGCGGCGCGGGTGGGTGGAGCGGGTGAAGATCTGGAAGAGCTGCCCGTCGTGGTCCTCGTCGACCAGGACGCTGATGCGCTGGAGCTCCTGCGTGGAGTGCCGGGCCAGGTCGAGCCGGTCCGCGAGCATCGTGTAGTAGGTGTCGGGGACGCTCAGGAACTCCACGCCGCGCTCGCGCAGCGCCCCGACCGCCCGGACGACGTTCCGGGAGGCGAAGGCGATGTGCTGGACGCCCGCGCCGCCGTGCTCGGCGAGGAACCGGTCGATCTGCCCCGGCTCGCGGGAGGTGTCGGGCTCGATCAGGGTCAGGGTGACCTCGCCGGAGGCGCTCTGCACCACCTTGGAGTTCATGGCCTGCGCGCCGACCCGGATGAGCTCCTGGAAGATCATGCGGAAGCCGAGGACGCGGGTGTAGAACTCCACGGTCCGGTCGAGTTGTCCGGCGGTCAGGCAGACCGCGAAGTGGTCCAGCTCCTCCAGGAGTTCGCCGTCCGCGTCCGGTGCGGCGGCGTCCGGCAGCGGGGTGAAGCCCGGGGGCGGCCCGGCCGGATCCGGCTCGACGAGGGTGTGCACGACGTCGCCGAACCCGGCGATCACGGCCCGGGTGCGGCCGTCGGGGTGCCGGCGCGGCACGGCCAGGGGGACCGCGCCGCGGGAGACCGCCTCGTCGAAGACGGCGGCCACGTCGGGCACGCTCAGCGCGATGTCGGCGATGCCGTCGCCGTGGGCCAGGACGTAGGCGGCGCCCGGGTGGTGCGGTGAGCGGGCCTGGGTGAGGACGAGGGAGATCCGGCCCTGGCGCAGGAGCAGGGACTCCGCGTCGGCGGACGTGGCGCGGGCGACCGCACGGAAACCGAAGCGGCCGGTCATCTCGGCCGCCGCCGACGCGAGGTCGGCGACGTAGGACTCGACGTGGCTGATGCCGAAGGCGGGGGAGAAGGTCATGGAGCTGCCGTTCGTCATGGGGCCGCCGTCCCTCGAAGGGCGGCGGACACGGAGAGGACGGGTGCGGGGGCCGCGGCGGCCCCGGCCGTCAGGGAGGTGATCCGGGCGGGCAGGCCCCGCCACACCTCGGGGGTGTAGAAGTGGCCGCCGGGCAGGACGTCGTGGCGGAACGGTCCGTCGGTCAGCGCCGCCCAGCGCGGCCCCACGTCCTCGCCGATGACCGGGTCCGCGTCCCCGGAGAAGACCTGGAGCGGGACGCCGGTCCGGGCGCCGGGGGTGTGGGTGAAGGTGTCCCGGGCGGCCAGGTCGGCCCGCATCAGCTCCACGGCCATCTCGGTCAGCTCGGGCTCTTCGAGGACGTGCTCGGGCAGCAGGCCGTGGGTGCTCATCCAGCCGACCAGCTCGTCGTCGCGCTGTCCCCGGTCCAGGAACCGGTCCCGGTCGGTGACCCCGCGGTCCGGGGCGTTGCAGGCGGAGACGACCAGGGCGCGCGGCGCGGGCGCGCCCGCCGCGGCGAGCCGTACGGTGACGTCGAAGGCCATCCAGCCGCCCATGCTGTGCCCGAACAGGACGTACGGTCCCTGCCCGGCCACCGCGGCGACCCCGGCGGCGGCGTCCGTCGCGAGCTCGTCCCAGGTCCGGGCGAACTCCTCGGCGAACCGCCCCTCGCGCCCCGGATAGCAGACGGCCACCAGGCCGGCGCCGTCGGGCAGGGCCGGGATCCAGTCGTGGAAGGTGGCGGTGCCCCCGCCGCAGAAGGCGAGGCAGACCAGAGTGGGCGCGCCCTCCCCGGTCTCCTTCAGGCGCACCGCGGTGGTGTCGAGGACGCTCACGAGGCCTCCCCGGCGGCCAGGGCGTGCACCGACTGCGCGTGCCGGGCCAGGTCCGCGAGGACGGGGAAGCGGTAGACGTCCTTGGTCCGCAGCGCGATCCCGGCGTTCTTCTTCAGCCGGGACACCACGCGCAGCGCCAGCAGCGAATGGCCGCCGAGCGCGAAGAAGTTGGCCTCCGCGCCGACGCCGTCCCGGCCGAGGACCTCGGCCCAGACGGTCGCGATCAGCTCCTCCAGCGGGCCCTCGGGGGCGCGCCCGGAGGACTCCGGCCCGGCTGCGGGGGCCGTCGGCAGCGGCGGCAGCGCCTCGGTGTCCACCTTGCCGTTCGGGGTCAGCGGGAGCGCGTCGACGGTGACGAAGACGGACGGGACGAAGTACGCGGGCAGCGCGGCCCCGCAGTGCCGGCTCAGCTCCGCGTCGGTCACCCGGGCCCCGGGAGCCAGGACGCAGTACGCCGCGAGGAGGGTGTCGCCGTCCGGCCCGGTCCGGGCCACGGCGACGGCCGCCTCCACCGCCGCGTGGCCGCGCAGCCGGTCCTCCAGCTCGCCCGGCTCCACCCGGAAGCCGCGGACCTTGAGCTGCCGGTCGGTGCGGCGCAGGAACTCCAGACCGGAGTCGGCCCGCCAGCGCACCAGGTCGCCCGTGCGGTACATCCGGCTGCCGTCGGTGGCGAAGGGGTCCGCGACGAACCGCGAGGCGGTCAGCCCGGGCCGGCCGACGTAGCCGACGGCCACGCCCGGACCGGCCAGGTACAGCTCGCCCGTGGTGGCCGGCCGCAGCCCCTCGTCGAGGATCTGGGCGCGGACCCCGGCCAGCGGCTCGCCCAGGCGTGGGGCGGCCCCGGTGATCCGGGTCGCGGTGGCGTCGACGGTGCACTCGGTCGGGCCGTACAGGTTCCAGGCCTCCACGGCCGGGTCCTCGGCCAGCGCCCGCCACATCGCTTCCGGCACCGGCTCGCCGCCCAGCAGCAGCCGCAGCGGACGCCCGGGCCGCAGCCGCGGACCGGTCAGCCGCCAGTGCGAGGGGGTGCAGTCGAGGTCGGTCACGCCGTACGCGTCGAGCAGCGCGTCCAGCCGGGCCGGGTCCGTGCGGTCCTCGTCGTCCAGGACGACCAGGGTGTCGCCGCGGCACACGCGGACCCACTGCTGCACGGACGCGTCGAAGGACAGGCTGGCGTTCCAGGCGACCACGCGGTGGCCGGACGGGTAGACGCCCCGCTCTTCCAGGCCCGCGACGAGGGCGGCGACGCCGGCGTGAGTGACCTCCACACCCTTCGGCAGTCCGCTGGTGCCCGAGGTGTGGATGACGTAGGCCGCGGTGGCCGGGTGCCCGGCACGGCCGGACGGCTCCGCGTCGGCCTGCGCGGCAGGCGCCGCCGTGTCCGGGTGCGCCGTGTCCGGGTCCAGGACCGGCAGGCCCTCGGCCCACTCGGCCGCGGCCCCCGCCCGCGCGACCACCGCACGCAGCCCGGCGTCGGCCGCGATGTGCGCGAGCCGCTCCCCGGGGTACGCCGGGTCCAGCGGGACGTAGGCCGCACCGGCCCGCCACACCGCCAGTGGGGCCACGGCCCAGCCCGTGCCGCGGGGCAGGCTCACGCCGACCCGGTCGCCCGGGCGGACGCCGAGCGCGCGCAGCGCCGCCGCCAGCCGGGCCGTGCGCCCGGCCAGCTCCTCGAAGGTCAGGGCACCGTCCGCGGCGTGCACCGCGGCCCGGCCGGGGAAGGTCCGGGCGGTCTCCAGGAACCGCTCCACCAGGTTCGTCGGCTCAGCCACGGGACACCGCCGCCACGGTTCCGGCACGGGGGGCGACGGTCGGGGCGCAGTCCGCCACCGCGACCGGGTCGCCCATGGCGACGACGATCCGCCGGTCGCCGCGGAAGGGGTCGCGGCCGTGCGCGGTCAGGACGTTGTCGACGATCAGCAGGTCTCCCGGCTGCCAGGCGCGGCGCACGGTGGCCCGCTCGTAGGCGGCGTTGACGGCCGCCAGGTCCGCCTCCGTCAGCGGGACGCCGTCACCGAGACCCGTGTCGAAGGGCAGGCCCTCGGGGCCGAGTTCGTCCAGCAGGACCTCGCGCAGCTCCTCGTCCAGCGAGAAGCGGTTCCAGAACGCCATGTGGTTGAACCAGACTTCGTCGCCGGTCTGCGGGTGGCGGACGATGCCCGGCCGCACCTGGCTGGTGCGCAGCGTGCCCTCTTCGTCCCAGGCGCAGGCGATGGCGTTCTCGGCGCAGTACGCCTCGACCTCCTCGCGGGCGGTGGCCCCGAAGGCGGACTGCCAGGCGACCGAGAGGGTCTCCGAGTAGGTGCGGGTCAGGACCCAGCCGCAGGCGCGCATCCGCTCGACCAGAGCGGCGGGGAGCGAGCGCAGCACCTCGCGGCAGTCGGTGACGGGGGTCGCGCCGCCCTCCTCGGGGGCGGTCAGGCAGCCGAAGAGCAGCAGGCCGGGGAAGGTCAGCGTGTAGCTGTTCTCGTTGTGCGGGCGGATCGCCTGCGCGGCGGGCAGGTCGGTGGAGGAGAAGACGCCGGAGCCGAAGTCGCTGCGGGGGGTGGCCTTCTCGCGGTACGGGGTGGCCCGGCGGACCAGCTCGTCGCGGACGACGGCGAAGTCGTCGACGCTGCGGACCGGCAGCCCGCTCACGTACACGGCGCCGAACCGGTCCAGTCCGGCGCGCAGTTCGGCGTGGTGCTCGGCGAGCCAGTCCCGCGCGGCGGCCGCGTCGGCCAGCCCGGGGGCGCGGACGGTGGCCGGGGCGCCGGGCTCGACGAGCCAGTCGAGGAGGCCCGCGAAGGCGGCCTCGGCGGCGGTGGCTTCGGTGGCGGTGGCTTCGGTGGCGGTGGCTTCGGCAGCGGTGGCCGCTGCGGGGGTGGTCGGGTGCGGGCTCATGCGGCACCACCCGCGGCCGGCGCCTGCGCGGCGTGACGGAGCTCCAGGGTGCAGCACTTGACGCTGCCGCCGCCCTTGAACAGTTCGGACAGGTCGACGCCGATCGGCGTGAAACCGCGCTCGGCCAGCCGGTCCGCGAGCCCGCGGGCGGCCTCGGCGAGCAGGACGTTCCGCCCGTCGGAGAGCGCGTTCAGCCCGAAGACCTCGGCGTCCTCCTCCGTGGCCAGCAGAGCGTCGGGGTACAGCTCGCGCAGCACCGTCTGCGATTCGGCCGAGAAGGCGCCGGGGAAGTACATGATCTCGTCGTCGTCGAGCACGGCGAGGGCGGTGTCCAGGTGGTAGAAGCGCGGGTCGACCAGGGTCAGGCCCACCACCGGGGCGCCGAGCACCCGTTCGGCCTCGGCGTGCGAGGCCGGGTCGGTGCGGAAGCCGGTGCCCGCCAGGATCCGGGACCCGGCGACCAGGTAGTCGCCCTCGCCCTCGTTGACGTGCTCCGGGGCGACCACCTCGGCGTAGCCGTTGGCCTCGAACCAGGCCTGGTAGGCGGGGGCTTCGGCGGCGCGCTCGGGGTGGCGGAAACGGGCCATCAGGACGCGGTCGCCGAGCACGGTGGCACCGTTGGCCGAGTAGACCATGTCGGGCAGCCCCGGAACCGGGTCGATCAGGTCGACCGTGTGCCCGAGCTCCTGGTAGAGGGCGTACAGCCGCTCCCACTGCAGGACGGCCAGGTCGGTGTCGGTCGGCTTGGCCGGATCCATCCAGGGGTTGATGCGGTAGTCGACGGTGAAGTGGGACGGGCGGCACATCAGGTAGTGCCGGGGACGGGCGGTGCGCTGGACGGTCATCGGCTCAGCGCTCCCCGAGGGCGGCGACCAGGGTGGCCGGACGCAGATCGGTCCAGGTCTTCTCGATGTGCTCCAGGCAGTCCTGGCGAGAGGCCGGGCCGTGGGTGGCCGTCCAGCCGGCGGGCGCCTCGATCGAGGCGGGCCACAGGGAGTGCTGGTTCTCCTGGTTGACGAGGACGAAGTAGGTGGCTTCGTCGTCCTCGAAGGGGTTGGTCACGGGTGCTCCTGTCACGTCGTGGTGGTGGGGATCGCGCCGGGTTGCGCGAGGCTGGTGGATGTGGTGGCGAGGTGCCAGCCGTGGAAGGGGGAGGGAGGTGCGAGCACGCGGCGGCAGATGGCCAGGGCGGCCTCCGCGGCGGTCGTGCCGGGCGTGGCCACGGTGAAGAGTCCGAGGTCCACGCCGTGCGGACCGCTCCGCACGCTGATGTGCTCCAGTCGTTCCCCCGGGCGGGCCGCGCCCCAGAGCAGGCGCAGCAGGCGGCCGTCGTCCGCGGGACCGGGGCCGGGCCCGGGCGGGACGAGAGAGACGAGGGTCAGCTCCACGCGGCCGGGTCAGTCCCAGATGAGGCCGTTGGTGACCGCGCCCGGGGCGGCCGGGAGGGGCACCGAGGCCGCCCGGACGGTGGCGGCCCCGGCCGTGTCCGCACCGGACGGCCCGCCGGCGGTGAGCGCGAGCACGGCGCAGGCGACGGCCACGGCAGCGGTGCGGACCGGACGGACGGTGGTGTGGACGCGAGAAGTCATGGAGGTGCCCTCATCGGGAGTGGGGAAGGGGTGCCGAGCGGCACGCCTCCATCCTGGCCAAGGTGTTGACCTGGGGGAACGGGTTCAGGGGTGGCGGAAGCGGCCAGGACGCTTTGGGACAGCCGCCCCCGGCCGGGCCCCTGCCGACGGCCGGCCGGAGGCCACGTTGACGCGCGTAGAGGGCGCGTCTATGTCACGTAGATCTCCGGCAGGCAGGCTGCTCACAGATCGACGGGGACGACCGCATGCCAAGAGGGGAACCGATGTCCGTGACGCTCGACCTGGAGGAGCTCGACCAGACGGTGTACGAGGAGGTGCTGGCCCGGCCCGAACTGGGACTGGTCGAACTTGCCGCCCGGCTCGGGGTGGAGCCCGACCGGGTCCGCGACTGCCTCGACCGGCTGTTCGCGCTGCGCCTGGTCCAGGCGTCCTTCGAGACGCCCGGCCGCTTCACCGTCGTCGACCCGGTCCTCGGGATGCAGCGGCTCCTGGACCAGCAGCACGAGGAACTGGTGCGCCGGCACCGCCAGGCCGCGGGCCACCAGCAGGCCCTGGTCCGGATCCTCGCGGGCGCCGGCTCCGGCGGCCGCCCGGCCGAGGGCGTCGAGCGGCTGGCCGGACTCGACGCCGTGCAGCGGCGGTTGGAGCGCCTGGCGCTGGAGGCCAGGACCGAGGTGCTGACCTTCATGCCGGGCGGCCCCCAGTCCGCGGCCGCGCTGGAGGCCGCCGAACGCAACGACGCCCTCGTGCTCGGCCGCGGCGTCGCCATCCGCACCATCGGGCTGGACCTCGTACGGGAGGATCCGGGCACCCTGCGTTACAGCCGGGCGTTGCTCGCGGGCGGCGGGGTCTTCCGTACGGTCGCCGCGCTGCCGACCCGGATGGTGCTGGTCGACCGGACCCACGCCCTCGTTCCCATCGACCCGGCGGACAGCCGTCAGGGCGCGCTGTTCCTCTCCGCGCCCGGCATGATCGCCCCACTGGTCGCGCTCTTCGAGCGGGAGTGGGGCGCGGCCATACCGCTGGGCGCGGATCCGTCGGAGGCCGTGTATGTACCCACTGAGCAGGAGCGCTCCCTGCTGGGCCTGCTGGCCGAGGGCCACACCGACGAATCCGCCGCCGGACAGCTGCACATCTCGGCCCGCACCGCCCGGCGGATCATGGCCTCGCTGATCGAACGGCTGGGCGCCCGAAGCCGGTTCGAGGCGGGGCTGCGCGCGGCCCGCCTCGGATGGGTGTGACCCGGACGCGGTCCCTCCGCTCCGCCGCGCAGGCCCGGCCCGGCCGGCCCGCCGCCGCGACCCATTCCGACGGCATGGTCATGTGAACCGCTTAGGATGACGCTCCGTACAACGGCGGGCCAGGACAACTGGGGACCAACCGCCGTGTGGAGCTGTGCGCGCGCACAGGGGGAACGCACAGGGGGACCTCGTGAAATTCTTCGTGCTCGGATCCGTGGGCGTGTCCCACGGGGGACCGGTGCCGACCGGTGGACCGCCGCAGCAGCAGGCCACCCTCGCCGCCCTGGTGCTCCGCGCGGGCCATGTCGTGCCGCTGCACGAACTGACCGCCGCGGTCTGGGGGGAGTCCGCCCCGGGCTCCGCGGTGATGATCCTGCGGACCTACGTCTGGCGGCTGCGGAAGCTGCTGGAGGGCGGGGAGTCCGGGAAGACCGGGGCCCGGATCCTGGAGTCCGCGAACGACGGCTACCGGCTCGCGGTGCCGCCCGGCTCGGTCGACGCCGTACGGGCCGAGGAGCTGGCCGCGAAGGCCGCGCGCGCCCACGCGGCCGGGGAGCTGGAGGTCTGCGCCGAAGCCCTGGCCGAGGCCGGGTCCCTGTGGCGGGGCGAGCCGCTGGCCGGGGTGCCGGGGCCGTTCGCGGAGAGCCAGCGCTCGCGCCTGGCGGAGCTGCGGCTGCACCTGCTGGAGGAGCGCCTCGGGGTGGACCTGCTGCTCGGGCGGCACGAGCGGGCCGTCCCCGAGCTCACCGCCCTCATCCTCGAGGAGCCGCTGCGGGAGCGCCCGTACGGGCTCCTGATGCGCGCGCTGTACGCCGCGGGGCGGCAGGGCGACGCCCTCGCCGTCTTCGGCCGGGCCCGCGAGGTGCTGGCCGACGAACTCGGCCTGGACCCGGGCCCGGACCTCCGCTCCCTGCACGCCCGCATCCTGTCGGGCGACCCGGCCCTCCTCCCGGCCCCCGCATCCCCGGCCCCCGGCCGCGGGGGCAAGCCGCCCGCACGGCTCCCGGCCGCGCCCTCCGGCGCCGCGCCGACGGCGCCCGCGGGAGCGCACGGTGTCGCCCCGGGCGGCGCACCGGCTTCCGGCGGCGCGCCCGCGGGACCCGAGGGGTTCCCGGCGGCGTCCGCCGGGGTTGCCGGGGCACCGCCCGGGTTCGCGGGGCCGCCCGCCGCCGGGCCGGCGGGGGCGTACGGCATTGGTCCGGCCGGGCTGCCGGGGACCACTGTGGCGGGTGCGCACGAGCCGGGGGCCACGGCCGCCACCGGGGTTCCCGAGGACTTCGGGGCTCCGCGGGCCGGGGACCCGGGAGCCGGCCATGCCGGGATGCGGGACGGGGCCCGGGCCGCGGTGTCCGGGGCCGGCGCAGCGCCCGACCTCGCGCAGGGGCAGGCCGCGGCCGCGTACGTCCGGCCCGCCCAGCTCCCGGCCGACATCGCCGACTTCAGCGGCCGTGCCGCCGAACTGGCCGCCCTCACCGGCGTCCTGAGCGACCCGGCCCGCACCGCCCTGGCCGTCGCCGCCGTGAGCGGGATGGGCGGCATCGGCAAGAGCGCCCTGGCCCTGAGGGTCGCGCACCTCGTCAAGGACGCCTACCCCGACGGCCAGCTCTACGCCGACCTCCGCGGCACCGGCAGCGACCCCGCCGACCCCGGCACCGTCCTGGCCAGCCTGCTCGGCGCCCTCGGCGTGCCCCGCCGCGAGGTGCCGCCCTCGACGGAGGACCGCGCCCGGCTCTTCCGTACCGTCCTGGACGGCCGCCGGCTGCTCCTGCTGCTCGACGACGCCCGGGACACCGCCCAGGTCAAACCGCTGCTCCCGGGCGCTGCGGGCTGCGCCGTGGTCGTCACCAGCCGCGCCCGCCTGGGCGGGCTGCTGTCGGGACGCCACGTCCAGCTCGCGGAGTTCACCCCGGCGGAGGCGCTCGGGCTGCTGCGCCAGATCGTCGGCGCCGACCGGGTGGACCGGGAGGAGGAGGCCGCGGCCGCGCTGGTCGAGGCCTGCGCCCGGCTGCCGCTGGCGGTCCGCATCGTCGCCGCCCGCCTCGCCGCCCGGCCCGGATGGACCGTCGCGCACCTGGTGGCCCGCCTCGCCGACGAGCGGCGCCGGCTGACCGAACTGCGGGCCGACGACCTGGCCGTCGCCGCCGTCTTCGAGCTGGGCCACCGTCAGCTGACCGGGCCCCAGGCGAGCGTGTTCCGCCGGCTCGCCCCCGTCTCCCGGCCCGGCATCGGGCTCGCCGCGGCGGCCGCCGCCCTGGACCTGGCCGAGCCGGCGGCCGAGGAGCTGCTCGAAGCCCTGGTGGACGCCGCCCTGCTCGAATCACCGGAGCCCGGCCGCTACCGCCACCACGAGCTGGGCCGGGACTTCGCGCTCAACCTGCCGGCCCCGGCCGGTGAGCCCGGCCCGCCGGTGCAGCACCGCCTCCTGCACCACCTGCTGGGCATGGCGGCCGAGGCCTTCCAGTGGATGATCCCCGGGGACCCGGTGCACCGCTCGATCGTCGCGGCGGCCGTCGAACCGGGGGAGGGACGGCTCGCGGACCTGACCGAGGCCCGCGACTGGGTCGTCGCGGAGTTCGACTGCGCGCTGCACGCCGTCCAGCTCGTGGTGCGGCGGCCGGACGCCGCGGACCCGGAGCAGCTGACGATGGCCGCCGACCTGCTGGTCGCGCTCAGCTCCTTCGGGCAGGACATCCCTTACGCGCGGATCACCACGACCGCTGCCGAACTGGCCCGGGCCGCGACGCTGCGCGGCAACGACCGCGCGGCCGGGCGCGCCCACTTCCTCATCGGGAACGCGGCGCTCCAGGCCACCGATCTGGGCCGGGCCCGCGCCGCCTCCGAGCTGGCCGTGCGGGCCTGCCGCCGGGCGGGCGACCGGGCGATCCTGCAGCAGGCGTACAACGACCTCGGGGTGATCGCCCAGTTCGAGCACCGCTTCGGCGAGGCGGCCGAGTGCTTCGACGAGGCGCTCGTCCTGGCACGGGAGCAGGGCCACCGCTCGGGCGCTCTGACGATCACCCTCAACGCCGCCCTGGCCCGCGTCCGCGGCGGCCGGGCGGCCGAGGCGCTTCCCGCGTGCGAGGAGGCCCTGGAGGCGCTGCGGGAGATGGCCGACCACCACGGGGTCGCGCACGCGCTGTGCGTGCGCGGGCAGGCCCTGCACGAGCTCGGCCGGCTGGAGGAGGCACTGGCCGCGTACGAGGAGTGCCTCGACCTGTGCGACGCGGTCCGGATCCCGGGCCAGCGGGCGCAGGCCGACTACCGCTGCGCCCGGACGCTGAGCGACCTCCGCCGGACCCGTGAGGCGCTGGAGGCCTCCGCCCGGGCCGTGGCCCATCTGCGCACGGTGCCGGGCCGGGGCCGGGACCGCGGCTACGCCCTGCTGATCCACGCCGGGGTCTGCCTGGCGGCGGGCCGGCGAGAGGAGGGGCTGAGGCACGCGGGCGAGGCGCTGGAGGTGTTCGAGCGGGCGGGCCTCCCGGAGGCCGAGGAGGCCCGCACCCTGCTGGATACGGGCGTGGCGGTCAGGCCCGGCTGTTGAACTCGTTGTGGTCATGGCGCGGGCGGGGCCCGCTGACGTCGTCGGCCGAGATGCTCGTGCCGCGGTCCGCGGTGAGGACGGGGGCGCCGGCGGTGGCACCGACGGCGAGCAGCGCGAGGAGCGCGGCGGGGACGAGGAAGGCCAGACGGCGCGTGACGGACGTGCGGATGTGCGGCACGGTGGATCCTGTCTCTTGGTCCAGGTGCCGTGTGCGGCCCCTGGCTGGCTTGCGGGCGGTTCTGCCGAGGAGACTCGCAGCCGTCCATCTACGTTTCATATACGCCGGCGGCCGCCTTGCCTGGTGCAGTTGCAGCTCTTGACTCTGCACTGGCTCAGGGAGTGGCCGTAGTGGCCCAGGTGCGGAAGAGCGCAAGGCCTCGGTGAGGTTTCCGGGGCCGCACGCGGCGTGGAAGGTCTTCTCGGCGGTCCAGGCCCAGACCCAGTCGTGCGTGCTGCGATTGACGTCCTGGCGGGGGTACTCGCGTCCTTCCAAGTCCGTCTCCTCCAGATCGATTTCGACGGTCCAGCCGGGGTTGTCGAGCGTGGCGATCTTCAGACCCCACTCGTGCTCCCAGCCGCCGTCGCACTGGTGCGCGTACCAGTCCTGCAGCCAGGCAAGAAGATGCTCCGAATCGCTCATGACGGAGCGCCTCTGATGCCCGGGGCTGCATGTTCGTCCGACGCCGTAGTGGTCTGAGTGATCGGTTGCGGAGATGGGGCGAGGGCAGGGGCATGACTCCGGCGCCGCCGCCAAAGTGGGGCCCCTGCCCCTCGGGAGGACTTCGCCGACAACGTCGGCCTCGGCGGCCGCGCCGACCTTCCGCTGGCCGCGACCGGCCTGCTCAACCCCTTGATCGCCGGAGCCGCGATGGTGTCCGCCTGACGGCCTCAGTCGCCCTGTATCTCCCCACCTGCCGCGGTGACCAGCCACGAGCTGCTGCGCAGCCACACGGCCCCGGCGTTCTCGTAGGGGCGCAGCCCGTCGATCAGTGCCCGTCGGGCCTGCTCCTGGGCATCGGGTGCGACCTGGCTGAGCAGGTGGCGGCCGGGGCCGGAGTCGAGCAGGAAGGCCGCGGCGTCCTCGGCGTCCTTCCCCCAGTTCCCGGTGGCTTCCACGCGCTCCACGCGGGCGTTCTTGAAACCGGCGGAGGTCAGGAGGGCGAGGGTGTGGTCGGGGTCGGTGAGCGAGAACATGCCCGGCCCACCGGGTGCGCCGAAGCCTCCGAGCGGCAGGATGCCGTTCAGTGAGGCCAGCGCTTGGAGCCATTCGTTGGCCTCGGCCTCCGCCGCGCAGATGAACGCCAGCCGTCCACCCGGGCGCAGTGCGCGCCGGATGTTGGCGAAGGCGGCGACCGGGTCTGCGAAGAACGTGACGCCGTAGCGGCTGATGGCCGCGTCGAAGGCCCCGGGCTCGAACGGATGGGCCTGTGCGTCGCCTTGGATGAAGGACACGTTGTGCACCCCCTCGCGTTCCGCGCTCGCCCCGGCCCGCTCGAGCATCGGACCCGACAGGTCCAGCCCCAGGGCCCGGCTCTCACCCGCCCGTTGGGCGGCCAGGCGCGTCGTGCGGCCGGCTCCGCAGCCGATGTCCAGTACGTGATCGGTTGCCGAGATGGCCGCGGCGTCCAGGAGGGGCTGGTTGAAGCCGTCGTTGACGGCGTCCCAGCGTTCCTGGCTGCGGGCCCACTGCTCACCCTCGTAGCCGTTCCACGCCTCGGCCTGCGCGGTGTTGATGAATTGACCCATGGGTGAACTCCCTCCCGCCGGAGCACGGAACAGCCCTCCGGCCCTAGTATGGGCAAGTGCCCAAACAGTATGGGCGATCGCCCATACTTTCAATGGGCTTGGAGAAAGGGGCCGTTGTGTCACCTCGTGGAGTGGCGATTCCCGACCTGCGCGAGCGGCTGTTCGCGGCGGCGGAGCGGGTGGTGGCCCGCGACGGCGCCGCGGCCCTGACCAGCCGCGCGATCACGGCGGAGGCGGACTGCGCCAAGGGCGTCCTGCACACGCACTTCGCCGGACTCGACGAGTTCGTCGCCGAGCTGGTCCTGGACCGGTTCGCGCGCAGCGCCCGCCGGGCCGAGGCGCTGGACGCCAAGGTGGGGCAGGCCACGGTGGCGGCCAATCTTCAGGGCATCGTTCTCGCCCTGCTGGAGGCCCTGCCGCCGGCGGTGGTGGGGCTGGCGATGACCCGCCCGGCGGCCGCGCTGCACACCCGGGAGGGCCTTGAGGCCGGCGCGCCCGCCTTCGATGCGATTCAGCACGCCTTCACCGCCTACCTGCAGGCGGAGCAGCGCGGCGGCCGACTGCCCGCCGACGCTGACGCTGCCACCATCGCGCTCGCGCTCGTCGGCACGATTCACCACCTGCTGATGACACGCGTTCCCGGAAGCGGAGACGAACCGGAGGCGATCACAGGGCGGCTGCTGGCCGTTCTGCTCGGTGGCGCCGGGCAGCCGCCGGTGGTGTGATCCGCTGGGTCGGCGTCCGTGGCCGTCGTTGTGGGCCTTCTCGTCCTGGGTCTGCGGCGCGGGCTGCGTGCTGCCCGTGACGGTCGGTTCCTCCTGGAGGGTCCCGCTCCCGCCCGAACCGGTGCCGGGGTCACTGCCCGTTTCCGGAGCCGTGGAGGAGGCGACGAGCAGGATGCGCGAAGTAGCCGACGTATCCGAGGTGCCTGGCCGGGAGGGCTTTGCGGCGCGAGCGGGCTGCGCGGATCGCCGTACGGACGGTCGGCGGGGCTTCGGTGCCTGGCGCGGCCGGGGCGAGGTCGGCGGGGGTGCGGGCAGCCGTGGCCGGCTGCCCGCACCGGGCGGGCTGATGCCGGTCAGCTCTTGCCGAGGAGGGTGTTCATCCGGGCGATCTCAGCGCTCTGGGAGGTGATGATCGCTCCGGCCATGTCCTTGGCGGGCTGGTAACTCCCGTCGGACTGCTCGGTCTTGGCCATGGCGACGGCGCCTTCGTGGTGCTTGACCATCAGCCGGAGGAAGGCGGTGTCGAATGCCTTGCCGGAGGAGGCCCCGAGCTGCTTCATCTCCTCGGCGGCCATCATGCCGGACATGCTGTGTCCGCCGTGGTCCTCGCCCGTGGCCGGGACCTGCTCGCCCCAGGAGGTGAGCCAGCCGGAGAGGGTCTTGATCTCCGGGTCCTGAGCCTTCTTGATCTCGCCGGCGAGCTTCTTCACGTCGGCGGCCTCGGCGCGGGTCGCGGCGAGATCCGCCATCTCGATGGCCTGGCGGTGGTGGGGGATCATCCCCTGGGCGAACGCGAAGTCGGCCGCGTTGTGGTCGCCCTGCCGCGCCGGGGCGGAGGCGGCCGGGGAAGCCGTGTTCTGGTCGCTGCCGGCCGAACCGGTGTCGTCGCCGTTCCCGCCGCAGGCGGCGAGAACGAGGGCGGCGGTGGCGGCCGCGGCCACGACGGTGGCGCGGCGGATCAGGGAACGCTTGGTGGTCATGGTGGTGCAACTCCTGCTGTGGGGCACGCGCGGATGCGGGCGTGCTGAGGAAGGGCGGGGCTGAGGGGCAAGGTCACCGGCCGCCTGAGGGCCGGGCCTGCCGGGGCCGCCCTATATACGCAGGAGTTGCAGCTCGCTCAGTGACGGTGGTGCCCGTCCGCAGGCAGTGGCGTCGGGGACGATCCCGTGCGCGACGACCGCCTCGGAGCCGGTGCTGCCGGGCAGGACCGCGGGGGCGGGCAGGACGGGTGCACCGGCCGTGCCGGTGGCCGCGCACGTCGCATCGGCGTGCTCGGCATGCCCGCCGCGTCCGCCGCCGACCGGATCACCTACGTGAACGCAGCCGTCGGGGCACGGAGCATCGGAGGTGGTCTTTTCGTGGCCGGCGGCCGACGCGTGGTGGGAACCGGCCCCCGCGTGGGCGCCCACCGGGAAGGAAGCGCCCGGCCCCAGGCCGTGCATGGCCACCAGCCCCGCGAGTACGGCGAGGACGAGGAGCAGGGACGAGCGCAGCCCGAGAGGCTTCCTCGCTCGCTTCACCTGCACGTCCATGTCCGCATCGTAAGCGGCATCATCCGCGGGCGGCGAGGCGAGGTCGCTGTCCACCCCGTCGCGGTGGCGGCCGCGGCCACGGCGTGGGTCGAGGTCGCCGGACATGCGGTGCAAAGCGTCGGCGGCGCACTCGTCGCACCGGCCTCGATGACCCTGCCGTCCCTGTCGGCATCGCCACAGGCGGGTTGCTGTCGGTCGCGGCCCGCCGAGGCGGTGGTCTGGACGTGCGGAGAGTGGCGGCCGTCACTGCGGGCCCCGCGCTCACGGTCTTTGCCGTGGTCCGCGCGCTGGAGACGGGGCAAGACCGTGCGGCCGGCGGTGCTCCGCCGACCGCACCGCAATCCGTGTGCCTGTGCGGCGTGGCTTGCGCCGGCATGCGCGAGGCGACAGGGGGCGGCTGTGGCCGCCGCCCCCTGTCCGTACGTCCCGGCGCCGGTCAGGCGGCCACGGCTTGACGTCCTCCTTCGGCCTGGGCAGGTGACAGTCGACCCGTACGGTGCAGCGCGTGTAGCGCCGCCGCGCAGGCCAGGCCGAGCAGTCCCAACGCCGCCCACGGGAGTGCCGGCAACCCGGCTCTGCGTGCGGCGTCCAGCGCCATGCCGGTGAGCAGGTTGCCGACCGTGATGCCGATTCCGCAGATGGTGTTGTACAGGCCGTAGTGGGTGGCCACGAGACGGTTGCCCGCGAGGCGGACGATGGTGTCCATCTCGAACGGGTAGGCGATCATCGTGCCGAGCGCCAGCAGCAGTGCCGAGAGCGCCGGTGGCAACCCTGCCAGGACCCACAGGCCCGCCCCGCCGTCCGGTACCGGCACGGCCGAGGCGAGGAGCAGCGGGACGAACGCCGTCCCCATCACCAGCAGCCCCCGGGTGAGCGCCCGGCCCGGCTCCATCCGGGCCTTGCACCAAGCGGTCACCTTGGTCTGGAAGGCGATCGTGCTCAGCCCGGAGACCGCGAACAGGACAGCCACCGCGGCCGTCCCGAACCGTCCTTCGCCACCCAGGCGCCTGACCTCCAGCGGCAGGGACAGATAGACCTGGAAGGACATGACGTACGAGCCGACCATGGCGAGCGAGAACAGCAGGAACGGACGGTTGGCGAAGATCCCGCGCCACTGCCGCAGGACACCCTCGCGGCCCCCGTCGGAGGTTTCCGCGTGATCGGGGCGCCGGGCCGGCAGGGCCCTGATCTGGATGACGCCGAGGAGCGCGAAGATCCCTGCTGCCACCAGGCAGGCGACGCTGAAATCGATGCCGGTCAGGATCATGCCGACCAGCGGGCCGAGCAGGATGCCCGCTTGGTAGAAGACGTTGAACAGGGCGAAGGCCTCCACGCGGCGCTCGCCCGCGTCGGCGGCCAGGTAGGCGCGGGAGGCGGGGTTGAAGAGGGCGCCGGCCAGGCCGGTCGCGGCGGACGCGGCCAGCAGGGCGGGGACGGACTCCACCAGCCCGAGGGTCGCGAAGCCCGCGGTGCGCAGCATGAGCCCCGCGATGATCATGGGCTTGTAGCCGAGGCGGTCGGCCAGTGTCCCGCCGATGAGGAACATGCCCTGCTGGCTGAAGTTGCGTACGCCGAGGATGAGTCCGACCAGCCATCCGGCCAGGCCGAGCGGTCCGGCCAGGTAGGTGGCCAGGTAGGGCATCAGCATGTAGAAGCCGAGGTTGATGGTGAACTGGTTGACCATCAACAGTCGGATGCTGCCGTTGTACGAGCGGAATTGAGCGATCGTGTCCTTCACCGGGCCTGCTCCTGCGGGTCCAACGCGCGCTTCACGGCTGCCTCGTTCTCACGGTCTGTGCCGAGGGTGAGTGGGTCGACGACGGCAGTGCACCGGGTCCAGCGGGTGACCTCCTTCTCGTCCAGTCGGCCGATGAGGTCCGGTTCCGGCGCCGGCGGGCGGTTGAGCAGGCCGTGGGCGGCGCAGTAGCCGTCGTCGTAGACGGTGCCGAGGTACCGCTGGGGGCCGTCGGGGAAGACCGCCGCGATGCGCGCGTCCTTCGGGAGCGAGCGGGCCAGCCAGCCCGCGACCAGTGCGACTGCTCCGACGCTCCACCCGCCGGTGGCGTAGTGGGAGCCGGCCAGCTGACGGCAGGTCCACACGGCTTCGGCCGGGGACACCCAGTGCACCTCGCTGAAGTGTTCGTAGGCGACGTTGCGGGGGTAGATGCTCGACCCCAGGCCGCGCATCAACCTGGGCCGGGCCTGCTGCCCGAAGATCGTCGAGCCGATGGTGTCCACCCCCACCAGCGTCAGTTCGGGGTAGAGCTGCCGCAGTACGCGCGAGATCCCCGCGGAGTGGCCGCCGGTGCCGACGCTGCACACCAGCACGTCGATGTGCCGGAGCTCGGTGGCCAGTTCAAGGGCGAGTGGGGTGTATGCGGCGGTGTTGTCCGGGTTGTTGTACTGGTCAGGGCACCAGGAGTCCGTGTGTTGGGCCAAGAGCTGCTGCACCCGGTCGCGGCGGGCCTGCTGCCAGCCGCCCGTGGGGTGCGGCTCGGAGACCATGTCGACCTGGGCGCCGTACGCCGTCAGCAGCCGGGTCATGGACGGCTCCAGGCCCGGGTCGGTGACCAGGGAGACCGGGTGGCCGTAGACCATGCCCGCCAGGGCGAGACCGAGGCCCAGGGTTCCGCTGGTGGACTCGATGATCCGCGCGCCCGGCTTCAGGTCGCCGCGGGCGCGGGCCCGTTCGACCATGTGCAGGCCGGGGCGGTCCTTGATGCCGCCGGGGTTGAAGCCTTCCAGCTTCGCCCAGAAGCCCCGGCCCGCCGGTGCGAGCGGTTCGGAGATGCGCAGGAGCGGGGTGTTGCCCACCAGTTCGGACAGGGCCAAGCGGCCGGTGGACGACGTGTCGGTGGTCGAAGAATGCATGGCTGTGCCTTCGTTCGTTCGGTGATGGCGTCGGCTACTCGTTCGTGTGGCACGCCGTGACCGGCCGGGGCACCGGCAAGGCAGGGCCCGGCCCGGAGAGCGGCATGCGGCAGCCGCGTGCGGCTGCGGGACGAGCGGCCTAAATCCGCCACCGGCAAACGTCGGCGAGCGTGGAACGGCCGGTGCGCGCTATGGATGATCTACCGGAGCCGAAGGCGGCCGGGGCCACCTGCTCCACAGGCAGCACCCTGAGCTCCGACGAAGCAAGGGCTGCCGGCCCATCGGCCGGACGCGGGACCTCGTTCGCAGAGGCCCACGTGGTCAGGCAGGGCGAGGCGCACGCAGAGCCGTGGTCGTGCTGCGGGCGGTCCGGGTACTCCTGCTCATCGGAGGGCTCCGCGAATCCGTCCGGCGCAGCCGGTGCGGACAGGGAGAGGTGTCGGTGGCCGTCGTTGGACAGGTACGACGAACAGTGCACGGCGGCGAGAAGCAGCCCAATCAGCGCACAGGCGAGGAGAACTTCCGGCCAAGACGGAACCAGGCGGGTCGAGCGCGGCGGGGGCGGGCGGAGCACAGGTCCTCCGAGCGGCAGTCACTTCCTCAGCCGTGAGGCTGGGAAACGACACGGGCGGGTGCGCGCACAGGTGGCAGGAATGCGAGGCCAGAAGCCGAGGCGCAATGAACATAACGCCGTTTTGTGGGCAAATCTGTGAATTCCGCAGCGTGCGCGTGGGTGTCGTCGGAAAGCTCCGACACCTACACCTGAAGGACGACCTGTGATCTGACGTGGTCGGATGCAGCGGCAGCGGGTTGCTTCACCTGCTCGGTGGGCCGCGCACACCTGACACTCGGAGAAGTCCGACGTTCGTGCAGTGCCGCGGCGAGATCGGGCTCGTCCGCCGTCCATGACGGTGCGCCCGAGCGGCGCGCACCCTCGACTGCCGAGTGGCTCTCGCCCTCGGGGCAGCCCGCGGCGGATGCCTCGGTCTGGCCTTCCGTGTTCGCCGAGGAGGCGGAGGCGGCCTGCGCGCCCGCCGTTTCGCTGCTGTGCTCCGTCAAAGAGCAGCACACGCCGACCAGGCTGAGCAGCAGCAAGGCCAGCCCGGCAGTGACCAGTCGGCGCACCAGCGAGGTGGTCGACTGGCCGCCGGAACGCGACCGAGCTGTCATCACCCCGTGAGCATAGCCAGCGTCCACCCGCCCCCGGACGCCCCTTCGCGGAAGAGCGTGTGATCCAACTGCGCACGCGTACAAGGGCTGTAGGAAACCATGAGGGCCTGAGCTGAGGGCACCTGCGGGTTGATTGAGCACCGCCTCGGCCGGGGCGTCGGACGCCGTCACCCGGGCCATCGCCTCGAAGGTCCGCGCGTACATCAGCAGTACCCCGGTGCAGACCACCGTGATGGGGTGCCTGGCCCGAGCGGGCAAAGCCGGAAGCGCCGAGGCGCTCGCTCGCGGTCGACGGGCCCTACGGGCGGGCGAGCGCGCATTCTGAGATCGCACCCGAGTTTGTCTACCTGGGCGAGTTCGGCCGAGCCGAGCGCATGGCCATGCGAGCTGGCCTGGTACCTGGCGACCGCATTCGCCCGGGCGAACGAGCCGGACCGCGCAGAGAGCGTGGCCCGGTCGTTCGCCGACCAGCGGCAGCGCACCGCCTGCACCTGTTGGCCCGGTTGGCTCCCGAGGCCGTGAAGGCCGTCGCAAGTGAGGTGCTGCGTCAGGTGCAGCCGACGGTGTAGTCCGCGTCCGGTACGTGTTCGGCCCATTCCTCCCGGCTCAGCCACCGGCCGACGGCACGGCACGCCGCGGCGGCCGGGTCGGCGGTGACATCGGTGATGTTCGTGATGTCCAGGATCAGGAAGCTCTCGAACGTGGCGGAGAGTACGCGCCCTTCGGGCAGGTGGAGCGAGTGCGGTTGCGCCGCGTGGACGACCCGCCCGGCCTTGACCGGTGCCATGCCGTCGGAGAGGTACCAGACCGTGGCGTCGTAGCGCTCCAGGCTGGTCGCCACGGCTCCGTGGGGACCGTAGGCGAGCAGGTCGATCCTGCGCAGACCCGCCGGAAGCGGCAGGTCGGGGGCGGCCTTCGGGTGGTGCGGATCGGTGACCGTCCACCGCTTGTGGCCGGCCGCCACCGTGCCGCCGTCCGGACTGAACTGCACGGCCCTGAGCGGGTCTTGGGGGTCACCGCCCTCGATCCGGGCCGTCCTCAGGGGATGACGGGGGTCGGAGAGGTCCCAGAGTGAGATCTTCCCGGACGTGTCGTTGACGGCCAGCGTCCGGCCGGCCGGCGCGAAGGCGACTGCCCGCTTCCCGTCGTCGGGGTCCGTGACGTGAGGTGCCGCCGTCGCCTCCGGGCCGGAAAAGGGCACGGGGTCGTCGTCGGGCACCGCGCCGTCACCGTAGGGCACTTCGCCGTCATCGCCGGGCACCTCGCCGTGATCGTCGTCCAGGGGGCCGGACATCGAGGGGAGGACCGTCTCGCTCCGGCCCGCGTCGGGGCTCGCCGGCGCGTCGGGCTGCCCCGACTCGGAGCCGTCGAGCGTCACCGTCGGGACGGGTTCGGTGCCCGAGGTGTCCCAGACCGCGAGTCGGCCGTCCCCCGCCGAGACGAGCACCTTCCCGTCGGGGCTCATCGCGAGGTAGTCGACCGTGCCGGTGCGGGCGGGGAGGTCGGGCAGGGCTTTCGGGCTCCGGGGCTGCGAGACGTCCAGCCGCCCGATCACGCCGTCGTGGCGCCCGAACAGCAGGGTCCGGCCGTCCGGGCCGAAGACCATGCGGTTGATGTCCGCGGCGGTGGTGGGGAAGCGCGCCAGCACCTCGTACCCGGAACCCTTGGCCGCGTTCAGCAGAACGATGGTCTTGGTCGAGGTGCCCGGCCCGGAGCCCTGCACGGTGGCCAGGACGCCGTGCCGGGAGTCGAAGGCGTCGGTCAAGGAGCCGATCACCGATCCGACCCTCTCGAAGCCGTTCAGGTCGGCGGTGTCCCAGAGCCGGATCACGGCCCCGGCGCCCGCGGTGGCCACCGTACGGCCGTCCGGGCTGACCGCGGAGACCGAGACGGCCGGTGCCTCGTCCGCCCTCGGGGGCTGGGAGTTCGCCCGGCCGCCGTCGGGCTGGAGCCGCTGGCCCCCGACGATGACGGCCCCGTCGTCGCCGATCGTGGTCAGGAGACCCGTGGCGCCGACCTGGATCCGGCCCTGCCCCTCCGTTTCGTTCAGCTCCCGCGGAGACCGCGGGTCGTAGATGTCCCAGGCCACGACGAACCGGTTGCCCGCACCGATTCCGGCGGCACCCGGCCTCGTCGTGGCGGTGTAGAACCTGGGATCGTCACCCGGGGCGAAGGCGATGTCGGTGGTCTGGTTGATCTGGTCGGTGAGATCGATGCGTCCGGCGTTCGCCGGCCGGCCCGGCGCCGAGAGGTTCAGGAAGTCGACGGCGCGGCCGGCCGCCACGGCGAGCAGGTCGCCACCGGTGTTCAGCGCCACCACGTGCGCGCTGGTGACCGGGACGGCGGACAGCCGAGCCGGATGGGCCCCGACCGAGACGTCCCACACCGTCACCTCGCCGGCCTCCTCGAACTCCTTCCCGCTCAGGACGGCCATGCGCCGCCCGTCGCCGCTGAGGCGCACGGCCCGGGGCTCCTTCGTCACCGGGGCCGTCGCGATCCGCACCGGCGCGTCGGGGCGGCGTACGTCCCACAGTTCGACGCCGGCTCCCTCGGCCGCTCCGACGGCCAGGACCGAGCCGTCCGCCGAGGCCGCGAAGGCGGCCTCGGTCGCCGCGCGGGCGGGGAAGTGCCCCGCCGCCCGGCGCCCGGCGACGTCCCAGAGGGTGACCTGCTCGCCGTCGAGCGCGGCGAGCACGCGGCCCCCGGCCGTGTAGGCGAGCGCGCTGGGCACCTTCGCGGCCCGCGGCAGCTCACCGCGGTAGCGGGTGGTCAGCAGGCCTTCGGCGAGGGTGCTCCTGGTCCTGGGCGTCGAGGTGATCCGGTCGGCCGCCAGGGCCAGCCGCAGCGCGAGTGCGGGATCCTCCGACCGCCGGTCCGCGGACTCCTTGAGCAGTCGCTCGACCTGCCGGGCGGTCCGGGCCCGTCGGGCGTCCGCGTCGGCGGCGGTCTTGGCCCACAGGGCGAGCAGCAGACCGACGGTGATCACGGCGGCCAGCAGCCGCAGGCCGACCAGCAGGCTGTACTGGCGGGCCTTGCGCGCCGCCCTGCGCCAGGTGAGCACGGGGACGATGTCCGCCCGCGCGTACTCCGCCTCCAGGCGGCTGTTGGCGAGCCCGGCGGCCTCCCGGTCGTACGAGGGGACGATCACCCGTCGGCGTGCTCCGGCCGCCCGCAGTTTCCGTTCGTAGCCCGCGACCGACTGCAGGACGCCCTGTTCGTCAAGGCGCCCGGTCACCGCGTTGGCCGGGCGCAGCCGCCACAGCAGCAGGAACAGCCAGACCAGCCAGCGCGTGGCCCAGACGAGCGCTCGGCGGAGGCTCCACAGGGGCCGCTGCACCCGGCGCACCTCGTCGAGCACCACGGCGAAGGCAGCGCCCAGCGAGGCGTCCTGGATGTGGAGCACCGGTTCGGTGGTGTCCTCGACGCACCACAGGACGGTCCCGTCGATCCGGTCACCGCCCGCCAGCTTCCAGGCCAGGTCCAGGGATGCGCCGAAGTCACGGTCGGCGTTGAACAGCGCCGACCGTTCCGGGTGCGGCACCAGGGCGGAGGGCAGGCCGGGCACGAAGGTCGCCTTGAGCCGACCGCTCTCGCCGGTCGCCCCCCGGTCGAACAGCACGCCCACGGCGACCGTCTCCCGGGTGAGTGCGCCGATCCTGCCGCGCGCCAGCCAGGTCAGCGTCACGGCGGTGGTGTACGCGGCCCCGGAAGAGGAGGCCCCGGCCGCGAGCCCGTGCAGTCGCTCCAGCGCCCGCAGCAGCCGGGCATCCCCGGCCGCGAGATCCGCCGGCGACCACCGGACCGGGGCGGTGGCAGGAGAGGAACAGGCCTCCTCGAACCAGACCACGGCCGTGGCCAGCGGTCCGTCCGGCGGCTCCTCGCTCACCAGGGCGAGCCCGAGTCCGGCCAGCACGCGCAAGGCGTGCAGGGCGCCGGGCTGGTCGTCGTCGAAGGCGTCGTCCAGACCGGAGGCCGACCGGAGCCGGGCGGCGACGGCCGGCGGTGTGGTGGCGCCGAGCAGCTCCTCGAACTCCTCGTGCAGGGCGGTCGTCTCCCCGTACAGCCGCACGAGGGAGGCCCGGTCGCCCGCGGCGACCAGTTCCGCCACCCACCGTGCGGCCGGGCGGGAGGGGCCGACGAGGTCCGCGCGGCGCTGCGCCAGCGCCTCCGGGCCCGCGGTCGGCGGATCGGCGAGTGCCGCCACGATGTCGGCCAGGGCACGGCCGTCGGCCAGGGCACTGCCGTCGGTGGCGGCGTCGGCGTCGGCCGTCCTGCCGGGCGCGCTCACCCGATCCCCTCCTCGATCGCCGCTCGGACGGGGTGTCCGGCCGGCAGGCCCGCCGCCAGGTCGGACCAGATCCTGCGGCCGCTGCGGGTGTCGGCCGCCCGGGCCGAGTCCCGCACCTCGGCCGGGTCGGCCAGTGGCAGGTCGTCGGACCCGAGCGGCGGTCCGTCCTGGTCGATCCGTACGGTCGTCGCACCCGGTGCGAGGGGCGCCGTGACGCTGCCGGAGAGCCGGCCGCGGCGGTGGTCGAGGGCCACCAGCAGCCGTCCTCCGGACCGCAGGCCCTCCACCCGCACGGGCAGAAGGAGAGCCCCGTACGCGGTGGTCGCCCGCTCGATCTCCTCCGCCGGCAGGGCGGCCTCCACGCCGATCTCCACGCTGCCCGTGGAGGTGACGGCGATCCTCAGGCCGAACGGCTCCCGGCTGAGTTCGGCACGGGCGCGGCGGACCTCCTGGGTGGATCCGGCGGCGGCGGCGAAACGGGAGTCGAGCTCGGCCGGGGTCCACCCGTGGTCGGCGGCGGCCAGGCGGGCCGCTGCGCGCTGCGCGCTGGCCCGCAGGAACGGGTCGATCCGGTGCAGGACCGCCAGCAGTTCCCGCAGCCCCTCCCTGGTGGAGGCGGGCAGGCGGTCGGGGTCGAGCAGGAGCAGGCGGGCGCAGAGGCTGCCCGCGCCCGTCCGGGCGGTGGAACGCTCCGCGGACCGCAGGCCGTGGTCCAGCTGTTCGAGCGCGGCGGTGAACCGTGAGCCCGCGGGGGCGAAGACGTACCCCAGCCGGATGTCCGGAGCCGTCACCGCCCCCTCGACCAGTGAGGTCACCGCCCGGGCGAGGGCGTCCACGCGGTGCCACGGAAGGATGTGGAAGACCTCGGAAACGGGTCCGGCGCCTTCTGCGCCCTCCGCCACCAGCCGGGCGAGCAGCAGATGGCGGAGGTCCTCGTCCTGCGCGGCCAGGACGGCGGCCGCCGTCGGATCGAAGGCGCGGGGCGGCCAGTGGTCCTCGACCGAGGCGAGTACGAGGGCGCCCTCGGCGGTCACCGGTATCGGTCGGGCGGTGCCCGTGAGCTCGACGACCGCCTCGGACCGGTCGGAGCGGACGAGCCCCAGGACCGTCTCCCCGCCCGGCAGCCGGAGGGCCTCGTGGCGCCAGCCGGCGGCGAACTCCGGAAGGTGGCGCGCGTCGGCGCGCTCGTCGCCTCCGTTGATCGTCGTGCCGGGGACCCGGCCGAAGCCGGCGCCGTCCCGGCGGACGGCGGTCACCCAGTTGCTCAGCGGCCTGTGCGTCATCATCGGCTCCGCTCGTGGAGGGTCCGGGCGACGTGGCCCGCCCCAGGGCCGTAGCCCGCCGCCAGGTCGACGGCGCGCGCGGCGAGGTCCTCGGCCACACAGCGGCGCCAGAGTCCCGTCAGGGCCGGCCAGTTGCGGGAAGGCACCCGGTCCGCCAGGTCGGTGGGCAGTGCGCGGGCCCAGGCCGCGAACGCGGACCGGTCGGCGTCGGGCATCCGGAACGCGAATTTCAGGAACCGGACGAGGACTTCCGCCTGTCGTACCGGATGGTCGCCGTCGAACGGGGTCCGCAGCCTGCGGGGCGCGGCCAGCAGGTCGGCGAGGCCCGCACCGCTCGGATCGAGGACGAGTCCGCGCCGGTGGTCGTAGTACAGGCTGTTCACGGTGAGATCGCGGCACGTCACGTCGTCGACGAGGTCGCCGCCGTACACCCGGAGCGGGAAGCCCTTGACCTCCAGGGGCTTGTACTCGATGATCCGGGGCCTGCCGGGCGCGGGAGCGACCGAGCAGACCATGCTGTCCTCGCTGACCATGGGGTAGTAGTCGCCCAGGCCGGCGGCCCGCAGCCCGGCCGTCGCCGCGTCGTACAGCTCGCCGGGCGGCATCGTCCCGGCGAAGTCGAGGTCGTTGGGACGTGCGTCCGCTCCGTCGCCCACGAGGTCCCGGACGGTGCCCCCGACCAGCCAGGCATGGTGCCGGGAGGCGTCGACCGTGTCCAGGAGGGAGCGGATGAACCGGCCCTCGACACCCAGCACCGAGATGGCCAGCTCGACCGCCTCGGTCAGGCCGGGGGCCAGCTCCGCGGCGGCCCGTATCAGCCCGGCGTCCAGTCGGTCCGCCGGACCGGGGCCCGAGCGGAGGATCCCGGCGCGATCGGCCTCGGGGCCGGCCGGCACCGCGCGGTCCGGGGGCGCGGACAGGGTTTCCTCGCCCGCCAGGAGGATCCGGTGGCGGGGTGCCTGGTGGGTGAAGACCATCCCGACGACCGGTCGGTCGTCGACGAGGTCCCCGCGCACCAGCGGTGCGTCGGGCGGGCGTTCGTACCACCGGCTCATTTCGCCGGCGGAGGTTGACGTGGGCAGCATCTCGTCCTCTCCACGGGATTCGTCGGCCACGGGCCGCCTGGGGGACCACCACAACCCGCGTGTGTCGCGGTTGCGTCGCACCGGTACCGGGTCACCTCCGGGCGACGGCCCGGGCGACCGCCGCCGCGATCACGGAGGCCAGGATCCAGCCGGTACCGACCAGCGCGAAGGCCAGCCACTGCGTCGTGCCGACGGGTACGAAGGCCCGGTCCTGGCCCAGGTCGACCAGGGGCAGCACGAGGTCGAGCGCGTACGCGAACCCGTTGAAGCCCAGGTTCCGCCCCGGCTCCAGCGGCGTGGGCGGGCGGGCGGAGAAGACCGAGCCGGCCCCGGCGACCACCAGCACCAGCCAGCACAGCGCACGCCAGGGCCGGTAGCCGTAGCCCACCAGGATGTCCTGCACCGCGCCCCACGCCCGGGCGGGGCCCGAGCGGGAGCGGTTCGACCGGCGTTCCTTCTCGTACTGGACCGCGCGTGCTTCGACCGGCAGTCCCACCTTGGTGTAGCTGCCGGCGAGTTGTTCGTACGGCTGCGGGCGGACCCCGCAGTGGTCGAGGGCCAGCCAGGCAAGACGTGCGCGCGCCGGGAGGACCGGGCTCAGGGCTTCGTAGGTGAGGCCGTCCAGTACCAGCTCCGCGGGCCAGGCGTCCGGGCCGTCGTGAAGGTGCCCGATCCGGGCGTGGTCCAGGGCGATGGTGCAGCGGACCGGTGCCGCGGGCTGCAGCACCACCTCGCCCGCCCGGAGCATGTGGAGGTCCAGCCGGGCGAGGGCGGAGCCGGCGCCTGCGGACCCGGCCGACGTGAAGCGGGCTCCGGTCAGGTCCAGTCGATGGCCGACCACCGCCCCGCGCAACGACACACCGCCCCGGTGCACCACCAGCGCCCGGGCGTCCACGTCACGCACCGTGGCACTGCCGAGGTCCAGCGCGCTGCCACCGGGGTGGTCGAGGCTCGCCCCGCGGAGCGAGAGGTTGGCCCGCAGTTCGGCGCCCACGAGACGGACCTCTCCGCAGGCGGCGAAGGAGTCCCCGCACCAGAACCCGCCGCGCACCGAGACCCCGGCCGCGCCGAGAGCGATCCCCCCGGGATTGTCGAGCCGGGCCCCCGACAGCTGGACGCTGCCCGCCACCGACGCGTTGTACAGCCGGAACCGGCCTTCCACCGAAAGCCGTTGGGCCAGCAGACGCTCACCGAGGACCGCCCGGTCGAGCACCAGCGCATCCGCGCCCGCCCGCTCGACGGCGGCACCGGCCAGGTCGACCGGCCCGCCGAGGCGTGCCCCGCCGAGCACCACCGCGCCCACCGCCCGCATCCCGGCCGCCTCCAGCGGGCCGGACAGCTCCAGCCCCGACGCGGCCAACGCGACACCGGCACCGTCGGGGCCGAGTTCGGCGCCGGCCAGCCGCAACCCGCCGGAGAGGCGCGCACCTTCCAGCCGGATTCCCGACCCGGACCGGATCCGCCCCAGATCGAGCAGGCCGTCCACCGCCGTTCGGGTTCCTTCCAGGGACGGCACCCGGCAGTCCGACAGCCGCACACCGCGCAGCCGGGCATCCGTCAGCACCACCGGAGCCTCGAACCAGCAGTCCTCGATCGCGAACGGCCGTTCCACCGTCACGGCGGTCAGGTCGAAGGAGCCCGTGACGCGCGCTCCGCGCAGGACGAGCGCCGGCCGGCCTCCGCCTGGCACGGCGGGCGCGGTGGGCACGGCGGGCACCCCCAGGAGCAGCCCCAGCAGTACACCGGCACGCACCGGCCGCCTCCCCGACGGCCCGTCGTGCAGATCCGCCGGACGGCCGTGGGTGCACGCTTCCCGTACCAACGCCTCGTCGGCCGTCAGATCGTCGGACATGATCACCCCCGTGGGCAGGCTTCCGGACGGCTGTCCCGATCCTGACGAACACCTCGCCGGGTGCCGCGGGCCCCGGTACGCTTCGAAGCGGCGGGACCGGGGGGTTGCGAGGTTCCGGCCCGGTTCCATCTCAGCAACCGCCTGTCGCATTTACGTCGCACTGCGACCAGAGGTGAACGACGATGAGTGGCGACCGTCCCGCCAACGCCCGGGCCACGGCCGAGTTATTGCAGCAACTGCTCCTCCAGCGTGTGGAGTACCGCGACCGCTGGGCCCGGCTGGCCCGCCGGAGCGGGGCGTCGGCCGGGGTGAGCCAGGCGGCCGTCGCCGAGGTGATCGCCCTGCACCTGTGGGAGACCGGGGAACGGCCGGACACCGATACGGCGTTGCCTCGGGCCCTGAAGGACCGGGTGCAGCGCGCCCTGGCCGGAGAGGTGCTGAGTCCGCAGACGCTGGACTGGTTCATCGGCGCCTTCCGGATGAGCCGGGTGGACGGCGACATGCTCCGCGCCGAGCGCTTCCACGACCCCGCGGGCCGTATCGCATCGCCGGCCAACACCCTGCGCGAGGAGCAGCGGCTGCCGCTGAGACAGCGGCACCGTACGGTGTCGGTCTTCGAACGGCGCTTCATAGGCATCGGCGGCTATCCGGTCCGGCACCGCACCACCCAGGCGATCATCGCTTGCGAGGACGGTGTGGACAGCTTCCCGCACCGCCTGTGCCCGGGTGCCCGGGAGGTGACGGTCCGGCGGGGCGGGCGGGTCACCGCCCGGCACGAGCGCGACTGGAGCACCCCGGTGCTGGAGATCACGCTGCCGCGCCCGCTGAGGCAGGGGCAGGTCGCCTCGCTGGAGTACGACGTCCGGTTCGACCCGGGCCAGGCCCCCGCGGTGGAGTACCGGCGGGTCGCGCACGCCCGTGCGCAGAACGTGGACATCGTCGTGGAGTTCGATCCCGGCCGGCCGCCGAGCAAGCTCTGGTGGGCCGTATGGGACGACCACAGCGGCGGCCGGGTGCTGTTCGAGGAGCAGGTCGGCTTCGAGGACGCTTCCGCCGTGCACCGCTTCCTGCCGTCCCTGGAGAACGCCGCCGCGGGCTTCCGCTGGACCTGGTGACCCGGCCTGCCTGCTGGCGGGCCGGCTGGCGGACGGGCGACACGCGCCGGGCGGGTGGCGCGCCCCACGCGCCGGTCCGCAGCACGGCTCGTAGCCTGGCGCGATGCGTCAGCACGATCTCGTCGTCATCGGTGCGGGCTCCGGCAACGCCGTCATCGACGCATCGTTCGCCGGCCTGGACGTGGCCATCGTCGAGGAGAGGTGGTTCGGCGGCACCTGTCTGAACGCGGGCTGCATCCCGAGCAAGATGTACGCCCACACCGCGCACGTGGCCCGGACCGTCGGCGAAGCCGGCACGTACGACGTGGACGCGGAGCTGTCCGGCGTGCGCTGGCGGGAGATGCGCGACCGGGTGTTCGGGCGTCTGGACGCCGAGCGCGAAGAGGGCCGCCGGGGCCGGCGGGAGGCGGACTCCGTCACCGTGTACGAGGGCACGGCGCGGTTCACCGGCCCCCGGGAGCTGCGGATCGGCCTCGCGGAGGGCGCCGTCGGCATCGGCGCCCGGCAGATCGTCATCGCGGCCGGCGGCCGCCCGCTCGTGCCCCCGCCCATCGCCGGCTCCGGGCTTCCGTACGAGACCTCCGACACGATCATGCGGATCGACGCCCCGCCCCGCCGCCTGGCCGTCCTCGGCGGGGGCTACGTCGCGGCGGAGCTGGCGGAGGTGTTCGCCGCGGCGGGCAGTTCCGTGGTCATCGTCGAGAAGGAGGAACGCCTGCTCGGCCCCCAGGACGAGACGGTCGCGGCACGCTTCACCGAACTGGCCCGTTCCCGCTACGACCTCAGGCTCGGCCGGGAGGTCACCGGCGTCGGTGGCCGTCCGGGTGCGCTGCGGCTGACCCTCGACGACGGTTCGACGGTCGAGGCCGACATGCTGCTGGTCGCGGTCGGCCGCGTCCCCAACGGCGACCGGCTGAACCTCGGCGCCGCCGGGGTCGCCACCCACGACGACGGCCGCATCGTCGTCGACGCGTACCAGCGCACCACCGCGGAAGGCGTCTTCGCGCTCGGGGACGTGTGCACTCCGGTGCCGCTCAAGCACGTCGCCAACCGCGAGGCGCAGGTCGTCGGCCACAACCTCCGCCACCCGGACGACCTGATCGCGGCCGACCACGAGCTGGTGCCCGCGGCGGTCTTCACCCGACCGCAGATCGCCTCGGTCGGTGCCACCGAGCAGGACTGCCGCGAACGGGGGCTGGACCTTCTGGTGGGCGAGGCGCGGTACGCGGACGTCGCCTACGGCTGGGCGATGGAGGACACCACCGGCTTCTGCAAGGTGCTCGCCGAACGCGGCACCGGCCGCCTGCTCGGCGCCCACCTCATGGGCCCGCAGGCCCCCGCCCTCATCCAGCCCCTGGTCCTGGCGATGACCCTGGGTATCGATGCGTCCACCCTCGTCAGGTCCCCGTACTGGATTCACCCGGCGCCCACCGAGCTCGTCGAGAAGGCTCTCCTCGACCTCGGTCTGTGAGCCCGCCCGGCGGGGAGCCGATCTCCACCCACACGCACTTGCCGTTGCCGTCGAGTGGATACCAGCCCCAGTTCCGGCCCAGCCGTTCCACGATGAGGAGCCCGTGGCCTCCGGGCCGGGAAGGCTCGGACCGGTGCGTCGCCCGTGGCGCCGCGGGGCTCCCGTCCGTCACCTCGATCCGCAGCCGGTCGCTCGTACAGCGCAGGACCAGGGAGGTGGGTCCGCCCGCGTGCAGGCACGCGTTGGCCACGATTTCGGAGACCAGGAGCAGGGCGTCGTCGGTGGCCTCCGCGCCGGGGGTGCCCGCTTCCACGACGGCCGGCGGCCAGCGCCACTCCGTGAGGGCCTGACGTGCGAAGTCGCGGCAGCGGGTGACCGCGCCGGCGGCCCCGTGCAGCACGAGGAGCCGGGTCAGCTCCGGTGACCGGCCCTCGTCCACGGGTGCTCCTCCCCTACGGGCGCTGGGACGTCGCGAGCGCCGCTTCCAGATCCGTGTGGAGCCGGAAGAGCCGGTCCGCGCCCGTGATGTGGAACATGCGGGCGACCGGTGGGTGCAGGCCGACCAGCTCGAGGGTGCCACCGGATTCCTGGATCGCGAGCCGGCCGCGCAACAGCACGTTCAAGCCCGTCGAGTCGCAGAAGTCCAGGTGGGTCAGGTCGACGAGCAGCCGCTTGCCGTCCGGCCACGTGGTGTCCAGGGCCTGCCGCAGGGGCTCGGCGGTGTCGTGGTCGAGTTCCCCCGCCATGGCCAGGATCGTGGCCCCCTGGTGGGACCGCGCCTCGACGGTGAAACGTTCTCCGTTCGCCGTGGCCATCAGGCACACACTCCCTCTCCGTGCCCGGTCGGATGAACCGCTGAGGCTGCCATGGCTCCTCCCATCCGGAATTTTCGGGATGTACCGCGCCTACCCGTTCGCTTGCCGTCCAAGCCTGCGGCCGGGGCGCGGGCAGCGGTGGCCGGCTTCGTGGCGCGGCCGAGCCCGGTGCGCCGGTTCACGGGTCGTCCGGGACGTGGATGTCGAGCACGCAGATGTCGTCGCGGTTGCCCGGGCACAGCGCGGCGAGCGTCCGGGCGAGGGTTTCGCCGCGGCCCTCCCGGATGAGCCGCAGGGCGGACGCGGCGAGCCGGTCGAGTCCGACGCCGATGTCCTCGCCGGGTTCCTCCACGAGTCCGTCGGTGTAGAAGAGCAGGCGGTCGCCGGGCATCAGCTCGATGACCGCCTGCTCGTACGAGGAGTCGAAGCTGGCGCCGAGGAGTTTGCCCGGCGGCTGGTCGAGGAAGCCCGCCCGGTCGCCGCGGACCAGCAAGGGCGGCAGGTGGCCCGCCCGTACCCAGGTCAGGCGCCGGTCCCAGGGCTGGTAGCGGCCCATGACCATGGTGGCGGTGGCGGTGGCGGACGGGTCCGAAGCGGTATGGAGCAGGAGGGTGTTGAGCCGGCGCAGCACGTCGGGCAGGGGCGAGCCGGTGACGGTCATGCCCTTCGTGGTGAAGCGCAGCTGGGCCATGGTGCCGACGGCGGCCAGACCGTGGCCGGCCACGTCCCCTACGACGAACAGGGCACTGCCGTCAGGGAGTTCGATGGCGCTGTACCAGTCACCGCCGACGTTGACCCCACGGTCGGCGGGAACGTAGGCGACGTCGATGCACAGGCCGGCCAGCTCCAGGGACTGGTCGGGGATCGGCAGCAGGGTGTCCTGGAGGCTCGCGGCGAGCGCCCGCTCGGCCTGGAGCATGCCGCGCTGGACGAGGACGGCCCGCTCGCTCTCGCGCAGTGCGAGCTCGACGCCGCGCTGCGCGCTGAGGTCCTGGAAGAAGCCGTGCACCTCCACCGGTGTGCCGTCCGCGTCCGTCCGGGCCTCGGCGACGAGCCGCAGGTGACGGACGCCGTCGGCGGTCGTGATCCGGAACGGCTGGTCGACGGCCTCCCCCCTGCTCAGCAGCCGCCGGACGGCGCTGCCCAGCTTCGGCAGGTCGTCGGGGAGGACGCGCCGCGGCAGTTCCTCCAGCGTCATCGGCCCGTGGCGGGGGTCGCGGTCGAAAATGGCGTAGACCTGATCGGACCAGGTGACGGTGTCCGTCGCCAGGTTCCATCCGGCCCAGCCGAGGTTGCCCAGCCGCTGCATGTCGGCCAGCCGCCGTGCCTCGCGCTCGCTCGTGTCGTGACGGATCCACGACACGACCAGCCGGTCTCCCAGCCTGGAGGCCCGGACCGAGTAGACGGACTGCTGCGGGACGCCGGCGACCACCTCCTCGTAGGTGAAGGGCTCGCCCTCGTACGCCGTTCCCGTCGCGAGCGTCTCCAGGTACCCGTCCCACAGTGCGGTGTCCACCACCGTCGGATACGTCTCCAGGACCCGGCGGCCGACGAGCTCCTTGCCGCGCCTCCCGGCGACGTCCACCGACTCCGGCGCCGCCGCGTCGATGCGGTAGTCCTCCACCTCGCCCGCCTCCGAGCGCAGCGGGGTGAGCAGGATCGCCGGTCCGGCCAGCGCGTCCAGCACACGCTGGGCGGAGGCCACGTCGACGTCCGCCGGCTCGGCCTCGGCGTCGCGGGGCCGCTCCGGCGTGCCCAGCGGACCGGCGCACAGCCGGGCCGCCCGCCGCAGCAGCGCCCGGACGTCGGCCGGGAAGGGGCCCGGCCGCGTCCGCAGGAAGCCGATGGCCGTGTCCGGGGAGCCGTCGGTGGGTACGGGGATCCAGGCGCGGGAGCGCCACCGGTCCGTCGCGTCCGTGATCAGCAGGTAGTGGCGGGCGTCCTGGGCCGGGTTCTCCAGCCACAGGGCCCGGTGCCCGGCCACCGCCTCGTGGGCGGCCACGCCGGCGAGCGGGGGGATCCGGCGCCACCGCTCCGCCAGCATGTCGTCGATGCCGGCGCGGCCGGTCAGCTCCAGGCTTCCGGCGGGCGTCAGGGTGTAGATCATCACCGCGTCCACGGCCGCTTCGGGGCCGAGCACGGTCCTCAGCAGCTCCGCGATGGCGTCACCGCCGTTCGCCACCGTCAGGCCGTCGGCGAGCCGGGCCAGGGGCGGGCGCAGCACGGCCTCACCGGCGCGGCCGGCGAGGCGGTGCCCGGAGCCGGACGGCGGGGCGGCCGGTTTCGTCCCCGCGTCGGCCGTGGGGGCGGCGGGCCGCTCGGAGGGTGCGGTTCCGGGCGGTGGGCGCGAGCGGATCGGCCCCAGGGTGATCCAGCACTCCTCCAGGAGGGTGCGGCCCCCCTCGGTGGCACGGCCGGCCAGGATTTCGTGAGCCGTGTCGGCTGATACACCCGCCTGGGCCATCACCACGCCCTTGGCCCGCTCGACGACGGCCGTGGTCGCGGCGGCGCCTTCCAGGTCCGCGACCTCCGATCGCAGCCTGGCCACCACCTTGGCGAGCGCCAGCACCTCGGGTCCGGCGCCCTCGCCCTCAGGCGCGGCATCGCCCTCCATTCCTTGAGCATGCCACGGCCGCACCCGGCGTGCGCCCAGGTGGGACGGCCCCTCGCGGCAGCCCCGGCGGGGGAGTGACGCCGCGCTCGCGGCCGCCCCTGCTTGAGGTGCGTTCGAGGGGGCAGGCGCCGGGAGTGCCGGCTCGGCAGGAAAGAAAGGATTCCGGCCCGAATTGCGGAGTGGCTGCCACCGAAGCAAGGTGGGCAGCACCCCCTCCAGGAAGGAAAACCCCGTCATGAGCAAGGCAAAGGGCAAGGCCAAGCAGATCAAGGGCAAGATCAAGGAAAGCGCCGGCAGCGCCATGGACGACAAGGGCATGCAGGCGGAGGGCAGTGCCGAGCGGATGAGCGGCAAGGCCGAGGAAATGACGGCGAAGGCCTCGGAGAAGATGAAGAAGGGTACGGGCAGGTAGGTCCTGACCTCGCCTCCCGACCGATGAATGAAGCGCCGAAAGCGGGGCAATCGAGCCGGCGCGGGGCAGCACTGCCGCCGCGTACGACATCGAAGAGGGAGGAACGGCAGGGAAATCCTGGCCGTCCCCTGCCCGCCGGAGGAGTTGTTTTCGCGTGACCGAGCATGTGTGGAGTTACAGGCCGACCGCGGGCCACCTGGCCGGCGCCGATCTGACCGGGTACAAGGTCGAGGCGATCGACGGGGACATCGGCAAGGTCGACAAGCACTCCTACGAGGTCGGCGACGCCTACCTCGTGGTCGACACCGGTGTCTGGATCTTCGGCAAGGAGGTCCTGCTCCCGGCGAGCACCGTGATCCGGATCGATGGGGCCGAGAAGAAGGTCTATGTCAACGGCACCAAGGAGCAGATAAAGAACGCCCCGGAATTCCACCGGGACAAGCACCTCGGTGACGTCGACTACCGCGAGGCACTCGGCACGTACTACTACTCCGCCGGTGGCCCCCTCGGCCGCCGCCCCGTCTGACCCGGCACCACGATGGGCCCGAACTCGACGAGTTCGGGCCCATTTTCATGCCCGGCATCCGTTCCTACACGAGGTTCGAGGGTAGACGCGGTCAGAGACGCCACGGCGGTCCGATCGTTCCGCCGAATTCCCAATGTGAGAACGAGGGGCATCATGATTCTCGTCGGACTTATTCTCCTGGTCGTGGGATTCCTGACCGGAATTTCCATCCTGTGGACCATCGGGGTCATCCTGCTCGTGGTGGGGGCGGTGCTGTGGATCCTGGGCTCGGTCGGGCATGCGGTCGGCGGCCGGCGCCATTACTGGTAGCCGCCCGGCCCCGGGCCGGGCGCGGGAAGCGTCCGGCCGGGGCGGTCCGCGGACGGAGCCGCTCGTCTCCGTCCCCCACGGCAACTGAGCAGTGTCTACGGTCAGGGTGAGGCGACAGTGAACACGACGGGAGCAGCCACCGGCGATCCGCGGCGCGAGGGAGTGCCCGTCACGGGCCAGTGCCGCCGTCTCGCCCTCCGCAGCGTCCGGGGCGCGGTCGCCAAGGGACGCGACTTCACCCGCCGGACCCTGCGGGACTGGGGGTGGGACCGCCGCGAGAGCGCCGAGGACGCCCTGCTCGTCGTGTCCGAGCTGGTCGCCAACGCGGCCCTGCACGCGAGTGGCTGCCACGAGCTCGTACTGACCGCCGGTGAGTCCCTGCGCATCGACGTGCTCGACGGCGCGAGGACGCCGCCACGCCCGCGGGCCGCGCGCCGGCCGGGCGTCCCCGGCGGCCACGGCCTGCACATCGTGCAACGGCTCTCCGACCGGTGGGGCTCCTACGCCCATGGCACCGGCAAGGTCGTCTGGGCGGAGATCGAGTCCGCCCGGCTGACCACGCAACGCGGGTCCGCCGTGGCGGACCGTCAGCAGGCGCCGTGTACCGGGCCGTTCGCCGGGCAGACGCGCTTGCATGACACGGAGTGACGCGCGACGCGGTGGGCAGTCGGAGGAAGCGGCCGTCCCGGGCGCCGGGAGGAGACGCGGTCCGGCACACCCGGCCGTCCGGGCGCTGGCCATGGTGGCCGCATTCGCCGGCACCGTCCTGTTCAGTGTGGTCCTGGCCCGGCTGACGCTGGAACCCTCCGCGGCCTCGGCGGCCCTCGTGCACAGCAACGTCCGCCCGGGCCGTTCGATCAGCGCCTACCTGGACGGGACTTCGACCATCGAGGCGGTGCGCCAGCTGGGCGGGAACCTGCTCCTGGGCGTGCCCTTCGGCGTGCTCCTGCCCGTCCTGCTGCCCCCGGCCCGGGGGCTGTTGCGGGTCGCCGCCGTGACGGTCTGCCTGATGACGCTGGTGGAGCTCACCCAGGGCGCCCTCGTCACGGGACGCGTCTTCGACATCGACGACGTCATCCTCAACACGGCCGGAGCGCTCCTCGGTTACCTGCTGATCGGCCGGCGGCTGGGGCGGGCCGTGCACCCGCGCCGCGGGCACTGGTGGCACCGCTGGACCCGCCCCCGTCGGCCGGCCGCACGCGCCAAGGCTCCCGAAGCCCCGTGACCGAAGCCCCGCGCCCCGAAGTCCCGTGACAGCCCCGCGCCCCGAAGCCCCGTCGCCACACAAGCCCCGTGACCCGTGACCCGTGCCCCAGGACGTGTGCCCCGTGCCTCGTGACTCGTGAGTACTGCACACCCCATCGGTGACAGCGGTGACTGTCGCCGCATCCGCCGGGCGTGACACCTTCGGTCTGCCGCCGACCGAGGGAGCAGGTGTGAACAAGGGCTACGCCGCCTTCTGCGACACCGACCGCTGGTTCTACGACGCGCCGTACCGGCGGGCCGGTCAGAACTATCCGGCGGCTGACGCCCCCGTCCCGGCGGGGTGGCGCTCACACCGGAGCGGCGACTGGCTCGCGCTGCGTCCCACCGACGCCGAACTGCCCTCGCAGGGCTGGAAGATCCACGTATCGGCCACCCTCGACAACGCCGAGTCGTCGCTGACGACCGTGTACGAGTACTGCACTGCCCGCCGCATCGCCTTCAAGTTCATCCCGAGCCGCTACCTGCTGCACCTGCGCAACGCCAAGTACGCCGACCGCGCGGCGAGCGGGAAGTTCATCACCGTGTACCCGTCCGACGAGCAGCAGTGCCGCCGGATCGCGGAGGACCTCGACGCCGCGCTCGCAGGGGCGGCCGGCCCGTACATCCTCAGCGATCTGCGCTGGGGCGCCGGACCCGTCCACCTGCGCTACGGCAGCTTCACCCTGCGGCACTGCTACACCGAACAGGGCGAACTGGTCCCGGCGATCGAGGCCCCCGACGGACGGCTCGTACCGGACCCGCGCGGGCCGGCCTTCCAGCCGCCCGAGTGGCTCGAACTGCCCGGTTTCCTGAAGCCGCACCTCGAAGCGCGTTCCGCGGTCACCCTGACCGGCATCCCCTTCACGGTCGAGAAGGCCCTGCACTTCTCCAACGGCGGCGGCGTCTACCTCGGCAAGGACAGCCGCACCGGCGAGAGCGTGGTCCTCAAGGAGGCCCGGCCGTACGCCGGCCTCGCCGCCGACGGCGCCGACGCCGTGACCCGGCTGCACCGCGAACAGGCCGCACTGGAACGCCTGGCGGGCCTGGAGTGCGTCCCGGCGGTCCGCGGCACCTTCACGGTCGGCGACCACCACTTCCTGGTGCTGGAACACCTCCCCGGAAAACCGCTCAACACCTACTTCGCCCGCCGTCACCCCCTGATCGAGGCGGATCCCGACCCGGCGGAGCTCGCCTCGTACACCGAGTGGGCCCTCACCATCCACCGGCGGGTCACGGAGGCCGTCGACGCCGTGCACGCCCGCGGCGTGGTCTTCAACGACCTGCACCTCTTCAACATCATGGTGGCGGAGGACGAGAGCGGCGAACCCACCGTCGCACTCCTGGACTTCGAAGCCGCCGCGCACGTCGACGAGGGACTGCGGCAGACCGTGGCCAACCCCGCCTTCGTCGCCCCGGCCGGGCGGCGCGGGTTCTCCGTCGACCGTTACGCCCTCGCCTGCCTGCGGCTCGCCCTCTTCCTCCCGTTGACCAGCCTGCTCGTCCTGGACCGGGCCAAGGCCGCACATCTGGCCGCCGTCGCCGCCGAGCAGTTCCCCGTACCGCGGCGGTTCCTCGACGAGGCAGTCGAGGAGATCGTGTCCGGCGTCCCGCAGGATGCACCGGGCGGACGCCTGCCCGCACCGCCGGGACCGTACCTTCCCGTCGAGCCACGCGCATGGCCGGCCGCCCGTACGTCGATGACGGCGGCGCTGCGCGCGAGCGCCACCCCGGAGCGCGAGGACCGCCTCCTCCCGGGCGACATCGCCCAGTTCGCGGCCGCCGGGGGAGGCGTCGGCTTCGGCTACGGGGTCGCGGGAGTGCTCCACGCCCTCGCCGAGACCGGCGCCGGACCCTGGCCCGAGGCCGAGGAATGGCTGCTCGACCGGACCCGGGAACCCGTCTCCGGCACTCCGCTCGGCTTCTACGACGGCCTGGCCGGCACGGCCTGGACCCTGCACAGGCTCGGACACCACGACCGCGCCCTCGCCCTCGTCGACCTGCTGCTGCACCAGCCGTGGGAGAGCGCGGGCCCCGACCTGCACAGCGGACTGGCCGGCATCGGCCTGGCCCTGGACGCACTCGGCACGGCGAGCGGCGAGAGCGGACTGCACACCGCGGCCCTGCGCTGCGCCGAACTGATCGTCCGGCCGGAGCGGCGGCCCCGGCGCGCGGGACTGCTGTACGGAAACTCCGGCGCCGCCCTGCTCCTCGTACGGCTCTATGAGCGCACCGGCGACAAGGAACTGCTGATCCAGGCCGCCGAAGCGCTCCACCGAGACCTCGACCGCTGCGTCACCAGCGCCTTCGGCACCCTCCAGGTGAACGAGGGATGGCGCACGATGCCGTACCTCGGCGAGGGCAGCGTCGGCATCGGCATGGTGCTCGACGACTGGCTGGAGCACGGCCCGGACGAGCGCTTCGAACAGGCCCGGCGCGAGATCGTACGGGCGGCGCAGGCGACCTTCTACGCCCAGCCCGGGCTGCTGCGCGGCGCCGCCGGGATGATCCTCCACCTGGCCCGGACCACCACACCGGGCCCGGGCACCGGGGCCGGCGCCATCGCCCGCCAGATCGACGCACTGGCCCGGCACGCCGTGCCGTACCAGGGGCATCTGGCCTTCCCCGGCGAGCAGATGATGCGGCTGTCCATGGACCTCGCCACGGGCACGGCCGGCGCCCTCCTCGCCCTCGGCAGCGCCGCGCCCGGCGGGCGCGCGCACCTGCCCTTCCTCCCGCCGCTGCGCGCACGCGCGGCGGCCCCCAAGCCGGTCCCGTCCGGGGCCGTGACCCATCGCACCACCTCAGAGAAGAAGAGGACCTGACATGACGCTTCTTGACCTGCAGTCGATGGAGACCCCTAAGGAAGAGACCACCGAGGCCGCGCTGACCGGTGGCGGCGGTGGCGGCAGCCGGGCCAGCCTGCTGCTCTGCGGCGACAGCAGCCTGAGCCTCACGACCTGTCACTGACCCAGGTCACCTCGGGCCCGGGCGGTTCGCCGCCCGGGCCCGCACCCCATTCCTGGAGGCATTCGCCGATGAGCCCCCCTGACGAGGCGCTCGACGCGGCGCAGGAGCCGGCCGTGGGCCGCAGCGCCGACCGGGCGCTCGTGGCAGCGGCCCGGCACAGTGGCGGGCGCACCGCCGCCGTTCTCGGATGCGCGGTGGCGGCCGCCGTGGCAGCCCTCGCCGAACCCGCCGTCCTCGGCCACACCCTCGACCTGCTGCTCCGCCGAGACCCGTCGGGCCCCGTCTGGACGCTGTGGTGCGCCGCGGTCATCGCGGCCGAAGTGGCGCTGGACTCCGCCGCCGCGCGGCTGACCGGCGAGGTGGACGGCCGTTCCACCGCCCGGCTGCGCAGGCTCGGGCTCGCCGGGCTGCTGCGGACGGCCCCGCACCACGCGGCCCGCCACGCGCCCGGCGAAACCGCAGCGCGGCTGACCGCACACGCCACCGAGGCCGGGAAGGTACCGGCCGCCGTCGCGCACGCCGTCGCCGCGCTGCTGCCCCCGGTCGGAGCGGTGGCCGCACTCTTCGTCATCGACGTGTGGACGGCGCTCGCCTTCCTCACGGGCGTTCCGCTGCTGGTGCTCCTGCTGCGGGCCTTCACCCGCGACACCCGTACCAGCATCGCCCGCTACCAGCAGGTCCAGCTCGCGACCGCCGGCCGCCTGGTCGAGGCACTGGCGGGGGCGCGCACGATCGCCGCAGCCGGTACCGCGGACCGCGAACGTGCGCGGATCCTCGCGCAGTTGCCCGAGCTCGCCGCCATGGGCCGGCGCATGTGGCAGGTCTTCGGCGGCACGACGGCCCGGTCCGCCGCCCTCATGCCCCTGCTCCTGTACGCGGTCATCGCCGTCGGCGGCATCCGCCTGTCGGCCGGGGCCATCGGGGTCGGCGAACTCCTCGCCGCCCTGCGCTACGCCGGCCTCGCGGCCGGAGTCGGCGCCGTGACCGGCGGGCTGGCGGCCGTGGTCCGCGGCCGTGCCGCCGCCCGGCGCACCGCCACCCTCCTGGAGCTGCCCGTACTCGACCACGGCCGGGCGGAACTGCCGGAAGACGGCCCCGGCACCCTGGAACTGCGCGGGGTCGGGGTCGTGCGCGCAGGCGCGACGGTCCTGCACGACGTCAGCCTGGTGATCCCCGGAGGCTCCACGGTGGCGGTGGTGGGCAGGTCGGGCGCCGGCAAGACGCTGTTCGCGGCCGTGGCCGGCCGGCTGACCGACCCCGACGCGGGCGAGGTGCTCCTGGACGGAGTTCCCCTGCGGGAGGTGACCGCGCAAGCGCTGCGCCGCGAGGTCGGGCACGCCTTCGACCGGCCCGTGCTGTTCGGGGACACGGTCGGCGACGCGATCGGGTTCGGCTCCGGTCCGCCCCCCGGCCCGGAAGAGGTCCGCGTCGCGGCCCGCGCCGCGGGCGCCGACCCGTTCGTACGGCGCCTGCCCCACGGGTACCGCACGCGCCTCGCCGACGCCCCGATGTCCGGAGGTGAGGTCCAACGCCTCGGACTGGCCAGGGCGTTCTGCCACGCGGGCCGGCTCCTCGTGCTGGACGACGCCACCTCCAGCCTCGACACCGTCACGGCCCGCGAGGTCGAGCGGGCCCTCGCCCACCGGATCCGGCCCGGCACCCGGATCGTGGTCGCGCACCGCCTCTCGTCCGCCGCCCGCGCCGACCTCGTCGTATGGCTGGAGGACGGACGGGTGCGGGCGGTGGGCAGCCACGGCGAGCTGTGGCAGCACGAACCCGCCTACCGGGCGGTGTTCGGCGCCGACGGGACGGCCGGCGCAGAAGGGGAAACGGCGACGGAAACGACAACGGCGGCGGAGGCGGCGCGGTGACCGAGGGCGGGGCCTGGAGCCGGGTGGCGCCCGAGGGCAGGCGGTTCCTGCACGGCCGCAAGGGTGCTGTGGGACGGCTCGCGGCATGGTCGCTCGTCGAGTCCGCGCACACGTTCCTCGGCGGCTACGGCGTGGCCCGCGCCCTCGACGACGGCTTCCTCGCCGGCCGCACCGGAACCGGTCTGGCCTGGCTGGCCGCGGCCGGAGCCGGAGCCCTGCTCGGCGGGTTCGCGCTGCGCGGTGTGTTCGCCGGGCTCGCGGACCTCGTGGAGCCGCTGCGGGACGGTCTGGTTCGCCGGGCGGTGCGGCAGGCACTGGACCGGGCGGTCGCCGACCCGGCGCGCGCTCCCGACACGGGCGCGGTGTCCCGGCTCACCCAGCAGACGGAAATGGCCCGGGACTCCTTCGCAGGACTGGTCCTGACGGTGCGTTCGTTCGTGTTCACCGCGGTGGGCGTCCTCGCGGGCATGGCGGCCCTGGCTCCGGTGCTGCTGCTCGTCGTGCTGCCCCCGCTGCTGCTGGGCGTGGCCGCCTTCCTGGCCACGCTCCGCCCCATGGCGGCCGCGCAACGCCGGTCCCTGGACACCGACGAGGCGCTGGCGGACCGGGTGGGGGCGCTGGGGGAGGGCCTGCGGGACATCGTCGCCTGCGGCGGGCAGGAAGCGGCGCGAGCCCGGGTGGAGCCGCTGATCGCCGCCCAGGAGCGGCTGGCGCGGACGCTCGCGCGCTGGGCGGCCGTGCGCACCCTGGCCCTGGCCACGGCGGGCCGGCTGCCGGTGATCGCCCTGCTCGCCGCGACGCCCTGGCTGCTCGGGTACGGGATCACCGCCGGGACGCTGGCCGGCGGCCTCACGTACGTGGTGCAGGCGCTGCTGCCCGCCCTCAACTCGCTGATGACGGCCCTGGGTTCCGCCGGCACCCGCCTGGTGGTGGTCCTCGAACGGTTCTGCGAACCGCCGCCGGGGGACCTGCACGGCCGCCGCGCGGCTCAGCCGCAGGAACCCGTCCCCGCCGGCCGCCGGACCGCCGCCGCGGCCGAGCTCCGGGGCGCCACCTTCGCCTACGGCCCCGGCGCGGCTCCCGTACTCGACGCCCTCGACCTGGTGGTGCGGCCGGGGGAGCACCTCGCCGTGGTCGGGCCGAGCGGCATCGGCAAGTCGACGCTGACCGCACTGCTCGCCGGGATGCTGTCGCCCGACGCGGGCACGGTCCTCGTCGCCGGCGCGCCCGCCCGCCGGGATCCGGCCGCCACGGGACCGGACCCGCGGCGGACCCTGCTGCCGCAGCAGGCCTATGTGTTCACCGGCACCGTGCGGGAGAACCTGACCCACCTGACCCCGCACCCGGACGACCCCGGACCCGGGGACGCCCGGCTGCGGCGCGCCGTCAGCGCCCTGGGGCTGGAAGGCCTGGTGGAGCGGCTGGGCGGCCTGGACGCCGAGGTGTCCCCCCGGCAGCTGTCCCGGGGGGAGTGCCAGCACCTCGCGCTCGCCGCGGCCTACCTCTCGCCGGCCCCGCTGCTGCTGCTCGACGAGGCCACCTGCCACCTGGACCCGCGTACGGAGGAGCGCGTGGAACGGGCCCTCGCGGACCGCCCCGGCACCCTCGTCGTCGTGGCCCACCGGGTCTCGTCCGCGGCCCGCGCCGACCGGGTCCTCGTGCTCGACGGAACCCGCGCCGTGTGCGGCACGCACGCGGAACTCCCGGACAGATCGCCCCTGTACCGCGATCTGGTGGGGAGGTGGAACGGGACGGACGGGTGACGCGCCTGCCGCCGCCGGGCGGCTCCCGGCCGGGCCCGTCCGCGCCGGCCGTCGATCACACCCAGCCGGCCCGCCGGGAGATCCGGATCGCGTCGATGAGATTGCGCGCGCCGGTCTTGCGGGTGGCCGCGGCCATGTAGTTGCGTACCGTCCCGCTCGCCAGATGCAGCGCGCGGGCGATCTCCGCGATCGAATCGCCCTCCGCGGCCCGCGCCAGCACGCTGAGTTCCCGCGGGCTCAGCGGCACGGCGTCGGCCTCCATGAAGGCGGAGGCCAGCGAGGCGTCGATGAACCGTTCCCCCGCGGCGACCTTGCGGACCGCCCGTACGAGCCGTCCCGGCGAGCCGTCCTTGTCGACGTAGCCGAGGGCCTCGGCCCGGAAGGCCCGGTGCAGCGAACCGGGCGCGACGGTCGACGCCAGGACCAGGACCGGGGACGGGGACGCGAGGACCTGGTGGTCCGCGCGTCCCTCGTCGGCCAGGACGGCCGTCGTCCCCGGACAGTCGAGGTCGACGACCGTCACGTCTGGTCGTAAGGAATCGGCCTGGCGCACCGCGGTCCGCCAGCCCGCCGACGTGACCTCGAAGCGCCCTTCCGATCTCAGCAGGGCGGCCAGTGCCGACCTGACCAGGCTGACGCTGTGCAGGACGAGGACCTTCGTCATCTGTGCTCTCCTCGGTAGACGAACCACGGCACCACGGGTGCCCCCGTACAGGGGTGATGGAACGTCACTGCGGGGGGCGTGCAGGGGCGTACGGACAACTTGGCCGAGATACCCGGGGATTCCGCCCGCCTTAGGCGGGTAACCCCCTTGAACAGCGGGCCCGTATCGCCACGCCGGCGCTCCTGCCCGCCCCGCCGACCGGGATCAGACCTCGCCGCGCCATGCGCCCGTCGCGACCCCGCGCGACTCGATGAACAGCTTGAACCGCTTCAGATCTCCCGTCACCTGACGTTTGACGAAGCCGAGCTTGTCGGCGGCCGTCTCCGCCAGACCGTCGGGCACCCAGTTCATGTGCAGGACGACCTTGGTGGTCGTCGCGTCGATCGGCTGGAAGACGACCAGCCCGGCCTGGCGGGCCTCCCCGTCCACCGTCATCCACGCGACGCGCCGGTCCGGGAGCTGCTCGGTGATCTGCGCGTCGAACTCGCGCTGCACACCGTTCACGTTCGTCACCCAGTGGGTGAGCGTGTCCGTGCACTGGTCGACGCGTTCGACCCCCTCCATGAAGGCGGGGAAGTCCTCGAACTGCGTCCACTGGTTGTAGGCCGTGCGTACGGGGACGTTGACCTCGACGTACTCCTCGACGTGCGACATGTGCACCCCTTCCGTTCCGTCGGCAGCCCGCACCCCGTGGTGCGGGTCGTCCGTCTGGACGTCTTGGGGCGCGGCTACCCGGCCCGCAGCGGAACACGCTGCGGCCGGCCCGCGATTCAGCCGTACGCGACCGTCACCTCGCGAAAGCCCAGGGAGCGCAGCAACCCCTCCAGCATCGACGTGGTGTTCTGCTCGGCCCGCTCGACGAGGCCGCTGTCACGAGCCGCTTCGCTGATGTGCTGCGCGGCGAGCCTCTGCACGGCCTGTTCACCGGCCGGGTTGTCGGAGAACAGATCGCCGATCCGGTCCAGCAGGCCCCGCTGTTTCGACACCGCGTACGAACGCTCCGGGTCGAGGGCCGCCGTGCCGAGCACGGCGTGCGGCAGCCGGATCGAGGCCTTGGTGCGGTCGCCGTTCACGGTGACGTTCCGCTCGCTCAGTGCCCCCAGGTCGACGTAGCCGCTGACGGTGCCGGCGCCCACGTACAGGGTGCGGGTCCCACGGATCGCGTCCGGCAGCAGCGCCGCGTCCTTCTCCAGGTCCACGACCACCTGGAAGTTGCCGACGGCCGCTTCGTAACGGTGCATGTCCTGCATCGACTTGAGGAGTGCGGGACCGGAGCGGTCGCGGGTGTCCTCGCCGAAGAGGCTGCCGAATCCCGGAACCAGGCTGAAGCGTCCCACGAGCACGATCAGCACCGCGACCACCGCCAGGCCGACGGCGATCCGCCCCCACCACGGGCGCCGCGAGCCGCCCGGCCGAGCCGAAGAGGTTTCCATGCTCCGCGGATACCCCGTGGACGCGGCTCCAGCACGGATCCGCGTACCCGGCGCCGGCGCCGCCCGGGCGGCCACCCGCTCTCGCTAGCGGTGCCGGGCGAGCGTGTGGACGAGGACGATCAGAGCGAAGGCGATGACGAGCAGATGCACCCAGGCGGGCCCGGGTGCCGGGGCCAGGGACAGGGCGGTGAGCCGCGATGAGGTCATGCCGCGCGTCTGCCCGCGGCAGCCGGATCGACGCCCCGGGCACAGGGCGGGCGGTCGGTCCGGCCGGGTGCGACCGGCGGTCAGCGCCCCGTGGGCCTGCCGGACACCAGCCGGGCGGCCTCGACCTCGGCCCAGACGGCCTTCCCGTGTCCGTGCGCGTGCGCGCCCCAGCGATCGGACAGGCGCTCCACGATGTGCAGGCCATGGCCCCCGGGGAGGCCGCGCTGCGGGGCCGGGTGGGGGTAGGGCAGGGTCGTCGTGCCGTCGTACACCTCGATGCGCAGGGCCTCTCCAGCCGTGAGCACGAGCTCGTGACAACCGCCCGCGTGCAGGGACGCGTTGGTCAGCAGCTCGGACACGAGGAGCAGGGTGTCCTCGGCGGTCTCGGTCCCGTCCCAGCCCCAGTCCCGCAGGGCCTGGCGCGTGAAGTCGCGGCCCTTGGCCACGGAGCCGCGGACGCCCGTCAGGGCGAGCCGACGGCGCTGCCCCCCGGAGGGAACGGCGGCGCTCACGGGATCGCCCGTTTCCGGACCGATGGTCTCCACTGTGGTCTTTCACCCCCACGTCGACGCTGCTCTTTGCTCTCGGCACCTGCCCGGACAGTCTAGGCGACCGCCGCTCTCAGGGCGTTGCCATGTGGAGGCGCAGCGTGAGGCCCCTCTCCGTGGCGCGGACCTCGACGAGATCGCAGAGCTGGTGGATCATCCACAGTCCGCGGCCTCCCTCGGCCGAAGCCAGGGAAGGGCGGCGGCGCCCGGCCAGGGGGTCGGCGAGGCGGCCGCCGTCCTGGATCTCGGCGACGACTCCCGCTCCGGGCCCGGCGGTGGCCCACAGCAGGAGGGTGCCCTTCCCTCCTCCGTGGGAGAGGGAGTTGGCCGCCGCCTCGCTGATGGCCAGGACGAGGTCGCCGCGGCGCGCCGGGGACAGGGCCGTGGCGCGCGCCCAGTTCTCGGCGTGCTCGCGCACCTCGGCCAGCCCGCCGTGGGAGTACGCGAGCCGGGACACCTCGCCGTCGTGCTCGGGCAGGGGGAGATCGCAGTCCGCGCAGACCCCTGCGGCGTCGCTGTAGGCCGGGCTCGGCACGTCCCGGCCCCCCTCGATCAGCGTGGGGTGCGTGCGCCGGGCCTCGGTCACCACCGCGGGCGCCAGCCCCCGTACGTCGTACGGGCACAGGATGGTGGCCGGCCGGCCGGCGAAGGCCGTGTTGATGAGGGCCTCGTGGCGGGTGGCCTCCAGTACCTCGGCGGGGGAGCGGCCGGGCCAGATCGGCTCGCCGACGATCCGGGCCGCCCGGCCCGCGTGCCGGTCGGCGAAGTCCTGCAGGGAGGCCAGGATGCGGCCGGGATTGCGGCCCAGCTCCGTCATGTCCGTCCAGGTGATCCCGGTCCCGCCCGTGCCGAGGCTCTCGCGCAGGGCGTCCAGGTGCGGGCCCGGCACGGCGACGAGGACCGGTTCGCCGGCCGACAGGGCGGCCCGTACGAATCCGCCCACCCCGGTGAGGTACTCGCCGAGGTCCCCGTAGAAGAGGGCGGGGTGGACGAAGGCCCCGGACTCGGCGGGCGCAGGAACAGTGATCATGCTGCGACCTCCAGCGCGGCGCATTCGTCCGGGAACATCTCCACTACCTTGCGCAGCGAGTATGGCGGGTCGTGGAGCAGCAGGCGCCGCCCCTCCCCGTTGAGGGCGGCCGAAGCCTGCACCAGGGCGGCGACCGCGGCTGGGTCGAGAAAGGCCACTGCGGAGAGATCGAGGTGGACGACGGCACCGGGCATCCCGGTCACGACGCCGAGCGCCGCCGACAGGGCCTGCCGGGTCTCGAGGTCGCAGCTGCCGCACAGGCGCGCGCCGGGAAGGTCCCGCAGGGGCAGGACGGTCAGCGGCGTGGTCGCGCCCGTTCCCGCGCCCGCACCCGTTCCCTTCCGCAGGGAGGTCATGGCCCGGGCCTACCCCGTGAGCATGCCGGCGCGCAGGCGGGCCAGGGTCCGGGACAGGATGCGGGAGACCTGCATCTGCGAGACGCCCAGTTCGGCGCCGATCTCGGCCTGGGTCTTCTCCTCGCCGAAGCGCATCTGCAGGATGCGCCGGTCGCGTTCGTCCAGTTGCTCCAGCAGCGGCGCGAGGGTGTGGAACTCCTCGAAGAGCTCCATGGCGGGGTCGACCTCGCCGAGGCGTTCCGCCAGCGGCCGGGTGGCCGCGCTGGTCGTGGACGCCGCGTCGCTCTCCGCGCCGGCGGTGTCGAGGGAACCGCTGGTGTAGCCGTTCGCGGCCACCAGCCCGTCGATCACCTCGTCCTCGGACAGCTTCAGGTGCTGGGCGACCTCCCTGACCGTCGGCGCCCTGCCCAGGACGTCGGTCAGGTTCTCCTGCGCCTTGGCGAGCTCCATGCGCAGTTCCTGCAGCCGCCGCGGGACGTGCACGGCCCAGGTGGTGTCGCGGAAGTAGCGCTTTATCTCACCGGTGATGTAGGGGAGGGCGAGGGTGGAGAACTCGACCTCGCGCTCCAGGTCGTAGCGGTCGATGGCCTTGATGAGGCCGATGGTCCCCACCTGGATGATGTCGTCCATGTCGATACCGCCGCCGGTCGCGCGGGAGCGGAACCGGCGTGCGGCGAACTGCACGAGGGAGAGATTCATCTCGATCAGGGTGTTGCGCGTGTACTGGTACTCACGCGTCCCCTCCTCCAGGGTGCGCAGCCTCCCGAAGAAGAGCCTCGACAGTTCGCGTGCGTCGGCGGGCGCCATCTCGCGGGCGTTCTCCACATGGAACAGGTCCTCGTCCTGCGTTGGCGCTCCCGCGGTGCTCCGGTCACAAGTGGGGACTTGCGCGTCTGTTGCACGAATGGGGCCTGTGGCGGTGGACGAGCGAGACATGGTGGCCGCTCCCTCCCGATTGACTGACGGCTGCCGGGAGCCCTTCTGCCCCGGCTTTGCGGTTCTACACACTTCGATGCATTGCTTTCTTCTGCGGGTCGCGCCGTGCGGCCGAAGGGGGGCCGCTGCGGACGGGGGGCGGCCACGCCGGCGGACCGAGCAGGCATACTCCCTTGAGCAGGACGTACAGGTGGCGATCCGGGGAGGCGGACATGACCGGAACAGGGGACGCGTACCAGCATGGCGTGGTCGGGGACGGCTACGAGGCAGGAGCCGGCTGGGTGGTGACGGCCCATGGGGAGCTCGACCAGGACACGCTGACCCCCCTGGAGGAGGCTCTCCTCTCCGCCGCCGACCGCTACCCGCTGGTGGTTCTGGACGCCGGCTCCATCACCTTCGGGGACTCCTCCTTCCTGAACCTGCTCCTGCGGCTGCACCACCTCACCGCCCTGCGCATCGCCGCCCCCGGTGAGCAGCTGCGACGGCTGTTCGCCGTGACCGGCGCCGATACCGTGCTCTCCCTGCACGCGAGTGTCGAGGACGCCCTCGGGACGTGAACCCGCGCCGGCAGGCCGGCGCACGGACAGCCCGCCCACGGCGCGCCCCGGAGCCGGATCCGCTGCTTCCGGTGTGATCGACTGTGGCTCGCCGTCCCTCCGGTGGCGTTAGCCTTCACCCCGACCCGGTGCCCGGGCGCGTACGGATCCCGGCGGAGCCGGGCGCTGCGCCGCGCCCCGATGCCAGGGGCCTTGTGCTGTCCCGGGTGCCGGTGCGGTAGTGATCGAGAGTGAGGTTGGCGGATGGCCGAGCGGGCGGGCACGGATTCACTGAGCGGGGTGCCACCGCTTCCGGGTGAGGGCGGGATCGGCGAGTCGGAGCTGCGCCGGTTGCTGGCCGGGCTGACCGCCGTGCGCGACGGGGACTTCCGCACCCGGCTGCCCGATACGGCGGACGGGCTGCTCGGGGAGATCGCCACCGTCTTCAACGGGATGGCCGACCAGCTGTCGCTGTTCACCTCCGAGGTGACACGGGTGGCCCGCGAGGTGGGCACCGAGGGGACGCTGGGCGGCCAGGCCGACGTACCGGGAGTCGGGGGCGCCTGGCTGGACCTCACGGATTCGGTCAACTTCATGGCCGGAAACCTCACGGCGCAGGTGCGCTCCATCGCCCAGGTCGCGACCGCCGTGGCCAGGGGCGACCTCTCGCAGAAGATCAACGTCACGGCGCGCGGGGAGATCCTGGAACTGAAGGAGACCATCAACACGATGGTCGACCAGCTCTCCGGGTTCGCCGGGGAGGTCACGCGGGTGGCCCGCGAGGTGGGCACCGAGGGCCGGCTCGGCGGCCAGGCGGACGTCATGGGCGTCTCCGGCACCTGGAAGGACCTGACGGAATCGGTCAACGTCATGGCCGACAACCTGACCGCCCAGGTCCGCTCGATCGCCGAGGTCACCACCGCCGTCGCCCAGGGCGATCTGACGCAGAAGATCCGGGTGGACGCCCGCGGGGAGATCCTGGAGCTGAAGGAGACCATCAACACGATGGTCGACCAGCTGTCCGCGTTCGCCGACGAGGTGACGCGGGTGGCCCGCGACGTCGGGACCGAGGGCAACCTGGGCGGCCAGGCCACGGTCCGGGGGGTCTCCGGCACCTGGAAGGACCTGACCGACAACGTCAACGTCATGGCCTCCAACCTGACCGGTCAGGTGCGCTCCATCGCCCAGGTGGCCACCGCCGTCGCCCGCGGCGACCTCTCGCAGAAGATCGTGGTGGAGGCGAAGGGCGAGGTCGCCGCGCTGGCCGGGGTCATCAACACGATGGTCGACACGCTGTCCGCGTTCGCCGACGAGGTGACGCGGGTGGCCCGCGAGGTGGGCACCGAGGGCCGTCTCGGCGGCCAGGCGCACGTTCCCCACGTGGCGGGCACCTGGAAGGACCTCACCGACAACGTCAACTCCATGGCCAACAACCTCACGGGCCAGGTCCGCAACATCGCCCTCGTCACGACGGCCGTCGCCAACGGCGATCTGTCCAAGAAGATCGACGTGGACGCCCGCGGGGAGATCCTGGAGCTGAAGACGACCATCAACACGATGGTCGACCAGCTCTCCGCCTTCGCCGCCGAGGTCACCCGGGTCGCCCGCGAGGTCGGCAGCGAGGGCCGGCTCGGCGGCCAGGCCGAGGTCGAGGGGGTGTCCGGGACCTGGAAGCGCCTCACGGAGAACGTCAACGAGCTGGCCGGCAACCTGACCCGCCAGGTCCGGGCCATCGCCGAGGTCGCCAGCGCGGTCGCCGAGGGCGACCTGACGCGCTCGATCACGGTCGACGCCTCGGGCGAGGTCGCCGAACTCAAGGACAACATCAACTCCATGGTCGGCTCGCTGCGCGAGAGCACCCGGGCCAACCAGGAGCAGGACTGGCTCAAGTCCAACCTGGCCCGCATCTCCGGCCTGATGCAGGGCCACCGGGGCCTCGCCGCCGTCGCCGAACTCGTCATGGACGAACTGACGCCGCTCGTCGCCGCCCAGTACGGCGCCTTCTACCTCGCCGAGGACCGCCCCGGCGGCACCGTGCTCACCCTCGTCGGCTCCTACGGCCGTTCCGCGGCCGCCGCGGAGGGCGTCGCGTTCGCCCTCGGCGAGTCCCTCGTCGGCCAGGCGGCCCGCAGCCGCCGGATCATCGCCACCGACCAGGTCCCCGGCGGCTACGTCATCGCCTCCGGGCTCGGCCACACCACTCCGGGCAGCCTGATCATCCTGCCGATCGTGGTGGACGACCAGGTCCTCGGAGTGATCGAACTCGCCTCCTTCAGCGCCTTCACGCCCGTCCACCGCGACTTCCTGGCCCAGTTGATGGAGACCATCGGCGCCAACGTCAACACGATCGTCGCCAACGCCCGGACCGACGAGCTCCTCGGCGAGTCCCAGCGGCTGGCCGGCGAACTCCAGGCCCGCTCGGAGGAACTCCAGGTCCAGCAGGAGGAACTCCAGCGCTCCAACGCCGAGCTGGAGGAGAAGGCCGCCCTCCTCGCCAGCCAGAACAGCGACATCGAGGCCAAGAACCTGGAGATCGAGCAGGCCCGGCAGGAACTGGAGACCCGCGCACAGCAGTTGTCGCTGGCCTCCACCTACAAGTCCGACTTCCTTGCCAACATGAGCCACGAGCTGCGCACCCCGCTCAACAGCCTGCTCATCCTCGCCCAGTTGCTCGCCCAGAACCCCGCCCGCAACCTCACCCCCAAGCAGGTCGAGTACGCGGGCATCATCCACTCGGCCGGCTCGGACCTGCTCCAGCTGATCAACGACATCCTCGACCTGTCCAAGGTCGAGGCCGGCAAGATGGACATCAACCCCGAGCGGGTCGACCTGCCCCAGCTGCTCGAGTACGTCGACGCCACCTTCCGGCCGATGACCACGCAGAAGAGCCTCGACTTCACCGTCACCACCGCCCCGGGCGCCCCCGACGACCTGCTCACGGACGACTCGCGGCTGCGCCAGATCCTGCGCAACCTGCTGTCCAACGCCGTCAAGTTCACCGAGCGCGGCGGCGTCGAGCTCCGGATCGAACCGGCGACGGCCTCCGAGGTCCCCGCCGGGCTTCCCCGGCGCGGGCCCATGCTGGCCTTCCGGGTACGGGACACGGGCATCGGCATCCCCGCGCAGCAGCTGGAGTCCGTCTTCGGGGCCTTCCAGCAGGCCGACGGCACCACCAGCCGCAAGTACGGGGGAACCGGCCTCGGGCTCTCCATCAGCCGGGAGATCGCCCAGCTCCTCGGCGGGGCCGTCACCGCGGAAAGCACACCCGGCCAGGGCAGCACCTTCACCCTGTACCTGCCGGTCAGCCGCGCCGACTACGAGGACGCACCCGGGCCCGACGCCCCCGCCGAGCCGTCGTCCGCGCAGGCGTCCGGGCAGGCCGGTCCCGGCCGTCCCGGCGCGCCCGTGCTCCCGGTGCAGCGGCGGGCCCGACGCCTGCTCGTGATCGAGGAACGGCCGGGCGGCCTGCTCTCCCTCGTCGCCGAGAGCGCCGGCCGGGACTTCACCCCCGGCCCGCAGGCGCCGGGTGAGCACGGCGGCTTCCACGTGGTCAACGCCACCAGCTCGCGCGAGGCCGCCGCCGCCCTGGCGACCGACTCCTTCCACTGCGTCGTCCTGGAACTGGACCTGCCCGACGGCGAGGCGCTGCGCTTCCTCGACGCGCTCGACGGAGACCCGGCCCTCTCCTCGCTCCCGGTCCTCGCCCACAACAACCCCCGGGTCAGGACCGGGCTGGAGGAGGCCGTGCGGGAGCGGCCCGCGGCACGCCACGTGGAACTGCTGTCCAGTCTGGACGAGTTGCGCGAACGCATCGCGCTCCACCTGTCCGCCGAGCAGCCGGGGGACGTGCTCCCCCTCGTACAGGGCGACGCGCAGCGCCGGCAGTCCGCCCACGTGCTCGACGGCGACCTGGCCGGACGCACGGTCCTCGTCGTCGACGACGACGCCCGCAACCTGTTCGCCCTCAGCGGGGTCCTGGAACTGCACGGCATGCGGGTGCTCCACGCCGAGGACGGCCGCAAGGGCATCGACGCCCTCACCCACCACGCGGGTGTCGACCTCATCCTGATGGACGTGATGATGCCCGAACTGGACGGCTACGCCGCCACCGCCGAGATCCGCCGGATGCCGGCGTACGCGGGCCTGCCCATCATCGCGGTCACCGCCAAGGCGATGCCCGGGGACCGGGAGAAGAGCCTCGCCGCGGGCGCCAGCGACTACGTGACCAAACCGGTGGACGCCGACGACCTCATCGGCCGCGTCCGGTACTGGCTCACGCGATGACCGGGGACACACAGCGGTACGAGGACGCGCGCCCGCAGCCGGCGCCGGTCGGCGACCGGGCCGCGAGCGCCGTCCCGCACCAGGCGCCGACCACGATGGGACGCCTCGTCGCCACCGTCGAACGGCTGCGCCGCGAGGTTCTCGAGGCACAGGCGGCCGCGGACGGCCGGGCCCTGGTCGAACTGGCCAAGGGCATCCTGATCGGGCAGTTGCAGTGCACGCCGGCCGCGGCCGCACGCCAGCTCGACGTGCTGTGCCGCGAGAGCGGGACGTCCCCGCTCGAACTCGCCGCCGACATCGTCAACCAGGCCTCCCGCGACCACGTCAGCGAGATCGCCGCCGCGTTCGTCGAGGCCGCCGGCACGGCCGACGGCCCGGCCGGGCGGCACTCCACGGTCTCCGTGCGGCTGCGCACCGCCGAGAGCGGCATGCTGGCCGCCGACGCTGACACCCAGGCGGTGGCCGAGTCCCTCCTGACGAACGCCCTGGGCCCCCTCGGAGCGGTCGCCGTCGCCGTGTGGACCGCCGTGCCCGACGGTTCGCTGGCCCTCGCCGGCCACGCCGGCTTCCCGCCCAGGGAGGCCGCCCGCTGGCGCCACGTACCCCCGGGCGTCTCCACGGTCGCCCGCCTCGCACTGCGCGAGCGCCGGCTGGTCACCCTCCCCCGCCTCAAACGCGAAGGGCTGCCCTCGATCGGGCACCTCGAATGGCCCGACGGGGGCCGGATGGCCGTACCGACCGGGACGGGCGGACGGATCCACGGCGTCCTCGAAATCTGCTGGCCGCAGGCCCTGGCGCCGCAGCCGCCACCGATCGAGCGCCAGGTCGAGGCCCTCGCCGAGCTGTGCGCCCGCACCATGGACGCCTCGCCCCCGCGCGACGCCACGACCACCGAGGGAGTGCTCCCGGACGTCGCTGAGCTCATCGACCTCGCCGAGGGACTGCAGGACCCCGCCGTGGTGCTCACGCCGGTCCTCGACGCCGAGGGCCGGCTCGGCGACTTCCGGATCCGGCACGCCGGCAGCCGGTTCGTCGACCCGGTGGGCCGCCCGCGCGGCGATGTCAACGGTGCGCTGCTGCTGGAGGCCTATCCGATGGCCGCCGGCGACAGCGGGCTGTTCGACATCATCGAGCGCGTGCACGCGACGGGCGAGCCGTTCAGGGCCGAACGGATGAGCCTGACCGCGCTCGTCGACCAGATCCCGCTGACCACGGTCGCGGACATCAGCGTCAGCCGTCACGGCTCCGCCGTCCTGCTGATCTGGCGGATCGAGGACGAGAGGGCCCGGCTGGCCAACCTCCTCCAGCACGCCCAGCGCCTGGGCCGCATCGGCGGTTTCGAGGAGAACCTCGCCACCGGCGAGACCACCTGGAACGCGCAGCTCTACGCCCTGCACGGACTCCCGGCCGGCGCGCCCCCGGTACGGCTGCGGGAACTGCCCGGCCACGCCCATCCGGACGACTCGGCAGCCCTGGACCGCTTCCTGCGGGCGGTGCTCCGCCACCGCCGGCCCGCCTCCGTCGACTTCCGCCTTCAGAGGTCCGACGGGATCACCCGCCACATCCGGGTCGTCGCCGAGCCCGTACTCGACGCGGACCAGCGGCTGCACGCCGTGCGCGGCGCCTACCAGGACATCTCCGCGCAGCACTGGACCGAGGTCGCACTGGCCGCGACCAGGGACCAGCTCGCCCACACCGAGGCCGAGTCCGCCGAACGCAACCGGTTGGCCCTCCAGCTCCAGCACGCCATCATGCCCCCCACGCCGCCCGCCATCGAGGCCCCGGGCCTGCGGGTCGCCGTCCGCTACCGGCCGGCGGAGACCGAGTCACTCGTCGGCGGCGACTGGTACGACACCGTGGTCCTGCCCTCCGGGCTGATCATGCTGTCCGTGGGTGACGTCGCCGGTCACGGCATCGAGGCCGCCACCGGCATGGTCGTGCTGCGCAACGCCCTGCGCGGCCTCGCCGTCACGGGCGCGGGCCCCGCCCAGCTGCTGTCCTGGCTCAACACGGTCACCCACCACCTGGCCAAGCACGTGACGGCCACCGCCGTCTGCGGCCTCTTCGACCCGAGCACCAGGGTGATGCGCTGGGCGCGCGCGGGACACCTGCCGCCCGTACTCGTCCGCGCGGGTGAGGCCGAGGCCTTCCCGCTCATCGAGGGCCTGCTCCTGGGCGCGCTGCCCGACGTCACGTACGTCGAGCGGGAGGTGCGGCTCGAACCGGACGACACCCTGCTGATGTTCACGGACGGGCTGGTGGAACGGCGGGACTCCTCGGTCCAGGACTCGCTCGGCCACCTCGTGACCGCGGCGGCCGCCGGAGCCGGGGACCTGGACGGGCGGCTGGATCGCCTGCTCGCCGAGAGCCGGTCCGACACCGACGACGACACGTGCGTGATCGGCATCCAGGTCGGCTGAGGCCCCCGTCCGTCACGGTGCGGGTGTCAGGCCACCGCCCGGGCCCGCAGCACGCGGGCCGGCTCCTGACCGCCTCCGGTCGCCAGCACGCGGACCTCGCCCCCGCTGCTGATCTCCGCCCGGAGGATGCCGGTGGCGTCCTCGTAGACGGGGTGGCCGCCGGGACCCGCCGCGTCGGTGCGGGTCATCCGGACCACGTCCTCCCCGGGCTGGTCAGTGGTCGCGAAGACCACCTCGTAGGCTTCCGCCTGCCGGTCCTCGTGCGGGGTTTCGGTTTCGTGGCCTGTGCTCATGGCGGACCCTCCTGCAGTGGGCGTGCACCCGGGGCGACTGCCCCCCACCAGCCACGCTAGGCCCCACCCGCTGCTCTGTCCTGGCCGGGAGGCGCCGTCGGCGCGGTCAGCGGGGCGGCGAGGTAGGACAGCAGGCCGGCGATCTCCCGGCCGGCCTCCGCCGGGTGGCGGAAGCGCGCGCCCGGGGCGATGGCGTAGCGATTGCGCCGGCCGTCCCGCGTCCGGGTGAGGTACCCGTCCGCCTCCAGGTCCGTGACGATCGTCTGCACGGTGCGCTCGGTGAGGTCGCAGATCGCCGCGAGGTCGCGCAGCCGGACCCCCGGGTCGCGCGCGATGGCGATCAGAACCCGGGCGTGGTTCGTCAGGAAGGTCCAGTGGTTCCGCCGGGACCCGGTGTGCTCGTTCTCCACGCGGACATCTTGGAATGGTGACTCGCGAAAATCAAATCCAGAAATGATTTTCCGGTATAACTTGACGTGTGTCCGTGGCCCCGGCAGGGTGCAGGTGAGCGGAACCGAAATTCCGCATGACCCGAGCAGTCGCGCAACGCGCCGCAAGCACCCGTGCCCAAGGAGCGACGACGATGACCCCCACGGCCACAGCCGGGGCCACGACCCCGGCCACGCCCCCGACGACCCCTGCCCCCACCGGCGGGGCCGGACCCGTCCCCGGCCTCAGCGGGCTGCCGTACGTGCCCAGCCCGCGGGAAGTGCCGACCGGCGACGCCCGGCAGCTGACCCGGGTGTTCTTCGAACGGCTGCGGAGCCTCGAAGAGGGGACCCGTGCCCACCAGTACGTGCGCAACACGCTGATCGAGATGAACATCTCACTGGTGCACTTCGCCGCCCGCCCCTTCCGGGACCGCCCCGGCGGCCCCGAGAACGAGGACGTCGTGCAGGTCGGCATCATCGGCCTGATCAAGGCCATCGACCGCTACGACCCCGACCGCAACACGCAGTTCGCCACGCTCGCCATGCCGTACATCACCGGCGAGATCAAGCGCCACTTCCGTGACACCACGTGGTCCGTGCGGGTGCCGCGCCGGCTGCAGGAGCTGCGCGTGGAGCTGGCGAAGGCCACGGAGGCGCTGACGTCCTCGTCGGAGCACGCACCCACCCCGGCGGAGCTCGCCGCACACCTGGGCCTGACCGAGGACGAGGTCCGCCAGGGCCTGGTCGCGGCCAACGGCTACTCCACCCAGTCCCTCGACGCACCCCAGCAGACCACCGGCAGCGCGCAGGCGCCCGCGGCGGGACCGGCCGCGCGCAGCCTCGCCGAGACCCTGGGCGACACCGACCCCGCCCTGGAGGCGGTCGAGGACCGGCACGCCCTGGCGCCCCTGCTCGCCGACCTGGACGAACGCTCCACCCGCATCCTGCAGCTGCGCTTCGGCGAGGAGCTGACACAGGCGGAGATCGGCGCGGAGCTCGGCCTCTCCCAGATGCAGGTCTCCCGGCTGCTCTCCCGCACGCTGGGCACCCTGCGCGCGGAGCTGCTGCACGACTGAGTCCGGCAGCGCGCCCCGGCGACGCCATGGCGCCCTGTCACCAGGTGACGTACAGGTCCTGCGGCGAGCGGTGGATCAGCGTGGGCCGCATCCGCGGACTCGGACGGTCCTCGTCGAGCCGCAGCTCCGGCAGGCGGCGCGTGAACAGTTCGAGCGTGAGGCGCAGTTGCTCGCGCGCCAGCCGGGAACCGGGGCAGCCGTGCGGCCCGTGCCCGAAGGCCAGGTGGTGCCGGTTCCCGGGCCGGGTGATGTCGAACTCGTCGGCCCGCTCGTAGCGTTCCTCGTCGCGGTTGGCCGCACCGAACGCCACCAGCACGGTGGCCCTCGCCGGCAGCTTCGTCCCGGCGAGGGTCACCGGCCCCGTGGTGGTCCGCCGGAAGGCCTGGATGGCGGTGTCGTGGCGGGCGGCCTCCTCCACCGCCGCCGGGACGAGCGACGGATCGTCGCGGAGCATCCGCCACTGCCGCCGGTCACGGAGCAGGTGCAGCAGAGTGGTGCCGATGAGGGCGCTGGTGGTGAGGAATCCGGCGATCAGCAGGTTCTGCAGGCTCGTCACCAGTTCGTGGCGCTGTTCGAGGGTGAGCTCGGCGTCACCGGGGGCGAGGGCGGCCACCATGGCCGAGCACATGTCGTCCCGGGGCCGCGCGCGCCGGTCGCGGACGTACCCGTCCAGCAGGTGCTGGAGCGCCACCACGTCCTCGGCGGCAGCCACCTGCTCCTCCGGCGGCAGCGGCCGGAACAGCAGCTCCTCGGCCCGGTAGCCGCCGTGCACGGCTGCGGGTACGTCGGCCGGGTCCAGGCCGATCAGCCGCCCGACCACCATCCCGGGCAGCCGCCGCGCGTACGCCTCCACCAGCTCCGCCGACCCGTCCGCCGCGAAGCCGTCCACCAGCTCCTGCGCACAGGAGCGCGCGTACGGCACCAGCGCCGCCACCCGGCCGGTGGACAGCCCCCGGTTCAGCGGGGCGCGGTGCCGCCGGTGGGCCGCCCCGTCCGAGGACACGACCGTCGGCCGGGGGCCGAACCCGCGGGGCAGGACGGCGAGCGCCGCCTCCGACAGCGTGACGTCCGGCAGCAGGGAGTTGGCCGAGGAGAAGTCCTCCGTGCGCAGCAGCACCTCCCGTACGTCCCGGTCGCGCGCCACCAGCCACGCGTCGAACTCGGGCACGTACGTGAGCCCTTCGGCCCGGCGCGCGCGGTCGTAGAGCGGGTACGGGTCGCGGTACAGCTCGTCGCGCCGCGCCTGGTCGTCGTACGACGTCACGGGGACCTCCGGATCACGGTCGGGGCCGGGGAGGCCACCGCGGCGGGCGGCCTCCGGTGCGCCGGGTCATCCTGCCCGAACCCCGCCCCGGCCGGTAGGGCGCCCTTCCCCCCTCAGGCGCGTCCCGCGGCGAGGCGGTGCTCGTGCACGCGCAGCTGGAGGGTGGCGAGGTCCAGCAGCGGAGTGGCCACCCCCAACGCGCGGGCGCGTCCGGTGAGGTCGGTCAGGACGTGGTCGGCCTCCGTGGGAGCTCCGGCCACGAGGTCGCGGTAGAGGGACGGGGTCAGGGGGGACCCGGCGGCCGTGACGGTCGCGGTGGTGAAGGCGAGTTCGGCCTCCGGCACCGGGTGGCCGGCGGCCCCGGCCACCGCCGCGGCTTCGGCGAGCAGGGACCGTCCCAGGGCCGACCCGCCGGGGACGGCGTTGACCTCCCCGACCGTGCCGCGCATCAGGCAGGTCAGGGCCACCAGGGTGGAGATGAAGACCCACTTGTGCCACATGGCCGCGACGATGTCCGCGGTCTCCGGTGAGTCGATGCCGGCCTCGGCCAGGACGGTCCGGATCGTGTCCACGCGGGCCGAGGGGCGGGCGTCGAGCTCACCGGTCAGGACGACCGCGGGCGGAGCCATGCGGAGGATGTCGCCCTCCCCGCTCAGCGTGGTGACCACCTTCGCGACCCCGCCGAGCACGGCTGCGGCCCCGAGGCGCGCGACGAGCGCGTCGAGGTGGGCGACCCCGTTGAGGAGGGGGACGACGGCGGTGTCCGGGCCGACGGCGGGCGCGACGTCCGCCAGGGCGGCGTGGAGGGCGGTCGCCTTTACGGAGAGCAGGACCACGTCGTACGGGCCGCCCGGGGCGCCGGCCGTCACCAGCTTCGGCGTCAGGCGGAGCTTCTCCCCCTGGCCTTCGACGCGCAGACCGCGCGCCGCGAGGGCCTTCGCGCGGGCCGGCCGGACCAGGAAGGAGACGTCCTGGCCCGCCGCGGCGAGCCGGGCGCCGAAGAAGCCGCCGACGGCGCCCGCGCCGACCGTGAGGATCCTCATGCGGAGTTCCTTTCGCGGGATCCGGTCAGGTCCGGGCTGCCGGCGGGAAGCCGGCCGTCCTGGCCGGGAGTTCGCGGGGTGCGGGGTCCGTACCGGGACACCGCGACCCCGGCGAGGCAGAGCAGGCCGCCGAGCAGGGTCAGCCATGCGGGTACCTCGCCCAGGAGGGCCCAGCTCAGCAGGACGACGATGGCCGGGACGGCGTAGGTCGTCGCGCCGAGCTTGCCGGCGGGCATGCGCGCCAGGGCGTAGGTCCAGGTGGTGAAGGCCAGGGCGGTGGGCACCACGCCCAGGTAGAGCATGTTCAGGGTCGCCGACACCGGTGCGTTCGGCAGTTCCGCGGCCAGCTGCCCCGCGAAGGGCAGGCAGGCCACGGTTCCCGTCAGGCAGCTGAACGCGGTGATCTGCAGGGGTGTTCCGTAGGAGAGCGCGGGCTTCTGCGCGACGACTCCGGTCGCGTAGGCCACCGCCGCGAGCAGGCAGAGCACGACGCCGAGCACCGAGGTGGAGCCGCCCTCGCCGGACGACATGGACAGACCCACGACCACCGCTCCGGCGAAGGAGACGCCCATGCCCGCCAGCAGCCGGGGCGGCAGGGCCTCACCGAGGAGGCGGGCCGCGAGGAGGGCCATGAGGATGGGCCCGGTGTTCACGAGCAGGGACGCCGTCCCCGCGTCGACCAGACGCTCACCCCAGTTCAGCGCGACGGTGTAGCCGCCGAACCACACCAGACCGGACAGCAGGATCCCGCGCCAGGCCTCGCGGGGCGGCAGCCCCTGGCGGCGGACCAGGAGCAGGATGCCGAGCACGAGCGAGGCGGCGAGCAGCCTGCCGAGGGCGAGGGCCCCGGGGGAGTAGGCGGCGCCCGCACTGCGGATGGAGACGAAGGCGGAGGCCCAGGCGAACACCGTGAAGGAGACGGCGCCGATCGTGAGCACGTGGGGAGGGATGCGACCCGTGCGGAACGTCATGCATCCACCCTACGACCGCAACATTTCGCTGTCGACCGAAATATTGATGCGGATCTCGGTGGGGGTGCGCGGCGGTCGTCGGGGCTCAGATCCATGCCTGCGGCGTGATGCCCAGCAGGTCGCCGAGGGCCTGTTCCCCGGCCCGGGTCACGTCCAGGGCCCGCCCGCCGCCCGGCGGCCGCACCACCCATTCCTCGCGCAATGCGTGCGCGCACAGCCGCGACCCGGTGACGCCGCCCAGGTGGCGGCGCCGCTCGGTCCAGTCCAGGCAGGAACTCGCCAGCGGCCTGCGCCCCTCGTGGGCGAGGTCGATGCCGGCCCCGGCGCACCAGTCCCGGCCGTCGTCCGTCAGCTCGAAGACGCCCTCCGTGCGCAGCAGTCCGCGCCGCTCCATCGCGTCGGTCACCGCCATGCCCAACCGTCCGGCGAAGTGGTCGTAGCAGGTCCGGGCGCGCGCCAGCGGGTCCGGCGCGGCGACCACGGGGACCGCGTGCGCGGCGTCCCGGTCGGGAATGGCGTACGAGGCGAGCTCGTCGACGAGGCGGGCGGTCGCGGCGTCCGCGATGCGCACGTAGCTGTGGCGGCCCTGTCGTTCGGTCACGCAGATGCCCGCGTCGAGCAGCCGGGACAGGTGGCCGCTCACGGTGGACGGCGCCACCGCGGTGATCCGGGCCAGCTCGCCCGCGGTCCAGGCGCGCCCCTCCAGCAGCGTCATGCAGATGGCGGCCCGGGTTTCGTCGGCCAGGGCCGCGGCGAAGGCGGCGAGGCGGGCGGCGGGCGCCGGCTGGTCCGCCGGCGCCGGCGTCCCGGCATGCGAGGTGTTCATGCATCCAGAATGCCCCATGATTTCGGCAAACAGCGAACGATCCACCCGTGCTCGGGTCCTCTGTCGTGACAGAGGTTCCCGGGCCACACTGATGACCTCGGGGCAGGAAGCCCCGACACGAGGAGGGTGGTGGGGAGTTGTCGGGTGAGTCTGCGGAGCAGCCCGCTCCGGTCGTGCGCCCCGCGGTGTGGGAGACGTACGGGCCGGCCGATCTCAGCGCCGTGCCGGTGTTCGCCGGCGGCTTCATCAACTTCGGCTTCTGGCAGGCCGTCGACCTCGAAGGGCCGCTCTCGCACGGCGACCGGATCCGGAGCGAGCAGGACCTCTACCGGCACGTACTCGACGCGGCCGCCCCCGAGGGCCGCCGGGCCGTGGAGATCGGCTGCGGCCTCGGCCTCGGGTGCGCCCTCGCCCTCGAGGAGTACGGGCCCTCGGCGATGACCGGGGTGGACATCCATCCCCAGCAGCTCCAGCGGGCCCGCGAGGCGAACTCCGCGCACCTCGAAGCGCAGCCGCACCGGCTGCGCTTCGTCCTCGGGGCGGCGGAGAGCCTGCCGCTCGGCGCCGCGGAGTACGACTGCCTGTTCAGCGTCGAGGCGGCGCAGCACTTCCCGGACCTGTCCGCGTTCGCCCGGGAGGCGGCGCGGGTCCTGCGCCCCGGCGGGCGGGTGGCGGTCGCCAGCTTCTTCACGGTCGACGGCGCGCCCTCGCACGCGGAGCGGCTCGCGGGCCTCCTCGACTCGTTCGCCAGCGGCCTGGACATCGCCCGGCCCGTCTCCCGGCTCGCCGACGCCCTCGACGAGGCCGGTTTCACCGACGTCCGGGTCGCCTCGATCGGCCCGCAGGTCTGGCCCGGCTGGGACCGCTGGCTCGCCCGCCTCTGGAAGCCGGGCACCTGGCCGCGGAACTTCCTGGCCGCCTGGGAGCAGCAGATCCTGGACTACTACCTGGTGACGGCCACCCGCCCCTAGGCGCTGCCCGGGGCAGCGTGTGCGTGCCCTGGGGCGCCGGACGGTGAGACGGGGCGGGGGCGGCGTAAATCGTTCGTCGTCCCCGTCCGGCCGCCCGTAGCATCCGCCCGTGACCGAGAACGAGCCGGACGAAGCGCCCGCGGCGACCGAACGAGTGCCGTGCTGGCGCGGCAGGACGGTCGCCCTCGCGCCGCTCGACGCCGAGGACGCCGAGCTGATGCACGCGTGGCGGTCCGACCCCGTGGCCGCCTACGAGATCGGCTTCTGGCCGCGTTCCCTCACCTCGCTCCGTGAGCGCCTGGAGCGGGACCGGGACGACCACGACCGGGACGACTTCCTCGTGCTGCTCCCGGACGGCACGCCGATCGGCCACATCGCCCTCGTCGACCAGGACATGGTCGACGGCACCGCGGAGGTCCACCTGATGATGGATCCGCGGCACCGGGGCCGGAGCCACGGCTCCGACGCCCTGCAGGCACTGACCGATCTCGCCTTCGGTGAACTGCCCATGCAGCGCGTCCAGGCCGTCACCCACACCGGCAACACGGCCGCGCTCAGCGTCCTCGCCAAGGCGGGGTTCGTGCAGGAGGGAGTGCGGCGCTCGGCCTGTCTGCACCGGGGGCGCCGCCTCGACGTCGCCGTCCTCTCCCTGCTCCGTGCGGAGTGGGAGGCGCAGGCACGCCCGAGGTCCTGGGACCTCTGACGCCCGCCGCCCGCCCGGCGGGGCATGGTTTGATGACCGGACCGGGCGGGAGCGTCCCCCGGCGCGCCGTCACCACAACGGGCGGCGCTGCACAGCGGCATGACGGAGGACCGGGCGTGGTACTTGAGCGTGGGCGGCGGCGCAGGCCCCTGTTGATCGGCGGCGCGGTGGTGGCGGCGGCCGGGCTGGCCGTCGGCCTGTACTGGTTCGAGCCCTGGAAGCTGTGGGTGGAGGACACGGTGAACGAGGCCGTCCCCTCCGTCTCGGCCGCCCCGGACGCCAGCACGCCGGCGAACCCGCCCGCCGCACCGCGAACGGTGGCCCAGGGCACCCTGATCAGCCACGAACACGCCACCACCGGCACCGTCAAACTCCTCCGCCTCGCCGACGGGTCGCACATCCTCCGCGTGGAGGACCTGGACACGAGCAACGGCCCCGACCTGAAGGTCTGGCTGACCGACGCCCCGGTCGTGGAGGGCATCGCCGGCTGGCGCGTCTTCGACGACGGCAAGCACGTCAGCCTCGGTGATCTCAAGGGGAACAAGGGCGACCAGAACTACGCCGTTCCGCCCGAGGTGAACCTGGCCGACTACACCAGCCTCGCCATCTGGTGCGACCGCTTCGACGTCTCCTTCGGCGCCGCCGCCCTCAAGCCGGTCTAACCGCCGGTCCAGCCGCCGTTCGGGGCGCTGCTGAGGTGGTCGCGCTGGATCCGGTGGGCTAGCGCGCGCCGCACCGAGGCCGACGCGGTGGCCGGGGAGGTGGCGGCGGTCTTCGGCGGGACGTCGAGGCCGCGGCTGATCCGGTCGTAGGCCTTCCGGTAGCCGGCGGGCATCTCCTCCCGGTGCAGCGTCAGGTCCTCTTCGACCAGACGCCGCAGCTCGTCGACGTTCCGGGGCGTGAAGCGCTTCCTTCCCCGGGCGACGGCGTCCACGTAGCGGGAGCAGCGGGCGGTGTCGCCGAGGGTCTCGGAGATCTCCTCGGCGAGGCCCCACAGGCGTCCTTCGAGCCACGGGGTGTCGTGCTGGTCGAGCGAGAGCACCATCGGCGTCGGCGGCTCGTCCGTACGGTGCTTCGCGGCCTGCTTGGACACGGCGGGCTGGCTCATGTCGGCGAGCCGGGCGATCCGGTCCTGGGTCCAGCCCAGCCCGGCCAGCACCCGGATCATCTCGGTGCGCAGCCTGCGCATCTCCTCCCCGGCGCGGATGACCTCGTTCATGCCGGCGAACATCCGCTCGGCCTGCTCCTCGGTCAACGCCCGGGAGTCGCCGCGCAGGTCCTCTTCCCCTGTCATGACTCGGTTATACACCTCCCTGCCGGCTCGTCATAACCTGGTTGTACAACCAGGTTATGGCTGGCAGGATCCGCGGCATGCCCACTTTCTCCGCGCCTGACGGAACCCGGCTCGCCTACCGCGTGACCGGGACGGCGAGCCGCTCGTCTGCCTGCCCGGGGGGCCCTCGGACTCCCGCTACCTCGGCGACCTCGGCGGCCTGTCCGCGCACCGCCGGCTCATCTTCCTGGACCTTCGCGGCACCGGCCGCTCCGCGGTGCCCGAGGACACCGGCTCCTACCGCTGCGACCGCATGGTCGGCGACGTCGAGGCCCTGCGCGAACACCTCGGGCTGTCCCGGGTCGACCTGCTGGCGCACTCGGGCGGCGCGAACCTCGCGGCGCGGTACGCGGCCCGGTACCCGGAGAACATCCGAAGACTCGCCCTCATCGGCCCCGGCGTCCGGGCCGTCGGCATCAACGTCACCGCGGAGACGCGCCGCGAACTCGCGCTGCTCAGGAGGGACGAGCCGTGGTTCCCCGTGGCCTTCGCCGCACTGGAGGCGATCGCCGAAGGCGCTGGTTCCGGAACCGACCGGGAGGCCGTCGCGCCCTTCTTCTGCGGCCGGTGGGACGCCGCTGCGCAGCAGCACCACGCGGCCGGCCGGCCGGCCAACGGCGAGGCCGTCGCCCTCTTCGCGGCCGAGGGCGCCTTCGACCCGGAGACCACCCGTGCGGCGCTCGCCGCCCTCGAAGTGCCCGTACTGCTGGTCGTCGGGGAGTTCGACCTGAACAGCCCTCCCCGGACGGTGACCCGGTTCGCGGAGCTGTTCCCCGACGCCACGCTCGTCGTACAGCCCGGAGCGGGCCACTACCCGTGGATCGACGACCCCGACCGGTTCGCGGCGACCACCACGGCCTTCCTGGACCGGCGGGGACCGGCCCGCCCTCACGACTCGATGGTCACCACCCGGGCCCACTCGGGCGGCGAGTCGGGCACGTAGTCGGGATCGTCCTCGTCCCACTGGGCCGACCGCCCGCGGGGGAAGAGCCCCACCACCGTCCGGCACGGCGGCCGGGTGTCCGGCCAGGGGGTCTGGCCATCGGTAAGGACCACGATCACGTCCGGCCGCGGCCCCGTCCGGAGCGCCTTGGCGAACCCGGCACGCAGATTCGTACCCCCACCGCCCAGCAGCGGGATGCCCTCGCCGCGGCACAACGGGTGCACGATCCGGGCCGCCGCGTCGCACGGCACCACGGTGACCAGGTCCCGCCGGCCGCCCACGGCGCGGGAGATCGCGGCGACCTCCAGCAGCGCACTGCCCAGTTCGGCGTCGCTGACCGACCCCGAGGTGTCGATGACCACGGTGACCCGGGGCGGCCTGCGCCGCAGGCTCGGCAGAACCGCCCCGGGCACCCCGGCCGAACGCCGGGAGGGACGGCCGTAGCTGTAGTCCTCGCCCGCGCCCGAGCCGGAGGTCGCCGACCGGATCGCCGCCCCCAGCAGGTCGCGCCACGGCTGCGGCGGATGGAACGCCTCGTCCGCCCACCGCTGCCACCCCTTCGGGGCGCTTCCCGGACGGCCGTTGATGCCCTGGGCCACCCGGAACCGGACCGCGTCCCGTTCCTGCGCGCTGAGCCCGTGAGCACCGTCCGGGCCCAGCTCCCACTCCCGGTCCAGGCCGTCGGAGCCGCTGCCGCAGTCCAGCCACGCCAGGCCCTGCGTATGCGCCGAGAGCCGGAACTGGCGCAGGTAGTCCTCCATCAGCTGACCGGCGGGCAGCCCCAGGGCCTCCGGCGTCACGGCGTTCTCAGGCCCGACCAGACCGTCCCCGAAGGCGTCGTCGTTGATCTCGCAGTCCGCGGCGATGTTCATCCGCAGCCGCTCTCCCGGGCCGGTCAGCCCGTGCGCCCGTGCGTACCGGTCACCGCGCCCGTGATGGTCGCGCAGGAGGTGCGACACCTCGTGCACCCAGACCCCGGCGAGCTCCTCCACCGGCGTCCGGTCCACGAAGGAGGGAGAGACGTAGCACCGCCAGTGCCGGTCGACGCCCATCGTCGGCACCCGCCGCGACTCCACGGTGTGCAGGGCGAACAGAGCCGTCGCCAGGTACGGCCGGACCCGGGCGGCCTGCAGCCGGGCGGCGAAGAGCTTGTCGAAGTCGAGGGCGGGGCCGGGGCCGAGATCGGGTGTCCCCTTTGTCCCCGGTGCGTCAGGCCTCACCGGCCGGCCTGCACGGGGACCGCGGTCCGCGCCGCGGCCCGGTCCGCCGCCCGGTCCGCCCGCCGCGACACGGTCACCACCCCGGCGAGCCGCTCGATCGAGGCCGGAACGTCCCAGTCCTCCTGGCGCAGCGTGGCGAGCGTGGTCGCGGGGACGACCAGCAGGTCCGGGGCCCCGGTCTCCAGCGCCCGGACCAGCAGCGCCCACGCGGCGTCCCAGCGGGACTTCTCCGGCCGCTTGCGGACGGCCGCCACCACCGCGTCGAGCGCGGCCTGGCGCAGATCCCCCCGCTCGGGCAGGACGGCACCCGCCGGGTCGGCGAGCAGGTCCTCGGGGTCGGGGAGGTCCATCCGGTCCATGCCCGCCAGCAGCTCCAGCGCCGGACCGTCCCCCACGGTGCCCCGGACGAGCAGGGAGAGCACCTCCCTGGAGGAGCCGGCGGCGGTCGCGAAGGCGATCAGACTCAGCGTCATGTCCCAGCTGCGCGGGGACGGCCAGGGCCCGCCCCGCCGCGTCTCGCTGCTGGGCAGCCGGTGCACGAGCGTGGGGCGGGCGGCGAGGAACCCGCACACCGCGCGGCGGGCGTGCTCCACGGCCGCCGGCAGCGCCTGCGCGTCGAGGCGCGGCAGGCTCGCCCGGGGCCACGTCCCGCCCAGTCCGCGCACCACGACCTCGTGGTCGTGGGTCCACTGCAGGTGGACGAACCGGTTGGCCAGGGGCGGGCTCAGCTCCCAGCCGTCGGCAGCCGAGGACCGCGGGTTGGCGGCCGCCACGATCCGTACCCCGGGCGGCAGTTGCAGGGCGCCGATCCGCCGTTCGAGTACGAGGCGCAGCAGGGCGGCCTGGACGGCCGGCGGTGCGGTGGACAGCTCGTCCAGGAACAGCAGACCCCGGCCGGCCCGTACGAGTCGGACGGCCCAGTCCGGCGGGGCCATCGGGACGCCCTGCACTGCGGGGTCGTCGCCCAGGACGGGCAGCCCGGAGAAGTCGGACGGTTCGTGGACGCTGGCGATGACCGTGGTCAGCGGAAGGTCCAGGGACTCCGCGAGCTGGGTCAGGGCCGCCGTCTTCCCGATTCCCGGCTCGCCCCACAGGAGTACGGGCAGATCGGCGGCCACGGCCAGGGTCAGCGCCTCCAGTTGTGCGTCGGGGCGCGGTTCGGTGGTGGTGTCGCGGAGCAGAGACAGCAGCTCGCCGGCGATGTCGAGCTGGGATGCGCCGGCCGGGTCGGCGGGGTCTGCGGGGGAACCGGCTCGGGACGAAGGGGTGTTGGCGATGTCGGTCGCAGCGAACGGAACGGTTGCGGGCATGTTCGGTCACCTTGTGGGTTCGTGAGGGCGGAACGGGTGCGGGGGAGGGAAGTCCCCGGCTCAGCGCAGGGCTTGGCGCGGGTGCGAGCGGTACCGCCGGGGTCGGCGGGCCCCCCGGTCGATGCGGCCGGGTCCGGGGCCGGCCAGGCCGGCCCGGAACAGTCCGTAGGTGATCCGCCGCAGGGCGGCCGCCTCCAGGGCATCGCGCAGGGCGCCGGCGCGCAGCAGTGCGCCGGGACCCAGCAGGCCCTCGACGACGGCCAGCGCACCGGCGGTGTCACCGTGGTCCAGGCGTTCGCGCACGCCGGTGAGGCAGTCCGGATGACGGTGCGCCGCGTCGATGGCCTGCAGGCAGGGGAGTGGAGTACCGGTCAGCGCGGCCAGCAGTTCCTCCCGGCGGATCTCGGCCGGGTCGTGGTCGAGCGGGGCCAGCACCCCGTCGACCAGACCGATCCGGTGCCGGGCTCCCCGGCACTCGACGAGGCGCGGTTGCCCCGCCCGGTCCGGGATCCGGGACGGACCGGGCGGCGCGTGACCCGGTACGAGCGCGGCGGCGACCAGGGGGTGCAGCCGCCCGGCATCGAGCGCACCGGCGCGGAGCAGGTCCAGGTCGGGCAGCACCCGGACCGCCGCGTCGGGCAGAACCGGCAGTGCGGAGACGCTGCCGTCGGCGGGCGCGGCCCCGACCCGCAGGGCGAGGGGCCCGTCGTCCCGGTCCCCGGCCGCGACGAGGTCCAGGACCAGTCGCCGCCGGGCGCCGAACCGTACGGTGACGGCCCCGGGGGGCCGCGCCTCGGCGCGGAGCAGGATCCGGGCCTCGTCGCTCCACCGGTCGACGGCACAGTGGTGCCCGGGTGGGAGCATCCCCCGCAGTTCCGGGTCTTCCGGGCACCCGTCGTCGGGCGGCCGTCCGGCCCCGGACCGGGCCCTCAGCTCGTCGGTCCTGCGGGCGTCCCACAAGTGGCGGTGCAGGTCGAGGCGGAACCGCCGTTCGGGGCGGGCGCGGGGGCGCGGATCACCGCAGGCGCCGGATCCGTCCCACAGCGCGAGGCTGATCCGCTGACCGGCGTCCGCCCAGGCCGGAGCGGTCCGGGCGACGAGGTGGACCCGACGTGCCCCCGCCCGCGGCCCGTCCTGCTCCGCGACCTCGTACCGGGCCAGCGAGAGGGTCAGGTCCGGGCGCAGCAGCCCGTCGGGAGCGATGCGCGGCATGTGCCAGCGCAGCAGGTCGGGCGCCAGATGCCGGAGATCGGCCCGGATCCGGGCCGTGAGGTCGTGGCCGTACGAGCGCGCCACGGAACGCAGATTGAGATCGACATCCACGCCTGCGGCGGCGCAGGCCCCGGCCCAGTCCCCGACGGAACGGCGGGCGGTCGCGGCCTCGATCATGGACGGCGGCACGGCGTACTCGCGTACGCGCAGCCAGAAGGAAAGGCGGGAATCCCCATACGCGGTCTGAGTGAGCATCAGCACTCACCTTGCGCGGACGGGACCCCCGATCTGTGAGCAGAATGAGTGGTCATCGCGGTGATCGTAACCCCCCGGGCGGCGACCGGCCAGGGGTTTTCGGCGCACCTGCGGGTCCGTCAGGGCCAGCGGTGGTGGTGCCGGTCGATGACGTAGTGGTGGTCGTGCCGCCAGCCGCCGCCGGACGGGCGGGCGTCGGCGAGGTGGGGGTGGCCGGAGGGCAGGTCGGGGTGGACGTGTTCCAGCCGGTACGGGTCACGGGCGGGCCAGATCACGGCCGCGGCCGTGGTGGAAACGAGGGCGACGGCCGCCAGGACCAGGGCGGTCGGCGGCAGGCCCGCCCCCGCGCCGAGCCACCCGGCCAGCGGGTAGGTGAGCAGCCAGCAGCCGTGGGAGAGCGAGAACCGGGCGGCGAAGGCGGCGGGCAGGTCCGTGCCGGCGGTGGAGCGCCGGATCAGGCGGCCCCCCGGGGTCAGGACGGCGGAGCAGGCGGCGCCGAGCGCGGCCCAGACCGCGAGGAGCGCGGGCCAGGACCAGGAGCCGGGGGTGGTCGAGGTGACGGCCGCCGCGGCGGCCAGCAGTGCCGGGAGGGCGAAGGCGGCGCGGAGCATCACCGTACGGTCGGCGGCGCGCTGCAGGAGCCGGGGCAGGGCCAGCGCGGCCAGCATGGATCCGGCGCCGTACGCGCCGAGTGCCAGCGAGACGGCGCCGGCCGGGCGGTCGAAGTGGCCGCGGACCAGGGCGACGGTGCCGACGAAGACGAGGGCGCCCGCGGCGGCGACGGCGAGGTCGAGGGCGAGCAGGGCGCGCAGCCGGGGAGTGGCCAGGAAGAGGCGCATGCCGAAGGCAGCCCGGGTGCGGAGGCCGCCGGCCGGTTCGGCGGGGGCGGGCCGGGGCAGCACGGTGGCGACGACGAGCGCGGCGGAGGCGAGGAAGCCGAGGGCCGTGCCGGCGAACAGCCAGTCGTAGGAGACCAGTGTCAGCAGGGCCGTGGCCAGGACCGGACTGAAGAGGCTCTCCAGGTCGTAGGCGAGCCGGGTCATCGACAGGGCCCGGGTGTAGTCGTGTTCGGCGGGGAGGACCTCGGGGAGGGTCGCCTGGAAGGTCGGCGTGAAGGCGGCCGACGCCGCCTGGAGCAGGAAGATCAGGACGTGGATCTGCCAGACCTCGGTGACGAAGGGGAGGGCCGAGGCGACGCCGGCGCGGGTGAGGTCCATCGCCGCCATGAGGGTGCGGCGGGGGATCCGGCCGGCGACCGCGCCGATCAGCGGGGCGATGCCGACGTAGGCGATCATCTTGATCGCGAGCGCGGTGCCGAGGACCGCCGGGGCGTCGGCGCCCGCGAGGTCGTAGGCGAGAAGGCTCAGCGCGACGGTGGCGAGACCGGTTCCGACCAGGGCGACGACCTGGGCGGTGAACAGGCGGCGGTAGGTGCCGTTGCGCAGTACGGACAGCACGGGCGGCCCCGTCCGGTCGGCGGATCGATGACTCCACGTCAGCGTAGCCAACATGTGCGCACCTGTGCACGTATTGGACCGGCGAACGAGTGGCGGTCCGGCCGGTCGCCGTCTCAGTCGTGCGGGGGCAGGGAACCGAGCTGGTGGTCGGCGGCGTTCAGGGCCTCGTCCACCAGCCGCCGCAGATGCCCGTGGCGTACGGCGTAGACGACCCGGCGACCGTCCTTGCGGGTGGTGACCAGCCCGGCGAGGCGGAGCTTGGCGAGGTGCTGGCTGACCGAGGGCCGGGCCGCCCCGCACGCCTCGGTGAGGGTGGTGACATCGGCCTCGCCGCGGGCGAGCCGCTCCATCAGCGCCAGGCGGGTGCGGTCCGCGAGCAGGGCCAGCACGGACGCGGCGACCTCCAGCCGGTCACCCCGCTCCTGCGAAACCTGTGCACCTGCCAGATCCGTGCCTGCGCTCATGCGCACATCGTAGGGCGACCGGGGTGCAATGCCACGGGCCCCGCCGCCCCCGGCCGGGGGTGACGGGGCCCGTTGTGCAGGCGGGGCGGGCGGGATCAGCCGAGGGCGGGCGCCGTCTGCTGAGCCGTGGCCTGCGTGCCGTCCGTGCGCGAGGCCAGGAGCCGCTGCGCCAGGACGCCGAAGACGACGGCGAACACCGCCCACAGCACCAACTGGACGGCCAGCGAGGCGACCCGGAACTCCCACAGCAGGGCGGCGGGGAAACCGGGCTGTACCGCGTCGCTGTTGTCCGGCAGGAACACGAACGCCAGGGCGGCGGCGACGACGAAGGCGCCGCCCGCGGCCAGCGTCGCGTTCCAGTTGCCCAGACGCGGTGCCAGCCGTCGCCCGAGGATGATCGCGCCGACGCCGAGCAGCACGCTCAGCAGGATCATCAGGAAGAACAGCGTGGTGCGCTGTCCGATGGTGTCCGGATTGCCCACCGCCGGCGGGGTGGCCGGGTACTTGAGGAACGGCACCAGGTAGACGGTCGCGAAGGCACCCGCGGCGGTGAGCGCCGCCGTGGCCCGCGGGCTGAACCCGCCGACGCGGCCGAGGGCGAACGAGAACGCGAGCGAGGCGATGCCGCCCAGCGCGACCCCGTAGACCAGGACGCCGGTGGCCAGACCGAAGGTGGACTGCACCGGCCGGCTGACCAGTTCCTCCTCCTCTTCGGCGGCTTCGGCCGGTGCGGCGTCGCCGCCGTGCCCGGCGTGGGCGCTCGCGCCGCCCGCCGCGTCATGGGCGGCCTGGGCCTCCTCCACGGCGATGGAGCCCCGTACCGGCGGCTCACCCACCACGTAGGCGACCGCGAAGGCGAACAGCCCGGCGATCAGGCCCGCGAGCATGCCGCGGACCAACAGACCTCTGACAGTCGAGGCGTACATGTGCGTGGCCTCTCAGTGGCAGGGGAAGCCGAGCAGATGACGACCGTCGTGGACCCACTCGTGCACGCCCTCGCCGGCGAACACTGCCGTGGCGCCCTGCTCGGCACCCACGAAGTACAGGGCGACGAGCATCAGGAGACCGACGAAGAGCGCCCAGGGCAGGACCGCGCGCACGGGCAGCGGAGCCGACAGGGAGCCGGCGGGGGTGGAAACGGCAGCGGAAGCGACAGCCTCGGCCATGATGGAACCTCCTCGGGGAACAACGCGTCCCATACGGTGGTGCAGGACGACGGTCCTCGGGTCTGACTCGCCACGGCGCCCCCCGGAGGGGATGTCACCGCAGCACACAGTGGCGCGACCATGCCGGATTCACACCGGGCTTCCGTCTCGCCGTCGTCGCTATATGCAAATGTCGCGGTGACGCTACCGTGTGGCGGGCATTCGGCCAAGTGCGTGAGTCACTGATCACACGCAGCTGCAGGGAAGATTCCGCCCCAAACCCCTGCCGGGGGCGGGGGGTGTCCAAGGAGTGGTACGGAAAAGACTGCTAGAATCCCCGTGTTGGCCTTCGGCGTGCGTGCCCCGTGCATGTGTCCGGAGGCTTTTTTCATGCCTTCTTCCCTTCCTTCCTCTCCCTCCCCTTCTCCCTCTCCTGCCTCTTCTGCCTCTCCTTCCTCCGATCCGTCTTCCAGCACTTCCCGGCCCACCACCGGCTACCGCGACCTGCTCCGCAACCGGGAGTTCACCGGCCTCTACGCCGGCTTCACCCTGACCGTCGCTGCGAGCACCCTGTCGGGCTTCGCCCTCGGCACCCTCGTCGACCAGCAGACCCGTTCCCCCTTCCTGACGGCCGTGAGCATGTACGGCGCCACGTTCGCGACGGTGCTCGGCGCGCTGACGCTGATGTCGGTCGCGGACGGGAACCGGCCCCGCCGGACCATCGTCGGCCTCCAGTTCGCCTCGCTGGCCGGTGTCTGCACCCAGGCCGTTCCGGGGCTGCCGCTGGCCGCCCGGTTCGGGCTGCTGCTGATGCTGGGCTTCTTCCAGTCCCTGGGGACCGGCACCCGGCTGGGGCTGCTCGCCGAGATCGTGCCGAACACCGCCTACGCACCCGCGCGTTCGCTCATGAACATCACCTCGGGCGGTACGGCGATCCTCGGCTACGCCGCCGGCGCCGTACTGCTGTCGTACCTGAGCCCGCACGGGCTCTTCCTCGTCGCCGCCGCCCTGACCGCCCTCGGACTCGCCGTGGTGGCGGCCACCGTCCGCGAGCGCTCGATCCGGCTCACCCGCCGCCCCGGACTGCGCCGGACCTGGACGACGAACGCCGAGTTGTTCTCCCACCCCGGCCGGCGGGCCCTGCTGCTGAACCTCTGGGTCCCCAACGGCCTGATCGTCGGCTGCGAGGCCCTGTTCATCTCCTACGACCCCGGCCACGCCGGCACCCTCCTGGCCGCCGGGTCGGCCGGCATGCTCCTCGGGGACCTGGCCGTCGGCCGGCTGCTGAGCGCCGACGGGCGCCGCCGCCACGCCTTCGCCCTGCGGCTGCTGCTCGCCGTCCCCTTCCTGCTGTTCGCGTTCCACCCGCCCCTCCCGGTCGTGGCGGTCGCGGTGTTCCTCGCCAGTGCCGGATTCGCGGCGACCCTGCCCCTCCAGGAGCAGCTCCTGGACCTGACGCCGGACCGGGTCCGCGGGCAGGTCCAGGGAGTCGAGTCGGCCGGCCGGATGACCTGGCAGGGCCTGGGCGCCGCGCTCGCCGGCGGCCTGGCGCAGTACCTCGCCCCCGGCGCGGCGATCGCCCTCGTCGCGGCCGTCTCGGTCGCCGTCACCCTCCTCTCCCGGTCGTACGTCATCCGCGCGGGAGGCAGTTGAGCAGGCATGCCGCAGCCCCTGCCCTGCTGCTGCCGGGGCGGGGCAGGGGCTGCGGGGCGGGGCGAGGCCGGACCGCCCCCGTATTCGTGCATACGTTCGGTTCATGGGGTTAGGCTGGGGTCATGCGTGCAGTCCAGGGCCTTCAGGGCTCCCTCTTCGACCAGGGTGACGAGATCAGGCTCGGCCCCCTGGGCGGCATGCGGCGCACCGAGCTCGGCGCCGGGGCCTGGGTGGACCACCTGCCGGGCTGGCTGAGCGGCGCCGATGCGCTCTTCGAGCGGCTGGCCGCCGACGTGCCCTGGCTCGCCGAGCGGCGGCAGATGTACGAGCGCGAGGTGGAGGTGCCCAGGCTGCTCGCCTTCTACGCCGAGGGCGAGGCCCTCCCGCACCCCTCGCTCACGGAAGCCCGCGAGGCGCTGACCCGCCACTACGCCGCCGAGCTCGGCGAACCCTTCATCACCGCCGGCCTGTGCCTCTACCGCGACGGCCGCGACAGCGTCGCCTGGCACGGAGACCGGACCGGCCGTTCCTCCACCGAGGACATCATGGTCGCCATCGTCTCCGTCGGCGACCCGCGCGACCTCGCCTTCCGTCCCCGCGACGGCGGAGCCACCCTGCTGCGACTGCCCCTGGGCCACGGCGACCTCGTCGTCATGGGCGGCTCCTGCCAGCGCACCATGGAGCACGCGGTGCCCAAGTCGGTGCGGGCGGTCGGGCCCCGCATCAGCGTGCAGTTCCGGACCAGAGGCGTCCGCTGACCGCCGCCTTACGGGCCCCGCCCTCGGGGTTGCGGCCCCACCCGGGCCCGTCCAGGCTGATGGGCATGGATCTGGGCGCGTTCTCCGTGAGTCTGGCCGTCCGCGACATCGAGGCGTCCAGGGCGTTCTACGAGAAGCTGGGCTTCACCGCCTTCGGCGGGGACCCCGCGCAGAACTGGCTGATCCTCAAGAACGGCGACCACGTGATCGGGCTCTTCCAGGGCATGTTCGAGAAGAACATGCTGACCTTCAACCCGGGCTGGGACGCGAACGCGCAGCCGCTCGACTCGTTCACCGACGTCCGCGAGCTGCAGCGGGAGCTGAAGGCGGGCGGCGTGGAGTTCGTGACGGAGGCGGACGAGTCCGGCTCCGGTCCGGGCAGCTTCCTCGTCCTCGACCCGGACGGCAATCCGGTCCTCTTCGACCAGCACCGCTGAGCCCGTACGGCGCCGTCCCCTACCGCCGCGGCCTCATGCGACGGCGTCCGGCTCCTTCGTCGTGCGGACGGCCCCTGCCGCCGCGTGCAGCGAGCGCAGTGCCAGCAGCAGAAGGCCGATGTCGTCCAGGTACACCGGGTCCGGAATCAGGTCCACCGGCGAGACGGTGTAGATCACGGCGACCCAGAACAGGGCCTTGTCGCGCAGCGGGATCCCCGCGTCGAGCAGCAGCCGTCGCGCCTTGAAGACCCGTGCGAGCAGCACGGCAGCGGCGATCGCGAGTCCCACCGCGATGACCGTGAGCAAGGTGAGCCAGACCTTTCCGTCCATGCCGCCCCTATACCCCGAAACCGGCTCCCGCTACCCGGGCGGCGGTCGGATCCGCTCAGGCGCCCTGTTCGCGCAGTCTGCGGCCGACCTCGCCCAGCCCGTCGGCGAGCGCGTCGAGCTGCCCGGGGGTCAGGACGTCGACGAGGATCTCCCGGACCGTCGCCACGTGCCCCGGCGCGGCCTCTTCCAGCTTGGCGCTGCCGGCCTCGGTGAGGACGGCGAACACGCCGCGGACGTCGGAAGGGCAGCTGCGGCGGCGGACCAGTCCGGCCTTCTCCATCTGGGTGACCTGGTAGGTCAGCCCGCTCTTGGAGTTGATCAGGCCGTTGGCGAGCTCGGTCATCCGCAGCTCGCGTCCGGGTGCCGCGGCGAGCCGCACGAGGATCTCGTACTGGGGGTGCGAGAGCCCGGCCTCGTCCTTGAGCTGTTGGTCGAGACGGCGGTTCACCAGGGCCGATGCGGCCAGGAAGCCGCTCCAGGCCCGCATCTCGCGGTCGTCCAGCCATCTCGGTTCAGACATGGCTCCAGCCTACACGGGTTGTTCCAATTTGAATCAATGGTTAGGGTCGGTGCTCAGCGGTTCGAATTTGAACAACTTCCTGCCAGCTCCAGCGGGCCGCCCGACCGGAAGGACCCCCCATGACCAGCCCCTCCGTCACCACGACGAAGCCGCAGGCCGCCGCACCGGCCGTACGCCCCGAGCCCACCGCCCTCTCCACCCCGGGCCACGACACCGGCCTGCTCCTCCTGCGCCTCGTCCTCGGCCTCACCATGGCCGCCCACGGCACCCAGAAGCTCTTCGGCTGGTTCGAAGGCGGCGGCATCAGCGGCACCGGCCAGTTCTTCACGGCCAGCGGCTACCCCGCCGGTGACGCCATGGCCGTCCTCGCCGGGCTGACCGAGACCCTGGGCGGCCTCGGCCTCGCCCTCGGACTCCTCACCCCGCTCGCCGGCGCCGCGATCGTCGGCACCCTCATCAACGCGATCGCCGTCCACGGCGCCGGAGCCTTCTTCGCCCCCAAGGGCATCGAGTACGAACTGCTGCTGACCGCGGGCGCCGCGGCCCTCGCCCTCACCGGCCCCGGCCGGTACGCCGTCGACCGCTTCCTGCCCGTCCTGCGCGCCCACCGGCTGGTGCACGGCGCCCTCGCCGTCGCCCTCGGCGTGGTCCTCGCCGCGGTGCTGCTCCTCGTACGCGACTAGATCGGTCCCCAGAGCCTGACGTAGCGCGCACGGGGGTGTCCGGGGCCCGAGCTGATTGGCCCCGGGCATTCGCGGGAAGAGCGCACCAATGACACAACCCATCGAAGACTACGCACTCATCGGCGACCTGATGACCAGCGGACTGGTCGGCCGTGACGGGTCCATCGACTGGCTGTGCCTGCCCCGCTTCGACTCGGCCGCCTGCTTCGCCAAACTCCTCGGCGACGAGGAGAACGGCCACTGGCGCATCGCCCCCGTCGACGCCGCCGACGGAGAGCCGTGCACCCGCCGCGCCTACGTGGACGGCACGCTCGTCCTGGAGTCGTACTGGGTGACCGACGGCGGCACCGCCAAGGTCATCGACTTCATGCCGCAGCGCGACGGGGCCCCCGACGTCGTCCGCATCGTCGAGGGCATCAGCGGCACCGTGCGGATGCACAGCACCCTGCGCCTGCGCTTCGACTACGGTCACGTCGTCCCCTGGGTGCGCCGCGTGGAGGAGGACCGGGTCGCCGTCGCCGGGCCCGACTCCGCATGGTTCCGCAGCGTCCCCCCGGTCCGCACCTGGGGCGAGGCCAACAGCACCCGCTCCCAGTTCCCGGTCACCGCCGGCCGGCGCGTCGCCTTCGTCCTCACCTGGCACCCCTCGCACGAGCCGCGCCCCGAGCCCTGCGACCCCTTCGAGGCGCTGGAGCAGGGCCTCGCGGACTGGCGCGAGTGGAGCGCGCAGTGCCGCTACGAGGGCCCCTACGAGGAGGCCGTGACCCGCTCCCTGATCACCCTCAAGGCCCTCACCTACGCCCCGACCGGCGGCATCGTCGCCGCCTCCACCACCTCCCTCCCCGAGGAGCTCGGCGGCGTCCGCAACTGGGACTACCGTTACTGCTGGCTCCGGGACGCCACCCTCACCCTCGGCTCGCTCCTGTCCACCGGCTTCCTCGACGAGGCCCGCGCCTGGCGGGAATGGCTGCTGCGCGCGGTCGCGGGCGACCCCGCAGACCTCCAGATCATGTACGGGATCGCCGGCGAGCGCCGGATCCCCGAGAGCGAGCTGCCGTGGCTGAGCGGCTACGACTCCTCCGCCCCGGTCCGGGTCGGCAACGCCGCCGTCGACCAGCTCCAGCTCGACGTGTACGGCGAGGTCATCGACTCCCTGCACCTGGCCCGGTCCTCCGGGCTCCCCTCCGAGCGGCACGCCTGGCGGATCCAGCTCGCCCTCCTCGACTTCCTGGAGCGCAACTGGCGCCGGCCCGACGAGGGCCTGTGGGAGGTGCGCGGACCGCGCCGGCACTTCGTGCACTCCAAGGTGATGGCGTGGGTCGCCGCCGACCGGGCCGTGCGCGCCCTGGAGAACGACCCCTCGATGCCCGGCGACGTGGAGCGCTGGCGGACCATGCGCGACGAGGTGCACCGCGACGTGTGCGAGCGCGGCTACGACCCCGGGCGGGGCACCTTCACCCAGTACTACGGCTCCGCCGAGCTCGACGCGGCCACCCTGCTCATCCCGCGGGTCGGCTTCCTGCCGCCCGACGACCCGCGCGTCGTCGGGACGGTCGACGCGGTCCGGGAGGAGCTCGGCCGCAGCGGACTGGTCCGCCGCTACACCACCGAAGGCCCCTCCGTCGACGGACTGCCCGGCGACGAAGGCGCCTTCCTGGCCTGCTCGTTCTGGCTGGCCGACGCCCTGTACCTGACGGGCCGCGAGAAGGAGGCCCGCGAGCTCTTCGAGCGGCTGCTGGCCGTACGCAACGACGTGGGACTGCTAGCGGAGGAGTACGACCCCCTCGCCGGACGCCAACTCGGCAACTTCCCGCAGGCGTTCAGCCACGTCGGTCTGGTGAACACCGCGCTGATCCTGGCGGGCGGCAGGGACCGGTCCACGGACCCAGGCTCACGGGTCCGGGGCTGACGTGTCCTACGCGTCCTCGCTCTTGCGGGACGCCAGCAGCAGGGCGATGTCGTCCGGCCGGTCGGCGGTGTCGCCGGCCTCGGCGACCAGCCGGTCGGCGGTCTCGGTCAGCGGGGACGGCCGGGCCGCGGCCAGGGCCAGCCGCAGCCGCTCGACCCCGACGTCGATGTCGATGCCCGCCGTCTCCACGAGCCCGTCCGTGTAGAGCGCGAGCACCGAGCCCGTCTCCAGCCGCAGTTCCGTGACCGGGTACGAGGCGTCCGGGTCGATGCCGAGCACGACCCCGCCCGCCAGGTCCAGCACCTCGGTCCGGCCGTCGGGGTGGCGCAGCAGCGGCTGGGGGTGGCCGGCCCGGACGGCCCGGACGGCACCTGACGCCGGGTCGAGCAGCACGTAGCAGCAGCTGGCGAACTGGCCCGGATCCAGGTCGATGAGCAGCTGGTTGGTGCCCCTCATCACCTGCTCCGGCGTGCTGCCGCTGAGCGCGAAGGCCCGTACCGCGCTGCGGAGCTGGCCCATGGTCGCCGCGGCCGCCACCCCGTGACCCTGGACGTCCCCGATGACCAGGGCGAGCAGGCTCCGGCCCGTCTCGATGACGTCGTACCAGTCGCCGCCGACGTCCATCCCCGCGGTGCCCGCGAGATACCGCCCGACCGTGTCCACGTTCTCGCGCACCGGCAGCCGGTGCGGCAGCAGGGCCGCCTGGAGCCCGCGCGCGAGGGCCGCCTCGCTGTCGTAGCGCCGGGCCCGCGCCAGGGCCTGTGCGATCAGGCCGGCCAGCGCCGTGAGGACCGTACGCTCCTCCGCGCTGAAGCCGCGGGGCGCGTCGAAGCCCAGGATGCACGAGCCGACCGGCCGGCCGGAGGCGATCAGCGGCAGGAAGGCGCGGGCGCCGACGTGGGCGTCCAGCGGAATGCCGGGATAGGCGGCGGCGAGATGCTCCATCGACTCGAAGAACATCGGCCGGCCCGTGGTCAGCGTCTCCACGCCCGGCAGCCGCACATCGAGCGAGACCCCGTCGAACCGGTTGAGGAAACCCCGCGGGAAACCGGTCTCCCAGGCGAGGTAGAGGTGCCGCTCGTCGAGCAGGTAGATCGCCAGCTGGCGGCCGCCGAAGGCCGGCAGCAGCTCCTCGGTGACCACGGCCGACACCTGCCGGGCCGTGACCGCCTCCGACAGCGCGATGGCGAGGGCCACCGGCCGGTACAGCGCGGAGGCCTGGTCGACGGGCGAACCCAGGGCCGCATCCGGCTGGACCACCGACGTGGGTGCGTAGGCGGGCTTCTCGGTGCTGCCGATCGTCAGGGTCACGCCGTCGGGGGCGGGATGCAGGTCCACCGACAGCCACTCCCCGGGCGGGTGGCGGCCGCGACGGGCCGGGAAGCGCGCCGGCTCGCCGGACATGAAGACGGCCCGGAAGTGGTCGTCGTAGGCGTGGTGCCCCAACCACGGCAGGGCCTCCCACAGCACCTTCCCGTACAGCTGCGGGCCGGCGAGGCCGAGCAGTTCCTCGGCCGCCCTGTTGACGAAACCGATCCTGCCCTGCCGGTCCAGGGAGAGCACTGCCAGTGCGAGCCGGTCGAGGGCCGCGCGGGCACCCACGGACCCGGTGTCGGGCGGCGGCGTCGGCACCGCCACCGGGTCGCCCTCCCACTCCACGGGCGTCCCGGCCGCCGCAAGCTCTGCGAGGTCCTGGGCCAGCCGGTCCGCCGCCTCCCGCAACCGCGCCCGGTCGGCGGCCCCGACCGGGACGCCGGGGGTCGCCGGGCGCAGCACCAGCAGCACGCCGAACCGCTGCGTCCCGGCGGTCACCGGCTCGTACAGCGAGGCGAAGGGGAACGGCAGGCTGGCCACGAGCTGCGGGAAGCGGCCCACGGCCGACTCCGCGTCGGCCAGGTGCACGGCCTGCCCGGTGCGGTAGGCCTCGGCGGGCGGGTACGGGCGGTTCACCTGGATCCGCCACCACGGGCGGAACAGCGGCAGCGGCAGTCCCATGAACACCGCCAGCAGCAGGAGGCCGGCGGTGGGCGAGCGCATGTAGACACCGCCCGCGTACCCACCCACGGCCTCCACGGCGCGCACGGTCGCCCGGGCGAGCGCCTGAGTTATGCCATCAGTGGCCGGGACGCCGCCGCTGTCCGCTCTCGCGATCACACAGTCAGGATGCGCCCTCCGCGGCGGCCACTGCATCCCGGCCGCGCCCGCGCCGCCCTGCGGCCCGGTACCCGGCCACCACCGCGGCCGACGCGCACAACAGCGCCACGGCCACCGTGCGCAGCGCGGCCCCCATCGCGTCGGTGAAGGCGGCGACCTGGGCCGGATCCTGCGGGTTCCCGTGGAAGCGCGAGGCCAGCACGGTCCCGACCACCGCCACCCCGAGGGCGGCGCCGATCTCCCGGGCCGCGGTGTTCAGCCCGGAGCCGAGCCCGGCCTGGTGGGAGGGCAGCTCGGCGACCACCGTCAGCGTCAGCGAGGGGGCGGACAGGCCCGTGCCCACGGACAGCACCAGCAGGGAGAGCGCGTACAGGGGGTACGGGGTGCCCGCGTCCGCGGTGGAGACCAGCAGCAGCCCCGCCCCGATCAGGCCGAGCCCGGCGCCGACCGGCAGCCGCGGCCCGGTGCGCTCCTGCAGCCGGGCGCCGAACCTGGGAACCAGGGCCATGCCGACGGTCAGCGGGACGATCGCGAACCCGGTCTCGGCGGGGGAGAAGCCCTTCGCGTACTGGAGGTACTGGGCATTGACGAAGAACAGGGCGAAGAGCCCGAAGAAGCCGGTCCCGATGCCGAGCGTCCCGGCACGCAGCCTCCGCGAGGCGAAGATCCGCGGGTCGAGCAGCGGCCGGGCGGCGCGCAGCGTGTGGCCGGTGAACGCGGCGAGCAGCCCCGCACCCGCGCCGAAGGCGGTCAGCACCTGCACCGAGGCCCAGCCGTACGCGGGCCCCTCGATGATCCCGTAGACCACGGCGAGCAGCGCACCCGCGAGCAGTGCCGCCCCGAAGGGGTCGACGGCGGCGGCGGGCTGCGACGGAGTACGGGGAACCGCACGGGCGACGGCGAGCGCGAGCAGCGCGGCGAGCGGGACGACGGCCCAGAACAGGGCCCGCCAGGTCAGGTACTCCCCGGCCAGGCCGCCGCCGACATTGCCCGCAAGGCCCCCGAGGCCCGCGGACAGCGTCCAGGTGGCGAGGGCGCGGCCGCGGCGCTCGGGCGGACTCAGGTGGACCAGCACGGACATGGTGGCGGGCATGATCAGGGCCGCGCCCGCCCCGCACACACCGCGCCCGGCGATCAGCACGGCCGGGGCCTGGGCGAGCGCGCTGGCCGCCCCGCCCGCGGCGAACAGGCCGAGCCCGGCGAGCAGGGCGCCCTTGCGTCCGTAGCGGTCGCCGAGCGCCCCGGCGGGGATCAGCAGCGCGGCGAAGACGATGACGTACGCGTCCACCGACCACAGCAGTTCGCCGGGATCCGGATGCAGGTCGGACGCGGCGAGCTGCGGGATCAGCAGGTTCACGGCAGCGACCATCCCCTGGGCGACCAGCACGCAGGCGCACAGGGCGAGCAGGGCGGGCCGGGTGAGGGAGGGCGCGGGGACGGTGGGACCCTGCGCGACGGCATGGCGGAGCACGGCTCCTCCTCGGAGTCGGTGGCGGTACGGCGGAAGGAAGAAAGAAAGAAGAAGGGGAAGGGAAGGCCGGCAACGGCCATCGCCCTCGGATCACCGTAGGGTTGAGCCGACCTGCTTTCCAGTGCAACTTATGCAAGGGATCCATGCGTGTGACGCAATCCGGGCTCGATCTGAATCTCCTCGTCGCTCTGGACGTCCTCCTGGAGGAGGCGAGCGTGTCCCGGGCGGCGGCCCGCATGCACCTGTCCGAGCCCGCCATGAGCCGCACCCTCGGCAGGATCCGCAAGGCCCTCGGCGACCCCGTCCTGGTCCGGGCCGGCCGGGTCATGGTGCCCACCCCGCACGCGCTCGCCGTGCAGGGCGAGGTCCGCGCCGTCGTGGAACGGGCCCGCGCCCTCTTCCTCACCGGCGCGGAGGTGGACCTGCCCACCCTCACCCGCACCTTCACCGTGCTGGCCAACGACGCCTTCACCGCCGTCTACGGGGCCACGCTCTTCACCCGGGTGACCCGCGAGGCGCCGGGAGTGCGGCTGCGCTTCCTCCCCGAGAGCCACGTGGACGTCCCGGCGCTGCGCGAAGGCGTCGCCGACCTGGAACTCGGCGTCGTCGACACCCGTTCCCCCGAAGTGCGCGTCGAGCACCTGTCCGAGGAGCGCATGCTGGGCGTCGTACGCCGCGGGCACCCGCTGCTCCGCGGCCGCCTCACGGTGCGCCGGTTCGCCGCGGCCGAGCACCTGACCGCCTCCCGGCGCGGCCGCCTCGAGGGCCCGGTGGACGCCGCCCTCGCCGAACAGGGTCTGTCCCGGCGCGTGGTGGGCAGCGTGGGCACCTTCCCCGCCTCCCTGTTCGTCCTGCGCGAGAGCGACCTCGTCGGACTGCTGACCACCCAGGTCGCGCCGCTCGCCGCCGCGCTGGGGCTGGAGACCTTCGAGATACCGCTCGCCCTGCCGCCCCTGCCCTTCGGCATGGCCTGGCACCCGCGCCACGACGCCGACCCGGCGCACGCCTGGCTGCGCGGCTGCGCCCGCGAGCTGGTCCCGACCGGCCGGAAGGGGCCCGAGCGCCCGCGATAGGCCGACCGCCTCCCTCGTCCGGGGGACGTACGGGTGCACGGGCCGCCCCCGGTCGCGCCGCGGGGCACGATACGCACGCGTCCCACCCCCGGCAGGCCCCCGGAAGGCAGAGCATGCGGTTCCAGTACGACACCATCGGCGAGCGTTACGCGGAGTCCAAGACCACGGCGGCCTTCTCGGCGGCCGACACCTACACACTGCACGGAGCCCTCGACGCGCTCGGCGGGGTCCGCGGGCTCGACGCCCTCGACCTGGCCTGCGGATACGGCTACAACACCCGGCTGCTGGCCCGGGGCGGGGCCCGCCGGACCGTCGGCGTGGACGTCTCGGAGGAGATGATCCGGCTGGCCCGGGAGCACGAGGCCACGAAGGACCGGCCGGACGTCGAGTACCACGTCGCCGACGCCGCCGGCCTTCCCCACCTCGGCCCCTTCGACCTCGCCACCGCCGCGTACGTCTTCAGCTACGCGCCCGACCGCAGGTCCCTGCACGCGATGTTCCGGTCCGTCCGCGCCAACCTGCGCGCCGGCGGGCGGCTGCTGGCGATCGTGCCCAACGCGGGGGCCTTCCCGCGCGTGGACTGGTCGCCGTACGGGGTCCGCATCCTCGACCGGATCCCGGACGGCGACGCACCGCTGCTGAAGGCGCACTTCCTGACCGAGCCGCCGGTGCCCTTCGAGTTCCGCGAGTGGGCCCACGCCGACCTCGCCGAGGCGGCCGTCGAAGCGGGCTTCGCCACCGTCGGATGGCAGCCGAACCGGACCCCGCCCGCCGACGCCGTGCGCGACGAGGCGTACTGGACGGCGTACCGGGCCTGGCCGATCAGCTCGCTGATGACCTGCACGGCGTAGCGCACCTTGTTCCGCGGTCACGGGCGGGCAGGGCACGGCTCCGCCGCCGGGTCACAGCTCCGCCGTCGCCCTGATCAGCTCGACGATCCGGTCCCGCGCCGCCCGCCCCTCCGGCACCGGCAGCAGCGGGTACGCGTGCGGCAGCCCCGCCGCCTCGTGGAACTCCACCTCGACGCCGTCCGCACGGGCCCGGCGCAGCAGCTCCCTGCTGTCCGTGATCAGCACGTCCCGGGTCCCGGCGAACACCGTCAGCGGCGCCAGCCCCGCGAAACTCCCGTGCAGCGGGCTCACCCGGGGATCGTCGGCGGCCAGGGTCCCCGCGTACAGCCGGCCGGCCTCCCGCAGCCCGGGACGGCCCAGCATCGGATCGGCCGCCTCGATGGCCGCCTGGTCCGGATGGCTCATGGTCACGTCCAGCCAGGGCGAGATCAGCACGATCCTGGAGGGCTGCGCGCCGGTCCGGTCGCGCAGCCGCTGCGCGGCCGCCAGCGCCAGCCCGGCCCCCGCCGAGTCCCCGATGAGCACCGTCCCGCCGCCACCGCCGCCCGCGATCAGGCCGCTCAGCAGATCGGCGGCCACCGGGACGTTCCGGTCGGCGGTACCGCGCGGAGCGAGGATGTACGCCGGTACGACGACCCGCGCCCGCGCCCGGGTGACCAGGGTCCGGATCAGCGCCCAGTGGGGGCGGACCAGTTCGTTGATGTACCCGCCGCCGTGCACGTACAGCACCTGCGCCGCGGGCTCCCTCCCGAGCGGGGAGACGTCGTAGACGGGCCAGGCCCCGACGAAGGTCCGCGAGATGTCCGCGACCCGGCCCAGCGAACGCGGCGGCAGATGGGAGGCGGGCCGGCGGGCGGACTGCGCCACCCTGGTCCGTACCGCCTCGGCGCTCGCGAACCGTCTTCGCCGTCCCGCCGCCATCAGCGCCGCCGACAGCGCCCTGCTGCGCAGACTCGGCACGCCCCTCACCTCCCCTTTTCCCCGCGCCGCCGCCGGCGCGGGACCCTGCCCCGTCACCTGAGGAGCATAGGCGTGAAGCTGCGCTGTCGACCCGCTTAAGAAAGTCTCGATGGACTGATCACCGCGCCGATCGGCAGATTGGTGCCCGTCACCGACGCCGTCCGGGCCCGCACGCCCGCGGCGCCCCCTTCCGCATGCCTGGAGCCACCCCATGAAGGCACTCGTCAAGCACAAGGCCGAGCCCGGATTGTGGCTCATGGACGTCCCCGAGCCCGAGTACGGCCCCGGCGATGTGCTGATCAAGGTGCTGCGCACCGGCATCTGCGGAACCGACCTCCACATCCGGGCCTGGGACGGTTGGGCGCAGGGCGCGGTCAAGACCCCGCTCGTCCTCGGCCACGAGTTCGTCGGCGAGGTCGCGGCGCTCGGCGCGGACGTCCGCGACATCGAGATCGGCGCCCTGGTCAGCGGCGAGGGCCACCTGGTGTGCGGCAGGTGCCGCAACTGCCTGGCCGGCCGCCGCCACCTGTGCCGCAGCACGATCGGGCTCGGCGTCGGCCGGGACGGCGCCTTCGCCGAGTACGTGGTGCTGCCCGCGCAGAACGTCTGGGTGCACCGCACCACCGTGAACCTGGACGTCGCCGCGATCTTCGACCCCTTCGGCAACGCCGTGCACACGGCCCTGTCCTTCCCGATGGTGGGCGAGGACGTGCTGATCACCGGCGCCGGCCCGATCGGGATCATGGCGGCGGCCGTGGCCAAGCACGCCGGCGCCCGCAACGTCGTCATCACCGACGTGAGCCCCGAGCGGCTGGAGATCGCACGCAAGGCGGGCGCCACCCTCGCGGTGAACGTCGCCGAGTCCTCGATCGCCGCGGCGCAGGCCCAGCTCGGCCTGCGCGAGGGCTTCGACGTCGGCCTGGAGATGTCCGGCCGCGCCGAGGCCATGCGCGACATGATCGACAACATGACGCACGGCGGCAAGATCGCCATGCTGGGCCTGCCCGCGCAGGAGTTCCCGGTGGACTGGGCGAAGGTCGTCACCTCGATGATCACCATCAAGGGCATCTACGGCCGCGAGATGTTCGAGACCTGGTACGCGATGACGGTGCTGCTGGAGGGCGGGCTCGACCTCAGCCCCGTGATCACCGGCCGCTACTCGCACCGCGACTTCGAGGCCGCCTTCGACGAGGCGGCGACCGCCCGCAGCGGCAAGATCATCCTGGACTGGACGGCGTAACCGCCGGACCGGGCCCACTGAACCATCTCCCTCCGGCCGGGCCCCGCACGCCCTCCCCCCTCCGCGGGGCCCGGCCCCCTCCTCTTCGTCCGACTCCGCCGCACAAGGAGAACGCACCCATGTTCGAGTCCGTCCGCGAGGACCTGCGCACCACCCTCGACGAGATCCGTGCCGCCGGCCTGCACAAGCCCGAGCGCGTCATCGGCACCCCGCAGAGCGCGGCCGTCGCCGTCACCGCGGGCGGCACGGCGGGAGAGGTCCTCAACTTCTGCGCCAACAACTACCTGGGACTCGCCGACCACCCCGAGGTCGTCGCCGCCGCGAAGGAAGCACTGGACCGCTGGGGCTACGGCATGGCCTCCGTCCGCTTCATCTGCGGCACCCAGGAGGTGCACAAGGAGCTGGAGGCGCGGCTGTCGGCCTTCCTCGGCCAGGAGGACACGATCCTCTACTCCTCCTGCTTCGACGCCAACGGCGGAGTCTTCGAGACCCTCCTCGGCGCCGAGGACGCGGTCATCTCCGACGCCCTCAACCACGCCTCGATCATCGACGGCATCCGGCTGAGCAAGGCCAAGCGCTTCCGCTACGCGAACCGCGACATGGCCGAGCTCGAAGCCCGCCTTAAGGAAGCCACCGAGGGCGGCGCCCGCCGCAAGCTGATCGTCACCGACGGCGTCTTCTCCATGGACGGCTACGTGGCACCGCTCGCCGAGATCTGCGACCTGGCGGAGCGCTACGACGCCATGGTCATGGTCGACGACTCGCACGCCGTCGGCTTCGTCGGCCCCGGCGGCCGCGGCACCCCGGAACTGCACGGGGTCATGGACCGCATCGACATCATCACCGGCACCCTCGGCAAGGCCCTCGGCGGCGCCTCCGGCGGTTACGTCGCGGCGCGCGCCGAGATCGTGGAGCTGCTGCGCCAGCGCTCGCGCCCGTACCTCTTCTCCAACTCCCTCGCCCCGGTCATCGCCGCGGCCTCCCTCAAGGTCCTCGATCTGCTGGAGTCGGCCGGCGACCTGCGGGAGCAGCTCGCCGCCAACACCGCGCTCTTCCGCACGAAGATGACCGAGGCGGGCTTCGAGATCCTCCCCGGCGACCACGCCATCGCCCCCGTGATGATCGGCGACGCGGCGGAGGCGGCCCGGATGGCGGAGCTGCTCCTGGAGCGCGGGGTCTACGTGATCGGCTTCTCCTACCCGGTGGTGCCGATGGGCGCGGCGCGCATCCGCGTGCAGCTCTCGGCGGCCCACTCGACGGCCGACGTGGAGCGCGCGGTGGCCGCCTTCATCGACGCCCGTGCGGCGCTGGCGGCCGAGAAGGCCTGACCGGCGCAGACCGCCCCGGGTCCGAGTCGCCCGAGTCGCCGAGGGGCTCGAGGGGCTTGTGAGGTCGGAGCGGTCCGGGCGGCAAGGGCGGTGGGGGTGGCGAAAGCGGCCTCTGCGGCCCGAGGGACCCGTGTGGCCTGCGACAATGGAGGGGTGATCGACCCCCGCCGGCTGCGCATCCTGCGGGCCGTGGCGGACCACCGTACGGTGACCGCCGCGGCCGCAGCCCTGTACCTCACCCCCTCGGCCGTCTCCCAGCAGCTCGCGGCGCTGGAACAGGAGACGGGCCACGCGCTGCTCACCCGCAGCGGTCGGGGCGTACGGCTCACCGCTGCCGGTGAGATCCTCCTCGGCCATGCCCACGAGGTGCTGGCGCAGTTGGAGCGGGCGGAGGCCGAACTCGCCGCGTACGCCGGCGGCTCGGCGGGCGAGGTCACCGTGGCCGCCTTCGCGACGGGGATCGCGGAGGTCCTGGCTCCGGCGATCGCCCGGCTCGCACTGGAGCAGCCCGGCATCAGGCTGCGGGTGCGGGACGCGGAGGGCGACCAGAGCCTGCCGCTGCTCCTGGACGGCGAGGCGGACGTGGCTCTCGCGGTCGAGTACCGGGGCGGGCCCGGGGCGGACGACGCCCGGCTGTCGGTCCTCCCGCTGTACGCGGAGCCCTTCGACGCCGTGCTGCCCTCGGGGCACCCGCTGGCCGACGCGCCCGCGGTGTCGCTGGCCGACCTGTCCGACTCGGACTGGGTGGGCCAGTACCCCGGCAACCCGTGCCACGCCGTGACGCTGCTCGCCTGCGAACTGGCGGGCTTCCAGCCCCGGTTCGTCCACTCCTCCGACGACTTCCGCGCCGTGACGGCGCTGGTGGGCGCCGGGGCCGGGGTGGCCCTCGTACCGCGCTCGGCGCTGCGGGGCATGGACCTCAAGGAGGTCCAGGTCCGACCGGTGACCGGCCCGGCCGCCACCCGCCGGGTCTTCGCCGCCACCCGCCGCGGCGGCGAGACCCATCCGCTGATCGCCCCCGTGCTGGCCGCCCTGGTCCGCGAGTCGGAGCGGCTCCCGGCGCACTGAGCGCGGTACGCCGTACCGCCGATGCGGGCGGATGCGGGGCGGCTCGGGCAGGTCAGGCGGGTCCGGCGAGGGTGAAGACGGTCCCGGGCGCCGCGTGGTCGACGGGGCCGGCGTAGTGCGCCGAGGCGCGGGACACCGCCTCGTCCGGGGTGAGACCGCGGCCCACGTGCGTGACCACCAGACGGCCGGCGCGTGCGGCCGCGGCCGTCGTACCGGCCTCCTCGGGCGTGTGGTGGAGGTGTCCGCCCTCGTCGGGCGACGGCCGGCCGGCGCTCTCCGCCTCGCACAACAGCAGGTCGCACCCCTCGGCGAGGGCCGTCAGCGCGGTGCACGGCGCGGTGTCCCCGGAGTAGACCAGCGAGCGGCCGCCGGCCTCGACGCGGACCGCGAAGGCGGGCATCCCATGTGCGACGGCGCTGCTCGTGAGGGCGAGTGCCCCGATCCGCGCCCGGTGTCCGTCGTGCAGCTCGTGGACGGCGAAGGCGGACTCGACGGGGCTGCGCGCGGCGCCGTTGGTGAGGAAGCCCGCCAGCCGGTCCGCGATGCCCGGCGGGCCGAACAGGGGCAGTGGCGCCGCCCGTTCGACGTCGGCGAAGAGCAGGCCGTAGTACGCGGTGAGGAGGTCCGCGCTGTGGTCGGCGTGCAGGTGCGAGATCCAGACCGCATCCAGCTCGCCCAGCCCGACGTACCGCTGGAGCGGTCCGAGCGTCCCCGTGCCGGCGTCCATCCAGACGCGCGTGCCGCCGCCGGACACCAGGTAGCCGGAACAGGGGTTGTCCGGGCCCGGATACGGAGTGGCACTGCCGAGGACGGTGAGGCTCAGGGGATGGCTGTCCATCCAGGGAGTCTACGGAGCCGCCGGACCGGCCGGCGCTCGACCCGGGCGGGTGGTGATCCAGCCGCACCGGGAGGGGATCCACCCGTGCCGGACGGCCGCGCAGCCCTGCCGGGGCCGCCGCTCACACCCGTAGCACCTGCACGCCCGCGGCCTCGAACTCCCGGGCCACCGCAGCCGCCAGGCCGGTGTCCGTCACCAGCACGTCCACCGACGAGGTGGCGCAGATCCGGGCGAAGGCGCGCACGCCCAGCTTGCTGGAGTCGGCCGCGACGACCACCCGGCGGGCCCGCTCGCACAGCAGGCGGTTGACCGAGGCCTCGTCCTCGTGCCGGGTCGCCGCGCCGTCCGCCGGGTCGAAGCCGTCCACGCCGAGCACCGCGGTGTCCACGGCGAGTTGCCCCAGCACCTGCTCGGCGAGGGGCCCCGTCAGCTCGTACGACTGGGGGCGGGCGACGCCCCCCGTCAGCACGATCTTGAACTGCGGCCGGATCACCAGCTCGCCCGCGATGTTGAGGGCGTTGGTCACCACGGTGAGCGCCGGCGAGCCCTGGGCCAGGTCCGGCCGGCCGGCCAGGGCCCTCGCCACCTCGGTGGTCGTGGTGCCGCCCGTCAGGCCGATCACCTCGCCCGGGGCGACCAGAGCCGCCACCGCCTCGCTGATCCGGCGCTTCTCGGCGGCTCGGCGCGAGGTCCGGTAGCGCAGCGGAAGTTCGTAGGAGACCCCGTGCAGGACCGCCCCGCCGCGGGTGCGGACCAGGAGCTGCTGTTCGGCGAGCTGGTCGAGGTCGCGCCGAATGGTCGCGGCCGACACGCCGAGGGCCTCCGCCGCCGGCTCCACCTCCAGCTCACCCCGCTCCACGAGCAGGTCCAGCAGTGTCTGCCAGCGCTCCTTGCGCGTCATCGTCCGCCCCCTTCGGTGTTCTGCGACATTCGTTCCACGGCGCTCGCCGGTGAGTTCCCTCGGCCCCGGTCGGTCCACCCGGCGACACTAACTCAGTCGATCAGCCCGTGGATGCTTGAAGTTGCGTGAAACTGCCCGATACCTTGCAGGAACACGCATTCAGACCCGCCTGTCGCACGAGGGAGCCTGTATGAGTCACGTCGCGTACGAGTTGGGCACGCAGCCCGCATGCTGGGAACGGGCCGCCGAACTGGCCCCGGCCCAGCGGGCGGTGCTGCCACAGCCGGGGGAGCGTACCGCGATCGTCGGGTGCGGGACCTCGCACTTCATGGCCCAGGCGGCCGCCGTGCTGCGCGAGGAGGCCGGGCAGGGCGAGACCGACGCCTTCCCCGCCTCGGAGTTCCCCCGCCACCGCCGCTACGACCGGGTCGTCGCCCTGACCCGGTCCGGCACCACCACCGAGGTACTGGACCTGCTGGGGGCGCTCCGCGACGCGGGCGTGCCCACGACCGCGGTCATCGGCGATCCCGCCACCCCGGTGATGACCCTCGCGGACGAGCTCGTCGTCCTCGACTTCGCCGACGAACAGTCCGTCGTGCAGACCCGCTTCGCGACCACCGCCCTCACCCTGCTGCGCGCCCACGTCGGGCTGCACACCCCCGCCGTGGTCGCCGACGCCCGTACCGCCCTCGCCGAGCCGCTGCCCGGCGAGCTGGCGAGCCGGGGACAGTTCACCTTCCTCGGCCGCGGCTGGAGCGTCGGGCTGGCCAACGAGGCCGCGCTGAAGATGCGGGAGGCCTCGCTGTCCTGGGCGGAGTCCTACCCGGCGATGGAGTACCGGCACGGGCCGATCAGCGTCTCCGGACCCGGCACCGCCACCTGGTCGCTCGACGAGGCCCCCGAGGGGCTCGCCGCGCAGGTACGGGCCACCGGCGCCCAGTGGGTGGCCGGACGGCTCGACCCGCTCGCCGAACTGGTCCGCGTGCACCGCCTCGCCCTCGCCGTCGCCGCCCACCAGCAGCTGGATCCGGACGCGCCGCGCCATCTCACCCGCTCGGTGATCCTCACCACCGGCGAGGAGGCGGTCCGATGAGCCTCGTCCCCGCGGGTCCCCTCGTCCTGGAAGCGGCCCGCGCGGGCCGCGCCGTCGCCGCCTTCAACATCATCACCCTGGAACACGCCGAAGCCGTCGTGGCCGGGGCCGAGGCCGCCGGGCTGCCGGTCATCCTGCAACTGAGCGAGAACGCCGTGAAGTTCCGCGGCGGGCAGCTGCTGCCCATCTCCCGCGCGGCCGTCGCCTGCGCGGAAGCCGCCGGGGTCGGCGTCGGCCTGCACCTGGACCACATCAAGAGCGCGGAACTGCTCCGGCAGGCCTGCGACGCCGGGTACAGCTCGGTGATGTACGACGCCGCGCACCTCCCGTACGGGGAGAACCTGGAGGCGACGCGCTCCGCCGCCGACTGGGCGCACGCCAACGGGCTGTGGATCGAGGCCGAGCTGGGCGAGGTCGGCGGCAAGAACGGCGCCGCCCCGCTGGATCCGCACGCGCCCGGCGCCCGTACCGACCCGGACGAGGCACGGCGGTTCGTCGCCGACTCGGGGGTGGACGCGCTGGCCGTCGCCATCGGCAGCAGCCACGCGATGACCAGCCGGACCGCGGCCCTGGACCACGTGCTGCTGGCCCGGCTCGCCAAGACGGTGGACGTGCCGCTCGTCCTGCACGGCTCCTCCGGGCTGCCGGACGCCGAGCTCGCGGCGGCCGTCGCCGGAGGCATCCGCAAGGTCAACATCGGCACCGCGCTGAACCTGGCCATGACCGAGGCCATCCGCACCCACCTGACCCCGGCGGACCCCCGGCCGTACCTGACGGCCGCCCGTACGGCGATGACGGCGACGGCGGCGGCTATGATCAGCGCCCTGAACTGACGGGCATCAGGGGCGGGGGCGGTCGTGGAAGCGCAGCCGGCACGTACGAATCGGCGCAGGTTCCTGCTGATCGCCGGCCTCCCGCTGCTGGCCGTGGGCGGCCTCACGGCGTACGCCGCGTGGCCGCAGCCGGACCCGTCCAAGATCCGGGTCCGCACCGACCTCAAGCCCCTGCAGTCCCGCTTCGGGACCTACGTAGGCGAACTGACCGAGGCGCACTGGCTGGGCTACGACATCGACGAGAGCGCCGGGGACCGGACCATCCCGAGCCCGGACTCCCGGATCCGCCTGGTCGGTGTCGCCCGCCTCGCGGCCGGCGGCGGGGCCGCGATCGTGCGCAACGCCGAGTACGCCTTCGCACCCGCCGCACCCCCGTCCGAGCTGCCCGCCCCGCTGGGGCAGTACCTGCCCGCCGATGCCGCCTGGCAGCACAGCCCCCGGTTCGACGCGCACGCGAACCGCCCGCAGTCGGGCGCCCTCCCCTCGGGCGAGTACCACATCGACGAGGCCCGGGACCTCGTCCGCTTCGACCTCGTCTACCTCTACACCTGACGGGCGGCGGCGGACGTTCCGCTCCATCCCCCTGACCCCGGAGCCGTCTTGACCGGGCGTCAGGACCTCCGGTCACAGGAGGACCGGGCCGCGACCGAGCACGGCGCGGATCGTCCGGCCGCCGGCTCACGCCGTCGTCCCGGTTCGGTGACAGGGCGGACCGGCCCGGTGCGGGGCCGTACGTTGTATCGGCATGAGACCTCGTATCGCCGTGATCGGCAGTGGCCCCGCCGGCCTCGCCTTCGCCCGCGTCCTGCACCGCCATGGTCGCCCTGTCACCGTCCTCGAACGCGATCCCGCCCGCGACGCCCGCCCCGCGGGCGGCACGCTGGACCTGCACGAGGGGCTGGGGCAGCTCGCGCTGGAGAAGGCGGGGGTGCTGGCGGAGTTCCAGGCGCTGTCCCGCCCCGAGGGGCAGGCCATGCGCATCCTGGACCCGGACGGGACCGTCCTGCGCGACTGGCAACCCCGGCCGGGTGACCGGGCCAATCCCGAGATCGACCGCGGGCAGCTCCGTGACCTGTTACTCGGGCCCCTGGACGTCCAGTGGGGGCGGGGCGTGACGGAGGTGGTGCCGGCGAGCCGGGACGGCGTGCTGGTCCACTTCGCGGACGGGCGGCAGGAGGCGTTCGACCTCGTGATCGGCGCGGACGGCGCCTGGTCCCGGGTCCGCCCGGCGGTCTCGGCCGCGACGCCGCAGTACACCGGAGTCACCCTGGTCGAGACCTCTCTGGACGACGTCGACACCCGTCACCCCGATCTCGCCCGGCTGGTCGGCGACGGTTCCGTGGCCGTGTACGGCGTGAACCGCGCGCTCGTCGCCCAGCGCAACAGCGGCGGCCACGTCAAGGTGTACGCCCAGTTCCGCGTGCCGCTGGACTGGCACACGAACCCGGACCGGCATACGGGCCGGAACCAGCGCGCGGGCCTGGACCCGGCCGACGCCGAGGCCGTGCGGTCAAGCCTGCTGGCTCTGTTCGACGGCTGGGCCGACCCCGTCCTCGAACTCCTCCGCCACGGCGCGGCCTTCGTCCACCGCCCCCTCTACGTCCTTCCCGTGTCCCACACCTGGGCCCACGTCCCCGGGGTGACGCTACTGGGCGACGCGGCCCACCTGATGCCCCCGTTGGGGGCGGGCGCGAACCTCGCGATGCTGGAAGGCGCCGAACTCGCCGGGTCCATCGCCGCCGCCCCCGGCCCTGGAGATCTGGACGAGGCCGTCCGCGCCTTCGAGGAACGGATGTGGGAACGGGCCGGCAGGTGGGCGCAGATCACGACGGCCGGTCTGGAACGCCTCGTGAGCCCGGACCCTTCCCAAGCCCTCGCCCTCTTCGACGAGGTCCAGCCTTCCTGAGGGCGGCGGTGCCGGAGGACGGCCGGTTCCTCGGTGCCCGGCCGGAGGAGCGCATCGGGGTGCTCATCCGGCCGGGCCCGGCGGGGCAGGGGGATCAGCGCGGCGGGAGCACGGCGAGGTGCCCGATGGCCCGGATGCTGATGGCTCGGATGCCGGTGGATCAGATGCCGGTGGATCAGATGCCGATGGCTCCGTCGATCCGCTCGCGGAGCAGGTCGGCGTGCCCGTTGTGCCGGGCGTACTCCTCGACCATGTGGATGAGGACCCAGCGCAGGGACACCTTCCCGCGCCAATCGTCCACGGCCTCGACGTCGAGGTCGGGCGCCTCGGTCACGAAGCGTTCGGCGAAGGCCACCTCCCGGCGCCAGGCCTCCCAGGCCGCCTCGACGGCCGCGGGGTCGGCCTCGGCGCCGTCGAAGTCCCCGTCCGGATCGGCCGGGGAGGAGTACAACGGCGGCGCGTCCTGCCCGGCCAGGACGTTCCTGAACCAGCGGCGCTCCATATCGGCGAGGTGCCGGACCAGTCCCAGCAGGGAGAGCGTGGACGGTTCCACGGACCGCCGCGCCAACTCCCCTTCCAGGCCTGCGCACTTCAGTTCCAGAGTTGCACGGTGGTCCGCCAGGAAGGCGACCAGCATGCGCCGTTCGTCGCCGGTCGCGGGGCCGCTGAAACGGCCGTCCCGCTCGGGCTCGACGAAGAATTCCGCTCTGCTCCGTGGGCTCGTCATAGCCGAGAGTATGAACGGCGCCGCGGAACCGCCGGCACGCGGGTCCCCGAATCCCCGGCCCTCCCGCGGATCCCCGGCCCTTCCGAATTTCTGAAACTGGTTCTACTCTGACCGCCGCCACAGCGAACCGGCTGGACCGCGAGACTCCCGGAGGGGCCGTGCACCTCGAATACACGCCTGAGCAGCAGCAGTTGCGCACTGAGCTGCGTGCCTACTTCGCCGAGCTCGTCCCGGACGACGTCTACGCCCGCTACGAGGACCCGGCCGCCCAGAAGCGGTACTACCGCGAGACGATCCGCCGACTCGGGGCGGACGGCTGGCTCGGGGTCGGCTGGCCCAAGGAGTACGGCGGCCGCGGGATGTCCCCGATGGACCAGTTCATCTTCTTCGACGAGGCCGCGCAGGCCGTCGTACCGCTGCCGCTGATGGCCCTCAACACGGTCGGGCCGACCATCATGCAGTTCGGCACCGACGAGCAGAAGGCGTACTTCCTGCCGAAGATCCTCGCAGGGGAGATCGACTTCGCCATCGGCTACAGCGAGCCCGACGCCGGCACCGACCTCGCGGCGCTCAAGTGCAAGGCCGTCCGCGAGGGCGACGAGGAGAACGGCACGTACGTCGTCAACGGCCAGAAGATCTGGACCACCAACGGCGACACCGCCGACTGGGTCTGGCTCGCCGTGCGCACCGACCCGGACGCCCCCGCACACAAGGGCATCACCATGCTCCTCGTGCCGACCTCGGACCCCGGCTACTCCTGCACCCTGATCAACACCCTCGCCTCGCACGACACCACTGCCAGCTACTACGAGAACATCCGCGTCCCCGCGAGCCGCCGGGTCGGCGCGGAGAACAAGGGCTGGCGCCTGATCACCAACCAGCTCAACCACGAACGCGTGACCCTGGCCGCGCACGGCACCATGGCCATCCGCGCCCTGCACGACGTCCAGCGCTGGGCCGCCGCGACCAAACTCGCCGACGGCCGCCGGGTCATCGACCTCGGCTGGGTCCGCGGCCGCCTCGCACGCACGCACGCCCGGCTCGACGCGATGAAGCTGCTCAACTGGCAGATGGTGAACGCCGTCCAGGCCGGCACCCTCACCCCGCAGGACGCCTCCGCGGTCAAGGTGTACGGCTCCGAGGCCCGCCGGGACGCGTACGCCTGGCTGATGGAGATCGTCGGCGCGGCCGGCTCCCTCAAGGACGGCTCCGCCGGCGCGGTCCTGCACGGCGAACTCGAACGCGGCTACCGCAGCGCCGTCATCTTCACCTTCGGCGGCGGCAACAACGAGATCCAGCGGGAGATCATCTCCTGGATCGGCCTGGGCATGCCCCGGGTCCGTCGCTGAGCGTTTGTGTGACCGAGCGAGCTATCCGGTTCTGGCCGCGCTTCCGTAATGGCTACGTCAGAGAAGTGCCCTGCGCCGAGACCGTGCGGCCGCCGCGTGATGGCTTGAGCGGTTCGGGACTCTACCACTGGAGGTACTCGGGGGCGGCCGCGAGCCGAGCCTTCCCGGAACACCTCAGGTTGGGCACGCTACGGAGGTGACTACCTTCCTCAGTCAGTTGCCGGCACTGATCGGCGTCCTCATCGGCACCATCGGAACACTCCTGACGACGCGCCTCAACGACAGGGCGCAATGGGATCGCGCCCTGTCAGCGCGGTGGGATGAGCGTCGACTGGACGCCTATGCCGAATGCGCTCGCACGCTCAAAGAGGTCCAGTTACTCGCGACCCGAGTCACGGCGCCGTCCCGACCCGAGTCGCGCTCACTTCCGATCGATCGCACAACAGGACTCGAGCTATTGGCGCAAGCGGACGCTCAGCACACCAAGGCGTGGGAGGCAGTGCTGCTGATGGGCGACGCCAACACGGTGGCGGCTGCGCGAGAGTGGCGGATGGCGGTGATGTCACTTGGACTGGCAGCACGCGGCACGGCCGGTGAGGACTTCGACTGGGGCGCTACGGTACAACGCGCTGACTACCGCCGAGACGGCTTCTACGAGGCGGCCAGGGCGAGCCTGACCATAGGCCCCGGCAATGTCGCCCAGGCGCGCTGGCTCGACGCGCGACGGTCGGCTCACTGAGCCTGACGTAGCCGTCACGGAAGCGCGGCCAGAACCAGCCATCCGGCCCTTGAGCGCGATGGTTGGCAAGTTGGCTCTATCGGTGAGAGTCGGGTTCTGGCACAGATCTTGGGGAGCGGTGCAGAGGGTAGGGGAGCACCAGCGATCTCCTTGTCACGACCTCGCCAACGCCGTACGACTCACGCCTGGACGTTGGCGTCAGCCCGCGGCGCGGTGACGATCCGCCCAGCGCTGATGGCTATGGCCAGGCCGTTTGCCTGTCCTGCCCCGCGGTGATAGGGCCTGCGGGACCGGAATTGGTGTAACCGCGATCCACACGGCGGCCATCTCGTGCAACACCGTGCACCGCGAACCACTTCAGGCAGCCATCCACGGAACACGGCAGGCGTGGGGCGCCGTTCCCTCTGGACACAAAGTCTTGATCACTGTCTTGCGGATCGCCCGCCATGTCCGCAGGGAGCACACCAAGTGGACGCGCAGCTCGATCAGTTCCCGTGCTCCGCTGCTCTGCGCAGGGTGTTCCACAGCCCACTGTTCCGCCAGAAAGCCGTACACGCCACTGGTCGACAGCTCGCCCCCGATAAAGGTGTGTGCGACGGTCTCACTGATGATCCGGGCGGTCCGGGAGCCCACAGCGTCCTCAACGAGTTCCTTGACCCATGTCAGCCCCTGCTCGTCTGCGTACAAGCCGAACTTCAGGTCGCGCGTCCTCATCGCATCAGACCTTTGTGATGGTCGTCAGCGCTCTTGGCGAAGGCGGCGGTGAACCAGTAGTAGACGGGAGCGAGCGTCGGTGATGCGGGCCATCCATTGATCGTTGCCAGGAGCTGCCAGTAGCGCTCGGCGTGTGGGTCGGCGGTTGTCTGCAGGCGGGCGAGGAGCCAGCGGCGCAGATCGCTTTCGTCGGCACGCTCGTATGCGTCGGCGTAGAGGCCGCCCAGCGCGTCGGTAGGGGATGCACCTTTGGCGGAGGCCGGCAGGAGGCCGGCGGATACGGCCTCGGCGATTCGCTCACGCATCGCTTGGTTGAGGGCATCGTGCAGAGTGCTGATGTCCTGCTGGGAAGGCTCTTCCGCCTGGTCCTCAGCTGTGCGGCGTATCGCGGCACGGAAGTCAGCGTTCTGGCAGAGTCCGGCGAGTTCCACCCAGGCCTCGACCTGTTCGGGCGTGGGATCGTCGGGGAGCTCGGGCATGGCGGATCGCATCAAGGTCACGAACTCGGGGTTCGCGCGAAGACCTGTGAAGGCGTCATCGATGAATTCGGATACCAGTCGGCGTCGTTCGGCTTGGGAGAGCGTGGCGAGTCGGTGCATGAGGTCCATCTCCTTGGTGGTGGGGCCGCGTCTGGCGACTGCGCGGAGTACTGCCCGGCGCAGGCGGAGAGTCTGGATCTGCACGTCCAAGGCGTTGGCGTGTGCTTCCGTGACTTCCGGTATGGATGCCTCCCGGTCCAGCACCTTGCGCACGGTCGCCAGATCGAGCCCGAGATCACGCAGCGTGCGGGCCAGGTCCAGGCGCGCGAGTGCGTCGAGGCCGTAGAGCCGGTAACCCGCCGGGCTCCGGTCGGTTGGCGGGACGATGCCCTTGTCGGAATAGAACCGGATGGTCTTCACCGTCAGGCCGGTCCGGCGGGAGAGTTCTCCGATGGAATAGAGCGTGTCGCTGTCCATGCCCCCAGCTTGATGTCTCCCCCCACGGGAGACTCAACCGGGGCCAAGACTTCCGGCGGCGACCACGGGCTGTACGCAGGTGCCCAGAAAGCACCGACCAGGGGCAGGTCGGCATCGTCGCGTGGAGTTACTGGAGCAGGATCATTTTGCGGGGTAGTTCTAATCCGGCTCGGTCGTAGAGCTGTCTCTTGATCTTCTTGATGCGGTTCACAGCGCCCTCGATGCTGCCGGAGCTCCAGTCCAGGGCCAGGCTGTCACGGCGTCGAGGTCCCGGAGCAGGTGGAGTGCGAAGCCGGTGAGGCCGGGTAGCTGGCTGGCATCGACTGAGTCGACCCAGCGAGGGAGCGTGGCGCCGAGGCGGCCGCTGAGTATCTCGCCGAAGTCGCGGACATGCCCGGCGGCCGCGTCCAGTTCGGGACAGCGTGCCAGAACGTCTTTGAGGCTGGCACGGTCCTCCTCGGTCAGGGCGGTGGGGTGGCGGGTGAGTCGGCCGGTCACCTGCCGCACCCTCGGAGGCCGGGGCGGCATGTCGGCCGAATCGTCTTTCCAGGTAGGGCTTGTACGGGTGCAGCCGCTGGACCGGGGCCGGTTCTCGCGGATGGTGTCCTGCCAGCCTACGGCGCTCGCGTACCGGAGCACGGTATTGAGGCCCCAGCACAGGTGCCGGGCGATCGCCCGGCGTGAGTGGCCCTGGGCGAGCAACTCGTGGACCAGGGCGTGTGCGGCCTTCTTGCGCTCGGCTCCCGGGCCGAGGGGTTCCGAGCCGTCCTGCGCCCGGCCGGACTCTGGGCGCGTCGTCGCCGGCAGTGTGCCGCTGGGCGACGGGCTGCGCAGACAGTCATTTGGTCGGAATGGTGGGTGACAGCGAGGTGGTCAGCTTGTCCCTCACTGATTCATTCTGTGACTCGCTCGCCCATTTCGACCGGAAGCAGTTGGGCGAAGTGGCACGTGCTTGGTCCGCGTCGGGTGTCTTCAACGCTCAGTCGGACCCAAGCGGACTCATGGGCTTCCTGGAAGATCTCGCTGCCCTTGCAGAGAGGGCGGCTGCTCGCGGTCACCGGCTGTACTGCTGGATCAGTATGTAACGACGTCGAGCTCAGCCCGCCAGCGGTATTCGTTTGCGCAGCAGGTCGAAGCCGGCTCGGCCGAACATCTGGCGCCTGGTGTGTCCTGTTCTACTCGTGATGCACAGGTCAGACCGCATCATCAAGGAGCCCGAAGCCTTCCGGAAACCCTTCCAGGAACTCCCGCCGCGCGGGGTCGGACTCGGCTTCGGTCATCGTCCCGAGCAGATCGATCAGTTCGCTCCGTTGGTCGCTCGACAGCTTGCTGACCAGGTGGGCGACACCCTCCAGGACCTTGACGGCGTCGTCCGGATCCACCTGCTCGTCTTCACTTCCCTCGATGAACCACAGGACATCGACCAAGGCCGCGGCCAGGGCGTGAGTGAGAGACGAGTACACGGGCATGAGGTCGGTCTCCCAGCAGGTCACGGCAGCAGAGTCCGGCCATCCCACCACACTCCACTGACATCACACTCAGTCAGCCCTCCACGGAAAGTGAGCCAGAACCCAAACTGCCACTGGCACAACCTCTGTGGACCCATGGCAGTGGTCTCCGGCTTCCCGGATAAAGATTTCGTCCGCAGCGAACGGTGTCTCTACCCTGAGTCGCAGCGGGAGTGCGCGCATTCCCGCAGGTTGCGGTGCCGTGGCAGAGCGGCCCATTGCGATCGACGTGGGCGAGGTCCCTCCCACGGCGACTGACGGAGACGGGGCGGACCTGCTCCCATCTGTCCGCGGGTTCAAATCCCGTCGGCACTGCAGCCGACCTGGACTTGGTCCAGCGCACGGACCTGCCGCATCGCGGCAGGTCCACAGAAGTTGTGCCAGAGCCCGAGCTCTGACAGCGGTTCGCTTCTTGCATCAAGCCAAGCGGCCCCAGGCATATCCCGTGGGGTGCCCGTCGGACGGGGGGGTGTGGGTCAGCCGTCCCGGCCCTGCCAGGTGGACACACAGGCCTCGTTGCCTTCGAGGTCGGCGAGTACCCAGAAGGCCGGGGCATGGGCCGCGGAGACGAGTCGGCCACCGGCCGCCAGCGCGGCCTCGATCCGTCGGGGTGCCTCGTCGTGCGGGGCACTGACGTCGACGTGGATGCGGTTGCGCTGCGGACGCGCGAGCTCCATCTGCTGGAACCAGACCGCCGGGCCCTGCCCGAGGGGATCGACGAGCGGATCGTGGGGCCCGTCGGCTCCCGCCTCATCCGCGTAGCCCAGGACCGCCCGCCAGAACGGCCGGATCGCGGCGACGTCGAGTGCGTCGATCGCGATCTCCAGGAGCTGCACCGACCGCGGCGCCGCTGTACCGATGTCGGGTTCCGTCCTGAGTCCCCTCTCATGAACGGCAGCGGAGATCCGGTGCGCGAGCTCGATTTCGCCGTTGGTCACCGCGGCGTGGTCCGACGATTGCAGGGTGAGGACGACCTTTCGGGGCCGGAGGTCGATGTGAAGGTGCCTGTCGGCATCGTCACCGCATGCTGTGACGGCAGTTGTCGCCACCTCCGTTGCCATCGCCAGCGACCCGACCGATACAGACGTTCGCAAGGTGCCCAGCAGAAGGCGCCATCCCTGGCCGCTGACCGCGTCCGAGACTTCCTGTCGCGTCAGTGCTACTTCCATGACGAGCATCCTCGCAGGGCCCGGGGCTGCCCGGGAGGCCTCCGGCAGAGCCCGGGAAGAGGCTTCGCCGACCCGCTGTATCTGCCCGCCGCACACGTTGCGTCTGCGTCGCCAGGAACGCGGACAAGTACGGTAGGGCGCGCGTCTGCCGACAAGTAGGTGCTGCCAGTTCTTGGCGGTGTTCTCTCGATGCCGGGCCACCGTCGGTCTCAAAACGCGGTTCTGGCACAGATCTTGGGGAGTCGTCGCGGAGCGCTACCCCGATGTTCGAGTGCGAGGAGTCGGGTTCGTGTGAGACCGCGTACGCCTTGGCGTCCGACGATCAGAATTGACGCTCCCTCAGGCGTTCTTCGGCCGCTGCAGCGGGTCGGTTGTGGACGGTGATGGTGCTGGTCATGCAGACCGCTGCACCGTTCTGGGATTCACTGGTATTCGCCGGTATCGACGAGGTGGATGTCGAGGCGGTGACGGCCGCGTTCGGGACGATCGAGGTGGCGGCGAGAGGCCGCGCGACCGGCTTTGCATGTCCGGACTGCGGCCGCTTCTCGGATGCATCATGATACGTCGACGTCTTATAGTGAGAAACTATGTCTCACTTAAAGAAGCCCCCTCCCATTGTTGTCACCGGGGCCACTGGGACGATCGGCCACCCGGTCGTCGCAGGGCTGCTTGATGCCGGTCACACGGTGCGCGGAATCTCGCGACACCCGCAACGTGCCTCACTCCCCGAAGGTGCGGACGTGGTCTTCGGCGACCTGGACGACCCGTCCACACTGAGGCACGCATTCGACGGTGCCGCGCAACTCGTCCTGATCGCGGTCCCTGAGACCGTTGAGGCGGTCGTCTCTCGCGCAAAACAGGCGGGCGTCGAGCACGTGGTTGTGGTCTCCTCCGCCGCCGTAACGGCCGGCTACGACACGACGTACAACGCCGTCGTCGAGCAGGCCGTCATGGACTCAGGACTGGATTGGAGCATCGTGCGTCCCGGTGAGTTTGCGACAAACTCACTCCTCATTTGGGGACCAGCGATCAAGGTAAGTCGCCGAGCTGTGGAGCCCTTTCCTGATCAGATCGGGCATCCCATCCATGAGGCCGACGTTGCCGACGTCGTCCTGGCCAACCTGCTCGACCCACACCGCCTCGGACGGATCGACACGATCATTGGACCGGAAAGTCTCACCAAACGCGAACAGGTTGCAGTGATCGCAGAGGCGATCGGAGAACAGATCATGCTCGATGAGGTCTCCGCCGAACACGCCCGCGACTTCTACCGAGCCCAAGGGGGCTTCGCGGCTGCGAACGCAGACTTCCTGTTCGGGTTCGAAAGCTACGACGGCATCGAAGGCATCACAGATGATCCCCATGACACGAGGGCCCCGGAGGACGATGCCTACCTCACACTCGACCAGATAACGGGAACTCCAGCTCGCACCTTCCGCCACTGGGCGTACGGTCACGCCTCCGACTTCATTTGAGCGATGGCAGGGGCAAGCACTCTCAGAGGTCGCTTCCTCCCGATGTTTCATCCCGTAATTGGTATGTGATCCGGTTATACCGCGTCACACCACGAGATGGTGGCTTCCCCGGTGAGGCGGCGGGCCATCAGGCCGGTCATAGCGGGGCGGATCACGGCTTCAGAGCGGGCGGGTTCAGGAGCGGTCAGCACCCCGGGACCGTTGCCAGTTCTTGGTTCTGGAACAGATCTTAGGGAGTCGTTGCGGGGTGTCACTGGAGCAGGATCATCTTGCGGAGTAGTTCTAATCCGGCCCGACCGTAGAGCTGCCTCTTGATCTTCTTGATGCGGTTGACGGCGCCCTCGATGCTGCCGGAGCTCCAGTCGAGAGTGAGCCCGGCTGTCACGGCGTCGAGGTCTCGGAGCAGGTGGTGTGCGAAGCCGCTGAGGCCAGGTAGCTGGCTGGCGTCGACTGCGTCGATCCAGGTGGGGAGGGTGGAGCCGAGGCGATCGGTGAGTATCTCGCCGAAGTCGCGGCAGTGTCCGGCGGCAGTGTCCAGTTCGGGGCAGCGGGCCAGGACCTCCTTCAGGCCAGCCCGGTTTTCGTCGGCCAGGGTCGTGGGGTGCCGGGTGAGCCAGCCGGTCACCTGTCGCACCGTCGGCGGCCGAGGCGGTGCGGCGGACGGAGCCCCACGCAATGTGGCGATGTGCGCGCGGACCATGCCGTAGGTGACGGGAGCTTGCTCGGCAACCAGCTCTCTGTGCAGTCGGGTGACGCTGGTGCATCCCTCGGCGAATCGCCGCTCCAGGTAGGGCTTGTAGGGGTCCAGTCTGCTGGGCCGGGCCCGGTTCTCATGAATGGTGTCCTGCCAGCGTGCGGCGTTCGCTTACCGGAGCACGGTGTTGCGGCCATCACCACGCCGGCAAGACCTTCCACACCGGCGACTTCTACCCGTACCACTCCCCGGTGGCAGGCGCCGAGGCCCTCGCCGCCCTCCTGGCCACCCGGACCGAGAGCTGCGAACAGCCCCTCGCGGCCCTTCTCAGGGATGCAGGCGTCCAACTCCTCCTGGAGCCCGGCCGGGCCCTGCTCCACCAGGCCGGCGCCACGGTGTTCCGCATCCAGGGAGTCAAGGACCGGGACGGCTACCGGATCCTGACGGTGGACGGCACGAGCCTGAGCCTGTCCGAGCAGTGGTTCAACAGCGAGTACCTGCCCGACCCCTTCCTCCTCGCGCAGGACACGGTCGGCCCGGTCGGCACCTTCCCGGCGAGCGTCGGGGCGGCCACCTGCCTGGAGTCGGACATGCTCACGTGGCGGAAGATCCCGTTCCGAACCGCGCCCCGAGTCGGCGACCTGCTGGTCCACCCGAACACGGCGGGCTACCAGATGGACTCCGACGAGTCCCCCTTCCACGACCTGGCCCTCCCGCCGAAGGTCGTCATCGACCACACGTGCCGGCCCGGCCCTACCTCACAACGAGCTTGGAGAAGGAGCAATCCGGCAGCTCGCAGGGAGGTGGGGCCACTCCCGCTCCATCACTCAGTCATTGAGCCTGAAGGTGAAATCGCCCGAGCGCTAGCCGTTCAGGCGGACCGTCGACACGAGGTTCCCCTCGGTGAGCAGCCTGCCGACCTCGGCTAGCGCACAGCCGAAACCTTCGACGATCAGTCGCACCGGCCGCACAGGTATTCGCGCGGCAAGGAGGAGCGAGGATTGGCCACGCCCGGCACGGGGGCCCACCTGCCGCGGTGCGCCCGGTGCGACGGCGGACCGTACGGCGACTGCCACGCCGGACGGTCGCTTCGACCCGTGACACCCAGGCCGCGGCGCCGTAGGACCGGCACGTGGAGCAGTTCGGCGGCCGGTCCGGAAGCGTTGCCGGGCAGCAGGTTCAGGATGGCAGGTTTGGCGGTGTCTCCGCACCCGGTGCACAGGGCGAGGAGCCAGGCGTCGAGGAGTTTGTGGTTGGCGTTGACGCGAGATGTGCCGTGTGTCCGGAAGCGCCCGGAGGGGCACCTGTGGCAACGGCGGAGATCGATCGGCAGGCAGGTGGGAACGACCACCCAGGTTCGGGACATGGAGATACACCGGTTCCAGTGAGAAGACCGCAGCGAAAGGGAGCACGGCGCACAGGTGCGACGCGCGACGGTTCAGCGCTCGGGGGGTCTCACTTGGTGTACAACGGCACGTCCTTGCCTGGGGCGACTGCGGGTGCGAGCACGGTAACGGACCACGGAAGCACGGTTCCACTGGTTTTCGGGCGGCTGGCGACGGCCGATGGCCGATGACAGGGGCCTTGAACGCCACTCACGGCCGGTTTACACGCCGTGCCCGCAGGGCGGGCCCGGTAATGCGGTCTTCCGACGATCAGGGCGGCGTGCGTGGGGGCGGAGAAGTCGCCATCGTGGAGCCACCGCATCCGAGCCAGGGTCTCGGGGCGGGCGGTCACGGTAGGCAGGAGCATCCGCTCCTCCTCTGCGGCCTCCGCCGACGGCTCGGTCAGCGGCGGGGTTCTGGGCATCGACCTGGACACCACCGCGGTTGATCCGTAGCGGGTCCCCTGGGCCAACTATCCTGGAGGTCATGGCCCCACTACCGCAACGAGGACGAGGTCTGGGTCTAGGGACAGGCGCGCGGCTGATGGGTGGGCGGCGCGTGGGCCCCTGTGACATGTACGCGCCACTCGACCACCATAGCCCCCGCCCACCACAAGTAAAGACGAGTTAAAGCGTGTCGGTGAACTGTCAACACCATTGCGCAGGCCGACAGTTCACACGCTGGGACCCTCGGTCCCAGGGGAACCCGCCGACTCACGCCTAGATATGCCATCGCATGACAGTGGTTGCTCGCGGTCAGGCTCGGCGGCGTAGGACGTGAGGCGATCGGCGAGCGCGATGACGAGGTCGCGGAGTTCATCGGGGCGCTCGATGACGAACGGCCGGTCGAGTGAGGCGAGTACCGGGGGTACCCAGTCGAGCCGCTCCGCCCGCAGCTCGACGCGCAGCCAGCGCTCGGTCGCACGGTCCTCGCCGGCCGCGGACTCGTGCTCCCCCAGGCTCGCGACGCTGGCCGGAAGGTGGGCGCGGATCTGCTCAACTGTCCCGTGGATCCGCAAGGTCACCTCATGCTGGTACTCGGCCGTGGCGAACCCGGACAACACGCGCTGTTCCGGACCGGGACCCACTGGCGCTGCGAATGAGCCGGGCAGGGTCCGCGCGTCTGCGATGCGATCGAGCCGGAAGGTTCGGTCCTTGCCGATCTGGGCGTCCCTGCCCGTGACGTACCACCGGCCCGCATGGGCGACGATCCCGTACGCGTGCAGCGTGCGTTCGCTTCGCCGTCCGTCACGGTCGGTGTAGCGGATCGAGACCGGTCGGTAGTGGCGCACCGCATCGGCGATCGTGAGCAGGACCCCAGCGTCGGGGGTGTCGAACTCGCCGGGCGCATCCGTGAAGGCGAGCGCTGCCAGGAGTGTGTCGAGCCGACGGGCGATGTGCTTGGGCAGTACCCGCCGGATCTTCGCCGACGCCGTCTCGCTTGCCGTGCGCTCCGTCGTCGTCAACCCTGCTCGGCGGCCCGCGACCAGGCCGAGCACCACGGCCAGCGCCTCGTCGTCGCTGAGCATGAGCGGAGGCAAGCGGCACCCGGGAGCCAGCCGGTACCCGCCGTAGCGGCCGCGCACCGATTCCACGGGCACGTCGAGGTCGATCAGTTGATTCACATACCGGCGCACGGTGCGCCCTTCGACGCCGAGCCGGTCGGCGAGTTCGGCCACCGTCCGGATGCCGCCCGACTGCAGCAGCTCCAGGAGTGTCAGCACGCGGCCGGTTGGTCGAGGCATGTTGGCAGCCTAACGCGAATACAGGACCGATTCTGTCCACTATTTCTCCTAGCCTGCGACGAGCACGCCTCCAGCACAGCCAAGGAGATTCCCATGAACTTCGTCTCGATCCGCATCATCACCGGCGACGTCGCACGCCTCGTCGACTTCTACGAGCGAGCCACAGGGGCGCGGGCGACGTGGGCCACCGAGGACTTCGCCGAACTCCAGACCTCGGGCGCCACCCTCGCGATCGCCGGCACCCGCACCGTCCCGCTGTTCGCCCCGGACTCTGCGCGCCCGGCGGACAACCACAGCGTGATCACCGAGTTCCTCGTCGACGACGTGGACCGCGTTCACCAGAACCTGACCGGCTTCGTGACCGACTTCGTCAACGAGCCCACCACGATGCCCTGGGGCAACCGGTCGCTGCTGTTCCGCGACCCCGACGGCAACCTCGTCAACTTCTTCACCCCCGTCACCCCGGCGGCCATGGAAAAGTTCGCACGCTGACGCCACGCACAGCCGCTCACGCGGGAGCCCTGAGATCCCAGGGCTCCCGGTGAATGCGGCCGCCGAGTCCAGGAGCGCCACCAGCAGGGGACATCGGAACGCACCACTGCCCCCCGAAGGATGCCTGCGCTTGGTCTGCGGGTCGCCGCCGGACTTCCGATCGGGCACGTCGCTGCGGGAGCCGGGATCTCCCGCTGCTGCCTGGCGAAGTGGTACGCCCGCTGGCGCGCGCACGGCGAGAACGGACTCTCGACCACTCCTCCCGCCCCGCCACCAGTCCCGCCCGCACGCCCGAGGACATCGCCGACCTGGTGGAGGCGCTGCGGCGGCAGACCAAGCACGGACCAGCCCGGCTCGCCGCCGACCTACAGCGGCTGCACGGCGTCACACTCGCGCCGGCGACCGTGCACCGCATTCTGGTGAGGCGAGGACTGGGCCGGCTCCGGGACCTGGATCCACCGACCGGCGAGCAGTTGCGCGGGGTCATCCGCTACGAGCACGACAGGGTCGGCGACTTGGTCCACGTCGACATCAAGAAGCTCGGACGCATCCGATCGGCGGCGGCTGGCGGATGCACGGCGTCGGCGCCGAGTCCGCCCGCGCCTCCCAATGCACCGGTCCCGGAACCGGCAAGGTCGGATACGCGTACCTGCATTCGGCGCTCGACGGCCACTCCCGGCTCGCCTACACCGCGGCCCTGGACGATGAGAAGGTCGTCGCCGCGGTCGCCTTCTGGAACCGGCCGATTCCTTCTTCGCCGCCCACGGCATCACACAGATCCGCGGCTGCCTCACCGAGAACGGCGCGTGCTACCGGTCTACGACCTGGGCTGACGCCTTCGGCGCGACCGGTACGAAGCACAAGCGGACCAGGCCGTACACGCCGCGCACGAACGGGAAGGTGGAGAGGCATAACGGGACGCCACCAGATCGTCTTCGGCCAGCCGCCCGAACCACTCGCGGACATCCCGCAGCAGCTCACCTTCGAGGACTTCGCGTAACCAAGGTCCCGAGACCCACACCTAGACGAAGTACAGGCCCTCCATGTCCCTGACCGCGTCTTCGGAGTGCCGCACACGGAACGCCGTCGTCTCCATCTCCTCCCACCCCCACGGATCCGAATGCCCGAGCGCCAAGCCCCCCAGGCCCGCCCAGTAGACCTCGTTCGCGGGCGCGTCCAGGTCGACGCCGGCGTTGTCCACCATCCACCCCCTGAGATCCAGGGACGCGATCACCGCACGCGGATCGCCCGAGATGACGAACGGCTCGTCATCCGGCCATCCCGATGCGTGGAACATCGCTCCGTCCGGCAACCACACGATGTTCTCCGTGTGTTCCATCCCCCCGTGGTAGGAGACCCGTCCCACGATCCGCGCATCCGGGAACCGCTCCCGCAACTCCTTCGCCGCCGACCGGAGAGGCTCGTCGTTGCCGTCGGTCGCGAAGGCGGGGGTCGCGATGCTCAACATGCCGCCCCACGCGGCAGCGTGCACGATGTCCAGATCGGACCGTGCTGCCGAGGGGAGCGGGGTCTGCGCGGAGCGCGGCCCGAGGTCCTCCAGGACGGCCTCGATGCCCTCGAACGACTCGACGAACGCGCGTGCGCGCGCAGGGTCGTTGGGGGGCAGGTTACGGGCGTCGACGTTGAACGGCCCCTCGAACACTGTCAGATGGCACAGGCTCATCGAGCCGCGCACGATCCGGTCCGGCGCAGAGGTCCAGTAGGTGTTCTCGTTCATGCGGGCCACCGTAACGGCCGTCGATGACAGAAGCGCCGTCATCCATGCGTTCGGTGCTGCAGCGGGCGTTGCGTAAGACCGTGTACGTCTTCGCGTCCGGCAACAGGAATTGACGTGCCGTCAGGATTTTTCTCCCTCCGTCTCCGCTGTGGGCGGCTGCGGCCGGTGATGGTGCTGGTCATGCTGACCTGACCACCCACTACGACGGCTGCCGCAACATCGCCGACCCGTGGTCGATTCCGACCATGGCGCCGTTCCCCGCCTGGAGGTTCCGCAGAACCTTCAGGTAGCCATCGGCAGATGCCGTTTGTCCGATATCTTTCTCCATGCATTTGCCAGCTGGGCTACGCGATCAGGCATGCAACCGCGCGGTCACCGTCGATCGCCCCGGGCTGCGATCGGGGCCGCCCAGCCTGAGAAGAGGAGTCTCGTCGTGAACCGTCGTGCATCGTTGCCCGCAGTCGCCGTGGTCGCGGTCCTGGTGCTCGCCGGATGCGGCGACAGCACCCCGGAGAAGGCGACCGGCTCGCCCGCGCAATCGTCACCCGCCGCAGGCGCGGGCCCCTCGACCGCGGCGTCCCCGGCACCTGCCCAGAAGCCGGGGGAAGTGCGCGTCGCGGGCCAGGTCGACAAGCCGTACACCGTCACCCTCGCCTCGCTGCGCGGCCTGCCCCAGAAGTCCGTGGAGGTCGAGTACAGCAGTGCCAAGGGACAGCAGAAGCACACCTACCAGGGCGTCCTGCTCCACGACGTCCTCAAGGACGCCCAGCCCCGCTTCGACGCGTCGAAGAAGAACGGCCAGCTGCGCGGTGTCGTCGCGGCGACCGGCGGAGGGGACTACCGGGCTGTCTTCGCCTGGGCGGAACTCGACCCCGGCTTCGCCAAGTCCGAGATCCTGCTGGCCGTTTCGGAGGACGGCAAGCCATTCGACGACGCGCAGGGCCCGCGCCTCGTGGTCCCGCAGGACACCAAGGGCGGACGCTACGTCTCCGAGCTGAACCAGCTCTGGGTCGGCACGGTCGACACCACTGTCGACGCCGCGGGCGGAGCCTGAAGGTGTCGGCGGCTGACGAGCAGGCCACAGCGAAGGGCGGACTGGATCCACTGCAGAGCTCCGCTGACGAAGAGGGATTCGCCGCCCCTGCCGCGTCACCGGCGCTGACCGGCAGCCCGGTCGCGACGGCCCGCCGACGGGTCTCCCGGCGGGCCCTGCTCGCCGGAGGCGGTCTCGCGGCCCTGGCCGGCGGCGCGACCGTCACCGCCGCGGCGCTCCGCAGCGACGGCCGGGCAACCGCGGCCGCCGTCATCCCCTTCCAGGGACCCCACCAGGCGGGAATCCTGACGTCCCGCCAGCAGCACGTCCGGGTGGCCGCCTTCGACTTCGGCACCCGTACCGACCGAGGACGCGCCGCCGCGCTGCTCCTGCGCTGGACGTCCGCCGCCGAGCACCTGGCCCGGGGCGCGGCCGTGCCCCCCCGAGCTGGAGCCGCCCGGCTCCCGGGCCGCCGAGACCGGGGCGCTGGAGGGCAGCGCCTCGGCCAGGCTCACGGTCACCTTCGGGTTCGGCCCGAACTTCTTCGACCGCACCGGCCTGGCGGCGGCCCGCCCCGAGGCCCTCGCGCCGCTGCCCGCCTTCCCCGAGGACCAGCTGGACCCCGCCCGCAGCGACGGCGACCTCCTCGTACAGATCGGCGCCGACGACGCCTTCGTCACCGCGCACACCCTGCGGACCCTCCAGCGCCTGGCGCGTGGCGAGGCCGGACTCCGCTGGGCCATGACCGGCTTCACGGCCGCCGACGGCCGCCGCAACCTGATGGGACAGATCGACGGCACGAACAACCCCGAGCCCGCCCGCGCCCTGCTCCACGGGCCGGACGTCCCGCCATGGCTCGCGGGCGGCTCGTACGTGGTGATCCGGCGCATCCGCATGCTCCTGGACCATTGGGACACCCTGCCGCCCACCCACCGCGAACAGGCCCTGGGGCGGCGCGCCGCCGACGGCGCCCCGCTGACAGGCGGCACCGAACGCACCCCCGTCGACCTCTCCGCCGCACGGTCCGACGGCGTCCCGGTGATCGCCACCAACGCCCACATCCGGCTCGCCGCCCCCGACTCCAACAACGGCGCCACGATGGTGCGGCGCAGCTGGTCGTACCACGACGGCCTGCGCGCGGACGGCACTCCGGACGCCGGCCTGCTGTTCATGGCCTGGCAGCCCGATCCGCGCACCGGTTTCATCCCCGTCCAGCAACGGCTCTCCCGTGGCGACGCCCTCGGCCGCTACCTGGTCCACGAGACGTCCGCGCTGTTCGCCGTACCGGGCGGCATCCGCCCCGGAGCCTACGTAGCCCAGGCACTCCTGGAAGGCTGACGCCCGCGCCCGACCGGAGCGACGGCGGTCCGGCGCCACTGGTTCTCACGCCGAGCCGACCGTTGCGGAGCCTCACACCAGATCGAGGAGCGCCTTGTGCGAGCCGGCGAAGCCCGCATGCTCGTCGACCAGGTGGATCTCCAGGAGCCAGTGGGCCCGCCACCCGTCCGATGTCGTGCGGCGCAGCGGCTGGTCGTTGTCCGGCCCGATGCAGGCGTCCGGCCGCGCGCACATCGGGTTCGCGGCGGGCGCCTCGCCCGCCAGGTGGCCCGCGTGCCGGCCGGCCCGGGCTCCAGCCCGCCTTGTCGGCGAGGGCCCCGAGTTCGGCGTAAAGCTGCCGACCCGTGATCCGCGCATCCGAACGGAACACCGCCCGGCCCGCCGCGAAGATCGCCGGCAGGTCCTCACGGAGCCGGAGCCTGGCCGGGTCGTCGCCGAGCACGGTGGTACGGGTGTAGTCCGTGCCGTGCCCGGCGAGGAGCGGGCCGAAGTGGGCCGTGACCGTGTCGCCCGCGCCGATGACACGGTCGGTGGACGGTTCCTCGCCGCTCGGGAGCACGGCGTGCGGGCCGGAGCGGACGATGCGTCCGGGCCACCGCACGCGTGTGCCCCACAGCTCCCTGGCCAGGTCCCCGATCCGGTCGGTCACTTCGTACTCGCTGCGGCCGGCCGCCATCAGCCCCCGGCGGGTGGCCTCGGCGAACAGGGTTTGGGCTTTCCGCTGGCCTTCCACCAGGTTCAGTGCCCGCAGGCGTTCGTCCATCCGGTCGGGTATCGCCATCGTGTCGTGTCTCTTTCTCGTACTGCTGGGTCAGGGGGTCGCGCGCACGATGACGAGCGACCCTTCGTAGGTGGACTGATGGCGCGGATGGCCGAACTCCGCGTCCCAGGCGCCGGAATTCAGATCGCTGCGCAAGGAGTGGTCGAAGTGCTCGCGGACCCGGTCGTCGACGAAGCTCCACGCCGAGCACGCCTGACGGGCGGCCGGATCCAGCAGCATCTCGGGGCGTCCGTAGTACGCCTCGTTGAACCCGTCCGTGCAGTGCAGTGGGATCGGCACGGTCTGCACGACGCCCGTGCCGCCGAGGGCCGACGCCAGCCCCTCCACGGTCGGGTAGCGGCGGGCCTCGGTGTCCAGCACCTCGGGCGCGTACCGGTACAGCCAGAAGTCGCGTACGAGGGAGGGGTCGCAGGTCAGGATGACGACGGGGCCGCGGGTGACGCGCCGCATCTCGCGCAGGCCCGCCCGTACGTCGGACCACTGGTGCACGCTGAACAGCGTCATCGCCGCGTCGAACACCCCGTCCGCGAACGGCAGATCCTCGGCCACGGCGTCGATCGCCCCGGCCAGTCGCGCCGGCCGCTGGGCGCGCATCGACTCGGACGGCTCGACCGCCGTCACCGTGCGCGCATCGACTCGGACGGCTCGACCGCCGTCACCGTGCGCGCCGCGCTCTCGTACGACCCGGCGCCCGCGCCGACATTGAGCACCGTACGGGCGTCACCCAGGGCCCCGGCGATGAACCGGGCGATCTGCTCGTCCGGCCGGCGGTACGCGGAGTACCCGCCGCCGATCGCGCCGTAGTCGACGTCGCCGGCGCTGCCGTCCTGGGTACGTGTCGTCATGGGTCACCTCGCCTTGTGAGCAGGGATGGTGGGGAGGGGTGCCCGCACGCCCGCGGTTGTGCCGGCCGGGCATGGGGGACGGATGACGGGGATGAGGGGATGGGGATGGGGGATGGGGGCTCAGGACCAGAGTCGGAGCCGTTCCCAGCCGTTCGGGGTCCGCTCGTAGCGCAGCCTGGTGTGGACGCGGTTCTTCGCTCCCTGCCAGAACTCCACCTCCATCGGCGACAGGGTGTAGAGCGTCCAGGCGGAGTCGACGAGCGACGGTTCCTTCTCGACCATCGCCAGCGCCTTCTCCAGGGCCTGATCACGTTCAGCCGGGTCCGCCAGGTACTGGCTCTGGCGGGCCAGCAGGCCCTCGGCGCGTGCGGTGGCCGACCGGGCGACGAAGTCTTCGGCGTTGTCCTGCGCGGACCCGGGCGTCACCGGCCCGCGCAAGCGGACCTGACGGCCGTGCTCGGGCCAGTAGAAGGTGAGCGCTGCCCGCGGGTGCACGGCCAACTGGTGCCCCTTGGGGCTGAAGCCGTGCCCGGCGAACTGCCAGCCGCCACCGTCCACGCCCTTGAGGATCAGCACACGTGCGTCGGGATCGCCGGCCTCGTCAACAGTGGACAGGTTCATGGCGTGCGGATCGCGCAACCCGTCCGCCACGGCGTCGGACAGCCAGGACAGGAACAGACGCACCGGGTCCTCCGGGGCCTGCTCGGGCGCGAAGTCGGGAAGAGGCCCTGCGAAGACCTCGATGCCCCGAAGCCAGCTGCGGAGCCTATCGCCCTGCTCTCGGTCGCTCACCTGCCGCCTCCTCCACCGGACACCTTCAGGTCTCATCCTGCATCTGCGGTGAAAATTCGACAATCACCTGGCAAATGCTTGTCAGAAACCCCAAGGGTCGCAGCGCATGCGCAGGGGAAATTGGACGTAGCGACAACCTCGCGCCGACGTGGGGTCGGTCAGTAGACGTCCCGGACGTAGCGTCTGTCGCCGGCCAGCTGTCGTACGTACGCGGCAGCCGACTCCTCGTCCATGCCGCCGTGCGTGGCGACGATCTCGTGCAGGGCCCGGTCCACGTCCTTGGCCATGCGGCCGGCGTCGCCGCAGACGTAGAAGTGGGCGCCGTCCTGCAGCCACCGCCACAGGCGCGGGCCGTGCTCGCGCATCCGGTCCTGCACGTAGATCTTGTTGCGCTGGTCGCGGGAGAAGGCGACATCGAGGCGGTCCAGGTGACCGGAGGCGAGGAAGCCCTCCAGTTCCTGGCGGTAGTAGAAGTCGGTGGCCTCGCGCTGTTCGCCGAAGAGGAGCCAGTTGGGGCCGGTGTGCCCCTGGGCTCGACGGTCTTCCAGGAAGCCGATGAACGGTGCGACGCCGGTGCCGGGACCGACCATGATCATGGGTGTGGCGGAGCCGGAGGGCGGGCGGAAGTGCGGTGAGCGCTGGACGAACACCTGGACGGGGCCGTCGTCGGCGCAGTCCGCGAGGTAGGTGGAGCAGACGCCCTTCCGGTCCCGGCCCGTGTCGTTGGCGTAGCGGACGACGGACACCGTCAGGCGGACCTCGCCCGGGTGCGCCAGCGGGCTGGAGGAGATGGAGTACAAGCGCGGCTGGAGTCGTTTGAGGACCCCGGTCCACTCGGCGGCCGAGGCCCGGACGGGGAAGGCGCCGATGACGTCCGCGGCCTGCCGGCCCCAACTCCACTTGGCCAGCTCGCCCTTGTTGTCCGGGCGCAGCAGCCGTTGGAGATCCCGGTCTCCCGTGCGGGCAAAGACGAACCTGAGCAGGTCCGGGGTGATGCGGGCGATGTCGAAGCGGGTCCGCAGGGCCTCTTCCAAGAGCATGTCGTCGCTGTCGGGAAGGGCGATCGGCTCGTCGGGGTCCAGACCGGTGAGGGCCAGCCATTCGGCCACGAGCCCGGAGCCGTTGACCGGCCACACGCCGAGGGCGTCGCCGGCCTCGTAGGCGAGCTCGCCGCCGCGGGTGTCGAAGGCGAACTGCCGCACCTCCTTCTGTGATCCGGGCAGGCTGAGCAGCCGGTTCCCGATCAGGAGGGTCGCGAACGGAGACGCTTTGGAGTACCCGCCGGATGTGGCGGGCCGGGTGGCGGTGGATGCGGCGCCGGACCGGGCCGGAGGGAGAGTCGCCCCCGCGGCAGCGACCGTCGCGGGTGCTGGGCTCGCCGTGGTTGTGGCGGACTGCGGGTCGACGGCTGCAGCGAGAGCGGTGGAGACCTGGTCGAGCCACTGCGCGGCGGCTTCTTCGTAGTCGGGTTCGCAATCGATACGAGGGTGCAGTCGGTCGGCGCCGAGTTCGGCGAGGCGCTCGTCCAGGCGGCGGCCGTGGCCGCAGAAGTCGTCGTAGCCGGAGTCGCCGAACGCCACCACGGCGTAGCGGAGGCCGTTCAGGCGGGCGGCGTCGGGAGCGGCGAGACCCTGCCAGAAACCGGCGCCGTTGTCGGGGCTGTCGCCGTCGCCGAAGGTGCTGGTCACGATCAGCAGGTCGGTATCGGCGGCGAGCTGCCCGGGGGCGACGTCCGCCATGGAGAGCAGGACCGGGGCATGGCCGAGCTCGCTGAGGCGAGCGGCCGCTGTGGCGGCGAACTCCTCGGCGTTCCCGGTCTGCGAAGCCCACAGCACGATCAGCTTCCGGGATGTGGCTGCTACGGGAACGGAATCGGCCACCGGGTCGGGGGCCGCCGGGAGGGTCGCCGCGGCCTGCGCGGTGGAGGCCGTGGCGCGCGAGAACATGCCGGCCAGCACTCCGTCCACCCACAGGGCCGTGGCGGGGGCGAAGGGCGCGGTCGCAGGCAGTACGGGGACCCCTCCGGGCGGCGCCATGGCAACGCCGGACAGGAAACCGGACAGGTACGTGCGCTCCCGTTCCTCCAGAGCCGGTCCGGTGACATCGGTCAGGGCGAAGAGGGTGGTGAGGGCGGCGACGGCGGTTGCCACGCCTCCCGCCTGCGGCTGCTGCGCCGGGACGGGCGCGGAAGCGGCCACGGGTACGGGTTCGGTGGTGGCTTCGGACTCGGCAGCGGTCTCATTCGGCTCCGGCGCGGCCACCACGCGCAGCGCCACGGCGCAGGCCTTGAACTCGGGCTGGAACGAGATCGGGTCGACGGCGTCGTTGGTGACGGCGTTGATGCTGAGGTACTCCCCGAACAGGTCGTTCCAGTGGAAAGGCGCGAAGCAGTTCCCCGGCCGTACGCGGTCCGTGACGACGGCGGGCAGGACGGCGCGGCCGCGCCGGGAGGCGACCTCGATGTGGTCCCCGTCCTCGGCGTCCAGGGCGGCGGCGTCGTCGGGGTGCAGTTCGACGAACGGCCCCGGGTTGAGCCTGCCCAGCTTGGCGACCTTTCCGGTTTTGGTGAGGGTGTGCCACTGGTGCTGCAGGCGACCGGTGTTCAGGACGAACGGAAAGTCGTCGTCGGGGAGCTCGGAGGCCGGCAGGTGGGGGCGGCCGAAGAACTGGGCGCGACCGGTGGCCGTGGGGAACGCGAGCCGGGGCCGGGTGCCGTCCGCCCGTTCCAGCAGGGTCTGGCTGATGCCGTCGTTGAGGTAGCGGATCGGGTTGCGGTCGCCGCCGTCCGCGGACGGGGCCGGCCACTGCACGGGGGTCTCGCGCAGCCGCCCGTAGCTGACTCCGCGCAGGTCCCAGCCCGTCTTGGGATTCCATGCCCGCTTGAGCTCCTCGAAGACATCCTCGGCGCTCGCGTAGGTGAAGGCCTCGGCGAAGCCCATCTCGCAGGCGACGCGGGCGATCAGCTGCCAGTCGGGCAGCGCCTGCCCGGGCGGGTCGACGACGCCCTGGACGAGGGTGAGGTTCCGCTCGGAGTTGATCATGACGCCGTCGGACTCCGCCCACAGCGTGGCGGGCAGCACCACGTCGGCGTACGCATTCGTCTCGGTCTCGGCGAACACGTCCTGCGTGATGACCAGTTCCGCGGCCTCCAGACCGGCGATGACCGTCCTGCGGTTGGCCACCGAGGCGACCGGATTGGTGCAGATGATCCAGCACGCCTTGATGTCGCCCGTGGCCATCTGCTCGAACATCTCCACCGTCCCGCGCCCGACCTCGGTGCGCAGCGTGCCGGCCTCGATGCCCCACAGGTCCTCGATGAAGGCGCGCTCTTCCGCTACGAGGACGCTCCGCTGCCCGGGAAGGCCGGGGCCCATGTAGCCCATCTCGCGTCCGCCCATCGCGTTGGGCTGGCCGGTGAGCGAGAACGGTCCGGAGCCGGGACGGCAGATCGTCCCGGTGGCGAGGTGCAGATTGACGAGGGCGTTGGTGTTCCAGGTGCCGTGCGTGGACTGGTTGAGCCCCATCGTCCAGCAGCTCATCCACTCACGCGCCTCGCCGATCCACTGCGCGGCCTGCCGGATGTCGGCTTCCGGAATCCCCGTGATCTCCGCGACCCTCGCCGGCGGGTAGTCCGCCAGGAAGCCGGGCATCTCCTCCCAGCCGTCCGTGAACTCGGCGATGAACGCCTCGTCGGTGTGCCCGTTCGCCACCAGCAGGTGCAGCAGCCCGTTCAGCAGAGCCAGGTCCGTGCCCGGCTTGATCTGCAGGAACAGGTCGGCCTTGTCGGCCGTGGCGTTGCGCCGCGGGTCGACGACGATGAGCTTCGCGCCGGCCGCCTTGACCCGGTCCATCATCCGCAGGAACAGGATCGGATGGCAGTCGGCCATGTTCGCGCCGATCACGAAGAAGGCCTCGGCGTGGTCGAAGTCCTGGTAGGAGCCGGGAGGCCCGTCCGCGCCCAGGGACAGCTTGTAGCCGGAGCCGGCGCTCGCCATGCACAGGCGGGAGTTGGATTCGATCTGGTTCGTCCGTACGAAGCCCTTCGCCAGCTTGTTGACCAGGTACTGGGCCTCGAGCGACATCTGGCCCGAGACGTAGAAGGACAGGGCGTCGGGGCCGTGCTCGTCGAGGATCGCGCGCAGCCGCCCGGCCACGGACGCGATCGCCGAGTCCACCGGCGTCTCCACGGGCGCGGCGCCGCGCCCGGCGCGGACCAGTGCCGTGGCGGCCCGCCCGGTGGCGGCCATCATGTCGGCGCTGGTCGAGCCCTTCGTGCAGAGCCGCCCGAAGTTCGTCGGGTGGAGCTTGTCCCCGGAGGTCTTCTTGGCGGTCCGCCGGCCGGTGGCGGGGTCCCGGCCGATGTCGAGCACGATGCCGCAGCCGACTCCGCAGTACGAGCAGACCGTCCGTACGCTCTCCGCCTTCGCATCCGGCGTCGTCACCGAGACTCCTTCCCCAGGACCGCCGACCTCGCCCGGCACAAGCCGGGTGAGCTGCGGCAGGAGTGGGAAGATCCCCACGTCCAAGACGGTAGGAAGACCGGATTACCGGACGATCACGCCCCGCGGGCACGGTGTGTAAACCGGCCCGCACACCGCTCGCTCCCCGGGTGTGAGTGGCAGCACGGACGCCGACTCCTGCGACGCAGGAGGGGCGCGGCCGCCAGTACTGGAGCGGGTGCGACGGAGCGGGGCGTGGGGGCACTGCCCGCCACGCCCTCGTCCGGAGTCTGACACGCCCCGGTGCCCGTCCAACAGGCCGGGCAGGAAGCACTTCGCAACCGGGTCAGCGGGCGAGAGAGACGGCGAAGGGCTTGAAGCCGTGCCGGCGCAGGATGTGGGGCACGGCCAGGATCATGGCCTCGGTGGCGCGGGCCGTGGTGATGTCGCCGAGGTCCTCGATCCGTTCGGGCTGCCAGCCCAGGTCGCCGAGCAGGCCGGTGACGGTCCTCTTCGCTTGTTCGTCGTCGCCCGAGAGATAGGCGGTGGGCGGGGTGGTCAGGGACTCGGGAGCGGTCATGACCATGAAAAGCATGGTGTTGAGGGTCTTGACCACATGGGTGTCGGGGAGCGCGGCCTGGAGCTTCTCGGCGAGGCTGCTGCCGGGATAGCACAGGTCGCCGGGCAGGCCGTCGGCGGCGTCGTGGGTTGCGTTGGAGACGTCGATGAGGATCTTTCCGGAGAGCTCGGTGCGCAGGTCGGTGAGGCGCTCCAGGGAGCTGTTGCCGGGCGTCGCGTTGATCACGATGTCCGTGGTGCGGGCGGTGGTGCGCTGGTCGGCGAAGGCGATCCGCGGGGCGAGCCCCACGGTCCGGGCGGCGGTGTCTTCGGGGCTCCGGCCGCCGAGGGTGACACGGTGTCCGGCTGCGGAGAGCTTGCCGGCGAGGTTGGTGGCGACGCGGCCGGTGCCCAGGATGCCGATGTTGGTCATGAGGTGATGCTCCTTGCGGTATCGGGGTGGGGAGAGCGGAGACGTCCGGTCAGGCGATCGGCGAGAGGACCTTGAGGGCGGCGCCGTGGATGCCGGGGGCGGCGGCCAGGAAGTCGCGGCTGCCGGTGTTCCAGGGGTCGCCCGCGAGGTCGGTGACGGTGCCTCCGGCCTCGGAGACCAACAGGGCGCCGGCGACCAGGCCGGAGCGGACGTCGGAGAACTGCCAGAACGCGTCCATGCGTCCGGCGGCGACGTGGATGAGCTGCATCGTGGCGGGAACGGAGACGCGCACGACCAGGCCGTTGATGAGCATGGCGGTGACGGAGTCGCCGATCCGCCGGAAAGTGCGCTCGTCCTCGCCGGGCTTGGCCTGGCCGGTGCCGATGAGTGCGGCGCCCAGGTCGGTCTTGGCGGACACCGTCAGGGGCCGGTCGTTGAGCCGGGCACCGCCGCCGGCGACGGCGGTGTAGGTGTCGCCGGTCAGCGGCAGGTGGACGACGGTGAGGACCGGCTGGTTGTCGCGGACCAGGGTGGCGGTGACGGCCCAGTCATCCATGCCGTGGACGTGGTTGATGTTGCCCTCGGCGGGGTCGACGACCCACCATTCCCCGGCCGGGAGCGCGCCGCCGGCCAGCTCGTCCTCGGCCCACTGCGACCCTCGCCGGGCCCGCAGCAGCGGTTCGCGCAGCACCTCCAGCACCGCGTCGTCGTTGGCGTGGATCTCGCCGACGACCTCGTCCAGACTCACGCCCCGGGCGTGCGAGGTGTAGCGGTCGCGCAGCGTGACGCCGGCGGCCTGCACCGCAGCGGTCACGTCGGACAGGAGCGTCGCGTCGGCGTCGAAAGGCATGACTGTGCTCATGGTGGGCTCCCTGGGGGTCTGTCGAAGCGGGGCGGTTGTCTCGCCCCCGCACTTCGAAGGTAGGCCGCCTGATCATTAACAACAAGTGCATGCTTGTCACTTGTAGAGTTACTGCCATGCAACTGGACTTGAACCTGCTCACGGCCCTGGACGCCCTGCTGGAAGAGGGGAGCGTCGCCGGTGCGGCAGCGCGCCTCCACGTCACCGCACCGGCGATGAGCCGCTCCCTGGGCCGCATCCGCAAGGCCACCGGTGACCAGATCCTGGTCCGCACCGGCCGCAGCATGGTCCCCACCACCCGCGCGCTGGCCATGCGCGCCCAGGTCCACGCCCTCGTGCAGCAGGCCCACCAACTTCTCTCCGCGCAGCAGGAACTCGACCTGGCGGCTCTGGACCGGGTGTTCACCGTGCGCTGGCACGACGCCCTGACCGCCGCTTGCGGCACCGCCTTGACCACGGCCGTCCACCATCAGGCCCCCGGCGTCCGGCTGCGCCTGTCCGCCGAACCCGGGACGGACGACGCCGAGCTGCGCCGGGGTGAGGTCGACCTCGAATCGAGCTCCAGCGTTCCGACGCTCCCCGACATCCGCCACCGCCTCGTCGGCAGGGACCGGCTGATCGTCGCCGTCCGACCCGGCCACCCGCTCACCGAAGGCCCGCTGAGCCTCGAGCGCTACGCAGCCGCCGAACACCTCACCGTCTCGCGGCGCGGACGCCTGAGCGACCCGATCGACGACGCCCTGACCACACGCGGCCTCGAACGACGCGTCGTCGCCGCCGGGCCCACCGCCGCCTTCGCCCTGCAACTCGCCCTCGACACCGACCTGGTCGTCACCCTCCCCGACGCGGTCACCCGCACGGCTCGGAAGCAACTCGGCCTGGCCACACTGCCGCCGCCACTCCCGCTGCCCGACGTCCCCCTGTACCTGCTGTGGCACCAGCGCTACGACGACGACCGCGCCCACACCTGGCTGCGAGACCTGGCCACGGAAACCGTCCAGGCACTGTTCGCACCACCGACAGCCTCTCGACAGCCCCTCACCAACGGGACTGGGCAGTGACGCGTAATCCCCGGGAGGCGAGGCGGCAGGCACGACCGGGCAAGAAGAGGTCGAAGATCCACTTGATCGCCGAGCGGACCGGTCTGCCCATCTCCTGCGGGATCGCCGGCACAAACCTCCACGACAGCCGCGCACTTGGACGTCGTTTCATTTGGTGAGGGGGCGCCAACAAAACAGGGCCCGCCAGAGCCACTACAAGCAACGAGGCCACAACCCATGAAGCTGCGACCTCGTCACCACAACCGCAGTTGCAGTACTAGGCCGGGCCCAGTTCCGGGTCGCGGGTTTCGTGGACTTCCCAGTGGCCCAGGCGGTCCGTGAGGGCCGCTCGGCGGCGGGCCAGGAAGACGAAGGCGGCGACGGCGGTGGTTGCGGCGGCTGCGGTCGTGGAGAGTGCGGCGCCCCAGGACATCGGGACCATCAGGACGTAGGTGGCGAGGGCATAGGACAGCAGCAGGCCGCCGAGCCAGGGCCAGTGGGCGCCCGGCAGCACGGTGGTGGGGGTGGGGGCGAGGACGGTACTGCGGTTCGGGTCGGGCTGTACGGGGGGCGCGGGGGCGAGGATTTGCTCGAAGTCGGCTCGGTCCACTTCCAGCCACGCCACCTCGCCTTCGTCGGTGACGAAGACGACCGCTGGTTGTTCCTGATCAGGCGCCAGTTTCGGGCGCCGCACAGCCAGCCCGGCCGTTCGCCCATGGTGGCCGCGAGCAGGGCGAGCGCGTGGGGCGGGCCGCCGCGGTTGGCGGCCAGTACCTCGGAGCCGTCCTCCAGTGCGAAGCGCAGCTTGTGGTCCGAGGTCACGCGGACGGTGCCGTCGACGTCTCCGAGCGACACGTGGTCGCCGCGCCGGGCCGAGGTGATCCGTGCACGGACGGCGGGCAGGGCCGATCCGCCGGCCGCGTCCTCGCGGAGGGAACGGGCGGCAGCGTCGGCCTTCGGGGCGTACCGGGTCACGCGCAGCACCCAGATGTACAGCAGGAGGCCGCCGGGAACGAAGGCGGCCACCGTGAGATAGGGCGGCAGGGAGAACGCGAACGGGGAGTCCGTCTCCGCGTACCGGCCGATCTGGCCGGAATAGTCCACCACGCCGCCGAGTTCGGGTGCCGAGGGGGCGTACAGGACGATCATGGGTCTGGGCGAGCTGCGCCTGCTCCCCCTCCCTGCATCCCGAAGTGGCCGTTGCGCACCGCGACCCGCCCGGTGACCCGGTGACCGTCCGGGGCGAGGACGGGGACTTCGACCGTCACGTCACCGCTGAACATCGCGACTTCGGGTCGTCTCTCGTCAGCCGGTGAACGTCGACGACCGTGCCCTCGGCGGTTTCGGCGCCGGCCTTCTGTATCGCGGCGATGCGCCTGAGGTCGTCGCCGTCAGGCCGGATCGCCAGCTCGGTCGCCACGGACAGGGCGGGCAGTATCACGGCCACGCCCAGCAGCCAGGGTGTGATGCGGCGGATCCACTGCGGCTCGAAGGGCAGGCGTGCGGGCGGTGGCGTGGGATCGGCCTGCCGGGGGGCCGCAACGCGTACCGGCCGGGAACCCGACCACACCCATACGGCACCCAGGACCAGAGCCACGGCCCCGAGTACGGCCACGTCCGGCCGGTACACGGACATGCCCGCCCGCAGCAGCAGTGTCCAAATCGCCAGCACTGCGAACAGCAGCGCGCCCCCACCCGAAGTCCTGGTCAGCCAGGTGTTTCTCGCCGTGATCGCGGACTGTACCAACGCCGGTGCGCGGGGCGGCAGATGGACCGGCTCGGGTGGGGATGGGGTGCTTGGAGGTCGCTTCTTCCGGCGTGATCGTTCGTTGAACGGTGCATGACGGATCTGGTTGAGCGGCTGGTGCCGGACGAGTTGTGGGTGCTGTTCCGGCGGGTGGTACTGCAACGGCTCGGCCGTCACCGCTGGGTCGTCGAACGGACCGTGTCCTGGCTCGCAGGCTGCCGCCGACTTCACCGCCGATACGAGCGCAAGGCCGAACATTCCCTCGCCTTCGTCGGCATAGCCGCAGCCCTCATCTGCCACCGCCGGCTCACCAAATGAAGCGACGTCTTAGAGGTCCTAACAAAGGCGTTGGACGTGGCGGTGGGTGATGAGGCAGGTGGCGAGGCCGAGGAAGGCTTCGTGGATGTCGTCGCGTCGTTCCCATCGGATCCGTAGTCGGCGGAAGCCGTGGAGCCAGGCGATGGTCCGCTCGACAACCCAGCGGTGGATTCCGAGGCCGGATCCGTGTGGGATGCCGCGGCGGGCGATCACGGGTTTGACGCCGGTCGCCCAGACGAGACGGCGGTATTTGTCGTGGTCGTAACCTCGGTCGCCGAGGAGGCTGTCGGGTCGGTTGCGTGGCCGTCCGACCAGGCCGGAGACCGATGGGATCTTCTTCAGCAGGGGGATCAGCTGGGTGACGTCGTTGCGGTTTCCGCCGGTCAGGGAGACGGCGAGTGGGATGCCCTGGCCGTCGACGATGAGGTGGTGCTTGCTGCCCGGACGTGCTCGGTCGACCGGGCTGGGACCGCTTTTGGGCCCCGTCGAGCGGCCCTGACGTGGGAGGAGTCGATCACCGCCCGCGACCAGTCCAGCTTCTTCGCGATCCGCAGCTTCTTCAGCAGCACCAGATGCAGTTGATCCCACACGCCAGCGTCGTTCCAGGCGGCCAGTCGCCGCCAGCAGGTCATGCCCGATCCGAAGCCCAGCTCCTGCGGCAGGTACTCCCACTGGATCCCGGTATGCAGCACGAACAGGATCCCGCAGAGCGCCTGCCGGTCGGGCACCCGAGGACGGCCCTCCACCTGTTTCTGTGCCGGCTCAGGCAGCAACGGCTCGATGAGCAACCACAGTTCATCCGACACGATCCATGGCCGCGACTGACGTTTCCCCACGCTCAAACCAACGACCATCCGGACCGAAAGTCACATGATCAACAGCTTCTGTTAGGACCTGTTAGGCCGTTGGCCGATGGCTCTGCTCACGCGGGATGCGGCACCGATCGCCCGCAGGTGGGACGATCCACAGCGTGATCGGAGGGATGCGCTACACCCCGTGCCGGGCGGTCATAGCGGTCTGCGTCATCGCAGCCATCCTGCTCTTCGTCGGCGCTTCCTCGCACGTCACCGACCTCCTCAGCCACGGCCTGCACCCGTACGACTGGGCGCCGGGGTGGCTCAACCTCTACTGGTCGTCGCTGGCGCTGTTCGACGCGCTCGCTGCTGTGTTCCTGATCAGGGGCAAGCGCCGAGGAATCGACCTTGCCTGCGTCATCATGGCGACCGATCTCGCCGCCAACTGGTATGCGGTCTACGGCATCCAGCACAGCAGCCTCGCCGATCAGCCCGGCCTTCAACGACTGACCGTCTTTGCCGCACTCGTCCTGGGAACGGGGATGGGCGTGGTGGACGTGTTCGCGATACTGCCCCGGCGGCTGGCAGAGCTCGCCCGGTACGGCATCGACGGCAAGGCATCGCTGCTGCGCAGGCACGGCGACTCCCGCCTCGGGCATCGCCAGACCCCGGCTCCACTCGCTACGCTGCACGGGTAAGGTGCCCGCACGCGCATCCGATCCCAGCCTTCGGCAAGCCGGATCGTTGCAAATCGCAGGGCACCTTTTCCAGCTGGTGACGGACAGCCGCCAGCCCAGGAACTCGCGTTGAAACACCGAGGCCGGAGGTTCCGGTGGGCGGCGGAGGCCCAACGCTAATGATCACTGGAGTCACCAGGGAGCCCGCAGCATGACCGGCGCCACGGAGGCCCTGAGCGGGTCGGCTGCAGTCGACCATGCAGCACGAAGTGTCACGCGCCCGTTCCATGTATACGCCGTGCTCACCAACACGCTGTTCCAGCGCGGCGTATTCGTCCTCTTCCTTCAGCAGCGAGGCTTCTCCGCCGGGCAAGTGGCCCTGCTGCAGACCTTGCTCTACCTGGTCAGCGGACTTGCGGAGTTGCCGACGGGAGTCATCGCCGACCGAATCGGCAGGCGTGCCAGCATCGTGATCGGCCAGATGCTGATAGCCGGATGTCTGCTCGGTCAGGTGGCGTTCTCCAACTACTGGGTGTTCCTGGCGCTGTTCATCGCGCAGGGCGTGGGCATGGCATGTGTGTCCGGCTCGGAAACCGCCCTGCTGTACGACCTGCTCGTGCGTCGTGGTGCAACGGCCGGCTACGTCAAGATCAAGTCTCGGTTCACCACGCTCGGGACGGTCACCTCGGGGGCCGCCATCGTTCTCGGCGGCCAACTGCAGCAGATTTCCTGGGGAGTCGTCTACATCGGTTCGGCGGCGTGCCTCGCCCTGGCCGTGGTGGTGCTGATGTCACGGGTGCCCGAGATCCGCGGCGCGGACGCGGTGGACGAGCAGGACGGAGCCGAGGACGGGCACGGCGACGCCACAGCATGGCGGGCGATGCTTCGGGTCGCCACGCCGGCGCTCGTGACGCTTGTCGTGGTGTCCGGATTGATGCATGCGACTCTGACGCCGTACATCATCTTTACGCAGAAGACCCTCTCCGATCAGGGAGCGGGCACCGCATTGGTCAGCGTGATCATATCGGCGGGATTCTTCGCCGGCGGGCTCACTCCGCTGCTTTCGGACCGCGCGGACCGGCGCATCGGGTATCGGGTCATAGTTCCGGTGTCTCTCCTGACGCTCGCCGCGGCACTCGGCCTGAGCGGCCTCGGCCTCGTCTGGGTAACCATCGCCGCGTTCCTGGCCCTGGTCGGGATTCCCGAGATCACCGCCGTGATCGTGGACAACGTGTTCAACGAGGCCGTGCCGTCGCGCCACCGGGCGAGCCTGCTGTCGATGATCGCATTCGTGGAGTCGGCGCTCATCGGCATCGGCTATCTCGTCCTCGGCGCGCTCATGGACGGGCTGGGCTCCAGTGCGGGCATGGCCACCTACGCCGCGGTCCCCCTGCTGGCATGTCTCCTGTGGCTCCCGGTGCTCTTCCGAGGGGCACGGGTGACCACCGAGATCGAGAAGCCCACCGACCAAAAGGCATCCTGAACCTGAAACAGACCATCTCTAGCAACGCCCGGCCCCGGTCAGCGGACCAGGACGGCCTCCCCGGACCTGGGTACGACGGCCGTCCAGCCCAGCTCGTGATCGATGCGGTCCCGCAGGGTTTCGGCGGCGCTCTCCTCCCCGTGGACGAGGTAGGTGGTGTGCGGGGCCGGGGCGTCGCGCAGCCAGTCGATGATCTGGCCGGCGTCGGCGTGCGCGGAGAAGTGCGGGACGTCGGCGACCTCGGCGCGTACGGGGACGTACTCGCCGAACATCTTGAGCGTGCGGGCGCCGTCCACGAGGTCGCGGGAGCGGGTGCCTGCGGCGGCGAAGCCGACGATGACCACGGCGTTGCGGGGGTCGGGCAGGATCCGGTGGAGGTGGTGCAGCACGCGGCCGCCGGTGGCCATGCCGGCGGACGAGACGATGATCGCCGGCCCGGTGGAGTCGTTGATGTCGATCGACTCCTGGACGGTCCGGGCGGCCAGGAAGGGCTCGGGGCTGATCGCCGACTCGCCCCGGGCGAGGATCTCGGGGCGCAGCTCGGGCGAGTGGGCCCGTACGGCGTCGCGGTAGACGTCCAGTGCGGCCAGGGCCATCGGGCTGTCGACGTAGACGGGTACGTGGCGGGGCAGGGTGCCGTCGCTGCGCAGGGTGGCCAGCTCGTGCAGGACGACCTCGGTGCGGTCGATCGCGAAGGCCGGGATGACCACGGTCCCGCCACGGGCCAGCGCGCGGGTGATCACCGAGGCGAATGCGCGGTGCGCGCCTTCGCGGTCGTGGCGGCGGTTGCCGTACGTCGACTCCATCAGCAGCACGTCGGCGCCGGAGAACGGCTCGGGCGGCAGCAGGAGCGGGTGGCCGGGCCGGCCGAGGTCGCCGCTGACGGCGAGGGTGTGGCCGTCCTCCAGGGTCAGGTGCGCCCAGGCGGAGCCGAGGATGTGCCCGCCGTGGTGCAGCAGCAGCTTCGTACCGGCCATGATCTCGATCTCGCTGCCCACCGGTACCGGGTCGAAGAAGCTGACCGTGTGGTCGACGTCGTCATCGTCGTAGAGCGGCTTGGCGGGCCGGTGCTTGGACCAGCCGTGCTGGTTGGCGTGCTCGGCGGCCTCCATCTGCAGGCGGGCGCTGTCGCGGAGCACGATCTCGGCGAGACGGGCGGTGGTGGCGCTGGTCAGGATCGGTCCGCGGAAGCCGTGCCGGACCAGGCGCGGCAGGTACCCGCAGTGGTCAAGGTGGGCGTGGGTCACGACGACGGCGTGGATGTCCGCGGCGTCGCACGGCAGTTTGTCCCAGTTGCGCCGGCGCAGGTCCGCGACACCCTGGAAGAGCCCGCAGTCGACGAGGATCCGGGCGCGGTCGCTCTCGACCAGGAACTTGCTGCCCGTGACCGTCCGCACTCCGCCGAGGAACCTCAGCAGGGCCGGGCGGGCGGAAGCGGGGGACGGGACTGACTGGGACATGGCAGCAGCCCTCCTTTCGGGACGGACGCCTCTCCGCCTCTCCACCGTCGCACCGGAACGGCCTGTCCGCCGGGGACCGACCGGTCCCGGGTAGGGGCCGACCGGCCCAAGCGGGCCGGAAGGACACGGGCACAGCCTGATGGTGACCCCCTCCCGCACAGCTCACAGAGAGAAGGCCGCGCCATGAGGGCACTCGTCTTCCACGGGCCCGGACAGACCTCCTGGCAGGACGTCCCGGACCCCTCGATCAAGGACGCCGCCGACGCGATCGTCCGGGTCGACGCCGTCACCATCTGCGGCACCGACCTGCACATCATCAAGGGCGACGTCCCCGAAGTGACACCCGGACGGATACTCGGCCACGAGGCCGTCGGCACCGTCGTCGAGACCGGCGGCGACGTCCGCGGCGTCCGCCCCGGCGACCGCGTCCTGATCTCCTGCATCTCCGCCTGCGGCCGCTGCCGCTTCTGCCGCGAAGGGCACTACGGCCAGTGCCGGGGAGGCGGCGGCTGGGTCCTCGGCCACACCATCGACGGCACCCAGGCCGAATACGTCCGCGTCCCCTTCGCCGACCTCTCCGTCCACCCGCTGCCCACCGCCCTGGACAGCCACGACGCCGTACTGCTCGCCGACATCTTCCCGACCTCCTACGAGGTCGGCGTGCTCAACGGCAACGTGCGCCCGGGCGACACGGTCGTCGTGGTCGGTGCCGGACCCATCGGCCTGGCAGCCATCGCCACAGCGCAGCTCTACAGCCCGGGACGGATCGTCGCCGTCGACCTCGCCGCCTCCCGGCTCGCTGCCGCGCGCGAGCTCGGCGCCGATGCCACGGCGAGCGCGGACGAAGAGCCAGAGCGGCTGGTGGAGGACCTCACCGACGGGCTCGGGGCCGACGTGGTCATCGAGGCCGTCGGCGTGCCCGAGGCGTTCGAGATGTGCACCCGCATGGTCCGACCGGGCGGACACGTCGCCAACATCGGCGTCCACGGAAAGCCCGCCGTCCTCCACCTCGAAGACCTCTGGATCAAGGACGTCACCATCACCACCGGCCTCGTCGACACGCACTCCACCCCCATGCTGCTGCGCATGATGGCCGCAGGCCGCCTCCCCGGGGCCGAAATGGTCACCCACCGCTTCGCGCTGGACCAGATGGAAGAGGCGTACGACGTCTTCTCCCGCGCCGGTGACACCGGCGCCCTCAAGGTCGTACTCGGCGGACCGCAGCACGACACGGTCGCCGTGCCGCCCCAGGAGCAGTGAGTGCCGTGAAGAGCACGCCGAGCACCCCTCCACAGCAGTCCGGCGAGATGACCGGACGCACCGACCTGGGCCACCGCCTGGCGGCCCGCCGAACAGCCCTCGGCCTGAGCCGCGAGGAGCTGGGGCGCCTGTGCGGCGCCGACGGCAACTACATCGCCTACCTCGAGGAGCACGCCGCCAGTCCCGCCATCGGCACCCTTCTGCGGGTGGCCGACGCCCTCGGCGTCACCGTCGACGACCTGACCGGCGCGAGCGCCCACCGTGTCGCCGGCCGGTCCACCGCCCGGCGCGACACCGCGCTCGTACCGCTGGACGAGACCGAATGCCGGCGGCTGCTGAGCACGCACGGTGTGGGCCGCATCGCCGTCTTCACCCGCCGGGGCCCGGCCGTCCTCCCCGTCAACTACCTCGTCGCAGGTCCCGACATCGCCTTCCGCACCGCCGCGGAAACCGAGACGGCCAGAGCGGTCGGAACAGAGGTCGCCTTCGAGATCGACCACATCGACGACGTGACCGCCGGCGGCTGGAGCCTCCTTGCCGTGGGTGCACTGGCAGCCGTCACGGACCCGCACGAAATACACCGCCTCGACACCACGGCCCGGTCGCAGCCCTGGGCCGGTGGCCCCCGCAACCAGTGGATGAAGCTCACCCCCGTCCGGATCACCGGCCGCCGCGTGGTGCACGACTGATCCATCGCCTGCGCGCGGTCGTCCTCGACGCCGACGGAGTGCTCCTCGCCACGGGGGACCGGAACGCCTTCGACGGCTGCCACCGCGAGTGGCAGCCGTCGAGTGTCAGCCGTCGCAGCCGCCGGGGTCATACACCTCGGCTTCGCCCTGTGCCTGATGCCTGATCAGGCATCAGGCACATCCGGTGCTCCAACGCCGAGACCTTGCGCCCTGAGCCGAGCCGCTACGGAGGGTCTACGCCTCCTCCACCGGTTCTACTCCCGGATCTCCAGTACCTCGGTCAACGGGCGGCGGGGCGTGGCGGGGCCGGCCGGGCCGTAGCCGAGGCGGAGGACCATCTGCACCTGGCCCATGGCCGCGACCGGGTCGCGGACCGTCCACCGCAGCTCCGGCCATTCCAGGGGCTGGGACGTCATCGAGGTGGCAAGGCCGTCGGCAGTGGCCTGGAGGAGGACTCGCTCCAACGCCTGGCCGGCGCGCAGCCAGTCGGCCCTCGTGTCCCCGGAGGTACTGAGCAGGGCCAGCTGGGGCCGCTTCTCGAACACGGCCCAGCCCCGGTCCGGAACCGGCCGGGCCCGACCGAAGTCGCGTACGGGGGCGGGGCCACCGGAACTCTGCGGGCCGAATGCGGCGGCCGGAATGCCGTCGCGGCGCGTGCCCGTGGCGTCCTCCTCGTGGAAGGTCCAGGCCGCGGTCTCCGCCTGGACCTGCGGATCGATTCCCTCGCGGTGTTCTGCATCCCGTACCAGCCCGAGCACGGTCTCGATGTGCCACGTGTCCGGGACGGTCAGCCGGCAGCCCTCCAAGCGGGCCGCGGCCTCCAGGCCGTCCAGCAGTGCTGTCGGCACCGGCTCGTCGCTGAAGGGGTACCGGCTGGTGTGCCGGCGCCGGACAGCGTCGTGCAGCGAGGCCACCTGGTACTCCTCATCCGCGGTTTCGCCGATGGTCGCCGTGGCGAGCAGCCATGGTTCGCGGTCGTCGGGCAACAGGTGCACGCGGAGCGGGAGACCGCTCCAGGCCGCGGATACGCGCAGGTTGAACAGCGCCGCAGCACAACCGAGGTGGAGGGCGCGGTGATTCGGGTCGGTTCGCGTCATGGCGCGTTCCGGATCGCCGTACAGGGAGAGGGTGCCGCTGCCCGTGCGGAACACGAACTTCCAAGGCTGGGCGTTGTGCATGGACGGGGCGGTGACGGCGTCGCCGACGAGCCGGGCCACGGTGTCGGGGTCGACGTGTGTTGCGGTCATGGGACTGGTCCTGTCTGTGCGGCCTCAGGCGGGCGTCAGGACGGCGATCGGCGGGGCCGGATGGTCGGCTGTTTCCAGACTCTTCCTCGTGCTGGGCCCCTGGCAAGGACCGATCGGCCCAACCGGGGACCGGTCGGCCCTCCTCGTCGGGTCGGCTCGGTTCGGCCTCGGCGCCTCTTCGCGTGGGTCACACGGCCGGTTCACCGGTAGCGCTCCTTCAGTCGTGGGCGATGACGGCCACGGGGGCCGCTGCGTGGTGCAGGACCGCGTGGGCGACCGAGCCCAGGTGCGCGCCGAGGGGGGAGCGGTGCACACGGCGTCCCACGACGACGAGTCCCGCGCCCCGCGAGGCCCGGACGAGGTGCTCGCCCGCGGAACCCGTGAACACGTGGTGGTGGACGTCCACGCCGGGGAACTTGTGCTGCCAGGGCAGCAGCATGTCGTCCACCATGTGGGTGAGGCTCCTGACGATGTCCCGTTCGTCGTCCGGGTCGAGGAAGGGGACGTAGCTGTAGGCAGCCGGCATCTTCCAGCCGTGCACGGCCCGCAAGGGGCAGTCACGCCGGGCCGCCTCTTCGAAGGCGAAGGCGAGGACCCGGTCGCACGCTTCGTGGATGTCGACACCCACGACGACCTCGGCGCCGGAGCCGGTACCCGGGCCGTCCGGGTCGTCGGCGACGCGAACGAGGACAACCGGGATGTCGGTTGCGACCACGGTGGACATCGCCACCGAGCCGACGATGAAACCGACCAGGCCGCCCGAGCCGCGCGATCCCAGGACCAGCAGACCGGCGTCGGCTGCCTCGGCCGCGAGGGCGGCTGCCGGCCGTGCCGTCAGGCAGCGGGTCGTGATCTCCAGGCGCGGGTGGCGCCCGTGCAGCTCCTGCGCCGCCTCGGTCAGAGCCTGGTCCGCCCAGGCGTCCACGTCCTGGCGGCCCAGCCCGGGGAACATCGGGTCCAGGGGCCAGTCGACGGCGTGCACGAGGCGCAGCGGCACCTGCCGCAGGACGGCCTCCTGCGCGGCCCAGTGTGCTGCTGCCCGGCTCTCCGGGGAGCCATCGACCCCTACGGTCACGTGGTTCGTCATGGCTGCGATTTTTCCTTCGTGCGGTCCGGCGCTCATCACCACGGCATTGCGTGCCGGGCGTGGTTCGCGTGAGTGGTTGCGGTGTCGTCGGTGCGGGCGGTGACGTGCGCTGCCACGGCGATGACCCCGTCGAGTCGTTCGACGAGGCTGAGAAGTGCAGGGAGCTGACTTTGGCGCTCGACACGGCCGTCCAGGGTGACGATGCCGTCCACCACGTGGACGTCGACGTCACCGGCCGGCACACCGAGCACCTCCGTGAGGACCTCGTCGGTGACACGTCGGCGTATCTCGGAGTCCGGGCGCAGGAACATGCGGAGCAGGTCCCGGCGGGTGACGATGCCGACGAGCCGGTCCTCCACGTCCACGACGGGGAGGCGTTCGATGCCCCGGCGGGTCATCAGCCGGGCGGCGTCGGCCGCTGCCTCTTCGGCGTGGACGGTGACGGCGGGCGCGGACATGACGTCGCCCGCGGTGGGCGGCCCGGCCTCTGTGCTGCCCTGCTCGGAGGGAGCGGAGCCCCGGGCCCTGTGGGCCAGCAGGTCCGTCTGCGAAACGACGCCCACCACGCGGTCCTCGTCGTCCAGAACGGGGATTCCCGAGATGTCGTACTGGGCGAGGAGCTTGGCGACGTCCTTGAAGGCGGTGGCCGGGGCCACGGAGACGACCTCGTCGGTCATCAGGTCCGCCACCTTGAGCTGCTTCATGAGGCCCTCCTGGTCCGCCGTGTCACGCGAGGCTGATATCCGGTGTCGGGTGTGCTCCAACCATCCGCCGGCGACCGCTGGTGATCAAGGGCCGAACGGTCCCGTCCAAGGGCCCGCAAGGGCCCGGGGCGCCGGGCCGGGACGATGGGGGACCTTTGGCCCCGTCAGCGGTCCCGGGCGGCCCTCCTCCCGAGGCGTCGATGGTGCCAGCGTGAGGGGTGTCCCTCATCGGCTTCTCGGTTGGGAGGAATCGTGGAAAGCACATTCCGCACCCCGGACACCAGCTCGGTCACCGTCGGCGTGGACGGCTCGGAGTCGGCGCGCGTCGCTGCTCTGTGGGCGGCCAAGGAGGCCGTACGCCGTGACCGTCCCCTGCACATCGTCCACGGCGCCGACACCGACGGCAGGGCCTTGTACCTGTCGGCGGAGACCATCGAACGGGTCAGCGTCAACGGCCGGGCGCTCCTGGCCGACACGGCGAAGGCCGTGTCGGCCCAGTATCCCGGGCTGAACGTGACCACCGAGTTCAGCCGCGCGGACGCCGTCGACAGCCTGCACCGAGCCGGCGGGCTCCACGGCACGGTCGTGGTGGGCAACCGCGGCCTGGGCGGGTTCAGCTCCCTCATGCTCGGCTCGGTCGGGCTGGGCACCGCGGCCATCGCCAGGACCCCCGTCATCGTCGTCCGGGGCATCGACGGGGCCGAGGAGACGGGAACCGTCCTCGCGGCGGTCCGCGATGAGCACGACCTGCTGATCGCCCGGTACGCCGCCCGGGAAGCCGAGCTGCACAAGGCCTCCCTGCGGCTGCTGCACGTGTGGAACGTCCTCCAGTCCGTCGGTGAGGTGGTCACCATGCTCGACGGCGTCGACGAGATCGCGGGCGGACACGCAGAGACCCTGCGGGCCGTCACGGACGCGATCTGCGAGGAGTTCCCCGACCTGGAGGTGCAGGCCGATGCGGAGAAGAGCATCTCCGTGGCCGGTGTGCTGGTCGAGGCGTCCCGCCAGGCCGACCTGCTCGTCATGGGCGGCCGCCGGGTGCCCGGGCCCCTCGGACTCGCCCCCAACCTGGGCAGGGCCACGCACAGCCTGCTGCACCACGCCCACTGCCCCGTCCTCCTCATCCCCCGGACCGGCGGCGACTTCGGAAGCCGGTCATGACCAGCCGGCAGGCAGGAGGCCGTGACATCGTCGTGGGCGTCGACCCGGACAGGGACTGGCACCTCGCCCTGGCCTGGGCCGCCGACGAGGCACAACGGCGCCGGCTCCCGCTGCGCCTGGTGCTCGCGGTACCGCCCCCGCACGACACCCGTCACGTCGACGGCACCCCCGGCGAGACGGCCCTGCGGCAGGCCGGATCCGACAGACTCGAACAAGCATGCAATTGGGTGCGTGGCCGCCACCCCGAGGTGGGCGTCACCGGTGATCTGCTCGGCGGCTTCCCCGCTCCCGTCCTGGGCGGCGCGGCGCGAGAGGCCCGCATGATCGTCCTCAGGTCCCGGCACCTGAGCCGAACCGCCGAGTTCTTCAGCGCCGGCTCACTCGTGGTCCCCGTCACCGCCCAGGCCCGTTGCCCGGTCGTCGTCGTGGGCGATGCCGAGCACATCAGCCAGCAGCCGCCCTGCGTCGTCGCGGGCATCGACGGCAGCGCCTCGGCCACGGCAGCTCTGGCCTTCGCCTTCGACGAGGCCGACCTCCGGGGGGCGGCCCTGCGGGTCGTCTGCGTGTGGCAGCCCCCGCTGTTCATGCTCGACGACGAAGAGGTGGCGCTGCGCGCCCAGCGCACGCTGCTCTCCGAGGCCACCGCCGGCCTGTCCGAGAAGTACCCGGACGTGCACGTGAGGCACGAGGTCCTCACCGGCCACCCGGTCGAGGAACTGGCCCGGGCCGCCGAGCACGCCCTGTCCGTCGTCGTGGGCCGCCGCGGCAGCGGCGGATACACCGGCATGCGGATCGGATCCGTCGTCCACGGCCTCCTGCACCGCGCGCACTGCCCGGTGATCACCGTCCCCACCGGATGAGCCCGCCACGCCCGGCCGAGCGTCGCGGCCGGAGATACCGTGGAAGCGATGGCCGTCTCTCGCCATCGCTTCCAGCCGGAGGTGGGCATGGGCGCAGGCGGGCAGCCCACTCGGAGCGGGGTTCCCCGGCTGCGGCTCGACGAACTGCTGGACGAGCTGCAGGTACGGATCGACGAGGTCAGGGGCACCCGGGACCGGCTGAACGGTCTGCTCGAGGCCGTCATGTCCGTTGGCCGGGAACTCGACCTGCCGCAGGTGCTGCGCGGCATCGTCGAGGCCGCCGTGGTGCTCGTGGACGCCGAGTACGGGGCCCTCGGAGTCATCGGGACCGACAAGAAGCTGGCCGAGTTCCATCCCGTCGGCATCAGTGACGAACTCCGCGGGCAGATCGGAGACCTGCCTGCGGGCCACGGCATTCTCGGCGAGCTGATCCGCCACCCCGAGCCCCTGCGGCTGTCGGAGCTGTCCGAGCACCCCGCCTCGTACGGATTCCCGGCCCATCACCCGCCGATGCACTCCTTCCTAGGTGTCCCGATCCGGATCCGGGAGGAGGTCTTCGGCAACCTCTATCTGACCGAGAAGCGCGGTGGAGCCGAGTTCGACGCCGAGGACGAGGCGGTCCTTTCCACCCTCGCCGTGGCGGCCGGCATCGCCATCGAGAACGCCAGGCTCTTCGAGGGAGCCCGACTGCGCGAGCGCTGGCTGGAGGCCGGCTCCGACATCACCAGCGCCCTGCTCTCCGGAGCCCCCGAGGACGCGGTGTTCGAGGGCATGCTGGAGCGGGCCAAGGACATCACGGGCGCCGATGTGGGCGTCTTGTACCTCCTCGGCTCCGCCGGGGAACTGCGGGGCTCCCTCGCCCTCGGAGAGGGAGCCGAGGCGCACCGCGGGATCGTCCTGCCCAGTACCCGGGGCACTCTCGCCGAGGCCGCGCTGGCCCGAGACGGCCTCGTCACGGTCCCCGACGTGGAGACCGACGAGCGCGTCACCGTACAACCGGAGCGGTGGACGGGCTTCGGCCCGGCCGTGGCCGTCACCGTCGGCACCAAGGAGAAGCTCAGCGGCGTCCTGATGCTCGCCCGGCGGCGCGGTCGCCCCGTGTTCGCCACCGCCGAGACCGCCGCGCTGCCGGGGTTCGCGGGCCAGGCCGCCCTCGCACTGGAGCTGGCCGACCGGCGTCGCGACGCCGAGCAGATGAGCCTGCTGGAGGACCACGACCGCATCGCCCGCGACCTGCACGACCTCGCCATCCAGCGGCTCTTCGCCACCGGCATGACCCTCCAGAGCGCCCAGCGCTTCGTCGACCACCCCGAGGCGTCCGAACGGCTCGCCCGCGCGGTGGACGACCTGGACGCCACCATCAAGATCATCCGATCCACCATCTTCGGACTCCGCGAGCACGGGGCCCCCGGCGAGGCGTCCAAGCTGCGCTCCCGCCTGGTACGGGCCGTGGACGAGGCCGCTGCAGCCCTCGGCTTCGCCCCGGCTCTCGGAATGGAGGGGCTGATCGACACCGACGTACCGTCGGCCGTCGCGGACGAGGCCCTCGCCGTGGTGGGGGAGGCACTCACCAACGTCGCCCGCCATGCCGAGGCCACGCGGGCAGAGGTCTCGGTCGCCGCGGCCGACGGGATCCTGACGATCACTGTGACCGACAACGGCGTCGGCCTGCGCGAGGGCGGTCGGCGCAGCGGGCTGCGCAACCTGGCAGATCGCGCCGAAAGGCTGGGCGGCCGCATGGACGTCGCAGCGCGCGGCGACGGTGAGGGAGGCACGCGCCTGGAGTGGCAGGTCCCCTTGGTCCCACCACCGCGGTGAGCGGCACCGGCGTCCCTACTGCTTCGCCGTCACTGCTTCGCTGTCACTGCTTCGCCGTCCCGGCGTCGTGCTCGTGCACCTGGGCGGCGATCACGGCCGCTTGGACCCGCCGCTCCACGCCGAGCTTCCCCAGCAGCCGCGAGATGTGGTTCTTGACCGTCTTCTCGGACAAGTACAGCCGCTTGGCGATCTGCCGGTTGGTGAGTCCCTCACCGATGAGTTCCAGCACGGCCCGCTCACGTTCGGACAGCGCCGCCAGCCGCGAGTCCTCCGGTTCCTTCGCGGCCTCGGGATCCCGCAGGGAGTGCATGAGACGGGCGGTGGTGGCCGGGTCCAGCATGGACTGCCCGGTCGCGACCGTCCTCACGGCGGAGACCAGGTCGGAGCCCTTGATCTGCTTCAGCACGTACCCGGCGGCACCCGCCATGATCGCGTCCAGCAGCGCGTCCTCGTCATCGAAGGAGGTCAGCATCAGACAGGCCAGGCCGGGCATGTGAGAGCGCAGCTCGCGGCATACGGTGATGCCGTCACCGTCGGGCAGCCGCACGTCGAGCACGGCCACGTCCGGGCGCAGCGCCGGCCCGCGGGCCAGTGCCTGCTCGGCCGTGCCCGCCTCGCCCACGACGGTGATGTCCGGCTCGGCGTCCAGGAGGTCGTGCAGCCCGCGCCGGACCACTTCGTGGTCGTCGAGGAGGAACACCTTGATCGGCGCGGTGGCTGAGGTGTTCGGATCATCGGACATGATCGCCCCTGGTTCGGTCCCTATGAGGCATTTCCCTTCGAATTGTCTCAGGAAGGCGCACAATGCACCCCGGGGCCGTGCGAAACGCTGGGTGCGTCGGGGTGCACGGTGACCGCCGGGCTCGTCATGAGTTCCTCGGCCAGTACCCCGTCGGCCATGGACAGGCTGGTCAAGGGTCTACCTGTGGCCGCTGACCGACTACGGCAGGGCCGCATCCTGGAGGATCGAGGAGTGTCGGTGCCCCTGGATGGTTTCGCCGCCCGTTCGCTGGGCTTCGTGGGGCCGTTGGACCTGTCCTGGCTTCTCCTCAGTCCGAATCAGCCCCGGCCTTCAGGCTGTTGTCCCGACGGCGCCACCTCCACGCCGTGTGCCCCACAAGGGCCACGGCGGCCAGGACGGCAAGCACGCGAATCGTGCTCCACGTGGCTTCGGCAGCCGGCCCTGCACTGGCTGCTTCCACGTTCAGACGCTCGGAGGTCTCGAAATGAGCGATCAGCGGAACAAGCAGGCGGAGCGGAAGGCCGGCGATACCGGGGGTGCGTGCCAGGTTTCCGAAGAGTCCCAGCGGCGCGCCGAAGAGGAAGGCGGCTATGACCCAGAACAGCAGCCCTGACGAAACGTTCCCCTCGATCGGCTCGCCCGAATCGGCCAGTCCGATGGGTGCGACCGGGCTCCAAGCCTTGAGCAGGTAGTAGACGACCACGCCAACGGCCAGTGCCGAAGGGGCCAGCCAAGCCGCCTCGGACTTCGATGGACGGAAATAGCCGACCAGGAAGGCGAAACACGCCCACGACCAACCCCCGGAGAATATGAGGCTCAAGACCTGGAACATCGGGTTGTCGACCTTGGCCGCGAGTGCGCCGACCGTGCCAATCGCCACACCCGCTCCGAGGGTTGCCAACACGGGCACGATGCGAGCGTGCGGAAGATTCACTTTCTGGTCCCTTGTCTGTGGGCAACCGGTGAAGGGGAGACGGGGATCGCCCTTGCTCCCTGTGCCGATGATCGCGTAGGAACCCCGGGGCGTACAACGGCCGATGCCCTGCCCTGGCCCCGCCGGGCGTTCACCCTTCGGAGTGGCAGATCGGCCGGACCTCTTCCGCCTGTGGTGACGTTCGGTAGTTTTCCCTCACTAGTCTGTTACGGGGAGTGGTGGGAGATGCGGGTGGCGTCGGCGGTCGGGCTGGCCATCGCCTCGACGGTGGTCCTGTCGGGCTGCGGGAGCGGAGGGGCGAGCGGCGGCGAGGGAGCCAACCGGGACGTTCCGCTGAAGAAGCGGACGAGCATCGCGCAGTTCGACGTCGCGCCGCTGCCCGTGGAGAAGGCCAAACCGTGTGACCTGATCCGGCCGCAGGCCGAGGAAGAGCTCGGGCTGGTCCCGCCCGCCTCGATGCCCTGGGCGTCGCGCGGGGGCACGGCCCAGACGCCGACCAGTTGCTTCTGGGCGAACCGCGTGAGCGAGTCGGTGGACCTCCGGGTGCACCGGAAGCCGGACAACGACAAGGGCAGCGCCATCCGCTTCGCCCTGATGGACGAGCACGTCGACCTGATCATGGGGTACCCGGCGAGCATGCTGCCCATCAGCTCCTATACCTGCACCGTCTCCGTAGGCGTCTCCGACACCCACTACCTCACCTTCCAGGTCCAGTCGAGGAACCGGGCCGGGGCCTGCGCGCTGGGCGTACGGGCGGCGCAGGAGGCCCTTCGCAACATGCCCGCCCGCTGAGCCGCCCCGATGCACGTGCAACGCGCAGCCGCGGCCGGTTCGCACGCTGCCGGGACCTCCCGGACAGGACGGGAACCGCCCGGCTTCGAGTCGCAGCCGCACCTGCGGTTCTTCCGGACGTTCGGCCTCGTCGCAGGCGGTCTCCTGATCGCACTCGGGGCGTTCGTGAGCTTCGGAGTCGACCGGCACACCACCTTGGAGGACGTGCAGCGCCTTCCGGGCATGCCGTCGGCGCCCCCGGCCCCGCCGCGTCCCGGCCCGGGGACCCGGCCGCCGTCCGCCGACCCGTGGGACGAGCCGCCCGTCCTCCCCTTCCCCACCGCCTGGCCCACGCAGGCACCGCCCCGGCTGCCGGGCCTGCCGGAACTGCCCCGTTATCCCGGACCGTCAGGAGGATGACCACATGACCGAGGGACGACCCGTCGGCGTACTGACCGGGCCCGGGCGGCAGCCGGCGGCACTCCTCGTCGTCCTTTCCCTGCACGCGGCGGTCGCGCTGGGCATGGTCCTCAAGCTCGTCCTGCCCCGCCGGATCGAGGTGCCCCCGGAGATGGAGGCGCTGGACGAGCTGGTGAGCGCCGTGCAGTCCCTGCCCTACTGGATCTACCTTCCGTGCTGGCTGCTGACGGCCGTGCTGGCAGCCGTCGCCCGGCTCCACCTGTGGTGCGCGCGCGACCCGGCCGGACTCCCGAGCGGGGTGGCCCGGCGCTACCGCAGAGCGCTCGTCGTGATGCTGTTGCTGCCGTTCGCGGTGCTGTCCCTGCCCGTCATCCCCCTGCTGGCGTGGCCGGGGGCATGGGCGGCGACGGTCCTGCTCTGCCTGCCGACGACCGCGTACGCACTGACGCTGGTGCACTGCGCGCAGCGGTTCCGGCGGATTCCGGTGCCGCTCCTGCTGGCCGCCTTCGGCTGGGGTGCGGTCATCGCCGCCGGTTTCGGCGGGACGATGAACGACTGGTGGTCCGGGTTCTCCACGCTGCACTTCCCCCTCCCGGAGAACCCCCTGGACGCGACGTACCGCAAGACGATCGGCGCGCCCATGGTCGCCGGGTTCTTCGAGGAGTTCGGCAAGGCGGCGGGCGTGGCGGTCCTCTTCCTGCTGCACCGGCGCCACTTCGACGGCGTCGTCTCCGGCATCGTCATCGGCGCGGCCACCGGGATCGGCTTCAACTTCACCGAAAGCGTCGTCTACATGTCCGAGTGGGGCGGGGCGGCCGCGAACTTCCACCACTGGGGCAGGCAGGCGCTCGGACTCATGGCCGCCCACACCGCGTTCACGGCCGTCGCCGGGGCCGGTATCGGGCTCGCCCGGCAGTTGCGCGGGCGGCCACGGCAACTGACCGCCGTCGGCACCGGTTTCCTCACCGCGGCCGGTGCACACTTCTGCAACAACAGCGTGATCGACTACCTCGCCAAGGGGTCGCCCCGGTGGCTTCCGGCGGGGGAGGCGGCCGGCATCCTGATCGTCCTCCCGGCCCAGATCCTCCTGCTGCAGGGCCCCCTCGTCGTGCTGTACGTCCTCCTCCTGCGGCGGGGCCTGCGCAGCCAGGCGGGCGGACTCGAGGCGGCGCTGGGCAGCCTTCCCCCGCGGGCCAGGCAGGCGATCACCACCGACGAAGCCGCGCTGCTGCTGTCGCCGGCCCGTCGGTTCCGACTCAAGGTGGACGCCCTGCGTACCCGCGGCAGCCTCCGGCAGCGGCTCGCCGCCCACCGCCGGCTGGTCCGGCTGCACGCGGCCCAGCTCGACCTCGCGACCGAGCGGTGGCACCACCTGCGCGGCGAGAGAGATCCCGCCGCCCCCGACGACGCCGTCCTGTGCGAGCGGATCCTCGCGTTGAAGGGGCACCCGGCGGGCCCTCACGTCTGCCCGTCACCGCCCGCGCCGAGGGTTCCGCAACCTTCTGTGCCGATGCCCGCTCCGGCGGGCGGAAAGGACGTGTGATGCCAGGACGGACCACTCGGCTGACCGACCGGTGGCTGGTGCCCCTCGTGGGCACCCTGCTGTTCTGGTTGCTGAACGCCCCGACGGCCGCGGCATCGTGCGGCAGCATCACCTACGAGGGTGCTCCCGCCCCGGCCCCCGCCCGGGCCGAACCGCCGGGCCTTCCGGAACTCCCGTCCCACGTCTGCGTATCCACGCTCCCGGACACCGCATCCGTCGCGGCGGCGCTGGCCGTGGCCACGGCGCACGGGATCAGGCTCTACCGCAGCGGTGCCACCCCCGACACGGCCACCGCCGGCACGGCCGGTCCCGACACCGAACGCGTGATCAGAGCCCTCGCACTCCAAGGGCATGCCCCGCAGCGCCACCTCTTCCCGGACACCGCGGCGCTCAAGGCCCGCAAGGGGCGGCCGATCTACAAGGACGGCAGTCTGAAACTGAAGCCCAGCGGCCACGTCAGAACCATGGACCACGTCGACCCGGCGTGCGACAGGGGGACGTGCACGAGGGAGGTCAAGCCCAACAAGTCGACGCTGCCGGACCACTACTGCGGCGACTACGCGACGAAGTTCCACGACCCGGCGGACTTCGTGCGCGCCGAGGCCCACCTGCGCGCGAAGGTCCTGAAGGGCAGTCCGGACCTTGTCGAGGCAACCATCGAGGAGATCTTCGGCCCCGGGGACCACACGGCGAGGTTCGAGGGGTACTACATCGACCCGGCCAACCCGAAGAGCGACGACGGGTCGATCAACCTGCTCCCCGTGGACTTCCGTGGCGGATACATCTCTGCGCTCTACAAACAGACCCCGGACAGCATCTGGCTGCGCACGATGCACCCTTCACCGCAGGACGAACGGCACCCCTAGGAGACGACGTGGACGATTTGACGGGCACCTTCATCAAGCGTGCCTTCGGGCCCGACTGCCTCAACGAGCCGGAGGACCTCAAGGAGAGCATCCGCAACAGCTTCCACCTCCGAGGACCGTTCGCGCGGAGTTACGAGCTCCAGCGGGACGGTCTCGCCGAGGTGATCCGCACCCGCGGGATGTCGCTCACCGAGTGGGAGATGCTCACCCAGGGGGTGGTCGAGTTCCCCGGCGAGGACGAGCTGTACGCCTACCTCCAGCACGCCCATGCCTACTTCTTCGGCGACGCCGAGACGCCGCCGCCGCTGCCCGCGCAGGAGTGAAGGGAGCAGAGGGCCGGGGGAGCGGCGTTGACACCGAAGGGTGTGAGTGGTTGAGTACTCACATGAAGAACGAGCGACCCCGAAAGCTGTCCACCGCCGAAGAGCGCCGCGAGACGGTGTTGCGCACCGCCATCGGCGCCTTCGCGGCGCGCGGCTACTGGGGCACCACCACGACCGAGGTGGCGAAGGCGGCCGGCATCTCGCAGGCGTACGTCTACCGCTTGTTCCCCAGCAAGGAGCTGCTGTTCACCGCGGTGGTCGAGCATTGCTTCGTCCAGGTCCGGGCCGCTCTGGAGCGGGCGGCGGCCGAGGCCAAGGGCAGCTCCGCCGAGGTGGTGCTGGAGGCCATGGGGGATGCATACGCGCTGCTGATCAGTGACAACGACCTGATGCTGATCCAGCTGCACGCCCAGGCGGCGGCCGTCTCCGAGCGGGCCGTGCGCGAGGTGGTCCAGCAGGGCTACGCCCGGCTGGTCGAGTACGTCCGCGGCGCCTCCGGTGGCGCCGAGGAGCAGGTCCAGCAGTTCTTCGCGCGCGGCATGCTGTGCCACCTCATCGTCTCCATGGGCGCCGGTGACGTGGATGCTCCCTGGATGCGGACGCTGTCCGCGGGCATCACGCACTACTGAGTCCGGAGTCACCGTAGAGCCGGAATCTCGGCGGGGCACTAGCCCCGCCCTTTTTCAGGCATCAAGTGTGAGTGGTTAACCACTCAAGGAGGATCTCGTGAGGATCACCGCCACCACCCGGAGTCCGGGAGCGGCGCTCGCAGTTCTGGCGGGGGCGCAGTTCACCGTCATGCTCGCCACCTCGATCGTGAACGTGGCCCTCCCGCAGATCCGCGACGGCGTCGGCCTGTCGGACAGCGGCACGACCTGGGTGGTCAACGCCTACGGCCTGGCCTTCGGCGCGCTGCTGCTCGCCGGCGGAAGGGCGGCCGACCTCCTCGGCCGGCGCCGGGTACTGCTGGCCGGGCTCGCGGTGTTCGGTGCCGCCTCGCTGGCGGCCGGGCTGGCCACCTCGTCCCCGGTCCTGATCGCCGCCCGCGCACTGCAGGGCATGGGCACGGCGGCGATCGCCCCGGCGGCCCTGGCCCTGGTGATGGACCTGTTCCCGCCGGGACCCGGGCGGGGGAGGGCGCTCGGCGTGTGGGGTGCGGTGTCCGGCGCGGGAGGCGCGGCCGGGGTCCTGCTCGGTGGCGCCCTCACCGAGGCTTTGGGCTGGCAGTGGATCTTCTTCGCCGTCGCCATCGGCACGCTGCCGGTCCTGGTGGGCGCCGTGGTCGGCGTGCCGCCGGCCCCGGTCACCGGCAGCGGCCGCTTCGACCTGCCCGGCACCACCACCGTCACCCTCGCGCTGACCGCCCTGGTGTGGGGCCTGACCACCGCCCGCCGTTCGGGCTGGACGGACACCACCGTCCTCGGGGCCTTCGCCGTCACCGCCGTGCTGCTGACCGGGTTCGTCCTCGTCGAGCGACGCCACCCGAATCCGCTGCTGCCGCCGCGCCTGTTCCGCGCCGGGCGCGTCACCGTCGGCAACGCTCTCATGGCGCTGCTCGGCTCGGTGTGGATCGCCCTGTTCTTCTTCCTGCCGCTCCACCAGCAACAGGTGCTCGGCTCCAGCCCGCTGGTCACCGGCCTCGGTCAACTCCCGCTCGCCGCAGCCAACATGCTCGGCTCAACCCTCGCCCCGCGGATCTCCCGCCGCATCGGCGCCACCGCGACGGTGACCGCCGCCCTGCTGACCGAGGCCGCGGGACTGCTGTGGCTGTCCCGGATCGGCGCCCACGGCAGCTACGCCGCCGACCTCCTCGGCCCGGGCATCCTCATCGGTCTGGGCCTGAGCATCGCCTTCGTCCAGCTCACCACCCTGTCCGTGGAGGGCGTGGCCCGCCAGGACGCCGGGCTGGCCGGCGGACTGGTGAACACCTCCCGCCAGGTCGGCGGAGCGATCGGCCTCGCCGTCCTGGCCACCCTCGCGGGTACCGCCACCGCCCGTGCGGCCGTCCACCAGCCGCAGCCGGAAGCGCTCACCGCCGGCTACCGCATCGCCTTCGGCGTCTGCGCCGCCGTCCTCCTGGCCACTGCCGCCCTCGCCGCGCTCCTCACCCGCCGCACGGCGACCGGCCCCTCCGGTGCAAGCCCGAGCCCGGCTCCGCAGCCCACCGCCGACCGCCGTCACTGGCCGGCCGAGACCTGCTCCACCGACCGAACGTGTCACCGCCCGTACCCCAACCGAGAGGAAGAGCAGCCATGTTCACCATCGACGAGACCGCTCCCGCCATCGTCCGCCTGTCCACCGTGATCGACGCCCCGCTGGAGCGGGTCTGGGCGCTGCACACCGACATCGACGCCTGGCCGAGCTGGAACGCCCACGTCGACCAGGCGCAGCTCGACGGCCCGCTGCTGCCGGGCCACTCCTTCCGCTGGAAGACGCACGGGCTGGACATCACCTCCACCCTCCGCGAGATCGTGCCCGGTGAGCGGCTCGTCTGGGGCGGCCCGGCCAACGGCATCGAGGGCATCCACGTGTGGACCTTCGAGCAGACCGGCGGCCAGGTGACCGTCCGCACCGAGGAGTCCTGGAGCGGCGCCCCCGTCGACGCCGCCCCCGCCGAGCTCGGCCGGGCCCTGCACGACTCCCTGACGGCCTGGCTCGCCGCCCTCAAGAACCGTGCCGAGCAGGGCGACTGACTGTCGGTCACCACTCCTCGCCCCCTCACGCCCCCACGCCCCACACCCACGCCCGCGCCCACACCGTCACCGTCACGCAAAGCGAGGTTCCTGCCATGACCGCCGACAAGCCCTACCTGACCGGCCACTACACCCCGGCCGTCGACGAGATCACCGCCACCGGGCTGGCCGTCGAGGGGGCCCTTCCCCCGGAGCTGACCGGCCGCCTGATCCGCAACAGCCACAACCCCAAGCCCGGCGTCACCCCCACCCACTGGTTCAAGGGCAGCGGCATGGTCCACGGCATCCGGCTGCGCGACGGCCGCGCCGAGTGGTACCGCAACCGCTGGGTGCACACCCCCGCACTGGACGGCGCGCCCTACATGACCGACCGCGGCCCGGACCTGACGGCCAGCACCGCCGGCACGCACGTCATCGAGCACGCCGGACGCCTGCTCGCCCTGTGCGAGGCCAACCTCCCCTTCGAGCTCACCCGGGACCTCGACACGGTCGGCGCCCACGACTTCGGCGGCAAGCTGCGCACCGCGATGACCGCGCACCCGAAGACCGACCCGCTCACCGGCGAGCTGCACTTCTTCGGCTCCTCGCCGTTCCCGCCGTTCCTCACGTATTACGTCGCCGACGCCAAGGGGCAGATCAGCCGCAGCGTCGAGGTGCCGGGAGCGACCGCCGCCCTCAAGCACGACTTCGCCGTCACCCGCCACTACGTGGTCTTCTACGAGGGCACCGTCACCTTCGCCCCCGCCGAGCACTCCGGCATCCCGTACGGCTGGAACGACGCGCAGCCGGCGCGGATCGGTGTCATGCCCCGGGGCCCGCAAGGCGCGGCGCAGATCCGCTGGTTCCCCATCGAGCCGGGCAGCATGCTGCACGCCGCCAACGCCTACGAGGACGCCCGGGGCCGGATCGTGCTGGAGGGCCCGACGGTGGACCGGGAGGGGTTCGAGCTCTCCTGGAACTGGTGGGTCGGCGCACCCGGCCGTGGTGCTGAGCCCAACACCTGCTCCTACAACCGCCGTTGGATCGTCGACCTGGCCGCCGGTCGCGTGGACGAGCAGATCATCGACGACCTCGCCATCGAATTCCCCACGCTCAACGAGGAGTTCCTCGGCGCCGAGCACCGCTACCAGTACGCGGTCTCCTTCCCCGACCAGGAGGGCCGGGGCGGCTACGGCATCGTCAAGTACGACCGCAGCACCGGCGCCCGTCACATCCACGAGGCCGGGGACGCCCGCCTGCCCAGCGAGGCCGTGTTCGTCCCCGCCGCCGGGGCCACCCGCGAGGACGACGGCTACCTGCTCACCGTCGTCTCCGACCTCAAGCAGAACGCCTCCCAGCTCCTGGTCCTGGACGCCTCCACCCTCGGGCGGATCGCCACGGTCCACCTGCCGCGCCGGGTCACCGGCGGCATCCACGGCTCCTGGATCCCCGACAGCGACCTGGACCGCGACGTCGACGTCGACCTCGACGTCGCCGGCTCCGACGGCTGAACGCAGGCGGGCCCCGGGGGACTCCACCCCGGGGCCCGGCGCCGGCTCAGGGGGCGATCGGGAGCTGTCGCTTGTGCTCGGTCAGCCGGTAGCGGTGGGTGATGGCCGCGAAGGCGGCCTCGCCGACGGGCTTGCCTTCCAGCAGGTCGTCGATGTCGTCATAGGTGACGCCGAGCGCCTCCTCGTCGGGCCGGCCCGGCTTCAGCGTCTCCAGGTCCGCCGTCGGGGTCTTCACGGTCAGGGCGGCGGGCGCGCCCAAGGCCTGGGACAGGGCCCGTACGCGCCGCTTGGTGAGTCCGGTGAGCGGCACCACGTCGGCCGCGCCGTCGCCGAACTTGGTGAAGAACCCGGAGACCGCCTCGGCGGCGTGGTCGGTGCCGACCACCAGGCCCTCGTGTGCGCCCGCCACCGCGTACTGGGCGATCATGCGCTGCCGGGCCTTGATGTTGCCGTGCACGAAGTCCTGGTGGTGCGCGTCGCGGAAGACCGTACCGCCGGCCAGCACCGCCTCCAGCGCCGAATCGCTGGCGGACTTCACGTCGACGGTCAGGACCCGGTCGGGCCGGATGAACTCCAGGGCCAGCTGCGCGTCCGCCTCGTCGGCCTGGGTGCCGTACGGCAGCCGCATCGCGAAGAACGTCGCGTCCTGCCCCGTGGCGCGGACCCGCTCGACCGCGAGCTGGCACAGTCGGCCGGCGGTGGTGGAGTCCACGCCGCCGCTGATGCCCAGCACCAGGGAGCGCAGGCCCGTGGAGGTCAGCTGGCCGGCGAGGAAGGCCACCCGGCGTTCGATCTCCTGCTGTGCGTCGAAGGACGCGCTCACCTGGAGATCCCGGGCGATCTCCTGCTGCAGGGGTATGGACGCCAGGTCGGTCACGGTTGCTCCTCGGTCGGGCCCGTGGGCGGGTTCGGGGCGCGCCGCAGGGCCGGGGCCACGGGCGCGTGGATGGGGGACGGAAGCACTCTAGAGGACGGCCGGGACCGCCCGCGCAAGGCATCCGGCCAGGTCGGCCAAGGCATCGGGCCAGGTCGGTGCGGTCCGCGTGCGGTCCGCGTGCAATCCCCGTGCGGTCCCCGCGCCGTCCCCGTGCGGGCGCCCCGGCGCACGGCTTGCTCGTCCGGCCGTCAGCCTGTTGGCCCACCGTCGCCTGACAGGCCGTCACCCGAGGTCCTACGCTGCGCAGTGCGCATGCCCCCGGGCATCCAGCAGCGCACCGCTGTCGCGACCTCGAGCGCCGCCCGACAGTGCCCAGACCCGCCGGCGAGGTCTCGCCCCGGTGGCGGGCCTGCCCCCGACCTCCGGCCGAAAGGTCTGCCTCCCGATGTCCCCACGCGCCCTGTGCGGGTCCCCGCCCCGGACAACCCGAAGCCGCCGCCCGAGCTGGACGTTCCAGCTGGCCGCCGCACTGCTCCTCACTCTGATCAGCCTGCCCGTGGCCTCGGCCGCCCCCGCACCCACCCCCGCTCCCGCCCGTGCCGACGTCGGGGACATCACCGAGTACCCCCTCCCCACGGCCGGCAGCTTTCCCGGCGAGATCACCACGGGCTCCGACGGCAACCTCTGGTTCACGGAGGTGGGCATCAGGAAGATCGCCCGGATCACGCCCACCGGGGCCCTGACGGAGTACCAGCTGCCCGGCGACGACCACAGCCCCTTCGGGATCGCCGCCGGGCCCGACGGCAAGGTGTGGTTCACCGACATCAGCCGCCGGATCGGGAACATCACCACGGCGGGTCTCATCACCGAGTACGACCTGCCCGCCGACAGCGGCACACCGTTCGCCATCACCACGGGGCCCGACGGGAACCTCTGGTTCACCGAGGACCCCGGTGACCGGATCGGAAAGATCACCCCCAGCGGGAAGATCACCGAGTACCCCCTGCCCCACCCCGGCAGCGCCCCGGAGTCCATCGTGACCAAGCCCGACGGGAACCTGTGGTTCACGGAGATCTCCGGCAACCGGATCGGGAAGATCACCCCCAAGGGCAAGATCACCGAGTACCCCCTGCCCAACGCCGACAGCGGCCCGGACGTCATCACCGCCGGGCCCGACGGGAACGTGTGGTTCACGGAGCTCTTCGCCGACCGGATCGGGAAGATCACCCCCAAGGGCAAGATCACCGAGTACCCCCTGCCGGCCGGCAGCAGCGGCCCGGACGGGATCGCCGCCGGGCCCGACGGGAACCTGTGGTTCACCGAGCAGCTCACCGACGGGATCGGGCGGATCACCCCCGACGGGGACTTCGCGCGCTACCCGCTGCCCAACGCGGGCAGCCTCCCCGTCCGCATCACCGCGGGGCCGGACGCCAACATGTGGTTCACCGAGATCGGCGGCGACCGCGTCGGCCGGCTGGAGCTCGACGCCGGTCCGCCCCGGGCCGACCTGGCGGTCCACCTGAGCGCTCCGTCCTCCGTGCGCCGCGGCGCCGAGTACACCTATGCCGTCACGGTGACCAACAAGGGGCCCTTCGCCGCCGCGGACCTGGCCGTCACCCTGACCCTGCCGCGCGGGGTGGCGGTCACGGAGGCGCCCCCCGGCGCCGACCGCCGCACTCCCACCCCGCTGACCTGGCACGTCGACGCCCTGGGCGCCGGACAGCTGCGCGTCTTCCATGTCACGGTACGGGCCGACCAGCGGCCCGCGATCATCGCGAAGGCCGCCGTCACCTCCCGTACCCCGGACCGGAACAGGAGGAACAACACCGACACGGCCACCACCCGGGTCTTCGGCCGCTGAGCCCCGCCGCCTCCGGGCCCCGTGGGGCGTACGCGCCCGGTGGCGCCGACCGCCTCCCGATCGGCGCCACCGGCCCCCACCCGGGGCGGCCATCCGCCGAGGTCCCGGCTGCGGAGACCGTCCGGCTTCCCGCGCCGGACCGGCAGCCGGGCCAGGCCCCGTGAAAATCCGCCGCCGAGCCGCGGTCGGCGAGGCGGGGCGCGCAGCGTGCCCCGTACCGAGCCGGCCGCGGGGTGTCGTACGTGCCGCCGTCCACGGCCACGAACAGCCGCGCCCGGGCTCGATGGCCAGAGACGGGGCCTCGACGGCAGTCGGCCCCTTTCATACGCATCGCTGACGGCCGCCCCGGATCGGTAGGCTGGGACCGCCGGGGCCTGCGACGGGGAGGTACGGGATGGGGAACACCGCGACCGCACCAGAACCGGAACCGGGACCCGCGGCAGGACCCGGGCCAGGGCGAGGACAAGGGCCAGGACCCGGGCACGGGCACGGGCCGACGCGAAGGCCAGGCCCAGAGGCAGCGCCAGGACCCGGGCCGGGATCCGGACCCGGCGCCGATCCGGGGCTGTACGGCCCGGAGTCCGTCACCTGGCAGTGCCACGGCGACCCGATGATGTGGATCGCCGGCGTCCGGGCGCTCTACCTCCAGGCACTCCACCCCCGCGCCGTCCGCGGCGTCATGGAGAACTCCGACTTCCGCCGGGACGCCTGGGGCCGACTGCTGCGCACGGCCGATTTCGTCGGCACCCTCACCTACGGCACCAGCGAGGCCGCCGAACGCGCCGGCGGCCGGGTCCGCGCGATCCACCGCAAGCTCTCCGCCACCGATCCGGACACCGGCGAACGCTTCCCCGTCGACGACCCCGAGCTGCTGCTGTGGATCCACTGCGCGCAGATCGACAGCTTCCTGCACGTCCTGCGCCGCTCCGGCGTCCGCCTCACCGCCGCCCAGGCCGACCGCTACGTCGACGAGAACCGCGTCAACGCCAGCCTCGTCGGCCTCGACCCGGCCGGAGTTCCCGCCGACACCGCCGGGCTCGCCGCCTACTTCGAGCGGATCCGCCCGGAGCTGGCCGCCGGTCCCGACGCGCACTCCGTGGACGACTTCCTGCGCGGCCCGCCCGTCCCTGCCCTCCTCGTGCCTGGCCGAAACCTGCTGTGGCGCCCGCTCGCCGGCCTCGCGTACGGTTCCCTCCCCGGCTGGGCGCACCAGCTGTACGGGCGACCCGCACCGGCGCCGCGCAGCATCACCCGGCGCCTGCGCCTCACCGGACGCGTGTTGCGCAGCATTCCCGCAGGTCTGCGCTGGAAGCTGCCTCCAGGTCACATCTTGAAAGCGATGCGTCGCATGGGCCCCGGGAGCCGCCCCTCGCCGTACACACTGCGTACATCAGCGGCCATACTGGACCGGCCGGGGAGGGCGTAGCGCGACAACGGGGGCGGCTTTAAGACATGGCGGAGTCCAGACTGATCCAGGGCCGGTACCGGTCGCTCGATCTGATCGGGCGCGGCGGCATGGGCGAGGTGTGGCGCGCCCGCGACGAATCGCTGGGCCGGCACGTCGCGGTGAAGTGCCTCAAGCCGATCGGCGCCGAGCAGGACGCCCACTTCACCCAGGTGCTGCGCGAGCGGTTCCGGCGCGAGGCGCGCGTGGCCGCGTCCCTCCAGCACCGCGGTGTCACGGTCGTCCACGACTTCGGCGACGACAGCGCCGCGGGCGGTCCCCTCTACCTGGTCATGGAGCTCCTCGAAGGCCGCAACCTCAGCCAGCTCATGGAGGACAACGAGACCCGCCCGCTCCCCGTGGACGTGGTCGTCGACATCGCCGAGCAGATGGCCGCCGCCCTCGGCTACACCCACGACCAGGGCGTCGTGCACCGCGACCTGAAGCCAGCCAACATCATGCGGCTCACCGACGGCACCGTGAAGATCTGCGACTTCGGCATCGCCCGCCTCGCCCACGACATCGGCTTCACCGCCAAGCTGACCGGCGGCGGCATGGCCATGGGCACCCCGCACTACATGTCGCCCGAGCAGATCGCCGGCGGCGAGGTCGACCACCGCAGCGACCTCTACTCCCTCGGCTGCGTCCTCTACGAGATCGCCACCGGAGCCCCTCCCTTCGACCTCGGCGACTCCTGGTCGGTGCTGGTCGGCCACCGCGACACCCCGCCCGTGCCGCTGCGCGAGCACCGGCCCGAACTGCCCGCCTCCTTCGAGCGGGTGGTGCTGGACCTGCTCGCCAAGCGCCCCGAGGACCGGCCCGGCGACGCCCGCCACGTGCACCGCCGGCTCGTCGAGGCCCGGCTGGGACCGGGCGGCCTGCCCGGCGCCCAGGCCCCGCTCCCGGCGTGGGCCCGCGGGATGACCGCCGGGCGCAAGGCCGGGATCGACGCCCGCCCCGCGAGCGGCGAATGGGCCGTGCTCACCGGCTCCTGGACGGCCGCCCGCCCCGGCGGCGTACGGTCCGTCGCCCGCGCGAGCGGCGCGCAGCCCGTCGTCCGCCCGAGCGGCGGGCAGCCCCTCGTGGGCCCCGCCGCGCCCATCGTCCGCCCCGAGCCCGCCGAGGACCCGCGGCTCACCGCGGCGTACGGCCTCCCGCGCGGGGCCGGCCCCCGGGAGACCGGCCCCGACGCGCTCGCCGCGGGCCACGCGCGCGCCTACGCCCTGAGCCGCGCGGGCCGCCCCGAGGAGGCGCTCGCCGTGTACGCGGCCGTGGCCGACGGACGCGCGCGGGAACTCGGCCCGGACCACGCCGACACCCTCGCCGCGCGCCAGGAGACGGCGTACGAGCTGGGGCGGCTCGGACGCCACCAGGAGGCGCACGACACCTACCGCGCGGTGCTCGTCGCCCGCGAGCGGGCCACGGGCCCGCTCCACCCCGACACGCTGCGCTGCCGCCACAACCTGGCCTGCGCCCTGGGTGCGCTGGGCCGGTTCGCCGACGCCCACGCCACCGCCGTCGCGGTCGCCGCCGACCGGGCCGCCGTCCTGGGCCCCGAGCACGCGGACACCCTGCTGACCCGGTACGAGGCGGCGTACGCGCTCGGCCGGCTGGAGCGCTGGCAGGAAGCCCTGGCCGGCTTCCGAGAGGTCGCCGCCGTACGGGAACGGGTGCTCGGCCGCGACCACCCCGACACCCTGGCCGCACGCTACGAGGTCGGCATCGCGCTCGGCCGCACCGGGAACAGCGCCCAGGCCCTCGACCTGTTCCGGGCCCTGGTCCGCGACCGCACCCGCGCCTACGGGGCCGCCGACCCCGAGACCCTGCGCGCCCGGCACGTCCTCGGGGTCAACCTGGGCCGGCTGGAACGCTGGGAGGAGGCGGTGGCCGAGGCCCGGCAGGTCGGCGCGGTACGGGCCGAGGTGCTCGGCGTCGAGCACCCGGACACCCTGGTCAGCCGCCGGGAACTCGCCGTCGGGCTCGGCCGGCTGGGCCGCTGGGAGGAGGCTCTGCCCATCTACCGGGAGCTCTCGGGCATCCGCGAGCGGTCCCTGGGCGACGAGCATCCCGACACGGCGCTGGCCCACGCCGACGAAGCCCACTGTCTGGAGCAGCTCGGCCAGGTGTGTTACCAAGAGCCATGACGACCTTCGGGCGGGACGTGTACGACGACGTGATCGTGGGCGGCGGGCACAACGGCCTCGTTGCCGCCGCGTACCTGGCACGGGCGGGCAGATCGGTCCTCGTCCTGGAACGGCTCGGCAGCACGGGCGGGGCCGCGATCTCCAGCCGCCCCTTCACGGGCGTAGACGCCCGCCTCTCGCGGTACTCGTACCTCGTCTCACTGCTCCCGGCGAAGATCGTGCGCGACCTGGACCTGCGGTTCGCAGTGCGCCGGCGGACGATCTCCTCGTACACGCCCGTCGAACGGGACGGGCGGCCCGGCGGACTGCTCGTCGGCGGCGAGGAGCGCACCCGGGACTCCTTCGCCCGGCTGACCGGCTCGGACCGCGAGTACGAGAGCTGGCGCGCCTTCTACGGGACCACAGGGCAGGTCGCCCGGAAGGTGTTCCCCACCCTGACCGAGCCGCTGCCCACCCGGGCCGAGCTGCGGGCCCGGATCGACGACGAGGCCGCGTGGCGGATGCTGTTCGAGGAGCCGCTCGGGCAGGCGGTGGAGCGGCACTTCACGGACGACCTGGTCCGCGGGGTGGTCCTCACGGACGGGCTGATCGGCACCTTCGCGGACGCGCACGACCCCTCCCTGGCGCAGAACCGCTGCTTCCTCTACCACGTCATCGGCGGCGGGACCGGGGACTGGGACGTCCCGGTCGGCGGCATGGGCGCCCTGACGGACGCCCTCGCGGCCGCCGCGCGGGCCGCCGGCGCGGAGATCGCCACCGGCCACCAGGTGCTGCGGATCGACACGGACGGGACCGCTCCGGCCGAGGTGGTGTTCCGTACCGCCACGGGCGAGGGCCGGGTCGTGGGCCGCACGGTGCTGGTGAACGCCTCGCCGCGGGCCCTGGCCGAACTCCTCGGCGAGGCACCGCCGCAGGAGGTGCCCGAGGGCGCCCAGCTCAAGGTCAACATGCTGCTGCGCCGGCTGCCCCGGTTGAGGGACACCGCGGTGGACCCGCGCGAGGCCTTCGGCGGCACCTTCCACATCGCCGAGGGGTACGCCGAGCTCGCCCGGGCCCACGCGGAGGCCGCCACCGGGGAACTGCCGTCCGTACCGCCCTCGGAGATCTACTGCCACTCGCTGACGGATCCGACGATCCTCGGGCCGGAGCTGGTGGAGCAGGGCTACCAGACGCTCACCCTCTTCGGCCTGCACACCCCGGCCCGGCTGTTCGCACACGACAACCACCAGGCCCGCGAGGTACTGCTGACCGCCACCCTCGCGCAGCTCGACGCGCACCTGGCCGAGCCGCTCACCGACTGCCTCGCCTTCGACGCGGACGGCCGCCCGTGCATCGAGGCGAAGACCCCGCTCGACCTGGAACGCGAACTCGGCCTGCCCGGCGGGCACATCTTCCACCGCGACCTGTCCTGGCCCTTCGCCGAATCGGACGGGGGCGGGCGGTGGGGCGTGGAGACCGCCCACCGCAACGTCCTGCTGTGCGGCGCGGGGGCGGTCCGGGGCGGCGGGGTCAGCGGGGTCCCCGGGCACAACGCGGCGATGGCGGTGCTCGGGCACTGAGAGCAGGGTGTCGTCGCCGCCCGGAGGGCCGGGATGCCGCCCGGCTCGTGGAGGCGCCGGCGCCTGGCCGGAATCAGCCGGTCGTGAGCGCGCCTGCTCGTAGGGTCGAACTCATGGGTAACGTGAGCGGCGGGAGTGACATGAAGGCCATGAGCGACAGCGTGCGCACCGACGGGCAGTCGCGGCGCGGGGTCCTGAAGGCGGCCGTGGCCGGCGCGGGGGCGGTCGCCGCAGTGGGGGCGGCCACCTCCGCCGCGCATGCGAACGGGAGCAGCCGCGGCGCGCCCACCTTCGTCCTCGTCCACGGCTCCGGGAGCAACTCCTACGGATGGTCGCCCGTCCTGCGCGAACTCGGCGTGCGCGGGCACCGGGCGGTCGCGGTGGATCTGCCCGGGCACGGGGCGGGCGCGTACTTCCCGCTCTCCTACCAGACTCCCCAGGACCTGGAGCGGCTGCGCACCGAGCCCTCCCCGATCGCCGGGGTGACGCTGGCGGACTTCGCGGCGCACGTCGTGGACGTCGTGCGCGCCGTGCGCCGCAACGGCCCCGTGGTCCTGGTCGGCCAGAGCCTCGGCGGGGTGACGGTGAACGCGGTCGCCAACCAAGTGCCCGAGCTGATCTCGCACCTGGTGTACGCGTCCGCCTTCTGCCCGACCCGGCACGCCTCGGTGATGCAGCTGATGACGACACCGGAGGCGTCCACCAGCTCCCTGTTCCGGCTCACCGCCGTCCAGACCCCGCCGGAACTCGGCGTCAACCGGGTCAACTGGCGCTCGGGCGACCCCGCCTTCTTCGCGGCGGCCAAGGATGCGCTGGGCAGTGACCTGCCGGACGCCGAGGTGCGCGCGCTGCTCAACACCCTGGAGCCGGACGAGTCCGCCGCCATCGGGGCCGCCGACGCCCGGGGGCTGCCGGAGAAGTGGGGGCGGGTGCCGCGCACGTTCCTGCGCTTCACCGAGGACCGCTCCATCCCGCCGGCGCTGCAGGACCTGATGATCCGCGAGGCGGACGCGACGACACCGCGCAACCCCTTCCGCGTACGGTCCCTGGCCGCGCCGCACATCGGCCCCCGGGACGTGGCCGTGTGGGGGGACGAGCTGGAGCAGGTGGCGCGGATGTGCCGCTGAGGTGACGGAGTCCCCGGGCGGGGAAGGGCCCTGCCCGGGGAGGGTGTCGTCCGACGGGTCTCTCCGGCGGGGACGGTCCGTCCGACGGGGCCTATGCGACCGGCTCGATGATCACGATCGGGATCTCGCGGTCCGTCTTGGCCTGGTACTCGTCGTACGCGGGCCAGTGCTTCACCATCAGCGGCCAGTAGGCGGCGCGCTCCTCGGCGCTCGCGGTGCGGGCCACGCCCTGGAGGATCTCGGCGCCGACCTGAATGCGGACCTCGGGGTGCTCGGTCAGGTTCCGGAACCAGAGCGGGTGCTGGGGGTCGCCGCCCTTGGAGGCGACGAGCAGGTAGCGGCCGTCGGCTTCGCCGTAGATCAGGGGAGTGCGCACGGGGTTGCCGGAGACCCGGCCCACGGTGGTCAGCAGGAGGGTCTGGGTGCCCTTCCAGTACTGACCCTCGGCGCCGTTGGAAGCCACGTACTCCTTGACGTGGTCCAGCTGCCAGCTCCCCGGCCTGGGGTCGGTCGGGTTGTCCCAGTCGATGTCGGTGGTCACGGGATCCGCCTGCCTTCGGGTTGAACGGTCAACGAACCTCACCAACGAGTGCCAACGCCCGCGGGCACGGTGTCCATTCCACCCGGAACGGTGAATCCGTCGAAGAGGGCGTCCATCGCCCGGTGCGTGGCGCGGGCGGGGGTGGCCCGGACGGCGAGATCGCGGGCGGCCACGGCGAGCGGATGGGTGAGGGCGGCGATCCGGCCCGCACGGCGGGCGCGGACGCGGATGGCGTCGGTGCGTGCGCAGCGGGCCGCGCTGTAGGCGGTGAGGGCGGCCGGAACGTCCGCGGCGCCGGCCCCGTCCAGGAGATGGGCGAGGACCGCGGCGTCCTCGATGGCCTGGCAGCCGCCCTGGCCCAGGTTGGGGGTCATGGCGTGGGCGGCGTCGCCGAGCCAGGCGAGGCGCCCCTGGTGGAAGCGGGGGAGCGGAGCCGCCAGGTCGTACAGGTCGTGCTGGAGCACGGCCGCCGGGTCGATCCGCTCCAGCAGGGCCGGGATCGGGTCGTGCCAGGTGCCGTAGCGGCGCAGGAGCTCGGTGCGGACGTCGGCGGGGCGGTAGCCCTCGGGGACGACGGCGGTGGCGTAGACATAGACCCGGCCGTCGGCGAGCGGGACGACGCCGAAGCGCTCACCGCGGCCCCAGGTCTCGGCGGTGGCCGCCTCGGCGCGGCCCGCGGCGGCGGGCAGGACGGTGCGCCAGGCGGTCTCCCCGCTGTAGCGGAGGCCGGGGTGGTCCGGGAAGTACCGGCGCCGCAGCGGGCTGTTGATGCCGTCGGCGGCCAGCACCAGGTCGGCGCCCGCGAGATCGCCGGCCGAGGTGCGGACCACGGGCGAGCCGTCCGGATCGTCCACCGGGCCGACCGCGACGCCGTACCGTACCGAGCCTTCGGGGAGGGCTCCGGCCAGGGCGTCGGCGAGGGCCGAGCGGTGCACGGCGAGCGGCGGTCCGCCGTAACGGGCGGCCAGCGCGGCGGTGTCGGCGCGGCTCAGCCAGCGGCCGTCCGCGCGGCGCAGGCCCATCGCGGCGGGCACGGCACGGCCCACCGCGCGGGTGATGTCGAAGCCGATGGCGTCGAAGGCGCGCAGGGCGTTGGGCGCCAGGACGATCCCGGCGCCGACGGCGCTCGGCCCGGGCGCCCGCTCGCACACGGTGACCCGCCAGCCCCGCCGGTGCAGGGCCACGGCCGCGGTGAGTCCGCCGATCCCCGCGCCTGCCACGACCGCGTGACGCTGAAGTGCCGACATGACGAGTCCCCTTCCCCTCACTCTGCCCCGTCCTCTACATCTGTAGAGTCCGATGGAGTTCACTCTACAGCTGTAGAGTGAGGGGATGTCCACCCCTCGTCAGAGCGCACACGTCACGGACCGCAGGACGCTGATCGCCGACACCGCGATCGGCCTCGTGGCCGCCACCGGCCTCCGCGGCCTGACCCACCGCGCGGTCGACGGCGCGGCAGGGCTGCCGGCGGGCAGCACCTCGTACTACTTCCGTACGAGGACGGCCCTGATCGGCGCCTGCTATCAGCGGCTGGCCGATCTGGACCTCGGTGACCTGGACCTCGGCGAGCTGGACCTCGGTGACCTGGAGCTCGGTGACCACGGCGGTGAGAGCCCGTCCGCGCCCCCGGTGCTGGACCGGGAGGCGGCCGCGGGCGCGCTGGCCGGACTGCTGTACCGCTGGCTGACGGTGGGGCGCGAGCGCCAGCTGGCCCGCTTCGAACTCAGCCTGGAGGCGGCCCGCAACCCCGCTCTGGAGGCGGACTTCCTCCGGGCGGGGCAGGGGCCCCGGGCCCGGGCCGCGGGCATCCTCGCCGCACTCGGGTCCGACCGGCCCGAGGAGGCCGCCGAGCTGCTCGTCGCCTGGACGGACGGGCTCCTCTACGACCGGCTGGCCGGCGCCCTCGCCCGCTCCCGCGTGGCCCCGGACCCGGCCGAACTCGCCTCCGTCGCCCGCCGGATGATCGACGCGGCCCTCGCGCACGGTGGATAGGATCCGGTCATGATCGCTGAACTGCAGTGCGTGGTCCTGGACTGCCCCGACCCGCAGAAGCTGGCCGAGTTCTACCAGTCCCTGCTCGGCGGGAACGTCAACCAGCCGGACCGGCGCTGGGCGGTCGGCGAGGACTGGGCGACGCTCCACGCGCCGTCGGGTCAGGTCCTGGCCTTCCAGCGCGCGGCGGACCACCAGCCCCCGCGCTGGCCGGACCCCACCCGGCCGCAGCAGTTCCACCTGGACCTCGGCGTCCCGGACCTCGACCGTGCGCAGGAGCAGGTGCTGGCGGCCGGAGCGGCGCTGCTCGACGGGGGCGAGGGCGGGCGCAGCTGGCGGATCTTCGCGGACCCGGCGGGTCATCCCTTCTGTCTGGTCCGCCACTAGCGGGTGTCGCGTGTCCGGGTCCCGGGTGTCGGGGGGTCGGGGTGTCGGGTGTCCGACAAGTCGGACCCCGCCCGAACCGTTCAAGATCATCAGATGCAGAATGTCCGTATGCTGATACCGAACACGCCGAAGACGGCAGCGATCGACGATGCAGCGCTGATCAGCCGCTCCCTGGCCCGGGCCTTCGACGACGACCCGATGATGCGCTGGTTCTTCCCCGACGACTCCTCGCGCGAGGCGTCACTGGGCAGTTACTTCACGACGCTCTTCACCCGGCAGTACGTCTCCAACGCCGTGTGCGAGTTCACCGAGGCCGCGGCGGCCTTCTGGGTGCCGCCGGAGGCGCAGGCCAAGGCCGTTCCCGACGCCGAAACCATCCAGCAGCTGCGCACCATCCTCGGCGACCGGGCCGAGCTGTTCGGGGCCGCTGTCGAGGCGGCAGCCCAGCACACGCCCCGGGAACCGCACTGGTACCTCGCGGTGATCGGCGCCGACCCCGCCGCCCAGGGCACGGGCCAGGGGGCGGCCCTGCTGCGCTCGGGCCTGGCCAAGGCCGACGCGGCGGGCCTGCCCGCCTGTCTGGAGTCCTCCAAGGCGGCCAACCTTCCCTTCTACGAGCACTTCGGCTTCACCGTGCGCGAGGAGGTCCGGCTGCCCGGAGGCGGCCCGACCCTGTGGGCGATGCGCCGCGAACCGCAGCCTCCGGCCGGCACCCGGGCGGTGTGACGCACCGGGGCGGGCGGACCCGTCCGACTGCCTACGGACGACCGCCCGCCCCAGCCGGCCGCGCGCCCCGCGTCGTCCGCTCGACCACGGCGCCGGCGCCTGTTCGGGAGGGGCCGCCTTCCGTCGTAGGCTGCATCCCGCACGGGACGGACGGGAGGCTGAGATGGCCGAGACGGTGGTGGCCGAGACGGTGGTGGCCGGGGCGACGGTGGCCGAGGTGATGGCCGAACTGGCCGCGCTCGAGGACCCGAAGGCCCGCGCGGTCAACGAAAAACACGGTGTCGACCACGGCGTCAACCTCGGCAGGCTGCGCGCGCTCGCCAAGCGGCTGAAGACACAGCAGGAACTCGCGGCCGGGCTCTGGGCGACGGACGACACCGCGGCGAGACTGCTGGCGACCCTGATCTGCCGCCCGAAGGCCTTCGGACGCGACGAGCTGGACGCCATGCTGCGCGGGGCCCGCACCCCCAAGGTGCACGACTGGCTCGTGAACTACGTGGTGAAGAAGAACCCGCACCACGAAGAGCTGCGCGCGGCCTGGTGCGCCGATCCCGACCCGGTGGTCGCGAGTGCCGGCTGGGCGCTCACCACCGAACGCGTGGCGAAGAAGCCCGAGGGCCTCGACCTCGCCGGACTGCTCGACGTCATCGAGACCCAGATGAAGGACGCCCCCGGGCGCCTGCAGTGGGCGATGAACCACTGCCTGGCCCAGATCGGGATCGAGCACCCCGAGTACCGCGCCCGCGCCCTCGACATCGGCGAGCGCCTGGAAGTGCTCAAGGACTACCCGACCTCACCGGGCTGCACCTCTCCGTTCGCCCCCGTCTGGATCACCGAGATGGTGAGCCGGCAGCAGGACAAGTGACGACTCCCTAGGCGCCGGTTCCCGTGCGGACGCCGTACTTCCCGCCGCGGGACGCCATCTCCTTGACCACGGCGGCGGTGCGTCCGGTGACGCAGGCGCGCCGGAGGGAGTCGTCGGGGCGGGTGAACTGGCCCACCGCGTCCCTGCGTCCGAGGGTGACGGCCCGCGCGACGTAACGCAGGGAGTACGGCTCGGGCGTGCGGCCCTCGCTCAGGCGGGCCAGTGTGTCGGCCGCGTGAGCCGCCTGCGGCGTGGCGAGGGCGCAGGCGAAACGGCCTCCGGGCACGGCCGCGCAGTCGCCCACGACGAAGATCTGTTCGTCGTCGACGCTCCGCAGGTACGGGTCCACGAGCGCACGGCCCCCGGCATCGACCTTCAGACCGCTGCGTGCCGCGAGGTCGGGGACGCCGGACACGATCGCCCACAGGGTCAGGCCGGAGACGAACTCCCCTCCCGACCGAAGGCGCACCACGCCGTCGGCGACCTCCGTGACGCCGTCGTCCACGACGGCGACCTTCAGCCGCTCCAGTCCGGACCGGACCCGCTGGAACGCCCGGTGGGAGAAGTCCCGGCCGACCGACGACCCGACGATCCGCACCTGGAGGTCCGGCCTCGCCTCGGCCACCTCCGCCGCCGTCTCCACGCCCGTCGAGCCGCCCCCGATCACCGTGACCGTGCAGCCCGCAGGAAGCGCGGCGAGTGCCACCCGGGCCTGCTCGGCGCCCTCCCACGTGCCCACGGGGACGGTGCCCGGCATCGGCCGCACCGTGCTGCCCACGGCGAGGAACGCGCAGTCGAAGCCGACGCTCGCGCCGTCGTCGAGGACGACACTGCCGTCGCCGACCTTGTCGACCGCGGCGACCCGAAGAGCGATCCCGTCGCGCAGCATCGACGCGAGCGGCGTCGCGGCGGCGGCGGTCCCCGCGATCTGCTGGTGCAGCCGCACGCGCTCCACGAAGTCGGGGCGCGGGTTGACCACCGTGATCTCGGCGGTCCTCACCTTCCTGGCGATCCGGTTCGCCGCGAGCATCCCCGCGTATCCGGCGCCCACCACTACCACCTTCATGTCGGCCTCCTGCCTCGGTGACTGGTCGGACATGAGATGCCGGCGGGCCGGGTCCTGTGACACCCCTCCCAGGTGTCGCGCGTCAAAGGGAACGAGGTGTCACAGGACGGCGGGTTTCGGTGTCTTGTGGGTGACACGGTCGACGGCCAAGAGACAGAACAAGCAGCAGGAACCGAAGGAAGCAGGAGACACGGCATGAGTGAGGACGATCGCCGTCCCGACCCCGCCACCGAGGCGTTCGTCACCCACCGCAACCTGCTCTTCACCGTCGCCTACGAGATGCTCAGGTCGGCGGTGGACGCCGAGGACGTCCTCCAGGAGACCTGGCTGCGCTGGGCGGCCGTCGATCTCGACACGGTGCGCGAGCAGCGGGCGTACCTGGTCCGGATCGCCACCCGGCAGGCGCTCGGCCGGCTGCGCACGCTCGGCCGGCGCAAGGAGTCGTACGTCGGCCCCTGGCTGCCCGAGCCGCTGCTCACCGCGCCGGACGTGGCCGAGGACGTCGAGCTGGCCGACAGCATCTCGATGGCGATGATGCTGGTCCTCGAGACGCTCGCACCGACCGAGCGGGCGGTGTTCGTGCTGCGCGGCGTCTTCGACCTCGGGTACGAGGAGATCGCGGAGGCCGTCGACAAGACCCCGGCCGCGGTCCGCCAGATCGCCCACCGGGCGCGGGCGCACGTGGCCGCGCGCCGCCGGCGCGGCGTCGCCTCCGCGGCCGAGACCCGGGCCGCGCTCGGGGCCTTCCAGCGGGCCGTCGAGACCGGAGACCTGCAGAACCTGGTCGACCTCCTCGCGCCGGACGTCGTCGCCCTGAGCGACGGCGGGGGCATCAAGCAAGCCATGCCGCGGCCCACCGTGGGGGCCGAGAAGGTCGCCCGCCTGCTGGCCGCCGGCGTGGCGGCGTGGGGACCCGTGTCGACGCTGGAGCCGGCGCAGATCAACGGCCATCCGGCTCTGATCGTGCGGATCGACGGGGAGATCGACCTGGTCGTGGCCCTGCGGGTCGACGACGGGGTCATCACCGGCATCTACACGGTGCGCAACCCGGAGAAGCTGACGCGCATGGACCGGGAAACCGCTGTGAGCCGCTGAGTCCGATGGACCCCGTCGACGACCGCACCCAGGTCACCGCACCCACGTCACCTCGACCACGTCACCTCGCCCTAGTCCGCGGAGCGGGTCCAGCCGGCGGCCTCGAGGCGGATGGCGTCGGCGGGGCGGTCTTCCGAGAAGAGGAGGCGGGCCGGTTCCGACACGCGGATGACGTCCACGTAGATCCCGCGGCCGACGTAGCGGCCGGTCGCGGTGTGGCGGAAGCGCAGGTGTACCTCCCGGCCCGGCCCGGTGGTGGTGAGGGGGGCCTCGAGGCGGTGCCAGATGCGGCCGGACCAGCCGCTAACCGATCCGCGGGGCCATGGCTCGGGCGTGCCGCCTGTGGACCGGAGGGTGCTGAAGGGCAGCGGTTCCCAGTGCTCCCCGTCGGATGAGACCTCCAGGTGCAGGGCGCCCTCGCCGGGCACGGTGTCCCACCACACGGCGCAGCGCAGCCGGGCGGCGGCCGTGGCCGGGGTGAGCGGGGGAAGGGTGAGCGTGCCGGAGGCGCCCGGCTCGATCCCGGAGAACCAGGCCGTGCCGCCGTGCCGGGTACGGACCGGGACGGCGCGGGCGAAGCGGTTGCCGGCGGCGACGCGCGGCGCGCTGCCGGCCCGCCAGGTGCGCACGGGGTGGACGGAGTTGCCGAGCAGGATCAGGAAGGAGTCGGTGGAGGGGTCGAGGACGAGGGAGGTGCCGGTGAAGCCGGTGTGGCCGGCGGAGTGCGGGGTGGCCATGGCGCCCATGTACCAGTGCTGGTAGAGCTCGAAGCCGAGGCCGTGGTCGTCGCCGGGGAAGGCGGTGTTGTAGTCCGTGAAGAGCAGCTCGACGGAGGACGGGCGCAGGATGCGCTTGCCCGCGTAGACGCCGCCGTCGAGGAGGGTGCGGGCGAGGACCGCCAGGTCCCAGGCGGTGCCGAAGACGCCGGCGTGGCCCGCGACGCCGCCGAGCGCGTACGCGTTCTCGTCGTGGACCTCGCCCCACACCAGTCCGCGGTCCAGGCCGGACCAGGGCGGGCGCTGCACCTCGGTGGCGGCGGTGACCCGGCGCCAGGAGAGCGGTGGGTTGTAACGAGTGCGGTGCATCCCGAGTGGAGCAGTGATCTCGTCGTGGAGCAGTACATCCAGAGTGCGACCGGTGATCTGTTCCAAGAGCAGCTGGAGGGTGATCAGGTTCAGGTCGGAGTACCGGTAGACCGTTCCAGGGGTCTCCTGAGGCCTCACCGACCACAGCAGCCTCAGGCGACCCTCCCGTGTGGACTCCTTGTAGAAGGGTGCCCAGGAGCGCAGCCCCGAGGTGTGCGTGAGCAGTTGACGGACGGTGATCACCTCCTTGCCGCCCCCGGTGAACTCCGGCAGGTACCGGCGTACCGGAGCCTCCAGCTCCAAGCGCCCCCGCTCCATCTGCTGCACGGCCAGGATGGAGGTGAACAGCTTGGTCAGCGAGGCCAGATCGAAGACGGTGTCCTCGGCCATCGCGATCCGCTCGGCCGCCGGGAACTCCCGTACCCGGTCGGTCCGCCCGTCGTAGTCCGCGTAGCGCACGGCCTCGCCCATGGCCCGGTGCAGGGCGATGGTGCGGCCCCGGCCCGCGAGGACCACCGCACCGGCGTAGTAGGGGTGTTCGGGGGAGGGGCCGAGGAACCGCCGGGCTTCGTCCGCGACCCCTTCGAGGTGCTTCTCCAGCAGCCCGGCCTGGCGGGCGGAGCCGTACCGCAGCCGCAGTCCCTGGAGCGCGCGTCGCTCGGCCGGGTTGCCCGAGGCCCCGGCAGCGGCGCCGGGCAGCGCGGCGTGCAGGACGAGCACCCCGCCGAGCGCGAGCAGCCGCGCCCCGAGCCGGCGGCGGCTCAGCACTCGCCCCGGCTCGCCCCCGCCTTCGCGCTCACGCCCGCAGCCCTGTCGGGGCGGAACCTCCGCAGCGTCCCCGCCGTCGTGCCCGTGCCCGAGTGCAGGCGCGTGCCCGTGCGCAGGCCCGTGCTCGTGCGGTTGCTCGCGGCCGGTGCCGCCCGTCCGTTCCGTGCCGGCCTCCGCCACCGCTTCGGCCCCCGTGTCCGCTGCCATGTCCGGCCCTCCTCATCCGCATTCCGCATCCCGCGCCCGCTGTCCGATGCCGACCGCGCGCCGTCCCCCGCCCGCATCGGCCGGGCCGCCGCTCCCGGCGCCCGCCCCGCGCCACCGGGCCGGACCCGGCAGGTGCCGGGTGCGCCGCAGGCGAACGGGCCTCGGGCCCCCGCGGATCCGCCGAGCGCGCCGCAGGCGATCCGCACGCTAGTGGGTATCTGCCCGCCCGTCGGGCACCCTCCGCACCGACCGGCCCGCAAAGAATCTGACACAGCATCAGAAAATCTCTTCCCTCACATGCCGGGCTGCGGCATCCTGCCGCCCATGGAGACGGAGCTGAGCAAGAAACTGGGAGTCGAGCACGCCATCTTCGGCTTCACGCCCTTCCCGGCGGTCGCCGCGGCCATCACCCGCGCGGGTGGGTTCGGCGTACTCGGTGCGGTCCGCTACACCGCTCCCGACGACCTCAAACGCGACCTCGACTGGATGCAGGCGCACACCGACGACAAGCCCTACGGCCTCGACGTCGTCATGCCCGCCAAGAAGGCCGTCGACGGCATCAGCGAAGCCGACATCGAGGCGATGATCCCGGCCGGGCACCGCGCATTCGTCCGCGACACCCTCGCCAAGCACCACGTGCCCGAGCTCGCCGAAGGCGAGGCCTCCGGCTGGCGGATCACCGGCTGGATGGAGCAGGTCGCCCGCAACCAGCTCGACGTCGCCTTCGACTACCCCATCAAACTCCTGGCAAACGCCCTCGGTTCCCCGCCCGCCGACGTCATCGCCCGCGCCCACGACCACGGCGTCCTCGTCGCCGCCCTCGCCGGCAGCGCCAAGCACGCCCGCCGCCACGCGGAAGCCGGCATCGACATCGTCGTCGCCCAGGGCTACGAGGCCGGCGGCCACACCGGCGACATCGCCACCATGGTCCTGGTCCCCGAGATCGTCGAGGCCGTTGCCCCGCTCCCGGTCCTGGCCGCCGGCGGCATCGGCAGCGGCGAGCAGATCGCCGCCGGACTCGCCCTCGGCGCCCAGGGCGCCTGGCTCGGCTCCCTCTGGCTCACCACCACCGAGGCCGACCTCCACTCGCGCGCCCTCACCGCGAAGCTGCTCGCCGCGGGCTCCGGCGACACGGTCCGCTCCCGCGCGCTCACCGGCAAGCCCGCCCGCCAGCTCCGTACCGAGTGGACCGACGCCTGGGACGACCCGGAAGGCCCGGGCGCGCTCCCCATGCCCCTCCAGGGCCTGCTCGTCGCCGAGGCCGTCTCCCGGATCCAGAAGTACGAGGTCCAGCCGCTGCTCGGCACCCCCGTCGGCCAGATCGTCGGGCGGATGAACAGCGAACGCAGCGTCCAGGCCGTCTTCGACGACCTCACCAGCGGCTTCGAGCGCGCCATCGACCGCATCAACCGCATCGCCGGCCGGGCCTGAGAGGTGTGATCAGCATGAGTGACCAGCCCCCCAACGGCTTTTGGGCCCAGGCGGCCGCCGATCCCGAGCGCACCGTCCTCGTCACCCCCGAAGGCGAGGAGTGGACCGCCGGCCGGCTGCACGCCGACGTCAACCGCCTCGTCCACGGCCTGCGCGCCGCAGGCCTGCAGAAGGGGGACGTCTTCGCCGTCGTCCTCCCCAACGGCGTCGAGTTCCTCACCGCCTACCTCGCCGCCTCCCAGGCCGGCTTCTACCTCGTCCCCGTCAACCACCACCTCGTCGGCCCCGAGATCGCCTGGATCGTCTCCGACTCCGGGGCCAAGGTGCTCATAGCCCACGAACGCTTCGCCGACGCCGCCACCGCCGCGGCCGACGAGGCGGCCCTCCCCGCGAGCCACCGCTACGCCGTCGGAGCGGTCGCGGGCTTCCGCCCGTACGGGGACCTCCTCGCCGGGCAGCCCGGGACGGCCCCCCGGGAGCGCACCCTCGGCTGGGTCATGAACTACACCTCCGGCACCACCGGCCGCCCGCGCGGGATCCGCCGCCCGCTGCCCGGCAAGCTCCCGGAAGAGACGTACCTCGGGGGCTTCCTCGGCATCTTCGGCATCCGCCCCTTCGACGGCAACGTCCACCTGGTCTGCTCGCCGCTCTACCACACGGCCGTCCTCCAGTTCGCCGGCGCCGCCCTGCACATCGGGCACCCGCTGGTCCTGATGGACAAGTGGACCCCGCAGGACATGCTGCGCCTGATCGACCGGCACGCCTGCACGCACACCCACATGGTCCCCACGCAGTTCCACCGGCTGCTCGCGCTCCCGCAGGAGACGAAGGACGCGTACGACGTCTCCTCGATGCGGCACGCCATCCACGGCGCCGCGCCCTGCCCCGACCACGTCAAACGGGCGATGATCGACTGGTGGGGCGGCTGCGTGGAGGAGTACTACGCGGCGAGCGAGGGCGGCGGCGCCTTCGCGACCGCCGAGGACTGGCTGAAGAAACCGGGAACCGTGGGCAAGGCCTGGCCGATCAGCGAACTGGCCGTCTTCGACGACGACGGCAACCGGCTGCCCGCCGGGGAACTGGGCACCGTCTACATCAAGATGAACACCGGCGGCTTCAGCTACCACAAGGACGAGGGCAAGACGAAGAAGAACCGCATCGGCGACTTCTTCACCGTCGGCGACCTCGGCCTGATGGACGAGGAGGGGTACCTCTTCCTCCGCGACCGCAAGATCGACATGATCATCTCCGGCGGGGTGAACATCTACCCGGCCGAGATCGAGTCGGCCCTGCTCACCCACCCGGCCGTCGCGGACGCCGCCGCCTTCGGCATCCCGCACGCCGACTGGGGCGAAGAGGTCAAGGCGGTCATCGAACCGGCCGAGGGCTTCGTCGCGGGCGACGCGCTCGCCGCGGAGATCCTGCACCACTGCGAACGCCACCTCGCCGGCTACAAGCGCCCCAAGACGGTCGACTTCATCGAGACGATGCCGCGCGATCCCAACGGCAAGCTCTACAAGCGGCGGCTGCGCGACCCGTACTGGGAGGGCCACGACCGGGCCATGTGATCGCGCGGGACCCGGCTGACCGGGCCGATCCGCCGGTCCCGCTCGTCCTGCCCGTCCCGCTGATCCCGCGTCACCAGCGGGTGAAGTCGTAGACCGCCGAGCAGTAGGGGTCCTCGGCCTCCGAGGCGTTCGAGTCGAGCTCGTCGCGTACGAGGGAGGGCAGCGCCGCCATCGTCCCGGTGAACCCCCCTCGTACGGCTCCCCCCTCGTACCGCAGGGAGATGTCCACGCCGATCCGCGGGGCCGGCCGGGCAGCCGCGGCGGCGCCGGCCGTCCGGTCGACGTACAGCCGTACCGTGTCGGGGCCGACCAGCAGGAAGCCGCCGAGCAGCAGCTCCGGCTCGGGGTCCGGATCCCCGCCGTAGTACCCGATCATGGAGACGGCGGCGTGGAGCGCATCGGTGAGGTCGTACACGGGCTCCTCCATGAACCGCCAGGTCGCGGGGCGGGCGTCGACGACGGGGATGCCCAAGCCGTCCACGGACGTGGCGGCGGCCGGGTCCGGGCCGGCGGCGGCCAGCTGCCGCAGCACCGCGGCGATGACGCTCCACGGGACGTTGCCGTCGTGGAAGTCTTCGACCAGGGGCAGGTCGTAGGCGACCGAACTGTCCAGGTCGCGGCCGTCCCACAGGACCACGCGGGTGGTGTCCGGGCGTCCCGGCGGCTGCACCACCCCGCGTACGGGCCGGCCCGCGCCCCCGGCGGCGCCCTCGGCCCCGGGCGCCGGGGAGACGTGGCGCTGCAAAGCCCGGACCACGACGCGGTGCAGGCGGTTCAGGTCCTCCTCGGTCCAGGGCGAGGGTGCGTCCGCTGAGGTCATGCCCCATTCTGCGGTGCCGTGCCCGGGTTTCCGGGACACCGCACCTGACGCCCCGCCACGCCCGACACTCCCGCCACGCGTGACGCGGACGACACCACACTTGAGGGGCATTTCTGGCAAGTTTGCTTATATGAGTACGGCTACCCGCAGATCCGCCCTGACCGACTGGACCCTCGTGGTCCCCCTGGTGGCGCTCGTCGCGCTCGTCCTCAGCTGGGGACGCGACCTGCCCGCGCTCGGGGTGGTGCTGGTCGCGCTCTGCCTCGCGGGCGCGGTGCTGGCGGCCGTCCACCATGCCGAGGTCGTCGCCCACCGGGTCGGGGAGCCCTTCGGCTCCCTCGTGCTCGCCGTCGCGGTCACCGTCATCGAAGTGGCCCTCATCGTCACCCTGATGGCCGACGGCGGGGACAAGACCGCCTCGCTCGCCCGGGACACGGTCTTCGCCGCCGTCATGATCACCTGTAACGGCATCGTCGGCCTGTCCCTGTTCGTCAGAGCCCTGCGCAACCGGGTCGCGGTCTTCAACCCCGAGGGTTCCGGCGCGGCCCTCGCCACCGTCGCGACCCTCGCCGTCCTCAGCCTGGTGCTGCCCACCTTCACCACGAGCAAGCCCGGCCCGGAGTTCTCCACCGCCCAGCTGACCTTCGCCGCCGTCGCCTCGCTCGCCCTGTACGGCCTGTTCGTCGCCGTCCAGACCGTCCGCCACCGGGACTACTTCCTGCCCGTGGAAACCGAGCGGCCGGCCGACGAGCCCGACGGCCAAGGCGGCCAAGGCGAGAACGAGGACCACGCCGTCCCGCCCACCGCCCGCGCCGCCCTGATCAGCCTCGGCCTGCTGGTGGTCGCGCTCGTCGCGGTGGTCGGCGACGCCAAGGCCGTCTCCCCGACCATCGAGAAGGGCGTCGCCGACGCCGGCCTGCCCAACGCCGTCGTCGGCGTGATCATCGCCCTGCTCGTCCTGCTGCCCGAGACCCTGGCCGCCGTCCGCGCCGCCCGCCGCGGCCGCGTCCAGACCAGCCTCAACCTGGCCTACGGCTCCGCCATCGCCAGCATCGGCCTGACCATCCCGGCCATTGCCCTGGCCTCGATCTGGCTCTCCGGCCCGCTCCTGCTCGGCCTCGGTCCGGTCCACATGGTGCTGCTCGCCCTGACCGTCGTGGTCAGCGCCCTCACCATCGCCCCCGGCCGCGCCACCCTGCTCCAGGGCGGTGTGCACATCGTGCTGCTGGCCGCGTACCTCTTCCTGGCCGTCAGCCCCTGAGGGCCGGCGGCCGGGAAGAGGCCGTGGTCAGCGCCGCTCGCGGGCCCAGACCACCTTCAGCTGCGGCGAGGTGAGGATGTCCCGCTCGCAGAACCGGGCCGTGACCCAGCGCTCCTGGGAGAACAGCCTGGTCTGGTCCGCGGAGTACGGCGAGCCGGGGTCCGAGGACTGCCCGTACGTCAGCAGGGTGCGCGCCACCGGGCAGGGGCCGCGGTCCCAGCCAACCGCCTGGATGTGGCTGGAGCCGTGCCTGACCTCCGGGTACCCGCCGGCCGCCGCGTCCCACGGAGCCTCGATCTTGTTCCAGACGCCGAGCGCCTCGGTGCCGCCGCCCACCGGCAGTTTCTGCCCGCCCCGCACCACGAACTGGTGCTCGCCCAGCGGGGCGTCCAGCGCGATCCCGGCCGCCCTCAGCTCGGCCACCGCGTCCGCGAGCGCCCGCCCGAGGCCGGGCGCCGCCTGGTTGAGCGTACGGGGGGTGCGGACGGGATCGGCCGCCGAGAACGGCACCAGCCACAGGTCCTTGGCCGCGGTCGAAGCCGTCAGCCTGCGCCAGAACCGGTCGAAGAGGAGCGCGCCGCGGCTGGAGGTGTCGGCCGTACGGTCCCAGCCCGCCAGGACCGGACAGGCGGCCGAGACGTCCACCGCGCTCCCGTCGCTGCCGGCGGCCGTGCCGCCGGGCAGGGCGGCGCAGGCCTTCGCCGCGTCCGACGCCGCCAGATCACCGGCCGGGACCCGGTTGGCGAACTGCTGCTTCTGGAGGTCCGCCACCGTCAGCCCGCCCTTCGCGGCCATCGCCGCCACGTCCTCGACGGCGCCGCGCGTGCGCAGGGACCGCGGGGTGGCGATGTTGCCCCAGACCCGCTCGTAGCCGGTCAGCGGCCGGTCGGCATGGGCCAGCCAGGCGCTGTCGTTGGAGTTCTCGGCGTACGGCGCGTCGCGCAGCGTCGGCGCTTTCGCGGGGCCGAAGACGCCCGGCTGCACCGCGTCCGGGTCCGAGCCGAGCGCGCAGTCGCCGCGCGCGCCGTCCAGCACCGCAAGCCCCGAGGCCGGGTACGTGGCCCGGCCCAGCGGCGTGGAGCAGCGGGCCGCGAGCTCGTCGGTGATCCGGGGGAGCACCTGGGACTGGGTGAAGAGGGTGCCGCCCGCCGAGTCGGCCGCCATCGTGTTGACCCAGGGCAGGCCTTGCGTGCGGGCCAGCGCATCCTGGATCCCGGCGACCGAGCGGGCCTTGCCCATCGCCAGGGCGGTGTCGGAGCCGCGCAGGTTCGCCGCGTTGGGATCGTTCAGCGCGTACGCCGTGCCGGCCGTCCAGGGCAGCGGGAGGCCCGGGCCGAGGTTCGAGACGACCGGTCCGTAGCGCGTCCACCACTGGGTACGGGTGACCGGATCACCGCCGGACACCGGGACGGTGACGGTCCGCCGGGTCATCCTCTCCGGCTTGCCGTCGACCAGGTAGGCGGTCGGATCGGCCGGGTCGAGGACGAGCTGGTGCAGGCTGACGGGCGTGCCGGTGGCCACGGTGTGGCTCCACGCCACCTTCTCGTTGAAACCGATGTTGACCACGGCGGTGCCGAGGAGGGAGCCGCCCGAGACGTTCAGCCTGCCCGGGATGGTCTGCTGCGACTGCCAGAAGCGGCGCCCGCCCTGCCACGGATAGTGCGGGTTGCCGAGCAGCAGCCCGCTGCCGCTCGCCGTGGTGGAACCGGCGAAGGCCACTGCGTTGGAGCCCATGTCGTACCGGCTGGTGTCGAAGAACTCGCGCGCCGCCTCGGCCGCCTTCGCCGGATCGGGCTCGGAGGCCGGGCCGCGGGCCTGCGCCGGCGCGCCCGGCGCCGGCGCGGCGGGTGGCTGTGCGCCCGGGGGCTGGGTGGCGGGCGGCTGGGCGGTCGTGATGCCGTCGATGCCGCGCCCCTGGCCGCCGAGGACGGAGACCGCGAAGCCGCGGGCGGCCACGTCGGTGGTGGTGACCGGGCGGACCCAGGCGGCGCCCTTGCAGGCGGGGTCGCTGGTCCTGTTCTGGGCGAGCCAGGCGTTGTACCCGGCGGCCCAGCCGCGCATCAGCTCCTTGAGGTCCTTCGTGGGACCGGCCGGGGCGGGGGTCGCCAGCAGCTTCTCCACCGTGCCGGACTCGCGGACGCCCTTGAAGTACAGATCGCTGGAGAGGTTCCGGGTCGCGGAGGAGAGGGATCCGTCGGGTGCGGCATCGGGCCCGAACCAGCGCGAACGCTCACCGGCGACGGTCACGAACCCGTCGGCGAGGACACAGACCTGGTCGGCCGCCTGAGCCCAGCCGGTGCCGAAGCCGAGCTGGGCGTAATCGCGGGCGAGGATGTGGGGGATGCCGTTCTCGGTGTACCGGATGACGGCGGACAGACCGCCGCCGGCCGGTATCCGGTCACCGGTCGCCGCCGAGGCCTGCGGCACCGCGGCCGTGGCCGCGAGCAGCGCGGCGCCGGTGAGGGCGACGCGGCGGAGTATCGGACGGGTGCTGAGGTGCAAAGTGCCTCCCAAGTAGCCTGCGGATGGGCATGGTTGCCCGTGGGACAGGCGGTGCGTCCGTGCCCTCACACTCATGCAGCCGGTCCGATGATCTGTCAACATCCTGTTTGGTATCCCGGTTATTGACCTTGGGAGTGCGGAGGACGAGGATCGCGCCATGACGGCATCGCGAGCAGGACGGGCGGAGCAGACCGTGCGGGAAGGGCGGGCGGAGCAGGCCGTGCGGTGCAACACGGTCGACGGGCTGGTGCGCGACACCGCACGACGGGTTCCCGACCGCCTCGCCGTCCGCTACCGCGACCGGAGCTGGACGTACGCGGAACTCGACGCGGCCGTCACCACCGGCGCCGCCGTCCTGCGGGAGCGGTTCGGGCTGGCCGAGGGCGACCGCGTCGCCACCTTCGCCCACAACAGCGACGCCTATCTCCTGGCCTTCCTCGCCTGCGCCCGGGCCGGACTCACCCACGTCCCGGTGAACCAGAACCTCACCGGCGAGGACCTCGCGCACATCCTGGACGACTCCGCGAGCGCCCTGGTCCTCGCCGACCCGGACCTGGCCGGGCGGGTCCCCGGCGGACATCCCCTACGGGCGCTGCGCGACGAACCCGGCTCCTTCCTCGCGGCACTGGCCGAGCCGCTGGCCTTTGAACACGACGCGGACCCGGGCCGGGTGGCGCAGCTGCTCTACACCTCGGGGACCACCGCCCTGCCCAAGGGCGCGATGATGACCCACCGGGCCCTCGCCCACGAGTACGAGAGCGCGATCGAGGCGCTGGACCTGGCCGAGGAAGACCGGCCGGTGCACTCGCTGCCGCTCTACCACTCGGCGCAGATGCACGTCTTCCTGCTGCCGTACCTCGCGGTGGGGGCGCGCAACACCATCCTGGACGCACCGGTCGCGGAGCAGGTCTTCGACCTGGTGGAGGCGGGGGAGGCGGACAGTCTCTTCGCCCCACCCACCGTGTGGATCGGCCTGGCCAACCACCCGGAGTTCGCGGTGCGTGAGCTGGGCGCGCTGAGGAAGGCGTACTACGGGGCCTCGATCATGCCGGTTCCGGTCCTGGAACGGCTGCGCGAGCGGCTGCCCGGCCTCGGCTTCTACAACTGCTTCGGCCAGAGCGAGATCGGCCCGCTGGCCACCGTGCTCGGGCCGGACGAACACGAGGGGCGCATGGACTCCTGCGGGCGGCCGGTGCGCCACGTCGAGGCGAAGGTCGTCGACGAGGACGGCAAGGACGTGCCGGACGGAACGGCGGGCGAGGTGGTCTACCGCTCGCCACAGCTGTGCCTCGGCTACTGGAACGACCCGGCGGCCACGGAGAAGGCCTTCCGGGACGGCTGGTTCCGCTCGGGCGACCTCGCGGTGCGCGATGCGCAGGGATACTTCACGGTCGTGGACCGGGTGAAGGACGTCATCAACTCGGGCGGGGTACTGGTCGCCTCGCGCCAGGTGGAGGACGTGCTCTACACGCACCCGGGGGTGGCGGAGGCTGCGGTGGTCGGGCTGCCGGACGAGCGGTGGATCGAGGCGGTCACGGCGGTGGTGGTCCCGCGCGGGGAAGTGACCGAGGCGGAGCTGATGACGTACGCACGGGAGAGGCTCGCCCACTTCAAGGCCCCGAAGCGGGTGCTCTTCGTGGACGCCCTCCCGCGCAACGCCAGCGGCAAGATCCTCAAGCGGGAACTCCGCGACCGCTTCGCGGACACCTCCGACTCCTAGGCCGCTCTCCCGGCTCGGGCCCGGCCCGCGCCCGGCCACCGCCGGGCCCCTATCCGGCTGAGGGCGGAGCGGCAGCCGATGTCTCGTTCGCCCGGCGGCGTCGGTGGTACGCGACGGTGAGGATCGCCAGGAGCGGGCCCCAGGCGAGGAGCGGGGCGTACGCCGTCCACAGCGCCCAGGCGGCCGGACCGCTGGTGGGGGAACCCTCGCCGTTCTCGTTCATCGGCTCCACGAAACCGAAGATCTGGTTCAGCACGGCGTACGCGCAGAACATCATGATCAGCGTTGCCCCGAGTGCGGCCGGAACGACCGCCACCGGGATCGGGATCCGTCTGCCGCGCAGCCCCGGCACCCAGCGCGGGACGACTTCGCCCCACGGCCGCACCAGCCCGAGGGCGAGCAGCGCGAGTCCTTCGGAGACCAGGGACAGCCCGATCACGTACGGGCGTTCCCACACCGCCCACTGGTAGTCCGCGTCGTAGCCGGCCAGGCCCAGCACCAGCGCGACACGCCATAACCCGGACGGCAGGACACACAGCGGGATGGCATGGGCCACCCGGACCGCCCAGCGGGGAACGGGCTCGACGGGCTCGCGGCCGGCCGGCACGCCGATGGGCACCTTGGCTGCCGTTGATTCTGCTGTGTCCCTGGCATGCGTGGTCATACGTGCCCCCCGGCGAGATCCGACGTCGTCAACCTTCGCGTGCGGGGTGGGTGCTCAGCGTCCGCCGCCGGGTTGACCGGTGATCATCCCTGCGACGGAAGCCGGGGGCGACCACAGGATGACGCCGCCGGGCGCCTTTGAAGGGTCTCCCGCAGCCGCGCGCTCACCTGGCCTCGGGCGGAACGGGCGTGGCCTGGTGGTAGTACATCTGCCACCCGGCTCCCGCACCCCGCTTGCGCCAGAGCGAACTCCGTCGTGCCCGATCCCCGCCGATCACGGTCTCGTAGGTGAGGTGCACCAGCCCGGGCGCCAGCATGACGCCGATCATCTCCGAGGGCTCATAGCGCGGGCCGTCTTCCGCTGCGCCGTCCATCTCGGGCAACGCGGCGAGCATTTCCTCATACGTCCACCGCCGGCCCGAGGCGCCGACCTCCACGAACTCCGGGTCAAGGAGTTGCCGGGCCAGCGACTTCGACATGCGCACGGTGGGGTCCATCAGGCGCAGCTCACCTGCGATCGCTTCATCCACCCCGTCGGTTTCTCTGCTCATGTGCGCATCCTCGCCCAGGTGGCCGAGTCCACCGCAACCGGGTTGAACGCGCCCGGGACCCGGCCGGCGCGGTCAGTGCGGCGGGCGCGGCCAGTGGGGGTGCGGGGCGTGGGGCGGGAAGGCCTCGGGGGGCAGGAGCCCGCTGTTGCGCAGGCGCCGCAGGGTGAGGTGTTCGTGGACGAGGCGGCCGACGAGCGCGCCGCCGTAGACCACGAAGCCGACGCCGACCAGCCAGGACTGGACGACCAGCAGGGTGCCGAAGGGGCCGTACGTCACCGCATTGGACGCGATGAGCGGGGAGAACACCAGCTGCGAGAAGATCCGCAGCCCCAGCAGGCCGAGACTGGTCGCCACCGCTCCCGGCACCAGGGCCCGCCAGCGGACCCGGCCGCCGAGCAGCAGACGCTGTGAGGCGACGAAGAACAGGCAGGTGCCGAGGAGGTCGCCCACCGTGCCGGAGATCGTGCCGATGGCGTCGTTCGAGGGCGCGGGGATCTCGACGAGCAGGGCGAGGTAGCAGACCAGCAGGGCGAGCCAGACGACGTGCCGCCACATGGTGTGCCAGCGGGCGGTCGGCAGGTCCCAGACCTTCTCGTACCCGGTCTGCACGGCCGAGCCGAAGGTCAGGCCGAACACGGCGAGCGCGGCCAGACCGAAGGCGGTGGTCCGCTCCAGTGCCAGGTCCGCGGCACTGAACAGCATTTCGACCCGGGCCCGCGAGGACGGCGCCACCCCGAGCGCCTGGCCGAGCCACCGGCCGAAGCCGGAACCGCTGCCGGGTGCGGCGGCCGCGACGACCACCAGCAGCGGCACCAGCGTGAGGAACCCGAGGGCCGCGAAGCCCATCGCCCGGTGCATCAGCTCCATCTCCCGGCCCCGGCTCCAGGCCAGCCCGATGTGGGAGCCCTGGAGCCGGTCGTGGAGCTGCCGGAAGGTCGAGGTCACAGGTCATGCACTACCCGGGAGGGCGATCCCGCTCCCGGGAGCCGCCCGGAATTGGGCCCGAAGGGGTGGTTTCAGCCGCCCGGACGCGTGTCCGCAACCTCCCCCGCACTGCGGAGGTCCACCAGCCGCTTGATCTTCCCCACCGAACGCTCCAGGGTCTCCGGGTCGACGACCTCGACCCGGACGGAGACCCCGATCCCCTCCTTGACGGCCCGGACCACCTGGGCGGCTGCGGTCGCCCGCCCCTCCGCGTCCGTCTCCCGCCGGGCCTCCACCCGTACCGTCAGGGCGTCCATCCGTCCTTCCCGGGTCAGCCGCAGCTGGAAGTGCGGAGCCAGGCCGGCCGTCCGCAGGAGTATCTCCTCGATCTGGGTCGGGTACAGGTTCACCCCACGCAGGATGATCATGTCGTCGCTGCGGCCGGTGATCTTCTCCATCCGGCGGAACGCGGGCCGGGCCGTGCCGGGCAGCAACCGCGTCAGATCCCGGGTGCGGTAGCGGATGACGGGCATGGCCTCCTTGGTGAGCGAGGTGAACACCAGCTCGCCCTGCTCGCCCTCCGGCAGGACCGCGCCCGTCAGCGGATCGACCACCTCCGGGTAGAAGTGGTCCTCCCAGATGTGCAGGCCGTCCTTGTGCGAGGCGAACTCCTGCGCCACGCCCGGTCCCATGACCTCGGACAGGCCGTAGATGTCCACCGCGTCTATGCCGAGCCGCTCCTCGATCTCCCGCCGCATCTCCTCGGTCCACGGCTCCGCGCCGAAAATGCCGGTGCGCAGCGAGGTGGCGCGGGGATCGATGCCCTGGCGCTCCATCTCGTCGAGCAGGGTGAGCATGTAGGACGGGGTCACCATGATGACCTCCGGCCGGAAGTCCTCGATGAGCCGGACCTGGCGGTCCGTCATCCCGCCCGAGGCGGGCACGACCGTACAGCCAAGGCGCTCCGCACCGTAGTGCGCGCCGAGGCCGCCGGTGAACAGCCCGTAGCCGTAGGCGATGTGGACGATCTGGCCGGGCCGGCCGCCCGCCGCACGTATGGACCGGGCGACGACATCGGCCCAGGTGGAGAGGTCCCCGTCGGTGTACCCCACGACCGTGGGGCGCCCGGTGGTGCCGCTGGAGGCGTGGATGCGGCGCACCTCGGAGCGGGGCACGGCGAACATCCCGAAGGGGTACTGGTCCCGCAGATCGGCCTTGGCGGTGAAGGGGAACAGGGCGAGATCGGCGAGCGAGCGGCAGTCGTCGGGATGGACGCCCGCCTTGTCGAAGGCCTGCCGGTAGAACGGCACGTTTTCGTAGGCACGGTGCAGGGTCGCGCGCAGCCGCGTCAGCTGGAGGGCGGCCAGCTCGTCGCGGCCCAGCCGCTCGCCTTCGTCGTGGAGATCCGCCTGCACCGCCATGCCGTCACCTCATCCTGAGTGAACCGAACGATCATTCGGTAGATTGCCAGGGTCGGGCAGGCTAAATCAATGACTCGAACGAGTGATCGTCTGTTGTGATGGCTCCCATGCCTACCTTCACCACCTATGACGGAACCGAACTCGCCTATCACCTGCAAGGCGAGGGCGAGCCGCTGATCTGCCTCCCGGGCGGCGCCATGCGGGCCTCCGCATACCTGGGCGACCTCGGCGGACTGGCCGCCGGACGCCGTCTCATCCTGCTCGACCTGCGCGGTACGGGCGACTCCGCGATACCGGCGGACGAGTCGACGTACCGCGTCGACCACCAAGTCGCCGACGTCGAGGCACTCCGGATCCACCTCGGCCTGGAGCGCATGGACCTCCTCGCCCACTCGGCCGGCGGCAACCTCGCCCAGCTCTACGCGGCCGCGCACCCGCAGCGGCTGCGCCGGACCGTCCTGGTCACCCCGACCGCGTGGGCGGTGGACCTTCCGGTCACCCCGGAGCAGCGGCTGGAGGGGGCCCGGCTGCGCGCGGGAACCGAGCCGTACGACACGGCCATCGAGGCCTACGAGCGCATCCTCGCGGGCGACGGCCGCGGCGAGGCGGACTGGGACCTGGCCGCGCCGCTGTTCTACGGGCGCTGGGACGAGACGGCCCGGGCGCACTGCGCGGCGAACGGAATGCAGCAGAACGAGAAGGCCGCCGATGCCTACGCGGGCCCCGGCGCCTTCGACCCGCCCGCCACCCGGGAAGGCCTGCGGCGGCTCACGGGCGAGGTGCTGGTGCTGGCCGGGGAACTGGACGGGAACCCCCGTCCGGCGCTGGCGGCCCGGCTCGCCGCGTTGTTCCCTGCGGGATCGCTCGACGTCCAGTCCGGGGCCGGGCACTTCCCGTGGCTGGACGACGCCGCCTGGTTCGCGGCCCGGGTGGAGCGCTTCCTCGCCTCCGGCACCTGACGGCCGGCCAATCCGCCGAGGCGCCGCACCACGAGCCGCCCGGCCCGGCGATCCCGCCCGTGGACGGGCTCACCTGGGCTCACCGGGGCCTGCCGGGGCTCCCCGGGCTCGGTCAGTCGGCGGTCCGGCGCAGCACCAGGGAGACGAAGCCCCAGGTGTCCCGGTAGACGCGCAGCCATTCGGAGCGCCGGAGGGAGGCGGTTTCGAGTGCCTGCGCGCTGTCCGGATGATCAGGGTGGTCCAGGGCCCACGAGGCCAGCGACCCCCAGCAGGCCCATTCGTAGTCGTCCAGCTCGCGGCGCGTGCTGACGTGCCCGGAGACGGGGGTCCATCCGTCGGCCACGACGCGGTCCACGGTGGTCGCCAAGTCGGTGAAGTCCCCGAGCATCTCGATCGCCTCCGGGGACGGGGTGCGGTCCCAGAACCCATCCCCGATCAGGACGCGGCCGCCCGGAGCCAGGTGCCCGCGGGCCGCCGCGAGGGTGGGGAGCAGGCCGCCGAAGGCGTGCGTGGCGCCGACGCTCAGCACGAGGTCGAACGGCTGTGGCGAGACGAACTCCTCGGCTGCCCGCCGGTGGAGGACGAGGCGTTCCTGCAGGCCGAGCCGGTCCGCTGCCGAGCGGGCCTGCGCAAGGGCCTCCTCGGAGATGTCGACGCCCTCGGCGTGCAACTGCGGGCGCGTGGCCAGGGCGCGCAGGAGCCATTCCCCGCCGCCGCAACCGAGGTCGAGCACACGCTCGTCGCCACGCGGGGCGCCGCGTTCGAGGAGCCGGTTCACGGATGCGTCGTCGAGCGGGGCCTTGATCGGGTGGTCGGCGTGGGCGATGCGGGATATCTGTTCACTGTTCACCCGGACACGCTGTCAGCGGCGGGAGTTCGCTCGCATCTTGTTTTGCCCGCATCGTGGTCGGAGGGGCCGGACCGCCCGGGGGTCCGGCCCCTCCGCCGTACGCCGTCCTCTCCGTGTCCCTACGCCTGGGGGGCCGTGTCCGCCTCCGTCGCGACCGCCTTCGCCCAGCGGTAGTCGGCCTTGCCGCTCGGGGAGCGCTGGATGGCGGGTGCGACGACCAGTTGGCGCGGGATCTTGTAGCCCGCCAGGCGGGTGCGGCAGTGGCTCTGGATCTCGTCCAGGGTCGGCACCGGGGAACCTGCGCGGACCTGGACCACCGCGGCCACGTGGCTGCCCCACGTCGGGTCCGGGACGCCGGCGACCAGGGCGTCGTACACGTCGGGGTGGGACTTCAGCGCCTGTTCCACCTCCTCCGGATACACCTTCTCGCCACCCGTGTTGATGCACTGCGAGCCCCGCCCGAGCACCGTGACGATGCCCTGCTCGTCGACCGTCGCCATGTCGCCGAGCAGCACCCAGCGCTCCGCGCCCTTCTGGAAGAAGGTCTCGGCGGTCTTGGCCGGGTCGTTGTAGTAGCCGAGCGGGACGTGCCCGCGCTGCGCGAGCCGCCCCGGCACGCCGACCGCGACCGGCTCGTGCGTCACCGGGTCCACCACCTGCGTACGGTCGTTGACCACCAGGCGGAAGCCCTTCTCCGGGCCGGAGTCGTCCGCCGCCCGGCCGTTGGAGCCGGACTCGGAGGACCCGAAGTTGTTCAGGAGCAGCACGTTCGGCACCAGCTGCTGGAACTCGGCGCGCACCGTCTCCGACATGATCGCCCCGGACGAGGACACGCTGAACAGAGAGGACAGGTCGGTGCCCTGGAGCGGGCCCTTCAACGCGTCGATGAGCGGCCTGAGCATCGCATCGCCGACCAGCGACACGCTGGAGACCTTCTCCTTCTCGATCGTGCGGAGCACCTCCTCGGGCGCGTACTTGCGGTGGATGACCACCCGCTGGCCGTAGTTGAAGGCGATGAACGAGGTCAGCGTCGACGTGCCGTGCATCAGCGGGGGAGCGGGGAAGAAGGTGAGCCCGGCACCCTTCGACGCGACCCGTTCGGCCAGCTCCTCCGGCCGCTTCACCGGCTCGCCCGACGGCTCACCGCCGAAGAGCCCGGCGAAGAAGAGGTCCTCCGCCCGCCACATGACACCCTTGGGCATGCCCGTCGTGCCGCCGGTGTAGATGATGAAGAGGTCGTCGGGGCTGCGCGGCGGGAAGCCCCGCTCGGGCGAGCCGGCCGTCTCGGCGTCCGCGTACGCCACCGGCGCGATCGAGGGCTCCGGGGCTCCCTCGGGGGCCTCTCCGACGCGGATCAGGTGCCGGAGCCCCGTCGTCTGCGGCAGCGCGGCCGCGACCCGCTCGGTGAACTCGCCCTCGAAGACGAGCGCGGCGAGATCGGCGTCGTTGTAGAGGTAGACCAGTTCCTCCTCCACGTACCGGTAGTTGACGTTCACCGGGACCAGCCGGGCCTTCAGGCAGGCCAGCACGGTCTGCAGGTACTCGATCCCGTTGTAGAGGTGCAGCCCCAGGTGCTCGCCGGGCTTCAGGCCGCTGTCCAGCAGGTGGTGCGCGATCCGGTTCGCCGCCGCGTCCAGCTCCGCGTACGTGAGGCGGCGCTCGGCACCGGTCCCGGGGTGGTCCACGTAGACGAGGGCCTCACGGTCCGGGACCACGTCCACAACCGACTCGAACAGGTCGGCAAGGTTGTACTCCACCGTTCCTCCTGACCCCGAATGTTCCCGACGACTGGCCCCGTGGCTGGTCTGCTCGGCGGTCATTAGAGCGCCGGAGCCGGCAACTGGGAAGGGCGCCGCCCAAGAAATCTGACTGAGTGTCAGAAAACTATTGAACTGCACCCTCCCCTACTGCAACCTGTTCTAGGTCTTGAGACGGGAGGACGGCAATGGGTGGGACAGAACACCTGACCGTGGAACGGCACGGCGCCACGCTGGTGCTCACCATGAACAGGCCCGAGGCGAAGAACGCGCTCTCGCTGCCGCTGCTGGTGGGGCTGTACGACGGCTGGCTGGAGGCGGACGCCGACGACACGATCCGCTCGGTGGTCCTGACCGGCGCCGGAGGGGACTTCTGTGCCGGCATGGACCTCAAGGCGCTGGCCGGGAAGGGTATGGCGGGCGACCAGTACCGGGACCGCCTCAAGGCCGACCCCGACCTGCACTGGAAGGCGATGCTCCGTCACCACCGGCCGCGCAAGCCGGTGATCGCGGCGGTGGAAGGCTACTGCGTGGCGGGCGGGACGGAGATCCTGCAGGGCACGGACATCCGGGTGGCGGGCGCGGGGGCCACCTTCGGACTCTTCGAGGTCAGGCGCGGGCTGTTCCCGATCGGCGGCTCCACGGTGCGGCTGCCGCGCCAGATCCCGCGCACGCACGCCCTGGAGATGCTGCTGACCGGGCGCCCGTACTCCGCGGAGGAGGCGGCGCGGATCGGGCTCGTCGGGCGGGTGGTGCCGGACGGCACGGCACTGGAGGCCGCGCTGGAGACCGCGGAGCGGATCAACGCGTGCGGGCCGCTGGCGGTGGAGGCGGTGAAGGCGTCGGTCTACGAGACGGCCGAGATGACGGAGGCGGAGGGGCTGGCCTCGGAGTTGCTGCGGGGGTGGCCGATCTTCGACACGGCGGACGCGAAGGAAGGGGCGCGGGCCTTCGCGGAGAAGCGGCCCGCGCTGTACCGGCGGGAGTAACCGGGGCACCGCAGCCGGGGCTCTGCCCCGGACCCCCTACGGCGCTCCGCGCCCGCGCCTCAAACGCCGGCGGGGCTGGGTTTGTGCCGGCGAGGCGGGATTGGCCTGCCCGGCCGGACGGGGCCCGCAGGGCTGGAGGAGCAGGCTCCGCTGAAGACCCACACTCGGAATCAACACATCGGAGAGCCACCATGACAGCTGCCTCCCCACCGGAGCTGCTCCGCGCCCCCCTCGTCGTCGAGTTCCCCTTCACCCGGTCCCTCGGGCCCGTCCAGAGCGCCTTCCTCACCGGCCTGCGCGAAGGCGTCGTCCTCGGGGTGAAGACCGCCGGCGGGAAGGTGATGGTCCCGCCCGTCGAGTACGACCCCGTCACCGCCGAGGAGATCCGCGAGCTCGTCGAGGTCGCCGCCACCGGCACCGTCACCACCTGGGCGTGGAACCACCTGCCCCGCCCCCACCAGCCCCTGGACACCCCCTTCGCCTGGGTGCTGGTCAAGCTCGACGGCGCGGACACCGCCCTCCTGCACGCCCTCGACGCGCCCGGCCCCGAGGCCGTGCACACCGGCATGCGGGTACGCATCCGCTGGGCCGCCGAGCGCACCGGCGCCATCACCGACATCGCCTGCTTCGAACCGTACGAGGGCCCGGCCGGCGCCGAGGCCGCCCCGCACGACGGGGACTTCGCCGGCGCCGTCACCGGTATCGTGGCGCAGGCCCGCCTGGACTACGTCTACAGCCCCGGCCGCGCCCAGACCGCGTACATCAACGCCCTCTCCGAGCAGAAGACGGTCGGCGAGCGCTGCCCCTCCTGCCACAAGGTGTACGTCCCCCCGCGCGGCGCCTGCCCCACCTGTGGCGTGGCCACCACCGACCAGGTGGAGGTCGGCCCGGCGGGCACGGTCACCACCTACTGCATCGTCAACATCAAGGCCAGGAACCTCGACATCGAGGTCCCCTACGTCTACGCCCACATCGCCCTCGACGGCGCCGGCCTCGCCCTCCACGGCCGGATCGGCGGCATCCCGTACGACCAGGTGCGCATGGGCCTGCGGGTAGAGCCCGTGTGGACCGAGGGCGGCCGCTACCCCGACCACTACCGCCCCACCGGCGAGCCGGACGCGGACTACGACGCGTACAAGGAGCTCATCTGATGGCCCGATACGCCCGTGAGGTCGCGGTGGTCGCCTTCGCCCAGAGCGACCACCTGCGCCGCACCGACGAGCTCAGCGAAGTCGAGATGGTCATGCCGGTCCTGCACCGGGTGCTGGCCGCGACCGGCCTGAAGGCCGGCGAGATCGGCTTCACCTGCTCCGGCTCCAGCGACTACCTGGCCGGCCGTGCCTTCTCCTTCACCATGACCCTCGACGGGGTCGGAGCCTGGCCGCCCATCTCCGAGTCGCACGTGGAGATGGACGGCGCCTGGGCCCTCTACGAGGCCTGGGTCAAGATCCAGACCGGCGAGGCCGACACCGCGCTCGTCTACTCGTACGGAAAGTCCTCGCCCGGCTCGGTACGGGACGTCCTGACCCGGCAGCTCGACCCGTACTACGTGGCGCCCCTCTGGCCCGACTCGGTGGCACTGGCCGCCCTCCAGGCCCAGGCCCTCATCGACGCGGGCGAGACCGACGAGCCCGCCCTGGCCGCCATCGGAGCGCGCAGCCGAGCCGCCGCCGAGGCCAACCCGCACGCCCAGCTGAGCGGTTCGGTGCCCCAGGGCGACTACCAGGTCCGGCCGCTGCGCACCGGGGACTGCCCACCCATCGGGGACGGCGTGGCCGCCGTGATCCTGGCGGCCGGCGACCTGGCCCGGCAGCTGTGCGCACGCCCGGCCTGGATCACCGGCATCGACCACCGCATCGAGGCGCACAGCCTCGGGCTGCGCGACCTCACCGACTCCCCGTCCACCCGGATCGCCGCCGAACACGCGGGCGTCTTCGAGGCGCCGGTGGACACGGCGGAACTGCACGCGCCGTTCTCCTCCCAGGAGGTGGTGCTCCGCAAGGCGCTCGGGCTCGGGGACGACGTGACCGTCAACCCCTCCGGCGGGGCGCTCGCGGCCAACCCGGTCATGGCCGCCGGCCTGATCCGCATCGGCGAGGCGGCCGCCCGCATCCACCGCGGCGAGTCCGACCGGGCCGTCGCCCACGCCACCTCCGGCCCCTGCCTCCAGCAGAACCTGGTCGCCGTCCTGGAAGGGGACCGAGCATGAGCGCAACCGGCAGGTCCGGCAAGGAGCCGGTCGCCGTCGTCGGCATCGGCCAGACCAAGCACGTGGCCGCCCGCCACGACGTGTCCATCGCCGGACTGGTCCGCGAGGCGGCGGCGCGCGCACTCGCCGACGCCGAGCTGACCTGGGCGGACATCGACGCCGTCGTCATCGGCAAGGCCCCCGACTTCTTCGAGGGGGTGATGATGCCGGAGCTGTACCTGGCGGACGCGCTCGGCGCGGTCGGCAAGCCGATGCTGCGCGTGCACACGGCCGGTTCGGTCGGCGGGTCCACCGCCCTGGTCGCCTCCAACCTCGTCGCGGCGCGCGTCCACCGGACCGTCCTCACCCTCGCCTTCGAGAAGCAGTCCGAGTCGAACGCCATGTGGGGGCTCTCCCTCCCCGTCCCCTTCCAGCAGCCGCTGCTGGCGGGCGCGGGCGGGTTCTTCGCCCCGCACGTGCGCGCGTACATGCGGCGCACCGGCGCACCCGACACGGTGGGCTCGCTGGTCGCCTACAAGGACCGGCGCAACGCCCTGAAGAACCCGTACGCGCATCTCCACGAGCACGACATCACCCTGGAGAAGGTCCAGGCCTCGCCGATGCTGTGGGACCCGATCCGCTACTCCGAGACCTGCCCCTCCTCGGACGGCGCCTGCGCGATGATCCTCACCGACCGTGCGGGCGCGGCCCGTTCGCCGAAACCGCCCGCCTGGGTGCACGGCGGGGCGATGCGCAGCGAGCCCACGCTCTTCGCGGGCAAGGACTTCGTCTCGCCGCAGGCCGGCAAGGACTGCGCGGCCGACGTCTACCGCCAGGCGGGGATCACGGATCCGCGCCGGGAGATCGACGCGGTGGAGATGTACGTGCCGTTCTCCTGGTACGAGCCGATGTGGCTGGAGAACCTCGGGTTCGCGGCGGAGGGCGAGGGCTGGAAGCTCACCGAGGCCGGGGTCACGGAACTCGACGGGGACCTTCCGGTCAACCCCTCCGGCGGGGTCCTGTCCACCAACCCGATCGGCGCCTCCGGAATGATCCGCTTTGCGGAAGCAGCCCTCCAAGTCCGGGGCCAGGCCGGGGAACACCAGGTTCCGGGAGCCCGGCGGGCCCTGGGCCACGCGTACGGGGGCGGCGCGCAGTTCTTCGCGATGTGGCTGGTGGGGGCCGAGGAGCCCACCTCCTGACGGCGGACCCGGCCGGCGACGGAGGGGCCGGCGGGGTACGGGACAGGCCACGGTGACTCACCGTGGCCTGTGCGCCACGCGCTGCGGTGGTTAACCTTGCCCCCGGACGACGTACCGGGAGGAGCACGCACGTGGCCGAGAGCATGACTTCGCAGCCCCTCGCTGGCTGGGGCAAGCCGGACCTCGATCTCACCGAGGCGGACTGGCAGTCGAGCAGCAGGGGAGCGGGTGACGTCCAGATCGCCTTCGTGGAGGGCTTCATCGCGATGCGCAACAGCGAGCGCCCCGAGAGCCCTTCGCTGATCTTCACGCCGGACGAGTGGCACAAGTTCGTACTGAACGCCCGGGGTGGTGAGTTCGACCTGACGTAGACCGAGCCCGCAGGCGCGGCACCACCGGGCGCGGAGCCCCCCGGCCCGGTGGAATCCGCGGAAGGTCTCGTGACGCACGTCACACCTGCCGCTGCGCGTTTTCCTGTCGGTCGAGCCGCCCTGCGGAGGCCGAGAGGAGACGGACCCTCAGGCAGTCGGCAAGGAGAACGAGCGATGACCTTCCCTTCGGATCGAACGAGCACCCGAGCGGCCGCATCCGGCCCGGAGGCACACCCGCGTCCCCGGCCGCTGACGGCGGACCTCCTCGAACGCCTCCAGGGGGTCCGCGACGCCCTGCCGGTCGAGTCGGTCATGGTGCGCAGGCATGCGGACGACCCCGGGATCGAAGTGCTCGCGGGCCGCCGGCTGTTCACCGAGGCGGAGCGCCGCGCACTGCCCTTCGACTCGCCGGAGTACAGCTATTCCGTCGTGTGCGCGGCCGTGGCCGTCGAGCCGGCGCCCCGCCTCCCCCTCGTGGGCGTGGGGCTGGGCCGCATCGCCGCCGATGCCGTGGCCGCCCTCAAGGCGCGCTCGGCCGCGCTGCTCGGCGACGACGAGCAGATGGACCGCTTCGCCGCGGACGTGCTCGGCCTGCGCAGCGGAGGTCGCTGGCGGGAGGCGGTCTCCACCGCGCTGCTCGGCGACTGGCCCGCTCCGCTCTTCAGCGGCGATCCGATCGGCCCCTGCGCGCTGGCCGGTCTGCGCAAAGAAGCCGCAACCCGGCACGCGCAGCTGACACCCCTGTGGCGGCGCCGTGTCCGCAACGCGCGGCTGCTGTCCCTGGACGCTCCCCTGGCGGACGGCCTCTCCCTGGCCGGCCTGGTGACGGGCGGCCGCTCCGCGGAGGATTCCGTGATCGCCCGGGAACCCGACGACCCCCGTCTCGCCGCTCTCCTGCGGAGCCTCGGCCCCGCCGAGCGCGCCGTGGTGGAGGCGTGGGGCGACGGGGCCGTCGGCACCTGGACGGAGGCCGCGATCCGGGCCGGTGAGGCCGATCCCTGTGCCACCGGGGAGCGGGTCCGCCGCAAGGTGCGGCGCTGGACGGCCGAGCAGGAGCGCCGCGGCGCCCTGCGGCGCTGAGGAGCAGCCGTGCACACCGATCCCGCTCCGGACCCGGAACCTGACCCGGACCCGGTGGATGCCACCGGTGCCACTCCCGTGCCTTCCGGGGAACGGCCCCGCCGCGCAGCACCCGCCAGCCGGACGGCCGAACCCGGTACGGCGGCTGGCGACCTGGTCGTCCCCCTGCTGGCCCTCGTGCTCGTGCTCCTGGTGCTCGTCATCGGCGCCGGGCTCCTGTACGTGGCCGCCACCCGTCCCGAGCTCGCGGCACCCCTGTCGGTGGCCACGCAGGGCATCGCGGCGGTCGTCGGCGCGGTCGGCGTCCTGGCCGCCCTCGCCGCCGTCCGCCGCAGGTGAGGAGCGGTCACCGATCGGACCGGGGCGAAACCGGCCACACCGGATACTCCGGGTACGGTGGCGGCATGAGTGGAGAGAACGATCTGCGCAAGCTCCTGAGCGGTATGCGGCCCGAGTTGAACGAGGGGCGGTACGTCTTCTGTACCGTCCCCGGGGGCACCGTGCCCGCCGGGACCGCGCCCGTCGCCACCGTTCTGGAGCGGGAGGGCCTCACCCTGGTCCTGCGGCAGGAGGACGCCGACGCCGCCGGGCTCGCCTACGACTACACCGCCGGCTGGATCACCCTGCGGATCCACTCCGCGCTCGACGCCGTCGGCCTCACCGCGGCCTTCGCCGGCGAACTCGGCGCGCACGGACTGAGCTGCAACGTCATCGCCGGCTACCACCACGACCACCTTTTCGTGGCCGCCGACCGGGCCGCCGAGGCCGTGGCCGTCCTGGAGGACCTCGCGGCACGTTCCGCACGGGACTGACACGTCCCGGAACGCCCCCCGAAAAGCTCCCGGACGGCCCCTGGACGGCCCCTGGAGGGCCCCCTGAAAGGTTGCCGGAAAAGAAGATCGGATTCTTTCCTCACTGTGGGATCCCTCGCCCTGTGCGCGGGCGTACGCTGATGCTCCGAACAGGCCTGGGGGGTACCAGCCATGACGGACCGCCGGACCCGCATGCGGCTTACGATGGTCGAACGCGAGGCCGAACTCGCCACCGTCGACGAAGCCCTGGACCAGCTCACCGGTCCCGGGCCCGACGCCGGCGGCGCGCTGCTCGCCTTCTCCGGCCCGGCCGGCCTCGGCAAGACCACGCTGCTCGCCGAACTGCGCCGCCGCGCCCACGCCCGCTCCTGCACCGTCCTCGCCGCCCGCGGCGGGGAACAGGAGCAGAGCCAGCCCTTCCACGTCGCCCGCCAGCTGATCCAGCCCCAGCTGGCCGGCACCTCCGAGCAGGAACTGCGCGCCGCCCTCGGGGGCTGGTACTCCATCGTCGGACCGGCCCTCGGACTGTGCGCACCCGAACAGGGCGCCCCGCCCGACCCCCAGGGCCTGCGCGACGGACTCGACTGGGTCCTCACCCACCTCGTCGTCAAACGTGCCCCCGTCACCCTCCTCCTCGACGACGCCCACTGGGCCGACCCCGAGTCCCTCGGCTGGCTCGCCGCCTTCGCCCCGCGCGCCGAACACCTCCCGCTGCTCCTCGTCGTCGCCTACCGTCCCGACGAACTGCCCGCGGACGCCGAAGCCTTCCGTACGCTGCCGGGCCGGGCGGGACAGCGCCCGCTGCCCCTGGCGCCGCTCACCCCGGCCGCCGTCGCCGCCCTGGTCCGCGAATGGCTCGGCGACCACGCCGACGACGCCTTCTGCCAGGAAGCCTGGGCCGTCACCACCGGCAACCCCTTCGAGACCGTCGAACTCGCCGCCAAGGTCCGCGACAAGGGCCTGCCCCCGGTCGAGGCGAACGCCCCGCTGCTGCGCGACCTCGCCGCCGCCCAGCGCGGCAGCGGCCTCGCCGCCCGCCTCGAACGCCTCGGCCCCTCCACCGTCCGCTTCGCCTGGGCCTGCGCCGTCCTCGGCACCGCCATCCCGCGGGACCTCGCCGCCCGGGTCGCCGCCCTCGGAACCGAGGAGGCCGTGGACGCCACCGGGCGGCTGCGCGACGCGCGCATCCTGTCCGCCGCCACGGAAGAGCCGGACGCGGGGCTGGAGTTCGTCCACCCGCTCATTGCCACGGGCATCTACCGCGCCATCCCCGACGCGCTCCGCGTCGCCCTGCACGGCAAGGCCGCCGCGGCCGTCGTCGACGCCGGACTCGGACCCTCCGCCGCCGCCCGCCACCTGCTGGAGACCCACCCCGAGAACGACCCCTGGGTGGTGCGCATCCTGCGCGAGGCCGCCGGCGAGAACCTCCGCGCCGGCGCCCCCGAGGCCGCCCGCCGCCAGCTCGCCCGCGCGCTGCGTGAGCCACCGGACTTCGACGAGCGCGCGGCCGTCCTGTACGAACTCGGCTGCGCCTCCCTGCTCACCGAGCCCGCCAACACCGTCAACCATCTGCGGGCCGCCCTCGCCGAGCCCTTCGACGATCCGGCCCTGCGCCAGGGCATCGTCATCCGGCTCGCCCAGGTGCTCTCGCACAGCGACCGCCTCGCCGAGGCCTCGGAGTCCCTCGCACGGGAGATCCCGTACACCCAGGACGTCCGCGCCCGGCTGCGCCTGCAGTCGGAACAGTTCATGTGGGACGCCTTCAATGCCGCGGAGACCGACTCACCGGCCCGCTCGCGGCGCCTCGCCCGGCTCGCCGACCGGCTGGCCGGGCGCGACCTCACGGAGCGGTACGTCATCGGGCTGCGCGCCTGGGACGCCTGCCTGCGGGGAGAGCCGGTGGACGTGGTGCTGCACCACGCGGGACGGGTGCTGGAGCGGCCCTTCAGCTGGGCCCAGGAGGACCGCGGCTTCGAGGTCCCGGTCCTGGTCGCGATGGCCCACATGTACGCCGACCGGCCGGGACGGGCGGAGGAGCTGTTCGAGGCGGGCACCGCCGAGTTCGAACGGCAGGGCTGGCGCGGGGCGCACCTCTCCTTCGCGTACAACCTGCGCGCCTACATCCTCTACCGGCGCGGGCGGCTCGCCGAGGCCGAGGACCTGGCGCGGGCCGGGCTGCGGCTGGCCGAACGCGTGGGCCGGCGCACCCCCGTGCACTGGTACGCCATAGCCATCCTCCTCACGACGCTGCTCGCGCGGGGCCGGGTCGACGAGGCCTGGGAGCTGGGCCGGGAGCACGAGTACGGCAGGCCCTTCCCGGCGGCCGTGGTCTTCCCCGACTCCCAGACGGTCTACGCCGAACTGCTGCTGGCCCGTGGCCAGGTGCGGGCGGCGGTCGCCCAACTGGAGGAGGTCGACCGTCGGCTGACCCCGCGCGGCATACAGAATCCGGCGTGGTGCCCGTGGCAGCTGCACCTGGCCCGGGCCGTCGTGGCGGACGATCCGCACCGGGCGCGCGCCCTGGCCGGCGATGCCGTGCGGCGGGCCCGCGCCTTCGGCGCCCCGTCGGGCATCGGCCAGGCCCTGCGGGTGGCGGCCGAGGTCGCGGCGCCGGAGGACCGGGCCGGACTGCTGGAGGAGGCGGTCGCGCTGCTCGCGGAGTCGCCGGCGGGCTACGAACTGGCCCGCGCCCTGGGTGCGCTCGGCAGCGAGCTGCGGGACGTGGACCTGCTGGCGCGTGCCGTGATGACGGCTCGCGCATGCGGGGCCGACGCGCTGGTGGCCCGGGCCGCCAACACCCTGCTCCGGCTGGGCGGCACCCTGCCGGGCGCTCCGGACGGGAAGGACGGAGAAGACGGGGAAGACGGGCTCGCGCGGGACCGGCTCACGCAGGAGGAGCTCCTGGCGGCGAGGCGGGCGGCGGCCAGGCCCGCCCCGGACGGCTCCGACCGCCCCGCACGGGGCCCGGATTGGGCCCTGTCCGGGGCCTGCCGCAAGCTCGGTTCCGACGTCCCGGGCCTGGCCGCCGCCCTGGAGGCCTACGCGCCGTAGGCCGCGGAGGTGCGCGTCAGTTCTTGGCGTACACCCCGAACAGGTCGACGATCAGGTCGGCCGGTTCCCAGCCCCGGTTCCAGAAGTCGACGATGTCGTTCTTGCCGGTGCTCGCCTGGACCAGGTTCGAGACGGTCTCGCCCTTCGTCCAGTTCAGGTTGGAGGAGTTCGGCGGGGTCGGCCGGACGGCCTTGCTCTGGCCGTACGCCTCCCGGGTGTTCGGGTCCGGGGCGACCGTGAGGTGGCCGCTGCCCTCCGTGTTGGTGACCGTGGTGTTCATCACCGCGCCCGCGAGCGTGACGTCGGGCTCGAACAGCGACTCCCACCAGTAGTCCTGGCCGTGCACCGGCCAGAAGTACTTTCGCGAGTCGTACAGGCGCTCCGGCGCGAGCGGCAGGTAGGCGGCCTTGCCGTCGGCGCTGTAGTAGCCGGTCACGTCCACGATCACGTCGGCCGGGCTCCAGGAGCCGTTGCGTATGTTGATCCTGCCGTCCGGGCCCACCGGCACGATCACCGAGTTGGCGACCGTCTGGCCGGTGGTGAAGTTCACGTTCGACGTGATCGGAGCCTGCTGCCCGCTCGGGAAGACGGTCAGGTGGCCGGAGTCCCTGGGTGCGGTGACCGTCACGTTGAGGGCGACGGCGGTGATGCCCGCGGCCGGCAGTCCGCCCTGGCCGGCGATCTGGACACCGAAGGAGCCCTGCCCGGCGACCTGGCCCTTGGCGGTGCCCGTGCCGTCCCGGGTGTCGACGAGACGGACGGGGTCCAGCGGGGTGTAGCCGCTGGAGGCGGAGCGGGCGAAGTAGCCCGTGACGTCCGCTATCAGGTTCACCGAGCCCGGGCTGCGGTTGACCAGTTCCACGTATCCGTCCGCGCCGACCGGCACGATCGTCAGGTTCGGGACGGACCGTCCCGCGGTGAAGTTGACGTTCGACGTGGTCGGCTGCTCGCTGCCGGACGCATAGGCGGCGATGTGCCCGTCGGCGGCGGCGCCGGTGGCGGTGATGTTGAGGGCCACGGCGGTCACCCCGGCCGGGATGCCGCTGTTGCCGCCGACCTTCACCCGGGTCGTTCCGTACGGGGCGACGGGCTGGGGCGCCGCAGTTCCGGTGCCGTCCCGGGTGTCCAGCAGCCGGGTGGGCGCGTGCGGGGTGAAGTCGGAGCCGGCGACGACGACGTCGACGCTGTTGGTGACGGCCTCCTTGGTCCCCAGATCGGTCGCCGTGACCGTGATCTTGTGGGTGCCGACCTTGGCGTACGTGTGCTTGAAGCGCAGGAACCCGTCCGTGAGGGAGTGCTCGGGGTCCGTCGTGTGACCGTCGCCCCAGTCGACGACCACCCGGAACACCTCGGTCTTCTCGCTCGAAACCCAGGTGGAGAGGTCCATGGTGCGCGCACCGGATCCGGTGGTGACCAGACCGACATAGTGGCCCGCGGCCGCGGCCGGAGCGCCCTCGGCGGCCGACGCGGTGGCGGGGGCCGTGCGGACGGACCGCTCCGGCGGGCTGCTGAAGGTGGCGGTCTTCGCCGCCTTCTCCACGGCTGCCGCGAGCTTCTTGCCCGCGTCCTGCTTGTGGTTCGCGGCCGGCTCGGCCGCGTGGGCCGCGCCCGGTACGACGAGACCGACGGCTGCCGCGACGACGGCGGCGGAGATCATGACACGGTGACGGTACACCGGCCCCCCAGTGTTGTTGAACCTGTTCAGATGGTCATGATCAGATTACAGGGCCGCCCGATTTACATGGCATTGGCTCGTATCCGCCGGTCGGCGTGTCGCGCCGGAATCGTTCGCCCGGAGCACAAGGCGGGAGATTCCGCCAGCCGGCGGGCAGGGTCAACCGTATGGATCACATCGACCGCATCTCCCACTTCCAGAGCGAGGCATCGGCATTCGAGAAGGCCGTCCGCCAGGCCTTCGACCGCGGCGAGCCTGTACCGACCGTCCCCTCGTGCCCCGGCTGGACGGTCTCCGACCTCGTCGCCCATCTCGGGGGCGTGCACCGCTACCTGGCCCACGTCCTGCGGGAGCGGCTCACGGCCCCGCCCGACCCCGCCGGCCTCGGCCTCCCGCGGGTCCCCGCGGACCCCGGCGCGCTGACGGAATGGTTCGCGCAGGGCGCCCGGGAGCTGGCCGAGCTGCTCGGGGAGCTGGGGCCGGACACCCCGGTGTGGACCTGGTCGGCCGAGCAGACCTCGGGCTTCTGGCTGCGGATGCAGCTGATCGAGCTGGCCGTCCACCGCTGGGACGCACAATCCGCCACGGGGACCGCGGGCCCCCTCGACCCGGGCGTCGCGGCGGACGCCGTCACCCAGACCGTCGAGGTGATGGCCCCGGCCCGCCGTTCGTGGAAGGCGGCCCCCGCAGGTACGGGGGAGCGGTACCGCTTCCGGAGTACCGACGGTCCGGAAACCTGGACGGTCGTCTTCGCGGCGGACGAGGTCCTGCTGGAGTGCGCCCCCGTCCCGGAGCCCGGCCCCACCTCCCCGGCGGACGTCGAGGCCGCCGCAACGGCCTCGGACCTCGCCCTCTTCCTGTGGGGACGGCTGCCCGCCACCGCCCTGCGGGTCACGGCCGGTGACGCCACCCTGCTCCCGCACTGGTTCACCCTGGTTCCCCCGGTCTGACCGGCCGGTCCGGCGCGCCCCGCCCGGGCGGCGCCGGGATCCGGGCCCCCGGGCCGGAAAACTCGTGCGGCCACGTACCATGGCGGCATGTCCTTCCTCCGCCGCCACCGCGCCGCCACACCCGCCGGCCCGGACTTCGACGTCCTGGCCATGGACCCGGGGGACTGGCCGGGCAATCTCGGGGCCGGGCTGCTGCCCGCGCCCGACGGCAGCTGCCAGGGTGTCTTCCTCCGCTACGACCTGTTCGGCGGACGCGGCCCCGCGATGATCATCGGTAACCTCCCCGAGGGTTCCCCGGCCCGGGACCTCTCCGACGGCGAGGTCCCCTTCGAGGTGGCCCAGCTCCTCGACGCCCTCGAGAACGAAGAGGACGTCGAGGTCACCGGCGTCGAGGACTGCCCCGTCATGCAGGGCGACAACCTCCTCATCGTCCGCAAGGTCAAGCTGTCGGAGTCCCGCATCTCCTGCGTCCAGTTCGACCGCAGTGACAACGTGCTGGTGACCATCGCCAGCTGGGACCGCCCGATCACCGATGACCTCTACGCCCTCCTGAAGCCGCTCCCCGCCGAGCTCTTCCAGCAGGGCTAGGCCGCCTCCTCCGCGCCGACCCGTCCGCCGGGCCGTCACGCGTCCGCGATGTCGTTCGCCGCCACGTAGCCGAACGTCATCGCGGGCCCGATCGTCGACCCGGCCCCCGCGTAGCTGTGGCCCATCACCGCCGCGCTCGCGTTGCCCGCCGCGTACAGGCCCCGGATCACCGAGCCGTCCGCCCGCAGGGCCCGGGCCCGGGCGTCCGTCACGATGCCGCCCTTCGTCCCGAGGTCCCCCGGCACGATCTTGAACGCGTAGAACGGCGGGGACCAGATCGGCGCCAGGCACGAGTTCGGATGCACGTTCGGGTCCGTGTAGTAGTGGTCGTAGGCCGTGTCGCCCCGGTGGAAGTCGGAGTCGGTCCCGCTCCACGCCTGCGCGTTGAACCGGTTGAGCGTGGCCCGCAGCGCGCCCGCCGGAACCCCGATCTGGCCCGCGAGGGCGTCCCACGTCCACGCCTTCTTCGCCGCGCCCGCCTGGTACCAGGCATCGGGGAAGACGAGCGTCGGCAGGATGTCCTTGAACAGGTACTTGTTGCGGTAGTTCTGATCCACGATCAGCCACGCCGGGATGTGCGAACCGGTGGCGCCCCGGTCCTTCTCGTACATCACGTGCACCACATCGCTGTACGGCGCCGCCTCGTTGACGAACCGCGCGCCGTTCGCGTTCACGATCAGCCCGCCCGGCAGGGTCCGTTCGGCGAGGCAGAAGTACGGCTCCCCGGGCAGCGGGATCGACGGCCCCCACCAGGCGTCCTCCATCAGGGCCAGCGCTGCCCCGGCCCGCTGCCCCGCCCGGATCCCGTCGCCGGTGTTCTCCTTCGCGCCCACCGACCACTGGGTGCCGATCGGCTGCTGCTGGTACTGCGCCCGCATCGCCGCGTTGTGCTCGAAGCCGCCCGAGCCGACGACCACCCCGCGCCGGGCCCGTACGGTTCCCCGTACGCCCTCCTTCTCCACCACCACACCGGTGACCGCAGCGCCCTCCTGGACCAGGTCGACCAGCGGGCTGTTCAGCCACACCGGCACCCCCGCCCGCTGCAGTCCGGCGCGCAGTCCGGCCGCCAGGGCCTGGCCCATCGTCAGCGGCTTCTCCCCGCACAGCGCTGCCTTCGTGCCGCGTGCCAGGCACTCGGTGGACACCGCGAGCCCCCTGGCGCTCACCGCCGCGAGGTTCAGCCACTTGTAGTCCTGGCTGAAGACCACCATCCCGGCCGGGACGGGCATGTACGCCGGGTTCAGGCGGGCCAGTTCGGCGCCGAGGATGTTGCCGTCGATCTGGTCCGGCTCGATGGACCGGCCGTTCGGCAGGCCGCCCGGCAGATTCGGGTAGTAGTCGCTGTACCCCTCCATGAAACGGAACTTGAGCGGGCTGTTGGCCATCACGAAGTCCAGCATCCGCGGACCGTTGGCGAGGAAGGCGGCCTGGCGGTCGGCCGGCACCTCCGGCCCGACCACGGCCGCGAGGTACGTCGCCGCCTTCTGCGGGGTGTCCGGCACCCCCGCGCCCAGGATCACCGAATTGTTCGGCAGCCAGATGCCGGCCCCGGAACGGGCCGCCGATCCGCCGAAGGTGGGGGCCTTCTCGACGACCAGCACGCTCAGCCCCCGGTGGGCGGCAGTGAGCGCGGCGGTCATCCCGGCGGCCCCGGAACCGACCACGACGACGTCGAACTCGCCGAGCGGGGGGCCGTCCTGGGCGCCGGCGGCCCGGGCCGCGGCGGAGGGGAGCACGGTGGCGGCGAGCACACCGGCGCCCGTACCGGCGAGGACCGTACGTCTCGACGGGCGGGTTCCGGGGGAGGTGCGTGAAGCGCTTGCGGACATGGGCAGGCTCCAGCGGTGTGGGGAGGGCGGGGATCGGCTCCAGCACGTCTGATGCTGAGTCAGAAAAGGTCTTCGGGGGATCATGTGATGTCAAGGCATCCGGCGCCCCGGCGCAAGACCGACTGCTCAGCCCTCCGCCCCCATCCGGGCGTCCAGTTCCCTCACGTGCCGCTTGAGGGCCACGGTGCGGTAGCTCTCCTCCACCCACTCGCACAGCACCTGCACGGAGGGCGCCCCCTTCTCCGCCAGCGGGACGGACACCCACCCGGAGCGGCCCAGGCCGTATCCGGTGGGCTCCGCTCCGGGCGAGGCCATGGCGTGCCCGTGCAGCGCCTCGTCCTTGAGCTTGACGGACAGGCCGGGCTGCCCCGGCCCGTCGGTGTTCCCCAGGAAGACGAAGATCTTCTTGTTCACCTTCATCACGCAGTCCTCGGGACCCCACGGATGGTCCTCCACCGCCTCCGGAAGGCCGAGGGCGAACTCCCGCACCGCCTGCCACTTGCGCACTCCGGACTTCATCCGCGCCTCCCGCCGATCGTCTCCCCACGCTAACGGAGCCCGCCGGGACATCCGGGGCAAGACCGCGCCGCACGGGCGGCGCAGCCACCCGCGCCCGCCCCCGCTGCGTGCGCACCCGCGAACGAGCGAAGTCCCGTGGCGGTGGGGGCCACGGGACTTCGCGTACACCGGGTGCGGGAGGGGTCAGCGCGTGCCGACCGCCGCGCGCACCGCTCTGCGCGCCATTCCGGCGTCGTCGTGCAAGCGGCGGAGCAGCAGCCGCTGCTCCTCCCCGGAGGAGAGGGATCCCGCCGGCAGCGGCTGGGCCGGGGCGGTCGCCAGCATCGAGCGCTGCACCGCCGTCTCGGACATCCGGATCTCCCGGGTCAGCACCAGCATCAGGTTGACCAGGAAGGCGTCCCGCGCGGCCGGACCGGCCGACTGGGCGAGCCGGCTGATCTGGGCACGGGCGGCCGGGGCGTCGCCCAGCACCGCCCACAGCGTGGCCAGATCGTAGCCCGGCAGGTACCAGCCGGCGTGCTCCCAGTCGAGCAGCACCGGACCGGCGGGGGACAGCAGCAGGTTCGACAGCAGCGCGTCACCGTGGTTGAACTGCAGCGCCGTACCCGACAGCTTCACGCCGTGCAGCAGCTTCTGCAGGTCGCCGAGGTCCCGGTCGGTCAGCAGCCCCAACTCGTAGTCGCGGGCGATCCGCCGCGCGTAGTTCATCGGGGTTCCGAACAGCTCGGCCGGCGGCCGCCACTGGTTGACCCGGCACACCGCGCCCAGGGCCGCCCGCAGGTCCACCCGCGGCGGCGGCTCCACCGGGTGCCGCTGCAGGGCCGCGACCCGGCCCGCCATCCGCTCCACCACCAGCGTGCAGTTCTCGGGGTCGGCGGCGATCAGCCGCGGCACCCGGACCGGCGGGCGGTGCCGGACGAACGTCCGGTACGCCGCTATTTCGTGCCGGTAGCGCTCGCGCCACTCGGGCGAGTGGTCCAGTAAAACCTTCGCGACGGCGGTCATCCGCCCGGTGGTCCCGACCAGGAGGACGGACCGTCCGCTGCGCCGCAGCACCTGGACCGGCGCGAACTCCGGACAGATCCGCTGCACCGAGGCGAGGGCGGTGCGCAGCTGCGCCCCCTGCGGTCCCGAGAGGTCGATTCTTCCACTGACGGGCTGAGACCCGGTACCCGGCATCCGCCGTGCCCGGAAGGTGCCCTGCACCGGAGCCGACGGGCGGCCGGGTTCGAGGTAGGGGCCGCCGCCCGCCGGGAGCGTGCGGTGCGGCCGGACCGGTGCGGACACGGAGGACGTTGCTGCGTACATGGTGATACGGATCCCTTCGTGCGCCGACGAGTTGCGTACGCCGCCCCGCCGGATCCCCTGCTTCACCCTGGGGAGTTCCGCCGGAGACCGGGTCGGGGAGGCGCATTCCTACCTGACACCCGGCGCAAGGTGGCGAACCATCGGGCGTGCCCTGGCGAAGCCTGGCGAATAGTCGCTGGGCATCTGACGGGGGGCTACTGTCAACTCAGCCGAGAACCTGGGGGCTTGACGTGAGCAAAGGTCCAAACACCCGCTTGAACGACCTGTTCGGCCTGGCCGGCTGGTCGAAGGGCGAACTGGCGAGGATGGTCAATCGGCAGGCGGCGGCCATGGGCCACCCCCAGCTGGCCACCGACACCTCGCGGGTGCGGCGCTGGATCGACATGGGGGAGACCCCGCGCGAACCGGTGCCCACGGTACTGGCAGCACTGTTCACCGAGCGGCTCGGTCGTGTCGTGACCATCGAGGACCTCGGGTTCGTACGGCAGCGGCGCACCTCCAGACGGCAGCCGGAAGGGGCTCGTGAGAACCCCGACGGGATGCCGTGGGCGCCCGAACGCACAGCCGCGGTCCTCACCGAATTCACGGGAATGGACCTCATGCTCAACCGTCGCGGTCTGATGGGCGCGGGCGCCGTGCTCACGGCCGGCTCCGCCCTCAGCAACGCCATGTACGACTGGCTGCACACCGACCCCGCCCTAGCGAAGGAGGCGCGGCACTTCGGGGAGTCCTTCCAGGCCGATCCCGCGGGATACGACCGCTACGAGGCGGCCCCGATCGGCTCCCAGGAGATCGCGGCCCTGGAGCGCTCCGTCGAGGTGTTCCGTGCCTGGGACGCCTCCAGAGGGGGCGGTCTCCAGCGCAAGGCCGTCGTCGGCCAGCTCAACGAGGTCGGCGGGATGCTCGCCTACCACCACCCCGACCACCTCCAGCGGCGGCTCTGGGGGGTGGCGGCCAATCTGGCCGTGCTCGCGGGCTGGATGTCCCACGACGTGGGCCTGGAGCCCACGGCGCAGAAGTACTTCGTCATCGCCGCGCACGCGGCCCGCGAGGGCGGCGACCGGCCGCGCGCCGGCGAGGCGCTGTCCCGCGCCGCCCGCCAGATGGTCCACCTGGGCAAGCCGAACGAGGCCCTGGACCTGATGAAGCTCGCCCAGTCGGGCTCGGGCGAGCAGACCCTGCCCCGCACCCGCGCCATGCTCCACACCATCGAGGCCTGGGCGCAGGCCGCCATGGGCAAGGGTCAGGCCATGCGCCGCACCCTGGGCGAGGCGGAGGACCTGTTCGTCTCCGACAAGGGCGATGTGCCGCCGCCGAGTTGGATGCAGCACTTCGACGAGGCCGACCTGCACGGCATGCAGGCCCTCGCCTACCGCACCCTCGCCGACCACGACGCCACGGCGGCGCCGGTCGCCGCGCGGCACGCCAGGGAGGCCCTGCGGCTGCGCGGCGAGGGCTATCAGCGCTCGCAGATCTTCGACTACATCTCCATGGCCTCGGCCTGCTTCATCGCCGACGAGCCCGAACAGGCCGACCGCTACGCGCGCCTGGCCCTGGTCTCGATGAACGAGACCTCCTCGCACCGGACCTGGGACCGGCTGCGCGAGATGTACCGGCTCACCGCCCAGTACTCCGGCTACCCGCGCATCGAGGACCTGCGCCAGGAGATCAAGCTGGCCCTCCCGGACAGCCCGGCGCCGCGCGCCACGGGGGTGTAGTCCCACGCCGGCCCCGCGCGCCCCGTCCGCCCGCATGCCCGCACGCCGTGTACGGAGACGAGAAAGGCCGCGCCTTCCGGCGCGGCCCTGAATCGGAGCTCTTCTGGATCGGTGTCGTCCCGAAGCCGTACGGCCTTGAACCGTGCGGCCCTGAACCGTGCGGCTGTGAAGCCGTGTTGCCGGTGAACCCGTGTGGCGGTGAAGCCCGTTCGGGTGGTGCCCGCTAGCCGCCCACCCGGGCCACGAGCACGCAGGCGTCGTCCTCCCGCTCGCTCTCGCCGAACTCCTCGATCACGATCCGCACGCAGTCCTGCGCCGACCGCGCCGCCGCGAACCGCGGCGCGAGCGCCAGGAGCCGCTCGGTCCCGTCGGCCCGGCTGAACTCGATGCTGCGCGGGGTCAGTCCGTCCGTGTGCAGCACCAGCAGGTCGCCCACTTCGAGCCGTTCCTCGGCCTGCCCGTACGAGGCTCCGGAGGTCGCGCCCAGCAGGACGCCCTCCGGCGGCAGGAGGCTCCGGCCCGAACCGCGGCGGAAGAGCAGCGGGGCCGGGTGGCCGGCCTGCGCCCAGGACAGCACCCGGCGCGCGGGATCGTACCGGCAGCACACGGCCGATCCGAGGGCCGGCTGCACCGAGGTCTCCAGGAGCTGGTTGAGCCAGCCCATCAGCGGGCCGGGCTCGATCCCCGCCATGGCCATCCCGCGCAGGGCGCCCAGCATCATCGCCATCCCGGAGGTGGCGGTCACCCCGTGCCCGGTCAGGTCACCGACCGTCAGCATCGAGCGGCCGTCGGGGAGTTCGAGCGCGTCGTACCAGTCGCCGCCGATCAGCGCACTGGTCGCGGACGGCAGATAGTGGGCGGCCACGTCCAGCGTGCCCGCGTTGCTGTGCGGGAACCGCAGGGAGCCGCGCCACGGGGGGAGCACGGCTTCCTGCAGCTCGACCGCCAGCCGGTGCTCGGTCTGCGCGATCTCCCGCTGGCGCTGCAGCGAGTCACGGGACTCGCGCACCGCACGCTGGCTCCGGCGCAGTTCACTCACGTCGCGCAGGACGGCCCACATGGAGGCCGTACAGCCGTCGGAGTCGAGTACCGGCTCGCCCCTCATGTGCAGCGTCCGTACGCGGCCGTCGGCCCGGACGATGCGGAACTCGCCGTCGATCGGCTTGCCGTCCACCAGACAGGCGGTGACCCATGCGGTGAGCAGCGGCTGGTCCTCGGAGAAAAGGGTGGAGCCCAGTTCGTCCAGGGGGAGCGCGCCGGCTTCGGGCGAGCGCCCGAAGATCTGGAACAGCTCGTCGGACCAGCTCACTTCGTCCGTCAGCAGATTCCATTCGGCGCTGCCGACGCGGGTGTGGGCCTCGGGCCCGGCCTCGGGGGCCGCCTGCGGGTGCTCGATGGTCTCGGGGACCGGCGGCAGGCCCTCTTTGAGCTGGCCGAGATGCTCGCCGAGGTCGTCGAGGTGGTGGACGGCGAGATCGCACAGTGCGCGCTGCCAGCGGCCCTGGGCGTCGTCGTCGTCCACGACGGTGTCGCGGCGGACCGCGTCCACTTCTCCCCGCAGCCGCCGGGTCTGGGAGATCAGCGCGTCCACCGACCCCGGCTCTGGCGGCTGCGCGGAACGGTCCGCGAACAGGTGGGACGGCATGAGAACTCCGATACAGGCGCGGCACGGCCAAGTCTGAAGGAAGGACCGGTAACGACTGTTGCACAGGGCGCGACGGTGTGTAAGGCGTTTGGCAACATCCGCTATGTTCTTGCTTCCGGCATATGCCGTAGGCCTTCCGGCACGTATTTCGTGTGCGAACGAATCCGGTCAACTGCCTTCGGCGGGGCGGGACCTGCACCAGCCGGTCGGAGCCGGAACGCGGTGACGGGGGCGGCCGGAAACCGGCCCTCGGCCCGCCGCCGCTCGATCGTACGGCCGAGGTGTACGAGGGCGGACCGCGGCGACACTCGTACCGGGCCCGGATCAACGCGGCCCACCGCGATACCCCCGAACGGAGGACCCGCCGCCGCGAGTCGATGCGGAGCCCGGGCTTCCCACCGCACGACCTGGTCGCTACCCTACGTGCCGGTAATGAACCGGGGGAGGTCCGTGCGGGCGGGCCCGCGCAGCGTGGGGACACAACGAACATGAGCGGGCACAGCCACGCCGCCGGGCGCGACCACGACACGGTTCGGGCCGGGGTCCAGGACGACGCCGGGGTCCGGGGCGACTCCGCGCCCCGGGACGGCGCCGCCGGGCAGGGCCGCCCCGCCGGGCAGAGTCGCCGCTCCTTCCTCACCTACCTCGTGGCCGCGCCGACCCTCGCGCTCGTCACCCGCGCCGGCGCCGACGCGCTCGCCCCGCAGCCCGCCCACGCCGTGGTGCCGTCCCTGCCCGCCATCGCCGACGTGATCGACCTCGGAGACCTGTTCATCCTCGCCGGGGCGCCCACCTCCGCCCTGCTGGCGCTCGCCGTGGAGGCGGACGGCACCATCCGCTTCCGGCTGCCGCGCGAGGAGGTCGGCCAGGGCCTCACCACCGCGGTGGCCATGCTGGTCGCGGAGGAACTCGACGCGCCGCTCGCCGGCGTACGCGTGGAGCTGGACGACGCGCGGCCCGAGCTGCTCTTCAACCAGCTCACCGGATCCTCCAACTCGATCCGCTCCCTCTACGGGCCGGTCCGCCAGTGCGCGGCCACCGCCCGGGCCCGCCTCGTCGCGGCCGCCGCCCGTCGCTGGGGCCTCTCCGCGGAGTCACTGACCACCGCCAACGGGGCCGTCCGCGCCCCTGACGGCCGCACCGCCGACTACGGCTCCCTCGCCGCGGCCGCCGCCGACCCCGGCCTGATCGTGCCGGGCGCCACCCCCAAGAAGACGGCGAAGCACACGCTCGTGGGCAGGCCCACCAGCCGGGTCGACGCCCGCGCCATGGTCACCGGCGCCCAGCAGTACACCCTCGACCTCGACGTGCCCGGCGCCAAGCCCTGCGTGGTGCGCCGCCCGCCCACCCTCGGCGGCACCGTCCGCACCGTCACCAACCTCGCCGCCGTCCGGGCCATGCCCGGCGTCCTGCACGTGGTGACCGTCCCGACCGGGGTCGCCGTCGTCGCCGAGACCTTCGGGCAGGCCATCACCGCCAAGTCCGCCCTCCAGGTCACCTGGGGGCCCGGCCCCGCCGACCAGCTGTCCGACGCCCAGGTCCGCGCCAAGCTGCGCGCTGCCACCCCGCCGCTGCTGGTGCCGCCGCTGCTGACCCCGTACGTGGACGCCGAGTTCGACTTCGCCTTCGTCAGCCACGCCCCGATGGAGACCAACTCCGCCATCGCCGACGTCCGCGACGACCGTGCCGAGATCTGGTCCGGGCTCAAGTCCCCGATCGTGGCCCGCGAGACCATCGCCGCGGACCTCGGCCTGCCCCTGGACAAGGTGAAGGTGCACGTGGTCCAGGCCGGCGGCTCCTTCGGCCGGCGGCTCTTCTTCGACGCGGCCCTGGAGGCAGCCCGCGTCTCCAAGGCCTGCCGCCGCCCGGTCAGGCTGATGTGGACCCGTGTCGACGACACCCGGCACGGCCGGATGCGTCCCGCGACCCACCACAAGATCCGGGCCACCCACCTGCTCGGCGAGGTCCTCAGCTTCGAGCACCGGGTCGCCGCCGCCGAGACCGACTTCCGGCACGGGCTGGGCGAGATCATCACCGCCACCGCGGCGAGCCTGCCGCTTGGCATCGGCAACGCCACCCTCGCCCAGACCTTGTTCCTGACCACGGTGAAGTCCCCGTACCACTTCGGACTCACCACCCAGGCGCTCACCGAGGTGCCCACCGGCATCCCCACCGGGTCCTGGCGCTCGGTGTACTCCGCGAACACGCGCGGGGCCGAGGAGATCGTGGTCGACGAACTCGCCGCGCGGACCGGCCGCGACCCGTACCGCTTCCGCCGCACCTTTCTTAAAACCGACGCCCAGCGCGCCGTACTCGACAAGGTGGCCACGGAGGGGGAGTGGGGGCGGCCGATGGAGGCGGGCTGCGCGCAGGGCATCGCCTTCCACGAGGAGTACAAGTCCCGCACCGCGTGCCTCGTCGAGATCGACACCCGGGACCCGGAGCACGTCCGCGTCACCAAGGCGGTCATCGCCGTGGACGTGGGCCTGCCGGTCAACCCGCGCGGGCTGGAGGCGCAGATGATCGGCGGTCTCACCGACGCGATCTCCACCACCCTGCGCGCCGGACTGCACCTGGACAAGGGACTGCCGCTGGAGGGCAGTTACAGCCAGTTCCACTGGGCGCAGCAGCGGGACACCCCGCGTGACGTACGGGTCTTCGTGCTGCCGGCCACCGGCGAGGAGCCGGGCGGCGCGGGCGAGCTGGGCGTGCCCGCCGCGGTCGGCGCGATCGCCAACGCCTGGGCCCGGGCCACCGGTTCCAAGCCGCGCAGCTTCCCCCTCGACTTCGACGTCGACTTCACCCCTTACCCCCGCTAGCCCCCACCCCTCGCCGGTCCGGATCCAGGAGTACGCCGTGCCCTCGCACACCTTCACCGTCAACGGGCAGAGCGTCACCGTGGACGCGCCCGACGATCTGCCCCTGCTCTGGGTGCTCCGCGACATGCTGGGCGTCCGCGGGCCCAAGTACGGCTGCGGGGTGGACGTCTGCAAGGCGTGCACCAGCCACCTCGACGGCGTCGACGTCCGCCCGTGCGTGGTGCCCGTCTCCGCGTGCGCGGGCAGGTCGGTGACCACCATCGAGGGGCTGGCGAACGGCGAGGACCTGCACCCGGTCCAGGAGGCCTGGCTCGAACAGGACGTCGCCCAGTGCGGCTTCTGCCAGCCCGGCCAGATCATGGCCGCCGTCGCCCTGCTCAAGCGCACCAGCGAGCCCACGGACGAGGACATCGACGCCATCGCCAACATCTGCCGCTGCGGCACGTACTTCCGCATCCGCGAGGCCATCCGCAGCGCGGCCGCCAGGATGTGAGCGGCGGCGGACCCCGGTCTTCTCCCCCGTGGATGCCGGGATCCGGCCGCTCGCGGCCAAAGGTACGTGGTCCGGGGCCCGTTGGCAGGGTTCGCCGTGCACAGTGACCGGCCGAGACGGGTATCACAGCGCACAGTGGGCGGCGGATGGTTGAATGCGCCGGTGTCCCGGTCCGACGACGTCCTCAAGCTGCACCGGCTCGCCCACTCCGGGGGGTCGGCGGCCCTGCTGGAATGGCTCTCCGCCCGCCTCGGCGGATGGACCGGGGTGGTGGACGCGGGACACGGGCGGGGGCCGGAGGCCGCCGTGCGGGGCGCCGCCGAACTGACCGCCCGGGGCGTACGGTCGGCCGTCCTGCACGCCCCCGGCTCCGCCACGCTGCTGTTCGCGCTGGACGGCGGGCGCGCGCTGGCCGCCGTACTGGAGCAGCCGCACCACCCCGACGCCGCCACCCTGCTCGCGGACGCCGCCGCACCGCTCGCCCTCGTCCTGCGCGCCGAGGAGGCCGCCGAGCGGGAGGAGCGGGCCGCGCTCGCCGAGTCGCGGGCGCGCGAGGCGGTGCTGCACCTGCTGATGAACGGCCGGCTCTCCACCGCCCACCAGATCGCCGAGGCGCTGGGGCCCTCGCTGCCCGAGCCGATGCGGATGTACGTCGTCGAATGCCGCACCGGTCAGCGCGCCGAAGTGGCCCGGCTGTGCGAGGAGCTGACGGACGGCCGGGCCTGGATCGTGCGCTGCCCGGTCTACGTACGCCACCTCATCGTGCTCGTCCCGGCCGGCCCGGCGGCGGCGTCCGCCGGCCACGACCCCCTCGCGGACGCGCTGGTCGCGGTCGCCCCGGACTGCACGGTCGGGGTCAGCGGGGAGCTGCGCCTGCGCGAGGCCCCGGCCGCCTACCTCCAGGCCTTCCACGCCCTGGCCGTCGCCCGGGAGCGGGACGAGCGGCACGCCCGCTTCGGGCCCGGCCCCGAGCTGGCCCTCGCCGCCCACGAGGCCGGAGCCGGCTGGGCGCAGGCCCTGCTCGCGCCCCTGTACGCGTACGAGCCCCGGCGCCCCCAGGACCCCGACGGACAGGAACTGCGCGCCACCGCCCACGCCTGGCTGAACTTCTCCTCGCACGCCACGCAGCTGCTGAAGATCCACCGCAACACCCTCGCCGCCAGGCTCCGGCTGGTCGAGGCGCTGCTCGGGCTGGACCTCGCGCGCCTCGGGGACCAGGCGGCGCTCTCGCTGGCGCTGCGGCTCACCCCGGGCGCCCGGTGGGGCAACGGTGCGCCCGCGGCGGCCGCCCCCGGTCTCGACGCGGTGCTGCGCGATCCGCGGGTGACCGCCTGGGCCCGTGTCCAGCTGAGCGCGCTGAGCGGACCGGACGCCCCTGCGGGCGCGCGCGCCACGGTCCGGGCCTGGCTGGCGCACGACGCCCAACTCGTTCCGGCGGCAGCGGCGCTGGGGGTCTCCGTCCCGGGTGTCCGCAAGCGGCTGACCCGCATCGAGGTGCTGCTGGAGCGCTCCCTGCTCCAGTCCCCGAGCGCCCGGCACGACCTCTGGCTGGCTCACCGGGCGGAGGAGCTCGCAGGGTGACACAAGCCGCAAAAGGGATGATCGGTGAAAGGAATCGACGATCATGCCCCAATGAGGCGAATCAATGCGAAACGCGTGCTCGTCGGTGAACCCCTCGACACCGCGCGCCTGGGCGAGACCCTGCTGCCCAAACGGCTCGCCCTGCCGATCTTCTGCAGCGACCCGCTCTCCTCGGTGGCATACGCCACCGAGGAGATCCTGCTGATCCTGGCCCTCGGCGGCGTCGCACTGCTCCACCTCACCTGGTACGCGGCCGCCGCCATCGTCTTCCTGCTCGTGGTGGTCGTCGCCTCCTACCGGCAGACCTGCCACGCGTACCCCGGCGGGGGCGGCGCCTACGTCGTCAGTGCGGAGAACCTCGGGCAGACCGCCGCGCTCACCGCCGGGAGCGCCCTGCTCGTCGACTACGTGATGACCGTCGCGGTCTCCGTCGTCTCCGGCGTCTCCGCCATCACCTCCGCCATCCCCTCGCTCAACGACCACGAAGTGGCCCTGTCGGTCGCCTTCGTGGTGCTCCTCACCCTGATGAACCTGCGCGGCGTAAGGGAGTCGGGCCGCGTCTTCGCCATCCCCACCTACGGCTTCGTCCTCGTCATCTACCTGATGTTCGCCGTCGCCGCCGTACGGCTCGGGACCGGTGACACCATCCGCGCCGAGTCCGCCCACCTGCCGATCACCGCGGAAGGCACCTACACCGGAATCGCCCTGGTGTTCCTCGCGATGCGCGCCTTCGCCTCCGGCTGCACCGCCCTCACCGGCGTCGAGGCGATCAGCAACGGCGTCCCCGCCTTCCGCAAGCCCAAGGCCAGGAACGCGGCGACCACGCTCGCCGCGATGGGCGCGCTCTCGGTCACCATGTTCATGGGCATCACGGCCCTGGCCATGTCGTACCAGGTGCACGTCGCCGCCGACCCCACCGAACTGGGCCTGCCGCCCGGCACCCCGACCTCCACCGCCCTCGCGCAGATCGGCCGCGCCACCTTCGGCAGCTGGCACTTCCTCTTCTACCTGCTCCAGGCCGTCACCGCCGGCGTGCTGATCCTCGCCGCCAACACCGCCTTCAACGGCTTCCCGATGCTCGCCTCGATCCTGGCCCGGGACCGGTACGCGCCCCGCCAGCTCGCCAACCGCGGCGACCGGCTCGTCTACTCCAACGGCGTCGTCCTCCTCGCGCTCGCCGCGATCGCCCTCATCGTCGCCTTCGACGCCGAGCTGACCCGCCTCATCCAGCTCTACATCATCGGCGTCTTCGTCTCCTTCACCCTCTCCCAGGCGGGCATGGTCCGGCACTGGCGCAAGGAACTCGACTCGCCCGCCACCCCGCGTGAGGAGCGCGTCCACATCCACCGCAGGCGCGCCATCAACGCGGTCGGAGCCTCCCTGACCGCCCTGGTCCTGGTCATCGTCCTGCTCACCAAGTTCACGCACGGGGCGTGGCTGGTCGTCATCGCCATGCCACTGCTCTTCCTCGGGATGAAGGGCGTGCGCCGTCACTACGACCAGGTCGCCCGGCAGGTCTCCGTGGCCCCCGACATCAAGCCGCGCAAGCCGGCCCGCCACCACGTCCTGGTCCTGGTCGCCGCAGTTCAGGCCCCGACGCTCAAGGCCATCGGCTACGCGCAGGGGCTGCGTCCCGACACCCTGACGGCGGTCACCGTCGCCGCGGACGAGGGGGAGGCGGCCCGGCTGCGCGAGGCCTGGGCGGCGCACGATCCGGGCCTGCCCCTGAAGATCCTGCACTCGCCGTACCGCGAGGTGGTGGGCCCGATCATGGCCCACGTCCAGGAACTGGCCGCGGACTCCGCTACGGACGTGCTGTCGGTGGTGATCCCGGAGTTCGTCGTGGGCCACTGGTGGGAACAGCCGCTGCACAACCAGAACGCCCTGCGGCTGAAGGCGCGGCTGCTGTTCACGCCGGGCGTCGCGGTGATCGACGTGCCGTACCTGCTGGAGTCGGCGAAACGCGCGCGGCCCGCGCGGCAGGAGGGGTAGGCGGTTCCCCGGGGCCGTGCTGCGCCGCGGCGTGCCGGGCCGAGGCCGCGTGCTGGGCCGCGGCGTGCTGGACCACCGCCGCGTGTGCCAGCGCCAGTTCCACCACCTGCCGCGGGTCGGTGAGGGAGCGGCCGGTGAGCTGCTCCAGACGGCGCAGCCGGTTGGAGACGGTGTTGCGGTGGCAGTACAGCCGCTGCGCGGCGTACGTGGTCGAGCCCTGGCAGGCGAGCCAGGTGCCGAGGGTGGTCAGCAGGGTGCGCCGGTCCTCGGCGGGCAGCGCGAGCACCGGACCCAGCACCACCTGCCGCAGCCGGCCGGCGAGTTCGGCCTCGGCGGCGACCAGCGCCGCCGGCAGCCGCTCGTCCAGCAGCGCCGTGCGCGGGCCGCCGGACTCGGGAGCCGTGCGCAGCGCGAGGGCGGCCAGCCGGTGCGCCCCGGCCAGTTCGGCCGCCGCGCCGACGACCGGGCTGACCCCGGTGCGCAGGCCGAGCGGCGCGAGCAGCTCCCGTACGGACTCCAGCGGATGGTGGCCCAGCTCCACCAGGCCGGTCTCCCCGTCGCCGCGGACCCGCCACAGCACGCGCGGAGCGGGGGCGTCGCCCGGACCACCGACCGGACCACCGACCGGGCCCGCGGCCGGCCCCGCGGACAGGGCCTCGCCGCCGGACCCCACCACGACCACCGCGAACCGGCCCCGCTCCGGCAGGCCCAGCCGTGCCGCGGCCTCCGCCGCCGTCGGGCCGCCGCTGTCGGCTGCCCCGTCCAGCAGGACGTCCAGCAGGGCCGCCCGGCGCTCCCGGTCACGGTCGGCGCGCGCGGCCTCGGTGCGGCGGTACGCGTCGGTGAGGGCGTCCGTCATCTGGTCGAGTACGTCCCACAATGCGGTCGCGCCCGGCAGCAGCCGGGGCAGTGCCGCCCGGTCGTGCGCGGCCACGGCCTCGGTGAGGGTCTGCCAGAGCATCCGGCCGCCGCGGCGGTAGGTGCGCAGCAGGGAGGCGAGCGGCAGCCCCTGTTCGGCCCGCAGTGCACCGGTGGCCCGGGCGTCGGCGAGGTCGACCGGCAGGCCCCGCGAGCTGCGGACCAGGCCCTCGACGGCCTGGCGCAGGTGGTGGTGGATCCGCTCGCGCAGCTCGGCCCGGCCGAGCAGGGCGGCGTAGTCGGGATCCTCCGTCAGCGTCCGGTCGGCGAGCCGGTCCGCCGCGACGGCGATCCGGCGGGACAGGTCCTCGCGTATCTCCTCGATGATCCGCTCCATGACGGGCAGCCTGACACGGGGGAGGGGACCGTGGGGAGGGCCCGGGGAGGGCGCATCCGCTACCGTGTGCGAATCACTGCACTTGCAGTGATCACTCGATGTGCCTCACGCGATGTGCCGCACCCACCCCCAGGGACCGCCCATGCGCCAGAATCCGCAGCGCCGCGCCGCACTACTCGACGCCGCCATCGAAGTCCTGGCGCGCGAGGGCTCGCGCGGCCTGACACTGCGCGCGGTGGACGCCGAGGCGGGTGTGCCCACGGGCACCGCCTCGAACTACTTCGCCAACCGGGCCCAGCTGCTCGTGCAGATCCTGCACCGCACCCGTGAGCGGCTGACGCCGGAGCCGGCGGACCTGGCCGGCCCGCTGGACACCAAGGTGCTGCTGACCCGCCTCCTGGAGCGGATGCGGCGCGAGCGCAGCGTCCACATCGCGATGCTGGAGCTGCGGCTGGAGGGCACCCGGCGCCCCGAACTCCAGGCGGAGCTGGCCGGGTTCCAGGGCGAGGAGCTGGAGGCGAACATCGCCTGGCACATGGAGGCGGGCCTGCCCGGGGACCGGCAGGGCGTGGTCCTGCTGTACCTCGCGATGCTGGGCCTGATCGTGGACGACCTGACCGCGCCCGCGATGCTGGAGGCCCACCCGGTGGAGGGGCTCATCGAGACGATGGTCGAGCGCCTCCTCCCGGAGCGGCCCGCGGTCTGACTATCGTGCCGGTGAGGGAGCGCCGGCGTCGCGGGGGAGACCGTGGGGAGTGCAGGGATGGCGCACATGGCCGAGGGCGGAGCCGGCGCGGCCGGCGGAATCCAGTGGCTGGCCGACTGGGACGGATGGTTCGTCGGCCTGACCTTCGCCCGGGGCATCGGCCCCGACGAACTCGCCGCGCGGCTCGGCGCGGTACCAGGGGTCCGGCCCGGGCCACTGGGCGCCCTGGACGCCTGGAGCATGGTCACGGAGACGGTCGACGGGGACGGCGTGGCCCGGGTCGGCCGGTGGGGCGACTGGTCCTTCGCCGTGGAACACGGCCTGCCGGCCGGTGCGGAACGGCTCGCCGAGGTCTCCCGGGGCGGCGTCGAGGCCGTCCACCTCGACCCCCAGCCCGACCACCCGCCCAAGCAGTTCGCGTACGCCCGCAACGGCGAGCTGGTGTGCTGCTTCGGCCTCGGCGAGGAATGCTGGCGCGGCGGCCACCAGCCGGACTTCCTGCTTCCGGAGCTGATCGCGGCCAGGATACTCGCGCCGGACGGCGCGTGCGCCCGCCCCGACGGGGAACCGTACGAGGTCCGCGACCGTCACACCCTCGCCGTCCTGGAACACCGCTTCGGGCTGTGCCTGCCGCGCCACCTGATCGAGGACACCCCGCTCCCGGCGTACGTGACCTGCACGCGCTAGCGGAACCGACCGACAGGTATCCGGTGATCTTATGCTCAGGTTTACGCGAGTCCGCTTGGTTTTGCGGCCAGTGAGCGACTTTGATGGGTTTGCCAGGCCTCGTACCGAGCAGGGGGACTCACCATGGGTACCGACCACAGCCAGAAGGACAGCACCCCCACCCTGATCGGTTCCGTGCAGCGCGCGCTGCGCCTCGTGGAAGCGATGCACGCCGAAGGCGGGGCGACGGCCAAGCGGCTCGCCCGGGTCACCGGGATCCCGCTGCCCACCGTCTACCACCTCCTGCGGACCCTCAGTCATGAGGGGTACGTTCAGCGGGAAGGCGGCTCGTTCCGTCTCGCGGACGATCTTCCGCTCGCTTCGTGATCAAATATCGACGCGTTCCGGCCAAGCTCTCACGCGCTTCATGGCATGTTCCAGCGGAAAATGCCAGAACGCCCTTTCGTGCTGTGGAAGTTGAGTAGGTTCCCTCCTGTCGCGCCGTACGACCGTGCAAACAGCACATCCGGCCGGGAGGGGAGCCCGCGTGCCCGGGATCGACGAATGCCTGCTCGAAGCCATGGCCCTGCCTGGTGCGCGGGGGGCCGCGCTGGTCGACTGGAGCAGCGGACTGGCCCTCGGCACCGCCGGGGAGTCGCCTGTGGGCGACCACGAGACCACCGCCGCCGAGACCGCCGAGCTGGCCCGGGCGGCCGCCGAGTACGAGTCCTTCGCCATGCCGGCGTCGGGCGATGACGCGGCCGGACCGCCCGTCGAGGACCTGATCGTCACCACCCGCACCGGCTACCACGTCCTGCGCTTCGTCGACACGAGCTTCGACAGCAGCGTCTTCCTGCACCTGTGGCTCGACCGGGCCGACGGAAACCTCGCCCTCGCCCGCCACAGACTCAGGGCCCTGGCCGAAGGGCTGGTGCTCAGATGACCACCCCGGCCACAGCCACGGCCACGGCCGCGAACACCTTCGCCGCCGTCTCCCCCCTGCTCACCCGGCTCGCCGCGGAGCGCGCCACCGGCGCCCTGCTCCGCGACCGCGGCACCCTCTTCCTGGAGGACGGCCGAATAGTCCACGCGGAGAGTCCGGCCACCCCCGGCCTCGACGTCCTGCTCACCACCGGCGGTGGCCTCGCCCCCGAGCGCTGGCGCGAGGCCGTCGACCGGGCCGGCGCCCGCCGCCAGGTCGCCCGCTTCCTCGTGGACAGCGGCGGGCTCTCCGGCGGGGAGCTGGAGATCTGCCACCTGGCCGCCATCTTCGACGCCGCGTTCTTCGCGCTCTCCCCGGGCAGCGGGCCCTCCCGGTTCCGCCGCGGGGCCACCCACTGGATCGGCTCCGTCCGCTCCGTCCCGGCCGCCGCCGTCGAACGGGAGACACGCCGCCGCCGTGAACTGCTCGACGCGGTCTGGCCGTACCCGCTGCTGGACACCGCGCCCGTCGTGCCCCGGGCGGCCTCGCCCGGCCAGACGGTCGGCGCCCGGCAGCGGATCCTGCTCCGCGAGGCCGACGGCGTACGCACCCCGGCGGACCTCGCATGGGTGCTGGGCCGGCCCGCCTTCCACACGCTTCTCGACGTACGGCGCCTCGCGGCGGCCGGACTGGTCGAGACCCCGCACACCCCGGTTCCGCCCCCCGTCGCGGCACCCCTGCCCGACTGGATGATCCAGGCCCAATCCCCCGATGTGGCGCTGCTCCGCCGCTTACGCGACGCACTGGAGGCAAGCCTGTGAGGCTCCCGCTGCGACCGGCCCTGCGCGCCGACCGCTCCGAGCGGAGGCAGCCCGAAAGGAGAAAGCCCGACATGAGTACGGTGCCCCCCGAGGCGGAGGCCGAGATACTCGCCGAGCTCCGCAGGCTGCGGGCCCGGGTACCCCAGCTCACCGGTGCGCTCGCCGCGAGCGCCGACGGCTTCGTCCTCGCCCAGGACAGCGCCGCCGCCGAGGCCGAATCCATCGCGGCCCTGACCGCGGCCGCCCTCGGCGTGGCCCAGCGGCTGAGCGACAGCACCGGGCAGGGAGCGTTCCGCGAGCTGCTGGTGCGGGGCGAGGACGGATACGTGGCCACCTATGCGGCGGGCATGGCGGCCGTCCTCACCCTGACCGCGGAGCCCCGCGTCAACGTCGGGCGCCTCCACCTCGAGGCCCGGCGCTCCAGCCTCCGGATAGCAGAACTGATCGACCACATCATCGGGCGGCGCGGCTCCGGCCTTCCGCCGCTTCCCCCGCTGCCCCCCGCTCCGCCCGCCTGACCCCGTACGGCGCCACCGGACCGAACCTGCACCACGTACCGCCACAGCGCACGACACAACGAAAGAAGAAAGAGGAACCCCTCATGGCAAACGTCGAGACCACGCTCAAGGCAGCCACCACCGTCATCGAAGGCGCGCTCGGCGCGGCCCTCGTCGACTACGGCAGCGGCATGGCCCTCGGGACCGTCGGCGGCGGAAAGGACCTGGACCTCACGGTCGCCGCCGCCGGCAACACGGACGTGGTCCGCGCCAAGGTCCGCACGATGGAGATGCTCGGCCTCAAGGACGAGATCGAGGACATCCTCATCACCCTGGGCAGCCAGTACCACCTGATCCGTCTGCTGAAGGGCCGGGGCACCTCCGGCTTCTTCCTCTACCTCGCCCTCGACAAGGGCCGGGCCAACCTCGCGATGGCCCGCCACCAGCTGAAGTCGATCGAGGCCGAACTGGAGGTCTGACCCGGGACTGCGACGTCGAGGTGGCGGACGGCTTAAATCTTTGCCGTCCGCCCCGGCGATCAGCCGTGGTATGCCCGATAAGGGAGGAGTTCATGATTCTGCTACCTAGTAGGATGCTGTGAGCAGCTGATCATCGATAAAGCACAAAACGCTGGAGAACCCGCCACCCATGCCCCCGCGCCTGAGCATCGTCGTCCCCGTCTACAACGTCGAGCTCTACCTCGACGAGTGCCTGGAATCCATCGCCGCTCAGACCTTCGGCGACTTCGAGGCCATCCTCGTGGACGACGGGTCCACGGACACCAGCGCCGTCATAGCCAAGGCCTTCGCAGCCCGGGACAAGCGCTTCCGCGTCGTGATGCAGGAGAACGCCGGACTCGGCGCCGCCCGCAACGCCGGCGCCCGCCACATCCACCCGGACAGCGAGTACCTGGCCTTCGTCGACAGCGACGACACCATGCCCGACTACGCCTACCAGCGGATGATCGACGCCCTCGACGAGACGGGCTCCGACTTCGCCGGCGGCAACGTCAAGCGCTTCCGCTCGGTCGGCATGAACCAGTCGTGGGGCCACCGCGCCGCCTTCGCCAAGACCCAGCTGAAGACCCACATCTCCAAGTTCCCGGCGCTGGTCACCGACCGCACCGCGTGGAACAAGGTCTACCGGCGCACCTTCTGGGACGAGCACGGCTTCCAGTACCCGGAGGGCATCCTCTACGAGGACGCCCCGGTCAGCATCCCCGCGCACTACTTCGCGTCCAGCGTCGACATCATCAGCGACTGCGTGTACCACTGGCGCGTCCGCGAGACCGGCGAGCGCTCCATCACCCAGCGCTCCACCGACCCGATCTCCCTGATCGACCGCGTGAAGTCCGTCCGCCTGGTCCGCGAGTCCCTCAAGGCCAAGCAGGGCGCCAAGTACGTCCGCTACCTGCGCGACTACGACTACAACGTGCTGAGCGAGGAACTCCCGCTCATCTACAAGTACGTCGCCGAAGGCGGTGCCGACTTCCGCGCCGCCTTCGTCAAGGAGGTCGGCGGCCTGGTCCGCGAGATCGGCACCGGCCCCTGGCCCGACCTGACCGTCGCCGACCGGCTCAAGGCGTACCTGGCCGGCGAAGGCCGCGTCGAGGACTTCATCGCCCTCCTGCACCACCAGCGCGACTACCACTACAGCGTGCCGGTCAAGGGCCTCGCCCGCCCGCAGGCGGACTATCCCTTCCTGCAGGGCCGCCCGCCGGTCCCCGCCAAGGTCCTCACCCTCGGCCCGCGCGAGCGCCGCGTCGTCAGCCGTCTGGAGCAGGCGGCCTGGGCCGACGGCAAGCTGCTGCTGCGCGGCTACGCCCTCCCCGGCCACCTCGGCGCGGAGAGCCGCCTCGGCTCGCGCAAGATGCTGGTCTTCCGCGAGGGCGGCAAGCGCCGCCGCTCCGTGGTCAGCGCCCGTACGGTCGCCTCCCCGATGGCCACCGTGAAGTCCCCGCACCTCGCCCTGCGGCACGCCGACTGGGCCGGCTTCACCGCCGTCGTCGACCCCTCGATCTTCCAGTCGGGCGGCAAGTGGCGCGACGGAATATGGACCACGTCCATCGCCGTCACCGGCGCCGGCGGTCTGCACCGCGCCCGCCTGCGCGGCGGCGAGCACGACACCGGCCAGAACCCGCCCCCGCAGTGGGTGGCCCCCGACGTCCGGATCGTCCCGGCCGTCTCCGGTTCCCTCACCATCCAGGTCGAGGTCGTCCGCGCCCGCGCCCTGGACGTCCACCCCGCCGGTGACGACGCCGTCGAGATCACCGGCGAGCTCTCCGCCGAGGTCGGCGCCGCGTCCGCACTGCGGGCCGTCCACGTCACCACCGGCGCCGTCCTCAGCTTCCCGCTGGAGACCGCCGCGGCCCGCTCCGGCCGCGTCCCCTTCACCGCACGCGTCGCGCTGGCCGAGCTGGCCGCCGTACCGGACGCCGAGGTCGAGCCCGGCGAGTGGGCCCCCGAGCCCTGGAGCCTCTCCGTGATCGGCGCCGACGGCGCCGAGCACCGTCTCGTCCACGACGAGCGCGGCGGCTTCAACGGCCTGGTCCTGCCCCTGCCCGGCGAGGACACCGGCCGCTCGCTCTTCGCCAAGCGCGGCAACACCGGACACCTGACCCTCTCGGTGCAGCCCTCCCCGCCGCTGGTGGACGAGGTCACGGCCGAGGACGGCACCGTGACCCTGCGGGGCCGGTTCGTGGCGCCCGCCGACGAGCCGTACGAGCTCGTCCTGCACAACGCGCACGGCGTGGAGTTCAGCTACCCGCTCACCCGTGACGGGGACGCCTTCGAGACCACCTTCCAGCCCGTGCTCCCCGAGGCGTACGCCGGCCGGACCACGCTCCCCGAGGGCCGCTGGTGGCCCACGCTGCGCCCGGTCGCCCAGGCCGGAACCACCGCGGGCCTGCTCGGCGTCGACCGCGGCGCGCCCGTCCAGATGGGCCCGGGCCTGCTCTTCGCCGGCCCGCACCCCTTCAGCACGCAGGGCCGCCGGATGCGGGTCGAGACCCGCTTCCACGACCGCATGGTGCTGGTCGCCGACCCGCTGCTGAGCCCGCACGACCGCTCCCACTTCGCCCAGCGCGTCGCCCGTTTCGAGACCTACCCGGCGCAGCGCGCCCTGCCGGTCAAGGACATGGTCGTCTACGACACCTTCCAGGGGAACGGCGCCGGCGACTCGCCGCGCGCCATCCACGAGGAGCTGCTGCGCCGCGGCGAGAAGCTGGAGCACATCTGGCTGGTCCGCGACGGCCGCGCCGAGGTTCCGGCGACCGCCCGCGCCGTGCAGTACGGCAGCGTGGAGTCGTGGGAGGTGTTGGCCCGCGCCCGCTACTACGTGACCAATGACAACGTGCCGGGGCTCTTCCAGCGCCGCGCCGGCCAGGTCGTCGTACAGACGTGGCACGGTACGCCGATCAAGCAGATCGGGCACGACTTCGTGCACGACTACTACACGAGTCCGGAGATCCTGGAGGGGCTGGAGCACGACAGTGCCCAGTGGTCCCTGCTGGCCTCCCCGAGCTCCTACGCCACGCCGATCCTCAAGCGCGCCCTCGGCTACGACGGCGAGGTCATCGAGGCCGGCAGCCCGCGTACGGACGCACTCGTGCGGCCCGACGCCGAGCGGATCGCCGAGGTCCGGCGGCGGCTCGGCCTGCCCGAGGGCAAGAAGGTCGTCCTCTACATGCCGACGTGGCGCGAGAACTGCGAGGGCTGGTCGGGCGGCTACAAGCTCGACCTGCGCATCGACCTGGAGCAGGCCCGCCGTGAGCTGGGCGAGGACCACGTCCTGCTGGTCCGCGGCCACCACCACGTGACCGAGCAGGTCCGCGAGGGCGTGCGCGACGGCTTCGTCGTCGACGTGTCCCGCTGGCCCGACGCCGCCGACCTGCTGCTGGTCGCCGACGTGTTGATCTCGGACTACTCCTCCGCGATCTTCGACTTCGCGCACACCGACCGGCCGATCCTGCTCTTCACGTACGACCTGGCGCACTACCGCGGCACGCTGCGCGGCTTCAACTTCGACCTGGAGGAGAAGGCCCCCGGCCCGCTGCTGGCGGACTCGCCGAGCCTGATCGAGGCCGTGCGCAACGCCGACGAGGTCGGGGCGCAGTACGCCGAGGCGCGGGCGGCGTTCCGCGAGGAGTTCTGCGACCTGGACGACGGCAACGCCACCGCGCGCGTCGTCGACCGCATGCTCGCCATGGGTGCGGCGCCCGCGAAGTGAGCCGTACGGGCGAAAAACCCGGCTGAACACAGACCGGCCCCGGGCCACCGATGAATTTCGGGCCCGGGGCCGGTCTGTATGTGCGGAACGGTATCCACCGTCCACGCACCGGCCTGGAGGCAGAGATGAGCGGCAACGGTTTCACCACGTGTCTGTGGTTCGACGGCGACGCGGAAGCGGCCGCCGAGTACTACGTGTCCGTGTTCAAGGACGGCAGGATCGGCCGGATCGCGCGCTACACGGAGGCGAACCCAGGAGCGGCGGGCTCGGTGATGACCGTCGAGTTCGAGATCAACGGGCAGAATTTCGTCGGCCTCAACGGCGGACCGCAGTTCCCCTTCACCGAGGCGATCTCCTTCATGATCAACTGCGCCGACGAGCCCGAGGCGGACTACTACTACGACACGCTGACCAAGGACGGCGGCCAGGAGTCCGCCTGCGGCTGGGTCAAGGACAGGTTCGGGGTGTCCTGGCAGGTCATTCCGCCGGGCGCGGTCGACCTGGTCAGCGACCCGGACCCGGAGCGGGCCGCCCGGGCCACCGCCGCGATGATGAAGATGAAGAAGCTGGACGTGGCGGAGATGCGCCGGGCGGCCGACGCGGCCTAGGAGTGCACTGTCCCCTGGCCCCGCCCTCCCCGGTCGGGCAGGGCCAGGCGGCGGGTGGCTAGACGCACTCCCACACGGCGGCCTGCGTGCCGGAGGACGTGCTGGCGCCGGGCATGTCCAGGCACATCCAGGTGGGGGCACCGCTCGGGGTGGTGCCGCTGATCCACCAGCCGGGGTTGCCGTCGATGTTGTCCGTGTCCCACCACTTCTGGTTCAGGCCGCCGTTGCAGTCCCACTGGACGATCTTGGCGCCCTTGCGCGCCGTACCCCCCCGCGATGTCGAGGCACTTGCCGGAGTTGGCGTTGCGCAGCTGGATGAACGTGCCGCCGTCGGTGACCTCCGACTTCCACAACTGCTCGCTCGCGGTCCCGCATTCGGCCTGGACCACCGGAGCCCCGCTGTCGTTCGAGCCGCCCTTCACCTTCAGGCACATGCCGCTGTGGACGTTGGCGATCTCGTAGCGGCTGCCCCGCTTGCGCAGCTGCCACAGCTCGTTGGGGGCCAGCATGACCCCCAGGTCCGAGGCGGTCTGCGCGGTGGGAACGGTCGCGGGGCGGGCCTCGGCGACGGCCTGGGGGGCCGACATCCCCGCCACGGCGATCAGGGCGACCAGACCCGAGCGGACGGACGTGCGCATCGTGGAATTCATGCTCAGTACCTTTCGTGCACGGCTCCGTCGAAGGTGCGGCGGGAGCCGGTCGGATGGAGGTGGCGCCGGACCGCGGGGGCCGGTCCGGCGCGGTGCCCACTCTGTCCGCCGGCCGGGTCCCGGCACATCGTGGAAGACCACGAACACGGTGCTCCGCGCGTTCTCGTGGTCAGTCCCGTGGCCCGCCCCCGGCGGTGTCCGTTCCGGCCAGGCCGGCCGCAAGCTGGCTGCGGCGGGTCACCTGCAACTTCCGGTAGGAACTGGTGAGATGGGTTTCCACCGTGCGCCGGGACAGGTGGAGCGCCTCGCCGATCTGCGCGTTCGTGTGCCCCTCGGCGGCGAGGTCGACGACGCGCCGTTCCGCTCCGGTCAGTGCGCCCGGGCCGGTCCTGGCCCGTGTCGTGGTGCGGGCGTTCGCGTCGCGCAGCGCGGCGCTCGTCGCGCGCAGCAGTCGGCCCGTCGGCACGGCGGCCGGGTCGGCGCCCCTGTCGCCCGGGCGGTCTCCGGCCGACAGACCGACTCCGGCACCCGCGGGGGACAGCAGCCGGGCCGCCTCGGCGTCGGCGACGCGCAGATCGTCCCGGCCCCTGCGGCCGAGCCCCGCCCCGATACGCGCCCGGCCGAGGTCGATCAGGATCTCGACGCGCTCCACCGGCGCGGGCGCTCCCTCCAGCAGGGCGGCCGCCTCGGTGAGGGACTCCAGTCCCTGCCGGCCGCCGACGGCCGCGGCGTGGGCCCGGAGCGCCCTGCCGACCGTCCGAGGGGTGCCCCAGCGGCGTGCGTGGCGCAGTTCCTCCTCGGCCAGCTCCCGTGCCTCGCCCGCCCGGCCGAGACGGACCAGGGCGAGGGCCGCACCGGAACGCCACGGAGTGGCCACGGGACTGACGAAGTCGCGGGCGCTCTGGCCGGTGCCGCAGGCGAGGTGGTCGTCGAGCGCGGCCTGCCACCGTCCCTCGAAGCCGTGGAGCAGGGCGCGCGCGTAGCGCAGTTCGTTCCACTCCCAGGAGCTGTCCGCGGTGGTCTCGTCGGGTGTGGACAGGAGCTGCCAGGCCTGGTCGCGCAGGCCGAGCTCGTACCGGGCCAGCGCCACCATGGAGACCAGGTGGGGTGCGCGGATGCCGCGTCCGGTGCAGGTGTGTGCCAGGAGGGTGTTCTCGGCGATGACGCTCCGGAAGTCACCCGCCCAGAGTGCCGCTTCCGCCCGGGCGCTGAGCAGGCATTGAAGGCCCGCGTCGGTCAGGTCCGGCGGTGTCGGCGGCACGGGCAGCCCCTGCCGGGCGAGGGCCCGGGCGTCGTCCAGCCGGTCGGCCCACTGCAGCAGGGTGGCGGCGCTGCCGAGCCAGGCGGTGCGCAGTCGCGGGTGGACCGGTGCCCCGGTCAGCCGGGGCTGGATCCGGTCGAGGACCTCGGCCGCGGAGAGGAGCCCGGCACCTGTCTCGTACTCGGCGATCAGACCGCAGACCAGCGGTTCGACGGCGGGCGAGGCCGTGGGGGCGAGGGTGCGCAGGCCCGCGACGGCATCGCGCCAGGCGACCGCGTCGTGCGAGGAGATGAGGGCGGCGACCGTCTGCAGGACGTGCACCAGCTCGTCGTCGTCGGCGCCGCTGCTCGCCCGGTGCAGGACGCCCAGCGCACTGTCCGTGCGCCCGCGGGCCGCGAGGGCCGCGCCGAGAGCGGGTGCCGCGGCGGCGCGTTCCCGGCGGTCGGGGTGCATGTCGAGGCCCGTGCGGAGCCTGCGGATGCCTGCCGCGGCGCTCTGCGGGAACTCCAGCGATCCGAGGCGCATCGTGAGGTCGGCGTGCCGGTCCCGGGCCGGCGGCGGCTGCGTCCGCAGGGCGTGGCGCAGCAGTCCGGCGGCCTCTTCGGTGTGCCCGGCCCGTACGGCGTCGTCGGCAGCCTCCTCGAGGCAGCGTGCCATCCACCTCGCCCGCGGGCGCTCCAGGTGCAGCAGGTGGGCGGCGACGGCAGCGGCGGGGGCGCCGCGGTCGTGGAGCAGCCGGGCGGCGCGGGTGTGCAGGCCCGCCAGTTCGGTGGGGTCGGCCGCGTCCAGTACGGCTGCGAGGGCGAGCGGGTGGGAGAGCAGCCGGGCCAGCCGCGGCGCGCAGGGCGCGGCCGCGTGGCGGGCCGGACAGAGCGTCAAGGCCTCCTGGAGCAGGGCGGAACCGGTGGCGGGAGAGCATCGGGCGGTGATGGCGAGGGCCAGGGCGATGTGGCGGGCTTCGTCGTCGGCGCGGTGCCGGATCCAGCGGGCGAGCGCGTCGCGGTAGCGGGCGGGAGGAACGCCGCCCGGCGGGTCCGAGGCGTGCCCGGTTCCCGGGTCGGGGGAGCGGGCGGAGTCGGCCAGGTCGGTGAGGAGTGCCTGCACGAGGGCGGGGTTGCCCGCGGTCGCGTCCCGGAGCGTGGCACGCTGTTCGGGAGCCAGCCCGCGCTCGCGCGCGAGCCGTGTGACGGCGTCCTGCCCGAGCGGGGGAAGCGGGTGGCACGCGCCCGTGGTGCGGGGCAGCCAGGTGACGTCGGAGTGCTCACGGCATTCGGTCGCCAGCAGCAGGATCGGAAGCCCGGCGATCCGGCGCGCCAGGTAGCCGATCCAGCGGCGTGACACCGGGTCCGCGCAGTGCAGGTCGTCGACGGCCAGCAGCACGGGCCGGACTGCTGCGGTCCGGGTCAGCAGGTCCAGGAGCCGGTGGAAGAGCTCCTGTTCCTGCTCGGCGGCGGGATCGGTGAAGGGAACGCCGTCGGCGCCGGGGAACACCTGGCGTACGAGGGCGAAGGGGAAGGCGGTCTCCTCGGGCGAGCAGCGCGCCGACAGCACCCGTACGCCGTGGTCGGAACCCGCCCGCCGGACCACGGTGTCGAGCACGGCGCTCCGGCCCCGGCCGGGCGGCGCGGCCAGCATCAGCCAGCTGCCCCTCCCGGTGCGGGCCCGGGCAGCGGCGGCGGCCGCGGCCAGGAGCACGTCGTCGCGTTCGGCCAGTACGTGTGTCACTTCCGCCCTCCCACCCCTGTGCAGACGGCTGCGTGCCGTCCGTGAGGGCCCGGAGGGCCCGTAGGGAATCATGGAGGGACGGGGTGCCAGAAGTGGGATGATCTTCGGTCAGATTTGCCTGAAAGGGCATCATTGGGGCCATCTCGGCCAAGTGGGCAGGGGATTGACCGAATCCGACGCGGCGCGCATCAGGCCGCCGGCCTGGATCAGCCCGCGGCGATCCCGGCCAGCAGCGCGGGCAGGGCGGTGCCGATCGGCTCGCGGACGACCTCGTCGGCCAGGGAGTCGTACGGGGTCTCCTCCGCGTTCACGATGATCAGCCGGGCCCCGGCCTCGGCGGCCATCCCGGCCAGTGATGCCGCGGGCTGCACCTGCAAGGTGGAACCGGCGGCGATGAAGACCTGGCACCCCTTGGCCACGGCCATCGCGTGCCCCAGCACCACGGGATCGAGCCGCTCCCCGAACATCACGGTCGCCGCCTTCAGGATCCCGCCGCACGTCAGACAGGCGGGATCCGGTTCCCCGGCGGCGACCCGGGCCAGCGCCTCGTCCATGGCCGAGCGGGCGTGACAGGCCGTGCACACCACCGACCGGGAGGTGCCGTGCAGCTCGAACACCTTGCGCGCGGGCATCCCGGCGAGCTGGTGCAGCCCGTCCACGTTCTGGGTGATGACCCGGACGGGGGTGCCGCCGTGTTCGAGCTCGGCCACGGCCAGGTGCGCGGCGTTCGGCCGTGCCCCGAGGGCGGCGAGCTCGGCCCGCATCAGCCAGGACCGGCGCCGGATCTCCGGATCGGCCATGTAGTACTCGTAGGTGACGAGCTTCTCGGCGTCCGGTTCCCGGCGCCACAGGCCCTGTGGCCCCCGGTAGTCCGGAATCCCGGAGTCGGTGGACATCCCGGCCCCGCTGAACACTGCGACAAGCGGCTTTCCCATGCTCCGACCCTATGTACCGGCGCCGGGCGCCCGCGACCCCATTACCGCGCCCCTGCCGCGAGGGCGCCGGAGGGTCGTTTCTGCGGTGAATCCCGCCCCCCACAGGAGTGAGATCCGCGCGGCTCCCTCCCTGTGCACCGGCCAGCCGGGTACAAAACCGGGCATGATGCTCAAGCCGCACAGCCTCGGCGCCCTGCTGCTGACCCTGCTCGCGCTGCCGGCCCTGTCGTCCGTCCCCGCCCACGCCGCGCCGGCCCCGTCCGTCGCACCCGTCGCGATCGCGGAGGGGCACACCGCCGATCAGATCAGCCGCTTCCTCGCCACCTTCTACGGCGCCCACGGCCCGTCCCCGCACGACCGCGAGCAGCACGTCTCGCAGATCCTCAAGGACAGACAGCAGGTGAATGCGGACTCCGACGTCCTGCTCTGCTCCCAGAACGAACCGCAGAGCATCGGCATCGGCCCGGTCACCGTCGCCCAGTCGGCCGGCGTCGGCTGGGCGACCGTCACCACCCACTGGGCCGGCGGGGTCACCGATACCTTCACCGCGTACGTCCGCCTCGACTCCAAGCCCATCCGGCTCGACGACGTGATCTGCGCGGGCTGAAATCCGTACGGTGATCCGCGGGGCCGTCCGTAGGGTGGGCGCATGCCGACGACGACCGCGACCACCACCGTCCTCTACTGCCACGACCCGCTGAACGAGCGCCGGGCCGACGCCCACTTCGCGGCGGAGGCCCGGCAGCTGCGCGCCGTCGGCGGCACGGCCCTGCTCGTCGACCACGACGCGCTGCTCGCCGGGGACCCCGAACGGGCGGTGGCGCGGGTGCCCGAGGGGACGGGAGCCGTCTGGTACCGGGGCTGGATGCTCCCCGCGGGGCGGTACGCCGAACTGGACGCCGCCCTGCGCCTGCGCGGCGCCGAACTCGTCGTCACCCCCGAGGCGTACCGGCGCGCGCACGAACTCCCCGGCTGGTACGGGACCTTCGCCGGCCTGACCCCGGTCAGCGGCTGGCTGCCCACGGCGCCGGGGGAGGTCCCGGACCCGCAGCGGCTCGCGGCCCTCGCCGCCGGCCTGCCGCCGGGGTCCGCCGTGGTCAAGGACTACGTGAAGTCCCGCAAGCACGAGTGGGCCGAGGCCTGTTACGTGCCCGACCTCGCCGATCCGGCCGCCCTGCACCGGGTGGTCGCACGCTTCGTCGAACTCCAGGACGAGTTCCTGGCGGGCGGGGTGGTGCTGAGGGCCTTCGAGACCTTCGTCGTGCCGCAAGGGGCGGCCGCGGAGGTGCGCGTGTGGTGGCGCGACGGGGTGCCCCGGCTGGTCACCGCCCACCCCGACAGTGCGGTCGCCGAGGTCCCCGAGGTCGCCGAGCCTGACCTCGAACCGGTACGGGCTGCCGTCGAAGCGCTGGGCTGCCCCTTCGTGACCACTGACCTCGCGCTGCGCGCGGACGGGGCCTGGCGGGTCGTCGAAGTGGGCGACGGGCAGGTCAGCGACCTCCACCGGGAGGCCGATCTCACCGCGTTCGTACAGCTGTTGACGGCCGGTCAGGCACTCCTGCGCACACCGTCCGGGTCTGGTACAACACCGGCATGACGGGATTCGAGATCACCGGCGCGAGCGCCGCCGACATGGAACTGATGCGCGGCTGGGCCGACGAGGAGGGCTGGAACCCGGGGGACTCGGACCGGTTCGCGTTCGCGGTCGCCGACCCGGAGGGCTTCCTCGTCGGCCGGCTCGACGGCGAACCGGTGGCCTGCATCTCCGCCGTCCGGTACGGGGCCGGCTTCGGCTTCATCGGCCTCTACATCGCCCGCCCGGCCTTCCGCGGCCAGGGCTACGGCATCCGGCTGTGGCACGCCGGCATGGAACGCCTCGACGGCCGGCTCGTGGGCCTGGACGGGGTCGTCGCCCAGCAGGACAACTACCGCAAGTCCGGCTTCCTTCCGGCCTGGAACAACGTCCGCTACGAGGGTGTCCCCGAGGGGTACGGCGGCGGCACGGCCGAGAGCGAGGGCGAGAGCGAGAACGGCACCGGGGCCGGGGCCGACGCCGGGGTCGCGATCGTGGACGCGGCCTCGCTGCCCTTCGCCCTGCTCGCCGCCTATGACCGGCGGTTCTTCCCCGAACCCCGCCCCGCCTTCCTGTCCGCCTGGACCGGGCTGCCCGGCCGCACGGCACTGGCCGCCGTCCGCGACGGCCGGGTCGAAGGCCTCGGCGTGATCCGCCCGTGCAGCGCCGCCCACCGGATCGGCCCGCTGTACGCGGCCGACCCGGCGGTGGCGGCCGCCCTGCTGCTGCGGCTCGCCCGGCACGCGCCCGCAGGCGTGGTCTCCGTGGACGCGCCGGACGCGAACCCGCAGGCCACGGCGCTCCTCGCGGGCCTCGGCCTGGTCCCGGTCTTCGAGACCGCCCGGATGTACACCGGCCCGGCCCCGGACCTCGCCCTGGCCGAGCTGTTCGGGGTGACCAGCCTCGAACTGGGCTGAGAGCGCGCGTCGTCGGGACCCGGTGAGCCGGACGGCGGTCGCACGGCGCCGCCCGGCCCGTCGTGTCACGGAGGGTCAGAAGTCGAACAGCACGCCCGTGGTGTTCCGGAAGCCGCACGGATTGGCGAAGGTGTACGAGTAGCTGAGGCGGCGGCCCTGCCACACCCCGTCGGCCGTCACCGTCATCGGGTTCCACTCCCTGGTACACACCGCGTCGGCGGCCGGGGCCGCGAGCCGGTCCAGCCGGGAACCGTTCGCGCGTAACTCGGCGCACGCGGCAACCGGGTTCGGGTGCGTCCCGCCCGGCGTCGGCGCACAGACGAGCGTCACCGCACGCAGCACCGTGCCGCTGTCGGCGTCCTGTCCCGCCGTCACGCCGAGCACGAGCGCGGACGGCGCGTACAGGCTCTCCGTACCGGCCGGCGCGGCCCCGGCCGTACCCGGCCAGGCCAGTGCGGTGAGCGCGGTGAGCGCCATGGCGGCGGAACCGAGCCCGAGACCCCTTGCGATGGACCGCATTTCGAACACTCCCTTGGGTTGGTGTTTCGGATAGCGGACAGAGTCTTGCCCACGCGGGCCGCGAACGCCCGTTCGCACCCCCATTTCTCGTCACCCATCGTGTACGAATGACTGCAGACCGCAGCGGTGGGAGTGGGCTGACCTGTGGGGGAGCGGCCCGCCGAATCGGCCGAACACCGACCGGGAAACGCCCCCGAAACCTTTGGCCGAGCAGGCCGTGATCGGCCCGGACGGGGTCTGGAACCCCTCCGGGGGTAGGTCTGGCCCCACCCCCGGAACACCCTCCAGGCCCGCTGTGCCGGACCGTCCGGGACGGTTGAGTCGGGGCATGGAAAACGACGCGATCCAACTCAGGGACGTCAGCCGGGTCCACGGGACCGGCGACCGGGCGGTCACCGCCCTCGACCAGGTCTCCCTCGGCTTCCCCCAGGGCACCTTCACCGCCGTCATGGGCCCCTCCGGCTCCGGCAAGTCCACCCTGCTGCAGTGCGCCGCCGGACTCGACCGGCCCACGTCCGGCACCGTCACCATCGGCGGCACGGAACTCGGCGGACTGAGCGAGACCCGGCTGACCCTGCTGCGCCGGGACCGGATCGGCTTCGTCTTCCAGGCCTTCAACCTGCTGCCCGCCCTGACCGCCGAGCAGAACGTGGCCCTGCCGCTGCGCCTCGCCGGCCGCCGCCCCGCCAAGGCCGAAGTCCGCGAGGTCCTGGCCCGGGTGGGCCTGAGCGAACGGGCCCGGCACCGGCCCGCCCGGCTGTCCGGCGGCCAGCAGCAGCGCGTGGCCCTGGCCCGGGCCCTCATCACCCGCCCCGACGTGCTCTTCGGCGACGAGCCCACCGGCGCCCTGGACTCGCGGACCGGCCGCGAGGTGCTCACCCTGCTCCGGGCCATGGTCGACACCGACCGCCAGACGGTCGTCATGGTCACCCACGACCCCGTGGCCGCCTCCTACGCGGACCGTGTCGTCTTCCTCGCCGACGGCCGCCTGAACGGCGAACTGGCCGGCGCGAGCGCCCCGGACATCGCCGCCCACATGACCACGCTGGAGGCCGCGCCGTGCTGAGCATCGCCCTGCGCACCGCGCGCACCCGCTGGGTCACCTTCGTCGGAAGTTTCCTCGCACTGGCCCTCGGCGTCGGCCTGGTCGCCACCACGGGCCTCGGGCTCGCCGCCACCCTGGACGCCCCGCAGCGCCTGCCCGAACGGTTCGCCCAAGCCCCCGTCGTCGTCAAGGGCGACGACGTCCTGCGCGTCCCGACCCCGAACGGAGAGCGCACCCGCCGGCTCGCCCACCCCAAACCCGTCGACCGCGGCCTTGCCCAGCGGCTGGCCGCCCTCGGCCGGACCACCGAGGACCGGTCCTTCCCCGTCCGCGCCGACGGCGCACCGGAGCAACTCGTCGGCCACCCCTGGTCGGTCGCCGCCTTCGCCCCGTACGCCCTCGCCGACGGCCGCGCCCCGCAGTCCGACGAGGAGGTCGTCACCACCGGCTGGGCCGCGCCCGGCACCCGGCTGACCACCGACCGCGGACCCGCCACCGTCGTCGGCACGGTCGCGGCGCCCGGCGGCGGACACGGCTTCGAGGACGCCGTGTTCTGGACCGACGCCCGCGCCTCCCGGCTGTCACCCGCCATCGACCAGCTCGTCGTCGCCGCCGAACCGGCCGCCGTACGCGCCGCCGTGGGCCAGGACCCGGACGTACGGGTCCTCACCGGCCGGGACCGCCGCCACGCCGACCCCGACCCGGAGCGCGACAGCGAGGCGCTGCTCGCGGTGAACGCCCTGCTCGGCACGTCCGGCGGGGTCACCGGCTTCGTCTCCGCCTTCGTCGTCGCCTCCACCTTCGCCTTCGCCGTCGCCCAGCGCCGCAAGGAGTTCGCCCTGCTGCGCACGGCCGGCGCCACCCCGGGCCAGGTCCGCCGCACGGTGTTGGCCGAGGCGCTGGTCCTCGGCGTACTCGCCTCCGCCGCGGGCTGCCTGCTGGGGGCGTACGGGGCACCCGTGCTCGCCCGGTGTCTGGTGGAAGACGGCATCGCACCGCGGTGGTTCGCCATCGGCGACGCCACCTGGCCCCTCCACGCGGCCTTCTGGACCGGCCTGCTCGTCGCCCTCGCCGGAGTCCTCGCCGCCTCCTGGCGGGCAGGGCGGGTCGGACCCGCCGAGGCCCTGCGCGAAGCCGCCGTCGAGACGAGGACCATGACCCCGGGCCGCTGGATCCTCGGCGCCGCACTGCTGCTGGCCGGTCTCGGCACCCTCGCGCACGCGCTGCTCACCGACCCGTCGGACCTGCTCCACCGCAAGACGTACATCACCCGCCCGATGCTGTTCATCGTCGCGTTCGCGCTGCTGGCCCCGGTGCTCGTCCGGCCACTGGCCAGGCTGGTCGCCTGGCTTCCGGCCCGGCTGCCGGGCGCCGGCGGGATGCTGATCCGGGAGAACGCGGCCGCGGGCATCCGGCGTACGGCGGCCATCGCCGCCCCCGTCCTCGTCACCGTCGCCCTCGCCGGATCCCTGCTCGGCACGACCGCCACCCTGGGCGAGGCCAGGGCCGCCGAGATCCGGCAGCAGACCAGCGCCGACTTCGTCATCACGGGCGGGGCGGGAGGCTTCGACCGGGCGGCCGTCGAACGGATCCGGGCCGTGCCCGGGACCGAGGTGTCCGCCACTGCCGCGACCACGGTCCACGTGCTGGAGGAGGGCGTGGCGCTGATCCGCTCCGACGCCCGCGCCGCCGACCCGAAGGCCCTCGCCCGGACGGCCGAACCGCCCCTCGTCGCGGGCAGGCTGAGCGACCTCGACGACGACTCCGTCATCGTCACGCAGGAGTGGGAGCGGCACACCGTCGGATCGCGCGTCGACGTGTGGCTCGGCGACGGCACCCGCAAGAACCTGCGGATCGCCGCCGTGATGAGCATCGGCACCGGCAACAACGGGGCCTACGTCACCCCGGCCAACGCCGCCGGGGCGCCGGTGGACCGGATCGACGTACGGCTGGCCCCGGGCGCGGACGCCGCGGAGGTGGGGTCCGGGCTGGCCGAGGCGGCGGCGCGGGCCGGGGGCCGGGCCCTGACCAAGGACCAGTGGGTGGCCGCCAGTCACCCCGAGACCAAGCGCACCACCCGGCTGGGCTTCCTTCTGGTCCTCGGCATCGCCCTGCTCTACACCGGCATCGCACTCGCCAACACCCTCGTGATGGCCACCGCCGACCGGGCCCGCGAACTCGCGGCGCTGCGCCTGGCCGGCGCCACCCGGTGGCAGGTGCTCCGGCTGGTGGCGGGGGAATCCCTGACGGTCGTCCTCGTCGGCGCGGTCGTCGGCTCCCTGGTCGCCGTCCTGAACCTGGCCGGCATCCGCTGGGCGTTCGGGCTCCTGGACGTCCCGGGCGGCATCGTGATCCCGTGGGACGTCCTCGGCGCGACGGTCGCCGCCTGCGCGGCCCTCGCGGTCGTCTCGGCCGTCACCCCGGCCGCACTGGTCCTGCGGCGCCGGCCGGCCGAGACGGCCGGCGCCAGGGACTAGAGGCGGTGTCCTGCCGATCGGGCCGGAGGCAGGAGGTCAGGACCCGGCGGAGCGGATCGATCCGGTGCTCGCGCCGCTGGGGTCGCCCACGAAGCAGGTGATCTCACGGTCGCCGAACGTCCAGGTGCTGGGCTGCGGGTAGTAGTAGAAGACCTCCAGCTTGTCCGAGACCTTCGCGTTCTTGCCCACGTAGTCGGTGAGAGCCGTGCCGGAGCACTTCTCCTCGGCGGACTTGACGACCTTCTCCGTGCCCGGGTACGCCCCGTCGTCCAGGTTGAAGACGGCGTACGCCTCACCCTCGTGCGCCTGGTCGCAGGGCACGATGCTCACCGAGTAGCCGGCCTGGCCGCCGTCCTTGTCCTGGTACTCCGCCAGATCGCCGCCCGTGTTGAAGCAGTCCCCCTTGCGGATGTCCTGCACCTTGCTGGAGCCCGATCCGGTGACCTGGCCGCTGGTGTCGCGCTTCGGCGCGGCGTCGTCCAGCACCCCGGTCAGTCCGAGGGTCAGCACGATCGCGTAGAACGCGAGCATGAGGCTGTGGATGACGATGGCCGCGACGGCGAGGCCCTTGCCCTTCTCACCCCGGTTGCGGATCTGGGAGAGGGCGATGATGCCGAGGATCAGCGGGACCAGCGGGATACCGCAGAGGAGCGACATGACGAACGCGACGATGGCCAGCGCGTTGGTCTTCTGCGACACCATCGGCGGCTGCCCCGGCCAGCCCTGAGGGCCGCCGTACGGCCCGGGTTGCACCGGCTGCCCGTACGGTCCCGACGGCGGGTACGGCTGGGGGGACGACGGCGGCTGCGGTGGTATGGACATGCGTGCGGAGCTCCTTGCTCAGAGGGTGAGACGCAACCAACAGCCAGGCGGTGACATCGCGGCCGGCGACGGGCGGCATGAATCGGACTACACCGACACATACTTGCCCATGGTTTTATGTCATCCCTACGCTACCGCCCTGAGCCGGGGGGAGTTGCCGTGGGGTCGGCCTTGAAAAGCCCGTCGCGGCGGGCGGCGAGGCTCAGTTCTGCGACTGGAGCGCCTTCGTCAGGAGTGCGCCGGCCACGATCAGGGCCACACCGAGCCACCACACGTTGCCGTCGAAGACGAGGACGGCGATCCCGATCGGCACCAGCAAGCCGGCCAGGGGCAGCAGCAGCCCGGCCAGGCGGAGCGGTTCGGGCCCCTGGCCGGTCGCCTCGCGCGCGGCGCGGGCCCGGACCACGTCCGGGTACCAGACGGTGAAGCGGAGCGCGGCGACGATCGCCAGGATCTGGATGATCCAGCCGGTCCAGATGTTGTCCGGGTTGTGCAGGACCAGGTCGCCGTAGGCACCCGCGACGGCCGCCACCAGGAAGGCGAGACCCCACACCGCAGTGATCACGTAGTTGGTCCGGACGAAGCCGGGCGTGTGCCACAGGGCCGGATCGACCTGCTCGCGGGCGTACTGGATGGTGAAGGGCATTCCCACCGCCATGGAGCCGAAGGCGATCACGGCGAGGGTGATGTTCGCGACCTCGCCCGCGTACGTCTCCAGCCAGCGCAGCGTGCCCTCGCTCGCCAGGGCGCCGATGACGGCCAGCGCGGCGAAGAAGACCACGTCGGCCACTTCCAGCAGCTTCCAGGAGCTGCCCCGGTTGACCACACGGCTCACGACGACCAGGGTGACGGCCGCCGCCAGGGCGATCCCGACCGCCATCTCGAAGCGTCCCGGTCCGACCAGCAGGGAGAAGACGATCCACGGAGCCATCCCGACGACCGGGTTCTCCAGGAATCCGGACACCGGTCCGCTGCCCGTGCCGTAAGCCTCGCTTCGCACCCTTCCATCGTGCGCGGCCACCCGTCGACCGGCCATTCGGGCAGCAGGCCGCCCTACCGGACCGCCCTACCGGACCGCCGCCGATGCCGGTGGCCCGGACGGCCTTGCCTAGCCGGCCGCGCTCAGCCGCGGGGCGTACAGATCGAGCAGCCGGGTGCGGGTCTGCTGGAGCCGCATCGCGAGCACGCGACCGACCCAGTGCCCGATCGCCGACCCGAAGGCGGGATCGGCGTCCATCAGCATCCGTACGGCCGCGGCGTCGAACTCGTAGGCGCGCACCGGCGTCATCGCCTCCGCGCCGAGCTGCCACACGTACGGCGGGAACAGCCAGGACCAGCCCACCAGCTCACCGGGGCCGAGGTTCTCCACGGCCGCGGGCCGGCGGCCGGCCACGGGAATCTCCAGGGTCACCGTGCCGGAGCGCACGATCCAGAAGGATTCCGCCCGGTTGCCTTCGTCGAAGATCCGCGCGTTCTCCGGGAAATTGACCTCATGGGCCTGCGACATCAGCCGTCCGCGGTGCTCCGTGGACAGGACGGCAGCGATGCGGATGGGGGAAGGTGTGCTCACGACGGCCTCCGATCACGAACGGCCCCCCGGCGACGCTCCTGCTCTCCCAGTGTCGCCGACGCCCGCCCGATCCCGGCCGGCCCGGACCGTCTTTCTTCCGAGCGCCACGCGGAACCGTCTCCTCCGGGAGCCGGAAGAGACGTCCTAGTCCTCGGCATTCGCCTCCAGGCAGGCCAGCTCCATGGCGTCCAGCACCGCCTCGTGGCTGCGCCCGCTGAGCTCGGCGACGTTCTCGATCTGGGCCGTCGCCCAGGACGCCAGCGTCATCACCAGCACCCGGAGCCCGTCCGTGCCGTGCTCGGCCAGGATGGCGTCGGCGACGACCATGGCGTCCTCCGGCACCTGCTCGGGCGGCTCCAGGCCCGCGAGGCCGCGCAGCATGGTGAGGGTGCGGCGGGAGATCTCCGGCGTCATCCCCGCCAGCCGCATGTCCTCTTGTTCGTCCATCCGCCCCACCTCCGGTGCCGTGCCCATCACCTCAGGGCACGGTAGAGGCGCGCGGGCCCGCGCGGGGCCGTTTCCGCAGGGTGACCCTGCGTGACCTCCGGCGGGGCGGGCCTTCAGCCCCCGCCCCGCAGCCCGCCCTCCTGCGGGCGTCCGGCCAGGGCGACGGCGAGTGCGAGGAGGACCAGGACCGCCGCGACCGCGAACGTGACCCGCATGCCGGTGGCGACGGCGTGCGGGCCCGCGGTGGTGAGGTCGGCCGTCGCCGACGCGAGTGCGAACACGGCACCCATGACGGACGCACCGGTGACGAGCCCGAGATTGCGCGAGAGGTTGAGCATGCCCGAGACGACACCCCGCTGATCGGCGCGGACGTCCGCCATGACGGCGGTGTTGTTGGCCGTCTGGAACACCGCGTACCCGGCGGTGACGACCGCGAGGGGCGCGACGTAGCCGAGCACGCCGAAGGTCTCCGGGGTCAAGGACAGGGCGAGGGCGCCGGCCGCGGTCACGCTGAGCCCGGCGGCGGTCGTGCGCGGGGCGCCGAAGCGGTCCACGATGCGGCCGGCCGGCACCCCGGTCAGCGCGGCGACCAGCGGACCGGTCGACAGCACGAGTCCGACGAGGACCGCGTCGAGCCCGAGCGTCCGGGAAAGGTAGAACGGCCCGACCACCAGCGTCGCCATCACCACCGTCGAGACGAGCGCGCTCGTGACGAGTCCCGCGCGCAGCACGGGATCACGGAAGAACGCCCCCCGGATCAGCGGTGACGCCGCTCGCGCCTCGGTGCGTACGAACAGGCCGACTCCCAGGGCGGCGGCCAGCAGCAGGGCGAGGTTGACCGGGCCGAACCGGCCGTGGCCGATGGTCATGGCCAGGGCGTAGGCCGCGAGCGTGAGCGCGAGCAGCAGGGTCCCCAGGTGGTCGAAGCGGGGCCGGCCGGCCCCGTTCCGCTGCCGGTCGACGGGCAGGTGGCGGTGGGCGAGGGCGAAGGTCAGGACGCCCAGCGGCACGTTGACGAAGAAGATCGCCCGCCAGCCGGGACCGGCGATCAGGGCGCCGCCCAGCGACGGGCCCAGAGCGGTGCCGACCGCGGACATCGTGCCGAGCAGCCCCATGGCGCTGCCGGTCCGCGCCTTCGGGACCGCCTCCCCGACGAAGGCCATCGTGAGGGCCATCATGACGGCCGCGCCGAGACCCTGCACCGCCCGTGCGGCGATCAGCAGCCAGAGCGTGGGCGCGGCCCCGCAGGCGACCGAGGCGACGGTGAACAGCAGGATCCCGCCCAGGAGCAGCCGGCGGCGGCCGACCAGGTCACCGAGCCGGCCGACGCCGACGATCAGGGTGGTGATGGCGAGCAGGTAGGCGAGGACGATCCACTGGACCTGCTGGAACGAGGCCGAGAACGCCTGCGCCAGGGTCGGCAGGCCGACGTTCGCGATGCTGGTGCCGAGTGAGGACAGCAGCATCGAGAGCGACAGGCCGGCCAGCACCCAGCGGACCGCCGGCGCCCGCCGGCCGGCGTCGGCCGTGGCCTCGGGGGCGGCGGCGGTGGCTGCCTGCCGCTGTGGGTGTCCGGGTCCGGAATCACTGTGGGGGCTCATGCCGAGGAGGGTGTGCGACCCCGCACCACAACGGCAAACCCTGTTGCCGTTTCCGGGACGGGCGAGTGGAATGGCCCCATGGAGAACGACCGGATGCACAGCGACCGCATGGACAGCGCCCGCGTGGAGAAGCCGGCGCCCCACCAAGCGGTCCTCGACGAGGTCGCCCCCCGGCTCCGGCGGCTGCGCGCCCAGCGGGGCCTCACGCTGGCCGCGCTCTCCGAGACGACCGGCATCTCGAAGAGCACCCTCTCCCGGCTGGAATCCGGACAGCGACGCCCCAGCCTGGAACTGCTGCTGCCGCTGGCCAGCGCGTACCGCGTGCCCCTGGACGACCTGGTCGGCGCCCCCGAAGTGGGGGACCCCCGGGTGCGGCTGACGCCCCGCGCCATGCCGAACGGCGGTACGGCCGTCCCGCTGACCCGGAGCATGGGCCCCCTCCAGGCCTTCAAGATGCTCATCCCCGACCGTGGCGCCGAGCCGGATCTCCGTACGCACGAGGGCTACGAGTGGCTGTACGTGCTCGACGGCCGGCTGCGGCTCGTCCTCGCCGACCACGACCTGGTCCTCGGCCCCGGCGAGGCCGCCGAGTTCGACACCCGGCTGCCCCACTGGTTCACCAGCGCGGACGGGCGGCCCGTGGAGATCCTGAGCCTGTTCGGGCGGCAGGGGGAGCGGATGCACGTCCGCGCCAAGCCGCGCGCCTGACGGCGGGGCCCGGGCGGAGGCACCGGCGCGATTTGGCATCCGATGTGCCAAGTGGGATGAACCGAGCGCGGAATCGCCCTAGGGTGCGCCCGTACGCATGGTTGTGGACTGCTGTTCGGCGGTTTCCGGCCATGACTCGCGCGGCCGCGCCGCAGGGCCGCACGCCACACCGAACTGGGGGGTTCATGCGTAGATCCAGAAGGCCGGCAGCCGCTCTCGCCCTGTCCCTGGCCGGAACCGGCGCAGGGCTGGGCCTCGGCCTCGTCCCCCAGGCGGCGGCCGTCACCCCGCCCGTCGCCTTCACTGCCGACCCGCTGTCGACCTGGCAGCCCAACGGTGTCGTCTGGGCTCTCGCCGAGGCGGGCGGCCAGGTCTTCGCCGGCGGCACCTTCTCCACCGTGCGCCCGCCCGCGGGCGGCGCAGGCAGCGAGCAGTCGGCCGTGAACTTCGTGGCGCTCGACGCCGCGACCGGCGCCCCGACCTCCTGCAAGCTCTCCTTCACCGTCGCCTCCGGCACCGCCACGGTCCGCGCGCTCGCCCTCTCCCCGGACAAGACGACCCTGTACGCGGGCGGCTACTTCGGCGCCGTGAACGGCACGGCCGTGTCCAGCCTCGCCGCCATCGACGTGGCGAGCTGCACGGTGAAGGCAGGCTTCCGCCCGGCCTTCGCGGCCACCGTCCGCGCCCTCGCCGTCACCGGCGACACCGTCTACGCGGGCGGTGACTTCCTCAGCGTCGCCGGCCAGCCGCGGGAACGTTTCGCCGCCGTCGGCGCTGCCGACGGGGCACTCAAGCCCTTCACCGCCGACGCCGACGAGCCCGGGCGCGCCGTCGAGGTCACCCCGGACGGCAACAGCGTGGTACTCGGCGGCGACTTCTTCACCGTCAACGGCGCGAACACGCACGCGCTGGCCGTCGTCGACGCGACGAGCGGCGCGCTCACCAAGACGTACGCCGGTTTCATCGAGACCAACTCCGTCGTCAAGGACATCGCCACCGACGCGACCGGCTTCTACACCGCCAACGAAGGCACGGGCGGCGGCGTCTTCGACGGCCGGATCGCGCTCAACCTCGGCGACTTCGGCCAGCGCTGGCGCGACACCTGCCTCGGCGCCACCCAGGCCGTGCTGCCGTACCAGAGCGTGCTCTACAGCGCCTCGCACGCGCACGACTGCTCCAGCGTCGGCGAGTTCCCCGACGGCCAGCGCCACCACCTGCTCGCCCAGCCCACCAGCGGCACCGGCAAGCTGGGCTGGGCCCCCGACACCAACGACGGCATCGGCGAGGGCATCGGCCCGCGCGTGATGACGGTCGGCTCCAAGGGCGGCGTCCAGTACCTGTGGGTCGGCGGGGAGTTCACCACCGTCAACGGGGCGGCGCAGCAGAGCCTGACGCGCTTCGCCTCCACCGGGGACACCGGCGCGCCCACCGTGCCCGTCGCGAGCGCGGTCAGCTTCAAGCCCGGCGAGGTCCAGGTGCGCTGGCGCACCAGCCTCGACCTGGACGACAGCGCGCTGACCTACAGGATCTACCGCAACGGCGCGGCCACGCCGATCGCCACGGTCACCGCCGACTCGCTGTTCTTCAAGCGGCCGCAGGCCTCCTGGACCGACACCACCGCGGCGGCCGGCCAGTCGTACACGTACCGGGTGACGGCCACCGACGCGGCCGGCAACACCAGCGCGCTGTCCGCGACGGCGAGCGTGACCGTCCCGGCCCAGGTGGACGGCTACCCCAACCAGGTCCGCGCCGACGGAGCCCAGCAGTACTGGCGCTACGACGAGTCGGCCCTGCCCTTCGTCGCCGACTCCTCGGCCGCCGGCAACCAGAGCGGCGTCCACCTGAACGCCCCGGCCCTGCGGCAGGCGCCCGGCGCGGTCTCCGGCGCGAGCACGGCGATCGGCTTCAACGGCACGGACACCCAGGTGTACGCGGACAAGCGGCAGACGGTGGGCAGCACCTACACCATCGAGACCTGGTTCAAGACGAACACCACCCGGGGCGGCAAGCTCCTCGGCTTCGGGAACAACCAGGCACGCGGCAGCAATCAGTACGACAAGCACATCTACATGACCAACGACGGCCGGCTGGTCTACGGCGTCTACACCGGAGCCACCCGCACCGTCACCACCAGCGGCGCGTACAACGACAACCAGTGGCACCACGTCGTCGCGAGCCAGGGCCCCGGCGGGATGACCCTGTACGTGGACGGCGCCCAGAAAGGCACCCTGAACGTCACCACCCACGAGAACTTCTCCGGCTACTGGCACGCCGGCGGCGACAGCCTCGGCGGCTGGCCCGACCGCCCGACGAGCGAGTACTGGGCGGGACAGCTCGACGAGACCGCCGTCTACCCGACCGTCCTGAGCGCGGCACAGGTGCAGAACCACCACGCCCTCGCCACCGCCCCGGCCGACTCGGTCGTCCAGGTCACCGCCGCGGAGGACACGTACGCCAACGCGGGCGCGCCCGCCTCCAACTACGGGACCTCCGGCTCGCTCGCGGTGCGCGGCACCTCCTTCTACGCGAGCTACCTGCGCTTCGACCTGCCCGCCGCACCCGCGGGCACGGTCCTGAAGTCGGCCACCCTCAGCGTGAAGACCAGCACCATGAGCGGCGCCGGTACGACGGACACCGTCTCGGTCGTCCCGGTCACCGGGTCGTGGAGCGAGGACGGGACCACGTACAACAACCGCCCCGCCCTGGGCGGCCCGGCACTGGGCAGTTTCGCGGGCATCCCGGACGGCAGTGCGGTGCACACCACCGCGCTCACCACCGGGACCGTCGCGGCGGCGCTCGGCAGTGGCTACGGCCTCGCACTGAGCAGCACCGGCACGGACGCCCTGTGGCTGTGGTCCTCCGAGGCGCAGGCCAACGAGGGCACGCCGCAGCTGACACTGACCTTCGGCGCACCGTGACCTGAACACCGACCGAAGGCGAGGGGGCGCGGGCCGATGGGGCCCGCGCCCCCTCGCCGGTAGGAGGCCAGGCCGGACGTACGCCGGCTCCGGGTGCACCGGCGCGCGCATGCGCCGACCCCGCGGGCGGCGCATGGGCCCGGGCCCGCAGGGCACGTGCACGGCGTGACCGACATCCCCCGCACCGCACCGCGCCGAGGCGGTCTTCCCGCCACCGCCACCACCCTCGCGGCGCGCACCCGCGCCGAGCTGCGGAGCACAGCCGTCCGCGTCTGGACGGACAATCTCGCCGACCACGCGGCCGCCCTCACCTACTACGCACTGCTGGCTCTGCTGCCCGCGCTCGTCATCGCCGTCTCCCTCGTGGGGCTGCTGGGCGGGGCGACGCGGGACCGGCTGATCGCCGACCTCACCGCCTACGCACCTCCGCAGTCGGCACAGGTACTCCGTGACGCGCTGGGCGGCCTCTCGGCCGAACACTCGTCGATGTGGGCCCTGCTGCTCAGCGGTGTGGTGAGTGCGCTGTGGTCGGCGTGCAGCTACCTGGCGGTGTTCCGCCGCGCCCTGCACACGATGCACCGGGTGCCCGATACGCGACGTCCGCTTCGTGCGGCCCACACGCTGCTCATCAACGCCGCACTGCTGCTGACCCTGCTCATCGCCGGCGCCGCGGGGCTGGTCATGTCCGGGCCGCCGGCCCGATGGGTCGCACGGGCCGCCGGAGGAGGCCCGGACACCATCGCGCTCCTGCGCTGGCCCGTGCTCCTCGTGGTCGTCACCCTCCTGGTGCTGGTGCTCTTCCGCACCGGCCCGCCCCAGAGCCGGGGCGCCCGTCAGGGCCTGCCCGGCGGCGTACTGGCGGCCCTGCTCTGGCTGGCCGCCTCGGGGCTCTTCACGTTCTACACGGAGCTGGACACGTACGGCCGCCTCTACGGCTCGCTGGCCGGCGTCGTGGTCTTCGTCGTCTGGCTCTGGTTCGCCAATCTGGCGCTGCTCACCGGGGCCCAGTTCAACGCCGAACGGACACGGGAGCCGGCGGCCCGCGCGGCATCCGGCAGCGGGCTCAGCGGGCTCAGCGGACGGCGTTGATCCATCGCAGGAGCGCCGCGTTGGTCGTGTCGTCGAGTGCGGACAGGGTGTGGATGGCTTCCAGGTCACCAGGGGTCGGTGGAACGCCGGCGGTGGTCAGCGCGGCGTGGAGGTCCAGGCGTCGCCGGTCCGCGGGCTGCAGGGGCCAGGTGAAGTCCGGGTCGGACGGCTGAGCCTCACCGGGCACGGCGTCGACCGTGTCGGCGCCGGGGAAGCGGTAGGGGTCGAGGGTCAGCTGAGGGACCGTGACCGCTGACGGGGGACACTGCCAGGACTCCACGTGGACCTCCAGGTGTCGGACGGATGCGCGCTGCTGCGGCTTCGGGCGGGTCATGGGGGCTGAGGTGTCGGGGCTGAGGTGTTGGGGGTGAGGTGTCGGGGTGGCGTGCCGCGGCTGGTTGCCGCGGCACGCGTTGTGGGTGGCCGGCAGTTCACTGTCCCCGATGCCGTGGCTGCCGGTCCGGGTCAGCGGCGGTGGTTGTCGTGGTGCCCGCGGCGGCCCCAGCTCTCGGTGTCGACGACGCGTCCGCGGTCGTCGCGGAGGGTGGCGGTGTCGCGCTCGTCCCAGATCTGGTGGCGGCGGTCCTGGTAGACGTCGCGGTGCGTGTCGCGTCCGTTGCCGGTGTGGACCTTGACGCTGGAGTGGCCGTCCAGGCGGAGGTGGTTGAAGCGGTAGCGGTTGCCGTCCTGGTCGGTGAGGGTGAATCCGCGGAGGTTGACGGAGTTGCGGCCGGTGTTCTTCACCTCGATCCATTCGCGGTTCAGGGCGCGGTTGTCGCGGCCGCGGCCGTGGCTGTCGTACTGGACGTCGCCGATGACGATCGAGGAGTGCCGGCCGTGGTGGCCGCGCCGGTCGTCGTCGTGGGCGGCGGCCGGGACGGCGGCCGCGCCGACCAGAGCGCCGGAGGCCAGGACCGCGGCGAGAAGGCGGCGGGTGGCGAGAGAAGCAGACATGCAGATGACTCCTTGAACAGTCAGCCCAGCCCGGGGTTGTGCGAGCCGGGCGGGCTCCGTGCGGGTCCCGGCGTCCTGCCGAGGAGCCACACTCTGGCCCGGACCACCGTCAACCGCCACAACTCGTGATGTGTGTTTCTCAATGCGGACATGTCCGTAACTCTCGCTTGTAAGAGCCAAGCGTCAAGGCGTGGTTGACGCAAACGGGGTGGGGTCGGCGGCGGCCTCTGTGATGTCGGAGCAAGGGGGTTTCGGCCACATAAGCAGTTCATTCGCGCCATGCAGTGTGCGGTGCGCCGAATGGATTCAGCTCCGTGTAACAGCCGCTCCCGCCGCTTCCTCGCACGTCGATACGCATCTCCGCTCTGGTGTGCGGCTGCCGGTGGCGTGACGGCGGACCTCCTGTAGGGCCGCGAGCTGATGCCCCGTCGTTTCTCTTTCAACGACGTGCAAGTGCCGTCGCGGCCGGACCGTGCGCTCCCGGGATGCATCGCACTTGACATGGTGAGACGCTGGTGCTTTGGGGGCTCTCGCCGGCATGCGACGTCTCGGATGTCCGGTTTGAGGAATGCGCGCGCCCGTGAACCCGCGCAGAGGATGACGGCTCACGCCCCGCGCCATCGGAGAGGTGGCTGCCTGGGCGTCGACCGCGTACCGCAAGCGACGGGCGGTTCCACCGGCGGCTGAGCGGTTCCGATCTGCCCGGCCCACCACAACAACGTAGGTCGGATCATGAGCAAAACATCCAACACCGAGAAACTGCGGGTCGTGGCCACCATTCCGGTGGGGACCGGGCCGTTCGCCGTGGCGGTGGACGTCCACGGCCAGGTCTTCGTCACCAGCAGAGGCGACAACACCCTGTCGGTGATCAAGTCCTCCACCAACACCGTGATCGCCACCCTCAACGTCGGCTTGCGCCCGGAGAGCGTGGCGACCGATCCTCAATTCGGCGTCTACGTCGCCAACAGCGGCAACGTCACCGTGACGGCGATGGACCGGTTCCATGCCGTTGTCGCCACCCTCGACGTCGGCCCGCCCGGCCTGCCGCCCAACATGCTGAGGGTGGCGATCGATCATCTTTTGAGCCGTGCCTACGTGACCGACCACGGTCGTGACAGGGTGTCGATCATTCGTACCAGTGCCGAGCCCCCGTTCGTCACCCCTGATTTCATCGATGTCCCCAGCGCCCTCGGCGCGGCGGTCGACCCTGTGGATCACCGCCTCTACGTCACGCAACCCGAGTTCAACACCGTGTCGGTGGTCGACCCCGCGACCAGCGAGGTGGTCGGGAGCGTGGCGGTCGGACAGCAGCCCATGGGCATCGCCATCGCCCCCCAGAAGCGTCGTCTCTATGTCACCAACTCCGGCTTCACGACGGTCTCGGTGATCGACATCGCAACCGGCGGCACCGTCGCTGTCGACGTCGCCGCGAAACCGATCGGTGTTGCTGTCGACTCGCACGGCAACGCCTACGTCACCGCCTCCGACGGCACGGTGAAGGTGATCGACGCCACGTCGAACAGGGTCGGCGACACGTTCCCCGTCGGACCCAAACCGGAAGGTGTGGCCTTCGAGCCCCTCACCAATCGCGTCTACGTCGCCAGCAGGGGCGACGGCACCGTCTCGGCGATCGACCTTGCCGCTGCCTAGTGCTGTGACCGGAAGGGTTCACCGGGGTCGGGGGCAGTGAGGGATCAATGCAGCCCGCGAAGGATCCCTCGAGGTTGCGCCGGCTTCGAACGTCCCCACCGGCTATGCGGTGGGGACGTTCGGCGTCTCGGCTGGTGCTGGGGTTGGGAAGGTTCGCCAGGTTGCTCGCCGTGCTGGTTGGAAATGGCCTCTGCAATCGGCGACGGGATGCGGGACGTTGCGCCGCGCCGCGCCGCACCGCGTTGTCGGGCGCCCGGGCGCGACCCGTACCGGGCGCCCTCCGCTGTGGTGCCGCCTTCCCGTGAGGGGGCTGTCCCGTCACCCTCCGGATGCTCGAAATGCCCATATTTGGCCCCTTCTTCTCGGGGGTGATGGGGAGTGACTCCCGTCACTTCCAGTGACGTATGGGACATGGCTTCCGCAGACCGGGGCAAGCGCGCCCGAGCAGCACCACCGCGGGTAGGCCGCGGTGCCGGAATCGGAGGTACAGCGCGTCGTGTCCGAACAGACGACCATCCACATCGCCGGGACCTGGCGTTCCGCGGTATCAGGAGCCACTCGAGAGGTCCTCGACCCGGCGGACGCCACGGTCCTCGCCGTCGTTGCCGAGGGCGGCATCGCGGACACCGACGCGGCCGTCAGTGCCGCCCGCGCGGCCTTCGACGGCGGGGAGTGGCCCCAGACCCCCGTCCTGGAGCGGGCCGCACTCCTGCGCCGCACCGCCGACCTGCTCCACCGCGACCGCGAACTCCTCGGGCTGCTGGAGAGCCGCGACGCGGGCAAGACGCTGGAAGAGGGCCGCGTGGACGTGGACTGCGTCGCGGACGCCTTCCGCTACTTCGCCGACCTCGTCGCCGGTGAGAGCGCCGGCCGCGTGGTCGACGCCGGTACCCCCGACGTCCACAGCGTCGTCGTCCACGAGCCCGTCGGGGTCTGCGCCCTGATCACCCCGTGGAACTACCCGCTCCTCCAGGCCTCCTGGAAGATCGCCCCCGCACTCGCCGCGGGCAACACGTTCGTGCTCAAGCCCAGCGAGATCACCCCGCTGTCCACGGTGGCCCTCATCGGCCTGCTGGCGGAGGCCGGACTGCCGGCCGGCGTCGCGAACCTGGTCACCGGAGCAGGCGACCCCGTCGGCGCGCGCCTCGCCGCCCACCCCGACGTCGACCTCGTCTCCTTCACCGGCGGTCTCACCAGCGGTACGAAGGTGATGCGCGCGGCCGCCGACTCCGTCAAGAAGGTCGCGCTCGAACTCGGCGGCAAGAACCCCAACGTCGTCTTCGCCGACGCCTGCACCACCGAGGAGGGCTTCGACACCGCCGTCGACCAGGCCCTCAACGCCGCCTTCATGCACAGCGGCCAGGTCTGCTCCGCCGGTTCCCGGCTGATCGTCGAGGAGAGCGTCGCCGAGCGCTTCGTCGCCGAACTCGCCCGCCGGGCCGACCGGATCCGCCTCGGCCGCGGCACCGACCCGGGCGTGGAGTGCGGACCGCTGGTGTCCGCCGCGCAGCGCGAACGCACCGAGGGGTACGTGGCCTCCGCCCTCGCCGAGGGAGCCGTGCTCCGCTCCGGCGGCAAGCGGCCCGACGGGCCCGGCTACTTCTACCGGCCGACCGTGCTGGACCGCTGCCACCGCGGGATGCGCGTCGTACGGGAGGAGGTCTTCGGGCCGGTCCTGACCGTCGAGACCTTCCGTACCGAGGCCGAGGCCGTCGCGCTCGCCAACGACACCGAGTACGGCCTCGCCGGCGCGGTGTGGACCTCCGACCCGGGCCGCGGCCGTCGCGTGGCGGGCCGGCTGCGCCACGGCACCGTCTGGATCAACGACTTCCACCCCTACCTCCCGCAGGCCGAGTGGGGCGGTTTCGGCAAGTCCGGCATCGGGCGGGAACTGGGCCCGTCGGGCCTGGCCGAGTACCGCGAGACCAAGCACGTGTACCAGAACCTCGCCCCGCGCCCCGTGCGCTGGTTCGCGGGCTGAAGGAGGAGCAGAGCCATGACCACCCCCACGCACACCACCGAGCCAGCAGCGCACGAGCACGAGCCGGAGCACGGGTACGAGTACGAGTACGAGTACGACTACGTCGTCGTCGGCGGCGGCACCGCCGGCTCGGTGATCGCCTCCCGCCTCACCGAGGACCCGGACGTCACCGTCGCCGTCATCGAGGGCGGCCCCAGCGATGTCGACCGCCCCGACGTGCTCACCCTGCGCCGCTGGATGGGCCTGCTCGGCGGCGAGCTCGACTACGACTACCCCACCACCGAGCAGCCCCGCGGCAACTCGCACATCCGCCACAGCCGCGCCCGCGTCCTCGGCGGCTGCTCGTCGCACAACACCCTGATCGCCTTCAAGCCGCTCCCGTCCGACTGGGACGAGTGGGAGCGGGCGGGTGCCGAGGGCTGGGACGCGGCCGCCATGGACCCGTACTTCGACCGGCTCCTCAACAACATCGTCCCGGTGGCCGAGAAGGACCGAAACGCCATCGCGCGCGACTTCGTCGACTCCGCGCAGACCGCCCTGGGCGTCCCGCGCGTCGAGGGCTTCAACCGGAAGCCCTTCCACGAGGGCGCCGGCTTCTTCGACCTCGCCTACCACCCCGAGGACAACAAGCGCTCCTCCGCGTCGGTGGCCTACCTCCACCCCGTCATGGACGAACGCCCCAACCTCCGGATCCTGCTGGAGACCTGGGCCTACCGCCTGGAACTCGACGGCACCCGGGCGCGCGGAGTCCACGTACGGACCTCGGACGGCACGGAGCACCTCGTCACCGCACGCCGCGAGGTCCTGGTGTGCGCCGGCGCCGTGGACACCCCGCGGCTGCTGCTGCACTCGGGCATCGGCCCGCGCGCGGACCTGGAAGCCCTCGGCATCCCGCCGGTGCACGACCTGCCCGGGGTCGGGGAGAACCTGCTCGACCACCCCGAGTCGGTGATCGTCTGGGAGACCGACGGCCCAATACCGGAGAACTCCGCGATGGACAGCGACGCGGGGCTGTTCGTCCGGCGCGACCCCGACTCCGCGGGGCCCGACCTGATGTTCCACTTCTACCAGGTCCCCTTCACCGACAACCCCGAGCGCATCGGCTACGAGCGCCCCGCGCACGGCGTGTCGATGACCCCCAACATCCCGAAGCCGCGCAGCCGCGGCCGGCTCTACCTCACCAGCGCGGACCCCGAGGTGAAACCGGCCCTGGACTTCCGCTACTTCACGGACGAGGACGACTACGACGGCCGGACCCTGGTGGACGGCATCAAGCTCGCCCGCGAGATCGCCGCGACCCAGCCGCTCGCCGGCTGGCTGAAGCGCGAGGTGTGCCCCGGCCCGGAGATCACCGGCGACGAGGAGCTGAGCGCCTACGCCCGCTCCGTCGCGCACACCGTCTACCACCCGGCCGGCACCTGCCGGATGGGCGCCGCCGACGACCCCGGGGCCGTCGTGGGCCCGGACCTGAAGATCCGCGGGCTCGAGGGCATCCGCATCGCGGACGCCTCGGTCTTCCCGACGATGCCCGCGGTCAACCCGATGATCGGAGTGCTCATGGTCGGCGAAAAGGCTGCCGAACTGCTGTCCCGGGACGGTGGTACCCGATGACCACCACCCCCGCCGCACCGACCGGTCCCGCCACCTCCGCCGGCCCCGTCACCGATCCGGCCGCGTCCCCCGTCTTCTCCGTGGACGGCCTCTGGAAGGTCTTCGGCCCCGACAAGGCCGCCGCGAAGGTACCCGGCTCCGCCGACGCCGACCTGTCCGCCACCGAACTGCGCGAACGCACCGGCTGCACCGCGGCCGTCCGCGACGTCACCTTCGACGTCCGCAAGGGCGAGGTCTTCGTGGTGATGGGCCTGTCCGGCTCCGGCAAGTCCACCCTCGTACGCTGTCTCACCCGGCTCATCGAGCCCACCGCCGGAAGCCTGTCCATCGACGGCGAGGACGTCCTCGCCATGGACGCCACCCGGCTGCGCGCCCTGCGCCGCCACCGCGCCGCCATGGTCTTCCAGCACTTCGGCCTGCTCCCGCACCGCACCGTCCTCGACAACGTGGCGTACGGACTGGAGATCCAGGGCGTCGGCCGCGGCGACCGCCGGCACAAGGCCGCCGAACTCGTCGCCAAGGTCGGCCTCGAAGGCCTGGAGGACCGGCGCCCCGGCCAGCTCTCGGGCGGCCAGCAGCAGCGCGTCGGCCTGGCCCGCGCCCTCGCCGCGGACCCCGAAGTACTCCTGTTCGACGAACCGTTCAGCGCACTCGACCCCCTCATCCGGCGCGAGATGCAGGAGGAGGTCGCACGGCTCCACCACGAAGAGGGCCGCACCATGGTCTTCATCACCCACGACCTCGCCGAGGCCCTGCGCCTGGGCGACCGGATCGCGCTGATGCGCGACGGCCGCATCGTCCAGCTCGGCACGCCCGAGGAGATCGTCGGCTCGCCCGCCGACGACTACGTACGGGACTTCGTCCGCGGCGTCCCCCGCGAACAGGTGCTCACCGTCCGCACCGCGATGCGCCCCGCCGCCGCCGGCGAGGCCGAACAGGGACCCGCACTGGCCCCCGCCACCACCGTGGCCGAGGCCATCCATGCCGTCGCCCTGTACGGAGGTCCGGCCCGCGTCGTCGACCGCGGCCGCTGCCTGGGCGTCGTGGACGACGCGGGGCTGCTCGCCGTCGTGGCCGGACTCCCGGCCCCGGCCGGACGGGGGGTGGCGGCATGACCCGCCCGGCCCGTCCCAAGGTCCCCGTCCCCCACGCCCGGAGGTGGTGCGCATGACCGCGACCCCGACCCACACACCGGACCACACCTCACCCGACCCCCGCGCCGCCGTCCCCGCGCAGGCCCCGCGGTCCTCCGCACGGTCCGCCGGCCCGCGCCCCTGCGGACGGTCCGCCGGCCCGCGTCCCTCCCGCACCGCACCCGCTGCGCAGGACCGCCCGCGCAGAGCCCTGCCCGGTCTCGCCGGGCGCCGCGGACTCCTCCTCCCGTTGGGCGTCGCCGCCGCCCTGCTGATCCCGCTGGCCGTGGCCTTCCCGGGAGCCGGTAGCTGGCCCGCGGCCCTGGCCGTCGACCTGTCCGGACCGCTCGGCCGCGCCGGCGACTGGATCATCGACCACCGGGACAGCCACTGGCTGTTCCTCTACGGCTTCGGCCACGTCAGCAACGCCGTCGTGGTCGCCGTCCGCGCCGTGTACGTGCTCCTCCTCGCCGCCGGATGGACGGGCGTCACCGCCCTGGCCGCCCTGGTCGCCTGGCGCCTCGCCGGCATCCGGCTCGCCCTGACCTGCGCCGCCGCATTCGCCGCCTGCGGACTGCTCGGCATGTGGGTGCCGACCATGCAGACCCTCGCGCTGATGGTCGTCGCCGTCGCCGCCTCCGTCGCACTCGGCGCCCTGCTGGGCCTCGCGGCAGGGCTCTCCCCGCGCGCCGACCGCATGCTGCGCCCCGTACTCGACACCATGCAGATCCTGCCGGCCTTCGCGTACCTGCTGCCGATGGTGCTGGTCTTCGGCATCGGCGTGCCCGCCGCCGTCCTCGCCACCGTGGTCTACGCCGCCCCGCCCATGGCCCGCCTCACCGCCCTCGGCCTGCGGGAGGCCGACGCGGGCGTCATGGAGGCCGCCGCCTCGCTCGGCGCCACCGGCCGCCAGCGGCTGCTGACCGCCCGCCTCCCGCTCGCGCGCCGACAGCTCCTGCTCGGCGTCAACCAGGCCATCATGACGGGCCTGTCCATGGCCGTCATCGCCTCCGTCATCGGCGCGGGCGGCCTCGGCGACCGCGTCTACCAGGCCCTCGCCTCCGTGGACGTCGGCGCGGCCCTGGCCGCCGGCATCCCGATCGTGCTGCTCGCCGTGGTGCTGGACCGCACCGCCGACGCCGCCGGCCGCCGGATTGGCGCAGACCCCGTACCCGCCCGCGAACAGCACCTGCTGCGCCGGGTGTTCTCCGGCTGGTACGGCCGTCTCCTCACCCTCCTCGCGGCCGTGGCCGCCGCGGTCGCCGGCCGCATCGCCGACAGCTCCCTGTGGCCCGAGTCCTGGACCGTCTCCCTGGCCGCCCCCGTGAACGCGGCCGTCGCCTGGATGACCGACCACCTCTACTCCGGCGTACCCGTCGTCGGCGGCACCGCCGACTGGGCCGCCCGCTTCACCGGCTGGATCCTCGACCCGCTGCGCGGCGGGCTCCAGGCCGCTCCCTGGTGGCTGCTCCTGCTCGTGGCCTGCGCACTCGCCCTCCTCGCCGGCACCTGGCGCACCGCCCTCACCGCGGTCCTCGCCCTGGCCGCCGTCGGAGTGCTCGGTGTGTGGGAAGCCTCCCTGGACACGCTCTCCCAGGTCCTGGCCGCCGTGGCGGTCACGCTCGTACTCGGCTTCGCGATCGCCGTGGGCGCTGCCCGCAGCGCACGCGCCGAGCGGCTGCTGCGGCCCGTCCTCGACGTGTGCCAGACCCTGCCGCAGTTCGTCTACCTCATCCCCGTGGTCGCGCTGTTCGGCGTCGGCCGCGCACCCGCCGCCGCGGCCGCGGTGGTGTACGCGCTCCCGGCCGTCGTCCGGATCACCGTCCAGGGCCTGCGCGAGGTGGACCCGACCGTCGTGGAATCCGCCCGCTCGCTCGGAGCGACCCGCTCACAGCTGCTGCGGCAGGTCCAACTGCCCCTGGCCCGGCCGGCCTTGCTGCTGGCCGTCAACCAGGCCGTGGTACTGGTCCTCGCCGTCGTCATCATCGGCGGCCTGGTCGGCGGCGGCGCGCTCGGCTACGACGTCGTCCTCGGCCTCGCGCAGGGCGACCTGGCCACCGGCCTGGTGGCCGGCGCCGCGATCGTCTGCCTCGGACTGTTCCTCGACCGCGTCACCCAGCCCGCGAAGGAGGCCTGACATGCGCGGCGCACACCACCGGGCCCTCGGCCCGCTCCTCGACCGCCGGCGCGGCGCGGCCGTCCTCGCCGCCGCCACCGGACTCGCCGTCCTCACCGGCTGCGGGGCCGCCGACATGACCCGCCAGTCCTCGCCGTACGCCGCCGCGCAGGGCGCGAAGACCGTCACCCTCTCCGTCCAGTCGTGGGTCGGCGCCCAGGCGAACACCGCCGTCGCCGCCTACCTCCTCGAACACGAGCTGGGCTACCGGGTGGACACCGTCCAGGTCGACGAGGTCCCCGCGTGGGACGCCCTCAGCCAGGGCCGCGTCGACGCCATCCTGGAGGACTGGGGCCACCCCGAACAGGAGGAGCGGTACGTAGCGGGCAAGAAGACCATCACCCCCGGCGGGGACCTGGGAGTGACGGGCCACATCGGCTGGTTCGTCCCCACGTACTTCGCCGAGGCCCATCCCGACGTCACCGACTGGAAGAACCTCGACAAGTACGCAGACCAGCTCCGCACCCCCGAGAGCCGCGGCAAGGGCCAGCTGATGGACGGCTCCCCGTCCTACATCACGAACGACAAGGCACTGGTGAAGAACCTGGGCCTGGACTTCGAAGTGGTCTTCGCCGGCTCCGAGGCGGCCCAGATCACCCAGATCAAGCAGTTCGCCAAGGAGCACAAGCCCTTCCTGACGTACTGGTACGAGCCGCAGTGGCTCTTCGAACGCGTCCCGATGACCGAGGTGAAGCTCCCCGAGTACACCGAGGGCTGCGCGGACGATCCGGAGAAGGTGGCCTGCGCCTACCCGCACACACCGCTGCAGAAGTTCCTGAACACGCGCTTCGCGGAGTCGGGCGGAAAGGCGGCCGGCTTCCTGAAGAAGTTCCACTGGAACAAGGAGCAGCAGAACGAGGTGTCCCTGATGATCGCCGAGGAGAAGCTGCCGCCGGAGCAGGCGGCGAAGAAGTGGGTGGAGCGCAACGAGAACGTGTGGAAGCCCTGGGTGGAGTGACGACCCGTCCGAAGCGCAGGTGCCGCAAGTCATGACGCCGCCAGGTGGAGTTGGTCCAAGCCAAACATCACTCAACGTGTTTATCGTGCCCCATCTGGGAAACGCTGAGTAGCTACAAGAGGTAAGGGTCAAGGCGAAAGGCGGGAATCATGTCCGTGAGCATCGGGATCATCCTCGTCGTGGTGACGGCGGTCATCGCTGCGATCGCGCTCGCCCCGGCGGTGGCACCGGCGGAATCCGACCAAGGCGCAGCCCGGTCCCGTGACGAGGACGCACGCACGACCGGCCGGAGCCGGCGTCATGCCCGACGGCTGCGCCACATCCCACCGCAGCAGACCGGGGACCGCAGGCGAAGCTTCGGCTGAGCGGCGGCCACTGGCCGGCCCGCAGGGGGCCCGCGGCCATCGCGGGCCCCCTGGCCGGGGGTTACACCATCGCGCCGAAGACCGGGGGCGCCAGGGGGCAGTGGATCAGGGTTCTGGGAGGTGTGGTCAGAGGTGGCCGGGCAGGGCGTCGGTTCCGCGGCTGCCGGCGGTCCCCGTACAGCAGGAGGACCGCCGCGAGCATCGGAGTGCAGGTCAGGAGTATGAACGTCATGACGTCGCCTGTGTCGTCAGTGAGACAGCCCGGGGCTGCTGCTGCGTTGCAGCGGCGGCCGCGTGCAGGAGGCGTTTCACGGCCCGGGAGCGGTTCACGAGCCTGAGGCGGCGTCCGTGCCGGGGCCACCATTCGAGGACGGCCAGGAGGCCGGAGTCGGCGAAGGTGACGCGGGAGGCGTCCAGTACGAGGCCGGTGTAGCCGTCGTCGGCCGCCGAGGCCAGGAGCGCCCGCAGGGGGGCGGCGCTGAAGTGGTCGATCTCCCCGCCGAGGCCGACGACCAGAGTGGCGCCGAGGGTGGTGCAGGAGTGGACGACTATGCCGCCGGGCGCGGCGTCAGCGCCCGAGTCGTGCACGGCGGGAGGGGCCAGGGGCGCGAGAGCGGCGGGCAGTATCGGAGCGGTGCTTGAGGTACTCACATCCCCATCAACGCTTCCCACCCGGTGCAGGGAAACGAGCCACGCGATCCTTTCACCCCATGTGACCAGTGGTGATCCCCGACAGGAGGAAAGACTCCACCCGGATGAGGGGGCAGCCGCCCGCCGCGCGGCCGGCATGCGAAGCGGCTGCGGGCCCTGGTCCTGCCGGCGAGACGTAGCGTGGCCCCATGCAGCCGATCCCGGTGTCCTGGACCGCCGCGAACGCCCGTCGGATGGACCGGCAAGGACTCCTCACCCCTGCCTCGACCGCCGGGACCTCGCCCGCTGACATCGCCGGGCGGATGCTCGGCGCGCACGCCCAGGTGATGTCCGCGGCGGAACTCTCCCTCGCGCTGCGCCTGGACGGCGCTACCCGCACCGACGTACGCGACGCACTGACCGGCGGACCCGGACCGGCCCACGGACCCGACCCGGCCCACGGACCCGGACCGGCCCCCGGACCCGACCCGGCCCACGGACCCGAGCCGGCCCACGGACCCGACCCGGGACCGCGACCGCGAGCGCGACCGGGCACGCTGGTCAAGACCTTCGGGCCGCGCGGCACCATCCATCTGCTGCCCGCCCAGGACCTGCCCTGGTGGACCGGGGCCCTCTCCGCTCTGCCCGCCCGCCCCGGCACCCTGAGCCCCGAGGCCCGGATGACGGCCGCCCAGACGGACGAGGTGCTCGCGGCGATCGGCGACGCGCTGACCGGCGCCGAACTGACGGTGGACGAGCTCACCGAGGCGATCGTGGCACGGACCGGTTCCTGGGCCGCGGACCCGGTCATGCCCGCCTTCCAGACGTTGTGGCCGCGCTGGCGCCAGGTCACGCACACCGCCGCGCAGCGCGGAGTGCTCGCGTTCGGCCGCGATCGGGGCCGCAAGGTCACGTACACCAACCCCGGCTGCACCCCTGCCCCTCCCACCCGGTCGCTCCACGAGCTGGTCAACCGGTACCTGCGCGCCTACGGACCGGCCACCGCCGAGGACTTCGCCGCCTGGCTCGCCGCTCCCAAGGGCTGGGCCGCGGCACTCTTCGCCTCCCTCGCCGAGAAGGGCCGCATCGAGGCCGTGGCCTTCGCGTCCGGCCGCGCATGGGTCGCCGCCGGCGACACCGCCTTCCCGGACGAACCCGCGCGTGGCGTGCGGCTGCTGCCCTACTTCGACGCGTACGCCGTCGCCTGCCGACCCCGCGAACTGCTCTTCCCCGGCTCTGCGGCCACCCGCGCCCTGGCGGGCGGCCAGGCCGGCAACCACCCCGTCCTCCTGGTCGACGGCACGGTCGCCGGTGTCTGGCACCAGCGCCGTACGGGCCGCCGCATCGCGCTGACCGTGGAACTGCTGAGCCGACTGAGCGCGGCCCACCGCCGCGCACTGGAGGAACAGGCCGAACGTACGGGCGCCATGCTCGAGGGAACCGCGGACCTCACACTCGGCAAGGTCACGACGGGCCCCCACGCCTGACCCGCACCGCCCGTCTCGGGCAAGGCCCCGGCCGGTCCTCGAACGAGTCCACGTCGACGGGCGGCGGTGGGTGGCAGTCCGGTTGCCTCGTATGGCCGTCCGCGAGCGGCACACCCGGCAGCACGCCGCGAAGACCGCTTGCACGGTCGTGTGGAAGGCGGTCACGACGTGCCGCTCGCATCCTGGGGGTGCGCAGCCAATTCGTCGGTGCAGCCGCCCACGGCGACGCCGGGCTCTGAGCCTCCAGCGCGGGATCCGCCCCTCTTCGGGTTCGGCAGCGCGCCGGACGACCTGGGGCTGCCTCGCCAGGCGACGGGCCGACGTCCTCTCCGTGATGCTCCCGGACGACACCTCCTACGTCACGGAGCACATCAAGTCGTTCCTGGCCCTGCAACTCCCGCAGGTCGACCTCGAAGTCGACTTCATCGTCAGCATGGCAAACGAGAGACCGCCAACACATCGGCAGTCGGCGCCAGACCCTCAGGTCCGGGCACTCGGCATCCGCCGAGCGGGACAGCACGGCCTCCGCTCGGGGCACCGGAGGCACGGCCGCGCCTTCGGAGTACCAGCACTTCCAGCCTCTCTCCGCGACAAGATCGAGGACCGGCTGCCAGTCCTCCACCGAGGCATCCGGTACGCGCACGTCCGGCAGCGCCCAGTCAAGTCCGGGTCGAAGAAGCAGCTCACGTCATCCCACAGCAGCGGCCGTCCCGCCGTGCTGCCCGGCTCCCCGACCCGACGCACTCCCGTTTCTCCTGACCGAGTAGCCGTTGTCCCCTGCGCGCAGGCGCCGACCGGTGTGAGCGCCCGATGGGCGGCAGGCGGCCCGTGTCAGGGGGACGCCGGGGGAGTCCAGCCCGGATCGCGGCCGCTCAGCCCGACTGCCCGGTCCAGCAGCGGGGCGTCGTCCGGTACGGGTACGACGGGGCCGAAGATGCCCCCGCCGCGGCTCTCGTCCTCGGCGGCCGCCAGGAGGAACGCGTGCGAGGCGTGCAGCGCGGCCTGATCAGGTGTGTACTCCTGGCCGGTGGCCCGGGCCAGGTCCCAGCCGTGAACGACCAGTTCGTCGGCAGCCACCGCCCCCGCGATGTCGCCGGGCAGGTCCACTCCGCCCGCGCGGGTCATGCCGGTCCAGGCGGCGGGGTCCCTCCAGGCCTCGGCCAGCTCGCCGAGGACCCGGGGCAGTTCCTCGCGCCAGCCGGCGGGCAGGGCGGACGCGGCCGGGTCGGGGGCCGTGTCGGTCGTGGGGCCCAGGTCCTTGCGGGCGGCGTCGCGGAAGGCGACGGCGAGGCCTGTGAGGTGGCTCAGCAGGACGCTGACCGCGTACTCGGGGCAGGGCGTCGGGTCGGCGAGCCGGGCGTCCGGGACACCTGCCGCGAGACGGGCCACGATCCGGGCTTGTGGTCCGAGGTCAAGGGTTGTCGTACGGGTCATCTGCCGCTCCTTCGGGGCGATGGGTCTGAAGGGTAGACCGGCGGCGGGGCCCGTACTCATCGCGACGCGGTCCGAATGTTCACCCGGGCGGATCGGGTCGGAGCCTTCCGTTGCCGCACTCGGCGCTGCCGGTCGCGGGGGCTGGTCGTCAGCGGTACCAGTCTTCGCCGGCGTGGGAAAGCGCACGGTGAAGGTACTGCTCCAGATCGGCCGCCACCCACGTGCGACTGTCGTTCTCGTGGTCCCAGACGAAGACGTCGGGGCGTTGAGGGGTGCACACGAAGGCGAATTGATCGCCGCCGCCGTTGTCACCGAAGAACATCAGTGCGTCGAACGGCATGTACAGCGTTCGGAGGCTTTCTGAGGTCCGGAATTCTGCGTTGTTCAGGCCGATGTGCGCCGCGTTCCAGACGACGTCTGTTCCGTCTTCATCGACCACGCCATTGCATTCGAGGAGCAGCTCTCGCAGGGGCGTCGGGAGTGTCTGTCCCAACTGGAGCTCCAGGTCAAGCAGATCCTGTTCGGTCGCGGGGTGCCCCGGTTCGACGCCATCGAACTGTTCTGTGAGCTCACGCCACACGTGTCCTCCAAGGTTGCATCGGTTCTTCTCTCGCGTCGGATTCGCCGCCGTTCCGACCCGGTGTGCCGGACGGTCTGCGGGCGGTCCGGCGCGGGTGGCCGGAACTCGCCCGAGGCAGGTGAACAGAGGGCTACGTGCTGGTAACTTGCGGGAGTTGATCAAGGTCGGAGGTGTGGCCGACCACGCTGCCGGCCTGAGCCACCCCCCAGTCAAGGAACCACATTGGCACGCACCGTCCGTACGGCGGCCCTCGTCTCGACCTCGGCCCTCGCGCTCGGCTTCTCCCTCCTCGGCGCCACCGCCCCCGCGTCCGCCGCGGATGCGCCCACACCGCACCTGGACTCGGTCGAGCAGACCCTGCGTCAGGTCTCGCCGGGCCTGGAGGGCTCGGTCTGGGAACGCACCTCCGGCAACCGGCTCGGCTCCACCACCCCCGGCGGCGCCGACTGGCTGCTCCAGACCCCCGGCTGCTGGGGTGACGCCACCTGCGCCGACCGGCCCGGATCCCGCCGTCTCCTGGAGAAGATGCGCCAGGACATCGCCGGCGCCCGGCAAACGGTGGACATATCGACGCTGGCGCCCTTCCCCAACGGCGGGTACCAGGAAGCCATCGTCGCGGGCCTCAGGGAATCCGCCCAGAAGGGCAACCGGCTGAAGGTGCGCATCCTGGTCGGCGCCGCGCCCATCTACCACTCCACGGTGATCCCGTCGTCGTACCGGGACGAGCTGCTCGCGAAACTCGGACCGGCCGCCGCGGGCAACATCACCCTCAACGTGGCCTCGATGACCACCTCGAAGACCGCGTTCTCCTGGAACCACTCCAAGCTGGTCGTGGTGGACGGCGGTTCGGTGATCACCGGCGGCATCAACAGCTGGAAGGACGACTACCTCGAGACCTCCCACCCGGTGAGCGACGTCGACCTCGCGCTGTCCGGGCCCGCCGCCGGCTCGGCGGGCCGCTACCTGGACTCCCTGTGGGACTGGACCTGCCGCAACAAGAGCACCTGGAGCTCGGTCTGGTTCGCCGCCTCGCCCGGCGCGGACTGCATGCCCTCCCTGCCCCGGCCCGCCTCCCCGGAGGGCGGGGGGAACGTTCCCGCGCTCGCCGTCGGCGGCCTCGGCGTGGGCATCCGGCAGAACGACCCCACCTCGTCCTTCCGCCCGGTCCTGCCCACGGCCGGCGACACCAAGTGCGGCATCGGGGTGTACGACAGGACGAACGCCGACCGGGACTACGACACCGTCAACCCGGAGGAGAGCGCCCTGCGCGCCCTCGTCTCCAGCGCGACCTCGCACATCGAGATCTCCCAGCAGGACGTGCACGCCACCTGCCCGCCGCTGCCCCGCTACGACGTACGCCTCTACGACGCCCTGGCCGCGAAGCTCGCCTCCGGGGTGAAGGTCCGCATCGTCGTGAGCGACCCGGCGAACCGCGGCACCATCGGCAGCGGCGGCTACTCGCAGATCAAGTCGCTCTCCGAGGTGAGCGACGCCCTGCGCGGCCGGGTGACGGCCCTGACCGGTGACGGCGGCCGGGCGCGCACGGCGATGTGCGAGAACCTCCAGCTGGCCACGTTCCGTGCCTCCGACCAGCCGACCTGGGCGGACGGCAAGCCCTACGCCCAGCACCACAAGCTGGTCTCGGTCGACGGATCGGCCTTCTACATCGGCTCCAAGAACCTGTACCCGTCCTGGCTGCAGGACTTCGGCTACGTCGTCGAGAGCCCGGCGGCGGCCGGACAGCTGAAGAGCGACCTGCTGGACCCGCAGTGGCGGTACTCCCAGGCCACCGCGACGTACGACTACGCCCGCGGCCTCTGCCAGGGCTGACGGCCCCTGACCGGCTGCTGCCGCCGAGGGCGGCAGCAGCCGGTCCTCAGGTCAGGTCGTAGGTGAAGGAGTAGGCGACGGAGGAATCGCCGTGGCGGTAGGTGAAGCCTCCGGAGCCCGTCAGTCCGGCGAGGTCTCCGGTGGCGGAGCCGGGAACCACCTCGAAGCGGCAGACGGTGCCGCCGGCGTCGAAGGTGCCGCGCTCCTCGAGCACGAAACTGCCCTTGCGGCCGTCGACGCTGCCCGTCACCAGTTCCATGCCGCTGTAGCCGCCGACGTTCTCCCCGGTGTAGGCGATCGTGTAGTCGCACGCGGTCCCGGCCGCCTCGATCCCGCCGGTGAAGGCATTGGTGACACGGGCGTGGGCGAGCCGCGGAACGGCCTCCGTGGATCCGACGGGGTTCTCCTCCCAGTTGGCGAAGGTGAAGCGGCCACCGGTCTCTACGGGCGTGGGCATGGCTGTCCTCTCGGCCGGCCGGACGGTCTGTTCCGCCCGGCGGTTCATCAGGCTGTGCCCCAGGCTGGCAGCCGTACCTGACACCTTCTGTCAGGTACGGAGGACAATGGACGCATGCGCGCCGACCGGCTCCTCTCCCTGCTCCTGCTGCTGCAGAACCGCGGCCGGATGACCGCGCCCGAGCTCGCCGCCGAGCTGGAGGTGTCCCTGCGCACGGTCTACCGGGACGTCGAGGCCCTCGGCGCCTCCGGCATCCCCGTCCTCGCCGACCGCGGGCCGGCCGGCGGGTACCGGCTCGCCGAGGGCTACCGCACCCGCCTCACCGGTCTCACCGACGCCCAGGCCGGCTCCCTCTTCCTGGCCGGCGCCCCCGGACCCGCGCAGGAACTGGGCCTCGGCGCCGACCTGGCCGCCGCCCAGCTGAAGCTGCAGGCCGCGCTGCCCGCCGCACTCGCCGGACGGGCCCGGCGGATCCAGGACCGCTTCCACCTCGACGCGCCCGCCTGGTTCCGGGAGGCCGACCCCGTCCCGCACCTCGCGCAGATCGCCCAGGCCGTATGGGACCAGCGCGTCCTGCACGCCCACTACCGCCGCTGGCGCGGCGAGGTGCGGCGCGAGCTGCACCCGCTCGGCCTCGTCCTCAAGGGCGGCATCTGGTACCTGGTGGCCGGGGCCGGGGACGCCGTACGGACTTACCGGGTCGCCCGGTTCCTCGCTGTGGAGACCGCGGCGGAGGGCTTCGAACGGCCCGCCGGTTTCGAACTCGCCGCGTACTGGCAGGAGTCCACCAGCCGCCTGGACGCCGTACTCCACCAGCAGACCGCAGAACTGCGCCTGTCCCCGCGCGGACAGCGGCTGCTGCCCATGCAGTTCGGGGCGGCCGGCAACCGGGCACTCGCCGACGCCGGCCCGGCCGACGCGGACGGCTGGGTCCGGGTGCTCCTGCCCGTCGAGTCGGAGGCGATCGCCGTCGGCGACCTGCTCCGGCTGGGCGCGGAGGCCGAGGTGCTCGGCCCGCCCGAACTGCGCCGCGCCCTCGCGGAAACGGTGGCCGCACTGGCCGGACGGTACGCCCGACCCGCGACGTAGGGTGGCGTCGTGAGCGAACGGCCGGGCTGGGGGGAGCGCACGTGAAGATCGGGCTGCGAGAGACGGAAGACAGTGATCTCGATGTGTTCTGGGAGCAGTTGACCGACCCGAGGCTCCAGTACATGGCGGCGATCACCAGGAAGTACCACTACGACCGGGGCCACTTCGACGCGCACTGGGCGAAGGTGCGCCACGACCCCATGGTGACCCTGCGCACGGTGCTGGCCGACGGGGCGGTGGTCGGGCACGCCGCCGTCTACGGGCCGCCCGGGGAGCGCGAGGTGACGTACGTGATCGGCCGCGAGCACTGGGGGCGGGGCATCGCCACCCGGGCGCTGGCCGAGCTGATCCGACTGGAGGACACCCGCCCGCTGCACGCCGGGGCGGTGGCCGACAACGCGGGCTCGATCCGCGTGTTGGAGAAGTGCGGGTTCACCGTCACCGGCCGCGAGCGCGAATTCGCGCGGGCCCGCGGCGCAGAGGTGGACGTCGTCCTGCTCACCCTGAGCTGAGGCGCCCGCCCCGGCCGCCGCCGGACTCCCAGCGGACCTCACCGTCCCGGCGCCGCCCGGTCGGGCGCAGCCCGCAGCCGGCGGCGACCGCCGCCGAGGCGGCGTGCTCCGGGTGGATGTGCGCGACCAGCAGGCCGACGGGCAGCGGCGCCAGCCAGGCCGCGACGGCCCGGGCGGCCTCCGAGGCGAAGCCGTGGCCCTGCCAGGGGGTGCCGACGACCCAGGCGAGCTCGGCCGCGCCGTGTGCCGGGCTGATCGTGGCCTGGACGGTGCCCACCAGCCGTCCCTGCCCGCGCAGCCGCAGCACCCAGTTGGCCCAGACGGTCGCGGGGTCGGGGGAGCCGGCGGTGAGCCGCTCGTAGCGGGTGCGGAGCTCGTCCCGCGCCAGCGGCGCACCCCCGGTGAACGCGTGCAGGGCGGGGTCGGCCAGGACGAGGCTCATCTCGTCGGCGTGCGCGGGGAGCAGCGGGAGCAGGTCCAGGCGGCGGGTGGCGAGGGCGCCGGGCCGGATCGCGGGCCGGCGCACCTTGGCCGCCGCGCCGGGGCGGGGTACGCCGTCCACGGCCAGGCAGATGCCCAGTACCCGTTCGTGGCCGGTCCAGCCGTTGACGTGGCCGTGGTTGTCGCTGATCTGCACGCGCCGGCGCGGGATGTCCACCGCCGACACGAGATGCAGGTACACGGTGCCCGAGACGCGGGCGAGGACGATGTCGCCGACCTCGACCAGCGCCGGGTCGGCCGGCGCGACCAGGACCCGCTGCCGGCTGTGGACCAGCGGCACCATGGATCCGCCGGTCGGCCGCAATTCCACGGTCTCGCCCCGGCCGATGCGGTCCGCCTGTGTGTCGAGCATGCCCATCGGGTGAGTCTCCCGGCGCGGGGGCGTACCCGGCCACCGGATTTCTCCCGGAACCGCCCCGCCCGGCCGGCGGTCATGCACGGTGAACACCGAAACCGGGGCACCGGCATCAGGGCATCAGGGGACCAGGGCCTGCGCGGTGGGTAGGCGAAGCCTCAGAACGGGGGACAGTCGCTGTAGCCCACCGGCTCCGGCGGCGGGGAGGCGGGGCGCGGCGTTCGCAGCAGCGCGACGGCTTCCTCGGCCCGCCCCAGCTCCACCAGCATCGGGCCGAGGGCCTGTTGGTGCTCCAACCGGTCCTCCTCCAGGAGGGCGACGGCCTCCTGCGGACGTCCGGCGCCCGCCAGCAGGCCGGCCAGGCTTTCCACCGCGTACGGGCTTCGGCCCTCCGGGTGCGCGAGGGCCTCCCGCACCGCCTCGTCCAGCCGCCCGCAGGCCGCCAGGAGCGGGCCCCTCAGCCGGAACAGCTCCCACTCCTCCTTGCCCCGCCGGGCCTTGAGGGCGTCCAGGTGGGCGAGGCCCTCCTCGGCGCGGCCCTCGGCGGCGAACAGCCCGCACAGCAGGTCCAGGGTGCAGTCCTCAGAGCTGTTCAGCGAGCGCAGCACCTCGACGGCCTCGGCGCCCCGCCCGTGCCGGGCCAGCAGCTCCGCGAGCAGGGTCGGGGCGTGCCAAGCGTCGCGCTCCGCGTGCTCGCGGTACGCCTCGACCGCGCCCGCCACGTCGCCGCGGGCTTCCAGGAACTCCGCCAGGTGGCGGACGGCTTGGGGCCGGTCCTCGCCCGCCGCGTACGCGCGCAGCTCGCCGATCCGGCCGTGCCGCACCAGCAGTTCGGCCAGCGGGTCGCGGTTGTTGACCGGAACGGAGCCGTAGGAGCGCAGCACCGCGACCGCCTCGTCCGTACGGCCCTGCCGCTCGCGAACGGACGCCAGCAGGTTCACCGCGTTGAACGGCTCCCTGTACCGCTCACCGCATTCCCGGCTGCCGCACCGTGCGCACGGATTCCGGGATGCGATGCGGGCCTCCAGCAGCGCCGCGACCTCCTCGCCCCGGCCCAGGCCGATGCCCACCTCGACCAGGGGCTCGGCCAGAAACCAGTCGGGGACGTGCGGCAGGAGCAGCTCGTACGCCTCCTCGCCCTGTCCGCGCCGGGCCAGGAGGAGGGCCAGGTCGCGCAGCGCGGACCGTTCCCCGTCCCGGGCGAAGGGGCGGACGAGGGAGACGGCCTCCTCGCCCCGGCCCTCGGCGTCCAGCAGCCGGGCGGCCTCCGCGGCCGCCGTCCACCAGCCGGTACCGACGTACGGGGCCAGGACCGCGAGGGCCTCCTCCGGCCGGCCCCGGTCCGTGAGCAGACGCGCCCAGGCGCGGGCGCAGAACCAGTCGCCGTCCTCCGCCAGGGCCTGTGCGCGGACCAAGCCGGCGTGCCCGAGGGCGAGGAGCCGGTCCACGAGGTCCGGCGGCACGCACTCCTCGTGCATCCGGGTCCGGCGGTCGAGTACGGCGGAGTCCATGCCCGCAGCCTAAGGGGCGGCTACGGGGGCTCCACCTCCAGGAAGCGGCGCCGACGCGGGCCCCGGTACAGGAGGCAGACCCAGCCCAGCTGTTCGAGCACGGCCGCGCAGGCCGTCAGCCGTTCCTGTTCCTCCTCGGCCGCACCGCCGCCCGGTGGCCCGAGCCAGGTCACCTCCACCCGCCCGGGCTGGGGCCCGGCGGCCACCCGGTAGCCCGTGCGCGTACGCCGGCCCTCCGCGTCCACCGCCGACGGCGTGATCCCCGCCGCCTCCAGGACGAGGGCCACCGCGCGCGGCGCCTGCCGCACCTCCCACGGCGCGGGAACCGCCGCGCCCGCCGGGCCGTTGACCAGACGACGGATCTGCAGCAGCCCCTCGTAGGCCGTGCGCAGCTCCGCCTCCCGCCGGCCGGGCGGCGGCTCCGGGCCGTCGCCGGTCGCGGCCTCGAAGCCCTGCCCCGCTGCCGTCATCGCCCCGCACCCTCCCCGTTCTCGTCACGTGCCCGTCGGGACCGTCGAGCCCGCCGTGGTCGCCTCGCCCACGGGCCCGTCCGCCCGTCTGAGTATGTTGCGCCCAACGGCCTGAGTATCCGCCCCGATTCCCCGCCGGGCCGCCGCTGGTCGAATGGGGTCATGACTTCCGACGCCCCGCGCAGCGCGACCGTCCGCCCGCGCATGCAGCACGTGACCACCGCAGGCTCGGCCCTGGCCGTGGCGCTGGTCCCGCTCGTCGTCGGCGTCCTGTTCGCCAAGGCGATGGCCGCCGACCCGATGACCCCGGTCAACGCCCTGATCGCGGGCGGCGGCCAGCGGGCCGCCCTGCCGCGGGGCGAGTGGAAGCGGCGCGGCCACAGCACCCTGCGCCGGTTCCGTACGGTCCGGCGCGACACGGCGCGCCGCTGCGCGCACGTCTGCGGCCGCCGTCCCTGACGCCCCGGGCGCCAGGGCGCGGGCGTCAGGGCGGTCTCCGGGCGTCAGGACGTGGCGAGCGGCTCCTGGAGTTCGGTGACCCACTGGTCCGGGTCCTGCGGGCAGGAGAGGGTCAGCTCCCGCGCGTATCCCGCAGAGCGGTGGCCGTGCGCGTCGATCCACCGCGCCAGCGCCTGCGCGGTCGGCAGCACGCCGTCCATCGAGCCCCGGTGGACCACGGTCGCGGCCCGCTCCACGCCGGGCAGCGCGACGATCCGCACGCCGTCCCCGAGGTCCTCGGCGCGGACCGAGGCCGCCACCGGCAGACCGGCGTGGACGAGGACCGCCGTTCCGGAGTCCGCGCCCGGCGCGTCCTCGTAGTAGGCGGTGCCGGGGCCGGTCGGGACGACCCCGGCCTCCTCGACGCGGCGGCACAGCTCGTCGTAGAGCGGGCCGATGACCGGCCCGATGTCCTGCGGTTCGTAACTGGCGGCCGTCCCGGTCAGCTCGGCGAGCCGGACGGGCGGAAGGCTCTTCACGACGATGTCGTCGGCAGGCATGGTTCCCTCGTTCTCGATGGTCCGGAGCCTCGCCTCGACCTGGACCAGCCGGGCCGCCGCGGCGGCCATGGCGGTCTCCAGTTCCGCCTGCCGCAGCCGCAGCATGCCGCGCAGCTCCTCCGCGCCCACCCGCTCGTCGAGGATCGTCCCCACCTGGTCGAGGCTGAAGCCGAGTTCCTTGAGCGCGATGACACGGTTGAGGCGGGCGAGCTGCCCGGCCTCGTAGAAGCGGTAGCCGGTGAACGGGTCGACACGCGCCGGGCGCAGCAGTCCGAGGGCGTCGTAGTGACGCAGCATGCGGACCGACACCCGGCCGTGTTTGGCGAAGTCTCCGATGGTGAACATGACGCGCTCCACTACAAGGTCTGACACAGGGAGAGGGTCAAGCGTCGCACCCGGCGCGGAGACGGTCAGCGGCCGTACTGCCGCAGACACAGATCGACGATGGACGGCGGTACGACCCCGTCCGCGGCCGCGCACAGCTCGTCGATGCGGGGCGGCGGGGCCGGCCGCCGGCGCTGGTGCGGGTGCGCGGTCGCGGGCCCCGGCACACGCGCCCGCCGGGGCGGCGTCGCCTTGGCGCGGGCCCGGTCGGGGGACGGCGCGGGCCCCGGGCCGGGGTCCTGTTCCGGGTCCGGGTGCGGGTCCGCGTCCGGGTCGTGCCCGGCGGTCGTGGGAAGCCTCCCCAAGGGCAGCGCCAGGGGTGTGGGGAGCTCGGGCGCGTCGGCGGGCGGTACGGAACCGCGTACGGGAACCGGAGCCGCATCCTGCGGTGCGACGGAGACACAGCCGGCGCTCGCGAGGAGCGCGACGAGGGAGAGGGGCACGGCCCGGCGTAACTGCATCCGACCACCTTGCCGTACGGTGCGGCCCGCCCGGTTCCACGCCTCACGCGTCCGGGTGACACCGCCCCGTGGTTGCGGCCGGGGCGTGTGGGAGATTGGAACGGCGTGCGGGCGACGGGGGAGGCGCGACCTCCGGAGCCCCGCGCCGCCGCGTCCTGCCAGCCGAACGCCCGTACGGAGTGCCCGTCCATGACCTCAGCCGCCGCGCCCGGCAACCCCACGCCGCCCCCGGATTCCACCGCCGGGCCCACACCGCAGCCCGCTGCCCCGTCCCTGCCCGCGGCCCGGTCCGAACCGGGGAGCAGATCGACACCGGGGAGCAGGTCCGAACGGGGGAGCAGATCCGGACCGGGGAGCGGACCCGTGCCCGGAAAGGGTCCCGCGCCGTGGAAGGGCTGGGCGGCCGTGTGCGCCGTCGCGCTCGGGATCTTCTGCGTCATCACCTCCGAGCTGCTGCCCGTCGGGCTCCTCACGCCGGTCGGCGCCGACCTGGACGTCTCCGACGGGACCGCCGGGCTGATGGTCACCGTGCCCGGGCTGGTCGCCGGATGCTTCGCTCCGCTGGTCACCGTCGGCGCCGGCCGGCTCGACCGGCGGCTCGTGCTGTGCGTGCTCATCGCCCTGATGGCCGCCGCCAACCTCGCCGCCGCCCTCGCCCCGAACTTCGCCGTCGTACTGGCGGCCCGGCTGCTGGTCGGCGTCAGCGTCGGCGGCTTCTGGGCCATCGCCGGGGGACTCGCCGTGCGTCTCGTCCCCGAGCGCCACGTCGGCCGGGCGACCGCCCTCGTCTTCGGCGGCGTTCCCACCGCCTCCGTGCTCGGTGTGCCGGCCGGCACCCTGCTCGGCGAACACGGCGGCTGGCGGACCGCCTTCGCGGCGGTCGGCGCCCTCGGCCTCGTCACGCTGACCGCCCTGGTCCTGCTGCTGCCCGCGCTGCCGCCGACCCGCCCCGTAGCCTTCCCCGAACTGCCCGCCCTGCTCCGGGGGAACCGTGCGGTCCGGGCCGGGGTGATCGTCACCTTCCTCGTGGTGACCGGGCAGTTCGCCGCCTACACCTTCGTCCGGCCGATCCTGCAGGACGTCTCCGGCATCGACGCCGGATTCGTCAGCACGCTCCTGCTCGGCTACGGCGTCGCCGGTGTCGCCGGCAACTTCCTGGCCGGGGCGCGCGACGCGTACCGGACGCTGCTCGTGGTCAGCGCCTGCCTCACCGTGATCCTCGCGCTCATCGCCGTCCTCCCGGGACCCGTCGCCGGGACCGCGCTGCTGCTCGCCTGGGGACTCGCGTACGGCGGGGTCTCGGTGAGCGTCCAGGGCTGGATGATCAAGGCCTCCCCGGACGCGCCCGAGGCGGCCTCCTCGCTCATGGTGGCCATGTTCAACCTCGCCATAGCCGCGGGCGCGCTGTTCGGCGGCCTCGCCGTCGACGGCATCTCCGCGCCCGCCGCCCCGCTCGGCGGAGCCGCCCTGATGCTCGCCGCCGCCTGCACCGTCTGGGCCACGGCGGTCCGCCGCACCGACAGACGGGATGGACAGGTGGATACCGGACATCAGGCTTGACCCGGACCCTGCCGGAGGGCAAGAGTGCGCCGATCAAGAGCCACCGCTTGAGCCGCACTTCGGAGATACGCCAGATGTCCCAATACGTCCGCTCATCGCTCGTCCCTGCCACGACCGGCGGTTCTCCGGCACTCGGCACCCGCGGCGTCCCCGCCGCCGGTGTGCCCCTGGCTCCCGCCGCCCGGCGGCGCAGAGCCTGACCGGCCGGGTGGGGGCCGGCACCGCACCGCCGCGCCGGCCCCCGTCCCTGCCGGGGAGACACCATGTCCCAGCACCCTGATGAGAGCGGGCTCGTCCCCGACGACCACCTGCTCGTACGCCCGTACGTCGCCCCCTCGGGCCGGCCGCCCCGGTCGACGGCGCCCGCCTGGCCGCAGACCGGACCCCTCGCCTTCCCCGGACCGGCGAGCGGCCCGCACGGCGGACCCGATGAGGCCCCCGCCCCTGCCCCTGCCCCCGCCCTCGTCCCCGCGCGCGGCGCCGTTCGCCGTGCCGCGGACTCCGGGAGCCGCAGCGGCGGCCGCAGCCGGCTTCCGCTGGCCGTCGGCATCCTGCTCGCGCTCGCCGGGGTCGGCGCGCTGGTGCCCCTGCTGAGCGGGCCCGAGCCGGAGCCGCCGCGGGCCGGCCCGCCGCCCGAGCTGTCCCTGCCGGCGCTCCCGGCGCGCAGCCCGGGCGCCGACGTCACCGCAGGGCCCCGGCCGACCGCGTCCGCACGGTCCGGGGCGCCCTCGGCCACCCCGACGACGGAACCTCCCACGACCGCGAGCGAGGGCGCGGATCGGACGCCCTCGCCGAGCGCGTCGCCGCGACCGTCGGATGCCTACGTGACCCTGCGGATGGGGGACAAGGGGCCCGAGGTCCGCGCCCTGCAGGAGATGCTCTACGGGCAGGGGTTCACGTACGTCTCCGTCACCGGCGTCTACGACGGCCAGACCAAGCGCGGTGTCAGCCAGCTCCAGCGCGACCGGTCCATCAAGGGAGACCCGCAAGGCGTCTACGGCCCCGCCACCCAGGCGGCGATGAGGTAGCGCCCCGGACCTCCGGCGGCCGTGGGGGATCAGCGGCCGCCGGAGACCCGCAGCACGGTTCCCGTCGTGTACGAGGCCTCCGGGGACAGCAGCCAGGCGATGGCCCCGGCGATCTCCTCGGGCCGGCCGGGCCGTCCGAGCGGGATCCCGGCCGCCGCCCGTGCCGGGCGGTCGGGATCGCCCATCGCCGCGTGCATGTCGGTCTCGATGATGCCGGGCGCGACCGCGTTGACCCGGATCCCGTCCGGGCCGAGCTCCTTGGCGAGGCCCACGGTCAGCGCGTCGGCGGCCGCCTTGGTCGCCGCGTAGTGCACGTAGTCCCCGGGGCTGCCGAGGGTGGCGGCCGCAGAGGAGACGTTCACGATCGCCCCGCCTCCGGACTCCGCCATGTCCCGGGCGGCCCGGCGGCAGCACAGCAGGTACCCGAGGAGGTTCACCTCGACCACCCGCCGCAGGTCCTCGGTCCGGGCGTCGGCGAGGCGGCCCAGGGGGCCGGTCACCCCGGCGTTGTTGACCAGGCCGGTCGGCGTGCCGAGTTCGGCGCCGGCGATGTCGAAGAGCCGCTCGACGGCGCACTCCTCGGAGGTGTCGCCGCGTACGGTCACACAGCGGGCCCCTGTGGCGCGTACGGCCTCGGCGACGGCCTCGGCGGCCGCCTCGTCCCGGGCGTAGCCCAGTGCCAGGTCGTGCCCGTCGGCGGCCAGCCGCAGGGCGGTCGCCGCACCGATGCCCCTGCTGCCACCGGTGACGACGGTGACCGGACGACGTCGTGCCACGGGAGCCTCCTGCGGACGGTGGAACAGCGGATGTCGGAACACAGCACGCGGTGCGGCAGGCTAACACCGTGATATTCGCTGGACCAGCGAAAATGCCGGCCGGAGAGTGATCCTCACCGACGCGCCGCCGCAGGACGGCACGTCGTCCGCGTCCCTGAACACGCAGGAGTCCCTCCATGTCGACTTTGAGAGTCACCGCCGAAGAGCTGACCGTCCACGAGCACCCGAACGCCGACGCGTTGGAGCTGGCCCAGGTGGGCCTGTACCGCGCCGTGATCGCCAAGGGTGCCTACCGCACCGGCGAGTTCGCGCTCTACATACCCGAACAGGCCGTGCTGCCCGCCGGACTGATCGAGGAGCTCGGTCTCACCGGGCGGCTCGCCGGCGGCTCCGCCGACCGGGTCAAGGCGGTCCGGCTGCGCGGCGAACTCTCGCAGGGACTGGTGTGCCGGCCGCGCGCGCTCGCCGGCGTCGACCTCGTACGGGCGGCCAAGGAGGGCACGGACTTCGCGGAGCTGCTCGGCATCACCAAATGGTCCCCGCCCATCCCCACGACGATGAACGGCGAAGTCGAAGCCGCCGCCGACCTGATGCCGTGGGTCGACATCGAGAACCTCCAGCGCTACCCGCACATCTTCGAGCCGGGCGAGCAGGTCGTCCTCACGGAGAAACTGCACGGCACCGCCTGCCTGTTCACGTACGTGGTCCAGGAGGAGCGCTCCCTCGTCTCCTCCAAGGGCTTCGGCTCGAAGGGGCTGGCGCTCAAGGAGGACGAGCGCAACCTCTACTGGCGGGCCGTACGCGGCCACGGCGTGCCGGCCGTCGCGGCGGCCCTGGCCGCCCGGCTCGGCGCCACCCGGGTCGGGATCTTCGCCGAGGTGTACGGCGCGGGCGTCCAGGACCTGGCCTACGGGACCGACGTGCGCACCGCCGACACGCCACCCGGGTACGCCGTCTTCGACGTGTCCGCCGAGATCGACGGGCAGGTGCGCTGGCTGGACCCGGCCGCCGTCCTGACCGACGGGGAACTGCCGCTGGTGCCACGGCTGTACGAGGGCCCGTACGACCTCGACAGGGTGCTGGAGCTGGCGAGCGGCCGCGAGACCGTGTCCGGGCGGGCCGTGCACCTGCGCGAGGGCGTCGTGATCCGCCCGTCGACGGAGCGCTACAGTCCGGTCGTCGGCGGCCGGGCCATCGCCAAGGCGGTCAGCCCTGCCTACCTGACCCGCAAGGGCGGCACCGAGTACGAGTGATCGTGCAGCGCCGAGCGCTCAGCGCTCAGTGCTTCCTAGGATGATCCGATGTCCCGGAACGATGCCTTGTCGAGGGCGCTCGACACCCCGGGGGATCCGCCGCTGCGGCCCCTTCCGCCCACCGTGTCCGCGCTGTTGCGCGCGCTGGCCGCCCCACCCCGGCTGGCCGCGCACCTGCGGCTCGTGCACGACGTCGCCCACGAGCTGGCCGACTGGCTGGCGGGGCACTGCCCGGGCCTGGCCTTCGACCGGGAGGCGGTGCTCTTCGGGGCGGCCACCCACGACATCGGCAAGACCGTGCACACGGCCGAACTCGGCGGACCGGGTTCCGAGCACGAGCCGGCGGGCCGGGAACTGCTGCTGGCGCACGGGTTCACCGAGCGGCAGGCCCGGTTCGCCGCGACGCACGCCGCGTGGGGCGAAGGCACGGTGAGCACCGAGGAGTTGCTGGTCAGCCTCGCGGACAAGGTGTGGAAGGGCAAGCGGGTCCAGGACCTGGAGGACCTCGTGGTGGGCCGCATGGCGGGGGCGGCCGGCGTCGAGCGCTGGGAGGCGTACCTGGAGCTGGACGGGTTGCTCGGGCGGATCGCCGAGGGGGCGGACGGGCGGCTCGACTTCCAGGCCGCCTTTCCCGTGCACGCGTGACCGGCCCGGGGTGACCGGCCCCGCTTGGCCGGTCCCGCCCGACCGGCCGTGCCGGACCGCCCAGGTGTGACCGGCCGCGCCTGACGGCGATGCCGTGCCGTGCCGTCGGCCCGGGACGCGCCGCGCCGCGTTCGCCCCGCATCGTGGGGTGGGCGCGGGGTGCATGGTGGGATGGACCGGGGGCGGGTCCACCAGCACACGGAGAGGTCGGGTACATGTCCCAGTCGGGCCGGAGCAGTCAGGAAACCATGCGGGCGATGGCGTACGAGACGTACGGCGGGACGGAGGTGCTCGCCGAGATCCGGCTGCCACTGCCCAAGTGCGGCCCCGGCGAGGTGCTCGTCCGGGTGAAGTACGCCGGGGTCAACCCCGTCGACTGGAAGATCATGTCGGGCGCGCTCGACACCCTGATGGACGTCGTCTACCCGGTGATCCCCGGCTGGGACGTGGCCGGCACCGTCGAGCGGGTCGGCATCGACGTCCCCGAGTACGCCGAGGGCGACGAGGTCATCGCCTACGCCCGCAAGGACTACCTGCACGGCGGCACCTTCGCCGAGTTCGTCACCGTGCCCGTACGCGCCCTCGCGCACAAGCCCTCTTCGCTGAGCTGGCCCGAGGCCGCCGGGCTCCCGCTGGCCGGGCTCACCGCCTACCAGCTGCTCACCCGCCTCGGCACCGGCAAGGACGACACGGTCCTCATCCACGGCGCCGCGGGCGGTGTCGGCTCCCTCGGCGTGCAGATCGCCCGCACGCTCGGTGCCCGCGTCATCGGCACCGCCTCCCCGCGCAACCACGACCGGGTGCGCGAACTCGGCGGCGAACCCGTCGAGTACGGAGAAGGCCTGGCCGACCGCGTCCGCGCCCTCGTGCCCGACGGGCCCACCGTCGTCGCGGACTTCGTGGGCGGCGTCGGCGGTGTCACCCGGGAAGTCCTGCACGACGACGGCCGGCACGCCTCCATCGCCGACCCCAGCGTGCTCGGATCGGGCGGCGAGTGGATGTGGGTCCGCCCGGTCGGCAGCGACCTCGCCGAACTGGGCCGGCTCGCCGACAGCGGACAGCTGAAGGTGCCGGTCGCCAAGACCTTCCCGCTGGCCGAGCTCGCGGCGGCCTTCGAGCTGAGCCAGGGCGGACACACGGCGGGGAAGATCGTCATCGAGGTCTGACCCCGTCCCCGCAGACACGAGGCCAGGTCAGGCCAGGTCGGGGCAGGTGGGGCCGGGGTCAGGTCAGGTCCGGCACCTCGCCGCAGGCCGCCCGGGTGACCTCGACCCCCGGCAGGCCGGCCCGCCACGGGCCGGCCAGCGCGGCCAACTCCGCCGCGTCCGGCGGGGCGGAGCCGAGGCCGATCGCGTAACGGGCGAGCCCCGGGCCGGACTCGAAGGGGCGCGGCCAGGCGTGCGCATCCGCCACACCGGCCTCCTCCAGCGCGCCGAGCAGCGCCCGCAGCCGCCCCCGCACCCGGCCCAGGATCTCCTCGAACTCCCCGCCGGACGTCCGTACGGTCACCACCGCCCAGGCCGCGTGCCGGCGGTGCAGCGGCGGCGGGGCCACCACGGCCCGGCCGGCGCCGTCGGGCCCGGCCTCCAGCAGCTCCCAGGCCCGGTACAACTCCTGGACCAGCAGGTCCCGCAGGCCCGGTCCCACCTGGGCGGTGCAACTGCGGACCGGCGCCGAGGGCGTGAGCACCGTGACCGGGTCCGGTCCGGCCGGGGCCCCCGCGGCCGACGGCGACAGCCCGACCGGCTCCCGCCAGTCCCAGGCCGCCCACCGGCCGAAGAACTCCCGCAGCAGGGCGTCCGGGGCCAGCGCCCCGGCCTCCTGGACCGTACGCGCCGCCAGGACCGCCCAGGCCAGCCCCGGCAGCCCGCCGAACGGGGCCGCGTCCAGCCCGCGGGCCCGCGCCCACGCCTTCACCTCCCGGGCCAGCCGGGCGAAGGCGGCATGTTCCGCGCCCACCCGTTCCCGTACGGCATCGGCGTCGCTCACCGCGCTCAGCGCGACGGCGCCCGCCTCACCCAGCTCCGCACGCCGTGCCACCGCGTGCGCGGGATCCAGGCCGCCGGTGGCCACGGCCACCAGGTCAACGGACAGCGCCCCGACGCGGAACCGCAGGCCCGGCACCCGCGCCCCGGTCACCTCGCGCAGCGCCCCGGCCTCCGGGAGGGCCGCAGCCAGCCGGTCCCGTACGCCGGTGACATCGGCCGGCCCGGGCAGCGCCGCCACCAGGTCCAGGTCGGCCCCCGGCAGCGCGCAGCCCATCCGGCGGGATCCGGCGAGGTGCACCTCGGCTCCGGCCAGGGCGGCCCGGACGCGGGCGACGACGGACTCGGCGTGGCCGTGCGGCGCCACCGGGCCGGGCTCGTACCCGCGCTCGTGCCCGGGCTCACGACCGCGCCCGTGGCCGGGCTCCGGATCCGGCTCCCAGCGCACCTCGCCGGTCCCGAGGGCCACCGTCGCCCGGACCCGCATCGGTCCGTCCCCGCGCCGCGAGAGCACCGCCAGCTCCCCGACCGGCGAGGAGACTCCTCCGCCGAGCCGGGCCGTGAACTCCGCGACCGCCCGCTGCGGATCCTGGCTGCGCCCCAGCGTCAGGTGCGGGGTGTACCCCTCGGCGCGCCCCCGGCAGCCGGGGAACCGCTCCGTCAGGGCGCGCCGGAGTTCCTGCCACGGCCCGTCACCGGCCGCCGCCGGGTCCAGCCAGACGGTGGCGTCCTCGCGGTGCCCGAAGCTGTGCACGCCCTCCAGCCGCGCCTCGAAGGGCGCGGTGCCGGCGGCCGCCTCGGCCAGCAGCGGCAGGGCCTCGTCGAAGGATGACTCCGGCACGAAGCCGAACAGCAGGTTCACGTGCGCGGGCCAGCGGGCGGCCTGCGGGTCGTGCTTCTGGCGCACTTCCCGCACCGCCTCCGGCAGCCGCGGCGGCAGCCACGCCACCGCCGTCCGCGCGGTCGCGGGTACGTCGAGCCGCGCCGGCCCGCCGCCGGGCGCACCGAACTCGACGGTCGCCTCCACACCGAAGTGGTCGGAGATGAACAGCCCCTCCTCGGCGGGTACGTTGCCGCGCAGCGCCGCCCGTGTCACCCGCGCCCCCGTGGCCCCCAGCAGGATCCGGTCCAGCCGGGACGCCCGCCCGGACAGCGAGCCCACCGCGGCCAGCGGATTGGCCCCCGGGTCGAAGGTCGGCGTACCGTCCGCCGCCCCGTGCACGTCGCTCCAGGCGTCCCGCATGCCGAGTGCGGCCGCGGGCCCCTCGGCCCCGTGGCGGCCGTCGTTGAAGTCGCCCAGCAGCGTCACCGCGGCTTCGACACCGGCCAGGCCCTCCGCGAGCCGGGCCAGTTCGGCATCCCGCCGCAGGTGCCCGTTCTCGGTGTGGTCGCTGGTCAGGTGGGTGGCGGCGACGACCAGCGGGCCGGCCGGGGTGTCCACCGTCACGGCGGTGACCGCCTTGTGCGCGCCGAGCAGGTGCATCCCCGCCTCCCGCACCGGCAGCCGGCTCAGCACCAGCAGTCCGCATTCGGTGACGTCCCGGCCGCCGGGATCCGTGCCGAGGGTGTACCCGGCCCGCACCCACGGCGCCGCCAGCAGCATCGAGAGCAGTGCGGGCTCGACCTCCTGCAGCGCGATGACATCGGCGTCGGCGGCCGCCAGATCGGCCAGCAGCAACGGCCTGCGCCGGGCGGTGGCGATGCGCGGGGCGTCGTACCGGTCCCAGAGCGTGTTCCAGGTCAGCAGCCGCACCGCCGCGCAAGCCCCGGCCGCGCCGCGGGGCGGGGCCTGCGCGGGCCGCCAGGCGCCACCGCCCGCCGGGTCCCACGCGTACGGGGTCCGCGCGGTGAAGAACGGGGCCCGCAGCAGGCGCGGATCGCGGACCCGCCCCGCCGCGGTGGCATCGATCCGGTCCACACCCGTGGCCCGGTCCCAGACCAGTTCGCCGTCCGCCTCGACGAACAGCACCCGGTGCCAGGGGATGTCGCCGCCGGGCACGAAGGAAGGCAGCGGAACCCGCTTCGGCGCCGCCCCGCGCTGGAGCAGCCCGAGCACGAACCGCGCCGGATCGAACCGCGGGTCCCAGCGGACCTGGTGGTAGAGCTGCTCGCTGGTACGCATCAGATCTCCCCGCAGATCGTGTCCGGGCCGTCCGCGAGGCCGCCCGCCGCGTCCTCCACGTCCCCGCCCGCACCGATGTACCACGTACGGTGCGCCTGGCCGGCGTGCGGGGGACTGAACCGGTGCAGCTGGGAGGTCAGCACCTGTTCCGGCACCGGATGCGGGCGCACGGTGTTGCGGCGCCGCAGCTCCGGCTCGTCGACCAGCACCACGGCGTGGGTGACCAGCGCGTCACGGCGCCGCGCGACCGAGCCGGCCAGACCGCGCTGCTGGTCGGTGAGCGAGGTGGCGTCCCACACCACCGTCCCGCCCCGGGCCAGGGCGGCGTCGAGGCGGTCCAGGCCCTGGCTCAGCACGTCCGCGTTGGCCCGCTGGTCCGCGCGGGAACCCCGGGCGGTGCGCAGTTCGTCGAGACTGATGTACGCGTCCACGCCGGGCAGGCCGCGGGCGAAGGTGCTCTTCCCGCTGCCCGAGGGCCCGCTGAGCTGCACCAGCCGGGGAAACGTTCCGTCACGCCACTGCCAGGTCGCCGCCACCGCCTCCTCGGCCACGGCGCAGCCGGCACCGGGAGCCAGGCCGGGGCGCGCGGCCGCGATCCGCCCCTGCCCGAAGGCCCGCCGGGCCTCCGCCCAGCAACGGTCGGCCGCGTCCGCGTCCAGCCCGGCGAAGGGCTCCCGCAGCGCGGCACGCAAGGACCCCAGCGGATCCGGGCCGCCGAGCAGCCCCGCCTCGTCGGCCCACAGCGCGGACCACTCCACGTACTCCCGCGCCTCCGGCCCCTCGGCCAGCGCCCCCGCGAGCGCGTGCAGCACCCCGAGATCGGCCGCCATGGCCATCCGGACCAGCCCGGCCCGCCGGTCCGCGTCGGGGAACGGCCGCTGCAGGTACGGGTACAGGCCCACCAGGTCGCCGACCCGGCGGGCGAGTCCCATCCCGGCCGGGCCCGCCGCGAGCCGCGCCGCGATCCGGCCGCGCGGCTCGCGCCGCAGCAGGGCGGCCAGCACTCCGGCCAGCCGGTCCTCGCCGGTCCGTCCCGCCCCGTCGATCCGGGCGGCGACCTCGGCCACGTCATCGGCGGCCTCGTCCGCACCGGCGGCATCGGTCCCGGCCACCCCGACGGCGGCGGCCAGCGCCGCCACGTCCGGTTCGGCTCCCGAGCGCACCGCCCACAACGGGGCCGCCGGCCCCAGCCCGTTGGGCACGACCTCGGCGAACATCCAGTGCGTACCGGTCTGCACGTGCCCGCCCCGCACCCACTTGGCCACGCACCGCCCGAAGTCCTCGCGCGCGAAACCGGCCGCCGTCCGCACGACGTACCCCTCCTCCCGCGCGGTGTCGAGCTTCAGCCTGCGCAGGGCGCGCTCGTCGAAGGTGCCCCGCCACAGCACGCGCGGCGTGGGCACCCCGAGCCCGCGCAGGAAGCGCACGGTCCGGTCCCAGTCCAGGCAGTGCTCCCCGTCCCACACCGAGAACCCGTAGAACCAGCTGTCCAGATCCTCGTACGGGATCGAGTGCCGCGCGTACAGGTTCTCCCCGCACACCCGCCAGCCGGCCGGGATCGCCGGGCCGATCCTGCCCTGGAGCCCCTTGACCCAGGCCCGCGAGGGATGGTGCGCCGAATCGAGGGAGCGGGCGTGCAGGCCGTCCGCGTACAGGGTGGTGTTCTCCCCGTCGAGCTTCTCCGTCACCACCACCTCGCGCCCGGCCAGCGCCGCCAGCCCGACGGCCCGGACGTCGTCCGCCGAGGCCCCGGGGGACCAGGGCAGGTGCGGCGTACGGGGATAGTGGGTGCGCATGGTCCGCTCCTGCTCGACGACGTGGTGCCTCGTCACTGTAGGTATCCGGAGCAGACGCATCCACCCATTAACCCCGCGGGAGAGCCCGGGCCCTCGGGGGTGCTCAGTAGCCGAGGGTGAACCGCCGGCCCGCGTGCGCGTCGAGCTCGATCTCGTCGAGCAGGGCGACGGCGAAGTCCTCCGTGGAGATCCGGCTGAGGCCCCCGTCGTCGACGACCAGGTCGTCGATCGCCAGCCGGTACGTGCCCGTGCGCTCGCCCGGAGCGATCTGCGCGGCCGGGCTCAGGCAGGTCCAGTGGACCTCCTCCACCGGCACCGTCCGCAGGAAGTCCAGGGCGTCCCCGTGGGCGTGCATGAGGGCCAGCACGGGCGCCGGGATGCCCGCCCGGTCCCAGACCAGCGGGCCGCCGGGGGTGCGCAGCGAGCCCGCCCCGCCGATGACGACCACCCGCGGCCGGGGTGAGTCCGTGCCGAGCGAACGCACCCCGCCGATCAGCGACTTCGCGGCGGCCACGAGGGCGGAGGGGTCCCCGGAGCCGGGGCCGAAGGCGCTGATCACGACGTCGTGCCCGGCCACCGCCCCGGCCACGGACGCCGGGTCCAGCACGTCGCCCCGCACCACCGCCGTGGCCCCGCCCGCCGGGTCCGCGAGTTTCGCGGGATCGCGTACGACCGCCGTGACCTCGTGGCCGCGACGCAGTGCTTCGCGCAGCACCTGGCTGCCGATGGTGCCGGTCGAGCCGAAGAGGGCGATCTTCGCCATGGCGACTCCCTGGGGTGGAGGGCTGTACGGAGCCCGGCCGAGCCCCGCCCCACCCATCCAACCGAACCCCCTACCCCCACCCCGTCAGCCGGGCCGAAGCCACTCGGATGATCCGGCCCGGCCGACAGGCGAGGGCGGAGAGCCGGAGTCCTGCGAGACGGATGGGCGGTTTGACGGATAGAGCGTTGGCCACGTGGGCAGTCGTCGTGCCACGGCCGGGAACGCATGGTTCGACCTCCTCGACGGTGACGGTGCCACCATGGGTTCCTGCTTCGTCGGCGAGGTCACCGTCATCGGCGTCGAGCCCTCCGTCCGCGGAGCCGGCCTCGTCGACCTCACGCTGACACTGTGGTGCGAGAACGCCCTGGCAGGCGCGGAACGCGTGTGGGAGCTGCTCCGCACGGGTCACCTGAACCGCACCGGCATGTGGCACGAGCTCGCACCCGAGGACAGACACGCGTGGCTGTCGGTGGCGTTGTGGTCCCGGGAGTACCAGTGCCAGGGGAGGCCCGACGCTCCGGCAGGCGAGGTGTTCACCTTGGACGGCCGGCACATCGTCTACAAGGACAGCTTCTACTGCGCGATCGGTGAGGCCGTCAACGGGCCCGGCGGATACTTCGGCCGAGTCCAGGAGACGCTTGGCAGGACGCGTGCCCACCGCCGACGGCGACGCGTCGCTGTTCGACCTGCTCCTGGAAATCATGGCGGAACGGAACGGCGCCGGCGCAGCAGGTCACCTCCGCAGCGCGTGGCGTTCGGCGGTGGCGTGCCACCAGCCGGGTGGGGAGGGGTGGGTGATCCCGGCAGTGGGCTGGTCGGGATGGAGGCCGAGGCGACGTAGCGCGTCGGTGTGGACGCGGACGGTGAACCAGCCGTGCCAGCGGCCGTCAGGGCCGATGCCGCAGGACAAGTCGATCCGGACGCCGTCCGGATCGAACGGCATCCAGTCGATGCCTCGGTCGCGCAGTCAAGCGCGGGCGGCCGCCATCGGGTGGAGGCGCCCCAGGTGCTCGTAGGCCGCGATGGTGACCCAGTCGGTGCTCGGCGTGTTCATGCCGACCATGATGGCGGACGCCGTTGCCTCGCGTCATGTCCGTGAGGGAGCGGCTCAGCTTCGGGGGGCGATCTCCTCGAGGTCGTCGACGGTGCCGGACATGATGGCCCGGAGGTGTTCGGTGAGGTGCTCTGCGGGCCAGTCCCACCAGGCGAGGTCGAGGAGACGGGCGATGTCGTCGTCGTTGTAGCGGGTGCGGATGAGTCTGGCCGGGTTGCCGCCGACGACCCCGTAGTCGGGGACGTCGTCCACGACGACCGCCCCGGAGGCGACGACCGCGCCGTGCCCGACGCGCACTCCGGGCATGACCATGGTGTCGTAGCCGAACCAGACGTCGTTTCCGACGACGGTGTCGCCCCTGCCCGGCAGGCCGGTGATCAGGTCGAAGTGCTCGGCCCAGGAGCCGCCCATGATGGGGAAGGGGAAGGTCGAGGGGCCGTCCATACGGTGGTTGGCGCCGTTCATGATGAACCGCACTCCGGTGCCCAGCGCGCAGAACTTCCCGATGACCAGTTTCTCGGGCCCGTAGTGGTAGAGGACGTTGCGGGTCTCGAACGCGGTCGCATGGTCGGGGTCGTCGTAGTAGGAGTACTCCCCGACCTCGATCAGCGGCGAGGTCACCAGCGGCTTGAGCAGGACCACCCGAGGCTGGTCGGGAAACGGGTGGAGCACCGTCGGGTCCGCGGGAAGGCGGTTCATGGCAGTCGCTTTCGGTCGGCAGCAGCGTCGTCGACAGGGCGAAGGCTGCCTGATGCGGCACTATCCGTCGAGGTACCGGTGCCTGATGTCGCCCGGCGAGATGAAGAGGCGTCCCTCGCGGACCTGCCATTCGGCTGTGCCCTCGGTCTCGTGGCCGGCGAGGAACAGCCCCCTGACGCGGTCTCCGTCGGCGTCGGAAGCCGGGATCCGGGCGATCTCCCTGATCTGCTCGACGAGCCAGTCCACGGCCGACTGCCGAATGTCGGCACCGTAGAAGACGTAGTGCGTCCAGTTGACGTGCCGGCGAGGCGTGCCCCATCCGTGGGAGTAGTGATCGTCCTGGTGAGACGAGATGATCGCTTCGACTTCGGCGAGTTGCCTCTCATCACACTCCAGCCATCCTCTGACCGATACGTAGACGCCCACGGACTTGTCCTCTCTCGCACCAAGCGGCAGGTTGCTCGCCACCGGACCGTCGTCCCGGTGAGTGGAGCGGTGCTCGAGATCGATTTTCCGCTCCTCCCGGGATCCGGGACCGGAGGGGGCGGCCTAGTGGCACAGGGCGACGATCCAGGGTGGGACCGTGTCGCGGGCTGCTGCGCACAAGGGGGCCATGTCGTACGTGCGCTGCGGTGCGGGCCCCGGCCTCGGCGCGGGCTTCGCCGCCGGCGGGCGCTTGCGCGGCGCGGCCGGGGCGGCGGGCCTGGCCGGCCTGGCCGGCCTGGCCGGCTTCGGCGGTTTCGCAGGCCGTGCGGGCCTGATCCGGTGCGGCTGCTGCGGTGCCGAGGCCGGTACGGGCACCGGCGGCACCCGCTCGGGCTCCGGCGGCGCCGGGGCGGGCTCGGACACCGCCGGCAGGGGCCCCAACGGCAGGGCGAGAGGCGTCGGTTGCCGGGGTTCCGCACGGACCGCCGCGGGCACGGGCTGCGGCGCGTCCGGCGGGCCGGCGGAGCGCACCGTCACGCATCCGGTGGCCGTGACGAGCGCGGCAAGGGTCAGGGGCAGGGCCCGGCGCAGCTGCATCCGCCCACCCTGCCGCACCGGCGCCGAGCGGGCCGCACCCATCACACGGTCGAGTGATCCCGGCGACTCGGCGTGCACCGGGAGGGCACGCGCCGTGGCGTCCCGGAGCGAACCCGGACGATCGAACATACGATGGGCGGGAACCGGGGCGGGCGGCTCGCCGTGCCGCCGGTCCAGGCCGTCGTGGGAGACGTATGGCAGAGGTCGCCGACCCAGCGCGGACCGTCATCCTGACCGTGGACGACGATCCGGGGGTCTCCCGTGCCGTCGCCCGTGACCTGCGGCGCCGTTACGGCGCCGGGTACCGGATCGTGCGCGCCGAGTCCGGCGAATCCGCGCTGGAGGCACTGCACGAGCTGAAGCTGCGGGGCGACCTGGTGGCCGTGATCCTGGCCGACTACCGCATGCCGCAGATGAACGGCATCGAGTTCCTCGAACAGGCCCTGAACGTGTACCCGGGCGCCCGGCGCGTGCTGCTGACCGCGTACGCCGACACCAACGCGGCGATCGACGCGATCAACGTCGTCGACCTCGACCACTACCTGCTCAAGCCCTGGGACCCGCCGGAGGAGAAGCTCTACCCGGTCGTGGACGACCTGCTCGCCGCCTGGCGCGCCAGCGACTACCGGCCGGTACCCGCCACCAAGGTGGTCGGGCACCGCTGGTCGGCCCGCTCCTCGCAGGTGCGGGAGTTCCTGGCCCGCAACCAGGTGCCGTACCGCTGGTACTCCTCCGACGAGCCCGAGGGACTGCGGCTGCTGGAGGCGGCCGGGGCCGACGCCCAGCGGCTCCCCGTGGTGATCACGCCGGACTGCACCGTGCTGATCGAGCCGGAGGCGCCCGACCTGGCCGCCCACGTGGGGCTCGCGACGACGCCGACCGCCGAGTTCTACGACCTCGTCGTGATCGGCGGCGGCCCCGCCGGGCTCGGCGCCGCCGTCTACGGAGCCTCCGAGGGACTGCGGACCGTACTGGTCGAGCGGTCGGCGACCGGCGGGCAGGCCGGGCAGAGCTCCCGCATCGAGAACTACCTCGGCTTCCCCGACGGCGTCTCGGGCGCCCAGCTCACCGAACGCGCCCGCCGCCAGGCCGGCCGGTTCGGCGCCGAGATCCTCACCGCCCGCGAGGTGACCGGGCTGGAGCTCAATGGCCCGGCGCGCGTCGTCCGCTTCTCCGACGGCTCCTCGGTCGCCGCGCACAGCGTCATCCTGGCGACCGGCGTGTCGTACCGGCAGCTCCTGGCGCCGGGCTGCGAAGACCTGACGGGCCGCGGGGTGTACTACGGCTCCTCGCTCACCGAGGCGTCCTCCTGCCAGGGGCACGACGTCTACATCGTGGGCGGCGCCAACTCCGCCGGACAGGCCGCGATGTACCTGGCGCGCGGTGCGAAGTCGGTGACACTGCTGGTGCGCGGCGAGTCCCTGACCGCATCGATGTCGTACTACCTGATCCAGCAGATCCAGGAGGCGCCCAACATCTCGGTGCGCACCAGGACCGTCGTCGAGGCGGCGCAGGGCGAGGGGCACCTGGAACAGCTGGTGCTGCGGGACGTGGACAGCGGCGCGACGGAACTCGTCGACGCGCAGTGGATGTTCGTCTTCATCGGCGCGGCCCCGCTGACCGACTGGCTGGACGGCACGGTGCTGCGCGACGAACGCGGCTTCATCCTGGCCGGGCCGGACCTCACGCCGGACGGCCGGCCGCCTGCCGAGTGGCCGCTGGACCGGCCGCCCTACCACCTGGAGACCAACATTCCCGGCGTGTTCGTGGCGGGCGACGCGCGGGCCCGGTCCGCCAAGCGCGTCGCGTCCGCCGTCGGAGAGGGAGCCATGGCCGTGATGCTCGTCCACCGGTACCTGGAGCAGTCATGAGCGGGCGGGCGATGCCCTGCAGTCCGCAGGAGATCGCCTCCCTGTTCCTGTTCGAGAAGCTCTCCCCGGAGCAGCTCGGGCGGTTGTGCGCCGAGGGGCGGGTCGAGCGGTTCGACACCGGTCCGGTCTACACCGAGGGCGAGCCGGCGACCTGCTTCTACGTGATGATCGAGGGCACCGTCGTCCTGTTCCGCCGGGTCGGCGGCGACGACGTCGAGGTGAGCCGGACCTCGCAGCGCGGGGTGTACGCCGGAGCCATGCAGGCCTACCTGGGCGACCGGGTGCCGCAGACGTACACCAACTCGATGCGGGTGACCGAGCCGACGCGGTTCTTCGTCCTGCCCGCGCAGTCGTTCGCGGACTTCATGCAGGAATGGTTCCCGATGGCCGCGCACCTGCTGGAAGGGCTCTTCTTCGGCGCGAAGAACACCCAGCGGGCCATCGGACAGCGCGAACGGCTGCTGGCCCTGGGTTCCTTGTCCGCCGGGCTCACCCACGAGCTCAACAACCCTGCCGCGGCGGCCGTCCGGGCCACCGCGGCGCTGCGCGAGCGGGTGGGCAAGATGCGGCACAAGCTGGCCGTCATCGCCCACGGCCCGTACTCCCGCGAGGCGCTCGCCGACCTCATCGAGATCCAGGAGCGCACCGCCGAACGCGTCGCGAAGGCACCGGTGCTGAGCCCCCTGGAGGCGTCCGACCGGGAGGACGAGCTCGCCGACTGGCTCGACGACCACGGCATCGCGGAGGGCTGGCGGCTCGCACCGACCTTCGTACAGGCCGGGCTGGACACGGACTGGCTGGAGCAGGTCGCGGCGGCCGTGGCCGAGGACATCCTCCCGGGGGCCGTCGGCTGGCTCAACTACACGGTCGAGACCGAGCTGCTGATGGACGAGATCGACGACTCCACCACCCGCATCTCCCACCTCGTGGACGCCGCCAAGCAGTACTCGCAGCTCGACCGCGCCCCGCACCGGGTCGTCGACGTCCACGAACTCCTCGACAGCACCCTGCTGATGCTGTCCGGCAAGATCGGAGCCCGGGTCCGGGTGGTCAAGGACTACGACCGCTCCCTGCCGGACGTGCCCGCCTACCCGGCGGAGCTCAACCAGGTGTGGACCAACCTCATCGACAACGCGGTCTTCGCCATCGGGAGCACCGGCGGCGACGGCACGCTGACGGTCCGCACGGCGCGGGAGGGGGACCGGCTGCTGGTGGAGTTCCGCGACACCGGGCCCGGCATCCCGGCGGACATCCGCAGCCGCATCTTCGACCCCTTCTTCACCACCAAGCCGGTCGGCGAGGGCACCGGCCTCGGCCTGGACATCTCCTGGCGGATCGTCGTCAACAAGCACCACGGCAGCCTCCAGGTCGAGTCCGCACCCGGCGACACCCGCTTCCAGGTGCTGTTGCCGCTGACCGCCCCGGAACCCGAGACAGAGCCCGGCACCGAGACCGAGCCCGGCACCGAGACCGCCGAGGAGCCCGCATGAGCGACATCAAGGGAATCGACCCGAGCGTCCCGCCCGCCGGCACCGGCTGCGCCGACTGCGACGCACTGGGCGGCTGGTGGTTCCACCTGCGGCGCTGCGCCCAGTGCGGCCACATCGGCTGCTGCGACTCGTCCCCCGCCCAGCACGCCACCGCCCACTGGAAGTCCAGCGGGCATCCCCTGGTGCAGAGCTTCGAACCGGGCGAGGACTGGTTCTGGGACTACGACCGCGACGAGATGTACGAGTCCGGGCCCGAGCTGACGCCGCCGGGCGGTCACCCCGCGGACCAGCCGGCGCCGGGTCCGGCCGACCGGGTCCCGGAGGACTGGATGCGGCTGCTGCACGGCTGAAGGGGCTCGAACGTCACCGGCGGGCGCCGGGAACCGGCACAGCGGGCTCGTCGCCCAGGCCGGTCCGCGCGCCGCCGTGCGGACGGCCGGTGCGGCGCAGGGCGGCGGGTGTGGTGTTGTACCAGCGCTGGACGGCCGGGCGCAGGGCGCGGGCGTCGGCGTAGTCGCTTCGAGCGGCTGTCGCGTCGATGCTGAGGTCCGTGCCGTGGAGCAGCCGCGTGATGTGCTCGCGGCGTACCGTCTCGACCTCGTTGCTCCATGTGGTGCCGTGCTCGTCGAGGCGCCGCTGGAGGGTTCGCATGCTGACGGCGTGGCGTGCCGGGTCCCCCCTTGGCGCGATCGGTCCCCTGACTGGCGTCTGCTGCCATGGGCCGGGTGCCCTCCCCTTCCCTGGCGTGGTGATCGTTCCCGCACGGTGCGGACGGCACGTGACCCCGTGAGACGGAGTCATCTGCGGTACGGAGTACGGGAGGTCCCGGCCGGAGCCCCTCCACGGGGGTGGGGGGCTCGGAAGCCCGATGACCGGTCACCTCCCGCGCTCCGCGCCCCCGGGCTGCGTCGGGCGCCCCGCCCCCGTGGCCAGGCGCAGCGCATGTTCCAGCGGGCCGCGGCGCAGGGGGCTGCCGGCCCAGATCCGCTGCCAGACCCACGTCAGGACCAGCGCCGTGCCGCTGAAGGCGAGCCAGGAGGACCAGGAGGCGGCGCCGTGCGCCGGACCGGCCAGCACCAGCGCGTGGACCACGTACGCGCTCAGCGCCATCGCCCCGAGCACCGTGAGCGGCCGCAGCAGGCGCCCGCCCAGCGCGTGCCGGGCGGCCGTCGCGCACAGGCCGATCAGGGCGCACCCGACCCCCGCGTTGCCGAGGGTCTCCAGCGGGGTCTGGCTGTACGGGTCGGCCACCAGCAGCCAGTCCCAGGAGGTGCTGGGCACGGCGCCGAACTGCCCGCTCAGCACCGCTCCGACGGGGTCGGCGGCGGCCAGGGCCTCCGGATGGTGGACGGCTATCGCCTCCAGCAGCCGCTGCCGGCCCCCGAACACGTGGGCGGCGAGCCAGGCGGAGCCGTATCCGGCGACCGCGGCGGCCGTGCCCCACCCCGCCATCCGCCGGGCCACGGCCAGCTCCCGCACGTTGCACAGCCGGGCCAGGGCCATCCCGGCCAGGACGTACGGGAAGTAGGTGGCCAGCGGATACGCCCCGGTGAGCAGCAGCTCGCACACCACCGTGCCCAGCCCGGACCAGCTCGCCAGGTCGGCGGCCTCCGGGACCAGGCCCCGCCCGGATGACCCGTACCCGAACACCGGGCCCAGCAGGAACGACAGCAGCGGACCCGCCACCACCGAGACGCCCGCCACGGAGGCGAGCACCGGCGTCGACAGCCGGGTGAAGGGCTCGGCCGCCAGGAAGTACACGGCGAAGAAGGCCAGGATGACCAGGATCCCGGGCCGCAGCGAGGCCAGGAACAGCCCGAGTACGGCCAGGACGGCGCACCGGATCAGCAGCGGACGCCACCGCCGCGCCCAGCCGTCGGGCCGCCGCGCCGGGTCCTGGCCGCGCTGGGCGAGGACCAGGGAGAAACCGGCGAGGAGCGTGAAGAGGGCCGGGGCGCGTCCGTCGGCCGCGACGAGTACGTAACCGGCGCCCTCGGGCCGCGGGCCGGGGCCGACGTGCACGGCGAACATGCCGAGGACGGCGAGACCGCGCACCGCGTCCACCCCGGCCAGCCGCCCGCTCCCGCCGCTTGCGCCGCCCGTCACGCTGTCGCGCCGGCGGTCGCGCCGCCGGGGCCCGCTGCCCTCCGCCGCCTTCCGGTCGCCGACCGGGTGCCCGTGGGGGAAGCGCGTCGCATGGGGGGATCTCTCCTGGGTCCGGCCGGTGCGGTGACGTGGTCGGACCGGCGGTTTTCATGCCGCCAGTCCGCCTGCGGAAGGTACCAAGGGCGACATAACCAGCTAATAAGCAGCCATGGGGGCGGCCATGCGGGGGTCGGGGGCCGAGGCGCGCGGGGCGCCGTAACCCGGGGGCCGCGCCCGCTGTTGCACAGTCGGCGGGTCCACCCACGGCGAACGGAGTCCGATGCCGCAGCTGACCGACCAGGGCGCGATCGACCAGGCGGAGACCGACGGGGCGGAGGCCGGCCGGCCCGCGACCAGTGGGACGGAGGTCGGCCCGGCCGAGTCCGGCCCGGCCGAGACCGACCGGGCCGAGACGGACGACCACGGCCGGGCGGGGACCTGGATGACCCCCGAGGAGTACGGGGCCTCCCGCGCCGCCGTCTGGACCGCGGCCGTCGTCCTCGTCACCGACACCGACGGCCGCATCCTCGTCCAGAGCGTCGACTACCGCGCCGACCGGCTGCTCCCCGGCGGAGCCGTGGACGCGGGCGAGGCGCCCTCCGCGGCCGCCGCCCGCGAGCTGCGCGAGGAACTCGGCGTCGACGGCCGCTACCCGCGCGGACTGGCCGTGGACTGGATCCCGGCCGACACCCCCGGCTTCCCGCCCGAGATGCGCTTCCCCGGCGAGATCCTGCACGTCTACGACGGCGGCACCTGGACCGCCGAGCGGATCGACGCCGTCCGCCTCCCTGCCCAGGAGATCACCGGAATCCACTTCGCCGAGCCCGCCGACCTGCCCGCCCTGATGGACTCGGGTGACGCCCGCCGCGCCCTGTCCGCCCTGCGCGCCCGCATCAACGGCCCCGGCACCGCCCTGCTGGAGGACGGCCGCCCCACCACGCCGACCGCCCTCGACCGGCTCGGCGTGCTCCGTACCCGGCGGACCCCGCTGCACGGCACCTGGCACCCGGGTCCGGTGCCAGCGCAGCTGCCCGTACGGGACCACTGCGGCTGGCTGTTCGGCCCCGACGGCCGGGTCCTGCTCCTGATCGCCAGGGCCACCGGTACGGCCCGTCTGCCGCCCCCGACGGCCGGACCGGCCACCGGGGCCGTCCCGCTCGGCTACCGGCACACCGCTCAGGGCGCCCACGCCCGCACCGCGGCCCGCCTCACCGGCCTCCCGCCGGCCGCGGACCCGGCGTACGCCCGCCTGCTGGCCACTCCCGAGCAGGTCCGTGAACTGAGCGACTGGGGCCCGGCCGGCGCACAAGAAGTCGAGGCGGTCCACGCGGCGCGCGCGAGTCTGTCCCTCCCCGTCCCCACCCGCACACCGCCCATGGAGCTCCCGGAGGACGGCGTCCTCTGGTGACGCGGGCGGCGGCCGCCCCGGCCGCGGCCGCCGCCATGATCGGGAAATCCGGCGTCCGCGGTCCCCGGTCCCGCAGCATGGGGCCATGAGCGACAGTGCGATCACCTACACGCTGTACATCCAGGCCGATCCCTCCCGGGTGTGGCAGGCCCTGACCGACCCCGCCTTCACCCGCCGGTACTGGGGCCTGAGCTTCGAGACCGACTGGGCGGTGGGCTCGTCGATGGACTGGGTCGAGCGCGGTGCCCGCACCAGCGACCCCGAGCAGGTGGTCCTCGACTGCATCCCGGACCGCGTGCTCTCCTACACCTGGCACACCTTCAGCCCGCAGTGGGCGGCCTCGGTCGGGATCGCCGAGGAGCTGCGGGCCGAACTGGCCAAGGAGCGGCGCACGAAGGTGACGTACGAGATCGAGCCGGTCGGCGACACCCTCGCACGGCTGACCGTCCTGCACGAGGGGTTCGAGCCCGGCGGCACCCTGATCGGCATGTGCGGGCGGGCCTGGCCGATGCTCGCTTCGAGCCTCAAGACCCTTCTGGAGACCGGGGCTCCGCTGCCCGAGCCGGAACACGAGGGCGGCCAGGGGGCGGGCGGCCACGAGGCGCACGAGCCCCGCCCGAACCGCGGGACGCACGGGGTCTGAACCCGCGACGCGGAGAGCCGGGCCCCTGCAGTCCGGCACGGCCCGTCGCCGCCCGGCTCTCCGCCGTCCCCGCCCGAACCGGCCCGCACCGCTCCTGGGATCATGTGTAGCGACCACGAATCAGGCGCGCCGACACGGCACCCGAATGGCAGGGCTGACGGGCATGGGACAGACACTGACGGAGATTCTGGACGCCGCGGCCGAGGGGCGGTTCCCGCCTCCGGACGGCGGCACCACGGTGGTCCCGCAGGAGAACCGGCGCGACGCGGGCGTCATCGCCTTCACCGCGCACTCCGTCGTGTTCACCGACGAGGACCCGGACTGGGTGCGTTCCACCCTCGACGCCCTCGACTGCGACGCACTCGCGGCCACCATGAACGCCCGCTTCCTGGCCGCCCTGCTGGACCGCACCGGACGCAGCACCGACACGATAGACCTGCTCACCGTCGCGGGGCCGCTCCCCGGTGAACCCCCGCTGGAGCTCAGGGAGATGGCCGATCCCGACCACCCCCGTGTGCGGCGGGCCCTGAAGCGCCGGGACGACGTACGGGTCTGGTCGGCCGACGGGGGAGTCCTCGTCCTCGGCAGGGGAGTCGCGGGCCGCTGGGAGACGGCGATCGAAGTGGACGAGGACGTCCGGCACCGGGGGCTGGGCCGGGAACTGGCCCGCGCAGCCCGCCACCTGGTGCCCGACGGGCAGCCGGTCTGGTCCCAGCAGGCCACCGGCAACGCGCGCAGCATCCGCGCCTTCCAGGCCGCCGGTTACCGGCCGGTCGGCGCCGAGTCGCTGCTGCTGGCCCCCGCGGGCCGTTGACGCCCTGACGGCACCCTGACGACCGGCCGTTCACGGCGGTCGTGTGGAATGGGTGCCATGGGGAGAGGAAAGAAGCAGCAGCGGCCTGCCATAGGCATGCCGGAGCGGGTCCTGGTCATGCCGGTGGGAGGCGGCTGGGCGCAGTCGATCCCCGGTGTCGGCTGCGGCCGGGCGGACTCCACCGTCGTCGACGCCGACCAGGCGAAGGCCATCGCCACCGCGACCGTGACCGCCATCGCGCGGGACCACCACGGGCTCACCGTGGAGGTCGACTGGGAGCCGCTGCCGGACGACGGCTGGGCCGGGCACGTACGCGAAGGCGCCGCCCGATGAGCCGTTCCGATGCCGCCACGCCCCCGGAGCACTGGCGGTACGGCCGCCACCTGGAGGCACTGGCCGTCGCGCCGTGCGGGAGCGCCGAGGCCGAGGCCGTGGCCGCCGTGCTGCGCGACCCCGATCCGGTGATGGCCGAGAGCGCGGTGGTCACCCACCTCGACCGCCGGGCGGCGCGGCTGCTCTCCGACGAGGGTTTCCCCGCCTGGGCCCGGGCGATGGCCGCCGCGCTCGCCGGGCGGGCCTTCCCCGAGCGCCGGCTGCGGGAGTGGGTCCTGCTCAAGGCAATCACCCGCGGCGAGTCCTGGTCCGCCGCGGAGCTCACCGCTGCCTCGGACTGGTGCCAGCGCACCGTGGCCCAGTCCCTGACCTCGTACGAGGCCCTGCGCCTGCTGGCGAGCAGCGGCCGCACCGGCCGCGTCCGCACCGCCGCCGCGGTCCGTCTGCGCAGGCGGACCGCGGTCTGAAACGGCCGGCCGCGCCGCGGCCCGTCAGATGCCCCGGCGGACCCGGGCGGCGCGGCGGGCCTCGGCCTGCTGCCGGGCCTCCAAGGTCTTGCGGGACTCCTTGCCCTTCCCCGGCCGGCCCGGCCGGGTGCCGATGCCGCGGAAGCCGAGGTCCGACCCCGAGGGCCGGCCCTTGGCGTCGGTCGGTGCGGAACCGGCCAGCGGGACCCCGGGAGCGGCCTTGGCGCCGGTGATCCGGCTCAGCGCCGCCTCACCGGACCGGACCTGCGTGATCGTCGGCCGGATCCGGGCGTCGGCCATCAGGCGGACGATGTCCCGGCGCTGGTTCGGGGTGACGAGGGTGACGACCCGGCCGGACTCGCCGGCGCGGGCGGTACGGCCGCCCCGGTGCAGGTAGTCCTTGTGGTCGGCGGGCGGGTCCACGTTGACCACGAGGTCGAGGTCGTCGATGTGGATGCCGCGTGCCGCGACGTTGGTGGCGACCAGGACGGTGACGGCCCCGGTCTTGAACTGGGCCAGCGTCCGCGTGCGCTGCGGCTGCGACTTGCCGCTGTGCAGCCCTTCCGCCCGTACGCCCATGGCCCGCAGGTGCTTCACGAACTGGTCGACCCCGTGCTTGGTGTCGAGGAACATCAGCACCCGGTCGTCCCGGGCCGCGATCTCGGTCGCCGCCGAGATCTTGTCGGCCGCGTGGATGTGCAGCACGTGGTGGTCCATCGTGGTCACCGCGCCGGCCTGCGGGTCGACGGAGTGCGCGACCGGGTCCTTCAGGTAGCCGCGCACCAGCTGGTCGACGTTGCGGTCCAGGGTCGCCGAGAACAGCATCCGCTGCCCCGCGTGGTGCACCTGGTCCAGGATCTCCGTGACCTGCGGCATGAAGCCCATGTCGCACATCTGGTCGGCCTCGTCGAGCACGGTGATCTTCACCCGCTCGAGGTGTACGTCCCGCCGCCCGACGAGGTCGCTCAGGCGGCCGGGGGTGGCCACCACGACCTCGGCGCCGGTGCGCAGGGTGCTCACCTGCCGGCCGATGGACAGGCCGCCGACCACGGTGACCATCCGCAGCTTCAGGGCCGCCGCGTACGGCTCCAGCGCCTCGGTCACCTGCTGTGCCAGCTCGCGCGTCGGTACGAGGATCAGCGCGAGCGGGCGCTTCGGGTCCGCCTGCTGCCCCGCCGTACGCGCCAGCAGGGCCAGGCCGAAGGCGAGGGTCTTGCCGGAGCCGGTCTGCGCGCGGCCGAGGACGTCCCGGCCGGCCAGCGCGTTGGGAAGTGTCGCGGCCTGGATGGGGAACGGCTCCCTGACCTCCAGGGAGGCCATGGTCGTCACCAGCTCAAGGGGCAGGTCGAGCTCCGAGAACGAGTCCACCGGCGCCAGCCCCGGCACCTTCGGCTCGTGCATCGTGAACTCGCCCTGCGGCCCGATGCTCCGGGGGGTCTTGCCGCCGGACTTGGCTCCGGCCTTGGCACCGCCCTTCACACCGAAGCGTCCGTGAACTGACGGGTTCCTCATGCAGGACCTTTCGAAGCAAGAAGCAGATGAAAAGAAGATGGTCAACCGCCCATGGTACCAGCGGGGGCTAAGCCTCCCCGGTGTCCAGCTCCCCGGAGCGCACCTGCGCACAGTGGGCGCGGACCTCGACCGCGGCGCGCTCGAACCAGTCGGCGATCACGGCGACCTCGTCGGGGGTGTAGTCGGCGAACAGGGCGCCCAGCCGGTCGTAGAACGGCTGGTAGACCGCGACGACCCGGGCTGCCGCCTCCGGCTCGGCCACCACCCGTACCCGGCGCCGGTCGGAGGGGTCCGGTCGGCGCCGCGCGTACCCGGCCCGTTCCAGGCGGTTGAGGACCCCGGTGACGGCGCCGGTCGTGAGGTCCACCAGCTCGGCGAGGTCACCGGCGGCCAGGGGGGTGTCCCCGGCTCCCAGGATGTGGCCCAGACAGGTCAGGTCGGTGACGTTGAGCCCGAGCCGCTGCGCCACCTCCTGCTGGCCGACGATGCCCAGGGCGACGTACTGGTCCATGCGCGACATCGCCTCCGCGGCCGTGGCCGGGGGGCGGGGCTTGCCCTCCACGCAGATACTCCTTAGCATCTAAGTTACTTAGCTCGTGAGATAAATGAATCCTCTCTCCGAGCCTACTGCCGACCGTTCGACCAGGGAGAATCATGAGCGCGCACGGCCACGTCGACCTCGGCCACACGGTGGCCGGCTGGACCGGGACCACCCTGGCGCTGCTGGGCTTCGCCGGAGCGGGCGTCGCCGTGTGCGCGGCTTGGGCCCCCGGGATCTGGCTGGGCCTCGGCGTCGTCGCCGCGGCCGGGATCGTCACCTGGCTGCTGCACCTCGCCGGGTGGGGCAAGCCGAGCGGACCCCGCCCGGAGGCCGGCTGGGACTGGCGCACCCGGGACGCCGGCGCCCGCACCGGGCACGCCGACTGCCTGGGCTGCCGGGTCAGCGGACCGCGCCGAGCCGCAGCAGCAGCCCCTCGGCCTCGATCCGCCGTGTCGTTGCCCGCTGCGGATAGCAGCGCATGAACATGCGGGTGAAGTGCTCCCCGTAGTGGATCTCCGTGTCGTCCCCCGGGTCCGGCCGCAGCGGCCGGACCCGGGCGCCGAACCGCGGCTCGTGGAAATAGGCAAGCGTGTAGCGCTCCCGGTCGGCGAGCCGCACCTTGTGCGGGGTCGACAGCAGGGCGCCGCCCGTCAGGAACTGCAGGATGTCTCCGGGGAACACGGTCAGCACCCCCGGCACCGGGGTCACGTACGTCCAGCCGGGGGAGTCCTGCGCGAAGCCCGCCGTGCTCTCGCCGGGCAGCCAGTTGCGCGGCCGGCGCTCGCCGTCGACGGGGGGACGCACGAAGAGGCCGCCGACCTCGTCCTGGGCGGCGATCACCAGGAGCCCGTAGTCGGTGTGCGCGCCGATGCCGCGCTCCGTCGTGCGCGAGGCGGCCGGGAAGCGCAGCACCCGCATGTGGTGCCAGCCGCCGCGGGTCAGCCCGGCGAGCCGGTCGATGCCGGCCGGCCCCAGCCCGAGGCCGGGGCCCAGCCCGAGCGCCACCAGCCGCAGCAGGCGCTCGCCGAGCGCGCCCACCCCCGCGAGGTAGGCCTCCATGGCCGCGCGGTAGCCGGGATCGGGCCAGGGCACCGGCCCGTGGCAGGGCAGGCCCCGCCCGGCCGGCAGGTCCGGGGTGATGGTGAAGATCTCCGACGCGTCCCGCTCGCCCGCCGTGACCTCCTCGCCGGAGGCGATGTACCCGCTGTACGAGGTGTCGTTGACGTACGCCGCCTTCTGCGCCGGCGGCCGGGCGAAGAACCGGCGGCTCGCCGCCAGCGCCTCCCGCGTCCGCGCCCGCTGTCCGGCGTCCGCCGCGACCTGGAAGATCCCGTCGCGCCGCCAGGCCGCGGTCATCGCCCGGCCGAGCGCCTCGTCCGCCGCCGTGCCGGTCACCCGGTCGGGCACCCTGAATGTCGCTAACCCGCCCATGTCCGTCCCCTCTCGAAGGGCTTCCGGAAGGCCTCCGGAAGGAGCTGCTCCCTCTTTTCACGGACAAGGCGACCAGAAGTTCGAATGCGCGCCGCGCCCCGGTTGGCCGCGTTCAGCGTGTGCTGTCGGGGACCGTTGGGCAGGATCGAGACGGCCGCATATGCGGCCCGCAGTGGAACGTTGAGAAGGATCAGCCAGATGGCAACAGGCATCGTGAAGTGGTTCAACTCGGAGAAGGGGTTCGGCTTCATCCAGCAGGACGACGGCGGCCCCGACGTGTTCGTGCACTTCTCCGCGATCGCGACCACCGGTTTCAAGTCGCTGGAGGAGAACCAGAAGGTCGAGTACGACGTCACCCAGGGTCCCAAGGGCCCGCAGGCAGAGCAGGTGGTCCCCCTCTCGTAGTGCCGCTTCACGAGCCACGCCCGTGAGGAGAGCCCCGCCGGTCCCCGGCGGGGCTCTTGCGCGTCCGGGGCCCGGACGGTGTGGCTACCCGGCTCGGTGGAGGGCCAGGAGCAGGCGCCAGAGGTGGTCCGCCAGGGCGGGCGGGTCGGCCGGGACGGCGCCGTGCAGCCAGTCCGCGAGGACGCCGGTGAAGGCGGCGGCCACCGCCGAGGCGACCAGGTCCGGGTGCGGTGCTCCCGCGGCCGCGCGCTCGGCGCGGGCGCGTTCGCGCAGCTCGCGGTGGAGGCGGTCGCCGAGCGGGCCGCCGCCGCCCGGGAGGAGCAGGGTGCGGTAGAGCGGCGCCCGGGCGGCCGCGCCCGATAGGAAGGCGGCCAGCGCCGCCGGGGGCCGGGCCGGGGGGAGCGCGCCGGGGCCGGTCTGCCAGGCGTGCAGGGCGTCGACCGCCGCGTGCACCACGTCGGCGCACGCGTCGACGGCGAGGGCGGTGAGGTCCTCGTAGTGCAGGTAGAACGTGGCCCGGCCGACGCCGGCCCGGCGGACCACCGCCGAGACGCTCACCTCCGCGAGCGGTGCGGTGGCGCATTCCGCGAGCAGGCTCTCGCGCAGCCGCCCCTTCGTCCGGGCCGTGCGCGGGTCGCCCGTACGCGCGTCCTCCGGGCTCACGCGGCCAGCAGCGCCGCGCCGAGGGCGAGGGCGCCGGGCAGGGCCTGGGCGACGAGGATCCGTCGGTTGGCGGTCGCGGCCCCGTACACCCCGGCGACGATCACGCAGACGAGGAAGAAGACCTGCGTGGCGAGCGAGTCGATGACGAGCGACCAGATCAGCCCCGCGGCCAGGAAGCCGTTGTAGAGCCCCTGGTTGGCGGCGAGCGGCGCGGTGAGGCGGGCGGTGTCGGCGTCGAAGCCGGACAGCGCGCGGCCGGGCGGGCGCTCCCACAGGAACATCTCCAGGACCAGGAAGTACACGTGCAGCGCGGCCACGAGGCCGATCAGGATCTGAGCGACCGTGTGCATGGCCGCCTCCACTTCTGGGTGCCGAGGGGAACGGAAGGTGGGCGAAGGAGGACGCGATTTCCTGGACAACTGTACAGGAAGTCTCCTCCGGTCCGTTGTCGCACCCCGCGCCTACGCTGGCCGGGTGACCCTTCTCTACGAGGACTTCGGCCCCGGACGCCACCGCGAGAGCACCCTCGTCCGGCACGCCCTCGGCAGCACTCACGACGAGGCGCTGGTGGCGGGCCTGGCCGGGGGAGTCGGCTTCATGTACTTCGTCTTCGCGTACGCGGGCCGCCCGCCCCTGCTCACGATCGTGGCGCAGGCCCATCCCGATCCCTGGGTGGAGTCCGCCCTGGACCGCCTCCGCGTCCCCTACGAGGTGTTCCGGAGCGCGAAACCCCGCTGGGACCGGGTGTACGCCGCCCTCGACGCGGGACGGCCGGTGTTCTGCACGGTCGACCGGTCCGGGCTGCCCTGGCACGCGGCCACCGGGGACGCCGGCGAGATGGCGGGCGCGGACCCGTACACCGTGGTCCTCGCCGGGTACGGGGACGGGACCCTGCACGTCGACGACGGCGCGGGCTCCCCGCACGCGATCGAGGAGGCCGAGTTCGGCGCGGCCTGGTCCGGACACCGCAAGGGCCGCCACCGGATGATCGTGCCCACCGGCCCCGCGGCCGGCGCCCCCGACGTCGACGGGGCCGTGGCGGCCACCGCCGCCCGCCTCACCGGCCCGGTGCTGGGCAACGCGTTCGACGTCAACTTCGGCTTCTCCGGGATGGAGAAGCTCGCCGCCCAGATGCGCGACACCCGCACCAAGGCCGGCTGGGAGCGCCGCTTCGGCACCCCGGAGGCCTTCCTCGCGGGGACCCGCCGGCTGTACGCCTGCCTCGAGGAGGAGTGGACCGCCCCCGGCGCCACCCGGCCGCTGTACGCGGACTTCCTCGACCTCGCCGGGCGGCCGGAGGCCGCCGCCCTCTTCCGCGACTCGGGCGGTCACTGGTCCCGGCTCGCCGGGCTGGCGCACGCCGCCGGTCCGGAGGCGGACGCGGCGGGGCGGCGCGCCCTGTTCGACGAGTGCGCCGCCCTGGTGGACCGCTCGCTGAGCCTGGAACGGCAGGCCGTCACCCTGCTCTGAGCCTCAGAGGCCGGCGTCCAGGAAGGCCCGGAACTGCTCGCGCGTCATCGGCCCGGCCTGGCTCGCGACCGCCTCCCCGTCCTTGACGATCACGGCGGTCGGCGCTCCGGTCACCCCGTAGCGCCTCGTCGTACCGGGGCACCGGGTCATGTCGGTGCGGACGGCCGTGAACCGCGTCCCGTACTCCTCGGTCAGTTCGCCGACGATCGCGTCCATCGCGCGGCAGGCCTCGACGGCCTTCGGCCAGGTGCCGCAGAAGTAGGCGAGAACCGGTCCGGTCGTCATCGACAGGATGAAGTCGAACTCCTGGTCCTCCAGTGGCTGGTGCACCCGACGTGCCATGCGTGTCGCTCCTCGCTCGTACGCCCCCGCGATCGGGAGGGCGGCCCCCATCATCGCCGCAATGTCAGTGGCGCCTGTGAAGCTGGGCAGCATGGACGACAGGATGCTCCGGCGCCGGGTCTACGGCGCCGACCACGACGACCCCGACCCCGGCCCGCGCCCCGGCCACGTCTACGGCGAACTGGTCGGCGGGCCGCTCGACGGGCTCCTCCTGGACATCACCGGCTGGAGCACGCCCCAGCTCGCCGAGGAGGCCAGGCTCCCCACCGAGATAGGGCGCTACGGGGCGGGCGGCCGCGCCCACTACCGCCGCCGCGCCGCGGACCCGCGCCACTGGGACTGGACGGGTGACAGCCGCTGACCTCCGGTGGCCGTCCCCGGAAAATCTTCGAAGAATTTCCCGGAGGCTGTCGATCCGGGTGTCTCCCGTTCGACGCAGGGGTGAGAGGCGGGGACCGTCCCCGCCCTCCCGACCGAGGAGTCACCATGCCGCGCTTCCTGACGATGATCCGCATCAACGAGCAGGAACTTCCCCCCGAGACCCCGTTCCCGGCCGACTTCGAGCAGCGCATGGGCGCCCTCCACGAGGAGATCACCAAGGCCGGGGTCATGCTCGACACGGCCGGGCTGCTCCCCACGTCCGAAGGGACCCGCGTCACCTGGTCCGGCGGGAAGATCAGCTACACCGACGGCCCCTTCACCGAGACCAAGGAGGTCATCGGCGGCTACTCCCTCACCCAGTGCAAGGACAAGGCCGAAGCCATCGAGTGGACCAAGCGGTTCCTCGAGATCCACCCGGCCGAGTGGAACGTCAGCGCAGAGGTCCGGGAGATCCAGGAGATGTGATCCCGGGGCGCCCGCGCCGCGTTTGCCCTGCCTCGTCACGGCTGCTCTGATGGGTGGCCGTGACGGCAGTGAGTGCGGCCCAGGCGGTCGAAGCGGTGTTCAGGATCGAGTCCGCGCGGATCATCGCCGGCGTCGCCCGGATCGTACGGGACGTCGGCATCGCCGAGGAGATCGCCCAGGACGCCCTGGTCGCCGCGCTCGAACAGTGGCCGGAGTCCGGCGTCCCGGACCGGCCGGGCGCCTGGCTCACGGCCACCGCCAAGCACCGCGCCATCGACCTCGTCCGCCGCAAGGAGACCTACGCGCGCAAACTCGCCGAGGTGGGCCGGACCCTGGAGGACGCGCCGCCGCCCGCCGAACCGGCGGACCCCGATGACATCGACGACGACCTGCTGCGCCTGATCTTCACCTCCTGCCACCCCGTCCTGGCCACCGAGGCCCGGATCGCGCTCACCCTGCGCCTGATGGGCGGTCTGACGACCCAGGAGATCGCCCGCGCCTTCCTCGCCTCCGAGTCCGCCGTCGCCCAGCGCATCGTCCGGGCGAAGCGGACCCTGGCCAAGGCCGGCGTGCCCTTCGAAGTCCCGTACGGCGCCGACCGCGACGCACGGCTCTCCTCGGTCCTGGAGGTCATCTACCTCATCTTCAACGAGGGTTACTCGGCCACCGCCGGGGACGACCTCGTCCGCCCCGCCCTCTGCGAGGACGCCCTGCGCCTGGCCCGCGTCCTGGCCGGCCTGATGCCCGAGGAACCCGAGGTGCACGGCCTCGCCGCGCTGCTGGAGTTCCAGGCGTCCCGGATCGCCACCCGCACCGGCCCCGACGGGGAACCGGTCCTGCTCGCCGACCAGAACCGGGCCCGGTGGAACCGCATGCTCATCGCCCGCGGCGCCCGGGCCCTGGGCCACGCCGGGAACGGCCCCTACTCCGTCCAGGCCGCCATCGCCGGCTGCCACGCGGCGGCCGTCCGCTACGAGGACACGGACTGGCCGCGGATCGCCGCACTCTACGCGCGGCTTGTCCGGCTGATCCCCTCACCGGTGGTGGAGCTCAACCGGGCCGTCGCGGTCTCGATGGCCGAGGGGCCGGAGGCGGCCCTGCCGCTGGTCGACGCCCTGGCACGGGAACCGGCCCTGCGTACCTACCACTTGCTGCCGTCCGTACGGGGCGATCTGCTGGAGCGGCTCGGCCGCCCGCAGGAGGCCCGGGCGGAGTTCGAGCGCGCGGCCTCGCTGACGCGCAACGCGCAGGAACGCAATCTGCTCCTGCGGCGCGCGGCCCGCCTCTGACCTTGGAGCGACGGCCCCAACTCGCCGTGCACGGCGCCCCCTTGCCCTGGATGTTTACGACCTATACTTTGTGTATGTCATAAACCTCTGCTGTCAGGGAGGGCCGAGATGCCCCGTGAGCCCCGGGGGGCGGCCGGACCGGCCGCCCCGCCCGATCTCGCCGCCGTCGCCGACCTGCTGTGGCGGGTCGAGGCCGAACGGGCGGATGCGGGCCGCCCGCGCCTCACCCCGCGCCGGATCGTCGACGCGGCCGTCACCGTCGTCGACGCCGAAGGGCTGGACGCGCTGTCGATGCAGCGCGTCGCCGCCGAGCTGGGCTGCACGGCCATGGCCCTGTACCGGCACGTGCCCGGCCGCGAGCAGCTCGTCGCGGCCATGGTCGACGCGGCCACCGGCCGGCCGCCCGCGGCCGCCGGGGCGGGATGGCGCGCCGAGGTCGAAGCCTGGGTCGACGCGCTCTGGTCGACGTATGCCCGGCATCCGTGGATGGTGCGGGTGCCCACCGTCAGCGCTCCGGTCGGCCCGAACGAACTCGCCTGGTTCGAAGCCCTGTTGAGTCCGCTGGCCCGCTCGGGTGCCCGCCGCGGCGAGCTGATCCCGCTCGCCACCTTCATCTCCGGCGCCGTACGCGACCTGGCCCGGGTGGCCACCGAGCTCGACCCGGCCGGCGCCGCCTCGTACGGACGGATCCTCGCCGAGCGCCTCGACCCGGGGGCGTTCCCCACGCTCTGTTCCCTCGCGGGCGAGCCGGGGCTCGACGAGGACGAGGACGGCGACGTCGCCCCGATCGTCGCCTGCGGCATCGCCCGGCTGCTCGACGGCATCGAGAAGTCCTCACCACCGAGGGAAGGAAACCGATGAACGAGAACCACGTACGACGGCTCATGGGAATCTGCGGCATCGCGGCGGGCGCACTCGCGGCCGTCGCCGTACCGCTCTACTTCGTCCACTCCGGCCCGCCGCCCGCCGGCAACGTCCTCGCCCGGATCCTCCTCAACCTCCTCACCTGTGCGGCCCTGCTGGCCTTCCTCGCGGGCCTGCGCCACGTCATCCGCGGCGCGGGCCCGGCCTTCGACTGGCCCGCCACCCTGGTCTTCGGTGCCGGGCTGGCCTATGTCACCGTCACCCTGGTCGCCGCCTCCGTCGAGGCGGGCATCGTCCTGGAGCACCCCGGCGGCGGCCTCGATCCGACCGTCGACGGCCCGCTCGCCCACGCCAACATGCTGCTGCACGGCTCGGCGGCCCGGCTGCTGACGGCGGTGCTCCTCGCCGCCGCCGGGTACGCGATCCTGCGCGCCGGCGTCCTGCCGCGCTGGACCGGGTACTCGGCCCACGGCGTCGCCGCGGTCAACCTCGCCTTCGTCCCCTCGCTGTTCTTCGGCACGGACGCCGCCGACTTCTACAGCGCGGTGGGCTGGGGCAACACGGCGCTGACGGCGGCCCTCCTCGTCTACTGGGCCTTCGCCGTCGGGATCGCCCTGCTGCGGAGCACCCCGCGAGCCGCCCGGGCGGCCACCCCGTAGGCCCCCGGGTCAGCGGCGCCGGGCGTACGCGGCGACGTCCAGCGGGGTCCCCACGGGCCGGCGCGGGGCGGTCAGCGCGATGGGCCGGCGGAAGCCGCCGGTCCGGGCGATCTCCTGGACCGTCAGGCGCAGTGCCTCCTGGAGGTCGCCCATGGTCCGGCGGGCCGCCGGCGTGTCGACGTAGAGGGAGTTCATGTGCAGCCCGTCCGTGTCCCGGTGGAACCACGAACAGGCCCCGTTGGCGCGCGCCGACCACACGTGGGTGGCGGGCCGCCAGTCGTCGTGGCGCTCGGCGCCCGGGCACTTGCGCATGTCGATGTACGAGAAGAAGTTCACCGGGTACGGCCAGGAGCGCGCGGCGAACTCCTCGGGTGCGAGCAGCTCCCACGCCCGTACGAACGGCACGTCGACATGGCCGATCATCTCGGTGAAGCCGGCCCGCACCGAGGCCATGACCTGGGCGAAGTCCCGGCCCGGTGAGGCGTCGAACTCGATGGGCATGGTGTTGACGAACCAGCCCACCGAATTCGTCCAGGTTCCCCGGCCGCGTTCGCTGACCGGCATGAGGCCCCGGTAGACGCCCGGCCCGCCCGCCTCGCGCAGGCATACGGCGACGGACGCGAGCACGCCCATGAAGGGCTTCCCGCCGGCCGTCAGGCAGGTCTTCTCGAACACCTCGGTCTCGCCGGCGTCCAGCAGCAGCGAGGCCTCGTTGACGATCGGGTACATCCGGTCCGGTTCGACGCCCAGGTCGAGCGGGAAGCGGGGGAAGAACGCGCCGGCCCGGCCGATGAAGGCCTTCCAGTAGTCCAGGCGTTCGTCGCGGGCATCGATGGACAGGTAGCGGCGGCGCTGCTGGTCGGCGAAGTCGAGATAGCTCGGGGCGGGCGGCAGCGCGATCTCCTCGCCGCGGCACAGGGCCTCGTAGGCGGTCAGCACCTCGCGGACGACGATCGGCATCGACATGCCGTCGCAGACGATGTGGTCGAAGGCGAGGTAGACCGTGGCGGAGTCCTCGCGGAGCACCGCGCCCATGATGAACAGCGGCCAGGAGAGCGTGTCGATGCTCCGCTTGAACCGTTCGACGAGGAATGCGTTCAGCAGCTCGGCGGACTCGAAGGTGCCCACGTGCCGCGGGTCGAGGGAGAGCCCGGCGGGGTCGAAGGGCTCGCAGGCCAGCTCCCCGGCCAGCCGGCGGAAGGCGCACCGCAGCACCTCGTGCCGCCGGACGAAGGAGAGCAGGGACTGCGCCAGAGCCTCCTCGTCCAGCGGGCCGGTCACCTCGAAGGTGACCGCGACCCAGGACGCGACCGGGTCGTCGGCCGCCCGGCTCTCCTCGGCGACGGTGAAGTGCTTGTCCTGGTTGAAGGACGCCTTCCTGCTCGCCGGATCGTCCGTGCCGCCGGCCTCCGCCGCCGTGGACCGGAGCCGCCATTCGACCACCCGGCCGGGCGCCACGTCGTGCATCTCCAGAGGAAACTGCCGCATACCGTCATCCCTTCGTCCCCCGGATCAACCCCCAGGCCCTAACGACCCCCGGCCCGGGGAAGTGACGAACCACTTGGACCGGGCCGGGAGAAGGGGCGGTTGGCGGGGGCCGAGAAGCGCGGGTTCAGAGGGAGTCGAGGTCCACGGCGTCGGCCATCGCCTTGTACCCGGCGTCGTTCATGTGGAGGCGGTCGGCGAAGGCGTACTCGTCCTTGATCTTGATCTCCTTGGGGTGCTCCGGGGCGGCGGGCGCGGCCAGCACCCGGTCGAAGTCCACCACCCCGTCGTACGCGCCACTGGTGCGGATCCAGGCATTGACGGCCGTACGGACGTCCTCGCCGCGCTCGGTCCAGTAGGCCGAGCCGTGGAAGGGCGGGATGGTGGCGCCGATGACCCTGACCCCGCGGGCGTGGGCCTCGCGGATCAGCTGCCGGTATCCGGCGATGATCTCGTCGGCGGTGACCCGGGGGCCGGGCACGGTGCAGTGGTCGGGGGTGGGGGAGTCCGGCAGGACGATGTCGTTGGTGCCCTCCAGGAGGATGACGGTGCCCACGTCCGGGCGGCCCAGCGCGTCGCGCCGGAACCGGTCGAGGGCGCTCTCGCCGAAGCACGCCGAGTCGTTCAGGACCCTGTTCCCGCCGATGCCGGCGTTCAGCACCGGACGCGAACGGCCGCTGGCCGCCAGGCGCTTGGCGAGCTCGTCGGGGTAGCGGCGGTCGGCTCCGGGAGTCGCCCCGAAGCCGTCGGTGAGCGAGTCGCCGAAGGTGACGACGGCCCTCCCGGGGCCGCCCGGACGGGTGTTCCTCACGTCGACGCCGGCCAGGTAGTACCAGGAGAAGCTCGGCTGCGCGGCGGCGAAGGCGTCCGCCGCCGGGTCGCGCCGGTGGTCCCCGGCGGCCTTGTAGGACAGGGACATGGCGACGTTGTGGAAGGTGGCCGGACCGGTCGGGCCCTCGAAGTAGAAGGTGACGGTGAGCTGTTCGAAGGCCTTGACGGGAAGGGCCACCGGATCGCTGGAGAACTGCCCGCCGGCCGGGACCGTGACGGACTGCGCCCCGTGGAAGCGCAGCGTACGGACCGAATCCGGCTGCACGGCGGCGCCCCCCGCGGCCCGGGCGACCGTCGCGCCGCTGAGCCGCAGGGGGGCCCTGCCGTAGGCGTTGGTGAGCCGGACGCGCAGCTCGGACCCCTCGGCGCCGACGCGGACCACCTGGCGCACGGACTCACCGGTGAAGCCCGCCTCGGACCAGTTGGGGTACCAGGGGGTGGTGGCGGGCGCCTGGGGGGAGGCACCCCAGGCGCTGTGCCAGGGGCCGTGGGGCGCGGCGGAGGCGGGAGCGGTGGCGGTCACGGCCATCAGCGCGGCGGCCAGCGGGAGGGCGAGGACGATCTTCTTGGCAGTCATGCCCCTCTGACCCGGGCCGGGGAGGGGATGTGACAGCCGGGGCCCAAGATGCCCGCGGCCCCCTCGACCGGGTTCGCGCGGCGCCGGCGCGGCCGCTGCGCGGGGCGATCTCCCGGCGGCTCGGGTCCGGTTCGGTGGCCGGCGGGTTCCGCCGGGGGCGATACAGCGGTAGGGGCGGGGCCGCGAAGCGGATCGATCAGCCGTCGCCGGCGCGCCGTTCCAGGGGTGTTGCTACTGCGGAGTTGCTCACACTGAACGTCACGCTGCCGGCCCGGTAGCGGTCGTCGGACCACTCGATCGGGCGGCCGGTCGCGGTGGCGGACACGTGCCGCTGGCGCAGCAGCGGGCTGCCGCGCCGGATCGCCAGCAGCCGGGCGTCCTCGCTGCCGGCCGGGAGGGCGTCGATGAGGTGCTCGCCGTAGTGGGCGACGACCCCGGAGTCGTCCGCCAGCCGGTCCATGATGGAGCGGCAGTCCTCCGGCAGGGCCTCCACCGCCGCTGCGACCCAGCCGGGGTAGGCCGTCCGCTCGATCATGGTGGGCTCCCCGTCGAGCAGGCGCAGCCGCAGTACCGCGAGGATCTCCGCGCCCGGCGCCACCGCGAGCCGCTCCGCCTCCTCGGCCGTCGCGGGCCGGCGGGTGCGGGAGAGGAAGCGGCCGGCGGCCTCGTGCCCGACCCCCTCGGCCCACTGGGCGAAGCTGTTCAGCTCGCCGAAGCTGTGCCGGCGTTCGTGGCGCAGAACGATCCTCCGCGCGCCCTGCCGGGAACCGATCAGCCCCTCGGCGGCGAGGGTGGCCACCGCCTGGCGGACCGTGCCGCGCGATGCGGACCAGCGGGCGGCCAGGTCGCTCTCGGACGGCAGCTGGGAACCCACCGGGTGCTCGCCGGAGAGGATCGCCCGGCGCAGCGCATCGGCGATCTCCAGATAACGGACCGTGCCCATGCCCTTCGCCCCCCGGGTGGGTGCGTACGGATCACCCCGGTCGGTGCCGCACTCATGATCATTCCAACATGTGCTGTCACGACTTATTCCGGTCATTCTCAGCTCTTCGTCGAGCCGTGCTCCCGGAGACAGGCGCCGTTCACCGTCCGTACAGCGAGCCCGGGCGAACTGGAGCCAACTTGTTCAGACAAGTGAACCCACCCTCGTCTCCGGGAGAGACCGTGCTCAGTTCCTCCGCCCGTCGCGGTGCGGCCGTACTGCTCAGCGCCGCCGTACTCACCACGCTCAGCGCGTGTGGTGCGGCACCCGACCAGAAGTCCGGCGGCGCCGGCGCCACCAAGACCGGCGTACAGCCGGGCGCCGCGGCCTCGGTGGCCGACTTCGGCTCGATGGAGGCCCTCGTTGCCGCCGCACAGAAGGAGGGCAGGCTCAATGTGATCGCGCTGCCGCCGGACTGGGCGAACTACGGCGAGATCATCAAGGCCTTCGAGGCCAAGTACAAGATCAAGGTGACCAGCGAGAACCCGGACGCCTCCAGCGCCGACGAGATAGCCGCGGTCAAGTCCCGCAAGGGCCAGGACCGCGCCCCCGACGTGCTGGACCTCGGCATCGCCTTCGCCCGCAGCGGCGCCGCCGAGAAGCTCTTCGCCCCGTACAAGGTCACCGCCTGGGACAAGATCCCCGTCTCCCAGAAGGACGCCGACGCCCGCTGGTACAACGACTACGGCGGCTACGTCTCCATCGGCTGCGACGCGGCCCGCATCGCCACCTGCCCGAAGACCTTCGCCGATCTCCTCAAGCCGGAGTACAAGGGCAAGGTCGCCCTCAACGGCAACCCCACCAAGTCCGGCTCGGCCTTCGGCGGCGTCTACGCGGCCTCGCTCGCCAACAAGGGCTCCTTCGCGGACATCCAGCCGGGCATCGACTTCTTCGGACAGCTGAAGAGGAGCGGCAACTTCATCCCCGTCGAGTCCACCCCGGCCACCGTCGAGAAGGGCGAGACGCCCATCTCCATCGACTGGGACTACCTGAACGCCGGCTACGCCGAGCAGTTCAAGGGCAAGGGCGTCGACTGGAAGGTCACCGTCCCCGCCGACGGCGTCTTCGCCCAGTTCTACTCGCAGGCCATCAACGTGGACGCGCCGAACCCGGCGGCCGCCCGCCTGTGGATGGAGTTCCTCTACAGCGCCGAGGGCCAGAACCTCTGGCTCAAGGGACACGCCCGCCCGGTGCTGCTGCCCGTCATGACCGAGGACGGCACCGCCGACAAGGACGCCGTCACCAAGCTCCCGCAGGTCCAGGGCACCCCGGACTTCCCGGCCTCCGCGGAGCTCGACCGGGCCAAGGCCACCCTCGCCGAGAAGTGGGACAAGGCACTCTCCTGATGTCCACCTCCCCCTCACCCACCGCCGGCGGCACCAGCCGCCGGCGGCGCGGCCCGCGCACCTGGCTCGCCGCCCTCCCGCTCCTCCTCTTCACCGGGCTCTGCTTCGGCATCCCGCTCGGCGCCATGGCCTTCGGCGCGGTCACCCGCACCGACCAGGCGAGCGGCGCCACCCGGCTGACCGGCGAACACCTCGCGCGTTCGCTCCAGGGCCCCTACCTCGGCTCGCTCGTCGGCAGCGTCCAGCTCTCCGCCCTCACCGCACTCGTCGGCGGAGTACTCGGCGTCGTCATCGCCCAGGCCGTGGTCACCTCCCGCTCCAAGGGTCTGCGCAGCGCGGCACTGACCGCCTCGGGCGTACTCGCCAACTTCGGCGGCGTACCGCTCGCGTTCGCCTTCATCGCCACCGTCGGCATCTCCGGAGTCGTCACCCAGCTCGCCGAGCTCGGCAGCCTCGGCTGGAACCTGTACTCCTTCACCGGCCTCACCGTGGTCTACCTGTACTTCCTGATCCCGCTGATGGTGCTCGTGATCGCCCCGGCACTGGACGGACTGCGCCCGCAATGGCGCGAAGCCGCCCAGAGCAGCGGGGCCACCGGATGGCATTTCTGGCGCCACGTCGGCCTGCCGGTGCTCGCCCCCTCCCTCCTCGGCGGGTTCGTGCTGCTCTTCGGCACCGCCTTCGCCGCCCACGCCACGGCCGCGGCCCTCGTCGGCGGCTCCGTACCCCTCGTCACGCTCAAGATCGCGGACGCGCTGTCCGGGAACGTGCTCACCGGCCAGGAGAACGTGGCGCTCGCCCTGGGCCTCGACATGATCCTGATCGCCGGCCTGGTCATGGCGGTCTACCTGCCCCTCCAGCGACGGAGCGCCCGATGGCTGCGATGAACACACCCGCCCCGCCGGCCCAGACCGTCCCGCCCCGCGGACTCCGGGCGGACGACCGGACGGACGGGCCCGCGCGAGGCGCCTCCCCGGCCCCAGGCCCCGCTTCCGCCCCGCCCGGCACCCCGGCCCGGCAGGGCCGCGGCCCCCGGCGCCCCGGTGTCTGGCGCGGAGCCGTCCTCGCCCTGGCCGGCGTCTACTTCCTCGGCCCGCTCCTCGCCTCCTTCGTGTTCACCGTGCACGTGCCCGGCCGGGGGATCACCTTCGAGGCGTACAGCGAACTGCTCTCCGCCGACGGCTTCACCGAGAGCCTGCTGCTCTCCCTCGGCCTCGCCGCCGCGACCATCGCGCTGTCCCTGCTGCTCGCCGTGCCGGCGCTGGTGGCCGTACGCATCGGCTCCCCGCGGCTGCGCCCGGTCGTCGAGGTGATGTGCATGCTGCCGCTGGTGGTGCCGCCGATCGCCCTGGTCACCGGAATATCCACCGTGCTGCGCTGGGGACCGGAACACCTGTCGCGGACCCCGCTCTACCAGACCTTCATCGCCGTCCAGAACGAGAAGTTCCCCGTCGTCCTGGTCCTCGCCTACACCGTCCTGGCACTGCCCTTCGTCTACCGCTCGCTCGACGCGGGCCTGCGCGCCGTCGACGTGCCGACGCTCGTCGAGGCCGCCCGCAGCTGCGGCGCGAGCTGGCCGTACGTCGTCCTGCGCGTGCTCCTGCCGAACCTGCGGGCCTCGCTGGCCGGCGCCGCCTTCCTCACCCTGGCCCTGGTCCTCGGCGAGTTCACCATCGCCTCCCTCCTCGGGTTCCGGCCGTTCGCCGTGTGGATCGTCTCGATCTCCGGAGCCCAGGCCCGCATGTCGGTGGCCGTCTCCATCCTCAGCCTGCTCATCACCTGGCTGCTGCTGATCGCCCTCTCACGGGCGGGGACCACCCCCTCCACCGCCGCGGCCGCCCCCGCCACCACCTCCCGCAAGGAGTCCTGACCCCCATGCCCACCACCCTCCCCGCGGCCCGGAAGCCGGCGGACGCCACCGAGCCCGCGGACCGCACCGAGCAGACGGGCGGCGCACGCGTCGAATTCCGCGGCCTGCGCAGGGCGTTCGGCTCCACCGTCGCCCTCGACGGCCTCGACCTGACCGTCGAGCCCGGCGAACTCCTGGCCCTGCTCGGCCCGTCGGGCTGCGGAAAGACCACCGCCCTGCGCGTCGTCGCCGGCTTCGAGCAGCCCGACTCCGGCGAAGTCCTCGTCGACGGACAGGACATCACCGGGGTCCCGGCCAACCGCCGCGATGCCGGCATGGTCTTCCAGTCGTACAGCCTCTTCCCGAACCTCAACGCCCGCGACAACGTCGCCTTCGGACTGCGCGTACGCAAGGTCGGGGCGGCGCAGCGCCGCGAACGGGCCGCCGAACTGCTCGACCTGGTCGGCCTCCCCGACCACGGCGACCGCTACCCGCACCAGATGTCGGGCGGCCAGCAGCAGCGCGTCGCGCTCGCCCGCGCACTGGCCCTGCGCCCGAGGGTGCTGCTGCTCGACGAGCCGCTCTCCGCGCTGGACGCCAAGGTACGGTCGAACCTGCGCGAGGAGATCCGCCGGCTCCAGCTCTCCCTCGGCATCACCACCGTGTTCGTCACGCACGACCAGGAGGAGGCGCTGTCGATGGCCGACCGGGTCGCCGTCCTGAACGCCGGCAGGCTGGAGCAGTGCGCGGCCCCGGCCGAGCTGTACGACCGCCCCGCGACCCCCTTCGTCGCCGAGTTCGTCGGCACCATGAACCGGCTGCCGGGGCGGCTCGCCGACTCGGGCCTGGTGGAGGTCGCGGGAGCTCGCCTGCCGGTGGACGGCCCGGTGCCGTCGACGCCGGACGTGGAGGTCCTCGTACGACCCGAGAACGTGACGGCGACCGCCGACGGGCAGGGCACGGCCACCGTGGTCTCCGCCTCCTTCTTCGGCTCCGTGACCCGGCTCCACCTCGAACTGCCCGGCGGGGTGCCGGTCAAGGCGGACCTGCCCTCGCGGGACGCCGGAGCCCTGGTGCCCGGTGCGCGGGCCGCCGTGGGGCTGGCCGAGCGGCCGGTGCTCGTCGTGGCCAGGTCCGTGTGAGCGCCCTCGCCGCGGTCCTGTTCGACATGGACGGCACCCTCGTCGACACCGAGGGGCTGTGGTGGCGGGCCACCGAGGAGGTGGCCGACGGCCTCGGCCACCGGCTGACCGGCGCGGACGCGCCCGAGGTGGTCGGCCGCGCGGTGGAGGACACCGCCGCACACCTCGTACGGGTCTCGGGAGGGGGAGACCCGTACGAGGTGGGGGCGGCCCTCACCGACAACTTCTTCCGCCGGGTGGAGGCGGGGGCGCCCATGCGGCCCGGCGCCCAGCGGCTGCTGACCGCGCTCACGGCGGAAGGCGTGCCCTTCGCCCTGGTCAGCGCATCCCCGCGGGTGGTCGTGGACTCGGTGGTCGGGGGCTCTCTGGCCCATGTCCCCTTCGCCTTCACCCTGTCCGCCGACGACACGGCCCGGACCAAGCCGCACCCGGACCCGTACCGGGCGGCGGCCGGACGGCTGGGCCTCGTACCGCAGGCGTGCGTGGCGGTGGAGGACTCGCCGGACGGCGCCGCCTCCGCGGAGGCGGCCGGCTGCGGGGTCCTGGTCGTGCCTTCGCTGCTGGCCGTCCCCGCGTCACCGAAGCGGGTCTTCGCCCGCTCCCTGGAGGAGGCCACCCCCGGACTCCTGCGGAGCTGCCTGCCGGCCACCCCCTAGGCGGCCTCCTGCCGGTCAGGCAGGGCGGCCGGTCCCCGCGACGGAAAAGTCCGGCGGGCGGGCGGCGGCCCTGCCTAGGGTGGCCGGATGAACGGGATACGGATCGTGGCCGACCAGGGTGAGTGGCGGGGCGGGTTCGAGGAGCGGGTGCTGGCCGGATACCGGGCTGCGGGGTGTTCGGAGGCGCTGGCCCGGGCCCTGCTGGAACGGGCGGTGGAAGGCATCGACGGCTGGACGGTCGCCACGGACGGCACCGGCTGGATCGCGGTCGGGGTGACGCAGGACAACGGCGCGACCGTGGGCCGGATCCATGACCTCACGGCGCCGCGGGGGCGCGCATGGGCCGAGCGGTGGTGCGCCGGGCACGGGGCGCAGCGGGTGGAGGTCCGGCTCACCGGCGGAGCGGGCGCGTTCGCCGACTACCCCGTGGGGAAACAGATCCGGATGCGCGCCGCGGCCGAACGGCCCGAGCTGCCGCCGGGCCTGGCGGTCCGCCGGCTCACCGAGGAGGAGTACCCGGCCTGGTACGCCGCCGAGGAGGCCGGGTACATCGCGGACATCGTCCGGTCCGGAACCCTGACCCCGGAGGAGGCCAAGGCGAAGTCCGACCAGGACTTCGCCCGTTACCTCCCGCAGGGGTACCAGACCCCGGGCCACGCCTTCTACGTGCTGGAGGCCGCCGGCCACGCGGTCGGCACCGGCTGGGTGAACCACGGCTTCCTTCCGGGCGTGACCTTCGGCTTCTCACTGGAGGTGTACGAAGAACACCGCGGCAAGGGCTACGGCCGGGCCGCGATGGCCGTCGGCGAGTGGGCGACCCGGCAGGGCGGCGACGAGGCGATGATGCTCAACGTCTTCGGCGGCAACGACGTCGCGATGAGCCTGTACGACAGCACCGGCTTCGCCGTGCTGGACGAGTACCGCTCGATCCCCGTCTAGGGCCGTCCCCTTCGGATCCGACCCGGCCCGCGCGTCCGGGGATCCCGGCCGGCGAGGTCCTCAGGAACCGGCGGGGCGGAAGGCCGTGGCGCGGACGGTGGTGCCGCAGAGCGCGAAGTCCCCGCCGTCGTCGGGCGACACCTGGAGCCCGCCGCCTCCCACGCCCAGCACGATCGAGGGCGCGACGGTCGGCTCGGCGCCGGAGGCACAGTACCCGTCGGCCTCACCGAGCACCGGGGTGAAGGTGAGCTGGGTCCAGGCCCGGCCGCCGACCTGCAGCTCCACGGGGCGCGCCTGGCCCTGGGGGACCACGTTCAGGGGCTTGTTGCGGTCCGGCGAGCCCTGACCGGCGAGGGCGACGGTGGGGAACCCCTTCAAGGCGCACGCCTGCGGACCTTCGTTCATCAACGTGATCCGCACCTGGCTGCCGCGGATCCGCTGCGCGTTGTCCGCGACGAGCTGTGTGTTCGTGCACGGCGGGGCGGGTGCCCGCCGCCCGTCCGGCTGCTGCGCCGCGGCGCCCTGCCCCGCGGCCAGCAACAGGCCGCACGTCACGGCGCCCGTCGCGAGCCAGAGGGCCGTGGTCCTGGCCGCGCCTGCCTGCGTTGTGCCCTTCATGCGGTCTCCTCATGGTCCGCAGGACGCCCGCTCACGCCGGGCCACATCACCTCCCAGCCTCGCACCACCGCTGCCCGACGGCACCCGTAGCGCTCTGACCTGGAGGCAGGACACTCCTAGGAGGTCGGCAGGCCGAGGATCTCCAGGATGCCCTCCGCGTAGGCGGCGGGTCCCGAGCCGGGAGCCGCGGTGATTTCGCGGCGGAAGCCGGCGGCGCCGGTGCGGATGAAGGCGACGCACTGCCCGTGCAGCCCGGCCTCGTGGGTGCCGCCGTCGTCCACCGTGCACAGCAGGGCCAGCAGCGTCCACAGCAGCGCCTCGCGGGTCGCCTGCCGGGGCGGCTGCGCGGCCCACACGGCCATCAGCACGGCGCACACCGCCGGAGCGGGCGGTTTCAGGTGCTCCGCGAAGAAGACGTGGCCCTCCAGCGCGTGGAACGCGGCCGGATGCCCCTCGGCGGCATCCCGTACGGCGGCCACCAGATGGCCCGCCGAACGGCCGCAGCCGCATTCCGTCGACTCCCAGTCGTGCCGGGCGATCTCCGCCTCCACCGCGTCCGGAACCAGCGGACTGCGCGGCACCGCACCCTGGCGCAGCAGTGCATGCTGCCGCTTCTCGCTCCCCCTCATGGGGCACAGTATGAGCCCAGGGCCGACCACTCTGCGAGGGGGGTCGGAACCGGATCACCAGGGCCGTCGTCTGAGACGCCGTGTGGATGAAACGAAGAATTCCGGCCCTGCTCCTCGCCCTGCTCGTGACGCAGCTCGGCGCCCTGATCAACCCCGCGTACGCGTGCGGATGCGGGGCCATGGTTCCCGACGGACAGTCCCGGATCGGCGTCGACCGGGAGACGTCCGTCGTGCGCTGGGACGGCCGGACCGAGCAGATCGTCATGCGTTTCACCGTCGGAGGGGACGCCCACCGGGCCGCGTGGATCATGCCGGTGCCCGGGCGGGCCACGGTGGAACTGGGTGACGGGGACATGTTCGGCGAACTGCGCGACCTGACCCGGCCCGAGCGCAAGGCCCGGCACTACTTCTGGCCGCGCGACCGGGACTGGCCCTTCTCCGCCGGCCGGGGCGACCTCGCCGGCGCCGCACCCCCGGGCGCCGGGGACGCGTCCGTCGGCGTCGTCGGCCGCGAACAGCTCGGCGACTTCGACGTCGCCCGGCTCACCGCCACCGACCCGGACGCCCTGAAGACCTGGCTGGAGACCAACGGCTTCAAGCTCCCCGACCGGCTCGCCGCCGAAGTCCAGCCGTACGTCGACCAGCGGTGGGAGTACGTGGCGGTACGGCTCGCCCCCCGCCAGCAGGGCAAGGTGCTGCGCGGCGACCTCGACCCGCTGAGGATCCGCTTCGAGAGCGACCGGCTGGTCTACCCGATGCGGCTCTCCCGCATGGCGAAGACGCCCCAGTCGCTCGGCCTGTACGTGCTGGCCGACCACCGCATGGAACCCGCCTCCCGGATCGGCGGTTCCGCGCCGAAGGTGACCTTCGCGGGGACCGTGCACCCGAAGGACGGGCCGATCGCCGAACTGGCCGGCGGCAAGGAGGTGTTCCTGACCGCGATCGACCAGGAGTTCCCGGAGCCGGCCCGCATCGACGCCGACCACGAACTGCGCGCCACCGCCGAGGACACCCCGTACCGCAGGGCCGTCTACCACGACGAACTGCTCACCGTGGGAGACGGCATACCCGTCTGGCTCCTGACGGTCTCGGCCGTCCTGGCGGCGCTCGCGGGATCCTTCTTCGCGGTGATGCGACGCCGCCGCCGGCTCCGCGAGGACCGGGCTGCCTGAAGTCCCCCGTACGGGCGGCCTCGGCCCGGGGCGACCGGAGTGCACGGGTCGACGGCGTGCACGGTCGACGGCGTGCACGGGTGGCCGGAGTGGATCAGAGGGGCCGGGGAGGCTGGGTCCGCCAGAAGGAGCACTGGTGGTCCTCGCCGAAGGACGAGCTCGTCCGCGTCGCCGACGGATTCAGGGTGAGGACGGTACCGGCGGCGGCGCCGGCCGGCGGCCACGGTGTCTGACCCGCCACGACGGGAGCGCCGGAGCGTGCGAACGCGGCCCAGTAGCGCTTCATCCGGGTGCCGAGCGCGGTCTGGACCGGGGTCAGCGGACGCTCGCCCATGGTGAAGTCGTGCAGATAGGCCAGCTCCGCACTGTGCGCGTTCGACTCGTCCAGGCCCGGCACCTGCGCCCCCGCGAGGGTGGGCGATTGCGGGTCGTCGAACTCATAGACGTACGTGGGCACTTGGGACGCGAAGAGCTGAGCCGTCCACGCCGTGTGGCAGGCGAATGTCGAGTCCGTCTTGACGGCCGACAGCGCCAGGTACGGCGAGCCGTGCGCCGCGACCGGATAGCGGGCCAGCACCTCGGGCCCCGCGGCCCCGTAGTCCGCCAGGATCTGCGCCGTGTACTGCTCCGCCGTCAGCCGCGGCTGCGTCAGCGCGACGAAGAAGCGGGCCTCGGCGCGCGTGCTCCCGATCAGCACCGGCACCTTGTTCCACGTGCCGTTTCCGATGGCCTGTGCGGGCGGGAGCGGCAGCAGGCCGTCACCGGACGCCGGACCCGGGGTGGGCAGCGTACGGGCCGCCTCGACCAGCGCCGCCCCGGAGACGTCGCGCAGGCAGCCGGCCACCTCCGCCGCCACGGTGCAGCCCGCGCGGGCGGCGAAGGACCGCGCCTGCTCCTCGGCAGCCGCGCCGTCCGGCGTGCGCAGCAGGGTGCACGGACCGCTCTGCAGCACGGCCCGGTGGAAGAGGCCCGCGGCCGAGGGGGTGGCCAGCAGCGCGCAGACGGAACCGCTGCCCGCGGACTGCCCGGATATCGTCACGCTGCCCGGATTCCCGCCGAACGCGCCGATGTTCTGCCGGGTCCACTGCAGCGCCGCGAGCTGGTCCATCAGACCGAAGGACCCGGAACTCCGGGCGTTCTCCCGGCCGAGCTCGGGAAGGGCCAGGTAACCCAGCTGTCCCAGCCGGTAGTTGATGCTGACGACCACGCTCTGGGTGAGATCGGCCATGGTGCGCCCGCCGAACTGCGTGCCCGTTCCCTGGCTGTACGCACCCCCGTGCATCCACAGGATCACCGGGAGCCGGGCTCCGGTGCGGGCGGTCCGGGGCCGGTAGACGTCCAGGTACAGGCAGTCCTCGCTGACGGCCTGCGGATCGGCCAGGCCGAACGGCGAGAACTGCAGGCACGCGGGGGCCTGTTGCACGGCCTCGCGCACCCCGTTCCAGCGGGGCGGCGGCTGAGGTGCCCGCAGCCGCGCGTCCCCGACCGGCGGAGCGGCGTAGGGGACACCGAGGAACTCCTGTGCGCCGTCACGTGATTGACCGCGCAGGCCGCCCTGCGCCACGGTGACGACAGGGCGCGGCGAACCGCCGGCCGATGCCGGGGGTGAGGACGGCGAGGCCGCCGCCGGAAGTGCCGAGGCGAGCAGGGTCACCAGGGCGAGGGCCGTGCCGAGTAGGGATCTTGCCGAAGACAGCCGGTTGCCGGGCCTCTTCATCCGTCCTCCTGGAGTCGTGCGGAGTGCGTGCGGGGATGTGACATGTGACTGCCGAGGCGGCCTCGGACCTCGGACCTCGGATCTCGGGCCTCGGGCTTCGGGCTTCTGTCTTCGGCTCGGGGCCTCGGGTGCGGCCGGGGGCGGAGCCTTGTGCCCGCTCCGCCCCCGGCCGGTCCGCGGTGCTACGGACGGAGCCCGGCGATCAGGGCCGACGTCACGGCCTGGTCCGCCGGCCCGGTGTTCCAGTCGGAGTTCATCGGGCTGACGGCGATCTTGCCGGCGGCCACCGCCTCGATGTCACCGCCCTTGGCGGCGGGCTTCAGGGACACCTTCACGCTGACCTTCCAGGTGCCGTCACCCGCGTCGGTGAAGTCCGGCTCGAGGAAGTTCTGCGGGTCCTGGAAGGTGGCGGCCACACCGGCGGCCGTGCCCGTGCCGTCCGCACCGACGATCGGGTGGTTCACGTTCAGGCCGACTCCCTTGGGCAGCAGGGGACCGGACCGTGCCCGGACCTGCAGCCGGTCGATCAGCTTGACCGCGAAATCGAGCGTGGGCCCCATGGCGTTGACCGTGGTGACCGGGTCGGGCGCGCTCAGGCCGCCGGTGCTCAGCGCGATGGCCGGCACGCCGGACTCCAGGGCGGCGACGGCGCCGCCGACCGTTCCGGAGTGGGTGGCGAGCCCGGCTACGTTCGGGCCGAAGTTGGTGCCGGAGACGACCAGGTCGGGGGCCTTGTCGGCGAAGACCTCGGCCAGCCCGAAGGCGACGGAGTCGCCCGGGGTGCCGTCGACGGCCCAGACCTTCGGCTCGGGGTGCTTCACCGCGATCGCGGGGCCACCGCTCATCATCTTCGTGCCGGTGCCGCTCTGGTTGGTGAGCGGGGCGACGATCGTGACGTCGTGCCCGGCGGCGGTCAGCCGCTCGAAGGCCTTGCGGATGCCCGGCGCGTTGTAGCCGTCGTCGTTGGTGAGCAGGATCCGCAACGGGCCGGCGGGCGCGGCCGCCGGCGTCGCCGTGGGCGCGGTCTGCGGCGCGGCGGCCGCGGGTGCCGTGCCGGCCAGGGCCGGCGTGCACAGCATCAGGGCGGCCAGCGGCAGAACTCGCTTGCGTCTCACAGGGTGCTCCTTCAGAGCGGAGGGAGGTGAGGGTGAGCGGTGGTGCGTGGTGCAGCCCGGCGGGCGCGCGACCCTCGGCGCGCGCCCGCCGGAGTTCCGGCCGGGCCCGGTCCCGCGGGGCGGGCCCGGAGCGGGCCCGGGGGAGCGGGCCCGCAGGGGGGCGGTCAGCGCACGCTGCGGATCGGGAGGATCGCGAGCGCGCCGATCAGCGAGAGGGCTCCGCCGACGAGGAAGAGCGGGGTGTATCCGCCCAGCGCGGTGACGACGGCCGAGGCGACGAAGGGGGCGATGATCTGCGGTCCGGCGTTCGCGATGTTGAGGACGCCCATGTCGCGGGCGGCGTCCTCGGCCCTCGGGAGCACCAGGGTGACGAGCGCGGTGTCCACGGCCATGAAGCAGCCGAAGGCGAGGCCGTTGAGCGCGCTGAAGACGAGCATGCCGGTCCACGTCGGGCTGACCACGGGAACCACCATGACCAGCCCGGCGAGGGCGGCCGATACGCCGACGAACACCTTGCGGCGGTCCAGGCGGTCGGACAGCAGCCCGCCGAGCACGGTGGAGAGGGCCATCGCGACCATCGACACCGGGGTGAGGATGGCCATCGCGGCCGGCGGGGTGAGCCCGGAGGGCAGCGTGATGTGGTCGTCGAGGATGTACAGCTGGTATCCGACGACGGCGAAGTAGCCGAGGACCATCAGGGCACGGCCGATGAAGGCCCAGCGGAAGTCGTGGTTGCCCAAGGCCGAGAGGAAGGCGGCCAGTTGGGCGCGCTTGGGTGCGGCCGGCGCCTTGGCGGCGGACTCGCTGCGCGGGACGTCCCGGCAGAATCCGGTGAGCAGCAGCGCGGAGACGGCGACGATCGCGCCGAGGATCAGATAGCCGGTGAGCAGGTGTTCGGCGGTGTTCGAGGCGACGAGCACGCCGACCGTGCCGCCGATGGGCAGACCGAGCCCCACCAGCGCGGACGCGGTGCCGCGGCGGGCGACGGGGATCCGGTCCGGGACGATCGCGGTGACCGCGGCCTGGTAGATGTTCATCGTCGCCTGGATCAGGCACCAGCCGATGCCGACGAGCAGCGCGGTGTTCACGCTGCCGAGCAGGGCCAGACAGACGAGCGAGGCCAGGCCGCCGCCCAGGATCCAGGGGTTGCGGCGGCCGCTGCGGTCGGAGAGCGCTCCGGCGATCGGGTTGAAGGCGGTGGCGAAGATCGCGCTGATGCCGCCGATCAGTCCCAGGACGGCGACCTTGTCATCGGGGGCGATCGAGGCGATCTGGGTGGGCAGCAGGACGGATCCGACACCCATGTAGACGGCCATCAACGCGGAGTTCGCGACCAGCAGCAGGGGCATCAGCCCTCGTTGGCGGACGGGTTCCGGCATCGGCGGTACGGGCGTATCGACGGCTTCGGGCGTGGCCATGACGACTCCTCGGGGGACGGAGCGGGGAGGTGGCGGTGCGTGGGGGGAGAGGGGCGCCCCGCGAGCGGAGGCCGGGCGGCGGTGTCACCGGGGGTGGGGCGGACGACCGCGGTTTACTTGATGTTGTTACACGTGTCACCAAGTGCGTTGGAGACTGTGTAGCACCCATTTCCGGGCTCCGCCAGAGGTTGAGGGGGGTCGCTGCGCAGATCGTGACCGACCGCGGGGTCGAGATGAGAAGACGTGTAACCATCGCGTTGAGGTCACTGCGCAGGGCTGATGTGTCGAAAAACCCTCTTGCACTTGTGGCGGCCGTCACGCATCGGCAATACTCCGTGCCGCACCGCGACTACCCCGTCGCCGAAGGGCGTCCTGCCCGGCCGACGGAGCGTGGCCGGCGGTGCCTGTGCAACGGCGCAGCCCGTACTCGTACCTGCATCCGCACCCGTACCTGCCCTGCTGCCGCTCGTGCTCGTACGACGTGACAACGCGGCGGGCGCGCCCACCAGGCCCAGCCCGCCCACCAGGCACAGCGGGCCGACCCGGACCTCAAGGCGTCCCTCGCGGGGCGCCTCGCCGATCGTGCCGGGCTCACGAAGCCCGGCCGCGTCTCCCACCGGCCACCGCCGGGAGGCGCCCCGGGCGCGGCCCCCGGCCGTAGGCGTACCCCCGGCCACCGCCGGGAGGCGCCCCGCCGTGCGGACTCCTTCGTCCGCCTCGTGGTCCACGGCCCGGACGTCGCACCCCGATCCGGCCCGATCGGCGGGCACCCCACTCGGCCGTACCCCGCGGCCCGGAGCTCCCCCCGCTCCCAGCGCCTTCAGCTCCCTGACTCCCCAACTCGCCAACCCCCTGCATCCCTGCCTCCCCGCCCCTCCACCTCCCCGTGCCCCTCCCGCTCCCTCCCGCTCCCGCTCCCTCCCGTTCCCCATTTCCGCGCCTGCTCTCCGCGTGCCCCCACCGCCTGGGGAGACGACCGTGAAAGGCCCGCCATGTTCTCCTCGCCCTCCCTCACACCGCCGCCCCGCCCGCCCGGCCCTTCCCGTCCGCCCCGGCACCACCTCCCCGCCGCCCCGCCGCGCCACGCGCTCGCCCTCGGGATCGGCCTGCTGCTCCTCGCGCTCCTGGTCGCGCTGCTGCTCCGGATGGACCAGCAGCCCTTCTTCCAGGAGCTCGACGACCGCTGGGCCGCCTCGGTGAACGATTCCTCCGCCGAGGGATCCGGCGGATCGGACGGGCTCGGCGGGGTGGCCCTCTTCCTCGACCGGCTCGGCGGACCGTTCGGCCTGGTCCTGCCGCTCGCGCTGATCGGGTGCCTCTGCGTCTACGGGCGCTGGCGCTCGGGCCTGTTCGTCCTCTCGGCGTCCGTCGTCACCAACGTCTTCCTCGTCCTGCCGCTCAAGGCGCTGGCCGACCGTCCGCGTCCGCCGCACCCGTGGGTCCTGGTGAACGACGGCTCGTACCCCTCCGGCCAGGTGTTCAGCGCGGTGACGCTCGTGATCGTGGTCGCGGTGGTGGTGTTCCCGCCGCGTGCGCGACGCTGGTGGTGGGCGATCGGGGCCTCGTACGTCCTCGCCATGATGGGGAGCCGCACCTGGCTGCACGCCCAGTGGCTCAGCGACACCTTCGCCGGCGTTCTCCTCGGCGCGGGGGCCTGCCTCGTGCTGTGGCGGGTCTTCAAGCCGTTGTTGGAGGTCGAGGCGGAGCGGATGGCCTCGGACAGCCTGTGGCTGTGAGGCGCGATCCCGAAGGAGCCTCGATATATCGTGCAGCATTGACGGGCGTTAAATTCACGCCATAGTCTCGCTGTACTTGCGCATCCGGTGCGCTGCACTCAGGAAGGAACGGCTCATGCCCCACTCCCCAGGTCAGGACCAGGCGACCGTGGTGGACCTCCCGGCGGGGCGCCTGCGCGGCGCGACCGAGCACGGGGTCGCCGTCTTCCGGGCCGTGCCCTACGCCGCACCTCCGGTCGGCGACCTGCGGTGGCGGCCCGCGCAGCCGCACGCCGGCTGGAGCGGCACGCGGGACGCCACCGCCGACGGCCCGAGCGCGCCGCAGATGTACCGGGAAGGCGGCGATCCGGTCCTCGGCGGGCACGGGTCGCCGCCGTTCGACGAGGACTGTCTGACCCTCAACGTCTGGACGCCCGCCGCCGACGGCGGGCGCCGCCCGGTGCTCGTCTGGATCCACGGCGGCGGCTTCGTGTCCGGCTCCGGCTCGCTGCCCTGCTACTCCGGCGAGACCTTCGCGCGCGACGGAGACCTCGTCGTCGTGAGCATCAACTACCGCATCGGGCCGCTGGGTTACCTCTACACCGGTGAGGGCGGGGAGGGCGAGGACGGCAACCACTGGCTTTCCGACCAGCTCGCCGCCCTGCGCTGGGTGAAGGAGAACATCGCCTCCTTCGGCGGCGACCCGGACCTCATCACGGTCGCCGGGCAGTCGGGCGGCGCGGTGTCCACCGCCGCCCTCGCCGGACACCCCGAGACCCTGGGGCTGATCCGGCGGGTGATCCTGCAGAGCCCGCCCTTCGGCCTGGACCTCCCCGCCCCGGAGGCCTACCTGGAGCGCACCGCCGCCTACCTGGAGCTGGCGGGCGCCAAGGACGTGGCCGAGCTGCGCACCCTGCCGTGGCAGGAGCTGATCGGGGCGGCCGCCGGACTCTTCATGCAGACGATGCGGTGGGGGTACTGGCCCACGCCCTTCCTGCCCGTGATCGACGGGACCACCCTCCGCAGCCACCCGGCGCAGGCGCTGCTGAACGGAGCGGCGGCCGGCATCGACGTCATGATCGGCTGGACGAGGGAAGAGGCCAATTTCGGGTTCGCCCTCGACGAGGGCTACGCCGCCGCCACCCGGGAGCAGGTGACCGACCGGATCGCGGAGACCTTCGGGACCGAAGCCGCCGCCGACGTGTACGCGGCGTACGAGCGCGCCCGGCCCGGCGCGCGTCCGGCCGACGTGCTGATGGACCTCATCACCGACGAGCTCTTCAGGGTCCCCGCGATCCGGCTGGCCGAGGCCAGGGCGGCATCGGGCAACCCCGTCTGGGCCTACCAGTTCGACCTGCCCACCCCCGCCTGTGAGGGCCGGCTCGGCGCCGCGCACTGCCTCGAACTCCCCTTCGTCTTCGACAACTTCGACCAGTGGGCGCACGCGCCCTTCCTGGCCGGACTTGCTCCCGCCGTCCGCGACGGTCATGCTCCCGCCGTCCGCGACGGCCTCGCGTACGCCATGCACCGGGCCTGGATCGCCTTCGTTCGCACCGGCGACCCGAACCATCCGGACCTGCCGCACTGGCAGCCGTACGACAGCGACGCGCGCACCACGATGCGCTTCGACTCCGTCGTCACCGCGCTCGGCGACCTCGCGGGCGCATCCCGGCTGCTGCACGGCTCCGCCCGCACGTCTGTGCACACCTCCGCTCCCTTGACCTAACTCGTGTAACCTGAAAGGAGGGAGCAAGCAGCGCAGAAGGAGCATCGAGGGACGTCATGGCCAAAGACACGCACGCCGTCCCCGCGTCGATCACCAGCGCCGACGTGGCCCGCCTCGCCGGGGTGTCGCGCGCCACGGTCTCCTTCGTCCTCAACGACACCCAGGGCCACAGGGTCAGCGCGGGCACCCGGGACCGGGTGCTCGACGCGGCGCGCCAGCTCGGCTACGTACCGCACGCCGCCGCCCGGTCCCTGCGCGCCGGCCGCAGCAACCTCGTCCTGATGCCCGCGTCGATCTCCGCGATCGGCCGCCTCGTCAGCGACTGGGTCGACGACCTGCACAGCGAGCTGGACCGCCTCGGCTACACGGCCGTGCTCCACGCGGGCCGCTTCGCCGACCCCGTCGACGCCGCCCGCGCCTGGGCCGAGCTGCGCCCCGCGGCCGTCGTCGCCCTGGACGGCGACCGCTTCACCCCCCGGGCGGCCGAGGTGCTGGGCCGCGCCGGAGTGCGCGGCCTGCTGGCCTTCGCGTCCCACCCCGTCGAGGGCGTGCACACCATCGGCTTCGACCACACCCACATCGGCGCCACCGCGGCCGAGCACCTCATCGCGCGCGGCCGGAGCAGGATCGGCGTGGTCATGCCCCAGGAGAGGGGCCTCGGCACCCTCGCGCAGCCGCGCCTCGCGGGCGCCGAGTCGGTCGCGGCCCGGCACATGGCGACCGTCACCCCGGTGGAACTGGCCTACACGCGGGAGTCCGCGAGCGCTCTCGCCCGTCGCTGGCGCAGCCTCGGGCTGGACTCCGTCTTCACGTACAACGACGAGTACGCCGCACTGCTGCTCCACGCGCTCCAGGCCGAGGGCATCGTCGTACCGGACGAGGTCGCCCTCGTCGGCTGTGACGACCTCGTCCTCTCCGCACTGCAGCAGCCCGCGCTCACCACGGTCCGGCTGGACATGCCGTCGGCGGCGCAGATCGCCGGCGCCCTGCACGAGCTGATCGAGACGGGCACGGCCGTGCCGGTCCCGGCCGTGGAAGCCGTCCTGGTGCCCCGTATGTCCTCCTGAGCGAGGGCCGTCCGCGTTCGCAGGCACGCCGCAGCCACGGGCCGCGGTGTCAAGCGACGAATTCCAGCGACGTGACCGACGGCCCGCCCCGGGGCCTACTGGGATCACGGATCGAAACAGCATCCCGCCGGCAATGCGGCCGGACGTCATCCCGCTGTTTCTCGACGAAGGAATTTTCGCCATGTCTGGTTACAAGGACACGCCCACCATCGGGGTCGTCGACAGGGGCGCCGGATTTTATGAGATCCGGGTTTCGTACACCATCTTCTATGCGCCGAATGAACTGCTGCTCCCGGAGGGCTGGTTCGACAGCGTTGCGCTGTTCGAAAGCGACAAGGGGGAGGTCTCCGGCGGCGACGGCGATCGCCTGTTCGGTCTGGAACCCAGATTCTTCTTCCCGCAGTCGACCGAGGAGACGAGAACGTTCTCCATCCTGCGCACCCGCGATCAACTCGGGTCCGAGTCCGGCGGCGAGGAAATCTACGCGGTGGTCCACCACGTCCGCGGTATTCCGGGTCTCAAGAGCAACAAGAGGCGGACCGCCGGCTTCCCGCTCGCCGTCTGAGGACGGCCACGGCTGTCCGGGAGACGCCCGACGGGAAGCGCCCCGTGGCGCCCGCACCTGCTGCGGGGGACACGGGGCGCCTCGCTGCCTCGGTGTGAGGCGTGACCCCGGGCGGTCATCCGCCGTCGGTCACCACCGAGCCGGTGCCCGCGGCCGCCCCCCGACGGTCGTGGGCACGTACGCGTTCCCGGGCGAGGGCCGGCTGGAAGAGCCACCACACCAGCAGACCCGCGCCCGCGCCCGCTGCGGCGCCGGCCACCGTGTCGGTGAGCCAGTGCGCGTGCAGCCAGGTACGGCTCCACATCATGGCCAGGGTGAAGGCCGCGCCCCCGAACCACCAGGCCCGGCGGCGGGCGGCGGGGACCAGGAGCACGCCGACGGTGACGACGAGGAGGGCCGCCGTGGCCGCGTGGCCGGACGGGAAGGAGCCGTGGTCGACACGGACCAGGGGGTCGGCCGGTCGGGGCCGGTCCACCAGGTGCTTGAGCCCCTGGACGACGAGCATGTTGCCGCCGAGGTAGCCGGCGAGCAGGTATCCGGCCGACGCCCAGCGCCTGCGGACGAGCAGCACGGCCAGCAAGGTCAGCGGGATGACGGCGCCGACCGGGCCGCCGAACCAGTCCAGCGCCGTGGCGGCGGCCAGGTACGGGCCCTCGTGGGGGCCGCCCATCCAGACCAGCCAGCGTTCGTCCAGCCCCTGGAAGGGCGGATGCGTGACGTCGGAGCGGACCACGAGGCCCGGCGCCACGGCGGCCGTCAGGAGCAGGAGGGCCGCGACGAGGATGCCGCGGCCTCGGCGCGGGGATGTCCCGGGGCCGGCGCGGCGGGCGGCTGCGCGGGGGCCGTCGGGTCTGTCGTGCGGGGTGGTGACCGGAGTGCCGGGCATGGCTGTGCCTCTCGCGGCCGCGGGAGCGCCCGCGGCCGTGTGTGCTCTGAAGGGAGGGGAGGGGGGAGGTGAGGAGGGAGGACGGGGGGCGTTCGAGGGAACGCGGGAGACGCGGCCGGGCCGCGCCCCCCGCGGCGGAACGCGTCCGCGGGACCGGCGGTCAGGCCCCCGCGCCGAGGTGCCGGGCCAGGAAGGCCACGCTCTCCTCGACGATCGGCGTGATGTCCGGGGCTCCGAGGAAGATGTGGTCGGCGCCGTCCACGGGCTGCAGGGTGACCTCGCCCCCGGCGCCCTTCAGGGCCTCGGCGAGGACCTCGCTCTGGCTGTACGGGACCAGGCCGTCCCGGGTCCCGTGCACCAGCAGGAACGGCGGCGGGGTCGAGTCCGCGGCGTACGTCACCGGGCTTGCCGCGCGGGCGGCCTCCGGGTTCTCGGCCACGGAGGCACCCAGCAGCGCCTCGTAGGGATCGGGGAACTCCATCCCGGACGGCATGGCCGGCATGGGGTGCGCGGCCAGGGCGACCAGGTCGGAGACGCCGTACCAGTCGACGACCGCGAGGACCCCGGTGTCGCCGGAGCCGACGCCGTGCGTGCCCTCCAGCGCCGCGGCCTGCGGGTTGTCGGGGCCGACGAGTCCGGCGAGCGCCGCCAGGTGGCCGCCCGCGGACTCGCCCCAGACGCCGATCCGGTCCGGGTCGATGCCGAGCGTGCCGGAGAAGGTGCGGACGTAGCGGATCGCGGCCTTCACGTCGTGCAGCTGGGCCGGGAAGGGCGCTTCGAGGCTGTGCCGGTAGTCGATGGAGACGAGCGCGAGCCCGGCCGTCAGCACCGCCCCGTGCAGGAGGGCGGCGGGCACGGTCGGCGGCGGGTAGCGGCGGTCGCCGTCCAGCCAGCCGCCGCCGTGGATCCAGACGACCGCCGGGAACGGCCCTTCGCCCGCGGGCACCTGAACGTCGAGCAGGCGGGGGCGGTAGCCGGGGGTGGTCGCGTACGTGACCCCGTCGAACCGGCGCACGCCGTCCGCGCCCGTCACGGGCGGCACGGGGGACTGGTACGGCGGGGGCGGCCAGGTCATGTCGGCGAGATCGAACTCGGTGGGAGGAGATTGCGTCATTGCGGCCCTTCCAAATGCGGCGGTCCCGGCGGGGCGACGTGCAGGCTTCGCGTCGTATGTCCGAAATGCTTGCGCGAGTCACCGGGGGAGGCGTAGCGTGTTACACGTGTAATCACGACTCTAGCGACGCATTTCCGCTGACTACAAGCCCAGAGGTGCCCCGACTTCTGGAGCAGTTACACGAGACACCTCAGTGGCACGTCGCCTTTCCCCTCCGGGAGCACGTCATGCTCACCACCACCGGCAGTTCCGCTCCACCCGCGGTGCGGAGCTTCGTCCACTGGGTCGCCGATCCCGTCGCCGCGAGCGTCCCGCAGGTCAGGGCACGTGTGCGCGCCACGCTCGAAGGCTGGCGAGTCCCCTGCGGCGAGGTCGACGTCCTGCTGCTGGCCGTCAGTGAACTCGTCGGCAACGTCGTCCGGCATGCGGGAGCCGGCCGGATGCGGGTCGGCGTGGCCGTCGGCGGGGGCTGGCTCCGGCTGGAGGTCGCCGATCGGGGCGCAGGCCTGCCGCGGCTGCCCGCTCCGCGCGCCGAGATCGATCCGGAGTCCGAGGGCGGGCGCGGACTGCTGATCGTGCAGCTGCTGACGGCCGAGCTGGGTGGCGAACTCTCCGTGGTGGCGCATGAGTTCGGGAAGTCGGTCCGCGTGTGCATTCCCGCGGTCTGAGCCGGTGCCCGGGGGAGGTCCCGGGGTGTGTGCGGCGATGCCCCCTCCCTCGAATATCGCGAGATGTTGACGGACGCCAAATATTCGACATATCTTCTCCCCATCTCCCCGCTGCTCCCTGATTGAGGTGCCGCCCCATGGAGCTCTCCCCTTCCGCGCATGCCGATTCCTTCTGTCGGGACCGGCTGCCGCCCTTCACTCTCTGGCCCGAACTCCACTTCGAACTACCGGAGTTGGACTACCCGGACCGGCTCAACTGCGCTCGGCGCCTGCTCGACGACGCCGTCGAGCGGCTGGGCCCCGACCGCCCCTGTCTGCTCACCCCGACCGAGCGCTGGACCTATGGCGAACTGCAGCAGCGCGCCAACCAGGTCGCCCAGGTCCTCACCGAGGACTTCGGCCTCGTTCCCGGCAACCGCGTCCTGCTGCGCGGCCCCAACAACCCGTGGCTCGTCGCCACGTGGTTCGGGGTCCTCAAGGCCGGCGGGGTCGCCGTCACCACCATGCCGATGCTGCGCGCGTCCGAGCTCACCGAGCTCACCGACATCAGCCGGCCCCTGCTCGCCGTGTGCGACCACCGCTACGCCGACGAGCTCGACCCGGCCCGCCGCCCCGGCGGGGCGGACGCGCAGGACCTCCCGGACCTGCCCGTCATCACCTACGGCGGTCCCGGACCGGCGGACCTGACCGCGCTCTGCGCGGCCAAGGACGGCCGGTTCGACACCGTGACGACCGCCGCGGACGACGTGGCGCTGATCGCCTTCACCTCCGGCACGACCGGCCGCCCCAAGGCGACCCTGCACTTCCACCGGGACGTGCTCGCCAACGCCGACACCTTCTCCCGGCACGTCCTCAAGCCCCGCCCGGACGACGTCTTCACCGGCACACCGCCGCTCGCCTTCACCTTCGGGCTCGGCGGACTGGTGGTCTTCCCCCTCTACGTCGGGGCGGCCACCCTGCTGATCGAGCAGGCGGCCCCGCTGCAACTGGCCGAACTCGTCGCGGCCCACGGCGTGACCGTGCTGTTCACCGCGCCCACGGCCTACCGCGCGATCATGGAGGCCGGGGCGGTGGACCGGCTGGCCGGGCTGCGCCGCTGCGTGTCCGCCGGGGAAGCGCTGCCGGCCGCGGTCTGGCACGAGTTCCACGCCGCCACCGGGCTGCGCATCATCGACGGCATCGGCGCCACCGAGATGCTGCACGTCTTCATCTCCGCGGCCGACGAGGACATCCGGCCCGGTTCCACCGGCCGCCCCGTTCCCGGCTACCGCGCCGCCGTCGTCGACGAGCACGGCGATCCCGTCCCGGACGGGCAGCCCGGCCTGCTGGCGGTCACCGGCCCCACCGGCTGCCGCTACCTCGCGGACCCGCGCCAGGCCTCGTACGTCAGGAACGGCTGGAACATCACCGGCGACACCTACATCCGCGACGCGGAGGGCTACTTCTGGTACGTCGCCCGCAGCGACGACATGATCGTCTCCTCCGGCTACAACATCGCGGGCCCCGAGGTGGAGAAGGCCCTCGCCACCCACCCCTACGTCGAGGAGTGCGCGGTCGTCGGTGCCCCGGACACGCGGCGCGGCATGGTCGTCAAGGCCTACGTCGTCCTGGGTGCCGGTGTCCCGGCGGCCGAGGGGACCGTCCGTGAGCTCCAGGCCCACGTCAAGCAGACGATCGCCCCGTACAAGTACCCGCGCGCCGTCGAATTCGTGACGGAACTCCCGCGCACCGGCACCGGGAAGCTCCGGCGCGGAGCACTGCGCGAGCGCGCCCTCTCCGACGCGGCGGCACCGGCCCCCACGGCACCCGCCGCGGCGGAAGAGGCCCCGGCGGCATCCGCCCCGACCGCGCCGCCGCCCCCACCGTCGTCCCTGCAGCCCAGCGTCGTCGTCGAACGCCGGGTCGAATGGACCGACACCGACGCGGCCGGCCACTACCACCACTCCACCGTCGTGCGCTGGGTCGAGGCGGCGGAGGCCGTCCTGCTCCACCGCCTCGGCCTGTCCCACCTGTTCGGCAGCACGCCCCGGGTCCATTTCGAGGCCGACTACCGGGCCCGGCTCTGGTTCGGGGACGCGGTGCGCACCGAGCTGAAGGTCACCAAGGTCGGCTCGGCCTCCCTGCACTACGCCTTCACCGTGCGCGGCGAACAGGGCGGCGAGGCGGCCACCGGCCGCATGGTCATCGCCCATTCGGCCGCCCACGCGACCGGGTCGACCCCCTGGCCCGCCGACGTACGGGAACGGCTGGGCACGGCGGGGCCGCAGGAACCCGAACTGCTCACCCGCGCGGAATCCGCGCAATCACCAGGAGGTACGGCGTGCGCGTCGCAGTCATAGGAGGAGGGCCCGGCGGACTGTACTTCGCGGCCCTCACCAAGCAGCTCTCCCCGCACTGGGAGGTCACCGTCTGGGAACGCAACGCTCCCGACGACACCTTCGGCTTCGGCGTCGTCTTCTCCGACGAGACGCTCGACGGCATCGCCCAGGCCGACCGCGAGATCCACGCGGCCATGTCCGCGGAGTTCGCCCGCTGGGCCGACGTCGACGTCCGCTACCGGGGCTCCACCCTCACCTCGGGCGGGCACGGCTTCGCCGCCCTCGGCCGCCGGCACCTGCTGCGGATCCTCCAGGAGCGCTGCGCCGCCCTGGAGGTGGACGTCCGCTACCGCACCCAGGCCCCGCCCGCCGCCGAACTCGCCGCGTCGTACGACCTGGTGGTGGCGTGCGACGGCGTACGGTCGGCCACCCGCGCCGCCTACGCCGACACCTTCGGCACCGACCTCGACGAACGCACCGGCCGCTACATGTGGCTGGGCACGGACAAGGTCTTCGAGGCGTTCACCTTCATCGTCGACGAGCACGACTTCGGCACCCTCCAGGTGCACGCGTACCCCTACGACGCCACCCGCTCCACCTTCATCGTGGAGATGGAGGAGGAGGCGTGGCGGCGCGCCGGCTTCGAGGAGTTCGCCGCCCTCGACCACCCGCCGGGCACCAGCGACGACGACAGCATCCGGCGCTGCGAGGAGCTCCTGGCGGACCATCTCGACGGCCACCGCCTCCTCCCCAACAACTCCAAGTGGCTCCGCTTCACCACGGTCCGCAACCGCACCTGGCGCCACGAGAACGTCGTCCTCCTCGGGGACGCCGCCCACACCGCGCACTTCTCCATCGGCTCCGGCACCAAGCTCGCCATGGAGGACGCCCTCGTCCTCGCCGCCAGCCTGCACGAGCACCCGGACGTGCCGACCGCGCTCGCCGCGTACGAGGAGGAGCGCAGGCCGGTGGTGGAGTCCACCCAGCGCGCCGCCCAGGCCAGCCTGGAGTGGTTCGAGCACATCGACCGCTACACCGGCCAGGACCCGTACCAGTTCGCCTTCAACCTCCTGACCCGCAGCCGCCGCGTCACCTACGACAACCTGCGGGTGCGCGACGAGAAGTTCACCACCGCGGTCAACCGCTCCTCGACCGTGCCGCCGATGTTCCGGCCCTACCCGCTCGGCGGACTGCTGCTGCGCAACCGGGTCGTCGTCCCGCCCACCGCCCTGCACACCGCGCGCGAAGGCGTCCCCGGCGACTTCGACCTCGTCCACCTCAGCACGCAGTCCCTCGGCGGCGCCGGCATGGTCCTCGCAGGGATGACGGCCGTCAGCACCGACGGCCGGGCCACCCCCGGCTGCCCCGGCCTGTGGAACGACGAACAGGAAGCGGCCTGGCGGCGCATCACCGACTTCGTCCACGGCCAGTCCGACACGTGCCTCGGCATCCAGCTCACGCACGCCGGACGCCGAGCGGCCGCGCACGACCGGCAGCCGATCGCCGCTTCCCCGCTGGCCTGGGACGAGCGGAGCCCGGTGCCGCGCGAGGCCGACCGGGCCGACATGGACGCTCTCGTACGGGACTTCGTGAGCGCCGCCCGGCGCGCCGACCGGGCCGGCTTCGACGTGCTGGAACTCCAGTACGGGCACGGCCACCTGATGTCCGGCTTCCTGTCCCCGCTGACCAACCGGCGGACCGACGAGTACGGCGGCGACCTCGACGGCCGGCTGCGGCTGCCGCTCGAAGTGCTGCGTGCCGTACGGGAGGTGTGGCCGGCCGGCAAGGCGCTGCTCGTACGGATCTCCGCCGCCGACTGGGCCGAGGGCGGCACCAGCGAGGCCGACGCGGTCGCGATCGCCCGCGCGCTCGCGGGGGCGGGCGCCGACGCGGTCGACGTCTCCACCGGCGAGGTCGTCTCCCACGAGCGGCCCCGCTACGGCCGCAGCTACCAGACCCCCTACGCCGACCTCATCCGCAACGCCACCGGGATCCCCACCATCGCCGTCGGCGCGATCTCCACCTACGACGACGTGAACTCGATCATCCTGGCCGGCCGGGCGGACCTGTGCGGCGTCGGCCGCGCGCAGATCCACGACCCGCTGTGGACCCTGCACGCCGCCGCGGCCCAGGGCTACCAGGGCCCGGCCGCCCCCTGGGCGCGCGCCTGGCGGGCGGGCAGCGGCCGGCCCCCGTCGGCCCGCACCGACCGGATCCCGCCCCGCCTCGAACTCCTGCGGCAGCCCGCCGCGTCCGCCCACCGCCGCTGGCTGCCGCGCGCCGCCGCGCCCGCGCCCGTCCCCCGATAGCCGGAGGTTCCCATGCCCATGGACAGGGAGAACCTGCCCCGTTTCACGGCGGCGGCCGTCCAGGCCTCGCCCGTCTACCTCGACCCCGCCGCCACCGTCGACAAGGCCGTCGCCCTGATCGCCGAGGCCGCGGCCCACGGAGCCGAACTCGTCGTCTTCCCCGAGGTGTTCGTCCCCGGCTACCCCTACTGGAACTGGACGATGAACCCGGTCCAGGGATCCCCCTGGTTCGAGCGGCTCCAGCGGGCCTCCGTCGACCTCCCCGGCCCGCACGTCGACGCCCTGCGGGCGGCCGCCCGCCAGCACGGGATCGTCGTCGTCATCGGCGTCAACGAGCGCGCCCCGCACAGCCTCGGCGTCCTCTACAACACCCTGCTGACCATCGGACCCGACGGCGCCCTCCTCGGCGTCCACCGCAAACTGGTGCCGACCTGGGCCGAGAAGCTCACCTGGACCGGCGGGGACGGCAGCTCGCTCGTCGTCCACGACACACCCGTCGGCCCCCTCGGCGCGCTCGCCTGCGGCGAGAACACCAACACCCTGGCCCGCTTCACGCTCCTCGCGCAGGGCGAACTCGTCCACGCCTCCTGCTACATCGCCCTGCCCGTCGCCCCCGCCGACTACGACATGGCCGACGCGATCGCCGTCCGCACCGCCGCCCACAGTTTCGAGGGCAAGGTCTTCTCCGTCGTCGCCTGCTCCACGATCTCCCCGGAGATCGTCGACCTGATCGCCGGGGACGACGAGGAACTGCGCAAGCAGTTCACCCGTCCCCGCAGCGCCCTGTCCGGGATCTTCGGCCCCGACGGCCGCCCGGTCACCGAACCCCTCGTGGACGACGAGGGCATCGTCTACGGCGAGATCGACCTCGCCCGGTGCATCCAGCCCAAGCAGATGCACGACATCACCGGCCACTACAACCGCTTCGACATCTTCCGCCTCGAAGTCGACAACCGCCCCCGGCTGCCCGTGACCTTCACCGTGCCCCCGGCCCCCCGCACCGACACCGCCGCCCCTGAGGAGGACGTATGACCAGCGAGCAGGACGACACGATGCTCGGCCGCGCCCGGGTGTCCGACACCCCCGAACTCACCGCGTACTACGACGAGCTCGCGGCCCTCGACGCCGGCGCCCTGTGGACCGTGGCCAACGACATCGAGCCCTGGTACCCGCAGCCCCGGTCCGTGCCGGTGCTGTGGCGCTACGACGAGCTGCGCCCCCACGTCCTCAAGGCCCTCGGTCTCGTCAAGGGCGACGACGCGGGCCGCCGCGTCGTCATGCTCGTCAACCCGGGCCGCAAGGACGTCAGCGCCGCCGCGGGGCTCCTCTACACCGGCCTGCAGATCATGGGCCCCGGCGAGGCCATGACCGCCCACCGCCACCAGGCCGCCGCCCTGCGCTTCGTCCACGAGGGCACCGGGGCCTGGACGATCGTCGACGGCCAGAAGCTGAAGGTCGGCCCCCGCGACTTCGCCATCACCCCGAACGGCACCTGGCACGAGCACGGCAACGACGCCGAGGACGGTCCCGTCATCTGGCAGGACGGACTCGACATCCCGCTGGTCAACGCCCTGGACGCCGGGTTCTACGAGGTCCACCCCGAGCTGTACCAGACCCCTGGAAAGGTCATCAACTCCTCGGTCCTGACCTACGGAGCGAACCTCTTGCCGTACGGGGTGGAGAAGTGGACCCGGCCCTACTCCCCGCTGCTCGCCTACCCTTGGGAGCCCACCTACGAGGCGCTGCGGGGCCTCGCGACGGCCACCGAGGGCTCCCCGTACGACGGCGTCATCGCCGAATACACCAATCCGGTGACGGGCGGCCCGGTCATGCCCACCATGGGCGCCCACATGCAGCTGCTGCGCCCCGGCCAGGCCACCCTCGCCCACCGCCACACCGGCTCGGTGATCTACACGGCGGCCAAGGGCCGCGGAGTCTCGGTGATCGCCGGACAGCGCTTCGAGTGGAAGCAGGGCGACATCTTCTGCGTCCCCTCCTGGGCCTGGCACGAGCACCACAACCTCGACCCGGCCGAGGACGCCTGCCTCTTCTCCTTCAACGACTTCCCCGTCATGCGCTCGCTCGGTTTCCACCGGGAAGAGGCGTACGCCGACAACGGCGGGCACCAGCCCGTCACCGCCGCCTGACCCACGAGGAGCCCCAGCATGCGCTTGCTGACCTTCACCACGGAAGCCACCGGAACCACCGAACGCCTGGGCGTCGAGGCCGACGGCCTCGTCCTCGACCTGGCGGTCCTGGCCGACCACGCCGGCGTGCGGCTCCCGCACGACCTGCTGTCCTTCGTCCAGGCCGGCCCGGCCGCGGAGGAAGCGGCCCGTCGGCTGCTCGCCGCGGACCCCGCCGGACCGCTCGCCGGCGCCGTCCACCGGCTGGAGGACGTGACCCTGCGCGCCCCGCTGCGCCCCGGCAAGATCATCGGTGTCGGCCTCAACTACATCGAGCACGTCGAGGAGTCCAGCCGCAGCCTCGACACCGACAAGGACCTGCCGCCGCGCCCGGTCCTCTTCGGCAAGCCCGCCACCGCCGTCACGGGACCGGGCCAGCCGATCCTGCACAACGCCGACCTGACCACCCAGCTGGACTGGGAATGCGAACTCGCCGTCGTCATCGGCCGCACCGCCCACCGGGTGAGCGAGGAGGAGGCGTACGACCACATCTTCGGCTTCAGCATCATCAACGACATCAGCGCCCGCGACCAGCGCCGCTCCGGCCAGTGGTTCTTCTCCAAGGGCCAGGACTCCTACGCCCCCTTCGGCCCGGTGATCGTGACGCGCGACGAGATCCGCGACCCCATGGCACTGGACCTCTCGCTGCGCGTCAACGGCGTCACCAAGCAGAAGTCGAACACGCGCCACATGCTCTTCCCGATCGCCCGCCTCATCGCCGACATCAGCTCCGGCATGACCCTGGAACCCGGCGACGTCATCGCGACGGGCTCGCCCTCCGGCGTCGGCGCCGGCATGGTCCCGCCGGAGTTCCTCACCCCCGGTGACACGGTGGAAGCCACCGTCGAGCTGATCGGCACCCTGACCAACCCCGTCGTCGACGCCCGCTGAGGAGCACCCGTGGCACCACGCACCTACCGCATCGGCCAGATCGTGCCGAGCTCCAACGTCACCATGGAGACCGAGGTCCCGGCCATCCTCCGGGCCCGCGAGGCCGTCGCACCCGACGAGCGCTTCACCTTCCACTCCAGCCGGATGCGCATGACCCACGTGACCCCGGAACAGCTCAAGGCCATGGACGCGGACTCCGACCGCTGCGCCGTGGAACTGTCCGACGCCCGGGTCGACGTACTCGGCTACGCCTGCCTGGTCGCCATCATGAGCATGGGCCTCGGCTACCACCGGACCTCGGAACAGCGGCTGCACACCCGCACCGCCGAGAACGGGGCACCCGCCCCCGTCGTCACCAGCGCCGGAGCCCTCGTCCACGGGCTGCACACCATCGGCGCCAAGAAGATCGCGCTGCTGGCCCCCTACATGCGCCCGCTCACGCGGACCGTCGTGGACTACCTCACGCACGAGGGCATCGAAGTCCTCGACTACGAGGCCCTCGAGATCCCGGACAACCTCGACGTCGCCGCCCACGACCCGGCCCGGCTGCCGGGCCTCGCGCAGGCCCTGGAGTACTCGGACGCCGACGCCGTGGTGCTCTCGGCCTGCGTGCAGATGCCGTCCCTGGGCGCCATCGAGGAGGCCGAACAGCTCCTGGGCAAGCCGGTCGTCTCCGCGGCGGTCTGCACCGCCCACCAGATGCTCCGGGCCCTGGACCTCGACGCCGTGGCCCCGGGGGCCGGCCACCTCCTGTCGGGCAAGTACGCGCGGGCACCCCTGCCCGGGCAGCCCTAGGCCGTCTCTGGGCTACCGCATGGGCGGCGGCACCGTGTAGTTCGGGATCGACGGGTCCTTCGGGTCGAAGGGCGTCGGCTTCCAGCTCGCCGGCGGCGGACGGTCGGGCGCCGGCGGCGGGTTGGGGCCCCGGTTGGGGTTCTGCGGGATCTCCGACGGACCCCCAGGGGTCCGCTTCGGCGCCGGTTCGCCGGTGGCCGAAGGCCTCGCGTCCGCGCCGGGCGTCGAGGCCGGGGATGACGGCTGCGCGGTCGCCGGCTCCGAGGGGGAGGGAGCCGGCGGGGCGCTCGCCGGGGCGGAGTCCGGGGCCGGGGCGCCGGGCTTCCCGGCGTCCGGTCCGGCCGCGCCGCCCGAGCAGCCGACCAGCATCAGGGCGCCCGCCAGCGCCACGGTCACGGCGCCCGCCACTCGGTTCCCGGAGCCCATGCCCACCGCCCGCCCTCGCCGTACGGTCCGTCCGTTCGGGTCGGGCGATCGTAGCTCAGCCACGTGTCTACGCCCCCGGCAGGATGATCGTGACCCCGCGCCCGGGCGACGTACCCATCGCGGCCAGCGCGGCCGGGGCCGCGTCCAGCGCGATCGTGGAGGTGACCAGCAGGTCCGGGCGCAGCACCCCGCCCCGGACCAGCTCCATCATCGGCGCGTACGCGTGCGCCGCCATCCCGTGGCTCCCGAGGATCTCCAGCTCCCAGCCGATCACCCGGTCCATCGGCAGGGCGGCCGCGCCGGCCGCCGCCGGAAGCAGCCCCACCTGCACGTGCCTGCCCCGGCGGCGCAGACCGCTCACCGAGGCCGCCGCCGTCACCGGCGACCCCAGGGCGTCGAGCGAGAGGTGTGCGCCGCCCCCGGTCAACTCCCGTACCACGGCAGCGGTGTCGGCGTGGGCCGTAACGTCCACACCGTGCACGGCGCCGAACTTCCGCGCCAGCTCCAGCGCCCCCGGCGCCGTGTCCACGGCGACCACCCGCGCCCCGGCCGCCACCGCGATCATCACGGCGGAGAGGCCCACCCCGCCGCAGCCGTACACGCTGACCCACTCGCCCGCCGCGACCCTGCCCCGTGCCACCACCGCCCGGAACGCCGTCGCGAAGCGGCAGCCGAGCCCGGCCGCCGTGGCGTACGAGAGTTCCCCGGGCACGGCGACCAGGTTCACGTCGGCGTGGTCCAGGGCCACGTACTCGGCGAAGGAACCCCAGTGGGTGAACCCGGGCTGCGTCTGCCGCGCGCAGACCTGGTGGTCACCCGCAGCGCAGTCGGCGCAGCTTCCGCAGGCGCACACGAACGGGGCCGTCACCCGGTCGCCGACTCGCCAGTTCGTGACTCCGGCCCCCACCGCCTCGACCACGCCCGCCAGTTCGTGCCCGGGGACGTGCGGCAGCACGATGTCCGGATCGTGCCCCATCCACCCGTGCCAGTCGCTGCGGCACAGCCCGGTGGCCTCCACCCGCACGACCACCCCGCCCGCCGCCGGACGCGGCTCCGGCACGTCCCTGACCTCGGCCTGCTCCCCGTACCGCTCGAAGACCACCGCTCGCATGGCTCCCGCCCTCCGCTCGACTGACCGGCACGCTACCCGCCGCCCCTCAGGGCGCGCCGTCCCCGGCCCTCGCGAGGGCCAGCACCCCCGTGCAGATCAGGGCGATGCCCAGCAGCTGGGGGAGCAGCCACCAGCCCGACCGCAGGTGTTCCTCGTAGAGGACCACGCCCAGCGCGATGCTGATGCTCGCGTCGCCGAGGGTCAGCGCCGGCTGCGAGGCGACCAGCGGCCCGCCCTGCAAGGCGTGTTCGAGCAGCAGCAGGGCGCAGATCCCGCTCGCGCCGAAGGCGTACGTCTCCCAGGCGGTCAGGAACGCGCCGATGCCGTCGTCGTCGAGGACGTGCACCGCGGACTTCATCAGGGCGGCGGTGAGCGCGTAGCAGACGGCGGTGGCCGCGCCGAGGCAGCCGGCGCGCGAGCGGCCGGGCTGGCGGCGCAGCCCGGCCACGGCCAGCAGGGCCACGACGACCGCGCAGGCGGCCAGGGCCACCGCCCAGCGCGCGGCCGGCACGTCCGTACGGTTGCCCTGGGGCGAGGCGGCCACCAGCGCGATCCCGAGCCCCGCCACGACCCCCGCCACGGCCAGCCACAGCGCCCCCGGCAGCCGTTGGCGCGTCACCAGCGAGGCGATCAGCAGGGCCAGCGGCAGCTCCAGCACGAACAGCGGCTGCACGAGGGCCAGCGCGCCCGTGGCCAGCGCGAGGGCCTGCCCGACGCCGGCCGCGATCACGGCCAGGATGCCGCCGACCCACACCGGCCGCCGCAGCAGGTCGAGGACCAGACCGAAGCGGAAGCCGTCGCTCTGCGGCACGGTGAGCGCCGCCCGCCGCTGGAGCACGGTGGCGAGCGCGTTGCTGAGCGCCGCGAACAGCGCGAAGAGGACCGGCAGGACGACGCCCATGCCCCGATCCTCACCGCCCCCGCCGCAGGGCCGCGCCACGACACCGGGCGGCGGCCGTCCCGCCGCACGCATTCGCCCGTCCGGACGCGCACGTGCGTCGCCCCGGGACTACGGGCGGCGGCTCGGGGCCCGGCGCAGGGTCAGGGCGGCGAGGGCCGCCGGGGCGCCTGACTGGCCGCGGACACCGGGAAAGGCGTTGACGTCCACGATCAGCGGTGTGCCGCCGCCCGTGTCGATGATGTCCACGCCGTAGACGTCCAGCGCGAACACCGCGCCCACCTCGCGCACCAGGCCGGCCCATCCGGACGGCAGGTCGTCCAGGGCCAGCGGCACATTGGGGCCCCGCCCGCCGGGGGAGAGCTCGGAGCGGCGCCGGGCCGCGAAGACCTGGTCCCCGATGGCCCACAGCTTGTGGTCCCAGCCGCTGTTGGGCGCGTACTCCTGCACCACCACCGGCTCACCCGGCCAGGCCCGTGCCAACTCGCGCAGCGCAGTGGCGTCGTCGGCGCGGGCGACGAGATCGCCCTTGCGGTTGCGCCGGCTCTTGACGACCAGAGGAGCGGTGAACGGGGTTGCGGAGGCCCACGCCGAGAGGGGGCCGACGGTACGCGTCGCGGCGAACGGCAGCCCGGCCCGCAGGGCGAGCCCGGCCATCTCCGTCCGGTCCTGGCACAGCGCCGTGGCCGCCGCGGAGTTCACCACGGCCGCGCCCCGCCGCTCCAGCTCCCGTGCGAGCCCCACGGCGTGCGGGGTCCCCGACTTGAGCAGGTAGACATCGGCCGGCCGCCGGGGCACCGGCACCGGAGCGCCCCCGGGCGGGGTCGGATCGAGCGCTTCGACGACGTGCTCCGGAGCCAGCAGCGCGGCGGCCCCAGCCAGCAGCGGGTGCCCGGGCTCCGGGGTGATCAGGCCGATCCTCATACGCTCTCGCCCGCCCCCGCCCGGACCTGCGCCGGAATCGAGAGGGGCAGCGTCGGGAACGGCACCGCCGCGGGTGCGGGCTGGGGGGAGGCCGCCTGCTGCTGCGCACGACCGCCCGTCCGCGCCAGCTCCAGCACCGCCTTGGCCACCCGCGCCGCCGCGTCGGGCACCTGACGGAAGCTCGGGAAGTCGTTCACGTCGACGACCACCGGCCCGTCCGGGCCCAGCAGCACGTCCACCCCGTACAGGTCCAGCCCGTAGACCTCTCCCACCTGGGCGGCGATCGCGGCCACCTCGGCCGACAGCGGCACCCGGCGCTCCCGTACCGAGGGGTCCGGGTGCAGCGGGGAGCAGCGCTCGGTCGCGAAGAGCTCGCCGCCGACCCCGTACACCTTGATGTCCGTGCCCGAGTTGGGCACGTACGGCTGGGCGATCAGCATGCCCTCGCCCGCGAGCAGCGGAAGCATCGTCTCCAGCTGCTCCGGCGAGGACACCATGCGCACGGCCCGTCCGGAGCTCCCGTCGGCGGGCTTGACGACGAGCGGGTACTCCGCCGCCGGTACCTCCCTGAGCAGTTCGGGGCAGGCCACCGCGTACGTGGTCGGCAGGGGCAGCCCCCGGCCGCGCCCGAGGGCGGCGGCCAGCGCCTTGTCCCGTACGCCCCGGATGGACCGGGCGTCGTTGACGGTGGCCATCCCGGCCGCGGCGGCGGCTTCGAGCAGGGTGAGCCCCGGCCCGCCGGAGACGGTCTTGAGCACCCAGGCGTCGTGCGCGCCCGCGTCCACCGTCTCGGACATGCGCAGCAGCGAGCCGCCCGGCCGCACCACGTCCACCCGGTGCCCCCACGCGGTCAGCTGCCCGATCACCTCGTTCGGCATGCCGTCGTGGCGGTAGTGCTCCTCCACCAGGAAGCAGAGCCTCATCGACCTTCCCCATATTCCCCGGACGTCCGCCGATTCCGTCCGGCGAGTTGTGACGTCACAGGATGTCATGGACCGCAATGTGATGATCGGTCCGCGTGTGGGCTTCGTTGCTACGCTGCCCGTTTTGGATCAACGGGGGAGGGATCGGGCATGGGCGATCACTGGACGGGGCTGCTGCACGCACTGGTGTGGAACGAGGCCGCACCGGCGGACGTGCTGCTGCGGCTGCTCGGCCACGAAGACGAGTGGGTGCGGCGAGCGGTTGCGCGGCGCGCGGTTCTGCCGCAGGAGGTGATCGAGGCCGTTCTGGTCCACCCGGACCGCCGCGTCCGGGGCACCTTCGCCGAGAACGGCAACGCCGACCCCGGCCAGCGTGCCCGGCTGGTCGACGACCCGCTCCCGGCCGTCCACCTCGCCCTCGCCCACGGCCCCATGGCCTACCGGCAGCCCGTGGCCCCGCTGCCCGACTGGGCGTACGAGCGGCTGCTCAACCATCCCAGGGGCCTGGTGCGCAGCGAACTCGTCTCGTGGGGCGCCACGCCCGCCCACATCCTGGCGGGACTCGCGGACCACGAGGACCCGGCGTTCCGGCAGGCGGCCTGCCGCGCCTGGGACCGGCTCGCGGACGAGGCCCGGCAGCGGCTCCTCCACGACGAGGACCCGGACGTCCGGCAGGCCGCCGCCCTGCACGTCTGCCACGAGGACGAGGAGCGGACCAGCCTGCTCGTCGGCGGGCTGGGAGGCGGGTGGCAGCTGGGCGAGGTCCTGGCGAAGGGCCGGCTCACCCGGGAGCTCGCCGAACGCCTCGTCGAGGAGGGCGAGCGGCTCGCGGCGATCGCCTCCAACCCCTCGCTCCCGCCCGACCTGGTGGCGCGGCTGGCCGTCGACCCCGACCCGCGGGTCCGGCTCCAGGTCTCCGCCCGCCCCGAACTGGGCGAGGCCGAACGCGCCGCCGTCGACTACACGGTCGGCGCCGAGGACCGGCTGCCCACCCTCGGCTGGGTGTGGGAGCGCCGCGAGGACGCCGAATTCCTCCGGACGTGCGCCCGGTCCCCGCACACCTGGCTGCGGCGCAGCGCCGCGGTCTGCCCCGGCCTGCCAGCCGATGCCGTCGAACTGCTCGCGCAGGACGACGACTTCGCCGTACGCCTGCTGCTCGCCGAGTTCCACCCGGAACCGCCGCCCGAGCTGCTCCTCGACCTCTACCTGCACGGCACCCACCGCGCCGTGGGCATGCTGGTCACCCGGCCGGGCTTCCCCGCCGCCGGGCTCGCCGCGCGCCTCGGCGACTCCCCGGACCCGAGGGCCCGGTGCCTGGCCCTGCGCGACCCGGGTCTGGAGCCGGAGCTCCTGGACCGGCTCAGCCGGGACCCGCAGACGCGCACGCAGGCCGGCCGGGACCCCCGGCTCCCCGTGGCCCGGATCCGCGAACTCCTCGCCGACCCCGACCGGGACGCGGCGGCGGCCGCCGCGGCCAACCCTGCGCTCCCCGCCGGGGACATGAGACGCCTGCTCGACCGGGCCGGGGTGCCGGAAATCCCGGTGAATGATCGGACAATCGGCTGCTAGGTTGATCGCGTGCCGAAGTTGAATCAGATCATCGCAGTGGAAAAGGGCGTCAAGTCCAAGTCCCTCCAGGAGCTCACGCAGGCTCACCACGACGTCCAGAAGCCCGCCCTGCTGGCCGGCATCTCCCGGACCTACCAGCCCAAGGACGAGGAGGGCGAGCAGCTGCCGCCCGAGTCCACGCGGGTACAGGTCAAGGCGGAGGACGTGCTGCGGGCGACCGCGGGAACCCTGACGCGGCTGTTCGACGTGACGGCCACCAAGGACTGGGCGAACCGCACCGCGGCCGCCGACGTCGTCGTGGACGGGACGGTCCTGCTGGCGCAGGTGCCCGTGCCGTACCTGCTCTTCCTCGAGAAGCAGCTGACGGACATGCACACCTTCGTGCGGAAGCTGCCGGTGCTGGACGCCTCCGAGTCCTGGAACCTCGACCCGTCGACGGACTCCTGGAAGACGGACCCGGTGCGCACGATCCGCACCAAGAAGGTGCCGCGCAACCACGTCAAGGCCGAGGCCACCGAGAAGCACCCGGCGCAGGTCGAGGTCTACTACGAGGACGTCCCGGTCGGGTACTGGACGACCGTGAAGTTCTCCGGAGCGCTGCCCGCCCGCCGGGTCAACGAGCTGCTCGACCGCGTGGAGAAGCTCCAGCAGGCGGTCAAGTTCGCCCGCGAGGAGGCCAACAGCGCCGAGGTCACCGACCAGCGGGTCGGAGACGCAGTGTTCGGCTACCTGTTCAGGTAGCCCCGAAATCTCCCCCTGTACGTCTGCAGGGGGTGCGCGAGAGCGCAAGCTGAAACTGATGTTGAAGCTGAACAGGGGTGTCAGTTGGGGGTTCGAATCCCTCCCCCGGCATTGCGTGCCGGGGTGGCCCAAGCTGGTAGAGGCGGCCCCGTTAATCTCAGATTCTCGCTCCAGTCTCAGTATTCGCCGCCGAACACCGGATCGACCGAGCGTGGACGATCATCGATGGATGGGGGTTCAAGTCCCCTCTGTGCCTCTCCTCATGGCGCGGTAGTTCAAAGGTAGAACACGTCGATCTAAGAATGATCCGCGACTCTTAAACGTGCCGGTGTGCGCAATTGGGTGGCACGCAGGAGCCCGGGAGCTGGATATGCTCCCGGGCTCCGTCACACCCCGGTCAGGCCGGTACGGACACGAAGGTCCGGCCCGCCTCGTTCTCCACGATGACCGCCTTGACGTTCGCCGGATCCACCGCCGCCGAACCGTCCAGCGAGGCGCCCTTGCCCTCGCCCTTCTCCTGGCCGCCCACGACCCAGCCGCCCGCGGTCGTGCGCGTACCGTCCTTGGAGACCACGACCAGCCGGCACCGCTCGCCCTGCGGCACTCCCGTGACCGCCGCGTGCAACCGCACCCACTTGGCGGCCGGAGTCATCTGCACGGTCATCCGCGCGCCCGTGCCCGGATCGGTAGCCGAGAGCACCTTCGTCCCGGCGGGCGGTGGTGAGGGGTCCGCCGAAGCCGTCGGGGACGGCGGCAGGGGCAGGGCGACGGAATCGGGATCGCCGGCGCCCAGCTGCGTACCGGCCCAGAACACCGCGGCCAGCGAGGCCGCCACGGCCAGTCCCGCCAGCCCCGCGCGCCGGCGCTCGGCACCGGCCCGCTCACCGCGCATCTGCCGCAGCGTGCGCTGGAGCAGCAGGTCCCCGCCCTGCGGCGGCCCGTCGAGGAACGCCTCCTCGGGCACCTCGCCCAGTGCCGCTTCCATCTCGCGCAACGCGGCCACCTCCTCCCGGCACTGCACGCATCCGCTCATGTGATCCTCGATCCGGCGGACCTCCTCGGCGTCCAGGACGCCGAGCACGTACGGGCCGAGCAGTTCCTCCTCGTGCCGCTGCCGGTTCATGCCACCACCTCACGCAGTCCGGCCGGCCGCTGGGGCGGCCCGCCCGGTCGTTTGCCATCTCTGAAGCTGCTGTCCTTGGAACGCTGGTCCCGGAAGACGTCGCGCAGGGCCTTGAGCGCGTAGTGCGAACGCGATTTGACCGTGCCCGCCGGGATGCCGAGGGCGTCGGCCGCCTCCGCCACGCTGAGCTGCCGGTAGTACAACTCCTTGAGGACGTCGCGGTGTTCCGGCGACAGCTGATCGAGGGCCCCGAGGACCGTCATGCTGTCCACCACCGCGTCGGCGTGATCCGCCTCCACCGGGGGAGTGGCCGAGGCTCCGGAGACCTCCGGCGGCCGCGCGGCCTTGGCCCGGTACCGGTCGGTGATGATGTTGCGGGCCACGGTGAGCAGCCAGCCGCGCACCGAACCCTTTCCGTTGACCAGGACTTCGGAATGCCGCCAGGCCCGGATGAGCGTCTCCTGGACGACATCCTCGGCGGCGGCCCGGTCCCCGGTCAGCCGGGTGGCGTACGCGAGCAGGGCGTGACCGTGCTCCTCGTACACCGACTTGATCAGTGCCTCATCGGTCGAGCCCCGCCGAGTGCGGGGCCACAGTGGTCCGGCCATCTCACCCTCTCCGTCTTCCTCGCTTAGGTGGTGCTGTCGGAACACGCCGCCGGCGCCCGCACGGTTCACGTGAGCTGTGTCACTCAGGTCCGGCAGGCGCGGCCCTCGTTGAGGCAGCCGACGACCGCGGCCATCTGCCGGTCGGTCATCGCGTTGACGAACATCGCGTGGTCCGTCTTCGGGCTGTGCCGCTGCTCGGGGAAGGAGTCGAGCGCCACGGGCACCCCCGCGGGGACCTCGTAGGCGAGGGAGACGCGCAGTTCGGGCACCGGGAAGAAGTCCGGCGGGCAGACGCCGTTCGTGCCGGGGAAGCGCAGGTGCGAGCGGTGTCCGGCGCCGGCGGTGTCGATGCCGTTCCAGCAGCTCGGGAAGACCAGCGTGCGGGTGACCCGCTCGTCCCCCGGGCAGCGCGGGTAGCGGGTCGTGGACCGGTCCGGGGAGCCGGAACACCCCCAGCGGGCCCGTACGTCGGCGTCGCCGGCCGCCGTGTACGCGACGGCGTCGCCCGTGATCCCGCGCAGGAAGCGCGGCATGGCCACCACCTTGCTCACCGGGCTGCCGCGGAACTCCACCAGGACCGAGACCTCCGGCAGGATCTCGCCCGTGTTCCCGTGTCCCGCCGAGTGCTCGTGGGAGCGCGTGCCCGGCCGGTCGAGGCGCCGCAGGACGGGCCAGTAGTACGTCGACCGGTCGCCGCCCCTGCAGCTCGTGGCGGCCGCGGCCAGGGAGGCGTCGGTCGACATCGCGTCCGTGGACAGGTTCCCCACGTACGCGTGGGTGTGGTGGGCGCCGGCCCGCAGGCCGGGCGAGACCACCAGGTTGTCCTCGTTGTAGTGGCCCTGCTCGTTGCGGCCGCAGTCCACCACCACCGAGCCGGTGGATGCGTCGGCGCCCGGGGCGGGAGCGGCGGCCGGGACGCGTGGAACGTCGCGTATGTCCACGTAGTCGGAGGGCGCCGGACGCCCGGCCGCGGTCGCTCCGTGCGGACCGGCCGCCCGCGAGGCACCCAGCACCGCAGCGGTCAGTCCGCCCCCCAGGACCAGGCAGATGACGAGTGTGAGCAGTCGGCGTTCTTTCCCCATGGCGGTCACGGTTGCCGGTGGCGCGACCGCCGTCAACCTGGCATCCGCATGGCGGTCGCCGCCCGGTCGGCGATCCCCGGATCCACCCGTCCCCACCAGCCACTCAAACCCCTTGGAGGGGGCTCCGGTTGTCCGTGCGGGCCCTTGCCCGGCCGTCCCGCGACCGCGCAGAGTGGGCGCATGACTTCAGCCGCGACACCCGCCGAGCTCCTGGAAGCATTCGCCCGCACCCGCGCCTCGCTGGACGGCCGCGAGGTCGTCTTCTGGTGGACCGGTGACGTCCACTCCTGGGCCCCGGGGGAGCCGTACCGGCGCCTCTTCGGCTTCGAAGGGCTCAACGTCGCCCGACTCGTCGCGGACGAGGAGACCGGCGGCTACCAGCTGCTCTCCCGGGAGGCCGCGTTCTACCTGGACCCCCGGACCCGGGAGATCACGGAGACCTGGGAGGGCAAGCCGGTGGTCCACGTCTGGAACGACCCGGCCAACCAGAAGTGGCGGCCGTTCCCGGTGCCCGTGACCGAACTGGGCGACCAGGTCTGCTTCAGCCTGGAGATCCCGCTCGCCTACCCCTCGCCCCTGCCGGTCGAGGAGTACCCGGCCCAGTCGGCCGACGACACCTACCGGGCACTGGAGCTCTTCCAGTTCTTCACGCCCGCGTCGGTGCTGGCCACCGACGAGGTGAGCGTCCCCTCGACGATGTCCTGGACGCGGATGTCCCCGTGGCTGCCCTGGATGGAACAGGGCGCCCGCCCCGGCGGCCTCACCTTCCACTGCCGGGGCCGCAAACTCGACGCGTACGCGCAGGTCCCCGAGCGCACCCGCGCGTACATTGCCGACCACCACCCCGAATTCGCCCACGCCCCGGAAAAGTGGAGCGAACCGAACGAGACCAGCTGGACCTACTTCCGCAAGCTCTTCCCGCCCAGCTAGCGGCGCCGGCCGGACAGCCCGTTCGGCCGGGGCCCGCGTCGCCCGCGCACCCGCCGGGTCCCGGCCGCCGGTCCCCGCGGACCGGACAGCGTGGGCCGGCCCTCACCGGGCGCGACCGCCGGGCGACTTCCGCGGGCCCCGCCCGACGTCGTAACCGCTGGTCGCCGGGGCCCCGAGGGACCCCCGGGGGGTGCGGCAGGGGGCGGACAAGGGTTTTCCCCGTATCGAGTTCATCGCCGCGTTGCCTACTGTCTGCCCACCGGCGATCTTCCCCAGGCCGGGCGGTTCACACGCCAACCCCACATGGCGTGTAGGCCCCACCGTCCGGGGGAGCGCCGGGACGCCGTTGCCCCTGCCCCGCCGTTGCGGCCGGGACAACGTGGCGCGCGGCGGCGGCCGGGGCGAGACCGACCAACTCGCTCCCGGCCCCGCGGCCGCCGGAACCTCCCACACTGCACCGACCGGCCGCTCCGGCCTGCCCGGAAACGGCCCTCGAAGGGGAACACGTGCACGCTTCCAGACGTCGGCTCATATCCGTGGCGGCCATCTCCGTCACCCTGCTCGCCGGATCCGCCACCGCCACCGCCTCGGTGGCCGCGGCCGTCGAGGCCCCCGGCCAGGCGCCGGCCGCCACGGTCGCCGTCACCGCGCCGGTCCAGAACCTCATCGTCGGCTACAAGTCCTCGGCCACCGAGGCCAGCTCGAACACCGCGGCCGCCGACGACGCCGCCGCCAAGGGCAAGAAGGCCGGCAAGAAGGCGAAGTTCGACCGCCGCCTCGGCACCGGAGCCGCCCTGGTCAACCTCGGCGGAACGGTGGCCCCGGCCGACGCGGCCGACGTGATGGCCCAGTTCCGCGCCGACCCGGACGTCGCCTACGTCGAGCCGGACTCCCGCGCCTACGCCCAGGCCGTCACCCCGAACGACACCGAGTACGCCAAGCAGTGGGACCTCTTCGAGCCCACCGCCGGCATGAACGTTCCCGCCGCCTGGGACAAGACCACCGGCTCCGGCGTCACCGTCGCCGTGATCGACACCGGCTACGTCGCCCACTCGGACGTCGCCCCGAACATCGTCGCGGGCTACGACTTCATCTCCAGCGCCGCCGACGCCCGTGACGGCAACGGCCGCGACAACAACCCCGCCGACCAGGGCGACTGGAACGCCACCGACGGCGAGTGCGGCCTCGGCTCCAAGGCCAGCAACTCCTCCTGGCACGGCACCCACGTCGCGGGCACCATCGCCGCGGCCACGAACAACTCCAAGGGCGTCGCGGGCATCGCGTACGGCGCGAAGATCCAGCCCGTCCGCGTGCTCGGCAAGTGCGGCGGCGCCACCTCGGACATCGTCGACGCCATCACCTGGGCCTCCGGCGGCTCCGTGGCCGGTGTCCCGGCCAACGCCACCCCGGCCAAGGTCATCAACATGAGCCTCGGCGGCTCGGGCACCTGCGGCACCAGCTACCAGAACGCCATCAACGCCGCCGTCGCCCGCGGTACGACCGTCGTCGTCGCCGCCGGCAACAGCAACGCGGACGCGGCCAACTTCTCGCCCGCCAGCTGCAACAACGTGATCAACGTCGCCTCGACCAACCGCGCGGGCGACCGCTCGTACTACTCGAACTACGGCGCGATCATCGACGTCGCCGCCCCGGGCGGTGAGACCCGCCGCGCCACCGACACGCCCGGCACCGTCACCACCCCCGAGAACGCCATCCTCTCCACGCTGAACGCGGGCACCACCACCCCCGGCGCCGAGATCTACAAGCCCTACCAGGGCACCAGCATGGCCGCCCCGCACATCGCGGGCCTCGCCGCCCTGCTGAAGTCGGCGAACTCCGCGCTGACCCCGGCGCAGATCGAGTCGGCGATCAAGACGAACGCCCGCCCGCTGGCCGGCACCTGCACCGGAGGCTGCGGCACCGGTCTCGCCGACGCCGCCGCGACCGTCGCCGCCGTCACCTCGACCCCGCCCACCCCGGGCTTCGAGAACGGCACGGACTTCGCCATCGGTGACAACACCACCGTGGAGAGCCCGATCACCGTCAGCGGTGTCACCGGCAACGCCCCGGCCACCCTCAAGGTGGGCGTGAACATCGTGCACACCTACATCGGTGACCTGAAGGTCGACCTGATCGCCCCGGACGGCAGCGTCTACACGGTCCACAACCGGGCCGGCGGCAGCACGGACAACATCAACCAGGTCTTCACCGTCAACGCCTCCTCCGAGGTCGCGAACGGCACCTGGAAGCTCCGTGTGAACGACAACGCCGGCGGCGACACCGGCAAGATCGACTCCTGGAACCTCGCGTTCTGAGGCGCCGGTGACCGGCTTCCGGCCGGTTTCCGGTCCGCCCGCCAACTCGGCCTGACGGGCCGATAGTACGGACCAGTAATGATCCCCCGGACCTGCTGATACACCTCGTATCGGCAGGTCCGCCGGGTTTTCCCGGCACGTGACTGATTTCTGCGTCACAATCCGGGTCCGCCCGCCATCCGACCTCGTATTGTCGCCTCTCACAGGAAGGGCACAGGAGCTGGGGACCGGAAGGCTGGTGGCTGTGCGTGGTGGCGGCGACGGGGAACGCTGACACGAGTGTCGGACACGGTGAACTCATCAAGGCGGTCGACCATGCGCTGACCACGCACGGCCGGGCGCTCCTCACCGGACCCGCGGGCGCGGGCAAGACCGAGGTCGTCCGCGCCGTCGCGGCCGCGGCCGAAGCACGGCGCGAGAGCGTGCTCCGCCTCGCCCCCGAGGCCGCCGACCAGTGGATACCCGAGGCGTCCGCCGCCGCCCTCCTCGCCTCCGTCCCCGCCGCCGCCCTGGACCAGCTCTCCGGCCCCCAGCGCACCGCCATAGCCCTGCTCCGCCGCGAGGCGGACGCCCCCCGCGCCGGCCGCGACCACATCGCGCTGCGCCTCGCCGTCGTCGAGGTGCTCCGCACCCTCGCCGCCCGCCAGCCCGTCCTGCTCGTCCTCGACAACGCCCAGTGGCTCGACGCCGAGAGCACCGACCTCCTCCGCTTCGCGCTGCGCCTGACCCCGCCCCGCGTACGGGTCCTGGTCGCCGAATGCGTCCAGGGCGGAGCCCCCGTCGGCGAAGCCCTGTGCGGACCCGGCGCCCCCGCGATCCGGGTCCCCCCGCTCGGCGCGGACGAGGTCGCCGAACTCCTCGTCCGCCACTGCCTCCCCGCCCGCCTCGCCGGCCGCATCCACCAGGCCAGCGGCGGCAACCCGCGCCTCGCCCTCGCCCTCGGCCACTCCCTGGCCGAAGCCGCCGAGGCCCGCGACAGCAGCGCCCACCACGCCGACCCGCTGCCCGTCTCCGGACAGGCCCGCGAGGTGGCCCGCAGGCTCCTCGCCGGCGTCCCCGCCCAGGCCCGCCGCACCCTGCTGCTCGCCGCCCTGGCCTCCCGCCCCACCACCTCCCTGCTCCGCCGGGCCGGCCGCCCCGACGCCGAGGCCGAGCTCGCCGAGGCGGAACGGGCCGCACTGGTCAGGGTGGGGGAGGACGGCACCGTCGAGTTCACCGCCGGCGCCCTGCCCACCGCCCTCGCCGCCGACGCGGGCTGGCCCGAACGCGCCGCCGGGCACGCGGCCCTGGCCGCCGCCGTCGACGACCCCGTCCAGGCCGTACGCCACCGCGCGCTCGCCGTGGACACCCCCGACCAGTGGCTCGCCGCGGAGATCACCGAGGCCGCCGCGGTCTGCCGGCGCCGCGGCCAGCGGGTCCTCGCCGCCGAGCTCGGCCTGCTCGCCGCCGAACGTACGCCGTCCTGGCTGGCCGGCGAGGAACTGGCCCGGCTCGTCACCGCCGCCGAGGACGCCGGCTGGGCCGGCCGCGCCGACCTCGCGCGCCGCGCCACGCGGGCCGTCCTGGCCCGCGACGCCTCGTCCGCCGACCGGGTACGGGCCCGGCTCGCCGTGATCGACGCCGCCGGGCAGGCCCTGGGCGCCCTCGACGAGACCTTCGCCTACGCCATGGACGAGGCCGCCGGCGACCCCTCGCTCCAGGCCGCCGTCCAGCTCCGGATCGCCTGGAAGCACAATCTCAGCGACGGCGACCCGGTCCGCTCCCGCGACGCGGCTGCCGAGGCCGGCCGCCTCGCCGCGCTCGGCGGCGACCAGACCGCCGAGGCCATGGCCCTGACCGTACGGGCCCGCATGGGCCGCATCCTCGGGGACACGGACGCCGAGGAGATCCTGGCCGAGGCGCTCGCCCTGCCCGCGCCCGAGGTGCCGCTCGGGATGCGCAACGCACCGCAGTACCTCGCCGTCCGGCACGCCCTCTTCGACGACCGCCTCGCCGACGCCCGCCGGCAGCTGATGGTCCTGCTCCCGGCGGTCCAGCGCACCGGCTCCGCCGAGGACGTCTTCGAGGTCCTGCGCAGCCTCACCGAGGTGGAACTGCGCAGCGGCCGCTGCGAGGCCGCCTCCGCCCACGCCCGCCGGGCCCTGGAGCTGACGATCGAGGCGGGCCTGTCGCCCGGCCCCGCCTGGTACGTCGCCGCGATGGCCGAGGCCACGGGCGGCAGCTTCGCGCGCGCCGCCGGCTACGCCCGGCGCGGTATCCAGGCTTCGCAGGAGGAGCAGGACCAGGTCTTCCTCTCCCGCAGCCTGCACGCGCTCGGCCTGGTCGAACTGGCCACCGGAGAGGCGGCGAAAGCAGTCGCGACGCTGCGCCGCGTCGCCGCGCTGGAGGCCGCCCAGCAGGTGGTGGACCCCTCGGTCCTGCGCTGGCACGGGGAGCTCGCCGAGGCCCTGATCGCCGCGGACGCTCCCGGCGAGGCCGCCGAACTCCTCGACCGCGTCGGTACGGTCGCCGTGCGCCTCGGCCGCACGGGCGTCGTCGCCGCGCTCGACCGGGCCCGGGGCCTGTGCCTGTCCGCCCAGGGCGAGGCCGACGCGGCCGTCCACCTGCTGGAGGCCACGGCCCAGCGGTTCGACGCCCTGCAGCTGCCGCTGGAGCGCGGCCGTACGCTGCTCGCCCTCGCCCGGGTGGAGCGCCGCCGGCGCCGGCGCGCCCCCCCCGCGCGGCGCTGCGGGCGGCGGCCGAGGTGTTCGCCCTGGCCGGGGCGGCTCCCTGGACGGAGCTCGCCAGGGAACCGGCTCCCGGCGAGGGAGGCGGCGCGCAGGCGGCGGCCGCGGTGCTGACCGAGGCCGAGACCCGGCTCGCCCTGCTCGTCAGCCAGGGCGCCAGCAACCAGGAGGCCGCGGCGAAGCTGTTCCTGAGCGTCAAGACGGTGGAGGCACGGCTGACCCGCATCTACCAGAAGCTCGACGTCCGCTCACGCGCCCAGCTCGCGACCGCCCTGCGCACCCGCTGACCGCCCTGCGGATCAGCAGCCCAGGTTGTTCCCCGGGGTCACGCCCAGCAGCTGAGTGAAGCTCTGGTACTTCGAGATCCGGCTCTGGACCTGGGCGGGGTTGCCCCCGTTGCACTCCAGCGAGCCGTTGATGGAGCGGATGGTCTCGCCGAAGCCCGCGCCGTTCACCATCGCGGCGTGGGCGGTCATCGTGCCCGGGCCGTTCTGGGTGTTCCAGTACCAGAGCGCCGTCTTCATGGCGACCGCCGGATCCTGTTCCACGAGGTACGGGTTGGCGAGGAGGTTGATGCCCAGCGCGTCACCGGCCGCCTTGTAGTTGAAGTTCCAGCTCAGCTGGATGGGCCCGCGCCCGTAGTACGCCGCCTGTCCCGCCGGACAGCCGTAGGGCTGGCTCGCGTCGCAGTAGTGGGGGTAGTTCGCGGTGTTCTGCTCGACTATGTACACGAGCCCGCCGGTCTCGTGGGAGACGTTCGCGAGGAAGGCGGCGGCCTCGCGCCGCTTCACCGTGTCGTCGCCGGTCTTGGCGAAGCCGGGGTAGGCGGACAGCGCCGCGACCAGGCCGTTGTAGGTGTAGAAGGGGTTCCGGTTCGGGAACATCTGGTTGAACTGGGCCTCGGAGACCACGAATCCGGACGGGTTGCCGGGGTCCGGGTCCTGGCCCCCGCCGCCGCAGACGCCCTGGTCCGACCAGACGCCCCACTGGCCGGTGGTGCCGGGCGTCTCGCCCTGGGTCCACCACTTCGCCTGCCAGTTGTGTCCGCCGTAGGAGGCGCTCATGCCGTTCGTGTAGACCGCGGACGAGGTCCAGCCGCCGGCGCAGGGGGCTGCCGCGGAGGCGGGGGAGGAGGGGAGGGCGATGGCGAGGCCGACCGTGACGGCCGCGGCGGCGGCCAGGGAGAGGGCACGGCGGCGAAACGCACGTATCACGTAACTGCTCCTTCAGTGGGGGGAATTGCCGTGGGGGCAACAGTGCCCACTGAAGCGAGAGTGGTCTGTACCTGTCAAGGTCTAGACCAAATGAAACGCGCCGGCGTCGCGCGTTACGCGTGACACCGGCGCGGAATCGGGTCGATCAGCTACCGGCGGAGACGTTGCCGGAGAGGACCGGGATGTTGCTGAGGATGTGAGAGGCCGCCTCGTCACCCTTCGCCTGGGTGGAGTTCTCGGCGCACTGCTGGTTCTGCGGGTTCGACAGGGCGTTGATGTCCTGGACGGCGACGTTGGCGAGAACCGCGAACAGGGCCTGGGCGTTGACCTTGGCCGGCAGGCCGATGCAGAGCTTGTTGAGGGAGCCCTGGACCGCGCTGAGCTGCGGGCTCATCTTGCCGTGGGTCTCCTGGTTGCCGTAGATCTGCGCGGCGCCGTTCCCGTTGACGGTGGTCACGCCCTCGTCGTTGCCGATGGCCATGGCCGGGGAGGCGAGTGCGGCACCGGCGCCGAGCACGGAGGCGGTGACGGCGGCGGTGGCCATGAACTTCTTGAACATGTGGGGGATCCTTCTGTCGCACTGTCGCATGAGATAGCTGCCCTCGGCGGGACGAGCTGATCAACTACTGACGGCGTCAGGGGTTATCCTCCGTCACCCGGGTGGCCCAATGGCGGGTGGAGTCGCCCGGTCCCGCCGCCGCGGCGGCGAGACTGAGCTCCTCGGGTCCGAGGGTCAGCCGGTCTTGCGGCGGACCTTCTTGTTCTTGCCGCCGGGGCCGCTGCTGGCACCCTGGACCTTCGCACGGCTCTGGTGCGCCTGCTGGGACTGGGCGTTCGCCGCGTTGCGCTCCAGCGCCTCCCGGAACTTGCGCTTGGCCGCATCGGCCGGGGATTCGTCCTGCGGGGTGTCTGTTTCGTCAGCCATTAGTCCTCCTGGGGTGATCAAGCCGTTTCAGTCTGTCAGGTGGCGTGCCCGCTGACCAGCGAGTTCGCCGCGACCCCAAGGGCAGCTTGGGGAGGTCATAAGTTTTGATTATGGGGTCATAAAGCGAGACCGGGTGCTGGGTTAGGCTTACCTTCGTTTAGGGTTCCCCTTGATCCACCTTGCCGTCGCTCGAAGGGAACCCCTGCCATGCCTCGCCCTCTGCGGGTAGCAATCGTCGGTGCCGGCCCCGCCGGAATCTATGCCGCCGACGCGCTGCTGAAGTCCGAGGCCGCCGTCGAGCCCGGTGTCTCCATCGACCTCTTCGAGCGGATGCCGGCACCCTTCGGCCTGATCCGCTACGGCGTCGCCCCCGACCACCCGCGCATCAAGGGCATCATCACCGCCCTGCACCAGGTCCTCGACAAGCCGCAGGTCCGCCTCTTCGGCAACGTCGACTACCCGAACGACATCAGCCTCGACGAGCTGCAGTCCTTCTACGACGCCGTGATCTTTTCCACCGGTGCCACGGCCGACCGCGCGCTGACCATCCCGGGCGTCGAGCTCGAGGGCTCCTACGGCGCCGCCGACTTCGTCTCCTGGTACGACGGCCACCCGGACGTCCCGCGCACCTGGCCGCTGGAGGCCGAGAAGGTCGCCGTGCTCGGCGTCGGCAACGTCGCCCTCGACGTCGCGCGCATCCTCGCGAAGACGGCCGACGAGCTGCTGCCGACCGAGATCCCGGCGAACGTCTACGACGGCCTCAAGGCCAACAAGGCGCTCGAGGTGCACGTCTTCGGCCGTCGCGGTCCCGCCCAGGCCAAGTTCAGCCCCATGGAGCTCCGTGAGCTGGACCACTCGCCCAACATCGAGGTCATCGTCAACCCCGAGGACATCGACTACGACGAGGGCTCCATAGCCACCCGCCGTGCCAACAAGCAGGCCGACATGGTCGCCAAGACGCTGGAGAACTGGGCGATCCGGGACATCGGCGAGCGGCCGCACAAGCTGTTCCTGCACTTCTTCGAGTCGCCCGTCGAGGTCCTCGGCGAGGACGGCAAGGTCGTCGGCCTGCGCACCGAGCGCACCGAGCTCGACGGCACGGGCAATGTCAAGGGCACCGGCCGGTTCACCGACTGGGACGTCCAGTCCGTCTACCGGGCCGTGGGCTACCTCTCCGACGAGCTGCCGAAGCTTCCCTGGGACGTCGACTCCGGCACCGTTCCGGACGAGGGCGGCCGCGTGATCGAAGCCGGCTCCCACCTGCAGTCGACGTACGTCACCGGGTGGATCCGGCGCGGGCCGGTCGGCCTGATCGGCCACACCAAGGGCGACGCGAACGAGACCGTCGCGAACCTGCTCGCCGACCACGCGGAAGGCCGCCTGAGCGCGCCGGCCGCACCCGCGCCGGAGGCCGTCGAGGCCTTCCTCGCCGAGCGCAGCGTCCGCTACACGACGTGGGAGGGCTGGCACCGGCTGGACGCGGCCGAGAAGGCCCTCGGTGAGCCCCAGGGCCGCGAGCGCGTGAAGATCGTCGAGCGCGAGGACATGCTCGACGCGAGCGGGGCGTAGCGGGAGGGGCCGGGACCCGGACGGGTCCCGGCCCTCTGTGCGACCTGTGGTGTGCTCGGCGGCGGAGCTGTCCGGGCAACGGGACGGCAGGCGTCCTTCAGACGCCCCGGTCCCGCTCCAGCACGCCCCGCACGAAGGCCGCCTGCCCGGCGTGCTGGAGGTCGTCCGCCAGTACGCTGACCAGGCGTACCCCGAGGGTGACCGGCGGGTCCCAGCGCTCGTCGACCACCCGGTCCAGGTCGGCGGCGGCGAGCCCCCGGACGAACCGCGCGGTCCGCTCGTGCACCGCGTCGAAGTACCCCAGCAGCAGCTCGCCCGAGTCGACCCGGACGGTGTAGACGTCCCGCGGCGAGTGCCCGTACCCGGTCGACCCGGCGGGCAGCGGCAGCGCGAACCGGTCCGACCACCCCTCGGAGTCCCACACCTGCTCGGTGCCGGCCGCGTCGGCGATGTGGTCGTCCTGGATGCGGGTCAGGTGCCAGAGCAGCCAGGTGATCGAGTTCGCCGCCGGGTCCACGCGCGCGTTGAGCAGCTCCGCGGGGAGGCCGTCCACGACCTCGTGCACGATCTCCCCGATGCGTCCGAACCCGTCGGCGATGACGTCCGTAGCCTTCATGCACCCACCATGCAAGGCCCGGCGGTCCCCCCGGCGCGAACGACACGCGACAACGGGGACCGCCGGGCCGGCGGTGGGCCGGTCAGCGGGTGGCCTCGGCGACCTCGGCCTTCTTCGCCTTCTCCGCCTTCTCGGCCGTCCCGGACTTCGCGGTCTGCCCGGCCGCCCCGGTCGGCGCGGACGCCACGACGGTGCGGTGCCCGCCCCGCAGGCCGATCCAGCTGATCACCGCGACCAGGGCGAAGGCCACGGCCCCGATCCCGAAGGTGAGGGTGAACCCGGACTCGGCGGGCAGCGGGGGCACGCCCGCCGGCAGGTGCTCGATGGTCTTCGAGGCCAGGATCGTGGTCACCACGGCGCTGCCGATCGCGCTGCCCGTGGAGCGGGAGATCGAGTTGATGCCGTTGGCGATGCCGCTCTGGTGGTGCGGGACGCTGGACATGATCACGGCGGGCATGGCCGCGTAGCCGAAGCTGACGGCCGCGCCGACGACCAGTCCGGCGCCGATCACCGAGATGCTGTGCTGGTGGTCCAGGACCAGCCAGGCGAAGCCGGCCGCGCCGAGCGCGGCGGCCAGGGCCAGCGCCGTGCGCGGACCGCGGTGGCGCACGATCTGGCCGCCCACGGGCGAGGCGAGCAGCGAGACGATGGCGCCGGGCAGCAGGAATTGCACGGAGGCGCGCAGGATCGACGCGTCGAAGCCGTAGCCGGTCAGCGCCTCGGGCATCTGGACGAGGTACGAGACGCCCAGGAAGTTCGCGAACATGCCGAAGCCGACGAGGAGGCCGGCCAGGTTGGCCATGAGCACCGGGCGGTGGACGAACATCTTCATGTCGACGAGCGGCTCGCGGACCCGGCGCTCGACGAGCACCCAGACGGCGGTCATGACGGCGGCGCCGGCGAAGCTGCCCAGCGTACGGGTGGAGCCCCAGCCCCACTCGTGGCCCTGGGAGATCGGCAGCAGGAGCAGGAGCAGCGCGAGGCCGAGGGTCAGTGCGCCGAGGAAGTCGGTGCGCCCGCCCGTCTTGTGGCGGGTCGCGGGCACCAGGAAGACGACCGCGAGCAGGGCGAGGACCGCGAAGCCGGTCGCCATCCAGAAGGCGTTGCGGTAGTCCGCGTCGGATCCGGAGGTGAGCAGCCCGGTCGCGACGAGCGCGAGGCCGCTGCCGAACGCGAGCGTGCCGCTGACCAGCGCCATCGCGCCCGGCAGCTTCTGCGGCCGGACCTCTTCGCGCAGGACCGACAGGGCCAGCGGGAAGATCGCGGTGGCGGCTCCCTGGAGCACCCGGCCCAGGATCAGCAGGGGCAGCGAGGACGCCAGCGCCGCGATGACGGAGCCGGCGACCATGACGCCGAGCACGGCCACCAGGGTGGGCTTCTTGCCGTGCTGGTCACCGAACCGGCCCAGCAGCGGGGTGAAGACGGCCGCCGACAGCAGGGTGGCGGTGGTCACCCAGCTCACGTTCGCGGTCGAGGTGCCGAGGTCTTCGCGGATCAGGCCCAGGATCGGGACCGGCAGGGTCTGCATCATCGCCACGACCATGGCGGCGAGGCTCAGGGCGAAGACGATGACCGTCTCGTTCCGGGGCCCGGAGGCCTGGGTGGCGGGGGAGGGGGTGCTCATGGCTGGGGGGACCTTCTTCGTGTTTCGGAGCTGAATGCTTCGGAACGCAGATGTTTGACTTCCTCAAGTAACTCGACTGACGGTAGACCTCGATAGTTAAGGTGGTCAAGTAAACAATTGATAATGTCAAACATCCTGAGTACGCTCCAGGTATGAGCGACACCGCCACGCACGCCCCCACCAAGCTCCAGCTGCTGGAACTGCTCGCGGCCATCGGCACCGCCCAATGGCGCGAGTTCGCGGCCGCCGCCGCCCAGCACGGCCTCACCTCGACCCAGGCCAGGGTCCTCGCCCAGCTCGACGGACCCGTGCCCATGCGCGGCCTCGCCACCCTGCTGGTGTGCGACGCCTCGAACGTGACCGGCATCGTCGACCGCCTGGAGGCCCGCGCACTGGTGCGCCGCGAGCCGGACCCCGCCGACCGCCGCGTCAAGAACGTCGTGGCCACGGACGCGGGCCGCGACGTCATCCGCCGGGTCCGCGAGGAGATGCAGGACATGCACGGCGCGCTCGACACCCTCGACGAGGCCGAGAGCGCGACGCTCTACGCCCTCCTGGGCCGCCTGCGCCCCTCGACGGGGAGCTAGCCTCGACCTCCATGAGCACTCTGCAGACGATCAATGACGTACCCGTCCTGATGTGCGCGGCCGAAGGTGAGGTCATCGCGGGCGAACGCGATGCCCTCGACTGCATCGGCGACGCCTCCTACCAGGGCGCGCAGTGGGTCGTCATCCCCGCCGAACGGTTCGACGAAGGTTTCTTCCGGCTGAGTACCCGGGTCGCCGGGGAGATCATCCAGAAGTTCGCCCAGTACCGGGTCGGGATCGTCGTCCTCGGCGACATCTCCCGCCACACGGCGGCCAGCTCGGCGCTGCGCGACTTCGTCCGCGAGTGCAACCGCGGACGCCAGGCGTGGTTCCTCGCCGACGCCGGGGAACTGGCCGCGCGGCTGGCCGGGCCGACCGCGTGAGCGGCGGCGAAGGGCTCCGCCTCCTGCGGGCGGCCGACCGCGGTGCGACCCCGTGGAAGAACGGCGGGGGAGTCACCCGCGAGATCGCCGCACGGCCCGAGGGCGCCGGCATCGGGGACTTCGCCTGGCGGGTGAGCCTCGCGGAGGTCGCCGCGGACGGGCCGTTCTCCTCCTTCCCCGGGGTCGACCGCATCCTCACCCTGGCCGAGGGCGCGGGAATGGACCTCGCGGTGGCCGGTGTCCGCCACCTCGTGGACGAGCGGTTCGCGCCGCGGGACTTCGCCGGGGACGAGCCGACGGACTGTCGGCTCCTCGACGGTCCGGTGGTCAACTTCAACGTGATGTACCGGCGGAGCGAGACCCGGGCGGAGACCGCCGTCGTACGGGGCGTGCTCGCGCTCGCCGTGCCGCCCGGGGAGACCCTGCTGGTCGTGGCCCTGGACGGGCCGGCGCTGCTCCACCGGTCCGGCGGCCTCGGGCCCGGCTCCGGCGCCGCCTCCGACCGCGTCGAGGAGCTGGCCCCGTACGACGCCGCCCTGCTCACGGGCGGGCCCGGCCGGGTCCTGCGTACGGCCGGGCGCGCGGCGGTGGTCCGCTTCGGTCCCGCTCCGGCGGCGGACGCCGTCAGGGGGTAGTGCCCGCCCCCGGGGCCGCCGCCCGCGCCCGCCCCGGAGCCCCCGGGTGCGGGCGCGCCGTCGCCGGGCGCCCCAGCAGCACCCCGGTCAGCGCCAGCGCGAGGCCGCAGAGCTGCAGCGGGCCGAGGGACTCCCCGGAGACGGCCGTGCCCAGCAGGACTCCGGTCACGGGGTTGAGCAGCCCGAGGAGTCCGACGGTCCCGGCGGGCAGGTGCCGCAGCCCCGCGAACCAGGCGGCGAAGGCCACCGCGGTCGCCACCACGGTCACGTAGCCGAAGCCGGCCAGCGCGGGGCCGTCGAGTCGCGGCGGCGCACCCTCCAGGGCGATCGCGAGGGGGAGCAGGAGCAGCCCGCCGCCCAGCAGCTGCCAGGCCGTCGACGCGAGCACGTCCACCCCGGCACCCCACCGCTTGGCCAGTACGTAGCCGAGTGAGGCCATTCCCATGGCGGCGGCCGAGGCGAGCACCCCGAGGAGGTCGACGGGTGCGCCCGGGGTCAGCAGCATCAGGCAGACGCCCCCGACCCCGACGCCCGCACCGGCCAGGTGCCGCAGGCCCGGCCGTTCCGCCAGCAGCGCCCAGGCGCACAGCATCATCGCCAGCGGCGCCGTCGCCATGACGGTCGAGGCCACGCTGGTCGGCAGCCGCTGCGCGGCCACGTACACCAGCGCGAAGAAGCCGCCCATGTTGAGCACGCCGAGCAGCGGCGCCCGCCACCACCAGCTGCCGCTCGGCAGGCGCCGGCCCGCCGCGAGCAGCAGGAGCCCGGCGGGCAGCGCCCTGATGACGCCCCCGTACAGCGGGTGGCCGGCGGGCAGGAACTCGCGGGTGACGAAATAGGTCGTGCCCCACGCCACCGGGGCCATCGCCGTGACCAGTGACCACCGCAGATTGTCTTCCATGGAAGCTACAATACCTTCCATGGAAGGTAACGCTATGCTGATCCCGTGAAACCCCAGCCCAAGGACCACGTGGCCCGCATCCAGGACGAGTGGGCCCGCGAACGGCCCGACGTCGACGTCAGTCCCCAGGGCGTGATCGGGCGGCTGCACCGCCTCGGCCTGCTCCTGACCGACCGCCTCGCCCTCGTGTACCGCAAGTACGGACTCGGCGAGGGGGAGTTCGATGTCCTGGCCACCCTGCGCCGCGCGGGCGAGCCGTTCGAGCGGGCGCCCGGCGAGCTCGCCGCGCACACCATGGTGACGACCGGCGCCATGACCAAGCGGATCGACCGGCTCGAACGCGACGGGCTGGTCACCCGCCGCCGTTCGGCCGCCGACGGCCGGGGCCGGGTGGTCGCGCTCACGCCGGCGGGACGGGACCTGATCGACCGGGCCTTCGCCGAGCACATGCGCAACGAGCGGAGCCTGCTGGACGGCCTGACGCCGCCGGAGGCCGCGCAGCTGGAGCAGCTCCTCACCACCTGGCTGGCGAAGGTCGAACCGCCGCCGGGGCTCTGAGCACCCGGCCCTACCGCGGGCGGACCCCCAGCTTCACCCACTTCGCCGTGCTGGGCACGCCCTTCGCGTCGAGCAGGAAGAGCATGTAGTACCCGGGCGGGGCGTCGGCCGCGCTCGGAGGGGTCCGGAGCCCGATCGCCGAGCCGTGCACGCCGGTGATCCGGAGGTCCAGGTGGCGCTGGCTGGTGTTCACCGAATGGGTGACGGTGGTCGGTGCCAGCAGCACGGCGCGCTTGACGTCCTTCGCCGTCGAGCTCGTGACCTGGAAGGCCGTGTCGTGGCCGAGCTCGCCCGCCGGTGCCCGGTCGAGTGCGGGGCGCGCGCCCCGGTGCAGGTAGGCGGGCTCGTACAGCTCGATGCTGCCGTCCATCCCGTCCTTGATGTCGGGGTCGTTGGCGATCTGCTGGAGCTCGTCGCCGGTGACCATCACCCGCCCGTCCGGCAGGACCAGGGCGTTGGAGTGGTAGCCGCGCGGCAGCCGCTGGGCCGGCCCCAGCTTCCAGTGGCCGCGCGCGTCGCGCAGCTCGATCTGCCGGTACTTCAGGTCCGCCTTCGGATTGAAGGGTCCGTTCCCGTAGTCACGGGTGTCCAGGGCGCCGTTCACGGTGAGCAGCGTGGCGTCCGGCAGGATCAGGGTGCCGTCCTGGGTGCGGCCGAAGGCCCGCGGCCCCTCGATGCTCCAGCGGCCGCCGGACAGCCGGTACGTGAGCGGGTCGCGCGGGTCGCCGCCGAGCACCAGGACGGAGTCCGGGCCGCGGAAGCCGGCCGGCAGCGGCACGGCCGAGCCGTAGCCGCGGAAGTCGGCGGGCCGCCGGGGCAGGTCGGTGCGCACGTCCTTGACCGGGTCGAAGAGCCACTGCTGATCGGCGTCGCGGCCGAGCCCGTAGATCTTCCCGTCCCGCAGCGAGAACAGGTGCGGATAGTCGTTGCGGAAGGGGGCCTCGGAGCGGAGCCGCTCCGCGGGGACGCTCACCGGGATGTCGAACGGGCGCCAGGGCACGGGGCGTCCGAGCGCGGGGAAGCGCTCCACCACCGGGGTGGGTGTCCCCGTACCGCGCTCGGACTGGCCGGACATGATGATCTGCCGGCCGTCCGCCCCGGTCACGACGGAGGGGTACCAGCGGCCCACGGCCATGTCGCGGTTGCGGAACCAGGTCTCGGTCCACGGGTCGAAGACGAAGGACAGTTTGGCGCCGCTGCCGCCCTTGCCGCCGACGTTGCCGCCGAAGACCCCGACCATCCCGTTGGGCAGGTAGGAGTGCCCCGCACAGAAGAAGGGTGCCGGGCGCGGGGCGTAGGTGCCGTCGGGCATCAGCACCACCGGCGGGGGCACGTTCTTGAAGGCCCGGGCCCCGGTCCCCTTGGCGGGGTCCCAGAGGTAGGCCCGGCCCGCGTTCGTCCGCCCCACCGTGTTCGTGGGGCCGGTCTCCTTCGTGGGATCGGCCTCCACGCGCTCGAACGAGAAGAGCAGCACCTTGCCCGTGGGCAGCTGGGCCACGTGGACACCGAAGTCGGGCGACGGGAAGAACTGCGTGAAACGGCCGAACCGCGCCGCGTCGAAACCCGCGTTGGCCTTGCGCTGGGACTCCTGCAGCGAGGTCAGGCTCGCCGTGCGCTTCGCCTGGGGATAGCCCTGGGTGCCCTTGGCCTCCTGGCGCAGTCGCGCGTGCGCGCGGGCGTGGTCCTCGCCGAGCACGGCCGCCTCGTCACCGTTGTGGTGCGGTGAGGCGGAGGCGGGCGCGGGCGCCGTCGCCGTGACGGCCAGGGCGGTGGTGAGCGCCAGCGCCGCCAGGGCGGCGGACCGTCGTACGCGGGACATGGGACTCCTCACCGCAGGCCTGAAGGATCTCGCCGATATTAGGACAAACGGGACTCGATTACCGGTGCGACTCGGTACATCGCGCCGCCCGCGGCCGTTCGGCGGTCCGTTATGGGCTGATTGATCGTTTCTGCGGTGAATCGTTTCGGCCATCGAGGTGAGACCGCGTACCCGTCGGCCGGCCGGTGCCGCCGCCGACGGCTATCCATGACGGTGTGATCAAGTCGCTCCGTACCGGATTCACCGCAGCCGCCGTGACCGCAACGCTCGTCACGCTGACCCCCACGGCCGGGGCCTCCCCCTCGGCGCCCACCGACAAGGTGACCGTGGACGTCGCCTCCGTCAACGGATCGGGCTGCCGACCAGGCAGCGCGGCCGTCGCCGTGGCGCCGGACAACTCGGCCTTCACCGTCACCTACAGCGAGTACCTGGCCCAGGCCGGCGGCGGCGCCCCCGCCACCGAAGGCCGCAAGAACTGTCTCCTCTCCCTCCAGGTGCACGTCCCCCAGGGCTACACCTACGCCGTGGCCCGGGTCGACTACCGGGGCTTCGGCAGCCTGCAGGAAGGCGCGATCGGCACCCAGAAGGCCAGCTACTACTTCCAGGGCATGAGCCAGACCGCCCAGCGCACCCACAAATTCAACGGCCACTACGACGACAACTGGCAGGCGACCGACACCACGGGCATCGAAGCCCTGGTCTTCGCGCCCTGCGGCGAGCAGCGCAACTTCAACATCAACACCGAACTGCGCGCAGAAGTGGGCACCTCCGACCCGTCGCAGACCAGCTTCATGGCCCTCGACTCGACGGACGGCAGCATCAACAGCATCTACCACTTCTCGTGGAAGCAGTGCCCCGTGCGCCGCTGATCCGGGATCCTCCCCCTCGGCCCGGCTGCCGGGGGCCCGCTGCCACGCGGGCCCCCGGCAGCCGTTTCCGTGCGCCGTACTTCGCAGACCGCTTCCGCGGGCCGCTTCCGCAGGCCGCGTCAGGCCGACACGCGCCGGACCAGGGTCGTCGCGGTGATCACCGGACCGGGCGCGGTCCGCTCGTCCGGACCCGCGTTCAGCGTGCGCATCAGCAACCCCGCCATCATGCGCCCCATGCCCTCGACGTCCTGGCGCACGGTCGTCAGCGGAGGGTCGGCGCTCTCCGCCACCGGCTCGGCGTCGTCGAAGCCCACCAGCGCCACGTCCCCCGGAACCGTCCGGCCGCGCTCCCGCAGTACCTGCAGTGCGCCGGTCGCCATCAGGTCGTTGCCGGCGAAGACGGCGTCGATCCCCGGGTCCCGGTCCAGCAGTTCGGCCATCGCCCGGGCCCCTCCCACCACCGTGAAGTCCCCCTCGGCGAACAGCTCGGGGCAGTCGCCCGGGAGCACGTCCCGGTAGCCGCTGAGGCGGTCCGCCGCCGAGGTCTGGTCGAGCGGGCCGGCGATGTGCGCGATCCGCCGCCGGCCGAGTGCCAGCAGGTGGCGCACCGCGTCCCGGGCGCCGCCGCGGTTGTCCGCGTCGACGTACGCCACCCCGTCCTGCTCACCGGACCCGGCGGTCCAGCCGGGGCGGCCCCCGTACACCGTGGGCATGCCGATGCGGCGGGTGATGGCGGGCAGCGGATCGTCGGTGTGCAGGGAGAACGCGAGCGCCCCGTCGACGTGGCCGCCGGCCAGATAGCGCTCGATCCGGTCGTAGTCGCCCCGGTCCTCCACCAGCATCAGGACCAGTTGGGCGTCGTGCGCGGTCAACTCCTTGCTGATGCCGCGGATCTGGCGGGAGAAGAAGGGGTCCGAGAATATCCGGACCTCCGGCTCGGCGATGATCACGGCGACGGCTCCGGTGCGCCGGGTGACCAGGGTGCGGGCCGCGTGGTTGGGGACGTAGCCCAGGTCCCGGATGGCCTCGCGCACCTTGTCCGCCAGGTGCGGGCGGACGCCGTCGCCGCCGTTGACCACACGGGAGGCGGTGGCCCGGGACACCCCGGCGAGCGCCGCGACGGCCTCCAGGGTGGGGCGGTTCCCGGGACGCGGTTCCGACACGGGTGTTCCTCCATGCTGTAGTTGGGTCCCACGGGCGGTGGCCTCGCCGGACACAGCAGGGTAACCGGTGGGGACGCGAAGCCGAGGGCGCTCACGACCGTACCGGGCGTCACCGCGGTGACGCCCGGTGGGAGCCGGTCGTTCACCGGCCGGTTCCGGGGGCCGGCCCGGCCGGCGCGGTGGCGGACGGCGGCCGGTGCGTGCCAAGTGGGGGGATCCAGGGCGGGGATCGGTGCGATGGCGCGACATCGCCACCGCCGCCGGGCAGCGATCACCCGCACTGTCCGGACGGCCTACGGGCAGCTGATGCGGGAGTCGCCCGGGTCGGTCGTGCAGCTGTCGTTGCCGAGGCCGCCGTTCGCGGTGTCGTTGCCGGCGACGGCGTCGACCGTGTTGAGCCGGTCGTTGCCGTAGCTGCCCAGCAGGGTGTCGTTCCCGGCGCCGCCGTAGAGCGTGTCGTCGCCGTAGCCGCCGTCGATGTTGTCGTTGCCCGCACCGCCGTGGACCGTGTCGTTTCCGTAGCCCGGGCGGATCGTGTCGTTGCCGCCGAGACCGCAGATCACATCGGCGAAGTAGCCGCCGTTCAGGGTGTCCGCGCCGCTGGTGCCGATGATCGTGCAGCCGCGGGCGTTGTTCACGGTGGTGTTCGCCGTGGCCCTGTCGTTGCCGGGCACCGGGTCGGGCTCCGCCGCGTCCGCCGTGGCGGTGTCGGAGAGGGTGCCGGTGCTCCGGGGCTCGGTCACCACGGTCACGGTGGCGGAGGCGCCGGCCGCGAGGGTGCCCAGGGTGCAGCTCGCGCTGGTGGCGGTGTTCGTGCAACTGCCCTGGCCGGGCACGGCCGACAGGACGGTGCCGCCGGCTCCGGTGAGGGTGTCGGCCAGCGTGACGGCAGTCGCGGGCACGGTGGCGCTGGTGTTGCGCACCGTCACCGTGTAGGTCGCCTGGTCGCCGATGCCGACCGTGCCGGGACCGGACACGGTGACGGCCAGGTCCGCACTGGGCGGAGGCGGCGGAGTGGTGCCGCCGCCCTCGTACCGGGCCAGCGCGAAGTCCTCGCCCGCCCCGCCGCCGCCCGCGGCGAGGAGCCTGCCGTCGGGAAGCAGCGCCACCGAGTGGGCCAGGTCGGCGCCCCCGAGGTTCGTGGCGACCGCGCCGTCGCCACCGCCGAAGCCCGTGTCCAGGCTGCCGTTGGCGAGGTAGCGGGCCAGCGCGAAGTCCCCGTTGACGCCGCCGACGGCGACGAGCTTGCCGTCGGACTGCTGGACCACGTCGTACGCGGAACTGCCGCCCTGGGGCCCGCCGAGGCTGGTGGTCACCCTGCCGTCGCCGTCGAAGCTCGTGTCGAGGGCGCCGTTGGCGAGGTAGCGGGTCAGCGAGAACCCACCGGGACCGGAGCCGCCCACGGCCACGATCCCGCCGTCGGACTGCACCGCCACGTCCTGGGCGGTGTCCATGGACCCCAGGTCGGTGGTCACCCTGCCGTCGCCGCTGAAGCTCGTGTCCAGGCTGCCGTCGGAGTTGTACCGGGCCAGCGCGAAGTCCCGCACGAGACCCTCGGTCGTGTCGCCGGCGGCGATGATCCTGCCGTCGGCCTGCAGCGCCAGTCCGTACGCCGTGCTGCCACCCTGGATGCCCGCGAAGGGGGTGAGCACCTTGCCGTCGCCGTCGAAGGTGCTGTCCAGGCTGCCGTCCAGGGCGTTGTACCGGGCGAGGGCGAACAGTCCGCCGACACCGCCGCCGGCGACGATCTTGCCGTCGGCCTGCACCGCGATGTCGGAGCCCTGGTCGGCGCCACCGCCCCCGAAGTCGGTGACCGCCTTGCCGTCACGGTCGAAGGTCGTGTCCAGGCTGCCGTCCGCGTTGTAGCGGACCACGGTGAACCAGGCGACGCCGCCTTCGAGGTTCTCGCTGATGCCGACGACGACGATCTTGCCGTCGGCCTGCAGGGCCACGCCATTGGCCGTGTCGGAGCCGCCGGCGATGTCGGTGGACACCCTTCCGCCGTCGCCGAACGTGGTGTCCAGGCTGCCGTCGGCGTTGTAGCGGACCGCCGCGAAATTGCCGACGAAGTCCGTCACGTCACCGCCCACGGCGACGATCTTGCCGTCGGGCTGCACCACCATGTCGGCGGCCGCTTCGGAGGCGCCGAGGTCGGTGGTCACGGCCCCGTCGCCGCCGCCGAACGTGGGATCCGGATCGCCCGGGGCGGCCAGAGCCGCTCCGGGCAGGGCCACCGCGAGCGCCAGGCCCAGGGCCACCACCGCGCAGATCCTGTCGGCACGGCGCCGGCGGCCACCCCTCGTGACCCGTCCCCGATCCCTTCGAGCACCCCACGTGAATGTCGACATGCAGACCCCTCTGCCGCTGCTCGCCCTGGCTCCGGTCACCCCTCGTGACGGGCCACAGCTTCCGGCCGCTGCCGCAGCAGTACCCCGGCGGCTCGCCGGACCCGGCCCTTCGGAGGCGGTGGTTCCACCCGGCCGCCGTACAACAGTGCGGCCCGGCTACGGGAGACAGGTCGTCAGCGGGGCCCGAGCCGGGTGTGCAGGATGCGGAATGCGTTGCCCTCGGGGTCGGCGGGCTGCGGCCCGCGGATATCCGGTTGGGCGCGTGACCGCGGAGTGGCAAGGTGAGGATCATGCCGTCGCCCACCGTCGAAGAACTCCTGCGTGAACTGCACGCCTCGCTCACCTTGCGCAAGCGTCCGGAGGACGTGGCCCGGCTCATCCAGGATCTGTACGCGGCCCAGGGCGCCGAACTCGACACGGCCACGGAAGAGGCCCTCGCCAAGGCCGCCGAGCATTCGCTGCGCAACCTTTGGCACGGCTACACCTCCATGCGGGAGGATTTCGCCCGTCCGGTCGGCGCACAGCGCCAGCTCGCCCGTGTGGCAAGCCTGTTCGCGGATCTACCGCAGCTCCCGGACGGCGCGGGAGACGATCCGGACCGGATCGAGGCGGTGATTCGGCGTGCGGGCGAGTCCATAGGCCGCGCGTACGGCCAGAACGACTTCGGCTTGGACCGTCTCGACCGGGCCGGGCGATCCGCTGCCGGCCTCGGCGAGATCTCCAAGCGCCAGTACAACAAGCGCTTCCGGCTCCTGCGCCGGACGGAGGCCAAACTGGCGCGGCTGATTCACGAGCAGCGCCGCCGCGAGGTGACCATGACGGGCAAGGGGGCACTCGCCCACGCGCTGCCGTACGGTCTCTTCGCCGCGAACCCGGACACGGCGGCCTTCATCGCGTACACCACCGCACGCGGCCACATGCGCAGCGTCTTCACCAACGGCCGCCAGCGCCAGGTCCACGACGAGGTCGCCGAGGCGCTGTTCCAGCGTCTGCGGGCGCGCCCCGAGCGGACTCGCTGGTCCGCGGTCGCACATGTGCATCCCACGCCGGAAGTGCTGGCCGCGGTGTCCGACGAGGACCTCACCCACCTGCTGATGCGGTGGAACGGCTTCCTGCGCCAGGTCGCGGACCTGCTGGAAGACGCCTGGAACCGGCACCCGCTGGAGCGCGAAACGATGATCGTGCGCCGCGGCGACGACTCGTCGACGTGGAACCAGGCCGCGCAGGCGTGGAACACGGCCCGGGCCCACTGGTTCGCGATCCTGTCCGAACTGGGCCGGGAGGAGATCCTGGACCGGTTCTGTCCGGGCAAGGTTCCCCGGCTGATGGCCGCCGATGTGGCGTACTGGCACCGCATGAGCGGCGGCGGGCTGCACCCCGACACCTACATCTGCGCGGAGCTGCCCCTGCCCTGGGAAGTGCTCCGAGGAGAGAGGGAATGCCCGCGCTCGTTGGTCGAGGCGGTCTGCGCCCGGCACCGGGTGGACCCCGTCGCGGGCGCCTGGACCGCCCCCAGGCCGGCGGCCGAGGCCGTCGCCTTCCGCCGGACGCCCGAACTCGTGCACGGTGTCGCCGTTGCGGACCCCCTCATGGCCAGCGCCCTCCGGTCGGCCGGTGTGTTCTCCGGCAAGGGCAAGCGCGCAGCGGCGAGAGAGTGGCTGTGACCGACCGTCCCGGGGCGTCGGGGAAACCGGTTGCCCGGGGCGGCGGCTCCCGCCATGATCGACGTGGCGACGAGGAAGCTCTGCGGAGGAGCGCCCGGCTCTGATCCCGGGTGGACGCAGGTTCGAATCCTGCCCTCGTCGCCACTTCACCTGCCCGAACGGCTCAGTGGCCGAAGTCGAACCAGTTGACGTTCACGAAGTCGGCGGGCTGGCCGCTGGTGAAGGTCAGGTAGACGTCGTGGGTGCCCGTGACCGCGGTGATGTTCGCCGGGACCGTCCGCCAGCTCTGCCACCCGCCGGTGCCCGCGATGGAGAAGCTGCCGACGGGCGCCGAGTTCCGGTCGTCGAGGCGCACCTCGACGAGTCCGCTGACCCCGCCGGCCGCACCGCTCGCCACGCGTCCGTAGAACTGCTTCGCCGGTGTGGAACCGAAGTCGACACCCTTGAACAGTGCCCAGTCGCCGTTGCCGACCGACGCCAGGTCCTGGCCGCCGCCGGCGTCCGTGGTGGTCTCCTTGTCCGTGCCCGCCTGGCCGTCGTACGACTCGGCCTGGATGGCGGAGTACGCGTCACGATTGCCCGTCGGCGGGGTGGTGGGAGGCGTCGTGGGCGGGGTGGTCGGGGGAGTGGTGGGCGGTGTGGTGGGCGGGGTGGTGCCGCCCGTCGAGCGGAGGACGGACACGTAGTCGACGACCATGGCGTGGCCGGGCTGGGTGCCCGCGTCGGGCCCGCCGCCGAAGGCATCGGGGAAACCGCCGCCCATGGCGACGTTCAGGATGATGAAGTAGCCGTGGTTCGTGGCGTTGGTCCAGGTGGTCGCGTCCACCTGGTTCGCCCGCACGGTGTGGAAGTTGAGGCCGTCGACGTAGAAGCGCATTTCCTCGACCGCGGTCGAGCGGTCCCACTCCACGGCGTAGGTGTGGAATCCGCCCTGGCAGCTCGTGCCCGGGCAGACGTGCTGGCCGCCGATGCCGGACGTCTCGTTGCAGGGTCCGCCGGGGGTCGTGCCGCAATGCACGGTGGCCCAGACGTTGTTGATGCCCTGGACGTTCTCCAGGATGTCGATCTCGCCGATGCCGGGCCAGTTCCACCAGTTGCCGCGGTACGGGGCTCCCAGCATCCAGAACGCCGGCCAGTAGCCCTTGGCCGCCGGACCCGTGACGTTCGGCATCTGGATGCGCGCCTCGGAGCGGAGCGTGCCGCCGGCCGGGGGCTGGAAGTCGGACCGCCTGGTCTCGATCCGGCCGGACGTCCAGTTGCCGGCCGCGTCCCGCCGCGGCGTGATGCGGAGGTTGCCCGCGCCGTCGAGGGAGACGTTGGAGGGGTCGGCGGTCATCGTCTCGATCTCACCGGTACCGAAGTTGGCGGGCCCGCCGGGGTAGCTGGTGCCGGTGGTGTACTGCCAGTCGGCGGTGTTCACCCCGGATCCCGCGGCTCCGTCGAAGTCGTCCAGGAACACGCGGGACCAGCCGGCCGGGGTGGGGGGAGCCGCGGCGCTCGCGGGCAGCGCGATGCCCGCGGCGGCTGCCGCGACCACGGTGATCGTGCCGAGCGCGGCCAGGACGGCCCGCCGGACCGTCGGTCGTGTCCTGCCGGATATCTCACGCATGGGTGCCCTCTCTGAAGCGCGGTGAGGCGCGGTGCGGGGGGAGGAAACGGGAGGTCCGCCGTTCTGAGAGCGCTCTCAGAACGGCGCCGCTGGACACTGTGCTCCCCGCACTTGCGGCCGTCAAGAGATAGAACCGGCAAAGCCCTTACGGGCAGGGGGAGTTCAAAGGGTGAACGCACCGCACGTGCCGGTCTCCGCCGCGGGGTCGCCGGCGCGGCCGGGGGAGTGCCGAGGACACCGCCCGGGACGGGCCGGCGACGGACGGAGATCACCCGTGCGGTCCAACCCGCCGCGCTCAGAAGGGCGGACCGAGCACCTCCGCGGCACCCGGCAGGTCGTGGACATCGGTCGCCGTCCCGGTCAGGGGCAACAGCCCGGCCAGCGGGCACTCCACGGGCATCTCGTGGTCCACCTCCCACTGTCCGGCCGTGTTCCCGCCGGAATGGTCCGTGATGCAGACGGCGTACAGCCGGCCGGCGCAGCCCCGGCACAACAGGGGCCCCTGGGCGGTCACGGCCGGCCCCGGCGGGCAGCCCGGGCCGAGGGTCCGCCGCGCTCCGGGCGGCACGTCCCCGGAGTGCCGGGTCCGCCGCGCGCTTGTAGCGTCGGTCGCGACAGGAGTCCTGGTGACCCGACAGGAGTCCGCCGGCCGGTTCGCACACGCGGAACACGTCCCGTCAGCGCGCCGAGCCACCCGTGTGCCGCCCGTGTCGGCGCAGAGCCGGTCCGCCCCTCGTGCCGCGGCCGGGCGCACGCGCAGCCCCCGTGAGAGAGGCCGTGCCGATGTCGAACGATGTCCCGATAGCGAGCCTGCTGCGTGTGGAGAGGGGCGTTGCCGCCCCGGAGGAACTGGCCGCGCTCGCGGTCGTCGTCGCGTGTTACGCGCACCGGAACTCCCTTGACCGCGACCGTGACCAGGGCGGAGACCGGGCCCGCGGTCCGGCGGGCGGTGGTGTCGGCTCCGCAGCCGGCCGCCGCCGCACCTTCCGGCCCGACGCCGGCTGCTGGGCGAACTGCTGGGCCTGCCGCTGAACCCCTTCCGCCGGCCGCGTGCACGGCCGGCGGAAGGGGGGACGAGGTGGTCACGCCCGGCGCAGCACCGTCGAGAGGACCTTGTGGAGAGCCGCCCGCGGATCGGCGACGGCGCCCTCCGAGCGCCAGGCCACGAACCCGTCCGGCCGTACGAGCACGGCGCCCTCGGCGCTCATCGCGTGGACCTCGCTCCAGTCGGAGCCGCTGCCGTCCTGGATCAGGTCGGCGGCCGGACCGGAGCCGATGGCGTAGGCGTCCAGTCGCACCGGCAGCTGCTCCGCGACCTGTTCCGCGGCCGTCTTCCAGGGTGACCCCGCGCCGCTGAGCAGCACGAAGGAGCGCTCGTACAGGTCCAGGGTGGAGATCCGCTCGCCCGCCCGGGTCAGCCACATGTGCGGGGCCCGGGTCCCGGTGTCGCCGACCATGCGCATCGTCTCGGGGATGACGGGCCGGCCGGGCTCGCCGCCGACGAAGGCGCCCTGCGGGTAGCAGTAGCCCATGGCCGTGGTGAGCACCCCGCTGCCCGGACCGCCGCCCATGGTGGGCGGGGGCGCGTACCCCGGGTGGCTGTGCTCGGCCGAACGGGCCGAGGCACGCTCGCTGGTGGCCCTGGCGACCGGCAGCCGCTCGGCCTCGTAGGTTTCGAGCAGCTCGAAGCCCGCCGAACCGTCCAGCACCGCGGCGATCTTCCACGCCAGGTTGTGCGCGTCCTGGATGCCCGTGTTGGAGCCGAAGGCCCCGGTGGGGGACATCTCGTGGGCCGCGTCCCCGGCGAGGAACACCCGGCCGGACGAGTACCGCTCCGCCACCCGTTCGGCGGCATGCCACGGCGCCTTGCCGCCGATCTCCACGTCCAGGTCGGGTACGCCGATCGCGTCGCGGATCTGGTCCACGCACCGCTCGTCGGTGAAGTCCTCCAGGGTCTCGCCCTGCTCCGGGTGCCACGGGGCGTGGAAGACCCACTGCGTCTTGTTGTCCACCGGCAGCAGGGCCCCGTCCGCCCCCGGACGCATCAGGTAGCAGACGATGAACCGCAGGTCGCCCAGGACCTCGACGAGCCGCTCCGAGCGGAAGGTCACGCTGACGTTGTGGAACAGCTCGCCGTTACCCGTCTGGGGGATCCGAAGCTGTTCCCTGACGGGGCTGCGCGGACCGTCCGCCGCGATCAGGAAGTCCGCGCGCACCGTGCTGTGCTCGCCCGTCAACCGGTCCTTCACCACGGCGTTCACTCCGGTGGCGTCCTGGTCGAAGCTCATCAGCTCGGTGGAGAACCGCACGTCCGCGCCCTGCGCGCGGCTCTGGGCGGCCAGCACCGGCTCGATGTTGTTCTGGCTGCACAGGCACCAGCCGGTCGGGCTGAACCGGGCGATCGCCCCCGACGGATCGATCGACTTGATCAGCCAGTTGTGGTCGCTGCGGTCGGTCAGCGACCGGGCCTGCAGAATGCCCTGAATGCCCTCCAGTACGGACGCCGCCTGGCGGATCGCGCGCTCCGCCCCTGCCGTGCGGAACAGCTCCATCGTCCGGGCGTTGATGCCGCGGCCTCGCGGGTGCGGGGACGTACCGGAGTGCTTCTCGACGAGCAGGTGCCTCACTCCGTGGCGGCTCAGGAAAAGCGAGGTGGACAGGCCCACGAGGGAGCCGCCCACGACGAGAACCGGTACGCGAACATCGGCGTTGTCTTCCATCAGCTGCGGGCTCCTGTTTTCTGTGTGGGGGAGTGGAGTCTTTATGCCCCCGATCCGGGATCAGGCCCAGTTGATTCGCCGGTTGTCACCCGCTTGATCCGGACATGTAGCGGTACGTCGCCACCCGGATGACGATGAGCGACAGCGGCTCCCCCTGAGACGCGCCGGCCTGCCGTTCCCCATGGAGGCGGCCGCCGGCCCGGGCGGACGCCACCGGTGACGGACGAGGGGTCCGTACGCGATGGATCTCCACCCCCTCATGAAGGAGTGAGTAGATGACAACCACCCTGTCCGAACGGGTGTCGCAGTCAGCCTTCGACGGCTCCATGCTCCGGGTCGTCCTGCTGATGGATCTCCACGAGGGGACCCAGCAGCAGTTCTTCGAGGCGTACGAACAGCTCCGCCACGACATCGCGTCGGTCCCGGGCCACATCAGCGATCAGCTGTGCCAATCCTTCGAGGATCCCTCGCAGTGGCTCATCACCAGTGAGTGGGAGAGCGCCCCGCAGTACCTCGCCTGGGTCAACAGCGAGCACCACGCCGAACAGGTGAAGCCGCTGGGCGCGTGCGCGCGCAACATGCGCCCGCTCAAGTTCACCGTCCTGCGGGAGACCGGCCGCGGCTACGACCAGTCCGCCCGCCCCACCACGGCGCGCCTGCAGGCCGCACCCCGGCTGGGCGCCGGAATCGTGCGCCACGCCCTCACCTTCACCGTCAAGCCGGGCAGTGAGAAGGAGGTCGCGGCCATCCTCTCGAGCTACGCGTCCCCGGCGGCCCGCGTCGACGCCCACACCCGCCTGTGCCGCACCTCGCTCTTCATGCACGGCAACCGGGTGGTACGGACGGTGGAGGTGCAGGGCGACCTGGTGACGGCCCTGCGGCACGTCTCCGAGCAACCCGAGGTACGCGCCGTGGAGCAGGCGATCAACCCCTACCTCGAACAGGACCGGAACCTGAACGACCCGGAATCCGCGCGCATGTTCTTCATGCGTGCCGCGCTCCCGGCGGTCCACCACATCACGGCACCCGAGTCCGACTCCGCCGACGTGCAGCGGCACGCGCTGTTCTACGAGGCCAAGCCCGGCTGCGGCGTGGCGCTCGCCAAGTTCCTCGCCCGGCAGGACGAGGCGGCCGCGCACCGCCCGAAGAGCCCCGTACGGAGCAGCAGCATCTTCCAGCGTGACGACATCGTCGTCCGCCTCATCGACGTGCGCGGCCCGTTGGACGCCCAGCCCGACATCACCTCCGGCGTCTCGGGCCCGCGCAAGGCGGCGGTGCTCGCCCGGCTGACGGCCGCGCCCGGCGGGCGCGTTCGCCCCGCGCACCACACCATGAACCTGATCACCGACCGCCGGGCAGCCGCGCAGTCCTGATCCCCGCCGGGGAATCCATCCGGAGCACCATCCCTCACCCCCCCCTCGCTCCACCCCCTGCCTCGACCCCCATCCCCGTCCAGGCTCTCCCCACACGCCAGGAGGAACCCGCCATGACCAGACAGCGCCCACGCATCGTGGACCTCAGCGAGACGCCGCCCAACCGCCGGCGCGGTGGCGATCTGAGGGCCGTGCTCACCCCGACGTCGGTGGGTTCCACCAGCGGCTTCATGGGCATGGCGATCATGGCCCCCGGGGAGTCCATCGCCGAGCACTACCACCCGTACTCCGAGGAGTTCGTGTACGTGGTCGCCGGCCGGCTGGAGGTGGACCTCGACGGCGAGGCCCACCCGCTGCGCACCGACCAGGGCCTGCTCGTCCCCCTCAACGTGCGCCACCGCTTCCGCAACGTCGGCGACACCGAGGCCCGCATGGTCTTCCACCTCGGCCCGCTCGCCCCGCGTCCCGAACTCGGCCACGTCGACACCGAGGAGGCCCCGCACCCGGAGAGCACCGCCTGGGAGCAGCCTCCGGACCGTACGGGAGCGGTCTCGTGACCCGCCGGCGGGTGGCCGTCACCGGAGTCGGCGTCGTCGCGCCCGGCGGGATCGGGGTCCGCGACTTCTGGGACCTGCTCTCCAACGGCCGTACGGCGACCCGGGGCATCAGCCTCTTCGACCCGACGGGTTTCCGCTCCCGGATAGCCGCCGAGGTCGACTTCGACCCCGCCGCGCACGGCCTCGACGAGGGCGAAGCGGCCCGGGCGGACCGGTACATCCAGTTCGCCCTGGTCGCCGCCCGTGAGGCCGTCCGAGACGCGGCGCTCGACCTCGACACGGACGAGGCCTGGCGGACCGGCGTCTCCCTCGGCACGGCCGTCGGAGGCACCACCAGGCTGGAGCACGACTACGTCGCCGTGAGCCAGTCCGGCTCCTGGTGGGACGTGGACGACAAGCTGGCCGGGCCGTTCCTGCACCGGGCGTTCACCCCCGCCACCCTCGCCTCCGCCGTCGCCGAGGAGATGGGTGCGCGGGGCCCGGTCCAGACGGTCTCCACCGGCTGCACCTCGGGGCTGGACGCCATCGGGTACGCCGTCCACTCCATCGCGGAGGGCCGGATGGACGTCTGCATCGCAGGCGCATCCGACTCGCCCATATCGCCGATCACCGTGGCCTGCTTCGACGCCATCAAGGCCACCTCGCCGAACAACGACGACCCGGCCCACGCCTCGCGGCCGTTCGACGCCGACCGGGACGGGTTCGTCCTCGGCGAGGGCGGCGCCGTCCTCGTTCTCGAAGAGCTGGAACACGCCCGCGCCCGCGGTGCGACCGTCTACTGCGAGATCGGCGGCTACGCCACCTTCGGCAACGCCCACCACATGACCGGCCTGACCGCCGAGGGCCTGGAGATGGCCCGTGCCATCGAAACCGCCCTCGCCCAGGCCGGAGTCGGCCCCGACCAGATCGACTACGTCAACGCACACGGATCCGGGACCAAGCAGAACGACCGCCACGAGACCGCGGCGGTGAAGCGGGTCCTCGGCGACCACGCCTACAAGACGCCGATGACCTCCATCAAATCCATGGTGGGTCACTCCCTCGGCGCCATCGGCGCCATCGAACTCGCGGCCTGCGTCCTCGCCATGGTCCACCAGGTGGTGCCGCCGACCGCGAACTACGAGACGCCCGACCCCGAGTGCGACCTGGACTACGTGCCCCGCGTCGCCCGCGGCCGGAAACTGCGCAACGTGCTCTCCGTGGGCAGCGGCTTCGGCGGCTTCCAGTCCGCCGTCGTCATGACCCGGCCGAAGGAGGAGGTCTCGTGACCAGCCGTACGGTCATCACGGGCATCGGGGTCATCGCGCCCAACGGCGTGGGCGCCGACGCCTTCTGGAAGGCGACCCAGTCCGGGGTCAGCGTGCTGGACCGCGTCACCCGGGCGGGGTGCGAGCACCTGCCGCTGCGCGTCGCGGGCGAGGTACGGGGCTTCGACCCCGGCGCCATGGTCGAGGACCGCTTCCTCGTCCAGACCGACCGCTTCACCCACCACGCCCTGGCCGCCGCCGACCTGGCCCTGGAGGACGCCCGGCTCGGCCGGGCCGACTACGAGGGCGATCCCTTCTCCGTCGGCGTCGTCACCGCCGCCGGATCCGGCGGCGGCGAGTTCGGCCAGCGCGAGCTGCAGCACCTCTGGGAACAGGGACCGCGCTTCGTGGGCCCCTACCAGTCGATCGCCTGGTTCTACGCCGCCAGCACCGGCCAGATCTCCATCCGCCGCGGGCTGAAGGGCCCCTGCGGGGTCGTCTGCAGCGACGAGGCGGGCGGACTGGACGCCTTCGCGCACGCGGTCCGGGCTATCCGCCAGGGCAGCCGCGCCATGCTGGCCGGGGCGACGGAGGCACCGCTCGCGCCGTACTCCATCGTCTGCCAGCTGGAGTACGAGGGGCTGAGCACCTCGGACGACCCCGAGCGCGCGTACCGGCCGTTCACCGACAAGGCCTGCGGATTCGTCCCCGCCGAGGGCGGCGCGATGTTCGTCGTCGAGGACGAGGCCGGGGCCCGCCGCCGCGGCGCCACGGTCCGGGCCGTCCTGGCCGGGCACGCCGCGACCTTCACCGGTACCCGGCGGCGGGACGCGGCCGGCGAGGGACTGGCCCACGCCATCCGGGGCGCGCTCCGGGAAGCCGGCTGCGCGCCGGAGGAGATCGACGTGGTCTTCGCCGACGCCCTGGGAACGCCGGAGGCGGACGCGGCCGAGGCCGCGGCCCTCGCCGACGCCCTCGGCGCGTACGGGCGGAAGGTGCCGGTCACGGCTCCCAAGTCCGGCACCGGCAGGGCGTACTGCGCGGCGCCGGCCCTCGACACCGCGGCCGCCGTCCTGGCCCTGGAGCACGGTGTCGTCCCGCCGACCCCGAACGTCTACGACGTGTGCCACGACCTCGACGTGGTGACCGGCAGCGCCCGCCCCGCAGAGCTGCGCACCGCGCTCGTGCTGAGCCGCGGACGGATGGGATCGAACTCCGCGCTCGTCCTGCGCAAGGGCTCGTCGGCGACCAAGTAGCGCCCCCGTAGAAGAGAGAAGCCAGATGTCCGACCGACTGACCCTGGAGGAACTGGCGGTGCTGATGAAGACCGCCGGAATCACCGTCGATCCCGCCGAGATGGCGAGGCGCCCGGACTCGGCCTTCGACGAGTACGGCCTCGACTCCCTGGGCCTGCTCGGGATCGTCGGCGAACTGGAGAACCGGCGCGGGCGGGCCCTGCCCACCGACGCCGACCGGTGCAAGACCCCCGGGGAATTCCTCGACCTCGTCAACAACAGCCTGATGACCGGAGCCTGACATGCCTGGACACACCGAGAACGAGATCACCGTCAACGCGCCCGTGGACGTCGTGTGGGAGATGACCAACGACCTCCCGAACTGGCCGCAGCTGTTCAGCGAGTACGCCTCGCTGGAGATCATCGACCAGCAGGGCGACACCACCCGGTTCCGCCTGACCATGCACCCCGACGAGAACGGCAAGGTCTGGAGCTGGGTCTCCGAGCGGACCGTCGACCGCAAGAGCCTCACCGTCCGGGCCCGGCGCGTGGAAACGGGCCCCTTCGCCCACATGGACATCCACTGGCAGTATTTCAAGGTGCCCGGCGGCACCCGGATGAAGTGGACCCAGGACTTCGCGATGAAGCCGGACGCACCCGTGGACGACGCGTGGATGACCGACAACATCAACCGCAACTCCCCGATCCAGATGGCGCTCATCCGGGACAAGATCGAGCAGCGCGAGCGCGAGAACCGCACCCCCGCCGTCAGCCGGCTCTGAAAAGAAAGGCAGGCACCCGGATGAACCAGCCGCACCGCGCCCTCATCGTCGCCCGCATGGCGCCGGGGTCGGCGCCCGACATCGCCGAGCTCTTCGCGGACTCGGACGCGGGCGAACTGCCCCACCTCGTAGGGGTCACGCGCCGCAGCCTGTTCCAGTTCGGCGACGTCTACCTGCACCTGATCGAATCGGACCGGCCGCCCGGCCCGGCGATCGCGAAGGTCACCGACCACCCGGAGTTCCGGGACCTCAGTGACCGGCTCACGGCCTACATCAGCCCGCACAACCCGGAGACCTGGCGCAGTCCGAAGGACGCGATGGCCCACGAGTTCTACCGCTGGGAGAACCCCGGCGCGAAGTGACCCGGCGGCCCGGACGGGACCCGCACACCGGAGTGTGCGGGTCCCGCCGCGCGTGGCCCGTCCGCGAGGAGCCTCTTCAGGAGCCCGTCCGGGAGCCCGTATCCGGAGTCCGAAACAGCTGACAGCAGGGAGACGGAATGAACCCGACCGACACCGACCACTTCCCGGCGGATCCGGCCCGCCCGCACGAGGACGCCGCCTTCTCCCATTCCTCCCTGCGCGTGCTCGTCCTCTCCGGGTCCTCCCGCACCGGCTCGGTCAACGCCCGGCTCGCGTCCCTGGCCGCCGCCCAGGTGGCCAGGGCCGGCGCCGTCGCGGACGCCGCCACGCTCGCCGACTTCCCCATGCCGCTGTACGACGGCGACGCGGAGGCCGACGAGGGCGTGCCGAAGGGGGCCCTGGACCTGTGCGAGCGGATCGAGGCCGCGCAGGCGCTGGTCATCGCCTCGCCCGAGTACAACGCCTCCGTCCCGGGCGCGCTGAAGAACGCCGTCGACTGGGTCTCTCGCCGACGCCCGCAGCCCTTCAAGGACAAGCAGACGCTGCTGCTCTCGGCCTCGCCCTCGATGGTGGGCGGCAACCGGGGGCTGTGGGCCCTGCGGGTCCCGCTGGAGCACCTCGGAGCCCGTGTCTACCCCGACATGTTCAGCCTGGCCAATGCCCACCAGGCGTTCTCCGAGAACGGCGCCCTCGCCGACCGGGGCCTCGCCGAGCGGCTGACCTCGACGATCGGCGCCTTCCTCGCCCTCACCGAGGCCGATACCCGCTACCTGCACCTGCGGCACTGCTGGTACGAGTTCCTCGGCGACCGCACCGACGCCCCCGTGACGGCCCGGGCCGAGGACTGATCATCAACGACCACGGGGCGTGAGCTATGTTGGAACGCGAGTGACGTGAGAAGGAGGCCCTCCGGTGTCATCGGGGCAGCAGGCACGCGCGCAGGCGGCCGCGATCAAGCCGAGCGGCCAGTCGTCGGAAGAGGTCCGCCCCCCGGCCGACCGGCTCCTCGCCCTTTTCGACGGCCGCCGCCTCTCGCCGGGCCAGCGCCGCATCGCCCAGTACCTGATCGACCACCTCACCGAGGCCGCGTTCCTGTCGATCACCGAGCTCGCCGAGCGGGTGGGCGTCAGCCAGCCCTCCGTGACCCGGTTCGCCTCCTCCCTCGGGTTCAGCGGCTACCCCGCCCTGCGCGACGTGCTCCAGCCGATCGCGCTGAGCGCGGTCGCCGGAGCCCCGGACACCCGCGAGCAGATCCGCCGCAACGAGCTGCAGGCTGCCGTGGACGCCGAGATCGAGAACCTGGAGAACGTGCGGCGGCTGCTCGCCGACACCAACCAGGTGCTGGACATCGGCCGCGAACTGGCCGCCTCGGTGCCGCTGACCATCCTCGGGCTGCGGATCTCGGTCTCCCTGGCGGAGTACTTCGCGTACGCGGCCCGGCGCATCCACCCCGACGTCCGTCTGGTGACCCGGGGCGGCAGCGTCGCCTTCGACGCGCTGCTCCAGTCCCGGGCGGCCGGCGGGACCTGGGTCCTCGCCTTCGCCATGCCGCGGCACGCCAAGGAGACCCTGGCCGCCATCCGGGCCGCCCGCAGTACGGGGCTGCGTGTGGTCCTGATCACGGACCCCACCCTGGGGCCGCTGGTGGACGAGGCGGACGTGGCCCTGACGGCGGGGACCGGATCCCGCCTGGTGTTCGACTCGTACGCGGCGCCCGGGATGCTCTCCGCGGCCCTGCTCCAGGCCATGGCGGACGCGGACCCCGAGCGGACGCAGGCCCGCCTGGAGGACTACGAGCAGGTCGCCCACCACCACGGCTTCTTCCTGTAGCGCTGTAGCGCGGATCCTGCACGCTCCACCAGGGGATATTCAGCCTTCGATGTGCATGAAATTTTTCATACTCTTGCTTACTCGACGGTATATATGTTTACTGACGACGGCGCTCCGGATCCACCAGATGCCAAGGAGGACGACCCCACGTCCTCTCGAACGTACGCACGGCCCGACGAACCTCCTCACGTCGCGGCCGCGCGTCGAGTCCAGGCTTTCGGATCCCGCAGAGCGCCCATGGCGGCCTCGGTCAACCCCTGGGCCGAGGCCGCCCCCAAGAACGTCTCGATCAGAGCTTCGACACCATTCGGAAGTGACGAGAATGCCCCAGACGGCCACGTTTACGCTCAGCCCGGACTGGCCCCTGCAGGTCAAGGCGCCCGGAACGCACGACTGGGAGCGCACGGCCACGCGCTGGCTGCGGGACCTGCTCCCGGCCCGCTACGGCGGCTACCTCACGCTCACCCGCCACCACGCGCTCCTGGCCCGGCACGTCCAGCTCCAGCTGCAGCACGAGATGCGCGCCGTGCGGGCGGCCCTGCAGACCAGCCGGGCCGAGCTGCCGACGATGGGCATAGCCGAGACGGTCATCGAGAATTCGATCAGGATGTACGCCCTGGAGCTCGAGCAGCTGAGCCGGCTCGCCCGCGGCGCGCGCCTGGTCTCGGACGCGCTGCTGGTGGGCACTCCCGCCCAGCGCAGGCGCTGAGGACCGGCCCGGGGGTTACGCGGGCTGCCAGGAGCGGAGCCGCGCGGCCACGTCGTAGACGCTCACGCGGAGCATGCGGATGTCGGTGATCAGGTCGCGCCACTGCTCGTAGGAGGCCTCCACCGTTTCGCCGGAGGCCTCGATGTAGGCGACGGCGACCCCGTAGGCGAAGTATTCGTTGGAGTCGGGGAGCGGCCGGAGCAGGACGATCGCATCGAGCAGGGCGGCCGCGCGCCAGTAGGCGTCGGGGTCGTCCACTTCCAGGCTGGGCGTGTTCACCCGGTGCCGGGCGACGGCTGCGACCAGGGCGGAGTGGTCGGCCACCTCCACGTCCTTGAACAGCGCCTCCTGCCGCTCCAGCAACCAGCGGTGATCGATGTGCAGTTCCACGCGTCCGAGTATCCCCGCCCGGGACCCGGCCGTGGGGCTTTTCGGGCCGGGCGGGGACGTACGCGGGGCCGGAGCTACGACTGCGGCTTCGGCAGCAGGCAGCCGGGGCGGTTCAGGTCGATCTTGTTGCCGGGGGCGATGCAGGGGACGATGATGTACGTCTCCTGGGCGTAGTTGATGCCCTGGCGGACCGTCACGTTGCCGTTCTGGTCGACCTCGCACGGGTTGTTCACCGTGCAGCGCCCGCCGTCCTCGTTGCCCGTGTTGTTGACGGCGACGACCTTGCCGGTGGTCGTGTCGATCACCGGCGAGCCGGAGGTGCCGCCGATGGTGTTGCAGGACGAGGTGTAGCGGACCGAGTCCTTCCAGGTCCAGTCGCCCTCCTTGAGGCGGTAGGCGAAGCCGTCCACGTTGCAGCTGTAGATCCGCTTCCAGTAGCCGGAGACCACCTTGATCGCCGAGCCCTGGGCCGGGCGCACGTCGTTCAGGGTCAGTGCGGTGATGCCGTACTGGCTCTGGATCTGGGCGTAGGTCTTGGTGAGCTGGTAGATCGAGACGTCCGTGTCGGTCATCGTCCCGTACGCGATCTTGCTGGCCCGCAGGGTCGCGACCTTCGACCCCGACGAGTTGAGCAGCGAGAAGGAGCGCGAGGACGGCCGGTCCTTGACGACCTCGCCGGCGGCCGGGAAGCCGGTCTCCAGGCAGTGCCCGTTGGAGAGGACGAGCGCGGGGTCGTTCGGCTGGGAGCCGGGCGCGCGGACGACGGAGCCGGAACAGTTGCTGAGGGCCACGGTGCCGGCGAAGTTGACGGCGACGGCGGTCGCCGGGGGTGCGGCGGGCGCGGCCTGGGCGGTCGGTGCGGTGGGTGCCGTGGGTGCCGTGGGTGCGGCTACGGCCGGGGCGACTGCTGCTCCCATCAGGAGCAGCGAGAGTAAGGCACCGGCGAGAGGCTTTTTCATGTGGGGGTTCCCCTCTGATGACAATGCGACCGAAGATCCTCCGGTTGTCATGTGCATTGTTGAGACACTTGCCTCAAGTCACAAGAGGGCATGGAGAGTTGGAGCCACCGCCGGGGAAGGGGTCTCTGGCGCCTCCGGAGGGCCCGAGATCTGACCGCCGCAAGGGTGTTCCGTAGCGGAGGCTTTGCCTCCTACGGTCTGTGCAGCATGGGTTCCGGATCGGGAGGCAGCGTGAAGCGCGAGATCGACATCGACCAGCTGGTGACGGCGATGAAGGCGGTCGACGAGGCGGGGCGGCTCTTCGAGGAGGCGCGCGCCGCGTACGAGGCGCGCGGCCTCAAGCGGAACAGCGACGACTTCAAGGTGGCCGGCGGCTCCGTCCAGACACTGCAGGGCGCCGAGGAGATGGCCCTCGGGACGCGGAAGTTCCTCACCGAGCTGGCGCTGGTCGTCGGATACGCGACCGCGGGCTTCGAGGACCGCGTGGGCGGGAGATCGGCGACCGCCCGGACCGGGTTCAGCGGCATCTCCGGCGGCGGCGCCCGCATGGCCCGCCCGCTGCTCGACCCGACCGTGCGGGGGCTGCGCCTGCTGCTGGACGTCGACTTCTTCGAGCCCGTCTTCAGGGACGAGATCGAAGAGGTCCTGCAGGCCGAGAAGGCGACCTACCCCGACCCCTCCATGTTCCGCATCCCCGCGGCGGCCGACGGCGCCGCCGCCACGGTCGGCCGTACGTCCTGACCCCCCGGGGTGCCGGGCCGGGCCGAGGGGGCGAGGCTGTGGGTATGCGTCATGCGCCCGTCGTCGTACACCGGATCTTCCCGTCGGGCGGCCGGCAGGTGACCCTGCGGACCGCGAGCGGAGAGCAGTCCCTCGGCCTGGCCCACTCGGACGAGGACGTCATCGAGTTCCTGCGGCGGGCCGGCATGCCGGACCCCGACGAGGTGGTCCTCGGCGGCACCGAGCTCGTGGAGTGGGACGCCGACACCCCCCACGTGTACGAGGCCGACCTGCCGACCGAGGACCTCCCGTGAACTGACACCGGCCCCACAGGTTCCGACCGGGCGCTCCCCGCAGGGCGCCGAACGCAACGCGGCTCGGCCCTCCGACCCCCAGGGTGGCTCCGGCGGGTCGGGTGTGTGCAGGGGCGCTCCCCGCAGGGCGTCGAACGCACTGTGGCTCGGCCCTCCGACCCCTCGCCACGTTCGGCGCCCGAGGAGACGCCCCGGCGCGCGCCCGGCTCCACCCGCACCGGTGCGCAGGCCCCCGCGTTCCGGCCGGCAAGGCCACCGGCGCGCCCGGCCCCACCCGAACCGTCCCGCCCGCCCGTCCTGCCCGCCCCGCCCGCGCCGGCCGCCCCGCCCGCGCCGCCCGCACCGGCCCGTCTGCGGTGGCCCCGCTCGAGCGGCGCAGCCGGCCGGCTCACGCCCCCCTGCGGTGGAGGGAGTCCAGCGCGGCCAGGTCGTCCGCCGTCAGGCGCAGCGCGCCGGCAGCCACGTTCGCCTCCAGGTGAGCCGGATCGCCGGTACCGGGGATGGCCAGTACGTGGGGTCCCCGCTGCAGGGTCCACGCCAGCCGCACCTGCGCCGGGCTCGCGCCGTGGGCCCGGGCGACGGCGAGCACCTCCTCGTGCTCGGCGCCGCTCGCGCCCGCCTGCCGCCCGTCGCCGGCGATGGAGTAGAAGGGGACGAACGCGACTCCCCGTTCGCTGCAGGTGCGTAGGAACGCGTCGTGCTCGGGCCGCACCCCGATGCCGTACATGTTCTGCACGCACACGACCGGGGCGATGGCCTGCGCCTCGTCGAGGTGCTCGGGGGTGACGTTGGAGATGCCCAGGTGGCGGATGAGCCCCGCCTCGCGCAGCTCGGCGAGGGCTCCGAAGCGTTCGGCGATGGAATCGGACCCGACGACGCGCAGGTTCACCACGTCGAGGTGGTCGCGGCCCAGCTGGCGCAGGTTCTCCTCGACCTGGCCGCGCAGCTGCCGGGCGGTGGCGTGGGCGATCCACGCGCCGGACGGGTCCCGGCCCGGCCCGACCTTGGTGGTGACGACGAGGTCCTCCGGGTAGGGGGCCAGCGCCCGGCTGATCAGTTCGTTGGCGGAGCGCAGCGGTGAGAAGTAGAACGCGGCGGTGTCGATGTGGTTCACCCCGAGCTCAACGGCCCGGCGCAGCACGCGGATGGCCCGGCCCCGGTCGCTGGGCACGGCGTCGTCCGCGAACGCCTCGCCGCTCTGTGTCAGCCGCATCGCGCCGAAACCGATCCGGTTGATCTCCCGGTCACCGAGTGTCCAGGTACCCGCGGCGGCCGCGGTCATCGTCTGTGAGGTCATGCCCCGGATGATCTCCGCCGTGTATGCTGCCGGGCCACTGATTAGGACATGTGCGAATCCTCGGGGGAGGGCTGGGCCGTGCTGGCGGAGCTGACGTTCTCGGTGAGTGATCTGGCGCAGATGCGGTTCGCCGTCTCGCCGATGTGGGAGGTCGGCCCGAGCTTCCGGCTGCTGCGCTCCGGTGCCGCATCGCCCGTGCACCGGCCCTGGGCCGAGCAGGTACGGCCACGGCTGGCGGCCGCCGGCCTCGACCGGGGCTGGCTGGCCGAACTGATCCCGCCCTCGGGGTACGTTCCCGACTTCCTCAATCCGGCACCCACGGGGCCGGCTCCCGCGCTGACGGAGGAACTGGCCGGGATCCGGGCCTCGTCCACCGCGCAGGTACGCCGGGACCTCGACCGCCTGCGGCGCGAGCAGGGAGGCCTCGGTCCCCGGACACGGAGCCTGTACGCCGAACCGCAGGCCCGCCTGGAGCGGGTCGCCGAGGAGATCGAGACCTACTGGGAGCTGGCCCTGGCGCCCTACTGGGCGCGGATCCGCGCGGTTCTCGACGCCGACGTCTTCCACCGGGCCCGGCAGGTCGCAGAGCACGGCGCGGGCCGGCTCTTCAACGAGCTGCACCCGTCGGTGAGCTGGGACGACAACGCGCTGCGGCTGGCGCGCCGGCACCGGCCGCTGTCCCGCGGGACGGCGGGCGCCGGACTGCTGCTGATTCCCTCGGCCTTCACCGGGCCGGTCCCCTTCACCCGCGTGACGCCGCCCGAACCTCCGCAACTCGCCTATCCGGCGCGCGGCACGGGCGCGCTGTGGGAACCGCGGCCCGCGACCGGGACCGAGGCCCTGGCCGCCGTCCTCGGCCGCTCCCGGGCCCTGCTGCTGACCGAGCTGGAGACCCCGGCGTCCACCACCGAACTGGCCCGGCGCACCGGACTCTCGGCGGCCGGGGTCTCCCAGTGCCTCACCGCGCTGCGCGCCGCGGGATTCGTCAGCGCGCACCGGGCCGGGCGCTCCGTGCTCTACGCCCGCACCGCCGTCGCCGAGTCGGTCCTCGCCGGATCCTCCGAGGAGCGGTCCGCGCCGGTCCGCCCGCCCCACTCGTCCGGGTGATCACCTTTCGCCACCCTCGATCCGTGCTGCGACATGTCGCTATAAAGGGCCCGCCATGTTGATCAACTGATGGGCACTCGTCATGCTGAAGGCCGCCCTGCAGGTCCTCGCCGCCGCCTCGCTCGCCTCCGCCGCCGTCTCCCCGGCGACCGCCGCACCTTCCGCCCCCGCACTGTCCGCCCCCGGACCTTCCGCCCCTGCACGCTCCCTCCCCGCACCCGCCCCGGACACCGGCCCCTGCGGGCCCGTTTCCGAGTTCGACTCGTGGGACTGGTTCAGCACCACCACCAACCCGTTCATCGCCTACGCCGTCGAGGCCGCGGCGAAGGCCGAGAACTGGCACTGGCGCGTCGACGACAACACCCTGTGGCGCGGTGACACCCGCGAGAACGTCGAGGAGCTGTTCCAGGCGGGCTTCACCCCGCGCGGCGATCAACTGACCCCGCTGGCCGAGTACATCGTCAAGGGCGGCGGCCAGACCAGCGCCCACCTCAGCACCAGTTGCGAGAAGTGGGTGGCCGAGAAGTTCGCCACCTACGGCGCGGCCAGGACGGGATGGGTCTACGAGATCGAGGCCCCGGGCGGCATCGACGTGAACTCCACCGCCTGGGCCAACCAATACGAATCGCCGTACCTGTGGAACAAGGAGATCGACTTCCCCGGCGGGGTCGAGGGACGGTTCATCAAGCAGGCCTGCAAGATCCGCCTGCTGAGCACCGACCCGGTGACCAAGGTCAACACCTACGAGAACCTCGGCTGCAAGGACAACCGGGGCTTCGCCCCCTTCCGCGCCGCAGAGGAGCCGGCGCTCAGCCGCTGAGGCAGAGGGCCGGCCGGGCACTTCCGGGTGGTGGCGGGATCGCCGGAGGTGATCCCGCCACCACCCGCTTCGTGCGTTCAGGCGGGTCCGTCCTTGAGGGAGCGGCTGCTCGTCCAGGACGGAAAGCCGCCGCCAGTACTCGTCCTCGTCGATCTCGCCCGAGGCGAAGCGCCGCCCCAGGATCGCGATCGGCGAGTGCTCGCCGTACGCCGCGGCCCGGTTCTGCCACGGGGCACGGCGGCCGCGCCACACCGTGCGGCGCAGCACGGTGACGACGCCGATGACGACCGCCGCCCAGATCAGCGGGAAGAACAGCACCCACGGGCCGGGCCCGTCGTACGCGAGGGTGGTGAAGGTGTCCATCTCGGTTCAGCTCCTCGGAATCGCGGACTCTTCGTCTCACTCCGAGACTGGCTCCGCGAGGGGTGCCGGGTCGTCGTACGGCCGGCTGCACCGGGGGTACTTCCCCGGTAGTACGGCCGCGGGTGCCGGGTCAGCCGAGCCAGCCGGGCCGGACCAGCCCGGACTCGTAGGCCAGGACGACCAGCTGGGCGCGGTCCCGGGCGCCGAGCTTGACCATGGTCCGGCTGACGTGGGTCTTCGCGGTGAGCGGGCTGACGACCAGGCGGCGGGCGATCTCCTCATTGGACAGGCCCATGCCCACCAGTGCCATCACCTCCCGCTCCCGCTCGGTGAGCCGGCCCAGCTCCGCCGCCGCGGCGGGCTGTTTCGAGCGGGCCGCGAACTCCGAGATCAGGCGGCGCGTGACCCCGGGGGACAGCAGCGCGTCGCCTGCGACCACCGCCCGCACCGCGCGCAGCAGTTCCTCCGGCTCGGTGTCCTTGACCAGGAAGCCGGAGGCACCGGACCGGATCGCCTCGAAGACGTACTCGTCGAGCTCGAAGGTGGTGAGCATGACCACCTTCACGGCGGCCGACTGACCGTCCTCGGTGATCCTGCGGGTGGCTTCGAGCCCGTCGAGCACCGGCATCCGGATGTCCATGAGCACCACGTCGGGCCGCAGCTCCCGCACCAGGCGCACGGCCTCCGCGCCGTCGGCGGCCTCGCCCACCACCTCGATGTCGGGCTGGGCGTCGAGCAGTGCCCGGAAGCCGGCCCGGACGAGGAGCTGGTCGTCGGCCAGCAGGACGCGGATCACGCCTGCTCCTTCCCTGCCTCTTCCCCGCCGGCCGAGGCCGGCAGAGGGAGCCTCGCGATCACCCGGAAGCCGCCGTCGGGACGCGGTCCGGCCTCGATGCCGCCCCCCAGGGCCGAAGCCCGCTCGCGCATCCCGACGAGACCGTTGCCGCTGCCGTCCGAGGCGCCGCCCGTGGCCGGTCCGTCGTCCTCCACGCGCAGCTCCAGGGCGCGCGGCCGCCAGGCGAGGCGGATGCACGCCGTGCGCGCACCGGAGTGCCGTACGACATTGGTCAGCGCCTCCTGGAGGATGCGGAAGGCGGCCAGATCCACCCCGGGCGCCAGCGCCCGGGCCTCTCCCTCGGCCGCGACGTCCACGGTGAGCCCGGCCGCCGCAGCCTGCTCGACGAGCTCGTCGAGCCGGTCGAGGCCCGGTGCGGGGGTGCGCGGTGCCTCGCCGGGTGCGCGCAGGGTGTCGAGGACCTGCCGGACCTCGCCCAGGGCCTCCTTGCTCGCCGCTTTGATGGTGGTCAGAGCCGTACGGGCCTGCTCGGGATCGGAGTCGAGCAGGGCCAGCCCGACGCCCGCCTGGACGTTGATCACCGAGATGCTGTGGGCGAGGACGTCGTGCAGTTCACGGGCGATCCGCAGCCGCTCCTCGTCCACCCGGCGTCTCTCGGCCGCCCGCCGCTCGGCCCGCTCACGGGCCCACTGCTCCCGGCGCAGGCGGACCAGCTCGGAGACGGCGAGGATCGCGAGGACCCACGCGGTGACGGCCACCTCCTGCGACCACGGCGCCGGCCCGTCCCCGGCGGGCGGGAGCCACCGGTACAGCCAGTGGCCGATCAGCAGGTGCCCGGCCCAGAGCAGGCCGACGGCGCCCCAGGCGGCCCGGCGACGGCCGGCGACGACGGCGGCGAAGCAGGCCACGGCCAGGCTCAGGAAGACGGGACCGTAGGGGTACCCGGCGCCGACATAGACCAGGGTGACCACGCTGACCGCGTACACCACGGCCACCGGATGGCGGTGCCGTGCGACGAGGAGGGCGGGCCCGAGCAGCAGCAGGAGCCGTGCGAAGCCGTCCAGAGCCACCCGCCCGCTCTGCGCGTGCGCGGCCCACCCGGCGCCGACCTGAGCGAAGACGGCGACGAGCAGCGCGGAGCGCCAGGCCGGGCCCCGCCCGGTCCGCTCCACCCACCTCCGCCACGGGGGACCCGGGCGCTCGCGCAGCTCGTCCATACGGCCACGCTAGACCGCGCCCGCCTTCACCCGCGTCACCCCGGCGTAGCGTTTCAGGCGTACTCCCCAGGTAGTACGCGTACCTGGAGCCTCAACCCTCCCGCCCCCGGGCCCTGCGGATGCGAGGCTCGCCCGGATGGGGGAAGCTGGGCATGATCTCAGCGCCGACGCTGGGACCGACGGGCGAGGAGGACGTCGTGGACGCATCAGGAGACGGCCGGCGCGTCCGTGGCCCCTGGACCAGGGTGCGGACCGCCACCCTGCTCTGTGCGGCCGCGGCTCTTGCAGCGGGCACCGTACCGGCCTCCGCGCAGCCCCGGGCACTGCCGGCCCCGACGCCGGATCCGGTCGTGGTCGTCGACTGCTTCTCGAAGGCCCAGGTACGCCCCGAGGAGTACCTGCTGGCCTGCGGCGACGGCAACAACCGCCTCGTACGGCTCCGCTGGGACACCTGGGGGCCGCAGACCGCGACGGCCACGGGCACCGACATGGTGAACGACTGCAAGCCCTACTGCGCGGCCGGCCGTTTCCGGTCCTACCCGGTGACGGTGACCCTGAGCAAGCCGGAGCCCTGGCCGGACCGTCCCGACCTCCGGCGCTTCACCATGATCCGGCTGCTCTACACGGACACCGCCCCCGCCCCGGTCCCCAAGGACGTGAGCTACAAGCTCGTGTACTGACGGGCCCCGGCCGCGGCGGCAGCCTCGTCCGTCGTCAGGGCGCAGCCGGTCCTCCCGCTCAGTCCAGGCAGTCGGAGACGAGCTCGGCGAACTCCTCCGGGGTGAGGACCGTGACGCCCAGCTCCGCCGCCTTGACTGCCTTGGAGCTCGGCTTCCCGCTCGCGGACGGCGCGCAGACCAGGTAGGCGGTCTTGGAGTTGACGCTGCTGCCCGCCTTGCCGCCGGCCTTCTCGACCAGGGCGTTCATCTCCGAACGCCCCATGGTCTCCAGCGGTCCGCTCATCTTGCCGGTGACGACGACGGTCTTGCCCGCCAACGGGCCCTCCACGGCCGCCCGGGGCTGCCGGGGCTCCGTCATGTTGACCCCTGCCGCGGCCAGTTTGTCGATGACCACGGCCAGCGAGGCGACCTGCTCGACGACGACCGGGGCCTTCTCCGGCCCGATGCCTTCGACTTCCTGCATCTCGGAGGCATCGGCCTGCCGGATGGCGTCCATCGTGCCGAAGTGCGCGGCGATGCGCCGGGACATGCTGCGCCCGGTGCCGAGTACGCCCAGGGCGCAGAAGACACGGCTGAGCGGGTGGGACTTGGCCGCCGCTATCTGCTCGGCCAGCTTCGCTCCGCGCTTGGCGCTCCCGGAGGCGGCGGTGAGCCGGTCCTCGGTCAGGGTGAACAGGTCGGCGACGTCGGTGACGTCACCGGACTCGATCAGGGCGTTGACGTACGTCCTGCCCAGACCGTCGATGTCGAGCATGTCGCGTCCGGCGGCGTACTCGATCAGCGCGGGCAGCGCGCACCCGGAGCCCTGCGCGCAGCGCCACCGCTCCTGTTCCTTGTTGATCTCCCCACCGCAGTGGGGACAGGCCGTGGGCAGCGGCACCTCCTGCGCCCCGGCCGGGCGGCGGCCGATGACGGCGGCCTGGACGCGGGGGATGATGTCGCCCGCCTTGTAGACCGTCACGGTGTCGCCGATGTGGAGGTCACGGCGGCGGATGTCCGCAGGGTTGTGCAGGGTGGCCCGGGTGACGGTGGATCCGTCGATTTCCACCGGTTCGAGGACGGCCGTCGGGGCCAGCACGCCGGTCCGGCCCACGTCCCAGACCACGTCCTTCAGCACCGTCTGCCGCTCGACCGCCGGGAGCTTGAAGGCGATCGCCCAGTACGGGAACCTGCTGCCGAACCCGGCCGCTGCCTGCTCGGCCGCGCCGTTCGCCTTGATCACGACCCCGTCGATGCCGAACGGCAGGCCGGGGCGCAGCGCGGCGATCTCGTCGACCTTCTGCTGCGCCTCGGCGAGGGTCGCGACCACGTGCAGACCGGCCGGTGTGCCGGCCGTGGTCTGCACACCGGCCTCGGCGACGGCGGCGAGGACCTCGGCGTGCGTGGCGCCGGCGGGGACGAAGCCGACCCCGTCGAGCTCGACCGCCCCGTACGCCCAGAACGTCATCGCGAGCCGGTAGGGGCGGTCCTTCGCGCGCAGGGTGCCGGCGGTGCCGTTGCGCGGGTTCGCGAAGACCTGCGCGCCGTGTGCCGTGCGGACCTCGTTCGCGGTCTCGAACTGCGCCTGAGTGAACAGGACCTCGCCGCGAACCTCGAACGTGGCCGCCACGGGCAGTTGCGCGGGCAGGCCCTCGATGGTGCCGATGACGTGGCTGACGTCCTCGCCGTGCGTGCCGTTGCCGCGGGTGACGATCTGCTCCAGCCGCCCGGCGCGGTAGCGGGCGGCGACGGCCGCTCCGTCCATCTTCGGCTCGACCGTGAACCCGCCGGCGGGTGCGTGGCCCAGGCGGCGCTGGAGCGAGGCCTCCCAGGCGACCAGGCCGGCCGGGTCGAAGACGTTGTCGAGGCTGAGCAGCCGGGTGGTGTGCGCTATGTCGCCGACCGGGGCTGCACCGTCACCGACCAGACCGGTCGGGGAGTCCTGGGCGGCCTCGTCCGGGTGCTCCGCCTCCCAGGCGAGCACGGAAAGGCGCAGCCGGTCGTAAGTGGCGTCGTCCAGCGAGGTGTTCTCCCCGCCGTAGTAGGCGTGGGACGCCTCGCGCAACTGCTCGAGCGCGGCACGGTAGTCGGCGCGGCTGGACAGGCTGGACAACGCCTCATCGGCGGGAAGGATCGTCATGAGGATGATCCTCTCCCAGGGGTCTGACAATGCCATGCGGCCGGGAAGGGGGCAGCTCACGGCGGGTGATCCGGTCCGGGGTGGGTGCGCTGACTGCGGAATCGGTGGGTCCGCCTCCGTGGAGACGGCGCGGGCAGGCTAGATTGCACCGGGCCGGGGCCGTCCCGGACGTCCGCCCCTGGCGGTGACCGGTCGGCGCCCTGCCGGAGGAAATGTCCCACGGCCCGCCGGGTCAGGTCGGGCAAAACGGGCGAGAACAGGCAGGAGTGGGCAGGACATGGCGCGACGCGAACGTGCGGAGACGGGCCGGGGTGTCACCTCCGCCACGCCCGCGGTTCCGGGCTCCGAGATAGCCGCGGCGGCCGACGGCGGGCTCGCGGCCCGGGGCTGGCTCCGCCTGGGGCGGGACGGCCGGCTGACCGCCTACGCGAGCTGTTCCGAGGGCCTGGTGCGCTGGACCGAGTCGGCGCCCGGCTCCGACGTCTGGCAGGGGCCCGACCTCTTCCCCGTGGAGGGCTGGGCGGGCCGGTTCACCCTGGCCCAGGACTCCAACGGGTTCGTCTGGTTCGCCGGCACCCGCTACCGGGACGGGGCGCCGGGCGGCCGCGAATTCATCATCGCCGCCCAGTACCAGACCGGCCGCCCGCTCGGCGACTGGCGTGCGGTGGGCAACCCCTTCCCCGAGCCGGAGCGGGAGGGGGAGTCCCAGCCCCCGCCGGGGGACCCGATGGTGCTGCCGGATGGCGCCGGATCGCTCCACGTCGTCGCCACCCGCTTCGGGTCCGGTGTGTGCGGCCGGACCCGGCGCGCCGATGGCAAATGGGACAATTGGACGGATTATCAGGGCAAATGGGCACGAGGTGCCGTCGTCCCCCTGGTGACCGCCCAGGGCCGGGCCGAATTCCTCGCACCCTTCCGGGGCGGGGCCTCGTACTGGAGCCAGGACAGGCCCGGCAATGCCTTCCGCTGGCTCGGGCGCATGCAGGCCGACGCCGTCGAGGGCACGTTCAGCGCCTACGAGACGGGCCCCGGCACCGGCACCTACTTCTGGCGCCACCCGGCGGACGGCGGCGTGATCGCCTACCGCCCCATGGCCCCCGCCGGAGCGCCCCGCGCGCCGATGCCGCTGGGCGGGGCGGGCGGCGCCGGCCCGGTGGGCATCGCGCGAACGCGCATAAACGGGTACGACTGCACCGTGCTGCTGCAGCGGGGCGCGGAGGGATGTCCTGAAATCGCCGCCTATCCCACGGAGGGTGAGCAGTACGGCGCTTGGTGGGCCCCCGTGGGAGACCGCTGCGCCGGGCTTCCGGCCATCGCCCTCGACGCCCGAGGCGCGGTCACGATCGCGATGATCGACACGGACGGCGGCCTGCGGATCGCCCGCCAGGACCTGATGGACGCGGGTCTCGCCTTCGAGCCCTGGTGCCTGGTGGGGTGACCTAGCTCACCGGGTGTGCGCGCGCCCGGGCCGGTGACGGTCCGTGTCTTCGCGCGTCACCCGGAACCGGAGGGGAGTTGGCCTGTTCCGTTCGGTTTGCAGGTCGTCGCACCTTCGCAGACGTGAAGCTTTAAGGGGCTTGCGCGCTTGTGAATACTTGCTCGCCGTTGCGCAGTTGCCCTACGCTGCGCACACCCTGTGAGGGTCGCATAAGTGTGCGGGCCGGGGGTGGGGGAGGGTCGAGTGTGCGGGGAGCGGTGGGTGACCAGATTCAGGGGCGGGTCTGGCGGCGCGTCGCGGCGATTCCCGGTGCGCTGTGCGAAGTGTGTCTACCAAGGAGTTTTCTGAGTGGCAGGTATGCCCCGCCTGAGCGTCGTCGTGCCCTTTCAGGACGTCGAGATCTACCTCGAGGAGTGTCTCGAGTCGATAGCCAGGCAGACGTTCCGCGACCTTGAAGTGATCATGGTCGACGACGGCTCGACCGACTCCTCCACCGCGATCGCCGCGGACTTCGCCCGCCGGGACCCGCGGTTCCGGCTGCTGCGGCAGGAGTCGATGGGGCCAGGCCACGCCAGGAACGTCGGCATCCGCGCAGCCCACCCCCAGGCGGAGTTCCTCGCCTTCGTCGACGGCGACGACGTCATACCTGAGTACGCCTACGAGTTGCTCGTGCGGACCCTGGAAGCCTCCGGCTCCGACTTCGTCTCGGGCAACGTGCAGATGATGAACTCCACCAAGAGGTGGCAGTCCCCGCTGCACAAGGCGCCCATGCGGAGCAACAAGCGCGGCACGCACATCACCAAGCTGCCGGACCTCATCTACGACCGCACGGTGTGGAACAAGGTGTTCCGGCGGTCCTTCTGGGACTACCACTACATCGCGTTCCCCGAGGGCGTGATGTACGAGGACTCCTGGGTCAACATGTTCGCCCACTTCCGGGCCGCCAAGGTCGACATCCTCACGGACATCGTCTACTTCTGGCGCCGGCGCGAGGGCGGAGCCGCGCCCTCCATCACCCAGCGGCACACCGAATTCAGCAACCTCCAGGACCGTGTCGCCGCGGTGCAGTCGGTCAGCCGCTTCCTCGCCGGACACCGTGCACGCTCCTACTCCGACCACAAGCGCAAGTACGATCTCGCCTGTCTGAAGTCGGACTTGATGCTGCACCTGAAGGTGCTCCCGGACGCGGACGAGGAGTACCGCGAAGCCTTCATGCAGTGGGCGAACGAGTTCCTGGACGAGGCCGACGCGGACATCATCCACGAACTGCCCGCCGACGCCCGCGTCAAGTGGCTCCTGGTGCGCGAGGGCCGGCTCAAAGAGCTGCTCGACGTCGTCGAGTTCGAGCGCAAGGGCGGCCCCCTGCCCGTACAGCGGCGCTTCCACCGCTACCTCAACTACCCCTATCTCGGCGACCGGTCGATCGGGCTGGACAAGAGCGCGTACCGGCTGGACAAGGAACTCTCGCTGCACGGCTCGCTGTCGTCCGCGCACTGGGACGACGCCGACCACCTGACCCTTGAGGGATCCGCGTACGTCCGCTTCATCAACGTGCACAAGCGGCACATGTCGATGAAGGCGATCGCGCTGCGGAACAAGAAGCAGGGCCGGGTGGTCGTCGCCAAGGCGAAGAGCACCTACTACCCGCAGGCCACCGAATACTCCCAGCAGAACCGCTATTGCTACGACTGGTCCGGGTTCCAGGTCCGCTTCGACGTCTCCCGGCTCAAGCGCAAGGGCGAGTGGGTCGAGGGGACCTGGGACGTCGCCGCCGGCGTCCTGAGCCGCGGCCTGTTCCGCTACAAGGGCATAGCCCGGGGCGGGGCGGGCAGTGCGGCCAACCCGCCCTACCGGTACGTGGACAAGAACATCCGCGTGGTCCCGCTCTTCCTGCAGGGCAAGCTCAAGCTCCGGGTGGAGACGGTGCGTTGCCGCATCACACGGCACCGCATGGTCGGCGACCACCTCGAACTCGGCGGCGTCTACCTCGGCCCCAAGATCCCCGAGTGGGGCAAGTTCCGGGTCACGAGCATGGGCGGGGCCGGCCGGCACGACTCGTGGGTCAACTTCCAGCCGGGCGGCGAGGGCTGGTACACCTTCGTGACCCGCATCCCGGTCAAGGCGCTCGTCCCGGGCCACCGCACCAACGCCTCCGACGGGGTTCCGGAGACCTGGAACACCGGCGCCAACGGCTGGAAGACCACGCTGCACGTCGAGGGGCGCAAGGCGGCCCTCTACCCCGTCATGGCGGAGGACGCCACCGACGGCCACTACCGGATGCCGGCCGGACTGCAGACCGAGCGCGCGGACCGTGAGGTGTTCGTGCACCGCAACGGCTCCGGCTACGTGGTGCTGTTCGAGCGGGACACCCTGCCGCTGGCCAAGTCCGCCACCTGGCACCCGGACGGCTCCCTGGAGGTCGCCGTCGGCTACGCCGCGCAGGACAGGCTCGACTCGTCCGAGTTCGCCGCGGCGCACATCGTCGTACGCTCCCGCGCCCACGGCGCGGAGCGCACGGTACCCATCACCTGGTACGGCGAGGAGTTCCGCTTCGTCGTCACTCCCGCCGCGATGCGCACCCTGGCCGGAGAGGTACCGCTGGCCTCCGGCCGCTGGGACTTCTTCCTGCGCCGCCAGGATCCCTCCGCCGTCACCGCGGAGAACCGCTCCAACGACCTCATGGTCAAGATGGTGCAGGAGCTGATCCCCGACTTCCCCAGCGAGATGACCAGCAACGAGCGGCGCTACGAGCTCCAGGCCGAGGCCTACGACCGGCTCTCGCTCCTGGTCCACTCGGCCATGCCCGACGAGGCCCGCGGCCCGTACCGGCAGAAGCTGATGCGCACCAAGACGTACCCGGAGGCGCGCCGCAAGCCGGTGACGCAGGCGGTGCTGTTCGACGCCTTCAAGGGGACCCAGTACTCCGACAGCCCCCGTGCGCTGCACGAGGAGATGGTCCGCCGCGGCGTGGACCTCGAGCACCTGTGGGTGGTGCGCGACGACCAGGTCGCCGTTCCGCCCACCGCACGCCCCGTGCGCATGTGGTCCCCCGACTGGTACGAGGCCATGGGCCGGGCCAGGTACATCGTCGCCAACAACCACCTGCCCGACTGGTTCCAGAAGCGCGACGGCCAGGTCGTCGTGCAGACCTGGCACGGCACCCCGCTCAAGCGCATCGGCCACGACATCGAGGCCGTGCACTTCGCGGACAAGCGCTACCTGGAACGCGTGGAGAAGGAGGTGCAGAACTGGGACATGCTGGTGTCCCCGAACAGCTTCAGCACCCCGATCCTCAAGCGGGCCTTCCAGTTCCCGGGCGAGATGGTCGAGAGCGGCTATCCGCGCAACGACGTGCTGCGCCGGGCGGACTCCGGCCGGCGGGCGGCGGAGGTGCGCCGCCGCATCGGCCTCCCGCCGGGCAAGAAGGTCATCATGTACGCGCCGACCTGGCGCGACGACCAGTTCTACGCACCCGGCAAGTACAAGCTCGACTTCCGCATAGACCTCGACGATGCCAAGGCGCAGCTGAGCCACGACCACGTCCTGCTCGTGCGGCGCCACCCCAACGTGGTGGACCCGGTGCCCGGCGCCGGCGACGGCTTCGTCTACGACGTGTCCGACTATCCGGACATGGCGGACCTCTCCCTCATCACCGACGTGATGATCACGGACTATTCCTCCCTGATGTTCGACTTCGTCAACACCGGGCGGCCGATCCTGTTCTTCACGTACGACCTGGACCACTACCGGGACACCCTGCGCGGCTTCTACTTCGACTTCGAGCAGTCCGCACCCGGTCCGCTGCTGTTCAGTTCCCCCGAACTGATCGGGGCGATCCGCAACATCGACCGCATCCAGCACGGCTACGGCGCCCGGTACCGCTGGTTCCAGCAGGAGTTCTGCGATCTGGACGACGGCTACGCCTCGGCCAGGCTCGCCGACCGCATCCTGATCGCCGGCGGGGACCTCGACCCCGCGCGGGCCCAGGCGCCGGCCGTCGGTGCGGCGGGCGGCCGTGCACCGGGCCAGCCGGGTCAGCCGGGTCAGCCGGGCCAGCCAGGCCCATGGAACGGAGGCACCCTCGGCCAGGTGCCGCGCCAGCCGGTGAGAAGAATGGATTCCGAGCATGTCTAAGGCAGCCCAGAACTCGCGCCGCGTCTTCACCGGCGTGGACTCCGCCGGGGCGGTGCCCGTCGAGTACCGGTTCTCCCACGCGAGGAACGGCAACCGCCACCTGGTCGTGGTCTTCGCGAACCGCTACGCCCCCGGTGAGTGGGGCTGGGCGAACGGGAAGCTCGACCTGCTCCGGTCGAACATCCTCTGGATCCGCGACCTGTTCGACGGCGCGAACACCTACTACCTGTGCAAGGGGATGGACTTCTCCCTGGAGCAGTCCGTCGCCGGGCTCATCTCGCGCGTCATGCACGCTCTGTCCCTCTCGCCGGACCAAGTGACCATGTTCGGCAGCTCCAAGGGCGGCAGCGCAGCCCTCTTCTACGGACTGAAGTACGGCTTCCGGAACATCGTGGCCAGCGTGCCCCAGTTCCGGATCGGAACCCGCGTCAAGGAGGGCAACCCCGACGCGGTCCGGGTGATGATGGGCGAGGCGACGGAGCAGAACGTACGCATCCTCGACTCGGTCCTCCCCGACCTGGTCCACAGCGGGGCGAACCGCTCGGCCAACATCTACCTGATCAGCTCGCCCCAGGACGAGCAGTACGCGAGCCAGGTGGAACCGTTCATCAGGCTGTTCCAGGGGCACGAGAACTTCAACTTCGTCTACAACGACTCGCCCCTCATCACCGACCACGGCAAGGTCACACTGCGCAACCTCCCGACCATGATCGGGTTGTTGAACCTCCTCGTCGAAGGCATCTCCCCGCGGTTCGGCATGGTCCGCAACGGCTACGAAGAGCCGGAGCGCGACAAGTCGGCCATCGAGGCCTACCTGGCGCAGACCTCCCTGGTGCAGAGCAGCGAGGCCTTCCCCAAGCCGGTGGTGCTGTCCCCGGCGCCGGAGGACCGGGTCCCCGCGAACACCGTCCGCTTCACCGGTACCGCCCTGGGCGCCGTGCGCGTCAGCTTCTGGCAGGACGGGAAGCACAAGGGCTCCGCGCCCGTCGCGGCCGACGGCACGTGGGTCTGGGAACGCAGCAGCCCCTGGCCCAAGGGGAGGCACGTCGTCCGGCTGTTCGCCGCGGACGCGAACAACTACCAGACCGAGCGCACCGAAGTGGTCTTCACCGCCGTGGAGCACGCCTCCGAGCCCCTGCCCGAGTACGTGCCCGCGCCTGCGCCGCTGCCGAGGCCGGCCCAGCCTCTCGCGCTCTCGGTGACGGCCCCGGTCGCCCACCAGCAGGTGCAGGGGCCTGCCGTCGGATTCGCGGGCTACGCCCCCGGCGCCGTGCGCGTGGACTTCCAGGAGGGCGGCGTGACCCTCGGCACGTGCGACGTGCGGGCGGACGGCAGCTGGGTCTGGGAGTCGGGCTGGGCCTGGAACGAGGGCGACCACTTCGTCGAGGCCATCGCGGTCGACGCCGTCGGCAACGCCTCCCCGTGGACGGCCGTCCCCTTCACCTCGGTGAACGGCTACACCGTGCCCACCCAGCAGGGCAACTACTTCAACTCGCGCTACTGACGCCGGGATCGGCGGAGGGAGCGGAGGGAGTGGCCGACGGGGCGTCGGCGGGACGGCTCACCCGCATCACCAGGGCCCGGTGGTCGGACGCCTTGGTGTCCACCACGTCGCAGGCGGTGCGGGGCAGCAGCGTGAAGAGGTAGTCGATCTTCGTGCCGTCCTTGTGGGTGGCGCGGCCCTTCCGGGAGTCGCCCTTCTGATCGCACTCCCGGTACGTGGTGTAGGTCTCCGACGGCCAGATCCAGGCGGAGGTGTTCCGGTTGCCCACCGGCGGCGGAGCGTTGAAGTCGCCGCCGAAGACCGTACGGGCGTCGGTCGCCGCGGTGGCGACCAGCGAGCTCAGCTGGTCGTCGCGGAAGTCCCAGTCGGGGTGCTCGTCGTCGCTCTCCCGCAGAGACAGGTGCGCGTTGCACACCCGCAGCCCCTGGGCGGGGACCCGCGCGCACAGGATCCCGCGGTGCAGTCCCACCGTCGGCTGCTCGGTCGGGACCATCTCCACATCGGTGAGCCGGGAGGCGGCCAGCAGACCGTAGCCGGCCCGGCCGCGCCCCTGCCCGGTGCATTCGACGGCGGTGCGCCGACCCGACGCGTCCACGTCCTCGTACGGTTCGAAGACGGAGTGCCACTCCGGGCCCAGGCGCACGGCCGAGGACAGCAGGTCCTCCGAGCACACCTCCTGCAGGAGCAGGACGCGTACGCCGGAGTCGCCGACCAGGTCGCGCAGCTGCTGGAACTTGTCCTTCGGGCTGCCGGTCTCCTCACAGCTCCACTGCCGCACCCCGCACATGTTCCAGGTCGCCACGGAGACCTCGTCCCCGCTCCCGGCGCCCGCTACCGAAGCCGGAGCCTGCGCGGACGTACACGCCACCACCGAGGTCAGCAGGCTCAGGGTCGCGGCCGCGCGGCCGAACCGGCGGCCGGACGGCCACCGGCCGGTCTCCTTGTGTCTCTCCATGCGGACATCATTGGGTATCCGCCGGTCAGACCGTGCATCGGCCCTGGTGTGAGGGCTGCGGAACGCGCTCCGGGGCTGCCGCGGAGGACTTCCGCAGCGCCCCGACGCCCTACGCGGGGACTGCCGGCGCGGGCCGGGCGGGGACCTGGGCCGGGGAGAGTTCGCGCACCGTGGACATGTCGCTGAAGGGGAGCAGCGCCTCGCCCACGATCTGGTAGGGCTCGCTGCCCTTTCCGGCGATCAGGACGATGTCCTCGGGACCCGCGGCCGACAGGGCGAATGCGATCGCCCGGCGGCGGTCGGCGAAGCGCTCGAAGGGGGTGCCGGTCGCCACGAGGCCCGGGGCGACCTGGTCGAGGATGGCCTCGGGGTCTTCGTTGCGGGGGTTGTCCGAGGTGAGGACACAGAGGTCGGAGTGGATTCCGGCGATCCTCCCCATGTCGGCGCGCTTGGTGGTGTCGCGGTCCCCGCCGCAGCCGAAGACGGTGACGACCCGGCCGCGCGCGAAGCCGCGGATGGTGGTCAGGACCTTGTCCAGGGAATCCGGCGAGTGGGCGTAGTCCACGATCACCGAGGTGCCGAGCGGGGTCCGGAAGCGTTCGAACCGGCCCGGTACCGGAGGCATCCGGTCGAGGGCGTCGACCAGGGCGCCCAGGTCGTGGCCCAGGACGTGACAGGCCGCCACGGTGGCCAGTGCGTTGGCCACCGAGAACTTCCCCGGAACGGGGATCGACGCCGGATACGCGCGCCCGCCGTGGTGGAGGGTGAACCGCGTACCGGAAGCACTCACGGCGAGACCGGTGGCCCGGTAGTCCGCCGGGGCGTCGATCGCGTACGTGGTCACCGCCCCGGGCATCATCGACCGGATCCCGGCGCCCACGGGATCGTCGGCGTTGACCACGGCGTGCCGGCACAGGCCCTGGAACAGCCGGAGCTTGGCGTCCCGGTAGTTCGCCATCGTGCCGTGGTCGTCCAGATGGTCCTGCGTCAGATTCGTGAAGACCCCGACATCGATGAAGGTGCGGTCGACCCGGTGCGTCAGCAGGGCCATCGAGGTGGCCTCCAGCACCACGCTGCCGGCACCGCGGTCGCGCATGCACCCCAGTAGGTACTGCAGGTCCGGCGACTCCGGAGTGGTCAGCACCGAACGCGGCATCGGGATCAGCTCGTCGCCGATGCGGCTGCCGGCGGTCCCGATGACCCCCACCTTCGCGCCCTCGGAGATCCGCAGGGCGGACTCGACCATGTACGACACGGACGTCTTGCCGTTCGTACCGGTGATCGCCACCATGTCCATCTGCCGCCCGGGCTCGCCGAAGTACCGCGAGGTCACGACCGCGGCCGCCGTCCGGGTGTCGGGCACCCGTACGGCGCAGGCACCCGGCGGCCACACCGACGCCGGAAGGGCCGGCTCCCTGCCGTCGACTAGTACCGCGGCCGCCCCGCGGGCGAGTGCGGGCGACACGGCGTCCGGTCCGCCCTCCCGGTGCCCGGGCACGGCGATGAACAGCGAGCCGGGCATCACCCGATCCGCGTCGAACGTCGTTCCCGCGGTGATCGACGTCGTCTCCGGGTCACCCCGGAGTACGTGGTGCTCCTGCCCGGCCAGCAACTCGCTCAGCTTCACAATGATCCCTTCGAGGGGGCTCGGCCCGGGCGTGCGGCCGTAGCCAGGCGGCAGCGCCGGCGGCGTGCCGGGAAGCTGCGGTGGTGACGTGGAGCGGGGCGGTCGACCGTCCGGCGAGCGCAGGACGACGAGGCGGCCCGGCGCGGCAGGAGAGCCCCGACCGCTGCGTGGAGCAGCGGCGCGCCGGGAGGAGTAGAGCGCTAGCCGTGGCCGTGCAGGGCGACCCGACGGGTCTCGGGCGCCTCGACGTCGGCCGCGGCGGCGGGGCCGGCGGCGGCCTGGCGCAGTCCGGAGACGGCCTGCTGCAGGCACTGCCTCGACGAACCCATGCGACCCATGGCCCGAGTGTACGGCCGATCGGGCGACGCGAAGCCCACGTCGGACACCCCCTAGGGTGGCCTGGTGACGAACGAGGCTGTGGGCATGAGTGGCGAAGAACGGGTGCTGTACGGGTGCATGGGCCTCGGCGGGAGCTGGGAGCCCGGTGCGTACGGGCCCGGCGACATCGATGCCGCCGAGGAGGCCGTCCGCGCCGCCCTGGACAGCGGGATCACCACCTTCGATCACGCCGACATCTACCGGCACGGGAAGGCCGAGGCCGTCTTCGGCGAGGTGCTCGCCCGCACGCCGGGGCTGCGCGAGCGGATCACGCTCCAGACCAAGTGCGGGATCCGCCTCGGCGGCGAGGACCGCCCGGGGATCTACGACCTGCGCGGGGAGAGCATCACGCGGCGGGTGGAGGAGAGCCTGACCCGGCTGCGCACCGACGTGATCGACGTCCTCCTGCTGCACCGTCCCGATCCGCTGGCGGACGTGGACTCCATTGCGTCGGCGCTGACGTCCCTGTACCGGCAGGGTCTCGTACGGCGCTTCGGCGTGTCCAACATGGGCGCCGCGCAGATCGCCCACCTCCAGGCGCGTCTCGACGTCCCGCTGGTCGCCAACCAGCTGGAGATGAGCCTGCACAGCCGTGACTGGGTCGAGGCCGGGGTGCTCGTCAACACGCCCGGGTCCGCGGCCAACGGCTTCCCGTCCGGCACGCTGGAACACTGCCGCGACCACGGCATCCGCCTCCAGGCGTGGGGTGCGCTGGCGCAGGGCCGCTTCACTGGCCGCCAGCAGACGCCGGCCGAGCGGGCCACCGCGGACCTGCTGACCGACCTGGCCCGCCGCAAGGGCACGACGCCCGAGGCGGTCCTGCTCTGGTGGCTGATCCGGCACCCCGCGGGGATCGCGCCCGTCATCGGCACCGCCCGCCCCGACCGGATCCGCGCCTGCCGCGACGCGGCCGTACGGGAGCCCGACCTCACGCACGAGGAATGGTACGAGCTCTGGATCACGGCCCGCGGAGTCCCGCTGCCCTGATCCGGCAACCCGGCCGGGCGGCACGGGGGTTAGCCCCACCGGGAGGCGACCGGCCTCCTGGATGGGGTTCCAGGGCGAGGTCAACAAGGCTTGCGCCATGACGACTTACCCGAAGAAGGCCCTGCTCCTCGCCCTCGCCGCGGCCTCCGTCGCCGCCGGTCTGACCACCGCGACCGCCGCACCGGCGGCCGCCCGGCCCACGACGGCCGCCCCGCAGCTCGGTTGGCACACCTGCGCCGATCCGGACGTGCCCGCCGGCCAGGAGTGCGCCGAGCTGCCCGTCCCGCTCGACTACGACGACCCCGACGGCCGGCAGCTCACCGTCGCCGTCTCCCGCATCCGCAGCGACCGCCCCGAGGCCCGGCGCGGCACGCTCGTCGTGCTCCCCGGCGGTCCGGGCGGCTCCGGCGTACAGCGCCTGAAGCAGAAGGGCGACGCCCTCCGCCGGGAACTCGGCGGCGCGTACGACCTCGTCGCCTTCGACCCGCGCGGTGTGGGCGCCAGCACCACCGCGACCTGTGGCCTCGCCCCCGAGGACCGGTACCTCACCAGCCTGCGGTCCTGGCCGGGCCCGAACGGGGAGATCGCCGAGAACGTCGCCCGCTCCCGGCGCATCGCCGAGGCCTGCGCCCGAAACGGCGGCCCCGAGCTGCGCAGCTTCACCACCGCCAACCAGGTCCGCGACATGGACCGCTTCCGCGAGGCGCTCGGCGAGCGCAAGCTCTCCGCCTGGGGCACCTCCTACGGGACCTACGTGGGGGCCGTGTACGCGCAGAAGTACCCGCAGCGCACCGACCGCTGGGTCCTCGACAGCAGCGGCGACCCCGACCCGAGGCGGGTCGCCCGCGGCTGGCTGGCGAACATGTCGCAGGGCGCCGCGGACCGCTTCCCCGACTTCGCGGCCTGGGCCGCCCACCCCGACCGGGACGGGGACGGCCTGCGACTGGCCGGGCGGCCGGAGGAGGTCGAGCCGCTCGTCGTCTCACTCGCGGCCGTGCTGGACCGGGCCCCGAGGGAATCGACCACCCCGGGCGTGCCCCTGACGGGCAACGGCCTGCGCCAGGCCCTCCAGAACGCCCTCTACAGCGACTCCGCCTTTGCCGCCTTCGCCCGGCTCGTCAAGGAGGCCGGGGACCCGGCGAAGAAGCCCGCCCTCCCGCGCGAGCTCGCCCAGCCCATCCCGGACCCGGACGCCGCCCTCATGGTCGCCGTCATCTGCAACGACGTGGCGTGGCCGGACGTGCCGACGGCCTCGTACCAGCGCGCGGTCGACGCGGACCGCGCCCGCCACCCGCTCACGGCCGGCATGCCGGTGAACGTGCTGCCCTGCTCCTTCTGGAAGGACGCCCCGGCGCAGAAGCCCACCCGGATCACCGACGACGGGCCGTCCAACGTCCTCATGCTCCAGAGCCGCCGGGATCCGGCGACCCCGCTCTTCGGAGGTCTGAAGATGCGTGAGGCGCTGGGCGACCGGGCCCGCCTGGTCACCGTCGAGCAGGGCGGCCACGGGCTCTACCTCGGCAACGGCAACGCGTGCGGCAACCGGGCCGTCACGGAGTTCCTGACCACCGGCAGGCGTCCGGCCCGGGACACGGACTGCGCGAACTGAGTACGGCGACCCGGCGCGGCCACCGCCCCCCGGCGCGGCCACCGCCCCCCGGCGCGGCCACCGCCGCCCGGGCGGCCACCGCCCCCCGGGCGGCCACCGCCTCCCGCGCGCGGTCGCAACCCGGCGGCGCCACGATGGAGGGAGAGCCCGAACCGCGCAGGGGGGTGGAGACCGCCATGAGCACACACAAGCTGGGACCCGACGTCACCGTTCTCGCGGACTGCCTGGAGGTTCCGGGCATCGGCTTCCTCCCCGTCAACGCCTTCGTCCTGCACTCCGAGCAGCCGGTGGTCGTCGACACCGGCCTCGGACTGCCCGACCGGGACTTCGTCGAGACCCTGGGTTCGGTGCTCGACCCCGCCGACGTGCGGTGGATCTGGCTGACCCACCCCGACCGCGACCACACGGGCGGCCTCTTCGCGCTGCTCGAAGCCGCTCCCCGGGCCCGGGTGGTCACCACGTTCCTGGCCGCCGGGATCATGTCCACCGAGCGGCCGCTGCCGATGGACCGGCTGTACTTCCTCAATCCGGGCCAGACCCTGGACGTGGGCGACCGGACGCTGCACGCGTTCCGGCCGCCGCTGTTCGACAACCCGGCCACCGTCGGCTTCTACGAGGACCGTTCGCGGACCTGCTTCAGCTCCGACTGCTTCGGCGGTCCGATGCCCTCCGCGGACGTCGCGCTGAGTACCGACGTCGGGGCGCTGCCGGCCGAGGACCTGAGGGCGTCCCAGCGGCTCTGGGCGAGCGTGGACAGCCCGTGGGTCCAAGTGGTGGATCCGGACCGGTTCCTGTCCACCGTGGAGCCGCTGCGGGCGATGGACCCGCAGACCATCCTGTGCACACACCTGCCGCCGGCGGTGGGCCAGACCGCGCAGTTCGTCGACACCCTTGCCGCGCTGCCCGGCCTCGATCCGTTCTCGGGGCCGGACCAGGCAGCGCTGGAGCAGATGCTTGCCAACTTCGAACCCGGAGGGGCCGAATAGCCTTTGAATCGCAGGGAGATGGACGGTTGCACCCCGCTGAACATCAGCTGAACATCTGTTAGTGTGCCCGCGCTTGGTGTTCATCCATCGATCCGTCCTCCCCTCGCACGCCTCGCGTCCGAGGATGCTGCGAGGTGTCGCGTCCGTGCACAGCACTCCGTTCTCCCCGATCGAGGCCAGATCCGCACGAGCCCGCATGGGCCTGTCCCCGACCCAGGTGGCCCACTTCATGGCGACCTGCGGCACACCCGTCCACCCCCAGCTGGTCCTGGCCTGGGAGCAGGGCTTCGAGGTCCCCACCGACCGGCAACTCTTCGCCCTGGCCGACGTCCTGTGGTGCGACGCGACGACACTGATGGGCATCGAGCCGCGCACCCTCGCCGAGCACCGGCTGGCCCGCCGGCTCACCGTGGAGCGGCTGGCGTACCGCATAGGCATGGACCCGACCGAATACCGCGAGGCCGAAGCGGCACAGCACTGGCGCGGCGACGACTGGCAGACCAGGGCGCTCGTGGAGGCCCTGGGCCTGTCCCTGCGCAAGCTCATCGGGATCATGGGCCGGGTGGACGAGCTGGCGGAGCTCCTGGGATCGGCCGTCGCCGGGCGCTGGAAGACGTACGTGGAACCGGTGGCGGAGATCGTCGTGGTGGACGCGACCAGCGTGGGGGACGCACTGCGCACGATGCACCAGGAGTTCTCGCGCTTCTCGGAGCGGTACATGGGACACCTGGTCGCGCGCAACGACGACGCCCGGCTCAAGGAGATCGCGACGGAGCGTGCCGCCTACCTGCGCCGACTCGTCGACCACTTCTGGGAGTTGATCGGGGAGGAGGGCGAGGCGTCCCCTTTCCCGCTGGGCGGGCGCTGACCGCGCGGCGGCGGGCCGGGAAGGGCTGCCCGCCCCTCGTGCCCCTCGCACCCCTCCCGGCCCCGCGGTGCCCGCGTCAGCGGGCGGGGCGGGCCCCGAACTGCGGTTCCGCCGCGTCCTCTTCTCCGATGCCGTCCCAGTCGATCTCGGCCGTGGTGCGGCGCGTGAAGACGTTGAAGAACAGGTTCAGCGTGATGGCGGTGAGGGCGCCCAGTGTGATCCCGCTGTCCAGAACCGCCCGGAGGTCGTCCGGCATCCGGTCGAAGAACGGGGCGACCGTGGTCGGCATCAGGGCGGCGCCGAGACTGGCCGCCAGGATCAGCGTGTTGCGCTCCTCGCGCAGGTCGGCCTTCCCCAGGATCTGCACGCCCACCGCGGCGACGATGCCGAACATGGCGATCGCCGCCCCGCCCAGCACCGGGTGCGGGATCGAGGCGACGAGGCTGCCCGCCTTCGGCAGCAGCCCCAGTACGACCATGAACACGCCGGCCGCGACGACCACGTACCGGCTCATCACCCTGGACATCCGCACGAGCCCGATGTTCTCGGCGAACGCCACGTACGGGAACGAGTTGAGGACGCCGCCGAGCACCGTCGCCGCGCCGTCGGCGCGCAGCGCCCGCGCGACCGTGTCGGCGTCGACCTTCCTGCGGGTGATCTCGCCGATCGCGTAGACGTCCCCGGTGGTCTCCACCATGGTGATCAGCATGACGACGAGCATGGCGGCGATCGGGAGCAGCTCGAACCGCGGCATGCCGTAGTGGAAGGGCGTGGTGACGCCGAACCAGTCGCTCTGCCCCACCACCGTGAAATCGGCGTCGCCGAGGAGCCAGGCGACCGCCGTGCCGGCGATGAGCCCGAGCAGGACGGCCAGGCTGCTCAGGAGCGGCTTGCCGATCCTGACCATGGTCATGATGAAGAGCAGGGTCCCCAGCGCGTAGGCGAGATTCTTCGGATCCCCGTACGCGGGGGTGCCGATGAGGTGCCCACCGCCGGCGGCGTCCTGCAGGGCCACCGGGATGAGCGTGATGCCGATGATGGTGAGGATCGTGCCGATGACGACCGGCGGGAAGTACTTCACGAGCCTGCTGAAGAGCGGCGCAAAGAGGAAGGTGGCGATGCCCGCCGTGATCACCGCCCCGTAGACGACGAGGAGACCGGCGGTCCCGCCCCCCGCCCCCGTGCCTATGGCGATCATCGGGGAGACCGCGGTGAAGGTGACGCCCTGGACCAGGGGCAGCCGGGCGCCGACCTTCCAGACGCCGAGGGCCTGGACGATCGAGGCCACGCCGCAGGTCAGGAGGTCCGCGTTGATGAGGTGGACGAGCTCCTCGCGGGAGAGGCCCAGGGCGTTCCCGAGCAGGACCGGAACGATGACCGCCGCCGCGTAGAACGCGAGGACGTGCTGGAAGCCGTACAGGGCGAGTCGGGGGACCGGGAGCAGCTCGTCGACCGGATGTGCGTGCGGGTGCGGTCGACGGGGGGACTGGCGGGGCATTCGTGCCATCTCTGCCTTGCCTTCGGGAGGTAGGTGAATGAGAGGGCCGCCGCCCTCCGGCCCTGGGTGACAGGACGAGGGCAGGCTGGCTCGCACCGAGCCGACGCCGGGCGGTTTTGCCGACAACCGCGTCGCTCTGCAGTGCATATTCATGTCCCGGGTGGCGGAACGTCCTTCGATCGACGCGTCGGATCCGTGTTTGATCTTGAGATCCGAAGGAGGGATCGCCGAGGGCGCTCACCCTAGCCAAAGGCGGTGTTTCCTCGCCAGTAACCTCCCGCCCGGAGTCAGCGGCGCAGCCGCAGGTCGGCGACGACCGGGCGGTGGTCGGAGGCGAGGGTGCCGTCGACGTGCGCTCCGTGGACGCGCACTCCCGCCGAGACGGTCACGTAGTCGATCCGCTTCACCGGGTTCCGGGCGGGGTGGGTCGATCCGCCGGGATCCGCATCCCTCACGTCGCGCCACAGAGGGCCCAGTTCGGGCGCCGAGGGCGGTGCGTTGAAGTCCCCGACGAGGACCTTGGGCCCGCAGGCCCGTCGCATGATCTGCCGCATCTCGGCGACCTGCGCCGTCCGCACGGAGGGGTCGCCGCGGTGGTCGAGGTGGGTGACGTACACGCGCAGCGGAGCGCCCCGCACCCGCAGCACGACCTCGCCGAAGCCGGGAGCCGGAGCGGGCAGGGGTGCGGGTGCCGGGTCCGGGGCGGTCTGGGTCGAGAGCCGGGTGATCCTGTGGTTCTCCGCGGCCAGGACGGGGTGTCCGGACAGGACGGCCACGCCGAACTCGCGGCTGCCGATGCGGTAGATCGGGGCGAACGACACGTGCATCGCCAGGCGCCTGCCCAACTCGACCGCCGTGTCGAGCCACCGGCTGCGGGCTCCCCAGCGGACGTCCACCTCCTGCAGTCCGATCACGTCGGCGTGCAGGGCGCGCAGGACGGCCGCCTGCCGGTCCAGGTCGAAGACGCCATCGGAGCCGATGCCCGCGTGGATGTTGTACGAGACCACGCGCACCGGGATCTCGCCTCCGAAGTCCCGGGCCCGGGCCGGGGGCGCGGCCGATGCCACCAGCAGCGCCGCGGCCAGTATCGCGGCCAACAGCGGCCCCGACAGCGGGGCCGGCAGCGCCCGGGCGCCACCCTGTGTCGGCTTCACGAGGCGACGGTAACCGACGCGGCGCGCACCGTTCACGACGGGCGCCTGCGCGTCGCGGCCGGATCCGGGGAAGCGGATGGCTACCGTCCGCTCCATGACGACTTCGCGCCGGGCGTTCCTGTCCGCGGCCGTGACGGGCGCGGCGCTGACGATGGCGGAGGCCACCGGAGCCGTCGCCGACCCCGCGGCCGGACCGCACGCCCTGCTCGATGCCATGGACCTGGCCCAGAAGGTCGGCCAGCTCTTCGTCGTACGCATCCACGGGCACCGCGCCACCGCCCCCGACGCGGCGGACCAACGGGCCAACCGGAGCCTGCACGGCGTCGCCGACGCGGCCGAGCTGATCGCCCGGTACCACGTCGGCGGGATCGCCTACTACTCCTCGACCCGCAACATCCGCGACCCGCTCCAGGTCGCCGCCCTCTCCGCCGGCATCCAGCGGGCGGCGCTCGCGCAGCCCGTTCCTGTACCGGTGCTGATCTCCACCGACCAGGAGCACGGCGCCGTCGCCCGCATCGGACACCCGGCCGCCCTGCTGCCCGGCGCGATGGCACTCGGAGCCGCGGGAGCGCCCGGGGACGCCCGGTCGGCCGCCCGGATCGCCGGCACCGAACTGGCCGCGATGGGCGTCCGGCAGAACTACGCGCCCGTCGCCGACGTCAACACCAACCCCGCCAACCCGGTCATCGGCGTGCGCTCCTTCGGGTCCGACCCCGAGGCCGTCGCCGCGCTCGTCGCCGCCCAGATCCGCGGCTTGCGGGACGCCGGCGTCGCGGCGACCGCCAAGCACTTCCCCGGCCACGGCGACACCGCCGAGGACAGCCACACCGGCCTGCCCGTCCTGGACCGCACCCGCGCCCAGTGGGAAGCCCTCGACGAACCCCCGTTCGCGGCGGCCGTCGCCGCCGGCGTCGGCTCCGTCATGACCGCCCACATCGTCGTCCCCGCCCTCGACCCCTCCGGCGACCCGGCCACCCTGTCCCAGCGGGTCGTCACCGGCCTGCTGCGCGAACGCCTGGGCCACCGCGGGGTGATCGTCACCGACTCCCTCGGCATGGCCGGCGTACGCAGGAAGTACCGTGACGAGGAGATCCCCGTCCGCGCGCTGCGGGCCGGCTGCGACCAGCTCCTCAACCCGCCCAGCCTGCCCCGCGCCCACCAGGCCGTCCTCCGGGCCGTCCGCGCCGGCGAACTCGGCGAGGAGCGCATCGACCGGTCCGTCCTGCGCATCCTGCGGCTCAAGCAGGCGCTCGGCCTTTTCGAAACCGCCCGAGGTCTCGGCGCGGGCACCGGCGCGGCCGTCGGCGCGGTCGTCGGGAACCCCGCGCACCTGGGGGAAGCGGACCGGATCGCCGAACGCACCACGACCGTGCTCACCAACCGGTCCGGCCTGCTCCCGCTCTCACCCGCCACCCGCCCGCGCCTGCTGGTCACCGGCGCCGATCCGGCCTCCCCGACGGGCAGCGCCGTCCCGCCCACCACGGTGCTCGCCGAGGCCCTCGTACGGCTCGGCTTCACCGCGAGCGCCGCGCCCACCGGGCTCGCCCCCACCCCCGGGGACACCGCACGTGCCGCGGCCGCCGCCCGGGGCCACGACGCCGTGCTGGTGTGCACGTACAACCTCGGTGTGCGGAGCGCCCAGTGCGCCCTGGTCGACCGTCTCACCGCGACAGGCGTCCCCGTCATCGCGGTGGCCCTGCGCAACCCTTACGACGTCGTCCATCTTCCCGACGTGACGGCGAGCGTGGCCACTTACTCGTGGACCGACCCCGAACTCCGGTCCGCAGCCCGGGTCATCGCCGGCGCGGCCGCCGCCCGGGGACGTCTCCCGGTGGCCGTCCCACCGCTCTTCCCGCTGGGCCACGGCATCCAATATCCATCCGTACTTGTGGGTACTGGGGCCGAATGGCGCCGGATTTGATAGTTCTGGACTGGTCCGGTGTGAGAAAGCTGCGGGAAGGACACGGCATGTTCGATCTACTGCGCCCGGAGACCGTCGTGTGTCCCTTCTGCAAGGCCACCGCCGCCGACGGCGCGGTGCGGACCCTGCGGACCGGACCCTGTTCGCTCTCGGTGACCTGGCACGCCACCAACTGCCCGCACTACGCGGCCGACCGGATCCTCGCCGAGAAGGAGAACTGAGCACGGGCGGGCGTCAGGCCACCGCGCCGCTCGGCTCCGCCGCCCGGGCCGCCCGGCGGCGCAGTGCGTCCTCGTCGGTGTCGGCGTCGTAGGAGATCAGCTTCGGCAGCAGCGCGGCGAGCACCGCCACCGATGCCACGCAGGCCAGACCGCCGCTCCAGAAGGCCGAGCGGGTACCGGTCCATCCGGCCATCGTGCCCGCCCGGACCTGGCCCAGCTGCGGGCCCACGCTGTACGAGAGCACCTCGATGCCCGCGAGCCGGCCCCGCAGCTCCTCGGGGATCGTCTGGTTCCAGATCGTGGCGCGCCCCAGCCCGCTCAGCATGTCGCCGGCGCCCGCCACCGCGAGGCACAGCAGCACGATCCAGATCCCTCCGGATGCGCCGGCCGCCGCGATCGCCAGCCCCCAGACCGTAGCCCCGGCCACCACCAGCAGCCCGTGCCGACGTATCCGGGACACCCAGCCGCTGGTCAGCCCCAGTACCAGGGAGCCCACCGCCCCCGCCGCGTACATCAGACCCAGCGCCCACACCGCGTCCAGCTCGTCCGCGAGGAAGGGGAAGATCGCGTTCGGGAAGGCGAAGAACATCGCCGCCAGGTCGACGGCGTACGTCCCCAGCAGCACGGGCCGGCTCCACGCGTACCGCGCGCCCTCGGCGATCCCGCGCAGCGAGGGACGCTCGGCGCCCCGCACGGGCGGCGCCGGACTGAGCCGCAGACACAGCAGCACGGAGACGAGGAAGCCCACGACGGTGACGGAGTAGGCCGAGGCGTACCCGGCGTAGGCGACGACCAGACCCGCCACCGCGGGGCCGGCGATCGCGCCGAACTGGTAGCGCAGCCCGTTGAGGGCGGCGGCCGCGGTCAGCTGGTCGTGCGGCACGATCCGCGCCATCAGCGAGTCCAGGGCCGGCCGCTGGAGCCCGGCCAGGGCCGACACGCCGGCCGCGACCACGTACAGCGGCCACAGCAGCGGATCCGGCAGCAGCGCGTTCACCAGGAGCACCAGGGCCAGCACCCCGAGCCCCGCCTCGGTCAGCAGGATCATCCGCCGCCGGTCGACCGCGTCGGCGAGGGCGCCCCCGTACAGCCCGAAGACCACCAGCGGAACCAGCTCCACCGCGCCCATCGCGCCGACCGCCAGAGGCGAGTCCGTCAGGTGCTTGATCTGGAGCGGCAGCGCGATCATCGCCATGAACGAGCCGAAGTACGTCACCGTCCCCTGGTAGAACAGCAGCCGGAAGTCGCGGCTGGACCGCCACGGTGCGAGATCGGGCAGTACGGCGGTCAGTCGGGAGGTGCTCACGAGATGCCATCGTCGGCGTGCGCCCCCGCCGGGGCAACGCATTTTCCCGGCGCCGGCGCCGGACCCGACCACCCCGAGGCCTCCGTAGGTACTCCCCGGACGCCTCCCCGCCGCCCCGGACGGGCGAATCCGGGACCCGGCGCGTGGCATCGGCGGGCCGCGGTGGCACCCATGGACCATGCCGCCGGTGTCACCCTTCCTGCGTACGGCCGCGTCGTACGCCTGGCGTCTGCTGGTCGTCGGCGCCGCCGTCTACGCGGTCTTCGCCGTGCTGGGCCGGTTCCACGAGATCGCCGTGGCCCTCTTCCTCGGCCTCGTCGTCTCGGCGCTGCTCTGGGCGCCCACCCGGCGCATCGCGCACGCCCTGCCCCGCACGCTCGCCGTCGCCGTGGCCCTCGTCGGCAGCACGCTGCTGCTGCTGGGCGTGCTGACGCTGGTCGGCGAGGCGGTGGCGGGGGAGAGCACGACCTTGGCCCGGGAGTTCCGCGAGGGGCTCGCCAGCATCGAGGCGTGGCTGGAGCGGCCCCCCTTCCGGCTGAACCCGCGAGCACTCTCCGACGTCCAGGCCCGGATCGGCGCGTACCTCTCCAGCCACCGCTCCACGGTTCTCAGCCAGGCGGTCAGCGGAGCCGGGCGCCTGGTCCACGTCCTGACCGTCCTCGCCCTCGCCGTCTTCTGCTCGGTCTTCTTCCTGCACGGCGGCGACCGGCAGTGGTCGTGGTTCTGCGCGCAGCTGCCCGAGCCGGCCCGCGACCGGGTGGCGATCGCCGGACGGGCGGCCTGGCGTACCTTCACCGGCTACACCCACGGCATCCTGCTGGTCGCGGCGACGAACGCCGTCCTCGTCGGGTTGGCGCTGTACTTCCTCGGGGTCCCGCTGGCCGTTCCGCTGGCGGTGCTGGAGTTCTTCGCGGCCTTCATCCCCCTCATCGGGTCGCCGGTCGCGCTGGCGATCGCCGCCGTGGTCGCGCTGGCCGCGAAGGGGCCTCTCGTGGCGGGGATCGTGGTGGCGCTGATCGTGGTCATCGGCCAGATCGAGGGCCATCTGCTGCACCCGCTGGTGATGAGCCGGGCGGTGCAGCTGCACCCGCTGGTGGTGGCGATCTCGGTGGTCGCGGGGGCCATCGCGGCCGGAGTGGTCGGCGCGGTGGTCGCGGTCCCGCTGGTCTCGGTGGTCTGGTCGGTGCACTCGGCCCTGCGCACGGCCCGTCTTCCTGCACAATCGCCTGATGAGCGATGAAGACCCCTACCTCTGGTTGGAAGACGTATCCGGCGAGGCCGCCCTCGACTGGGTCCGGGAGCGCAACGCCGAGACCGTTGAGGCGCTGACCGGCGCCCCCGGGTTCAAGGTGCTCGAGCAGGAGATGCGCGAGGTGCTGGACGACGACGGCCGGATCCCGTACGTCGTCCGCCGGGGCCGCCACCTCTACAACTTCTGGCAGGACGCCGACCACGTACGCGGGCTGTGGCGGCGGACCACGCTCGAGGAGTACCGCACGGACCGGCCGGCCTGGGAGGTGGTCCTGGACCTGGACGCACTGGCCGGGGCCGAGGAGGAGAAGTGGGCCTGGGCGGGAAGCACCGTCCTGGCCCCCGGACACCGGCACGCCCTGGTCATGCTGTCGCGGGACGGCGCCGACGCCTGCGTCGTGCGCGAGTTCGACCTGGAGACCCTGGAATTCGTCGAGGACGGGTTCACGGTCGAGGAGGCCAAGACCCGGATCGGATGGATCGACCACGACCGGATCTGGATCGGGACCGACTTCGGCCCCGGCTCGATGTCCGCGTCCGGATACCCGCTCCAGGTGCGCCGCTGGCGGCGCGGCACCCCGCTCGAAGACGCGGAGCTGGTCTACGAGGGCCGGCCCACGGACCTGTCCGCGAGCGGATGGCACGACGACACCCCCGGCTTCGAACGGGACTTCGTCCACCGGCAGATCGACTTCTGGAACAAGGAACTCCTCCTCCTTCCGGAAGACCCCGCCGGCCCGCCGGTGAAGATCGACGTACCGGACGACGCGGGCGCCTCCGTCCACCGGCAGTGGCTGACCGTCACCCCCAAGACGCCGTGGCTCGGCCACCCCGCGGGCAGCCTGCTCGCCTTCGACTTCGACGCCTTCCGGGCGGGGGAGCGGGAGGCCGAGGTGCTGTTCACCCCGGACGAGCGGACCGCGCTCGCCGGATACAGCTGGACCCGCAACCACCTCATCCTCAGCACCCGCGCCGACGTCTCCTCCCGGATGGAGCTCCTCACCCCGGAGCCCGGCGGCTGGCGGCGCGCACCCCTGCCGGGCGTACCCCCGCTGTCCACCGCCTCGGTCACCTGCACCGACCCGGACGTGAGCGACGAGTACTTCCACCACGTCTCCGGCTTCCTCCAGCCGTCCACCCTCTACCGGGGCACGGCCGGCGGCGACGGCGAGAGCGTCAAGCAGGGCCCGGCGCTCTTCGACACCGCCGGCCTCGCCGTGAGCCAGTACTTCGCGACCTCCGCGGACGGCACGCGGGTCCCGTACTTCGTCGTCGGACCCGAGGACCGCCCCGGCCCGGGCCCCACCCTGCTCTACGGGTACGGCGGCTTCGAGATCTCCATGGTCCCGCAGTACAGCGCGCTCACCGGACGGGCCTGGCTCGCGCGCGGCGGTACCTACGTCGTCGCCGGCATCCGGGGCGGGCACGAGTACGGGCCGGACTGGCACCGGGCGGCCCTCGGCGCGAACCGGGTCCGGGCGTACGAGGACTTCGCCGCCGTCGCCCGGGACCTCACCGCCCGGGGCATCACCACCCCCGCCCAGCTGGGCATCGAGGGAGGCAGCAACGGCGGACTGCTGATGGGCGCGATGCTCACCCGGAACCCGGAACTGTTCGGCGCGGTCGTCGCCCACGTGCCCCTGCTGGACATGCTCCGCTTCCACAAGCTGCTCGCCGGCGCCAGCTGGATCGCCGAGTACGGGGATCCCGACAGCCCGGCCGACCGTCCCCACCTGGAGCGGATCTCCCCGTACCACCAGGTCCGGGCGGACGGGCCCGCGTACCCGCCGCTGCTCCTGCTCACCTCCACCCGCGACGACCGCGTTCACCCGGGCCACGCCCGCAAGATGGCCGCCCGGCTGCGCGAGTCCGGGCATCCGGTGCTCTTCCACGAGCACCTCGGCGGCGGCCACGCGGGCGCCACCGACCACCGGCAGACCGCCTTCAACGAGGCTCTCGTCCACACCTTCCTGTGGGAGCGGCTGACCCCGTCGAAGTGATGCGGGGCCGGGACCGGGCCGGAAACGACGCACGGCGCCCCGGGAGCGGGACCACTGGGGTCCGCTCCCGGGGCGCCGTGCCGGCGGTTCAGCCGGCAGCTACTGCCGGTGGGCCGGGCGTCAGTTCTTGGCGTAGAAGCCGAAGGTGTCGACGAGCAGGTCCGTGGACTGGTAGCCCATGTTCCAGAAGTCGATCACGTTGTTGACGCCGGAGCTCGCCTGGACCAGGTTCGGGACGGTCTTGCGGTAGGTCCAGTTGAGGTTGGAGGAGTTCGGCGGGGTCGGCCAGGTCTCCCAGCCGCCCTCGTAGGCGGCCCACGAGTTGGGGTCCGGGGAGACCGTCAGGAAGCCGGTGCCCTCGGGGTTGGTGACGGTGGCGTTGGTGACGAGCGCGGTGACGTTCGTGTCTCCGCCCATGACCCGGCCGTAGATGTAGGAGCGGCCATCGAGCGGGTTGCCCCACTCGCGGGTGTCGAACCAGCGGCTCGGGGCGGTGCGGATCAGCGCGCTCGGGCTCTCGGGGCTGTAGTAGCCCACGACGTCGACGATCACGTGGGTGCCGGCGCCGGCACCGTTGCGGAAGCTGATCTTGCCGTCGGGGCCGATCGGGACGATGACCGAGTTGGCGATGGTCTGGCCCTGGCCGAAGTTCAGGTTCGACGAGGTCGGCGCCGGGCCGCCGGGGTAGACGGTCAGGTGGCCTTCCATGTTGGGCTCGTGGACGGTCACGTTGAGCGCGACGGCCGTGGCGGTCGCCGGGACGCCCGCGCGGCCGCGCACCGGGGTGTTGAAGGTTCCGTAGCCCGCGACCTTGCCCTGGCTGGTGCCGAGGCCCTCGCGGGTGTCGACGATACGGCTCGGCTCGAGCGAGGTGTAGCCGTTGGCGGCGGACTTGGAGAAGTAACCGGTGACGTCGGCGATGAGGTCGAGCTCGCCCGCGCCGTGGTTGTAGATGTCCACGTAGCCGTTCTGGCCGACCGACGCGATCACCATGTTCGGGACGGTCTGCCCCGGGGTGTAGTTGACGTTCGACGTGGTCGGCACCTCGCCGCCCTCGGCGTACACGCGGACGTGTCCGTCCTTCGAGGGGTTGGTGACGGTGACGTTCAGGGCCACGGCGGTCACACCGGCCGGGATCTGAGCGGCGCCGCCGACCTTGATGCGGGCGGTCCCGAAGGCGGGCACCTTCTTCGCGGCCCCGCCGATGCCCGCACGGGTGTCCAGCAGACGGGTCGGAGCGTGCGGGGTGAACTCGTTGCCCGCGGTCTGCACGACGATCTGGTTGGTTCCGCGGACGCCGCTGCCGTCGACCAGGGAGACCTTGACGGTGTAGACGCCGGACTTGGCGTACACGTGGTTCTCGGTCAGGTTGGTGGGGCCGTTGGCACCCACCTGGATCTGGCTGCCGTCGCCCCACTCGACCTGCACGCCGAGCGCGGTGCCCGGGTCGCTGGTGACGGCGAGCTTCAGCTCCACGCCGTGCGCGCTGGTGGCTCCGGCCTCCAGGGCGACCGTCGGCTCGGCGGTGGCGCCCGCGGCCTGCTTGCCGTCCTTGGCGGCCGGGTGGACCGTCTTGGAAGCAGGGCTGGAGGTGGTGGTCCCCTCCTTGTACGCCTTGGCCGCGATCTTGCTCAGATCGAGGTCGGGAACGGACACCCCCCGGTGGTCCGTCCCTTTGGCTCCGTCCTGGCCCGTCGCGTTGGCGACACCCGGGACGAGTCCGACACCGGCCGCGACGATTGCGGCGGTGGACAGCATGAGTCGGCGATTACGCACCGGCCCCCCCATTTTTTGTTTTTGAACGTGATCAGGTTTGACGCCTGCTCAGAGTACATACGTGCGAAGTTTCTGGCGAGGGCTTTTCCCGGTGAAGTGATCAAGGCGGCCGGCCCCGCGTCCGGCGGCTTGGTCCGTTCGCGCGTCCTTGTGATCCGTACGGGCTGTCAGCCCGCCCGTACGGATCACCTGGGGGAGCCGAGAGCGGTCGCACATGGTCGGCTGGGCCCGGCCGGTTCGCGGTCCCTGACGGCCGGTCATACACGCAGAAGGAGTCTCGGATGTCTCGTCGGCATGTCCCGGCCGTCATCGGCCTGGTGGCGGGCGCGCTGGTGGCGGTCCCCGTCCCGGCCGCCCACGCCGCCTCGGTGCAGGTCCGCTGTTCGGTGCCCGACCTCGTCGCGGCGATCAACGAGGCGAACGCCTCACCCGGACCGGACACGCTCCGGCTGGCGGACCGGTGCACGTACACGCTGACGGCGCCCGACCCCGAGAACCCCGGCAACGGGCTGCCGGTGATCACCAGTGAGATCGCCATCGAGGGACACGGGGCCACGATCCGGCGGGACGGGCACGCCGGCAAGGTGCCGAGGTTCCGGATCCTCTTCGTCAGTGACACGGGCAACCTCACGCTCACCCGCACGACCATCAGCGGCGGCTTCGCCACGGACTGCCCCGCGTTCCCCGGCTTTCCGGGACTCGCCTGCGGTGGCGGCATCTCCAATGCCGGAACGATGAAGGTGACGCGCAGCAGGTTCACCGGCAACACGTCCCGGGCCGACGTGTACGCACAGGGCGGCGGCATCGACAACCCCGGCACGGGGAGCGTGAGCGAGACCGAGGTCAGCGGGAACCGCGTCATCTACAGCGGCAGCGAGGCCGGCGGCGTCGCCGCGGGCGCCGGCATCGCGAACGACGGCCCGCTCAAGGTCACCCACTCCCGGCTCACCGGGAACACCGCCTCCGTGACGAAGGCCAAGGAGAGCTTCGCCTTCGGGGCCGGCATCATCAGCTTCGCCGAGACAACCATCAAAAACACCACCGTCAGCGGGAACCGGTCCTTCGCCCCGAACGGGTTCGCCCGCGGAGCCGTCGCCAACGGCATCCCCGAGCCCGGCAGGATGAGAGTGACCGGCGGTGCCATCACGCACAACACCTCCGACGCCCCGCACGGCTTCGCCCAGGGCGGGGCCATCGCGAACAACGCCCTGATGACGGTGACCAAGGTGGAGATCAGCGGCAACCGCGCAGTGGCCCGGGACGGCAACGCACGCGGCGGCGGGGTCCGGCTCGGCCCCTTCGGCACGCTGGACCTGACCGACAGCCGCATCACCGGCAACACCGCCGACGCGCCGAACGGCACCGCTCAGGGCGGCGGCCTCGACAACCCCGACGGCGGCACCCTGAGGGCCAGGCGCAACAAGGTCCTGCGCAACACGGTCACCGCGAAGGACGGCACGGCTCAGGGCGGCGGCCTCTACGCCGCCGGGGGGTCCGCCGGATCGGGCACCACCACGCTGGAGGAGAACACGATCACCCACAACCGGGCGGGCGACGGCGGCGGCATCTTCAAGGCGTCCGGAACCCTCACCCTGAACGGTGACGTCGTCCGCGACAACCGGCCGAACAACTGCAGCCCGGCCGGCGCCGTCCCGGGCTGCACCGGCTGACCGCGCCCACGCCGCCCGGCAGGTCCTACGTCGCGCGGAGCTCCTCCACGCGCTTCTCGATCGCCGTGATCAGCGCCTCCACCCTGGCGAGGAAGATCTGCTCGTCCGTCACCTCGGCGAGCTGCGTGCTCAGCCGGGTGATGTTCGGGAATCCCTCCGCGTCGACCAAGCGGTACTCGCGGCTCCAGGAGGACTCGTCGGCCGCCCGGATGTCCGGGTCGAACAGCAGGTAGGCGGCGCGCTGGCCGACGTACGCGAGGAGCGAGTCGCCGACCATGCGGTAGTGGACGGCCGCCTCGGCCCCGTCGAGCCCGGCCTCCATGACGGCGCCGAGGATGAGCTCGACCACCCGGAACTCGTTGGGCCGCCGGGTGGTCCGGCTGGCCATGGTCGAACCGACCACCGGGTACTTCAGCGCCACCTCCAGTGAGCCGTCGGCGAGCGCCCGCAGCCGGCCCTTCCAGTCGAGCCCCTCGGGGATGCTGTCGAGCACCTCGCCGAGCGTGCGGTCGGCGACGGACAGCAGCAGCTCGTCCTTGTCGCGGAAGTGCCGGTAGATCGCGGTCGGGTCGGCGCCGAGCTCCTCGCCGAGGCGTCGGACGGTGAAGGCGTCCTCACTCCCGCGGGCCGCGATGCGCAGGCTCGCTTCGATGATGGCGTCAGGTGTGAGCTGGCTGCCCGCGCGCTTGGACCGGGCGGGTGCGTCGGATGACTTCGGCATGGTGGGGCCAGTGTAACGATGTGGAACGGAGGCGGCGCAACACCGTTGACAACAATGTTGCGCTCCCGTTCACTCCTCCTCAACAAACAAGCCGTGCGGGTCTGCCCGCCGAGCCGGAGGATGCGTCGATGTCCAACAACAGGCAGCGGGCCGACACCGTATTCGTGGGCGGGAAGGTCTTCACCGCGACCGGGCCGGCCCCGGTCGATGCCGCGGTCGCCATCGGGGGCGGACGGATCCTCGCCGTCGCCGACGACGCCACCGTGCGCTCCCTCGCGGACGCGGACACCGAGGTGGTCGACCTCGCGGGCGGACTGCTCGTACCGGGGTTCCAGGACGCCCACGTGCACCCGGCGGTGGCCGGCGTACAGATGCTGAGCTGCGACCTCAGCGAGGAACGGTCGATCGACGGCTACCTGGCGGTGGTGGCCGCGTACGCCGAGGAGCACCCCGAAGCGGCCTGGATCCGCGGCGGCGGCTGGTCCATGGACGTCTTCCCCGGGGGCACGCCGACGCGCGCCATGCTCGACGCGGTGGTGCCGGACCGGCCCGTCATGCTCACCAACCGGGACGGCCACGGCGCCTGGGTCAACACCCGCGCCCTCGCACTCTCGGGCGTCGACCGCACCACTCCCGACCCGGTGGACGGCCGGATCGAGCGGGACGCCGACGGAACCCCGGCCGGCACCCTCCAGGAGGGCGCCATGGACCTGGTGGCCCGCCACGTGCCCATCGCGACGCCAGAGGAGGCGCACGCCGGCCTCCTCGCCGCGCAGGAGCACCTCTTCTCCCTCGGCGTGACCAGCTGGCAGGACGCCATGATCGGCGCGTTCCCCGGCAACCCCGACAACTACGGGGTCTACCTGCGGGCGGCCCGCGAGGGCTCCCTGCGCGCACGCGTCGTCGGCGCCCTGTGGTGGGACCGCGAGCGCGGCCTGGAGCAGATACCCGAACTGGAGGAGCGCCGCCGCACCGGACAGGTCGGCCGCTTCAACGCCACCAGCATCAAGATCATGCAGGACGGCATCGCCGAGAACTTCACGGCCGGACTGCTGGAGCCCTACCTCGACGGCTGCGGCTGCGCCACCGCGAACTCCGGACTGAGCTTCATCGAACCGGAACTGCTCACCGAGGCGGTGTCCCGGCTCGACCGCTCCGGCTTCCAGGTCCACTTCCACGCACTCGGGGACCGCGCCGTGCGCGAGGTGCTCGACGCACTCGCCGCGGCCCGGGCGGCCAACGGCCCCAACGACAACCGCCACCACCTCGCCCACCTGCAGATCGTCCACCCCGACGACATCGGACGCTTCGCGAGCCTGGGAGCGGCCGCGAACATCCAGGCGCTGTGGGCCGCCCACGAGCCGCAGATGGACGAGCTGACCATCCCCTTCCTGGGACCCGAACGGGCCGCCCTCCAGTACCCCTTCGGGGACCTGCAGCGGGCCGGCGCCCGCCTCGTCGCCGGCAGCGACTGGTCGGTGAGCAGCCCCAACCCGCTGTGGGGCATCCACGTCGCCGTCAACCGCGCCGTCCCCGACGAGGCCCCCCACGCGTCCGGGACCTTCGAACCCCTGGCTCCCTTCTTCCCGGAGCAGGCACTGACCCTCTCCCAGGCACTGACCGCCTACACCGCGGGCAGCGCATGGGTGAACCACCTCGACGAGGTCACCGGAACCGTCGAGGCGGGCAAGTACGCGGACCTCGTCGTCCTCGACCGGGATCCCTTCGCCCACCCCAGCGAGGAGATCGCCGACACCCGGGTGCTCCGGACCTACCTCGACGGCGAACTCGTCTTCGCCGCGACGGACTGAGCACCGGAGCCCCTGCGCACCGGACCCCCTGCGCACCGCGCACACCTGCCCACCGGGCAGCCGGGCACCCCCGCACACCTGCCCACCGAGCAGCCGGGCACCCGCGCACCGACCCACCGACCTACCGATCACGGACTGCCGGCGGACCGGGCAGTCGCCGGCCGGGCCGCCACCGGCCGAGCAGCACGAACCCCACCACGCTCACCCCTCAGGGAGCCAGACGATGTCATCAGCCACATCGGGATCGCCGCACCACCGACGCAGCCGGATCCGCCACGCCCTGTCGGCAGCCCTCGCGGCCGCCGCGGTGCTCGTCACCACCGCGTGCAGCGGCACCACGGGCGGACGGAAGGACGGAGCCACCGCCTTCGAGATCACCGACGCGACGCCGGCCGCCGCCGGCCCCGTGGACTCCTTCACCTGGTCGATCTTCGCGGAGCCGACCACCATCGACTACGCCTACTCGTTCGACTACCCGCCCAACCAGATCCTCGCCAACGTCTGCGAGAGCCTGCTCCGCTGGAACCCCGATCTGACGACCTCGCCGAACCTCGCGTCCTCGTACACCAACCCGACGCCCACCACCTGGGTCTACCAGATCCGCCCCGGCGTGCGGTTCCACGACGGGACCACGCTCACCGCCGACGACGTCGTGGCCTCGCTGCGCCGCAACCTCGACCCGGAGACGGCCAGCGTCTGGGCCAACCCCTTCCGGAACGTGAAGTCGGTCGACCGCACCGGGCCGATGGAGGTCACCGTCACCCTGGCGCGGCCCGACTCCACCTTCAACAAGTACCTCGCCGCCAGCCCGGGCACGGTGGAGTCCGCCGCCACCCTCGCCAAGTCCGGCAAGAACTACGGCAATCCGCAGACCGGCGTGAACTGCACCGGCCCGTTCTCCTTCGGCTCCTGGACCTCCGGCCAGTCCCTCACGCTCAAGCGCTTCGACGACTACTGGAACCCCGCCCTCAAGGCCAAGTCCGGCGAGGTGAAGTTCGTCTTCCTGGCCGACGCGACCACCCGCGTCAACGCCTTCCAGAGCGGCGAGGTCGACGGCGGCTGGATGGTCCCGCCGAACGCCTACTCCCAACTGCGCGACACCCGGGCCGGAACCCTCTACTTCGGCCGCAACACCACGGTCGCCGACGAGGTGGTCGCCAACCTCAAGGGCCCGCTCGGCGACGCCCGGGTGCGCCAGGCCCTGCTCATGGCCATCGACCGCGAGGGCATCGTCAAGGCCGGCGCCGGCGGGGTCGGCCAGGTCGCCGACTCGCTCGTCACCGACAACCTCTGGAACGAGGCGCCCGCCGCGACCCGCGACGCGATCCTCAAGGAACTCCCCAAGTACCCGTACGACCCGGCCAAGGCCAAGGCGCTCGCCGCGGAGGCCGGAGTGAACGGCCAGAAGGTGGTGATCGCGACCAGCCCGCTGGACTCCCAGACGACCATCATCACGCAGGCCGTCGCCCAGGCCGCCACGGCCATCGGACTGAAGCCGCAGATCGACTCCGTCTCCGCGGAGAAGTACACGACGCTCTTCACCGACCCGGCCGCGCGCGAGGGCATCGACCTCTTCCTCACCTTCTGGTACACGTCCATCACCGACCCGCTGGACATGTACGGCTCCCTGCAGACCGGCGCCTTCAGCAACTACGGCAACTGGTCCGACCCCGCCTTCGACAAGGCCGTCGACAAGGGGGTCGCGAGCTACGATCCCGTCGATCACACGGCCGCCAACGCCGAGGCCCAGCGGATCGCGATGCGCGAACTGCCCTGGCTGCCCCTCTACACCCAGCCCGTGAGCGTGTTCCTCGGCAAGCGGATCACCGGCGTCCAGCCGTCCATCGCCTACCTCTACTACCCGTGGGCGGCCGAGATAGGGGCGAAGGGATGACCGTCGCGCTGGCACGGGCCGGGCGGGTGCTGCGCAAGCTGGCCGGCATGGCGGCGACCCTGCTCGTCACCTCCTTCCTCGTCTTCTCCTCGCTGTTCCTGGCCCCGGGGGACCCCGCCTCCTTCCTCGTGAAGGGGCGCAGCCCCAGCCCGCAGGAACTCGCCGAGATCCGCCGCCAGTACGGCTTCGACGAGCCGTTCCTGGTCCGGTACGGGAACTGGCTGGAGGGCGTCCTGCACGGGGACTTCGGCCGCTCCTACCTCTTCCACCAGGACGTCTCCTCGGTCATCTGGTCCCGGCTGCCCGCGTCCATGCTGCTGATCGGCGTATCGGCCCTGATGATCGCGGTGGTGGGCATCGGATCCGGTGTCGTGGGCGCGCTGCGCCGGGGCACGCGGACCGACCGCACCCTGATGCTCCTGGTGACCGTGGGCGCCGCCGCGCCCGCCTTCGTCGCCGCGCTCCTCCTCCGATCGGTACTGGGCGTGCAGCTGGGGTGGTTCCCGACGATCGGGAACGGCACCGGCGTCCTGGACCGCCTGCACCACGTGGTGCTCCCGGCCGCGGCCCTGTCCGTGACCTTCGTGGCGCTCGTGACCCGCGTGACCCGCTCGGCGATGCTCGACGAACTGCGCCGTGAGCACGTCGAGGTGGCCCTCAGCCGGGGGACACCGCGGCGGACCGTCATCCGACGGCACGTCCTGCGCAACGCGCTGGGACCGATCGTGACCGTCTCCGCGCTCCTGGTCTCGGGGATGCTGGTCAGCACCGCGATCGTCGAGACCGCCTTCGGGATGTCCGGAGTGGGTTCCCTGCTGGTGCAGTCGGTGGACCAGCTGGACTTCCAGGTGGTCCAGGCGATCGTCCTGCTGGTGGTGGCCGCGTTCGTCGTGGTCAACGCCCTCGTCGACCTGGTGCACCCGCTGATCGATCCGCGCATGGCCGCGGCGGGGAGCGCCCGATGACCGTACACACCGCACCGACCGGGCCGACCGGGCCGACCGCACGGGCGGCACAGGCCGCGGTCGCGGCCGAGGGCCGCCGCCGGCTGACCCGCCTCCGGGCCCTCGGCGGCAGCCGGCTCCAGCAGGCCTGTCTGCTGCTCCTCGTCCTGTTCGTCCTGGTGGCGCTGCTGGCGCCGTGGCTCGCCCCCCAGGACCCGACCTTCGGCCGGCTCGGCGACACCCTCCTCGGCCCGAGCGCCGACCACTGGCTGGGCACCGACCAGGGCGGCCACGACACCTTCTCGGCGTTGATCGCCGGTACCCGGACCAGCCTCGCCGGACCCCTCGCGGTGGTGCTGTTCTCCACGCTCCTGGGCACGGCGGTCGGCCTGTTCACCGCCTGGCGCGGCGGGTGGATCGACACCGTGACCGGCCGGGTGCTCGACGTCGTGTTCGCCTTCCCCGCGCTGCTGCTGGCGATCCTCGCGGTGGCCCTCTTCGGCAAGGGGATGACGGCTCCGGTCCTCGCCATGGCGATCGCCTACATGCCGTACACCGCCCGGCTCGTCCGCGGCCTCGCCGTCCAGGAGAAGGCCCGCCCCTACATCGCCGCCTACCGGGTCCAGGGCCACTCCGCCCTGTTCGTGACGGTCCGCAGGATGCTGCCCAACATCGCCCCGACCCTGCTCGCCCAGTCGACGGTGAACTTCGGCTACGCCCTGCTCGACCTCGCCGCGCTCTCCTTCCTCGGGCTCGGCGTACAGCCGCCGACCCCCGACTGGGGCGCCATGATCAACCAAGGCCAGGCGGCCGTGCTGCAGGGGCAGGCCCTGTCCGCGATCGTGCCGGCCGTCGCGGTCGTCCTGGTGGTCGTCGCCTTCAACGTCGTCGGGGAGAACCTCGGCGACCGGCTCGCGGGGAGGGACTCCCGATGACACTGCTCGCCTACGAAGACCTCAGCGTCTCACTGCCCGCCATGGCCCGCCCGATCCTGGACGGCGTCGCCCTGCGGGTCTCCGCCGGGGAGGTCGTCGCACTGGTCGGCGAATCCGGCTCGGGGAAATCCGTCACCGCCCGCGCCGCCCTCGGCCTGTTCCCGGCAGGAGCCGAAATCGGCGGCCGGGTGCGCGTCGACGGGACCGACCTGGTCGGCGCCGACGCCGCGAGCCTGCGCGACGTACGGACCAACAAGGCGGCGATGATCTACCAGGATCCGCGGGCCGCCATCAACCCGGTCCGCCGCGTCGGAGACTTCCTCACCGAGCCGCTGCGCCTGGTCCACGGCTGGTCCAAGGCCCAGGCCGACGCCCGGGCGGCCGAACTCCTCGGCGCGGTGGGCTTGCCCGACCCCGCCCGGCACCTGAACCAGTACCCGCACGAGCTCTCCGGCGGAATGCTCCAGCGCGTCGTGATCGCCGCTGCCCTCACCGCGGAACCGCGGCTGCTGCTGTGCGACGAGCCGACCACCGCACTCGACGTCAGCACCCAGGCCGAGATCCTCGCCATCCTCGGACGGCTCCAGCGCGAACGCGGCCTCGGCCTCCTCCTGATCACCCACGACATCGAACTCGCCGCCGCGGTCAGCGACCGGATCTACGTGATGTACGCGGGCCGGATCGTCGAGACCGCGCCCGTGGGGGAGCTCTTCACCTCGCCCCGCCACCCGTACACCGCCGGCCTGCTCGGTTCCTCACCACCGCTCGAAGGCCCGCTCGGCCGACTCACCCCCATTCCGGGCGCCCCGATGGGCCTGCTGGAGTCCGCTCCCGGCTGCGCCTTCGCGCCCCGGTGCCGCTTCGCCGAGCCCGGCCGCTGCGACCAGTCCCCACCCCTGCTGCAACGGCACGGTCCGGCCGAGGTCGCCTGCCACCGCACGGCCGAACTGGCAGTGGCGCCCGCGCCTTCCCTCGCATCCTGCACGGAGGACAGTTGACCACCGACCCCACCGCCGCCCTCCTCGAGGTGAGCGGCCTGCGCAAGACCTACCGGACCGGCGCCGCCGTGGTCGTCGCGGTCGACGACCTGTCGTTCACCCTCAGGGCGGGCGGGTCCCTCGGCATCGTCGGCGAATCCGGTTCCGGGAAGACCACCACGGCCCGGATGCTGATCGGCCTCGAACGCCCCGACGCGGGCCGGATCCTCGTCCAGGGCGAGCCGCTGGCCGCGAGCGTACGGGGGAGAGCGGCGCGGCTGGCCCGTGCCAAGGCCGTCCAGATCGTCTTCCAGGACCCCTACCTCTCCCTGGACGCCCGGATCGGCATCGGCGCGACGATCGACGGCGTGCTCCGGCTGCACGGGATCCGCGACCGCGCGGCACGGGCCGACCGGGTCCGGGAGCTGCTGGCCCAGGTCGGCCTCGGCGACCGCGAGGCGGCCTCCCTGCCCCGCCACCTCTCGGGCGGGCAGCGCCAACGCGCCGCGATCGCCCGGGCGCTGGCGGTCGAACCCGCCGTCCTGGTGCTCGACGAGGCGGTGTCGGCGCTGGACGTCTCCGTACAGGCGCAGGTGCTCAACCTGCTCGCGGACATCCGGCGCGACACCGGCATCGGGCTGGTCTTCGTCAGCCACGACCTGGCCGTCGTCCGCTACGTCTGCGACGAGGCCCTCGTCATGTACCGGGGCCGCACCATGGAACACCGCCCGGTCTCCGAGCTGCTCACCTCGCCGCGGGACCCCTACACCCGGCTGTTGCTGGCGTCGGTACCCCGGCCGGGCTGGGACCCCGACTCGATCAGCCGGCGCCGGCGCCGGCTCGACCCGTTCACGAGCGGAGGCCACCGGTCGGCGGCGGCGACGTAGGGCTGCGCGCCGGGCGCCGGCCGGAACCGCCGTAGCGCGCCCGAACCGTTCGGGAGAGGCGGCCGGGGAATCCGTACGGGGGATTTCCGGTGCCGGTCGCCGCCGGGCGCCGGGTTGTGCCCCACCATCGGCGGATCGACCCCGGCCCGGGAGGACCCCATGAGCACCCCGTACGCGTCCGCCGCTCCGTACTACGCCCGCTACCGGCCCGCCTACCCGGCGGAGTTCTACGAGCTGCTCGCGGACCGGTTCGCGCTCGACGGCTCGCAGACCGTACTGGACCTCGGCGCCGGGCCGGGCCCGATCACCCTGGCCCTGGCTCCGATGGCCGATCAGGTCTACGCCGTCGACCCCGAGCCGGCCATGCTCGACGAAGGCTCCCGGCTGGCCGAGGAGCGGGGCCTGACGAACACTTCCTGGCTGGCGGGCCACGCCGACGGCATCGGCCGGCTCTGCCTGCCCCGGATCGACCTGTGCGTCATCGGCCGGGCCTTCCACCTGATGGACCGGACCCGGGTGGCGGCCGAACTGGACGGCGTACTCGCGCCCCGGGGCGGGATCGTCCTCGTCGACTCCGTGGCCCGGCCGGGCGTCCCGCACCCGCCCTGGGCGGCGGTCGCCGAGGAGGTGTGCGCACGATTCCTCGGACCCGGCCGGGGCAGGGGGGCCGACTGGGACGACGTGGACCGGTCGGGCGAGGCGGAGGGCCCGGCGGAGGGTTCGGCGGACTCGCAGGGCGCTGAGGGTCCGGAGGGCTCGGAGGGCTCGGAGGGCTCGGAGGGCTCGGAGGACCATCTCGCCAAGTCGCCGTTCTCCCGCATCGAGACCATCACGTGGGACCAGCGCCTGCGCCACACCGCGGACCAGGTGGCCGGCCTCCTGTTCTCCTGCCCCTCCTCCGCCCCGGCCCGCTTCGGCGACCGCAGGGCCGCCTTCGAGGCAGAGCTGCGGCAGGCCCTGCTGGACCACGACCCGGGCGGCACCTACGCCCGGACCGTCCGCGTCCGGGCCGTCATCGCGACGAGGCCCCGGCCGTGACCGCCGCTGCCGCCCCGGCCGTCAGTGGGCCGGCAGGGGCTCGGCGGTGCCGGGGTAGGGGCCGTAGGACTCGTCGGTCGAGCTCTTGCTCGCCAGCAGCACGAGCAGCCAGAGGTAGCCGATGAGCGGGAGGACGGCTATGAGGACCATCCAGCCCGAGCGGCCGGTGTCGTGCAGGCGGCGCACGGTGACGGCCAGGGAGGGCAGGAACGTGGCCAGTGCGTAGACCGTCTCCGGTATGGAGGTGCCGAGGGCGTCGTCCAGCACGACGAGGGCGATCACGAGTCCGGTGTCGATCAGCCAGAACATCCAGAACTCGCGGCGCGTGGCCCTGCCGCCGAAGACGGCGTACTTCTTGAGGGCATCGGTGTAGTGGTGCATGGGTCCCCCGGGGAGCGGAACGTACGGGCGGGCCTCGTCCAGAGCGGAACCGGCCAAGTCCTCGGACGTTAGGGCGAAGAACGGTCCCCGTCAAGCACGGTTCTCGAGGCATCGCTCCAGGTCAGCCCGCCTTCGGGCCTTGCCCGGTGCGGCCGTCCGCCTCAGCCGCCGAGCACGGGGAGCGCGGCGAGCAGTTCGCGCTCGCGTGCCGTGCTCAGGCCCGCCCGGCGGGAGCGGTCCAGGCCCTCGGCGCGTTCCCACTGCAGGAGGGCCTCCAGCATCTCCGCGCGCGGGCGGTGGCGCAGCCCGGCCGCCCCCGCCGCGGCCCCGCTGCGCGCCGAGAAGCCCGCCCACTGCGGATCCGTCATCCACATGGCCATCGACTCGGGACCCATGAACTGCCCGACCCCCTGGTCGAGGAGCCACTGCGGGTCCGCCGTCGCCACCGGTCCGGTGTGGCCGGCCACGCGCCGCGACAGGTCGACCCACTCGTCGAAGGGGACGACGGGCCCGACGGCGTCGAAGGTCCCGGTGGCGCCCCGCTGCGCGAGGTCCAGCAACCAGCCCGCGAGGTCGCGCACGTCGACCGCTTGGGTCGGCAGCCCGGGGGAGCGGGGTACGAGCATCGGCTGGTCCACCTCGCGGGCGGAGCGGGCCACCCAGTAGCCAGAACGCCCGCTGTTGTCGCCGGGACCACCGATCAGACCGGCCCGGGCGACGACGAGCCGCTCTCCGACAGCCGCGCGCGAAGCCGCTTCGCACGCGACCTTCGCCTCGCCGTACTCGTCCCGCTCGACGTACTCGCCCCCGGCCGGCGCCAGCAGCGCGGCCGACTCGTCGGCGCCGACCGTGCCGTGGTCGGCGTAGGCGCTGACGGAGGAGACGTACGTCCAGTGCCGGGCCCGCCCCGCCAGGGCGCGGAGCGCGCCGCGGACGAAGGCCGGCTGCCACGACACCTCGATCACGGCGCCCCAGTCGCGGCCGAGGAGTCCGGCGTAGGCGGAGTCCTCCTTCCGGTCCGCCGCCACCAGCCGTGCCCCGGGGACGACGCCCCCGCTCTCGCCGCGCGCCAGACACGTCACCTCGTGCCCGCGCCCCAGCGCCTGCCGCGTGATCTCACGGCCCAGCCACGCGGTCCCACCCAGTATCAGAAGATCCATTCACCCACTTCAGCACATCGGCAGCGCCTCGCGGCCCGGGGTTCGCGCTCGGCGAAGGAGCGAGCGCGGTACGGATCCGGCCAGGCCGGGCCAAGGTGCCGGGCCGGCGCCGTTGACCACGTGGCAGGGGCATGGAAATCTCAACGCCCGATCGTGGCAACGGATTTCGGTACTGCGGGAGGGTCGGACATGGCGGTCACCCCCGTGGTCGCGAGCGATCCGCCCCCCGGGGAACAGGAGCGGCTCCGGGAGATCGCAGGCCGTGCGTGGTGTCCGCGGCCGTTCACTACCGGTCGATCATCGAGATGGCCTCGGCAGGAGTCTGAGGTCACGCCGGCACGGGGGCGGGACCGTCCCCGAGGGCGGCGGCGAGGAGATCGAAGACGTGCGCCGCCTCCGGGGCCAGGGCTGCGGTGATCCGGTCGTTCGAGTTGCCCGTCAGGGTGAGCTCCTGGATGCGCCGGAACAGCAGGCGATGCGCCGAGGCGAGGAGGGCGGCCGCAGCGCGGGGGGCGATGTCGGGGGCCGTGCCGGGGGCGAGGGCGGCCAGGGCGTCGGCGAGGGCCTCTTCGCGCTGCTCGTGGAGTTCGCGCAGCCGGGCGGTGAGCGTGGGGCTCTCCGCGATCATGCGGGCGAACTCGGGACCGGCGAAGCCCGCGACGGGGTCGTGGCCTTCGAGAGCCGTGTGGAACTCGCGCCGCAGCGCCGCCACGACGGGCTCGCCCTCGGAGCGCGCCGTGACGGCGCGCGCCAGGCTCTGCGTGAACTCCTCGTGGTGGTCGAGGGCCATGTCCTCCTTGCGCGCGAAGTAGTTGGTGACCGTCTTCTTGGCGACGCGTGCCGCCGTGGCGATCTCGGCGATGGTCGTCGCCTCGAAGCCCTGCTCGATGAAGAGCCGGGTGGCGTGGTCGGAGATCAGCTGTCGCGTCTCCTGCTTCTTGGACTCGCGGAGCCCCATCTCGGTACCCATGCGGAAATCTTACACCCGTCGTAAAAATACCCTTGACCGGGCGAGTTGGCCCCGCTTAAAGTTACGTCCGTCGCAAAAATCGCCTGAATGAAAGATCGCTCTCGAGGAGCCGCCGTGAACGTCACCACCTCCACCCTCTCCCTGACCGTCGCCGACGTGGACGCCTCCCGCGACTTCCTCTGCACCCACCTCGGCTACCAAGTGGCCGTGGCCGCCGACGGCTTCGCCTCCCTGACCCGCGGCGACGCCGCCGTGGACATCGTCCTGCTCCGCCTGGGCACCGAGGTCCTGCCGGCCGACCAGCGCGACCGGCGGGCGGGCGGCCTGATCCTCGCGCTCACGGTCGCCGACATCGAGGCCGAGGAGGCGCGGCTGCGGGGTGCGGGCGCGCCCATCACCATGCCGCTGCGCGAAGAGCCCTGGGGCGAGCGTCTCTTCCAGATGACCGACCCCAACGGAGTCGTCGTCCAGCTCGTCGAATGGAACACCGGAGCCCCCGCCGACCCCGCCCCCGCCTCCGTGCAGTGAGGGCGCCCCGGGCCGTCAGACGTCGCGCCGCATGCAGACGCGGGGCCACCGGTCCAGGCCGTGTTCCGACTCGCGGGCGCGGATCTCCCGCAGGCCCGGGGTGAGGCCGTCGTCGTCGAGCAGCCGGAAACCGCAGCGCGCGTAGTACGGGGCGTTCCACGGCACTTCGGTGAAGGTGGTGAGCGTCAGCGAGGGCACCCCTTCGCGGATGGCGAGCCCGGCCAGGTGCTCCAGCAGGGACCGGCCGATTCCGCGGCGCGCGTGGTCCGGATGTACGGACACCTGCTCGACGTGGAGGTTGCCGTCGACGCGATCGGCGATCAGGTACGCGACCGGGGCGTCGGTCCCGTCGACCGAGACCCAGGCCATTGCGGCCTGCTGGTAGCGCCCGAGCTCGCCGAGCGTCAGCGGCTCGTCGTCGGCGATCTCCGGCATGCCGATGTCCCGGAAGCAGATCCCGGCGGCCCTCTCGATGTCCTGGAGGACGGTCAGTTCGTTCACGTGTGCTGTGCGAATGGGCATGGGCGCATTGTCGGTGGGCGGGGCGTCCGAGGGCATCTGGGTATCGACACCTCAACGCGACGTCCGCAACCGGTCGGTCCGGCCGGGCGGTTGTGCTCCGTCCGAGTTCTCTTCGGACGCCGTTCGGCCCCAGAGCCGAGTCCATGATCATCATTTTGGCCCTCCATCGGTTTGATACGGCTATGCCACGAATGCGACGGACACAACCGACCAAGGCGTGGGGTGCCGTGGCTGCGGTGACGGGGGCCATGCTGGTCGTCGCCGCAGCGCCGGGCCGGGCGCCCGATGCGGACACGACGGAGCGGACCCTCGGCGGTCCGCCGCGGGAAGCGGCGGTCACGCTGCTGGTCGGGAGGGTGCTGGAGGAGGGTCACGAGGCGGGCGGGGAACGGTGCGCGGTACGCATGTTCAGGCCCGGGCTGTGCAGCGGCTGGCAGGAGCAGCGGGTGCTCGCCACCGCGCGCGGAGTGGGGTCCGTACTGAAGGAGCCCACCCTGCGCGAGGGCGACGCGGCGCGCGCCGCCCGGCAGGAAGTGCTTCCCACGGACGCCCGCGGGCCGCTCGAAATCACCCTCGCCGATGCCGGCCGCCTCACCGACGTCACCGTGCAGGACGGGCACGGCCGCCATCTGGCCGGTGAGCTCGGCCCGCACAGCGAGCACTGGCTGAACACCGAGCCGCTGCGCGCGGGGGAGACGTACACCGTGCACGTGGGCGCCCAGGACGCGGGCGGCGCTCCGGTCGGGGTGACCATGGCCTTCCGGACCGCGCCGGCCGCGGACGGGGGCAGGCTGACGGCCGAGTTCGGGCCCGGCCCCGGCACGTACGGGGCCGGCGAGATCGTGACCGCCTCGCTCAGCAGACCGGTGCCCGCCGACGACCTCCCGGCCCGCGCCCGCCTGGAGCAGGCGCTGCAGGTGACCTCGGAGCCCCACGTCGAGGGCGCCTGGCACTGGGTCGACGACTCGACCCTTCACTACCGGCCGCGTACGTACTGGCCCGCGCACACCGTGGTCCGCGTGCGCAGCGGTCTCGACGGGGTCGAGGTCGGGGACCACGAGTACGGAGGCCCTTCCGAGGACGTGCAGTTCACCATCGCGGACCGGATCGAGGCCGTCACCGACTCCGCCACCCACCGGATGACCGTGCGCCGCAACGGACGGGTCATCAGGACGATCCCGGTGACCACCGGCAAGGCGGGCTTCAGGACCCGCAGCGGCATCAAGGTCGTCCTGCGTAAGGAGCCCAAGGTCCGTATGCGCGGGGACACCGTCGGCATCCAGCGCGGCACCAAGGAGTTCTACGACCTGCCCGTCCTCTACGCGACGCGCGTGACGTGGAGCGGCGAGTACATCCACGCCGCGCCCTGGTCGGTCGAGGCGCAGGGCGAGGAGAACGTCAGCCACGGCTGCACCGGCATGAGCACCGAGGACGCCGCCTGGTTCTTCGACACGGTCCGCGAAGGCGACATCGTGGAGGTGGTCAACAGCGGCGGAGCGAAGATGGCCCCCTTCGACAACGGCTTCGGCGACTGGAACATGGACTGGCGGACCTGGCTGGCGGGCAGCGCCCTCGCGGACGCGGAGGGGGACCCGCACGGTTCACCGCTCTCCCCGTCCCGGCTGCACCCGACCACCTGAACCTGCTCTGCCCTACGATCACCACATGATCAAAGGAGTGATGTTCGACTTCTCCGGCACGCTGCTGCGCATCGAGTCGACCGAGGAGTGGCTCGCCGCCGCCCTCGCGGCGACCGGTATCCCGCTGGCGGACGAGGAGTTCGGCGAGACGGCGCGGCGGCTGACGGAGTACGGCGCACTGCCGGGCGGGCCGGCGCCCCGGCAGCTGCCCGCACACCTTGAAACTCTCTGGCACGAGCGGGACATGAGTGCCGATCAGCACCGCGCCGCCTACGGCGGACTGGCCCGGGCGGCCGGTCTGCCGGCGCCGGAGCTGCTGCAGGCGCTCTACGACCGCCACATGAGCCCCGCCGCCTGGAAGCCCTACCCGGACACCGGACCGACCCTGCGCGAACTGCGGCGGCGGGGCCTGCCGGTGGCCGTGGTCAGCAACATCGGCTGGGACCTCCGCCCGGTCTTCCGCGCGCACGGACTGGACGAGCTGGTCGACGCCTATGTGCTCTCCTTCGAGCTCGGCAGGCAGAAGCCCGACCCGGAGATCTTCCGGGTCACCTGCGACCGGCTCGGACTGGCGCCCGCCGACGTACTCATGGTCGGCGACGACCGCCACGCGGACGGCGGTGCGCGGGCACTCGGCTGCGCGGTGCACTTCGTGGACCATCTGCCGGTCGACCAGCGCCCCGGGGGACTGGAGCCGGTCCTCGACCTGCTCGGGACCCAGGAGCTGTCCGGCCGATCACGGAGTTGGCGTCGCAGTTCCCCGAGCCCCTGATGGTGAGACCGTGCCGTAGGCCCCGAGGATGTCGGCCGGGTCGCCGGGGCGGCCTCGCAGAGTGGCGTCCAGAAAGGCGAGGGTGGCCGCGGCGACGACGCGCGGGCTCTCGGTGCGGCCCAGGGTGCCGACGATCGAGGGCACCGGCGGTAGGTAGAGCGGGCCGTCCATGAAGGTGAGGTGCCCGGCGCCGGGGACGGTGAGCCGGTAGCTCGTCGCGGTGTTGTGCTCGAGGGCCTCGGTGAGCCGGGGCAGGTAGCGCGGGTCGGTGCCGGCGGTGATCTCCTGGGTGAGCGCGAGCGCCGGCTGCTCGAGGGCGGGCGCGGTGGGGCCGTGGGGGTAGCCGTCCAGGTCGACGACGGCGTCGAACCGGCGGTCCTGCCGGGCCGCCTGCAGGGCGGCGGCTCCGCCCAGGGAGTGGCCGGCCACCGCGGCGCGGCCGGTGTCGAGGCGTCCGGTCAGCGGGTCGGCGGTCTCACCGCGGTCCAGTCGCTCCAGCTGGGTGAGGACGAAGCCGAGATCGGCGGCCCGGACGGCGGTCCACCCGGCGGCCAGCTCCTCGTCACGGTCGCGGTCCCCGGAGGAGGCGGTGGTGGCGCGGATCGTGCGGCCGTCGGCGAGGACGACGACGGTGGAGTCGTACGGGTGGTCGAGGGCGGCGACCAGGTAGCCGTGGCTGGCCAGCTCCTCCGCCCAGGCGGTGTTCTGGGACCGTACCCCGCCCGACCCCGGGGAGAAGAGGACGACCGGGAACCGCTCGCCCCCGCCGGCCACCGGGGCGTCGACGACCGCGCGGCTGCGCGCCCTCGGGACGCCGTCGACCAGGAAGCCGGGCAGGCCAACCCCGCCGGCGAGGGCCTGGGAGACGGTCCGCGCCTCGCCCTCCGTGCGTCCCAGGTACTGGGCCCGAGGGACGCCCGCAGGCCTCTTCTGCGCCGGGTACCAGAGCTGGACCACGACCGTGCGCCGGTCGTCCGGATCGGCGGTGAAGCTCTCGGGGCGGAGCGGGTCGGTCCACTGCACCACCCGGGTGCCGACCGCGAAGGCGCCCGTCGGCTCGGGGAAGACGGGCACGGGGAAGGCCCAGGCGGCCACCGGGCCGGTGGCGATCAGGCCGGCGCAGGCCAGCGATCCCGGCAGGGCCAGCCACCAGCGGGCCCGCCACGCCGGTCGGCCGGCACCGCGCCGCAGCAGGGGCGGGAGGGCGAACGCCGAGGCGACGGCGGCGCCGGCCAGGACCGGCAGCATCTGCCAGCGGATCCCCACGATGCCCAGCACGATCGCCGACGGTACGAGGACCACCCCCGCCGCGACGGTGACGGGCCGGCGGGCGGCCGGGGGGAGCCAGCGCGTCACCAGCAGCGCGACGGCGCCCAGCAGGACGAGGACTTCCGGAAGGGACAGGAACAGCCCCGGGATGGTTTCGGTCACCCGGCCATGCTCGGCGCCGGGCCCGCGCCGCCTCGTCGACCCCGGGTCGCCGCCGACTGCGACCGGCGTCGCAACCGGGGGCGGGCCGCGGTGCGACCGGAGTGGCAACCGGCACCCCGGATCGGTGTCCGGCCTGCGACCGCGGGAGGTGGCGGGTCTCATCCTGTGGTAGTACCCCGGCACCTTGCGCTCCGACGCCGGGCTCATGTGCGGCGCGGGCCCGCGGCCTAGGCTGCGGCTGTAAGCGGTGGCGGCCCCGGCCGGGCCGCCACGACGACCGATAGGCGGAGAGGTGTGACGGTGCGCCACCGGGACCGGGTACCGCCCCTGGTGTGGGACTCGGTGCTGCCGGCGCTGCTCCTGCTCAACGTCGGCACCACGTACCCGGCCCGGGAGCTGCCGGTGGCGGCGGCGCTCACCGCAGCCCTGGCGCTGCCCCTGGTGTGGCGGCGCCGGGCCCCGCTCGCGGTGTTCACCACCGTGGTGGCCGCGGCCTTCGTCCAGTGGCTGGCGGACGTCCAACTGCCCGCGGACATCGCCCTGCTGGTGGCCCTGTACACGGCGGCCGCGCACACGGGCCGGCGCGGCACGCTGCTCGCCGCCGCCGTCGTGGAGGGCGGGGCCGTGCTGGCCTGCCTGCGCTGGGCGTCGAACGGCGCGTTCCTGACCCCGTTCGTCGCGCTCTCCGCGATGGTGGTCGCCGCCGCCGTCCTCGGGGTGAACGTGCGGACCGGACGGGCCTACCTCGCCGCCGTGCAGGAGCGGGCCGAACGGCTGGCGCTGCACCAGGAGCAGCAGGCGCGGCTGGCCGTCGCCGAGGAGCGGGCCCGGATCACCCGCGAGATGCACGACATCGTCACCCACAACCTGTCCGTCATGGTCGCGCTCACCGACGCCGCCGTCTACGCGCAGCACAGGTCCCCGGACCGGGCCACCGCCGCAATGCTGCAGATCTCCGAGACGGGCCGGCAGGCCCTCACCGACATGCGGCGCTCGTTGGGCCTCCTGCGGGCCGACGAGCCGGACGCCGAGCGCCACCCGCTGCCCGGTATCGCCCAGCTGGAGGCGCTCGCCGACCAGATGGCCGCCGCCGGGCTGCCGACCGGCCTGGAAGTCCGCGGCGGCCACGCCCATGTGCCGGCCACCGCACAACTCACCGTCTACCGCCTGGTGCAGGAAGCGTTGACCAACACCCTCAAGCACACCCCCGCCGGCACCCGCGCGACGGTCCTGGTCGAGTGCTCGGCCGGGAGCGTCGGCCTGGAGGTCACCGACAGCGGCCCCCGGCCGGCGCTTCCCGCCGCCGCACCGTCCGGCCACGGCATCCCCGGCATGCGCGAGCGCGCGGCCGCCTACGGGGGGACGCTGCGGGCCGGACCGCTTCCGAGCGGCGGCTGGGGCGTGCGGACCCGGCTCCTGCTGGGCAGCGGCGGGACGGGCGCCGTATGACGATCCGCATCGTGATCGCCGACGACGAGGCGCTGCTCCGGATGGCCTTCGGCACGGTCCTGGAGGCCCAGCCCGACATGGCGCCGGTCGGCGAGGCCGCGGACGGCGCCCACGCCGTCCGCCTCGCCCGGGAGCTGCGGCCCGACGTCGTCCTGATGGACGTCCGGATGCCCGGGACGGACGGGATCGAGGCGACCCGGCAGGTCGTCGAGGTCTCCCCGGGGAGCAGGGTGCTGATCCTGACCACCTTCGACCTGGACGCGTACGCCTTCGCCGCGCTCGGAGCCGGGGCCTCGGGCTTCCTGCTGAAGAACACCCGGCCCGAGGAACTGCTGACCGCGATCCGCAACGTCGCGGCGGGCGACGCGGTGCTCTCCCCGCGGATCACCCGGCGCCTGCTGGAGGACTTCCGTCCGCACATGGCCGACGGGGGCACCGCCGTCCGCGACGAGCGGCTGGACCGGCTCAGCGCCCGGGAGCGCGAGGTGCTCGTCGAGGTCGGCCGCGGCCTGTCCAACGCCGAGATCGCGGCCGCCCTGTACCTCGCGGAGGCGACCGTGAAGTCCCATCTGGGGCGGGTCCTGCTCAAGCTGGAACTCCGCGACCGGATCCAGGCCGTGGTCTTCGCCCACGAGAACCGCCTGGTCCCCCCGGCCTGACGCCGACCGAGGGCTCAGAACAGCGGCCAGACCACGGCCGGACCGGGCCGACCACGTCGCCGCGGATCAAACGACGGTTGCATGATCGGCCGGACAGCTCCCAGCCCCTCAACGCCGTTGCGACGGCCGGGGAAGCGCACGCGCAGACGATCGGCGGCAACGGCCGCGTCGGCCGTATCAGCCGCTTTCCCGGGCCGGCCCGGTCCCGCCGTCGTCCACGTTCCACTCCCGCGGCAGTGCCCCGTCGCAGAACACGCAGACGAAGTCCTCCTCCCGCACGATGTTCAGCTCCCGGCAGGAGGGGCACCGGCGGAACACCACCTCGTGGGTGAACCCGGGCGGGTGCCCGATCCCCGCCGCGTCCAGCGCGTCCGCGACGGCCGTCCACGAGCCGGCGTCCGGGCAGTAGCCCGTGGACTGGTTGCTGACCTCGCGGACCACCCACCGACCGGACTCCCGGCGGAAGCCGATCTCACCGGCGCCCAGGACCGGGCCACCGCCGGCGCACGCCACGTGCTCACTGCGGCGCGGCGCAAGGCGCAGGACACCGGCGGTGTCGACGACGAAGGTGAAGGGCTCGGCCAGTTCCGCCGGGGCCGGCCCCGACACCCAGTCGTCGAAGTCCGCCGCCGAGCCGATCCTCCGGCCCTCGTTCTCCGGCCGCACGAGCGCCCGCAGGTCAACGGGCCCCACGTACCGATAGCTTCGCCCCCGCACCACCATGGCCTCAGCCTAAACCGGCCCGCGGAACGCCCGCCGCGTGTGCCATCCTCGGGGCCATGCCCGAAGCCAGGCCCGAGAGCAGGCCCGACGCCGACGACGGACTCGCCCTGAACCGTGCGCTGTGGGACGTCCGTGCCCGGATCCACGGCTCGACGCCCACCGACAGGTTCTACGACGTCGAGTCCTTCGTCGCGGGGCGTCAGACCCTCTACGCCCTCGAACGGGAGCTGGCGGGCGACGTGGCCGGCAAGGACCTGCTGCACCTGCAGTGCCACTTCGGGATGGACACGCTGAGCTGGGCGCGGCTGGGAGCCCGGGTCACCGGGGTCGACTTCGCGCCGGCGGCGATCGAGCGGGCCCGGCTGCTGGCCGGCCGTACGGGTCTCGGCGCCACCTTCGTCGAAGCCGACACCCAGCGGCTGCCCGAGTCCCTGGCCGCCGGCTTCGACCTGGTCGTCGCCACCTACGGGGTGCTCTGCTGGATCGCCGACCCCGACGCCTGGATGCGCGGTGCGGCGATGGCGCTGCGCCCCGGAGGCAGCCTGGTCGTGGTCGATCTGCATCCGGCGTTCCAGACGGTCGCCGCCATCGATCCGCTGGTCGTCGACTGGCCCTACGGCGGCGGCGAGCCGCACCGCGAGACGGTCACCGGCACCTACGCCGAACCGGGCCTGAGCCTGCCGGCGCAGGACACCGTCCAGTACCCGTACTCGATCGGCGAGATCGTCACCTCGGCCGCGTCCGCGGGCCTCACGGTGAAGCACCTGGGCGAGCACGTCGCCGCCGAGTTCGATCCGCGCGGCATCCTGTCCCGGGGCGGGGACGGCCGGTACCGGCTCCCGTTCGGGGATTCCCACCTTCCCGTCCTGTACTCGCTGCGCGCCGTGTCACCGGACCCGGACGGCCCGTAGCGGCCCTCAGGAGTGGGACTGGCTGTAGTGCCGGGCGAACTGCTCCAAGTAGCCCGACTCACCCTCGTACTTCATCTCGTCGTACTCGGGGGCGTTCTTGATCTGCTCCTTGGTCCGGTTGACGTAGACCGTCTTCTCGGCCGTGTCGATGCGCTGGATGGTGCCGGCCGGGAGCAGTACGTGCTTGCCGAAGATCCAGACACCCGTGTCGACGACGAGATGGGAGGCGCCCACGGCATCGGAGTGCTTGTCGATCTTTCCGATGCTGCCGTCGGTGGCCTCGACCTTGTAACCGACGAGTTCGAGGCCCGGCTGGTGTCCAGAGGTCGGGTGGTAGCCCCAGATCTCTTCCTCGGTCATGGCTCATACCTCTCGGTGCAGGTGCCCGCCCGGGGCGGGCGGGTGTCACTGTCTTCCCGGCGCCTCCCCGGATACGTCCGGCTCATGCATGGGAGGAGCCCCGCCTCCGGCCGTGCGTTTCCGGCACCGCCGTCAGGGCAGGCGCCGTGACGGAACACGAAGAAAGGGGTCTGTCATGGACGACCAAGGCGGCGCGGGAGGCGTGCCCCTGCACGGCCACGACGGCGAAGCCCGGCGTCCCGCACCACGCGCCAGGCCGCGGACGGGCACCCGGACCCGGGGCGAGGACCCGGCCGGTCCGGAACCCGGGACCACACGAGCCGCGGACACGGACGAGGCGAGCCGCCTCGACCGGCCGGTCGGCCCGACCGGAGCGGACGAACGGCCGGCCCGCTGGAAGGGCCCCGCCGACTGACGCGCCCTTCAGGGAGGTACGGCGAGCCGGAGGACCGGCGCGGACGGTGGCGCCTGCGGTAGCGGCTGAAGCTTTGCCTGCGGCAGGTGCACGCCGAGTACGCGAGGGTAAACCCTTCATGACTCCGTTACGGAGCCCGTCTGCCTTCGGTTGAAGGGATGATCCCGCATGGTTCCTCGTATTCGTCATTCCTCGACCGAAAATCCCTCCGATGTTGCTGGTGGGGCGAAGTCAGGCGGCCGACGTGCGGACGGCGATCCGGCGGTGGCGCGGGCCCTGGGGATGATCATGGCAATGACGCCGTGCTCGGCGCGGGACGCCCGCGTCGTCCTCGCCTCGGCGGCCGCGGCCGTCCACGTCACGGCCACGGAGCTGGCCGCGGCCATCGTCGCCGCACCCCAGGGGGTGGCGCTCCCCGCACCTGTCGAACGGGCCCTGCGGCACGCGGTGGAATCCGCCCGCAGCCCGGTGTGCCCGGCGCCCGCAGCGGCCGCGCCGGCGGCCATGCTCGCGAACCGGGCCCTGACCGAAAAGGTCCTCGCCCGGTTCCGGGCCTGCCGGGCGAGGCTGGGCGCGGAGCCCGAGAGCGAGGACGCGCGCCGGGAGATGGACGACGTGACGTACACCCTGTGCGTGCTGATGGGCCGCCTCCGCGCGCACGACGCCGTCACGGCCGCCCAGGACCGCCTTGACCTGTCCGCATAGCGCTGACGGGGGCAGGCAGACGCGGTGATCGGGGAGCCCCGGCAAGGCGGCACCCACTCAAGGCCCACAGCGAGCCGGACGGGGCGGGGTCAAGCCCCGACTTCCCGGGCCGTGACCGTGGGCCCGTGCATGGGGCGCAATGGAGTGACGGATGACGCCGAAGAACGGCGCACGGGCAACCCGCCCCACCACATCCGACCCCCGCAATCCACGACCCGAGGAGCCTTTCCCCATGACCGCCACCAGGACCCGACGCCTCGCCCCGCTCCTGATCGCCACCCTCCTGGCCGGCGGAGCCGCCTCACTCTCCTCCACCGCCTTCGCCGCTCCCACCACCACAACCACAAACCTCACCACCGACTCCACCGCGCCGGGCGGTGCAGGGGGCAAGGAGGTGGCGACCTATCTCACCGACAGCCCGCGCACCATCAAGCACATCACCAAGAAGCCCAGGCCCGTGAAGAAGCTGATCCGCACGGTCGAGCGGTACGGGACTGGTATCACCACGCCCTTCCAGGGCGGCGGCGACGGAGGCACCGACGGCACCCGACGGGTGCCGAAGTACCCCACTACGCCCTGTGTGAATCTGGACTGCCTGTAACGGTCAGGAGCGCGTTTCACAAGACCCGCCGAAGCCGCACCCGGGCCCCTGGGTGCCCCGATCGTGCGAAGGACCGGAATCCAACCCGCCAACGAGGTAAGAAGCTCTGTAGTTGGCCCGTGGGCGTTCCAGTCGGCTCTCCTGAGTGCTGCAGGCGGACCCGACACTCTGCGGCCACGAGCTCAAGGAACAGGCTGCTGTGCGCCGCGACGATCCTGGTGTGTACGGCAACAGTCGGCGCGGCCGCAGCAACGGGCGGCGGATCGCTCGATCCTCGCTTTGGCGGCAACGGGGTGACCTCGACGGGCCGAGAGGACTTTGCGCGCGCCCGTTACCTGCCCGACGGTCGGCTCGACCGGCGCTTCGGCCAGAACAGGTTCGTCGTGACCCACGCCGCCCCCGGCACAGAGGACGACGAGATCTACGACATCGCCCCGCAGAACCCCGGCCTCCTGGTAGCCGCGGGCGAGTGCGACCAACCGACGACCGGCCGGGACGTCTGCCTGGCCCGCTACCGCGTCGACGGACCAGAACACCCACGCACCGGATAGATCCCATGCGGGGCCGGGTCGATGAGCCCGAAGAGACCTGGCGCACGAGCCAGCGCTGCATTGAGCGCCTACCTGGCCGACGGGCCAACCACGGTGCTCCTTACCTTGTTGGCGGTTTGATTCCGGTCCTTCGTACGATCGGGAGACCCGGGGGCCTGGGTGTGGCTTTACAGCGCTCATGCCGTGGTTGTGGCTTTGACTGATTAGCCGCCCAGTGCCCCGCGACGACACGGCCACTCATTGGGATGAGCGAACAGAGATCGCTTCGTAAGGACACGTCGGCGTCGTCTGTAGGGACCAGTCAACCGGACGACGAGGGAGGCTCGGGTGTCCGAGCTCTGGGCGGGGACGGATGCCGGCAAGGCCGCGCATCACTGCACGGTGATCGACACGGACGGGACGAAGGTGCTTTCGCGCCGGGTGCCCAACAACGAGCCTGACCTCCTGGATCTGATAGGTGACGTCCTCGCGCTGGCCGAGGACAGCCCAGTGACCTGGGCCGTCGACCTGAACGCCGACGGGGGTGCTCTGCTGATCGCCCTCCTGGCCGGCCATGGTCAGCGGCTCCTCCACGCTCCTGGCCGGACCGTCCACCACGCCTCCCGCGGCTACCGAGGCGACGGCAAGACCGACGCGAAGGACGCCTACGTCATCGCCGACCAGGCACGGATGCGCCGGGACCTGCAGCCCTTGCAGGAATGGGATGAGATCGCGGTGGACCTGAAGATCCTCACCGCCCGCCGCTACGACCTCGCAGCCGACCGCACCCGGGCCATCAACCGGATGCGAGCACAGCTGCTGGAGTACTTCCCCGCCCTGGAACGGACCTTCGACTACGCCGCCTCCAAAGCTGCACTCATCCTCCTGACCGGCTACCAGACCCCGGTCGGTCTGCGCCGGATCGGCCCGAGCCGGCTCGCGACCTGGCTGAAGAACCGCAAAGTCCGTGGCGCCCAGGCCATAGCTGATGCGGCCGTCGCCGCGGCCCAGGCACAGCACACCGCCGTGGCTGGGGAAAGTACGGCCGCCGCGGTGGTGAACACCCTGGCGCGGACAGTCCTGGCACTGGATGAAGAGATCGCCGCCATCGACGCGCGGATCGCGGCCCGATTCCGAGAGCACCGGGACGCGGAGGTTCTCCTCAGCATGCCTGGCATGGGTCCGTTGCTGGGGCAGAGTTCATCGCCGGCGGCGACATGGACGCCTTCGGCACCGCGGGACGTCTCGCCGGAGTTGCTGGCCTCGCACCCCTCCCACGGGATTCAGGTCGCATCAGCGGCAACATGCGCCGGCCACACCGCTACCACCGCCGACTCCTTCGCGTCTTCTACCTATCCGCCCAGATCGCCGCCGGCTTCTGCCCAACGTCCAAGACCTTCTACGACCGAAAACGAGCTGAGGGCAAGAGCCACAAACAGGCGATCCTCGCCCTCGCCCGCCGCCGCCTCGACGTCCTGTGGGCCCTCATCCGGGACCAACGCCACTACACAGCCCAGCCACCGCCCATGGAAGCCGCTGCCGCATGACGCTCGTGACAGCCTCTGGATCTCCGAGGCTATCCGGTCAACCCTGACGATCGTCGGGGGACCGGGCTGCCGTTCGGCCAGTGACCCCGGCCTGCGGTGTTCCTACCGTCGGCGGCATGGAATCGATCAAGCGGTACAGGTGGGGCCGACGGCTGCCGGTGGCGGTCGCGTCAGCCGGGACGGGGGCAGCGGCTGTAGTTTGGCTGGCGCCCGGCGGCACACTGGGCACGAATGAACCGGTGCACGTCACGGCGGGCCTCTCTGCGAGGGCCTACCGTGCCCTGACTGGAAGCGTGGCGGATGGGCCGGCGTGGGCCGAGACCGCCCTGGAAGCAGCGAGTGAGGGTACTTTGCTGTTCCTGGGCCTGCTGCTGGCCTGGGCCGGTTGGAGCGCCCTGCGCCGCCATGACGTGCCGGGCCTGGCCGGGGTGGCAGTGGCGGCCGCCGGGACCGTTGTCGCCTACGGACTGAGTGAGGCGATCAAACTCCTTGTCGACGAGGAACGTCCGTGTCGTGCCCTGCCAGGGGCATCGTGTCCCGAGCCGGGCGACTGGTCGTTCCCCAGCAACCACGCCACCCTGGCAGTCGCGCTGGCCGTGGGCGTGACCTTGGTACGTCCTCGGCTCGCGGCCCTGGTGCTGCCGGTGGCCGGGGCGGCCGCCCTGTTGCGGGTGCTGGTCGGGGTGCACTATCCGCACGACGTCCTGGCGGGCGCGGCGCTCGGCGCGACGGCCGTAGCGACCGTACGGCTCCTCGTACGGCCGATTGCCCTGCGGGCGGTGTCAGCTGTCCTCGTACGGCAGTCGGTCGGACGCCACCGGGACCACGCCGGCCTCGTGCGCGACCACGGCCGCCGCGGCCCGGTTGTCGACTCCGAGGCGCGCGAGGATCGAGCTGACGTGGGCCTTCACCGTCCCCTCCGCCAGGTGCAGGCGGCGCGCGATCTGCCCGTTGGAGAACCCGCCGCCGAGGAAGCCGAGCACCTCCCGCTCCCGCGCGGTCAGAGCCTCGACGCGGGCGCGGGCCGCGGAACGGCGGCCGACCTGGGCGCCCGCACCGCCAGCGGCGAGATGCGCGACGACCCGGGCCGCGACTTTCGGTGACAGGTAGGCGGCGCCGTCGGCAACCGCCCGGACACCGGCGATCAGTTCCTCCGGCTCACCGGACTTGATCAGGAAGCCTGCGGCACCTTCGCTCAGGGCGCGCAGGATGTACTCGTCCTCGCCAAAGGTCGTCAGCATCACAACCCCCGTTTCGGGGACGGTCCTGCGTATCTCGGCTGCAGCTTCTATACCGCCGGTCCCCGGCATCCGGATGTCGAGGACGGCCACCTGCGGGCGGTGGCGCTGGACGAGATCCACCGCCTGGTGGCCGTCGGCTGCCTCGGCGACGACGGTGATACCGGGGTCAGTGGCAAGGACTGCGCGGACGCCTGCGCGGATCATGGGCTCGTCGTCGGCGATCAGGATCCGGATCATCGGACAGCCTTCCCAGTGTAGTTGTCGGTGGAGACCAGGCGGTCGGCCCGGAAGCAGAGACGGTAGATGTCCCCCGAGCGGTCGTCGAACGGGTCGCCGGTCTGTACGTAGAACTCGCAGGCTGCATCTTGTGGTGCGGGCGTGGGCGCGGCCGGGCGGCGGGTCGTCTGGCGCCGGGGCAGGTACGGCGCCACGTCCGCGCGTGGCTGGCCGACGTGCAGCCGGGCGTAGTCCTGCGCGGCAAGGACCGACTGCCGTGCCGTCACGGTGTCCCACGCCCGTACCCCGCCGATGAGCAACGCGGAGGTGCACAGTGGCACCAGGACGGCCGCGGCGGCGGTACGGCCCAGTCGGCGACGGGCACTGCGGTGCTCAGGGGGCAGTACGTCACCTGGACCATCGGGCTCGGCGTGGCGTGGCGGATGCACAGCCCCGGGACGGTGCGGGAGCCTGGCCCGGACGGCGAAACCGCCGCCCTCGGGGCCCGATGCGAAGGTTCCACCGGCCAGTCGGACGCGTTCATCCAGGCCGATGAGCCCAAAGCGATGGCCCTCGCCGGGTGCGGAGGCCCGGAACCCCAATGCGGGACGGGCGGCATGGTCATGGTGGGCCGCAGACACGGAGGGCACCGGCTCGTTCGTCACACTGACCTCGGTCCGCCCTTCCATGTGCCGGACGGCGACGGTCGCCCGGTGCCCCGGGGCGTGCTTGGCAACGTTTGTCAGCGCCTCCTGGACGACGCGCAGCACGGCCCGCTCGACGACCAGCGGCGCGTCACCGGCCGCCGCTTCGCCTTCCACCCGCAGCCGGACGTCAAGCCCCGCCGCGGCCGCCCGGTCCACCAGAGCCCCGAGTTCGGTGAGCCCAGCGCTGGGCTCGGGCCCCGGAGCCAGATCCGATGGCTCGCGCAGGACACCGATCACCTCGCCGAGCCGGTCCACGGCGGCTCCCGCCCTGGCGCGGATGTCCCGGGCGATGGCCCGATGGTCCTCAGACAGACCAGGGGCCAGCTTCAGTGCCCCCGCGGACAGGGCGATGAGGCTGAGGTCGTGGCCCAGGAGATCATGCATGTCCTGCGCGATCCGGGTTCGCTCGCGCAGCCGGGCCTGCTCGGCGACCAGATGCTGCTCCCGCTCCAGCCGCGCGGCCCGCTCCCATCCGGCCCGGACCAGTTCGCGGTACTGGCGCAGGAACCGGCCCGCGAACCACGGCAGCATCGCCGCCACGAGCAGCAACCCCACGAACTGGCTCGCCCAGCCCAACCATGCCGGCACCAGGAGCACAGCCACCACGGCGGCCGCGAGCACTCCGGCCAAGGCCGCCCCCGTGCTCCGGTTCCGCCCCGGCTGCCAGCCCGCGAGGAAGGCGCAGACCGCCGCCGGTATGCCCCACCACAGGGTGGCGACACCGGTGCCAACAGCCGCCACCGCCCCGATGAAGAGGCCTGCGGACAGTACCGGTGCCGGCACCCGGGCCTTGATGATCACTGTTCTCACGCACGCGACCCTACGGAACTCCGCCGCCCCCGCGGCACTGCCGAAAGTCCACTACCGCGAGCCCGGGATCTAGCGGTCCTTGCTGAACAGGCCCGATCAAGGACTGCTTGACAACCATGATTGGGAATCAGTCACAGTTCACGCGACACGGGAGCTGGCCAGGGCGCCGGCAAGGCCGCGTAGCGGCGTGGCATGAGCCGTCTCCCCCGGGGCAGGCGCGGACCAGTGGGTCCGGGCGGCGGCCGCCCGGACGACCTGGAATCCGGAGGCACATCATGGGACACGGCGGAGACGTGGTGCGGGAACTGACCGCCGACCACGACGAGGTGAAGGACTACTTCGGGCAACTGCGCACCGCCACCGACGGCGACCGCAGGCGCGAGCTGGCCGATCTGCTGACCATCGAGCTCGTCCGGCACTCGGTGGCGGAGGAGGAGTACCTCTATCCGGCCGTCCGCGAGCATCTCGACGGCGGTGACCGGATCGCGGACAAGGAGATCGCCGACCATTCCCGGGCGGAGAAGCTGCTCAAGGAGCTGGAGCAACTGGATCCGGCGGGGGCCGAGTTCGGCAGCCGGGTGGACGAACTGCGCATCGAGGTGCTCGCCCACATCAAGGACGAGGAGGAGAACCTCTTCCCGGCCCTGCGGCACAACTGCCCGCAGAGCGACCTGGACGACCTGGGCGACAGCATCCGCCGTGCGAAGAAGCTGGCGCCGACCCGCCCGCACCCGGGCAGCCCGTCGACACCGCCGGCGAACAAGCTGCTCGCCCCGGGCCTCGGCCTGGTGGACCGCGCCCGGGACCTCGTCACCGGACGAGGCAGGACGACCTGAGACGACCTGAGCCGCCGCGGACGGCCAAGCCGCCACGGGCGACGGGTGCCGGAATCGGCACCCGTCGCCGTCGTTCGTGGCCGCGCCCGGTCCCTCGGCGTCCTCACGCCCCGTCGCGGGGGCCGATGACGCGGAGCCGCTCCAGGAGGTAGAGGAACGCGTCGGCCAGGGGCGCGGCCCGGTGGCTTTCGTCCAGCCGAGGCCAGTCGATCTGCTCGCGCAGCATCCGCGCCATCGGCAGCAGGTCCCCGAAGTCGCAGTAGTGCTCGCACAGGGCCGCGAGCTTGCTGTCCATGAGGTCCGTGGGCGAGAGCACCGGCATCCACACCGAGTCCACCGGCAGCAGCACCGCCCGGTCCAGGAGCTCGCTGCTCACCGGACGCCTGGCGAGCTCGAAGATCAGGTCGATCTCCTCCCCTCCGGACCGGCCCTTCACCAGCCAGTCCTCGGGGGCGCGGCGCATCGCGATGTCGCCGTCTTCCAGGGCCTTGATCACCGCGTCGGAATCCTCGGGACGCACGCAGAAGTCCGTGTCGTGCTGGAAGTGGGCCGGCACGCCGTGTGCGAACGCGGCGACGCTGCCGGCGAGTGCGAACCGCTGCTCCGAGGCCTTCAGGAGCGCCGCCACCCGCTTGGTCGTCTCCAGAATGGCCTGCGTGTGGTCCTGCGGCAGCCGGGTTCTGTCCTCGGCCTGCAGATCCAGTTCTTCGGAGGGAGGTGCCTTCATGCGGCGCGCCTTACCGTTCCGGCGCTGGTCAAACCACGTCGGAACCGGTCACCCATGCCGTCCGGCACAAGGTCACCGCAGGGTCGGATCCGGGGCCGGACCCTGCTGCCAGGGCGGGGGAACCTCCAGCCATACGGTCTTCCCGGCGGCGGCGGGCCGCCAGCCCCAGCTGCGCGACAGGCGGTCCAGCACCATCAGGCCGTGCCCTCCCGGGAGGGCCGGGTCGCGCGGAGGACGGAGCACCGGGCGGTCCGGGCTGTCGTCGGTAACCTCGATCAGCAGCCCGTCGGCGCCGTGACGCAGAACCAGCTCGCTGGGGCCGCCCGCGTGGAGGCAGGCATTGGCGACCAGCTCCGAGACCATGAGCAGCACGTCCTCCACCCGCTCCCGGCGCCGCACCCGCTCGTCGTCCTCCTGCTGCTCCCGGACGGCCGGTGGCCCGCCGCCGGGCGGCCCGTCACCGGCCGGGATCCACTGCCAGTCCGCGAGCGCCTCCCGCGTGAAGTCCCGGCAGCGTGTGACCGCCCCGGCCCGTCCGCGCAGCAGCAGCCGACGCGTCTGCTGCTGCACTCTGCTCATGCAGGGCTGCTGCCCACTGCGCCGTTCGTCATGCCTGCGCAGCGGCTACGGAGGCGGGGTACGGCAGTGGGGTATGGCGGGCGAAAGACGGGCCGGCGGCGCGTCGGCGGCGGATCAAAGGGTATAAACCGGTGTGAAGCCGACTGCACGGTCCGACATTCCCGTCGGAGGCGGAGGCCCCTTCTCATGACTCCGAACACGAAGACGTCCAACACGTCGAACACGTCGAACACCCCCCGTACCTCGTACGCCGACGGCCGCGCCCCGGTCGACCCGCTGGCCGAGCCCCTGAAGGCCAGCACGGCCGACGCCCGCTCCCTGTCCGTGGTCCTCTTCCGGCGACTGAGCACCCTGACCGAGGGAACGGCCGAGTACTCGTACGTCCGCAACACCCTCATCGAGCTCAACCTCAGCCTGGTCAAGTTCGCGGCCCGCCGCTTCCGCGGCCGCAGCGAGCCGATGGAGGACATCGTCCAGGTCGGCACCGTCGGCCTGATCAAGGCCATCAACCGGTACGACGTGACGCGCGGGGTGGAGTTCACCTCCTTCGCCCTCCCCACCATCACCGGCGAGATCAAGCGCTTCTTCCGCGACACCAGCTGGGCCGTAAAGGTGCCCCGACGCCTGCAGGAACTGCGCCAGAGCCTGGCCAGGGCCTCGGACGAGCTGGAGCAGGTCATGGGCCGGCTCCCCACCGAAGCCGAACTGGCCGCCCACCTCGGGATCACCGACGCCGAGCTGGCGGAGGGCCGGCAGGCCGCGCAGGCCTATTCCTCCCGCTCTCTCGACGTGTGCGTCCAGGAGGACGCCGACCCGGGTACGGCTCAGCGTGCACTGGGCCGGGAGGAGCCGGCCTACGAGCGGATCGAGGACCTGGAGGCCCTCAAGCCGCTGCTGGAGCGGCTGCCCGCGCGGGACCGGGAGATCCTCTCGCTGCGTTTCGGGCAGGAGATGACGCAGTCCGAGATCGGAGAGCAGCTCGGCATCTCGCAGATGCACGTGTCGCGCCTGCTCAACCGCACCCTGCAGAACCTGCGCAGCGGGCTGCTGACCGATGCCCCGCCGTCCGATCAGTCGGCGTCCGAGCCGACGGACGAGTCGTCGCCGGACGCGCCGGACGCGCCGGACGCGCCGGATCCCCGCGGGAGCGGAGCCCGGTGCGTACGCCGGGCCACCGCGACGCACGGCTGACGGCCCGAGACGGCCGCAGGCCGCGGGAGAAGGCGCGAAGCCGCCCCGGTCAGGGAGGGAGACAGACCCCGTGAAAGAGCCGGTGGAGTACCGGATCGAGCACCTGAGGCAGCGGCTCGCCGCAGCGGACATCGCCGAACTCGGAGTCCGCGTGGACCTGCGCGGGGACACCGTCGTCCTCTCCGGCACCGTCGCGACGCCCGAATGCCGGGCCGCGGTACGCCGGATCGCGGAGGCCGAACTGGCAGGCGTACCCCTGCTGACCGACGTGGTGGTGGGCCACACCGACCCCCCGGAGCACGTGGAGGTGCTGAGGTGATCCGCGTGGCCGCGGTCGGGGACATCCACCTCGGGCCGGACAGCCAGGGACTCCTGAGGCCGGCCTTCGAGACGCTGCCCCGCCATGCGGACGTCCTGCTCCTCGCCGGGGACCTCACCCGCCACGGCACTGCCGCCGAGGCCCGCGTCGTCGCGGCCGAGGTCGCCGAACTGTCCGTGCCGGTCGTGGCCGTGCTCGGCAACCACGACTACCAGAGCGACGAACAGGACACGGTCACCCGGGTCCTGGTGGAGGCCGGGGTGAGCGTGCTGGAAGGCGAGGGCGTGGTCCTCGACCTGGACGGGGTCAAGGTGGGGGTGGCGGGGACGAAGGGGTTCTGCGGGGGCTTCGCCGGGCGCAGCGGCAGCGAGTTCGGCGAGCCCGAGATGAAGTCCTTCATCGGCTACACCCGCAGGTGCGCCCAGGGGCTGCTGCGCGCCCTGCGCGAGGTGACGGACGCGGGATGCGGCGTACGGATCGCGCTCACGCACTTCTCGCCGGTGCCGGACACCCTGGCCGGCGAGCCGCTGGAGATCTACCCGTTCCTCGGGAGCTACCTGCTCGCCGAGGCGATGGACGAGGCCGGCGCCGACCTCGCCGTGCACGGCCACGCCCACCGGGGCACGGAACACGGCCTGACGGCGGGCGGTGTGCGGGTCCGCAACGTCGCCATGCCGGTGATCGACCGTGCCTTCGCCGTCTACCACCTGGGGTGACCGTCCCTCCGCCGGTCGCCCTGCCGGTCCTCCCGCCAGTGGTCCCCGCCGGGGCGCCGCCCGCCGCCCCTCCCCGAATCCGCAGGAGCAGTCATGAACACCCCGCACACCACCTGTAGGCACGAGGGCCGCACCGGCCGGAGGACACGGTGGACGTCATGAGGGTCGTGGTGACCGGTGCGACCGGCAACGCGGGCACCAGCGTGGTCCGGGCCCTGGCGGAGGACCGGTCGGTCACCGACGTCCTCGGCGTCGCCCGCCGCCTGCCCGGCCTCCGCATCCCCGGGGTGCGGTGGGCGGCCGCCGACATCGACCCCGGCGGCAGCGACCTGACCGAGCTCTTCGCGGGCGCCGACGCCGTCGTCCATCTCGCCTGGAGGTTCCAGCCCACGCACGACCCCGTGGAGACCTGGCACACCAACGTCCTGGGCAGCATCAGGGTCTTCGAGGCCTGCGCCCGCGCGGGCGTCCAAGCCCTCGTCCACGCCTCCTCGGTCGGCGCCTACTCGCCCGGCCCGGACGACGGGCGCCCCGTCGACGAGTCCTGGCCGACCCACGGCTGGCCGGGCGCCGCGTACACCCGGGAGAAGGCCTACCTGGAGCGCTACCTCGACGGCTACCAGCTCGCCCACCCCGGGCTGCGCGTCGTACGGATGCGGCCCGCCTTCCTGTTCAAGAAAGTGGCGGCGAGCGAACAGCGGCGCATCTTCGCCGGGCCGCTCCTGCCGTGGCGCCTGATCCGCGCCGGTCTCGTCCCGGCCGTGCCCACCGTCAGCGGCCTGCGCTTCCAGGCCCTGCACACGGAGGACGCCGCCGAGGCCTACCGGGCGGCCGTCGTCCGCCCGGTCCGCGGGCCGTTCAACCTGGTGGCCGATCCGGTGCTCGACATGCCTTCCGTAGCCGGCCTGCTGCACGCCCGTACGGTGCCGCTGCCCGCCGGGGCCGCCCGCGCCGCGCTCGCCGCCGCCTGGCGGATGTACCTGGTGCCCGCCGCCCCCGGCCTGTTCGACGCGGTCCTGCGGCTGCCGCTCCTCGACGCGGGCCGCGCCCGGGAGGAGCTCGGCTGGGTGCCCTCGCGCACCGCCACGCAGGCCGTGGGTGCGTTCCTGACGGGACTGCAGCGAGGGGCGGGCCTGGACACGCCGCCCCTCGCCGGATCGGACACCCGGGCGTGGGCGGGTCGGTGAGGAGACCAGGCGGCCCGGCCCGGGTTCAGGCCGGAGGGGAGAAAAACCGCCGGGTCAGGCGGTGCAGCCGTGGATAGCGCTCGCGCCGCATGCGGGAGTGCCGGTCGAGTTCCTCGATGAGCCGCTCCGAGCGCTTGTCCACGCCCAGTTCGTCGAGCACCCGGTCCGCCTCGGCGAGCAGCGCCCCGTACAGCTGCCACGCCGCCGGATGGACGCCCGCCTCCTCCCGGAGGAGCACGGCGAGGCGGTCCCGGCTGACGCGGGCCGTCGTCAGCTCGCGGGCCAGTTTCTCCTCGGCCTGTTCGGCGTTGGCGCTGACCTGCGCGGTGATCAGCTCGGCGAAGCTCTCCACGGCGACGGCCAGGTGCCCGTACAGCTCGCGCAGGGCCCCGGCGATGGGCGGCGGGAACATCGGACCCGCCTGGTGCGACTTCGCGAGGTCCGTCAGGGTCCGGCAGGAGACCCGCAGCACCACCGCGCAGATCTCCAGCGTGTCCAGCCCGGTGCGCAGCACCAGACGGAACAGGAGGCCCTCACGCACCCGCGGGTTCAGCCGCAGACTGTCCTCCGCCTGCCGCAAGGACGCGTCGACCAGCGCGATGTCGTTGTCGAGCCGACGGGCTTCGTGGAGGTGGGCGGCGGCCTTTTCGACCGGCGTGTGCTCGGCGACCTGGTCGCCGATGTGGCCGAGGAGGGCACGCATGCGCCGGGCGAGGTCCGTGATGGCCTCGCTCGCCGGCCCGATCCACACCGGCGGCACGAACAGGAAGTTGAACAGCAGACCGACCGCCGCGCCGATCAGCGTCTCGAGCACCCGGTCCCAGGCGGTGTCCGTCACGCTGGTCACGCCCAGCACCAGCATCGCGCTGATCGCGACCTCGGGTACGAACTCCCCGGCCTTCACCAGCGGCCCGATGATGAGCGAGACCAGGATGATCAGCCCGAGGCTCCACCAGGTCAGGCCCACGAGCGCGCTGAAGCCGATCGCGAGCAGCACCCCGGCCACGACCGAATTGACCCGCCGGATTCCGGTGGTGAGCGTGGAGTAGAGGGTGACCTGGACGACGAGCAGCGCGGTGAGCGGAGCCGTCAGGGGGGCGGGCTCGTCGCTGACCCGGAGCGCGACGACGTACGAGATGACGGCGGCCGCGGTCGAGCGGACGGTCTGCACGACCGCGGGTTCCCGGTGACGGCGGACGAGGGCGCGCAGGGGGGCGATGGCTTGTGGCATATTCCGCCCCTTCCCCGCCGGCCGAAAGATCAACGGGGCGTCGACGCGCCTCTTGCGCCGCCGGAGCCGCCGCGGCCGTCCCCGCCCTCGCCGCCGAACCAGTAGTCGCCCGCGGCCAGTGGCCACGAGGACGCCGTCCGCTTCCGGGGCTCGGTACCGGGGCCTCCGGTGCGTCGGCGGACCTCGGCCTCGTCGTCGGCACGCTTGCGTTCCAGCACGGGAAGGCTCCCTTCAGCGGGGTGGGGGACTGGTTCCATCCTCGGGTCCCGCACCCGATGGCGCACCACGAGAGCGGGGCCGGGCGCGCGGACCGGTCCGCCGGTGCTGCGCGGGCCGCCGTTCAGGGAGCGGTGCTCTGGTTGGTGATCAGGTCGATCAGTGCCGGCATGCCGCCCTCCCACAGTGCCCTGCGCTGCCGGTCGGCCGCGGTGCCGTCCCGCAGCAGGCGGTGGACGAGGGACGTCACCTCGCGGAGGTCCCCGGCCTCGTCCAGCGCGGGCCGGATGTGCCGCACGAGCAGGGCCACGGCCGCCCGGGCCTCGAGGCGGGCGCCGTCCGGCCCGACCAGAGGTCCCCCCACGCCGTGCCGGGCGGCCTGCCAGGTCGCGGCCTGCAGCATCTCCTGCGTACAGAGCGGCGCGGGCACCCCGCAGGCGGACTCCCCGAGGGCGGTGGCCACCAGCGCCCGCACGATGCCCGCGAACATCACCGCGTCGTCGGCCCGCAGCTGCACGTCCGCGCACCGGATCTCGACGGTCGGATACTTCTCCGACAGCCTGGCGTGCCAGTACAGCTGGCCGGTGTCCGCGATGACGCCCGATTCCACCAGTTCGGCCGCACGCAGGTCGTAGTCGGCGTCGTCGCGGAAGACAGGGGTGGGTCCGCTCACCGGCCACCGTCCGAAGACGACCGTGCGCCAGCTCGCGAAGCCGGTGTCGTGACCCTCCCACAGCGGGGAGTTCGCCGACATCGCCAGCACCGTCGGGAGCCACACGCGGATCCGGTTCAGCACGTCGACGCCCTGGGCCCGGTCCGGGATCCCCACGTGCACGTGCATGCCGGTGATCAGCTGCTCGTCGACCAGGCGCGCTGCGTGGGTGCGCATCGCCAGGTAGCGGGTCACGGGTGTGACGGGCACCGGCGCGGCCCCCTTGACGGGCGCGGTCCCGGTCAGCGCCGCCTTGCAGCCGCTCGCCTCGGCGGCGGAGCCGACGGCGTGCCGCAGGCGCAGCAGGTGGCCGCCGATCTCCCCGAGGTCGGTGCAGACGGGCGTGGCGACCTCGACCTGGGCCTGGAGGAGCTCGGCCTGGACGTCGTCCTCCGCGGAGACCGGATCGAGGCCGGCCGCGACCCGCACCGCGGCGCCGTGCGGGACCGGCAGCCCGGTGTCCGGATCCACCAGCAGATACTCTTCCTCGACCCCGACAGTGATCATCTGTGTGCGTACCCTGCCGTCGTCCGATGTGTGCGAGCGGTGTGTGCCACCGTCTGCCCTCCAGGACCGTTCCGCAAACCGGCCGCCACCTTGCTGCGAGCCGGTGCCGGCCCCGCACGGATGCGTGTATTCCGATTCTGCCGGGGCTGCTGCCGGGGCGCGCGTACCGCGGCGTGTACCCCCGCCGGGAAGCCGGCTCGGGTGGCAGGGTGGAGGGCATGTGCGGCCGTTACGCTTCCACCCGCAGTCCCGAGGACCTGTCCGGCCTCTTCCAGGCGGCGCCCCCGGATCCCGGTCACGTGCTGGAGCCGAGCTGGAACGTCGCCCCGACCGACGCGGTGTGGGCGGTGCTGGAGCGCGCCGACCGCGAGACGGGCCTGCTGGAGCGGCGGCTACGGCCCCTGCGGTGGGGACTGGTGCCGTCGTGGTCGAAGAGCCCGACCGGCGGCGCGAAGATGATCAACGCGCGGGTGGAGACGGTGCACGAGAAGCCGGCCTACCGGCGGGCCTTCGCCAAGCGCCGGTGCCTGCTGCCCGCGGACGGCTTCTACGAGTGGCAGCCCGTCCCCGCCTCCGGCACCGCGAAGGCGTACAAGCAGCCGTACTTCATCCGTCCCGAGGGCGGAGAGGTGATGGCGATGGCCGGGCTGTACGAGTTCTGGCGCGACCCCGCCGTCGCCGACGACGACGATGCGGCGGCCTGGTGGGCGACCTGCACCATCATCACCACCGAGGCCACCGACGCGGCGGGCCGCGTGCACCCCCGCATGCCGCTCGCCCTCGCCCCGGCCGACTACGAGGCCTGGCTCGACCCGGCCCACCAGGACCCGCACGAGCTGCGCGCCCTCCTCGCCGCCCCGGCGGGGGGCCGGCTGGACGTCCGCGCGGTGTCGACCGCCGTCAACAACGTCCGCAACAACGGACCGGAGCTCCTCGCCGCGCCCTAGGCGGTCCGGCGGGGTCGAAACGCCGTACGGAGAGCGGCCGCAGGCCCCCGCCGCCCGGGCATGTATAGAAGTCTTGACATCGTGTTGTGCTTGTTTGACACTGCACGTGTCGGGTTTTCTTTACATGGGGAGTGGCTGTGGCAGTCGAGGAGAAACGCGCGTGGATCATGATCGTGGTGGCGGTCGTGTCCTACGGGGCGTACCTGGCCGTGATCCTGGGGCGGTCCGGGGACACCCCGCTCACCCAGGTACCGTACGCGGCCGCGCTGCTGTGGACGGTCGGCGCGTCGATCGTCGCGTCGATCGCCCTGCACATCACCGTGGCGCTGCTCGCGCCGAAGGAGGACAACACCAAGGACCAGCGCGACCGGGAGATCCACCGCTTCGGCGAGTACATCGGACAGTCCTTCGTCGTGATCGGCGCCGTGGCCGGGCTCGTCCTGGCCATGGCCGAGGCGGACCAGTTCTGGATCGCCAACGCCATCTACCTGGCGTTCGTCCTGTCGGCGCTGCTCGGATCCACGGCGAAGATCGCCGCCTACCGGCTGGGCTTCCAGCTGTGGTGAGGCCCACGAAGGTCACCAACACCATCCGTGCCCTGCGCTTCGCCAACGGCGAGATGACGCAGGCCGAGCTGGCCCGCCGCATCGGCGTGACCCGGCAGACCGTCATCGCCATCGAGCAGGGCCGCTACTCGCCCTCCCTGGAGAAGGCCTTCCAGATCGCCCGGGTGTTCGCCGTACCGCTCGACGCGGTGTTCCAGTACTCCGAGACCGAGACCGAGACCGAGGAAGAGCACTCATGAAGGCGATCGTCCAGGACGTTTACGGGCCGCCCGCGGTCCTTCGGCTGGAAGAGACGGACCGGCCGGTGCCGGGCCGCGGCGAGGTGCTCATACGGGTCCACGCGGCCGGCGTCGACCAGGGCGTCTGGCACCTGATGGCGGGCATGCCGTACGCACTGCGCGCCATGGGCTTCGGCCTGCGGGCACCCAAGGTGCGCATCCGTGGCATGGACCTCGCGGGGCGGGTGGAGGAGGTCGGCGCGGACGTGACCCGCTTCCGGCCGGGCGACGAGGTGTACGGCAGCTGCGACGGGTCGTTCGCCGAGTACGCCTGCGCCAAGGAGGAAACGCTCGCGCCGAAACCGCGCAATGCCGGCTTCGAACAGGCCGCCGCCGTGCCCGTCTCCGCGTGCACCGCGCTCAAGGCCCTGCGCGACGTCGGACGGGTCCAGGCCGGGCAGTCCGTCCTCGTCCTCGGCGCGTCGGGCGGAGTGGGCACGTACGCCGTGCAGTTGGCCAAGGCCTTCGGCGCCCGCGTCACCGGAGTCTGCAGTGCCGCCAAGGCGGACCTGGTCCGCTCCATCGGAGCCGACGAGGTCGTCGACTACGCGGAGCACGACCCCGTCGACGGCAGCCAGCGCTACGACCTCGTCCTCGACATCGCCGGCAACCGCCCCGTCTCCCGGCTGCGCCGCGCCCTCACCCCGCGCGGGACCCTCGTCATCGTCGGCGGGGAAGGAGGCGGCCGGTGGCTCGGCGGCAACGAGCGGCAGCTGGGCGCGCTCCTGCTGTCCCCCTTCGTGGGCCACCGCCTGCGCACCGTCGCCGCCATGGAGCACCACCACAGTGACCTGCAGGTGCTGACGGAGCTCATCGAGGCCGGCTCGGTGACCCCCGTCGTCGACCGGACCTACCCGCTGGCCGAAGTGCCCGATGCCATCCGGTACCTGAGGGAGGGCCACGTCCGGGGGAAGATCGTGATCCGGCTATGAGGCGCCGAGTGTGATGCGGGCGGCGACCGGGAGGTGGTCGCTGCCGGTGGCGGGCAGGGTCCGGACGTCGGACACCTTCGCCGAACGGGTCAGGACCTGGTCGATCCGGGACACCGGCAGGGCGGCGGGCCAGCTGAAGGCGAGCCCCCGCCGGGGCGCCTGCAGCCGCGAGGTGAGCGGGGCGAGACCGCGGTCGTCCACCGTGCCGTTGAGGTCGCCCAGCAGAATCACCGTGTCCAGCCGCTCGACGGCGAGGGCCGCGCCCAGCAAGCCCGCGCTCTCGTCCCGCAGACCGGAGCCGAAACCGCTCGGCCGGATGCGCACCGAGGGCAGGTGGGCAACGTACACGGCGATCTCGCCGCGAGGCGTGCGCACGCCGGCCCGCAGGCCCCGGCTCCAGCCCTCCCCGATCGCGGTCGGCTTGATGTCCAGGCGCCGGGAGTCCGTCAGCGGATACCTCGACCACAGCCCGACCGTTCCCTCGACCGCGTGGTGGGGGAACTCCTCGGCCAGGGCCGCCTCGTAGGCCGGGAGGGCGGCGGGCGTCAGCTCCTCCAGGGCGACGAGGTCCGGCGCTGCCCGGAGCAGCGCGGCCGCGGTGCCCGAGGGATCGGGGTTCTCGTCGCTGACGTTGTGCTGGACCGCCGTGATGGGGGCGGGGCCGCCGCCGGCGGGGAGCAGCAGCCCGCCGAAGAGGACCGCCCACGCGGTGGCGGGCAGGAGCAGCGCCAGCAGCGCGGTGGCCGAGCGGCGCACCAGCGCCGGTACGAGCAGGATCGGAACCGCCAGGCCGAGCCAGGGCAGGAAGGCCTCCAGCAGACTGCCGAGGCGGCCGACTCCGTTGGGCACGGCCCGGTGGAACGCGAGGAGGCCGGCGGTCAGTAAGGCCAGTGATGCCGGTACGCGCCCGCGCGTCCAGGCGGAGCGGCCCCGCGCGTCCCTGCCCCAGCGCCACAGGTCGCCACCCGCCGCGCGCACACTGCTGTCGGCCTGCTCCACCAATGCCGCCCCGCCCATCCGCCTCGGACCCGTTTCCCGTCCCGCAGCCATGAGCACGACGTTGCCCGGTACGACGCACGAGCCACCCGCCGGGTTCCCTCCCGCAGGCGGATCGCGCATGGAAGAGTGATCGCGGACGTGACGAGGGGAGAGCCGAGTGAGTACGGCAAGGATCGCGATCGTGACGAGCGGCGACGGCGTCGATCAGGACGTGGACCTCCCGCTGATCCTGGCGGCCCTGGGCGCCGCAGGCATGTCCGCGGAAGCCGTGGCCTGGGACGCGGACCCGAAGGAGTGGGACGGCTTCGACCTGGCGGTCATCCGGTCGACCTGGGACTACGTGGGACGCCTCGAGGAGTTCCTGGCGTGGGCCGACGCGACGGCCCGGGTCACCCGGCTGTGGAACCCGGCGCCGCTGGTGCGCTGGAACAGCGACAAGCGCTATCTGAGGGAACTCGCCGAACGCGGGGTCCCGGTGGTGCCGACCCGCTTCGTCGAACCGGGCGGGCACTGCGACGAGGAGGACTTCGACGGGCCTCACGGAGTGGTGGTCAAACCCACGGTCTCCTCGGGCGCGCGCGACACCGCCCGGTACGAGCCCGGCCGGCGGGCGGACGCCGTGCGCCACGCCCGGATGCTGCTGGACCAGGGCCGTACCGCGATGGTCCAGCCGTACCTGCGCCTCGTGGAGGAGGGGGAACGCGCCCTGGTCTTCTTCTGCGGCACCTTCAGCCACGCGATCCGCAAGCAGCCGGTGCTGACCGAGGCCGGGGTGACGGACAACTTCCGGGTGCCGCACCCCGGGGCGGCCCCGTACCAGCCCACCGAGGCGGAGATCAGGACGGCGCGGGCGGCCCTCGCGGCGGTTCCCGCACCGGGCGAGCTGCTGTTCGCCCGAGTGGACCTGGCGCTGGACGAGGCCAGGGAACCGGTGGTCATGGAGCTGGAACTCATCGAGCCGAATCTGTTCCTACGGATCAACCCGCAGGGGCTGGAACGTTTCGTCGGGGCCGTGGCGGCCGAGCTCCGGCACACCACGGCGTAGCCGACGGTTCCGCTATCCCAGCCGGCGGCGCATCCGGCGGCGGCGCAGGAAGAGACCGACGGCCGCCCCGGCCAGGGCGGTCGCCGCCACACCCGCCGTGGTCCACCAGACGGCGTACCCCTCGGTTTCGGCGGCCGGAACCTGAGCCGTGGACGCGGCCGGAGCGGCGGCCGAGGGCGGACCGGCCGACGGGGCGCCGGCCGACGGGGTGCCGGCCGAGGGCTGTGCGGTGGTCGGCGTGCCCGGAGCCGGGGCGGAGGCGGTCGGCGCGCCGGTGCCCGGGGCCGGGTCCACCACGGGGACGGCGACTTCGAGGTCGCCGTGTCCGAGGGCCGGGAACCCCACGTCGACGCTCACCTTCCAGGAACCCGGCGGCAGGGTCTCGGCCGTGGTCCAGCCGGCAGGCGCCGCGGCGGGGTCGCGGACCAGGCGCCAGGGCCCCATGGTGCGGGACCCGTCGACGCTGATCGCGTTCACGGTGGCGGCGACCGTCTCGTCGACGGCGTCCCCGTCGTTCTCCCAGGTGATGTCGGCGGTGACGTGGCCCGTCCGCTGCCCGGTCACCACCACCTTCACGGTGTCTCCGTGGGCGTGGGCCGCAACAGGGGTCAGCAGCATGAGGCCGAGTGCGGTCAGGACGGCCGAGAAAGCGATTCGTATGCGCATCGTCGGGGTGCTCCGGTCGAGATGAGGGGGACCGGCGGACGGCCGCGCGGGGCGGCCGTCCGCCGGGGCGGTTTCACGGCGTCAGGGCGCCACGGCGCGCCGGGGCCGCAAGGGCCCGGGGCGCCGTGGCATCGTGTCGCGGCAGTGCTCAGCCGGCCTTCTGGAGGGTCCAGGCCTGAGCCGCGCGGCCGTCCGCACGCTGGAGGTCGAGCAGCCAGTTCCCGTAGTAGGGGCGGTTGCTGACGGTGAGGGCGAAGCCGCCGCTCGGGTCGGTGACGGTGACCGCGCCACCGCGGGAGGTCAGCTTCCAGGCCTGCGCGCCGTTGCCCTTGTCGCAGGGCTGCTGCGCGACCCACATGCCCGCGGAGGGCGATCCGCCCGGCTGCAGGCACTTGCCGGAGACCGCGGACCGCATGCGGACCTGGCCGTTGCCGGCGTCGTCGAAGAACCACTGCTGCTGGGCGTACCCGTTGGCGCGGCCGCCGACGAGCACCGTGCCGTCGGCGGTGCGGCCGCCCCACACCTCGGCGGCCATGCCGGTGCTGCCGTTGCCGAGCGTGTACTTGCTGCCCGGGTTGGTCGCCCCGCCGCCCGCTCCCGGCGTCTTGAAGGACGCGGCCTTGCCGGGGCCGCTGTCACGGCCGGAGCTGTCGCGGACGGAGACGGTGACCGTGTACGACGTGTTGGGCTGGAGGTTGTAGATGCGCAGCGCCTGCGACTGGACCCAGGTCAGGTGCTTGCCGTTCAGGAGGACCTGGTACCAGGACGCACCCTCGACCTTGGGCCAGCTCACCACGACGGAGTCGGACTGGATCTGGGCCGCCGTCGCGGCCGGGCCGCCGCCGGGCTTCTTCGTCGGCGTGGGCGTCGGCTTCTTCGTCGGGGTCGGCGTCGGGTTCGGGTTCGGACCCGGGTCGGTGCCGTTACCGCCCTTCGAGCGCATCAGGAACTGGTTGTCGGCGATGTTCCAGTGCGTGGCCAGGTAGCTTCCGGCCTTGGGGCTGGTGTGGAAGTAGTCGTCGTGGTTGCAGTCCAGGATGTTCTCGGACGCCTGGTTGGTGCAGATGTTGCGCATCTGCGGGTAGTACGGGGTGTCCGAGTAGCACATGACGTCGTACTCGTCGGTGCAGTGGGCGCCGCGGCTGGTGTTCGGGGCGCTGTTGTTGACCGCGCCCAGGTTGTGCCCGAGCTCGTGCGCGGCGGTGTGACCGCCCCAGCAGCCGGAGTCCGTACGCCCGTAGGACGGGCCGAAGTTGCTCTGGTTGGCCTGGCCGGGCCGCTCGTCGCCCGCGAAGGTGCCGATGCCGCAGTAGACCTGGGTGTCCGCGAAGATCATGTACTTGCGGTCGCGGCGGTCGAGGCCCTTGCCGGCGAGCGCGTTGTTGGTCGCGCTGAACTCGGACAGGGCCGAGGCCGGGAGCTCGATGTTGAGCACCGTGGGGGTGCAGTCCGCGGCCGTGACGTAGCGGATGTGGCGTACGCCGCCGGTCTCCTGGGCGCTCGCCGAGTAGATGAGGTCGGCGTCGGCCGCCCACTTGCGGAACGAGGCGACGTACTCGGAGTAGCGGTCCTTGCCGGGGGCGTGGACGTACACGACCTGTACGCGGTTGCCGGTGCTGCCGTCGCCGTCGCACTGGACGGTCTGGCCCGCGGGGCCCGCGGCGACGGCCTGGCTGCCGCCGGCGGCGGCCGGTTCGGGCGCGGTCGCCTTGGTCGCCGCGGCGTCGGCGGCGGGCGCGTCCTGAGGACGCCCGCCACCTTCCTTGGAGGCGGGGTCCTCGGCGGCGGGGCGGGAGGGATCGGCCGCCGGAGCCGTCTCCTTGACGGCCGGGGCGATCTCCTTCGTGATGTCGACGCCCTTGGGCGGGGCGTCGGGGCCGTGCGTGCACAGGCCGGTGTCGGTGCGGTACACACCCACGCACCGGTCGCCCTTCGGCGCGGCCTGGAGGCCGTCGTAGACCATGCCGCGCGCGTTCTCGTTGGCGGGCGCGGCGGCGATCGGCTCGGGCTCCTGGTCCCGGGCGGGGGCGGCGGCCGGTGCGGCGGCCTCCGCGGCCTGTACGGGAGCCGCCGCCTGGGCGCCGTCGCCGATCCCGGAGTAGGCGATGCCTGCGGCGATCACCGCCGCCGTTGCCGTGGCGGCGGTGATGAGTATCAACCTCCGCGGTTTGCGGCGGTGGTCGGCGGCGGCGCGACGTCTGCGTCGTCCTGTCATGGGCACCTCAAATCGTTGTCGGAAGACTGGGTTCGCGGAAGCCTGCCAGACGAATGCCGCGGAGAATTCGGACAAACGGGAGTCCGCTTCGAGAAATCATTCCGTTACCTGTCGACCTGATTTGACGAACAGTCAACTCTCAATAAAACGAGGGCAGTTACGCGCGTTGCGCTGCAATGGTCCAGGCCATCAGGGGAGGGTTGTTATCAAATCGAGATATGAAGCGGACGCTTGTTGACGGGAATTCAGTCAGGAATTCACCTAATTGCTACCTGCTGAATTCCCTTCGTCACGACCCGTGAGGAAGCGTCAGCGCGCGCGCCCCGCCCCGCCGTCGGGGATCGGTCCCACGGTGATCGGTGCCACGGTGATCGTGGGGCGGATCAGCGGCCGGAGAGCGCCGAGGTCAGCCGGCGGGCTTCGCTGACCAGCCGGGACGACCCGGTACGGGCCGCCGCTGCCGCCACCTCTGCCGGCGCCGGGCCCGAGGCCCCGGAGCGCTCCACGCACTCGGCGGCGACGGCCAGCACCTCGCCCGCACCCCGTACCGAAGGCAGGAGGGCCGGCAGGACCTCGGCGAGGACGGCCCACACCGTGGCGTACGCGCCCGCCGCCGCAGCTGTACGGGCCGCGTCCGCAAGCCGGTTGGGCTTGACCGTGCCCAGGGTCACCATCGAAGCCAGCTCGCGCCCCAGCAGCGGGGCGTCCAGCTCGCCCCGGCCCGCCAGCACCAGCAGGGCCTCCACCGCCGGGCGGCGGCCGTCCGGGTACCGCCCGCCCAGCCCCGCCGCAATGGCGGAGTGCAGCCCGGTTCCCGCGGGCCCGCCCAGCAGGGCGAGGTGCGGCAGCATCCAGGCGCCGCCGTGGTCGCCGACCGTCGCGGCCAGCGTCACGCCCGGCAGCAGCCATGAGGCCTGGGTGTCCCGGTCCTCGGGCAGGACCGAAGCCCGCACGGCATGCCCGCCGGCCCAGTGGTAGCACTGGGTGAAGCCTTCGTGGGGGCGGTTCAGCCACTGGAACGCATCCGGGAACTCCCAGCGCAGGGCCGGCCGTTCACCGCTCAGGAAGGCGACTTGCGGTACGGCCGCTCCGGTCCGCGACCAGGCCCGGTGCGCCCCCGGATCGGGCATGACGACCCGGCGGCGCGGCGTGCCCGGTTCACCGTCCGGGCCGAGCCAGGCGGCGAGCCGATCGCCCTCGGAGGTCCCGAGCCGCTCCGCGGCCGCGGCGGCCGCCGGGGCCGCCGGATCGTCCCGCCGTACGCGCAGTAGGGCCTGCCCGAAGTCGGCGGGCCCGGGACGGACGCCCAACCGCCGGTACTCCACGAGTCGTTCCACGAGCTCGGCCGCCTCCAGCGCACCCGTGTCCCAGGTGGGGGTGGCCAGCAGGAAGGGCTGGGGTGTGCCGGACCGCAGCGCGTACCCGATCTCGCGCACCCGCGCCTTCATCACCAGCTCGAGCCCGCCCTGCGCGCACTCCTCGTGCCCGCGCTCCCGGCGTACGTACTCGGGCTTGAGGCTGTACCCCGCCACCCGCCACAACAGCGAGGCCACCACCACGTCCACCGGGGTGAGCCGGTTCGCCTCGGTCTCCTCCTCGGGGTAGCGGTGCCCCAGCGCCGTGGACAGGGCCTCCGCGAGCGGGTGGCGGGCGCGGTGCGCCTGCCGTACCAGTCCGTCGAGGATGCGTTCGAACACCGCCACGGTGTGGGCGTGCGAGTCGAGATGGGCGGCCGTCAGCTCGACGGTCTCGGCGAGCCCGGAGGGCGCTGCATCGAGCCGCTGCGCAGGCGGAACGGGCGGGAGGGTGTCCTGAGTGGCGGTGAAGATCATGCCCGAACGCTAGGGGCGCCCACTGACATCGCCGTCGCGGGACGAAGCCGTTCCTATGGCGAGGCGGTTGACGAGACGGCTGACGAAACGGGAGATGAGACGGCTGACGAGTCGGCTGACGAGACGGTCTCTTCCCAGCACGACCGCACCTGTTCCCGCACGTCCGCAACGGATGCCGCGTCGCAGGACATGACGACCAGCAGCCTGCTCAGGTCGATGCCCTCGGGCCGCTTGACGGAGGACCATCGCCGCCCTGCCCGCAGCAGGGTCCGGAAGAGCTGCCGCCGTGTGGCGGGGTCGTCGGGCAGTGCCGCGTCCGCGGCTTCGACGATCAGCACGTACTGGTCCGCTGGCAGCCACGCCAGATCACCGAGACAGTCGTGGAGCGCATTCCAGTTCCACCCGAAGTAGTCGGGCAGCCGTAGCCCGTCGTAGAACTGCTGGAAGACGGCGTCCGTGTCGCACATCTGCCGCCCGTCGAGCCGTGCCACGTATGTCCTGCCGGTCAGCAGCAGATCGACGGGCAGGGCGCCTTGCTCGGGAACGACGTGTACCCAGGGCATGTTGTGCACCGCCATCCTCCTTCCAGTAAGCCGGCGAGCCCTCCGCGGTCAGACCCGGTGACGGCAACGAGCTACACCATCCGGTGCTGCTCCACGCACTCGCGTGCACTAGGCGCCGCGGTAGTACGCCCAGGGGTCTGACTCGAAGTTCTCCGGCTGCTCGCGCTGAAGCTTGTCGTACCGCTCGTTCAGCAGTTCCAGTGCGTCGCGGATGTTGACGTGGAAGGCTTCCCGGATCCTCACCAGGGCAGGGAGCGTTTGATTGGTAAGGATCAGCGGGTCGGCTTCGAGCCAACAGCGCTCTGCTGCAGATGCATCGTCATCGCGCATCTCAAGATCATCATCCGACACGCCGGCAAGTCTGGCATACGCCGACCGGTCGCAGCCGGTCATTTTCCGTGGACACCCAACCAAGCGGGTTCGCCTGCAAGGCGGCCGACTCGTCCGGCGCCGGACCGTCCCGCTGCGCCGGGGCCGGGATTCACCGGCGTGCTGCACCGACAGTCTGGGGCGGGGCCGAGGATCCCCGGGTCAGCTGGTTCTGCCGATGGCGCCGCGGGCCGCCAGGCGGAAGTCCTTGACCGCTTGGTAGAGGGTTCGCTCTCGTTCGGCGGCGAGGGCGATGTCTTCGGCCTTGCGGGTCGTGTCTCCCGCGCGGGCGTTGTCGGCCATCCGTCGCATGACGTGTGAGAGGTCGCTGGAGGCGTCGGTAACGCGTTCCGCGACTTCCGCGAGGGGAGCCGGCCCTTCGAGGATGACGACCTCGACGGCGCGATGCACCTCGCGGGCCAGGGTGATGAAGCGGGCTGTCTTCTCGTCGATATCGGGGAGGTCGGGTTGGTCCGAACGCAGCGCGACGAGGACGGCGTCCATGGCGATGTCGCGGTCATGGAGGGCGCTGAGGTAGCGGGCGTACGCGTCGCGGCGATGCTGGCGGCTCCATTGCGCGTGCTGGGACCGTGCCTGAGCACGGCCGTTGACGATCGCGGCCCCGAGGGTGGTGGCGGAACCGACGGCGGCGCCCAGCAGCGCGGCGAGTCCTGAGTCCATGGGCCCCAGTCTGCCGTCTTCTTGTCCTCGGCGTCCGTGTCCTGCGCATTCGCCGTTTGCACCTGCGGGTGCTCGCAGCCGATCCCCCTGGGGGCCTGTACCAATCCGGCAGAGCGAGTGGAGGGAGCCTCCGCGAGGTAGCGCGAATTCCGGCCCTGGCGACGTGCTGGTGGGCGCGGACGATGGTGGAGTCGACGGCGACGCCGGGTCGAGGTCGCCTTCGGCGTCGGCTCGGTCGGGCAGGGCCCCGCGACCCGAAGTGCTCGGGCAGGTCCAACAATGGCGTGCCGGTGCGGTACTTGAACGCGATCGCGTCGATCACCTGCCGACGATCACGCCACCGCCCACCCCGTCCGGTCCGGCAGCAACGGCTCGACGCGTGCCCACCCCCGCGGACGCGGGGATGGGCCCGTGCCGTGGCAGACCCCAGCCCATCCCGATGGTCCGTCGTCATCGCCCCTTCGAAGGGTCACAACGGCCAGCCCGCCACGACTTCGACCGAGAGGCAGACCGTTTTCATCGACGCTTCGAGGGGGTCCCACGCATACGTCCTGGAAGGCCGAGCGGCCGCGTCGGGAACAGCCGGTCCGGTCGGCGCGGTTGCATTGACCGAGGGACCGGCGCCACGGGCGGGGGACACGGAGACCCCAAGGCCGTCCGCCCCACCGAAACCCGGGCCCCCAGCATCGCGGCACACCCGCCGCGCCCTCGGACCAAGAAGTACTTCTGCAGGAGGATTGTTTCGTGACTGACCGGCCCTTGACGCTCATGGCAGTGCACGCCCACCCCGACGACGAGGCCACCGGAACCGGAGGGGTCCTCGCGCGGTACGCGGCGGAAGGCATCCGCACGGTTCTCGTGACGTGTACCGACGGCCGTTGCGGTGACGGACCGGGGGGTGTCAAGCCGGGCGATCCCGGGCACGATCCGGCGGCCATCACCTTGATGCGCCGTCAAGAACTCGAGGCGAGCTGTGACGTTCTGAAGGTCAGCGATCTGGAGATGCTGGACTATGCCGACTCCGGAATGATGGGCTGGCCGAGCAACGACGCCCCCGGATCCTTCTGGCAGACCCCCGTGGAGGAAGGCGCCGCCCGACTTGCAGAACTCATGAGGCACTACCGACCCGATGTGGTCGTCACTTACGACGAGAACGGCTTCTACGGCCACCCCGACCACATCCAGGCCCACCGCATCACGATGGCCGCGCTGGAGATGACCGCGCTGACACCGAAGGTGTACTGGACGACGATGCCCCGCTCGGGGATGAAGCGGTTCGGCGAGATCATGCGCGAGTTTCATGAGGACATGCCGGAGCCGGATCCCGCCGAGGCCGCCGCGATGGCCGAGATCGGCCTGCCCGACGATGAGATCACCACGTGGGTCGACGCCACCGAGTTCAGCGGTCAGAAGTTCGACGCGCTGGCCGCGCACGCCAGTCAGGGCGAGAACATCTTCTTCCTCAAGATGGGCAAGGAGAGGTTCGGCGAGTTGATGGGCACGGAGACGTTCGTACGTGTCAAGGACACCACCGGCGCGGCCGTACCGGAGAACGACCTCTTCGCCGGACTGCGCTGATCCGCCCGTCAGACCGGCGTCCGGGAACGCTCATCGGCCGCACGGCCCGATCGAGCGGCCCGGGAGCCCTCGGCCGTCGGCGGATCCCTGCGGGAGTGTTGGCGGCTATCGCCCCTGCCGCCGCCGTCGCCGGGCACGTGGCGGCCGTCGGCTTCGACCCGCAGTCGGGCTGACCGTGTTCCCCGACTCGTCGTCTTGAGAGACGAAGGCACGCCTGGAACAGACCCGCGTCGTGGCGGCCTGCAGTGCTGCGGCGCGCCGTACGGTCGTGCCCGCACCCGCACCCGCCGATGCCAGCGCCCCGGCAGGGCAGTCGTGTCCGAGCTGAGCCGGTACACAGACGTCGCCGGACGGCCATGGCCGCGCGCCTCCGCGCACCATGAGGCAGCGCAGGCCCGGCGGGCGGACACGGCGATGGCGGATGCGGGGGAGCGGCAGACCTGGGAGAGATACGGGAAGGGCGGCAGCCGCAGATCCGCGCGAAGGCCAAGAGAGTGCCGGCACGGACGACGGTCGGCTGCGCCACCTCACCGTGGCGCAGCCGCCCGAGTTCGCCGCCAGCCTCACACCTTGTTCATCAACCATGCGCTGGGCCCCTGCCACTGGCCCGCTCGCGGGCCAGTGGCAGAGTGAGCCGGATGATTGGACGCCTTTATACCGTTGTCATTGACTGTCCCGACCCGGATGAACTCGCCGGTTTCTACGAGAAGCTGCTGTCGCTGTCACGGCAGGCCGACACCGGCGATTTCGTAGTGCTCCAGGACGCGGCGGGCACCCCGGTGGTCCTCTTCCAGCGGGTAGACGACTTTCGCGCGCCGCGGTGGACGGATCCCGCGCGTCCTCAGCAGATGCACATCGACGTGATGGTCACGAACCTCGATACGGCTGAGGCACAGGTGCTCGCCCTCGGCGCGACGCTGCTGGATGGTTCGGACAAGCCGATCGGTTACCGCGTCTACGCGGACCCCGTCGGCCATCCCTTCTGCCTGATCACCCCCGAGGGAGCCTGACCCTGCCCTTTGGGGTCCGGCATCGAAAATGACTCGAACTGGGACGAGTTGTACGCGTGTCTGGCCGTGCGAGGCGACGAGCTGTTCGAGTTGGCGGACGTGGTGCTGTGTGCGCCGGGTGCGGTGCACTCGGCAGTCGAGCTGACGCTCCTGCCCGAACATCGACGCGGGCACGGAGCGATGTACGCGCCGGCCTGAACCAGGGGCGGATCGATGTGGACCGGCTGCGGTCACTGCTGGCCGGCCTGCCGCTGCCCCGGTTCCCCGACGGGCGCCCGGTCCTGGCCGTCGACGTGTCACGGTGGCTGCGGTCGAACGCTCCGTGCTCGCCGGACCGGCTGTTCTGCCACGTCTACGGGCGGCGAAGACCGCCTCACAGTTCATCCCCGGCCGGCCCTACTCGTTCGTCGCCGTGCTGGAGATGGGCGCCACGTCCTGGACGCAGATCCTGGATGCGGTCCGGCCGACGACGCCACTGCGGTGACCGCAGCCGAACTCCGTGACGTCGTCGAACGACTCGTCGCGGCGGGCCCGTGGGCGCCGGGCGAGCCCGACATCGTCATCGTGACCGACGCCGGTTACGACGTCACCCGCTTGGCGTGGGTCCTGCGGGACCTGCCCGTCGAGCTGGCCGGGCGCCTCCGCGGCGACCGCGTGATGCGGCTACCGAAACCGCCACGGGTCTACGACCCGCAGGGAGGCCGGCCGCCGAAGCGCGGGCCGGAGCTCCGCTTCGCCAATCCGGAGACCTGGCGCAGGCCCTCGGCTGGACCCGCCCCAAACCACGGGAACCGGAGGCAGCGGACCGGTGGACGTGGCTGATCATCACCGCCTACACCCAGCTCCGGCTCGCCCGCTCGCTCACCCGCGACCTGCGGCACCCCTGGGACCCCTGGGACCCCGAACAGACACCGGGCACCCCGCTACGACGTGGGCAAAACAGTCCGCCGGGAGAAGACCCGTACCGCCCCACAGCGATTGAAAGGTTGAAGAACAAGCTCGTCGCCGGAGCGCAAACCGTAGCCACCACCGTGCTCAGGGACCCGCGCTCGTCGGACCTCGCTGGACGGGGGCCATAATCTCGCCATGAACATGCTTGCCGTGCGGGTGCTGTTGGCGGTCCTGCTCGTCGGGACCAGCCTGAGCGGATGTTCCTTCCTCTCCCCATTCGAGACCTGCGAGGGAACCGAGCCGGCCGTGGCCGAGCTCGACGAGCTGCCCGCGCTGGCGCTGCGGCCGGAGGGGGCCGTGTCCGTCGGCGGTGGTCCGTGGGCCGGATCATCCTGCGTCGACGACACCGCGGGCGCCTGGCTCTCCGCGCAGCGGCTGTACGCGTACGGCGGGACCAGGCAGGACGTACTGGACTACTACGGCCGGGAAGCGTCGGCGGCGGGATGGCATCCAGTGCACGACCTGGACACGGGGCCTGACGGCCGGATCGCCGTCTTCTGCTTCGAATCCGCCGACCGGCCGAGCATCACCCTCGCCTTCGACTCGCCCGAACTGCTCCGTGAGGTCTACGGGGTGAAGCCGGACCCGGGGGCCCTGCTCGGCGTGGACGCCCGTACCTGGTTCTCGTGGTCCGCCGAGGCGGCACCCGACGGTTCACGCATGAGCTGCTAGTGGCGAGCTGGGGATCGATTACCTGTGCGTTCGGGGCTTGATCTCAAGTTTGGTTGAGGTTCCATGATGATCGGTATGGAAACGACAACCATTGACCAGCAGACGCAGGAAGCCGAGATTGAAGCGATCAAGCAGGTGATCGCAAAGCTTGAGCATTCCCAGGAGAACGAGTTGCCCGAGGAGTTCGTCGGCCTGTTCCGGGCCGACGCGATCTGGACGACGGGCCACGGCAAGCGCCTCACCGGTCGCCATGAGATCTCGTCCTTCACCCACCAGGTGCTTCCGGGCGCCATGAAGGACTCGACGGCCACGTACGAGGTGGTGGACGTGCTGTTCATCCGCCCCGACGTCGCCGCGGTCAAGGCCCACGCGCAGTACTGGACGCTGGAAGGGGCGCCGATCGGGAACGCGGGCACCCCGCTCTACGTGATGGCCAAGGAGGACGGGCAATGGCGCCTGGTCGCCTGCCAGAACACGGAGGTGCTCGTCCAGTGAGGCGAGGAGGGGCTGCAGGGGTTGGGTGAGTCGTGAGCCAACCTGGGCCCGTGCGGCCTTTCCCATCCCGCCCCTTGCCGGGGATCTGTCGCGCCCCCGTCGGCGACTTGCTTGAAGAGCTCGCCCCCCGTGGCAGGCCGCTGGTGAATCAGCGTTGCGCCAGCGGCTCGACGAAACCAGAAGCCTCGCAGGGGCCCTGTCCGGCGCGCTCCGCACCGCCGGGTCGGCTCTCACCCTGTAGGCCGACGCGGTTGCCACCGCCGAGTGGCACCTCAAGAGCGGTAAGCACACCGAGAAGAGACTCTCCGAGGTCACGGACCGGGAGAAGGCCGCGACGACTCCGGCGTCACGTGCGGCGGAACCGGTACGGCAGTGGGAGGACAGCCCCGCGACGACGCGCATCGGCGTACCCGGCCCAGCACAAGGCCGAGAGCGGCTTCGCCGACGTGCCCGCGCACGAGATGACGCGGGAGCAGATGTGGGAACTCGGGACACCCGCTACAACGGGGGCCCCTCCTACGAAAGCGACGGAGCGCAAGCGTACGGTCGACTGTTCGACAACAACCTGAACGACGCGGGGGAGCACTCCGGTGAACGAGACGACGAACCCGGCCCGGCAACGCCCCGCCGGCCGCGCGCCCCGGTTGGTGGGTACCGTCGCGTGCACACTCGTCCTCGCCCTGAGCAACCTGGTGACCGGCTATCTTGCGTTCTTGGCGTACGCGGTGGGCCCGGTCGGCCCCTGGGACACCGAGGGCCTCGCCCACGCCAAGTACGCGGCGGGCCTGGGCTTCGCCCTGGCCCTGGTGACGGCACTGCTCTCGTGCGTCTTCGTGAAGGCCGAGTGGGTGGGCCGGGGATGGTTCGCCGCTCCGGCGGTGCTGGCCGTGGCCGTGCTCCTGCGGCTGACCCTGCTCGCACCCTCACTCTGACGCGCACGCACCACCGCATGCGGCGGCCCCGCCGCCGCCAACCCGGTAAACGTTCCCGGTCAGAGCACTAGGGGGCTGAAGGCCGTGACTGGCCCCGCCGTCCGTTCGTCCCCGATGTGCGCGTGGTGCGGATGAGGTAGGCAGCCCGGTGGTCGCGGGTCTGACCGGTCTCGATGTGGGGGAGCGGCGCTGTCAGATCAGGCTGTTGAACATGTTGTGCAAGCCCGTTCGTCTCGGCAGCGGCGGCAGCGGGGCATCACCCCGTGGAGTGGACCGAGTGGTTCTGGACAGGTTTTCGAGGGTGTGGGCGCCGCTGAGAGGGGTGGAGGCCCTGGTTCTGCCTGGTGTCGCGGTGGGGCGGGGGGCCGGTATCGGATCAAATGTTCCGAACCCTCAACGCGCGGGGCGCGATTTGCAGGAGGATGCCGCTTTTCCGCAGCCGTTTCCGCGGGTGGTCGTAGCAGAGGTGAAAATCCACGGACGGAAATCGGCCCTGGGCGTTGCGTCTCGCAGCCGTGGATAGGGTGTCGTCGGACCGGGCGACGGCCGGCCTCTCCGGCCGACGTCCTGCCCTGCGCAGCTGCGGACTGAACCGGCCGCCCCCGCGCCCCCAGCACTTCAAGTCAGTCCTCGTCTAGATGCGGATCCCGACATTCCGTCTGCTGTAGCGGCTTACGGGTGGGTGCGGGGCCAGAATCGAAACGGGGGACTCCTTGCGGAGCGACGCACAACCTGAAGCCATACCCTTGGCGAAGAACACTCCCTTCCGGCTCCTGTGGGCCGGCCAGTCCGTGAGCGTGCTCGGCACCGCGGTGACCACACTGGCCTTTCCGCTCGCCGCCATCCAGGAGCTGGACGCCACGCCCCTGCAACTCGGCGTCCTCGCTGCGGTCGCTGTGCTTCCCCCGGTACTCATCGGACTCCCGGCCGGAGCCCTCGTCGACCGCAGGGCCAAACGCCCACTCATGCTGCTGTGTCACGCCGGCCGGGCGGGGCTGCTGACCACCATCCCCGTCGCCGCAGTCCTCGACGTCCTGAGCATGTGGCAGCTCTACCTGATCGCGTTCCTCAATGCCGTGTTCACCGTGGTCTTCGACGCGGCGTATCAGAGCTATGTGCCCGTCGTCGTCGGCCGCGACCACCTCATGGTCGCCAACGGCCGGATCAGCGCCTCAGACGGCTTCGCCCAGCTCTCCGGCCCCAGCCTGGGCGGATTCCTGGTCGGACTCCTCAGCGCCTCACGCGCCATCGCCGTCGACTCGCTCTCCTACCTCTTGGCCCTCGTCCTGCTGCTCTTCGACCGGACCAAGGAGACGACCCATCACCGGAGCAGCGGCACAACCTTCCGGCGCCAGATTGTCGAAGGTCTCAAGTTCGTCTTCGCCCACCCCGTCCTCCGCGCGATCGCCTGCTTCAACGCCACCAATGCCGTGCTGCTCTCCTGGAGCAACACCGTCTGGCTCCTCTACGTCGTACGCGAACTGGGCTGGTCCTCATCAGCGGCAGGCATGGTCCTGGGCATCGGTGCGGCCGGCGCCGTCATCGGCGGACTCGCCGCGCCCCGCATCGTTCGCCGCTACGGCATGCCCCGCGTACTGCTCGTCACCGCCCTCCTCGACGGACCCGGCCAGCTCCCCGTACTCCTCGTCAACCCCGGGCTCGGCGGACAGGTCATCGTCTGCAGCTGCTACGTGATCCTGCTGTTCGGCGTCATGGTCTACAACACGGCCCAACGGACGTATCGGCAACTGGAGAGCCCCGAGCACATGCTGGGGCGGGTCACGGCCTCCATTCGCTGGATCCAGTGGAGCGTTGCACCGCTCGGCGCGCTGCTGGCCGGCGTGACGGCTACGGTCATCGGGCTGTACGCCACCATCCTCCTCGGTGTCGTCGGTCTCACCCTCTCCGTTCTCTTCCTCTACCTCTCGCCCCTGCTTGCAATGACCCGCCGCCGCACCACACAGCCCGCACTCCACATCTGAACCAGACACCGCTCTCGGCGAAGAGGACGCGCGAGGGGAGTCAGGAAGCCCCCGCCCCCTGGCACCTGGCACGAAGCCCTGATCCGTCAGCGAAGCCAGTCACACGTCGCCCAGGAACCCAGGATCGGACGGCCCCATCTGCCGGGCGAAGTCCGCTGCGACTCCTAGCACCTCGCGCATCGGCACAGGCCGCCGACTCGTGGCCGCGAGATCGGCGTGAGCTTCCTCGGACCACAGGAACGGATACACGGAAAGACCACGCCCGAAAGCCAGGGCCGCGGTCTCCTCGCGCCAGCCGGGCCAGCGCATTCCGTCATAGAACGTCTCCAGCCTGCCCGAGAGCAGCCAGGAGACCCATGCGGAGTGGCCCATCTCCATCGCCTCCCACGCCAGAGTGTCGGGAGCGAAATACGTCATCTGGCCAGGTGCCCCAGGGCGGCCCGCGGCGGCGGGATCGCCACCGTTCAACGCGAAGACCCCTCCGACAATGTCGTGGCCGACGACAAGACCTGTCGCGGGATGCCAGCCAGGGGCGAAGTCCGTGGGGAAACGGTTGACCTGCGCCAGACTCGGGAGTCGCCCATCCGCGACCGACCCCGAACCCCCGCCGAACACCCGCACCCACCCGTCGTCCACGAGCAATCCGCCAGTGTTCAACGCCAGTGCACCCAGCACCGATCGCGCGCTGACCTGCATCTGCAGAAGGCATCGGCGGCCCTCGTTGACGTCTCCGGGCAGCACTCGAACCGGCACGGAGCTCGCCTTGAGAGTCTCCTGAAGCTCCGGCCACGCCGGATCGTCCACATTGACCAGCTCATCGATCCCTCGCATCCGACGATGGTCGCACCCTTCGGTATCGCCTCATCGTGGGGGCCGGACCGCGCTCACTCGGAGGCCGGGGCGATGGATCGGGCAGCGATCGTCTGCACTTCGGGCCTCATGGCCGAATGATGGTGGCCCCTGTCGCCCCTGGACAAGCCGTCCCGTTCCGTTCACGTGGCGGCTGTTCCTGCTGGTAGTGGCTCTGTGGGGAAGGCGACCCGCTTCCTCAATAGGGCAGGCGGCGAGGCCCCAGCGGTGGTCGGCTACCCCCTCGCCGCGGTGGACGCGGACGCGGCGCCGGTGGTGCGGGCATGATGGGGCTCCTTGATCACGAAGCGGTAGCGCGTCGGGAGCGGAGCCGGCGGACGCCCTTCACGGCGTAGACGGCGGTCATGAGCGCGAAGCCGGTGGCAGCGAGCCAGAACCAGGATTTCGCCACCGTGAGACTCAGCAGCAGGCCGCCGATGAGCATCAGGGCGGCGACGGTGTCCAGCAGTTCGAGACGTGCCGTGGAGCGCACCACGGAGTCGGGACCGCGGAGCCGGCGGACGATGGGAACGAGGCCAAGGGCTTGCAGGACGGCCAGACCGAGAGCGATCCAGACGTACCAGTCGGGTATGTTCACGGCGCGAACTGTAATCGCCCGCCCGGGAACGCGACGAAGATCCAAAAGACGAATCCTGGGCGCCCGCATGAACGGCTCGGTTGTTGTCCGTGTGACGGTGGTGGGACCGGCGTGCCATCCACGTCCGCCGCCCTCCGGGGAGATGGGCCGGCAGCGCCTGCCGCGGCTTACGCCTTGAGCACCCTGTCGACAGCAACAGCCCCCTCCCGCAGTACGCGACCGGGCCGGCCCACCGGCCGCACCCGGTGGGGAGCGAAGGTGGCCCGGTGGTAGCGGGCGGCGCCGTTGACCGCCTGGGGATGGGGGTCAACGGCGCCGGTGCCGTGCGTGCACAGCTCCGGGTCCTCGAAGGGACGTTTGTGCGGGGGCGGGCAGTCGTTTAGGGGACGGAGTATCCGCCGTCGACGGGGAGCGCGATGCCGGTGACGAAGCTGGCCTTGTCGGAGGAGAGCCAGACCACGGCGTCGGCGATCTCCTCTGCGCGGGCGATCCGTCCCAGCGGGTGGGCGGCGTCAAGGGACGTGCGCTGGTCCGCGTCCAGGGCGGCGATCATGGGGGTGTCGACCAGGCCGGGGCACACGGCGTTGACGCGTATGCCGTGGGGCGCCACCTCGACCGCCGTGCTCTTGGTCATGCCGATCTCGGCGGCCTTGGTGGCCGCGTAACCGGAGAAGCCGGGGACCCCGATCAGGCCGGCGCCCGAGGACATGTTCACGATCGCGCCGGAGCCCTGCGCCGTCATGTGCCGGAGCTCGTGTTTCATCGACAGGAACACACCGCGCACGTTCAGGGCGATCATCCGGTCGAGCATGCCGGTGGAGTAGTCGAGGGTGAGCTGGTACTCACCGTCGTATCCGGCGTTGTTCAAAGCGATGTCGAGGCGGCCGATGTCCGCGACGGCGGCATCGACGGCCTTCTCCACCTGTGCCTCGTCGGTCATGTCGGCCACCACGTAGCGGGCCGAGCCGCCGGAGGCCTCGATCAGACGGACGGTCTCCTTCAACGTTTCCGCGGTGCGGCCCGCGACCGTCACCAGTGCCCCTTCGGCTGCCAGGGCCAGGGCGGAGGCCCGCCCGATGCCGCTGCCGCCGCCGGTGACGAGTGCCGAGGCGCCTGCAAACTGCTGGTTCATCTCTCTACATCCTTCTTGTCGCTGTGGGGTGTTGCCCAGTACGGGAGTGGTTGCCGGGAGCGCCGCATCAGCCGGTGACACCGGCGGCCGGGCCCGGTGGCCGGCGGCACCTCGCGCTGGTGGTGGGGGCGAGGTGCCGCCGATGGCCACGGGAGCGAATCCGCTCAGCCGGTGAGCTGGTTCGGTAGTGGCCGCTGCCAGGTCCGGGGCTGTGGCGGTGCGAGCAGACGGTCCGCCCGGCGTGGCGTCAGCGCTGTGCCGTGCCCTGGACGACGACCTCGTTGACGTTGACGTCATCCGGCTGGGCGATGGCGTAGCCGATGGCCCGGGCGATGGCCGAGGCGTCGATACCGACCGCGTCGAGCGCGGAGCACACCGCGTCCTGCTGCGCGTCGTTGCCGCCGGAGTGGGTCAGCTCGGTCTTGGTCAGGCCCGGACTGACGACGGTGACGCGGAGGTCGGTGGTCTCCTGGCGCAGGCCGTCGGAGACCGCACGTACGGCGAACTTCGTCGCGCAGTACACGACCCCGGTCGGGTCCACCCGGTGCCCGCCGGTCGAGGCGACGTTGATGATATGCCCGGACCGGCGCTCACCCATGGTGGGCAGGACCGCCGCGATGCCGTACAGCACACCACGCAGGTTCACGTCGATCATCTGGTCCCATTCGTCGACGCGCAGCTCCTCCATGAAGCCCAGCGGCATGATGCCGGCGTTGTTGACCAGCACGTCGACGCGGCCGTGGCGCTCCAGCGCGCCGGAGACGAAGGCCTCCACGCTGGCGCGATCGGTCACGTCCAGCTGCGCGGACTCGGCGCGGTGGCCGGCCTCGGTGAGCTCGGTGACCAGGTCGTCCAGGCGGTCGGTGCGCCGGGCGCCGAGGACGACGTGATGGCCTTCGGCAGCGAGGTGGCGGGCGGTCGCCTCGCCGATTCCGCCGGACGCGCCGGTCACCAGGACGATCTTGCGGGGGGTGGACGGGGTGGTGTTCATGGCTGCGCTTCTTCCTGGGGTGGTGTGCCGGCCCTTGTGGCCGGGCGACACATCCAGAGCACCAGCCGGACGGAACCGCAGGTAGAACCCTCCTCGTCCTGGGGTTCGGCCTACCGGGGGTCCAGCAGTACCCCCTTCCACTGACATCGGGCGGGGCCGGCTGGCAGAGCTAGCCTGAAACCATGAGTCAGCGCCGGAGACCGATATCCGGGACTTCCTGCGCACGCGCCGGGCCCGCATCACCCCGGAACAAGCCGGCCTCGCCCCGCACCCGGGCGCGCGCCGGGTGCCCGGCCTGCGGCGCGAGGAAGTCGCCCAGCTGGCCGGAGTCAGCGTGGACTACTACGTACGGCTCGAACGCGGACGCACCACATCCGCCTCCGCCGCCGTCCTGAACGCCGTCGCTCACGCACTGCAACTCAACGACATCGAACGTAACCATCTGTTCGCCCTGGCCGACCCCACCGGGCAGCAGACGGATACGCCCACAGCCCAGCGCGCCCGCCCCGGGCTGCTGCGGGTGCTGGAGAACATCACCGACGTCCCGGCCCTGCTGCTCGGGCACCGCCTGGACGTCCTGGCCGTCAACCACCTGACCCGCGCCCTCTACCGCGACTTCGAGGGCCTGCCGGTCGGCGAGCGGAACATGGCCCGCTACATGTTCCTCGCCCCCGAGGCCCGCGACCTCTACGTCGACTGGCCCGAGACCGCCCGCGAAAACGTCGGCATGCTCCGCCTGTACGCCAGCCACCATCCGCGCGATCCGCAGCTGGCACAACTGGTCGGCGAACTCTCCGCCGGCGACCGGGACTTCCGCCGATGGTGGTCGGAGCACGACGTGTACCGGCCCCAGTACGGCTCCAAGCGCTACCACCACCCCTTCGCCGGAGACCTCACCCTCGGCTTCGAGGCCTTCACCCCCATCGGCGATCCCGACCAGACCCTCGGCCTCTACACCGTCGAGCCCGGCTCACCGTCGGACAACGCCCTGCGCGTGCTCGCCGGCTGGACCGCCAATAACACCCCTACGGATAGAACTCAGGCAGATGGGGCCGGCGTCGGGGCCGAGGTCTCCGCCCACCGGCAGCAGCCCGCGCCCGGCAAGGGAGCGGGGCGCGGGAGGTGACGCGCATCCGCTGCCCGGGCAGCGGATGTGGCAGCCGTCGTGATGCCGGCCGCACCTGGGCACGCCGGCTTTCCGGCACTCCGGTACTCCGGCTGTTGTTGGTGCGCCTGGCGAGTCCGGTCACCCGTTCCCTAGGTGGTCGCTTACGGAACACGGCGCCGCGGAACGTCCACCTGCAACGCCTCATGTTTCAGGAGGCGTTGCGAACGGTGGAACGCCTGGAGCGCCCGATGAACGTCGGCGATCTCCCCGGGGGACGGCTGGTGTTCACGCCAGGTGGGCGGTGATGAGTTCTTCCCAGGAGCGGATGAAGGACGGGTACTCGGCGGCGAACTCGTCGAGAGCCTTGGCCGCGGCCGGGGTGAGGGGCGTCATGTCGTAGGTGACCGTCACCTCGCTGCCGACCCCGGTCGCTGCCAGGGTGACGGTGACCGTCCCGGCCCGGACGCCCGGGGTGATCCGGGCGTAGGAGACCGACCAGGGGAAGTCTCGGGAGACAACCAGCCATGTCGTCTCCTCTTCGTGGGACGCGGTGAGCCAGACGGTTCCCGGCGCGGTGTCGTCCGGCGTCTCGACCGGGAAAACGGGTTCCCAGCCCGGCACCCAGTCGCGCTCACCCCGGGCGGTGAAGAGCCGGAAGGCCGCTTCGGGCGGAAGCGGGACGTTGAGTGCGGCGCTCAAGGTACGACGGTCCATCGAGTCTCCAGTGCGTGGGTGTCGGCGGCGGCCGCGCATACCCTTCAGGCCGCCACGTGCAACTCTGCCAGCGCGGTAACTGGAGGGCTCCCGCGGCGCCCTGGTCACTTTCGTGGCCTGGATGCTGCGCGAGGGTCAGCAGAACGGGAAGGGCTACGCGCCGAGGCCCGTCGGCACCCACCTGGCCGCGGTCGTCGTCGGCCTGCGGCGCGAGCGCGGGGTCTCTGTCAGCGGTCCCGGCGTCGACCAGGCCGAAGCCCGCACGGGCCTGACCGGGCTGGAGGTCAAGCTCCTGCATGCCGGGGGAGCGCCGCAGCCGCGGAAGTCGTGAAGCCGGTGGCCCAGGGGCACCCGGTCCCTGTGGACGTCTCGGGTGAGGAGGACGCCCACGCGATGACCATCATCGCCCAGGACGGTGACATGCTTCAGGTGTACAACCCCTGGGGCTCGACCACTTGGGTCAGCGAGGGCGACTTCATCAACGGCTACATGGGCAAGGCTTGCAACAGTGATCTCCCCAACGCGTACAGCGAATGTCTTCCGCGGCGGCAGGGGCGGTGCGGCGATCGCCGCGGCCGCGCTCCTCGCTCTCGCCACGGGCTGCGGCTCCGGCTCCGGTTCCGGCTCCGATGAATCAGCCGGCGGCTCCACGAGCCGCCCGGTGAAGGACACCAGCATCACTGCCGAGCGAGGCGAGCGCTTCACGCTTACCGTCGGCCAGAACGCCTCCACCCGCGAGTACTGGTACCTGGTCGACCCCGAGCCCGACAGCTCCGTGCTGGTCAGCCGCGGCCATGTCTACGCGTCGGACTCCGGCGACGAAGCGGTGGCCGGTGCCGGCGGTCGGCTCACCTTCACCTTCGAGGCCAAGGGCAAGGGAACCACCAGCTTCACGCTGCTGCACTGCACCTTCACCACCTGCCAGGGCAACACCTCCACCGTGCCCCCCGAGACAACCGGGCCCTCCGCCACCCCGGCCACGGGGGCCACCACCCCCTCCCAGGCGCCCGAGCGCATCACCTACACGGTCACCGTCAACTGAGCCGCAGCGGACAACTTTCGGCCTACGGCGGCCGGGCCCGCCGTGCGCGGAGGCCTTCCGGGCGGTGTGCGCGTGCGGAACGACCAAACCCCTGTATGAAGCGGACGCCGACCTCGCGGGACCGCTCACGGACCGGAACTCGCACCTGTCCGTTGTCCGCGATGCGGCCGTGCCGCTGGCCGCGGTCCTGGTCGAGATGGCTGGACAGCTGACCGGCACGGCCGCGGACGCGCCGTTGGCCGCGCTGCGCGCGCCGCCGGTGCTGGAGCTGGTCGCCGACACGTACCGGGATCACGGTGCCTGACCTCGGTCGGCGACTCGAGCGCGAGGCCCGGGCGCTCGGTCTCGACCCGGCCGGACTGCCGTCCGACGCGACGGCCCTGGCCCGGCTCGTGGAGCTCTCCCGGGGCCGGTGGCGGCGGCCTGTCTTGTCTTCGGGTACGAGGGCGATCCGGTGGCCCCTGCTCGACGCCACTTCCGGACAGCCCTGACCGGCCGGCCCCGGCCCGGTGCGCAGAGCGCGATCATTCCTGCGACGAGCCGCGCACAGTCGACAACCTATCGCCGATGGTTGGGAGCTCGGCCACGAAGGTGGTGCTCCGCGGCATGCCACGAATGCCTGCAGTGCACAGCGTGCCGCCTCCGCCCGGGGCGGGCGCCTTTCCACACGGTGATCATTGCTGCGGCGCCACTGAGCAGGCCTCCGACGCCTGACACACCGGCGATCACGAGAGGCAACGTCCCACCGAGGTCGGTCGGGGTCGGTCCGCCGTCTGCCCTGGTGCCGGCGTCCGAACCCGGCAACGTTCCACCAAGGTCGGTCGGGGTCGGTCCGCCGTCTGCCCCGGCGCCGGCGTCCGAACCCGAATCGGTCCCACCGCTCAGGTGTGGATCGGCGCTATCGGCAGTACTTTCAGTGAATGGATCGCGGCCAGATTCTGAGGCCGGCTGGAGGAATACGGAGCCGCTGTCCTTGTCGGGGATGAACCACCACGCCGCGAGAGTGCAAATGCAGATCGTGAAGGCGATGAGGGCGATGATCAGCCATCGCAGCGCGGCCCGGAAGCCCCTCGGGTGACACCGGGCGGCTGGTTTGGCGACGCCTCTCGAAGGCAACTCAAGATGATTCAGCATCTGACTCACTCCGTACCTCAGCGGGCGCCCCACCTTCGTGTGACTCCATGCCTCAATTCCGCCCTAGCTGCCGACTCGCGTCACGGCACTGCATTTCGGGACTTGACAACAGACCTGTGAATGGGGAGGCGGCGGTTGGAAGCAGGCATCCGGGGAAGCGGCCGTCCACTCCCTGACAACGTTGTCATCCATGTCGCCCGCATCCGCGTCCCGGTCGAGGCTGCCATAGCCGCCCACTGACAGCAGGCCGCGCCTGGCAAGGGGGCGGGACGCGGGAGGTGACGGGCGTCGGGGAAGGGGCGTGCTGCGGTGGTGAAAGGCGGGTGGCACGGTGCAGGCCTGGCGACGGAGGAGCACATCAAGGGCGGCGCCTGCTGCACGCAGGGCAGCAGTGTGCCCGCCCGCGCGTGGACCCGGACGCCGCCCCTGGGAGCGCGTGTGCGCTGCCGTCCGGGCGCGCTGTGCTTCCGTAATGATCCGGCGGACAGAACCTGGGCGATGCCCCCTTCCCGGGCGCCCACCGCCACCCCCGGTCCGTACCGGCCGCTCCGCCACCCGGACCCGCTCGCCGCGCCGGTCCGTGACCGTCGCCCTACGCTCGGGGCATGCGACGCCGACCGATGCACATGTCTGACGAGGCCCTGGACAGCCTGCGTTCCGCGCTGGTGGAGCTCCGTGCGGAGCTGAAGGTCCCTCTCGTCTTCCCCAAGCGCGTACTCAAAGCGGCCGACAAGGCAGCGGCCCAACCGCATCCGCACCACAAGGACGCCACCCACCTGCCGTTCTTCACGATCGACCCCCCGACCTCCAAGGACCTCGACCAGGCCATGCACCTGGAGCGCCGGCCCGGCGGCGGCTTCCGCGTGTACTACGCCATCGCCGACGTGGCCGAGTTCGTCAGGCCGGGCAGCCCCCTGGACGCCGAAGCGCATGACCGGATCGAGACCCTCTACTTCCCCGACCTCAAGGTGTCCCTGCACCCGCCCGTGCTCTCCGAGGACGCGGCCAGCCTGCTGCCGGACAAGGATCGCCCGGCCCTCCTGTGGCAGCACGACCTCGACGCCGACGGCAACGTGACCGCATCGTCCGTGAGTCGGGCCATGGTCCGCAGCCGGGCCAAACTCAGCTACCAGGGCGTTCAGCAGTCCATCGAGGACGGCACGGCCGAGGAGTCCGTCGCACTGCTGCGCGAGATCGGCAAGCTGCGGGAGACCGTCGAGATCACGCGCGGGGGCATCTCGGTGAACCTGCCGGATCAGGAGGTCACCTTCGAAGACGGATCGTTCCGGCTGAGCTACGTGGCGACGCTGCCGGTGGAGGGCTGGAACGAGCAGATCTCCCTCATGACCGGAATGGCCGCGGCCCAGATCATGCTCGACAGCGGTACGGGGATCCTGCGGACCCAGAAGGAACAGACCGACGAGCACGTGGTCAGTCGCCTCCACGAGATCGCAAAGTGCCTGGGCATCGTCTGGGACTCCGGTGTCTCGTATGCCGCGCTGGTCCGCAAGCTCGATCCGAAGAATCAGAAGCACATGGCCTTCCTCACCGAGGCCGCCACCACGATGCTCAAGGCGGAGTACACCGTCTTCCGCGACCACCAGACGCCGGAACACACGACGCACGCGACGATCGCGGCCCCGTACACCCACTGCACGGCTCCGCTGCGCCGCCTGGTCGACCGCTACACCGGTGAGCTGTGCGTGGCAGCGTGCGCGGACAAACCCCCGCCGAAGTGGGTGCTCGATGCCCTGCACTGCCTGCCGTGCGACATGGCACGGGGGAAGGCGGGTGTCGCGGACCGGCAGACCGTGGACCTGGCCGAGGCCGCGGTGCTGATGCACCGGGTGGGCGAGGTGTTCGACGCTGCGGTCATCGACACCGACGCGGAGCGGGATGATCCGCACAAGGGCAAGGTGTACCTGGCCGACCCCGCGGTGATGGCCAAGGTCACCTCGACCAACGGCCAGAGCCTCCTGCTCGGAGCGAGCGTCAGGGCCAAGCTCAAGCGGGCGGACCCCTCATCGGACGACGACAAGGTCCTCTTCACCATCCCCTAATCCTGGCATTCAACGTCCGGTGCAGAGCACGGCCCCACCGCACGAAGCGGCCGGTGGTTACCAGGCCCGGTCTGGTCAACGATGACCCCTAGGGCAAGGGATGGCTGATCGGATCAGCCTCACCGATCCGAGTCCCGACGGCCTGCTGAGCGCGGACGCACTGCGGCCGGCGGCGGAGCGGCCGGGGCGACACGGTCTGTCCGGACAAGGGCGCGGGTGGGAGACCGGAGGAGCGCCCCGCTCTTCACCGGCCAGGGAAGCAGTCCGTACGCAGAGTTTCCGCCAGGATGCGTGTCCGGCAGGTCTGGTGGGTGTTCGCCTGCGAGGATCGTTCGGCTGGAGTCGGGGGATCCGCTGTGAAGCGACTGCCCTTGCGGCTCCGCCCCGCATGCCCCCGGCCGGCACCCCCCCCGCTGGCCGGGGCAGGCCCCGGCCAGCCCACCCCCCCCGGCTGGTCGGGGCTCTTTCACACGGAGGGGAAGGATCGCCTGGCGGCCGTTCTTCTGGTTCTTCACCGCCTGCGGTATCGACTTCAACGCGATCGCGAGCCGGGCTTGCGTGACAGCGGCGGCCTCACGCGTCCGCGCCCGGGATCCGGCCGGCCCGTGGGCAGGGGAGTGGGGTGTGCTGGTGGACGGTGGATTTCGAGCGGGGCCCGCCACTTCGTGTTCTCGGAGGCTTGCGGTCGCTTTGCCCACCCAGTCGGGATGAAACCGGCGGCCACTCGCCCGTCGTTCGCTTCTCCGCCCCAGATGCCCCAGAGCCTGTTCTGACGGGCGCTGGTTTTGTAGGCGGTGCCTCTGGGGCAGGCGGAGCAGATCCGTTTGGCCCGGTCGCTCCACTTCGCGAGGTGGAAGACCTCCGGGCCCGTTTCGGCGCGGGGGCGATCAGATCGTCTCGGTGCGACAGTTCCAGGTTCATCGCAGCTGCCCCGGATCACCAGGAGTGCGGCTAGGCCGTTTCCTTCAGATCATCGGTCGTTGGTTGATGTGTGTCGTTGACTGACGCCCAGTGGGCACGCATCGAGCCGCCGCTGCCGGACCGGACGCCGAAGCGGGGCGGGCAGTGGCGCGATCACCGGCAGGTGATCGACGCGATCGCTTTCAAGTACCGCACGGGCACGCCGTGGATGGACCTGCCCGAGCACTTCGGTTCGTGGAAGGGTGCCCACAACCGGCTTCGGATGTGGGCCGCGGATGGCACCTGGGAGAAGGTCTTCACCGCCCTGCTCGCCCAGGCCGACGCCGAAGGCGACCTCGACTGGATCGTCGCGGTCGACTCCACGATCGTCCATGCCATCAGCACGCCGCCGGGGCTCGTCAAAAGGGGCCCCGGCTGGCGAGCCGGCCGACCATGCCCTCGGGCGATCCCGCGGCGGACTGACCACCAAGATCCACCTCGCAGCTGACAGTCGCTGCAGGCCGCTGGCCTTCGTGCTCACGCCGGGCCAGGCCGGGGACGCACCCGCATTCGAGCAGGTCATGACCCGCTTACGGGTGCCCCGGCGGATTGGCCGTCCTAGGATCACGCCGGACGTGGTCCTGGCCGATAAGGCCTACTCGTCCCGGGCGATCCGCCGCCACCTGCGGCGACGCGGGATCCGGGCGGTGATCCCGCAGCCCGCGGACCAGGCCGCCAATCGCAAGCGGCTCGGCCGGGTCGGCGGCCGACCGCCGGCCTTCGACCGCGAGGTCTACAAGCAGCGGAACAGCGTCGAACGCTGCATCAACAAGCTCAAGCAATGGCGCGGCCTGGCCACTCGATACGACAAAACCGCCACCATCTACCTCGCCGGACTCCACCTCGCCGCCATCTTCATCTGGTCAGCGAGGTGATCCGAAAGGGGCGGCCTAAGGCGTGCCGTCGTCGGCGTCGAACTCGCCGTCGGGGTTGCTGTCCCCTCCCGGGGTGGTGGGGGTTCCGTAGTCGGGGTCGAACTCGCCGTCGGGGTTGGGGTCCCCTTGAGGGGGGTTGATGCCGTCCTCGAGAATCCCGTCCGCGGTGACGGTCGCGTCCGTGTCGACCCAGTCGGGGTCCTCCGGCTCGGGCCCCTTGATGCCGTCCTCGAGGATCGTCTCGGGACGGACGGTCACGTCGGTGTCGACGTCCCCGTCCGGGTCGGTGTCCGCGCCGGGCCCGGTGTCCTCGACGGGGTCGTCCGCGACCAGGGCCGTGCTGAAGCCGGCCGTGGGAGCCGCCGTCGCCGTCGTGGCGGTGAGGGCCAGACCTCCCGTGGCCGCCGCGGCCGACACCACGATCGCCGCGATGCTCAGGCGGACGGTGTTCCTCCGGGTCTTGCACGTCATGGTTCTGCCTTCCACTGGTTCGAAGGGGCGCCCCGTGGCGCCCCGTCCTCGCTTCCAGTAGATCGAAGCCGCCCCGCGGGGTCACGCACCGGGATCTCGGGGCTTGACACCGTCCGGAACCGCCGAAGTCCGGATTACGCCGGGCCTGCGGCGTGATCCGAAGGCCAGGCCTAGGCGCAGGTAGCCGTCAGGCTCGCGGAAGAGGCCGGGACTGCCCGCGCTGCGAGGAGCAGGAGGCCGCCGCCCAGGCCTGTGCCGAAGCCTCCGCGGCGCAGTCGGGCTTCGATGTCCTGGCCGCGCCGGCGGTCCCGGTTCTGGTGCCCTCGCCGCGCTCGGCCGCCGACACCTGGGCCCGGCCGGGAGCGTGCCGACGTCGACGAAGATTGATCGGCCGTTGCCTGTGTACTCTGGGTGAGCTTTCGAACCTGTTCAAGGATTAACAGAAAATTGGGGGGCCGGTGCGTAATCGCCGACTCGTAGTGTCCGCCGCCGTCGTCGCGGCTGGTGTAGGTCTCGTGCCCGGTATAGCCCAGGCCGACGATCCGGCCAAGTCCGACGCGCACGGGGTGAGCGCACCGGACGTGGATCTCGGCAAGGCTGCGGCGTCGAACTTCAGCACCTTCACGAGCCCGGCCGAGCGCACGGTCAGGCCTGCCGGCAAGGGCAAGGCCCAGGCCCAGGCCCAGGCGCAGGGGTCTGTCGCCGCGGAGCCGACGGTCGGCCTGACCGCCAAGGGCACCAGCGCCCGTGGGATCAGCCTGGACCTCGCCGTCAGCATCGACCCGGACGCCCAGATCTCGGCCTACATCGAGTGGGGTGAGGGCAGCACCGACGTGTTCGACACTTACGGCCCCACCAACCAGACCGTGGCCCACTCCTATTCGGAGATCGGCTCTTACACGATCAAGGTCACTCTGAAGGACGCTTCGGGCGTGCGGGGCACCAACACGCTCGCCGTCGTCACTCCGGGTTCCGACTTCACGCCGTACGCACCCACTCGGCTCCTGGACACCCGTAACGGCACGGGCGGGCCGAAGGCCAAGGTCCCCGCGTACGGCACCACCCGAGTGAAGATCTCCGGCAACGGTGACATCCCTGCGGGGGTCACGGCCGTGGTGCTCAACGTCACCGCCACGAACACCACCAGCGGCGGCCACGTGACGGTCTGGCCCGAGGGCAGCGAGCGTCCGATCACGTCGAACGTCAACTTCGCCAAGGGACAGACCGTCCCGAACCTGGTGATTGTGCCGGTCGCCAAGAACGGCTACGTCGACCTGTACAACGGCGGCTGGGAGTCGATCGACCTGATTGCCGACATCACCGGCTACTTCACCCGGACCACCTCCAGCGGCTACACCCCGCTGAACCCGTCGCGCTTCGTCGACACCCGCAACGGCACCGGTACCGCCCAGGGTCAGGTCCGCGGGCAGGCCACTTTCGGCACCAAGTTCACCGGCAGGGACGGCATCCCGGACGACGCCACCGCGGTCGCACTGAACGTGACCGTCACGAACCCTCGCGAGGACGGCCACCTGACCGTGTTCCCCAGCGGGGGCGCTGTTCCGATCACGTCCAACGTGAACTTCCGCGCCGGCCAGACCGTCGCCAACTCGGTGATCGTGCCGGTCGGCCCCGACGGCTCGGTCAACTTCCGCAACGGCGCCTGGAACGGCACCGACGTCATCGTCGACGTCGTCGGCTACTACCGCGTCGGCAGCCGGGGCGCCTACATGCCCTTCGTCCCGGAGCGTCTGCTCGACACCCGTGACAGCTCGAACTGGTCGTCGGGCCCGCTGGAGGGCCAGGGGTACATCTACATGCCGCTGTCCACCCAGCAGCCCTCCAACACGGCCTACGTGCTGAACACCACGGTCACCAACACCCGGGGCGACGGGCACCTCACGGTCTCCCCGGACCCCAACACGCTGAACGCCTACAAGGCCGGCTTGGACAGCTGGCCCACCCCGCCCAACTCCTCCAACCTGAACTGGAAGCGGACCGAGACCGTCCCGAACCTGGTCCAGGCCGGGATGGGCAACAACGGCATCATCGACTTCTGGAACCGCGGCTGGGACGACATCGACCTCGTGGTGGACATCTTCGGCGGCTACCAGATGAACTGATCCGCCAGCAGGACCCGTACGACAAGGCGCCCCGGAAACCGGACCCCAGCGGTCTGGTTCCCGGGGCGCCGCCCGCTTCCCGCCGGACGAGGTGCACCTGGGTGCGCGGGCGGCGCTACCTCCACCCCTGACCCCGCCCCGCGCCATCAGCCAACGCCACAAAGCCGCTCCTGTGCCGGAACTTCGCAGCAGCCGACGCTCTGGAGTGTCGTTTCTGCGGCAAATCTGGCCGCCCGCCCGGGTGATCCCGCCGGCCGCTCTCTTCCGCGTTCGGGGCGGGGACGGCTGAGAGGCGAACGGCTGCGGAAGCTGATCGCCGCGCGCGGGTGGCCGGGCGCGGCGCTGGTCGGGCGGCGAGCCGCCGGGGAACCGCCTGGCGCGGTCCCGGGGCCGGACATTCCACGGTGTCCGCCCCCCCGGGGCGGGGCGACCGCGATGGTCATCCCAGCTCGGGGGCCGCGGCTGTGATGTCAGTGGGCCGGGCTATTCTTCCGGGCACCGCACACCGATCGTGAGGACCACCAGAAGTGACCGGCCTGTCCGCCTTCCCGCTGCCTTTCCAGACCTCCCGTTCCCCGGCGTTCGCGACGCCTCGGACGCTGCGGGAGCTACAGATGATGCAGTGCAGCTCGCACCTGCGCGCCAAGCCCGTGTGGTTCGACAAGATGAACGACGCCGACATCGTTGCCAGGTGGACGCGTGAAGCGGTGGCGCAGGGCCTGACCGAAGCACAGGTGCGCTACGTTCTCGCCGAGCTGGGCCACTACGCCGAGTTGCGGGACGCGCGCACTGGCATCGAGGTGTCCGCGGTCGACGGGGTCTGGCAGTCGGACACCCTCGTCGACGAGCAGCTCAGGTCCCGGTTGCGTAAGGCGGTCCGGGTCCTGGAAGAGGTCCCCGAAGCAGAGCGGGACTGGCATCCCGGGTCTGACGGCCAGGTGTTGGACCTCGTGCACCCCTCACTGTTCTGCCTGGTGAGGGAGGTGAGCGGAGGGCCCGAGCGAGCCTGGGACAACCCGACGAACCACTACTCGAAGTACGAGTTCTCGGAGAGGTTCCAGTGGCTGCCCACGGACGTCGACGTCAGTGACGACGGGGCCGTCACCTTCCGCTCGTACGTCAACAACGTCCACCCCGAGGCGCATCGTGAACTGGCGTCCGTCCTGCCGGACGTGTTCGCGCGCCTGCGCCCGCTGTTCGAGAACGTGCTCACCGATCTGCGGCACCCGCGGCCCCTGCGGATCGAGGCCGATCCCTACGGCTGGTACGACTCGGAACCGGAGTATCCGCGCCAGTCGTCCTACAGCGACAACGCGACCTACATGAATGCCCGCGCTGCCTGGGAAGAGGCCTATGAGGCCTGGTGGGAGAACCGCCGCCCGATCGTCCCGGACGCCCCGGCCTTCAGCGCGCCTGTACTGCCCGGCACCTCCGCCAGGGTCGACCTGCGCGGGCGCCGGCTCCAGATCATCGTCAAGCTCGCCACCGTTCACCTCACCCCGGACAAGCCCGAATATCCCGGCGGTTCCTGGCACGTCGAGGGCATGCTGAACGAGCGGATCGTCTCGACCGGCATCTACTACTGGGACAGCGAGAACATCACCGAGAGCCGGCTCGGCTTCCGGACCGCACTCGACGACCCGAACTATGAACAGAACGACGACGCCGGGCTGCGCGAGGTCTATGGCCTTCAGGACGAAGACGCGCTGAACCAGGTGCTGGGCTCGGTACCCACCCCGTCGGGCCGCTGCCTGGCGTTCCCCAACGTCCTGCAGCACCGCGTGGACACGTTCCGCCTCGCGGACCCCACCCGCCCGGGACACCGCAAGATCCTCGCGTTCTTCCTGGCCGACCCGGCGGAGCAGATCGTCTCGACCTCCGACGTACCGCCGCAGCAGCCCTGGTCCGACACATCGACCATGACGCTCGAGCAGGCCAGGACGTACCGCGAGGAACTCATGAAGGAAAGGAAGTTCTTCGTCGACGAACACAACGAGCAGCTCTACGAGAGGGAGTTCTCCCTCTGCGAGCACTGAACCGCGGGTGCGGGGACCCGCCTGCCGGTCTCGGCACCGACACCGGCCTGGCGCGGATCTAGGCTCATTGGCCTGGTGTCTATCTGAGGAGGCGGGCGAGTTGGCCGCTGTGGTGCTCGTTCACGGCTTGTATCACCGTCCCGAGCACTTCGCCGAGCTGGCGGAGCGATTGCGGACCGCGGGAATGGAGGTTGTCGTTCCTGAACTCCACCGGGGCTCATTGTCCGCTGACACAGCCGCCGTCCAGGCCGCCATCGAGGTACTGCCAGCGCCCCCGATCGTGCTCGGTCACTCCTACGGAGGGTCCGTGATCACAGGGGTGCGCGGAGCGGGGCACCTGGTCTACCTGGCTGCCTTCGTGCCGGACGTCGGCGAGAGCGCGGCTGGTCTGGGTGGTGCGTCCCCGCAGCTCCGGGACGCGATAGTCCCCGAGCCCGACGGCTCGACCAGTCTGCACCCCGGCCGGGCCATCGACACCCTCTTCGGCGACGGCCCCGAACCCCTCGCCGCCCGGGCGGTTGGCCTGCTGCGCACGCAAGCTCCTGGTTGCGGACGAGGAGTCCCGGAGCGCCATAGCTGGAAGGACACTCCCTCCACCTACGTCGTCTGTGCACGGGACCGGGCCATCGCCCCGGGCCTCCAGCGGAGGATGGCCTCGCGCTGCACCGACGTGCGCGAGTGGCAGACGGGCCACTCCCCGTTCGTGGGACGGCCCGATCTCATCGTGGAACTTGTGCTGGAACTGCTCGCCACCCGCAACCCGCCCAGGCGAAACGAAGCGGGCACAACACCTCGTTGATGGCTGCGATGAGAACGGTCGCTTCGTAGCGGACGGCGAGTCTCTCGTATCGGGTGGCGACCGAGCGGTGCCCTTTGAGACGGTTGATACCGCACTCGACCGCGTGACGGGCCTGGTGGCCGACCGGATCCAACTTGCTGCATGCGGTTGCGCGACTGATCGGCCTTGTCCGGGACCGTGCAACGGATCCCGAGTCTGCGCAGGTAGGCACGGTCCTTCCGAGAGGCGTACGCCCTGTCCGCCCGAACCCGGGCCGGCCAACGTACTCCGCCGGCCGGCAGAGGGTGCGAACACCCCCACCCGCCAGGCACGCGACCGCACGAGCCTGGCTTTCGATGCGCTGGGCCTTCGGGACATGGCCCGAGCCGACTTCAGCCTCGACCCCGAAGGGGCCCTCCACCTCCTGGAGGTCAACGGCCTGCCAGGCCCTCCCCGCGACGGCGCCACCCGCCAGGCGACCGTCCTGCGGACCTCGACCCGCAGGACGGCATGGCCGCCGCCATCATCACCTCTGCCTCAAACGCTCCACACCGCTCGCCTGACCGCCTGCTGCAGGGTCAGGCGACGGCGGCCGCGTAGTGATCGGCGTATGCCTGAAGGCGGGGAGCGAGTTGCCCTTCCGTGCCGGCGGAGTTGAGCTGCATCCACAGCTCGTTCTCCACGACGAAGCGGTACGCGAACTCCTCGAAGGAACCGGCGCACCGTATCAGCGAGCCGGCGGCGGCCTCCCGGAACTCATCCGCCCGCTCCCCGGCCAACCAGGCCTCGGCGGACTCCAGCTCCAGGTGCGAGCACACCACGAACGCCTCCCCCGAGGGGCGCAGGTACAGGTACCAGATGACGCAGTCCTGCTGGTCCCGCATGAACCGCACGAGACGGGCGCCCTCCTCGGCCGGGCTGCGCAACGCCGCGGACAGATCGGTCCAACAGGCCGTCACCGACACCTCGTCGAAGGCGCGGCAGAATCGCTCGCTGCCGTAGAACGCGGCGAAGTCCGAAGGCAGCGCGAGCCCGACCGCGGCCAGCTCCCGTTCGAGGACCGCCAGGTGTGCCACGTGCTCCGACGGCCCGGTGCTCCCACCGCCCATCCACCCGAACCCGCCGTCGAGTCCCACGGCGTCCAGCGGCGGCAGGCTGTCCAGGGGGTAGACCTCGTAGGTGGCGTCGCAGGGTCGGAAGCGGCCCAGGTCGGTGGCGCACCAGCCGGTGGGGAAGCTGACGGACGCGGCGTCGGATACGGCAACGGACATGGGAACCCCTCGTGATGAGCCCGGATCAGTGGTACGTATCCATCCTGCCGCCCACCACTGACAACGGCCGGAGCCGCCGACCCGCGGGTGCGTCCTCGGCTTCACCGGGAGGGTGACGGAGAGCGAGCGGCAGACGGACCGGCGCCCGCTCGTCGGTCCACCCCGGCTGCTTGCCGCCGCGGTCGCGCTTGAGGGGAACCGCGAGCGGTCCGTCGCTGGTCGACCGGCGAAAGACGCCCGGGATGGCCGCGACCGCTTGCTTCCAGGTGGCACTCGCTGCAATCGCGCACCATCAGGGACTGGAAGACCTTGGGCCGTGCCCGGCCGTACCCGCCCGGAGGCAGGTGCCAGACCGCCCGCCGGCCATGGCGGCCGCAGCGGTGAGCGGGTGCCCGGACCCACGGCTGGTCGTACGGATCGAGGAACTGGAGTGCCTGGCCAGGCTGAGCGCGCAGTTCGGCCCGGAGTCGGCGCTGTACGTGGTGTGGTGCCGGTCCTGCGGCGGCCCGTACCACTACCCCTGGCGGCGGATATTCGCAGCCCAGCCCGTGTAGGAAGGCCGGCGGGCTGGGGGCGTGCCGGTGTCACAGCTGGGGAACGTACGGGGCGAGGCCGACAATGAGGATGGACCGTTCGCCCGGCCCTGGCTCGGCGCCCGCGCGGACCGGGCCGACGTAGTGACTGACTCTGTGGTCGTGGACGGCGTAGCCGTCCAGTGGGTCGGTGAGGGTGAAATCGGCGTGGATGTCGGCCCACGGATCCTCGGGCTGGAGGCCTGCGCTGCCCGGTGTGGCGATGACGTTCTGCCCGCCGGTGACGTTGGTACGGCTGATCAGGTGGGCGAAAGTGAACGTGCTGGCGGAACCTCCGTCCTGGTGCAAGCAGTTCGGGGAGGAGACGGCCTCCTGGCCGGGACGGTCGACGCCGAGCCTGATCAGGTGGACACCGGCCCACAGCGGCCGTCTCCCCAGATCCTTCAGGGACAGGACCTGCTTAATGTCCCAGCGCAGGAGTCGCAACAGCAGAGCGTTGCCGCGCAGCGCCTCGGGGATGTCGGGGAGCACGCGCCGCGTCCGCGGGTACGCAGGGTCGCCCTCGCCCTGGGAGAAGTCGGTGACCGTACCGTGTACGGGGTCGGGGGTTCCGGGAATCCAGGACAGTTCGTCCTTCCACGGCAGGTACACGGCATGGGAGTACCGGCGGAACCTGTTCGTACCCGGAGCGTACGGGTCGGGCGGCAGAGCCTCGAAGACTTCCCGGATCCTGGCCAAGTCCCTCGCAGCGGAGCCGGCCGGGATGATCCCAAGTCGCCCGGCGTCGTAGCGGACGAACCCGCGCTCGCGCAGACCGTCCATGCCCTCACCCGGACCCCCTGCGTCAGAGTGCGATCGCCGCTGGGGTTCAGCCTTTTCCACGTGTTCCTCCAACAGGTCACCACAAGGGCTTTGGTGCTGGCGGCCCGTGCCGGCCCCACGCACGCACGCCGCCCCCCGTCACGCCCCGGCCTTGACGCGGCCCTGCGATGCAACCAACAACCCTTGCGGCCTGCTCGTCGCACTGGCGCGGCCACGGGCTGTCCGGCCTGTCCGGGCTGCTGAGCGTCCTACGGGTCGCCGGAGGAAGCAAATCCGATCTGCGAGCCCGGCCAGGAAATCCTCGACGACGCGGTCACCGCCTATGCGCGGCGGCCCGTCCCGCGCTCCTGCGGGAGTGCTCCGCCCCCGAGGCCGAGCACAGATGCGGAAAACCGCCCGCCGACGGTCCGGAGCTCGCCTGGAGCGGTCACGTCCGACGACCGGCGAGGAGGCGGAAGCTTTGACGAGTCTTTCGAGGCCAGCTCCCCCTGCGGGCCGATCACTACAGCCAGATCCGTCCGGCCGGTCGCGTGAGTCAAACGGGATACATATGTGCAAGATTGTGAAAATGGTGCACTGATCGGTCCCTGCCTTCCGTGTGCCTGTGCAGGGATCGTGGTGATGGTCGCGTGCTCGCGCCTCGTCTTTGCGATGTCGCGCGACGGGCGCTTCCCTGCCCACCGGCTGATGCGCCGGGTCGGTCCCCGCACGAGGACGCCCATCCCGGCAACCGTGCTGGTCTTTGCCCTGGGCGTCGTCCTTATGGTCGCGCTGCCGGTCGCCGTCTGCGCTCTGGTGTGGACGCTCATCGCGTTGTTCGTTCTGGTGACCCCGAAAGAGGCGCTCGTCTCCGTCGCGATCGTGGTGGGCCTACTCCTTCTGGGCGGCCCTTTCCGAAGGACCTCCCCTCACAAGTCGCCCACGTCCTGGTACACCTTCACCACTGATCCTCTCGACCACTCCCGGGCTGGTCGGTGCGCCACCACCCCGAGCACGGCCGGACCGTGCTGCCACGGTCTGCGCTCCCGACATGCACGACGAACGCGCCGACCCCGGCCGCGCCCACCTCGGCAAAGTCCGTACCTTCGAGCCCAAGGAGCCGGCACCGGATAACGGGGCGGGTCGACGGGGCCGTGCGCCATGGCTGTTCACACCGGATTCTCGGAGCGGCAGCATCCGTACCTGTTGGTCATGTCGTACTCGTGGCCGACCAGGATGCGTGCGCCGCAGGCGGCGCAGATCGCGGGCGTCACCGGATTCACCCGCAGGACGTAGGCGTTTTCCAAGGCCAGGACGGCGTCCACGGACTCCTTGCCGTGCTCCTTGATGCCCTGTCCGATGAACTCGAAGGCGCCGTACTGGGCCCCGCACTCGCAGTCGATGCGGTTGGAATGGGCGGGCCCGATGTCCTTGACCCCGAGCTCCGAGGTGATCCTCTCCCTCTCCTCGCGCGATACGGGTTCCATGCCCCGGTCCTTGACCCGTCTGGGGCTCCAGTACCACGCCTTGAACGCCTCGGCCTGTCCGGGGGAGAGGTAGAACGTCACCGATCTGCCGGCCTTCAACGCGTCCTGCACGGCTGCCACGACCGCACTGTCGTCCCCCGACATCACGATCCTTCCGTCGCGGACCAGGGCATCGATCTCGGTGAGCGAACCGATCTTCATGGGCGTCCTTCCGGTGGGCTCCGTCGGCTCCGACCGTTCGATGCTCACCCGTGACCGCACCCCCGGCCAGCGGGGGCGAGCGACCGGGGCGTCCGTGCCCTCCACCGAGCCGGGTGAGCTGCAGGCCGCTGGCGGCCCCGACCCCGCCGCGCTGCCGGGGCAAGGTACGCCGAAGCCCACCAGACCGGAGTCACCCAACAGATCCGTCTGCCGCGCGCTCCTGCCACACCTCAGCCGTTGCACAAGGCGCCTCAGCCGCTGCCTCGGCCACCTGGACACCAAATCTGGCCAACTGGAACGCTCAAGCGGTCCCGTCGGCGGAGGCTGGGGGTGCGTTGCCGGCCGAGCTCAGTCGGTGTGAGCGGGGCGCGAGTCAGGGAGGGTGTTGGCCGGCCAGAGGCTGTCGGGGAAGGCGGCGTCGTCGGAGTCGGTGTCGGGCATGAGGGTGGTGAGCATCTGCTGGGCGGTCTTGGCGTTGTCGGTGGCGCGGGGCAGCATGACGCTTTCGTAGGCGTCGAGTGCCTGGTCGATGGTGGGGTGGTCGATGACGGCTCGGGCGAGTTCGGCGCCGTCCAGCAGGGCGAGGTTGGCGCCGACGCCGACGGGTGGCATCAGGTGGGCGGCGTCGCCGAGCAGGGTGATGCCCGGGACGCGCTGCCAGGAGTGGTGAACGGGCAGGACGAACATGGGCCGGTTGGTGAAACCGCCCTCGTTGTGGCGCAGGATGTCCAGCAGGCTCTCGTGCCAGCCCTGGTACTGGGCGAGGAGGCGCGCGCGTACTGCTTGGGTGTCTGTGAGGTCGAGGCCGGCGTGCCAGTCCTGGGGGCCGCGGAAGTTGATGTAGGCGCGGACGTGTCCGTTGCTGTTTCGCTGCAGCACCAGGCTGCGGCGGCCCGCCTTGGCCGACATGGTGCCGCGACCCACCAGGTGAGCGATTCCGGGGTGACGATGGTCGACGTCGTCGAAGTGGGCTTCGATCAACGTGACACCGGAGTAGGTGGGTTGGGCGTCGGAGAGCGCGGGGCGCACCCGGGACCAGGCGCCGTCGGCGCCGATGACCAGGTCGAAGTCTTCGCCCGTGCGGTCTCGGTGGTGGCGGAGGCGGGCGGTACCACGGGGTAAGGGGGTGACGGCCTCGACGGAGTGGCCCCAGCGGACCGTGCCGGGGGCGAGGGAGTCCAGCAGGAGGGCGCGCAGCTGGCCGCGGTCGATCTCGGGCCTGCTCAGATCGTCCTCGCCTGCCTGGTCGTGGCGTATCAGGGTCGCGTGGCGGTCGTACAGGCGCCACTCCTGGCTCTCGGGCCGGGAGAGGGCGAGGAACTGGTCGAACAGGCCGGATGCGCGCAGGGCTGCCTGGCCGGTGTCTTCGTGGATGTCGAGAGTGCCGCCTTGGGAGCGGGAGTGGGGGGCGGCTTCGCGCTCGAAGACCGTGACCGGTACGCCGTGCTGTTGCAGGATGCGCGCGCAGATGAGGCCGCCGAGGCCGGCGCCGGCGATCGCAATACGAGCGGTGGTGGACATGAGCGTCACGCTCCGTTCAAAGGTCGGTGAGGGTGCTGGTGTCGTGTGGCGACGCCGTGTTCTGGGCGTGGCGGATCAGCCGTTCTGGTGTGGGGACACGTCCCGGGTGACGGCGGCCGGGCGCCGGTCAGCCGTCCCCACTCACAGAAGCACAGTAGCCCCAAAAGTGCAATCGCTCCGACTTTGTAGTCGATCGCCTTTGTGATCGAATCCCCTCAAGGGGGTAGGGTGGCGGAATGACCGGGACAACGACAGGACGTCGCGAACGCAAGAAGGCCCAGACGAGGCAGGCCTTGACGGATGCCGCAGTGCAGCTGTTCACCGAGCGCGGCTTCGACAACGTCGGTGTACGCGAGGTGGCGGAGGCGGCCGACGTCTCGCTGAGCACTCTCTTCAAGCACTTCCCCAGCAAGGAAGCTCTCGTCTTCGACCTGGACACGGACATCGAGAGCGCCCTCGTCGCCGCCGTTCGCGACCGAGCCCCCGGCCAAACAGTGCTGCACGCCCTGCGCGACCACATGGTGCGCACCCGAACCTCCGTGCGGACCGACGACCCCACTTTCGTCCTCGTCGAATCCACCCCCGCGCTGCGGGACTACGCCCGGCACATGTGGTTGCGCCACGAGAAAACGCTGGCCGCCGCCCTCGCCGAGGCCACCGGGCTGGCCCAGGAAGCCCCCGCCGTCGCCGGCCTGGCGCGCTTCACGCTGGAATCCGCCAGTGTCGCCCGTGCGAGCGAAGACCCGGCCCGGACCATGCGCGACCTGTTCACCCTGCTGGAACACGGCTGGGCCGCCACCCCCCTGGCGGGACAGGAAGACCACCCCGGTCGGGACGGGTGACCGCGACCGCTCCAAAGGCCGCAGCGTTCTTGCCGAATGGAACGCCCGCCAACTCGAGTACTCATCCGCCACGTGAAGCGCTCAGTCGCAACAGCATCCTGTGACTTAGCGCTGTAGTTGGCCGCACTGGCCAACTACAGCGCTCGAGATTCCGCAGTCTTTCGGCGACCCCGTGCCGTCGTGGTCCCAGGTCGCCGCCACCTCGCAGCGAGGGCTATGACGCGGTCAGTACCCACCACTGCCGCAGCGTGCGGAGGGTGCGCAGGAAGATGTGAGGCCCCCGGCAGACGGGCCGGGCGTAGCGCCTGACGGGGTCACCGTTCGGGAAGACGAGTTCCTGACGGCCGACGACTACAGCTCCGTCCTCCGCCAACTGGACCTGGTGGAGGGTGCTCAGCCGGGTAGCGGTGTCGGTGCCCCGCTCCTTCCCTCCGAGAAGGAGCAGCCGGTCCCCGCGGACGGCGAGGCCGAACGGGTCCGAGACCGGCAGCGTGTGGATGCGGAGTATCCCGCTGGACCTGGTTTCGACGAGTGGTGCGCCGGGCCAGTACGAGGCGCGCGCGGTGGAGGCGGAGACGTTGACGGTGTTGATCCCCGCCAACTGGTGGTGGGGCTTCGGTGGGTACAGGCCGCCTGAGCGGTTGCCCTGGTTGTCCCAGTGGACCAGCCCGCCCGCGCTGACGGGGTCACCGCCGTATATCCCTTCCTCGGCGTACCCGGTCCAGAAGCCCGCCCTGCGGTCTGAGACCAGGTGCGTGAGGCAGGTTCCCAGGCGGAGCCGGCGCCGGGGACGGCCGTCGGGGCCGAAGAGCTGGCCGGAGGGTGCGTTCGGCCCTCCGTTGCCGGAGAGGATGAACCCGCCGCCCGGGAGGGCATCGAAGGCTTTCGGCTCCACGGCCACTCCGTGCAGGGTCCGTTCCCGGACCTCGCCCCGGTCGCTGAGGACGACAAGGGCATTGAAGGGCAGCTTCGCGGGTGCCGGGATGTCCCGGCCGCCCCATCTGTAGGGGAAACGGGCATCGGGGCAGATGAGCCAGAGAGCCCGGCCCCACGGATCGATCGTGGAGGCCAGAACCTTCCGTTCGTCGTACTGCCGAGGCAACAGTGCGTAGGGACGCAGTGCCACCTTCGTCAAAAGATCACCTCGCGGGCGAAGGAATGCAACGTCTCATGATCACACGATTGCTGCTGATTGAGCCGTCCCGGGCGACGAGGGATGACCTGGCACTTTGCCCCTCACCATCCTTCAATTTGCCGGATGCAGTGGTGAGGGCGGCGGGCCCAGCGGACGGGCGGCCGGCAGGAGCAGGGTAGGGACGGGCCAGCTACAACGCTCAGGGGCCAACTACGACGCTAAAGGGCCGACTGCAGCGCTAAGTCACACATCCGATCGGCGGAGGGGTGTCATTCGCGTCCATAATCGAACATCTAATTGAATTAATGGATGGCGTCCATCCGCTTCCCCGACGAGCTGCTCGACCTCCAGGCCGCATGGCTGCGCACCTACGCCGAACCTGGCCCGCCAGCCCGCGCAGGCCGGCACCACGGCGCTTCGACGTCGGCTGATTGCCCTCTCCTGCCGCATCGAGGCGCATCCTTTCTGGGCCGTCCCGGGCCGCTCCCGGGCTGCCCAGGTCGAGCTGCGCCGCCGCGCCCGGGCCTGCGCGTGGGTGGCCGCGGCGTGAGCGCCGAACCGGGCGGCCCGAGACCGGCCACCGGATTCCCGGACGACCTGGTCGCTCTGGAGCAGCAGTGGACCCGGATCTTTACCCGGCTGGCCGCAGATCCCCCGGCCGACGGGCACGAGATACGCAGGGAGCTGCTCGGCCTCAGCCTCCGGCTGGACGCTCATCCGCACCGGGCGACCACCGAGGCCGGCTGGAGCAGGGCGGCCCGGCGCGCCCTCCAGCACTACCCGGGCGCCGCACCCGGCGGGCGAGGAGCAGCTGGTCACGCGATGCGTGGACGGCCGCATCATCGCGGTCCCGCCCGGCGAGGCCGCGTCCCGGCGGTGAAGAACGCCCTGATGCGGCCCGGTGTGGACGCTTGCCGTGATTGCGCGGCCGCCGAGGTGCTGGGCCAGTGGCGTCGAACCGGTGCTGCTCGGGCAAGGGGGCCTGTCACGCGCCTGTGACAGTCGGCGGACAGCGTCGTGAAGTCCGGGAGTCAGTCTTTTCAGCAGAAGAACAAACCAGACATTTCGCCGGAGTCCTTCAGCCCCCCGCCCCCGTTTTTCTGGAGTAATTCTCATGGCTCGCACTTCCCGGAAGCAGCGTTTCTCGATGTTCGCCGTCTCGGCCGCGATTGTCGGGGGAGGCGTGCTGCTGCCCACCAGTGCATTCGCTGCGCCGGCCAAGCCGCAGGTCAGCGAGGCAGCCGCGCTGGTTGCCGACCACGCGAAGAGCGGTCATGGGAGCAAGGGGAAGAAGGACAGCTGGGGCCACAAGGGCAAGAAGAACCAGGGAAAGAAGCACGGCAAGTTCAAGGACGTGAAGAACATGCCGGGCTGCAAGTTCTACCAGGGCACGGTGTACTGCGAGCACAAGCCCGAAAAGCCCGCCCCGGGCACCGAGACGCCGGGTACGGAGACGCCGGGTACGGAGACGCCGGGTACGGAGACGCCGGGTACGGAGACGCCGGGTACCGAGACGCCGGGTACCGAGACGCCGGGTACCGAGACGCCGGGCACCGAGACGCCGGGCACCGAGACCCCGACCACGGAGACCGGTGAAACCCCTGGGGAAGCAAGCCCGGGCACTTCCGGCTGAGTCTGAGACCCAGCGCGTGGCTTCCCGTGCCGGTATCGGTTCACACGGTGATGCCTTCATGTAGCTGACCAGCCCCTGCCGGCCCGTCGGGCCAGGCAGGGGCTTCGGTCTGCTTTGCCGGCCCGGATGCCGACCCCTGCCCCGCCCCGGTCCGGACCGAAGCGCCGGATCGGTCCAGGGTGACGCGACGAGCGGTCCGGCGAGATGCTGGACGTGCTCCTCGACGCGGACACCGGGCCGCGCCTGAAGCTGATCAGCGGGGACGAGGCGAGGGCCCTGATGGGAGATGAGCCTTCGCATTGGCTCCCGGCTGGCCTGAAGGTCGAGCCCCTACGGCGCGGTCTCGTAGGAGACGGCGGCGCCGGGCAGTCGTCCGCCAGGCCGAGGAGCGCTTCGCGCTCGCGGTCGTCGGCGGTCAGGTCCCAGCGGAGCTTGGTCTCGACCCGGCCCGTCACGTACGCGCAGTCGTAGGAGGCGGTGAGCGGGAGCCATTCGGCCGGGTCCTTGTCGGCCTTGGCCTGGTTGGACTTCGCGGTGACCGCCCGATCAGCGAGCTGGGCGTGTCCTGGTCATTCGTGTAGGGCTCGCGGCCCTTCGCCGGCCACCCGACGCCCCAGCGGGCGGGGGGCGTCATTCCAGCGGTGAGGTATTCCTCGACCGTGTGCTGGCGTTCCTCCGCCGGACTGACAGTGCGCCGCCCAGACGGGGGTCAGCCGGCCACGGTGGCGGTGTACCCGGCCGTGGCGATCGCTTCGATGATCTGCTCGGCCGGAATGGGCCGGTCGAGTTCGACGACGGTGCGTTCGGTGCGCAGGTTGGTGGTGCTGGCGGTGACGCCGGGGAGCTCTTCGATCTCGTCGTCGATGAGGAGGCCGCAGCTGTTGCAGTGCATGCCGCTGACGGTGAACTCGAGGCGGAGGGTCATCGGGCGGTCTCCTGAGGTGCGGTGGGGTTCGGGCCAGTGGTGACGGTGGCGGGCTGCTGGAAGCGGATTTCGCCGCCGTACATGCCCATCCCGCAGGTGAAGGCGAGGACTCCGGGCTTGGGGGTACCGAGGTCGATGACGGTCTCGCCGGTGACGGGCAGGATTTCCTGGATGCCGCGGTCGGGGACGACGAAGGAGCGGACGCAGCCGTTCGTGCCGCGGGTGGCGACGACCAGCTTGGTCGGCACGCCAGCGGCGGCGGTGATGTTGGTGGGTGTGTAGGAGTTGGTACGGGCCTGGACGGTGATGGTCTGCGTGTTGTTCGCGGTGGTCACCGTCTCCGAGGGTGCGGGTGCGGGTGCGGCTGCGGCTGCCGCGGCGGGTGCAGGTGTGGGCCACCAGCCGCCGAGTCGCAGTCCGGAGGTGAGTGTCCACACCGCGACGGCCAGCACGATCACGGAGGTCACTGCGGTGAGGCGGCCCTGCCAAATGCGGGCGGCCGAGCGCAGGAAGAACCCGAGCACGGCGAAGAGCGGCCCGGTACCGAGGACGAAACCAGCCATGACCGCCGCTCCGGCCAGAGACGAGCCGGTGGTGATGGCGATCAGCTCGACGCTGAGCGTGACGCCGCAGGGGATGAGGACGGTGAGGAAGCCGAGGACGCCCGGGGTGGTGACGGCCGTCGATTTCGCCGACCTGCGCACCTGCTGTCCCCAGGAGGCGGGCGGTCGGGGCACGAAGCGGCGTACGGCGCGGACGCCGAGCATGTCGAGGGCGAACAGCACCATCACCAGCGCGCTGACCACCAGGAGGACGGCGCGGGTACGGGGGCCGGGCTGAACGGCGGCTCCGGCCAAGCCGAGGGCGGCGCCGAGCAGGGTGTGGGAGGCGAGCTTGGCACCGAGGAACGCACCGATGGGAGCGAACAGGCCGCTGCGCTCCCAGGCTTCGGGCGTCCAGGCGGTGGCGCGGCGGCCGACGGCGCCGGCGAGGAGGCCGCCCTGGACGGCGGCGCATGAGGCGCCGCCCGCGAAGAGGCCCGTGGTCAGGGCAGTGACGAACAACGTGGTGGACATGGAGGAGGAACTCTCCCAAGGGGACAGGTACCGGATCAGGACACGGCGAGGCACCCGTCGGTCGGTGCGCGACCGGTCGGGGTGCGGGGTGGTGTCAGGTCCGGCTGACGCAGAGCAGAGCGACTGGGTCAGGTGCCCTTGGCCAGGCACACCCGTCGTCGGTGGTCCGTGCCGACTCCGTGTCGGCTACGGCCGGCTGAGCGAGGGCCGTGGGGGCGGGCGGTGCAACGAGAGCGACGGGAAGGGGCGGGTGCGCGGTCGCGAGCGGGCAGTCCATGCTCATCGCCGGGCAACCGTCGTGGCCCGCACCGGAGACGGCCGGATGCTGTCCGGCATCCGCCGCCGAGTCCACGGCGGCCATCGCTGCCATGCCAGGCATGGGGGCGGGCATGGACATCGCGCTGGCGTGTCCGGGGCCCCACATCAGGTAGGCGCAGGCCAGTACTACACCGGCCAGGAAGGCCGCGACGGCCGGCCGATGGCGTCGGGCAGGGCGGACGAGCATGACCGCGACTCTACCCAGCCACCCCCAGCCGGCCGTCCACCGGCCTCACCGCAGCGGGGCCAAGGGGTGAGGCGGCCGATGCCGGGCAGGAATCGCCCGGACCGGGCGGTGTGGTCGGTGTGTGCGCGACGCCGGGACGGCGGTGAGGCAGGGCTCCTCCACGATCCTCACCTGCGACTGGAAGGCGCGCCGGGGCAGCTGCAGGGCGGCGTGCGTACGCCGCCGCGGGCACGGGCCTCCGCCGCGCCGCCGAGTGCGCCGATCCAGGCCAACCAGCACGCCAGGAGCATCAGCGCCCACTCCGATGCCAGCGGCACTGCCACCGCGGCGCAATGCCCCCACTCACGTGCCGCATGCCGGCGGTCCTGCTGCTCCGGTGTCACCAGCCTCATCCACGTGCACCAGGCCGTCGCAGCGGTCTCAGCACACTTCCGGTACGGGCTGACCCGCTCGGGGAAAGGGAAAGGCGAAGCCAACCCGGGCAGCACGAACCGGAAGGCAAGCACAGGGCAAACCGCTCAGATCCCCCACGCTTCGCGATACCGCCGACGGTCGCCTCCCCAAAACAGCCCGTGGCAGATCTACGGGATGGCGCTGCGGTGCGGCATCGGTCGGCGCGAGTACGCGGTCTGGCGGGTGGTGTGCCGGGGGCCGGCAGGAGGTTCCGGACCTTGTGGCTGCATGGAGGCAGTAGACGGCGGTGTCGAGGAAGTCGACGGCGTACGGAGATCCGACACCAGCGGCCCCGGGGCCGCCAAGGAGACGCCCTCCCCGTCGCGGTGCGCAGGGAGGGCGAAAGCTGCTGATGGGGTGCGCTCGTACGGATGGGTTTCAGCGCTTGGCGGACTGGTGGGATACCAGGCGTGAGCCGTTCCAGTCCCGCGGTCCACCAGCGGTCCGAAGGTGCCGGCCAGGATGTCGATGAGACTTTTGTGGTCGTGTACGCGTTTACGCGTGTACGCACGGTGACTGTTGATCCTCGTGTGACGCCGGTTGAGGTCGCGGTCAACCGCGGCAACGACGAGTGCTCATTTCCGCGACTCGCGACGACCGTCCGTCCACGGCTGGTTAGTCTCGGGGTATGCGGATCTCCGTTTCCTCGGACATGGACGAACCCGTGGCTCGTGCACTCCTCGGGCAGTTGCGCGATCGCGGACACGACGTGGTGACGTACGGGGCGCTGCGCCCCGGCGACGATCCGCAGTGGGCAGCCTGCTCGGAGGCGGCGGCCCGCGAGGTCGCCGCCGGGAACGCCGACCAGGCCGTCGTGTGCTGCTGGACCGGTACGGGCGCGTCGATCGCCGCGAACAAGGTTCCCGGCGTACGCGCAGCCCTGTGCACGGACGCCTACACGGCGGACGGTGCGCGCCGCTGGAATGACGCCAACGTGCTCGCGCTCAGCCTGCGCCTGACCTCCGAACCACTGCTCAAGGAGATCCTCGACGCCTGGTTCGCCGCCGAGGCGAGCGTGGACGCCGAGGACCGGGAGAACGTAGCGCGCGTCAAACGGCTCGACAACACCAGAACCACACCTGAATGAAGGCAGTGACGCCAGCGGTGGGATGGTCGCTCCCGGCACCGTGGTGATGAAGGAGCCCTGGAGATCCGGCCAGCATCATCGGCAGCGCACTGACGACGGACCGGTGAACAACACCAGGAAGGGCACCCGATGCAGTAGCAGGCTCACCACGACGGCTCACTTCGCCACCAGGACCGAACGCCTCGCATAAGACGACGGCCACCGTCACGAACGGCTACAGGTGGCCGACTCACGAGGAGTGAAGTGTCATGCCGGAATCACGCCCGAACGCCGCCGGTACCCGAGCGATCTGTGGGAAGAAGGCGAGCGCGGCCCGCCGCTCGCCATCGAGTCGGTCGCGGCGTTCGGCGAGGACGTCCCTGCCATCAGCTCGTCCAGGACATTCTCGTCGAGCTGATGGCGGGGGCGGACTGGTTCGGCCACGGCCCGTCGGCTCGTAGGGCCTCAGTGGGCCGGCGTCGACCTTCGGTCAACGCGAGCTGCATACCCGGTGTCGCGCAGGGCAAGGAGGAACGCGGTGATGTGGTCCGGTGCGGCCGGGGCTTCGGCGCGCAGGATCCGGTAGCCGTCGACTTCGACGGAGTGCATGCTGCGCTGTTGCCTCAGCCCCTCCTGGGGCTGTTCCACCCTGCCGGCTTTCCGTTGGTACTTCAGGGCGTCGGCACCTGCGGCGATGACTTCGGCGAGCCGGTTGGCGAAGGCCGCGTTGCATCCTCCGAGCCGGACGAAGCCGTGGCCGGCCACCGGCCCGTCGTTGCTCAGGGAGGGAAGGGTCAGGTCTGCGCGTGCGAGCGCCGCCTGAAGGTTGGTCACAGCATCTTCGCCGGCCTGGTAGGCCGTGTCCTGGCGCCGCTTGTATTGGATTCGCTCCGTGTAGGTCAATTCGTACATGTTGCCAACCTCTCGTGATAGAGCTGGAGATGAGGCGCCGGAGCGCGTTGTGCTTGCGTTTCAGTGGGGTGCGGTCCTCTGCCCGGCGCGCCTGCCCCGTAGCCGGGCATGACCCTTCCCTACGGCACGTCGCTCGGGTGTGTCGTAGTGGCCGGATGCCGGGGCTGCGGGTGCGGTCCAGGCCGCATCGCGGTGGACAGCCCAGGATCGGCTGCGATGGGGACAAGAGGAGGTAGACCGTCGGACTGAGTCTGCGCACGGCCCGTGACTATCGGTTTCGATCTTCGTTTCAAAGGTGCAGGCGAGCACCCCTTTGACGTGTGGGAAGGACCGGGTTGGCCAGGGAGGAGTTAGCGGCTGCTACCGCCTTTGCTCTTCGCGGTTGCCGCCCACGGGCCGATCGGCCCTCTTGCGTCGTCGTGCGACAGCCCGGTTCCCGCTGGGACGCTCACCCAGGACTTCCGCCGCGTCGCGTGAACCGCGACTCGCTCTGGCCGGCGGCAAGACTCTCGGTCGGCCGGACTCCCCTGACGGTACCGGCTTGCGCCCACTCTTCCCGGAGGCGTTCGCTCGTTCTTGCCGAGCAGAAAAGAGATGAAACCGGAGGAGGCTCCCGCGCAGTCGCCCGCGTGCGACCGTCATGCGCCGTACCCGAATCCGTGGCTGTGGGACGGAGAGCGGCCTGCCCTGCTGTCTTCCGCAGGGAAGCCGGGAGGGACACGGCCCGGGCCACGTCTTGCCGCGGCTGCGGCCGTCTGCTTGAGCGGAACGGACACGGAGGCCGTCGGGTTCCGGTGTCGCGGCGCGGCCTGGCGAGGCGGTCGCGTCAGTGTGATCTGGCGGACCAGCTGTTGGAAGCAGGCCAGCGCCGCGACCGCAGGAAGGGCGGACGCCGTCCCGGCGGCGATCGTTCGGGGTGCCTGGGCCACGCACAGAAGCGTGGCCAGGGTGGAGAACAACAACACGATGGACCAGGAGTGCAGCGCGCGGCGCTGGTGCAAGGCCGATCTGAGGATGGACAGGGAGGCGACCATCCAGGGGCCGTAGATCAGCAGGGGCCACCAACTGACCACGTCGCGGGCCGTGTGAGGTCCGGCGCTGTGGCGCAGGGCGTCGCAGATGGCCAGCCCGCTGAGGATGCTCACCACAGCGGCGATGGCGCCCACCATCGCGGCGGTGAACAGGCTGCCCGTTTGCAGCAGGGTCACGACCGGCGATTTCGACAGGTTCCGGCGGTGCCCCCTGGAGGCTTGTGCGGGCGGACGCCCGGGAGCGGCGTGCTTCAGCCCTGCGACGAGGCCGATGGTGCTGACCGTGTCACCGGTACCGTCGAAGCCGCCTCGGGTGAGGGGCTCCCGCTGCCCAGCTGCAGCGCTCTCCTGGAGAAGGCCGGCGAGTTCCTCCGCCGGATCCCACGGTCGATGCGCCTCGCCGGGGCCGCCGAGCGGTTGCCCGGGAGAGGGGTGCTGTACGTGCTCGTGCTGTACGTGCTCTGGCCGGCCCCAGAACGCCGAGGTCTCCGGCTCGGGGCGGACCCCGTGGATGTCCGGGTACCCGTACGGCTCATACATGGGAGCTGCCACCCGAGCACTCGCCGACAGTCGTTGCGGACGCTGCCGTGATCCCCAACCGCCTGCCGAAGTCGACCTGGATCACGCTCATCGCGTGAAGGAACTCCTCAAAGATCGAGGACGAGTAGCTCAGATCGATTTCCAGAGTCTCGTGTTCCAGCGTTGCGTTCCGGGTCACGCCCGAGTCGGCTGAGCCCGGAATGAAAAGCCACTTCCCGATCCGGATCGCCCCGGAGTGAAAACTGTCTCCCTGTCCGTCTTGTTCCGCGGCCCTGCGGAAGAAGACGGGGAGCTTTGCTGTTGTCATATTCCATAAACGCTGTCGATGTTGGTCAGGGTATGCGCCATCCGGGTGATGGTGGCCGATGGACAAGTGTTGGGCCTGTCTTATCAGTTTCGACAAACAGACAGGCGAACAGCAGGAACGTATTTCCCTGCCGTCGTGCCCGTCACCTATGACACCCCGTCCGCCCATCTGTCGGGGCGGCTGACGCCAACGCGCGTACTTCAATAGGACCGCCCTGCTGCCGCGCCGAGCCCCATCCATCGGATCCTTCGGCTTCGCTGCCCGGGCTCGGGCGGCCGCCTCACCCCAAAGGAGCGCGCTGCCCCCGGCTTGGAGCCCGGAGGGTCGGCTGCGGCCCTCGTCTGAACGCTCACAGCAGTCGACTGATCATCGGTAAGTAGATCGAGATGCTAAGACTGGTGGATTGCCGCGCATGGCTGCAATCGGAGGACAGGGCGCAACCAGGCATATGCCCCTGCGTTATGCCGATCGACCGCCGGGGCTCCGGTCCGGGCGGTCCTTTCCTCTGTAACCTTCGAAAGGACCAGCCGTGGGAGGCATCCTCCTGTGGATCGTGCTGATTTCCACCGCACTGGGCACAGTTTTCACGTCGTTGCACTCCTCGGGGGTGGGCCGTCTCTGGGGCGTGGACGCCCTTGAACTGAGGCGCCAACGACGCTTCAAGCAGGTTCTGTCCCTGCACGTAGACGCTACGCGGCTGTCTCGTCGGGAAGCCGCGGAGCCGGTGTGGCCGGGGGAGGGGCCCTTTGGCGTCTGCGCATCCGGGTCATTCATGAGCCATGTCGGCCACCCGTCCTACGGCACGACGCCTCCTTGCCGGCGGCCGGCTCCACCCGCTGAACGACTGCAGCTCTGACGGCTGGGTGCTCGCGTCGGCTCGGACTTCGTCGCGTCCTGGGTTCCGGCGACGCAGGTGATGCCGGCGCCCCGGGCGACGAGGTTCCGGGTCGCGGTGAGGCCGCCGAAATGGGCTCGGCGAGTGCGTCCAGTGCCCTGTCGCCTCGATGTATTGGCCTCGTGAACCGTGTCCGGAGAGCTGGGACGAGTCAGGCCGGAGTGCTGTCCAATGCCACACGCCGGCAGGCCGCTCGGCCGGCCCTTCTGATCAAGCAGACCAAGCGGAAAGGCTGGCTGATATCACAGAAAAACCCCGGCAATTCGTACATCGTCGAAGTGAGGCGAAAACCCCGGCAATTCGCACACCAGGCGGCGGGCTAAAACCCCGGCAATTCGCACATTGCTGCCCCCTCGCCGCCGAATGGGTTGTGTTGAAGCGGTAACGGGTGCTCTCATGCCTGTTTGATGTATTCCGTGCTGGGGATCGATGGGGAAGGTGAATTATCTCTGAAGTGAAAGAATTATCATCGGTCTATCATCGTGAGGCTCCTCTGCAATGGACGGGGTGCTCCCGCCAGGAAGGTCCATCCCTCCGAGGCGCGCGGCAGATGAGGAAATTTCTTGGCATGGACCGGGTCTTCCAGATCATCCGGACACAGTCCGCGAGAAGGGTCGCGTGAGGATGCCCCCTGCGGTGACCCAGCCGCTCGTGATCCATGGGCGGCGGTGCAACGGGTGGCGTGCACGGTGCGGGCGCTGCTGATGCGGGCGATCCGCCGCCTGGCCGAAGCAGGCACGGCCGGCGAAACCACCCCGCCCCGCACGCGAATGAGCTCGATGCCAGCCCTTCAGGACGAATACAGGTTGGGCTTCCCCCTGTCCCTGCCACCGCCAGCGGACCCGGCGAGCCACCTGCGCGAATGTCCATGGTGCCGATCCCTTGGAAGTCCCGAGACTCCTGGCCGGTCCGGGCCCACCGAGGACGGTGAGTGATGACGGGAGGGAGATGAAGGGAGGGAGCTGCAGCCGACGCCCACGCCGCCGTTAGCCACGCCGGTCAACGACAGGGCGCGCCGTCAGGTCCGCGCGCGTCTGCAGAGCCTCCCGGGCAGGTGCCGGACGGGCTCATTGGCTGGTGCGGATCTCGTCGATCCGTTTCGCCAGAGCCTGTGTCTCCGCGATCAGCCGCGCGTGTGCCTTCTTCTGCTCCTCGTCGCCCTGGGCCCTGAACGCCGCGCTGAAGTGGGGCTGGAGCTGGGTCCACCAGCCGTAGTCCAGCATGGCCCACGCCTGCGGGCAGAGGGGGGCGCGGGTCTTCGGGAGATAGCCGCTGTCGACCAGGGACTGCTGGTACTTCTTCGGGTCGCTGCCGTCCAGGTAGCACAGGAAGTTGAAGGCCCGCTGCTGGGTGACGGGGTGGTCGCTCGACATGCCCTCCAAGGTCGGCGTGCCTTCCTTGCGGGCGATCTCGTCGAAGAGGATCGCGGCGGCCAGCGACGGGCCCGGTCCGACCTCGTTGACGGTGTAGAAGGACGCGAAGCCGTCGGCCGCGTCCTCTTCGAGGCCGAGGTTGGCCAGGAGGAGCTGGCGCTGCAGGGCGTGGCCCATCTCGTGGCCGAAGATGAACTCGGTCGACAACACGGTCAGGTCGTCGGTGTTGTACTCGGACGCGGGGAACGGGGCGGGCCGTTCGACGGTCTTCACGACGTCGGCGAGGGCCTTCTCGATCTCGGTCAGGAACGGCGGCGGGACGAAGATCGTCCTGCCGTCGGGCTGGGTGACGGCGTCGGTGACTCCGGGCGGCACGTCGGCGGTGACCTTCACGACCATGTCGTGCGGGAGGGTGAGTGTTCTGTTCACCCAGTCGGCCGTACGCTCCAGCACGCGGGAGTTCCGGATCAGTGCCACGGCCTCCCGGTCCTCGGGTTTGACCGTTTGGGCCTCGTAGACGACGGTGACCCTGCCGGAGCGCGCCGGCTGGGGGCGGGGGCCTGCTCCGGGCTCCTGCCCGGCGTCGCGGGCCTCGCCGCTGCACCCGGTCGAGACGACCCCGGCGAGGAGCAGCACACCTGACAGGACGATGCGCGCCCTTTTCGAGCGACCGGCGGTGTTCGGCATCCTTGATCGGCTCCCGTCGCGTGTCCCCGCACTGATCCTCCGGCCGTCCGGAGGCGGATGCCCGTCGAGCCGTCCGTACGGGGGACCGTTCGCCCGCCGGAGACCAGAGCGCCGGCTACCGCCCGCCGGTGGCGGACGCAATGGTGCTCCCGCAGGCGAGGATCCGAACGTGCCGGCCGGCCGCCCGGACGGCTTGCAGGCTGTCGGGGGTCAGGGCACGTTCCACTGCCCCGTATGCGGTGAGAAGCCGCTGTTCATGGAGAAGTGCACCTTGGCGATCTCGGATGTGCCGGGAACCTCGAACGTGATGAATCCCAGTGCGGTGTCCCCGGGCGCGATGGTGATGCTGCCGGGGAACTCGGGGCCGGCACTGGTTTCCGTGTATGCCGGACTGAACTGCTGGCCCTGGGCGTCCACGACCTTCGCACCATTGCTCGGAGAGTCCTGGTAGACGGCGGTGCCGGTGTTCTTGAGCCGGAACTGGACCGCCACGTACCGTGCTCCCGCCTCGGGGGTGGAGTACGGGTTCTTGGCGCGGGCCGGGTCTACGACTTTCACGAGGGTGACGGCGAGCTTCTCGCCGTCCTCGAGGCCGCTGAGGTCGATGGTGGCCCCTACTGCGGCGGAAGCGGGCCGGGACGGTATGGGGGTCGACTGCACTACGGCGGGCGCCGCTTCCCGGGCCGGCGCGCTGCTCGCCGGTGTGGTGGTGACCGTCGCTTCTCCGGAACAGCCCGTGGTAGCCGCGAACAGCCCGGAGAGCACAAGGGCGAGCACACGTCGCATCGAACCTCCCAGAGGCCGCCGTGCTCCGGGCGGAGCGCGGAAGGAAGAGCCAGGACTCCACCATCCTCGGCCGGGCCGGGGCACGCACCCGGAGGCGGTCCCGGCGCCGTTTCGGGCCCCCGTGCCCTACGGGCTCCGCCCGCACCGTGGCGGCTCTCCTGACCCCGACCGGCCTCAGCCCCTATTCCGCGGCGAAGGCCTTCAGGTAGGAGGCCGCGGTATGGACCTCGCCGAACTTCGGGAAGATCCTCCGTACGGCGAACTCGTGCTCGTCCGCCGCGAAGGCGGAGATCGCGTCCTCGACGAACTCGACCTCGTAGCCGTGGTCGCTCGCCGCGCGGGCGGTGGACTCCACGCCCATCGTCGTCACCAGCCCGGCCAGGACCAGCCTGTCCACCCCCAGGCCGCGCAACCGCTCGTGCAGGCCCGTTCCGTGGAAGGCGCCGACCGTGCGCTTGACGATCTCGATGTCACCGGGGCGGGCGATGCCCTCGGCGAAGCCGCTGCCGGGCGGCTGTTCGGCCACGTTGGGACGCTCGACCCGCACCGCCACCACCGGGCGGCCGCCGGCCCGGAAGGCCTCGGCCAGTCGCCCGCAGCGCGCAGCCACCTCCTCGCCTGTGTGGGGGGCCAGCGGCAGGGCGACGATACGGGGCATCAGGTCGATCAGCACCAGGGCGGTGCCGGGGCCGACACCCGGCTCGGGCTTCGAAGTCTCCATCACCCGGCGATCGTAGAGCCGCACGGCCGGGCCCGTCACCGTGTGGTGCGCGGGGCGCGAGGGGCCCCGGGCACCACACGGCTGCTGCCGGCGGCTCAGCCCTCCAGAACGCTCAGGTCGATCCGCGCGAGGCGCTCGGGGTCGGTGAGGATGTCGAGCGCGGTGATCCTGCCGTCCCGGATGGTGAACGCCATGACCGAGATCGCCCGGCCCTCCGCCAGCGCGACCACTCCGGGGATCCCGTTGACCAGCACCGGACGGGCTGCCGCGGCGAACCGCGCGAAGGTGATCGCCTGGGAGGCGACGTCGGCCGCGCCGCGCCGGACCAGGCCGGGGCGCAGCGCGCCGCCGTCGGAGCGGGCCACGACCTCCGGGTCGAGGACGGCGACCAGCGCCTCGAAGTCCCCGCCGCGCGAGGCGGCGAGGAAGGCGTCGACGACCGCCCGCAGCCGGGCCCGGTCGGGGTCCGGGGCGGGCGCCGCGCCCTGGACGCGGCGCCGGGCGCGGCTGGCGAGCTGCCGGGTCGTGGCCGCGCTGCGCCCCAGGACGGGGGCGATGTCGTCGAAGGGGACGGCGAACAGGTCGTGCAGGACGAAGGCCAGGCGTTCGGCGGGGGCGAGCGTCTCCAGGACGACCATGAGGGCGATGCCGACCGAGTCGGCCAGGAGCACCTCCTGCTCGGGGTCGAGGCCGTCCGCACGGCTGACGACGGGGTCGGGGATGCGGACCTGCCCGTCCTGGTCGTGAAGCGGATCCTCGCGCCGCGTGGTCCGCGAGCGCAGCATGTCCAGGCAGACCCGGCCGACCACGGTGGTCAGCCAGCCGCCCAGGTTCTCCACGGCACCCGCGTCGGAGCGGCTCAGCTTGAGCCAGGCCTCCTGTACGGCGTCCTCCGCCTCGCTGAGCGAGCCCAGCATCCGGTAGGCCACTGCCCGCAGATGGGGGCGGTGTTCCTCGAAGCTCCGCGCCAGAACGTCCTTCTCGCTCACCTGCTGCATCCCCCTGTGCCGGTCGGTCGGTTGAGAGACGGACGATAACCGACCGGGACAACGAGGCGTGGCCGCACATTGGTTGGGCGGCGGCCGCACACGCCGGTTCCCCGGCCGGGAGGGCCGGGGAACCGGGCGGGGAAACAGGGAGAGCCGGGGCCGGGGAGCGGTTCAGAGGCCGAGGTCGGTGAAGAACCGGTATCCGGTGGGGTCGCCGGGCATCTGCCAGTGGAAGCCCTGGAGGAGGAAGCAGGCGATCAGGTTGCTGGCGGCGAAGACGACGAGCACGGCGAGGGTGACCACGCCGGCCCGGCGCAGGGCGGGGGAGGTGAGTCCGGCGTCCAGGGGCTCCGCGGAAGGTGTCAGGAACAGTGCGGCAGCGGCGGCCACGGCGGCGGCCAGGAAGGTGATCAGGGCCCAGGTGTAGAGGTGCAGGCCGAACAGGGCGCCGGCGTAGCCGGGGTCCGGGGGCACGATGTGCATCAGGACCTGGGCGGCGGAGACGGTACTGCCGGTCACGGCGGCCAGGATCGCCCAGCCCCAGCCGGAGGCCCACGCGTGGGTGGTCATGGCCCCCTTGCGGGATCGGGCGATGATCCAGGCCGGGCCCAGCGCGCTGAGCAGGAAGAACATGCGCTGGAGCAGACACATGGGGCAGGGGTACTCCCGCAGCCCGAACTGGAAGAAGTAGGCGCCGGCCAGGGTGCCGCAGAGGCCGATGACGTAGGCGTGGGCGAACCAGAGGCCCAGGCGGTGGGAGAGCCGGGCCGGATCGCCGGCCGCGGGGACGGCGGGGGCGGGGGTCAGGGTGGTGGTGCTCATGAGAGGTCTCCTCCTCCGGAACGCGGTGTTCAGAGGGCGATGTGGAAGGCGTGGTCGATGACGTGGGGCAGGAACGCCAGCACCGTGACGATCAGGGTTCCCGTCCACAGGGGCATCCGGGCCCGGGCCGGCCAGTCGCGGACCACCGCCACGACGCACAAGAAGATCAAGAGGAAGAGGAGGGTGTACATGGTGTCCCTGCTTCATCGGGGGGAGCTTTTCTTGACTCCACCCTCCGCCCGGGAGTTCCGCGCCGGTAGCACCAACCGGCCGATGCATCCATAGGTTCGTTCTATGGCCTCTCGGTGCCGGCGCCGGAACCGGCCCCCGCACCGGCCCGCCGCGCGATCGCGTACAGGTCCCGCGCCGGTCCGGCCGGACGCTGCCCCTGGGGCCATACGGCACGCAGGGAGCGGGCCATGTCGAAGCCGGCCACGGTGGGGGACTTCAAGGTCCCCGAGGCCAGTTCCACGGACACGGCCAGCGAGCTGACCACGGCCGGACCGACCCCGGCGGCCGCCGCCGTCTTGATGGCCGTGGTGGAGGAGAGCTCCAGCAGGGGCGCGGGCCGCCGCCAGTCGGGCACGCGGGCGGCGACGGCCCGCTCGAAGGACGTACGGGTTCCCGAGCCGGCCTCGCGCTGGACGAGCGGCGCGGCCGCCAGCTCCTCCAGGGTGATCGTGGAACGCCGGGCCCAGGGATGCCCGGGCGCCACCACGACGACCAGGCGGTCCACGGCCACCGGGCGGCTCTCCAGCCCCTTCGGCGCCCGGGGGCTCTCGATGAAGCCGATCCCGGCCCGGCCCTCCAGTACCGCCTGAGCCACCCCGGCCGAGTTCCCGGACTCCAGGGTGACGGCGGCCGGGACGGCGGCGGACGCCCGCAGCGCCACCAGCCACTTCGGGAACAGGTACTCGGCGACGGTCTGGCTGGCCGCCACGTGCAGCCGAGAGTCGCGCTGCTCCCGCAGGGTCTCGATGCCCGCGCCCAACTGCTGCGCCGCCTCGACCACCGTCCCCGCCCATTCCGCGATCAGCGCGCCGGCCGGCGTGGGCCGGGAACCGAGCGTCGTCCGTTCCAGGACGGGCAGGCCGACCAGCTTCTCCAGGTAGCGGATGCGGGAACTGGCCGACGGCTGGCTGATGCCGTGCGCTTCGGCGGCCCTGCCGAGACTGCCCAGTTCGATGACGCTGAGCAGCAGGTCGAGGGCGGCGAGATCGGGGACGCGGGGAGGCAGGGGCATAGAACCATCCTATGGACCCATCGGCCTGTTGCCGCTACCGGCGCCCGCGGCCACGAAGCTGCGTCCGCAAGGCCCCGGCCCCGCCCTCGACCCCGGCCGAATACGTCCCCAACCGACAAGGTTCCCTCCACCATTCGGGGGAGGGGGATGCTCCCCGGGCATGACGTGCGCGGCGGACGGTGCCGGTCACCCTGAGGGCATGATCCTCAACAGGTACGCCGACAGAGCGCGCCGGATGCTGTTCACGCCCGCGCGGCCCGCGCCGGCGGGCCGCTTCGTACGGCTGGCCGCGGCCCTCGCCGTCGCATACATGCTGATGTACACGGGGCTGAAGCTGTACATGGCGGCACGCGGGGAGATCGGGATGCCCGGCAGCCCCGCGCCCGAGGCCGTGCAGGCACGCTTCGAGCACCCCGCGGCCGCGCAGGCGGGCAACGCGCTGCTCGGCGTCGTGGCGGCGGCGGTGGTCGCGGCGACCGTCACCCGCTGGGGAGGGCGGATCCCGCGCTGGGCGGTGCTCGGCGCCCTCGCACTCGGCCTGCTGCTGCAGGCGCTCGGGATGGCGGTCACCCTGGGGCGCCAGGGGCTCGACGTGCTGTCCGGCGATTGGGCCGCGGCGGCCGACGGCCTCGGGGGAGCCGCGCAACTGACCGCCTGGTGCGTGGTGATCGTCTCCTACCACCGGCGCACGCGCGCGGAGTCCGTACGATGACGGCCACCCACCGGACCGGCGTACAGGCGGCCCGAACGGTCTTCTGGTGCTCCTTCGCGTACGGCGCGATGAAGCTCGACTGGGCCCTCGGGGGCGCGATCCTCGCACGCCAGACCCCGCTGCCGCCGACGGCCCGGGCCCAGTTGCTCGATCGCGCCGGGAACACGGTGACCGAACACTGGCTGTCGGTGGCACTGGCCGTGGTGGGCATGGCCGCGGCCCTTCACCTGCGCGGCCGCTTCGGACCGCACGGCCGGGTCCGGCGCGCGGTGCTGCTCACCGGGGCCTGGGCGGGATGCGCGTTCATGGTGGCGCGCGCCGTCGGACTCCTGGGCTACGGGTTCACCGGCGACCTCTGGCTGCTGGCCGGCCGGGCCTCCGCACCCCCTGAGCACCTGGACCTCGCGCGCACCCTGGCCAGCTGGGACCTGCTGCTGTGGTCGCCCTACTGGCTGCTCTTCGGGCTGTCCTGGGGGCTCGCGGCCCGGCAGTACGCGCGCCGCGCCGCTCCTACGCCCCGGACGCCTTCTTGAGGTGCCGGTAGAGACGGTTGCGGTCGGTGTAGAGCGCACGGTTGCCCTCCTTCACCAGGGCCCCGTTGATCTCCATGGTCGGGGTGCTCTCGGCGGGTGAGTCGCCGAGCGCCTCGTCGGAGGCCTCGACGAACTCCCGGTACTTCGTCTCCTGCACGGCCGCGTCGAACTCCGGGCCGCGCAGTCCCTCGACCAGGACGGCCAGCGCCAGCAGCCGGTCCCTCGTGAAGCCTCCGGACTTCCGTGCGTGCACCTGGTGGCTGTAGAGCACGTGGTGGTACTCGGCGAACTTGCCCTGGTCCACGGCGGCGCGCAGTGCGTTCGCGGCGAACTTCGACCCCGGCCCGAGGAAGGACCCCAGGGTGAACTGCAGTTGCAGCGCGTTGTTGCGGGCCGCCCGCTTCAGGTACGGGCCGGTGCCCTCCGTCTCGAACTCGGCGCAGGCGGGGCAGCTCAGGTCCTCGTACAGCCGGACCGCCAGGGGAGCGGCCGGGTCACCGAGCACGATCGTGGTGCCGTCGGCGGCCACCGACTCCCTGGCCGCGGGCAGGTTCGCACTCGCCGGCACATCGAGCGGGTCGTCGTTCGCACCCCGCTTCCGGCAGGCGCCGACGGACGCCGACGCCGTGATGGCGGCGGCCGCGACCAGGAAGCCGCGTCTCGTTCCGACCTGCATGGATGTCCCCTCCCCGGGTTCGAACAGGGAGACAGTACGCGGGCCCGCGGGCCCGGGCGGCACCGGGCTCACGTCGACTCCGGCAGGGCGGAGGCGATTCAATGGGACCGCGCCGAACCGACCCGCCTCACACCGCCGTCGAGCGTGTCGGCCGAACAGTCCTTCCCCGCACCGACGTGTATCCGAGCAGCACGACGTCCACCCCGCGGAACGAGTGGAAGTGATCCGGCATGACAGCGATCGACACCATCCGGCTGCTGGCGGCCCTCGCCGTGATCTGCGCATCCGCACACGGATGCGGCTTTCTCTTCGGCGCGTTGCGCCAGCCACCGGTCATCGGGGAGGTCGTCGGAGGCATCCTGCTGGGCCCCTCCCTCCTCGGGCTCGTCGCCCCCGCGGCCCGAGCCGCGCTGTTCCCCGCCTCCGGGGCGGTGACCAGCGCCCTGGACGCCCTCTACCAGCTGGGCCAGTTGCTCCTGATGTTCCTGGCCGGCGCGGAGCTGCGCATCCGGGCGGGCGGCAGGGAACGCCGCACCGGGGCGATCGTCGCGGCGGCCGGCCTCGTGGTGCCCTTCGCGGCGGGCGCGGGCATCGCGGCGCTGGTCCCCGCCTCCTTCGCGGGGCCGGCGGGCTCCACGGTGACGACCGCCCTCGTCGTGGGGCTCGCGATGGCGGTCGCGGCCATTCCGGTCATCTCCAGGATCATGATGGACCTGAAGATCATGGACACCGCCTTCGGCCGGATCGTCCTGATGGTCGCCGTGATCGAGGACGTCATCCTCTACGTGGTCCTCGCCGTGGTCCTCGGCCTCGCCCGCTCCGGCACCGGCCACCCGGTCGGCCTGTGGGACCTGATCGGCACCGCCACGGCCGTGCCGACGGCCGTCTACTTCACCGTCGTCAGCCTGCTCTTCTTCGCCACGAGCCTGACCTGGGGCGCCCGGCTCTTCCGCCGGCTGGCCGGTCACCGCGCCAACATCGTCGCCCGGCAGAGCCCGGTGGCCTTCCGGCTGATCTTCCTGTGCGCCGTGGTGCTGCTGTGCCTGGGCCTCGGCATCAACGCGGTGTTCGGTGCCCTGATGGCGGGCATCTGCGCCGCCCGCGGCGATCACGAGGCCGATCACGCGGCCGAGGGCGTAACCTCCCCGGACGCCGGACGGGAAACGGCGGTCTGGGCAGCCATCCGCCAGTTCTCGATGGCCTTCTTCATCCCGGTCTTCTTCGTCCTGGTCGGCATGCGCCTGGACCTGGTGCGCGCCTTCGATCCGCTGTTCTTCCTGTGGTTCCTGACGCTCGCCTGCGGCATCAAGACGGCCAGCATCTGGGCGGCGGCGCGCGTGGCGGGGGAAGACCGGGTGTTCTCCTCGTCCCTCGCCGTCGCCCTCAACGCCCGCGGCACGATCGGCATCGTCCTGGCGGGCGTCACCCGCCAGGCCGAACTCATCAACGACCGGTTCTTCGTGGTCCTGGTCCTCGTCTCCCTCGTGACCTGCCAGATCGCGGGCTTCCGGCTGGCGAGGGCGGTGGACCGGCTCCGGGAGCCGGCCGGCCCGACCGCTACCGGGCCCCCGCGGCAGCGGGGGAAGCCGGCGCGCTCAGGAACTCGCGCAGGTCGATGACCTCGTAGCCGTCGGCCCGGGCCGCGTCGATGATCAGCGGGAGGGCGTCGGCGTCGAGGACGACGCCGTCGCCGGTGCTGCCGACGTGCATCTGGATGATCGCTCCCGGGGTGAGGGCGTCGACCGCCCGCTCGACCGCCTCGTCCACGGTCATGCCGCCCTCCGGGCCGAGATAGCCGTTGGTGTCGGCGGTGAACTCGATCGCCGCGTAGCCCAGGTCGTTGACGTCGGCGACGGACTGGCGGGTGGTGGAGCTGTAGGGGAAACGGAAGAACGGCAGCGGCTCGGTCCCGGACGCCGTCCGGATCGCCGCGTCCGCGCGCCGCACTTCCTCGGCACGCTCCGCCGCACTGATCTCACCGAAGTAGGGGTGGCTGTACGAGTGGTTGCCGAGGCCGTGCGCGGCGCCCATGGCACGGACCGCCGCGGGGTGGGCGTCGGCGAACTCCCCCGTCGGGAAGAAGGTGGCGGGCAGCTTGCGCCGCCGCAGTTCGGCCAGCACGGTGTCGAGCCCGGCCTCGTCCCACGCGGCGTTGAAGGTGAGCGCGACGACCTTGCGCGAGGTGGGCAGCCGGCGGATCTCACTGCCCAGGAGCGAGGCCGGCGGGCGCGGACCGGCGGGCGGAGCACCCGAGGCCGGACGGCCCGCGGCCGGTGCGCCCGCCGGCGGTTCGCCCGCGGCCCGCGCGGTGGGCTGCGCGGTGGGCTGCGCCGCCGCGGCACCGGAGCAGGGTACGAGCCCTGCGGCCAGCAGCGCCGCCAGCGCGGCGCGTCGTCCGACCTCCACCACCATCACTCCATCCGGTACGCCGCCGCCGTCACGGGGCCTCCCACGACTATGCGACGGCGCCGACGGGAGCACCCGCAGCCCGTGCCGGGCACCCGGGTGATCTCCACCGCGGCCACGGGGCGGCGGTGCCGAGGTCCTGTCCGGGCGATCTTTGTGGCTCAGGCCGCGGCGTCTGGCGCGGTGCATCGCAAGGCGGAGGAGCGTAGCTCGTACTTGGCCGTACTCGCGCGCTCCGACAACGCGGCGAGGTGCCGTGCCTGGGGGCACCTCCCAGCGGTAGCTGGGGGAGCGTCGCGGGCCCCGCGAAGATCGCCCGGACAGGGCCTAGGTCGGGCGCCGGCGCAGGTGGGTGGTGAGGTGGTGCTGCAGGGGCCGGCCCACCGCCGCCATGTCGTGAAGGACCGTCATCTCCCCGCCGTCGACGGTGTAGCGGCGCCGCGTGGCCGTGACCTCCTTGGCCAGGGGGGTCAGCGACACGTCCTTGGTCTCGATCTCGATCTCCGCGCCGGACACCCGTCCGACGTACGTTTCGACGATGCCGGTGGGGTGCGCGAGAACGACCTCCAGGGAGGCGTCGGGCGTCACCCGCCACCAGCCCGCCTCACGTCCCGCCGGCCGGACCGGGGCCCCGGAGTCGTCGATCAGCCACGCGCGTGCCTCGTAGCGCAGGAAAGGGCGGCCGTCGTGGCTGAAGGTGATCTCCTGCTCGTAGCGGAAGTCCTTCTCCAGGGTCGGGTATTCGCCCTGGCCCCGGCCGTGCCAGCGTCCCAGCAGGGGCAGCACGGGCCGCAGCAGCGGGTGCGGCTCGGGGCCCTCGCCCAGGACGTGGCTGTCGGGATAGGGGTTTTCCTGCACCGGCTCGAACATGTTCACCTTGTCTGTCTGCGGGGACCCGAGGGGTCCCCGCAGACTAGCGCGACCGCACCGGCCCGCCCCGCCCCCGCGGCACGGGGGCGGGGCAGGACCGGAACCGGCCGCAGCGGCCGACTCGCAACAGCGCGGCGCGCGCCGCGCGGTCAGCGGGCCGGCAGACCTGCCGCGACCGAGGCCGGTACCGGCGCGAGACCGGCCGGCCGGGTGGTGAAGGTGCCCCGGCCCTGGGTGCGACCGCGCAGCCGCGACGCGTAGCCGAAGAGCTCGGCCAGCGGCACGGACGCCGTGATCACCGCGGTCCCGGACTGCGCCGTGGACCCCGAGACCCGGCCGCGCCGGGCCGCCAGATCACCCAGCACGCCCCCCACCCCGTCCTCGGGAACGGTCACCGTCACCTCGACGACCGGCTCCAGCAGTTCCACCGCGCTCAGGCGCAGCGCCTCGCGCAGCGCGAACCGGCCCGCCGCCCGGAACGCCATCTCCGAGGAGTCCTTGGAGTGGGTCGCCCCGTCGGTGAGCGTGACCCGCAGCCCCGTCACCGGATGCCCGCCGAGCGGGCCCTCGGCGAGGGCGTCCCGGCAGCCGGCCTCCACGGCGCGCGCGTACTCCTGCGGCACGCGCCCGCCCACGACCGCCGACCGGAACTCGAAGGCCTCCTCCTCCAACGGCTCGACATCGAGGACGACGTGTGCGAACTGGCCCGCACCACCGTCCTGTTTGACGTGCCGGTAGACCAGGCCCGTCACCCCGCGCACAACGGTCTCCCGGTAGGAGACCTGCGGCCGGCCGACGACGACCTCCACCCCGTGACCGCTGCGGATCTTCTCCACCGCGACCTCCAGGTGCAGTTCACCCATCCCCGACAGCACGGTCTGCCCGGTCTCCGCGTCGGACCGCACCACCAGCGAAGGGTCCTCCTCGGCGAGCCGCGCCAAGGCCGCCGAGAGCCGCCCGGTGTCGATGCTGCGACGGGCCTCGACCGCGACCGACACCACCGGCGCAGCCACCGAGGGCGGTTCGAGGACCAGCGGAGCCCCCGGCGCACACAGCGTCGTGCCCGCCCGGGCGGCCTTCAGCCCGATCACGGCGACGATGTCACCGGCGACCGCCTCCTCCCGTTCCTCGTGCCGGTCCGCCTGGACCCGCAGGATCCGGCCGACCCGCTCCGTGCGGCCGGTGGCCGCGTCCAGTACGGTCGCGCCCTTGCGCAAGGTGCCCGCGTACACCCGCAGATAGGTGAGCCGACCGGTCGGGGTCGCCGTCACCTTGAAGGCGAGGGCCGTGAACGGCCCCGCCGGATCGGGCGCGCGCTCCTGCTCCGCGCCGTCCGCCATCCCCCGTACGGGCGGCATGTCGGCGGGCGAGGGCAGGTACGCCAGGACCGCGTCCAGCAGCGGTTCGACCCCGCGGTTGCGGTACGCCGAGCCGCACAGCACGACCACGCCGTCCCCGCGCAGGGTCAGCTCCCGCAGGGCGCGGGCCAGCGTCGGCCCGGTCAGCGCCGAGGTGGCACAGAACTCCTCCAGCGCCTCGGCGTGCAGCTCCGCCACCGTTTCCTCCAGGAGCCGGCGCCGCCGGTCCGCCTCCTCGCGCAGCGGCTCGGGAACCGGTCCCGTCTCGTAGGTGTCGGAGCCGGCGTGCCAGTGCAGCGCGCGCATCCCCAGCAGGTCGACGACACCGGTGAACGCGTCCTCCCGGCCGATGGGCAGCTGCACCACGAGGGGTACGGTGCCCAGCCGCCGGCGGATCGACGCGACCGCCGTGTCGAGGTCGGCGCCGGCCCGGTCGAGCTTGTTGACGAACGCGATCCGCGGCACACCGTGCCGGTCGGCCTGCCGCCACACCGACTCGCTCTGCGGCTCGACTCCTGCGACCGCGTCGAACACCGCGACGGCCCCGTCCAGCACCCGCAGGGAACGCTCGACCTCGTCGGAGAAGTCGACGTGCCCCGGGGTGTCGATCAGGTTGATCCGGTGTCCGTCCCAGGTGCAGCTCACGGCCGCGGCGAAGATCGTGATGCCGCGGTCGCGCTCCTGGGGGTCGTAGTCGGTGACGGTCGTTCCGGCATGGACCTCGCCCCGTTTGTGGGTGGCACCGGTCGCGAACAGGATGCGCTCGGTGATCGTGGTCTTGCCGGCGTCGACGTGGGCGAGGATGCCCAGATTGCGGACGGCGGAGGGGGAAGCGGTGGTGAGGGGTCGCCCGTTGGCGCGCATGGCCCAGGCCTTTCGAGTGAGAAGAGAAAGCGGCGGCGCGATTCCCGGACGCGATCCCCGGCCCCCGCACACAGCCACAGCGCCGTCGCCGCCCCGCGCCCGGAAGAGGCCCGGGCAGGCGGGGGCGTACGAGGAGCGGAAAGCTGAAGCGGACGGAACGTGAAGGGATCTAGAAGTGCGTCACGGGCATACGGTGACGGCCGCGCAGCCGGCACCGCGCGCTGCGAGACACCGGGATCACGTCGTACCGGGACGGGGGAGCGAAAACGGCGGTGCGGTGCGTGCGCATGGCCGGGCTCCCCTTCTCTTCACTCGGTATGAGACGCGCGGTGCCCTCTCGGCAGCGCGCACGGCGAGTCTAGATCGCCTCCCTGCCCGGGGCACCGCATTTTCCGCTCGCCCCAACGCTGTTGGGGCGGGATGCGGTACGGTCCGCGGCATGCTCGCCGGACTGCGTACCCCCGCACCCCGGGGATGGAGCCGCTGGCTCGTTCCGCCCGCCGCCCTGTCCATCCATCTCGCCATCGGCCAGACCTACGCCTGGAGCGTCTTCAAGCCGCCCCTGGAGACCTCCCTCGGACTCTCCGGCACCGCGTCCGCCGTCCCGTTCCAACTGGCCATCGTCATGCTCGGACTGTCGGCGGCCTTCGGCGGCACCCTCGTGGAACGCAACGGGCCGCGCTGGGCGATGACCGTGTCGGCAGCCTGCTTCGCGTCCGGATTCCTGGTCGCCTCGCTCGGCGCCGCCACCCACGCGTACTGGCTCGTGGTGCTCGGCTACGGCGTCATCGGCGGCACGGGCCTCGGCATCGGCTACATCTCCCCGGTCTCCACGCTGATCAAGTGGTTCCCCGATCGTCCGGGCATGGCCACCGGCATCGCCATCATGGGCTTCGGCGGCGGCGCGCTGATTGCCGCACCCTGGTCGGCGTACCTGCTGGACGCCTTCGGGACGGACACCACCGGCCTCTCGAAGACCTTCCTGGTCATGGGAGTCGGGTACGGCGTCTTCATGACCCTCGGCGTGCTCCTGGTACGGCTGCCGCCGCCGGACTGGGCGCCCCCGGAGCGGCCGGAGCCCGCCCCCGCCGCGGCCGGCCGCCGTCCCCCGGTGACCGGTGCCCGGGTCTCCGCCCGCGACGCCCTGCGCACCCCGCAGTTCTGGTGCCTGTGGGTGGTCCTGTGCGCGAACGTCACGGCGGGCATCGGCATCCTGGAAAGGGCCGCCCCGATGATCGTGGACTTCTTCGCCGGGACAACGGCACCGGTCGCCGCGGGCGCCGCCACGGGCTTCGTCGGGCTGCTCTCGCTCGCCAACATGCTGGGCCGCCTCCTGTGGTCGTCCGCCTCCGACCTCATCGGCCGCAAACGGATCTACCGGGTGTACTTGGGCGGCGGCGCGCTGATGTACCTCCTCGTCGCGCTCTCCGGAAGCTCCTCCACGTTCCTTTTCATCGGATGCGCCGCCGTCATCCTGTCCTTCTACGGAGGGGGCTTCGCCACGATCCCGGCCTACCTGAAGGACCTCTTCGGCGTCTTCCAGGTCGGCGCGATCCACGGCCGGCTGCTGACCGCCTGGTCCCTGGCCGGAATCCTCGGCCCGCTGATCGTCAACACCGTGGCGGACGCCGGCAAGGCCGCCGGGCGTACCGGGCCCGCGCTCTACGGCCCGTCCTTCCTCGTCATGATCGGCCTCCTCGCCGTCGGCTTCGTCGCCAACGAGCTCGTACGTCCCGTGGACCCCCGGCACCACCAGCCGCCGGCCGCCGGTCCCGCGGCCGTGCCCGTCCCGCAGGAAGGAGCGACCCCGTGACCGGCCGCCGCCGCGCCCTCTTCCTCGTCGCCTGGCTCTGGGTCGGTGCGCCCTTCGCGTACGGGATGTACGAACTGGTGCTGAAGATGCGGCAGCTGTTCACGGACTGAGACCACCCGCCCACGGGGGCGATCCCCGCACCCGATGCCCCCTGCCCGGGGCGCTGGAACAGGTCCTTCAGAGCTGACGCGTCGCCGGCAGCCGCAGCACCAGCCGCGCGCCCCGCGCCGAGTCCTCGGCCGTCAGCGTGCCACCGTGATGGGTGCTCAGATCGCGGGCGATCGCCAGGCCCAGCCCCGCTCCGCCGTGGTCGCGGCTGCGCGAGTCGTCGAGCCGGGTGAAGCGCTCGAAGATCCGCTCCCGGTCCGAGGCGGGGATGCCGGGACCGTCGTCGACGACCTCCAGCACCACGCCGCGTGCGGTGGTGCGCAGGGTGACGTCCACGCTCCGCTCGGCGTAGCGCTGCGCGTTGTCGACGAGGTTGGTGACGACCCGGCCGAGCCACAGTGCGCTCGCGGTGACCTCGACGTCCGCTTCGAGGTCCGCCCGTACGGGGACCCGGTCGCCGAGCCGGCCCTCCACCACCTCGCGTACGAGGGCGGTCAGGTCCAGCGGGACGGCCGCGACGGGCTGGGCCGCGTCGATGCGCGCGAGCAGCAGCAGATCGGCCGCGAGGTGCTGGAGGCGTTCGATGTCCTCCAGGGCCCCGCCGATCAGCTCGGGCCACAGCTCCGGGTCCCGGACGGCCAGGGCCACCTCCAGCTGCGTGCGCAGGACGGTGATGGGACTGCGCAGTTCGTGGGAGGCGTCGGCGATGAACTGCCGCTGGCGGATGCCGGAGGCCTCCAGCCGGTCCAGGGTGGCGTTCATCGTCTCCGCCAGGCGGGCGACCTCGTCGCGGGTGGCCGGGACCGGCACCCTGCGGTGCAGGTCCCGGTCGGAGATCGCGGCGACCTCGGCGCGGATCTCCTCCACCGGCCTCAGCGCATGACCGGTGACCCGCCAGGTCACCAGGGCGACGGTGGCCAGCAGCAGGGGCATGCCGATGACGAGGGCGGCGGTCGTGGTGTCGTCGGCCGCGTCCGCGTCCCGCAGCGAGGCGCCGGCGTAGACGGTGGCCGGACCGTCGGGGGTGTCCGTGATGACCTGGACGACCCGCTGCCGGTGTTCGCCGCCGAACGGGCGGACCTTCCACGTGTGGACGCGGGGCCCCGGCGGTCCGGGGGTGGCCGGCGGCAGCGGGGGAACGTCCAGCAGGTTCGGGCTGGCGAACAGCACCCGCCCGTCGGCGCTCACCACCTGGACGAACTCGACGCCGCGGGCGGGCGCGCGCAGGCGCCCCAGCTTCCCGGTGGCGGCGAGCTGGGCCACCGTCTCGGCCTGCCGCCGGGCGTCGTTCTCGGCGTTGCGCATCAGGTTGTCCTCGAGCAGCCCGAGCAGGGCGAACGAGGCGAGCGACAGAGCCGCGGCCACCACCACGCTGGCCCCCACGGTGGCCCGGGCCCGCACGGTGGTGGGCCACAGCCTCCGCAGCGCGGGCCACCGGCCCAGGACCGCGCCCGCGACCGCGCGCAGGGCGGCGCCGACCCGGCGGCGGAGGCCGGGAAGCGGACGGGGGTGCGCGCCGGGTCGCTCAGCCACCGTCGACCGCCAGCCGGTACCCGGCGCCCCGTACGGTCTCCAGCGCGGCGCGGCCGAACGGAGCGTCGATCTTGCGGCGTACGGCGCTGACGTGGACCTCGACGACGTTGGGGTCGCCGTCGAAGGCGCTGTCCCACACCTGTTCCAGTATGTCCCGCTTGGGCACCACCTCGCCGGAGCGCCGGGCCAGGTACTCCAGCACCGCGAACTCCCGTGCGGTCAGCCGGATCTCCGTGCCGCCACGGGAACAGGAGTGGCGGGCCGGGTCGAGCACCAGGTCGCCGAAGCGCATCACCTGAGGGCGCCTGCGGCCCGTACGCCGCCCGAGCGCGCGCAGCCGGGCGACCAGGACGAGGTAGGAGAACGGCTTGGACAGGAAGTCGTCGGCGCCGGTGTCCAGGGCCTCCGCCTCGTCGTACTCCCCGTCCTTCGCCGTGAGCATCAGGATCCCCGACTCGTTGCCGGCGGCGCGCAGCTTCGAGCAGACCCGGTAGCCGTTCAGCCCGGGCAGCATGATGTCGAGCACGATCAGGTCGTAGTCGTGCTCGGTGGCCATCCACAGGCCCTGGGACCCGTCGTGGGCCACGTCCACCGAGAACCCCTCCGACTGGAGCCCCCGCTGCAGGGCCACGGCCAGCCGTCGTTCGTCCTCCACCACCAGTACGCGCATGCCGGACAGGATCTCAGGCCCCGCCCGCTCCTGGCTGAAGAGGTCTTCAGGTGGCTTCAGCGGGGCTTCAGCATCCGCTCAGCATGCTCGGGGACGAGCCGGGCGCAGTGCCCGGTTGTCCTGAGGAGCGCCTGTATGTCTGATTCTGTCCCGCCGTCCGAGCAGCCCGAGAACGCGCCGGAGGCCGGAGTCCGCAAGGGGGCGGCCCTGGGCCGCCTGGTGCCGCGTACCAAGACCGCCCGCTGGGTGGCGGCGGGCGCGGCCGTGGTGGTCGTCGGCGGGGGAGTGGCGGCGGCCGCCGTGGCCGACCATCACCACCACGGGGACCGGGGCCCGCGCATCGTCCGGGCCGAGCCCGGCGAGAAGGGCGGGTTCAGGGGCGGGCCGGAGGGCGCGCCGCCGCACGTGTTCAAGGGCGGCCGCGGCGGTCCGGAGGTGTCCGAGCGGCGCGAGCTCGGCGGACCCGGTGCGCCGAACGCCCCCGGAGTGCCCGGTGCTCCCGGCGGGAAGGGCGGACTGCACAAGGCCGCCCCGGCGCCCCTGCCCTCCCTGGCCATCGGCGAGGCGGCCGACAAGGCCGCCGCGGCCGTGACGGGCGGGAAGGTCGAGGGCCTGCGCGTGATCGCGCAGGACGGCGGAGGCAGCGCCTGGCTGGCCGTGGTCCTCGGACCGGACGGCGTCCGCCACGCGGTCACGGTCTCCGGCGCGGACGGCACGATCACCAGCAACACCGTCATCGGTAGCCGGTAGCCGGTAGCCGGTAGCCGGTAGCCGACGGCGGCTGGTGGTTCGCGAGCGATGGCCGGCGGTCGGCGGTCGGTGGCAGGGCCGGGCCTACGGGGCCATCGCCTGGCCCCCGATGCCGGGGGCCCCGGCGAGCTGGCCCTGCCACCACGCCGCCATCTCGCCGCCGTTCATGGCCGCCCAGGACGGGGTCTCCTCGACCTGGGCCCGCCCCAGTCGGCGGGCCAGCGCGACCAGCTCCCGTCCGGCCGCCCCGCGGGACTCCTCGTAGCCGTGCAGCAGTTCCTCGAACGACCCGGCGCGCCGCCACCCGTCGGCGAGGGCGGTGGCGTCCTGCAGGGCCTTGGCGGCCCCGCTCGTGTTGTGCGGTCGTACGACGGTGGCCGCGTCGCCCGCGAGCAGCAGCCGGCCCGCGGCGGTGGGGGCGGTCTCCAGATCGTAGATGGGCTGGACGAAGGTGTCCGCCGGAGCCGTCAGCGCGAGCGCCCGTCCCCAGTACGGCGGAAACTCCCGGTCGAGCAACGCACGCAGGTGTCCCGCCAGTTCGGGGGTCAGCCCGCCCGGCGGGAAGCTCGTCGGGTCGTCGAAGCGCAGCCCGCCGCCGCGCGGCGGAGGGGCGTAGAGCACCCAGTTCACCCGCGGCCCGTCCGGTCCGGGGATGCGGTAGACCACGCAGGTGCCGCCCGCGAAGCAGACGGTGGTCACCGCCTCCGGCACCGAGTCCGCGTCACCGCCCGGCCCCGCCAGCAGCGCCGCGTCGAAGTTCCCGCGCCAGCACACGTACCCGGCGTAGTGCGGCCGGGACCGGGGGCAGAGCGCCTCGCGCACCACCGACCGGTACCCGTCGGCGCCGACGACCAGGTCGAACCGTTCGACGGAGCCGCCCGCGAGCCGCACCTCGGCGCCCGCGCTCCCGGCCGCCCCGACGCCCGTCACCGTCTCCCCCTGCCGGTAGACCACCGAGTCCGGGACCGACTCCCGGAGCCCGCGCCACAGCAGTCCCCAGTGGTAGGAGTGGAAGGGGAACGGCTGCTCCCACACCACGCGGCCGCCCGGCCCGGAGGCGTCGTCGCGCACCACCCAGCGGCGCCGCTCCAGCCGGTGCGCCGCGATCCCCGCGGGCAGTGCCCCGCTCGCGCCGAGCTCGACGGCCCGCTCGTTGTGGATGCAGAGGCCCACGCCCCGGTCCTCGAGCCGTCCGCGCGTGCGCTCCAGCACCACGACCTCGCCGGCACCGGCCCGCGCCGCCGCCGTGGCGACGGCGCAGCCCGCGATGCTTCCGCCGACCACCGCAATCGATCCGCCCCGCATGACCGCCTCCCGACGAAGCACCGTGCACGTGACCCGCGTTCAGAGGCGGATCACGTTACTGAATCCGCGGCGGACCCGCCGCGTGCGGGCGTCGGATTCCCGCCAAGCCCGCGGCCGCCCGTGACCGCCCGCGCAGGCGGGGTCGGCTGCGGGGAGCCCTGCAGGGCCAGCGCGGTGAGCACGAGCAGCGAGTCCGTCCAGCCCAGGGGCGCGACCGAGGACGGCAGTCCGGCCCCGTTCACCGTTTCGGGGAGCTCGCCCAGCCCGTTGCGCTTGGACAGCACCCAGTCGAGCACCCGGCCGGCCCTCGCCTGCTCGCCCGTACCGGACCAGGCGAGCGCGAAGAAGGAGGTGCTGGCCGTCCACGCGTACGAACCCCAGCTGAAGGAGGGGTCGTTGCCGGGCGAGACGCCGCCGTTGGGCAGCAGCAGCGCCCGGTAGGTGGAGTCCAGCGCCCCGCCGAGACCGGGCGGGGCGGCGTTGAACGGGGGTGCCATGAAGGCCACCGCGCTGTCCCGGCCGTGCTTGCCGTCGACGGTCCGCTGGTACCCCAGTGGAGCGAAGTGCGTGGCGATCGCGGCGGACAGCCGCCGGGCCGCGTCCGCCCAGCGCTCCGCGTCCCCGCTCATGCCCTGCCGGTCGGCCAGGTCGGCGGCGGCGTTGAGGCCGGCCAGCAGGGGAGCGGCCGTACCGATGTTGGCGGTCGTCGTGTCCAGCTCCCAGTAGTCCGGGGACGCCGGAGGCAGCCCGTCCGGCCCGAGGGACCGCGCCGCGTAGTCGGCCGCCTTCCGCACCATCGGGTAGAGCCGGCCCAGCCGTTCGTCCCGGCTGCCGGGCGGCGCCGCCTGGTACCACTGCCAGGTCGCCCAGGGCACCCACCCGTTGCCGTCCAGCTGCCACTTCCGCGCGTCCGGGGGGCCGCTGCCGTCCAGCTTGGTCCGGGCCTCCCAGGTCCCGTCGGCCCGCTGGGTCAGCGCGTCGTAGTCCAGGATCCGGTACGCCTCCTCGTCGTGCCCGGTGGCGGCGAACGCGGCCGAGGCGAAGGCGCCGTCCCTCGGCCACGAGTACTCCCAGGGCGGCGACCACGCCGCTGCGAACGCGCCGTTGGGCTTCAGCAGCGCCCGCATCGACAGCAGAGCGCGCTGCGCCGCGGCCCGCTGGACGGCGGTGGTACCCGGCACCCTGCCCGCGGCCAGCCACGCGCGGCTCTCGGCGACCTGCGCCAGGGCGCGCGGGTCGTCCGCCTCGACGACGGCCGACGCCGAGGCCCCGTCGGGCAGGTACCGCCACCGGCCGGAGGGCAGGCGCAGCACGTTGCTCCCGTCGACGTAGGAGGCGCCCACGGCGAAGGAGGGCAGCACGGCCTCGGTGGCCACCCGGTTGGTCAGCAGGCCCGACGTACGGGCCGCGAGCGCGGAGGCCGGTACGTAGCAGGGCTCGGTCTCCCCGCAGCGCTCGCTGCCGGTGGGATTGACGTAGAAGGCCAGCCGGGAGGCGTAGGCGTGCCAGCCGCCCCAGTACGCCCGGTCGTAGTTCCAACTGGTCAGTGAGCCGGGCACGGACCGTGTGGTGCCGTACCAGGCGATCGGCTTGTTCTCCGTGGTCGTCGCCTGCAGGAACAGGTAGTAGGTGGTGCCCGGGGTGACGGCGGCGTCGACCGGGAATTCGACCCAGCCGGCCCCGGCGCCGCCGAGGGCGGCGAGGTTCAGTGTCCTCGAGGCGATGGCCGACCCCGCGTCCGAGCGCACCCGGCGGATCTGCGCGGTCACGGTGCCCGTCGCCGCCCCGCTCGCCAGCCAGACGCTCACCCGGGAGAGCCGGGTGCCGGTCACCGCGAACTCCTGGGCCGCCGCGTTGTTGGTGGACTTCACGCTGAACAGTGCGGTCTCGTGGCGGACCTGGCCGTCGTAGATCACGGCGGCCGCTGCGGCCGCGGCGTCCGGGAGCGCGGCGGGCACACCGGTCAGGGCCAGGGAGAGCACGGCGGGCAGCAGACTCCTCGCGAACGCCATTCGGATACAGGCCCTTCCTCTTCGACGGGCGCGCGCGGAGTGCCGGGGCGCCGAAAGCTGGACCCACCATGCAGGTATCCGCTGCCGGGGACGGCGGAGTCGGGACGTGTCCCACCGGATGGGGCCGTAGCGACATCCGATCGTGTGAAAGAAACAGCGGTGGCGTGCCTGTGCCGGCCCGTGTGGGCGCACGTCGGCGACCGGCCGCGCGGGGCGGTGTGCCGGGGGCGTGCGCGGGCGGACCAGGGCGCGCGGGGAGGCGGATGCGCTTCCTTCTGAAGATTTTCCCGGACCGGCTTGCACGATCCGGCTCGATTTCCGATGGGGTGGTGATGAGGAGCGCGCCTGGCGCTCCGCGGCTGCCGGTCCGGGGGCAGGCACGCCGATTACACATGGTCCACTTGGAAGGTTCCGCGCCGAAGTGAATGTTGCCGAGACGGTCGCCCTCGCGCTGTTAACCGCCACCGCGGTCCGTTGTCTCGTCCCTCTCGTCCCTCTCGTATGTCTCGTAGTCGATTTTTTCGTGGTCCAAATGGCCGACATGGCCGAAGCGGTCGACGTGGCCGATGGGTTCAGGGCGCGCGTGCGCCTGCCGGGCGTGGGGGTACGGACGGGGGCGGGTGGGCCGACCGTCCTTCGCCGCCTCGCCGTACCCCCCGTCCGTCACCGTGAGTTTTCCGCCGCCCCGGCGGGGAGCGCTGAACAGCTGTGGGGGAGCGTATGAGCGAAGGCGAATTCGATCCATCGGGGGACCAGGCGGTCTCCAGCGAGCTGGCCGGGGTCCTTCCGGTGGAGTTCACCGCGTTCCACTCCCAGCAGCACCGCGCCTATCTGCGCTACGCCCACCTCCAGCTCGGGAACCCCAAGGACGCCGAGGAAGTCGTCGACGACGTGTTCACCTTCCTGCTGAAGGTGTGGCGCCAGGCGCTGAAGGAGGCGAGCCTCCACGGTTTCGCCTGGGCGGTGCTGCGGGAGCACGTCGAGAGGAGGCTGGCGGTCCTGGGACGGCAGGTGGCGATGGTGGAGACGGCGTGGTTCGCCGCGCTGCGCCGGTCCTCGAGAGAACGGCTGGAACTGCTGGAGTCGAAGCTCGGACTGTACGCGGCGATCGCAGGCCTGTCCGAACGACAGTACGACGTGGTGCTGTTGGCCTTCCTCCTCGGCAACGACTCCGACACCGTCGCCCGGATGATGGGGATCACCCCCGCGACGGTCCGCTCGCACATCCGCGGCGCGCGCCGAACCCTGTCCCGCAAGCTCGGGGTCGACTGGATCCCCGGAGAGGAGAAGGATCAGTGAGCGACATGCCCTGCAACCGTGACATGCCGCTGTGCGAACTGGACGCGGCCCTGGAGGACGCGACGGTACTTGCGGAGGAGTACGCCGGATACGACGAAGGGGCCGCGAGGCGCCGGATCGCCCGCCGGATCGTCGCCGACCGCGCCCGCTCGGCGACCGGAACCACCACCGGTGGATCCCTGCCCGCCCGGAGGCAGCCGGCATCGGCCGCCACCGACGACCTCGTCCTGGACGCCGCCTGCCACGTACGGGCCGCCCGCGGCCTGGACGACCTCACGTGGTCCCTCGTGGAGAGCCGGGACTTCGCCGAACTCGCCCTGGATGCAGACTCCTGGCCGCACGGCGCGCACTCGGCGCTGCTCTTCGGCTGCCTGCTGCACCTGGCCGACCGCACGGACGGCGCGCAGTTCTGGTTCCAGTACGCGGCCGGTGCGGGCTCCCAGACCGCAGCCCGCTGCCTCTACCTCCACCACCTCGCCCGCGCCGAGGTCGCGACCGCCCGCTACTGGAAGCACCAGGCCCAGACCCTGCCCCCCGATGAGCACCTGCCGACCCTGCCGCCATCCCCGGAACACCTCGAAGAGGCCCTCGGAGCCTCCGTCATCTGGACCTCGCCGCCCATCACCACCCAGGACCTCACCGCCCTCTCCGCCGGACCCGGCCGGGCCGGACGGCCTCCGCTGCGGCTCCCCGCGCGGCTGCGCCAGGCCCTCACGGCCCGGCCGCACGAGGAGCACCCCGACCTGGGGGAGGTCTTCACCCCCGGCCCGCAGGTCGCGGTCGCCGTCGCGCAGAACGCCCGGCTCAACCCCCTGCACCTGACGGAGGAGGCGAACGCATGGGCCCTCGAAGCACTGAAACAGCCACACCTGACCCACGCGGCCCGTAAGACCCCCGAAGGACGCCCGGCGCCCGCAGCACTGGAGTCCGTCCACCAGGCGCTGCGCGTCCTGGAAGTGATCAACCGCTACTCGGGCGGGGTCAACCTGACGCAGATCGCCCGCGAGACGAAGCTGCCGCAGCTCGTCCTCGCGCGGGCCGTGGAACAGCTGATCCGCGCCGGCCTGGCCATCCCGATCGGACCGGACGCCTACCTCGCCGGCCACGCCCTCCTCCTGGCCGACTACGGAGAGGGCCGCGGACACCTGCGCGAGACCCTCGCATGGGTGCGGGACGCGGTCGGCGCCGCCGTCTACGTCGCCCGTTACACCGATGGAGAGGTCTCCATCACCCAGTACGCCGACGGCCCCGCCACCCCCGTGGTCGAGGAGTGGGTCGACTTCCGCGCCGCCGCCCACGCCTCCGCGGTGGGCAAGGCGCTGCTCACACAGCTCGACTACGACGACAGGAAGGACCACCTGGCCCGCCACCGGCTCACCCGTTTCACCGTCCACACCCTCACCAGCCAGCAGGCCCTCTTCCACCAGCTCGACACCCGCCCGCCCAACGCCCCCCTTCTCGACCTGCAGGAGTACGCGCTCGGCACGGTGTGCGCGGCAGTGCCGATCACCGCGGGCCCGAACGCGGAATGCGTGGCCCTCTCCATCCCGGTCCCCGATCCCGGCCGGCTGAAGCAGGCCGCCCGGATCCTGCAGAGCGAGGCGGCCGCGGTCTTACTCGCCCTGATCGTCGCCGGCAGCACCCAGTCCACGGCACGCCAACCGGAGGACACCGTCCTCTCCCCGACGGCCTAGCCACGGGACCGGGCCCGCCGCCCCGCACGAGCGGGGGGCCCGTTCATCCCGCCGGTCCTCCGGCGGGCGGGAGCGGGGGCGGCGACAGGGGTGGCGGGGGCACGGGTCCTTGCGGCACGGGTCCCGGAGGTCCCGGCCATGCTCCACGGTGAACCGGAGCCGGTTCCGCGGTGTTCTCCGCGTCGGGCGAGCCGACGGCGGCCTTCCGGTACCAGCGCGCCACGGCAGGATGCGTGAAGGACCAGCCGTCCCGCCCGGCCCGCAGGACGTCCGGGTCCGTCGCATCGGCGAGCAGGCCGAGCACGACCCCCGGGTACAGGCCCCACAGCCCGAAGCGCGAGGTGAGGACCGCCCGCAGCCAGTGCCCGGTCACCGTGACGCCCAGCAGGACGGGCAGCAGCACCGGCAGGGCCGCCACGGTGTCCCCCGGCAGCACCACGAACATCAGCACGGGTACGAGGGCCAGCTCGGCCAGGAACCAGTGCGGCTCCGGCCGGCGCGAGGCCTGCTCGGCCAGCCACACCGCACCCGCCAGCAGCGCCGCGGCCACGACCAGGGACAACCGTTCGGTATCCGCACGGGGGCCGACCGCCGTCGCGAGGATCAGGGCGACCCCGGCCGGGATGCTCCGCAGCAGCCACGACCGCACCCGGCAGAGGGGGTCCGGCCGCGCTGCCCTGCAGTCGAGCCGGTTCCGCAGGTACACGTACCAGCCGGCCCCGATGATCACTCCGGGGATGAGCGTGGCCGCCTCGACGGGGGAGGCGGAACCGGAAGCGGTGTACCGGCTCGCGCTGTCGCCGACCTGCACCAGGCCGAGGAACACCCACGACAGCAGACACAGCAGGGCAGCCTGGACGCCGGCCCGGCTGCGGGAGGGACGGCGCCCCCGGTACAGCACCCGCAGGTCGCCCACGGGTGCTTCCTCCTCCTGCTCCCGCCGGGCCAGCAGGTGCAGCGCCTGGAGGCGGTGCTGTTCCTGGAGCTGGTGCCCGCCCATCCCGCCGTGCTGGCGGTAGGGCGGGAAGGAGCCGAAGAGGTGCTGGACCAGCCGGGTTTCGAGGGCCTCGACGGTGGCACCCTCGGCCACCAGCTCGGCGGGCACGGCCCGGCCGTCCGTGTAGAGCAGTCTGGCCGCGCCGGCCAGCGTCGGGTCGGCGAGGACGGTGGCGGCCGGCAGGTCCGGCCGGCCGGCGAGCGCCGCCAGGACCGGTGCCCAGTCCTGCTCCTTCTTACGGGAGCGGGAGCTGCGCTGGATCCAGCCGTCGAGGTCGTCGACGCCCACGGGGAGCAGCCGGACGCCGGCGCTCCCGGCGATGACGGTGTCGGTCTGCTCGACGGTCCGGGTGAACTCGGCCCACCCGCTGACGAGGACGAACGGGGCCTGCTGCGGCAGCTGGTTGAAGGTGTACAGTGCCCGGCCGCGCTGACGCAGGGTCAGGCTGTCGAAGTCGTCGAGGATGGGCAGCAGCCGGTGCCGTCCGAGGAGGGTCCGGACGTCCTCGGTGGTGCAGCCGGTGAGTGCGTCGGCGATCCAGGCGAGCAGGCTGTCCGGGCCGCGCTCGGGGCGCCATCCGCGCAGCGACACCAGTACGGGCACCACGGGCACGGAGCCGCCACCGTCCGCCGTCAGCAGCCGGGTGCCGAGATGGCGGGCCAGCTGGGTCTTGCCGCTGCCGCGGTCGCCGAGCACCAGCAGGCGCCGCGTTCCGGTGAGGGCGAAGATCTCCCCGATCTGGTCGTAGTGGCCGGTGAGGTCGGCGGCGTCGGATCCGGTGTCGGTGAAGTCGGGCCCGACGGTGGTGAAGCGCAACGGGATCGGGGCCGGATGGGCGGCTACCCCCCACGGCCGTCGGTCGGGGGCGAGGGTCCGCCAGGCGTCCCGTTCCAGTGAGCTGGGCCGGGGCCCGGCCGGGGTGTCCGGCACGCGCGGCGCGGGGTGCGTACGGCCGGCCGGCGGGCGGCCCGCGGGCAGGACGAGGCGGGTCCGCTCGTACTGTGCGCGGGCACGGCGGTGCCGGGCCTGCCAGAGGTCCAGGTTGGCCTCCGGATCGCAGGCGGTCACCCACGCCTTGACGAGGTCCCAGCGCGGCAGGTCCCGACCGGTGGTGGCCGCGCTGAGTGCGCCCTTGCTCCAATGGGTGACGGCGTAGAGGTTGTCCAGGGTCAGCCCGGCCGCGGCACGGAGCTCGCGCAGTTCCTGCGCGAGCTCCGCCAGGGCCGGGACCGTCGTGTCGAGCGGCCGCTGCGGCCGCCCCCGCCGCCCCGTGCCCACGGCGCTACCGGCCGATCCGGTCGGGCCGGGCGCCGCCGTCGCCGCCGTCGGCGGTGATCCGGCGGCCCAGTTCGAGAGCGGTGGTCGTCACCATGACGATCACGCCGAGCGCCGTACCGGGGGAGTACCCGAGCCCGCCCATGACGGCCGTCACCACGGCCACCACCACGACCACGACGATCTTCACACCGAGTAGGGAGGGGAGCCCGCACAGGCGCGGAAAGGAAGCCGGTGAAATGACCACGAGGACAACTCCTTCGAAAGCAACGGTCCGGAGGGAGTGCATTGCGCCTGCGCGGGCCCGCAGTTGGCGCTGCGGGCGGTCCGCTCCCGGCCCGGAAGGCCGCGGGCGCTCCTCAACCATGCCCGAGCCCGGCTGCCGGCAACACCACTTGTTGATAAGCGGACATGCCCGCTATTCCGGGGATGTCCGCCCTGCTGAACTTTTCCCGGACCCGGCCCCCCTGCCGTGAACAATTCCCGTGCCCACGGATCCCCCCAGCTCACGGCCACCCGCACGGCCGGAGTCGTTCACGAAGAACCGGCCGCCCTGAACAACCACCGCGCGGCGCATACTGCTTCCGCGGCGGATCCCTGAAGATTCGCCACCGCTCGCGCGGGCGCCACGGTCCGGAACACGCGCAGGCGGGGGCCGTTGGCGCGGCCCCCGCCCCCTCCACCGCCCTCCGCCGCTCTCCCGGGAGTGCCCGTCGGATGCCGCCCTCCGTAGGGGACGGACCGGGAGGGGCCGCATCATGGTCCGGTGATGAAAACGAGCAGGAGCGGGTCGGCGGGGCTGTCCCCGTACCAGGAGGAGCTGCGGGAGCAGATGCTCGCCGCCCCCGTGGTCCCGGCCCCCGTTCCCTGGCGGCCGGTCTTCGATCCCCTCGTCCCGGTGGGCGGGCTGCTGGGCATAGGTTTCGCGACCCACCCCGACACCGGAGACGACCTGGTGATGGTCGTCTCGAACGACGGCCACGGCCTCTTCGATTCGGTCACCGGGGAGAAGATCGCGCGCGACCGGGACCCCGATCCCGACGACAGCACGCCGGATGCGGTACCCGATCTCTCCTGCCCGGGCCTGGGTCCGGTCGCCGGAAGCCGGGTACGCATCGCCGGGCTGTACGGTGGCGGCCTGCACACGACCACTGACGACGGCTGGACGCTGGAGGTCGTGAGTCCCGCCTGGCCGCGTGACCGCGTACTGCTCTCCGTCGATGGCGGGGTTCCGCACTCCGGCCCGCACGGCGAGCAGTGGTGGCACGTCTTCCACTCGTACTACTCGGAGCTGCGGGCAGTCGGCTTCTCCCCGTCGGGGCGGACCCTCGCCGTCGCGACGAGCAGCGACCTCACCCTGTGGACCCGCACCCTCGCCTGACCGGGCGCGACGGATGGAGCGCCGGTCACCCGGCGGCCAGCCGACGGCGGAGTTCCTCGTCCGAGACGTCCTCCATGTGGGTCAGGAAGACCCACATGTGACCGGAAGGGTCCTTGAGGATGACGGTGCGGTCGCCGTGGAACATGTTCGTCGGCGGCTGGAGGATCTCCGCGCCGGCTGTCTCCGCACGCTCCGCCAGAGCGTCGACGTCGGACACGAAGACGTGGAGGGTGACGGAGGTGCCACCGCCGAGCGCGGCCGGCGCGGCGAACGAGCCGGCCTGCGCCTCCTCCACGCTCGCGTCGCCCAGCATCAGGACCGAGCGTCCTATGGTGATCTCGGCGTGCAGGACGCCGCCGTCCGGAGCGTCGATCCTGAAGTCCTCGCGGGCGTCGAAGGCCCGCCGGTAGAAGTCGATCGCGGCGCCGGCGTCGTCGACCATGATGTGCGGGATCACCGCGTGGTGGTAGCGGACGGGGATCTCGACGGCATCGGCGCGCTCGGTCATGGCGAACTCCTCGCAAAGGACCGCCGGTCGGTTCCCGCGGTTCTGGAACGAACCTAGGAGCTCAAGGTTGGTTGAGGTCAACCTCCGCCCGACTCCGCCGCTGCCGAAGCGCCGTTCAGCACCCCCGGTGATCTGACGGACAGCCGGCGAGCGGCCATGGGGCCCGCTCGCCGGCTGTCGGACCGGGGGCGCGAGGTGCGGTGCCGGTCTGTGCCGGGTCAGCCGAGGGGCAGTACCAGGTGAGCGGCGATGTCGTCGGTGGAGGTGATCGTGGTGGTGCTGCTGCCCGTGTGTGCGTCGGAGTAGAGCTTGTCCTTGCTGTTCACGACCAGCATGAGCCGGTGGTTCGGGACGAGGTCGTAGCCGGCGGCCTGGAGCTGCCAGGTGACGTTGCGGTCCTCGCCGGTGGACAACTCCGACAGGGTGAGGGGTTCGTGCGTGATGATGCGGGCGGTGTTGTCAGGGCTGACGTCGAACAGGTAGGCCACCAGGGTCGTGGCGGCCGCGGAGCTGCGGAGGGTCAGCGTGAGCTCGGGGACGCCGCGGATGCGGCGGGCCGCCTGGAGCGGGCCGCTGGTCCACACGGCGAGGTGCCGGCGGTCGAAGGCGTCGGTGGGGTAGGCCTTCGGGTTGCCCTTCCACTCCGCCTGGCCGGTCGTGATGATCTCGTCCACCGCGGTGGCTTCGGTGAGCTCTCCGGCGGCGAACTCGCGCTTCCAGCCCGTGTCCGGTGCGGTGGCGAGGCCGCCGTCCTGCCGGTCGGCCGCGGAGGCGGTGAGGTACCAGCGTTCGGTGGAGGTGGTGACGTCCGCCCAGGACGGCCTGGCCTCGCGTACGGCGGGTTCGGTGATGACGTTCTGTCCGGTCTCCGGGTCGGTCCGGGTCTGGTACGTGAACATGATCTGGCTGTTGACCGCAGGCCATCCGCCAACGCCGTTGTCGGCGCCGAGCACATGGTGGTCGAGCCAGGCGAGCGCCTCCTCGACGGGCACGTTCGGCCCGCTGAAGGGCATGGTGAGGCCGGCGCCCTCGGGTGCGGCGTGGTCGCCGATCCAGAGGTTGAGCCGCTTGGGCACGGTCAGCCGCTCGAAGTGCGCGATGGCCTGGTTGACCGGGAACAGCGTCTCGTGCCACGTGTTCGAGAAGAACGTGGGAATGCCACGGTCGTTGGTCTGGTCGGCGCACGAGGACGGCGACCGCTGCTTGCCCCACGCCACCACCAGATCGAGGTTCCGGCCGGCCAGGAAGTCCTCCAGCATCCGCCGGGTGGCGTCGTCGAACTTCCGCTCGATCGGGCCGCCGGTGAAGGCGATCAGGGCCTGCACGGCCGCCAGGTGCCGGGTGTCGTTCTGGTAGAGGCTGTCGGCCAGGTCGCCCCACGTGCTCAGGGCAACCACGGCGTCCACGCGGGCCGCCGGGTCGTGCGCCGCGACCAGCTGGCTGATGCCCGACCCGTAGGACTCGCCGAGGAACGCGATCCTGCTCGGGTTGAAGTGCTCCTGGGCGTAGTCGATGACGGTGGAGCCGTCGGACCGGTCCTTGGGACCTGCCACGTCGATCGTGCCCCCGGAGGTGAACGGGGCGTCGACGTACCCGCCGCCGGGTACGGGCACCGTGAGACCGATGCCGCGAGGGGTGTAGGCCAGCACGTGGTAGCCGCGCAGCGCCAGCTGAAGATACGTGTACTCGAACAGGACCCAGCCGAAGGGGGTCCAGCCCGCCGGCACGATCACCAGGGGTCGGGGCTCCGAGGTGTTGAGCTTGATCGTGTGCGCCGAAAGCTTCACCCCGTCGTTTGCGGTGATCCGGGGGAAGCCGATGGTCGCCTTCTGCCGCACCTGCTCCGTCAGCTTCTGGAGGTCAGGGGTGAGCACCGCCTTCTTTGCCGAGCCGTCCAGCGTGGCGACCAGCGCCTTGGCGACGTTGGCGGCGGCCGGGTCGATGGCGGTGGCCGAGCTGTAGATGCCCTGACCGGCGATCCGGCTCAACTGTGCCGCGGTGACCGCGCTGATCGTGTTGTCGTCCTGCGGGTGGCTCACGAAGCCGTCCTCTCGAAATCGCCGACCGGGCATGCGCCGGGCGGCACGTGCTGTCTGCCGGGATGTCCCCGGCACGTCCCGGCCCCTTCGGCGTGCAGGACCGTACTCAGGGCGCACCGGAACGGCGTCGCCTCAGGCACGGAAGGATCAGGCATCGACTCGAATGGTCGATTTCGGCACCGTGGGGGGCATGCGCACAGTTCTAGTCCCACCGGTGCACCCCACAGTGCATATCAGGACATCTCCGCTCTTGGCTGCAAGGTGTCAGCTTCACCCGCACAGATGGTTTGAACGCTCCTGGCCGTCCTGGACTATGCCTAACGATCAATATCCGCCGTCGATCGAGTGAACGTGGGCGTGAAAGATCACGAACTGATCGACCTGATCCAGCCGTTGGCGCCCCGCCCGAGGGAGGAGCCGGCGCGCCCGGCGCTGCACAAACGTCATCTCCATCGGTTGACGGCCGGCGCCTACTTATCGGTAATTTCTAGGTCCCCACGAGAGTCGACCGAAGGAGCAGGCGCGTGCCGGACCACGACCTGAACGGCTTCACGCAGACCACGTTCACCCACGACGGCGCCACCCGCTCCGTGCTCCACCAGGGCACGGGTCCCGCTGTGATCATCATGGCGGAGATCCCGGGCATCACCCCCAAGGTCATCGAATTCGCCGAACACGTGGCGGCGATCGGCTGCACCGCCGTACTCCCCGTCCTGTTCGGTGTGCCCGGCCGCGAGGCGAGTCCCGGTGTCGTCGGATGGGCGAGAACCGGCCGCACCATGGCCTCGTCGCTGTGGCAGGTGTGCGTGAGCCGTGAGTTCACCCTGCTGGCCACGGGGCGCAGTTCGCGCGTCGTACGGTGGCTGCGCGCCCTGGCCGCCGCCGAGCACGAGCGTTGCGGCGGCCCGGGGGTCGGCGCCGTCGGCATGTGTCTGACCGGCGGGTTCGCCCTGGCCATGGCCACCGACGAACGCCTCGTCGCACCGGTGCTGTCCCAGCCGTCGCTCCCGCTCGCGTGCACCGCGAGCCGTGCCGGCGCCATCGACATCAGCCCCGAGGAGCTCGCGGTCGTCCGCGGACGCTGCGAGCGCGACGGGCTCCAGGTGCTGGGACTGCGGTTCCGGGGCGACCGGCTGGTCCCCGGCGACCGGTTCGCGTACCTGCGGCGCGAGCTCGGTGAGTCCTTCGTCGCCGTCGAACTCGACGACAGTGCGGCGAACCCCGCGAGCGCCCTCTCGCCGCACTCCGTCCTGACGGAACATCTCGTCGACGAGCCGGGACAGCCCACACGGCAGGCGCTCGACACCGTCCTCGACCTGTTCCGCACCCGCCTGCTCGACGGGCGGCCCGCCCCCACGGCCTGACGCAAACGGTTCGGCCCTACGGCGGGGACAGGCGGTCGAGGCGGTCTTGGTGGGCGGGGGAGAGGCGGAGCTGCGCCGCGGCGACGTTCTCCTCCAGGTGGTCGACCCGTGCGGTGCCCGGGATCGGGAGGATGACCGGCGAGCGGCCGAGCAGCCACGCGAGCGCGACCTGCGCCGGGGTGGCTTCGAGTTCGGCGGCGACGGAGGCCAGGGCGGCCGTGACTGCGGCTGCCGCAGCTGCGGCAGCTGCCGCAGCTGCCGCGGCGGTCTCGGCCGTCGTCGCAGCTGCGCCCGACGTGGCCCTCGTCGCCGACACCGCTCCGGCGACGGGCTGCCAGGGCAGGAACGCGATCCCCGCCGCCTCGCAGGCCGCGAGCACCGGTTCGTGCTCGCGGTGGAGCAGGCTGTACCGGTTCTGCACGCTCGCCACGTCGATGAGGCCGCGGGCCTGTTCGAGCTCCGCGACGGACACCTCCGACAGTCCGATCCGGCCGACCTTGCCCTGGATCTGGAGCTCCCGCAGCGCACCGAGCTGATCGGCGAGAGGGACCTCCGGATCGATGCGGTGCAACTGCAGCAGCTCGATCCGCTCCACCCGCAGCCGGCGCAGGGCCTGCTCGACCTGCCCCCGCAGGACGTCCGGCCGCCCGTCGAGGCCCCATTCACCGGTGGACGCCGATCGGGCGACGCCGACCTTGGTGGTGATGAGCAGCCCGTCCGGGTAGGGGTACAGAGCCTCGGCGAGAAGTTCCTCGTTGGCTCCCCAGCCGTACAGGTGGGCGGTGTCGATCAGTGTGACGCCGAGCTCGACCGCGCGCCGTGCCACCGCGAGGGAGGCTTGGCGGGTGCCGGTGCCGGGCCCCGTCGGCAGCCGCATGGCCCCGAAACCGAGCCTGCGCACCTCCAGGTCCCCACCGATCCGAAACGTGCTCCATGCCATGCGCGTACTCCCCCTCCGCCAGGGGCCACGCTAACAGGGCGATCCGTACCGCCCCTCGGCGGCCGGGCGCCGGTCTCCGGCAACACCACGGCTCACTGCGGTTCTTGAGCAGTCGTCACCGCATCCATTTCCACCTCGACGAGCCACTCGGGATCGATGAAACGGGACACCTCCACGAAGGTGGTGGCGGGCCTGATCGAGACGAACCGCTCGCCGTGTGCGCGTGCGGCCTCCTTCCACTGCGTCACATCGGTGAGCATGATGCGGGTCCGCACGACATCCGCGAGGGACGCTCCCGCCTCCCGCAGCGCCCTCTCGGCGATGTCCAGGCACCGTACGGTCTGGGCGTGGACATCGCCGGGTCCGACGGTGGAGCCGTCCTCCCCGATGGGAGCCGTCCCGGCGACGGCGACGTACGCTCCCGCCCGCACCGCGCGGGAGAAGCCGATCTCCGGCTCCAGAGGCGACCCCGAGCCGACGGTCTGACGTCCATGAGTCATCTCATCATCCTGCCAGAACGGCAACTGACGACGGATCACGCCCCTGGCGGGTGGCGGGTGGCGGGTGGCGGGTGGCGCGGGACGGGTGGGTCGGGGCGGCCCGGTCGGTGGGCGCGTTGCGTAGGCCGGTGGGGAATAGGGTGGCAATCTGGTCGATACCGTAATAATCCCCACGCCTCGGAGACCTGCAGGTGCGGGCCCGACGGCCCGGCCGGTGGCCGCCGTGACGGGTCGACAGCCGGCCGGCCGCCCCGTACCCGGTCTGCACGAGAGCAAGGAAGCTCATGCCGCACACGGATCTCTCCGCAGTCGAAGCGGACGTCAGAACCTGGTTCGACCAGTACGTGAGCACCTTCATCGGCCTGGCCGCCGCCGGCCGCACCGACCCGGCGCCACTGCTCGACTACTTCGACGTACCGATCACCATGACCACCGACGCCGCCCACATGGTGCTCGCCTCCACCGACGCGCTCACGGCCGGACTCGCCAACGAGCTGCAGACCCTGCGGGACGCCGACTACGGAGGCAGTGCGGCGCTAGACCTCCAAGTCCGTGCCCTGAACGGGCGGTCGGTCCTCGTCGAGGTGACCTGGGTGCGCAACGACAGCGGCGGACGTGAGTTCCAGCGCCTGCGCGTGCTCTACCTCGTGGCCAGGACGGTCGCCGGGTGGAGGACCACGGCCTCGGCGATCCTGTCGCCCTGACCGCGCCACGCAGATCAGTCAAGTGATTTGTATATGTCGGTGACCGACGTATGGTGGGGCCTGCACCTGAAGATCCTTCCGGCGGCGGGCTGTTCCTGCCCACCGCCGGGAGTTCGCCTTGCGACGGAGACGGAGTGCTCATGGCCACCAGGAAGAACCTCACCGCCAACCGGGAATCCCTCGTCCACAAGGTCCGCTACGCCGCGAGCCGTCCGCACCGCATCGCGCCGTACCTGAAGCGGGCGGCCCGCGACCGGTGGCTGGCCTTCAAGCACCCCGACCACGTGAGCTACTACCGGGCCGTCATGGCCTCGGACACGCGCCGCAACCCGGAGGCGGCCGTCGGCAGCCAGACCCACGAACGCTGGCTCGCGCTCGGGCGGATGCAGTTCGACTACCTGCTCGGGCACGGCCTGAAGCCCGGATCGCGCATGCTGGACATCGGCTGCGGAAACCTCCGTGCCGGCTGGCACTTCATCGACTACCTCGACGCAGGCCACTACTACGGCATCGACATCTCGCCGGACATCCTCATCGCGGCGAAGGGCACCCTGACGGAACGCGGGCTGCAGGCCAAGCTCCCGCACCTGACGATCACCAAGAACCTCACGCTGGACTTCCTGCCCGAGGGGCACTTCGACGTCGTCCACGCCCACAGCGTGTTCTCGCACTCACCGATCGACGTCATCGACGAGTGCCTCGCCCACGTGGGCCGCGTCCTGGCGCCCGGGGGTCACTTCGACTTCACCTTCGACCGCACCACCGGCACCGAACACCAGGTGCTGCGCGAGGACTTCTACTACCGGACCCAGACCCTCGTCGACCTCGCCGCCCGGCACGGGCTGGCGGCACGCTTCATGGATGACTGGGAGGAACTCGGCCACGGTCAGTCCAAGATCCGCGTCAGCGTGAGCGACCGCCACACCTGACCGTCGCGGGCCGCGGGCCGCCGACCCGGTACGGCTCAGACCTGGTACTGCTCAGACCCGCTATGGCTCAGGCGCGGCCGGTCGTGCCCGGGGTCCTACGGCGCCACAGGCGCACGGCCAGGCCTGTGACCGCGAGCAGCGCGAGCCAGGGGAGCGCGGTCTCCTCGCCCACCACCCCGGTGAAGTGGCCAGTGACGAGGAAGGGCGCGGCGGCCAGGGCGAACTGGCCGCCGGTGCGCACTCCCGAAAGGGCCGGGCGCCCCGCCAGGACCAGCGCGGCGGACACGAGCACGGCGAAGCGCCACGGCACGATCATGCCGAGGCCGCTCGCATCCAGCAGGGCGAGGATCACCACGGTCAGCGGGGCCCAGATCATCAGGGCCATGAGGCCCGCGGCGCTCCTGATCCGGCGGGGCGGCCGAAGGTCCGGAGGGCAGAGGAGCGGAAGGGCGGCGACCAGCAAGGGCGGTGCCAGGTACGCCGCGTGCTCCAGCGGCATGTCCAGGGCGCCCGGCAGCACCGCGACCAGCAGGCAGGCCACGGTTCCGGCCGCACCGGCGAACATCCACCGCGCCCCGGATGCGAAGCGGCCGCTCAGCGCGCCGACCGCGCCGACGAGGGTCAGCAGGTAGCAGCCGTTGATCGCGTACCCGATCGGGTCCTCGAAGTCGGGGCGCCCGGTGACGTAGGCACTGTTGAGGGTCGAGGCGAGCCGGAACGCGGCGTGCGCGCCCGTCGCCGCCAGTGCGAAGGGCACCGCGGCCGCGAAAAGCCGCCCGCCGCGCTGTGCGGACCCCACCCGCAGGCGAAGCCGCAGCGCGTGGGCCACGATGTCGCAGGCCTCCCGCAGGCGGGTGAACGGGCCTGCGCCCTCGGTCGCCTCCCGGTAGGCCTCGGCCATCTCGTCGCCGAAGGCGCGGCGGAAACCGGCGGGATACAGGCGCAGCAGGCGACGGCTCACGCCGTGGCCGTCTCGCCGGAGACGCCCAGTCGGCGGGCGGCTTCGCGCGCGGTGGCGGCGATCCGCTGCGCCTCGGCGGCCAGACTCTCCCGTCCGGCGGCGGTGAGGCCGTAGGTACGCCGGAGCCGGCTGTCGACGATCTGCTCCTCGTGGACCTCGATCAGTCCTTGGCCGAGGAGCCGCTCCAGGGCCCCGTACAGAGTGCCCGTCCGCATCTTGACGCGGCCGCCCGAGATCAACTCCACCTCGCGCGCGATCGCGTACCCGTGGCGGGGCTCGTCCGCGAGCGCGGTCAGGAGGAGGAGGGTCGGTTCCTGCATCGCGCGATCACTCATGCCGACATGGTAAGTCACTCACCGGCATATATCGCCGAGGGAAGGCGTCGTGACGTGGGCGGCGGGGAACATGGCCACGCAGGCCCTGACTGACGAGTCGGGCGACCACGGCGACGAGCCGGTCACGGGCGCCACGTGGGGGACCGGCTGTCAGGCTGTCGCGATCCGGTGGTGCCGGGACTCGGGCTCAGGAGATCGCGTACCACTGGCTGGCCCATCCGGTGTTGATGGTGCTCGTGGACTGCTCGGCGAGGTTCACGGAGGCCGGCAGCGAGGTCTGGCCGGTCAGGATCGTGCTGTACCGGAGATTGGGCGGTGTCAGACCTGCGTTGACCGAGATGCCGGCGCCCGTGGACTTCAGGGTGAGGGCGTTGGTGGCCCAGTTCCCGTTGAGGAGGAGAGCGATGAAGTAGGTCCCGGGGGTGGCGGTGAACGGCTTGCCGAGGGCCAGCGGCTTGGCGATCGCGTCGGTCATCAGCTGGGGCGAGACGTCCGGCGTGGCCGCGACCAGCTTGCCGGTGGCGTCGTACACCCCGAGGTAGCAGTTGGCGAGCTGGGCGTTCGGGTCGATGCCGGCCAGGCCCAGCCAGATGTTCGACCAGGTGATCTGCTCGCGCAGGACGATCCGTACCAGCGTGACCCGCCCACCGACCCCGGCGGCCGACTGGGCGGTGACGTGACCCGCGTCGTTGGGGTCGCCGGTCCACGCCAAGAGGTTCTGATCCTGCGGCCGAGGCCCCTCGAACCCGGCCCCGGTGCCGGGCCCGCCGCTCTGCGGGGGCACGCTGGCCACGGAACTCACCGCGGCGCTCGGGCTCCCCTTCGACGTGGTGCAGCCGGCCAGGACGAGCAGCGCCGCGAGCGCGGCAACGAAGCCGGTCGCGGCCGTGGTGGTGCGGGTGCGCATGGTCCCCCCATGAGGTGCGGATGTGCCGACGGTCATGATCACACGGGCCGCCGCTGTGCAACCGACCGGACCGGACCGGAGCGGACCGCTCATGCCACGGGGCTCTCGGCGGATCGCCGGCCCGTGTCGGTGCTCTGCGGCAGGATGACGGCCATGGACAACGAGATGCTCATAGACGTCTGGCGGCGGATCCTCATAAACCCCCGCAACTCGTGGGTGCTGTTCGAGCAGGGCACGTGCGTCGTGCTGACCGCCCCGGAGGGAGCGCTCGCCGAGCAGGCCACCGCGATCCTGCAGGAATTCGGCCCCGTACACGTCGGATCCCCGGCCGCCGACTTCGCGGTGATCGACCTCAACCAGGCCGAAGGCTGGGTCGTCACCGGCCACCACCACGACGTCCTCACCTACGTCGGCCCGGACGAGCCGGAGGACCGCTCCGACATCGCGGTCGGTCTCCACGGACGATCCAAGCGCCACCGGGACGGAACCGAACTCCACGTCGTCCACGTGGAGGACAACCGCGGCAGCACGGCGGGATGACCGGACACTGCCCGGGGCCGTCCCGGCAGCGCTCGCAGGAGTCGCACGCGCGCCCGCCGTACGGCGCGTAATTCGGAGGCTGCCCCGGCCCGCGGACGCATAGGCTCCGCCCATGCCCGGATCGGAACTCCAGCGGATCAACACCTTCCTGTCGGCCTTCGCCCGCCGCCAGGCCGCGCGCACCGTCGACCTGCCCGGCGGGTTCGCCGCGTACGACGACTCCTTCGCGCACTCCCGTGCGAACAACCAGGTCGTCATCGACGCGCCCGCCGTCGACATCGACCCCGGGGCGGTGCCCGCACTCGCGGAGGAGGCACTGGGGCACCTGCCGCACCGGCTGATCTCCGTCCTGGACGACGAAGCCGGCACGGTGTGTGCGGAGCCGCTGATCCGCGCCGGATACACGCACTCCACCTACCTGGTCATGCTGCACACCGGCCCGGTGCCGGCCGGCGGCGGAACCGCGGAGGAAGTGGACCTCGACGCCCTGCGCGCCCCGCTCACCCGGCGCTGGCAGGGTCTCCTCCCGACCGTCGAGGACGAGGTCCTGCGTCACCTCGTCGACCGGCGCGAGGTTCGCCGCCGCGGGGCCGACGGCGTCCACTTCATCGGTGCCCGCACGGCGGAAGGCGAGGTCGCCTCATGGGCCGACCTCTACCTGGACCCGACGACCGGCACCGCCCAGATCGAGGACCTGATGACCTCGGAGGCCCACCTCAGGCACGGTTACGCCGACGCCGTCCTGAGCACCGCCCTGCGCCTGGCAGCCGCCCAGGGCTGCGGTACCCGCTTCCTGACCGCCGATGCGACGGACTGGCCGCGCCACTGGTACGAGCGCCGGGGCTTCTCCGTGATCGGCCACTCGCACTGCTTCGAATGCGGCTGATCGCGCGGGCAGCAGTCCGGGTCGGAATGCGTGCCGGATCCGAAACCTGCTCCACGGTCCGGCCGTGGTGTGGCCGGAATGCCAGGCCCCTGTCTCGGAAGTGGCGAGCCGGAACGCGCCAACGAGTTCTGCCCCCCAACCGGTTCCCCTTTGCCAGCAGGACGGGTGCCGGTGTCAACAAGGCGTGATCGGGCCATTGGCGGGTCAACCGCTTGGCGGTGCCAAGTAACACCTGGAGAATCCTTTGCATGACAATTCTGCGTAGCACTACACGCGTCGCCGCTGTCGCTGCAGCGGCCGTCGGCATGTTCGTCTTCGCGTCATCGCCCGCGAGTGCGTTCTCGCAGTCGTGGGGATCGGGTTCCTATCACGCCAGCGGGGATTTCGTACCCTCCTCCGGCAGTATCCGGATCGGTGGCAGCGGCTGCTCGGGCGGCGCCGCCCGCAGCTTCTACACCCAGCTCGTCAAGACCAGCGGAAGCTCGAAGGTGTTCTCCAGCTACAGCTACGCGGCGGACGGGCAGTACCAGACCGACCCCCGCGGCATCGGGGTGAGCACCAGCACGTCCTACTACCTGCGGTGGTACGGCAAGAACAACAGCGGCAGCGACGCCTCCGCCCCCTGCGCCTCGGCGCACACTGCCTGACCAGGCCAGTCGGGCAGCAGGCCGGCCCCGGGACCGGGGCCGGCCGTGCTCCACGCATGCGGGAGGGAAAGCAGTGACTTCGCGGAGGTGCCGCCTTGCCGGCTTGCTCTGTCTCCTGTCGGCTCTTGCGGGGTGCACGGAGGCGGGTTCGGCGCACGAGCCGCCCCCTGCCCGTGCCGACCCGGGGCAGACGCATGTCGCGGTGATCGGCCAAGGCGCCATGGAGGGCACCACCTGGCGGGTGGACCTCGTCTCCGCGGACGGGAAACTCTGCACGCAGGCCACCGTCGGCGGAAAGCCGGCGGGCAGCGGATGCGAACCCCCGGTTTCGAAAGAAATTCCGGTGAACATTGCGCTGGACGGGCTGGATCCCAATGTGCTCCTGATTTATGGAGCGGCGGATTCCAGCGTCGCCCGCCTTGTGGCGCGATCCGCGTCCGGCACATCGCAGGCCGTCGATATCACCGCACACCAGGGAAAGGCATTCTTCGCCTACGCGTTGAAGCCCGGGACCGCAGGGGACCTGATGGCTTTCGACTCGGGCGGGCAACAGGTGTTCTCCGCCGCCGACAAGATCCGGGAGTTCGAAACCCCGGCCGGGTGACGCGCGCCCCGTTCCTCCGGCTGAGCGCACCGGGGGTTAGCCCCACCTGGGGCCCGGCGGGTAGCAGGCTCGTTGCGCGCGGCCGAATGCGGACAAGGTGGGACCGGCACTCACCGCTGGTTTCCCGATGATTCCGTAGGAGTTGACTCGTGCGCGAGCAGCAGACATGGCGCAGGTCTGGTTCGTCCCGGCGACAGCGGAGCGGCCGGCGCAGAGCCGTGCCGGGCGCCGTCGCCGTCGCCGTCGCGGCCGTGGGCGTGATGGCGATGGGCGGGCTGGCGCCACCGGCGGCGTCCGCCTCGACCCGGCCGGACACCGTCCAGCAGGGCCTGAACGCGCTGGTGCACTCCGACGGCCTGCCCGCAGCGCTGGCCAGCGTCAAGGACGGTGAAGGCCGCACTCGTACCTACACCGCAGGGGTGGGCGACCTGGCCACCGGTTCGAAGGTGCCCAGGGACGGTCAGGTGCGGATCGGCAGCAGTACCAAGACGTTCACCGCCGTGGTCGCGCTGCAACTCGTCGGTGAAGGGAAGATCGATCTCGACGCGAAGGTCGACGCCTACCTTCCGGGGCTCGTCCGCGGGGAAGGGTTCGACGGGCGTCAGATCACCGTCCGTCAGCTCCTCCAGCACACCAGCGGACTTCCCGAATACGAAGACCTCGTCGAGGACGACATCCTTCGGCACCGGTACTTCGAACCCCGCGACCTCCTCGACATCGCCTTCCGGCGCAAGGCCGTCTTCGACCCCGGGAAGGGCTGGGGGTACAGCAACACGAACTACGTGGTGGCCGGCCTGATCATCCAGAAGGTCACCGGCCGGCCCCTCGCCGAGGAGGTGGACCGGCGCGTCATCAAGCCCATCGGGCTGCGCCACACCTACTTCCCCGCCGCCGGCGACATGGCCGTCCGAGAAGCCCATCCCCAGGGGTACCACCGGGATTCGGCAGGTGCTCCACTGCGCGACGTCACGGAAATCGACCCCTCCGCGGCCTGGGCGGCAGGCCAGATGATCTCCACCAACTCCGACCTCAACCGGTTCTACGCCGCGCTCCTGGACGGCCTCCTCCTCCCGGACGCCCAGCTCGCCCAGATGCGCACCACCGTCCCCATCGGGGACACCGGCGCCGGCTACGGACTGGGGCTCATGAGCAGGCCGCTGTCGTGCGGCGGTGTCTACTGGGGCCACGGCGGAGACATCACGGGGTACGAGACCCGGGGCGGGGTCACCGACGACGGCCGCGCCGCCAGCATCGCGGTGACCAGCATCCCAACCGGCGGGGCCGCCACGAAGCACCTCGAGAGCCTCGTGGACACGGCCCTCTGCCGCTGAGCCCCGCCTGCCCCGCGTCCTGGGGGCCGCCCCGCGGGCCGGGGGCGGTCACCGGGCCGGATGGAGGGCGAGGGTCCAGGTGTGGAGGGTGTGCTTGGCGGGGTGGTCGGGGTGTTGCTCGGCGAGGGAGACCGTGACCTTGTCACCGGCGCGGTGGAGGTGGCCGTGGTAGCGCCAGGCCTCGCCGGGGTCCACGGGAAGCAGCTCGGCGAGGACGGCGTCCTCCAGCCGGCGGCTGACGGCCCGTAGCACTCCGGCGTCGAGAACGAGGAGGGTGCCGTCCGCCAGGACGAGCGGCCGCGGGGCCTGCGGGTCGGTGAGCAGCGGTCCGCGTTCGATGGCGCCGCCGGGAAGCAGCCGTACCACCCGGCTGCGGGTGGGGAGGTTGCGGTCGGTCTCGACGACGCGGATGCCCGTGCCGATGACGTAGTGGCCGTAGCTGCGCCAGGAGTCGACCAGGGTGCCGTCGCGGTCGTACTCCCAGGTGTCGAAGGCGTCGTAGCCCTCCAGCCCGAGGAGGAAACGGCCGCCGCCCAAGGCCGCACCGCGTTCCCCGCGCAGTTCGGTGATCAGGGTGCCGTCCGTCAGGTCGAGGAGCAGGGCGGGGCCGAGGTTGCCCCAGGCGGTGTACGCGAGGGAGTCCGTGGTGACGAGGACCCGGCCGCGGGAGATGTGGGCGGCGTTGGGCTTGCCGGAACAGGGCGCGGTCCAGAGGGTGTGGCCGGAGGAGTCGATGCAGCTGATCTTCCCGGCGGTGCCGTGGACCCGGAGGTCGTCCCGCCGGGCGAGCGGCTGACCCCGGCGGTGCGAAGGCTCGTACGGCGGCGGGCCGGCCTTGCGCCGCCCCTGCTTCAGCACGGTGACGCGCCAGGCGGAAGCCGTCCCTGGGTTACGGCCGTTCTCCTCGGGTCTCATCACCATGGACGCAGATGCTAGCCCGCACCGCCCTCGCCGCCGAGGGCTCCCGTCGCCGACCGCGTCGGACGGGCGGCGCGCCGAGTCCTTCGTAGTGGACTCGGCAAGACACCGTCACCAAGCTGTGAAGGTTCTGCGGGACGCTGGTGCTCAGCACGACCCCGGCTCACCCCGGTTCACCCCGGGACAGCCCCAGCTCGATCCCACTCAGCTCAGCCCAGCCCGGCGCACCTCGCGCTTCTCATTGGGGGACCCAACGCCATGAGCACCGTACGCAGAGCCGCAGTCGTCCTCGCCGCCGTATCCGCACTGGCCCTGACTGCCTGTGGGCCCACCGATGACGAGGCGGGCAGCGGGGCCGGCGGGCCGTCCGCGAGCCCGACGAAGTCCGCGACGCCGACCGCGCCTGCCGCGCCGTCCGCGCCGTCCAAGCCGTCGACGACTCCGAAGCCGGCCAAGTCGGCCAAGCCGTCGAAGCCGTCGAAGCCGTCGACCGACCCCGACTTCGACGTCTTCCCGTGCAGCACCTTCGACGTGACGTTCACCGCGACCCTGGCGGAGCCGACGACCAGCAGCTACCTGCTGAAGATCACCAACAAGGGCGCCAAGGCGTGCAGGGTACTGGGGCATCCGATCGTGACCTTCGGCGGCCTGGACGGCCAGGCCACGGAGCGCGGCACGGCTCCCGGTATCGAGGACGCGATCAGGCTCGACCCGGGGAAGTCGGCGTACGCCGGGCTGATGGGCGGCGCCAACGACGGCAAGGGGAAGACCGTCGACTCGATCGGGATGACCATGAACACGGAGTCGGATCTGGAGCAGACCCCGCTCAAGGCGTCGACTCCCGGCCTCTACGTCTCGCCGGACAAGAACTCCGTGACGGCCTGGGTGGACAACGCGGAGGACGCCCTCAGCCTCTAGGTGCCCTGCCCTGCCCTGCCCTGCCCCGCCCGCTCTGCCCCGCTCGGCGCCGAACCTCAGGCGAAGCGCCAGCGGGTCTGGCTGTACGGGGCCTTGCCGAAGCCGAAGACCGTGCGCGGGGAGACCGCGAAGACCGCGGCTTCCCCGGCCTCGGGGTTGACGAAGACGCCGTCGCCGACGTCGAAGTGCCATTGCGCGCCGTACTTCGTCTCCCACGCCGTGGCGAGCGTGCGCAACCGCCCGGAGTCGGTCACGCGCGTCGCCTCGCCCTCGACGACCAGGTCGAGACCCCGGTGGAGGGAGTTGGTGCCGGTCGTGAGCACGACGTTCGGATTGGCGCGGAGGTTCTCGGCCTTGCGCTCGTCCGGACCCGTGCAGAAGTGCAGCGCGCCGTCGGCCCAGACCCCGATCAGCGGCGTGACGTGCGGGCGGGCGTCGGGACGTACGGTCGTCAGCCAGTACAGCTCGGCCTCGGTCAGCTGCGACACGGCGGTCGGCCACGGGACGGCCGCCGCGTCCTTGTCGCTGTAGCGCTCGTCCAACTGGGTGTGGGGCATGGATGATGTGCTCATGGGTGGTGTGCTCACATCGGGTTCCGGTCCGGACAGTGCCTCCAGCCTCAACCGTGGGAGCCGGGCACGCACGGCCGACATGCCCTTGCCTTCGGACGTCACTCGATCGGTTGCGCGGCACCCGGAGGGGTAGGTTCGACAGGTGATCAGCCTGTGAACCCACGCCACCACCTCGCCCCCGTCCAGTGCGGCGGAGCCCGCTGCGAAGGCGGCCGTCCCCTCGTACGACCCGAGGCGGTGGCCCTCTGAACCGGCCCACCCACGGGACGTTGCACCACGTCGAGCTGTGGGTCCCGGACCTCGACCGCGCGGTCGCCTCGTTCGGCTGGCTCCTGGAGGAACTGGGGTACGCCCTCTTCCAGCACTGGGGCAACGGGCGCAGCTGGCGGCTCGGGACGACCTACCTGGTCCTCGAACAGTCCCCGGCCCTCACCGCAGACCGGCACGACCGCTGCCGGCCGGGGCTGAACCACCTGGCCTTCCACGTCGAGGACGACACCGAGGCCGACAGGCTGGCCCGTGAAGCGACCGGGCACGGCTGGCATCTGCTGTTCCCCGACCGGCATCCGCACGCAGGCGGTGCGCAGCACTATGCCGCGTACCTGGAGAACGAGGACGGCTTCGAAGTCGAACTCGTTGCGATCGACCACAGGCACCCGGACACCACCCTCTGAGGGTCTGATCCGGATTCCGGTCATCGGCAGCAGCGAGGTCTTCGCCTCGGGCATCCGGTCGTCACCCTCCCCGTCGAGGCCTCTGCGCGGTGGTGCGCGGGCTCGACCGCCCGCCATCCGGATGCGGTCCTAGTCCGCTGCGTTCTCGGTGGCGGTGATCGTCTGGCGCAGCAGGCGGCGCGCGGTCTCCAGCTCGGCGGCACGCAGGTCGAGGACGTTCAGCCGGTCGCGGAGGCTGGTGAGCACGCCAGGGCAGGGGCGCAGCGCCGCCTCGTCGAAGGTGCACGGCAGGACCTGGCGGATGATGCGGGTCGGCAGGCCGGCGGCGAGCAGGGCGCGGATGCGTCGCACCGTCTCCACCGTCTGGTCGTCGTACTCGCGATAGCCGTTGGCGCGGCGCTCCGAGTGGATCAGCCCCATCCGCTCGTAGTAGCGCAGCAGGCGCTCGCCGACGCCGGTACGACGCGCCAGCTCCCCGATCAGCACCGACCAGCTCCCTCCAGCTTGACCTTCCCACCGTGTCAGGGAGCAACAGTGCACTGGTCGGCCGCATTCCGGCCCGCCGACCGTCAAGGAGAGGGCAAAACATGATCATCGATGCGCACAGCCACGTACACGACCCGGTCGACGCACATGTGGGGCTGCTCGACGAGGCCGGTGTGGACCGCGCCGTGCTGTTCGCCACCCGCCCACACCCGGAGCGGGCCGGCGACCTGGCCTCGCTGCGCCGGGAGATGGCGATCCTGGAAGAGGCCATCGGGGGTCGGGCGGGCACGGCCGAAGGACATCGCCGTGCTCGGCGGGAATGGGACGCGGCGCTTGCCGCACGGCCGGACCGGTTCATCGGCTTCCTGTCCGTACCGCTGGACCTGGAGCCGGAACAGATCGCCGCGACCGTGGAACGCGAGGTCGTCGGGCGTGGGCTGCACGGGATCGGCGAGCTGACGCCGCCGCCGGGCCGGGCCGGGATGATCGAACCGGTGCTCCGGGCGGCGGCCGATCACGGCCGGCTGCCCGTCGTCGTACACGGATCCGCACCGACCACGGCGGCCGATCTTAGGAAGCTGTCGGCGCTCGCCGGCCGGTACCCGAGGGTGCCGCTGGTGGTCAGCCAACTCGGAGGGTTGAACTGGATGGAGGCTGTCGAGCTGGTCCGGGACACCCCCAACATGTACCTGGAACTGTCCACGGCCAACATCGTCTTCGCGGTACGGCTGGCCATCAGGGAGATCCCGGACCGCACCCTGTTCGGCTCGGACGCCCCGTACGGCGACCCGGTCCTCACCCGGGCGATGGTGGAGCGGGTCACCGGCCCGGGCGAGGTACGCGACCGGGTGCTCGGCGGGACGATCGCCGAACTGGTCGGACTCGCCTGAGACAGGACAGGAGCCGACAGGACAGGTCAGGTCAGGTCAGGGGGTGCGGGGCGGGGCAAGCTGCCATTCCCCGGAGTGGCCGGGCGGGAGCGCCAGGTCACGCCGGACGGCGGTGTAGTACCCCTCGCGTGCGGCGCGTTGGCGCTTGAGCAGGGTTGACCAGGCCTCCGGGCCATGCGTCCGGTCGCGCAGGAATCCTTCCATCTCCATCACCACGACGACCCACGCGCGGGCCTTGTCCACCACGTCCGGAGTGCCGAGCATCAACAGTGCCTCCCCGGCCGGATCCCGGGCATCGGTGGCATCGGCCAGGTGCGGCGCCGCTTCCTCGGGCGACAAGGGATGCGGGTGAGGGTCGTTGCCGAGGTGCGCCGCGATCCGGTAGGCCAGGGTGACGCTCTTCTTCAGCGACCTGGCGTAGTCGGCGTAGGCCGTCAGCCGCCGCTCATCCCACTGGGCCGCCTGCTCGCGACGGAAGCGGGCCTGATCGCCGCGCGTGGTCGCCAAGTACGACCCGAGGGCGCCGATCACCACGCCGATCAGGGCGGGGAGTTGTTGTATGAACGCTGACATGGCCACACGGTATATCGCCGGGACAGGTGCGACGTGATGTCGTTTCAGCTCCCGAGCCCTCGGCCGCCGATGAGGGCGGCGTCGATGCCGGCGTAATGCGTCGGATTTCGTACCTTCTCTGCGCTGCCTCGGGGGGTGCCCCTATGTCTTTGGTCAAGGTGGTCGGAGGGTTTTCAAGGCGTCTGGGACGATGTGCTTGTGCATGCTGATGATCAGGTTGGCGAGGGCGTCCCTGCTGAGCTCGCGGTGTTTCTCCGGGGCGCTGTCGATGACCGCCCGGTGAGAATCGCTTCTTCCATCTGTGGAGGTTGCGGCGGCCGGGTGTTCTTCGTGCTGGTGAACGACTGTGGAGCAGAGCGGGAGTGCTCTGGCTGCGGCAGCCGTGCGTTCATCGCAGACAGTGAGGATTACTGGGAGGAGGACTCCTGGGAGACCGAGAGGTCCGGCCCGGCCTACTGTCCGTGCGGAAAGGACAAGTTCGAGGCCGCAGTCGCCTTCTCCCTCGGCGGGGACGGATCGGTCCGCTGGGTGACAGTCGGCCTTCGGTGCATAGCGGACGGATTCTGCGGTGTCTATATCGACTGGGAGATCCGCTACGGCCCCACGGATCACCTCCTGACCATGGTCTAGGTCTGCGGAGCGGCCGCTCGAACAGGCTGCGGTTCGTAGGAGGTTCCGTCCCGGAGCATCGCGAAGAGGGCGTCGGCCCGGCGTCTGGCGAGGCAGAGCAGGGCCTGCGTGTGGTGCTCGCCCTGGGCGATCTTCTTGTCGTAGTAGGTCCGCGATGGGACAGAGAGGCACGGATCCCGTCACCGCGCCCATGACGTCGTTCCTGAGGACAAGTCCGACCCACAGGCGCCCTTAGATCCGGAATGGGTCATTTCTGTGGCATGTGTAGACATCTTGATCAAAAATGGTTGCGGTATGAACATCTGTCACACCGTCACCAGGAGAACCGCGTACTCGCCGCCTGCTCAGCACGCCCCCTATCCCCAGCAGCCCGCCCAGCGCTGGTGGCAGCGCCCGGCTGTGATCATCACCGCGCTTGTGCTGCTGCCCCCGCTCGGGATAGCGCTGGCTTGGATGACGGGGTGGACGCAGGGCAAGAAGATCGTTGCCACCGTGCTCTCGGGCCTCTGGTTCCTGATCGTGCTGTTCTCCGGCGGCAACGACAAGGCCGCGGACGACGCCAAGGCTGGGGCGGCCGCCGCTGCGACAGCTTCGCCTGGTTCCTCCGCCGCTGCTCCGGGCAAGGCCGCGTCCCCGAGCGCGGCTCCTGCGCTGCCCAACGTGGTCTCGATGCCGTTCGATCAGGCCGAGAAGGCCCTCAAGGGCGCCGGGGTGGCCAAGGTCACGGCCCAGAGCGTCTACACCGATGTGCCCCTCGCCTCGTATCACCCCAACTGGGTCGTCTGCTTCCAGAGCCCCGAAGCCGGAGCGGCGCCCGCCGACGCCACCCTCCACCTCATCGCGCCCGGCAGAACGTGCCCGGCAGCCACCGGTACCCGGCTCCACGCCGAGGTGACGCAGAGCCCGGCCCCAACCCAGAAGGACGCTGACGGGACCTCCGGTACCGGCGGGGGCGGGAGCGCTTACTACAAGAACTGCGACGCCGCCAAGGCGGCCGGTGCGGCGCCCATCCGCAAGGGCCAGCCAGGCTACCGGTCCGCCCTCGACAAGGACGGCGACGGCATCGCCTGCGACAAGTAGCCCCCAAATCGTGCGGCCGAACGGCAAGTTCGGCCGCATGAGCTGGGAGCCTCGCGGTCCATCAGGTAGGCGTTCGGGGCGAACACCACGACCGACCCGTGCAGGAATGACGGTGACGCGACGACCTTCGCCGGGATGGCGTTCACCGATCCCTGCCCCAGGGGCTCACAATCGACACTTTCGACTTCAACGCGACCGGGCCCGGGACCCCCTGCGCCAGGGACGTCACGTCGCTGGACTGGTCTCGGGCCACGACAAGTACCGTCGGCTGGTCTGGGCGACCGGGGTCAACCCCGGGATCGCCCGCCGCGCGTCCCACACGGCTCCGGCCTCGGGGTCTCGTCTACCGGTGGGTCGTGGAACGGAACATCGCTCGGCTCCACGGCTTCCGCCGGCTCCGAGTTTGGTGGGAACGACGCGACGACATCCACGAAGCCATCCTCGGCCTCGCCACCTGCCTCATCACCCACCGCCACGCCCAACGTCTTTGTTAGGACCTCTAAGCAGGCCAAACTCACAACGAGCGTGCGCACGGCGGGGTGGCCGCCACACGGGCCGGATCAAGGAGGCGGATGGGCGTTGCGCGTGGCGCGAGCTGTAGTGGAACTGGGTGCTTGGCGGCCGACGAGGATGGGGGCGTATGCGGCCCCGGCGACCTGTCGGCGGGGCTCTGGCCACAGTCCGCACCCCGTGGGCCAGCCACTCCCGGGCAGACGCTCAGTCGTCCGGCTGACCTCTCGACAGAATGGCTCTGACCTGGCACTTTCCTGGGATTCGCCTAGGCTGGGAGGTTCTGCGGGGCACCAGTGGGAGGGGACATCGTGAGCGAGGAAACCACCGGATACGACGCCAGCCACATCCAGGTGCTGGAGGGGTGGAGGGCCGTCCGGAAGCGGCCCGGGATGTACATCGGCTCGTCAGGTGAGCGCGGGCTGCACACTATGGTGTTTGAGGTCGCCGACCGGGCGGTGAACGAGCTGCTGGCGGGCCGAGCCGGCTCCGTCGAGGTTGCTCTTACGCCCGACGGCGGCGTGCGTGTCACTGACGACGGGCCGGGAGTGCCCATCGATGAGGCGGGCGGCACTGGTGGTCGAGGGCTCGAAGCCCTGCTCACCAGCATGCAAGCAGGAGCGGGACCCGGCGGCCGCCACGACGTGACGCTCGGCTTCTGCGGTGTCGGGCCCTTCGTCGTCAACGCCTTGTCGCGCCGGATGACGGCCGAGGTGCGGCGCGATGGAATCCGCTGGGTCCAGGAGTACGCGCGCGGCGTGGCCGTCACCCCGCTGAGTGCGGCGGGAACAGCGACCGGCAGCGGGACAACCATCGCCTTCTGGCCCGACGCAGACATCTTCGGAACTGCAGAGTTCTCATTCGACGCACTGGCGGAGCGCTTCAGGGAGCTGGCCTTTCTGAACCGGGCCTTGGACATCTCGCTCATCGACCGGCGTCAGCCGGGCGAGTCCCGGTCGGCTCGGTTCCGGTTCCCGGCCGGGGCCCGGGACTTCGTCGCCTTCCTCGACGCCGAGACGGCGGCGCCCGTCCTCACGGAGGCCATCGCCTTCGAGCTTGAGGACCCGCGGATGGCGGGAACGGTGGAGGTGGCTTTCCGTTGGTCTGGTTCCCATGAGGAGCGGGTCCGTAGCTTCGCCAACAGCCGGCCCACCATCGGAGGCACGCACGAGCTGGGCTTCCGCGACGGGGTGACGGCCGCGGTCAATAAGTACGCGCGGGCGCGGCTGCTGCTGACAGAAGCGGACCCCGGGCTTGCGGTCGATCGGATCGGCGAGGGCCTGACCGCCGTCGTGTCGGTGAAGCTGGACCATCCCGAGTTCGAAGGCTCCACCCACGGCGTGCTGGGCAACCCACCAGTACGGACCTGCGTGGGACAAGCCGTCCAGCAACACCTCGGAACGTGGCTGGAGGTGCACCCGGAGCAGGCCTCGGCCATCGTCGGTCGAATCCGGGGCGCCCGCCGGCACTGAGCGACAGCAGATCAGCGGCCGGCGTCGTCACGCCGCGGGCCAACTACAACGTTGACCGAGCACCGTACTTGGCCCCAGTGGACAACTTCGATGCACGAACGGGGCCAAGGCCGGTCGCTCAAAGCGAGAAGGCCCAGGGGCCGTCCCACGGTTCGGGCTCTTCGGGGTGGAGCATGCAGCGAATACAGCGCCGGAGTCCCGATTCACCGGATCCGGCGGCAGCGTTCATCCTGACAGGCCGGACCTCGGAGAAAGTGGGCCCGTCCCAGGCCGGACCTGTCCATGACGCCCATGGGGTGAGCACTCGCCTCAAGTACGATCCGAACCTCAACCCGCCCTTCGTCGTCCTCACGTCGATGCCTGAATAGGGGAGCGAACAATGGACGATCTCACGGCGGACGCCTGGGCAGACGGACTGGCACTGTACGAGGACCGCTGGGCATTCACGGCTGTGGCCCCACGTGACCACGTGGAGTGGTGGTTCGACGTCGCGGCGGTCATGCGCGGTGAGACCGCCGATCCGCGAGGGTGGGCTTCACTCGACCCGTACGAGGAGGATGTCGACCGCGAGGTCGAGGCGTTCGCCTGGATCGAGCCTCCCACCAGTACAGCGGACGTGCAACGCTTCAATTCCTCCGTCGAAGAACTTCCCCGGTCCTCGGTTCAATCACTCATGGTCCTTCTCGCAGTCGTAGGCATGAATGTGTCGAAATCCCGTGACTTCGAGGATCGCCGGCCGGAAATGGAGCGCCGTGCCCGGGTGTTGCTTTCGCGCTTCCCCGATGGCACCTGCTTCTACTCCAACGTCGATTGGAAGGGCGAGCATCCGAACTTCTACGAACAGCCGGTCAACGGGACCAGTCCGTTCAGTCGAAGCCGTTGGGACGCAGGGCTGATCGCGGTCAACGACACCGAAGTCGCTCTGATCTGGACTTTCGAATCCTTCTGACCTTCCGACCTGACGGGGGAAGTCCTTGCTCACCCGAACCGCCGCCTACCCACCGGGAAACCGCCAATGACTGAACTCACTGCGGAGGCATGGTCGGACGTTCTTGAGCTGTACCAGTACAGCTATACCGCCGTCTCGGTCGCCCGGCGTGAGCACGAGGAGTGGTGGATGGACGTTGCCGCGATCATGCACGGTCAGACGTCCGACCCTCGCGGATGGCTGTCGCTCGATCCGGACGAGGACGAGTTCGAACGTCTGGACGACCCACTGTTCCCCTTCGTGGAAGCCCCTACGACGCCGGCAGACGCGGTGCGCTTCCGACCGCGAGTGACCGAGCTGCCCCGGGAGTCGGTCCGGTCATTGTTGGTCCTGCTCGGCATTCCCGGCCTGGACGTGGCCAATGCCGCAGAGTTCGACCACCATCGGCCGGAGATGGAACGCCGGGCTCGCCTGATCCTTTCGCGCTTCCCCGAAGGCACGCGCTTCTACTCCAATGTCGGCTGGAAGGGCGCGAACCCGGACTTCTACGAGCAGCCCGTCCGCCTGACGGATCCGTTCAGCCGCTACGGCTGGGACGCCGGTCTGATTGCGGTCAACGACACCGAAGTCGCGATGATCTGGCACTTCGACCCCACCTGATCAGACCCACCGAACCGGGGAACCCATGCTCACCCCTGGCCCTCCCACCCCGATCCGGTCGGCCGCGTCCTGCTCCAGGCCATGGCCTTCGCCGGGCGCGGGCGGTGGACGTACGGGCCGCACGGGTCGTGCTCCGGCGCGAGCCCGCCGCGCCCCACGGTTTCGTCGTGCACGCCACCGTCCCGATCTGCCTGTAGAGACCGTCCCCGATGTCCATGAAGCCCATCGACTTCGACCGCCGCTACGGCGAGCTGGACCAGGTGATCAGCGCCTACCTCGGCCAGCCCGCCGACGACGAGCAAGATCGGCCGAGCCGGGCTCTCCGGGCCTACCTGCGGCACGCATGGCACGCCCGCCCCTGGGCCCCGTCCGTCGCGGAGCAGCAGCTGCGCGGGGGCGGCGTACGAGCAGAAGCTGGACGGTCACCGGGCGCTGCTGTTCACCGCGGCCGGCCCCGGCGGCACGGTCCTGGTGCAGACCCGTCGCGGGGCGCTGGTAAAGGACCGATGGCCGGACCTGGCGGCGGCCGCCGAGGCGTAGTTGCCGCCCGGCCTGGTCCTCGACGGTGAACTGGTCGTCTGGGACGCCGAGGCCGGCCGGTTGTCCTTTGAAGCGTTGTAGCGCCGGGCCGCCACCCGTGCCCGTAGCGCCCTGGCCCTGGCCGCCCGGTGGCCGGCCTGCTTCGTCGCCTTCGACCTCTTGCAGCAGGACGGCCAGGAGCCCTCCACGCGCCCGTACGCCGAGCGGCGCGCATTGCTGGAGAACCTGTTCTCCGAGCAGGCCCTGACCGCGCCGTAGATGCTCTGCCTCTGCCCGATGATGACGGACCTGGCCAAGGCACGGGAGTGGCCGGAGCCCTGGACGGACGTGTCGGGCGTGGAGGGCATCTTGTGGACAGGGTTCGCGGCTGACCGCTTGACCGGGTTCAGCCGATTGCAGCGGGGCCGGGCGGCCGGGCCCTGTCGTCAGCGGGTTCCGGCACCCTCCGGATCCGGGGTGGGCGGCGGGTTGTGGCAGGTCACGTCCTTCGCGGGCAGCCGTCCCGTCGACAGGTACGTGTTGACGGGTATGTTGGCGCAGGCCGTGGGGTTGGAGAGATACACGCCATGCCCCTGACCCCCCAGCGCCAGCACCATCCGCGACCCCTTGAGCGCTTGGTGCAGCCCCTGGCCGGTGCCGAGCGGGGTCATCGGATCCCACTCGTTCTGCACGGTAAGGACATGGGCCCGGGTCTTCATGGGCGTGGCGGGCTCCAGCGGCCGCTGCCAGAAGGCGCACGGTTTGATGTTCGACGCGAAGTCCCCGTACAACGGGTGCTTCACCTTGTCCCGCGCCGCGTCCCGCGCGTACTGCTCCGGATCGCGGGGCCAGCTGTCCGTGTCCCCGCACACCACGGACCAGTACACGGCGGTGGCGTTGCCGGCGGGAGTGGCGTCCGGATCTTCCGACGCCGCTCCCGCGTCGACGTCCGGGCCGGCGGCCCGGACGCCGCCGAGCGGTGACTGCGCGCCGGGCCCCTTCCTGTCGGCGCCCTTCCCGCCCGCGCCCGGAACCGTGCCGCCCGGATCGGTGGCACCCGGCGGCTGGGGCACCTTGTCGGCCGATGCCTTGATGGACTTGATGACGACCGAGGCAGCGTGGGGATCGAAGAAGAGCGACGGTTCGGCCCTGATGTAGTCACCCGTCACCTTCTCCCCGTAGTGGATGAACGGCTCCCGGTCGGCCCGTGCCACCAGCGCCCAGAAGGTGGCCGAGACCGCCTCGGGCGTGGCGCCGAGCCCATAGGTGTCCGAGCGCTCCGCCGCCCACCGCGTCCACCGTTCGAACGCGGGCTCGACTTCGGTCCCCCACGCCTGGATCATGCCGCGCCAGACGCGCCCCGGGTCCACGCCGCTGTCCAGGACGAAACGGTCGGTGCGCTCCGGGAACATCTGGGAGTACACCGCGCCGAGGTACGTCCCGTACGAGTAGCCCAGGTACGAGATCGTCCGCTCGCCCAGTGCGGCGCGGATGACGTCCATGTCGCGCGCCGTGTTGCGGGTGGTGATGTAAGGAATCACATCGCCCGACTTCTCACGGCACTTGTCGGCGATTCCGCGCGCCCAGGACACGTCCGAGGCGAAGGTCTCGGGCCGGTACGCCCCGCCGGCGCCCACCTCCGCTTCGCTCAGATCACCACAGCTGATCGGGCTGCTCATGCCGAGGCCGCGCGGGTCGAAGCCGACGAGGTCGTAGCGGTCGCGGACGTCCTTGGGCATATCGGCATTCGTCCGTATCGGCCGGTAGAGACCCGGCGTCCCGGGGCCGCCGGGGTTGAGGAGGAGGACGCCACGCCGCTTGGCGGGGTTCTCGCTCTTCATCCGGGATATGGCGAGGTTCAGGGTGCGCCCTTCGGGACGCTGGTAGTCGAGCGGCACCTTGAGGGTGGCGCACTCGTAGGTCGCCGGTTTGTCTGCGCTGCAGCGGTGCCAGGCGGGCTTCTGGTTCATGTACTCGGGGGTGGACTGGGCAGCGGATGCCTGGGGAACGGCCAGCTGGGACAGGGTGGTTGCGATGAGTCCGGCGGTCGCTAACAGCGGTGCGAGGCGCTTCATACGTGCGGTGTCCCCAATTCTTTTCGGAGAGTGCGTGCCTGCCCACCGTGTTGCATCGGCGGGCGGGGCGAATCCCCCGTAAGGGCGACTCCTTGTACAACTCACGTATCATGCGATATCCGGACAGCTGGCCAAAACGCGGCAGTGGGCCTGACGGCGCGTTCGGCCGGACCGCACCAGTCCACCGATGCGGAGGCTGACACTCTCGCGGCCCTGTCCGCGGGCACGTTCGGACTCACCGTCAAGCACCTGGCCGCGCCCGGGAAGCCGCCCCTGGCCGTGCTCGGCGAGGCGCGCGCGATGGACAGGTTTCGATCGGGGTCAGGAGGCCTGCGCCTGACGCTGGCGTGACCGGCCTGCGTTGCACCTGCCCGCGCGATAGGGCGGCGGGCGGTCAGGAGTTCCTGTCCGCCGGCTTCGCGTGCTGGTTGTGCGGTGCAGGATTTCGTGCCAGGTGCCGGAGTCGTTGCGGAAGACCGCGGAGACGACCCACGGCTTGGGCTGCGGCTCGAGGTGGTAGATCCACTCGCAGGGCGGGCAGGCCGGGTCGGACGGCATGGAGGCGATCTCCAGCTCGCGTCCGTCCTTGCACTTCTGCGGCCAGGCCGCGGCCAGGATTCGGGGCGTGGCCGTCAGGTGCAGCCGGAAGCCGACCGGGATGCGGCCGTTGTCGTGGACCGCCGACCAGGGCCTGGCCGGGCGGTCAGAGGGGCCGCTCATACGTGCCGCTGTACAGGGGCTTTCCCTTCTGGTCCGTGCCGTCCCGCACGATCTCCGCCCGTTTTCCTCCGGTTCAGCGCCAGGTGTTGGTGTCCGCGATCTCGCCGGTCTCCAGGTCGATACGGCCCTGGAAATCGCCCGCGTTGCGCGTGACCATGATCACGAGCGGCCGACCGTCCTGCGGGAAGGCGGTGTAGAAGCCATGAACATCGTCCGGGTTCGGCAGCAGGCCGCGCGGCGGGTGCAGCCGGAACCGTTCCGAGCCGTCGGCAACGGTAGACCACTGCGTTGTCCGACGGGGTAAAGGGTGCGCTGTTGATGGCTTCCACCACCAGCACCAGCGTCTCGCCGTACTCCCGCCACGCCAGGACGTCCTGTGGTGGCAGCTCGTACTGCTTCTCGACGTTCCCCGCGGGGCCGCTCCACCGAACGGTGGTGGCACCTCGGGGCCAGGCGACCACGACGTCGGGATCTGCTTCTGTCACTTGGGGATCTCCGTGGGTGGGCCGACTGGGATCAGCCGGGCTCGGTCTCCGAATTCCATGATCTCCATTTGAGTCCCGCCGCCGGGCAGATGGCCCGGCTTCGGGTCCATCTGGGGTCCGATGATGCTCTCCTGGACGAGAATCGGGTCACCGCCCGAGATGCGGAAGCGCTGCAGGAGCGAGACGTCACCGAACCCGCCCGGCCGGGTCTGGCCTTGCGGGATCACCATGTTGAATTCCTCGCCCTGCTCGTCGATCAGCTCGGTCGGCGTGCCGACCAGGTCGGTGACGATGGCGAAGAACCGGCTGTCGATCTCCTCCTGCGAGGCCTGTGAAGCCCCGCGTATGGACTCCACCTGGGTGAGCGGGTGCAGGCCGGAGTGCGTCCAGCTGAGTGTGACCTCGTGCGGGTTGCCCGCAGAGCGCGTTGTTTGCTCGATGAGGGTGGGGCCGTCCCACGTGAAGACGGTTTCCTCCACGACCTCGTCCGGCTTCGCCGACGTTTCACGTGAAGCGTCCGTCGACGCGAGCCGCTGCTTCGCGGCACGGCAGCCCAGCGCGTCGTAGCGATTGCGCCAACGCGTCCCGTTCGGGGTGGTCACCTCCGTGAGCCGATCGTCCGCGTCCCATGTGTAGTGCCATGTGTCCGGCTTACGGGAGAGCCGGGTCTTCTGCCGCAGGATCACGCGGCCTTGGGCGTCGTGCTCGTAGCGGACACGGCCTGCGCGGGTGATCCGCGTCCCGGTGTGGGCGCGTTCACCGGTGGCCTCCGCGCCCAGCTGCTCCGGCCGGGCGGCCGAGGTCTGGTTGCCCGCCTCGTCGTAGGCGTAACGCTCCGACCAAGAGGCGGCGTCCACGGCCGTGACCCGGGAGGCCGAGTCCAGAGTGAAGGTCCGCGGCCCCGTCGCCTCGTCGTCGATCGCCAGCAGATTGCCGTCGGCACGGTAGCTGTAGCGGCGGCGCAGCAGGGTGCGCTGGTCCGAGCCGGTGACGTGCCGGGTGGTGAGTCGGCCCACCACGTCGAAGGTGTGGTGCAGCGCCGGGCTGTCGCCGATGCGGCGAGTCAGTTCACGCCCGGCCGTGTCCCGCTCGAAGGTCAGGGTCCGGCCCGAGGCGGTGAGCTCGCTGCAGTGGCCGCCCGCGTCGTACGTCCAGCGGGTCTCCGCCCCGGTGGGGGTGGTCATGCCGACCGGCTGGCTCAGCCCGTCGTACGCGTAGCGGACCGTACGGCCGTCGACCTGCTCCTCGACCAGGCGCCCGTGCCGGTCACGGATACGGAGCAGCTGAGTGCCATCGGAGGAGACCGCCGCCGCCGGCAGGTCGAAGACGTCGAACTCGAACGTCGCCGTACCGGTGGGGGAGGTCTTGCGGACGATCCGGCCGAGCACGTCCCGCTCGTACGCGATCTCCTCGCCCAGCCCGTTCACGCGCGAGCGCAGGCGCCCGGCCGGGTCGTAGGAGTAGGTCAGCGTCAGGCCGTCGAAGTCGGTCTCCGAGGTCAGCCGCCCCGCCGCGTCATACACGTACTCCCAGGTCAGGCCCTGTGGGTTGCGTACGCCCGTCACCCGCAGCAACGCGTCGTAGGTGTACTCGTACCGTACGCCGTCGGGCCCGGTCCGGGCCGCGAGCAGGTCGAAATGGGTGTACTCGAAGCGGGTCACCCCGCCTGCCGGATCGGTGAAGGCGGTGCAGTTGCCCTCGCCGTCGTACGTCCACACCGACTCGGCGCCGTCCGGGTCCACCCGGCGGGCGGGACGGCTCTCCGGGGTCCACTCCACGGTCGTCACCCCGCCGAGCGGGTCGGTCACGCGCACTGGGCGCCCGAAGGCATCGCGTTCAAACCGGGATGTAGCGCCGAGTGGGTCCGTGATCGTGACCGGCAGGCCGGCCGCGTTGGTGGTGAAGCGGGTGACGGCGCCCAGCGGGTTGGTCACTGTGACGACGTGGCCGCGTTCGGCGTAGCCGAAGGTGGTGACGGCACCCGTCGAGGTGGTGAGCGAGGTGCGGTTGCCGCGTTCGTCGAAGGCCTGGCGGATGATCGTTCCGTCGGCGTTGGCCACCCGTACCGGCAGGCCCAGTTCATACCCACCGTGCCCATCACCGCGAACAACACGGCGAAGGAACCGGCGCCGGGGGGGCCCGGCCCTGCGCTCGTGGCGACGGCGGCGTGGATCCTGCGGCATGTTCTTGAGTGACGACGCAAGGAGTGTCGAGCTTCGTCCGCTGCGCTGTCGGTTCGCCTCGGTCCGGGGTAACCGCCCGCTACGACGACAACTGGCTGGTCGTCGGCGGCACGGTGACGACTGCCGGGGGCAGTTGGCCGTTCCCCACCCGTTGATTGCGCCACCCAGGGCCTTGCCGCCGCCCTCAGGTGGTGTGTGGGGGCGTCGGTGTCATCGTCAGGCGGGCCGTCACCGCGGTCAGCGAGAGGAGGCCGAGTCCCGCGCCCGCGGTGAAGGCGAGGACGGATGCGGCCGAGGCCATGAATCCGGCGAGGACCGCGACCGGTACGAGGCGGGAGGCCATGGCCCAGCCGCGGTGCCCGCGGGCGGCGAGCGGGCGGGACAGGACGACGAACGCGGCACACAGTGCGAGGTACCCGATCATCCCGGCGGCCATGTGGGCGGCACCGTGCCCGCTCAGCACGGTCGAGTCCGGGGCTCCGGCGGGAAAACCTGCCCCGACGTCGGCCGGGAAGGCTGCGGCGGCCCAGAAGGAGACGCCGAAGACCCCGATCAGGACCGGGCCCCACGTACCGCCCGCGTCACCACCCAGCATCCGGCGCAGACCGGCCGCCCCCGCGGTCAACAGGGCGCCGGCGAGAAGGAAGTTCACCGTCTGGACCCAGCCGGACTCCCCGAGGGCCAGCTGGCTGAACGCGTTGCGGGTGAAGTCGAAGCCGTCCCGCGCGAGGCCCTGGACGACGGCGGCGCCGAGGAACAGCGGGCCCGCCGCCATGGCGCCGACCAGAGCCGTTGCCCCAAGGCGTGATGCCGGCGCGGCAGGGGTGACGCGATGGGGTGTGCTGAGTGTGTGGGGCATGACCGGGCCTTCCTCGCATCGGTGTTGTCGCTGATATGACCGGCGGCAACCGGCGAAGTCATCGCTCCGGGTGATGTGACCTGGGTCACTGGAGTCCTGGTCGCCTTGCTCGAACCGAGCGGCAGTGCGGGCGCGGTGGGCGGCGGCGCGGCGGGCCGGCTCACGTGAAGGTGACGTGCATGCCGCCCTCGGTGAGGACTCCGAGCGCGGTGGCGACCAGGTCGTACGACTCGCCGTCCGACGCCAGCACCCCGGACAGGTGCTCGCGGGCGGTCGCGGCATCCCGCCAGAGCAGGGTGGCAGGGGCGGTGTATCCGAAGGTGCCGCGCAGGCAGTCCGCCAGGTCGTCCAGGCAGATGCCGAAATAGCCGCCGGCCCGTTGACGGCCTCGCCGAGTGCCAGATGGAGCCCCGGTTCGTCAGTGATGTGCCGCCCGTCGAGCTCGTACGCGTGGCCGGCCGCTCGGTCCTCGTGCTCGAGCCGGCAGCCCCGGTCGCGGACGAGCTCGAGCCGGGCATCGCGCCGGCGGGCGTCGAGGCCGGCCCAGGCGCCGGGGCCGGCCGGCGGTCCGGCGAGCCACTGCCCCCGGCCGGGCCGGGCGTATCCCGGTACGGGCACGAGGTCTCCGTCGAGTTCCGGATCGATCAGATCCGTTCCGCGGGAGGGCGGGCGCCGCGTGCGGACCGTGGGCCGCAGCAGTCGGCCGGTGAGAGGCTTGCCGCGGTCGTCCCCTATCTCGAGCCAGGCCTCCTCCAGGTCCAGAGCGCGCCGGGTACCCGTCGTCAATGCCTGCCGAAGCCGATCACTCGGGGCCGAGCCCCCGTAGGACGAGCGGGCGCGCTGCCGCGGACCTCGGCTCCCTCCGGAACCCAGTCCGTCAGTGCGTGCCGGCCCCGCCCGTGGTGTTCCCCTTCTCGCGAACCGTGGGAATCACGCCGGACCGGGAGCCGCCCCGCGCTCTACGGGACGGAGGACAGGGTCGATCTCACCGAGGATCTGGAGCAGTTGGCCAGCTCCCAGGGAAACGTGCTCATCGGTGTCCCGCGCCAACTCTTCCGAGACCTCTGCCGCTTCGTCCCGGTCGGAGGAGAAGATGCTGAGTGCATCGATGATTGCGGTGCAGATCCAGTCGTGACGGTTCGGGTCGGCGGCTGCCAGTGCGGAGGCGACGATCGCCAGTCCGGCCCTGTCCTTTCGCCGGAGCAGGGCTTGCGCGGTCACGCGTGTGACGTAGGTGTCACCCTTGTCGAGCACGAGTTCCAGCAGCGGGCCGGCGGCCTCCGGCATCTCTGCGAAGCCCGCCAGGCCGCGACCTGCGTCCGCCCGGTCGCGGTAGTCGTCGCTCCGCCCGAGCTCGGTGAGCGCTCGTACCGATGCATGCCGCAGGGCACTGTCCACCTGGTTGCCCACCCCTCCACGAATTTCGCGCAAATTACCATCGGGCCTCTCGGGCCTCTCGGGCCTCTCGGGGCGTGCTGGGGCGCTCCCCGCGGCCCACCCCGGGCGCAGGCTGCCGGCAGGACCCCGCAGGATGATCCCCATGCACATCGAGTTCTTCACCTACTCGTCGGCCCGCCTGTGGGGTATCCGCCTCGACGGGTCCGACCTGCGTGTCCATGCCGCAGAGGCCACGCGTCCTCTGTGGCTGCTGGAGAAGCGCTCCTACGAGAGGACGCCGGAAGACACGGAGAACTTCCTGTTCCGTCAGTACGCCGGATTGACGGAGTCCGACCTTCGCGACCCCGTACGCCACTTCCTCGGCGAAGCCGATGACGACCTCCGGCATGCGCCGACGGGCGCGACGGCGGTGCTGGGCTGCTCCTGCAGCATCTGGGATTGCTGGCCGCTGTTCACCGCCATCACCGCCACCCCCGAGACCGTCACCTGGTCCGCCTTCCACCAACCCCACCGCCCGGCCTGGGGCGAGCTCGCGATGGGGCCCTACGTCTTCCCGCGCCCCGCCTACGAGGAAGCGCTTACGCGCGTCGCCCACCTCGCCGAGGACCCCTTCACGGCCCTGCCTCCGTCCGGCGCGGTCAGGGGGACGTGACCACCGTTCCGGTTCCGGTTCGCTTCCGGTTCCCGTGACGCGTCCCATCTGTCCCACCTGTCACACCCGTCCCACCCGCGCTTTTCTATCTCCAATCCTTGTTGTTTCTAGAATGTCCGGATGAAGGACATCGACGCGATTGCCGTGCTGCAGGATCCGGTGCGCCGCCGCCTGTACGAATACGTGGTGGCGCAGGGCCGCGAGGTCGGCCGCAACGAGGCCGCGGAGGCGGTCGGGGTGGCGCGCACGCTCGCTGCGCACCATCTGGACCGGCTGACCGAGGCCGGGCTGCTGGAGAGCGGCAGCCGCCGCCTGACGGGACGCTCGGGGCCGGGGGCGGGCCGTCCCGCCAAGGTCTACACGCGGGCGCGGGTCGAGCGGTCGGTGTCGCTGCCCGCGCGTGACTACCGCACCGCCGCCGAGCTGCTTGCCGAGGCCGCCGAGCAGGCCGGACTGGACGCCGGGCTGTGCGCGGCCGCGCGCCGCAGGGGAGAGGCCCTGCGCGGCTCGGCGGGGCCCTGTGGCGGCCTCGAAGAGGCCGTGGAGATGCTCGCTGCCCGCGGCTACGAACCGCACCTGGAAGCCGCCGAGAGTGCCGAGAGCGCCGAGGGCGCCCAGGGTGAGGAGGGCGCCCAGGGGGTGGCCGGGGCGGCCGCGCGCGTCGTCCGTATGCGCAACTGCCCCTTCCACGCAGTCGCCGAACGCTTCCCTCCGCTCGTCTGCGGCATGAACCTCGCCCTGCTGGAGGGCCTGCTGGGGGCCGAAGGCCCCGTCCGCGCCCGGATGGACGCCCGGCCGGGGGAGTGCTGCGTGGTGGTCGAGGCTTCTAAAAACAATCATGATTGACATAGAAACAGAGGTCGTGCTGGGATGAGGCCATGACCGCATCCACGCATGCCGCCCACCTCGCCCAGCTCAACGTCGCCACGCTCAGCCACCCCTTCGACGACCCGCGGATGGCTCCGTTCGTCGAGATGCTCGATCCGGTCAACGCCGCCGCCGACGGCTCGCCCGGCTTCGTGTGGCGGCTCGTGGAGGACGGGGAGGCCGACGCCACCGGCCTCCGCCCGGCGGGCGAGGACGTCATCGTCAACCTGTCGGTGTGGGAGACCCGCGAGGCCCTGTGGGACTTCGCCTACCGCAGCGGGCACCTGGAGGCGATGCGGCGCCGCCGCGAATGGTTCCAACGGCACGTCGAGGCGCACCTGGTGCTCTGGTGGGTCCCCGTCGGACACGTCCCGACCGTCGGCGAGGCCCTGGAGCGGCTGGCGGATCTGCGGGCGCACGGGGCGTCCCCCCGCGCGTTCACCTTCGCCTCCGCCTACACCGCCGCCGAGGCCGCCCAGCACCTTCCCGCCCTGCGGCCCGCGCAGGCCGCGGAGGTCGCCCGGACGCCTTAGCGGCGCCCGGGATTCCACCCGGAAACCGGTGGCAGGCGGTCCTCGCCGCCCGGCTGCCGGACGACACTTCCGGGCGAGACCGTCAGGTGGGCGCAGCACCCGGCCGCCGCCTGCCGGGCCACCTCCCGCCCGGGGGCCGAACGGCCCAAGGGCGGAGGTCCGCGACAGGCCCGACCTCCCCGGTCGCACCTATCGTGGGAGCAGACCCATGACGGTAGGGACGCGCGCGGACAGGTGGATCGTGAACGGATCCGGGATCGACTACGAGGCGGTCTTCCAAGCCCTGCCGGGCGCCGTCGCGCTGCTGACCCCCGACCTGGTGTACGTGGACGCCAACGAGGCCTTCCTGGTCACCTCCGGCCGCACCCGCGAGCAGCTCATCGGCCGCTACCTCTTCGACGTCTTCCCCGACAACCCCGGCGATCCGGAAGCCACCGGCATGCGGAACCTGCGCGACTCCCTGGAGCGGGTCGCCGCCACCGGGGAGCGCGACACCATGGCCCTGCAGCGCTACGACGTGGAGCACGCCAGTCGGCCGGGGGTGTGGGAAGAGCGGTACTGGAGCCCCGTCAACGTCCCCGTCCTCGCCTCCGACGGCAGCGTGGCGCTGCTCCTCCACCGCGTGGAAGAGGTCACCGAACTCATCCGGGCCCGCGGTGGCACCCGTACCGATACGGTCCGTGCCCGGGAGCTCGCGTCCGACCTCTACCTCCGCGGCCGGGAACTGCAGGAGGTCAACGCACGCCTGCGACAGGCCCATGCCCGTGAACGCGAGGTGGCCCTCCACCTCCAGGAGGCGATGCTGCCAGCGCCCCGCCCCCTGGACCACCACGAGGCAGCCGTCCGCTACCGGCCCGCCACCGCCGCCCTGAACGTGTGCGGCGACTGGTACGACCTCGTCGACATGCCCGAGCGCACCGCGGTCGCCGTCGGGGACGTCGTCGGCCACGGACTCCGGGCGGCCGGCGTCATGGGCCAGCTCCGCAGCGCCCTGTCGGCCGCCTCCCGCGTCGTCGTCGGCCCCGCCCAGGCCCTCGAAGTCCTCGGGCTGTACGCCCGCGCCATCGAGGGCGCCGAATCCACCACCGTGGTGTCGGTCTTCATCGACTGGAACGACCGCACCCTCACCTACAGCAGCGCCGGTCACCCCCCGCCCGCACTCTGCCATCCCGACGGCACCGTCAGTTTCCTCGACGAGGCGACCGACCCCCCGCTCGGCGCCCGGCCCGAACACACCCGCCGCCCGCAGGCCCGGACCGCCTTCACCGACGGCTCCGTCCTCGCCCTCTACACCGACGGCCTCATCGAACGCCGCCGCGAGGACATCGACGTCGGTCTCCGACGGCTCGCCGACGCGCTCGCCCGGCACCGCACCGCCGACCCCGACGCCCTCGCCGACGCCCTGCTGGCCGACCTCATTCCGTCCGTCGGCGTCACCGACGACGCGGCCCTCGTCATCCTCCGCCTGGAGGGCCGGGACCCACCCGGGGCGCCGGCGTGACGCCGCGCCCGCCGGTCAGTGCGGCAGCTCGACCGACACGTACGGGGACAGTGCCCGGAGGAACTCCGCCGCGTCGAACATCGCGCCGGCCGAGGCCACGCCCGTCGTCCGCGTGTGCCCGGCCAGGATGCGCTCGACGGCCTCCACCGCCAGCGGTGCGGTGACCGCGTAGATGTCCTGGCCGCGGGCCGAGGCGCGACGTTCGACGCCGCCCGCACTCACCACGACGTCGACGACGAAGGTCTGGTTCGACCGCCCGAGGGCGTCGACCGGCTCCGGCGCGGGCGTGTCCTCCTCGGTGAGGTCCTTCGCGGCCTCGACCGTCATGTACGTGCGCACCTCGGGCACCGTCACGTGGCTGGGAACGGTGACGACATCGGCCATCGTGAACTCCGCGATCACCGCCCGACGGCCCACCGGCTCGGGGAAGATCCAGTCCTGTTCCCACGGCTTGTCGTCGTGGTACTGCAGCGCGCCCTCCGCGAATCGCACCCGACGGCCGGCGCGGCGCTCGTGGGACACCCGGCCCGCCACCCGGGTGCCGGGCGTGGGGTGCCAGCCGTTCAGCCCGTACGCGACGTGCACCGCGTCCGCGGCGGTCCATTCCCCCATCGCCGCGGTCACCAACAGGTCGCCCAGTCCGCCGTAGAACGCCATCGCAGGCACCACGGGCGTGTCCGCCTTCCGGGCTGCTTCCGCATGGTCGGCGAACATCGAGACGTTCGCCTCGATCTCCGCCGCGACGTCGACGTACGGGATCCCCGCGCGCAGGGCCGCTTCCACGACCGGGCCCGCCGTCAGCGCGAAGGGTCCCGCGCAGTTGACGACAGCCGCCGCGCCGGCGAGGGCCCGGTCCAGCGAGCCCGCGTCGTCCACGGCGGCCGGCTGTACCTCCACGTCTCCCCACTCGGCGGCCAGCGCCGCCAACCGGTCCGCGTCGCGGCCGGAGATGACGGTGGCGAAACCACGCCTTCGCAGTTCGGCGACGACGAACCGACCCGTGTGCCCGGTCGCCCCGTACACCACCACTGCAGCTTTCGTGCTCATCGTTCCCCGCTCTCGATGTCCTGGTGGATTCAGTCTCGGTGCGGGCGGCGTCCGGCGGTGATGGTCTGGAACGACATCATGCGTACACTTTCGGACATGCCCACTGTCGCACTGCTGGCCGCCGGTCACCTGCTGCACTTCGAACTGGCGGTGGCCTACGAGATCTTCGGCAATCCTCCGCGCGAGGCCGCGAAGGGCTGGTACGACGTACTGCTCTGCGGGCCCGGTCCGGTCCGGGTCGGCCCGTTCATGGTCGAGCCCGACCACGGGCTGGAGCGCGTGGCCGGCGCCGACACGGTGATCGTGCCCGCGTGCGCCGACATCGACGATCCGCCGCCGGCGGAGCTGATCGAAGCCGTGCGCGCGGCCCACGCGGCGGGGGCCCGGGTCGCCTCCCTGTGCACCGGAGCGTTCGTACTCGGCGCCGCCGGCCTGCTGGACGGCCGGCGGGCCACCACCCACTGGGCTCATGCCGCGGAGTTGAGCGCGCGTCATCCGCTGGCCGTCGTCGACCCGGACGTCCTCTACACGGACAACGGAAGCGTCCTCACGGCTGCGGGCAAGGCCGCCGCGGTGGACCTCTGCCTCCACCTGATCCACCTCGACCACGGCGCCACCATCGCCAACTCCGTCGCCCGGCGCCTGGTCATGCCGCCCCACCGGCCGGGCGGCCAGGCCCAGTTCGTGGCCACGCCGGTGCAGGCCGGGGGCGACCACGCACTCGCCCACCTGCTCGCCTGGGTCCAACAGCGGCTGGACCAGCCGCTGACGGTGACCGACCTGGCCCGGAAGGCGAACACGAGCCCGCGCAACCTCGGAAGGCAGTTCCGGTCGGTGATCGGCCAGACGCCGCTCCAGTGGCTCCTGACCCAGCGCGTACGCCGCGCCCAGGAACTGCTGGAGGCCACCGACGAGACCATCGAGGCGGTGGCCCTCGCCACCGGCATGGGGACCGCCACGACACTGCGGCGCCAGTTCAAACGGATCGTCGGGGTCCCGCCCGACAGCTACCGCCGCTCGTTCCGCAGCGCGGCCCCCGGCCCGGCCTAGCCGCCGTCACCGTCGGCGTCGGCGTGGGCGTCGGCGGTGGGTGTGTCGCCTCCGATGTGGTCCGCGATGTTGACGTCCGGTCCGTGTTCCTCGCGCATCCGCTCGGCCCACGCCACCGTCCGCGTACCTGCGTGGGTGGCCAACCCCGGCGAGATGCCCAGCCGGAAGGTCCCCGGGAGCGGCTTGCCCTCGGCCGTGTGGGGGAGGAGGTCCAACGGCGAGGGGCCGTCGGAGGCGTACACGACGCGGTCGGCCGAGACCGCCACCGGGAACAGGCCCGTCTCCTGCGCCAGCCTGACCATCTTGCGGTGCGCGTTGACCCGGGCGGCCGCGGTGACGGCGGCGCGGATGTCGGGCCGCCAGGTCGCGCGCTGCGGGGCCGACCAGGGCCGCCGGGGCCCGCGGCCCGCCTCGGGCGGGCCCTCACCGAGCTTGGCCACGCCGCCCTCGGCGGTGGCCGCGATCGCGTCGAGCACGCCGGCCAGCCCGGGATCGCCCTGCCGGTGGACGGCCAGGGCGTCCAGGAGCTCCCGGCCGCCGAGACCGGCGCTGACGCCCAGCTCGGCCATGGTGGCCAGGTAGCCGTCTCGTATCCGCTTGTGCCAGGGCTCCAGGTAGGCGCCGCCCGCGGCCCGGACGTACGCCTCGACGGGCCGAACGGGGAAGCCCAGTTCCAGGGCGTAGGCGAGGGTCGGGGTCGTGTACCAGGCCGCGCCGGTCGGCGGCCGGCCGTCGGGTGTGAACGGGGAGGGCAGGCGCTCGTCGAGGGCGACGGCAGACAGGTCCACCAGCCAACTGCCGGGCAGCGACTTGTCGAAGGCGGGCCGCGCGACGTGCACGGGCGCGTCCAGGCCCACCCGGAGCCGGCTCGCCGCCGCGGTGAGCGGCAGGGTTACCCTGATGGCGACCACGTACGCCTTGAGGCGTTCGGCACCGGTCAGCGGACGCGACCAGCGGTGTGCGTCCTCCCGCAGGACCTGGTCCGGGGTGCGCCGGTGCGACGGGGGGTGCAGGCCGGCGAGCATCGGGTGCCCGTCCGGGGCCTCACAGGGCGCACAGTCCACCGCCCCCGTGAGGGCCCCGGGATTCGGCGCGGACACCCAGCCCCCGGTCCGCTCGTCCCTGACGGCGCGGGTCGGCGGCCTCAGCGCGGTCATCAGCGACAGCCCCGTGGCGGCGGCGGAGCCGTGCGGGGTGATGATGCGCTCCGCGTACGTACCGAGCAGCCGGACGACCTCGGCCGGCGGCAACTGCGCGGTCGGGCCCCAGTGATGGGGGTCCAACGCACCCCAGGGCAGGAGGCACAGCTGCACGCACTGGCGCCGGCCGTCGCGGATGGGGCGGTAAAGCCTGGCCCACGGGCCGAAGCCGTGTCCGGTCGGCTGCCAGTCTGCCTGCCGCAGCTGCTTGAGGACCTCGTGGTCGTCCGGCAGGCGCAGGGAGCCGGAGGACCACTCGCCCTCCGGGCGCGCCGGGAGACCGAACCGAACGGCTGCGCCAGCGGTGAGCACGAGCAGCGGATCGGCTTCCTTGCCGTTGCGGTTCAGCCTCGGCGCGCCGAGCCGAGCCCGGGTGAGCGCCCACTCCAGGAGCGATTCGAGCGTCCGGGCGGAACAGTCCAGCACCACGCCGGCCGCGCAGTGGGCCCGCACCCGGCCGTCCTCCGCGTCGGCGTCGATGACGGCCAGCGGCCCGTTGTCGAAGCGCCTCCCGGGCGGGGCGTCGCCGGGGTGCCGGGCACTCGTGGTGGCTGCCGTCGGCGTGGTGGGTGCGGCCGGTGTGAAGGCTGCGCTCATCGTGCCCGCTGCGGCATCCTGCCCGGTGGGTACGGCGGCACGGCCGGGCGCGGCGGCGGCGCGGTTGCGCAGCCGGATCCGGGCGGCGACGGAGTTCTGGGCGAACTGCTGCGGCTCGGGGCTGCCGCGCTCGCGCATGCGCCGCAGGATCCGGCGCCAGGCGTCCTCCAGGCTGAGCTCCGCGCCCGCGTCGGCGACGCCGTGTTCCAGCAAGGTGATCAGCAGGCCGGTGAATTCCGGGAACCGGGCACCCCGGGGGACGAAGGAGCGCCGCGTCGGCGGAGCCGAGGTCAGCACACAGTCCCCGTAGTCGTCCTCGTCCCCGGCGGCGTCGCCGTCCCCGTCCCCGTGCCCATCCCCGACCGTGTTCGGGTGCCGGCTTGTGTGCGCGCCCATCGGGAGGCCCGGGGCGGGCCCGCTCCCGCCCGAGTGCTCGGGCTCATCCAGTGCGTGGGCGAGATCGGTACGCGTGGGCACAGCGATGGCGGACATGGCACCGGCCAGGCCGCTGCAGCAGCAGTCCAGCACCGTCACCCGGTGGCGCGCCCGGTACCCGGCCTGCCGCACCACGTCGCGTAACGCCCGGTACGGCAGCGTCCCGATCTGCGGATGATCCGCGTCCGCCTCGGCCAGCGCCAGATACAGCTTCTCCTCGCGGTCGCGCAGCCCGTGCCCGGCGAAGTACACGAAGAGGGTGTCCGTGGCCTCGAGGGCCGCGTCCCGCACCGCGCCCAGGACGCGGGCCGCGGAGGCGTCCGCGCCCAGCACCGTGACGTGAGCGGCGGGCAGGCCCCAGACCGACGGGTCGCGCAGCAACTCGGCGAGCCGGTGTGCCCCGGCGGCCGCCGCGGGCAGCGGGGCCAGGTCCGGGTGGGCGTAGCCGTCGACCCCGATCAGCACCGCCCGGCTCGCGAACGGGTCAGGAACCGGCACCGTGGGCATCCTCCGGTGCCGCGCCCTGCGACCGGCCGGGGGCGGACCGCGGGCCGTCCCCGGGGGTTCCGCCCTCGGGATTCCCGGCTGCCCCCGCGCCGGCCAGGGCCCGTACGAAGCGGGCCACGTCCTCCTCGGTGCCGTCCTCGATGACGACGCGGACGCCCTCGTGCTCGACCACCAGCCGCGCGCCGGAGCGCAGGCGGGGCGGGAGCGACGCGCGGAAGGTCCGGTGCGCGTACACGAGCGCGGCGGTCGAGAATCCGGAGGAGATCGCGAGACTGATCCACTCGACGAGATCGCCCGACATCGCGCCTTCCGGGGAGTCCGCACGGACCCGGCGCACCACCGCGTGCCGGGAGACCTCGCGATCCTGGGCCAGCCAGTCGGCGAAATCCCCGGTCAGCCCCGCGGTCTCATCCGGACCCAGGCCGCCCTCGGCGGGCCCGCCGCCCACTCCGCCCCCGTCACCACTGTCGATCCGCACGCGCATACCAGCAGCCCCCGCTTCTCCCGCATGCCGGCCACCCCACTGACACCAGTGCAGGCCGCACCGCCGTCACCACCGGCACCACATTATCGAGGCACCCGCGGCCCACCGGTGCGACCCCGCCCGACTTCACCCGACCCTGCCGGGCTTCAACTCCCGTCCCCGTGCGGTGCGGTGATCCGGCGTACGGCCTCGACCACGGCCGCCCGGTGGCGGGCGAGCTCCTCGGGCGCCCAGCCGGTCCCTGCCTCGCCGGTCCCTGCCTCGCCGGTCGTCGCACCGCCGGCTGCGCCGCCCGCCGCGGTACTGCCCACGGCCGGACCGCCGAACGCGCCGAACCAGGCCTGCGACATGGCCACCACCAGCGTCAGCACGTCGGCGGCGTCCAGCCCGCCGTCCATCCGGCCCGCATCCTGCGCCTGCCGCACGGCTGCGATCTTGCCCTGGTAGGACGCCGCCTCGGTGTCCGTGCTCCCCGGACGTTCCAGCTGCTTCCACAGCACCAGACGCATCAGCGACGGCCGCGCGACGAGGTGGTCGAAGACGGCGCCCGCGTAGCCGGGCAGGTCGTCGACGTCGAAGGGCACCGACTCCGAGCCCGTCTCCAGCGCCCGCTGGAGCACGGCGTCGAAGAGCTGCTCCTTGTTGCCGTAGTAGACGTAGATGAGCCGCTTGTTCGCCTGCGCGGCCTCGGCGATGCGGTCGACCCGAGCGCCGGCGATGCCGTACGTCGCGAACTCGGAGAAGGCCGCGTCGAGCAGCCGTGCCTTGGTCGCGCTGGAATCCCTTGCCATGGCCTGCAGCCTAGCAAGTAACTATCTGGTTATTGACAACCGGCGCGCGTGCGATGCATGCTCTATCTATCCAGTTAGTTACTTATGAGGGAGACCGTGATGGAGACTGCGATGGAGATCCGTGCGCTGGGCGGCCAGGGACTGGAGGTCGGCGCCGAGGGGCTCGGCCTGATGGGCATGAGCGCCCACTACGGAGCCACGGACGAGACCGAGTCGCTGGCCACGATCGACCGCGCCCTGGAGCTCGGCGTCACCCTGCTCGACACCGCCGAGGGCTACGGTCCCTTCCTCAACGAGCAGCTCCTCGGCAAGGCCCTCACCGGCCGCCGCGAAGCCGCCGTGATCGCCACGAAGACCGGCGTCGAGTTCACCGACGAGGGTGCCTTCCGCGGGCACAACGCCACACCCGAGTACATCCGCCGCTCGGCCGACCGTTCCCTGCGCCACCTGGGCACGGACCACATCGACCTCTACTACCTGCACCGCATCGACCCGAACGTGCCCGTCGAGGAGAGCGTGGGCGCCCTGGCCGAGCTCGTCGCCGCCGGCAAGGTCCGCCACATCGGCCTGTGCGAGGCCGCGCCCGCCACCATCGCCCGCGCCCACGCCGTCCACCCGCTGGCCGCCGTGCAGACCGAGTACAGCCTCTTCGAGCGCGGTATCGAGCACGACGGCGTCCTCGACACCCTGCGCGAGCTCGGCATCGGGCTCGTCGCGTACTCCCCGCTCGGCCGTGGATTCCTCTCCGGCGCGATCACCAGCCCCGACGACTTCGCCGCCGACGACTTCCGCCGCACCGACCCCCGTTTCCAGGGCGAGAACTTCGGCCGCAACCTGGCCGTCGTCGACCAGGTGCGCCGTCTCGCCGCCGAGAAGGGCGTCACGCCTTCCCAGCTCGCGCTGGCCTGGACCCTGCGCCAGGGTGCGGTGCCCATCCCGGGCACCAAGCGCCGCCGCTACCTCGAGGAGAACATCGCCGCCACCGCGGTGACGATCACCGACGCGGACCTGGCGGCCATCGACGCCGTGGCCCCCCACGGCGTGGCCTCGGGCGACCGCTACGCCCCGGAGCTGATGCAGTCACTGAACGGCTGAACGGCTGATCTGCCGAACCGCTGAACGGCCAACCGGCCAATCGGCCTGCGGGCCCGGGTCGGTGTCCCGGCGCGACCGGATGTGTCAGCCGCCGGCCGGTCGCCGGCCCGGGCCGAGGAAACGCGTGACGGCCGAGTCCAGGAGGCGGCCGAACTCCTCGCGGCCGGTGATCCGCGGGCCTTCGGCCACGACCTCGTCCCCGGTCAGCGCATCGAGGTCCGCCCAGCCGCCGCGGTACAGGACGATCTGCAGTTCGCTCCACGCGTCGGCGCCCAGGATGCGTATGCCGACCGAGTCCGGGGCGGCGACGAGGGTGCGGTCGGTCTCCAGTCGCTGGGGCCAGGGAGCCCCTCCGTCCCGCCAGGTGACGGGCCCGGGGTCGTGGCCGGCCGCGGTCCAGGTGGGGAGGCGTGCGGTGATCTCGGCCGCGGCCCGATCGAGGTCGATGACGTGGTCCATGGAACGATCTTCGCCGCTTCCGCTGCCCATGTGTATGAGATCCATGCCCAGAGGCTCTGCGTGTACCCGACGCGACCGCTGGCCCCGGGCCATTGGGGCGCCGACCGGCGCCGGCAGGCCCGGGTGCCGCCGGCTCCCGGCGGGTAGGGAGGATGGGGGCGTGCTTCCCTACGTCTACTGCGTCACCAAGTACGATCCGGCCGACCGCGATGAACGCGGCTGCTACACCGGCCCCGAGGACTGCGTCAGCGATCACGGTGAGGTCGAGGCGGCCTACCTCCGGGCGATCGAGGCGTTCGCCGCCGACTCCGGCATCGACCGCCTGTCCGTACGCGAGCCGCAGATCGCGTCCTTCGTGCACTTCGGCGCCGAGCCGCCCATGGAGGGCTACGGACTGGACGAGATCTTCCCGAGCGGTCCCTCCGGGCGGGTGGGCTTCCACGATGGCGCGGAGGTTTCGCTCGACACCGCGCTCGAACTGGTGCGGGTCATGCTGCGCGACGGGGGTGCCTGGTGCCGGCTGGAGGTGGAGGACGCGTTCGCCGTGCACGTCGGATGGGACCAGTACCTCTACATCGGCAGCAGTTCCCCGTGCGAGGAGGCGCAGGTCCGGGCCCGCGCGCTCGGGCTCTTCCCGGAACGCATGGGCGCGTCCCCGCACGACGTGGAGGCCGAGCAGGAGACCGACGGGGAAGAGGTCCAGCGGCCGGGCGACGACGCGTTCTGGGCGCGCCTGCGCCATGCCGTCGGCGTGTGCGAAGCGGGACTCCTGGAGGAGGAGCCCGTCGAAGGCATATCCCGTTACCACCGCCTCACCCACGAGACCCTCGACGCGGTGCGCGCCGGACTCGCCCCCCGCGCCCGGTTGTCCGTGTGGCCGGACCTGTCCTGCGACATCGACGCGGTCCTCGGCGGTATGCCCGTCGACGGCCTCATCGAGGGCGTATGGCAGGAGGAGGACGGCCGGATCCACAGCGCCGCCGTCGACGAGGGGGAGTTCCCGGAACTGGCCGCCCGGATCTCCCGCGCGGGTGCGGCGGCGCTCCTGCCCATGTACGCCGACGAACGCGTGCCCTTGTTCACCGCCGTCATGCCGGACGCCGACGGAGTGGTACGGGCCCGCTGGCGGACCGATCCCACGCCGAGCGACCGGAACTGGGCCTTCCTCAAGACCCGGGACCTTCGGCGAGGCCAGGTCGTGACCGGTACGGTCATCCACATCGCGGACTTCTGCGTCACGTTCGTGGACATCGGCGGCTTCACGGCGATGATCAACATCCCCCAACTGTCGTGGCTCCCCATCGACCACCCCTCGGAGGTCGTCTCCGTCGGGCAGGAGATCACCGCGGAGATCCTCGACGTCGACCCGGTCCGCGAACGCGTGTCACTCTCGCTCAAGGCCTTGCTCGCAGACCCACGAGGAGAGTGAGCTTCGGACCCGTCGCGGGCGCTGCCATGGCGCTCAGGGTCCGCCGGGCCTGCCTCCGGACGTCTCCGGCAGGGCCCGCTCCAGGGCGTCGAACGCCGCGTTCACCCGCATGCGGTGGTCCTCGGCCACGTCCGCCGCGCGCTCGCCGGCGAGCAGCCGGCCGGCCGTGATCACGTACACGGCCCGGTACGCGGCCACGGTCAGGGCCGCCGTCAGTCGGGCGTCGGGGCCGCCGATCGCCTCGGCCAGCGCGTTCTCCACCTCCTCCACGCCCTCGCGCGCCCGCGCCCGCAGTGCGGGGGAGTCGAGCACGATCCGCCAGAAGTGCGGGAAGGTGTCGCCGACGCCCGCCAACGGGTGGCGTTCGTCGAGGAGTCGGAGCAGCAGCAAGCGCAGGGCGCCGAGCTGGGACCGGCCCTCCGCGCGGTCGCGCACCGCTGCCGTGAACAGTTCGACGGCTTCGGGGATCCGGTCGAGGAAGAGGTCCTCCTTGCGCGGGAAGTGGTTGAACACCGTCATCGTCGAGACGTTGGCGGCCTTGGCGACCTCCGCCACGGTCACGTGGTCGAAGCCCCGTGCCACGAACAGCATCGTCGCCTCGTCGGAGATCCGCTGCCGGGTCTCGCGCTTCTTGAGCTCGCGCAGGGAGAGCGGTGCTGCCTTCGCGTCGGTCCCTTGATTCATGAGAACACTATAGCGACTACAAGATTTGAGTGACTATAGTGAACGCATGAACTCGAACTTAGAGCCGGCCGTGGCCGTGGACGTGGTGGTGTCCGGCGGCGGCCCCGTCGGACTGATGCTGGCCTGCGAACTCCGCCTCGGCGGGGCCCGCGTGGTCATCGTGGAACGACGTACGGATGTGGACCAGACCATCAAGGCGGGGTCGATCAACACGCCGACCGCCGAAGCCTTCTACCGACGCGGGCTGCTGCCCGCGATAGCGGAGGTGCAGCAGCGCACGCTCGACCAGGTCCAGGCCTTCATGCGCGGCCGGCCGGGAGGTGCAGTGGACGGACAACCCCCGCGCACGCCACCCAAGTTCGCCGGCCACTTCGGCGGGATCATGCTGAGCGGCGCTCTGCTGGACGAGGCCGACCCCGACTTCACGCACGCCGGGCCGGCCGGTGACGTGGCCCTCGTACCCCAGCAGGAAGTCGAGCGGCTGCTCGCCGAACGCGCCGCGCAGCTCGGCGTCGATCTGCGCCGGGGCGTGGAGTTGACGGGCTTCGACGCCGAGGACGACGGGGTCACGGTCCGCACGGCCCCGGTCGGCGGCGGACCGGACCGGACGCTGCGCGCCGGCTGGCTCGTCGGCTGCGACGGCGGCCGCAGTACGGTGCGCAAGCTCGCGGGCTTCGCCTTCCCCGGTTCGGATCCGCAGATCACCGGCCACCAGGCCGTCGTCACCATGACCGGCGCCGAAACCCTGAAGCGCGGCTGGAACCACACCGGCACCGGAACGTACGTCCACGGCCCCGTCCCCGGCCGCATCCTCACGGTCGAATTCGACGGCGCGCCCGCAGACCGCGAGGCACCCGTCACCGCCGAGGAGTTGCAGTCGAGCCTGCGGCGGGTCACCGGGCTGACGGACATCACGGTCACCGAGGTGCACACCGCCACCCGCTTCACCGACAACGCCCGCCAGGCGGCCGACTACCGGGCCGGCCGGGTGCTGCTCGCGGGGGACGCCGCGCACGTCCACTCGCCGTTCGGCGGCCAGGGGCTGAACCTCGGCATCGGTGACGCGCTGAACCTCGGCTGGAAGCTCGCCGCGGTGGTCCGGGGGCAGGCCCCCGAAGGGCTCCTGGACTCGTACACGGCCGAGCGCCATCCGATCGGGGCGTGGGTGCTCGACTGGACCCGGGCGCAGATCGCCCTGATGCGGCCGGAACCGCATTCCCGTGCCCTGCTCGATGTCGTCACCGAGCTGATGGGGACCGCCGCCGGCACCACCCACTTCGTCAAGAAGATCTCCGGGGTATGGCAGCGGTACGACCTTCCCGGCAGTCACCGGCTGGTGGGCCGCAGCGCCCCCGACCTCGAACTCGCCGATGGGCGCCGCCTCGCGGACCTGATGCACGAGGGACGGGCGCTGCTTCTGGATCTCGCGGACGACGCGGAACTCAGGGCGGTGGCCGAGGGGTACGGAGACCGGGTGCGGGTGGTCACCACCACCTGCCCCGCCGGGCCCGCGCCGGCCGGGCTGCTCGTGCGCCCCGACGGATGCACCGCCTGGGCGGCGGACGCGGCCGACGACCGCGCGGACGCGGTGCAGGGCCTCGCCGCGTCCCTGGCACAGTGGTTCGGAGCCCCCGCACCCGTGGGGGGCTGACGAGCGGGGCATCCGGCGGGGGCCCCGCACCGGGCTCGATCGCGCAAGCCCTACTGTCGTCCCCCGTGACCGAACTCTCCGCGCACCTCCGTGCGACATCAGACGCCTACGACGCCGTAGCCGTGCGATATGCAGCCCTCTTCCGCAACGTGCTCGACGATCTTCCGCTGGACCGCTCGGTCCTCGCCGCGTTCGCCGATCTCGCGCGAGCCGCAGACGCCGGACCCGTCGCCGAGCTGGGATGTGGTCCCGGATACGTGACGGCACACCTGCGCGACCTCGGGCTGGACGTCTTCGGCGTCGACGTCTCGCCGGTGATGATCGACCTCGCCCGGGAGGCCTACCCCGACCTGCGCTTCGAAGTCGGTTCGATGGACGCCCTGGACCTGGCCGACGGCACGCTGGGCGGCATCGTGTGCTGGTACTCGGTCATCCATGCTCCACCGCACGAAATGCCGTCCCACCTCGCCGAGTTCCGCCGCGTGCTGGTTCGGGGAGGCACCCTCCTGCTCGCCTTCTTCGAGTCCGAGGGCGGGCCGGTGGAGCCGTTCGACCACAAGGTGACGACGGCCTACCGGTGGCCGATCGACGTCCTCGCGGGGCTGGCCCGCGAGGCCGGGTTCGTCGAAGTCGGACGGATGCTCCGCGAGCCACTCGCGGAGGAACGGTATCGCCGCGGTCATCTTCTGATGCGCTGCGAACCCGATCGCCCAGACGCGTCCTAGCGGTTCGCGTCCAGGTCGAGCTCCGTGTCGAGGGCGAGGGCCGCGGCGATGAGGGCGAGGTGTGTGAAGGCCTGCGGGAAGTTGCCCAGTTGCTCCCCGGTGGGTCCGATCTCCTCGGCGAACAGCCCCACGTGGTTCGCGTAGGTGAGCATCTTGTCGAAGGCGTACCGGGCCTGCTCGAGCTGCCCGGCGCGCGCGAGGGCGTACACGTAGAGGAAGGTGCACAGGGAGAAGGTGCCCTCGGAGCCCTGCAGGCCGTCGGGAGAGGCGGCGGGGTCGTAGCGGTAGACGAGGCTGTCCGAGACGAGTTCGCTGTCCATCGCCTCCAGGGTGGACAGCCAGCGCGGATCCTTCGGCGTGATGAAGTCGACCAGCGGCATGAGCAGCAGGGAGGCGTCGAGCACGGTGCTTCCGAAGTGCTGGACGAACGCCCGGCGCTCCTCGCTCCACCCGCGCGTCATGATCTGCTGCAGGATGGCGTCGCGCGCGGCGGTCCACCGCGGTACGTCGGCCGGGCGGGCGAGGGCGGCGGCCCGGCGGATGCCGTGGTCGAGGGCGACCCAGCACATGAGGCGGCTGTAGGTGAAGTCCTTCTGGCCGCCCCGGGTTTCCCAGATGCCCTCGTCGGGCCGGTCCCAGTTGTCGCACAGCCAGTCCAGTACGGCGGCGGAGTGCTGCCAGCCGTCGTAGCCGACGACCTCGCCGCTCCCGCCCGTCTGGGCGAGGGCGAAGACGGCCTCCCCGTAGATGTCCAACTGCAGTTGGCCGGCAGCGCCGTTGCCGGCGCGCACCGGGGCGGAGCCCCGCCAGCCCGCCAGGTGTCCCAGTACCTCTTCGGCCAGGTACGGGTCGCCGTCGACCCGGTACATGATCTGCAGCGGCTCGCCGTTGGGGGCCCCTCCGTCGTGCATCCGCTGCTGGAGCCACTTGCGGAAGGCGTACGCCTCCTCGGTGAACCCCAGGTCGCGCATCGCGCGAACCGCCAGGGATGCGTCGCGGATCCAGGTGTAGCGGTAGTCCCAGTTGCGCTCGCCGCCCTCCTGCTCGGGCAGGCCCATCGTGGCGGCGGCGATCGGCGCGCCCGTGGGCGCGTACGTCATGAGCTTGAGGGTGATGGCAGAGCGGTTGACGATCTGCTGCCAGCGGCCGCGGTAGGTGCAGTGGCCGATCCAGCCGTGCCAGAAGCGGCGTACGGCGCTGAACGCCTCCGCCAGGTCGTCCGCGTTCAGGAGCCGTGGGGGCTCGCCCGCGCCGTCGCACACCGTCAGGACGACGGCCGCGCGCTCACCGGCCGTCAGGGTCGCCGTGGCGCGCACGTCGTTCCCGTCGGCTTCCAGCGGAACGGGGCCGACGGCTTGGAGGTGTGCGGTGATGCCCGGCCCGTCGAAGCGCGCGATGGCGCCGCCCAGGGTGAGTTCGTGGGGCGCGCGGCCGTAGTCGAAGCGCGGCCGGCACTCCAGGGCGAAGCGCACGGAACCCCGTACCGCCCGCAGCACCCGCACCACCTGGTGGCGGTCGGTGGCGGTGTGCGGATCGTGGACGGGCATGAAGTCGACCACCTCGCCCACGCCCTCACGCGTGAGGAAGCGGGTGATCAGCAGGGCGGTGTCGGCCAGGTAGAGCTGGCGGGTGACGACCCCCGCCTCGGTCCCCGGCCCACCGCCCGAGACACCTTCGGGCGCCTCCGCGGTGATGGCGAAGTATCCGCCGCGCTCGTCGTCGAGCAGCCCGGCGAAGACGCTGGGCGAGTCGAAGCGCGGTGAGCAGAACCAGTCCATCACGCCTTCGGAGGAGACGAGCGCACAGGTCTGCAGGTCTCCGATCAGACCGTGCTCGGCAATCGGCGGATAGGGACGCATCAGCCCTCCACGGCGTGCAGCCGCTGCCCGGCGGGCAGCGGCAGGTGCGCGGCCGACGGGGGTTCGGCCGATGCGTGGTGCCTCTCCGGGGCCACAGGACGCTCGTCCGGGCAGATCTCATTCTCGTGTCCCCCGCCGGTGATCGCCATGCGGGCAGGGCAGGGCGGGGCGGGGCAGGGACGGTCGCGGTGCCGGTGGTGGTGGTCGCGGGCTCAGATTTCGACGACGGGGTAGGACTCGGTGTAGCCGTCGCCGTCGGCTCCGTAGTAGGAGCAGGTCCGTGCGCCGAGGTCGACGTCGTACCAGACGACACCGGCCTTCCAGCAGCCTTCGACGAACTCCGGGAACGAGGTCTCCCCGGCCTGGTCGCGGCGCAGCGCCGCGACGAGCGCCTCACGGTCGAAGGGCGCGACGTCGACCATGCCGGTGCACAGCGGCTCGCCCTGGACGGCGACCGGCCCGGCAGTGGTGAGGTAGAGCATGGCGTTGGAGGGCACGGCCATCCGGCAGCGGCTGACCCCGGCCTGGCGGAGCGCCTCGGCGAGGTACGGGAAGCCGCCGACCTTCGGCCGGACGGCGGAGGCCCGCTCGAAGGCGGCCCGGAGGTTTTCAGTGGCGCTGATCATCGTTCTCTCCCTGCTGGGTGTCGGGTCGGGACCCGCCACGGTAGGATGACAACAGATTTCCAGACTGTCATCATGTTGTCAATTGGGAGAGGGGGAGTGCGCCGTGCCGGAAGAGCTGGCCCTCCTGGTCGCGGACGTGTTCGAGGCAGCCGGTCTGCTGCGCAGGATCGGGGAGACGATCGCGTCCGCCGAGGGGCAGACCCAGGCCCGCTGGCAGCTCCTCAGCGTGGTCTCCGAGGAGCCGCTGACCGTCGCACGGGCCGCCCGCCGCCTCGGAATCGCCCGCCAGGGCGTGCAGCGCGTCGCCAACGATCTCGTCCGCGAGGACTTGGCCGGTTTCGAGCCGAACCCGGACCACCGCGGGTCGCCCCTCCTGGCCCTCACCCCCACCGGCCAGGACACCCTCCGGAAGATCACCACCCGCGCGAGCACGGTTCACCGGGCCCTGACCGCAGACATCGCCACGGCCGACATCGCAGCCGCCCGCAGCCTGCTCCACCGCCTGATCGACGAGGTCCGCCGCTACGAGGACACCGACCCGGGCACACTCCGCGGCCCGGACACCCGGACGCCCTAGACCCGTCCGGATCGCCCGTCCCGCCGGGCGAGGTCAGCAGAGGTGGACCGACAGTCCGCACAGGCCCGAGCCACTCCGGGCGGCGGCGCGCCAGACGCGCAGGGGGCCCTCCAGCACGCGCTCTTCGCCCTCCGGGTAGTCCAGCCAGTCCTGGGCCTGCGCGGCGGCGCGGTCGGCCGCGGTGAAGGAGAGGGCCCGCTCCACCTGCGGCAGGTGCCGGCGGACTTCGGTGGACGTGAGGAGGAAGTTGCCGCACCAGCCCGGCAGAAGGGCGGCGCGGGCCGGGCCCACGGCGTGGAAGAAGGACGCGACCGCGTAGTCCTTGGAGTGGACGGAGATGAACATGCCGTCCCGGTTCTGCCCGTCCCACACGTCGTCCACGACGTAGAAGGAAGGGTCCGCGGTGCCGTCGCAGACCTCGTCGACGTGGCGGCCCGGCGCCATGAGGGCACGGAACGATTCCACCGCGTGGGCGTCCGCCCCCTTGGCATCCGGGCTTCCGGCAGGCGCGTACCAGGTGTCGTGGTCCGGGAGCGGTGCGCGCTGCCACTCCAGCCGGCGGCGTCGGGCCTCGGGCCGCCGGCGGTCCGCCCGCATCGCGGGCAGCAGCCTCGGGGCGAGGCGGGCCACGTCGTCGTCGGAGTGGCTGCTGATCGCCCACGCGCTGGTGAAACCCATGTACGGGACGCTACGGCCCACCACTGACAGGCAGGGGCGATCCGGGCGGGAGGTGGGGGGTCGTGCCGATGCGGGCGGCGAGGAGGGCGATGTCGTCGTCCGCGGACGCCGGTACCAGGTGTGCGATCAGGGTGTCGCACAGGTGGTCCAGTGACGGGTGGTGTTCGGTGAGCAGGCTGGTGAGCTCGCCCAGGCGTTCGTCGATGTCACGGCTGCGGGCTTCGATCAGGCCGTCGGTGTAGAGCACGAGCAGGCTGCCGGGGGGCAGGGTGATTTCGGTGGTGGTGAAGGTGATGCCGCCGACGCCCAGCGGGACGCCGGGCGGGGTCTGGACGAGGTAGACGGTGCCGTCGGGCTCGGCCACGGCAGGTGGCGGGTGTCCGGCGCGGGTGACGGTGCAGTGGCCGGTGGCGGGGTCGCAGACCACGTACAGGAAGGTGGCGAGCATCGGCTCGGCGAGGTCGGCGAGCGTGGCCTCCAACTGGTGCAGCAGCGCCGTCGGGGACATGTCGAGGCGCGCGAGGGCGCGTACGGTCGCGGACAGGCGCCCCATGACCGCGGCGGCGGCGATGCCGTGGCCCATGACGTCCCCGATGAGCAGCCCCGCCCTGCCTCCGGTGAGGGGGAGGACGTCGTACCAGTCCCCGCCGACTTCGTTGACGTCGCTGGCCGCCAGGTAGCGGTGGGCGATCTCGATGCCCGGGGGAGGGGTGACGTGCTGGGGGAGCATGCTGCGCTGGAGGACGACCGCGGTCTCGTGCTCGTGGTGGTACAGGCGCGCGTTGTCGATGCCGATGGCGGCCCGGGCGGCGAGTTCGGCCGCGAGCGTGACGTCGTCGGACCCGAAGGAGGCCCCGCCGGGCCGGGCGCGGTAGAACGTCGCGACGCCGAGGACCACGTCCCGCGCGACGAGCGGGATCATCATGAACGAGTGCACGCCCGTCTCGAGCAGTTGCGCGGGCTTGGGGGTGTGGCGGCCGGCCGTGGCGACGACCCGTTCGTCGAGGTGGGCGATCAGGAAGGGCTGCCGGGCCGAGAGGGCCTGGGTGTACGGGGCGGCCGCGGGGAAGGTGAGGGTCCTGCCGAGGGGCGCCAGGATCTGGGTGACGGGGGAGCCGGTCAGCGGCGCCTTGCCCAGCCGTCGCAGGGCAACGCCCCCGGCCAGCCCGGGGCCCGGCTCGTTCCCGCTCGCGAGGGAGTCCAGTACGTCGACGGTGACGGCGCTGGCCAGGTGCGGGACGGCGAGGTCGGCCAGCTCCTGCGCCGTGCGCTCCAGGTCGAGGCTGCCACCGATGCGGGAGCTGGCCTCGCTCAGCAGCGCGAGCCGGCGGCGGCCCGCCTCGACCTCGGTCTGATCGCGCTGCTGCCTGGTGACGTCGAGGAGGGAGGCGATGATGCCGATCGGCCGGCCGCCGGGGTCCTCCACGCGCACGTACGAGCACGACCACACGTGGTCGTGCTCCGGGTCGGCCGGGGTCCGGCCGGTGCGCCGCCGGTCGAGGACCGGCTCACCCGTGTCCAGGACCTGGCGCATGGACTCTTCCATCTCGTCGGCGTTCACCTCGGGCAGCAGCTCGGCCAGGCGTCGGCCCACGTGGGCGGATTCCGCGAGACCGTTCATCGCTTCGAGCGCCGGGTTGACCTGCAGGAACCGCAGCTGTGTGTCGAGGACGGCGATACCGACGGGGGAGCGGGAGAACAACCCGTCCCACACCGCCGAGGACCCGCGGATCCGGCGGGCGGCATGGGCGTCCGCGGCGAAGACCAGGACCGCCGAGGCGCCGTGGCGCCGGTCGGGAACGGGACAGGCCCAGATCTCTAGCTCCAGCGGGTGACCGCTGCGGTGCCAGGCGGTGACCGTGCCCATCACCCCGCGACCGGTGGCCGTCGTCTCCCACAGGGACCGGCCCAGGCTGCGGTCGGCGCCCGGATGCAGCAGATCGGCGATGTGCCGGCCGAGCACCTGGGGCGGAGTGTATCCGAGCAGTTCCTGCGCGCCGTGGTTCCAGCGCACCACCAGCCCCTCGCTGCTGGTGGCGATCAGCGCCACCGGCAGCGCGCCCAGCCATCCGCCGGCGTCCTGGGCGGCGCCGCTGATCAGATCCTCGAACGGCATCTCCTCATGCATCCTGTACCCGCTCCTCCTGGGAGGTCCCGGCCGTGCGGCGCGGAATCCCCGGACGGCGGCAGGCGGCACCGGTGCCCACGGAGCGGGAGGGCGCCCAGGTCGGGGCCTGCGGCCGCTCACCCGGTGCGTGCTGCGGCTGCGCTTCGTCCACATCTCTCATCGTCGCCCTGGAGACACCGTGCCGCCCCCCCGACCGCCCCCGTTCTACGGCCGACCGGTGGTCGCGGGGACGGCGGCGGGGGCCGCGGCCGCGGACCCGTCGGGGCAGCGGAGGCGGTCGCCGGTCACCGGGGCGCCATCGGCGAGGTTGCGGTCGTAGGTGACGGTCCTGACCTGGACGGGCTGCGTGCCGATGGCGACATCGAAGATCGCGCCGTGATCAGGGCGGGCCTCCAGGCGGGAGCCGGGCAGCGCCGCCGCGAGGGTCGCCGCCTTCTCCTCCTGGCCGGCGGCGAACCGGATGACCGGGGGTCCCGCAGGGCGTTGGGACGGCGCGGACTGCGAGGTGTCCGTGACCACGAACCCGTTGCGGCGCAGGGCCGCGGCGACGGCGGCGTCGTCCACGCGGACGGCGATGCCGGCGGGGTCGGTCGGCGCCGGGGTCTCCGCGAGGGGCTGGATGCGGGTGTCGCCCGTGAGGGGGCGGTCCGCGCCCAGGGCGTCCCACAACGCGGCGGAGCGCGCCTCGTCCCACACCAGCGAGGAACCCACTCCGGGTACGCGGTGGTCGAAGAGCCTGATCGGGACGGTCGCGAACTCGATCCGGTCCGCGCGGAGGCGGCCGAGCGTCCAGCCGATGCGGATCAGATCGCCCGGCCCGGTCCGCGCGTCGGTGCGTACGGACTTCAGCAGGGCGTGCACGGTCCGCGCCGTGCGCACGGGGCTTGCCAGGGCCCCCTCGAGGGTGAGGCGGGCCAGGAGGTCGTTGACCACGCGCTGCTGGCGGCGGACGCGGCCGAGGTCTCCGGGCCGGAGGTTGACGTGCCGGGCCCGCACGTAGCGCAGGGTGTCGTTCCCGTTGGTGTGGTGGCGGCCGGCGCCGATGTCGAGGCCGGAATTCTCGTCCGTGAGGGGCCGGTCCGTGCAGACGGTCGCGCCGCCGAGGTTGTCGATCGTCTGCTCGAAGCCCCTGAAGCCGGTCTCCAGGTAGTGATCGACGTGGAGACCGGTGGCCTTCTCGACGGTGGCCACCGTGAGCGCGCCGCCGCCCAGGGCGTACGCGCCGTTGATCTTGCCGCTGCGGGCGGTGGTGAAGTCGCCGGCGTATTCGACGTAGGAGTCACGCGGGATGGAGACCACGCTCGCGCGCTGCCCGCTCTCGGAGACGTGCACGAGCATCATGACGTCCGTGCAGTTGCACCCCTTGCCGCCCACGTGGAGCCGGTTCTTCTCGGCCGTGGAGAGCCCGGCGCGGCTGTCGATGCCGACGATCAGGATGTTCGTGCCCCGGCTGCCGCTGCCCGGAGGTCCGTTTCCGGCCGAGACGGCTGCCGAAACGGCCTGCGGCCCCAGGAGGGAGCCGCAGGAAAGGGCGGTCAGCAGCGCGAGAGCAACAGTGAGACGACGCAATGCACATCCCCGAAATAGAACGAATCCGCTCAAATTGCGACTTTACGTGGCTTCCGTGCGAGCGGAGGGGCTGTACGCGCCGGTTTCACCCCTGCAACGGGGCCGTCGGCCGTGGCCGACGGCCCGGGACGGATGAAGCCCCCTAGTAGTAGTGGCGGCGTCCGCCGACCTCGTGTCCCACGGCTCCGAGGATCCACAGCACGGCGCCGATGACGAGCAGGATGATGCCTATCGTCCAGAGGATCGAGATGCCGAGCAGCCATCCGACGATCAGCAGAATGATTCCGAGTATGATCATGAGGCTCTCCCATTTCCCTAGCCGCCTCTGGCCCGAAGCCGGTCGTGCCATGCTGCGCGACCGCCGCGGTCCTGGCCTGGAGGGGGACCTCACGGGCTTGCGGCTTTGGTGCGCCGCGGTCGTACCGGAACGCAGCGCACACGGCGTCTCACCGTTTTCCACCAGCGCAAACATGGTGAGGTCTCGGGTGCTCACCGGGCCGGCAAAACCGGTTGTGACGACAGGTCCGTGCCGTCTACGTTCCCGATCATGCTGCCTTTGGTGGAAACGGACGAGGAGTGGGACGCGGTCGTCCCCGATGAAACGGTCATGCGACCGGGTGCGGAGGACCTCTGCGGCCGTCTGGGGCTGGGTGGAGCGCCCCTGGTCCGTTTCAAGGACGGTTCCCAGCCGGTCTACGCGGTCGGTGACGAGCACGTCCTGAAGCTGTTCCCGGCCGCTGCGGCCCGGGACGGCGTCGCCGAAGGACGGGTGCTCGCCCACGTGCAGGGACGGCTGCCGGTGGCGACACCACACGTCCGGGAGTCCGGCGCCTACGAGAACGGCTGGCGCTACGTCCTGATGTCGAGGCTCGGCGGTGAGAGCCTGGCGCACGCCTGGCCGCGGATACCGCAGGCGGACCGCGAACGGCTGGTGGCCGACGTCGGCGAGGCACTGGCGGCGCTGCACTCACTGGACCCGGAACCGCTCGCCGACGTCCTCGGCCCCGGAGACTGGGGCGCCTTCGTCGACGGACAGCGGGAAGGCGCTGTGGAACAGCAGCGGGGCCACGGACTGGCCGACGCATGGCTGGAGCAGATTCCCGACTTCCTCGCCTCCGTCCCGCTCCCGCGCGAACCCCGGCGCGCCCTGCTGCACACCGAGGTGATGCGCCAGCACCTCCTGGTGGACCCCGACGGCTGGCGCCTGACCGGCTTCTTCGACTTCGAACCGGCCATGATCGGCCACCGCGCGTACGACTTCGTGGGCGTCGGACTGTTCGTCACCCGGGCCGACCGCCCCCTGCTGCGCAGGCTCCTCGCCTCGTACGGCAGTGGCGCGGGGACGGGCTTCGAGCCGGCCCAACTGCTCGCGTACACACTGCTCCACGTGTACAGCAACCTGCCCTGGTACATGCGGGAACTGGGTGCGCCGTCGGACACGAAGCTGGACTCCCTCGCCGACTTCTGGTTCGGCCGGGACTGAGAGCGGGCCCGGTCCTCACTCGCCGTTGGCGGAGAAGTGCTGGTAGTCCCGATTGGCCCAGCGACCGCCCCAGCGCCAGCCGACCTCGCGGAACGCCGCGGTGATGGCGTCGCCCCGGTGGATCTGACCCGGTTGGTTCAGGGACCGTCGCAGGTGGGGGCGGCCCTTCGGAGGGTGCACGACGCCGTGGACGTCGACGTACGGGTTCTCGACGGGGTTGATGTCCACCGCGTCGCCCCAGGCGTGCTGCGACAGGAGCCGGGGATCCCCGGTGACCGGGCGGCAGTTGAAGGCCGAGGTGTTGTCGTCGGCCATGGCCTCGGAGTCGTTGCGGTACTGGGCCATCACGCGCATCCGGCGGATCGGGAAGCGCGCGTCGAAGGCCCGCCGGAAGACGTGGAGGAGGGGGCGGACGGCGTTCTCGTGGACCACCATCTCGCCCGCATGGATCCGGCCGTCGAAACCCCAGTGGTTCATCCGGATCAGCCTCAGCCGCTCGGGCGGCACCGGGCAGCCCTTCCGGTAGGAGACGCCCAGTTTCTCCGCCGGTACGGCCATGACCCGCGCGGAGAGCAGGGCCGGCGGGTCGGCCGGCCGGGCCTGGAAGCGCGTCGGACCGGCCTGGGTGGAGCAGGCCAGGGCGGCCGCGCACAGCGTGGCCGTCACGCACGCGGCCGCGGTGGTGTGGCGCACGGGAAACACGCTACGGCGATCCCCGAGGACGGGCATGCCGGGAGCGGCCGGTCGAGCGGTCTGGGACCCCGGCCCCCCGCGGGCCCCCGACCGCCCGAGCGGTGGTCAGGGGAGGGTGGTGACCGGCAGGTCGTGCAGGGCGCGGAACCGGAAGGTGCTGTGCCACCTGAGCTGGTCCGCAGGGCGGGCGAGCCTGAGGTGGGGGAGCCGTTCGATGAGCGAGCCGAGGGCCAGGGTGAGCTGGAGCCGGGCCAGGGGCGCTCCGAGGCAGTAGTGCATGCCGTGGCCGAGGGCGAGGTGTGCCTTGTCCGCGCGGTCGATGTCGAAACGGTCGGGGTCCGGGTACCGGGCCGGGTCCCGGTGTGCCGAGGCCAGGCTGAAGAGGACGGTGTCCCCGGCCGGTATCCGTACGCCGCCGATCTCGACGGCTTCGGTGGGGAAGCGGCGGATCGCGGTCTGGTTGGGGCTGGTGTAGCGCAGGAGTTCCTCGACCGCGTCCGCCACGCGCGCGGGCCGTGCCCGCAGCTCGGCCAGCTGCTCCGGGTGCTCGACGAGCGTGAGCACGCCGGCGCTGATGACGTGCTGGACGTTCTCGCTGCCGGCCCCGAGGATCAGGAAGGCGAGCGAGACGAGTTCGTCCTCGGTGAGGCGGTCCTCCTCGTCGCGTGCCGCGATCAGGCTGGACAGCATGTCGTCACCGGGGGCGGCGCGCCGCAGGGCCACGAGGTCGACGAGGAACCGGTGGATGTCACCGATCGCCTGGACGAGGCCCTCGCGGGAGCGCGGGCTGAGCATGGTGGCGACCCAGGCGGCGAAGCGCTCCTGGTCGCCGGCCGGGATGTCGAGCAGGGCGCCGATCACCCGTAGCGGCAGTGGTCTGGCGAACCCGGCCACCAGGTCCGCCTCGCCGCTGTCCGCGATCTCGGCCGCGAGCCGTGCGACCTGGTCGTCGACGGCTGCCCCGACGCTGTCGCGGAGCACCTCGACGTGCCGGGCGGTGAACCCCTTCGCGACCAGTCGCCGAAGGCGCAGGTGGTCGTCCGGGTCGATGTTCAGCAGGTTGCGGTCCAGCGCGGGCGGGAGCGAGAAGCCGCTGAAACCAGTCGACGAATGCCTCTTGTTGACCGACAGGCGCTGGTCGGACAATCCGGCGCGCACGTCCGCCTCGTGGGTCACCAGCCACACCGGCGAACCGTCGGGCAGCGCCACCCGGTGCACCGAGCCCGCGGCGCGCAGTCCCGCGTAGACCGCGTGGGGGTCGCGCGCGAACGACTCCCCGAACGGCTGGGTGAGGGAGACGTCTTCGGAGGTCCGGGTCATGCGCATTCCCCTATGTGCTGAGCGGCCGGTCGGCGGCGACGGGTGTGTTCGCCACCTTGATCAAGATCACGATAGTCAACTCGGTCCGGTCCCCGGAGGGCCGGGCTCCTGGTTCTCGGGCAGGCTGTCGAGGATGAGGGCGATGGTGTCGGCCGTGCCGGTGGTTTCGTGTACCCGGCCCTCGTGCGTCCGTACTTGATGGCGGCCGTTCCCGATCGCCCGGGCCATCGGCAGGTCGGTGCAGAGGGGAGCGGTGGCGCGGCGGCTGAACCGGAGCCAGTCATGGCTGGTGCGGGGGCACAGGGCCCGCAGGCGGGGTTCGGCGAAGGCGGCCTCGACGAGCTCGTACAGCGGGGCGTACAGCGGGCCGGCAGCCGAAGCACGCACCTGCCGCCACCTGACGGACACCGCGTCGCCCGGCTCCCCGGCCTCGGACGGCTTCCCGGACGGCTCTCCGGACCCGAGGAAGGGCCACCGCGCGCTGAGTTCGGGCACGCGCAGCCCCTGGAGCCAGGAATGCAGTGCTCCGGCGGCCTCGGACAGGTCCGCGGTGGCGCCCCGGGCCATGGGGGCGCCGTCTGCACGGCAGTTGACGGCGAAACTCCGCCGGCCGAGGGTCATCGAGACGATCACGGACCGGTTGCCGGTCCGGGCCCGCGCCACGACGTGCCGCCAGCGGCGCGGTGGCATGAGTTCGATGGTGAGTCCGTACCCCGCACGGTCCGCAGCAGCCTGCAGCGCATGCCGCAGGGATCCGGCCCGGACGACCTCGGGGTAGAACTCCGCGTACGCGCGCAGCGGATCCTCCGGCTGCGCATCGGTGTGTTCCTCGGACATGGGCCCGAGTCTGCCAGGGCCAGGGCTGCGGGGAACGACCTAGCAGGCGCCCGGTCCCTTGTGCGTCTCCTCGTACTCGGCGCCGCAGCCCCGGGCGAGCTCCGCGTACAGGGCGCCCTCCACCTTGCCCAGCAGGCGGGCCAGTTCGGTGCGTTCGGCGTCGTCCAGGCCGTCCAGGGTCTGGCGCTCCAGCTCGCCCCATGCGTTGCGGACCTCGAGCAGGAGCCCGCAGCTGGCGTCCGTCGCCTCGACCAGGGAGGCGCGCCGGTCCGAGGGGTCGGGGCGGCGATGTACGTGGCCGGCTTGTTCGAGGCGCTGGAGCATCTTGGTCACCGTGGAGGGGTCGAGGCCGACCGCCTTGATCAGCTCGGACTGGCGCACGGCCCCGTTGTCCCACAGGTGCATCATCAGGAACTCCTGCCCCGGGTGCAGCCCCAGGTTCCGCAGTGCGCGGCCGGCCGCGATCCGGTGGAGGCGGGCGACCCGGCTGATCGCATGACTCACCGGCCCGTCCAGCACGGCGCTGGGCGCCGCCGTGCACTGCGAGGTGGTGCGCGGTTCCTGAGCGGTTTCCGCGGTCATGGGGGCGCTCCTCCTGGGTCGGGTGCGGCAGGGTCCGGTCGGCGGACCACGCCCTGACCGTCGTCGTCCGTCCATGGATCTTACCCGCCCTCCAGATTTTACCTTGGCCGACCAAGTAATGGGGTACGCTGCATCTCGCAGCCAAAGCTTGGCCGACCAATTATCTCTGTTTATTTCTGTGAGGCGAATATGACCAGCGCTTTCGAACCGGTTCGCATCGCCGGCTCCACCCTCTCCAACCGCATCGCCCTGGCGCCGATGACCCGCAGCCGTGCAGGTGAGGGCGGTATCGCGACCGCCCTCGTCGCCGAGTACTACACGCAGCGCGCCTCGGCCGGTCTGATCATCAGCGAGGGGATCCAGCCCTCCGTCGTCGGCCAGGGCTACCCGTTCACCCCCGGCCTGCACAGTGCCGAGCAGGTCGCGGCCTGGCGCGAGGTCACCGATTCCGTGCACGCCGCCGGCGGCCGGATCTTCGCCCAGCTGATGCACTCCGGCCGGATCGGCCACCCGTCGCTGCTGCCCGACGGCCTCGTCCCGGTGGCCCCGTCGGCGGTCGCCGCCCAGGGGCAGCTGTTCACCGGCGACGGCATGAAGGACTTCGTGACCCCCCACGAGCTGACCGGAGCCGAGGTACGGGCGACCATCGCCGCCTTCGCCGAGGCCGCCCGCAACGCGGTGGAGGCCGGCTTCGACGGGGTGGAGCTGCACGGCGCCAACGGCTACCTGATCCACCAGTTCCTGGCCCCCGGCTCGAACCTGCGCACCGACGAGTGGGGCGGCCCGGTCGAGAACCGGATCCGCTTCGCGGTGGAGGCGGTCAAGGCGGTCGCCGCCGCGATCGGCGCCGAGCGCACCGCACTGCGCATCTCGCCCGGCAACACGTACAACGACATCACCGAGCCCGACCCGCAGCCCGCCTACGAGGCGCTGGTCAAGGAGATCGACGGGCTCGGGCTGGCCTACCTGCACGTGCTGGAGCCCACCCCCGAGACCCGTGAGACCACCCTCGCCCTGCGCAAGCAGTTCTCCGGGCTGCTCGTACTGAACCCGGCGACCGAAGGCCCCACCGACCACCGGGCCCTCGGGCTGATCGAGGACGGCACCGCGGACCTCCTCGCGTTCGGCGCCCTCTTCCTGGCCAACCCCGACCTGCCGGACCGCCTGCGCACCGAAGGCCCGTACAACACCCCTGACCCGGCCACCTTCTTCGGGGGCGACGCCCGCGGCTACACGGACTACCCGGCCCGCTAGCGGTTTCGGTACACGTGGGACATGGGTGCGGCGTGCCGCGGCGAGATTGCCGTGGCACGCCGTTCCCGTCCGGCGGCAGTTCACCGCTCCCGTGGCCGGTGGTGCGGCTGCCGGTGGGGGTCAGCGGCGGTGGTTGTCGTGGTGTCCGCGGCGGCCCCAGGTCTCGGTGTCGACGACGTTGCCGCGGTTGTCGCGGAGGGTGGCGGTGTCGCGCTCGTTCCAGATCTGGTGGCGGCGGTCCTGGTAGACGTCGCGGTGGGTGTCGCGGCCCTGTCCGGTGTGGACCTTGACGCTGGAGCGGCCGTCCAGGCGGAAGTTGGCGAAGCGGTAGCGGTTGCCCTGCTGGTCGGTGAGGGTGAAGCCGCGCAGGTCGACGCTGCGGCGGCCGGTGTTCTTGACCTCGACCCATTCCCTGTTCAGCGCGCGGTTGGAGCGGTCGTTGCGGGCGGGGCTGTCGTACTGGACGTCGCCGATGACGAGGGAGGAGTGCGAGTTCCGGTCGCGCCGGTGGTCGTCGGCGGTGGCAGGCAGAGCGGCGGCGCCGACCAGGGCGACGGCGGCCAGGGCCGCCGAGAGGGCGCGGCGGGTGGCGAGAGAAGCAGACATGGAGCTGACCCCTTCAACAGTCAGCCCGGACCGGCGTCGTTCGGGCCGGTCGGGCTCCGTGCGGTTCCCGGCGTCCTGCCGAGGAGCCACACTGTGGCCTCCATCCACCATGAATCGCCGCAATTAAGGCACGTGTTGCCCAATTCGGATATATCTATAACTCTCCCGTGTCATCGACGTCGGATCGGCCCCCGTGCCGGCGATGAACGCATGGATCCGGTCAAGCTGAGTGGCCGTTCGGTGAACCGCGCGCGGCCGACAGCAGGTCAGCGGACTCAAGGGCGCACGTCACGGTCGGTATCGCTCCGGTCCGCGTCCGGTGACGAGGCCGGCGCGCCCCCTCTGAGCTGCCCGAACGACCATTCGGTCGCGCATATGTACACGCTCTGTCCGTAAATCGGTCATGGATATGCGACTCGTCTCCATGTCGGACAGTCTGGGCTCGCAAGGACGCGATCGAAAGAAAATATCGCGTTCAACCTTTGAATCGAAAGCGAGTCTCGTCGTGCGTCACCGCATCGCAGCTGCCTCCGCCGCTGCAGTCCTCAGCCTGATCGGAGCCACCGGAAGCGCGGCGGCCCAGCCCGCCAGCCTGTACGCCCCGTCCGCGATGGTGTTCACCGTCGCGCAGGGCGACGACGACGCGTCCACCGTCGTCCGGGCATCCACCCTCAGCTGTGCGCCGACCGCCCTGGGAACCCACCCCGACCCCCGCTCGGCCTGCGCGGCCCTGAACTCCACCGACGGGACACTCGACCGCCTGCTGGCGTCCCCCGACCCGGACCACGCGTGCCCGATGCACTACGCCCCGGTCACCGTCACCGCTGACGGCGTGTGGAAGGGCAGCCGCGTCGCCTGGAAGCACACCTTCTCCAACAGCTGCGTCATGTCCGCGACCCTGAACGGCAACGCCGTCTTCGCGTTCTGACCCTCCGCCGGCGCGCCCCCGCGCCCGCCGCCCCGCCCGCGGACGCGCGAGCGGGGCGCCGGCATCGGCCGGAAGCCGTCAGCCGGCTGCGAATTCACTCCACCCGCACGGCGTGGCGCGCGATGAAGGCCAGCAGGGGGATGGCGGTCCGCCGCGGATCCTCGAGCTGGGGCGAGTGCCCGAGGCCGGGCAGCAACTCGATCTCCGCGCCCGGAACGGCCCCGTAGTCGCAGGCCGATGAGGAGCGCCATCTGCGGTCGTCCTCGCCGAAGACCACAAGGAGCGGCTTGCCCAGAACTTTCAGCCGATCCGGCAGCGCCCGCTGCTCCAGGTAGGAGCGGGTGGCCCGCATCGTCGCGGTGAACGTGTGGTGGGTCATCGCGCGTACGTCGTCCAGGAGCTCTTCCGGGATCTGGTAGCCCACGCGGCTGAATCCCGTACGCGCGAACTGCCGGAGCTGCTCGTCGGTAGGCGGCCACTGCGCGGGGCCGGGCGCGGCGGACTCCGGTGCGATGAAGGCGTGCAGGCCGGGGCCGGTGTTGACGAGTGCGAGCGCGGTCACCAGCTCGGGCCGCTGTTCGGCGAGGGCGGTGGCGACCGCGCCACCGCTGGAATGACCGACCACCGCGGCGTGCTGGACGCCGAGCCGGTCCAGTGCCACGCCGGCCCGAAGTGCCTGTTCAGGGACCGCGTAGCTGCAGTCGGCCGGTTTGGCCGACCGGCCGTGCCCGAGCAGGTCGATCCGGATCACGCGGTGAGATCCGGTCAGCAGCGGAACCAGCGGGTTCCACGAGCGGGTCGAGGATGCGGACCCGTGGATGAGCAGGAGCGCGGGCGCGTCGCGGGGGCCGTCCTGGCACACGTGGACGTCGCCGTCGTCCAGTGACAGGGTTGAACTCGCGGTGGCCCCGGCTCCGTTGTTCACGTACGGATTGCCTGTTGAAACAGTCATGAGCCCACTGTCCCCGCCGGTACGCGCGGGTGTATTGGACGAATGTTCCCCTCAGGCGGCCCGCCTAGCATGGGGTGATGCGGACCTTTGTGCACGGGGCGGCCACGTGGGATGTCGAGGGCCCGCGGAGGCCCAGCCGGATGGCCGGTGTCACCATGGCCGGGTTCCGCATCCGTGGCCCGGAAGCGCTCCGGATCGTCCCGCACCCGGCCGTGACCCTGCTCCTGGACTTCGGCGACGGGTGGCCCGTCCTCGACTGTGGTCCAGGGGGCCGCAGCGGGGGAGCTTCGTCGCCGGGCCGGGACTAGGGTCCGGAGGTGAGACCCGGGCTCGTGGAGAGAATATCGAGTGCGTGCAGGTGCGCCTGTCCCCGGTGACGGCACACACGATTCTGGCCGCCTCCCCCGCCGACCTCGCGGGTGCCGTCGTGCCGCTGGGTGACCTGTGGGGGCGGGAGGCGTCGCGGATCCGCGAGCAGCTCGGTGATGCCCCGTCATGGCAGGAACGCTTCGCGCTGACCGACGCGTTGCTCGCGCGTCGTCATCGGGCGGGGCGGCCGGTGGACCCGGAGGTGGCCTGGGCCTGGCGCCGGATCGCCGGCACCCGGGGCCTGGTCGGGGTCGATGCACTCGCGGCCGAGGTCGGGTGGAGCCGTAAGCGGCTGTGGTCCCGGTTCCGGTCACAGGTCGGCCTGCCGCCCAAGCACGCCGCGAAGCTGGTCCGCTTCGACCATGCCGCCCACCGCCTGGTCGCGGGGGACAGCGCGGCCCAGGTCGCGACCGACACCGGCTACGCCGACCAGTCCCATCTGCACCGGGACGTCGCGGCGTTCGCCGGGGCAACCCCCGCGACCGTGGCCGGCGAGCCGTTCCTCGTCGTCGACGACATCGCCTGGCCCGGCCGCGGAACAACCGCCCCGGCCGTCGACCGGGGCCCGGTCAGGGGCCCCGGCGGCGTACCGGTGGGCAAGGACGGTGACGGAGCCGACCGCTCGACCAGATGAAGGGAACTCGCCTAGGCGCCCTTCTCCCGGGCCGAGACGGTGACGTGGTCGACCCGCATCGCATGGCCCGGCTCGGTGGAGGGGCCGACGTTCGCGCCGTCGGCGAGCGGGAGACTGCCCCCGACGGCCACGTTGAGGATCAGGAACAGCCCGTGGTCCACGGCCCGCTGCCACGTCCCGGCGTCCATCCGGCCGGCCGTCACCCTGTGGCGCACGCGGCCGTCGAGGTACCAGCGCACCTCCTGCGCGCCGGGAGTGAGGTCGACCTCGACGGCGTACGAGTGGAACGCGCTCCGGCAGCCGGAGCACGGCTGCGGACCGGAGGTCAGGCCCGTCGGCTCCTCACACGGGCCGCCTTCCAGGACACCGCAGTGCATCGTTGCGAAGACGGTGTCCCGCCCGTTCACGGACTCCATGACGTCGAGCTCCCCGACCCCCGGCCACCCCGTGTACCCGTCGCGCAGCGGTGCCCCCAGGGTCCAGAACGCCGGCCAGTAGCCCGCCGCCTCCGCGCCGGTGACCTCCGGCAGGGCGATCGACGCCTCGATCCGCAGCATCCCGCCGGGCGGAGGTGCGAAGTCGGAGCGCCGCGTCTCGATGCGCCCCGAACTCCACTGCCCGTCCTTGCGGGTGGGGACGATCTCCAGTGCACCCTTGCCGTCGAGACGGACGTTGTCGGTCGAGTCCGTCATCGTTTCGATCTCGCCGGTGCCCCACTGCGGAGCCGGGCAGCCCGGGTAGCAGGTGCCGAGGTCGTGGATCCAGTGGACGGCCGACGGGGGACTGCCCGCCGGGCCGTCGAAGTCGTCCCGCAGCAGCTGCCTCCACCCGTCCGCGCCGGGCGGCGGAGCAGAGGGCGCGGCCGGAGAGGGCAGCGCTCCCGACTCCGTGAGCAGCCGCTCCAGCCGGTTGGTGAGGACGACGGCCGCCACATTGGTCAGGTGGGCGTCGTCCCGGTAGAGCAGGATCCGGTCGAGCACGGCCGGGCAGGTCGGCCCGTCGCCCGGACACAGGACCTGGTTCACGCTGACGCTCCGTACGCCCGGCAGTGCGCCGGAGGAGATCCGCCAGGCCAGCGGATCGGGCGGCAGGGCGTCCTTCCGGCTGAACGCGCAGGCGCCGGCGGACACGGGGCTGCCGGAGACGCACGCCGGGATGTCCGTACCGGGTACGGGGGTGTCCTCGACGTAGACGATCGGCGCGCCCAGGGCCATGAGCTGCTGCAGCGTCTTCTCCCAGCCCTCGGCCAGGAGCTTCGGGGCGGCGGTGTAGCGGTTGAGGGAGGCGATCACGATGAGCCGGGGCTTCGGCTGCTGCCCCAGCCTCTCCAGGGTGTCCGCCCGCCAGGTGTCGCACTCCCGGTAGGCACGCCCGAGCTGGGGGCTGTCCACTGCCAGCTCCGGCAGCGGGCAGCCCTGTTTCACCAGTTCCTGCAGCGCCCAGCCCCGTCCGGCAGCCAGCGCCAGCATCGGGGAGAACCACTGCCCGGCGTGCGAATCGCCGAGCAGCACGATCCGGTCCGGACTGTCAACGGCGCCGAACAGGCAGTCCGGACTGCGGGTTTCGGCCGGGGCGACCTCGCAGGCCCCGTCCGGCGGGAAGTCCGCGCGCGCCTGGACCGGACTCGGCACCACCGGGCCGTCCACGAGCGGGGTGCCGGAGGTCCGGGCGAGCAGGGTGGGGCCCGAGGCGGCGCCCGGGGGCAGTCCCTTCGGGTCGACCGGGGTGGCCGGGCCCAGCCGGTGCAGGGTCGTGGTGCCCGCCACCAGCGCGAGGACGACCGGCAGCACGATGGCCGTGACGCCCACCGACAGTCCGCGGCGGGGGAGTTCGGAGACCGTACGGCTGCGGCGCAGCGGCTGCTCGACCCAGCGCATTGTGGCGAGCGCGGGCAGCACGGCCGCCAGCGTCAGCGCGGTCTTCGCGGGCCAGCCGAGCGGGCCGGTCCGGGCCTCGGCGAGCACGAGGACCGGCCAGTGCCACAGGTACAGGTTGTAGGAGAGCCGCCCGACGGCCCGGGGCGCCCGCCCCGCCAGCAGCCGTCCGACCTCGTGGCTGCCCGGGGCGTTCCGCTCGCCCCGGCCGGGTATCGCGGCGAGGATCACGGCGGCGGTGGCCAGGGTCGGCACGAGCGCCGCGAAACCGGGATACGGGGTCGCGGCGTCGTACGCGACGACGCACCAGCCGATCGCGGCGGCCCCGGCCCAGCCGCACAGCAGCCGCAGCGGTCGCGGCCCGCGCATCAGGTGCCAGGGCAGCAGGGCGAGCATGGCGCCGACGCCGAACTGCCAGACGCGCGAGGGCGTTCCGAGGTAGGCCAGGGACACGGAGTGCCGTGTCCAGTGCAGGGCCAGGGCGAACGACGCGAGGGTCAGCGGCGCGGCGACCAGCACCACGGCGGAGCGCACGGCCCGGCCCCGGCGGACCGCCCGGGCCGTGCAGAGCACGAGCACCGCCAGCAGCGGGGCCCAGCACAGGTAGAACTGCTCTTCGACGGCAAGGGACCAGAAATGGAGCAGTGGGCTCTGCTCGTGGCCGGCGGCGAGGTAGTCGGTCTGCTGTGACACGAACCGCCAGTTGGCGAGGGACAGCGCCGCCGCGACGACGTCGTACTCCACGTCGGTGCGGCGCAGCGGCACGGTCAGCAGGGCTCCGGCGACCGCCACCGCGCCGAGCACCACGGCGGCCGAGGGAAGCAGCCGTCGGGCGCGCCGGGAGAAGAAGTCACCGAGCCGGATCCGGCCGGTGGTGATCGCCTCGCGGACCAGCAGACCGGTGATCAGGTATCCGGAGATGACGAAGAAGACGTCCACGCCGACGAAGCCGCCGGTGGCCCAGGGGATCCCGGCGTGGAAGGCGAGGACCGCGAGGACGGCGACCGCGCGCAGCCCTTCGACGTCGGGCCGGAAGGCGGACCGGTGCGGGCTGGGCCCGGACTCGACGCCGGCACCGGATCCGGACGGGGGCGCGGCAGGGCTCCGCCGGCCGGGCGTGAGGAGGAAGGACATGGTGAGGGCGCCTTTCAGCTCAGCCAGGGAAGCATCGGGTCGACCCATCCCGAGGCGAGCAGGCCGGTGAGCAGGAGGACGGCGGACGCGGCGACGGTCTCGGGCCAGCGGCGCGGCAGCATCCCGCCGCGGGGGCGCAGGGCGGCCCGTACGCGGGCGCGCAGCGGTCCGGCGGCCGGGTACAGCTCGGCCAGCAGGTCCCGGATCAGCGGGATGTTGATCTGGCACTGCACCAGGAGGTAGAGGAGCAGGCCCCAGTTGGGCTCCCAGCCGTTGCGGGCGACCGCCAGCGCGAGCCCCGTGGCGGCCGCGCTGTTGGAGAGGACGAGCCAGGCCAGTGAGACGGCCACCACGCGGCGGGCCATCCCGCCCGGAGCCGCCGCGCTCCGCGTGCCGGTCGGGACCCAGGCGGCGCTGCGGCCCCGCAGCGTGTGCAGGAACGCCGTCGCGGCGGCCACGCTCGTCAGGACGTTCGCCCGGATCACCTCCACCCGCCAGCGGGTCCGGCTGATCCGCGGCAGCAGCACGTGCCAGAGCCACAGCGGAGCGAGCAGCGGCAGTACGTGCCAGGGGCGGATGTGGTCCGGGTACCAGAACATCATCACCAGCGGCGGCAGTGGCGCTGCGAACGTGTTCACCGCCGTGGTCAGGTACCCGACGATCCCCTCGTAGAAGCACAGCCGCATCCGCCAGGGCGCACGCATCCGCCCCAGCACGGGCGTGCCGAGCAGGTGGAGGTTGCCCATCGCCCACCGGTACTGCTGGTTGACGAAGGAGGTGACGTGGTCGGGGGAGGTGCCCTTGGCGACCAGCACCGGTACGTACAGGGTGCGGAAACCCTGCTCGTGGAGGGCGAGTCCGGTGTAGAGGTCCTCGCTGTGGTCGAGCCGGGCGAAGCCGCCGGCCAGGTCGATCGCACTGCGCCGGTAGACGGCGTTGCTGCCGCAGCAGATGGCGGCGTCGCTGGCGTCCCGGGACGGCTGGATCCACCGGAAGAACCACTCCTGGGCGGAGCCGGCGGCGCGCTGGATCCAGCCCATGGTCTCGTCGGTGTCGAAGCACTGGGGGCTCTGCACGATGCCGACCGCGGGGTCGGCCAGGTAGGGGACGAGATGGCGCAGGAAGTCGGGCCGGGGCGCGAAGTCCGCGTCCAGGATCGCGATGAACTCGGCGCTGCTCAGGGCGAGCGCATGGTTGAGGTTGCCGGCCTTCTTCAGGTGCCCCCGGTCGGGGCGCACGACGTACTCGTAGCCGTACGAGGCGGCCAGCGCGGAGACCTCGGGCCGGTCGGCGTCGTCCAGGATCCAGACGGTCAACGCCTCGCGGGGCCAGTCGACTTCCGCCACCGCGCGGTAGGCGTTGGCCAGGACGGGGAGGGGCTCGCCGCAGGTCGGCAGGTACAGGTCCACACGGGGCAGAGCCGCGGGCTGCCAGGCGTGGACGAGCACCTCGTGCGACTGCCGGGTGAGCCGGCGCTGGCGCAGGCTGTTGACGGAAGAGAGCACCAGGGCAACGAGGTTGAGGCCGAGGACAGCGAGGAAGGCCCAGAGCGCCGGTGTGCGCAGGGCGAAGGTGAACATGGTCGCCGCCGTGAACACGAAGGCGAGCGAGGTGGCGACCAGGACCCAGCGGCGCTGCGGTCCGAAGTACCAGTAGAGCTCTTCGTCGGAAGGTGGCTGCGGAAGATGATGAAAGGTCATAAAGCCCCCCACGGCTGTGCATGTGCATGTTTCAGGTGACCCAGCCTAGTGTTAAAGGTATAGACCACTGTCACGTGGGGATGAACAGTCCTGAAACTCAAGGTCGTTGCCGACCCGCGCCGTCGGCCCCGGTCGCGGACCGGGGCCGACGCGCAGGTGGGGCGGGCAGGGCCTAGCGGCGCGCGTCCACCACCGCGAGGAGCTTGCCGCTGGTCGGGCTCCGGTCCAGCGCCGCACCGTCGACCGCCTCGACCACCAGGTCCAGCAGCCGCTCCGTCACCGCCGAGCGGAGCTCCGGGTAGCCGGCCAGGAAGACCTCCCGCAGCCGCTCCGGATCCGTCGTCCCGGCCCGCTCCACCCGTACGGTCAGCAGCTCGCGCGCGTCCGCACCGTCAAGCCGGACCTGCAACTCGCCCCGGTGGCCGCCCTGTTCCCCGGCCAGGTCCAGGAAGCGCCGGTGGTTGAGGAAGTACGTCGCCACCCGCATCACGTCACCGGTGCGCCCCCGCAGCTCGAACCGGGGCGCGTGCCGGCCGCACGGGCAGCGGCCCGGGATCTCCCGGCCGAGGTCACCGATCACATACCGGCCCAGGTGCTGGCCGCGCCGGGCGTGCGTGGCGAAGACCAGCCGGCCCGTCTCGCCCGGAGCCACCGGCCGGTCCTCGGCCAGGTCCAGGACCTCCATCGTGTGGAGGTCGGCGTGCAGGTGGTGGACGCCGCCGGAGCTCTCGGTGCACTGGTAGCCCAGCGGGCCGAGGTCCGTGCTGCCGTAGGTGATCGAGCGGACCGTCTCGATCCCGAACGTCTCCTTCAGCGTGCGCTGCTGTTCCTCGGTGAAGTGCTCGCCCCCGTAGAAGACCTTGCGCAGGCCTCCGTACGCGCGCAGCGCCTCCCCCTCCGCCTGCAGCAGCTGCCACAGGTAGGAGGGCATCCCGAAGAGGGTGTCGGCCCCCAGGTCGATCAGCGCCTGCGCCGTCGCCCGGTGGTCCGGCCCGGCGGACAGCGGCAGCTGTACCCCGCCGAGCCGCTCCAGCACGGAGAAGAAGCTGATGAAACTGCCGTACATGGCCCCGCAGTAGAAGAGGTTCGCGGTGCGGTCCCCGACCGGGTCGTAGCCGGCGGCGAGCAGGCCGCGGGCGGCGGCGTGCATCTGGGTGTCGTAGTCGTCGTAACTGAAGATCGACAGCGCGGGCGCGCCGGTGCTGCCGCCGCTGCGGAAGTACAGCTCGGCATCGGCCCGCGCCACCTGCGGGGCCAGCTCCTGCACGTCCCCCTTGCCCAGCAGCGGGCCGGCGGGACGCGGCAGGACGACGGGCCGGGCCAGGTCGTCGAGGCAGGCGGTGGTGGCGAAGCGGGCCGGGTCGGCCTGGACCGCGACGCGGCGGCTGTAGCGCTGCAGGGCGTAGACGCCGTCGTGCGGCTCGCCCGCGTAGCTGTCCAGCATGGCGCCGACCGGTGTGACACGAGTGGCGCCCGCCGCCAGGACGGTGCGGGACAGCTCGGCGATGTCGGTCCGGCTGCCCGCGAGGCCCGCGGTCTGCAGATAGCGGCGCATCGGGCGCAGCGTGGCGATCAGCCGCTTGCGGGGCAGCGGCTTGACCCACACGCTGCGGTGCAGCGGCGAGGCAGTGAGCGGGGACCGGGTATCGGCCATGACCCGCCACGAGCCGTCGGGCGCGGCGAACACCCTGGTGAGACCGAGGTGTTCCTCCAGACGGGCCACCAGCTCGGTGGTGGTCAGCTCGGCCTCCTCGGCAGGATCCGGCCCGCCCGCGGGCGCGGCGGTCACGGCCGGGGGGCGCGCCGCGAGCACCGCGGCGAAGCGCTCGGCGAACGCGAACACCTCGCCCTCGTCCTCGGTGTCGAGGTAGACCACCTGGGGGCTGGAGCAGGCCTGCTGCTCGTGCAGGCACACGTCGTCCGCGAGGGCGTCGAGCGTCCCGGCGTCCGACCAGGCGTCGCCCGTCAGGTACGCGAAGGAGATCCGGTGCCCCCACTCCACCAGCCGGCAGCCGGCCGGCACATGGGCCGCCACCCCTTCGACGGCCCCCTCACCGCCCCACACGGCGACGGCGTCCGCGGGCGCGCACATCAGGCGCAGCCACTCCTGGCGGGAGGACGGGAAGCGCAGCACGACGATCCGCGCGGCCAGCGCGCCGCTGGGGTCCAGGGCCGCGAGCTCGGCCATCAGGTGCTGGGTGAGGAGGGTGTCGGCGCTGCTGGTCTTCAGGACGTTGACGTTCCCGGCGAGCAGGCCCTCGACGATGCTCAGCGGCGCGACCGTCGAGGCGTTGCCGGGGGCGATGTGGGCGACCAGGCCGACGGGCGCCCAGGCCTCGTAGACCGTCTCGCGCGGATCGGCCCGGTTCAGCCGGCCGGGAGCCGCTCCGCCCAGTTCGCGGCGCAGCTTGCGGGTCAGCTCCCGCCGACCGAGGAGGACGCCCAGCTCGGCCAGGACGGCCGGGTCCTCGCCTTCGGGCAGGTGGGGGGCGAGCCGGGCGTGCACGGGGTGGTCCGGGTCGCACAGGGCGCCGGCGAGGGCGTCGCAGGCGGCCAGGACGGTCTCGGTCTCCAGCCCCTCGGCCAGCGCGGCCTCCACGGCGGCCGGCAGACCGGCGAGGCGTCGCCCGGCCTCCTCGTCGCCGATGAACGCGCCCTGCCAGTAGTGGTGCGCGGCGCCGTCGCCGTGCTGGTCGTACGCGGCCTTGGTCTCCGTCACGGTCACGCCATGCCCTTCATCAGTTCGGCTGCGGCCACCGCGCAGCTGCGGTTGCGGCTCACCCCGGCACGGCCGTGGACGGTGAACCAGGGGGTCTCCAGCTCGCACCCGCAGGCGTCGCCCGGCCGGAGGGAGGCGAGGTCGCCCATGAGAACGCTCTGCGCCGGTACCGAGGTGATGTAGGGCGACACGAGGTGCAGGTAGCCCGGCTCCCCGTACGGCAGCGGTTCGAGCGTGCGCGTGGAGCGGATCGTCACCCGGGACCAGACGGGGGCGTGCAGCCGGTGGTGGTCGCACTCGATGTACGGGATGCAGTGCTCCACCGACCCGAAGGTGTCCCGGATCCGCTCGCCCGGGATGCCGAGCTGCTCGGTGACGCGGGAGTACAGCTCCGCCTTGCCGATGCGCCGGTCGGCGTGGCCCTTCCAGCCGCCGCCGAGGACGACGAGGGAGCCCTCGGGCAGGCGCAGCGGAGGCAGCCCCATGGAGCGCATGCGCTCCAGGGTGAAGAAGAGGAAGGCCGGGAAGCCGAGGATGCGGACCGGGGCGTCCTCGCGCTCGAAGCGGCGCAGCGCGGCGATGCAGCCGAAGGGGTCGAACTCGTGGTCGCCGCCGGTGTTGCGCAGCGCGTACTCGACGCTGCGCGCGGGGGCGAAGTCGCACAGGTAGTTGTCGGTGAAGGCGGTCCCCAGGTTCAGGGACGGGGCCGGCTCGTAGCTGTAGAGGAGGTAGTTGACCTCCTGGTCGGGGGTGATCCAGCCGTTGCGCTCGAAGATCCTGGCGACCATGCGCTGGGCGGAGCGGATGGTCCAGTGGTCGAAGAACATCTGCGACTTCTGGCCGGTGGTGCCGGAGGAGGTCAGGTGCAGCTCGACGTCCTCGCACGGGATGGAGAGCACCTCGTGGCGCTTGAAGAAGTTCGCGTGGACGAGCGGCGTGCGGTACGGCTCGGCCGGCGCCGTGGCCTCGTACAGGGAGCGGAAGAACGGGGAGCGCTCGGAGTGCCAGGCGTTGGTCTCCGCCATGGCGGCGGCGAACAGCGTGTCCTCCGCGGGGCCGAAGGCGTACGGATCGGTCAGGTCGCACAGCTGCTGTACGTGCGGCAGGAGGGCCGGATCAGGTACGGAGACCGGTGCGAGATGGGGGTTCATGTGGTTCGTGGTGTTCACGGGATTCATGAGGCGACCTCGGGTGATGTGGGCAGGTGAGTCGACGCCCAGGCCGACGTGTAGCAGTCCAGATAGGGCTGGAGGGGCGGTTCGACGGCGACGCCGCGGAAGTCGATCCGCTCGCTGGACCGGGAGAGGACGGCGTAGTCATGGAAGCCCTCGCCGTCGGCGCGCATCGCCGGGTAGAGGGCCCCGGCGACGAACCCCTGGGCGAGGAAGGCCGAAAGGGCCTCCCGGTGTGCGAGCGGTACCAGAGCTTCGACGTAGCCGGCACCCGCCCGGGCGAGGGCCCTGGTGACGGGTTCGAGGTACGCGGCCGCGGCGGCCGGGCCGGGGTGGGCGGTCAGCAGGGAGGCGTACCCTCCGGCGCGGTTGAGGTAGGCGTAGACCTCGAACCGGCCGTCCTCCGGGGTGAGCAGCACGTTCGGGGTGTGCAGCGGGTAGAACCAGCCTTCGGCGCAGGGGAACCGCTCGCGGAACCGGCGGCGCACGAAGCCGGGCGCCTCGATCATCTCCAGTCGTTCGGCGGCCCCTTGCGGTGCGGGCGCCGGGAGCGGGCCGGCGGCGGCGCGGACCGCGGGGTAGCGGATGCCGAGGGCGGCCTCCGCGGTGCGCAGCAACGGCAGCAGCGGGGCGGGTACTTCGGTGACGGGGATGCGGCGGTCGAGCACGCCCTCGGAGTGACGCGCGTAGAGTGCGAGGCTTTCGCGGCTGCGGAGATCCACCGCATTGGGCAGGATGCCCAGCGGCCGGAAGCCGTTGCGCGCGACGACGCGCTGCGGTCCGGAACTGACGGTGCGTACGGTCGCGTAGACCGAGTCCAGCCGCCCCGTGTCCAGCATCCCGGCGCACAGCGACTCGGTCAGGGCGGCGGCCAGGCCCCCCGAGCGGTGCCCGGGGTGGACGGCGATGCCCTCCAGGCGGCCGATGCGGCTGCCCGGTTCACCGTGGATGGCGGCGGACGCGGTCAGGGCCCCGGTGCCGGCGCAGCGGCCGACGAGCCACAGGGAGTGCGGGTCCGCCATGAGCCGGGCCATCTCGGCCGGGTCGGTGCCGAGGGCCACCGGGTAGTGCGGCCCGTAGACGGCGTAGTAGAGCTGGCGCAGTTCGGCGATGTCCGCCGGGGTGGCCGGGGTGATGACGGGGTTCACCGGGTGCCTCCGACGGATTCCGTGCCGTGGCCCGCGTCCGTGTCCGTGTCCGCTCCAGAATCCGCATCCGCTGCGTCCGGTTCGGGCGTACGGGACCCGAGCAGGGCCAGCGCGAGGGCAGCGGGGACCAGGCCCGCCCCCTGCACCAGGCACAGCGTCCGGGGCGAGAGGAAATCGCCGGCGAAGCCGAACACGAGGGACGCCACCGGCAGCGAGGCGCCCAGTACGGCCTGCATCACGGCGAAGAAGCCGGGCTTGTCCGCCGTCGGAACCAGCCGCTGGAAGAGGGCCACGAAGCGGACGCTCACCGCCCCGGCGCACCATCCGGCCACGGCCAGGCAGCCCGCGACGACCGGACGGTGCGGGAGCAGCCCGGGCACCGCCAGCGCGAGGGCCATCAGGCCCAGGCACCAGGCGCCGGCGACCGTGGGCCGGCCCGGCACGCGGGTCCCGGTGAAGGCGCCGATGAGCGCGCCGGCACCCAGGGAGGCCTCCAGCAGCGCCACGGTGCCGCCACCGCCCTGGAGGACCGAGCGGGTGTAGAGGGGGATGACGACGAAGACGGCGGTGGTGAAGAGGTTCGCCGCGGTGAAGCAGACCAGGATCCGCCGTACGTAGGGCAGTTCGCCCAGGATCCGGCGGAGGCCGCGCCGCTGGGGCGCGTCTGCCGAGACCCCGTCGGCCACGGTGGCTTCGGTGGGTTCAGTGGCTCCGGTGGCTCCGGTGGGGCGGAAGCGGGCGCTCGCGATGAGCAGGGCCGCCCCGGCGTAGGCGGCCGCGCAGCCGACGGCCAGCCCGGCCACGCCCGCCCGGTCCACGGTCAGGGCGCCGAGCAGCGCTCCGCCGAGGCCGGCCAGGGACTGGGTGGACAACTCGAAGCCGGTGGCCGTCTCGATGTCGGCGTCGTCGACGAGTTCGGGCACCGAGGTGGTCAGGCAGGGGTCGAAGAAGGCCTGGCAGGTGGCCAGGGCGAGAGCGGCGGCGTACACGGCGGTGAGCGGCAGCCCGCCGCCGTACGCCCACAGCGCGAGGGCGCCGGAGGCGGCCCCAGCCAGGGTCGCGGCGGTCCGCAGCACCGAACGGTGGGCGAACCGGCCGACCGCCGCCGCCACGACGGGCGCCAGCGCCACGGCGGGCAGGGTGCAGGCCGCCATGAACAGCCCGGAGGCCAGACCGCGGGCGTCGTGCACGGCGTAGGCGACGATCCACCAGGACACGCCGACCTGGAACATGCGGACGGCGGCCTGGGTGAGGACCTGGCCGAGCCACACGGCGCCGAAGGCGCGGTTGCGCAGGATCAGCGGCGAACGACGGCCGCCGGCCGCGACCTCGCTCGTGACCTCCTCGGTCACGGGTGCGGCGGTCATGCGGTCGGCCTCTCGTCGAGGACCCGGACGAGCTTGCCCGAGCGCGGGTTGACGGCGAGGTCGCGGTGGCGTGCCCACTCCACCGAGAGCGGGTGCACGAACCCGGCGCGCACGCTCTCCGGATACAGCGGCCGTACGGCCTCCAGCTCCGCGACGACGGCCCCGGCCAGCTGCTCCCGGCCGTGGCCGGGGTCGCCGGGGGCCGTCGCCAGTCGCAGGACGAGCCCGTCGCGGCCGTCCCAGCGGCGGACGACGAGCTGCATGCCGACCACCTGCCCTGCGGTGTCCGCCGCGGTCACGGCGTCCTGGGCGTCCTGGGTGTAGAGGGAGACGGGGCCCACCCGGACGCCTTCCTCGGCGCGGCCGAGGATCCGGAAGTGCCCGGGGCCGGTGCCGGTCCACTCGGCCCGGTCGCCGGCGGGGTAGCGGATGATCGGCATGAGCCGGCGGAAGAGGCTGGTGACGACGACGCGGCCGGGCCGCCCCGGTTCGGTGACGGGCTCATCGGTGGAGTCGTCGAGGATCTCGACGACCGAGTGCGGGGTGAAGGCGCGGTGCACCCGTGCGTCGGGGCCGGGTACGGGGCGGCCGAGGAGGCCGGCGTCGACGCTGGCGTACCCGACGGAACGGGCCTCGGCGCGGGGGAACGCGGTGGCCAGCAGGCGCCGCTGGTCGTCGAAGAGCGCCTCACCGCCGAAGAGCAGCAGCTCGACGGAGTCGAGCCGGACACCCGTGGAGACGACCTGTTCGGCGAGCCGGCACAGGGTGGTGGGCGTGCCGGCCAGCACCTGGGCGGCGAGATCGCGCAGCGTGGGGATCGTCGTCTCCGGCGGCGCGCCGCCGCCGATCGGCAGACGGACGTTGTCGACGGGCGCGTGGGCGAGCGAGTCGAGGACGAACAGGAAGCTGGCGTACAGCTCCCCGGCGTAGAAGAGGTCCGCGACGCGGTGTCCCGGGCGCAGGCCCGTGTCCACAAGGCCCTGGCCGAAGGAGGTGACGAAGGTGCGCCACTCGTCGCGGGTGTAGACGGAGAACTTGGGGGAGCCTGTGGTGCCGCCGGTCTTGTAGACCGTGGCCTCGCTGAGCGGGCCGGTCAGCACGCGGCTGTCGTGAAGGGTGTTGGCCGCCCAGAACTCCTTCTGGTCGACCACCGGCAGGTCGGTGAGGCGGTCGGCGTGTGGCGGCAGGGACGCGTAGAGGTCCCGGTAGAAGGGTGAGTTGTGACGGGCGAAACGTATGAGGTCCGAGAGTTGCTGGGCGGACATGGGCCTTTGCCTTGGTGACGGATATGGGACGGGAGCCCCGGCGGCGCACGGCGAGAGCAAGAACTCGCCTGCGGCTTCGACCGGTGTGCACGGGGGACCCCCCGGCGCCCCCGCCTCCTCGACGCACGCCAAGAGCTGACGTGCTGTCACAATGATGAAACATCAGTGCGCTTGTCACCAAATTGGCCGAGGATTTCCGGACAGCGTGGCCGCATCCGGCAATATCTTCGACTCCTCGCCCGTCGGGCGGCGGCTGCGGCGAATCGCCGCCGGTCAGGTCAGCAGTGCGGCGGCCTGCCGGCGTGCCTCGTCGAGCCACGCCGCGCGTTGCTCTTCGTCCGAATCGGTGACGGTACGGAAGACGATCCGGCGCACCTCGGCAACTCCCACGTACGGCAGGACACATGCCGACCAGATGCTGTGCAGCGGATCGCCGAACTCGGCCTTCTCGCGATCGGCGGGAGTGTCGGAGGTGTTCAGGACGAGCGCCCTGCCTGCCTTCAGGAGTCCCGCCGGCTCGCCCTCCGCGGTGCCCAGTTTGTAGGCGACGCCGGGCGCGAGTACGCGCTGCACCCAGCCCGCGAGGACGGCGGGTGGCATGCCCCACCAGTTCGGGTGGACGAACACCATGGCGTCGAGCGTGGCCACCTCGGCCCGGTGGAGCTCCACCTGCGCATCGTGGGCCCGTGACGCCGACTCGACCGTCCCCGTCTCCTCGGCGGACAGCACCGGCGCGAACCCTTCGGCGCACAGATCGTGCGCCACCACCTGACAGTCCCGCCCGCGCAGCTCCTCCACCACCGCGTCGAACAGCGCGTGATTGAAGCTTCCCGACCGCGGATGTGCGAGATAGACACCTATGCGCATGGCTCTTCCCCCAGTCGACACGAGCCGCCCCTTCGGCTGGTCGTCATTATCCGGGAGCCACCGCTCAGCGGAACGGGCGCACCTGACGGGTCAGTGGCGCAAAGCCGAGTCCAACTGGTGGCGCAGCACGGCCAGTCGGCTGCGACCGGGCTCGCAGGCCGGCATCAGCCGCACCAGCGCGCGCACTTCCGGCGACGCGTGCCCGATCGCCCATCGCAGCTCCTCGTCGCCCGCGGCGGCGTCATCGCCGGCCGAGAGCTCGCGAGCGAGCGCGGCGTACATGGCCGGTCCGTGAATGTGCTTCGCCTGGTGAGGGGTGGCCAATGAGTGGATGTACGGGGCCGCTGCCGCGTAGCAGACGGCGCGCGCGGCGGCAGCGGCGACCGGATCGCCGACCTCGCCCGCGGCCTTGTGACTTGCCCAGGCGACCGAGCGCAGGCGTGCCGTCCTCTTCCCCGTGCGCGTGAAGGTCCGCAGGACCTCGATCGCCTCGCGCGGGCGGGTGTCATCGGGAGCCTTCGCCTCGAACAGCGGCAGTACCCGCTCGGCGCAATCGGCGGCCCAGAGGCCGAGGAGGCGGCGGTCTTCTTCGCTGATGGTCACCTGGTTCACCCGCACATCCTGCCGGTTCCGCCGCTGTCTGTCGTGGCTCACGGTCCGGGCAGCGGGCTGATCGGCCCCGAGCTGATCGGCTGCCCCCGGCGCGAAAACAGTAGCCATGTACATAGTGTCCATGTACTGTATTTTTCTGTGAGTTCACCAACTGAGGGCGGCACGCCGGGATTTCAGGTCTGGCGACTGTCGATGAAATGGCGGGTGGCCGTCGACCGTGCGGTCGCGCCGCTGGGACTGACCCATGCGCAGTACGCGTTGATGGCCTCGCTGTACGGCATGGGGCGCTCCGGGCTGCGGCCCAGCCAGCGGCAGCTCGCCGACCACACCGGGCTCGAACCGCTGTACGTGTCCAAACTCGCCCGTGCACTGGAGGCCGCCGGACTTCTCGCCCGCACCCGGGACCCCGACGACCCGCGGGCCGTGCAGCTGTCGCTCACCGAGCAGGGGCGCGACGTCGCACGCCGCGCGATCAAGGTGGTCCAGGGCCTGCTGGACCAGTTGCTGGAGCCGCTCGGCGGACAGGACAGCCCGCGGACGCGGCAGTTCACCCGCGAGCTGGCGACCCTGCTCGACGCACCTCTTGATCCGTACACCGAGAACGACGAGGAGCAACCATGACCACCACCGCACCCACCGTCCCCATCGCGGTCAACGCCCGTGTCATAGCCCTGGCGCACCACGCCGCGCGTGCCCTCCTGGAGGACGCGCTGGTCCGCCACGGCGCCACCTTCCACCAGAGCGTGACGCTCCGGACCGTCGCGTCCGCGGGCGAGTCCATCGGACGCGACGAGCTCGTCGGCGACGTCTGCGGTTTCCTGAAGACCGACGCGTCGGTCGTGCGCGCAGTGATCGAGGAGCTGACGGCCGGGAAGCTGCTCGAAGAGGATCCGGCGCAGGTGTCCCGGGTGCGGCTCACGGACGCCGGACGGGAGCTGTACGAGAGCATCGCGGCCGAGGGCGCCGAGATCGCCGCCCGGCTGTACGCCGGTATCCTGGCCGAGGACCTCGCCATCGCGGGCCGCGTGTTGACCCTGGTCACCGACCGCGCGAACGCCGAGCTGGCCGGAGCCTGAGCCCGAGGCCCGCGTCGGGAACCACGGACGCGCAGAGAGGTAATGCGGGGCCCGACGGTCTCGACGGGAACTGTCAGGCCCGCGCCGCCCCGCAGCCCGCCTCGCGGCGTACCTGCTTCACCTCGGTGGGTCCTCGCCCGTAAGGCCGTCGACGGATTCGCGGATGAGGTCGGCGTGACCTGCGTGGCGGGCGTACTCCTCGACAAGGTCCAGGAGGATGCGGCGGAGGTTCGGGCGTTCGCCGCCAGGGGTGGTGTAGGCGCCGAGTTGTTCCAGCCCGCCCGTGCCGAGTGCCTTGTCGACGATGGCACGGGAGCGGGCAACTGATTCCTGCCAGAGGGTGAGCAGTTGCCCAGGGGAGTCCTCGACAGCGGAGCGGTAGTCCCAGTCGGGGGCGCTGTCCCAGTCGACGGTGTCCCAGGGAGCGCCGACGGGAGAGCCGAGCCACAGGCGGGCGAAGTGGCTGTCCTCCACGTGCGCCAGGTGTTTGAGCAGACCGCCCAGAGTGATGCTGGATGCGCCGACCGTGGCGCGTAGGCCAAGATCGTCCAGGCCGGAGCACTTCCAGGCCAGCGTGGCCCGCTGGCGTTCCAGGGCGCCGAGGACGGCTGCCGCCTCGGTGCCGGCGAGTGGAGGTTCCGGCCATGCTTCGGTTGTCGTCTCCGTCATGGCCGCAGACCCTAGCGAACGGGACTGACAGTGCGGCGAGTCCGCAACACGTGCCGCGTTCATGGATCGGCCGGGGCTACGGGAGTTCCTTCCGCATCAACGCGCACATCGTTTCGTAGCGGCGCAACGATCCATCGGGGGCCTGCTCGTCCCACGCGTCCGGTTTCCGGCCGTAAGCGACGTAGCCCAGCCGCTCGTACAGTGCACGTGCCGATTTCGTCTCCTATCCCGTCTTCCGCACGTCCGACCCGGCGGCGGCCCTCGCCCTGGCGCGGCGGCTCCTCGCGCTGGGCGAGCGGGAGTACGCGCAGGTGTCCGTGGACGTGGAGCTCTGCACGGTCGTGGAGGTGCTGCGGCTGCGCCGGGCGCTGCCGGACGCCTGGTTCCGTACGGAGAACGACGCGATCTGGGCGAGGGTGGTCGACGAGGACGCGGACCTGCGAACCGATGGCCATGCGTCCGAACTCTCCGAGGATGCGGACGACCTCGCCCCCCTCCTCCCGATCGGGACGTTCATCCTGGACCAGCCCGTCGGCAGCGTCGAGGACCGGTTCACCGGCCTGGTGGGCGACAACCACGGCATGATCCGCTGGGAGCAGCTGATCTGGCCGGAGGTGCCGGAGCTCGGGTACGGCGGCAGGGTCGAGCACGACGGGGTGACCCTCGTCGAGGTCGGCCGGTCGGTCATCGGCCCGCCGTACCGCTGAAGGCCGCTGGGGAAGGGCCGCCCGGTCGACGTGCGAAGGGCTCCCGGGCGGACCTCCCTCCCCAGGCTGCCCTGTCGTCGGCCGGGGCGTCGTGAACACGGCCGTAGCCTGCGCCGAACGGGACACGTCACCCGGAGCAGGTGACACGACTGGTGATCACCACTGATCACGGTTTCAGTGGAGAGCGCGGGCGAGCCACAGTCCGCACCGGCTACCCGGACCCGGACCCGGATCCGCAGACCACTGACCCGACCCCGGTGACCGCATGGAGAACCCCGCAGGGACCGATTCACCCGTGCGTCCGCCGCACGGGAGCCCGCCGCCGTCCGGTGACCCGATGCTCACGGCACGATTCGCCGTTCCGGCCGTGCCGCAGCTCCTCGTGCCCCGGCCCGAGCTGCTGAAGCGCATGACGGCCGGGGCACGGGGGCCGCTCACCCTCGTCAACGGTCCGGCCGGTTCGGGCAAGACGGTGCTCGCCGCCCACTGGGCGGCCGGAGGGCTCGCGCCGCGTCCCCCCGTGTGGCTGACCGTCGAGCCGGGCGACGCTCCCGGCGCGCTCTGGGCGTACGTCCTGGAGGCCCTCCACCGGGGCGGGGTGGCGCTCCCGGCGGGCGTGGGCAGGCCCACGCGCGCCGAAGGAGTGACCCGGTCGTTCCTGGTCCGTCTGGCGGAGGGGCTGGCCGAGTCGGCGCAGCCCGCCGTCCTCGTGCTCGACCAGTTCGACACGGCCCAGCCGCCCGCGGCGGTGGCGGAGGGCCTGGACTTCGTGCTCCGGCATGCGGCCGGGGGCCTGCGCATCGTCCTCACCGGCCGCACGGACTCGCTCCTTCCGCTCCACCGCTACCGGGCGGCCGGCGAGATCACCGAGATCCGCCAGGCGGACCTCCGGTTCACCCACGAGGACGCCGAGGCGCTTCTGGGCGAGCACCGGCTGACGGTCTCCCAGGAGGGGATCAGGCTGCTGGTGGAGCGGACCGAGGGGTGGGCGGCAGGAGTGCGCCTGTGCGCCCTGGCCATGCAGCACAGCGCCGACCCCGAGATCTTCCTCCGCCAGTTCGCCGCCGACCGCACGATCATCGCCGACTACCTCCTGAAGGAGGTGCTCGACGCGCAACCGCCGCTCACGCAGGACCTGCTGCTGCGGGTCTGTGTCACGGACCGCATCCATCCGGACCTCGCGGACGCGCTGACCGGCCGCGACGACGGCGCCCGGACGCTCGCCGGGCTGGCCCGCGACAACGCGTTCCTGGAACGGATCGACGCATCGGCCTGGTACCGGCTGCATCCGCTGTTCGCCGAAGTGCTGCGGGCGCACCTCCGGCAGCGCCGCCCCGGCCTCGAAGCCCGGTTGCACGGGCAGGCGGCGCGCTGGCTGGCCCGCACCGGCCGGCTCACGGAAGCGGTCGTCCAGGGCGCGGCCGCCGGTGACTGGCAGTTCGCGGCGGCGCACGTGGTCGACAACCTGGCGATCGGACGACTCATCACCGGCCTGGAGGCGGACCAGCTGGGCCGGGCGTTCGCCGGCATGCCGGCCGACGGGACGGGTACGGCGCCCGCACTGGTCGGCGCGGCCTGCCGACTGGCCGAACAGGACCTCCCGGGATGCGAGGCCGGGCTCCGGCGGGTGGACGCGGACCCGGGCCCGGACTCCGGTCCGGCGGCGAGGCTGGCCCGCGCCTTCGTCGGCGTACTCGCAGGGCGGCTGGCGGACGACCTGACGGCCACCGAGCGGGCGGCGGCCGAAGTGGAGCGTGTGCTCCCGGAGCTGCCGCCGCACCTCCTCGCCGAGCGCCCCGAGATCCGCGCCCTGGTGCTGGCGGGTCTCGGCGCGGCCGAGCTCGGCGCCGGACACCCCGATCGCGCGGTGTCCGTCCTCACCTCCGCCGTCGACGCGTGCGGCAAGCCCGGTACGGAGTACCCGCTCTGCGACGCGCTCGGCTCACTGGCCCTGGCCGAGCTGATGCGCGGCCGACTGCGGCAGGCGGTCGCGCACGCCCGCGCCTCGCTCGCCGCGGCCGAGCAGTATGCCCTGCCGACCGGACGCCGGACCGGTGCCGGCCACCTCGCCCTCGCAGGCGTGGCCGTGCAGCAGGACGACCTGGCGGCCGCCCGCTGCCACCTCGACCTGGCGGGCTCGGAGGCGGGGCCCCGTCCGGAGCCCGTGGCCGCGGTCCTGGCCGCTATGACCGGCGCCGCGCTCGCGGCGGCCGAGGGCGACGCCGAGGCCGCGCTCGCCGCGCTCCGCGCGCTGCGGTCGGCAGCGGCGCCGGTACGGCTGCACTCCTGGGCGGTGGCCGGACTGGCCGTGGCCGAGTCGGCCGCACAGCTGGCACGGGGTGACGCCGTCGCGGCCCTCCAGGTCCTGGACTCAGTGGAAGGCGCAGAGGGCGAGGACGGCGACCGGCCGGAGCAGGTGCTGGCCCGGGCCCGGGCCCTGCTGGCCGCCGGCCACGGGGACCGTGCGGCGGAGGTCCTCGCGGGCATGCCGGCGGACGACGGCGTTGCGGCGCCGGCACGGGCACGGGCGCGCCTCCTCCAGGCGGAGATCGCCGCGGCCGACGGCGACCCCGAGGAGGCCCGGCGGCGGCTCGGGGAGGCGCTGGGGCTCGCCCGGCCCGAGGCGCTGCGCCGGATGTTCACGGAGAGCGGCCCCTGGGTGCGCCGGATCCTGCGCCGGGACCCGCAGCTGGCCCGGCTGCACGGCTGGCTGTACCCCCGCACCCCCGTACGTGCGCCGGCGCCGACGGCCGGCGGGCAGCAGCCGCCCGTGGTGGAGCCGCTGAGCGGGCGGGAGACCGAGGTGCTGCGCAAGGCCGCCGAGCTGCTGTCCACCGAGGAGATCGCGGCCGAGCTGTACCTGTCGGCCAACACGGTCAAGACCCACCTGAAGAGCATCTACCGCAAGCTCTCCGTCACCCGGCGCAGCGAGGCCGTCCACCGGGCCCAGGACCTCGGGATGCTGTGACGCCGGGCTCGGCGGCAGCGGGCGCGCCCGGCCTTCTCGCCCGTACCGGGCGATGCCGAGCCGCCGGGCGAGGACCGACGATGGGAGCGAAGGCCAGGAGCGGGCCGGGCACCGTCCCAGTCCCACCCCCCGACGCCTTCGTTCCGAGAGGAGTGAGTGCTCTCATGCGCTACGAATTCCGCGTCTCGGGCGTCGTGCCGGACACGCTCGCCGCGAACTTCCCCGAGCTCGCCCGCATCCCCGTCCGGGAGCAGACCCTCCTGCACGGCAGCGTGGCCGACGAGGCCCACCTGTACGGGCTGCTCACGCGCTTCCAGTCCCTGGGCCTGCGGGTCCTCGAAATGCGCCAGCTGCCGGCCTGACTCTGCACGCGCTCCCGGGGGAGCGAAGACCACCCGCTTCGGGTGATCACAAGAACCCGTCCGCCGGACGACACTGCGATATGGGCGCCGATGCCTGCGACCCGGCCGAGCCGGAGCAGGACGGTCCGGCGCCGTACCGCCATCTGTGAGGTGAATTCCATGGGTCAGCCGACACCGACCGGGGGGAACTGGAACACCGGCCCTGCGCCGGGCAACGCGCCGCTGTTCCCCGGCAGCCAGAACGATAGTGCGGGGAGCACGGGCACGCTGTTCGCCGCGGTCCTCCTCCTCGTGACCGGTTGCCTTGCGATCTTCCAGGGCATCGCGGCCATCGCCAATGACGACGTCTACGCGCGCATCGGCAACTACGTCTTCGAATTCGACCTGACGGCATGGGGCTGGATCCATCTCGTCCTCGGCATCATCGTCGTGCTCACCGGAGTGGGCCTGATCGCCGGCTCGAACGTGGCCCGGGGCGCGGGTATCGCCCTCGCCAGCATCAGCGTGATCCTCAACTTCATGTGGCTGCCGTACCAGCCCTGGTGGTCCATCATCATCATCGCGATCGACGTGTTCATCATCTGGGCCCTGTGCACGAGTTGGAAGCACTCGACCGCGCCGGAGTGAGACACGGGCACGCGCCACCTCAGGGCACGGCCCCGCCGCCACGGCGGCGGGGCCCGGCGCGCCTCAGCGACCTTCCTCCGGAGGGGTCGCGGGGCGCGCCAGTTCGTCGTGGAGGAGCCGGCCGAGCAGCGCGCCGCCGAACACGACGACGCCCACGCCGACCAGCCAGGACTGGATGACCAGGACCGTGCCGAAGGGCCCGTACGTGACGGCGCTGGAAGCGATCAGCGGTGAGAAGACCAGGCGGGAGAAGACCCGGAGCCCGAACAGCCCGAGCATGGTGGCCACCGCTCCGGGCAGCAGGGCGGTCCAGGGGATCCGGCCGGCGAGCAGCAGCCGCTGGGACCACCAGAAGAACAGGGTGCCGATCGCGACGGTGACGAAGCCGCGGGCAGGGGAGGCGCGCCACGGCGGGGAGATCGCCGAGAGGTAGAGGGCGCCGATCAGTACGGCGAGCCACACGACGTGCCGCCACCTGGCCCACCAGCGGGCCGGGGGCAGGCCCCAGAGCTTCTCGTAGCCGCTCTGCAGCAGCGTGCCGAAGGACAGCCCGAACACGGTGAGCAGGGCGAGGCCGAACGCCGTCGTGGTCCGCCACACCTGGCCGGGCAGGGCGAAGAGCTGCTTGATCTCCACCATGGCGGGTGCCGACACGCCGATCCCGTCACCGAGCCACTGCGCGAAGCCCTGCCCGCCGGTGGCGTCCGCAGCGGATACGACGACGAGCAGGGGGACCAGGGTCAGGAACCCGAGGGCGGCGAATCCCAGTGAGCGCTGCCACAGTTGCAGCTCCCGAACGTGCCCCCAGCGGCGGCCGGCCCGCACCCGGCGGATCGTACTGCCCAGCCGGCCGGGCAACGACGGCCGTCCGGGCCCCTCGGATCCGCTCATGGCCATGGCCGCTCCAGCTGGTGCTTTTCCCACGGTAGGACGTCCCGGCCGGGGACTCCAGCCGTGCGGCAGCACGGATCCGGGCAGCGCCCCGCGGTGCGCCCGCCGCATCGCGGCGGTCAGGCGCCGGCCACGTTCCTCGCGAGGGCGTCCACCACATCGCTCAGCCTCCCGCGGCGCCCGTGGGCCGCGCGCTGTCCGGCGGCGCCGCCTCCCGCGGTGCGCAGCCGGTCGAGCAGGGTGTCGACGAGGAGCAGGTCGTCCGAGGCGCGGAGCCCGGGTGCGGCCCGTTCGCGCAGCCGGTCGACCAGGTCCCAGGCCGGAAGGCGCGCCCCGCCGAACGGATCCAGTCCGTCACCGTCCAGGCCGTGCAGGGCCGCGAGCCGGTGAGCCTCCCGCAGCCTTCCGCACTCGACACACGGAGCCGGTCGGCCCTCGTCGATCTCCGGCCGGACGGTGGCGGCGAGCCCCCGCACGAGCACCGCCAGCAGGACGACGGTGTCGAGATCGGAGTTCACGTCGGCGACACGGACCTCGAGCGTCGGCACGTGTTCGGAGGGCCGGGCGTACCAATAGATCATCCGTCGGTCCAGGAGGGCTCCGCACCCTACGAGGGCCTCGGCGATGCGCTCGTAGGACCCTTCGTCCAGGACGGGGGCGGGCCCCACCGTGGGCCAGCGAGCGTGCTCGACCGCCCGCCAGCTCGCGTACCCGGTGTCCCGGCCGCGGTCGAAGGGGGAGTTGGCGGCGAGCGCCTGCAGGACCGGCAGCCAGGGGCGGATCCGGTTGGAGAGCTCCAGGGCCTGGGCCCGGTCCTCCACGCCGATGTGCACGTGGCAGCCGCACACCAGCTGGTCGCGGGCCCCGACGGCCGACGGGAAGCGGGTGGCGATCCTCTGGTAGCGGTCGTCGGGCGTGATGGTCAGCGGATGCTCCGGAGGGATCACCGGTGTTCCCGAGGCCAGGAGCAGGCACTGCTCGCCGTCCGCGGCCTTCCCGAGCTCCCGTCGCAGGTCGGCCAGGTCGGCGCCCAGGTCGGCCGCGCTCGCCGTCGGCCTGGTGCACACCTCGACCTGCGCGGTGAAGAACTCCGGCTGGACCAGCGCGCCCAGCCTGCGCGCCGCGGCCGCGATGACGAGCGGTCCCCGGCCCACCGGGGCCCGGCTGCGGCGGTCCACGAGGATGAACTCCTCCTCCACCCCCATGGTCAGCCGGCCGGAGGTGCTGCACGGTGTTCCTGACGAGCGCATGGCCTGCATACCCGCGGTTATGGCGATTTCGGCTGGAACGGGAAGTAGTCCGTGTGCCGGCTGGAAGGGATCACCGAATAGCTGGCCTCCGGCAGCTCGTTCCAGACGCCGGGCAGGTCACCCAGGGGCTCCGAGACCACGATCCGCGTCTCGTCGGAGACCTCGCGGAGGTAGTCCAGTTCCGGATAGAGGTGGCGTACGGTGTCGGCCCTGCTGCTGTAGTACAGCGACCGGGACCGGCCCTGGCTGGAATACCTGAATGCCCAGACCCGCTCGCCGTCGCTCACCGCGATCGTCATCTGCAGCGGATTCGGCACCCCGTGCTGCCTTCCGAGGTCCTCGACCAGGCCCGCCATGCGGGCGACGGCGCCCGGGACGTCCTGGTCGAGGCCGAAGGTGACCGCCAGGTAGAACATCACCTCGGAGTCCGTGGAGCCCTCGATGGACGGGAAGAGCGCCGGGTCGACGGCCATGCAGAGGTCCCGTTGCAGCCGGTGGAAGTCCGTGACCGCGCCGTTGTGCATCCACAGCCAGCGACCGTGACGGAACGGGTGGCAGTTGGTCTGCTGGATCGCCGAGCCCGTCGAGGCGCGGACGTGCGCGAAGAACAGGCTGGAGCGCACGTGAGCGGCCAGCTCCCGCAGGTTGCGGTTGTTCCAGGCGGGGCCGATGTCACGGAAGACCGCCGGCGTGCCGTCGTCGTTCCCGCTGTACCAGCCGATGCCGAAACCGTCGCCGTTGGTCGACTCGACGCCCATCCGCGAGCGGAGGCTCTGGTTGATCAGCGAGTGTTCCGGCCGGTAGAGCACGGCGTCGAGCAGCATCGGCGAACCCAGGTACGCGAGCCAGCGACACATGCCACATCTCCTTCTCGGCCTCCTCCGAGCCTAATGCCGCACGTGTCGCGGTTCGCGCCGGCGAACCGCCGATGGGGCAGGACGCGACCCGCACGGGCGCGGACGCGGGCAGGAGCGTTCCGCGCGCATCCGGCTACGGATGGTGGCGTAAGGGTGATGCCGGGGGGTCGGCGGCGGCGTCGGCATGCGAGCGGCGGCTCCAGTGCCCAGGATGGGTGGGATCCGCCCCCGTGCCCTTAGGAGCCCCTGATGCTGGAGCGCAAGCTGCGCAAGGACCGTACCCAGGTGACCTTCGTCCTCCCCGCGGACAGCCCTGCCGGGACGGTGAGTGTGGTGGGCGACTTCAACGATTGGCAGCCCGGGGTCCACACCCTGCGGCCGCGCAAGGACGGCAAGCGTGCGGTCACCGTCGAGCTGCCCAACGAGAGCACCCACTGCTTCCGCTACCTGGCGGCCGGTGACTACTGGTTCAACGACGAGAGCGCGGGAGACCAGGAAGGCCCCAACAGCCGTCTGCACACCTGACCGGATCGGTCAGGAATCGAGAAGCAACGGCGGGGGAGCGGCGCCTAGCGTGACGGGTATGACTTCCATCGAATCCGTCACCCTCGAGGTGGCCGACCTCACGGCCGCCGACCGCTTCTACACCGCCCTCGGCCTGGGCACGCAGGTGCGCCTGCGTGCCTCGGAGGCGCCCACGACCGGCTTCCGCGGGTTCTCGCTGTCGCTCACCGTGGCCCAGCCGGCCGACGTCAACGCCTACGTCGGCGCCGCCCTCGACGCCGGCGCGACGACGCTCAAGCCCGCCTCGAAGTCGTTCTGGGGCTACGGCGGCGTCGTACGCGCCCCGGACGGGACGATCCTGAAGCTCGCGAGCTCGGAGAAGAAGGACACCGGCCCGGCCACCCGGGAGATCTGGCAGCTCGTCCTCCTGCTGGGAGTCGCGGACATGGCCGAGAGCAGGAAGTTCTACGTCGGCCAGGGCCTCGTGGTGGCGAAGAGCTACGGCCGCAAGTACGTCGAGTTCGCCGCCGGCCGGGGTCCCCTCAAGCTGGCGCTGTACGGGCGCCGCGCCCTCGCCAAGGACGTCGGCGTCCCCGCCGACGGCACCGGATCGCACCGTCTCGTCCTCGGCGGCGGTGCCGGGGCCTTCACCGACCCGGACGGGTACGCCTGGGAGGCCGTGGCGACCCCGGCGGCCGCCGCCTGATCCGTCACCGACCCGGGTGGCGGACGCCGGACGGATCACCCGCCGTCGTGCGGGTATTCGTTGGCCTGCGTACGTCCCGGCTGCTTGGATGCGGGCATGAACAGTGCCCTTCCGCCCGGTTATGAAATCTCCACCGCCCCCGAGCGCCTCGATCACGCGCTGATACACCAGTGGCTGTCGCAGGACGCGTACTGGGCCCTCGGCCGGCCCCGGGAGAAGCAGGACCTGGCCATTGCCGAGTCCCTGAACTTCGGCGTCTACGACAGTGCGTCCGGTGCGCAGGCAGGCTACGCCCGGGTGGTCACCGACCTGAGCACCTTCGCCTGGCTCTGCGACGTCTACATCGATCCCACCGTACGCGGCAAGGGCCTGGGCACTGCCCTGGTGAGTGCCGTCAAGGACCACCTCGCACCCTACGGGCTGCGCCGGATCCTGCTGGCCACCGCAGACGCCCACGCGGTCTACGCCGAAGTGGGTTTCGCACCGCTGGGAGCGCCCGAGAAGTGGATGGTGCTCGGCGAGCAGTGAGCGCCGTCGCCCTGTCGCGCTACTCCCGCTCCCACACCTTGGCGAGGGCCTCCAGGTAGTCGTCCTGGCCGTCGGCGATGCTGTTGACCTCCAGGACGAGCAGCATGCTGCTGGAGACGCGCACGCAGATCTTGTCGTCGACGCCCCAGTCGGCGTCCTCCACGAGGGTTCCGTAGTCGGAGGTCCACTTCTCCGCGAGGCAGTCGCTGTGCACGTGGGAATCCGCGTCCTTGAGCAGCAGGATGTCGTCCCCGGCGAGGTCCCAGTTCTTGTGCAGGTCGACGTCGAAGCCGTCCCCCGTCTTCGCGTTCCTGAAGTCGGAGGCGTCGATGCCGTACCCGGTGGGCAGACGGATCTCCGCTTCGTCCGCCATGAACCAGCCGTCGAACGGGTCGGTGGTCTCCGGGGCGGGCTCCTCGGGCGTCGTCGCGCTCTCGCCGGGCTCCGGTGTCGTCCCCGTGGGCGAGGGGGTGTCGGTCGGAGTCTCCGTGGGAGTGTCGGCAGGAGTGTCGCCGTTGTCGTCCTGGGACACGTAGGGCGGGTCCGGATCCCTTCCGTGCTGAGCCGTCGTATACGCCAGGGCGCCGATCGCGGCGGCCACCACCACGGCAGCGGCGGCAAGGAAGGGTGCCTTCCGGATCCGCACGCGGGCCGTGGACCCCGTCCTGTCTGCCCCGGCCGCTCCGGCTGCCTCGGGTGCCTCAGGTGGGGTCGAACGGTCGGCGAGGGCCGCGGCCGAGGGGTCCACCCGTGTCGGCTCGTGCCCTGCGGGAGCGGCCTTCAGCGACGGGTCGGAGTCCGCCGCCAGCGCCGAAGAGGCACGCGCGAGCAGGCTGTGCGCGACGGCGGGCGGCAGCCAGCCGGATCCGACGGGACGGGTCATGTCGGCCCCGTCAGCCCCGTCCGTCGCGTGGACACCGTCCGTCCCGGCCGAGAGCTCTGCGCGCAGGACCTCCAGGGAAGGCCGGCCCGCCGGGTCCTTGGCCAGGCAACGCCGGACGAGGTCCAGCAGGACGCCCGAAAGGGCTTCCAGGCGCGGCTCGGAATGCACGACCCGGTAGAGCAGCGCCGGAGTGGCGCCGTCCCCGAACGGGCTTTCGCCGCTGAGGGTGAAGGCCAGCACGGCCCCGAACGAGAACACGTCGGAGGCGGTACCGACGGCGGCCCCGGAGGCCTGCTCCGGTGACATGAAGCCGGGGGACCCGACGGTCATTCCGGTCCTGGTCAGGGCGCTCGCCTCGGTGGCCCGCGAGATGCCGAAGTCGATCACTCGGGGCCCGTCGGGGCCCAGCAGTACGTTGGAGGGCTTCAGATCACGGTGCACCAGCCCGGCTGCGTGCACGGCCGAGAGCGCCGCCGCCAGCCCGCGGGCCAGGGCGAGGGCCGAGGCCTCGGGGAAGGGCCCGTGCTCGGCCACCGCCTCGGCGAGCGACATCCCGGGTACGAACACCGTGCTGAGCCACGGCGTCGGGTCGTCCACTCCGGCGGCGAGGACCTGTGCGGTGAACCTCCCGTCCACCGCCCGCGCGGCGGCGACCTCGCGGGCGAACCGCCGCCTGAACTCCGGATCCCGGGCCAGCTCCGGATGCACCACCTTCACGGCCACGCTCCGCCCGCCGGGCGTCCGGGCCAGGTAGACCCGCCCCATGCCGCCGCTGCCGAGCCGTGCCACGACGTGGTAAGGCCCCACTCGCGCCGGATCACCTGGTACCAATGCGTCCACTCGGCCCCCCGCGTCGTGCCCGAACCCGGCCGGATTCTAGTGGCGCGAACATGGTCATGTACGGCGTTTTCCGTACCTGCGGAACACGGTCCGAGACCCGGTGGGTACACCAACCGGCCTTGCTGCACTCCCTGTTGGACGGGAGGCCTGATTGCGGGTCAATTTAGGGAAGGCTAGCCTAAGTCTGTGATTGCTGCCGCCGTCCCCCGTCTGCCGCTGCAAGGTGCGGACGATCTCCCGCTACTGGTCCGCAGGGCTCGCCTGCAGGACGCCCGCGCCCTGCACTCGCTCTCGCTGGCCTTCGTCCGCTCCGGCGCCCTACGGGCCCGCACCATCGACCACTATCTGGCGCACGCCGGGGAGTTCATCCTCGCGACCGGCCGCGGCCGCACTCCCGTCCGGGGCTGCGTCGCCCTGAGCGACGAGGGGAACGGGGCCGCCGTGCTCTACAACTTCTGCGTCGCCCGGGGAAGTCAGGGGCGGGGACTGGGTGCCGCCCTGCTGCGGGCCGCCTTCGCCGAGGCGAGGCGCCGCTCGATGCGGGAGGTCTTCACCGCGACGACCAGCGGCGCGGACCTCTTCCGGCGGTACGGCTTCGCGCCGACCGCCCGGGGACGCGCTCCCGCCGCCTGGGCGCGGGCGCTGGACCCCGCGCGCGGGTCCCAGGTGCTGTCCCGGCGCCTCTGAACCGTACGCGCGCACACGGCAGAGTCGGGCCGGAGCGGGTGCTCCGGCCCGGCCCTCCTGTCGTTCAGCGGGGGAGGCGGTCCTCCGGCGGCGGGCCGTCGGGTACCACCGTGGTGCCGGCGCGCTCGTCCGCGAAGGCGTCCCGGACCAGGGCGTGCGGCACCCTGCCGTCGAGTACGTGCGCCATCCGGACCCCGGAGCGCACCGCTCGCAGGCAGCCCTCCATCTTCGGCAGCATGCCGCCGGCGATCGAAGGCAGCAGTTTCTCCAACTCGCCCGCGGTGAGCCGGCCGATGATCCGCGTGCTGTGCGGCCAGTCCGCGTAGAGCCCCGCGACGTCGGTGAGCATCACGAGCTTCTCCGCGTCCAGTGCCTGGGCGAGCGCTGCGGCCGCGAGGTCCGCGTTGATGTTGTAGACGTTTGCGTCCTCCGCTCCCCGGGCGATGGGGGAGAGCACCGGGATGCGCCCCCGCTCGAGCAGGCCACGTACCGTGTCGGGGTCGACGTGCACGATGTCGCCCACCAGCCCGATGTCCACCTCCGAGCCGTCCACCAGGGCCGGCCGCCGGACGGCGGACAGTGTGCGCGCGTCCTCGCCGGTCATTCCGACGGCGAGGGCTCCGTGGTGGTTGATGTGGCCGACGATGTCCCGTTGGACCTGTCCGGCCAGCACCATCCGGACGACTTCCATCACCTCGGGGGTCGTCACCCGCAGTCCGGCGGCGAACCGGACCTCCAGGGCGAGCCGTTCGAGCATCGCACTGATCTGGGGGCCGCCTCCGTGCACGACGACCGGCCGGAGCCCTGCGCGGCGCAGGGCGACCACGTCGTGGGCGAAGGACGCCTTGAGCCCTTCGCTCACCATGGCGTTTCCGCCGAACTTCACGACGACCGTGCGGCCTTGATATCGCTCCAGCCGGGGCAGGGCCTCGTCGAGTGTGCGCGCCTGCGGCGCCGCGGGCCCGCTCACCGGGCCGGGGGTGGTGTCGTCATCGGGCTTCCAGTTCGTCGATGAGGGTTGCGGTGGTGCGTACGACGGCGCCTCGGGCGGCCGTCCAGCGAAGGGCGAGCGCGTGCTCCTCCGCGGAGGTGTCCGCCACCGCGTCGGCGACGACGAACGGCTGGATGTCGTTCATGAAGGCGTCCGCCGCGGTGAGCAGTACGCCGGAGTGGGCGAACACACCGCACAGGATCAGCTGGTCGCGGCCCGTGGTGCGCAGGATGCGCTCCAAGTGGCTGCGCAGGAAGGCGTTGTGCCGCGCGTTGGTGATCACGTGCTCGCCCCGGTGCGGGGTCAGCTCGCCGGTGATCGCCACATCGCGGTCCGGTGTGGTCGGTCCGGACTCCATCTCGGCCACGAGGCCGCGCTGTTCGGGGCGTTGGGCCGGGGGTTCCGCGCTGAAGACGACGGGGAGGTCCAGCCGGCGTGCGGACCGGCGAAGAGCGGCGATGTTGCCGATCAGGTCGACGAGGGGCGAGCGGTTCCGGGGGAAGGGGTGGAGCAGGTGGTTCTGCATGTTGTGTATGAGCAGGGCGGCCCGGTCGGGGTCGATGGACCACGGCGCCGCGGAATGGGGCACGACGTCCCGGGTGGGCATGGGGTAGGGGTCGATGGTCGCAGGGCCCACGGCTGGATCTCCTCGTTACCGGCGCTTCGCGGGGCGCCGGTGGTGAACGGCGCGCGCAGCTCGACGAGGGCTGGAGGATGCCCCGACCCTCATCCATCGCTTAACTTAGCCTAACCTAACTCGATTGCTCGAAGGGGTGGGAAGCACCGCCCGTCCGGTCGGCGCGCGCTCGCGCACTCAGTCCCGGCGCGTGATGCGCCCGCTCAACCCGCCTGTGAAGCTGTCCGGTTGGCATCCCGGTGAAAGGAGGGGGTCGTCGAGCTGCACGATCCGGTATCCGGGGTGGCGGCCCGCGCCCTTGGGGAGCCTGCGCCGCTGGTTCGCGCCCGCTTTCGCCGACCGAGCCCGCTGGGCCGCCGCGATCAGGGCCCCGACCGGCGGAGCTTCGGTGCGCAGGCGGTTGAATCCGCGGACGGAGATCCCGACGAGGGTCGCGGCGGCCGGCCAGGCCGCGCCCTTGCGGATCGCGTTCAGCATCAGCTGGAGCGCGGCGGGGGTGGGCGCCGCCCCCGGTCTCAGTCCGTGCGCCTCGGCCAGTGCGTGAGCGGCGCGGAGCGCCTCGGCGAAGCTGGCGTCGATGTCCAGCCACTCGCGCAGGGTGCGCTCGGGGAGGCCGGCCGCGGCGGCGCAGCCGGGGATGGTCAGTCCCTGGGCGGCCCCGCGGAGGGCGTCGGCCATCCGGGCGATCGTTTCCTCGCGCTGGCTGGGCGTGCGGCGCAACGCGTCGCGCAGTGCCCGGTCCATTTCCTCTTGGGAACTCATCCAGGCCAATACCTCGTCGGCCCACTCGTCCTGCTGCGCCTGGTCTCGCGCCTTCTCCTGCATCCCCACACCCCCAATTTAGGTAAGCCTAACCTCAGAATGTGTGAGGAGGGAGGCGTGTGGCTGCAATCGGGCCATCGCCCGGCCCGCGAGGACAGCCGCAAGGCGACACGGGGGAGGGCGGGTTGTGCCACCCTGCGAGCTCGCTGATGCGCTCTCGTCGGAGACGATGGCCCGGTGGGCCGAGCCGAGCGCGTTGCTCCGGTTGGTCGGCACCTCGGGCGCGCGATACCCGGTCGAGGCCGGCACGGAGGCGGCCGCCGGGTCGCGGAACGCGTCGCCGCAGGGGGCGCCCGGCCTGGCGGGCGCCCCCGTACGCCCTCAGCTGCTGCGGTGGAACACGACCTCCGGGTCGGCCGCCGTCGGACCGTCCAGGCGCGGCGCCGCCATCCCGCGCAGGTGCAGGTCGAAGAAGTCGCCGACGTACGCCCGTGTGATCTGCTGGGACCGGGTGCCCGAGAGGGGTGTCTCCGGGTGCGGGTACCCCGCCTGGTCGCCGAGCACCGGCCAGTCGGTGAAGGCGGGATGCCCCGCTCCGGTGACCGTCAGCCAGCGCTTCCAGCCGTCCAGCCGGGGCCAGTTGTCCTCCCAGGAGGTGTCGGGGAAGTCGGGCGGCAGCAGGGCCGGATCGCCGGCGAGCATCAGGAAGGGGCGTCCGCCGAGGCCGCCCTGGGGTATCGCGGTGAAGAAGGTGCCGTCCATGTTGACCCCGGCGTCAACGCGCGGATCCGCGGCCATCGTGGCCGAGGCCGCCGCTCCGCCGATGGAGTGGCCGGCCATGCCGATGTGCCGGGAGTCGATCAGCCACGAGTACCGCCATGCGGGGTGCGGGCCCGTGAGTCGGTCCAGGAGGAAGGAGACGTCGCGGGCCCGGCCGTCGGAAACCCGGTGCAGCGACCCGTCGGGGAACACCTGCGCGCACGCCGTGCAGGAGAGGAGCCGCCCGCCGGGGAAGACGGTGCCGTCCGACTCGTACGCGTGGTCCACGGAGGCCACGACGTAACCACGGCTGGCGAGTTCCTCGGCCAGGGTGGTCAGTGAGGCGCGTGGCATGGTGAAGCCGGGGGAGAGCACGATCAGCGGGTAGCGGTGTACCGCGGGCCGCGGCAGCGCGTCCGAGCGTGCATGGGTGCGGGTCCCCGCGACCTGCTCGGGCGTGACGTACTCGCCCAGTTGCCCCCGGTCGGTCAGCAGCGCCTTGACCTCGGGAACGGCCATGTAGGGAGCGGGAGTTCCGGTGCGGGCGAGCGCCGGATAGTACAGCGACAGCAGTAACTCCCGGTCGGCCGTGGGCACCCACGGGTCCTTGCGTTCCCGGTCCACCAGGTGGAGGGTGTCGCGTCCCACGCTGAAGGCGCCGGTGGGCCGCGGGAGTTCAAGCCGGGAGGCGCCTGCCGGGGCGGTCGCGGCGACGGCGGGAGTCGCGAGCGTGCCGGGTGCGGCGAGGGCCAGTCCGGCCGCCATCGCCGTCAGCACGCGGATGATCTTTTTCATGCCCACACCTTAAGGCATTTTTAGGCAAGGCTTACCTAAGTCTACCTGCATGTCGTGAAGTTGGGCGGTCCCCGGAGTGCACGGCCCGGGCAGCCGGTCGGCGCATCAGCGCCCTGGGCTGCCCGGGCCTCCTTGCGGCAGGGGCGGCCGCGGGCGTCAGCCGTCCAGCGAGCCGAAGAAGGTGCGGACGTCGAGGACGAACGCCTCCGGCTGCTCCAGCGACAGGAAGTTGCCGCCGCGCTCCAACTCGGTCCAGTGGGTGACGTTGTGGTCGCGCTCGGCGAAGCGGCGGATGGCGATGTCGGTGTGCAGGGCGACGGCCACACCGGTCGGGACGGTGCCGCGCGGCTTCGGGGCCCAGGCGCTCGGGTCGTGGCCCGACTCGTAGTACAGGTTCGCCGAGGAGCCCGCCGTGCCGCTGAACCAGTAGACGCTGACATTGGCCAGAAGGCGGTCCCGCCCGACGGCGTCCTCGGGGAGCTCGGCGGCCGGGTCGGTCCACTCCTTGAACTTCTCGGTGATCCAGGCGAGTTGACCGACCGGTGAGTCGTGCAGCCCGTAGGCGAGGGTCTGGGGGCGCGTGGACTGGATGGCGTTGAAGCCCATCTTGTCCTGCTGGAAGTTCTCCAGCCGGGCCAGCCGCTCCTGCTCGGACGCGGTCAGCCCGTCGAATTCGGCCGGGTCGCCGGAGGGGAAGGTGATCAGGCCGTTGACGTGCACGCCGACGACCCGGTCGGGTGCCTGCCGGCCCATCTCGGCGGCGATCCAGGCGCCACCGCCCGTTCCCTGGACGCCGTAGGAGCCGTATCCGAGCCTGCTCATGAGCTCGACGAACGCGCCGGCGATGCGCCCGGTGTTCCATCCCGCCTCGCCGAGCGGGCCGGAGAAGCCCGTGCCGGGGGTCGAGGTCACGATGACGTGGAAGTCCTCCGTCAGCGGCCGGATGACATCGGCGAACTGCACGAAAGAACAGGGCCAGTCGTGCAGCAGAAGCAGCGGGACCGCATCCGGGCGCTGCGAACGGACGTGCAGGAAATGGACGTTCTGGCTGTCGATCTCGGTGGTGAACTGGGGGAACTCGTTGAGCTCCGCCTCCGCCTTGCGCCAGTCGAAACCGTCGGCCCAGTACGCGGCCAGGGCCTTGAGGTAGTCGGTGGGCACGCCCCGGCTCCAGCCGGCTCCGGGGATCTCGCTGCCCCAGCGGGTACGTGCCAGCCGATCGCGCAGGTCGTCGAGCTCGACCTGCGGGACCTCGATACGGAAGGGGTGGATCCGGGCGTCGGTGTTGCTGCTGGTCTCCATGGGTAAGACAGTATTCTCGATATAGGCACGATGCCTTCCTAATGACGCAACAGGCTGGTCCTCATGCTCGATACCTCCGCACGCTTGCTGCGTCTGCTCTCCCTGCTGCAGACCCCAAGGGCCTGGCCCGGATCCGAACTGGCCGAGCGCCTCGGGGTGAGCGGCCGTACCGTCCGCAACGACATCGAACGACTGCGCGAGCTCGGCTATCCCGTGGACGCCACGCGCGGAACCACCGGCGGGTACCGGCTGGGGGCCGGCGCCGCCATGCCCCCGCTGCTCCTCGACGACGAGGAGGCTGTGGCCGTGACCATCGCGCTCCGCACCGCCACGCAGGGAGCCGTCCCCGGAACGGAGGAGACCTCGCTGCGGGCGCTGACCAAGCTGGAGCAGGTACTGCCCTCCCGGCTGCGCCGCCGAGTGCGGACCCTCATGGCGTACACCGTGGCCGTGCCGGCGGACCGTCCGGTCCCGGCCGTGTCCGCGGACGTGCTGACCACCCTCGTATCCGCCTGCCGTGACCAGGAGCGACTGCGCTTCGACTACCTGGACCATGCGGGCTCGCCCACCCGCCGCATCGTGGAGCCGTACCGGGCGGTGAACTGGGGGCGGCGCTGGTACCTGGTGGCGTGGGACGTCGAACGCGAGGACTGGCGGACCTTCCGGATCGACCGGATCCAGCCCCGCACCCCGACCGGACCGCGCTTCGCCCCGCGCGAACCACCCGGCGGCGACGTGGCGGCCTACGTTGCGCTACGGGTATCGGGCGCGGCGTGGCGCCACCACGCACGCGTGACCGTGCACGCCCCGGCGGCGGCGGTGGCCGAGCGGATCAACCCCGCGGTCGGCACGGTCGAGGCGCTCGACGCCGATACCTGCGTCCTGGTCACCGGCGCCGACACGATGCAGACCCTCGCCGTCTACCTGGGCATGCTCGACTTCGACTTCGACGTGACCGAACCCCCGGAACTGGTCACCCACCTCCGCGGCCTCGCTGAGCGCTACGCGCGCTCGACGGGGAAGCGGCCGCTCCGCTGACGATGGCGGTGGCGATGATGGTGTCGGTGGCCGGCGGCAGTCAGCGGTGGTCGGCGTGACAAATGTAATGGGTTGTCAAGGTGCCTCTCCTTCTGGAGGTTGATGCCTTGTTCGTCCTGGTGGAGGAGGCCGTGCCACGGGTAGGGGGCCAAGAATCGAGGTGTCCCCAGATCGCCGGGCCCCACCGGGCCACCGACGAGGAGCCGCCGTGCCCCACACCTCTCCTGCCGACCGACCCGTACCGCGCCTGCGCCGGGTTGCCTCCGTCACCGCCGTCGCCTTAGCCCTGCTCGCGGGCCTCGCTCCGGCGGCCACCGCCGCCGGCGAGGAATCGCAGGCCGCTCATGCCGCGGCGTCTGGCCGGCACCCCGACCGCGCTCAACTGCAGGCGAGGCTGAAGGCCATCCAGGAGGCGGGCGTGTACGGCGTCTACTCCTCGGTGCGCGACGGCCGCGACCGCTTCGACGGAGCCGCCGGCCTCGCCGACCTTTCCGCCGGCATACCGACCCGCCCCGACCTCCGGCACCGCGTCGGCAGCGTCACCAAGACCTTCACCGCCGTCGCCGTGCTCCAGCAGTCCGCGAAGGGCCGGGTGGGCCTGGACCGGCCGGTCGCGGACTACGTGCCCGAACTCCTGCCCGGCGAGCGCGGCCGCAAGGTGACCGTACGCATGCTCCTCAACCACACCAGCGGTATCGACGACTACATCGCGGACGCCTTCCCCTCCCTCAAGAAGGGCACCACGGAGAGCCTCGACGACCACCGGTTCCGCACCGTACGGCCCGCCGAGCTGATCGGGTACGGGGTCGCCCGGCCACAGCTGTTCGAACCCGGCACCGACTGGAGCTACTCCAACACCAACTACCTGCTGCTGGGCGAGGTGCTCCGCAAGGTGACCGGCCAGGACCCGGAGCGGCTGATCACGCAGGACGTGATCCGGCGGGCCGGCTTGCGGGACACCTATTTCCCCGGCACCGACCCGCACATCCGCGGCGCCCATGCCCGCATGTACGAGAACTTCTACGGGCTCATCGACCCGCCGCGCGACTACAGCGTCTACAACATGACCTGGGCCGGCACCGCGGGCGCCCTCATCTCCACCCCGCAGGACCTCAACACCTTCTACCGCACCCTGCTGACCGGCAACCTGCTGCCGCGCCGCCAGCTGGAGGAGATGCGCACCGCTGTCGACGTCAAGGACGAAAAGGGTTCCGTGCTCATGCGCTACGGCCTCGGCATCTACGCCATGGACACGCCCTGCGGGCCGGCCTGGGGCCACGACGGGGGCGTCTGGGGTGCCGGCACCTGGGCACTGTCCAGCCCGGACGGCACCCGGCAGTTCGCCATCGGCTACAACCTGATGAAGTACCAGCGCCTCAACGAGGACGGCACCGCCTTCGTCCCGCACCCGGCCGACGCCGCCCTGGTGGACTATCGGGACCGGTCCCTCTGCGGTGCCACCGCACCGCGCGCCTCGGACCCGGCGGCGAAGAACCGTCCCGCCGAGGCCTCGCCGACGGGCACCCCGGCAGCGGACGCCCCGGCCTCCGCCCCCCGCGCCCTGTCCCCGGCCATCGCCACGTTCCCCGGGCTGCTGTCGGGCCCCGTTCGCTGAGCAGGCGCCGTCACCCGCTCCCGCTCGTACGGCCGACCGCGGCTGTAGTGGCTCTGCAGCCCGGGCACGTTCCCTATTGCTGCGCGGCGCAGTAATCCCGTACAGTTCTCTGTGTGGCGCAGAAAGTGCGCCACGCAGAGATTCTACTCGTGGGGGAACCATGCTCAACGTTGTCGTCACCGGAGCCACCGGGGCCCAGGGCGGGGCAACTGCCCGCGCCCTGCTCGCCGCCGGCCACCAGGTGCGCGCTGTCACCCGTCATCCCGACGCGCCCGCTGCTGACGCCCTGCGCAGCCTCGGTGTCGACGTCCGCCGGGCGGACTTCGACGACCGTGCGTCCCTCGACGCGGCCCTGGAAGGAGCGGATTCGCTCTTCGCGGTGACGACTCCCTTCGGCGCAGACCTCGCCACGGAGACCCGGCAGGGCCAGACCCTCGTCGACGCCGCGGCAGCCGCCGGCCTCGGTCACATCGTGCTCACCTCCGCCGCGCACGCCGACCGCGGCACCGGCGTCCCCCACTACGAGAGCAAGCATCTGGTCGAGCGGCACCTTCGTGAGGCCGGAGTGCCTTGGACGGTGATCGCCCCGGCCGCGTTCATGGACAACTACGCGAGCGGCTGGACGCTGGAAGGGCTGCTCCAGGACACGTTCGCGTGGCCCATGCCGGCCGAACGGCCGCTCACCCTCATACCCGCCACCGACATCGGCGCGTTCGCCGCACTGGCCCTCCAGCGCCGGGACGAGTTCGCCGGCCGCCGCATCGACATAGCCTCCGACGAGCGCACCCCTGCCGAGATGGCGAAGATCCTCGGGGATGCCATCGGCCGGCCGATCGGTCACCAGGAGGTACCCCTGGCCTACGTACGCACCCGGTCCGAAGACCTGGCCGCCATGTTCGAGTACTTCACCACCTCTGGCCTCGACGTCGATGTCGCCGGGCTGCGCCGTGACTATCCCGAAGTCGGCTGGCACAGCTTCACCGACTGGGCCGCAGACCAGAACTGGTCCGCTCTTCTGGCCTCCGCACCCACCCACCACTGACCTGACCTGCGGCTTGCGCCAGCCGGCCGAGGCGCTGACCGCGAGGCGGTGCGCAAACCGCCGGCTGCCGTGAGGACGGCACAGCGCCGGCGCGTGAACGGCCAACGGGCGCATCGACCACGCGATCCGCATCACCGTGCCGCGCTCCGACCAGAGCTACGTGTGGCCCGCACGGCACCCGGCGGGCACCGCGGCGGTCGACATGTCCGGACTCCAGCAGCCGCCCGACTCGGGAGCCGTTGCGCCGCAGTGATCCTCCAGCGGAGAGCTGCTCCCCGCACCTGCGGGGCCGAGCCCTGCAGGGCGGGTGAGGCGCGACGGGCCGCGGGCGACGAGAGTGCCGGGGGTGCCGGTGGTCAGCGTTCGGCGAGTTCCGAGGGGGCTTCCTGGACCACCCAGCCGTTCCCGTCGGGGTCGTTGAAGGTGAGGAAGGAGTTCCAGGTCCCGCCCTTGCCGCTTTCCCAACCGGTCGCGCCGACATGGCGGACGGGGGAGACATCGACCCCTCGGTCCGTCAGATCCTTGTGAGCTGCTTCGATGTCGACGACGCACAGTTGAAGGCCGTGGAGTGTTCCGGGTGTCATGGTCTTGGTGCCGGGAGCCGCCGGCATTCCCTGAAGCATGGCGATGGAGCAGCGCGAGCCGGGCGGGGTCATCTGGATGATGCGCACTCCGGGGGCGACCTCGTCGTCGAGGTCGATCGTGAAGCCGACCTTTTCGGCGTAGAAGGCCTTCGCGCGATCCATGTCGGTGACGGGGACGGGGACGACTTCGAGTGTCCAGTTCATGGGGGCGTCTCCTGGGTGTCCGGTCGTGATTTCCGCGGTGGGTCCACGGTCGCCCACGCGGGTGTCGTCGGGCACGTCGAAACGCCCGTAGCCACCGAGTTGGTTGGGCCAGCGGGGCCTGCGGGGCCTGCTGGCATGATCAACCTGTGATAGGTGATTCTGATGGGTCCGGTGCGAAGAAGTTCGTCCTGTTCGACGTCGATGGCACGCTGATCGACGCCGTGGACAATCAGCGCAGGGTGTGGGGGGTGTGGGCGCAGCGGTACGGGCTGGATCCCGATGAGGTCTACCGCGTGGCGTTGCGGACGAGGCCGATGGAGACTTTCGCGCAGGTGGCTGCCGGACGTGATGCACAGGAGTGCCTCGCCCTGCTGCACGAACTGGAGGACGAGGACGTGCGCTCGGGGGTGTACGGGGCGTTCGAGGGTGCGGCAGAGCTCCTGGAGGCGCTGCCGACCGGCGGATGGGCGCTGGTGACGTCCAACTACGAACACCGGGTGCGCGGGCGTTTCGCCCGGACCGGGCTGCCGGTCCCGGAGATCATCGTCGATGCCGCCTCCGTGGCGGAGGGCAAGCCCTCACCGGTCCCCTATCTGCTGGCCGCCCAACGGTTGGGTGCCGCGCCGCAGGACTGCCTCGTCGTCGAAGACGCCCCCACCGGCGTGCTGTCCGGGCTGCGCGCGGGCATGACGGTGTGGGGGGTCAACGCTCCCGCCGCGGTGGACGGCGTGCACCGGCACTTCTCCAGTCTGGGCGAAGCTGCCGCCGACATCCTCGCCTTCGCCTCCGGCACGCGTTCTCATGCTGCAAGGGAATGATCATCGACCTGGGGACCCGCCGGGCATGCCTCGACGCGGCTGACCGCTCTCCACGTGCTTCCACGCGACGTGGAGAGCATCGCCCAACGCCTCCTGACCAAGGGGTTCGGGCAGCCCGGTGGGCTCACGGCAACGCCGCGACCGAGCGGCATGTCGTCGCCCTCGCCGCGCCCACGGAACAGGAGGTCGTCCTGGCCGTCGGGCCCGGCCCCGGAGCCGGGCTCGACGCCGCGGCCCGCCACTCCGCCCACGTGATCGGCGTCGACCCGTCCGACGTCATGCTCGCCATGGCCCGCCGCCGCCTGCGCGGGCGAGCCCGACAGCTCCGTCGACGTCGTGCTGTGCGTGAACAACCTCTGGCCCGACGTACCCGCCAACCTCACCGAACTCCACCGCATCCTGCGCCCCGGCGGCCGCATGCTCCTCGCCGCCCACGAGAAGTGGCTCCCCCGGCGGGAAAGCCGTCCTACGAAGAGCCCCGTAAGCACCCGAATACGACCAGGTCCCGTCCCCGGTCGATCACCACGCCGTCGCTCGCCTCCGGCAGGCCAGGTTGGGCTCGGACTCGGCATCGCCGGTCTCGTCGCTCTGACTCTGGGCGTCGCGGTCGGTCATCTGGCCGACAGGTACGGAGCACGCGGCGTCTACGCCGCCCCCCTTGTGGTCCCGCCCCTCGCCACCACCAGCGGCCGCCCCTACCTGCTGCTCACCGCACTCGACGGGATCATGGCCATCCAGTTCAAGGCGCTCACCGTGGCCGTCCCGCTCTGGCTGGTCAGTGCCACGAGCGCCCCGCACTGGCTCATCTCGGGCACCATGCTCACCTGCACCCTCATCGTGGTCGCGTTCCAGGTACGAGCCAGCCGCAATGTCGTTTCCCCCGAGACCGGCGCAAACGCCTACCGCCGCGCCGTACCTGGGCGTATTCGGCCTGGGGGCCGGACTGGCCGACGTCTTCGGACCGGAGCTGCCGCCCCGGGTGGTACGTCGTGGGAGCCCTCGTCGGCTCTCGGTTGGTGGCAGCTCACCCGATGCGCAGGTAGAAGAAGAGGAAGACCAGCGGCACCGCGATGGCCACCGCACCGAGCAAGACCCCGTACCGAGCCCGGACCGGACCCGGTACCCCTTCACGCCGCGAACGCCACACGTCGGGAAGCCCCCAGACGACCGCGCAGATCCCGAGAGGGAGCGTGAGGTAAAGGGGGAAGAAACGCATCAAGGGTGGGAGGGCCTCCGGCAGGAACGGACAGCCGGTCGTTGCGACCCCGACGATGCCCAGCAGCAGCGATCCAGTGCCCGTGGACTCCGGTTCGGCCTGGTCTGCGGGTTCGACGGCCTGCTTCGAGAAACTCATGGGAAGCAGGCTAGGCGGAGGGCGACCAACACCGCTTGGGGTCCGCTACTCAGACCTCCGTGAGTATCCGAGGCCCTCTTCGCGCTCCTACGACTGATCCGCGATCTTCCGGAGGCCGCTGAATGGTTCGACCGGCCGGCCTCGCTCGACGCGGTGGACGAGTGCGGAAATGTGCGTGGCGAGCTCGGGCCACAACTGCTGCGGAAGGTTGTGGCCCATGCCCTCCAGGATCACCAGTTCGGCACCCGGGACGGCCGCAGCCGTGGCCCGAGCGCCACTGACATCGCACACGATGTCGGAGTCGCCGTGCATCACCAGCGTGGGCACCCGCAGCGCCCGTAGCCGCTCGGTGCGGTCGCCCGTCGCGACGACCGCGAGGCCCTGGCGCTGCATGCCCAGGACGTCGTACCCGCGGTCGAAGACGCGTCCGGCCCGTTGGGCCGCAGCGGCCGCATCGAACGCGTGCCTCGGCGACGCGGCGAGGCGCAGGGCGCGCACCTGCCAGTCGACGAAGGCCTCCTGGTCCTCGGGCGGCCCTCCCAGCTCCGCGAAGACCGAGAAATCGGCCTCGCCCACACCGGGTTCACCCGTCGTGGACATCATCGACGTGAGCGAGCGCACCCGCTCCGGATGCTCGATGGCGGCCATCTGGGCGATCATCCCGCCCATCGAGGCGCCGATGAGGTGCACGTCGGCGAGGCCGAGCGCGTCGAGCAGGCCGACAGTGTCTGACGCCATGTCGGAGAGCGTGTAGGACGCCGTGGACAGGTCACCGGCCAGGGCCGCCGCGAAATCCGGTACGGGTGCGTCCGGAAAGTGCGTCGACCGTCCCGTGTCGCGCGTGTCGAACCGGATCACCTGCAGGCCGCGGTCCACCAGCGCCTGGCAGAACCCCTCCGGCCAATTGATCATCTGAGCGCCGGCTCCCGTGATCAGCAGGGCCGCAGGTGCACCGGGCGCACCGAAGCGTTCGTAGGCGATCTCGATTCCGGACGGGCCGACGTTCCGTGCTTTCAGTTCGGGCATGGCCAAAACGCTAGCCGCCACAGGAGTCCTGAAGATCGCACTGCGGTGGCAGGGCGGCCTCGGCCACGCCGTGGCGAGCACCCCCGTGGTTCGCCACGGCGTGTGCGAGGCCGTCCTGAGTGGGTCAGTCGGTGGGGGGCGGTGACGCGGGCAGGGAAGTGCCGGGCTGAGAAGTGCCGGTGGGGTGGAAGCGGGCGATGCGTTGTGGGGGGACGATGGTGGGGAGGAGGAAGTCCCACAGATCGGTGACGCGTGCGTGCAGGTCTTCGCGGCGGGTGCGGACGTGCGAGGTGACCTGGATCCCGGTGAAGGCTGCGACGAGGAGCGCGGAGAGGGCCGGTACGTCGAGCGTGGGGTGTATGTCGCCGCGTTCCTGAGCCGGTGTCAGGCAGTTGCGGCAGGTGGCGATCCAGGTGTCGTAGGGGGTGGGGTCGGGGTGGGTGAAGGAGCCGAACTCGACGACCAGGCGGATGGCGGCGCGGATGCGGACGTTGGTGCGCAGCCCGTGTGCCATCTGGTGGGTGAGGTCGATGGCGGTCTGCAGGCCCGGGTTCTCGATGGTGGGGACGTGCGCGGCGACCTGGAACTGTTCGTCCATCAGGGTGCGGGCGAGGGCTTCCTTGGACGGGAAGTGGAAGTACAGGGCGCCTTTGGTGACTCCGGCGTGCTTGACGACGTCACTGAGGCTGGTGCCTTCGAACCCGCCGAGGTCGAAGGCCGTGGCCGCGCCGTCGAGAATGGCTTGGCGGGTGATCTCGGCCCGTTCCTGTCTGGCCCTCGCCACGTGCTGGTCCCCCAGGTCGCTGTTTTCGAGCGGTTCTCGCTGCAGTGTGACGTCAATGTAATCCGGCCGCCCGAAAGAAAACCAGTCGACAGGTACGTGTTTCGCGAGGTGGGGGAGCAGTTCGGGGAGTTGTGAGGTTTTTGCGTTGTTGTTTCTCGGTGGATGCGAAGGGGGTGGGTGCAACGGCCTTCCGCTGAGGGTGTGTTGATGCCACACGCATCGGCCCCCGCGCCACCGCCCGCACCGGCGGAGACCCTGCTGTCTAGCATGCGGACTATGAGTGATCTTGGCGAAGGGCTGCGCGGGTTCCGGCTCGATGTGGGACAGGGAGAGCTGGACGACCTCGGCGAGCGGCTGGGGCGGGTGCGGTGGCCGGACGAGCTGCCCGGTGCGGGGTCGGCGTACGGGATTCCGCTCGAGCGGGTGCGGGAGCTCGTCGGGTACTGGCGCGACGGGTACGACTGGCGGGAGGCGGAGGCCCGGCTGAACGAGTGGCCGCAGTTCACCACCGTCATCGACGGGGCGCGAGTGCACCTCGCGCACCTGCGCTCGCCCGAGCCGGACGCGACGCCGTTGCTGATGACCCACGGTTGGCCGGGGTCGTTCGTCGAATTCCAGCGGGTGGCGGGTCCGCTGACTGATCCGCGGGCACACGGCGGGGATCCGGCCGACGCCTTCCACCTGGTGCTGCCGAGCATCCCGGGGTTCGGGCTCTCGGGGCCCACGACCGAGGCGGGCTGGGAGTTCAAGCGGGTGGCGCGGGCCTTCGGCGTGCTGATGGAGCGGCTGGGGTACGCGTCCTACGGAGTGCAGGGCGGCGACTGGGGAGCCGCGATCTCGCGGGAGCTCGGGCGGATCCATCCGGGTCGTGTGATCGGGGTGCACCTGAACCTGCTGCCCGGGGGCGGCGCCACCGCCGAACCCCGGCCCGAAGAGCTGGCCGCGCTTCCTGCCGCCGAGCGGGAGCGGACCCAGGCCTCCTGGGAGCGGTACCGGATCTGGGCGCGTGAGCGGCAGGGGTACGCCGACATCCAGGCGACCCGGCCGCAGACCCTCGCGTACGCCCTGAACGATTCACCGGTCGGGCTGCTCGCCTGGATCGCCGAGAAGTTCGACGAGTGGAGCGATCCGAGGTGCCCGGTCGACCGGGACCAGCTGCTCACCAACGTGATGCTGTACTGGCTGACCGGTACGGCCGGCAGCGCTGCCCGGATCTACTACGAGCGGGCCCACGCCGACTACGCCGGGCAGCCGCCCGAGGTGTCGCACACCCCGACCGCACTCGCCGACTTCCCCCGGGACAACTTCATCCCGCTGCGGCACGTCGCCGTACGCACCGACACCATCGTGCGCTGGACCTCGTACGACCGGGGCGGCCACTTCCCCGCGATGGAGGTGCCCGAGCTGTTGGTGGGAGACGTACGGGCCTTCTTCCGGCAACTCCGGGACCTCCGGCAACTCTGAGACCTCCTGCGACTCCGGCAGGACGGCTGACCGGAGAGCGGGACGGGCGTCCGGCATGTGGAATTGCGGTGAGCCGGGCCCTGCCCGGCTGTGATGATCACCCGGTGATCGACGAGCAGAGGACAAGGCCCGTGCTGGCGGGCGACGAACGTGCCACCCTGACCAGCGTCCTGCAGTGGCAGCGGGACACCCTGATGATGAAGTGCGCCGGCCTGAGCGAGGAGCAGCTGCGGTTGAAGGCGGTGGCCCCGTCGGGGCTGAGCCTGCTGGGGCTGGTGCGTCACCTCGCGGAGGTCGAGCGCGGCTGGTTCCGCAATGTCCTGGCCGGTGAGGACGTACGCGGCTACTTCCCGAAGAACGAGGCGGGGGAGTGGACGGAGTTCCACGTCGAGGACGCGGACGTGGCCCGGTCGTTCAGGATCTGGGAGGAGACCTGCGAGCGGTCGCGGGCGATCGTGGACGCCGCCGAGTCCCTGGACGTGACGGGGCACTTCGGCGACCAGCCCTACTCGCTGCACTACATCCTCACCCACATGATCGAGGAGTACGCCCGCCACAACGGGCATGCGGACCTGCTGCGCGAGGTGATCGACGGGACGACGGGGGAGTAGCCCCCCAAGCCTGCCCGGCCGCCGTCCCCACGTCCCGACATCTCCGCGCCCCGAAATGCCCGCGCATCCTCACGTCCGCACACCGCTGCGGCCGGGCTAGGGCCGGTTGGTGGTGATGCGGTCCACCGCGTCCAGGGCGGCCGGCCAGGGGAAGTGGGGCGGGGCGTCGGGGCCTGCCGGACCGGGGGTGAAGCCGTTCTCGCCGTAGAGGAGTTCGACTCCGGCGCTGCGCAGGGTGGCCAGGGAGGTGTCGAACTGGGGGTGGGCGGCGAGTGCGGTGTTGGTGCACGGCATGGCGACCGTGGGGGTGTGCTTGCCCAGGGCTTCGGCGGCGACACCGACGACGAAGCGGTCGGTGAGGCCCAGGGCCCAGGCGTTGACGCTGTTGAAGGTGGCCGGGGCGAAGAGGAGGGCGTCGGCGGATGGCCAGACGTCGGCTTCGCCCGGGAATTTGTACTGCCAGCGCACCGGGTGGCCGGTGAGCGCGGCGAGTCCGTCCAGGCTTTCCGAGACCCAGTGTGCGGCGGTGGGGGTCAGCCCCAGGCATACGTCCCAGCCGCGGGTCTGGGCGTCTTCGATGACGTGGGCGACGTCGAAGACGGGCGGGGCGGCTGAGCAGAGCAGGTAGAGGGTCTTCGTGGTCATGGGGCAATATGATCATATTGCTTGACCTCAAGCACGGTTGAGGCAGCACGATCAGGGACATGAGCATCGAACAGGCGGCCAGAGCCGCTTCCACGCAGGCGATCCAAGAGGTCGTCGCCACGGTCGAGCGCACGCAGCGGGCCAAGGATGCAGAGGGCTTCCTGGCCCTGTTCCATCCGGATGCGCTGTGGACGACGGCGCACGGGAAGGTCCTCATCGGGTTCGAGGAGATCGCCGCGTTCACGCGGGCCGTGCTGCCGGCCGCGAGCTGGGACGGGGAAGTCACCTACGAGGTGGTCCACATCCAATTCCTGCGTCCCGACGTCGCGGCGGTGAAGGTACGCCAGGTCTACAGCGGGGCCGGTGAGGCCAGTGAGGGCGCGCCGCTGTACGTGATGACCCGGGAGCCGGGCGGGCGCTGGCTGCTGACCGCCTGCCAGAACACCCAGGTGGTGGCGAATCAGGCCTAGTCGGTCTCTTTCGGATCTGACCCGACCCGCGCCGTCCTTGGCGACGTAGGCCGATTGCGGAACTCGGCCGTGGGGCAGTGGAACCAGACGACGAGGCGCACGTTGTCGGCTCCGTGCACTTCGCTGAGGATGCGCATGACGCTCCAGACCCGGCCCCAATGGGTGTCGGTCCCTGCGGCCGAGGCGCGGCTTCGGGTGCCAGAGGCGTCGGTCTCCTGCCAGTCCGCCGTGTTCACCTCGGCCCAGGCCAGCCAGGTGGTCCCGTGCACATCGCGGGGGCCGCCGTAGGCGGCGAACTCGCCTCGAAGGCCGTCCGAGGCGTCATCCGGAAGACCGCGGCCTTCCGCAAGGGGCCGGAAGCCGAAGGAGTTGCGGACTCCGAAGAGACAGGCCAGGCCGTCGTAGGCGTTGCCCCTGTTGAGGAGGAAGAGATCGATGGCGGCTTCCCATACGGAGTCCTCGTCGTCGGGGCCCCGCAGCCGGGCGCCTGGTCGGCATTCGATCATTCCGCTGACATCGGTCGACATGCCGAGATCCTGCCTGCGCAGGCCGGGAGCCGACATCTGATTTCCCTCCCACGCGCTTGCGGCTCTGCGGAGGCATCGCAGCGCTCGGCTGCTCCGCGGCGTGGTCCAGGAGCAACTGGTGGCCCTGCGCCGGATCGTTCCCCGCCTGCGGGAAGCCGGCCAGGAATGCCTGCGGACCGGTGACCGCGTCCAGCGCGGCACATGCAAGCCTGCCCGCGTCGTGGAACGCCTTGGTGATCACTTCGGTGCAGCCGCCTGAGACCGACGCAGAACGGGCGCAACCCCCGCCGTCGAACGGCCGCTCAGGCCAGGGCGCCCCCGCCGTCCGCACTGGCCGGTATTGCTCCGATCGGGTGGAATACGGGTGAACGTCCGGCGCGCCGCAGGTGCAGCCGCATCCGAAGAAACGATCGGGCCTTGGTAGGACGGGCGCGTTCCCACGCGACCGAAAGGTGCTCGCCCATGCCTTCCACAACCCGCAATGCGCCAGAGCCAGGGACGCCCCAGCAGCCGAAACCCCGCCGACGGCGCGGTCTGGCGGCGCTGATCGCCGGCATCCTGATGGCCGCCGTCCTTCCCCTGGCCGCCGGGGCCCCGCAGGCCAGCGCGGCCGTCGGGATCGACGAATACCCCGTACCCACCCCCAGCACCCCGGTCGGCATCACCACCGGCCCGGACGGCAACCTGTGGTTCACCGAGGCGGTCGGCAACAAGATCGGGCGGATCAGCCCGACGGGCACCCTCATCGCCGAGTACCCCCTGCCCGGCGAGTTCAGCACACCGCACGACATCACCACCGGCCCGGACGGGAACGTCTGGTTCACCATGCAGCACTTCGAATCCCGGGTCGGGAAGATCGACACGAACGGCACGGTCACCGAGTACCCCCTCCCCGACCAGTTCGTCGAGCCCACCGGCATCACCGTCGGCCCGGACGGGGCCATGTGGTTCACCGAGCAGAACGCCCACCGCATCGGCCGCATCACCACGACCGGCACCCTCACCGAGTATCCCCTGCCCGCCGGCTCCGGCCAGCCGTCCTACATCACCACCGGGCCGGACGGGAACCTCTGGTTCACCGAGATCGGCGACAACCTCATCGGCCGCATGACCACGTCCGGCGTCGTCACCGAGTTCCCGGTACCCGGCGGCGGAGGCCCGACCGACATCACCACCGGCCCTGACGGGAACCTCTGGTTCACCGTGTTCGGCGGCAACCGGATCGGCCGGATCACCCCGGCCGGCGTGATCACCCAGTACGACGTACCGGACAACGGCCTCGCGCCCCAGCCCCAGGACATCGTCGCCGGACCGGACGACAGCCTGTGGTTCACCGACCGCAACAGCGGGCAGATCGGGCGGATCAGCACGTCCGGCATCATCGCCATGTTCCCCCTGCCCTCCTCGGAGCGCGGCCCCTGGGGCATCACCAAGGGCCCGGACGACGACATCTGGTTCGCCGAGACCTCCAGCTTCATCGGACACCTCCACCTGACCGACGCCGACCTGGCCGTCGCGAAGTCCGACACGGGCTCCGACCCCGTCGTGGAGGGCCAGAACGTGACGTACACGCTCACCGCGACGAACAACGGCCCGCAGACCGCCGAGGGGGTCGTCCTCCAGGACACCCTCCCGGCCGGACTGCAGTTCGTCTCGGCGTCCCCCGGGTGCACCGCGTCCGGCACCACCCCGGACATCGTCACCTGTGGCATCGGCACCCTCACCGCCGGAGCGAGCGCCGCGCGGACCATCACCGCGACGGCCACGACCGAGGACATCGCCGTCGACACGGCAGGCGTGGCCGGCGCCGTCTCCGACCCGGCCCCGGCCAACGACACCGCGACGGAGACCACCACCGTCGACGCGGTCACCTGCTTCGGAGAACAGCCCACCATCACCGGCACCCCCGGCAACGACAACATCAACGGCACGCCCGCACGCGATGTCATCCTCGCCCGCGGCGGCGACGACACCATCAACGGCCTCGCGGGCGACGACCTCGTGTGCGGCGGCCCCGGGGCGGACCGGGTCACCGGCGGGCCCGGCAGCGACCGCATCGCGGGCGGCGCGGGCGACGACGTCCTGCGCGGCTCCCCGGGCGACGACACCATCACCGGCGGCCCCGGGGACGACTTCCTGTTCGGCGACGTCGGCAACGACAACCTCGACGGCGGCCCGGGCACGAACAGCAACAACGGCGGCCCCGGCACCGACGTCTGCGCCAACCCCGGAACGGGCCCCGGCTGCCCCTGACCCGAACCGACGGGGTGCTCCCGAGACCGGTACCCGGACCGGGAGCACCCCCCCGCCTGCCTCAGCCGTCGAGCAGCCCGCCCCACAGCGAGGACGAGCCGGCCCCGGCCGCCCCCGCCGGCCCGGTGGAAGGCCATTCCCCCCTCCATGGAGCGGCCGCCATGCCGTTGCGAACACCTTCCTGAACGGGGACACCCCCGGCCAGAGCCCAGCGAACGATACGGACTGATCAGTTCCGGCAGTCACCGTCCGCGTCCCCGGCAACGGGCGGGGCCGCTCGGAGCTCGGCCGACGCGGTCGTGCTCACCGCACCTGCCGCCACGACGGCCCCGTAGGAGGCACCAGCGGGTCGGTGCCTCCGGACCGGTGTCAGCGGCGCCGGGGGTCTGCACGGGGGCGGGGAGGGTCACGTACGGCGGCCTGGTCGGCGGCCTTGACCTGGCGAGGGGCCCGTCTTCCGGGGTCCCGCGCGGACCATCCGCCTCTGGGTCGCCCGCCGCCCTCCGGCCCGTACCCGCCTTACGCGGTTCTTCGGCCTCTCGGTCATCGCTGCGGTGGAGTACGTGGGTCTGGCCTTGGGGGTGGCCAGAAGCGAGCCGGCCGCCGAGTCCTGTCCGCACGGCTCCGTCGGCCCCCCGCCTCGGTTGCGGTCTAGCATGAAAAGCAAGGCTTCATCCCCAGGCCCGGGCCGCAGCGGCAGGGAGGCCGGTATGGCGGCGTTCGACACGACTGGTTTCGAGCAGGCGGACGGCGGCCGGTACGTCCCGATCTCCGAGCACGGCCTGATCGGCGATCTTCGTACGACCGCCCTGGTCGGCACGAACGGCACCATCGACTGGTACTGCTGCCCGCGCTTCGATGCGCCCAGCGTCTTCGGGGCCATCCTCGACGCCGACCGGGGCGGGTCGTTCGAGTTGGCCGCCGAGGTCCCGAGCCGCACCAGACAGTTCTACTTCCCCGACACGAACGTGCTGATCACGCGGTTCTTCGCCGCGGACGGGGTGGCGGAGATCCAGGACTTCATGCCCGTGGTCGACGAGTCGCGCGAGGCGGCCCGGCACCGGCTGATCCGGCGGGTGATCTGCGTCCGCGGAACCCTCCCGTTCAGGGCGCGGATCGCCCCTCGCTTCGGCTATGGCGCCGAAGCGCACACCACGCACCTCGACGGCCACACGGCGGTGTTCCGCTCCCCGTCACTGACGCTCGCGCTGACCGCTACCGCACCCCTGGAAACCGACGGCCTGGACGTGTGGTCGCACTTCAAGCTCCTCGAGGGCGAGTCCAACGTGTTCGCCCTCGACCAGATCGGCGACGAAGTCCCGCCCCGGTCGTGCCCGCGCGCCGAGGCGCAGGAGCAGGCCGAGGCGACCGTCCGGTTCTGGCGCCACTGGCTGGCGGGGTCGCGCTATCACGGGCGGTGGCGGGAGATGGTGCACCGCTCCGCGCTGCTGCTGAAGCTGCTCACCTACGCGCCGACCGGTGCGATCGTCGCCGCACCGACGACCAGCCTGCCCGAGCAGATCGGCGGCGAGCGCAACTGGGACTACCGCTACGTCTGGGTCCGCGACGCCGCCTTCTGCGTCTACGCGATGCTGCGCCTGGGGTTCACCTCGGAGGCCGAGGCGTTCATGGGGTTCATCTCCGAGCGGGGCATCCTGCGGGGCAGGGGGGAGAGCGGTCCGTTGCAGATCATGTACGGCATCGACGGGCGCACCGACCTGCCCGAACACGAGCTTCCACACCTGGAGGGATACCTCGGCTCCGCACCGGTCCGGGTGGGCAACGCCGCCACCGGCCAGCTCCAGCTGGACATCTACGGTGCACTGATCGACTCGATCTACCTGTACGACAAGTGGGGGCAGCCGATCAGCAGTGACCGCTGGGACGAGGTCGGCGCGGTCGTGGACTGGCTGTGCGAGCACTGGGACCAGCCCGACGAGGGGGTGTGGGAGACGAGGGCGGGCCGCCGGAACTTCGTGTACTCGCGGCTGATGTGCTGGGTGGCGCTGGAGCGCGCGATGCGCATGGCGAACCGCCGCGGTCTGCCGGCGGACCTGACCCGCTGGCGGGAGTCCCGGGACGCGATCTACCGGCAGATCATGCGGCGCGGCTGGTCGGCCGAGCGAGGGGCGTTCGTCCAGGGACTGGACGACCACGTGCTGGACGCCTCGCTGCTGATGATGCCGATGGCCAAGTTCATCTCGCCCACCGACCCCAAGTGGCTGTCCACCCTGGATGCGCTCACCACGGACCTGGTCTCCGACTCGCTGGTCTACCGCTACGACCCGACCGCCAGCCCGGACGGCCTGCACGGCCCCGAGGGCACCTTCTCGATCTGCTCCTTCTGGTACGTGGAGGCGCTGGCCCGCGCAGGCCGGCTGGAGGAGGCCAGGCTCGCCTTCGAGAAGATGCTCACCTACGCCAACCACCTCGGTCTGTTCGCCGAGGAGATCGGCCCGACCGGAGAACAACTGGGCAACTTCCCGCAGGCCTTCACCCATCTCTCACTGATCAGCGCCGCCTTCAACCTCGACCGCGCGCTGGGCTGACGCAGTCGGCCCCGTGCCTCGGCAGCGCCCCGCGCCCACTCGCCAACGCCTGACAGCGCCTGCTGGTGGCAGACTCATCGGGTGTTTCCACTGAGCCCGATCGTCCTGTCCGGCCCGCGCGTCCGCTTGGAACCACTGTCCCTTGAGCACGCTGAGGGGTTGTGGTCCGCAGGCGACGCAGAGGTCTTCGCCAAGCTGCCGTACGACCGTCCGCCGACGGTGGGCGCGATGCGGGAATGGATCCGGGCCGCAATGAGTCGTGAGGCACTGCGCCTGCCGTTTGCGGTGCTCGTCGACCGGCAGGTGGCAGGGACCACGTCGTACTGGTACCCGGATCCGGTGCGCCGACAGGTGGAGATCGGCTCCACATGGCTGGGGCGGGCGTGGTGGGGTGCCGGCATCAACCGGGAGGCGAAGCGTCTCCTGCTGGAGCATGCCTTCACCGGGCTGGGCTGTGACAAAGTGACGTTCCGTACGGACCCCGAGAACATCCGGTCGCAGCAAGCACTGGAACGTCTGGGAGCGGTGCGTGACGGTGTGGTTCGTCGTGACTGGCCGCGCCCGGACGGGACGTGGCGCGACAGCCTCTACTACTCGTTGTTGCGTGACGAGTGGGATTCGGCCTGACGCTCGCGGCTACGGGCCTGTGCATGGGGCGAGCCGCCGCCAGCCGCCGAGGGCCGCGGCGACGGCACCAGCGCCGAGCAGGTCACCCGGCCCCTGACAGCCCGCCTGGTGGCGGATGCGGCGCACGCGAGTGGCGGATACGTACCGGGGTCAGGGCGTGGGGGCGGGCCAGGGAATGTCGGTGGCCACTGCGGCGGTGTAGTCGACGCCCGGCACGGAGAAGCCGTACAGGCGTTGGACTTCGGCGTGGAACCAGTCGAGGTCGGCGAGGCCGGCGATGGTGTCGGTCGTGGCGGCCTCCCAGCGTTCGGCGACGGCCGCCTGGACCTTTGCGGTGAGTTCCCAGGTGTCCAGGCGGATCCGGCCCTCGTCGTCCAGGGCGAGCGGCGCGGCACCGGTGAGCTGGTCCCACAGGGCGGCGAGCTGATGCACCGGCGGGACCAGGTCCTCTCCCAGGACGCCGCGCAGCAGGCCGGTGTACAGGGCGATGCCGGGGATGGCGGTGGAGGACTGGGTGACCGCGGCGCCGTTGACGGAGGTCACGGCCCGCCCGCCCACCGTTTTGCCGAGCCGCTCGTTCAGGGTGCGGGCGGTGGCCTCCAGGTGGGCCTTGGCCTCGCCGATGGTGCCCTGCCGGTAGATCGCCGCCGTCAGGGACGAGCCGATGTACGACAGCGCGGCGGTGGCGAAGCCCTCGCCGAGCAATCCCCGACCGGCCAGGTGGTCGATCCAGCGTTCCCAGTCCGCGCCGCCCATCACGGCCACGGTCTGCTCGACGTCATCGCCCTCGGCCGGCCCGGTCTCGACCTCGCGGACCTCGGGAACGCCCTGGTCGTCGAAGACAAGGGTCTTGGTGCGGTTCGCCTGGCCGATCGGCTTGAGGACGGAGGCGTACGTGGTGCCCGTGTCCGGGTCGGTGCGCCGGGGTGCGGCCACCGAGTAGATCAGGTAGTCCAGCCTGCCGCCGAAACGCTGCTCGATGAGGTCGGCTACCTGGTCCTTCATCGTGTCGGAGAACGCGTCGCCGTTGAGGAAGACCAGATCCCGCCCGGCGGCACGGGCGATGTCGGCGGTGGCAGCGGTGCGGTACCAGCCGGCCGTGGCGGTGCGCCGTTCGGTGGGCGCCTTCTCGAAGGAGACCATGATGCCGCGGATGCCGGCGCGCTTGAGTCCGGCGACCGTGGCCGCCAGGCCGTATCCGGCCGAGGATCCGATGATCAGGGCCACCGGCCCGGCACCCTCCGGCACGTCGGCCGAGTCGGGGCATGCCTGCCACATGTCGGCCACCAGCCGCTCGCAGCCCGCCGGGTGGGAGTCGAGGAAGAGGAAGCCCCGGTTGCGGGGGATGAGAACACGCTCGCTCACGATTGCAGTCCTTGGGTCGACGGGGCCGAAGACGCGGAAGCCAGCCGGGCCACCGCGTGCTGCAAGTCTGCGACAGGCCGGACACGGACAGTGGGCCCACCCAGGACAATGATCACGAGCCGATCTTGGAGTGTTCCACCACTTCCGGCGAGCGTCTCCCTCACGTCGGCCGGAAGTCCGGGATAGGCGGGCCGACTTCGCCTGGCGATCGGTGTCGGGGTCCTTGGCGAAGACCCGCGCCCGCTCCGGGTCGCCGGCACGCCCGTCGAGCAGGGCGAGCGCAGCCTGCAGCTGCGTGAGGGGGGGGCGATGCCGGCACACTGGTGACCCTGTTCCCGGCGGTCGAGCCGAACTCGCGGAGGGCGCGCCGCTCGACGACGTCCTGATCCGTGTGCCGGCCGCCGACCGTGGCCACGGTGCGCAGCGCAGGCTGGCGCGCGCCGGCCCGCGCCGAGCTCGGCGCGGCTCGCCGAGGAGGTCGCGAACCTGCAGGAGCCGCTGGAGCGGGACCGGCAGGAGCGCGACCGCCTCGGCGACTGTCGCGGTGGCCACCGACCACCGCCACCAACAGGCCGCCCAGGAAGCGAATGCTGCGCGAACAGCACTGGCTCCGACGGGAATTCAGAGCATGATGAGCAGGCGCGTCTTCGGCTTGAGCTTTCGGTTCACCGAGCGGCTCTGCACGTATACCTCCAACTTGGGATTGTGCCCCGCCTTCACGGATACGGTCCCCTGAATACCCGTACCGAACAGAAGGCTGCGTGCCGCATTTCCGGTGTAGGCGCGGTCGGTGTCCTTCTCGACCACGATGACTTCCTTGTCGGGCTGAACCTGAACCCGGGTGCCCAGCTGGTAATAGCACGACCCGCGTTCGTACGTCACGCCGGGATGCGAATCGACGAAGGCTCGAATCGCGACCTCGGTATCGACCTTCAGGAGCCGGTACTTGTCGGCCGGGACCGGTTCGAGATTCGCCCGCACATCGTCGACTGAAATGTCCTGGCCGACCGTGAAGAGGTTCTTCGTACCGCGCACCCCCTTCTCGCGTCCGCGCAGGAAGCTGGTGGCGGCGGCGCGCACGGTGCCTATCGCCTCCTTGACCCCCTCCTGGGAGTCCGCGTCCCAGACGGCGATGTTTCCTGCCGGGAAGCCGTAGTTCTGGGCGGTCCGCTTGGCCAGGGAGTTCGGAACGAGGATCGCGGAAGTCCAGTGGTCGGGAAGCGCACCCATCTTCGCCGCGATCTTGTCGAGCCAGGGGCCGAGGATGGCCATGTCGCCGTCGTGCCGCCGGTCGCCGCCGGAGGCGTTCTCCTCGCCGTCCGTCACCACGATCTGCAGGAAACTGTGCTCCCCGTACTCCTCCCAGATGTGACCCAGGTCGTCCAGGGACTTCAGGGAGGCTTCGATGAGGGCCGTAGCACCATTGTTCACCTTGTAAAGCCCCTGCATGGACGGCAGATGCTTCACGTCCATGTCCCAGACCAGGTTTTCCACCCTGTGGTCGAAGGAATAGAGGCTGATCCGGGTCTCATGGCCGAGGCTGTCCGATTCGGTTTTCAGGCCCGCCACGAACTCGTCCACGACCCGCATGAGTTGGCTCTGGTGCTGGTACATGGAACCTGAACAGTCCACTACCAGCGCGACGTGATTCACCTTGTGCTGGATCCTATTGGCAGACATGTTTCCGCTCCCCCTCCGAGGCTCCCCGAGTGATGTCTCCACACTATGGGGAGGCACTGACAATGGAGCTTGACGGACAATCACCCGCCAGCCCCGAGACGGACCTCGCGCCGGCAAGGACTTAGAGGTCCTAACAGCCGTTGTTGCCTGGGCCGGCACCGAAGCAGGCGGAGGGCCGACCGCGGCTACGACCACGACAGGCACCGCCGACTGGTCTGGGCGACCGGGGTCAAACCCGTGATCGCCCGCCGCGGCGTCCCACACGCCTTCGGCACCATCGCCTGGCTCCACGGCTTCAGCCGGCTCCGCGTTCGGTGGGAACGACGCGACGACATCCACGATGTCTTCGTATTCAGACTTGTCACACCGGTGATGTCGTCAGCTTCGCCGGGGCTCCACCATCATGGCCCTTCCCATGCGCTTGCCCTGTGCGTCGAAGACACCGATCCGGACCGCGTCCGTGGCACGCTGAGGCCACTGTGTATACGCCTCGCCGATCGCCGGGGCCTGCATGTCGGGGTCGTCCTTTTTCGGGTTCAGGTCGGTGTGGATGTACGCGTACACCGCGTCTCCCTCCACCACGCGCTGCACCGCCTTCACGTGGCTCACGACGGACCAGTCCGAGTTGTCTTCGGAGGCTGCCCATGTCTTGAAGAGTTCGCCGTCCCTGGCCTCGTCCTGGTGGTAGAACCCGTGGGGCTGGGGTGCGAGACGGTCGGGTACGGCGAGGTCTCCCTTCGGATGGTCCTCCAGTGAGCATCCGGCCAGTGCCAGGAGGGATGCGGTCAGCAGCAGACGGCGTGTGATCAAGGCGGGCTCCTGGGGTGCAGGAATGGGAGAGCCCCCACACCGTAGTCAGTGCGGGGGCTCGGGTGACAGTGGGGTGTTACAAGGTCGGTTCGTGGGCCTTGTCGCCCCGGTTCCCGCCGTACGGGTAGCTGTAGCCGTGCCGGTTTCCCAGGCATCCGCCCAGTCCGGTGCCGTAGTACCAGATGCCGGCCCTCCGTCTGCTTCGCTGCCGGATCAGGCAACAACGGCTGCATCGGCGACCACAGTTCATCCGAGATCGACCGGGTCGGCCCGCGCGGCACGCGGAGCGGTTCCACCACCCTGCGGACGAGCAGCGAGCGGCGGCGGCAACGGGGCGGCCGGCTGGCAGAGTTCATCAGGAACCAGGCGCTTCGATGGATCGGCACCCACGACCGGCGGCATGCCGCACGGACATCACGCCACGTGAGACAACCTCTAAGCCTTGACTGGTGCGGCCGACCTGGCGGCCTGCTCGATCTTCGCGCAGTAGGCTGCACGGGCTTCCTCGTCGATCTGCTTCTCGTGTTCGGCCCGCAGCCCGGTCCGGCCGTCGAGGCCCTCGCGCAGGATATCGGCGTGCCCGGCATGCCGGATGGACTCGCCGAGGACATGGACCATGACGGCGAACAGGTTCGTGTCGGCATGAGGCTCCGGCCACCACGGCACGTGGCCGGGGGCGTCGAGGGGAAGCTCGTTGATCGTCGCGTCCGAGTGTTCCCACGTGCGCCGGTAGAACGCGATGATCTGATCGCGGGTCTCGTCCTCGGTCGCCCACAGATCGCTGCCGTTGGAGTCCTGCCACCGGGGGAGTGGTTCCGGGGAAGGGCGGTCGAAGACTTCGCCGAAGTACCTGGCCTCGACGGTGGCCACGTGTTTGACCAGGCCGAGGAGGTTGGTCCCGGTCGCCGTCAAAGGCCGGCGGGCGTCGTGTTCGGGCAAGCCGTCGAGTTTCCAGAGCAGCGCCTTGCGGTCCCGCCGCAGTCTCCCGTGCAGATTGTCTTTCGCGAATTCATCGATCATGTGGCATGAGCCTGCCATGGGCTGCTCGTGGTCTCAAGGCAACCCCTTAGGGTCGTGGGCATGATCATGATGAGTCAGTTCAGCGACGCGTTCCTTCTGGAGGCAGAACGGCATGCGGCCTGGGGCGCCGCCCAACTGCAGGTGCTGACCGAGTACGTGCCGCAAGGGCCCTGGACGGCGGACCTCGAGGCCTGTCTCTACCGGCAGGGCGGTCTCGAGCTGCGGGTCGCCGTGCTGGGCACGTACGACGTGCAGGACCGGTCCTGGATGTGGGGCTGGGCCAACCCCGGCCTGCGCGGCAGCGAGGTGGTGGCGCTGACCGGCGCGATCGAGCGCTACGGAAGGAAGCACGGGATCGCCGAGTTCACCGAGGAGACCCTCGACCTGTCCGGTTTCGCGGATCCCCGGCGGGCGGCGGAGACGCTGGCCTTCGCGGGAATGGGTGTGGCCGAGGCACCCGGGTATCTGGGCCACTCGGCGGGACCGGACAGCCTGGTCTACTTCCTGCCGGACGACCCGCGGGTTCCGAGGGCCGGCCTCGACACGGTCGCGCTGCCGCGGGAACTCCTGACCGGGGCGGGCCTGATCGGCCGTTCGGCCCGGCGGGTGGTCACCGGCTACCTGGACTACCACGGCGTGCCCCTGCGGGAGGACGGGGACCGGATCCTCGCCGATCTACCCGGTGGCAGTGTGGCGGAGATCGAGTTCGATCACGCGGAGCGCATCGCCGCCGTGCGCCTGACCGCGGTCTGAGAACGGCCTGGAACCGGGATCATCCTGTTCGCACGGGGCTCAGGACCCGCCTGCACGACTGCGGCGAACCTAACCGGTGGCCTCGTGGAGCGTCCGGGCGCGGAGGCGGGCGGCGAGGACGGCGACGTCGTCCTCGGCGTGCTGGGCGTCGAGTCCGCTGCAGACCGCGTCCACCACGTCCGAGACTCCTGCCCCGGCGGTCATGCGGAGCGCGGCGAGCCGGGCCAGCGAGGTGTCGATGTCCTCGCCGCGGCGTTCGACCAGGCCGTCCGTGTAGAGAACGATCGTCTGATCGGCCGTGATGGGCAGGGCGACGGCTTCGTAGCCGCCGACGCCCGTGCCCAGCGGAGGGCCGACGGGAACCTTCAGCAGCGACCCCGGGCCGTCACCGCTGAAGACGGCGGGCGGCAGATGTCCGGCGCTCGCGTACACGGCCGTTCCGCGGGCCGGATCGACGCGGACGAGGAGGCAGGTCGCCGGGCGGCGGCCGTCGTCCGCGGCGGACAGCGCGTCCAGCTGTCGAAGGACGCGGTGCGGGGCGAGATCCGTGGAGGCGACGTCGCGCAGGAGGGAGCGGTAGGCGTTCATGTCGACGGCGGCTTCCAGGCCGTGGCCCATGACGTCTCCGACCACCAGCAGGGTCCTGCCGAAGTGCAGCCGTACGGTCTCGAACCAGTCGCCGCCGACGAGGGCGCGCGCTCCGACCGGCAGGTAGCGGCTGGCGACCTCCAGGTTCGGGTGCGGCCGGCCCGGTTCGGCCACCAGGGCGCGCTGGAGGTCGAGTGCGATCTTCTCGGTCGCCGCCTGGCGCCGCGCGTGTCCGATGTGCATGCAGGCGAGCCGTGCGGCGAAGTGCAGCGTCGCCGTCTCGTGGTCGCTGAAGCCGCCGTGCGCCCGGGCCGCGAGGAGCCGTCCGTAGAGCTCGCCCCGGCCGATCAGCGGCACGGAGACGAGCTGCACGGGCCCTTCCGTGCCCGGGCCGGTGTACGCGTGTACGGGATGTCCCTCGTCCAGGGCCCTCACCGCGGGGCTGACCTCGGTGGCAGGGCCGTCCAGGAGATCCGTGGCGCCGGCCGCGGCGACGCGTTCGTTCCTCGCTCCGCGGCCGATCAGTTCCACGGCCGCGGCGTCGCACAGGGTCCGGAACACGAACCCCGCGAGCTCCCGCCAGGTCTCCCCTCGACGAACGACGTCCCGACCTGCTCGAGAGCCTCTTCCATCGCGCGCAGGCGTGCCTCCAAGCCATCCGGTTCCGGCACGACGCCTCCATAACCCCTGGTGCGCCCCAGGGAGCCCGACGAGGAAGGCATTCCATCAGCCCCGTCCGTTCCGGTGACGAACGCGGGGCGCGGCCTTGAGCCGATCGAGGCCACACCAACCTGTCTGGGGGTGCCGACTCACGCCTCGGGCGGAGGGACTCCGGTCGGCGTGGCCGGAGTGGGTACGGCGCGGACGGCGTGGATCCGCGGCACGGTCACACCGCGTCAGGCGCCGTCGTGCTCGCGACGACAGGAGCCGCCTGCGCCTGCGAACAGCTCCGGTCGCCGGGCCCGGCCGTCGGGGCGCACCGGTCGACGGTGCCGTCGGTTTCGGCCGCCCGGGCACGCTGCCGCCGCACGTGGCGGGCGCGCAGGACGACGTACAGTGCGGCGGTGGCGAGGGCGGCGGCGCACCAGGCGCCGAGGATCACGGCGATCGTGGTGAGGACGGCCACGGGTACTCCTCGGGTGGGAGATGGCGGGGGCAGCGACAGCCGCTGGCGGAGGCACGGGTGAACTCGTCCCGTCGCACCGTGCGTTCCTGTTGTCGCTGTGCGTATGCGCGCCGAGGAATGACGATACATCCGAGAGAGTCACCATGAACCGCCTTCGGGCAACGATCGTGAGCGGCGCCGCCGTTCGTACCGACGACGCCAAGCCCCGGGGAGCGTCACGCGGCGGCGGAGTGCCGGGTCGGGCCGGGCCGTGTGGTGCTCACCGTGAAGGACAATTACCCCACGGGCGTGGACTTCACGCTGGGGAGCCCCTACGGCCGGAGCGCGGACGGGGCGGCACGGGCCGTCACAGCGCCTCGTCGGCTGCCCGGTCCATGAAGGTCTGCAGCGCCGCCAGTTGCCGGTGCACCGCCTCCGCGAATGCGGCGCCGGTCTTCTTCAGGTCGACGCCCTCGGGGCCGTCGATGTACTCGGCCGTCGCCAACTCTCCCACGCGAGAAGAGCGGGTGCTGATCTCTTCCAGGTCGCGCCTGCCCTCCGGCGTCGTCACGAGGCGCACCGTCGTGAGGGCCCGCGCGAGGTCCGTGTTGGCCGGTGCGTACTTGTCCTCGAACTGACGCCGCCTCTCCGCCGGTGTCTTGGCGGGGTCGAGGCTCACGCTCAGCAGCTGGGTGGCCTGCTGCACGAACTTGTTCGTGCTCCCCGCGAGCTCGACGTAGGCGGCCCGCCGGATGTCCGCCCGTCGAGCGCCGGCCTCCTCGCGGTGCGTGTCCTTGGCCTCGAAGTAGGCGAGCGTGCTGCCCGTGAGGCCGGCCAGGGCGCCGATGAGCGCCCCCGCGAGCGCGGCGAAGGTGGTTCCCCGCTGCCTCGGCCGCTCGGCGGTCGCGTCGCCTGCCTTGTCCTTCTTCTGGGTCATGCAGTATCGGTACCGCGGCCGGCAGGGCCCGGCACCTGCAACCACCTGGAGGCACGCATCGCGTCCCGCCCAGCCTCGCCCCGCCGAGGCAACCGTGAGCGTTGCCCTCCCACACCGGCCACGGCGTGTCGGCGGGAGCGTGCGTCACGGGTCGATCATGCGTGCAGGCACGGACAGTCAACGCGGCGGCCCGGCGCTGCGCCGGCACCGGGCGCGGTCCCTCCGGACCCGTGCACCCGTGTACTCAGGCGCAGCGCCCGCCCGGTTCAGCAGGTGCGCCCGGCGTACGAGGCGTTGCTCACCTTGCTGCGCGTTCCGAGCCACGTCTTGCCGGGGCCCACGCACTTCTCGTAATTGGGCCCGAACACCTCGACCTCGATGATGACCCGGGATCCGTCGTTCGTGCAGTGGTTGTAGAACGAATCGGAGCCGGTGGCGAAGTACCCGCACGGATCGGCGGTGGCCGGCGAGGCGGTGACCAGCCCGCCCGCGAGCATCAGGCCGGCGGACAGCAGGGCGGTGGCGAGGCGACGAATATGCACAGGAACTCCTCGGAATCCGGATAGCGACAACATGGCGATCACCCTAGGCACCACCCACCTGGCCGAATCGATTCTCTGGTACGCCGACACACCGGCCGGGTCGAATGGGGGAGCAGTGGGATTCCGCCTGCGTCCACTCGGCGGTAGGCGCGCCGGCGAATCGGAGCCAAGGGGGCGTCGGCGTGGAACGATCTCCGCATGACTGAGAGCTCGAGCCCGTACATCGCCTCGCCGCGGGTCACCGTGGGGGCGGTGCAGCCCGGCGATCCGCCCTTCCGGATCGTGGAGATCGACGGGGAGATGGTCCGTATGGCGGAGTCCATGACCGATGTGATCCTGGCGGCGGCGGCCGAGGGGATCACCATTCACGACCTCGACGATCCGGACGCGGTCCGTTGGGTCGGCGGCGGGAAATTCACCTGGCGCCTGCACTAGGTGTTCCGCCCCCGCCGGGTGCCGGTTCAGGTGGCGCGTCCGTAACGGACCTCTGTGCTCCAGATCCGCTCCAGACGCACGAAGGTGCCGGGGCGCGGAGCATGCCAGATCCTGTCCTCGCCCGCGTAGATGCCGACGTGGGCCATGGTCTCGCCGCGGGGGAAGAAGACCAGGTCGCCGGCCGCGCGATCGGACTTGGGGATGTGGCGGGTGTGCTCGTACTGCTGATCGGCAGTGCGTGGAAGGCGTTTGCCGGCCTTCCTGAACGCGTAGAGGGTCAGCCCTGAGCAGTCGAAGCGTTTGGGCCCGGTGGCGCCGTAGGCGTACGGCGAGCCCTGTTTGGAGGCCGCCACCTCGACGGCTCTGACGCCGTACGGTGCGGCCGCGTTGGCCGGGTCCGCGTGACCGGTCAATGCGCCGGACGTGAGGAGCAGTATGAAGAAGACGGCACGTGCTCTGGGGCAACAGCCCGTGAGGAGAAAGCCCTTGGGGGCCTTTCGGAAGTCGGTCCTGGGGCAGGACATCGTGACACCTCCGCAATCGGTTGGCAGTCGGCAGTTCAGATCAGTGGTCAGGTCCCGTTCTCGGTGGCATGTGTCGTGGCTTGGCTCTGACGGCGGACCAGTTTTCTCCGACGTCCTGCGCCCAACGGCATCGGACACGGCGCGATTTGTCCCGAATTTCCATTCGATTCGAGATAATAGTTATGCATGACTTGCTCGTATTCACGCCTGACCGTCGGAATTGGTGATGCGGAGGCCGACGATGAAACCGATCAAATCCGTTTGATATCCCGGACTTTCGGAACTCCGCCGCTGCCGCCGATGTGCTGAACCGTGCCGCCGCGAGGCATCGGGCCGCCGCGGATCGGGCACTCAGCACGGGTGACCTCGACCGACCTGATCCCGGCGCCGCCACCCCGCGCCGCCGCCCGCAGGGCCCTGCTCGCCGGTTCGGCCGGCAATCTCGTCGAGTGGTACGAGTTCGGCGTCTACGGATGCTTCGCCACCGTCATCGCGGCCAACTTCTTCACCCCGCACGCGGGCGCCGGAGCGGGCGCCGCAGGCGGTGCCGAGGCGCTGATCGCCACATACGCCTCGTTCGCACTCGCCTTCTTCTTCCGCCCCGTCGGAGCCCTGCTCTTCGGGCGTCTCGGCGACCGTCTCGGCCGCCGTCCCACCCTCGTCCTCGTCATCGGCCTCATGACGCTCGCTACCACCCTCATCGGGCTCCTCCCCACGCGGGACACCATCGGTGCGGCGGCGCCCTGGCTCCTCACGCTCCTGCGCGTCCTCCAAGGACTCTCCGCAGGAGGGGAGTTCGGTGGCGCCGTGTCCCTGATGACGGAGTACGCGCCGCCGGGCCGGCGCGGTCTCTACGGCGCGTGGCAGTCCTTCACCGTCGCCCTCGGCCTGCTGGCCGGCGCCGCCACGGCCGCCGGCCTGGCGGTGGTCCTGCCCGCGCAAGCCCTGTACGCGTGGGGGTGGCGGATCCCGTTCCTGATGGCCCTGCCGCTGGGGATGGTCGCGCTGTGGCTGCGTACGGCGCTGGAGGAGCCGCCGGGGGCGCCCCCGGCCAAGGCCGGTTCCGGGACCCGGGGCGCCGAAGTGCCGTCTCGCGGTGGGGTGCAGGCCCGTGCCGTCGTACTCGGCATCGGGCGGATCATGGGCTGGTCGGCGGCCGGGTACACGTTCCTCGTCGTCCTCCCGTCCCACCTCCAGTCCACGCTGGGAGCCTCCTTCCGGAACGCCCTGCTGGCCACCACCCTCGTCACCCTCGGCTTCGCCGCCTCCATCCTGCCCGCGGGGCTCCTCAGCGACCGGATCGGGCGGCGCCCGGTCATGCTCGGCGGTGCGCTCGGGATCGCCGTACTCGCCCACCCCCTCCTGCACCTCCTCCAGTCCCCGGGAACATCCCTGCAGACACGGGCAGTTGCCGTGCCGGCCGCGGGCGCGCTCGTCGGGCTCCTGGCCGGACCGGGGCCGGCCATGCTGGCCGAGATGTTCCCGCGGCGCGTGCGCTGCACCGGGCTCGGGCTGGCCTACTCCCTGGCCAACGCGGTGTTCTCCGGCTGCGCCGGACTCGTCATCACCACTGTGACCGCCTGGACGGGAGACACCGCCATCCCCGCCCACTACGCCGCCGGCGCCTGCGCCATCAGCTCACTCGCGCTGCTGACCCTGCGCGGGAACGACCACCGGGAGCCCCTGCGATGAGAGTGGTCGGCCTGATGTCGGGGACCTCGTACGACGCCATCGACGCCGCTGCCTGCGACCTCGAAGTCCGGGACGGGGACGGCGCGCTGCACCTCACCCCGCTCGGCATGGTCAGCGAGCCCTACCCGGACGGCCTGCGGAACGCTCTCGCGGCGGCTCTGCCGCCCTCGGCCACCACGCTCGCCGACGTGTGCCGCCTCGACACGCACATCGGGCAGGCCTTCGGGCGGCTCGCCGTCCGGGCCGACCGCGAACTGTGCGATGCGCGGGCCGAGTTGGTTGCCTCGCACGGGCAGACCGTCTACCACTGGGCGGCGGACGGCCGGGTCCACGGCACCCTCCAGCTCGGTGAGCCGGCCTGGATCGCCGAGGCCACCGGCTACCCCGTCGTCTCCGGCTTCCGGCCGCGCGACGTCGCCGCCGGCGGGCAGGGCGCGCCCCTGGTGAGCCTGATCGACCTGATGCTCCTGCGCGGCCGGCCCGGTGTGCCCGCAGCCCTGAACATCGGCGGCATCTCCAACGTCACCGTGGTGCCGCGCAGCGGCGACCCGGTCGCGTTCGACACCGGCCCGGGCAACGCGCTGATCGACGCCGCGGTGCGCGAACTGAGCGGCGGGCGGCTCGCGTACGACGCGGACGGCGCGCTCGCGGCGGCCGGACAGGTGCACCAGCCGCTGCTGGAACGGCTGCTCGCGGAGCCGTACTACCGGCTGCCCACGCCGCGCACCACGGGCAAGGAGCTGTTCCACGAGGGTTATCTGCGCTCCCGGCTGACGGGGCTCGGCCGGCTCCGGCCGCAGGACCTGGTCGCCACGCTCACACGCCTCACCGCCCGGACCGTCGCCGACGCGCTGCGGCCGCTGGGAGCCACCGAGGTCTTCGCGTCGGGCGGCGGTGTGCGCAACCCGACGCTGACGGGCATGCTCCGCGCCGAGCTGGGCGGCACGGCGGCGCTGCGCACGTCGGAGGAGCTCGGGCTGCCGGCCGCGGCGAAGGAGGCGTACGCGTTCGCGGTGCTGGGATACCTCACCCTGCACGGCCTCCCCGGCAACGCTCCCGGGTGCACCGGAGCCGCCGGCCCCCGCGTCCTCGGGTCGATCACGCCGGGAAGCCGCCCGCTCCGGCTGCCCGCGGAGCCGACGCCCGCTCCGCGCTCCCTGGCCGTACGGGCCCCGGTGCCGCGCTGACGCCGAGGGTGCACGCTCGGCCGACAGGGGCTCTCGGCCGTCCGGGCATGGTGTTAACGTGCGGGCATGCGCGCTCCCATCGGACCCTTCGACAACGCGGTTCCCGCCCCCGACTGCCTCGCGGATCTCGTTCCTCCCGTCGCCGTTGCCGTCGGAGGCTGGACCGGGGACGTCCCGGCCGAGCAGATCCTGTACGTGGACACCGACCCGGCCATCGCCGACACCGGTGCCTTCGTCGCGCACTACGGGCAGGAGCTGCTGGGTCAGTCGGCGAACTGCGTGGTGGTCGCCGCCAAGCGCGGCGGCGCGACCACCCTCGCGGCCTGCCTCGTGCCCTCCGCCGACCGGGTCGACGTGAACGGCGCCGTCCGGCGTCATCTGGGCGCGCGCAAGGTGTCCTTCGCGGCGATGGAGACGGCCGTGGAGCTGACGGGCATGGAGTACGGCGGCATCACCCCGCTGGGTCTGCCGGACAGCTGGCCGCTCCTGGTGGACCCGGTGGTCGCCGACATGCCGTACGTGCTCGTCGGCAGCGGACGCCGACGCGGCAAGCTCATCGCGCCCGGGAAACTGTTCGCGGAACTCCCCGGTGCCGAGCTCATCGAGGGCCTCGCGCTCTGACGTTCCCCGCTCCCGTGGGGGACCGCACCGCCCGGCACGTGAACGCTCCCACGGCCCGGCACCCTTGGCCGCCGGACCGTGCGCGGCTCAGCCGTGGGTCCGGTCCGGGCGCAGCTCGATGTGGTCCGGGGCCAGGTCGACCGCCAGGCGGTGCTCCATGCCCAGGGCCTCCAGGAACTTCGGTGGGAGCTGGACGCGCCCGGAGCGGTCCAGGACGACGTACTCGCGTTCGCTGATCGATTCCTCGCCGTGCTCGTCGGTGACCAGACGGCGCAGGACCTCGCTGCTGGTACGGCCGTCGCGGATGGCCACGGTGCGGCGGACCTCGCCCGCCACCATGGGGTCGTGCGTCACGATGACCACCGTGACCCCGAGCTCCTTGTTCACCGTACGGAACGTCTCGAAGACCGCAGCGGCCGTCTCGGAGTCCAGTTCGCCCGTGGGTTCGTCGGCCAGCAGGACCCTGGGATCGTTGGCCATCGCCACGGCTATCGCGACGCGCTGCTGCTGGCCGCCGGACAGTTCCGCCGGGCGCCGGTGCGCCAGTTCGCCGATCCCGAGGGCGTCCAGGATCTCCGCGACCCGGGCGGCCCGGCGCGCGCCCGCGCCGCGCCGCCCGCCTCCGCCCTTCAACTGCATGGGCAGGGCGACGTTCTGCGCGGCCGTCAGGAACGGCAGCAGGTTGCGGGCCGTCTGCTGGAAGACGAAGCCGACCGCTTCACGCCGGTAGCGCAGCCGGTCCCGCGCGGACAGTTCCAGCAGGTCGTAGCCGGCGACCGCGGCGCTGCCCGCCGTCGGGACGTCCAGGCCCGCCAGGATGTTCAGGAGGGTGGACTTGCCGCTGCCCGAGGCGCCCACGAGGGCCACCAGATCGCCCTGGGCGACCGTCAGCTCCAGCCCTTGGAGGGCCTGTACCTCGATGCCGTCCGTGCTGAAGATCCGGACCAGACGGTCGCAGGCGATCGCGGCGTCCGCCGCCGGGGTGCGCGGCTCCGCGGCGGCCGTCGCCCGGCGGCGCAGCTCCTCGTACGTCGGCTGGTCGGTGTTCAACGCTGGTCTCCCGCTCTCAACTCGGTGGTGATCTGCCGTCGCCCGGATGTCGCCGCCTCGACGAGCACGGCCGCGGCGACCAGGGCGGCCAGGCCCAGGGCCTGGGTCAGTACGGGACCCGCCGTGAGCCGCACACCGGTCGGCACGCTCGCGCCGACCAGCGTGGACAGGTCCATCGCCGGGCCCAGCAACGCCACCGCGGCGGCCGCCACCAGGGCGCCGCCCAGCGTCGCGGCCAGCGTCTGCGGCAGGCTCTCGGCGAGGATCAGCGCCACGCCCTGGCGGCGGCGCAGACCCATGGTGCGCAGCCGGGCCAGCAGCGCCGCCCGCTCGGGGACCGTCCGCATCAGCGTCAGCAGTACGGCCAGCAGTGCGAAACCGGCCGCTCCCGCCACGGAGGCCCAGAAGAGGCGCTGTGCCGACCGCTGCAGCGGATCGGCGCCCAGCTCGGCGACGGCCTCCGCGCTGGTGCGTACTGGATACACCTCGTCGGCGGGGTGCGCCCCGGCGGAGGGGCCCTGGTCCGCGACGGGAGCCGGAGACTGGTTCGTCGAAGGCGCCGGCGGGAGAGCGGACCGGACCAGCGCGCGCAGCCGGTCGCCGTCGACGGAACCCAGGCCCAGCCACTGGTTCGGGCGGTCGGCGCCGATGAGGGCCGTCGCCGGGCCTGCCGGGAGGACGACGGTCGCGGCGTCACGGGCCGGCCGGGCCGGGGTGCAGTCGATCACGCCGACGACCCGTGCCTTCAGCTCTCCGCCGTTGCCGGGCTGCAACGTGTACGTGCCCGGGCCCGCCAGCCGTGCCAGACCGGCGCTGAACAGCGCGGGGACGGGCGCGTCGGCGGACTGCGCGCCGCCCGCGGCCAGCAGGGCCGGGTCGAAGGATCCGCAGCCGAGGGTGCGGGACAGCTCCGCGTATGCGGCCGGCTCGGCGACGATCACGGAGATCTGGGTGGAGCGCTGGGTCGTGCCGAGGACCGAGGAGTCGTGGTCGATCCACAGCGGCACGGAGGTGCGTACGCCCGGCAGTTCGCCGGCGGCCTTCGCGAGTCCCTCCGGGAGCGACGCCTTCCCGAACGCGGAGATCGCCGCGTCTCCGCCGACCGCCAGCCGGGCCACCCCCAGCCGGTTCGCGTCCACCGAGTGCAGGACCGCGGCCCCGAACCCCCCGGTGGTGATGGCGAGGAGCAGCGCGACCATCGGCAGGACGGAGGGGCCGGTCCGGCCACGGGAGTTGGTCCCGGCGGCCCCCGTGCCGCGGGCGGCCCGCGCCAGCCCGAGGAAGCCGACCAGCCCGGAGCTGCGGCCGGCCGCCCGCGCGAGCCAGCCGGTCACCACCGGCTGGAGCCGGGCCAGCAGCAGCCCGCCGCACAGTGCGAGCAGCAGCGGAGCCGCGATCAGCAGCGGGTCGGGGTCGCTGCCCGCCGGGGCGACCCCGCGGCGGCGGACCTCCAGAACGGCCGCGGCCGTGGCGATGACCACGAGCAGCTCGGCCACGGGCCGGCGCCACCGCCCGGCCGGACGCGGCGGGGTCAGCAGTACGGCAGCCCGTACGGGGAAGGCCAGCAGCGCGAGCAGGGCGACGACCGCGGCCGAGAGCAGCGCGGGTGTGAGCCGAGGCGTGGGCAGCAGCAGTACGGCGAGCGCGGTGGCGGCCGCGGCCGCCGGGAGCACCGTGACGGCGCCTTCCCCGAGGAGCCGGCCGACGATGCCGGCGCGCGAGCCGCCCCGGGCCAGCAGCAGCCGCAGCTCGGCGTCGCGGCGGTCCGCGGCGAGTGCGCCGGCCAGGCACAGGACGACGAAGGCGACCCCGCCGACCCCGGCGGGTCCGATCAGGGCGAGCGGCGCCGCGGCCTGCCTGCGGTCGTGGGCCTGCTTGAACAGTTCGGGCAGCCACGAGGTGGTCCGCAGCCGCAGGCGCGCGGTCTCCCTCGTGAGGGCGGCTGCGGTGGGCCCGGCCACGTACGAGGCGATCTCCTTCGTCGTGGCGTCGAGCCGGTCGGCCCGCAGGCTGCCGACGTCCACCGGAAGCCGCCAGAAGTCCTCGGCGGTATCGCCCCAGGTGTCCATCCGGCCGAGGTCCCCGGCTCCGATCAGGGCGTCGACGTGCCAGGAGAGGTTCTCACCGTTGTAGTGCTCGCAGGCGCGCGGGAGGCAATCGAGGCCCACCCAGAAGTCCTCGGTCGGGTCGGGGACCGCGTAGAGACCGACGACTTCCACGGACGGCGTGCCGCCGACCAGGGGCGTGCTCTTCAGGACGGATCCGAGGCGGGCGCCGAGCGTTTCGGCGGCGCGCTGCGAGAGGGCGACCTGCAGCGGCGGGTCGTACGCGGCGGCGCCCTCGGGGGCGGCCGCGGGCGGGCGTGTGTCGCTCGGCCAGCGCCCCTCCACCAGCTTCACGTGGGCCTGGGCCTCTTGGACGTACAGCAGGGCCATGGCGGGCGGGAAGCCGGACGGGCGGGACAGTTCCGGATTCAGCAGCGGCTGCCGCTTGGTGGTGCGCGTGCCGTGGACCACCGCGTCCGGGTCGACGCGGAAGCTGGCTCCGGTGTGGGACAGCAGGCTCTTCAGCGTCCCGTCCAGGGCTTCGGCGCTCTGCCCGGACACGGGGGCCGGCGCCGTCACCTGCAGGCTGGTGTTGGTCTGCCCGCTGCGTTCCAGGAAGGACCTCAGGGCCTGGTCGGCGCCCCGGTCCTGGGCCCGCGGCAGCGCGGCGGCCAACAGGACGGCGACGAACGCCAGCGCGGCGGCGAGCAGGGTTCCCAGGGGAGCCGCCCGCAACCGGGTCCTGACCCAGGGCGCGGGCCGGGGCCCGGACCGCGGGGCAGCGGCGGACTGCGGGGTGGCTTCCGACGGCGGCGCGGCGGACGGCGGCGGGGTGGTCACATCTCCTCCACGGGACGCAGCCGGGCGGCGATGTCGCGGCCCCGGGGGCCGCTGAGCACGGCCGACAGCAGGGGAACGGCGGCGATGGCGGCGGCCGTCAGCAGGGTCTGCCAGAACGGCAGGTCCACCCGTACGGGCGGGAACGGCCGCCCGGCGGCGGGCGTCAGCACGACCAGCGGCGCCATCAGGTGGACGAGGGCGGCACCCAGCCCGGTCCCGACCGCGGTCCCGATGACGATCAGCACCCCGCCCTCGGCGGCGGACGCCAGGGCCAGCGACCGGCGCGGGGTTCCGAGCGCGAGCAGGACCGAGAACTCCCGGCCGCGCGCGCGCCGTTCGGCGGCGGTGGACGTGGCGAAGCCGATGGCCGCCAGGACCGCGCACGCGGCGGCGAGTGCGGCCAGCGCGCTCTGCGGGCCTGCGCTCAGCGGATCCTCCAACAGGTGTGCGGTGATCTCCTCGCGCAACTGGACGCGCTCGGTCCTGGACCCTTCGCGCAGCTTGTCCGCCGCGCGGGCCGGGACCGGATCGGCGGCCGAGGCGGCGGGCAGCCACCACTCGGTGGGCGGGGCCGGCAGCTGCCCGGCGGACTCCACCAGGAACCGGCCGAGCGTGCGCAGGTCGACGGCGACCCCCGACCGTCCCACCACCGGAAGGGAGTCCACGGCCGCGGTGATCCGCATCGGGACCGCCGCGCCGTCCAGCGTGACGGGGACGGTCACCCCCACGGAGGCGCCTATGGAGCGCAGGTAGTCGGTGGTGGCGACCGCCGGGACCGTGGTCGCGGAAGGTGCGGCGGGCGCCGGGAACAGCACGGCGCTGACGCCCTTCTCCGTGCCGGCCCCGCCCCAGTACCGCACCTGCAGGTGATCCGTGGAACCTGCCGGGAGCGGGGAGAGCGCCGGGGCCCGCATGCTGCGGGGTCCCTGCGGGGGCGAGGAAGTCCAGCCGCCCGTGGCCGCGGGTCCGGACGCGGCGACCGCGGTCGCGCCGCCGTCCGCGGTGTCGGAGACGCCGATCCGGCGCAGGGTCAGTTCGCTGCCGTCGCCCGCGGGGCCTTCGTCCCCGGCGTACGAGAGGCGTATCCCCGCCAGGGTCAGCGGGGCTGCGGCCGAACCGATCGGGGCACCGGTCAGCGTGTCCAGGGGGAACGCGAGGGTCGCGTCGCCGCTGGTGGGCAGCGTGACCGAGGTCGTCCCGTGGGTCGCCCCGAACCGGTCGCGCAGCAGCAGGCTCACCGCCGCCCAACTCGTCCCGGCTGACCGTACCGTCACGCCGAGCTCGATCCGCCGCGGGGAGCCGGGCAGGACCACACCGGGAACCCGCCCGGGCGGGGAACCCGCGGCGCCCGCAGCCGCGGACCCCGTCGGGGTGTCCGGGCCCTCCGCGGCGAGCGGGCCGAAGAGCTCCCGCATCCCGTGGCCGCCACGCAGGTCGGCGCGCAGCGGTACGCCTTCGCCCACCTTGGTCGCGTCCACCGCGATGACGTCGGCGGTGCCCCCGCCGGGCAGCGGCTGCGCCCGGCGGACCACCGGAATCAGGCGGTCCGCGCCCGGCAGTGCCCCGTAGCGTCCGCCCTGCCCCATCGGGGCCATGCTGCTCCCGGAGATCCGCAGGCCGCCCGCGGTCGCGAAGTCGGCCTGGTCGCGCTGGGACTCGGACCAGGCGGTGTGCTGGCCGAGGGCCAGGATCCCGCTGGAGACGGCGAGTACGAGCAGCAGCACGGGCCCGGTGGCCCGGCCGGGCCGTCGGGCGAGCTGCCAGCCGAACAGGGCCGGGCCCAGGCTCCGGCCGCGCGCCGCCAGCCGTCCGCCGGCCCGCGCCGCGAACGGCAGCAGGCGCAGGACCAGCAGGGTTCCCCCGCACAGGGCCAGGGTCGGGGCGGCGACCAGCACCGGGTCGACGCCCAGCCCGCCGGCGGGGGAGTCGGGCACCTGGGCGTCCGTACCCCCGTACTGGGACAGCTGCTGGTAGCCGAGGACGGCGAGGACCAGCACGGCGAGGTCCAGCCCGGAGCGGGCGGCCCCCGTCACCAGGGCCTGCCTGCTGCCGGCGCGGCGCAGTACGGCGGCCGAGGCGCCGCGCAGGACGGACGGCAGCGTGGTCAGCAGGACACAGGCCAGGGCGCAGCCGGCCGCGACCGGCCAGACCAGCCAGGTGTCCGGGATCTCCAGGTGGACCCGCCCGAGTGGTCCGAACTTGCCGAACAGACGCAGCAGGGGCGGAGTGAGCGGCGGTGCCAGGACGGCCGCGGGCAGGGCGAGCAGCAGCGACTCGGCCGCGCCGAGCGCTCCGAGGCGCCGGCGGGAGGCGCCGCGCGCGGTGAGCAGGACGCGCTCCGGTTCCTGGCGGACCGTCAGGATGTGGGAGACGAGGAGCAGCGCGGCCGTCGAGAGGACGGCGAGCTGGAGCGCGCCCACCAGGAGGGTGGACCGGGCGACGAGCAGGCCGGAGTCCAACTCGGCCAGGAGTTTGGGCAGTTCGGTGGCAGTCCGGAGCGAGGTGGTGCGCTCCAGGGTGGCCCCCGCGGGGTTTGCCGCGGTCCGGACGGCCTCGGCCTCGGAGGTGCGGATCGTGCTCATGTCCGGGGTCAGCAGAGTGAGGCGGTAGTTCTGCAGGAGGCCGCCGGTCGTGAACGCGCTGTCGTCCACCAGCAGAGGGCCATAGGTGGCGAGGGTGTTCGACTGGATCTCCCGGCCGCCGACCGGGTCGAGCTGCCAGTACCCGGCGTCCGGATCGGCGGCCCGGTACACGCCGGTGACCAGCACGGTCAGCGCAGCCCCGTCGAACCGGTCGTCCAGCCGGACCGGTGCGGGCAGCGCGGACTCGGCCAGGCCGAGCCGGGCCAGCGCCGCGCGCGGCACGGCCACCTGCATCGGTGCCGCCGGGGTGCCGGCCCCGGCGGCTACGGGCCCGGGCCACGCTCCGGCGAGCAGTTGTACGCGCTCCCGGGCCAGGGCGGCGAGCAGGGTCAGGTCGGCGTCGCGGCCCGAAGAGGCGGTGCCGGGAAGCCCGTACGAGCGGCTGCGGGCCACGCTTTCGGTGGTGACCGGAAGTCGCCCGAACACCTCGCCCGCGTAGGCCCGGACGGACTCGTCGTCCTTGGCGCGGGAGGAGGCCGGATGGCCGCTGGTGACCACGACGGTGGTCCGGGCCTGTTCCGAGCCGGTCAGGGCTTGCCGCAGTCCCTCCTCCTCCACGCCACGGGTGAATGCCGTCAGCGCGGTCAGAGCGGTCGCGGTGATCAGTACGGTGAGCAGTACGGCGACGGCGAGCGGCCATCGCCCGCGCAGCCGGCGCACGACGAAGCCGAGCACGTGTTGAGTTCCCTCCCCCGTCCGGACCTTCGGTACCGGATAGCGGACGATGCTGTCAGATTCGAGCCAGAGAGGGAAGGGGCTTGCGTGAAAGGTGCGTTGGATGCGCAAATGCGATCAGAAAGCTGCAGTGGCAGTGGCAGTGGCAGTGGCAGTGGGTGCGGACCGCGGGGCGGGGCGCTCCACGCGGACGACGCGCACGATGCGGACAACTCGACGGGGGAGTACAGGCGATGAGCAACAACCATCAGGAACCGGCGGCGGCGGTCGCGACGGCGGGAGAGGGCGCCGGCACGCCGATCGTGGTGGTGGACGACCTGCACCACAGCTTCGGCAGCGGACCGCAGGCCGTCCACGCCCTGCGCGGCGTGTCCTTCGAGGTCCGCCGCGGCGAACTCACCGCCCTCAGGGGCCGGTCGGGCTCCGGCAAGACCACCCTGCTGAACCTCGTCGGCGGGCTCGACACCCCGACCAGCGGACGGATCACCCTCGACGGCACCGACCTGGCCACCCTCGACGAGCCGGACCTGCTCGCCCTGCGCCGCGACCGCATCGGCTTCGTGTTCCAGTCGTTCGGCCTGATCCCCGTCCTCACCGCAGCCGAGAACGTCGGCGTACCGATGCGACTGCGTCGTGTGCCCGCCAAGGTGCGCGAGGAACGCGCCCGGACCCTGCTCGCCCTGGTCGGCCTCGCGGACCACGCCGAGCAGCGCCCCGGTGAGCTCTCCGGCGGCCAGCAGCAGCGCGTCGCGGTGGCCCGGGCCCTGGCCAACGACCCCGACCTGATCATCGCGGACGAACCCACGGGTCAGCTCGACTCGGAGACGGGCCGGTCGATCATGGAGCTGTTGCGGGCGGTCGTGCGCAGCGAGTCGGTCACCATCCTCGTCGCCACCCACGACCCCAACCTGATCGAACTCGCCGACCGCGTAGTGGAGTTGCGCGACGGCCGCATCGTCGGGCCCGGCGCGGACGAGGAGCCCGGCCGGTGAGGTGACGCGGCGCAGGCCCGCGCCGGCGCCCCGGTTACGCCGCTCGGCTGCCGGGCGGGACGCCCGTCGGCCCTGGTCAGACCGAGTGGATGTCGACGGTCCGGCCGTCGGGGTCCGTGCGGAGATGGCGGCCGGGCGCGAGCGGTGGGGTCGCGACGGCGCCGGTGAGGGTGAGACCCAGGCGAAGGGCGCCGGTCTCGCGGCCGGGGCGGGCGGGGTAGATCTCGAGGACCGCACCGTCCGCCAGCGTGGCCGCGTAGTGGCGGGGGCCCTGCCCGTGCTGCTCGCTCGCGAAGGGCAGCCCCAGGTCTTCGTAGAAGCGCCGGCACTCTTCGAGCCGGGGCGAGTACAGGACCAGCAGGGTCGCGCGGATGGCTATCGGGTCGCTCATGGGGCTCCAGGGGGCTGTGGGGACGCAGGCTCGGGCAGCACCGGCAAGAGCCGTACGGATGGGGCACGTTGCCGGTCCGGACGGCGCTGCGGTGGGCCGATGTCCGAGCCCCGCCAGAGTAGTTGCCGCTCCCGGCCGGCGGCACCGGAGATTGCGCCCCCTGCGGATCCCGCCCGGCCCGGCGCCGAGGCCGCGGCCGGTTCAACTGCCGTTCACGCCGTGCTCGCCGGGCCTCTCTACCCTCCTCCTGTCCTTCACCCGACCGAGGGGAACCCGGTGTCCTTCGCCCTTTCCGTCCGTGCGGCCGCGCTGCCCGCCGCCGTCCTGGCCACACTGGCCCTGCCGGCCGCCCCGGCTCACGCGGCGGCGACATCCGTCACCGCCACCGTGGAGACCGCCCCGGTCTCGCACAGCGGCGACGCCGCCGACGACCCCGCCATCTGGGTCCACCCGACCGACCCCGCCAAGTCCGTGGTCGTCGGAACGGACAAGAAGGGTGCGCTGGAGGTCTACGACATGACCGGCGCCCGCATCCAGCGGATCACCGGCGACTACGGCAACAACGTCGACCTGCGCGGCAACATCGTGGTCTCGGCGGACGACGAGGCCGCCGGCGGCAACGGTGCCATGCACATCTACCGTATAGACCCCGCGACCCGGCAGCTCAAGCGGCTCGCGGACGTGCCCACCGAGGTCACCGCGCACGGCATCTGCCTCTACACCTCGCCGGTCTCCGGCAAGCTGTACGCCTTCCCCAACTCCACCTCAGGCCGCGTCGAGCAGTGGGAGCTCGCCGTCAACGGTGACGCGGTGACGGCGACTTCCGTCCGCCTGTGGGACGCGGGCTCCGCGGTCGAGGGTTGCTACGCCGACGAGACCACCGGCAAGCTCTACCTCGGCGAAGAGGACGTCGGCGTCTGGGTGTACGGGGCGGAGCCCACCGCCGGCACCAGCCGCACCAGGCTCGACTCCACCGGCTCCGGCGGCCACATCACCGCCGACACCGAGGGCATCACCGCCGCCGGAAACCGGATCTACGTCTCCTCCCAGGGCAGCAACGACTTCACCGTGTACGACCGCACCACCCGCGCCTACCTCGGCCGCTTCTCCGTCTCCAACGGCACGGCGGCCGACGACTGCGAGGACACCGACGGCATCGACGCCACCTCGGCCAACCTCGGCCCCGCCTTCCCCCAGGGCGTGTTCATCTGCCAGGACGGCTCCAACGGCGCCCCCGGCACCAGCGGCAACCAGAACTTCAAGTTCGTCCCGCTGCAGCGCATCACCGCCCTGTTCGGCTGATCGTCCCGGGCGCCGGCGCTCCCGCCGGCGCCCCTCCGGGCAGCGTCCGCGCACCGGCGTCAGCGGCGGAGCACCTTGCGGGACACCACGTTGCCGAGCAGCTGCGCCGACTGCACGAGTGCGATCAGGACGAGCACGGTCACCACCATCACCGAGGTGTCGAAGCGCAGGTAGCCGTAGGTCATCGCCAGGTTGCCGACGCCTCCTCCGCCGACCGTGCCGGCCACCGCCGAGAAGTCGATCAGCGCGACGAGCATGAAGGTCAGGCCGAGCACCAGGGGTCCGAGTGCCTCGGGGACGAGGACCGTGAGCAGGATCCGCAGCGGGCTCGCGCCCATCGAGCGCGCCGCCTCGATCACGCCGGGTTCGACGGAGAGCAGGTTGGACTCCACGATGCGGGCGACCCCGAACGTCGCGACGACCGTCATCGGGAAGATCGCGGCGTTCGTCCCGATCATCGTGCCGACCACCTCGCGCGTGACCGGGGCGAGCGCGACGATCGCGATGATGAAGGGGACGGGCCGGATGACGTTGATGAGCAGACCCAGGACCGTGTGCACGATCCGGTTGGGCAGGACGCCGCCCTTGCGGGTGGCGTACAGGGTGAGCCCCACCGCCAGTCCGCCGACGGTCGACAGTGCCAGGGTGATCAACACCATGTAGACGGTCTCGCCGGTGGCGTCGAGGACCTTGGGCCAGAACGTGCTCCAGTCGGCCTTCACAGGGCACCCGCTTCCGCGAGGTACGGGACGGAGAGCGCGGCCACGACGGCGTCGACCGCGCCGGCTTCGCCGCGCAGTTCCAGGGTCACGCTGCCCAGGGGTCGTCCCCGTACCTCGGCGATGCCTCCGTGGACGAACGTGAACTCGACGCCGTGGACGTGCAGGAGCTCCGACAGCCCGTCCAGGGAGGCGCTGCCGTCGGCGACGGGCAGCGTGATCAGCCGGCCGGGGTGGCGGGCGCGCAGCCGTTCCAGGAGTGCTTCGTCCGGCTCGCTGTGGCGGGCGGAGCGGACGAAGGCGGCGGTGGTCGCGTGGCGGGGCCGCGCGAAGAGCTCGTACACCTCGCCGCTCTCGACCACCTTGCCGTCCTCCATCACCGCGACGCGGTCGCACAGGGTCCGTACGACCTCCATCTCGTGGGTGATGAGGAGGATCGTGACGCCCAGCTCGCGGTTGACGCGGCGCAGCAGGGCCAGTACCTCGCCGGTGGTCTGCGGGTCGAGGGCGGAGGTCGCCTCGTCGCACAGGAGGACCTTCGGGCGGGTGGCGAGCGCGCGGGCGATGCCGACGCGCTGGCGCTGGCCGCCCGAGAGCTGCTCGGGGTAGCGCTTTCCGTGGCCGGCGAGGCCGACGAAGTCCAGCGTCTCCTCGGCGCGGGCCCGGGCCGCCGCGCGGTCCATCCCGGCGAGGCGCAGCGGATAGAGCACGTTGCCCAGGACGGTGCGCGAGCGGAAGAGGTTGAACTGCTGGAAGATCATGCCGATGTCGCGGCGGACGGGGCGCAGGCGGCGCTCGCCGAGGGCGGAGAGGTCCTGGCCGTCGAGCAGGACGCTGCCCGAGGTCGGCTCCTCCAGGCCGTTGACCAGGCGCAGCAGGGTGGATTTGCCCGCACCGCTGTGGCCGACGACCCCGAAGACAGTGCCAGCCTCGACGGAGAGGGTGACCCCGTCGACGGCGCGCGCTCCGCCCGGGAACTCCTTGCGGACGTCGCGCAGTTCCACGGCCGCGGTCATCGCTTCAGCTGCTTCTGGATGCGGGCGACCTCGGCCTGGAGGTCGGCGGCGGGCAGCTCGACGTGGTGCGCGGTGCCGTTGCTGGTGCGGCGAACCTCGTCCTGTACGGCCTGGGAGCCGTACAGCTCGACGATCTTCCGGTAGTCCGCGTTGTCCTTCTGGTTCGCGCGGGAGGCGATGACGTTGAGGTACGGGACGGACTGCGGGGCGGCGGGATCGTCCTTGAACAGCGCGGTGTCGGCGGCTATGCCGGCGAGTTCGGCGACGCCGTCGTTGATGATCGCGGCGTCCGTGTCCTTGAGGGTACGCGGGGTCTGCTGGGCGTTCACCGGCGTGAGCTTGACGTGCTTGGGGTTGGCGGTGATGTCGTCGGGGGTGGCGAAGAGCCCGGCGTCCTTGCGCAGCTCGATGAGCTTCGCCTGTTCGAGCACGCGCAGTCCGCGGCCCTGGTTGGCGGGGTCGTTGGGCAGGGCGATCTCGGCCCGGTCGGGGAGGTCCGCGAGCTGCTTGTGCTTGCTGGAGTAGAGGCCGAGGGGGACCACGGTGGTCGCGGCGATGGGGGCGATGTCGGTCTTGTTCTCGGTGTTCGACTGAGCGAGGAAGACCAGGTGCTGGAAGGCGTTGAGCTCGATGTCGCCCGCGCTGAGGGCCTTGTTGGGCAGCGAGTAGTCGTCGAACACGACCGTCTCCACGGTGAGGCCCTGCTTCTTGGCCTCCTTGGCGAGGACGTCCCATTCCGGGGAGTCGCCGGAGACGCCGACACGGATGCGGTGGCCGTCGCCGTCTCCGGCGCCGCAGCCGGACACGAGGAGCGCGAGGACGGTGGCGGTGGATGCGGCGAACAGGGTACGTCGGCGCGGGAGTGCAGAAATCATTGTGTGATCCATGTGCAGAGGAAGAGTCGAACGAACGATGCATGGATCGTAGATCGAAATAGCCTTGTGACCTTCGAATGTGAGGTTCTATTCATGAATCTGAAATGAATGAAAGGGAGGGTGGGTGAGGTGGGCCGGGGTCACCGGAGCACGCGCGCCTGCCAGGGCCGGATGGACCACCACCGGTCGGCGCGCGGCCGTGTCACCGCCGGCATCGGTGCCGCTCCTGCCATCGTGGGGCCACCGCGCCCCGTCGCCCCTGGAGGTACCCTCCGTGTCCCCACGCCCGTACGGCCACGCCCGCCGGATCCGCCCCTCGCTGCGCCTCGCCGCCGCCACGGCCGTGTGCGGCGCCCTGCTCGGCGCCTCCGTGCAGCCCGCGCAGGCCGGAGCGGACCGCGCCCCGGCGCCCGCGGCCTCCCTCCGGCAGGAGCTGCGGGAGCTCGTGGAGCGCCCCGACGGGCCCCCCGGAGTGATCGCCGTCCTGCGCGACGGTGACCGTACGCAGGTCTACCGGGCGGGCGTGGCCGACGTGGAGAGCGGGCGGCCGCCGAAGGCGACGGACCACATGCGGATCGCCAGTGTCGCCAAGGCCTTCAGCGGGGCGGTGGCCCTCGGGCTCGTCGACCGCGGCCGACTGCATCTGGACGACACGATCGGCGAGGTGCTGCCCGGTCAGCCGGTCGCGTGGCACCGGGTGACGCTGCGTCAACTGCTCAACCACACCAGCGGTTTGCCCGACTACTCGGCGTCCCCCGGGTTCATCGACATCATCTCCGAGGACCCCCGCCACCGCTTCGACTCCCGGCGCCTGCTGGAGTTCGTCGCCGGCGAGGATCTGGAATTCAGGCCGGGCAGCCGCTACCAGTACTCGAACTCCGACAACATCGCCATCGCCCTGATGGCCGAGGCCGTCACCGGGCGCCGGTACGAGGCACTGCTGCGCGAGTTCGTCTACGAGCCGCTGGGCCTGGACGCCACGAGCCTGCCCCAGGGGTACCGGCTGCCCACGCCTTTCCTCCACGGCTACCAGATCGACCCGCAGGCCGGGCCCGTCGACGTCAGCGAGGCCGTGAGCGCCTCGGGAGCCTGGGCGGCCGGGGGCATCGTCTCGACGCCGAAGGACCTGACCGCCTTCATCCGCGGCTACGCGGGCGGCGCGCTCGTCTCGGACCGCACCCGCCGGCAGCAGTTCAGGTTCATCCCCGGCGCCCTGTCCCAGCCCCCCGGCCCCGGCCGCACCGAGGCGGGCCTGGCCATCTACCGCTACACCACGCGCTGCGGAGCGGTCTACGGCCACACCGGCAACACGGCCGGCTACACACAGCTGGTGGCGGCCACGGCGGACGGCCGCCGTTCCCTGACCTTCTCGATCAGCACGCAGACGTCCCTCGACGCCAACCCCGACCTCCTCGCACAGGTCCGGGACGTCCAGGAGGACTTCGTCTGCGCCCTGCTGCGCAGGTGACCCAGGTGACCCAGGTGCCCCGGTGACCCCGGCGGCCGTGGAGACGCGGCGGGGCGCCTGCCGGGTTCACGGCTCGGTGGGGAGCCAGCAGCCGTGCAGGCCGAGCGGGACCCGGACGGGGATGCGGGCGCGGGCGACCGGCCCGGAGGCGGGGTCCTCGGCGGGGATGACCAGGAACCAGCTCGACCCGTCGGTCCGGTCGGTGGCGAAGGTCAGCCAGTGGCCGTGCTCGTCGGAGTCCCGGCCGGGCTCGGGGGCGAAGACCGGCTCGCCGACGGAGAGGTCCCCGGCCGACCAGACACGGGCGGTGCCGGTCTCGGTGTCGTACCAGCGCACGGCGTCGTACTCGCCCGGCAGCAGGTCCGCCCGCCCGGTCCCGGTGGCCAGCGCGGCGATGCGGTGGCGCCGGCCGATACGGCGGTCGTCGACCCGCGGGAACTCCACCCGGCAGTCGTCCAGCGGGGCGCGCCATGCTGCCGGCGGCCGGATCGATGCGCGCCCGTACCAGGCCGCCGCTCACGGGCTCCGCCGCGGCGCCGGGGCTCTCACCGACGGTCAGCCTGCTCCACTGCACGTAGTCGAGGATCACCGGGGCGTCCTCGCCGGGGCCGTCGTCGTAGGCGTTCACGGTGTGCCACAGCCAGAACGCCTCGTCCGTCGCCCAGCGAGGCGCTCCGCCGTCGCGCGGGATCAGTGCCACGCGGGTGCCGCGCTCGGGCCGCCAGGCCAGGAACGAGCCGCCCGCCATGGCCGCGCCCAGGTCGAAGAAGGCCGGGGTGAGGACGAGGACGGCGTAGCGGTCGGTCAGGGCCATGTCGTGGATCATCATCGGCTCGTCCACCCCGTCGACGGTGGTCGGCCCGCGCGTGACGGCGCCGTCCCGGCCGATGACCGACCAGGTCAGGTAGGGCGGCTCCAGTCCGTAGCAGAAGACGACCATCTCGCCGGTGACCGGGTCGATCTTGGGATGGGCGGTGATGCCCGCCGGCAGGGATCCGCCGAACTCCTCGCGGCCGAGGGTCTCCAGGCCCGCACCGATCCGGTACGGGCAGGCCGATTCGGCGAGGGCCAGCGTGCGGCCGGCGTGCCGGACCACATTGATGTCGGGCAGGTCCTTGAAGGTTCCGGCGAGCTCCGGTCCGACCTGGTCGGCGTCCGGCACGATCATCGATTCGAGGCCGCCCCAGAGGGCGTGTCCGACGCGCTCCTCGGCCTGCACCGCGGGGGTGCGTACGAAGCGGTTGCGGTAGCGGGCGCGACCCCCGGAAAGCCAGACCCCGTGCAGCATGCCGTCGCCGTCGATGGGGTACAGGTACGAGCCGATCGGCGTGAAACGGGGATTGGGGCCGTTGCGCACGTACAGGCCGTCCAAGGAGGCCGGCAGCTCGCCCGTCACCTCCAGATCGGCGACGTCGACCTCCTCCGTCACCGGCGCGAACGATCCCAGCAGGTGGGGGACTCGGGTGGGGTCGAAGCCGGGTGGTGTGCGGGTGTTCACGGGACCTCCCGGCGTGCGCCCGGCAGGGCCTGCAGTGGACGGAGTGATCCGCTGCGGGCGCGCGGTTGCGGCACTCTCCAGTGAAACGCGGTACGCGCGAGCGTGCCAGAGCACGGAGCGGCCCGCCGCGGACCCGTGCCGCCGCACGCGGCGCCCCAGGCACTGACCACGGCCCAGGGGATCAGTCGGATAGGAAGATCTCTACGAGTGCGTCGTCGAGGACGAAACCGTTGTCGAGGCGGACGCGGACCGTCACGTGGAGCTGCTCCTCCTGGTGGGCGATCCACCCGGGTTCCAGGGAGCCGACCTGCTCTTCGAGCTGCTTCCTGGTCGCCGAGGGCAGCTGGTGGCCGAAGTCGTCGAGGAGCGACTTGAGCCGCAGGTACTCGCGGACGTCCGGGCCCTGTTCCTGCTGCTGGGGTTCGTTCACCCGCTCGACGGTGCCCCCGGTGCCCGATGCCAGGGACAGCGAGCCGGCGACGGCACCCGTGGTGGCCTCCGGGGAGTCCTCGGCCAAAAGGACCGACCCGGCCAGCCGCAGGTCTGCTGCCAACTTCACCCGCTGGCCTGCTTCGAGCATCATCAATCCTTCGTCTCCGGTCAGTCCGTGGGGCCGCGACCGGGCACGCTCACGGTGGCCGCCCGGTTCGGTGCCATTATCCGGGTGCGCTCGCCGCCGGAAGCACGGGCTTCCAGGGCGTGGCGGGCACGACCGTCTTGCGCGCCTTCCCCGACGGGTGGTCCTCAACCTTCGGGTGTCATGTGGCAGATCCGAAGTGCGGGAATCCGCGTGGCCTCGCAGGATGGCGGTGAACCCTCCCCGCAAGAAGGAGAAGCGTGATGCCCCGAGGTCCCGGGACGAACCAGCAGCAGCCGAAACATGCCCACGGCCACTGATCGACGCCGCCTGGAGGGCGCTCGCGCCCGGGCGGACGAGGAAGGCGGGAAGCGATGACCAGCGACGCCGGCGCATCACGGCAGTCATCGGCGGAAGTGGTGGTCACGGCCACTCACTGCTCGGAAGAAGCCGCCAGAGTCCTCCTGGACGTTCTCGAGCGGGCCTTTCCGGAGGCGTCGGCGGAAGGCGTGGCGCTCGAACCGGGCCCGCACGGCAAGACCACCGTGTGGTGCACGACCGTGCTCGCCGCGGACCAGCCCGCGACGACGGGGCCCACGGGTCTGGACGGAACCGTCGACGTCGGTCTGCAGGGCGGCCCCCGCGCGGTCGACCGGGTCGTCGCCGCCCTCACGGACGCCTTCGGGGTCGAGGACCGGGGAACCGTGGCGGGAGATCAGGAGAAGGAGGTCGACCTGCTGATCCGCGCCGGGTGACCATCGTCGAGGTGTTGCAGACTCGCCACCGACGCCGACCCGCCACATCGCGGCGTACGCGCCGTCAGCACTCTCCCCGCCAGGGCAGTCCGGCCAGGCCGGTGTCGCGCAGGATGCGCCCGACCGTGTCGTCGAGGGAGCTCGCGGCGCCGATGACCGTCTCCACACCGCCGGGCAGCAGGTCGAGCGGCCGGTACCAGGAGGCGAGGTCCGCCTCGGAGACCGCGTCCGCGATCGGCTTCGTCGCATGCCGGGTGAGCGTCACCTCGAACGGCACGTCCAGGTAGTAGCCGTGGGTCGGGCCGCAGTGGTCGGCGCGCAGCCGCGCGAGCATGCCCCCGTAGTGGTCGGCGTAGAGGATGCCCTCCACGACGACGTGGTAGCCGGCGTCGAGGGCGTAGCGCGCGACGGTGTCGATCAGGCCGATGTTCGCGCCGTCCGGCCGGTCACGTTCACGCAGGACGACGCGGCGCATGGTGTCCTGGCCGACCAGGGCCAGGCCCCGGCCGAACCGCTCGCGGATGCCGGCCGCGACCGACGACTTGCCCGAGGCGCTGTTCCCGCGCAGCACGACGAGCCGGGTGTCCGGGGTGCCCACCGTCATCTGCGCAACGCTACCCGCCCGCGCCGCCGCCCACCGGCCGGTCGTCACCATCCGCGCCCGCCCGGTCACCGTTCCTCCTCGCCGGGTTACGCCGCCGCGAAGGCGGCGTAACCTGGTCGGACCGCCACAGAACGCGCGTACGAGGAACATGGTGCGCCGCTCCGTGCACCCCGCCGCGCACGATCCAGGGAGGCGGCATGTGACCGATCCGTTCGGCTTCCTCCGGATTCCCCGCGAGGCCGTCCCGCCCCGTCCCGTAGAGGAGAGGCTGGGCGACTGGCGCGAGGTGTACGCGGGCCAGGCGATGCTGCCGCTCGTCTCCCGGCAGGCCGACCGCTGCATGGACTGCGGTATTCCGTTCTGCCACACCGGCTGTCCCCTGGGGAACCTCATACCCGAGTGGAACGCGTACGCCGCCCACGGCGACTGGCGCGCGGCGTACGAGCGGCTGCACGCGACCAACAACTTCCCGGAGTTCACGGGCAGGCTCTGCCCGGCCCCCTGTGAGGACGCCTGCGTCCTCACGATCAACGCGGACCCGGTGACCATCAAGAACGTCGAGCAGACCATCGCGGACGAGGGGCTGCGGCGCGGATACCTGACCCCGAGGCCGCCGGAGAAGCGCAGCGGCAGGACTGTGGCCGTCATCGGCTCCGGTCCGGCCGGACTGGCCGCGGCACAGCAGCTGACGAGGGCCGGCCACTCCGTCACGGTCCACGAGCGCGCCGACCGGATCGGCGGACTGCTGCGCTACGGCATCCCCGAGTTCAAGATGGAGAAGGCCCACCTGGAGCGCCGGATCGAGCAGATGCGGGCCGAGGGAACGGAGTTCGTCACGGGCGCGGACGTCGGCGGCGCGGACGGCACCGCAGCGGGCGCCGGCGGGGCGGCCGGCACCAGCGCGGCCGAACTGCGCAGCCGGTGCGACGCGGTCGTCGTCGCGATCGGGGCCGGCGAGCGCCGGGAACTACCGGTCCCCGGCCGCGAGCTGCACGGCATCCACCAGGCCATGGACTACCTGACCTGCGCCAACCGGGTGCGGGAGGGGGACTACCCCGTGTCGCCCGTCACCGCCGAGGGCCGGCACGTGGTCATCGTGGGCGGCGGCGACACCGGCTCCGACTGCCTCGGGACGGCCCTGCGGCAGGGCGCGATCTCCGTGGTCCAGCTCGACATCAACCCCGAGCCCGGCCCCGGCCGGACCGACGGCGAGCCCTGGCCGGTGTACCCGAAGACGTACCGGATCTCCCACGCCCACGAGGAGGCCCGCGGGCACGAGGGCCGCGACCCCCGGCTGTTCTCCAGCGCCACCCTGCGATTCGAGGGGGACGCCTCGGGCCGGGTGCGGGCGCTGCACCTGACCGCCGTCGAGCCGGTGGGCCGCAGCCCCCTGGCCGGCACCGAGCACGTCATACCGACCGGCCTGGTGCTGCTGGCCCTCGGCTTCTCGGGGCCCGAGCGGGCCGGCGGCCTGCGCGAACAACTGGGGCTGGAGCTCGACGGGCGCGGAAATTACGCGCGGGACGCCGGCTTCGCGGCGAGCGGCGGGCGGGCGCCCGGGGTGTTCGTCGCGGGCGACGCGGGCCGCGGGCAGTCGCTGGTGGTGTGGGCCATCGCCGAGGGCCGGGCGGCGGCCGCCGCCGTGGACCGCTACCTGACCGGCTCCACGTGCCTCCCGGCTCCGGTCGCCGCGCACGACCGGCCGATGACGGCCTTGGGGCGCATGCGGTACGGGGACTTCTAGGCAGGCGTGCGCGGGGCCGCCACCGGACGGGTGGCGGCCCCGCGCTGCAGCGGGCCGTCCTGCCGGCGTCACCCGTTGGGGGCGGTCAAATCGCCGGAGTGCGGCATGCCCGGGAAGGCCGGGAAGCCGGGGACACCAGGGAAGCCGGGGATGTCAGGGACGTCAGGGGTGTCGGGGGCGTCAGGGAGCTCGGGGAGGTCCGGGATGCCGGGGAGGTCCGGGAAGGGCTCGGAATCCGGCTGCTCGCAGGGCGCGCGGACACAGACCCGGGTGTGGCTGCCCGTGGGCTGCTGGATGCGGTCGCCCCCGTCGGGTCCCGTTTTCGGGCCGGTGGCGTCACCGGTCCCTGTGGCGTCACCGGTCCCTGTGGCGTCGCCGGTCCCTGTGGCGTCGCCCCCGGTTCCGAGCAGGGGTTTCTCGAGGGTGCCGATGAGGAGGCCACTGTTGTCGGCGCCGCCGTCGTCCGCGGGGGCGGCTGTGCGGTCATAGGCCACGGCCGCGTGCGCGATGGCCGGTGTGGCGGCGAACGCACCGGTCGGGGTCAGTACGCCTCCGACGATCGCGGCGGTCGAGGCGGCCAGCACGAGGAAGCGCGGGGTGCGGAAGAGGTGGGTCATGGGAGCTCCTGGGGTCGAGGTCGTGCGGAGGAACCTCCAGTAGGCCTCGCCCACCCCACACGGTCACGTCCCTGCATCCCGTGGCTTGACGTACGTCGGCCACAGCGCTAGCCCCATGCGCCCCTCCGGTCGGCCCGTGCGGCCGACCGGAGCACCACCGGTGTGCCGTCGGCTCAGCGGGTGGCGAGGAGGGTGAGGGTGTCGATCACGCGGTTCGAGAAGCCCCACTCGTTGTCGTACCAGGCGACCACCTTGACGTGGCGGCCGTCGACGCGGGTCAGCTCCGAGTCGAAGATCGACGAGGCGGGGTTGCCCGTGATGTCGGAGGACACCAGCGGGTCGTCCGAGTACTCGAGGACGCCGGCCAGCGGTCCCTCCGCGGCGGCGCGGTACGCAGCCAGGATCTCGTCGCGCGTCACCTCGCGGGCCACGGTCGTGTTGAGCTCGACGATCGACCCCACCGGGACCGGTACGCGGATCGAGTCGCCCGACAGCTTGCCGTCCAGGTTCGGCAGCACCTGCCCGATCGCCTTGGCGGCACCCGTCGTGGTCGGCACGATGTTGACCGCGGCGGCGCGGGCGCGACGGGCGTCGCGGTGCGGGCCGTCCTGCAGGTTCTGCTCCTGCGTGTAGGCGTGCACCGTCGTCATGAAGCCGTGCTCGATGCCGGCGAGGTCGTCGAGGACCGCGGCCAGCGGCGCGAGCGCGTTGGTCGTGCACGAGGCGTTCGAGACGATGGTGTGCAGGGCCGGGTCGTAGGCGTCGGAGTTGACCCCGAACGCGAGCGTGACATCGGCGCCGTCGGACGGCGCGCTCACGAGCACCTTGCGCGCGCCCGCCTTGATGTGGTCGCGGGCGGCCTCTGCGGAGGTGAAGCGGCCGGTGGCCTCCAGCACGATGTCGACACCGAGGTCGGCCCACGGCAGCTGCGCCGGCTCCCGCTCGGCGAGCACCTTGATGCGGTGGCCGTCGACGACGAGGACGTCCCCGTCGACGGTCACCGGGCGGCCGAGCCGGCCCGAGGTGGTGTCGTACGCGAGCAGTCGCGCGAGGGTGGCGGGCTCCGTGAGGTCGTTGACGGCCACGACCTCCAGGTCGCTGTCGCGTTCGAGGAGCGCGCGCAGCACGTTGCGCCCGATGCGGCCGAATCCGTTGATGGCAATGCGAGTCATGAGCGATGTCCCTTTCGTTCGCCATCAGGTTCGCGCCCGGCGCCCGCCCGCGACAGCGGCGTGATCGCCATGGTTCAAAAGGATCCCGCCACGGCGGCATGGCGGGGCGGCACGGCGAGGCGGCGGGCCGCCGGCCGGCTATTCGCCCTGGGTGAAGGTGCGCCGGTACTCGGTCGGGGTGGTGCCGAGGATGCGCTGGAAGTGCGAGCGCAGGTTCGCGCCGGTGCCGAGACCCACGTCGGCGGCGATCTGCTCGATGCCGCGCTGCGAGCGTTCGAGCAGCTCGCGGGCCACGTCGATGCGGGCACGCATGATCCACTGCATCGGCGTGTACCCGGTGTCCTCGGCGAAGCGCCGGGAGAACGTGCGGGGCGAGACCCCGGCGTGCCGGGCGAGTGCCTCCAGGGTGAGCGGCTCGCCGAGCCGGTGCAGCGCCCACTCGCGCGTGGCGGCGAACCGCTCGCCGAGCGGCTCGGGCACGCTGCGCGGCACGTACTGCGCCTGGCCACCGCTGCGGTAGGGGGCCGCGACGAGGCGCCGGGCCGCGTGGTTGGAGGCGGACACGCCGATGTCACCCCGCAGGATGTGCAGGCACAGGTCGATTCCGGAGGCGGCGCCGGCCGATGTGAGGACGCTGCCCTCGTCGACGAACAGGACGTTCTCGTCGAGCCGGACGAGCGGATGCCGCTCCGCGAGGGCCCGCGCGTAGTGCCAGTGCGTCGTGGCGCGCTTGCCGTCGAGCAGGCCCGTGGCGGCGAGCGCGAACGCGCCCGTCGAGATGGCGGCGAGCCGCGCGCCCCGTTCGTGGGCGGCGATCAGCGCGTCGATGACCGCCTGCGGCGGGTCCTCCCGGTCGGGGAAGCGGTAGCCGGGGACGAACACGATGTCGGCCCACGCGAGGGCCTCCAGCCCGTGGGTCACGTGGTACGACAGGCCGTCGCCGCCGGCCACGAGACCGGGCGCCGCGCCGCACACCCGCACCTCGTACGGCATGCTCGCCCGGGTCGTGAAGACCTGTGCGGGGATGCCGACGTCGAGCGGTTTCGCGCCTTCGAGGACGAGGACGGCGACACGGTGGAGGCGGGAGGCTGGCACGGGGTCGAGGGTACGCGGGGCCGGATCGCGGCGAGCGGCGCCCAGGGCGGCGGCCCGTCGGTGGTCAGGGGCCTTGACGGCTCTCCGTTCAGCCGGCGGAGCCTTCGTGGACGAGTGGGGCGAGGCCGTCGAGGAGGCGCTGGAGGCCGAATTCGAAGAGGGCGTCGAGGTCGAAGTCGTAGCCGGCCGTGGCCAGGCGCGAGAGTGCGGGGAACCGGCCGGTGCGCAGAACCGCCAGCAGCGCGGGCTCCTGGGTGTCCATCCACTCCTCGCTGTCGAGGCCGCTGTCCGCCTCGGCCTCCCGTTCCGTCTCCAGGTTGACGGCGATGCCACGGGCGTAGTTGAAGAGCATGAGGTGCGCGGTGAAGGCGGACTGCAGGTCGAGCCCGTGGGCGTGCAGGGTGGCGAGGATCCACTCGCTGTACGGCAGTGCCGAGACGATCATCTGGGGGCGGGTCACCGACAGGGCCGGTGCGAGCCACGCATGGCGGCGGAACAGGTCCCAGAGCTGCCGGGCCGCCAGTTCGACCGCTTCCCGCCAGCCCTCCGGAGGGTCGGCGGGCAGCGGGTGCTCCGCCATGACGCCGTCCATCATCCGCGTCAGCAGGTCGTCCTTGTCGGCCACGTGCCGGTACAGGGACATGGTCGCCACGTCGAGCTCGGCGGCCACCCGGCGCATCGAGACCGCGGCCAGCCCCTCCGTGTCGGCGACGGTGACGGCCGCACCCACGATCCGTCCGAGCGTGAGCGCCGCCTGGACCGAGGGCGCGCCGGAGGGCCCGCCGGGGTGTGCGGCGGCAGCGGGCCGGGCGGCTCGCACCGGGCGGCTCGGGGCGGCCACGACCGTCCCGACGCCCGGGACGGCGCGGACCAGGCCCTCGCGGCGCAGTTCGGAGAGCACCTTGGTCGCGGTCGCCATGGCGACGCCCCACTGGCGGGTGATCTCGCGGGTCGACGGGACGCGATCCCCCGGCGCCAGTTCGCCCGCATCGATCCGCCGCCGCAGTTCGGCCGCGATCTGGCTGTAGCGCGGTACCGCTTGTCCGTCCACCGATACTCCTCCGCACTAGTGCACCCGGATGGGCGCCATCCTAGCCTCCGGCGCGGGCGATCCCCGCGGACCGGCACCTTCCCCGCCTATGCGCACTAGTGCGGTAGAGGTGAACATGCGATGCTCGCAGGGTATTTCATGCTTGCGCACTAGTCTGCGTACGGCGTACATTCGCATCATGCCGAACAACGAGATACTCATCTGCGGTGCAGGCATCGCAGGACCCGCACTCGCGTACTGGCTACGCAGCGGAGGCTTCACGGTCACGATCGTGGAGCGCGCGCCGGCACCCCGGCCGGGCGGGCAGACCGTGGATCTGCGCGGCGCCGGCCGCACCGTGATCGAACGGATGGGTCTGATGGACCGGGCCAGGGCGGAGACCGTGGACCAGCGCGGCCTCGCCCTCGTCGACACCGACGGCCGGACCACCGCCCGACTGCCCGCCGACAGCTTCGGCGGCGAGGGGATCGTCTCCGAGGTCGAGATCCTCCGCGGCGACCTCGCCCGGCTGCTGTACGAGGCGAGCCTGCCGGACACGGAGTACCTCTTCGACGACACCGTCACCGGGATCGACCAGCACGCGGACGGGGTCACCGTCACCTTCGAGAAGGCCGCACCCCGCCGGTTCGCGCTCGTCGTCGGCGCGGACGGGCCGCACTCCGTGGTCCGCGGGCTGGCCTTCGGGCCGGAGCGGGACTTCGTCCGCCCGATCGGCCTCTACACGAGCTGGTTCACCGCCTTCGACGGCCTGGACCTCGACGGCTGGTTCGTGATGCACAACGCGCCCGGCGGCCTGGTCGTCTCCGCCCGGCCCGGCCGCCTCCCCGGCGAGATCAAGGCCGGCTTCAGCTTCCGCTCGCCACCGCTCTCCTACGACCGCCGCGACATCGCCGCCCAACAGGAGCTCCTGGCCCGGCGCTTCGCCCACGTCGGCTGGGAAACCCCGCGCCTGCTGCGGGCGATGAGCGCCGCCCCGGACTTCTTCCTCGACTCCATGGGACAGGTCCGCCTCGACAGCTGGTCGCGCGGCCGCGTGGCGCTGCTCGGCGACGCCGGATACTGCGCGACCCCGCTGACCGGCCTCGGGACCAGCCTCGCCCTGGTCGGCGCCTACGTCCTGGCCGGTGAACTCGCCGCCGCCGAGGGCGACCACGACGTCGCCTTCCGCCGCTACGACACGGTGATGCGCCCGTACGTGAGCCAGGCCCAGCAGCTTCCGCCCGGCGGGGCCGCGGGGTATGCGCCGTCGGGCCGGCTCGGGATCCGGCTGCGCGACCTGTCCATGCGGTCGATGACCCGCTGGCCGATGCGGAACCTGTTCGCTGCGCAGTTCGCCAAGGCCGGGAACATCGCACTGCCGGAGTACGCCCTCGCGAGCGCCGGGGCGCAGGAATGACCGGGCGGCACGGCGCCGCGGAGCACACCGCTGTCGGCGGGCTCCGCAGCGCCTCAGGTCGTCAGCGGTCCTGGGAGAGCTCGTACAGTTCGCGGAACCGGCCGCCGTCCAGGGACACGAGCTGGTCGAACGGGCCTTGCTCCACGATCCGGCCGCCGTCCAGGACGACGATGCGGTCGGCGAGGCGGCAGTTCTCCATCCGGTGAGTGACGATCACCGTGATCCGGTCCTCCTTCATGTCCCGCAGGCCGGAGAAGACCATGTGCTCCCCGCGGGGATCCATGGCGCTCGTCGGTTCGTCCATGACCAGCAGACCCGGCTTGCGGTGGAAGGCGCGGCCGCACGCCAGTCGCTGCCACTGGCCGCCGGAGGGCTCGTGTCCGCCCCAGACCGAGCGGGCCAGCAGCGTGTCCAGGCCGTCGGGGAACTCCTCCACCGTCGTCCGCATGCCGACGGCGTCCAGTGCCTCCCACACCGCCTCCTCGCCCCGGGGATCCGGCTGGCCGAGGGTGATGTTCTCCCGCGCGGAGAAGGGCCAGTACCCGTACGACTGGGTGACGAGGCCGACGTGCGCCCAGGCGGAGCGCTGGTCCGCGTCGGAGGTGGGGACGCCGTCCCAGGACACGGTGCCGGACGTCGGGGCCGTCAGTGAGGTCAGCAGCCGGATCAGAGTGGACTTCCCGGCGCCGTTCTCCCCGATGACGGCGACCACCTCACCCCGGGCCAGGGTCAGCGAGACCGGGCCGAGGGCGGGGGTGTCCTTGCCCGGGTAGGTGTAGGAGGCCTCCTCGAGCCGGATCTTCTCCGGGGCGCTCTCCATCACCTGAGGGCCGCGCGGGCCGGACTTCTCGGCGGCCTCCTCGACGAAGGCGGTGTAGTCGCCGAGGTAGAGCGCGTGCTGGAACATGGCCGCCCCGTAGACGACGAGCTGCGACAGGGCTGCGGTCGAGGTGCGCATGGCGACGATGGCCGTGCCCGCGGCCGCGAGGGCCATGTACCCGCCGACGACGAGCCCGGCCAGCGCCCCGTACGTCGCCACGACGAAGACTCCGGAGGCGGTGGCCGCGATCAGGTAGACGACGAGGTAACGGGGCGCGGAGCTGACCATCTTGGAGTCGATGCGCGCACAGACGGCCGCGTACCAGTGGTGGGCGTAGGGCCGCATGCTGTTGCCGCGCAGCTCGTCGGCAAGCTTCGGGGTGGTCAGGTGCCAGCGCATCATGTGTTTGATGTTGCGGGAGGCGACCGTCTGGTTGTGGAGGCGGTAGTCGAGGCGGGCGGCGTAAACGGAGCCGAGGCCCCGGGGAACCACCGACAGCAGGAGCAGCGGCAGGAGGACGGGGTGGACCACGGCGAGGACGGACGCGACCGCGATCATGTCGATCACCCCGCCGGTGAAGCCGAGGGCGTCCTGGAGGAGCATGGCGGAGCGGGCGGAACCGGTCTCGGCGGCCTCCGAGCGTTCGGTGAAGTCGGGGGCGTCGTAGGCGGCGAGTTCCACGTCCATGTGGGCGTCGACCATCGCGAGGTCGGCGAGGGTGGCCATGCCCGGGTTGAGGCGGCGGGCGGCGCTGCCGGCGGCGATGGAGGCCAGGGCGCCGAGGGCGGTCATCGCGGCGGCGACGACCAGGGGCCATGAGGCGGCCGACACGCGTTCCCGGACGCCGTCTCCGGCCAGGAGCGGCACCATGGCCTGGGAGACCGCGGTGAGCGCCGCCGCCGTGCAGATCCCGCCGAGGATCTGGGCGGTGACCAGTACGTGGAAGGCGGCTCGGTTGACGGCGAGGGCGAGCCACGCGGTCTGCCGGAGGGCGGACGGGACGCGCCGGGCCATGTGGCCGAGCGACAGCGCCTCCATGGTCTCGTTGTGCTGGCCCCAGGTGTACTTGAACTCCGGAGGGGCGGGTGGAGCGGGCGGGACTGCGGACTTCGCTTTCTCGGCCTGCTGGTCGGACATGCTGCTTCTCCTTCAACCGGGTTGCTGTGGAGGCCAGTTCGGCTGCACCCGCGCATGGCGAGGAAGCCCGGGTCCGCAGTGGGCGGAGGGGCTGTCGCGGGGTCGCTGCAACTGGGGGAGTGAGTACAGCGCAGGCCGGCGGCCGGAGCAGCGGGATCTGGCCGACCTCGCGGCGGCGGCCCCCTTGGCGTGGCCGCTGATCGTGTCCGGGTGCCGCCGGGCTCCCGGACCGCGGGGGAGGGCAGGTTGGCTGGAACCGGTCGGTGCAGGGGTCGGGTCATCGGAAATCGCTTGCGGCCTCCGACGGCTCCACGGTTCCCGCGCGCTCTACGGGCCGCCTCAACGGTCGTCGAGGAAGCCGGTGTTGATCAACAAGGCACGCGTGCGCCATCGTTGACCTCGTCAGGCCGCCGGTCCCGGCTGTGAGCGCGCACCTCGCTCTCGGATCCCTGTTCGGGTCGGTTTCGCTCAGCCCCGGTCTGTCGGCGGAGGCCGAGACGCTCCTGGCCCGCGGCTGGATCACCCGGGACGCCGACGGCCGGCTGTGGATCACCGGGACCGGCGACGCGGCCCGCGCGGACCTCAAGACCCACGCGCTCGCCTGGCGAGCCCGGATCCACGAGGGCATCGAGGATGCCGACCACATCACGACGCTCAACGTGCTGCGACGCATGATGCACAACGTGGGCGGCGAACCGGCCTGAACACGGCCGCAGGGCGCAAGCCCTCGGTGTACGACGCGTGACCGTACGTAGAGGGCGGCCGGCAGTCGTTCCGGACGCGCGGACGGCTGGGCGGCGGGGCGGCGGGCGGCGCGGGAGCGCCCGCCGTTTCCGCCCCGTCCCCGTTCGCCCCAGGGGCACCGGGCGGGGGACCGGAGTGGCGGCCAGGCGTCCGGGCAAGGCAGGCTGTACTCATGAGAGCGCCCTTGCGCTCGCCCCCGGGACCGGGAGCCGGCGGCCACCACCAGGTCCTTTTCACGATCGCCGAGTGCGTGCCCTTCGCGATCGCCCTGCTGGTGCTCCTCATCGAGCTCACGCCCCTGCACGTCGTGTACACCGGCCCCATGCTGGTCGCGACACCCGCCCTGGCCGCGGTGACCATGGGTCCCAAGGGCACCCTCGCGGCGGCGGCGGTGGCCGTCGGCGTCAGCGTGATCACCGCCACCCACAACCATGCCTGGGGCGGCCAGCAGGTCTACACGAACTTCCTCGCCCTGTCCCTGGTCACGGCGGCGAGCGTCATGACGAGCGGCGCCGCGCGCACGCGCCGCGAGACCGAGCTCAACCAGGTCCGCCGGATCGCCGTGGCGGCCCAGGAGGCCCTGCTGCGGCCGGTACCGGACCGGCTGGGCCCCGTACGGGCGGCCAGCATGTACCTGGCGGCCGAGGAGGGCGCGCAGATCGGCGGCGACCTGTACGACGTGGTCCAGACCCGGTTCGGGGTCCGGATGATCGTCGGGGACGTCCGGGGCAAGGGGCTGCCCGCCGTACGCGCCGCCGCGGTCGTGCTGGGCGCGTTCCGGGAGTCCGTGCACTACGAGGACGACCTGGTGGAGGTCGTCAACCACTGCGGAGCGGCCCTGCGGCGTGACGCCGCCGTCGCGGGAGCGAGCGATCACGCGGTCGAAGGTGGCGACGCCGTCCTGGAGGGATTCGTCACCGCGATCGTGGCCCAGATCCCGGACGGCCCGCACGTCGAGGTGATCAACCGGGGCCACCCGCCGCCGCTGCTCCTGACCAACGGCACCGTCCGGCCCTTGATGCCCACCGTCCCCCTGCCGCCGCTCGGCCTCGAGGAATTCATCAGCGGACCTCCCGGACGGACGGACAGCTATGCGTTCGCACCGGGGGACCGGCTGCTGCTGTGCACCGACGGAGTCCTGGAGGCCCGCGACCCGGACAACACCTTCTTCGACCTTCCCGAGGCCATGGTGATCATGCGCGACCACCCGCGTCCGGAGTTCCTCGAAGGCCTGCACCAGGCGCTGCTCCGCCACACGCAGAGCCGCCTTGCGGACGACGTGGCGGTCATCCTCGTCGACCGTCGCGAAGACGAGGGCCGACGGCCGGCCAGCGGCCCGAAGGACCCGGCGTAGGGTCCGCGCGGCCACTCGGACCCGACCGCCCCGCCCCTGCCCGTGTCGCCGCCCTGGCGGCAAATTCGGGTGCGCCGCTGATCAGTGCCGCACTATGGTCGGCGTATGAACGTCACCGGCTCCAGCACCACCGCGACCGCGCGAGCGACCAGCTCGCCGGTTGCCGCCGCCTGACCTTCTTCCCTCCCCGGCGACCGGACAACGGTCCGCCGGCAGTGCCGTGGCTCCCCGCCCCGGCCCGACGATCGAACGGTCCGTTCTCCGGTGCCTTCCCCGCTGTGACGCGAAGGACGCACCCCATGCACACCGAACACCTCGTCAAGACGTTCGTCGAGTACTTCGAAGAACGCGACCACCGTCGCATCGTCGGCTCGGCGCTGCTCCCGCCACCCGGCGACCCCGTGCTCTTCACCACCTCCGGCATGCACCCGCTCACCCCCTACCTGGAGGGCCGCCCCCATCCGCTGGGAAAGCGGCTGGTCAACGTGCAGCGCTGTCTGCGCACCACGGACCTGGAGGAGGTCGGCGACGCCACTCACCTGACGGTCTTCGAGATGCTCGGCACCTGGTCGCTGGGCGACTACGAAGGCCCCCTCAGCCTCGACTGGGGATACGGGCTGCTCACCGAGGGCCTGGGCGTCGATCCCGGGCTGCTGCACGCCACCGTCTTCGCCGGCGACGGCCAGACCGGCCCGGACACCGCCTCGCTCCGGCTGTGGCAGGACCGCGGAGTCCCCGTCGAGCTCACCGTGGAGGACAACTGGTGGTCCAACGGACCCGTCGGACCGTGCGGTCCCGACTCGGAGATCTTCCTGTGGAGCGGCGACTGCCCACCCGAGTCGACGCCGACCCGCGACGACCGCTGGGTGGAGGTGTGGAACCACGTCACGATGAGCCACCGCCGGCTCGACGACGGCTCCCTCGTGCCCCTTCCCCAGCGCAACGTCGACACCGGACTGGGCCTGGAGCGGCTGGCCTCACTGCTCCAGGGCAAGTCGTCCGTGTTCGAGTGCGACGTCTTCGACCCCTGGCGCCGCCTCGTGCCGGACCTCTGGCCCCTGGACCTGCCGTCGCTGCGGCTGGTCTGCGACCACCTGCGCTCGGCCATCGTCGTACTCGGCGACGGCGTGCGCCCGGCCAACACGGGACGGGGCTACGTACTGCGACGCCTCCTGCGACGGGTGCTCACCGTGCTGTGGCGGGACGACTCCTCGCGCAGCGTCGGCGACCTGCCGGACGAAGTGGTCCGGCACACCCTGGACCACTTCCGGCTGGACATGGGCCCGGGAGACGTGCTCCGGATACTGCGGGAGGAGGAACGCCGGTTCCGCCGGCTCCTGGAGCGCGGCCGGAACGTGCTCGCCCGGCCCCGGTTCCAGGGTCCGCTGAGCGGGGAGGACTTCCACTACCTCCACGACACCCATGGCCTGCCGCGGGAGCTGGTCACGAGCCTGAGGCAGGAGTGAGGCAGAGCAACCGAGCCGGCCGAGCACGCCTTGTGCCCGGTGTCCGGTCACAGGCTCGCGAGGAGGTCATCGAGGGGAGCCGGGACCTCGTCGAGGTCCAGGGCCTCGACGAGGAGGTGCCCGTAACGGATCTTGCGGCCCTTCTTCGTCCCGAGGAAGCGCCGCAACTGCTGCTGCCGGGACCGGCCGTGCTGTGCGGGCTGGCGTACGAAGGTCTGCCACGCGCGGAGGTCGCCCTCCGCCTCGACGACCTCCTCGACCCTCGGCGTGCCCAGGGCGCGGATGAGCTCGTCCTCCAGGTCCGCCACGCATACGAAGATGCCCCGGCGCGGCGCCCGTGCCCTGGTCAGGCCGCGGTCGAAGAAGCCCTGCTCGCCCGCGTCGCACAGGCCTGCCAGGCGCAGGCCGAGGCCCGGTGGCCCGAGCAGGTCGGCGTAGCGGGCGACGCTCATCGCCCCGCCCATCTGTACGACGCACACCCCCTCGGCGGCGAGGTCGCGGCCACGCCGCGCGGCCAGGGTCTCGACGGCCGCGAGGTCGCTCGGCCCTTCCAGCAGCACCGCGGTCCGCACCCCCAGGCGTACGGCCAGATCACTCGCCGGCCCGCCGGAGCCGCCCCCCGCCCAGCCGCTGACCTCGTCCCGGAACGTGCGCATGTCCACCATGAAGCGAGTCTCCTACCTCGGCCGACGGCACGGTACGCAATATTCGTCCTGGAGAACGCAGAGGCCCGGACCCGCGCACAGGCCCGCGGTGGGGACTCGGATCTCGGCTGCGGGGTACCGGCCGATCGCGCGAAACGATGGAATGGCCGCATGAGTGCACCCGAGACCGACGAAGAGCCTCCCGAGCACGGGCGTTACGCCCGCTACCTGCAGGTCTTGGACAGCGTCCCCGAGAACGTGCCGGAGGCGGACGAGGCCGACCTGGTGGCCGAGATCCTCCGTGACGACTGCGTGTCGATGGCCGAGTCTGCGGTGAACCACCACGTGGAGCGCCGGGCGGCTCACTTGCTCACCGACTCCGGATTCCCCTCCTGGGCCCGGATGATGGCCACGGTCATCGGGGACCGGCCCTTCCTGACCCGCCGCCTGCGCGAGTGGACCCTCCTGCGAACGATCGCCCTCGACGAGCCGTGGACGGCCGAGGAGCTCACCGGCGCATCCGACTGGTTCCAGCGCACCGCATCAGCCGCGCAGATCGTCACCTCGCCCGATGCCCTCACCCTGCTCGCCGAGTACGGACGCACCCGTCGCGTCCGCAATGCGGCGAGCCGCCGGGTCAAGGGACCGAGGCAGCGTCCGAGCTGACGTGATCCCGGAGTCCGGCGGAGGGAGGGAGGGAGGGAGGTCACAGGCTTGGACCCTTATGGACCTCTTGCTCCGTATGTCACTCTGGCCGCTGAATCGGGTCCCACCTGCCGCACGGCCCGGTCGACCGACCGACACGGAAAACGCCCATGTCCTTGCCGTTCCCGTCCCGTGCCGTGCCCGCCGTACTCGCCGGAGCCGTGGCCGCCCTGCTGGCGGCGTGCGCCCCCTCGGCTGCCGCCGGTGCCGCGGCCCGGCCGCAGACCACCTCCTCGGGATCCGCCTCGGCCCCGGCCGCCGCATCCGCGACGTACACGCCCGCCGCTGCACCGTCCCCCGCTGCCTCTGCCGCTTCCACGCCGGGGTCCGCGGCCGCCTCGTACGCCGGCGTCCGTACCCAGGCCTCGGTCCTGTCCATACCTTCTGTGGGCATCTCCGGACTGCGCGTGATGCCGTACGAAGGCACCACCGACGACGTACCGGGCACCCGCATCCAGGACCTCGGCCACGCCGCCAGCCCGTACGGGAAGCTGGGCGGGGTCGGGCCCGGCCAGGTGGGCAATTTCCTGATCACCGCTCACCGCCTTTCGGCAGGCGGCCCGCTGCACGACCTGCCCTCCGTGGACAAGGGCGACACGGTCCTCGTGACCGTCGGCGAGGTGGAGTACACCTACGAGATCGTCGCGACCCGCAAGACGTCCTTCCGGTCGGAGCGCTCGCTCGGCGAACAGCGCGCGGCCGTCCCCGGGGCGCCCGGGACGGCCCCCACCCAGGCCATGATCACGATCTCGACCTGTGCCACGCCGGAGGACCACGCCGAGGGCAACTTCTGGAGCGACGCCCAGGGCAACCCCGAGCACCGCATCGACAAGATAGGCGTGCTGCGCAAGACCTCCGCGGCGCGCTGACGCCCCCGGGCCGCTGACGCACCCGGCCCGGAGGCGGGACCGAGCCATGCCGGAGCGGGTGCAAGATCTCGTACCGACGGGTAATTCCAGCCAAATCTTGGTATCGCGATGGCATGCTCCTGACAGTTCAAGGTGGCTGTGGGACTCTCCGGGCACGCACTCCGCACCCTCTGAGAGGCCCAGCGCCTCGCCCACCCCCACCAGTACGTGGCATGGAGGAGCGAATCATGAGGCACATCACGCCCATCAGGCACAGCACCTGCATCGCACGCATCGCCGGGATCGCGACGCTGGTCGTCGCGGCAGCCTTCACCGGTACCGGAACCGCCCTCGCGCACGGCACCGGGGCCGCGGCCGCCGACCAGAAGGTCGACGGCGTGATCGTGGTCGCCGGCAACAGCTGCAGCTGGACCAACGCGAGCACGAGCGCCGCTGCCCCGGCCGCTCTCACCGTCGACCGCACCACGATCAACACGCCGGGAGGCAATCTTGCCTGCGGCGGCGGCATCGCCGCCACCCTCAACAACAACCCCGCCTTCACCTTCGACGACGCCGCCGGGACGGCGCGGACCGATCTGATCGACATCACCGGCAGGCAGAGCTTCATCTCCTGCCGCTACAAGGCGACGAACATCGTGTGGGACCGCGACGGGGCGAGCCGGAAGTACGTCAACCGGGCCTTCACCGCCGCCAAGACCTCGGGCAGCTTCCTGTGTCCGGGATCGGTCACCACCCCGGTCGGGGACGCGTCCATGCTCTTCCGCTGAGCCGGCCGATGGTCAGGGCGGCTACTCACGAGGATCTGAGTAGCCGCCCCGATGTCCGGCAGATGCCCCGCGGCTACGGTCGGGCCATGAGCTTCGGTCAGCCCGTAACCAGCACGGTCCCGCCCCGCTCGAGTGCGCGCCGCCTCCTCCGGACGGCGCTCGTGCTCGGCGGCGCCGGACTCCTCACGGCCGTGTCCTGGGCGGGGTACCGCTTGTGGAACGGCGCACCGTACCCGGAGATCGACCCGAACGTGGTCGTCACCCGACTCAGTGAGGAGGTCGAGCGCGTACACGACGACCTGGCTCTGAGCTGGCCGGCCGCCGAGAGGCCGGACCGAGCGGAAACGGGTGCCTGCTACTACCGCGGGCTGCGGTCCTTCGCCCACATCGACGAGTCGCGCCGGGACGTGCACAGCTTCGGTCTCGACACCCGCACCACCGGCGTTCCGCGGGCCGTCGCCCGCACCGGTGAGGAACGCGTCCGCAGCCGACTGTCACAGCAGGGCTGGAAGCTCATCAGCGAGAACATCTCAGACATGGGGTTCCGTTTCGAGAACCCGGACACCGGCGACATGGTCGACGTCGACTGGTACGAGCCCACGGGGACGCTCGCCGTCAGCGTTTTCGCGCCGTGCGGGAAGGTCCCCGAGGGCTTCGCCGGGTAAGCGCCGCCTTCAAGTGCCACCAGGTGCCCGCGACTCGACGCGTCAGCGGAACACGTCGATGTTCTCGCGCACCCAGTCGTCGTAGGTGCGCGGTGGACGGCCGGTGATGTCCTGCACGGAAGGCTGCTGGTCGAGTGTCCACTGCAGGAGCTCGGCGAATCGGGCGCCGTACTCTTCGAGGGCGTACAGCGTCACGTCGATCGCACCTCCGGGCCAGCCGAGGCGCTGCCAGATCGCCCGGCTCTCGTCCGGCGTCAGATCGACCGTATCGATGTCGCGACCGAGAGCGGCGGCGATGCCGCGTATCCGTGAACGGGTGCTCAGCGGCGGGCCCACCGCCTCGATGACCGTCCCGGTGTAGTCGTCGCCGATCAGGGCGGCGGCCGCCACGGCGGCGAGGTCCTCCTCATGGATGAAGGGGTAGTGGCCCCGGTCGAGGAAGGCCTCCCTGACCACCCCTTCGGCGCGTACGGTGTCAGGCCAGTCCGACCCCGTCGCCGGGTAGGTCCCCTCGATGGCGGCACCCATCACAGCCGACGGCCGGATGTGCGTCCAGGCGATGCCCGAGTGCTCGACCGCCTTCTCGATGGCCAGCCAGAACCAGGTCTCGGGCGGATTAGCCTCCTCGTACTCCGGCCCGTGGGACGACAGCAGGACGATCCTCCTGGCGGCGGCTTCCCGCGCCAGGACCAGGACGTCGTGGACCGTGGAGGGATCGGCGCCGGCGAGGAAGAGGGCTTCGACACCGTCGAAGGCCCGGCTGCAATCCAGCGGCCGGGCGATGGAGCCTTCGACGACTTCGACCGCGTCGGGCCAGCCGCCGCACTGGCCCGGCTCGGCCATCACCCGCACACGCCTGCCCAGGGCGAGCAGCTGCCGCGCCAGGCGCCGGCCGACGATCCCGGTCGGACTGTTGCCCTCGCCCTTGCGGGGCCTGACGACGGTCAGCAGGTAGACGCCTTCGGCCGGCGGAGTCGCCTCGTTCCGCTCGATGCCTTCCACAACAAGTCCTTTCCAGGGGGCGACCTCTGGCCTCCGACGGCGCACCGCCGACCGGATTTGTGTGCTTCATGCGCTTTGTCAAGCCCCGAAAGGTCGCGTCATGACGTGGCCGGGGCGAGGGGGCTTACTCAGGAGACGGACGTACGCGTCGTGCGTGGTCCTTGTCGGTGTCGTCGCCCCTTTGCCTACGACAGCGACAGTCCAGGTTTCACCTCCGGGATATGGAGGCGTTGACGGCTCGGAAGGAGTGAGCGCATGCGAGTCACCATTGTTCACCCGCTGCCCTGTGTCGGGGGGCGAGTCTCGTGAGTTCCCTGCCTCCTTCCTCCGAACGTCCCACCGGCCCTCCGCCCGGCCCTTTGTCGGGCCGGGGCGAGCAGGCGCCTCCGCCGCCACCTCCGCCGCCATCAGGGCCTCCGCCTCCGGCGGGGGATTCGCCGTCGGGGCCGCCGTCGGGCCCTCTGCCCACGTCTTCCGCCGGATCCTCGCTTTCGCCGGCGGGCGGCGGTGGGCGGGCTCGCAGGTGGCGATCGCGCAGGGCCGTGCTGAGTGCCGGTACGGCGGTGGCCGTGGTGTCGGCGGTGGTCATCAGCTTCTCCGTGCTGGGAGGGAACACCGCGGTGGGCGGTGAGGTCTTCCTCCAGGCCGCTCCGGAGGCCGGCCCCGATCCGTTCACTCCCTCGACGGCCACACAGGCCGAGAGCGTCGCCCAGGTCACGCCCATGACCGCCGCCGGGAAGGCGAAGGACGGTACGAACGCCACGAACGCCACGAGCGCTGCGCGCACGCTGGAGGTCGATGGCGGGTATCCGGGGCTGTACGGAGGCACGCGGAACGTCGTGAGCTGTGACGTGGAGAAGCAGATCCGGTTCCTCACGCAACACCCGGACAAGGGCAGGGCGTTCGCTGATTTGTCGGGTATCCGACAGCCCGAGATCCCCTCGTACCTGAGGTCGCTGACGCCCGTCCGGCTGGGCTGGGACACCCGGGTCACGAACCACGGGTACCGGAACAACGCGCCCACCAGCTATCAGGCGGTCCTGCAGGCCGGCACGCCGGTTCTGGTCGACGGCCGCGGCGTGCCCAAGGTGCGCTGTGCCTGCGGCAACCCCTTGGGACCGCCGGTCGCGGTCAGGGGCAGGCAGACGTACAGCGGCGAGAAGTGGTCCGCGTTCCGGTCTTCCGGCCTCGTTGCGGTCAGGCCCGCTGCGAAGCCGGTGAAGACCGTCACGGTCTTCGACCCGGGCCGCAAGGGATGGTACGAGCGCCCGAGCGGAGCAGCGCAGGGCGAGCACGACCGTGAGGTCCCGCCCCCGCAGGGCCAGACACCCGGCTCGACCTACCCGGTCCTGCCGGCGGCCCACCCGGGATCAGTCCAGACACCCCCGGACAAGGGCACGGACACCGGCACGGGCAACATCCCCGGGAACGCCCCCGGCAACGTGCCGGGCCAGAACCCGGGAACCGCCCCGGGCAACGTCCCGGGCCAGGCACCGGGCAACGTCCCGGGCCAGGCCCCGGGCAAGGCACCGCTCCAGGACCCGGGCCGGAACCCGGGCCAGAACCCGGGGAGGGAGCCGGGCCTGGCCCCGGGCGCGCACTCGGGTAAGGATGCGGGCCAAGAGCCGGGCCAGGTGCCGGCTCAGGAGTCCGGACAGGTCCCGGGGAAGGAACCAGGCCAGGCCCCGGGTAAGGACACGGGGAAAGTCCCGGCCCCAGAGCCCGGCAAGGCCCCCGGCCAGGGTGTCGTCAAGGAGCGAGACCAGGACCCGGACAAGGCCCCCGGGAAGGTGACCGGCAAGGACTCCGGGAACGCGCCAGGTCAGGTCTCCGGCGAGGAGCCTGGCGAGGCCCCGGAGAAGGAGCCGGGCCAGGCTCCGGTAGAGGAATCCAGCCAGGATCCGGGGAAGGCGCCGGGTCAGGAGTCGGTCAAGGGCCCGGGCAAGGAATCAGGGAAGGCGCCGGGAAAGGAGCCGGCTCAGGACCCGGACAAGGATCCGGGAAAGGAGCCGGACAAGGGCTCGGGAAAGGAGCCAGGCAAGGGCACGGACGAACAGCCGGGTGACGAGTCCGGGCAGGAACCGGAGAAGGAGCGGGGTCAGGACCCCGGCACGGACAAGGACAAGGACAAGGCGCCGGACAAGGCGCCGGGTAAGGAGCCGGACAAGAGCCCGAGCCAGGACGCGGGGAAGGAGCCGGGCCAGAACCCGGGTGACGAGTCCGGCAAGCAGCAGCCCGGTCAGGACTCAGGCAAGGAGAAGGGCCAGGACTCGGGGAAGGTGCCGGGACGCGACCCGGACAAGGCCCCCGGGAAGGTGCCGGGCAAGGAGTCCGGCCAGGGTCCGGGCAAGGCCCCGGAGAAAGATGCCGGCAGTGCCCCCGGAAACACGCCTGGGAAGGAGTCGGGCAAGCACTCGGATCAGGATTCCGGGAAGGAGCCGGGTCAGGAGTCCGGCAACGGTCCGGGGAAGGCGCCGGGCCAGGAGTCGGGCAAGCCCCCCGCCCAGGAGTCCGGGGGTGTGCCGGGCCAGGACGCGGACAAGGTCCCTGGAAAGGTGCCGGGTCAGGATCCGGGTAAGGCCCCGGACAACGGCGGTGGCAACGACCCGGGCAAGCACTCTGGTCAGGAACCCGGGAAGGCGTCGGGCCAGGAATCCGGTACCGGCACGGGCAACGGCCCGGGGAAGGGGCCGGGCCCGGAAACGGGTCAGGGGCAGGAGTCGGGCCCGGGCACGGGGCAGCCGCCCGGTCAGGATCCCGGGAGCGATCAGGGGAGCCAGCAGGGCGGGGATTCTGGTAGTGGGCAGGGGGCGGGGGAGTAGTCCGGGTGATCTGGTGGTCCAGGGCCCGGGCGATGCTGCTCCGGTTGAGCCACCGCGGGCGATGCCTGCGGTGGCTGCGTACGTGGGGGTCGCGCTGTCGCATCGTCGTCGGCTCAGCCCTCGTGAGGTTCAACCCCCGCCGGCGGCCGGCGACGGCACGGGCCAGGCGAGGACTCCGCGGACGTTCGTCCTCGCACCGGCCCCCCCGTGATCCGTACGGCGCTATGCGGTGGCGTAGGGCCGATCGCCGTGAGGGTTGGAGCGCGTCGCGTCCGTACAAGGGGCAGGGCTCAGAGGACGCCACGTCTTCGCGATCTTGTAGGTGTGCAGGGCAAGGACGTGCGGCAGGCGGTTCAGCTCAGGTGAGGAGTTTCGCGAGCAGGGCCATCTCGGTGGACGGGTCGATCACCGGCTGGATGAGGAGTTCGTCGACGCCGGCCTGTTCCAGGGTGGTGATGCGGGCGAGGATGTCGTCGCGGGTGCCGACCAGGGCCAGGGTGTTCATCAGCGAGGGCAGGACCAGGTCCCGGTCCTGCGGTGCGATGCGTCCGAGGTAGTTGGGGTAGAGCTTGGTGTGCCGGTCCGGCGCGGTGGCGGTGGTGCCACGCCGGTCGAGGAGCCGCCGCACCGCCTCGCTTTCCTCGGGGCCGAGTTGCTCGGCGAAGGCGGGTGTGTCGGCGGCCGTGTCGGCGGCGAAGGCCAGCAGCGACAGGACGAGGTGGCCTGTCGCGTCACGGGCCGCGACGCCGTGGGGGTCCTCGTTCTCGTCGAGCAGGTGGAGCGAGGTGACCACGTAGGAGTCCGCCCGGGAGCCGTGGTCGCGGGATGCGTCCTGGGCGGCGTGGCGGCGGGTGTCGTGCAGCGCGTGCCAGGCGGTGGGGTCCAGCAGGCCGAAGGAGATCAGGCCCGTGCCGCGGCGGCCGGCGACGGCGGCTGCCTTCGGTCCGAGCAGCGCGGCCACGACGAACTCGATCGGGTCGGCGGTGTTCACGTGCGCCCCGGCGTGCAGGAACCGGATGTCGCGGACCCGGTCACCTTCGCGGTACTCGGTCGAACGTCCGGCGCAAAGGTCCTGCAGCGCGACGGTGAAGTTCTCCAGCCTGGACGCCGTGGTCGGCCGCATGCCCAAGGTGCGCCGGGCGGTGTTTCCGGTGCCGACTCCGCAGGTGATCCGGCCCGGTGCCAGGGCGTTGAGGCTGGCGAGCCCGCTCGCGGTGGCCGGGGCCGAGCGCAGCGCCGGTGAGGTCACGCCGATGCCGAGCCTGATGCGGCTGGTGGCCTTCGCACACAGGCTCAAGGCGACGAAGGGGTCGCCGTGGACCATGGGGGTGTCGTTGACCCAGAAGCTGTGCAAGCCCAACTCCTCGGCCCGCACGGCGAGGTCCTCCACACCGGGCTGCGCGGCGACAACGACGCCTGCACGCATCAAAGCCTCCAAGGTGCGAGATCGAACCTGCTCAGCATGGCAGGTCCCGGCGCGGGGCGGGTGGCCGTGCCTGACGCAACGAAACCCCTTTGATGCAGATGACCTTCCCCGGGGGAAGGCACGGGTCGATCAGCGCAGCGATTCCTTCGGGGGGCGCTCGCGCATGGCTCCGTACGCGATGAAGTAGGCCGGGACCCGGTTCAGCCACCGGGAGTCGGTGACGAGCTCCGCCAGCCGCTTGGCCCGTCGGGGGTCGCCGAACGCGGTGCGGCCGGCCAGCAGCGGACCGATGACCTGGGTGTGGGCCAGGCTCTGGAGGCCTTGGGTCGCCACGGTGGTGGGCCAGCGGCGGCGTTGGACGCGGCGCACGTCGCGCAGCCCCACGGTGCCCTCGCGCAGTGGCCGTACGAGGTAGCGGGCCGCGGCCACCGCGTCCTGCACGGCGAGGTTGATGCCGATGCCGCCGACGGGCGACATCGCGTGGGCGGCGTCGCCGATGCACAGCAGCCCGGGGCGGTGCCAGCGGCGCAGGCGGTCGAGCCGTACGTCGAGCAGTTTCACCTCGTCCCAGGAAGTGACGGCGTGGCTCCGGTCGGCCAGCCACGGGACGGCGGACGTGAAGCGGTCCATGAAGCGCTCCAAGCCCTCGGCGCGGCGCTCGGCGTCGGTTCCCTTGGGGATGAGCGCGGCGCACTGCCAGTAGTCGCCGCGGTCGATGAGTGCGGTGAAGAACCGGTCGCCCAGGCCGCCCACGAGCCCGCTGGGGTCGTCCTCGTGGCGCGGCAGGCGGAACCACCAGGCGTCCATGGGGCACGGGAAGTCCTCCAGGCCGAGTTCGCGCAGGTCCCTGGCCAGTGAGCCACGGCCGTCGCAGGCCACGGTCAGGGTGGCCCGGAGTTCGCCGGTGCTGCCGTCCGCGGTGCGGTAGCGCACGCCCGTGATGCGTCCGCGCTCGATGAGGAACGACGTCGCCTCGGTGTTCATGCGCAGGCGGAAGGAGGGTTCCCGGGCCGCTTCGTCGGCGAGGAGGTCGAGCAGGTCCCACTGGGGCACCATCGCGATGTAGTTGTACTTTCCGTGCAGCGCCCCGATGTTCCCGATGGTGACCAGGGCCCGGTCCGGCCCCAGGGGCAGCTGCACCGTGGTTACGCGGCGCTGCGGCAGCAGGGCGAACCGTTCGGCGAGGCCGATGTCGTCGAGCAGTGCAAGGGTGGAGGGGTGCACGGTGTCACCGCGGAAGTCGCGCAGGAAGTCGCCGTGTTTCTCCAGTACCGTCACCTCCACACCGGCCCGGGCCAGCAGCAGCGCCAGCACCATTCCGGCCGGCCCGCCTCCCACCACGCAGCACGTCGTGCGCTCCACGGCAACCACTCCCTTCGCGGGGATCGGGTGAGCCCCAGGGGAGGTATACCGCACGGGGGACGGCGGGGCCGGTAGCGGCGACGCCGACCTGACCTGCCTTCAGGAGGCCCTCGACCCGCGCTACTTGCGCGCCGCCGACGTCGGAGCCGGCGAGATCGCCGGCGGGTGGGGATTTTTGGACCGGCGCGGCGTCACCGGGGCGCCGGGGTCCGCGCTCCTGACCGGTCGTCCCACGGGTAGGGGCTGTGCATCGCGAGAAAGCGTATGTCGAGGTCGGACTCCAGGTAGTCCATGCGCTGCTCCCAGAAGGCCTGCATGTGGGGGAGGGCGAGGTGGGCGTCGAGATCGGCCTGGGAGCGCCAGGCTTCGTAGAAGACGAAGACGCCGGGGTCGCCCCGATCTTCGTGGAAGTGGTACTGCAGGCAGCCGGACTCCTGCCGGGTCGGCTCGACGAACGAGAGCAGGAGCTGCTTCAGCTCCTCGGCGCGTTCGGGCTTGGGGCGTGCGGTGCCGACGAGTGCGAATGGCTGGGGCATGCAGGGTTCTCCCCCCGATAGGTACTATGAATCTCGTACCTGGCGGACGTTATCGAACTCGCAGGTACGATGCAATCCATACCTGAAGGGAAGTGTCCCGCATGCCCGACGGCGAAGGCCACCCGAACGTCGAGGAGATGGAGCTCGGCGCCGTACTCTCCGCACTGGCGGATCCACTGCGCCGCCGAGTGGTGCGTGAGCTGGCGGCCGAACCCGACGGCGTGGCACGGACCTGCAGCTCCTTCGGGCTGCCGGTGTCCAAGGCGACCGTCACGCACCACTTCCGCGCGCTCCGCGAGGCCGGGCTCATCCGGCAGGTCGACCGGGGCAACAGCCGGATGGCCAGCCTGCGCCGGGCCGACATCGAGCAGCGGTTTCCCGGACTGCTGGGCATCGTGGCGGCCGAGCCGGGGGAGTGAGCCCAGGCGCGCGATCACGCGCGATCACGCACGGTCTGCCGTCTGCCGCAGTCCGTCCGCCCCCCGGCCCCGCCCCGTCCCGGCGGCGAGGTCGGCGTACGGATGTGCCTCGGTCCCGAACCCCAGACGGGTTCGGGACCGAGGCACATCCGCGGTGCGGCCAGGTCACCGCTTGAAGATGTCCTTGATCTTCTCCTTGGCCTGGCGGGCATCGCCCTTCGCCCGCTCGGTGCGGCCTTCGGCGGTCAGTCGCTCATTGCCCACCAGGCGGCCGGCCGTTTCCTTGAGCTTGCCCTTGGCCTGCTCGACCTTGGCCCGGCCCTTCTCGTCCCTCGACACAGCTGATCACTCCCTGGGGATGCGGGAAATGCCTTGCCCCCAGCGTCTGACCCCGATCGCGCCCCGCAAACGTGGGCGGCTGGACCGAGCGGGGCATCCGGTCAGGCGGGCGGGACGCCGAACGGCATGCCGGAGAGGTAGTGCGCGCCCAGGGCCTCACGATGGTCCGCGTTGCCGAGGTGCTCGTCCCGATGGAATTCCGGAGCGGCCTTGATCTGCGCCTTCGTACGGTCCACGTAGACCTTCTCCGCCGCGTGGTCGATGCCGGTCACCAGCCCGGCCGGCAGCAGGACCTCCTTGCCGAGGATCCACACGCCGGTGTCGACGACCAGATAGGCGTCGGTGACCTCGTCGGAGTGCTTGTCGACCTTGCCGATGCCGCCGTCGACCGCCTCGACCCCGTAGCCGGTGAGGTCGGCCGCCAGGTAGTCGACGCCGACGCGGTAGGCCCACACGTTCTCCGTCATGCGAAACAGCTCCTTCGTCGCAAGCGTGGTCCCTCCACCCCGTGACCCCGGGGACGCAGGAACCTCCGTCGACGGCGCGCCTGCCCGGTCACCCGAGGTTCCACTCCCGTGCGTGCGAGGCCTCCGGATCGCAGCGGGAAAAAGTGCGCTCCGGCCGTTTGAGCCGACGGGGACCGGCCATAAGCGTGGTCACGGAGTCCGTGACGGTGAGCGGCGCGGACTTCCGAGCGGACCCGAGCCGCGTGGTGGCATCCCCCCGCCATCACGCGGCCGGGGCTCGTCCGCAGCCAGTGCAGGACATGCTGCCGGACTCGCTCTCCCCGGATGCCACGAGGTCAGCCCCTGCGCACCCGTCCACAGTGAGGGCCGTCAGTCAGGATGTCGGCAGGTGGTCCCGTCCCCCCCCCGAGGGTCCCCGCGCGGCGCACGCCGGTCTTCGTCCTCCTGTGTCAGCTCCCTCCCACGGGGCAGGGGCGTGAACGTCCATGTCACCTACATCCGTTGAGGAGATATGAACAGCGCTCTTCGTGTGCTGTCCGTCCTGGGCGGCTCGATCCTGCTCACCTTCGCGGCCGGATGGGCCTTCGACCTGCTGCTGCGCCGAGTTGACGCGCGCCACCCCGAAACCCCCCTGTGGAACCTGCTGCGCCGGTGCCGTCGCGCCCTGCAGATCGTGCTGCTCGCCGCGCTGCTCAAGGGCGCCTACCGGCAGATCGCGTGGCCACCGCTGCAGGACCACGCGGCCGCCGTCGGCAGGGTCCTCTCGCTGACCCTGATCGGCGCGGGGGCGTGGCTGATGGTGGCCGTGGCCTCCGCCGTCGTCGAGTCGGGGTACGCCCGCTACGCCACCGCCACCCGCGACCCGGCCCGGCTGCGCCGGGTCCGCACCCAGGTGACCCTGATCACGCGGGTGGTCACGGTCGTGGTCGCGATCGTCGCGGTCGCCGCCATGCTCGTCACCTTCCCGAGCTTCCGCGCGCTCGGCACGTCCGTGCTCGCTTCCGCAGGGATCATCGGAATCGTGGCCGGCGTCGCCGCCCAGTCCACCCTCGGAAACCTCTTCGCCGGCTTCCAGATCGCCTTCGGCGACATGGTGCGCATCGGCGACACCGTCGTGGTCGCGGGCGAGTGGGGGGTGGTCGAGGACATCACCCTCACCTTCCTCGCCGTACGCACCTGGGACGAACGCCGCATCACCATGCCCGTCTCGTACTTCACCACCCGCCCCTTCGAGAACTGGTCACGCGGCGGCATCCAGATGACCGGCACCGTCTTCCTCCACTGCGACCACCGCGTGCCCGTGGACCTCATGCGCGACAAGGCCGAGGAGATCCTGCAGGGCTGCAAGGAGTGGGACGGCCGTGGCTGGGACCTCGCCGTCACCGAGGCGACGCCCTCCACCGTCGTGCTACGGGTCATCGTCACCGCCAAGGACCCCGACGACCTGTGGACGGTGCGCTGCGCCGTACGGGAGCAACTGGTGGCCTGGCTCGCGGAGAAGCACCCGGACGCCCTGCCCCGCGTCCTGCTGGACCCGGCACCCGGACCGGCCCGGGGAGCGGACGCCCCCGCCGGAACCGAGGGTCGCCGCACGGCTCGGCCGGAGGCGGCCGCCACCTTGCGGAAGCCCCGGTGAACGGCGACCCGACGGCCGGGCCCGTTCCCGGACGACTGCTCGCATCGCCGCCCGAAAGCCGGGCAGCCGACGGGTACGCGGCCGACCCCGACCGCGCTTCACCCCCTGAACCGGCAAACGAAGGGCACTCCTGTGGCACGCACCGTCGCCCACGTCATCGTCGACGCACTCGAGGAACTGGGCGTCCAGCACGTCTTCGGCGTCGTCGGCGACGCCTTGAACCCGCTGACCGACGCCATCCGCACCTCCGTCGGCCTGAACTGGGTCGGCTGCCGCCACGAGGAGGCCGCGGCCTTCGCCGCCTCGGCGCAGTCCCAGCTCTCCGGGACCCTCGGGGTGTGCATGGGCACGGTGGGGCCCGGCTCCGTGCACCTGCTCAACGGCCTCTACGACGCCGCCAAGAGCCGTACGCCCGTCCTCGCGATCTGCGGCCAGGTCCCCCTCGCCGAGATCGGCAGCGACTACTTCCAGGAGGTCGACAACGACCTGCTCTTCCGCGACGTTGCCGTCCACCGGGCCACCGTCACCTCCCCGGACCAGATGCCGCGCCTGCTGGAATCCGCCGTGCGCGCCGCCGTGACCCGGGGCGGCGTGGCCGTCCTCACCGTCCCCGCTGACCTGGGCGATCAGGAAGTGGGCGACGACCGGCCCCCGCGGTTCGCCCTCGACCGCGCCGTCACCCGGCCCGACGACCCGGCCCTCGCCCGGGCAGCCGAGCTGCTGAACGCCGCCTCCCGCGTGACCCTGCTCGTCGGCCAGGGTGCCCGCGAGTCCCGTACCGAGGTCCTGCGGACCGCCGAGCTGCTGGCGGCGCCCATGGTGCTCACGCTGAAGGCGAAGGAGGGCTTCGAGGACGGCAACGCCTTCCAGGTGGGCCAGACCGGCCTGATCGGCAACCCCGCCGCGGCCCACGCCCTCGACCGCGGTGACGTGCTCCTCATGCTGGGGACCGACTTCCCCTACAGGGAGTGGTACCCGAAGGACGCCAAGGTGGTCCAGGTCGACGCCCGCGAGGAGCACCTGGGACGCCGCACCCCCGTGGACGTGGGTCTGGCCGGCGACGTCGGCGCCACACTGCGGGCCCTGCTGCCCCTGCTGAACACGGCCCCGGACCGTGCCCACCTCGACGACGCCCGGAAACGCTTCGCCGACTGGCAGGAGGGGCAGCAGCGGCTGGCCGACCCCGCCCACGAGCACCGCTGGACCGGGAAGCTGCGGGCCGCCCTGGACAACCGCGAGCACGCCATCCGCCCCGAGGCGCTGGCCGCGGCGGTGGACGAGCACGCCGCCGAGGACGCCGTGTTCACCTCCGACACGGGTATGGCCACCGTTTGGCTCTCCCGCTTCGTCACCATGCGCGGCGACCGCCGCCTGATCGGCTCGTACAACCTCGGCTCGATGGCCAACGCCATGCCCCAGGCCCTCGGCGCCCAACTGTGGGCACCCGAAAGGCAGATCGTCGCGCTGTGCGGGGACGGCGGGCTGAGCATGCTGCTCGGCGACCTCATGACCATCAGGACGTACCGGCTGCCGGTGAAGCTCGTCGTCTTCGACAACCGCCGCCTGGGCATGGTCAAGCTGGAGCAGGAGCAGGCGGGTCTGCCCGAGTTCGGTACGGAACTCGACAACCCCGACTTCGCCGCGGTCGCAACGGCCCTCGGCCTGACGGGGATCCGGGTCACCGACCCGGCCGATCTCCACGAGGGCGTACGCCGGGCCTTCGAGACGCCGGGACCGGTCCTCCTCGACGTGCTCACCAATCCGGACGAAGTCGCCGTGCCCGGCAAGCCGACCGTGGCCCAGGGCTGGGGCTTCGCCGTGGCCAAGGCCAAGGAGCTGCTGCCGGGCCGTGAGGGCTGACGGCCACCGCACGTCCCGCCGTCAGGCTCTCGCGCCGGACGTGCAGAACGGGAAAGCCGGGGCATACGCGGTTTCGGAGGCGGACTTCGAGCGGAAACGCGAAGTCCGCCGCGCACGACGGACGGAAAGAGAAGGGGCCGGGGATATTCCCCCGCCGCCCTTTCGTTCACCGGAGGAGTTGTTTCGCGTGACTGAGCATGTGTGGAGTTACAAGTCGACGTCGGGCCACCTGGCCGGTACCGACCTCACCGGCTACAAGGTCGAGGCGGTCGACGGGAGCATCGGCAAGGTCGACAAGCACTCCGACGAGGTCGGTGACGCCTACCTGGTCGTGGACACCGGTATATGGATCTTCGGCAAGGAAGTACTCCTTCCGGCCAGCACCGTGATCATGGTCGACCCGGGCCGGCAGGTGATCCACGTGGACCGCACCAAGGAGCAGATCAAGGACTCCCCGGAGTTCCACCGGGAAAAGCACCTCGGTGACGCGGACTACCGTGAGCAGCTGGGCATGTACTACGGCGTCGGCGGCCCCTTCGGTGGCCCGCTCGTCTGACCTGAGACACGTACGGGGCCCGGACTCGATTCGCCGAGTCCGGGCCCCGTGTATCGCGGGCGTATCGAAAACCGCATACGCCACCGCAACGGCCCGCCGTCTTCCATGGCGGCATGAACCACAACGCATCCCCGTCGGCACCGACCCGCCGCACGCGCAGGATCGTCCTCCTCGGCCTGGCCGGACTCGCCGTGGCGAGCGCCGTGTACGTCGTGCGGCGGCCGCTCATGATGTCCGCTCCGATGTGCATGGCCGGGCGGTGGCACGGCTGCTTCGACACGTTCAACGGCGTGGTGTTCATGACGCTGGTCGCGCTGCCGTTGGCCGCGCTGGTGGCGTGGGCTCTGGCGCGCCGACGGCGTGCCGCCGGCGTCACATCGGCGTGGCGGATGTCGTTGGCCGAGGTGGGCATGGTCCACGGGACGGTGCCGTTCGTGTGGTTGACCATGATGCCGGGCGCCGGGGCCGGCATCGTCCCCGGCCGGGTGAGCCTGGTACCGCTGCGGGACCTGGTCACGATGGGGCCGCTCGGGATCGTCGGCAACCTGCTGGTCTTCGCATCGCTGGGGTTCTTCGCCCCGATGCGGTTCGCGGCGCCGGCGTCCGTGCCGCGGATCCTGGCGCTCGGGGCGGGCTGCTCGGTCCTGGTCGAAACCGCACAGTACGTCCTGCGGCTGGACCGCGTGTCCTCCGTGGACGACGTACTGGTCAACGCCGCCGGGGCCGTGCTGGCCGCGCTGGCGTCGCGCCGCTGGTGGCGCACTTCGGCGCACGCGCCGTCGGACCGGCCCCGCCCCGCGCCGGTACCGGCAGGCTGACTCGAGGCGGTGTGCACACGTCCTCCGGTACGTCTTCGGATACGCCGGCGATATGTCGCGCTGTTTAGGCTTCGGACATGCGCGTACTGATCGTGGAGGACGAGCCCTACCTGGCCGAGGCCGTCCGTGACGGGCTGCGGCTCGAGGCGATCGCCGCCGACATCGCCGGCGACGGCGACTCCGCCCTGGAACTGCTCGGCGTCAACTCCTACGACCTCGCGGTCCTCGACCGCGACATCCCCGGCCCCTCCGGGGACGAGGTCGCCCGGCGCATCGTCGCCTCCGGCAGCGGCATCCCGATCCTCATGCTCACCGCCGCCGACCGGATCGACGACAAGGCTTCCGGGTTCGCGCTCGGCGCCGACGACTACCTCACCAAACCGTTCGATCTGCGGGAGCTCGTCCTGCGGCTGCGGGCGCTCGACCGCAGACGCGCGTACGCCCGGCCCCCGGTCCGCGAGATCGCGGGCCTGCGGGTCGACCCCTTCCGCCGGGAGGTCTTCCGCGACGGACGCTACGTGGCGCTCACGCGCAAGCAGTTCGCCGTGCTGGAGGTCCTCGTCGCCGCCGAGGGCGGGGTCGTCAGCGCCGAAGAGCTGCTGGAACGGGGCTGGGACGAGAACGCGGACCCCCTCACCAACGCCGTGCGCATCACCGTCTCCGCCCTGCGCAAACGACTCGGCGAACCATGGGCCATCGCCACCGTGCCCGGCGTCGGCTACCGCATCGACACCGGCAGTCCGCATGCCTAGGCGCCCAGGGCTCAGTGCGCGGCTCAAACTCGCCCTCAGCTACGCCGGATTCCTCGCCGTCGCCGGCGCGCTCCTGCTGGCCGTGGTGTGGGTGTTCCTGCTGCGCCACGTACCCGACAACTCCCAGGGCCTGCTCGGGATCTCGCCCAACCGCTACCTCCTCGTGCACACCTTCGCCCCCGCCGCGGCCGTGGCGATGGCCTTCCTGCTCGTGTTCGGCCTCGTCGGGGGATGGCTCCTCGCCGGCCGGATGCTCGCCCCCCTCACCCGGATCACGGACGCCGCACACAGGGCCGGAAAGGGGTCGTTGTCCCACCGCATCCGCATGGCGGGCCGCCAGGACGAGTTCCGTGAACTCTCCGACGTGTTCGACTCGATGCTCGAACAACTCGAGTCCCACGTCGCCGAGCAGCAGCGGTTCGCCGCGAACGCCTCCCACGAACTGCGCACCCCGCTGGCGATCTCGCGGACGCTCCTCGACGTCGCCCGCAAGGACCCCACGCGGGACCGGGGCGAACTCGTCGAACGCCTGCACGCCGTCAATACGCGGGCGATCGACCTCACCGAGGCGCTCCTGCTGCTCAGCCGCGGCGATCGTGGAAGCTTCCGCCCCGAGAGCGTCGACCTCTCCCTCATCGCCGAGGAAGCCGCCGAAACGCTGCTGCCCCTCGCCGAACAGCGGCGGATCACGCTCGAAGTCACCGGCGGGGCGGCCCGGACCAGCGGCTCCGCGGAGCTCCTGCTCCGGATGGTGACGAACCTCGTCCAGAACGCCGTCGTCCACAACCTTCCCGCCGGCGGCACCGTGACGGTCCACACCGAGGCGCACGGCGACACGAGCGTGCTGCGGGTCGAGAACACGGGCAGTCGGCTCCCGCCGGAACTGGTACCGACCCTCACCGAACCCTTCCAGCGCGGAACCGAACGCGTGCGCACCGACGAGCACGCCGGTGTCGGCCTCGGCCTGGCCATCGTGCACAGCATCGTCCGCGCCCACGACGGGACCCTCGACCTCGTCCCCCGCCCCGCCGGCGGTCTCCTCGTCACGGTCCGGTTTCCCGGCACGCCCCCACGGGACGGTCGCTAGGCTCCGGGTTGAGCTCCGACGGCCTGCCGGTAGGCCACGTGCCCGCCCAGCGCACCCGTGACGGCGACGGCGGCCAGGCCGCCCAGCGACCACAGCCTGCCCTTCGCCGGGTGCCCGCGGAGCCGCGCCGTCAGGGAGGCGGCGTAGCAGGCCACCGCGGCCACGTTGGTGACCGCGTGGGCCAGTCCGACCCGAGCCTGTGCGGGCGGCAGGTCAGCCCAGTCCGCCCAGCCGGCCAGCGCGGCCGGCGCGACCCCGGCCAGGCCGACGCCCGTGAGGGTCGTCGCCGCACGCTGCGTCCCCGGAACCACGTCCAGTACGGCGGCCGACAGCCAGCAGCCGATCGGCACCTGTACCAGGACGGGATGCACCGGGTGGCCCAGTGGCCTGCCACGCAACAGATCCCGCAGCCCGCCCAGGGGGATCGAGCGGATTCCCCGCTGGAGCAGCCTGATCGCCGGATCGGCCACCGTCGTCCGTTCGAGCAGACCGAGGGACCTCAGCCAGCCTGCCGATGCCGCATCGAGTGCGGAGGCCCGCCCGACTGCCGTCGAGGTACCGGGGGTGTAGGAGTTCATACCCGACGCCTACCCGGCGGCACGCCGACATCCCGCCACGGCCTCGACTGCACCCGAACGGACGGCCTGCCAACGGCGGAGCCCGCCCGGCCCCGGAATCCCGGCGGTCGGCCCGGTGCCCGGTGGATTACGGGGTAACCGAGCCACGAGGGCGTACGCACCGCAGGGGGGAGGCTCCTGAAACGCACCGTGGAGCAGACCGTCGACGCCCCCGCGCCCGTACCCGTACCCGTACCCGAAGAGACCATCGCCGGCGGCGAGGCCGCTCTGGCCGAGATCAAGGAGAGAGCGCACCGATGACCAACGAACCCGGAACCAGTATCGGCACGCCCACAGCGGCCGTCAGGGAACAGGCAGTTGAGACGACGGCCCTGGTGACCGGCCAGATCCAGGCCAAGGCCCGGCAGGCCGCGCATCTCGTGAAGGACAGGACTCCCGATCGCGTACTGGACCGCGCCGCTCAGGCATCGGGGTTCCTCGCCCGGGCCGTGCTCCGCGCGGGCCGGCTGACGGCGGAGAAGACCCCGGACCCGGTGCTCCACAAGGCCGGCCGGACCGCGAGGGCGGCACGCGCCCATCGCACGCCCCTGCTTGCCGCGGGCGCGGCCCTGGCCGTCTTCGTGCTGGTGCGGCGCGGCCGCGGACGCCGATGAAGGCGTCCGGGGCCGCCGACGAGCCGGTCAGCTGTCGGGCTCCGCGGCAGAGATCGCCGCGAGGGCCGACCCCGGGTCCGATTCGACGGCGAGGTCGCCCAGCGTGACGACGCCGACCAGGTCACCGTCCTCGGTTTGCACGGGCAGGCGCCGCAGCGCCTTCCTGCGCATGAGGCCGACGGCATGGTCGACCTTGTCGTCGGGCCGGACGGTGACCGGCGCACTGCTGCAGACGGCCTGCACGGTCGTCTCGGCGGGATCCCTGCTCTCGGCCATGGCACGGACGACCAGGTCCCGATCGGTCAGGATGCCGCACAGCCGGCCGCCGTCGACGACGAGCACGTCTCCGATGTCGGCGTCCCGCATCACCCGCGCCGCCTCCGCCAGTGACGTCAGCTTGTCGACGGTCACCGGATTCTTGGTCATCACCTCGTGGACGCGTCGCGTCATGACTCCTCCGACTGCTGGAAGGTGCTCCTGCCGGGCGGCTACCCGCCCCGGCGCCGACTAGGCCTCCGGCCGGTCGCGGGCAGAGCGCCCGGCCCGGTTCAGGCTTGGGGCTGGAACCGCCGGGCGCCGTGGCTCCTCGGCTGGTGTGCGACTTCGATGACGAACCCGCTGCGGGGCCGGGTCGGTATCCGGCTCAGCGGGATCGACAGGTCCTGCTGGGGTACGGCGAAGTCCAGATCGGCCAGGGCCGGCGCGAGCGCGGCCAGCAGGGAAACGGTGATGTCCTCGCCGGGGCAGCGGTGGCCGGTGCGTGCGTCGCCTCCGCCCTGCGGGATCAGCGCGTCGCGGCCGGGTTCGTGGCCGAGGAAGCGCCCGGGGTCGAAGTGGTACGGACGGTCCCACAGCTCCGGGTCGTGGTGGTGCCCGTACACGTCGAGGAGGAGGTGGGTGCCGGCGGGGATCTCGTGACCGGCGAGGACGAGGTCGTGAGCGGCGACGGCTCCGATGAAGGGCACGAACGGGTAGAAGCGGCGGACCTCGTGGGCGAACGCGCGGGCGTGGACGCGGCCACCGGCCCGCAGCTGGTCGCGCACACCGGGATAGCGGTGGAGGGCGTGGGAGGCGAAGACGGCGAACCACGTGATGGCGACGGTGGGACGGATGATGTTCAACAGCTCGACGGCTGCCGTGTGCGGATCGAGCAGGGTGCCGTCCTGCTCGCGGTGGAGCGCGACCGCCTCCAGGGGGCTGCCGGCCAGTGACGCGTGCCGGGACGGGGCGAAGACGCCGTCCGGGTGCGGCCCGAGTCTGCGGAGGTCGGCGACGGCGGCCGCGAGGGCCTGCTCCTGGCGGTGCCGGGCGTGCCGGGCACGTACGCGACGGGGTCCGGCCGTGGCGAAGCCGTCGATCATGGCGACGCAGTCCTCGGCGACCTCCCGGGCCGCGTCGTCCGGGACCGGCAGCCCCACCCAGTCACAGACCGCCCGAGTGAGCAGGGTGGCCACCTCGTCGAAGAGGACCACCCTGCGCCCTTCCCAGGCCGTCACCGCTTCGCGCCAGCCTTCCTCGATGCTCTCGGTCAGGGTGCCGATGGACTCCGGCGACATGAGCAGGGAGACGAAGAGCTCCTTGCGCACCCGGTGCGGCGGCCCGTCCAGGCTGTGGACCGCTCCCTTCCCGAAGAGGGTGTCGAGCACGTGAGAGGGCAGGGCGCCGTGCCGCTGGACGCGGCTCTCGTCGTAGAAGAGGGCCACGGCCCCCGGCCCGTGCAGCAGTGTCGCGCGACGGCCGAACAGGTGGGTGGAGACCACGGGCGCACCATGGTGGGCCCGGCGCAGGTCGGGGGCCCACGCGTAGCCGTGGGTCAGCAGGGACAGGGTGCTGTCGGTCAACAGAACGGACATGGTCTGCCCCTACGTGATCGGGGGACCGCGATCAGGAGCGACCGCCGGTCCCGGTCCCGGTCAGACTGCCTGGGATGCGAGCTCGTTGTAGGCCAGGTCGGACACGGTCGTGGCCCGGACGGTGACCTGGATACCGTCCAGGAGGTCCTGGAGGACGCGGTGGGCGGAGGAGTAGGCGAGCTTGTGCGCCGCCGGCGCCCCGTCGGGCATCCAGAGGATCATCACGAGGTCGCTCCTGCGGGCCCCGTCCGACGCGGCGAAGTGCAGGTCGTACACGACGAACCTGGGTTCGTCGGCCGGAAGCGCCTCCAGCATCTCCTCGTGCGTGAGGTTCGCCCGGCTCTCGACGATCACGGTGTCCAAGGGCTCGTTCAGCCGGTAGACGACCGTGTTGATCTCGCGCCTGCTCTTCAGCTCCTGCAAGGCGCTCAGGCAACTGTCGTCCACGGCGGTATTCCGGCTGCTCACGGGCGATCGTCTCCCTGCGGGTGCTGCCGGATCTGTTCCTCGCGGCCGATTCCCGGGCGCTGCCGCTTGGCGGAACGGCCTGCGGGGTGACGCCCACCGGCGTCTTCCGTGCGGCCGCTCACGGCTGCGTCCGCTTCCTGCCGGGCCTCGCGGTCCCCGCTCTCGCGGACGGCTTCCGACGGCGGTGTGGGCGCACGGCGGCGCGGCTGCTCCGGTCGGCTCATGTCGCACCTCCTCGATGCCCGGGCTGCACTGCCATGCCCGGGCCGCACTGCTCGCGGTACGGGGCCCACGCGTCAAGTCTCCTCGCTCCCGTCCCGGGCCGCCTGGTGGCGCCTGCCCGGCCCTCGGTCGGCGAAACCCGGTCCAGTCCCTGTCCGGGCCGTGTCCGGGCCGCGCGTCAGCGGGCCGGCACGTCATCCGGCACGGGGTCGGCGGCCCAGGACGGCACGGGCGCCGGGGGCAGGGACCACCGAACCAGCCGGACCGCTGCGCGGGCCGCGGGCCGGACCCACCACTGCTCCAGCGGCATGCGCCGGGGCAGTTCCAGCTCCGCCCGGGCCCAGTCCGGCAGCAGTACGACCGCGCCCGCGGCCAGGGCCGCGTACGGCAGGCGCAGCGCCCACGGCAGTGGCGGGCGGCGCAGGATGAAGCGGGCCGCCTCCCGGGCTTCGGGGGTGCCGCGCAGCTGCGGCCGGTAGTCCTCGATGCGGGCGGCGAGTCCCGCGGCGGTGCGTGGCGGGTCCGTGACACCCAGCGCCGCGCCGACCCGCGCCATGCCCGCCACGTACGCGTCCTGGTCCGGGCCGCTCAGCGGGCGGGAGCCGTAGCGCTGGTGGGAGCGGAGGAAGCAGCTCAGCTCGGCGTCGTGCACCCATTCGAGGAGGGTGGGGTCCGTGGCCGCGTACGGCTCACCTCCGGGAGCCTGCCCGCTGACCGTCCTGTGCACCGCGATGACCCGTTCGACCGCCCGTTGCGCGTCGTCCGCCGTCCCGAAGGTGGTGAAGGCGAGGAAGGTGCTGATGCTCTGCAGCCTGCCCCAGGGATCTTCCCGGTACGCGGAGTGCCGGGCCACGGCGGCCATGGCCAGAGGATGCAGGGACTGCAGCAGCAGGGCGCTGATCCCGCCGACGAACAGGGCCGCGTCCGCGTGGACCCGCCGCACAGGGTGGTCCGGCGCGAACCAGCGCGGACCGGGCGTCAGGTGGCTGCGGTTCCGGGTGGCCGGGCCGGAGGGCCCGGCCACCCGCAGGAAGAGAGCCTCGCCCAGCCGCACACGGGCGCGCGCACGGGCACCTGCGAAAGTAAGGGCGCCTGCGACAGCACGGGCGCCTGGGAAAACCGTCCTCCACCGGCCCATGAGAGCAGTATGCCCACCGGCCGGACCCGCGGGCACCGGACCGGCAGCGGCCCTGGCACTACTTGCCTTCCAGCGCCTCCACCAGCTGGGGGAGGTTGCCGCCGGCGACGATGAGGGCGAGGTGGTCGTGGTAGTCCCTGCTGCTGACGATCAGGCCGTCGCGGACCCGCAGCACCAGGATGTTGGCGGCCTCGAAACTCCGCCCCGTCACCCGGTGGTGCACCCGGTAGTCGAACTCGGCGACGACCACCTCCGCGTCGTCCGTCTCCCTGACGACCACGTTCGCCGGGGTCAGTTCCACGGGCGAACCCGCGGAGACCTGCGCGAACCGCTCCCTGAGGGCGGCCCGCCCCTCGACCCGGCGCGGCCCGACCGGCTCGAAGACGGTCTCCACGACGGCGTCCTCGGCGTAGAGCTCGGCCAACTCCGTGTACCGCCCTGCACCGATGTCTTCGATCAGCTTCTGGAAGACCTCGCGCGGCGACAGCGTTTCGGGCATGACGAACCTCCGGTGAGACCGTGGATAGAATCGGACTAGCGACTCCGTTTTCACGATACGGACTGGAGACTCCGGTTGTCCAGGGTGGTTCTGCCGTCGCCTGCGAAAGGCGGAGAGGGATGGCTGGCGGTCAGGAGCGCCCACTGAGGGCGGACGCGGCACGCAACCGGGCCAGGCTGCTGGATGTCGCCACGGAGGTGTTCACCACTCGTGGTGTCAGCGTGCCGACCGAGGAGATCGCGCGAACCGCCGGGGTCGGAGTCGGCACGCTCTTCAGGCACTTCCCCACCAAGGAGGCGCTGCTGGAGGCGGTGATGGTGCGCAGGCTGGAGGAGATGGCAGCCCGGACCGCGCAGCTGGCCGCCGAGTCCGGACCCGCCGAGGCCTTCTTCGCCTGCTTCCGCCTGGTGGTGGAGCAGTCCGAGGGCAAGAACGAGTTCACCCAGGCCCTCGCTGCGGCCGGGGTGGACGTGCACGCGTCGCTGCAGGGGCCGACCATGGAGATCCAGGCCCGGCTGGCCGATCTGCTGACCGGCGCGCAACGGGCGGGAGCGGTCCGCCCGGAGCTGGGCCTGCCGGAGTTCATCGCCCTCCTGGCCGGCACCGGCAGGGCCCTGGAACAGCTCGGAGCGGATCCCGGGCCCCGGGAGCGGATCTTCGACGTCGTCTTCGACGGGCTGCGGCCACGCTGAACCGGCGCGGGTCCGGCGAGATCCGAAAGAGACGACCTAGGCGGGGTTCTGTAGCGGGGGACGGGACCAGGGCGCGTCGGCGTCGCCGGACTGCGGCCGCAGCCCGAGTTCGCGGAGCTGGTTGACCGCCATCATGGCGGTGAACATCGCATTCGGATTGGCGCCGCCGACCTCCAGCTCGGCGAGGCTTTCCGCGTACCGGGTGGTGAACGCGCTCGGCCGGATCCCGCTGTTCTCCCTCGTCACTCCCAGGGCCGCCGCCTGCAGGGCCGTGGCCTGCTCCAGCAGCCCGTCCAGGTACGCCACCACCTCGGCGCCACGGCGCACGGCGAAGGTGTGCCCGTCGGTGAGGAGCGAGGCCTCGCCCTCCTCGAAGAGGCGGGCGACGGACCCGAGCACGGTCTGGATCTTGAGCTGGTCGGCGTCGGCCATCGCACCGCAGGCTCCGTTGCCCTCGTCGGACAGGTGGAGGACGCCGCAGTCCCCGAGGTGCACGATCACGTGCCCGGCGCAGTGGCCCTGGCTGCGCAGCACGCGGACCGCGCCGTCGGCGAAGGTCCAGCCGGTGAAGCGCAGCGAGCCGAGCCGGATCCGCTCCAGCGGTCGCTCCTCGTAGGTCCGGGTCGTCGCGCCGAAGGGCTGCATCGGCCGGAAGAGCGACACCACCTTGTCGGCGGTCGGCGCGGGAGGAGCGGGCAGTGGCGTCACGCCGGCGATGCGCTCGAAGGACCGCACCCAGTACGCCGCCGGGTCCCGCATCTGGTCGAGGTCGGGGGCCGGGACGTAGTGCTCGACGGGCACACCCAGCTCGTCGGCCAGATCGTTGTTGCCCACGTGGTCGGGATGGCCGTGCGTGGTCAGCACCAGCGCGCGGGACCAGGGCCCGATCCGGCCGGCCGCCTCCCGCAGCGCCGCGCGGAAGACCGCCGTGACGCCGGTGTCGACGAGCACCAGCGTGTCGCCGGCCCGGTGTACGAGGGCGTTGGCGACGTCGGGCTGATCGTGCCCGATGTCCAGCCCCTGCCCGAGGACCAGCACGGTTCGTTCGTCGATCTCGATCAGATCACCGAGTGCGGTCGTGGACGCCGTCATGGACCCTCCCGCGGTGCTGTGGACCACGAGTCTCCTGCGGACGAGCGTACGCCGCACGAGGCACGGTGTCCCCGGGAAGCGCCGTCAGCAGCGACGGGTCTGGTACGGCACGGGGCCGGGTACCGGTTCGGACGGCGTCGGGCAGCGGCGCATGGCGACGAGGAAGGTCGCCGCGATCCCGCCCGCCACGACGAAGAGCGCGGTGCGGATCCCGTGGGCGCCGGCGATCCGGAGCCGTTCACCGGAGAGGCCGTCGAGGCCGGCAGTCGACACGAGGACGAGGACGGCGAGGCCGACGGCTCCACCCGCGCCCGCGCCGGTGGAGGCGATGCCCGAGGCGATGCCCTGGTCCCGGTCGGGGATCCCGGTGGCGGCGGCGATGAACATGGCGGTGAAGACCACCCCGTCGCCCATGCCGACAGCCACGAGGCCGGGGACGAGTCCGGCGTACGTGCCGTTCGGCGAGATCGCGAGGCCGAGCGCGACCGCACCGAGCGCACCGACGGCGAGGGCCACGGCCAGCGTGCGCCTGAGACCGAACCGCGTGACGAGCCGGCCCGCAACGGTCGAACCGGCCACCACCACTGCCGTGGGGATGAGGAAGCCGACGCCGGTCTGCAAGGCGTCGTAGCCCAGAACCTCCTGGAAATAGAGGGACAGGAAATAGAGCACGGAGCCGAAGGTCGCCATGAACATGAAGGCGATGACGACGCCGGTGATCAGGTGGGGATGGGAGAGGAGCCGGGGCGGCATGAGCGGGTCGGAGCTGCGCCGCTCGATGACGACGAAGGCTCCGATCAGCAGGACGCCGGCGACCGCACTCACCAGGATGCCGGGCGCGAGCCAGCCCGACACGGGGCCCTGCACCAGGGCGAACACGATGAGTGTGACACCGAGAGAGATGCCGATCGCACCGGGCAGGTCGAACGTCCGGCCCTTCTCGCGTTCGCCATCCCGGGGGATCACCACGAACGCCAGGACCAGCGCGGGGCCGGCCAGGACGACGTTGACGAAGAAGACGGCTTCCCAGCCGAACACCTGCGTCAGAAGTCCGCCGAGCAGCACACCGATGACGAGTCCTGCCGCGCCCGCCCCACCCCAGATCCCCAACGCGCGGTTGCGGGCACGGCCTTCGACGAAGGTGGTGTTGATGATGGCCAGGGTGGTGGGGAAGACCAGGGCCCCACCGAGACCTTGGACCGCGCGAGCGGCGAGGAGCGCACCCGGTCCGGTCGCGAGTCCTCCCGCGAGCGCCGCCCCGGCGTAGAGCGCGAGGCCGGTGGCCAGGACGCGACGTCGTCCGAGCAGGTCCGCGGCCCGCCCGCCGAACAGGAGGAAGCCGGCCGAGGTCACCGCGTAGGCGCTGATGACCGACTGGAGGGTCTGCGCCGAGTAGCCGAGGTCGGCCGCGATGTCGGGAAGGGCCACGACCACGATGTACTGGTCGAGCGAAACGATCAGCATGGCGAACGAGAGCAGCACCAGCGTCGCCGTCTCACGGTTGCGGCCGAGACCGCCGGGCGCGGACGAAGTCCCTGCGGGTCCCATGACAGCACCCCTGATGATCGGTCACGTCTGCGCTTACGGGCTGCAGGCCAAACCCTATACAGCCGGACCGACCCCAAGCCGTCAACGACCCGCGGGACACCGCACGCCCGGGACCCCGCGGACTCCGGCGACGCCGTCAGACGGCCTCGCCGGTACAGGACGCGAGCCGGCCGCCGCTGCTGCGACGCGTCTTCCGCGTGCTCGCCACAGGTCCGCCCTGATCAATTCCGTGACGTACCGGACAGGGCCGCGGCGGCCTCGGCAGGGGCCGCAGGGGTGACGGGCGCGGTGGGAACGCTCTGTGGCCAGCGGCGCTCCGCCGCCTTCTGCACGCGTCGGCCGAGGCGCTGCATCGGCATCTCGACCAGGCGGTACATCAGGTGGCTGACGGCCAGTACGACGCCGAGGAAGATCGCCGTCCAGGCGAACCGGCCGAGCGTCGAGGACGGCTGCGGCGGAATGCCCACCAGCGGTTCGACGGTGCGCAGCAGCGGGATGTGCAGCAGGTACACCGAGAAGCTGATCGCGCCGAGCCAGGTCAGCGCCTTCGGGAAGCGGCGCCCCCGGAGGAGGAAGCCGACGCCGAAGAGCACCCACGCGGACAGGTAGGCGATCGACCAGGCCTTCCAGCCGGCGGACCAGGTCCGCTCCAGGGCCTCGCCGTGGTTGTACAGCCAGCCGACCAGGACACCCGCGACGACGACGAAACCGCACGAGAGCAGGGCCGGGACCCGGGCGAGCTGCCCGTGCTGCGCCCGGTACACGACGGTACCGGCGAACATCGTCGCGAAGATCATCCAGGTCTCGAAGGCGGGGGCCCGGCTGTTCAGCGTGACCAGGACCAGGCCGACACCGGCGAGCAGCAGGGCGCCCGTCCCCGTCAGCAGGCGCTTGCCGCTGAGCACGCAGACGAGGCCCACCAGCACGATCGGCGTCACGATCAGCAGGAGCTGCCGGGTCGAGCCGATCTCCGCGCTCACGAGCTGGGTGCCGACGGCCGTACCGACCGCCAGGGCGACACCGGCCAGAGCCACCGCGATCGGACCGCTGTGCCGGTGCAGACCGCGCGTGAACAGGGCGGTGACGAAGAAGTAGAAGACCATCTCGTAGCAGAGCGTCCAGGTGACGTTCATGCCGTTGATGACGCCGAGCAGGTCCTGGAGCATCAGGCCGTTCGCGACCAGCGAGGCCGGGTTGTCGCCGGTGCGCAGCAGCGCGACCGAACCGTCCCCGGCCGGCAGCATCATGATCGAGAGGACGAAGGCGGCGATCAGGGCCGGGTAGATCCGGAAGATCCGGCCGATCCAGAAGCCGCGTACGTCGCCCCGTCGCTCCAGCGAGGCCGGGATGATGTAGCCGCTGACGATGAAGAAGAGCATGACGCCGAACAGGCCCATGTCGAAGTTGCGCCAGATCACGCCCCCGAAGGGCAGCATCCTCAGCACGTCGAAGTGGTGAAGTGCCACGATCAGAGCGGCGATGCCGCGGAGTGCGTCCAGCCAGCCGAGCCGGGCACCGGGTGCGGCAGCCGGTGGGGCGGCCGCCCGCTGGGTGAGTGGGGGTATGAGATTCACGCAGGGACGATATCCGAAGCTCGGAGGCCTGCAGTCCGGATCCTGCGGAGTGACCCGATGCCCGATGCCCGGTCGCACCCGGGCAGGGCCAGGGTGACGATGGAAAGGCGGCCCTCGCCCCCGCTTCCGCCTCGGCCCGCAGTTTCCCGATTCGTCCAGATAAGGAAGACCGAGGAAGACTCATGAACCGGCGCACACGCCTGCTCGTCCTCACCCCCTTGCGGCCGCCTCACTCGTCGCCGCCCCCACCGCCCTCGCTGCGGTCCCCCTGTCCGCGCCGGCTGCCGTACCGGCCGCGACCTGCTCGGTCTCCAGCGTGCTCGAGAACGGGAAGGTGCACCTCTCCGGAGGTGGCTTCACCCCGGGCCCGGCCTACTACCAGGGGTCGGCCGGCTTCGGCGGGACCACCGAGGTCGCCGAGAACGGCGGCTTCCAGGTCCTGAACGTGGCGCCCGGCCAGTACAGCGTCCGGCAGGGCGGCGAACTGACCCAGTGCAGCGGCTGACACACGGCTCCGGCCAGCGACACCCCCGCCGGCTCCCCGGCCGACACGGCGGCGGTCGCCCGCATTCGGCAGGCCGAAGCCGCTCAGCGCAGTACGGCCGCCAGCAGGTCGGTGCCCAGTGCCGTCAGATCGGGAAGATTGAGGGTGTAGCGGACATAGCGACCGTGCCGCCGGGCCGTGAGCAGGCCCGCACGGCGCAGCGCGGCGAGGTGGCGGGAAACCTCCGGGGGCGAGAGCTCCCAGGTGTGGGCCAGCTCACCGGTGGTGTGCGGGCCGCGGGCCAGGGTGCGCAGCAGCCGCAGCCGTACCGGATGGGCGAGTGCCTCCAGCCGGAGCGTGACCGTCTCCAGCGACATCGGCTCCGACGGACCCGGCCCGGCCACGGGGTACTGCACCACCGGCTGCCATCCGGGCGCGTGGACCGCGACCAGGTGCGGGCGGCCGAAGACACTGGGGATGAAGGTGACACCGGCGCCGTGGGCTGCGGTCGTCTTGTCCTGCAGTTTGTCCACGACGATGCAGTCGCCGTCCGGTGCCAGGGTGACCGCGCCGGAGACCGATGCGAGTGCCGCCCCGATGCCCTGGCGCTTCAGCAGGTCGTTCTTCAGCCGCAGGTCGGTGGCGAGCTGCACGGCGACGCCCGCCCAGGCGGCGTCGAAGAAGGCCTCGGCGCACTGTTCGAGGGTGTGGCGCACCCGGGCCCGTACCGCGGAGGGGTCCGCGAGCAGCCGCTCCGCGAACGCCTCTTGCCGCGCGCCACGGGCCTGGGCCAGGTCCAGGGCCCGCTCGCGCGCTGACGCGTCGGTGAGCGGCGACGGCGCGGCCAAGGGGACACGGTTGCTGCCGCAGGTGGTGACGAGTGCGGCGGTCACGTACGTCTCGTCGTCGATCCGGTCCACCTCGTCCAACTCCTCCGCGAGGGTCGGCCGAGGCCGGGCGGGGATCAGGAAGTCGGCCTGGGAGGAACGCCAGAGGAACTCGGCCTCCCGCAGCCGCTCGGCCAGCTCCGGCCGCAGCCCCGCCCAGACCTCCCCGGCCCAGTCGGCGAACTGCGGATGATGCCCGGGTTCGGCCAGCACGTGCAGCATCGCGGTCAGCTCGGCCAGCGGGGAGGCGGCGAACCGCAGTCGCTCGGACGGCAGGCCGCTGATGTCGATCCTCAAGGTCACCCCTCATCATCACCGACCGCCCGGCCTGCGACGGCGCCGGTTGACGATGTCCGTCAACCGGCGGGGCCGGCCCGCGGGCCGAACTCACCGTTGATGCCATGGCAACCACCACCAAGATCCAGCCCCGCGCCCTCGTCCGCGCCTCCGGAGGCCCCCGCTACGCCGTCGCCCTGATCGTGGACGCGCTCGGCACCGGCCTGCTGCGTCCCTTTCTGCTGCTCTACGGGGTCACCGTGCTGGGGCTGTCCGCGCCGGCCACCGGCGTCGCCATGACGGTCGGCGTCGTCGTGGGTCTGGGGTGCATGCCCGCGGTGGGCCGATGGCTGGACCGCGGGGCACGCAGCACGGTCGTCGCGGCGTCCATGCTGGTGCGGGTGGTGGGCGTGACACTGCTGTTGGCGACCCCGGCCGGGCACGTCTGGCTGTTCGCGACGGCGGCGCTCTTCCTCAGCATCGGCAACCAGGCATGGCCCGCCGCCCACGCGGCTCTCGTGGCCACGGTCGCCCACGGTCGGGAACGCGACACCGCTCTCGCCGGAGGCCGGGCCCTGCGCAACGCCGGCATGGGCGCGGGCGCGCTCCTCGCCACCGCGTGCCTGGCGGGCGGCACCGGCGCACTGCAGGCGCTGGCAGCCGTCACAGGGCTCGCCTATCTCATCGCGGCGGCCCTGGCGTGGTCGGTCCACCTGCGCGCCCGCCCGGCTGCAACCTCCACCAAGGACGGGGACTCCGGGCCGGCGCCCCGCATGCGCGCGCTGCTGGCCGCCAACGTGTTCTACGCCTTCTGCCTCAACGTCCCCGAAATCGCGCTCCCCCTGGTCCTGGTGACGCAGTTGCACGCATCCCCGGTGTGGTCGGCGGCCGTCTTCGTGGCCAACACGGTGCTGGTGGTCACCCTGCAGGTCCCGGTCACCGTCCTGCTGTCCCGCTTCCCCCGGCGGGCCGTGCTGGCCCTCGCCGGCGTGGTGATCGCGGCGTCCTACCTCGGCTTCCTCGCGGCCGCCTCACTGGGACACGGCTGGGGCGCCCCGGCCGTCGCCACGGTGTCGGTGGTCTGCACCATCGGCGAGATCATCTATGCCGGCAGTGCCACGGCGCTCGTCACCGTCCTCGCCCCGGCCCACCTCCTGGGACGCACCCTCGCCCGCTTCGAGCTCTCCACGGGCCTCGGCCTCGCCGTCTCCCCGGCGGTCATCACCGCTCTCGCCCCCCACGGCCCGGCCGCCCTCTGGGGCAGCCTCGCCACTGCAACGCTCCTCTCGGCCGGCGCCGTTGCCACCGAAAAGGACCGCCCCGGAGACCGACCCGGAGACCGGACCGGCGCAGCGCGAAGCCGCACGGCAGAGGAGTGCAGGGTACGAACCGCCCCTCACGGGCTCACGCTCGACTGATGCGGGGCCGGGCTTACCCCATCCGCATGGTGCCCATGGAGCGCCGTCAGACCCGTTCCAGGGCCCGGTGCGGCCCGCTGGGAAGCTCCACTTCGATCGTGTCGCCCGGGCGCACGGCACTGCCCTTCTTCACGATGGTCATGATTCCGGCCTTGCGCACGATGTTCCCGGCCTCGTCGCGGCCGACGACCTGCTTCAGCAGCCCGTCCCGGAAGTTGTCTATCTGCAGGCACGGATTGCGCAGGCCGGTCACCTCCAGCACGGCACCATCGCCGATGTGCAACAGCGTGCCGACCGGCAGGCCGAGCAGATCGATCCCGCGGGTGGTGATGTTCTCGCCGAGGGCACCCGGCACCACGTCGAATCCCTCTGCACCGACCTCGGCGAAGAGCTCTTCGTGGATGAGGTGCACCTGGCGCAGGTTCGGCTGGGTGGGGTCCTGCGCGACGCGCGACCGGTGCTTGACCGTCACGCCGGAATGTACGTCCCCCTCCACGCCGAGGCCGGGGAGCAGTGTGATGCTGTCCCGGTTCGGCTTGGTGAACGAGTACTCGCTGTTGCTGCTTACTGCCGTCACTACTCCGGACATGGTCGGAGCCCCCTCCTCAGTGGCCATGGTCGGTCACGACCCTAACGCTCGGACCTCAGGGCACGGCCGCCGCGGTCGCCATCGCCGCCACGGTCGAGAGCCGGTGGCGAGTGTGGAAGCGGACCCGCCGACCGCGGGCTTCCGGGAAACGGCGTACCTCCAGCTCACTCTGGACTGACCGGCCAACGCGCCGCGATGCTGATCAGACGCGCCGTTACATTGGGGCCCATGGCAACAGACCGGCACCCGGATGTCGTCGTCAGCAGCGGTGTCGAGATACCCGTCCCCGCAGAGGGCGAGCTGTGGGCCGTGGGTGCGGTGATTCTCGACCGGCACGGCCGGGCCTTCGCCCAGAAGCGCAGCCCGGACCGGCGGCTCTTCCCGGACTGCTGGGACATCGTGGGCGGACACGTCGAGCCCGGCGAGACCCTGCTGGACACGCTCGCACGGGAGGTCGCAGAAGAGACGGGTTGGCGTCTGCGCAAGGTACGCCGTCTGCTCGGCCTCACCACGTGGACGGGCGACGACGGCCACGGGGTACGTCATGAGGCCGACTACCTCGTCGAGGTCGACGGCGACCTGGACCACCCCGCCCTGGAATGGTCCAAGCACACCGCATACGACTGGTTCGGCCCTGAAGACCTGCCCCGCCTCAAGGAGAACCGCGCTCCCGGGGAGTTCCTCATCCACGACTTGGTCGTCGCGGCCCTACAAGATCGCCCAGGTCTTCTTCCACGGATCACTCGTACGGACGTGGGATAGGTTGCCCGGCATGACTGGACTCGAACACGCTGCCTGGCCACCTGTCCCGATCAGGACCGAACGGCTCGTGCTCCGCGCATCCGAGGCCCGGGACCGCGCGGCGTTCATCGAGCTGTTCTCATCGCCGGAGGTGGGCACCTACGTCGGTGGCCCTCGACCGCGTGCCGAGCTCGAACGCGCGGTGCCCGCGGTGCCCGGCCGGCGTCCCGGATTCTTCGTGATCGATCTCGACGGAGCGATGATCGGCATGATCACGCTCGATCGGCGCGCTGCGGAGCGTCCGGGGCACGTGCGTCCGGAGGGCGGGGAGACCGAGCTCGGTTACATGTTCCTGCCGGAGGCGTGGGGACGCGGGTACGCCGCCGAGGCGTGTACGGCGGCGCTCGACTGGTTCGCCGCCGCGCTTCCCGGCGATCCGGTGGTGCTCTGCACCCAGAACGCCAACGACCGGGCGTTGCGCCTCGCGGCGAAGCTGGGGTTCACCGAGGTGGAGCGGTTCGAGGAGTACGGCGCCGAGCAGTGGTTCGGAGTGTGGTCCCCGGTCTCGTCGTAGCGGGTGGCCAGGCCGCGCGATCGCCCGAAGCCGCCGCGCCCGGCGAGGTAACAGGTCCTGCGCGGTGTCTCGGAAGCCGATCCCCTCAGGTGCCGAGCGGAAGCTCCAACAGTTCCTCCGGAGGCTGGAATCCGCGGCGCCGGTAGAGCGGCGCGCTGCGCTCCGACGGCCAGACGATCAAGCCCTCGATGCCGGCACTGCGTGCATGCTGCTTCAGCGCCGCAAGGAGTGCCGAGCCGGCTCCGCTGTTCCGTTGTGACGGCAGGACGAAGAAGTTCGTGACGTAGCCGAACGGGTCGTTGTCCTCGTAGGGCTCCGGCATCCGCTCCACCAGGCAGAGGAAGACGTGGCCGCGGATTTCGCCTTCGGTTTCCGCGACCCAGGCCAACCAGTGGCCACTGCCGAGCCGGTCGTGGATCCAGCGCTCGGCTTCCTCCAAGTGCCGGGCAGGGGCCGGTGGTTGCCGTTCGTAGTCCTCCTGCTTGAAGGCCCAACGCAGTTCGGCCAAGGTCCGGGCATCGGCGGGTCGGGCCGGACGCACGATGAAATCTGTGGTCATGGGGCCGAGCCTGACTCCTGCAGCACGGCGGGGCAATCCGGTTTCCGCACCTGTCGCTGCCGGTGAGACCCGGGCCGGATGGGGGTCATCCCCGCGCGTGCAGGGGCGGCGGCGCCCTCGTGTCGGCGGTGAGTCGGCGGCCCCCGTGCCGCCAGGCGTTCTAGCGTGATCGCATGGAACAGCGCATCACCCTGGTCACCCTGGGGGTTACCGATCTCGCACGCGCCAAGGGCTTCTACGAGGCCCTGGGCTGGCGGGGACAGGAGGTGGAGGCGACGGTCTTCTTCCAGGCCGGCGGGCTCGGGCTGGTGCTGTGGGATCGCGACAAGCTGGCTCGTGACTGCGGCGTGGAGCCTGGACCGGTCGGCGGCTTCGGCGGGATCGCCCTGGCCCACAACGTCCGCTCCGAGGCCGAGGTGGACGAGCTGCTCGACGCGGTTCGACGGGCAGGCGGTAGCGTCACCAAGCCCGCGGCCGTCAATGCGATCGGGTTCTATTCCAGTGCCTTCGTGGACCCCGACGGCCACGCCTGGGAAGTCGCGTACAACCCGGGGTTCCCCCTCGCCGCAGACGGCTCGGTCACCCTGCCCGATTTCGGTGGTGCGAAGGACTGATCGGCGGTTACCGCGAAGCGATCGGGTGCTGCGCACCCTGGGCCGACCGCGCCGTCGGCCCGAGCGTCCGTCCGCCCCTGCCCTCGCCGCTGGGGGCAGCTGCACGGCTTCGTCCACGTCACCCGCAGGCCGCAGGGGCGCATCTTAGGGCCTGGGGGATCGTTTTCCGCCGAAAGTTTCATGTTCCCCGCCCTCTTGGCGGCCAGTGGGTAGCGTCTGCCGTCATCCCCTCGGTCGGAGGTATGAAGCCGGCCGGGGCCGTCGATTCCCGAGGGAGCGAGTACTGATGGTGAGTGTGGAGACGTCTCTGAAGGAGGCGATGACCTCGATCGAGGGCAGCGTCGGGGCCGCGCTGGTCGACTACACGAGTGGCATGGCACTCGGAATGCTGGGCGGAGGCAAAGACCTCGATCTCACGGTGGCCGCAGCCGGGAACACCGATGTGATCCGGGCCAAGATCCGCACCATGGAGATGCTGGGTATCAGCGAGGAGATCGAGGACGTACTGATCACCCTCGGCAGCCAGTACCACCTCATCCGGCTGCTCAAGGGGCGCGGGGGCAACGGCCTGTTCATCTACATCGTCCTGGACAAGGGCAGGGCGAACCTGGCCATGGCCAGGCACCAGCTCAAGCGCATCGAGGCGGACCTGGAGTTGTAACCGCCCTCCTGCTTCCCGGCTCCGCATGCCCACAAGTTGAAAAACTCTTCAACTCGGCACATCTGAAAGTGATCAGCCGAGGGCGGACCGGAGCCAGGAGGCGGGAGGATGGCTGGACAGCCAGGCATCGAGGATCCGTCAGGTCTGGCTGCCAGCTCGTGAAGAGTCGAACCCGGGTGGGAGTGTTGTCGCATGCAGGTGCCGCTGTACCAGGCCAAGGCAGAGTTCTTCCGCATGCTCGGACACCCCGTCCGCATCCGCGTACTGGAACTGCTCCAGAACGGCCCCGTACCCGTACGCGAATTGCTGAACGAGATCGAGATCGAACCGTCCAACCTCTCCCAGCAGCTCGCAGTACTGCGCCGATCCGGCATCGTGGTCTCCATCCGTGACGGCTCCACCGTCAGCTACGCCCTCGCCGGCGGCGACGTGGCGGAACTCCTGCGGGCCGCACGGCGAATCCTCACCGAACTGCTGGCAGGACAGAGCGAGCTGCTCGCTGAACTACGCCACGCCGACACCTCCGTGCACACAGGTCCGACCACGCTGTGAGGCCTCGAGCATCGGCGGGCCGTCATCGGAGTGGGGGCGCCAAGTCGAGTGTGAATATGGGCCGTTGACCGAGGCCTGAGCGTCCGCAAAGGGCCTCGGCCTCGACTCCGGCAGCCGGAACGAGACGTCGGCACCCCCCGAGGCTCCCGCGGGCGCGGCCGGCGACCATCTCGCGCTCCGGATCGACGTCGCGGGCACGGCCGAGCGGACCGTCGCCTCCGCCGACGGCTGGTACGACGTACTGGAGGGCGTGTTCCGTCTGGACCTGACCGATGTGGACGCCCCCGCACGGGCAAAGCTGTGGCACCGAGTCCACACCGCGCACCGGGAGCGGGAGGCCGCGGGACAGCGGTGAGGGGTTCCCTGCCAGGGGGATACTTGCCTGATGGACGTATCGAGGGCTTCCTGGGTGAACACGACGCATGACTGGTCCGGCCTTGTCGATGCCGATCATCTGGCGCATATCCGGCAAAGGCCTGCGGAGTTCGCTCCGGACGGACCCTGGCACCTCGTCCTTGAGGTACTCGCCTATGCCGCCGATGAAGCGTCGGGCCAAGGCGAGGGAAGCTGCGTCGTCGAGCTCCATGCCGACGGTTCCGTGTCCGTCCGGGACGACGGACGGGGCACTGACACCCGCGTGGACGAGTACGGCCAGAGCGTGAAGAAGCCGGTCATGGCCACGAAGGACCTCCGGTTCTTCGATTCCCCGCAGGTCGAGGCGCTGCCGGACGGCCATCCTCGGCGCGGCATGTCCGTGGTTGCGGCGCTCAGCGAGTGGCTCGCCCATACCAACCGCCGCCTCAACGGGGCCTGGACCCAGCGCTACGAACACGGCGTGCCCGTCACTGATCTCGAGCCCATCGAGGTCGACGGCACGACCGGGACGCTGGTCCACTTCAGGCCGGACGGGTCGTTGGGTCCGGTCACCGTTCCGGCGGCCGACGAGCTTTCACGCCTGGCCACGGTCTGGCCACATCTGAAGGTCCAGGTCGACGACCGGCGCAACGGCTGACGGATCGGGGGAAGGCGACCGGTCTTTCGTCACAGTGATCAAGCTCGCGGCCCGACACCCCACGCCTGGTGTGACGCGTCGTGCAGCCCGGCGTTGTTCCCTGCATGGACGACATGCTGGACGTGCTGCTCGACGGGGTGACGGAGCCGAGGCTGAAGCTGATCAGTGGGGATGAGGCCCGGGCCCTGATGGTCCTCCTCGGCGTTCTTGACGACGACAGGCAGCCCGAGGAGGTCCGCAGGGCCGCGGGCGAGATGCGCTGCCGCCTCGGCTCTCGTCTGGCCCGCGCCCCGAGCCGCTCGGCGTGTGATCCGGGCCCGCGCCCCTGAACCGACTCGGGGGCGGTGTGGGGGTCGGCCCCGGGTCGGTCCCCGATGTGGGGCGCGAGCGCCGTCCATAGCGTCATGGGCATGTCTGAAAATGGGAACATCGGGACCGGCGACAAGCCCCGGATGCCGCGTTGGAAGCGGACGCTGCTGATCCTCGGATCACTGGTCGCGGGCTTCGCCCTTGTCATCGGCGGGCTCTTCACCTGGCTCTACACCGGTGCCAAAGTGTCCACCGTCGGCGCGGTGGACTTCCACAACGCCCTCGCGGTGCCTCCCCTCGCCGCGTCCACCGTGGAGGCGGACGGGACCCGGGTCTTCGACCTGCGGATGCAAGCGGGGGAGACCGAGTTCACCCCCGGGACGAGGACCCCGACCTGGGGTTTCAACGGCGGCCACCTCGGCCCCACCCTCCGCGCGGCGAAGGGCGAGAAGGTCCGGGTGAAGGTGGCCAACACCCTGCCCGAGGAATCCACCGTCCACTGGCACGGCATGCACCTGCCCGCCGCGATGGACGGCGGCCCGCACCAGATGGTGCCGGCGGGCGGCACCTGAGCCCCGGAGTGGACGGTCGAGCAGCCGGCCGCAACGCTCTGGTACCACCCGCACCCGCACGGCGCGACCGAGACGCACGTCCAGCGCGGCCTCGCGGGCCTGTTCCTCCTGGACGACGCGGAGTCGGCAGCTCTGCCCCTGCCCAAGACGTACGGGGTCGACGACATCCCGGTCATCGTCCAGGACGTGACCTTCGACGGCGCGAAACTCGACCACGGCCACAAGCTGATGCGCAACGTCGGTTTCCTCGGCGACCGGACGATGGTCAACGGCACCCTGGACCCGTACGCCACCGTCCAGGACGAACTGGTCCGGCTGCGCCTGCTGAACGCCTCCACCGCCCGCGTCTACACCTTCGGCTTCGACGACGGCCGCGCCTTCCGGCAGATCGCCTCGGACGGCGGCCTCCTCGAAGCCCCGCACACGACCAGCCGTCTGCGCCTGTCGCCAGGGGAGCGCGCGGAGATCGTCATACGGATGCAGCCGGGCGAACGAAGGATCCTGCGCTCCCACCCCCTGGACGCCGGCCTGGACTTCTGGAACCAGCGCTTCGGGGGCGGTGACGACTCTTTCGACGTGATGCAGCTGCGTGCCGCGCCCACCCTGAGGCCCTCGGCGGAGCTGCCGGGGGCGCTGGTGGCATCGGCGCTCCCCACCGGTGAGGACCCGTCCCGCAGTCGCTTCTTCGAGCTCAAGATGTCCGGCATCAACGGCCGGAAGATGGACATGTCCCGGGTGGACGAGACCGTCACCCGCGGGACGACCGAAACCTGGACCCTCCGCAACGACGACGGGATGCCGCACAACTTCCACGTCCACGACGTCCAGTTCCGCATCCTTGAGATCAACGGCGCGGCCCCGCCACCGCCGTTGCGCGGGCCGAAGGACACCGTCTTCGTCCTGATCGAGGAGGGCGGCGAGACCCGCCGGGAGACCCTCCGCTTCGAGGGACGGCTGGTCGAGCTGTTCGTCCACACGCGGGCCGGCCTCGACGGGCTCTTCGCCGCGGACGCAGCCTCCCGCCGCGGCACCATGCAGCACATGTACGCCGGCGGCCTGGTCCTTTCCGAGCGGGACGGAGCGGCCGCGAACATCAAGCGGCACGCCGAGGAGGCGCTTCGTAAGGGCCCTGGCGCCCTGGCCCCCGCCACGGTCGAGAGCCGGCGCTACGTGCTCACCGATGCGCTGGACGACCTCGCCGACACCGCGGACGTCGTCGAGCGCCTCGCCGTGGCCGGCGTCGTCCTCAACACCGCCGCCGACCTCCTCTTCGACCACCGACGGGCCTGGACCGGCGGCGGCAAGTGGCTGCCCCGCCGCCTGCTGCAGACCGACCCCCGGCACGGCGGCGCCCTCCTCGACGGCCACCGCCGCCTCTGCGGGGACGGCGAACCGCAGGACCTCGCCGACGCCGCCGCGGAGGTCCTCACCCTCGTAGGCGGTCCCCTCCGCGAGGGCTACGCCCGAACCTGGCGCGCCGCCGCCGAGCCCCGGTCCGGACAACACACCTGACACCACGTGACGCTCTTGACCCTCACGCGGCGTCAGGCTGCATAGTCGGTGCCGTGGAAGATCACTGGACCGTGGGACGCGTGGCAGAGCTGGCCGACGTGAGCGTCCGCACGCTGCATCACTATGACGGGATCGGACTCGTTCGGCCGTCGGCGCGGACCGTGGCCGGGTACCGGGCCTATTCGGCCGACGACGTGGAGCGGCTGCGCGAGGTGCTGGCCTACAGGCGGTTGGGCTTCGGGCTGCGGGAGGTAGCGGAACTGGTCGGAGACCAGTCCACCGACGCGGTCGCGCACCTGCGCCGGCTGCGCGGCCTGCTGCTGGAGCGGCGTGATCGTGCTGACGCCATGGTGGCGGCCATCGACAGGGAACTCGAGGCACGGGCGAGGGGACTGATGGTGACACCGGAGGAGCAACTGGGGATGCTTGGTGCACGGCTGTACGACGCAATCGGCGGCGCTTACACGGCGACGCGGCGTACCGAACCGCGGATCGCAGCGCAGATCTTGGACGCGCTCGGGGACGCGCGGACGGTGCTGAATGTCGGGGCCGGCACCGGCTCCTACGAGCCGGCTGATCGCGAGGTGACCGCGGTGGAGCCGTCGGAGGTCATGCGGAGGCAGCGGCCTGCCGGCTCGGCGCCGTGCGTGGCCGCCGCCGCGGAGAGCCTGCCGTTCGAGGACCACTCCTTCGACGTCGCGATGGCCGTCTCCACCGTTCACCACTGGGGGGACCCGATGGCGGGGCTGCGCGAGATGCGGCGCGTGGCCCGGCGCGTGGTGGTGCTGACGTTCGACACCGACGAGCCCGGATGGCAGGACCGGTTCTGGCTTACCCGCGACTACCTGCCCGAGTTCGCCACCGTCCTCGCAGAATTTCCCCCACTTGCGGGGATGGCCGACGCGATCGGCGCCCGAGCTGAGCCGGTGCCCATCCCGTGGGACTGCACTGACGGCCTGTTCGAGGCGTACTGGCGCAGACCGGGGGCGTATCTGGAGGAGCACGTCCGCCGTGCGATGTCGGTGTGGACGAGGGTCGGGCCGGACGCCGAGCAGCGGGCGGTACGAAGCCTCCGCGACGACCTCGACTCCGGCCGGTGGGCCGAGCGCAACAGCGATCTCGCCGACCTCGACGCGGCAGATCTCGGCCTCCGCCTGCTCATCGCCTGAACAGCGCCGCAGCGTCGGTGACATGGCGGCCCCTGGACGGCCCGGCGGCCATGTGCGGCGCTGATCGGGCATGGCGCTGTGGACAACCGGAACAGCCATCGACCAGGGCATGCCGGGTCGATCGCCCGCGGGCTCCGCACGGGCAGCCACTGCACTGACGCGCGCCGGCCCGGCCCCGAGTGTCTGGGGCCGGGCCGGCGCACTCCGACGGGAGCTCGGGTCTCAGCGCAGGGTGAACGGGGCCACGTGGGTCGTGGTGTCCGCTCCGCTGATGGTGAATTCGAGGTTGTAGTTGCCGTTGGGCAGGTTCCGGGTGCTCACGGGGAGGCTGTAGGAGGAGAAGAGGGGGTTGTAGTTGAACCGGCCGGTGACGGGCCTGGTGACGGGCCCGGTGATGCGGCTGGCGGTGAGCGTGATGTTCGAGCTGGAGAGGTTGTTGCCGTTCGCGTCGCAGATCCGCAGGCTGATCACGACCTGGCCGAGCAGCCGCACCGGGCGGCTCGGGTCGTAGAGCAGGCAGATCCGGTACGCCACGTTGTAGGTGACGCTCTTGGTGGACGGGTTCGTGGCGTTGTCCGTGGCGTTGACCGTGAACGTGCGCTGGCCGAGCGTGGAGGTGTTGATCGGGCTGCCGTTGGGGACCGTGCCCACGCAGCTCGCCACCCCGGAGATGGCGTCCGTGCACGAGTAGGACGCGGTGACCGGCTGGCGATACAGGTACGTGCCGGCCGTCGGACGGACGATGGTGATCGTCGGCCCTGCAGTGTCGAGCCGCACGGTGATCGTCTGCGGTGCGGAGGTGTTGCCCGCGTTGTCGGTGGCGGTGTACGTCACGATGGTCAGGCCGTTCACCGTGATCGGGACGGCGGCACTCGCGCCGGAGACGACGGTGGATGCGATCGGCTGGGCGCCGCTCGCACTGTAGGTGATCTTCTGGACCCCTGAGGCGCAGGCCCCTTCCGAGGCGCTGATGTTGACGGTCGCCGGGCTGGTCGTGTTCCAGCCGGCGCCGTTCGGCGCGGGCGAGATGCTCGCGGAGACGGCCGGTGCGGTCGTGTCCGGGTCATAGGTGAACTTGTCGGCGGCGGTGATCGGGCTGGTGCCGTTGGGGGTGGTCACGGTGACGTCCACCGTGCCCCGTGCCTGCGGGGGCACCTGTGCGGTCAGCTCCTCCGGCCCGCTCACGTTCACGTTCGTGGCGGCCACCGAGCCGAAGCTGACGGTGGTGCCGCTCGTCGGGAATTCCGTGCCGCGGACAGTCACGGTGTTCACGCACTGGGAGAGTTCGGGCGCGTGGTTGGGGGTGACGCTGGTGACGGTGGGCGGGGACAGCGTGACGCGGTCCATGGCGGTGCCCCAGTCACCGCCGAAGATCCCGGTGTCGCCGGTGGCTCCGATCTGCTGGACCGTCCAGACGTCCTTGGGGTTGCTGGGGTCGCGCGCGGTGCCGGAGTAGTCGCCCCAGCGGCTGTCGCCGTTGCAGCGGCAGGCGTACGCCTGCGTGCCCGCGGCGTAGAAGTCGCCGAAGGTGGTGGACGGGAAGTTGCCGCCCGGCACTCCGATCGCGACGGCAGTGGCGAACATCGTGGACGAGGATGCGGTGAAGCCCGAGAACAGGTCGTCCTCGTCGTTGAGGGCCAACGAGCCGTAGTAGATGTCTCCGCCCACGAGGCCGAGATTGAGGTTGGTCGCCAGGCTCTGGCCACCACCGGTCGCGATCTGGACGTAGCGCTGGCAGGTGTGGACCGCCGTGTCGCCGAGGGGGGTGCAGCTGACGTTGAAGACGCCCCACAGGTGGTTGTTCTGCCACGCGACCGAGAGCATCCGGTCGTCGTTCGTCGCGATGGTGGCGTCGCCCCCGGGCGGCTGAGCCGCGCATCCCCTTACGCCGCCACACGTCTGTGGTGGGGGCGCGGCTCCGATGGCGATGGTGTTCAGGGTGCGGTTGACCGCACTGACGCCGGGCACGCCGGTGATCGTGGACACAATCACGTCGGTACCCGAGTGCTTCATCGAGAGCTGATCGTTGATCCCCGACAGCGAGGTGGCCGGGACGTTGTCATCCAGGCTGGTGTCCTGTGCGAAGGTCGTGAAGCTGATGGTGCCGCCGGCCAGCAGGTCCGCCTTGTTGACGACCACGTTCACCGCGCCCAGGAACACTTCGGGGTCGGGTGTGAGGTCGAAGTTGTTCCAGCTCAGGGTGACCTTGTCGTTGCTGTACCCGAGCAGCGGCCGGTCCTGCTGAACGTTGGAGCTGTTGCTTCCGATGTTGTACACGGTCCAGTGTCCGCGGGGGTCGGAGCTGTCGCTGACCGCGACGTCGACCTCATCGCCGTTCGACAGGATCCCCTCGTACGAGGCGAAGAACCGACCGGACCCCGCGTCGTAGTGCACCCGCGGATCCCCGCCCGTGTCCGCCGCGAATCCGAAGAAGGCACCCAGGTCGAAGGGCGCGCCCACCGCGCTGCCACCCTTGTCGTAGATCTGGCCGGAGCGGTTCACGACCTGGACGATGTAGGTGGGCCCCACCGCGAGATTGGTGTCGGAGGGAGTGATGGTGTCGATGTTCCCCAGCGTGGGGAATGTCTTCAGCCGCTCAACGACGGCCGAGGAAGGCACCGACTTCCGCGGCGTCGCGCCCTTCGGAGTCAGCGCCGTAGTGGTGACCGGCAGGCTCGGCTGTCGCATCGGTCCCACGGGCGCCCGCCGCTTCGGAGGGGCGAGGTAGCGCTGCACCTGCGGCTCGCCGGTGCGCTCCGGCCGCGGCAGCTTCCGCACGTCCACGCGCCGCTTCGGCGTGACCCGGGAGAGCTTCCCCTCGCCGTCGGCCTGCGACTGGCCGGCGGCGGCGGTGGGCGGGACGCCGGGACGCGGCTCGGCGGCCGCCCCGCCGGCCGGCGCGACCGCGGTGAGCGTGACGGCGAGCGCGAGCACCAGTGCGCGAGGCCAGCCGCGCGCCGCGCGGAGTGCTCTCCGGTTCACCTCGGGAAGCCGTTTCAACGACATGGGCTTCCCCCTTCAGCCTGGTTCGGAAGTCCGGTGCCGCCCGTGGATCGCCAACGGACGGTCTTTGCCCTGCAGTAGCCGGTGATCATGGGCCGGTGTTTAGTGGAAGAACCCCATGCCCCGCTTCCGTCTGCGGTTCGGCGTGCCGAGGTGTCCCCCGAACGGACCCATGAACCGACCACGTTGATTGATTGTGCAGTTTGGGGCACAAGTGTGCGGAGTACCGCGACCGCGCGGCCGCGGAGGGGCTGGGCCAGGCACTGGAGCTGCGCTCGGGATTCGCCCGGTGATCTGCGGCGGGCAAATGGGGCTCTGGATGCGGCAACTTGGTGAGGAGGAGAAGCCCCGCAGGAGGATTCCCGGTGGGGCTTGTGGAGCATCCGGCCCCGGCGTCTACGGTGTCGACGGACTGGCAGCGTCCGGTTCGTCTCCGCAGTCGTGGTAGACGTACTGATCGATGTCGAGCGATGCGCGGGCCGCACCCATCCAGGACATCAGATCGGCGCTGAGCGAAATGCCCTTCTGCTGGGGGTCGTCGAGGTCCCTGATCTCCTGGACGATCTCCAGGAAGACGGAGGCTTCCCCCGCGTCGGCGAGTCGTCCGAGGGCCGTGGCGAGATCCGTGCCCCACCCGAGGACCGCCGGCTCCAGATCCTCCGGCCTGCCCCGCCCTTCCGGCGCACCTGCACGCAGAATCCAGGTCGAGTGGGACTGCGGGGGCAACTGCGGGCGCCTGCGGCTACCGATCGAGGCCGACTCGTCGGGTTCCGCGCCCAGCCGCCTGGAGATCTCCTCCGGCTGCAAAGACTCGCTGACGACCCTCAAGTACATGCGGAACGCGCTCATGGCCGGTACCTGCCATTCGTCGGAACCAAGATCCGGCCGTCCTTGCTCACGAGAATGATCCGATTGCCGCCGTCGCGCATCGCGTCAGACAGCGAAACCGTCTCCGGGATGAAGTCGCACGAGGCGTTGTGTACGTGTGTACGAGAACTGGCGTCGTGCCGGCCGTTACATAGTACGTGTGGCGCTCATTGACGGTCAGATTGCAGGCCGGGGCGATCTTGCCCGGCACGTCGAGGGTGAGTCCGTCGTACGTCAGCTCGCGCTGGAGACGGTCTTGCCAGGCCGCGCGTGGTGAGCAGTTCGCAGACGACCGGGTCTTCGATGCCGGCTTCGTCCAGGACGAGGTTCTGCCTGGCGGGGGAGGGGGCCTCGGGTGCTCCGTCGCGGGAAGCGAGTGCGCTCCGCGTGACATGCGCGTGAACGTCCGGGCGCGTCCGGATCGATCAGGAATCGAGAAGCGCGGTTCACGGAGCCGCCTCTAGCCTGCTAGTCATGGACATCACCATTCACACGACCTCTCTTCCGTACGACGACCCGGACGCGTCGCTCGCCTTCTACCGCGACGTCCTCGGCTTCGAGGTCCGCAGCGATGTCGGGCAGGGCAAGATGCGCTGGATCACGGTCGGCCCGGCCGGTCAGCCGGGCACGTCGATCCTTCTGGCGCCGCCTGCCGCCGATCCCGGCATCACCGCGGACGAGCGCCGCACGATCACCGAGATGATGGCCAAGGGCACCTACGGCTGGATCCTGCTGGCCACCCCGGACCTCAACGCCACGTTCGAGAAGGGGCAGGCCGGTGACACCGAGGTCGTCCAGGAGCCGACCGAGCAGCCGTACGGCGTCCGCGACTGCGCGTTCCGCGACCCCGCGGGCAACCTGGTCCGCATTCAGGAGCTGCGCTGACCTGTGCGGGCCGACATTGCGAACCACCCATAAGGAACGCGGCGGCGCACCAGAGCGGAAGTGCCTGCCCTGCCAGTCGCCCGCCCGGGACGCGTCCGGGTCCTCCTTGAACCGGTCCTGAGCCCGGACTCCGTCCTGCCTCTGTATGGCAGTTGGCCGACCGGCGGTTGGTCGAGTCGGGCGGGCCGGTCCACACCACCGAGCGTCTGGGGTGCCCGCCGAGGCCGGCACCCCAGACGCTGGGGACGCCGAGGGAAATGGAAGAGAAAGACGAAGGGGAGGGCTCTCATGTGCAAGCCCGAATGGCGGCGCGCACGCGTCCAGGCGCAGCACCTGGCCGATCTTGCGCGGCTGCGCCGCGTCCGCGACCGGATCGACCGGGAATACGCGAAGCCGCTGAACGTGGAGGCGCTCGCCCACGATGTGAACATGTCCGCCGGGCACCTGAGCCGGCAGTTCCGGGCCGCCTACGGCGAGTCGCCGTACGCGTACCTGATGACGCGTCGCATCGAGCGGGCGACGGCGCTGCTGCGGCGGGGAGACCTCAGTGTCACCGAGGTCTGCTTCGCGGTCGGCTGCGCGTCGCTGGGCACGTTCACCACCCGCTTCACCGAGCTGGTCGGCATGCCGCCCGGGGCCTTCCGCCGCCAGGCGGCGGATGCGGCGGATGCGGCGGCCGACCCTGCCGATGCAGCGGATACGGTCCGCGGCGCGGGGCCGGCGATCAAGGTGGAGGGGATGCCGGCGTGCGTGGCGAAGCAAGTCTCAAGACCGGTCAGGAATCGAGAAGCCCCGGCCGCCGCACAGCCCCTAGCGTGATGGTCATGGCAACCACCACCTCCACCACAGCCCACACGTCCCTCGCGTCCGTCACCCTCGAGGTGGCCGACCCCGAGGCCGCCCGCCGCTTCTACAGCGCCTTCGGCGTGGACACGTACATACGCCTGCGGGCGTCCGAGGCGCACTCCACGGGATTCCGCGGCTTCACCCTGGCGCTCACGGTGTCCGGGCCGGCCACCGTCGACGGCTTCGTCGGCGCCGCCGTGGACGCCGGCGCCACGGTCCTGAAGCCCGCCGCGAAGTCGCTGTGGGGCTACGGCGGCGTCGTCCAGGCCCCGGACGGGACGATCTGGAAGATCGCGACCTCGGCGAAGAAGGACACCGGCCCCGCCACCCGCGAGATCGACGAGGTCGTCCTGCTGCTCGGCGTCGAGGACGTGAAGGCCACCAAGCAGTTCTACGTCGGCCGGGGCCTGACCGTGGCCAAGAGCTTCGGTGGCAAGTACGCCGAGTTCGCCCCCGGTCAGTCCAGCCCCGTCAAGCTGGCGCTGTACAAGCGCCGCGCCCTGGCCAAGGACCTCGGCGTCCCCGCCGACGGCACCGGCTCGCACCGCATCGCCCTCGGCAGCACCGCCGATGCCTTCACCGACCCGGACGGGTTCGCCTGGGAGGCTGCCGCGTCGCTCGCCCCCACGCTGTCCTGACTCCCGCCCCTGTCCTACCGATTGACCGTCGAACACGCGCCATGTGACAGCCGGGCCCTGGCCCGGATGTCCGGCACGCATACATCCACAGTGCAAGGAGTAAGACATGAAAGCGCACGTCAGCTCGATCCTCCTCGGTGTCCGGGACATGGACCGGGCCAAGCAGTTCTACACCGAGGGACTCGGTTGGAAGATCAAGAACGACTACGGCATCTCGGTGTTCTTCGACTCGGACGGCGCCTCGCCGGTCGGCTTCTACGGTCGCGAGGGTCTGGCCGACCAGGTGGGCACGGATGCGGAGGGCAGCGGCTTCAGCGGGCTGGTTCTGACCTACGTCGTCCGCAGTGAGGCACAGGTCGAGGAGATCATGGCGGAGGCCCAGAAGGCCGGTGCCACGATCCTCAAGCCCGCCGGTGCTCTGCCGTGGGGCGGGTACGGCGGCACCTTCGCCGACCCGGATGGCTATGTCTGGAGTCTCGGCTACAGCGCCGCGGGCACCGACCAGCCCTACGCGGAGTAGCCGCGATGAAGTTTTGGGCCCACGTCGAGCCGCCCGAGCCCATGCGGGGCCTGGAAGTTCCGCCCGAGGTGGTGGCGGCGCTCGGTGGGGGCGCGCGGCCGCCGGTGACGATCACGGTCAACGGGCATTCCTGGAAGAGCCGGGTCGCCATCATGCGGGGCCGCCACCTGCTCGGCCTCAGTAACGCCAACCGGCAGGGCGCGGGTGTCGCGATCGGCGAGGAGGTCGAGGTCGAGCTGGAGCTCGACACCGAGCCGCGCGTCGTCGCCGAGCCCCCGGACTTCGCCCGAGCCCTGGACGACGACCCGGTCGCCCGCGCCGCGTACGACAACCTTGCCCATGGCCGCAAGCGCGAGCATGTGCGCGCCATCGAGAGCGCGAAGAGGCCCGAGACGCGCCGACGGCGTATCGAGAAGGCCATCGCCACCCTGCGGGGCTGACCCCCGAAAGCAAGGACTCCGGCGGCACTGCAATCGCCGTACGGAGGCTTGCCCCTGCCCCATTCCTGCTGAAGGGACAAGTATGTCGAAGCGACTCATGACCGGTCTGTACTGGTTCCTGGCCTTTGAGTTCGCGCTGGGCGCCGTGACCAAGTACTGGCCGGGCGACACGATATTCAGCTCGGCGTACTCCGCGAAGTTCGTCGACTGGGGTTACCCGTCCTGGATGCGCTTCGTGGTCGGTGCCCTGGAAGGTGCAGCCGCCGTCCTGCTGGTGATTCCCCATAGGCGAACACGCTTCCTGGCTGCCACGACGCTGATGTTCGTGCTCACCGGAGCGGTCACCACCCACATCGTCAACCACGACCCGGCGGTGGAGAGCTGGGCCGCGCCGACCCACCTTCTCCTCATGGGCACCCTCGCACTGGCCAATTGGCCTGCCGACTGGCGAGACCTCTTGCGGGCTCCTACCGCGCAGACAGGGGCCTCGGGGAGGATCCGATCGGGTTTTGGCCGGTAGAAGGCCGGATGGGGTGTGGGCCAGGCAGGATCGACAGGCCCCGCCCGAGCGCGCCGTGCCCCGCCGTGCTTGGGCCCGGCGGCCTCCAGCTGGCTCAGCGAGCACTCCTGGACCGCCCACTGGGCCGGTGTCGGCTATGGCGCCGAGATCGGCTTGGCCCTCCGCTCGAACTTCTACCGAAGAGATGGACCAGCTCAGCGCATTCGCCCGCGAACTGGATGCCCAATCCGGGGGAGTACTGGGCTGGGCAGATTTTGTCGGCGTCCCCTACACGGGTTCCACGTCCGGTGGCCAGGGTCTGTCCGCCTGAGCCGCGCACATGTGGTTCGCGCGGTTCGGCTGCTCGGTGGCAGGGTGTGGTTATGGATCAAGCAGAGGTGTTGCTCATCGGAGGGCGCGCGGGCGTCGGCAAGACGACGGTGGGGTGGGAGGTCTCGGCGCGTCTGCGCGCCGCGACGGTTGCTCACTGCGTCATCGAAGGTGACTTCATGGGGCAGGCTCATCCTGCTCCGGAGGGGGACCCCCGCCGCAGGAAGATCGCCGAGCGCAATCTGACGGCGCTCTGGTCGAACTACGCCGAGCTCGGGTACCGCCGATTGATCTACACGCACACGGTGAGCGTTCTGGGGGAGAACGAGGGCATGTTCCAGCGCGCCATGGGTGCGCGCGTCAGGATCGTACGGGTGGTGCTCACCGCCTCCGATGCCACCGTCCGTGAGCGGTTGACCGGTCGGGAGCTGGGCTCGGAGCTGGAGCACGAGCTGGAGAGCAGCGCCCGTAAGGCACGGATTCTGGATGAGCAGACGCCCCTGGACACGGTGCGAGTGGCGACCGACGGACGTTCCGTGGTCGACATAGCGCGCGAAGTGGTGGGCGCCACCAGCTGGCTGCCCCGCATTTCGGGTTAGATGCTTCGGCTCTCAGTGCCGGGTTCGGAGGCCGAAAGCGGGCGGCCGCCGGCGGCCGGTGCGTCGCCCGCCTGGCCCGCGGTGACGTGGGGGGCCAAGGGGCGAGCGTGGCTTTCGCTGACAAGGTGGATCTTCGTGCCCAGGTCGCCTCGGGTGTGCCCGAAGCCCGTGATCGTCGGGTTCGGCACGGCCTGGCGCCCGCGGTAGCGCAGCAGCGGAGAAGGTCAGGTTCTGGCGCTACGGGCGATGCGGTACAGCACGTTCGAACGCAGCGGCCCTTCGGGCGCCGTGGGGTCGTCGAAGTCGTCGGCCGGGTTCCGCGTCATTCCGATTCGGCGCATCACCGCCTGTGAACGGACGTTGGTGGCGGTTGTCACGGCAAGGATCTCGGGAAGTTCAAGCGTGTCGAAGCCGTGGGCCAGGACGGTCAGCGCAGCCTCGGAAGCGTAGCCCTTGCCCCAGGCCGAGCGGGCGAGCCGCCAGCCGATCTCCACCCCTGTGAACGGCAAGCCGTCATCGACCTGATCCAAGCCGGCGAAGCCGATGAACTCACCAGTGGCCTGCACCTCGACCGCCCACCACCCGTAGCCTCGCTGGTCGAACGCGGCCTGGAAACGTGCCACGGAGGCATCGCTCTGTTCGCGGGTAAGCAGGTCGCCCAAATGCTCCCGAACCTCAGGATCGGCATTCATCGCCGCCCAAGGTGCAAGGTCGGAGTCGCGCCATGGACGGACGGTGAGGCGATCGGTACGCAGTTCAGCCATGCCGCCCAGCCAACTCGAGCTCTGGCCTTGAGGCAAACCTTTTTCTTTGCCTCACCGCGACGCCTCCGAGGTGCCGAGGAACATCCTTCCGCCCCAGGGCGCGCGGCGACCCTCCCGTGGGGAGCCGGGAGGGCGACGGGCCCGGGATGGTCCGGAGCCACACCATAAGCGCGGGGCCGGACAGGCCGATAGGCATGTGACAGGGGAGATTCCGGATGCCCGCGGCTCGTTTGCGGCGGCCGCCGCTCCGCTCCCCATCAGTGCCGGTACCGCGTCCTGGATGAGCCCCGGCGGGACGGGTACCGCGTCACCCCGCTCGGCCTCGGGGCTGACCACCCCGCGGGGTTGGGGACCGGGGACCCGGGCCGGGGGCGGGAGTCGGGCCGGGTCGGCCAGGGACAGTGTGGGCCGGGCGGCCAGCCGGTGGCCGGCCGGCACGGCGACCGGCTGCGTTGCGGAGCGTGGTGGTCGCCTGACGGGCTCCGCACGTTCAGACGGACCGCCCGGCTGACGCCGCCGCACACGGCAAGCGCCGGCCGCAGCTCCCTGCTCCGCGGACTCGACTCGCTGGTGTCCGTGCCTCAAGCGTGGACACGCTGTCCCTCCCGTGCGGGAGGCTCCCCGGCGCCACGCCAGACGGCCTTGGACCCGCTGCTTCCGGACTCCACTCCACTCCGGGCCGCGGCCGACGGCGGCCCGCTTCCCGGATCCGGCTACAGCTTGAGCTGGAAGTACGCCGTACCGCGCTCGCGCCGGTAGCCGAGGGACTCGTTCACCGTTCGCATGGGGGTGTTCTCGTCCGCCACCGTGGTGGCGATGCGGCGCAGCGCCGGGTAGCGCTCGGCGGCCTGCGCCGCCATGTGCAGCTTCACGGCGCGGCCGAGGCCGTGGCCGCGGTGGCGGGGGGTGACCACCGTGTCGTACTGGAACGCGCGCGTGCCGGCGGGGTCCGGGAGGACCAGTTCCGTGTAGGCCCCCACCTCGCCCTCGGGGGTCACCGCCGCGACCGTGGTCAGCTCTCCGCCCCGGTCCAGGATCAGCTGCTGCACGGAGTGCAGCCGGGGCGCGGTCCAGGGTTCGAGCTGTATGTCCATGTCCCCGCTCGGCGCATCCTCCATCGCCCCGTGGGCCGCTGCGGCGGCCGGGGCCCAGACATCGGGCACCAGGCCGTGCCAGGTGAGGATCTCGTAGCCGGGCGTGGCCGGGACGGGCGCGGGCCGGTCGGGGAGCTCCTGTTCGTACCAGGCCATCGGCAGTACGTTCACGAACCCGAGCGACTCGGCGAACGCCTGCCCGGGACCGCCGAGGTCGACCATCGCTTCGACGGAGGTCCGGCCGTCCGCGACCAGTTCCTCGCGAACCCGCTCCCACAAGGCGGTTCCCACGCCTTGGCGCCGCGCCTGCGGAGGTACCGCCAGCACGTCCACGAAGGCGGTGTGGCGGTTGGCCTCGTCCGAGAACAGGACCAGAGCGGCCACGCCCGCGCCCTCTTCCGCCGCCCAGAGCACGGCCCGGCCGCGCGCCGACGGCACGCGCAGCCGGCCGGCGATCTCCCTCCGGGAGGGGGCGGGCAGCTGCGGCAGATCGGAGGCCGCGGCGGAGGCCAGGACCGTCAGCCAGGAGTCGATATCGGTCTCGGACGGCGGCAGCGTGAGCATGTTGATCTTCATGTTGCCGACCTTAGGCCGTGCCGGACCTGACGCTCAGGCGTTTTCGGCAGTGGCCGTCGGTCGGCAGGGCCCGTACGTCCTGATGGCGGGAGACCTGCCACACCGTGGGCCGGCCCTACTCGCCGTCGAGGGTGCCGTCGTCGTCCTGAAGCCTCCGCCACAGACCGGTGCGGTGCAGCATGTAGAGCGCGATGGCCAGGAACGCCACCTGCAGCCCCACGGCGAGCAGCCAGAACACGGCTCTGCTCTCCAGCTCGTCCGTCAGGTAGGCGAAATTCATGCCGAAGAACCCCGTCAGGAAGGTCAGCGGCAGGAAGATCGTCGACACGATCGCCAGGCGATTGATCACGCCGTTCTGGTCGGCGGACACCAGGGAGGAGTAGCTGCCGAAGGCGCGCCGGGCGGCTTCCTGGAGCGACTCGATGTCCGTGAGCACCATCCTCGAAGTGCGCTGGTACTCACGAACCAGCCGCAGGCGCTCCTCCGGGAAGCTTTCGCTCATCATCCGGCGCGTGACCGTCTCCTCCATCACCCGCTCGTAGGGGAGGAGCGTGTGGTGCAGGAGGGCCGCCATACGTCGCAGACGCGCCAGGCGATAGACCTGCTCGGGCTGTCGTCGGCGGAACATCTCGTCTTCCAGGTCCTCCACGTCCAGCAGGGCTTGGACGGCAGACTCGCGATAGGTCTCCAGAGCCTCGTCCAGCAGGAGGAACAGCATGGCCACGGCATTCTGCGGACGTTCGTGCGGGAAGCGAGCGGTGAGACCTGCCACCAGGCGGGCCGCCCCCCGGTGCACCGTGACGAGGTACCTCTCGGTCACCACGACATGGATGTGAATGACCTGGCCCGCCTCGATGGCGGGTACGACGAAGGCTGCGCTGCCCCCGAGGAACTCGGCCCGGGCGGACTCGCCCTCCCGGCCGAGCCACGCCAGGTCCGCGACCTCCAGGCCCAACAGGTGCGCGAGCGGCCGCCCGGTGGGCTGGTTCTTCCTGTTCAGTTCCACGTCCACGAGCAGGAAAGGGGACGTCGCGAGGCGCTCCCGTGCCTCGGACACGTGGGCACGCGTCATGGTGCCGTCCGGCATGGACATCACCGATACGATCATTGCCCCTCGCCCTATGCCATCAGATGCGTTGCCCCCAGCCTGTACGTGCCACGGCGGGGCGCAATCCCGGTGACGCGTTCGCCCGGCAATGCACCTCGAACAGGTGAGGTCCCCGGCCTGCAGGGCGTCGTGCCGGCCGCTCGGCCCGGGCCGCGCCTGTGAGGGACACGGGAACGACCCGGGCCAGGGCTGCTCAGTGACGGGTGGTCGCCCGGGGCTCTGCGCCGTCGATCCGTGACCACACCCAGGCACCTGCTGCCGTCACGGCCGCGGTCAGGAGGAGTTCGGCCCAGTAGGGCGGGCCGGCCAGGGTGCGTACGAGGACCAGGACGAGCACGGACAGGGCCGTGGTGGCGGCCTTGGCCACCCACTGGAGCGCGGTGCTCATACGAGCCCGCTCAGGCAGCCGGCGACCCCGCCGGCCACCACGTTGGTGGCGATCTTCTTCGCGGCGTCCTTGTTGACGCGTCCCACGACCAGGGCGGCGGCCCCGCCGATGCCGGCCTTGAGGAGGCAGTCCTTGGCCCGCTGGGTCATCGGGCGGCCGGCCAGCAGCCGCTCGCAGGCCGCGACGTCCTTCTTCTTGCCCAGATAGCAGTTCTTGACGTTGTTCTCCTGGATCACGTCGACCGCGTGGGCGGTGGGTGCCGCTGACAGGAAGGCTGCCGTGGCCATGACCAGGGCGAGACTTCTGTGTTTGGTGCGCAAGGTGTTTCCCGTGGTGCTTGTTGCCGTCCCGCGCAGGGGCATTCCGGATTTTGCGGATGCGGATGCGCGTGGACGGACGGGTCGGATGGTGCTCGGTCGACGGGCTGCCGGCGTGGCCCGCGACGTCACGATCTTCGGTCCGGCCCGGGTGCCGACGGCACCCGTCGACCGGCTGGTCCGGCCCCGCCACGTCGCGGGTTGCGGACCCGCCGCCCGGCCGGACGGCACCCCGGCGGGGCGTGTTCGCGTTCTCCCGCGGGGTGCAGGTCTTCGGGTTCAGGAGTCGCGGGCGAGTCCGCACCCGTGGGCCGGCCGTGGCCCGCCCACGAGCCGCCCGTCCCGCCGCGTGGCCGCGCCTCCGGTGGCGCTAGGGTGGCAGCGCCTTCCTCGGTTCTGACCTGCGGAAAGGCTGGACCGGTGCGGAACGACAGGTGGGAGACCGGTGCGGTGATCCGGGTGATGGTGGTCGACGACGAGGCTCTCGTCCGGTCCGGGTTCACGATGATCCTCAACGCCGCGGTGGACATCGAGGTGGTGGCGGCCACCGGCGGTGGGCAGGCGCTGGCGACCGTGGCCCGGCACGCGCCCGACCTGGTGCTGCTCGACATACGGATGCCCGACGTCGACGGGCTGACCATCCTGGCGCGGCTGATGGAGCTGGACGATCCGCCGCTGGTCGCCATGCTCACCACCTTCGACTCCGACGAGTACATCGCCACCGCACTGCGCTCGGGGGCTTCCGGCTTCCTGGTCAAGGACACCGACCCGGACGAGCTCGCGCGGCTGGTGAGGTCACTGGCGGCGGGTGCGGTGGTTCTCGCTCCGCAGGTCACCGCCACCGTGATCAGCGGCTACCTCCACCACCACGGCGAGCAGAGCGCCGCCACCCGCGCGGTCTCCCTGCTCAGCGCACGCGAGCGCGACGTCCTCGTGCTGCTGTCACAGGGGTTGTCCAACGCCGACATCGGGTGTCGTCTGCATCTGAGCATCGGCACCGTCAAGGACTACGTGAGCGCCGTGCTGGCCAAGCTGGACGTCAGCAACCGGGTCCAGGCCGCCCTGTGGGCGCAGCGCGCCGGCCTGCTGGACGGGGCACGCACGTGACGGGCCGTACGGCGTCGGACGGAGCCGGACGCGTGCACCGTGCCGGCCGCACCCTGGAGCCTCGCGTGGTCGACGCAGGGTTGGCGGCTGCCGCGCTGGCCGATGCGTGGGCCTTCTCCGAGGTCGGAACCGGAGCCGGAGCCGGAGCCGGCGCGTGGGCAGCGGCTGCTCCCGGCGCCGTCGCCGCTCTGGCCCTGCTGGCACGACGCCGGTGGCCGGTCGCGGTGTTCGTCTTCACACTGCTCGCCATCCAGCTCGGCCACAACGTCCTCGCCGCGCTGGCCGCCCTGTTCTCCCTGGCCGAACAGCAACGCACCCGCCGGGTCCTGGCCGGGTGCGCACTGGCGTACGGGATCTGCGCCAACCTGCCGGACCTCGACGACTACAGGGGCGGCCATCTGTCCGAGTTCGCCGTCGCCATCGGCTACTCGCTCACCGCCGCAGGCGTGGCGGTGGTCCTCGGCCGGCTCGTACTGACCCGCCGCGAACTCGCCCGGCACATGGCGGAACTGCGCGCGGCACAGGAGCATCAGCGCGAGCTCCACGCCCAGACGGTCCTCGCCCGCGAGCGCGCCCATCTGGCCCGGGAGATGCACGACGTGGTCTCCCACCAGGTCAGCCTCATCGCCGTACGAGCCGGTGCCCTGCAGGTGTCCGCGGACAGTACGGACACCAAGGAGGCCGCCCGCACCATCCGCACCCTGAGCGCGGCCACGCTCGACGAGCTGCGCCACATGGTCGCCGTGCTGCGGGCCTCGGGCAGCCGCGATGCAGGACTCGACACGCAGCCCGCCCTGCTCCTCCTCGACAGCCTGATCGCGGACAGCGGCCTGGACGTGATTCTGACAGGCGAGGTCCCTCGTGACGCGAGCCGCGCAGTGGAGCGCGCCGCCTACCGGACCGTGCAGGAAGCCCTGACCAACGTGCGCAAGCACGCTCCCGGTTCGACCGTCGTGGTCGACTTCCGCCGGTCCGGGCCCGCCCTCGACGTGACGGTCACCAACACCACGGCCCGGCATCCCGCTCTGGGGCTGCCCAGCGCGCGGCACGGACTGCTCGGCCTGCGAGAACGAGCCGAGCACCTGGGCGGCGCCCTCTCCCACGGGCCCACCCCGGACGGCGGCTACCGCCTCCACCTGCAGCTCCCGCAGTGCGGAGCGAGCACGCAGCCGATGGCCGACGGGACCCGGCGCAGCCCCGAGTGACCCCCCGGCGCCCCGCCCGTTGCCCCACGGTTGAGGAGCTCAAGGCCACGGCGGCTTCGCCCACTTCGACGGGCAGCCGCTCCTTCACGACCCCTGGCGGACGCGTCCGGAGAGCCAGGGCGTGAGCGAGGCGCCCAGGATGCGCTCCTTGTAGGTCTCGTCGCCGGAAAGGGGGACGTAGAGCCGGTAGCCGGGCGGGAAGAACCGTCCTTTCACGAAGGCCAGTCCGCTGTAGACCGACATCAGGAACGGCGGGACGGAGTTCCGGGGGATGTCGTGGAACTCCACCCCGTCCACGGTGATCGTCGCGTCGTCGTCGGGGAAGATCCGCACGCTGACCGCCGGGCTGCCGCCCAGTTCCACGAATGCTTCGTGGGGCAGCGATCCGTCGGGATCGACGACCGCGAACAGCGGTGCGGAGGTCCTCCGCGACGTCTGGTCGGCGCCGATGTCGTCGGTGACTGCCATGGACAGCCGGTACTCGGCCGCGATCGCCCGTATCGCGGCGACGGCCGACTCGGTGGTCGGCAGGGAGGGGTGCGTCATGATCCAGATGATGCCGCACCGGAGCCGTACGGCCGGCTTCCGGCCCTCGGCTTCGTACGCGGTGGTCGCTGCGGACGGGAGGGAAGGGCGGACGGCGGTCACCGTTCTGCGGGACCGCGGTCTGAGGCGGTTCAGACGGTCACCCGTTCGGGTGCGGCAGGCACGGCAGGCGCGGCAGTTGCGGCCGGTGCCTCGGGCTTCGGCACGCCGGTCACGGGGCGTCCGGACCCGACCCGGTGGCGAGTGAGCGATCATGCTGGTGTGGTGGAGTTCGGTTCGGGCACGGAGGGTACGACAATGGAGGCTGTGCGGGGGGCGGAGTTGGTGACGGTCGCGAGTCTGGTCGAGGCGGCGACCCAGGCGCAGGGCGGCGCACTGTGGCGACTGAAAGGCATCGACCGGCAGCTGGACGCGAACCTGGTGCGCCACCTGCCCGGGACCGGCGGGGCGGCGCACACCGAGGACGAGGTCGACGTGATGCTGGTCGTCGTCGCGGGCGCCGGCACCCTCACCCTCGACGGTACCCAGTCAGAGCTGTCCCCCGGATTCCTCGGCCTGCTGCCCCGCGGCACATCCCGGGCGCTGCTGGCCGGCCCCGAGGGACTGCTCGTCCTGACGGTGCACCGCAGGCGCCGCGGAATGCGCATCGGACGGACCACCCCTGCTGCTGCGCCCCAGCCGTGCGCGGTGCACCTGGTGTGCGACCGGTGCCACAAGCACGCGATCGAGGCGGACGCCCGCTACTGCAGCGGCTGTGGCGCGGCGCTGGCCGGCCGCCCCGCAGCTTGACCTCTGGCCATGGCCCACCGAGCCCCCGGCACGCTGGGCGGCCGCGGCCCCCTCGTCCGCACTGGGTCCGGCAGGCCTGATCACCGTCGGCGGATGTGCACGCGGTCCGTTTCGCGGGCCGTTCTCAGCGGCGGCGGCCGTCGGGGGAGCGGGGCGGGATGTAGGTGTGGCTGTATACGGGGGAGTACTTGTCGAGGCGGGCCCGCCGCCGGGCGCTCTCCTCCACTCGGAGTCCGTCGAGGTTCTTCGTCCGGGTGGCTTTGTCGCGCCAGAGGAGGAATGCCACCAACGTGACGACGGGCAGACCGAAATACGCGTAGACGGTGATCATGCCGTTCAACAGAGCCCCCTGGTGAAGATCAGCAAGTGTGTTGAGTTTGCAGGCGAGTTGGTGTCGGGGTCAAGGAATTCGGGGCGCGCCGCGGCGGCGACCCGCCCTTCACGCGCGCCGGATGACGTCGAGCGGGTCGCGTGGATGTCGGTGGTGCCTCAGGTCGGATCAGGCCGGATCAGGCCGCCGACCGGGACCGGAGCGACGCGGCCGGCTGTCCCGTATGTGCTGGTCACGGCGCTGACCTGGTGCGGGAAATCGCGTAGCCGTTGCGTTCGCGGCGCCGGTATCGTCCGGTCTCAGACCAGCCGTGCGTCAGCGGCCTTCCACGTTCAGAGAGCGATTCACATGACCAGCCGGCGAGTTACGACGACCCTGTGGCGCCCCACCGGCCCTACGGAGTTGGACCTGGTCCGCGAGCTGAACTGGCGTGCTTGGCCGCCCCGGCTCCCCGAGCAGCCGATCTTCTACCCGGTTCTCAACGAGGACTACGCGATCAAGATCGCGAGGGACTGGAACGTGAAGCACAGCGGTGTCGGCTACGTGACCCAGTTCGAGGTCGAGTCGGAGTTCTTGAGCCGGTACCCCGTCCAGCAGGCCGGGGGACGGACCATCCTCGAGCTGTGGGTTCCGGCCGAGGAGCTGGACGACTTCAACGCGCACATCGTCGGCGAGATCCAGGTCGTCCACGAGTTCCGCTGAGGCAGGGCGGCTTGCCGACGGGGCGGGCCGTCCCGTTGCGGCGATCCCTTCGTGGCCTGCGGGCCGGGCACTGCCCGGCAAGCGCAACGGCGGCATCGTATGGAAGCGCCACGAAGGTGCCGTGTCCATCCCGGGAGGCTCGACTCGCGTGTTCGGCCGCAAGGCCCTGCCGAAGGGCAAGTCGATCAATAATTGGCCAGCGACCTGCCTGCACGGTTGAGAGGAGCCCTTGATGACCACACCGCGGGACTTGTTGATCATTGCCATGGACATGGGGTCGAGCAGCCCCGTCGGACAGGGCGACCTGTCGCTCGCGCTCGCCGGGGCCGAGGTGATCGACCTCCTCGCAGCCCGGGCCGTCAGGCTGGACGGGGATCTCATCGTGCCGGGGGACCGGCCCGCGCTGGCTGATCGCCTCCTGGAGGAGGCCGCCGCGTCGCTCGTTCGGGAGGTGCCCTACGAGTCGGTCGCCGACTGGCTGTGGCGCAGGGGCCGCGACCTGGCCGCGGCCTACCAGGCCGAGCTCGAGGCGGAAGGGCAGCTCGTCCGGCACGGCCGTCGCGGGATCTCCTTCCGGGCCGGCGAACTGGTGCTGGCCGATTCGCCCGACCGCCGTCGGGCTGCGGACCGCTTGGCATCGGATGAACCCGTCCTCGCCTTCCTCGCGGAGGCCGTACGGGTGCGCGGCGAGCGGACCGGAGAATCTCCCGACGTGACGGAAGTGGCGGACGTGGCGGACGAGGCCGTCGCGACGGTGCTGGCCGCCGTCGACGACGCTCTGGTGGAACTGGCGGCGGTACGGCAACGTCGAGCCATCGAGGACGCGGCCTTCGACAACATCTGGCGAGGCGGCGTCGGATGACGCCGGAGCCTTCCCCGAGAAGGCCGTCGCTCTGATCGGGTCGGAGCAGGTCGGAGCACGTCGGAAAGGCCGTGGAGAAGAGCTGCCGCGCGCCCCTCGGGGGAGGCTCTCACGGGAAAACTCCCGAAAGGTATTCGCGATGGTATTCATCGGTGCATACTCGGGGCATGGCAGATACGACTGTGAAGATCGACTCGGCGACCCGGGACCGGTTCGCCGCGGTGGCCGCCGCCCACGGCAAGAGCGTGCGCGCCTACCTGGCGGAGCTGGCCATCGAGCAGGAGAACCAGCTCGCCCTCGGCCGGGCGACCGTCGCGTTCCGTGACGCCGTCGGCCAGCCGGGCATCGCGGAGGCGTTCGACCGCGAGTTCGGCGGGCCGCCTCCGTCCGCGAGCGCGCACCGGGCAGCCTGATCTTGGACCTGCACATCGACATTCGCTGGCTTCTGGACCGCCAGGAGGAACTCCTCGGCAATGAGCTGGGAGTCCAGGACTACTCCGGTCTCGTGGCCGCGGTCGCGCGGCACCGCGTGAACACCCCGGCGCTGGCGACCGACGAGCCCGACGCGTACTGGCGGTCAGCGGCGCTGCTGGAGCAGATCGTGCTGCTGCGCCCACTGCCGGCCAGGAACGAGTACTTCGGCTACGGCGTGGCGGTGGCCTACATCAGGGCCTCCGGCAAGGACGTGGAGACGACCTTCGAACCCTGGCGCGACCTGATCACCGACATCCGAACGCTGCGCCTGACCGTCTACGAGGTGGCCGACCGGCTGCGCTCGATGCGTCAAGGCTCCTGACCGCCGCAGAAGGTGCCCGGGGGTAGAGGGGGGACCGGCCGACCCGACCGGGCAGGTGCCAGGCCGGGCCGGGTGGGACGGGTCGGACGGTCGGTAGGACGCGTCAGCCCACCGGGGTGAAGTCCTGCGAGGCGATGTATCCGGGGCGGCGCACCGGCGCGGCGAAGGGCTTCGACGGGCGGTTCTCGACGCTGTTGAACACGAGGAACACATTGCTGCGCGGGTAGGGCGTGATGTTGTCACCCGAGCCGTGCATCGCGTTGCAGTCGAACCAGGTGGCCGAGCCCGCATTGCCCGTGAAGAGCCTGATGCCGCAGGCCGAGGCGAACTTGGTCAGCGCCTCGTCCGACGGGGTGCCGGCATCCTGCATCAGGAGGGACTGCTTGTAGTTGTCCTTCGGCGTCGCGCCGGCGCAGCCCAGGAAGCTCCGGTGGGAGCCGGGCATGATCATCAGGCCGCCGTTGGTGGCGTGGTTCGGCGTCAGCGCGATGGACACCGACACGGTGCGCATGTGCGGCAGGCCGTCTTCGGCGTGCCAGGTCTCGAAGTCGGAGTGCCAGTAGAAGCCGCTGGCGCCGAACCCGGGCTTGACGTTGATCCGGGACTGGTGCACGTACACCTCGGATCCCAGGATCTGTCGCGCCCGCCCCACGACGCGAGGATCGGCGGCGAGGGCCGCGAACACCTCGCTGATCCTGTGGACCTCGAAAACGGAGCGTACTTCGCGCGACTTCGGCTCCACGATGGACCGCTCGTCGGCCAGCGTCGAGGGGTCGCGCAGCAGCCGGTCCATCTCGTCCCGGTAGACGGTCACCTCGTCGGGCGTGATGAGTTCGTCGACGGACAGGAAACCGTCGCGCTCGAAGCTCTCCAGCTCGTGGGCCCACAGGGGGCCCGCGGTGCCGGGCTCGGACCAGACGACGGGGTCCACGCGGCCGATGAGCACCTCCTCGGAGCCGCGGGTCGGATACAGGTCGTTCACCGTGCGGGTGGGTGCGTAGGTCATGGCGGTGCCTGCCTCTCCTCTCTGTGCGTTGTCCGTACGTCAGCCGTGCTGGTGGTGGTCGGGCTCGGTGAGCAGCGGGTACACGCCGTTCTCGTCGTGGTCCTCCCGGCCGGTCACGGGCGGGTTGAAGACGCAGAGGCAGCGGAACTCGTGCTTCACGCGCAGGGTGTGCCGCTCGTGGCCGTCGAGGAGGTACATGGTTCCCGGCGTGATCGTGTACGTCCGGCCCGTTTCCTCGTCCGTGAGCTCGGCCTCCCCCTCCGTGCAGACCACGGCCTCCACGTGGTTCGCGTACCACATGGACGTCTCCGTGCCGGCGTACAGGACCGTCTCGTGCAGGGAGAAGCCGACACGTTCCCTGGCAAGAACGATGCGCTTGCTCTCCCAGGTGCCGGACGCGGCCCTGACGTGGCGGTCGGTTCCCTCGATGTCCCGGAACGAGCGGACGATCATGGTGGTGCCCTTCGTGGTGTGAGCTGGTGCCGGTCAGGCGGCTTCGCGGATGGAGCGGGCGAGGACGGCGAGTCCCTCTTCGAGTTCGTCGCCGGTGACGGTCAGCGGCGGGAGCAGCTTCACGACCTCGCCCTCCGGGCCCGAGGTCTCGACGAGGAGGCCGTGCTCGAAGGCCCTCCGGCACACCTCCGCGGCGCGCTCCTTCCGGGTGAACTCGATGCCCCAGGCCAGGCCGCGGCCCCGGTACGTCGCGCCCAGCCGGCCGTGTTCGGCGCACAGCTCGCGCAGCGCACTCTCGACGCGCGCACCCTGGACGAGGGTCCGCTCGCGCAGGGTGTTGTCGCCCCAGTACGTCTCCAGGGCCGCGGTCGCGGTGACGAAGGCCGGGTTGTTCCCGCGGAAGGTGCCGTTGTGCTCACCCGGCTCCCACAGGTCCAGCTCGGGCTTGAACAGGCACAGGGACATGGGGAGTCCGTAGCCGCTGATGGACTTGGACAGCGTGACGATGTCGGGCGTGATCCCCGCCTCCTCGAAGGAGAAGAACTCGCCGGTGCGGCCGCAGCCCATCTGGATGTCGTCGACGATCAGCAGCATGTCGCGGCGCCGGCACAGGTCCGCGAGGGCGCGGAGCCATTCCGCGCGGGCCACGTTGATCCCGCCCTCGCCCTGGATCGTCTCGACGATGACGGCCGCCGGATGGTTCAGGCCGGATCCCTGGTCCTCGAGCAGGCGCTCGAACCAGAGGAAGTCGGGGGTCCGGCCCCCGAGGTAGTTGTCGAAGGGCATCGGCGTGCCGTGGACCAGGGGAATGCCGGCGCCGGCCCGTTTGAAGGCGTTGCCCGTGACGGCGAGAGAGCCGAGAGACATGCCGTGGAAGGCGTTGGTGAAGGACACGACCGACTCGCGGCCCTTGGCCTTGCGGGCCAACTTGAGCGCCGCTTCGACGGCGTTGGTCCCTGTGGGGCCCGGGAACATCACCTTGTAGGGCAGGGCGCGGGGTTCGAGGACGTGGGACCGGAAGGTCTCGAGGAAGGCCCTCTTGGCGGTCGTCGACATGTCGAGCGCGTGCGTGATGCCGTCCCGCTCCAGGTAGTCGAGCAGGGCCCGCTTGAGGACGGGGTTGTTGTGGCCGTAGTTCAGGGACCCGGCGCCCGCGAAGAAGTCCAGGTAGCCGCGGCCGTGTTCGTCGTACAGCCGGCTTCCCGTGGCGCGCTCGAAGACGACGGGCCAGGCGCGGCAGTAGCTGCGCACCTCGGACTCGACGGTCTCGAAGACGGACAGGACCGGCTCGGTCATGGTCAAGGCAACTCTCCAATGGGTGTGGGGGTGTGGGGGTGTTCGGTGCGGAGCGGCGTTGGGGTGATGGCCCTGGATCAGAAGCGGAGCGGCCCGATGCGGTGCAGGACCTCCGGGGCGTGGCCGTCGTCCGGGAACTCTTCTGCGGCGAACAACACCTCGCGCGTCAGCGTGGCGCCGTGCCGTGCGGCGTACGAGGCGAACAGCCGCTCCGACGCGCGGTTTCCGGGAGAGACGGTGGTCTCCAGGCAGCTCAATCCGTGTTCCGCCGCGACACGGGCGGAGAGGCCGTCGAGCAGGGCGCCGGCGATTCCCTGGCCGCGGACGGATTCGTCGACGGCGATCTGCCAGACGAGCAGCGTCCCGGGGCTGTCCGGCCGCAGGTATCCGCTGACGAAACCGACGGCACACCCGGCCCCGTCGCGGGCCACCGCGGACGTGCCGGCGAAGTCGCGGCACCAGAGGAGGTAGCTGTAGGCCGAGTTGAGGTCCAGCGTCCTGGAGTCGCGGGCGAGGCGCCACAGCAGGGGGCCGTCACCTGGTCGGGGTCGGTCGATGTGTGTCGTCGAGGTGGTCGGGGTCGCAGTGGGCGGCGGGGTCTTCCTGTATCGGGCCAGTTCTGCATGAGCAGTCATGCGGGCCGAAGTTACCCAGGGATGGAGCAAATTGCATGGGCCTGAGGGGTTACGGAGGCAGGATGTCCCGTGATATTTGCAGACGCCATCGTGGGGCCGTGAAATGCCAGCGGCGCGCCCGTGTTCTTGTGAAAAATGCTGACATTTCCACCGCACCCCTCATTCTATAACGAGCGGATAACGTCTTTGCTCTGTCTCATATTTGCCACTTGAATGTGATGTCTTCGTCGGCTGGTCAGGGGTTTCGTTCGCAGCTGCGCGGTTATACGCGAGGCTCGCGGCCCGTGGGGCGGTGTGCCCGCCGGCGTCCGGCGAGGCTCATCTCGTGAAGTTCCCGTTCGGCGACCACCCGGAAGGGGGTCGGCGGGCGGCCGGTGAGGCGTTGGACGGTGTCGGTGGTGCGGTCCTCGGCTCCCTCGGCGATGGCGCGGTCCATGGCGGCCAGCATCGCGGCGAACTCCGGCGGGATCACCGTGGCCAGACGGTCGCGCATGTCCTCGTAGGGCAGGGGGTGGTGGACCACCGGGCGGCCGGTGACCTGGGTGAGGATCCTGGCGATGTCGTCGTGGCTGAGTGTCTCCGGCCCGGTCAGGACCAGGTCCGAGTTGGGCGCCCGGTCGTTCGTCAGGGCGTGTACGGCGACGGCGGCGATGTCGTCGGCGTCGACGAATCCGACCCGGCCGGTCCCGGCCGCCGTCCGGATGACCCCGTCGTCGCGGATGCCGTCGGCGTGGGCGTGCGCGCCGGTGAAGTTCTGCATGAACCAGGAAGGCCGCAGTACCGCCCACTGCTCGAACAGGCCGGGCATGGCCTGGTGCACCGCCCCCACCGCCGGGCCGCCCTCGGGGATGGCCGAGGAACTGAGGAGAACGGCGCGGCGAACGCCGGCGGCGCGGGCCTCCCGGAGGAAGGGTGTCATGACCGCGGCGGGGTCCGGGTCGCCGATGGGCGGGACGAGGTAGGCCCGGTCGACTCCGGCGAGGGCGTCGCCGAACGTGGTGGGGTCGTACCAGTCGAAGCGGACCGGTTCCGCTCCCGGGAGCGGGGTGGCTCGACGGCCGGCGGCCTTGACGCGGTGGCCGGCGGCGATCAGCTGCGCGGCCGTCCGGCCGCCCGTGGTGCCGGTGGCGCCGATGACCAGGGTGGTTCCGGTGGATCCGGTGGTTTTGTTGAGGGTCATCGGGTGCTGCTCCCCGTGAAGTCCATCGCCGGCGTCTGGACGGCGAGGGGGTTCCAGTAATCGCGGTACGAGGTGAAGCGTTCGTCCTGGACGGTCACGACGGCGATGTACGTCATGTCGAAGGGGTCGCCCGTCGGGACCAGGCGGCCCACGCCGCGCATCTCGACGACGATGGTTCCGGGGTCGGTGCTCTCGTGGATCCGCACGTCGGGGAAATCGTGCAGGTCGATGTGGTCGGGGTAGTCGCGCATGTAGGCGGCGATGGCTTCCCTGCCCTCCAGCCGTTCGGGCCAGCCCGGGGGAGCGAAGGGGAACTCCATCACGCCGTCGTCGGCCCACAGGGCGACCCAGCCGGGTATGTCCTTGGCCAGGAGCAGGCGCAGGCTGTGGCGATAGAGATCCGCCGGTGCGGTGGTCGTGGGCATGGGGTACTCCGTCCCGTACGATACGGACCAGTGGTCCGCTTTCTTCGTGAACGATACGGACCGCCGGTCCGCATCGCAACCGGAGGATCTCGATGACCGAACAGCGCAGCCCGCGCAAGGACGCAGCCCGTAACCGGGCCGCCGTCTTCGCCGCCGCCGACACCCTCTTCGCCCACTGCCGGAGCCCCGAGGACGTGACGATGGCCGACATCGCGGCAGCGGCCGGCGTCGGCAAGGGAACGCTCTTCCGCGCTTTCGGCGACCGCACCGGGCTGATCGGCGCGCTGTACGAGGCACGGCTCGAACCGGTCAGGAACGCCGTCGAGGACGGTCCGGCACCGCTGGGGCCCGCCACCCCGCCGCTCCAGCGCGTGCCCGCCCTGCTGGACGCCGTCCTGTGCTTCAAACTCGACAACCGCCACCTCGCCCTGGCCCTCGAGGGAACCGGCGCGGACAGCCCCTACCGGACCGCACACTACGAGCGGTGGCACACCCTGCTCCGGGACCTGCTGGAACAGATCCCGGGCCCGGCCGACACCGGGTTCACCGCACACGCCCTGCTCGCCGCCACCCGGGCCGACCTCGTCGCCTACCTGGCCGGCGACAAGGGCGTGCCCCGCGAGGAACTGCGGGAGCAGCTGGCCGAGTTCACCGCCGGGATCCTCGAGACCCGCACCCGACGAGGACCTGCCGACGAACGGTGACGCTGCCGCACCGGTACAGGGCGGACCAACGCACTTGACCCTCACCAGCGGGTCAGGGGTTAGCGTCTCCGGACCCCGCCCGGCGCCGATCCTGGAGGCCCGTATGACGACCACAGCCCTGCCCGGCACCGCCCTGGAGATCCGGCTCGCTTCGGTACCCGAAGGCCTTCCCGAACCCCGGCACTTCACCCTGTCCCGGACCTCGCTGGCCGCACCCGGTCCCGGCCAAGTGCTGGTGCGCAACCGGTACTTCCTGGTCTTCCCCGGCCTGCGCACGCTCATCGGCGGCCGGACCCGGGGTCTTCCGCTGCCGTCCCTGGCCGCCGGGGACGCCCTCTTCGGCCCCGCCGTCGGCGAGGTCGTCGCCGCGCCGGGTGGCGGGCCGCTGAAGCCCCGGGGACACCGTCGTGCACCTGGCCGGATGGCGCGACCACGCGCTGGTGCCCGCCGCCGACGCGGTCCCCGCAGGCGGCGCCCTGCCCACACCGGTCGCACACCTGGCCCAGGGGGCGGCCCCGTACGGAGCGCTGACCCGGCTGGCCCGGGTCCGCCCCGGCGACACCGTCCTCATCACGGGGGCGGCCGGTGCGGTCGGCACCCTGGCCGGGCAGATCGCCCGCCTGCTGGGCGCCGCGACGGTCATCGGCACCACCCGCTCTGCCCACAAGGCCGACCGGCTCGTACGGCAGCTGGGCTACGACCGGGTCCTGGTGGCCGGCCCCGGACAGCCGCCGTTCGCCGAGCAGTTGGGGGCCGCGGCCCCCGACGGGCCGGACGTCGTCCTGGACACCGTCGGCGGGGACCAGCTGACCGCCGCGCTGGACGCCGCCCGCCCCGGAGCCCGTGTGGCCCTGGTCGGTGCGCTGGCCGGACAGATGTCCCCCGCCGCGGCCGGAGGGAGGTCGCCCGCCGAGATCGACACCTTCGGCCTGGTGGTGCGCGGGATCACCTTGAGCGGATACGCCGGGGCCGACCATCCCGGCGTACAGGACGAGTGGACCCGCCGCTTCGGCGACTGGCTGCGCTCGGGTCAGATCAGCTTCCCATACACGGAGATCGAGGGAATGCAGCGGGCCCGCACCGCGTTGCCCGAACTGATCACCGGCCGCCATTTCGGGGCGGTGGTCGTACGGTTGTAGGCGAGGACCGAGCGGGGTGCGGAGGAGTGCGGATCGGTGACGCGGCGGCGGCCGCGGGAACCACGGCGCGGGCGCTGCGCCTGTACGAGGAGCGCGGCCTGTTGCCCCCCGTCGCCCGTACCCCGTCCGGCCAGCGCCGGTACGCGGACACCGACGTGGCGCTGGTCCGGATGATCCGTGAGCTGCTCTCCCTCGGCCTCACCATCGAGGATCTGCGCACCCGCGCGGACCGGCTGCCGCTGCTGACCCGGGACCCGGCACCCGCCTGTGGTTCGGTCGACGAGGACGGGAGCGGCGGCAGCGGCCTCGCGCCGGTCGTCGACCGGCGCATCGCCGCCCTGGACGCCGAGATCGCCCGACTGACCCGGCGCCGCGACGAGTTGGCCCGGCGCGCCCGGCCGGCGCCCTGATCCGTGCCGGCCGCGGCGTGCCTCCGACTGGCGGGCCGGCCGCGGCGACCGGGCGGCCCCCGACGGTGGCCGGTCTACCGCCCGGCGGGTGCGGTCAGGGTGTGCAGCCGGGCGCGGAGGGCGGTGAGCCGGACGCGCAGCCGCTGCGGCGGCGTGGGTGGCAGGCCGCGGGAAGTGCCGCGCGCGTAGTACCGCTCGACGTAGTACTGGCCCCCGCTCAGTACGGTCGTGACGGCGACGTACCAGAGGGTGGCGACCATCAGCAGCGGGATGACCTGGTAGTTCTGGTTGTAGACCAGCTGCACCGAGTAGAGCAGGTCGTGTACCGCCAGCACGCTGACGATGCTGGTGCCCTTGAGCGTGCCGATCAGCATGTTCCCTGCGGTCGGCACGATCGACCGCATCGCCTGCGGGACGACGATCCGGCGCAGGGTCCGGCGCCTGCTCAGCCCCAGCGCCTGCGCGGCCTCGGTCTGGCCGGGATCCACGGAGAGGATGCCGCCGCGCACCACCTCGGCGGCGTACGCGGACTCGTGCAGGGTCAGGCCGATGACGGCCGTGAGGGTCGGGCCGAGCAGGTTCACCGTCTTGACGGTGAAGAGCTGGGGGCCGTACGGGATGCCGAGGCCGAGCGTCGGGTAAAGGGCGCCGATGTTGAACCAGAACAGCAGCTGCACCAGCAGTGGCGTGGACCGGAATATCCACACGTAGCCCCAACTCAGAGTCCGTAGAACCGGATTCGCGGAGAGCCGCATCACCGCCAGCACCGTCCCGAACAGGAAGCCGAGCACCATCACCGCGCCGGTCAGCCACAGGGTGAGCAGCAGCCCGTCGAGCACGGCAGCGGTGGTGAAGTACCTTCCCACCACGTCCCACTGGAAGGCTTCGTTGCGCACGACGGAAGCCAGCACCATCGCGAAGACCAGCAGCGCGGCGGCAGCGGACAGCCGGCGGCCGATGCGCCGGCGCGGCACGATCGGCGGCAGCTCGTCCCCGGAAGTGCCGTGCGCCCCCGAGCGTTTCGCCAGGGGGCCGGCCGCCCCGGCGCGAGCGGCGATGGTGTCGGAGACGTCGGAGATATCGGGAGGGGTGGCCATGGGGAGGCTCTCCAGGGGAGGGGGCGTGGGCGTGGACCATCCGGCGGCACGGCGCGCGAAAGCACGGCACGGGCTCCGTGCGGACACGGTGCTGCCGGGAAGGGGTACTCGAGTCGTCACGCTCCCCGCGTCCCTCAACGCGGGCGGAGGGGCTTCCGTGTGGGCGGAGCCGCTCCGCCGTCGATCGTATGTGCCAACGGCCCGGCTGTGTCAACCACGCGAGGCCCGGCCGGCCGAGGCCGTCCGCCATCCGGGCCGTTGCTTGACGAAGAGCAGCATGTACTGCTCAATTAGTCGCATGAATGCCCATCAGCGCTTGGTCTCGCGCGACTACATCGACTTCGGTCGGGTGTGGTCCGCGGCGTGTTGCGCCTGACGCGGCAGCGGGCTGTCTGATCGGCCCTTCCCTCCCTCGGTGACCCCGTCGCGGGCCGAGATCCCCCTTCGCACCACCACCGGGCGCGGGCAGCGAGCCGTACGAGAGCGCGCTGCCGCGGGCCCGGGCGTGCGCTGCCGCCGCCCCGATCCTCCCGACGCCCCGCGTCGTCACGCCAGCACCGCCCCGCATGTGTGGATGTGACGTTCCATCATTCTTCGCTGCAGCACGGGCTGTTCCGCCATGCCCGCGTGCACGATCCATCGCCCCTTCCGAAAGGCCACCCCATGCCCGTGGAGTTCCTCGGCATCGCCGCGACCAACGACGGCTCCGAAACCACCGCGCGATCCGGCGCCGCCTTCGACAAGGAGTACACGCTCCGGCTCGCCCGGGCGCACGAGGACCACGGCTGGGACCGTGTGCTGTTCGCCTACGGCTCCGGATCCCCGGACCCCGCGCCGGCGGCCGCGTACATCGCGAGCAGGCTGGACCACCTGCAGATCCTGCTCGCCCACCGGCCCAACGTCTCCTACCCCACCTACGCCGCCAAGACCTTCGCCACCCTGGACCAGATCAGCGAGGGCCGCCTGACCGTCCACTTCATCACCGGCGGCAACGACCACGAGCAGGGCCGCGAGGGCGACATCCTCACCAAGGACGAGCGCTACGCCCGCACCCGCGAGTACATCCGGATCGTCAAGAAGATCTGGACCACCCGCGAGCCCTTCGACCACGAGGGCGAGCACTACCGCTTCCATGACTTCGTCAGCGACGTCTTCCCGGTCCAGCAGCCGCGTCCCGACGTCTCGTTCGGCGGTTCCTCACCCGCCGCGTACGCCGCCGGCGGCGCGGAGGCCGACATCTACTGCCTGTGGGGCGAGCCGCTCGCGAAGACCGCCGAGCAGATCGAGGCCGTCAAGGCCGCCGCGAAGGCCGCGGGCCGCACCGACGTGCCCCGCATCCAGGTCGCGTTCCGCCCGATCATCGCCCCGACCGAGGAACTGGCCTGGGAGAAGGCCCACCGCACGGTCGGCGCCATCAAGCAGCGGCGGAAGGCGGGCCTCGTACGACACCACCGCAACGGCGTCCTGGAGACCGCGGGGCCCCAGAACACCGGTTCACAGCGGCTGATCGCCATAGCCGAGGCGGGGGAGCGCTACGACAGGGCGCTGTGGACCCCGACCGCCGCCGCCACCGGCGGCGCGGGCAACTCCAACGCGCTGGTCGGCACCCCGGAGACGGTCGCGCAGGCACTGCTGGACTACCACGACCTCGGCGTCGACGTCCTCTCGGCCCGCGGCTACGACCTGCTGGGCGACGCCGTCGACTTCGGCCGGCACGTGATCCCGCTCGTCCGTGAGGAGGTCGCGAAGCGTGACGCGGAGCGCGCGGCACTCGACACCCACCAGGCCCTCACGCCGGCTCGCGGGTGACCTCCGCCGCACGCACGCTCCGCCCACATTCCGGCCCGCCCACATTCCGCCCCACATTCCGCCACGCCCCGCAACGGAAAGGCCTTCCCGCTGTGAACCTCCCCGGGAACGGGATCCGCAACCGCCTGCACACCGCCGCCGCCCTCGCCCTCCTGCCCTTCCTGGTGCTGACCGCCTGCGGCTCCGGTGGCGGAACCCCGGCCGTGGCGGGCGCGCAGGTGTCCTCCGCACCGGCCGACGACCCCGTCGCCGGCGTACAGACCGTGGACTCGATCGCCGCCCTGCTGCCCGCCGACGTCCGCAAGGCGGGCACCCTGCGGGTCGGCAGCTCCGTCGGGTCCCCTCCCGCGGCGTACTACCCGAACGGGCAGGACAAGCCGCCCGCCGGCCAGGACATCGACATCGCCGACGCGGTGGCCAAGGTCCTCGGCGTGAAGCTGGAGCGCCAGGACGCCTCCTTCGAGACGATCCTGCCCGCTCTCGGCAGCGGCAAGTACGACTTCGGCACGGGCAACTTCGGTGTCACCACCGAACGCCTGAAGACCATCGACTTCGTCACCTACATCAACGACGGGCAGGGGTTCGCGGTCAAGACGGGCAGCACCACCCTGACCACGCAGGTCTCCGACCTCACCCAGCTGTGCGGACTGACCATCGGTACCGGCGCGGGCACGACGTTCGAGAAGACCCTCACCGCCCAGCGCGGTGTCTGCGCCGCGGCCGGCAAGAAGCCCTACGAGGTGAAGGTCTTCTCCGAGACCGGGGCCGTCACCACCGCCCTGCAGCAGGGCCGGATCGACGTCGTCATGTCGACGATCAACGGCCTGCGCCACCAGGCCGCACAGCCCGCCGCGCAGACCGCCTTCCTCGGCGAGTACCACCGCCTCGACGTCGGCTTCGCCTTCAAGAAGGGCTCCCCGCTTGCTCCCGCCCTCCAGGCCGCCGTCAACGAGCTGATCAAGAACGGCACTTACGCGAGGATCCTGCAGAAGTGGGGCACCACCGCCTCGGCGATCGACACGTCGCAGATCAATCCGGCCGAGCACACGTGAGGGGCGAGCCCGTGAGCGACGTCATGGTCGACGTGCGCGGCGTTCACAAGAGCTTCGGGCCGTTGGAGGTGCTGCGCGGCGTCGACCTGTTGGTCCGCGCCGGCGAAGTCACCGTGATCCTCGGCCCCTCCGGCTCGGGGAAGTCCACGCTCCTGCGCACCATCAACCATCTGGAGAAGGTCGACCGCGGCTGGATCAGCGTCGACGGCGATCTCATCGGTTACCGCAACTCCCGTGGCAAGCTGTACGAGTTGAAGGAGAGGGAGGTTCTGAGGCAGCGCACCCGCATCGGGTTCGTCTTTCAGAACTTCAACCTCTTCCCGCACCTCACCGTGCTGGACAACCTGGTCGAGGCACCGGTCTCCGTGCTGGACCGCCCAAGGGGGGAGGCGGAGGGGACGGCCCGCCGGCTGCTGGACCGCGTCGGCCTCTCCGACAAGGCCGACGCCTATCCGCTTCAGTTGTCCGGCGGGCAGCAGCAGCGCGTGGCCATCGCCCGCGCGCTCGCCCTAGAACCCAAGGTACTGCTCTTCGACGAGCCGACGTCGGCGCTCGACCCGGAGCTGGTCGGCGAGGTCCTCGACGTCATCAAGGACCTCGCCCGCGCCGGAACCACCATGATCGTCGTGACGCACGAGATCGGCTTCGCCCGCGAGGTCGCCGACACCGTCGTGTTCATGGACGCCGGAGCCGTCGTCGAACAGGGGCCGCCCGCGGCCGTCCTGGACGACCCGCGGCAGGCCCGCACCCGCGCCTTCCTCTCCAAGGTCCTCTGACCGTGGGCGTGGCTCGTCACGGGAAGAGGGTGTGCTCCCGCAACATCGGGGCCGGACGGCCGCCGGGGGTCTCGGCGGACCTCGCGGACGGCTCGTCGAGGCCCGCGACCGGGTTCGGCCTCCCGGGAACCGGGAGGCCGGCCAGCTTACTTGGCGCCGAGACCGGCGTCGGAGACCTCGGGCTTGCCGGCGGCCTTCAGCACCTTGTTCAGGAGCGTCAGGTCGTAGATGCCGGCGAGGTCGGGCTGCTCGATGAGCTTGGCCTTGACCGCCCAGTCCGACTGGGTCTTCAGCGTGGAGGCCAGCGGGTCGTCCGTGACCGTGAAGCTCGGCCATGCCGGGTCGATGACCTTCGCGTCGAGCGGCTTGCCGCCCTCCGCCTCGAGCCTGGCGTTGGCGGAGGCCTTCGCCTTGTCCTGGTTGGCGTGGATCCAGTCGTTGGTCTTCACCGTGCCGCGCAGTACGGCCTCGACGACGTCGGGGTGCTCCTTGAGGAACTTCTGGGACACGATGATGTTCGTGATCACGAACTTCTTGTCGGGCCACAGGGAGGTCTCGTCGAGGAGGACGCTGCCGCCGTCGGAGACGAGCTTGGAGGCCGTGGGCTCCGGGACCCAGGCGCCGTCGATCGAGCCCTGCTTGAAGGCGTCGGGGGTGACCTTGTTGTCGGTGCGGACGACGGAGACGTCGCCCTTGCCGGACTCGGGGTCGACCTTCCAGCCCTTCTCGGAGATCCAGTTGAGGAAGGCGACGTCCTGCGTGTTCCCCTTCTGCGGGGTGGCGATCTTCTTGCCCTTGAGGTCGTCCAGGGTCTTGATCTTGTCCGGGTTCACGACCAGCTTCACGCCGCCCGAGGCGGAGCCGGAGATGATCCGCAGGTTGGAGCCCTTGGACTTGACGTAGCCGTTGATCGAGGGGGAGGGGCCGATGAAGCCGATGTCGAGAGAGCCGCCGTTGAGGGCTTCGATCTCGGACGGGCCGGCGTTGAAGGACTGCGGCTTGATCTTGGTGCCGTTCAGTTCCTTCTCGATCAGGCCCTCCTGCAGGCCGACCAGCGCGGTGGCGTGCGTCAGGTTCGGGAAGTAGCCGATGCGGACCTCGGAGGCCGACAGCTTCTTGCCGTCGGTGGCCGCGACGTTGGCGGCCTTGTCGCCCTCGTCCTTCTTCGCCGCGGAACCGTAGCCGCAGGCGGTGAGCAGGAGGGGAAGGGTTGCGGTGACGGCGATGGCGCGCAGGGCGGTGAGCGGTCTTGCGGCAGACACGGAGGTGTCCTTTCACGGGATGGTGTTCGAGGAGATACGGGGACGGAGTCGGGGCGACGCGAAGCCATCGGCACACACGGAAGCGACTCCCGGCCATCGGTGGCCGTGGCCGTGGCCGTGGTGGTGTCGCTGTCGCAGGCCGGGGGACGGACATCGGACGCCCGCGCTCGAAGGCACGCGATCGGTCGGGTCGGCCGGGGGGCCCGCCCGGCCGACGGGAACGGAGCGGGGCAGCGCCCCGTGGTGACCTGTGCGGGGAGCCAGGCCCGGCGAAGGGTGTCAGCCGGCCTGACAGATGGCGCTGGACGTACGGACCAGGTCGATGTGCCGGCGGGAGGTCAGAGGCAGCATCCGGCCTGCGTGGTGCAGTGTTCGCACGGCCACCTCCCTGGATTCCTAGTTTTCCCACCTGGTTGGTAGGCATATTGGCAGAGGCGGAGACGCGCCCCAAGAGCCTGACCGCATGGTGGACACCGAAATCTCGACATACGAGAAACAGCAGGTGGGGGTGGGGGCGCAGATCAGGGATTGGTCCAGGCGCCGGGGGGGTCGGCCAGTGCCGACACGTCAGCGGGCAGGTCGGAGGACGCGACGTCGGCGAGGGTCACGCCGTCGAGGATCTCGCGCACATTGGCCCGCAGTGCGATCCACAGGGGGAGCAGCGCCTGGGCGGGGCCGGTGTAGGACAGGTCCGGCGGGCGGACCCCGCGCACCGAGACGAGCGGTCCGTCCACGACGCGGATCACATCCGCGATGCTGATGGACCGGGCGGGCTTGGCCAGCCGGTAGCCGCCGTTGCCGCCTCGCTGGCTGAGCACGAGACCGCCCCGGCGCATGTCGTTCAGGATGCCCTCGAGGAACTTGTGCGGGATGTCCTGGGCGTCGGCGATGGCCTCCGCCTTCACCGGCCCGTCGTCCTGCGACGCGGCAAGCTGCAGCGCGGCACGTACCGCATAGTCCGCCCTGGCTGAGATCCGCATGTGGATATTATCTGGCATGGCCGGGGCCGGTGTCCGCCGCAGGTGGCGGCCGGCTGCCGGGAAGGTGCGCGTACCCGGCAGCCGGGGGCTCGGGTCGCGGGCCCGCGACCCGAGCTGCGCCCTTTGTCAGCGGAAGGCCGCCACCGCGCGGTGGGAGCCGTTGAGGTAGTGCTCGCCGATGGAGCGCAGGCGGTGCGCGACCGGGCGGTGGGCCGTCAGGACCCGGGCGTTGCGCCAGAACCGGTCCAGGCCGGGCGCGTCGGCGAGTTCCAGCACCCGGGCGGTGATGCGCAGGGCGGCCTTCGACGTCACGGCCTCGGCCGTGGCGACCAGCGCGGCGACGCCCGCGGCTCCCTCCGCGTCGAGGTGCGGGCCGGTTTCGAGGGCCTGCGCCATCACGTCCGTCGCCCGGTCGACCACGGCGGTGGCCGTCTGGGCGGCGGAGGCGAGTTCCCCGTACGTCAGGAAGAGGTCCGGGTCCTCGCCGGGCAGCCGGTGTGCGCGGCCGCCCCTGCTGAGGTCGCGCGCTTCGGTGAGGGCGCCCTCGGCGATGCCGAGGCCGACGTGGCACAGGGCGAGCCGCAGCGCCGGCTCCGCGAGCGCGGTGAAGGGTGCGGTCGACTCCTCGTCGTGCGGCCGGCGGCCCAGCACCTGCTCGGGCGTGATGGTGACCCGGTCGAGGACGACATCGCCCGCGCCGGCGACGCGCTGCCCGAGGCGGTCGTGGGCCGGTTCGACGGTCACGCCCCGTGCGCCGGGTGGGATCCGTACGACCAGGACGTCACCGTTCGCGGCGTAGACGGCGTCGACCACGATCTGGTCGGCCGTGGCCACCGCCGTGTCCACGGCCCGGCGCCCGCTCAGCACGTAGCCGGTGGCGTGCCGCCTCAGGGTGAGGTCCGGTCCATCGGCGTCGTCGTCGGGCCAGGGCGTGCGGACCGCTCCGGTCCACAGCCACCGTTCGCGCACCGACTCCTCTTCGAGGGCGGCCGCCTGCTGGTGACTCCCGTAGAAGCGTCCGCTCCACGCGTGCACGTAGTGGCGGGCGAGTACGTCGCCGACAGAGCTGTCCGCCGCGGCGATCTCCCGTATGACGGCGCATCCGGTACGCCAGTCCGCCCCGCGGCCCGGCCCGGGCGGGGTGAGGGCCGCCGGCAGGCCCGCCTCGCGCAGCCGGGCCGTCTCGTCGGTCGGAGGCTTGGCCGCCTGGTCGCGGACGATGGCGTCCGCGGCGAGGTCCTCCGCCACGTCGCGGGCGGTACGCAGGAGCGTGCGGCGCTGCTCGTCCACGGGGCGGCGGCCGGCGGTGCCCGGTGTCGTCGGCGCGGGCGTCACCGGCAGGCCCGGGCGCCGCTGCGTGGTGCGGGGGCTGGGTGGACAGCGGTGCCATGGGGGACGGCGGTGGTCATGTCGGCTACTCCGGAAGGTTGTTGGGTGGCGTCAGCCGGTGGTGGCGATCGAATCCCCACCTTTCCCATCGGATTGATAGGGATACTTGCCGGAAGCGGCCTTCCCGGCAAGGCCATGACCGAATGATGGACGGATCCATCTCGAGATGAAAGACGCTGCAGGTCAGCGGCCCTCTGTGGACATATTTCCTATGCAATCAGTAGGGAAGTATTGACGCGTGCCCATCGCGCACCTCACGATGTGGCCATGTCCCCGTCGCAGCCGTTGCTCGTACGCCGCAGGCACGTTGACTTCCGTCGCGTCGCCAGCGCGGTCTGCCGACCTGTTTAGGGCTTCTTCGCCAGGGCGTTTCCCCGCCGCGCGCCGGTGTTCCGGCTGCCGCTTCCCGCTGTGCGTCGCGCTTCCTCCGTGACCCCGCTCCTTTGAGCCGTACGGGTCCGTCCTGCGTGCGACGCGCCGGTTCTCCCGGTCGCATCCGGAAGCCGTCGCGGAGACCCATGCCCCGTCGTGGCCGAACACCCGGCATCCGTACCTGACTCCGAGCAGCCGAAGGGGCTCATCATGACCACCGCAATTCCCGCACCCGCCATCCGCCGTCCCCCGGCCCCGCGCCTCCAGCTGGTCGGGGACCGTCCGCCCGTCGTCCCCGGCAACGGGACCGACGGCGGCCGCGTCGCCTACCTCGTGTTCCTGCCGGCGAACGTCGACCCGGTGGCGGTGATGACGGCGCACGGCATACGCCCGGAGATCCGCCCCCTCGAGCCCGGGACGCCTCCGGCCCCCGAGCCGGAGCCGGCCTCCCGCCCCAGCCCCGTCCGGCACGGCGATGCCATCCGGGTCGACCGCGCACGCCGGCTGGTCGAAGTCGACGGGCGCGAACTGGAGCTCACCTACCTGGAGTTCGACCTCCTGGACCACCTCGTGACCCATCCCTACACGGTGCACACGCGTGATGCCCTGATCTCGGGCATCTGGGGCTACGGGCACTTCGGCGACGGCCGTACGGTCGACGTCCACGTGGCCCGGCTGCGCCGCAAGCTCGGTCCCGCCCACCGGGGCCGCATCTCCACCGTGCGCCGCGTCGGCTACAAGTACGTTCCCGACCACCAGTAGCCGGAATATTTCATCGGAAGGCGTTGTGTGTACGGCCGATGAAATTGCCGCGCGCTTCCCCCGATATCGATATCAGGACCGTTGACAGTCCTTATCCGGGCTGCCTAGCTTACGCCGCAGAAAATGACATCAGCGGCCTCTTCTTTCCGGCATGACGGCTGCTTTTCGATTCTTCGACTTATCGAATGCTGCTGGAGTGTCCTTGACCGAGTCGCTTGTCCTCACCGCGCCCCCGGTACCGCCGGCGCCGGCCGAGCGGGTCCTCCCGCTCCGCCGGCCCGGGCGGTGGATCGCCACCGCCGTCGTGCTGGTGCTGGCCTCCCAGGCAGCCCACGGGCTGTTCACCAATCCCTTCTACCAATGGGACCGGTTCGCGTACTGGTTCGTCCGGCCGGCCATCCTGGAGGGCCTGCTCATCACCCTCCAGGTGGCCGCGTACAGCGCGGTCCTGGGCCTCGCGGGCGGCATCCTGCTCGCCCTGGGCAGGCTTTCCGCGAACCCCGTACTCCGGTCGGTGAGCTGGACGTACATCTGGCTGCTGCGCTCGGTGCCGCTGATCGTGGTCCTGCTCTTCCTCTACAACCTCAGCGCCCTCTACCCCACCCTGAGCATCGGGGTGCCCTTCGGGCCCGCCTTCTTCACCTTCGACGAGTCGCGGCTGGCCACCGACATCGTCGTGGCGGTCGTGGGACTGAGCCTGAGCGAAGCGGCGTACGCGGCCGAGGTGGTACGGGCCGGCGTGCTCTCCGTCGACCAGGGCCAGCACGAGGCGGCGGCCGCGCTGGGACTGCCCAAGCGGTACCAGTTCGCCCGGATCGTCTTCCCCCAGGCGCTGCGCTCCATCGTCCCCGCCTACGTCAACCAGTTGATCGGGCTGGTCAAGGCCACCTCGCTGGTCTTCTACGTATCGCTGCTCGACCTGTTCGGCACGGTGCAGAGCCTCGGCAGCACCTACTCCGGCGACGTCGTGCCGCTGCTGCTGGTGGCCACCTTCTGGTACGTGGTCCTCACCAGCGTCCTTTCGGTCGTCCAGTTCTACGTCGAGCGGTACTACGCGCGCGGTGCGCTGCGGACCGTACCGCCCACCCCCCTGCAGCGGGCCCGAACGGGCCTGCGCGATCTCCGGGACCGCTTCCGGAAGGAGACGGCGCGATGACCACCAGCACGCGGGCCGCCGCGATCGAGGTCCACGACGTGCACAAGTGGTACGGCGGCCGGCAGGTCCTGGACGGGGTGAGCCTGACGCTGAGGCCGGGCACGGTCACCGCGGTCCTGGGCCGCTCCGGCTCCGGCAAGTCCACCCTGCTGCGGGTCATCAACCACCTCGAGAAGCCCGAGGCCGGCTACGTCAGCGTGGGCGGCGAGCTGATCGGCGTACAGCGGCAGGGCGGGCGGCTGAAGGAGCTGAGCGAGCGGGCGATCCTCGCCCAGCGCGGCCGGATCGGCTTCGTCTTCCAGAACTTCAACCTCTTCCCGCACCTGACCGTGCTGGACAACGTCGCCGCGGCCCCAGTGGCCACCGGCAGGCTGCCGCGGCCGCGGGCCCGTGCCCTGGCGCGCGAACTCCTGGAGCGCGTCGGGCTCGGCGACCGGACCGGCGCTTATCCGCGGCAGCTCTCCGGCGGGCAGCAGCAGCGCGTGGCCATCGCCCGCGCCCTCGCGCTGCGGCCCGGAGTCATCCTCTTCGACGAACCCACCTCTGCCCTCGACCCCGAACTCGTCGGCGAGGTGCTCTCCGTGATCAAGGACCTGGCCACCGGCGGCACGACGCTGGTCATCGTCACGCACGAGATCGGCTTCGCCCGCGAGGTCGCCGACGAGATCGTCTTCCTCGACGGCGGCCGCATCGTCGAACAGGGCCCGCCCGAGCAGGTGCTGGACCGGCCCGCCCATGCCCGCACGCGGGAGTTCCTGAGCAAGGTGCTCTGACTCCGCCGCGCCCCACCCCACCTGGCCCCACCGCCCTTCCCGACCCGAAAAGGAACACCATGCAACGCCCACGCTCCCTGCGCACCAGACTCGTCCGCGGCCTCGGCGCCGCCACCGCCACCGTCGCGCTCGCCTCCGGTCTCACCGCGTGCGGCGGTGACGCCGAGGCCACCGGACCGGGCTCCGGCAAGGTCACCGTCGGCGGGGTGTCCAACGGCGCAGCCCAGCCGGCCGAGCTGTCCGTCCCGGTGGTCGAGTCCCTGCGCGCCCAGCTGCCCGCCGAAGTCCGCGAGCGCGGCGAACTCGTCATCGGGGTCGGCGCGCTGCCCGCCGGCTACCCGCCGCTCGCGTACGTCGGCACCGACCAGAAGACCCTGACCGGGGCGGAGCCGGACCTCGGCCGGCTGGTGGCCGCGACGCTCGGGCTGAAGCCGGTGGTGAAGAACTCCACCTGGGAGAACCTCTTCGTCGGCATCGACAGCGGCAAGGTGGACGTGGCCTTCACGAACGTCACGGTCACGGAGGAGCGCAAGAAGAAGTACGAGTTCGCCTCCTACCGGCAGGACAACCTGGCCTTCGAGACGCTGAAGGACAACCCCTGGAACTACGGCGGCGACTACCGCAACCTCGCGGGAAAGACGGTCGCGGTCAGCTCGGGCACCAACCAGGAGAAGATCCTGCTGGAGTGGCAGAAGAAGCTCCAGGCCGAGGGCAAGGACATCACCGTCAAGTACTTCCCCGACGTCAACAGCACCTACCTGGCCCTCAGCGGCAAGAAGATCGACCTCAGCTTCGGCCCGAACCCGTCCATCGCCTACCACATCACGCAGACGTCGAGCGGCAGCGCCCCCACCCGCAACGCGGGCTCCTTCTCCGGCGCCGGCGAGTCGCTCCAGGGCCTGATCGCCGCGACCGCGAAGAAGGACAGCGGGCTCGCCAAGCCGGTCGCCGAGGCGATCAACCATCTGATCAAGAACGGCCAGTACGCGGAGCTCCTCGCCGCCTGGAACCTCTCCAACGAGGCCGTCACCACCTCCGAGGTCGACCCGCTGGGCCTGCCGGTGACCAACTCCTGAATCCCCGGCCCCCGGGCCGCGCCACGGACGGAGAGCCCGCCCCATGAGCACGAACGCAGGTCCCAGCAGGCGTACGAGTCCGAGCACCAGTGCGAGCACGAGCACGAGTACCCGTACGCGCCCGGGCGCCGTGGCGTCCCCGCACGTCCTCGACAACCCCGCCTGGGCCTCGTTGTCCGGCGCGCACGCCGCCTTCGCCGAGCGGCCGGCCCCTTCCCGCGCCGGCTTCTCCTCCCGCGCCGCCCGCTACCCGTCGGACGTCTCGCCGTTCGCCGCCCTCGCCGACCCGGCCGACCCTGATTCCTGGGCGGACCTGCGCAGGCTGGTCGGCGACGGCGGGATCGCCGCGCTCGCCGGCGTGCTGAGCCCGCCCGACGGCTGGGAGACGGTCGGCTCGGTCCCCGGCGTCCAGCTGGTCGACACCTCGCTGCGCGCCGAGCCCGCCCCGGAGGCGGTCAGGCTCGGCCCCCGTGACGTACCCGAGATCCTCGGTCTCATCGAGCTCACGAAGCCCGGTCCGTTCCTGCCCCGCACCGTGGAGCTGGGCACGTACCTCGGCGTCCGGCACCGGGGCCGGCTGATCGCGATGGCCGGAGAGCGGCTGCGGCCACCCGGCTGGACCGAGATCAGCGCGGTGTGCACCCATCCCGACCACCGGGGCTCGGGGCTGGCGACGCGGCTGGTCCGCGCCGTCGCCGCGGGCATCCGGGAGCGCGGCGACGTCCCGTTCCTCCATACCGCCGCGAGCAACACGACGGCGATCCGCCTGTACGAGTCGATCGGCTTCACCCTGCGCCGCCGCCCGTCCTTCACAGCGGTCCGCGCGCCCGGCAACACCCCTGCCAACTTCTCTTAATATTCAAGTCATTGTATGGCACCGCTATGAGGCATAGCGTTTCGGAAGGAAATGGGTGACGGGCCTCTTCCCCGCCCTCTCGTACGCCCTCATATTCGCGACGCGCATCGGCCTCCTTTTCGCCCGGCCGATCAGGAAGGCGTAATTCGACGTGTCCTCCTCCCCGCCCGCATCCGCATTCACACCGGCATTCACACCAGCACCTTCCGCACCGCTGCACCTCGCCGTCGCGCTCGACGGCGCGGGCCGGCACCCTGCCGCCTGGCGCGAGCAGGGCGCCCGGCCCGGTGAACTCTTCACGGCCCGCTACTGGGCCGATGCCGTGGCCGAGGCCGAAGCCGGGCTGCTCGACTTCGTCACCTTCGAGGACTCCCTCGCCCTGCAGTCGTCCTCGGCGGACGGGCCCGACGGACGCACGGACCAGGTCCGCGGGCGGCTGGACGCGGTACTCACCGCCGCCCGAGTCGCCCCGCTGACACGGCACATCGGACTGGTCCCGACGGTGACCGCCACCCACACCGAGCCCTTCCACATGTCCAAGGCGATCGCCACCCTGGACCACGTCAGCCGTGGGCGTGCGGGCCTGCGGATCCAGGTGTCACAACTCGCCCACGAAGGCCGGCACTTCGGACGCCGGCCGGTCCCGCTCCCCGAAGCGGACTCCTACGAGGAGGCCGCCGACCACATCGAAGTGATCCGGCGGCTGTGGGACAGCTGGGACGACGACGCCGAGATCCGGGACGTGGCCACCGGCCGGTTCGTCGACCGCGACAAGCTGCACTACATCGACTTCGAGGGCCGTCACTTCAGCGTCAGGGGGCCGTCGATCACCCCCCGCCCGCCGCAGGGGCAACCGCTCATCACGGCGGCCACCGCGGCGAGCACTGCCGGCGCGCAGGGCGACGGCAGCGCCGCGCACGGCCTCATCGCCCGGTCCGCGGACGTCGGGTACGTCGACGTACCCGACGCCGACGGGGCCCGCGCTGCGGTCACGGAGATCCGGCAGGCCCGGGCATCCGCCGGGCTCGCGGCGCAGCCTCTGCACCTCTTCGCGGACCTCACCGTGTTCCTGGACGAGGACGCCCCGGCCGCCGACGCGCGCAGGGAACGCCTGGACGCCCTCGCGGGCACCCCGTACGGCAGTGACACGGCGGTCTTCACCGGGACCTCCGCGCAACTGGCGGACCTGCTCCAGGACTGGCGGACGGCCGGGCTGTCGGGCTTCCGCCTGCGTCCGGGCACGCACGCCCACGACCTGCCCGCGATCACCCGGGGGCTGGTGCCGGAGCTCCAGCGGCGCGGGGTCTTCCGCCGCGCGTACGAGGCGGACACCCTGCGCGGCCTGCTGGGCCTGGAGCGCCCGGCCGGCCGCTATGCCGCCCACCCCGCCGCCTGATCCCGGACCGGAAGGCCCCGTCATGAGCAGCAAACCGCTCAAGCAGATCCATCTCGCAGCCCACTTCCCCGGCGTCAACAACACCACCGTGTGGAGCGACCCGGCTGCCGGGAGCCACATCGACTTCGACTCGTTCGTCCACTTCGCGCGGACCGCCGAACGCGCCAAGTTCGACTTCCTCTTCCTCGCCGAGGGGCTGAGACTGCGCGAACAGGGCGGGAAAATATACGACTTGGACGTGGTCGGCCGTCCCGACACCTTCACGGTGCTCGCCGCCCTGGCGGCGGTCACCGAGCGCCTGGGCCTGACCGGCACGATCAATTCCACCTTCAACGAGCCCTACGAGGTGGCCCGCCAGTTCGCCTCGCTCGACCACCTGTCCGAGGGCCGGGCCGCCTGGAACGTGGTCACCTCCTGGGACGCCTTCACCGGCGAGAACTTCCGGCGCGGCGGGTTCCTGCCGCGCGAGGAGCGCTACAGCCGGGCCAAGGAGTTCCTGGTCACCGCGACCGAGCTGTTCGACTCGTGGGACGGCTCCGAAATCCTCGCCGACGCCGGCTCGGGCACCTTCCTGCGGGACGCGCGGGCCGGGGCCTTCGCCCACCGCGGGCAGCATTTCGACATCGAAGGCCACTTCAACGTGCCGCGCAGCCCGCAGGGCCGGCCGGTGATCTTCCAGGCGGGTGACTCCGACGAGGGCCGCGAGTTCGCCGCCTCCAGCGCCGACGCGATCTTCGGCCGCTACGGCACCCTCGACGCGGGCCGGGAGTTCTACGCCGACGTCAAGGGCCGGCTGGCCGCGTACGGGCGCAGCCACGACGAGTTGAAGATCCTGCCCGCGGCCACGTTCGTCCTCGGCGACACCGACGCCGAGGCCCGCGAGGCGGCCCACGAGGTGCGCCGCCTCCAGGTCAGCGGACAGACCGCGATCAAGTTCCTGGAGCACGTCTGGAACCGGGACCTGTCGGGCTACGACCCGGACGGCCCGCTGCCCGAGGTCGACCCGGAGGTCGGGGAGAACACCATCGCCCTGGGGCGCGCGAGCGTCCGGGAGTTCCGCGACCCGCTCGCCACCGCCCGGCAGTGGCGCGCGCTCGCCGAGGCCAAGAGCCTGTCGATCCGCGAGCTCGTCATCTCCACCACCGCCGACCAGACCTTCGTCGGCTCCGCCGCCACCGTCGCCGAGCAGATCAACACGCTGGTGCAGGCGGACGCCGCCGACGGCTTCATCCTGGTCCCCCACATCACACCGGGCGGCCTGGACGTCTTCGCCGACACCGTGGTCCCGCTGCTACAGGAGCGGGGCGTCTTCCGCACCGAGTACGCGGGCACCACCCTGCGCGACCACCTCGGGCTCGCGGTGCCGGAGGCCGCCTCCGACCGGCAGGCGGCGGGCTCGTGAAGTTCCTGGCCATCACCCTGATCACGGACTCCGCGGATCCGGTGACGGGCGCCCCCACACCCACCCGTGAGCGGTTCCGCGAGGTGGTCGACGCCGCGCTGCTCGCGGAGGAGCTCGGCTTCGACGGCTTCGGGGTCGGCGAGCGCCACGAGCGGCCGTTCCTGTCGTCCTCGCCACCCGTAATCCTCAGCCACGTCGCCGCGCTGACCCGCCGGATCCGGCTGTTCACCGCCGTGACCACCCTGAGCCTGCTGGACCCTGTGCGTGCGTACGAGGACTACGCGACGCTCGACCACCTCTCCGACGGCCGGCTGGAACTGATGATCGGCAAGGGCAACGGCACGGCCCAGCGCGAGCTGTTCCACGTGACCCCGGAGGACCAGTGGGAGCGCAACGCCGAGGGCTACGAGCTGTTCCGGCGGATCTGGCGCGAGGACAAGGTGAGCGCCGAGCCGCGCTTCCGCCCCGCGCTGGCCGGCGCCGAGGTGCTGCCGCGGCCCTTCCAGCCGGCCCTGCGGGTCTGGCACGGCAGCGCGACCAGCCGGGAGTCCGTCGATCTCGCCGCGCGCTACGGAGACCCGCTCTTCTCGGCGAACGTCACCCACCCGATCGGTCCGTACGCCGAGCTGATCCGCCACTACCGGGAGCGCTGGGAGCACTACGGGCACGATCCGGCGCACGCCGTCGTCGGCGCGGGTTCGGCCGGCTACCACGCGGCCCCCACCTCGCAGCAGGCGGTGGCGGCGTACCGGCCGGCGTTCGCCCGGTACCTCGCCTTCCACAAGCAGCAGGGTCTGGATCCCGTCTTCCCGACACTGGAGGACTTCGTCGAGCGGAGTTCGGCACTGATCGGCAGCCCCCAGCAGGTGATCGAGAAGGTCCACCGCTACCACGAGGCCTTCGGCCACACGGCCCTGCACCTCCAGGCGGAGCCGGGCGGGCTCACCCCCGCGGAGCACCGGGCCTCCCTCGAACTCTTCCAGTCGCAGATCGCCCCGGAGCTGCGCCGCGCGATCCCCGACCCTTCCTTCCCCGACCTGTAAGGAGCCCGGCCATGTCCGGCATACCCCTCGGGGTCCTCGACCTCGTCCCGGTCCCGTCCGGCTCCACCGCCGCCGAGGCCCTGCAGCACAGCATCGACCTCGCCCGGCAGACGGAGGCCTTCGGCTACACCCGCTACTGGTTCGCCGAACACCACCTCAATCCGGGAGTCGCCGGGACCTCCCCGGCGGTCGTGCTCGCACTGACCGCCTCCGCGACCTCGACCATCCGGCTCGGCTCCGGCGCCGTCCAGCTCGGGCACCGTACCGCCCTGTCCACGGTCGAGGAGTTCGGCCTGATCGACGCGCTGCACCCCGGGCGCCTCGACCTGGGCCTGGGCCGCTCGGCGGGCCGGCCACAGCCGGGAGCTTCGCAGGACCCTCCGTTCGAGGGACACACCCCGAACGGGCTCCGCATCCCGGCCCGGTTCTCCTTCGCGCACCTGCTGGGTCATCCACGGGTCGCGCTCCAGCAGCGGCTGCTGAACCTGCCCGGTGCCCAGCCGCAGGACTACGCCGAGCAGATCGACGACGTCCTCGCGCTGCTGCGGGGCGACTACCGCTCCCCGGAGGGCGTGGAGGCGCATGCCGTGCCGGGCGAGGGGGCCGACGTACAGGTGTGGATCCTGGGCAGCAGCGGCGGAGTCAGTGCGGAGACCGCCGGCCGCAACGGGCTGCGGTTCGCGGCCAACTACCACGTGAGCCCCGCATCGGTGCTGGAGGCGGCCGAGGGCTACCGGGCGGCCTTCAAGCCCTCCGCCGAGCTGGACCGGCCGTACCTGACGGTGTCCGCCGACGTCGTCGTCGCCGAGGACGACGCGACCGCCCGCGAGCTGGCCACCGGCTACGCACCCTGGGTGCGCAGCATCCGTACCGCCGAGGGCGCCATCCCCTTCCCCACGCCCGCCGAGGCACGCGCCGTGCCCTGGATGGAGGCCGATCGGGAACTCGTCGCCGACCGGGTGGACACCCAGTTCGTCGGCTCGCCGCGGACCGTCGCCGGGCACCTGGACCGCCTCCAGGAGGCCACCGGGGCCGACGAATTGCTGATCACCACCATCACCCACGACCACGCGGACCGGGTCCGCTCCTACCGCCTGCTGGCCGAGGAGTGGCAGCGCCGCTGACGCGCCGGCGGACCCGGATCAGTGGGCCGGGGTGCGCGGAGCGGGTGCAGGAGCCCGACACGCGCAGGGGTGCCGACACAGCGGTCACAGCCCGCCTGTCAAGCCACGGGATCCCGGACCATGACCCGGGGCCGCGGCTGGGGCGCAATGGAGACGAGAACGACGGCCGCCGAACGGCAATCCGCCTCGTCCGCACCCCGACGCCCCTCGAATAGGAGGCCTCTCCTCATGGCCATGATCAAGACCCGACGTCTCGTCCCCCTCCTGATCGCCACCACCCTCACCACCGGAGCGATCGCCCTCACCGCCACCTCCGCCACCTCCGCGACCGCCGCCCCATCCGCATCACCCGTGGGTATCACCACCGACAGCGACAACCCCCTCCTCAACAGACTCGGCAAGATCGGAAACCTGGGCAAGATCGGCCCGGTCGGCTCGAACAGCGCCAACGGCGGCGACACCCAGCCGCCCAGCATTGGCCCCGATCCCCGCAATGGCGGACTCGCCTGGGGCAAGGACCCCAACACCGCGCCCGTCGACATCCCTCCCTTCGTCGTCATGGAGAGTCGAACCGACGACGCGCGCCGCGGCCCCATCATCAACGACTCCAACCCCGGCAGCATCAGAAAGAGCGGCGACCCCGGCAAGATCGAACGCCCCAAGTCGGGGGACGGGGGTCTGACGTTCCCGGGCGCCAACGGTGGTGTCGTTCCGAAGTCGGGGGAGGGGGGCGAGGGCCTCCCGGGCGCCAACGGTGGTGTCGTTCCGAAGTCGGGCGAGGGGGGCCAGACCATCCCCGACGGCAACACCGACCCCGGCCCCCGCCAGGACAGCGACTACGGCATCTGGACCAACCCCGACCCCGGCCCCGTCGTCAACTGAACCCGTGCCCTCCACGCCACGGACCACCTGACAGGCGTACTCCCTGTGGGTCGCCGCCGTACCTTGCGTGCTGTGCCGACGGGAAGATCAGCCGAGGCCATCGTCAGGGAGCCGGGGGACCCGTACCGCGAACAGGACGGTGTCGTCCTCGGCCTCCCGCGGACCGACCGCGTCCAGGAGGGACCGCAGCAACGCATGGAGCCGGATTCCCGGCGGAGCCGTGGCGAGCAGGTGGGCGAGCCGGTCGACGTTCTCGTCGATGTCCGAGCCCCGCTCCTCGACCAGCCCGTCCGTGTACAGCAGGAGGGTGCTGCCCGGAGGGAGGGGACGGCTGCCGCAGGAGCGGGGCCCGGGCGGCAGAGCGTGGTGCAGCAGCACGTCGTGCTCCGTAAGGCTCTCCACGACGCCGTCACCGGTGAGCAGGAGCGGAGCGGGGTGGCCCGCGTTGCTCCACTTCAGGTTCCAGTGGCCGTCGGGCGCCGGGCTGAGATGGGCGTGGACGGCTGTGCCGCTCGCCGGGAGGTCCAGGCGCCGGCAGGCCCGCTCGAATGCGCTGAGGGCCTGCTCCGGACCCGTGCCGGGATGGTCGTGATCAGCCTGGCGCAGCATGCTGCGGACCTGGCCCATGAGGGCGGCGGCCCGCATGTCGTGTCCGGTGATGTCGCCGACGGTGACGGCGAACGCCTCCGAGGGACCTGCGCCCGGTACCTCCGGCAGGGGATAGGCGTCGTACCAGTCACCGCCGACCATGTCGTCCCGTGCGGCCGGCCGGTACAGGGCGGACAGCTCCAGACCGGGTACGTCGGGGAGATCCGTGAGCATGGCCCGCTGGAGCTCGCGGGCCACGGTGACGCGTTCTTCCAGGTGGAGGGCGCGTTCGACCGCCTGGGCGGTGTAGCCGGCGAGCGTGGTCAGTACCGCCCGCTCGTCCACGCCGATCTCGTACGGAGTGTCCCACCCCAGCACCAGGGCCCCGAGGGTGCCGTGCGTTCCGCGCAGGGGCAGGCAGGCGGCGGTGCTGAAGTGCGCACTGCCGAACGCAGGGCCGGCCAGGGCGCCGGAGGGGCCGCCCCCGCCGTCGGCCTCCGACGACCGGTCGACCACGATCATCCGGTTCTCGCGCACCGCCCGTGCGACCGGCCAGTCCGAACTGAGGCCGAGGGACTCGGGCACCCCGCCGTGGGCCGAGTCATCGCCGACGGGACTCATCGTGTGGTGGAGCATCCCCTGGCGCACCAGTGCCAGGTCGACGCGGGCCGGCTTGAGTTCACTGCCGACCAGGTCTCCGACCCGCTGGCTCACGTCGTCCAGGCTGCGGGTGTCGGCCAGGTCTTCGGATGCCCGCAGGAGCAGCTCGGAACGGTTGAGCAGCTCATGAGCGCGGGTTGCCGCCCCTTCGGCCGCGTCCACCGCGTCCTGCGCCGCTTCGCGGGCCTGGCGCCCGATCTCGGAGCGCATCCGCATCCGCATCTGCGCGCTGCACGCGGCGGCCAGGTCCGACAGGTCCTGTACGTCGTCCTCGCTCCAGGCTCGGAGGTCCTGGTCCACGACGGCGAGGACACCCAGGAGCTCGCCGGAACTCCCGACGAGGGGAACCCCGGCGAACGCGAAGGGTGCACCCTCGTCCCCGGCCCGCGGCAGGAACCGGGGGTGCCCGTTCTCCGCGACCCGCCGGCAGTACTCCAGTACGCCCGGGGCGGGTCTTGTCCCGGTCGGCCAGTACTCGGGGAGCGCCCCTGCGGCCTCGCCCGCCGGTTCCAGCCATACGAGCCCCTGCGGGGCCGCCAGAAGCCGCGTGGCGAGCCGGGCGAACCGATTCAACCGGGTTTCCTCTCCAACAAGGTCGGTGGGCAGAGCGGGCCCTTCCGCCTCGCAGACGGTCCGGCTCGGATACGGAAGACGCTCCGGACGCTCTTCGGGTCCCGGGCCCGTGCGCCGCACCTGCAGCTTTGGGCACTCCATCCTAGGCTTCTCGCGTCGGCCGCGGTCGCACCCTTCCCGTCACGCCACACCACGCAGCGCGGGCGGGCACCGGCCCCTCGAGCCGCGCTCCGACTCGCCCGAACGGTCCCCGGCGCGACAGCATGGGAGGGGGCGGTCGGCGGGCTCCTCGGGAGGAGGCGATACAGACAGTGATCAGACGTCGCTTTGCGTTCTGCGGGGCAGAGCTGGCCGCTGTCTATGTGGTCGCCGACCAGGCAAGGGAACTCCATCTGGCCGAGCTGACCGGAAACCGTGACGTCCTCTACGGACTGCCCGCCGTCCTCGCCGTGGCCAGCCATTCACCCGCCGCCAACGCCTTCCGCGACGGCCGCCCGCTGTGGCTGACCCCCAAGGAACTCGCCACGTTCATCGAGGATGATCCCCACCATTTCCCCACCCGGATCCGGGACGGCGACCCCGAATCGCCGGCCAGGATCTCCCTCGGCGCGCTGCCGCTGGGACACGGCGACCAGGAGCTCGGCTGCCTGATCGTCGCCGGCGAGGTCGGGGACGGCTTCAGCGCCGACGACCGCAGCCTTCTGGAGCTCTACGCCGATCAGGTGGCCGCCGGACTCGAATCGGTCGCCGCCCGCTTCGCCGGCCGCAGAGCCCCGCAGGCACATCTGGGCCAGTCCCTGGTTCCCCACCAGGGCGGCGCCTTCATCCTGGAACTGAGCACCGGCCACATGGAGGCCCACGCCCACGTGCTGGAACTGCTCGGTCTGCCTCCCGAGCAGTTCGACGGGCAGGTGGAGACCCTGCTGGCCTGCGCCGTTCCCGACGACATGCCCGCACTGATGGCGGTCGTGGAGCCGGACCGGCTGGCCGCCGTCGGACAGCAGCTGGCGTTCCGGATCCGCCGTCCGAACGGGGAGCTGCGCTGGCTGGGGCTGCGCTGCCGCGTAGAGGTGGACTCCGAGGGCACACCGCAGCGCGTCCTCGGCGTGGTGGCCGACGCCACCTATCTGCGCCCCAGCGCCGACGAGGTCTCCCTCGTGCAGCGGCTGTCGGCCACCCTGGCGGGAGCGGCGACCATCCGAGAGGTCAGCCGGCTGGCGGCCGCCGCCCTGCGCGAGCCGCTCGGCGCCTCCAGGGTCGCGGTCGGCGAACTGGAACCCGAGCGCCTCATCGTCACCGCCCTCGACCCGCCGGAGCCCGATGCCTGGCCCGAGGCCTGGCGCTCGGAATGGCGGTCCGTGTGGCCCGACGTGTCCCTCAGCGACCTCCCCACCCTGGAGGGCGCGCTGCGCGGGGGGCACATGAGCCTCTGGCCGCCGGGCGCGGATCTCGAACCCGGTCTCCTGGGCGTCGGGCCCGGCGGACTCGCGGTGCTGCCCCTGCCCGCCGAAGGCAGGATCGTCGGGCTGTGTCTGGTCGGGTGGGACGCCCAGCACCGGTTCGGACCGGAGGAACGATCGCTGCTAACCGCGACCGCGGGGCTGGTGGGACAGGCTCTGGTGCGCGCCCACGCACTGGACGCGGGCCACGAACTCGCCACCATGCTCCAGCGCAGTCTGCTGCCCCGGAAGCTCCCGGAGCTGCCGGGCGGGGTCGCCGTCGCCCGCTACCTGCCCGCCACGGCGGGACTCGAGGTCGGTGGCGACTGGTACGACGTCATCCCGCTCGGAGACGGCCATGTGGCGTTCGTCATCGGGGACGTACAGGGGCACAGCGCGGGAGCCGCCACCATCATGGGCCAGATGCGCACGGCGGTCAGGGCCTACGCGGTGGAGGGCCACCCGCCCGATGTGGTGGTCGCACGGGCCAACCGTCTGCTCGTCGGCATGGAGACCGACCTGTTCGCCACCTGTACGTATGTGGACCTGGACATGGAGGAGGGCATCGCCAGGGTCGTACGGGCCGGCCATCTGCCGCCGGTACTGCGCCGTCCCGACGGGGTCACCGAGGAGTTGGCGGTCGAGGGCGGACCTCCCCTGGGCGTGCTGGCGGAAGCCGAATTCCCCATGACCGAGGCGGGGCTGCTCCCCGGAACCGTGCTCGTCCTCCTCACGGACGGCCTGGTCGAGTCCGCCAGACTGCCCCTGGAGGAGGGCATGAGGCGGGTGTGCGATGTGCTCGCCGCGGCCGACCCGGTCGACCCCGGAGGGGTCGCCGACGAGCTGGTCTTCGGTGTGGGCCGTCGCGACGACGACGTGGCGCTGCTGCTGCTGCGCTACGACGGCACGCGGGGCCGGCCGAAGCGGGGCCACTGGACGGTGTGGCGGCTGCCCAACGCGGTCCTGCACGCGCGCCGCTTCACCGCGCGCACCCTGCGGACCTGGGGCGTGGAGGAGGAACTCGACGCAGCCCTCCTGGTCGTGTCCGAGCTGGTCACCAACGCCATCGCGCACACGCAGGGCGAGGTGGGGATGGACCTGACCCTGTCGGCGGACCGGCTGCGGATCGCGGTGAACGACGCGTCGCCGCGCAGCCCCGTCAAACCGGCATGGGTGAGCTGGGAGTCGACCGGCGGTCGCGGTCTCCTCATCGTCGACGCGACGACGATGGCCTGGGGCTCGGTACCGCTCAGCGGCGGCAAGCAGGTGTGGGCCGAGATCGCCTGGCACCGCAAGGGCGCCTGAAGCCGAAGCGGGGGCTGCGTCCCGTCACGGCTGCGCCCCCGCCGCGGGGGCGTCCTCCTGCCGGCCGCCTGGTGCTCACGTGCGGCCGGCCGGATCCTGGTCCTGGGCCGCTTCAGGGGACTTCGCGGGGGAGGGCACGGCGGTCAGCACGGGTGCGCGGCGCGTACGGCCCCGTGTGATCCGGGCGGCCACGGGTTCCGTGTAGCGGGCGGTGAGCGGCCCGATCACGACGAGGAGCAGGACGTAGGCGGTGGCCAGCGGGCCCAGTGCCGGTTCGATCCCTGAGGTGACGGCCAGGCCGGCGATGACGATGGAGAACTCGCCCCGCGCGACCAGCGTGCCGCCGGCACGCCAGCGCCCCTTGACGCCGATCCCGGCCCGCCTGGCGGCCCAGTAGCCGGTGGCGATCTTCGTGAGTGCGGTGACCACGGCCAGCGCGAGTGCGGGAAGCAGAACCGGCGGGATGCTCGCCGGATCGGTGTGGAGGCCGAAGAAGACGAAGAACACGGCGGCGAACAGGTCCCGGAGCGGGCTGAGCAGGGTGTGCGTGCCCTCTGCCACCTCGCCGGAGAGGGCGATGCCGACGAGGAAGGCCCCGACGGCGGCGGAGACCTGGAGCTGCTGGGCGATCCCGGCGACGAGCAGGGTGAGACCGAGGACGACGAGGAGGAGCTTCTCGGGGTCGTCGCTGGAGACGAACCGGGAGATCAGCCGCCCGTACCGGACGGCCACGAACAGGACCGCGCCCGCGACACCGAGCGCGATGGCCAGCGTCAGGCTCCCCGCAGCGAGGCTGACCCCGGCGAGCAGGGCGGTGATGATCGGCAGGTAGACGGCCATGGCCAGGTCCTCGAGGACCAGGATGCTGAGGATGACGGGGGTTTCGCGGTTGCCGACCCGGCCCAGGTCCCCCATGACCTTGGCGATGACGCCGGAGGACGAGATCCAGGTGACCCCCGCCAGCACGACGGCGCCCACCGGCCCCCACCCCATCAGCAGGGCCGCAACCGCGCCGGGCACCGCGTTGAGGGCGAAGTCGACCAGCCCGGCCGGGTATTGGGTCTTGAGGTTGGAGACCAGGTCGCTGGCCGTGTACTCCAGGCCGAGCATCAGCAGCAGGAGGATGACGCCGATCTCGGCGCCGATCGCGACGAACTCCTCGCTCGCGCCCATCGGCAGGAGACCGCCCTTGCCGAAGGCGAGTCCGGCCAGGAGGTACAGCGGTATGGGGGAGAAGTGGAAGCGGCCGGCGACACGGCCGAGCAGGCCCAGGCCGAGGATGATCGCGCCGAATTCGATCAGGAAGACAGCCGAGTGCACGGGCGTCACTCCCGTCCGAGTATCGCCGCGGCGGCCTCGACACCCTCGCGGGTGCCGATCACGATGAGGGTGTCCCCACCGGCCAGGCGGAAATCGGGTGCAGGGGAGGGTCGGGCCTCGGCGCGGCGCAGTACGGCCACGATCGATGCGCCGGTCTCGGTGCGCATCCGGGTCTCGCCCAGAACCCGCCCGTTCCAGTACGAGTGCCCGGACAGCTCGATCCGCTCGGCCACCAGACCCAGATCGGTGGTGTGGAGAACGTTGGGGCTGTGGTGCGCGGGCATGAGCGCGTCGATGAGCGAGGCCGTCTCCGCACCCGTCAGGTGCAGGGACTGCGCACAGGCGTCGGGGTCGTCAGCCCGGTAGACATTGACGGTCCGGGTGCCGTCCCGGTGCGCGATGACCGACAGGTGCCGGTGCCCGCGGGTGGTGAGGTCGTACTGGACCCCGATGCCGGGCAGTGGTGTGGTGCTCATCCGTGGAGCAGGCACAGCTCTGTCCCCCCTTGCTCTGTGCTCGACTGCGGTGCGGAGCCGGGTGGATGCGAGGCAGGATCCCGCTCCGGCGCGGGCTCATCGTGCCACCTCACAGCAGGGGCGGCATATGGGTGTCGGCACGGATGGACAAGGCGCCGACGAGGCGAAAGGGTGAGCAGGGACACCCGTTTCTCCGCAGGTCACAGCATGTGCGGGGGAGTGCCGGCAGGGATAGTGGAGGGGAGCGCGCCGACCAGCCGGACGCGGCGATGAGGCCACGAGGCGATGGGGCCACGAGGCGATGAGGGAACGAGGAAGAAACGATCATGTCGCTGTACTGGCGGATCTTTCTGCTCAACGCCGCCGTCCTCGTCGCGGCCGTTCTGCTGCTGCTCGGCCCCGTCACCGTCTCCACCCCCGTCCTCTTCGGCGAAGCCGTCGTCCTGCTCGCGGGGCTGGCGGCCATGCTGGTCGCCAACGCCGCCCTGCTCCGCATCGGCCTGGCCCCGCTCGGCCGGCTGACCCGCGCGATGATGGCGGTCGATCTGCTGCGCCCCGGCAGCCGGACCCGCGTGGAGGGGCCCGGCGAGATGGCCGAACTGACCACCACGTTCAACGCGATGCTCGTCAGGCTGGAGGCCGAGCGTGCCACCAGCAGCGCCCGGGCCCTCTCGGCGCAGGAGGACGAACGCCGCCGCATCGCGCAGGAGCTCCACGACGAGGTCGGACAGACCCTCACCGCCGTCCTGCTCCAGCTCAGGTACGCCGCCGACCGCGCCCCTGACACCCTGCGCGAGGAACTGCACCAGGTCCAGGAGACGACCCGCACCAGCCTGGACGAGATCCGCCGCATCGCCCGCCGCCTGCGGCCCGGCATCCTGGAAGAACTGGGCCTGCACAGTGCCCTGCGGGCGCTGACGGCGGAGTTCACCACCGGGACGCTCACCGTGCGGCACTTCATCGAACCGGGGCTGCCCGAGCTGGACGAGGCCACCGAACTCGTCCTCTACCGGGTCGCCCAGGAAGCCCTCACCAACGCGGCCCGCCACGCCGGCGCGAGCGACGTCGAGGTCCGTCTCTCCAACGGGCCCGCGGGGAAGGTGCGCCTGCTCGTACGGGACAACGGCATGGGCATGCGCCGCCTCGCCGCCGAGGGCGCCGGGATCCAGGGAATGCGCGAACGAGCCCTGCTGATCGGCGCCGACCTCGCCATCGGAGGCGGCCCGCACGATGGAACCGACGTACGTCTCGACGCACCCGCCCGCAGCACCGAAGAGAGCCGCCGATGACCGCACCGGACCAGTCGGGGCCGATCCGCGTCCTGCTCGCCGACGACCACGCCCTCGTACGGCGCGGGGTCAGGCTCATCCTCGACGCCGAGCCGGACCTGACGGTGGTCGCCGAGGCGGGGGACGGAGCGGAGGCCGTCGCCCTCGCCCGTACCCAGGACGTCGACCTGGCCGTTCTGGACGTGGCGATGCCGCGCATGACCGGTCTCCAAGCCGCCCGGGAACTCTCCCGGCTGCGGCCGGAGCTGCGGATCCTCATCCTGACCATGTACGACAACGAGCAGTACTTCTTCGAGGCCCTCAAGGCCGGAGCCGCCGGCTACGTCCCCAAATCCGTCGCCGACCGAGATCTCGTCGAGGCCTGCCGCGCGGCGATCCGCGACGAGCCGTTCATCTACCCGGGCGCCGAAACCACCCTGATCCGCAACTACCTCGACCGGGCCCGCCACGGGGATCCGCTGCCCGCCCGGGCGATCACCGAGCGCGAGGAGGAGATCCTCAAGCTCGTCGCAGAAAGCCACTCCTCCAAGGAGATCGCCGACATCCTCGTGATCAGTGCCAAGACGGTGGAACGCCACCGCGCGAACCTGCTCCAGAAGCTGGGGATGCGCGACCGCCTGGAACTGACCCGCTACGCGATCCGGGTGGGCCTGATCGAGCCGTAGCGGACCATCAGTCGGTCTTTCCGGGCCCGGGGGACAGCCCTACTGTGTGGACTGCCCCGTGGCTGTCGGGCGGGGCGGGGCAGGGCTGTGTTGTTTCTTCGGAGGGGGCGCGCGTCATGCGCGGGTTGGATCCGGATGATCCGGCGGAGGTGGGCCCGTACGTGTTGACGGGCCGTCTGGGCGAGGGCGGAATGGGCAGGGTCTACCAGGGCCGTTCCCCGGGCGGGCGCTTGGTTGCCGTGAAGGTGGCCAGGCGTGATCTCGCCGCCGATACGGCCTTCCGGTCACGATTCCGCAGTGAGGTCGAAGCGGCCCGCCGCGTGGGCGGATTCCACACGGCACAGGTCGTCGACGCCGATCCCGACGCGGACCCGCCGTGGATGGTCACGGCGTTCGTCCAGGGCCGAACCCTCGATGTGGCGATCGCCCAGGACGGTCCGATGGACGAGGACGGGCTGCGGGCGCTGGCCGCCGCCCTGGCCGAGGCCTTGGGCGCGATCCACGCCTGCGGTCTGGTCCACAGGGACCTGAAGCCGTCGAACATCATCATGTCGGGTGACGGGCCGCGCGTGGTGGATTTCGGCATCGCACGTGCACTGGACGAGACGCGGCTGACACAGACGAGTGTCGTGGTGGGTACCGCGGGCTTCCTCGCTCCCGAGCAGATCAGCGGGGGCGTGATCGGGCCGGCCTGCGACGTGTTCGCGCTCGGGGCCGTGCTGGTGCACGCCGCGGGCGGGCGCGCGTTCGGAGAGGGCGGCCACCTGGGACTCATGTACCGGGCCGTGCACGACGAGCCGGACCTCACGGCCGTGCCCGGACCGCTGCGCCGACTCGTCGAGGCATGTCTCGCCAAGGCTCCGGCCGACCGGCCGGAGCCTGCAGGACTGCTGGAGGCCCTCGGGCCGGTGGCGTCCGCACCAGTGGCGTCCGCACCGGCGGCGGGACGGCCGGCGGCGTCCGACGCTGGCGTCGTCGCACAGGAGGGCGGGGCGGAAGCCGCCCCGGCGCGCCCCGCCCCGCCTGCGGTCACGGTCCCCGCGACCGCGGTCGACCGTCGGCGACCCGAGGCCCGTGCCGGCGGAGCCGGACTACAGGAGGCCATGTTCACCACGCCGCGCCGCAACCGCGCCGCGGTCGCCCTGACATGGGCCGCCCTGGCCGGCATCTGCTCCTATGCCGCCTTCGCCATGACCCTTACGCACGAGACCGCCGCGACCGTGCTCGTCCTGCTCCCCTGGCTGTGCGCCCCCTTGTTCGCGGCCGTCATCGCCTGGCAGCCGGCGGCCTTGCAGATGAACGCCTCCGGGCTGATCGTCCACCAACAGACCCTGAACGGCCGGCGGGGGGCCCGGATCGCCTGGCAGCACCTCGCGGGTGTCGACGTGATCCCCTTCGGGCCCCAGCGCCTGCCGGTCCTGCGCCTCACCTTCGTCGACGGCGCGCCCCTGCCCTTCGACCTCGACCCCGATGCCTGGCAGGCCACCGCACTCGACGTGCCGCTGCCCAGGAAGGTGACCTGCACGGGATCCGACGGCAGTCCCGCCCGGCCCCGGCGCCCCGACCCCGACGCCCTCAAGCAGACGGCCGAGGAAGCCGTACGGCACTTCGCCCCCCACACCCTGCCCCGGCGCCGAAAAAAGCGGCCGACCGTTGAAAGGGACCTCCCCGAGCGCCTCCAGCTCGCCGTACCGCGCTCCCACCGCAAGGCCGCGGCCGTCGCCTGGCTGGTGGCGGCAGCAGGCTTTGCATGGTGGTTCTACCTCCGAACCCAGAGCGGTGAGACGGAGGACGGCTGGGACGCCCTGTGGCTCGTCGTGCCGGCGCTCGGAGCGATCGCATGCCTGGTGCGGCTGGCACAGGCGCTGTTCTTCGAGCAGAGCGTCGCCTTCGACGCGGACGGCATCACCGTGCGCAGCCTCGGCACGGGTGCCTGGTTCATCGTCGAGAGCCAGCTCATCCCCTGGGCCGACGTGTCCGCACTGAGTCCGGCGTCACCCGGGAGCGCGATGGTCCGCGTGCACCTCCGGAGCGGGCGGCCGCTCCCGCGGCCGCAACGCGGCCTGGCACGGCACACCGAGACCCGGGTCGACCTGGACCTGAGCGCCGGCGGCACTCGGGGCTCCATCGAGCGACGGCGCCTCATCGCCGCGGTCCGGCACTTCGCCCCCCACGTCGACACCGGCCAACTGTGAACTTGCCGCACCGCGAGCCCGTCAGCGACTCCGGCCGGCGTTGAGCCGGGCGGCCTGCCGCGTCAGGTGGTCGCGCTCGGCGGTGTTGGGGGCCTTCAGAGCCGCCTCGGCGTACAGGCGCGCGGCCGTCACCGGGTCGCCGTCGCGCTCGTGGAGGTACGCCGCCACCGCGGTGTGGCGGGGCAGTGAGTCGTCCAGCGCCGCGAGCGCCGCCAGGCCGGCGCGCGGCCCGTCGGCCTCGCCCACGGCCACCGCGCGGTTGAGCCGCACGACCGGGCTGTCGGTCAGGCGCGCCAGCTCGTCGTACCACTCGACGATCTGCACCCAGTCGGTCTCACCGGCGGTGGGCGCGTCGGCGTGCAGGGCCGCGATGGCGGCCTGGGCCTGGAACTCGCCCAGCCGGTCGCGGGCGAGGGCCGCCTGAAGGATCCCGACGCCCTCGGCGATCAGCCCGGTGTCCCACCGGCCGCGGTCCTGCTCGGCGAGCGGCACCAGGCTGCCGTCGGGCGCGGTCCGGGCGGCGCGCCGGGCGTGGTGGAGCAGCATCAGGGCGAGCAGCCCCGCCACCTCGGGGTGGTCGATCGCGGCCGCGAGCTGCCGGGTGAGCCGGATGGCCTCGGCGGCGAGGTCGACGTCGCCGGAGTAGCCCTCGTTGAAGACCAGGTAGAGGACGCGCAGCACGGTGGAGACGTCGCCGGGCTGGTCGAACCGCACGCCCGAGACGGTGCGCTTGGCCCGGCTGATGCGCTGCGCCATGGTCGCCTCGGGCACCAAGTAGGCCCGGGCGATCTGGCGGGTGGTCAGACCGCCGACGGCGCGCAGCGTGAGCGCGACCGCGGACGACGGCGTCAGCGACGGGTGGGCGCACAGGAAGTAGAGCTGGAGGGTGTCGTCCGCCCCGGGCACCGGCCCGGGCGCCGGCTCCTCGTCGACGAGGTCCTCGCGTCGGCGCCGGGCGGCGTCCGAGCGGGTCGCGTCGAGGAACCGGCGCCAGGCCACCGTGATCAGCCAGGCCTTCGGGTCCCGCGGCAGGTCGTCCGGCCAGACGCGGACGGCCTCGAGCAGCGCGTCCTGTACGGCGTCCTCGGCCGCAGCGAAGTCGGCTCCGCGGCGGACGAGGATCCCGAGCACGCTCGGCGTGAGGCTCCGGAGCAGGGCCTCGTTCACCTGGTTCACGTCGTTCACCTGGAAGGTCACTCCGTGATGGTGGGCGGCGCGGCCAGGAACGGGCGCAGCTCCAGCCACTCGTGGATCGGCTTTCCGCCGGCCCCGGGGGCGGCCGACAGTTCCCCGGCCAGCTCGAGGGCGCGCTCGTAGCTGTCGACGTCGATCACCATCCAGCCGGCGATGAGGTCCTTGGTCTCGGCGAACGGGCCGTCGGTGACCGGCGGGCGCCCCTCGCCGTCGTACCGGACGAACGTCCCCTCGGGGGCGAGTGCCTGACCGTCGACGAACTCGCCGGTCCCCTCGAGCCGGGCCGCGAAGTCGTGCATGTACTGCATGTGCGCGGAGATCTCCTCCGGCGTCCACTGGTCCATGGGGACGTCGTTGACCGCTGCCGGGGCGCCGCGGTAGTGCTTGAGCAGCAGGTACTTGGCCATGGTGTTTCTCCTCGGTGCCGTGCGACCCATTGTGGTCGCGTTCACTGCAGGGACGGAGCCGGTTCCGGGTTCTCGACATCCTCCCCGAAACTTTTTCTCCCGCGGCGCGACGAGGCCTCGCGCCGCCCCTGCGCGGCTAGCATGCGGGCATGGAGATCCGGGTGGGCCAGGTGGTGGTCCACTACGTGGAGCACGGGACCGGTCGACCCGTGCTGGTGCTCCACGGCGCCGGCGTGGACCACCGCGAGACCGAGGCCTGCTTCGAGCCGGCTCTCGACGGCGTCGCGGGGCTGCGGCGGATCTATCCCGACCTTCCCGGCATGGGCCGGAGCACCGCTCCCGGGACGCTGCGCAGCGCCGACGACGTACTCGACACGCTGCTCGGCTTCGCCGACGAGGTCACGGGCGGGTCCGCGTACCTCCTCGCCGGTCACTCGGCGGGCGCGTACTACGCGCAGGCGATGGCCGCGAGGCGCCAGGCGCAGGTCGCCGGCCTGGCGCTGGTCTGTCCGCTGCTGCCGAGGCTCCGGGACGTCCCGGAGCACCGTGTCGTCGCCGGATCGGGTGAGATCGGTGACGACGTCTTCCGGAGCTACTTCGTGATCCAGACCCCGGAGATGCTCGAACGGTACGAGCGGTACGTCGCCCCGGCCGCCGCGCTCGTCGACGAGGCGGCGCTCGAACGGATCGGCGAACGGTGGGCGCTCACCCCCGATGACGCGCCGGCCTACGCAGGCCCGACAGCCGTCGTGGCCGGGCGGCTGGACTCGACGGTCGGGTACGCCGCCGCCGTCGACCTCGTCGACCACTACCCGCACGCCTCGCTCGCCGTCGTCGACGACGCGGGCCACGCCCTGCCCCACGAGCGACCGGAACTCCTGCGCGCACTCCTCGCCGACTGGATCGGGCGCGTCGTGCGCGTCGGGCGCTCGAGCCGACCCGAAACAGGCTCCTGACCTGGTCAGAGGCGCGCCCGCAGCCGGGGGACCCCGACGCCCGTTTGACACGGTTCGAAGGGGTGGCAGGGTTGTAAGGGGGGTCAATCTTGGGAGGCTCCGGATGGCATCCTGTTCGGCTTGGGGTTCCATGGCGAGGCAGCTTCCGCTCAGGCTGACGGCCGGCACGTTCTTCCTGAACTCCGGCGTTTCGAAGCTGGGCGCGGACGAGGCCACCGCTGAGGGACTGCACCAGTTCGCCGCTCACACCTACCCGTTCCTGGGCGAGCAGGATGCCCAGAAGTTCGTCCGGCTCCTCGCCGCCGGCGAGATCGCCATCGCCGCCGCGCTGCTCGTGCCGTTCGTCCCGGCCGCTGTCGCAGGGGCCGCGGTGACCGCGTTCTCCGCCGGCACCCTCGGGCTCTACCTGCGGACGCCGGGGATGCGGCAGGAGGGCAGCCTGCGCCCCACGGAGCAGGGGATCGCGCTGGCCAAGGACGTCTGGCTGCTCGGCATCGGCGTCGCCCTCGTCGTCGACGGCGTCAGCGAACACGGGTGACGCACCACGGGCCCCACGGGCACCATTGGCACGTCGGCCAGGAGCGCGCATGGCCATGACCAAGTGGTTCTTCGAGCCCGGTCACACCGCGGCGGAGTTCCGCGCCCGGCACATGATGGTCACCCACGTGCGCGGGCAGCTCAAGAACGTGCACGGCACGCTGGAGGTCGATCCCGACAAGCCGGAGGAGGCGCGCGTCGAGGCGACGGTCGACGCCACCCAGGTGTACACCGGGCAGCCCCAGCGCGACGCCCACCTCCGCAGCGCCGACTTCTTCGACGTCGACCATCACCCGACCTGGACGTTCGTCGGGTCGCGCGTACATCAGGTGAGCGGCATCGAGTTCGAGGTCACCGGAGATCTCACGGTGCGCGGCGTGACGCGCCCCGTGACCTTCGACGTCACCTACCTGGGGCAGTGGGACACCCCTTGGTGGGAGGACGGACGGGATCTCGGGCCCCGGCGGCGCGCCGGTTTCACCGCAACGACGCGCATCAACCGGCATGACTTCGGCGTGAACTGGAACGACGTGGTCGGCCGCGGCGGAGTGGTCGTCAGCCCCACGGTCGATGTCGTGGTCGACGTCGAGGCCGTCCTCGAGCCCGGTGAAAGGGCCGCCTGAGCACGACCGGCGCGGCCTGCGCGCGGGGTGCCGCCCCGGCCGCCGCGCGCAGGCCGCGAGGCGGGTGGGCTCGTCACCCGGCGTTCGCCATGGATTCCCGCCCATGTGGTTGCGCGCGGACGGGGAAGGCCGTCCACGGTGCGGGCAGGCGTTTGACCGGCTCGCGCCGCCCCGGCTATGTTGCGCGCCATGTACCGATCCGCGCTTCTGACGACACGAGGTCATGTCGACCTGAAGCGTGTCTGCTCCGCCGCGTGTCAGCGGTCCTGACCGTACGGCGACCGCGCGGATCCCTCGTCTTCGTCCTGCCCGGCAGTGGGCGCGGAGCCTGAACTCCCGCAGTGTCCCCGCGTTCTGGTGAACAGCGCTCCCTCCGTGGAGCTTCCTGCGCACGTCCTCGCCCGGAATCGGCCGCCCGTCGCGCGCCGGTTCCGGCGCCCGGCGTTGCGCGCCACCGCACAGGACCTGGAAGGCCCCCGTGGACCGATCGAAGACCTCAGCCAACCGCCGTACTCCGCTGCGCCGTTCCGACATCCCGTCCGCGAGCGCGAATCCGCTGCGGAGGTCATCCGGTACCGGGGCGGTGCTGGGGGCCGTCCTCGACCACGGCCCCGTCGCCCGCAGCACCGTCGCCCGGCTCACCGGACTCTCGCCCGCGGCGGTCAGCGGGCACTGCGCGGCTCTGCTGGACCGGGGGCTGGTCAGGGAAGGCCCCGAGACGGCGGGCCCCCGGGGACTGGGCCGCCCCTACATTCCCGTCGAGATCGACACCAGCCGGTTCCTCGTCGCCGGGGCGCACATCGCGGTTCCCCACACGACGCTCTCCCTGATGGACCTGACCGGGCGGATCGTCGCGGAAGAGCGCCGGCCCCACGAGGGCACCGAACCCGGCCGGGTGCTCGCCCGGGTGGCCGCCGGACTGCCTCGGCTGCTGGCCGCGCACGGGGCGGGGCGGACGGCCCTCGCCCTGGGCGTGGCCACCGGGCACTGGGTCGATCCCGAGGCCGGGACCGTGGTGCACCACCCCCAACTGGGCTGGCGGGGCGTTGCCGTACGGGACGAGCTCGCCGCGGCGACCGGTGTGCCCGTGCACCTCGACAGCCATTCGAGGGCCCTCGCGCGCGCCGAGCAGCTCATCGGCGAGGCGGCCACCCGCGGCAGTGCCGTCGTGCTGTTCGTCGGCAACGTCGTCGACGCCGCGTTCGCCACCGCGGGCGCCGTGCACCAGGGGCCGCGGTTCGGAGCGGGGAACGTGGCGCACCTGACGGTGGGCACCGCCTCGTCCGGCGCCTCGTGCACCTGCGGTACGGCCGGCTGCCTCCAGTCCGAGGTCTCGGAGCCGGCCATGGTGCGCCGAGCCGTCGAACGGGGCCTTCCCGTCGCGAGGTTCGCCGAACTGCTGGACCTTGCCGTCGCGGGTGATCCCGTGGCGGCAGAGCTGTTCCGGCAGCGGGCCAGGCTCACGGGCAGGGCGGCGGCGGTGCTGCTGGACATGTTCGATCCCGAGGTGCTGGTCGTGGTCGAACAGGGAACGGGCCGACTCCCCGCGTGCATGGACGAGTTGCGGGCGGAAGTGGAGGCGCGGTCCGTGGTGTGCGACGACGCCGGGCGGTCCGTCGTGCCCAGCAGTTTCACCGGGTCGGTGCTCGCCACCGCGGGAGCGGCCGTCGCGTTGGGCGCCCTCCACGACGACCCGCTGGGCCCGTGGCCCGCCCTGCCGGCCGTCTCCTGACCCGGGGCCGCGACCTCAGGAAATCGACTTAATTCAGAAAGTTGCATTGTTGACCGTGCTGTCTCCCGAAAGGGAGGATGGATTCATGAGCAGCCCGCAGAGGAACCGACGGCACGCGCACCGCTCCTGTTGTTGACATGAGAGCCGGCGGCGCTTCCACCGCCGTCACGACGCGCTGCGCGCCTCCTTTCGCGTACGCCTTTCCCCGGCATTCCTGAGCCCGACCGGCAACGTGCCGGTCCCTGCTCTGCCGCGCCCATTCCGCCGAGATCCGCTTCCTTGCGCCCTTTTCCGTACCGCCGACTCCAGCGGACGCCGCGCAAAGGCAGCGCACGGCACCATTCACCCTGGGGGAACGTTGAGTATTTCCTTGTCCTCGTATCCGGCAGCGAGCCTGGTCGAGCCGGCCCGCTTCAAGCAGATCTTCCGCGCCTACCCGGGCGGGGTCGTGGTCGTCACGGCCGACTCCGGGGCGGGCCCGGTCGGCTTCACCGCCACCTCGCTGACCTCGGTGTCGCTCGAACCGCCCCTCGTCTCCTTCGGCATCGCGAACAGCTCCTCCTCGTGGCCGCACCTGGAGCGGGCCGGGTCCGTGGTGGTCAACTTCCTCGGCTCCGCCCAGGAAGACCTGGCCAGGCGCTTCGCGACCAGCGGTGTCGACCGGTTCGCCGCGCCGACCCGGTGGCACCGGCTGCCGCAGGGCGAGCCCGTGCTCGACGGGGTCACCGGCTGGCTGCGCCTCACCGTCGAACAGCTCGTTCCCGCGGGAGACGCCCACATCGTCGTGGCGCGCGTCGCAGAGGCCTGGCAGGCAGAGGGCGGCCGGCCCCTGCTCTTCCACAACGGCGCCTACCACTCCCTGTGAACTCCGGCGACCGGCGAATCCCCGTCATGAGAACAGGAACATCCATGCCCTCCCGCACTTCCTCCCCCCGATTGGGGCGCAGAGGATTCCTCACCCTCGCCGGCGGCGCTTTCCTGGCTGCCGCCGGATGTGCCCCCCAGACAACGAACGCGGCCCATTCCGGGCCCGTGGGCGAACTGCCCACCGGGCCGCCGCCCGCCGGTACGTCCCTGGCCGTGGCCGTGCGGACCTCGCAGATCCAACTGGCCACCTCCGGACTCGACAAGAACCTCCCCTTCAACGTCTCCTCCTGGATCAACCTCAATGCGGGCCCCGACATCATCCAGGGATTCCGGGCGCGCTCGATCGACATCGCGAGCAATGCCGGAATTCCGCCGATCCAGGCCGAAGCCATCGGTGTGAAGGCCCGGATCGTCGCTGTGCAGGAACGCCACCACCCCACGTACACCTTCGCCACGGCGCCCGGCTCGTCCATCAGGACCGCCGAGGACTTCAAGGGCAAGAAGATCGCCTTCTCCCAGGGACAGGCCCAGGGCGTGGTCGTCCTGCGGGCCCTGAAGAAGGCCGGACTCGCCAACTCCGATGTCCAGCTGGTGGCGCTGCCGAGCACGCAGTTCCTCACCGCGCTCCAGTCGAAGCAGGTCGACGTCGCGCCCCTCGGCGAGCCGACGCTGACCAAGTACCTGAGCCAGTACGGCAAGGACGGCGCCCGCGGCGTACCGACCGACGTGGTCGACCTGCTCACCGTCCTGTGGGCGCCCCTGGAGGTCCTGAACGACCCGGCGAAGGCGGCAGCCGTACGCAGCTACGTCACCCTCTGGGCGCAGGGCGTGGCCTGGGCGTGGGAGAACGCCGACCAGTGGATCGAGGCGTACTACGTCAAGGACCAGGGCGTCAGCGCGGCCGACGGCCGGCGCATCGTCGACTCCCTCGCGAAACCCCGGTTCCCGGCGAACTGGGACAAGGCCATCGCGTGGGAGCAGGAGACCGCGGACCTGATGGCCGAGGGCGGCTTCGTACCGAAGGTCGACGTCAAGACGCTGTTCGACCGCCGGTTCGAGGGCCTCGCGGCCGCCGCCGTGCCGGCCGGATACCGGGAGGGCGCATGAGCGAGGCACTGACGGGTCTGCGCGTACAGCCCCCGGCACCCGAGGCCGTGACGGACCGGCCCGATGCGGTGACGCCCGGGGCTGCGACGGACCGGCCCGAGGGGGTGACGCCCGGGGCCGTGACGGACCGGCCCGAAGCCCCGGCACCCGCAGCCGTGACCGGCCGGCCCGGCACCGCCGTGGAGCCCTCCGGCCCGTACACCGGACGCCGGCGCCCCGCGGCCCGCAAGGCCCGGCGGCTGGGACCCGGGCGCGGCGTCCCCTTCGGCCGGCTCCTGGGGCCCGCCCTGCTCATCGCCGTCTGGTGGGCGGCGTCCGCCGCAGGCGTCCTCGACCCGCGCATCCTCTCCGGTCCCGGCACCGTGATCGCCACCGCGGGCGATCTCGTGGCGGACGGCCGCCTCCAGGGCAACGTGCTGATCTCGCTCCAGCGCGCCGGTCTCGGCCTGCTGTTCGGTGTCGTGACCGGAGTCGCGGCCGCCGTGCTCGCCGGACTCAGCCGCACGGGCGAGTACCTGGTCGACGGGCCGCTCCAGATCAAGCGCGCCATTCCGTCGCTGGCCATGCTGCCCCTGCTCATCCTCTGGCTGGGCATCGGCGAGCAGATGAAGGTCACGGTCATCGCCCTGGGCGTCGCGGTCAACATGTACATCAACACGTACGCCTCGCTCACCAGCATCGACAGCCGCCACGTCGAACTCGCCGAAGTGCTCGGCCTGAGCCGGTGGCGCTTCCTGCGCAAGGTGGTCCTCCCCGGCTCCCTGCCCGGATTCTTCGTCGGCCTGCGGCTCGGCGTGACCTCGGCCTGGCTGGGCCTGATCGTCGTCGAGCAGATCAACGCCACCAGCGGCATCGGCTACATGATGTTCCAGGCCCAGCAGTACGCACAGTCCGACGTGATCATCGTCGGCCTGGTGGCCTACGGGATCTTCGGCTTCTCCTCCGACGCACTGGTGCGCGCGATCGAAAGGAGGGCCCTGTCGTGGCGACGCACGCTGGCGGGCTGACCGCCGACCCCGGCACCCGGGTACGGGACCACGCCCCGGCCGCGGTGCGCACCAGCGGGCTGGTCCGCCGCTTCGGCGACCGGACCGTCCTCAAGGAACTCGATCTGACCATCGGAGCAGGTGAGTTCACCGCGCTGCTGGGCCGCAGCGGCTCCGGGAAGTCGACCCTGCTGCGCGCCGTGGCCGGCCTCGACCACGACGTCGAGGGATCGGGCGGGCTGACCGTCCCCGAACGGGTCTCCCTCTCCTTCCAGGACTCCCGCCTGCTGCCCTGGCTGCGGGTCCTGGACAACGTCACCCTCGGACTGCACGGACCCGGCGTCCGCGAACGCGGAGTACGGGCCCTCGCCGAGGTCGGCCTGGAGGGCCGGGAGCGTGCCTGGTCCCACGAGCTGTCCGGCGGCGAACAGCAGCGTGCCGCCCTGGCCCGCGCCCTGGTGAGCGACCCGGAACTGCTCCTGGCGGACGAGCCGTTCGGCGCGCTGGACGCCCTGACCCGCATCCGCATGCACGGGCTGCTGCGCGAACTCTACGAACGGCACCGCCCCGCGGTCCTCCTCGTCACCCACGACGTCGACGAGGCGGTGGAGCTCGCCGACCGCGTGCTCGTCCTGGACGAGGGCCGCATCTCCGTCGACCTCGCCGTCGAGCTGCCCACCCCCCGGAGCCGGCGCCACCCGCGCTTCCAGGAGTACCGGGACACCCTGCTCGCCGCCCTCGGCGTGTCGGAGCACCCCGCACCCACCGACCACCACCATGACCTCCGGAAGGACGACCCCGATGTCGCGAACGCCTGAGCGCAAGCACCTCCACCTCAACGCCTTCCTCATGTCGGTCGGCCACCACGAGGCGTCCTGGCGGCTCCCCGAGAGCCCCGCCGACGGCGGCACCGGCCTCGCGCACTACCAGAACCTCGCCCGCATCGCCGAACGTGGCCTGCTGGACTCGGTGTTCCTCGCCGACAGCCCCGTTCTCTACAACGACCCCGGTCGGCGGCCCTCCAGCAAGCTGGAGCCGACCGTGCTGCTGACCGCGCTCGCGGCGGCCACCAGCCGGATCGGACTCATCGCCACGGCCTCCACCAGCTACAACGAACCCTTCAACCTGGCCCGGAGATTCGCCTCCCTCGACCACGTCTCGAACGGCCGGGCCGGATGGAACATCGTCACGACGGCCGGCGCCGAGGCCGCACGGAACTTCGGCCTCGACGACACCCCCCTGCACCACGAGCGCTACCGGCGCGCCGCCGAGTTCGTCGACGTCGCGACCAAGCTCTGGGACAGCTGGGCCGACGACGCCGTCGTCGCGGACAAGGAGGCCGGCGTCCACACCCTCGCCGACCGGGTCCGCCCCATCGACCACCGAGGCGAGTTCTTCCGCGTCGACGGCCCGCTCAACGTGGAACGCTCCCCCCAAGGGCACCCCCTCCTCGTCCAGGCGGGCTCCAGCGAGGACGGCAAGGACTTCGCGGCACGCTACGCCGAGGCGGTGTTCACCGCGCAGCAGACCCTCGACGAGGGCATCGCCTTCTACAAGGACGTCAAGCGGCGGGCCCTCGCCCTCGGCCGCGACCCGGACGGCATCAAGATCCTGCCCGGCATCGTCCCCGTCATCGGCGACACCGAGGCGCAGGCCCGCGAACTGGACGCCGAACTCGACCGGCTCATCGTCCCCGAATACGCCAAGCGGCAGCTCGCCCAGCGGCTCGGCATCGCCCCGGACGCCCTGGACCTCGACTCCGAACTGCCCGACGACATCCCCACCGAGGACGAGATCGAAGGAGCCAAGAGCCGCTACACCCTCGTCGTGGACCTGGCCCGCCGCGAACGGCTGACCGTACGCCAGCTGATCGGGCGGCTCGGCGGAGGCCGCGGGCACCGCACCTTCGCCGGCACCGCGGAGCAGGTCGCCGACAGCATCGAGCACTGGTACGAGAGCGGAGCCGCCGACGGCTTCAACATCATGCCCGCCGTACTGCCCTCGGGGCTGGAGCGCTTCGTCGACCAAGTGGTCCCGATCCTCCAGGAACGCGGCCTGTTCCGCACCGAGTACACCGGCACGACCCTGCGCGAGCACTATGGCCTCCCGCGCCCCGCCAACCGCCTGTTCGACGCCCCCGCCCCGGGCGCCGGCCACCCCGGCACCAGCCTGGTGGAGGCCCGATGACGGGCTGTCCCACCCCCACGACGGGGCCGGCCACCGCGCACGACGCGGCGGCCGGCCCCGCCGGCGGACCGCCGGCCGGAAGCTGGGCACGCAGGCTCGTCGGCTACAGCCTGCGCCACCGCACCGACGTCGTGCTGGCCTTCGGAGCCGCCGCGGTGGCGGCGGTCGCCGCCGCCGCACTGCCCCTCGTGCTGCGCCACGTGGTGGACGACGTCGCCGCCGCGGACGGCGCCGCCCTCGTACCCTGGATCGTGCTCCTGGTCTGCCTCGGGGCGGTCCGCTTCGGCGCGTCCTTCGTCCGCCGCTACCGCTCGGGACGGCTCTCCCTCGGAGTCCAGTACGACCTGCGCAACGATGCCTTCGCCGCCCTCCTGCGGTTCGGCGGCCCCCAGCAGGACAGCCTGCGCACCGGGGAGGTCGTGAGCAGGTCCATCTCGGATATCACCCTCATCCAGACCCTGCTCCAGTTCCTGCCCAACCTCACGGGCAACGTGCTGATGTTCGGCGTCTCCCTCGTCTTCATGGCGTGGCTCTCGCCGCTCCTCACCGTGGTCGCCCTGGTCGTCGGGCCCGCCCTGTGGATGATCGCCCTGCACAGCCGCCGTACCCTCTTCCCCGCCAACTGGCACGCCCAGCAGGAGGCGGCCGAGGTGGCGTCCGCCGTCGAGGCCACCGTCACCGGGGTGCGCGTCGTCAAGGGCTTCGGCCAGGAACACCGTGAACTGCGCGGCCTCGAGGAACGCGTCCGCGCGCTCTTCGCCTCCCGGCTGCGGGTGGTCGACTTCACCAGCCGCTACAACCCGGCGCTGCAAGCCGTACCGGCGCTCGGACAGGTGGCGGTCCTCGCCCTCGGCGGCTGGCTCGCCATCGACGGACAGCTCTCCCTCGGCACGTTCCTCGCCTTCACCGCCTACCTCGGCGCCCTCGTCACGCCGGTGCGCCAGGTCGCCACCCTCCTCACCGTCTGGCAGCAGGCCCGCGCGGGCGCCGAACGCGTCCTGGAGGTCGTCGACGAGGCACCCGTGATCGCCGACGCGCCCGGCGCACGCGACCTCGGACCCGCCGCACCGGCCCTGGCCTGGCACGAGGTGACCTTCGGCTACGGCGAGGCCGCCCCACTGCTGTCCGGCTTCACCCTGGACGTGCGCCCGGGGGAGACGCTCGCCCTCGTCGGGCCGGCCGGCTGCGGCAAGTCGACCGTCGCCGCGCTCCTGCCGCGCTTCTACGACACCCGGTCCGGCAGCGTGTCCGTCGGCGGCCACGACGTACGGAACCTCACCCTGGCCTCCCTGCGCTCCCGGATCGGCTTCGTCTTCGAGGAGAGCCTCCTCCTCTCGGACTCGATCCGGGCCAACATCGCGTACGGGATCCAGGACGCGACCGACGCCCAGGTCCGCGAGGCGGCCCGGCTCGCCCGGGCGGACGAGTTCATCGACCGCCTCCCCGACGGATACGACACGATCGTCGGCGAACAGGGACTCACCCTCTCCGGCGGCCAGCGCCAGCGGGTCGCGCTCGCCCGCGCCCTGCTGATCGACCCCGCCGTCCTCGTCCTGGACGACGCCACCTCCGCCCTGGACGCCCGTGTCGAGTCGGAGATCCACGCCGGCCTCAAGGAGGCGGACCGCCGTCGCACCACCCTCATCGTCGCCCACCGCGAATCGACCCTGGAGCTCGCGGACCGCGTCGCGCTGATGGACGGCGGCCGGATCACCGACATCGGCACGCCGGACGAACTGCGCGCCCGCTCGGCCCTCTTCCGGTCCCTGCTGTCCACCCCGGCCCGTCCCGACGGACCTGACCGCGCCGACGCCCCCGACGCGGCCGCCGGGACCGCGCGCGCCTCCGGCGTTCCGGTCGGCGGCGTCACCGAGGAGCTGTGGAGACACCCTGCCGGGGCAGCTGCCGCCCACCACGAGGGCACCGCGGTCCGCGCCGCGAACGCACTCGCGCAAGCAGCCGCCTCCGGCCCCGGCCGCGGCGGACCCGGCAGCGGGGTGCTCGGCTCCGCCCCGCCCGCCCCCGAGCTGCTGGCCGCGCTGGCCAGGATCCCGCTGCCCGCCGCCGAGCCCGGCGTCCCGCTCGCACAGGCTGTGGCGGGCGACCCGGCCTTCCGCCTCGGCTCCCTGCTGCGCCCCTTCAGGATCCCGCTGCTCGGCGGGCTCCTGCTGGTGGCCGTGGACGCACTCGCCCAGATCGCCGTACCCGTACTCGTCCGGCACGGCGTCGACAGCGGGGTCACCGGCCAGGCGAGGGGGGTCCTGCTGGCGGCCGCCGCCGCGGCTGCCGCGGTCGTCGCCGTCAACTGGCTGCTCGGCGTCGCCCAGGTCCGCACCACCGGGCGCACCGGCGAGCGGCTCCTCTACACCCTGAGGGTCAAGACGTACGCCCAACTGCAGCGCCTCGGCCTCGACTACTACGAACGGGAACTCGCGGGCCGGATCATGACCCGGATGACCACCGACGTGGACGCCGTGTCGAACTTCCTCCAGACCGGCCTCATCACGGCGGTCGTCAGCCTGCTGACGGTCCTCGGAGTCCTGGTGTCCCTGCTGGTCATCGACGCGCAGCTGGCGCTGGTCCTGCTCGCCGCGCTGCCGCCGCTGATCGTGGCGACCGCCCTCTTCCGGCACTACTCGGTCCCCGCCTATCTGGAGGCCCGCGAGCAGATCAGCACGGTCAACGCCTGCCTCCAGGAGAACGTCGGGGCCCTGCGGATCACCCAGGCCTTCCGCCGGGAACAGCGCAACGCCGACGACTTCGCCGCCCTCGCGCGGGCGTTCGGAGAGTCCCGGCTGCGGGCGCAGCGGTACATGGGCACCTTCTTCCCCTTCGTCGAGTTCCTCGGCACGCTGTCCACGGCCGCCGTCCTCGCCGTCGGAGCCGGACAGGTGGTCTCCGGCGGGCTGACCGCGGGCACCCTGATCGCGTTCCTGCTCTGCGTCGAGCTGTTCTTCGCCCCCATCCAGCAGCTGTCCCCCGTCTTCGACGGGTACCAGCAGGCGGTCATCGGCATGAGCCGTCTGCGCACCCTGATGCGCACCCCCGTCGGCACACCGCCGGCGTCCGCGCCGCGGCCCGTCGGGACCCTGCGCGGGGAGATCGAGTTCGACGACGTGTCGTTCCACTACGCGGGCGGATCGGACCGGGACGTGCTGCACGGCATCAGGCTGCGCATCGCCCCGGGCGAGACCGTCGCCCTCGTCGGCACCACGGGCGCGGGCAAGTCGACCGTGGTCAAGCTCCTCGCCCGCTTCTACGACCCGGCCTCCGGAGCCGTCCGCGTCGACGGCCACGACCTGCGCGAACTCGACCTGACGGGCTATCGGCGCCGACTTGGCATCGTCCCGCAGGAGCCGCACCTCTTCGGCGGCAGCGTCCGCGACGCCATCGCCTACGGACGGCCGGACGCGACCGACGCGGAGGTGGAGGCCGCCGCACGGGCCGTCGGAGCCCACGAGATGGTGGCCACGCTCGCGCACGGCTATCTCACCCGGATCGGGGAACGCGGCCGCGGCCTCTCCTCGGGCCAGCGCCAGCTGCTCGCCCTCGCGAGGGCCGAACTGGTCGACCCCGACATCCTGTTGCTCGACGAGGCCACCGCATCACTCGACCTCGCCACCGAACGGCGGGTCACCGCGGCCGTCGAGGCCCTCACCCGGCGGCGCACCACCGTCGTGGTGGCCCACCGCCTCACCACGGCCGCCCGCGCGGACCGCGTGGTGGTCCTCGACGCCGGGACCGTCGTCGAGACGGGCACCCACGCCCAACTGCTCGCCGCCCAGGGCCCGTACCGGCGCCTGTGGGACGCCTACCGGCAGGGCGCCGCCGCCCTCCGTCCGCAGGGTCCGGTTCCGGCCGGCACCCCTACCGATCAACTCGTCAACGGGAGTGCACGATGACCGACCACCGCCTGCTCGGACGCACCGGCGTCAGGGTGAGCCCGCTCTGTCTGGGCACCATGATGTTCGGGGCCCGCGGCAACACCGAGCACGCCGACAGCGTCCGCATCATCCACCGGGCCCTCGACTCCGGCATCAACTTCGTCGACACGGCGGACGTGTACTCGGCGGGGGAGTCGGAGACCATCGTCGGCAAGGCGCTCGCCGGCGGCCGACGGGACGGGGTGGTGCTGGCCACCAAGTTCCACGGCAGCCTCGGCGGCGACCCCAACGATCAGGGGAACAGCCGTCGTTGGATCATCCGCGAGGTGGAGAACAGCCTGCGCCGGCTCGGTACCGACTGGATCGACCTCTACCAGGTCCACCGGCCCGAACCGGAGACCGACTTCGACGAGACGCTGGGCGCGCTCAGCGACCTCGTCCACCAGGGCAAGATCCGCTACATCGGCACCTCCACCTTCGAGCCCTCCGCGATCGTCGAGGGCCAGTGGCTCGCCGAGCGCCGCGGCCGCGAACGCGTGGTGGCCGAGCAGCCCCCGTACTCGCTGCTCGCGCGCGGCGTCGAGCGCGAGGTCCTGCCCGTGGCCCAGCGGTACGGACTCGGCGTGCTCACCTGGAGCCCCCTCGCCGGCGGCTGGCTGTCCGGCCGGTACCGCAAGGGCGGCGAACAGCCCGCCTCCAGCCGCATCGACCGGCAGGCCGCGCGCTTCGACATCGCCGACCCCGAGAACGCGGCCAAACTGGACGCCGCCGAGGCGCTGGCCCAGCTCGCCGAGGAAGCGGGACTGACCCTGGTCCAACTGGCCCTGGCCTTCGTCCTGGAGCACCCCGCAGTCACCTCGGCCATCATCGGACCCCGCACCTTCGAGCAGTTGGAGAGCCAGCTGGGCGCCGACCGGGTACGGCTGAGCACGGACGTACTGGACCGCATCGACAAGATCGTGCCGCCGGGCACCAACCTGTCCGCCCGGGACGCCGGATACGTGCCGCCCGCGCTGTCCGACCCGCTGCTGCGCCGCCGCCCCCGCGTCTGACCGCGCCCGGCCGCCGTCCTCGCCCTCGGCACAGACGGCGGCCGCCCGGCCTTCGGCGCCTCTACGCGCGTAGGAACGGCTCGCGGCATGTCGGAAGACACAAGAGCGAAAGCCCTTGACTGGATCATCGGCCACACCTGCTCCGAGAGCGGAATCAATCACTCCCACATCGGGGGATGATTCCGGCCACCGGGCCGCAGGGCAGCCACCCTCGGCCGGGTGTGCCATGAGCAGCGACATCCAAGCGACATCAGGGGAATACACCCGTGCGACGAAAGATCTTCGGCGCGGCCGCCACCGCGGTCGTGCTCGGCTTGCTGATACCACTGTCCGGCTGCGGCAGTTCGGACGACGGCGGGGATGACGGCGGAACGCTCCGCCTGGTGGCCGCCGAGTACGGCGACACCCCGGCCACCAGTTCCAAGGCCTACTGGGACAAGGTGACCGGCAACTTCACCGCCGCCAACCCCGGTATCAAGGTCGAGGTCCGGCTGCTGCCGTGGGCCGACATCGACCGCGAGGTCTCCCGGATGGTGAAGGCGGGCAAGGCGCCCGACGTGGCGCTCATGGGCTCCTACTCGGACTTCGCCGCCCAGGGGAAGCTCTATTCCGCGGAGGAGCTCCTCTCGGTCGGAGCCGAGGCGAACTTCCTGCAGCCGCTCGCCGAGGCGGGGACCGTCAACAGCCGTCTCTACGGACTGCCCTTCGTGGCGAGCAGCCGTCTCCTCTTCTACAACCAGGCGCTCTTCGCCAAGGCCGGCGTCAAGAAGGCCCCCAAGACGTGGTCCGACCTGAAGGCCGCCGCCAAGGCGCTCAAGGACAAGGACGTGAAGTACCCGTACGCCATGCCCCTGGGCCCGGAGGAGGCGCACGCCGAGGCGTTGATCTGGGAGCTCAGCAACGGCGGTGGCTACGCGGACAGCAGCGGCAAGTACAGCCTCGACTCCGAGCAGAACATCAGGACCTGGCAGTGGGTCAAGGACAGCCTGGTCACCCCCGGTCTGGTCGGGCCCACCCCGCCCTCCCGGCTCAACCGCGCAGACGCCTTCGCCGCCTTCCTGCGCGGCGAGGTCGGCATGCTCAACGGCTATCCCTCGCTCGCCCACCAGGCGGCCGAGAAGGGCATCGACGTCGGCGCCGTCGCCATGCCGGTGTCGGACTCGCTCGGCGCGGGGGAGAGCCCGCCGACCGTGGGCGTGGCCGACTGGATGGTGGCCTTCAAGCAGAACGACAGGCGCGCCGAGATAGGAAAGTTCCTGGAGTTCGTCTACCAGGACAAGAACCTGTCGGATTTCGCCGGCCGCTACCACCTGCTGCCGTCCACCGCCTCCGCCGCGCGCACCCCGGCCGGCGGCGGCCTCAGCCAGACCGACGAGGACTTCCTGATCGCGCTGCGGACCGCCCGGCTCTACCCGGTGAACGACCCGTCGTGGGTGACGGTCAGCGACACGATCAAGCGCAACATCGGGCGCGCGGTGGAACCGGGCGGTGACCCGAAAGCCGTCCTGGAGGACATCGCGGACAAGGCGGTGGAGGCCGGCAAGACGGGCTGACACCCCCCGGCGGACCATCGACGCGGTGCTCACGGCTTCCGGGGCGTCGAGGGCTTCAGGGGCTACTTCACCCGCCGGTTGAACGGCAGTCTGCCGAGCACGACCGCCATGCCGCAGGTGTTGGTGAGGGCGGAGAACACCAGCCCGGCCGCGATCCCGGCGGACAGCAGCCGGAACGCCGGATGGACGAACAGGCCCAGGGCCAGGCCCAGAAGCACGAGGGCGCCCGCGGTGAAGCGGACCTGGCGCTCCATCGCCCAGACGGCCCGTGGGCGGCCGGCCGCGTACTGCAGTCCGTGGCCCTCGGCGGCCCACGCCGTGGTGCCCCCGCTCAGGCTCGACGCGGGGATGCCGTGGGAGGCCAGGGTCGCGGTGGCGTTGTCCGAGCGGGTGCCCGAGGAGCACACCAGGAGGAGCGGCTTGCGTCCGGCGGCCTCCCGGAGCTCCGGCAGCGCCCGCCCGATGCGGTCGAGCGGGATGTTGACGGCGTCCGGCAGGTGGCCGGACGCGAACTCGGCGGGAGTGCGGACATCGACGACGGTCAGCTCGTCGAGGCGGGGCTGCGCCTGGTCGACGCTCAGTGTGGCGGCGGAATCACTCATGGCGGATCAGATCCTTGGCGGGGGAGGGGGCGCGCACGCGCGGGCGGCGCAGTGTGGCCGGCCTAGGCGTTCGCGATGACGAGGAGGGTGCGGGCGGGGGTCGGGCCCGACAGGCGACATCGGTGCGGGACTTCGCCCCGGTGGTGGGCGCTCTGGCCGGCGCGCAGGGTCAGCGGCGCCTCGCCCTCGAGCTCCAGGACCAGCTCGCCCTCCAGGACGTAGAGGAAGTCCTCGCCGGGGTGCTCGAACCAGCTGCGCTCGCCCTGGCCGGGCTCGAAGTGGTGCTCGTACGCCTCCATCAGCGCGCTGCGGCCCCCGGGGATGAGCACCTGTGCGACCTGCCCCGCGGTCTCGGTCACCCGGATCACCTGAGGGTCGCTCTCGTGGCTGACCGCGCCGGGACGGCCGGGCGGCCGGAGGAAGGTTCCCGGCGTGACGTCGAGCGCCTCGGCGATCCGGTAGATCGAGCTGAGGCTGGGCGTGGCGAGGCCGCGTTCGAGCTGGCTGAGGAAGGGCTGGGAGAGGCCCGAGCGGGCGGCGAGGACGGCCATGGAGACGCCGCGCTGTTTGCGACAGCTCCGGATCACCCGTCCGACCTCGATCGCCTCGGGCGTGGGTTCGGGTCGAGACACGCAGGTGAACGTACCGCATCACCGATCAGGGGTCCGGCGCCCCGGCGAGGTTTCGCACTGCCGCAACACTCCCGTCATAAGCGTGGTCAATTATTGACCTCACTTATCGACGACGGAGGAGACGCCCCGTGCAAGCCACCCACTCACCGCCCGGCCGGACACTCGGCCGACTGGGCCCGGCCCTGGGCGCGGCAGGCGCCGTGCTCGCGCTGTGGTACCTGCTCGCCTGGTCCGGCGCGGTGGCTCCGGGACTCCTCCCCACGCCCGCCCAGACCCTGGCCGCGCTCGCGGACAGCGCCGGCAGCGGCATCCTGGCGGCCGATCTCGGAGCCAGCCTGGCCCGCGCCGGGCAGGGCTTCGCCCTGGGCGCCCTCGTCGGCAGCGCCCTGGGCTTCGCCACCGGCTACCTGCCCAAGCTCTCCGCCGCCGTCACCCCGGTCGTCTCCTTCCTGCGCCCGATCCCGGCCATCGCCCTGGTACCGCTCGCCACCGCCTGGTTCGGCATCGGGGAGACCGCCAAGCGCCTCCTGATCGCGTACGCCGTACTGCTCGCCGTATGGCTCTACGTGCACGACGGGGTGTCCCGGGTCCCGGTCTCCCACCTGCGGGCGGCCCGGTCGCTGGGGGCACCGCTGCACCGGCGGTTCATCGAGGTGCTGCTGCCCGCCGCCGCGCCCGCCCTGCTCGCGGCGCTGCGCTACGGGGCTTCGGTCGCGCTGCTCGCCCTGGTGGCCGCGGAACTGGGCGGCGCGGACAGCGGTCTGGCCTACCGGCTCCAGGTGGACGGCCAGTTCCTGCGGGTGGACCGGATGTTCGCCGGGCTGCTCGTGCTCGGGCTGCTCGGCGTGGCCGTCGACCTCGTACTGGCCGCGATCGGCCGCCGGTTCGTGCACTGGAGCACGTCATGAGCCGGGCCGTACGTCTGGAGGGGCTGTCCGTGGGTTACGGCGCCGCCCCCGTGCTGGAGCGGACGGACCTGGAACTGCCCGCGGGCTCGTTCACCGCCCTGCTCGGGCCGAGCGGATGCGGCAAGTCGACGGTGCTGGGCGCCGTGGCCGGGTTCGTACCGCCCGCCACGGGCAGGGTGACGGCGGGCTCCCGCCCCGTGCGCGGACCGGGACCCGACCGCGGCGTGGTCTTCCAGCACTACGCGCTCTTCCCCTGGCGCACGGCCCGCGGCAACGTCGAGTTCGCGCTCAAACGGCTCGGGCTGCCGCGTGCGGAACGCCGCCGGCGCGCCCTGGAGGCGCTCGCCGAGGTCGGCCTCGCGGACGGCACCGACAAGTACCCCGCGCAGCTCTCGGGCGGCATGCAGCAACGCGTCGCGCTGGCCCGCGCCCTGGCCGCCGAGCCCGAAGTGCTCCTGATGGACGAGCCGTTCGGCGCCCTGGACGCCCTGACCCGGACCCGTATGCAGCGCCTGCTGCGGGAGCTGTGGCAGCGCAGGGGCACCACCGTGCTGTTCGTCACCCACGACATCGACGAGGCACTGGCCCTCGCCCAGCGGGTCGTCGTCCTCGGCGGGTCCCCCGGGCGGGTGCTGGCCGACCACCCGGTGCCCGACGGACCCCCCGACCCGGACCTGCGCTCACTGATCGCCCGCCACCTCGGCTCCGACTGAGGCCCCTCCATCCCCTCTCCTGCCCGCTTCACCCCCGTCCCCGGAAGGACTTCCCCATGCTCAGACCCCGCGCGGTGGCCGCCGTACTGACGGCGGCGCTGCTCAGCGCCCTCACCTCCGGCTGCGCCGGCGGCCCCGGCCCCACGGAAGCCGGCCGCCCGGCCGTCTCCCTCGCCGCCAGCGACTACCTCGGCGGGGCGCCCGTCTACGTGGCCCAGGAGCGCGGACTCTGGTCCGCCGAGGGCATCGACGCCACCGTGACCACCCAGCCGACCGGGCGCGACGCCCTGAACGCCGTGCTGGGCGGCCAGGCGCAGCTCGGCGTCGTGGGGGACCTGCCCGCGGTCACGGCCGCGCTCGGAGGGCGGGACCTGCGGATCGTCGCCGACCTGTCCCGCTTCTCCGACTGGCGCATACTCACCCGGACGGACCGGCAGATCACCGGCTTCGCCGCGCTGAAGGGCCGCAAGATCGGAGTCCCGCAGGGTACGAACGTCGAGTACGCGCTGTCGCGGATGCTCGGCTCCGTACAGCTGACGGCCGCGGACGTGACCGTGGTGAACCTCGCCCCGAACCAGGTCACTCCGGCGCTGGCCCGGGGCGACATCGACGCCGGCGTCACCTTCCCCAGCTTCTACGACGCCGCGCGCACCACGCTCGGCGAGCGGTACGCCGAGCTCCCGTTCACCGGCTACACGGCGCGGACCCTGCTCATCGCGGGCCCCAAGGCGAGCGAGGAGACCACAGCCGCCGTGCTCCGCACCCTGGTGCGCGCCCAGCGCGGAATCGGCGACGACCCGGCCGGCGCCCGACAGGCCGTGGTGGCCCAGTCCAAGGGCGCCCTCCAAGCCGGCTACGTCGACGGCTACCAGCCCCGCTACACCTACGGCGCGAGCCTCACCCCCGAGCTGCTCGCGCAGTTGGAGGAGGAGGCCGCCTGGGCCAAGGCCGCCCAGAACCTGCCGGGCGCCGCCGACCGCACCGCACTGCTGCGCTACCTGAACCCCGGCCCCCTGACGGCCGTCGACCCCGCCGCCGTCACCGTCCGCTGAACCACACCCCACTCGAGGAGATCCTCATGACCGTCGACCAGAACACCCTGCGCCGCCGCGGCGTCGGCCTGATCGCCCACGACGCCGAGCGCAGCTACGGCGGCCACACCCTCTACACCCCGATCACCAGCGCCGGCGAGATCCACCTCGTCGACATCGAGGGCCGGTCCGTCCACACCTGGAACTCCCCGCACCCGCCCGGCCGCCAGGCGCAGCTCCTCCCCAACGGGAACCTCTTCTACGCGGCCAAGGACACCAGCAGCCCCACCCTCTTCCCCATCTGGGACGTCTACCACGGCGGCATCTTCCAGGAACTGGCGCCCGACTCCACGGTGATCCGCGAGGTCAGGCATCCCTTCCACCACCACGACGCCTCGATCCTGCGCAACGGCAACCTGATCATCGGGGCCGTCGAGCCGCTGGACCCGGCCGACGCGGCCCGGATCCGGGGCGGCATCCCCGGATCCGAGGCGCCCGGCGGGGTGATCTACGGGGACGTGGTGTACGAACTGACCTGGGACGGGGAGATCGTGTGGCGCTGGGCCGCCATCGAGCACCTGGACCCGGAGGAGGTGCCGCTGAACCCGCACTTCGCCCGCAACCACTGGCCGATGGCCAACACCGTCAACGAGAGCGCCGACGGCTCGATCGTGGTGGGCTTCCGCAGCGCGTCCACCACCGTGGCCGTCGACCGCGCCGACGGGTCCGTCCGGTGGCGCATCGGCCCGGACGTCCTGGCCCAGCAGCACCATCCGCACGAGCTGGCGGGCGGCACCATCCTCGTCTTCGACAACGGCACCTACCGTGACACCACTTCGGTTCCGTACTCACGGGTGCTGGAGCTCGACCCGCACACCGGCAAGGAGGTGTGGGCGTACGAGGACAACCCGCCGCAGAACTTCTTCAGCCCGTACATGTCCAGCGCCCAGCGCCTGCCGAACGGCAACACCTTCATCGCCGAAGGCTCCTTCGGACGGCTCTTCGAGGTGACGCCCGACGGTGACGTGGTGTGGGAGTTCGTGGTCCCGCAGTTCCGCTCCTTCGGCGAAGGCGTGGGCCTGGAGTCCTCGGCCGGCGCCCAGAACTCAGTCTTCCGCGCCTACCGCTACTCCGCAGACCGGTTCCCCTGGCTCTGAACGGCACCGGTTCCGGCTGCGCGGCCACGCTATGCGTCGGCCGCGCAGCGGAAACCGATGTTCCCACTGCTGCTCTCCGGGGTGTTGCCGGTGCGCGCGGCCACCCGGTACCGGTTGCAGTACGAGTCGTGGCAGAGGTACGAACCGCCGCGCATCGCGCGGGTGCCGCTGCCCGGTGCGAACGCGTCGGCCGACCACTCCCACACGTTGCCGACGGTGTTGTAGAGGCCGTGGCCGTTCGGCTCGTGCGCGTCGACGGGCACCGTGCCCACCCAGCCGTCCTCCTTGGTCGTCACCAGGGGGAACTCGCCCTGCCAGATGTTGCACCGCCACTGCCCGCCGGGGGTGAGCTCATCGCCCCAGGGGTAGCGTGCCTGATCCAGCCCGCCACGGGCCGCGTACTCCCATTCGGCTTCCGTCGGCAGCCGCTTGCCCGCCCACGCGGCGTACGCCACCGCGTCGTACCAGGCCACGTGCACCACCGGATGTCCGTCCTCGGGCGCAGAGCCGGGTCCGTACGGCTCGCGCCACGACGCGCCCGCCACGCCGCGCCACCACGGCGTGCCCGGCGGGGCGGGGGAAGCGAGCACCGTCTCCGGTGCGAGCAGGCCCGCGAACACGTACGACCAGCCGAGCCGCTCGGCGATCGTCCGGTACCCGACGGCGTCCACGAACGCGGCGAACTGGGCGTGGGATACCGCCCGTTCGTCGATGTGGAAGGGGGTCACGACGACTTCGCGCACCGGCCCCTCGCCGTCCTGGGCGTTGGCGGCCTCGTCTTCGTTGCCCATCCGGAAGGCGCCGCCGGGCACCAGCGCCATGCCCTCCCGGGAGAGCGGGGAGGAGGAGACGGGAGAGCGGACCGCCGGCGGGGGGAGGACCGAGAGCGTGGGAACCGGCCCGCGCGAAGCCGCACAGCAGGCCCTGACCTGGGATGACATGCCGTCACTCTGCACGATCGCGGTTCCGCCGCACACGCCGGGACAAGGGCTGTCACACGCTTTTAATGCCATGTGCATGGCCATCGGGCCGGTGTTCTCCGCATGATCGCATTCCGTCCGTGAGAGCCAAGGAGCCCCCGATGCCCACCCGCCGCCACTTCCTCGCCGGGTCCGCGGCCGCCCTCGGCCTCGGCGCGCTCTCCGCCGCAGAGGCCGAGGCGGCCCCGTCAGCCCAGTCGACCCCGGCGGCAACGGCCGTCGCGCCGCCGACTCCGAACCTCGTCGTGATCCTCGCCGACGACCTCGGCTACGGCGACCTCGGTGCGTACGGCCAGAAGCTGATCACCACACCGCGGATCGACCAGCTCGCCGCCGAGGGCCTGAGGTTCACCGACGCCTACTCGACGGCCGCGGTCTGCGCACCGTCCCGCTGCTCCCTGCTGACCGGCCTGCACACGGGCCACTCAGCCGTCCGGGCCAATCCGGGCGGCGCCCCCGGCGCGCTGAAGACCGGTGACACCACCTTCGCCGAAGTGCTGCGCGCCCGCGGCTACCGGACCGCGGTGATCGGGAAGTGGGGCTTCGGGCCGGAGGAGGGCGACCAGCCCAGCCACCCCAACTCCCGTGGTTTCGAGGAGTTCTACGGATACATCGACCACGGGCACGCCCACGAGTACTACCCGCAGTACCTGTGGCACAACGGCGCCAAGGAGACGATCGCCGCCAATGCGGGCGGCGCGAAGGGCGCCTACGCACCCCAGCTCATCGAACAGCGCGCGCTCGACTTCATCGGCGACCACGCCGCCGAGCCCTTCCTGCTCTTCCTCACACCGACCGTGCCGCACGCACCGAGCGACATCCCCGACGTCGGCGCGTACGCCTCCCGTACCTGGAGCCAGCAGAACAAGGGCCACGCCGCCCAGATCACCTACTTCGACACGCTCGTCGGCAAGGTCACCGACCGGCTGCGCGCGCTCGGCATCGCCGAGAACACCGTCGTCCTCGTCACCAGCGACAACGGCCCGCACGAGGAAGGCGGGGTCAACCCCGACCTGTTCAACGCGAACGGCCCGCTGCGCGGCTACAAGCGCAACCTCTACGAGGGCGGCATCCGCGTCCCCCTGATCGCCTGGTCCCCGGGCCGGATCGGAGCCGGCCGCACCAGCGACCGTCCCACCCCGCTCACCGATGTGCTCCCCACCCTGGCGGAGCTGGGCGGCGCACCCGCACCCACGGACATCGACGGACTGTCGGCCGCCCCGCTGCTCGCCGGGGGCCCGGCCGCCGCACGCCACAACCACCTGTACTGGTACCGCGACGAACGCGGCGTCACCAGCCGCGCCGACACCGAGGACGGCGGCCGCGCCACCTGGCTCGCCGAGGCCGTGCGCAAGGACGACTGGAAGGCCGTACGGTTCGCGCCCGTCAGGGACCACGCGCTGCCCGACGCGCAGTGGCAGGTCGAGCTGTACGACCTCGCCTCCGACCTCGGCGAGCAGCGCAACGTCGCCGACGCCAACCCGTCGGTTGCGGCCGGCCTGGTCACCCTCATGCGCTCCTCGTGGGTGGACACGTACGTCCGCAAGCCGTACGGAGTCCGCGCGCAGATCCAGGGGCCGGCCGTGTCCGGTGAGGAATTCACGGTCACCGCGACCCTGGGCAACGGGTCGGGCAAGCCCTGGACCCGCGCACTCCTCGCGCTGAGGGCTCCCGCGGGCTGGCAGGTCCGGGCGACCGCCGCGACCGGCCAGGACCTGCTGGCCGCCGGTGCCACGCTGACCACGACCTGGAAGGTCAGGCCGCCGGCGACGGCCGCCGCCGGCACGCAGTGGCCGCTGACCGTCGACGGCACCGCCGAGTCACCGACCGGGCCCCTGCGCTACTCCGCCACGGAACGGGTTTCCACGGTCCCGCCGGCGCCGGCTGCCGACGCCTATCTGAGCGATCTCGCGTGGGTGTCGGCCACCAACGGCTGGGGGCCGGTGGAGCGGGACCGGTCCAACGGGCGCAGCGCGGCCGGGGACGGTACGCCGATCTCGTTCGGCGGAGTGACGTACGCGAAGGGCCTCGGCGTCCATGCACCCTCCGAGATCGTCTACCACCTCGGCGGAGCGGCGGACCGCTTCACCGCACTCGTCGGCATCGACGACTTCTCGAAGAACCAGGCCGCCACCGGCGCGACGAAGGCCTCGGTGAGGGGCGACGGGAAGGTGCTGTTCACCAGCGGCAAACTGACCGGCGCGGGCGGTCCCGTGCAGGTGGACATCGACGTGCGCGGGGTGAAGCTGCTGCACCTGGTCGTCGAGGACGCCAACGCCAATACGGCCTTCGACCACACCTCCTGGGCCCTCGCCCGGGTGACCGTGGTCTGAACCGGCCGTGGGTAGGGTCGGGTGAACCCGATCGAGGAGGACCAGCGTGGCGGGCATCGTGATCGCACAGACGACGGTGAACGACGAGGGGAAGGCGTACGAGATGGGGCGGGCTGCGGTGGAGGCCCGGCTGACGGCCGGCGTGCACATCGACGCGCGGATGACCACCTTCTCCTGGGAGAAGGGCGCCATACGCCACGAGCGGGAGTACCGGCTCTCATTCCAGACGACCACGGAGAAGGCAGCCGCCTTGAAGGCGTGGGTGCTCGAACAGCACCCGCACGCCGTGCCGCAGTGGATCGTGCTGCCGATCGCCGAAGCCTCGGAGGAGTACCTGGCGTGGGCGGTGAAGGAGACCACCGCCGGGTAGCACGGCCGCAGGTCAGTCTCCGGGCAGGACGAGGCCGGCGCCGTCCTCGTCGAGCGGAAGGTGGATGCGGGAAGGGTCCTGGCTGTCGACGTCGGACGGGCGCGGGCCCTCGGGCCCGTCGGGGCCCCAGCGCAGCAGGCGGCGGGTGCGGACGATCTGGTACACGGTGCCCCGGAACTCCAGCTGATTGACGCGCCCGGCCCGGAGGGCGTCGGCGGCCTCGGCGTACGCGGCCAGCTCCGCGGACCGCGGGCCGTCCGTCGACCCGCCCGCCCCGCGGTCTTCCGGCCAGGTGCGGGCATCGGCGTGAGGGCCGGCGTCCTGGGGGATGTGGCCGTGCATCCGCGGCCACATCCACGTCAGGGCGAACTCCAATGACCTGCGGGCTTCGTGCGCGCTCACGTGCGGACCGGTGACCGGAGTCCAGCCGCTCGCGGTCTGCTCCACGACCGTGAAGGTCGCGGGCAACAGGAGGACGTCCGGGTGGGTGTCCAGCGCCTGCCGCGCGTCGGCGCGAACGTCCTCGGGGAAGCGCTCCCCGGTGTAGCACAGGCCCCGAAGGGCCAGCCGTTCAAGGGCCTGGGTGGGGGTGACCGGCGCATCCGGGTCCAGGACGAGGCCCTCGTCGACCCCCGGCCCCTTGGCGGCACGGTGCCAGTCGGGGGAGAGGGGCTCGGGGTCGGTGGGCCGCGGCTGCTCGATGCCGCCCGGTCCCGCCCCCGCGTACTCCTCGGCCCGCACGACCCGGTACCGGGTCCCCGCCACGTCGAGTTCGTCGACGCGCTCGCTCTCCAGCCGGGCGACCGCCGCCAGCAGCGCGCGCCGCTCGGCCCGATCGCGCGCATCGTCCTTCGCACGGAACCACAACCGGGAGTTCAGCCCGTCGCGCGCCTGCTGCGGGCAACCGTCCGTCACCGCGAGCACCACCCGCCACCGCGATTCCCCCGCGTACTGCGCCGCCACCCCGAACAGGGGGCCGCGCACCACGACATCGGCGGTACGCGCCACGGCGTCCACCGCATCGGCTTCCACCGCGGCCTCCACCGGCTCCACGGGAACCCGCACCACCATCGGCCGGGACCAGCCCGCCCCCACATCCCCACGGTCCATGCCTCCATCCTGCCGACCACGACACGACACCGCCCCTGATTCGCTCATTCCCCTCACCCCGAGGGGGCGCGATGGCGTATGAGGGATCGGCACCCCAGGCCTTGCCGGCCCGGACGCCGGCGGCGCCTATGCTGCCGGGATGATCAAGCCGATTGAACTCGTCATATTCGACTGCGACGGTGTACTGGTCGACAGCGAACGCATCGCGGCACGCGTCCAGGTCACCCTGGGCGCCGAGCTCGGCTGGCCTCTCACCATGGACGAGGTCGTCGACCGGTTCATCGGGCGTTCGCACGCCTCCATTCGCGAGCAGGTCGCCGCTCGGCTCGGCGAGGAGACGGCCGCGATCTGGTCGGACCGGTTCGAGCAGCTCCACCGCGAAGCCGTGGACGCCGACCTCGCCCCCGTCGAGGGACTGCCCGCGGCACTCGACGCGATCACCTTGCCGACCTGTGTGGCCTCCAGCGGATCCCACGACAAGATGCGCCACACCCTGGGCCGCACCGGCCTGTACGGACGCTTCGCGGGCCGCATCTACAGCGCCACCGAAGTCTCCCGCGGCAAGCCCGCCCCCGACCTGTTCCTGCACGCCGCCCGGCAGCTGGGAGTTGATCCCGCAGCCTGCGTGGTGGTCGAGGACAGCCGGCCCGGCGTCCAGGCCGCCCGCGCGGCCGGCATGCGCGCCTTCGGTTACGCCGGCGGCCTGACCCCGGCCGAACGGCTCGAGGGCCCCGGCACCACCGTCTTCCACGACATGCGCACGCTCCCGACCCTCATAACCGCCCGGTAACCCCCCGCTGCCCGCCGCGCCGGACCATCCAGAGGAGCCGCCCGGCAGCTGCGGCCCGACCCGGCAGGCGCAAGGGTCACTCCCCCGACGGCGTGGCGTGCACGTGCATCCCGTGGCGGGGGACGATGAGATGGCCGGGAGCACACACGCCGGTACGTGATCACGGCCCGGCACGGCGCCGCAGCCAGGGGCACAGCCTCGGCGGCCGGAAGGAGAGCCCGGAGATGGGTGCAATCGAGCCCTTGGGGGGCGGACCCGACGGGGAGCGGGCCGCCGCGTCCGGGCCGGGCGGCCTGCTCGACGTGCTCAAGGTGGCCGCCGTTCTCCTGGACGCCGACGGCAGGATCGATCTGTGGAGCCCGCAGGCCGAGGACCTGTTCGGATACACCGCCGAGGAGGCCCTCGGCGCGTTCGCGGGCCGCCTGCTGGTCCACGAGGAGCAGCTGCCGCTCGTGATGGGCATGTTCGCCCAGGTCATGGAAGGCGGGGGCAGCTGGGTGGGAGCGTTCCCCGTCCGGCACAAGGACGGCAGCACCCGCATGGTGGAGTTCCGCAACATGCGTCTGCTCGACTCCCAGCAGGAGTACTACGCCCTGGGCCTGGCCGCGGACCAGGCGACGGTACGGCAGGTCGAACGGGACCTGGCACTGTCCGCCAGGCTGGTGGCCCAGTCACCGGTCGGACTCGGCGTGCTGGACACGGACCTGCGGTACGTCTCCGTCAATCCGGCAGAGGAGCGCCTCAACGGGGTGCCGGCGGCCGAGCACATCGGCCGCCACGTTCACGAGGTGCTGCCGGCCGTGGACCCGTCCTTCGAAGCCGCGATGCGTGAGGTTCTGGCCACCGGTGTGCCCATCGTGGACCAGTACACCGTCGGCCGTACTGCGGCCGACCCGGATCACGATCACGCCTGGTCGATCTCGTTCTACCGGCTCGAAGCCCCCAACGGGACCGTGCTGGGAGTCGCCACCTCCAGCGTGGACGTCACCGAGCGCCACCGGGCGGTCGAGGAACAGCGCCACACCGCCCTGACCCTCCAGCGCAGCCTGCTGCCCCACACGCCACCCCGGCGACCGGGCCTGGAGGTCGCCACCCGCTACCGCCCCGCCCAGGCCACCATGGAGATCGGCGGCGACTGGTTCGACGTGATCCCCCTGAGCGGCGACAAGACCGCACTCGTCGTCGGCGACGTCATGGGCAGCGGCGTAGGAGCCGCAGCCAGCATGGGCCAGCTGCGCACCGCCACCCGGACGCTGGCCGATCTGGATCTGGACCCCGCCCAGGTCCTGCACCACCTCGATCACGTCACCGAGGGTCTCGACACCATCGCGACCTGTGTCTATGCCGTCTACGACCCCCACACGGCGCAGTGTCACCTGGCGCTGGCCGGGCACCTGCCGCCCGTCCTCCTCCGTCGGGACGGCGGGCGCGAGCTCCTCGACCTGCCCACCGGTGCGCCGCTGGGCGGCTGTGGTGTCGCCTTCCGCACCACCAGCCTCGCGATCGACGTGGGTGACCAGCTCGTCCTCTACACCGACGGCCTGGTCGAGACCCGAGACGATCCGATCGACACACGCCTCGCGGTTCTCCTGGAGGTCCTCGATGACCCCGGCCGGTCGCTGGACGAGACCTGCGACCTGCTTCTGCACACCATGCGGCACCCGGGAGACCATGACGACGTGGCCCTGCTCATCGCCAGGGCCACGCCGACGGCCGGGCGGATTCGCTAGCCGGGCAGGCCCCGGACGAACGCGGCGACCAGTGCCGCCACCGCTTCCGGAGCCTCCAGGTTCATGAGATGGGTGGCGTCGATCCGGTCGACGCCGATCGTCGGCCGGGTGCTGGAGAGCGCGGCCAGCTCATCGGAGACCCCTTGGGCGAACCGGGCGCTGAATTCAGCGAACCACTCCATGCCGGGCGCGGGGGGCAGCTGCCGGCCGGCCTGTACGACCAGCAGCGGGTGGTCGACCCCGTCCAGCCAGGGGGTGACACCGTGCTCGAAGATCCTGTGGAGTTCACCGAAGAGCTCCAGCGCCTGCACCCGTTCCGGCAGCGTCTGCCACGTGCCGTCGGGCAACGGCCGTGCGGCCGCACGGGCAGTCGCCTCCGCACGGTCGGCGGGGATCCCGAACGGGGCGGAGCTGCTGATCTTCTCCGCGACGTACTCGCGGGACGCGATGATCCCGGCCGACGCCAGCAGCCCCTCACCCACCCGGTCGGCGCCGGGGTACTCGCGTCCCCACCAGAAGCCGTCGAGATTCACGGCGGCGCGGGCACGGGCGCGGACCGGGTTCGCCCGGGCGTACTCGACCGCGACGACTCCGCCCAGGGAATGGCCCACCACAACGGCCTCCGGCACGCCGTGCGCGTCGAGCGTGTCCGCGATGTGCCGCACCACGGCGGGGATGGTCCAGGGGGAGAGGGAGGGAGAGCGGCCGTGTCCGGGAAGGTCGACGGCGAGAACACGGTGCCCGGCGGTGAGGAGGGCGGCCGATGCGTCCCAGTCGGCGAGCGACCGTCCGTATCCGTGCAGGAGAACGAGTTGGGGGCCGTCGCCCCCGTGGTCATGTGCGTGTAAGAGTGTCATCGGCCGTCACTGTAGGCGGCGCACCGCATGTCGAACATCGGATTAAGGACCGTCCGACGGGCCCGATCGGGGGCTCCCCTCAGTCCTGCCAGTAGAACAGCAGCGTGTGGATGTCGAGCGGGTCGCGCGCCCCGAAGTAGTAGACGCCGAGGCCGGTGACGCGGATCGACCCGGTGGACCCGCCGATCCAGCGGAATCCGGCCGCTTCGAGAGCGGCGCGGACGGCGGGGTCGTCCTCGTGGTCGCCGGCGAACCGTCCCAGCGTGCTGATGAAGACCTCGCTCCGGCCGCCCTCCCCGTACCTGATGACGTGGTACGTACCGCCGCCCTGGCGGTGGGCCTCGCCGCAGGAGAGCGGGGCACGGGGAGCCAGCCCCGCCCCTGCCAGCGCGGCCGTGGCCAGGGCCAGTTGCCGCTCCTCGTCCGGTGGCTGCGGCGGCTCGGTGCACAGGGCCTCGATCCGCCAGCGCGGGTCGCTCTGCTTCGCGCAGTCGTGCCCGTACTCGTGCACGATCGCCCGCCGGACCTCCTCGTCCAGCCCCTCGACCTCCACCCGGGGGCGCCCCAGCGCCTCGTACGCGGCCCGGGTCTGCGCCGCGTCACCCGTCAGCCGGTGCAGCGCGTACGCGGCCCACAGCGCGGCGTCGGGCGTCGGAGCCTCGGCGAGATAGGCACGGACCCGGTCCGGGCAGGTCAGCAGCGACTCCGCGAGGTGGGCCACCTGCGGGTCGGGGTCGGCGAGCGCGTCGGTGACGTCCCCACCGGCGCGGTGGCGCATGCGCACGGAGACGGCTCGGTCCTCCGGCCGCCCGCCTTCGAGGGCGGAGAGGACCGCCTCCACCCCGTGCCGCTCCACGAGCGCGTCCAGCCCGGCCTCCCCGATCGCCCGCTTCGTCCGCCAGTGGCTGAACGCGAGGGTCGCCAACTCGGCAGCCGCCGTTCGGTCGCCGAGGGCCCCGCGCGCCTGGAGGACCGCCTCCGGCATGCCGTACGCGTCCTTGCGCCGCCGGTCCTCGTGCCGCAGCCAGGGGAGGAGCTCGGCCCGGTCGGAGAGGAGGCCCAGCAGGGCCTTGCGGACCGTCCCGGAGTCCTCGGTGTCGCGTACGCACGCGAGCAGTTCACCGGCCCGCGCTTCGGGCACCCGGCCGGTCAGCGCGTCCACGCAGGCCGTGCGGCGCCACCAGGGCTGCTCACGGTCGACGGCGCACCGCACGAGGAGATCGGCGTCGTACGCCCGCAGCCCGGCAGCGTCGGCCTGGCCCGCCGCGGGCGTGAGGGTCTCGATGTTCGGCATCCGGGGATGCTACTGCGCACCCCGGCGTGCGCCGAAGCGGATTACCCGGGTCCCGCCCGGACCGCCGGCGGCACGACGCGCCTCGGCCGCTGTCGTCACAGCCCGGCGGCCCCGAGCAGGCTCGCGCGCTCGTCGTCGGACAGCGGACTGCCCACCGGCAGTCCCTCGTCGGCCAGCAGCCGCCGCACCCACGCCGCGTCCGCTGCGAACGATGCCCGGCACAGGGCCCGTTCGGGGTGGTCTTCCTCGGGGCCGCTGATCGCCAGATCCCACGCGCTGCCGGGGTCGGCCGGCTCGGAGAGGGCGGCGGCCATCAGGACGAGGTCGAACAACTCGCCCCGGCGGGGTACCGAGGGGTCGGCCGCCAGGCGCAGGAGGAAGGGCACGACCGCCGGCATGACGGTGCTGATGCGCAGCGGCCCCGACATCACCAGCCAGCTCAGCGCCCGTGATGCCTCCTCGGCCGCGCGGGGGTCGACCAGGCCGCGCAGCACGACCGGAACCCCCTCGGGGCAGCCGGGAATCGCCGTCCGCCCGACCTCCTCGCACCCTGCCAGCGCGGGGTGCGACGAAGGTCCCTGCGTCAGGTGTGGGTGCGCCGCCGTCAGTGCAGCGATCGCGGCCGCTGCCGCCGCATCGTGATCCACCGTGCACACTGACGTGCCCCCTCCTCCGCACACCCGCCGCGGTACAGGGTAGGTCGTCATCTCATGTGCGCGGCGTCAGTCCGAAGGGGCATCGAGGTCGCGGGCGCGGGCCGCGACCGACGGGGTCAACCGCCGGGCCAGGACGTCCAGGGCCTGGGAGACCTCGCGAACGACGCCCGGATCCGGGGCGGTGCCGTCCGGGTCGGCGAGGGCCGCGGCAAGGGCGTCCTCGATGGTCGCGGCGCGGACCTCGGCGACCCGGTCGGACGGCTGCGCGGTGGGGCGGATGAGCCGGCGGCGCCGGTCCGCCGGATCGGGCTCGGTGTCGACCGAGCCGGCTTCCTCCAACCGGGCGACCGCGGTGGACACCTGACTCTGTGGCAGGCCCGTCCGTGCGGCGATTTCACCGACCGTCGTTCCGGGGTGGGAGACGAGGTCGCCGAGGACGACCAGCACCGAGCGGGTCGACCCCGGTGAACCGGACTCCACCCGGGGCATCGCCTGCTCGCCGATCTTCATGAGGGTGCGACCGAGGAGGAACAGCTCGACTCCGTTCATGAGCAGAGAGTACATCGAAAGAGATGCATCGACATTGATGCATCTCTTTCGATGGATTATGCTCGTGTTGTCAGCCACCGAGGCCGACCACACCGTCACAGGGGGATCCGCCATGCCCACGACCGCCACCACCCTGCACACGCTCTCCGTCCCGGGAGCCACCCTCCACTACCAGACCGAGGGGCGCGGCCCCGTCCTCCTCCTCTCCCAGAGCGGCGAGGGCGACGCGGACCGCACGGTGGACCTCGTCCCGCGCCTGGCCGACACCTTCACGGTCGTCACCTACGACCGCCGGGGCCTCTCGCGCAGCACGCTCGACGACCCCGCCCGCCCCGTCACCATGGCCGACCACGCGGACGACGTCGCACGGCTGCTCGCCGAGGTCGCCGACGGGCCGGCACTGATGGCCGGGTTCAGCATGGGTGCCGCCATCGGCCTCCACACCGTGGTCCGCCACCCGGGCGTGCTGGGCACCCTGATCGCGCACGAGCCCGTGATGCCGAACCTGCTGCCCGAGGCGGGCCGTGCGGAGCACGTGGCGGAACTGTCCGCCATCCAGGCTGCGTTCACCTCCGGTGGCCTGGCGGAGGCGTTCCCGGCGATCGCCCGGCACCTGGGCATCGACCCGGCTCACGACACGACCGAGGAAGGCCTCACCCCCCAGCCGCTGACACCCCGCCGCAAGGCCAACTTCGAGTACTTCATCGGGACGGAGTTCACGGCCGTCACCACGGACGAACTCCGCCCGGAGCGGCTGGTACGGGCCGCGGGACGGGCCGGGACGCGCATCGTCCCGGCGACGGGACGGACCACCCGGCGGACGGTGCACACGTACCGCTGCGCACTGGCCCTCGCCGCGCAACTGAACACGGAGGCAGTCCAGTTCCCGGGCGGGCACAACGGCAACGCCGCGTTCCCCCGCGCGACGGCGCAGGTGCTGAAGGACGTGCTCGGCGGGTGACCCGGGCGGGCGGACGCACGAAGGACGCGGCGTCCGCCGGCCCGCGAACGGCCGCCATCACCACCCGGCGGAACGGTCAGGCGGCCTGGCAGAGCGCCGCGGAGCCGGCCGGGGCCGCAGTGCGGGCCACGGTCGCGTGCACGGGGCGGGCGCCGTGGAAGGTGGCCGCGGCCTGCGAGCGGTTCCGGGCGAAGACGACCAGGCGCAGCACCGCGAACCGCGCGACACCGGCGAGTGCGGAGGCGGACAGGTATACGACCTGCTCGAGCACCGCGCCGGGCGCCGCCGTCAGTTGCTGCAGGACGAGCATCGCCATGCAGGTGACCGCGTACGCGGCCGCCGCGGACCCGGCCGACTGTGCGTGCTGGCGCCAGGTGACCCGCCCGCCCGCACCGAAGGTGAAGCGGGCGTGCAGCTCGGTGGAGAGGAGCGTGGAGCCCACGGTGACGAGGGCGTTGGCCAGGGCCCACGGAACCCAGGAGCCGAGGCCCGCCACGGCGAAGCTGGAGGCGACCCCCACCCCGCCCCCGCAGAGCACGAAGCGGGCGAAGGCGGTGAACGGGCCGGTGGTCGCCTGCTCCTGGCTCTGCGCTGTCTCCATGATCCCGACCCCTCCGACGGCTCACTCCATGGCACTCCCCTCGCCGTGCGAGGCCGAGGGGAGTGCCGTCCACGACGCCATCATGGCACACGTGTGGCGCCAAGGCGAGCCATACATGGCACCACGTGTGCCAGCGATGGCGCCGGACATGGGGCAAGTTGTGAAGATGCAGGTCAGCGACATGGCGTGGGAAGCCAAGGCCGGTACGGCGGGCGCAAACCGATGCGATTCAGCCCGACGCTTGGCGCCCTTGGTGCCACAGGGCGGTGTTCGGGGGCTCCAGCCCGGTGGCGGCGTCAGGCCAGTGTCTGGGTCAGTTCGCTGCGGCTTGAGGTGTGGACGAGGCGGCCGTGGGCCCCGTTGACGATGGGCAGGTACGGCGGCACGTGCCCGCACTCGACATCGGCGATGATCGGGACGTTCAAGGAGCCGAGTGCATCGAGAACGGCTTGGTGCTGTGTGAGCGACCCGTTGTCAGGTGCCGAGGTCCGACCGACGAGGATCGCGTTCGCCGCGTCGAAGAACCCGGCCAGCCGCATCCCGTGCAGGTTCCTGCAAATGGTGAAGGCGTCGTCGCCGGCCGCTTCGACATAGACGAGGAGACCCTCCGGGGAGTCGGCTCGCGCGAAGGCTGAAGTGTCCAGGTACGGCGTTCCCGTGAGGTTGCAGAGCGTCTCGATGCAGCCCCCGATCAGACGCCCTTCGACCTCCACGTCCGCGTCGCCGTCGAGCCTGGTCCACCTGCCGGGCGTGTCGAGCGTGAGTTCGCGTACCCCGGGCTGGGCGCAGTAGTCGTCCCAGCCCGCGGTGCGGTGGCGGTCGGGCGGGGTCTGCGTGAACCGGTGGCCCTGCGGGGCGGCGGCGATGTCGAGCCACGACAACAGCCCCTCGGGCACGCGGTAGGGCGTGTCCATGAGGTTGTTGCCGTGGATGGTCGCCGATCCGGTGAGAAGGGTGAGCGGCGTGATGACGGTCGACATGTCGGAGAACCCGACCAGCCAGGTCGGCTCGGCGTCACGCAGCCGGTCCCAGTCGAGCAGGGGCAGCAGGTCGATGGCGGTCTCCCCGCCCCAGGGCGGCACCACGGCCCTGATGCGGGGATCCGTCAGCATGGCCATCAGTTCCTCGGCCCGGTCGGCCGCAGGAGCGCTGACGTGACCGCTGCCGTCCATGCAACGGCCGACTTCTACCTTGTATCCCCGGGTCTCGACATCGCGAATCGCCACGTGGAGACGCTCGCGCAGCTCCTTGGCGACTCCGCTCGAAGGGGAAGTGATGCCGACGGTGTCACCGCGGCGCAGAGGGCGTGGATATCGAACTGACATGCGTCGAATTCTGTCCGACGTGCCGGCCGTGCCCCAACCGGTTTTGGCACACCCCGAACGACCAGTTGCCTCCACGAGCCGGACGTCGACGCAGTCCTTGCCCGCTGCGTCGAGCGCGCCGTACGCGCCCACCACGTCGGCGACCTTGCGGGAGCAGCGGACACCGCCCCTGCGCACGCCGCCCCCTAGAGCCGCCGGCCTGCGGGCGGATGCCAGGTGTGTGCCGGGAGGGCCTCCGCCAGGGTGGTGAAGAAGCGCTGGTCGCGCCACGCGTCGAGGTTCCCGATCACGAAGAGGCGCCGCTTGGCGCGGCTGACCGCGACGTTGAGGAGGTTCGGCCGGGACGCCGCCCAGGCACGGGCGCCCGCCCGGCCCGGGTCCGTGCCCAGGACCAGGATGACGACGTCCGCCTCCTTGCCCTGGGTCGTGTGCACCGTACCGACCCGCTCGGTCGGCATCAGGTCCCGGCACACCCGCCTCGCACCGGCCACGACCTGCCGGAACGGGCTGATCACGAACACGTCCCGGCCCAGGTCCACACCCCCCTCGTCGCGCAGCCGCTCCAGCACGCGCTGCAGGGCCCGCCCCTCCTCCGGGATCCAGTGCCCGTCCGCCTCCGCCCCCGTCACGTTCACCCAGCTGCTCGCCGGCCGGTGGACGTACGGCTCACGTTCCGCCGTCCCCTGGACCATCAGGCCGTCGTAGGCGACCGCGTTGCTGATGGAGAACATCGGGTCGTCGCACCGCCGGTGCACCCGCAGCGGCGAGCCGACCCACACCTCGTGGCCGCCGTCCGGGAGTTCGGCGGGCAGCAGCGTTCCGTAGCGGTTGGACCGGTCGGCGAGCTGCTGCACCGACGTGCGCCCCGGCGCCCACTCCTCCGCGGCGCCGAAGTCGTCGCGCAGGGCACGCTGCGCCGTCCACGGGAGCACCACGACCGGCTCCAGCTGCAGCGGATCGCCGACCACGACCGTGCGCCGCGCCCGCCACAGGCCGCCGACCGCCATCTGCGGAGTCGCCTGCCCGGCTTCGTCGACGAACAGCCAGCCCAGCGCCTCCGGCCCCAGCCGCCCGAAGACCCGGTCCAGCGAGGCGAACGTCGTCGACACGACCGGGACCACCACGAACACGCTCTGCCATGCCGCCCGTAAGTGCGCCTCGGGCACGGTCTCGGGCACGGCCCCCGTGACGGCGTCCATACCGGCCATGAGGTTGGCGTACATCGTGCGGGCCGTGCACCGCAGGAAGGCCTCGTGGAGGCCGAGGGCCGCGAGGAACACCTCCGTCCGGGCCCTCGTGATCTCCGGATCGGACCAGGGCGCCGCCAGCTCGCGCGCCGCGTCCTGGGTGAGCCAGGAATCCTCGGGCACGAACCCTTCCCAGCGGCCCCGCGCCGCCGCCAGCGCCACCTCCGTGCGCTCGACACGGGCACGCGCCGACTCCTGTGCCTCCTCCAGGGCGCGCAGGCCCGCCGCCACCGCGCCCACGGTTGCCCGTACGCCGTCCGCGTGCGCCTGCGCCGCACCCCGCGCCCCTCGCGCGGCGGCAGCCAGTCCGGCGGCACCGGCCTCGTCCGCGTGCCAGTCGCGCGCGGCCCGCCCCAGCGTGAACAGGCTCACCGTGAAGCCGGGCCGGCGGGCCAGATGCGCCTGATGCGTACGCTCGGCCTCCGCCAGCTCCTGCTGCGCCCGGGCGAGCGCAGCCTCGGCGGGCGGGAGCGCCTCCCGCACGCGGGCCAGCTGCGCCGTGTGCTGCACCGCGGCCAACTGGGCCCGCAGCAGGGCCTCGTACGCCCCTGTCTGATCCGCGTACGCCGCGGCGGCGCCGGCCCGCTCGTCGCGCAGCCGCTCGACCTCGGCCAGGGCCGTCTCGAACCGCAGCTTCGCCTCGCGCCACACACCCGTCTGCGGGGTGTCGCGCCACTGCCGCAGCAGGTGGGACAGCCCGCTGCCGCTGTCGATCCACGCGTTGCGCGGTCGGCGGCGCCCGCCGTCGGCCTGCGACGGCACGGGCGGCGGGGGAGGGGCGCCTACGTCGCTCCGGCGGTACTTGCCGTGCCAGAACCGGTTGACGAACTCCAGACGGTTCCTCTTGCTCCCCAGGCGCGCCGCCACGGCGCCCCACGCCGGCTCGCCCTTGAGAAGACGAGTGGCCTGCTCGGCGAAGTAGTCGGCCCCCTCCCGCCACTGCTCGCCGAGCGCCTCACGGGCGGGGATCTCGGTGGAGATGTTCTCCACCGCGCCGTTGTTGGCGGAGGCGACGACCATCTCGAAGCCCGTGAACTCCGGCCGCAGCGGAGTGACCGTCCGGGTGTAGTCGCCGCTCTTCCACACGTACGGGGCCTGCTTGGCAAAGGCTTCGGACGGCAGGCGCAGGGCGGCCAGCCGGCGGGCCCGCTCGACGACCGTCGCGGCGAAGCAGTCGCGCAGCATGGTCGTCTTGCCGGTGCCGGGCGGGCCGTTGACGGCGAAGATCCCGGCAGTGGGGGCGAGTTCGGTGTGGACGGCGTTGACGGCGAACTGCTGGCTCAGCGCGAGCGGGTGCTCGGCCTCCGCCGGCCATCGCCCCGCGGGGGTACGGGTGGGGGCCACGCCGGCGAGCGCGGCCGCGGGGTTCAGGCGCAGGTCGACGCGGCACGTCTTGTCGAACGCGGCGTCGGGAGTGAGATAGGAGGCGAGCCCCGGGCCGGGATCGCTCCGGGCGAGTGCGTCGGCCACCCGGTCGAGATCGGCGGCGATGAAGCTGTTGAGGAAGTCCTGCCGGTCGGCGTCGCCCGCGTGATCCAGCCGTACGGGGATGCTGCGGACACGCAGCCCGGCGGGGCCGAGCGCGACGGAGACGCCCCAGGCCTCGGCCAGCTCGTCCATGAACTCCAGGAGACGCCCGGCCGTGACCACGCCCTGGCCGACGGGGGATTCCTCCTCCTCTTCCCCTGGATGCTCCCCAGGGGACGACGGCGTGGCGGCGAGCCCGCCGAGCGCGGCGGCCCGGCCGCCCCACGCGCCGGCCTCTTCCTCGAACCCGTCGAGCCAGCCACGGCTGCCGGGGCCGGGCGTCACCGCGCGGCCCGTGGCCCAGGCGCACGAGGAGAAGACGGGGGAGTCGAGCAGCAGCCGGCCCTCGTCGGTGACGGTCAGGGCGAACAGCGCGCTCTCGCCGTCCATCCGGCCGTCGTGGTCCTCACCGCTCCCACCGAAGACGCGGAGCAGGGTGTCGCGTACGGCGCTGAGGGCGAAGGCCCCGCCGTAGACGACGTGCTGCCATCCGTACCCGGCCTCCAGCGGGACGGACCGCACCGGGTGCCCGGCCTCCCAGGGCATGGGACCGTCCGGCTCCGCCGCGTACACGCGCTCCCGGACGGACAAGGCCGGTACCTTCTGCGGGCTGAACAGCTCGACCGCCCGCCAGTACCCGACGATCCCGCTCCGCCGCCGGCGCTCGCCCCCCGCTGCACCCACGCCCACTCCCCGTCCTCGATGATCACCGCTACGAGGCACCTTAGGGTGCCGGGGCGGGTAGGTCAGGCCGTTGCGATGTCCGGCTGTTGACCCTGCCGTTGGCGGCAGGGTTGCACGATGAGCGGCATGAACAGCATCGCATCGCAGAGCGGCAGGGTCGTCCTCGTCACCGGAGCGGGTACCGGAATCGGCCGGGCCACCGCCCGCGCCTTCGCCGCCGAGGGCGCCCGCGTGGCCGCTATCGGGCGGCGGGCCGAACCGCTGGAGGAGACTGCCGCCGGGTACGACCGGGTGACGCCGCTGGCAGCGGACATCACCGTCGAGGGGGAGCCCGACCGGATCATCCAGGAGGTGCTGAAGAAACACGGCCGACTGGACGTGCTCGTCAACAACGCCGGCATTGTGCGCGGTGGCGCCCTCGGCACCCTGACGCCGGAGGTGATCGAGGATCAGCTCGCCACCAACCTCGTCGCCCCCGTCCTGCTGGCCCAGGCCGCGCTGCCGCCCCTCGAGACGTCGGGCGGGGTGATCGTCAACGTCAGTACGTCCGTCGGGCAGCGGGCCTGGCCCGGAAGCTCGGTCTACGCCGCGACCAAGAGCGCCCTGGAACTCCTCACCCGCAGCTGGGCCGTCGAGTTGGCACCCCGCGGCATCCGGGTGGTGGCGGTGGCCCCCGGCGCCATCGACACCCCGATCGGAGAGCACCAGGGCCTGACGCCGGAGCGGATGGCCGCAGTGCGGGAGTGGCAGCTGGCGCACACGCCGCTGGCCCGGATCGGCCGCCCCGAGGAGGTCGCCTGGGCGATCACCCGGCTTGCCTCACCGGCCGCGTCGTTCGTCACCGGCGTGGTACTCCCGGTCGACGGAGGGGCAGTAGTCGCGTGATAGGAGTGGTCCCGGAGGTGGGACGGGTGCGGATCGGTGAGCTGGCCAGGGCGACGGGCACGACCGCCCGTGCGCTGCGGCACTACGAGCAGGCCGGGCTGATCTCCTCCGAGCGGGCCTCCAACGGATACCGCGTCTACGACGAGACGGCGGTGGTGCGGGTCCGCAACATCCGCTCCTTGCTGGCCGTCGGGCTCACCCTGGACGACGTACGCGTGTTCCTGCCGTGCCTGGACGGCGATGTGGCCGCCGCACCACCGTCCGACAAGGGTCTGCGGGTCGCACGGGAACGGCTGGCGGTCCTCGACGAACGGATCGCCGCCCAGATGCAGACCCGCGACCGACTGCGCACCGCACTCCGGGACAAGACCGACGATCGAACCCGCCCGGCGCCCTGACCGGTGCCCCACCCGGAACACCCGTACCGCGACGCCTCACCCCCGTGTCCCCGCCCGCTCAGGCCGCGGCGAACCGGAGCCCGGCGAGGGGCAGCGCGACCCGGGCGGCGCTGCGCGCCGGGAGCCGGCCGGCCTGCGCGTCGATCCAGGCCAGCACGGCGGCCTGCTCCTCCGCGTGGCAGAGCGAGAGGAAGAACAACAGCTGCCGCCAGGCACATGCGGAGCGCTTGGCGGTGGCCCCCGGACGGGTCGCGGCGGTGAAGGCGCCCCGGGCGAGGCTTCCCCAGCCGGCCTGCGGGGCGACGCCCCCGTACCGGACCAGGAGCGCGAGGTTGAAGGTGGTGAGGATCTTCGCCTGTTCGATGACCGCGGGGTCGGAGGCAAGCGGCCGGCCGACGCGCCCGGCGCGCACGGCGCACAACTTCGCGATTCCGTCCGGGTCCTGGGCGATCGCCAGGTCCCGAACCTCTGCGTAGTCGATGCCGTAGTAGCGCTCGTACACCGTGCCGTGCAGCAGCTCGGCGGCGGTCCGCGCGGCCATGGGCAGGTCCTTGGAGACCGCCCCGCTGTAGGAGTCGGCGAAGGGCTCGGCGAGGAACGGCACGGGCAGTTCCGCCGACGGAGCGAGCCTGGACAGCATCAGGACGAGCAGGTTGGGCAGTCCCGCCCCCGGGAAGTACCGGAGCGTGAGTTCGCCCAGCGTCCGCAGGGCCGCCCCGGCCGTCGTCTTCGGATCCGGGTTGCGGTGGCCGAGGGCGCGGACCCAGGGCGACGCCGTGAGCCGCGCGTGCTGTTCCGCGTCCCACCAGTACAGGTTCCCCCGCCGGGCCCGGTGCATGGCTGCCATCAGGGTGCGCAGGGACCCGTCCGCGTAGCCCTGTGCGGTATGCGTGATGAGCAACTGCGGTGCCACCTCCGCGAGGACCTCGGCGGAAGGGATCGTCCCCCGAGACAGCAGCACGCCCAGTTGCGCGTCGTGGGTGCCGGCGACCACCGCAACCACCGGCGCCGGGATCGCCGTCCCTGCGGGCAGTCCGCTCTCCCCGGCCTCCCCGACGGTCACCGGAGCGATCAGCGGTCCGACGTCCGGGACGCCCCGGTCCGCGGGGAACGCGGAAAGCCGGCGCAGCACCAGCGCGGTCAGCTCGTGGTGCGTGGGCCGGTCCGGCTGCCGGTTCCGCCCGCGCTTGGCGGCCGCCGCCGTGACGGCCCGCCGCACCAGCCCTGCCTCCCGGGGCGGCAGTTCGCGCCCCGCCACGTCCTCCTCCAGCGCCCGGCGCAGGACCGACGCGTTCGACCGGGGATCGAGGTGCCTGGTGCAGCGGGTGTGGGCGGCCGCGAGCGACCGGTACCGCGTCAGCAGGGCGGCGCCGTCGGCCCGCCACGGCGCGCTGTGTGCGTCCGCGCGCAGCCGGTGGACAAGCAGCTCGTCCTCGAAGGGCCGCCAGACGGCGAGCGCCTCGCGCTGGGCCTCGACGTCCGGGTTGGCCTTGCGGCGGGACAGCAGGGCGGCGGCCTCGCCGACGGTACGGCGGTGCACGGCGCCTGCGTCCGGGGAAGGCAGGTCGCAGGGGTGTGGTGCGAACCTGACTTCGCCGGCGGAGGGCCGCAGTTCCTCGACGAGTTCCCACGCCGCCCGGGTGTCCCCGTCGCGCAGCAGCCAGGCCACGGTGAGCAGCGCGGCCTCCTCGGGGGCGCGCAACGCGTACCGCCCGCTGTCCAGCAAGGACCGCAGCCACGCGAGGCCTTCGTCGGTGAGACAGTGAGCGAAGGCCTCGCCCGGGGACATGCCCGCGAGGGGATTCAGGTGCTGATCGTTCTCGTTCATGGCCGGCGTGGCAGGTCCCGCCCCTGCGCCCTCCGACTGTGCAGGTCGGTGCTCTGGCTGCTGAGCTACACGCCGCTGTAGGGGAAACGTAGACGCCCGAACAGCGCCCGCACAAGGGCCCCGGGTCGGTGGGGAGAGGGCATGCGGTTCAGGCCCGGCCACGACAGTGTGGATGCCGCCTGCAGAGCGGCCTATGCGGTCGCGCGGAGGCGGGTCGCGGCCGCCTCGGCCTCGCGTACGACGCGGTCCGTGTCGACATCGACCAGCCGGCCGCCGAGCTTCAGTGCCCGGCCGTCGACGAACACGGCGTCGACGTTCTCGGGGCGCCCGTTGAAGACGATCTGGCCGACCCAGTCGAAGCGCGGTGCGAAGTTCAGGGCGGCCGGGTCGATGACGACGAGGTCGGCCCGCTTGCCGGGGGTCAGGGAGCCCACCCGGTCGGCGATGCCGAGGGCCTCGGCGCCGCCCAGGGTGGCCATCCGCAGGACGTCGTGCACCTGCGGGTAGACCCCGGCGTCCGTGGCACGGGCGCGCTGCAGGCCGATGGCCGTCTTCATCAGCGCGTGGAAGTCCGAGCTGTCGTTGGTCCCGCCGTCCAGCCCCAGCCCGACCTTGACGCCCCGCCGTCTGAACTCGGACAGTCGCATGATGCCCGAGGCCAACCGCATGTTGCTCAGCGGGCAGTGGGCCGCCCGTACGTCGTGTTCGGCGACGGCGGCGATCTCGGCGTCGGTCAGGTGGATCGCGTGGTTGATCAGGAGCCGCGGACCCAGCGCGCCGATGTCGGTGAGGACCCCGATGGGGTCGTCGGCGCGCTGCTCGGGGCGTTCCAGGACGTGGGAGTTGAGCATGACCCCCATGTCCTGCGCGGCTTCCCAGTGCGCGCGGTTGAGGTCCTGGACGGCGCGGGCCGCATGCGTGGCGACCTGGAAGGAACCGAGCGGCACCGGGTCGACGAGCTCCTTCTTCACCTTCGTGACCAGCACCGCGTCGGGCTTGGGCGGGAACATCGCGTAGGCGAACCGCACCCCGGTGCCCGCCAGGGCCCGTACGTAGCTCTCGATGAGGTCGTACGCGAAGATGTCCACCCAGTCCACCAGCGTGGTCACACCCGACTGGACGGCGTCGAGGGCGGCGAGCCGCACGAAGCTGTGCAGGGCCGCAGGCGTGAGCCGGCCGCGCTGGGGGTCGGTACACCCCTGGAACCAGCCGAACAGGTCGCGGTCGGTACACCCGCCGCGGATCACCGCCTGCCAGAGGTGGGTGTGGGTGTCGACGAACCCCGGCATGGCCAGCTTGCCCGAGGCGTCCACCACCCAGGCACCGCGCGGCGCCTGGAGGGCCGGGCCCACGGCGGCGATGGCGCCGTTCTGCATCAGGACGTCGGCGTTCTCGACGGCACCGAGGGGGCCGCTGCCTAAGGAGGGGTCCATGGTGAGCACGAGGGAGGCCCCGCGGAGCAGGACCGTCCGGCCGACCTGGACCGGCTGGCCGGGCTGGCCGGGCTGGCTGAGGGGTGCGGGGCGGGCGGTGACGCCGAGGGCGAGCGGGGCGGCGGCGGCCAGACCGAGGCCGGTGAGGAGAGCGCGTCGGCTGGGAGCCGAGGGCGGGGTGGGGGCTGACTGCATGGCGTGTTACCTCCCGAGGACTCAGAACGGAAGGCCCGCCCGGGCGACGCCGTGGCGAGCGTCGAGCAGGGGCGGGAGATTATCCGCAGCATGCCCAGCGGGCGGCCTTTCGATAGGCGTCAGCGGAAAACATTTTCCGTTTGAGTCATGTCCCGGCCATTTCGCCGTTGGCGCTCCGGAAAACGGAAGCACCCCCACCGCAGGTCCCGGCAGGGGCGCCGCAGCGGTAGGCCCGCGGACCGGACCGGACCGGACCGGACCGGACCGGACCGGATCGGACCGGCCGACGGCGACGGCGGCGGCTCGATCCGGTCCCGCAGTGGATCAGCGATCACTCACAACGCACCCCTACCGGACGACCGGCCAACCCAGCGAAGAGGCACGCGGGGCCACTGGGGCGGGCCGCCGTCCCGGGGGTACGTGTGCGGCCCCCGGAAGGTCAGGCCCCGGAGCCGGCGAGGCGGCGCATCGTGTCCATGAGCTCGGGCGGCGGAGCGATGCTCATCGTCTTGGTCTCGTCGTCGAAGACGGTGATCGTGGTCAGGCTGCCCGCCCGCCACCAGAAGACCCGCGGCGAGAGACGTCCGGGGCCGTCCTCGTAGGCGCCGAGGCCGAACTGGGCGAGGTCGTTGACGGCCTCGCCCACGTGGCGGTCGGCGAGCGGGTAGAAGACGAGGTTGTGCCGGTTCGGGACGGTCAGCAGCACTCCCTCGGCGGGGAGTTCGGGGCCGCCCGCGGCGCGGACCGCCTCCTCGAAGACGAGCGCCTTGCTGGCGGCGTAGACGGAGTCGCCGCCGATGATGTGGAGGACGGCGCCGCCGGGGCGCTCGATCGTGTCGTACCCCACCGGTTCGGCGAGCAGGTTGCGGCGCGCGGCCGCGTACAGCACGTCGCGGTCCACGCGGGCGATGTCCTGGTCGTCCAGGAGGCGGACGCTGTCGGGGGTGTCGTACGCGATGCCCTCCAGCAGGTCGGTGGCAACGGGCCGCAGGTAGCCGAACTGGTGGGCCGCCTCGGCCGGTATGGACTCGGCGGCGGCCAGCCGCAGGTAGACGTTGCGCAGCGGGTCTGCGGCGGCGTCCGGGGTGGCGGTGGGCGTCTGGTCGGTCATGCGCTGTTCCTTCGGCAGTGGTGGTAACGGGCGGCCGCACCGGGCATGGGCGCGCCGTGTCGGGCGGCCCAGGGGGCGGCCGTGCAGACCGGAGGGGGCACCGCGACGGTTCCCGGCCGGCCGGCCGGTTCCGGGCGGCCACCTGGTGGATGGGGCGGGCCGGGCCGTGCTGGGCGAACCGGCGGACCACCCTTGCGGAGTGCGTCCCTGTCTGTGGGTCAGGTTCGAGATCAACCGGACACCGTCACCGTATCAGCGGGTTTGCGCGAGGCCGCGGTCTGGGCGGACCGACCCGCGCGAGCGGGCCGGTGGGCGCCGGGGCCCACCGGCTCGAGGGCGGTCCGGCCGGACTAGGTGTGCAGGAGTGCCGCGTGAAGAAGTGCTGGAGTGCCGACGATGCGAGGCCCCGGGACGCGGATCCCGGGGCCTCGCTGTGCACTTCGCTTGACCGCCCGGTTCAACGACCGGCTGGGCGTTGCGTTACGCGCAGCGGATGCCGAGTTCGGCGGGGGCGCTGCCGGTTTGGCTTGGGCGGGTCCGGGCTCACACCCAGGTGTAAGTCTCGTCGGTGACGGCGTCCAGGGCGGCGTCGGTGATCGTTGCGTGGGGGTCGGTGAGGGCGGCGAGGGCGGGGCCGATGGGCGGGAAGATCGGCAGCCCGGCCGCCTTGCGGTAGTCGACCCACTCGATCACGCCGACCTCGTGACTGCCGTCGGGCAGTTCGTCCAGTTCCTGCTCGGCCAGAGCATCGCGGAGCTCGGGGGTGATGTGGAAGCGGTGGATCAGGTGGAGCTTGCGCGGTGGCGGGGTGGGTCCGGGCCGGGTGACGCGCTGGTCGACGACCCACAGGAGTTCTCCGCCCTCGGCTTGGTCGATGTCCAGGTCGAGCTCTTCGGCGAGTTCGCGGCGGAGGGCTTCACGAAGGTCTTCGCCGTCTTCGACGTTGCCGCCGGGCGGGGTGTAGTGGGTGGAATCGGCGCGGTCGCGCCGGATGAGTGCGACGTCATGACCGCAGAACACCAATGCCGCGGTCCGGATCTTGATCCGTGAGAAGGGGGCGGGCGCGACGGTTGGGGTGGGCGTGGCAGGGGTGCTTGTCATGGTTGCCAGTATCGCGGCGGTGAGGCCAACGCCGTGGATCTTGGCGCCTGTTCCCCGGTGGGGATGACGTGCCGCGTACGATCTCAGGGCTGAGGCGCCGGCTTTTCGTACTCGGGAGGTCGGTTCGCCGCGCGCTGCATCCCGAAACTCCTACGAGCCGTCCGGCCCTTCCGCCATGTCACCGGGCACCACTGCGCTCGCGCCGGTTCCGTACGCTGACAGCGTGTATCGACCCAGCGCCCGCTTCATGCGCACGACCGCGGAGCGCAACGGCCAGATGCTCCCGTGGAACCGAGGAGATATGTCGTACTTCGCCGCCGGAGCGTGCCGCATCCTCACGTATGCGTTCATGGACACCATCCGGAGGCGGCCGGTTCCAAACCGTCAGTCTCCGGCCACAGGAAGCGAAGGACCCCGGCCACGTCTACGCCACGGACGGGACTTGGGCATTCGATCACGCCGGCTGGGCGCCGCAGAGCGAGTTGTTTGGCGTCACATGGGCGACCGAACCCGCGGTCGACTCCCAGCCGCGGATTACCACCATGGATCTCGACACGTTCTGCATCCGCCACCACCACAGACCGCGGCCACTCTCGCGTTCGATTCGTGGGACCGGGTCCTTCGGTACATGGCGTTCCGCTCGGCGGCCGGCTCTTGGCGGAAGTCCGCGGTGGCCGCCGGGCAAGGGGAGCCGGCACTTTCGGCTCACCGAAGACGGGGGATCCCCTTGACCCTGGACAGGGTCTGAGCCCGGCGCGGACGTGCTCAGCCCTCTGCAGAGGGCGATGCCCACGGTGGGGGAGGACCCCGGTGGCGGAGGACCCCGGTCCAGACGCACCAGATGGCAGCGGCTTCCGGATCGACGGTGGGGTGTGGGAGCAGATCGAGGTCTGCCTCGTTGGGGCCTCGGAGCGACTGGGCGGCGCGTCGCCGGCTGATGACGTAGCCCACTGGGCAACGGCACGCTGTCAGGCCCGGAACCGGACGCGCCTACGGGAGGTCGCGTCCGGGATGCGAACCTGCCCGCCTACGTGCACGGGGACGCCACCGCACAGCACATGGGGCACCAGCAACCCGTCGGTCTGCATCCCTTCGCGGGATGGACGCGGGCGGCCTGCGGATCGTGGAGACCGACCTGGAACCTCCGGTCGACCGCCGCCCAGGCGCGGCGCAATGAGTTCGACCGTTCTCTGCGAGCCTGGCATCGTGGATCCCATGAGCTCCGAGCCCGCGCCACACCCCACACCCGTCCGCCATCACGACCACGGCACATGGCTCGTCCAGTTCACCAGCCGGATGCTCGTGGTCTGCCCGAGGTGTGGCGGCCGCGCTCTCGTCGTGCCTCGGCCAGATCTCGTGGCGCCGAAGTACTTCAGCGACCTGCTCTTCCGGCCCCGCCGCCTTGCGTGCGCGGGGTGTGGCGCGGTCGCCGACTGGGCGGCAGAGGAGCGCGGCGGCGGTCTGGTCGGAGCGGTGCCGGGAGGCACCGAGGACCCCTTCTTCCGGCGGCCACTGTGGCTTCAGACCCGCTGCGCGGGGCGCATTCTGTGGGCGTACGACGAGGAGCACGTCGACGCCCTCGCCGCCTACGTGGGCGCACAGCTCCGTGAGCGGCACGCCTCACCGACGAGGGCGATGTTCGCCCGTCTGCCGGTCTGGATGAAGTCCGCGGAGCGGCGTTCCGAGGTGCTGGCCGGCTTGGCGACTCTCCGGGCCCTCGCCCAACTCTCGGCTCCCGCCGACCGCTCCGACGCAGCCCACGAACGCGGCGACCGCCCGCGCCACCACGGCAGCCGGCTCTTCCGTGGCGGCCCGTACTGACGACACGGTCCGCGATTGAGGTCGGGCTTGCGGCGGGTCGCCCCGGCGGGCGGAGCGGTCGGCGCCTCGCGAGGTGACTTGCGCGGTGGGCCTCGCCGATGCCGATCAGGGGCGCCACTCTTCGCGATAGTCGGCGTGATCGGCGTACAGCCCGCGGCAGACGGGGTGCTGCGCAATCGCTCTCAGCCGTCTGATCGGTGGACCGCTCGGCTGCGTATGCGGTCCTGACGGCCCCGGCGGCCCTGTGTCGGCGTGCTCGTCAAAGTGCTCAGCCAGGTACACGCGAACGTGCCCAGTGACCGGCTGGCGCGGGACTCGAGATCGCCGTCCGGGCTCAAGGGATGAGGACGACCTTGCCTCGGGTCCGTCCGGATTCGCTGAGGTGGTGGACGCCCGCGACGTCGGCCAGTGGACGTGACTCGCTGATGTCGATGCAAGATGCCCGACGTCATTGCGGGCAACCATGTGCATCGCGCTCACCCCGGATTCGGCAGCCGGCTCGATCGGTGTTGCGATCGAGATGATCCTCCCGCCCGGCCGCACCAGAGGGGCCAGAGCCGTGACATCCGGCGGGCTCAGCGGGACCAGATTGAGCAGAGTGTCCATCGGACCGTCGAGGGCGACACCTACCGGCTTGGCGGTGTAGTCGATCACTTGGTCCGCCCCCTGCCACAGGACCGCCGCGGTGCTCCGAGGACTGGCCGTGGCAATCACCTCGGCCCCCGCGTGCTTGGCAAGCTGCACCACGAAGCCTCCAACGCCGCCACCTGCACCGTTGACCAGCACCTGCTGACCGGCGGCTACCTTCCCGTGCTCGAAGACCGCCTGCCAGGCCGTCAGGCCAGCCACGGGAAGGGCCCCCGCCGTCGCGAGAGGGATGGAGGTCGGCGCCGCGACCAGTACGGCGGCAGGCGCACGGACGTACTCGGCAGTTACGCCCCCGCTGTCGAGCCGCCCGATGACCCGGTCGCCAACGGCGAAGCCCTCGGCCCCCGCGCCGATCTCGGCCACGGTGCCAGCGACGTCCCAGCCGGGCACGTAGGGCAGGTCCACGGCGAAGAACGCCTGCAGCAGCCCGGCGCGGAGATCAGCTTCGGTGGGATTGAAGGAAGTCCCGGCGACATGGATGAGTACTTCGCCGAAGGAGGGTCGTGGACGGGGAACGGCTTCGTAGCGGATCACGGAGGTATCGCCGTACTCGTGGATACGTGCTGCCTGCATCATCGTCATGCCTCGAATCTAGGACTGCACACGGAGACGATCCATGCGTCAGACTGCCCAGTTCATGCGTGTTCGTCTCGTGCCCGTATTCACGGCGCATGGATGTGCTCAGCGACGTGGTCGCGGTGACGCGGAGTGGCCGGCCCCGGTCGGTGCATGTGCGCTGGCATGCCCCGTGGGGACAGGAGTTCTCCTCCGTACCGGGCTCGGCGGGCTTCCAGGTGGTCCTGCAAGGTTCCTGCTGGCTCCTGCCCCCGCACACGGAGCCTGTCCAGCTGATAGAGGGCGACGTGGTGTTCCTGCCCCACGGCACCGGGCACACCCTGGCCAACAGCCCCGAACGCCTGATGACAGCGGCCGCCTGCGGCCCCGACGACCACGAGCCGTACAACGCCTACGCCTCGGACAGTGTCGACCGGAGCGGAGACGGCGGCCCGGTCACCGTGGTGCTCTGCGGGGCCTACCAGCTCGACCCGTCTCGCAGCCACCCGCTGCTGCTGACCCTCCCGGATCTCATCCGCCTGCCGGCACACCCGCACCGCCATCCCGAGAACCACACCGTCCAGGCCAGGGCCTTGCACGCCTACCTGCACTGGCGCAACCAGAACGCCCGCCACCCTGGCCGCCCAGCGACGCATCCGAAGCTGGGGCGGCAGACCACTACCAGCCGCAGCCTGATTTCCCAAGCTAGACAAACAATCCGTCCTGGTCACAGCACTAGCCTGGCGGCGAGTTGTCCTGACGGCCACGCTCGCGGAGCAAAGACGGCGGCAGGCCACGGGCGCCATCCAGTCTGGCGCCGTCCAGCTTCGCTCCGGTGAGGACCGCGCCGCTGAGGTTGGCCTTGCTGAGGTTGGCCTTCGAGAGATCAGCACCGGTCAGGTCGGCATTGCTCAGATCTACCCCGGCAAGGCCCGCCCCCGAGAGGTTTGCGCGGGAGAGGTCCGCATCAGTCAGGCGAGCGCACCCCCCGGGGCGCCGGTGCATTCCGGTCTCAGTTTCTTCCCAGTAGGGGCCTGCACAGAACTTATGCTTGGCGAGGTTTGCGCCGACGAGCACGGCACGGGTCAGATTCGCGTTGTGCAGTTTGGCGCCGGTCATGTCAGGACAAGGGCCTGGGTCGGGGCCACGCCTACGGTCGCCGCCGCAGAACCATGCGTCTGTGAGGTTCGCTTCAAAAAGCACTGCCTCACGGAGGTCCGCCCCGGTGAGAGTTGCCTTACTCAGGTCGGCTCCAAGCAGATCCGTATGGTAGAGGTTCGCACCCGAGAGGAAGGCTTTGCGAAGCTGTGCATCTGTGAGGACGGCCCCGCTGAAGTCGGTTCCTGCGAGGTTCGCACTGTCCAGGTTGACGCCAGTCACGGGCGGCCGGGAGGACGGGCGAGACCATCCGCTCAGGATGGTTTGACTCAAGTTGATCGTCACTCCCTTGTCGTGGACGGGTAGACGTCCGGCCAAGGCATTCATCACCGCTTCGATGTCGGCAGATGGTGGCCCCGTCGCAGACGTGGTGCTCGTCGGCGCGGGAGCACGACGACGTGCGTAGGCAGACAGAAGGGAGACAATTGTGGGCTGGTCGCGGGGGGAGTCGTGCATGATGCGTTCCAGCGCATAGATGGCAGCCAGTCGCAAGTCAATCGAGTCTGATGCGAGGTTGACGACAGCGGTGTTGAACCGGCTGGTGACCTGTCCCTGCTCGCTGATCTGTAGTTCTCTACTGGTCTGATTGACCTGTATCCAGGTGAAGAGCAGCGCCGCAAAGGCTGCCAGCCCTGGCAGACTGAGGATCAGTAGGGAGAGCCTCTCCTGGCGGTTGCTTCCCGCATCAGCACGCGTCCCGAACCGGCGCCTCCTCAGCTGCTGCCTGACGACACGTCGATCCGCAATCCGGCGGAGCCGTCCGTTGTTGTGTGTCCCGGTCACCTGACCTATGCCACACCCCACCGCCACGGCGGCTGGGAAGCCACACCGAAGAACACCCGACTGGAAGCCGCCCGCTCGGAAGGCCATGCCAGAAGGGAGGTGGCGGGGCCGGCCAGCGTTGAGATGGCTTGGCCAAGGGTGTACTGGCCGGTGTCAGGCAGGCCAGCGGGCGCGTGGGCCATGAGCATGGCCGCGGCAAGACGCAGGCCGTCCTCCTCCGTCCCTAGCCCCCTGAGGTTGGCGGTCAGGACCAGTCCGGAGGCCTGAGGTCGCCACGTACACACCCAGCACAAAAACGGCCGATGCCTATCAGCGCGTAGGTGTAGTCCGTGCTCCCCTCCTGAACCCGGCAAGGGTTTCTGGTCACAGCACAGACGATCAGGCGGAACCGGGCGGTGGTGCCCGAGTCGCCGGGGGTGGGGACACCGTCGAGGTAGCCGTCGATCGCGAGGGGTATGGCGTCCATCAGATTGCCTCCGCCCGCCTGTGGTGGGTGTGGTCGGTCCGCAGGCCCCAGAGCAGCAGCTCCTGGTTGCGTTGCTGCTGTCCGCGGGTAGGGCGGGCGGGCTTCGGCCCGTGCCGGTGCCAGCTGGGGTGTGATGCGGGTTCGGGGCAGGCCAGGGCTTGGTCGGAGTCGTGCTGCGGGATGTCCATCGGGGCCTCGGGGCCTCGGGGCGGAGGCGGTGAGGCGTGGTCGTTGTCGCGCCGGCCCTTGGCCTGGACCTCGGAGGCGAACCTCGTTGAGGCTCGCGGCAATCCAGTCCTTAGCACACGCTCTGTACGCGACTCGCCACAGTGGGAGGGCATCGGTGTGGGCCTGTCGCACAGCAGGCAGGGGCAGTTCAGCCAGACCGTCGACCTGCTGGCTGGCGCGCCGATCGAGGAGCGCGCCGGGAACCGGGATCAGACCGGCTTCCCACAGCGGCTTCATGCGGCGTCGGGCTGTCACAGCCGAAGCCTGGCGGCTGCTGGAGCACCTGCTCCGCCAGGTCCTGCGGCGCTTCCAGGGCCCGAAAAGCCCGGCCGCGGGGATGGGGAGGGGGAACGGCCTATCGCCGCCACCTACACGTGGCAGCGATAGGCCGTCAGGGACCGGTGTGCAAATAGGGGGCCCAGCGGGACGGGCTGTTCGGGTAGGCGTCGCGGAGGATCCGGACGGCGGCGTGGACAGCCTCGGCCGGGTCGGCCTGCTCCGACAGCAGGGGGTAGAGGAGCTCGGTGAACCTGGCAGCCGCGTCATCCCACACGGAGAACTGGGTGGCGATGACGTGCCGCCATCCGGTGTGGTGGAGGGCGTTGGCGAGGGTCATGACCTCGTCGAGGTGAGTGATGCCGCCCGTCGCGGTCTGGCAGGCGCTGAGGACGGCCAGCTCTCCCTGGGACGGCGGCTGGGCCAGCAGGTCAGTGAGTGACAGCAACCCGTCCTGGAGTACGAACCCCGCCTCGGACGGAGCGACGAGGTTCTGCGTGGCATGGCAGGCGAAGTGGACCCGCGTGTGGCGGCTGAGGGCGTCGCGTGCAGATTCCCGACGGGCGTCATGGAGCAGGGTGTGGCGGGGGAACTCTCTGGTCAGGAACGCTCGCTCGGCATCGACGTTGGGCAGCGGGGCCGCGTCCGGAGCCTTCGGCACCGCGATGATCAGCAGGTTGCCAGGTGGGGCGGGGGCCGTCTCTCGGGCCTGCGCCAGAGCCCGGAGCGAGGGCAGGATCGGTGTCGCCGGATGCGGTGTGCAGGGGCAGCATGGTGAGCGGGCCTGTCGGGCACCACCAGATCCGGCGGGGCCGTTCGGGGATGGAGTCCAGGACCGGCCCGGTGACGGTCTCGGAGAGCCGGCGCAGCAGGGCCGCCAGCCGCCGCTCCGCGTTGATCACCAGGAGCGGGTTGCCGGAGGCTGCGTCGAGCGCCCTCATCGACTTGAGGTGCTCGTCGGCCCAGCGTGCGGCCTCGCCACTGGTGAGGTCCGGCAGAGGCACGGCGCGGATCTCGGCGCGATCGACGATCAGGGCGTCGCACCGCCACCGGCTGACGTTCAGCAGCACGACGAGGCCGTGGTCGCCCAGCTGTTCGACGCCCGTTCGAGGAGGTCGGCGGCCTCATCGATGCGGTCGATGCCGCCGCGGTCGAGCTTCTCCACGATCCGTACCGCGGCCCGCAGCGGCTTCAGGACCTCCCGGGGATACTCCGTACTCGTCCGGCGCTCACTCTCGATTCCCTCGACGATCCGCGCGGCGGGCCTGAGGATCTCCAGCAGTTCCACGACCTCCGGAGAAGGCTCCTCGGCGGCGCGGCGCTCCAGCTGGGGCAACACCTCGTCAGGGACGAGGCCTGGCGTCGTTGCCTGGATGACCTGGAAGTAGCCGAGGGAGAGCTCGAGTTCCTCCGCCACCACGCCGAGAGCGGCTGCATCGGCGGTGAGAGCGGCCACGATCAGGAGGCACCGGTGCCGGTGCCACCGCCAGGAGGCCAGGGCGACCACTGCCCCCAGCACGTGCATCGCGTCGGCGCCCTCGTGAATACCGGCGCGAACCCGGGCGGCGCACTGCTCGGCGCCGCGGTCCAGGATTCGGCCCGCGTCACCGTGCTGGACCCACGCGAGCACCCGTCGTTGCAACTCGTCCACTTCGCGTCCTGCGCGCCGCCCGAACCATCGCATTTCGGAACCCTGTCCGTAGTCCGTAGTCCCACCCCGACCCTTCAAGATGGTGAAATGACTGACGTTCCGCAGTCCGCCGTTCCCGACGAGGCCGAGCAACTCGCCCGCTGGTGCCAGCTCCTGCCCGAACTCGAAGACGCCGCGGCGGGCGGGCCCGCGTCGGACGCGTTCCGGACGCTCGGATTCAACCGGGACCCGCCGCGACGCCGGTTTCCCCGCCCTGCCCCGGCCGGAGGTCCCCACCGGGGTCTACCGATGTCCGACAGGCCGCTGTGGCCGGTCGGAGGGCAGAACTGAGGACGGCCGGGTGCCGGTCTGCCGGATATCCGAGACCAGGCTGACGCTGAGGACCGGGGCATGGCCGCGTTCCTCACCGGCCTGGGCGGCAAGATCGCCGAGCGATGGCTGTCGCTGCTGCCCGCCCTGCTCTACGGGGCAGCTGTGCTCTGCGCGGCCTGGCTGCCCTACGAAAACGGCCTCGACAAGGGGCTGCTCGCCGACCACGCCAAGGATTATCTGAAGACCTACAACGGCAGGCCGTACGCGGTGGCCGTCCTGGTGGTCCTGGTCCTGCTGGCTGTCGCCGGGCTCGGGGTGCTGGCGCGGTTCGTCGCGATCCTCGTCGGACGTGCGTGCCTTGGGCCGTGGCCGCGGCCGCTCGCCCCGCTGACGCCCCGGCTCACCGAGCGCCGCAGACGCCGCGTCCCGAACGGTCTGGAACGCTACCGGCCCGCCTGCCCGACCGCTGCCGCCGACCGCGTCAGGCTCATCGACGAGCGGCTGGACGCTGAATAGGGGCTGCGCGCCGCCCTGCTCTGGCCGCGACTGTGGCTGCTGCTGTCCCCGGACGTCCGGGCCCCGATCCAGTCGTCCGCCCAGGCATACACCGCAGCCACGGCCCTGGCCGGCTGGGGCCTGCTCTACCTGGTGTTGGGCCCGTTCTGGTGGCCATCCCTGCTCATCGGCGCGGCGGAGTACGCCACGGCCGCGGTGCGCCTGCGCTCGGCGATCGACGTCTTCGCCGAGCTCGTCGAGTCCGCCGTCGACACCCACCAGCCGGCCCTGGCGGCCGCCTTCTCCCTGACACTCGCCAACGGCTCGATCACCCCCGCGCTGGGCGCCGACGTCACCGATCGCCTCAACAAGGGCGCCTGACCTTCACTCGCATCCTCGGGCTCGGCGCGACCCAGCGGGATCGACATCCTGCACCGCCGGGTCGCACCTTCGGGCCGGGGCCACCGCGTTGTCCGTCCAGTCTCTCTCCATGCAACTGACGGGACCTATTGCCCGCTTGATCACCGGCGTCCTTCCGCGAGGCCCGCTGCCGTGCCCGACCTCCTCACCGATCCGTGACCACCATCTCCCCGGCCTCACCGTCCATAGGAATTGACAATTCTTAAGGCGGCGCGGACAGTACCCGAGTCGCCGAGGGTGGGGCCGGAAGTCGCGGGTTCCGCTGATCGGCGACTACGATGGCCGGCAGCGGCGAGCCAACCCTGGGCCCCTGATGTGTTCACTGACGACCTATCCGCCCGGGTTGCGCAGCGAATTCAGGCCCCTACCCAGTGTCGGGTCTGACAGCATCAAGAGAATGCCGAGGCCTCAGCTCCTTACCGCCCAGCATCTACCTTCCCTCGAGCCGTTCTTAGGCGCCACGGGGACCGTCTTTCGTACCTTCGCTGATCAGGACTCCGGCTGTGTCTCGTACGGTGTCGAGATCGACGGTGAGCGCTTCTTCGTGAAGACCGCAGCCACGGCCGGCACCGTCGCCTCACTGCGCCGGGCTCTCGCCGTGCACGAGGTGGTTGCCCATCCCGGTCTCATTCCGATCGTGCACAGCTTCACCACGGACGACGGGCTCGCGCTCGTCTACCCGTGGGCCGAAGGCGAGGTTCTCTATCACCCCACCCGCGCCCGCAACGGCGGCCGGAACCACCCGAACAGTGCCATTGCGCGCTTCCGCCGATTGCCTCTGGGGGAAGTCCTCGAGGCCCTCGCCGTGGTCCTCGATGTCCATCTCGCCGTCGCCGACGCGGATCTCGTCGCCGTCGACTTCTACGACGGCTGCACCTTGTACGACTTCGCGACGAGCACCATGCGGCTGTGCGATCTGGACGAATACCGTCCCGGCCCGTTCGTTCTTGAAGCCGACAGGTTGCCCGGTTCCACCCGGTACATGGCACCGGAGGAGTTCCAACGGGGAGCCGTCATCGACCAGCGCACAACCGTGTTCAGCCTCGGCCGTACGCTGCGGCTGCTCCTCGATGGCGGCGACGCAGAGCAGGATTGGCGGGGCACCGCCGCCCAGCTGGCCGTGATCGCCACAGCGACCGTCCCGAACCCGGTCGACCGCTACCCGAGCGTGCGCGCCCTTGCGCAGGAGTGGAGAGCAGCAGGCTGATGCCAGTCCCGCCACGGCTCTCGGGCCGTGGCGGGACTGGCAGGTCGTGAGCGCTCTGGTAGGTGGCTGGATCACTCTCCGAAGACGCGGACCAAGGCGCCATGGGAGTTGGGTTCATAGGTCCGTGCGCTGTCCTGCAGGAGCTGCGGCTCGACTTCGGTGGCGAGGTCGATGCCGGTCATCTCGGCGACGGTGGCGACGAAGAGGACGACGTCGGCAAGCTCCTCTCCGAGCACCCTCACGGTCTAGCGAGCGGGAGGAGGGAGCTGCGGAGCGGGAGTGCCTGCTGCTTCCTGGGCGGTCATGACCTCATCGCCGTGCTCGAAGGCCCATGCGCCGATGGCGTCGATGGGAGCAAGCAAGGTCTGCCCAAGTGGGGTGAGTTGGTACTCGACCCGCGATGGCGCGTCGGGATGAGCCTGCCGGTCGACCAGTCCGTTGAACTGCAGCCGGCGCAGCGTCTCGGTAAGGACCTTGGAACTGATGCCCCCGATCCGCTCCCGTAGTTCGACCGGCCGCCTGGGTCCGTCGCGCAGCGCCCAGAGCACCACGGCGTTCCAGGTATTGGAGAGCAGGTCGAAGGCGAGGCGGGCGCGGCAGTCGGCGAGAGGGGCGTCGGTCGTCACGTACCAAATGGTGCCCCAACCGGCTTCTAGCGTCGGTGTGAAAGGCAAGACAGGCATGGAGAGGGGCCGTGTGATGAGAATCGGCGTACTGGGAACAGGCAACATGGCCGACGCGCTCGCCACCCACTGGGTACGGGCGGGGCACGAAGTGACCATCGGGGGACGGGACGCCCACAAGGCGGAGCAGCTCGCGACGCGCATTGGAGGCAGCGCGAAGCCTGCCAGTCTGCGCGCAGCGGCCGAGTCCGGTCAGGAGGTGGTGCTGGCCGCACTGCCCTTCGAGGCGGGAGCAGACGTGGCACGAGAACTGCGCGCATCCCTGGAAGGCAAGGTGCTGCTCGACTGCTCCAACCCGGTCGGGCCGGGCTTCCGTCTCCTGACGGAAGGAGGCCCCTCAGCCGCGCAGCGACTGGCTGTGGCGGCTCCGGGAGCGCACGTCGTCAAGGCTTTCAACCTCTGCCACGAGGACGTGTGGCGCATGAGTCCGCCCGTCTTCGACGGGCGACCGCTCGCCGTACCCGTCTGCGGGGACGACGCGACGGCCCTGGCGCGGGTACACGCGTTGGTGCAGGACGTGGGCTGTGAACCCGTGGCCGGCGGCAGTCTCGCACGTGCGGGACTCCTGGAAGCGACCGCCGCGCTGTTCATCGCACTGTGGGTCGTCGAGGGAGCGGATGCGCAAGCAATCGCACCTCCGCTGGCCTACGCGGCCGGACCGAGGCACCAGGAAGCCGGGGGCGGCACGAAGGCATTTCGTGAGGGCTTCTAAGGGAGACGACATGTGCTTGGACGCCGCTTGAGCGGGGACTCGTGGGGTTTCCGAAGCGCGGCTCAGGAACATGCGGGCCTACCGGTCAACAGCCACGTGCGGCGGCGGAGCCGGTCAGATCTGCCGGTCCGGGTGAGAAAACGTCAGGACGCCCGCAGTGAGCGGGCGCCGGGCCGGAGCAGGTGCGGCTACGGTCTCGCCGGGCGGCTGGCGGAAGTCGGCCCCCTGCGCGAGCGGCAGCGGCTGGCGGCCGCCGGAGTGGGCAGGCACGGGAGCGTCAGCGGCAGGGTCGGAGAAGGTAGGCAGCGAGAGAGGTCGACGGTCAGTCATGATGCCTAGTCTCGCAGCCGCGCGGACGGGGGAGGACCGGAGCGTACGGCCGGCCTATGGAACTCTGTGCCGCAGTCGGTTCGCGGGCGCGGGGGAGTCGTGCAGCCACGCGAGCCATCGGTGTGAGCTCGGGGGAGTGTGCGGTGACGTCGACCGGGCAGGGCGCAGTGGTGCGGCTCATGAACGGGAGCCTAGGTTCCGCCGATGACAGGGCGAGGACCGGCCCGGTCGGTGGTGATGAGCCGGATCATGGCCCAGGGCGGATGCGCCGGGCCGTATCCCGCTCCGGGAGCCACGCGGGACGAGCCCGATGGCGGGCCCGTACCGCGTCGTCCTGGTCCGGGTGGCGTTTATGGCAGCTTCAGCCAGGGGCTCTTGTTGGCCATGGTGGCGGTCTTGCTGGCGGTCCAGAAGATGGTCGTGTAGGTCGCGTAGGCCCTGCCGGGCTCCGCGTTGGGCGCGGTCATCCCAGAAGGCTGCGCGGTCAGCGCCGGCCGCCGCCGATGCGGCGGTCGTCGGCCAGTGCGGTAAGCGGGCCGAACTCGCGGGCAAGCTGGTTCCACGTCAGAACCTCGCCACAGCGGGCCGGGAACTCCTTCGGGTTGAACTCGGGCATGGTCCAGGTGCCAGTGCCCCGGTCCCGCAGCCACAGGTCCCCGTCACCGTCGACCACAGTCGGCGGGACCGGTACGGGCTCGGCCTGATCGGTGGGCTCCCAGGTGACCCGGCCCGGGTGGGAAACGCGGCGCAGCTCGGTGGTGGCCAGCCGCGCGGCCAAGTCACGGGTGGACTCTTCGGCGTCCTTGACCGACGCGAGTCGGAATGCGTCATCAAGTACGGGCAGGGCTGGATTCTTGCTGCGCTTTGAACTCATACGCTGACTACCTCCGGTGGGGGGCGTCACATCCGTTATGGCACCCCGTAGAGGAACACGGTATCCGAGGCGGGAGCCGGGCCGGCTACGACCACTGTCCAGGTGGAGGCGCTGGCACACCGGGCGGTGGGGCTAGGTGGTGAGCTGGTCCTGGACGTGGCGCAACCCGCAGCTAATGGCACCGGACTCGCGGCGCCGCTTCCGTCGCGCCCGCGCCATCACCTGCTCCAGGTACGGGAAGCCTGCGCTGGGGCAGCGGGTGGCGGGAGCCGGGAATGGTGGGGCGCGGGCGGCCGATCCTGCGGCGGGGGCGGGGGCGGGGGCGGGGGCGGGGGCGGGGGCGGGGGCGGGGAACGAGCACGATGAACCCTTCCGCGTCGGTGGAGTGCACGTGGATGCGCCCGCCGCCCCTCAGGTACGGGGCGGCGGGCGCGGGTTGAGCGTGTAGGCCGGTCGGCCTGTCCGGGCACCGGCCCGGCCGCCCGAATGCGGGGCGCTCGGGCCGGTGGCAAGGCAGGGCGGTCGGAGCTGGGGTCAGAGGGCAGCGGAGAGGACGCCGAGGACGAGGGCGGCCGCGCTACCGAGGACGAGGGCGGCGCCGGCCGAGGCCCAGAAGGGGTGCCCCGTGCCCTTGGGGCCGCGAAGGTCGCTGAGTCCGTCCGCGATGCGCGCGTGCATCGCGATCAGCGGGCCCAGGGCGGCGTACCAGCGGCCGAGGCGGTCGACCTGGCCAGCAGCTTCGTCGTCGGGTATGTGCGCGTCGTGAAGCGCGAGGCGGTGGGCGTCGCCCACGGCGGCCAGGTCGTCAAGCTGATGGACGACGGGGCTGGTGGTACGGCAGACGGTGCAGCGGTAGACGTAGCGGCGCACGGGCTTTGTCTCCTGGAGGCTGAGGTTTTGGGCAGGACAGTGCGACGCCCCGCCGGGAAGGGTCTCCGGGCGGGGCGCGGGGGCGTGGACTATCGGGGATGTCTGCAGGGCTAGGGCCTGTGTGATGTTGTGATCAGTAGGCCACCTTCAGGAGGTCGTCGATCCAGATCATTGAGGCGCGGAGGTGGAGGCCGGCGAGGTAGCTTTCGGGTGCCTTGTCGTAGCGTGTGGCGATGCCTCGCCAGGCCTTCAGTTTGTTGATCAGGCGCTCGACGATGTTTCGTTCCTTGCAGAGAGCGGTGTCGTGGCTGACGGGCCGGCCGCCTCGTGGGCCCTTCTTCTTCCGGTTGGCGGCCTGGTCTCCGGGATGACTACCTTGATACCGCGTTTGTGCAGGTAGGCGCGGTTGCCGCGGGATGAGTAGGCCTTGTCCGCGGCGACCGCGCCGGGCCGGGTGCAGCCGACGGGCAGACGGATCCGCACCTTCTTGAGCACTGGGATGAATTGCGGGCTGTCCGCGGCCTGTCCGGCGGTCAGGATGAAGGCGAGTCCCTGTCGCCGAGAGGCGGCTGCTGCTCCAGCTGTTCCTGCGCGCGCCGATCAGCGCCGGCCCGGCCGCATAGCCGACCGACGGCACCCTTGTTGAGTCACCGCGTCCCGTCTCCGGGTCCAGCCGCCGAGCGCGCGGCACGGCTGGGCCGGTTCGGCCACCGCCCGGAGAACGTCCGCGCAGCGGGGCCGCCGGGCCCCGTGCACGGAACTAGATGCGCGAGTTGCGCAGCGACTGCCACACGGCGCCGGCCAGCGCCCGCGTCGCCCGCGGGAACGACAGATGCTCGTGCTCGCGGTACAGGGCCCAGTTGTATGGCACGAGCGACAGCTTGTTGGAGGACAGCGATCCCGTCTGGTGGGCTCTGTACACCGCGAGCGGCTCGGCCAGGCCTCGGGCGTCGAAGCCGTCCCGCATGATCGACAGCCAGAGGGCGTAGTCCTGGCGCTTGCGCATTTCCGGCATCAGTCTCGTGCCCAGGACATTGCGGTCGTACATGGCGGTGAGAGCACCGATGTGGTCCTGGAGCAGCATCGCGCGGTAGTCCACGTGCTCCCGCGCGGGGACCACCCGGCCGTTCGGGACCCAGCCGGTGCTTTCACCGTCGTAGTCGGCGTCCATCTTGTAGTACGAGGTGAAGGTCAATGGCGCCTCGGCCTCCGCGGCGAAGGCGAGCTGGCGTTCGGTCTTCTCCGGCAGCCACATGTCGTCGCTGTCGAGAAAGGCGATGTAGTTCCCGCGGGCTCGCTTGATCGCGAGGTTGCGGGCCCGGCCCGCACCGCCCCGTTCGGGGGCCGACTCCGGCAGGACACGCTCGTCCTGCGCCGCGAACTCGCGGAGCAGGTCCATGGAGCCATCGGAGGACTGATCGTCGGTGATCAGCAGCTCCAGGTCGCTGTGGGTCTGCGTGAGCACCGACCGGACCGCTGCGCTCAACGTCGCTGCCGAGTTGTACACGGGCATCACGACAGACACCAAGGGCACAGCGCTTCTCCTTGCCAGACCAGAAATGACGGTCCATTCAAGCACCGCAATTGAGCAGGAGCTGCCATGCAGATTGTTGTCGCTGGTCAGGGCTACGTAGGGCTTCCGCTGGCCGTACGTGCCGCAGAGGTGGGTCACCGGGTCGTCGGCTACGACGTGGATCCGCACCGCGTCGAGCAGCTCGCCGCCGGCGATTCGTACGTGGGGGACGTGGCCTCCACGCGGCTCCGCGCGGTGCTGGACACCGGTGCGTACTGCGCGACCGCCGACGCCGGTGCGCTGGCCGGCTACGACATCGCGGTGATCACGGTGCCGACCCCGCTGCGGGAAGGCGTGCCCGATCTGACCTACATCGAGACCTGCGCCCGGACCCTCGGCGAACATCTGCGGCTCGGCGCGACCGTGGTCCTGGAGTCCACGACGTATCCCGGCACCACCGAGGAACTGCTGCTGCCGATCCTGGAGGAGACGTCGGGCCTCAAGGGCGGGGTGGACTTCCGGGTCGGGTTCAGCCCCGAGCGCATCGCCCCCGGGAGCAAGCGGTGGCCGTTCGAGGGAACACCGAAACTGGTGTCCGGAATCGACCCCACGTCACTCGAAATGATCAAGGAGTTCTACGACGGCATCTTTCACACCACGTTGCCGGTGTCCAGGCCCAAGATCGCCGAGCTGGCCAAGCTGATCGAGAACACCTTCCGGCTCGTCAACATCTCCTTGATCAACGAGCTGGCGATGCTGACCGACGGCCTCGGCGTGAACATCTGGGAGGCGATCGACGCTGCCGACACCAAACCGTTCGGCTTCACGCGGTTCACCCCGGGGCCGGGAGTCGGCGGGCACTGCCTGCCCGTCGACCCGCTGTTCCTCGCGTGGAAGATCCGGGACCACCTCGGCGTCCCCTTCCGGTTTGTGGAACTCGCCGACGATGTGAACCGGCACATGCCCGACTACGTCGTCCAGCGTGTCGTGGCAGCACTCGACAACCGTGAGGTCGCCGTGCCCGGAGCTCGGATCCTGCTGCTCGGCCTGACCTACAAGATCAACGCCACCGACCTCCGCAACTCACCGTCGGCACGGGTCGCCGAGCTCCTGACCGGCCTCGGCGCTGACGTCCGCGGCGCCGAACCCAACATCCCCGACGGCGTCGGCACCGAGCTGACCGTTCGCCGCGTGGAGGCGACCCCGGAGGAGGTCGCGGCCGCCGACGCCGTGGTGCTCCTCATGGACCACGCTCGATTCGACCTCGCGATGATCCAGCAGCACGCGGTCTGGGTTCTCGACTGCCGAAACCGCATGTCCGGCGCGAACGTCGAGGCCCTCTAACCACTCGCGACTTCCCCGGACCGGGCCCGCCTCTCCATCCCCAGGAGTTCTCTTGCGCGACGAATGGGAGCACGCCCACACGGACTACACCGTGCCCGCGCAGCGTCGCAGCCCTGCCTCGCTGACCGACAGCGAGGGCGACTGGCGCGACTATCTGGACCACTCGACCCCCAACGGCTGGCTGATCCGGAACAGCGCCATGACCGAGACGCTCGTCAGCGGCAAGCCGATGCACCTGCTGCACGTCACCAGGGGCATCGACGCCATCCGCGCCAGCCGGGAGATACACGTTTCCGCCGGCTGCCTGGTCGGAGCCCTGTACTGCGCGCCTCTCGCGAGCCAGCGCGAGGGACTGCGCCCACACAACCTCGGCGCTTACCTGATGCGGACGAAGCCGTCCACCACGCCCCTGATCTTCGAGGTCACCCCGGATGCCCCGACCCAGCCCAAGGGGATCGACTACCTGCATCTCGGCGCCATCCACCTGCGCTACCAGAGCTACCTCACCCCGGCCGAGACCGACCAGCTCGACGACGCCGTCCTGGCCGGCCTGCGCGCCGCAGCCGCGTTCCTCGACGTCGCCCTGCGCAACGCCACCGGCCACGCCACGCCGGCACCCGACTTCATCGACCAGCTGTCCAACGCCGTGGCCCACGTGCCGTTCCTCGGCTACCTGTACTTCGAGGTGCTGTCCGAGTACCTGATGCTCCACTCCACCACCCCGGAGACCAAGACCTACGCCGCGGCGGGGGAGCTGAACAACTGGATCTGCAAACGGCTCGCCTTCGCCGCCGTGGACGGCATGGACAAGCTGTTCGACCTGACCCGTTTCAACCCGCGCCATCACCGGCTCATCCAGCTCATCGAAGGCCTGGAACCGGATCTTGGCCCGGGAGTCGCCGAGTACGTCCGGCGAAGGCTGTCCCACCTGCTCGCCCGGACCGCACTGGACCCGTCCCAGGACGCGTCAGCCGTCACCTTTCAGGGCGCCGATCTCGGTACCCTCCAGAAAGCCGCGCCTGGACTGATCGGCCAGATGGCATTCCGCGAGATCCGATACATGACCCGTTACGGGCAGCTGTACCACTGCTTCGAGAAAGCCAGGGCCCTTGAGGCATGGGACTACTGGAACAACGAAGGAATCCCCACCCCCTTCAACGGAGTCATCCCCAAGGGAGAAATAGGGATCAATCCTGCCTACCCCCGATCGGCAGTCCGAGTATGGACGGCACAACAAGACAGCAAGGGCTACCTGCACCCGGACGAGGAGATCGCCGCCGTCCTCACCCCGCACCTTGCATCGTGGTGGGCACCATCCCGCCAGCGTGAGACGCACAACGCCACCGACGAATCACGAGTCGAGCTGGCCCCGTTAGCCCGACCCACCGATCCCCACCCGACGGTCACCCGTGGACGGGGTACCCGCATGACCACCAAGCTCCTGAACATCCTGACCGGCATCAACCGCACCTCCGAACCCTCGTCCGGGAGCATGATCCTCGCCAGCGACCTCTACCGCGCGATGCCCGACCACACGACCTTCCCAGGCAGAGAACCGGTCGAGCAGGCATGGAGCGCGGCGTTTGATCAGCTGATCGCCCTCTCCACGCCCAAACGACTCCAAGGCCCGGGCTTCGGCCCCTACGTCGACGAGCTGACGCGTGAGGTCGGTGCGCTCATCGAGAAGACCAGGCCGGATGCCATCCACGCCCAGTACCTCGGTTTCGCTCTCAGCCTGGCCTTCGCACGAACTGCCGGCAGCATCCCGATCATTTCCATCGCCCACGGCCCCGAGGTGATGGCGGCCGAGCGCAACGAGCGGGAATGCGAAACCCTGCATGAAGTTGCCGCCGCAAGCGCCGCGATCGCAGCCCCGACCTCCGCTCTCGCTGACCGCATCGACCGTCTCACCAGACGCCGATTCACCGATCGGCTCACCGTCATCCAGTGGGGCATCCCCTTGAGCCACGTCCGGGGACGCAACCAACCGCCTGACGGAACCGGACCACTGTCTCTCGTCCACGCCGGTCGGCTGGACGACAACAAGTCCACGATCACCGCCATCAAAGCCCTCTCCCTGACCGAGCAGCCACACCACCTGACCGTGATCGGACAAGGAACTCTACGAGAGCACCTGGAACAGCAAGCCATTGAACTCGGGCTCCGAGACCGGGTTCAATTTGATCCGTTCCTGCCCCGCGACGAACTGTGGCGCCGCCTGCCGAACTTCGACGCCTTCGTCTTCACGGCCAGGGGCCTGGAGGCCTTCGGGCTCGTCCTCATTGAGGCACAAGCCCACGGACTTCCGGTTGCCTACTCCGATCTCCCCGGTATGAGGGAAACCCTCGGAAGCGCTGGCATTCCCTACACTCCTGGCGACCCGCGCTCGCTGGCCGTGGCCCTAGACGAGATGGGCCGGGACGCCCACCGGCGCAAGGTGCTGGCCAAAGCGGCTCTCGATAACGCGCGCCGATACGACGTCACCACCACCGGCCGTCAGCTTCGCGAACTGACGCTGCGCGCTGCCTCCTAGCCACCGAGGCCTGATCGCGGTGCGGTCGTAGCAGAGCGCCGGTCAGGTCCGGGCAGAGCAGATCCTCTCCACGCGAGCGGAGCTGCTCCGGCGATGGCCCCGGCCGGGCTGCTCGCCTCGGCGCTTCCACCGGGGGCTGGAACGAGCCGGCAGGCATCTGGGGCGGCGAAACCCGCTTCCGGAGGCGGTCACGCCTTGCGGTCAGGCCTCGGCGACGGAGGCCGCGGCGGTGCGCCGGGCCCTCGGGTGAATCAGGACACCGACCAAACGACTCGTTCTCTCCACCGAGGGGAGCGGGTGTAGCGTCAGCCCACGGCAGTAACTCGACGACGTTCGAAGGCAAAGGACGGGCGAACGCTCTCCTGAACCGCAGGTCACAAAGGGTGCTCTCCGCGCAAGCGGAGGTGAGTCCGGAGGAGGGCGTCTGGGTCGAGGACCCGGACTAGATGATCGATTCCAAGGGATCGTATGGGATGTCAGCTTGGCTGGCGGAATCTCACGGCCGGAGGCCATTCCGTGGCCGACCGGCAACGGAACTTACTTAGACTGGCTGGGCAGCCTGCTCACTCGTCGGAGTGAGCCACACGTGGGACAGATCCTCCATGGACAGTGTCTTGGTGGCGCGGCCTTTCTGCCACTGGTCCGTGCTGGGGGTACGAACGAACCCTTCTGCTATCACGGTCAGTGTTCGTCGTCGAGATGATGAAGCTGTTGAGGGCCTGGGGCGGTCAGCTGCTTCGCTTGACCTGTTGCGCTCAGCCGCTCCGTGGCGGACGCCCCGCTGGCTGCCAGCCGCTGTGTGATCCGGTCGAACAAGTCCGTCAGCGGCGCACCGACGTCCTGGCCGAACTCAGTCAGCCCGTAGGTGACTTGGGGTGGCGTCGTCGGCTCGACCTTCCGCCAGACCAAGTCGTCCTGGACCAGTGCGCGCAGTGTCTGAGCGAGCATCTTCTCGCTGATGCCTTGGATGCTGTCGCGCAGCTCGTAAAACCGAAGGTCGGTGCTCCGCAAGGAGATCAGCACCCAGATACCCCACCTGCTGGTCACGTGGTCGACCACGTCGCGCGCGGGGCAGTCAGTGTGAAACACCTCATACCGATTGCCCGCCTCGGCCTGCGTCAGCTGCGCACCTTCTCTCATGCCCGGAGCTTACCTCTGGGTATGTCCTTACGAAAAGTAAGCATGCCTCCTAGCGTCAATTGCCGTAGTGCACAACGGACTAGGAGCTGAACATGATCGTGGTGACCGGGGCTACCGGGAATGTGGGCCAGCCTTTGACGCAGGCCCTGGCCAAGGCGGGCGAGCGTGTGACGGCGGTGTCACGGCACGCGGCGGCAATGCCGGACGGGGTCCGGTATGTGCCGGCTGACTTGGCCGAGCCGCAGGGCCTCACCCCCGCTTTGGGCGGGGCGAAGGCGCTGTTCCTCCTGCTGTCCGGCGATCTGCATGCCCCCGAAGCCAGGGCGACCGACATTATCGACTTGGCTGCTGCCAGCGGGGTCCGCCGAGTCGTCCTGCTGTCTTCGCAGGGCGTGGCGACCAGGCCGCTCGGCCCGTCGCGGATCGCGATGCGCGCGGTGGAGGACGCGTTGAGAGAGTCCGGCCTGGACTGGGCCGTCCTACGACCGGGCGGCTTTGCCTCCAACGCCTTGGCCTGGGCGGAGTCCGTCCGCACGCACGGGATGGTCGCCGCACCCTTCGGCGATGTCGGTGTTCCGATCGTTGACCCGGCGGACATCGCCGAAGTCGCGGCGGCCTGCCTGCTGGACGACCGGCACACCGGCGGAATCTTCGAGCTGACCGGGCCTGAGGTGATCACGCCCCGTCAGCAGTCGGAGGCCATCGCCGCCGTGCTCGGCTCGCCGGTGCGATTCCACGAACTCACCCGCGAGGAGGCCAAAGCCGCGATGACCCAGTTCGTGCCGCCGGAGCTCGCCGACGACACCCTGGACATCATCTCCGCCCCGAACCCCGCCGAACTGCGGATCAGCTCGGACGTGGAACGAGTCCTCGGTCGCGCTCCGCGCCCCTTCAACAACTGGGTCGCCCGTAGCATCGCCGCTTTTCGCTGAGGCACCATTCAGCTGAAGCGCCCGGGCAGCCTCGTGCGACTACGGCCGCACGGGGCGACCCGAGGGCTTCTCGCCTCAGCGCAGGACCGCGGGCACGGTGTCCTCGGCCCGTTCATCGAGCACGTGCAGCACTGCTTCCAGGCGGGCTGCACCAGCTCGATGCAGCTCTATCGCGAGTTGCTCGCCCTCGGCTACACCGGCGGATACCACGTCGTGAACCGCTACGTGATGGCAATCCGGAAGGGCATTGCGGTCCCTGCACGCTCCGTGGCTCCTCGCCCTCGGGACATCACCTCATGGATCATGCAACCCGAGGAGACTCTCAGCCCCGCGGACGTCGCCCAGCTGGAAACGGTCCGGAACGCTTGCCCGGAGATCGCTTTGGCCTGTGACCTTGCGCGGGAGTTCACGAACATGCTTCGCCACCGTCGCGTCCACCTACTCGAGGACTGGATTCAGAAGGCCGAGCTGGGCGGCCCCGACGCCGTTGGTATCTTCGCCGACTCCATCCGCCAGGATCTCCACGCCGTCACGGCAGGCCTCACCCTGTCCTACAGCTCCGGCATCGTCGAAGGACACGTCAACAGAATCAAAACGATCAAGCGGCAAATGTACGGTCGAGCCTCATTCGCTCTGCTCAGAGCCCGCGTCCTCCTCCAGCCGTAGGCATCACGGAAGAGCGGTCAGAACCCGCTACTTGGCCCTTGTGCGCGATAGATGGCCCGCGCGAGGTGGCAGGCGCACGCTGAGCTGGGGGTTTCTCGGTTCACGATGGTCTGCGGCGTGCAGCCCCCTGATTGCTGGGCCCTCGCCTGAGCGCCAAGCGGCCAGGCCCTCGACCACGTCGCCCGCGCATCTGCCCGCGTTCTGTGCATCGCAGTTGTCCGTCGGGGCCAACTGTCGCGCACAGTCACAGCACCTGTGTCCTGTGTCACCGAACCTTGATCGCATGCCAGACGGGCGCGGCTTCGTGTCATCGAAGTGTGATCACGCCTGGCCGGGGGGGCGACCAAATCAGGCTCCACGGTGCTGGTGCGGCTGCTGTGCCTGCCTGTACGCCTCGCCGCCGGGAGCGCCTGCGGCTTGTGCCTGCGACTGCTCGGCCCACTCCTTGGGTACCTCCTGCTCCATGCCACAGAACGTGCACTGAGTCGCAAATTTCGTTGAGATGGGGAACAGCGGTACGAAGAACAGCGTGAACTTGGTGACGTACTTCCTGACAGTGTGCGCGGCAGGGGTGCCGCAGTGGCGGCACGTCAGCATGAGTATCGCGAGCTGATACAGGTATCCAGCGGTGCCGAAGATGATCATGAGTGGAGTCCTTGAAAGTGAGGCGGAGGAGGCTGGGATGAGGCGGCGGGTGCCCGCTCTCCGTACCGTGTGGTGATTCCATTACGCCCTGGGTGGTGGTCTGGGTCATGGCCCGGAATCACGTGGCTTGACAAAGCCGTGACGAAGACCGGCGGGGACGGTCCGGGCCAGGCCGGGTGGCCGGAGCGGTTGCGGTGTGGGGCAGCCACAGTCCTCGCCGGGTAGCGCCGGATGCCGGTCACACCACTGCCTGTGTCAACGAACCTTGATCATGTGCCGTCGAGGTACGAAGTTCTCGGCTCGGTCAGGCCGGGCACCTGTTCCACGTATGTCCGGCGCCGGCACTGGCTCTGGTCACAGAAGAACCGACGCACGCGGAGACGGGCGATCATCTGCCGGCCGCTGGCGGGCAGCCCGGCAATGTGACGCCAGTACCGGCTGTGACCGCGTGCCGCGGGATGGTGACACATGGGACATGGCCCTGGCGGTCCGCAGCATGCCGCGTCGACCATCACGTTGTCATCCACGACCGTGGCCTGGCGCACTACGACGTTCAGAACCGGACGTTTCGAAGCGATTCCGTCTCCATGACGACGTCATCCCCTGGAGGAACGGTCCTGCAGTCCAGCCTTTCGAGCGCCTGCAGTCAGGGAGCGATTCCCAAGGCGCGAGTGATCGTCTGGACCATCGCTCGCCACTCTTCTGCATCAGTGGTCTCGACCCAGCCCTCGGCCAGCTCTGAACCGTCCTCCAGGACACGACGAAGCGCCCTCCCGGCCTCGGGCCGGAGCGAGATCGGCAAGACGGGCAACGGCTCAGCGGGACCGTCATCAGGATCGATCACTACTTGGCTGCCCGGGATCTGGCAGGCGATGAGGGCGGCAGCGGCAGCGGCAGCGGCAACGACTTCGGCCCCGTCCCCGCCGTCCACGCGCGAGCCGGAGTCCACCACCCTCTGGAAGGTCCTCGTCATCGCCTCGATGACCTGCTCAGTCGACATCCCGGCAAGCCCGTCGACGAAGTCTGCGGCCATATCGCTGTCGACCGGACCGGTCCCCCACGCTCCCATGCACTACTCCCGCACTCAGGACTCGGTGGCGCAAGCATCTCAGCACGCTCTGACACCGCGGAGCAGCGGTACCTGGCAACGCTCGCCGGCTGGCACCATCCCGCGGATGGCGTAGGCATCACGGAACAGCGGTCAGAACCTCGTAGTTGGCCCCGCCGGCCAGCTACGACGCTCAGTTCAGTTCCTGTCCGCTGACGCGCGGGTCAGACGGTCCGGCCGAAGTACGCAGCGAGCCGGTCCGCCGTCGGGGCGTTGCCAGCGGCGGGCTTGGAGGGGCCGAACATACCGGTGGCGGGGCGGACCTCGTCGGGGAATTTCCCGTACCAGCCGGCGAAGGCGGCCTGGACGGCGTCGGAGTCGCCGGTGCGGTCCTGGCCCGTGGCGGTGGCCAGGTCCCAGCCGTGCAGGACGGCCTCCAGCAGGTGAAGGTCCACGATCCGGGGACCCATGCCGCCGCCGGGCAGCGGCATCTGCCGCTCCAGCGCCCCCTCGCCCTGCCAGGCGGCGAGCACCTCCTTGGCACCCTGCGCGTAGACGTCGCCGGGCTGCTAGTCACCGATCTGGTCCCTGGCGAACAGGGAGAAGTCGGGGCCGCCGCCCTGCGCGAACGTGCATCAGCTTGCCATCTCCTGTTGCGATGTTGATTCTAGAGGCGCTCCAGGAGCCTGGAGCCCAGCGGGCCGACCACCGCATTTCGCAAGTTTTTTGGGGGACATGGGTGAATAGTATTCTTGTGCACGTTCCGGGCGAAAAGGATGCTCCCGTCACCCTGGAGCTGGGACCGGGAGCAGTCGCACGTTTTGGTCGCGGTGCGGTGGATCAGCCAGTTGAGATCATGCTGGTGGATTCCGCTGTTCCGCGATTGGCCGGAGAGATACTGGCATGCGACGATCACTGGCAGATCAGCAATTTCAGCAGTTCAGCGAGTTACATCGTCGAGAATCCCGAAGGCGCCGGAGAATATTTTCGTGTCGCCCCCCGGCGTCTCGGTGCGCCCGTCCCCTTCGAGTTCGCGCGGGTGGTGTTGCCGACCCAAGGGAGTGCTCAGAGCTTTCAGGTATTCGCCCCTGCCCACATGTATTGCGATGCGGCTCCGACCTCGCCTGCCGGGGCGGCGACGCTCACGGCATTTCCGCTCGACACGAGCTCCACGTATTTCCTGGTTCTGATAGCGCTGTGCGAACCGCGGCTGCGCGACGTGTCGGTTTCCGCGATCCCCACGACACGGCAGTTGATCGAACGCCTACGTGGCCATCCCATGTGCCAGGACATCACCGAGGCCGGGATCGCCTTTCACATCGACTATCTGGCCCGGAAGAAGCTTCGTGTCCGTCAGCCTGCTTCAGATGGCCTTCGGATGGACGGGAAGCGGGATGCTCTCGTGTCCCTCGCCCTCAGGTTCGGACTCGTGCGTGAGGAACACCTGAGCCTGCTGTCCTCCCGTGCCTCTCAAAGCGCAGGTGGGCTGTGACCGGCGTCGGGCCGCACCAGCCCGAGGGCAGGCCCCTCCCGGTGGGTGACGTACCCGTTCCTGCGGGGTACCGGGTGGGGGAGTGGGAGATCGGAGGATTCCTCGCCGCGGGCAGCTGGGGAAGTGTGTACCTGGCCCGGCTCGCGGGACCGGAGGACGGCGGTGAACCGGTCGAGGCCGCCGTGAAGTTCATGTCCACGGCTGGTCTCGCCCCGCGCCAGGCCAGGGAACTCGCGGAGACCGCCCGTCGCGAAGTCGAGTTCAGCCACGCGACCGACCACCCGTACCTCATTCGCCTGCTGGATACGGCAGTCGTCTCCGATCCGGGCTTGCCCGCACTCGACGGCGCCGTCGCCCTCGTCATGGAGCGAGCGTCCCGCAGCCTGCTGGACGTCTTGTCGGGGAGTTCCGGCGCGGACGCAAACGCGGCCGGCCAGGCCGTGCTCGGCGGCCTGTTGCTCCAGGTCGCGGAGGCGCTCACCTACCTCCATGAGGCCGGCTGGGTGCACGGCGACCTCAAACCCGGCAACATCCTCCTGATGGCGGACGGAACCGCACGCCTGGCAGATTTCGGGCTCGTCTCGCAGATGGAGGGCACCCACGGCTACGCGCCCCCGCTCGGCTCCCCCGACTATCTGCCGCCCGAACGCCGGACCGAACAGCTGGGTGAACGGGGTGTCATCACCCGGCCTGCCACCGACATCTGGGCCTTCGGCGTCACCACGCACCAGATGCTCACCGGCGGTACCTTCCCCTTTCCGGGCTCCACACCAGCCTCCCGCGCAGCGGCAGTCCACGAGTACGCTGCCGGTCGCAGCCGGCTGCGCCTGGCTTCGGACCTGGCACCGGCCTGGCAGGAGATCGTCACAGCGTGTCTGGCAGCCGATCCCGAGACTCGTGCGGCCACAACGATGCGGGCGCTGCTTCCACGTATCCGAGCGGCCGGCGAGGCGACGGCGCCCGTACGCCTCCGTCCCCGGCGGAGGATGGCGGTGGCGGCGGTGGCCGCCGCGACGGTCTCCGCCGCAGTTCTGGGCCCCGCGGTTTTCGGCTGGCCTTGGCACGGTGATCCGGGCCGGCCCGCCGGCGTCGAGATCCACGTGTTCAACATCGACGGCAAGTGCAAAGAGCAGACGGAGCGGCTGCGTGCATGCAGTCTCGGGCTCGCACGCGACCCTCACCGCAAGTACGACGCCGACAACGTGGTCTCTCAAAGGGTTTGGCACGGTGACGTGCTGAGGACCGACTGCGTCGTCAATGACGGCGACCGGGTGGAGGACGAGCTGGGCATCGGAACGCCTCGCTGGTACCGCGTCCGCTTCGATTCGACCCCGGATGGGCGCGCCTGGCTGCCAGCTGTCCGGACACGGGACGATCCGAAGGTGCCTGTCTGCACGGACGCTTCTTCTCCCTAGTTCAGGACTGGTGGGACGGGCAGGCGCCCGAGCCAAGAGACCATGGCTCGGGCGCCTGCGTTCGACTCAGCAGTGGGGAAGCCCGTAGTTTCCGGGGTTCGCGTCGAACTGGGAGCTGGTGTTGAGTGCCACGGCGGGGACGTAGCCGAACATGCCGACGGCGTCGCCCTGGGTCCCGTACCAGGTGTTGTTCCCTCCCTCGTGGTTCCCTCCGTACGTCCAGCAGCTGAACCAGCTGTAGGTGGAGGTCAGCCAGTCGCCGACCTCACTGTTGTAGCCCGGGCCGAAGTGCATCGCGACCTCACGGTTGCCGCACCAGAGCGTTCCGCCGCTCACCCCGCAGCCTGCCGCCTGCGCGGGCGTCGTCGGCACCACCATGGTCAGCGCCGAGGCGAGGCCCAGCAGGGCGAGGGCCAGCGCAGCCTTGCTGCGGGGGCTTCTGCGGATGATGCTCTGTCGGTCCATCGGTTCCTCCATGGGGTTTGTGTAAGAGGTCGGTCGAGAAGGGGTCTCACGGGCGGGGTTCTAGCTTGTTGACCGCGAGGGTGTCGCAGTCCGGGACCCCGGGGATCCAGGCAGGACCCTCGATGTAGATGTTGGTGATCCAGCCGCCGTGTTCCGGCAGGTATGACCAGGCGTCGTTGGTCGTCCCTTCCGAGGTCACCGACTGGCCGTGGACCTGGCAGGCGACGAACAGGGTCGTACCGCCCGGGACGCTCTTCACGAGGCCGCCAGCCGAGGAAGGCTGCGTACGGACGTTGGCGCCGTCGCCCCATGTGCGGTAGCTGCCGCCGCTGGGTCCGCCGATTGCTCCGGCGCACTCGGGGATGCCGGGGATCCAGGCCGGACCTTCGATGTAGATGTTGCTGATCCAGCCGCCGTGTTCCGGCAGGTATGACCAGGCGTCGTTGACCGTTCCCTCAGCGGAGACCGACTGCCCGTGCTTCTGGCACTGGACGTTCAGTCTGACCCCGCCGGACAGGGTGCGCAGCACATTGCTCGCGGTGCTCGGCTGCGAGCGGACGTTGGTGCCCGAGCCCCATGTGCGTACGGTGCCGCCGGCTCCGCCTCCCACGTCCGCGCCGCATTCGGCCACGCCTGGCAGCCAGGCGGGGCCTTCGACGTAGATGTTGGTGATCCAGCCGCCGTGGTCGGGGAGGTAGGACCAGGCGTCATTGCTAATTCCCTCCGCGGGCACCAGCTGAGCGTGCTTCTGACACTGGATCTTCAGCGTCGTCCCGCCGGGTAGGGTCCTCACGACGGAGCCCCACGAGCCGGGAGCCGTGCGGACATTGACCGTGTCCCACGACCGGTAGGTACTGCCTCCGCCGCCTCCCATCGACGGAGGGCATTCGGACACGCCTGGAAGCCACGCCGGACCGTAGAGGTAGATGTTCGTGATCCAGCCCTGGTACTCCGGGAGGTAGGACCAGGCATCGTTGCTGGTGCCCTCTGCGGACACCAACTGGGCGTGCCGCTGGCACTGGACCCGCACGATGGTGTCGCGCCGCAGCGTGGTCACGACGGCCCCGCCGGTCCCGGGGGCCTTGCGGACATTGGCGCTGTCGCCCCACATCACGTAGCTGCCGGCGGAAGGCAGCACGGGCCCCGTCTCCGGACCACGGCCCGCAGCCGATCCGGGAGCCGGGTGCGCTGCGTAGCCCTTGCCCTGCATCCAGCGCGCGACGTCATCGGTGGGAGCGGTCCACTCCTTGTCCACCTGAGCCCAATCGCTGCTCAGTCCACCCCCGCCCCCGGCGGCGCTGTCGACTACGCGGAGCTGGCGTCCGTTGTCGAGGTAGCCAACCACGGTCACGTAGTGGTAGACGAGGCGGTCCGGCCACTTCGGCGGGTGCGCGCCGCTGCGCCCGATGAGGTTCACGACCACCGGATAGCCGTGGTCGATGTTGTAGACCACGTCGTTGCGCCAGGACTCCCGCTCGTACGGCGTGATCTGCTCGCTGATGGTCATGGCGTGGTACCAGTCGGTGTTGCCGAAGCTGTTGAGACCCCACATGATCTGGCGGGACGAGTCCGTTCCACCGGTGTTCGTGGTCAGTACGGAAGCGATCTGGTTCTGGCTGGGGGGAACGGTCTTCAGGCGGCGCTGTAGCGCGGTCTGAACTGCTGCCGGCCCGCAGTAATACGGCTTCTCCTCCCCGAACCAATCGCCGTCGATGTATGCAGAGACCTTGGTGCTGCTTCCTCCGCTGCCGCCGCCGTCGTCCTCGGCATGCGCGTTCAAGGTTGCTGCATAGGTGAGGGCAGCGGTCAGAAAGATCATCATCGCCAGGCGGAAGAGCCTGACGACGGAGGTACGACGCATGGCCTGTCTCCCTTGTCTGTGGGGACAGGTCTACCGAGCCTAAGTTGTACGGGGAACCTACGACCTCATAGGGGCGGCTGCGAGAGTGCTCCTTTCGACCGTGCCATGACCAGCCGAACGGGCATGTCCGTATCGCGTACGCCCGGGCCTCGACTGCCCGCCAGTCGCTGGACACCCAGCTCGACGCGTTCGCCGCGGCCGGGATCGCCCGGGTGTTCTCCGAGAAGATCAGCACCCGGGTGAAGGCCCGCCCGGAGTTGGAGAAGGCCATCGCCCTCGCGTGCGAGCTGCGCGCCGGCGGGGTCCGCGTCACCCTCGTCATCCACGAGCACAAGCGGCTCGGCCGCGGGAGCACGACGTAGAGCTGGAGTTCTTGACCGGCGAGCTGCAGGGTTCCCACGATCCGCACGGCCCGGTGTTCGCGGTGCTGGCCGCGCTGTCCGGCATGGAGCGCGAGTACATCCGGGAGAAGACGCTGGACGGCCAGGAGTCGGCCCGCCGGCGGGGCAAGGCGATCGGCGGCGCAAGGGTGTCCGACCCACGATGCTCGCCATGGCCCTGCACCTGCGGGACGCCGAGAAGCTGAGCCTTGTGGGACATCGCCCCCGGCTCGTCATCACCAGGGGCGAGAAGAAGGGGCAGCACCCCAGTCCCGCGACCGGCCTTCGGATGCTCCGGGACCACGACGACCAAATGGCCGCCGATGCCGAGATGCAGACGCAGCCGACCACGCCGTAGGCCTCGGTGGCGTACCGGTACTGCATCCCGCGATCGTGCCACGCCCCCATCGCCGGGCCCCGCCGCCGACACCAGGGCCTACGGGTGACACCGGAAGAGGTGTTGAACACGTTCAACACCTCTGACAGAATGGCTTCCGGTGAACCTGCCGAAGCAGCGGAGTCGGATCCGCCTGTCCTCGCGACGGGTCGCCACGAGACCGGAGGTGGGCACGACATGGGCCTGATCCTGCTACTCCTCGCCCTGATAGTCGCCCTCGCCGTCGCCCTTGTGGCCCTGGCCGTGATCCTCACGGCGAGCGCGGGCCTGGGCCTCGCGACCGCCGCGGTGAGCCGCAGGCTGCCGCTCTGGGCCAGGATCACGCTGCTGCTGACCCTTGCCGCCGCTCCGGCGGCGGCGCTGGTGAGCACCCTGGACGTCGCGGCCGTCTGGCAGCTGGCCGCTTGGGTGCTGCCGTTCCTCACGACGGTTGCCTCAGGAGCCGCCTGGCTCGCCTTCGAAGCCCACAGGCGCCGCGCGCCCAGGCTCCCGAAGCCGGCATGGCCGGTCCGCCACGCACCGGCCGCCGGTCGCTGAGCACGCACCACTCACCCGCGGTCGTACACGGGGTCCAGCCGAGATACGCGCCAATGGGGCAATGAGTTGATCGCCCGAGGGTAAGACTCCACCCCACCAGTACCGCCTTGCCCAAGGTCATCACAGCGACGATTACCCCGGCCAGTTGCCGGCCCTGTCCTCCCGAAGCTGCCACGAAGTGACAAGTAGCTCTCTGTAGCAATCCGGGGTGGGCTTGTCCGGGTTTTCGATCTTTCCGGATCCTTGAGAAGCCGCTCGGCGACGTTGGCCGGTCACGAAGACCGGAGGGAGTGCGGAGTGCGGCAGGAGTGGGAGCCGGAGGACTTGATCGAGGTCTGGACGCTGTTTGGAGGAGGACCAGGAGCGGCTTCGGAGCAAGTCGGGGGCGGCGAACCGGCTGGGCTTCGCACTGTTGCTGCAGTTCTTCGGCTTCCGAAGAACTGCCGAGAAACACGGAACGGACCGGGGCGCCCCATACGTTGAGCAGGGCGGGGCCACACCGTGCGCACCCGACGAGCACCGAAGGGATGGGGGACGCGTGCCGCAACGGAGCCGCTCCACGCGCCTGGCCGCGTCCGCGCTGACCCTCGTCGTCACCGTCCTCGCGCTGTTCGTCCAGGCGGCCGGGGCGCAGGGCATGCTCATGCCCGCCGACAGGCCGCTCGCCCACCACACGGTGGCGGGGCACGCAGGACAAGGGGCAGGACCGGACGACGTCCCCGCGCTGCATCTCGCGGTCACGAACCGACCTGACGCCCACATCCCGGGCCCGCAGCCTGCGGGCCCCGCGCGTACGGCCGTCGACACGGCCCCGCACCGCGCACTGGGCGGGCCCGACACGGGCCCCGCCACCGCACTCGCGCCGCCGCGCAGGCCGGCCGAGTCCGCCGCCCCGCGCGGCCCGCCCCACCGATGAGCACGCAGACCGTCATCGACGCCTGACCCTTTTGACCCGGCGCACACCGCGCGGGGCCGGTCACGCGTCCCTCCGTCCTGCCCTCATCGTGGAGTACGCATGTCTCGCGCACCCTTGTCCCGCCCACCCTTGTGGAGGGCGATCATCGCGCTGGCAGCCGTCGCGCTGTCCCTCTGCATCGCCCTCACCCAATCCGCCCGCCTCGGCCTCGATCTGCGCGGCGGCACCCAGATCGTCCTGGAGACCCGGGACTCACCCACCGTCAAGGCCGACGCCGCATCCACCGACCGGGCTCTGGAGGTCCTCAGGCAGCGCGTCGACGCCCTCGGCGTCTCCGAACCCGGCATCGCCCGCTCCGGCGAGAAACGGATCATCGTCGAACTGCCTGGAGTGCAGGACCCACGCAAGGCCGCCGAGGTCATCGGCCGCACCGCACAGCTCACGGTCCACCCGGTGACGGGGGCGACGGCCGACAAGGGCTCCGCGACGCCCGAGGCCGACGGATCGCGCACTCTGCCCGACCCGGACCAGCCGGGCAACCACCTGAAGCTGGGCCCCACCGCCCTCACCGGCGAGGGGGTCGAGGACGCCGAGGCGGTCCTGGACCAGCAGTCGCTCAGCGGTTGGATGGTCTCCCTCGACTTCCGCAAGGGCGCGGGCGACACCTGGGCGAAGATCACCTCGGACGCAGCTTGCGCGCCTCAGGGCGCTCCGGAACGCCGCGTCGTCATCACCCTCGACAACAAGATCATCTCGGCGCCCGGCGTCACCGCGGACGTGGTGTGCGGGACCGGTATCACCGGCGGCTCCACGCAGATCAGCGGCGGCTTCGGCCGGGCCGAGGCGCGCGAGCTGGCGGCGCTCGTGAAGGGCGGCGCGCTGCCGGTGCCCCTCGACGTCGTGGAGCAGCGCACGGTCGGCCCGACACTCGGCGCCGACGCAATCGAGGCGAGCACCAAGGCCGCGCTCATCGGCATCGCCCTGACCGCACTGTTCATCACCGTCGTCTACCGGCTCCTTGGCGCGCTCGCCGCCTTGGCCCTCGCGCTGTACGGCCTCATCTCGTACGCCGCTCTGGTGGCGCTCGGCGCGACGCTCACGCTGCCGGGGCTCGCCGGGTTCGTCCTGGCGATCGGCATGGCGGTGGACGCGAACGTCCTGGTCTTCGAACGGGCCAGGGAGGAGTATCTGGGCGTCCGTTCCAAGGACTTGGCGAAGCCCGTGAAGACCGGCTTCGCGAAGGCGTGGAGCGCGGTGATCGACTCGAACGTGACGACGCTGCTCGCCGCGGGATTGCTGTTCTTCTTCGCCACGGGCCCGGTCAAGGGCTTCGGGGTCACCCTGTGCATCGGCGTCCTGGCATCGATGCTCACGGCGCTCGTGATCACCCGCGCGCTCGCGGACTTCGCCGTCGCCCGCAGCTTCGTACGCAAGCGCCCCGGTCTGACGGGCATCGCCTCGACGGGCCGAGTCCGCACATGGCTGTCCCGCCGCAACCCGAACCTGGTCCGCCACCGTCGCCGCTGGCTCGGCGCGAGCGCACTCCTGGTGGCGGTGGCCGTCGCAGGAATCCTCATCCGCGGCCTGGACTTCGGCGTGGAGTTCACAGGCGGCCGCCTCGTCGAGTACAGCACCAGCAGGTCCGTCGACGCGGACACGGCCCGGAACGCCGTGTCGGACGCGGGGTTCCCGCGCGCGGTGGTGCAGGAGTCCGGCGACGGCGACATCACCGTACGCACGGAGAGGCTCACCGACGACGAACAGCAGCGCGTCAAGGCGGCCTTGGAGGAGCCCGGCGGAACCGTCGCGGTGGAGCGTGACGAACAGATCGGCCCGAGCCTCGGCAGTGAACTGCGCCAGAAGGCGCTCCTGGCCCTGGGCATCGCGGTGGCCGCCCAGCTGATCTACCTCAGCGTACGGTTCCGCTGGACCCTGGCGGCAGCGGCAGTCTCTGCAATGGTCCACGACGTCCTCCTCGTGGTGGGCCTGTTCGCCTGGCTGGGCAGGCCGGTGGACAGCGTCTTCCTGGCTGCGCTGCTCACGGTGATCGGCTACTCCGTGAACGACACGGTGGTCGTCTTCGACCGCGTCCGCGAAGCGCGCCGCCGAGACCCCCTTGGCGACCTGGAGAAAACGGCCAACCACGCGGTGGTCCAGACACTCCCGCGCACGGTGAACACGGGTATGGGAGCCCTGTTCATCCTGACCGCATTGGCGGTACTGGGCGGCGACTCGCTGGCGGACTTCTCCGTGGCGCTGATCGCGGGCGTCCTGGTCGGCATCGCCTCGACCATCTTCACCGCGGTCCCGATCGCGATCGCCCTGGAACACCGCAACCCGACACCCCCACCGGCACGGGACCGCCGCGCCGCGAAGGAAGTCCCTGACGGGTACAGCCCGTCGGAGGCGCGGAGGAAGAAGGAGAGGGGGACGGGGGCGGTCGTCTGAGCCCGCAAGGACGGCCCTGAGGCCGAGGGCAGCCCGGTACCTGCAGAACGGGATCGTCGACCTCCGGGCGGCGCTGCGAGCGCTGCCCCCGTTCCGCGTCGGCTACGACCGCTAGGCGGGTCGTAGAACCACCATCAGCCGGGGTCGAACCTGATAGTCCCAACAGGTCCGACCCCGACTGAACTGTGTTCTCGGAGGGGCTCGGTCAGGTCAGGCCGACGGAGGCGTTGTCGTCCCAGCCGTCCTCGCGCTGCATGGAGCGCGAATGGCGGGCCCGGCCGCCCTGGTCGGCGATGGCGATGGCGTCCTTGCCCTTCTTGCGGCCGGTGGAGGCGAGGCCGATGCGCAGAGAGTGACCGGTCCAGGAGATCGGCACGCCGGCGCGGGTTGAGATGCGCTTGACGGCGCGGGTGACGCTGTAGGGGACCAGGCCGCCGGTGATGTGGCCGTGCTGGTCGATGCCGACGAAGGCCGGGGTGGAGGGGCCGGCCCACCGCGGGCCGTGCTCGGCGACCAGGCGCTCGCGGTAGGCGGTGTAGGCGCGGACCGGGCAGATTTCCGGGTCCTGGGCGTAGTCGATCTTGGCGTTGCGGACGGAGTACTTGGTCTTGCCGGTGAGCACGGCCACGACCAGGCCGCGCGGGTGCAGGGTGACGTCGCCGCTCTGGAGGCCGGCGGGGTCCTGGGAGCGCGAGGCGTAGTGGAAGCCGGTGAAGTCGAGCGCCTTGTCCCGGTCACCGGCGAGGGTGTCGGGGCAGGAGCGGGCGATGGCGTACAGCCCGTCGATGTCGGCGCCGACCGCCTGGCCGCGGCCGCGCCGCTCCCCGGCCTGCAGGAGCCTGACCTCCAGCCCGGCCAGCGCCTTGCGGGCTGCGGCCTGGTCGTCGCCGCTGACCGCCACCCCGCGCTGGCGCAGGCCGATGACAACGGCGGCAAGGTGGGTGTCGGCGGAGCTCGGGGCGTAGCCCGTCCCGTTCTGCCGGCCCTCGCGCAGCATCCAGGCCACGAAGGCGACCAGGGCGCCGCGGGATCCCTCCCGCTCGGGCAGGCCGGCGGCCGCGCAGAACCGGGTCCACACCCGCCACGACTTCGTGTAGGTGTCCAGGGTGTTGTGTCTCCGTGCTCCGGGTCCCCGGCCTTCCCCTGCCAGTCGGCGAGGTTGTGCCGGGTGGTGAGGGTGTGGGGGTGGTCGGGGCCCAGCACCCTCACCGTTCGGGCCCGGTGTCGTCGGCGATCCGGCAGCACCATGGCTCACCACCGCGGTCCTGACCCGGCCTCCCCCTGCCAGTCGGCGAGGTTGAACCGGGGTGGGCGGCCCGCCGCGCCGGCTCCCTCGAGGAAGTCGAGATCAACGACGTGCTGGACCTGGAGTTCGGCTTGTAGGGCCGTACCCCGAACGAGAGCGAGCCTGGACCGTTGTGACTGAGCGCTTCAGTTGGCGAGTGAGCGGCCGATGTGGCGAACCTTGTGTGCTCAGCTGCGCTCGTAACGTGCCAGCGTTGCGCAGGCCCTTCCACGCCTTCGAAAACTCTAGTGAGGAACAGGTGGGCGGCGGTGACGATGCTGACGCGCCGGTGCGCCTCTCCGGCGCTCCGCACCGTCACAGATGGAGAGGGGCCCGTGTCGAGCTCCATAGAGTACGGGTCCCGGCCCTAGCGTGGCCGTATGACTCAGGAGGATCCTGTCCAGGCTCCCTCGCCAGCTACCCGTCGCGCTCGTCTTCGTGTGAAGGCCAAGCGGTGGTGGGAGCGTCAGTCGATCGGTGTCAAAGGCCTCATCTTCTCTGTGATCGGCGGTGTCGCCGTCTTCGCCGTGACCAACGGACTGGTGCCGGGTGTGGCTGCCCTCATTCGGTTGCTTTCCGGCAGTGAACAACACGGTCTGATCATCACCGGCGAAGAGGCCGTAGCGAGCGACCGGGCCGGATGGGTTTTTGAAGGGAAGGCGTATGCCGACCTTGTGCCTGCGCCGATACAAGTCGAACGCCAGAACCTGGAGTCCTGGGCGCAAAAGAACGGGGGCACAGCAGTTTCGCAGAGTCTCTGGTTCACTCTTGGCGGAAGATCCGACAAGGCCGTGGACGTAACGAAACTCGTGCCGGAAGTGAGCTGCGATCCCAGCATCAAAGGAGTCCACGTCTATGACGCCCTGCACTTGTCCATTATTCCTTCCAACTCGACCATTCTGAAGGCCGACGGCAACCCTCCAGAGATTGAATTCCTAGACAAAAACGGCAAGAAAATCAAAGCTCCGAAGTATCAAGTGACGGACAAGGACAAGGAAGAGGTCGGCCTCTCTGTCCACGCCGGCTCGCACCGATGCGCGTGGAGTGTTGTCGTGGAATGGGCAGTGGGCGCGGAGGAAGGCCACACGACGCGGATCCCCGAGAAGGGCCACTACGTCGTCACGGGCAGCAATGCGGCCACCGAGCACTGGAAGACCGACGGCACGCTAACCCCCGACTTCTGATGCCATGGAGCGCCGTGCCCAGCTCGGCCTTTGACGTGCAGCCGCGACTGCACGTCAAAGGCCGAGCTGCGTCCCGGTCGATCCGGTTCAGCATCCGCCCATTCTGGGCCCTCATTACTGCCCTCCTCGGCCAAGGCCCACCCCTTCTTGCGCCGCGAAGCGATCAGACCCAATGGGCCAGGGCCGATTCCCGTGGCCTCGAGCTGCTGAAACAGTGCACGAACCGCCGACTGCTCAGCGCGCCAACTGAAGTGCTCAGTCACAACCGTCGGTCCGGGCTCGCTTCGTTTCCCGCGGTCATGCAGGGGACGGCGTGTCCGATGCCGCACGCGGGGCCGGCACCGTGCGTCGTGCCACCAGCAGGACAGCTCGAATCGGTACGCACCGCGGTCGAGTTCGACGTCCTCGACGTACGGTTCGCGCCTGCATCGGCGGGAACGGATGCTGTGACGCTCGGTCGCCTCCAGATGCATCCGCGCGAGGGCGGCGTGGTAGCGAGCGGGCAGGGTGCGCCGCTCCAGGCAGCCGCGGCACTGGAGCAGGTGAAGAGCGGAGCCCTCCTGGTCCCGCAGGAAGGAGTGGGCGCTGCTCTTGCCCTCGTAGGTGTTGCCGCTGGCGCACAACGGGCCGCGCACATAGCCGTGGTCGTGGCAGTGGTCCCACACCGACGCCCGCGTCTCCGCGCACATGCGGCACAGGTAGCCGTCGGCACGGGTGCTGCGCGTGCGGGCCGACGCGTAGAGCACCCCGTGCAGGTGACCGGTGTACTGCTGGAAGGTGGCGCCCGAGCACGGCGGGCACAGGGTGACGTAGCCGAGGGGGCTCGGTGTGCGCCAGGCCCCCGACCGTGGGCCCTGGGCCCGGCAGTGGCTGCAGATCCGGGCCCGGCCGACGAGTTCCTCTGTCACCTGTGGATCAGGGCGCCCAAGGCAGTCGTACGGCCTCGATCTCCGAGTCGTTGAGGAGGGCCTCGACGAGCGGGGCCGGGCCGGCGACCTTGGTGGCCCACAAGTCGTAGTCCGTGCACAGGACCCAGGACCGGTCGTGAGCCCAGAGGTTGGACGGGCTCCACGAGTCTTCTTCGGGGTGGTCGTATAGGGCCTTCGCGTCTGCGAGCTGGCCTGCCCGGACGTGCAGGTTGTCGAAGTCCTCTGCCCCGAGCACAAGCGGGGTGTAGTAGGCCAGGCAGCGGGTGTCCGCGCCCTGCGGGCTGTGCTCGATGAGGATCTCGACCAGCCGGTTCCAGTCGGAGCGGTCCAGGCTGCCCTCGGACGGACCCGAGATGCCGACCGGCCACCCGCCCGACTCGCGGAGCGAAGGGAAGGATGTGTGGTCGGGCAGACACCCCTCGGCGGCCACGGGATCGCCGGTCCGCCGGGCGAGCTCTGCCCAGCGCAGGCGGCGATAGCGTGGTCCAGGGTGCTCGCCCGTGGACTTGGCGAAGGGGTCCGAGGGATCGGTGAACACGTCCGCGGGGTCGAGACCCGGGATGATCTCGGGACTGGCGCTGTTCCTGTTCAGGAAGGCCCGCAGGTACTCGAAGTACGACATGTCGAAGGGCCCGAGTCCGTGTTCGTACATGGCATGGAGTACCCAGGCCGCGTCGGGCAGCGCCGGCGGCATGAACCCGGTGAGCCCGTCCTCGGCGGCCAGTTCCCTCAGCCAGTCAGTCTCCGCGGACGCGGCGAGCGGCCAGCGGGCGGTCGCCAGAGCGGCGGAGGTCTCGTACATCAGCTCAGGATATGAGCGCAGATGCGGTGCTGCTCAAGCGCCTGCCCGGTCTGGACGCGGCTGTCCTTCCGGCGTAGTCGTCACGGAAGAGCGGTCAGAACCAACTCTGATGCGCAGAACCGGTGCACTGCACGTCACAGCGGCATGCGGGGTACGCACTGTTTCGGAGGGCAGGACCAACGGACGGGATGGGCGCCGGGGCCGCCGGTGAGCCAGGAGCCGTCGCCCAGGGGTACCAGCTCGTATGGGTTGCTCACCTCGACGGTGAATTCGCCGCTGAGTGTGGCTGTGCGCACGTCCACCAGGTGGTAGCGGAACCACTCCTCCTCTTCCTGGCTTTCACCGCCCAGGGTGACGATGGCCGTGTCCTCGGTCAGGTAGCCGCCGCTCCATTCCACGAAGGACTCCTCCGGGTCGTACCCGAAGGCTTCGACGGGGAGGGTGAAGAGCACGTCCCCGTTGGGATGGTCGTGGAAGGCGACGTCCGCCTGCCCGTGGTCCACGGTCATGAACTGCTGCCCGGACGGAGCCAGGTCGATCAGGCAGCGGTCCGACCACGGGTACGTCACGAACTCCGGCTCGCTGTCTGCCCCGCCCGTACCGCGGAGAATGACGGAGCCGTCCTGGCCCTCACCGATGTCGAGGTAGACGCTGCCGTCCACGGGATGCACGTGGTGGAAGGCGCCGTGCCCGACCGTATCCAGCTCCCGTCGGGCGAGAACCATACCGCTATCGGCGTCGTGCACGACCCACTGGTCCCCGCCCCCGCGTCCCGCCATCGCGTCCGGCCGGTAGACCCACACCGTCCGACCGTCCAGAGACAGAGCACAGCCCGGCTGGTGGCCATGGCTTACGTCAGAATGCGGCTCGAAGGCCGAGGCCCACATGAGGTCGCCGGCACGCGTGAGGCAGACGATTTCGTTCAGCGTCGTGTACACGACCCGCTCCAGATCGTGCCGGACCACGGACGCTACGACCTCGTCGCCATCCCTCGGCTGGAAAACCGCTGCGGGCTCCAGCGTCCCGTAGACGCCAGCGCCCACGACGTAGGCGTGGATCCGCCCGTCGCGGAGACGCGTGATGACCTTCGGTGACGGCTCAGGAATCATCCGCTGAGGCTAACGCCCAGGTCAGGCTGCTCAAGCTCCGGGGTGGCGTGCGCCCGAGGGTAGGCGCGGGCCAGCTACAACGCTCAGGGGCCAACTACGACGCTAAAGGGCCAACTACAGCGCTCAGCTCCTGTGGGGCGTGAATTGCACGTCGCCTTGTACGGCCCCGCTGGCTAGAGCGCGGGGCCGAGGTCTCCATCGAGGAGCGTTTGTACGATCTGGGGCCGGTCCCAGAGGGCCAGGATCTCGTTGGCGATGCCCACGACGGGCAGGTGGTCCTGGTCCCGCACCTTGATGGCTGCCGCCTTCAGGGTGCGCGGGACGGCTCCGGCGTTCAGGAGGACGCGCCATTCCTGGGCGCCGAGTTCCAGGAACTCCAGTCCGGTGAGCCCAGCGACCTCCAGGGGGTCGGCCAGAGTGCCGGGCAAGGCTGTGAGAGTGCGCAGGCGGGGTAGTCCGGCGACAGGCGCGAGGCTGAGCGGTATGCCGTCCCAGGCGCCGATGGACAGGACTTCCAGGGCGGGATGGGCGGCGGCCTGGACGGTCTCAAGACAACCGGGGCCGACCCGGGCCACGGCCGGAAGTTTGTCTCCGCGGCGGTCACGGCGTTCCTCCCGCACCCGGCCCAGAACGAAATCGGTGAGGGATTCGGCCACGAGCTCGGCGCCGAGGCTCTGCTCGTGGTCGACCAGGATGACCTGTCCGAAGTGTCCGGCGGGGCCGGGGGTCAGGTCGACGGCGAATGTGTCGCCGCCGTTGCTCCCGAAACCGATCCAGCCCGGTGAGCCGGCCAGGCCCTGCACCGCGGCGTCGGGCGCAGTGCTGACCGCACGCGTCGCGCCGTGATCCCAGCCGGGGTGACGCACTGCCGCATCGACGGTGTAAAGGTGCTCCAGGCCGGAGAGCTCGCAGCCGACCACCTCGCCGGCGCGGTCCGCCTCCTCGAAATCGAAGCCGTCGCCCGAGTACACCCGTGTCACCCGGTACAGCACCTTGAGCTCATCGGACAGTGTGAGACCAAGGCGCGCTTCGGCGGCAGCGATCTCCTCCTCCGTCGCTCCGACGGCTCCGGGCAACCGCTCGCGCAGCGTCCGCTCCAGCAACTCCGGATCCGCCGATGGCGCCGGCACCGCCTCGGGCACCGGAGCGGGACGGCGGAGCCAGGGCTCGGGAAGGGAGCCATCGGCCAGGACGAGCACCCCCAGGTCCGGGTAGCCGATAGCCGGCTCCACGACCGGGCTCGGCCAGACCAGTCCGAGAGTGGTCCTTCCGTCCGGTTGGATCTCCGCTCTGAAGGCGATCTCCCGGACTCTGCCGCGCGCGAGTGCCCTCTGTATGTCCTCCACCGCGATACGCGTTGTCGACGACATAGATCCCCGATGGGCCAGGCTCCAGCCTGTTTGGCTGATGCGTCCTGCGACACGGGCCAACCGGCCAGCACGCCAATCCCTATCGCCGGTCAGCATGAGCCGCAGCACGGGCTCCCAGGTCGCGAAATCGGATACCGATGACAAGGGGGGTCTCTGATCAAACATGTGCAGACCGTACGCGGAGCCAATGACAATGGCAGCGCCCGGGCCGCCGCTTGCCGACAGGCCACCCACGACGCGAACACCGGCCAACTAGTAGTGCTTTGTTAGCCGGTCTTGTCACGTCGGGTGTCCGGTAGTTCTCTGGCTGTATGAGGGCTGGGGAGCTTGCGGCGGTGCGGGTTCGGCTGGAGGAGTTCGCTTCCGAGGTGTTCGCACCGTTGGTGCGGCAGGACTGGCTGGAGAAGGGTCAGTTGTATCTGCGGGGCCTGTTGCTGGACGGCCGGCGCAAGTCGATGCAGCCGATGGCCGAGCGTCTCGGGGTGGACCATCAGCGGTTGCAGCAGTTCATGACGTCCTCGACCTGGCCGGTCACCGCCGTGCGGACCCGGCTGGCCTGGCGGGCGGTGGCTGTGGTCCGCCCTGAGGTGTGGGTCGTGGACGACACCGGTTTCCCCAAGGACGGCAAGTCCTCGCCCGGGGTGGCCCGCCAGTACTCCGGCACGTTGGGCAAGGTCGGCAACTGCCAGATCGGTGTCAGCGTCCACGCCGCCTCGGACACGGCTAGCTGCCCGCTGTCCTGGCGGCTGTTCCTGCCCGCAAGCTGGGATGGACCCCAGGCCTCCGCACGCCGGACAGCCTGCCGGATCCCCGATGACGAGCACCACCGCCCGAAGTGGCAGCTCGCGCTGGACATGCTCGACGAACTCGACGGGATCGGTCTGCGGCCGGCCGTACTGGTCGCGGACACCGGCTACGGCGCGAACGCCGACTTCCGCCACGGCCTGGACGATCGTGGTCTGGCCTGGGTGCTGCAGGTCAAGGGCGAAATGACCGCCCACGGCCGGCACGCGGTGCCGCACCAGCCCGAATACGGCGGACTCGGGCCCCGAGCGCTGCCCCGTTACCGCACCCGCCCCGTCTCCTTACGCGAGCACGTGCTGGCCGCAGGCCGCGGCAGCGGCCGCACCCTGACCTGGCGCAGGGGCTCGAAAGCGGCCATGAGCTCGCACTTCGTGCTGCTCAGGGTTCGGCTTGCCGGCCGTCGTCCCAAGCCGGCCGCCGACGGCACGATCCCGCTGTCCTGGCTGATCGCGCAGTGGCCCGAGGGCGAGGCAGAACCGGTGAAGTACTGGATCTCGAACCTGCCCGCCGACATCCCCGCCAAGGATCTTGTCCGCCTGGCGAAAGCCCGGTGGCGGATCGAGCACGACTACCGCGAGCTGAAAACCGCTCTGGGCCTGGACCACTTCGAGGGCCGCTCGTTCACCGGCTGGCACCGGCACGTCACCCTCGTCACCGCCGCCCATCTGTTCCTCACCGAACAGCGGACCTGCCCAAAAGCCCCTGCCAGGGCCTGACTCTCTACCAGGCCCTGGACCTCCTCCAACACTCCATCGCCACCTGGACCGGCACCTGCCCCACCTGCCGACAAACCGTCCCATGGCAGTCCTACGACACCGCCTAACAAAGCACTACTAGGGCCTGTTCTGAGTTCAGATCACTGGTGGGTTGCTTCGGCTCCCGGGAGGCTTCCGGCTGCTGCAGGAACGATCTGTGACGCGTGGTGATGTGACTGATGCCGATGGGAGTTGATCGAGCCGCATCTGCCGTTGGGCGAACGTGGGCCGATCCCTGACCTGCCCAGCTACCTACTTTAATGCGGTGATGTGGAGGTTCCGTTCGGGGAGCCCCGGCGCGACGTTCCGCGCCGGTACGGATGCTGGTCGACGATCTACGACCGGTTCCGGGTTCGAGAGGATTGACCTTCACGGTTCGACATCGAGGCGGGGCGACGCCAGCTGGTTGAGGGGGACCCTGCCGTCCAGTACGTCCAACGGTGCGGTGATCACGGGCAGGCGCCGGACGATGTCGTCGTTCAGCAACTGCGTCTGCGCGCGAGCACCGCCGTTTGATCCCAGTAGATGCGCTCGCTCCGCACACGCGGGCCTCGGAAGTCCACGACGGCGATGACGGGTATACGGACCTGCTGCCCGGTGGGTGCCAATCCAGGCAGAACCCAGGGCACCTCGATGTCGTGGGTGAACGACACGATCATTTCGTCTACGAGGCTGTCGTCTCCCACCGTGCGGGATATCGAACGCACAGTGAAATCGTCCGGGTTCCGTCCAATGAACCAGCGTGCGTAGAAGTCCTTGACGCCGTCGTACCCACTACCGCCCATGGCGGTCGGCACATGGACGACGATGGGGTCGTCGTCCATCGTAGCCTCCACGTCCTGCGCCACGAACTCGCCGGCGGTGTGGGCTTCCCAGATACGCTCCATCGTTGCGCGATCAGCCATGCCCGCTCCTGACAGTAGGCGTCTCGGCTGCGCGGGTGTCTCGGGATAGCCATACGCCGCTGCCCATTGCGCCGCATCCCCTTCTTCTGGACGCGAGGAAGACACCGCAGATTCAGGATAGGCAGCTGTGGGTCCGCGCGCACTCTTAGGCGTTTACCGGGATCACGAGTCTGGACGTTCTGCTGCCCTGGCTGGATCCGGGGCGGTAGACAGGCGGGATGGCTCGGGGTGATCTCACGGACGACGAGTGGGCGGTGATTGAGCCGTTGCTGCCGCTGGGCGAGCGCGGTCCGATTCCTGACCTGCGGCGACTGGTGAACGGCGTGATGTGGCGCTTCCGTACGGGCAGTCCGTGGCGGGACATGCCCCGGCAATACGGGTCCTGGTCCACCGTCTACGGGCGGTTCCACCTGTGGGCCGGTGCGGGGGTCTTCCAGGCGCTGATGGAAGCGGTGATCGCTGAGGCGGCCGCCCGGGGGCAGGCGGAGCTCGGGCTGGTGAGCGTGGACTCCACGTCTGCCCGGGCTCACCACCACGCCGCTGGGATGATGCTGGACCCGGAACTGCTGGAGACGCTGGAGAACGCCGTGGCCGAGGAAAAGGGGCTTCTCCAAAGGGGCAAAACGCCTCGATAGTCGACCGGGACGAGGCGCCGCTGACAGCTGCGGCGAACTCTCCCGAGGCGGTCTCGTGGACGGTGTGTCCGGCGCGGAGTTCAGTGAGCCGGGTATGCGGGCGCCGCGACGCCATGTCCTTCACGTGCTCCGCGCTGAGCACCGTGCTCCGGCTGCCGCGCAGCCTGCCTGCCGAGGGGGGGCGGAGCCCCCGCACCGCAAAGGTGCGGGGGCTCCGTTGCGTGGAGCGCGGAGGCCGGCCGGGCGCGGGTCTTTGTCCTGCCCTGGCCGTCCGCCCGAACACCGACGGCCTCGACCACGTCGTCAACCGCTGAACGGCGCGCCTACCAAGGGGCGATTTGGGTGGATGCTGTTCGGTTCATCATGGGACCCGCAGACGCCGAAAGCCAGGGTCACCATCGTGTGCGGCCTTGGACTGGTAGGCGCGCGTGTTGAGGTGACGCGTATTCGTCAGCCGAAGCGTGTTCATGGCCTGGTGGAGTGACGGACAGTGAGTTCGGGAGTCTTGCTCTCTGCTGTTGACCTGGTTTTGCGACTGCGATCTTTCGCTTACTCCAGGTAGAGAGCTGCCAAGCGGGCAGTCGGCGAGTCATTTCGTCGTGGTCATCGAGTCGAAGTTCCAGGTGGGGTCCAGCTCTCGGTAGCGGATGGTGGGTGGGTTCGCGGGGAGCTGATCACTGGTCGCCGAGATGTGTGCGTTGGCGGGTTCGTGATCACCAGGGGACGACGCCGTCGTCCTCAAAGAACAAACCGGTCGGGCCGCCGTCGGGGAGGGTGGCGAGCCGGATCGCCGTGGTCGCGCCCTGTTCAGGAGTGCGGGGCCCTTGGAAGCCTGTGAAGTCGGTCGCGACCAGGCCCGGGCAGGCGGCGTTGATCAGGATGTTCGTACCGGCGAACTGCCGGGCGTACTGCACGGTGAGGGCGTTGAGGAACGACTTCGACGGCGCGTAGGCCGCCATGATCGGGCCGATCTCGATGTCCGGGTCCGACTGCCGGGTCAGGGAGCCGACGCTACTGGAGACGTTGACGATGCGTGGCGAGGCCGAGCGCCGCAGCAGTGGCAGCATCGCGTTGGTGACCCGGACGACACCCATGACGTTGGTATCCACGACGGTGCGGAGCACCTTCAGGTCGAGCGCGGTCGGGTCCTGCACCCACCCCGGGTCCATCTCGCCCGAGATACCGGCATTGTTGACCAGGGCGTCCAGGCGCCCGGCCAGCCGTTCGATCAGTTCCACAGCATCAGTGACGCTCTGGTCGTCGGTCACGTCCAGCGGTACCCCGAACGCGTCCACGCCGCCGGCGCGCAGCTTCCCGACGGCGGTTTCGCGTCGGGTGGCGTCGCGGGCTCCCACGCCCACGCGGTACCCGAGGCGGCCCAGGCCGGCCGCGATCTCGTACCCGATGCCCTTGTTCGCGCCGGTCACCAGCGCGATCATCGTTTCGCTCATGCTGATGATGTTGGCTCGCGGACGAGTGGCGCGGCCAACACCGATACGGTGTTCTGTCATACCTGCCAGGTATCACCGCGTATGCTGCGGCCGTGGACACCCTGGAGACCCGCGAGTTGAGGTACTTCGTGGCGGTCGCCGAGGAACTGCACTTCGGGCGCGCCGCCGAGCGCCTCGGCATGGCGCAGCCGCCGCTGTCGCGGGCGATCCAGCAGCTCGAACGGCGCCTTGGGGTCTGCCTGCTGCAGCGCAACCGCCGTGGGGTCCGCCTGACCGGTGCCGGAGAGGTGCTGTTGCACGAGGGCCGGGCGGCCCTCGACGCGACCGCTGCCGCTGCTCGCCGCACCCGGCGCGCCGGCGGTGCCGACAGCCCTGGAGGCTCCCGCGGTCGGCTGGTCCTTGCGGTGAAGGCCGCCGCGTCGCACGAACTGCTGCGGAAGCTTCTCGACGCCTACGCGGCCGAGCCCGGCAGTGCCGAGATCGAGGTGCTGCTGTGCGGTATGTGCGAGCAGGAGGAGTTGCTGCGCGACGGACGTGCTGATGTCGCGCTCATGCACGCGCCGTGGAACTCCCTCGCAGGGTTCGACAGCGAGGCACTGACGACCGAGGGACAGGTCGCCGTCCTGCCTGCCGGGCACCCGCTCGCCGCCCGCGAGACCTTGTCCCTGGCTGATGTCAGGAATGTCCCCGATCTGCCGCTCGCCCGCTGGCCCACCCACGGCACCTACGCACCCGGCCCGGGCCCGGAGATCCACAACCAGACGCAACTGGCTCAGTTGATCGCCCTCGGACGCACCGTGGCGGTCGTCCCCGACTCCGCCCGATCCTGGCTGTGGGCCGAGCACACGGCCGTCCCCTTGACCGACGCACCTCCCGTCGTGACCCACATCGCCTGGCCCGCGCACAGCCGCTCCCTCGCCCTGGCCGGCCTGGTCCGCACGGCCGCACGTCTATGACCAGGTCCTGCCCCCATCGGCCACCACCCGGGACAACTCAGACGCCACCAGGGCCGGTGGGACCCGGCCGTGAGACTGGTAGGCACAGCGGTACAGCGGTAGCGCTAAACCGGTGATCGGGGCAGGTCGTGGGCGGGGCTGGATGAGGCGACAACCCCGGGCAGAACTATGGCCAGCTTGCGGTGTCGCTGTAGGCGGGCACTGTCGGGAAACCCGGTGCCCACCCGGGCGTCCGCCGCCTATACAGGATCTCGGCGTTCGCCGACACCTACGACGGAAGGGTCTTCCAGGAGACGGTCCCCGCCCGGCTCGCCGTGTCTCGCTCAGCCGTCGGTCGGTGCAGACGGTGAGCCCCGGGGGAGGTGAGAGGGGGCCACACGGGAATTTTCGCGTGCGGCCCTCCTGAGACGAAGGCGGCTGATGCCTGGGCCGTGCACGGGGTCTAGGTCTGCCGGTTCCACGAGGCGCCCACGACCTGGAGCGGACTCTGGGGCGACCCGCCTGGTCGTGGGCCGCCATCCGGTGGCACCATCTGCGGGATGTCCCCTTCCCTTCAGGTCGGTCCGTACACCGTCATTGCGCTTGCCGACGGCGTGGGCCCCTTCTTCACCCCCAGGTCGGAGGCGTTCCCTGACGCCACTACGGAGCAGTGGGCGGCGGCCGACCGGCTTGATCCCGGCGCGCTCGACGCCGATGGGCGCTGGCGGCTCCAGTTCCGCGCGTTCGCGATCCGCAGCGACCAAGGCGTGACGCTGGTTGACGCGGGGATCGGTCCGGCCGACAGCCTGGCGGCCTCGTGGGCGCCCGTGCCCGGCGCACTCCCGGCCTCGTTGGCTGCTGCGGGTATCGAACCGTCCGAAGTGGACACGGTGGTGCTCACGCACCTCCACACCGACCACGTGGGCTGGGCCGTCGTCGGCGGCGAGCAGACTCGGCCGTTCTTCCCGAACGCCGCATACCTGTTGCAGCAGGCCGAACTCAACGCGCTCGAGGAGATCAACCCGCAGTTGCGGTCCACGGTGATCGACCCGCTCCAAAGGGCCGGTCAGCTACGGCTGCTCGACGGCGACACCCCGCTGCGTAGCGGCGAGCGCGTGTTCGCCACGCCCGGTCACACACCCGGACACCAGAGCGTGCTCGTCGCGTCGGGTCGCGAACTGGTCGCCGTCACCGGTGACCTGCTCGTGCACGCGATCCAGGTGCTCCACCCCGAACTCGCCTACGCTCACGAAATGGACCCTGGGCAGGCAAGGGCCTCAAGGGAGCAGGTGCTCCAGAGCTGGGCCGCCGACACTCTCTACCTCGCGACCCCGCACCTGACCGAGCCGTTCATCACCCGCTGACCCACCAGGCGGCCGAGGTGGCGGGGCGGAGCACGCCAGTTCTTCAGGTGGGAGATGCCGTGCCCGGCCCGGATACGCCGAGAGGTACACGGTGCGCGCTGCCGCTCGTAGAGCGTCGAGGGGCGTGGTCCGAGGGATCGGAACGCGTGCCGCAGGGTCGGCTGGTTCAGCGGGGGCGGCCGCTTCGGCCGCTGATAGAGGCGTGTTATGCGCTGGCCGTGGCTAGAGGGATGGTGCGGGTGGTCGCAGGCAGTCCGGGTGCCGGGCGGGCCGGGCGCGCGTACCGCAAACTTGCCATCGCAGTACTCGAGGGTGAGCTCGGGCTCCGCGCCGGGCAACGGCCACAGGTTGGTGAGTGCAGTTCGGAACGCGTTCGGCCGGTCGGGGGGCTCGCATTGCCAGTTTGTAGATCGTCGTTTGCTTCCCGGCCCTCCGGACTCGGGACGGGGCCGACCGACCATCGGACACGTGCGCCGAGGAACCGTCCGACCTGTGTAATCGTCGGTTACGGATGTGATTGAAGAGACGCCCACGCTGCATGCCGACCACCGTGAACTGATCTCCGACCTGTCCGGGATTGTCAGCGACTACCCCTACACAGATCCTGAATCGGCCCTCGCCGTCCTCGCCGACGACGCGGCGGAGGCGCTTGGCCGCGAGGCCACCCCGGAGGGCCGGTGGGAGCGGACCGGGTACACGATCCTCCTGAATGCCACCTGCTGGTACGTCTCCGCACGTATCTTCAGCAAGTCCTTGTTCGCGTCGTACACACGGGCCCTGGACGGGTTCCGTGCGCAGTTGGACCGGGCCTCGTGCACCTGCCCTGCCGGCGCTCACCCCGCGGATCTGGACTCCGAGTACCAGGTCGAGGCCGGGGTGAGCATGCTGACCGAGGCCGGCCGGGCCGCATTCGCTGAGGACTACGCTCTCGACCAGGAGGAACTGGCGGCGATCGACTGCGAGGGGTTTCTCGCGGACCTCGCCGATGAGGCCCTGGGCCGCTTGCACGAGGCGTACCAGGAGCTCTTCGGCGGCATTGACGTCTCCCATCTGGACGCGCAGTTCGTCCGGGACGACGGCCGCCTCGACGTCGTCGCCATGCAGGCGGCGATCCGCCGTAGCTGGGAGGACAACACTGGCCCGGTCGCCCTGTGGTCCGCCCGTCGCTGGCTCACCGGGCAGGTGCGGGACGAGGAGCGGATCGGCCTGTTCCTGTGCTTGTGGATGGGCATAGCTCAGACGTATGGGGGTCTGCCGCCTTCGTACGCGCGTGACCTGGCCGCCGCGCTTGCCACCATCGACCTGGACGTCTCTTGCGAGCATCCGCAGCACCCCTGGTCCACAGCCGATTCCACCGTGCAGTCCCGGTACCGCGCGGTGGTCCACCTGTACGCGCCGGACGATCACCCTGATACCCCTGTGCCCGCCGAGTTCTCGGACCGCGAGCTGTGGGAGTGCCCGGTGCAGTACGCCCAGTTGGCGTGGAAGGCGCTGGAAGACCTCAAGGGATGGCGCACCATGCGTGGCGGCGACGACGAGGACTGGGAGGACTGATCGGTACGGGGCTTGGAACGAGCTCCCCCTGGCGTAGAGGTGCCCGTCTTCTTTGATGCCGGCGTCGGGGCTGCCGGTCGCCACGAGATGACCGCCCGGCAGAGCCAGCAGATGGGTGATCGCTCCGCGGTGAGTCGAATGAGCCGCGCCGCTACTACACCGTGCCCAGCGCCGCCCCGACCGATCAGGCCGCCGCCCGCTGGCCCCACGTCGCCCCCCAAGCGGCAGCAGGCCCCCGGCCCACGAATGGCAACATTTCCAAGCCGCCGCGTCGCCGAGCAAGTGATCGCCGCCTTCCGCCCCGACGGTCCTGCCGCCCAGCGAGCAGACCCTGCGCCGCCTCGGCCGCACCAAGAAGCCGCGCGCCGCCTACGCCGCCCAGCTCCGAGCCCGCGCCTTCGGCAGCTCCGGCTAGATGCTGGCCGGCGTCGCCGTGTGCGGACGGCGAGCGCCAGGCGGTCGATACGGCGTCAGTTCTTGACGCCTTATTCGCAGCCCTCCACGAAATCCTTCTGCGCCTGGTTGGGGGTCGCCGTCGCCCACGCCGTGTCCACGTGACGCCCGATCTCATCGCTGCCGGAACCCACCGGGTACTTGGCTCCCAGAGAGTGGAGCACCTTGATCTTGCAGTTGACTACGGCGGCTCTGGGCTTGTCGGGAACGGTGGCCTGGCTCTTGATCTTTTGCGCGTACGCGCGGCCCACCGTGCGGGCGTTCTCCAAGAGCGCGTCCTCGGGGCTGTAGACCGGGGCGAGGGACATCTCACCAGTCACCCCGTCATGACATCCGGCGTCGTAGCCGCGCAGCGCCTCGATGGGGCTCTCGCCGACGGCCCGGGTCAACTTGTCGTAGGCGCGGTTCTGCTCGGCGACGGTCCCGCCGACCGGCTTCATGATGCCGTGCTCGATGGAGCTGGTCCAGCCGGAACTGCTGCGCCTCCTGACACAGCTCGAAGGACTCCTCGATGGCCGCCAGCTTGTCGCCCTTGAAGATGTCCAGGAGCTGGTCCTTGCCGTACTGCTAGCCCTCGGAGTACGGGGGCACGGCCTTACCGAGGCCCGACTTGGGCAAGGTGGTGCCGGTGGTGTCAGCACAGCCGGTCAGCAGGGCAAGAGCTGCGGCGGCGGGTATCAGGTGGCGGGTGTTCACAGGGCTCCTCAAGAGATTGGTGCTGGCCGGCGTCGCCGTGGACGGACGGCGACGGGGCGGCAGTGCCAGTCGGCTGGGTCAGTCGCTGCTGGCGTACGTCTTGATTTCCTGGACGTAGAACGTCGGCGCGGTCATGGAGCCGCCCAGGGTGGTCTGGTAGGTCGTGTCGAGGCCGACCTGGACCTTCGCCTCGAAGATGTCGCCCTTGACGACGCCGTTGAGCTTCCCGGAGGGGACCAGCTCGGTCAGGATGCTGTTGGTGTCACAGTCCGACAGGAACCCGTACTTGGGGTACTTCTTCTCCCCGCACGTGTTCGCCCGCACCGACGTGGTGCCGGTCGCCGAGTCGGCCTGGACGATCTCCCCGTATATGACGTAGCAGCTCATGATGGAGCCGACCGTGTTGCGCGTCATCTGCTTGAATTCGCGGTCGGAGACCTTCTTGTACTCGCCGCTCTCGGTGCAGGACGGCTTCGGCTTCGGCTTGTTGTGGTTGTCCGGGCAGGTGCTGCCCTTCTCGATGAGCGACAGTTCGACCTTCGTCACCGGGGAGATCGGGTCGTCGGTGCCCTTGGGAATGAAGCAGACGGTCATCCCTGACGGGTCGGCGGGCTTGGGCTGGTCGGAGAACACCGACACCCAGGAGATGTTCTCCTTCGCTATCCCGGCTGCTGTCAGCTTCTCGACGGCGCTCTCATAGGGGGAGTTCTTCAGGCCCAGCGCTATGGACATCACCTTGGGCGTCGGCGTCGGGCTGGGCTTGGGAGGGTCGGGCGTGATGGCCGACGACGGGCTGGCGCTCGTGCCCGGCGCCGCGTTGTCGGTCTTGTTGCCGCTGGCGAGGAGGTAACCGGCCGTGGCGGCGGTGAGGCCGACGACGACGGTGGTGGCGATGACCGGGATGAGCCAGGCCGGTCGCGTACGGGGCTCAGGCTGAGGGGCGGGCATGTACGGGGGCTGCGGTGGTATCGGCGGGGTGGTCACAGGATCGGTCCTTGTCTGAGGGTGTCGAGTCGGGAGCGGTCCGGCCCCGATTCGTGCGGGGCCGGGTCGTGGCTACTTCTTGCAGATGAACTGCTTGGTGGCCTTGTCGGCGTCGGCGGCGTAGGCGCGGAGGCTGGCCTCGGGGACGTTCGACATGAGCTCGGTCATCTTCTTGATGTCCTCTTCGGAGGTGGTCTCCTTGGGGGTGCCGCACTTGTTGCGGCGGGACACCATGTCGGCCTGGACCTCGGTCGCGGAACGGTCTTCCAGCATCTTCACCGCGAACCCATGCCGTTGCGGGTCGCGGATGCGAGGAGGGCGGCGGAGTACCGCTTCTCGTCGTCGGTCAGCCGCTCGACCTTGATGGCTCCGGTGTCGAGCTGGGCGGCGGGCTCCTGCTTGATCTCCTCGACGGCCTTGGGGGCGTTCGGGTTCTTCGTTTCGGAGCAGGCGGTGGCGGTCAGGGCCAGAGCGGCTATCGCGGCGAATGTGGCGGCGATGGTGCGGGTCTTCAAGGGCTTGTCTCTCTTTGGGTGCGGTCGGGCGCGAGTCTCGTTGATGCTCGTCCGGCGTCGTGGCCGGCATCGCCGCGGATAGGAGCAGGGCTGCCCGAGGTCAGAGGCTGGTGTCCTCGTAACGCGTCTTGCGGTCCAATGCGACGACCTCATTCCCCTTGTTGAAACGAACACGCTGGAACGTGGCGAAGCCCAGGGCGCGCAGAGCCTTGACCGCCTCCTGGACGTTGGCCGGGTCGAGGCCGGTGGCGGCGCGGATCAGCGACTGAGCCTCGTACATGCCGCCTCCTACCTGCGCCCAGTACTGGAGCGACTTCTTGGGGCCAATCGCGTCGAGCGGCAAGTCGGCTGCGGCAAGGGCGATCTCGGCGCGGGAGACGGTGCCGGTGCCGTCGGGCTTCAGATAGAAGGTGGCGCTGGTCATGGTGCTCCTCGTCATCGGCGGGCGCGGAGGTGGGCGTACGGCTTGAGGAACAGCCGTACGCGGACACCGCGCGGGGTGATGGTGATCTTCGGGGCGAACTTCGGCAGGAGCCGGTACGAGATACGCATGGTGGGGGCCTTTCAGGCTGGGTGCAGCCCGTGGCGGGGCGGGCATGTGGGTGGTGCGCCCGCCGGTCCCTACCTTGGGTAACGGCTGGTGGATGCTAACGAGGTATTGGCGACACCTGAAGGGCCGTCTCACGCCCTGGGAGGGGTTGGCCGGCGGCGCCGAGGATCTCCGGGCGGCCGCATCAACGCCCGCCCGGCAGGCCGTCAGAAGCTCGTGATCTCCGCGTTCTCGACGGCCATGGCCAGGGCTTCGAAGTGCGCGTCCTGGTCGTCGCGCAGGCCGGACCCATCCAGGGCGCGGGAGAGCTGCTGGACGTCCTCGCCGAAGGTGTCCCGGTCGCCCTCGATGAAGGTGACGGCGGCAAGGAGCAGGCCCTTGATGCGGTTTGTCGCCGACTCCGCCGACGAGCGCGGCCAGGAGGGTCGAGGCGACTTCCATCTTGGCCTCGGTTATGTCGGTGTCACGGTGGCGCGACGGCGCGGGAGAACCCACCAAGGCCCAGGCCGCTCTTCTGCACAAGACGTTCGGCGCACCGCCCGAGCCCCCCCAAGGAGTCAACGCCTCCGCCGCTGTGGACCCCCGAGGAGCTACGCGAGTCCATGGAGCAGGAGAAGCGGAGCCCCCTCAAGGTCTGCCTGCGGCTCTACAAGACGGCCGGGATCGAGGTGTCCGAACGCCAGGTAGCCCGCTGGCGCAACGGCGAACGCACGCCGACCGACATCGAGAACGCCTCCCTCCACAAGGTCTTCGAACTCCGGTGAGGCGGCGGCTGTTCCACCCGAGGACCGTGCATGGCCTGCCCGTGGCCGTGCACCCGCTCCAGTACCCCCAGGACGCCGTCCACGGCCCGTGTGATCAAACGCAAGGCACCAGGGCCAGTCGTAGCGCGAGTCAGGCCACCGCTTGGAGCGGCACCCGAACATCCTCACAGCCCTAGCGGAGGTCCACCGGCTCGACTGGGGTCCCTCCGGCAGCCCAGGCCGCTGCTGGTCACCCACGCCGGGCTCGTCGCCCAGCTCGGCCGCCACATCGGCCACACCGTCCTCGGCAGGGTCGAGCAGACCGGCGGGCTCACCACCGGCTGGGTGCTGAGCCCGCTGTGCGAAGCACCGCACCGGGCCAACTGCGGCTGACGGGCAATCCGCGGCGGCGCCGGCCGATCCCTGCGCACGGTCGAGGCCGCCGCCAGCGGCGGCCTGCCTGGCCCGGTGGGCAGGCTGTGGAATTGGCCCTATCGACGCGCTCGCGGGGAGCCGGTAGGCCGCCGCCACCGGCTCCACCCCCAAGGCCGCCGACCACCACCTGCCGGCTCCCTGGCCTGCCCGCACACGCGAAGACGCCCTCCCGCTCGTCGAGCGGGAGGGCGTCTCTCAGCGACTCAGAGGGCGTCGACCAGGTCAGCGCCCATCGTCAGGATCGTCGCGCGCTCCAGGTGCGCGCAGTGACGCTCCAGCAGCGCACTCTTCACACCCTGGCCCACCAGCTCGGCGCGCAGGCAAGATCAGGGTAGGTATTTTCCCAGGTCACAGCTTTGCGAACTGGCAGACCGTCGTTCTGCCGTCCGCCCGGCTGGGGAGCTTTCCGGCTGGCAGCTTGACGCTCACGACCATGTCGTAGCGGGGCGGGACGATCGGCGTATAGAAGGTGATCTTGCCAGTGTCGGGCTCCGGGTCGCCCTGCCGGAAGTCCTCGTTCTTCGACAGGTCGTCCCGGTAGCTGGCCGTGCACACCAGCGCGACGGTGTCCCGCGTGCCGTTGGTGATGCCCAGTGAGCACTGGCGCGGCCAGTCGATCATGTCGCCCTCGTATTCCTGCCCGCAGAACAGGTTGGCGTGGAACTCCCCCGGCTGCGGATTCGGCTCGAACAGGATCGATGTCTTCGCGCGGCCCTTCTCCACGGCGAGCATGGCGTCCTTGGGTGTGCTGGCCGGATAGCCGCTCTGTACCGCAGTTGTCGAGGGTGAGGGAGCGGGCGCGAGGGGAAAAGTCGTCGGCGTCTGGGATGGAGTCGGCGTCGGGCTGGGCGTCGTATTGGGCTTCGGATCGGGGGTGTACGGCGACACGTACCCCGGGTCGTTGCTGTTCGACCTGTCGTACGTCGCGGAAGCGGTCGGCTCCGCGAGGGCGGTGTCCACGTCGCCGTCGCTGGCCTGGCCGTACACCGCCCAGACCAACACACCCACCGTCGCGAGAGCCGCCAGCGCGAATCTCCTCAGGGAAGGCGCAGGGTGTCCGTTGCCGCCTGCGGGCTTCGGGGCTCGGCTCGGCTTGGGGACGGCGCCCGGCGCCCATGCTGTCGGGACGGGCGGGTTGGGATCACGCCAGCTACTGATGGGCGGATAGGGGTTGGGCCACGGGTCGGCAGGGCGGTAGGGATCGCCGACTCCGCCGCTTCCCGGACCGGTCCGCTGCGCGGATGGCGGGGCCGGCTGGTGCTCGGGCGGGACGACTACAGCGGACGGGGCCGGGACGTCGCGTGTCAGGTCGCAGGGCGGGGCGAGGATGTCCCACCGCGACAGGGGCGGGAATAGCTCGTAGTCCGGTGCGTCGAACTTGGCGATCCGCGTGAACTCCATGGTGGGGAACACGGTGGTGCCCTGCGGCCCGTACATGCCCGCGACCGTGTCCGCGAGGTCGGCGGCGAGCGGGCGGTCTTCCGGGTCCATCTGGAGCGCTGCGTGGACTTGTTCGGCCAGCCGGTCGGGGATGTCTTCCAGCGTGTACTCGTCGCCGCGTTCCATACGGAATTCGATGCCGGTCGGCGGCCCGTAGGGGTGCTTCCCGGAGGCGGCGTACGCGACGAGGACGCCCCAGGCGTACACGTCGGACGCGGTGGTCGTCACGCCTGTGCGGAGCTGTTCGGGTGCCATCCAGCCCTTCGTGCCGGTGGTGACGCGGGTGGCGGTGACGGCGGTTGCGTCCAGCAGGTGGGCGATGCCGAAGTCCACGACGCGCGGGCCGTCGGCGGCCAGGATCACGTTCGGCGGCTTCAGGTCCCGGTGGGCGATGCCCGCCGCATGGATGCAGGCCAGGGCGTGGGCGGTTGCTGCGGCGAACGTGAGGAGGTTCCCGGGCGTGAGTTTGCCGTGGTCGCGTATGTGCTCGTGAAGGGTGTTGCCCGGTACGTACGGGGTGGCGAGCCACGGGCGTTCGGCTTCGGGGTCTGCATCGATCAGCGGGACGAGGTAGGGGCCGGTGACCTTGCGCAGGGCGGCGGCCTCACGTGCGAACCGCTTTCGGTGATCGCGGTCCCCGGCGTGATCCTCGTGAAGGACCTTGACCGCGAGGGGCTGGCCGCTGTCCCGGTGGTACGCGTAGTAGACGGTTCCCATGCCACCCGCGCCGATGCGCTGCAACGGTCGGTAGGGGCCTATCCGGTCGGGGAGTGAGGACACGTGAGGACTTTCTCGGAAATGAGGTCGGCGGGACGACGAATTGTCGGCAGAACCGTTGATCGGATTGTGGCGGATGCTCTGCCCCTCCCGGCACGGGCGCCCGAAGGGTGGACGCCAACGCTGGGATCAGGTCAGGCCGCCTCTGTCTCGGCGGGCTCCTCCGGCTCGATCCGGGACACCAGCGCGCCACTGGTGAGGATGTATCGGCCGTTTCCGACGACGGCCTTCAGGACCCTGCCCTCGCCGCTCTTGCGGGTCTCGGGGTGCTCTGTGTCGCGGATCTGCCGGGACCGCTCCACCTCTGCGTTCACGGTCTTCTCGCCCAGCAGGGCCGCCCGCTCCTCGCGCAGTCGCGCGCCCAGTTCTGCGCCGAAGCCGTACAGGAACTCGCGCCGGTAGACGGCGTTCAGCCGCCAGAACTCCTTGTCCTCGGGCATCGAGCCCCGGAGCTTCGCCCGGTACTCGATGCTGGCCGCGCTCAGCGCGAATTCGGCCTGCATGACGAGCGCGGGCAGCAGTACCTCCAGCGCCACCACCGACTCGGCCGGGGCCCAGATGAGGATGTCGAGGTAGTTGATCGCCGACTCCCGCTCGTTGTGACGGGCCGGGACAGGATCGAGCCGCCGTAAGCGGTCACCACGGCCTCGACCATCGCCCGGCGCGAGGTCGCCAGATTGTCGGAATTCGAAACCCGCAGCAGCAGCCGCTCCACCTGCTCCTCGCCCGTGGCGAGCTGATGCATGGCCAGCGTCTGTGCCGCCTCCACATGGGCGGCCGTGACCTTCTCCCCGCCCTCTATCGCCTGGGCCATGAGCGCCCGCAGCGGTGCCAGCAGCTCCTCCCCGGGCTCGCCGTTCGCCAGCAGCAGCTCCTCGAAGCCGTCTTCGGGCTCCCCCTCCGGCTCGGGCTCATCGCCGTGGCTCTCCTCCGCAGCCGGCGTCGCCGTCAACTCGATCTCGGGCTCCGGCTCGGGGTCCGTCTCGAAGAGGGAGCCCTGCGCGTCCCCCTGCTTCTCGGGCTCCGGCTCGGGTGCGGACGTGGCCTCGCTCTGCGCCTTGAGGAACGCGCGCTCGCAGCGGGAGCACACCTTCGGCTGGTGAGTGGCGAGGTGGGCGGGGGACGGGATCTTGGAGCCCTTGGCCGGGCACCAGTTGGTCTCGGTCTCGGGCCGGTAGATGTGCAGGCGGCTCGCCGCGTTCTCCCGGCCCACGCGGTAGACGAGGCCGTCGGGCAGTTCGGTGATGGCGCTCATGGGGGCTCCCTGGTCTGGAAACGACCCGGCACTGCGCGTACGCCGCGACCTGGGTCGGCACCAAGCTCCGCTGGAGCCTCGCCGCCGACGACGCCGAGCGCCAGGCCCTCCTCGGTCTCGCCGAGGACTGCCCCGACCACCGTCGTCTACGAGAGCGCCCGCTGACCGGGCCTTGGCCCTGCCCGGCAGACAGCCGGACGCCAGCCGCAGTCACGAGACCGGCGCCGGAGAGGAAGGGCGCACACGATGGGGATGACCTTCGGTCAAGAAGAGCGCGCTGGGAAGCAGTTCAGGATTGAGATCGGCACGTCCACGGTGGAGTCGCCTCCCTCTCCGGCCTGAACGTGGGCGCCGCCGTCACCGAAGCCAAGCAGGTGAACCCCAACGGATAGGTCCTGACCAGGAAGATTCCAGGAGCATCCCTCCACAGGACTGGACCAGGACCGCTGACGCGTTCCTGCGTGGCTTGGATCACGCCGAAGAATCCCTCCGGACGAAGGCGATCCACCAGGCATACGAACTGGTCCACCAGCGGATCTGCTCGGCCATGGACGCCGCCAGCGACGGACCCGTCAGCCGGCAGGACGACGGGCTGCACCGCTGGCTCGTGAAGGGTGACAGGCGGCAGATCCAGACGGCGGTGATGGGCGGTGCCGCCTTGGAGGAGCCGCTGATGCTGCCGCTGGAGGCGATCGAGCTGGATGCCTTCCGCCAGCGGCACGAGCACGACACGTTCTGGTGCGGGCTGCTCCTCGGCGGCTGCGGTGTCCAGCTGGCGGCGAAGCTCTACACCGACCGGGTCTGCCACTTCACCCAAGGATGTCCGAGTTCCAACAGGGGCAGCCTCTTCACCTGAGAAGCCGGGCCTGCGCCCCGCTGACCGCAGGAAGGGAGACGTAGGTGGGTGACTGGATCCCACGCGAGGAGTGGGTGAAGACGCAGCCCCAGGCGCTCGTGGCGTCGTGCGTCATGCTGCTGGACGACCAGAACCGGATGCTTCTACTCCGGTACGGCCCTGGTCAGGAAGGCGCCAGCGGGACGTGGTGGCTGCCAGGCGGCATGCTCGATGAGGGCGAGAGCCCGTGGCCAGCGGCCCGCCGGGAGATGGTCGAGGAGACCGGCATCATCTTGGGCTCGGAACCGTGCCTCATCGGCATCGACCACAGGACCGATGTCCTCGGCACCGGCCCCGTCGTGGACTACTTCTTCGCCGCGAGGCTTGCCACCGGTCAGCAGATCCAGCTCAGCCCCGAACACGACCAGCACGCCTTCCACCATTGCGATGACCTTCCAAACTGTCTCGCAGCGCACCGTCAGACGCTCACCGCGCTTTATGCCGCAGCGCTGGCCGGCCGCGCCGTCTACCTGCAGGAGGGGATGCCCGTATGAGCCGCATCCGAACAGCTGCGACCGGCCTGGTCGTCCGAGACGGCCACGTCCTGCTCGTCAAAGGGGACTGGCCTCAGCCGGATACCTGGCTGCCGCCCGGTGGCGGACAGAAGCTGGGCGAGCCTTTGCACCGCGCTGTCGAGCGGGAGGTGCTGGAGGAGACCGGGGTGACCGTTCGGGCCGGACAGTTGCTGTTTCTGCGTGAACACATCCCCGCCAATCACGAGGACGGCCCGATCGCGTACGACCGTAACCACCGGGTTGATGCGCTGTTCTGGTGCGAGGTCGTATCGGAGCCGTCCAGGCTGGGCGGGAGCATGCCCGATCCGACCCACACCGGGGTCGAGTGGGTGCCGCTCGACAAAGTCGGAGGGCTGCGGATGATCCCCCTGTACCTGCGCGACCAGCTCACTCACGTCGTTGCCCAGGCCGCTGCCGGTACGTGGCAGATGCGGTACCTGGGCGACATGGCCTGACCGGGCGCAGAGAAGTGCCTCGTCTCACCGAGCTGGTGGGACGAGGCACTGGGTTCTGGATGAGACCTGCGGGCACCACAGGTTGGTGATCATGCTCGGGTTCTAGCGATCCGATCGCGCGCAGGGCAGTCCAAGATCAGCTGCGTCACCCAGCCGGGTGGCCGGATTCACCAGGGAAACGATCGTGCGCGCTGTGGTGATGCCACTCAGGCTGAATCGTGTTCCTCGGGCTGTTGGCGGATGTGCCTGCAGGGACTCACGTTGGCGTGATCATGTGTACGGCGTTATGCCTTGCGGTAGCAACATGGCTAGTGGCAAGGCGAGTTAGGCTGGAAGGTGGGGGTCCGTGCGGGGTGACACGCGGCAGATTCAGACGGCGGTGATGGGCGGCGCGGACTCGGAAGATCCGCTGATGCTGCCGCTGGAGGCGATCGAGCTGGACGCTTTCCGCCGACGGCACGTGCACGACACGTTCTGGTGCGGGCTCCTCCTTGGCGGCTGCGGGGGCCGGCTGACGACGAAGCTGTACACCGATCGGGTCTGCCACTTCGCTCACCACCCCGGCCCGGACGGATTGCCGCACTGCGGGCGCAGCGCCCGGGGTGTGGCCAGCGCAGACCACCTGTACGTGAAGGCTGCGACCGCGGCCTGGTTGCGGGACCGCGGGGAGCAGGCCGAGTTCGATTTCGCCCGACCGAATGGTGCCGCGATCGGTTCCGTCCTGGATGTCCGGTTCGAGAGCCGTGGGCTGCGTGTGCATCTGGACGGGGAAGTCGCGCCGGTGTGGGACGAGGACGGCGTCGAGCCGGTGCTGGGGGTGTCGGTGCCGGTGGACGACAAGACGCTGGTTCGGCGCTGGTACGTGCACCGCATCCGTCTGGACAGCGAGGGTACGCACCGCCGGGTGCGGATCGGCACGGAGGCGTTCGCGCGGGAGGTGGCATGGTTCGCGCTGGATGAGTGCGAGATGACTGGGCGCGGGCTGTCGACGCCGGCGGTGGAACGCATCGTCCGTTCCCGCAGCACCCGCCCTGTTTCGACGTGGGGTGTGAGCAAGGTTCGCAAAGCCCCGGATGCGCAGGCGCGTGCGCAGCTGCTGCTGCGCAAACTGGCCGATGCCCGCCGGGTGGGGTCCGTGGTCCTCGTTGCTCAGATATGCCGCGATATCGCCGCGGTAGAGAGGGCAGAAGGAGAGATCCAGGAGCAGTTGTCGGACGCGGTCGTGGATGCGGGGCGCTGGCTGGAGATCCAGGCCGAGACACGGCGCAAGTTGTTCCTGCTCCTGGAGGAGGCCGTTACGGCGGGGAACCTGGTGGCGGTCGGCCACCTGCTGGTGATGGCCAACGGGACCGCGGGCCATGACCGCACGGCGGCCGAGACCGTGATCGCCGAGCGGGCCAGCGCGCTGCTGGCCGCGGATGCACAGGAGCGGCAGGAGGAAACCCTGGCAGCTCAGCAGGAGGCTGAGCGGGCCCGGCGGGCAGCGGAGCGTGTACGTGCGCTGCTGTCGTCACTGCGGCGGCTCCCGACCGGGCGCCGGTCGCTGGGGCGTGAGGTGATGCGGGATTCGGTGCGCAGACTGCTGAAGGCTGCGGACGAGGCCGACAGCGTCCTCAATACCCGAGAGCGGGAGCTCGTCGAGTCATGGAAGACGCGTGCTGGCCTCGACGGACCTCCATCCGGGACCGGCCGCCCCGCTGACAAGACGTCGGGGGCCGGAGTCGACCGCGAAGCGGCCCTCGTACCAGGGCAGCGGCCAGGGAAGAGGCACACTCACGAGGTGGCATGTCCGGCCTGCGGCGCTGCTCCCGGAGTCCGGTGCGAGATTCCTGTCGGCTATCACCCGTCTCGTGTGGCCAGGCTGAGGCGCTCGGTTCGCTGAGTACGGAGGTAGTCGTCAAGCAGCAGACACATCGGGTGTACCACCCAAGACACCGACGGCGGGTGCTCTGCAATTGAGGTGAGCGCGGGGCACTTCAGTGCCTTGGGTTTGCCGAAGTCGCTTTGCCCGGTGGGTGGTGCGGCGGTCGGTCCGGGGATTGGTCCTGCGGTCGGTTCGATGGACCATCGGTCGCCCAGGGTCGCCGGGCGTACGGTGTCGCTCCCCGCCCACCGGACCGCGTAGATCATATTGTTAACCGTCGGGCGGCTTCCGTCCGAACGTACGAGACGGGGAGTTCCACCATGCGTATCCACCGGAGCCGTGCCGCGGCCCTTGCCACCGCCGTCGGGTTCGTCCTGGCACTGACCGGCTGCGGGGGCGGCGGCACGGACGGGGAGCTCAAGGCGCCAACGGCCGGCACGGGCACGCCGGTGGCTTCCGGCACCCCGGCCGCTTCCGGTACGGCGTCGGCGACTCCGACGGCGGCCGGTCCGAGCGGCACCGGTAATCCGGCGGGCGCCGCCGGCCCGACGCCGACGGGCCCCGACGGTAAGGGGAAGGCGACGGGCGGCACCGACGTGACCACCGAGGACGCCTACGCCTACACCCACCCCTGTTCCGCCAGGAACCTCACCGTCAAGGTCACCTCGCCGCAGGGCTTCCCGGCGACCGTCCGGGTCGTCACGGTGACCAACAACGGTTCCACCACGTGCGGCCTCGACTTCCACCCTGCCGTCGGCTTCAGCGCCAAGGGCTCCGCCCTCGGCATCCAGGCCACGCCGCCCGAGGGACTGGGCGGCGCGCCGGCGCACCCGGTGCGGCCCGGGGCGACGACGTACGCGGCGGTGGACCTCAACCCCTCGGGCGGCGGCGGTCCCTTGGCCGACGAGATCAACATCCTGGCCGACCCGAGCCACATGCCGAACGCCGACGGCGTCAGCCTGCCGCTCACCACCACGGGTACCGTCGCCAAGCCGAGGGTCGGGCTCTACCACTTCACCGCGCGCGACTCGTTCGAAACCCTCTGAACGGGCGTGGCACGGCTGCCCCGCAGCTGGTGGGCGATGGCCTGCACAGCCCGGGCACAGAAGCAGCAGCCGCCGCTTCCATTGGAAACGGCTGCCCTTGGCGACGGCGATCGGGGACAGGTCGACCGCGGTGACCTTCACACCCTGCTCGGCGAGGTAGGCCGCGGCCCGGCCGGTGCCGATCTCGAGGGCGGTTGCCGGGTTCCCGAGGATGTTCATGCCAGGGTCGGCGGGGTGGTCGGTGTACTGGGTCCAGCGGAGCACGGGATCGCTGTTGGAGAGGTCCTTCCACGCGCTCTCGGCGACGGTGCCCAGAGGAACTGCTCGTGCTCATAGTTGTGCGGTGCGCTGGTCACGGTGATGTCTTTCGGTAAAGCGGGAGGGGCCCCGCCGGTCGCGCTGGCGGGGCCCACGCCCGAGGTCGGTTCGGTCGAGGCGGTGGACGGTTTTGGCCGCCCTTCCGTCGTCAGATCAGCTTGATCTCGATCGCCAAGGCGCCCAGGGCTTCCTTTTCGGGGTCGTAGATGGCGCGGATGTTGTCAAGCTGAAGCTCACGGCTGGAGGCAGGGTTGACCTTCTCCGGGCCCTCGCCGTTCAGGAGGGACTCGAAGGTCGCGTACTCGGTGACGCGGATGACTTCGACCGCGCACTGCTCGTCGGTGTCCTTGATGCGGAATTCGATCCGGTCGCCGGCCTTGAGGTTCTCCAGGTGGGGGTATTTCACCCGGACCTCGATCGTCTTGGTGCCGGCGGCCACCAGCTCGAAGTACTGGCGGTACAGGTTGGGGCGGTGGACGCGGTGCGCGGGGGCGGCGCTCATCAGAGGTACGCCAGGACCCGGTTCCGGAGGGTGTCGTCCTCGATCACGTCCACGTTTTTCCAGGCGCAGCCGCTGACCTCTTCCTCCTGGACGGTGACGTCGGCGTCACGGTCGAGGCGGAACACGAACCGGTAGTCGATGTGCCGGTGGTCTCCCTCGCCCTTGGCCGGGTTGGCGGGGATGGGGTGGATGTCGATGTGGATGGGATCGGGGTGGGCAAGGGAGATCGCGACGCCTTCGAGTCCGGCTTCCTCGATCAGCTCGCGGAGGGCAGCGTCGGCCAGGGCGGTGTCGGTGTCCTCCACATGCCCTCCGGGCAGCAGCCACTTCCCGAGGGCATTGTGGTGGATGTGCAGCACGCGGCCGTCCGCGTCGAGGAGGATCGCGCCGGCGGTGACGTGCCCGCGCATTTCCTTGCGGCTGGTGATCTCTTCGGCGGTGTCGAGGAGACCGAAGACCGGCTCCAGGTCGCTTCTCCTCGGGATGGGCGTCGAGGTAGGCGGTCGTGACGGTGCGGATGTGGGCGTGGCTGATGGGCACGTGCGGTCCTTACCGGTTGTAGTGGTCGAGCCAGATGGAGGCGATGTCGCGGCGGCCGCTATCGGGGATCTCATGGATACCGGGTCCCAGGTCACCGCGGGCGAGTATCCGTACTGCGGCGATGAGTTCTGCCTGGACGAGGTAGATGAAGGGGCCGACCGAGGCGCCGTGCAGGAAGTTGACGGCGTTGCCGTCGTTGAGCAGGAAGAACACGTGACCGGAGTCGGACGCGTACCGGGTGACGTGCTCGCCGGCCTCGCTGGTGACGTAGCAGGGCGGCAGCCTGTTCAGGTCGAGTTCGTCTTCGGTGCTGGTGACGGTGGTGACGGTGGCGACGTAGGCGCCGGAGCGCAGGCGGGGGAAGCCGTCCCCGCGAAGGGCCAGCGATCCGGTGGCGCACATCACCAGTCCAGCCGAGCCGATGACAGTGGTGCGGTCCTGGGCGACGGTGAAGCCCTGGGCGAGGGCCTGGGTTCGGCGGACGGGGTCGATGTCGTAGACGGTGACGTGAACGCCCTTGGCGTGCAGGAGGCGGGCGATGGAGCTTCCGAGCTTGCCGAAGCCGAGGACCAGGGCGCCGCGGCCGTGGAAGATGTCCCCGCGTCCGCGGGTCAGGGCCTCGGTGGAGAACACCACGGACTGCCCGACGAGGAAGTCCTCGGGGTCCTTCAGCGGGGACCGGGCGGCCGAGATGACGGGGCAGGGCAGCTTGTCGAGGTCGGCGTACTTCTGGTGGCCGTTCTCCGTGTCCTCGATCACGCCCAGGATGCGGCCGGAGAAGCGGTCGCACAGGTCACCGAGGGCGGGTGCGAAATAGCCGCCGATGTCGAAGAGGACCACCGGCTCACGGCTGGCCCGGGTTTCGAGGTAGGCGAGGGTCTTGTCCGGGTCGGTGAACATCTGCCGGGTGAGCGGGTCCACGGGTGCGGTCTGCTCGACCAGGTCGCGTGCGCGGGCGTTGATGGACTTCGGCTTCGGCAGGGTCGCCCGCAGGCCGGTCACGGTGGCGACGGCGCGGACGAACGCGGGACGCTCGGGCAGCAGATGGGTGATCAGCAGCGACGCCGGTGCGGAGTCGCAGGCAAAGGCGCGGGCCACGGTCTCGAAGTACGAGGTGAGACGGGCGAGATCGGTCGGTTCCACGGCACTCCTCACGTCGGTGGTGCGAGGCGTCAGCGGGCGTCTGCCTGGCGAAGGGCCTGGTGGTCGGCGATGACCCATTCCACACCGCCGCCCTCGGGGCGCAGGAACACCGCTTCCGGGATGACGCGGAGGGTGGTGGGGTCCTCCCACTCGCCGATGAACTGGACAACGCCCTCACGGTCCCGGCTGGGATCGAAGATCCTCACCCCCTCGTAGAGCCAGGTGGGGCGCCTGCTCATGCCTTACCGTCCTCGGCCAGGGCGCGGCCGGCGAGGCGCAGGAACTTCTCCCAGCCGCGTTCGGCGCGGGCCTGAAGGGCGGGGCTGGGATCGGGACTACAGAACGGGTCGTCCCAGGGGGCGTACTCGGGCTGGTCCTCGGTCTGGCGGGCGAGCGGACGGCGGGGGAGGTTCTCGGGCATGGGGCGTCACTCCTGCTCCGGTGTGGGTGGCAGCAGGGCACCGTGCGACACGGGTCGGTCCGGTGCCCTGATGCTTCGGGGGAGCTGCCCGGGGGTAGCGCGATCACCCCCAGGCGGCGTGTCCTCACCGTAGGAACGAGGCAATGACGGCCTCAACGAAGTTGCGGCTAATTGCGGAAATTCATCCGAGGGCGTCGATCGCGGCCGTGATCAGGGCGCGAGCGTTGTCGCCGTGGACGGCCATCTCCGCAAGACCGGCGAACGCTTGTGCGTAGTCGGCGAGTTCGCGGGGCTGCGTGATGTTGACCTCGGCGGTGAGCGTCTCGACCACGGCGTGCCGGTCGTCGTAGACGTAGAACGCCTCCAGCGGCCAGATGACACGCGGGGCGCTGAACGGGATGACGCCGAGGGAGACAGATACGAGCGGCATCACGGTGAGCAGGTGGCGGAGCTGGGCGGCCATGGCGTCGGCGCCGCCGAAGCGGGCACGCAGCACCGACTCCTCCATCAGCACGACGTACCGGTGTCCGCCCTCGTACAGGAAGCGGCTGCGGGCGACGCGTGCGGCCACGGCTTCGGCAACGTCGTTGGGGGTGCCCTGGAAGGTGGTGATGCTCGTCAGCAGCGCGGTGGCGTACGCCGGGGTCTGGAGGTAGCCGGGGATCACGTTGGAGACGTAGGTGCGGCAGACGCGGGCCTTCTCGTGGCGGCTGTTGACGTTCTGCTGCATGGTGCGCAGGCCGTCGCGGTGCAGGCGGCGCCACTCCACGTACATGGAGTCGACGGCGCGGGCGATGGCGATCAGGTTCTCGATCTGCTCCTCGGCGCCGCAGGCAGCGCACCAGGCGCGGATGTCCGTGTCGGAGGGAGGAGCCTCGCCCTTCTGGATGCGTGTGGTCTTGGCGGGATGCCAGCCGCACCGGGCGGACAGCTCACGCCCGGTCAGGCCAGCATCCTTGCGCAGGTGTGACAGGCGGACGGCGAGGGCTTCACGGGCCGCCTGGGCGCTGGAGGACGGGGAGGTGGGCATGAGCTGTCCGGCGGCTCAGACGGTGTACTGGTCGTGCGGGATGCCGCGCTCCCACACCGTTTCGAACGCCGTCTCGCACAGCTTGATCACGGCGGGGTCGTCAGAGACGGAGTACTTCGGGTCGTCCCAGTCGCCGACTCCGGTGAAGTGGTTCCAGCGGACCAACGTGTCGTCGATCAGCCAGAAGACTTCAGGCTCACCCGCAGTCGTCGCGCGACCTCCGGCGGCTTGACTCTCTGCTCGAACAACTCGGCGGCCTGCATCCGCACCGACTCCCGGCGCTCACGTCCCGCGGCGGTCAACCCGCCCCCATCCGCATATCTCACACACCAAGGCCTACAACTCCCGCTTCAGACCCATCAGAAGCTTCGTGAAGATTCACCCTGACGAGCCGAATTCAAGTACCTCGAACACTTCCTCGACACCGGCAGAGCCGAGGTGACCCTGTGGTACGGCGCCGCCGGCCGCCCGGAGCGCCGCTACGGCTGGCACGACTGAGCAGGTGCCCCTGAGGTCGTCGGCGTGGAGTCGATGATCGGTCGCGACGGCCGCGCAGATCAGGGAACGACCGGCGGATCCGGCTGGTGCCCGGTGAGCCAGGAGGGGTCGCACAGGAGCAGGGCGTCGTCCGGCACCAGTGGCATCGAACCGTGCATCCTTGCCGTGTCGGCGATGCGGCCGGTCAGCGAGCTGCACGGGAGGTCGAAGAACGAGCCGGACGCAGTGGGCTGGTCCTTCGGCGGAGCGGGCCGGCGGTGCAACGCCTCGACGGTGAGGAAGCGGGTTGCCTCCTGCTGCGCCTCCTGGGACAGGACGCTGAGGACCCGGACGTTCTCGCCCAGGTTCTCCCAGCCGATGCGGTCGAGTAGTGCGGGCTGGACGACGACGGCCGATGCGGTGGTGTCGACCGAGGGCCGGACGCGGACGGCGAGCAGCGGCCAGGGCCCGTGCGGCAGGCCGAGGAGCACCACCGCACGGGCGCAGACCGCTTCGAGGGATTCGAGCGCAGCCGCGGAGCGCGCGCGGATCATCGTGCGGGCGTCCCGCGGTCGGGGGGCCGCGCCGGCGGAGACGAGGGCGTGCACCACCAAGGGGCGGAGGAGCCGCAGGGCCGTGTCCTGGGGGAGGACGACGGTGTCGGGACTGTCCACATCGGGGGAGGACGACCGGCTGATCACCAGGCGTGCCCGGGCGCTGTGGTCGACGGCCCGGAGCAGCAGGGCTTCGCGCAGCGTACCGGTGGTGGTCGGCCTGGGCGTGAGGTGGTCGGCGAGGCTGACCAGGACGTGCCCCCCGCGGATGGCCGCGGGGTCGGGTGAGTCCCGGTTGGCCAGGAGACGCGTGACGGCCTGCTGGAGTTCACGCTGCTCGCGGTACAGGAACTTCGGGTCCGCTCCCTCGTCCTGACGGCGGCGGTAGACGGCTGCGCGGGTGAGCACCGAGTGGTACAGGGTGTTGAGGTCACTGGTGCCCCAGGAGCCGTCGGGCATCCGGAGGTGCGGTCGCAGATCCGGTGGGAGGACGGGGATCCGCCGGATGACCGACGTGTCGACCGGCGGTGGACCGTGGTCGTTCGCGGTGGATGCGCGGGACAGCAGGATCTTCACCGCCTGCCCGCCGGTGACCGTCGATAATTCGTGACGGCCGGGGTGTCGGGCCAGCTCGTCGGCGTCGAGCAGGTGTCCGGGCCGCAGACCGGTGGAACCGGGCTCGGTCACCACATGGGTCAGACAGTCGGCGATCTCACGGAGTTGGCGTTCGGTCACACCGATCGCGGCTGCCAGCCGCGTGCACGCCGGGCCGTGCAGGTACCAGCCGTGGACGACGGACACCGGGAGCTCGACGTGGCCGAATCGGCGGGCGCGTTCGCTCACCGGGACGACGGTCCGGCCGCAGACCCGGCAACTGCCCTCGGTCCTGTTCGGGAAACGGGGCTCCCCGCACGGGCAGACGTCGTTCCGTACGGGGCCGAAGATCCGCTGGCAGTGGATGCCGCCGGGTTTCGGGAGGGTGGTGCGGTAATCGATGCCGTCCGGTTGCTGCACCTGGCCGTGCGACTGCGTCACCACGTCGTTGTCGGTCATGAGTCGGAAGCTGGTCCGGTCGCCTTCCAACGTGGCGACGACCCGGGCGGCCCGCAACACCGAATCGAGTCTGCGCAGGGCGCGGCCCTCGGCATCGCCCAGCCCCGCGGGGCTGGCGTCGGGCGGGCCGAGCGGTGCGAGGCCGTTCCGCTCCAACCCGGAGACCAGGCGCGCACGCCAGGCTGTGCAGTCACTGCGCGGGCCGTGGAGTTCCATGGCCAGGTGGCGTGCTCCGTGCTCCGCCAGCCACCGGAAGTCCGCGGCCTCGACCAGTTGGGCGCCGCCATCGCCCTGGAGAGGCTGGTGGAGCACGAGGGAGTGGCCGCTGTCGGCGTCGTGCGAACTCGTGTCGCGGCTCGCCAGTTCCCCTGCCGACAGGCTGACGACGACGGTGCGCACGCTCTCACCGGCCGGCGGTGCCCACGGATGGTCCGGGGCCACGACGATGTCCGGCGAGGCGCCGTTGGCGGCGAGCCGTTCGAGCACGGCGCTCCCCACCAGGCCGCACACCACGGCGTCGGCGCCGTCCGCGCTGGCGAGGACGTCGCCCTCCCGTAGGTGGTGGTCGACCGCCACAGTGACCGTCACGCGTGTGGTCAGCGAGACCCCGGTGTTCGAGCGGCGCCCCACGGCGGCCGGGACCTGGTGATCCTTCAGGAGACCGAGGTCGATGCACTGGTCCAGGACGTGGCCCGGTACGTCCCCTGGCATGCGCAGCGACCGGTCCTCCATCAGCAGGCCCGGGAAGATGGACTCCAGCAGCCCTTCTTCGGGGGTGCGGGGAGCCTCCGGGGCCTTGGGCGCGGAGATGCCCACCAACGGTTGGCCGGGCAGCACCTTTTGCCCCGGAGTGGTCAGACCGTACTCATCGAGGTGCGCGGCCAGCTCGGCGGCGACGCCCGGGGGGCTCGGGGTGAGGATCGCGTCCTTGTCCAGGGTGGTACCCACCTGGTGCAGCACGGGAACGGCACGGTTGTTCGCTGTCGCGAGGTCCTTGGCGACCACCGCGACCCTTCCCCGCAGGCGCGGTGACGCGGCAACGGTGCACTGGAACGTGACTGCTCCCCGACCCACCAACTCACCGGGGCCGAGGTCGGCAACGGCGACCTTCCGAAGCCGGTTCCAGAAGCCGCGGGTGTAGAGGTCGGGGCGCACGCGTTCTTCGGTGTCGTACTGCATCAGCACACCCAGCAGCATGTCGTTGAACCGGTCGTAACCGCTGCGGTGCCGCAACAGTGTGCGCCGCAACATCGCGGCCAGGAGGGCGGGTTGGAACCCGCCCTGCTTGTCGTACTCGATCGTGTCCTCGAACGCGAAGAATCGGTCACCCAAGTCCCGCCGCTCCTGTTCGACCCGCTCACTGGCCCAGAAGACGGCTGGCGGGTCGAACCCGACCTCCTCCTCGCGCTCGCGCACACCGATCGGCAGCGGAAGCCACGTCAGCAGCAGGCCAGGCTCCCGGGAGAGTTCCCCGGACTCGCAGTCGACGCGCAGGTCCAGTGTGAGGGGTACCAGGAAGTCGTCCGGCCCCGTTCCGCCGCGTCGCAGCTGCCACAGGTTGGCCAGGGTCACCCTGGTGCGGCAGCCGGGGCAGACGGCGTAGCCCACGGCCGCGCCGCAGGAGCCGCAGTCGGGGGCCGGCCGTGGCAGCCGGCCGTGGCCCGCCACCTCGCCGCACGGGCAGTGGTGGTCGTACCGGCGGTCCAAGCCGGTGAGCTGGCCGCAGGAGCAGGTCCACCGGCCGAGCTCGTAGCCGGCGAGGCGCAGTCGAAGGTCGGACGGGGACCGGTCCTTGGCGGTGAAGAGGCGCTGCACCACATGGTGCAGCCCGATGTCTTCGCGCTCGTGCGGCAGCCGATCGAGCTGGAGGAACTCGGCGTAGCCCCGGCAGTGTGCCCGCTGTGCTTCCACGCTTCCGGAGTTGGCGAACGGGTGTTGCTGGACGAGGACCACCTGGAGGTAGCGGAGCAGATCGGGACTGTTCTTCAGGAAGTGGTCGCGCGCGATGCGAAGATCGCCCCCGAGGGCGTTCACACCCTCCACGTGTCCCGCCGGACCGACTGCCAACTGCCGCAACTGCTGGAACTGCGGGTCGAGGAGCGTGTCGATGAGGTCGTCGCCCCGGTTCTCGTCAGCGGCGCAGCGGACGGCGTTGCCGATCGAGTAGTCGCTGGGGTCCGCCCGCCAGTCACGGGTGAGGTCGGACAGGTCGACGTCGACCCTGCCGCTGTTCAACCGCGCGAGCACGTCGGCGAGGAAGTCGCCCATCGGCTACGTGCCCCCGTCCTCAAGACGGCTAAGGAAGTACTGCCGGAACCGGTCGTGGCAGAAGCTGTAGCTACGACGGTTGAGCCCGGCGAGGGGCCCCTCAAGGTAGCGGACCAGGAGGAAGCGGTGGATCCGGTCGATGACCGGGTCGAAGTTCAACCAGTCCAGGCCGGCGACCAGCCTGACCAGGTCGCTACCGCTGAGCGTGCCGGCTCTCAGCAGGTAGGCGAGGATCAGGACGTGCTCCTCCCGGTGCGCGCTGCGGTAGAGCTGCTCCAACTGCTGGTCGAGGTAAGCCTCCAGTCCTGTGGGCACGTGCGTGACCGTCTGGAGCGTCAGCCGTCCCGCTGCGGCGTCCTCGACCAGGAACCGTAGGTAGAACGGGTCGCCCGCAGAGACCCGATGCATCTGAGAGACGAAGTCCTCGTCGGACGCCAGCGCCGCAGCTCGACCACCTGCCAGGTCGAGCAGTTCCACGAGCGCGGCGCGGTCCAGACCCGGCAGGGACAGGCGCAGGCCGAGGTGTTCCTCCGTGAAGCCGATGTCGTTGAGGTACGACTTCCCGTCAAGCCACCGGGCGGACAGCACGACCACCATCCCGGGAGGCAGTCGGTGCGGCAGCAGGGGGCCCAGCTCGGAGGTGTCCGTCAGTTCGTCGATGGCATCGAGGACGATGACGGTCTGCTTCCTGGGCCGGCGCGTCAGCAGACCCCGGAAGTGCCGTTGCAGGCTGGTGGGGTCGAGGCCGGGCATGTGTGCGGGGTCCAACTGCTCGCACAGGCAGTCCAGCACGTGGACGAGGCTGGTGGGGTCGAAGCCGCTCCCGCCTCGGTACGACTGGCTGATGAAGTGGTAGTGGTAGTCCGGGTTCCGGTGAACGAGGTTCGCGAGCAGGGACGTCTTGCCGAAGCCGGATTTCCCCTCCACGAAGACGTAGCCGGAGCCGTGGTCCCGGATGTGCGCCGTGATACGGGCGAGCTCGTCTTGCCGTCCGGCGAAGAGCCGCGTGTGCTGCCCGATGAGGTTGCCGAAGAACTCCCTCAACAGCGGCTTGGCGGGATTGGCCTCCGCCACCGCCTGGCCGTGCAGCTCTTCCAGCGGTCCGAACTCCATGGTCATGGCCTTGGCGAGGGCGGCGAGGGTGTCCAGTGAGAGCAGCGCCGGGCCGTTCAGCGCCCCGCTGATCGTGGTGCGGCCCAGGTCGGTACGAGCGGCCAGCATGACCGTCGTCAACCGCAGCGCGGCACGTCGGTTGCGCAGGAGCCTGCGGAGCCGGTCCGCCGCCGTGCGGTCGTCCGGCCGATCTGGTTCCCCACCGTTCGGATCTGCCACCGAACCACCCCCGGTCACCGGCCGTGCGGCCGACCTGCCCTGTACCGATGTGTTCACCCGAACGCCAGCGTACAGGGGAGACGGCACTGTGATCTGCAACCAACACCCGTCCGTGTGAAGGAGATTGAAGGATGGATGCGAACCATGTGGCAGCCGTCTGGATGCTGACGGCCGCGATCCTGGCGGCGGTCCTGACCGCGCTCGTCGTCGCGGTGGTCACCGGATTCCTCGCACGCTGGGACGGAGCCACCCTGCCCGGTGCCATCACGCGCGCTGGTGGCGCCTTCGCCGTCGCGCTCACGCTGCTGTGCGGCGTCATCGCGCTCGGTGCGGCCCTTCCGTCGTGACCGTCGCCGGCGGTACCGTGCCGAGGTGAGTTCGCGGCAGGACGGAGCTCCGCCGAACAACGCAGCAAGTGTTCAAGGTACTTAGGCCCCGCGCGGGGAGAGGGTTGGCAGAGTTCGCCGGGGTCGGCCGGACAGCCTTCGGACAGCCAGAAGAGGTAGTGGCGGAGGCCCTCCGCGAGGCCTCTGTCGATGTACGCGACGTCCTCCCGGGCATGGTCGGCCGCCTCGACATCCGAACCTGCGCACCGGGGAGCCTCTTGCCGTTTCCCGTGTGACACGTGAGCGCGGTCCCGGCTCCTTCACCGGTCGGCCGCGCGCACGCGCGTTTCACCCAGCTGTGCGGCGCACCGCCCGGCTCCGGGGCTCCCCGGCCGCTGCCCGGTCCCGCTCCAGCATGCCTGCACTCGCGGTCCCCGGACAGCCGGCCCTGGCCGAAGCCGCGGTACCCGCCCACCGGCAACAGGCTGCCCCTGCCAGGGGCGCGGGGGCTCCTGCGCGTCTATCTACCTCTCCGCCCAGATCGCTGCCCGCTTCTGCCCCACGTTGAAGACCTTCTACGACCGCAAACGAGCCGAGGGGAAGAGCCACAACCAGGCGATTCTCGCGCTCGCCCGCCGTCGCCTCGACGTTCTGTGGGCCCTCATCCGCGACCAACGCCAATGGAGCTGCGGTCCACGGCGAGGCCGCGCACGACCCGGGCGCTGTCGGCGCCGAGAACCCCGAGCTCGTCACGACGCCGGTACGGATCGTGGAGATGATGAAGGGGAAGTTCGCCCCGAGCATCGGGGTGTCCCAGCGGGTCGAGCCCGGCGGGGCACCCGGCTCGTTCAAGGTGGCCACCTCGAACCGCGAGGTAATCATGAAGCCAAGGGAGCGGTACGCGGTTGCGATCGGCCCCGGCGACCTGGAGGCCCGTCCGGGAACGACGACGTTTGCCACACTGATCCAGCCCGCACACCGCGGTGCAGCCGGGGAAGCCGACTACTGGCGGAGCGTGATCGCGAAGGCCCCCCCCGAAGCCCGTCTGCGACGACACCGCCAGCTAGCGGGGGAGGACGGCAGGCCCCGCCGCAGCCGCTGCTGCGCCACCGATGGCGCGTGACGGCAGCCTGAGCCGCGCCGTCCCACCAGCATCCGGCGCAACTGCCGACGGCTGGCCTTCCGCGGCATCGTCACTCGCTCGGCCACAGTCCGGGGTGGACGCGACCACCCGGCCTTTTTCGAGATGTGTCGAGGGGCCCGCCCAAGTGTGTCTGTTGTTGGGCTGCCAGGGGGTGTGGGCGGCTCTGCGGGTGGGGCAGGGTCGCAGACGGGATCCGGTCGGCTCGTCGGCGGGTGCGCGGGAGAGGGTGGTGTGCTGGTGGAGTGGGACTGGTGGACGGTGGAGTTCGGGGACGCGCACGCGGGCGCGGTCGGTGTCCTTGTCGGCGGTGGCGAGCCGAGCCCGGTGTACTTCGACGTCGGGAGCGGCCCGGACATCCCGTCGACCAGGAATTGGTCGGCCCACGACGGCCGGCACCGCCGGCCGCGCGCCGAGGCGCTCCGGGCGGTGTGTGCGTGCGGATGGCGCGGTGCCGCCGAGTACCCGCTGGACTGGGCGGCGGTCGGTGACCGGCCGTTGTACGAGGTGGACGTCGATCTGACCGGGCCGCTCGCGGACTGGAACGCCCACCTGTCCCTCGTCCGCGACAAGGCGGCACCCCTACCCGAGCCGCTGGCCGCCCTCCTGGTCGAGATGACCGAGCAACTGACCGCCACGACCGCGGACGCGCCGCTGGCTGCGCTGCGCGCCGTCGGCGTGCTGGAGCGGATCGCCGCGCGCGTCGGCCGGGAGGCGGCCGGCGCGCTGGCGGAGGACGGCGTCTCGGCCGAGGCGGTGGCCACCGGGCTCGGGACCACCCGCTCCAAGGCCCTGATGCTCCTCCTGACCGCGCAGGACGGATGACAGCACCCGGCGGCATCGGGCGTACGCGGGCCAAGGGGAGAGACCTGCCGCAGGGCGGGAAATGTGTGCAGATTCCGGATCGATGTGTGAAGAATTCCGCAGAACGGTTGTTACTTGATCCACTGGTCCGGGCGGGTGGGGCGGCGAAGGAGTGCGCCCGGTGGTGCGCCGGAGCGTACCGACCCTGATGTCCGGTTTGCGGGGCGGGTGGGTGGTTCCCCCACCCGGGCAAGGTGCGTCTCCGGCACGGCACGGGTCGATGGCGCGCTGCCTCCGGCTACACGTGCCGTGTCGGCGAGCAGGCTCCCCGCCGGGGGCCGCAGCTCACAGGGCGCGGGAGCCGACGAAGGCGGCGAGGAGTGCGAGAGTCAGCGCTGCTCCAGTCCTGCGGCGCGGGGAGTGGACGGTCCCTGGCCCGCACCTGAGGGCGCGCGTCGGCCTCTCCTGCACGCCCGGCAGTTTGCGACCACGAGGGCGAGACCCATGGGAGCCAGCACGATGAAGAAGAGTAGAACCGCAACTACGTCGACCGCCGAGAACACGGAACCCCCTTGAACGCATTCAATCTGAACGCGTTCAAGATAGTCGCTTGGGTGCCTTCTCGGAAAGGGCTTACATCCTTCGCCGTGAGGCGACCACCCTTCCCGCCCCACACCTTGACCGCTCCGCCCGCCCCCCCGCCGGGTCGGGGCGCGGCCCCGACCCGGCCCTTTCCCCCGGGCCGGTCGGGGCCCCTTACTCTCCCCTACGGGCAAGATGCGTTTCCGGCACCGCACGGGCCGATGGCGCGCTGCGCTCCGGCTCCACGTGCCGCGCCGGCTGCCCGCCGGGCGCCTTAGCTCACAGGATGTGGGTGCCGACGAGGACGGCGAGCAGTGCGAGAGTCGGCACCGCTCCGGCCCTGCGGCGCGGGGGCGTCGTGTGGTTCAGCTGGGCCCGGGCCCTCTGCTGCGCGTCGTTGTCTTCCGGGCGGGGGAGAGGCCCGGGCGAGGCGGCCGAGGTGGGCAGGGACGGTTCGGCGTTCGCAGGGGTGAGGAAAGGCCCGGCAGTCGACCCGTCGTAGCCCCATACGTCGTAGGCACTCGTGGCGTAAGGCGCATCGGCCGAGGGTTCGTAGACGTATGCGTCGTGTTGGGGGTAAGGGCTGTCCCGCAATGACCGCTCATAGCTCCGGGAACGGCAGGGTGTCGTCCATCACCTGCAACAACTTCCGAGCAGGCGTCGCCTCCTCTGGCCGTACGGAGGAGGCGACGCCTTCGATGACTGACCGGCCTACGGGTCCTTCACACGGTGGCTGGCCTCCACCGGGAACGCCTTCGACCCGACCGGCCACGGCATGACCTGCCGTGCCTGGCTGGAGCGGATCTCGGAGGTGTCCACGGCACGGCTCCGGCAGAACAAAGCGTCCTGCACGCCGCCACCGGTGCGGCTGGTACGGGACTCGCGGCTGTGCCAGGCGGTCGTGGCGGAACTCCGCGTCGCGGCCCCGGCCCTGGTGGACGCTTCTCCGCTGCCGAAGCTCGTCGACTGCCTGGAGCAAGTGGTGACGGGCGCCGACGCCGATCTCGGCATGCGCCTGCTGCTCCGCGCGCTCAAGGCGCACTCCGTGCCCGTCCCGTATGGGCAGTACCACCGCCTGGTGGCCCTCGGCTGGCAGTTCCCCCCCCGGGCGCCGTTCACGACGGCCTCGCGATCACCTGGCCGCCGGTCAGCGCCGCCTCGCGGCAGGGCATCAACGGGGACTTCGGGCTCTCCCGACTCGCCAGGCAGTTCACGGCGGGCTGGCACTACCGCACGCCCCGCGAGGCAGTCGCGGCCGCCGTGAAGGCCGACGGCTACGAGCGCCCTCCGGGCTCGGAGGCAGCCGTACTCCTGGAGGACACACGCCGGTGCTCGACCCAGGCCTGTCCGATGACGCGATCACCGCGTTGTGGCTGGCGGCAACGGACCGTGGCTACGGCATCGACCGGTTCGGCGTCAGCGGCCGGGAGTGGCTGGAGCAGGTCGCCGAAGTGTGCGAGGAGCACCTGACCGAGGTCGCACCCGCCTTCGTCCCGGCGGCCCCGCCGCCGGCCACCGGTACCGGCGACGAGGTCCTGCGCGAGATCCGGGGCATGTCCCCCCTCGCCGCGAGCACGGCGGTCAGCCCCGACTTCCACCCCCTGGAAGGCACCACGGTTATGGAAGCCCTGGAACAGATCGCCACCCAGGTCGACCCCGACCTCGGGTTCCGTCTGCTCCTGCACACAGTGGAGGTCCTCCAATTGCCGCTCACTGAGGAGCAATACACCCGCTACGAGGCCCTCGCCAGCCGTTTCCACTACGGCCAGGACCACCTCCTCTTCTCGGTCGACCACCTGGTGTAGCGCACCTGACCCACCTGCCCGAACCGGTACGCACAACCAGAGCGCCCCCCTCCGGAGGGGCGCTCTGCGTCACCGGATCCCTCAAGGCTTCCAACCTGACAACTGCGCCGTCTACGGGACGCACTCACACAGGGCGCCTCACCGACCGATCCGACTTGCTCATCCGCATGCAGGACGAAGCGCTGCCACCGGCGGAAGAAGGAGCGTCTCGCTTCGACTGCCTAGCTGGCCGTCTCTTTTGGATCTTGCCGGTTAAGCCTGCGTCGTCCGGCGCCGTCTGTCGGCACCTCCCAGCGGCAGCTGGGGGGAGCAGGGTCTAGAGCGCCGGGGGTTCCGCCTTGAGGTTGTCGCCCCGGTAGAACGACTCGTACTCGATCTCGATGGACAGCCGGCGGGCCACGAGCTCCCAGAACCAGGCGTGCCGGGCCTCGTCGTAGTCGTCAAGGTGGATGAGGTACTGGCAGTCGCCCATGGGGAAGCTGACTCCGGTGAACAGCGCGTACATGTTGGGCATCTGGGGCCAGTCCGCGGCCATGGTCTGGAAGGTCGGCCAGTTCCACTGTCCGACGGGCACCCCGTCCAGCTTCACCGTCGACCGGGTGACCAGCGCGGGACCCAGGCCCACGTTGAGTATCTGGAGCCCCGTGCGGCCGTTCTCGTAGTTCTTCACCTGCCGGATCTGCAGGTGGGGCATGACGGACGTCCGGTTGTGCACCTTTACCGCCCGGGCTTGGACGGTGCTGGCCCAGAGCGAGCCCACCGCCACGGCCGTCGCACAGGTGGTGATGATCGTGTTGGAGTCCATGGATCCCCCTAGGGACGAAGAGCCTTCTCCGCGTGCCGGGATCGTCGGCCCCCGGGCCTTCCGTGGCAACGGGTTGCGCCGGGGCGCAAGGGAGCAGCCCGGGTGCGCGCCCTGCCCGGCGACCGCGCGGACGGCGGCTTCCGCCCGGTCTGGTTGGCGCGCGTAGGGCCGGTTCGGAGCGGATGTCGACGGATCGGTATGGGAGCTTGCGGAAAACCCCGCCGGGTTGGCCGAAGTACGCAAGAATGGCTCAAAGTTCCATGCGGGGTTGACGGGGGGCAGTGCATGCGACTCGAAATCATGATCATGGGGGATGAGAAGGAAGCGACGCTCTCGCTGTATCACTGGTTGATGCGGGATGTAGATGCGGGCGACGCCGAGATTTCCCTGGAAGGGCGCGCGGCGTCTGATTCGGTGCCCATGAGTGGAGCATCCCTCGATCTCATCAATGTAGTCGTCAGTAACACCCTCGCTCTCTCCAGTCTTGTCGTGGCCATCGCGAACTGGCGGGCATCGCGAGCGCAAGCCCACGAAGTCAGTCTGGTATTTCCTGCGACCGACTCTGAATCTGAATCATCGGAAGGTGAAACAGGCGGCTGATGGAACTTTCAGACCCTGCTGCCTCCCGTGCGGTGCTGATAGGTGTTCACAGCTATCGCGCGCTGGCCGCCCTGCCAGCTGTCGAAAATAACCTGCGGGGGCTCAGTGGGCTTTTCATGGATGAGTCGGTATGGGGTCTGACGGGTGAAAATTGCACCGTCCTCCTTCAGCCGGGATCGGCGGCAGAAGTCCTGGACACTATCGAGAAGGCCTCCAGGCAGGCTACGGACACTCTCGTGGTGTATTTTGCCGGCCACGGTTTGATCGATCCGTACAGCGACGAGTTGTATCTCGCTCTCACTGATTCCCCAGCAGAAGGGCGGCTCGACAGGTCGCTTCGCTTCGAGGACCTGCGTCGCGTACTGATCGGGCGCAGTGTCCGTTGCCCTCGGCGGGTACTGATTCTGGACTGCTGCTGGAGTGGCCGAGCTTTGGCCGGGGGCATGGCAGGTCGTCAAGATGTCGCCAAACGTGCTCGAGTGCGCGATGCGTGCGTGCTCACTGCCACGGATGGGACGCAGCAGGCCTGGGCCCCGATTGGCGAGCCCTACACAGCCTTCACTGGTGAACTTGTGCGGGTGCTGAGTGAAGGTGTGGACGTTGATTCTTCATTGCTGGACATGGAGATCCTGTACCAGGCACTTCTTCTCGGCCTTGAGGCAAAGAGGCGACCGCTCCCCCAGCAGCGAAACATGAACATGTCGGGACGCATCTGCCTCGCTCGAAATCGAAAACGGCTTCATGAAGCGACGCTTTCCGTGTCTCCTCGTGAGTATCGACAAGTGCGCGCTGATGTCGGCCAAATGGCGTCGTTGCGCAGGATTGTGGCAGCCCGGGCGGTATTTGCAACGATTACTGTTCTTTCACTCGCGATAGCGGTGTGGATCTACGCGTTCCAGTTTGATGTGCTGAGCGAGGAAAGCCTGATCGCACTTTCTCCGACATGGTTCGTTCCGCTGATGGTTGGGTCTACTGGACTCATATCGCTACAGGTCAGTAATAACTGGTTGCGATGGCAGGAAGATCATCAGCGTCTTTCTGGTGAAAGGAAGAGGCTTCCATGGATCCAGATGCCACTGTTTACGGCGATAGTGACTGCTCTCCTTTCGGCAGGGCTCATGTGGCTCTTCTTTGACTTCTTCTTTCCCAGCCTCTGACCATTCTTGCAAACTGAACGTTACGCCTCCTGCCCCTCTTCTGGAACCGGTGATAGGCGCCACGAATATTTCATACTGGGCTGCTGATCAAGCTAGGGTCGTGGTCAGCCCACGCCGATGTGGCGTGCGTGGGTGAGGCCCGGTGCCCAGAGCGCTCTGGGGGCAGCAGTACCACCGGGCCGCCCCAAACCCTCCTACCGCGCCCGGATGACCCTTTCGGCCGCGGGGATGGTCCGGCTTGGCGCTGAGTGCCGGGGGGCTGGGCCGTCCACCACTACGGCGCCCGCTAGCCGGCCCCGGCGCCGGCCTACGCGGCCCGGCCGCCTGGACGCTGCTCCTCGCCGCCGTGGTGGTCCTCGCGGTCACCTGCGTCCGCATGGCCCTCGGCCCCACCAGACCGTCAGGAGACGGCTCTTCGGGGACGCTTCCCGGGCCGCGGGTGCCGGAGTCGGACGAGGTCCGCTCGTACGCCGCGAGGGCCTTGGAGGCCCAGGCCCCAGGACTGACAAGCCCGGGCAGCAGCCCCGGCCCTGGCCGGGGGTGGCCGTGTCAACTGGACGGGGGATCGCGGTGGTGATGACGGGCGGGCAGCCCCGTGCCGGCGCCGCCGTGCTGGCCGTGTGCGGCTGGTGGCCCGACCGGTGCGGGTACGGGACCGTCGGACTGGCCCTGAGCCTGCTGGCCGGGCGGTGGTGCTGGCCGGCGCGTGGCGTACGGGCGCTCTGCATCTCCCGCGCCCCGCTCCACCCTCGCCGGGCGGGGCCAGGTCCTGCGGCCATCGCCTTCTGAGGGTTCACCCACGAGGGGCGGCTGGGGCAATAGCCGTCCCCTTAAACCCCCGCGTCGCAGAAGCGGTCAGACTTCCCATTTGTTGCCAGGGACGCGCCAGGCACTGGCGAGTGGTCCGGGCCTGTCCTCGGACCGGACCACTCACCGCGTGCTACTCCTCGCTAGGCCGCTTGGCCCGTCGGGTGGAAGTTGATGCGTTCACTGATGACGGGGAAGCCGGCCTTGGTGAAGTTCGCGGCCATGGGGAAGTTGCCGCGGTCCGTGGCTCCGCTGACGGACTCCGCGCCCTGCTCGACAAGGAGGTGGGTGCACTCCGCGAGGAGGTCGTAGGCGTAGCCGTGGCCGCGCTGTTCCGGCACGACTCCGATGAAGCCGATGGTCGGGCCGGACGGGTTGTGGGCCGGGATGTGGATGCCGGCCAGGTCGCCCTCCGGGGTGTGCGCGACCTGCCACCACTCCCGTGGGGAGGGGCACCAGTGGAAGAAGTCGAGTTCCTCCTGGGCGGCCCGGTCGAGGCCGCCCTCCTCGATGGCCCTGAGTGCGTGGGCGTCCAGGGTGACGGAGTGGATGCGGCGCAACGCGTCGAAGAACACGGCGTCGTCGGGTTCGGCGCTGAAGCGCAGCCGTCCGGGCCGCTCGGGCAGGCCCTGCTCCGGGATCCAGCGGTACAGGAAGCGTTCCACCAGGAGTTCGTACCCCGCGGCGCGTGCGGCGGCAAAGCGCGTCTCGGCGGTGGCGCGCAGGTCGGTCTTTTCCCGCCAGCCGCCGGGCAGGTTGATCTCGAGTTCGACCTGCCAGGGAGCGGTGCGCAGGAGTTCGGCCCCGGCCTCCTCCTCACCCTCGGCCACGTCGAACCAGTTGATGTTGACGGGCTCCGAGTCGCGGGGGCCGCCCCACCATGCGCCGCGTGCGACGACCTCGCCGTTGCGCAGGGCGACGCGCTTCCAGTCGGGGCGGAACTGGGTGCGCCGGTGGACTTCGCGGGCGCCCAGGGGGTCGGGGAGTGCGTCGAAGAGATGAGCGTCGCTCGCGGAGAGCGCGCGGATGACCAGATCGGTCATGGATTCCTCCGGGATACAGGCTGCTTGGAGCGCTCCCGGTCAGAACTGGCGAACCACGCCGGGATAGCGGAAAAGGGAGCGCTGGAAAGTTGTGAACTGCACGGCACTCGCCTCCTTCCGTCCAACTCTGGGCGTGAAGCCACACCGTACGTGATCTTCCGCGGGTCCGTCCACGGATTTCCGCACCCCTTGGAGGGAGGGGTTCGCGGGACGACGCAGAGCGCTCTCAAAGGCCCGCGGGGCCCCAGCTAGTGCCGTATCAAGCAACGTTCGCCTGGTAGACCGTGTTACTGGGTGGTGTGCGGCACACCCCTGGCACTTTCGACTCGCGGTCTCCGTCTTGTCGGGGTTTTCCCGTCGGGCGGGACGCGGGGACGGGCCGGTCCGAGGGCCTGGGGGTGCGGCCGCGTCGGATCGCCGCGTGACCAGGGCCTTTCACCGGGTCCATCCCGATTCTCTCGGGGCCGATACCTCGGTGCCGTCAGAACTCGGGTTCTGGCTCGACTTCTGGGGTGCCGCATCGGCGGCCAGCGGCTCTTGCTTACAAGCTGGGAGAACTGGCAGGTCACAGGCCAGGTTCGACGCCAGGACAAGCACGCAGGGATTGGCTCCACAGAAGAGCCGGAGTCACAACTGGCGACCAGAGCCCCGCACTCCGCTTCGGCGTCCGGTCAGGTAGCCGCGGCTTGATCCGCGCCCACTGCACGTCAGCCAACGGTGTATTTGGGCCAAGGAGCAGATGATCCAGACGAAACGATGTAGCTGTCTCCGACACCGGAACCGGGACGCGCCGGATCCACGTCGATCATCAGGACGACCTTGCGATATGCCGAGATGACGGTGGCTACGCACCACGGGCTGCCAACGGGCGCGTACGGCAGCATCGATGCGGTCCGTGATCGCTTTCGGCGGGGTTTTGCGTTCACCGGTGCGGTAGCGCTCGATGGAGCGCTGGCTGACGCCGAGCTCGGCGGCCACTGCCCTTCGGCCCGTTCTGCTGGGCCTGAGTGCCGTGGTGGGAGGCTAATTGGGTTGGCGGGTTCCTCGGGGGGTGTTAAGAACTGCGGGTGATTGTGTTCGCGTGTGTGGCCTGTGGTTCTGCGATCACGGGACCGTTGACCGAGTTGGCTGAGATCCCCGTTCGTCCGATGGACCAGGGCTATTCGAAAGACGGTGGGACGCGGACGGCGTCCGCCACCATGCCGCAGGGGTGCTTCGCGGTGGAACCGGAGCCTTGGGGCGCACCGTTCGTGCCGTGCGAGGCCCCGGTGGCGATCTTCCCGGGCGGCCCGTGCGTTTGTGATCCGGACGGCGACGACTTCCTGGTGTCGGCAGGGCCGCGAGGAACTGTGGTTCTTCATCCTGGCGACGCGCCGGGCCTGGAGCCGGCCCGTGCCCCGACCTTCGACGATGTCGGCTGTTGCGGCTTGTCGGGCCAGGGCGGGATGAACCGCCGGTGCCCGTGCGGTGCCCCGGTGGGCACGGAGGTCAGCGACTGCTCGACCCCGTACGAGCTGCACCTCGACCCCGGGCAGGTCCATCAGCTCGCGGTCTGACGGAGCTACGGTTGCTGTTCATTGCCGTGGCCACCAGCCGTGCTGTTCAACCGCTGATGAACGGGCCGAACCTCGTGCGGTCAAACCTCGGGTGAGACGGGTCACCGACCCCGAACGATGCATAGAACGGCATCGCTCATCCGGGTGTTCGCCGGACGTGGACACGGCCTTCGTCTGACCAGTGCTCCGACCAGGGACACACGCGATCAACACGAAGGCCGTGGGGGAACGACTCTGCTGTACCACGATGTCCAGCGGGAGCCGTTCGCGGAAGCGTCACACTTCCGGGAGGCCTTCTTCGCGTGTCTGAGCGCGCGGCGTGACGAACTGTTCGAGCTTGCGGACGCGTTGCTGTGCGCGGACGGGCCGGTGACGTCGCCGATGGACCTGACGCTGCTGGCCGAGCACCGTCGTGGGCGGTGCGCTGTACGACGCGCTCAACCGCGGCCGCATCGACGCGGTGCGGCTGCGGCGGGCGCTGGCCGCGCTGCCCCAGCCCCGCGCGGCCGACGACCGGCTCGTCCTGGCGGTGGACGTGAGCAACTGGCTGCGGCCAGACGCGGAGTGCAGCGCGGGCCGCCTGTTCTGCCACACCTTCGGCCGGGGCTGGGACCAGCACCTGATGATCCCGGGCTGGCCGTACTCGTTCGTCGCCGCGCTGGAGGCGGGCCGCACCTCCTGGTGTCAGCTGCTGGACGCCGTCCGGCTCGGCCCCGAGGACGACGTCGCTGCTCCCCGCTGCGGCGCACGTCGACGCGTACCCCCGCATCCGCGGTCGCTGCAGCCAGCTGTTCGACGTCCGCCAGCCCCGGCGAAGGTGCGAGTGGTGACTGCTCCGGTACGGCACCCAGGTCGGCCTGACGGAGCGACACCAGCGTGCGCCGAAGGCCTGACAGGGTCTCCCTGCTGGTGACCTCGATGGCGCGCAGAGCCTCGCGGGCCTCGGCGGGCTGGGTCTGGATGACCCGGCTGCCCACACCGGCCTGGATGGCGATGATGCCGATGCTGTGCGCGACCATGTCGTGCAGTTCCCGTGCGATCCGTAGCCTTTCGGCGGTCACGGCCTTGGCCACCTCCTGCGAACGCAGCGCCACCGCGTGTTCGCGGCGCTCGCGACTCAGCAGACCGACCGTGCAGGATGCGGCCATCGCCAAAAGGGCGATCACGACGTTGACGGTCAGGTTGTCCCCGTGCGCGAAGACGCCGATGACCAGGAGCTGCACGGCGAGAGACACGGCCACGGCAGCGAGCGAGGCTCGCCGAGTACAGGTGGCGACGATGAAGCCCAGGACGAGATCCACCGCCAGAAACGACAGGAACTGGCCCTGATAACCCACCGACATGTCCGCATGGACGGAGCTTGGAGTGCCCACCACCACGGTAGTGGATCCGAAGAGCGCCTTGGCCAGAGCCGGCAGCGGCCTCCGTCGCACCACGCCGACGAGCAGGCTCACCGCCAGCAGCGACCCGACACCGTGGACCGTGCCCGATGCCCGCGGGGTGCCCCCACCAGCAGACCCACCATGAGGAGGTAGAGGGCACCCCCCGCCCAGGCCACGGTCTCGGTTCTCGTCATCGGCGGCGTGTCCCCGTCGCGGGAGCAAGGCCGCGGTGCGCGACACGCACAGGCAACGGGGTGATCGTTATGAGGTCCACTCTGCGAGACTAGCCGGCCCGCTGCCCACGCGGCATTAGCCCCGGGACGTACGCCCACGGGCCAACCCGACCGCACGATTGCCTCCCACAGCCCCATGTCCGTACGGCGTCCTCCCGGCAGTGTGGGTGCCATGATCGAAGTCAACGAACTCACCAAGCACTATGGCCGCAAGACGGCTGTCGACCATCTGTCCTTCACCGTGCAGCCGGGTCAGGTCACCGGATTCCTCGGCCCCAACGGAGCCGGCAAGTCCACCACCCTGCGGATGATCCTCGGCCTGGACACTCCCACCACCGGCTCCGCCACTGTCAGCGGCGTCCCGTTCCACGACCACCCGCGCGGACTGCGGCACGTCGGCGCACTCCTCGACGCCGGACAGGTCCACGGCGGACGCAGCGCCGTCGCCCACCTGTCCGCCCTGGCGCGCAGCAACGGCATCCCGCGGCGCCGGGTGGACGAGGTGCTCCAGGAAGTGGGGCTGGCCGAGGCGGCGAGCCGTCGCATCGGCGGATTCTCCCTCGGCATGAAGCAGCGGCTGGGGATCGCCACCGCCCTGCTCGGCGACCCGCCCGTGCTCATGTTCGACGAGCCGATCAACGGCATGGACCCGGAGGGCGTGCTCTGGGTACGCCGACTCTTCCGGAGTCTGGCCGCCGAGGGACGTACCGTCTTCCTCTCCAGCCACCTGATGTCGGAGATGGAGAACACCGCCGATCAACTGGTAGTCATCGGCCGCGGCCGCCTCATCGCCGCCGAGTCGCTACGAGACTTCGCGGCCCGCGGCACCCGTCGTAGCGTCGTGGTCGGGACACCACAGGCCGCCGAGCTGGCAGCCGTGCTGACCGCGGCGGGCGCCACGGTCGAACCGGAAGGCCCGGGAGGCGTCGGGAAACTCGCCGTGACCGGGCTCCCGGCGGACCGAATCGGAGCGCTCGCCTTCGAGAACCGGATCCGCGTGGACGAGCTGACCACCCACACCGCCTCACTGGAGGCGGCCTTCATGGAACTCACCGCCGACAGCGTCGAATACCAGGCAGGACAGCCCCGATGACCACACTCGCCTCCGTCCTCCCGACCACCCCGGTCACCGGGCCACCCGCCCGTTTCCGCGACCTGCTCGCCTCCGAGTGGATCAAGATGCGGTCCCTGCGCTCCACACCGTGGACGATCGCACTCACCGTCCTGTTCGTCATCGGGTCCTCCGCCGTGGCCACGCTCGCGGACAACGCCGCCCGCTCCGGCCCCCCTGACTTCCTGCCCTACGACGCCTATCCGCCAGCCGGCTACTGGACGCTGATACTCGTCGCCAGCAGCATGGGCGCCCTCACCGTCGTGAGCGAGTACAGCAGCGGCCTGATCCGCACCACCACCGTGGCCGTCCCCGCCCGCGGCTCGGTGGTGCTGGCCAAGGCGGCCGTCACCGCCGCGCTGTGGACCGCGGTCGGCACGGTCATCTCCACCGGTTCCTTCCTGGTCTCCCAGGCCATCCTCAGCGGGCGGCACACTGAGGTCCCGCTCACTCACCCCGGGGTGATCCGGGCGCTGGTGGCATCCGCGCTGCTGGCCCCGGTCTGCGCACTGATCGGTCTGGGCCTCGGCGTCCTGCTCCGGCACAGCGCTGCAACCATGGTCACCAGCGTCTTGACCCTACTTATGCTGCCGCCCATGTTCTCGGAGAGCGATCGCTGGTCGGCGGACATCAACCACGCGATGGTGTCGGCGGCCTGGAAGCGCTTGGTCCAGAGCTGGGAGCCGGATCCTGGATCCCTGGGATACACCGCCACGGTCCCCGGCTCCTGGATCGTGTACGCGCTCTGGCCGCTGATCATGGTCGCACTCGCCGTGCTCGTCGTCAGGCACCGCGACGTGTGAGCGTGCCTCCAGGACGCGCACTTCCCGCCCCCCCCCGGCTGTTTCATTCGGCAGGCGCGCGTTTCCCCTTGTCCAGGTTCGCCGACAGAGATGCTCCGGTCTCCCGCACGTCCCCTTCCTCGGCTGCACGTTCCACACGGCTGGCGTCGGGGCCGGTGCCGGGACCGGTCCGGGACGGGGCTCGCGGCGGGCGGCCGTGCTCGTCCACGGCTGCGCCCTCGTCGGGAAGCAGTTTCGGGCCCGGGTACTGCTTCTTGGCGTTCATGATCGACCGACTCTCCCTTGTCGACGGGCGGCCTTGGGCTTCGGGGCACACGGTCAGCTTTCGGTGTACTGGACGGCCTCGTGCAGTGCCTCGGCGGCGCAGGGCCGGCCCATGAGGACGCACAGGGTGAACAGGGAGTCCTCGAAAGCGCCGCGTGCCTCCAGGTCCGCGGGGGCTGCGGTCAGGCGCAGGCGGGTCTCGAAGAACCGGCCGAGCGCCTTCTCGGTGTCCTCCCGCAGTGGCAGCAGGTACGGGCCCGAGGACGGTGTGGGCTCCGGGGTGCGGGCCGTGCGGATGGCTTGGCGCAGCGCTCGCTCGGCACGGGCCGGGACGGGTATGCCGCGGGCGGCGTCGAGCACTGCGGCGGCCAGGATGGTCTCGGGCAGGCCGGCCCGTGCGGCCGCGGCGGACAGGATGCGCTCGGCCTCGCGGGCCGTGGCTGGGGTCGTCGCCATCAGCGTTCCCACCGCGCACTGCACTGCCCGGTCGGAGGGCATCTGTGCGGTGGCGGTCTCGTCGCTGCGGGGGCGGGCTTCGTCGCCCCGGGCGAGGGGGATGGAGGCGGTCATGGGGATCACCTGCCTTCGAGCGCGCACCTTCACATGAGGAGCGAGCGGGTGGCCGTGAGGTTCAGGAGCTGTTCCACCCGGGGGCCGGCCGCCGTGATGTGCAGGTCGCGGCCGTCCGTCAGGGCCGCGTGGCGGGCGGCCAGGAGCGTGTTGAGGCCCGCGCAGTCGCAGAAGGTCACCTGCTCCAGATCCACGAGGAGGGCGGCGCGGGGGGAGACGAGCGCGGTCAGGAGAACCTCGTGGAGGAATGCGACATTGTCGAGGTCGATCTCACCGCTCACCACGACCTGGACCTGGCCGGTCTGCGGACCGGGCATCACCCCGACCTTCAGGCCGGTCGCTTTCGGGGAGCAGAGGCGACGGTCGGACGCTGTGGCGGTCATGGCTGCCTCCCCACATGTTCTGGGGCTGGTTCTTGCTTCCCAACAGCATCGTCGGCATTCGAACCACCTACGTCAATAAAAACGTGAAAAACAGGACGTATATACAAAACAGGCGCAAACTTGAGGCATGGGTGATGAAGGCCTTCCTCACGGGTCATGGACCTTCCTGACCAGCCACGCCCGCGTCCTGCTCGCCCTCGCCCGCGACCCCCAAGTGCGCCTCCGGGAGGTCGCCGAGACCTGCGTGCTCACCGAGCGGACCGTCCAGGCGATCGTCGCGGACCTGGAGCAGGAGGGATACCTCACCCGGGTACGCGAAGGACGACGCAATCACTACCGCATCACCCCCGGGGCACAGTTCCGCCACCCCGCCGAAGCAGGCCGCGACATCGCAGGGCTCCTCGCCCTGTTCGCCGACGACCCGCCCACGAGCCACCGCAGACCCCCGCGGGCCTGACCGGCACCTCCATCCAAGGCCAGCGGACCTCACGACACGTCACACCCGGGGCGTGGACCGTGGAACCCCTGACCGGCCTACGCCACCTGCGCCCCGCCGGGCAGTGCGGCCTAGCGCATGGCACGGTGGCAGAGCGATACGAGGTCCACGCACGCGGGGCCCGGCCGGACGAGACAACCGCCCCGGCCGGGCCCCGCTACGGATGCCGAATCCTTAAACCCGCGCACCCTGCGCCTGACCGCCCGTTCGCACTGCCGGTCGGGTGACCCGCCCGCACAACGCGGCCGGTCCCACAATGGCCGACCCGGGGTACGGGCGAGGATGCACCAGTCCGTCGCACCCCCCTCACGGCTGGAGATCTACGTGCTCGAACGCAAGCGGCTCAAGGGCCGTACCCAGGTCACCTTCGTCCTACCCGAGGACACCCCGCAGGGGCCGGTCAGCGTGGTCGGGGACTTCAACCACTGGAACCCCGCCGCCCACCCCCTCGAGCCCCGAGGCGACGGCACCCGCGCGGCCGAGGTCTCGCTCCCCGCACACAGCAGCCATTCCTTCCGCTACCTCGCCGCCGGCGACTACTGGTTCGACGACGAACACGCCGACCACCACGACGGCACCAACAGCCGCATCCACACCTGATCCAGCACACGCCGACCCCGCCCCCGCCGCCCGAACGGGCCCCCGGCCTGCTGCCCCGAGCGGTCCCATGGTCCATGAGCACCCTCCGGCGGACGGCCGAGCGCCTTGCCATCCAACGGACTTCCAAGCGCAGCGCTTAAGCCCAGAGTGTGCGATGAGGTTGTCAGCTGCTCTTGGCGCTGGCGCTGGCGAGGGCGTCGGCGAGTTCGTCGTGGCTCATGCCCGATCGGCCGCGGATACCGGCCTTGGTGGCCTTCTCGTAGAGCTCGGCCTTGGTCAGCGCCTGCAGCGACCGGGAACGGGAAGTTCCCGGGGAACTGGTGGTGCGCTTCTTCGCGCCGGCCAGCCCCAAGACCGAGGTGGTGCGGTCGAAGGCCGAGCGCCTGGCGGAGCCAGGGTGGCTGGTCCAGGAGGCATCGGGGATGTTCAGCACCGACCGGAAGCGGGCGGCTGGGCCAGGCGGCGGCCCATCCGCGCGATCATCGAGGCCAGGATCATCGACTCGCTGTTGGCGGTCGGGGTCCCGTAGTCACGGGGCAGACGGCGCGAGTGCATCAGTCCTGCGAACGTGCGCTCTACCGCCCAACGACGGGGCAGTACCGCGAACCCCTCTATGTCGTCAGCGCATTTGACGACGTCCAGGGTGAGCGCGATTTTCTCTTTCGCCCAGTTACTGAGGCCGCCGATGTCGCCGCCGTCGGCTCAGACCAGGGTGATCTCCTGGTGCAGCGACCGCAGCCTCTGAAGCAGGGGCACGGCCGCGTCGCGATCACCGACGTTAGCGGCGGTCACGGCGACGACCAGGAGCAGGCCGAGGGTGTAAGTGATGACGTGATTCTTGCGGCCCGGGACTTTCTTGCCGCCGTCGTAGCCGCGTGAGGCGGCCGGCACTGACGCGGCGGCCCGCACCGACTGCGTGCGCGTCGATGATCCCCGCGCTCGGTTCCACCTCCCGGCCCTCGCGCTCACCGACCTTCCCAGGCAGCCGATGAGGGCCGGATGTCCGTCCAACATCCCCCTCGGCCTCCATCCCTCTCTGGGAATATTTATACCGTTTCTCGACAGTTTGGCATGAATTGGAGTACTGTCGACGTGCCATGAAAGAGAAGCGCGCGTACGAGAGTCCGCTGCGTGCCGGGCAGCTTGAGCAGACCCGGCAGCTGATCCTCGCCGCGCTCACCGAGGCCATCGCCGACGAAAGCGTCCAAGAGCTGACCATCCCGCTCGTGGCGGAGCGCGCAGGCGTCGCCGTCCGCACCGTCTACCGGCACTTCCCGACCAGGGAGGCGCTCTTCGCGGCCTGGAGCGGGTGGGCCCAGGAGAATCTGCACGTGCTCACCCAGTCCTACCCGGACACCTTGGACGGGCTGCGCCGCGTGGCGCCGGAGCTCTACCGCTCGTACGACGAGCACGCGCCACTGATGCTCGCCATGCTGAACTCCAAGGCGGCCCGGCCGCTGCGGGAGCAGGGCCGCGGGGACCGGTTCCACTCGGTGGAGGCGGCGCTGGCCGAGCTCACGGCGGAGGCCGACCCGGTAGCCCGCCGCCGCGCGGTCGCCGTGCTCTACATGCTGGTGAGCGCCCCGGCCTGGCAGGCCATGCGGCTGCAGGCGGGGCTCGACGGGGCGGAGGCCGGCATGGCCGCCGCCTGGGCGGTGCGGGTCCTCACGGACGAGCTGCGGCGAGACCCGGACGGCCCGCTACGCCACCCGAGCGGATGACCGGCGAGGAGGAGAATCATGAGTATCGCCACGGAACGCACTTTCGCTCCGCCGGGGCCGGGTACCTGGTTCCTGGACCCGACCCACTTCACCCGCCCGGTGACCAGGTTCCATGCCGAGATCTTCATCGAGGAGATGCATCGCGGCTTCGGAGAGAGCCTCCGCCGCTACGGGTCGCTGCTGGAACGGCTGGACTGGGCCTTCGTGAACGGTTTCTGCTACTACCATCCGCAGCCGCTGGGAGCCCCGCCGGACGCCACGGACCACCCGCCGAGGGAGGTCTGGGAAGGCCTTGTCGCCGATCATCCCGAGATCCGCACCAGGCTCGCGACCAGCGCGACCGTCTTCGAGCGCAAGCTGTGGCGCGAGGACCTGCGCCGATGGGACGAGGAGGTCAGACCCGGGCTCCAGCGCGAGCGGCGCGAACTGCAGCAGGTCGAGCCCGGTCTCCTCGATACCGGCAGTCTGCTCGCCTACCTCGACCGGTGCCGGGAGCATCAGCGCCGAGCCGGCTACCTGCACCACCTGTTCAACATGCCGGCACTGCTGCCGATGGGCGATCTGCTCGCACACTGTCAGGAGTGGACCGGGCGTACCACCGGCGAGATCCTGGCCCCGCTGGCAGGATCGAGCCCCGACCCGCTGGCGGACCGGGAGGAACTGGCCGAGCTGGCCGCCGCCGTGGCAGCGGACCCCCGGGCGAGCGAGCTGCTCGCCTCCCCGGCGCGACCCCAGGAGCTGCTGGCGGCGCTGGGGGCTGTCGCGGGACGTACGGGTACCGCCCTTGCCGACTACCTGGAGACGGCGGGCTGGCGCCCCGTCAATGGCGAGGACGTGGGCGATCCCTGCGTGGCGGAGTTGCCCGCCGTCGTGCTCGCGGCCATTCGCTCGGCGGTCTCCTCCTCGACGAGGCCCCAGGCGGACGCCCACGCCGACCAGCGCGCCGACGCGGCAGCCGACCTTCGCGACGCCGTACCCGCGCCGCATCGCTCCCGCTTCGACGAGCTGCTCGCCGAGGCGCGGTTGGTCTCCCGGCTCCGCGACGAGCGCGGGTCGTGCGCGGACCTGCCGGCCATCGGCCTCACCCGGCGTGCGATCCTGGCGGCCGGCCGACGGCTCACCGAGCAGGGCCGGATCTACGCACCCGCCCACCTGGCCGAGGCGGGCTACGCCGAGCTGCGCGCCCTGGTCCGTACGGGCTCCGGGCCCGACGCCGCGGAACTCGCCGCCCGGGCGCACTACCGCGATCACGCCCGGTACGCGGACGCGCCGCCGATGCTGGGTCCACCCCCGGGCGACCCGCTGCCGCCTGATTGGCTGCCGCCCGCCGCGGCACGCCTGGAACGCGCCCTCGGGGCCATCGTCCTTGCCATGTTCAGCAACCCGGCAGCGCGGACCGAGGGGCGGACCGTGCACGGGCTCGGCGCGAGCCCGGGCATCTACGAGGGCACGGCACGGGTGATCAGCGGCGTGCCCGAGTTCGACCGCATCCAGCCCGGCGACGTCCTGGTCACCGGCGCAACCACCACGGCCTTCAACATCGTCCTGCCACTGCTCGGCGCGATCGTCACCGATCGCGGTGGGGCGCTCTCCCACGCCGCCATCGTCGCCCGGGAGTTCGCCATCCCCGGCGTCGTCGGATGCACGGATGCCACGGCGGTGATACCCGATGGCGCCCGGGTGCGGGTCGACGGCCGGGCCGGAGAGGCGGCGGTGGTCCGATGACCGCTCCGCTGTCGCCGAGCACGTGGTCCGCCCCGGTGCCGCTCCGCCTGGCCACCGACGAGAGCCGGTACGGCGGCAAGGCCTCACAGCTCGCGGCCGCCGCCCGCGCCGGTCTACCGGTACCGGAAGGAATCGCCCTGGAATGGCTGTTCGTCGACGTCGTCGCAGCAGGCGACGACGAGGCGCTCGCTGCCCTGCACGTGTCGACCACCGACTTGCAGGGCGGCGGGCTGGCCGTGCGTTCATCCGCGCTGGGCGAGGACTCGGCCGGGGCGAGCTTCGCCGGACAGCACCTCACCTGCCTCAACGTACGGGGTCCGGACGGGCTGGCCGAGGCGGTCCGAACGGTGAGAGATTCGGCGCACTCGGCCGCCGCGCTCGCCTACCGTGAGCGGCTCGGGCTGCCCGGCCGGCCCAGAGTGGCAGTGGTGGTACAGGAGTTGGTGGTACCCGAGTGCGCCGGAGTCCTGTTCTCCCGAGACCCCCTCGACGGCTCCGACGTCCTGGTGATCGAGGCGAGTTGGGGCCTGGGCGAAGCCGTGGTCAGCGGCCTGGTCGTACCGGATCACTACCGGGTCCGCCGCGACGGCCGGGTGATCGAGTGCACGGCGGGCATGAAGGACCTGGCCGTGGAGCCCGCGCTGGCCGGCGGAACGAGCCAGGTCCCGGTCCCCGCCGACCGAATTCACCGACTCTGCCTCGACGAGACGCGGTTGGAGAGCCTGCGGGAACTCACCGCCCGCTGCGAGCAGGTCTTCGGCGGGACGCAGGACCTGGAGTGGGCTTTCGTCGCCGACCGTCTTCGTCTGCTCCAGCGCCGACCGATGACCGGCGCAGTGCCCCCGCACTGACCCCTGCGTAGCCGCCCACCTCAGCCCGGGACGCGCGGGCCCTCGGGCTCCGCGAGCTGCGCGCGGGCCAGAGCCTGCCCCCCCGGCCGGTCGGGGCTCTCGGCCCGGCTGAGCGGATGCGGTGAAGTGTGCTGCTGTTCCCGCACCGTCTGCGCTGGTCGCGAGATCGGACGGGAAAAGGGCCAGAACCCCAGGCCGCGGACGTAGTCCGAAGGCGCCCGGGGCGGGCGGGGTGCGAGCATGCCCCATGAGCAGCTTCCTTCCCACCCTCACCGAACGCCGATCGCCCTGGGTCACCTTCACCTTCACCTCCTCCGCCGACGCCTGGGTCGCCGCGGCCGAGGCCGAGCTGCGGGCCCGGGGTGGGATCGTCCTGCGCCTGGACGGTGAGGAGCTGCACGAGAGGGGCTGTCTGTACCGGGCGTTCGCCCGTGAGCTGGGGTTCCCGGGCTACTTCGGGCACAACTGGGATGCCATGGTGGACTGCCTCGGCGACTGGCACGGGCCCGGGCACGGCAAGCAGGACGTCGCGGTGCTGATCGACGGTGCGGACCCGCTGCTGGGCGCGGAGTTCCTCGGTGATCTCGTGTGGACCCTGTGCGCGGGCGCTTGGCGGGCCAACTTCATGGTCGACGCCGACGGTGAGCCCCACTCGTACGGCTCACCCTTCGCCCTGCACTTCGTCTTCCTGCTCGACCGCGTCGCACCCGCCGATTTCGCCGAGGCCGCCGTCGACGACGAGGACGTGGCCGCAGCCGTGGTGGACGGGCGCCTGGTCCTCACCCTGACCGCTGAGGACACGTGGGGCGGTGACCCCGTCTGGCCGCCTGGCCGGACATGGCTCCCAGACGGCCTAAACGGATGCGGTGAAGCGCCCGTTGGCGGGCCTGCTCGTCGGGTCCAGCGGTTGCCCAGCGCGGCCCGCTGGAGCGGGACGGGCATGACGCGGCCGGGTCGAGGGTGGGGCGGGTGCATGATCGGTTCTTCGGTGAACTTGTGCCACCGGCTGGGTGAGATGCCCTGTGGCGGGGTCGTACTGGTAGTGATGCGACCGGTATCACCGGACCATGATCACGAGTCTTTGCCGCGGTGTCGTCGCGGTTTCCCTGGCCTTCGCTGTCCTGGCTCCGACGACCGCCCATGCCGACGAGTACACGCTCACGGAGGCGATCACGTCGTTGCCGATCGCGGAGGAGATCCGGGACGGCTACAAGCGGGAGCTGTACCCGCACTGGAAGGACGATGACAAGAACGGTTGCACGGCACGCAACGACGTGTTGATCGGGCTGCTCCACAGGGCCGGTGAACGCCTCCGGAACCGGTGCAGGCGCGGGTGCGACGGCCGGCGCGGGGTACCGCTCGGCCCAGCCGTCCAGCAGCCGCAGGTAGGCCTGCAGGCGCGGCGGGCGCGGCTCGGAGCGGCCGTTCTCCCAGTTCTTCACCGTCTGCGGCGTGGACTTCAACGCGGCCGCGAGCCGGGCCTGTGTGACACCGGCCGCCTCACGCAGCCGCGCCCGCTCCGCCGGAGACGGCAGCCGCGGCTCGCCCTCCAGCAGTGCGTCCACCGCCTCGAACAGCTCTTCCTGGCTCGGCATGGCCCACCTCGACCCCGAACCCTAGCAAAATTAACCCCACCAAAATGTTGGATTTAACCCTACTGGGGTGTCGTGAGTTCGAGACCGGGATGCCCTCCCCACCCTGTACTCGGGTCAGGGCGCAGGTCTGCTCGCCTCGATTACCCACCCAGAGCCCTCGCAGTGCTCCTCCGCGCCGGGATCTGCTGCGTCAGCGCGGGACCTCTCCCGCCGTCCGCCCCTCGCCATCCTGAAACTCGATCAGCACCCCACAGTCGGTGAGATAGATCCAGCACACAGGAGAGCAGTCCAGCACCGCTTCCGCATGGCTTGCCACCAGGGCAGCCTCGAGCGCAATGGACGGCCGCACGATTGCCCCAAAACAGGACCGCAAGTTCATTCGCCCCGGCGTAGGTGCCCACCAGTCTGCGCAGTTGGCCCGCATTGGATGCCTCACAGCGCTCGAGCGCCTCGGCCCCGTGCCAGTCCAACCGACTCGATCCGACTGCTCCGAAGCGCCCCATGGGGGCAGGCATGATCGCCAGGCAGGCGGCGGTCGAATCGCTGCCGGGAAGCAGCCGCGTACTGCACGCCTCCCACGCCCGGCTGGCGCGGCCATACGCTCGCGCTCGTACCGAACATCTGACGGGCATGAAGGCCGCGCTTCCACTTGTCCGGGTGAGGCAGCACACGCCCGTCCCGGCTGGACAGGCCCACCGAACGCCTGCCTCGGCCGCCGCGCGGGCCCCGAGGACATGGTCACAGCGCCTGCCTGCTGGGTGCCTCGCACTCGTGATCATTGCGGCGTCGTGCCTCCTGATGTGGCATGCGCTCGAACCCCATCTACCGGCAGGTTGGGGGCCAGGAGCCCCTTGCGGCGTCCTCGTCGGCTGCGCCTGAAGGCCGGCCACCGCCGCGCCTGAGCTTCTGGGACCGCAGCCCTGGGCGTGTGGCTGGTGGTCCCGGCCTTTACCACCCCGGGAGACCGTGCTCTTGCCCCTGTGCGCCTCCACGCCGGTAGGCCGCACTCAGCCGCACGAGCGTCGAACACCTGGTCCACCCGTCCCAGGCGGGTGGACCGGCACTGCGAGTCCGCTCCGTCCGCTGCACACCGTGCAAGATCCACGTTCGCGCAGAATTCGCCTTCGGTGAACCCGACGCCGCCCCGCGGCGGCACGCGTCGCGATCACTGGCGCGGTCCAGGCAATGGCATTCGCGCGGCCCCCCGGATCGCCCTCGACTCAGCACCGCAGCAGCCCAGCCGCCCGAGGGGGACCGCGGTGCGCAGCGGCCAAGTGGCCAGCCGGACCATGCTTGCCCCTGCCGGCTTTACCCTCGTCACCGCCGCGATGGTCGAGGCCGCCCGGGGGAGCGGCCTCGGTAGCACGTTCGCGACAGGCCCGAACATCCCATCGCAGCCGTGGTCGTTCTGGGATGCTCGGATTCCCCACGGGATGGCCCTTGTTCGCGGCCCAGCTCCCACGTCGGGCACCGTCCGGTCTGCCCTAATCCACCGGGCTCTAGTGTCTGGCGCAGCCTGGCGGGGGTTCATCGCCTTACGAGGGCTAGCTGCTGGTTCATCTCGGCGAGGAAGCGCACCACCACGTGGAGTTCGGCGTCACTGAAGCGGGCGCGGGCGGTGTCCGTACCGTGAGCCAGGGGGCGGAAGTAGTCCCGGGCGACCTGCTTGGCTGCCTTCGCGTAGTGCAGGTGGACCACTCGGCGGTCGTCGGCTGCCCGGACGCGGCGGATGTGGCCAGCCTTCTCCAGTCGGTCCAGGCATGCGGTCATGGCACCGGATGTCAGGTTCATCTGCTTGCGGAGCCGGCCCGGTGTCATGGGGCCGGCCTCTTCGCCGTCGTCCGCGTCCAGCACGGCGATGAGGGCCTGGACGTCGGTGAGGTGAAGGCCCTGGGCATGGGCGAACTCCTGCGCGATGCGATTGAACTCGGCGTTCATCCGGCGCAGCAAGACGGCGAAGGACTGCAACCCGATCGGGTCGTCGGCCGGAAGTGAAGGCGAGGGATTGTCGGTGTCACGCATGATCAGAGCATATAGTCTCTCGATCGTTGACATTCTTTATGGATGACTTAATCTCATGAGTGAGGGGCTCACCTTGAAGAACACACCACGCTGGGCGCGCTGGATCGTGCCGCTCGCGCTGCTGATCGTGTGGCTCGGCGTCGGCGGAACTCTCGGACCGTACGCGGGGAAGCTGGGCGAGGTCGCCACCAACGACCAGGCGGCGTTCCTGCCGCGCAACGCCGAGTCGACGCAGGTCCTCGAAGCCCGCAAGGCGTTCGAAACGTCGCCTTCCATTCCCGCCATCATCGTCTGGACGGCGGACGGCAACCAGGTCAGCGCCGCACAGCAGGAGGCTGCCACGCAGGCCATGGGCGGTCTCGCAGGCAAGCCCGGCATCGCCACTCCGCCCTCCCCCGCCTTCACTTCTGCCGACGGCCAGGCACTCCAAGCCGTCGTGCCGCTGGCCACCAACCTGGGCGAGGAGATCCCGGCAGTCCTGGACGAGGTGCGGCAGGCCGCGCAGCGGGTTCCGGACACCTCGGTCCAGATCGCCGGACCTGCGGCCAGCCAGGCGGACCTGTCCGACGCGTTCTCCGGTATCGACGGCCTGCTGGTGGGTGTGGCGCTCGGAGCAGTGCTCCTGATCCTGCTGCTGGTCTACCGCAGCGTGCTGTTGCCCCTGGTGATCATCATCAGCGCGGTGTTCGCTCTGGGCCTGGCCTGCGCGGTGGTCTACGTGCTGGCCGACCGGGGCGCCGTCCGCGTGGACGGCCAGGTCCAGGGGATCCTGTCGATCCTCGTGATCGGGGCCGCGACCGACTACGCCCTGCTCGTCGCAGTGCGGTTCCGGGAGGAGCTCGCCGCTCGCGGCGACCGTACAGAGGCGGCCCTGGCTGCCGTGCGCCGGTCGGCCGGAGCGGTCACCGCCAGTGCGGCAACCGTGGCCCTGGGGCTGCTGGCCCTGCTGGCGAGCGACCTGACAAACAATCGCGCCCTCGGCCCGGTCGGGGCGATCGGCATCGTCTGCGCCCTGTTGAGCTCGCTGACCTTCCTGCCGGTCGCTCTGGTCCTGCTGGGCCGCGCCGCGTACTGGCCCGCCACCCCAAAGCCGGCCGACGCCACGGCCGAGGGCCACCACGTGTGGCGCCGGATCGCCGGGCTGATCGACCGGGCGCCGCGGCGCGTGTGGGTGTCCACCTCACTCCTGCTCGTGGTCCTGGCCGGGTTCGCTCCCGCCCTGTCGTCCACGGGCGTGCCCCTGGACGAAATCTTCGTCAACGACGCGCCCTCGGTCGGCGCCCAGCAGACCCTTGCCCGGCACTTCCCCGGCGGCTCGGGCAATCCGGCCGTCATCATTACCGACGCCGGGCGGGCCGCTGAGGTACGTGCGGCCGCCGAGGGCACGGACGGTGTTGCCGCGGTCGTTCCCGCCACCGTGAGCGGCAGGCCGGGCTCGGGCGCGCCTCTGGTCGTGGACGGCCGGGTGCGCCTGGACGCAACACTTGACGCCACAGCCGACAGCGACGCCGCGAAGGAGACGGTCCAGCTGCTGCGCGAGCGGGTGCACGCGGTACGGGGAGCCGACGCGGTGGTCGGGGGCTACACGGCCCAGCAGTTCGACACCCAGCAGACCTCGGCCCGCGACCGTACCGTAATCGTTCCGGTCGTACTCGGCATCATCCTGCTGATCCTGGTCGCACTCCTGCGCTCCGTTCTCGTCCCCGTCCTGCTGGTGGCGACGGTCGCCCTCAACTTCCTTGCGACGCTGGGAGTGTCCGCCCTCGTCTTCCAGCACCTGCTGGGCTTCAGCGGAACAGATGCCTCCGTACCGCTCTACGGGTTCGTGTTCCTGGTCGCCCTCGGCGTCGACTACAACATCTTCCTCATGTCCCGTGTTCGCGAGGAATCCCTCACCCTGGGCACCCGCCAGGGCGTCCTACGCGGGCTCACTACTACGGGAGGCGTGATCACCTCCGCCGGCGTCGTCCTCGCCGCGACTTTCGCCACACTGATGGTGATCCCCCTGGCCTTCCTCGTCCAGATCGCCTTCATCGTGGCCTTCGGCGTCCTGCTCGACACCCTCGTTGTACGCTCACTGCTCGTACCGGCCCTCGTCATCGACATCGGCCCCCGCGCGTGGTGGCCCAGCGCACTGGCACGGACTGCTGTCCCGGCTGACCTTCGAATTCCCAGAATCCCTTGACCGGCGCGAAGACCTTTCCCGAGCCAAGATGTCGCTTGGCAGGGTCTTCGTCTCTTCCACGGGAACGCGCTGCCCGGGTACGGTTCCAGCAGTTCCAGGCCGGCCGCCCGCATCACCGCGGCCGCCGCCTCCGGTTCGATCCGAGCCAGTCCCGCGCAGTACACGCAACCCCTGGATCCTTTGGCAATGTTGCCCAGGCGCGGGGTGACCTCGCGCCCGCACGCCAGATGCCGATCGCCACGGCGCGCCGGTGCCCGGGTAGGGCACCAGGGGCTCCAGGCCCGCCGCGCGCATGATTTCCGCCGGCTCCCATGGGTCCTTGCGTGGACGGCCGCGTGTCATCGTCATCTCCCACCCGACGGTGCAGGGGAGCTATCCCCGCGCTGCGGCGCAGCGTAGGGGCCGACACTGACATTCCGGACGCTAGGGCCGCATCGGCTTGATCATGGATCGGGAGAAGTACCAGGTGGGCAGGTCCAAGCCCAGGGCCCAGCACAGTCGTACGGCGCGCACCAGGACGTCCCGGCCAGCCAGGACGCAGAAGACGCAGGAGTCGGTGAAGCGGCGGTCGGTGACGATGATGTACGCCAGCGCGTGCGCCGCCTCCTCCACCTGCTCCAGCACATCCCGCGTGACCTGTGGCAGGAACAGCTCCAGGACACCGATGGTGTCGCCGCGGTTGGTGACAGGGGCAAGCACACGCTGACCTTGCTCCCCGTCCGATTCCAGCACCAGTCTCTGGCTGCCCAGGACCTCGTCGTAGACGCTGCTGCCGGCGAGGGGAACCTGTTCGGCGCGCTCCTCCTGGTGCGTGGCCGCCGTGTCGTGGACGCGCAGCAGGCGCCGGCCAACGATGTCGACGAACAGGAACGACACGTACCCCGCGCCGAACCGGTCACGGAGATTGCGCGCCACGACATCGAGGGAGTCCACTGGCGCGGCTGCTTCTGCCGCTGCCAGCACCTCAGCCAGTCCGATCCGCTCACGCGCCACATCGGCCTCCACAGAGTTCTCTTTCCCGCGAAACGACGGAATTACAACCGCGACATGGATCAGCCCGTCAGGGACGACTGACCTGACCGCGGTGGGTGTCAGTGCAGGTCATCCTGCTGGCGCGGCAGTCGGGCCGATCAAGTCCGTCGAACCGGGTCGGTCCTACGCTGCCGCCGTGGCGGTGTTCACCGCGATCGGCGCCTTCACCGTTGCGCTCCCTGCGGTGCTTACCTCAGGCCGGGAGAGCATTTCGCCGCACCGCGTGACGGGCGCGGGGTGCTCAGCCCGCCGGCGTAGCACCGGCTGATTCGGGCAGGCCCCTGGTGGGGCAGAGGCAGGCGCCTTTCGGGGGTGGGGCTCGCCCGGCCCATGTGCCTCCCGACGGGCAGGCCCGGCCTCAGCCCCTTCGGGTTCGGCCCGGTGCCGGTGTGGAGGGAGTGCGGCTGATGACGCATCTGGCCCTCCGGGTCCCGTGATGGTGAAGTCCGGCTCTGCCTGCCCGGGTGCCCCCGCCGACAGCCGTTCAACCCGACAGCACCCGATTACCTCAGGGGCGGGCATCTGAAAATCTAAGTTGGCCAGAGTAGACATTTGGTGGTGGCGTGGTTATGGTTTTTCTCGTAGCCCAGAGAGACCGCAGGGCCTGGCAGAGACGAACTGCCGGGCAGCAGTACCCGCAGTTGCAGTGCGCAGGACGGTGCGGTGGTGGAGTTCCGAAGCCAGGGTTGTTGCAGGACGGCGACGGGACTGGCGGCCGGACCGGGTGGCCCGCAGTGATCAGGGGTCGCCGTGAGCAGTACCGCAGTAACCGCAGTGGCAGTACCCGTAAGTGCAGTCGCAGTACCCAGCAGTGAAATCAGTGAGCAGTACCTCGGTGAAGGCGTCGGCTGCGGGCGCGCGCACCGGGAAGTTCGGCAGTGGGGTTCTAAGCCAGAGCAGACGCAGGACGGGCGACGGGGCTGGCTGCCGATGTGGCGCTGTGAGAGGCCACCAGCGGTACACGCAGTTCGCAGTAGCGGTACAAGCAGTTCGAGTAACAGCAGTAAGCAGTTCCCGTTTGGTAAGTAGTTGATCACCGAGGGAAGAACGGAGGGATTGGGCGCCATCAGGATCGCCCGGGCGGAATTCTTGAGTCCGGGTACCGCAGGACATCGATAGTGAGGTGGTCTCCGGTCAAGCAACCGCGATCCCCGCACCCCCGATGGCGTATCGGTCGGGTCTGCGGATACAGAAGGTCGGCGCAGTATCAGGGCCGGCAGATGGTGTAGCAGTTCCTTCGGGGCCCTGGTGCCGTACGGCGCCAGGGCCCCTCCACGCGTTCCACGAGAGAGGTTCCATGACAGCAGACGACTCGTTCGGCCGTCTCGACGACGACGACTACCCCGCCTACACGATGGGCCGGGCCGCCGAAATGCTCGGCACCACCCAGGGCTTCCTCCGCGCCATCGGCGAAGCCCGCCTGATCACCCCGCTCCGCTCCGCGGGCGGCCACCGCCGATACTCCCGCTACCAGCTGCGCATCGCAGCCCGTGCCCGGGAACTCGTCGACCAGGGCACCCCCATCGAGGCCGCCTGCCGCATCGTCATCCTCGAAGACCAGCTCGAAGAAGCCCAGCGCATCAACGCCGAATACCGCCGCGCCGCCGAATCAGCGAATCCGACGACTTCGGCCTGACACAGGGAAGCCCGCCGGTACCGGCGGGCCCTCGGTTCGTATCGGCGGTTTCAGCTGGTGGGGCAGGAGGAGCGGGAGTACGGGCGGTTAGCGTGCGTGGGGCCCGGGGGTAGTCCTCGGGGCTGGGCGGTGGCGCCACACACAGACCGCTGGCCTTGTCCCACAGCGGGCGCAGATCCGCAGGCTCGGCCTTCCCAGCCTCGCACGCCCCGGTACGTCCGAAATTCGCTCGAAGTCCGTCCGAACCCTCCCCGAGCGCGTCGGGCCGCACCGGCGTGATTCCCCGAAGCCGGGGCAGACGGCCGGCTGAGGAGGAGGTTCCGCATGCCTGGAATCCGTACGTGGTTCGGTCGTGTGAAAGACGGCGCCGCGGCGCTCGGTGAGCGTCGTACACAGGTTCAGGCGCGGCACGAGGCCGAGCTGCTGGCCGAGCGGCAGCGTGTCGCAGAGACCCGCCGGGCCCGTCCGCGCAACCCGGACCCCGCCCGGGCGGTGCCCTGGGGCGTACGGGTCGCGGCCGAGGCCGGCTGGCGGTTCCTGGTCCTCGCGGCCGCCCTGTGGGTCGTCATGCGGGTGATCGGTTCGGTCCGGCTCGTCGTCCTCGCCTTCGCGGCCGCGCTGCTGATCACCGCCCTGCTGGAACCGACGGTCGCCCGGCTGCACCGTGCGGGGCTCTCCCGGGGGCTGTCCACCGTCCTGACCGCGCTCTTCGGGTTCGTCGTCCTGGGGCTGATCGGCTGGTTCGTCGTCTGGCAAGTGCTCGACAACCTGGACAATCTGTCCGGGCGGCTCCAGGAAGGCATCGAGGAACTGAAACGATGGCTCCTCGACAGCCCCTTCCACGTGACCGAGCAGCAGATCAACGATGTTGCCGGCAGCCTGAGCGATGCCATCGGCACCAGTACCAGCGAGATCACCTCGACCGGGCTCCGGGGCGTGACCGTCCTGGTGGAGATCATCACCGGAATGCTGCTGGCGATGTTCTCGACGCTCTTCCTGCTGTACGACGGCAGGCGCATCTGGCAGTGGACGCTGAAGCTGGTCCCCGCCGCCGCCCGGCCGGATGTCGCCGACGCGGGACCGGCCGCCTGGGGCACCCTGACCGCCTATGTCCGCGGAACCTTGATTGTCGCCTTCATCGACGCACTCTTCATCGGTCTCGGCATCTACTTCCTGGGCGTGCCGCTCGCCGTGCCCATCGCCGTGGTGATCTTCCTGGCCTCGTTCGTGCCCCTGGTGGGCGCCGTCGCGTCCGGGGCCCTCGCGGTGGTCATCGCACTGGTCACTCAGGGGGTGTTCACCGCGCTGATGACCCTGTTGGTGGTGCTCGTCGTCCAGCAGATCGAGGGGCACGTGCTGCAGCCGTTCATCCTCGGGAGGGCCGTACGGGTTCACCCGCTGGCCGTGGTCCTGGCCGTCGCCACCGGCGGAGTGGTCGCCGGCATCGGCGGAGCGGTCGTCGCCGTCCCGCTGGTCGCCGTGGGCAACACGGTGATCGGGCATCTGCGCGCCAACGGCGGGGACGACGGTTCGGCGGATGGGCCGCCCGTGGCGGTCGACGAGGAGCGGGCGGATCCGCCCGCGGAGCCGGACCAGGAACCCGCCTGACGCCCAGGCTGGGTGCGTAGGACGCCTGCGGCCTGCAGCCCGCAGCCCGCTTCACCGGGCTGGTGCGGCCGGGGTCTGTTGCCGGGGGCTAGTACTGCAACGGTGTTTGCCGTGACGGTTGGGTAGTTTCTGGCGGGGTGTGGCCGCGTCGTTTGTAGTGGCTGACGCGGGCCTGGAACTGTCGTCGCCGGCGCCAGTGTGACCAGTGCAGGATGTGGTCGATGCTCGGGCGGGGTCGGGTGAGTCGGCCGATCAGGCGTCGGACTTCGGGCAGGCTCAGGGGTATGAGCTGGGAGGATCCGTTTCTGCTTTCCCGGTGTCGAGTTCGCGGGCCCGCAGGACGGTGAGGCAGACGTGTGCGGCCATAGCCAGGGTCATGTGGCGGTGCCAGCCGTCGTAGCGGCGGACCTGGTAGTCGTCCAGGCCGCACTCCTGCTTCGCGGTCTGGAAGCATTCCTCGACCGCCCACCGGCTGCCCGCGATACGGATCAGCTCATCCAGTGTGGTCTCGGCAGGGCAGTAGGCGATGTAGTAGGAGATCTCTTCGGGCCGGCGGACACTGCGGCGGGCGATCACCCAGTGCCGGCGGTCCTCGCGGTGCCAGGGCCGGACCTCGACCCTGGCCCAGTCGAAGACTCTCGGGCCGTGGGCGCCGTTCCCGCAGGAACGACGCTTCCATTTCTGCCTTGGCAGCCCGGGAAAGAGGTCGTGGACGGGGTGGTCGATCGCCCAGCGGGTGACGACGGTGTCGTGCCGGGTGGTGGCCATGACATGGAAGACATCGGCCCGCTCGAGCTCCGTGCGCCAGCCCTTGGAGAAGCCGTAAGCGGCGCCCGCGGTCACCCAGCGGAACGGGATCCGGCCTGTGATCGCCCGGCGGACCATGGCCTTGGCCATCACCACCTTCGTCTCGAAGGCGACCGTGTCCTCAATGCCGGCAGCCCGGCACCGTTCCCGGTCATCCGTCCATGAGGTGGGCAGATACAGGCGGCGGTCGATCAACGTGCGGCCCCGGCCGTCGGCATAGGCGAGGAACACTCCGATCTGGGCGTTCTCTGTCCGGCCGGCGGTTCCGGAGTACTGGCGCTGGACCCCGGCCGAACGGACGCCCTTCTTCAGGAACCCGGTGTCGTCCACGATCAGCACCGCTTCCGGGTCGCCGAGATGCTCGACGACGTAGTCCCGCACGTCGTCCAAGACCTCATCCGCGTCCCAGTCGATCCGGTTCAGCAACCGATGGATCCGGTCCGGGCCGCCATGGCCGGCTTCCTCGGCAAGCGTCCAGCCGTTCTTCCGCTCCAGCGGAGCTATCAGCCCCCGCATATAGGCAAGAGCCGACTCACGTGGCTCCGACCTGGAGAAACGATGCACGAACCGCTCATGCAAAGCCTTCAGTTCACCAGCCCACAACCGGGCATCTGCAAGTTCCCCACCCATGAACTGAACAACGACCGACCTGCCCAACCGTCACGGCAAACACCGTTGCAGTACTAGAACTGTACGACCCTCACGGCGTCGCAACCGAAGAACCGGTAGGTCCGTCCGGTGGCGCCGTCGGTGAACGAACCCTTCGCGCAGGCCTCGGTGTCCGCCCGCTGGAGACCGGAGGCCGCCGAGGCGAAGTGGAGCATCATGTCGCGATCGCCGTCTCTGACGCGCTCGACCGGAGTCGTGGTCCATTCGACCACGTCCTCGATGTGGCCCCTGTTGTACACTTCCGCACTGCCGCCCGTACCGCCGTAGACAAGGTTGCGCGGCCCGAAGCGGACGGTCAGCGGCTGGATGGAGAATCGGTAGGTGTGCGATCCCGGCTGCGCACAGCTGACGCTGAAGGTGCTGTCGAGCGACTGCGGAGTCCCGATGGCGAGTGCGGTGATGTTCCGCGCCGCCGAGGAAGGCGTCACAGTGGCACCCAAGAAGATCAACGGGCGCAGGCGGCACGTCATCGTGGACTGTCTAGGCCTGCTGCTGATGGTGCTGGTCACGGCGGCCGACGTGACCGACCGGGATGCCGCCTGCGGCATGCTGGAACGGCTCCGCGTCCGCTACCGGAAGATCCGCCTGGTGTGGGCCGACGGCGGCTACACCGGCCGCCTGGTCGACTGGGCGAAGGAGACACTCCGGCTCACCCTTCAGATCGTCCAACGCACCGACGACATGAGCGGGTTCGTGGTGCTTCCACGCAGGTGGGTGGTGGAGAGGACGCTGAGCTGGCTGATGCGCTCGCGGCGCCTTGCCCGGGACTACGAGACCCGGCCCGAAAGCAGCGAAGCCGCCGTCCTGTGGTCGATGGCCATGCTCATGGGACGCCGCCTCGCCCGCCACCGGAGCCGAAACGTCACCCGGCAGCCCGCCTCGGCGTGAACACCCCGGGACGCTCCTCGGCCAGCCAGCCCCGCTCCACCAGCCGCTTCACCTTCGACCGCACCCCCTCGACCTTCGCCGGCACCGACTCCGGCGGGTGGTCGGCTTCCGGCTCCGGCGCGGACAGGGCCTCGGCCAGCTCCAAGCGGGCGATGGCCCGCCGCTCCAGCACCGCCTCCGCCTTCGCAAGCTCGGCCAGCACCCGCTCCGCCTCCTCGCGGAGCTCCGGGCTGCCGGTCGGCGAGAAGCACATGGCCGAGATCCGGTGGAAGGTCGGCATCGTCTTCCAGGACCCCGACGACCAGCTGTTCATGCCGACCGTCCGCGAGGACGTGGCTTTCGGCCCGGCCGGGGCCGGCGTCCGGGGCGCCGAGCTCGAAGCCGTCGTGCTCCGCGCACTGGAGAAGGTCGGGATGACGGAGTTCGCCGACCGGCCCCCGCACCGCCTCTCCTTCGGGCAGCGCCGCCGGGTCGCCGTCGCGACCGTCCTCGCCATGGAGCCGGAGATCCTCGTCCTCGACGAGCCGTCCTCCAACCTGGCCCCCCTCCCGCCGCGAGCTCGCCGACATCCTCCGTGCCCTGGACGTCACCGTCCTGATGGTCACCCATGACCAGTCGTACCCTGGAGCTCTGCCCGCGCTCGGTCATCCTCAGCGAGGGCGTCATCGCCGCCGACGGGCCGACGGCCGGGATCCTCGCCGACGAGGAGCTGATGGCCCGGCACCGCCTGGAGCTGCCGTTCGGCTTCGTACCGAGCTCCGTCGCCTGATCCGGGAGTGTCCCGGTTTGGTCCGACCGGCTGGATATACCGGTGGGTCGTGTCGGGATGCTCCATGCGGGGGCGGAGCCGGGGTTATGAAGGGAATCGAATGGAATCGGATGAAAGTTCGCCATCCGGTCATTCCCGAACATCAACCTCAGGAGTCGCATGATGCGCCCCATCAGAGCCGCCTGTCTCAGCACGGCCACCGCCCTGGTCACCCTCCTCGCCTGTGCCCCCGTCGCGGGCGCCGCCGCGACGGACACCGGTTCCGCCCACGCCAAGGGCAAACCCCGGATCATCGCGCTCCGGGCCGATGTGAAGGAGCTGCACCGCTTCCCCGTCGTCGACGGCAGCGTCTCGCAGGGCGATCAGGTCGTCGCCCGCTCGGACCTCTCCCTCTACCACGACGAGGCGCACACCAAGATCGGCGAGACCAACGTCACCTGCACCACCACCCGGGGCGGCGCCGATGAAGCGGAGCAGTGCATCGCGACCTACACCCTCCCGGACGGCCAGCTCACCGTGCAGGGGATGTACTACAACTACCTCGACCAGGGGCCCTTCGACAACGCGATCACCGGCGGTACCGGGAAGTACGAAAAGGCTCGTGGCTCGGTCCACTCCGAGCCGATCGAACCGGGCGTGAGGCGCTTCACGATCCACCTCGTCTGACCGCCCCGGACGCCCACCTGACCCCGGAATCCGGCCTTCTCCCCTCGCGTTGCACCATGGGAGCCGGTTTTCGTACGAAAGGAAGTGTGGGTCAAGGGGACGTCCAGGGCGGCTCACCCTTCAGATCGTCCAACGCACCGACGACATGAGCGGGTTCGTGGTGCTTCCACGCAGGTGGGTGGTGGAGAGGACGCTGAGCTGGCTGATGCGCTCGCGGCGCCTTGCCCGGGACTACGAGACCCGGCCCGAAAGCAGCGAAACCGCCGTCCTGTGGTCGATGACCATGCTCATGGGACGCCGCCTCGCCCGCCACCGGAGCCGAAACGTCACCCGGCAGCCCGCCTCGGCGTGAACACCCCGGGACGCTCCTCGGCCAGCCAGCCCCGCTCCACCAGCCGCTTCACCTTCGACCGCACCCCCTCGACCTTCGCCGGCACCGACTCCAGGCCCAGCCGCCCGGCCAACTCCCGCGCCCGCAGCCCGGACCCGCCCGCCTCCGCCTCCAGCACGCCCACCAGCCGCTGGTAGTCCGGCGCGAGCACCTCCATCGTCAGGCCCACCCGCCAGTGCGGCACCACCGACCCCGCCACCGGGGCCTCGGCAACGGCCGGCGCCGACTCCGGCGGGTGGTCGGCTTCCGGCTCCGGCTCGGACAGGGCCTCGGCCAGCTCCAAGCGGGCGATGGCCCGCCGCTCCAGCACCGCCTCCGCCTTCGCAAGCTCGGCCAGCACCCGCTCCGCCTCCTCGCCCAGCTCTTCGACCCGAACTTGCGCGGCAGTCTCGCGCGCTTCCAACAAGCCCATGACCGAAGCCATCGACAACCTCCGTGTCATAACCGACGGACGTGACGGCCCGACTCTTCCTCGATGCCACGGAGTTCACGCCTGACCAGCGGAAACCCACCGATCAAGTCCGGAAAGACAACGGCTACGGAGAGCGGGCCCCAGCTGAGCGGGCCATCCTGCTTCGGCTTCTTAGAAGCCGTTGCCATACTGATCATGGAGTCTGTCGATCGAACGGGAGTCGCGATCGGGTGATCGCCGGCACTGCCCGGCATGAGAGCGGGACCTGGCGGTAGTACGGGGAAAATCGAGGGGAGCGGACGGTCGCGCGCTGCTACGGTCGGGCGCTATGAGCTGGCTCCCCGATAACTTCGTCCATCCCGTCCTGGTACCGCTGCCGGGCAGTGGTCATCACCTGCGGCCAATCCGTGAGGCGGACACCCCGCTCGACTATCCGGCTGTGATGGGTTCGCGCGAGCGGCTGTGGACCATCTTCGGCCCAGCCTGGGGCTGGCCCGCGGCCACCATGACCTACGAGGCCGACCAGGCGGACCTGTTGCGGCACGAGAAGGAGATCGCCGCACACCAGTCTTTCAACTACGCACTGTTCGACGCGGCGGAGACAGCTCTGCTCGGCTGCGTCTACATCGACCCACCGGAGAGGGCCGGCGCGGACGGCGAGATCTCCTGGTGGGTGGTGGACGAGCTGGTGGACAGCAAGGTCGAGCAGGCCCTCGACGAGCTGGTGCCGCGGTGGATCGCCGCCGACTGGCCGTTCGAGCAGCCGCGCTTCCTCGGCCGAGAGATCTCCTGGTCGGACTGGCTCGCCCTGCCGGAGCACCCCGACGCGTAAGTAGCTTTTTCGTATTGCCCTGGGGGCTCGGTGCTCGAACGGCCGTCTCGATTGGGTGGCCGTCGGGTGCTCGGCGCATGCGAGGAGGGCCTCCTGAACGGCTCGCTGGTGTCGAATCACCGAGCATCAGGAGACCCTGATGTCGCAGTCTTGCGTGCCGATGCCCGTGCACTCCACCGCGGGTACACGCTGGCGTCAGCGGCGCTGTCCAGCCAGGACCGTATCGACCTGCCGCCGGGCGATCACCCACTCCTGCCGTTCCTCCTCGGCTGCGGCCAACTCGGCCTGAATACGGTCGGCCTCCTCACGCAGGCCATCGACCCGACGCCGAGCAACCAGCTCGTGCTGTTCCAGTAGTCCAACGACTGACGGCATTCGAGACCTCCCGGGGAACGGCGACCTGACAGGCCACTACTCCCACGGGTCTACCGCAACTATCCGCAACCAGCGGAAACACGCCAATCACACCCGGAAAGACAACAGCTTCTGGTGCACCGGGGTGACCGGCACCCGGTCGGTGGAGACCAACCAGCTTGCTGCTGTGGCCAACTCCTCGGTCAGATAACCGAGATGCGGTCGGGAGTTGCCGGTGAAGGCGGAGTGGGACTAGGGCTTACGGGCCCATGCGGACGGCAGCCTCCATGAACATCGCAATCCCTTCAACTTCCGATCAAGTTCCGAGGGCGCCTGCACCCGGCTGCCGCACCATGTGGACGTCGATCGGATCCTGATCCTCCACGGTGAAGCCGTGGCGCTCGTACAGCCGCCGGGCGGGGCTGCCCTGCAGGACATTCAGGCGAACGGGCACGCCGCCTGCATCGATCCGTTCCAGCAACGTGCGTAGTACAGCCGATCCGAGTCCCCGGCCCTGGAGGGCCGGAGTGAGATAGAAATGCTCCAGCCACCGCCCGTCCTCGGCCGGGCGCACAGTGACGCAGCCCGCGAAGGCGCCGTCGGCCACGATGACCGACGTGTGCTGGGGGGAGAAGGAATTCCGCAGCCGCTGCCGGACCCGATGCTCGTCGAACCGTCCCAGCCGCTCCAGGTCCGGGCGCATCACCGTTGCCCGTAGCTCTGCGATCGCCTCGACACCCGCCGGCTCTGCGGAACGCAGCGCCCATTCCACGGGACGGCCCGGCCGCCGTATTTCGTCCGCCCACGCACTGGTGTCCATGGGGCGAAGTATCTCAATGGCCCGATGCGACCGCGTGCTGCGGACACGGCGTGCCCCAGGCCGTCGACGGCGGAGAACTACCAGGAGGTCCAGGCCGATCGCGGCCCGCACCGGCCGCGGGTCGGCCGGCCTTGCAGCCGGGGCTGTTGTCACTCCTGGGTGTGATGGTGGCGCGGGTGGCCGTAGAGCACTGTGGGGGCATGTTCGGTGATCTCGTGCCTCCGTACCCGCCGCGGTGCAGTCCTGATGTCGAGGCGGCCCGACGCCATGCCCTGTGCTGGGCCGGTGAGATGAGGATCCTGAGCGATCCTGACGCGCGATGGCGGGTGTGGGGCGAGGCGGAGTTCGTGGGGACGGATTTCGCTCTGTTCGCCGCGCTGACCCACCCGGACGCCCGAGGCGCGGAGCTGGACCTTCTCGCGGACTCCTGCGTGTGGAGCTGATATCTGGACGACCTGATCGTGGAGCGATTCAAGCGTTCCCGCGATCCCATCGGGGCGCGTGCCTTCCTCGACCGTCTCGGCCGGGTCGCCGCCGACCCGCGGGCCGCGGATCCGTCGAACCCGGTGGAGAGAGGGCTGGCCGATCTGATGGGCCGCACCTGCGCGGGCAGGGACACCGCGTGGCGGGAGCGGCTGACGGGGTGGTTGCCGAACGTGTTCGACGACGCCCTGTGGGAGGTCGACAACCTGGCTTCCGGCCGGATCCCCGATCCGGTGGACTACATCGGCATGCGGCGCAGATCCGGTGGCGCCGGCTGGGCCGCACAGCTCGTCGAACGCGCCCTGCATCTCGACCTGCCGCCCGCCGTGCACGAACAGCCGGCCATGCAGCGGCTGCACGAGGCGTTCGAGGACGTTGTCGATCTGCACAACGATCTGGTCTCCTACCGGAGGGAGACCGAATACGAGCAGGACGTCAGCAACCACGTCGTCGTCACCGCGCACTTCCTCACCACTCACGCGCTCGAAGCGGCCGTCCTCACCCGTCGGCTCCTGCAGGAACGGCTTTCACTCTTCGACCGCCTCGCCACGGAAACCCTCACCACCGAAGCCTCCGCGGGCCGCGACATCGCCCGCTGTCTACAGGGCCTCAAGGACTGGCTCGCCGGCGACTACGCCTGGCACGAGCACACCACCCGCTACCGCCCCGAGGCCTGGCAGCACCAACGCACCCACCCCACCCCGGTCCCGGCCCGCCCCAACGGCCTGGGCACGGCAGCCGCGGACCTTCCCCGCCTGCTGCGTCAGGATTCCCACGCTTCCCCAGGCCGGGCCGACACCGGCGTCCACCCGGCGGGGTGACGTGACCGGCGAGGTGGTCCCGTCAGTGCTCCTGAGCCAGGTCGAGCGGCCGCTTGTAGTACCGCCAGGGGAACCAGCCCGCACCGACGGGGACCCAGCCCTCCTCCTCCATCCGGCGGTGGCGGCCGCCGGAGGCGAGGGTCACCCGGCAGTGTTCCCACGGGTGGTCGGACGCCTCCACCTCGTGGAAGAGCGCGCCGTAACCGACCAGGTGCCAGCCTTCGCGCCCGGCCTCCGCCAGAGCGGCCATCTCGTTGAACGCGGACAGCGGACTGAGGATGCGTCGCTCGGCCACGCCCGCTTTCCCCGCTTCCCGTTCGGAGCCGACGGCGTCGGTCACCTTGACCGCGAAGCGCTGCTGGGCTGCCTGCCGGCTCACGCCCAGGATTCGGCCGACGGTGTCCCAGCTGTGCCCGGCAGCCCTCGCGCCCTGGACCGCCTCGCGCAGCAGCCGGCTCGCCTCCTCTGCGCCGACGCGCGAGGCGTCCACCAGACGCAGATACCCGTCGGCGTCGTGCTCCAGCGATGCGGCAAGGTCCTCGTCGCCGCCGAGGACGGCGGCCGCGACCCCCTCCCGGATGCGGACGGTTTCCTGCGGTCCCAGCAGCGGCCCGCCGCTCATCGCCGTTCCCCGGCGAGGGGCTCCAGCCGGTCGAGCACCGCCGCGTCGCGCCCGGCCCGGGCGGCATCGGCCCGAGTGGCAGCGGTACGAGCAGCGGCGCGGGCGGCCAGCGCGCTCGTGGTGGCGATGAGCACGAGCTCCACCGTGACCATCACGACCCAGCCGACCGTGCTGAACCGGTCGGCGAACATCGCGGTCAGCGCGGGCAGGAGTGCGGTGAACGGGATGAGGAGGGCCAGGGAGTGGTCGGCAGAGGAGGCGTCTTCGTGGGACGCCTTGGAGTTCAAGATCGGCATGCGTCAAGGAAACCTTGACATGATCATTGTGTCAAGATTTTCTTGACACCTGCCCGTGCTCGCCGGCCCGCCGGCCCGAGGCGGACACGTCGGGGCTCAGCCCGTGGCCACGCGGTACCCATCGGCCTCCACGCGAACCCCGTCCCGGAAGTCGGCGAGTTCCTCCAGCCGTTCGAGGCGCTCGCGCGTCTCCCGGTCCAGCGGTACGTACGACACGAGCCGCGGCCCCGTTCCCGGTCCGAGCCACAGGGTGGTGTGCTCCAGGTGCAGCAGGCCCACGTGCGCGTTGCGGATGTACTTCGACTTCGAGCTCTGCCCGATCACCTCGTGGCGCGCCCAAACCTCCCGGAACTCCGCCGAAGCCCCCTCCAGACGGGCCAGGAGCGCATTCCAGGCGGGCTCCGCCAGGTGCTCGGCCATCGCCGCCCGGAACTTCGCCGCCATGAGCCGGTGGGTGGCCGGCAGGTCGACCACGGCCGCCCGGAACTGCGGATCGGTGAAGGCGAGCCACATGCAGTTGCGGTCCTCCGGCCGCAACCCGTCCATGTCCCCGAGCAGCCGTCCGTACGTCGCGTTGTACGCGAGGATGTCGTACCGGCTGTTCTGGACGGACGCCGGGATGGGCCCCAACTGGTCGAGCACGGCCCGCATGGCGGGCGTCACGCTGGGGCACGCCGTGGGTGGTGCCGGGTCCTGACCGCCGGCCAGCGCGAACAGGTGCGCCCGTTCGCTCACGTCGAGCAGCAGTGCCCGCGCGACCGCGTCCAGCACCTGCCCCGACACCTGGATGTCGCGCGCCTGTTCCAGCCACGTGTACCAGGTCACGCCCACCGACGACAGGTGCGCCACCTCCTCGCGCCGCAGCCCCGGGGTGCGTCGACGCGGCCCGCGCACCAGTCCGACCTGCTCGGGGGTGATCCGCTCGCGGCGGCTGCGCAGGAACTCCGCCAGCTCGTGCCGGCGGACGTCGCTTCCAGGGGCCACGGTGGTCATGCTTCCAGCTTGCCGCACCGCTGATCCCGTTGCCAGGTAGTGCTGGTACCCGGATAAGGACACTCTGGTACCCGTCCGGCAGCGGGGCGACCGTCTGGAGGTGACCGATACCCACGTACGAACCCCTGCCGCGCCGCACACCCCCGCGGCCGGTCCCTGCGCCCCTCACCTGAGCGGCGCGGGACTCTTCACCGTCCTGCTGGGGGCCGCACTACCCCTGATCGACTTCTTCATCGTCAACGTCGCGCTTCCGTCGATCGAGCACGACCTCTCCGCCGGCCCGGCCCTGCTGGAGCTGGTCGTCGGCGGGTACGGCGTCGCCTACGCCGTCCTGCTGGTCCTCGGCGGCCGGGTCGGCGACAGCCTCGGCCGCCGCCGGCTCTTCCTCGTCGGCATGGCCGCCTTCGGAGTCACCTCCCTCGCCTGCGGCCTCGCCCCGAACGCCTGGAGCCTCGTCGCCGCCCGGATCGCCCAGGGCGCGGCCTCCGCCCTGATGCTGCCACAGGTGCTCGCCACCATCCAGGCCACCACCGAAGGCCCGCGCCGCGCCCGGGCCATGAGTCTGTACGGGGCCACCGCGGGCCTGTCCATGGTCGCCGGGCAGATCCTCGGCGGCGTCCTGGTCGCCGCGGACCTCGCCGGAACCGGCTGGCGCGCGGTCTTCCTGGTCAACGTCCCCGTCGTGCTCCTGGGGCTGGTGCTGGCCGTGCGCACCGTCCCCGACACCCGCGCAGGCCGGCCCGAGGCCGTGGACGTACCGGGCACTCTGCTGCTCGCCCTGTCGCTGGTCTCGCTGCTGCTGCCGCTGACCGAGGGCAGGGCCGCCGGCTGGCCGCTGTGGACCTGGCTCTCGCTCGGCGTGTTCCCCGTGGCCGCCGCGTCGTTCTACCTCGTCGAGCGCCGGGCCGACCGCCGCGGCCGCACTCCGCTGGTGCCGCCGAGCCTGCTGAGACTGGAGTCGCTGCGGCGCGGTCTGGTCCTGCTGCTGCCGTTCTCGACCGGCATCAGCGGCTTCATGTTCGTCCTCGCCGTGGCCCTCCAACAAGGCCTGGGAATGGGCCCGGTGGCGGCGGGCCTGACGCTGGTCCCGATGGCCCTGGCCTTCTTCGCGGCCTCCCTGGCCGGGCCGCGCCTGGTCACCCGCTTCGGCAGCCGGGTCGTCACCGTAGGCGGCGTCGTCCAGGCGGCCGGCATCGTCCTCCTGCTGGCCACCCTGCGCTCCGGATGGCCGGACCTCGGGCCGGGCGAGCTCGCTCCGGGCGCGTTCCTGGCGGGCCTGGGCCAGGGCCTCCAACTGCCCGTGCTGATGCGTCTGATGCTGTCGGACGTGCCGGCCGACCGGGCCGGCGTGGGCAGCGGCGTCATGATCACCGCGCAGCAGTCCGCCCTGGCGCTCGGCGTCGCCACCCTGGGCAGCCTCTTCCTCGCCCTGGCCCCGACGGCAGGCCTGCGCGATGCGGTCGGCGCCACCTTGCTGGTACAGCTCGCACTGATCACCCTGACCGTCCTGCTCAGCCTCCGCCTTCCCCGCATGCGCTGAGCAGCCCGGGCCGAGCCCCGGATCGCAGCCCCCTACCCCCGGGCCGCACCCCTTGATAATCTCCGCGCGCGCATCGGGGGTTGCTGAACCAGGGGGAAGAATGGCCGAGTTGCTCACGAACGAGGACCCGGAACGGATAGCGGGGTACTGGCTCGCCGCCCGGCTCGGCGCGGGCGGCCAGGGGACCGTGTACGAGGGCTACGACGAGGCCGGGCAACGCGTCGCCGTCAAGGTGCTGCGCCCGGAACTCGTCGCCCGCCCCGACATCGCGGGCCGGTTCGCCAAGGAGGTGCTCGCCGCACAGCGGGTGGAGTCCTTCTGCACGGCACGGGTCCTGGAAAGCGGAACCGACGGCGATCGGCCCTACATCGTCAGCGAGTTCGTCCCCGGCCGGGACTTGCGCAAGGCCGTCCGCGACTCGGGCCCGCTCACCGGCGACGCACTGGTGCGGCTGGCCACCGGGGCCGCCACCGCCCTGGCCGCCATCCATCGCGCGGGCGTCGTCCACCGCGACCTCAAACCGGACAACGTCCTCCTCGGCCCCGACGGCCCCCGGGTCATCGACTTCGGCATCGCCCGCACCGAGGACATGTCGATCACCGCCACCGGACACCTGATGGGCACACCCGGCTACATGGCACCCGAGGTGCTCACCGGGCGCCGCGCCGACGGCGCCGCCGACGTCTTCGCCTGGGGAGCGGTGATGCTGTTCGCGGCCACCGGACGCGATCCCTTCCGCGGAGAGAACATCGGCGAGATCGTCGTACGGGTCACCGAACACCACCCCGACCTCACCCCCTTGCCGCCCGCGCTGCGCCGGCTGGTGGGCGAGGCGCTGGCCAAATCCCCGGCGGACCGCCCCACCGCCACCGGGCTGCTGCTCCGGATGCTGGGCGGACCGGCCGACGCCGCCGACGCGGCCCTGCTCGCCGCCGGGCGGGACAATGCCGGGCGGCTGCGCGATGCCGCCGCCGACGCGGCCGAGCCGGCCCTCGGCGCTGCCGCCGAGGCGACGTACCAGCGCTTGCCGGAAACGGTCCGGCAAGCCGTGCGGGAGATCATGCTCCGCCTGATCGTCCCCGGCGCCGCTGCCGACGGCTCGCAGGACACCCTCCGCACCGCCGCCACGGCGGAATGGCTCGACGGCCGCCCGTACGAGGAACGCGGCGCGCTGCGCGACGCGTTCGACTCCCTCGCCGTCGCCCGGCTCCTCGTCCTGGACGACGACGCCGCGCGCCTCGCCTCCCTCGGCCTGCTGCGCGCCTGGCCGCGGCTGCGCGACTGGGTGGACCACGATCGCGAAGCCCTGCACCTGCTGCGCTGGCTCACCGCGGCCGCCGGGCACTGGGACGGGCAGGGCCGGCGGGCCGAGGACCTTCCGGTCGGCAACGCCCCGGAGGCGGCACGCGCCTGCGCGGCCGGAGCGCCGGACTGGCTCCGCGCGAGCCGGCTCGAGGGCGCGTTCCTGGAGGCGTGCCGCCAGGCGGCCGCAGCGCGTCGAAGGCGCACCCGGCGGCTGCGCGCGGGCGCCGCGGCCCTGCTGTCCCTCGCGCTCGTGGCGGGCCTGGTCGCCTGGCAGCAGAAGAGCGTCAGCGACGAACGGGCCCGCCAGGCCTCCGCCCGCACGATGGCCTCCATCGCCGAGAGCCTGCGCACCTCGGACCCCGAAATGGCCGCTCTGCTGAGCGTCGCGGCCTGGCGGATCGCACCGGTCGACGACGCGCGGGCCGCCTTGTACGGATCCCTGGGCCAGGACGAGCGCGGTGTCGCCAACAACCTCGCCCAGGTCTCGACGGGCTTCTACGACGACCACGCCGATTTCCTGCTCGACGGCCGGACCCTGGCCGTACTCGACGCCCAGAAGAGCGTGGAGATCTGGGACGTGGTCAGCGGCCGGCGCACGGGCCGGGCCGAACTGCCCGAGCGCACCCCCGACCTGCCCGCCGCCGTGGACCCCTCGGGTACCGTCGCGGCGCAGACCATGAGCCGCGGAGTCCGGCTGCTCGACCTCAAGACCGGCAAGGCCGGCGCACTGCTCCTGCCGGACGCGGAGACGCCCAGGGTCCTCGCGGTCTCCCGGGAGGCCGCCCTGGTCGCGATCAGCACCAGCACCCCCGCCGAAGTGGTCCTCGTCGACGGCCGTACCGGCCAGTCGGTGCTGCGCACGCCGGGCAGCGGCCCGGTCGCCCTGTCCCAGGACGGCGCGACCTACGCCGTCTGTCCGGCGGGCAGCCCCGTACAGCTGTATTCGCCGGCCACCCGGCGGATGGTCGAGCTGCGCCGGGAGTCCCCGTATCCCACGCTCGCTTGTGAGGACGCCCACAGGCTGGCCTTCAGCGCGGACGGCAGGCGCCTGATCCACACCGGGACCGGCCGTACCTCCACCCTGTGGGACGTGTCCTCACGCACCGCCGTACGCGAGTTCGGCGCGGGTTCGCTGGCAGCCCTCAGCCCGGACGGCTCGATGGCCGTCGAGATCACCGAAACCCAGCTGAAGGTGTGGGCCGACAAGGGGACTTCGACCTCGTCCGTCCTGCTCGGCTATCCCCGGCTGGACACGGACGGCCGGCCCATGAGCCTCTCCGTCGCCTTCGACCCGGACAGCCGGCTGTTGAGGTATGTGGCCAGGGACCGCCAGGTCCGTTCGCTGGACCTGACGTACGGACTCCAGGACGCGGCCGCCAAGGCGAAGATCCCCGAGGCGGTCTTCGCCCCGGACGCGGCGACGCTCGCGACCGTGGGGGCCACGGACAGCGATGCCGAAGACCGCTTCAGGGTGTGGACCACGGCCGACGGTCAGGTGCGCAACCTGCCGCACCACCCCGTCATGCCGGTCACCGAAGACGCCTACGACGAGGACGACGACGGCTCGTCCGCCTACTCGCGCGACGGGGGGCTCCTCGCCACGAATTCCTGGCACGAGGACCGCAAGCCGCGCGTGACGGTGTGGGACGTCCGCGAGAACCGGCTGCGCATCGAGCTCACCCCGCCCGAACCCGTCGTCCGCATCAGCGGGTTCGCCTTCACCCCGGACGGCTCCCGGCTGGCCGTCGCGGTCACCAAGCACGACGGGTCCGGCTCCCTCACCCGCGCCCTGCAGCTGTGGGACCTCGGGTCCGGCCGCCAGGAGTACGAGATCGCGGACGCCGGTGCGAACAACATCGCGATCAGTCCCGACGGTTCCCTCCTGGTCACCTCCGCGGGGGAGCGCGTCAACCTCGCCACCCGCGCCGTCGAACGCGGCGTCCTCGGCCCCGGTGTCATCCAGGACCTGGAGTTCAGCGACGACGGCTCGGTGCTGGCGGTGAGCCTCCTCCAGGGCACGGTCACGCTCTGGGACGGTGCCGGGCGCCGCCGTCTGGGAGGCCTGTCGAGCACGGCGGCCACCCGTGGCGACGACTTCGGCGGGCGGGTGGCGGGGCTGCGCTTCTCCCACGACGGCAAGACCCTGGCCGCCATCGTCGGCGACAGCCGCGTCCAGCTGTGGGACGTACCCGCCCGGCGCCGGCTCGGCGATCCGCTGCGCGGCTCCGCCGGCCTGCTGCGCGCCCTCGCCTTCGACGCGCGGGGGCGGCTGCACGTCTCCTCCTCGCACCACCCGCACCGCGAATTCGACCTCGACCCGAAGGCCGTGGCACGGACGCTGTGCGATCGGGTCGGATGGGACCTCACCCGCGCACAGTGGGAGCAGAACGTGCCCGACCTGCCCTACCGCTCGGTCTGCTGACGCCGGGAAATGCTCACCACGGGCATGGCGCGGTCCTCTTCCGGGGCGGCCCGGCAGTGATCGGGCCGCGCCATGCCGGGGTCGGTGTGCACGGACCCTGTCGAGACCAGAGCCGGCACCGGCTCGTCGGCCCTCTCGCCGCCGCCCCCGCCCGTTGGCCATGACGTGTCGTCGAGGCCCGGGTGGCGGCGGGCGGACACGACGAGGCAGGCGACGGCGCCGACGAAGACCACAACAGAGGTCCAGCCGTTCAGACGCAGGCCGAGGAACGTGTGGGACTCGTCGATGCGCAGGTACTCCGTCCAGAACCGGCCGACCGTGTAGGCGGCGACGTACAGGGCGAAGGTCCTGCCGTGGCCGAGTGCGAAGCGGTGCGCCGCCCACAGGACCAGCGCGGCGACCCCGAGGTCCCAGAGGAACTCGTAGAGGAAGGTGGGGTGGTACGTCGCGATGTCGGGCATCGCGGACGGACGGTGCGCGCGGTCGATCTCCAGGCCCCACGGGAGCGTGGTGGGGCGGCCGTAGAGTTCCTGGTTGAACCAGTTGCCCCAGCGGCCGATCGCCTGGGCCAGGGCTATGCCGGGGGCGACCGCGTCCGCGTAGGCGGGGAAGGGGATGCGGTGGCGACGGCAGCCGATCCACGCGCCGACCCCGCCCAGGGCGATGGCGCCCCAGATGCCGAGCCCGCCCTCCCACACGTACAGGGCCCGGATCGGCTCGCCGCGGTCGCCGAAGTACGCGTCGTAGCTGGTGATCACGTGGTACAGCCGACCGCCGGCGATGCCGAACGGCACCGCCCAGATGGTGACGTCCGCGATGACGCCCTGCTCCCCGCCCCTCGCGACCCAGCGGCGATTGCCGAGCCAGACGGCCACGAACACGCCGAGGATGATGCAGAAGGCGTACGCCCTCAAAGGAACCGGGCCTAAGTGAAGGACTCCGGTCGAAGGGCTGGGAAGGTAGGCGAGGTCCATGGCACTCCGTCGAAGTCGCGGTCAGGCTGCTCGGCGCTGGTGGTCATGCGGTGTCTTCCCGGGTGTTGTCCCGGACGGCCCGGGCGAACGCCTCGCAGCCCGTACGCCATGCGGCGTCCAGGTCTGCGCCGGTCGGGAAGCGGCCGTCGAGTTCGAGCACGACCATGCCGTGCGCGAATGCCCAGAACGAGCGGGCGATGTCGATGTCGCCGTGCACCGCGCGGGCCAGCGGCGTCGCCGCGCGATCCTCGAGCCCCTCCGGGAGCGCCGCGCGGGCGAGCGGCCGACTGTGGGTGATGCGGTAGAGGTGCGGGCTGGCCAGAGCATGCCGCCGGTAGGCGCCGGCGAGAACAAGCAGGGGCGGCTCGCTGCCGATCGCCGCCTCGGCGGCCTCCAGATCCTCCGCCAACCGGATCATCCCCTGCGCCTGGAGCCCGGCCTCGACAGCGGCCTTGTCGGGAAAGTGCTTGTACAAGGACGGCGCCCGGATGCCGACACGCTCGGCGATGCGCCGCATCGACAGCGCATCGGGCCCTTCGGCGTCGAGCAGGTCCCGGGCGGCGGCCATGATCTGCTGCGCGCGGTCAGCCACGGGGGGCCGTCCGGATCCGCAAGCGGGCACCCGAACGGCCGACGTCTCGGAGGGGAGCGCCGGTCGGGACACTGCCGTACGGGGTGCTGCCGGCGGTGCCGGTGTTCATTGCGGCCCTCTCGCATCGTGACCGACCGAACCGGCTAACACCGTTAGCCGCGTGGCGTCACGGTATGGCTACCCGTGTGGGCCGTCAAGCCCGGAGGATGCCGGACGTCGAACCGGCCGACTGCCGGGCTGCTGCCGTCGGGATCCGTTGCCCGGGGGCGGCGGTACGAGCGTCGGCGCCGGGGGCTTCTTCGGGCGGCTCCGGTGTTCCCGGCCGGGGGAGAGGGCCGGGAAGCGGGGTCGCCCGGGTGCCGTACGGATCCGGGCGGCAGCCCGTCGTGCGGGCGGCCCGGCCGCATGGCGCCGGGGGGACGATCGCCATGCGGCTGGGGCCGCTCCGGAAGTCCTACCCGCAGGTGGTGCTTCCGGTGTCACGCGTCTGACCCGGCAGCGCCATCCCAAACGTGCTTCGTTGAAGAAGTTTTGAGGAGACGTCAGGAGGTGCCCGCCCTGAGGGGCGTGCCGGAGTTCCTGCGCGTGGTCGGCTCGGAGGATGCGGAGCAGTCCGAGGGCGGGCCGATCCAGCGCGAAGGGCCCAGGTGAACCGGCCTGCCGGCGAGGGCAGTGCCGAGCGGCCCCAGGTTCTGAACCCCGATCGAGAGGGGCCAATCCACGCTGCGCCAGGGCTCGTTGAGCGTCGACGGCAGCAGTTCGGTCGCCGGGATCGCGCACTCATTTCTTAGCATCAGAGGCCAACTATTCGCCCGGTCGCCGCCGGGAGGACTACAAAGGTCTCAACGGAACCGAACCCGGCGATGGGGTTGATGCCACCCCGTCGGCGATCGGAACGATGTCGAAGGCGGTGGATTGCGTGCGCGAGTACAGCAGGATCGAATCGACGGCGGTCAGATTACTTCCGAGAAGTCCGGGTTCCGGCTCCTTCAGCTGATCCGGGGTGGCCATGCTGAAACCAGTGTGTTTTTCCCCGGCGTACGCATCGGTGGACGAGTATCGGCTCCTGACGTCGACCATAAGGTCGAGGGTGGAAGATGCTCCGGGCTGGTTCAGCAGGGCAGGGCATGGGGAGGGGGGAACGCCTCACCTCCCCCTGCGCATTCACCTGCGAGGTCTGTTCATCGAGCTCTACATCCAACTCCGCCTGCAGAATTCCGACCTTCGTATCGTCGGATTCCGCAACACCTTCGAGAACTGGCAGGCCCCGCCGGAAGCGTACGTCCACCACGTGCGGGACTGGGTCGCGCCACCGGGGATCCGCCGAACGGAAGTCCTGCCCTTCGGCGGAGGACGGTTCGACCTGGAGGCGGCCGCCGACGTGCGCCGTTCGGGAATCTCCCTGGGGCGCCGCCCCTTGAGTGACGCGGTCGTCTGGCTGCATCGGAACCGCGACCCGAAATGCACCGCGCACGGCATTCTCGTCCTCTCGGAAATGCTCTGCGAGGCTGCCCGATACCCGGCCCTGGCCGATGCGATGTCGCGCATCTGGATGACCGGCGGGCGCCTGTCGGCCGATGCGGGAGTCGCCTGAAGAATCTTCACGTGGGAACCGATCCACAGGTGTTCGGAACCGAAGGAGAAGGAGCGAGACCGAGACCAGGAGCGAGACACCTCTCAAGGAAACCGTTTCAACCCCGTACGATCTGTGATTCCCGTTCCGGGGATCCACGGAACAGGAGCGAAAGTGATAGTCAAGCGCGCCGGTCGCCTCGTGGTTCTCGCCGCCGTACCCGCCGCAGTGTGCCTCACCCTCGGCCTTTCCGGACCAGCTCTCGCGGAGGGCGGAAAGGCGTACCAAATCGACCTGGCGCAGCTGAACGCATCGGGCTCCAGCGGTACGGTCATGCTCAGCCTCAAGGGCAACCAGCTCACGGTGCAAATCGAATCCAAGGGAATGGTGCCCGGACAGCCGTCGGCCCAGCATCTGCACGGTTCGACCAAGGGGCACGACTTCAAATGCCCGGACGCCACCGACGACACCGACGGCGACGGGGTCCTCAGCAACACCGAGGCCACGCATGACTACGGCGACATCAACATCTCACTCACCACGGCAGGGGACACCAAGGCCACCAGCGGCCTCGCCGTGGACCGGATGCCCGTCGCCGACAAGCAGGGCAAGATCTCCTACAAGCGGACGATCGCCGTCGGCCAGGACGTGGTCGACCACATCAAGGACCTGCACGTCGTGCAGCACGGCATCGACCGCAACAAGAACAAGAAGTACGACTTCGAGGGCGCCGGCAAGAGCGAACTCGACCCGAAGCTGCCCCAGGAGGCCACGGCTCCGACCAACTGCGGAGAGGTCAAGGGCGCGGCCGTGGGGTCCATTCCGGTCGGCGGCATCGAGACCGGCGGCGGCTCGACGCAACACGCCTCGGCGCCGGTGACGGTGCGCGACGGTGCGGCGATCACCGTACTCGCATTGGTGGCGGGTGCGGTGGCCCTCACGCGGAAGCGGGCCGTGGCCGTCCCCGTGCGCAGGGGGAACACCGGAGGCGGCGCGTGAAGCCGGCTCCCACGCTTTCCGCACCTGCCGGGTCCACCAGGCGGCCCCGCCGCCGGACCGCGGGCCCCCTGGCGGCCGCCGCCCTCGCCGGGCTGCTCCTCGCGGGGTGCTCCGGGCAGAACGAGGCGAAGCCCCCCGCCTCGGACGGGCAAGCCCTCCAGGGCGGGGCGCCGGCCGCCGCGGGCGGCGCTCCCACCGGGAAGGCGCCCGCCGGCGGTGACTCCGCGCCACCCGCAGACGGATCCCAGAGCGGTACGGGCGCGGGCCGGGCCGAGCCCGCCCTCGCCCGGTCGGAGCCGCAGAAGATCACGATCCCCTCCCTCGGCCTGTCCAGCACCTTGGAGACGCTGCGGCAGAACCCGGACGGCACCATGCAGACCCCCAAGGACCCCGCGCTCGCGGGCTGGTACGAGCCGGGGCCGACCCCCGGCTCCCAAGGGCCGGCCGTGATCGCCGGCCATGTCACGTGGAACGGAGCATCCGCAGTGTTCGAGAAGCTGAAGACGATGAAGGGCGGTGACACCATCAAGGTGACCCGACGGGACGGCAAGACGGTCACCTTCACGGTGGACCGGGTCGCCGAATACCCGAAGGCCGAGTTCCCCACACTGGAGGTCTACAAGAACCTCGACCACGCCGGCCTGCGCCTGGTCACCTGCGGCGGTGACTTCGACCCCAAGAAGCACTACTACGACAGCAACGTCGTGGTGTTCGCCCGCATGACGGGAGCCGCGTAGCCAGGACACCGGGACGGGAGGAAGAGGTCCGTCAGCCGCAGGCCCCCACTGCGGCTGACGGACCCTGCCGTGCTCCCTCGGACAAGCAGGTCAGCGGGTCGGACAGGCGGCCTGGGTGACCTTTCCGGCCTTGCCGGCCTTGTCGGACCTCGTCGCGGATCCGGGAGCAGGCACGGCCCGGTCCGCTGCTTGACGAAGTAGAAACCGCGCGTCTCGCCGTCGTCGTCGACGTTCACGGCGATGACGCTCCTCCGCTCCGCCGCCGCGCCTCACTCGCCGCCGGCCCCAGCGGGTCATCGATGCGGCCGAGGCCGTGCTCCAGCGTGCCGTCGACTCCGCCCGAGCACTGGGCCCGCTCACCCGCCATCGTCCAGCGGGACGTGGCCACGCACCGCGATGCGTCCCCGGCCGAAGCCCGAAGCGGCTGCCGCCACGGCCTGCCCTCCCCATCGGGAAAACACCCAGATGTCCATTCGGCCCACCGCCGGCAGGCCGCGCCGCGGGGGAGCACAGCCTGACTGTGGGACGTTGGATCATCGACGGGAGCGATTCGGTGTACACACTGTGTACTACCCGAGCGATGAGGAGGACGTGATGAGCGCGGCCGACGAGGGACGGCGCTGGCCGGACGAGGTCAGTGTCGACAACGCGAGGATGACGCTGCTGCAGCTCCTCGCGCGGACGGGGGTCCCTTCCGGTGACGCGCGGCAACTGATCGGGCTCCTGGAGGCGGGCGCCCTGGCCCTCGCGCACGAGGAGCTGAGCGGCGGCCGGAGCGCTCCGGGGGACAAGGGCGAGGCGTACGAGTCGGGCTGGCTCGACGGCGCCGGGTACCTCCTCGACGAGCTCGGAGCCGTCGCCGAGCGAACCCTCGTACAGGTCGTGGGGGCGGACGGGCAACCGGGCCCGGCGGGGGAGCGCCCGCGGGCCGGGCGCGTGGAGGTGGAACGGGCGCGGGTGGCGGTCACCCCCCTCTACCTGTCGTTCACCGCGGTCTCGGAGCTGGACCCGGAGGTGACCGACGAGGTGCTCGCCGCCGTCCTCGGCACGATGAGCCCCCGGCAGCGGGCCGGGTACGCCGGGCGGCTGACGGAATTCGCCGCAGCCCACCGGGACCGGCTGGAGCGGATGTTCGCGGCCTACGGACCGGACAGCGCCATCACGCTGCACGGCCGCTACTCGCTCCTCCACTCCTCCACGAGCATCGCCGTGCTCGAACGGCTCGTCTCCGCGCCGCAGGAACTGCGCGACGAGTGGGACGCCGCAGCCCTGCCGCCCGCGTGGCTGGACGGGCTCACGACCGCCTGGGACGCCCCGGCCTGATCATCCCCCGGCGGAGGGGAACGGCCGTCATCGACCTCGCGCGCTCAAGTGGAGTGATCGCTTCCCCTGGGCACATCCCGCATGATGTCCGGCATGAGCCACATAACCAAGGGGGCCAACTCCTACGTCCCCAGCGTTGCCCTTCGCGTCGCGGTGCGCCATGAACCGCGACCCGGTGCCCCGCTGGTCGAAGCCGCCGCTGTGCTGCTGGACGCGCACGGCAGGGCGCGCGGGGAAGGCGACGTGGTCTTCCAGGGCCGGCCGGTCCATCCCTCGGCCGCGGTACGGCACGTGGGAGGCGCCCACGACGTCTCCGAGCAGTGGCTCGAACTGGATCTGCCGCATGTCGAGGCGGAGATCGAACGCGTCCTCGTCGTGTGCTCGACGGAAAGCGGCACCGTCGGGGCCCTGGCGGAACCGACCGTGGAAGCGTTCGCGGCGGACGGCGTCTCGGTCGTCCGCTACACGGTCACCGACGCGACGACGGAGACCGCGTTCGTCTTCGGAGAGTTCTACCGCCGCGCGGGCGGCTGGAAGTTCCGTGCGGTGGGCCAGGGTTACGCCTCCGGGCGAGCGGGCCTCATGACGGACTTCGGCATCACGGTGGCAGCCTCGGCGACGCCTCCCGCGCCGGCCACGCCCCCTCCGGCGCTGGTGTCACCGGGCCCCGTTCCGCTCGCGGGGGTGTCGAAGACCAGTGGTCCGCCTCCCTTCATGCCGCCCGCACCCGCATCCGCCGACCAGGCGCCGAGCGCGTCGCCGACGCGGGCCCATACCGATGGCGAGTGGACCTTCGGACCGGTCTTCGAGCCCTGCACCGTCGAGGGGAAGGGGAGCCAGGTCGTCACCGCGGACCACCGTGTCCCGCAGGGTCCCGTCCTCGTCGAGATGACGTACGAAGGTGACGAGTACCTCTGCGTGGAAAGCCTGGACGAGCGGAACAAGGACGACCAACTGGTCTTCAACTCCATGCTGAAGAACTTCCGCGGCAGCGCGGCCATCGATCGGGCCGAAGGCCGCCGGCTGCGCCTGCGTGTCCAGGCGTACGGCAGATGGACGCTGACCTTCAGGCCGCTCGCCCACGCCCGCAGGCTCGAGTTCGACCGCGAGCTGACCGGCCGCGGTCCCGAAGTACTGCTCTACACGGGGCCGGTGGCGGATCTCAAGGTCAGGCTCCGCGACGAGACCGGCGGCAGCTACTGCGGGATGTACGGGTACGAGGTCGACGGCCACGCGACCATCGAAGCCGCCCCCGAGACGCTCCTGGTCAACGAGGCCGGCCGCCGCACCAGGGTGAGTACTCCCCTCCCCGAAGGGCCCCTCCTGCTCCTGTTCAACGCCGCCGAGGGCTCGTGGCGCATGAAGCTCCGCCCGGTCTGAGCGGGCTGAGCGGTGCGGCTGGGACAGAGTCCGATGGAGGCGGCGGTGTTGCCCCGGAACTGCGGATTCGGGCAGGCGTTCGTCTACGCTGAACTCCTCGTCGCGCCCGCCGCGAAGCCGGAGAACGGGTTCGACCGCTTCCTCGAGGGTGGAGTCAGGTGAAGGACGACGAAATATGCTCGCTCTTCGACGGCCGTGGCCGCGTCGAGCTGTTGCCCGGCCAGACCACGGACGCGAAGCAGCGCCGGATAGAAGAGATCGCCCACGCGTTCGGCTACCGGCTGCTCACCGTCCACAACCTCGGCCTCGCGGGCGTCCGGCTCGTCTACGAACGCGACGACGCCCCGCCCGCACGCCGTCGCAATGAGCTGACCCTTGCACGCCTGCGCGCGGGTGGGCCGCTGCTGTCGGCGGTCGAGCCGCGTGCGGCCTCGGCACCAGGTCCGCCGCCACCGGTCACAGCGTGGGTCCCGCGCCAGCGATCCGGCCGTCCCCCGTCGGAGCCCCCGCCGCCCCAACCTCCTGGCGGGTGACCCGGCGCGGCGGTGTCACGCGCTGCGAAGGCCGGCGCCGGATCACATCACGATCACCGGCGCAGCGATCCGCTCATGGATCCGACCTCGATTGTCCGAGTGGCAGGCCCTAGACCTTCGAGTCGGGCTTCCAGTCCTGGGCGAGGAGCCCGAGCAGCACCTCGTCGAGGAACTCGCCCATCACCCAGGCCGAGGAGCGCAGCACGCCCTCGCGGACGAATCCGCCCGCCCCGGCCGCGTCAGCGCAGGCCCTGCTGAACGTGTCGATCCCCCAACAGCCGACCGCCGGCACCCGCAGGTCCGGTCCCTGTGACTGCGAGGCCCCGACCTTGCACGTTGCATTCCCGGATGGGGTCGAGGTGGTTGAGCCCTGCGAGGAGAACACCCCGGCGTCGGCGTTCCTGACGGCCCGCTGCCAGGACTGCGGCGGCCTCTACCAAAGCCCGTGGCGCAGGACCCCGACCCGGGTGTAGCGACGCACTCTCTGCTGGGCTGGATGACACGACGACGCTGACTCCGACGGTGAGTGTTCCCACCCCGCACAGGACCCTGACGGTGCCCCGCGCTGCCATGTCAGCCGACGCCGCTTCCTTCGCGCGGCCGGGGGTTTACGGGCCCGCGCAGCAGCCGCCGACCCGGTCCCGCAGCCGACCGTTCCTGCCGCGCTGGTGGAGCGCAGGGCGCCGCCGGGGGGCTATCGCCGTGCGATCGAGGCGCACCGCCAGGCCGCGTCTGCTCCCGGGTGGACCCGGCCATCACGCAGGCGGTGGAGAGGCAGACCGCTGTGATGCGGGAGCGCAGCCGGTGGGTCGTTCCGGACTCGGAGGAGCTCACCGACGTGCCAGCGCCGATCGATAGTGCCGTCCTGCAGCGTCGCTGCGAGTTCACCACCGAGACTGCTGCCCGGCACCGGGCCCGGGACGAACGGGCCTTGCTGAGAGGGTCCAGATCATCCCTGCATGCGCGGGGAGCACACACCGGCCCCGGTTGCGGGGAGCAGGGCGGCTAGAGCAGCGAGGCCGGCGTCGCACCGAAATCATCCCGTGTGAGCGGGGAGCACTCCTCGAGACTTTCCCGCTTCGCGGCGTGCTTTGCGTCGGCGGAGAGCACATCAGCGGCCGAGGTGGTCAGATGCGGCGGGGTTCGACGATCGCCTGGGGGGATGCGGAGCGCACGACGCTGGCTGCGGGGACGACGCTGCTGCCCATGCAGACGCTCGCGGCGATGGCCGAGTGTCGGCCCACGGCGAAGCCGGGGCCGAGGGTGATCATGCTGCCGGTCTGGACGTGGTCTCCGATGAGGCCTCCGAATTGGGATGTTGTGCACCGGTAGGGCGGTTCGCCGCCGGGGCCGTGAAGGACGATCTCCTTGACGGGAACGCGCATGTCGTAGTTCCACAGGCTGATCGCCGCGATCACGAGGTTCGCGGACAGGTGGGCATCGGCCCCGATGACGGAGTGCCCGATGCCGACCTGGTGGCCGAGAACGGTGTTCTCCCCGACGAAGGAGTGGGTGACTTCGCAGCCGAAGCCGACGGACACTCCGGCGGCGAGGACGGAGCGCTTGCGGACGGTCGAGAACTCGTGGACGCGGACCCCGGGCCCGATGATGACATCCTCGCCGATGATCGCGGTGGGGTGGATCTGCGCGGTGGGGTGGGTCCGCTCGGGCAGGACCTGTAGGGCGTCGTCGTGCAGGGCGTCCCAGCGGGTAAGGAAGTCGGACAGCTCGAACTCACCGATCTTGGCGTAGCCGGTGGCCTCCAGACCTGACGCCGCGGGGTTGTGGACGTAGTCACCGATACGGATGGAATCGGGCACCTGACTCTCCTGGTCGTCGTCGGGGTAGTGGGAGTGGTCAGGCCGCTGCGGCGGCCTCTCGGCGCAGGAAGTCGGGCAGGGCGGCGGGGGTGTTGTCGAGCCAGGCGACGTAGCGGGCCACGCCTTCGGGCACCGTGATGCGGGGTTCCCAGTCCAGGGCGGCGGTCGTGCGGGCGGTGTCAGCGGTCCCGCCGAGCGGGTCGCCTGCGGGAAGCGGCCGGTCCTGGAACTCGGCGTCGGGGTAGTGGTTGCGGATGAGGTGGGCGACGTCGGCGATGGAGGCGGCCTCGCCGGTGCCGATGTTGAGGGTTTGCCGGTTTGCGCCGCGGGCGAGCATGGCCTGGATGGTGGCGTCGGCGATGTCTTCGACGTGGACGAAGTCGCGGACCTGTCGGCCGCCGCCGTTCAGGTGCAGGGGTAAGCCGAGTTTGGCTCGCATCGCCATCCAGGCGACCACCCAGGAGTGCGATCCCTCCTTGACGGTCTGGGGTTCGCCGTAGACGGAGAAGTAGCGGACCGAGGTGTGAGAGACGTTGGCCTCGCCCAGCACGAGCGCGGTCTGGGCCTCGCCCCACGCCTTCGTGTTCGCGTACACCGACAGCGGGGTCACGGGCAGGTCTTCGTGCCAGGTCTGCACGTCGTGGCGCCCGGGGTCGCCGTTGCCGTAGACGGCTGCCGAGGAGACGAACACGAACCGGCGTACGCGGGCGTTGCAGCGGCGAACCGCGTCCAGGAGGACCTGGGTGCCGGTGACGTTGGTGGCGAGCGCGGCCATCGGGTTGCGGGTGCAGGCGGCCACGTCGGCGACGGCGGCGGCATGGATCACGTAGTCCGCTTCCCTCACGACGTGGTCCATGAGCATGGGGTCGGCGATGTCGCCCACGATGGTGTCGGGGTCAGTGGTGTGGACGCCGAACAGGTCGGCATAGACGGTGGCGGGATAGGCGTCGAGCTTGCCCACGGCGAGCACGCGGGCCCCGGCCGCGCGAAGCCGGGCGGTGATGCGGGAGCCGACCAGGCCCCCGCCCCCGGTGACCAACACGGTCGAACCAGTGAGGGCAGCGGACAGGTCGGCGTCAGTCAGGCTCACGGTGGTCTCCTCGGATTCGAGCGGGAGGACAAGGTGGTGGGGAGGGTACGACCGGGCGGCTTGGGACCGCCTCCCCGGCAGGTGCCGCCCGGGGCAGGGGTGGGCTCCATCGGACGGACCGGCGGTGTAGCCCCGGGCGGCGTGATGAACAGTCAACTCGCCCACACGGAATGTGAGTACCGTGGGCGAAGCAGCAACCCGTTCAACCCGTTCAAGATCGTTTCCGGAGGGGGTCGACGTTGGCAGGGGACCGGACACCGAACAGCGCGTTAGCGGACGTGATCGCCGAGTCCGGGGCCACGTACTACGCGCTGGCCAGGGAGATCCGCTCTGTAGCAGCCGAGGCCGGCCATCGACTGAGTACCGGGCCGTCGGCCGTCGCCTACTGGGTCGCCGGGGGTACACCTTCCGGCCAGACGCCGTTCTACATCGCCGAAGCCTTGACGAGACGGACCAAGCGGCGGGTGACGGTCGCCGAGATCGGTCTAGGCTGCGAAGTCGGCGGGGCCATGGAAACCGATCCACTGGCCGTCATCGCCGATCTCGGGAGATCCGCCATGCAACGTCGCCGCGACTTCCTCGGCGCCGCATTCACCTCTGCTGCCGTCAGTCTGCCGCTGACCTACAACCACGAAGCGGTCGCCGCGACGCTCCGGGCGGCCGAGACCGGCGCAAGCGTCGGCCCGACCGAAGTCACGACGGTACGGCAGCTCACCGAGATGTTCCGCAGCGCGGACGAACGACTGGGCGGCGGCCACGGCCTAACCACCGTCACCGCCTATCTGACTGACACCGTCGCACCGATGCTCACCGCCCGGTTCCCCTCCGCCACGGTCCGGTCCGAGGCGTTCGGGGCGGCGGCCCAGCTGGCCTGCCTGGTCGGCTGGAAACACCACGACCTCGGGCGGGAGGGCGCCGCCCAGCGCTACTACCTGCTGGGCTACCAACTCGCCTGCGAGGCCGACCCGAACGGCCACGCCGCGTGGATGATGCGGGCCCTGACCCATCAAGCCCTTGACCTGGGCCACCCCGGCTCATGTCCCGAGCTCGCCGAAGCGGCCCTGGGCAGGGCTGTGGGGAAGGTCGACCGACAGACCGAGGCCCTGCTATTGGTGACGTGCGCCAGGGCGTACGGGGCCGGCGGACAGAGCGCCAGGGCCGCACGGGCCCTTCTGGCCGCCGAGGACGCCGTGACGGACACCCGCGACCCGGTCACCGCCTACGCTGCCGCCTCGGGGCCGGTGGCGGCCACGGTCGCCTCGCACATGGGCAAGACCCTGACCGCAATGAAGGACCACATCGCGGCCGAACGGCACTACCGGCGATCCCTGGCAGGCCGAACCCCGGGCACCTACCAGCTCAAGCACGGGCTGACCATGGCCAACCTGGGGCGATCGGTGGCCGGTCAGTACCGGCACGAGGAAGCCGTGGGCCTGTGGGCCCGGTCCCTGGACTTCATGGGCGGTGTGGTCTCCGACCGCAACCGGCAGGCGGTCAGGGAGATCCAGGCGGCGGCGGCCCGGTACCGCAAGCGCGGTGTGGTCGGCGCGGCGAGCCAGAACCAGCGCGCCACCGAACTGCTCAACAACCAGGCGTGAAAGGAACGAACACCAGAATGCCGAAGATCGGGGTTGTGGTCCTGACCATGGGCGACCGGCCCGCCGAACTGGGAGCCCTGCTGGCCTCGGTGACCGCGCAGGAAGGCGATCCGGCAACCGTCGTGGTCCTCGGCCAGGGCGTGAAGCTCCCGCCCCTCCCGGACGCCGTGGACGGCGTGGAGCTGCCGCAGAACCTGGGGATCCCCGGCGGCCGGAACGCCGGCGTGGCCTGGCTCCGCGAGCGCGGCGGCGTCGACGTCGTCGTGGTCCTGGACGACGACGGCCTGTTGCCCCGCACCGACACCTTCCGCCTGGTCCGGGAAGCGTTCGCCAGCAGGCCCCGCCTGGGGATCGCGGGCTTCCGGATCGCGGACGAGACCGGGAAGAGTCAGCGCAGGCACGTCCCCCGTCTGGGCGGCAAGAACCCGATGGTGTCCGGGCTGGTGACCACGTTCCTCGGCGGCGGCCACGCCATCCGCATGACCGTGATCGACCAGGTGGGCGACTTCCCCACCCAGTTCTTCTACGCCCACGAGGAGACCGACTTCGCCTGGCGGGCGCTAGACGCCGGCTGGGAGATCGACTACCGGGCGGACATGGTGCTCCAGCACCCCCGCACCGAGGCGTCCCGGCACGCGGTCTACTACCGCAACACCGGCCGGAACCGGGTCTGGCTGGCCAAGCGGCACCTGCCCGCCGTCTTGGTCCCGGTCTACCTCGCAACCTGGGCCGCCTACACGATCGCGCAGCGACCCCCGCTGTCCGGTCTGGCAGCCTGGTGGGCCGGCTTCTTCGAAGGCGTACGGGTGCCGTGCCCGCCAAGGCGGCCCATGCGGTGGCGGACCGTGGGGCGGATGACCAGGCTGGGCCGACCCCCGGTCATCTGACGCCGCGCGCCCCACTGCTCGTGCACCGTACGGATCGCCACGGCCTGCCCCCTCCAGCTCGCCCCCGGCAGCAGGGTGCCGGACCCGCCGCCATCGGGGTAGAGGGCATGGGCCCCGGGGGCGCGGTAGGGCCAGGGCATCGCGGCCGCCACCGCTGCGGCCGGCGTGCGGTCATGCGTGCCCTGCGGACCCTACGGTCGGGGGGTTCAACGCGTCGCACCGTCTGCACAACCTGCTGGAGCAGACCGCAGCAGAGGTTGGCTCCGACGCCGCGGTATCGAGAGGACCGACGTCGTCGTTCCCGACGGCCTGCTGACCCCGGACCCGGCCGTCGTCAACGTGAGGGCTTCCGAGGTCGGGCGTCGCCGTTTCAGCCCGCCACGCCCGTTCCCCTCCGTGGTGCGAGGCGCTGTTCCGCTGGCTGGGCAAACGACACTGACTTCGGCGAGGCTCTTTATCCCCTGTTTGGGAGAACCCGCTTCTGGTGGGGCTGCTGCGGATAGGGTCGGGGCAGCTCGTGCCGGCATGGGTGTACGGGTCAGGCCCGGTGCCCAGAGCGCTCTGGGGGCAGTACCACCGGGCTGTCCCGCCCCGCACCGACTGTTGAGCTGCTCGGCGAGCGTCCCGACGCGGGCTGATTCCCGGCGCTGCTGCTGTCGAGCCCGGCGTAATCGGCCGGTGCACCGGAACACCGGTCGACGTCAGGACGACAGCCTGATCTCGCCCATGGTCGAGCGCCGAGCCGAGCCGGCCGGGGCGGGCGATGCCTCGCCGGATCGCCGCTGTCGGCACTGGCCACGCCGCGATGTGCCTGAGCATGTCGCCTCGTGCGAACGCTCTCTGTTGAAATGTCAGTGCCGCCGCCTACCGTGAAGGCAGGGACCGCCTGGCAGGGGAGGGCACATCGTGGGTCACATCGTCTGGCACACAAAGCTCAAGATGCTTCTTGATCTCAAGCAGGAAAACCTTGGCCAGGACACCATCGATGAGTGCTCTCCGCGCGAGCGGAGGTGGTCCGTCCGAGATCCTCCGGACCTTGATCAACCTGGCGTGCTCTCCGCGCGAGCGGCTCGGCCGCAAGAACGGTTCATTCCCGCGTCGGCGGGGAGGACGCGCGCCTGCTCACGCCAGCTGGTGCTGTGACCCGGTGAACCTTTCCGGTCATAGCACTAGCGCGTCCAGTTCTTAAGAGAAGACGCGATCTCCCGGACATCGACCTGGCCGCCAGCCACCCGCTCCACGAGGTCGACGGCCTCCTTGGTCGTCACGTTGACCGGCAGCCCGGAAGCATTCAGATACGCAGCAGCCACCGCCGCCGCGAACAGCTCGTTCGAGTGCTCCAGCGCCGGGACGCGTACGAGCTGCTGCAGCAGCGCAGCAGCCCGGTGGTGGGGCTGTCCGTAGACCGGCTGTGTGTCCATCACACGGAAGCCGTGCCGTGCCCGGGCGGCTTCGAGGGCTCCCCAGTCCACGACCTCAGGGTCGCCGGGGATCTCCTGGTGCGCGATGTCGAGCAGCCAGGCCAGATCGATCTGCAGGAACATGCCCATGCCGCGGGCTCAGGCCGCAGTGGCGCTGTGGTCGGCCGGGCCGCCGAAGCGCTGGGCGAAGCCCTCAGCGTGCTGGCCGATGAAGGACCGCGCGCCCTCCACGAAACGGCCTCGCGTCAGGTCAGCATCCAGCACCTCGCCGACGTATGCCTCGGCCGGCAGCCGCTTCTCCGCCGCGGCACGCTCCAGCTGCGCGTACTTCTCGTCGCTGATCTCAATACGGATTTCCCGAGCCATGCCACCACCGTAGCGGTCAGGCGCGCCGTACGGCAGGGGAACGGTCCCGGCCAGGACCCGGGTGATTGCCCCGCAATCACCCGGACCGCGGGGCACCGATCGGCTGGGAGCCCGGAACTGCGCTGCAGGTCCTCGGCCAGGCGCTCGGCCATCCTCGGCGCCTTCGGCCGTAACAGGGTGACCAGGCGTCGGCGGCCGGCCTTGCGGATCCGAGTCGGTGACCCGAACCCGCTCCAGCAGAGTGAGGACAGCCGGGTGCTGCAACCGCGGCCCGAGCACTCGCTTTGGCGAGGGGTGGATCTGGGTCAGCAGGCCGTGGAGCCGGTTGGCGACGCTGGTCGCTTCGCCGGGCAGGTCGTCGTCGAACCCGACGATCATCTCGAGCTCGGCGATGGTCTCCTCCTCGCCGTCGATGTGATGAAGGCGTCCTTCGCGTCCGTCTTGGCCTTGCCGGGGTAGAGGTCGGCTACCCGCCGCATTGTCAGACCCGCGAGGTAGGCGACCGGGCAGCCCATGTCCCGGGCCACGGCCAGCGGCAGGGCACCGATCGAGGCCGGCTGTGGGCGCGCGTCGAGGGGAAACGCCCCGACGGGGTCCAGTGCGGGGCTTCGGTCTCGGCGAGGATCGCGTCGACCTCGGTCTGTGCGTCGTCGTCCCAGGTGCAGGATCTTCACCTTGGTGCTGGTGGAGACGGCCCCGGCGCAGGCGGGCAGGTCGCGGGTGCTCGGCGAGAGGAAGGACCGTGCCCGGGTGAATCGCCGTGTCTCCCGGTTCCAACGTGGTCGGCCAGGGATACGTCAAGCGGAACAGAGAATTTCCACACGTATTGAGGAAGCATCCTTGCGAGATAAGGGGCTGGGACGCTACACCGCCACTCCCCGGCCACAGAAGGCCTGAATGCAATATGCCACCCGGTCGGGTGAACGCTCCCTTCAGCCGTCGGGAGCTGCCGGTAGCGTCGATCAGGCCAGGCGATGGAGGTAATTCCGGACTACTAGGACAGGGCTGGACATGCATGAAAATTACATAGTACGAGTTCCTAAAATGGGGCGGACAGGTGCGATCGTGATCAGCCTCGCAGGTCTGGGGCCAATCGTGGGTGGCCTCGTGCAGGGAACAGTGCCGATCGTCGCGGTTGTTGCGATCGTCGCCCTCACTCTCGCGTGGGACGGCTTCCGCGCCTACTTCCTCCGCCCGGCCGCTCTCCCGTGCCCGTGTGCTGCGGACGACGACAACACTCCTCGCGGCGGCAGCGAGGCGACCGTCGCCGGTGTGGAACGTCAGCCCACGCCCATCGAAAGCAGGCGACACGCGCACTGACCCACCGCACGGTGGACTCGGCACCCGGGGCCGAGCCTGTCGTGCAGTAGATCGGGCCGCGAGCGGGAAGGTCCCCACAGGGTCGGGAGCAGCGGCGCCTGTCCCGGCGAGAATCGCGTCGACCTCGGCCTGGACGTCGTCTCACAGTCCTGTCGCTCCTCACCCCGCCTGCCGTGTTCATGGCGGTAACGGGGGGCGGTCCATCCCCGCGTCGGCGGAGAGCACAACGCGAAGACCCAGTTCTGGCTGGACCGCCCCAGTTCACCCCCGCGTCCGCGGGGATGATCCGTTGCGACGCCGCCACGAGGTACGACAAGCTCGCGGTCCGCTACGAGGCGACCGTCCTCGTCGCGGCCATCAACGAGTGGCTGTGGGCAGCATCTTCGCGAATGACCTGGTGCCCTTCACCGATTCTCCGCCTCGAACGCCTGGGCGACGGCCAGGCTGTCCTCGTAGACATGGTGCCGGGTGACAAGGCCGTCTTCGATGGTGAGGTGCAGAGCGAACCGCGCGTGATACGCACGTCCGGTGGGCCGGGCGGTCTGACGGATCTCGCCGAGCACGACCGCGTCGCTTCCGTCGATAAGGATGCGCTCGACCTCAGTCGCCACATACTCCGGCACGTGGTACTCCGCAAGCTCGCGATAGTGGGTGGCTGCGTCGGCCCGGGTGGACCTGTGACGGATCCACGGCGTGGCAGTACGGCCGTGCTCGGCCTCCGGCCAGTCGAGCTTCCAATCGCCCTGCTCGGCATACAGCTCGGCGATGCGCTCGGGGTCGCCCTCGCCAATTCTGCGCAGCAACTCCTCAACCACAGTTGCCGTGTTCGTAGGTTCGGCTATGGACATGGCTGACCTCTCCGTCCCGGTCCGCGTCCTCCGACGCGGGGAGATCACCAAGCCTGCCAGCGCAGGCACGCTGAGACGATTACCTCTGAAGTAAGGCAAGCGCATAACCAAGATCCACTTTCGATACACGCCCTGGGCAGCTGGTCCTTGACCTGGGTGTAGAAGTGAATCCACTGGGCGAGTGATCAGCACGAGGAGGCACTGTGCCCAGGTGTTGGCCGTGCTGGGGCCGTGGTCGATGTGCAGCCCGCGGACGAGGTCGCCGGCGACCAGGAGGCAGGCACCGGTCAGCAGGGTGTAGTGGATCGAGTTGGGGCTCTTCAGGATTTGCTGGCTGCCGCTCGGGGGCCGACCTGCGCAGCTGCGGGCGAGCCTCCTGAACTGGCACTTTGCGGCCCGGGAAAGCCTCGCGGCCACATGGGCAAGCCTTGGGTGCATCGCTGGGCAAGCCTGCGTACACGGTAGGCAAGCCAGGTTCAGCAGGCTGGGCAAGCCCGTCAGTCCTGGACTGGCTGAGGCCGGGGCGGCTGCGGGGTGAGCCTTTTGAGGCCCTTGCGGTCGTAGTAGGCGGTCATCGCGAAGCCGAAGAGGAGCGCCAGCACCGTACCGAGAGCGATCATGATCCAGGAGTGGGTGAGGCCGGCGTCGCCGCGCGCGTCGAAGTAGAGGATGGCCCGTACGCCGTCGCTGAGCTGACGCATCGGTTCGAAGTGCGAGAGGAAGCGGTAGAAAGCCGGGACGGCCTGCAGCGGGACCGTCGCGCCCGATGAGGGCAGCCCCAGCACGATGAACACGAACATCGACACGAGCTGACCGATGCCGCCGAACGCGGCGTTGATGGCCTGTACACCCAGACCCACGGCGAGCGCCGCGCAGTACGAGTACACCCACAGCAGCGGCAGGTGGGAGGCGTCCATCCCCAGGATGCCGACGCACGCCACCATCACCAGCGTGGTGCTGACGAGCGTGATGCCGGCTGTCATCAGCATCTTCAGGAGCAGCGTCTGTGTCCGGTCGCTCGGCACCGTCGGGCGGCGCGTGTGCCAGGGGCCGATTTCGTTGTCGGCGTAGCCGAGGGCGGTGTCCACGCTGTTGCTGATGACGTTGCCGCCCATGAATCCGGCCAGCACCAGCAGCAGGGTGTAGTAGAAGGCCGTCAGGCCCAGTCCGCTGTGGGTGCCGATCGGGTGTCCGACCTGTGTGACCACGTCCACCGGATCGGCGAGCAGCAGCTTCGTGGTGGGAGTGGCGGAGGTGCCGGCGGCCGCCGTGAGCTGTTCGCCGACCGCGCGGGACGCGCGGTGGGCGGCCTGCGTCGTGATCTGTCCGGCCAGCGAGGATCCGAGGCTGCCCTTGCCGGGGTTGGTGAGCACGGTCAGCGTCGGCAGGCGGGTGGCCGCGGCCGTGGGCAGCGCCGTGACGGCGTCGGTGAACCCGGCGGGGACCACCAGCGCGCCGTAGACCTTGCCGGAGTCCAACTGATCCCGCGCCTGCGCGAGGCTCAGCTCACGCCAGTCCGCCTTGCCGCCCGCCGGGTCGGCGGCGATGGAGGCGGTGATCTGCGCGCCCAGATTCTGCTGCTGCCCCGGCGGCGGCTTGCCCGTGTCCTCGTTGACCAGGGCGATGGGGAGGTCCCGCAGCTCCGCGTTGGGATTGACGATGCCGCCCATGTAGAGGAGGGACAGCAGCAGGGCCAGCAGCCCCGTGAGGATCGTGGGCACCAGCCACAGCTGGGGGCGGCGCACGAGGGCCGCGGCGGTGGCTTCGGGGGCGACGGTCGGGGGCATCGGTCTCCGTAGCTTCCCGGCGGGCCGGGCTCGAACGACGGTGGAGGCGGCCGCGCCGCACGGGATCCCAGAATCTCCCGTGCCGGTGAAGGCAGCCACGCACCTCGCGCAGCGCCCCCGAACCCGCCCGACGGACCACCGGAACAGCCCACCTCCAATCCCGCGATGCCCCACGCGCCGGGGTGCTACCAGGTCCAGCGGAAGTCCGCCGCCGCGTGTTCGAGTGCTGGAACGAAGCGGTGAGCCCCCCCGGCGCACGGACTCCACGTCGATGTCGGACGGCGACCGCCGCCGGACGGAGAGAAACCGTTCGAAGAGCTGGTCGTGGCCGAGCGGGTTCGCGGTGGCCACGAACAGGGCGTGGTTGGCCATCGAGCCGGGCGCCCGCCCTGCGGCCGCGACCCGGATCCCCACCACGCTGCCGCCGTCGACGCCTCGATGCCCAGCGCTTCCGAGGCGGAAGCGCCGTGCGGCCACCGACCGGCAGCTTCACGAGACTGTAACCGCCGAGGCGTGGATGCGTGATTACCAGTGGGCGCAGATCCGTGAGCAGCAGGCGGCTGCCGCCCAGGCCCGTGCCGAGGCCGCGGTCGCGCAGCCGGACTTCGATGACCCGGCCGCGCTGGTGGCGCCGGTCGTGATGCCCGCGCCGCGCCCGGCTACCGCGACCCGGGCCCCGGTCCCGGACCGTTCCGGCGTTGAGGAGGACCAGGAGCTGGTCCTCGAGGACCTCACCCGGGAGCAGGTCCTGGCCCGGCGGGACCGCGCGGCCGTTTACCACCAGGTCGTCCTCGACCACATCGTCCGGTACGGCGAGACGTCGGCGCAGCGCCTGTTCACCCAGGCGTTCGTCGCGACCGTGCAGCGCCTGTCCGGCCTGGGGCACTTGGAGCTCGGGTACACGCCGTGGGGGCAGGCATGAGCGGCAGCGAGGTGTCCAGAGTGGACCTGGCGCGGGTCGCGCTGCGGGCCGCGATGGAGGCGGCGCGGAGGAATGACAGTGGCCAGAAGGCGAAGTCGAAGCCGCGGGTCGTCCGTACGGTGCGGCGGGAAGGGCGCGAGCCGATGGGCCTCGGTGCCGCACTTGGCGCGCTGGTCACCGAGCGGGCCTGGACGCTCCCGGCCACTGGCGCTTCCCTGTGCGAGTGGTGGGCGGCCATCGCCCCCGACCTCGCCGGGCATGTCACCGCCGTGGGCTTCGATCCGGAGTCCGGCCGGCTCACCGTGTGCCCGGAATCGTCGGCCTGGGCGACGAAGGCGCGCCTGGAACAGTCCCGGGTCATCGCGGCCGCCAACGCCGCGGCCGGCGGTACGGTGGTGCGCGCCCTGCGGGTCCTGCCGCCGGGGGCTGCACCCGCTCCCGGCTGGGCCGACGCTGCCGCGGGACCGGTTACGCCGACCGCCGCTCTGGTGCAGCGACGGACCCCACCGGAGGGCTACCGACGTGCCATCGAGGCGCACCGTGCGGCCGCGCCGCCGCGCCAGGCGGACTCGGGCATCGCGGAGGCGGTGAAGCGGCAGAGCGCCGAGATGCGGGAGCTGAGCCGCAGGGCGTTCCCCGAGCCGGAGGCGGTGGCGGACGATGCGTCGGCCCTGATCGAGGCCGCCCGTGCGCAGCGCCGCCGCCAGGCCGCGGCGACCGAGGCCGCCGCTCTCCACCGGGCCTGTGCTGAACGAGCCCAGCGTTCCGGAGCAGCGGTCATGCTGCCGCAGCCAGCACCGGTCGGGACGACGGCTTGATCCTTCGGCTGGCCCGTCCCCTCATGACGAGCGTGTGCAGCCCATTCTCGATGCGCGCGCGGCCCAGGCTCAGAGGCGACGTGTGAGTGCGTTGTCCCCGGGCTCCCCGGCCGTGCTGGCCGTGGCGTGCCCCGACTGCGGAAGCGCAGCCGGTGAAGCCTGTCGATCGCCGCGTGGCTCGCATCGTGGGCGGGTGGAGCGGGCTGCTGGCCGCACGTGACGCGCCTGTGGTTCGGCCCGTCGGTGAAGCCCTGGCCGGGCCCAGGGATGGGTGCAGAGCCTTCTTTTAGCTAGTGGCAGACGGCCCGGGGCAGCCGCTTCATGGCGCGTCCGGCGCGGCCAGTACACCGGTTCGTCAGCCTGCCTTGCCGGGTGCCGGGTGCCGGGTGCCGGGTGCCGGCGCGGCAGCCTCACGCTGCGCGGGTTCCGCCAGTGCTGGTGGCTCCGCCGCGGCCTGCCGGACGTCGGAGGTCAGGACGCGCAGCTGTTGTTCTCGGAGCACCTCCGCTCGCGCGGAGAAGCACTGCGCGCCGCCGAGATCACGTGGCACGGACCACCTCCGCCTGCGCGGACCATCGGCACGACGGACCACCTCCGCTCGCGCGGAGAGACACGACTAAGGGCTGTCCCGCAAGTGATCTTGAGGTGCGGTGAACATGGATCGTGGCTGGCATGAGTACGGCGCCGGAGCCGTTCCGGAGTCCATACACCGGGCTGGGCCCGGGCGCCTTCGGCAACCGGCTCGCCCTGAGCTGAGTGGTCTGGCGCTGCCGACCAGTCAGACAGCGGCCAGCAGTGATCCACAGCGTGAGGTTCATCATCAACTCCTTGATCGAGGATTGCCCGCACCCCTGTGACGAGACAGCAACCCCGCCTGTGCATCTCCGAACACCCGGCAGCAGGGAGACGTGGGTCACACGCGTCCGTGTCACAGGGCGTGGGGCTACCTCGTCTCAGGGGGTGTAGCCACTGACGACCACAGAGGAGCACACGATGGACGCGCGACTGAACTACTTCGCCAGCCCGAACCCCGGCAAGGCCCTCAAGTACCTCATGTCGGCGGGCAGGGCGCTCAAGGAATCCCCGCTGTCGGCCGCGACGCAGGAGTTGGTGGCGCTGCGCGTGAGCCAGATCAACGGCTGCGCCGTCTGCATCGACATGCACGCAAAGGAGGCCGCCGCGGCCGGGGAGGCCCCGGTGCGGCTGAACCTGGTGGCGGCGTGGCGGGAGGCCACGGTCTTCACCGAGGCCGAACGCGTCGCGCTGGAGCTGGCGGAGCAGGGGACCCGGGTCGCGGACGCGGCCGGCGGGGTCAGCGACGAGGTCTGGGCGCGTGCCGCTGAGCACTACGACGAGGAGCAGCTCACCGCCCTGGTGATCCTGGTGTCCTTCATGAACACGGTGAACCGGCTGAACATCATCACGCAGCAGCCGGCCGGCGACTACGAGGTCGGGCAGTTCCACTGAACGTCGGCAACCGGCCCGGGCCCGGGCTCTGGGCTCCCGGCCCGTGGGGGCCTTGCTCTGCGCCGCCGGTGAACCGGATGATCACCAGAAGATGCCCGCGCCGACGAGTACGGCCGGGCGGGCGGACTGCAAGGGGGAGTCGGCGTGAGCAAGGTCGAGGAGTTCGAGGAGCTGCGGCCGCTGCTGTTCTCGATCGCCTACCGGATTCTGGGCAGCGTGGGAGAGGCCGAGGACGCGGTACAGGAGACCTGGCTGCGCTTCGACGGCTCGGCGACCCGGCCCACGTCGACCAAGGCCTTCTTGTCCGCCACGGTGACGCGGATCTCGATCGACGTGCTGCGCTCCGCACGGGTGAGGCGGGAGGAGTACGTCGGGCCGTGGTTCCCCGAGCCGCTGCTCACCGATCCCTATCAGGATCCGGCACGCTCAGCGGAACTGGCCGACTCTGTGTCGATGGCGGCGCTGCTGCTCCTGGAGCGGCTCAGTCCGCTGGAGCGGTCGGTGTTCGTGCTGCGGGAGGTCTTCGGCTTCGGCTTCGACGAGGTCGCCGCGGCGGTGGAGCGGTCGGAGGCGGCGTGCCGGCAGCTGCTGGTACGGGCGCGGCGGCACATGCAGGCCGGACGGCCACGGTTCGAAGCGGACCGTCAGGAGCGGCAGGAACTGGCGGCGCGATTCTTCGACGCCCTCCGCGAAGGCGATGTCGTCGGCCTGCGGGATCTACTCGCCGCCGACGTGTCGATGGTCGGGGACGGCGGCGGCAAGGCCCCGCAGCTTGCCAGGGCCGTCATCGGCGCCGAGAACGTGGCCCGGCTGCTCGCCTCCGTCTTCCCCCGGATGGCCCGGATCGACGTGACCTTCGAGCCGCACGAGGTCAACGGCCAGCCCGGAGCGATCTTCCGCGACCGGGACGGCAAGGTGCTCCACACCTTGGCCCTCGAGGTGCTCGATGGGCAGATCCAGACCATCCGCTCGGTGATCAACCCCGACAAACTCGGCCACCTCGGGCCGGTCGCTGACGCCTGGGCTATCGACCGCGAGGTGAAGCAGGCCCGCCCGCAGCCGAAATGACCTCGGGAGTGGCGTGGGTCGGGTTCACCAGCAGCTCATGTCAGCGGCCTCCAGGTGGCCGACGCCTATCCGGCGAGGTTGAGGTTGTGCAGGTGGGCTATGCCGCGCATCGCGTGGTGCACACCGTCGCCGCGGAGGCGGCAGTCGCGCAAGATCTTCCAGGTCTTCATGCGGGCAAAGACGTGCTCAACGCGGGCCCGGACCTGCCTGTGGCTCTTGTCGTGCGCCTGCTTCCAGCCGGGGAGTTCTTCATCCGCGCTGCGACGGCGGTGAGGGATGACCAGTCCCGTTCCACGGTAGCCGCCGTCGGCGATCGTTACGGTCTTCCCGACGGCGACCTTCGCGCCGGACTCGGCCCAGGCCCGGCAGTCATTGCGGTTGCCCGGCAGTGGCCGGCCGAGCACGACCACCAGCCGGGTGTCGGTGTCGACGACTACCTGATGGTTGGTCGAGTACCGATAGTTCTTCGACTGCTCAGCCACGGTGTGATCGCGGGTCGGCACCAGGGTGCCGACCACGATCAGCACGGCGTCCTCGCGGAAGCGGCGCCGCGGCGGGAGCGCGAGCTTTGGTCCGAGGTGGTCGATGACCCGGTTCGCCGCCGACTTCGACACCCCGAACAGGGGCGCCAGTTGCCTCAGCGTCAGGTTGGTGCGCCAGTACGCGGCCACCAACAGCACCCGGTCCTGAAGCGGGAGCTTCCAAGGCCGGCCACGGCCCGGCGCGCCCGCGCCCTCGCGGCGCAGTTGAGTTAAGGCCGAACTGGCTCAGAACGGGCTGTCGGAGAGGGTCCGGTCGCTGCCGGCAGGCAGCAGGCTCACTCCTCGACGTACAGGAACTCCGGCCCGTAGGTCTTCCCGCTGCCGTCGGGCAGCTCCAGCTGAACGAGCTTCCGCGCCTCGGTGCGCATCCCGCCCATGTGGCCGATCGCCGGGAACAGGATGTCCGAGTCACCCGTCAGCCAGGCTGCCTGCAGGGCCCGCAGCATTTCGCTGAAATGTGTGTTGAACGCTGCGAGCACCTGCTGAACCTCGGGCGTGGGCGCGTTCAGCCCGCCGTTGGCCCAACCGCCCTCGGGCACCCGCCCCATGGGGAAGGCCGGGGGCAGCGGGACATCGTCGCCCTTGAAGTCCCAGACGGCCGGATTCTCCGACATCTTGATCAGCTTCTTGCCGCGGAACATCTCCCGGAACACGTAGAAGTGTGCCAGCTCGCCGGGCTTGCCGGGGAAGGGGTTCTCGGGTGAGGCGGAGGTGCCCTCGCCCTGCTCCTTGATGATCTCGATCGCGGCTCGCACCTTCTCGATGCTGTTGAGCGGAACGATCTTGTTGCCCTGGCCGTGGCTCTGAAGGGAGAAGTCGATCTGCCGGTCGCCGGTGATCAGGTGCTGGTGCGCCTCGAATGCCTCTTCGATCGCGGTATAGAAGGCCCCAATGGTGGCGAAGGTCCCGAACTGGGCGACCGGGCGATCCGGGCGCTCGATCTCGGAGAACATCTCGACCGAGTCCTTGGTCAGCCCCTCCAGGAAGACGATAAGTTCAGGCCGCACGCCCCCCGGCAGCGCGCGCTCGTACTTCGGCACCACCTTGGGATCGGCAAGGACCGGCGTCCCCCCGATGGTGGTGAGCATGTTGCACACCAGTCCCATATGGGTCATCTCATCGAAGATGATCTCCCGGATGTTCTTGGCAACCGCCGCATTCGATTCCTTGATCGACCACAGGGCGCTCGCGTACGGACCGATGGTCGCGATCTCCACCATGATCGCCTGCTGAAGGGAGTTCTTCAGCCACTCCGCATCGCGGTCCGCCGGGAGAACACCCAGCAGCTCGACGATGGCGTTGCTCTCATACCCAAGGACCTGGGTCATGCCACACCTGCCTCATATGTATATAGACAGGATGAAACGCTATCCCGTTCGGCAGGCTGGGAGAGCGAGGTGCGGGCGAGCCCCGGGACGGTTCACCCCATCGGGGCAGGCCACCTCGAAGCCCGCGACCAGGGCGTTTGGGAGGCCACGTGCTCTCTGAACGACACGGCGGGCGTGTTGTACATCGACTGGGAACGGCGGAACAAGGGCTGACCCGTCCCCGGCGGGTTGTCGGGGCTCTACGCCCCAACAACCCGCCGGGGAACCTGCGGGCGGGATGCCACGTCTCTTCAGTACAGGGGAACAGTCGAAAGAGCGGAAGCGTATGAATTTCAACGACCAGAGTGACTGCGCCTCCTCTCGCGGTGCCGCTCCGAAACTCCGTTCCGGCCGCCGTCGCGGGATCTGTCTCAGCGCGGTGGCCGTCGTCCTTTAGCTGGCGCGACGCTGTCCTGTAGCAGCCAAGACAGCTCCCAGGGCGAGCCTTCACCAACGTGGACGTCCGAGATGAACCCGGCTACGGAAGCGTTCCGTAAGTACCTCGAGCAAGACAAGGCGAACGTAGATCTGACGGACCTTTTCATGCACGTGGTGGACGCACCGGACAGCCAGCCTGTGGCGGCCCGCATACTTACCGGTCTCAACCGTGATTCCGAGGGAACCGAAGTCGATAAGGCGAAGGCGGAAAGGATAGCCAGGGCTTTCGCCGAATGGCACGCGGCCGAATTCAAGGACCACGGTACCGTCAGGGTCTCCGGCCAGATAGGCAAGGCGTTGGCCACCCTGGAATGGTGAACGCTGCCCCGACGACCAGGCGCGCGGCCGCGGCGAGGAAGGCGGTGTTGAGGTCCAAGCCGACCGGGTACGGGAGCAGGCACTCCTCGTCCGTGAGCAGCTCGACCTCGCGCACCCACTGGTAGGCCTCCTCGTCGAGGAAGCCGCCGGTCCAGCCCTGCGCGGCGGGGTCCATCGGCTCGGTGCCGAGCGAGCCCGGGTTGTAGGCGGACGCCCACTCACCGGTGGTCTCGTTCTTCACGGCGCGGGTCGGCGGGCGCAGCACAGTGATGAACTCCAGCCCGGAGGCGGCGGTGGAGCCGCACGGTATGATCACCGGGCCGCGTAAGTACCCAGCACGCGGGCAACTTCGGCCGGCCCCATGCTTGCGACACCGAGCCAGGACCGCGCATCGAGCGCGCCCCACGGCAGGATCGCGAGCTGCACGCACTGCCGCTGCCCGAAGCCGCGCTGCGCCAGCTTCCACTTCGCCTTGGCGAGCTGCTTGACGACCGGATGATCGTCGGGCAGCCGCAGGGAGTGGCGCTGGTCGTGGCCCTCCAGTCGCTCCGGCAGCCCCAGCTTCACGGCTGCCGCCGTGGTGAGGACGACCAGCGGGTGGGAGTCCTTGCCGTTCCGGTTCGGGCGTGGCGCACCGAGCCCAGACTGCTTCAGGGTCCACTCCACCAACTGCGGAACAGAGCCAGCCGGGCAGTCCAGCACGATGCCGTCGACGCCCTACGCGCTTCCGTCGCCGTCCTGGCGCGCTCCGCCGCCCGGCCAGCCGGTTTCGGCGGCGGGCACCGTCTCCGCATGGCGACGCCCCACGGTGACGAAGCCACGCCCAAGGGCCGTGCCAGCAAGATTCGTTGGAGCCCGGGATCTCCGTTTCGCTCATCCGGCCGATGACATACGCTGCCGAAAAGGGCGACGCGATCCGCGCGGTCAGCCGAGAGGCCGATGGCACAGGAGCCGATGACACACCAACGAGACGCCAGTCTGCCGGGGGGCGCTGCCGGTGGGTCGCCAAAGCCCCGGGCCGACGGTACCTGGGACTCGGCGCTGTCGGTCAAGGAGTTCGCGGCGGTCAAGGGCGTTGGGTTCGAGCCGGTCGGGCAGGTGTTTGGTACGGCCGTCTTCACCATCGGGTACACCGGTCTCTGGGGCTGCCCGGGTGCGTGGTCGGTCACGGGCGGCAAGAAGGTGCCGTCCTCGGCGTGGGCTTCGTCCTTCTCCCAGTTGGTGAGGACGATGTACGAGGCGCGCAGGGTGGCACTGGCCCGCGCGGTGGCCGAGTGCCGTGCGCTCGGCGGAGACGGGATCGTCGGGGTGGAGCTGCGGGTCCGCGAGGTCGAGTTCTCGGGGGAGGGGCTGGAGTTCACCGCGGTGGGCACCGCGGTGCGGGCCCGCTCGCGCGTCCGGCCGCGCGTGCCCTTCACCTCACACCTGAGCGGCCAGGACTTCGCCAAGCTCCTGTACGCCGGGTGGGTTCCCACCGGACTCGCTTTCGGTATCGCCCTCGACGCCCGGCACGACGACTGGCGCACCTCCCGCCGGATCCACTGGACCGCCGGGAACCAGGAGGTCGACGGCTACACCCAGCTGATAAACCACGTCCGCCAGGACGCCCGCAAACAGCTGGCCCTCGATGCCGCGAAGCACGGTGCCGACGGAGTGGTGGTGGACGACGTGGAGTTGAGGGTGCGCGAGAGCGAGTGCCCCAGCTTCGGGTACGCGTGCGACTTCAGCGCGGAGGCGGTCTTCGTCGGCACCTCCATCACCCAGTTCGGCCGCTCCGCGCGGCCTGCCGGGCCTAGGCCACTGACCATCATGAGACTGGAGCGCGAGGGCTGACATGACCGAGACAACGGGGCGGGAACGGGCCGGGGGAGCCCCGCAGCCGGCCGCCGAGGGAATACCCGAGGAAGCGATGCGGCGGCTCGCGCAGCTCCAGCCGGGGGAGAAGGGCTCGTTCTTCACCTCGGACCTGACGGTGAACGAGTTCCTGCTCGTGCGCGAGGCCGGCTTCCGCCCGCTCGGCCTGGTCCTCGGCTCCTCGGTCTACCACGTCGGCGTGCAGCTCGGCAGGTGGTCGAAGAACCAGGAGCTGACCAAGCTGTCCCAGGCCATGTACCACGCGCGCGATCTGGCGATGAGCCGGATGGAGGCCGAGGCGAGTGCTCTGGGGGCGGACGGGGTCGTGGGGGTGCGGCTGGACATCGAGTTCAAAGAGTTCGGCTCGGACCTCGCCGAGTTCATCGCAGTCGGCACGGCGGTGAAGGCGGACGGTGCGGACCCGGGAACGGGCGGCACCTGGCTCAACAACAAGGGCAAGCCGTTCACCTCGGACCTGTCCGGCCAGGACTTCTGGACGCTGATCCGGGCCGGATACGCGCCGTTGGATATGGTCATGGGGTCGTGCGTGTACCACGTGGCGCACCAGAGCTTCGCCCAAGCGCTGAGCACCACGGGCCGCAACGTCGAGATCGAGACGTTCACCCAGGCACTCTACGACGCGCGCGAGCTGGCGATGAGCCGCATGCAAGCGGAAGGGAAGGCCCTGGACGCCGAGGGGATCGTGGCGGTCCAGCTGCGGCAGCACTCGCACAGCTGGGGATCGCACACCACGGAGTTCTTCGCCCTCGGGACTGCGGTGCGCCCGCTGCGCGACGACCACGTCATCCATCGGCCGACCATGGTGCTGGGCCTCGATGCCTGAGCTGGAAGTGGAACTGCTGGCCGCGGCACTGCGCCGGGACAGCGCGGACCTGAACCTCTACGTCAACGTGCTGTCTGCGAACCTGGCGGACTCGCTGCCGCCCGGCGCCGTACGGGTCAAGCGCAGGCGTTCCGTCGCGGAACGGGTGGCCGGGCGCGAGGGTTCGGTCGCCGAACTGGACGTCGCGCTGGGGGAGCACCGGCTCTCGCTGCGGATGGACCGTGGCCGGGTGGCCGGGGAGATCCGCCACGAGGTACGGGGCATTGTGCTCTCGCGGCGCCCCGTGGGCCTGGACGAGTGGATCGATGCCCTCGCCCGGTCCCTGGCCGAAGCTGCAGCCTCGAACGCTCGCGCCCGCGAGGCCGTCGAGCGCTTCCTGGCCTGACCGCTGCCGACCCGGGCCCGCCCTCCACACCGGACTTTAGGGGCCTTACGGAGCGCCCATACCGTTCCGCCCGGTGCGGTCGTCGGCCTCGCGGACACCTTAGCCGTGGCCTTACGTGCGGATCGCCGGAGTGGGCCGGGCCGCGGCCGCGAACTGGCGCTGCCGACACGACGAGGTGCTGTTTTTGGACTGGCACGGTGACGGCCACTAACGCCACGACTACGCCGCATCCCCGATCGTCTGACCCGGGGCACTCTCGTCGGCGAGGTCGTGTGGCCGTCCATCTGAGCGTCACGTTTCGGATCGGCGCGTGGGCGGGGTGGGTCAGCGTGCGGGAGGGCCGTCGAAGGTGATCTGGTGGCTCAGCCGGATGTCCGCCGCCATGTTGCGTTCCATCATGCGCAGGGCTGCCTCGGCGAGGTCGGGGTCGATGTGGGCAACCGCGTCCGCCGCTACCACGACGTCGAGATGGCGGATGTAGGCGTCCAGGGCTGAGTAGAGGACGCACTGCTCGGTCACCTGGCCGCACAGGACGACCCGCTCGGCGCCGAGCTGTCCCAGCAGGTAGGCCAGCGGGGTCTCGAAGAAGGCCGAGTGGCGGGCCTTGACCACGAAGAGCGAGCTCTTGTCGGGCGCGATCGGCTCCACCAGCTCGGAGTGCTTGCCGGCGAGCGCCTCCTGCAGGATCTCCCCGTGGTGGGACCGCCAGCGGCCGAAGTTGTCGTTCACGTAGATCACGGGCGAGTCGTCGGCCCGGGCCCGGCGCAGGACCGCGTTCACGCCGTGCAGTGCAGTGCGTACGGAATCGACGAGCACGTCCGCGTCCTCGTGCTCATAGGTGTTGATCATGTCGATCACGATGAGAGCTGTACAGCCCATGACGATCGCCTTCTCCCTCCACCGGGCGGCTGCCCGGACGGGGACGGGCCCAACCAGGCGGTCGACGCCCAGCTTTGCGCCGAGAGCCGTCGGGCTGGGGTCGCCCCCCACCGGCGCCCGCCCAGCCAAAGAACGCGTGGGTGGCAAAAGGTGGGGCAGGCGCTGGGTGAAGGATTCGCTTCTGAGATGAGAGGTGGCTCTGATGACCACCGCGCGCGACATCATGACTCCGGAACCCGAATGCATCGACGCCGAGTCAACCGTCCTGGAGGCGGCGCAGAAACTGGCACGCCTCGACGTCGGCGCACTGCCCATCTGCGGCACCGACCACAAGCTGAAGGGCATGCTCACCGACCGGGACATCGTCATCAAGGTCCTCGCCGCCGGGAAGGACCCCGCCACCTGCAAGGCGGGCGAACTCGCCCAAGGCGAGGCCGTCACGATCGGCGCCGACGACGACGCCTCCGAGATCCTCCACACCATGACCGAGCACCATGTGCGGCGACTGCCCGTGATCGACGGCCACGACCTCGTAGGCATCGTCGCCCAGGCCGACGTTGCCCGAGCCCTCCCCGACCCCCAGGTCGGTGACCTCCTGGAAGCCATCTCCAGCTGACACCTGCCACGCGGCTGTCGCGCCTCCGGAAGACCGGCAGGTCACTTGTTCGGAAGACCACGGTCAGCAGAAGGACTGCCAAGACCAGTGCACGACAGACCTGCTCCATTTCGGCCGACAGCTAGCCACCCTTCCGCCGTTCAGCCCGTCGTCGTCCGCTGCCCGCGTCAGGCGGCCGACTGGCATGACGACGCGCTGCTGGGTAGACGCTAGGCATGAACAGCGCGATGATCTGGATATTTTTGCTGGTCGGAGTAGCCGTAGTGGTGTTCCTGCTGATCGCGTTCGCCCGTGGGCGGCGTATCCAGGCCCGCGACAGCGGACCCCTCCATACGGAACGGCCTTCCCGCCCCGCCCACCCGGGGCCCACACGTGAAGAAGGGGCCGGGACCTCCGGCAGAGAGACGGACCCCATGCCGGACGCCGACTCGGGGGAACGCTTGAATCCTCACCAGCTCAAGGGGTACGGGAACTTCGGCAACCGGCCCGCCTCCGGAGACGACCGCTGAACGGCTTCCAGGAATGGGAACGGCCGGTAGCAGGAGTGGGGAGCCGGTGTCCTGGCCGAGGGACTGGGGCAGCCCCGGTGGGTTTGCAGCCGGTGATCGGGAGCAGGAGAGCGGTCACGACCAATCCGGTACAGCAACGAGGAGGTCCCCGATGTCGGGCACGGAGAAGAGTAAGGCCCACGCCGAGCAGGCTAAGGGCAAGGTCAAGGAGGCCGTCGGGCGGGCCGTCGGCAACGAGCGAATGACCGCGGAGGGCGAAGCCGAGCAGGCAAAGGGCAACGCCCGTCACGCCAAGGAAGACGTCAAGGACGCCTTCCGCCACTGACCGCGGCCGCGTGTACCTGACAGAGCGGCTGGGCCCCGACCTCTTCCCCCTTGGTCGGGGCCCAGCCGCGTCTCCTGGGTGCCGAGTTCATGGCCCGGGAGGACGGCGGCGCCGATACGGAGCGAGGACCCGGCCTCCCACGGTCATGCGCTTCGGGGCTTCCTCCTTGAAGTGGCCTTCTTGGTGGCCGTCTTCTTCGCGGCGGCCGCCGTGTTGCCGGTCTTCTTGGCCGTCGTCTCCTTCTTGGCGGGCAGGGGGTGCACCGTGGCAGGTTCGCCGCGAGTGGCTTTCGCGTCCTGGACGGACTTCTCCAGCATGGCCATGAGGTCGATGACCTCGGCGGAGGCGGGCGGTGCCTCCTCGGCGGGCGCGGGCGCGGGCATGGTGCCGGTGCCGGTCTTCGCGGCGATCACTTCCTCCAGGGCGTCTCGGTACTCGTCGCGCAGCTCCCCGATGCCATCGCCGGTGAGGGTTTCGGCGAGGCGCACTGCCGCCTCGACCTCGTCGTCGGTGACACCCACGTCGGGGACGGGGACCTGGGCGGTGGGGCGGATCTCGTCGGGCCACCGCAGCGCGTGGAGCACGATCACGTCGTCCTTGACCCGCAAGAGGCCGAGCCGCTCGCGGTCGCGCATCGCGAACTTGGCCACGGCCACCTTCGCGGATCTTTCCAGGGCCTGCCGCAGCAGCTCGTACGGTTTCGCGGCCACCTTCTCGGTCGCGGCCAGGTAGTAGGAGGCGCCGATCTGGATCGGGTCGATGCTCGCGGCCGGCACGAAGGACACGATCTCGATCGCCTTCGCGGTGGGCAGCGGCAGGTTGTCGAGGTCCTCGTCGGTGACGGGGACGAGGGTGCCGGTCGCGGTCTCGTAGCCGCGGACGATCTCGTCCTGGCGCAGCTGCTGCCCGTCCAGCTCGCACACCTTGCGGTAGCGGATCCGTCCGCCGTCGGCGGTGTGGATCTGGCGGAGGCTGATGGCGTGCGACTCGGTCGCCGGGACCACCTTGATTGGGATGGTGACCAGGCCGAAGGAGATCGCACCGGACCAGATCGGACGCACTTCCACCTCCACGTACGGCCCCCTCCGTCCAGCGTCGCACCGCCGCGGCCCTGCCGCGTGAAGTGCGGGTCTGTACGAGGCACCCCCGCGGGGTGGGGCTGCCTGATCGTCTGAAGATCGCCGAGTTCCGGATAGGGGTGCTCCGCTGGGGCAGTCGCACAGGTGGTGGCCAGACAGCTTGCTCAGGGCGTCTGTCTCTGGAGGTACGCAGTGACCAGCACGGCTTGGAGATTGAACATCCCCCCGGGCCTGATCGCTCTCCCGGGTGTCTATCGCCCGCAGGCGGACGCCTGGTTCCTCGCCGAGGCGCTCGCCCGCGAGCGCCTCGGTCCCCAGAAATGCGGGAGATCGGGACGGGCACCGGCCTGCTGGCTCTCCTCGGCGCGAGCAGGGGCGCCAGGGTCACTGCAGTCGACGTCTCCTGGCCAGCAGTGGTTACTGCCCGCCTGAACGCGCTGCGCCGGCGGCTGCCCTTGCGACTCGCCCACGGAGACTTCGCCGCCCGCACTGCCGGGCGATCGTTTGACCTGATCATCGCAAATCCGCCGTATGTTCCCAGCCCACACACGGTTGCCCTCGCACGGCCCCGAGCGAGCGTGGGACACGGGGCCTGACGGGCGGGCGATCATCGATCGGATCTGCTCAAGCGCCGCCATACGGCTGCGGCCGGGCGGCGTCCTCTCATGGTGCACTCGGCAGTGCGGGGCCAAGGCCACCATCGACCGGCTCTACCACGCGGGACTGGCCGCCGAGGCGACGGCAACCAAGTTCGTGCCGTGGGGCCCAGTACTGCGCTCGCGCGGGTCTGGCTGGAACGGCAGGGCCTGGTGGGCGAAGCCGACGAGTGGGAAGAGCTGGTGGCCATCCGCGCCAGCCGCGTCCAGAACGCGGGTACTGAGCACCAGCGGCACCTGCTCAGCTGGGGGCGGCCGCCGATCGAAGAGGCCGCAGGTGAGGTCAGGAGCAGGGCGCGGCTGCGGCCCCGTAGACCGGACGTCCCATCGGGTTTGAGACTGCCGGCGGTGGAGAGCCGCCGGGTGTGCCGCGGCTCCGCAGTGAGCGGAGGGAGACCGAGGCCGCGAGCCCGCAACGGGCGGCCCGCCGTGGCACACCACGCCCAGGGGCGCGGACCGAACGGACAGCCCCGCGGCGTCGGGTGGTGAGGCAGCGCGGGATGGTGGGCTGCGGCGAGTAGGGCGAGCCTCGGACCCAGGGTCCGAGGCTCGCCCTACTCGCCGCAGCGGCCCTTGGGCCCTACACGTGTGACCTGCAGCGATGTGTCCCGAAAATCTTCACTAGCCTGTCCGGCGCGCCATCAGGTTCCGGGATCGGGGCTCCGGCGAACGCGGCTGCCGGTGGTCGCCGAGCCCCTTTCCCCGGGTGGCCTCGCCGTGTCGGGCTGAGTCGGCTGGTGTTCAGTCCTGGTAAGCCCTTCACCAGGGCGGGGTCCTTGCGGAAGCCGCTGGGCGGGTTGAAGTCCGGGTGGTAGTTGAGCATGGGCAGGCCGGCCTGCGGCTGGAGCAGGGCGCTCATGGCGACCGAGCTCTCGGATCCCATGGCGAAGTCCTGGCCGACGACGATGCCTTGGTTGGGGTTCCCGCTGCCCTTCTTGGCGTCGGTCTCCGCCTTGAATGCGGTCTGGAAGGCCTTGGGGTCCTTGATCAGGACGATGGTGGTGACGCTGCGCCTGCCGCAGTATCCGGTCTCGGTCACGGAGAAGGCCGGACCGAATTTCGTGTCAGGACCCGCGCTCGGCCCGCCGTTCTTGGGCTCAGAGCTGACGGGGTCGCGCGGGGTGTAGCCGTTGATGAAGCGGGCCGCCCCCGCCATGGTGCCGGCCTTAGGCAGCTTCTGGAACGCGGTCCCGTCCTTCGGCGCGTTCCCGTCGACCCCGCCGTTCTTCGTGGGGTTCTCCAGGGTGCCCTCGTGGGGGCCGCCGTTGGCGTCCGTGCCGGTGCCCGTCTGGGCCCCGGAGCCGATGCCGCCGACGGTCGGGTTGTCGCCGCCCCCGCATGCGGTGAGGGTGAGCAGGGCTGCGACGGCCGCGGCCGACGCGATGAGTGGCTTGGTGCGCATGTGTATGTCGTCCCCGTGTGAATGACGTTGAACGACGGCGACCGTATGCCGATGGTCATGTACGCGACAAATGGCGAACGTGGCGTCACGTCTCGCCGGACGCCTCGCTGGCCGCGGGCGCGGGACGGGCCGGCGTGGGAGTACGGCCGGCCTCGGGAACGGCGCCGGTCGGGGGCGCGCACGCAGGCTCGGGCATGGGGGAGAGGGGCAGCGCCGCCCCAGTGTCCGGCCGTGCGGGCCGGGGTCGACGGGGTGCTTGCGGTCTTCCGAGACCGCGACGGGCGAGGCCCCGGCGGGCCGGGTGGGTGCGGGGTGCCGAGGCCAGCGCCGACCGCTCATCGACCAGGGAGGCATCTAACGCCACCCGATCGGTCGCGACGGGCATCAGGACGTCTGCGGTCGCTCGAGTCCCTGGAGGACGAGGACGATCAGGCGACGGGGGTCGTAGCCGGGGTCGTTGTCGCGTCCGATGCAGAGGTTGCCGATGCCGCGCATCAGCTCGTATGGCTGTGTGCCGGGCCTGATTTCGTCGGCCCCGACCGCGGCGTCGAGCAGTTGCGCGCAGACGGGCACTAGACGGTCGAGGAAGTAGGCGTGCAGCGCGGAGAAGCGGTCGCTGTCTGACTGCAGGGCGTCGGCGAGGCCGTGTTTGGTGACGAGGAAGTCGACGAAGAGGTCGATCCATTGGCGCAGTGCGTCGAGGGGGGAGGCGGCGATGGCCAGCAGATTCGGTCCGGCTTCGGCGCATGCCTCGATCTGGTGCTGGTACACGGCGGTGACGAGATCTGCCCGCGTTGGGAAGTGGCGGTAGATCGTGGCCATCCCGACGCCCGCCTGGGCCGCGATCTGGCGGATCGGCGCGTCGACGCCGGAAGTGACGAACACCTCCGCTGCGGCCGTGAGCACCGTCTCCCGGTTGCGCTGAGCGTCGGCCCGCTTGCTTCGGGGCGGCGAATCCCCTGCAGGACCCTCGGCGGCCATCACGTTCTCCTTCAACACCGATTGACAAAGCGGAGCGATGCTCCGGATACTAAATGGAGCGACGTTCCGTTTCATCTTAGCCGAAACGGGACGCCCCTGACCGCTTTGTCCGCCCGCCGGCTGCAAGAGGCCTGCGGGCGGCAGACGCCACCGAAAGGGAATCCGCACGATGCGCACAGCCACCACCGCCGACGCCTTGGGCACGGCCGTCCCGGTCCTGTCCTTCAGCCCCGTAGTCCTGTCCGTGCCCGGACGTCCCGTGGACCTTCAAGTGCGCGTCTCCGCACCCGAGACCGGAACCAGCCTCCCCGTCATCCTCCTCTCCCACGGCCACGGCCCCTCGAACAACCTCTCCTCGCTCAACGGCTACGCGCCGCTCGCCAACTTCTGGGCGGCACACGGATTCGTCGTCGTCCAGCCCACCCACCTCACCTCCAGCACACTGACCCGCCTGGTCGCCGACGCCCCCGGCGCACCCGACTTCTGGCGCTCCCGCGCCGAGGACATGACCCACATCCTCGACCGGCTCGACGTGATCGAGAACGCCGTGCCGCAGCTCACCGGACGGATCGACCACACCAAGATCGCCCTCGCGGGACACTCGCTCGGAGGCTTCACCGCCGCTCTTCTGCTGGGTGCCGGGCTCACCGACCCCGACACCGGGACCGTGGTGCACCTCGTCGAGCCCCGGATCAAGGCGGGCGTACTGCTCGCCCCGCCCGGCAGGGGTGGCGACGTCCTCAACGGGCCCCTGGCCGAGCAGTGGCCGATCATCGGGGCCGTCGACTTCTCCACCATGACCGCACCCGCGCTGGTCGTCGCTGGCGACAAGGACGACCCCCGGCACTTCACAGACATGGGGCCGGACTGGCACTCCGACCCCTACACCCTCGCCCCCGGCCCCAAAACCCTGCTCACCCTGTTCGACGCGGAGCACGGGCTCGGCGGGATCGCCGGATACGACGCCGCGGAGACCACCGACGAAAACCCCGAGCGAGTCGCCGCCCTTGCCCAGCTCACCGCGGCCTACCTCCACACCCGGTTCCACCCCGGCGCCTCCACCTGGCAAACCGCCTGCGAGGCACTGACGGCCGGACTCGACCCGATAGGACAAGTCGAATCCAAGTAGCACCACTGCCACGTCCAGATCGGACGGCCCGGCCGTCGTCGTTCGGCTCGCCGCAGAGGGGCCACAGAGTTCTTCGCGCGCCACGAAACCGGGCGGCGCGGCAAGAATCCCGTGCCGCACCTCGGAATGGGCAGCGAACACGCTGGCTGCCAGACCGTACCGCGCGAGCCAGGTCAGGCCGTCCGGGTGCATGATCGGTTCTGCGGTGAACTCGTGCGCCCGGCAGGGTGAGATGCCCATTGGCCCCCCGGATCCGGCCCCTACGGCGTCCCCGCGGGCCGTCAGGCGGTGCCCGTGCAGCGAGTCCAGCAGCGCGAGGCCGTCTCCGGACAGCCGGAGCGCCCCGCCGCCACGTTCGCTGCAAGACGCTCCGGGTCGCCCATGCCCAGGATGGCCAGGACGTGCCGGTCCTGGTGCCTGGAGGACGACCTGGCGGATCGCGGAGGCCCTGCCGCGCCGCGGAGGAACGCCGAAATGGACCGGGGCCTGACGGGGCGTCCCGAGGAGTGGGCCGCCGGGCGGCGGGTAGGCGCCGGGCAGCCCCGGCCGACCTGCCGTAAGGACAGGCCCGGCTTTTGCGGCGAGGAGGCAGACATGTCCGCACACCTTCCAGACCCAGGCGCACGGAGCGCGACCCGACCGTACGGCGGCGGCGTACCGCCGGGCGAGACTCCGCCCGGCGAGTCGAGCACCGGCTCTGGCGCCGGCCCGTACCGCCCCCTCACGCGCGGCTGGGCCAAGGGCCCCCTTCTGGTGATCTGCTTGCTGGCCCTGGTCTGCGCGCTCTTCTTCCTTGCCTACGCCATCATGCTGGACCTCTGAGCAGTGCCGACGGAGCCATCGGCAACTGACGCGGCCGAATGAGGGCAGGTAAGTGGTCGTGCACCCGTCCCACCGCGGCGAAGGAGATGATCATGTCCTCCGAGGCTCCTACCAGGTCCAAGTCCGCGACGTGCGCCCCCGCGGCCGCCTCGTTCTCTACACCGATGGTGTGCAGGAGCGCGAAGCCGAAGCGGTCGACCTGGCCGGCCTCATCCTCAAGACGGCGACCGAGCATCCGCGCGAGGTCGTGCGCACGCTGGTCGCGGCGGTCATCGACGCCTACGACGGCCGGCCGCCGAAGGACGATGCAACCGTCCTGTGCCTGGACTGATACGGCCTGTCATCCGGAAGCCGCCGCGCGAATACCTGAGCCGACGCCTGGCCCGGGAGCCACCTTCCTCCACCATGCCGCGCGCATCCGGCCGCCCACCCAACCGGGGAGCGACGACGCCGTGCTCCTGGTCGTCGGGGAGCTGGTCGCCAACGTCATGCGTCACACCCGTGGGCCCGCATCGCTCCACCTCGAACTGAACGGTGGCCACATCGACATCCGCGTCACCGACACCAGCCGCGACCTGCCCGAGCCGCGCCCGCCTCGCCTCGACGGAACCGGCGGGTGGGGGTGGCAGCTGATCAATCACCTCACCACCGACGTGCACATTGAACCCACCCCCGACGGCGGCAAGACCATCTGCGTCCGCGCCCCCTGGTAGGGCCAGGCCGGTGGCGTAGGTCAGGCCGCCGCTGCCGTAAGTACAGAAACGAGGTTCTCAGCCGGGCCAGGGCAACGAGTCTTCGGTGCTCGAGCTGGCTCGCACGCCTGGCCGTGAGGTGGACGTGAACGTCGGGGAGGAACTCCTTCAGGGCCGTGAACCCGTCCGTATAAGCCTCTTCCTGCTCGCCGACGTCCGGCGGCATCCAGAAGATCAGGAGCCGTGCGTGCCTTCGCGTGCCCTCCGGGCTGGCGAAGGCCAACTCGTGGACGACCAGCCGCGGCTCGTCCGCGGGCAGGGAATCCACCAGCTCGTCATGGGTCAGGTTTCCCTCCGTCTCCGGAAGCAGGACACCTTGGGTGCCCGCGTAGCGAAGGACCACGGTGTTGATCTCACGCTGCTCCCTCATGTGCTGCAGGGCGGCAAGGGAGCCTTCGGAAAGGCCGGTCGGGCTGCTCACGGGGGACTCACCTTGGTGCTGGTCGGGATCCGGCGATCAGGGAGGCGAGCGTGCTGGCGCCGTGGTCCTGGCTTTCGCGAGGCGCGCCCCCGGCTGGGGCGGAATCCGGCAGGCCGCAGATCAGGTGCGGAGGCGGCTGTTGACGCCGTCGTGGCCGTCGGCCTGTTCGTCGTCGAACCAGTAGTCGCCGACCGCGAGGTAGCGGAAGGAATGGGTGCTGTTGGCGGGGAGAGCGACGGTCGCGGCGCGGGTTCCGTCTCCCCGGGACGCCATCGGGTGGGCGGCAGGGTTCCAGTGGTTGAAGTCTCCGACGACGCTGACGGGCCCGTCCGGAGCGTTGTCGGGAAGGACGAAGGTGACCTGGGTACGGCCCTTGACCTGCTTGCGTTCGAGCACGGAAAGACTCCAGCCACGAAGAAGGGGAACCGGTCCGTGCATCCTTGCGCTGCCGCGCACGCGCACGGTAGCGCAGGGCCGTAACCCGAGCGGAGGTCACCCGGGTGGCTGCTGCGGCTCCTGCGTGGGGGTAGCCGCAGCGGAAGCAATGCCGGCGGCTGGGGTCAGCTGTGGTCGCCGCCGTAGTAATGGCCGAGCCGGCTGTCGTGATTCCTCCGTGAGGAGACGTGTGAAACCGATCCTCCTGCCCCGAGCGGGTGCGCTGCTGGGCCCGGCGATGGCAAGGGCCGCTCGTGCCGTCCTCTGCGCCGGTGGCGTGGCGGCGCTCCCCAGCGGGTGCGGGGCGTCAGCAGCCAGGGTGGACGGGGCGCGGGCCGCCGGTGAACGGTTCGAGCGAGCTCTGGCCTCCGGGGACCACGGGGCCGCCTGCCGCCTGCTGGCGCCCGAAACGCGGGGGCAGCTGGAAGGGCAGCTGGAACAGGATCAGAAGAAGGCGTGCGGGGAGGCAATGGCGGAGGAGGAGCTGCCGCAGGCCGGGGCGGTCCGCACGACCGAGGTGTACGGGCGGCAGCCATGGCTGAGACTCGACGGCGACACACTGTTCCTGTCGCAGTTCGGCGGTGGGTGGAAGGTGGTTGCGGCCGGTTGCACCCCGCAGGGGGAGCGGCAGCCCTATCAGTGCTGAAAGGCGGCTGAGGATGCGCTTCCTCTTCGTGACCTGTCTCGTGGTGGTGGGCGGGCTCGGCTACTTCATCGCTATCGGGGCGATGCAGCGATGAGTGACGACACGCACGGGAAACCGCGACGGAGTGGGTTCTGGCGGGACAACAGCCTCACCCTGGCGTTCGGGATCGCGTTCCTGCTGGTCCTGGCCGGGCAGGCCGTCGCCGGGCACGCCGAGTTCAACGACCAGCTCACCATCGACGGCCTCCAGCGGATCGGCCTGGGCGAGTACGTGACGACCTCCGACTTCGCCGTGGACGTCTCCGAGAACTGGCAGTCCGAGTTCCTGCAGTTCTTCCTCTACATCTTCGGCACCGTGTGGCTGGTCCAGCGCGGCTCACCCGAGTCGAAGGAACTCCACAAGATCGGTACCGAGTCGCCCGGCGGATCTGGCTGGAGCGGAGAGGCCTGGCGAGCGAGGCCGAGGAGTGGGAAGAGCTGGTGGTCATCCGTGCCCAGAACCTCTGACCCCAGTCCGTGCCCGGCCGACGGAGTGCAGCCCGCGCGCCGCTTGTCCGCGGCCCTCGGTGAGTAGCTCGTCGCCGAGGACCAGGACCTCCACGCGGGGCCGGGGGCTCCCAGCCCGGACCCGGTCACCGTCGCAGACCGGAGCCCCCATCTGGTGGAGGGGCGGGCCGAGTTGTGCTGCGCCGTGTCGGACGCCCTGCGGTCCGGGGAACCACCGCGGTGCGCCCCGGGGCGGTACTGGAGGCCGACCCGTGGGGCGAGGACCTCCAGCTCGCCCTCTACCTCCTCTACGAGCTCCACTACCGCGGCCTCGACGGCGTGGACGACGCACGCGAGTGGGGCCCGGACCTGCTGCGACTACGCCAGGCAATGGAAGCGCGCTTCCTGGACGCCCTGCGCACCGAGCTGTCCGATGCACCCCGGACGGCCGAGAACGCCTTCGCCCCGCTCCTCGTCGAGCCCGTCGACCTCTCCGACAGCCTGAGCCACCACCTCGAAACCGAGGGAGAGCTCTGGCAGTTGCGCGAGTACGCGGCCCTGCGTTCTCTCTACCACCTCAAGGCGGCCGATCCGCACGCCTGGGTCATCCCCCGGCTGACCGGGCGGGCCAAGGCTGCCATGGCCGCCATCGAGTACGACGAGTTCGGCGCCGGCCGCGCCGAGCGCATCCACGTGGAGCTCTTCGTCGACCTCATGTCCGACCTCCGGCTGGACCCCGCGTACGGCCGGTACCTGGACCGGGCGCCGGCCCCGCTGCTCGCGACCGTGAACCGCATGTCCCGGCTCCCGCTGCCTGGCCAAGGCCATGCGACGCTGCGGCGCGGGGCCGGCCGCCGAGCACTTCTATGCCGAACACGTCGAGGCCGACGCCGTCCACGAGCAGGTCGTCCGCCACGAAGTGCTCGGCGGCCTCCTCGTCGACGAACCGGACCTCGAAGAGGACATTGCGCTCGCCTGTGCGGCGACCCTCCTCTTCAACACCGTCTTGCGAGCCACATCCGCGAAGCCAGGGACCACGAACGCAGCGCACTGCGCACGCCCCTGCACGAGCATGAGCGGTCGGCATTCCCCTGGGGCGGAGCCAGCCGGGGCCGTTCGGTGGCCGTCCAAGCCCTCCGGAGCCGTTCGCCCCGCTTTCCGCGTGCATGGAACGGCCTGTCGGGGAAGGCGTGCAGGGGACCCGTACACCTGAGAAGGGACGGACACCATGGCACGACCGAGGATCGTGGTCGTCGGCGCGGGATTCGCCGGCGTCTCCTGCGTACGCCGCCTGGAACGGACGCTGTCACCCGGGGAGGCGGAGATCCTGCTGATCACTCCGTTCTCCTACCAGCTGTACCTGCCCCTGCTGCCGCAGGTTGCCTCCGGGGTGCTCACCCCCCAGTCCGTGGCGGTGTCACTGCGCCGCAGCCGCCGCCACCGGACCCGGATCGTGCCCGGCGGGGCCGTGGGCGTGGACACCCGGGCCAAGGTCTGCGTCATCCGGAAGATCACCGGGGAGCTGGTGGACCAGCCGTACGACCATCTGGTGCTGGCGCCCGGGAGCGTGACCCGCACCTTCGACATCCCCGGCCTGGCGGAGCACGGCCGCGGCATGAAGACGCTGGCCGAGGCTGCCCACCTGCGCGACCACGTGATCGCCCAGCTCGACCTCGCCGACGCCGCCGCACCAGGCTCGGCGGAACGGGCATCACGGCTCGGCTTCGTCGTGGTGGGCGGCGGCTACGCGGGCACCGAGACGGCCGCCTCCCTGGAGCGGCTCACCACGAACGCCGCCGGCCACTACCCCCGGCTGGACCGGCGCGAGATCAGCTGGCACCTCGTGGACGTGGCTCCGAAGTTGATGCCCGAGCTCGGCGACCGGCTGGGCCGGGCAGCCCTCGACGTGCTGCGCCGCCGCGGCATCGAGGTCTCGCTCGGCGCCTCCGTCGCCAAGGCGGGCCCCGAGGACGTCACCCTCACCGACGGGCGCGTGCTGCCCTGCCGCACGCTCATCTGGACAGCCGGCGTCGCCGCGAGCCCACTCATCGCCACATTGGGCGCCGAGACCGCGAAGAGCGGCCGGCTCGTCGTCGCTCCGGACCTGCGGGTGCCGGGGGCGGACGGCGCGTTCGCGCTCGGTGACGCGGCCGCCGTGCCCGACCTCGCCGGCGGCGGGGAAGGCGCGGTGTGCCCGCCCACCGCACAGCACGCCGAGCGCCAGGGCAGGGCCGCCGCCGACAACGTCCTCGCCACGCTGCGGGGCACCCCGCTGCGTCCGTACGTCCACAAGGACCTCGGACTGGTCGTGGACCTCGGCGGCCGCGACGGCGTCTCACGCCCGCTCGGCATCGGCCTGCGCGGGATGCCTGCCCAGGCCGTGGCCCGCGGCTACCACTGGGCGGCGCTGCGCACCGGCGCCGCGAAGACCCGGGTGATGACGAACTGGCTCCTGAACGCCGCGGCCGGCGACGACTTCGTCCGAACCGGCTTCCAAACGTACAAGCCGGGGACGCTGCGCGACTTCGAGTACACGGACCACTACCTCACCCCAGAGGAGGTACGGGCCCGCACGGCGGCCGACGGCGGCTGACAGTTCCGCCGAGCTCGCCGACAGCCGAACACCGGGCAAGGGCGCAGCTGTCGTCCCGACCTGGCCCCGCCCAGCACAACAACGCGTCCCCCTCCGCACCAGCCCTGCATTTCAGGGCTGGTGGAAACTCCAGCCGAGGCGGAGTACTGCTCGATGCCGAGCCGGCCGTCGGCGTCACCGTTGTAAGTCGCCGTCGGCGATGGCGCGTGCGTCTGTGTTGAGCCGCTCCAGAGGCGTGGTAATGCCGCGGCGCAGGGCTTCGAAGACCAGGCCCGCGAGAAGGGCGGTGACCGTCCAGTCCAGCAGTTTCGTACAGACGGCAGGTTGTTGGTCAGGAATGGGGCGGCACCGGGTCAAGCAGTGGTCGGCGGGCATGGTCGCAGGCCGTGCCGGAGGTGATTGCGGGAAGACGTATGCGGCGCAGGAGATCCCGTGCGGTGCGCCTGGTCACCGTGCTGCGCCAGGTAGTCGTCGGGTGGCGGGAACGAAGGTGTGAAAGCGCCCGTGTGCCCAGGCCGGAGCTGTCGAAGCGCTCGTCGATGATGACCGCGGTGATGAGGCCCCGGGTGCAGTCAGGGCAGATCCTGTAGCGGACCTGGCCGACGACCTGACGGGTGTGGACGAGGAGCAGGCACTCCTCGCCCGAGCCTGAGGGGTCCGGGATGTGGCGGACAGGAAGTCGATCGCCCGGTACGCCAGGATGCGGCGGCGAAGCCTGCTGCTGACCCGGCTTCGCCGCGAGTGTTTGGCGCCGGCTCGGCCAGATGGAGCCGTCTGGGCTGCGGGTGCCGGGCCGAACGGATTGCTCGCGGGACGCGCATGTTGTCCGTGCATGGCTGCGCGTGTTCCCAAACCGCGGAGCGGTACGCGCTGGGGCGTACCCCCAGGCGGCGTGTTCCTCTGGTGGTGAGGCGGTCCAACGGGCGGTGGGTGCGAGGTGATCAGCTCCCACCACGGGCGCCCGCAATTCCAGTCCCAGGCCGAGGAAACGGCCCAGGGCTGAGCCGGGTCTTGTTGAACTCGCCGATGAGGGAGCGCCTGCGCAGGCCGGTCGTGGCGAACCGGGGAAGGCCCAGACGGCGCCCGCCGAAGAACGATCGATCCCTGCACCGAGGCTGCCCGCCGGCTGGACACCGATCCGGACGCTGCGCCATGGCCCCTGTGTTGCACGCCGTGCTGGACGTCGCCGTCGATGCGTACAGCGACGCCGCCCGACGGGTGCGCAATCGGCTCGAAGACGAGGTGTTCTCGACTTCCCGCGTCGACCACACCGAGACCGTCTACTCCCTCAAGCGCGAGGTCCGCGAGTTCCGTGATGCCGTGCAGCCGCTCGTTCCGGTGGTTTAGGGGCCTCCTGTCCGGCGACCCGGGCGAGAAGGACCACCCAGCCGAAGATCGCCCCGTACATCCGTGACATCGCCGATCACCTGCACACCGAGGTGCGGACTCTGGACGAACTGCTGGACTCCGTCCTCGGCGCGCAGCAAGCCCGCATGGGCACCTGGCAGAACGACGACATGCGACGCATCTCCGCGTGGGCGGCGATCTTCGCGATCCCTAACGTGGTTGCCGGCGTGCACGGCATGACTTCGAACACATGTTGGAACTCGGCTGGACCTACGGCTACCCGTTGGCCATCGGTCTCATGGCGATCGCGGCAGGCGCCCTCTACCGGGCCTTCCGCCGCAACGGCTGGCTGTTGAAGCCTGCACCGGGGAGCCGCCCTGGCCCCGCCGGCTCCCCGTCCTCGTGTCGCGCCGCGGGCAGGTGCGGCAGCCGGCCGCACCGAGACCCGCCTTGTTGCGGTCCCTCCTGGACGCGGTCGGTCCGCGGGAGGCCCAGGACGACACCGTGCTCTTCGCGGTCCGCATCCCCGCAAGCTAGGTTCTGGCTCTTTGGTCAGCGTCAGGTCCAGATGAGGATGCCCGCGAGGTGGAGTGCGCGCCTGGTAGGCGACGGCGATCTGGTCGGACGGCTGCGGGATGACCGCCCGGATTCCCCGGCGCCGGAGCGGCAGCCCGCCGCGGGAGCGTCCGAGGTTATGCCCTGGGTGGGGTTGCCCAGGGTGCGGCCGGTGTAGATGGAATCGGCGTAGGCGGCGGTCACGATGAGCCGTTCGGTGAGCCTGAGCGTGAGCCTCACGTGGCTTTCCGCTCCGGAGTCTTAGCGTGGTCCCATGACGAGGAGTCAGGACCTGGCGCAGCGAGCAGCCGTGGTGCTCTGTGTGACAGCGGTGCTAATGGGACCGGGTACCCTGGCCGGCGCATCCGTCGGGACGACGGCAGTTGGGCTGTCCCCGCGGCCTGGTGCTCTCGTTTACATCGCCAATCTCCACTCCGACACGGTGTCGGTCGCCGGCACCGGCATGGTCGTGGACAGCGTTCCCGTCGGGAGCGGACCGGACAGCGTAGCCGTCAGCCCGGACGGCTCCCGCGTCTATGTCACCAATTCCGCGTCGGACACCGTATCGGTGATCGACGCCCGTACCAGGACGGTCATCGCCACCGTCGCTGTCGGGGACGAACCGAGCAGAGTGACGGTCTCTCCCGACAACCGGAACGTCTACGTCGCCAATGTCGGGTCGGACAACGTGTCGGTGATCAGCACCCGCACACGTGCCGTGACGGACACCATCGCGGTGGGCGATGCCCCGCTGGGCGTGGCGGTGGCGCCCGACGGATGCACCCTGTACGTCGCCAACGCCGCGTCCGGCACCGTCGCAGTGGTCCGCACCGCCACCGGAACGGTCACCGACACCATCCCTGTCGGCAGCGGACCGACCGCTCTGGTACTCACCCCCGACGGCCGCCACATGTACGTCTCCAACCTGACCTCGGACGACGTGTCGGTGGTCGATGTCCACGACGGCACGGAAACGGACCGCATCCCGGTCGGGGACCAGCCTGCGGGAATCGGGGTGCTACCGGACGGGCGACAGGTATACGTCGCCAACATCGGGTCCGACAACGTGTCCGTGATCAGCACCCGCGGCCGCGCCGTCACGGAAACCGTCGCCGTGGGAGACGGCCCCAACGGCCTCGCCGTCAGCCCGGACGGCTCCCTCGTCTACGTCAGCAACTTCGACTCGGACACCTTGTCGGTCATCGACACCTCGACAGCCCGCGTAACGAACACGGTGACCGTGGGCGACGGGCCGACCGGCGTGGCAGCGGCACAGGGAAAAGTGGGCACGGCCCGAGGTCCGAACACCGCGCCGGTGCAGCTCGCCTGAGCAAGGCGCCGCTAGTTTCGGTTGCGCCCTTCCAGGCTTCCGGTATCGACGACTCCTGGCTGTTCCTCTGCCAGTTCGAGGACCGGGGCGAGATGGAGGAGGACCCGTTCTTCCTCAACTTCGGCTACGGAAGCGGCTTCCTCTTCCTCAGCTCCGACCATCTCGAAGGCCGGTTCATGTGGGATTGCAGCTAGGCCGTGTCTTCGGATCACCTGGCTGACCAGATGAAGATGGCGGCGAGGTGGAGTGCTGCGAGGTAGATGGTGGCGGTCTTGTCGTAGCGAGTGGCCATTTTCGCAGGTCAATGGCGGGGTTCTATGGCCCGGTGATCAGTAGAGCAGATGTTCGTCCGGGTGATGGGTGGCGCTATCTGTTCCGCGGAGTGATGGTCGGAGACGGCCAACGCCCTGCGGGCAGGCCGCTGCGCGCCGCCCAGGACGAGGCCGGTGTCCCGCACGGTGTCTGGAAGGGCCGGGGCCTGGCCGTGGTCGGTCTGGCGGCCGGGGACGTGGTGACCGAGCGCCAGGCCGAACTCCTCCTCGGCGAGGGCCGGCACCCGGACGCCGACCGGATAGAACGCGAGCTCCTGGAGGTGGGCGCCGATCCGGCGAAGGCGCGGCGGGTGACGGTGATGGGCAGGCACATCGAGTACAACCAGTCGGCTGAGACCGAGAATGCCAAGGAGCGGAGGCCCTGGCTGGCGATGGACCTGGTGTTCCGGGCGCCGTCGACGGCGCACATCGCGTGGGCGCTCGGGGATGACGAGACCCGCCCGGTGCTGGACCTGTGCCAGGACATCGCCCGGGACGAGACGCTGGCGTGGCTCGAGGACGCGGTCGCGGAGATCCGGTGGAAGAGCGGCGGCAAGAATCGCGCCCCGGTCCGCGACGGTCTGATAGTCGCGGTCTTCACTTCCTGAACAGCGCGCCCGCCAGGAGGCCGCCGACACGGAGCGGTGTGCTCTCTCGTGGTGGTCAGGTGGGGTGGCCGGGAGGGAGGCTTCAGTAGAGGCCTCCTGGTTCCCCTGCCTTGCGGCCACGCTCGTCGGGGGATGCCCCAGGGGCGTCGCCGTAGGTGTACGCGGTGCGGATGTGACCGTCGCGGGCGTGGATGATGATCTGCGAGGGCTCGTGTTCCTTGGCGTGTCGGCGGGCTGCGTCGATCGCATCCTTCTGGGTGTGGTGCGGTTCGTGCAACAGCCGACGGCCTTCTCTGCCCTCGACCTGCCACTTCACGCCTGCGGCGGCCGCCCGGTCACCGGACGGTGAGACGTGGTAGACGGTCATTCTCGCTGCCATGATCCTTCACCTCGCCCATCAGGCGCGCTCAGGGGTGGTCTCTAGCGCCTGTCCGCGAGCGCACATAGGCCGGACTATGCGGCGGGGCACCGTCCGCACGGCCCTGGCCTGCAGGGAATATTCCCCTCCCCTTTCCTGATAACACCAGCTCGGAGGCAGCCGACGCCGAGACCTTGATGCGATGCCGGTCACGGCCGCCGCTGTCCAGGTTGGTGTGGAAGCGCCGGCGAGCCTCGCACCCGTCCGGGGGAACGCCCCGCCAGGATGGGGAGCCCCGAGGGCCCTCTCGCCCCGGGCGGGAGGAGAGCGCATTGATCACCACGGACGTTCAGCGCCACGGCACGGTCCTGGTCAGCGTCACCGGGGCACTCGATGAGGACGCGGGCGCGGTGCTCCAGCGGGCGCTGGACGACGTCACCTCCGGTGAGCGGGACCTCATGGTCGACCTGCACGGCGCGATGTCCATGGACGCGGACGGCCTGCTCCATCTCCTGGCCCTGCACCGGCGGGCGGAGAGCCTGGGCCTGCGTGTCCTGGTCGTCGGCTGGCAGCCCCAGCCCCAGCAGTTCATGGCCGATGTCGCCGGCATTCGCGGGCGCGGCTTGGCCACCGGCGAGCGGTACGCCGTGGCGGGCTTTCGCCGGCTGATCGAGGAGCGGGCGCAGCGAGCACGGGATCTCACGGATTTCGGTGCCGGCTGGCTGTCCGGCGTCTAGCAAGGCCCCAGTGCGTCCCTCACATAGACGGTTCCCACTCCTCAGGGTCAGCGCCTCTCCACTCGACGAATTCGGTGTCGGTTAGGTCCACGTCCTCGGCGCTTTTCGAGGCCGGCCGCGGCGAGGAGGACGCGGATGTCGGACGGGCGGTGGGCGACCCCGATGGCGGTGCCGTCGTAGCGGACCCGGCGCCAGCCCATCGCGTCCGGCGGGTAGACGATCAACTTGGCGGCCATGCGCCCAGCCTCGGTCCCGTCTGCGCGCGGCACCCGTCGGCGCCCGAACGGGTGAGGTCCTGCGGAGGCAGGCGCGTGCGGTGGAGTCGTCGCCCGTCAGCCGGCCTCGCGGTCCGGCAGGGGCGTGGCGCTGGCGGGGCTTGGACCGTGGGGTGGACGTGGAGGACGGCGTCGGCGCCGGTCATCTCCAGGAGGCGTTGCAGCTGGTGCGGGAGTGCCGCGATACGGAGCTCCGCCAGGGCATGGGCCTGGAGGAGAAGGTTGAGGAAGGCGGAGTCGGCGAAGGTGACGCTGCTGGTGTCCAGGACGACCACGGGGTGGGCGTGGGCAGCAGCCAGGAGGGATTCTGCGAGCGGGGCGCTGGTGTCAAGGTCCATGTCCCCCTGGGCGACGACCACGACAGCGGGTTGCGGGTGTACGGGCGGTTGAGCGTCGGCGTCCATGCGGTCAGCATGCCCCGTAGCCACCAGATGGCCAAGGACGCAGTGTCACCCTCACCGCGCAGGACGCCCTCGCCGGATCCAGCAGGTCTGAAAGGATCCTCGGCCACCAAGTGCGGCCCTGAACCAGACCCGTAGACCGAGCCCCTGCGCCGGAAGGGGAAGGGAGGAGAACAGCTTCGTGAGCCGCGCGTACCGTGCCCGCGGGCCGATCGGGCCAGCCGCACTGGCACGGACCGGCTCGCGGGGTGACCGTGGCGGGAGTGCCTGCGGCCTGTCGGCACTCCCGCGCGCGAGGAGTCACCCATGTCCGAACGCAACACCGTCCTGCGCAGCCTCCACGACGTAGGGTTGGCCGCCTGGTTCGGCGGATCCCTGATGGGCGCCGTCGGCCTCAACGGCGCCGCGAAGGCCCAGGGCAACAGCTGGGAGGACAGTGCCAGGATCGCGAGCACAGGGTGGGCCATGTGGGCGCCCATGGGCGCCGCCGCGATCGGCTTGCATCTCGTCGGCTCCACCGGTCTGCTCCCGGCCAACGCCACGCGGGTGGTCACCCAGCAGGGCGTCGCCGCCTCCACCCTGGCCAAGACCGTCCTGACCGGCGTCGCACTGGCCGCCACCGCCTACACCCGGGTCCTCGGCAAGAAGATCGAACTCGCCTCCTCCGCCGACTCCCAGGACGCCGAGAAAGCCGAACACATCCCCGTCGACACCGGACAGGCCGAACGCCACCTGTCCTACGCCCAGTGGGCCGTGCCGGCCCTGACCTGCGGGCTGATCGTCCTCAACGCCCTCCACAGCGAGCAACAACGCCCCGCCCAGCAGCTCTACGGCATGTTGCGGCGCGCCCGCGCCCTGGCCCCATACGTGGTGCGCAGCCACCACTGGAGCCCAATCCACTGAAACGCCCGGCGACCGCACCTGCGCAATGACGAACGGTTTGATCATCAAGGTCGATTTGGATCCGCGGTCTGGGTGCACGAGGCGTTTCACCGCAGCAGGGCTACGGCGTTTCGGCCCGCCGAGGTTGCCCATCTCCTGGGACGCATCGAGGATCGAGACCATTCGTGAGGCGTGCTTTTGGTGCCGCCGTGCTACCTGAGGGGCCTGAGGTGGAAACGTTTCCGTTCGACAGCTGGGCACTTCGCTGGGCGGTCCACGCCCGGAACGTGTCGCACGGCGAGGTGGTCGCAGCTCTTCTGGTGGATCTCGCCGCTGATCCACACAGGGTGTACCTCGCTCCGTCGGTGGCTTTCCCGCTGGCTCCTGCAGCCCGGGCCCTGGGGGTGCCGGCCGTCCTCGTGCGTACGGCCCTGCACCAGCTCTCGGAAGCCGGCCTGGTCCGTATCGGCACCGAGGACGACCACGAGGACGGGCCGCAGGTGCGGGTGACACTCCTTCCGCCGTTCCCGGAGGCCACCGCCAGCGCCGACTCCCTCGCGCCGTCTCCCGCCAGCCGACGCGAGGCGGACGACACCACCGGCTCATGAGCACGGGCGATGTGCCGCCGCCAGCTGCAGGGTTGCACCGGAAGGGGGATGGACGCGCCTCGGCCGGCGGGCAGCCCTGGCGGGCCGAACCGGGCAACCCGGGCGGCGGCAGAGGAGGTGCCCTGCGGCAGCGCGGTCCGTTCGCTACGGGTGGGGGTGCAGGCCGGGGCCGTCCGGCGGTCCGGCCAGTGGTGTGGGCGAGAGGTCGGTGGGTTCTTCGCCGGGTTCGAGGAGGGTGTCGGCGGCGCCGATGATGAGGGTGTCGGGCCGGCCTACCGCCGTTTCCTCCTTGCGGTCGTAGTCGATGCGCGACAGCAGGCTCCGCATGGCCTCCAGCCTGCCCCGGCGTTTGTCGTTGCTCTTGACCACCGTCCACGGGGCGTGGTCGGTGTCGGTGGCGCGGAACATTTCGATCTTCGCGGTGGTGTATGCGTCCCACAGGTCCAGGGAGGCAAGGTCGGTGGGGGACAGTTTCCACTGCCGTACCGGATCGACCTGCCGGATCGCGAAACGGGTGCGCTGCTCGGCGCGGGAGACCGAGAACCAGAACTTGATCAGCAGGATCCCGTCCTCCGTGAGCATGGCCTCGAAGGCGGGGCACTGCCGCAGGAACAGCTCGTACTGCTCCTGGGTGCAGAACCCCATGACCTTCTCGACGCCCGCGCGGTTGTACCAGGAGCGGTCGAAGAAGACGATCTCGCCAGCGGCCGGCAGGTGGGCGACGTACCGCTGGAAGTACCACTGCCCCGTCTCGCGCTCGGTCGGCCTGGGCAGGGCGATGATCCGTGCCCCGCGAGGGTTGAGCCGCTCGGTGAAACGCTGGATCGTGCCGCCCTTGCCTGCCGCGTCCCGGCCCTCGCAGATCACCACCAGCCGCGCCCCGGTCTCCCGGACCCAGCGCTGCAGCTTCAGCAGCTCGATCTGCAGGATCCGCTTGGTCCGCTCGTACTCCGCACGACGGATCTTGCGCTCATACGGATAGTTTTCCCGCCAGGTACGGATCGGAGCGCCGACGGAGTCCAGCAGCACGGGCTGCTCCGGCCGCCGGGCATCCACACTCAGCCCCGTCAGTAGATCCTCGGCTTCCGTCCGCGGCAATGCCTCTTCGTTCACGCGGTGCGCCTACCCGCGCAGGCCGCCTGTATGGCCGCAACCGCAATGCAGCAGGTGCGGGGGCCGTGTCGCAGCCAGAAGGAGGACGGGACGGCGGGCCTTCTGCGCAGGTCGTTCATGGCCGCGGGGAGGCGCTGGCGGTGACCGGAGCGCTTGATGCCGCGCCGCGGTGTGGTGCCTGGTTCTACCTGTGACGGCGCTCGCTGTCGCGATGAGGGTAGAGGGACTTGATCTTGTTCCAATGCTGCTCGAGGTGGGCGTCGGTTTCCCGCAGGGCGGGCCCCATGTACGAGGTGTGCAGGTCGGCCACGCGGTCGTCAGCGGTGCCCGCGGCAGCCGGTGGGGGCGCCGTGCGTCGCCAGGGGGCTTTGGCGGCGCTTGCCCCGTGTGCGTCGTGGGTCGCGCGGCTTGCCTGCCAGCGGGCGCGCAGCATGGCGGTGGCGAGAGCCGCGGCGGTGATGGCGGGCAGCCGGTGGTGCACGGCCACGACGTTCCTCCATGGTTTCGGGCTACAGGGTCCGCGGTGCCGGCCCTCGAGCTCTGGGCCGGCGCCGCCGTCGGAGGGTTCAGCCGGGCCAGGTGCCGGTCAGGCGCCTGGTCGTGGCGGCTCCTGCCCGGTCGACGGCGGCCTTGACGGCCTTCACCGGTGCCTCCGGCTGCGGCGCAGAAGCAGGAAGACGACGAGCGCGGCAGCCGCGGCGATCAGCGGGGTGCGGTTGGCCCGCGCCATGCGAGCGCGTCGAGGACGAAGGAGGCGTCGCGCGGCCGTTTCCACACGTGGAGGAACCCTGCGGTTCGTAGCCGTCGACGAAGTTGTTGCCGTGGTGGTCGAGGGCCACGACCCGGAAACCGGCCTCGTGCAGCGGACGTACCAGCCACTCCATGTTGCTGCCAGATCCTCCGGTGCTGTGAGAGACGACGACCAGCGGAGCGGGCTCGGCCGGCGGGTGGTCCGGCTCCCACAGGTAAGAACGGATGCGGGAGATCAAGGAGTCCGGGTTCGCCCTGCGCGGACCGGATCCGCCGCGCTTCCCCTTTTCGACGACGCCGGGCTCCCTCACCCGATTGCCCGGCGCCTGGACACCGGCGGGGACGGCGCGCCGGGGGCCTACCGCCGGGCGGGGTCGCGGGCTGCCAGGGTTGGCGAGAGGCTGCGAGGGCGCGGCCGGAGTGCGTCCTGCGGGGAGGCCCATGGTGTCGATCGAGGAGGGTGTGGCGACCTCGGGGTCCGTGGCTGGGACGGCCAGGCCCGACGAGGGGCACCGTAGGGCGGCCGTCGGTGTCCGTGTGCAGGAGGTGCTGTCGACCACCGACCACAAGGTGATCGGATACATGTACCTCGTCACCGCGTTCGGGTTCTTCCTGTTCGCAGGGGTGCTGGCACTGCTGATGCGGGCGGAACTGGCGCGTCCCGGTCTGCAGATCGTCTCGGCCGAGCAGTACAACCAGCTGTTCACGGTGCACGGCACGATCATGATGCTGCTGTTTGCGACCCCTACCTTCACGGGCTTCGCCAACGCTGTGATGCCCCTGCAGATCGGTGCCCCCGATGTCGCGTTCCCGCGCCTGAACGCCTTCACCTACTGGGTGTACCTGTTCGGCGGGCTCATGGTGGTCAGCGGATTCCTGACGGCGAACGGCTCGGCCGCCTTCGGCTGGTTCGCGTACGCGCCCCTTAACGGAGCCGTCTTCTCCCCGGGCGTCGGCGCGGACCTCTGGGTCATGGGCCTGGCGGTGTCCGGACTGAGCACCATCCTGGGGTCGGTCAACTTCATCACCACCATCGTGTGCCTGCGCGCACCGGGCATGACCCTCTTCCGGATGCCGATCTTCACCTGGAACGTGCTGTTCACCTCCATCCTGGCGCTGCTCGCCTTCCCCGTGCTCACGGCCGCCCTCCTGGCCCTGGAGGCCGATCGGAAGTTCGGCGCGCACGTCTTCGACGCCGCGAACGGCGGGGCGCTGCTGTGGCAGCACCTGTTCTGGTTCTTCGGCCATCCGGAGGTCTACATTGTCGCGCTGCCGTTCTTCGGGGTGGTCAGCGAGATTCTGCCGGTGTTCAGCAGGAAGCCGATCTTCGGGTACGTCGCGCTGGTCGGCGCGACGATGGCGATCACGGGGTTGTCGGCGACGGTGTGGGCGCACCACATGTTCGCCACGGGGGCGGTGCTGCTGCCGTTCTTCTCGCTGCTCTCCTTCCTGATCGCCGTGCCGACCGGGGTGAAGTTCTTCAACTGGATCGGGACGATGTGGAACGGCTCGCTGTCGTTCGAGACGCCGATGCTGTGGTGCATCGGCTTCCTCGTCACCTTCCTTCTGGGCGGGCTGACCGGGGTGCTCGTCGCCTCCCCGCCGATGGACTTCCACCTCACCGACAGCTATTTCGTCGTGGCACACCTCCACTACGTGCTGTTCGGCACGATCGTCTTCGCCACGTTCGCCGGCTTCTACTTCTGGTGGCCCAAGTTCACCGGCCGGATGCTCGACGAACGCCTGGGGAAGATCCATTTCTGGACGCTGTTCGTCGGCTTCCAGCTCACCTTCCTCGTCCAGCACTGGCTGGGGGAGCAGGGGATGCCCCGACGCTACGCCGACTACCTCGCGGCCGACGGATTCACCCTCCTGAACACGCTGTCCACGATCGGGGCGTTCCTGCTGGGGCTCTCGACCCTGCCCTTCCTCTACAACGTCTGGCGCACGGCCCGCAACGGCGTCCCTGTCACGTCGGACGACCCGTGGGGGTGGGGACGTTCCCTGGAATGGGCGACCGGCTCTCCGCCGCCCCGGCACAACTTCCACGCGCTGCCCCGTATCCGCTCGGACTCGCCCGCCTTCGATCTGCACCACCCGAAGGTGAGGCAGCGATGAGAGCGGAAGCCTGGCTGTTCACCGGGGTCGCGGTGTTCTTCGCGCTGACCGGAGGCATCTACGCGGCGCTGTCCGACGATCCGGCAGGCATCTCCGCGCTCGTGGTCTCGCTCCTGATGTCCGCCCTCGTCGCCGCCTTCATGTGGCGGCAGTTCTACCGCGACGGGCGGCGGCCCGAGGACGACGGGACGGCGGAAGTCGCCGGAGGCGGCGACCGCCGCTTCTTCTTCCCCGCACGCAGTTACGCCCCCGTGGTCTCTGCGGTGGGAGCCGCGCTGATCGGGCTCGGAGTCGTGCAGGGTCTGTGGCTGGCCCTGATCGGCTTCGGCGTCCTCGCACCCGGGGTGTTCGGGTTCGTCTTCCGGCCGCGCCGTGCGGACAGCTGAGCCCGGCTCTTTCAGGTCCGGTCCGCCCGCTCCCGGACGGGCTCGTCCGGTCCGGCGATCATGTCCTGTGCCCGCAGGTGGTCCTCCGTGCTGAGCGGGGACCGCAACCGGTCGGCGTAGTACCAGCGGCTGAGGGCATCGCGCAGACGGGCCGGCCACGTCCCCCGCGCCGAGGCAGGCGCGGCGGACTGCCCCGGCAGCGGGGTGTTCACTTCGTACACGGCGTTGACGTGGCGCTGTTCGGTGGGCAGCGGTACGCGCCCGGCCCCGAAGCCGCCTTCCACGCTCTCGCGCACCTCGCCGCTCTCCGTTCCGTGCACCAGCTGCTCGGCATCGCGGGCCTGAAGCGCGAGGCACAGGCGACGGGTGAGCCAGAACGAGAGGGGAGGCAGGAGCACGACCGCGCAGCGCAGGGTCCAGGTGATGGCCTGAACCGAAATCTCGGTGATGAAGGCGGCGATGTCCTGAGCACCGGCCAGGAGCAGTACGGCGTACGAGGTGAGGACGGCGATACCCAGGGCAGTCCGGGCGGGGCGGTTCCGGGGCCGGTCGCACACATGGCGCTCGCCGTGGCTGCCGGTGATCCACCGCTCGAAGAACGGGTACCCGTACAGGCCGGCGAACAACAGACCGGGAAGGAGGACGCCGGGGACCAGTGGATTCCACATGAGCGTGTGCCCCCACAGCCGGGTCTCGACCCCAGGCATCAGGCGCAGCGCACCCTCCAGGAAGCCGACGTACCAGTCCGGCTGCGCACCCGTGGACACCACGTCCGTCCGGTACGGGCCGTACGCCCAGACCGGGTTGATCTGGGCGAGCGCGCCGAGGACGGCGAGGACTGCGGAGGTCAGGAAGAACAGCCCGGCGGACTTCGCGACGTAGTGCGGGAAGAACGGCTTCCCCACGACGTTGCGGCCGGTGCGGCCGGGACCCGCCCACTGAGTGTGCTTCAGGTGCACAACCAGCAGTAGGTGCAGGGAGACCAGCCCCACGAGCAGACCGGGCACCAGGAGGATGTGGACGGGATACAGGCGCGCGACGATGTCCTGCCCTGGGTACTCGCCGCCGAAGGCGAAGAAGGACAGATACGTCCCGGCCACGGGCACGGACAGCATGATCCCCTGGGCGGTCCGCAGCCCCGTACCCGACAGCAGGTCGTCCGGCAGGGAGTAACCGGCGAAGCCCTCCACCATGGCCAGCAGCAGCATGGTCACCCCGACGACCCAGTTCGCCTCCCTCGGCCGGCGGAACGCGCCCGTGAGGAAGATGCGCAGCAGGTGGGCGCCGATCGCGAACACGAACAGCAGCGCCGCCCAGTGGTGCATCTGGCGGATCAGCAGGCCGCCGCGCACCTCGAAGCTGATGCGCAGGGTGGACGCGTACGCCTCGGAGACCGGCAGCCCGCGCAGCGGGGCGTACGGACCTGCGTAGACCGTGTCCTGCATCGACGGCTGGAAGAAGAACGTGAGCCAGGTGCCGGTCAGGAGCAGGACGAGCAGGCCATAGAGGGCGATCTCTCCGAGGAGGAATGACCAGTGGTCCGGGAAGACCTTGCGCACGGTGGTCCGTGCCGCCTCGGCGAGCGGCAGGCGCTCATCCAGCCCGCTGAACGAACGGTGCGCCGCCCGGCCCGTCCGCCGCGCGGCGCGGACCCGTGTCCTCTTCGACAGCACCGCACCCTCCGCGCATCAGGTTCCCTTGCGCGGAGCATGGCCCTTCTGCGGGAGCTCCAGGGGGAGGCACGCGACCGGTCCGCCTGAAACCACGTGATCGGCCCCTGTCGTACTGGGTGGATCTGGCGATTGTGGGCTTGTGGATCAGCTCGTCCAGGTCTTGATCTGAGCGGCGACCTCTCGCACCGGGAGCCCGTCCCGGGCCGCGCGGGCCAAGGGGAGAACCGTATCCAGACCGGGGCTCACCGGAAGGCCACACGCCGACAGGTAGGCCGCGGTCACTGTGGCCGCGAACAGCAGGTTCCTCACCTCCAGGCTAGGGTTCCTCGCCAGCTCGCACAGCAGCGCCGCGGCCTTGTGATGGGGGTCGGGATAGACCTCGCGGTCCAAGACTTCCGCCCGATGACGTGCTTCCGCTGCGACTGGCACGCCATAGTCGACGACCTGGGGATCTCCCGGGATCTGCTGCGCCACTGCCAAGATCCAGGCGAGATCGATGCGGAGATTCACGCCGCGTCCCTCGGCGCGCTGTCCGCCTGCCCCTGCGGAAGACCGGGGTACCGATCTTCACCGAGCTCCGCCTCGAAAGCGTCCGCGTACCCGGCCAGGAATGTCGCGGCGCCGGCCATGAAGGCGGCACGTGACTGGTTCACATCGGCTTCGATCAAGTCGGCCACGTACCCCTGCAGGCTCAGTCCACGGCGCTTGGCCCGGTCCTCGGCGGCCGCTTTGACAGCCTCGTCGAGTCGGATATTCGTCTGCTTTGCCATACACACCACCATAGCTAGGTGCTGGTACCCGTGGATAGCAGAACGGCATACGGGCTCCCTTCCACGCCGCCGGAGCGGTGGCAACACCACCCGGGTGACTGTCGTGGACGACCTGACCCTCACCGTCGATCTAGCCTGCGAGCCCGGCGGGCCCCGGCTGGCGGACGTCGAGGCCATTGGCCGGGAGACGGCCGACCGTATCCTCGCCATCGCCGAACAAGCCGAGCTGCCCCGCGCACCCGGCCGCCCGTCTCAACCTGGTGAACCCGCCTTGCCTCCCGAACCCGGCCGATAGGCGGGCCGAGACCACGGGACAAGAGGCTGGCGGTGGGGGAGCGGCAGCAGTTGTCCTCTCCGCGCGAAGTCAGGATCGAAAATCCACCTGATCACCGACCGCAACGGCCTGCCGCTGTCGCTTGGCACCTCCGACGCCAACATGCACGACAGTCAGGGCCTCGAACCGCTCGTGCGTGGCATTCCACCGATCCGATCCCGCCGAGGACCTCGTCGACGGCGTCCTGGCAAGCTCCACGCGGACAAGGGCTACGACTACGACCATCTCCGCTGCTGGCTGCGCAAGCGAGGTATTCGGCACCGCATCGCCCGCAAGGGCATCGAGTCTTTACAGCGGTTGGGCCGTCACCGCTGGGTCATCGAGAGGACCGTCTCCTGGCTCGCCGGCTGCCGTCGACTCCACTGCCGCTACGAACGCAAGGCCGAGCACTTCCTCGCCTTCGCCGGGATCGCGGCGACCCTGATCTGCTGCCGCAGGCTGACCAAGGGAGGTGATACTCACTAGCATCGCCTCTCATGATCACAGTAGTCGTCACCATCGCGCTGGCGTTCGTCGGCTATGTAGCCACCTATCTCAACGGCTTGCGCCTGTCGCAGCGCCAAGAACGCCTCGCTCGCTTGAATCGGCAGCTCAGCGATTTCTACGGACCGCTGTTCGCCCTCACGGAAGCCAACAGCCGCATCTTCGGCGCGTTCATGGAGCGCAACGCTCGTCCTGACGGCAGGTCGCCCTTCGTGCATGAGATACCGCCTTCCGACGAGGAACTCGCCGAATGGCGGTTGTGGGTCAGGACCGTCTTCCTCCCGAACATTCAGGCGATGCGCGACCTCGTCATCAAGCACGCTGACCTCTTGAGCGAACCAGAGATGCCGCCGATTCTGCTTCAGCTGTGCGCCCACGTTTCCGGCTATGAGATCACAGCCGCCCGGTGGGAGCAGGGGAGCTATGACCAGCACCTGTCCGTGGTGCCCTTCCCCAGTGAGGAGATAGCCGCATACGCGCGGCACCGGTTCGCGGGCCTGAAGCAGGAGCAGGGCCGTTTGCTCGGGCGCCGGCAGGACAGCTGACCAAGAGAAACGATGTCTAAGTTGGCCTGGCTGAGCGATTTGGTTGGCCCGCAGGGCAGTGAGACAAAGTCCGATGGCACCCCGTGGCCGGTCAGGAAGACAAGGATCGGACCCGGCCCGGCTCAACCTCCGGGTGCCGCTCCGTAGGCTGCGTGAACTGCCATCGCTGACATTCGGCACCTCGCCGGGGTGGCTTCTCGCGTTACTCCGCGGGCGAGATCTGCCAGGTGCCGTGACGTACGTCGAGCGTCGCGGTGAGGTCCGTCTGTTGCGGGAACGAGACGCCCAGCCGCCACGGGCCTGGCAGGGCAGCCAGCCTGATAGGGACCAGATCCTCGGTGACGTTGCCCAGGGCTCCGATCCAGTGGGGTGCGGTGGCGATCAGCTGCTCGGGTAGCCAGGGCCCGGGCTCGGGAACGCGCGAGAAAGACTCCTCGGCGAGGGCGGAGCCAGCCAGGGTCAGCAGCCGCGCCAGGACCGCGGCCGGCAGGGCGGGGTCGCGGCTCTCCAACAACACGTAGCAGTCGTCGCGGCCCGAGAACCAGACCCGGGAGTCTCCCAGGCGACTCAGATTGTTGCCAGGTTCTCCGGGGGCTCCATGAGTATGGCCTGCCGAAACTGCATCCCGACAAGCACGCGAAGAGCGCCGCCCGTGAACGCGCCGTCCGAGAAGGCCCTGCTTGGCAGGTCCCGGGGCGGGCTGACCAGCAAGGTCCATAGGCCTACTCATCCTGCGGCAATCGCTCCTACCTGCGCAGACGCGGTATCAAGGCAGTCATCCCGGAAAAACGGGACCAGGCCGCCAACCGGAAAGGTGGCCTGGCACGGCACCACCATCGCCCGCGGCGGCCAGCCGCATGCGGTCGTACGCTGTCTGCCACAGCCCTGCCGGGACCCCTTACGGAGCGATGTTGTGGTTGAGCCGGAACAGGTTGCCCGGGTCGTAGCGGCGCTTGAGCTCACGCAACCGACCCGAATTCTCACGGTAGTTGGCGCGTACCTTGCCTTGGTCGTCGCCGTCCATGAAGTTCACGTAGCCGCCGCCGTCGGCCGAGTACGGCTCCAGCGCCGCGTAGTAGCCGCGGATCCAGTCCTTCTGGGCCTCCATGTCCTCCCGGTTGGTCATGGTGAGGTTGAGCGCGGTCGAGAACAGGGCGTCCCGGTAGGAGAATGCCGTGTCCGTACGGCCGACCCGCCCGCACGCGCCGTCGATGGGGAAGACGATGGTGACGCTCTGAATGGACGGGGTGGCTGCCCCGAACTCGACGTGGGCGTCGATCAGGCCGTCCGGTAGGTCCTCACTGAACGTTCCCTTCCAGTAGTGGAACAGGCCCGGCGGCACCAGCTCGTCGAAGAGCGTGTTGATCACGGGGTACGGGATCCGGCCCACGTGCTGCCCCAGCACCGGGCCGAGCTCTGCGAGCATGGCCCGCACCCGGTCGTCCTGGTCCTCGGGGCCGGTCCAGCACAGGATCACCCCACACACCGGCCGCCCGTGCCAGCGTTCGGGCAGGAACGGGACGGGCGGGCCGAGCCCCACCGCGAGGATCGCGCCGAGCTCCTCCGCCGAGTCGGCGATCAGCTGCCGGTAGCGGCGGATCACGTCGCCGTCGAGGGGGTAGAAGGTCGGCCCGCCGAGGATGTCACCCGCGGGGTGCAGCCGGTACTCGAAGGAGGTGACCACGCCGAAGTTGCCGCCTCCGCCGCGCAGCGCCCACAGCAGGTCCGCCTCGCGGTCCTCGGCACAGGTGCGGAAGCTGCCGTCGGCGGTGACGACGTCGGCCGAGAGCAGGTTGTCGCAGGCCAGGCCGCAGCACCGGGCCAGGTAGCCCATGCCCCCGCCGGTGGTGAGGCCGCCGATGCCGGTGGTGGAAACCATCCCGCCGGTGGTGGCCAGGCCGAAGGCGTGGGTGGCGTGGTTGACGTCGGCCCAGGTGCAGCCGCCCTGGGCGCGGGCGGTACGGGTCTGAGGGTCGACTCGGATTCCCCGCATCCGCGCGAGGTCCAGGACGACGCCGTCGTCGCAGGTACCGGGGCCCGCGACGCCGTGGCCGCCGCCGCGCACGGCGAGGGTCAGGCCCTCGTCGCGGGCGAAGCCGACCGTTTCGATCACGTCTGCCGCATCGGCGGCGCCGACGACGACCGCCGGGTGCTTGTCGTGCACGGCGTTGTAGACCTTGCGGGCCTCGTCGTAGCCGGGGTCGCCGGGTGCTGCGACGCCGCCGTGGACGGTCTCACGCAGTCGCTCCACTGGTGGGGCAGTGCCAGTGGTGGTCATGGCTGCCACCTGCCTTCGGTCGTTCCGGGAGTCCTGCTTCCGTTGTAGGCGCCGCGCCGACGGCCGCGCATCCCCGGAACTGCCCATTCCGGCGGTGGTGGGGCATGGGCGGAACGGCCCATTCCCACGTCGGCCGGGGTCCGTGGCGGGGGCTCAGACCAGGCCGTGCGTGTACGCGTACGCGGTGGCGGCGGCCCGGGAGGAGACGTCCAGCTTGGCGTAGATGTTGTTCACGTGGCGGGCGACCGTGTGCTCGCTGATCACCAGCTCGGCGGCGATGGACCGGTTGGTCCCGCCCCGCGCGACCAGGCGCAGCACCTCCGTCTCCCGCAGGGTCAGCTCCCCGGAGCCGCGCTCCGCCATCGCGTCGAGGAGGACGGCCGCCCGGCGCGCGTCCGGTACGGCGCCCAGTCCGTCGAAGGCCGCCCGTGCAGCCCGCAGCTCCATACGGGCACCGTCCAGGTCGCCCGCCGCTCGTTCGGCAGCGGCCAGGGTCATCCTGACCTGGCCTGCCTCGTACGGGACCGCCAGCTCCAGCCAGAGCCGCAGCGCCCGGCGCAGCAGGGCCAGCGCTGTCGGGAGGTCGCCCTCGGCGAAGGCCACCGTGCCTTCCGCTGCCGCGGCGCTCGCGTGCAGGGGGGTGGTGGCGGACGCGCGCCGCCGCTGCCAGGAGTCGGCAAGGCGGGCCAGCTCCCGCGCCGCCGTGCGGGCCTTGTCGAGCCGGCTGAGGGCGAGGGCCGTCTCGGTGCGGGCGGCGAGCAGTCGGCCCCGTTCGAGCAGGCGGCCGTCCCCGGGGTCCTCGGTCGCCTCGCCTGCCCCGGTGGTGCCGACGGCACCGGGCGCGCCGGCTGCGGATGTGGGCAGCCACAGGGCGGCGGCCGCGGCTTCCGCCCTGCCTTGGGCGAGCCGGAGCAGGGCCAGGCCGGGCTGCGGGTCGCGGCCGAGTTCGTGCGCCCGGCCGTAGGCAGCCTCCGCCTCGGTGTACGCGCCGCACCGCCGGTGGATCTCGGCGGTCAGGTAGCAGGCCTCGGCGGCGATCCGGGGCTCGTTCGGCAGCAGCTCCATGCAGGTCAGCTCGGCCTCGTCGAGCGCCTGCGGCCAGGCTCCGCGCAGCTCCAGCACCTCCACCCGGTGGACCCGGCACAGCCCGCGGAAGTTGTTCTCGCGGGGCATGGAGGCGCACCAGGCCATGGCCGCGTCCGTCCACTCGACGGCCCGCGCGAAGTCGGCGCAGGCCATGCACTGCTGGAGGCCCAGGCAGTAGATCCAGCCGGTGTAGAAGGAGCTGAGCTCGCCGGCCGCAGCGGCGCACATGGCCTCATCGAGCATCGCGAGGCCGTCGGCGACCCGGCCCTGGGCGAGCAGGACGGCGGCCTGCGCGTGGATGCTCATCGCGTACAGGTCGGTGCTGCCGCACCGCCGGGCGACGGCGGCCATCCGCCGGGCGGAGGCCGTCGCCTCCTCGAAGGCGCCGCGCTCCTGGGCCTCCTGCGCCTCGACCCAGGCCAGCAAACACTGTTCGGCGCATTCGGGTGCGCCGCCGAGCTGTTCGCGTGCCCGGCGCAGCCAGCCTGCGGCCGACCCGGACCGTCCGGCGAGCCGGTGCTCGTAGTAGAGCATCCATGCGCAGTATCCGGCCTGGCGGGGGGCGCCCGCGGCGGCGTAACCGGCGTACGCGCGGGCCCGCGCCGTGAGCGACTCCTCGACCCGGCCGGTCCACCAGGCGGCGTCGGCGAGCGCGGCGAGGTCATCGGGGCCCAGCAGCCCGGGGTCCAAGCCGTCGAGCAGCGCGTACGCCTCGCCCCACGCTTCCCGGGCGATCGCGTCCTGTGCCTGCCGGACGGTGTACGCGGCCGCTTTCGGCGCCGCCGCCCGTGGCTGACTGCCCACGCTCACCAGCATAGGAGCGGCGCAGAGGGTCGCATCGCCGCGCGGCGACGCGGCGACGACGGCAGGTTCCTGACGCAGGAACCCGGCGGCTTGTCCGATCGTCCAGCGGCCCGGAAGCCGGCGGTGAGACCAGGATCAGGGGCTCGAGAGCGCGCAACACGGGCGCGGCAGGAACGGCGGTGTCTTGGGCTTTCCTGCGGAAGGGCCCGCCCCGTGGACATCCCGTCTTGATCGGGTGCTCGTCGGGGTGGACTTCGCGGCACAGCCGTGTCGCGTCGGCTGCGTCTGCCTGTTGGGCAGGCATGCGGAAGATCATTTATCTGAACACGGCGGCCGTCCTGGCGGTCGCCTCGGTCCTGTCGACAGCGGGGCCGGCTGCCGCGGACTCCAGCTCCTGCACCCACCACTTCTCCGGCCCCCAGGTCTGTATCCGGCTGGAGGGCTCCAACGTCTGGAACACCCCGACCGCGATCTGGACCAACCCGCCGAAGCACGTGAAGACGCGCCAGGTGTCCTTGTACGTGAACGGCAAGCGGTACGCCTTCGACAAGAACCCCGCGACGGCGACCCGCGTGGGCAAGACGCTCAGCTACACGTGGAACCACGACCGGTGGGACGCCGAATCGAAGATCTGTGTCCGCTTCAAGGACATCGACCGCATGGCCTGCGAGAGGGTGAAGGACATCGGGGACAGGGCCCAGTTCTAGGCGCTGCGCGGCTTCCGCTTGGCGGCCGCCTTCTTCGCGGCGGCCGGCACGTTCCTCGCCGGGGCCCGCTTCGTGGCCTTCTTCGCGGTCCTCTTGGCCGAGGGGAGGTCGTGCACCTCTGCGTCCTTGATGCCGGCGCGGGCGGCCTTGGCGTCGGTGACGGATTTCTCGAGCATGGCCAGGAGGTCGACGACCTGGGCGGAGGGGGCTCGGCCTGTGGACTTTCGGCGCGGCAGTGGGACAAACTCGCCGTGGTCGTTGTCAAACGAAAGAGACGAAGCAGTTCGCCGGGCGAGCCGACGGGCCGCAGCGAATGATCGACGTTAGGAACCTTCGGAGATGTCGTCTCCAGTCACATGAAGCTCAGGAACATACCCTTCCTTCGGGTTCGCCAGCTCCATGCCGTCTCCGCTGAATTTGGGCTTCGCGAACGTGTCGTACGTCGTATGTGCGCCTGCGATAGATGCGCGTTCCTCCCCCAGGGCCCCGACCTTGAGCGGAATCCAGAGATCATCTGATCCGCTCGTCACGTTGACTTCAAGCCCGAAGGTGCAATCGAGTCCGGATGCGAAGTAGACATCGAAGGTGCGGGCGTCCTTCTGATTCAAGGAAATGGGCCGCTCCGTAAACCGCTTGCCAAACTTGACCTCGAACCCCGTCTTCCCGCTGTCCGCGGTGACGGCCTTGGGGTAGCCCCTCCACAGGGACCGGGCGACCGTATCGTACTGGCTTACCTCAAAACCGATGACAGTCCTTGACACGTCTTCTCCAGGGCCGCCAATCGGAGGAGGGTCAACCAGAGTGCCGTGGATCGACGGTGGAGAGTTGAGAGCATCTTCGATTGTATTGTGGACACTGTTCGGGCATTCAGGATCTTTTAGCTTGAAATCCTGAATGATTGCCGTTTCGTCACGCAGTGCGCGGATGGTGAATCGTACGGAGTAAAGATGGATCGGCCTGGCTTCGTTTGCCGTAAGCCATTTTACGAATTCCGCATCCAAGTCTGCTTTGTTCTTCATGGCGCCGAGGTCGCGCGTAGCCTTGGGGAATGCGTACTGTACCGCGAGCCAGTCAGTTGCTCCCATGGTGATGGCAACCGGTGGACCGGTGGCAATGGATTTCTCCCGATCCTCTTTCCGCTTCTCGCGCGCCTCGCTCGATGCTGCACTATCTGCGCTCTTGCCGTTTGATTCATTATTCCGGTCGCTTTGCCACGCCGTGATGGTGCCGAAGATGAGGGTTGGAATCAGGGCCGCAATCAGCGGTGCCATGATCTTCGAATTCTTATACCATGGCGTCCTGGCTGGCGGCAGAGCCTGCGGCGGGGGCACGGGGCCGAAGGGCGGAGGAACCGGAGGCGGTACGGAGGTCATCTATTCCCCGAAGGTCCAGCGGGTCAGGAAGCTGCTTGTGTATCAGAACGTTGAAGAGCCCTCAAGAGCCGATTCGGGCCAATGACTTGAACGATTCGCAGAAATTCGTAGGCACGATCCCGGGAACCGAGAAACGATCCGCCCTCACCGAGCGCGTCCCTTCCACAGCAGCGAACCGCAAGCTGAAGGGAGATCACATACGTGCACGACAGCTGTCGCACGGGTCCGGCGACGCCTCTACCCGTCTAACCAGGCGCAACCCGACCTGGTCGCCCTCGCCTACAAGCTGGAGACCGCCCTGGCCGGCTGGTTCGGCGAGGACGCCGCCACCATCACCGTGCTGACCGCCCGGGCCTGGCTCACCCTCTGCCAGCGCACCGACTGGTACGGGACCACGGAGCTGCTCATCACGACCGCCCTGCGCTGCCAGGCGGCCCGGTACCGCCCCGAGGCCGACACGATCCGTACGGCCCGTAACGCGCACGCCTGCTGGCACCTGCTCCGCAAGGAGTCCCCGGAGAGGGCCGCCGACCTCGCGGGCCGCCTGGCGGACATGCTGGCCATCCTCGGCGAGGACTACCGCCGCCGCGACGTACTCGCCTGGACCGAAGCGGTACCCGCTTCCCGCTGACCGGACGTGCGATCGACGCCCGACGCCGGGTTCGCTCGTCCGAGGCGGTTTCGAGGCGGGGCCGTGTCGCAGCTGCGGGTCCGGCATTGACCGGGCATGACCACGATCACGCGCGCGGCGGTGGCCGCGCTGGCAGTGGTGGCGGTGGCGGCGCCCGCCGCTCCCAGCGCCACGGCCGCCCCGACCTACCGGTGCGCGAGCAGCACGAAGGACATTGACGACAGCGGCTATGACGGGCCGTGGCCGGACAACTGGAAGGTGACGGTACGGACGTGCGCGGCCCGGTCCGGCGGCACCGTGTACGCGTACGCCGAGGTGAACTGGGACGGCCCGGCGTTCCGTGAGGTGGACGACCCGACGATCTTCGACGGGGCCAAGCTGCGGTTGCAGATCAAGCAATCTCGGGAGGGCACCGACCCTGTGGTGGTCGAGCGTGATTTCCCTGGGCTCGAGGAGCGGCTGGAGGACAGCACGTCCAACGCGAACTACGACGGCCACTACCGAACGCCGACGATCAGCCACCGAGCCGGCCGCGGAGCGCTGGGGGACTCGGTGCTGTTCCTGGACTGGCACGGTGACGGACACGGCTACCAACGCCACGACTACACCGGCTCCCCGACCGTCTGACCTGTGATCAGTCGCCGGGCACGTCGTCCTGGCCGTGGGCGAGGATCGGCAGCAGTACCTCGGCGGCGTCGCACTCGGTGCAGGCCGTCGTGCCGGGGCGCGCGAGTGCGTCGAGCGCCTTCATCGTGCCCAGGGGATGCGCGCGGTCGGTGGCGTTCTGGCAGCCCTCGGCGTGGACGGTGGCGGGCCGCCCGTGGGCGCGGCCGTCGAGCAGCCACGCCCACCGGGTCGGCGTCGAGGTGCGGGTACGGGGGTGGGCGGGGATGCGGCCGAGGTCGATCCCGGGCAGTGGGCGCAGCTGCTCGGAGGTGACCCAGGTGCTGTACTCGGCCGGCTCGACCTCGCCCCCGGCTGCCGTCTGCCACAGGGGGACGCCGATGCGGTACATCCACAGCCCGGTGTCGAGCTGCTGTCGCTCGTAGAGCAGTACGCGCCCGATTTCCTGTCCGTCGGGCAGGAGCAGCGTGATCGGTGCAGGTGGTGGCGGGGGTTCGGTCACGGTCAGGGGCGGGCGAACTGCTCCTGCCGGGCCTGCCGGTACGACGTGCAGAGCGGGTTCCCACCCACCCCGTAGCGGCACGTCGAGGCGTGACACCGGGCGCAGGGGCCGGTCTGGCTGGGAGCCCAGGTGACGACCTGCGGGCGGGGCTTGGCGGTGGTCTGCGCGCTCATGCTGCTGCCTCCCCTTCCGCCGGGGCGGAGGTGTGGGTGCGGGCGGCGCGCCGCAGCTCGACGCTGCCGGTCCGCCAGGCGGTGGGGGCCGCCCAGTAGGGGTGGGTGCACAGGGTTCCGGAGAGGGCGATCAGCCGGCGCCGCAGCACGGTCGTACCGGCCCCGGCCTGCGCGAGCTCGGCGTACGTCTGCTGCCACGCCCTTTCGAGCATGATCAGGTCCTCGGGGAAACGGAACGGTGGTCTCACACCGATAGTGAAACATGTGTTCGATTTTCTCCGCGAGTGCCACGCTTCCGTCATCGCGGTGGTTGTGACTGAGCGTCGTAGTTGGCCAGTGAGCGCGATAGGTGGCCAGTCTGACCAATGACCTACAGGTCAGGCTGGCCGCCACTCGAAGACCGCGCGACCGAGCGCGTAGCCAAGTCGCGATGCTCAGTGTGACTGACTACGACGCTCAGTCATCGGTGATGACGGGGCCGGGGCGTGCGTCGTCGGTACGGCTCTCGGAGGGGTAGTGACCCCCGAGGGGGGAGTCGTCGTAGATGACGATGTTCAGCCCGTCGGCGTTGGGATCGCCGTCGTTTTTGTGCTCGGTGCCGGCGCTGCCGCCGATTCCGCCGAGGATGCCGTCGCCAGGCTGATGGTCGGTGCCGCCGGCGCCGCCGGTGGGGGGCTTGGTTTCGTCGTTGCTGGGGGGCTGGGGCTGGGTTCCGCCGTTGGGGGGCTGGGTGTCGCCGCCGTTGGCGGTGTTGTTGTTGTCGATCTTGGTGAGGTTGCCGCTCTTGCGGAAGGCTTCGAGGAGGGGATTGTTGCTGTCGGTGGTGACGCTGGCGGTGGTAGGGACGGGAGCCGCGTTCGCCGTGTTGCTGAGGGCGAGGCCTCCAGTGGCGATGGTGGTGGCGATCAGGAGCGGGGCGAGGCGGCGGGACGTGATCGACATGGCAGAGGTGTCCTTGAGGGCTTCGGAGTGGGGGTCGGAAGTGCTGGCGGTGGAGTGGTCACCGCGTCGTTGTCCGTGCCTCCATTGAGCCCCAGACCCGGCTGCGAGGTCATGGCCCGGAATCTCGTGTCTTGACAGTCGCCTATTGCCTGTGTCGCGGGACCGGTCCGGCCTGCCAAGCCGGGCTGAAGGCCGCCCTGGTGTGACTGACAGTCTGAGCAGCGACCTGTGCAGGTCAGCGCAGCGTGGGCGCCACTCGAAGACCACGATCGAGCGTGTGCCCAAGCCGCGAGGCTCAGACTGGCCAACTACGACGCTCAGTCACAGTGGTGGCTGCGGATCAGCGTTCTGGGCGGCTGGCCTGCGCTAGCGCGGTGTCGTCTGCTGGCTGTCCGTGTCCGTGAGCGGCGCGGTCCGGTTAGGTCGGCATGAAGATCCGTATCGTGCTGACGGGCGTCCTCGCCGCTGCCGCGCTGCCCCTGGCCCTGGCGGGCAACAGCACCGCCGCCCCCGCTCCCACCCCAGAGATCCGGGTGAAGACCGCCCAGGGCCTGGATGCCTGCCCGACCGCGCATCTGTGTCTCTACGAACACGAGAGGTACAACGCCTCCGGCCCCGCCCGTATCTGGTTGTTCGGGAACAACGGCGCCGCCGAGACGGTCGAGTACAACCTGAAGGACAGGCAGCCCGCCCACAAGGGCCGCTCGGCCTTCAACAACACCAAGCTCTACACCGTGACCCTGCGCAACGAGTGGACCATCGAGGAGTCCAGCGACATCATCGCCCTTGCCCCGGGGGAGGAGATCCCCAGCCTCGACGTGACGAGCGACATGGGCGGCCGCCTGGCCTCCTACAGCCGCACGGAGCAGGGCATGTACTTGTACAACTACAAGCCCCAGGCCGTGAACCTGAACGACCACGTCGGCTCACTCCTCCTGGAGAAGGCCCCCGTACGCCCCCGGGGTGAGAACCATGCGAACGGGCACTTCCTGCCGGCGGGGCGCACGGCGGTCGTGCCAGCCGTGCCAGCTGTGCCAGTAGCGCCAGTTGCCTAGTTGGGCCCCGTAGCCCTGCTGGGGTGAAGCCGTAGAGGCGCCGGCCCGGACGCTGCCACACATGGCTGAGCGCGCTACTTGGCCACTCGGGCTAACTAGCGCGCTCGGTCACCCGTATGTCTGGTGGCAGAGTGCGGCCACGGTAGGGCTGGTGACGCCGTGCGCGGCGCGGCACAGTTCCGTCATGTCCGCGGTCCCCGCCCCTGGGGTACCCTTCACGATCTTGATGTCCGTGGCGCCCTCCGCCTCGAGATCTGCTTTGCGGTGTTCGGCGCTGGGCTGGTCGTAGCTCACCGCGGACGCCATGGCCTTGCCGTCGCTCGCGCGTACCCACTTCACCCGGTAGTTGACCATCGGCACGCTCCCTCGTCCGCTCCGCACTCGTCGGCCCAGATCAGCAGGCCATGTCTTTGCATCCGGTACGGACATCCGCCCGCCCCAGATCGACCGGATCTCATCCAACAACTTCGGGTAGTGCTCTCCATACGTGTTCAGCGCATGCCACACCGCATCCAGAGCTGCTTTGAGCGGGTCGGGTTCGGCAGCAGCGAGTACGGCGGGGAGAGCGAAATGCGGCTGTGAGATGGGCCCACGGACCTGCGGTGTGCTGGCAGGGAACACGAGCTCGGTGAACACCATCGGTGCCTGGCTGCCCGGTAGCCGCTCAAGCTCGTAGCTCGTCTCCCCGTCGCTCTCTTCTGCGGTCTTGACCCACATCAACCCTGCCGGCGGCTGGGGAAAGTACGGCCGCCGCTGGGGCGGTACTGCCCCGAGAACATCCGGGCCCGGTTCGAGAGGGGTGGACCGCAGAGCCTCCCGCATCCGGGCCGCGTCGTCGAAAGGCGGCGGTAGCGGATGCCCCTGCGTCAACGCGGCGAGCGCCCCAGCGACCCACAGCACATCGGTCAGGCCCGCCACCTCGCAGGCCCGCTGAGCGGCAAGCACCGCCACGGCACGCTGGACGTCGGGATCCGCGGCGCCGAGGTCGTGGACCAGGTCACTGTCGAAGTCGAGCAGCCCCAAGACGTTGCTCTCGCGGACACGGCGCAGCGACTCACTCGGCAGTCTTCCGCCCCACCGCCACCTCTCGTAGTGCAGCTGCGGATCCTCCGTGACTCCTACCCCATCTGAGACCAGCTTGTGCACAACGCCCCCGTTCGGGAAGGCCTCTGAAATCCCTATCGGATCTGCCGTCACCTCTCCCGCATCATGCCGCAGGCCACTGACACGCCCGGGACACGGGCCGGGGTGACGCGGCCGAGTGGTCGTTCATGTCCGGCAGCCGTGGCTCTCGCGTACGGTAACCGCCGCCCACCTACTGGCGCCGACTGGCTACGACGCCGTTCAGATCGGCTCGCCTTGACTAGTGCAGAGAATGTGGCACCGGGTGCAGGGGCCGGTCTGGCTGGGAGCCCAGGTGGCGACCTGCGGGCAGGGCTTGGTGGTGGTCTGCTCGCTCATGCTGCTGCCTCCCTGGACCAGCCGGCCCCTCGTCAGCGCGGGAACGTTCGGCTTCACCACCGGGGTCAGCCCCACGTTGCACGCCTCCGACAGGAGCAGGGCGCAGACGCTCAGCTCGAACTCCTCCATCGAGGGGTCGGCCCCGGAGATGTGGGTGAACGCCGACGTCATGCCGGTCAGATCGGCGACCTCCAGGAGCAGCTCGGGGAAGTCGACCTTGGGCAGCATGTTGTTGGCGAGCTGACGGAAGGCGGGCATCAGCTTCGGCTCCCCGGCCGGTCCGAGCCGGTCCAGCACCAGCTTGCCGTCCTTCACCGACACCGCGCTGTTCGCCGGCAGCCCGGCCACCACCTGGTGGTAGGCCCCGTGCAACGCCCCGGCGAGTTCGGCGAGGTGCGCGGCGGGCTCCGCCTCCAGGCCCAGCGCCCTCAGCACGGTCGGCTGCGCGCTCTGCCACCGGTCCCCGGCCAGGAGCTTGGCGCGCGGGTCGCCCCACCGGTCCCCGCTCCGCGCGTACACGTCCCGTCGGCGCAGGGCCCGGTGGAGGTGCTCCAGCACGCAGAACGAGTACGCCGCCTTGTCCGCCAGGCCCGGCTCGCTGCCGGGTGCAGCGAAGACCAGGCGCTGCCACGAGCCGGTCACCAGATCCCGCTCGACCTCCGCGGCCGGGAGCTTCTTGCGGTGGATCAGGTGCGGCAGCTGGCGAAGTGCCTTCACCACCGGGGCGCCGGCCTCGACGGCGCCGAAGTCCACGACATCGACCAGGAGCCGGATAAAACCGCGGACCGTGCCGTAGCGGGTGGCGAGCGCGGCCCGCCACTCCGCGTCCTCATCACCCTCCTCGTCCGGGACGACCTCGGCGATGACGGCCAGGGCCTCGGCGAGCTTCTCGCGGGGGACGGCCTTCTCGATCGCCGCCCACGCGTCCACCACCGACACCAGCTCCCCAGTATCGGTGGCCGGGGCGGTCTCCAGCAGCACCCCGACAGGCGCCATTCCCCGCGCGCAGGCCGCATGGGCGGACGCAGGCCTGCCGGACAGCGGGGCCATCACGGTCGAGCAGTTGGAGAAGGCCCGCGCCAGGCTGCAGGGACAGTGAGCCGTTCGACCGCCTGTGTTGCGCTCAGCCAGTTGGCGGTGAGCCTTTCGCGCTGAGGGTGATCGTTTCCGGGCATGCCAGATCTGCGGCCCATGGTGAGCCATGATCGGTGGACATCAAGCTAGGTTGAGGTTCAGAGCAGGCAACGGTCGAACCGCCACCACGGGCAGGCTGGGCTTTGGCGCACCGCTCGCGCCGAGTTTTTGGGCCAGTGACGCTGATCAACAAGCGGATGCCTAGGAGGCGAACTAAACTACAAAGTGCTAGATGTGCGCATCGCGCCGAGACATGCGGGGCCGGAAGATGCTAAACATTCACCTGCTCTCACTGAAGTGCGATCAAACCACGAGCGATGCTTTGGCTGGTTCTGAGGACATCACGTTACTCCTCGATACGCACACTCGTGGTACTTGGTGGCTATCGGCCGGTGATCGGATCAACTTTGACTTCTTCAGTCCTGGCTTCATTCCCGGCTCAGACTCGACTAGCTGGGGAATTTCACTCGAACATGCAGGGACCTTCTCAGGCGACATAGAAACAGCGATCCTAGACCTTGCATCGTTCGACTGGTTCGATTCATTCTGGAGCAAAATCCGCGAGGTGAAATTCCTCCGCTACGGCGGCGATTACACGGTCTCCTACAAGTTCGACGATCTGAGCTAAATGTGGGCTTGCAGTTGACACCTTCGCCTCCCCCTCGGGTGCGGGTCGGTGGGGTAGCCCCGGCCGCCGTGTATCCGCGCCTCGCGAGCGACTTCAGCCGTGAGTTCCTGCTGCTTCATGTGGCCCTCCTCCGGCGCAGATGGCCGTAGACCGGGCGGTAGATGGACTGGTAGACGTGCAGGTCGGGCGGCGGTAGACGGAGCGGTAGACGCCTCCTCGGCGACGACCGGGGAAGGGGCCTCCAGGTCGGCCCGCCGCACCCCCCAGGTGGGGATGTGCCGCCGGCTTTCACGCCGCGGTGGACGGGGGTCGAGGAACATCGGCGTCAGATCGTGCGGCTGTACGCTCCGTGATCGCCGTGCCGCAGATGATGGCCCGATATCTGTGGTAATGGTGACATCCCGGACGAGACACCACAGGACCTGGTCAAAGCGATTGTGCAGAGGGTCCCAGAGGTGCCATTCATCCTCAACGGCACGATGTACGACCCCGAAGACATTGTGCGCTTCAATGGCCAGGAGTTGCACTTCGTGGCGTCGTTGACCGGTGACCACATGCTGGCCGTCGACGATCGGCAGCTATACGCATACCGGCGGCAGGTCACACGCCTTGAGCAGTACCTGCACGGCAGGCGATTCCTTCCCAGGGTCGACGACGCCTCAACATCCAGTACATTGCTTGGCTCACCCAACCCGTTGACCGGCTTCTTTCAACACATTAACTTGGAGGGCCATTTGTTCAACGTGAAAAAGAATTACGGGCGCACAAAACTGGGCGGCGACAATGACGAAATATCGTCATTCGAAATGGTTGGAACCCAGGTAACCGAACTCTTCGAACATGTGAACTATACGGGCCAGTCATGGTCGAAGATCCTGCCATACTCGTCAACAGGTGATTACTACCACGCAGAGCGGAATCTCCACCAATATGGGTGGGGCGACCGCGTTAGTTCTCTAGGGACTTGGTAGGCCCCCGCCGCGGAGCGCTGGTCCAGGAGCGATGGCCGGACCTGGTGGCAGCCGCCGAGGCGCAGCTGCCGCACGGCCTGGTCCTCGACGGCGAACTGGTCGTCTGGGACACCGAGGCCGGCCGGTTGTCGTTCGAGGCGTTGCAGCGCCGGGCCGCGACCCGCGCCCGCGGCGCCCTGGCCCTCGCCGCGAAGTGGCCGGCCTACTTCGTCGCCTTCGACCTCTTGCAGCACGACGGCGAGGAGCTCTTCACCCGCCCGTACGCCGAGCGGCGCGCACTGCTGGAGAACCTGTTCTCCGAGCACGCACTGACGGCCCCGTGGACGCTCTGCCCGCAGACGACGGACCTGGCCAAGGCGCGGGAATGGCTGGAGTCCTGGACGGACGTGTCCGGGGTGGAGGGGATCCTGATCAAGCCCCTGAACAGCCGCTACCTGCCCGGCTACCGCGGCTGGACCAAGATCAGAAGGCGGGACACCACGGAGACGATCGTCGGCGCGATCACCGGCACCCTGACCCGCCCGCAGCTCCTCGTCCTCGGCCGCCACGACACCGACGGCCGGCTGCGCGCCGTCGGCCGCACCGTACCGCTGCGCCCGGACGCCGCCCGGAAGGTCGCCGAGCACCTCACCGCGGCCGCGCCCGGACACCCGTGGACGGGGGCGAAGTTCTCGGCGGCGTGGGGGAGCCGCGACGTCCTCGACACCACCCTCGTCCACCCCACCCTCGGCGCCGAAGTCAGCGCCGACCGCGCCATCGACCACGGCGGCATCTACCGCCACCCACTCCGATTCCAGCGCCTGCGCCTGGACGTGGGGCCCGAAGACGTACCCAGGTTCGGTGAGGGTCCGGCGGCGGCCGTCGGCTGACCACGGCGGGGGGCGGGTGCAGTGGCGTTTCCCCGGTGAACCGTGTGCGCGGGCGGGTGAACCGGGCCGGGCTGGTCTGTTGGTGATGGTGCGGTGGCCAGTAGAACCGGCCCATGATGATCACGAAGCGGTCCGCTGTCGCGGCCGCTGCCCTCGCCCTGACCCTGTCCCTGCCCACGGCCGCCCACGCGGCCGCACCACCCGCCACCCCGGCCGTCGTGCCGCAGGTGTTGCCGATCGGGGTCGCGGTGTCCGCGCTGCCGGTCGCGGTCGAGGACCGCACCGGCTACCAGAGGACCTCCTTCCGGCACTGGAACGCCGGCGACATCCCGGCCGACGGCTGCAACACCCGCGCCGAGGTGCTCCTGGCCGAGGCGGTCGTGTACCCGGAGATCGGGCCGGGCTGCACCCTGACCGGGGGTGTCTGGTGGAGCTACTACGACGAGCGTGAGGTGACGCCGGCCGGGGCCCTGGACATCGACCACATGGTCCCGCTCGCCGAGGCCTGGGATTCGGGCGCCAGTTCGTGGACCGCACAAAGGCGCGAAGCGTATGCGAACGACCAGGTTCAGCCGGCCTCCCTGGTGGCGGTGACGGCCCGGTCGAACCGGTCGAAGGCGGATCAGGATCCGGCGGAGTGGCTGCCGCCGGCGCCGGATGCGCTGTGCCGGTACGGCGCGGAGTGGACCGCGACCAAGCTCCGGTGGGGTCTCGCGGTCGACGAGGCCGAGCGGGACCGGCTGTTCGATATCGCGGCGGGCTGCGGCGGCACGGAGGTGGAGTTCACCCCCGCCCCGTAGGACAGCCGGAAGGTGAGGGCCGCCGCCTCGACAGGTGGCGGCCCTTTGTCGTGCTCCTCAGCTGCTCGTGACCGCTACGTGGCCGGACGCGTTCAACGGCATGCGTTGTCGGGCCGGCAGGGGTGTGGGCGACAGCACGGGCGGAGCAGGGTGGCAGGCGGGAACGCGATGGAGGGTGGTGTGCTGGTGGAGTGGGACTGGTGGACGGTGGAGTTCGGGGACGCGCACGCGGGTGCGGTGGGTGTCCTTGTCGGCGGTGGTGAGCCGGGTCCGGTGTACTTCGATGTCGGGAGCGGCCCGAACGTGCCCTCTACGACGCACTGGTCGGCCTACGACGGCCGGCCCGCCGTCCGCGCGCCGAGGCGCTCCGGGCGGTGTGTGCGTGCGGGTGGCGGGGTGCTGCCGGGTACCCGCTGGACTGGGCGGCCGTTGGCGACCGGCCGCTGTACGAGGCGGACGTCGATCTGACCGGGCCGCTCGCGGACTGGAACGCTCACCTGTCCCTCGTCCGCGACAAGGCGGCACCCCTACCCGAGCCGCTGGCCGCCCTCCTGGTCGAGATCACCGAGCAGCTGACCGCCACGACCGCGGATGCGCCGCTGGCCGCGCTGCGCGCCGTCGGCGTGCTGGAGCGGATCGCCGCGCGCGTCGGGCGGGAGGCGGTCGGCGTGCTGGCGGAGGACGGCGTCTCGGCCGAGGCGGTGGCCACCGGGCTCGGGACCACCCGCTCCAAGGCCCTGATGCTCCTCCTGACCGCGCAGGACGGATGACGGCACCCGGCCGGCGTCGGGCTTACACGGGTCCGGGCGAGGGCTGCGAGGCCTGCTGCAATGTGAGAAGCGTGTGCGAATTACGGACTCGCGTGCGAAGAATTCCGCAGAACGGCTGTTACTTGACCGACTGGTCTGGGTGGGTGAGGCGGGTGAGGAGTGCGCCTGGTGGTGCGCCGGAGTGTGTTGACCCTGATGTCCGGTTTGTGGGGCGGGTGGGTGTAGCGGTCAGTGAATGTCAGGGGCATGTTCGGGCGGAATGCGTGCATCCGGCAGGCGACTGTGACGGATATGTCCACGTCTGGTAACCGCCGTTGGCAGGGGCTGTCGTGGGGTCTGTGCCGGGTCGAGAGTGTGGCCCTCGGCTCATCCGGGCCGACTCCGAAAGCGCCTTCACCACCGTGTTTCGGCTGGTGGGGTGCTGTTCTTGAGGGGCGCCACCTATGTCTTCTGCTTCTTCCTCCGTACGCCGTATCGCCGCCACCGTCCTGGCCGCCGGCGCCGTCGTCGGTGCCGCCGCTCTGCCGGCGGCTGCCCACGACGGCGACCGTCACCACCAGCGGCCGCGGGTGGAGATCAGCCGGGTCCAGGCCGACAGCCCCGGACGCGACGACCGCTCGAACCGCTCCCTCAACTTGGAGTGGGTGGAGATCACCAACACCACCCGCGACGCCATCAACCTGCGCGGCTGGACCCTGCGCGACAGCGACGGCAACCGCTACCGCTTCGACAACGTCCGCATCGGCGCCCGCAACACGATCCGTATCCACACCGGCAACGGCCGCGACACCCGTACCGACCTCTTCCAGGACCGCCGCAACTACGTCTGGGACAACAACTCCGACACCGCCACCCTGCGCGACGACCGCGGCCGCACCGTCGACACCGAGACTTGGGGCCGTCGCCGCTGACACCCGTCACACGCAGGCCCCGCACCATGCCGGGGATCCTGCGTGACATGACCGCACGGGCCGTCGCCTCACGGGGCGACGGCCCGCACTGCTGGGCAAGCTGCGGCACCGAAGTGGGATGTCGGTGGTGGCGGAGACCATGGGGATATGAGCGCCGGTATCGTGCCCGACGGCCCGCACACGGGTCTCGGCGGGTTGTGCGAGGACATCCGGGGCGCCCTCGCCGAGTGGGTGCCCGGGATGCTCGGCGTTCACGTTCACCGGTCGGTGTCCGGGCCGGCCGAAGTGGCTCGGCTGGTCGGCGCGGTCGCGGACGCCGCCGAGATCACGGTGCTCCCCGGCGACGGCGCGACCGCGCGGGCCGAACTGCACACGGCGGCCGCCAGATCCTCCAAGGCTGCGGCGGGGCGTGCGGCGACGGATGTGCGTGCGGAGCTTTCTGCCGTTCGCGCGGGTTGCCGGCGTGCGGCGGTTGCTCTCGGTCTGCGTGTTCCCGTCGTCTTCTGACCGGGGCGGCGGTATACCTCTTATAGGTGGGAACATTCCGGTTTGGTTGACCGTTCATGTATCTGTGGGGTGCGGGAAGGGACTGTGTCCCCGGGCCCGACCTGTGCCTGTGGGGAAGATCGTTCGGCTGAAGCCCTGCAGAGCCCTCCGCCGTGAGGCGACCACCCTTTCCCGCCCCACCCCTTGACCGCTCCGCCCGGCACCCCCCCCGCCGGTCGGGGCGCGGCCCCGACTCGGCCCTCCCCCCGGCCGGTCGGGGCCTCCTACTGTCTTCCCCCGCCCGGGCAACGTGCGTCTCTGGCACCGCCACGGGTCGATGGCGCGCTGCCCTCCCTGTTGCGTGCCGCGCCGGGCCTCCCGCCGGGCGCCGCAGCTCACAGGATGCGGGTGCCGACGAGGACGGCGAGCAGTGCGAGAGTCGGCACCGCTCCCGCCCTGGAGCGCGGGGGAGCCGTGTGGTTCGGCTCGGCCGGGGCCGGCTGCTGCGCGTTCTCGTCTTCGTGGTGGGGGAGAGGAGCGTGCGAGGCGGCCGAGGTGTGCAGGGACGGTTCGGCGTTCGCAGGGGTGAGAAGAGGGCCAGCGGACCCGTCGTAGCCCCATACGTCGTAGGCACTCGTGGCGTAAGGCGCAGCGGCCCACGGTTCGTAGACGCATGCGTCGTGTGGCGGGCAGGGGCGCGCGGTCGCGTCGTCGTGGTAGCCGTGCGGGGCAGGCTGGGTGCCCGCAACGTCGTACGCGAACAGCGTGTCGTAGGTGGGCGGGTTGGGGGTTCAGTACCCGGAGCCGTACGCCTCGTACCCGTATTGATCTTCCTCGTGGAAGGGAGCCGTCCGGTACGGCTCGGCGTTCGGCAGTTCCTGCGGGTGGACTTGCCCCTGGGGGAAGCTTGCGGCCCCGGTGGGTTCCGCGGTCGCCGGCACCGTCTCGACGGCGGGGCCGGGGACCGGGTTGAGGGTCACCAGCAGCGCCGTGCATTCCGCGAGGAGCTGGACGCCGAGCGCCGCCTGCCCCACCCGCAGGGCCAGAGAAGCCCCTAGCGCACTGCACCCTGCGACCGCGACTTACGGGGCCGCCATACGCACCCGTGGGGAGGTCCCGCACCTGGCCTCACCGGCGGGCACCCGATGGCAACCGGCGTCACCCGCATGGTTTCCCCTGCGGGTGACGCCCCTTTGAGTCAGCCGGCCTGCGTTGGCCGGCCGGCATTGGCCGAGGTCCGGGTACTGCCCTCACCTGCGCCGTCGGCTGCGGCACAGCCAAGGGCTTGGATCGCCCGGGTCGTGATCAGCGAGTCCGTCCCGCTTGCCGTGCAGGTGGGCGACGACCTTTCCGCTGTCGCTGAGGAGGTCGAGCAGGTGCACGAAGAACGGAAGATAGCGGTCCTGCTGACGCGCGATCGCGTTCTGGACCGGCAGATTGAGTCGCATGGCTTCCTCTCACCGTTGTCGAGCCGCTCTGGAAGCGGCCGTGCTTGAGCGGGGCGACGGTCCAGGTTGCTCCTGCCGGTGGCGACAGGTCACCGTCGGCAGGACTGCGGCCGCCTGCGCGGCTGCTCGAGCCGGGCTCGGCTTGAGCAGCCGCGGCAGGGAATCTCGTCAGGGCTCATGCGGGGGCGACGGCTCAGTCTCCGGTCAACGTGTCGATGAGCCACGGGACCCACCAGAAGCTCGGCTCGACACCCGAGGTGCCGTCCGAGCCGTCCAGGTGCGCTGTGGTCGAGGGGGCATCCCGAATGACCGGAGGTGTCTGCTGTGGCATGTGCAGATTCGGCCCGGTCCGGAATGCTTCGACGTCCGTGTGCTGGCGGTTCATTTGCTGCCCTCCTCTCCTCTCGCCGTGTGGTGGACTCCACCTGCGGCGCGTTGCCTTCCGTGGCCGCTGTCGGGTGTGATGGGACGGCTCTGCGGCATGGCTAGCCGAGCACGTCCAGCCATGGCGGCACCGGCGGCACCGGCGGCAGGTACGGCGTGTGCGGCTTCAGGAGGTCATCGAGCCAAGGGAAATAGCTGGGCTCGACGCCCGAGGTGCCGTCGACCGCGCCAGCGGTCCGGCCGGAGCTCCGGTCGATCGGGGGCGCCTGCTGCGGCATGTGGAGCACGGGATTGCTCCGGAGTCCCTCTTCCGTGTTCGGGTTCTTCATCACCTTTCCTCCATTCGGTTCGGCTCGTCTTGAGAGCCTGGTGGGAGGCGCGAGGCGCCGAAGCCGTGCGCGACGCCTCATGCCTGCGGTCCGCAGTGGGTGCCGGACCTCTGCCCGCCCTTACGGGCCGGGTGAGCCGGAGGGTAAGGGGCAACCGTTTTACTTGAAGATTTTGATGATGGCGTCGATCGCCCCGCCGATGTCATGACCGATCTGTGCTCCACTCTTGGCGGCCTCGACTCCGAGGGCCTTGCCGGCGAGGTGGGCGGTAAGCATCGTCGTTCGGTCGACGGGGAGCGCCTGCGGCGGCATGTGCAGCGCAGCAGACCTGGGCTGCACACCCTGTTCCATCGCGATGGTCATGATGACTCCTTGATCTTGTCGTGCCGACCCGCAGTGCCGACGGGAAATACTGTGTGGAGCCGGCACGCGGGCCGTTTGTATGGGGCCAGGCCTTCAGCCGCCGGAGCGCGCGTAGTAGCACATCTCGCGGGCCATCCCGGTGAGCTTGTCGCACGGCGAGACGGCTGCTGCGGCGGCCAAGCCCTTCAGTGCTTGCTCCGCCGCCGGGAGGGTCGACATCTGCCGGTTCACGGGGCGTGTCTGGACCGGAGGAGTACATCTCGGGTGGTTGCGTCGATCGTTCATTGCTCGGCCTCCTAGCCTTGGTGCAGTCATCAGTCGCCGAGGAAGACGCGGGGCGGCGCCAGCGGGATGGGTATGACACGGCTGACGTCGATCGTGAACATGAAGGTGACTTTCGACCGCCTTTCGTCCTCGGGGTCGAAGAAGACGATTCTGACGAGCTGGCAGTCCGAGTCGCTGCGGCAGTACGGGCTCTTCGAAACGTTGATGGTGTCCAGCGCGTAGAAGCGGTCTTCCGGCCCTGGGACGTGCTTGGCGGACAGAAGACCTTCGCTGATTTGCTGCCCGAAGATGAACGCGTTGGTGGCTGCGTAGTTGAGGGCCCGATCGGCGGAGCTCTGTCCGAGATTCCGGAACTGGTAGTAGATCTTGTCGAGCAGGGCCCGGATCGTTTTCTGGACGGTGAGATCCGAAATTGCCACCTTTCTCTTATCGGTGTCCTTCCTCACCTGGTCTGTGATCGATCTGACGAGCTCGGTTTCGTTCCAGGTGTAGATTCCGCGGGCATCGACCTCTACGACAGGGAGCCTTTCGCCGGAGTACAGCTGGACCGTCCGGTCAGTCAGTACGCCCGGGATCGAAACGCGGGAGACGAAATTTAGATCGTCCGTGCCGACGGCCTGGCCGACAATGGCGTCCCGGAACATCCTGTAGACACGGTTCACCGGTGGGGAGGAGAGCCTCATGAGGATCTGGGCGAGTTTCTCCGGTTGCTGGATGACCTTCTGCAGCTGCTTCTCCTCCAGCAGCTGATCTCCGTCCCAGAGCGGATCGAGGACCGGCGGCTCGCTCCAGTCCATACCGGCCGGGCTCTCGGCCTCCAGCGCGTAGATCGGTGTGCTGTCCATGACGAGGGTCCACGTGAGCTTGTCCGACGCCCATGGGTTCTGCGAGAGGTAGGTGCGCAGCTGGTACGGGTTGTACGGATCTGCCGGGATCCTGGTTGGAGTGCCTTCGTGCTCGGGCCCGGGGGTCGCGTTCATCAGCTGCCGGAAGCTGTCCCTGTTCGCCTCGGTCTGGAAGTCGAAACCTACGGTGCCCAGTGCGAAGACCATGGGGCGATGGCCGTTCGCCTTGCACGCGCAACCTGGCGAAGGACCGCCCTCAGGTGCCCCCGATTCTTCGGGGCCGCACGACGGACGGAGCCCGGTGTCGGGACTGCCGTGGGTGACGGCCGTGGGACCGGGAGGTGGCTCGTGCGCGGTCTGCCTGGTCTCCGGTTGCGCCGCACCGGTATTCCCCGACACCGCAATCAGGTCGTGGCCGCCGCTCCCCGCGGCTCGCCCGCCAGTGGAGTCGCCGGCTTCCTGTATCGCCTCGCCCACACCCATGGCGTCGCTCCCACCTCCGAACGCCGGTACGGTGTCGGCCGACCCCTGGTCGGCGCTGTTCACCTGATTGGTGGTCATGATGCTGACTCCTTTGTTCGACTCGAACGTGGATGCCGTCTGCGGCGATGGTTCGCTTGCGGCGACGAGCCCCTGCGCTGGCAGGAGACCCCCGCTCTGCCGCCCGTCCGGGAGGCGAGGCGGCGTTTCGGGCTCAGCTGCGGCGTGCGTCCCCGCCGTGCTCGCCCGTCCGGTGACGAGATGGAGCGCGTGAGCTGCGTCCAGTCGGCCGTTGAAGTACCGACGAGGCTCGGGATCTGCGTCGGCCGGGGGTGATGCGGAGGCGAGGATGGACCGGGACGCGGCGTACGGATCCGCCGGGTGCCCTTCGCGGAGCTGAGCGGCCAGCAGCAGGGCGGCGACTCCGGACACCAGGGGTGTGGCGAAGCTGCTTCCGGTCAACGAAGCGAGTCCGCCGCCCGGTGCTGCCCCGACGATGCTCTGGCCAGGGGCCAGTACACCGTTTGCCTGATAGGCGCCGCCCCAGTTGTTGATCTTCAGCGGCTCACCCTCCGAGTCCGCCGCGCCGACAGCGAGCGAGGACGGCATGGAGGCCGGTACCTGGAGGCAGTCGCAGCCGTCGTTGCCGACTGCTGCCACCACGAGTACACCGCTGTCCTCGCACAGCCTTAGGGCGCGTTCGAGCAGACTGTCTGCTCGGCCGTCCGGCGTACGCTCGCCACCGCTGATGTTGATGATGTGTGCGCCCTCGTGGACGGCCCGCTCGATGGCTCGTGCCAGGTCCAGCTGGGGTACCCAGCCTTCCCTGTTGTCCCGGAAGACCGGAAGGATCAGCCCGCGACACCGCGGCGCGATACCGACGACGGCTCTCCCAGGCTGGCCGAACAGCAGGCTCGCCACATGGGTCCCGTGCAGCGACATCGGGCCTTGCCCGGCCGCCTCCCCAACGAGGGTGTCCACCCGTGTGAGATCCGCGCCGTCGAAACAGGGATGGGACAGGTCGACTGGTCCGTCGAGCACGGCGATGCAGACATTGGCATCGCCCACTGTCTCGTACGGTTGAAGGCCAAACAGAACCGACCGCGCTTCCATCGCTCACCCCTTGCCGTTCGCCAGTGTTCGGCCGAGTGACGTGCTGTTGGCCACAACGGTGGCCAACACCCATCCCGCATTTGTCGTTTGGAACGTCCGGGTTTCGTTCTTCAGACGTTGCTCCCGCGTTTCTTACGCCGGTGTTCGGCTGGTGAAGCGGATTTGACCTGCGAAGAAACGTCAGGCGGGGGTGTGGCGGACGAGCTGGGCGCGCACATGCGCTCGGCAGTGGCACGCTGCACAGTGGTGGATGTGTCACGATGTGGTGATGTACGACTTCAGCTCCTGAGTACTTTCGACCTCACTGACGCCGGGAGCGGCATCTGCCTCCCCCTGGGGGCCCAACGCTTGCTCGCCTTCCTGGCGTTTCAGAGGGACGGAGCCCAGCGCAGCTCTGCAGCTGAGCAACTCTGGCCCGATTGCACGCCCCAGCGGGCCGCGGCCAACCTGCGATCGGCTTTGTGTCAAGCCAGACGTGCCAGGTCTGTGAACCTGATCGACAGCGTCGACCGCTGCCTGCGGCTGTCGCAGCCTGTCTTGGTCGATCTGCACGACGTGGGGAAGCTCGCTCAAGAAGTCCTCTCAGGGCAGGACCTACCACACCGGGTGGCCGACGCACTCGTCGACGAACTGGCCCGAGAACTCTTGACCGGGTGGTCGGACAGCTGGCTGCTTCTCGAGCGCGAGAGGTGGGACCAGCTGAGGCTGCATGCCCTGGAAGCCCTGGCGCAGCAGTTTCAGCTGGCGCAGCAATACCTGCCCGCACTGCAAACGGCGCTGTCCGTGATCGCGATCGATCGGGTACGGGAGACTGCGCACCGGATCGTCATGGAGGTGCACATTGCGGAGGGCAACGTAGCGAGCGCGTTCAAGTGCTATCAGGAGTACCGGGCCTTTCTCGACCGCGAGCTCAGCGTTGCCCCGTCGCGTCAGATGACTCAGCTGGTGGAAGACCTGATGCCCATGTAGACGACCATCGGAAAAATTTCCCGGACAGGACCTTCGAAAAGGAGCGAGAGATGCATGCGAGCGTGAGAGCCGCGTTCCTGCCGTTCAGCGAACCGTTGGAAGGCCGCCTCAATTTCATGTACCTAGATGTCAAGAGTCTGGTGTCCACTGGGGTAGGCAACCTGCTGGATGCCGACGACCCTGAGAACTTCGGGAGCAATCCAGTCCCCTTGGCCGATATTTTCACCCTCGCCTGGTTCGACAAGGACACCACCGCGCTGGCCAGTCAGGCCGAGATCAAAGCAGAATACAACACGGTGAAATTCAGCGGCACTGCTTTCGCCAGCATTGCGCAGAAGAAGGCGATCACGCGTCTGAGGGTGTCTGACAAGGAAATCGATGTGCTCGTGACGAACAAGCTGGACAGTTTCGAGACCTCATTGAAGAGCAGGGCTCCGTTCGCTGACCTGGACGACTGGCCCGCCGATGGTCAGCTCGGCCTCCTGAGCATGGCGTGGGCCATGGGGCCCTTCTTCAAGTTCCCGAAGTTCCAGAACGCCGCATCAACCGGTGACTGGCTGGCCATGGCACGCGAGTGCAAGATGACGGAAGCGGGAAACCCTGGGGTGATACCCCGCAATGTGCGCAATGCCCTCCTCTTCACGCTGGCCGGCTGGATGGCGGCCCCGCCTCCCGGTGACTTCACGCAGCTCGTCTACGACCCCACGCAAAACCTCGCTGCCAACATGCGCTCCGGGAACTTCCCCGTCCCCTTGAACCTCGTGGTCGGCCTCCAGACGGCGCTGGAGACGCTGGGGTTCAACCCCAACGGCCTCGACGGTGCCATCGGACCTGGAACACGCAGCGCCCTGAAATCGTTCCAGAGCGCGAACGGACTTACCCAGACCCCGGCGATCCAGAGCATCGACGACGTCCCGCAGGAGACCATCGACGCCCTGGCAACCCAGCTTGACGACGCCGGTGCCGGCCACTTCCCCTGATCGCGGGGAAAAGCCTCGTCACGATTATTGGCACCAAATGGTCATGCTGCTTGCAACCTGCGGTGAATTGCCATTCACGCGCGGGCGAAGCCGCCTCACCTGGCGGGTGATGACCCCCGTGCACATCACCAGGGCACTTCGCCGGTGTCTGCGAAGAACTGGCCGGTCGGGCCGTCGTCGGGCAGGGTCGCGAGTTTGATGGCGATCGCCGCGCCCTGTTCGGGGGTGCGCACGCCGCGGAAGCCGTTGAGGTCGGTCGCGACGTAGCCGGGGCAGCCGGCGTTGATCAGGATGTTCGTGCCGGCCAGCTCCCGGGCGTACTGGAGGGTGACGGCGTTCAGGAACGTCTTCGACGGCGCGTACGCCACGGCGATCGGACCCGTCGTCTGCTCAGCAGCGGTTCCTGACTGCCGGGTGAGGGAGCCGACACTGCTGGACATGTTTACGATCCGCGGTGAAGCAGAGCGGCGCAGCAGCGGCATCATCGCGTTGGTGACGCGGATGACGCCGATCACGTTGGTCTCCACGACCGTCCGGATGGTGGCGGGATCGACCCGGGTAGGTTCCTGAGGCATGCCGCCGGCGATACCGGCGTTGTTGACGAGCACGTCGAGGCGCCCGGCCTGTTCCCCGATCAGCCGTGCTGCGGCGGTCGCGCTCGCGTCGTCGGTCACGTCCAGCGGTACGCCGAACGCGTCGACGCCGGCCGCGCGCAGTCTCTCCACCGCAGCCTCACGGCGCTGATCGTCGCGGGCACCGACGCCGACGCTCCAGCCGAGGGCGCCCAGGCCTGCGGCAATCTCGTAGCCGATTCCCTTGTTCGCGCCGGTGACCAGCGCAATCGTTCGTTCGCTCATGGGGACCATGCTGCCCTCGGACTCCGTCGGGGGTCCAAGACCGATCGGGTGGGCAACAATACCGTCCGGGTATTGATCCGGGGTAGCGTGGCCGGATGGAGACCCGGGAACTGCGCTACTTCGTCGCTGTCGCTGAAGAGCTGCACTTCGGGCGCGCCGCGCAGCGGCTCGGGATCGCGCAGCCGCCCCTGTCACGGGCGATCCAGCAGCTCGAACGCCGGCTCGGGGCAACACTGCTGGATCGGACCAGCCGCACCGTCACCCTGACCGAGGCCGGCTCGGTGCTGCTGGCCGAGGGCCGGGCCGCCCTCGACGCGGTCGACGCCGCCGAGCGCCGGACCCGCCGCGCCGCCCTTTCCGCGACCGGCCGACCCGGCCTGGTCCTGGTGACGAAAGCCAGCGCGTCCAGAGAACTCCTGGCGAAACTGCTCGCCGCGTACGCCGCCGAACCCGGCGCGGTCGCAGTCGACGTCATCCTGTGCGGCCCGGCCGAGCAGGAACGACTCCTGCGCGAGGGCCGGGCCGACGTGGCGCTGCTGCACCGTCCGTTCGACTCGACGGCCGGGTTCCACACCGAAGAACTCAGCACGGAGGGCCAGGTTGTGGTCCTGCCGGCCGGGCATCCGCTCACTGTCCGGGCCCATGTGCACATGGCCGACATCGCCGGGCTGCCGGGTCTGCCCCTGCCACGCTGGCCCGACCCCAACGGCACCTACCCGCCCGGCCCCGGCCCGCAGGTCCGCGACCACGCACAGTTGTTGCAGCTCGTCGCGCTCGGCCGGGCCTGCGCGGTCTCACCGGAGTCGTGCCGAGCCCAACTGCCCGGTGACCTCTCCGCCGTGCCCGTGCTGGACGCGCCGAAAGTCACCACCGTGATCGCCTGGCCACCGCACAGCCGGTCCAGAGCCGTCGCCGACCTAGTCCGGACTGCGACACGTCTCCAGTAGTTCCAACATGCCTGGCCAGGTTCCACCTTTCGTGGCCCGGCTCAGTTCTGCGCGCCCCGTCCGGCGTCCCTGGTGACAACACGTCTGCCTCGGTGACAACTATCGTGCTTCGGCTCACCGCTGAGGCGCGGTAGGCGGTACGGGCGGGAGGCGTTAGAAGGAGACGTCGATGTAGTCGATGTCGGTGAGTTCGACTTCGAGGTGGTCGGCGCGGGTGCCGCCGTCCTTGAAATAGATGTCCTGGAGGCCTTCGGCGACGATCGCGCGCAGGTTCGGATCCCCAGCGCCTTGCTGCTGGGCGTCGAAGAGGCGCTGTGCGTAGGCGGGTGGGAGGTGGACGGTCAGCCGGCGCATGCGGCCGTCGTCGGTGGTGCCGACCGGGGCGGTGTACCCGAACCGGGCTCTGGTCTCGATGGTGATGCCGGTTGCGGTGGCTGCCTGTTTGCGGCGGCGCCCGCGGACCACGGGCTGCCATCGGGCGCGTACGGCGGTGTCGATGCGGTCGGTGATCGCTTTCGGTGGGGTTTTGCGTGCGCCGGTGCGGTAGCGCTCGATGGAGCGCTGGCTGACGCCGAGCTCGGCCGCGACGGCCCTGGTGGTCTTCAGCTTCCCCATCAGGAAGTTGATGCGGCCCTTCAACGTCGTGGGCGGCTCCCGTGTGAACGTCTCGCGGCCGGCGCGTTCCAGAGCGTCATCAATGTCTCCCACGGCCTACTCTCCTTCGTCCAGGACGGCGTCGCCGCCCTTGATGTGGCGGGCGGGGTTGAGGCCCTTCTCCATCAGGTCCACTGCCCACGCCATCTCCTGTACGCCTTCGACCTTGGCCGCGCCGGGGGTGGGCCCGAGCCGGAAGGAGCCAGGCAGGGGCTTGCCGGAAGTGCTGTAGGGCAGGAAGTCGAGCGGGGAGGGCCCGGGGCTCGCGTAGACGACGCAGTCGGAGAGCACGCCGAGGGGGTACTGGCCGGTGGCCTTGGCGACGTTGGCCATCTTGCGGTGCATGTTGACCCGCGCCTTAGAGATGACCGCGGCCCGGATGTCGGGGCGCCAGGTCGGCCGCTCCAGCGCCGGCCACCGCTCGCCGTCGCGGTAGTGCCGTCCCTGCGGGCGCTCGCGCAGCTTGCCGACCCCGCCCTTGACCGTGGCCTTGATCGCGGCGAGTACGGCCGCCATCGCGGGGTCGACCTGCTTGTGCCGCTCCATCGCGGCGAGGAACTGCCGGTCGTCCAGCTGGGCACTCACGCCGAGGTCGGCGAGTGTGTCGAGGTAGGCGGTCTTGAGGCGGTCGTGCCACGGGTCCAGGTACGCGCCGGTCTCCCTGCGCAGGAACGCCTCGATCGGCGCGACGTCGTAGCCGAGTTCCTGGGCGTAGGCGACGGTGTGCGTCTGGTACCAGGCCGGCCCCTCGGGCCGCTGCCCGGACGGCGTGAACGGCGACGGCAGACGCGGGTCCAGCTCGATGTGCGACAGGTCCACCAGCCAGGACCCGGGGATCTTCTTGTTGAAGGCCGGGCGGTGGAAGTGGTCGGGTGCGGACAGACCGACGACCAGGCGGGCGGCGGAGGCGAGGAAGGCGGTGTTGATGTCCAGGCCGACCGCGTAGGGCAGCAGGCACTCCTCGTCCGTGAGCAGGTCCACCTCGCGCACCCACTGGTAGGCCTCCTCGTCCAGAACCCCGCCGGTCCAGCCTTGCGCGACCGGGTGTTCGGCGGGCGCCTCCGGAGGCGCCGGGTCCATCGGCTCGGTGCCGAGCGAGCCCGGGTTGTAAGCGGACTCCCACTCACCCGTGGTCTCGTTCTTCACGGCACGGGTCGGCGGCCGCAACGCGGTCATGAGCTCCAGCCCGGAGACGGCGGTCGAGCCGCGCGGTGTGATCACCCGGGCCGCGTACGTGCCCAGCACGCGGGCGATGTCGGCCGGCTCCATGCCCGCGACGCCGGGCCAGGACCGGGCATCGAGCGCGTCCCACGACAGGACCGCGAGCTGCACGCACTGCCGCTGCCCGGCCTTCGCCGGACGGTAGATGCGCGCCCAGGGGCCGAAGCCGCGCTTGGTGAGCTTCCACTTCGCCTTGGCGATCTGCTTGACGAGGGGGTGGTCATCCCCCAGGCGCAGGGAGCGGCGCTGCTCGTGGCCCTCCAGCCGTGCGGGCAGCCCCAGCTTCACGGCAGCCGCCTCGGTGAGGGCGATCAGCGGGTCGGAGTCCTTGCCGTTGCGGTTCAGGCGCGCGGCACCGAGCCCGGACTCCTTCAGCGTCCACTCCACCAGCCCCGGGATGGTGGTGGCCGGGCAGTCCAGCACGATTCCGTCCACGCCGTACGCGCTCCCGTCACCGTCCAGGACCACGAGCGGGCCGTGCGGGAACCGCGGGTCAACGGCCGCCCGCGCGGCGGCTTTCCTCGCCGGGCGGCGCGACGCCGCCGAGGGCTTGGCCGCCTTCACGACCGGAACCGGTGCAGCGGCGATGGCGGCCGTGGCGCGCCCGGCCGGCTCGGTGGGCTGCTCCACAGGGCCGGTGAACGCCTCCGGAACCGGAGCGGGCACGGGAACCGGAACGGGCGCGGAGGCGGCCGGCGCGGGGTAGCGCTCGGCCCAGCCGTCCAGCAGCCGCAGATAGGCCTGCAGGCGCGGCGGGCGCGGCTCGGAGCGGCCGTTCTCCCAGTTCTTCACCGTCTGTGGCGTCGACTTCAACGCGGCCGCGAGCCGGGCCTGCGTGACACCAGCCGCCTCACGCAGCCGCGCACGCTCCGCCGGAGACGGCAGCTGCGGCTCGCCCTCCAGTAGTGCGTCCACCGCGTCGAACAGTTCTTCCTGGCTCGGCATGCCCACCTCCACCCCGAACCCTAGCAAAATTAACCTCACCTAGATGTTGGATTTAACCCTATCGGGGATGTTTGCGTTTTCGGGATGTCGTGCGGCCTGTTCCCCAACTGCACCGGTTGTTGGGGCGCAAACGGCGCGCGCTTGGAATTCAGCGCCGCCCTCCGGCCCGCTGCGCGCGCCGGCGGCCGGGAGCCGAGCCACGCCGGGCAGGACCGGCGCATCCAGGCAAGCTCAGGCGAGGGAATCGTCGTCCCGAGGGACGAGGAGCACTTTCACCTCTCCTACCTCGGCCGACCAGCGCTCTCCCTGCTCAACGGCCGCCCGCCCCTCACCGAGCATCCGTGTGCGGATGTCGCGCGCCGACGCACGTAGAGCCGTCGCCGGCGTGCCGGTCATGGCCGGGTCTCGGTCCAGAATCCGCTGCACTGACCTGTCGAGAGCGGCCACGGCTCCCTCAATGCCGTCCATATTTCCCCCCGCCTCGGCAACCGACCTCACTGCCCAGGCCATCCACAGAGCCATGCGTGAAGAGTAGGACGGGCAGGTGAGCCGCAGCTGGACGCGGAAGCGTGTCGGACCCGCACGCCAGACAGCAGGAAGCCCCCGATCCGCCGAGACCTGGGCCCTACCCCGCACGACCATTCAGCGGCCGCGATGAAGTACCGAACAGCCGACCCTGTACCGCGCGCTTCCACCACGCCAAGATCCCGTACCGCTTCACCACCCACCGGATCATGCCCAGCGAGACGCCGAACTGGTGGTCCCGAGCGCAGTGGCCACCGCCTCGGCGGACATACAGTCGGCGCACAGCGCCCCGGCGGTCTCCCGGCTCACCCGGGCGGCGATCCGCTGCCGCGCACCCGGCGGTCAAGGCCGGGTGCAGCGGGTGGTGGGTGAGTAGGAGAGCGGCCAGGGGAGCGGGGTCGCGGCCGGTAGCCCCCGTGCTGTTCCTGAGTCCGGTGAGACGGCCGGAGTCGCGGCCGCCCTGGCGGCCACGTCCGCTCCCGCGATCGCCTCCGCTCCTGCAGCCGGCGGTGCGTGGCCGGGGTGGTGATCAGTGGGCGGCGCCGAGTTCGATGAGGAGCACGCTGGCGATGATCAGGCCGACGCGCGTCGCCGCCGCCTTGCCCAGCGGATGGCGCAGCCGACGCCTTCACATGTACGAGGCCCGGTATCCAACCGCGTTGGTTGTTGGGGCCGCCCGGGTGTGGGCGCGTGCGCGGAGGGGACAAGGTCGCAGACGGGATCCGGCCGGCCTGTCGGCAGGGACGTGGGAGAGGGCGGTGTGCTGGTGGACTGGGACTGGTGGACGGTGGATTTCGGGGATGCGCACGCGGGCGCGGTGGGTGTGCTCGTCGGTGGCAGCGAGCCGGGTCCGGTGTACTTCGATGTCGGGAGTGGTTCGGAGGTGCCGTCGACGGCGAACTGGTCGGCCTACGACGGCCGGGCCCGCCGCCCGCGCGCGGAGGCCCTGCGGGCGGTGTGTGCGTGCGGATGGCGCAGCGCGGCTCAGTACCCCCTGGACTGGGACACGATCGGCGACCAGCCCCTGTACGAAGCGGATATCGACCTCGCGGGACCGCTCGCGGACTGGACCGCGCACCTGTCCGTCGTCCGCGACGCCGCCGTTCCGCTCCCCGAGCCGCTGGCCGCGCTCCTGGTCGAGATGGCCGAGCAGCTGACCGCCGCCGCCGCGGACGCGCCGTTGGCCGCGCTGCGCGCCGCCGGTGTGCTGGAGCGGATCGCCGCCCGGGTGGGCCGGGAGGCCGCCGGCGTGCTGAGGGCCGACGGCCTGTCCGCCGAAGCGGTGGCCACCGCGCTCGGGACTACCCGCTCCACGGCCCTGGTCCTGCTCCTGACCGCGCAGGACAGGTAACGGCCGGCACCCCAGCGTCCGCCTTGTCGGTTTTCGGGCCGGGAAGGGGAGGCCCAGGCCCGGGCACCCGTCGAACGCGGGATCGCGCGGCTGAAGTCCTGGCGCATCTTCCGTCGGTCCCGCGTAAGCCCCAACCGCATGACGTCAATCGCCGCAGCAGTCCTCACCCTGGAGAGGCAACGCTGAAAACGCTCAATGACTCTCGGTGGAATGGCCAGTAATCGATGGTGTGGTGCGGTGGGGTCACCTCCGCCTCATCTGGCTCCCTGAGCGCCCCGCCCCACTAACGACGTGGTGCGCGACTGAGGTCGGGGCGTGTTGGCCTGCGTCCCCGCTCTCGCCCACCACGCCGTAAGGACCGTACCGACGAGCGGGACGGGTACGGGGCAGCCGGAGGCGACCCACGTCTTGGTCATGCAGGCATGAGGGCGTCGGTGGCGAGCACGGCCTCCTGGAGGAGGTCGAGGGCCTGGGCCTGCTCCCCGCCGCTGACAGCGATGTCGACCACGTACTGTCCGTAGCGGAGTTGGCCGTACCAGCGTTCGCACCCGTACACCGAGTCGCTGTAGAGGAGGCAGGTGTAGGACTGGTCGTCCGCCTTCCGGCTGCCGGCCAGCTCGACCGGCGGAAAGGACCAGGGCTTGTCCTGGGCCGGAGACCGGCGGACAGCGAGCCAGGCCCACGTCGGGGAGTCGAACCTCTTGACGCTCTGCGAGAAGCCGTGGCGCAGGATGGCGCGGCCGTGGAGCTCGAAGCGCCGGTATTTCTGTTCGTCTTCGTCGAGCCCCGGCTCGGAGAAATACAGGTCTTCGCGTGTGGGGGCGCTCTCCCAGGGCCCCGGCCCGGGCGGGGACTGCGGCAGGAGCTGCGTGAGCGGGGGCTCCCCTCGCCACTGCCCGGCCAACGGGACATTCCACAGCAGGACCGCGGCCAGTACCAGCCCGGCCGTGCCCGCGCTCAGGACCCGTCCGGGCCGTGTCGCTATCCAATGTCTCGTCACGGAGGGGAGGACGCGTGAAGGGTGCACTCAGTTGCACTCCCGCCTGCACCCACGACTGCTTTCGCGCACCAACACCCGTAAGTCCTGGGGCCGCGCCTTCGCCACTACCGCGCGGGCGACGATGGCGACCACGGTGCCCCACTGGGATGTTGCCGGCCTGGCGAGTAGTCCGAGATGCGCGTCCCGCCCGCTACCTGCACAAACGGCTCCGCCACGTGGCGGAGCCAGCACGGCCGGCTCGGCGGCGACGTCCACGACGTCTTCCCCATCGACGCCAAGCGCTTGGGCTTCTTCCTCGGGGATGTGTGGCAGGGGCCCATGCCGCCGCGATCACCGAGGTCGCGGCGGGTACGGGCCGTACGGCGCGCAGGGTGTAGTCACGTAGGCGAAGCGGACACACGGCAGGGCCGGGACCATCCTGCGGTCCCGGCCCTGCGGCAGGACGATCAGTGCTTGAAGGTGTCCTTGATCTTTTCCTTGGCCTCGCGGGCATCGCCCTTGGCCTGCTCCGCGCGGCCTTCAGCGGTCAGCCGCTCGTTGCCCGTCAAGCGGCCAGCGGTCTCCTTGAGCTTGCCCTTGGCCTGCTCGCCCTTCGCCTCGGCCTTCTGCTCACCAGACACAGCTGATCACTCCCTCTTCGGTGGACACGCCTTACGCAACCCCGTATGGCCGCTGGGGGCTCTCGCAAACGGGTCGGCTGCGACAGGCGGCGCGCCTCCGCGGCTCCGCCGCGTCAGGACCGGCGGGCGGAGTGGTCCGCCACGGGATCGCCTACGCGCGTCCGGGCGAGGGCTGCGTCTGCGCGCGGCACGACTGCGGCGGCATGGTCCCCGTCTCCTGGTGCGCCGAGCACGGCGACGCGGTGGCGCCGACGTTGGAGTGGCACCCCGGCGGCGGGATCCGCTGCACTGACTTGTCGGCCGCACAGGCGGCCGCGGTCGGGCAGACGGCCAGGACGACGGTCGACTAGGCCGTTTGCCGACAGATACGTGTCACGTCAGCCCGGGTGTGGCCGCGTGCGTGGACGGGGCAGGGTCGCAGACGGGATCCGGCCGGCTCGTCGGCGGGTGCGTGGGAGAGGGCGGTGTGCTGGTGGATTGGGACTGGTGGACGGTGGATTTCGGGGATGCGCACGCGGGCGCGGTGGGTGTGCTCGTCGGCGGTAGCGAGCCGGGTCCGGTGTACTTCGATGTCGGGAGCGGTTCGGACGTGCTGTCGAGCACGCACTGGTCGGCCTACGACGGCCGGGCCCGCCGCCCGCGCGCCGAGGCTTTGCGGGCGGTGTGCGCGTGCGGATGGCGGGGCGCCGCCGAATACCCGCTGGACTGGGCGACGATCGGGGACCAGCCGCTGTACGAAGCGGACGTCGACCTCGCCGGACCGCTCGCGGACTGGACCGCGCACCTGTCCGTCGTCCGGGACAAGGCGGTACCGCTGCCCGAGCCGCTGGCCGCGCTCCTGGTCGAGATGGCCGAGCAGCTGACCGCCACGGCCGCGGACGCGCCGTTGGCCGCGCTGCGCGCTGCCGGTGTGTTGGAGCGGATCGCCGCCAGGGTGGGCCGGGCGGCCGCCGGCGCGCTGTGTGACGACGGCATGTCCGCCGAAGCGGTGGCCACCGCGCTCGGGACGACCCACTCCAAGGCCCTGGTCCTGCTCCTGACCGCACAGGACAGGTAACGGCACGCACCGCAGCGTCCACGCTGTTGGCCTTTCGGTTTCGCTAGAGCGGATCCCGGTCCGCGGGCTGGGCGATACCGTGGTGACACCACGCCAGATGACAGTCCAGGAGCCTCGGATGAGCCAGCAGCCGGCCACCGCGCCCGTCCCCGAACGCCTGCCCCTCGATGAGCACGCCGCCGCGTCCGTCCTCGCGTACGCGGCCGAGCAGCGGGCGAAGGTCGACGTCCTCGCCTCGGTGCTGGAGGACATCGCCGCGAACGGGTACCCCGCCCCGGAGACCGGCGTCCTGTGGGAGACCGCCCGCGACGCCCACCTCGCCCGCCTCGTCGACGGGCAGCCCCGTGTCGCCTGACCCCTCCGGGCGCCGCTCGCGCGTCGTCATGGTCGAGCCCGCACTCACCCAGCTCACCAAACTCACCGCGAACGAGACGCACCGCCTGGACCGCGCGATCGTCGCCATCAGCGTCAACCCGGAACTCGGCACCGAAGTCCCCGGCACCCTGCTGCGCGACTACGCGGACGACATCGACGGCGTACGGGTCATCTACTACGTGACCGCCCTGCGGACGATCACGATCGTGGCGTACGTCGAAGCCTGAACACCGAACAGCAGCGCCGCGGATCCGCTCGGGTCCGGGGCGCTGCTGCGTCTGCTGCGTGGTGCGGCCGTCGGGTGGTGTTGACGGCCGCACCTGGTCAGGCGGCCTGGCCCCCGCTGCGGGCGCCTGTATGCCTGGGGCCGGTCGGTCTGGAGGTCATGCCGAGTATGCAGGGGTGGCGCCGAACCGGTCGGGCTGCTCCGCTCGGGGGATGCCGTCGTTTGCGGGTGATCCGCGTCATGAGCGTCTTGTCGCTGTGTTGGTGCCGTTGTTGCGTCGTTCGTGTCTGCCGGGTGGGGGTGGCTTCGGCGGGTCGTACGAGCTCGCCCCGGTGTGGAAGAGGCGGAGGAGTTGGGCGGGGTAGATCTGATCCGCGGCGCTGCGGAAGGCCGGCCGGTCGTTGGGGTGGTCGCGGCTGCAAATATTCGGTGGTTCGTTCCCGCAGGGTGTGGTGGACCGGCGGGAGATTCCCGAGAAGCTCGCCGCAGCTGTCGAGGAGTATCAGTTGGCGCAGGGGAGGGCCTCGACGGAGGTGATCGGGCGGGCGGTCCGGCACCGATGCCCTGCTGCTGCTCCATGTCTGCGCGAGGGCATGAAGGTGCCGAGCCGGGGGCCGCGTTCGTGGCAGTGGCGGTGCGGGGGCAGCGGGTCGGATGCCCGCTAGCACGGCGCTCAGGGGCCTCGCGCTCGCTCACACGAAGGCGGTGCCCGGCCTTGCTGTCCTTGACACGGGGTGGAGTTTGGCCTTGTCGGGCGCTGCTACGAAACCGGTACTCTGCACCCCACGGACGACGGTTCAGGAACCGTAGGTGATGGACACCTGCGCCGATCCGGTGGCGGGGCCGGAAGTGCCGCCCGCCGGGACGAGGTTCGACCCGCCTCCGCCGCCGCCGGGCCCGGCGGCGGCGGTGACCAGGAAGCAGCCTCCGCCTCCGCCGCCGCCGTGCCAGCCGCTGCCACCACCGCCCCCGCCGAATCCGCCACCTCCCGTGCCGCCGGTACCGGGCGTGCCGTCGGTGCCGGGCCTGAAGCCCTCGGGGCAGGCGGCTCCGCCCTTGCCGCCGAGGGTCTGGGTTCCGCCGCCGCCCCCGCCGCCGCTGTCCGGTCGCTCGCCGCCGGGCTTCCCGGTGTCGCCCGCGTCTCCGCCGGTGGCCTCGCGGACGGGACCGGTGAAGCTGGAGCCGCGTCCGCCGCCCCCGCCGCCGGCGGCGACGATGAGGCGGGGGTCGGTGCCGGGAACGCCGGTCAGGGCACAGCTCGCGCGCGCCGAGCTGCAGGTGCGGACGTCACTGGCACCGCCGCCGCTGCCGCCGGGGCGCTGACCGGTGACGGCTCCGCCGCCCGTGTCGACGTTGACGTAGTAGGCGGTGCCGGGCACCACGGTGAGGGTGCCGGTGACGGTGGCGCCGGTCCCGCCCGCTCCGCCCTCGATGGCCGACCGTCCCGGCTCGCCTGTGGCGGTGACGGTCAGTCGGGTGACGCCGGCCGGGACGACGAACCGCTGGTTGGCGCCGGCGGTGAAGGTCTTGGTCACGGGCGCCGCTGCGGCGGGCGCCGCGGGCACCACCAGGACCGCCGGCAGCGCCGCGGCGGCGAGCAGGAGCGCGGCCCGTCGGGCCGCGCGCCGAGAGCGTTCGGATCGCTGTGGGGTCAAAGTCACGATGGGAACTCCTGGACAGGGCCGTGGCACCCACCCCCCGGGGCGCGCGCGGACGTAGGTCGATGGTCCGGCCCCTGCGCGGGACCGTCCGCCGCGGACCGGGCCGCAGCGGTCAGGCGTCACGCTCTCCCTAAGTCTCCCCGTTTCCCGGTCCGCCCGCCTCCCGGCGCCCCGGTCCGTCCCGGCGGCCCGGATTCCGCAAGGCCAGGTGGGGGCAGTTGTCCATGTCCAGGTCGCCCGTCACGCATACAACGGTCCGGCCGGGATCCACGGTGACATCGGCATCGAACGTGGCGCACATCGTCTCTCCGCCGTTCAGGTCGGAGCCCATCACGGTCGGCTCCCGGAGGAGGCCGTCAAGCGCACGACGGTAGACGTCGTGCACAGCCAAGCGAGACCACCCGAACTCTCCACCGGTCACCCCGGATGACCATGCGGCAGTACGGGGTCTCTCACCAGACCAGGCTGGCTACTCCACGAGCGTGTCACGCCCCCACTTGGAAGGCCAGATGGCCCTTGGTAGCGATCGCTGCCCACAACCAGGCCTGGCCCGGGCCGCACTCCTTTCGCGGGACGACCCCTTTCACACGCCCGGAAGCAGGCCGAGCGCCGGCCCGGCAACGGCCCCTCAACGGGCGCTGCTGTCCCCGCAGGGGTGACTTAGGGGTGACTTTCATCCTCGCGTATGCGATTGACAGCAAGCAGGAATTTTCTGAATGTTTTGGGCATTGCCCCCGATCGCCGGGCCCGCTGATGTGCGGATTGGGGTGTGTTTCGGGGCATCGACATTGATCACGCGGCGGGCTGCTGCCGTCGGGTCCGTTGCCCGGGGGCGGCGGTCTGAGCGCCGGCGCCGGGGGTGTCCGGGTGCCGTACGGATCCGGGCGGCAGCCCGTCGTGCGGGCGGGTCTGCCGCATGACGTCAACGGGGAAGGGCGTCATGCGGCGGAGCCCGCTCCGGAAGCCCACCCGCCAGGTGTGCGCTTCCGATGTCCACGCGTCTAACCCGGCCTTCCTTCCTCAAACACCCGCCTATCCACAAGTTCTGAGGTGTCGTCAAGTCAATGCGCTCTCGCGGCCCGCACACGGAGCTACTCCATTGCTGTTCAGCGCCCGGATGCCGTGGTGGCTGGGCTGTCGCACTCTGGATGGATGGCGGACCAGACGGAGATCGTGATCCATCCCGTGTCGCCGAGGGCGGGCGCAAAGTCACGGCGCACGCGCTCGGTGTGGACGCGGACCTGGGCCCGGGCGTTCACGCCCGCGGATGTGTCGGAGTTCCTACGACGGGCCGGGCTGGAGGATGTGGATCTGTCGGAGGACGGGCCGATCCGGTGGGAGGGGGGCGGCCCTGAGGTGTGGACCGCCGACATCTGAGGACGCCGGGCACCCGGCGTGCTCCCGCAGGCGGGGCGTGTCCGCTCCGTCATGACCTGGCAGAGCGGCCAGGGAGACTACGACGGCCCCGCTGCCGGGAAGGTGGCGGGGCCGTCACACGGATTCCGGCCCGGGGTGGATGGGCTGGCGGCACACGTGCTGCGGACTCAACGCTCAGGGGCGCCGTACGTCACGTCGGTTGGGCCGGTCAGGTGTGCAGGCGGCTGTTGGGGCCGTCCTGGCCGTCGGCGTTCTCGTCGTTGAACCAGTAGTCCCCGGCGGCCAGATACCGGAACGAGTGGGCGCCTCGGAGGGCAGCTCGACCGTAACGGCCCGCTTGCCGTCCTGGCACGGCGTAAGGGTGTGGACGCCGGGCTGCCAGTTGTTGAAGTCGCCGACCACGCTGACGTCTCCGGGCGGGGTGTCGGCGGGGAGGATGAAGGTGACCTCGGTGCGGTCCTTGTGCAGTGTGCGCTGCAGCATGGGGATCGGCTCCTGACGATGCGGGGGCGGGGGACTGCGCCCATCTTCGGCACGGGGCCCCGAGCCCGCATTCCGACGCATCCGCACCAGGCCGCACGATCACCCTCTCGCCATGATCCGTAGTCGAGCTGATGCTGACCGGCTTCGGCTACGACATCCGCCTGAACACCGACGGCCTCGGCCACATCGTCAACCGCTCGTACCTGTTTTTCATCCCCTGGGCCGGTCGGTAGGCCTGCGGCAGAGAGGGGACGCCGGTTAGAAGGGGTCTCTGTTATAGAGGCTTGGGGGGTCGTCGGATCTGGGCGGGGGGCGACGCCTGCCGCCCCGACGAGGCTTTGGCTGAGTGGTTCCGGAGGGCTTCTTCTGTCGCGGCTGCGGTCGTACGCCCTTGCGTGCGAGCGTCCGCTTGAGGACCTTCTGGTACTTGCCGACTCCCTCGTCGAAGCCCTTCCAAACCTCGGCCGGACTACGCAGGCGAACGATCCCGGACTCGTCCAGGTCGTAGTGGTAGGGAATGCCGTTGACGCCGATCGAGGGCCACCCGTCCTCGATCAGGCTCCACATCGGTACCGGGCCCTCTCCGATGGGGAAGTGCAGGTGGTGCGGAGCGATGCCCTTGGCCTGGGCACGGCGGGCAAAGTCGGCCGAGGCGGCGTAAATCTGCGCTAACAGGATCTGCTGCTCCGCAGAGAGCACTACGGGAGCGGGCTTCTCCCGTTCCCGGCCGTTGCCACCGGCGTCACGGTCAGCCAGCCAGGTGAGAATCTCGTCCCAGCAGGAAAAGACGACGATCGCTATGACGATCAGGATGAACAGCACGCCGCCATCGCTCATGCGCCATCCCCCGGATGCCGTTGCCGTCCTGGCTGGGTGTCAGGGACTCAGGATCCTCAGGGTAGGGCTCCGGGTGTCTGGAGGAGTAGGCCCGCGGGGTCACTACTCGGAGCACGGGGCTGCCCCTCCACTCTCGCCAAGACCATCGCTGCGGACGGGCCGGAAGCCCGGCGCGCTCGGGGATGTGACCGCGGGCGCCTGGTCAGGTTTCGATGTAGGCGACCACGACGACGGTGCGCAGTGCGGTGATGAAGTACAGGACGCGGACGTCCTCGATCTCGTCGGTGTACTGGCGAAGCTCGGGCCGGGTGCCGTCGGCGGGGATCAGTACGCCGATCTCCGGGTTCACGGAGATGGCGACCAGGGTGCGGTCCAGGGCGTGGAGTTCGCGTTCGGTGGTGAGGTCTTCGAGTTGCTTGGCGGCGGAGTCGCTGAACGCGATCTGGGCGCGTCGCGGGGCCATCAGGCGACGGCCGGACGCTGGGCGGCGAGGCGGGCGAGATGGGCCTCGCGCAGCTCCTCCCAGGGCGTGCACTCCTCCACCGACGGCAGGCCGTTGGCGGCGATGTCCTCGAGGACGCCGGCGAGCCGGTCGGCGTTCTCGCGGGTCCTGGCGGCGTAGGCGCGCACCGCGTCGGCGGCCGCGGGCTCCAGTGGCTGCCGCACCGTGCTGGCGGGGGCCGGCTCTTGACTCATCGGTGTGCTCCTGGGCAGTCGTTCGGCGTCTGCCCCCACGGTATCGCCGGGACGAGCCGCCGGACCCCGGCAAGGGCGAAACGAGGCCCGGCGGGGATCCGGACGCAGCCGAAGTCCCGGCGCGGCAACGCGCCGCACCGGCGCCTCCTGGCCATTCGAATCGCACAACCGCCACCTGTTGTCACTCGAATGGGTGATGTGGGGGGTGGTGGAGGGAGAAGTGGGGCGGGTCGGCCGTCTGGGATGCGTGGACGCGATCAGCGTCCGTACCAAACCAAATGGAGAACGACTCAGATGCCGTCCTTGGACTGGACCGGGATTCCCCCGGCTGTGGGCGCGGTGGTTTCCGCGGTGGTCGCCCTGCTGCATCTGTACCGGGGACGGCGGTCCCGGGTGGATGCGATGTCATCCGCCCCTGAAGACACGGACGCGGTGCTGCCTCTGGAGGCGGGTGCCGGCCCGGTGTTGACGGCGGTACGGGTCGAGGTTGCCGGTCCGGCCGCGGTGCGGCTGGAGGTGGCCTCCTCCTTGGCGGCGGCCGTCACGGTGTGCGTGGTGGCCGTCCCCGCGCAGGTGGCGCGGTCCTCGGCGAAGGAGCGCGCCCCGTGGTAGCAGGGAAAGCACCGAAGAAGCCGGCGTCGGATCCGGACGCGAGGCAGCAGTTGACGGCGGTCGGCTTGGGTGCGGAGGCCGGGGGCGCGGTGGACGCAGATGGTTGGGCGCAGTCCGCGCTCGCGCGGCGGCTCGCCGCCGAATCTGCGGAGTTTTTGGAGCGGGAGCCGCTGGTCCTGCGGGGCAAGGTCGGGGGGAAGCTGTCGTTGGAGGCGTGCCAGGACGCAGCCCAGCAGGCGTTGTTCAACGTGGCGCGGCGGGTAAGAGACGGTCTGCTGGACGATCAGGTCAATCTCCCGGCCTACCTGCGCAAAGCGGCGTGGAACCTGGCGATGGACCACCTCAGTGCGGAAGCGCGGGCGGAGCTGGCCGGGCAACAGATGCAGGCCACAGCCACGACAGCGCCACTGCCTGAGCGAGTGGCGGTCGGGGATGTCGACCCGCTCCATGATCTGGTGCTTCCCGCCATCGAGGCGATGCCCTCAAGCCGGCGCCGCCAGGTCGTACGGCTGCAGAGCCAGGGCCTGGACGACATCGAGATTGCGGCCGCACTTGGGATACGCAGTGACCGCCTTCACCGGGAGCGACACAACGCCGTGGTGGAGCTGAGGGACGCACTGGGCGCCTTCATTCGCGACGGGCATCGGAAGACCACACAACGCAGGAAGAAGGACAGGTGACGGTGGTGGTGAGCCGCTTGAACGACAACAGCCGCGACCTCCCGGCGCTGGCCGGGCCCGTGCGTAACGACGACGCCCGTGACTTCCCCGCGCCGACCGGGCTCGTGGAGCTGATGGCGGAGCTCGCCGGCCCTCCCGATCACTGGGACCGCCCCGATGGAGACCTCGGCCCCCTGAGCGGCCTGTACGGGCTGGACCGGGACGGATGGGAGCGGGCCAACTCGCTCTACCGGATGGGATCCAAAGCACTCGGGCGCGGCGAGCTGGCCGTGGCCGCGAACTGGCTGGGCGAGGCGGCGGAGGCCGGGCACCCGGGTGCGATGTTCCGGATGGCTGTGGTCACGCTGCGCGCCGGAGAGGACTGGGCCGACGAGGCGCTCTTCCTCGTCGCGGAGGCGGCCCGGCACGGCCACGCAGATGCAGGCCGCCTTCTGGCCGGACTGGCCCACCGCCGACCCACGCGCGAGGCACCCGAATGCGAGGACCCCACCTACTTCGAGGAGGTCCGCACCAGGCTCGGCGTACCCGAGCACGTCCTGCACCCCGCACCCGCCGACCCGCCCCACGACACCGGCCGCACCCGCACCACCGCACAAGCCGCAGAGCCGGGGGCAGACCGGGACAAGGGCGTATCGCAGGCCGGGGCGCAGCCGCGGCTGTTCCTCGTCCCCGCCCCCCACGTCCCCACCGACTACGGACCCACACAGCCAACCGACGCAGCCAGCCAGCCCGACGGAGGACGACCACACCTGGCCGCGCTGCCCGCCACCGACCCGCGGCCACCCGTCCTCGATCTGCACCCCGACAACGCAGCGGCCCCCGCATCGGCCGCGCCCCGCTCAGCCGCAGCCGAAAACGCCGACGGCGAGGCCGGCGCGGCCGGAGAGCCGTGGTGGTCCGCGAACGCCCTGCGCCCAGCCCTCCTGACCGACATGGCACGCCACCGCCAAACCCCCACCCAGCCACCCATCCAATGGCAGACCACCCAGCGTGCAAGGGACCTGCTGCTCCTGATCGGCTCCGCCGACGGCATCGACACCCGCACCCTCGCCCACCGAGCCAAAATGTCCATGAACAACACCGCGCTGCTCCTGGACTGGCTGCGTGCCCAGCGTCTCGTCGACACCATCGCCGGCGCTCACCACACCGGCCCGGTCATGGACTTCGCCACCCAGCCCGATCCCGAACAACGTCTCCTCGAGCGCGCCCTGGAAGAGCTCCGCGACGAACTCGGCGCCGCCGTGTACATCAGCACCTACACCGACGGCGAGATCGAGATCCAGGTCGCCTGCCACAGCCCAGCCGCACCACCCGTCCGGGAATGGGCACCGTTCAAAGACACCGGACACGCCAGCGCCGTCGGCAAAAGCCTCCTCGCACAGCTCGACTTCGAATCCCGGATGGACCACCTCACCCGCTACCCGTCCATCCAGCTCACCGACCGAACCATCACCAGCAGCCGCGCCCTGATCGAAGCGCTCGACCAGCCGGGCCCCCATGCCGCGCAGTTCGACCTCCTCGAATACTCCAGGCACGAGGTATGCGTCGCCTACTCCCTCGGCCTGCCCGGCCACGCCTCCAGCGTCGCCCTCTCCCTCCCCGCACGCCAATACCCCCGCCTCATCACCGCCGCCCGCGTCCTCAGCGAACGCGCAGCCAGCCTCCTCCTCGCCCACCTCCTCACCGACACCAGCCCACACGCCACAACATCGACATTCAGAGAGGACCCACCCGAAGCACGCCGTGCCTTGCCCTGACCAGCAACCGGGGCCTCACTGGCCTCGCCAGCCCAGCAGCACAACACCGGCGGCGGGGACCTGGCCGCCCCTTTCACCGATGTGGGACTGCAGGGCGGCGCGATGTCGCCTGGCCGCGGGCGCTGGCTCCGCGACAGCGGCAGCCACGCCCGCGGCGGGTGTGGCCGTGGCCGGCTGTTGCGTAGCGCCGGTAAGGGTGGGGGCATGTTTCGCAGGGCTGCTGCTGCCGGGGTCCGTTGACGGGGGCTCAGGACAGCGGGGTCGGTTTGCGCGGTGGAGTATGGCGCGAGGGCATCGGTGCTTTCTGGGCTGTCTCCGCCGAGGCATGCGCGAACAGAGCCTGTTTGCCGTCTGCGGGCTTCCTGATGGGTCATCCGGGTGATATCACTACGTTGCGTGATCTAGCGTGAACGGTCGGGTCCGGGGGTGGGTTGTGGCAGGATCGCTTGAGCCAGGCCGGGACGGAACGAGGCCGGTCTTTGAGAACATTCCCGAGCCAAAATCGCCCGCAGTCGTGGTTATGCAGGGCTCCTCGGTCGCGACACCGCAGCAGACCCTGGCCTATCTGTTCAATGCGGATGACTGGGAAGACTTCACGGTCGAGTGGGTGCGTGCCCTCGGGTCGCATGAGGGCCGTCCGTATCTCCGGGTGAAGCGTATGGGCGGCGCAGGCGACCGTGGGGCCGACGTGGCGGCCACGTTGACACCTCAGGGCACCGCTGGCGAGTGGCATTGCTTTCAGTGCAAGCATTACGGTCGACAGCTCGCGCCCGCTGACGCGTGGGCGGAGGTGGTCAAGATCTTCGCGGCGAAGATCGAGGGAGAGTACGAGCTTCCCACCCGCTATGTCTTCGTAGCACCGAGAATCGGCATCACGCTCGATCGGCTCCTCATCAATCCCGACAAACTGAAGAAGGCGTTCTTCGAGTCCTGGGACAAAAAGGGCTCCAAACTCGGGACGGACCTGGACCCTGTGCTGCGCGAGGCAGTCGGGAAACTCGCGCACGACACGGACTTCTCCATGTTCCAAGCCCCGGACATCGACAACATCCTCGAACTGCACGCCACGACCCCGCACCACGTACGGCGCTTCGCTCAACCGCTCAAGCCGCGGCCGGCTGCTAACCCGGCACCGCGGGAGCAAGCACCACACGAGGCCGTCTACGTGCGCAAGCTGCTGAACGTCTACAACGAGAAACACAGCCTCGGCTTGGAGACACTCCAGCAAGCCCGCGAGCACGAGAAGGTCAAACCCCACCTCGCCCGGCAGAGGGAGGCGTTCTTCCACGCTGAGGCACTGCGGCTATTCGCTCGTGACAGCGTCCCCGATGCTACCTACGAGGCGGTTGAGGAAGACCTGTACGAAGCAGTCATCGAAATCGAAGACGACCACTACGACGACGGCTACGACCGGCTGAAGGCGGTCCTCACTACTGCTGCGGCCCACAAGCCGAACCCACACAACATCCTCGCCCCGGTCGTGAAGGTGATCGACCTGAAGGGGATGTGCCACCGCCTGGCGAACAACGACCGACTGACCTGGTGCAAAGAGGAGTCCTCCCCGTGAACCCTCTCAACAGTCCCCTGGAAGTCGGTATCCGAGCCCTGGTGATTCTTGCGGAAACTTTCCCCCGCCGCCTCGACGTTGCCCAGATCGTCTACCTCGACCACGCCATGCTGCACAGCGGCGACCTCGACGGCGGCCCAACCAGCCTCCACCCAGACCTACCCGCCACCCCTGGCGAACTCGGCATGCGTCGGCACCTGGTCGAGCAGGGCCTAGTGGTGCTCATGCGCGCTGGCCTCGCTGACATGACCGCCACAGAAGACGGCTTCCTGTACGGCGCCACTGAGGAGGCGGGGAGCTTCCTCCACGTTCTGGAATCCCCGTACGTCAGCCAGCTCACGGAGCGGGCGGGCTGGCTGGCCAGCACGTACATGCATGAAGAATCGGATGTTCGCGACGGCATGAAGCAGATCACCCAACGCTGGTCCGGACGCCTACGGGCTGACACTCCTCGTCCGGGAGAAGGTGATGTGCTGTGAACAGGTTGACGCTGGTTCACCTGACCTTTCTAGGGATGGGCAGGCCCCCCGCCGCCGTGGAATTCGGTCCAGGACTGACCGTGATCTACGGCGCCTCCGACAGGGGCAAGTCGTACGTTGAAGAGGCCATCGACTACATGCTGGGCGCCAGCAAGCTGGAATCCATCCCGGAGGGCGAGGGCTACACCCGCATCCTTCTGGGCCTGAGGGCGAGCGACGGACAGATCCTGACCCTTTCCCGGACACTGGGCGGCACCGTCATTGACGTGTTCAACCACGACCTGCGCGAGATCACCTCCGCGCCAGCGGACGCGATGCTCCAGTTCAAGCACAACGCGAAATCCAAGAACAACATCTCCCGCTTCCTGCTCGGCGTTCTCGGCATCGACGGACGCCGCATTCTGCAGAACTCGCGAGGGGTGGTCGTTCCCCTCAATTTCCGAGACCTTGCCAGGCTGGCCGTCATCAACGACACGCGCATGGCAGACAAACGATCACCAGTTTTCGGCACTGGACTTCCCCAGAACGAGACCAAGGAGAAGTCGGTCTTCAAACTGCTCCTTAGTGGACAGGAGGAACCGGCACCCCCCACCGCCCCCAGCAAGCTGCAGAAGCAGGTCGGCAAGGGGAAGATCGAGGTACTCGAGCAACTGATCGCCGAGAGCCGTAGCAAACTCACGATCTCAGCGAACCAGACGCAACTGCGCGAACAGCTGACCCGCCTGCAGCTCTCCCTCAGCGAGGCCACTGCCGCCGTCGGGCAGCTTGCCGCTTCCCGATCCGACCTTGTGCGCTACCGACGGGAAGCGGACGCTGAAGCCGACACCAACCGCCAGCGAGCCGACGAAGTCCGGCAACTCCTCGCCCGATTTGCCTTGCTGCGCCAGCAGTACGAATCGGATATGGATCGCCTGCAGATGGTGGGCGAAGCCGGAACCCTCCTTGGCTATTTCCAGACTGGTACATGCGTCTTCTGCGGCGCCGAACCGCAGCATCAGCATCTGCAGCATCAGCTCGCCGAGACCAGCCAACTGGCGGCCGCAGTGTCGGCAGAGATGCGGAAAACCGCTGACCTAAACAGCGATCTGCTCACCACGATCGAAGATCTCGAAAGCCAAGCCGAGAAACTCGATGCGGAACACGTACTCCAGCACGAACGGCGTGCAAACAATGACAACGACCTGCGCAGCCTCGACGCGCGTCTTGTGCCACTCAACGCCGACACCACCGAGCTGCTGACCGCCCGCTCACAGGTAGAACGCGAGCTCGCCGTGCACGCCCAGATCGAGCAACTCGAGGACCTCAAGGCGTCCCTGTCCAGCATGGCTCCCACCCCGCCGCCAGCCAGGGCAGACGGCATCCCGGCCGTCGACGTTGTTGACTTCGAGCAGACGATCCATCGGACCCTGGAAGCGTGGCGCGTGCCCGGGAGAAACGCAGCCACATACGACCCCACGTCTGCCGAAATCTCGGTCGATGGACGACTTCGTAGAAGTCGTGGGCGGGGCATGCGCTCCATCATTCACGCCGCCTTCGCGGTGTCCCTGGCACGGCGCAACATCGCTCGCGGGCTCATCCACCCCGGCTTCGTCGTACTCGACTCCCCGGTTCTGACCTACCGCCGGCCTGAGGACCCGGAGGAGGCCAAGCCGGAGCTGATGACCTACGACGTCGTGGAGAGCTTCTACAGGGATCTCCTCGACCACCCTCCAGGTCAGGTCATCGTCATCGAGAACAACACCCCTCCGGAGGTCATCATGGACCGCGCCACCGTCTATGCCTTCAGCGTCGATGGCTCGGCTCGCCGCGGATTCTTCCCACCCACAGATCAAGGATGAACGTGACGCGGCCGCTCGGCGGCCGCGTCACCGGTGGCGCGCCGGTAAGACCGGAGCGCGGCGAGCTGGTCTTCCCGTGCCTCCTCGCCTGGCTTCCACCCGCCGCGGGGCGATGGCTACCCATGCGTGTGAAGACGGTCAGTACCGGCGTCGGCCCGGGGCCCGGCCGCTGCGCTCAGGCAGGCGGCGGTGGGGGCGATCGAGGACCGAACAGACACCCTTATCGTCGGGATGACGATATTGGTGTTATGGTCGACTCATGAGTGAAGTCAGAGGCGAGAACACCGACGCAGATGCTGAACTAGCCTGGAAAGCAGCCGAGTTGGCCACCGCATGGGTTTCGGTCAGCACCCCCTTGACGGAAAGTCAGGGATGGACGCTTGTCGGTCTTCAGCACATGGGCTCGGGACAAGGGGAGATGTACGCCTGGAACAAGGTAGGCGCCTGGCAGCGGCAGCTGACAGAGGTGCTGGCCGCGGACGACGGAAGTGAGGAGAGCCGCCACCGCGTCACGGCGGCGAAGCGGGCGGCTGCCTCGGCCATGCGCGACATGCTGCTCGCCGGAATACCCGCGGGGGTGCAGACCAACCAGACCTGGAGCGACGGGCTGGGCCCCGATCCGCGAGAGGAGCTGCGTCGCTTCGTCGAAACACACACGGGACGAGTGGCCTGAGCTGACCGTCACCCGGGGATGTCGGCCGGGGTTCGCGGGTGCCGGACCCACGCTCCTAGGCCGTCTCTTTCGGATCTTGCTGGTCGAGCAGGATCCGAAGAAAGTCGGCCCAGGTGGGTGCTGCCGGCGGGGTGCCGTAGCGTCGCAGGCGTGATCTCCGAGCCGACGGGCCGGGCCGCGGGCCCCTACGATGCAGCCTTCTTGCCGCGGCTGCGGATGTCCTTCCGGGCTGCGCCCGAGCCGGTCATGGAACCGGTATCGAAGTTCGGCGGGCAGCCAGTCTGGCTGGATGCACCGGCCTGGCCGGTGCATCCGCGTACGGGCGAGCCCCTGGTGTTCATCGGCCAGTTCCGGGTGCCAGGAGACGAGGTGCGCCTCGCGTACCTGTTTCTGCATGAGGAGGGCGTGGTCATGGGCGGCGACACCCCCGAGGACGGCGAGGCCGTCGTCCTGATGCAGCCGGGTGGGCGGATACCGACCTTCGCGTCGATCGGCTCCCCCAACACACAGGGGCGGACCCTGTGGCGGTGGGGTCCAGACTACGAAGAGGTTCCCGTCGAATGGCTGACAGACCTGACTCCGATGCCGCCAGAACTCGACGAGGCGGCGAACCAAGCCGCCGCCTGCTTCCGTCCTTGGCAGGACGAGGGGCCAAGGGCCGAGTTCCCCGAGAGGGAATGGCCGAAGGACTTTCTGGGGGGCGAGGCCATCTACCCCAACTACCAGGCTTCCGGTATCGACGACTCCTGGCTGTTCCTCTGCCAGTTCGAGGACCGGGGCGAGATGGAGGAGGACCCGTTCTTCCTCAACTTCGGCTACGGAAGCGGCTTCCTCTTCCTCAGCTCCGACCATCTCGAAGGCCGGTTCATGTGGGATTGCAGCTAGGCCGTGTCTTCGGATCACCTGGCTGACCAGATGAAGATGGCGGCGAGGTGGAGTGCTGCGAGGTAGACGGTGGCGATCTTGTCGTAGCGAGTGGCCAGGCCGCGCCATTGCTTGAGCTTGTTGATGCAGCGTTCGACGGCGTTCCGCTGCTTGTAGGCCTCGCGGTCGAAGGCCAGCGGGCGGCCGCCGAGGCGACCGAGCCGCTTGCGATTGGCGGCCTGGTCGGCCGGCTGCGGGATCACCGCCCGGATTCCGCAGCGCCGCAGATGACGCCGGATCGCCCGAGACGAGTAGGCCTTGTCCGCCAGGACCACGTCCGGGGTGATTCTGGGACGGCCGGTCCGCCGGGGCACGCGTAAGCAGGTCATGACCTGCACGAATGCGGGTGCGTCACCGGCCTGGCCCGGCGTGAGAACGAACGCGAGTGGCCTGCAGCGGCTGTCGGCGGCGAGGTGGATCTTGGTGGTCAGCCCGCCGCGGGAGCGTCCCAGGGCATGGTCGGCCGGCTCGCTGGCCGGGGCCCCCTTTGACGGGCCCCGGCTGCGTGCTGATGAGCTTGTCGTTTAACGTCCGCTGTCGAGTAAGCGTCGAACATGATCGGTGCTTGCATACTGCTGGATCATTAGGGCGACCCACCTTGGCCATTATCTGTGTGGGTTGCGATGGCTCTTGTCCGGCTGTCGAGCAGGTTCCGGAGTGCTTCCTGGATGGCTTCGCGATCCAGCTGAGTCTCCGATGCGAGAAGCAGGCGGGCTCCCGCTTCGACCTCAGCCCACGCCAGCCGACTGCGTCGGTTCTCAGCGCGTCTTGCATCGCTGCGGAGGAAGCCTGCCCCTGCGGCGAGGCCAGCGGAAACGAGGGCAAGCAGTGCTGCAGGGACACGGGCATCCGGCGATGCCAATCCGGCAGCTCCGGAGATGCCGGCGAGCACTGCAGCGGGAAAGCCGAGCGCGATGTCCATGACGCCCCAAAGGCGCACTCGTTGGTGGGCGCTGCGTTCTCGACGCTCCGCTTCGACAAGCACGCGTTCGACTTCGGCCCGAACAGGCGTCACTTGCCCCTGTGGGTCGCCTTGATGCTGCGTGTTGTCTCCAGCCATGAGCCCAAGGCTCTCACCGGCGCCTCAGTGTCGTGACGAGCCGACACCGAGATTCTGCTTTGTGTCCTTGACCTCGTCGTCTATCCGGTGCGCCGAGGTTTCGTGCCCTTCTTGTGGTGGGCCGTGAGCGCGTCTCGGCGCTTCCCCTCCGCCGGGAGACCCGCTGAAAGACGCTCAGCGCGCCGTCTTAGTACTGCAACGGTGTTTGCCGTGACGGTTGGGTAGTTTCTGGTGGTGTGTGGCCGCGTCGTTTGTAGTGGCTGACGCGGGCCTGGAACTGTCGTCGCCGGCGCCAGTGTGACCAGTGCAGGATGTGGTCGATGCTCGGGCGGGGTCGGGTGAGTCGGCCGATCAGGCGTCGGACTTCGGGCAGGGTGAGGGGTATGAGCTGGGAGGATCCGTTTCTGCTTTCCCGGTGTCGAGTTCGCGGGCCCGCAGGACGGTGAGGCAGGCGTGTGCGGCCATGGCCAGGGTCATGTGGCGGTGCCAGCCGTCGTAGCGGCGGACCTGGTAGTCGTCCAGGCCGCACTCCTGCTTCGCGGTCTGGAAGCATTCCTCGACCGCCCACCGGCTGCCGGCGATGCGGATCAGCTCGTCCAGTGTGGTCTCGGCAGGGCAGTAGGCGATGTAGTAGGAGATCTCTTCGGGCCGGCGGACGCTGCGGCGGGCGATGACCCAGTGCCGGCGGTCCTCGCGGTGCCAGGGCCGGACCTCGACCCTGGCCCAGTCGTAGACTCTCGGGCCGTGGGCGCCGTTGCCGCAGGAACGACGCTTCCATTTCTGCCTTGGCAGCCCGGGGAAGAGGTCGTGGACGGGGTGGTCGATCGCCCAGCGGGTGACGACGGTGTCGTGCCGGGTGGTGGCCATGACATGGAAGACGTCGGCCCGCTCGAGCTCCGTGCGCCAGCCCTTGGAGAAGCCGTAAGCGGCGTCCGCGGTCACCCAGCGGAACGGGATCCGGCCTGTGATCGCCCGGCGGACCATGGCCTTGGCCATCACCACCTTCGTCTCGAAGGCGACCGTGTCCTCAATGCCGGCAGCCCGGCACCGTTCCCGGTCATCCGTCCATGAGGTGGGCAGATACAGGCGGCGGTCGATCAATGTGCGGCCCCGGCCGCCGGCATAGGCGAGGAACACTCCGATCTGGGAGTTTTCTGTCCGGCCGGCGGTTCCGGAGTACTGGCGTTGGACCCCGGCCGAACGGACGCCCTTCTTCAGGAACCCGGTGTCGTCCACGATCAGCACCGCTTCCGGGTCGCCGAGATGCTCGATGACGTAGTCCCGCACGTCGTCCAAGACCTCATCGGCGTTCCAGTCGATCCGGTTCAGCAGCCGGTGGATCCGGTCCGGGCCGCCATGGCCGGCTTCCTCGGCAAGCGTCCAGCCGTTCTTCCGCTCCAGCGGAGCTATCAGCCCCCGCATATAGGCAAGAGCCGACTCACGTGGCTCCGACCTGGAGAAACGATGCACGAACCGCTCATGCAAAGCCTTCAGTTCACCAGCCCACAACCGGGCATCAACAAGTTCCCCACCCATGAACTGAACAACGACCGACCTGCCCAACCGTCACGGCAAACACCGTTGCAGTATTAGACGTCATCTCATTTGGTCAGTCTTCGGTAGCAGATGAGGGTGCAGGCGATGCTGGTGAAGGCAAGGAAATGCTCGGCTTTGCGCTCGTAGCGGCGGTGGAGGCGGCGGCAGCCGGCGAGCCAGGCCATGGTGCGTTCGATGGTCCAGCGGTGACGGCCCAGTCGCTGCGAGGACTCGATGCCCCTGCGGGCTATGCGGTGCTTGATGCCACGTCCGCGTAACCATCGTCGCAGGTGGACGTAGTCGTATCCCTTGTCCGCATGGAGCTTGGCGGGCTTGCGGCGTCGGCGTCCGCGGCGTGAACGGATGGGCGGTATGCCACGAACGAGGGGTTCGAGGGCCTGGCTGTCGTGCAGGTTCGCGCCCGAGATTCCGACGGACAGGGGCAGACCGGTCCGCTCGGTGATCAAGTGGATCTTCGATCCGTACTTGCCCCGATCGACAGGATTCGGACCTGTCAGGTCCCCCTTTTCAGAGCCCGCATGTTGACGGAGTCAATCGCGCAACGGGACCAGTCCAGCTCGCCGCGAGCGCCAAGGTCGTCGAGGACCAGGCGGTGCAGCTTGGCCCACACCCTGGCTTTCGTCCACTCGGTGAAACGCCGGTGGGCTGTCGCCCCCGACGGCCCGAACGAGGCCGTCGGCAGCTGCTGCCACGTGCAACCCGACGTGGCCACGAACACGATCGCGGCGAGCACTTCCCGGTCGCCGTGCCGACGCCGGCCACCACCCTGCGGCCGCGAAGGCGCCTCCGGCACCACCCGCTGGAACAGCATCCACAACTCATCCGGCACCAGCCGCTCAACGATCCCCACCACGGCCCACAGCCTACCCAAGTCGCCAATTGAGATGGTTTCTTACTCAGACGCCACATAGGGCACCCAAACAGCAGTCAGAGGTCAAACGGCAAGCAGAGGTCCCCCGCAGGGTGACGCGGATGCGTACCGCAGCATGCTGGGGATCGCGGAGTACGTAGGTCAGCTGCTGGCGGCGTCGCGCAGTGCGAGGGTGGTGCGTGCGGCGGTGGTGAGGTCTGTCTCCCGGACGAGGCGTACGCCGACGAGGTTGGCGGCGTCGCTCCATGCGCAGAGGGTCTGGTCGCCGTCGGGTCCGGTCACGTGGCCGCAGGCGAGGCCGCCGCCGTGCCGGCCGGCGTCGAAGCGGGCCACGTCGCGGGCCTTCGCGCCGGCGAAGTAGTTGCGGAACTCCTGCGAGATGGACTTGGTCGCCTTGGACTCGGCGACCTTGGGGTCCCAGTCGGCGCTGTTGACCAGGACGAAGAGGTCGTAGGTCCCGTCGGCGTCCTGGTCGTAGTAGCCGGTCCGGAGGCTGTGCGGGAGTTTCCGGCCGGCCAGCACCTCGGTCTCGGCGCGGGTGGCGTCCTCGCCCTTGAGGAGGCGGAAGCGGTCGAAGAGCTCCGGGAGGACGATGACGGGGTACTCCTCGGTGCCGTCCGCGGCGAGCGCCTCGATGGCGCGGGGCTCGGGGTCGTAGGAGGCGGCGGCCTTCACGCTGGCAACGGCCGCGATGAACACGCTCACGCCCGCGATGAACCAGGTCCGCTTCCTCTTCCCCCGCGCAGCTTGTGCCCGATCGCTGCCGGGCGGGGTGGACTGCGCGCGCCAGGAGCGGGTCAGCCACCAGAGCACGCCGATGGCTATGGCGGCGGCGGACATGACCCCGAGGACCTCGCCGACGGCAAAAGCCTGCGAGGTCGGGTCGATAGAAGCGACGATCATGCCCGGCATCGTATGTGTGAACGAAACCCCGGGAACCACGGTCCCCGGCGGGCTACGCTCCATCCCGGCCCGTGCCGGAATGGAGCGCGCGGGACAGGCCCCGGTCCCCATCCATGGGACGCAGTACGGCCGGGGCCGCCCCGCCTCCCGACAGCTGCCGTGCCCCGTCGGCGGCCGCAGTCGCCCGGGACGGGCGAGCGTCGGGCCCGCGCGAGGGCGACCGCTCACCCCCAGTTCGACATCGTGATGACGAACCGCTTGAAGGGACGTAGCCCGTGGACACGATTCCCGGCCACCCGCACGGCAGGCACTTCCGGCACTGCTACGCGTACGAGGGCAGCTTCTGCTCCTGCGGCGGCCGGTATACCGGGGACGACGCAGGCTCTCGCCTGGAGTTGCCACCCGCGCCCTTCAACCTCCTCGCACCCCACCGGGTACTGCGCGAGGAGCCGCATTGCGGCCGGGTGTGCCCCACGCCGGCCGGAAGATCCGGACCGGACGTTCGCCGCGTCCGGCCGTCGGCCGCGGCACGGGCACGCCAGGCCGGAGGTTAGCCCTTGTCGTCCAGGTTGTAGACGTCCTTGTCGGCCGGGACGTCCACCTGTACGGGCTTGTTGATGCCGGTGAAGACGAGATCAATCGGATTCGGGCCGCTGGTGGTCACCTTGAGCAGAAACGGTTCACCTTTGGTGGCCACGAGAAAGACTCCTTCGGGCGTGTTGATCGTGACCGCCTCCTGGCCGTCGATCTTGGTCAGTGCGCCCTTCTCCGCGCCCTGGATGCTGTAGATCTCCTTGAGCAGGCCGTCGCGGTCGCACAGATTGGTCAGTCCCTTCATGGAAGGGGCCGTGGCTTCCATGCGCATCCAGCGGCCCGTCATGTCCTTGCGGGCCTGGCTCGCCTGGTCCTCGGGCATGTCCTTGGTCTTGGCGAGTATGTGGGTCTCGTCGCCCCGGAGGAAGGTGTGATTCCGGGTGCGGACCACATCGAGGGTGCCGCCGCCCCGGGCTTCGATGGTGCCCTTGCACTCGCCGGTCTCGCTGACCGACAGGTTCACCTGCCCCTGGCTGGACGCTTTCCCGCTCATGGTGAACGTGGACGCACCGCGCAGCGCGGTCGCGGCGTCGTTCAGCACCCGGGAGCCTTGCTGGCCGGGGAACGGTTCGGTCGACAGGCAGCTGGTGAGCCCGAGGGCCGCGGCACCGGTCAGGGCGACGGCGGCGAGCAGGCGGTGAGCGGTGTGCACGGAGACTCTCTTCAGCGAGGAGGAGCGGATGGTGGGAAGGAGCGTACGAGGCGATGGGACGGCCCCTGCGATCGGGCCGGACTGCCGATGCGCCCGCACTGGCGGTCACGCGACCGTGTCGGGTCGGGTGCTGCACCCGGCCTGGCGGCCTCAACCCGTCGCCGGCCGTTTCGCGGGTACTGCACGGCAGGGGGAGCGGCCGGATTCGAACCGGCGTCCTCCCCTCTTGCCAAGAGGGCGCGTCTACCTCTGCGCTACAGCTCCCCCGCCGCGGTACGCGCACCCTATGCGCTCCCTCCCGGACCCCCGTAGCGGTTTTCGAGCCTCCCGTTCGCAGCCGTCCAGCGCAGGGCAATGGCCGTACCCGGCCGGCAGGACCGCAGGCTGCCTGTTTTCCCCGGCGGCGCGACGGCGCTGGCGGAGCTGTATGCGAGGCAGCTGGCGAGTGCGCGGAGAGGGACGTGCGTGCCGAACTGGGCGTGGTCGAGCGGTCGTAGTCTTGCGGCGCGTATGACGATGGCGGGGAAGAGACCGAGGCGGACCGCCGGGTCGCCTGGCGGGTCGAGGCCGGTTGCGATGGGCAGTGGCGCTCGGTCTCCGAGCCCTGCAACGAGAGGGACCCGGCACTGGACCGACTTCAGTGGTGTCGGGTGAATGTCCCGCCCGCAGTGTCCTACCGCCCCGTCCGTAGGACGACCCGGGTTACCACTGCCGTCGAGAACGTCTGAGCCGTTGCCCTCGATCCGGAAGGCCCGCGAGCGCCCCACGGGGGAGTGACCGGCCGTGACCCCCGCTTCCGTGACGATCACGGCTGGATGGGGTCCGGCACTTGCTGCTGGATGACCTGATGGAACTCATTGAGGCCGAACTGCTCACCGATCCAGGCAACGACACGGTGGTACGCCTGCCCCACGCCGCTTCCCGGGAGTACTGATCCAGGGCGACTCGCTGTCGATCATCCGCAGCGACGTTGCCGAAATCGTGGAAGCCTGCGCCCAGGGCTATGCCGACGACGCACACGAGGCAGCCACGCTCCTCCTGGCCAGCATCGACGAACTTCTGGACCGCTACGAGAGCGCGTTGAAGGCTCACGGCATCGAGCGCCCCTGCGCACCCCGCACGTAGGGGACAGCCTGCCGGATCGTTTCATCGCGGCAGGACACAGCCGGCCCAGGCAACACGGACCGTCGGCTGCATGCCGGGGTTTACGCGGATGGGGGCAAAGCGGGTCCGTGAGTCGACTCACGGAGGGGTGCGGGGCTATCGGCCGGGAATGAGGACAGGGCCGGCCCGGCGGTGCGGGTCGGCTCTGTCGTTGTGTGCGGCACTCGCGCTGCGACGCGGTTGCCGACCCGGCACGGCCCGCTGCCTTCGACGAGGAACTGAACCCGCTGTACGGCATCGGCTTGTAGAGGGTGGGTTCCCACACGGACGACCAACTTCTGAGGACGTGGCGTCATCTCCCGCTCTGCGGGTGATCGCCAGCCGTATTTCGAGCCTCATCCCTGGCTCTCGCCATGGGCAAGGTTGTTTCGGGTGGTGAGGGCGTCGGGGTGGCCTGGGCTAGCACGAGGGACAGGAAGTCCCTCACCGCGGTGGCGAACTCGGGTCCGGCCCAGGCGAGGTCCCGAGTCTGTCCCTGCCGGATAGCGAGGGTGTTTCGGGCGGTGTTGGCATGCGGGGCCTCTGGGCCCAGCACCCGCAGGCGGTCGTCCAGCGCGGCGGCGCACGCGGCTGCGGTCCCGGCGGGATTCCCCGCCTTCCACAGCCAGTAGACGAGGCCGACTCGGCTCATGAAGATATCTGGGTGGTCCGGGCCAAGTACGCGCAGGCGGTCCTCCAGCACGGCGGCACACTCGGCCGCGGCTCCGGCGGGATCCCCAGCCTCCCCTCGCCAGTTCGCGAAGTTGATTCGGGTGGTAAGGGTGCGGGGATGGTCCGGGCCGAGCACCCGCACGAAGTCCTTCAGCGCGGCGGTGTACGCGGCTGCGGCCCCGGCTGGATCCCCCGCTTCCCCCAGCCAGGAGGCGAGGTTCGCTCGTGTGAGGAGGGTGTCGGGGTGGTTTGGGCCCAGCACCTGCAGGCGGTCCTCCAGCAGGGCGACGAACTCGACTGCAGCCCCGGCAGGATCCCCAGCCTCCCCTCGCCAGTTTGTGAGGTTGTTTCGGGTGCTGAGGTTGTGGGGGTGGTCCGGGCCCAGCACCTGCAGTGACGTTTCCAGCATGGCGGTGCACGCTGCTACGGCCCCGGCGAGATCCCCCGTCCTCGCCTGCCAGATAGCGAGGTTGCTTCGGGTCGTGAGGGTGTCGGGGTGCTCTGGGCCCAGTACGCGTAGGCGGTCCTTCAGCACGGCGGCAAACTCGGCTGCGGCCCCGGTGGGGTCTCCAGCCTCACCCCGCCAGTGGGCGAGGTTGGACCTGGCTGTCAGGGTATTGATGTGGTCCGGACCCAAGTGGTGGGTAGTGGTGGTGGTGAGTTGCTGGAAGTGTTGACGGGCGGATGTTACCTGGCCAGCTTCTGCGAAGCTTAGGCCAAGGCGGTACAGCACCACGTGGACATCGGGGCGGTACAGGCCGTCTTCGGAGCACGCAATCAGGGCAGTGGTGTTGGCGCGTAGGGCGCGGGCGAGTTCGGTGTCGCGTTCGACCTCAGGCCAGGCTGCGGTCAGTGCGTCGGCCGCGGTGCGCGCGAGGCGGCTCTGGTGATCGAGGTCGAGAGCGTCACGGGTGGCTCGTTGGATGAGCTGATGGATCCGTACTGCTTGGTGAGGTTCGTCGGGGGTGTGGTCGATCAGGCTCAGACGGTGCAGGATCCGCAGGGCGCCGATCGCCGACTCTGCGGTGATTGCGCGGGGCGTCGGTGTAGATCCGCGGTCGTGCTGGGTGGTCCGGTTGGCTGCCAGGTGGCTGAGGGTCGGTTCGCTGGTCAGAGCCGCCTGGGGGATGCCGTTGGGATCGAGCATCGCGGTGAGCTGAAGCATGGGGCGGGCCAGGCCGACGGGGCGCAGCTGGTCCGCTCGGTCCAATGACAGGGACCAGGCGGCGGCCGCGCTAGTTGGCTGGTCGTCGGGCAGGGTCCCAGGCTCCGGAAGCAAGTCGGCTAGCTGCCGTGCGCGGTCGGCCAGATGGACGCGGTAGCTGGCAGCGTCCAGGTGCGTGTCGATGAGGTATGCGGCGGCCTGGGACAAGGCGAGTGGAAGGTGTCCGAGGTCAGCAGCGAGCGCCCCGAGAGTCGAATTGTTGTCACGTCGCCCATGGGCGGCCAGAGCTTGCTGAAGGTATGTGGTGGCCTCGTCTGGAGTGAACAGGCCTACCAGGACCGGCTGGGCGTGAGTGGTCAGGGCGGCGTCGCGGCGGCGGGTGGTCAGTAGGGTCCGGCCGAGTGCGTGGGCGGGTGGCCACAAGCCGCGGAGGTCCCCGGGGTCAGCGACGTCGTCCAGGACGATCAGCCAGCGACACGCTTGCGGCGTGGGCTTGGGCTCTAGCCAAGCTAGGAATGCCTGCGCGGCCCGCTCTGGATCGGTCGGGTCCGCGTGCAGGATGTCGGCGGCGGCCTGGGCGTAAGCGTCGATGATGGCCTGGCGAGTCGCCGCCGTGACCCAGACGAGGAGGTCAACTTCCCCGTTCTCCCACGCACGGCGGGCGTGATCGGCGGCCAGCTGGGTCTTGCCTACCCCGCCCATACCGGCCAGAACCTGCGCGTTCATGTCTGCGCCCGCCTTAGCGTGCCGCAGCCGCCGTGCCTCGGCGCGGTCCTGGAACGCGCCGGCCCGCCGGGGGATCACCCCGACCTGGTGCGGCCAGGAGACGGCGCCGCGGGGGGCGGCGTGATAGGTGACGTGGTCGGCGCGGCCTACCGCCAGGCTGCCGCGATCGGCGTGAACGTGTACGCCGCCGCCCGACGGAGTGCACTGTGGGGGGCTTGGAAGTGCCGGTCCGTTCAGCCCTGGGACGGATCCGGCGTCGGAGGGCGGTGGTCGATGCGCGCCCCTCCGTTCAGCACGGCCGCGGCGATCGCCCCGTCCCGGGCCTGCACGTTGATGTCCCCGCCGGCGGCCGCACCGCCGGCCCCGGCCGAGACCCCGCCGACCGCGCTCTCCCTGAGCAGCGCACGCAGCTCGTCGGCTGCCTCTTCCCTCTCCGTATCGTCCAGGCCTTCCAGCAGATCCTCGAAGCGGGTCCGCCACTCCCTTTCCTGGAGTTCGCGTTCCCGCTCGGCCCCGCCGCTCGCGGTCAGTTCGGCGGCGGTGCGGTCAAGCCGCTCCAGCTGCACCTGTTCCCGCCGTTCGTCGCCTCGCCCGAACCATCGTGCGACCCGCACCCGGAGCCCGGTCCACGCGTCCGTAGTCGCGGCCTGCACCACACCGGCACCCGCCGCTGCGGCCAACGCCGTCATCGCCTCCGCCAACATCCCACCCACCCCCTGAAGACCACTCATGCGCACAGCCCCGCATAGAGGACCGTCTGTGACGGTAGTGCCGACCGCCGCGGTACACATCCCCTTTCACGAGGAAGGCGGATCTGACTCACACTGCACGCCGCCGCAGCACATGGAGATCGGATCTGCTCGTAGAGGTCGGTCGCCGCGGGCCGCAGAGGCACAGGTGGTTGTCGGTGAGATCGAGCACGGTCGTCAGGCGGCCGGACCATGGTCGGTCTGGAGTTCGTTCACCCACTCCTGGGCCGCCGTGAGGTGGGGAGCGGTGCCGATCACCTGGTACGCGAAGCCGTCCCACTCCTCAAGGACGCGAGGCTCCTCTGGGCGGAGGTGGCCGGCGCCGCCGTGCACGGCCCGGTGGCGCCGGTAGATGTCCATCGGTGGGAGGCGCCGCTTGTTGTACGCGGCGAGCGGGTCGCGGGCAGCGACACGGGGGACGGCACGGGAGGGCTGGTTGGGTGGTCCGGGGCGGCGGTGCTTGGCCATGGGCTCGATGTTCTCAGGCCGCGACAGTCGTCGGCCGCGCGCCGGCGAGGTCCCGGGCACGGTTGCGGACGTCGTCCACGGCGGTGGTCTCGTACGGGCTGGCCGCGTGCAGCAGCGTGTTGAGCCGGGAGGCCACGAGGGTGGAGTCGACGCGGGCCGCGTCATCGAGCGCCTGCTGGGCGGCCGCCGCCCCGGCTTCGGCCTCGCCCTCGTCGAAGAGTGCGGCGGCGAGCCCGATGCGGTCCATGACGCGGACCCGGTCGAAGCCGGGCCTGCGCAGCGCGAGGGCGTCCTCGAAGTGGATGCTGGCGGGCTGGCGGCCACGGCCGAGTCCGGCGAGGTCGCGGGCGGAGACCGCGCGGGCGCCGGCGTGCTCGGCGGCGTCGAAGTAGCCCACCCACGCGGGGACGTCGTCGCCGAGACCGGCTTCCAGGAACTCGTCGGCGTCACCGAGGTGCCTGTCCGCCTGGCGCTCGTCGCCGAGGGCCGCGTGCACCCGCCCGGTCTGCGAGGCGACGAGTGCCCGGGTCACGGGCAGCTTCGCCTTCGTCGCGGCCACCCGGAGAAGACCCAGGGCGTCATCCGGACGGCCGAGGTAGATCATCTGGTGCGACATGCGGGTGACGATCTCCACCCCGCGGTCCGGCTGTCCCGCCTCACCGGCCGCGTAGATCCCGTAGCTCCAGTACCGCTGCGCGGTCGGGTACCGGCCGCTGTCGTGGCTCACCCACCCGGCGAGCGCCGCCAGGTCGGCAGTTGCGGCGAACACCCGGGTCCGCAGACTCCGGGGCACCCCGTCCTGGACGCGGCGGGCGACTTCGGCGAGCTGGGCGACGATCGCCGAGCGGTACAGGCCGCCGCCCTTGGAGGCGTCGGCCTTGGTGAAGAAGGCGGTGACCTCTTCGAGGGCGGTGACGGTGTCGGTGTCGAAGCCCTTGCGGTCGCTGCTCAGGGCGTGGGCAGTGCCGCCGAGCATCCGTTCGGCGGCGAGGATCAGCGGCGCGCCGATGGCGAGTCTGAGGGTGTCGCGGCGGTTCATGAACAGGTCCATCTGCGTCCATCCGGCCAGGGTCTGGGCGGCTGCCTCGGTCAGCAGCGGGAGCTGGATGCTATCCAGCACGGGTCCGGCGGAGGTCAGGCCGAGGTCACCGGGTGTGAGGATCTGGCCTACTGCCTCGGAGAGGACTTCCGCGAGCAAGGCGGGGACCGGTGGTCGTGGCCGTTCGCCGTCGATCCAACGCCGGATACGGGTCGCGTCCGGGGCGATCTGGCGGTGACCTCTGTCTTTCGCCGCTGCGGCGATCCGCCGGGCGAGCTCCCCGTGGGACAGGCCCGTCGCCGCGATCCACAGCATCAGTTGCGGGTTGCCGGACCTGCTGGACATCGCTGCCTCACCCTCCCCGCCTGTATGTACGGAGCGTGGCATTTCCGCCACGGTTCGCGACCCCTACGGTACTGGTGCGGGCCTGCATGGTGGGCGGATTCTTCTTAAGGCGGCAGCCGGCCGGCTGCCGCTCGAAGTACAGGGGAAGGGAATGCGCATGGCAACGCTTGCACCCCAGGCTCCGTGGGCGATGCGGCTGGTCACCGACCGGCTGCCGATCGGCCCGCCGTCCTACGCCGCGGTGACGCTGGACGAGCCGACGCAGAAGGCCCGCTACACCGACGCTGCCGGCCGGCCGGTGGAGATGGGCCAGCACGGCACCAACCAGACCACCCCGACCGCGTCCCAGTCGGGCGGCAGTGACGGATCGAGCCCGCAGCCGCAGAGCACGGACGACTCCAACCCCGACTACAGCTCGGACTGACCGATGACCTCCACCATCCTGGTCGTCACCGCGCTGGAGGACGTCACCGCGGACATGGTGATCTCCGAGCTCAACGAGCGTGAGGTGCCCGTCGTACGCGTCGACCCCGCCGACATCGGGACCGCCCTGACCTTCGCCGCCCGCATCGATACGAGGGCGCCCGCGTGGGGAGGACGGCTGGCTACCGGCAGCCGGGAGGTGGAGTTAGGGGAGGTGGCGGCGGTGTACTACCGCCGCCCCACCCCGTACGCCGCCCGGTACGGACAGCTGCCCGCCCAGCAGCGGGACTTCTGCATCGCCGAGGCCCGCCACGGGCTCGGCGGCATCCTGCACAGCCTGAACGACGCCCTGTACGTCAACCACCCGCTCGCCGTCGCCCGGGCCGAGTTCAAGCCCGCCCAGCTGCAGCGGTTCACCGAGCTCGGGCTGACGATCCCCGCGACGCTGGTCACCAACGACCCGGAGCAGGCGGGCAAGTTTGCCGCCGAGCACGGACCGATCATCTACAAGCCGTTCCGCGGACTCCCCCAGGGCGAGGACGGACAAGCGGGAGCGATCTGGGCCCAGTGCGTCGACGCGGGCACCTTCGACAGCTCCCTGACGGTGATGCCCCACCTGTTCCAGGCCGAGGTGCCCAAGACCGGCGACATACGGATGACCGTTGTCGGCACGCGCATCTTCGCCAGCCGCATCGAGGCGCCGGACCGGGCGCTGGACTGGCGCCGCGGCGACTGGAACGAACTGGTCCACGCCCCCGTCGACGTGCCGGCGCCCATCGCCGCCGCGGCCCACCAGTACCTGGCATCGTTCGAGCTGGTCTTCGGCTGCTTCGACTTCGCCCTGACCGGCGACGGGAGCGCCGCCGAGCACTGGACGGCCATCGAGTGCAATCCGAACGGACAGTGGGGCTGGCTCCCGGATGCGCCGGCCATCACCGAGGCGTTCGCCGACATCCTGACCAGGAAGGAGGCGGCACCCGATGACGATGCCCGCCGACCTTGAGACCGATGCCACGCAACTGCGCGAGACGATGGCGAAGGCCCTCGCCGAGGACGGAGCGCTGGCCGACCCGGCCTGGCGCCACGCGGTGGAGACGGTGCCGCGTCACCGGTTCGTGCCCGGCTTCTACCTGCCCGCCGACGAACGCGACGAGCAGGGCCTGACCGTCTGGGAGCCGGTCACCGCCGAACTCGACTACGGCCGCTGGCTGGCCGGCGCGTACACCGACACGACGCTGATCACGCAGTTCGACAGCGACGAACCCGACTGGAAACGCCCAGCCGTACGGCACGGCGGGGCCCCGACGTCCTCCTCCACGCTCCCCTCGCTCGTCGTACGGATGTGGGCGGACGCCGACGTGGAGGAAGGCCACACGCTCCTGGAGATCGGCACCGGAACCGGCTACTCCACCGCGCTCGCCTGCGAACGCCTCGGATCCGCCGACGTCACCAGCATCGAGGTCGACCCGCACCGGCTCAGTCAGGCAGCCGACGCCCTGTACGGCCTGGGCTACACCCCAACCCTCGCGGTGGCGGACGGACTCTACGGGTACTGGCCCCACGCCCCCTTCGACCGGGTCGTGGCAGCCTGCTCGTTCCGCGTGGTACCCCCTGCCCTGCTCGCGCAGACCCGGCCGGGCGGGAAGATCCTCCTGACCCTCTCGGGCTGGCTCTACGGATACGCCCGCGTCCTCCTCACGGCCGGCGCCGACGGCACCGCCGAGGGCCGGCTGCTGCCCGGGACGGTTTCGTTCATGTCGGCGCGCACCCACGCGGCGCCGACGTTCGGCAACCCCGCCCACTGGGTCAGGGGCCTGCCGGACACGGCCCGGGCCACCCTGCACAGTCCGGAGCGGATCAGCAACGCCACGCAGGAGGCTTTCCACCTGCGGTTTCTCGCCCAAAGTGCGGTGCCGGACGCGCAGATGACGACCGTGGGTAAGGAGGTGCACCTGGTCGACGTTGTCACCGGCTCTGCTGCGGCCCTCACCCCTCACGGCGAAGGTTGGCAGGTGCGCGAGGGCGGACTGGTGAAGCTGTGGGAGCGCGTCGAGCGTGTCCTGGACGCCTACGACTCGGCGGGCCAGCCCGGGCCGGAGACGTTCACCCTGCACGTCTGCGACGGCGGGCAGCACCTGCGGCACCCGCAGATGCCCGGCCTGCCACTGCCCCGACCGTGAGACGTCCGGGGTGAGGATCTCCATTCACGTACGCGGTCAGCGGACTCCGTGTCGGGGTTCGCACGCGCGCGGCCGCCGGCGAACCAGTCGGCTCCCGCCCGGTCCTGCGGGACATGTACCGGCGCGCCGCCGACCAGCTGCGGAATCCAGCGCTCCAGGTCGATCCGGCCGCGGGCGGCGTCGTTGAAGGCGCCGTAGTCGGCGGTGCGGTCGATGCGCCACAGTTTCTGGTCGGGCAGGTTGTGGCCATGGTTTGGAGCTGACCGTTGACCGCTGGCGGTGCCGGAAGTGACTACTGGCCCTGGGCGGCGTCGATGAGGATTTGCGCGATCTCTCGGAGGGGATCCCAGCGCTCGTCCAGCGGCACCTGTCCAGCTTCCGCAGCGTCAAGGAGCGCATCGATCCTCTCTTCGACGTAGCGCTTGTTCTGCAGTTCTCCCTGCCACCTGTTCACCGATTTGTTCAGTGATGTCCATTGGATGGGGACAGGGGCTCCGTCGGGGCCGATGAGGCAGTCGATGCCGAAGTAGAACTCGACGGAGCAAGCGCGACCGTTGACGTCATCCTGACCCGGGCCCGAGGGCCCGTTGGTTGGATAGGAGCGCGCGTAGTCCAGATCAGGCAGGTTTGTAGGTACAGCCCAATGGGTCGGAGGCTTGGACCTGCAAGAGGTGAGGGCTAAGGGAAACCCTCCTGCCACCTTCGCGCGGTAGATGGCAGAAGGCCGACATCTGCTCAATCAAGTCGGGTGGAGCAGATGTTTAGTGAATTAATTATACATCCATACTTGGTTGTAGCCGGTATTTTCGCCCCACTGGGCTGCCTGAGTCCCGTTAGCTCTGCTCATTCCGGGGATTTCTAGCCAGAGGCGGCTGTGCTTATTCTGAATGGAGACGTGAATAGAATCTGCTGACTGCCAGAATGTCCACTGCTGGTTGGCGCCGCCGGTACAGTCCCACTGCCTGGCCGCGGCGCCGTAGGCTGTGCTCCAGTCTGCTATCTCAAGGCACTTGCCGCTGTTTACGTTTTTGAGGATCGTGCCATTTCCGGTCCACTGCTGGTTGGCGCCGCCAGTGCATTCCCACTGTCGAACTACGGCACCGTTGGAGGTGCTCCAGTCCGCAACTTCAAGGCATTTGCCGCTGTAGGCGTTGCGGACTGGGAAGCCGCCGGCGGCCGAGGCTGAGGTTGCGGGAACAAGTGTGAAGCTGATCGCGGCAGCAAGGCCGCAGCTAATTGCTCCGAAACGCTTTGGAGTGAACATTTAACTCCCTTTTGTTCATGTTTGTGGTGGTGAACTTCGAGAGTTGATCATAACCACTGGGTGGAGCCGAAGGGGCTGGGGTGAGAGTTGGCGGACGCGTCCAGCAGGCCTTTAGAGGGTGTTTAGCTCTTTATTGAGGTCTTTTGAGTCGGTATGGGCTTGTGGTCGAGCGGGGCCGCTGGGGCATTTGGCCTCGCATAGGCGGGAGGGTGAGGGCGAAGCCCGGGTGCTACCCACCTCGGGATGCGGTGGCGGGGCGTTCAAAGGCTCCCGCCCGTAGGCACCCAGCGGGGCGGGTCGAGGGCAGGTGTGAGACAGCACTCGGAGGGGGAGGCACCGTGCGGCTGCTGCCAACAATTTCATCGCTTGATGCGCGCACCGTCAGGGATATATCAGGCAACGGACTGCGCCTTGTGTGGAAGTGGTGGCGGGTCGGACAGCGGCTCCCAAGGGGGAGCCTGAAGGGGGTGTGGGGTGGGAGCGTTGGACCCATTGGGCCCGGAGGACCCGCAGCAGGTGGGGCGCTACAAGATCGTGGCGCGGCTGGGCTCCGGAGGAATGGGCCGGGTGTACCTCGGGCGCTCGCCCGCCGGACGCCCGGTTGCCGTGAAAGTAGTGCGTCCGGAGCTGGCTGGGGATGGCGAGTTCCGGCGACGTTTCAAGCGAGAGGTGATGGCGGCTCAACGGGTCAATGGGGCCTTCACCGCCGGTGTGATCGACGCCGACCCGGACGGCTCGCCAGCTTGGATGGCGACCGTCTATGTGCCGGGTCCCTCCCTCGGCGAGGCACTCGCCGCTCACGGTCCATGGCCACTTCACTCGGTGCTCGCCCTGGCCGCTGGCATGGTTGAGGCACTCGAGGTCATCCACGCGGCCGGGGTCATCCACCGTGATCTCAAGCCGTCCAACGTGCTTCTCGCCGCGGACGGACCGAGGATCATCGACTTCGGTATCTCGGTCGCCATGGAGGCCAGTACGTTGACCCGGGCAGGCGTGCTGATCGGAACCCCCGGCTACATGTCTCCGGAACAGCTCCTCGACCGGCCGGTGACCCCGGCCAGCGATGTCTTTGCCCTGGGAGCGGTCTTGGCCTACACGGCCACTGGCGTCAGCGCGTTCGGTTCTGGCAGCTCGACCGCGCTGTGCATCCGTACCGTCCAGGAAGAGCCCAGCCTTGATGCCCTCCCTGGTGACCTTCGTGATGTCGTCGCCGCCTGCCTGGCCAAGGAGCCCGATCAGCGTCCGACCGTGGCCACACTGCTCGATCGGCTGACGGGCTCTCGCGGCAAGGACGGAAAGGGGCAGCCCCTCCGCCCCACACTTCTGCTCACAGAGCCAAGCTGGTTGCCTGACCAGATCGCCCAGCTCGTCCAGCGCAACGATCCCCCCTCGCCCGTGCCGGACACACGGGCCACCGTGCCTGGGGGGCCCGGCCGGCGCCTACGCGGTTCGAGGAAGTGGTCCTACGCCTGCACCCCCACGGGCTTTTGGGCCACCCCTAGGGAGAGGTACCGGGGGTCAGCCGCGTCCGACGGCCTGGTCTACTGCAGCAACGGCGCCCTGTACGCCGTGGATGTGACGAGTGGGGAGCAGCGCTGGGCCTATACCTCCGCCGGCAGGGCGTGGTCGTCGCCGACGGTGGTCGAGGGGCTCGTGTACTTCGGCAGTGACGACGGTGGGCTGTACGCGGTGGACGCGAGGAGCGGCGAGAAGCGCTGGTCCTTCACCACCGGTGGAACGGTGCGCTCGTCGCCTGCGGTGGCTGGCGGAGTCGTCTATGTCGGCAGCGACGAACGCGGGCTTCATGCCGTGAGCGCGGAAACCGGGGAGCCCCACTGGGCGTTCAGCACCGGCGGAATGGTGCGCTCGTCGCCGACGGTGGTCGAGGGGCTCGTGTACTTCGGCAGTGACGACGGTCGGCTGTACGCGGTGGACGCGAGGAGCGGCGAGAAGCGCTGGTCCTTCACCACGGGCAGGAAGGTGCGCTCGTCGCCTGCGGTGGTCGACGGCGTCGTTTACGTCGGCAGTGACAACGGCAAGCTCCACGCGGTGGACGCGGATACCGGGCGGGAGCGCTGGTCATTCCACACCAAGGCCCGCTTGCGCTCGTCACCAGCGGTGGCCAATGGCACCGTCTACCTCACAAGCGAAAGGGTCGCGAAAATCACAGATAGGGATGTGATGCCCAAGCTGTATGCGGTTGATGCGGCCACGGGACGCGAACGCTGGTCCTCCGAAATCGGTTCGAACGAGGTCCTCTCGCCTGTGGTAGCCAACGGCATCGTCTACGTCGCCTTCAGCTATCAGCTCTGCGCGTTGCAGGCGGATACCGGGCTACAGCACTGGGTCCACCCTCTGGGCAACAGCCCGGCGTCCTCGCCGGTGGTCGCCGACGGAGTCGCGTACCTCTCTGACGGGTCCAACACGCTGTATGCCGTGCAGACATGAGGCAGGCGCCGGCGGGCGAACGCGCATCGGCTGTACGCCGAAGGCCGACTCACCGGGCTGATCGAGCTCGATCGGGACGGCTGGGCCGAGGAACCCGCGCGTGGGGCGCAGGCTCCTGTGCTGGAGCACCGCAGTGCCGAGGCTGACATGCGCGTGGGGACGGCCGCGCGTCGGCCTTCCGGGGCGGCAGCACGGTCCAAGTCCACCACCCTCCGTGGGCGACCCGCACCCAAGTCCGGCCCGGCCACGCCGTCCGCACAGGGCGGCCAGCCGCCCGCCTCCCCCAAACGCCGCCCCGGGCGAAGCCCGTAACTCCCGGCCAAGGAGCCCTGCGGTACACCTGCGGCCCGCGGCCGGGTCGAAGCAGCTCAGGCATGGGCCGGAGACCGTGCTCGTCAGATGGCAGCAAGGAGGTCGCCGAGCTCGGCGGCGGTGGGGCGGCTGCTGCGTGGGGCGAGGAGCACGTCACGCAGAGGTTTCTGGAGTTCCGGCCACGGTCGGATCGGGTCGAGGGGCGCGGCGCGGTTGGCGATGCGGGCTCGGAGCTGTACGGGGGTGAGCTGCTGAGGGTCGATCCCGGCGGCCTGGTAGTCGAGGGGCCAGCGGCCGGTCAGGCAGGTCCACAGCGTTCCGGCAAGGGCGTACACCTCGGCGGCGGGGCTGGGGGTGACGGGGATGATGCCGACGCCGATGGAGGCGGCGAGTTCGGGGGCGAGGAGGTGGACGATGCCGCCGCGGAAGGCGTCGCTGGGCTCGAAGCCGGGGCGCCAGGCCCAGGCGAGGTCGAGGAGGCGGACGCCCTGGTCGGTGTGGACGGCGTGGGCGGGCTGGAGGTCGGAGTGGACCCATCCTGCGGTGTGGAGTTCGGCGACGGCCCGGCACAGACCGACGGCAGCCGTGAGGGCTTGCTCTTGGCCGTCCTCGCCGTTGCGGTAGGGCGCGAACACCTTGTACGTGGAGGGGCCTTCGAGCCAGCTGGTGACGATCCACGAGGCGTTGCTCGTCACGCCGGCGCCGAGGAGGTCGGGCCGGTCCAGGAGGCGGAGGACCTCGCCCTCGCGGGCGGTGACAGCAAGGCCGTCGCCGTACCCGATTTTGATCGCGGCTGCGGTGGTGCCGGCGCCGGTTGCTCTCCATACTGCGGACCCGCGCCGGTTGGTGATCTCGCTCAGCTCGACGGGGCCGCGGCAGGCGGCTTCGGCGGCCGCGCGGGCTGCTGCGGGAACGGGAGGGTGCTGGCCCATGCTCGGATCTCCGTCCAGTCGTGGGAGAGGCCCGCGAGGAGCTCGCGGCCATCGTCGTCGGCCTCGCGGATCGCGTCGGCGAGGGTGGGGGTGGTGTCGAGGAACTGCGGGTCGCGCGGTCGTACAGCCGGGCGTACGGAGAGGAACGTCAGCGGCGGGACGGGGAGCTCGTCGCCGTACCGGTCCGTGTCCGTCTCCCCCTCCCAGAACTTCCCGACCATGAGGCCGATCGGTGCGACGAGGTTCTTGAGCGCCCAGTGCGGCCAGTCGAGATGGGCCCGGGCCGCCCCGGCGATGACCACGTTCTCGCACACGAGGTGTCCACGCGGGCCCTTCGACAGGACCCGGACCTTCTCGGCGGCTGCGAGCGCGGCGGCGAAGACGTCCGCCTCGACGGCGGCGGGCTCGGCGAGCGGCCGCATCCCGTACACGGTCCAGCGGGTCAGGCCGTGCCGGATCGAGGGGGAGAGGTAGGGGCAGTGGGCGGTGGTCGCCTGCACGTATGCGGGGGCCGGGGCGGTGGTGGTGCGCTGCCTGATGACGCGCAGAGGCCCCGCCGGCAGCGGCAGGGGCTCCATGGGCGTGTGACTGGTCACTCGGTGTCGGAGCCGCTGCCGGCGGTGAAGTCCGGGCCGCAGTTCCACGACGCCCACACCTTGCCCGTCTCCCGGTACGCGGCGAGCGCGGTCTTGTCGACCTGGCCATCGGCGTCGGTGAACCACAGCTCGGGCAGCGGTCCGTAGGCCTCCTCGTAGGCGGACACCCACGTCACGTAGCCCTCGCCGCGGCCCTCGACATGTGCGGCGACGGCACCGGCGTGCTCGATGCTGAACGCGGCGTACTCGGGGCTGTCGACGAGCTCGTGCCACTCGGCGTCGATTGCTGCGGAGAACATCTGCGGTGCGGATTCCCCGCGGTTGAAGCGGTACCCGGCCAGGGCCAGGAACTTGCCCAGCTCGGCCCGTACGGCGGTCATGGTGCTCATGAGGTGGTGCCCCTCTCAGTCGAGTGGTGACGGGTCAGCGGCGAGCTCGATGTTCGTCACGGCTGTGGGAAGCTCGCGCCCGTCCGTCTTCTTGATGTAGGCGAGCCGGACGCGGGTGGCCCGGCCGAGGTGGTCGTGCTTCTCCTCGTTGACCACGGCGGTGAGCTTGCCTTCGGTGCCGCTGGCGATGTCGCGGACCGTTTTGCCGAGCCAGTCGTGCTCTTCGTGGCCGAAGGATCCGATCCGTGCCATCGCCGCTCACCTCCTGGGGTCGTCGGGGGCCGGTCCCCGAAGGGGGGATGAACAAGGGGGGACCGGCCGCCACGGTGGGGCCAACCGGCACCGTCTCTCCCAGGGGAAAGCCCAGGGGATTCGCGGTCGCGGCGCCGGGTGGCTGGTACTCATTCAACGGGGGTACACCCCGGGGGAGAACACGGCAGACTGGGTGCCTCGTTGAACGCGTTGAATGCCAGGGAGCTGGATGATGGGACGCGCACCGAACAGATCGCTCGCCGGCCTGATGGCCGAAGCCGACTGGGGAAACGGGCAGCTCGCGCGGGCGGTGAACCGGGCCGGCGCCGAAGCGGGGATGGACCTGTCCTACTCGGCGAGCACCGTGACGTACTGGCTCAGGGGGACGATGCCCCGCGAGGGCGTTCCGCAGGTCATCGCCGAAGCGATCTCGCGTCGTATCGGCCGCCCGATAACGTGCGCGGAGGCCGGGTTCCTCGGCATCACCGCGGACACGGTCGGTGACCTGTCCGACCTCGTTAGGGGCGACATGGACCCATCACGGCGGCGCGTGCTGAGCGCCGGCCTGTACTCGGCGGCCTTGATGGTGCCGGTGTACTCCGACCTCGGCGACCGGCTGGAGTCGGCCGACCAGGACGTGAAGGCCGGGCGCACCGTCCGGGTCGGTACGGGCGAGGTCGAGACGGTCCAGCGGATGACGGACCACATCGCCGGCATCCTCGACGAGCTCGGCGGCGGCCATGCCCGGCCGATGGCCGCCGCGTTCCTCGCCAACACCGTGATGCCATGGATCACTGCCGACGCCACGCCGCAGGTGCGGGAGCGGATGCTCGCCGCGGCCGCCGACCTCGTCTACCTCACCGGGTGGATGGCCATGTTCGAGCGGGCCCACGGCCTCGGCCAGCGGTACTTCGTCCAGGCCCTCGGCCTCGCGGGCGACGCCCAGGACCACCTCACGTACTGCCGGACCCTGCGCGGGATGGCGTTGCAGGCCTCCAACCTCGGATACGGGCCGAAGGCCTTGGAGCTCGCCGACTCGGCGGCCGAGGCAGCCCCCGCGGCCGGCCCCCGGCTGGTCGCGTTTCTGCGCGGCCAGCAGGCCCACGGGGCGGCCATGGTCAAGGACCGCAGGCTGGCCTTCGCCCGGCTACGGGAGACCGAGGATGCGCTCTCGCGCGCGGACGGCCGCAACGACGCGGTCGGCGGCTACGACCGGGCCGCGTACGAGTTCCACGTCTCCCACGTCCTCGCCGAGCTCGGCGACCTCCCCGGATCCATCCAGGCCATGCAACGCTCGAACCGGGCCCGGCCCGCGAACGAACGGCAGGGCCGCGTCCACGCCAACGGTGTCCTGGCCACCCGGCAATGGCAGCTCGGCCACGTCGAAGCCGCCTGCGCCACCTGGGACACCTTCCTCGACGACTACGCCACCCTGTCCACCGCGCGCGGTGACGAACATTTCGCCACGCTGCGCGCCCACGTCAAGGCACAGCCCGGTACGCGGGTGGTGCGTCAGCTCGGCGAGCGCGTCCAGGCCGTCTCCCGGCAGAAGGCGGCCGCTTGACCGCGGCGTGGCCCAGGTCGGGGTGTCAGCATCATCCCTGTCACCCCAGCCCGGCCGCCGGGAACTACTCCTCGTCGGATGAGCGGTCCGGCTGGGCTACTGGGCCTTCTTGGCCTCTTTGATCAACGAGAAGTGCAAGGCGTCGGCTGTAGCGGTGGCGATACCCGCTTTCCTATGACGGCCCGGCTGATGGCCTGCACCTCGGCGAAGAGATTCAGGAAGATCTCCTCGTCGGCGGCCAGCTCGGTGATCAGCCGGATCGCGGGGGCGGGGGCGCAGAGGTCGGGGGCTCGGTCGAAGCAGAAAGTGTGCGCCAGGTGGTTTCGGCGTTCCCGCGCAGCGTCCAGCCGGTCCTTGGGGCCGGGGACCTTCTCCAGATGCGGCGCGAGCCTCTTGATCATCTTCTCCGCAGTCTCCGCCGCGGGGCGAGCTATTGAGCTCCGACCCCAGGTCCTGCTATTCGTCGCCCTCGGCGTCGCTAGCTTCTTGGCCTTCCGGTGGTGGATCGAGCTGCAGGTCCGCAGCCGGGAGCTGGGCTGGCCCTGGCGGCATTTCGTCGAGAATCTGCGCCAGCCGGGCGAGCATCTTCTCCGGTTCGGCAAGGTGCGTAGCCTCGACGCTGGCAGTTGACCCGTCGTACCGAGTGATCTCCAGCTTCACATCAGACTTACGCTGTCGTACCCAGAGCAGCAGGGCGCGTGCCAGAGGCGTGACTGCAGCGGTCGCAGCGGCCGCAAGGATGGCACCGTCGAAAATGATGCGCCGGGGCCGGGTGTCTGTTGCCAGCTGATGGACAAGGTCCAGTCGGTCGACTGTCTCGGTTGCCTGCTGGCCCACCATGGAAATGGTGAACTCGTTGCTGCATGTTCTGAGGATGGAAACGATGTCCTTGACCACATCGGCTGGCACGGTGCAGTGGGTCGGGATATCGGCTTCCTGACCGTCACTCTCGGCAGGAGCCAGTGGGGACAGAAGGGCCAACCCGCGCGGTGCCTCGGGAGATCCTGATCGGACTGCAAGGTCCAGCAGGGACAAGGCATCACGTACGAGGTGTACGTCAACGCTGATGGGCGAACCGTCGGCTTCCCACACCTCTCTGCTGAGCCGGGAAGTCAGTTGAGATATGGCCAGGTCGACCTCATCGTCTGCGTCGGCAGAGTCGAATGTTGCTGCCAACACGTCTACCAGTTCTCGTACAAAGTCGACTTCAACCTGGCTGGGGAAGTCCCATCCGGACGCATTGTCCGGGTCCAGGTAGTTTTCGAAGCCGTGCTCGTCCATGTCCTGCCTGACGGCCTTGAGCTCGTCCAGGAGAACCTCAAGGACCCCTGGCTGCCTGCTGGGCTGTCGCTTCAAGTACTCGGCTATGGCATATAATTCGCTTATCTGTACCGATATGGTCATGATTCCCCCTGCGTACATCTCGACAGCATTGTGTCCGTGATCCTGCCCGTCCCATGAAGATACGAACACGCTCGCACTGCGTCGGCAGTTGCCGTGACACCAACCTTCCCAGGTAGCACATCGAGGCGGTTACCCTGACAACGAGCCCCTCAGCAGCACCGTCACCCGGCAGGTCAGCCGGAGAGAATCACTGACACGGCCCATGTCGCCGACCACTGACACTCTCGTGTCGCCCGACAACGAGCGTCCTGTCCGGCGGGGATCAGTCCTCGATCTGGCGCCAGGCGCTGGGCACGGCGCCGGGCATGCGGTGGCCGATCTGGTGCTCCCCCTTCGTGCAGCCCGCGAACGGGCCGCAGGAGCCCCGCAGCTGGAGCAGGCGCGGGTCGAGGTGGTCGAGGTGCCAGACCGAGGGGCCGGTGTAGCCGCAGGTGGCCGGGTTGGTGAGCTCCTGCCAGGCGAGCCAGGAGGCGTGGAGCCGCGCGACGGCAACGGGGTGCTCGAACCAGAGGTGGCACCAGCGGGCGTCGGCGCTCGGCCAACGAGATCAGCAGCAGGGACCGAGGATGAAGCCCAGACCGATCCCACCGCCGAGCAACGCCTCGCGCAGCGCGCCGGGCCGGGCGATCTCCGGCGTGACACGCCCCGCGAGCCGGCGCATCACCAGCGCGTACACGGCCACCGCGGCGGCCGCACCCAGCACCGGCACCGGACCGGGCCCCGTCGCGGTCACATTCGCGACCAGCCCGACCCCGACCAGCCCGGTCACCATCCAGCCGAGCGGGGAGCGCAGGATCCTGCCGAAACGGCCGCCCCGACCAATCGGCTCGATGTCCGGACCGGGGTCCGCTTCGTGCTTCGCAGTGGATGTCGTGCTCATGATGGCCTCCCCTGTGGCGGTGGTCGCACCGGCGGCGACCTGACAACCACGCTAGGAATCCGGAGGCGTCCACGAATTACCCGCCGATGGACAACGCTGGTAGCTCTCACGCGGGATGCGCCGCACCTGCCAACCGTTCCAGCCCTCTCAACCACGGAACGCAGCCGAGGCACGGCACGCACCCAGACGGCATCCAGAAGGCTGGCGAAGCCCCTGGACGAGGGTCGTTTCCGACAAGGCCGGTCTGCCCCTGGCCATCACCGATCCGTTGGGGGCGACAACGCGCTACGAGCGTGACGCCTTCGGCCGAGCCGTGTCGATCACCGACCCACTGGGTGCCGTCACGCGCCTGGAGTGGACGGTCGAGGGCAAACTCGCCCGCCGAGTCGAGGCTGACGGCAGCGAGCAGTCATGGACGTACGACGGCGAGGGCAACTGTGTCGCCCGCGTTGACGTTCTTGGCGGGGCAGCGGCCTTCTGCCGCCCGCACACCGAAGGGTCGTACCCGCCACCGACAGTGGCCCGGCGTCCGGTCCTTGCAGGCGGCGGGCAGGAAAATGGCGGGCGGCGCCGCGTGGGTGCCGTAGGCTTGCCGTACCGACGCGGGGTGGAGCAGCTCGGTAGCTCGCTGGGCTCATAACCCAGAGGTCGCAGGTTCAAATCCTGTCCCCGCTACCAGAAGGGAAGGGGTCCGGCATTTGCCGGGCCCCTTCTCGCATTCAGGTCTGTCAGCCGGCCCCCGATCGTAGAGTTCCCGCCGACGGGCTGCTGCCGGCACCTCCGAGCTGAGTTTTCGGGGGCCGTGGCGGGAAACCGTCTGGATGGAATGTCGTGCACACCTCCTGGAGTCGCAGCACGAAGCCGGCCCACGCCGGAGCCTGGCACCGCGGGGCCCTGGAGACGGAATCTCCCGGACGGACCGTGCCGCCCCCACTGGGCAGGTGCGCGCAGCCTGCTGTGAGTGCCACTCTGACCGGTGGCGCAGAAACAGGGGGAAGCACCCCTCCGCGCGAGCGGAGGTGCTCCGGCAAGCGGGTCTGATCGGACCGACTGCCTCGTGGGCTGCGGGCGCTACTCGGTCCCAACTCCACCCGAGGAATCCTCGGGTGGGGCCTCCGCTGCGTTCGCCGCCGTCTTCACCGCTTTCTCCACCTCGTGCCGCGACAAGCCCGCCTCCTTGGCGTACTTGGTCACCGCGATGTGCACCGCGTCGACAGCGTCCAGCCAGGGCTTCCAGCCTTCCGCGCTGTACTCGCGAGTGGACGCTTCCTGGCGCGCCAGGTTGGCCTCGCGCTGGAGCCGGATAAGTTCGGCAGGAAGTTCGATCGCCACCGTGCGATCGTAAGCGCCAGGCCACGATGGCAGGAGGAGGCCGATCCGCGCGCAGCTCACTTGCGCGCCCGCGTGGACTCGTCCAGCTGATGGGCGCCTCCAGCAGGGCGAGCGGGTCCAGGACCGCCCTCGCCTTCCCGAGCGTTTACGTGCGGGCCGCCCCTTGGAACAGGACCGGGTCTTCGCGGCCGCCAACGCTGCTGCGGCTCGTGCGGTCGTGCGCGCCTTGGGGTCCTTCCGCCCGGCGTAGTACCCGCACGTGGCCGCGCTGACGTGGCTCCTGCACCCGCCGCGCCCGCCGATGAGGCACGGCGACGGACCCCGCTGGCCAGCTGCCGTCTCACCGATGAGACGCACCGCGCGGCAGCGCCGCCGTGCCAGGCTGAATCGGGTGTAGCGCGGCAAAGCAGAAGACGGTGTGGTCGAGCTCGCGCTGTGTGTCTTTGTCGGCCAGTTCCCACGACCCGTGAATAGAGGCACCTGGAGGAGTGTTCCCACCCCGCACGGGAGTCGTGTCCTTCGGTGCTCGCCGGGATTTCGGTGTTCAGCTCTTGGGGGCCAAGGGTTGCCCGGCGAAGCTCACCCCTGCCAGGCCATGGGTCATGAGGTTGCGAATGTTGCCGTGATCAGTGTCGTTCGGCGTCGCCAGCACACTGTGACGGTGCTGATCAGCAGACCGTTGCCGTCTTACCGCCCTGTGCAGCAGGCCGGCTCGTTGGCGTGCGAGGCAAGGCGGAGTCGGGCGGTGGCGTTGTCAGTGCGGGGCAGGATGATGACCTTCATGACCGAAAACAGTGCCCTGCTCTCTCCTGCCGCCTACGTGGAGGCCGTGGCCACCGCCGTGGCGGCGTCGGCCGCGTACTACAGCGACGGGACCACCCCGCTCGGTGACGACGAGTACGACGGGCTACTGCGCGCCATCGCGGCGTATGAGGAGGCCAACCCGGACGAGGTGCTTGCCGAGTCGCCGACCGGGAAGGTGGCAGGCGGGGCGGTGCAGGGTGACGTGCCGCACTCGGTGCCGATGCTCTCGCTCGACAACGTCTTCGACGCTGACGAGCTCGCCGAATGGGCCGCAGGGCTGGAACGGCGTCTCGGGCACCCTGTGGCCGGGTGGTGTGTGGAGCCGAAGCTCGACGGCCTCGCGGTGGCCGCCCGGTACCGGGGTGGCCGCCTCGTCCAGGTCCTCACCCGCGGCGACGGCTTGGCCGGCGAGGACATCACCCACGCCGCCGACGCCGTCCTCGGTCTGCCGCAGGTCCTCACCAAGCCGATCGACGTCGAGTTGCGCGGCGAGGTGCTGCTTACAACCGCCCAGTTCGAGGAGGCCAACCGGATCCGGCTCGCCCACGAGGCCACGCCCTTCGCACACCCGCGCAGCGGAGCGGCCGGCACCCTGCGAGCCAAGGACCGCCCCTACCGGATCGAGTTGACCTTCTTCGCCTACAGCGCGATCGGCCTGGACGACCTCGGCCACGTCGCTCTGCTGGAGAACCTGGCCGCGCTCGGCGCGAACACGGCCGCCAGTACGGCCGCCGCCCCGACGCGATGCGAGACCGTGGAGCAGGTGCAGGAACGTATCGACGTGATCGCCGGCCTGCGCGGGGACCTACCGTTCGGGATCGACGGTGTCGTCGTCAAGGCCGACACGGCCGAGGACCAGCGGCAGGCCGGCAACGGCTCGCGCGCCCCCAGGTGGGCAGTGGCCCGGAAACTGGCGGCCGAACACAAGGTGACGCGCCTGCTGGCGGTGGAGTGGAACGTCGGCCGGACCGGGATCATCGCCCCGCGCGCTGTCCTGGAGCCCGTGGTCATCGACGGGGTCACGGTCACCTACGCCACGCTCCACAACCCGTCCGACATCACCCGTCGCGGGCTCATGATCGGCGACCAGGTGTTCGTGTACCGGGCCGGCGACGTGATCCCCCGGGTCGAAGCACCGCTGGCCGACCAGCGCACCGGCGCCGAGATCCCGATCGTCTTCCCCGAAGCCTGCCCCCGCTGCGGGGATGCGATCGACTTCCCTGACAAGTTGTTGTGTTCAGGATCTGCGTGTGCCTGAAGGACATCAGGGGAACGCGTCTGGCTCAGCCTGCAAACGACTGCTGCCTCCCGGCCCGAGGGGTGGGAGCAGGGCCTGTTTCAAAGACTTTGAACCAGCCCTGGCGTCTCACCGGTGGCGCCGGGCCAGCAATTCGGTGAGCACGTCACGTCTCGGCGTACTCACAGAGGAGACCCCACTCCCAAGCTAGTGGACGAGGTCATGGAGCACAGCGGCCGCACCGAGTGCCGCCGCCGTCTGCTGCCGGCCCGCACCGTGGTCTACTTCGTCCTGGCCCTGTGCCTGTTCAGCAGCTTCGACAGCACCGGGCCACCGAGATACCGCTCCGTTCTGCGCACGTTGACGGAGAAGCTACGGCACCTGCCGGGCATGTGCGTGGAGCGCCTGCCCACGAGTTCGGCCCTGACCCGGGCCGGGCAGCGGCTGGGCGCCAAGCCGTTGCAGTGTTCGCGCGACGGTGCGGCACGCTGGCCAAGACGGCGACCTCGGGCGCGTTCGGGCTCCGGCTGGTCGCCTGGGAGGGCACCGCGCTGGATGTCCTCCACACCCCCTCCCAACGCACGGCAGTTCGGGTTCACCGGTAGAGACGGCGTCAATCAGAGCGAACACAGGTCCGTCTGATGGCGCTGACCGAGTGCGGGACCCATGTCCCGGTCGACGCGGCCTTCGACGCCGTGGCCAAGTTGAGCGAGCACCGGCTCGCCCGCCGACTGCTGGCTGCCCTGCAGCCGGACATGCTGCTGGCCGACCGTAACTTCTCCGGGTACGAACTCTGCGGCCTGGCCCGGGCCAACGGCGCCCACCTGACCTGGCGGATCAAGAAGAACCTGGTCTTCGTCGCGCTGAGGGTGCTGCTTGGTCATGCCGACCCCGAAGGAAGCCGTCCGGCGTGGACAGGCCAGGGCCCCGGCCGCAGCCTGGCCGAGCCACCCCAGGGCCACACCGTCCGCATCATCCAGGACACCGTGACCGTCCGGCCCCTGGTCGGCCTTCCCCACACCAAGACGTTCCGGCTGGTCACCAGCCTGCTGAACCGCCGGCTGGCTCCGGCCCGCCAGCCGGAGAATGACCTACCACCAGCGGTGGGAGATCGAAAACGGATTCGCAGAACCGAAGAACCGCCTGCGTGGGGGCGGGTTCATCCTGCGCTCCAAGGCACCCGAGCTGATCTGCCAGGAGATCCACGCCTTCATCACCGTCTACCAGGCGCTGTGCGCACTGGAGATTCGCGCCGCAGAACAGGCCGGGATCGATCCCGGCCGGGTCCCCCCGCGCCTGTGGCGACACACCTGTTCACCCACTTGGCCCAAGTGAAGTGCGGCAGAACTGCGAATAAGCCAAGATCAGCATGGAGTTTCGAAGTCAGCAGCCAATCGCAGGTCTGTAGGAAGATACGAAACGGTTGTCGGTCCGGTGACCGGCGCAGCCATACGGAGGCAGTTGGCCACCTCGCCGAATATTTCAAGACGTTCATGCGTATCTATGTCGGAGTGACGATCAAGGATCGTAACCACGGACAGAAAGGACTGATTGCAATGGCGTCTGGGGAGCTCGAGGAAGAGCAGGTCATCGTCCATGTTCCACGCGGACAGGCCGAAAATGTCGAGGTGCGGGAGACGGACGAGGAGGACGTCAGTGCCGAGATCACCGTCCAGGTGAGTCGGAGGCGCAAGAGGCGGGACATCCCGGTCCTGGGTGTCATCGTCAAGTAGAACGAGGCTGCGCGGCGAGCAGGGCCAACGTCTGTGGAGGGTCCTGCTCGCCATCTCAATAAGCAGGAGAATTTCATGACAACAAAAGCTGCAGCTTATCCGCTCAATCGCGCTGATGCCAGGATGGTTCTGCGTGCAGATGTCAGCCTTCGTAGCAGCGGTCCTGTTCTCGATCTCTACGAGGACCAATACCAGTTCTCCGGTATCGGCACCCCTGAGCTCCACGCAGTTGCGACGAGGCTTGACGGGAAGAACAAGGTCGGAGCCATCGCCGACGAGACGGGAGTCCCGCTGCAATCCGTGATTGCGATTGTAGATAGGCTCGTGGCGACTGGCCTTGCGGCCAACGTCTCCGAGGCTTCACCTGTCGTCGATGCGGGTGAAGTGGCAGTAGCATGCCGCCGCTTGTTCCCTCTGTGGAAGGAGCGTCTCTTCGGGGGCCCACTGTGGACGGGTTTGACGGCTGGGACGGCGAAGCACAGTCAGCTGGTGGGTTGGCTCGTGGAATCATATCACTTTATCGAGGGCGTGAATGATCGACTTCCGCTTGTTGTAGCGGAATGTCCATCTCGGCCTGTTCGAGAATTGTTTCTACACCACTTTTCGGAAGAATATGATCATGCGAGATTCTTCTTGGACTCGCTCAACGCCCTAGGCTATTCGGATGACGCTGTCATTGATGCGCCTCCGTTGCCCAGCACTCTTGCCATCCTCAACTTCATGCGCCGGTGTGCTCGCCGTGACCCGCTTCAGTATGCAGTTTGCTCAGGATTCCTCGAATCCACCGGAGGAGAGCGGTCTGACGCCCGCTCCTTCTTCAAGCTTGTGCAGCAAAACTACGCCGACAGTCCGAGATTTGTGGAGCCACTGATCGCCCATGTAGATCTAGACGAGGAGTATGGACATAATGCGCTCCTGGAAGCGGTCTGCGAACGGATCGGACCCGTGCTTACCGACCACGCGTCGGCAGCTCTGGATGCAGGAGCGCGCTTGGTTGAGATTCTGGAGACTTGGTCCAGCGATATTCTGCGCTCGTACGAAGAGTCGGCGCCGCGAGGTGTCATCAACAAATATCGGCAGCGCGAGGCAGTGGCTGTCGACATGGGTCACGTAAGTGAGGAATGGAAATGAAGCAGCTGCACGCGACATCATGTCCCTTCCTGTCTCAGCAGGTGCAGCTGGCAAACTCGGGTCAGGACCTTCTGGTTGAGACAGACGACATTGTTCTGTCATTCGGCGGATCAAGTGCCCGTCTACTTCGCGATACTCGACTTCTACTGAGCGGCATGGAGCGGTTGGATCGTATCGCGGCTCGTACCGCCACTTCTGTGGCAGAGTTGGGTCCCGTTCTTGACGTTCTCGCTAGCGAACACCTCTTGATCGATGCTGCGGCTATGGAAGAAGCGAGCGAGCTCGACTCTTTCATGGACGCATATTTTCATGAATGCGAGTTCTGGGCGAGGGAGATCGTTTCCAGGCCATTCTGGAGAACTGTTCTGGCAGGTGAAGCGGACGCGGCTGTCATTCTCGGATGGGGTATCGAATTCTTCCACTTCGTCAGTGCGGCAAACGAACACATGGCCTTTTCGGTATCTTCCTGTCGCGATAATCCCCATGTCAGAGGGTTGCTGGCGAATCACTATCTCGAAGAGTCTCACCACGGGGATCTCTTCTTGACGGGTCTAGCGGGGGTGGGACTTGATCCGGAACAGGTTAAATCGGCGCCTCCATTGGCATCCACGATGGCGCTCATTGATCACCTGAACGAGCTTGCAATGTCCGACCTCATGGCATATGCGTCGGTCTTCGGGGTGATGCAGCAATCGCGTGCGCCTAAATCGAGCGACGCGATCAACAAGTTCTTTAGCTTGCTCATCGATCGATACCCATTCGCTGAAAGCATGCTCAGTGCTTTTTGTCAACACGCACGCATGGATGTCAACCTGGACCACAACGAACTGACTTTCGAAAAGCTGTGTGCTCGGCGATGGATGTTCTCGAGGGAAGAGAAAAAAAACATCGCTATGGCAGTGCGGAGTATTGCGGAGCATTTCTTCCTCTTCTTCGAGGGGATCGAGGACTACTATGGCGGCGAGAGTGTGTCAATCCCGCGTCGTCGATTTGATATCAGGACGCTGATCCAGTGCTCGTAAACTCGCCCCAGGGACCCCAGCTCGCTTTTCTAGAACACTTCACTGCCTCATCGAGCCTGTCCGCTAGAGCAGCGGCAGTGCTTGCCGGCGGTACGACCCACGACAGTTGGCAACTCTCGCCGCACCCCGTATGCATGGACCGCGCCGATGGTCCGTGGAAGTGGGATATCGCCGGCAACCGCTTCGTGGATTACTGGATGGGGCACGGCGCATTGCTGTGCGGTCACGGCTTTGCACAGGTCGTCGAAGCAGTCGCCAGACAACTACAAAAGGGCCTGCACCTCAGTGCCCTCCATGAGTTGCAAGTCGAGTGGGCCGAGCAGGTTTGCCGCTTAGTTCCCTCCGTCGAACGTGTGAGGTTCACGTCATCAGGCAGCGAAGCGACACTTCTGGCTATGCGCGTCGCCAGGGCCTTCACTGGCCGTCCGGCGATCATGAAATTGGACGGACATTTTCATGGATGGCACGATGAGGCGCTGGCTCACTTCGTCGATCCAGCACAGGCTGGACTGAACCCTTCTGTCAGTGCGAACGTCGTGGTGGAGAGCGAGTTCGCTATTGATGTCCTCGTCGAGCGGTTGGCAGAACGGGACGTCGCAGGCGTTATCTTGGAGCCTGGAGGGGGAGCGAGTGGTGGCCTTCCGTACGACCAAGAGACGCTGCGGGAATTGCGGAGGGCGACGCGAGAGCATGGCACCCTGCTAATTTTCGATGAGGTCGTCAGTGGGTTCCGATACAGCCCCGGTGGTGCGCAGCAGCTCTGTAACGTCCTTCCGGACCTAACAGTTCTCGCTAAGATCCTCTCCGGCGGCCTCCCCGGCGGTGCCGTGGCCGGCGGCGCCGAAGTGATGTCGGTGTTCGGCGCAGGGACAGAAGTGCAGGGAAGAGCGATCAGGGTGCCGCATACCGGAACCTTCAATGGCAATCCAATCTCTGCTGCTGCCGGGGTAGCGATGCTCGACCAGGTCGCTGACGGGAGGCGGCAGACGAAAGCAGCTGAATCAGCAAGGCGCCTTGCCGATCTGGTGAATCGAAAAGCCGAGGACGCGGGGGTCGACGTTCGCCTGTTCGCGCAGAGCTCGATCTTTCACATCCTTATTGGCGCAATCCGGGCCGGTGCGCCGATCAGTCCGTCATCCGCGGTAATTGCCTTGCATAACGCTCAACCGCAACTGTATTCCGCATTGCGTAGTGCGCTGCTACTAGAAGGTGTCGACTGCCATTCGGTGCATGGTTGGGTCTCGACCGCGCATGATCAAGACGTACTCGAGGCAACTGCAGACAGTTTTCAACGCGCGTTCCACCGTTTGGCCGGTACAGCTGGCATTGACCTGAACGAATCTAGTAAGGCCAGGCAGATGGATATGGCGATCCCGGAGGCCGCACATGATTGAACTATTCATCGGCGGACTCTTTCGGCCCGCGGAGGGTGATTGCTGGTTCGAGTCGTTCGATCCTGCCACGGAGGAGTCGCTCGGTCGTGTGGCGCTTGCCGGTGAGAAAGATGTATACCGCGCCGTGTCGGCCGCTCGGGACGCGTTCGAATCGGGCCCTTGGCCTCGGATGCCAGCAGCCGAGCGCGCCGCAGTTCTACTGGATATGGCGGATTGCATCGAGGAGCGTCTTGAGGCCCTGGCGAAGCTCGAGACTCGCGACACCGGTATGCCCATCACGATCACCACCGGGGGTCACCTGCCACGCGCAGTTGCCCACTTCCGGTATTTCGCCGCCGAGGCTGAGCGACTCATCGGAGAGGCGTATCCTCTTGACGATGCCTATGTAAATATCGTTATACGCGAGCCGGTGGGTGTTGTCGGAGTCCTCACTCCCTGGAATTCGCCCTTGTCGGTCGCGTCAATCAATGTGGCTGCAGCACTGGCGTGCGGAAACACATGTGTCCTAAAACCATCCGAACTAGCCCCTCTAAGTGTCGCTGTTCTCGCCGAGGTCGCACGCGAAGTGGACCTGCCGCCGGGCGTGCTCAACATCCTCCTCGGGGATCGCGTCACCGGTCAGACTCTCGTCGCACATCCGGATGTAGATGTCATCGCCTTTACCGGCGGCGTGGCGACAGGGAAGGATATCGTTGCGCGCGCCGCCCCGACTCTCAAGCGCGTCAATTGTGAATTGGGGGGTAAGTCGGCGAGTATTGTCTTTGCTGACACTGACTTCGAGCGGACAGTTGACGGTACGTTGCTATCGATGTTCGCGAGCAACGGGGAGGCGTGCACGGCAGGATCACGCATCCTGGTTGAGCGTGCCATTTATGAAGATTTCGTTGATGCGTTCGCTACAAGGGCAGCCAATATTCAGATGGGGGACCCTCTTTCAAAGGAGACTGAGGTCGGTCCGCTGATTTCTGAGGCTCACAGGTCGCGTGTCCTAGATTACATCGAGGACGGCCGGATCGCGGGCGCCACAGTTCACCGCGAGGTTTTCGGCAGCCTGACCAGCGGTCACTACGTGCCTCCTACCGTGCTGTCGAATGTCAACAACAGCATGCGGATCGCCCAAGAGGAGATCTTTGGTCCTGTCGCGGCATTGATTCCATTCTCGGGAACGGAGGAGGCTGTACAGATTGCCAATGACACCGCGTATGGCCTGGCGGGATGTGTTTGGAGTGGCGACCATGAGCGGGCGATGTCAGTTGCCCGCCGGCTTCGCGCCGGTTCAGTAGCGATCAACTCCGTCTTGATTCGCGACTTCAGAGCTCCATTCGGCGGCTACAAACACAGCGGGATCGGGCGCATTGGCGGTCACTACAGCGTCGATCTGTTCACCGAGGTCAAGTCGACGTGTGTATCCGTTGCGCCGCTACAGCTCCCGCGTCTCGGTACGGGTAGCCGAGTGGCTCCGCAGAGTTCGCACGGTTGAACACGGTTGCGGCGTCGACGAATACCAGGAACCTCCGCATCTCGTCGGGGGTGAGCAGCAGGGCTGTTTCAAAGTACTTTGAAACAGCCCTGGGGTGGGAGGCAGCAAGGTAAATGGCTTTGCGTGGCTTATTGCCGTGGTGCAGGCATGTGGATGACGTTGCCGGCCATCCGATCGGGGGGGTTCCTGGATCGGAGTTCTTCAACAAGGACAGCATTGGCGAAGGTGAGCCCGGCGGTGGTGGCCCGAAGTTCCTCGATTTCCTTGCGCTGCTCACTGATCGTCTTTTTTAGCTTGGTCACAGTTTCACGGAGACGCTTTTCGACCTCGAGGGTCTGGTTCGTTTCGTTGCGGACGCGTTCGTAGAACTCGTTCTTCAGATCGGCATGTCGTTTGAGGAGAGCCATTCGGTGGACTCCGGCCTCGGCAGCAAGGGCCACGACGGTGAGGCTCCCGTTGGACTGGGTGGCGGTGCCGGCGAGGAGGCGGTCGATCGCTTCGCGGATGCGGGCGCGTTCGTCGTGGTGCTGGGTGGTCATACGGGGACCTCGACTGTTGTGGCGGTGACGTCGTGGGTGTCCGCGGTTGCGCGGAGCCGGTTCGCGTTGCGGTGCAGCCGTTTGCGGGTGCCGTCGGGGGCGTGGGCGGCAAGCTGATCGATCTCGTCTGCGCGTTCACGCAACTGGCGGGCGTGCGTGCCGGTGCGGACGGCGTTGCCGCAGCCCCTGCGCCTCACGCTGGCGTGGCCGGCCGGCCTGCGCGGCACCGCCGCGTCAGGTGCACGAGGCGGGCCGGTCCGCCACGGTGTCGCCCATGTCGGGCCGGGTGAGGGGTGCGTGTGCAAGCGCCACGGCTGCGGCGGAGTGGTTCCCGTCTCCTGGTGCCAGGAGCACGGCGACGCGGTGGGGCCGGTGCTGGAGTGGCATCCCGGCGGCGGGATCCGCTGCACGGACCTGCGCCGGGGGCGCCGGTCGGGCGGGGCAGATAGGCATGGCCGCGGCGGCCGGTGACTCCCCAACTCATCGACATTGATCATGCCGCGGGTCCCGGTGGGCCCAATGGGGGTCTTCACGAGACGTGGTGTGCGTGTACCTGGCCTACGGGTTGACCGGGCAAGTCAGGCGGTGTCCCGGATTTGGGCGAGGCGTCCGGCGGCCACGGCCGGTCCGTAGACGTCGATGATGCGGGCGACGGCGCTGATGGCGTAGGTGGCGATCCACTGGGTGTCGTCGAGGTGGTGGCGGGGGTCGGCTCCGTCGTCGGCGAGGGCCATGACGGTGTCCGCCACGGGTCCGTGCATGGTGACGTGCTGGAGCCAGGTCCGTCCGGCAGGTCCGAGGACGGCCGGGCGGTTGAGGGAGATGTCGGGGCGGGCGAGGACAGCGTCGTGGAGCAGTCCGCAGAGCTGCTGGCGCGCGTAGGCCGCGGTGGTTGGGCAGACGGTGCTGTCGGCCATGGCGGAGGCGATGGCCTCGCTGTCGTGGGTGAGGTGGGCCAGCATCAGGTCCAGGGCGGCCATCTCACCGGCGGTCTGCTGTGTACTGATCATGCCCGGTGTAACGAGGCGGCCCGCTGTCCGGGCCTGCCCTGCTCGGTGTCACATAAGTGGGTGGGACACCGAGCAGGCTCCGGTTAGGGTCGCTGCAGCCCGTGCCGATATGGCGTGCGCGGGTCAGGCCCGGTGCCCATCCTTGGGGGCAGTACCGCCGGGCCGACGCATCCGTATCGGCGGGGTTCGTCAGCAGCGCAGCGCGCTGTCAGCGGGTCTCCGCCTCGCTGCTGGACGCCCGGCTGAGCGGATGCGGTGAAGCGCGCTGCTGTTCCTTGCCGTCCGCACTGGTCGCGAGATCGGACGGGGAAAGGACCAGCACCCGACCTCGCCGCAATCGCTCAGGCCGGGGACGTAATCCGAAGGCGCCCTGAGTGGGCGGGGTGCGAGCATGCCCCATGAGTAGCTTCCTTCCCACCCTCACCGAACGCCGGTCGCCCTGGGTCACCTTCACCTCTTCCGCCGACCCCTGGGTGGCCGCGGCCGAGGCCGAGCTGCGGGCCCGGGGTGGGATCGTTCTGCGCCTGGACGGTGAGGAGCTGCACGAGAAGGGGTGTCTGTACCGGGCGTTCGCCCGTGAACTGGGGTTCCCCGGTTACTTCGGGCACAACTGGGATGCCATGGTGGACTGCCTCGGCGACTGGCACGGGCCCGGGCACGGCAAGCAGGACGTCGCGGTGCTGATCGACGGTGCGGACCCGCTGCTGGGCGCGGAGTTCCTCGGTGATCTCGTGTGGACCCTGTGCGCGGGCGCTTGGCGGGCCAACTTCATGGTCGACGCCGACGGTGAGCCCCACTCGTACGGCTCACCCTTCGCCCTGCACTTCGTCTTCCTGCTCGACCGCGTCGCACCCGCTGATTTCGCGGAGGCCGCCGTCGACGACGAGGACGTGGCCGCAGCCGTGGTGGACGGGCGGCTGGTCCTCACCCTGACTGCTGAGGACACGTGGGGCGGTGACCCCGTCTGGCCGCCGGCCGGACACGGCTCTCAGACGGCCTAAACGGATGCGGTGAAGCGCCCGTTGGCGGGCCTGCTCGTCGGGTCCAGCGGATGCCCAGCGCGGCCCGCCGGAGCGGGACGGGCATGACTCGGCCGGGTCGAACGGGGATGGCCGCCGGGTTGAGGGTGGGGCGGGTGCATGATCGGTTCTTCGGTGAACTTGTGCCCCCGGCAGGGTGAGATGCCCTTCGCCGGGGTCGTACCGGTGGTGCTGCGCCCGGTATCACCGGACCATGATCACGAGTCTCTGCCGCGGTGTCGTCGCGGCTTCCCTGGCCTTCGCCGTCCTCGCCCCGACGACCGCCCATGCCGATGAGTACACCCTCACGGAGGCGATCACGTCTTTGCCGATCGCGGAGGAGATCCGCGACGGGTACAAGCGGGAGCTGTACCCGCACTGGAAAGACGATGACAAGAACGGCTGCACGGCCCGAAACGACGTCCTGATCGCCGAGGCGATCGAGGCCCCGACCGTCGGGGCCGGCTGCACGATCACCGGCGGGGTGTGGCACTCCTACTACGACGACGTCCTGGTGCAGGGCCCGGCCGGGGTCGACATCGACCACATGGTCCCGCTCGCCGAGGTCCATGACTCAGGTGGCTACGGCTGGACGACGGAGCGGCGTCGCCGGTACGCCAACGACCTGGGTTCGGACGTCACCCTCGTCGGCGTCACGGCCCGCTCGAACCGTCAGAAGAGCGACCAGGACCCGGCGACGTGGATGCCGTCTCCGGCAGTGCACTGCCGGTACATCGGTGAGTGGGTGGCGACCAAGCACCGTTGGGGTCTGGCGGTGGACCAGGCCGAGCGGGAGGCGCTGCTGACGTACGCGGCCGGCTGCCCGAATGCGAACCTCGCCTTCGAGCGGGCTAGCTGAGATTCCCCGGGAAGGTGCAGTGGCGGTCACCGGCATGTTGACCCTCCTGTAGACGTCGGCCGGACGTCGTCGGGAAGGTCGCGCCAAGGCGAGCCTGCCCCCGGTGCCTCCACGCGATGGATCGGGCGTGCGGCGATGGTCGGCCCAGCGCCAATTCGCGGACCGGATCGGTCGGCATCAGCGGAGCGATCCGGTCCCACCTCTCGTCGGCTACAGGACTGACGTATCCGATCGATTGGCTAACCGATCAAAGAGACACGCGTTGGGTGTTTCATCGAGATGCCTGCCAGTCGCATACCGTGAAGTGCGCGTTCCGCAGTGTTGTCGAGGGCAGCATCGAACTCAAGCAGTGGCTGCGAGCGCACGGACCAGACGTAGCGTCAGATTTCAGCGGCCAACCTCTACAACCCTCGTGCCCAGAAGTTCACATGCCGCAAGAATCAATCGCCCGACGGGGACTCACGGGCCTGTCTCCAAGCAAATGATCGCGCCATCTGTAAAGAGTGGACACTCTCAAAGGGAGACTCCATGGAACAGGCGCCCCCGCCAGATTCTGAGAATTCACCGGACGCTCCGGAGCCTCAATCAAGGGGCGAGAAGCTCAGAGGGTGGCAGACATTGCTGGCCGCCCTCGCCTCAGGGGTGTTCGCTCTCGCGGGAGTCTTGATCACAAAATCCTGTACCAGTGGTGAAGACTCTCCAGAGTCTCCACCCTCTTCGTCCGTCAGTAGTGGCAGTCCGGACAAAATCAGCCCTGCCGCTCCAGCGATCTATGCAACCCTCGGTGCCACTGAGTCTGATCCGAGTCCGAAGGACCCGCGAGCAGTCCTCGTTCATATGGACGTGTTCTACGAAAACGTCGCCGTGGGCACACGGCTTGTTGCACTCGCCGGCCCTGACGAGGTGAATGGGGACGGCAAAAAGTATTGGATCATGGCGAACGTGGCCGATGAAAGAAAGGGTACTTCGGGGCAATTTTCCGTGACCTTGCGAGTCCGTCAGCCGGCTCAGGATATCGTCGGTCAAATTGGGAAGATGTCTACCAGTTTCTCTTGCGCGGAAATCCTCGGATGTCAGCGCCGAGAAGAAGATGTTATGAATGCGCATCCTAGTCAGCAGCCAAATGTCCAAGGATACACGCCGCTCACAGAACTCGTGCGGCGGACCTGGCTTTAGAACGACACGTCGATGTAGTCGATGTCGGTGAGTTCGACTTCGAGGTGGTCGGCGCGGGTGCCGCCGTCCTTGAAGAGGCGGACGTGGATCTCGCGGGACTGCTCGCGGACTGGGCTGCGCACCTGTCCGTTGTCCGCGATGCGGCCGTGCCGCTGCCCGGACGGCTGGCCGCGCTTCTGGTCGAGTTGGCCGGGCAGCTGACCGCCACGGCCGCGGACGCGCCGCTGGCCGCGCTGCGCGCCGCTGGTGTGCTGGAGCGGGTCGCCGCCTGGGTCGGCCGGACGGCCGCCGGCGCGCTGTGCGACGACGGTATGCCGGCCGAAGCGGTGGCCACCGCCCTCGGCACCACCGGCACAGGACGGGTAACGGCACGCACCCCAGCGTCCGCCTTGCTGGGTTTCGGTTATGCCGGAGGCCCGCCCCGGCCTGGTGGCGGGGCGGGCTTTCCAGCCCACCGTCAGATGTGACGGCGCTCCCGGCGCAGCTTCCGCTGCTCAGCGAAGTCGGCCGACCTCACCTTGTGGTACTCGCAGAGAATGTCCTCTACCTGCCCCGCACTGAACTTGTGGAGCGTCTCGGGAAGTTCCTCCACATCCACCGTCTCGGCGTCCTTCGGCACACCCAGCGCTCGCGCCCCGAGCAGCGTCCCGGCGTGGAGGTACACGACATCCGGCCGCAGCCGCAGCCATGCCCCCGCCGACACCGCTGTGTCGTACACGGTAACCGGCCCGATACCCCGGATCCGCGCATCCCACAGCAGGCCGTACAGCTCTTCGAACACCGTCGCCCGCTGCAGAGCATCCAGCTCGTCGAGGAGAGCGTCCCGGTACTTGATCAGCGCCCCGGCGTCGACGTTCTCCAGGTGCTCGTGCCGCACACCCTCACGGATGTTCCCGGCGCCCGCGATCCGTACAACGTCGTGGAACGAGGGCAGGCTGCGGAAGTACTTCCGCTCCTGCTTCGCCTGCTTCTTGCCCTTCAGCAGGTACCGCGCCACCGCTCTCTCGAGCCGGTCCGGGTCCTTCGCCTGGTACATGATCATCCCCTCCGTCGCGCCCCGCGTGATCGTAGGCGCGTACCCACTGACGGCCAACGTCCGTCTCACGGCCGCAATGCTCCCGATCAGATGGCGCGCCGAAGTCACTGGCCGCGGTCTGGACCGGAGGACCTTCCGACGCGGAGAGCCTCCTGGCAGGCCTCGCTTCACACGGGGGACCATGACGCACGCGACGCCTGCGCTGGCCGTCCGAGAGGCTTTCGTCCGTAGACAGCAGTGAAGGCCCCCAGGTGACTGGGGGCGTCGTAGACCAGGCTGGGGCAACCCCGTCCCGGGCGCTGCCCGGGACGGGTGCCGAGAGGAAGGACACGCTGCTGGCGGGGGACATCGATGACGCCCTGGAGCGCGCGGACCGGGAAGGGTTCACGCGGGAGCCGCCCAAGACGTTGAAAGGGCGGATCAACTTCCTGGTCAGACAGTTGAAGTCGACCAAAGCCGTAGCCCAGGAGCTTGGGGTAAGTCAGCGGTCGGTGGAGCCCTACCGCAAGGGCGACCGCAAGACTCGCCCAAGGCCGTCGCGGACCGCATCGACACGGCCGTACGGGCGCGCTGGCAGCCGGTCGTGCGCGGCCGGCGCCGCAAGGAGGCCGCCACCAGCACCGGCATCACGGTCGAGACGCGGGCCCGGTTCGGCTACACCGCACCGGTCGGCACGACCGACAACGGCAGATGCGACGCCTCACCGTCCACCTCCCCCGGGCGTACGTGCAGCCCCTGTTCGACGCCCGTGACGCGGAGCCGGCGATCAGGAGATGCGTGGGATCATCGCCGAAGGGCGACGGGATCCGGTCCATGCCCCAGAGGGCGGCGCATCGTGCTCACCACCAAAGTCTCGCAGGCTGGCAGACAGCGTCGAAGCGCAGGTTAGGGCCGATTTAGCACGTTGGTGTGTGGGCATGCTGTAGGCGAGCCGGGGGGAGCATGCCAGACATAGAGCGGAAGCGCTGGAGCACAACCATCTACTTCAGCGTGGAGGAGACTTCCGACTTGGCTGATGGCGCAAGCGCCGTGGCCCTGACTGCCACCATGCTGCCCGAGGCGACGTCCAAGATCGTCGCTATGTACGCCGGGCTCATCTCTCTGGGTTTGAAGGTTGCAGTGAGGAGGAAGAAGGCGCTAGGCCTCCAGGTCAGTGTCCTGCCCTTCGGCGCCTTCGGGCCTCAGACCTTCAAGGGCTTCGGACTACCTGCAGGTCCCCTCAGCGCTTTCTTCCATGACGGCAAGCCTTGAAGGCCCTGCGGCTCACTTGCTCCTGGCACGCGAGCTGAACAACGGGCTCCAGCCTGAACCGCCTGACGGCCGACATTGTCCTCGCCGAGGCTCGACGAGGTGGGACGCCGGCTCTGACTTGAGGTTCGGCGCCCCTGGTGCCTCAACGATCTTGCGGTTCGCACGTATGATCAAGATGGACTTCCATGCGGTTCGGTAACCGCTGGGTTATCGACGGGGAGCCGGGGGGCCGGTGGAGCTGCGGGACATCGAGATATTCCTGGTACTGGCGGAGGAGCTGCATTTCGGCCGGACGGCACAGCGGCTGCACGTCTCCCAGGCGCGCGTCAGCCAGGCCATCAAGAAGCAGGAGCGGCGCATCGGGGCAGAGCTGTTCGCCCGCACCAGCCGTACGGTGCGCCTGACCGAGGTCGGCCGACAACTCCGCGACGATCTGCAACCGGTCTACGCGGGCCTGCACGAATCCCTGGAGCGCGCCCAGCTGGCAGCCCGCGGCATCACCGCACAGCTCCGCATCAGCCTGATGCCCTTCAACGTCGCCGATCTGCACCCCTACTGGAAGGCGTTCCGTGCGCGGCACCCGCAATGGGGCCTCCAGATCCGCCAGGCAACCTTCACCGACCTGTTTGGCCGGCTCCGCAGTGGTGCCATGGATGTTGCTGTCCTCTGGCTGCCTGTGGAAGAGCCGGACCTCACCGTCGGACCGATCCTGTGCACCGACTCCCGGATCCTCGCCGTTGCCGCCGACCATCGGTTTGCGGAACGGGACTCCGTCCCTCTGGAGCTGCTCGCCGAATTCCCGCACAGCACCGCCCTCGACCTGCCGGACTACTGGGAGGACGGCTACCTGCCTTTCTACACCCCACGGGGCCGGCAGATTGAGCGCACCGTGCTCGCGGATAACTCTGATGAGCTGATCAGCCTGGTCGGCATGGGAGACATCATCAATACCTTTCCCGGCCATGTCACCAGGTACTGGGGCATGTCGAACATCCGATTTCTTCCCGTCCCGGACATCGCCACCTTGAACTTCGCCTTGGTCTGGCGGACCGAAGCCGAGAACGACCTCATCCGCGCTCTGGCCAGCACAGTGCGAGATCTCGGCACGTACCGATTCTGACGCAATCCGCGGCGTGAATCTCCCGTTCAAAGAAGTCCCGCGCTCCGCACACCTCCGACTTCGTGGGCGGTCCTGGAGAGGACGGGCCAGAGAGCTCTGACCTGCAGGAACAGGCTCGGCGTAGAGGACCTGGTGCTCGCCGCCGGCAGGCTGCGCGCTGGAGAGCGGGGAACATCGGCCTGGATCAGGCGGATTACGTCGTGAGGTCCCTGAGCGGACGGCCGCGCCGGGGCGGCCTTGTCGTTCATGGTGCGGGTGCCCGGGTTCTCCCCGCCGCTGCCGACGGGTACGCTCCCGCCCGTGAACGATCTTCGGGTGGGGGCGTCCGTAGTTGCGGGCGGGCTGGTCTTCGGCACGCTCACCGTCATGGGTGGCTGGTGGGCCCTCAACGGCGGGATCTACGGCTGCACCGCCGCGGACGCGGCACTGCAGGAGCCGATGGCCGCCCAGGTCCGGACGCTCGGCACCCCGCAAGGAGCGCAGGCCGACGGCGGGTCCTACTCCGGCTGCGACGACGACGACCGCTTCGCGTACGTCGGCCGGGGGTACACCGAGCCCGCCCACCGAGCAGACGTCATCGCCTACTACCGGGCGGCCGCCACCCGCAACGGCTGGCTGCCGGCACCGCCCGAGCTGGACGAACCCGCCCGGCACCACGACCCAGACGGCGAACGGATCGGCCTCTGCTTCACCAAGCAGATCGACGGCGCCACCTCCCATCTCGCCGTGTCCTGGGCATTCGACGGGGAGCAGGGCTACACGGTGGAGGCCCGGGCGAGCCAGAGCGGCGGCTCCTGGTGTCCGTGAGCCCGGCCCAGGGCGACGGCGGTGGTTTTGCCCGCCGGGGCGTACACCCGCCTCGTGCCGACAGCCAGGACCGCGCCCTTAGACCGTGTCCTATGTGGTGAGGCGGACGAGGCGTTTGTAGCAGCAGATGGCCGCGGCGAGGCCGAGGAAGGCCGGGTAGTTGCGGGGGTGGCGTTCGTAGCGGTGGTTGAGTCGGCGGTAGCCGGTCAGCCAGGACATGGTCCGCTCGATCACCCACCTGCGGCGCCCGAGTCGTTCCGAGGACTCGATGCCTTTGCGGGCGATAGTTCCTGGGGCGCTATGCGGACGCCCGCTCAGGGCCGTTCGCGATGTACCCGCGCCGCCCCGAGCACGCCGCACTCCGGCTGAGCATCGGGTGGCACCAGGCCGGAGGCCCTCTACGTTCAAGCGCCGGCTACAAGGACGGGGATCGGATCGCCCGGCCGGCCGGCTACCTCGCCGCGCTGCTCACCACCCACGAGTGCGACCACCCGAACTGCGAAGCCGGCGTGTTCCTCAACACCGGCGAGGAGTGCAACACCTGCCAGTACCGAGCCGCGGAGCGGATCGCCCAGGCGAAGGCCGCGCAGCTCCTCGCCGAGCAGCAGGTGCGCGCTGCGGCCGCAGCAGAGCTCCGGGCCCGGCAGTTGGCGGACGAGCGGGACCAGGCGCACGGGGAAGCTCTGGAGGAGAACGTGCGCCGCGACGGGGCCGCCGCCCGTCGGGCAGCTCGGGAGGCGGCCGCGGCCGCCGAGGCTGAGGAGACCGCCCGCCTCCGCGCCGAACTCGCCGAGCAGTTCGCCGCGCTGGACGCCGCCGGTCCCCGGCCGGTTGTCCCTGGCCCGCTCCGACCCGCCCACGATCAGACCGCAGAGGCCGAGGCCTTCCCGGACGAGGACGACCCGTTCGCCCCCAACCTTCGAGGACGAGCCCGTTTCTGACGGCCCCGTGCCGGACGCCAACACCGATGTCCCGGAGCAGCCCGGGGCCCCGTGGTCGCTGTCGAGCCCGAACGCCCTGTACGAGGCGGGGAGTCTGGCGGAGGCGGCGGCGCTGCCCTGGCGTAAGACGGTCCAGGTCAGCGGTGAAGCGGGGCGTCGCCTCGTTCGTGCACACGGTGAACTGCTCCACGAACGGGCCTTGCCGCGGTCGGCCTCGCGGCTGAGGACGTGGTGACCGAGCGGCAGGCCGAACTTCTCCGGGGAGCGACGGCACCCGGACGACCGGATTGTGCGCGAGCTCCTGGAGTGCGAGCCGCCTGTGACGTTGGGTTCCGAAGAGGCAGGTGACGGCGGTTCAGGCGGGTGGGTGGGGCCGCCCGTTCCGAGCTGGCGGGATCCCGTACTCGGGCGGGCAGCCGTCCGGCGCGAGGCCGTCGCTGGCCAGGATCGGCCGCAGCCCGCGCCGACATGGCGTGCACGGGTGAGGCCCAGTGTCCGGTTCTTCGGGGGCAGTACCACCGGCCGCAAACATCGACGGACCGTCTCACGGCGCCGGTACGCTTGTCGGTATGACGACGGTGGAGCAGAGGGACCGAGACGCGCGTCGCGCGATCTCGATCCTTACTTCTGCTCCGGGTCAGGAATTGGCCGACTCCGCGTACCGCCGCCTCGTGCTCGACGTCTATCAGGACGCGCTTCGGGCGTCTGGGATCCTGACCGAAACCCTCGTGCAGAGGCCGGGCCGAGTGACCCGCTTGGGCGTGATGTGGTCCGGCCAGTCGCGCCTGACCTCAGTTCTTGAGGCGCTTCGGCTCGGTTCGGTGCCCGAGGACGTCCATGATGCGTTCGGCGTGCTCTTGGGCGAGGCCTTCGGTGAGGTTTCGCAGGCGCGAGTCGATGAACTTCGGTGGGCCGAGTACGAGGACGAGCGGCCCGCGAAGGGGGCCGGCGGTCCGGAGATCTTCGGCGCGTATGTGCTGTCGGCGGGGCTGCTGTCACAGACCGTCGACGATGTGCCGCCGACGAGCAGCTTCGGCTGGCGCGAACGCGAAGCAGGGCCCCTCGCCGTCTTCCACGTAGCGGAGTTCGGCGACCTTGCTGCGCTTGCGGACATGATCGCGGTGTGGCGCGCTGACCTCCTGCTGGCCATTCAGCGGTGGTTGTCTCCGGCGGCGTACGAGTACGTCGACCATGGGCCGCCGCTCGCGTGCTCGCCGTGCGGTGTGATCCGGATGGCTTCGCCCGAGGTTCCTCGTGGGCCGGAACTCGGTCTCCAGCTCGATGCCTCCAGCCCTTTCTGGGTGCTGGCTGCCTGATCTCCGATCGGGTGCTGCGCCCGTTCATCGATGTGGAGATCAAGTTGAAGAGCATCATCGACGCGGTCATGTCGCTGGCCGCGGAGTACCCGATCGTGGCGGCCGTGGCCGTCGGAGTGGTCCTGGTGGTCGTGGTGCCGCCGGTCGTTAAGCATCTGGGTGTGCTGGTGCGGGAGTACTGGGCGCCCAAGGTGGCGCGGCTGCGTCGGAAGTTCGGACAGGTGTGCCGGCGGATCAGCGACCGGCTTGGGACGGAGGACGAGGCCTCTGCGGAGGTGGTGTCCGGGGAGGACGTCCGTCGTCTGCCTGAGAGGGTTTGAGCCGAAACGTCGGCTGGGCGGGCCCGCAGGGGCCCGCCCAGCCGAGGACAGGGGGTCCAGCGGGAACCATGACGGCCGCTACCGCACCCCGACGATCAGCCACCGGGCCGACGCCAGCGCCCTGGAAGATTCCGTGCTGCTCCTGGACTGGCACGCGGGACGGACGCGGCTACCAGCGGCAGGAGTACGTCGGGTCCTCCACCGGTTGACCCTCGTTCCAGCGCGATCCCGGGCCGCCATTCTCAGGTGGCGGCCCGCACTGCTGCGCTCACTCCTCGCCGGGATCAGGGCTCCAGATCGCGGGGCCGCCGCGTCACTCGATCAGCAGTGCCCGGCCCCGCCTGAACGCGGAGCCGGGCGGCCGGTACCCGGTCACCGCGACCACCTGATGGAGGACTCCGTGGCCTTTCCGGCCTTACCGGCGAGCTGGTGGAAATTACAAGAAGTGGATTGTCTCCAGGTCGCCACCCGGGCTCCGTCGTACGTGAATGGAGCCCCCTTCTTCGATGGCTTCCATCAGGTAGGTGTATGTCTGGATGGCCCGGTTGATGGTGTCGGTCTTGGAGTCCTTGGTGATCTCCACGGCGCGGTCAAGGGCTTCTGCCGACCTTGGGGTGAGGTTCAGTGTGACGCGCTCAAGTGCAGGCCCCCGGCGGCCAGGCTTTCCAGGGTCCGGGGACGAGGCCTCAAGGGAAGTGGCCACGAATCTCTCCTAGCAGAGTCTTTGCTGGTCCGGGCTGCTGCGCTGGACGGTGGGCAACCCCGGCTGTTCAAGACGCTACTACTTCCACCTGCTATACCGCCATACGTTCGCTGATTAAAGAGAGGCTAAAGACAGTACGAGATCAGCTTTCGATACGCGGAGTATCAACTAGTTGACTGTATGAAGTAATGCCGAAGTACCCGTTTAATCCGCCCGCAGGGGCGGTACCGTGGGAGCACTCGGCGCTGCATCTAGACGAGCCGCACTCACGGAAGGCCCACGCCAATGCCTTTTGGTGTTCGACTCCCGCACGACGGCTCGGCGACACGTGAGCTGACCCAACGTCCCGTGGAACTGTCTGACCCTCCAACCCCCCGGGCTGATGTTGTCCCGCTGCAGAGCGCGCGTCCGGGAAACGGTTCTCTGTACCGGCTCCGCGGGCGTCTGGGCGTTCACTCGGATCTGACCGCGGAAGAAGACGCTCCTTCTGCACGGGCTGACCTGCCTCCGATGACGCTCCAGGGAACGCAGACAAATGAGGTGTCCTTCAGGCTTGGCACGGCCTCGGTGACATCTGCCACGACATCGTCGGAGACGTCCTACCTCGGGATTCTCAGCGGTCTTCGACGTAACGGGATCTGGGGCACCGGCCTTTCGTTCGTGGTCCCGCTCACCCTGCCCAAGCTCCCCCTGTGGGGGATGGTCCCGATTTCCGTTGGGGTCTTCGTCATCTTCAACGTCGTGCTGCCGACTGCGGCCTACTACCTGGCCAAGAGCCACGGGACCGTCTAGACCCCGTAACACCTTGAGCGACGCGACTTCCTCGATTCCGGCGGAAGCGCGTTGCATTGAGAACACCGTCGAACGATCTTCCTGACCACAACACCAGGGTCCTCCTGGTCCTGCTGCCGGCTAAGGAGACCCGCGAGACTGTTCACGGCCGCGCCGTCGTCCTGGCGCTGGGCAAGCCGCCCCCGCCCCGGGTCCCGGGAGAGTTCCACCGGAAGGGGGCTTCGCGGTTACGCGTACAGGGGGACCGGGAGTTGTTCCGGAGGCAGGGTCGGAGTTGGCCCCCCCTTCCGGCGATCATGAATGTATGTGCAGGTCAGACCCCGTGGGCAAGCCTGTCGAGTGCGCCGACACCTCTACCTGCGACAGCCAGGGAGAGGTTCCGTGTTTCGACGGGCAGGGCGGCGGGGCGCTCGCGCCCCGCACACGCCGACCTGGCCCTTCCCGCCCCTGGCCGTACAGCCGGTGTCGCGCCGCTCTGCACCGCACGCGGCATGGGCACCCGGTAGTCCTCTGTGTACTCGGGTGCCCGTGCACGTGTGGACACCTGTGTCAGCGCCTGCGGATCGTGATGGCGACACCGATCGCGGTGGCTAGGGCGGCGCCGACTCCGCCGACGGCCGCGATCGGGGCGGTCAGCGCGGGGTGGGCCACGCACAGGTAGCCGGTGGCGCCCAGGACCAGGACGGTGACGAGGACCAGGAGCAGGGTCTGCAGCGGGTCCGGGGCCGGCTCTTGGGGGGACGGCTGGCGGGGCTCGGGCTGCGGTTCTTCGGTGGACATGAGAGTTCCCTCCCGTCGGGGCCTGCGGACGGGCCGCGGGCCAGGCTGAGCGCTATGGCTTCAGCGTTGGGCGGGAGCGGATCTTGCAGGAGTGGGAACGGGCGGTTTCCGGCCAATCGGCAATATTCGGCCGTCGTGAACGGGGCGTTCCCGTGCTGTCACCGGATGCACGACAATCGGGCAACTGCGCTGTTAGGAGACAGTGCTGGCCGGCTGAAAGACAGGCGATGGACGAACCTGAGGTGACGCCTGCGGCCGCGTACGCGGCCGCCTTGCGGAAGATCGTGGATCGCTACCGTGCCGCCGGCGGGAAGCAGCAGGAGATTGCTGCCGCCGTGCATGTCTCCCCTGGAACGCTCTCCCGGTACCTGAGCGGACAGCGCACCGCTTCACGCGCGACGCTCCACGGCTTACGGACTTTCCTCGAGGGGCAGGAGCCGCCTCTGGCGGATGTCGACTGGGAGGAGCTGGACGCCCTGTGCGGCCAGGCGCACGCTGCCAGCGGTTCCCCGGCCGTCCAGCTCGCTCAGCTGAAGGAAGAACTCGCCCGTGTGCGCGAGGAGCTCGCTCGTGTCCGCGAAGAACAGGAACAGGAGCACCATATCGCCGAGGAACGCCTGGCCGCGCTGGAGGAGCAGGCTCTCGACCTCGCCGACCAGCTGAGGCAGGCCCTGGACCGCGCGCAGACCGCGGACGGAGAACTCAACCTCCTCCAGGACCGGGTCGCCGAGCAGGACGAGAGCCTGCGCCACGCCCGCGACTACATCCGCGGAATGGAAGCAGAACTCACCCGGCAGCAGGAACAGGCACTGGAGCGCGCACAGGCGGCGGACAGCGAACGCAACCGTCTTCAGGACCGGGTCGCCGAGCAGGACGAGAGCCTGCGCCACGCCCGCGAATACGTCCGCCGGATGGAAGCGGAACTCGCCGGGCAGCAGCAGGAGGCGAGTGGGCTCCTGCGGGAGGTCGGTGTGCTGCGTGAGCAGAACCGCCGGCTCATCGAAGAGCAGCAGGCCGTTTCCGCCCCGGAAACGCAGAGCGGACCCCAGTTCTCTCCCGAGTATGCCCACCTCGCCGGCGGTTCCCACGGTGACCAGGCCGCAGCAGCCGAAGAAGTCGCCAAGGGGTGGGAGCAGCAACCACAGCACCCCAAACGGAATCCACTGCCCGGAGGCGAGACGAGTCCTCCGTCCAGGCCGACCGGGCTCTCCCGCGCCGAGGCGCGGGCCGTCATGCGCGCCCCGTCGACGGCCTGGGTCGTGGTGGCGGTTGTGGTCGTGGCGTTGTGCGCGTACACGGCCGTCACGGTCGTCCTCGCGGTGCCCGCGGTCGGTGAGGACATGACCTCGACGCTGGGTCCTGCGGCCTCGATGGTCACCTGCAACCTGCTGGCGGCGGCCTTCGCCGGATTGTCGGGCAGGCTCGGCGTCCTGCGGTACGGGCCCAGGCTGATCCTGCCGGCGGGTCTGCTCCTTCTGGCGATCGGGTCGCTGGTCGCCTCCTGGAGCCCGGCGTACGACATGTGGGCGCCCCGCCCGGCAGTCGACTGGTCGGTCGACTGGGCAGCGGTCCAGCTACTGACGGGCTGCGCGCTGCAGGGCCTCGGCGAGGGACTGTGCGCGGCCGTCGCCGGCGCCGTGCTCGCCGCCCCCTACTGGTACCCCGGGCCGGGCAAGAAGACGAAGCAGGCCGTAGCGGCAGGCACCGCGATCGCCGTCACGGCATCGGGACTGCTCCTCTCCACCTGGGTATGGCGCATCGCGTTCCAGGTCCCGGCCGTCATCGCCCTCCTGCTGCTCCTCGCTCTGCCCTTCCTGCCCTCCTTCAAGCCCATGCCGCTGCTCGACGACATCTACGGACCGGACTTCCGCGTGCCGGCGCTGGTGGCAGGCGCCCACACCGCGTTCGTTTGCGCCATCGCACGGACGCCCACCGACGGCTGGTGGTCCCCTGGCGTGGTAGCCCTGACGGCTCTCGCCGTGAGCATGCTGGCCAAGGCCTCACGGCGGCTCCACAGGACCGCGATCGGGCAGCCTCTCAACCGGATTGGCGGGCCACCGCTGTTCTGGGCGTGGGTGAGCGGTGCCGTGCAGTGCACGGCCTGGCTCTACTGCACCCTCGCACTGCAACAGGTCTTCGGCCACGAGGCATGGACAGCGGCTGCCCTGCTCCTGCCCGCCGTGTCGCTGGCAGCGCTCACCGTCTTCCCACGGTCCTTCTCCACCCGCTTGCGGACGCCGGCCCGGATCATCGGCTTCCTCGCCACGGCCGCCGGCCTGGTGTGGCTGTCCACCGGCCTGTCCAACCATGGCGCCTTCCCCACATTCAGCCTGGTGGGGGCGCTGGCGCTCGTAGGGGTCGGCACCGCCGTCCTGCGCTGCCCGCCGAACGGGCTCAGGGAGGGAGCACAACGGGCGTTCGACGCGCATACGAAGTACAGCGGAGCACTCGCCGTAGCCCTCACCACAAGCCTGATCACCGCCCACACCCGCGCCAAAGCTGACGGATACGACACGGTTCTCATCGTCTGCGCCGAGGTAGCCGTCGTGGCCGCCCTGGTGGGCGTGGGCCGGGCACGCCGACTCAAGAAGTCTCCCGAGCCTGGACGTGCGCCAGAGACTCGGCCCTGACAGAAGCCCCGCGTGAAGAGCTGTAGGTGCCCTCGGAGGAGGCTGTGTTCAGCGGTCCGTCCGTTCCGGCCCGGTGCCCAGCCGGCGGCGGGCCGTCCCGGGCGCGGGCTGCTCGGCAGCCGCCTGCGGGAGATCCTGTTGCTCGGCGTGCGCCAGTTCGGCGGCGAGACGGCCGCGCAGGCCTGGGGCAGGCGGGGTGTCAGTGGTGGGGCGGGGGCCGGTGCCCAGGGGGCGGCGCTCGATCATCCGCCCAGTGTGGCCCTGCCGTTCCCACTGGGAACACTCGGGCCTGCGGAACCCGAACAACCCTCCGAAGGCGGGGTCCGCCCGTGTACCGCGGGGGTTACAGCAGTCCCACGATGTCGGCGAGCCAGTGTCCGAGGCCGTCGGTGTCGAGGATGAAGGGGGTGATGACCGACGCGGCGAGGAGCAGGGGCCCGCCGATGCCCACGAAGCCTTCCAGAACGTCGGGGGCCCAGCGGTTCTTCACGTACTTCTCAGCGAGCACGAAGACGTGCCCGTAGCACATCGCCGATACGAAGAGACCGATCACGGCGGCGAGGACGAGCTTCCAGACACTGGGGCCGGGGGAGGCTTGGAGGCCCGCGGCGAATGCGGTTCCGAGCACGCAGATCACGGCTGTCAGGACCAGGCCTACGAGGGTGTCGAGGACGGGTGAGTACCGTGCCGCCTTCGGGGCTGGGCCGAGCGGCGGCGCGGTGAATCTCCCGAACCCCTCGTAGCTCTGCTGACGGTCGCGGGAGCCGTCGCCGAGGCCTGCACGTGACCGTTCCCGGGCGAGCCGCACCTCTTCCTGCGCGATCCGCTCCTGTCGATGGTGGCGCGCCGCGAGGGTGGCTTCGAAGTTCGTGTCCTGCGTTGACGTCCCGGGAACGCGATGCTGTTCTTCGGCAAGGCGGCGGTTCTGCTCGCGCAGGACGCCGACTTCCTGCTGCAGTTGGCGGGCCTGCTCGCGTTGCTGGGCGAGTTCGGCCTCTGCCAGGTGGATGTAGTCCTGGGCATGGCGCAGGCTCTCGTCCTGCTCGGCAACACGGGCCTCCGCGGCCTGGGCGCGTTCCAGCGCCTCTTCCAGCTGATCGGTGAGACGGGCCGCCCGCGCTTCCAGTCCGTTCAGACGCTCCTCGGCGACCTGCTGCGCCTGTTCCTGTTCGCCGCGCAGGCGGGCCAGCTCTTCCCTCAGCTGGGCGAGCTCGACGGCCGGGGATCCGCTGGCGGCGTGCGCGTGTCCGCACAGCGCGTCCAGGTTCTCGTACTCCTCGGGCGTCCAGGGCTTGCCCTGCTGGTCGAGGTAGTCCCGCAGGGAGGCGAGGAATTCGCGGGGAGCGACGCGCTCACCCTTCAGGTAGCGGGAGAGGGTGGCCGGAGCCACATTCAGGGCCCGGGCGATGTCTCTCTGGGTCCCGCCCGCGGTGATGAAAACGGCGAGCCCCTCGCGCAGAGCTGCCGCGTACAAGCTGGCCGCGCTCTGTCCCCGTGCCTCCATCGCCAGCCCCTCCGGCCTGCGGACACCGCCTTGGAACGGCGCTGGTGACCGATTGTCACGCATGCGTTGACACACCGGAAACGGTTCGACGGAAGCGGTGACGAACGACGTGACCGGAAGGCCGAATGTTGCCGATTTGCCGGGAACCACGTTCCCCCTCCTGCAAGATCATCCACTGCCCCAACCTGAAAGCAGCGCGCGAGTTCTGCTCCGCGCCCGGCCCGCGGACCGTCCGCAGGCGCTCACGGGAGGGGAACCCCAATGCCCACCAACGACCAGCAGCCCCAGCCCCAGCAGCCGGCCCCGCGAGGGCCGGACCCGGTGCAGACGCTGCTCCTGGTCCTCGTTGTCGTCCTGATCCTGGGCGGCACGGGCTACGTGTGCGTGGCCCACCCATCCCTGACCGCCCCGATCGCAGCGGTCGGCGGGGTCGGCGCGGCCTTGGCCGCAGCGTTCGGTGTCGCGGTCGCGCTCCGCAGGCGATGACGTGGCCTCAGGCCGGACACCTGTACCTGCGAAGGGCGGCTCACCCACCGTGTGGGGGAGCCCCGACCCACAGTTCTATGGCGTGCGCTTGAGCCACAGGCCCGGGTGTTCCCAGTGGGAACACCCGGGCCGGGCCCACGGGTCCGGCCGCCCCTCCGCTGGCCGGGCCCACATGTGGGAGCTGGGTGGTGTTACCGGCGGCGTAGGAAGTACGGCACCACCAGGGCCAGCACTGCCGCGTACAGGGCGCCCGTAGCGCGCGGTGGCCGCCGGGTCGGCCCAGGACAGCGCCAGTCGTACGAACAGCCCCGCGCCGAGGGCGAAGACGCCGCCCAGGCCCAGGAGAAGGAGCAGGAAGAGGACGTCCCGCTGTGGGTTTCGCCCGGCCGCGCGTGCGGGTAGCAGACCCGGTGTCGGCATTCAAGCGGGACTGGGCCGAGGCAATGCGACGGGTATTCAGTGCCTGTTTCTGAGCCTAAGCAGGCCAGCGGCGTTGAGCCGGGAGTCCGGTGAACCGCACCCGTTTCGCAGAACGGTCACCGTGACGGAAGAGCGAACGGAAGTCCTGGTTCGTCTGTGGCAGGTGCAGCATTCACCGCGGTCACCGCCGCCCAAGGGCCCGCTTGACGGCCGCGAATCACTCCCAGAGCTGCCTGGATCGAGGTCTGCCGGCCAGGGTTCAGACAGGCAATAAGGCCGCGGCCCTGTCGGCGCTGTCAGCCGGATGGTGCGGCTCGGCGTGCGGTCGGAGGGTGTGACTGGTCACATTGTGATCATGCCCGATTCCGACGGCGGCGGACGGCGGCGCCCGCCGGGGCGCCGGGGACCGCGCGTGCGTGTACGCCGGGTGGACCGGCAGTCACAGCCGGGGCCCCCACGGTGGATGTCCTTCCTCGACAAGGCTGCGTACATCCTCGCGCCAGGGACCATCGTCATCGGCTTGCTCTACTTCTACGGCAGCACCTACACGGACACGTACTACTCCTTCTTCGGGGTGCCACCGGGCGACCTCCAGTTCTCCGTACAGGGTTACTTGGCCAACAGCCCGCAGGCGATCTTCTACCCGGTGTGTTTCCTGTTTGCCGTTGGCCTGGCCCTGCTAACGCTGCTGTTCACGATTGAACATGTGCTGGCAGGTCCCCGGAACGTAGCCCGGCGCCGCGTGGTGGCCCGGTTGTTCATGTACCCCAGCCTGGTCATCCTGCTGCTGACCCCCTGGGTGTCCTCAGAGTGGCTCCTGGTGGGAGCACGGGGTCCGGCCTCGGTGGGGGAAGCGCGTGGGCTGTGGGCACCACTAGCCGTAGCGCTGGGAGCCACGCTGTACCTGTTCGGTCTCCGGCTGAGGCCCGGAGACCGGCGTTCCCCGGACAAACGGGTACCGACGGTCAGGCGGTTGTGGCTCGTCACCGCGGTGATCCTCGTCGGGACCGTGGGGGCAGCCCTGTTTGTGTTCGTGGCCCGCTACGCGACGGCCGCCGGCCGGAGTGATGCCGCCTTCGACGCGGGCAAAGGATTCAGGGGCAACCCAGGTGTTGTTATCTACTCGCGGGTGAAGATCGCCCATGGGGTTCCGGGGATCACCTCCACGGACAGCGGCAGCGGAGGCAGCCCCTACCGCTTCCGCTACACCGGCTTTGTCGCCCTTGCAAAAACGCCGACCCGCGTCTATCTCGTCCCCCGCGACTGGAAGTCCGGACAAGTGGTGCTCGTGCTGCCGGACGATGGCACCTTCCGGGCTGAGATGAGGCCAGTCTGAGTGCCTGCCCGAACCCTGGTCGGCAGAATGCTGCACCTGCCACAGACGAACCAGGACTTCCGTTCGCTCTTCCGTCACGGTGACCGTTCTGCGAAACGGGTGCGGTTCACCGGACTCCCGGCTCAACGTCGCTGGCCTGCGTAGACAGGGTTCAGAAACAGGCACTGATGCCGGTTCGTCGAGGGTCAGGCCGCTGTTGGCTATGCAGCCGTTGAGGGTGTTGGGCCGGTATTGAAGGCGTTTGAGTGGGTTGCGGACGAGGGTTTCGAGGCGGTCGAGGGCCATGAGGGCGAGGTTGGCCAGGCTGAAGTCAGTAACGCAACGGTCCGCAGCGTGAAAGTTCCATCACGGCTGACAGAGAAGGCCCCACATAGCAACGCCCGCCCGAACTGCAGCCCGGGCGGGGCACCGTAACCGGGCGTAGCCTGAAGTAGACCTCGGGGTTCACTACGCCGATCGTCCGGCTTAGGCGGCCACAATGTCTGCGCTCAAGAACCCGCTGCGCGGGATATCCACCCTCTCCGCCCTGGCGATCACGCTACTTCTGGGGACGCTAGCCACAGCACCTCCAGCCGCCGCCTGGGCATCAGAAGGCGCGCTCGGCCAAGTCGGCGCCGTCACACCTCCAGCGGTCAGCGTCTCCGACATCGGCTTCTACCCCCAGGCACTGACACTCACATTCAACAGCAGCGTCGGGCCAATCGTGCAACGCAGCCCCGCCACTACAGACGCTCAGAACGTCATATCCTTCTACCTTGTTGAACGCTGGACAGGCTCAACCTGGGCCACCGTCACCAGTCAGCGCCACGTCGTCCGAATCGAAGCAAACCAGAACACAGCCAAGTTCCCTGCTGTCTTCATCCAGCCCAAATCGGGGACTGGAGACTACCGATTCATCTTCGGCGTGCACTGGTTCTCCGACGGGCAAAGCGTCTCCCTCGGAGACCAGATGCTGGTGCCGAACGGTGCATCCGACCTGGTATGCGTCACCACCCGACGGCCCTGCACACAATATGCCGGCCACATCACTATCGGCCCGATCAAGTAAGCCGACGAGGATCATCCCTTCCTCTGACTTGATACCGCAGCCTCGATCTGCATCTGACTCCGGGCCTGAACGCTACGTCTCTGGCTGCTGGTAGAGCTGATTTTCCGTCCTGAGCCATCGGTGCAAACGTTCCCTGTGTGAGGGGTGATTGTGATGTCACGATCCCAGTTGAGCCGGGCTATCGTCACTGTTGCGATGACGATCGGCGTGTTGGCTCTAGCGTCTTCGAACGTGCTCGCTGGACCACCAGCGAATTACGACTCCACAGCCGAGACCTCCATGAGTGGTGCCTACGGCCTCCTCAGTCCATCCAGCATCAGAACGGACGAATGCGGCCTACCCGGTGCTTTGCCGGGGATCTTCCGATGCGACAGCCAGAAAACAGAAATTGACGGCGACCTCTACTACAACCAGGACTTCATCAACAAGTTCCGCAACCGCCTCCCGTACACCACGTTGGACAACAACCAGATCGCAAACGCGGGTCACTTCATCTGCAAGGCCGTGGAGTTGAACGGCGAGAGTGCGGTGGTGCAGCAACTGCAGAACCAAGGTTGGAGCTGGAACGATGCGACCTGGGTCGTGGGCACCAGCGAGAACTTCTTCTGCCCATCGATGCGCGGGCGGTGACGTAGTTATTCCCGGCTCGTAGCCATCCTGGTCCTCGGCGGGACGGTGCGTGGGAGCAGCTGCGGCTTTCTCGCGATTTACTGACTTCGGCTTGTCAGGGTTGATGCTGGGGCGGCGACCGCTATGAAGCCGTCGAGGGTGTCGTACTGGAGGCGTTTGAGCCGGTTCCGGTCGGCTGGGCGTCTGGCGCTGCAATCGGCTCCTGCCCGACACATTGAGTCGCATGACTCGGCGATGTCGACCTCGGGGTCGCTTCGGGCTCTCTGGTGGCGGCTGGCGACGCGAGCGCGTCCAGCACTGCAACTCCTTCCCGTAGCCATCAAACGTGGGAGGAGCACCGGTACAGCCGATAGGACGACGTTCCCCCTTACCGCCTGCATGGGTGGGCACCGGCCAGTACGCGTCAGGTTACTGTCAGCCTCTTCCTCTAACCGCGTGGCAACGGATTACGCTCAGACCAGACGGTCGTGAACAGGCGGTCACTGGTGACGGACGGTGCGATGGCAGCCGAGGCCCTTCGCCACCGTAAGGCCTCTCGTTCCCCCGGTAAAGGGCAACAGATCTGCGCGAGAGTTATTTCGAGAACGCTGCCACTGAAGGGTGATGCCTGATGGAGGTTGCTACTTTGGTGGTGGCGCTGGTGGCGCTAGCTATCTCCTATTTGGCTCTGGTTTATACCGCTAGAGCTCGAGTGCGGGTATTCCTGGTGGGGAATAACCAGCTCGCCAGAGGGCAGATGACCGTGGTTATATTTCGGGTAACCATGCGAAGTCATCTTAAGAGAAGCGCTGCCGACATGCGCATCTATGTGAATTTTCCTCCAGGTGTAGATCCGACGGTAATCCGCCACGGATCTGCTATGGAGCTATCTAATGCGAACTCGCGCCCAGGAAAAGGAGGGGGCAAGTATCTAACTGCCACCAATATGCGCGTATCTAATCGTGAACCCGTTAAGTATGAGGAGTTGGCGGTAGAGGTGATGGTTCCTCATCAGGCGCAGACTGGGCGATATAGAGGGTGGGTAACTGTGTTTGCGCACGGATCGGCGGATGATTGCGGAATCGACATTTTCCATTTCTGGGTTCTCCCATAATTTGCCGAACTGGTGCGTACCTTCGACTTCTTGCGACCGATATAAACGGAGGCGTCCAGTAGGAGGATGGGAACGGCCGGTAGCGCGGCTGGAGGCGCACGGCCGCAACCGCCGCACACCCGGAGTCGTCCACCTCGGGCCGCTCGAAGACCCTGGCCATGATCGTTGCGCCGTCATCGGCGGCCGCTGTACGTCAACCGGTTCACGTACGCCGGAGGGTCAGCTGCTGCCGTTGCCTGGGCCGAGGGTGCGCCGGCCCGCAGCGCGCAACTGCTCGACTGCGGGTTCGTCCGGGGGCAGGGTCTGGGTCCCCTCGGCCGCGAGCCGGGCACGGCGGGGCTCGGGGGTGTCGGTGGGGATACGGGGGCCTGTACCCAGCGGGCGGCGGGTGATCACCTGAACAGTGTCCCGTGTCGGGCTCTGCCGCCGTTGACCGGGGCTGAGTTTCGCGCTGGGTCATGCGCGTGACTTGTGCGGTCAGCAGTGACGGGCCGACCAGCATGACGGCGCCGGTGCCCCGAGGTTCGGCCGATGGGTGATTGGAAGCCGGGCCGACTCAGGGCACTAGGGTGATTAGCCCGATTCGCTCTCGGCTGCGCGCATGGTGATTGCGGCAGATGCGCGGCACGTCCCGCAGCACGCCGGTGGCGCGCCGACAGCCGTGGAGTCGTGAGGTTGCGCGGCTAACCCCTCTCTCCGCGACTGTCCTGTCTGTCCGTCACCGGGCTGCGCAGGCAGTACGGCGGTGGGCGTGCAGCGCCTCGTCTGCGGAGGGTCCGCAGACGTCTCGGGAGGGAACCTCATGTCCACCGTTACCGATCCGCAGCCCCAGACCCCGCAGCAGCACCCGCAGCCGTCGCAGCCGGCCACGGATCTCCGCGCGCTCGTGACGCTGTGCCTGTTCGTCGTCGTCCTGGTTCTCGCGATGGTCGGCTACGTGTGCGTCGCCCACCCGTCGCTCACCGGGCCGATTGCGACGGTGGCGACGGTGGCCGGGGTTCTGGTCGCGGCGGTCGGCGTCGCGGTCGCCGTCCGCCGGCGCTGACCGTGGCCCGGCAACGGGCCTGCTCGTGAACGACAAACGCCCTGCCCGGATTTCCGGGCGGGGCGTGCGAGTTTGCAGGTCAGGGCCTACTCCTCGGCGTCGAGGATGTCGAGTGCGCGCGGGACGCCGTCCCCGCTGCTCCAACTGGGGTGCGGGAAGGCGGGAGGGGCGTCCTCCTCCGCCCACGCGACGGCGCCCGGTACGGCTGCAGGGTCCTCGCCGACCGCGAGCGCGTCGAGCTGGGCGGTGATGGCGTCGAGGTCGAGGAGGCCGGCGGCGTAGGCCTCGAGGAACAGCCCGACGGCGTGGGAGATCGAGACCTCGTCCTGACCAGCGCGTTTCTTGCCCGCCTCCCACACGGTCCCGGCCACGTTCACCGCCCTGACGACCTTCTCGTCGGTGAGTTTCCGTTCGGTGGGCCGGCCGGTCCCGGCGGGATACGTCTTGGGGACCTGGCGGGGTGCGGTGGCCATGCGGGCGTCGCCTCTCGTCTCGGGCGCGGACCGTATCAGGCCCACGCCCCCACCCTACCCCTTAACTTATATAACTTCTCGGTTTTGACGTCCTTCGGGAATGCTGGGCGAGGTCGGGTGGCCAGGGTCGGCGCCAGGGCGGCGACGCTCCCACCCCCGCCGATGTGCCCGGCGCAACCGAACGCGGGGCGAACGTACTTGTATAACTTCTTGGTTTTTTGGGGACTGGCCTGAGGCGCGGCGGCGTGGCCAGTGCCTCGGCCTCGGCGGCGGCGTGCTCGCAGGCGTCCGCCAGGAGGGCGGCGCGGTGGGCGAGTTCCGCCGCGCGGTGGGCCGGGAGGGCCGCGCCGGCCTCGGCGGCGTCGCTCGCCTCCCACCCGATGCGCATCCACAGCTCCTGAGCCACTGCGCCGCGGCGCAGGGCGGTCCGGGCGAGTTCCCGGATCCGGGGGAGGGCCGGCGCGGCCCACCCGGGGGTGGTGGTCTCGGGGGTGTCGGTCCACCGGACGGTCGGCCCCTCAAGCGAGGCTCGCGCGGCTTGAACGGCCCGTCCGGCGCGCACGGCACGCAACGCGTGTCCGTCCGCTACGTGCTTCCACTCGGCGACGGTCCGACCGTGGTGACGGTCCGGGACCGTCACGGGCGCGATGCCGACCGAGTACGGGACCACGGGTACCGCGGTGGGACGCTGGGCGGCGGCCGTGGCGCGCTCTGCCCGGACGCGGTGACGAGTCTCGGCCGCGCGCTGGTCCGCGCACCGTACGAGGTGGGCGGCCGCGGAATCCCGGTCCGCATGCTCGGTGGGCCGAGCATCCCGTCCGGGCGTGATCGCGTACCAGTGGCGCCCCGACTCCCGGACGCGGCCGGCCACGTGTCCGTCGACGTGCACCACCCGGCCGCCGAGTTCACCCGTGGGCAGACCGAAGCTGTATCGGTCACTCGCCCCGGTCGTCGTGGCCACGGCGGCCGGAGCGTCCCGCACGGACTCCTCCTCCGCGCGCACCGCCTCCTCCGCGGCGTGGTCCGCGGCCGCGGCCGCAACCATGGCGTGCGCGGTGTGCAGCCGCTCCAAAGCCTCGCGCATCGCGGTCTCTCCGCCGTAGCGCTGCGCGGAGACGTGCAGGGCCTGCGCGGTCGCCAGCTGCCCGCGCGCGGCCTCCAGCCGCACCTCGGCCTGCTGCACCCGGTCAACCGGTCCCGTGACCGCCCACGCGTGGACGGGCTTCGCGGCGTGGCCGGTGGTGTGCAGCCACGCGACGTACGCCGCGGAGAAGTCGTCACCCGTCCAGTTCTTCTCCGCCCACCCCTCGAACGCGTGCGAGATCGTACGGCCCTCCTCCTCGCGCGCCTCCGCCACTCCTCGGCACCGCGCAGCACCCGGTGCCGGCGGTTGTCCTCGATGCAGTCCGCGGCGTACTGCCGCTCCTCGGCATCCATGGCGAGCACGGGCAGCGCGCTGACCGGGACTCCGGCGCGCTGCGCGGCGTGTTCGGCGCACATGAGCCGGCCGTCCCGACGGGTGCCCACGAGGTACAGGCGGACCCCGTACGCGTCACAGAAGCCGTTGAAGCCGTCCGCCACCGGGACGCAGCAGTCGCCGACGTCGACAGGTTCCGGCATCCCCGGGATGACCGCCGTCCGCACCTCGGCGGGGATCACGTCCGCCAGCGTGAGCTCCACCTGACCCTCGACGGGCTCCATCCGGAGGCTGTACTGGCCACCGGTACCGCCGTCCTCGCCCCACCCGGCAAGATCACGGTTCCGAGTCACCTCCGAGCCCCACCCACACCGCGCATCCAACCGCGCCGGGCAGTAAGCGTGTTCGATGCACACCCGCGGCTCCACACCCCACTCCAGCTCGGCAGGGTCCTCACACCCGCACTCGCCGTACTCGAACGGGTCCGTCACCTCCGACTCCTCCACCAGGGCCTTCACGGCCTTGAACTGCATGTCCGTCAGCTGCGCACCATCCCGTACGCCCTTGCTCTCCTTGGCCACGTACCGGAAGCCCTTGGGACCGCGCTCCCAGTACAGGAGCAAGGACACCTCCCCTGCGGTGGTGTACGCCTCCAGCCCAACGACCCACGCGTCCGTGGTCCGGCCCTTCGCGCCGGCCGCGCCGAACACAGCGGAGGCCTGCCAGTCATTCTCCTCGGCCGTGCGGATCAGCCGCTCCGCGCTGCTGGGGATGACCGCCGCCGTACCGGACGTCAGAGCAGACATTTCGAACCTCCAGAGGGACCAGTCGGCCTGCTGGCCGGTGAGATCAACCGTAGCTGAAGTTATATAACTTCAAACGGAGCGTGATCAGCCTCGCCTCATCTGAAGAGGCTGGAGCCGACTGGGCGTGTTGTCACTGGGAGAGTTGTCTTGGCACTGGCCGTCGAGTGTCGTTGGTGATCAAGGACCGCGGAACCCGCGCAGACGGCCTTGAAGTCGAATTCACGGACATCGACTATTTCGACGTTTCCTTCTGAACAGGAACCTGAAAATGCCGAGCATCAAAACGGGGAAAAGGGAGCCGGGACGGCGCCGACCGACCTCCACGACCTGGCGGACCGGGTGCGCTTCGGCCTGGAGACCCGCCGGCTTCCGGACGTCCCGGCCGACCGACGAGGCCCTGGGCGGGCTCGCCGTCCGCGTCGGCCAGGACGAGGAGGGCTTCCCCCCGCCCGCCTCGCCACCGAGGCGCTCGCCATGGTCAACGCCGACCACCTGGAGGCAGAGGCGGTCACCCGGTTCGAGGGCGGTCCGCGACGCCATGAACACCGCGCTCACCACCGTCCTGACCGGCTTCGACTACCGCATCCGCCCGAACACCGACGGCCTCGGCCACCGCGTTCTACCGTTGCCGGTAGCACCCGCCGCCAGGAGGAGCCGATGAGCGCGCAACCCGACCACACACCCGCACCCGCCGCGGCGTACGCGCCCGCACCCGGCGCGCCGGCCGAACTCCTCGCCCAGCTGCGCGCCGACCGCCGTGCAGAGCGGTGGGTGCCGGCGTTCGAGCAGGAGTGGGCGGATGCGTTGGAGGAGTCGCGCCGGTCGTTCTCCCTGAACACCCTGTACGAGGTCGTCCACGTCTGGCAGGCCCGCCTCGCCTCCGCTCCCGCGGTCGACGCCTTTGTCGCCTCCAGCCACGATGAGACCGGGTTCGTGGACATGACCGAGCTCCGCGGCCGGCGGCGCCGGTGAGCCTGCAGCCGTACGCGGTCCGGCTCTCGACGCCGGCCGCGAAGGTCCTCGCCGAACTCCCCGAGCACGTGGAAGAGACGGTCTGGGACCTCCTCGACGCCGCCGCGGCCGACCCGTGGGGCTTTCGCCAGTGGGACCCCGAGGCGAAGACGTCCGGATCGCGTCCGCCGGCCGCCTGTCCGTCATCTACTTCGCCAACCGAGCGCTCCGGCACCTGTCCGTCCTGGACATCGTCTGGCTCGGCTAGTACCGCGTCAGGCAACTTTCGCCCCCTTGACGAGGGTGGACTGCTACCGCACGCAGAAGCCGTCCGGCGTCATGTCCGGGGAACCCATCCCGAAGGAGTACAGGAGGGTCAGCACACAGGCCGCCACGAACAGGGCCACCCATTTGACCTCGGGTTCGGTCTGATCCGGTAGCACCGCCACCAAGATGGTCTGGAAAAGCCCGAGCAGTAGGGTCATGCCGATCCAGGCGAACGGCATGATCATCACAAAACCCGTACGGGTCGGTGCGTCCATGCCGTGCGCACAGTCCGCCCACCTTTGCGATGCCAGAGCGGTTCCCAGCACAGTGCCCGCCACGGCGAGCAGCGGCCCCGTCACGAACCACCCCAAGCCGGGCTCCTTGCCCTCCCGCGATGCCGTCATCTGTGCCTGACCTCTCCCTTTCGATCTTACGTACCGGAGCACACACGCCCCCGAACCCCTGCCCGGTTCCCGCGCCGAGAGCGCCATCCCGCTGCCCTTGGCCGCATTTCAGGCCGCCTCGACGAACATGTCGAACTGCATCGCTGAGCACACCGGAGCTAGGCCGTGTATCGAAAGTGGATCTTGGGCTGTGAATGATCACGGTTCATGGGTCGGGGAGATCTCACGGACGAGCAGTGGGCAGTGCTGGAGCCGCTGTTGCCGAAGGGTGCCAGGGCGGGGCGGCCGCCCGCCTGGCCTCGGCGGCAGCTGATCGACGGCATACGGTTCCGTGTCCGGACCGGCGTTCCGTGGCGGGACGTGCCCGCCGAGTACGGCCCGTGGAACCGGGTCTACGACCTGTTCCGCCGATGGCAGCGGAACGGTGCCTGGCACCGGATCCTCACCCGCCTCCAGTCCCTGGCCGACGCGAAGGGCGCGATCGTCTGGGACCTGAACGTCGACTCCACGGTCTGCCGCGCCCACCAGCACGCGGCCGGCGCCCGTAAGCAGGGCGACCTGCAGAAGGAACCACCGGGCGGTATCTTCACCGAGCCCCATGATCATGGGCTGGGACGGTCGCGCGGCGGGTTCACCACCACGCTCCACCTGGCTGTCGAGCAGGGTCAGAAACCCATGGCCATCGTGGTCACGGCCGGGCAGCGTGGGGACTCGCCGCAGTTCGAACCGGTGCTGGAGAGGGTTCGCGTGCTCCGCGTCGGTCCGGGCCGGCCACGGGTCCGTCCCGATCGCGTGCGGGCGGACAAGACGTACGCCTCCCGCAGGAACCGTGCCTACCTGCGCCGCCGCGGGATCCGCTGCACCATCCCCGACAAGGCCGACCAGGCCCGCAACCGCCGGAAGCGCGGTTCCCGCGGTGGCCGGCCGCCTCGCTTCGACCCGGTCGACTACCGCGAACGCCACGCGGTCGAGTGCGGGATCAACCGACTCAAGAACTCCCGGGCCGTCGCCACCCGCTACGACTGTGAGGATGTTCAGGTGCCGCTTCGGGCGGTGGCCTGACCCGCGTTACGACTGGCCCTGGTGCCTTGCGTTTGATCTGTCGGCCACTGTCTGGGGCGGTACTCGCTGCCGCTGGACCGGCGGGCGTGTCCCGATAGGGGCCTTCGCGAGAGGCACCGTCACAGTCCTGACCGCCCTGACCGATCCAGCGATGGCCGCCCCGCTTCCCATGGCTGCAGGAGACAGGTGACCGTGACCAGGATGACCCAGCCCGCCCCGCTGGACCAAGGCAACCCCGACATCGTAATGGGTGTCGACACGCACAAGGACTTCCACGTCGCCGCCGTGGTCACGGCCGCCGGCGTCTTCGTCGAGAACCGGAGCTTTCCGACGACCGCCGAGGGCTACGAACAGTTACTGGACTGGGCCCGGACCTTGGGCCATCTCAGCCAAGCCGGGGTGGAGTGCACGGGCTCATACGGCGCCGCACTCAGCCGCTACCCCCATGGTCAGGGCATCACGGTCTTCGAAGTGAACCAGCCTGACAAAGCCACCCGCCGACGCCGCGGCAAGAGCGACATCGTCGATGCCGAGGCTGCAGCCCGCGCAGTGATCACTGGCAGGGCGACGGCGACCGCGAAGGCCGGCGACGGGCCCGTGGAGATGCTCAGGCTGTTCAAGATGGCCAAGGCCTCCGCGATCAAGTCCCGGGCTCAGGCGATCAACCAGCTCAAGGCTGTTCTCGTGGCCACCGCCCCTGAGCTCCGCGAGTCTCTGGCCGGTCTGAGCAACCCCAAACTGATACGTGCCTGCGCCGCGCTCGACAGCTCGGCCTCCGGAACGGCCGGTGCCGCCGCCCACACGCTCAAACTCCTGGCCCGGCGGATTCAGCACCTCACCGAGGAGATCGAAGACCTCACCGCGCGGATCAGAGACGTCATCACGCAGCACAACCCGCAGCTCCTGGCCTGCTACGGCGTCGGCCCCGACACTGCCGCGACGCTTCTGATTGCAGCGGGCGACAACCCGGAACGCCTCCGCAGCGAGGCGTCATTCGCGGCGCTTTGCGGCGTGAGCCCAGTCGAAGCCTCCTCCGGGAAAACCCAGCGTCGGCGCCTCAACCGGGGCGGAAACCGGCAGGCCAACTCCGCCCTCTACACCATCGTGCTGGCCCGTCTCCGCTGGGACACCCGCACCCGCGGCTACATCGACAGGCGCGTCTCCGAAGGCAAGACCCGCCGCGAAGCACTCCGCTGCCTCAAACGCTACGTCGCACGCGAGATCCACCGGCTCATCACCCGCACCACCACCCACGTCTTGGCGGCTTGACATCCATAGGGGCATCAAACTCGCCGTCCGCTACGAGGCGACCGTGCTGGTCGCGGCCATCAACGAATGGCTGTGATCAGCACGTAGCCACGACTCAAGCCCGTACCGCTTTGACCACCGCGTGGCCTGCCGAAGCCGCCTGTCCGTAGAACTCTTGGAGGTTCCTGTGATGTTCGAGGTGCTCCTGCTTGGTCCGGCCGAGGGCGCTGAACCTTGCGTCGACGACGTTCCACAGCTCGTCGAAAGAGACAGTCGTAAGGAAACGCGCGGCCTGTGACACCCCAGACGGCTCCAGAAGCATCAGCGGGGGATCGGAGGGATCGGCGTCAGCGCTGTGGGGTACCGGGCGGCCGCCGTAGATCGGCAAATTCCAGGGCTCGTCGGCGTCTGTATAGAGGGCATCGGCGGCTGCGTAGAAGTCGTTTACAGCGTCCCAGCCCTTGTTGATCGAGTGGGCGATGCCTGCGGCGTACTCGGCGTCGTCGTTTTCCCAAGCCTCAGACATGAACGCGGCGAGCCAGGTGTGGTCATCCCGGATCTTGGACTCAGCCACGGCACGAAAGTGCAGGTAGATGCTCACTACGACGAATCCCTCAGCTCCACGACCCACCTGTCAGGCCGAACGGACAGAACCTACTTGAGGGCACTGACAGCCCCGTGCCCTCGAAATCGGCTCGCGGTGTTCAGCAGGACTCTTTCGATACACGGCCTAGCGCTGCACGAGGCCTGGCTGGCACCTGTCCGGGTCCGCGAACGTGCCTGCCCGGCCCGGCTCGCGTTTTCCTGTCGCGTTCCGTGACTGTTGGTCAGGCTTCGGCGGCCGGGTCCATGTGACTTCCGGTGGGGCGTGAGGCCGCGGCAGTCTGCGGGGTGGGCGGTGGCGGTGAGGTGTTCGGCCTGCCGGGCACGTCTGTGCCGCTTGTGCGTTCGCGGCGGCGGGTGACCCACAGCACGGCGGTCGCGTAGAGCAGCACCATGGGGATGTCGATGGCCAAGGCGGCCCAGTCCATGTCGGCGGCGGTGTCGTCCGAGGCGAAGGCGCCGGCGAATGCGGCCGCGATGCTCATGCTCACCAGGTTGTTGAGGATGTGCAGGGCGATGGCGGCTTCCAGTCCGCCGGTACGGATGGTCAGCCAGCCGGTCGCCACGCCGAAGACGACGAGGTCGGTGAAGCCCCAGACGGTGCCCCAGCCGTGGGCTACGGCGAAGAGCAGTGCCTGGGGTGTGATCGCCATCCATGGTGAGCGGCACCAGGCGCCGACTCCCTGCAGCAGCCAGCCGCGGAACGCGTACTCCTCGGCCGCGGCCTGGAACGGCACCACGAGCCACACGGTGGCAAGGCCCGGTGTGCCTGCCCAGGCGGGGTCCCCGCTCTCGCCCGCCGGGGCCGGCATGAGCGCCTGAACCGTGACCGTGAGTAGAACCAGAGGCAGGGCCTTAGTACTCCAGCCGTAGATCGTGATCTTCATGGCTGGGCGGCTGCTTGCCGTCGGTAGTGGCAGTCGCGGGCGCGGGCCTGGTGTCGGCGTCGCCAGTGTGACCAGCAGAGTCGGTGCGCGAGGTCGTGGGCCCGGCTGGTCAGGGTGGTGAACAGGCGTTGGATCTCGTTGCAGGTCAAGGGGATCAGGTCGTCGGGGGCGGGGTGGTCGCGGCGTTCGGCGGCTGCGGTGACGGCGAGGAAGGCGTGGGCGAGCATCGCGAGGGTGACCCAGCGGTGCCAGGAGGTCCAGCGGCGGACCTGGTGCTCGTCCAGCCCCGCCAGGCCCTTGCCGGCCTGGAAGGTCTCCTCCACCGTCCAGCGCCGTCCGGCCACCCGCACCAGGTCGGACAGCGGGACGGAGTGGGGTGAGAAGCCGCGGTAGAAGGCGAGTTCACCGCTTCTCCGGTTGCGGCGGACCAGCAGCCACCAGTGCCCGGGCCGGTCGGCGGGGCCGTGGATGTCGGCCTGGGCCCAGTCGTAGTACCGCTCGCCCTTGGCGCCCGCTCCGGCCGAGCGCCGCTGCCAGGCCCGTTTCGGGATCTTCGCCACGATGGCCTTGGCCGGGAACTTCCCTGCCACCGTGGTGACTTGGTGGGTGCTGGAGACTGCCAGGACGTAGCCGGTCCGGCGGTCTTCCAGCGCGGCCCGCAGGTGCGGGTTGTCGCCGTAGACCTCGTCGCCGGCGACCCAGCGGGCGGGCGTTCCCGCATCCAGAGCCCGGGTGATCATCCGAGCCGCCAGTACCGGCTTGGTCGTGAAGGTGAGGTCTTCGGGGATGCCGGCGGTCCGGCAGCGGTCGAGGTCGTCGGTCCACGAGCGCGGGACGTACAGGGCCCGGTCGATCGCGGCATGCCCGCAGGCGGCGGAGTAGACGAGGTAGACGGCGACCTGGGAGTTCTCGATCCGGCCCGCCGTGCCGGTGTACTGGCGCTGGACGCCGACCGTGGCGGTGCCCTTCTTCAGGTCGCCGGTCTCGTCGACCACCAGCACGGCTTCGTCATCGGCCAGGTGCTCGACCACGTAGGCGCGTACGTCGTCGCGGACCGCGTCGGCGTCCCACTTCGCGCGGTGCAGCAGGTGCTGCATGCCGTCCGGGGTGGAGTCGCCCGCGTGCTCGGCCAGCGTCCAGCAGTTCTTCCTTGGCAGGTCCGCCAGCAGGCCCAGCACCAACGCCGTTGCGTGGCGGCGTGGTTCGACCCGCGCAAACCGGCCCGTCAGCTGGTCGAACATCGACCGCCACCGGGCAGGCACTACGCTGTGACCTGCGGCCACCGCCTGATCTTCGTTGGTCGACACAACTCACGATGATCAACGGTGGCCGCAGCCGTCTCCGCACCGGCCCCGACCAGCAAGATCACGACCTACGGCTGGAGTACTAGTCGGCCTGCAGGACGAAGAACAGGAAGCACAGGAAGCGCGGCTTGGCCGCGATGGCCTCGGGGAACATCTCGCGGGCGGCGGGATCAGGCTCCGGCTCGCTGATGACCGTAATCCGGAAACCGGCCCCGATGAAAGCCTCGATCATCGCGTGCAGCGGCCTGTTCCACCTGCTCACCAGGGCGGTATGGCCGCCAATGGTCCACTCCACGGTCCATTTGGTGGTGTCGAAGTAGTTGTGCTCGGCCTCGCGACCGGCCTCGCGGTGTATGAGGTTGATGGCAAAGGGATGGTCGACAGATGCGATCAGCCGACCGCCGGGCCTGAGTACGCGTCGCAGCTCGGCCAGCGCCGGCCCCCAGTCCTCCAGATAGTGCAGCACCAGGGACGCCGTTACATCGTCGAATGTGTCATCAGCGTAAGGAAGCGGGCTGCCCAGGTCCGCCACCTGCAGCTCCGCACCGTCGCCGAGCCGCCGCCGAGCCAGCTCCAGCATCCCGGCACTCGTGTCGAAGCCACTCACAACGGCGTCACGGTCGCGCAGCGCGGCAAACAGGGCCCCCGAGCCGCAGCCGACGTCGAGAATCCGTCGGCCGGCCACGTCTCCAGCGAGGGCCAGCATCGCGGGCCGCTCGTAGTAGGCATTGACCAGGTTGGTTTCGTTTGCGGCCGCGTACGCCTCGGCGAAGCTGTTGTAGTCGTTGGTCTTCGACGGTTCCGCACTCACTGCGGACGGCGAGACCAGCTTGGTGGAGATCGCGTGCTCTTGGCGCTCACTTGAGATCATGGTGCGGGAGACGTGTGCTGCACCAGTTCAGTTCCGGGCCGCTCCCGACGGCCCTCACATCCTTCGAGATCCAACGAGCCGTTCGTTCCCGAGTTCGTCCAGCACCGCCCGGTGCAGCCGACGCCACAGGCCGGCCTCGGTCCATACCGACCTGCACCGAGATCCAACGCCTGTTCACCACCCTGACCAGCCGGGCCCACGACCTCGCGCACCGACTCCGCTGGTCGCACTGGCGACGCCGACACCAGGCCCGCGCCCGCGACTGCCACTACCGACGGCAAGCAGCCGCCCAGCCATGAAGATCACGATCTACGGCTGGAGTATTAGAGGTCCTAACAGAAGCTGTTGATCATGTGACTTTCGGTCCGGGGGGTCGTTGGTCTAGCTGTGGGGAAGCGTCAGTCGCGGCCATGGATCGTGTCGGATGAACTGTGGTTGCTCATCGAGCCGTTGCTGCCTGAGCCGGCACAGAAACAGGTGGAGGGCCGTCCTCGGGTGCCCGACCGGCAGGCGCTCTGCGGGATCCTGTTCGTGCTCCATACCGGGATCCAGTGGGAGTACCTGCCGCAGGAGCTGGGCTTCGGATCCGGAATGACCTGCTGGCGGCGACTGGCCGCCTGGAATGACGCCGGCGTGTGGGACCAGCTGCACCTGGTGCTGCTGAAGAAGCTGCGGGTCGCGAAGAAGCTGGACTGGTCGCGGGCGGTGATCGACTCCTCCCACGTCAGGGCCGCTCGACGGGGCCCAAAAGCGGTCCCAGCCCGGTCGACCGAGCACGCCCGGGCAGCAAGCACCACCTCATCGTCGACGGCCAGGGCATCCCACTCGCCGTCTCCCTGACCGGCGGAAACCGCAACGACGTCACCCAGCTGATCCCCCTGCTGAAGAAGATCCCATCGGTCTCCGGCCTGGTCGGACGGCCACGCAACCGACCCGACAGCCTCCTCGGCGACCGAGGTTACGACCACGACAAATACCGCCGTCTCGTCTGGGCGACCGGCGTCAAACCCGTGATCGCCCGCCGCGGCATCCCACACGGATCCGGCCTCGGAATCCACCGCTGGGTTGTCGAGCGGACCATCGCCTGGCTCCACGGCTTCCGCCGACTACGGATCCGATGGGAACGACGCGACGACATCCACGAAGCCTTCCTCAGCCTCGCCACCTGCCTCATCACCCACCGCCACGTCCAACGCCTTTGTTAGGACCTCTTAACCCTATCGGGAGTGTTGTGTTTTCGAGATGAGTTGCGATCTCTCGCTTTCGTGTCAGTGCGTGACCTGCATATCTCTCACCCGATTGACAGTGAACCGAGCCCCAACCTCTCACTTCGTGAAAGTGAGAGCGGCAGCCAGCACCTGGCCCTGACCAGCGCCGCAGGCCCCGACCGAACACACTCGCCGCTGGCCCTCAACTCACTGACACGAAACCGAGAGATCGCACCTGGACGTACTCGGGCGTCCCGACAACGCCGCGAAGCGCGGTGCGCGGGAGCGGGGGCCTAATGAGATCCGAAAGAGAGGCGGCCCGCGTCCCGCAGACCGGCGCAGAGCGGTAACGACGCCTGCAAGCTAGCCCACAGGCCCGCCTCAGAGAGAGACGTCTAGGCGAAACGACTTTTCAATAATAGAGTCACTGACGCCATCGTTGCGCCGGTGGTGCACATAGGCCCTAATCTCTTCCGAGCCGAGCTCCGTGTCCCAGTCTTCGGTCGGGACAACGTCGAAAGTTCGCGTCTCCACACGAGATCTTGGCTGAAAAAGACGTGGCTGAAAATTGAAGAGCCAATCATCGTCAACGTCGTCCTCCTCGAAGAAGGCCACGCTGTCCCACCACGTTCCTCCCGCATTCGTCCAAGCCAACTCCTGCGGCGAATAGAGCATGTTGTAACTGACTCTAATTATATTGTCGTGTCCGCCGAGGATGTAGGAAATGGTGACGGGGCTACCTGGACCGAGACTGACGAAGATTGCCATGAGAGAACTCCTTGGGGCCTAAGCGAGGATATTGGGCAGACGAGGTGGCGCCTTTCCTGCGGGGAATCATGTCCCACAAACTGCGCCGCCGTGAGAGTCGCGGTGGAACGTGGTTAGGTGCCTGTTCATGTTCTTCTAGTAAGCGCCAACGGTATCGGCCTGTCACGTTACTGAAACTCGGGACTTGACGGCCCTATATTGGTACGGCGTAATCATGGATTTTGCCGATGCTGCAGTCGCTCGGAGGGATGTGCCCCGGCTTGGCGTCGGGTCGGGGGTCAGAGCGTGGGGCGGATTCGGCGGAACAGGGCGGCCTGGTTCCGCCGCCGATCCAGAAACGTGGGGTGGGACGTCCAGGAAGTCGCCGCGCCGGGGTTCGCTGCGGCCCGCGGGTCGCCGGTGACACAGACCAGCACGCTTTCCTCGCTGACGTCCTCGGTGTGGGAGGAGATCAGGCTGCGATCTCTCGCCTCTGCGTCAGCAAGCGACCTGGGCGTCTCTCACAGTGGATAGACCCGGTCTCTCACATCCAAGACAGTGGCCACACACCTCGAAACAGCCCCCGACCAGCAGCTACACATCAGGACCCGCTGTCTCTGACACGACCATCGCCAAACGGAGAGATCGCATGTGTCGTGGCGCCCGGTGCCCAACCGCACCGGTTGTTGGGCCCGTCCGGGTGTCGGGCGCGTGCGCGGACGGGGCAGGGTCGCAGACGGGATCCTGCCTGTGGGCAGGGAACGTGGGAGAGGCCGTGTGCTGGTGGATTGGGACTGGTGGACGGTCGAGTTCGGGGATGCGCATGCGGGCGCGGCGGGTGTGCTCGTCGGCGGCCGCGAACCGGGTCCGGTGTACTTCGATGTTGGGAGCGGTCCGGACGTGCCGTCGGCCACGCGACGGGGCCATCTCCCGCCAGGAGTACCTTGCCCGGCCCGAACGCGCGGCAGCGGCCCTGGGCCGGGCCGGCGACGACCCGCTCCTGTCCTTGGCACGCACCGCGCACGAGGGGGTGTTCGGCTCGATGGACGCGAACCGGGACGGCCGGGTGACCTTCACGGAGTACGAGGCGTGGGCGGGCGAGGAGGCCTTCGACGAGGTGTGCAGGACCGCTCTGGGATCGCTGTTCGACCTGGCCGACACCGACAGCGACGGCCACCTCGACCGGGCGGAGTTCACAAGGCTGCGCCATGCCCTGGGCAACCCCGCAGACAATGCCCGTTCGGCGTTCGACGCGCTGGACGAGGACGGCGACGGCCGTGTCGATCGGGACGCCTACCTGGCACAGATCCGTTCCTTCGTCACCGACGGATCCTCTCCCATGGCGCGGGCTCTCCACGCGGAGGCCGGTAACTGACCGGGGGACCGGCGGCTCTGCGGATATGCGACCGCCTGGCCTTCTTCACGAGCTGAGGAACTGGTGGGTGGCTGACGGGCCGCCGACGACGGGACCAGTCTGAAGTCGTACCCCAGAGAACCACGGACGTGAGATCCGCGGGGCTTCTTGGGCTGGGCTGGTCTCCTGGCGCCCCCAACTCACGGGTGGCAGTCATCGCGCCGGGTCTGGCCCCGCGTACGAGCGCGACGCGTCGGCCTACGCCATCGTCCGGCTGAGCTGAGCCGTGGCACAACGCCATCGCGGCAATGACCCGCGGTGGCGCCGGCCGCACGCGGCGGCAGGCGGGCGATGTGATCGCGGTCAGGTTTCGATGTAGGCGACCACGAGGACGGTGCGCAGTGCGGTGATGAAGTACAGGACGCGGACGTCTTCGATCTCGTCGGTGTACTGGCGAAGCTCGGGCCGGGTGCCGTCGGCGGGGATCGGTGCGCCGATCTCCGGGTTCACGGAGATTGCGACCAGGGTGCGGTCCAGGGCGTGGAGTTCGCGTTCGGTGGTGAGGTCTTCGAGTTGCTTGGCGGCGGAGTCGCTGAGCGCGATCTGGGCGCGTCGTGGGGCCATCAGGCGACGGCCCGGACGCTGGGCGGCGAGCCGGGCGAGGTGCGCTTCGCGCAGCTCTTCCCAGGGTGTGCACTCCTCCACCGACGGCAGGCCGTTGGCGGCGATGTCCTCGAGGACGCCGGCGAGCCGGTCGGCGTTCTCGCGGGTCCTGGCGGCGTAGGCGCGAACCGCGTCGGCGGCTGCGGGCTCCAGTGGCTGCCGCACCGTGCTGGCGGGGGCCGGCTCTTGACTCATCGGTGTGCTCCTGGGCAGTCGTTCGGCGTCTGCCCCCACGGTATCGCCGGGACGGGCCGTTGGACCCCGGTAAGGGCGAACGAGGCCCGGCGGGAATCCGGATGCAGCCGAATCCCCGGCGGGGCATCTCACCACCTCGCTGTTTCCCGGCCGTTCGAATCGCACGGTCGCCGCCTGTTGTCACTCGAATGGGTGATGTGGGGGGTGGTGGAGGGAGGATGGAACACCTTCGCCTGCATGAGGCCCTGTCCGCGGCGCTCAGACTGTGGAGCCCGTGGATTTTGACCCTTCGGCGACACGCCACCATTGCGGCGCGGCAATCTTTACCTGTCGCCATAGACTCCTGTCATATGCGGAGAGCGTCGTCGATGTCCCTGCGGCTTGGACTCCGCATATCGCGGTGCATTCCAGCTCTGATGTCGCGTTAGAGGAGGAGGGATATCGGTGGCTGTCCACTACGACCCCGTGGTGCACTTCATTGGCCCTAACACCACACTCGGTTGGCAATGGAGGTACGGCAACGAGGCTTACTACGGCCCCAACGTGATCGGCGCGGCTCCTGAAGCGCTCAACCAGGCCCTGAACGGATCAATCGGGCACGTGAGGTTTACGGCCAGAAATCCCGATGGTTTTACCAGTCGATGCTTCTACCACTACACCGTCACGAACGGGAGTGGTATCGGGATCTCGTATCGGGCTCACGCGCTCAGCGGTTAGACGGAGGGGAATCATGGCGAAAGTCACGCTCGTCACCGACACCGACGGGAACGTCATCGGTGGATCGCTTGCGAGCAGCTCGGACTTTGATCCGGGGGCAACGTGCAAGTCAACTCTTGTGGCCCTGGAGGGGCAAAAGGTTCACTACGATGTCTCCTTGACGAGTGACCTCCTCACGCAGGAGGACAATGAGGCGCTTGTAAGTGAACTGTTGAAGCATCGAATCGACGCCGAAGGGAAGCTCGTGCGTGAGCATTAGCCGAAAGCGGCTGGATCACCCCTTAACTCGCCGCGGGGCACGAGCCGTCCGCCTGCGGACGCCCTGAAGCCCCCGTCGCCTGTGGCGGCGGGGGCTTCGTCGCGTCAGCGCCAGCTGGGAGACTCGGGGATCTGTTCGTGGGGGTCGTTGCGCGGCTGCGTGCCGGCGCGAGCGGAGCGTCGCAACCTGCTTGTGGGTGGGGTGCAGGGTGCCACATTGACGGCTCCAGAGGGGGATGTCGCCATCACCCCCATCGGATCGACCCGGCAGGTGCTGACCCGGACGAATTGGCTCGAGTGGGGGGGTGGGCTCTTAGAGGTCCTAACAGAAGCTGTTGATCATGTGACTTTCGGTCCGGGGGGTCGTTGGTCTAGCTGTGGGGAAGCGTCAGTCGCGGCCATGGATCGTGTCGGATGAACTGTGGTTGCTCATCGAGCCGTTGCTGCCTGAGCCGGCACAGAAACAGGTGGAGGGCCGTCCTCGGGTGCCCGACCGGCAGGCGCTCTGCGGGATCCTGTTCGTGCTGCATACCGGGATCCAGTGGGAGTACCTGCCGCAGGAGCTGGGCTTCGGATCGGGCATGACCTGCTGGCGGCGACTGGCCGCCTGGAACGACGCTGGCGTGTGGGATCAACTGCATCTGGTGCTGCTGAAGAAGCTGCGGGTCGCGAAGAAGCTGGACTGGTCGCGGGCGGTGATCGACTCCTCCCACGTCAGGGCCGCTCGACGGGGCCCAAAAGCGGTCCCAGCCCGGTCGACCGAGCACGTCCGGGCAGCAAGCACCACCTCATCGTCGACGGCCAGGGCATCCCACTCGCCGTCTCCCTGACCGGCGGAAACCGCAACGACGTCACCCAGCTGATCCCCCTGCTGAAGAAGATCCCATCGGTCTCCGGCCTGGTCGGACGGCCACGCAACCGACCCGACAGCCTCCTCGGCGACCGAGGTTACGACCACGACAAATACCGCCGTCTCGTCTGGGCGACCGGCGTCAAACCCGTGATCGCCCGCCGCGGCATCCCACACGGATCCGGCCTCGGAATCCACCGCTGGGTTGTCGAGCGGACCATCGCCTGGCTCCACGGCTTCCGCCGACTACGGATCCGATGGGAACGACGCGACGACATCCACGAAGCCTTCCTCGGCCTCGCCACTGCCTCATCACCCACCGCCACGTCCAACGCCTTTGTTAGGACCTCTTACTCCGAGCAAGCCTGGACTGCACAGGCTGAGCTTGGTGGTTGAGACCTATCAGGACGCGTCCGGAGACGTACTTGCACGCACATCGCCGCCGATTACCGTCGAGCTGACTGCGTAAAGTACCCGGGCCGACCAGCTCCGGGTCGAGTTCACCGACATCGACTACTTCGACGTCTCCTTCTGAACCCCACCGCCGGGGCACGCCCCGGCAGCGCCACCCGGAGGCGAGCACTCTGTCCGGGTGCGGCTTACATCCGTATCAGTGCGTCAACGGTGGGCCTCACCCGGAAGAGGGGTGCAATGGCCACTGCGGGGAGAGGTTGCCCTTGACCGCGATGAGCACGCCGACGTTGCCGCCGAGGAATGTGCCGCGGCACTCGCTGGGAAGGACGCCCGACGTGCCCCTCGCTCCGCGGTCGCCGACCGCATGCACGACCTTCCAGCCTGGGAGTTCGCCCTCCAGTAGCCTCTGGTGGCTCCGGGCCTTCGTCTCCTCCGACATCTGTTCCGTGTAGCCGCACGCCTCCTGCAACATCACCACGTCGGCGTGGTGCTTCTTGGCGAGGTCGGCGACCGCCTTCATCTTCTGCGCCGGCTCGTTGCGGTGCAGGCAGTAACCCGGATCCGTGCCGCCGCGGCTCCCGCCAGCCTCACCGCAGACGTTCCACGTGATCACCCGCAACTCACCCGCCCCTGGCGGCGGCACGGCCTCCGCGGCCAGTACCGGTCCCGCCGTCAGCAGCGACGCGGCGACGGCCACGACAGCTACAAGCCCGTTGGCTCCACGCCGCTTTCCAAGCATGGCGAAACTTCTCAAAACCCCTCCCCAGATGGTTCCGAGCCGCCCCATGAGCCTGCCGGTATGACAGGAGGCCCAAGGCGGCCCCCCGGGTGACCGATCGTGCGGCACTACCCCGGATCCTGGTCAGGATACGGGCGGCCATCAGGGGGATCGTCGTTGGTCTCCGGGCACTGCGACTGTGACAGCTCGTGGATGAGGAGGTGGCCCAGGCGGCGGCTCCGTGAGACCTGTCCCCGGGAGCGCCATCGCCACGCGCAGCACAGGCCATCCAGCTGACCGCGATGCCCAGCAGCTGCGGCAGTCAGACCACAGCGCGAGCGGCCGGGACGACCCAGAGCGCCGACCATCTACTGAAGGATGGGGTCGGTTGGTCGTAGCGGCTGGTCAACCCGTCGGCCTGCTCGGCGAACGTCACCAGCGGGCGCCGGATGTCCGGATGCCCGCTGACGGTCGCCGACGGCGCGCCGCTGATGATCCTGATGCGTCAGACGGTCGCTTGCGCAGCCTGCGCAGGCCGAACCTCGCCCGGCTATCGGGTTGCGACGTGCAGAGAGTTCGTCAAGGGCTGAGGAAGCTGCTCTGCCGACCCATTCCACGCAACAACGTGTCGACCACGAGGGTTGCGAGCTCGTCCACATCGTCGGCTTCGTCCGAGCGGTTCTGGGCAGCCTCGTGGATGAGGGCGTAGTACACGCGGCGGGCCCATGCCAGGTCAGTGTCGGGCCGTAGTACGCCGGCCTCTCTTGCCCGTTGGAACAGGCGGTCGCACTGATCGAGCACATCGGCATGTGCTCGTGCCACGTCGGGGTCCTGGGGTGTGGTCATGCTCATTGCGAACCCCCACCCGCTCTTGACTCGGAGGACGTTGGCGGTCGCTTGATAGAGGGCGACTAGTGGTGGAGCGCTGTCTGGATGGGCGCTCGTCACTGCTTCATGGAACTGTTTTGTGGCCCAAGCCGTCAGTGCGGCCACCAAGGCCTCGCGGCTGGTGAAGCGGCGGTGCACGGTCGTCCGAGCTACGCCTGCCGCCTCCGCGATCTGCTCCATTGTGGCTGCCGGATTGGAGCTGAGGACACGCTCGGCGGCTTGCAGGATTGCCCTCACTGTCCGCTCCGCGTCCGCGCGCAGTGGCCGCTGCTGACTCTTCTGTTCCACGAGGCTCCTCTTCCCGTCTCCCTGAGAAGGGTACGGGATAGTTGCCATTCCCAAATTACGTGCGACATTGATGTTGCATGTTCTAGGTTTACGGCATCGAGGAAGGCTCAGTTAGAGGTAGGGGTTCCATGGATCTGCAACTGACCAACAAGGCCGCTGTCGTGACCGGCGCGAGCCGGGGGATCGGTCTGGCCATCGTCTCCGCACTGGTGGGTGAGGGCATGCGGGTGGTGGCCGCGGCACGGACGATCACGCCGGAGCTCAAGGCCACCGGCGCGATTGGCCTATCCGTGGACCTTTCCACAGCCGACGGCCCTGCCCGCCTCGTCGCCAAGGCCGAAGCCGAGCTCGGCAGGCTGGATCTCCTCGTCAACAATGTAGGCGGCGGCGACTCCGGGGCAGGTCAGACGGGTGGCTTCCTCACCTTCACCGACCAGCAGTGGTATCACACGTTCGACCTGAATTTCCTCGCTTCGGTCCGCACCACCCGGGCCGCGCTGCCTCACCTCACCGACAGCCGGGGAGCCATTGTCAACATCTCCTCCAACGGAGCCAGGACCCCGCATGCAGGCCCTATCACCTACACCACGGCCAAGGCTGCACTGACCGCATTCGGCAAGGCGCTGGCCGAGGAGTTCGGTCCCCAGGGCGTGCGCGTCAACACCGTCTCTCCTGGTCCCGTCCGAACGGATATGTGGGACAGCCCCCACGGTTACGGAGCCGAGCTGGCCAAGTCGATGGGCCTGGAACAGGAACGGCTCCTGGCCCAGCTCCCAACTGCCATGGGCATGGTCACCGGCAGGCTCGTCAGCCCCGACGAGGTCGCCGCCCTCGTCGCCTACCTCGCCTCGCCCCTTGCCGCCAGCACCACCGGGGCGGACCACATCATCGACGGAGGCGCGATAAAGACCGCCTGACCACGGGCGCGGCAGTGTCTCAGAGCCCTGGCACGCCGTGGATGGACCTGCCCGAACACTTCGGGTCGTGGACGGGCGTCCACAACCGCCTGCGAGTCTGGGCAGCCGACGGCACCTGGGCGGAGGTCTTCACCGCTCTGGTGGCCCAGGCTGACGCCGAAGGTGACCTGGCCTGGGTCGTTTCGGTCGATTCCACGATCGTGCGAGCACGTCAGCACACAGCCGGGCCCGTCAAGAGGGGCCCCGGCCGGCGAGCCTGCCGATCATGCGGATCGCTTTACGCCAGCCGGGGACGTGGCGGAGCCCCCCACGTGCGGCCGTTCAGTTCACCGGGATGATGTCGGGGGCACCGAGCCGCACCGCGTCGGCGGTCAGGTCGTCCGGCTGCTGCTGGGCCTCGCGCTCGGCGGCCACGCGCTTGAGGTAGTGGTCGACCTCCCGGTCCTGGTGCGCCCGGTCCCATCCCAGGTGGGGCGCCATCAGATGGGCCACGGTCGGTGCCGCGTCCACCCCCCGGTCCCAGGACTCGATGGAGATCCGGGTGCGCCGGGCGAGGACGTCCTCCAGGTGGCGGGCCCCCTCGTGGGTCACCGCGTAGACAGCCTCGACCCTCAAGTAGTCGTCGGAGCTCGGCAGTGCCTCGCCGAGCGCGGGGTCGGCAGCCACCAAGGCGAGCAGTTCGGGCGCCAGGGAGCCGTAGCGGTTCAGGAAGTGTTCGATGCGGGCGACATGGAGCCCGGAGCGCTTGGCAAGCCGTTGCCGCGAGTTCCACAGCGCCAAGTAGCCGTCGGCGCCCAGTAGCGGAACGCGGTGTGTGACGCAGTTGGGAACCTTCTCGTCCAGGCCTCGGACGGCCTCGTCGACCGCGTCTTTGGCCATCACCCGGTATGTGGTGTACTTGCCGCCCGCCACCACGACGAGTCCTGGTACAGGATGGGCGACGAGGTGCTCCCGGGACAGCTTGCTGGTCTCCGCCGCCTCGCCGGACAGCAGGGGGCGCAGGCCGGCGTAGACGCCCTCGACGTCTTCGGGGACCAGGGGGGTGGCCAGGACGCTGTTGACGTGTTCCAGCAGGTAGGTGACGTCCTTGGAGCTGAGGGCCGGGTGGGCCTTGTCGAGCGTCCAGTCGGTGTCGGTCGTCCCGATGATCCAGTGCCGGCCCCACGGGATGACGAACAGCACGCTCTTCTCGGTGCGCAGGATCAGACCGGTGCGGGAGTTGATCCGGTCACGGGGGACGAGCAGGTGGACGCCCTTGGAGGCGCGCACGTGGAACTGGCCGCGGGTGCCGGCCATGGCCTGGGTGTCGTCCGTCCACACCCCGGTTGCGTTGATGACCTGCTTGGCCCGCACCTCCGTCTCGTCGCCGCTCTCCAGGTCCGTGACGACGGCGCCGACCACCCGCTCGCCCTGCCGCAGGAACCGGCTGACGCGGGCCCGGTTGGCCGTCAGCGCCCCGTACGAGGCGGCCGTGCGGGCGAGGAACATGGTGTGCCGGGCGTCGTCGACCTGGGCGTCCCAGTACTGGATGGCGCCCACCAGGGCGTCGGAGCGAAGAGCCGGCGCCTCGCGCAGGGCCCGGCTCCTGCTCAGGTGCCGGTGGTGGGGCAGGCCGCCGGAGGTGCCGGAGGCCCGGGCCATCGCGTCGTACAGCAGCACGCCGCTGCCGACGTACGGGCGCTCGGTGATGCGGTGTTGCAGGGGGTAGAGGAACGGCACCGGACGCACCAGGTGGGGGGCGAGGAACCGGAGCAGGAGGCCCCGTTCCTTGAGAGCCTCGGCGACGAGGCGGAAGTCGAGCATCTCCAGGTAGCGCAGGCCGCCGTGGATGAGTTTGCTGGAGCGGCTGGACGTACCCGAGGCCCAGTCGCGGGCTTCGACGAGCCCGACGCTCAGGCCCCGGGTGGCAGCGTCCAGGGCGGCGCCGCCGCCGACGACGCCGCCCCCGATCACGAGCACGTCGAGTTCGCCCTGTCCCATGTCGGCGAGGGCCTGTGTGCGCGCTTGGGGTGAGAGGGCTACCGGATCGACCATGGTCTCCTCCTCAGTGCTGCGGGCGCGGGCCGGAGCCTATTCGACCTTGGCCCAGTCGAGCGTGCGCTCCACCGCCCGCTTCCAGCCCTCGTACCCTTCCGTGCGACGTTCCTCCGACCACTCGGGGTTCCAGCGCTTGGACTCCTGCCAGTGGGTGCGCAGTTCGTCGGTGTCCCGCCAGAAGCCGGTGGCGAGGCCGGCCGCGTAGGCGGCGCCGAGCGCGGTGGTCTCGGCGACGACGGGACGGCTGACCGGTACGCCGAGAATGTCGGACTGCGTCTGCATGCACAGGTCGTTGGCCGTGACTCCGCCGTCGACCTTGAGCACGTCGAGGTGTACGCCCGAATCCTGCTCCATGGCTTCCACGACGTCCCGGCTCTGGTAGCAGATGGCTTCGAGGGTGGCGCGCGCCAGGTGGCCGTTGTCGTGGTAGCGGGCGAGGCCGACGATCGCGCCGCGGGCGTCGGAGCGCCAGTACGGGGCGAACAGGCCGGAGAAGGCGGGGACGAAGTAGATGCCGCCGCTGTCCTCGACGGTGCTGGCCAGGCGCTCGCTCTCGGCGGCGTCGCCGATGATCTTCAGCTGGTCGCGCAGCCATTGCACGGCGGAGCCGGTGACCGCGATGGATCCTTCGAGTGCGTAGATTGCGGGGCTGTCGCCGAACTGGTACGCCACGGTGGTCAGGAGGCCGTGCTGCGAGCGGACGAGTTCCGTCCCGGTGTTGAGGACCAGGAAGTTGCCGGTCCCGTACGTGTTCTTCGCCTCGCCGGGCGCGAAGCAGACCTGGCCCACGGTGGCCGCCTGCTGGTCGCCGAGCACGCCCGTGATGGGAATGGCCTCCCGCAACGGCCGGGAGGTGCGGGTCCGTCCATACGCCTCGGGGTGGGAGGACGGGTTGATCGTGGGCAGCATGGACCGGGGAATGTTGAAGAAGCCAAGCAGTTCGTCGTCCCAGTCGAGGGTCTCCAGGTCCATGAGCATGGTGCGGCTGGCGTTGGTGACGTCGGTGGCGTGGATACCGCCGTCAGGGCCTCCGGTCAGGTTCCACAACACCCAGCAGTCGGTGTTGCCGAAGAGGGCATGACCCTGCTCGGCGGCCTCCCGCACGCCGTCGACGTTCTCCAGGATCCACTGGATCTTGCCGCCAGAGAAGTACGTGGCCGGTGGCAGCCCCGCCTTGCGGCGGATGACGTCGCCCTGGCCGCCACGCTCTAGGGCGGCGGCGATGGAGTCGGTACGGGTGTCCTGCCAGACGATGGCGTTGTAGTACGGGCGGCCCGTGCGGGGGTCCCAGACGACGGTCGTCTCGCGCTGATTGGTGATGCCGACGGCCGCCAGGTCGGAGGCGTCGAGGTTGCCGTGCCGGAGGGCGTTCTGGATGACCGAGTTGGTGCGTTCCCAGATCTCCACCGGGTCGTGTTCGACCCACCCAGAGCGCGGGAGGATCTGGGAGTGCTCCAGCTGGTGCCGCGCCACCTCGTTGCCAGCGTGGTCGAAGATCATGAAACGGGTGCTCGTGGTGCCCTGGTCCACTGCGCCGACGAAGTCAGCCATGGGGTGCCGCCTCCTCTTGGGATGCCGTGTGTGGGGCTGTCATCCGCGACGGGACGGGACGGGAAAGGCATCGTGCCGTGTCCGCCCCGCCCGCCGAGGATGCGATCAGCTCTCCTCCGGTGCCGGTACGCGTCCGGGAGGCTCCGGTTCCGCGGTGGGCAGGAACCGGCCGATGAGGAGCTTGTAGATACCCGCTCCCAGCACCCCGCCGATGAACGGGCCGATGATCGGCACCCAGAAGTAGAGGTTGCCGTACTGATCCCTCCATGCCCCGCCGTACCCGGTGAGGAAGCTGGCCAGCCGGGGGCCGAGGTCACGGGCCGGATTGATCGCGTACCCGGCATTGGTGCCCCAGGCCATTCCGATCGCCACGACGATCAGGCCGACGATGAATGGTGCCAGGTTGGCGCCGGGAGGCGTGCCCAGCAGATCCGTGACCGCGAAGATCAGCATCAGGAGGAGTGCGGTGCCGATGATCTGGTCGCGCAGTGCGCCCCACTCGGTCACCGGCAGGTTCGGGTTTCCGTTGGCTGGCAGCGTGGAGAAGACACCCTGCGTCTTGATGGTGTGGCCGGGGTCAGCCTTCGCCAGCGCCTCCGTGTAGTTCCAGCGGACGATCAGGGCCGCCACGAAGGCTCCGGCCAGCTGAGCCAGCGCGTAGGGGGCCACCCTGCTCCAGGGGAAGCCCTTGAAAGCGGCCAGGGCGACGGTCACTGCGGGATTGAGGTGGGCGCCGCTCAGCCTCGCCGCGGCGTAGACGCCCAGGGTCACACCGAGACCCCAGGCCCACGCGATGCTGTCGTGGTTTCCGAGGCCCCCCGCCGGGTCGGTCAGGGCTCCACCGGCGACCACCTGGGCCACGACACCACAGCCGAAGAGGATGAGGATCATGGTGCCGGCGAATTCGGCCGACAGTTCGCCGACCAGCCCATGTGCTTTGAGGCGCTCCTTCATGGGTGCCCGCTTCCCGCCGGTCCGAAGACCGGCATTCGACTGCCCCGAGCCCCCCGGTTCAGAGTAAGACGGGTCGCCTGTACCGGAAAGGCGAGGGCGGTCCGGATGCGCGCAGGCCAGTGCCGCTTCGGGTTCCTCGATCCTTCTCCGAGGTGGTCGCCCGAGTTCTCGTGTCCGCGGCGTGGCAGCACACTGTTCGTATGGCGTGCCCTCGCGGACGCGTCTGCCCGGCGTGCGGTGATCGGTGCTCCGTGACGGCGCCGGACGCTCACCCGTCGGCTCCGACCGGGAGGCACACGATGAAGATGCTGATCAACAGTCCCCAGACCGTGGTCGCGGACGCCCTGCGGGGGCTGGCCGCAGCCCACCCCGAACTGGACGTGGACGCCGACGCCCGGGTCGTCGTACGGCGGGACGCACGGCAGGGCGGGCGGGTCGGTCTCGTCTCCGGTGGCGGCTCCGGACACGAGCCCTTGCACGCCGGCTTCGTCGGATACGGAATGCTGTCCGCCGCCTGTCCGGGCGAGGTGTTCACTTCCCCCGTGCCAGACCAGATGGTGCGGGCGGCCAAGGCCGTGGACTCCGGTCAGGGGGTGCTGTTCGTCGTCAAGAATTACACCGGGGACGTATTGAACTTCGACATGGCCGCCGAGCTCGCCGAGGAGGACGGTATCCGGGTCGAGCGGGTGCTGGTCAACGACGACGTCGCCGTGACCGACAGCCTCTACACCGCCGGGCGTCGCGGCACCGGGGCCACGCTCTTCGTTGAGAAGATCGCCGGGGCGGCGGCGGAGGAGGGCGCGCCGCTGGAGCAGGTCGCCGCAGTCGCCCGACGGGTCAACGAGGACTCGGGCAGTTTCGGCGTGGCGCTGAGCGCCTGCACCACTCCTGCCAAGGGCAGTCCCACCTTCGACCTGCCGGACGGCGAGCTGGAGCTGGGCATCGGGATCCACGGCGAGCCGGGCCGGGAGCGGCGCTCGATGATGCCGGCGGGGGAGATCGCGGAGGTCGCGGTGGGCTCCGTGCTGGACGACATGGCGAACGCGACCTCGGCCGCCGACGGGCCGGTACTGGCCCTGGTAAACGGGATGGGCGCAACGCCGCTGCTGGAGCTGTACGGCTTCCACGCAGAGGTGGCCCGGGTACTGGCGGCTCGGCGCGTCCCGGTGGCCCGGACCCTCGTGGGAAACTACGTCACCTCGTTGGACATGGCGGGGTGCTCGGTGACGCTGTGTCGGGTCGATGAGGAAATGCTGCGGCTGTGGGACGCGCCGGTGCAGACGGCAGCGCTGCGCTGGGGCCGCTGATCCCCTCATCTGCTATCGGCGTCTGGACGGGTGAGCCGGTTCATGCGACTCCGAGGCTGGGGGCGACGGCGGTGCGCAGCACATCACCCGCGAGCTGGAACTCCAGTCCCAGAACGAGGAAGCGCCCCAGGCTCAACCGGATCTTGTTGAACTCACCGATGAGCGATCGCCTTAGGATGCTGTCTGGAGAGGTTCGCGGTGGGGGGCCGCCGGGTTACGCGTCCGGAGCGCTCAGCGGCGCGGACGTGATGTGTGCCATTGGGGCACAGCGGATCTGGTAGCGGCCGTTGGGCACGTGGTCGGTCGCGGTGAGTCGCACCGTGAGCGGCCCGGCCCATTCGTAGCCCTCGCGCTCGCCGTGGCGCTCCAAACGGTTGGTCAGCTCCTGCCCCACGATGGTGAGATGCGGGCTGATCTCGGCGAACACGGGCGGAGGCAGCTCGACGGCGTACAGGTTCGGCACCACGGTGAGGTGGGAGCTGCACACGACGGCCTGCTCGTCGCACGTTCGGAGCAGCACCTCGACCACCTCCGCCTCCACCGCATCACTCCCGAACAGCTTCTCCGCAAGGGCCTGCTCGGCCTGCTCGATCGCCCGCTCCCAGCCTTTCAGTGTGCCCATGAACCGCACCTGCCCGGGTTCCGTGACGTCACGCGCCCGCGAGGGCGGCGGCACTCCGGCGCCGCACGGGGGTGAACTGCGTGATGCCTGTGCGGTCGGCCCCTGGCGCACGGGCATCCGCTGGGGCGGCGAGCGCCCCAGTTCACCCGGAGGCGCGCCCGGCCCATGACGCCAGCCGCGGGCCGTCTCGCACCGATTCGACGACGAACACGCCGACCACCACGACGGCACCAACAGCCGCATCCACACCTGATCCAGCACACGCCGACCCCGTCCCGCCGCCCGAATGGCCCCCGGCCTGCTGCCCCGAGCGGTCTCATGGTCCATGCGCCCCCTTCGGCGGACGGCCGAGTGCCTTGCCATGCAACGGACTTCCAAGCGCAGCGCTGAAGCCCAGAGTGTGCGATGAGGCTGTCAGCTGCTCTTGGCGCTGGCGAGGGCGTCGGCGAGTTAGTCGTGGCTCATGCCCGATCGGCCGCGGATGCCGGCCTTGGCGGCCTTCTCGTAGAGCTCGGCCTTGGTCAGCGAACGGAGCGACCGGGAACGGGAAGTTCCCGGGGAACTGGTAGTGCGCTTCTTCGCGTCGGCTGGCCCCTTCCCCTCGCTCCTTGCGCGGGCTGTGGAGGTGCTGGCCTTCTCGCCCGGTGCCCTCGGGGCTGCGGGCCCGTTCGACGGAGGCGCGCAGGGCTTCCATGAGGTCGACAGCGCCGGTGGGCGCGGGTTGACCCAGCAGACCGCGCGACCTGCCCCGGCAGGGGTGATCAGGTCCTGTGCAGGGAAGATGCCCACAGCAGGGCGGCACCGCAGGTCAAGGTGGTGCCGGAGATCGGGCCGGGCTGCACCCTGACGCGACGGCGAGGTGGACGGCCCCCGCCGCATTGTGCTGGGCTGGCTGGGTCCGATGGTGGGAGAATGGTGTTACCAGCGGTAGGGCGAGCGTGTCCGAGCGGTCTGTCCTCCGCATACAGGACAGCAGGTCAGAATATGGCGAAGCAGCAGCCGAAGCCGTCCGAGCCCCCGCACGGCGAGGGGTCGAGCCGGCACAAGGGAACCAAGCAGCACGGCTGGTCACCGGACGTGGACGAGACCAAGCAGCAGGACAACCCCAGCGCCCACCGCTCTTTCCACCCGGAGAAGTACGCCCCCTCCAAGGGGCCCGGCAGGACTGTCTCGAAAGAAGAATCGGGCAACCCCCACGGCACCCCCTCCAAGAGCACGGGCAGCCGCGGTGAGGACCAGGGCAAGGGATCCGGCAGCAAGGGGATGCACGACCTCGGCCCCCGGGGCCGCTCCCAGCGTCCCAGCGGCACGAAGGACGCCTCCGCCTCCACCGGCGTCGACCCCCAGGAACCGCCCGGCACCCGCAGCGCCGGATAGACCACCACAACCGCGCCCCCCGGGTTCAGGCTGCGGCGAGCTTGAGTCCGAAGAGCGGGCCAGCTTCGGTCAGGTCGAAGAGCCGGATCACGGTGGGTGCGTCCACGTGGACCAGCGTGAAGGACGCTCCGGCTTGCCGGGCTGCGGCCCGAGCCCGAAGGAGGGCGGTCAGCCCGGCGCAGTCGCAGAAGGTCACGTGGGCGAAGTCGACTTCGAGGTGGTGCGGGCGGTCGGCCATGGCTTCTTCGAGGGCGGCGCGAAGGATCGGGCTGGTCATCAGGTCGATCTCTCCGGTGACCGTGACCACCGCTTCCCCTTGCGTCGCGCACATCTCGGTCCGGAACTCTGAGGCGCGCCTGATCCTCGCGTCATCGCTCATTTCTCCACCATGCCCCCGACCGCTGCCCCCATGTCAAAAGCGTCGACAGGGGCGGCGGCCCGCCGTGCGGCGAGCCGCCTGAATCCGGAATGTGGCCGCTGGCATGGTGGCCGTGTGAGGTCAGCAGCCCGGCGCGGGCCGGCTGAGCGGGGCCCCGGGACCTCCTGCCCGGGGCCACGCCGTACCGGGCTCCGGTTGTGGGGCCCGGTACGGGGTCGGGAGGGCCTGGCCGGGCCAGCGGCGGCGTGACAGAGGCCCTTCCGGGTGACTACAGGCCCGGCCGGGCTCTGCGTGCGTGGGGTACCGCTTGCGCTCAGACGCCCTCGTCGCGCTCGCGCTCGCCCTGGAGCGGGTCTTCCTCGCGGCTCCGTTTGTTCTCGTCGGGGCGCTGGCCGCCGCGGGAGGGGGCGCCGGGCTCGGGGTGGACCGGGTCCTGGCCGGGTCGCTGCGGGGCTGGGGTCGCTGCTGCTTCTCGCGGCCCTTGCCCGGCCTCTGGCGCTTGTCCTGCTGACCGCCCATGACGGCGACTCCTCGATGCGTGGGGATGGAGCGCGCTGAGGCCGACCGTACGACCGCGTAGGAACCAGGTTCCGCGGCTGGCGAGGCCCGCGACCCGTGCTGCTCTGCCTGGTGTCACACAAGTGGGTGGGACACCGGGCAGGGCCCGGTTAGAGTCGCTGCAGCCCGCGCCGATATGGCGTGCGCGGGTCAGGCACGGTGCCCAGCCGCATCCGTCGGGGGTAGTACCGCCGGGCCGACCCAGCCCACGCACGAGCCGTACCTCAAGTTTCTTGCCGCAGTCCTGCGGCCGCGGTATCCAGCTGACCGCCCGCGGCTGCCGAGGTGGCGCTCCGCCAGCCTCATCTGACGCCGCCCCGCCGTACCACAGGCCCTGGCCGAGAACTTGCTGACCATTGACGAGATGATCTTGTTGTGGATGGCGCGCTCGCGGTGGCGGATGGTGCTGGCCCGTGGGCTCCCCGCACGCGCACCGGCCCGGCCCCGAAAGTCCGAGGCCAGGCCAGGCCGGGCCGGTGCGCTGCGACGGGAGGGTGGGTCTCAGCGCAGGGTGAAGGGTGCCACGTGGGGTGGTGGTGTCGGCTCAGCTGATGGAAGCCCGCGGTTCAAACGGCACCGTCTGGGCCTGGGGCCGGTGCGAAGGCCGGGCAGCGGCCGGAGCGGCATACGGCCGGCCCGCTCGCGCTGTACCCGCGGGCCGTTCGGCTCAGCTGCACTGGCACCAGACCGTCTCGCGGGGTGACGGTGGCGGGAGCGCCGGCGCCCTGGCGGCGCTCCCGCCCGCGAGGAGTCACCCCATGTCCGAACGCGACACCGTCCTGCGCAGCCTCCACGACGTGGGCCTGGCCGCATGGTTCGGAGGCTCCTTGATGGGCGCGGTCGGTCTCAACGGCGCGGCGAAGGCCCAGGGCGGGAGCTGGGAGGAAGGTGCCCGGATCGCGAGTTCGGGGTGGGCCAGGGCGCCGGTGGGTGCGGCCGCGATCGGCATGCACCTCGTCGGCTCCAGCGGTCTGCTCGCAGCCAACGCCGCGCGGGTGGTTACCCAGCAGGGAGTGTGCGCCTCCACCGTGGCCAAGACCGTCCTGACCGGTGCCGCGCTGGCCGCCACCGCCTACACCCGTGTCCTCGGTAAGAAGATCGAGCTTGCCTCCTCCGGCAACCCCCAGGACGCCGAGAAGGCCGAACGTGTCCCCGTCGACATCGGGCAGGCCGAACGCCACCTGTCCTACGCCCAGTGGTCCGTACCGGCCCTGACCTGCGGGCTGATCATCCTCAACGCCCTCCACAGCGAGCAGCAACGCCCGGCCCAGCAGCTTTACGGTATGTGGCGGCGCGCCCGCACCCTGGCCCCGTACGTGGTGCGCAGCCACCACTGGCACCCCACCCACTGAAACGCCCCTGGCGACCGCGACAGCGTTCGGTTGAGGAGCCGTGAGCGGGCCCCGTTCGTCGATTCGAGCGGCCGTCCGAGGGGTTCACGCGCCTGGCCGACAGGTGGGTGCGGCCAGCGGGCAGGTATCCATCCGCCCCAGATCAACGGGCCGCATCACGGCCCCCGCCGGAAGGAGCCCCTCAGCCGTGTCGCAGGTCAAGGAATCCATCGAGGTCGACGTCCCCGTCCGCACCGCCTACAACCAGTGGACCCAGTTCGAGACGTTCCCCCTGTTCATGGACGGCGTGCAGCGTGTCGAGCAAATCGACGACACCCTCACCCACTGGGTGACCAAGATCGGCGGGGTGGACCGGGAGTTCGACGCCGAGATCACCGAGCAGATCCCGGACGAGCGCGTCGCCTGGGTCACCGTCGGCGGAAGGAGCGAACAGTCGGGCGTCGTCACCTTCCACCCCATCGACCCCTCCCACACCGAGGTCACCCTGCACATGGACTTCGACCCCAACGGGCTCGCGGAGAACATCGCCGACAAGCTCGGCTTCATCGACCGCCAGGTCACTGGCGACCTCCAGCGGTTCAAGAAGTTCATCGAGGAGCGCGGCACTGAGAGCGGCGCCTGGCGCGGCGAGGTCTGACCCCACCCCGCACAGGTTCGCCGTGGGGCGCGGACACGACGGCGAGCGACCCTGCGCAATCAGCAGGGGGCTTGTCTTCCCGCCATGGTCGCTTAGGCAGCGCGCCACTCGTGCGCGCCTGCGCCGCTCCACTGCACCAGCTGCGGATCGTCCAGCACGTTGTTTGGGAGACCACCCCGGCCGCTTCGAGGAGTGGCTCGTACTTGTGCGCTCCAGGTAACCGCGAGGGCACGGGACACGTAAAGAGCGCGGCTGCCCGGCCCGACTGAGGAGGGAGGCACTTGGTGACGCTGAGACCGCCGGTTGGAGAAGAGGGCGATCTGGGAGCGTACCTGTGAGTCCTCGCCCGACCAACACCTGCGCCCGCGACCACCGAGTTCCGCGATCCTGCCCACAAACCGGGAGCCTGGCCCCTGCCCCGACCACAGGACCCCGGTCAGGTGCGGGAGCCGGGAAGGCCGGACTACTGCGGCTGCCTCCAGTGCCAAGTCCTCGCCGAGCATGTCGAGTCCGACCGCTGCGCCTGCCCATCCTGCCTGCACCACAAGTCGCAGACGACCTACCCCGCCGCCCCGCTGGATCACTGACGGAGCAGGGCGGACGCTACGGGACAGACCTGCCGGCCAGACCCCGGCTTCCAGTTCGCGGATCCGGCAGAGCACGCTCCTGCGGCGGATATGGCTGGGGCAATTCGGCGGCGATCCAGCCCCCGCCCGCTCCCCGGGCTGCCAGGCCGTGCGCGGCCAGTCCTTCCAGATGCTTGACGATCGTGCGCGGGGTGAACCCGACGACTTTGCAGAGCTCTTCGACGCTGCACTCTTGCCCGCCTGCTGCCCACAGTCCGCTCCATGTGCGCTGCGCAGGGTGCCCGAGCCCACCCTCCGCCTGGCTGGAGAACACCGACTCCGTCGACTCGTCTAGGGTGCCACCAGCGGTCCGCCTGCCCTGAGAGGACACCTCCGGCCCGTGCGGCGAGTCCTCCGCGGGGCGAACGAGGTCCGGCTTCCCTGCGACCGACGGCGGCTGCCTGAGGGCACGCCCCGCATTGGGCATCCTCATCACCGGCCGGGGCGTCCGGTTCACACGGCGGTGCCTACGGCCCTTCTTCTGCTTGCCCACGTTGGCTCCTCCCACGACTCGCAGTCGGTTCCTGCGCCTAACGAGCCTGCTGGCTCGAGGAGCCGACCTGGGGGGAGACGACCCGCAGAATCACTGACACAGCTCATTCCGGGCGCCGCCACCGCCCTGCTGGTCCGGCGACTTGCAGGCCTGTTCACTCAGTCCGTGTGCCGGTGGTACACGCCTGCTTTAGCGTCGGCGAAGAGGGTGAACTGGACCTGCGGCGGAGCGCTGTCGTCGTCGGCGAGCTCCACAGGCTCGGCGTTGACCAGGACGAACTCCTCGTACCCGTCAAGCTTTCCCGGCTCGTCCGCGACCCCGATGTGGATGGGGGTGTCGTCGGAGACACCGGCGAGGGCGGTGCGAAGCCGACCCGCCGTCCAGACATCCGGCAGGTGCTCGAACATGTCAGCCATGCGCTGAGGCTAGCGGTGCGGATCACGCAGATTCGGCCGCGCCGCGCCGAGGAGAACAGAGGTCCGGCGGCACAGCCCACACCGGCTTCAAGCTCTGTGTCGGGGCGCGGCCCCCGTCGCGGCCCTGCTGGCCAGGGCCGCACCCCGTGCAGCCGACGCTACCCGCAGAGCAGGCGGCCGTGCTCCTCGATATCGCAGCGGTGAGGCTGCACGGGGTTTCACGACGCCTCGGGGATGTGCTGCCAGGGCAGGGGCTGCACGACGGTCGCTGAACTGGTTCCGCCGCCCCGGCTACACCCCCGAGTCACTCTTCTACCTCTTCGCAGGCCGCCCTGACCGCATCCGCCTGGCACACGCCGGGGAGCCCGCCTCGCCTCGCCTGTCAGGGGCGCTCGATATCGTCCAGCCATGACCTCAAGTGATCATCTGCTCGACCTGATCCGGAACACCCCGGAGATCGATCTGCTGCTGCGGACGTCGTTCGGCTTCGACATCGGGCGGAAGTATCACGGCGAGGGGTTGAGGCTTGCCTCGGGTGCACCGCTGGAGCCGATAGCCGGCGAGTCCGCAGGCGGGGCGTACTTCCTGTGTGCTGAGGAGGACGGCCGTCGGCCGGTGGTGTTCGCGAGTTCCGAAGGAGAGGGTGGGCTGATCGCCGACGACCTGGCGGACGCGCTGGAGATCATCATCGGGCTTGAATGGCGGGACTGTCTCGGGTTCTCCGGCGGGGGCGACGTAGAGGTCATGCTGCGAAGGCCCTCGCCGAGGACGGAGCACTGACCGACCCGGCCTGGCGCCACGCGGTGGAGACGGTGCCGCGCCACCGGTTCGTGCCCGGCTTCAACCTGCCCGCCGACGAACGCGACGAGCAGGGCCTGACCGTCTGGGAGCCGGTCACCGCCGAACTCGACTACGGCCGCTGGCTGGCCGGCGCGTACACCGACACGACGCTGATCACGCAGTTCGACAGCGACGAACCCGACTGGAAACGCCCAGCCGTACGGCACGGCGGGGCCCCGACCTCCTCCTCCACACTCCCGTCGCTCGTCGTACGGATGTGGGCGGACGCCGACGTGGAGGAAGGCCACACGCTCCTGGAGATCGGCACCGGAACCGGCTACTCCACCGCGCTCGCCTGCGAACGCCTCGGATCCGCCGACGTCACCAGCATCGAGGTCGACCCGCACCGGCTCAGCCAGGCAGCCAACGCCCTGTACGGCCTGGGCTACACCCCCACCCTCGCGGCGGCGGACGGACTCTACGGGTACTGGCCCCACGCCCCCTTCGACCGGGTCGTAGCCGCCTGCTCGTTCCGCGCGGTCCCCCCTGCCCTGCTCGCGCAGACCCGGCCCGGCGGGAAAATCCTCCTGACCCTCTCGGGCTGGCTCTACGGATACGCCCGCGTCCTCCTCACGGCCGGCGCCGACGGCACCGCCGAGGGCCGGCTGCTTCCCGGAACCGTGTCGTTCATGTCGGCGCGCACCCACGCGGCGCCGACGTTCGGCAACCCCGCCCACTGGGTCGAGGGCCTGCCGCACACGCCCCGGACCACCCCGCACAGTCCGAAGCGGATCAGCGACGCCACCGAAGAGGCGTTCCACCTTAGGTTCCTCGCCCAGAGCACGGTGCCGGACGCGCAGATGACGACCGTGGGCGAGGCGGTGCACCTGGTCGACGTTGTCACCGGCTCCGCTGCCACCCTCACCCCTGGCGAGGGGGGTTGGCAGGTGCGCGAGGGCGGACCGGTGAAGCTGTGGGAGCGCATCGAGGGTCTCCTGGACGCCTACGACGCGGCTGGCAGGCCCGGGCCGGAGACCTTCACCCTGCACCTCTACGACGGCGGGCAGCATCTGCGGCACCCGCAGATGCCCGGCCTACCACTGCCCCGGCCCTGACACAGCCAGGGGGCCGATCTCCATCCACGTGCACGGCCGACGGGAGCCTCCCGTCGGCCGCCGCCGTTCGAGCCGGCGAACGCCGACCCGGCGGGTCACGCGCCGTAGGCCCACCTCAAGCGGAGGGGGCGTTCAACCAGTCCTAGCCCTGACCGCTGGCCCACTCCTGCGAACCAGCCCCGCCCGGCCCAGCCGCCCGGCATGATGCCCCCCAACACGCCACCTGGGGGACCCATGCGCACCCGCACCATCACCGTCCTGCTTGCCGCCACCGTCCTGGTCGCCGGCTGCAGCGGCGAACCCAGCTACGACGAATCCGTCGAGCAGTGCGTCAAGGCGGTCAAGGCCCGGCCCGAAGGCGACGAGGCGAAGCCAAAGCCGTGCGAGCCGCTGAAGGAGGACGACTACACGCTCGCCGTCATGAACAAGGTGATGGGCGACCTGGGCTGGACGGATAAGGACGGCCGGTTCGACAAGGAGAAGTTCGAGCGGGACGCCCCAGACGGCAAGCCGTAGCCGGACTCCTACAGGGGCCTTTGGTGGGGAGGGTGGTCCAGTCGAGCGGATACTCAGCCATCGCCCGCCAGCCGCACGAACAGCTGCCCCGCAGGTGTGCGGCCCGGGGCCTGCCGGCCGTCGTAGACATGCACCCTCTGGCTCCTGTCGCGCGCCCTTCCGTGACGTGGGCGACCAATGAGCTGGGCAACTGCTGGCCGCGCCCAGGCGGGCGGGTCGCGGCTGGTGCCCGGCTCGGCTTTGCGAGCACCGACGCTATCCCCTCGGTCAGACCGCGGCTTGAGCGGCGGGTGAGTGGGTGACGGCGTGGGCGGACAGCTTGGTGACGGTCTCTTCGCGGTCGGGGTGGGTGGCGGCGACGGTGCGCAGGATCCGGATGAGGGGCATCAGCAGCGCGATCTCCGCATCGCTCAGCCCCCGGCTCTGCAGCTCCACCACCCGCCGGCGCTGGCTGTCACGCATGCTCCTGATCTGCGGCATCACCAGCTGCTCCAGGACCTCACGGTCCTCCTCCGAGAGGGGCACGCTGCGCCGGGAGCACATCCAGGGCGTCCCCGCCCATCAGGACCGCGTCCCGCCGCATCCGCTTCCGCTTGCGGTACTTGTCGACCGTGAGGTTGCGAGCACCGCCCCGGTTGAGCTGCTGTGGACCGCCTTCTCGCCGAGGAGCCGCTCAGGATCGGGTCGGGCGACAGTGTCTACCGCTCGGGTGCGGGCGGGGCCTCGGGCGGAGTCCGCTGTGTCTCTCCGCTGCGGGGTCGGTGGTGCCAGGCCGCGTAGAGCCCGGCGAGCGCGGAGGCGTAGCCGGCGAGGGCCTCGGGGGAGACATGGCCGACAAGGACCAGGACGACGCCGGTGGCCAGGATCGCCAGGAAGACGGCGAGATCTACGGGAAAGCGGCCACGCGGGGCACGACAGCTCGGCACGATGGTTCTCCTCAGTACATGGAAGGTCGCAGGACGGCCCCCGCCCGGTCTGCCGCTGGAGCGGCGTGCGGTGGGGTGTGGGTCGAGCGTCACGTCGCAGCAGCGGGTGCGCCAAGGGAAACGATCTTCTTTCCGCAGCTGTCAACTGGGGGAACAGGGATGACGGGTGTTGCCGAGGAGGGAACCGGCAGTGAAGGACCCGCAGGCGGAGAGACCCGGCCGGCGCGCCGGCCGCTCAACCCGCTGAAGCCGGAGGTCTTCAAGAACCGTCCGCGCAAGCGGGCGCTCGTCGAGCACCTGCGGTCCCTGATCGGGGCCGCGGACCTGGCCTGCAAGCACGTCGCCCCGGGTGTGGCTCTGAGCGCCTCGGCCCTGTCGAAGAACCTTTCGGGAGACCGGCTGCCCCACCGTTCCACGGTCGAGGCGATCGTCCAGCTCTGCGGGGCGAGTGAAGAGGTCCGGACCCTGTCACTGCGTCTGCACACCGCGGCCCTGGGAGAGGCCCACCCGGCGTTCGCCGAACGCCTGGTGATGGCCGACGCCTACGAGGAGACCGTCCTCCTCCACGACCAGGTCCAGGCCCGGCTGGAGCAGGCCCTCGGCGAGCACCACCGGCACCAGGCCGCCTACGACGACCTCCTGGCCCGGCACGAGACGACGAGCCAGGCCCTCGCCACCGCCGAGCACGAACTCCGCACGCAGCGACAGGACCATCAGGAAGAGACCGCCCGCCTGAACACCCAGCTCCACGAGGAACAGGACGCCCGCCGACGCGACCGCACCGCCTTCGACGCCCACCTCGATCGGGCGCGAGCCGAACACGAGGAGCAGGTGCGGGCCCGGGAAGAGGAGGAAGCGCGCCTCCGCCAGGACCTGCTCGCGCAGAAGAACAAGATCCATGCCATGCGCGGCCTGCTGGAGGACTCGGCCGTCGAGGCGACATCCCTGCGACAGGAACGCGACCGGCTCCGCGTGGAGTCCGCCCGGCTGCGGGAGGACCTGGTGGGCCTTCAGGTGGAACTCGCGGCAGCCGAAGCGGGCCAGGACACTCACGCCGAGGAGGTGATGCTCGCCCCGGCGCTGCAGGCCGTCGGCCAGGTCCTCGACCTCCACTCCGTCCTACGGGAAGACGGTGTCGCCGCAGGCCGGCCGCGGGTTGCCGGGGGCGCAACCCGGCGCGACGGCGGTGACAGCAACCCGGTGACGCCGTCGGAGTCGGCCCAGCCGGAGCCAGATCCGACTGACGGCGCCCACGGGCTGAAGCGGGCATCTGTGGGCACCGTCGCGGTCGGCATGCTGCTCTTGCTCGTCGGGCTGTTCCTGCACACTGACGGCCCGATGGCGGACGCCCGCCCGACAACCGCCGGATGGTGGTGTCTCGGCAGCGGACTCTTCTCGCTCGTGATCGGACTCATCTTCATGGCTGTGCGCGACGTGAAGAACACCCCCGCCCCCGCCGCCCCCGCTGATGACGAACCCTTCAACTACACGTGCGGCTTCCCTCCCCTGATGTGAGTGGCTCCGAGGACAGCGGTCTGAACCCGGCCTGTTTACGCCCCCCGACCATCGGGAGGTGGTTGGCAGGCTCCGAAGACATCCCGGTCGTCCTGCGCCAACTGCGTAGCGGACGTTCCCGGTCGCCGCGGCCTTCTACGGTGCTCCTGCAACCGGGCTGGCCCCTGAGCGGCCATGGCTGCTCAAAGAGCGTTTTGTCCCGGCAGGGGTGTTTGAGAAGTGGTCGGTCGGCTGTCACTTCGGCTGCGTCGAGCTGACATGAGGCAGCTCTGACAAGATGACGCAATGTTCGATTTTGGCATCGCGGGCTACCAGCCGTTGTGGTTGAACCGCCGCAGTGAGGTCGTGCGGGAGCATGCGCATCGCCTGCGTGGTCTTGCCGGCCGGACTCTGACGAGAGTCTGGATGGTTTGGGATCGTCATGACGACGAGTGGTTCTGCGACTGCCCGGTCCTGTTCGACTTCGAGGGCGAGCAGGTTGAGATCAATCATCACAAGTTCGACGATCTCTCCCTCACGTGGAACGTGATCGACCCCAGTGCCCCTGTCCGGTGGCCCGGCTTCGACCTGCAGTGGCGTGCCGAGCCTCTTCCCGGACTTCAGGCTCTGCGGGGCCTGTCTCTCAAAGGGGTCGACCTGCTTGAGTGGACAGGCGGGGATCTGGCTCAGGGAAACGTCGACGTCAGCTTCGTCTTCGAGACGAGTCGGGTGACCGTCTTCAATGCTCTCGACGAGAACGGGCTGAGCTTCGCCCCGCCTGATCAGCATCAGCGGTCCCACCCGCTCCACTGAAGCCTCTGGACTTAGGTATACCGCCAGTTCGGGGTGGATTCTCGCGTGAGGCTGCTGCTTATGAGGTCGATCATCGCGACGCGAATCATGGCTTCGGAGCGGTGCGGATGGGTTTCGTAGTCGCGGGCGAGGCGGCGAAGGTCAATCTCGCAACCGTCACGACCGTCATCCCCCAGACCGCCGCAGCGAGACCACTCTCCCACCGGCAGCCATGCGTCCTCAGCCCCCTCACCCGGCCGGGGGCGGCCTCGCGCCCAGAAAGGCCACGATCGGACGCCCCTGGTCGTCCACCAGCGGCTCTCCGCCCAGGCGCACCCTGCGTTCCTGCCTATCGGGCCAGCGCAGGCGGGCGTCCTGGCCCGAGCGCGTCGCGGCAGCGAGCCGTTCCGGCACACCCCGCAAAAGCCCGCTCCACTACGGAACTTCGGCCGGCGTCAGCTCACTCAGCACCGCCTCGATCGGGATCTGTTCATTGGCCACCAGCAGCACGAGTGGCAAGGTGAAAGGCGACAGGCACTCAGCCTGCCCTCGCAGTGGCCCGTCCGCGAGCAGCCACCTGAACGTCGAAGGCCCGACGCGGCTACGTCTTCTCGGCACCGCCACCGCGGCGGCCGTCGCCATCTGCTCCGGACATGAGCTCCTACGTGACCCAGCAGTAGACGCTCTGGTTCTGGCGCCGGGCGCTAGTGGCGAGGGCAGCCAGATCGCCCACGATCCCGTCGGCGATCTCGGTGTCGATGACCTCGCCGTCCTCCGCACGCAGCTGAGCCCACGAGGCAGCGACGTCACGCAACCTGGAGTGCCCTGCGTCCGCGAGTACAGTGGTCAGGCGAGGCGAGATCGCGAAGACGACGCACCCGTCGTTGTCTTGGCCAGCGACGATGCGAGGCTCACCGGCTTCGACGAGTTCCTCGAAGCTGGCACCGGCCAGGAGGCACTCCCACTCGACCACGGCTTCTTCGGGATCAAAGTTACCGAAGGAGAGCGACTCGAATGCCTGTCCCGGCCCAGTCTTGAGGGCCAGGCCCGCTGACGTGTCGTCCGGCGCCACGAAGAACTTCAGGATGATGCTCACCCGGGCATCATGCCCGACCGCCCACAGCCATGATCGACCGGACAAGTCCTAGTACTGCAACGGTGTTTGCTGTGACGGTTGGGCAGGTCCGTCGTTGTTCAGGTCATGGGTGGGGAACTTGCAGATGCCCGGTTGTGGGCTGGTGAACTGAAGGCTTTGCATGAGCGGTTCCTGCATCGTTTCTCCAGGTCGGAGCCACGGGAGTCGGCTCTTGCCTATATGCGGGGGCTGATAGCTCCGCTGGAGCGGAAGAACGGCTGGACACTTGCCGAGGAAGCCGGGCATGGGGGTCCGGACCGGATCCATCGGTTGCTGAACCGGATCGACTGGGACGCCGATGAGGTCTTGGACGACGTGCGGGACTACGTCGTCGAGCATCTCGGCGACCCGGAAGCGGTGCTGATTGTGGACGACACCGGATTCCTCAAGAAGGGTGTCCGCTCCGCCGGGGTCCAGCGCCAGTACTCCGGAACCGCCGGCCGGACAGAGAACGCCCAGATCGGAGTGTTCCTCGCCTATGCCGGCGGCCGGGGCCGCACGTTGATCGACCGCCGCCTGTATCTGCCCACCTCATGGACGGATGACCGGGAACGGTGCCGGGCTGCCGGCATTGAGGACACGGTCGCCTTCGAGACGAAGGTGGTGATGGCCAAGGCCATGGTCCGCCGGGCGATCACAGGCCGGATTCCGTTCCGCTGGGTGACCGCGGATGCCGCTTACGGCTTCTCCAAGGGCTGGCGCACGGAGCTCGAGCGGGCAGATGTCTTCCATGTCATGGCCACCACCCGGCACGACACCGTCGTCACCCGCTGGGCGATCGACCACCCCGTCCACGACCTCTTTCCCGGGCTGCCAAGGCAGAAATGGAAACGCCGTTCCTGCGGGAACGGGGCCCATGGTCCGCGGGTCTACGACTGGGCGAGGGTCGAGGTCCGGCCCTGGCACCGCGAGGACCGCCGGCACTGGGTCATCGCCCGCCGCAGCGTCCGCCGGCCCGAAGAGATCTCCTACTACATCGCCTACTGCCCTGCCGAGACCACACTGGACGAGCTGATCCGCATCGCCGGCAGCCGGTGGGCGGTCGAGGAATGCTTCCAGACCGCGAAGCAGGAGTGCGGCCTGGACGACTACCAGGTCCGCCGCTACGACGGCTGGCACCGCCACATGACCCTGGCCATGGCCGCACACGCCTGCCTCACCGTCCTGCGGGCCCGCGAACTCGACACCGGGAAAGCAGAAACGGATCCTCCCAGCTCATACCCCTCACCCTGCCCGAAGTCCGACGCCTGATCGGCCGACTCACCCGACCCCGCCCGAGCATCGACCACATCCTGCACTGGTCACACTGGCGCCGGCGACGACAGTTCCAGGCCCGCGTCAGCCACTACAAACGACGCGGCCACACACCACCAGAAACTACCCAACCGTCACGGCAAACACCGTTGCAGTACTAAGCCACCGGCATCCGGCGAGGCGTCCCCCGGAAACTGATCGAGCAGTGTTGACCGCGTTGGGCGGCTCCTGAGACAGGCCGCCCCTGATGGGGATCTGTGAATTTCCCAGGTCCGCTCTTCGTTCCCCAGTTCCCTGCACGCGCATGGAGTGATCGATTTGCCCGTACTTCGAGGGCGTAACCTTCTGAACAGACCGGAGACCATCGAGAGTACGTTCGGGAACCGTTTTGAGCGCTGGCGAGATGTACGGAACGTATCCGGAGGAGATCGCAACGCTTCTGGACGTCGTTGGTGAATCGGCGATGGTGCTGTCGTTCCAGGAGGACCGCACCTTTGCTGCACTGAGTCTGGGGCGCTTCGGAGCAGTGGGATCGTGTCGGTTGGACTGGCAAGGGGCCGAGGTGATCGAGCGCTGTGAGGCGTTCGATGCGAGCCAACTGCGCAGACTGGTGGGCACCTACGCCGGGGCGAATGAACTTGCCGTCCTGTTCTGGGGCAACCTTGCGGTGCCGTCCGTTGCGCTGGAGGCTGCCCTGGTGGCAAGCCATGCGGAAGCGGTGCTGGACTGCTCTCCTGTGTGCTGGATCTATCTCACCGACTGTGCGGTGCTGATTGAGTTTCAGGATGGCGAGGGGCTGACGGCAGCAAAGGTCCCGCACGGACGCAGCAGATCCCGGCGCGGAGGAGCGCTGCGAGGGCCGTGGGTGGGTAATTGAGGCGAGCAGGCCTGTCCCCTGAGCCGAGTACAGGGTGGGGAGTTTCAACGAGCGCTATCACCCCACCATCATCCGGCGGCCCAGTGCACGCCGGCCTCGGCGAGGGCAGAGAGCTGCGCGGGGTCGAGCTTGTCGCGCCGGGCTTTCTGGTTGCCGGTGCGGTGTTCGGTGCCGTCGGGGAGCCGCTCGACGACAGCCCGCCCCGGCAGTCGGCCCTCACGCGCGACGTACTGCTGGAGGGCCTTCAGGCCTTTCTGGAACGGCTCCCCGCCGGCGCGCGGCCCGGACGCCGTAGCCGTCTTTGCCGCCGTCTTGCGGGCGCGTGGGGCCTTCTTGACGCCGAGTTCGGCGAGCCGGTGCTGCTGTTCGGCGTTGAGTCGGTCCCAGTTCCGCCGCTGTGAAGCGAGCCATCGTCCGATGTCCTCGCCGTGCCGGGTCACGCCGGGGACGATCGTGGCAGGCCGCGCACCCTCGGCGAGGAGCTGGGCGAGGTAGGTGTAGTGCCGCTGCCAGTCGACCGTCCATCCGAGCGTTCCCGGGTTCCAGTCCGGGTCGATCGCGGTGAGCGCGGCGGCTCGCCGCTGCGCCCGTGCGGGGTCTTTGCCGAGTCCGCCGGGGCGGCGGACGTTGGTCAGCCACTGTCCGATGGCGATGTCGAGGACGGTGGCGCCCCGTGGGGCCGCGAGGGTCCCGTGGAGCTCGTGGTAGACCCGTGCCGCGCCGAGGTTGGTTTCGAAGCCGGCGTCGCCGGGGATGCGCACGCGGGCGCGGTGGGTGTGCTCGTCGGCGGCAGCGAGCCGGGTCCGGTGTACTTCGATGTCGGGAGTTGTTTCTAGCGGGTTGTAGGAGAGCCAGTGCGGCGTGGTTTTCGGGAGCCACTGGCTCGGGCGGTGAGTTTGGGAGCCACTCGGTGTGATGGTGTGTGACATGCGGCTTTCGGCGTAATGAGTTCTTTAGGCTGTCTGGCCGCTCACACCCTGTGCTTGTTGATCACGGTCGTGTCAGGAGACCGGTGGTCGCGTGAGTGGATCTTTGAACGGATCCGCTGGGACAAGCGGCTTGATCCGACGATGTCGGATCGGATGCTTGCTCAGCGGTACCGCGTGTCGCGAAACACGGTGGCGAAGGCATTGGCGTGTCCAGTGCTGGCGAAGCGGAGAAGCCGCCGCCGCGCGAGAGCGTGCTGGAGCCTGTGAAGGGCTTCATCGACGCGATGTTGTGCTCAGATCTGGTGGCGCCCGCGAAGCAGAAACACACGATCGATCGGATCCGAGTCGCGAACATTCGGTGGACGGCCTTGCCGGAATACGACATCCGCAGCGGTCGGCCTGTCCGTCTACGGTAAGGGTCTGCGGGTTGTTGATGTCGGCGCCCATATCTAGGCCCACGGGACTGGTGTGCGCGGTCATCCACCGCTAGCCCAATCCCTTTACAGACGATCGCGCAATTCGGCGCAGTCAGCCACGGTGTGTGTCAGCCGACACCGTCGCATTGACGAGAGGATGGCCCGGGCTGCCTTACCGATCCTGTGCCCGTCGCTGGGGATGTTCTTGGGAGGCGTCAGTGCCTGCGAGGTGCTCCAGGAATTCTCGGTGTCTGAACTGGTAGGCGTTCCCGGCGACGCGGAGCACGCCGGCTTCGTGGGCCCAGGCGAGGAAGCGTCCCAGGCGCCACGGCAGGCGCCGGCGCGTGCAGAGCAGGGTGGCGAAGTAACGGCGCCAGGCTGCCGCCCAGACGATCCCGCCGACCGCCGAAAAGGCGCCGATGGCGAGCGCCGACCCGACGATCCACCCAACCAGGCCATAAGACCACGGCTCGGTGGGTTCAGGTTCGGTGAGGCTGAAATGGATTTCCGACGCCAAAGCGGCGGTGGCTCCAGCAGTGAAGCCGAGAAGGATTCCTGAGCGGAGATCCACTCGGACAAGGGAATTCGGGCCCTTGCTGGTTGCCGTGGTCTCCAGGTTGTGGCGAAGCCCGAAAGCAAAACCCCCAGCCAGAGCAATGGGACCCCACAAAGCCAGGTACATGACCATGGTGTCCACGATGAAGAATTCAGGGCCAAGGGCGACAACGATCGACAGAATGGTGGCCAGCGAGAGGGTCAGGGCAGAGGCGATGGCGAACGTGACTGGTCCGATAACAGCACGCCATCCATCAAGGGTGAGGAGACGGCCGGGAGAAATGCCTTTGGGGGCGGGCCACGCTGTTCTGGCCGAGGCGAAAATCCACCCGATCACCAGCAGCGCCAGAATGGCGAACGGGAACATATCGGCGACACTGCCAATGACCCAGGGCACCCTGGGGAGCAGAATGGCCAGTCCCGCGACACACGTAATCGCGACGTCCACGGCCCTGGCTCGTTTTCCGGCGAGGGGCCACAGCCGGTGCAGGACCAGGTCGGTACTCGGCAGCTCGTGGCCGTTCACGGTGCGGGGTGCGCGTGCGTTGTCGGTCAGGTAGCGGGCGAGCAGCCCCAACCAGCGGGTGGTCTGCTCTGGCCGGTAGGCGCGATGGCCTGCACGCCTGTGCAGTTCGGTGGCGGCTGGTACGAAGCGGTCGAGAAGGTGGCTGCGCAGGGCCTTGGGCTCGCTGAAATGGAGGATCTCTGCAGGGTCGCCCTCGGCTTCGTAGGCGGTCATCGCCAGGGTGAGCAGCCACGGGGTGGACATCACGTAGGCGGCTGGCCCTTGTGGGTTGCGTTGCGCGTCGTCGACAACCGGCTGCCATTGCTGGGGGCTGAGAGCCCGAGCGGCTACAAAGGACTGTGCCTGCTCCGATGTCACGGCTGACAGGTCGATGCGGGCTGCGTCCAGGAGGCGGGCCCTTGTCTCCAGGATGTCGTAGGTGGCAGTCCGGCAGATCACAACCAGCGGCGCCTTTTGCCGGCCAGCAGAGGACTGGTTGAGAGCAGCCAGGGCCGCAACAGCGCGGCACCATCCCATGTTGCCGATGTCGGCGTCCATTTCGTCCAGGCCGTCCAGCACAGGCAGCACACAGCCGCGCCCGATCATGCGTTTGGCGGTTGTCCTGGTCACCTGGTAGGCGTCAGCGAGTTCTTCGGCCAGCCATGTGTTCAGGGGCTGGGTGGTGTCCCAGCCAGCCAGGCTCATCCGAACCGGTACGGGTTCGTCGACTTGCCGCGCCTCTAGCAGACTGAGCATCAGCTCGATGGCCAGAACCGTCTTTCCCGCCCCGGGGGCTCCGGTGATGAGCAACCGTCCCGGCTGCAGACGACGGTAGTACTCACCGATCTCGCTGAGCCGGCCGGCAGGCCCGGCCCCAGCAGCGTCCCGTGACGGGGCGGCCCGGAAGGCGAACCCAACATCGATCGGCTGATTGTCACCAGCCAGCAGCTGAGTGCGCTGCGCCAGCTCACTCGCCTCTACAGCCTCGGCCAGGTTCCCGGCCGCTTTAACAAGATCCACATCGGCGGACGGCTTCAGTGCCTTCGCCGCCAGGGCAGCGGCGGGCATCAGCGAGACCAACAGGCCGCACAACACAGCGGGCTCGTCGGATGCGGTCAGCTCGCCTGTCATGAATACGATCACGGCCCAGAGACCAGCAGCCACGCACGCCAAGGCAAGCAGCAGTCCAGCCGCGTATCGAACCCGTTCTCGATTGAGTGCGCCCCTCACTCTGCCAAGCATGACTGCCTGCCTCCTGCGGCACGCGTGTGCCGCGCTGGAGCCGCCTGGAAACCCTCACTCGATCAGAGTGGCCCTCATTCTCCCCGCCGATCACGGACTTGTGTCGTCGTCCGTCTCTTTCACAGATGGACCAACGTGGCTCCCGAAACCGCCGCCCCACTGGCTCTCGTTCATCCCGCCAAAAACAATGCCGTATGTGGCGGTGTTCTCCTCGACGCGGGCGACCCGCCGGGTTCCAAGGATGGGGGCGATGTCGGCGCCCCGGGTGAGGATCTACGCCAGCGCGGTCTGCGCCGGCGTGGCGCCGATCCCGGCTCCAATCGCTTGCACCTCGTCATCGTCGATGGGGCCAGCCTCGCAGCGGCTGGGCTGCAGGACCTCTCCTCCACGCGGTGAGTATCGAACAGCTATTAACTCTGTTAATTTCAGTTTCATTTGTCGATGTGTCAACTGTCAACGCGTCAACTTCTCTAGTTAACTCGTCACTTGCGGCCATTCTTTGTCCGTGCTGCACTGGGAGAAGTGAGGGTGCTGGAAAACTAGCTAACGAGCCCTCCGGCTAGTGGCCCCTTGTGTGGCCAAATGCTCCGAAGAGAGCCAAGGAAGAGGACGCTAAAGGGGTGACAGTCCTTCCGCCATCAGACTGAGGAGCTAAAGATGGCAGTCGCAGACGAGACCGTAGTCGCTAAGGACGAGCGAATCGCACCCGATTCAATTGAAGCCAGGGGTTGGATTTTCAACGCCTTCCGTTACGACCTCAACGGTCACGGACACTTCACCCACTGGTTCGACGTTCCCGGCGCCAACAAAGATAGCGCGATCTTGGCGCACATCACCGAAATGAAGCTCAAAGATGGCGTATTGGTCCCACACATGGGGGTCGCCACTCTGTCAGTCGCCAACATCGCTTTCGATGTCAACGACTCAGTACCCAGCTGCCGTGTAAGGGGAGCTGTGGCCTTCGATTCCAATATCCAATATAGGATCACTCTCTTCGTGGTCGTGTGAGGCGTGGCGTAAGGCCTCCGGGATCCCAAGGCGCTTAACGCTAACGACTGTTCCGTCGTTTCCCGAGTTCGGTGCAGATACGACCGACCCGCAATCGGTCCGTGCAGGACTGGATGTACGCACCGACCACCTGGCCGCGGGCCGAAAATGAACGTTTCTTGCAGGCCGGGAAGTGCGGACGGCGTCACGCGACGCTGTACGGTCGCGTCCGCCGTCCGCCGTCCGCCGATCGTTCGTGCGGCCTGGTCGAGCAACCACGCGAAGTTCACCCGCCAGAACCATGGCAACCCGCTTCGCGTCAAAGCGCCATTCGCCGTTGGTGCTCCTGACCCGCGGCCCTACAACGGGCCCTCTCGTGAACGAGGTACGCCCCGCCCGGATTTCCGGGCGGGGCGTACGGGTGTGCAGGTCAGAGCCTGTCTTTGGCGTCGAGGATGTCCAATGCGTTCGGGACGTCGTCCGTGTTCCAGCCAGGCGCGGCGAGGGCGGAGGAGGTGTCCTCCGTCTATGCGCCGGGGCTGGAGACGGCTGCAGGGTCCTCGCCGGCCGCGAGCGCGTCGAGCCGGGCCGTGATGGCGTCGAGGTCCAGGAGGCCGGCGGCGTATGCCTCGAGGAACAGCCCGACGGCGTGGGAGATCGAAACCTCGTCCCGACCAGCGCGTTTCTTGCCCGCTTCCCACACGGTGCCGGCCACGTTCACCGTCCTGACGACCTTGTCGTCGGTGAGTTTCCGTTCGGTGGGCCGGCCGGTCGCCGTTGCGCTCGGCGGCGCGCAGCATCGCGGCGTTGTCCGACAGCGTCTCGATCTGCAGGCGCTGCAGGCCCCGCACGACGAAACCGTAGTGGCACAGCACCGTGACCACGTCGGTGCCGTACCCCTTCCCTCGAGAGGCCGGCAGCAGTCCGAGGCCGATGTGCGCGGACCGGTTGTGGTTGTCGATGCCCCACAGGTTCGCCGTGCCGACCAGCGTGCCGCCGTCCAGCTCCACGACGGAGAACGGGACGTGCCCGTCCGCCTTGTCGTCCACCACCAGCCGCGAGTCCTTCGAACCGGGCGTGATCGGCCGCCACGGCCGGCTTTCGGCCCGCGAGGCGTTCACCACGTCGTCGTAGAGCTCGGCCCGCAGGATCGGGATGTCGTCCTCGTGCCGGGCCCTGAGCCCGACTTTGCTGCCTCTAAGCATGCAGGCTTCCTACCCGACCGGGCTCGCCCACGGCAATCCGATAAGGCGACTCCGCCGGCGCCTCCAGGTCCCCAGGGCCTGGAGGCGCGTCGCCCAACCCCCCCCACGTATCCGGCTGCTGAGGCACAAGTGCCGCTCGGGCGCGGACAGTCAGTGGCGCACTCAGCTGAGCTGGTAGTCGAACCAGATCCGATGTGTGCCGTCGGCATCGACCGCCATGCCCCCGGCACCCGAGATTCCCGCCAGCTCGCCGGTGCCGCTCGAGGGCACGATGGTGAAGAACTCCGCGGTGCGGTCGCTGCCGGACGTGGTCGCCGAGTGCACGAAGTTGAATGCCCCGTCCCGGTCGTTCAGGGAGCCCTCGAACGACTCCATGGCCACGTAGGTGCCGACGCCGGTCGCCTGGTCGAATGCGGAGGTGAACAAGGTCGCCGAGAGACCGGCGACCTCGCCCTCGAACGACTTTTCCATCGTTGCGACACCCACGGGGAGTCCGGTGGACACGGCAGGGTCCGGCGTCAGCTCGGTCGGGACGAACGCTTTGACGGTGAACGTTCCAGTAGCTCTCATGGGCTGACCGTATCGACGGGGTCTGACAACGCGCGGCCATCGAAGCGCTTGCCCACTCGATCGGGCGCCCGGGGCCCGTGCCGCAGGCGTCCCGACCGTAGCGGCGCCGGCGGCATCGGCCCACATGCGGGCAGCACGTCAGCGCAGTACCCGCCCCCGCAGGATCACTCGCTTCGGCTGCCCGAGGATGGCCGGTTCGGCCACGGGGTCTGCGTCGTAGGCGACCAGGTCGGCGGGCGCTCCGTCGACCAGACCGGGCAGCCCGAGCCAGTTCCGTGCGGTCCACGAGGCGGCCCCGAGAGCTTCCTCGGCCGGCATTCCCGCCCGCAGGAGCCATCGGGACTCCGTGGCCACCGTGCCGCAGGGGAAGCTGTCCGTGCCGGCGAGGACGACGACCCCCGCTTCGTGTGCCAGGCGAACGTTGTCGACCATTCCCTGCCAGCCGTCGAGCCAGTCGGAGCGCCGCGCGCTGGGCTCGCGCCCCTGCCAGTTCTCGACACTTCCGGCGAAGGCCGTGAGCGTCGGCACGTACGCGGTCCCCTGGGCGGCCATCCGGTCCAGGAGCTCCGGGTCCAGGTGCATGCCGTGCTCGAGGCTGTCGGCTCCGGCCAGGACGGCGTTGCGCGAGCCCTCGCTGGTTTGGCAGTGCACTGCGACCCGCCCACCGACGGCATGCACGGCGTCGACGGTCGCCTTCAGTACGTCCAGGGGCACGGCAGGCTCGTCCCATCGCCAGTCGCCGATCACCTTGCACCAGCCGGATGCGGCCGTGGCTTCCTCGACCGCCGCCCCGGCCAGTTCGTCCTCGCTGACGTCTCGCCCCACCCCGGGGAAGAACCGGCCGGGGGTGGCGAGCCAGCGGCCCGCCGAACGGACGCGCGGCAGACCGGCTTCCGTGTCCACCCAGCCGGGCATCCGGTCTGCGGTTCCCGGCGTCCGGACCAGGAGCACCCCGGCGTCACGGTGCGCCGTCAAATGCTTCCGCAGCAAGGCCTCATCGAAGCGGTCATCAGGGCTCTCAGCCCCCGGGTGCGTATGGACGTCGACCAGCCCCGGCAGGAGCCAGCCGCAGTCCACCACCGTCTCGACCCTCTTCGACGCCGCCCCGGCAGGCGGCTCGGTCCTCAACCGATCCCCATCGACCCAGAACGTCCGCTCGACACGATCGGGCAGGACGACACCGCGTATGCGCATGATCATGACGATGAACCTACGGGAGGAACGCACTGCTCCGCTGCGCCGGTAGAAGGTCCTCGGCCCCCTGCGCGCAGCGGTTGGAGCGCGTCCGCACAGCAGCAACTGATCAGGCCTGGGCGGTGATCGAGCCCTCGCCGGCCCCGTACCCGACGGGTCGTCCCGTCAGGCGTCGAAGCGGTGCCGGGAGGCCTCGATGTGAGCGAAGTGCTGGTGGGTCCAGGCGCACAGTCCGTCGATCGTCACGCGCAGGGCCTGGCCCGGATCGGTGAGGGTGTACTCGACCCGTGGCGGCACGACGGGGTGCACGGTCCGCTCGACCAGGCCGTTGCGCTCCAGCATGCGCAGGTTCTGGGTGAGCATCTTGTGGCTGATGCCCTCGACTTCGTTCCGCAGCTCGCCGAAGCGCAGGGTGTGTTCCCCCAAGGCCTCGATGATCAGGAGCGCCCACTTGTTGGCGACGTCCGAAAAGATCTCCCGCCCCAACGAGTCCGCGCGCCGCAGGTCCGCCTCGTCGGCTGTGCCGCTGAACTGCTTGGTCACCATGAGGTTCCCCAGTCACCGAAAAGTGCGTTCTTCCATGTCAGAGACCACTCTCCTACGGTTCCTGAGTAACCACAAGAGAGCGAGTGCGGCGCGGCTTGAAGGAAGCCGCCTCGCGGGCTCTCATGGCAATGGAGGCACATGACATGGCCATCACCCTGATCAACCCCGGTGGACTTCCCGAGGTAGACGCCTACCGCCAGGTGTCGATCGCGACCGGATCGAAGCTGGTCTTCGTCGCCGGACAGGTCGCCTGGGACGCCGACGGAGTCACGGTCGGCGAAGGCGACCTCGCCGCCCAGGTCGAGCGGTGCTACCTCAACGTCGGTACCGCCCTGGCTGAAGTCGGCGCTTCCTTCGACGACGTGGCGAAACTGACCCTCTACGTCGTCGACTGGACCCCCGACAAGATGCCCCGGCTCATGGAGGGCATCACCCGGGCGGCCGCGAAGCTGGGGGCCGCACCGGTCCCACCGGCCTCACTGCTGGGCGTCGCCGCCCTGGACGTACCGGAGCACCTGGTCGAGCTCGAAGCCACCGCCGTCATCGACTGAACCCGCCCCTTTCGCCCCGGGTTCGTTCCGTCGACACGCGCAGACCTTCCGCGAACGCACCTGCGACCGGCGTGGCGTCGATGCCTGCTTGCGCCCGAAACGACCGCGGCCGACGCGGTCAGTTCGGCTGGCGCAGTCCTGCGACGAGGAGAGCGACCAGTCGGCGTGCGTCGTAGCGGGGGTCGCTCTCGGCGCCGATGCAGAGATTTCCGATACCGCGCATGAGCTGGTAGGCGTCGAGGTCGGAGCGGATCTCACCAGAGGCGGCGGCGGCGTCGAGGAGCCGGGTGCACACCGGCACGAGGCGTTCGAGGAAGTAGGCGTGCAGCGTCTCGAAGCCGGCGCCGTCCCCCTGCATCGCGGCGGCCAGGCCGTGTTTGGTGACCAGGAAGTCGACGAAGGCGTCGACCCACAGCCCCAGCGCGCGATGGGGTGTCGGGCTGGTCTCCAGCAGCGCCGGGCCGGCCTCGGCGCAGGCGTCGACCTGGTGGCGGTAGACCGCGATGACGAGATCCGCCCGGGTGGGGAAGTGGCGGTAGATCGTGCCCACCCCGACGCCCGCCTCGGCCGCGATGTCGCGTACCGGCGCTTCCACGCCCGAGGTCACGAAGACCGCGGCGGCCGCGTCCAGCAGGGTCTGCTGGTTGCGCCGGGCGTCCTTGCGCTTGGACTTGGCCGAGCTTCCCGGACCCTGCCCGTTTTCGCTCACCGAGGCACTCCCTCCACAACCGGTCTGGAACCGGTGTTGTAAAACGGAACAGCGTTCCGTATCTTTAACGGAGCAACGTTCCGTTTTATTCATGATGGCAGAACGAAGGGCGGCCGGCCAGACCGCCCGTGTTCGCGATCGGGCCCTCCGAACAGATGAGCATGCGGCCGCCCGTTACCCGGCGTTGTCGGGGCGGCGCGTGAGAAGCGCGCCACCTCTGCCGGTTCTGCGGCGCCACCGATCGCCGGGCCCATCGAGGCCCATCGAAGCCAAGCCTGCGAAGGCACCGAATACCGAATGGAAGGCACTCCCATGTCCGACTCGAAGACCGCGATCGCGCAGCACTCCGCAGGCGTACCCGCCACGGTGTTGTCCGCGAAGCCGGTCGTCCTGCCCGCCGCCGGTCGCGGCGAAGACCTCCAGGTCCGCGTGTCCGCCCCCGCGACCGGTGGTGATCTGCCCGTCATCGTCTTCTCGCACGGCTTCGGCTGGTCGATGAACGGCTACGCCCCGCTGGCGGACCACTGGGCGGCTCACGGTTTCGTGGTCATCCAGCCCACCCACCTCGATTCCAGGACGCTCGGGCTCCCCGCCGAGGACCCCCGAACGCCGCGGATCTGGCGCTTCCGTATCGAGGACCTCACACGCGTACTGGACGGCCTCGATGTCCTGGAAGCCTCCGTGCCGGGCCTCGACGGGCGCCTCGACCGCAGCCGCATCGCCGTGGCCGGCCATTCCTGGGGCGCGCAGACGGCGAGCACACTGCTGGGCGCCCGCGTCCTCGACTCCGAGGGCGTTCCCGGCGAGGACATGTCCGACCCCCGCGTCAAGGCGGGTGTGCTGCTCGCGCTGCCCGGTCTGGGCGACACCCTGACCCCGTTCGCCGCCGAGAACCTCCCCTTCATGAAGCCGTCCTTCGACACGATGACCACGCCGGCCCTCGTCGTCGCCGGGGACCGCGACGACTCCGCACTGTCCACGCGCGGACCGGACTGGTTCACCGACGCCTACACCTACAGCCCGGGAAGCAAGAGCCTGCTCACGCTGTTCGGCGCCGAGCACTCGCTCGGCGGCGTCCCCGGGTACGAGGTCGCCGAGACGACCGACGAGAGCCCCGCACGCGTCGCCCTGATCCAGCGCCTCAGCACGGCCTTCCTGCGCAGCACCCTCTACCCCGGGGACACCGGCTGGAAGGCGTCGGCCACCGGACTGGAGGAAGACCCCGCCCCGCTGGGGAGGCTGCAGAGCAAGTCCCGAAGGCGTGCTGAGGACGACCTCGGCATCTGATCTCCGCGCTTCGTCGGTGCAGGCGCAGGCGTGGCGTCTGCCGGGGGAGTGACGGGCCTCGGGAACAGCGAAACCCCCTGCGCCCCGGCGGTCAGGCGCGCCGCCCGCCCCGTCCGGCTGCACCGGACGGCCGGGCCCCGGACGATCCGATACCGGTCATCCTGCGGGCGGCGGGACTGGGCGCTGTTCGGGGCGGGCAGGCACTCCGGGTGCTGAAGCAACCGGACGCCCTGCCCCGTCGGATCTCCGACGCATACGTCGACGCCCTGGTCGAGCTCGATCCGATCGTCGGCACCGCCCTGGGGGTGCCCGGAGCTTCGGGCGCGCTCCCCGACTTCTCGCCGGCCGGCCGGCAGGCCGTGGCCGAGCTCGCGCGTTCGACCCTGGCGCAGCTCACGGCCGCCGAGCAGGCGCCGGGCGCGGACACCGCGGTCGAGCGGCGGTGCGCGACCCTGCTGAAGGAGCGGCTCGAGGCGGAGCTGGCGCAGTTCGAGGCCGGTGAGCACCTGCGGGCGGTCGACAACCTCTCCTCGCCGCTGCACCAGGTACTCAAGGTCTTCTCGCTGATGCCGATGGCGACGGAAGAGGACTGGCGGGCCGTCGCGCGACGCCTGAACGCGGTGCCCGCCGCCCTGGCCGGCTACCGGGAATCGCTCGGCGAGGGAGTACGCCGAAGCCTGCCGGCGGCACCACGGCAAGTGGCCGAGAACATCGCGCAGCTGAACGAGTGGCTGGGCGAAGGCGGCTTCGGCCGACTGGCCGCCGACGCCCCCGAAGGCGGCCCGCGCCCGGAGGTCGAGGCGGCGGCCCGGGCGGCCACCAGCGCGGTCGCCGAGCTGCGCGACTGGTTCGCCCAGGTGTACGCCGGGCGGGTCGACGGGCAGCCGGACGCGGTGGGCGGCGAACGCTACGCCGGCTTCGCCCGCACGTACACCGGCGCCGAGGTGGATCCGGACGAGGCGTACGCGTACGGCTGGTCGGAGTTCCACCGGCTGCTCGCCGCGATGCGCGCCGAGGCCGGGCGGATCCGGCCCGGTGCGGACGACCCGTGGGAGGTCCTGGCCTGGCTCGACCGCCACGGGCGCGCCGTGGAGGGCGTGGAGGAGACACGGCTGTGGCTGCAGACGTTCATGGACGAGGCCGTCGAGGCGCTGGACGGGACGTACTTCGACCTGGCCGAGCCGGTCCGGCGCGTGGAGTCCCGCATAGCGCCGCCGGGTGGCGCGGCCGCCCCGTACTACACGCAGCCCTCGCTGGACTTCTCCCGCCCGGGCCGCACCTGGCTGCCGACGCTCGGCCGGACCCGCTTCCCGACCCACCACCTGGTGTCCACCTGGTACCACGAGGGGGTGCCGGGCCACCACCTCCAGCTGGCTCACTGGACGGTCGTCGCCGGGTCCCTCTCCCACTACCAGACGAAGGTCGGCAAGATCAGCGCCACCACCGAGGGCTGGGCGCTGTACGCCGAGCGCCTCATGGACGAACTCGGCTTCTACACCGAGCCGCAGGACCGGCTCGGCCACCTCGACGCCCAGATGATGCGCGCGCTGCGGGTCGTGGTCGACCTCGGCATGCACCTGCGGCTCGAAATCCCGGCGCACTCGCCGTTCGCCGCCGGCCGGCGCTGGACGCCGGCCCTGGCCAGGGAGTTCCTCGGCCGCTACTCCGGCCGCCCGCCCGCGTACCTGGACAGTGAGATCGTCCGCTACCTGGGCCGGCCGGCGCAGGCGATCACCTACAAGCTGGGCGAACGGGCCTGGTTGCAGGGCCGGGAGACGGCCCGGGCGAAACAGGGCGCGGACTTCGACCTCAAGCGGTGGCACATGGCCGCACTGTCGCTCGGCTCCCTGGGGCTGGACGACTTGAAGGAGGAACTGGGCCGGCTCTGAGCGGGTGGGCGAGCGGGCAGTGCTCTTCCGCAGCCCGGGGCAGGGCTGAACCGCTTGCGCTGCCTCATGGCGCGCCGGCCGGCCCCCGAACGCGGCCGGTTGATCATCCGCTCCACTGCGCAGCGACGAGAGCCGTGACGAGAGCAGTGATGTCCGGCCGGTCGCGTGCTGCGCCGTACAACTGCCGGTGATCCGGGAGGCCACCGTCCGACTCCCGCCGGTCTGGCTCAATCGCCGGGATCCGAAGAGAGACGCCCCGGCCGGGCGCGCGCCGACCTGCGCCGACCCCGTGAGCGGTATATCAAGGAGCGTGAAGGTGAGCGCGAGGCCCGACGGCCGCCGCCCCGCCCCCACGGCTGAGGAGTACGTCTCGTGGAGTTCGAGGTCAATGGCGCCCGGCGCGCGGTGGACGTGGACGACGACCCGGCCGCCGTGGAGGTGGTGCGGGACCGGCTGGGTCTGACCGGCACCAAGCTGGTCTGCGCGGGCGGGGTGTGCGGGGCCTGCACGATCCAGGTCGACGGTGAGCCCCGCGTGTCCTGCCTGACACCGGCGGTCGTGCTGGCCGGCCGGCGGGTGACGACGGTGGAGGGCCTGTCCGGTCACCCGGTGGCGCGTGCCTTCGCCGGCGAGGACGCCCTCCAGTGCGGCTACTGCACCCCGGGGTTCGTGGTCGAGGCGGCGGCGTTCTTCGAGCGGCGGCGTGCGGAGCACGGCCGCACCCGTCCGGGGCGGGAGCAGATCGCGGACGCGCTGGCGGGCCACCTGTGCCGCTGCGGCGCGTACGAGGGGATCTTCAGGGCGGTGGCCGCGGCGTGCGCCGGCGAATACGACACGGAGCCCGCCGGTGGGGAGACGCCGGCGGTTCCGCGTGCCGAGGCCCCGGAGAAGGCCGGCGGATCGGCCCGTTACACCACGGACCTGCGCCCCGAGGGGCTGCTGGAGGGGGTGATCATCCGCTCGCCGCACGCGCACGCACACGTACGCTCCCTGGAGGCCGGAGACCGCCCGCTGGTGCCGCTGCTGCCCCCCGACGGCGTGGTGCGGTACGTCGGGCAGCCGGTGGCGGCGGTCGCGGCGAAGGACCGGGCCACCGCTCGGGCGGCCGCGGCGCAGGTCAGGGTGGACTACGAGGTGCTGCCGGCGGCCCTCGACGTACGCCAGGCCCGGACCGGCGAGGGCCCGCTGGTCTACGAGGACAAGGCGGCGCGCAAACGGGCGCCCGGGGCCGGCGAGACCCCCCAGCTGGTGCCCGCCCGATGGCGCGGCAACCTGCGGGGCCCGTCCGCCATGAGCAAGCGCCCCGCCACGGCCGTACGCCGTATCACCGAGGCCCGGTCCCGGAACCCCGAGCGGGTGGTGGAGGGCGTGTTCACCACCGCCGCCCAGACACACACCCCGCTCGAACCGCACGCCTGCCTGGCCCAGTGGGTCGACGGCACCCTCCACCTGGAGGTGTCCACGCAGTCGGTGAAACGCGTGGCCGAGCTCGCCGCCGAGCGTTTCGGAGTGCCCCCCGAACGGGTGATCGCGCGGGCCGTCCACGTGGGCGGCGGCTTCGGCTGCAAGATGGGGCTGACCTCCGACGTCGTCGCCGCGGCGGAGTTGGCCCGGCTGCACGGCGCCCCGGTGCGGGTGGCGCTGGACAGGGACGAGGAGCTCACCGACGGCGGCTACCGGCCCGGCGCCCGGATCCGGCTGGCGATGGTCGCGGACGCGGCCGGCGACCTGAGCGCGCTGGCCATGGACGCCGACAGCGACGGCGGCGTCTCGGTGGGCGGCTCCGTGGCGTCACTGGCCCGGTTCATGTACGGCAAGGCCCCACGTCGGCTCCGCGACTTCGACACCCTCACCCACCGCCCTCCGGGCGCCCCCTTCCGCGGCCCGGGCGGCCCCACGATGTGCTGGGCCCTGGAGCAGGCCGTCGACGAGATGGCCCACCGGCTCGGCCAGGACCCGATCGCCCTGCGCCGCCGCTGGGACGGCAACCCCAAGCGGCACGCCCTGTACGACCGGGCCGCAGCCCTTCCGGTCTGGTCGGGACCCCGCGGCGGCACCGGGCGGTTCCGCCGCGGCGTCGGTGTCGCGGCGGCCAACTGGCTGTACTTCCTCGATCCCGCCACCGAGGTCGAACTCACCGTCGAGGACGGAACCGTCGTCGCCCGCTGCGCCGTCCAGGACATGGGCACGGGCTCGCGGACAGTGCTGCGCCGGGCCGTCGCCGAGGGCCTCGGCGTACCGGAGGACAGGGTGCGCGCCGAGGTCGGTCAGAGCGACGCCGTGCACGGTCCCACCTCCGGCGGCAGCCGCACCACGCCCTCCATCGCGCCCGCCGCCGCGGATGCCGCCGCGCGGCTGCGCGAGGCGCTCGGCGGCGGTGACGTCGCTGCCCAGCTCGACTCGGCGCACGGCGTACGGGTCACCGGCCGGCGCCCCCGCGACCGCCGGGGCTTCGTCACCCCCTTCACCCTGGGCGGCATCGCCATCGGCCGCGGCTTCACCGGATCGGTGCAGGTCGCCGAGGTCGAGGTGGACACACGCCTCGGCCGGATCCGCCCGCTGAGCGTGTGGAGCGGGATCGCCGCGGGCCGCATCCACGAGGACCGGCTGGCCCGCAGCCAGTGCGAGGGCGCCGTCGTCCAGGGCATCGGCTACGCCCTGTACGAGGAGCGGCGCAGCGACCCGGCCACCGGCCGGGTGCTGACCGAGAACCTGGAGGACTACCGCATTCCCGGGATCGGCGACACCCCCGAGATCACCGTCCACTTCCATCAGGAGGGCTTCGAGCACGTCCCCGGCGGCGGCGTCGGTCTCGGCGAGATCTCGACCCTGCCCACTGCTGCGTGCCTGGCCAACGCGGTCCACGACGCGACCGGATGGCGCCCGTACGACATGCCCATCCGCCCCGACCGGCTCCTGGAAGGACTGGGCACGTGAGCACCGAACCCGACCTCGCAGACCTCTCGGCCGCCGTCCTGGCCCGTGGCGGGGAGCTGCGCGCCGGTGGCACCGACACCACCGCCCGGCAGCGCAGCGGCGTCTCCCGGGGGCCGTTCACCGACCTCGACGGCGCCGGCCACCTGCGCGGCTGCACGCCGCTCCCCGGCGGCGGGCTGCGGATCGGCGCCCTGACCACCCTCGCCGTGCTGGCCGTGGATCCGCAGGTGCGCGCCGGCTGGCCGGCCCTCGCGGTGTCGGCCGGGACCGCGGCCACTCCGCAGATCCGCGCCGCCGGCACCCTGGGCGGCAACCTGCTGCAGCGCAACCGCTGTTGCTACTACCGCAATCCGCACGTCGGCTGCCTCCAGAAGGGCGGCACCGGCTGCCCCGCGCGCGAGGGCGACCACCACTTCGGCGTGGTCAGCGGCGCCGGCCCGTGTGTCGCCCCGCATCCGTCCACCCTCGCGATGGCGCTGCTCACCTACGATGCCGAAGCCGAGATCCACGGCGAATCCCCGCGCGGCGTCGCCGACTTGTACGGGGACGGGGACCGGCTCTTCCGCACGGACCACCTCCTGCCGCCGGAAAGCATCCTCACCGCGGTCCTCCTGCCGCCGCCCTTGCCCGGCGAACGCGCCGCCTGCCACCGGGCCATCAGCCGGGCCCACGCCGAATGGCCCCTGGTCGAGGCCACCGCCCGGGTCGCCCTCGACGGCTCCACCATCACGCACGCCGCCGTCGCGGCGGGCGGGGTGGCGCGCGTCCCGCTGCGGCTGACGGAGGTGGAAGCCGCCCTGGTCGGCCGCGAGGCCACCCCTGCGGTCCTCGCCGCGGCCGCCGCGACGGTACTCGCCCGGTGCCGGCCCCTGCCGCAGACCGGCTACAAGGCCACGCTGTTCAGGGACACCGTCCTGGAAGCCCTGGAACAGGCCGTCGGACCGGCTGTCGCCGGGTAGGTCCTCCCTCGCGACGTTCCAAACGGCCCCTGGCCGAACGCTCGGAGGAGACCGCCGAAGCCTGATCACGCGTCACCCGATCACAGCTCCCTATGATTGGTCATGTGCCTGACAGGTGTGGCCCTGTGTCACTCCCATGAACGGCACCACACCCCGAAGGGAGCGATCGGCACATGACCAAGCCCGAGAGCGCGGGATACGACTACGACGTCGTCATCAGCGGAGCCGGCCTGGCCGGCAGCGCCGCGGCGATCCTGCTCGCTCGACGCGGTGTCCGCGTCGCACTGCTGGAACGCCGCTCGGACCCCGAAGCGTACAAAGTGCTGTGCACCCACTCCATCACCGCCAACGCCTACCCGGTGCTGGACGAACTCGGCCTCGTCCCCGCCATCGAGAAGGCGGGGGCCGTCCGCAACGAGGCCCGCTGGTACACCCGCTGGGGATGGATCGAGCCGAGGGCGGCGCCGGCGGGCCCCGAGCTGCCGTACGCGTACAACATCCGGCGCAGCATCCTCGACCCGTTGATCAGGTCCCGCGCGTCGGAGACCCCCGGCGTCGATCTGCTCCTCGGTCATCAGGTGACCGGCCTGGTCCGGGAGGCCGGACGGACCACGGGCGTGCGCGCGTCGGCCCCGCAGGGCGAGCGTGAGATCCGGGCCCGCCTGGTCGTGGGCGCCGACGGCAAGGACTCGGCCGTGGCGAAGCTCGCCGATGTTCCTGTCCAGCAGTACGAGAACGCGCGGTTCGGCTATCTCGCGCACTTCCGCAACCTTCCGCTGCACGGCGGGATCGGCCAGACCTGGTTCCTCGAACCCGACATGGCGTACGCGTTCCCCAACGACGACGGGGTGACGGTCATGGCCGTGCTCCCGGACAAGAAGCGGCTGCCGGCCTTCCGGGAAGACCTGGAGGGCAGCTTCCTCTCCTTCATCCGTGCCCTGCCCGAGGCGCCGCCCATCGACTCCGCCGAACGCGTCACGAAGATCATCGGCGCAGTCAACTACCCGCTGCACAGCCGCAAGCAGACCGCACCGGGCGTCGCGCTCATCGGCGACGCCGCCCTCACAGGCGACCCCCTGTGGGGAGTGGGATGCGGGTGGGCCCTGCAGTCCGCGCAATGGCTGGCCGAGGCGGTCGCACCGGCCGCAACCGGCCGGGGCGACCTCGACCGGTCGCTCACGGTGTACGAACGCAGGCACCGGCGCCGGCTGCGCGGTTACCAGTTCCTGGCCGCCGATTTCGCCACGGCCCGTCCGTTCAATCCCGTGGAGCGGCTGATGTTCTCGGCGGCAGCGCGCGACGACGCGGCGGCGCGGCACATGCATCTGTTCGCATCCCGGCTGATCAGTCCGCTGCGCTTCTTGAACCCCGTGGCACTGGCCAAGGCCTCGGTCGTCAACATCAAGCACCGCAGGGCGCCGGTGCCGCCTGCGCACCTGTCACGGACAGGGGCTTGACGGGCTCCGCGCTCCGGGCGCCCGTTCCCACCCCACTCCACCCCGGCAGTCGGCGCCGGCCGCCGGGCCCCGCCTCACGGTTCCGGCCGGGCCCTGTAGTCCTCACGGCCGAAGCCGGAAGGCCCCCCGCGGCCCTGCCTGGTGGACAGGAACTCCCGAAAGACCCGTGCGGAGCGCGGATTCTGCCCGCACTGCCACACGCCGTGCGGGCAGTAGTCGGTGATGCTGTGGTAGATCGGCTTGTGGTCGGCGATCCACGCCAGCATGTCCCGCATGTACTCGGCGTTGTCGCCGTTCCGGAACAGCCCCCACTCGGGGTACGAGATCGGCTTGCCGTGCTCCCTCGCGAAGTCGACATGCTTCTGGAGTCCGTAGGGCTGCTCAACCTGCTCCTCGAAGCTGTCGCCGGGCGGCTGGTCGTAGGAGTCCATGCCGACGATGTCGACCACGTCGTCACCGGGATAGCACTTGGTCCAGGCGATCGAGTCGATGCCTCGGTTCGGGGCGAAATCGAAGAGGAAGTGCTGCCCCTCCACCGAGCGCATCGCAGCCACGATGCGCCGCCAGTACCTCTTCCAGTTCTCGGGGTCGGGCCGGCATCGGTGGGTGTAGTTGAAGCCGTTCATCTCCCACCCGAGCACGATCACCGTGTCCGGCACCCCGAGGTCGACCAGACGCTCGGCCAGCCGCCGGAAGTGGTGGTCGTAGTCACCCTGCGCGCCGGAACGGATCAGCTCGGCGATCCGGTGGTCGGGGACGCCGTCCTCGTTGTGCTCCTGCATGGGCACGTTGAGGACGAACAGCCGATCGGCCCTCGCGTTGCGCCACCGTGCCCAGCTGCGCAGGGACTCGGGTGCCCCCTCGATGTTCGACCAGGTGTCGCCGGGCAGGTAGGTGTGCCCGGCGCGCAGGGCCGTACCTCCGAGCCAGTGCGAGAGCCCCTGCATCCTCTCGACGCCGGGGGAGCCGTAGTGGAGATAGGCGCCCACGGCGACCTCGGCCCCGCCACCACTGCGGGAGGCCTCTCGCGCGGGTGGGGCGAGGGCGCCCCCGGTGACGAGCAGGGCGGCTGCGACCGTACTGGTGCAGGCGCCCGCCAGCCAGCGGCCTCGATGGGACATGACACCTCCGCAAGCTCCGTGAACCGATGCGTCTGCCTGTGACGTTAGGCATCTCAACTGATTCACCGCCTGTCTGGTGTCGGGATCCTGGGCCATTCGCCGCAGCCGACCGCTTCCGCTTGGCCCGAATGGGTGAAGGCCGCCACCCGGGCGTGGCCGTGACTGCGGCGAGGGAGCCCTGCCGCGGCCGCTCCTCAGCGCAGAGGCAGCACCATGACGTCGTACCCGGGGGACGCATCCCTGTCCCGAGCCCGGCCCACGTTCTGGTAGCCCCAAGCTCCGTACGCCGTCTGTGCAGGCGCCGCCTCGGCCTCCGGCCGCACCGTGAGCACGATCCGCTCGGCCTCCAGGCCCGATATGAGACGCCGGTGCAATTCTGCGGCGATGCCCTGCCGGCGCCACTCCCTCCGCACCGCGAGCTCGGCGAGGTTGAAGGTCCTCCGGCCGGTCTCCTTCACGAAGGCTTCCCCGAGGGGCTCCCGCACGGCGCTCCACCAGCGGGTATCCGCGGCGAGCCAGAAGCCGTACGCAAAGCCGGCGACCTCGCCGCCGCCGGCTCGCGCCATGACGAGGCGGAAGCCGTCCTGTGTCGCCTGCCGCCGGGCCCGCCCGAGGAAGTCGACGGCGTCCTGGGGCCCTTCGTGGTACGGCGGCTCCGCATAGACCTCCTGGTAAACAGGCACTACCTCGTCCAGCTGCCTTACAACCTCGTCGAAACACTCGATCTGCTCGAACGACACACCGCTCAACCCGGCCTCCCACACTGAGTCCCCACGCGCCCCCGACGGCTCTCCGCCGCCCTCAGGGCAAGATCACGAAGTCAACATAGAGGACCGCCCGGAGAACGTACGGGGCACGGCCCTCGAGGTGGGGTGGTACACCGCCTCGTCGACATGTCACCCGTTCGTGTGAGAAGTCCGGGAGCTGCGCGACGCGAGCACCGCTACGGGTCCCGTGCGCCGCCTGCGACCGGGCCTTAGCGTCGATCACCGCTGCCTTTCGCCACCGCGCACTGCGCCCATGGAACGTCTCGTCTTCTCCCTACTCTCGGTCATGACAGCTGGTCAGGGGAGAGGAATGAGGTAGGCGAATGATGCGACGCACGGCAAGGGTTCTCGGCGCGTGGGCGGCGGTCGCGATGCTGGCGCTGGCCACCCCAGGCACCGCACAGGCCGCTCAGGGAGTGCTGCTCATCGACGGCGCGCCGAACCGAAACCCGAACGGCTGCTTCCCGCTGGGAGACTTCGCCCCGTCGGAGGTCTCCAACTACACGAACGGCACGGCCTGGGTCTGGACGGGCCCGAACTGCGGCGGCGAGGTCGTGCACCCGATCTTCGCCGGACAGGTCACCATCGCGCACGGCCGGAGTCTCTTCATCGAGTGAGCGGCCCGACGGGCCGGCCGCGCAGCGGCGCTTTCCGGACGTTCGCAGCGACCTTCCGCCGGTCCGCGACTGAGGTCCGGTGTTCGGGGCATCCGCGGAAGTGGCTGCGACACGCAGGCCGAGTGACACCACTGGGAACAGGGAGAGGCAGTCATGCTGATCACAGTCACCCGCTCGGGAGGCTTCGCCGGCTACGAGAAGCTCCGCGCCCTCAATACGTTGGGCCGCGCGGACGCGGCGGAGCTCGAGGACCTTGCGCAACGGGCAGTCGCCCCCTTGGCCGACGGCTATCACTACCGGATCACGGTCGACGACGAGGTGCTCGATCTCCAGGACTCCTACCTGTCCGACGCCCAGCGCGCGCTGATCCGCACGGTCCTGGACGAAGGCGCCTGACCGGCCTCACGGGGGCCGCGCCCGGCACAACCGAGGTTGCGGCCCCCCAGAGGTCCCGTCCGTGGCCCTGACCGACGGCGGGTTTTAGGATCTCCCGCATGGCGACAAGACTCGTACAGATCAATATGAAGGCCCATGACGACTCCGTGCTCGGCCGGTTCTGGGCGGAGGCACTCGGATGGGGTGTCGACAGCGAGGCACCCGGCGTGACGAACCTCGAACCCGTGGGCTTCGCCTACCCCGACCCCGCGGCCGTCTGCATCGACATCATCGCCCGCCCGGAACCCAAGACGGTGAAGAACCGGGTACACCTTGATCTGGCCACCACCTCGACCGCCCATCAGGCGGAGTTGGTCGCGCGCCTGCAGGATCTGGGCGCGACCCTCGCCGACGTCGGTCAGGGCAACGTCCCCTGGACGGTCATGGCCGATCCGGAGGGCAACGAGTTCTGCGTCCTGGAACCCCGTCCGATCTACCAGGACACCGGGCCGATCGCCGCGGTGGTGGTCGACTGCACCGACCCACGGGCGATGGCCCGGTTCTGGGGCGAGGCGATGGACTGGACGGTCCGCGAGGTCACCGACGACCAGGCGGCCATGCGTTCCGCCAAGGGCGTCGGCCCCTACCTGGAGTTCGTCCGCACGCCCGACACCAAGAGCGTGTGGAACCGCGTCCACCTCGACATCGCCCCGTACCCCGGTGAGGACATGGAAGCAGAAGAAGCCCGACTGCGTGCCCTGGGCGCCACCGACCCCGGTATTGACCAGTCTGCAATTCACTGGACGGTTCTGGCCGACCCGGAGGGCAACGAGTTCTGCCTCCTCACCCCGCGCTGACCGCGGATCAACGCGAGGGTGCCCCCGGGCCGCACGTTCCGGGGGCACCCTGACGCTTGCCGCTACGGTGCGGTCACCGCCATGGCGTAGCCGAGCAGGCCCTCCTTCGAGTACGGCCCTTCGCAGTCGGCCCTGTTGGAGACGAAGTGGTCGAAGACGGACGGTATGTAGCACCGGTAGAGGGGTACCGAGCCCGGCACCGCCTTGGTGTACACGTATCCGACCGCGCCGAGGGGCTGTTGGCCCTCGCACCCCGGATCGGGGGTCAGCAGCGAGTGGTCCGCCACCTTGCACTCGTACAGCCGGACCGTCCCGGGCGCGGGATCCCGCAGCACCTTCCAGACCGCCTCGTGGGTGAACCCGGACGGCAGGGGGCGTGAGGAGGCCAGGTGCCCGGCGTGGGGCCGGTAGCCGCGGACCAGGGGGGCGTAGGGGGTGCTGTGTCCACGGGCGCCCTCCCACGTGCGCAGGTAGCCCTCGGCGCCCTGCATGAGCTCGTCCACCACGTCCTGGCCGCCGGTCACCCGGATGTCCTCGATCCAGTCCGGTACGAGGCCGTAGTGGGTGCCACCGCCGTCCGTGTTGACGTCCCAGACGCGCGAACCGGTGACCTGCCGGTCGAGGACCGAGCCGCCGTCGGGGCTGCGGAAGGGGTACCGGACGGGGTTTCCGGCCGCGGCCCGGGGCCCGGGGAGCCAGGCGAAGCCGTTCATGTCGGTGCCGATGCCGTACCCGGCGCCGTACTTGGTACGCAGGGCTGCGTGTTCGCGCGCCTCGGCGGTGAACGCGGGAGCCTCGTACATGTGGCCGGTGATGAAGCCGCCCAGGCGGTAGACCCGCTCCGTCCAGTTCTCGTCCATCCAGCCGTGCGTGGACAGGACACCGGAGTAGCGCTCGGCTTCGAGGACGCGCAGCGCCTGGTTCGCCGCCTTGACGCTCATGTGGTCGATCTCCAGCATCATGCTGCGCTTCGTCATGCCCAGCACCGCGTACTCGCCCAGCGCGGTCAGGCCCCGGCGGTTGCACTGCGCCGCCTGCAAGGAGGCGCCGTACTGCGGGAGTTCCACGCCTTCCGGCAGGGCGCCGCGGATCCGGGCCTCGGCCTCTGCCTGCGACGCTCCGGTGCTGCCGGTGTCGCTGGTGTTCCCGGCCGTCCCGGCGGCGCCCGCGTGCTCATGCCCCTCGGCCGCCAGTCCGGCGGCGAGCCCGAAGCCGATCGGGTTGTCGTGCTCGGGGCCGGGGCAGGCCTCCGTGCTCCAGAACGTTCCGGTCGAAAGGAACTGGCCGGCGTTGATGGCCATGCCCTGGGTGCCCGAGTCGAACCGGACTCCGCACAGGGCGTTGTCGAACTTGTGGCACAGGAACATGCTGCGCACGCCCAGCCGGTGCAGTTCGTCCAGGCCGCGGTCGATGTCGGCCATGGTGCAGCGGGCGCTGTCCAGCACCTGCTTGCAGCCGAACGGTTCGGAGGTCTCCACCCCGAGGACGACGGCGAGCTTGCCCTCCTGGATGACCTTGCGTGCCTGGTCGGGCTCGGTGACGACGCGGAACCAGCCCTTGCCCGCGCCTCCGTACATGGCGTCGACGTAGGCCTGGAGTTCGTACGTCTTCTGGATCTGCAGCCTGATCGCTGTCATCTCGTCGCAGCCGCGGTCCTTGACGAAGTAGAGCGAGCAGATGACTCCGTTGGTGACCATGTCGTTCACCAGGATCCGCTGGCCGCCCCGCCAGGCCCGCTCCACCCAGGCGTAGTAGGTCTGCTGGTGGGTGGCCGAGTCATGGGCCGGCCAGTCGCGGAACGCCGGCCAGCCGTTCGGGTCGTGCCGGCCGTCACCGCCCTTGGTGATCATGTCGAAGAGGGCGAGGACGCCGTTCGGGTAGTGCTCGGGGCAGTCCTTGAGGGCGTCCGCCACCCCTGCCGTGGAGAAGACCTGTCCGCAGACCAGGCGTCCGCCGAAGCCCTCGTTCGACATCAGGTGGACGTGCGCGTCGACGTATCCGCGGACCCGGCCCTGGGCGTCGGTCCCGGTGAACGGCTCGCCGGTGACGTTGACCTGCGAGTCCGGAGCCGGGCGCGCCACGGGCTCCCACCACTGCGGACCCGCCGACGCGCCGGCGGCCGCTGGGCCGAGTACCAGGGTGACCATCGCGAGGACCAGGCCGACCAACAGGTAGCGGCTTCGTCCGAAGGCTCTTCGTGGATTCATTCCCATCCCTCCCATCCCTTGCATGAAGCGTTCATGACATTGCGGAGATGGTCTTCGGGCGCCGGCCTGCGCGATGTGGGGCCGGGCTCAACCCGGGTGGTGCGTTACCGTTCCCGCCGCATGGGCGCGGACCAGGGCCAGGTACTCCGCCGCCAGCCGGTGGCAGTCGCCGGGCCACCGCGCGGAGACGTAGTTGCCGTCCCTGACGGCGAAGCCGCGTCCGGGCCGGGCGGCGGTGTCGCGGACGGGCAGCGGCGGGCCGGCGAGGAAGTGGCGCGGATCGGCGAGCGCCGCGGTGACCTCCTGCTGCACGGTGGTGCGGTACGTGCGGTAGTAGCGCCCCAGCCAGAACCGGGTGAGGTTCCAACCCGTCAACTCCAGCAGGGACGTGAGAGCCGTCGTCCGCCGGCCGTGGAGGACGGACCGCCCGGTGGCGGGATCTGTGGCCCGGGCAGCGAGCAGTACGCCGTGGCAGACGGCTCCCACCGGCAGACCCTGAGTGAAGATCCGCGCGAACAACTGCTGGGCGGTGGCGTCCTCGAGCAGCGTCCGCATGCCCGCGGCGTGGCCGCCCGGTACGAAGAGGCCCGTGATCCCGGCCGGGTCGACATCCGCGTACGAGGTGGGGGCGAGGAAATGGGGGTCCTCGGTGAGGCGCCGGTAGGCGGCCAGCTCGGCGCGGCGGGTCATCAGCCAGGGCGACAGCCAGGAGAAGCCGAGGTCCGTGAGCCTGGGGTCGGCGAGCGCGACCTTCCCGCCTGGGGTTGCGAACCGCACCTCGAAGCCGGCGTCCCGCAATGCGGCCCAGGGCACCGCGGCCTCGGTCGGGTCGTAGTCGCCTGCGGGGAGCAGGAAGAGAATCACGGCGTACTCCTCTGAGCGGTGGTGATCAGGGCAGCCCGCTTCCCCCCGGTTTCCCTGGATTCCCTGGATTCCCCGGATTCTCCGGATTCTCCGGATTCTCCGGATTCCACGGCATCCCGGCGCTCCGAGGGACCCTGATCCCCTCGGTGTCCGAAGGCCGACCTTAGGAGCGGCCCGCGGCCCCGTCATTCACTCCGGCGGCCAATGCGTTGACTTCCGAACCCGCCCCCGGCGGTCGTCCCGCCGCGGCGGACGGTATTGACGGGGGTGGTGTGCCCGCATTGACTGGCGGCCGTGTCCACCACCGGGTCGCCCTCCGTCACCGCGTCGTACGCCCTCGCCGTCCTGAGCGCGACGGCAGAGGGCAGCGGCGGGCCGTCCGGTTCCTGGGCCCTGCCCACGGACCGGCTGGAGTACGGCGAGATGCGCGCCTTGTGGGACGAGGTGCTCGACGCCCGGGATGCCGGCCCGCACACCGGGCTCCTCGTGGGCGACCGGATCCGGCCGGAAGGCCTGCACATCCTGGGCCACCTCGTCCTCACCTCCGCCAGCCTCGCGGACGCCGCGCAGGCGGCCGAGCGCTACCACCCCCTCGTCAGCCAGGCGGGCACGGTGACCCTGGACCGCCGCAGCGGCGTCGGCCGGATCTGCTACCGGCCGACCGTCGGCCCGGCGGCCATGCGCCCCCAGCAGGTGGAAGCGGTCGTCAGCAGCATCGTGCGGGCGGCCCGCTGGATCGCCGGCGACGACTGGGCGCCCCTGGCCGTGTCGTTCGCCCACCCCCGCGCGGGCTCGGCCGAGCCCTACACCCGCGTCCTCGGCTGCCCCGTCACATTCGACACCCCGGAGAACGCGATCACGGTCGCCGACGAGGACCTCGACAGGCGCCGCCCCCTCTACGACCCGGTGCTCAACTCCCTGCACCGGGCCTACGCCGACCGGCTCCTGCACCAGTTGTCCGCCGGCGCGGCGGTGACGGTGGCCGAGCGCGTACGGCAGTGGCTGGAGCGGGCCGCCCTCGAGGACGCGGGCCCCGAGGGCCCCGCCAAGGAGCTCAACCTCAGCGTCCGAACCCTGCGCAGAGCCTTGCACGAGGAGGGCACGTCATGGCGCGCGCTCCTCGACGCAGCCCGCCGCGGCCGAGCCAGGCGGCTGCTGGAGACCACGGTCCTGCCGCTGGACCGGATCGCCCCCCTCGTCGGCCTGAGCGGCGCGACGTCCCTGGTCCGCGCCTTCACCCGGTGGGAAGGCATGCCGCCGGGGGCATACCGCAGCCGGTACCGGCCCGCGTCCAGCGGGTGAGGAACTTCACCGCGGGCGAGGCCCCGGCCGACCGCCACCGTTGCTAGATTGTCCGGCGGCCGGATCCAAGGCCCCGGACGAGATGCGCCGTACCCGGTTACGCACGACGACGCGAGAGGTGCTGCACGAGCAGCGCCGACCGCTGTCCGCACCCGGGCAGCGTCCTCGTCGAGCAAGATGGGCCGAACCCATGACCGTGCCACTCACCCGCAGCCTGTACCGGACGACCGCACATGCCGCCGGTGGCCGTACCGGATCCGTCCGCACGGACGACGGGCGGCTGGACGTCCGCCTCGCCCCGCCGCGCAAGAAGGTGCCCGGCACCACCAACCCCGAGCAGCTGTTCGCGGCCGGCTTCGCCGCCTGCTTCACGTCCGCGCTCGCGGAGGTCGCCGCCGAGTTCGGGGCGGATGCCTCCGCCGCGCACGTGGCCTGCGAAGTGCAGCTCGGCACCACGGACACGCCCGCGGGCTACGGCCTCGCAGTGGCCCTCACCGTCAGCCTGCCGGGGTGGCGGGCGGCGGACCTTCAGCCCCTGCTGCACCGGGCGGACGCGGTCTGCCCGTACTCGCAGGCAGTACGCGGCAACGTACCGCTGACCCTCCTGGCCGTGGACGACCCCGCCACCACCGATGACCGGGCCTGAGGCCGTGCCGGCGGGAGGGGTTCCGGTACCCGATCACGGCGCCTGGCTGCGGCGCGGCATCAGCCGCAACGGCGGACCCCTTCTCGAGGACCGTGAAGTGGTGTGGCTGCAGGCCGGGTCGTACTACGCCGACAGCCGGGGCTTCGCCGGAACGACGTCCTTCGACGGCTCCCAGGTGCATTTCCACCACCTCACGGGCGAGCCCGGCGAAGACACCGGAACCTTCCGGTGGGAGGGTGCGAACCTCGTCGAGCGGGGCACCAACCCGGACGGCAGCACCTTCCTGGAGATCTGGACCCCGCTCCCCGGCGCAGCCGGTGCCACCGGATCCTGGTCCGGCCCGGACCACCACGTGGTGCGCGTCGGCCGGCACGTGGTCCACGTCGATTCCCATGCGGGCACGTACTGGCGCCTGTGACCGCCCTGCGGTAGGCCTGCGGCGACCGCCATGAGCGCTGGTGCCGGCTCCCCACCTGCCGAGCCGGGCTGGAGCCGGAGCCGGCGGCGAAGGGGCAGGCGCGTACGGTCCCGGACCTCGGCAGCGTCACGTGTCCTTCCGGAGGAAGCCGAGGAGGACCTGTCGGCTGGCCTGGGAGGTGAGGCCGCCGTAGACGTCGTCGAATGGCCCGGCGTGCTCGGTGTGCCTGGTTTGTTCAGGGGGTGGGGTGTCGGTGGCCTAGGCGGGGCCCTATGGGACGCTTTGTGGGTTTCGTCGGCTGGCCGGTGGCCGGGGTGCACCGCCCGCTGGGCGGGCGCCGGAATGTCGCGGCGACGACCTCACCGCCTGGATGACCCGCGCCCTCGATCACGGGCCCTCACCGGTCCAGGGCTTCGCCGCCTTCCTTCAGAACGACTGGGACGCCGTCGTGAACGGCCTCACCCTGCCCTGGAACTCCGGCGCAGTCGAAGGCCAGGTCACAAGGATCAAGCTGATCAAACGGCGGTCATACGGCCGAGCCTCCTTCGCGCTCCTGCGGACCCTCGTCCTCGCCAGCTGCTGTGACCGTCACGAATATCCGCCACAGCCGTTGTGAAGGAGTCTCATCAGCAGCTGGCAGCCCTGGCACCTTGCACCGCCCGGGCCCTCGCGCCTGCCCGCCGCATCCGTCGCCAGTGCCGCGAACGGCACACCGACGTGCAGAACACCGGCCGCCGTCTTCACCGTCGGCATCAATGGTCCACTACAGCCACGGCAGAGCCGCGGCCCGGGATCGTCGTCCGTGACCACGACCAGCCTCAGCCAGGCCGCTCCGTCCCTGCCCGCGGGACCGCCATGGGGCCAGTCAAGGCAAGCCGAAATGCTGTGGAACCCACCTGCGTGGCGTGGAATGATCTTCGGCGACTGCTGACAAGAGGGAAGGCTGAAAACGTGTACGTACCGCCATCTGCACGAGCTCTCGATGATGATGAGCGTGAGCTCGTGGAGCTGGCACGCCGCACCATAGACGCGCATACCGACGCGGGGCCCGACGAAGACGGGATCCACACGATGGGCGCCGCGGTCATGGCTGCCGACTACCGGATGTTCGCCGGCGTGAACCTCTACCACTTCACCGGCGGACCCTGCGCCGAACTCGTGGCTCTGGGAGCCGCGCGAGCCCAGGGCGCCCGCCAGATGCGCTGCATCGTTGCCGTGGGAAACCACGGGCGCGGGGTCGTCGGCCCGTGCGGGCGCGATCGGCAGGTCTTCGTGGACTACTACCCCACCATGCGCGTCATCGTGCCCACGCCCGCGGGGCCCAGGTCCGTTCTCGCCGCCGACCTGATGCCGCTGACTCAGCGATGGACGCCGGAAGGCATGAACGGTCTCGACCCATCGCTCTACCAAGACCCCGAGACGGCCGGTCCCCCGATCATCCGGTTCAACCCCCGCTACCTTGAAGACGTCCGCTCTGGCGCCAAGACCAAGACAACCCGCTTCCGGGACCCGGCCCAGCTCGGGCCGGCACGGCTGGTGTTTGAAAGCGACCCCGAAGTCATCCTGCTGGCAGAGGTGACCGGCATCAGGCACTGCCTGGTCAGCGACCTCACCAATCAGGACGCCCAAGCCGAGGGGCTGACGACCGCAACCGAACTCCGCGAAGGCCTCAAGGGCCACTACCCAGATCTCGCTGGAACCGACGAAGTCGACGTAATCACCTTCCAGATCAACGACAAGACAGGCGCTGCCTAAACCGCGGAGGCACCAGCAACGACTGGGCTGCAAGGTGACGACGAGCAGATCTCCGCTGACGCCCGCACCATACGGCCGAGCCTCCTTCGCTCTCTTGCGGACCCTCGTCCTCGCCCAGCCGCCATGACCGTCACGAAACATCCGCCACAGCCGATGTCAACGAGCGTCATCAACTCGGCTTGGTGACCCGGTTGGTTGGGGTGTGTGGTCGCCCCGCCTGGCGTTGCTGGGTTCCTGGCAGGGTGGCGGCTGCCGGCCTGGTGCCGCGGCGGGAGGGGCCTGGCTGGGCTGAAGCGCGTCGTCAGGTGTGGTGCCGTGGCCACCGGATACTTGTAGCGCCCCGGTCCGGTTCCGGCACAGGCCCCGCCGGGACGCGGACACACCCTGATGGAGCTGTCCGCACCGGGGCCTCCAGGCTGCGGGCCCGCCTAAGGGGGTGTCCGCCGCACTGGGGCCTCCCGCCTGCGGGCCTGCATAGGGGGCTGTCCGTACCGGGCTGCTGCCTACGGGCCCGGACATGGGGGTGTCCGCGCAGTGCGGGGCGGCTGGCGGAGCCGGGTACCCCGCGCATCCGGCCTGCTCCGGCCGCGCTACGGACCCCGCCCACAGCTCCACGGCTCCCGCTCCGCCACTACTCCTGCGCTACCACCGCGCCCGTTCCCGCGCCTTCCCTCCCCGCGTCCGCCCGTGCCCGCCCCCACCCCCGCCCCGTCTCCACCGCGCCCGCTCGTCCCCGAGCCGGACGTGTTTGCGCCCGCCGTCCCCGCTGCCACCGCGCCGCGCGCCGTTCCCGCTGCCACCGTGCCCGCCCGTTCCGATGCCGTGCGTGTCTGCGCTCGCTGTTCTCGCGCCCGCCGTACCCGTTGACCACGGGGGATCTGTGTTCTGCTGCGGTCGCGTCTTGCGGGTGGTCACAGCGCGGCGTATCGCGTGGGCGTCGGCGTCGGCGGCGAGCACCGCGGCGCCGGAGGTCGGGTGGGTTTGTGTCCGGGTGGGTGGGCAGGGTGGGGGCTGCCGGGGTGGTGGGGTTCGGGTGGTGTTGTGGGAGCTGTGTGGGGTGGGTCTGTGGGCCGGTATCCGGGCCGGGATCCGGTCCGGGATCGGTGCTGTTCATGGCGTTCTCATGTTGTTCAGCTATGTCGGGGACGGGCAGGGGTGGCGCTGCGGGCCGGCCGTCGGGGCCTGCTCGGCGCCCGCCGGCCCCTTCGTCTGTCGCGTGATGCCTCGCACCGCGGGGTGTCGCCGTCCTCGGCAGCGGTGGCAGCGGTGGCAGCGGTGGCAGCGGTGGCAGCGGTGGTGGGGGTGGCGGCTGAGCGACGGGGGCCTTCCGGGGCGGCCCGACCGGCGCGCCGCACTACCGGAGACGCTGCGGCAGGCACCGCAGGCACCGCAGGCACCGCAGGCACCGCAGGCACGGCAGGCACGGCGGGCACAGCAGACGTGGAGGCACGGTGGTCGCGGTGGGTGCGGCGGGTGGGGAAGGTGCAGCGCGGCGCGGCAGGCGCAGCGGGTACGGCATGCACAGCGGATACGGCAGGCGCGGTGGGTGCCGTGGGCGCGGTGGGCACGGCGGGTGCGGCGGGTGCGGTGGGTGGGCAAGGCGTGGCAGGCCGGGTGGGCACGGCGGGTGCGGGTGACATGGTGGGCCCGGTGGGCACGGCGGGTGCGGGGCGGTGGTGGGTGTGGGTGGTGGGTTTTCGGGCCGTCCGTGTTCTTCGGTTTTGGTGTGGTTCCGGGAGTTGGGTTGGTTTATGGAAGGGGGGTGTGTGGTGACGGTGGGTGAGGTTGGGGTGGGTTGGGGGTGAGGCGTCCCATAGGGCCCACGTCACATACGGCCTGGGGTAGTAGTCCCTGGGGGGTTTGTTGCAGCCCCTCTGGTGGGGGTTTGGCCTGGGTGGATGTCTGGTGTCGGGGGGTGGGGTGGTGGGGGTGTGGCTGCGAGGGCGGCTAGTAGGCGGGGTCGTTGCCAGGGTGGTGGGGGGGTCGGTAGAACTGGATGTGTCGCCGGGCGGCACGGGTGCTTCACCCGCTGCCTGCGGATCCCCTCTCCTTTGCGTGAGTGGCTCACGCATGTCTTCGGCATGCCGCGACCGCCCTTGTCCCCGTCGGAAGGTTTCCTCCGTGTCCAACACCGTCATCCGCCGCATCGCCGTTTCCAAGAAGGCCCTCGCGGGTTCCGTCCTCGCCCTGGGCGTCGCCGGTTCCATGCTTGCCGCGGTTCCCGCGCAGGCTGCCCCGACGAGCGCCAAGGCGATCGCCCAGCAGATGATCAAGGACCCGGCCCAGTTCGCCGCCTTCGACAAGATCATTTCGCATGAGAGTGGCTGGGACTACACCGCGACCAACGCCTCTTCCGGCGCCTACGGCCTGGCCCAGGCCCTGCCGGCGTCGAAGATGGCCTCCGCGGGCGCGGACTGGAAGACCAACCCGGCCACCCAGATCAAGTGGGGCCTGGACTACATGAACGAGCGCTACGGCAGCCCTGTTGGCGCCTGGAACTTCTGGTCCGCCAACCACTGGTACTAAGCCGCCGGTACACAGCAGACGGACAGCGGACGTGAAAGACGCCCGGCCGGGATTCTCCCGGCCGGGCGTCTTTCGTGTATCTGCCGGCTGCCGTGGCCGGGTTTCCGGGTGACAGCGGGAACGAGATCACCGTCAAGTTGCTCGTGGACGTCGTGGGGGACGGCCAACGGCCTTCTCCGGGGGCCGGCCGCGGCTGTTCGGCGAGTACGCCTGGCTGGAGATCCCCGACCAGCAGGGCGACACCGCCCGGTTCCGCCTGACCGTGTGCATCCCGGTGGGAACGGCGAGGTCTGGATCCGGGTCTGCGCGCGGACCCTCGACCGCAAGAGCCTCACCGTCCGGGCCCGGTCTTCGCGTGGGAACGGGCCTGAACGTGCCTCTTTCCGCGCACAGGGACATCCACTGGCCCGTGCTGCAAGGCGCCTGGCGGCACCTGGGTGAAGCGGACCCAGGACTTCGCGATGAACCCCGGACACACCAGTGGACGACGCCCCCCCGGCCCCCGGCCCCCGGACCGCCCCCGGCCCCCGGCCCCAGGCCCCCGGCCCCAGGCCCCCGGGCCCTGGGGCCGGGGGCCGGGGTCGCCTCCGGGCTGCCCCCGGCCTCCCGGGTCGCCGCCGGGCCACGGCCGGACCCCGGGGTCGCCTCCGGGCTGCCCCCGGCCTCCCGGGTCGCCGCCGGGCCACGGCCGGACCCCGGGTCGCTTCCGGGCTCCCGTGTTTTTGGGTCGCCGCCGAGCCCCGGGGCTGCCTCCGGGTTCCCGGACCCCCGCCGGGTCGCCTCCGGCCTCCCGTGCTTTTGGGCCGCTGGGCTCCTGTGTTTTGGGTCGCCGCCGAGCCCCAGGGCTGCCTCCGGGTTTCCCGGGCTCCTCGGTCGCCGCCGGCTCCCAGGCTCGCGGGTCACCTCCGGGCCGCTGCCGGGCCCCCGCCCCCGGACCGCCTCCGGACCCCTGCCCCGGGACCCCGGACCGACTCCGGGCCGCGGCCGGATCCCCGGCTCCCGAGTCGCCGGGGCGCCCCGGGCTCCCGGGCTTTTGGGTTGCTGCCGGGCCCCGGGGATGCCTTCGGGTTTCCCGGGCTCCCCGGTCGCCGCCGCCTCCCAGGCTTGCGGGCCACTGCCGGGCCCCCGCCCCCGGACCGCCTCCGGACCCCGGCCCCGGGACCCCGGGTCGCCTCCGGGCTCCCGTGATTTGGGTCGCGGCCGGGCCCCGGGGCTGCCTCCGGGCCTCCGGACCGCCGCCGGACCGCCGCCGGGGCGTCGTCGGATCCCTGGACTCCCGGGCTGCCTCTGGGTTCCCGGGTCGCCTCCGGCTCCCAGGCTCGGGGGTCACCTCCGGGCCGCCTCCGGACCTCCGGTCCCCGGGCCTCTGGGCCGCCTCCGGGCTGGACCCCCGGCTCCCGGGTCGCCGGGTCGCCTCCGGCCTCCCGTGTTTTTGGGTCGCCGCCGGACCCCGGGGTTGCCTCCGGGTTCCCCGCCCCCGGACCGCCGCCGGACCCCTGGACCCCTGGACCCCGGCCCCCGGGCTGCCTCTGGGGCCCAGGGCCGCCTCCGGTTCCCAGAGCCTCGGGCCGCCTCCGGACCTCCGGTTCCGGGGTCGCCGGGTCGCCTTCGGCCTCCCGTGCTTTTGGGCCGCTGCGGGCCCCCGTGTTTTTCGGTCGCCGCCGAGCCCTGGGGATGCCTTCGGGTTTCCCGGGCTCCCCGGTCGCCTCCGGATCCCAGGCCCCCGGGCCCCGGACCGCCTCCGGGCCCCGGCTGGGCCCCAGGCTCTGGGTTGCCTCCCGGACCCCCGCCGGGTTGCCGGTCGCGGTCGCCTCTGGCCTGCTGGGCCTCCGGGCCGGCTCCGGGCTGCCCCGGACCTCCGGTTCCCGGGTCGCCCCGGGCTCCCAGGCTCGCGGGTCACCTCCGGGCCGCTGCCGCGCCCCCGGCCCTGGGCCACCTCCGGGCCCCCGGCCCTGGGCCACCTCCGGGCCCCCGGCCCTGGGCCACCTCCGGGCCCCCGGCTCTGGGTAGCCTCCAGGTTCCCGGCCCCCCGGACCGCCGCCGGATCCTAGCCGGACCCCTGGACTCCCGGGCCGCTTCCGGCTCCCAGAGCCCCGGGCCGTCCCCGGACCTCCGGTTCCCGTCCCGGGCCCGGGTCGTCTCCGGGTTGCCCCCGGCCCCCGGCCCCCCCGGATCCCGGCCCCCGGCCCCCCGGATCCCGGCCCCCGGCCCCCCGGATCCCGGCTTGCTTCCGGGCTGCCCCGCTGCTGGGGCTGCGGGTTTTCGGGTCGGTTCCGGGTTTCCGTAAGGATTTCAGCGCGGGGGTGGGGGTGGGTGGGTGGTGAGCCAGTGGTGTGCGATCTGCTCGCGGGTGGCGATCCAGGCCCCGCCCCGCTGCGCAAGGTGTTTCAAGAACCCGTCGAGCACGCGGATACGCCCGGGCCGGCCGATGATCCGGCAGTGCATGCCCACGCTCATCATCCGCGGCCGCTCGATGCCCTCGGCGTGGAGCACCTCGAACGTGTCGATGAGATACGCGAGCATGTCGTTGGCTGTTGTGAAGCCGTGGACGATCAGGAACTTGAAGTCGTTCGTATCCAGGCTGTACGGGACCACGAGGTGCGGGCGGCCGCCCGCCTGCACGTAGAACGGCAGGTCGTCCGAGTAGTCGTCGCAGTCGTAGAGGAAACCGCCCTCCTCGGCGACCAGGCGCCGTGTGGCGGGGCTGGTCCGGCCGGTGTACCAGCCGACGGGCCGGCGTCCCACGAGGCGCTCGATCGTGGCGACCGTGCGCGCGATGTCGGCGCGCTCGACCTCCTCGGGCACGTGGCGGTAGTCGATCCAGCGCCAGCCGTGGCCCGCCACCTCCCAGCCCGCGGCGCCCATCGCGCGCGCCGCGGCAGGGTTGCGCTCCAGGGCCCGGCCCACCGCGTAGACGGTGAGCGGCGCACCATGCGCCGTGAGCGTGCGGTGGACACGCCAGAAGCCGGCGCGCGCACCGTAGGCGAACATCGACTCGGCGTTCAGATCACGCCCGCCCACCACGGGCGGCGTACCGACGAGCTCGTGAAGGAACCCCTCCGAGGCGCGGTCGCCCTCAAGGACGCTCTGCTCCCCGCCTTCCTCGTAGTTCAGGACAAGACTGACCGCGACGCGGGCACCGCCGGGCCAGGCGGCATGCGGCGGCTCGCCACCGTAACCGACGAGGTCGCGCTGATCCCCGGACACGGCCCGCACCCTACCCCCGGCACCCGCCCCAACCCCGGCGACGCGACGCGACGCCAGACCTCCAACAGAAAGAAGAAGAAAGGAAGGAGGGAGGGCAAGGAGGAGGGAGGGCAAGGAGGGTGGGCCGCCAGCCGCCAGCCGCCAGCCGCCAGCCGCCAGCCGCCAGCCGCCAGCCGCCAGCCGCCAGCCGCCAGCCGCCAGCCGCCAGCCGCCAGCCGCCAGCCGGTGCGCGGTGGGTGGTGGGTGGCGGGTTACCGGTGTCCCGCGCCCCCCGGCCCCGGCCCCGCCCCTGTCCCCGACTCCGGTCCCGGCCCCGCCCCTGTCCCCGACTCCGGTCCCGCCCCCGTCCCTGGTCGGGAGGGGGCCGGTCGGGAGGTTTTCCTGGAGCGGTTGCGGTCCAGGGACCAGGCGCCCGCGCCCACCAGCACGGCCGCCCCGGCCCCGTACACCGGCAGCCACAGGGTCGTCGTGGACGCCAGGCACTCGGCGACGGCCTTGCGGCGCTGGGCCTCCTGCGCGTACGCCACCGCGGCGCCGTCGCCTGCGGCCAGGCCCGCGACCGCCGCCCGCGTGCGGATCACCTCGTACCTGCCGAGCCCCTCACAGCCGCTGCGCGTGCCCGGCATCGGGAACAGCCACTCCCAGCGCTGCATCATGGGGGCCAGCGCGATCGCCGCGCACAGCCCGACGACGAGCGAGTAGGCGACCAGGGCGCGCAGGTACGCCGTCCGGATGCCGGGCCTCCATTCGGGCTGACCCCGGAAGGCGAAGACCACCGCGAACAGTGTCACCCCGATGTAGGTGGCGAACCACTGCCAGGAACCCTGCGCGAGTGCGAACGTCAGGACAGCGGCGAGCCCGATGCCGATGACCCCGGCCTGGCCTTCGCCGTCACCGCCCGCTCCGTCCGCCCGGGCCGCGCCGGACGGCTGGGGCCGGCGGGTTTCTCGGGGGCCGATCTCGTTCACGGGCCCCTCCTGCACGGTGGGAGGCATCGCCCCCAGCATCCGCCGCGCACCGCCGCACCGCCCAGGCGCCATGCCGAAGACGGTCCGAACGGCCCGCGGACGGCGCCCGGATGCAGGAGCCGCACCAGGGGCAGCCCGCCGGTGATGTCCTGTCAGGAAACGCTGCAGCAGCGAGAATCGGGTGTGCAAGGGTGGGAGGCGTGACGTTCGGTTTCGAAGCGGAACGGACACGGGCGAAAGGGGGACGCGGCCCTGCGCCTCGCCTCCGCCGTGCCGTCGCCGACTCCACCGTCGCGGCCGGCATCTGGTACCTGTGGGTGCGGCCCGGGGTCTACGCCTGCGACATGGCCGCGGCGCTGCCCGGCACCGTGGTCCTGGAACCGCTCGGGCAGAAGTAGGGGGAGTCCCGTCCGCCGGCCCGGGGTGCGGTGGTGCCGGACGGGAGGTGCGGGTCCGGCGCGTCCCGGGGGCGGGCGTGGACAGGGGTGGACAGGTTTGGGCACTCCCGGGGCCCTGCGGAGTCTGGAGAGTGGACGGCGCCCGGTATGAGGCTGTGTGCCACACACCCGCCCCAAGGAGCAACAGCCATGGCATCCCGCCCGATCCGCACGATGACCATCCTGACCGCCGCCGCAGCCCTGTACGCCACCGCCCACACCATCACCGCCCACGCCGCCTCAACCGCTGCCCCCACCCCCACTGCCCACGCCGCCACCGCCTCACCCCCCGCCACCACCACCCCCGCCCCCACCCCCGCCCCCGCCACCACCATCCCCGCCCCCGCCGCCCCGGCTTCCGCGACCGCCTCCTTCGGGCATGGTGCGCGCGGCACCGGCCGGCAGACGCCGTGGATCGTCACCGCGTGGGCCCGTGCCTGGAACGGCACCGATCCCCGCGCCCTCGGCGCCCTGTTCACCGCCGACGGCACCTACACCGACGAGGCCGTGGCCGTCACTTTCCGCGGACGGGGACAGATCGCGGGGTGGAAGGCCCGCGCCGACACCCTCATCGACCACGTCCGCGTCACCGTCCGCACCACCCGCACCGAGGGGGACCGCGTCACCGTCCAATCCCTCTACTCCGGCCATCTCAAGGGCGCGCCCAAGCCCTTCGCCGTGCCGATGACCACCGTCCTCGGCCTCGACGCCGGCCACTGCCGGATCGTCTTCGACCGGGACCACTACAGCCTGGCCGCGGTCCTGTCCCAGTCCGGCCTGCCCGCCGACTGGACCCCGCCCGCCGCCTGACGGGGCGCCGGCCGCTCGAGAACCACTCGAAGGCGGCTCGAATCACCCACCGCCGCAGCCCGCCGCGCCCGTATGATCCCCATGACTTGACGATTCGATGACCCGTTCCCGAAGAATCGATGACCGACAGACTTGGCGGACGGACGAACAGGGGGACGCACGATGGAGACCGCACGCCTGGCCTCGCTCATCGCGGCCACGCTCACCACCGCACTGGTCAGTGGCCTCTTCTACGGTTTCTCCGTCTCCGTGATGCCCGGACTCAAGCGCACCGACGACCGTACGGTCATCGAGGTCATGCAGCGCATCAACGTGGCCATCCTCAACGGCTGGTTCGTCCTCGGCTACATCGGGGCGTTCCTGTTCACCGCGCTGGCCCTGGCCCTCCACGTCCCCTCCGACGGCCGTGACGTGCTGCCGCCGCTGATCGCGGCCCTGGTCTGCTACATCGTCTCGATGGGCGTCACCAACAAGGTGAACATCCCGCTGAACAACATGCTCGAGAAGGCCGGCCCCGCCGACCGGATCCCCGACCCCGCAGCCGTCCGCCGCGCCTTCGAGGGCCCCTGGTCCCGTGCGAACGTGTGGCGCACCCTGCTGTGCACGGCCTCCGTGGGCTTCCTGGCCTGGGCGCTGTACCTGCACGGCCAGAGCGCCTGACCCCCCGCCCCTCCCCGGCCGGCCGTCCCCCCGGCCGGCCGGGGACGGACGGGATACACGAAGTCCCCCGGCCAGACGGCCGGGGGACTTCGCGATGCTGCCATGTGTACAAGGCGGGGGGTGTGGGGGGCTTGTGGTTCAGCGGGTGGCGCGCCCGTACAGGACCAGGGCACGGGACAGGGCCGTCAGGGCCGCCGTGCACAGCAGGGTGCGGACGATGTTGGTGGAGACCCAGGTGCCCTTGAACTTGTCGACGATCGAGAAGTCGCTCAGCTGCGCCGCGTCACCCGCGTCGGCGAGTTCGTTGTTGAGCGGGATGTTCACCGAGAAGGTGATCATCAGGACGAGGAAGTAGGCCACCGTCGCCGCCCCCACCCAGATCGCCACGGTACGGCGGCCCTTGCGGAACTCGACGATCGCCGAGGCCGCGGAGGCGAGCAGGGCCAGCACGAAGGCCATGCCGAAGATTGCGTTCCCGTCGATCGCCGCGTTGAAGTTCTGCATCGCGGTGACGTAGGTGCGCTCGTCGCCCGCGGCCAGACCCGGCATCACCGAGACGTCGAAGGCGAAGAAGAGGCCGGCCATCAAACCCATGAGGATCGTGGAGACCAGCAGGAGGGCGGTGGCCGCCTTGCCGCGCCCGGCGGGCGCGGGGGAGTGGGGCTGGGGCGGGGCGTAGGGGCCGGGCTGGGTCTGGTACGGGCTCGGGCCTCCGGCGGAGTAATGCTGGGGGCTGCCGGCCGGGTTGGGGTTCATGGGACATCCTCGTCTGGGGTGGTGGGAGCACTGCTCTTTCGGCACGGACATCCGATCGTGACACTCCCGGGGACACCCGGCCATGGGCTTTCCACCGGCTCTCGAGCGAGCCTCGAGAGCCGGTGGCTCGATCTTTTCGGTTACCGGCCGGGGGTGGTCAGTAGCGGTAGTGGTCCGGCTTGTAGGGGCCCTCGACCTGGACGCCGATGTAGGCGGCCTGCTCGGGGCGCAGGGTGGTCAGGCGGACGCCGAGGGCGTCGAGGTGCAGGCGGGCGACCTTCTCGTCGAGGTGCTTGGGCAGCACGTACACCTCGGTCGGGTACTCCTCGGGCTTGGTGAAGAGCTCGATCTGGGCCAGGGTCTGGTCCGCGAAGGAGTTCGACATGACGAAGGAGGGGTGGCCGGTCGCGTTGCCCAGGTTCAGCAGACGGCCCTCGGACAGCACGATCAGGACCTTGCCGTCGGGGAACTTCCAGGTGTGGACCTGCGGCTTGACCTCGTCCTTGACGATGCCGTCGATCTTCGCGAGACCGGCCATGTCGATCTCGTTGTCGAAGTGGCCGATGTTGCCCACGATGGCCTGGTGCTTCATCTTGGCCATGTCGGCGGCCATGATGATGTCCTTGTTGCCGGTCGTGGTGATGAAGATGTCCGCCGTCTCGACGACATCGTCGAGGGTGGCGACCTGGTAGCCGTCCATCGCCGCCTGCAGCGCGCAGATCGGGTCGATCTCGGTGACGATCACGCGGGCGCCCTGGCCGCGCAGGGACTCGGCGCAGCCCTTGCCGACGTCGCCGTAGCCGAAGACCACGGCCGTCTTGCCGCCGATGAGGACGTCGGTGGCACGGTTGATGCCGTCGATCAGCGAGTGACGGCAGCCGTACTTGTTGTCGAACTTCGACTTCGTCACCGCATCGTTCACGTTGATCGCCGGGAACAGCAGAGTGCCCTCGGCCATCATCTCGTACAGGCGGTGGACACCCGTGGTGGTCTCCTCCGTCACGCCGCGTATCCCGGACGCGAGAGTGCTCCAGTCGATGGGGGTCTTCTGCAGCAGGCCCAGGACCAGGGCCATTTCCTCGTTGCCGGCGGTGGACGGGTCCGGCACGGCGCCGGCCTTCTGGTACTCGACGCCCTTGTGGACCAGGAGGGTTGCGTCCCCGCCGTCGTCGAGGATCATGTTGGGTCCCGCATGGCCGGGCCAGGTCAGCGCCTGCTCGGTGCACCACCAGTACTCTTCCAGTGTCTCGCCCTTCCAGGCGAAGACGGGGACGCCCTGCGGGCTCTGTGGGGTGCCGTTCGGGCCCACCGCGACGGCGGCGGCCGCGTGGTCCTGGGTGGAGTAGATGTTGCAGGACACCCAGCGCACCTCGGCGCCCAGCGCCACGAGCGTCTCGATCAGGACGGCGGTCTGCACGGTCATGTGCAGGGAGCCGGTGATCCTCGCCCCGGCCAGCGGCCGGGAGGGGGCGTACTCCTTGCGGATCGACATCAGACCGGGCATCTCGTGCTCGGCCAGGGTGATCTCCTTGCGGCCGAAGTCCGCGAGTGAGAGATCGGCGACCTTGAAGTCCATGGGTTCTACTCCGTGATGGTGGCGGCTGGGTTCCTGACATTCAGGTTCAGGTTCAGGTTCTGATGGATCTCTAGAGTCGCGGTGGACTTGTTGAGGGTGATGTAGTGCAGGCCCGGCGCACCCTCGGCGAGCAGGCGCTCGGCCATGACGGTCGCGTACTCGACACCGATGCGGTGGCCGTCCGCCGGGTCGTCCTTCGCCGCCTCCAGCCGCCGGGCCAGTGCGGCCGGGAAGCGGGCGTCGCTGAGCTCGGCGAACCGCCGGATCTGGCGGAAATCGGTGGCCGGCATGATCTCGGGGATGACCGGTGTCAGGCAGCCGACAGAGGAGAGCCGGTCGCGCAGGCGCAGGTAGTCCTCGGCGTGGAAGAACATCTGGGTGATGGCGTAGTCGGCGCCGGCCCGGCACTTGGCGGCGAAGTGCCGGATGTCCTCGCTCCAGCCGGGCGAGCGGGGATGACGCTCGGGGAACGCCGCGACACCCACCGTGAAGTCACCCAACTGCCGTATCAAAGTGACCAGTTCGTGGGCGTGGGTCAGCCCGTGCGGATGCGGCGTCCACTGCCCCTTCGGGTCACCGGGCGGGTCACCGCGCAGGGCGAGCACGTCACGGATGCCCGCGTCGGCGTACTGGCCGATGATGTGGCGCAGCTCGGCGACCGAGTGTCCCACCGCCGTCAGGTGCGCGACCGGGCGCAGCGTGGTCTGCGCCGCGATGCGCTTGGTGACCTCCACGGTGCGGTCGCGGGAGGAGCCGCCGGCCCCGTAGGTGACGGACACGAAGGACGGCGCGAACGGCTCGATCCGGCGGATCGCCGCCCACAGGGTGCGCTCCCCGGCGTCGCTCTTCGGCGGGAAGAACTCGAACGAGAAGGTCCGCCGGCCCCTCGCCAGCAGCTCGCGCACTGACGGGGAGGCGGGCGCCGTGGTGCGGGGGCGGTCGGTGGTGGCGGCCAGAGCAGCCGGCATGTCGGGCTCCTTTCCAACTCATCCGGTCTCAGCGTGCGTTGAAATACTTCGCTTCGGGGTGGTGGATCACGATCGCGTCGGTGGACTGCTCCGGGTGGAGCTGGAACTCCTCCGAAAGGCGCACCCCGATCCGCTCCGGCTGCAGGAGACCGGCGATCTTCGCGCGGTCCTCCAGGTCGGGGCAGGCGGGATAGCCCAGCGAGTAGCGGCAGCCCTGGTACTCGGTACGCAACATGCCGTCCATGGAGAGGGGATCGGATCCGGCGATGCCCAGTTCGCCGCGGACGCGGGCGTGCCAGTACTCGGCCAGGGCCTCGGCGAGCTGCACGGACAGGCCGTGCAGCTCCATGTACTCGCGGTAGGCGTCGGCGGCGAAGAGCCGGGCCGTCTCCTGGCCGATGCGGCTGCCGACCGTCACGACCTGGAAGCCGACGACGTCGGTTGCCCCGCTGTCCTCGGAGCGGAAGAAGTCCGCCAGGCACAGCCGCCGTCCGCGGCTCTGGCGGGGGAAGGTGAAACGGGTCCGCTCGGATCCGTTCTCGTCGAGGACGATCAGGTCCTCGCCCTTGGAGACGCACCGGAAGTAGCCGTGCACCACGGCCGCCTCCAGCAGGGCGCCGGTGTGCAGGCGCTCCAGCCAGCCGCGCAGCCGCGGGCGCCCGTCGCTCTCGATGGTCTCGGCGTCCTTCAGACCCCACTGGCCCTTGAACAGGGCGCTCTCGTCCAGCCAGGAGGCGTACTCCTTGAGGGGGATGCCCTTGACGACGCGGGTGCCCCAGAACGGCGGGGCGGGGACCGGGTTGTCGACGGCGACGTCGGAGCGGCCGCCGGGCTGTGGCTTCACCGCCAGGAGCGGGGTGTCCCTCCTGGCGACGCGGCGCTGCTTCAGCGGCGGCAGCACGGCGCCGGGAACACCGCGTTTGACGCCCATCAGGGCGTCCATCAGGCGCAGGCCCTCGAAGGCGTCGCGGGCGTAGCGGACTTCGCCCTCGTAGATCTCGTGGAGGTCCTGTTCGACGTAGGCGCGGGTCAGGGCGGCGCCGCCGAGGATGACCGGGTAGTGGGCGGCCAGCTTGCGCTGGTTGAGCTCCTCCAGGTTCTCCTTCATGATCACGGTCGACTTCACCAGCAGACCGGACATGCCGATCACGTCGGCCTTGTGCTCCTGCGCCGCCTCCAGGATCGCCGAGACCGGCTGCTTGATGCCGATGTTGACGACGTTGTAGCCGTTGTTGGTGAGGATGATGTCGACGAGGTTCTTGCCGATGTCGTGGACGTCACCGCGGACCGTGGCCAGCACGATCGTGCCCTTGCCCTCGTCGTCGGTCTTCTCCATGTGCGGCTCGAGGTAGGCCACGGCCGTCTTCATGACCTCCGCGGACTGCAGCACGAACGGAAGCTGCATCTGCCCCGACCCGAACAGCTCACCGACGACCTTCATGCCCTCCAGCAGCGTGTCGTTGACGATGTCCAGGGCCGGGCGGGTCTGGAGAGCCTCGTCCAGGTCGGCCTCCAGGCCGTTCTTCTCACCGTCGATGATGCGCCGCTGCAGTCGCTCGTCCAGCGGCAGCGCAAGGAGTTCCTCGGCGCGGCCGGCCTTCAGCGACTTGGTGTTGACGCCCTCGAAGAGGGCCATCAGCTTCTGCAGCGGGTCATAGCCCTCCGCCCGCCGGTCGTAGATCAGATCCAGGGCGGTGGTGACCTGCTCCTCGTCGAACCGGGCGATCGGCAGGATCTTCGAGGCGTGCACGATCGCCGAATCCAGACCCGCCTTCACACACTCGTCCAGGAACACCGAGTTCAGCAGGACCCGCGCCGCCGGATTGAGGCCGAAGGAGATGTTGGACAGGCCCAAAGTGGTCTGCACGTCCGGATGGCGGCGCTTGAGCTCGCGGATCGCCTCGATCGTGGCGATCCCGTCGCCCCGCGACTCCTCCTGGCCGGTGCAGATCGTGAAGGTGAGCGTGTCGATGAGGATGTCCGACTCGCGGATCCCCCAGTTCCCCGTCAGGTCCTCGATGAGGCGTTCGGCGATGGCGACCTTGTGCCCGACGGTGCGGGCCTGGCCCTCTTCGTCGATGGTCAGCGCGATCAGTGCGGCGCCGTGCTCCTGGGCCAGTTGGGTGACCTTGGCGAAGCGGGACCCGGGGCCGTCACCGTCCTCGTAGTTCACCGAGTTGATGACCGCACGCCCGCCCAGCTTCTCCAGACCCGCCCGGATGACCGGGACCTCGGTCGAGTCCAGCACGATCGGCAGCGTCGAGGCCGTCGCGAAGCGGCCCGCCAGCTCCTCCATGTCGGCGACGCCGTCACGGCCCACGTAGTCCACACACAGATCCAGCATGTGCGCGCCCTCACGGATCTGGTCCCGGGCCATCTCCACACAGTCGTCCCAGCGGGCCTCCAGCATCGCCTCACGGAACTTCTTGGAGCCGTTGGCGTTGGTGCGCTCACCGATCGCCATGTACGAGGTGTCCTGACGGAACGCAACCGTCTGATACAGCGAGGCCGCACCCGGCTCCGGCCGCCCACTGCGCTCGGTCACCGCCGTGCCGCGGACCCGCTCCACCACCTGCCGCAGATGCTCCGGCGTCGTACCACAGCAGCCGCCCACCAGGGAGAGCCCGTACTCGCGGACGAAGGTCTCCTGGGCGTCCGCCAGCTCCGACGCGCTCAGCGGATAGTGCGCACCCTCCTTCGTCAGCACCGGAAGCCCCGCGTTGGGCATGCAGGACAGCGGGATGCGGGCATGGCGCGCCAGATACCGCAGGTGCTCGCTCATCTCCGCAGGCCCGGTCGCACAGTTCAGACCGATCATGTCGATGCCCAGCGGCTCCAGCGCCGTCAGGGCCGCACCGATCTCCGAGCCCAGCAGCATCGTGCCCGTCGTCTCCACCGTCACCGAGCAGATCAGCGGCACGCCGACACCCAGCGCCTCCATCGCCCGCCGGGCACCGATGATCGAGGACTTCGTCTGCAACAGGTCCTGCGTCGTCTCCACCAGCAGCGCATCCGCCCCGCCGGCGATCAGACCCTCCGCGTTGACCTGATAGGCGTCACGGATCTTCGCGTAGGCGATGTGCCCCAGCGTCGGCAGCTTCGTACCCGGCCCCATCGAGCCCAGCACCCACCGCTGCCGCCCCGTCGACACCGTGAACTCGTCCGCGACCTCACGGGCGATACGCGCACCCGCCTCCGACAGCTCGAAATTGCGCTCCGCGATGTCGTACTCCGCCAGCGCCGCGAAGTTCGCACCGAACGTGTTCGTCTCGACGCAGTCCACACCCACCGCGAAGTACGCCTCGTGCACCGTGCGCACAATGTCCGGACGCGTCACGTTCAAAACCTCGTTGCAGCCCTCCAGCTGCTGGAAGTCCTCCATCGAGGGGTCCTGCGCCTGCAGCATCGTCCCCATCGCGCCGTCGGCGACCACCACCCGCGTCGCGAGCGCCTCCCGCAGGGCATCGGCGCGCGCCTGCGCGTCCGCCGTCATGCCGCCCACCCCGGCTTCGCCCCCAGCAGCCCCGCCGCACGCTCCCCGTACACCGTACGGACCGTGGCCAGCAAAGCCTCCGGCCGGACCTCGTACGCCTGGGACCCGACCGTCGCCAGGACCAGCGCCGACATCGCGCAGCCGAGCTGCGCGGCCGTCTCGAGCGGCAGGCCCCAGCCGACGGCGGCCAGGAAACCGGAGCGGAAGGCGTCGCCGACACCGGTCGGGTCCTCGGCGCGGACACCGGGGACCGCGCCGACCGTGACGGCCGGCTCGCCCCTGCGGTCGATACGGACGCCCTGTGCGCCCAGGGTGGTCACCCACGTACCGACGCGGTCGAGGACCTCCCGGTGGCTCCACCCGGCCCGCTCACGCAGCAGCGCCGACTCGTACTCGTTGGTGAACAGCCAGCGCGCCCCGGTGACCAGGGAGCGCACCTCCTCGCCGGTGAGGCGGGCCAGCTGCTGCGAGGGGTCGGCGGCGAAGTCGATGTCCAGATCCCGGGCCTGCTCGGTGTGGCGGACCATCGCACCGGGATCGTTGGGCGAGACGAGCACCAGGTCGAGGGGAGCGCGGTCATGGACGGCACGCAGGTCGATACGGCCGGCCTCGGCCATGGCGCCCGCGTAGAAGGCGGCGATCTGGTTGGTGTCCTGGTCGGTCATGCACATGAAACGGGCGGTCTGGTGCTCGCACGAGACGTACACCGAGCCGGTGTCGACGCCGTGTTCCTTGAGCCAGACCTCGTACTCGGCGAAGTCCGGGCCCACCGCACCCACCAGAAGGGGGTCGAGGCCGAGGCTGCCGAGGCCGAAGGCGATGTTGGCCGCCACCCCGCCCCGCCGCACCTGGAGGGTGTCGACGAGAAACGACAACGAGACGTGTGCCAGCTGGTCGGGGAGCAGCTGGTCGACGAACCGGCCCGGGAAGGCCATGAGGTGATCTGTGGCGATGGATCCGGTCACCGCGATACGCACGTGGACTCCTGTGAACTCATCTGATGCCGGCGGGGCGAGACAGGGCGAGGCGGGGCAGGGTGTGTGTGGGGGGGCCTGACACGGGCGGAGCAGGCAGGGCTGGCGGGGCGGGGTGCCGGGGGCCCGGTGGGGGCGGGCCGGGCCGGGGTGCTCAGGCGCCGGCGACGGCCTTCAACTGCTCGGCGCGGTCGGTGCGCTCCCACGTGAAGTCGGGCAGCTCACGGCCGAAGTGGCCGTAGGCGGCGGTCTGCGCGTAGATCGGCCGCAGCAGGTCCAGATCCCGGATGATCGCGGCCGGACGCAGATCGAAGACCTCCGCGATGGCCCGCTCGATCCGGCCGGTGGGCACCGTGTGCGTACCGAAGGTCTCCACGAACAGACCCACCGGCTCCGCCTTCCCGATCGCGTACGCGACCTGCACCTCGCAGCGCGCCGCCAGACCGGCTGCGACCACGTTCTTGGCGACCCAGCGCATCGCGTACGCGGCGGAGCGGTCGACCTTGGACGGGTCCTTGCCGGAGAACGCGCCGCCGCCGTGGCGGGCCATCCCCCCGTACGTGTCGATGATGATCTTGCGGCCGGTCAGGCCGGCGTCGCCCATCGGGCCGCCGATCTCGAAACGCCCGGTCGGGTTCACCAGCAGCCGGTAGCCCTCGGTCTCCAGCTTGATGCCGTCCTCGGCGAGCTGACGCAGCGTGTGCTCGACGACCGATGCGCGGATGTCCGGGGCCAGCAGGGCCTCCAGATCGATATCGCCGGCGTGCTGGGTCGAGACGACCACCGTGTCCAGGCGCACGGCCTTGTCACCGTCGTACTCGATGGTGACCTGCGTCTTGCCGTCCGGCCGCAGGTACGGGATCGTCCCGTTCTTGCGGACCTCGCTCAGCCGGCGCGAGAGCCGGTGCGCGAGGTGGATCGGCAGCGGCATCAGCTCCGGCGTCTCATCGCAGGCATAGCCGAACATCAGGCCCTGGTCACCGGCGCCCTGCCGGTCCAGCTCGTCCTCCTCGCCCTCCACCCGGCTCTCATAGGCCGCATCGACGCCCTGCGCGATGTCCGGGGACTGCGCCCCGATGGACACCGACACGCCGCAGGAGGCACCGTCGAAGCCCTTCTGCGAGGAGTCGTAGCCGATCTCCAGGATCTTGTCCCGCACCAGCTGCGCGATGGGGGCGTAGGCCTGCGTGGTGACCTCGCCGGCTATGTGCACGAGACCGGTGGTGATCAGCGTCTCCACCGCCACCCGCGAAGCCGGGTCCTGGGCGAGGAGCGCATCGAGGATCGTGTCGCTGATCTGGTCGGCGATCTTGTCGGGGTGACCCTCGGTCACGGACTCCGAGGTGAACAGACGGCGGGACATCTCACTCCTGGTGGTGTGGGGACACGTCGGTCGGATCGGTCGGATCAATCGGATCGGTCAGGGGTCGGGCGTGGGGGACACGGCCGGACACGGTCTGTTGCCCAGGATCCTGCCGCCCGCTCCTCGGCCCGTCCTCGAGAGCGCGTCGAGCGGACCTGGCCGGTTCCCCCACCTCCCCTCCAAGCGGCACACCCCTGCGCGGGCACCGCTACCGGATACGGAAATTGGCCATCATGCCCATCGCCGAGTGGTCCAGCAGATGACAGTGGTAGACGTACGTCCCCCGGAACGTGTCGAAGGTGACGTGCAGCTTCACCGTCTCGCCGGGGAACAGCCGGACCGTGTCCTTCAGCCCGGCCTCGCCCGGCGCCACCGCCACCCCGCCCCGCTCCAGCACCCGGAACTGGACCAGATGCATGTGAAAGTTGTGCGGGACGATCTTGTTGGCGTTGGTGACCGTCCAGATCTCCGAGCTGCCGTGGGCGATCGTCTGGTCGATGCGCTGGTAGTCCCAGACCTGCCCGTCCATGAACCCCCGCGGCTCCTGGCGGCCGTCCTCGTCCATGCTCAACACGATGCTGCGCTCGACCGTGGCCTTCGCCATCGCCGGCAGGGTCCGCAGCCTCTCCGGCACCCGCGACGCATCCGATGCCGTGCGCACCACGTCGAAACGCAGCACCTGGCCCACCTGGTCGGGGCTCCCCGGCCCCAGGGTGTTCTCCAGAACGATCTTCGTACCGACCCGGTAGCGCGAGAAGTCGATGACCACATCCGCCCGCTCCGCCGGGGACAGCCCGATCGTGTCCGTCGGGAAGGGGGCCTCCAGCAGGCCCCCGTCCGAACCGATCTGGATCATCTGGCCGCCGTCCGACAGACGCAGCTGGAAGAAACGCATGTTGGAGGAGTTCAGCAGCCGGAACCGGTACTTGCGGGCCGCGACCTCCACATACGGGCTCGGGCGGCCGTTGGCCAGGATCGTGGTCCGCCCGAACACGTCGTCCATCACATACACCAGCTGGCCCGCCTCGTCGAAGCGGGCATCACGCAGCGCGATCGGAACCTCGTACTGGCCGGACGGCAGCGGCAGCGACCGCTCCGTCTCGTCCGACAGCAGATAGGCCGCGGACAGGCCGCGGAAGACGTGCTCCGACTCCATGTGGTGCGCGTGGTCGTGGAACCACAGGCCGGCGCCCGGCTGCTGGTTCGGATACGTGTAGGTACGCGAGGTGTTCGGCGCGAACGTGTCCATCGGGCCGCCGTCGTTCTCCGGCGAGACGCTGCCGCCGTGCAGGTGCACCGAGACCGGCATGGTGAGGGTGTTGCGGTGCCGGATCACCACCTTGCGCCCGCTGCGGGCCCGCAGCACCGGCCCCGGGAAGTGACCGTCGTAGGTCAACACCTTCGTCTGCACGCCGGGAATGATCTCCCGCGCCACCTCCTTGACGGTGACCGCATAGGTGTCCTGGCCGCCCAGCGTCGATATCGGCTGGAGCACCGGCGCCATCGGCATCCGCACACTGAACGGCGGCGGGACCGCGACCGGCCGGACCCCGGCCGCCCCCGTAGCGGAGGCCTCGGCGCTGCGCGCACCCAGCAGCGGCGTCAGGCCACCGGTGGTGAGCAGGCCGGCGCCGGTCGCGGCGACGGCACCGCCGAGCAAGCTGCGTCTGGTGACCATGGGATTTTCCTCCTGGGAAGGGTGCGTGCGGGCGGACGCCCGAGAACGGCACCGGGCGCGCCGAGGACGGCCTGCCGCGGTATGCGGCGGCCCGTGTGCCGGTGCCTGCGGGCAGCCGGCGGGGCAGTACCCCGCGTGGCGCTCGCGCCGCGAGTGCACCAGACGCGCCTTGCGCATCACTCGAGCCCAGATGGTGTGCGGGCGTCAGGCGTTGCGCGGGCCTTGCGGGGCCTTCGCAACCCTCCTCATGCGTACGTACGACCGCGTACGCCCGACTCGTGCCGCCGGACCGGGCGGCCGCTGGGGGAGGCACCCGTGGACCTGCACGACCTGCACGACTTACGCGACTGGCTGCCGCGCGCACTCACGGTGGCGCAGCAGTGGGGAGGGCAGTTCGGCCCCTACCAGACCCACGACGCGCACCGCGTCCACCCCGACGCCTTCACCGAGGCCTTCGACCGCCTCGCCAAGCGGATGGACCACAACTATCCGTTCTTCCACCCGCGCTACGCCGGACAGATGGTCAAACCACCCCACCCGGCGGCCGTCACCGGCTACCTCACCGCCATGCTCTTCAACCCCAACAACCACGCCGCCGAAGGCGGACCCGCCACCACCGAGATGGAACGCGAGGCGGTCGCCGACCTCGCCGCCATGTTCGGGCTCGACGCACACGTCGGACACCTCACCACCAGCGGCACCATGGCCAACCTGGAAGCCCTCTACGTCGCCCGCCAGCTCCACCCCGACCGCGGCATCGCCTACAGCGGCGAATGCCACTACACCCACGAGCGGATGTGCCACGTCCTGGGCATGCAGGGCCACCGCATCCCCACCGACGCGCACGGCCGCATCGACCTCGAAGCACTCGAGAGCGCCCTGCGCACGGGCCGTATCGGCACCGTCGTCGTCACCACCGGAACCACCGGCCTCGGCGCCGTCGACCCGGTCCACGAAGTCCTGCCGCTGGCCCGCCGGTACGGGGCACGGGTCCACGTCGACGCCGCCTACGGCGGCTTCTACGCCATCCTGGGCCGGGCCGGCACCGGCGCCGTCGACGCCGCCCCCTGGCAGGCGATCGCCGCATGCGACTCCGTGGTCGTGGACCCCCACAAGCAGGGCCTGCAGCCCTACGGCTGCGGCGCCGTCCTCTTCCCCGACCCGCGGGCCGGCCGGCACTTCGCCCACGACTCGCCCTACACCTACTTCACCGACGCCGACCTCCACCTGGGCGAGATCAGCCTGGAATGCTCACGCGCGGGCGCAGCCGCCGCCGCCCTGTGGCTGACCCTGCAACTGCTGCCCCTCACACCGGACGGCTTCGGACGCATCCTCACCGCGAACCGCCGGGCCGCCCTGCACTGGGCCGACCTGCTGACCGACTCCGACGAACTGGACCTCTACCAGCGCCCGGACCTCGACATCGTCACCTACTTCCCCACCACCGCCGCCAAAACCCTGTCCTCGATCGACGCGGCCTGCGACCGCCTGCTGCGCGACGGCATGACCGCAGAGGCAGACCCCGTGTTCCTGAGCGTGCTGCGCGCCGACGCGGACGCCTTCGTACGCCGCCACCCGCGCGTGGTACGGGACGCGCAGGCGGCCCGGGTGATCCGCAGCGTCCTGATCAAGCCGGAGTCCGAGCACTACCTGCCGACCCTGCACGCCCGCGTCGAGGAACTGGCCGCCCACGGCCGCACAACGTCCTGACGGCCGCCCCTGCCCCCGCCCCCCGACAGCCGACCGCCGATGCCGACTGCCGACGGCCGCAGCCCCTCTGCCTCCCCCCACCCCACACACCCGTCCCACCCACTCCGCCCCGCCCCCTCCCTTTCCCGTTCCCGTTGCTGTTTCGTCCTTCCGACCGGAGGTTCCCCGCTTTGTCCCCGAACGCGTCCAGCCCGACCGCCTTATCCCGGCCGAACCGGCCCTCCCACGACCACCTGTCCGCCCTGCTGTCCGCCGCCTTCCACGACGACGCGCTGACCCGCTGGATGATCCCCGACGAGCGGCTGCGCACCGAGCTCCTCCCCGGCTTCTTCCGGGTCTTCGTCGAACTCTCCGCCGCCCACGACGGGATCCTCACCACCCCCGACGGCGACGCGGTGCTCCTGTTCCTGCCGCCCGGCGCCCAACCCGACGAGGAAGCCCTCGACGCCGCCTTCACCCGGGCCCTGGGCGCGCACACGGACGCGCTGCGCACCATCGCCCGCCTCCAGGCCGAACGCCACCCGCACACCCCGCACTACTACGTCTCCTTCGGCGCCGTCCGCCCCGGCCGCCAGCAGGGCGGCCTGATGTCCCGCCTCCTCGCCGAGATCACGGCCCGCGCGGATGCCGACGGCACCGGCACCTACACGGAGGCCAGCTCACCGGGCGGCGAGGCAACGACCCGGCGCGCCGGCTTCGACCGCCTGGGCACCGACATCGCCCTGCCCGACGGCGGCCCCGTACTGCGACCGATGTGGAGGAACCCCCGATGAGGGGAGACGACCTGATCCAGTCCTGGACCAGCAGCCAGGTCGCCCGCGGCGAAGCACCGCCCGAAGCCATCGGAGTGCTGCTGCAAGTCCTCATGTGGAGCAGGGACTTCCTCGTCTCCAGCCACCCCGAACTGGGCCGCACCGGACCCGTGTGCCCCTACACCCAGCCCTCACTGCGCAAGGACCTGTTCCACCTGGCCCTGCCCTCCGCCGGATGCGAGAACCTGGCCATGGCCGTCGACTCGCTGCGCACCCGCCACGCGGCCCTGTCGCAGCCGCTGTCGCCCGAGGACCGCGAACTCCTCACCATCCTGCTGGTCCTGCCCGGCTTCGACCCCACCGACTCGGTGGAACTGGACGAACTCCAGCGCAAGGCGAAGGACGAGTTCGTCGCCGAGGGCCTGATGATCGGCCAGTTCCACCCGGTCTGCGAGGAACCGGGCCTCTACAACGAGGCCTTCCGCCCGCTGCGCGCCCCGCTGCCGCTGCTGGCGGTCCGCAAACTCCTGGTCTTCGACCTGCCCTTCCTGGTGAGCGACGACTCCCACATGGACCACTACCTGCAGCGGTTCGCGCCGGCCCTCCCGGCCCGGATCCGCGACCAGCTGGTGAGCCGGGTGGTCGCCGCCTGACCACCTGCCCCCTCTGTGACGACCGGCCGGCCGCGCCCCCATCTTCTTTGCGGGGCGCGGCCGTTCGGCGTACAAGCCACCCGCGAGAGCCCGTGGCAGAGCGCGGGGGAGGGCGGGGGAGTGCGGGGGCTAGGAGCGCAGGCAGTCCTCCAGGAAGGCCAGGACGCGCAGGTGGTAGGCGGTGGCCGCGTGGCCGAGGCTGATGTTGTGGCCCGCCGCGGCCAGGTGTTCCAGGGTCACCCGGGGGGCCGCGGTCAGGAGGGAGGTCATCGAGGCGAGGGTGGAGTCGTCCAGGTGCCACCACGCCTCGTGCTCCGCGAAGGTGAGGCGGACGGGGATTCGGATGCGGGGGGCCAGTTCCTCGTACTGGCCCGGCCAGCGCACGGTTTCCGCGCTCTCGCGCGCCGGGGTGGGGGCCAGCAGTGTCCGGCTGGCCTGGAAGGTGCCGCGCGGGTAGAGGTTCAGGGGGCCCCAGTTGAGTTTGGAGGCGCCGCCGCCGAGGGTGGAGGGGAAGTGCAGGGCCTGCGGGTCGTAGTGGTAGCCGACGCCCGAGGCGTCCAGGCCCAGGAGGGGGACGGCGCCGTCGGTGGCCGCCGTGTGCAGGGCCACCTTGCCGCCGTCGGAGTGGCCCAGGAGGAAGACGCCGGCGCCGATGGTGTGCGCGGCCGCGTGTTCCTTGAGGGCCGCGTGGAGGGTTTCCGCCTGGCCGGCCAGGCTCTGGCCCTCGGCCAGCAGGTCCGCCGAGTCGCCGTAGCCCGGCCGGTCCAGGGCCAGGACCGCGTGGCCCAGGCCGGTGGCGAGGGGGATGAAGGAGTTCCAGTACGCCGCCCGCATGCCCCGGCCGTGGATGGCCAGGATCGTGGAGCGGACCTCCCGGCCCGCGGGCAGGGCCAGCAGACCCGACAGGGGGATGCCCGCGGCGTTCAGCGTGTGGGGGCGTGCGCCGCCCGTCAGGGAGTGGTTCATCGCAGGGCCAGCCCCTTCCGGGCGCCCGCCATCGCGTCCACCCACTCCACGGGGGAACCCGTGCGCAGCAGCGAGGTGCCCACCAGCAGTCCCCCGAAGCCGGCGTCCAGGAGGCGGGCGGCGCTCGCCGGGCCGTCGATGCCGCTCGCGCTCACCGGGCAGGCGACACCGGCCGCGCGCAGCGCCGGGAGCAGGCCGAGGGAGCGGCCCAGGTCGCCGGCGCCCCGCTCGCGGGTCTTGATGTCCTTGTTGTTGACCGCGATCACACACTCCTCAAGATGGTGGACCGTTTCGAGTTCGGCCTCCGTGGTGATCTCCACGAACGGGGTGAGCCCGGCCAGCAGGCACTCCGTCACCAGGGTCCGCATGCTCGATGCCGGCAGCAGTGCCGCCGTCAGCAGCACCGCCGAGGCCCCGAGCTCCTTCGCCGTGCGGATCTGGTCCTTCCTGGTGATGAAGTCCTTCTGCAGGAGCGGCAGGCCGGTCAGGGCGGCCACGTCCCGCAGCAGCGCGGGCGAGCCGCCGAACCAGCGGCCCGTGACCACCGAGATGCACGGGGCGCCCGCGCTCTCGTACGCCTCCACGATCGCGGCGGGAATCCGGCCGCCGAGCATGTCGTAGCCGTGGGCGTCGCGCCGTTTCACCTCCATCACCACGGGGGTCGGCGAGGCCAGGAGGGCCTCGAGAAAAGGGAAGCCGTTCCGGTTCTGCTGCGTCATCGCGAGAGCTCCAGTCGGGGAGGGTCGGGGACGCCGCCGGCGACGGCGGCGGTGTGGGGGATGCCGGTGCGCCAGGCACGGGCCAGGGCGGCGATCTCCGGGACGCCGAAGCGGCCCGTCACCCGGTTGCGGGCCGCCGTGTCCACATCGATGCCGCGGAATCCGCTGTGGCGCACGACGTCCTCGTAGGCGGGACGGCCCGCCGCGCTCAGACCGCCGGCCAGGAGGAAGGGACGGGTGAGCCGGGGCAGCAAAGCGGTCAGGCGCCCCGGGTCGAGGGCGGCGCCGGTACTGCCGATCCGGCCGTCCCCGGTGGCGGTGTCGATGAGGAACAGGTCGGTGCCGGCCCGCTCGTACGCACCGATCAGCGGGCGCTCCACACAGCCGCCCGCCTCGTCGACGTGCAGCACCTTGACGAGGCCGACCTCCGCCGGCAGCGCCTCGCGCAGCGCCCGTACGACGGCCGGCGGCTGGTAGGCGTGGAGCTGGACCCAGGCGACACCGGTACGCCGCACGATCGCGGCCAGCTCGCCCGCATCGGCCAGGAACGTCACCAGCACCGGCAGGAGCCCGGCCGGCCGGGCCGCCGCCACAAGGGCGGCGAGCCCGTCCAGAGCCAGTTCCGACGGGCCGCCGGGTACGCCGTGCCAGAGCCCGACGCAGTCCGCCCCGGCGGCCGCCGCCGCCTCGATGTCACCGAGGCCCGTGGCCCCGCAGACCTTCAGCAGCGTCTGGGACAGCGGGCGCATGCCGCTCACTTGCCCAGTCCCAGCATCGAGGCGATGCGGTTGTACTGGATCTCGTTCGTCCCCGAGTAGATCGTGCCGCCCAGCGCGTTGCGCACGTCCTGCTCCAGGCCGAACTCCGACATGTAGCCGTGGCCGCCGAAGATCTGCACGGCGGTGATGCTGGTGGCCAGATTGCTCTCGCTCGTGACGAGCTTGGCGATGGCCAGGTCCACGGTGACGTTCTCGCCCGCCTCCAGCTTCTCCCCGGTGTCGTAGAGCCACTTGCGGGCGGTCTCCAGCTGGATCTTCGTGTCGACGATCTTGTTGGCGATCGTCTGGTACGAACCGATCGCCTTCCCGAAGGACTTGCGCGTCTTCGCGTAGTCGACACACCGCTCCAGCCGGTGCTGCATCTCGCCCACGTTGACGATGAAGGAGAAGAGGATCTCCCGTTTCATCACGTGGTCCAGGACGAGGAACCCGCCTCCGACCCTGCCGAGCACCGCACTCCTGGGCACCCGCACGTCGTCGAAGAACAGTTCGCTCAGCGGAGAGGTCCGCAAGCCCATCTTCTTGACCGGCTTGCCGGCGCTCACCCCCGGGGTGTTCCGGTCCACCAGGAACGCCGTCGTTCCCAGCGGGCCGCCGTCCGGATGGGTCCGGGCGTAGACCACGATCACGTCCGCGACCGGCCCGTTGCTGACGAAGGCCTTGCTGCCGTTGATGACGAAGTCGTCCCCGTCACGCACGGCCCGGGTCGTCATCGCCATGGCGTCCGAGCCGCCCTCGGCCTCGGTGATGGCGTGGGCGCCGATCGCCTCGCCCGAGCAGATCCGGGGCAGGTAGCGCTCCTTCTGCTCCACGGTGCCGAACTGCTGGATCGGTATTCCGGTGGAGCAGATGGACGTGGTGACCGAGAAGCTCAGGCCCGAGTCGCGGTTGTACTCGCCGAGGCCCTCCAACACGTACATGGTGGTCAGAAGCGACTGCCCGAGGCCTCCGTGGTCCTCGTCGAAGGGCAGCGACAGAATCCCGGTCTTCTGCACGAGCTTCCACTTGTCCTGCGAGAAGGCGGACTGCTCGTCGAGTTCGATGTGGTCTGCGCTGAGTGCGTCTCCCCACCGCTCCAGGCCTTCGCGCAGATCGGCCTGGTCGGCGTTCCAACGGATCACGAGGGACCCCTTTGTGATTCGGCTGACGGTTCCGGACGAGCGGCGCGCGCTGCGCGCCTCAGTAGGCGGAGGAGCTGTGGGCGTCCAGGCTGTGGACCTCGTCGCCGCGCAGGGCCGGCGAGAAGACGCAGACCAGGCGCAGGTCCTCGTGCGGGCTGGCGACGAGGAAGTGCGCGTCGTGCTGGTCGAGGGCGTACATCCGGCCCGGGACGATCTCGTGCGAGGTGCCGTCGAGCTCGATGACCTCGCCGGAGCCCTCGATGCAGTAGCAGGCTTCCAGGTGGTTGACGTACTCCAGGCGGGACTTGGTGCCGGCGAGGACGGTGGTGTCGGTGAGCGAGTAGCCCAGGCCGTCCTCGGCGAGGAGGAAGCGGCGGCTGAGGCCGTTGCCCCACTCGACGGTCTTCACGGACTCGATGTCGCGAACGATCATGGCAGTCTCCCGGTGTGAGGTGGTGCACGGATGGTGCTGTTGAGGGGTGGAGCTCGCTTCCGCTGGTAGGGAAGGTCAGTGCGGGCCTTCGGGCAGGACCGAGCGGACGAAGGTGCGGAAGGTGCCGGTCACATCGAGACCGGCCTCCTGCGCCCGCTCCACGGCCGCCACCGCGGCGGAGCCGATGATCGCGGCGTCGGCGCCGGACGCGCCGACGGCTTCCACGTCCTGCCGTGTGCTGACCCCGAAGCCGACGGCGATCGGGGACGTCGTGTGCGCCCGCAAGTCCGTGACGGTCTGCGCCAGCGCGGCATGTCCGGCCGCCGGTGCGGTCCCGCTGCGCCCGTAGTGGGCGACGAGATACAGGTAGGCACCCGCCTGGGCGGCGGCCTGGGCCCGAACCTCCGCCGGGCTGCTGGCGTAGCAGGTGGTGACCACCGGCAGCCCGGCCGCCCGGGCCGATTCCAGGTGCTCCTCGCGCAGCCGCGGGGGCAGCGCGTGCAGCAGGAGTCCGTCCGCGCCCGCCGAGGCGATCTCACCGGTGGTGGCCGCGAGGTCCCGGTGCTTCAGCGAGTGGCTCCAGTCGGCGAGCAGGGCGATCCGCAGGTGCGCCAGGTGGGGCCGTACGCCGGCGATGAAGGCGAGTACGTCGTCCAGGTCGGCGCCGCCTGCCTCCAGTGCCCGGCGGGCCGAGCGCCGTACGACGGGGCCGTCGGTGACCGAGTCGGGGAACGGGACGGCCAACTCCAGGCAGTCCGCCCCCTCCTGATCGAGCATCAGGACCAGGTCGTGCAGCACGGGCAGCGGCGGGTCGCCCGCGTTGAGGAACAGGGCCAGCCCGGGCGGCCCGCCCGGGGCGCGGCCGGTGAAGAACGGGGCGGGCGCGGGGTACGCGGCGGGGTGCGGCCGAGCCGCGCGGGCGGCAGCGGCTGTCGTTGCCGCGGGGGCGGTGCTAGGCACGGGCCACCGCCGGTGTGCGCGGCGCCGGTGCTCCCGCCAGGCGCCGTGCGAGGTCGTGGGCCTCGCCGGAGCGGACCGCGCCCTCGGCGAGGGCGACCGCGGAGGGCCAGTCCCGGCGGACGCCGGAGGCCACCACCAGGGCGGCCGCGCCCAGGCAGACCGTGTGGGTGGCCACCCGGCCGGCCGTGCCGGCCAGGACGGACAGGAAGTGGCCGACGGCCGCGCCGGGGTCGGGAGCCGGCCGCAGGTCCGCGAAGGAGCCGTCGCCCGGGGTGAGTTCGCCCGGCCGGATGACCCGGGTCAGCACGTGCTGCCCGTGGACGGTGTTGGTGGCGAAGGGCAGCAGCTCGTCCGCGCCGGTGTCGTTCGCGGTCAGCCAGATCCGGCGGGTCGTCGTGGTCGCGGCGAGCTGGCGCAGGGTGTCCAGGGGGGCTGCCGACGAGACCCCGGTGACCTGGGCGGCCACGGGCAGGTCGGCGAGGAAGGGGCCCAGCGCGTTCAGGAACCGCCCGAAGGGCTTCATCGGGTACGGGGCCACCGTCCGGGCCAGCCGGGTCAGCTGCGCCGGGTAGACGAAGGGTCCGGCGAAGGCGATCCCGTGGGCGGCGAGGGTGTCCTCGGTCTGGGCGTAGGAGGAGGTGAGAGGGACACCGAGCCGTTCCAGCAGGTCGACGGAGCCCAGCGAGCTGGTGTAGGCCCTGGACCCGGTCTTGACGACCTTGACCCCCGCGGCCGCGGCGACGAAGGCGGAGGCGGTGGAGATGTTGAAGGTCCTGGGCCCGCCGCCGGTGCCGACGACGTTGACGGTGCCCTCCCAGGGGGTGGTCGCCGTCGTGGGCGGCCGGCGCTCGGCGAGGGAGTCCAGCAGGTGGCGCAGGGTCTGGTGGTCCGGGAGCCGGCTGGTCAGGGAGGCCAGCAGGGCGAGGACCTCGCTCTTGTCTGGCCGGCCGTCGCCGAGCTGGTCCCACCAGGACCGCCAGGTCTCCCGGCCGACCGGGGCCCGCTGCTCCAGCAGGCCGGTGAGTGCGTCGTGCACGGTCGCTCTCCGTCCAGTCTTTCGTCGGGGTGGTGGTGGGTGGTTCTAGGCGGCCGCCGTGCGGCGGGCCTCCGTGATGAAGGTGTCGATCGCCTCGACGCTGCGGAAGTTGTTGGGGTCCAGGTCGGCGTCGCCGACGGCGAGCTCGAAGCGGTCCTCGACCCAGGCGATCAGCTTCAGGACGCCCAGGCTGTCGATGACCCCGTCGTTGAGCAGGTCGTGGTCGACGGCGAGTTCGGCGGCCGCGGTGCCCGGGAGGAACTCGGTGATGACGAAGTTCTTGATGGTGTCGATGTTGCTCATGACGGGATTCCTTCGGCGAGAGGTGTGGCGACGGGTGTCGTGGCAGGTGCGGGCGTGGCAGGTGCGGGCGTGGCCGTGGGGGAGCCGGCCCGGTCGGGCTGGTCGAGCCGGTCGAGTGCCTTGCGGTCGACCTTTCCGGTGGCGGTCTTGGGCAGCGGGGTGTCGGTCACGGTGAGCTGGTGGGGGACCGCGGCCCTGGGCAGGTGCCGGGCGCAGTGCGTGCGCAGTTGCAGGCCGGTCAGCGCGGAGCCGGGGGCGCGGTGGACGGCGGCGACGAGCCGCTTGCCGGCGATCGGGTCGGGCAGGGCCGCGACGCCCGCCTCCAGTACGTCGGGGTGTTCCTGCAGGACCCGTTCGATCTCGGCCGTGTTGACGGCGACCCCGCGGACCTTGACCTGGAAGTCGGTGCGTCCGCTCAGGTGCAGGGTGCCGGCCGCGTCGCGCCGTACGAGGTCGCCGGTGCGAAACCAGCGCCTGTCGTCCAGGCCCAGCGGGTGGGCGGTGAACTTGTCGGCGTGCCGGGTCCGGTCGAGGTAGCCGCGGCTCTGGAAGGGCGTGGAGACGAACAGCTCTCCGCTGCCCGGCCCTTCGACGAGGGTGTGGGTGTCGGGGTCCAGGACCAGGGCCGCCACGCCCGGCAGCGGCCGGCCGATGGGGACGGGCGGGAACGCGGTCGCCGAGGTGTCGACCTCGTGGACGAAGCTGTCGTTGGTCTCCGTACAGCCGTAGATGTTGTGGATGCGGGCCTTGGGGAAGAGGGAGGGCAGGGCGGCGAAGGTGCGGTCGGGGATGGCGTCGCCGGTGAACATGACGTGCTCGACGCCGGGGAAGGTGTCGCCGGTCTTGTCGGCCGCGTCCTGGAGGAGCCCGAAGGCCATCGGGACGGCCTGCACGACCTGGACGTCGTGGCGCAGGACCACATCGCGCAGGTGGCGTCCGTGGGCGGCCAGCGCCGGGTCGACCAGGACCACGCGCCCGCCGCGGGCCAGGGTGGTCCACACGTCCAGCAGGCACAGGTCGAAGTTGAGGGGGGCGTAGTTCAAGACGGTGCGGTCGGGCCCGATCCCGAAGGCGTTGCCCGCCCAGCGGGTGAAGCGGTCCACCGCGTCCAGGCTCAGCGGGACGATCTTCGGCAGGCTGGTGGAGCCGGAGGTGGTGAGCATGAAGGCCACGTCCGCGGCCTCGTCGGCCGGCAGCGGCTGGGCCGCCACGTCCGGGTTGGGCGCGACCCGGGCCGCCCGGCCGCCGGGCGCCAGCACACGGGCGCAGCCGGCCTGGGCGAAGAGATCGGCCAGGAGCGTGTCGGCGAGGGCCGGAGACGGCAGCAGCAGCGGCCGGCGGGCCAGCAGGCAGCCCAGGACGAGGGCCACGGCGGCGGGGGACTTGTCGGCCAGGACACCGACCGGCACGCCCGGGGCCAGCTCCAGCAGCGCGAGGCGGTCGCGTTCGCGGCCGGCGAGCTCGTACAGCTCGCGGTAGCTGGTCTCCTCGCCGTTGAAGACGAGGGCGGTGGCGTGCGGGCGGTCGCGGACCTGGGTCAGGAACCCTCCCAGGAGACCGAGTTCGACATGCACGGCGGCCGGCAGGGCCGGCAGGGCCGGGGTGGTCGTCATGGCTGCTCTTCTCCTTCCTGCGGCGCCGCCGGCCGGGCGAGCTCGATCCAGCCCGACTTCACGGCCGCGCCCCGGGGCGTCTTGCAGGTGAAGCGGACGACGCGCGCCTCGGCGTCGGGCTGCAGGAGGATCTCCAGCCCGATCCCGGGGGGCACCGGGGCCGAGAAACGGCAGCCCAGACCGCGCACCCGGGCGCTGTCACCGTCCGCGAAGCGGTCCACGGCCTCCTCCACGGCGAGGGCGACCACGCTCATGCCGTGCGCGATGACGGTGTCGAAACCGGCCCCGCGGGCCGCCTGCTCGTCGAGGTGGATGGGGTTCAGATCGCCGGACGCGTGGGCGTACGTACTGATCCAGTCGGTGGTCAGCTCGTGCACCGCGCTCTGCGCCTCGCCCGCCCCGAGCCCGGTGGGGGCGGCGGGGCCGCCCGCGATGTCGCCGAACGGCTCCAGCAGGGTCGCGCCCACCAGCAGGGCGGAGATGACCAGTTCCGCGAAGGGCTCCGGGCCGTCCTCGCCGATGAGGCGGACCCGCAGCGCGATCCGGGCGCCGCGGGGCTCCTTGCGTATGCCGAGCACGTCCAGGCGTACGGTCACCTCCTCTCCGGGCCGGACCGGCCGCACGGTGCGGATGTCCTGGCCGAGGTGGACCACCGAGACCGGGCCGGGCTCGGCGGCGGTCAGCTCGGCGACGGTCTGCTCGGCCACCGTGTGGGCCAGGACGAAGGCGTGCACGGGCGAGGCCTGGCCGGGCCGGGCGGTGGGCAGCCCCCGCCGGGCGGCGCCGCGGTAGTCGGTGATCTCGCCTTCGGTGACGGTCAGCGTGCGGACGGGGGAGGGCAGCGACAGCAGTGTCATACCGGCGTCACCACCACGGAGGAGTTGTGGCCGCCGAACCCGAAGGAGTTCGTGATCGCGGGCCCCGAGCGCACGGCACGGGGTGTGCCGTGGACGACGTCGATGTCCATTCCTGGCTCCAGCTGTTCGTGGTTGGCGGTGGGCGGTACCTCGCAGTGCCGCATGGCCTGCACGGTGGCGATGAGTTCGACGGCGCCGGCGGCGCCGATGAGGTGGCCGATGACCGACTTGGGGGCGGTGACGGGCGGCTGGGCGCTGCCGAACACCTTCCGCAGGGCCGCGGCCTCGGACCGGTCGTTGTGCGGGGTCGAGGTGCCGTGCGCGTTGACGTGCACGATGTCGCCCGGGTCGAGGCCGGCGTCGGCGATGGCGCCCTCCATGGCGGCCGCGGCTCCCGCGCCGTCGGGCAGCGGCATCGCCAGGTGGTGGGCGTCGGCGGTGGCGGCGTACCCGGCGACCAGCCCGTACGTCCTGGCCCCGCGCGCCCGCGCGTCCTGCAGCCGTTCCAGGACGACGAACCCGGCGCCCTCGCCCATCACGAAGCCGTCGCGATCCTTGTCGAAGGGGCGCGAGGCGTGCTCCGGGTCGTCGTTGCGGAAGGAGACCGCGTTGAGGTTGCCGAAGCCGGCCAGGGTGACCGGGGTGAGCGTGTGCTCGGCGCCCCCGGCGATGACGAGGTCGGCGCGGCCGGTCTGCAGCAGCATCAGGGCGTGGCCGATGGCGTCGGCACCGCTGGCGCAGGTGTTGGCCACGGTGAGGGCGGGGCCGGTCCAGCCGAGCCGGATGGCGATGTGGGCTGCGGCCGCGTTGGGCATCGTCATCAGCGGCATCAGCGGATTGACCCGGGCCGGGCCTCCTGAAGTGAAGTGGGCGGACTCCAGGTCGCTGGTGGCCCGGCCGCCGACGGCGTTGCCCACCACGATGGCGGTGCGGCCCGCCTCGGCGGTGGGAGAACCCGCATCGCGGTGCGCGGCGAGCGCCGCGGCCGTGCCGTAGTGGGCGAAGGGGTCCATCCGGCGGGCCTCCTTGGCCGGGACCAGCCCGGCCAGGCCCTCGAGGCCGCGGACCCGGCAGCCGATCCTGACCCGGTGGCGGCCGAGGTCGAAGTGGGTGAGCTCGGCGGCGGTGGACCGGCCGGCCCACAGCGTGTCCCACAGCTCGTCCGGGGTGCACCCGCCGGGGGTGACCACACCCATGCCGGTGATGGCGACGGGCGCAAGCGCCGAACTGCCCCTGGACGGTCCAGGCATGTCTGCTCCCTAAGGCGTGTGAACGGTCGTCGTGAGGGCGGTCAGATGATGCGGCACTCGCGCGCCGACTTGATGAAGGCCTCGGCGGCGAAGTCGATGTCGGCCTTGGTGTGGGCCGCGGTGATGGCGATCCGCAGCCGGGCCAGGTCGTTGGGGACGGCCGGGGTGACCACCGGCAGGCCGATGACACCGTTCTTGCGGGCGACGGTCGCCAGGTCGTAGGCGGCCTCGTCGGAGCCGGCGATCACGGGGACGACGGCGGTCTCGCTGTCGACAGTGCTGATGCCGGCCTCGTTGAGGGTGTCGCGGAAGCGCTTCGACTGCTCCTGGATGAACTCCACCCGCCACGGCTCGCGCTGCAGGATCCGCAGGGACTCCAGGGCGGCGCCGGTCTGGGCTCCGCCGAGGGCCGCGGAGAAGAGGAAGGGGCGGGCCGCGTAGCGCAGGTGGTGGATGAACTCGGCGGAGCCGGCGACCCAGCCGCCCATGGAGGGGATGGCCTTGGACAGGGTGCCGAGCTTGACGTCGACCTTCACCTCGTAGTCGAAGTGCTCCTCGATGCCCTTGCCGGTGGCACCGATGACACCGAGCGCGTGGGCCTCGTCGACCATCAGCAGCGCGTTGTGGGCGTCGCAGACCTTGCGCAGGTCGACCAGGGGGGCGATGTCGCCGTCCATGGAGTACACGCTGTCGACGATGACCAGCCGCACACCGGTGTCGGGGGCGGCGGCCAGCCGGCGCTCCAGGTGCGCGACGTCGTTGTGGCGGAAGCGGACGACCTTGGCGCCGGAGAGCTTGCAGCCGTCGACGATGCTGGCGTGGTCGTACTTGTCGATGAAGACGGTGTCGCCGGGTCCGACGATCGCGCCGACGGTGCCGGTGTTCGCGGCGTAGCCGGAGCCGAAGACCAGGGCCTTCTCGCGGCCGGCGACCTTGGCGACCTCGGCCTCCAGCTCCTCGTGCAGCGGGGTCGTGCCGGCCAGGGCCCGCACTCCGTGGTTGCCGGTGCCGTAGCGGTCGACGGCGGCCTTGGCGGCCGCGACGACACGCTCGTCGCCGGCGAGGCCGAGGTAGGAGTAGCCGGACATCATCAGCAGCCGGCGGCCGTCCTGGTCCGCGTACGCCGAATCCCGCTCGACGGTGTAGGCGACGAAGCTGTTCTTGCGGTTGGGCTCGTACTCCAAAGACCGGACCCGGTCGCGGAAGTAGGCCAGCTTCGGCTCGAGTCGGCTCCAGGCGGCGGATGCGTTCACGTGCTTCTCCTCGTCGCGATCGTCCGGCGGACCCGGAACTCCATCGGCGCTCTGCCGTTCTTCCGGCGGGGCTCTAGTGGAATTCCATTAAGACTCGGGGGGCGCAATAGCGGCGCAAGAGGAAGGCCATGGCCGCACTCGAAAAGAGAACGACAATGCCCGGACCTCGGCTTTCATTCGCGAAGGAATGTTTTGACGGCCGCTGTTGACATGCGGAGACGACCCGCCGGTATCCTCTGAAACGCACGAGCTAGGGGGACACGGCCGGAAGCCGACCGTTTCGGAGAGTGCATAGTGCTGATCAGACTCATAGGTCTTGTCACGATCGAGCCGGACGGAGCAGCGCCGCAACACCTGTCGAGCGCCCAGGCACAGGTGGCCTTCGCCCGCCTGCTCCTCGAGCGGACCGGCGGGACCGACCGTGACCAACTGGCCGAGACCATATGGCCCGAAGGGCTGCCCGACACCTGGGCCTCCGCCCTGCGCAGCCTCGTCAGCCGCGTCCGCACATTCGTCACCACACCGCAGGACCAGCCGGGAGTGACCCCGCTGGTCGCCCAGGGCGGCCGGTACCTCCTGCGGCTGCCCCAGGACGCGGCCGTGGACGTGGAATGCGCCGAAACCGCCGTCACCGAGGCCGCCGAGGCGTACGCGGAGGGCGCCTACGCCGTGGCACAGCAACTCGCCGCCGGCGCCGTCTCCAACCTGCGCGGCTCGTTCCTGCCCTCACACGAAGGCGAATGGGTCAACGCGATGCGCGAACAGCTCGAAGAGCTGCGCCTTAAGGCACTGGAGACCGCGAGCCTGTCCTCGTCCGCCCTGGGCGACGAGCACCACGCCCTGCGCTACGCGGAAGAGGCGGTCCGCCGGGCGCCCTTCAGGGAAAGCGCCTACCGCTGCCGGATGGCGGCCCACACCCGGGCCGGCAACCGGGCCGAGGCACTGCGCAGCTACCAGCAGCTGCGCGAGGTACTGGCGGAGGAACTGGGGATCGATCCGGCACCCGAGACCGAAGCGGCCTACCTGGAACTGCTGCGCACACCGGAACCCCGCTCGTTCGCCCCGCGCTCCGCACCCCGCCTGGACCCGCTGCTGATGGGCGTCTTCGAGATCGACCACCGCGCCTCGGCCCCCCGCCCCTGCTCCCTGGCCGACCACGGCTGCGTCACCCACCCCGTCACCTCCTTCCCCGCCGCCTGACCCCCGCACACGCCGAAGGCCGCCGCGAACTCCGCGGCGGCCTTCGCCCTGTCCAAGGCCAGACCGGCCCCCCGCACCCCCGCCCCCGCCGCACCGGGTGCGCCCGTCCGGGCGGCGGCCCCGCCCAGGGCACGGCGAGCGGCCCCGGCCTCCCCTGGGGGTGGGAGGCCGGGGCCGGGGGAGGGGAAGGCAGGGGTCAGGTGATGGACACGCCACTGTCGATGCTGATGACCTGGCCCGTCATGCAGTCCTGCTCAAGGAAGAGGCGGGCGCTGCGGGCGACCTCCTCGACCGTGACGAACCGGGGAATGGGAGCCTTGCCCTCCATGCCCTCGATGACCCGGTCGGGCAGGGTGTTCGTCATACCCGTGATCATGAACCCGGGGGACAGCGCGTTCACCGTCACCCCGCGCCGGCCGCACTCGGACGCGAGCGTACGGGTGAAGCCGATCAGACCCGCCTTGGACGCCGAGTACGCCGTCTGGCCGGCCGTCGCGATGATGCCCGACGGGGACACGATGTTGACCACCCGGCCCCACCGCTGGCGCAGCATGTGCGGCACCGACACCCGCGCGGTGTGGAACGACCCGATCAGGTTGGTCTGGATGACCTGCGCCCAGTCCGCCGGGTTCTGCATCGCCATCAGGCTGTCCTTGCGGATCGCCCCGTTGTTGACCAGGACGTCCACCGGGCCGAGCTCGGCGGAAATCCGCTCGTGGAGGGCCTGCGTGGCCTCCCACGAACCGACGTCCCCGGTGACCAGCACCGACGGATTCACCAGCTTCTCCCGGACGGCCTCGGCCGCCTCGCGGGCACTGTTGTAGTGGACCGCGACCCGGCAGCCCAGCGCGTCGAGTTCGAGCGCCAGGGCCTGGCCGAGGCCGCCCGAGGCACCGGTCACCAGCGCGACCGGGGACTCGGGCCGCGCTCCCGCACCGTTCTTGCTCATGCCGCGACACCGCCCCACTCCATCAGGATCGAACCCCAGGTCATGCCGGCCCCGAAGCCGGCCAGCAAGACCTTGTCACCGGCCTTGATACGGCCCTCCTCCAAAGCCTCGGTCAGCGCGATCGGGATCGACGCCGAAGCCGTGTTGCCGTACTTCTGGAGGTTGGTGATCAGGGCCTCCGGGCGCAGGCCGGTGTGCGACAGGATCGAGTTGATGATCCGGATGTTGGCCTGGTGCGGAACGACATGGTCCACATCGGCCGCGTCCACCTTGGCGCTCTCCAGCGTCTCGCGCACCGTACGGACGGTGTAGCGGACGGCGTTGAGGTAGATCTCGTTGCCGTTGATCTGCGCGTAGTGCAGGCCCGCGTCCAGCGTCTCCTGGGTGGTCGGCATCCGGCTGCCGCCCGCCAGCACCTTGAGCGAGCCGGTGCAGGCACCGTCGGCGCCCAGGTTCCACGCCTTGACCCGGTTCTCCGCACCCGGCTGCAGGACGACCGCCCCCGCACCGTCGCCGACGAGGATGGACAGGTCACGGTCGGCCGGGTTGGCCGTCAGGGTGTGGGTGTCCGAGCCGATCAGCAGGATCGGCCGGGGATCGATGGCGATCAGCGCCATCGCGGACACCAGCCCGTAGACGAACCCCGCACACTCGGAATTGACGTCGTGCGCGCTCCCCGAGATCCCCAGTTCGTGGTGGACGAACGCGGACGTCGCCGGGGACGGCTGCTCGGGCGTGGCGGTCGCGACGATCAGGTGGGCGATGTCGGCGCCGGTCAGCCCGGCCTTCTCCAGCGCACGCCGGCCGGCCTCGACGGCCAGGGAGGCGGTGGTCTGCCCCGGGTCGACCGCCCGCCGCTCGCGGATCCCGCAGCGGCTGACCACCCAGTGCTCGTCCACGCCGAAACGCGCCGCGAGTTCGGCACTGGTGACGATGCGTTCGGGTACGGACATGCCCCACCCGGTGATGTCGAAGCCGGTCACGTCACCCCCCGCTACGCCTGAGCCGGGACGAGGTCGACGATCTTCGCGTAGACGTCACGCAGCGTCGTCGTGTCGTCCAGGTCCGCGAAGAGGGACTCGTCGGCCGGAATGTGCGGGTACTGGTTCTGGAATCCGTACAGCCACTCCATCAGGTCCAGCGAGTCGACGTCCGCAATGTGCTGGAGCGGGGCGTCGGGGCTGACCTCCGCGGCACCCGAGACGGCCTCGAGCTGGCTCGCCAGTTCTTCGATGGTGGGCAGCGACATGGGGTCGGTCCTCTCTCGGCAATGCAACTCGGCAGTGCGTGTCTGGTTTTCGAGAGCGATAAAAGCCCCGCCCCCGCAAGGAAGGCGCAACACCGCCCCCGATCCTCATTCCCGGCCTTCTTGCGCACACCTTGCGGGGCATCGGGTTTTCTCGGTCGCGAATTCGGAAAACACGGCCCGCCGGACACGCAGGAAAGAGGATCAGGATGACAACGGTCGCCCCCAAGTCGGTGGACCCCGAGGTCGATGCGATCAGGCACCACTACGAGGTCAGCAACGATTTCTACCGGCTCCTGCTGGGCCCCACGATGATGTACTCGGGCGGCTACTGGGAGGACGGCGAGGACCTGGTCGCCACCCTGGACGAGGCGCAGGAACGCAAGCTCGACAAGTTCGCCGAGCTCGCGAACGTCGCGGCCGGCGGCGCCAAGCGCGTCCTGGACATCGGCTGCGGCTGGGGCACCATGCTCAACCGCCTCACCACCGTGCACGGCGCCGAGCAGGCCGTCGGCCTGACCCTGTCCCGCACCCAGGAGGCCTTCATCGACGGCCTCGGCAACCCGCGGATCACCACGCTGGTCCAGAGCTGGGCGGACTACAAGGTCGCGGACGACAGCGAGAAGTACGACGCCGCGTTCTGCATCAACGCCCTGGAGCACTTCGTCTCCTCCAACCTGCCGCCCAAGGAGCGCACCAAGCGCTACCGGTACTTCTTCCAGCAGGTCGCGAACGCCCTCAACCCGGGCGCCAAGTTCGTACTGCACACCATGACCGCCGAGGCGCTGCCGATGAACCGCGCCCTCCTCGACGACCTGAAGTTCCTCCAGCGCTCCGAGTTCGAGGGCTGCCACATCCCCCACCTGAGCGAGCTGTCCGCCGCCGCCGAGGGCCTCTTCGAGATCGACGAGATCGTCAACGAGCGCGAGTCCTTCGCGATGGCCTGCCGCGCCTGGCTGGTCCTGCTGGCCGAACGCCGGGACGAGGCCGTGGCCCTGGAGGGCGAAGAGGTCGTCTCCCGCTTCGAGCGCTACCTCGACATCTTCGCGTACACGCTCGAGGACAAGTTCTTCAACAACTTCCGCGTCACCATCACGCGCCGCTGAGGAGGCCGACGTGACGAGCATTCTTGAACCGGCCAAGGACGGCGGGGCACACACGGGCACCGAGACGCATCCCGGTGGCGGCGGACCGACCCGGCACCTGCGGGTCGCGGTCATCGGCACCGGCTTCTCGGGCCTGGGCACCGCCATCCGACTGCTGCAGTCGGGCATCGACGACTTCCTGGTGTTCGAGCGGGCCGACGAGGTCGGCGGCACCTGGCGCGACAACAGCTATCCGGGTTGTGCGTGCGACGTCATGTCCCACCTCTACTCGTTCTCCTTCGCCCGCAACCCGAACTGGAAGTCCACGTTCGCCTCCCGCGACGAGCTGTACGCCTACCTGCGCGACACGGCCGACCGCTTCGGCGTACGCCCCCACATCCGGTTCGGGCACGAACTGCAGGCCGCCCGCTGGGACGAGGACGAGCGGCACTGGAACATCGAGACCTCACAGGGCCGCTACACCGCCCAGTTCCTGGTCACCGGCACCGGCTACCTCAGCGAGGCCGCCGTACCGGACATCAAGGGGCTTGACGACTTCGAGGGCAGGATCTTCCACTCCTCGGACTGGGACCACGACCACGACCTGGCCGGCCGCCGCGTCGCCGTCATCGGCACCGGCGCCTCCGCCATCCAGTTCGTCCCCAAGATCCAGCCCGAGGTCGGCCAGCTGGACCTCTACCAGCGCACACCCCCGTGGATCGGCCCCAAGCCCGACAAGGCCAACAGCGAGCTGCACACCAGGCTGCTCCGCTCACTGCCCGGATACCAGCAGTTCCGGCGGGGCTTCAACATGTGGGGCCGCGAGATCCTGGCCTTCTTCTGGAAGCGCCCCAAGCTCGCCGAGAAGGTCCAGAAGATGGCGAGCGACCACCTGAAGAAGTCGGTCCCCGACGAGGCGCTGCGCGCCAAGCTGACGCCCGACTACCTGGTGGCGTGCAAGCGCCTGCTGTTCTCCAACACCTGGTACCCGGCGATCCAGCAGCCCAACGTGGAGATCGTCACCGACGGCATCGCCGAGATCCGCCCCAAGTCGATCGTCGGCAGCGACGGTGTGGAGCGCGAGGTCGACACCATCATCCTCGGCACCGGCTTCCAGGCCACCGACCGCCCCGTCGCCCGCCGGATCTGGGGCAAGGGCGGCCTCCAGCTGCGCGAGGCCTGGAAGGACGGCATGGCCGCCCACCGCGGCACCACCATCGCCGGCTTCCCGAACCTCTTCATGCTCCTGGGCCCGAACACCGCCCTGGGCCACTCCTCGCAGACCGTGATGATCGAGGCGCAGGTCCAGTACGTCGTCGACTCCCTGAAGCAGGCGCACCAGCGCGGCCTGGCCAGCATCGAGGTCCGCCAGGAGGCGCAGGACGCCTACAACCGCAAACTCGACCGGCACCTCGAGGGCACCGTCTGGATGTCGGGCGGCTGCAAGAGCTGGTACCTCGACGCAAACGGCCGCAACACCACGGTCTTCCCGACCTACACCTGGCGCTTCCGCCGCGGGACCAAGCGCCTCGACCTGAGCGAGTACCAGCTCGCTTCCCGGGTGCGCAGCACCAAGCCGGTACCTCACCAGTAGGAGACGTACGAAGATGAGCAGCACCCACAGAACCGCCGCGGGCACCGCCGCCGAGCCGTCCCGCCGCCGGGTCCTCGGCGGCATCGCGACCACGGCCGTCGCCGTCGTCGGCTGGAACGCCGTGTCCCAGACCTGGGCGACGGCCGCCGAGGCCGCCGGCAACTCCGACGTCGTCCCCGTGCCGGGACTGGCCGGGACCCTGGAGACGACCCCGGGCGTGGTCGACGCCTTCGCCAACGACTTCGGTCACCTCTTCGACGGCGCCCCGAGCAAGCCGTGGGCGGTGCTGCGCCCCGGCGGCATCAACGACATCGTCAAGATCGTCGACTACGCCCGCACCAACAACATCAAGGTCGCCGTCAACGGCCAGGGCGGCACCGGCAACGACATCGAGTCCCACTCGGTCTACGGCCAGGCGCGCGTCCCCGGCGGCATCTCCATCGACGCCAAGGGCATGTCGAAGATCATCTCGATCGGCAGCGACACCGCCGTCGTCGAAGCCGGGGTGACGTGGGGTCAGCTGACCGACGCCGCCCTCCAGGCGGGCAAGACCCCGCCGGCCCTCCCCGACTACCTCTACATCTCCGTCGGCGGCACCATCAGCATCGGCGGCATCGGCGGCACCGTGCAGAAGTACGGCCTGCTGTGCGACACGATCCAGTCGATCGACATCATCACCGGCGACGGCAAGCTCGTCACCGCCAACGCCTCCCAGCGCCCGGAACTGTTCAACGCGGCCCTCTCCGGCGGCGGCCAGGTCGGCATCATCGTCCGGGCCACCGTCAAACTGATCCCCGCGCCCAAGCGGGCCGTCATCTTCAGCCTCTTCTACAGCACGGTCGAGCAGTACCTCGCCGACTCGGAGAAGGTGCTGGCCGACGGCCGGTTCCAGGTCCACGCCGGCGAGATGCTCCGCACCCCGGACAACTCCGGCTGGCGCTACAAGCTGGAGGTCGGCGCCACCTACAACACGACGCCGCCCAACCGCACCAGGCTGCTGTGCGACCTCAAGGACGTCCGCGCGGACGCGGTCATCGAGGACGTGTCCTTCCGGGACTACATGTTCCGCCTCGACGCCTACGAGGCGTACCTGAAGGAGGGCGGCCACTGGTACACGCCCAAGCCGTGGCTGAGCATGTTCCTGCCCGCCTCGAAGACCAAGGCGTTCATGAAGCTCGTCGAGCAGGAGCTGGACGCGAACTCCCTCGGCGGCGGATTCCTGCTCTTCTACCCCTTCTACACCTCGAAGATCAAGCGGCCGCTGGCGATGATGCCCAACGAGTCCGTGGTCTACCTCTTCGACCTGCTGCGCTTCCCCAACCCGGGTGAGCCGAACATCCAGGGCATGATCGACCAGAACCGCCGCCTGTACGACATCGCGGTGGCCAGCGGCGCCAAGCGCTACCTGGTGGGCTCGATCCCGATGACGGGCGCCGACTGGCAAAAGCACTTCGGCAACCGCTGGACCGGCTTCGTCAACGCCAAGCGGAGGTTCGACCCCAACAACATCTTCACGCCCGGCCAGGGCTTCTTCGCCTGACGGCAGACCGGCCGGCTGTGGAGTCCCGGCGGTGGGGGCGGGGGAGCACGACAACCCCGCCCCCACCGCCTTTCCCGTACCGAGTGGAGGCCCTGAGATGAGCACGTACGACCTGATCGACGAGGCGGTGATCGACGCCCCGGCGGATACCGTCTGGGACGCGCTCGTCGCCGAATTCCGCGGCGCGAAGAAGTGGTGGGTCCCGCACAACACGTTCACCGCCGTCTCCGGCGCCCCCGACGAGGTCGGCGGCACGGTGGACGTGGTCGTGCACACCAAAGGCGTCGACAAGGGCGGACTGAAGCTGCGCTTCACCTCCCGCACGGTGGCCGTGGAGCCCGGCCGCCGCCTGGACATCGAGTACGTCGACGGCGTCTTCCGCGGCCCGGGCACCTTCCTCCTCGAACCGCTGCCCGGCGGACGCACCCGCGTCTCGATGCACTTCGCCGGCAGCCCGCACGGCTGGCTCAAGGCCCTGGCCAAGGTCGCGGACCTGGGCGCCGAACACTCCAAGGCCACCCTCGCCGCGTTCGCCTCGCTGGACCGGCAGCTGTCGGCGGCCCCCCGGTGACCGCCGCCCCGCAGGCCACCAGCGAACTGACGGTCCACACCGACGACGGCGCCGAGCTGGCGGTGACCGTACTGGCCCCCCTGAACGGGGCACCCCCCGCCGCCGACGTGGTCCTGCTGCACGGCTGGGCCCACACCCGCCGCGCCTGGGGCACCGTCGCCGACCGGCTGATCCGCGCCGGACACCGCGTCGTGCTGTACGACCAGCGCGGCCACGGCGCCTCCACCCTCGGCCGCACCCCGGTCTCGGTGGAGCGCCTGAGCGCGGACCTCGCGGCGGTCCTGGGCGAGACCGACGCCCGCGAGGCGGTGCTCGTCGGCCACTCCGGCGGCGGGTTCGCCGCCCTCTCCTACGCCGCCACCTCGCCCTCGGCGGGCCGGCTGCGCGGCCTGGTGCTGCTGGGCACGGCGGCCCACGGCCAGGACACCCCCGACAGCGAGGTGAAGATGATGGGCAGCGAGGTCTTCTCCCGGGCCCTGCGCCGGCCCTGGCTGGGCGGCAGACTGCTCGGCTCCACCATGGGCAAGGGCGTGGACCGAGTCGTGCGCGACGTGAACCGGCAGATGTTCGCCGCCACCACACCGCGCGTGCGGGCGGACTTCTTCCGCTGCACCCGCGGCTGGGACGTCCGCGAGGCACTGAAGGCGGTCACCACCCCCGCCGTCGTCCTGCACGGCGACGGCGACAAGGTGATCGACATCGCGCTGGCCGAGACCCTCGCCGAGGTCCTGCCCGGCGCCCGCTTCGAAACGGTCCCCGGCGCGGGCCACATGCTCGCGCTGGAGCGTCCGCTCCTCGCGGTCGCGGCCGTCACCGAGCTCGCCTCACGATGATCGAGGAACTCCTCCCCCCGGGCGTCACGTCATCGGAAGCCTTCGACGACGCGGCGCCCGCCCCTCTTCCCGGCCGAGGCCGCCCTGATGCAGGGCCGACGCGCCCACCGGCGACGCCAGTTCGCCACCGCCCGGGCCTGCGCCCGCCGCTGCCTGGCCGACCTCGGCCGCCCCGCCGCCGCCCTGCTCCCGGGACCGGGCGGCGCCCCCCAGTGGCCCACCGGCGTGGTCGGCAGCATCACCCACTGCCAGGGCTACCGCGCCGCGGTGGCGGCCCCCGCCTCCCTGATGGCCGCCGTCGGCATCGACGCGGAACCGGCGGGCCCACTGCCCCGGGGCGTCCTCGCCCTCATCACCTCCGAGGCGGAGCGCACCCACCTGGCCCACCTCGCCTCGGCCGATCCCTCCACCCCCTGGGACCGTCTCCTCTTCTCCGCCAAGGAGGCCGCGTACAAGGCCTGGTACCCGGCCACCGGCATCTGGCTCGGCTTCCGCGACGCCACCCTCACCCTCTTCCCCGACGGCGGCTTCGCGGCGACCCTGCACCCCCCGCTGCCCCCACCGGTCGACCCGGTCTACCAGGGCCGCTGGCTGGCCGGCCCGGACCTGATCCTGACCGCGGTGACACGCGAGGGGCCCCCGCCGCCCCCACGGGCCACGGCCGCCGCACTGATCTCCTCGGCAACACCCGCGTAGCGCCCCGGCCCGAACCCCGTCTCCCCGCACCCGCACCCGGGCCCGGGCCGCCGGCGGCCGGCCGGCGGTCAGGGCCGGGGCAGCACCACCGTGCGCGCCTGCTGCGGGGCCTGCGGCGCGGCGACCGGGTGGGCACCCGTACGGAACTCCTGGGGGCTCATGCCCCGCACGCGCTTGAACGCCGTCGACAGGGCGAACGCCGAGCTGTAGCCCACCCGCCGGGCCACCGTCGCGATGGTGGCATCCGGCTCCCGCAGCAGGTCCGCGGCGAGGGCGAGCCGCCACCCCGTCAGATAGGCCACCGGCGGCTCACCCACGACCTCGGTGAACCGGCGGGCCATCGAAGCCCGCGACACCCCCACCTTCAGGGCGAGTTCCTCCACGGTCCACCCGTGCGCGGGATTCTCGTGGAGCAGCCGCAGCGCCGGACCGACCACCGGATCGCTCTGCGCCCGGTACCAGGACGGCGCGCCACTGCCGGGCGCCGCCAGCCAGGTACGCAGCACCCCGATCAGCAGCAGGTCCAGGAGCCGGTCCAGCACGATCTCCTGGCCCGGCTCGTCCCTGGAGATCTCCGAGGCCAGCAGCGCGACCAGCGTGGTGTCGGCCGCCTCCGCCGGACGCACCAGGATCGTCGGCAGCGCACTCAAAAGCCGCCGGCCGATCTCGCTCGGCGCCTGGTAGGTGCCGCTCAGCATCACGGCCGAGCCGGCATCCTGGAACTCGTCGCCCCAGGTCCGCACACCGAGCGCCATCGTCTCGGTGACGTCCTCACCCTCCTCGGTGCTGCACCGCTGCTCCGGACCGACGGTGATCTGCACCGGCGTGTCCGGGGAGTCGGCGACCGTGTACGGCTCGGGTCCCCGCACGACCGCCACATCACCGGGCCGGATCATCACCGGCGTGCCGAGGGCGGGAAGCAGCCAGGCGTCGCCGTGCACCATCGTGACCACCGAGAGCGGCGCCCGGTCCTCCACGCGCAGCGACCAGGGCGGGTTGAAGACGGACTTGAGCAGGAAGGCCCCCCGGGCCTTGGGGCCCTCCAGCAGTCCGGTCAGCGTGTCCATGCGTACATCCTCTCGCGTCGCGCGGCCGCACCGAAGCCCCCGCACCCCGCCTGACCGCGTCGCCGCCTGCACGCGGCGAAGCGCCCGCTCTCCCGCGGGGGACGGAAAGAGAGCGGGCGCCGATCGCGGGGGTTCTACGCAGCCGACGCGCGGCCGTGCAGCGTCAGCGCGCGCCCCAGCGCGGCCAGCGCCGCCGTACAGGCCACCGTGCGCACGACGTTGCCGGACGCCCAGCGGCCCCCGAAGCGCGAGCGGGCCGCCGCCGCATCGGCGCCGGCCCGGGCCAGCTGGTTGTTGAGGGGGATGTTCACGATCGCGGTGACGGCCAGCGACAGCCCGTACAGCGCGAACGCCAGCCAGCCCCAGCGCGCCGCGTCGGGCCGGCCGCCGCGCTGCTGCTGCCTGGCCGCCACCCCGGTCGCCAGGAACGCGCCCAGGAAGAGCAGGCCGAACAGGCCGTTGTCGATCGCCTCGTTGATGTTCCGCATCGCGGTCACATACGTCTGGTCATCGCCGCGGCCCAGACCCGGCATCACCGAGATGTCGAAGGCGAAGTACAGGCCGGCCATCAGCCCCGTCCCCACCGTCGCCGCCACCAGCGTCACCGATTGCGTGGTCGTGCTGCTCAATTCAGGATTCCCTTCAACGTGCGCTCGTACCGCCGGTTCAGCAGCGTGGCGCCGATCAGCCGGACGGGAGGCGGGATCGTGGCGGAGACGTGCGCGACCGAGCGCCGCGACGCACCGTCGAACATCCACGGCTGCAGATACGTCATCACGCGCATCGGGGCACTGGAGACGACCTTGCGCTCCTCGGCCAGATAGGCCCGCTCCCCGAGCCGGTCGAAGACCGGGAAGACGATCCGCTCCTCATCGCGCAGGTGGTCGCGCAGCACACCCTCGAAAGTCTGCGCCGCCCTCACCAGACCGTCACCGCGGCGGGCGACCGCCGTCGACACGGCCGCCATCGCCGCATCCAACTCCTCGTGGTCCTCGTGCAGTTCACGCGCCTGTGCATCGAAGTCGGCATCCCGGCGGCGCAGCCCCGGCCACAGGACGTCGTCCTCACTGGTGTGGTGCCACTCGATGACCTCGCGCAGCCGCTGCCACCACGCGCTGCCCGCCCCGCTCCACGCGGGGGCCGCGGCGCGCAGCCGGGCCGCGTCACGCCGCATCGCGACGTGCATCAGGGCGAAGCCGTGGAAGTGCGGGGGAAGGTGTTCCAGCCCGTGTTCGCTGGAATACGACGGGGGAGCCGGCACGGGAGCCTCCTGCCTGTCTGTCATGCGGGGTGGTGCCGGTGAGCACTGGCACGGTGTCGTGCGCAGATCCCCGGACACCCCGAGCACCGGGCGGCGGCCGTACCAGAGTCGCCGCCCGGTCAAGGAGCGAAAAGAGGGGAACGCGCAGACGGTGAAGGGGCCTTGTGCCGTCAGACGTTCCAGACCCCGGACGCCGCCGCGTCGCGGGCGAACTCGGAGAAGTCCTTGGGCTTGCGGCCCAGGGCCTCCTCGACACCGTGCACCAGGTGCGCGTTGCGCCCGTCGAGGATCATCGTGAACAGGTCCGCGAACTCCTCCGGGAGGCCGTTCTCGCGCAGCACGGCCCGGTACTCCTCGTTGGTGACCGAGATGTACCTGATCTCCCGGCCGGTGGCCTTGGACAGTTCGGCGGCCACATCGCTGTAGCTGAGCAGGCGCGGGCCCGACAGCTCATAGGTCTTGCCGATGTGCTTGTCATCGGTCAGCGCCGCCACCACGACATCGGCGATGTCATCGGCGTCGACGAAGGCCTCCACCGCGTCACCGGTCGGCAGGGCGATCTCGCCGGCCAGCACGGGCTCCAGGAAGAAGCTCTCGTTGAAGTTCTGGTTGAACCAGCTCGAGCGGACGATGGTCCAGTCGCCGCCGGAGGCCTTCAGGTTCTCCTCCGACACCTCCGCGGCCTCCTCACCGCGCCCGGACAGCAGCACCAGACGGCGCGCACCGCCGGCGACGGCCACCTTGGAGAAAGCACCGACCTGTTCGGCGGCACCCGGGAAGGCGAGGTCGGGGTAGTAGGTCACGTACACCCGGTCGACGCCCTCCAGCGCCGGTCCCCAGGTGGCGGGCTCGTGCCAGTCGAAGGCGGGCTGGCCGCTGCGCGAACCGATCCGGACCTCGCGGCCCTGGGCGGAAAGCTTCTCGGCGACGCGCCGGCCGGTCTTGCCGTGACCGCCGATGACGAGGGTGATCTGCGTGTTCTGAGTCATGAGTACAGTCAAGTCCAGTCTCGCGAGACGGGCCATAGCCACAAAGCTCAGTTCCATATGCCTGCGTCTACGAGAGGTCGCCTCGGAGCGCGACGGAGAGAGGGTGGCTTCGGCGTGAGCTCCAGAATCGTAGGCATGCCCCCAGCAGGCGGGCCAGGCCTCTCCAGCAATCCTCGACCACCCGTGGACACACCGTCGAGCAGCCGTCCAGCCCCTCCTGACCAGCCGTCAAGCCGCCTTGTACGGCAGGACTTGAGCCGTTCTCCGGCCCCCTGCGACACCATCGGCCCCGGAGTCACGACCCGCCCGCTGGGAGGCCGCATGAACGCCACTCCGGATCATCCGGAGCTCGACCACCTGTCCGCCGACCTGGCCGCTCTGCTCACACGGATCGGGCTCGACCCGGCCGCCGAGCCGACCGTACGCCTCGACCGCATCGACACCCGCTTCGCGGCCGCGGCCGCCCGCCACCCGGCCCGGGTCTGCACCCGGGACACCGAGGAGCAGACGACCTATCTCGAATCGGACTGGCTCGCCGACGACATCGCCGGGCGCCTGTCGGGCCGTACGGGACCCGGATCGGTGATCGCCGTCCGCGCACAGCGCACCTGCCGGACCCCCGCCGCCGTGGTGGGCGCCCTGCGCACCGGGGCGGCCGTACTGCCGCTGGAGCCCGGGCACAACGCGGGCCTCCAGGAGTTCCTGATGCGCGACGCCGGCGCCGAGATGGTCATCTCCGACGGCGGACTGCTGCGCGACGAGATCCCGCTGGCCAAGGCGGGCAGGTTCGTCATCGCGGCGCGGCCCGAGGCGGCGATGCGCCGCGAAATCCCGCCGGCCACGGCCTTCCTGGCGCTCCCCACGGGCGGCGATCCGGGCCGGGCACTGACCCTGCGGCCCGTCGGCCACATGGACGTGCTGTCCTGGGTGGACGCCCTGGTCCCGCTGCTGGAGTCGGGACCGGACGAGGTGTGGACGTACTTCCACTCCCTCAGCCTGGACCTGGGCATGCGCGAGATCTGGGGACCCCTGCTGTCCGGCGCCCGCGCCGTCGTCGTGGACCGCGACACCGCCCGCGACGCCCGCGCCTTCGCCCGCCTGCTGGCCGAGCAGGAGGTGACGGTGCTGACACAACTGCCGTCCGCCTTCGCACGGCTGGCCGTCGCGGCGCGCGCCGGCAGGAGCACCCTGCCGGCCCTGCGGCACGTACTGCTCTCGGACGAGCAGACCGACGCGCCCGCCCTGGCCGACTGGCAGGACGCACGCATCGCCCCGCAGGCCGTCCTCTGGGACGTTTCGGGGCCACCGACCGTCCTCTGAAAACAGGGCCGCCGGGGGACCGGCGGCGGGGAGGGCCGCGGACGACCGACCGTCCGCGGCCCTCCCCTGTGCCCGTCCACCGGCGGCCGGCGTCAGAAGTTCCCCAGCCCTCCGCACACGTTGAGCGCCTGGGCCGTGATGGAGGCGGCCAGATCGGTGGTCAGATAGCCGACCAGAGCGGCCACCTCCTCGGGGGTGGAGTAGCGGCCCAGCGGGATCTTGGACTCGAGCTGCTCCTGGACGTACTCCTCGGTGGTGTCCCACGCCTGCGCGTACCCGCTGCGCACGCGCGCCGCCATGGGCGTCTCCACGTACCCGGGGCAGACCGCGTTCACGGTGGTACCGGTCGGAGCGAGCTCCTTGCCGAGCGCCTTCGTGAAGCCGACCACGGCATGCTTGGAGGCGGTGTACGGGGCCCCGAGCAGGACCCCCTGCTTGCCCGCGGTGGAGGCGATGTTGACGATGCGGCCCCAGGGCTGCGCCCCGAGGCCGCCGGCGTTGAGGACCTCGCGCGTCAGCAGGAACACACTGTTGAGGTTGGTGTCGATGACGTCGTGCCACAGCTCGTCGGTGATGTCCGCGGTGGCACCGCCGCCGCTGCGGCCCGCGTTGTTGACCAGGATGCTCACCGGCGCCCCGTACACCGCCACCGCCGCGGCGACCACCGCCTTCACCGCCGAGCGGTCGCGTACGTCGGCGGCCGCGCCCTCCACGCTCATCCCTTCGCACTGCAGGTCGGCGACGGTCTGCTTGACCGCGGCCTCGGTACGCGCGCAGACGAACACCCGGTGCCCGCGCGCTCCCAGGTCCCGGGCGACGGCCAGCCCGATGCCGCTGGTCGCCCCGGTGACCAGCGCCACGGGCCGTTCGGGGGCCTGCGTTCTCGCCTTGACCGTCATCCTTGTTCCCTCCGTCGCTCACCAGGACGTCCAGAGCGTGCCGCAGAGCACTCGGGGCGCGACGGATCAGCGCTCGCGCCAGGTCCCCGCGCGCCGCAGCCCGCCGGTTCGGTCCCAGCCGGCGGCCCGGGTGCGGGCGGGCTCGGTCCGCCCGCCCGACCGGCTGACCAGCAGGGCCGTCAACACCGCCAGCAGGGCGGCCGTCTCCGCCGCATCGGGATGCCCGCGCGTGATCCTCCACGACTCCGCTTCCGCCCCCGCCGCCGCTCCGGCCCCGGCGGCCGGCCGTCCGGCCGTCATACCGGCGGGTTGCCGTGCTTGCGCGACGGCAGGTCGGCGTACTTGGGACGGAGCATGGCCAGTGCCGAGGTGAGCACCGAACGGGTTTCGGCCGGGTCGATGACATCGTCGACCAGGCCGCGTTCGGCCGCGTAGTAGGGGTGCATGAGCTCGGTCGTGTACTCCTTGATCTTCTGCGCGCGCGTCGCGTCGGGGTCGGCGGCGGCGGCGATCTCCCGGCGGAAGATGACGTTCGCCGCGCCCTCGGCGCCCATGACCGCGATCTCGTTGGTGGGCCAGGCCAGTGCGAGGTCCGCGCCGATGGAACGGGAGTCCATGACGATGTACGCACCGCCGTACGCCTTGCGCAGGACCAGGGAGATCCGCGGGACGGTGGCGTTGCAGTACGCGTACAGCAGCTTGGCGCCGTGCCGGATGATGCCGCCGTGCTCCTGGCCGACCCCGGGCAGGAAACCGGGGACGTCGACCAGGGTGACGATCGGGATGTTGAAGGCATCGCAGAACTGCACGAAGCGGGCCGCCTTCTCGCTCGCGTGGATGTCGAGCACCCCGGCGAGGTGGGCGGGCTGGTTGGCGACGAAGGCGGTGACGTGTCCGTCCATCCGGGCGAGCGTGCACACCACGTTGGCCGCCCACCCGGGCTGGACCTCGAAGTGGTCGCCGTCGTCGACGACCTCCTCGATGACCCGGCGGATGTCGTACGCCTGCTGCGGATGGGCGGGCACGATCGCGGCGAGCGCCTCGGTAGGCCGGTCCGCGGGATCGTCGCCCCACTCACGCGGCGGTGTCTCGCGGTTGTTGGCGGGCAGCAGCGACAGCAGGTGCCGCACGTCCTCCAGGCAGCTCTCCTCGTCGTCGTAGGCGAAGGCGGCCACCCCGGAGACCGCGGCGTGCACGTCGGCGCCGCCCAGGCCGTTCTGCGTGATCTCCTCACCGGTGACGGCACGGACCACGTCGGGGCCGGTGATGAACATCTGCGAGGTGCCGCGGACCATGAACACGAAATCGGTGAGCGCGGGGGAGTACGCCGCCCCGCCCGCGCACGGGCCCATCATCACGCTGATCTGCGGGATGACGCCGGAGGAGCGGGTGTTGCGCCGGAAGATGCCGCCGTAGCCGGCCAGCGCGGACACGCCCTCCTGGATACGGGCGCCGGCACCGTCGTTGAGCGAGACCAGCGGGGCGCCGGCCGCCTCGGCCAGGTCCATCACCTTGTGGATCTTCTCCGCGTGGGCCTCGCCGAGCGCCCCGCCGAAGATACGGAAGTCGTGCGCGTACACGAAGACGGTGCGGCCGCCGACCGTGCCCCAGCCGGTGACCACCCCGTCGGTGTACGGCCGCTTCTGCTCCAGCCCGAAACCGCTCGCGCGGTGCCGGCGCAGCGCCTCGATCTCGTGGAACGAGCCCTCGTCCAGCAGCAGTCCGATGCGCTCGCGGGCGGTGAGCTTGCCCTTGGCGTGCTGCTGTTCGGTGGCCCGCTCGCCGGGACCGGCCAGGGCCTGTGCCTTGATGCCGGCCAGTTCCGCGGCACGGTCGGTACCCGGCGGGGTGGACACGTCGATGATGGTCATGAGGATCCTCCAGATCTGAAGACCGGATTGCGGCCACCGTCGCGCGCGCGGCTCAAGACGCCGTGGAAGTCCACTCGGACCCCGTACGAGACGCGGTCCTGGCGCGGCTCCGGCGTGCGGGCCCGGCGGCCTGACAGTGGGGGGCGGGGCTCAGGTCGTCCGGTGCAGTGTGAGGTGGCCGCGGCGGACCGGCGTCCCCCGGTACGGCGGCGGCCCGCCGAAGCGGTCCCCGCCGGCCGCGGCCAGCGCCGCACCCGGGGCCACGGCCGCGCCGCCGGTGTACTCCCGCTCCTCGCGCTCCTCCCGGAGGACGTCCCGCAGGGCCTGCTCGAAGCGGTCGATGTCCTGTGCGCTGTTGTCGCGGTGGACGGAGGCCCGCACGGCGGTGGCGCCGCCCCGCGCGGCCGGGTGGAGCGGGTTCTCCTGCGCGACGGTCTTCCAGAGGACGACCCCGCGCCGGGCCAGAGCGCGGCGGATGAGCGCGGCCGGCACCTCGCCGTGACGGAAGGCCAGCATCCCGGCCTGCTCCCGGCCCGGCGCGAGCACTTCGATCCCGGGCGTCCGCTCCACGGCGGCGCGCAGCCGGGGCAGCAGGTCCTCGTAGGGCAGGCGCACGGCGGCGGCATGGTGGGCGAGGGCGGCGTTCAGCGCGGCGACGGCGGCCGGGGCGGGCGCCGGCGGGCGTCCGCTCCACACCCCGTGCGCCGCGTAGGCGAAGCCCACGGCCTCCGGGCCGCGCAGGAACCGCCAGCCGTCCGCCGTGACCAGCTGCGCGCCGATGCGCGCGGCGTCGACGGGGAGCTGGCCGACCGAGTGGGAGGCGTCGACGGCGTACCGGGCCCGGTGGGGGGCCAGGAGCCGGCCCACCTGCTCGACGGGACTGACCGTTCCGCAGGCCGAGGAGACGTGGACCACCGAGACGAGGGCGACGTCCCCGTCGAGGTGGGCCCGCATCCAGTCCAGGTCGAGGTCGCCGTCCGCCCGCAGCGGGACGACCTCCAGCCGGCAACGGGTGCGGTCGCGCAGGGCGTAGAGGGTGCTCAGGCGGGCCACGCCCTCGTACGGGGTGGTCCAGATCCGGTCGCCGGGAGAGAGTTCCGCGGCGCGGACGAAGGCGTCGAAGGCCTCGGCCGCGCCGGTGGCCAGGACCGTGTCGCCGGCCGGGACGCCCAGCAGGGCGCCGAGTCGTTCGTGCACCTCGGTGTGCAGGACGGCGCCGAGGTGCTCCGCCAGCGCGCGGCTCCCGAAGCGGTCGTCGCGGGCCGTGCAGGCGGCGAGCACGGCCCGCACGCCGTCCGGCATCCGGCCCGTGCCCGCCGTGTTCAGGTGGGCCGTTCCTTCCGTGTCGTACGTCGGCGCATTCAATTCAGGGGCCTCCCCCCGCTGTCGGGGCCGCGGCACGTCCACGACCCTGTCTTCCACGCATTGCCAAAACGTCTGGCAATACATTGCCTATCGCTTGGCAGTTTTGGCAATGCCCGCTCCGGCGGCACTCGAGTTCCGGCCCCTTGGCAACACTTGGCAAGATTCCCCGCCGACCCCGCCCCATCGGCTTCCGCGCAGGTCGCAGCGATTCACAGCGGCATGCGGACCGCGCGGGAGACGGCAGGCGCCCCTTGCTCCAGTCCTTCTCAAGCGATTGACGAGCAAATCCCGAGCGGACGTTGCCAATCTTCTTGGCAGAGGACTTGCCAAAAACATTCGAAACGTTGCCACGGAGGAGCCACCATGAAGAACATCGCCCGCCTCGTCGCCACCGCCGCCCTGGCCACCACCGCCGTCCTCACCGCCGGCGCGGCCGCCCACGCCGACGGCGGCGACATCGACTGGCCGGTCGCCCCGGCCTCGGCCGGCGCCCCGGCCGCCCCCGGCACCGGCCCCGCCACCACCCTTATCGACTGGCCGTGACCGCCCGGGAATCCGCCCGGCAGGAATCCGCCCCGGAGTTCCCGAAACGGAAAAGACGACGGAATCCTTTCCCGCATTCCCGGCACCCGTGAGAAAAAGGTCACCCGGGCACGGCACCGCAGGTGGAAGGCGGCTCGAAACCCGCTACAGGAAAGAGATGGAACACATCCACCCCGGCTAGCGTGCCTCGAACGGGGGCAGCTCCTTGGCCACCGGAGGAAAAGAGCCAAGGAAGTACGGAGGAGACCGTGAGAATTCAGGTTCTGGGTCCACTGAGCGCCGAGGTCAACGGCGGATCCATAGTTCCGACCGCGGGCAAACCAAGACAGATCCTGTCACTCCTCGCGCTCTATCCAGGGCGCGTCATACCGGTTCCCACCCTCATGGAGGAGATCTGGGGAACCGCGCCGCCGCAGAGCGCCCTGACCACCCTGCAGACGTACATCCTCCAGCTGCGCAGGCGGCTGGGCACCGCGATGGGGCCCGACGCCCCCGGCGGCGCCAAGGAGGTGCTGGTCACCCGGCACGGCGGCTACCTCCTGCAGATACCCGAGGACGACGTCGACGTGCACGACTACGAACGCCTCGTCCGCGAGGGCCAGTCCGCCTTCGAGTCCGGCGACAGCCAGGTCTCCGCCGCCCGCTTCCGGGCCGCCCTGGACCTGTGGCGCGGCCCGGCACTCGTCGACGTACGGGTCGGACCGATCCTCGACATCGAGGTCATGCGCCTCGAGGAGAGCCGCCTGGTCACCGTGGAGCGGCGGATCGACGCCGACCTCAGGCTGGGCCGCCACGGCGAACTGATCGCCGAACTGACCGAGCTGACCGCACGCCACCCCCAGCACGAAGGACTCCACTCGCAGGTCATGGTCGCCCTGTACCGCGCGGGCCGGCAGGCGACCGCCCTGGACGTCTACCGCCGGCTGCGCGGCCGGCTGATCGAGGACCTCGGAGTGGAGCCGTCACCGCAACTCCAGCGCCTGCACCAGGCCATGCTGGCCGTCGACCCGCAGCTCGACGTGCTCGCCGGACCGCGCTGCACCTCCACCTTCGACCTCTTCGCCGCGTAACGCCCGGCCGGTCAGCCCCCGGCCGCCCGGCGGCCGGGCCGTCCGGCCGTTTCAGCCGCGCCGCACCGCCACCCCCGCGAGCCCCCGGGCGAGCGCGTCCGCGCTGCCCCGGGGACCGCCCAGGCCCGTCATGACCACGCTCACCGGCGATCCCGTCCCCTGCGCGAGGACCCGCCCGAGCTCGTACGCCGCCCCCGCGCCGGGACCGCACCCGCACAGCACCAGCCGCCTGCCCGACGCCAGCAGACCGGTCAGGGCGGTCAGCGCGGCGGGCACCACCGGGCCGGGCGGGCCCTCCAGGTCCAGCGCCACGATGGTCTGCGGGCCCCGGTGCTCCCGCGTGAACAGCTCGTAGCAGCCGCCCACCACCCCCGGGACCACCAGCAGACAGATCACGTCCGCCGAAGACGCCCCGCTGCGCAGCGTTCTGACGGCGGCGCGCCGCGCCGCGGCCGGCCGCCCGGCCATGACGGGGACCCCGTCGTCCGCCAGCAGGTCCAGCACCCGGCCGACGGTGGGATCCGGGTCCGGCAGATCGGTCAAGGCCCGCAGCAGGCCGACGCACTGGCCCAGGACCGCGGCCGCGTCCGCGTCCGCCAGCCTCGCCCGGTCGTAGACGGCGTCGAGCACCAGCGCGCCGCCGCTCTCGTGCCGGGCCACGACCGTGACGGGCACCCCGGCTCCGGCCCCGACGGTCCGCGGTGCATCCACGCCGATGCCCTGCGCCGCCAGTTCACGGCCCACGTCGGCCCCCGGCCCGGCCGGGCCGTCGAAGACGATGACACTCTCGGTGAGCCGCTCGCCCGGCCCCCGCCCGCTCCACACGCGGATGCGGTCGCCCGACACCCACGGGTAGGCGGCCATGTCCAGCCGGGCGTCGTGCACCTGCTGCAACAGGCCGGTCAGCGGGGCCGCCGGATCCACCCGCACCGTCATCGGCAGCGCACTGCCGAGCAGCCCGGGGATACCGGCCGCTCCGGGCAGCGCGATGTCGCCGCCGCAGAGCCGGACCCCGAAACTCACCGGCAGGGGCCCCTCGGCCGCAGCCGCCCGGTACAGCAGCAGCGCCCACACCAGGTGCAGGGCGCTGCTCTCACCGGCACCCCGGGCCGCGGCCCACGACCGCAGCCGGGGACCGTACGGTTCGCCCAGCCGCCGGCGCAGGCGCCCCTGACCGCTCTGGCGGGTGTCCGCACCGGGACGGCCCGGCGCGGTCGCGGCGCCGCGCGGGGGCGCCGCACGCGTCCACAACTCCCGGGCGCCCTCGTCGCTCTGCCGGGCCAGCCAGCGCGCGTGGTCCCACAGGTCGGGGCGGCGCTCACCCCCGGGCAGGACGCCTGCGGCCAGGTAGGCGCGGTAGAACGCGCGCAGCAGGAGACCGACGCCGCGCTCGTCGAGCAGGGCCCGGTGGCAGGTCAGCAGGATCCGGGTGGGCGCCCCCGGCTCCCCCTCCAGCAGGGTCAGGCGCAGCAGCGGCGGCCGGTTGAGGGCGAACCCCCGCGCCCGGTCCGCGTCGAGGAGGTCCTGCCAGGCGATCTCGGCGCGGGTGCGGTGGACGACCTCGACCTCGGCGCACGGATGCAGCAGGAGCCGTGGCACGGCCGTCCAGTCGAAGGCGGCCCGCAGGACCGACTCCCGCCCGCAGACGGACTGCCAGGCCGCGTCGAAGCGGTCCCGGTCGAGCGGTCCCGCCCAGTTCCAGTGGATCTGCTCCACGTACCGCTCCGCGCCCTCGGGACGGGTGACGGCCTCCACGAGCAGCTCGCGCCGGTACCCGTCCAGGGCCAGGGGTTCGCCGCCGCCCGGGTACGGGCCCAGCAGGTCGGCCAGCAGCCCGGCGCTCAGCGGAGCGGGGCCGGCCGCGGCGGCGTCCGGCAGGAGGCGCAGGGTGTGCCGGCCCGGACCGTGGCCCTCCAGGGTGACCCGGAAGCTGCGGTGGCGCTCGGCGATGCGGGCGGCGAACACCTCGGCGTCCGCGTCGTGGCGCAGCCCGCGCAGGCCGAGGACGAGCGTGGAGCCGGGCGCACCGCGGCCCGCCTCGTGCACCACCGCAAGGACCGGCCCCGGCCCGTCCGCGGCGTCACGGCGGCTCACCGGCCGGCCCGCACACAGCCGGCCCGGACGCCCGCCGCGCTCCCGTCAGTCGCCGGCACGGACACGGACACGACACGGCGGGGACGACGCGAAGGGCACCGCGGGACGTTCCCTTGCGTTCACGGCGTCCGCCTTCCCTCGCCCCGCCCGGAGGTCACCGGTCGCAGAAAGCGTAAGTGGTCCACCGGCCCGGACCCCCTTTCCTCGAGCGGGACTGCAGCGCTTCGCGAACCGGTGTCGACCTGCGCCTCCCGGGCCGCCGCCGGCAGGACGCGCCGGCGCCGGTGCGCGGCGCCGACCAGGTAGCGCTCCTGGACGAGATGGGTGGTGAACGACCAGTCCCCGGCCGGCCCCCCCTCCTGCACAGCGCCCGCCAGGACGACACGCCCCCGGTCGTCGTGGCCGAACCCGACGGTGGAAGAGCCGCGCCGCAGCCCGTGCCCGTGCCCGAGCGCCCTGGCGTGGGCCTCCTTCAGGGTCCACAGCCACAGCAGCCGGGCCCGGCGCTCGCTCTCGGGCAGCGCGGCCAGCGCCGCGCCCTCCGCCACGGTGCACAGGGGCCCGGCCGGCCCGTCGCAGGAGACGTCACGGTCTGCGGCCTGCACGTCCACACCGATCGGACCGGTGCGGCTGACGCCGACCACGATCAGCTCACCGGTGTGCGCCAGGCTCACCTCCAGGTCCTCGCCCGCACCCCGCACCAGGGGCTGTCCGCCCGGCTCGTACCCCAGTTCCAGGCCGTCCACGGGAACGTTCAGCGCCGCGGCGGCGGCGTGCCTGACCACGAACCGCGAGACGGCGAACCGCATCCTGCCGGCCGCGGGCTCCGTCTGCCGGTAGCGGGGCCAGTCGCTCCCGAGCAGGGGCCGCAGCGCGGGGTCGAGCAGCACGGCCGCCAGCCACTGGCCCCACGTCGTGCAGATGACCGCCCGGCCGACGTCGTCGAGCCGGTCGCCCACCTCGTCCCAGGGGCCTTCGGGACCGGCGATGTGCACCGGCGCGTCGAGCGGATCAGGGCGGTACCGGACGGGGACCATGGTCACGACCTCCTTCTCGTGCTCACAGCGGACCCGCGCTCACAGCGGACCCGCGCTCATCGCGGACCCGTGGACCCGCGGACGGCGAAACCCGGAAGTCACCGCAGCCGCCGGACGGCGCTCTGGGCGTGCCACCCGGCCAGGCGCAGCGTCTCGGTACCGGCCCGCCCCAGCCACGTCCGCACGTACCGGCGGGCCTCGACCAGGCCGCTCCCCGCACCCAGCACCTCCTCGACCGCTTCCTCCCGCAGCATCACCTGCCGGGCGCAGACCACCCGTACGCCGCCCCCGTCCGGGACCAGCGACCACTCGCCGCTGTGCGCGGCGATCAGCCGGGACGTCGTCAGCTCCTTGTGGACGATCCGCGCGGCCGAGGGGAAGCACAGCCGCACCGACCGGGTGGTGAGCGTGCGTCCGCCGGGGGCGGCGCAGGTGTCCACCGTGGCCAGCTGCACGCCGGGTACGTCCTCGATCACCCCGGCCGACTCCACGTGCGGGACGCGCTCGGGCCAGTCCCCGATCCGGTAGAGGAAGTCGTAGACCAGCTCGGCGGGACCGTCGACGTGCACGCTGTCCTCGAAGGAGAGCAGCAGCTGGTCCAGGCGCTCCCAGCGCTCGGCGACCTGCTTCACTTGGGCGAGCTGTTCGGCCGGCTCCGCCTGCCACTCCTGCCGGCTGCGCCCGGTCTCGGCGGCGGGCAGCCCCTCCAGGGTGCGTTCCTGACGCAGCGTCAGCAGTGATTCCGTCTCGCCGAGCGCCTCGACCGTCCAGAGGCCGGTGGTGGGCACACCCGGGCGGGCGGTGTCCTCCTGCTCGAACCCGACGGTCCTGGCGCGCGGGTCCAGCACCCGGCGCACGTGGAAGGAGCGGACCCTTTCGTCCCGCACGTCCCAGAGGCGCAGCCGCTCCCGGACCCCGTCGAAGTCCATCCGCTCGACGTGGACGTGCGAGGGCAGCAGAAGGGGCCAGCGGACCGCATCGGCCAGCAGTCCGTAGACGACGCCGGCCGGGGCGGCCACCCACGCCGTCTGCTCGCTCGCGTGCACGCGCTGCGACGACATGAGACGCACCCCCGCCCTGCTCGTTCCTGCGATGCCCTCCAGGCTGCACCACAGGACTCGAGCCTTCCTCAACCCCCGACGGGCGAGACCCCGCCGACCAGGCCCGACGGACCCGCCGGGCCCGCCTGACCGCCCTGACCGGCCTGACCTACCTGTCCTACCTGTCCTGCCTGTCCTGCCTGTCCTGCCGGGGTCAGTGCGTCGGCCAGCACTCGCCAGATCTCGGCGGCGAGGTCGATGTTGGCGTCCTCCTGAGCCTGCTGCGCCAGCGCCCGCAGGCCCTGGATCCCGCAGGGGTCGCCGCCGAGGATCAGCAGCTGATGCCGCAGGATCTCCAGCCGTACCCGGCCGCGGTAGGTCATCCTCGACTGGTCGCCGGCCAGCGCGGCGAGCAGGGCGCGCGCGTCGTCGTACCGGCCGGTGGCGAAGGCCAGGTCGGCCTGGAGCGCGGTCAGGTCCTGCCGCAGCGCCGGTGTGCCCACGAAGGCGAGAGCGGCCTCGGCCTCGGCGGCGCGGCGCTGGGCCTGCCCGGGATCGGCGGGCAGCTTCTGCAGGTGCAGCCGGGCCGTGGCCAGCCGCAGCCGGGTCCACAGGACCAGGTCCTCCTGGCTGCCGAACCGGTCGAGGGCATCGTCCAGGCAGGCCTGCGCGCCCGGGTAGTCGCCCTGGCGCATCCGGACGGCGGCGGCCGTCCACATGGCCTCGGCCCACAGCGCGTCGGCGCGGCCCTCGACGAGAACGGTCAGCTCGTCGGCGTGCACGCGCGCGTCGCCGATCCGGCCGGCCTCGGCCTGGACGGACACGAGCGCCAGCAGGGCGGTGGCCCGGTCCTCCACGCCCAACTCCTCGCCCAGCGCGATCCGGTGGGCCTCGACGGCGGCCTCCAGGGCCGCCTTGATCTCACCGATGGACCGCAGGCAGCGGGCGAGGCGGGTCAGGCCCCGTACGCGCAGCTCGCACACGCCCACTTCCTCGCCGAGCTCGACCAGGTGCGTGAGCCGCTCCCGTTCCAGCGCGTGGTCGCCCTGGACGCGGGCGGCACCGGCGAGCAGCCACAGCGCCTGCCAGCGCAGGACCGGGCTCTCGTGTTCCTCGGCGGTCAGCGCCTGGCGCAGAGCCTCGACGGCGTCGGGGGAGCCGGTGGACGCCGCGAGGGTGAGCGCATGGGCCAGCGAACCGGTGGCCGGCTCCTCGAAGTCGGCCGCCTCCAGGCCCAGTCGGCCGGCCAGGTACCCCACGGCCCGCTCGGTCGGCTGGCGTGCACCGGACTCCAGACGGGAGAGATAGCCGGTGGACATCCCCTCGCCGGCCAGCGCCGTCTGGGACAGTCCCCGGGCCGTCCGGAGCTTTCTCAGGCGGTGTCCGAACGCGGGCTGTCGCAGCATGAGCATCCCTGAGGTCGCGGGCAAGAAATCTGTCGGGAACCGCCAACGAGCGTAGGACGCCCGGCAATACGCGGGCAAACCTTTGCCAGGGGTTCGCGGCGGCTCTCATGCGCACGTCATGCGTTCCTCGAGCGTTCCTCGATCCGGCCGAGGCAGACTCTCCAGAACCCGGCCCCGGGACCCGGCCGGCGCCCCGCTCTTCCCGCATTCAGCGCCTTGGAGTCGACGATGAGGCCATCGGTGTGCGCATCCCGCGCGTCCTGGACGCCCGCAGCCCACACCACGCTCGCGGCCCCCGCCCTCCGGCCCGCCGAACCGACCGGGAAGACCCGCCCGGACGACGACATCGGCTGGCCCAGGAGATAGCCCCGGCCCGCACGACCGGCGTACGGGTCCCGGGCGGGTGCTCAGCCCGCCGGCCGAGCCGCCCCGGCCGCCGCCGAGGCGGCCGCACCGTCAGCCGATCCGGCCCGCCCGCCGCCGAACACCTCCTCGACGAGCCTGGCCTGCGCCTTCTGGAACGCCGCCGCCAGCGACATCGCCGCGTCGTCCACATAGTTCAGCGCGGCGGTCAGCGTCTTGCCGCCGTCGGGCGTGCTGTACATCAGCGCCGCATGGCCCGCCGCGCCGCCGTTGTGGAAGAAGACGGTGGCGCCGTTCCCGCCCACCTCCTGCACGCGCAGCCCCAGTCCGAAACCGCTCGCGGCGTGCGGCGTGCACATCTCGGCCAGCAGCGGGGCCGGCAGGAGCCTGCCGCCCAGCAGCGCGGAGATGAAGGTGTGCAGGTCCTTCGTGGTCGAGATCATGTCCCCGCCGGCGGAGATCCAGGAGGGGTTCTGCCGGGTGACGTCGACCGTCTCCTGCCGGCCGGCGTCCTCGTACCGGTAGTAGGCGTGGGCGTGCGGCTCGGGGATCTCCACGCCGGTGCCGGGCAGCGACGTTCCCGACAGGCCGAGCGGTCCCAGGATCCGCTCCTGCATCTCCTCGGCGCACGAGCGGCCGGTGACCCTCTCGACCAGCAGCCTGGCCAGCACGTAGTTGGTGTTGGAGTAGCTCCAGCCCGTCCCCGGCTCGAACCGCGCCGGCTTCGACAACGACAGCCGCACCAGCTCCTCGGGCCGGTAGGTCGTGAACCGGCCCTCCACCCACTCCCGGCCCGCGATCGTGGAAGGGATCCCGTGCGCGACCGTCCCGTCCTCCAGGAGCTCGCCGGTGTGGTTGAACACCCCGCTGGTGTGCTGCAGCAGCATCCGCACGGTGATCCGCCGGTCCAGCCCGAACCCGGGCAGGTGGCCGGCCACCGGGTCGTCCAGCCGGATCGCGCCCTCGGCCACCAGCTGCAGCACCACGGTCGCGGTGAAGGTCTTGGTGTTGCTGCCGATACGGACGTGGCCGTCGACCGGCGGCCCGGCGCTCTCGCCCAGCTCCGCGACACCGGCACTGCCGACCCACTCGCCCCGCTCGTCGTGCACGCGCAGCGTCACCCCGGCGATACCGGAACCGACGATCTCCCGGATGGCCTGCTGCAGCTCCGGGCGCTCCGGTACGGCGGCGGCGGAGTTCTTCGTGGTGGGGAGGGACTCGCTCATGGGTCATTCCTCAATCTCGCGATGGGCAGGCGTCCGGCACGGCTCGAAAGCGCAGCGTGGCCCCGTGAGTTGGAGGCCCGGTGGCCTCCGGCCCTTCCGAGGCGGCCGTGCGATGAGCGTGCACCCTGACCCAAGGTCAAGGTCAATCTCCCTCGCGACCGTGGACCGAGCCGATGCGCGCTACCCTCGCCCCTGTGATCGACTACAACCCGTACCTGAACGCCGCCCACGATCCGCAGGCGCGCTGATCCGATGGCAGACGGGCTCACGATCGGCCAGGCGGCGGCGTTCGTCGGCGTCACGATCAAGACCGTGCGGCACTACCACCGCCTCGGCCTGCTCGCCGAGCCGGAACGTGACGGTTCCGGCTACCGGCGCTACCGGTCGGCCGACCTGCTCCGCATGGTCCGGGTCCGGACCCTGGCCGGGGCCGGCGTGCCACTGGCCGAGATCGGTGACCTGCTCGACGCCGATCCCGAGCGGTTCGCCGCCGCCCTGGACGACGTCCACCGCCGGCTCACCGAACGGATCGAGGACCTGAGCGCACGCCGCGACACCCTGCACCGGCTCGCCCACGGCGACCGGGTCCTGCTGCCCGACCGGGCCTGCACGGCCTTGGACCGGCTCGCCGAACTCGGCTTCGCCCCCGACTACCTGGCCGGCCAGCGGGAGGCCCTGGTACTGGCCCGGGCCCTGGTTCCGGAGATCTTCGACAGCTTCCTGGCCCGCCTCGAGGACGTCCTCGACGACCCCGAGCACGTCGAGCTGACCAAGAGGGGCTGGGACGCGAGGTCCTGGGACCCGGACGACCCGCGCATCGAGGAACTGGCGTCCGCGCTGACCGGCAAACTGCTGGCCAACGGCGCGCTGCTGACGGCGCCGGCCGGCTTCCGGAACCGGCCCGACGCCGCCTCCCGGTACGCCCTGGTCAACCACCACCGCGAAGACCAGGCACCGTCCATCGCCCGGCTGAACACCCTGGTCGAGACGAACCTGCGCGCAGCCGGCATCGACATCCCGCATCAATGACGGCCACGGCCACGACCACGGCCACGGCCACCGCCGTGACCCCGGGCAGCGGGCTCAGACGGCGTACAGGTCGAAGGTCGACCCCCGCTTCGGCCCCGCCTGCACGTCCAGCGCCGGGTCGACGGCCAGCATGGCCTGGTGCAGGCGCTGCAGTTGCGGCGACGGCTCCACTCCCAGGTCCTCGATCAGCCGGCCCCGCAGCCGCCGGTACACGTCCAGGGCCGTCGCCTGCCGGCCCGACCGGTACAGCGCCACCATCGCCTGCGAGTGCAGCCCTTCGTGCTGCGGATGCCGGGCGATCAGCTCCGTGAGCTCGGCCAGCAGCTCCGAGTGCCGGCCCAGCCGAAGATCCACATCGATCCGCCGCTCCACGGTGACCAGCCGGCTCTCCTCCAGCCGCATCACCTCGATCTCCAGGATCGGGCCCACCCGTACGTCGACCAGCGCGGGCCCCTGCCACAGCGCGAGCGCCGCGCGCAGCAGGGCCGCCGCGCTCTCGTCGTCGCCCTGCTCGAAGTCGCTGTGGCCGCGGGCCACGAGGCCCTCGTACTCGTGCACGTCCACCGCCTCCGGCGGGATCTGCAGCAGGTACCCGCCGTGCCGCGTGACGAGGACCTCTTTCGCGCCACCGGCGCCCCCCGCGCCTGCGCCCGGTCCCATGGCGGTACCCAGCCGCCGGCGCAGCTGGAGTATGTACGTCTGCAGGGTCGTGAGCGCGCTCTGCGGCAGGTTGGTGCCCCAGAGTTCCTCCATGAGCGTGGGCACCGGCATCACCCGGCCCGGGTAGAGGGCGAGGAGCGTGAGGATCTGCCGCGGCTTGCGTGCGCTCGGAACGATCGAACCCCCGTTGACCTCGGCGCTCAACGGACCCAGCACCTGAATCTTCACCGTCTCCTCCGCACGTCGTCGAGTCCCTCGTTGTTCGGCCTTCGACTCGGGGCACGGTAGCGGTCCCTGAACGATGTCACCGGTTTCTCAAGCTCCCTTCGAGCCCCTCTCCAAGCCCCGCCCCGCAGCCGCGGCCATCACGGCCGCACCGGGCGGAACACCGCACGAACACTCCCCGAGAGCGCTCCCCGAACGTCTGGAAACATCCCCCGGACCGCACAAGCACCGGCACGCACAAGCACCGGCACGCGCGCTCACCGCCACACGCACCCGCACCGGCCGCAGCCGTGCACCCGCCCGAATCCCGCATCGAACCCGAAACCGTCCCGGCAGCGCCCGCCGAAGGGGAAGCCACGACACGGCACGCCCCATACCGGGCGGCCAACTCTGCTGCCGTACCGGTCCTTTGACGTCTGCGCGAGCTACACGCCCGCCGCGGCGGCCCCGGCCCCGGTGCCGGCCGACGCGCCATCGCGCGCCTGCGCCCGGTACTGCCGTACCCGCTCGCCGTCCACGAGGCTCGGCAGCAGCAGGGCCCACATCGCCGCCACCCTCCGCTGCAGCTCCCGGTAGGGCATCCCGGTACCGGACATGACCTCGATCCCGCACGCCGCAGCCGTCACCAGCGCCTCCGCGCCCTGCCACCCGCGCTCCGCCGCCGGCAGTTCACCCGCGTCCCTTGCCAGCCGCAGCAGCGAACAGACCGCCGAGATCCACGCCGAGTGGAAGTCCACCACCGCCGGCCGCGCCCCGGCCGGCCCCCGGGGCCCCGCCCCGCACTCCTTGGTGATCCGGAAGCTCGCCGGGATCGCCGGATCCTCGTGCAGCGTTGCGGCCAGCCAGTGCGTGATGTCGATCAGCGCCTGCAACGGCGAGGCCCCCGACTCGCGCAGGGCCCGTACCGCGTCGTGCAGCAGGGTGTGCCCCCGCTGCTGCACGGCCTCCGCCAGCTCGTCCTTGGAGGCGAAGTGAAAGTACAGCGCCCCCTTCGTCACCCCGGCCGCGCCCGCGATCTCGTCCAGCGTCGCGTTGGCGTAGCCGTTGCGGTGGAACATCTCGGCCGCGGCGCAGACCAGCCGCCGACGGGTTCGCTCCGACCTCTCCTGCACCGAGCCGTCCCCTCTCGCCGCCACCGGCGGAGCCCCCGCCCCCCGAAGGCCCCTGACAGGCCGGGGAGCAAAGGCCCCGAAGGCCTCAGAGACCTCACACACCTCAGACCCGTACGAGCCGCTCGCCCCCGGGCTCGACGCCGGGCTCGGACAGGCTCTCGGGACCCGCCATCAGGATCGAGCGCTGCAGGCGCCGCAGCGCCACGGAGGGCTCCAGCCCCAGCTCGCGCACCAGCGTCCCGCGCAGCCGCTGGTAGACGTCCAGCGCCTCGCCGCGCCGGCCCGAGCGGTGCAGGGCGAGCATGAACTGGCCGTGCAGGTTCTCGTGCGTGCGGTACCGGCTCGCCAGCACGGTCAGTTCGGCCAGCAGCTCCCGGTGCCGGCCCAGCCGCAGGTCCGCCTCGATCCGCTGGTCGAGGGCGCACAGCCGCGTCTCCTCCAGCCGCCTGGCCTCCATGTCCAGCTGGACCCCGCTCTGCACGTCGGCGAAGGCGGGCCCGCTCCACAGGGCCAGCGCCTCGCGCAGCAGCCGCGCCGCGGCGGGGAAGTCGCCCGCGTCCATGGCGCGGTAGCCGCTCCCGGCGAGCCGGTCGAACTCCCGCACGTCCAGCACCCCGCCGCCACTGCTCAGCAGATAGCCGCCCGGCAGGGTGACGAGTATGTCCTTCGCGGTCCGCACGGCCCCGCCGGGACCTGCACCGGTCCCGGAATCCGTCCCGGGATGCGCACCGGCCTCCGCGCCGCCGGCCGCGCCCCGCTCCAGAGCGGTCGCGATGAGAGCACGCAACTGCAGGACGTACGTCTGGAGCGTCGTCCGCGCGCTGCGCGGCGGTTCACCCGCCCACAGCTCCTCGATCAGCGCCGATACGGGCACCACCTGATCGGCATGGAGGGCCAGGAGCGCCAGGACCTGCCGGGGCTTGGGGGCGGTCGGCGTGATGGAGATCCCGTTCTCCCGCACAGCCAACGCGCCCAGTACATCGATGTCCACGCCGTACTCCCCTGTCCTTGGATGAGTCGCACAGCCAGTAGAAAACAGGACCGACGGTTTGTCAATATCAAACCGGTTGTGCTGTTTTGGAGATCAACGCACCCTGACGGTCACTCAAAAACCCACTCTCAACTGGGATTTCACCTGCCCTCCGGCATCCTGGACCGATGCCCCGCATCCCTTGATCGCCCCCGACCGGGGCCCTGGAGATGGCTCCCGTAGCTCCTCAAACAGACCATTCAGTCTGGTACGGAGTCCTCGTGCGCGGCAGAACCATGTCCTGCCGAGCCTTCCGGCGCCAGCCCGCCCAGCGTCCCGTCGGCCGCGAGCCGGGGGAGTGCCAGTGTCCAGAACCGGGTGAGGGGTGGGGGCGCGAGCCAGTCCCGCTCGCGGGCCCCCAGGGCCTCCAGCCCCACGGTGGCAGCCACCACCACGCTCGCCGCGTCCTGCGGGGCGAGCCCGTCGGCCAGCGCACCGTGCCGCGCCGCCGCCCGTGTGACGGCTTCGACCCACAGGCGCCACTGACGGCGCAGGTCGATCTCGCTCAGGTGGGCGACGTCCGCGCACAACCCGAAGGCGGCCCGTACCGCCACGTCCGACGCCAGCAGGGCCATCAGGGCGTGGGAGGAATCCACCAGTACCTGCAGGGCGTTGCCGTCCACCGCCCCGGCCGGGGCCACGGCGACCCCCCACCTGTCGGTGGTGATGCGCCGCACCGCCTGCGACGCCCGGTCCTCGACGGCCCGGGCCAGCGCGGTCTTGCTCTCGAAGTGGAAGTGCAGCCCGCCGGCGCTCACGCCGGCCCGTCGGCTGATCGCCGCGATCGACGCGGTGACGAACCCCTGCTCGGAGAACACCTCCGCAGCGGCACGGATCAGAGTCTCTCGCGTGCGGGCCGCACGCTCCTGCTTGGCCATGGAGTCTCCACAAACCGTCAATGCGGTTTGCCCAGGGGGTACAAGATCTTGTCGCCCACCGTCCGCGGCCGCACCGGAGCGCGGCTCGCGTCCTGCTGGAGCCGACGCGCCGGGGCCGACGGGCTAGAGGCGACGTGCCGGGGCCGACGCGCACCGACCCGCCCCGCGGCCGGACCTCCAGAGCCTTGTACCCCAACCCCGCGCGTCCTCACCACGCGCCGGACGCTGCGGCCTCAGGGCAGCGCCGGCTCGGGTTCCTGTGCCGGGCCGCCGGCCGCGATCCCCATCTCCGCGGTCACCCGCCGCCCCCGGTCCGGCCCCATCTCCAGCCGCGCGAGCACCGCCGGCGTGGCGATGCTCGGGTAGATGTGCTGGTAGACGGCGGCAACCCGCTGTTCGAGGTCCGTCCGGTCGTTGAGGGTCTGGGAGAAGATCTGGGCGCCGGTCCAGCAGGCGGAAAGGATCCAGGCGGTCTCGGCGGGATCGACGTGCGGGAGCAGTTCGCCCTGCTCCTTCGCCTCGCTGAGCAGCGCGCGCGTGAACTCGATCCAGCCCGGCACGGACCCCCCGCCGAAGATGTCGCGCATGCCCGGGCCCAGGGAGAGCCGGGCCCCCGCGCTGAGCATCGGCTCGTGCTTCATGCGGTACGCCAGCACCAGCGCGACATCGACGAGTTCCTGGAGCTTGCTCTCCCGGTGCGGCACCCCGCCCTCGGCGAACTGCTCCTCGAGCACCCCCTGGGCCAGCTCCTGCTTGGAGGAGAAGTGGAAGTAGAGGGCGCCCTTGGTGACCCCCGCCCGGGCGAGGATGTCGGCGATGGTGGCCGCGTCGTATCCGCGCTCGTCGAAGACCGCCGCCGCCGCTTCCAAGATCGCGCGACGCGTACGTACCGCACGCTCTTGCCGTGCCACGGTGCCTCCGTTGTCCAGGGGTTGTGCCTGACGGACCCCCTGACAGGATCCGCCACCCCATCAAAACCAACCAGAAGGTCCGTATTTTAGTCAAGGACCTCTATCCAGCCGGGCATCACAATCCGTCACCTCTCCACAAAAACCCCACGCTCTCTTCCGTCACTTGCTTCCCTTCCGCCTCACCTACCCCCTTCTCCCGGCCCCCAGCACCACGGGCAGCTCCTGCAGTCCGTTGGAGATGAACGAGGCCACCCGCGCCAGCTCCCCGCTCTCCGCGGGCGCCAGAACCGGCTCCGGAAACCTCTCGAAGAAGCGCTGCACGGCGATCGCGCACTCGGTCCGCGCCAGGGTCGCGCCCAGGCAGTAGTGCGTCCCGAAACCGAAGGAGAGGTGCTGTCCGCGCGTCGCGCGCGTGACGTCGAACCGGTCCGCCTGCGCCCCGTGCAGGCCGGGATCCCGCCCGACCGAGCCGAACGACACCAGGATCGGGTCCCCTTGCGGGATCACCACCCCCTCGCCCATGTCGATGTCCTCCACCGCGAACCGCAGCAGCCCGTACGAGGCCGGCGGCTCGATGCGCAGCGCCTCCTCGACCACGTCCTCCCAGGAGGCGAGCCCCTCGCGCACCAGCTTCAACTGGTCCGGGCGGCACAGCAGTTCGTGCAGGGCCGTGCAGATGAGGTTGACGGTGGTCTCGTACCCGGCCGTGAAGAGCAGGATCAGGTTGTCGACCAGCTCCTTCTCGCTGAGCCGCGCCCCGTCCTCCTCACCGCCCGAGTCCCGGGCGGCGATCAGCACGCTGGTGATGTCGTCGCCCGGGTGCGCCCGCCGGTACGCGACCACGTCGGCCATCGTCACGTCCATGTCCACGGCGTTCTGCTGTGCGGCCTCGACCGTGATCGTCGTGTCGAAGAACCCTCTGATGATCTTGTGCAGGGGCGCCCACGACCGCTCCGGGATGCCGAACAGCTCGAAGACCATCCGGGTCGGCAGTTCGTGCGCGAACTCCGCCCGCAGATCGACCACCCGGCCCGGCGGCAGCGCGGCCAGGCCGTCCAGCAGCCCGTCCACGACCTCCTCGATCCTCGGTCGCAGGGCGGCCACGCGCCGCGAGGTGAACGCGGCGGCGACCGGCTTGCGCAGGCGCGTGTGCTCCTCGCCGTAGGCGGTGATCATGTTCTGCACCGAGACCCAGATCGCCAGCGGCCACTCGGCGCCGACCTCTCCCTCGATCCACGCCGGCCAGTGCCGGTAGGCGTCCTTCGACACTCTCGGATCCACCAGCAGCCTGCGGATGTCGGCGTGCCGGTTGACGGCCCAGCCTCTCACCCCGCCGGGCAGCAGCACCTGCGTCGCCGGCGCCTGCTCCCGGATGCGCGCCGCCTCGGCGTGCACGTCCGCTCCGGAGAGGTCGATCGCTATGGGGCACTGACGGGTCATCTGACGGCTCTCCCGGATGGTGGCGAACATCGGTCACAGGGTGCAGCGAGCTGCCGACACCCTGCGTTCAAAAACCATCCATCCGGTTCTTTTGATGACCGGCGGCGGCCCCGATTCTGGCATTGCACCACCCCGCCTGCCAATGGTTTGCAGGGCAGGTCCTGCCGCATGACGATCGCTCAAGAACGACTCGCGCCCCGCTCGTTGAACAACACGTGACGAAGCCCTGCCGGACCGGCGCAGATGACCGGAAGGCCTTCTCCCACTTGGGCCGCGATCCCTCACATCACGGCCGACGGCCGCCATCCTGATATTCGCTGGTCGACGTCACGGCGCCCCCGCACCGCCCTCTGCGACCGCACCCGCCACCGGTGCACGAGCGACATCCACTCTCCTTCCGCACCTTGCAAACAAAACCGGAGAGTACGTATCTTGCGTCTCGCGTACGCACCCCGTCCCATCCGTCAAACGGCTCTGCGGGAGAGGTCCCATGACCATGCTGACGATCCGGAACAACGCTCCCGTCCTCCCGCTCCGGGGAGCGGGAGACCCCTGGACGCGCTGCAACGAGGCCCCGGTACTGACCACCACGGTGCCCAGGGAGTACGTCCACCGCAGCTCACTCGCCGAGGTCTTCCTCACCGGCTGCGACCGCACCGGCGACGACACCTTCTCCCTCACCGGGCAGTGGCCCCGCGCCCACACCTTCTTCACCAGCGCCGACGGCGGCGGCCACGACCCGGTACAGGCCGGCGAGACCATCAGACAGACGGGGCTCTACCTCTGCCACGCCGTCTACGGAGTTCCCCTCGGCCACAACGTCCTCCTCTGGAGCCTGGACTTCACCTCCCGTCCCGAGCAGCTGCGCATAGGCCGCGGACCGAGCGAACTCGCCATGACCGCCACGTGCACGGACTTCACCTGGAAGGGCAGCCGCTTCTCCGGCTTCCTCCAGGTCGACATCCACCGCAACGGCGAACTCGCCGCCCGCGGCACCGCCCGCTTCACCTGCGTCGCCCCCGCCACCTACCGCCGGCTGCGCGGGGAGCGCGGCCACGCCGGCTTGGCGTTTCCGCTGCCCCGCCGCACCCCCGTGCCTCCCGCCTCCGCCGGCCGGCTGGCCCCCTTCGACGTGGTCCTCGCACCCGCCGACCGCCCCGGCCGCTGGCAGCTCAACCCCGACCTCGACCACCCGATCCTCTTCGAGCACGCGAACGACCACCACCCCGGCATGGTCCTGGTCGAGGCCGCCCGCCAGGCCGCGTGCGGGCTCCACCATCCCGGCACGTTCACCCCCACCGGCCTGTCCACCGAGTTCCACCAGTACGCCGAACTGGACGCCCCCTGCTGGGTGGACGCCACCCTCGCCGCACCCGGCCGCGTCGAGGTCACCGGCCACCAGGAGGGCCGCACCGTCTTCACCTCGACCGTCACCGGCGCAGCCCAGGACCGGCCCGGCCCGCACCCCCTGGCATGACCCCAGCACCCCCGCCACGGCACCCGCACCCCCCGCGGTGACACCCGCTTCCACACCGCCCCCCGAACCCCCTGCGGGTCAGCGGCGACGCATCCGCTCCGCGCCGCGGTACCAGTCGGCGTACTGACCGAACGCCTGCGAGAACCGCGCCCCCGGGGACGCCGCCAGCTGCCCCCACAACCGCCCGCTGTCGTACCAGTGGTCCACCGCGAACAGCGACACCTGCCGCCGCACCACCGGATCCGGACCCTCCGGGCCCCCCAGCAACTCCAGGGCCCCGGACAGGTCCACCTCCCCCCTCGGCAACGGCAGCCCCAGCTCCCGCGCCACCGTCCCCACGAGCTCCCGCGCGCTCACCGGCTCCGGGTGACCCGCATGCAGCACACCCCCCACCCCCTCCTCCCGTACGGCCAGCTCCGCGATCGCACCCGCCAGCGCGTCCACCGACACCATGGACATCCGGGCCCGCCCGCCGTCCACCCAGTGCGGCAGCCGCGCCAGCAGCCGCACCAGCGACGGCACCACCCAGCGATCCCCCCGCCCGTACACCAGGTGGGGCCGCACCACCGCCCCGCCCGCCGCCAGCACCATCCGCTCACCGACGAGCCGGGTCACACTGGTCACCGACTCCGGCTCCTCGGCGAGCTCCCCCTCCACCGCACCCCGGTGCGCCCCGTCCCGGTAGACGGCCGCCGTCCCCAGCTGCACGATCCGCCGCACCCCGGCCCGCTCCGCCTCGGCCAGCAGCGCCCGCGTCCCTTCCACGTTGACGGCCCGGCACTCCTCCTGCGTGCCCCCGATCCGCGCCGCGAGGTGCAGCACGGCGCCGACACCGTCACACAGCCCGCGCACCGACCCGCAGCGCACGAGATCCCCCCGTACGCTCTCCACGCCCACTCCTGACGGCACCTCGGCCCGGTGCACCAACACCCTTACGGGCACGCCCTGTTGCGCCAGACGCTGCACCACCGCGGAACCGACGAATCCGCTGGCGCCGGTCACCAGCACGACTCTTTCCGTCATCACGCCCTCCATCCCCTCGTGTTACGGTCGCGCGATGACCCGGGAGACCAGCAACTCTTTGATGGCGGGCAAATCGGCGCTGATCACGGGCGCGAGCGCGGGCATCGGCGCGGCCGCCGCACGCGTATTCTGCCGCGAAGGCGCCTCGGTGACCCTGGTGGCCCGCCGCGAACCCCAACTCGCCGCCCTCACCCAGGAGTTGCGCGCCGCCGGCCACCAGGCCCAGTACGTGGTCGCCGACGTCTCCCGCACCCAGGACGTAGCCCGCGCCGTCGAGGCCGCCGTCGCCGCCTACGGCCGCCTCGACGCGGCCTTCAACAACGCCGGCATCGGCGTGACCCCCCGGCCGATGCACCTGCTGGACGAGGACGCCTACGACACCGTGATGGACACCAACGTCCGCGGCGTCTGGAACTGCATGCGCCACGAGATCCGCGCCATGCTCGCAGGCGACGGCGGCTCCATCGTGAACAACAGCAGCACCGCCGGCCTGGTCGCCACCCCGGTGACGGCGACCTACATCGCCTCCAAGCACGCGGTCCTCGGCCTCACCAAAGCCGCCGCCTGCGAATACGCCGCCCAGGGCATCCGCGTCAACGCCATCGCCCCGGGCTCCACCCGCAGCGAGATGATCGACAACTGGCTCCGGCAGAACCCGGCGATGGAAGAAGTCCTCCTCCGGTCGGCCCCCCTCCCGCGCATGGCGAACCCGACGGAAATCGCGGAGGCGGCCGCCTGGCTCTGCAGCGACCGCGCCTCCTTCGTCCTGGGCGCCACCCTGCCGGTCGACGGCGGCTGGACAACGCGCTAGCCGCCCGCCCGCCGCCACGCACCCGCCGTACACCACACCGGGACGACGCCCCGATCTTTGTGGCTTCAGCCAGTACGACGGCCTGCCCGCACCCGTACAGACTGCCAGTCACAAGCCGCGGCACGCCCCGCAGTCGGGGACCGGGGACCGCGGCCGGACATGCCGAAACGGGGAGAACACCACCATGAGCGCGCAGCAGCAGTACGACGAAATCGGTGAGGCCTACGAGGGGTTCAAGGCCCTGCCGCTGGAACAGTACGTAGTGGTCCCCAGCTTCCTCGCCCTGGTCGGCGACGTACGCGGCAAGTCGGTCCTCGACCTCGCCTGCGGCACCGGCTTCTACAGCAGGGAGTTCAAGCGGCGCGGCGCCAAGGAGGTCCTCGGCGTCGACGTCTCCGGCGAAATGGTCTCCGTCGCACAGCAGTTGGAAGAGCGCGATCCGCTGGGCGCCCGCTACGAGGTCGGCGACGTGGCCGAACTGCGGCCCATCGCCCAGCGCTTCGACGTCGGCCTGGCGGTCCAACTCCTCAACTACGCAGAGGACATCGCCACCACGGAGCGGATGTGCCGCAACGCGCACCGCAGCCTGAAGCCCGGCGGCGAGTTCTTCCTGCTCAACCAGTCGCCCGACTTCCGCTTCGACGGGCCGACCCCCGAGAAGTACGGCTTCCTCTCCGTCCTGACCGGCGAGGAAGCCGAGACCGGGCCGCAGGTGCGCACCACGGCGCTGCTCGACCAGCCGGTCTCCTTCGTCGCCAACCGCCCGCGCCGCGAGGTCTACGAGAAGAGCCTGCAGGCAGCCGGGTTCAGCGAGCTGACCTGGGTCCCGCTGACGGTGTCGGAGGCCGGCCTCCGCGCGTTCGGTGCGGACTTCTGGGCCGACTTCCACGCCAACCCCCCGCTGGAGATGCTGCGCTGCCGCGCCTGACACCCCACACCGTGACCCGCCTCAGCCCGGCAGCGCATCCTCGAGCAGCGCCAGCTCCTGCGTGCTCAGCGTGAGCTCCGCAGCCCTGGCCGAGTCGGTGATGGACAGCGGGCGACTGGCTCCCGGTACCGGGATCACGGCCGGGGAGCGGGCGAGCAGCCAGGCCAGGGCGACCTGCTGCGGGCTGACCCCGCGCCCGGCCGCGACACGGTGGAAGGCGGTGGCGGGGCGGCCGGGGCCGCCGGGGCCGTCCAGGGAGCTGCGGGAGATGCCGCCCAGGGGACTCCACGGCACAAACGCCAGCCCCAGCCGGGTGCTCAGCCGCAGCTGCGGCTCACTGTCACGGACGGCGGGCGAGTACCGGTTCTGCACGCAGACGAGAGCGCCGCCCAGGATCCGGTGCGCCTGGCGGATCTGGGCGGTGGTCACGTTGGAGATTCCCGCGGCGCGGATCGTGCCGGCGTCGAGCAGCTCGCGCAGCGCGCCGACGGACTCTGCCCACGGCACGGCCGGGTCCGGCTTGTGCAGCTGGTACAGGCCGATCGCCTCGACGCCCAGGCGCCTGGCCGAGGCCTGGGCTGCCTGCTTCAGGTGGGCGGGGGTGGCGGTGACGGTCCAGCTGCCGTCGCCGGGACGGCCCCGGCCCCCCTTGGTGGCCACCAGCACGCCGGAGGTGTCGCCGCCGTAGCGGGCCAGGGCGCGGGCGATCAGCAGCTCGTTGTGGCCGGCCTCGCCGGCGTGCCAGTGGTAGCTGTCGGCGGTGTCGATGAGCGTGACGCCGGCGTCGAGGGCGGCATGGACGGTGGCGATGGCCTGCCTTTCGTCCGGACGGTGCTCGATCGACAGCGGCATGGCGCCCAGGCCGATGGCGCCGACGACCGTGCCGGCGATGGTGCGGTACTGCATGGCGGCCCGATCCTCAGACGGTGGGGGACGGTTCGGCGGTGAGGGCTTCGGCGACGGCGCCGGGCAGCCAGTCGCCGGTGCGGGAGAAGGAGAACCCCAGCTCCTTCGCACGCGCGTTGCCCATGGCGTAATGGCGGTCGAAGGAGAACGCCGAAGCCTGCCCGCCCGCCGCGACGGTCCGGTACACGGGCTCCCGGCCCGCCTGCGCGGCGACGGCCGCGGCGAAGCCGTAGACATCGAGCGGGCCGTCGGAACACGCGTTGACCGCACCGGTGAAGCCGGCCGTGGCCGCCCACAGCAGCAGGTCCGCCAACTCCTCGTGGTGGATGAAGACCGTGGGCAGCGGCTGCGCGTGCACGGCGATCTCCTCACCCCTGGCGATGCGCCCCGCGTAGTACGCCAGCCGGCCGGTGAACTCCTGCGCGCCGCCGCCGAGCACATGGGCGCTGCGCACACTGGCGAACCCGAAGCCGCCGGCGCGGGCGAACACGGCCTCCGCCTGCCGCTTGCCCTCGGCGTAGTGCGCCTCCACGTACGCGTCCTCGTGCCAGGGAAGATCCATCGCCACCGGCCAGACGGCCGGGTCCACGCTCTCCTCCGGCACCGGCGTGCCCCACGGCACGGCCGGCAGCGCCGCGGTCGCGGGGTCGTAGACCTCGATCGTGGAGGTCATGACGTAGCGCCGGGTACGGCCGGCGAAGACGCGGGCGGCGACGGCGGCCTGCACCGGGGTGTAGCAGACCTGGTCCACCACGACATCGAAGGTGCGGGAGCCGAGCGCGGCCGTCAGGGCGGCCTCGTCGTTGCGGTCCGCGACGAGGTGCTCCACGCCGGCGGGCGGCGACGTGGAACCGCGGTTGACCACCGTGACCCGGTGCCCCGCCCCCTGCAGGCGCTTCACCAGGAGCTTTCCGAAGTACCGGCTTCCGCCGATGACACAGATCCTTTGCATGCCCCCATCCTGGAGACCTATCGTCATCAGCAGAAGTCCCGACCTGCTGGATACGTATGAAGGAAAACTGTTGATCGATGTGCAACGGCTCCGCGTCCTGCGGGCGGTGGCGGAGCACGGCAGCTTCAACCGGGCGGCCACGGCCCTGCGCCTCACCCCCTCGGCCGTCTCCCAGCAGGTGGCCGCCCTGGAGCGCGGCCTCGGCACCCAGGTCGTCTCCCGCAGCACCCGCGGCGTCACCCTCACCCAGGCCGGCCAGATCATGGTCGGCGCCGCCGAATCCGTCGCCGCCGAGCTCGAACACGCCCGACAGCAGGTCACCCGGCTCAGCACCGGCCGCACCCGACTCACCGTCGCCACCTTCACCAGCGGCGGCCGCCTCCTGCTGCCCGCCGCCCTCACCCGGCTCACCGCAGCCCACCCCGACGCCGTGCTCCACATCAGGGAGGGCGAACCCGAGGACACCCTGCCCCTCGTCCGCCAGGGCGCCGTGGACCTCGCCCTCGCCTACCACTTCGACGGCCCGCTCCCCGTCGGGCCGGGCGCCGGCTCCCGCCTGCAGTGGACGCCGCTCCTGGAAGACCCCCTGCACGTCGTCCTGCCGCACGGGCACCGGCTCGCCGGCCGCGACGCCCTCGACCTCGCCGAACTGGCAGCCGAACCCTGGGTGCTCGGCTGCCTGAAGACCGAGGCGTACCTGCGCCGCTACGCCGAGCGCGCCGGCTTCGATCCGCACGTGCGCGGAACCACCACCGACTACTTCTTCGCCCGCTCGCTCGTCGCCGCAGGCATGGGAATCTCCCTGATCCCCTCCATCGCACTCGCCCCGCACATCCCCGGCCTGTGCACCGTCCCCGTCACCTCGCCGGGGCCGATCCGCCACATCGGCGTCGCCGCACTCAGCCGTCGCGACCGGCCCCACCTCACCACGCTCATCGATGCCCTCCGCGAACAGGCGATCCGGCAGCACAAGGGAAGCTGACCCCGCCCCGCCGGCTCCTCAGTCGAACAGGTGCTCCCGATCGGCCAGTTCGCGGTCGATCAGCTCCTGGACGGCCGTACGCGTCCTCTCGCTCAGCGCCCGGGCGGCGTCCCGGCGGGCGGCCAGCCCGTCGGGACGGGCCGGCGCCGGGATCGGTTCCCCGATGGTGATCGTCCAGTTGGACGGCAGCGGGAACGGCGTGGTGACCGGGAAGTACGGCACGCCCAACAGCCGGGCAAGGGTCGGCACCTCGCCGAGCTTGGGGCACGCCTCCTCCGCGCCGACGATCCCGACGGGCACCACCGGAGCCCCCGAGCGGATGGCGGCGACCGCGAAGCCGGGGCTGAAGGACCGCAGCCGGTACCGCTCGGTGAACGGTTTCTCCAGACCCGCGATGCCCTCCGGGTACACCCCCACGAGCTGCCCCGCGTTGAGGTGCTCGACACCGGCCGTCGGACCGATCGGCAGCGCACCGTTACGGCGCGCGTGCCGCCCCAGGATGGGAGTGCGGAAGACGAACGGAGCCGCCAGGAAACGCACGCGCCGGTCCAGCGCCCTGCCCAGGACCTTGTCCAGGACGAACGCGTCGAGGCCCCAGGCACCGGAGTGATTGACGGCGATCACCGCCGGGCCCTGCGCGGGGATGTTCTCCAGGCCGAGCGCGACCACCCGGAAGTAGTCGTCGACGAGCCAGTCGAGGAGGCGGTCCCACGCCACACCGCCGGCCTCGCCGAGCAGCCTTCGGGCGGAGCCCAGTTCCGCCCCGGTCGCCCTGATCATCTCGACCACGCTGTCCCTCACGCCCGGACCCCACCCTCACCTCGTACGACGGCCGACTCGCTGCCCGCGAGACGGTGTTCCGCCGGTTCAACGGCCGCGAGCCCTGTTGATCACGGCCGGCCGGGACGGAAACCGCCTCAAGTCCTCCGTTCGGGGGCCCGGGGCGGGAGCAGCCCCGCGTACGGCCCTCAGTCCGCCAGCCACCGCGCCGCACTGCGCACGTCCGCAGCCGCCCGCGCACACCGGTCGGCGTGCGCGAGGAGGACCATGCGGAACCGCTCGCCCGCCTCGCTCCCGTTCCAGCCGGCGTCGGCTGCGCACGCGCAGAGGGCCTCGGCATGCCGGTCCAGCCGCTCCGCGCCGGCCCGCCCCCGCGCCCCGAACGCGGAGAGCGGCGCGGCCACGGCCCCGGCCCGGGAACCGGCGGTGCCGGGCGGGCAGTCCACCGCGAACCGCGCACGGGGAACCACGGGAGGCACCGCGCCGGCGACTGCGCGGACGACCTCCCGGCCGACGCGCACGGCGAACCCCGCGACGGCGCACCCGGACGGGTTCCCGCACAGCGCCCACGCCGGATCCGTGCGCTCGCCCGCCACCCGCCGGCCCAACAGCGCCGGGTCGTACAGGATCTCCTCCCCGGCTCCGATCACCAGGCCCTGCGCGCCGAACGGCGCGCGGACCGGATACACCACGGCGGTCAGTACAGGGTGCTGCTCCAGGGCCCGGTCCAGGGCCCGGTCCGCGGCCTGGCCGATCGCCTCCCCGGCCGACGGCGCGTTCCCCGTGGCATCGGCGCGCGTTCCGGAAGCGTCCGCGTCCGCGTCCCCGTTCGCGCCGAGCAGGGTCAGGGCCTTCAGCGCCGGTACGCCGGTGGCCGCCGAGACCAGGGCCAGCGCGTGCGCCACGGCCAGGAGCAGCTCCGGCCCGCCCTGGGCCCCGGCCGCCATCGGGCCGGCCAGGCAGCCGGGTTCGGGGTCGGCCAGGTACGGTGCCATCCGCCGTCGCAGGGCCGCCGCCCGTCCCTCGTACGCACGCCCGCCCGCGGCGGCGGCCGCCGCCGAGACCATCTCGCTCAGCAGGGTGTCCTCGGCGGCCTCGGCGCCCAGTACGACGCGCCGGCTCAGCCGCAGCATGCCGGCCTGCCAGCGGTCCCGGTCCAGGGTGCCGTCCTCCCGCCGGGCACCGGTCACCGCAGGGAGCTGCTCGGCCACCAGGGTGCCCAGCGCACCCGCGCCGCCGTGCGCCGGAACCTCCCACGCGCCCGCCGGCACCACGTGCGGCGACAGCCCGTACCGGCGTCCGTCGGCCGCGAGACCGCAGGGGGTGCCCAGCGCCCCGGCGTCGTCGGCACGGGCCAGCAGGCTCTGCGCGTCCGCCCGGGTGGGCGGTACGAGGAAGGCCCCGAAGGGGGTGCGCAGCCGCACCGGACGCCCGTCCCGGCCGCTCCTCAGGTGCGCCATCAGCCGGTCCGTCAGCCCGTCGAGGGTCAGCGCGTCCAGACCGAGCGTGCGCGCGGGCAGGTCCGCCCACGGCATCCGCCGGGCCACCAGCGCGGCACTGAACAGCAGGTTCTCCAGGGGCCAGGCCGTCTCGGGCCGCGCCGCCGCCGTGGCCGGGCCGTCGGCATGGGTCATCGGTCGCTCTCCCTCATGGTCGCGCACTCGCCCGTCACCGGCCGCTCGTCGCTCGTCACTGGTCACTTGTCGCTCGTCACTTGTCACGGAGCATGTACGGCTGGTTCCCGACGACTTCGCCGTCGTAGGCCCTGATCAGTTCGTTCACCCGGTCCCGGTGGTGCACCATCTCCCCGCGCAGGCTGTCGGAGTACGCCTGCGGCGCGTGCGACAGCGGATAGTCGTAGGACTCGTCCAGCCAGGTCAGTTCGACCCAGCCGGCGGGGATGTCGTGAGGAGAGGCGGGCCCGCGCCCGTCGAGCATGGGGATCACGTCGTGCTTGTTGACCAGACTGATCACCCGGGTGGTGTGGTCGGCCGGGCGCTTGTTGTCGATGGGGGAGCCGAGCGTGACCACGTGGGTGATCCGGTAGGCGGACGCCAGCTCCACGTCCATCGCCAGGTTCATCGCCGTCAGTCCGCCCAGGCTGTGCCCGACGAACATCAGCTCCGACCCGGCCGGCACCCCCGCCCGCCGCAGCAGCTTCCGCGCCGCGCGCGTGTACGTCGTGTCGGAGCGCAGGAACCCGTCGAACGCGCCGATCAGGTCCTGCGGGGTGCTGTTGCTCGGCAGGACGAAGCTCGTACCGGGCAGCAGCAGCACGTACCTGACGCGGCCGTCGGCGCACTCGACGCGCCGCAGCAGCACCAGCCCGTGGTTGCCGAGCGCACCGATGTCGTTGATGTAGCTGACGATGTCGTTGCGGGACGTCGTCAGGACCTTCGCGAGGATCGAGTCCGGCTCGGTCCGCTCCGCCCGCCCGGGGCCGGGGTTGAGGCGGGCGAGCAGCGAACTGGGCAGTCCGAGGAAGGGATCCGTGGTCGGCACTCCGCCGGCGAGCGTCACCCAGGAGAATCCGTCGTTGACCGGGTTCTCGTCGAGCAGCCCCAGCAGCGCCAGCAACTCCATGATCACCGGGCTGACGGTCGTCAGGGCGCGCGTCACGCCCAGCCGTTCGACCAGTGCGTACAGCGCCCGCAGGGCCTCCCACCGGTTCCCCTCCACCATGGCGTCGGTGAGCCGCCTCGCCGGTGCCGAGCCGAGGTTGGGGTGCTCCACCACCGCCGCCTCGATCCGCAGCGCGAAGGCGTCCACGGCCATGGACACCGCGGCCGGGCGGCGGTAGGTCACGCTCCCCGCCATCCGGGCCAGCTCCCCGGCGAGCCCGCCGTTCGGACCGAACCCGAGCCCCGAAGGGCTGGTCAGCGCCCTGGCGCATGAAAGCGCCGTGCCGAGCGCCCACCCGGGACGGCGCAGGGCGGCCGGTCCGAACCGCCAGCTGCTGAGCGCCCCGGTCAGTTCCGCACCGGCCCGCTTCGCGGTGAGGGCCGCATCCGCCAGCAGTACGGACGCCGCGACCAGGAGTTCCGCGTCGGGTCCCGCCGGCGGGGGCCCACCGGCTGCGGGGACGGCTCCGGGCCCGGGGCCGCCCGGCCTGCTCTGCCCCGGAATGGGCTGAGCCGCTTCACCGGCCGCCCGAGGCGTCACGGTCTGCGCTGCCACGGTCTGCGCTGCCACCGTCTGAGGCGTCACAGTCTGAGGTGTCACGGTCCTCCCTCTCATCCCTGTGCGGTGTTCGCCGCGCCGCCCCCCTTTCGCCGGGCATGCTGGCACCGAAAGTGATCCACCGCGCGCACGCGTCAGGCCGCGGGCATGCCTGATCCGCCTCCGGAGGACCGCCGAAGGGCTTCAGGACCCCGATTCCACGGGCTGCCGGGCGGGTACGGCCGTACCGTGCCCGCCACGCGGAATCGGCCGGCCCCAAGGATGAGCCGCAGGCCACGGTGTTGACGCGTGCCGCCCCCGGCCGCAGGGCCGGGGGCCGGCTGTTCGGTGCGGGCGCCGCCCCCGGTCAGGGCAGGAGGCCTGCCGGAAGGTATTCCGCGTAGGCCGCAGCCGGCGGGTTCGAGGCCTGCCGGACCAGGTCCCACACCCGGTCCGACTCCGGATCGGCCTGCGGGTCCTGCGGGTCCTGCAGGGGTGTGCCGAGGCGGGTGGCGACGTCCTTGCGGAGGGCCGGGAGCAGGGCGTAGAGGCGGTCGCCGGGACACGAGGTGGCGTTGAAGTCGCGGTGGCCGTAGATCTCGGAGGCGGGCAGGCCGTACTGGCTGCAGATGTGGGCGCACAGGTCGGCCAGCATCGCGTACTGCGCCGCCGGCGGGGCCTGCGAGGTGTACGTGCCCTCGTTCTCGATGCCGATCGACACGGTGTTCTGCCCGATGCAGTGCGCCGCCCGCACCTGGCGGGTGCCGGCGCGCAGCTCCGCGAGGCTGTTGTGGCGGCCCTCCAGCACGAAGGCCCCGCGGCTGACGGTGAAGTGCTGACCGGTGTCGATCCAGCCCTGCGCGTCCATGTGGTACGTCTGGATCGCCCGGGCCAGGGCGAAGGCGCGCTGCCTGGAGTAGTCCGTCACGTTCGCCGTGGCCGTGTGGTGGACGATGATCCGCTCCGGGCGGTTGGCCAGGACGACGACGGGCTCGGACGGGGCCCGCGCACCCCAGGCGGCGCAGCCGATGACGTCCGGCCCGGCGGCCGCGGAGTGCGCGCGCCCGGCTGCGGCCAGCGGCAGTGCCGCCGCGGCGGCCAGGGTGAAGCCGCCCGTGAGGACCGACCGGCGGGTGTGCAGTGCGGAGAAGGTCATACGGTGCCCGTTTTCCGTAGGAGGCTGTCCATTGAAGGGACCCCGGACCCACGGGCCGCGCAGACACACCGGGCCGCGGACGGACTGGCCCCGGCCGGCCGCGGCGCACAGGGGCCCGGCGCCGCCGCGGGGGAGCGGAGCCGCTACGGGGCCGCCCTGCGGGAGCCGCCGGGGAGGGCGGCGTACGGGGCCCGCACCGCCTGCGTCCGGGCAGATGCGGGACGGGTCTACTCACGGGCTGGTTACCGTCGGGCCTTGCTGCCCGAGCGAGCGGTTGCCGCCGTGCCTGCCGGAAAGGCGAGAGGGGCTCCGGGCGGTGCCCGGAGCCCCTGCGGGCCAGGTGAACCGGTCACCACTTGTTGTGGCAGTTCCAGTGCCCCGGCACCCAGTGGGTGTCGTGATGGCCGGGCACCCAGTGGTTCTGGGACCAGCCGTGGCCGTACCAGCCGGGGTGCCAGTGGCCCCGGTGGTCCCAGTGGCCGGGATGCCAGGTGCCGTGGTGCCACTTCTTCTCGTAGTGGCCCTTGCCCCACGTCTTGGCCCAGTGCCCCTTGGTCCACGAGCAGCGTTCGTGGTGGTCCGACCGGTGCTTCTTGTGGTCCCGGTCGTGCCGGTCACGGTCGCGGTCGCCGTTCAGAGCAGTGGCCGCCGATGCCGATGCCGATGCCGGTGTCGAAGCGGCGGCGGCTGTGCCGGTGGCCGCGAGCGTGGCGCCGCCCGAGAGCAGGCCGGCCACGGCCGCGCCCGCAAGAAGGCTGCGGGTCCGCACGGAAACGGTCATGGGTCTCACCTCCTTCTGCTTCACGAATGAGCGGATGCTCGGCCCCTGCTTCCGCAGGGGGCTTGTGAAGGGATTCGGTACCGTCCGCCAGAGGGATTGGAAAAACATCAAACCGACATATATGGGGACGCATCGGCGCCTTGGTCCGGTTCCCCGGTCAGGCGGGGAGGGGGAGGCGCAGCAGGGGGCTGGTGGTGGGCTCGGGCGAGCCGCCCGCGGGTTCGAGGGTGAGACCGACGGCGCGGGCGCTGTCGGGGCGTCCTTGCATGACGACGGCGCCGTCGCTGTGGACGAGGCCGGCGGAGCGCTTGGTGCCCTGGTCGTCGAACCACAGCTGGTAGGTCTTGCCGGCGGGAGGGGCGGGCAGACCGCTGCTGACGAAGACGGCCTGGTCGCGCAGTGCCGAGGTGGTCACGGACGTGCTCGCTCCGGTGGTGGTGCGTCCGTGCACCGTCCGGGCGTCGGGGGCGGCCAGGACGGCGGTCAGCTCCTGGGCCTGACGGGTGGCCTGCCGGGCCTGCGTACGGGCCTGTTCGGCCTGCTGGTACTGGTAGGCGGCGAGTCCGCCGAAGGCCGCGGCCACGGCGACGCAGGCCGCGGCGGCGAACGCTCCGGCCCTGCGCCTGAGGAGTGCGGTGAGCCGGGCCGGCGCCGCGGGCCGGGTGTGCGGGGGCAGCTGCGGGACGGTTTCGATGCGGTGCAGGACCGCCTGCCTCATCGGGGCGGGTGCGGACAGGCCGGCCGCCGCGGCCAGCTGCGCCACCGTCGCCTCGAACTCGCCGACCTCCCGGGCGCAGGCCGCGCAGTGCCCGAGGTGTGCGGTGAAGGCCTGCAGTTCCTCACCGGTGAGCGCGTCGAGTGCGTACGCGCCGGTGAGGGTGTGCAGGTGTTCGCCGTGCTTCACGCGGTCACCCCCATGCAGTCGCGCAGCCGGATCAGTCCGTCGCGCATCCGGGTCTTGACGGTCGCGAGCGGGGACCCCAGCCGGTCCGCGACCTCGCGGTAGGTCAGGCCCCGGTAGTAGGCGAGGGTCAGGGCCTGGCGCTGGAGTTCGGTCAGGCTGTCCAGGCAGCGGCGCACCTGCTCGCTCTCCAGCCGGCTCTCCACCTCTTCGGCGACCTCGTCGAAGGGCCGGTGCCGTTCGCGTACGGCGGTGGCGTGCTCGCGGTCGGAGGAGGCCTGGGCGGACCGGACGCGGTCCACCGCCCTGCGGTGCGCGATCGTCGCCACCCACGTCATGACGGTTCCCTGCTCCGGGCGGTAGCGGGCGGCCTGACGCCACAGGTCGATCATCACCTCCTGCGCCACCTCCTCCGCCTGGGCCCGGTCCCGGACGACTTTGACGACGATCCCGAACACGGTGGCGACGACCGCGTCGTACAGGACGGCGAAGGCGTCCCTGTCGCCGTGGCCCACCCGCTCCATCACCTCCTGCAGCCGCGGCCCGCCCGCGTCCGCACCGTGAAACCGCAGGGGCTGTGTCACCGCCGCCCCGCCCCGCGCCGCCGGGTGCCGTGCCGCGGCCCGGCGCCGCGGCGGCCACGCCCGCCCTTGTGCCTCGATGCCATCGACAGCTCTTTCGCCGAGAAGAAGGACCGGCCCCGCCCTGGGGCCGGCCATGGTGATCCGCTGGTCTCACCTCTTCTTCGTAGCGGGCATTTGTGCGGATTGCCCCGATCGGCAACGCCGCATCCCGCCCGTCATCCGATCGAGCGAAACCGGCATCCACCGCCCAGCCGCTGCACCCGCGCCACCGGACGGCGCGCCGGCTACTTCAGGTACGGCTCGAGGAGCCTGCTCCACGATTTCTTGATCTGCTCGTACTCGTGCCGGCAGCCCTCGGCCCGGAGCTCGGGCAGCACGCCGTCCGGGTTGCCGACGGCGATGACGACCGACCTGAAGGCCTCGGGGTCCGAGCCGTACAGCCAGCAGATCTCGTTGTAGAAGCGCTGCGCGCTGAGCGAGTGCTCGTCGGAGAAGAGGCCGGAGAGGTCACCGGCCTCCTGCGCGTCGGCCAGGGCGCCCAAGGTGTTGAGGGTGCTCACCGCATAGTCGATGTGCCGCTCGCCGCCGGTGGCGAGCAGCAGGGTGGCGAGCTGGTCGACGGCGTCCTCCTCCTTGCCGGTGATCGGCAGGTCGTACATGTCGACCAGGCCGTGGCCGAGCTCGTGCAGGAGCACGCCGTTGGAGAACCCGATGATGTCGTCGTCCACGGCCGCGGCCCGCTCCGCCGGGCTGCCGGAGCCCTCCCGGGCGGCCTGCTCCTGGAAGATGGGCCTGGTCTCCTCGACGAGCTCGTAGCAGTACGTGATGTCCCTCGCCTGCGGGTCCCAGGAGGCGTTCGCCCCGCCGCAGCTCTTCGCGATCACGGGCACGTCGTAGGACAGTGCGATCCGGTCGTTGACGAAGCCGGCGATGCGTTCCAGGACCTCGTTGTCCTGCAGGAATCTCTGGATCCGCCGGTCCTGGGCCGTCCTGCCGGTGTCGTAGCGCGGGATCAGCCGGCCGTGGCCCTTCGAGGCGGACGCGGACGCGGATGCCGGGGCGGCGGGGGACTGCGCCGCGTTCTGCGTCTTCGGGCCGGTGGAGCCGCTGCCGGTGGACGAGCAGCCCGTGGCGGCGGCGATCACGGACGCGGCCGCGACCGTGACGGCGGCCACCGCCCGCATCCTGGCTGCTCTCACCGCTGTCACCTCTCGGCGCGGTACGTCCTGCGCCCCAGCCTGCTGCCGCGGTGCCGCCCCGGCCCGCGCATGTGCGCCGGCCGGGTGAAAAAGCGGCACCGGCCGGCCCGGGGCGGCCCCGCGCCCCCTCGGGAATACCCCGGGCTCACCCCTCGTTCCGCAGTATGGTTGAATTGTAAACAATCTTGGGAAGGGGAGTCATGCAGTTCGGGATCTTCACCGTCGGTGACGTCACAGCCGATCCGACGACCGGACGCCTGCCGAGCGAGCACGAGCGCATCAAAGCGATGCTCGCCATCGCACAGAAAGCCGAGGAAGTCGGCCTCGACGTCTTCGCCACCGGCGAGCACCACAACCCGCCGTTCGTCCCCTCCTCACCGACGACCATGCTCGGCTACATCGCCGCACGCACCCAGAACCTGATCCTGTCCACCTCCACCACACTGATCACCACCAACGACCCCGTGAAGATCGCCGAGGACTTCGCGATGCTCCAGCACATCGCGGACGGCCGCGTCGACGTCATGATGGGCCGCGGCAACACCGGACCGGTCTACCCCTGGTTCGGCAAGGACATCCGCGACGGCATCGACCTCGCCGTGGAGAACTACGCCCTGCTGCGCCGCCTGTGGGACGAGGACACCGTCACCTGGAAGGGAAAATTCCGCACCCCCCTGCAGTCCTTCACCTCCACCCCGCGCCCGCTCGACGGCGTCGCACCCTTCGTATGGCACGGCTCCATCCGCTCACCGGAGATCGCCGAACAGGCCGCCTACTACGGCGACGGCTTCTTCCACAACAACATCTTCTGGCCCGCCTCCCACACCGAGCAGATGGTCAACCTCTACCGGCAGCGCTACGCCCACTACGGACACGGCACCCCCGAACAGGCCTTCGTCGGACTCGGCGGCCAGGTCTTCATGCGCAAGAACTCACAAGACGCAATCCGCGAGTTCCGCCCGTACTTCGACAACGCACCGGTCTACGGCCACGGTCCCTCCCTGGAGGAGTTCACCTCCCAGACGCCGCTGACCGTCGGCTCACCCCAGCAGGTCATCGAACGCACCCTCTCCTTCCGGGACTACGCCGGCGACTACCAGCGCCAGCTCTTCCTCATGGACCACGCAGGCCTGCCCCTCAAAACCGTCCTGGAGCAGCTCGACCTCCTCGGCGAAGAGGTCGTACCGGTGCTGCGCAAGGAATTCGCGAACCTGCGCCCGGCCGGTGTGCCGGACGCGCCGACCCACCCCGCCCGCGTGGCGGCGGCCCGGGACACCACGAAGCAGGAGACGCGGGCATGAAGCTCATCGTCGTATCGGCCGGCCTGAGCTCGCCCTCCTCCACCCGCCTGCTCGCCGACCGCCTCGCGGCCGCCACACTCGCCCACACGGACACCGAGCCCGAAGTGATCGAACTGAGGGACCTGGCGACCGAGATCGCCCAGCACCTCGTCACCGGTTTCCCGCCCGCCCGACTGGCCGCCGCACTCGACGCAGTGGCGGCCGCAGACGGCCTGATCGCCGTGACACCGGTGTTCGCCGCCTCCTACAGCGGCCTGTTCAAATCGTTCTTCGACCTCATCGACAAGGACGCCCTCACCGCAAAGCCGGTCCTCATCGGCGCGACCGGAGGCACGGCCCGGCACTCCCTGGTCACCGAACACGCCCTGCGCCCACTCTTCACCCACCTGCGCGCACTCGTCCCGCCGACCGCCGTATACGCGGCCTCGGAAGACTGGGGCCAGGAAGGACTGGCACAGCGGATCGCCCGCGCGGGCGCGGAACTGGCACACCTCATGGCACCCGCCGCCCGGGACGCCGCCCGGGACCCCGACACCGCCACCGTGCTCGCACCCCGCTCACCGACAGGGGCCATCACATCGGTGAAACCGGCCGCGGGCTTCGAGATCGTGCCCTTCGAACAGCGCCTGGCCGCACTACGGGCCGAATGACCGCAGCCGCCCCGCAACCAGCCCCCGCTCACGCAGAACCCCTCACCAGCGCAGGGGCTGTCACATCCGGCGGCTCCGCCCGGTCTCCCCTTACGGAAGGCGGCAGACGAAGCCGCAGACGAAGCCGCAGACGAAGGGGACGCCGATGAAGACTCTGCTCGTATGCACCTCCGTATCCCACGGCAACACCCGACGCGTGGCGCAGGCGATGGCCGACGTACTCGACGCCCGCGTGCTCACGCCGCAGGAGGCGTCGGCCACGGACCCGGCAGGCTACGACCTGGTGGGCTTCGGCTCCGGCGTCTTCTCCCAGCGGATGCACCCGGACCTGCTCGCATTCGCCCGCGCCCTGCCGCCCTCGTCGGGGCGGGCCTTCGTCTTCGCCACCAGCGGCCTGCCGCAGCTGCCGTTCGCCCCCTTCACCCGCCCCCTGACACGACTCCTCCACGCCAAGGGCTTCGCCGTCGAACCCGCCTTCACCTGCCGCGCCCTCGACACGTGGCCGCCGTTCAACCTCATCGGCGGCATCAACCGACAGCGCCCGGACGAGGACGACCTGAGCGCCGCCCGCGCCTTCGCCCGAGCACGCAAGAACCACCCCACAACCACAGCCTGACCCGCCCCCGAGAAGGTGTACCTGGATACACCCCCTCCGGCACCCACGTGCAAGGACCGCCCCGACCCCGACCGGCAGAGTCGAACGCGGGGCGCGACAGCCGCGCCCCGGCGATCCACGGGGAGGCCGGACCACATGCCGGACCACAAGCAGCAGCGACAGCGACAGCGACAGGGGCAGGGGCGGCGAGCACCGCGCAGCGGATGGGCGGCGCAGACAGGAGTGTTCCTCGCCGTCGCCTTCCTGGCGGCCGGACTCTGCGGCGCCCTCCAGCCCGCGACCGGCATACCCCCCGAGGTGCTCCAACTGACCCAGCTCGGCCCCGCCCTCGCCGTCGCAGCCGTGGCACTGCTGTGGCCCCGCCGGACCAGGGACCGCCTCGCCGGCACCCTGCCCGCCCCCGGCAACGCACCGGCAGACCACCAGGCCCGGACACCGACCCGAAGCCGGACGGCCCTCCTCCTCACCCCCGCCCTGATCATCGCCCTGTGCGCAGGTGGCGCCCTGCTCACCTCCGGCTCCCTCCCCACCACCAGCCCACAGGCCCTCACACACCCCCTCACCCTGCTCGTCACCGCCCAGCTCTTCGGCGCCTGCGCCGAAGAGATCGGCTGGCGCTGCTACCTCCAGCCGCTCCTGCGCACCCGCTTCGGCCCGGTCACCGCCTCCGTCCTGGTCGGGACGGCCTGGGGCCTGTGGCACGTGCCGGCCCTCGCCCAGGGGCCGGCCTACGCAGCCGGATTCCTGGCCGCCACCCTCGCGATGTCCGTGATCCTCGGCCTCGCCCTGGAACGCGTACGGAGCAACCGGCTGTTGCTCGCGGGCGCCTTCCACACCCTGGTCAACCTCGGCATGCTGTTCGTGACCGACGAAACATCCCCGGCAACAGCGCCGATGGCGATCTTCGGCGCCGCCTGCCTGGCCGCAGCAATCCCGTGGATCGCCTCCACCCGCCGGGCGGCGACCACACCGGATAGGATCACCGCCGCAACAGCGCACGGACCGCGCTGACATGACGGAACCACAGGCAGGCATGGCACAGGCAGACACACGCCCCGGCACCGGCCTCAGGGCCGCGCTCACCGACATCGGCCGCTGCCAGCTCCTCTCGCTGGCCGCGCTCGCCGTATCCGGAGCCGGCACCCTCGTGGTCGGGGCGCTGCTCCTCCTGCCCGTCGGCATCGGCTTCCTCCTGCTCCCGCCCGCCGCAGCCGCCCTGCGCCGCATCTCCGACCGCTACCGCGACTGGGCCGCCCGCTGGACCGCAACCGTGATCAGCCCACCACAACCACTGCCACCGCGCCCGGCGCCACCCGGGAACACCGCCGGCCGCCACCGGCAGGCCCGCGCCCTCCTCGGCGACGAAGGCTTCTGGCACGACCTGCGCTGGGCCTGGGCCGAGCCGTGGACAGGCGCACTGCTCGCCACCGTGCCGCTGGCCCTCGTCGAGTACGGCCTCTTCGGCGCGGCCGTGCAGCCCTTCGTCTGGCGGCTCCTGGGCGACGGCAACTGGTACGCCTTCATCCCGGTCGACTCCACCCCGGCGATGCTCGCCGCACTCCTGCTCGGCCTCGGATCCATCGCCGCCGGACTCAAACTGGCACCCGCCACCCTGCGACTCCACGCACGCTGGAGCAGACGCCTGCTGGCCGCCCCGCACACCACCGAACTCACCCGCCGCATCGAACACCTCGCAGGCTCCCGCGCCGACATCCTCGACGTCCAGGCCGCCGAACTACGGCGCATCGAACGAGACCTGCACGACGGAGCACAGGCCCGCCTCGTCGCCCTGGGCATGACCCTCGACGAAGCCACCCGCCTCCTGGACCGCGACCCACCGGCCGCCCGCGCACTCCTGCACGAGGTACGCGCCACCTCCCAACGCGCCCTCCAGGACCTCCGCGAACTCGTCCACGGCGTCCTGCCCCCCGTCCTCGCCGACCGCGGCCTCGGCGACGCGGTCCGCTCACTGGCCCTCGACAGCCACCTCGACGTACACATCGAGACAGCCCTGCCCGGCCGGCTCCCGGCCGCCGTGGAATCCGCCGGCTACTTCGCCGTCGCGGAACTCCTTGCCAACGCCGCCAAACACTCCGGCGCCCCCGAGGTCCGCATCCACCTCAGCCACACCGACGGGGCCCTGCGCGTCACGGTCACCGACGACGGGCGCGGCGGCGCCGACCCCGGCGGAAGCGGACTGCAAGGCGTACGCCGCCGCCTGGACCCCTTCGACGGAACCCTCGTCCTGCACAGCCCGCGGGGCGGCCCGACCACCGCAACCCTGGAGATACCGTGCGCGTCGTCCTCGCCGAAGACCTCTTCCTCCTCAGGGACGGACTGACCCGCACCCTCCAGGAACACGGATTCGAGGTGATCGCCGCGGTCGACAACGGCCCCGCCCTGCTCAGAACACTCCTCGACGAACAACCGGACGTCGCCGTCGTCGACATCCGCCTGCCACCCACCTTCACCGACGAGGGCCTCCAAGCCGCCCTGGAAGCACGCCGATCCCGGCCGGCGCTCCCGGTCCTCGTACTCTCCCAGTACGTCGACCAGCTCTACGCCCACGAACTGCTCGCCGGGGGCCAGGGCGCCATCGGCTACCTCCTGAAGGACCGGGTCACGCACACCACCCAGTTCATCGACGCGGTACGCACCGTCGCGGCGGGCGGCACGGTGATGGACCCGCAGGTCATCGCACGGCTGCTGGCCCGCAGCGACGCCCGCGGCACCACCGCCCAGCTGACACCGCGCGAACTGGACGTACTGGCCCTGATGGCCGAGGGCCGCTCCAACGCAGCCGTGGCGCAAACCCTGTTCATCAGCGAGAGCGCCGTCGCCAAACACACCGCCGCCATCTTCACCAAACTCCGGATCGAACCCTCCGCAGACGACAACCGCCGGGTCCTGGCCGTCCTGGCCTACCTGAAACGCTAGCCACGCGGGCCGCAAGAGGCACGCCCCTGCTGAGGCGACTTCTGACCGCCTACGTTCGTGTCAGGTCACGGACCAGACGGGTCAGCCGAGGCGACGGGGCAACCTTCAACTCCATGTGCAGCAACCGCCGGTAGTCCTGGTACCGCCCCCGCGGCGCCGAGGGCCGCAGGCACCGAGAGCGGAGAGGTCAAGGCGGACTGGGATGTACGACGAGTCCCAAGCGGGCGCCGCGGACCGCGGGGCCCGGATCAACCTCCCCGTACTGGGGACGGTGGAGCGCCGATGGGACACCTACCAGCCCTTCCTGAAGGAGGAGCCCCCGCCCAAGTCCACCTTAGGCTCCGCCGTCGCAGACCCGTCCGCCTCTGACGGGTGGACGACCGGGGCTGGAGCTGCCCGCCGGGTGAACCCTGTACGTGGCTCGGCCCGGTCTGGGAGGTGCCCCCTCCCCGGCCGCCGCCTACACGGCAGCGGCTGGGGAGACCGATGCCCACGGCCTGTTCGTGATCCGCCCATGGCGGCTTGCGCGTTTGTGCGTCATAGCCGGTAAGACGTACCCCGAGGGGTCGCCGTCGCGCTTCAGCCGGCGACTGAAAGGGCTGGCTCAAGGTCAGGGCGCATTCAAACCGAAGGCCTGGTTGTTGGTGTTGCTGGCGCCTGGGCTGTTGATGTTGCTGCTGGTGTTGATGTTGTTGAACAGGGTGAGGGCGCCGTTGAGGTTGATCGGCAGGATCGAGCCGCCCTCGCCTCCCTCACCGTTGCAGCCGCCTCCGGCGACCGTGGTCTGGTCGCTGTCCGTGGCGGAGCCAATGCTCGGGGAGGTGGCCGTGACAGTGTTAATGATGGAGCATGGTGCGTCGTTGGCGATGTTGACGACAACATCGAGTGTGGTAGTGAAATTCGCAATGGAGAAGTTTCCGCACTGTACCGTCGTACCGCTGTTGATGGCTTGACAGGCGATCGCGAAGTCGCCTCCGAGATTGTCGACCGTGAGGCCGGTCGGGAGGTGGTCCGTGACCGTAATGTCGTTGGCGCCGCCATCGCCGCTGACGGTCAGTGCGATGTGGTAGAGGCCTTGCCCCCCTCGCGTGAAGGTCCCTTCGTGGCTCTTGCTGATGCTCATGGTCGGTGCGGCTTGGGCGGGCGCGGCGAGGGCGAACGGCAGTGCGATGCCCAGTGCCAGTACGGTCGTGAGGGCGGACATCTGCCGCTTCAACCCGTGTGTGGTCATGGCTGGTTACTCCTGTCCATGAGCGTTCGTTGCGATCGGGCCCCTGAGCGAGTGAGGTCGATCGTGGGGAATCTACTGATCGGAGGGGCCGCATTGATCACCAAGTGGTGGAAACATGCCAACTTCACTCGATCGCTTCGGTTAACGCGTGAGGTGGCATCAGCCCGCTGGCGGGCTGGCCCTGGAGGCCGAAACCATCGGCCTGGGCGGCGGCATGCAGCGCCGCCCTCAACCCGGCGGTTGCTGGTGGATGGTGTGCGGGGAATGTCAGTGGCGCAGGCTCAGCGACCTGGTGGTTGCCACCGACAGTGGCTGCTCACCTGTTGCTGACGTGGTTGACGAAAAGCCGTGTCACTCATGCCGACCGCCAAGCCCCCCGACCATGCGTGCCGGTCGCCCGGGCTCTTGGCGTGTCGTCACGAACGGTGCGGGACCGGGGGAGTGGTGGTCCGGCCGCCCCGAACACTCCGCCGGCGCCATGCTCGTCCTCCACCTGGCGGCGCCACCGGCGCTGCGCCAACCCGGCACCGTGTCGCAGACGTGTGCCCGTGAACACCAGGGGAAGGACCGAGTCCGACGTACGGTCGGGCAACCGGCCGAGCCTCGCCGCCAGCACCGCACACCTCCGGCCGGGCCGGCCTCCCCGACGCCATGACCGGAACAGGAGCAGCCGATGCTTCTCTACGCCCAGACCCCAGCACGGCGCAACCGCCAGATCCTCGCGGACCTGATCGCCGTGGTCCTGATCGCCGCCGCGGTGTGGTTCGCCCTGGCCGTCCACGGCGCGATCATGCTGCTGGCCGAGCCGGGACGCAAGGTGGAGAGCTCCGGCGAAAGCCTCGCCACGGCCCTCGACGACGCCGGCGACACTGCCTCGAACGTGCCGCTGGTCGGCGACCTCCTGAAGAAGCCGTTCCAGTCCGCGGCCGACGCCGGGACCGGGCTCGCCGACGCAGGACAGTCGCTGCAGGACACCGTCAGCCAGGTGGCCACCCTGGCCGCAGTAGCCCTGATCGTCCTCCCCGTGGCCTTCGTACTACTGCTGTGGCTTCCCCTGCGCCTGCGCTGGATCCGTCGCAGCGCCGTCATCCGACGTCTCCTCGAGGCACCCGGAGGCGCCGACCTCCTCGCCCTGCGCGCCCTCACCGGACCGCCGGGCGACCTCTCTGCGATCCCCGCCCCGCCGGGCGGCCTCGCCGACGCCTGGCGCCGCGGCGACCGGCAAGTCGTCGCGGCTTTGTCCGAGATCGCACTCAGGCGAGCGGGCTTGCGGCCCTGACGGGAAAAACACCGCGACGCGCGCCGCCCGTGAGCGCGAACCGAACAACCGTCAATGGTTAAATCCAGAGTTAAGGGGAACGTAAATCCAAGGTTAAGGCATGCTAGGGTTGAGGTATGCCAACCGAGGAAGAGCTGTTCGCGGCCGTGGATGACCTGCTCACCGGTGAGCCCGCGATGCCGCCGCCGGCGGAGCGGGCCCGGCTGCGCGAGGCGGCCGGTATCACCCAGGCCCGTCTCGCCCAGGTCCTGCAGAGCACGACCCAGTCGGTGAAGAACTGGGAAGCGGGCAGGTCGGAACCGCGCCCGCCGCGCCGTCAGGCGTATCAGCGGCTGCTGGACGGCTGGGCCGCACAGCACCCCGCCGGCCCGGGCGTGACGGTGCCCGCAGCACTGTCCGGCAGGCCCGCCCCGGCCGCCCCCGCGCCGGCCGTTACGTCAGCCCCGGCCGTTACGTCAGCCGCGCCCGGCAGTGCGGCCGTTGCCGAGCCCGCGGTCCGCCCGGCGGCGACGCCGCGGCGCCCCGCCGCGAAGAAGGCCGCCGGGCCCGCCACCACTGCAGCCGTCGATTCCCGGTTCCCGCACGGCCCGCTCGCGGTGCTCGACGGTGACGGGGCCGCGTACGGCGTGGACGGGATCGTGCTGGACTGCCCCGCCGCCACCATCGTCGAGCTGGTGGAGTGGACGTTGACGGAGTCCGGTCTCGGCGCCCCGCGCCTGAACCGCAACGGCAAGGACTCCGACCCGCTGATCGTGCTCACCGCCGCAGCCGCCGTGAAGCTCGGCCTGCCCGAGCACCTGGAGGGCCGCGAGGAGCGCCGCTCGCTGCGCCTGGCGGAGGACCACCCGGTCGTCAAGCAGATCGCGAAGGCGAAGTGGCAGCTCACGCAACGCGGTTTCGGCCCGTGGGCGCGCGTCTACGGCAAGGCCGAGGGGAGCGCGCGGCAGTGCGTGCAGCTCGCGGTCCTGTCCTGGGACGCCCTCGACGCCCGTTCCTGGCCCGGCGTCGCCGACATGAACCCCGCCGACATCGCCCGTGTCCTGGGCGTCTACGCCCAGCGGGTCATCACCCCGTGCGGCTCCACCGCCGTGTCCGGGCTGGAGCTGATGACCGCCCTGCGCCCGCCCACCAGGGCCGTGCAGGAGAACGGGACGTGGGTGTCGGGCCGCAACCCCGGCAGTCTCGGTTCGGAGCCGGTGGACCCGGCGCCGCCGGAGGCCATCGCCGAACACCCCGTCGTCGTGAACTCCGGCTGGAGCGGGGGCTTCCTGAACGAGGAGGCTTACCAGTGGGTCCGCGACCCCGCCCTCCTCTCCGACGAGGAGTGCCTGCTGCCGTACGCGGTCGGCCTGGACCTGAACACCGCCTTCCTCGCGGCCGCCGCCCGCCTGATGGTGGGCCTGTCCGCCCCCGACCACTTCCACCGGCCGGTGTTCAACAAGAAGATCCCCGGCTCCTGGCTGGCCGACCTCTCCCACATCGAGCTCGACCCCCGCCTGCCCTCGCCGTTCACCCCGGACGGCACCCGGCCGAACGGTCCGGCCTGGTACCAGACCCACACCCTCGCCTACGCCCAGGAACTCGGCCACGACGTCCACCCCATCGAGGCCTACCTGCGCCGGGAGACCGGCGCCTACCTCGACCCGTGGCACGACCGCCTCAAGACCGCGTACCTGGACACCCTCGCCGACCTCGGCGTCACCGCCGATCTCACCGACGCCGCATTCCTGACGGCGATGGAGGTCCACAAGCAGACCGACCCGGCCATGGCCGCCGTCCTCTCCGCGGTCAAGGCCACGGTCAAGGGCGGCATCGGCAAGCTCCGCGAACGCCCCCAGGGCCGCACCTACCGGGACGGCGACCCGTGGCCCGCCATGCAACGCCCGACCTGGCGCCCCGACATCCGCGCCGCCGTCATCTCCAAGGCCCGCGTCAACATGCACCGCAAGCTCGCCAACATGGTCAAGCTGACCGGCTTGTACCCCCTCGCGGTGCTCTCCGACTGCGTCGTCTACCCCTCGCCCGGCCCGTCGCCGCTGGACTTCCTCCCGTACGCCGCCTCGGGCAAGCCGCTCATGGGCGGCTTCCGCCTCGGCCCCACCCCCGGCCTGGCCAAGCTGGAAGGGGTGCAGGAGATGGCGTGGGCGGTCGACCTGATGGAGAAGGGCCTCAACCCCGCCCGCCACATCAAGGGCGGCGACGCCGTCCTCGACGACGGCGAATAGAACCGGGCCGTGGCCTGCGGCGCCCCATCGCCGCAGGCCACGGCCGAGAGGCCACTTGAACCTGACGGACTTCTGTGCCGAGGAGCTGAACCGCTGTGGGAGAGATCGAGGACGCCATCGTCCGCGCCGACCAGGAGGCCTTCACCAAAGAGCCGCCCAAGACCCTGAAGGGCCGGATCAACTTCCTGCTGAAGCAGCTGAAGACGACCCGCGCGGTCGCCGCGGAGCTCGGGGTCAGCCAGCGGTCGGTGGAGCGTTACCGCAAGGGCGACCGCAAGACCCCGCCCAGGCCTGTCGCGGACCGTATCGACACGGCCGTGCGGGCGCGCTGGCAGCCGGTGGTACGGGGCCGGCGCCGCAAGGAGGCCGCCGCCAGCACCGGCATCACGGTCGAGACCCGGGCCCGCTTCGGCTACACCGCCCCCGTCGGCACCACCGACGACGGCCGCGTGCGCCGCCTCACGGTCCACCTGCCCGCCGTCTACGCCCAGCGCCTGTTCGATGCCCGCGCCCGGGGCGCCGCCGACCGAGACCTGCGCGCGATCGTCGCCGAGGGCTTGCAGGAGATCTACTTCAAGGACGGCGGGACCCGGGCCGACCAGCTCCGGGTCGAGTTCACCGACATCGACTACTTCGACGTCTCCTTCTGAACCCCGCCGCCGGGCCACACCCGGACGCGAGCCGTTGAGTCCGCCTGGTCCGCGGAGACGGAAGAATCTGCCGAGCACATGGCGCACGCTGGAAGGACAGCAATTGACATCGGACATAAGCACGTTCGCCACCCCTTCCGCCGAGCACCCGCTCTCCGCTGTACCCATCGACTGGGCGGCCGTCGAGCACTGGCTCGGACTGCGGCTGCCGGCCGACTACAAGCGGCTTGCCGACCGGTACGGGCCGCTGGACTTCGGTCAGTACGTGTGGATCCACGTGCCATGCGTCCAGCGGGACCGCTTCGACTACGGCGAGTGGCTGCGCGCGACGCACCGGAAGGCGCGGATCGAGGCGCGGAACCTGCCCGAGGCCGAGCGGCCTGTGCTCCACCCCGAGCCCGGCGGCCTGCTGGCCTGGGGCTGCACGCGAGGCAGCGACGTACTGTTCTGGGACACCTCGGCCTCCGCCGACCCCGACCAGTGGACCGTGGTGGTGCAGCACTCGGGGGCGGTGCCGGGCAGTGGCCTGCTCCGGTGGCACCGGTACGACCTGACGCTCACCGACTACCTGCGGCACACCGTCCGTGACACCTGGGAGCTCCCTTCCCCTCCCGGCCCGCTGCTGGGCCCGCTGCCGGGCGCCGTCGCGCGGACCGCCTTCCTTCCCGACGCCGAGGCGTGGATCCCGCCCGCACCGGTCCCGCCCCGGCTCACCGAGGCCGAGCGCCGAATCGCGCTGGAGACCGGCACCGGGCTGGACGGGCTGCGGCTGCTGTCGCCGCCACCCGAGCGGCCGTACCTCGGCAACGGCTCCTGGGAGGGGCTGTTCGCCGAGCTGGGCACACGGCTGCCCGGGGAGTACGTGCGGCTGATGGACGGGTACGGCGCCGGCATCTGGAGCGGGTGGCTGCGTTTCCACACCCCGCTCCGGACCGGCGAGCGGCGTTTCCTCACGCACGTCGAGGACACGGCGGACGCCTACCGGCAGCTCAAGGACGACGACGCGGGCTGGTACCCACTGGCCATCTGGCCCGAGCCCGGCGGCTTCCTCCCCTTCGCCAACTCCATCGACGGCGACTACCTCGGCTGGCTCACCGAGGGAGGGGATCCCGACACCTGGCCGCTGATCGTCTGGCCCCGCCACGCGGGCCAGGGACCGCCACTCGACGGCGGCCTGATCGACACCCTCCTCGACTGGCAACGCGGCACGCTGGTCACGCATGGGTTCGCCACCCTGGACGAGGACGACGACCCCGTCGAGTTCGCGGACTTCCGGCCCTGGGACGACGGCGCCTACTGGTGAGCCCCCGGCCGGCGATCGCCCGGTTGCCCGTCCGCCCGGTGCGCCGGGTGTCACGCTCGCGCCGCCGTCGACGACGTGCCGGCCGAGGCGATGACGGTGCACAGTGCGGTGATGAAGTACAGGACGCGGACGTCTTCGATCTCGTCGGTGTACTGGCGAAGCTCGGGCCGGGTGCCGTCGGCCACGTTGGTCTTGTGCTGCCGGTCGACGCGCAGGGCGGGAGCTTTCCGGGCATGGATGTGGAGTCGGTGGCGGTGGAGTCGTACGGGCTGCGGCTGCCGGAGTTCACCAAGCAAGGGCCGGGACGCGCACGTGGGCAAGGCCCGTAAGTGCCTGTTTCTGAACCCTCGGACTCTGCGGGGTCGGTAGCCGTGCAAGCTGGCCGGGATTGGACTATGCCCCCCTAAGCGAAGCCCGCGAGGATGGCCGAAAGTCTTCGAGCGGGGGGAACTGATGAGGCGTCCGACGACTGCTGTGGCCGCGGCCGGTCTGTTGCTGGCTCTGACGGCCTGCCAGTCGGGGGCGGCGTCCGGCAAGGTCCAGGGCACCGACGCCGAGTTGGCCTGTGCGGCCGTGAGCCGACTGCCGGAACGGATGCCGGGCACCGACGGCGGGCAGGCCTTCGACATCGTGGTGGCGCGCCTCGTCGGCGCCGAGGAACTGGCCAGGGCGGCTGCCCTGGCGGACGCCAAGTTCCAGCCCCTCGCCGACGCCCTGAGGGAGGCGCAGCAGCTGCTCAACGTGACCTCCGACCCCCAGCAGGCTGAACCCGCAGTCAAGAAGGCCCGGACGTACTGCTGAGTGCCTATTTCTGAGCCCTCGGACTCTGCGGGGTCGGTAGCCTGGTACCAGGTGAGTCGAGAGCCAAGTTGCTGCTGGGCAACTTGAGAACGATCAAGGCTGAGTCGGTCCACCGACCGCGTTCGCCGACCTCCGGGTGAAGGTCTCCCCGAAGACCGCCCCGCGCGTCCCACACACCCCAGCAGTTCCGTTCGCCGAACGGTCACGGTGACCGTTCGGCGAACGCTTCCGAGCTTCGCATTCCGGGCAATGGCTGGTTGACCTGCTGCTCTGGGGTTCAGAAACAGGCACTAAGACGGGGGACAGGCAGCTCGCCGCGGCGATCGGAGCGTTGCGGAAGCCGACGGTCGCGGCGTGGACGGCCGGTCTCCTGGCGCGCCGTCGGCCGGAGGAGGCGCGGGTCGCGCCGGGGGCGGGGCGGGCGCCCGCGCGGCGGACCGGCACCCGCGACGACGTCGTACGCATCCTCGTTGCCCGGCGAGGTGTACCGCCGCCCCGCACACCACAAGAAGGGGACGAAGCCGCGACGAACGAACTCAGGTGCCGCGGCGCGGCCGTCTCTGGCAGCATCACCCCATGACGTTCTACAGAAAGGCCCATGCCGCGTAGGCGGCCTGGGCGCGTCCGCGCCGAGCAGCGGCCGCGGCACCTGCCTTCCCATCGACCCTCGATCGCTGGCCTGTCCGCGTCTGCTCTTGCCGAGGTTGCCAGGGTCGAGTGGAGCCGGAACTACCTGTGGCCTGGTGTCACGGCTGAGTCCGTGAGCATTTGGCGGGGGTTCGTGCAGGACCCGTACCGCAACCTCTGGAGTGAGTACGGGGATGGCGGCTGCAGTGTGTGGGAATGCTGCGGCAGCCCCTTCGAAGCACGGGAGTTCCTGGATGCCGTGATACACGGCATGTCCCGGCGCCGAGCTCGTGAGCTTCGATTCCTCGTAGACCAGCTCGACAACTCGTACTGAGCGAGTTCAGGCAGGACGTCAAACGGCGAGTCAGCCGCGTTCCCAGTAGGTACAGGAGCGTGGGACGTCCCTGGCCTGTGCGGTTGGGTCGGGACAGCGCGAAGGCGTGCCACTGGGAACGGGAGCCCGCTCCCAGTGCGGTGACCTCGAACCAGGATCCTCCGATTCATCCAGGTAGAGAGTGAATGCGCCGCATAACAAGACGAGAGCCAGCCATCCCGCACCTGCCCACAACCAGACCTTCCGCGACACCGCTCCCCCTCGACCCCGGTCAACCAGGGATCAGCTTGCCTGACAGACCCATGCGGGCGTGCACCCTCAGCCTCAGGTACTTGATGGCCGAAGTCGGGTGGCGGACGCGGCGTTGGCGGTGCAGGTCGGCCGGATCCCGATGGGACCGGTCGCGACCGCGCCACCGCCCTCGTCGCCCTGGCCCAGGACCTGCCCCCGGCGGTCCTCGGGCCGATGCTCGGCCTCCACCCCGTCGTACGGCCGGTTTGGGAGGTGTCGCCTGCGGCGACCCCGAAAGAAGCTGCATTTTTTGAGCATGTTCAAATATATTGGAGTGTGGCCGCAGGCCGGGCATCCAATCTCTGGGGAGAGGTCTGTGGACATGCGTGGATGGCGGGCGACGGTTCTCGCGGCAACCGGGGTAGTTCTCACAGCGTCTTGCGGGTACGGCGCAGCCGTCCACGCGGCGAAGATTCCGCAGGAGCAGCTGGTAGGGACGTGGACCAGCCCAGCAGGGACGTCCCTGACCTTCTCGAAGGAACACACCTTCACCGGAACGGGATTCGACAAGGTCAAAGCGATGGCTGACTGCGCCCATCCCGAGAAGTTGTCCAGCGGCCGCTGGGCCTTCTACGCCAGCCCCAAAGGCGACGGCCTCTCCGTCCCCGACGAGAGCGCCACACGTGGCAAAGATCTTCAGCTGTCCTTCACCGAGGATCCGACGTGCACGGTCTGGGTCTACCTCTACGGGGACTTCGGAGACACAGACGATCCCAGCATGTGCCCCACAGAGGGCCCGGACGCGGGGTGTCCTCCTGACGGCTACATGAAGCGGAGCAAGGCCGGCACTCACTCCTGACACCCATCGACACCGGGGCACTCGCGCTCCTGCCAGACCACAACCGCCCCAACAGGCAGGCCGGCCCGAACCCCTCAACCACCGGGACCAGACAGGGATACCGCGCACTTCGAGTGACGCTCCCCGCCAGCTGGCGCTTCTGCTCGGACGGCGGCGCGTCGGGAGGCGTACGCGAACGACCAGGGCCAGTCGGCCTCCAGCCGCGGTGACGGCCCGCTCGAACAGGAGCATGGGCAAGGTCGCAGACGGGATCCGGCCGGCCTGCGGGCAGTGGACGTGGGAGAAGGCCGTCCGGCTGCTGCTCACCCGAGGCCACCCGGCCGGAGTACGGGCTGCTCCCAAGGGGCCGTCGCTGCACGGGACGCAGGATGCGGGATGCGAGTCTGAGGTCACTGAGGTCACTGAGGTCACACCTCGTGTATCCCCGAGGCGAGGGTGAGCGCCCCGTCGCTGCCGACGGTGAGCGCCGCGGAGAAGGGGTCGCCGTGCCGGGTGAGTGCGGCGTGCAGCCAGTGGGCGTCGCGGAGATGGGCCCGGTGCAGCGTGAGGCGGCGGGCCTGGAACGGGGTCAGGCGCAGTCCTCGCAGCGCCCCCGTGTCCTTGTCGAGGCGGGCCGTGTAGAGGAGGCGGAGGTCGTCGCGGTACTGCTCGTGACCGCTGATCCCTTCGTAGTCGTCGACCAGGTCTCCGCAGCCGTAGAGGATCAACCGGCCGCGATAGACCTCCAAGGGGCGGGCGTGGTGCGAGGAGTGGCCGTGGACGAGGTCGGCGCCGCCGTCGACGAGGTCGTGGGCGAAGCGGATGTGCTCGGGCGGGACCCGGTAGCCCCAGTTGGACCCCCAGTGGATCGAGACGGCTACCAGGTCGCCGGTCCGGCGGGCGCCCCGTATGCGGGCGACCAGGTCGGCCGCGGCGGCCGGCGAGGGTGCGCAGGCGAGGGCGATGCCACTGCGGTCCGGGGTGGCCGCCCAGTCGGGCGGGATGCCGCTCGAGGGGAGTCCGACCGAGAACACGAGGAGGCGCGGCCCGCGACGGGACGCGGACCCTGCGCGGGACGAGGGGGGCCGCAGTGCCACCCGTGCCGGCCGCCATGCCTCGGCGGCATCGCCGCCCGCACCGGCGGTGCGCAGCCCGGCGGCGCGGAGGCTGTCGAGGGTCTCGGCCAGCCCCTCGCGGCCGAAGTCGAGGACGTGGTTGTTGGCCAGTACGCACACGTCGGGCCGGGCGGCGGTCAGGCACGGCAGGTTCGCCGGATTCATGCGGTAGTGGACGCTCTTCCCGGGGGCGAAGCCGTTGGCCAGGGTCACGCTGGTCTCCAGGTTCAGCACCCAGGCGTCCGGCCCGGTGGCCCGGAGTTCCTGCAGCAGGTCGCCCCACGGCCGGTCGTAGCCGGTGGGCTGTGGTACCGGTCCGTTCGCGGCCTCGGCCATCTCGACGTACGCACGTGCGTCCGTCACCCACGGCTCGGCGAGCTGCGGGTCGCCCGGGTGTGGCAGCACCTGATCGATGCCCCGGCCGAGCATCACGTCGCCGGCGAGGCAGACGGTGACCTCGCGGTCCGTCGCAGGGCTGCCGCTCGCTCCCACTCCTCCACAGTAGGCCCGGCCCCCTTCCAGCGGCTGTGCGCCGTTCGGACCCCCGTGACGCACTGGGCAGCCCCCGGCACGAACGGCCTGCCGGACGGCGCTGGGGCGGGCGGTGACTGGAAGCGCGCCCCGGTCTTAGTGCCTGCTTCGATCTCAGACCCAGTGAAAGGCGGGGCTCACCTGGTCTTTACCGCGTCCCGCCTGTTGGATCTCGGTTTCGCCGGAGCGGATGCCGGGCCGCCGGCACCGGGTGACCTGGTGCCGGGTTGATCGTTTCCGGGGGAGAGCGGCGCCCGCTGCTTCTCCGGCTTTGCGCAGGAAAGAGGGTCCGGGTGGACACCATCACGGCCAAGCGGCACATCTTCTCGATGCTGGACGTCGACGGCGACGGGGTCATCTCCCGCCAGGAGTACCTGGCCCGGCCCGAACGCGCGGCAGCGGCCCTGGGCCGGGCCGGCGACGACCCGCTCCTGTCCTTGGCACGCACCGCGCACGAGAGGGTGTTCGCGTCGATGGACTCGAACCAGGACGGCCGGGTGACCTTCACGGAGTACGAGGCGTGGGCGGGCGAGGAGGCCTTCGACGAAGTGTGCAGGCCGGCTCTGGGATCGTTGTTCGACCTGGCCGACGCTGACAGCGACGGCCACCTCGACCGGGCGGAGTTCACCCGGCTGCGCCATGCCCTGGGCAACCCCGCTGACAATGCCCGTTCGGCGTTCGACGCGCTGGACGAGGACGGCGACGGCCGTGTCGATCGGGACGCCTACCTGGCACAGATCCGTTCCTTCGTCACCGACGGTTCCTCTCCCATGGCGCGGGCTCTCCACGCGGAGGCCGGTAGCTGACCGGGGGACCGGCGGCTCTGCGGATACGCGACCGTCTGGCCTTCTTCACGAGCTGAGGAACTGGGGGGGGGGGGGGCTGACGGGCCGCCGACGACGGGACCGGGGTCTGAAGTTGCACCCCGGACGACCACGGACGCGAGATCCGCGAGGTTCCTCGGGCTGGGCTGGTCTCCTCGCGTCCCCAACTCGCGGGTGGCAGTCATCGCCCCGGGGCTGGCCCCGCGTACGAGCGCGACGCGTCGGCCAACGCGACCGCCCGGCTGAGCTGAGCCGTGGCACAACGCCATCGCGGCAATGACCGGCGATGGCGCCGGCCGAACGCGGCGGCAGGCGGGCGATGGCACCCCTGGTCAGGTTTCGATGTAGGCGACCACGCGGTCCCGGGTGGATGCGATGTCATCCGCCCCTGAAGACACGGACGCGGTGCTGCCTCTGGAGGCGGGTGCCGGCCCGGTGTTGACGGCGGTACGGGTCGAGGTTGCCGGTCCGGCCGCGGTGCGGCTGGAGGGTGGCCTCCTCCTTGGCGGCGGCCGTCACGGTGTGCGTTCCGTCACCATCCGGGCCGCCACGGCCCGCGCGTCGGGTGGGTCGGTGTTGATCGGCACGTCGAGACGCCCGCAGAGCATGCCGCCTTCCATGGTGAGGACGCTGTGGCGCCAGCCCTCTGGCGTCGCCAACAGCACGATCCCCTTCGGAATGCCCCAGGCAGGCCGCTTCTGTTTCTCCTTCTTACGCCTCACCATGCGGCTATCCAACATCGTCCGCGTCATGGCAATGAGGACGCCGGTGGCGAGGACGCGTCCGACGTCGTAGCGGGTGGCGGTCCGCTGGTTCTTCGAGCCGGGCGGGCGGCCGGGGCCGGTCGGCTGGGTTTCGGTGCACGGGCTGGCGTGCCGGTCTTCGCGCGGAGGTTCCTGCACCCCCGGCGGACTCGGGCGGGGGTGAGCCTTGTGAATGGGGGCGGTGGTGGCTCCAGATGGGCGTCAGCCAGGACGGGACGGGTGTCCCCTGTACACGCTGCCCAGCCGTAGTGATCATGGCTGTCACGAGGTGACCAAGCTGCTGCCGTCGGGCGCCAATCCCGAAGACGGCCGGCCGCCATGGACGTGCCTGTTCACACCCGCTGCCTGGCGCCCAGTGGGGAAAGGCCCCGCGGTGAGCCGGGCGTGACGTATCGCCTACGGCCGGTGATGGGGCAGTGTGCCGGATGTGTCAAGCCCCGAAATTCAGTGCCGTGACCGCAGACCCGTGCGTGGGGCGCAATGGAGTGACGGATGACGCCGTAGGACGGCGGACGGCAACGCGCCCCACCGTATCCGCACCCCCGCACTCCACGACCTCTCGTAGGGAGCCCTTCTCCATGACCGGCACCAGGACCCGACGCCTCGCCCCCCTGCTGATCACCGCACTGCTCGCCGTCGGCGGCGCCTCACTGACCACCACCGCACACGCTGCACCCACCACTGCTCCCACCGGCGTCGGCTCCGGAGCAAACGGTTTCGCGCTGGCTGCGGGACAGGCCCACGTAACCACGACGGTCGCGGGCTCGGCCTCGGCAGCAACCCCGGCTCAGACTCGATACGACCGGATCGCCCTTCAGACGCTCAACGACATCGTGAAGGGCAACTTCACCGCGGCCACAGCCCGCTTCGATGCGACGATGCGTACACAACTGCCCCCAGCCACCCTCGCGACGGCATGGAAGACCTTCCAGAATCAGTTCGGACGCTATCGGTCACACGGGGATCCCAAGGACATCACAGTCGGCGAGTTCACTGCGGTCAATGTGCCGTTGCGCATGGAACGCACACCTGCGGAGTTCCGCGTGACCTTCCACAAGGACGGAAGCATCGCCGGTCTGTTTTTCCTCTGGACAGGAGCGCCGGTCTCGTAGATCAATCCACGTGCAGGGCCTTGGCCGGCTGCTTGGGCGGTGAAGCTGCGCCGGCCACCTTGCTTATGGTCCCGGTGCCGTCTGGGCCGGTAGCCGAGGCGGGAGCGTTCGCCCGCTTTGCAGCAGGTCAGGACCGCGACGGAGTAGCGGCGTTGGGAGCGTCCGCGGGCCCGGATGACGGGGGTGTGGCCGCGTTTGGCCCAGGTCCGTGAGGTCGGCGGCGTCATCGACCAGGCGCGAGCGCCGCCGCGGTGCTTCCACCAGCAACCACGTGTCCTTTACCCAGCCGGCCACCGCTTCCACGTTGCAACTCGAGAGCACGGCGGGCAGGCACCTGGTGACTCCAGCCGTGCCGCCTGAGCATCTGGGAGATGCCCGACAGGGTCATACTCTTGTGGAACCTTCGCCCGATGAGTGTCTTGATCGGGGCCAGGGTCCACCTCTGGTCCGGCGACCCGTGAGCGACCGGCCCCTTGGCCGGCTCCTCCTCGAGGACCGCGAACAAGGTCTTACTCAACTTCGGCCCGCAGGCAGCTCCTTGTGAACGCAGAGCCGGCTGACCGTTTTCCTGCCACGACTGCCGCCACCGCTGAACCGACCGGACGCATACGCGTAACTCCTTCGCGATCGCGGATTTCCCAGACCGCCGGCGAACATGCCGGCCGCTTCCATCCGGATCCGTTCACGGAAAGCCTGTCTCTCCGCAGTCAGACCCCCACCCTGCGCAGACTGCGGCGATGGCCTACCGCCTGGTGATGACCATCTCCGACGCGGTCCGCCGCGCCACCCCAAAACGCCTCACCGGCAAGGAGGAGGAACTCGGCGAGGGCGCGGAGAAGATGGCCCCGGGTTGGTCGGCCGACCAGCTGCGCGGCCACCTCGGCGACGACATCCTGGCCGTGCTGCTGCAGGGCGTGGACTGGCCGCAGTTGGCCCGCCGGCTCGTCGACCTGCGTGTGTTCCTGCCGCAGATGGGCCGGATGACCGCCGGGGTCCATCAGGCCGTGACTGCGAACACGGCGCGCATCAAGGCCGAGGGCACCGACCGGTGGGCCGACCTCCTGAGCACGTCGATGCCGGAGGGCTTGGTCCGCGAAGTCGATCCTGACCTGCTTGGGCGCGTGGGTGATCCTGTCCGAGCCGGCTCGCTGGGTGCCGGGCCTCCGGAGTCCTGGTCCTGATCATGTTCCTCACCGGCATCTCCATAACGCACCCGCCTCCCCTTCCACCGCCCTCCTGTTCGCAGCGGCAGCAGGCGGGGCGCGGCCCTCTGCCCGGCGGTGGGCAGGGGCCGCTCATCAAACGGGGTGGTCAGCCCTTGCCGAAGCTTCCGGCGATGCGACGGCGCTGGCGATGGCGGCACACTGGCGCCATTCAGCCTGGAAGGTGCTGTTCATGCTCTTCACGTCGCCTCCGCCGTGGGAGCGGAGACAGCCCTGGAATCCTTCGCAGTTCGCGGCGGTAGGGGTGAGGCGGAGGCCTGCCGCCGGGGCCGTGGTGCCGGCTGGCGCGGGGCACTCAGGGCCGGCGTCCGGCCCAGGCCACCAGCCGGTCGATGGCCGGGGCCCCGGGGTCCAAGGTCACCACTTCGCCGAAGGGGATCCGCCCGCCGCGGGTTTCGGCCGGCAGCGCGCGACGTACGACGCCGATCACACGCTCGATGAGAGCCGGGTCCCAGTCCGGGTCCTGCCCGGTCGCCCTGGCCAGGTCCCAGGTGTGCACCGTGAGTTCGTGGGTGTAGACGGCCGCGGCGGCCGCGCCCGGCAGGACGCCCATCGGCAGGCGCAGCTGCCGGCCGAGGATGCCCGGATCCGCCCACACCTCCGCAACCTCGCGGGCACCCGGCACCCAGGCCTCCGCCCACGCACCGTCGGCGACCTCATCGGCGAAGGAGGGGACGCTGAACGGGTCCTCGCCGCGCCCGATCACCGCGATCCGGCGGACGACGGCCACGAGGTGGCTCGACAGCCGCCGTACATCGAACTCCTCGCAGGGGGTCGGGGCGTCGTACTGCTCGGGCCGGACGGCGGCCAGCGTACGGCCCGCCAGCTCGACGGCCGCGGCGAGGTCGGTCCGCGGATCGAAGGAGAAGGGGGCGGCGACGGTACCGGTGGAGTCGGACGGGGTCTCGATGAGCTGCTCGATCTTGTTCATGGGTTCATCCTGTAAGCAAAAGTGGCCATCTTCTGGCCTGTTTTCCGAAGAGAATGAAAGGCGACGACGCGGCACCCACGAAGGAGGAAAAGGGCACATGAGAGCCGACCGGCTGGTGGCGACCCTGCTCTTCCTCCAAGAACGCGGCCGCGTCACCGTCCCCGAAGTGGCCGCCGAACTGGAGGTGTCCGAACGCACCGCGCGCCGAGACCTGGAGGCCTTGGCCGCGGCCGGCATCCCCGTCTACTCGCAGCGCGGCCGCGGCGGCGGCTGGTCCCTCGTCGGCGGGGCCCGTACCGACCTCACCGGACTGACCGCCGACGAGACCCGGGCGCTCTTCCTCGTCACCGGCCCCCTGTCGGCCACCCCCGAACTGCGCACCACACTGCGCAAGCTGGTCCGGGCCCTGCCGCCGACCATGCGGGCGCAGGCCCAGGCCGCGACCCGCGCGGGGGTCGTCGACGCCACGGACTGGTCCCGCAACGCCGTCACCGCCGATGCCGCCCACCGCTCCGCGCTCCAGGGCGCCGTCGTGGACGGGATCCGTGTCCGCCTCGGCTACGCGGGCGTCGGCAAACCAGTCGGCGAACGCACCGTCGACCCCCTCGGGCTCGTGGCCAAGGCGGGGGTGGACTACCTGGTCGCCGGTACGGACAAGGGCCTGCGCACCTTCCGGCTCAGCCGGGTCACCTCCGTCGAGCCGACCGGCGAACCGGTGGTCCGGCCGCCCGACTTCGACCTCGCCACGGCTTGGCAGGCGCTGTCCGGAGCCTTCCAGGACGGCATGTACGCGGTGACCGCCCGGGCCCGCGTCCACCCCGACACGCTGGCCCTGCTGCAACGGTTCCTCGGCGGCCGCGTGCGCGTCGGCGGTCCGCTGCCCGACGGCTGGACCGAGGTGTGGGTCGACGGCCCGGCCGCCAAGGCCCTGGCAGGACATCTGGCCGGGCTGGGAGCGGGGGTCGAGGTACTGGAGCCGCCGGAGGTACGACAGTGGCTGGCCCGGATCGCCGCCGAACTCACGGGAATGTACGCGGAGGATGAACCGTACGAACCCCACGGCCAGTAGCCGATGGCGAACCGCTTTCGGGGTGTGAGCCCTTGTCCCATGCCGGGCAGCAGTCGCCGGCCGTGCCCGGTCTCTCCGGTCTGTCCGGTCGCGGGTTACGGAACCCGGACTCAGGGCCCGGCCGGGGGTGGCCGTATCAACTGGACGGGGGTGTGTGACCGCGATGCAGGCAGCGCCTGCCGGCGCCGGCGTGCAGGCGCGGGTATTGCCGGCCGCGTGCGGCTGGTGGGCCGACCGCTCCGGGCACGAGAGTGCGGGCCCGTCCCTGAGCCTGCTGGCCGGGACGGCGGTGCCGGCGGGTGCGTGGCGCTCGGGGGCCCTGCACCTTCCACAGACCGCTCCGCGGGCGCCGGACCACGCGCAGCGGCCGGGGCGCTCGGTGCGCCAGGAGGCGGACGGGGAGCGGTCGCGGCGCCTGCTGGAGGCGATCGACGCAGCAGCCGACGACGACCCGGCCGGTCTGTCAGCGGGGATGTGGGGCGAGTGCTGCCTCGGCCGGGAGTTGATTTCGGGGCCGGGTGGTGTACGCCACGTCGTCGGACGGCCAAGGCGGTGTGGTGAAGGCTGTCTGTGGGAGGGGGAGGGGGAGGGGGAGGGGGAGGGGGCCCTGGGAGACCCAGGTTGATCTGGGCCTGGTTGGCCTGGAGGCCGGTGGCGAGGCTGTGGTCATGACCGACAACAACAGTGATGTGACCGGCTTCCGCAACCGCGTCGTCCTGATCACCGGCGGAACCAGCGGGATGGGCCTGGCCACCGCGCGTCTGCTCCTGGAAGCCGGCGCCGATATCGTCATCACCGGCCGCGACGATGCCCGCCTCGACCGCGCGGCCGAACAACTGGCCAAGGTCTCCGACCAGGGTGCCCGGCTGTTCACGGTCCGGGCCGACTCCGCCAGCCTTGCCGATCTCGACCGCTTGGCCGCCCTGATCCGTGAACGCCACGGACGTCTGGACGGGGTGTTCGCCAATGCCGGGGTCGGAGTGTTCCAGCGCAGTGGCGAGGTCACGGAGCAGGACTTCGATCTCAGCGTCGACGTCAACTTCAAGGGCGTGTTCTTCACGGTCCAGAAGGTTCTGCCGCTGCTGGACGCGGCGGGTGGCGGTTCCATCGTGATCAACGCCTCGTGGACACTGCACCGGGGCCTGGCCGTCGCACCCGTGTACGCGGCCACCAAGGCCGCCGTCCACAATCTGGCCCGCACGCTGGGCAGTGATCTCGCCGAGCGCGGCATCCGGGTCAACTCGGTCAGCCCGGGCTACATCGTCACCGAGATGTTCGATGCCGCCAACCCGGACCCCGCCTCGCACGATGCCATCCGCTCCCAGGTGCCGCTGCGGCGGCTCGGCCAGGCCCAGGACATCGCCGAGACCGTCGCCTTCCTCCTCTCCCCGCGGTCCTCGTACATCACCGCCCAGGACATCACCGTCGACGGGGGCCTGGTCAACGCGCTCCCCGCCTCCTGACGGCAGGCGTGGCTGCCTGGCCCCGACAGGGCCAGGCAGCCACCCGTCACGACCGGCCACAATCGTCGTATGAGCACAGCGATCAACATGGGCGAATTCCTCCGAACCCGCCGCGCCCTCCTGCACCCTGAAGACGTCGCCCTGCCGGACTTCGGAGGCCGGCGCCGGGTCGCGGGCCTGCGCCGCGAGGAGATCGCGCAGCTCGCCGGAGTGAGCGTCGACTACTACACACGGATGGAACAGGGCCGCGTGCCCAACCCCTCGGGCGCGGTACTCGACGCCCTCGCCCGCGCACTTCGGCTGGACGGGGATGCCACACGGCACCTGCACCGCCTCGCCCGACCGCAGCCCTCCGCCCGGAACGTTCCCCGGCGCCAGGACCGGCCGCAACGCGTGCGCCCCATGCTCCAGCGACTGCTGGACGATCTGGTGGACATGCCGGCGATGGTGATGGGCCGGCGCATGGACGTACTGGCCTGGAATGCGGCAGCGGCCGCCCTCTTCGGCGACTACGCGGCCCTGGACCGGGCCGAGCGCAACATCGCCCGGATCACCTTCCTCGACGAGACGTCCCGGGAACTGTATGCCGACTGGACCTCCTGCGCCCGCGAGAACGTGGCCTACCTCCACCTGGACGCCGGACGGCACCCCGAGGACTCCCGGTTGGCAAGCCTGATCGGCGAACTGTCGATGAAGAGCGAGGACTTCCGCCGCTGGTGGGCCGAACACCCGGTGCAGGACAAGACCTCGGGAACCAAGCGGTTCCACCATCCGGTGGTAGGCGATCTGGAACTGGCCTACGAGACCCTGCGCGCGACGGACGACCCCGATCAGGCCTTGATCACATATGCCGCCGAGCCGGGCAGCCCCTCGCACGACGCCCTGCGGATGCTGCTGGCCTGGGCCACCGAGGCCCCCTCCCCGATGCCGGCCGACGACCGCGCGCGCTGACCTTCCGGGCAGTCAGGGCTTCACCGCCGGCGCCCTGAAGCTACGTCAGTGCGTCTCCGCCGTGGCCGATCGCGGCCGCGACGGGCCGCCTCGGCGCCGCCGGGACTCAGAAGGAGGACGGCCCTCGGCGAGCCGAGCTGAGGCGCTCGTTCACGGCGTGGCGCCGGCGTCCGCTGCCAGCCAGGCACGCGGGGAGTGCCCTACGCGCTGGGAGAAGGCTCGGGAGAAGGCCGGCGGGTTCGCGTAGCCGAGCTCGGCTGCGGTGTGCGCCACCGAGGCGCCGGCGCGCAGCCGGCCCTGCGCGACGGTGACCCGCCATTGCGCGAGGTAGTCGGCCGGTGGCTGTCCGACCAGTTCTTTGAAGCGGGCGGCGAAGGAGCTGCGGGACATACGTGCTTCCCGCGCCATCGCGGCCAGAGTCCACGGCCCACCCGGTGTCTCGTGGATGGCCGTGAGCGCCCGGGCGAGACGCTCGTCCGAGAGGCCCGTGAGGAGGCCGCGGGGCAGCGCGACCTCGTCGGCGTGGCCGAGTATCCAGCGGTAGAGCTGGATCAGGACCACCTCGAACAGCCTGTCCGCCAATACCCGACTCCCACACCGAACGTTGTCGATCTCTGCGAACAGCAGATCGAGCGCGGGGCCGAGTGCATCGACGTCCTCGAGGGGCAGCACGACGACGGGAGGCAGAGTGCGCACCAGCGGATGGGCCGGGCCGCCGTCGAAATCGAGGGTGGCGCAAGCGAAGTCGGAGTCCTCGGTGGGGGCGTTGTGGAACGCGTGCTCCAGAGGACGCGGGTAGAACAGCAGGCTGGGTCGGTCGATCTGCAACCTCTCCAGGCGCCCGCCGACACCCTGGTGGGTGACCCCCATCTCGCCGTGCCTGAGGACATGAAGGAAACCGCGCCCGGGCTGCGCGGCGAAGGTCGTCACGCCGCACAGCGGGCCGGCGTGGAACAGCCGAGTGCGGACACGGAACTTCTCCAGCAGGGGCGAGATCCGGTCGAGGGGCACCATGGGCTCATCGTGGCAGACGAATTGGTAAGAAGTCGAGACGATATGAACCTCATCGTCCAGAACTCTTCAGCAGGATGATCTTACTTCGCCTCGACCGTCGCGAAGCAGTCATTCCTGAACCGAGGAGCAGTCATGTCCCACGTCCCCCTCGTCGAGCGCGAGTCCGCGACCGGAGCGGTCAAGGAGCAGTTCGACGAGATCCACGCCGCCTTCGGCGTGATACCGGCCATGTTCCGCGCCGTGGCCCATTCACCCGCGGCCCTGGCCAGCATGTGGGGATCGTTCGGTGCCTTCGCCGGCGGCACGCTCGGCCCGGCCCTCGGCGAGCAGATCGCCGTCGCGGTGGCCAACCGGAACGCCTGCGAATACTGCCTGTCGGCGCACACCGCGCTGGGCCGCAAGGCCGGGGTGTCCCGCGAGGCGCTGGAGGCCGCGCAGACCGGTTCATCCGACGACCCCCGCACCGCCGTGCTGCTCGGCTTCGCACTCAAGCTGGTCGAGGACCGCGGGCAGGTCACGGCACAGGACGTGCAGGCCGTCCGTGATCAGGGCTGGAGCGACGAGCACATCGTCGAGGTGATCGGACAGGTCGCACTCAACCTGTTCACCAACTACATCAACGTCGCCCTCCAGGTACCTGTCGACTTCCCGTCGGTGGCGCTGAGGCACGGCCGACACGAGGTGGTCTGACGCGAGGCGCGAACCCGCGAGGGGCCCTCACCAGGACGCGTATCTGTTTGTGATCAAAGGGCGGTTCGGGTGAGGTCACTCGCATCGCACGAGCCAGGACCCCGCCAGGGGTCCTGGCTCGCACGGCGTCCGCCGTCGGGTACTCAGAGGCTGTCCCGGCCGGGGACACCATGACGTTGCGCACGCCCAGCCGCGACCGCAACCGCAACCGCCCCGTCTGGTCGATGTCCGGGTGGCCGAAAGGCCGGCGCAGAGCGCCGCCGTAGGCGCCCTTGACCGGCCCGGCCCGGCATGGCCCGCACACTCCATACCCTGACGACGCCGCCGTCCGCACAGCCCGCGTCCGTGTCCGTGTCCCGGCTGCGGGTCTCCCCGTTGGCGGCCCGCTCCCGTTCCACCAACCGCCCCCACCACCCCGGCCCCGGGCGGGCCCCGGTCGAAGCGGCCGTCCCCGGCCACCGGCAACAGGCCGCCCCTGCCAGGACCGCAGGACGCGGTGGAGGCCGCCGCCTGGCACCGCGCGCAGGCGAAAGCCGCCGCCGACGCCTCGGCCGGCCGAGCGTCGGCAGGTGCGGCCTGACCGCGACATCCGGTGGCACCGCGGTGTGGGCGGACTCTCCCGCGATCACGGTGGCCGCCCTCTGGTCCCGGAGCCCGCCGAACGCTGGGGTGGTGCAGGGGCAGCTGGGCCCCTGCAGGCGAGCCGGATTCGCGAGAGCCCCGGCCAGTCGGTTCGAGGCCGTGACTTCAGCGGTACCAGTCGAGGGGTTCCGCCGCATACGTGCCTCGGAAAGGACCGCATCAGTCACCTCGAACCGCTGTCGGCGATCGCCAGCCGACTCCTGCCGGGTGATCACGGTTCCGGCAGGGCGGCTGCCGGCGATCCGCACCCGTGTGCCTGTCCGGGGCCCGCGTACCGATCAGGCTGTGCCTCGCGGGTTCCGGTGTTCCATGCGGCTCCATGGGCTGGGCGCCGGCGCGTACGAGGTTGTGCTCCAGGCGTTCCAGGGTGGCGAGGGCGTTGGCGCGCTCGTCGTCCGAGAGGCCCGTGGCCGAGAGGTCCTCGAGTCGGCTCCGGTCCCGCTCCACCTCCCGGCGCAGGGCGTGGCTGGCCGCTGTCGGTTCGATGAGCGAGGCGCGTCTGTCGGTGGGCGAGGGGCGGCGGCGGACGAAGCCGGCCTGTTCGAGGCGGCGGACCGTGCGGCGGGCGCGGGCGATCCGCAGGCCCTCCAGTTCCGCTTCGACGCGGCGCAGTGCCTGGAGCAGCTGGGCGAGGCGGCCGCGCTGACGGAGTACCGGGCGGTCCTGCCGTACTACGAGAACGGGCAGTCGGCGTTCGTCGCCGACCCGGCCCGCGCGTTCGACGTCCGCCGCCGGATCGGCCTGCTCCTCCTGACGACGGGCGACCACGCGGCGGGCCACCAGCAGCTCCACTCCCTCCACTACGACACCGAGCGCGCCTACGGCCCGTACCACGCCCTCGCGGTCGACCTCCGCCGCGCCCTGGACCGCCAGCAGATGGGCCGCCTCGCCTGACGGCGCGCCAGAATCACGAGTCCACAACTGATCGGGAAGTGGATCTTCAGGGTCCGTTTTGCCTGTTCCGGCGCATGTAGCGTTCGCGTCTGATCAGGTACACGTCCCCCAAGGAAGCCCAGATGACGACTCCTCCCGCCGCCCCCGACCAGCCGCTCGCGCCTGCCGAGCCGGCCGAGCCCGCGAAGAAGAAGGGCGGCTGGGGAAAGAAGATCCTCGGTGTCGTGGTGACCATCGTGGTCGCCCTCGCCGTGAAGTTCGGCATCGGGTACATCAGCGGTGACATCCCCGTGCACGCCGAGGCCGGCGACTGCGTCACCGTGACCGGGCCCGACAACGACCCCACGGTGGAGACCCAGGACTGCTCCGCCCAGAAGGCCGACCTCTACAAGGTCGTCAAGGTCGTCGACGGCACCTTCGACGTCGAGAAGTGCGGCGACTCGGGCGAGGTCTTCCTCGCGCAGCAGTGGGACCAGGAGAAGTTCGTGCTCTGCATGAACCCCGTCAAGAACTGACACCGCTCACACCGAAAGGACCCGGCTGGGACGCGGTTGGCTAAACCCGGGCCCTGATGCCTCGCCCCGTCGTCATGCGGCGGGGCGAAGTGCTGCCAGGGGCTGGCCCCGGTGCGGGCGCGGGGTCTGTCGGTGTTGAGACCTTGCCAGGGCCGTGGTGCTCGGGTGGCGGCCGGGCAGGCTACTTTGCTCGGATGAGTCTCCTTGATGATGTGGCCGAGCGCGACGGCTGGCAGTGCTGGGTGTGTGACGAACCGGTCGACCCCGACGAGTCGGTGAACGACCCGCGGGGGCCCAGTGTCGACAGCCGGACCGCCGACCGGAAGGCCAAGGTGGCCGAGCGGCTCGCGCACCGCGGGTGCAACACCCGCAAGGGTGCGGTCAAGGTGGTCATCGCCTGGCCGGAGCGCCTGTACGTAGTCGAACCCGCACCGTTGATCGCCGTCGCCGAGAGGCTGGAGCGCAAGGGGGGCCGCGAGATCGTGGGCCGCTGTCCGACCAGGAAGGACGCCCAAGAAGCGGCGGATTGGCTGGTGGACCGGTTCTCCCGACTGGTACCGGGAATGCCGGTGACCGCCGACATCCAGGCGGGCGGCGGTCAGTTCCTCGTCATCCTGGCCACCGGCCGCCGCTGATCGGGAATCACCCACACACACTCGCGTCGAGATGGTGGTCATCTGACCGCCGCCGTACCCCGCCACCCCCGCGCCCGCCGCGCCGCCCGGTACGGGGGGAAGCGGCCGAGCTATGGGCTGCGCCCGCGAGCCCGGACGTGAAGCATGCCTGGGGCCCGTTGACCGAGAGCCTGGACGTTCCCCGTGACCTCGACCTCGGCAACCGGGCCCGTGCCCTGAAACAGCTGAAGGTGCGGCTGGCCGCGCACTCGCAGATGGTGTCGATGATCAGGGAAGTCCTGCCGGAGCGGGAAGAGGGCCTCCTGACCGGCTCACGCCAGGGGCCGCTGCTCGCCGCCCGCAAGCAGCGGGTCGGCGAGAGCGGCGGCACCCACACCGTCACCTGAACCGCCTCACCACCGACACCTCCTGGCAGCAGGCCACGGGCACCGCACGCCCTGGTCAGCCGCCCTCGTGGACGTGACCCTCCACTGCCTGACCACGCCGCCGTCCGCGCCGCCCGCGTCCGCGCCCCGGCTGTGGGCCTCCCCGATGGCGGCCCGCTTCCGCCCTGCCCCGCCATATGACAGCCGTCAGCGCCCCCATGCGACCATGATCCAGCGCGCGCGCCCCGGGCCGCTCCAGGCACCCGAGAACATCATCGGCATCGGCATCAGCGTTGAGACGGTGTGACCTACAGGTCGAAGAGGAGGCTCCAGACCGGCGTGCTGGTGGCAGCGCGAATCACCACGTCCTTCAAGGCGATGTCATGGGGCGCCGACTCCGCAATCGTCACAGGCGGATCAACTCTGTCCATCCAGGTCAGCGAGCCCACGACGTCGGCGGGCCGTGCGACCCAGCCCCCGACGCGCAGGTCGCCGCAGAACCAGAGCAGGCCGCGTCCGTCCGTCATCGCGAGCCAGTCCGGCCGTGGCATCAAGCCCCGCAGGGCAGCGGCCACGGTCCGGTCGGGGGCCAGCAGTAGGACATCGGCAGTGACCATCGGCGAGGACGCGTCACTGCCCAGGGGCTCCAGCCGACACGGCCACACCTGCCACGGACGTCGGCGGACCATCTCCATCGCCTCTCGGCGGCGGGCCGGCAGTTCGGACGGCCAAGCCGCGACGCCGACGCAAAGGCCCACTGCCACGGCCGCGACGACGGCAACACCCAGCACCGAGCTGAAGAGCGCACCACACACCCCTGCGGCTAAGAGAGCGGCACACACGGCGTTGGAACGGCGGAGCTTGCGCCAATGCCTGTCTCCCTCAGCGATCTTCTCCCTCACACCGGGCACCCGGCCTGCCGGGCCTGGCGAAACCGCATATCCAAACTCCTCGGCCAACACCCCACGCGCCCCCATCAGCCGCCAGAAACCGGTCACCACCATCGTCCCGGCCGCCTTCGTACTCCGACAAGGCCGCGCCCCGGCCAGACCGCTCCTTGCGCCTTGGATCGCTCCGAGGACTCGGCCGACGGGATGGTCCAACACGGTGTGACGTACGCCGGCGCGAAGAGTGCATGTGCGGGCGGTACGACTGCGGTGGCGTCACCCCTGCCTTGTGATGCGGTGAGCACGGCAGTGCCGGGCCGGTGATGGAGCGGTATCCGGTGACGGGATCCGGTCGACGAAGCGGGCTGCGACGGGGACCGGCCTGCCAGGGGAGTGGTCGGAGTTCGAGCGGATCGTCTCCAAGGCGTTGCCGGACTCTCGGACGTACCGGGCCACGGCTACCGACACAAAGGCGAGAGATCTCAGTACCGGTGCCGGCCTCGACCGGCTGAAGGGCCGACAATGCCACCGGCGGCGACGACAGCGCGCAGCACGTGGCAGCGGCGAAGGACACGGCACTGCGGACCATGCGGGCTCACCTGCATCATGTCGTGGAAATGGACTGGTTCGGGCGCAGCCAGAACTGGCCGGGCTACCGCGAAATCCCGCGCCGGATCACCGCCGCCGGCGGACCGCACGCCCCGTAGCCGACCGATCCGGCCGACGCGCTGCGCGAGACGGCACGTCCGCCGCAACACCATGGGGCGAGCCTTTGCCGAGCGCGCAACCCGGGCACCGCCCCCCTGCTAGGCCCCGCGCGGGGAGAGGGTCGGCAAGGGTTCGCCGGGGTTGGCCGGACGGCCTTCGGACAGCCAGAAGAGGTAGTGGCGGAGGTCCTCCGCGAGGCCTCCGTCGATGTACGCGACGTACTCCCGGCTCCCGCCGGCCGCCTCGCGTTCCGCGGCCCGGTCTGAGACGGACCACGTACGATCCAGGGCCGCGGCCCACTCCCGCACCCGGCCCCGCTCCCTCCACCAGTCGCGGATGAGCTCCGGGGTCCAGTGGTCGTCACCGTCGCAGGCGTACCCGGCCATCGGGTCCTGCGCGACCGCGCCCAGCAGCGCCAGCGCCTGTGCCGTGTCACGGGGCTGCCGGTAGACGAACTCGGCGCCCCACTCGTCGTCGTAGAGCACGTGCGCGGGGGCGATCAGCCGGCCCATCCAGCAGTTGTCGGTCCCGGCCCCGTAGAACGGCCCCGGCACATTGCGCCAGTCGCGTTCTGCCCAGCGTTCGGGGCGGGCGTTCCACCAGTCGCCGCGGTACCCCGGGGCGGGCAGCCACGTGCCGCCGTCCGGCGCGGGCAGCAGCCCGGTCTCCGCAGCCCGGACGGCCGGCAGCGGGTCCCAGTAGCTCATGGTCCGCATCCTGTCAGACGGCGCGGGTGGAAAGGGATGCCGTGGCGTCGCCGGATTCCCGGGCCACGGCTACCCGCGCCCGTGCAGGCGGAGCGCCATGGGGGCGGGGGCGGGGGCCGGGAATGAGGACAGGGCCGGCCCGGCGGGTGCGGGTCGGCCCTGTCGTGTGCGGCACTCGCGCGCCAACGCGGTGCTGCGGTGTGACGTCAGCCCGGATACCGCGCCGTGGTGCTCGGGTACGTGCTCCGGAGCGGGTCGGGCAGGAGCGGACATGGGTGGACAGTGATCGTCTGCGTATGGCCTGGAAGGTGGACACCGTCCCGTCGGAATCTTGGATCACGCCGAAGAACGCACCGCGAGAGCGCGGCGAAGGGCCGGGCGAGCAGGCTCGCCATGGACCAAGAGGCGTCAATCCCCACCTTCAGATGACACAGGAGATTTCGATGAAGCCGCTGCTGTTCCCGAATAACGTCCAGTTCTGGTACGAGACCCTGCGGTCGATGAGTCACATTGCTTACGGCGGTGCGGACTTCGGCGAGGTGGTCTCCACCGGTGAGCGGATCACCGAAGGCGACTACGACAGCTGGTACGTCGAGTGGATGGCCACCGCGGACCGCGTGTCGGGCGAGGCGCAGAAGGCGCTGGCGGCCGGTCACCGCGTCAGTGCCCGGGACGGGTTCCTGCGTGCGTCGAACTACTACCGGTCGGCGGAGTTCTTCCTGCACGGTCACCCCTGCGACCCGCGTCACGATCACGCATACGACCGCTCCGTGGCCTGCTTCAAGGAGGCGGCGGCACTGTTCACCCCGGTCATCGAGCCGGTCGAGATCCCCTACGAGGACACCACGCTGCCCGGCTACTTCTACCGGGTCGACGACTCGGGGACACCGCGGCCGACACTGATCATGCACAACGGGTTCGACGGCACCGCGGAGGAACTGCACTTCTTCGGGGCGATGGCCGGTGTCGAACGCGGTTACAACGTGCTGGCCTTCGACGGCCCCGGCATGCCCGGACCGCGTCACCACCAGGGCCTGGTCTTCCGCCCGGACTGGGAGAACGTCATCACTCCCGTCGTGGACTTCGCCGAGACCCTCCCCGAGGCCGATGACAGCCGCATCGCGCTCCTCGGCGTCAGCATGGGAGGCATCCTCGCCCCCCGGGCCGCCGCGTTCGAGCACCGTCTGGCCGCGCTGATCGCCGTCGACGGCCTCTACGACCTCGGCCAGATCGCCGTCCGCAACATCCCCGGCCCCCGCGAGGAGGCCGAGCGCCTCCTGCGTGCCGCGTCCGCCCCGGAACTCGACGCCGCCTTCGAGCAGGCCATGACCAGCGACCCGATCGCACGCTGGGCGATCAACCACGGCATGTACGTCATGGGAGTGGACACCCCCCGCGCCTTCAACGCCTCCTACCTCGACCACACCCTCGCCGGGGGCATCGCCGAGCGGATCCAGTGCCCCACCCTCGTGTGCAACGCCGAAGAAGACATCTTCTTCAAGGGCCAGCCCGAGCAGCTCTACGACCACCTGACCTGCCCCAAGACCCTCATGGAGTTCACCACGGAGGAAGGCGCCGGCGCCCACTGCCACCCCGGCGCGATGCGCCTGTCCATCGCCCGCATCTACGACTGGCTCGACGACACCCTCGCCGCCGCAGCCTGACCGGACCGTGGACCCGCGCCGGGACGGAGTTGCGCCGCCGTTCGTGCCGTGGTTCACGCGACCGTCGGGACGCCCCTCGGCGCGGAGAAAACGCACCGGCCAGGCTCCGGCAAAGTCCCGGGGCCCGGCCTCGGGCCCATGTCCGAGCGGGCCAGGACACCAACGGGTGCGCGCTCGCGGCCGAGCACGCGGTGCCGGTGAAGACGACGGCGGCACTCGACGCGCTCGGCCGGCCCGGCACGGTCACGTGCACCGGATGCGACGCCGCCGAGACACTGCTGCCGATCCTCACCCACGGCCAGACCGACGGGGACGACACCCGGGAGAAAGCCGCCCTCTGAGCTACCTGTAGGCGAGTAGGTCCCGTCCGATATCCCCGGCAGGGGACCTCACCATGTCCATAGAATCCTGCCTCGATGAAGAGACGCGTGCAGTTCACCGAGCAGGTTGTGCGGTTCCGTGACTACATGCCGACCGCGGACCGGGAGAAGTTCCTGCGTCTCGTTGCCAGGATCGCAGCCGAGCCCGAAGGCGCCGACAGCCACCTTGCCTACACGAGCGACGCCGTGACGCGCGCGGCCTGGGAAGACCGCGTAATGGTCCACTACGTCGTGACGAGCTTCTGGGTGGTCGTCATCGAGGCTGACATCTACGACGCGTCGCGTGGCTTCAACGAGGTGTAGTCGGGCACGAGAGGGCCCTATCACTGATGGTCTGCGGGGGAGTGCCAGTGGAGATCCTCAGCTGGGTGTCAGCGGTGTGGCCCCAGCGAGCTGATAGTTCACACTGACAGGCCGTGACGCACCGGTGCCGACACGAGTGACGAATAGCCACGTCATTCTCACGCCGACCATCACCGCCAGCGAGTGCGGGGGCGACTGCCGAGGTGGGCTACCACCCCCACCTCGGCAGTCACATGCGTGGTCAACATCCTGCCCGGGCCGGGTGGACTTGCGGTGGGGCAGAAGGCGACGTGCGCCTGTCTCATCCCAGTCGGTTGGCCCTCGCGGGCATTCATGCTGCCCCCAGCGGTGGCGTTGTGCCTCTCCTGCGCCTATGGCCATCCCAGTAGCGTCCTTTAGGCAGACTGTCTACACGCGGGGAGTGTGCGCCGTGCCATTACGCAAGGACCGGGAAGAGGCCGAGGTCGCGACGAACGCGAACCGGCGCGCAGCGGATCCAGACAGGGGCCAGCGGGTCGCGCCGGAACTCCGACCGGTCAATCCGGCCATGGCCATGGCCATGCAGCGCTCGGTGGGCAATGCGACGCTCGGGCGGATGATCGCGCAGGGCCCGGCCGGGCCAAAGGTGCCGCACGCCGCTCCCGGTACGCGCGGCAAAAAGCGCACCCAGGACGAGGTCGTCGAGCGTGGCGAAAGCCCCCCGGCCAACCAGCAGAAGACCGAGGCAGGAGCGGCCACCCGGGCCACCCGCAGCGGCAAGGCCGGCGCGACGCCCTCGGTGAAGGGCAAGGAAAAGCAGGTCGAGGAAGAGATCGGCAACCCGACCCTTGTCTTCACCTCCCGCTACGACGGAGACGAGGAGCAGTCGCTGAACGGCGACAACAACATCGGCTTCGAACAGACGGCAACGCTGCGCCGCGCGGACGGGATGCAGACGCCCGCGGCAGACGCGTACGACTTCTGGCAGGAGGTCTCCGACGAAAGCCGCCAGATCATTCCGGCGTCGGTGAACTACCGGCCCAAGAAGTCCAGCCGCGCCTGGGTCGTGGACGGCCCCTTCCACCCCCCGTACAACGATGAGGACGGCAACATCATCAACGCCGCCGACCGGATCACCTTCGTCGACAACCCCGGCTTCTCCACCACCACACGCATGTCGGCCGGCTACTTCCTCGTCGACTACACAGTCCGGTTCCGCTGGAAGGTCCGCAAGAAGCAGGGCGGACGCTTCACCAAGGCCGAGCCGTTCTGGGCGAGCGACGAGATGGTGCACCGCGTCACGTCCGCCTTCGACGCGGAAAACCCGGAGGAGGCCGTGCAAGTCAACCACCACGCGGCCGGCAACCGCACCTGGAACGTACAGCTGCCCAACTGACCCCGCCGACGCGGCAGCGCGCTCACGCCCCCACATGATCTGAGCCCAGAGCAGGCCTTGAAGGGTGTTGCAGAAGGCCGGGGTCGGGCAGGTCTGAGTGGTGTCTGACCTGCTGTTTCACCGTGCCATGGCGAGGTTGTGCATGGTGGCGACGGCTGGAGGGCGTGGTGGAGGCCGTCTCCTGGAGGCAGTCGCGGAGGATCTTCCAGTTCTTGCAACCGGATACGTTGAAGCCAGAACGATGGGAAATGGCCAGGTCCAACGGGAACCTGCACACCCGCCACGCGCGGGTCGCGCCGCGGTATTCGGTGGCGGGCATGGCGGTGTCGAGGGGGACCACCACCTCGACGTTGCGGCCGGTGCGGGGTGCGTGGAGGACGCGGCCGTCACCGGCGTAGAAGCCGACGTGGCAGATGAACCCGTTGCGGCGGGCCCAGAAGAGCAGGTCGCCCGGGCGGAGCTCGCCGCGGGCGACGGGCCGGTGGGCGGTGGCCTCGTACTGCGCGGCGGCGGTGCGGGGGAGCTGGGTGCGGGGCCAGTAGGCGTACTGGACGAGGCTGCTGCAGTCGAACCCGACGGTGGAGGAGGAGCAGCGGCCGCGGAGGAAGCCGTTGCCGTCGTCGCAGAAGCCCCGGCCGGGGCCGCCGGGTCCGCCGCCCCCGTACGCGTACGGGGTGCCGATCCGGGCGGCCGCCCGGCGCAGAGCCAGTGCACCGGCTCCGCTGCCGCCGACGTTGAGCTGCAGGCCGGGAGGGGATGTCGCCCGCGTCGTGGGCGGGACGGCAGGTGATGGCGATCGCGCAGGAGGTCCTGGTACCGGTCTCCCATGACGCCGGGGACGTACTGTGCGAGCTGGTCGCGGCCCGGGCGCACCTACGCGAGACCGTCACCGCTCTGCGCGCCCTGACCCCCGCCGGTACTCCCGGTGCCGGCCTCCCGGACGCGGCCGTGCGGGTGTTGGAGGAGGCACTGGGGGCGGTGGCCCGGGTGGATACGGCCACGTGCGCGGTGATGCGGGAGAGGCACCCCCGCTCGTGATGCCGAAGAAGGCGCCGGGCGGGTCGACGACCGCCGAGCTCCTGGACTACCTCTTCGGTCCCGGCGAGCACGACGAGCACACCGCCCCCCACCTCGTCGCGGCCTGGAACCCGGACCCGCCGTGCCCGGCCCGCGCCCCGGACCGCATCACGCGCGCGGACCTGGCGCTGCTCTTGGACGCTCCCGTCGAAGCGCGGCGCGGCGTACGGCCGGCGGAGCACGTGTGGCACGTCTCGGTCCGCAACCACCCCGACAACCCGGTCCTCTTCGACGACCGGTGGGCGCAGGTCGCCGCCGCCATGGTGCACGCCGCGGGTATCGCCGAACACGCTGACGAACAGGCCTGCCGGTGGATCGCCGTACGGCACGCCACCGACCACATCCACATCCTCGCCACGTTGGCCCGGCAGGACGGCCGCCACCCCCGGCTGGTCGGCGGGCCAGTTGCGCGGCCATCTCGGCGACGACGTCCTGGCCGTGCTGATGCAGGGTGCGGACTTGCCGCTGATGGCCCCGGGTTGGGACGGGGCCGGCGCTGGCAAGCGTTCGCGTGGCCCTTTTTCCCCGGCCGCCGGTTAGGCCGTGGCCACCCCCGCGCAGACCGGGAGGTTAATGCCGTTGGGTTTCCCGTGCTGGAGGCTTCGCCACCGACCCCGTCGAAAGAGGACCCTAGCCGGGGCCACTGACACCCCGGCCGGCCCCGCCGGTCTATCGGCCTGCAGCAGGCGGGTGTCGACCTGGGGGTGTTCCTGCCGCAGGTGGGCCGGATGACTGCCGCCGCCCATCAGGCCGTCACTGCGAGCACGGCGCGTATCGAGGTGGAGCGCACTGACCGGTGCGCCGGCCTCCTGCGCACGACGATGCCGGAGGGCCCGGTGCGGGACACGATCCTGGCGTCTCCGGCGTGGCTGGAGATCGCGGCTGCGATGGGCCGCCTGGATGCTGCCGGGGTCGATGTCGCCCGGATCCTGGCCGATGCGCACCGGGCGGGGGTCGGTGTGGACCGGCCGCGCCCGCCCCGGCCGCGCGCCTCGTCCGCGCCTGCCCGGGTAGCGACTGCCTCGGCCGGCGCCGCTCCTGGACCCGCGGCCGGTGACCGGTGGGCCGCGCCCGCCCCGCCGCGCCCGCTACCCCCGCGCCCGCCCCGGCCGTGCCCGCCCGGGCGTCGACTGCCGCTCCCGTTCCGGCTCATGCACGCGCGGCCGGCGCCGCGGTACCGGCGGGGGACGTGCTGGCCGCGCGCATGGGCGCGGCCGGTGTCCCGTGGGCCCGCGCCCGCCCGCCGGTTTCCCGCGCCCGCTCCTGCGCCGCGCCCGCCGCCCGCCGCCCGCCGCCGCGCCGCCGGTACGGGGGACGGGGAGGCCGCCGGTCCGTGGGCTGCGCCCGCGATCCTGGACGTGAAGCGTGTCTGGGGTCCGTTGGCCGAGGGCGTGACGGTTCCCTGCGGTCTCGACCCCGGTAACCGGCCCCGTGGGTTGAAGCAGTTGAAGGTGCAGCCTGCCGCGCACTCCCGGAAGGTGGCGATATTGCGGGAGGTCCTGCCGGAGCGGGAAGCGGGCCTCCTGATCGGCTCATGGGGAGAGCGACGGCACCCGCACCGCCGCCGCCGTGACTGCGGTGCCGCCAACACCGCCGCGCCCGCCTCGTCGCAGGCTCTGCTCTGCTTCGCCAGACGGCGGGCCGATGTCCTCTTCGCGATGCTCCGTGAAGGCACCTTCTACGAGTCCCGGCCTGCGGCCGCGGTCACATGACCAGCGGCTCAGCCAGAAGGACGACCCGATCGGCCTCGACATCGAAGCCGAGCACCGGATGGCCGTAGTCGCCCTCCGGATCCATCAGAACCGGCTTGGCCAAGCGTCGCCCGATCTCCCGGAGGAAGCCGCAGAACACATCGAGTCGTTCCTGGCCCTGCAACTCCCGCAGGTCGACGTCGAAGTCGATGACCTCGTCGTCTTTGAAACGGAAGATCGCCAGCACGTCGGAAGTCGGCCAGACCCGCAGGTCCGGGCACTCAGCGTCCGCCGGGCGGGACAGCACGGTCTCCGCCCGGGGCACCGGCATCACCGTCTCGCCCTCGGAGTACTGGCAGTTCCAGCCCCTGGCCTCGACAAGATCGAGGACCGCCTGCCAATCCTCCACCGAGCAGCCCGGGACACGCACGTCCGGCAGCGACCCCATCAGGTCCGGATCGAAGAAACAGCTCACGTCATCCCACAGAAGATCAGCCACACCGCCATGCTGCCTGGCCGTTCGATCCAACGCAGTCTCGATTCCCTTGACCAAAGAGAGTAGGGGCCCCCGGCCGCGCCCCCCGGCGGGTCCCCGCCGCGGCCCCGGGTCCCGCTCCCGCCGCCGGCCCCGCACCGGCCGCCGCTCGCTCCCGCGGCTGCGGTCCCGGCGTGCCGGCTCCGGCCGGGGCTGCGGTCCCTGCCTGCCGGCAATGGACCGCGCCCGCCAGGGCTACGGGGCGCGGCCGGTGGGCGGCGGCTCCCGGTGCGGGCTGCGGGCTGGGCCTCGTGTCGTGCTCGGTGGACCGGGCCGTGATGTCCCGGCCTGCCGGGGGTTGGGTTGTGCCGCCCGCGCCCGCGGAGGATGGGAGGACCCCGTCTGGGTTCCGGTTGGTGGTTGGGGGAGGGGGGTGTGGGGTCGTGGTTGGCCGGGTGGTTGGTGGTGGGGGTCTGTGGTGTGCGGTGTCTGGTGTGCGGCACACCTCTGGCACTTTCGACACGCGGTCGCCGTTTGTCGGGGTTTTCCCGCCGGGCGGGACGCGGGGGACGGGCCGGTCTGAGGTCCTGGGAGTGCGGCCGTGTTGAGCGGATCGTCCTCTACGGCGTCGCCGGCCCCCGGGCCGGGCGCCACCGGCCGCCTCCCGCCCCGTGTCTTCCCGGCCGCCGCCCGCTCCGGCTCCACCACACTCGCGGCCGCGGCCCCTGGCATGCCGGCTCCGGGTCGGGGCCGCGGTCCCCGCGCCCGCGGGGATGGTCCGCACGCCCACGACGGCGCGACGCCACAGCCCCAGTCGACCCTGCGCCCGCGGGGAGAACCCATGGGGGTCGGACACATCCCACCCGGAGAAGGTCGACATGCAGGGCCGGTGCCCCGCATCTACGGTGGGAAAGTGAGGGTGAGGCTGCGCACTACCCCACGTGTCGGGCAGTCCAAGACCGACTGCGCGGGCGCCGTCTACGGTTCCTTGCTTGCCGCGTCCGTACTGGCCACCGCCGGGGCCGTGGGGCACTATTCGCGATTCCAGCTCGTGATGCTGCTGGTCGTCACGGGCCTGGTGTTCTGGGCCGCGCACGTCTACGCGCACCTCGCGGGCGAACGGCTGGTCGGCCAGCCGTGGAGCGGACGCGAGATCCGTCTGGTCGCCGGGCACGAGTGGCCGATCGTCGAGGCCGCCGCCCTGCCTGCTGCGATCGTGGCGGTGAGCCCGCTCCTGGGGCTGGACTCGGGCGGCGGCGTATGGCTCGCTCTCGGCGTCGCCGTGGCGCAGCAGGTCACGTGGGCTTGCCTCAGCGCCGTCCGGGGCGGCGCGACCCGCCGCCAGTTGGTCGCCGAAGTGGCCGTCAACCTCGTGCTCGGGTTGATCATCGTGGCGGCCAAGGCGCTGCTGGGACACTGACGGCGAGTCGCGTGGCGAATCCTGTCGGAACGCAGCTGCCTTGGAGGTTGTTGTCTTTCCAGGCTTGAGGACTGCGTTCTCGCTGGTCAGGCATAGGGTCGGCGGTCTCGTGGCAGTGGTGACGTGTCGTGTCGTTGCTTTGCTGGAGGTCGAGGATGCCGTCGGTCGGGGGACTGCTGGAAGAGCGTGAGCTCACCGCTCGCCGTCGTGTCGACGATCTGCGGGAGGAGGCCGACCGCCTCCAGGCCGGGCCGGCCGTGGCTGAGCGGGAGTGGAACGAGTGGGTCATCGCCCGCTCACGCGTTGGCGAGGGACTGGCCCCGGGCAACGACGTCGTCGTCGGCCCCGCCGCCTCCGAGGGTCTGCCGGCTCCCGGTGTGCAGCCGGCGCGGCCCGAACCGGCGGAGGCGGCGAAGCCAAAACAGTGGTGCCGGTGTGGCGCGCGGGGCTGGCCTGGTCGGCGCTGTCGGTGGACTACCAGCGCATCCTGCAGGCCCTCAGCGACCGTAACCGACTCGGTCAAGGAGCTTTGACGTGGCAGGAGATGGCCGCCTGCTTCGGCCTGGACCCCGTACCGGGAAAGGTGGAGGCACTGCGATCGAAGGCCAAGCGGCTGACGGCGCGCGGCTGGCTGACCGAGCCGGCACCTGGCCGATTCACGCTCGCGAAGGACGTGGCCGGGCAACGCGGGGTCATGAGCATCGTCATCGACCAGTAGACCATCGCCTCCGCGCTGGCGATGGAACGCTCGAAGTCGCGCACGAGACGGCGACTTCGCATCAGGTGGGCGAAGAACCGCTCGACGATCCAACGCTTGGGCAGCACGACGAAGCCGCGCATGTCGTCGCTGCGTTTGACGATGGCGAGGACCAGGGCGAGGGCCGCGAGGCAGTACTCGACGAGGCTGCCGGTGTATCCGCCGTCGGCCCAGACCAGGGCCAGCAGGTGGTGCGCGGCAGTGACCTGGGTGAGCAGGACCTGGGCCGCGGCGCGGTCGCCCACATCCGCTGCGGTGACCATCACCGCGAGCAGCAGGCCAAGGGTGTCGACCACGACGTGCCGCTTGCGCCCGTTGATCAGCTTGCCGCCGTCGAAGCAGCGGCCGTCAGAGCCGACGACCGCGTCCGCTTTGACCGACTGCGAGTCGATCACGCCCGCGCCCGGCTCCGAGTCCCGCCCGGCCCGCTCGCGGACCAGGCGGCGGAGCCGGTCGTGGAACTCGCGGACCAGATCGTGATTGCGCCGGCGCCGGAAGAACGCGCAGACCCGGTCCCACGGTGGGAAGTCGGCAGGCATGGCCCGCCACTTCGTGCCGTTGTCGACCAGGTAGCGGATCGCGTCCAGCATCGCGCGGTGGCAATAAGCCTCCGGCTGCCCGCCCCGCCCCGCCCCGCCCCGGCCCCGCAGCCAGCCCGGCACCGGCAGCAGTGGCCGGACCACCGCCCACTCGGCGTCCGACATGTCGGTGGGATACCGACGCTCGCGCGCCCCGTGGTCTCTGGCGTTCCCGAACCTGCGAGCCAGACAGTCACACGCGAGAGTGGCTGAAGTGGACCCCACTCCCGCGTTGCCGTAGAAATGCGACAACAGGGCCCACTGGACCGCACGTTGGATTCGACACCCTTCGAGCCGAGCTACCAAGAGGCCCTGCTCTCATGCACAGCCGCCGCCGCAGTCACCCGATCGACTGACATCTCGACGAGATCGGGACGACGGCAGTCGCGTCGCTTCTCGTGATCGCTGGGACGGACAAATTCGCACCGCCATCCAGGTAGACGGTCGGCTTGGTGACGCCCCGAGGCCGCCTCGCGGGTTTGAGCCCGGTGCCGCGACTGACGAACCTGGCGAAGAGTCGTGTCCTACCGGCTCGAGGCGCGGCCAACCGTCCCCGCTACGTCCTACTTCTCCTCCGGCTCCCAGGCGCGGAGCAGGTCGAGCAGCCCTGCATCTCCGTCAACGTGCAAGGAGTCGGCCTGGATCCGGTCGTACAGGTAGAGGACCAGCTCACTGGCCGTGCCGTGGACGGAGGCGCCGGCTGCGTCCGAGTCTTCGCCGGTCGCGGCGGTGGGCGCGGGGATGCGGGTGATGCGTGCGCCGTCGCCGTCGACGGTGAGGCGCCAGGAGCGGCCCTCGGCGGCGTGGAAGTCGAAGGCCGTGGGCTTGTGCGGCCAGGCACTCGGCGTTGCGCAGACGGTGAACAGGAACTCCTCCACACCGTCGAGTGCCAGCTCGACCGGCAGCGGCTGCGGGGAGCCCCCGGCGAGCTGGGCGTCGTAAGTGTGCACCGCGGTCTCCTGGACCCGGTGCCGGGCGGTGCCGCCGGCGGTCTGCGGTGACTGCGACGCGGGCCACCACGTCCAGCAACCGCTCTCCGGTCCCGCCGCGCGCAGGGCGCCCAGCAGAAGCTGCGTCGACGCGTCCAGCCAGGCCAGCAGGGCCTCACGCTCCTGCGGCACTTCCAGCGCGGCGCGCGCGGCGACGGCCTCGGCCGGGGGAGCGTCGGCAGACCCCGCGCCGACGATGGCGGCCCAGAAACGGTCCCCCCCACCCAGGTGCTTCACCAGATCGAACAGCGTCCACCCGGGGCAGGACGGCACCTGCGCGTCGAGACCGGGCGCGGCGGCGACCACGGCGCGGAAGGCGGTCGACCGTTCATCGATCAGTCGCAACAGGTCAGGGAACTCAAGATTCTTTTCCACGCCGGATGTCTATCACCGTGCTCCGGTGATCGGACAGCGATTTTCACAGTCGCCGCCGGTTGGCCATTGCGGACGTCCTCGCCTCCCACCGCTCGGGTGACAAGCTGCGCACTGCCGCGAGGACACTGGTCGTGGCGGTACGCCAGGCGTCGTGCCTGTGGGTGCTCTGGCCTCGCCGTGCGGCCGGGCACCTCGGCGACGTGACGTCCACCCGGTGCGCGCGGTCATGCTGCCGCTCGATGTGATGGACGCGGAGGTCACGATGGCGGGGGGAGGACCGGTCGGGTCTGGAGTTCAGGTGACTCCCGTTCGACCAGCACTCCTCAAGTGCAGGCACTGTGTACCTGATCCGATCCTGCCGTCGGCATCGCGCCACCAGGTCTGGTCGTCCGATCCGTCGCAGGCTGCCAGTCCAAACCTTGGAGCGGTAGTCAGGCAGGCAGTGGTTCCGGCGGTCCTGATGGTGCCGCGGTCAAAGGTTCAGCGTTGGTCGCGGCTGCCAGCGCAGTCTTGCGTCTTCACGGTGTCGTCAGTGGCCTGCCCTACGCTGCGCGTGAGGCAGTGCTCGACGGCTGTCCGCGCAGGAGTACGACCGATGACCGACAAGGTCTCCCCGGGACGGGGCTGCCGGTGCAGCCTGCGGTGCTCCCTCTCCATCCACAGACGAAAGCTCCGGCTCAGGGTGAACCGGGAGGAGCAGGGCAGTGTGATACACCCTGCGTATGCGGCATAGGCGTAATAGGCAGCCTTCTTGTCGCGTTGCTGGCGCGCTGTAAGGTTTGGCGGCAGGAGCGGCAGACCATAGCCGATGTACGGTGTCACGGTAGGTCGGGCGGGGGAGCCGAATGCCGCCCGCCTGAATATCCGCCCGGCCATCTCGTGATCGCTGTGATCGGCCGGATGAGGCGGGCCGACCCCGAACGTGGCGCTGTCGTAGTCCAGTGTCAGAACGCGTTCCGCGTTGCGTAGCGTGAGCACCTCGGACAGCACCGAGGTCAGGTTCGCCGCCGTGAAGGATCTTGTGCCGTCCACCGGCCTCATCGAGGCGATCTGCCCGCGGAACAGCTTCAGCAGGCTCTGCTGAGAGTACTGCGGACTGCCGACACCCCTCGAGAATCCGTCGGGCAACCGGAGAAAGACGAGCCGTACGCCGGGGCGGCCGTTCAGGACGAAGGACACGAGGCTGCGGCCCCGCACCGTAAGATCGGCCCGGCGCCAGTGGCTCGGGACTCCCGCCATCAGCGCGTAGGCCGAACGCAGACCCTGTTCTCGCCGGAGTATGTAGGAGTCGTCGCCGGTGAACGGGCGCCCGGCGTCACCGGCCGTCAGGTAGACGGTGCCGGCAAAGCACCGGGCGCGTATCAGTCTCTGGACCTCAGCACCGACGAAGAGCAGGTCATCGTCCTGGTGTGCCACGCCAACCATCGTGGGCCGGCACTGCGTGTCCGGCTCCACGCCCCGGCGGGCCCCCACGTCGTGCGCATGTGCGGTCCCGGTCGGCAGGAAGGAAGCGATCGAGCCAAGCAGCAGGCCCAGAGCCACCGGAAGAACCGGCGATTGGCGCCATCGGACTCCACGTGGCGCGGGGTTGGTGCCCCCTGGACCCGCATACGCGCTTTCGTTCAGCGGTTCGGACCTCACCTCGGACCCCTTCGGCGGACTCACTCGTCGCCAAATTGCCACGAGCGGCGCCATGCGCATCCCGCACGTTGTGCACGATGCTACGAGTGAGCCCGCCAGACTCGCGACATGGGCGGGCCGATCGGTGGACGAAGGCGAGCACGGATCGTCCCGCAGTACCGGAGCGGCGAGTGGGCAACGGGCACCCTGCTGGGCGCGCAGCGCCATGAACCGGCCGCAAGCGCTGGACCAGCCCGTGGTACCGCCGCCCATGACGCTGCGCAGAGGGGGTGCTTCTGACGCGCAAAGCACCAGGTAGGCACGGGCAGGGCTGGGGTGCCCGGTGCTGCTCCCCGGGGGCCAGGAAGCCGGCACGGCGGGCTGCCGGGGGGCCGGGTCCTTTCCCGGGTGCGGAGCGTTGTCAGCACGGGTACGACCCGGTGGAACGCGACCCCCGGGTGGAAGGGAGAATCCGCGGTGGACCCGCGGCATTTCTACAGCGGTACCGCGCTCGGCCCCGCGCTGAGCGCCGCGGGCTGGGCCGTCCACCACTACGCCGGCCCCTGGGCCGGGCTGCGCGGCCCGGCCTCCTGGACACTGCTCCTCGCCGCCGTGGTGGTCCTCGCGGTCACCTGCGTCCGCATGGCCCTCGGCCCCGGCCGGCCGCCACGCCCTCCGGGTACGTTTCCCGGGCCGCGGGTGCCGGAGCCGGACGAGATCCGCTCGTACGCTGCGAGGATCTCCGACGGCCCTGGGCCCCAGGACTGATCCGCCCCGGGCCGTGAGCGCGTGCTTCCAATCTGCTCAGACTGCGGCACCACAGCACATGCCCAGGAAGTCGCAGGCGCCACTGCCCACGCGTCTCATACCATCGGCTCGCACCGACCGCCGAGTATCACCAAGGACTTTGTGAATCACTCCGATCTCCGCGCCAAGGCCCCGTCGCTCGCAGCCGGCATGGCCGCCGCCGATCACAGCCCGGACATCCAGCTGTCCCAGACTCGCCACCGCGCCGCGCTCGTGGCGAGCTGGCACATCGCACCAGGCTCCACTGTTCTCGAACTGGGCTGCGGCCAGGGCGACATGACCGCCGTCCTTGCAGAGGCGGTTGGCCCCCATGGGCGCGTGGTGGCCATTGACGTGGCCGACCCCTCCTATGGGACGCCGGTCACGCTCGGGGAATCGGCAGCCCGGCTCGCGGCGGGCCCTCTCGGGCCGCGCATCGACTTCCGCTTCGGCACCGACGTCCTCGACCGATCAGTCGACTTCCCCGAAAGCACCTTTGACCACGTGGTGCTCGCACATTGCTCCTGGTACTTCGCATCGCTCGGACAACTGCGCGACACACTGGCCCGGGTACGGCCGTGGGCGCGGCGGCTGTGGTTCACCGAGTGGGACCTGACGCCTGCATCTGGCGACCAGCTGGCGCACCTGCTCGCCGTGCTGATCCAGGGGCAGGCCGAGGCCGCAGGATCGCATGGCCAGGGCAACGTCCGCACGGCTTTCTCCCGCGAGGGGCTGCTGCGGCTCCTGCCTGAGGCCGGCTGGACAGCTGACGGCGGCAGGTCGGTCGATACCGAAGACCTTCAGGACGGTGACTGGGAAATCGCTGCTTGCCTCGACCTGGTCGGAACGGAGGAGCGTCTGGCCGCGCTGCCCGAGCCGGTGAGACAGCTCGTCCTGAGCCAGGCCGACGTTCTCCGGGCCATCGCCAAGCCGCGCGGCAACCGTGCGCTCGCCGCGTATTCGGTCACCGCGCGCTGACATATGGCCCCAGCGGCTGGCCGGTCAAGGTTCAGTGACATCGGCCAGCCTTCACCCGCCTCCGCTTCCAGACCGGGGATGTGGAGGTGTCCGGCGAGCCCTCGGCCGGGCCTGGAGATCGACCACATGATCCCGCTCGCCGAGGCCTGGGATTCAGGGGCGGCGGATGGCCCCCGGCCCGGCGGGAGGCGTACGCGAACGACCAGGGCCAGCCGGCCTCCCTGGTCGCGGTGACAGCCCGCTCGAACAAGAGCAAGGCCGACCAGGACCCGGCGGAGTGGCTGCCGCCGTCCGCGGACGCGCTGTGCCGGTACGGCGCCGAGTGGACCGCGACCAAGCTCCGCTGGGGGCTCGCGGTCGACGAGGCGGAGCAGGACCGGCTGCTGGACATCGCGGCCGGCTGCGGCGGCACCGACGTGGAGTTCACCCCCGCCCCATAGGACAGCCCGAAGGTGAGGGCCGCCGCCTCGACAAGTGGCGGCTCTTCGCCGTGCTCCTCGGCTGCTCGTGACCGCGGCATGCCCGGGCGGGTCCAACGACGTGCGCTGTGGGGCCGGCGGGGGTGATCAGTTTGGTGTGCAGTCCGGGGCGGAGGAGGGGTGGTATGCGCCGACGGCCGCCTTTGCCGTCGCTGTTGCGGTGTGACCTGCGGGTGTGCCGGACGCCGGGCACGCTGATCAGCCGTGGTCAGTCTCTGAGCGCCGACCGTCTTCGCTGACCCGTGGGGATGTAGAGCCGGTCCCTGGCTGTGTGCTCAGGCGCCGGAGTGTGCCCCGTCGCCGGCGCCGAGGAGGGGGACAGCGAGCCGGCGTTCGACGGCGTTCGGCAGCGACCACAGTTCGCTGCGCCGCCTCCGGTCCAGCACGCCTTGGCGGTCGGCGCGGCGGATCCCGGGCACGGCGAGGATCAGGACGGTCAGGGAAGCGGCCAGCCCGGCGCCGAGCAGTGCACCGGCGAGTACGGCCTCGTCTGCCAGGGCGAACGGGACGAAGCGCCCGGCCGGCCGGTCAACCAGGGCGGAGCGGGTGGATCGGCGCCGACCGGGGCATCCCGGTCGCCACCGCACGGAAAGGGACCGGTTCAGCACCGGGAGTGACACGGAAGGTGGTTCCAGCGCTGAACGGCATGGGGCGCCCTCTCGAGCGCGCCCCCGGCATCAGTCCGCTCCGCTTCCCGATCCAGAGGCCACCACGCATGCACCCACCCCTCGGCATCCCGGATCAGGACACGATGGAGCTCTTCCCCGGTGATATCGATGCGTACGGCACGGCACAGGTGCAGCCGGTCCCGGCCGCCGCCGAGCCCCCCGTCTTCGTCGACACGTCGGGGCGCAGACAGCGCCGGGTGCGTCGCTGGGGCTACCTGCTGGTGGTACCAGCCGTCGCCTATGTCGTGCTGCTCATGAGCACCCTGCTGGGCGGCCCCACCTTCCAGTCGCCTTTCCTGCCCTCCGCCCAGGCTCCCCACACCCCCCTGCCCGGGGGCACGGCAGGGGCCGGCACCGCAGGCCCCTCCACCCGCGGTCCGGCGAGCAGCACACGCCCCGCCCCGGCAGCCTCGCACAGCCGCGCCGCACCCTCCCCGGCCGCCACGACCGTGACCGACAAGGGGACGCCCAGCACCGGCCAGGGCCCGACGAAGGCCGCGACCGGACCGGCAGACCCCGCTCCGTCGCCTCGCGGTCGCGGCCGCGCCACCGCTCCCCCCGGACAGGGGGGCGGCAAGTCCACCGGCCGTCCCTGAGCCGGCCACGTCCGCCACGTCCGTCACACCGGACAGGCCCAGCACAGTGCAGGCAGCCGGCACCGCACCGCCCCACGCAGCAGGCAGGAAGTCCCACCCCTTGTCGAAGAACCGTCGCCGCCGCCCCCACGGCAGGCACAGCACCGTACGCAACGTCCCCCTGCGCACCCACTGGCTGTTGCTGACCACCCTGGTGCTCACCCTTTCGGCGGCGCTGCTCCTCCAGGGCTACACCCAGCACCTGTTCGACTCCACCCCCGACGGGGCTCACCGTGAGCAGGATCCGGGGACGTCCGTACCGGCGGAGATCAGCTCCGGCGGGCCGGTGATCGAGGGGAAGGCGGCCCGCACCGCTGCCCCGGCGGCCCGCACGATCGCTCTGACCTTCGACGACGGCCCCGACCCCGTCTGGACCCCGAAGATCCTCGACGTGCTGCGCCGCAACGCCGTGCCCGCGACCTTCTTCACCGTCGGCACCCGGGTCGCCGAGAATCCCGACCTCGCCCGCCGGATCGTCGACGAGGGCCACCAGATCGGCCTGCACAGCTTCACCCACACCGATCTCGGCGCCGCCTCCGCCTGGCGGCGTTCCCTGGAACTGCGCGAGACCCAGCTCGTCATCGCCGGCGCCACCGGCGTCACCACGCCGCTGCTGCGCCCGCCGTACTCCTCCACCGGCAAGGCGCTCGACGACGCCGACTGGAGCGCCGTCGTCCAGGCCGGGCAGGAGGGGTACCTGACCGTCCTGACGACCCTGGACAGCGAGGACTGGCGACGCCCGGGCGTGGAACAGATCGTCGCCGGCGCCACCCCCAAGGACACCGCCGGGCAGATCGTGCTCCTGCACGATGCGGGCGGAGACCGCACGCAGACAGTCGCCGCGCTCGAAGAGCTCGTGCCGCGGCTGAAGGCCTCCGGCTGGACGTTCGCCACGGTGGGCGATGCGGTCGCCCTCCGGGGGGCCGTGCAGCCCGCCGCGACCACGGACCGGTGGCAGGGCCTCGCCCTGATCACCGCGATCCGTACCAGCGACTGGATCCTCGAAGCCCTCATGTGGCTGCTGTGGGCAGCGGGCGCGATCAGCCTGCTGCGTGCGGTCGCCGTCTTCGTCGCCGCACGCCGGCACGTACGGATGCGCCGCAGGCCCTGGGGCGCTCCGGTCACCGAACCCGTGAGCGTCATCGTCCCCGCATACAACGAGAGCGCCGGCATCGAGGCGGCCGTCCGCTCCCTCGTGGCCTCCGACCACCAACTCGAGGTCATCGTCGTCGACGACGGCTCCACGGACGGCACCGCCGACATCGCCGAGGCCCTCCGGCTGCCCGGCGTACGGGTCATCCGGCAGCAGAACGCCGGAAAGCCGGCCGCCCTCAACACGGGTATCGCGGCCGCCTCCTGCAATCTGCTCGTCATGGTCGACGGCGACACCGTCTTCGAACCGGACGCCGTCCGCATGCTCGTCCAGCCCTTCGCCCAGCGCCGGGTGGGCGCGGTCTCCGGCAACGCCAAGGTGGTCAACCGGGGCGGGCTGCTCGGACGCTGGCAGCACATCGAGTACGTCGTCGGCTTCAACCTCGACCGCCGCCTGTTCGACCTCGCCGAGTGCATGCCCACCGTGCCCGGCGCCGTCGGCGCGTTCCGCCGCGAGGCACTGCTGCGGGTCGGCGGTGTCAGCGACACCACCCTGGCCGAGGACACCGACCTCACCATGGCCCTGTGCCGGGACGGCTGGCGCGTTGTCTACGAGGAGCGGGCCAAGGCCTGGACGGAAGCGCCCGCCTCGCTCGGTGCCCTGTGGAAGCAGCGTTACCGGTGGTGCTACGGCACCCTCCAGGCCATGTGGAAGCACCGGGGCGCCCTCGCCCAGCGGGGGCAGGCCGGCAAGCTCGGGCGACGCGGTCTGGTCTACCTGCTGATGTTCCAGGTCCTGCTGCCACTGCTCGCGCCCGTCGTGGACGTCTTCGCCGTCTACGGCCTGGTCTTCCTCGACCCCCTGCGCATCCTCGGCCTGTGGACGGCGTTCCTGCTCCTCCAGGTCCTGATGGGCCTGTACGCGTTCCGCCTGGACGGGGAGCGGCCGGGCCCGCTGTGGAGCCTGCCGCTGCAACAGTTCGTCTACCGCCAGCTCATGTACCTGGTGGTGATCCAGTCCGTCTTCACCGCCGTCGCCGGCTCCCGACTGCGCTGGCAGCGGATGGAGCGCTACGGCAGCCTGCAGGTACCCGCCACTCCCTCCGAGCCGCTGACCGCGGTGCCGTCCCGGCCCTCCGCCCCTCCGTACGGCCGCCCGCCCGCGCCCGGGGCGCCGCAGGTTGCCGGGGCTTGGGACGGTCCCGCGGCGGAGCCGCACGGCGGCTACGAGGCGGACCCGGCCTGGGCGCCCCACGCCTCGGCACCGATCCCGCACAGCCCGCAGGACCACATCTGGCCCTCACAGGTGCACCGCGACCTGTAGTCAGGGCCCGTCGTCCCCGGCCCGCGCGAGGGCCAGCACCCCCGCGCAGATCAGGGCGATGCCCAGCAGCCGGGGGAGCAACCACCAGCCCGACCGCAGGTGTTCCTCGTAGAGGACCACCCCCGGCACGTCCTGATGTACGCCGGCGAGCGGGCGGACCGACCCGCGTCCGAGCACCGCGAACCCCAAAGCCGCTGACCGCCGCCCTGCTGAACGGCCTCCTGGGCCCGAATCGAAACGCCGCCGCTGCTGGCCGCCGCCCGACTCGAAGGAGCCGTGCACCTGGCGATCGCCGAAGCCGTGCGTTCGGCCCCGGGCGGGAGCGGCCGTTCCAGAGGTCTGGAACGGCACCTGATGGGCTGAATGTTCGGCTTGGGTGGCCGTGATCCGTCTGTCCGGGTGGCCCCGGATGATCTACAGTGACTTTCTGTCACGGCCTGTAACTGTCGGTTGTGTGTGCTGCTCCGTGGTGATGGCCTCAGGGATGGATTCGATCGAGGAGAAGGGGACGCCGTGAGCAACTTCCAGACGACTGCTCCGTCCGACCTTCGCGCGGACATCAGGTACCGCGATGACGGCAAGTACACGATGTACGGGATCAGCCTGCGCTGGCAGATCGGGGACAACGCCCCCGATCATGAGGCCTGGCCACCACCGGCGGACTGGAACGAGGGCGACGCGCCCTACCCGCACCTGTACGAGGTGTGGCTCAACGACGAGCTGCGGCAGACGGTCTTCCTCCACTGGTCTTCATGGAACTGGATGCAGTCCAACTCCCACTGGGTCGACCTGGGGGACGAGGAGCCGACAGGGCAGCTCCATGTCAAGATCCGTGCCAAGGCAGGCGATCAGTTCACGCCGTTCACCAATGTGGTCGCCATCGGCTCGGAGCGGGCCGGCCTGGAGAAGTGGGCGGTGCGCCTGCCCCGCGAGAAGACACCTGAGACCGGCCCGGTGGATCCGCGGCACGGCACGGCCAACCACCCGCGCAGCCGGGCCGGCGCCGCGATCCGGGACCTGGACCCCTCACGGATCTGCGCCGAGGCGCGCCGCGTCAACACCAGCACCGACTGGCACGAAGTGGTGCCGGGGGCTGACAGGATGCTCGCCGACTACCCGTGGAACGACGCGCAGAAGTACCTGGAGTACCGCAAGTTCTTCGAGGGCAGCACCCTTGCGTCCGCGGGGAACCCGGCGTTCCGCGGTCTGGATCTGGCCCCGGACGACACCCTCGGGGACTGGCCCGTGACGGAACTGGACACCTCGGCCCCCACCCAGACCTTCACCTACGACTACATGGCGTATCACCAGGGCGAGAGCTGGTCCCACCGGTGGTTCATCACCCGCCCCGGCTGGGTTCCCTCGGAAGGCCTGAGCTGGAAGGACCTGGAGCCGATTCCCTTCCTGGTCGAGGTGCACGGTGCGCCCCGGGAAGAGGAATCCACCGCTTGGGAGTTCGCCTCAATCCCGCGCCGGACCGGCCGGGCGGCGATCGTGGACATCTGGGGCGGCCACGGAGGACCGGACACCCCGAACGGTGAGAACGGCGGCATGACCGGCGAGTTCTTCCTGTCCGTGTCCGACGTGATCCTGCGGTAGCCGAGCCACCGCACCTCCTGATCGACCGCCTCCTCCAGGCGGTCGATCCCCGGCGGTCGGTCCCGGGCGGGAGCGCGCTACCCGGCCAGTCCACGCCCAGCTCGGCCAGAGTGGCACGCTGCGCCTGGTCGAGCCGGTCGTGGCGCTGCTTCTGATTGGCCGGCCACACCCCGACGCGGCGAATGTCCCCGTCCGGCATCTCCTGCACACCGGCCCGCCCCGGCAGGGCGCCCTCCCGCGCGATGTACTGCTGGAGGGTCTGGAGACCCCTCTGGAACGCCTCGCCGCCCGCGCGCGGCCCGCACACCGCAGCCGTCTAAGCCGCCGCCTGGCGGGCGAGTGGGGCCTTCTTCACGCCGAGTTCGCCGAGCCAGCGCCGCTGCTCCTCGTTCAGCCGGTCCCAGCCCTGCTGTTGGGTGGCCAGCCACCGGCCGATGTCCTCGCCGTGCCGCGTCACCCCCGGCACGATCGCGGTCAGGCGGGCGCCTCCGGCCAGGAGCTGGGCGAGGCAGGCGTAGCGCCGCTGCCAGCCGACCGTCCACCCCAGCACCCCCGGGTTCCAGTCCGGGGCGATCGCTGCGAGCGCCGCGGTCCGTCCGCTTCGCCCGTACGGGGTCCATGCCCAGCCCGCCCGGGCGGCGGATGTTCGATAGATACCGCCCGACCTGGATGTCGGGGATGATGGCCCCCCCGTGGGGCTGCGAGGGTCCCGTGGAGCTCGTAGTAGGTGCGGGCGGCGGCGAGGTTGGTCTCGAACCCGTGGTCGGCGGTGTCCCAGACGATCCCCAGCTCCTCCAGCCCGGCCGCGCGCTCGCCGGTCATGGCCCCGGCCCGGAACATGCGCCGCTGATCCGACAGCCACCGCCCCAGCGGGAACGCCCCCACCACCTCGACGTGCTCGTAGGGGACGTCGAGGTGCCCCTCACGCTGCCGGTAGCGGTACGCGGCATCGGTAGGGGCCTGCCTGTCCCGTTGCCAGGGGGCAGGCTGCGCGGGTGCTCTCCGGCATGGGCGGGGGCGGCTGTCAAGACACGAATTTCGGGGACATGACGGGGCGACTGGGGTGGCATTCATTTGAAGCAGGTGCTCTTCGGGGAAATCCTCGGGCGAGATGGGGCCGAAATCCCACCCCTCCTGATGACTTGGGGAGAATTCCGATGTTCAAGATTTCCAACCGTCGTGTCGTGCTGGGCGCTGCTGCTGTGGCGCTGATCGGTGGGGGTGTGGCGCTGCCGGCGACCGGTGCGCGGCGATGCGGGCGCAGCTCAGTGGGGCGGAGGCGGCAGACGCGACGCCGGGGGTGGCCGCGACGACCGCTGCCGCGGTCAGTACGACGTGCCGCAGCGGTCTTGGACAACGTGAACTTGTTCTTGAACACGGTTCCTTCACTGTTTTCGGGCATGCGGCAGCGGTACGCCGATGCGGGGGTTGGGGGTTGCGGGGCTTGTGGGGTGCGCCAGGTCAGCGGGAGCCGGCCCGGATTCCCTGTCGCGCCGGGTCGTGCTGCGGCGTGACCTGGTCGAGCAGGGCCAGCGTGGTCCGCGCAGTCGAGTGGGCCTCGGTGGTGGCGACCACGATGTTCTGCCCCTGGTCCGGACCCAGGCCCTGACTCAGGGTCTGTTGGGTGACGGTCAGCGGGCCGACCAGCGGGTGCCGCATCTCGTAGGTCGCGACGGCGCACGCCGTGACGCGGTGGTCGGCCCACATCGAGGCGAACTCCGCGCTCTTCGAGCTCAGTTCACCCACGAGCGCGTGGAGCGTAGTGTCGTCCGGGTGCCGGCCCGCCACCAGGCGCAGATTCCCCACCACGGCCCTGGCCTTGGCAGGCCAGTCGGCGTACAGGTCACGGGTGTGCGCGTCGAGGAACACCAGCCGGGCCATGTTCGGCTGATCCGCCGGCCGGTCCGGGGCGCCCGGGTCCAGGTGTCCGGCGAACAGCGCGTGGCCCAGCCGGTTCCATGCCAGGACGTCACTGCGGCGGCCGGTCACGATGGCCGGGACGTGGGCCAGTGCCTCCAGCAGCTGGCCGGTCGCCTCCGTCACCCGCTCCGGGGCGGGCCGACGGCCTCGGCCTGAGTCCGTGGCCGACGACCGGGCCAGGTCGTGCAAGTGCAGGCGCTCGGCCTCCTCCAGCCGCAGGGCCCGGGCGATCGCGTCCAGCACCTGCGGTGAGGCGTTCAAGGACTGCCCCTGTTCCAGCCGGGTGTAGTACGAGACGCTGACACCCGCCAGCGACGCCAGCTCCTCTCGTCGAAGACCCGGCACACGGCGCCGCTCCCCGTAGCCGGGTATACCGAGATCCTCCGGTTGCAGCTGCGAGCGCCGCGTCTGCAGGAACTCCCCGAGCCGCACTTTTCCGTTCATGGATCCGAGTATGGGCCGGGCCCGACCGCACAGCCTGACCCTGGCGCGGATAGGCACCAGCGGGTCTGGCTGCCCGGCGGGAGCGGTGGTGACGTAGGCATTGCCGACATGACCCCACCACACCTGTCCAGGAGGACACCTTGCACGCCAGCGCCACCACCAGCGAACACGACGTCTTCGAGGTCCTGGACGCATCGGATTTCAGCTTCACCCGGCGCGCCTGGGTCGCTGCCGCGCCCGCCCGTGTCTACGACCTGGTCAGTGACGTGTCCGCCATCGGACGCTGGAGCCCCAACGCGAGCGACGTCACGTTCGACCAGGGCGCCGGCCCCCGGGTCGGTGCCTGGTTCAGCGGCCGCAACCACAAGGACGGCAAGCAGTGGACCACCCGCTCCCAGGTCGTAAGGGCCGACCCCGGCGCCTCCTTCGCCTTCGTGGTCGGCGGTGCCGAGGACGGCATCGTGCAATGGAGCTGGACCTGCCACCCCCAGGGACGTGGAACCGTCGTCGAGCAGTCCTGGCAACTCCTGCGCCTCGACCCTGTGCTCGGCGCCACCCGCGGCGACCTCGACGCCCTGCGCGACTACATGACCAGCAGCGTCGAAACCACCCTGCTCTCCCTCGCCCAGTGGATCGCCGAAACACCGGCCGGGTGAACGACCCCGCGGCGCGGTACACCTGGACCGTCTCGCGATCCGCAGGTACTCCGCAGCCCGCAAAGGCAACCGCGGCGGCCGGCCACCGGTGATCACCGACGACATTCTGCACGCCGCGCTCCGCTGCCGGGCGATCGCCCCAAATGCCGAGCACCACCTAGCCACCGCATCGACGTCCGGGGCCGCGACAACCGGTCCTGCGAGGGTGCGAACTGCCGGCCCCGGGCCACGAGGGGCCCGCCAGCCTCGCCCGCCGCCCTACGCGGCCCGGCCCGCCTGGACGCTGCTCCTCGCCGCTGTGGTGGTCCTCGCGGCAACCTGCGTCCGCATGGGGCCCTCGGCCCCGGCCGGCCTTCTCGCACCCCGGGTGGGTTTCCCCGGCCGCGGGTGCCCGAGTCGGACGAGGTCCGGTCGTACGTCGCGAGGATCTCCGAGACCGAGCGGTTCCAGGACTGATCCGCCCCGGGCAGAGCCCCCGCCCTGGCCGAGGGAGTGGTCGGAGCCTCAAGGGCGCAGGAGTGAGGCGGTGTGGACGGCTGCTGCGTATCCAGTGCCGGACAGGCAGGCCTCAGCAGGGGGCGCTTCGGTCGCTGAACAAGGTGTTCGAGAAGGGTTGACCGGCAAGATCCGAAGGAGACGACCTACCGGCTAGCGGTCGGGTCGGGAAGCGGCTTGCCCTCGCACGAGGCATCCTCGGTCGGCATCCGGCCGTCGACGAGGAAGCCCTCGACGTACGCGTCCACACAGGGGTTGTGCGACTGGTAGACGCCATGGTCGCCGCCGCCGACGGTGATCAGCCGGGATCCGGCCGTCCCCTGGTGGGCCCGCAGCGCGCCCTCGTAGTAAGTGGCCGGGTCGTGGAGCGAGTTGAGCATCATGATCGGCGGCAGCCCCCGCCCGGTGACCTGCACCCGGGGCGCCTGGGAACGCGGCCAGGCGGCGCAGACCGAGGCGAAGGTCAGCTCACGGGCCCCGGCCATCGGGTACGCGGCGCCGTCGGCCGCGCTGCGGCGGACCCAGAAGGCGCTGTCGTGGTTCCACGGGGTGTCCTGGCAGATGACGGAGAAGAAGTCTGCCGCGAACTGCGCCCCCAGCGGGTGCTTCAGCTTCTCGGCCAGGGCCTTGCGGGCGGCCGGCGGAGCCGCCTCCGGGTGCTCCAGGACATCGAGCAGCATTGCCAGATCGGGAAAGCGGTCGCCGCTGTAGATGATGGAGGTGGCGGCGGCGTCGAGGTGGTTGGGGGTGACCGTCGTCCCCTCCAAGTCCAGCGGGTGCTCGCCCAGCGCGCGCCGCAGCCGCTCGTACGAGGCTTTGGCCTCCTCGGCGGTCCGGCCCCGGTGGTACGTCGCGTCGTTCGCGGCGAGCCAGGGCAGGAAGTCCTGTTCGAACCGGCGCTGGAAGCTCATCGGCTGGCCCGTCAGGAACTTCTGCCAACTACCCGTGAAGCCGATGTTGCTGTCGAGTACCACCCGGTCGACCCGGTGCGGGAACTCGGTTGCGTAGTAGGCGCCGAGGAAGGTGGCGTACGAGGGTCCGTAGTAGGACACCTTCGACTCGCCGAGCAGCGCCCGGAACAGATCCATGTCGTGCACGGCCTGGTCGGTGGTGATGTACGGGAGCAGATCGCCCGACCGCCGCTCGCAGTCCCGTACGAAGTTCCGCGCCCGGTCCACGGTAGCGTCCACGGCCCGGCGAGAGCGGTCGCGCAGGTCGCCGCTGGTGAACAGGGCGTCCACCACGTCCTGGTCGGAGCAGACCACCTGCGTGCTGGCCCCGACCCCGCGCTGGTCGAAGCTGACGACGTCGTACGCGGCCGCCACCGTGGGCGAGTACGCCGCCAGCCCCGCCGGCCGGCCCAGCCCCGAGGCGCCCGGCCCGCCGGCCGCCATCATCAGCACGCCCCGCCGCGCGGCGGGGTCCGCAGCCCGGTGCCGGGACACCGCGACGGTCAGGTCCGCCCCCGTGCCCGGGTGGTACCAGTCGCGCGGCACCGTCATGGAGGCGCACTCCAGCGCACCGGACTGGCACGGCTGCCAGTCGAGGCGCTGCTGCGCGTACCGCGCGGGCACGGCCGGCGCGCCGCCCTTCGCCCCGGCCCCGGCGGCGCTCGCCAGCGACGCGGGCAGGGCGGCGAAAGCGAGCAGCCCGCACGCGGCGGCCGTGGCCCACCGCGCGGGCTTCTTGAAGAGGTGCATGTGAGTGGTCCCCCGGTCGGAGCGGTTCGGTACACCCCGATCCTCCGAGAACCCGGCCCACCGGACGACCACCCCACTGCCCGTATCCGGGGTGGTGCCAGCACCACCCCGGCCTGGCTAGTGCTGTGACCGCATAGGTTCGCCGGGTTGGACCGTGCGGCGTATGGCGGTTTGCGATCATGATGTGCGGTGTTGGTACGCCTTCTTGTTGACAGGAGGAGATCTGGGTGGCATTGATGTCGATCGCCATGCAGCAAGACGTATATGTCGTGGATGGCATGTTTGGTCTGGTTGATGAAGCGTGTGCGGGCGAAGGACTGCCGGACCGCCTACCAGGAAGCGATTGGGTCCATGCCAGTTCCGGCTCGGTGTTCCTGGAGACGGCTGACAGCTTGATCATCCAAGCGCGGCTGCGGGTCGAGGTGTGGGACGGATCCGCTGAGATCGATGAAGGGTACTGGCCTGATCAGGTGTGCATGTCGCTGGATCTGCCCACGGCGCGCTTCTTCGTGGATCAAAGCGACGCGGGCTCGGACAAGGGACCGCACCTATCATCGCCTGGCCGTTGGCGGCTGCGAATCAGCCGACGTGAAGCCCCTGAGGAACTTCCATGGGAGGCAGCCACAAGCGATCTCGTGGGGGCGTGCTTCCTCCTGCAGTTCTGGCCTGACGGCACCGTGACTGAGAATTGCGGTACGTCTAGTCCAATGACCGCATAGGTCCGCCGAGTGGGATCACGCCGCGGATTTGAGGGGGCGTCCGCCGCAACGGATGCCTTTCTTGCTGCGGATGCGGGCGCGTTTCACAGCGTTCGGCGGCCAGGACGTCGTGGTGGCGGGCGTTGGCGTTGCGCCAGCGCAGGTGAGCGTGCACGGCCCAGGTCTGAACAGTGTGGTTGGGGCGGCTGGCAGTTGGCGATGTTGAACTGTCGGAGCGGTCCGAAGTGGGCCTCGATGGCGTTGGCCCAGGACGCGTATGCCGGGGTGAAGCACAGCTCGACCTTGTTCTTCTTCGCCCAGCGGCGGATGCCGGTGCCCTTGTGGGCAGACAGGTTGTCGAGGATCACGTAGATCGGTGCGCCGTCAGGCCCGGCGGCGCGGGTCGAGTTCACCGACATCGACTACTTCGACGTCTCCTTCTGAACCTGTGACCCGCGCGTACCGGCGCCACACCCGGACGCGAGCACTCTGTCCGCTGGCTGCCACGGCCGTGTGGACGAGGCCGTGGACCGTTTTGAGGAAGTCGTGCTCGTCGAGCAGCGGGTAGTCCCAATCGGCGACGGCCAGCGCAGCCTGTGCAGCGGCTTTCTTGGCCGCCCACTGGTCCGCACGGAACGCCAGCACCCTCGCCCGCCGGCTGGTGACGACCAGCCTAGGCGGCACCCCGGTGAGCGACTTCGGCTTCGTCGCCGGCTGCGGCCGCGGCGGCTCCACCGGCTTCTTCCGAGGCGGCGGAACCTTCGGGCCCCTGGCTTCCACAACCTCGCTCATACCCCACCACGCTACGCCCGTTGACCACCGCAGCGCACCGGCATCGACCACAGTCGTCCACCGTGTACCCGTGCGAGGACACCCCGCTCGGGCCCCATCGTGGGGACCGCCGAGCCGCAGGCCGCGCAGCCCCTTGGGGGTGGGACTGTCACGGGACGCGGCCATGCGGCTGAGCGGGTGCGGCGCCGCTGGAACGGGCGGGGGCCGGCCATGCCGTTCTCGCCAGCCCGCCGTTGATCTCCAGTGAGGCAGCCGACCGCCCCCTTCCCGGGACCCACCAGCCGCTGCTCACGCCACGGCGGTGCGCTGACACCGCCTCAGGGAGGGAACCCCACCATGAGGAAGACCGCCATGATCGCCGCAGCTCGCCGAGGGCTACGGAGCCTCGCTGGTGAAGGAGGTCCGCCGCCGCGCGGGACGCTCCGAGCAGCCGACGGCCGCGATCATCGACGCGCAGTCGATCAAGGCCGCAGGGCACCAAGGTCTGGGCGGACCACGGTTACGACGGCGAACTCGTGCTCTGGAGCCGCCGGACCCTCGGCCTCGACCTGGAGATCCCCGATCACCCCGGCCGCCGCAAGAGCCAGGGCTTCAAGGCCATTCCCAAACGCTGGATAGTGGAACGCACCCTGGCGTGGATCACCAGCGGCGCCGCTGCCTGCGCGACGCCCCTGCCATGGGGGTGCGGTAGACGGGGCGGTCAGTGTTCGAGGTCGGCGCGCATGGCGGCGAAGAGGCGGGCGGCGTCGGCCGGGGTGGTGCGGGGGAAGAGTGCGACAGCGGCGGTCGTGGTGTCGGACCAGCCGCAGATGACGTCGGTGGTGTTGGCGGACTCGGGCAGGCTGAGGCACTCGAGGGATCCGCCGAATGGGCCGGGCTGGTACGGCTTGGCGGTGGTGGGGGTGCCGGTGGAGCCGTTCTGCAGCGCGTAGTCGATCAGGCCGCGCCAAAGGTGCTCGCGACGCTTGTTCGGGTCCTCGGGAACGCCGTCGACGCCAACGAAAAGGATGCGGCGGCCGGAGGTCTGCCCGGCACGGTTGTAGTCAGCGACCACCAGGTGCATGCCGTCACGCATCTCGCCCGGGTCAACCGGGACATCGGAGACCGCGCTGGCACCGGTGGCCTTGGTGAGCCCGCCGGCGGTGGCGGCCTCGGCCAGCGTGTGCTTGCCCGAACCGGCGGGCGAGTTGGAGGAGGCGGGCGCGGAGACAGTGGCGGAGGCGGCGGGAGGGGCGGGAGGAGCGGGAGGGGCTTCGGCTTCGGCTGCGGGGTCGCAGGCGGTCAGCGTCAGCGTGGTTGCGAGGGCGATCGTGGCGAGGAGGGTGCGGGGACCAAGGATGGGCATGGCAGCGTCTCCCGGGGTGTGGTGGTCGGCTGGGCTGCTGGGCCCAATGGCCGCACGCTAGTGGCCGACTGGGCGGGCGGGTGCCCCGAACCCAGTTCCCTTACAGCACCGGGACATGGTGGTGACGCAAGAGCCTGGTGATGACGGGCCCGGTGGTTCGAGTGTTGCGGGACGCGGCCGGTAGGCGCTGGACGGGGGAGCGGTGGTGATGACGGGCAGGCGGCGCTGTACCGGCGCCGCTGTGCCGGCGGGGACGGCGGCGCGTGCGGCTCGTGGGCCGACAGGGCCGGGTACGAGACCGTCGTCCTGTCCTTGTGCCTGCTGGCCGCAACGGTGGCGCTGGCCAGCGCGTGGCGCGGGTGCCCTGTACCCTCCGCGCCCCCGCTCCGCCGGCGCCGGACACCGCTGGGCGGCCGGAGGGCTCGGCCCGCCGGGAGGCGGACCGGGAGCGGTCGCTGCGCCTGCTGCAGGCGATCGACGAAGCCGGCGCCGACAACGCCGGCATGGCGGGGGTGTGGCCGGAGTTCGGGCGGATCGCCCTCCACAGCGTTGCAGGACTCCCGGGCCGCGAGAACCCGCCGCCGGGCCACGGCTACCCGCTCCTGTGCGGAGCGCCATGGGGTGGGGTCGGGGATGTGGAGGTCCGTGAACCGGTTCACGGAGCGGTGCGGGGGTGCGGGGGTGCGGGGGTGCGGGGCCGGGAATGCGGACAGGGCCAGCCCGGCGGGCGCGGGTCGGCCCTGTCGCGTGCAACATGCGCGCGGCAACGCGGTGCTGCTGTGTCCCTGTCTGCGAAGTCATCCTCGGCCGCGGCGACCGGGCCGTGCCCTGGAGCAGCTGAGGGTGCACCCGGCCGCGCACTCGCAGATGGTGTCGCTGGTCATGGACATCCTGCCGGCGCGGGAAGCGGGTCTCCTGGTCGGCTCACGCCAGTGGCAGCTGCCGGCCGCCCGCATGCAGAACATCCGCGAGAGCGACAGCACACACACCGTCGCCCAGCACCTGAACCGCCTGACGGCCGACACCTCCTGGAAGCAGGCCACCGGCACGGCCCTGATGGGCCGCCTCGTGGACGCCACCCTCCACGCCCTCACCACGCCGCTGACCGCACGGCCCGCGCCCGCGTCCCGGCTGTGGGTCTCCCCGATGACGGCCCGCTGCCGCTCCACCACCCCCACCCCCACCGTGGGCCCCCGGACAGACGCCACCGCAGCGGCCGCGGCTTCGGCGCGGGCCGCTGGGAGTCAATGCCAGCAGGACGGCCGGACGCGGAGCAGCTCGGTCCGCAGCACGGGTGTGCCGTCGACCGGTGCCGGGTCCTCCGCGGTCGGCTCGATTCCTCCGGCGGCGGTTTTGTCGAGTGTTGCCAGGCCGTCGGAGCCGACCGTGCCGAACACCGTGTAGTTCGGGCGTAGTGCGGAGTCGCCGTAGACGACGAAGAACTGTGAGCCGTTCGTGTCCGGACCGGCGTTGGCCATCGCCAGCAGGCCGCGCCCGTACAGACGGCGCGCGCCGGTCGGATCGGTCGGTGCGGGTGGCAAATCCACCGGCAGCTCGTCCTTGTACTTGTACCCGGGCCCTCCCTCACCGGTCCCGGTCGGGTCGCCGCACTGCAGGACCTTCAGCGTCGGATACGCCGTCAGACGGTGGCACACCGTCCGGTCGTAGAACCCATGCCGTGCCAGGTGCAGGAAACTCTGGACCGTGCACGGCGCCTTGGCCTGGTCCAAACGCAGCGGGAGCGGACCCTGGCTGGTCGGAACAGCCATGTCAACCGTGCCACGGCTAGGGGTGCGCCGCGGGTCAGGCGGCAGCGGAACATGACGTGCGGGCGGCTCGTCCGGGGTCTGTGTGTACTGGCAAGGGCCGTGCGTGGTGCGCGGCGGAGCGCCGTCGGAAGCGGTGGCGGCACTTCCCCCGGACACAACTAACGTCACGGCCGCAAATGCGCTGATCAGTGCTCGATTCATCTTGCGCGCCCTCCTGATGATCGCCAGGTTTTGGAGCGGTCGCAGTCTAGGGCGTGGTGTGGTCGGCGGGAATGGCCAACGACAGGAGGCCGGCGAGGGGCGCTGGTCCAGGACCGCAGTGGTCGGACCTGGTGGCGGCCGCCGGGCAGCGCCCCGGCGGCCTGGTCCTCAAGCGAGCTCGTCGTCTGGCACACCGCGGTCGGCCGGCTGTCGTTCCAGGCGTTGCAGCGCCGCCGCCCGCGCCCGCAGCGCCCCGGCCCTGGCCGCCCGGCGGCCGACCTAATTCATCTCCTTCGACCTCTCGCAGCTCGAAGCGAGCAGCTTCTACGGCGGCCTTACACCGCGGTCCGGCAGACTGCCACCACGACGGACGATGAGAGACCGCCCTGCACACGGCGGCGGCCAGCCCAGCGGCCGGGAGCGGGGTGGGGGCACCCCCGCCCCGGCGCTGCGCCCGTATGGGGCCGAGAGGAAGGCAATGCAGCTGGTGGGGGACATCGATGACGCCCTGCTCCGTGCGGACCGGGAAGGGTTCACGCGGGACCCGCCCAAGACCCTGAAGGGCCGGATCAACTTCCTGCTGAAGCAGCTGAAGACGACCCGCGCGGTCGCCGCGGAGCTCGGGGTCAGCCAGCGGTCGGTGGAGCGTTACCGCAAGGGCGACCGCAAGACCCCGCCCAGGCCTGTCGCGGACCGTATCGACGCGGCCGTGCGGGCGCGCTGGCAGCCGGTGGTACGGGGCCGGCGCCGCAAGGAGGCCGCCGCCAGCACCGGCATCACGGTGGAGACCCGGGCCCGCTTCGGCTACACCGCCCCCGTCGGCGCCACCGACGACGGCCGGGTGCGCCGCCTCACCGTCCACCTCCCCGCCGTCTACGCCCAGCGTCTGTTCGATGCCCGCGCCCGGGGCGCCGCCGACCGTGAACTGCGCGCGATCGTCGCCGAGGGCTTGCAGGAGATCTACTTCAAGGACGGCGGGACCCGGGCCGACCAGCTCCGGGTCGAGTTCACCGACATCGACTACTTCGACGTCTCCTTCTGAACCCCGCCGCCGGGCCACACCCCGGCAGCAGTACACCCGGACGCGAGCACTCTGGCCGGGTGGGATGCCGTCTCGTTCGAGTGCGTCAACGGCGCACTGCACCCGGCGGAGGGGTGCAATAGCCACTGCGGGGATCCGCCTTCGGATGGGCTGCTCCCAGCCCCCGTGGCGCTGCCGACCGCGGGCAGGAACCCGGCTGCCGTCACACGTCGCCGGTCACCGCCCCGGTCGGCAGCATCCAGTCCCACTCCGGCAACCGCCGGGGCAGACCGGGTTCTGGCCTGTGGTGCTACGCCAGGTGCTTCTTCGGCCGGGGTTGGGCGTCGAGGAGCGCCCACCAGGCGTGGCCGTCGTGGTCGGTGTGGCTGCCGCAGGCGTCGACGGTGCGCAGTACCGCCACCTCCGCCGGAGCGGGTCCCGCATCGTCCAGCTCGCCGGCCTGGTGGTTGAGGACCATGACGAGGATCTTGTCGTCCACGTGGACCGTCTTGAGAAAGCCGTGCTCGTGGTGGGCGAGGTGGACGCCGACGCGTTTCCCGCCGGACCGCCCGAGAAACGCTGCTCCTCGTCATCGACAGAGCCACCGGCTCGCCGAATGGGGTCGCGTGGACGACAGCAGCCGCCACGGGACCGTGACCCAGGTGCCCTCGCGGTGGCCACGCAGCCAGACGAGCCGGATGCCGTAGGCGTTCACCGCCTGGATCGGATGCCGCCTCCGCGGTAGATGGCATCCGACTGGCCGGGCGCCGGAACCAGCTACGCGCTCTGGGTCAGCAAACCGGCGTCGATGACCTCAGCGATAAGGGCGGCGCCGCGGCTGTTCTGGTGGATGTGGTCGGTCGTGAGCACGAGACCTCGCCGCCGCGAGATCGTGTCGAGGCTGCGGCGCAGCACTGCGTGCTGGACGAGGACGCCGACGACCGCTGCGGGCGTCACCTCCCGGTATGAAATCGGCGACGGGTCCGCTTGGCGCAGTTCCTCGATCTGGCGTTCGTGGAGCGGAAGGTAGGCCACCTCGTTGGTGGCGGCGACCTCGGCGATCATCCGGCTGTACGCCTGCGATGCCTGTGCCGCTGCTCCGTCGAGTTGTTGGCCGAGTACCGGTAGCGACAGCAGACCGATCGTCGCGTCGGTCTCCGCTCGCAGCCGTGCGACGACGGCTCCCAGGCACTGTTGGAACCAGCCGGCCGACGGGCGATCGGGGAGCTGTTTGCGCTTCATGGCCTGCTCGACGGGGTAGCCGGCAAGGCTCGCTCGGGCGTCGTTGGTCCCGATCAACACGGTGATCACTTCGGGTGGGTTCGTGACGACGGCATCGAGGCGCTGCAAGAGGTTGTAGGCGAAGTCGCCGTTGGCGCCGAAACGGGCAAGCTGCACGTCACCGGGAGGGTGGCGTCGTCCGAGTGGATCCAGGTAGTCGACGCTGAACTGCGCGCGGGTGAGGCTGTCGCCGAGGCACGCGATGCGTGTCGTCACGGCGCTTCCTCCGGGCTGGGCGTGCCGACGCGTTCGGTCGGGCGGGTGCCGGTCCGAGGACGGTGGTCGGTGCCGAGGGTCGCAGTGATGGCCAGGATGGACGTCGGCCCCTCCATGTCGACCACGTGCCATACCCCGGCCGGGTTGATGGTGGCCTCGCCCGGCCCGAGCAGAACGCGGTCGGGCACCCCGTCCACGTCGCGGGTGACCGTCACGGACCCGCTGAGGCAAACGACCAGTTCGTCGCCTGCAGGGTGGCTCTCCCAATGGTCGCCGAGCCCGTCGCCGTCGAAGATCATCACCATCCGGCCCTCGGCGCCGTCTGCCGCGACCGCGGCGCTGTAGGCCTGGAGCACCTCCGGGTCCCAGGTGAAGCCCGCGACGGGTTTCGCTCTCGATCCCAGTCCGAGGTGCACGGGGGTGGTCCGCAGGTCCATGGCATTGCGTTCGTGGTTGACGAGTCTCATGCCGACGATCGTCCACGACAGCGATCGGGCGGTCTTGAAGAAAAGGGAAGAGAAGCCGACGCGAAGGGCAGACGGGTGGCGGCTACCCAGCTCCGAGGAGGACTTCGCTGCGACGCCAGGCCGTCGGCGATCGGCCCGTGAACTCGCGCCAGTCCCGAACGAGATGGGCCTGGTCGGCGTAGCCGGAGACGGCTGCCACATCGCCCCACGGGAGCGGGTCCTGCACCGCCGCCAGTTCGTGCGCGTGCTCGAAGCGCAAGACTCGGGCGAAGGTCTTCGGCGACAGGCCCACCTCACCGCGAAACCGCTCGGTGAGGTACCGACGGCTCCAGCCGAGTTCCGCGGCGACCGCACCAACCTGGACGCAACCCCGCGCGGCGACGAGGCGGCGCCACGCCTCGGCTACCTCCGGGCGCACCCAGCGCACATGGTCGCCGCAGGCGCCACGACCGACAGCCCGGAGCAGCAATTCATCCAGCGCGGTGAACCGCGCCGCCCATGTCGTCGCCGATCGGAGCCGGTCGACCAGCTCGACGGCAAGCGCTCCGAGAAGCTCGTCAAGCGGGACCAGTCGGTGGGCGAGCTCGGCGGACGGCATGCCGTAGATGGCCCGGGCCCCGAGCGGTGTCAGCGATACCTGAACACCTTGCTGGCGTCCGTCGTGGTGAATCGCGACGGACCGGCACATCAGACCGCCGGCCACGCTGCCGAATCGGGTGACCGGTGACCCGTCGTCAACGCCCGCCGCCACCTCCAAAGGATCTGACAGGCTGATCACCGCAGTGAGCGCGCGGCCCGGCGGGCCGCAGTGCACCCCCGTCGGGAGCCCGCGGAGGTCGAAGCCGACATACGAGTCGACGTACTGCCGCAAGACGGGCGCCGGACGTGCACCGATCCCGGTGGCCGTGTGGTCCTCCATTTTCGTCAGTGTACGAGCCGCCCAGCCCAGGAAGATCACCATCCAAGGACTGATCACCGCCGTTTGCGGCTGGTGACGGTGACGCGGTTCTTACCGGCACCCCGTCACGCAGCGCTACATGCCCGTTGGCCGTAGCTAAACGAGAACAGGGCCTATCAGGGACCCCCGCCCCGGCAGAACTCGGCGAGTCTGCCGGGGCGAGCCGGACCGCGGCGGTTTCCGTGCGGTGGGCGGGTCGCAGATCCTGCCCCCGACGACCGCACGACGGCACGGAACGCCGCGGTCAGGAGGAGCTCGGGTCAGCGGACCTCGGTGACCCGGTGTTCCTTGAGCGCGCCACAGTTGGAGTTGTACACCTGCACGTGCACGTTGCTGATGCCCCCGCCCCAGTCGACGCAGTGGCCCTTGCCGTACACGTAGGCCGGGCCCGCGTACGACGTGTACCGGCCGTAGTCCTCGCCCCCCAGGTTTCGGGAACTTCGATCCAGAGGGCCATGTCCACGGCCGCACCCGGATTGTTGCGGATGGTCGCGACGCAGTTCTTGCCGTTCGAGGCGTTGTACGTCAGGTAGACGGTGCCCAGCGAGCCGATGGCGGCCGCGGGCTGCAGGCCGCGGGACGTTGCGCCCCCGGCGGCAGGCCGGCGAGGGCCGGCGGAGCCCAGTATTAGTCCCCGCCCGGTTGCGGCCCGTGCCCCATCAGTAGACAGTGCGCAGCGACGACACCGACCGGATGACGGCGGTGTCCTCCTGACGGCGACTGGTCGCAAGCCCGAACCGCAGGAAACCGGCGAGCGCGTTGGCCCGCGCCCGCCCAGCGCCTGGCCGGCACCGTCTGGTGTCGGCCTTCGGTGCGTTGCCGTCCGTCGGCTTCGACGACGCGCTCCGGCCAGCGCGGGCTCCGCGCAGATGTCCGGGTTGGCGATGTGATCGCGTGGATCGGCTTCACCACATCCGAGCCGCACGCGGACACGGCATCCTCACCGCCCTCGCCGCAGCAGACGTCAACTGCTGGGCGGACAAGGGCTACCAGGGTGCGGGCCCGGCTGTGTGCCCTACCGAGGCCGCTGGGAGAACCTTTCCCGCGGTGGCCAGCAGGCCGTGAACCGCTCGCAGGCCAAGATCCGAGCCCTGGTCGAACCCGCCATCGCCACCCCCAAGACCTGGCGGCTACTACGCAAGCTGCGATGCTCGACAACCCGGATCACCGGCCTCGTCCAAGCCGTCCTCACCCTCCACCTCACCTGCTCAAACCGAGGCTGGAAAAGGCTCAGTCATGTCGGCGGGCCAGTGCTGTGGCCGGACAGCGACATGTGGCCGGTCCGCCACGAGCCCCACCAGCGCGAAGCTGAGGGTTGCGCCCCGGACGAGATCCGCATCGCCCGGACCGCGGGCGAATCGCCGCGGAGCCGGCCATGCGCCCGGGCCAGCCACCCCAGGAGGAAGGACCGGTGCCCTTCGTGGGTCTCGCCCACGCCGGGCCTCGACGGGGCCGATGGCCATCTACTGCGAGTCCTGCGCGACCCCGATGCGACTGCTGCTGACCGCCGGGGGCGACGAGATGGACCGACCTGCTGGGACGTGAGCGTGGACTCGGCTGTCTGCCAAGAGCGACGCGGCGGTCGAGCAGGCCCAGACGCCGATGCCACTCGTGGCCACGGCCCGGCCCGGGCAGGAACCGCTCACCCCGTCCGCCCGTCATGTTCACGGGAGTTGCCAGAGAATCAACACCCGTTACGCTCTTCACCACCGAGGTTCGAGGAGATCCATGGTCGACACCGTCAACTCACTGGCCGCCCGTGTTCACGAACTGCTGGTTGAGGCCATGACCAATGGTCCCGCCGCGGTGGGCACCGCGGGCTTCCACGACGTCGTCGCGCGCGCCACGGCGCTCGGCCCCGACGGCACGTGGCTCGTCGCCGCCGGCCACTCGAGCCTCGGCGTCATGGCCGTCCTACGCGGAGAGGCGGACCAGGGAATCTTCCACCTCGACGCCGCGGTGGCAGCCGGTTACAACGACTGCGTGGCGCTTCACGTCGCTCCCTTGCGTCCGCTGCACGACGATCCCCGCTTCCGGGCCCTGTACCAGCGGATGCGCATCACTCAGGCGGACCTCGACGAGTTCTTCTGGCTGCACCAGGAAACGCAGCTCATGGTGCGGGACGCCCAGACAGCGGCCGTTGACAACATCGGCCGTCTCGACACGGGGGTGTCCCCGCTTCCGCAGGCCCCCATGCCGACCCGGGAACCGAACACCCTCGGCGTCCTGATCACCCGCATCGACCTCGCGGCGACCCAGACCGCACTCCAACAGGCAGCCTTGAAGGCGGAGTTCCAGCGCAGCTCCGGCAATACCAGCCTCAGTCTGATTGACGACTCGTGGGACTACGCCCGTGCTAGGCGCGACGCCTGGGACGCCGACGAGTTGGATTCCCAGCGCCTGCGGGCCGCCGAGGCCCGGGCTTTCGTCGAACGTCCCGGCGCCGGCACCATGCTCATTCCCTGCCCGCCGCTGGGCTCGATCGCATACCCGGGCTGAGGAGGACCGCACCGGCACGGTGGCCGGTGAGGCTTCTTCGCCGATTTCCGTCCGCCATTCGGGCGAGGCTGGTGAGAAGGGCTCCAGAGACCGCGACGCCCCCGTCAGCCGGCGGGGGCGCGGTGGCAGGTACTCAGGCTTCGGTCAGCCAGCCTTCTTCAAGACCGCCCAGAACAAACCCGTTCTCGAAGCGCACCTTGTATCTGATCTGAGCGCCGACTCCGGCGTCGAGCCCTCCGTGCCGGATGATCTGCTGACGGAGACTGTCGATCAGGCCGGCCGTGTGGCCATCGAACTGGACGCCGCGGACTCGCCGTTCGAATTCCGCGAGCCCGTCCTGGGCCACGCCGCTGGCTTCCTTTGCCGAGCCCGTGACGATGCCCTGCAAGCCCTCGGCCAGGCACAGCGGACCGGGGAAGCCGATCCTGGCCGCCGTGTCGTTTGCGGTGAGCTGCACATCCCTGGTCAGCTTCACCTTGGCGCCGGTCTCGTACGGCATGGGTGTACCCCCCCCTCGTTCGATCTTGGCCGTGACCATGGCAAGCGTAGTCGGGGATGCCATGGAAGGAATGGGTGTCCGGCAAGATCAGAAGCCTCAACGGCTTGCCAGGTGGGGCCCTTCGTATCGGCCTCGGCCTGCAACGCGCAGAACCCTGTTCCTGCTTCTCGTCGACATTTCCCAGAGCAGCCGCCCGCGGTCGCTCCCGGAATCCGGCTACAACCGTTTCTCTATCTGGGCCTACGTAGCCGGCCAGGACCTGACCACCGCCGGCACCTACATCGAGATGGCCTCCCGCCTCACCGAACCCATCCTCCTCGGCCCAAAGGGTGTTCCAGAAGGCTCAGGTTTGGGCATTTTGCCTGCATGGGTGGGGTGTTGCGGGCTGAGTCGGTGGGGGTGGAGACGTTCACCGGCTTGCGGATGGACCGGTTCGCGAGGCTGGTGAACGTGGTGCGGGAGCGCGGCGGGAACGGGACCGGTGGTGGCCGGCCCTGGTGCCTGCGGCTGGCTGACCGAGTCCTGTTGGTGGCGGCCTACTACCACAGGAACCTCACGATGCGGCAGCTCGCACCGCTGTTCGGGATCTCCCCGGCCGCGGTCTGCCGGGTGATCCAGCGCCTGCGGCCGCTGCTGGCGCTGGAGCCGGCCCCGAGGCCGGTCGCCGACGCGGACCGGTTGTGGATCGTGGACGGAACCCTGATCCCGGTCCGGGACCGTACGGTCGGCGCCTCATCGAGGAACTACCGGTTCTCGGCGAACGTGCAGGTCATCATCGACGCCGAAACCCGCCTGGTCGTCGCGAGCGCCCGCCCGGCCCCGGGGAACAAGGTCGACACCCACGTCTGGCGTGAGTCCGGTCTGCCAGCCGCGGCGGCCGGGACGACGGTCATCGCGGACGGCGCCTACCTGGGCACCGGCCTGATCGTCCCGCACCGCAGACGAGCCGGACGTCCCCTCCTGCGCGGCCAGGAGGAGGACAACGCCGAACACCGACGGGTCCGCGCCCGCGTCGAGCACACCTTTGTCTCATCCGGCTTGTCGGCCATGACGCCTCCTTCGTCCGTGGGCCGCCGCTGTGGCTGCCCGGCGCGGACAGACTGCGCCCGGCTCGTACAGTGCGCACGCCGAGCTCGCCCGAACGCGCGATACCCCGCTGTACCCGGCGAAGAGGGCCGCTGCGCCGCGGGTGCCCGGGACGGCAGTTCGGACTTCCTCGTCCGCCCGGACCTTCACGGCCCGGCTCCCGTCGTTCTACGTGGCGGTAGCACTCCGCCGAGGAGGAGCCGATGAGCGCCCAGCCCGACCACACCCCCGCCGCCCCGTACGCGCCCGCACCCGGGGCGCCGGCCGAACTCCTCGCCCAGCTCCGGGCCGATCGGCGCGCCGAGCGGTGGGTGCCGGCCTTCGAGCGGGAGTGGGCGTCCGCGTTGGAGGAGTCGCGCCGGACTTTCTCCTTGAACACCCTCTACGAGGTCGTCCACGTCTGGCAGGCCCGGCTCGCCTCCGCCCCCGCGGTCGACGGATTCGTGGAGTCCGGCCACGACGGGTCCGGGTTCATGGACATGGCCGAGCTGCGCGGCCGGCGGCGCCGGTGAGCCTGCCCCCGTACGCGGTCCGCCTCTCGACCCCGGCCGCGAAGGTCCTCGCCGCGAACTCCCCGAGCACGCCGAAGAGACGGTCTGGGACCTCCTCGACGCCGCCGCGGCCGACCCATGGGGCTTCCGCCAGTGGGACCCCGACGACCCCGAAGGCGAAGACGTCCGGATCGCGTCCGCCGGCCGCCTGCCCGTCATCTACTTCGCCAACCGGGCGCTGCGGCACCTGTCCGTCCTGGACATCGTCTGGCTCGGCTAGATCCTGGCCGCCGCGGCGGTACCGCGGCGACGATGCTCAGTGCGTGACAGCAGGGACGGCCGTCACGGGCACATCACACCTTCTACGCGTACAAGGGCGGCACGGGCCGCATCATGGCGCTGGCCAACACCGCCTGGATCCCGGCGGCCAACGGCAAGCGGTCCTGGCGATGGACTGGGACCTGGAGCCCTTGCGTGCTGCTCCTCCTGAACCTGCTGCCGACACGGTCACCGTGAGCCGCTCGGTCCCACCCTGTATTTCCGCGGTTCCGGCCCGATCTTGCGACCGCGGTGGGCGCAGAAGAGCAGTTCACCCCGGCTCAGCAGGACGACGCGCAGATATGCCTGGGCGCCGCAACGATCGCACCGGTCAGCGGGGTCGCGGGTGTCAGAAGAGTAGTCACGTCGCCTCTTCTCTAGCTCGACGAGCCGTCGTACCAGGCTCACAACCGACCTTTACGACCAGGTAGTCAGCCCGTCGTACCGTCAGGCCTCGGGTGATCGACAAGAACTCCGAGGTAGGCGGTCCAGTCGGTGGCGGCTCGCTGTCGCCATTGGGCTGCGGTGACGGGGTGGAGGCCGAGCATCGGTCCGAGGACCGCTGGGGGGAGGTCCTGGGCGAGGGCGACCAGGGCGGTGGCGCGGGCCGGCCGGGGACACCCGCGAACTCGACCTGGTGGTGACGGCCGGCGGACGGCACCGTACGGACGAAGGGGCTCACCCTCGCCGGCAAGCCGGGCCCGCAGACGATCCAGACGGGGTACAGCGACGTGGTGTCGGTGCGGCTGGTGATCCGTGAGGCGGCGGGGCTCACCCCGGGCCGTCATGTGGCGCCGGTGGAGGTCGAGTTCTTCAGGAGGAACTGAGACTGCCCTCACGGCCGGTCGAGTCTGCCCTCGGGTACCTGGCGTCCGCGGGGTCGCCCGGCGTATCCAGGACAAGGACGTACGCGAGACGTACGCAGGACACAGGCATCACGCACGGCTCCGATTCTCCGACGAAGGAAGCGCCAGTGCAGGACCACGCGAAGGTCAGGTCGAACGCCACCGAGGACCCCCGGTCGACGGTCCGCAGGCCGGTCACCGCACCACCCGCACAGGCCTCCGGGCTCCTCGGGCTGCAGGCGACGGTGGGGAACGCGGTGGTCGCCCAGCGTCTGAAGCAGCAGCCGCACCGGCACGGTGCGGGGTGCGGCCACGAGGCGGAGGAGGCGCCGGTCCAGCGCTCGGCCGTCCACGACGTGGTGCGGGCCGGCGGCAGGCCGCTGGATGGCAGCACGCGCGCGGACATGGAGAGCCGGCTGGGCGCCGACTTCTCCGACGTCCGCATCCACGACGACAGCGCGGCGAAGGCATCGGCAGCCGAGGTGGGCGCTCGGGCGTACACCAGTGGGAACCACGTGGTGATCGGGGAAGGCGGCGCCGACAAGCTCACGCTCGCCCACGAACTCACCCACGTGATCCAGCAGCGCCAGGGCCCCGTGGCGGGTACGGACAACGGAGCGGGCCTGCGGGTCTCCGACCCCTCCGACCGCTTCGAGCGGGAGGCGGAGAGCAACGCGCGCCGCGCCATGAGCGGGGCGGCGCCGAGGACCGAGCAGCACGCACAGGAGGCGGGCCGGGCCGACCAGGGGGCGGCCCAGAGGTCGGTCCAGCGCTGGGCGGCCCAGGCCGGCCCGAACCAGCAGCACATGACGGTCTCGGCGAACGGCGTCTTCGCCGTCCCGAGCGACGACGCCACGTCGATCTGGATCCGCGTCAACGCGCCCGCGGGGTCCTACTCCCCGGCCCTGCGCCCGACAAGCACGGCGCAGCAGGCCCTCTTCGGCGGCACGGAGCTGTACCAGGAGCACGAGCTGGCGCGGAACATCCTGGACGACTGCCTCCACACGGCGGAGGAGATCATGCACAACGCCGTCGGAGAGCTGGCCGACGGCGCGAACAGCAACGTCCGTACGAGCGCCGGGCTCAAGGCCTTCGGCATGTCGGACGAGCAGAACCGCGACCGCGCAGGCGACTTCCAGGGGGCGACGGACCGCGACGCCAGCCCGGTGGTGGGACAGTCCTACCTGATGCTCGCCATGAACCCCGGGGAGCAGATCATGTCGCAGTACCACGCCGCAGCGGTGGTGGGCATGGACGGCCAGGACACGGTGACGATGGAGGCCTTCGCCGGAAGCGGCCAGACGTCCGCGAACCCGATGACGTACACGATCGGCACGGTGGCCTCCTTCCACGACTACTGGACGGGCGCGTACTACACCCCGAACTACCCGGGGGTCACCATGAAGACAGTGGTCCTCGTCAAGCGCGGCAAGGGCCGCCGGGTGACGGCGGGCTCAGAACAGCCGGCCAACCCGAACGTCGCCTAGGCCAGGAGACCGCCCGAACCCGCCCGTGAAGCCCGCGCAACCACGCCCGCCGAACCTCGGGCAACCGCGCCAGGCTGTGAAGGAAGACGCGCGGGTCGGGCCGGAAGAGGCGCAACGGACTCAAGGGCAAGGGGTAGTCGTCGCGCAGCGACTAGGTGTTCTGTCCCGGGAGGCTGTGGACGGGTGAGCCAGGCCTCGGCTGAGGGATCTTGAAGGGGTGTGACCCGGATACGCCAGAAACCCGCCAGAACTTGATCTTGGCCTGCTGAGTGCCTGACGCTGTCGGGGATCTTGGCGATGACGGTCGGCCACGCCCTCGACATCTCAGTCTCCAAGATCCCCGACCTCGTCACCCGCGATCAGCTCTGCGTCTCCCCGCGGCGTCCAATAGCGGCCGCATCGGGTACGACGAGCAGCTTGCCGGTGGTACGCCGAGCCTCCAGATCGCTGTGGGCCTGGGCGGCCTCGGACAACGCGTAGCGGCCCGTTACGGTGACCTCAAGCGCCTTGGAGCGCACCCACTCGAACACATCGGCGGCCCGTCGGAGCAGTTCGGACCGATCGGCGATGAAGTCCCCGAGGCTGGGCCGGATCAGGGTCAGCGAACCGCCGTGGGCGAGCCGAATCGGATCAAACGGCGGCACGGCACCACTTGCCGCGCCGAAGAGCACGAGATGGCCGCGGGTTCGCAGGCTGGCGAGGCTCGCATCGAAGGTGTGCGCGCCGACGCCGTCGAAGACAACCGGCAGTCCCTGACCGCCGTTGAGCCGCCTCACCTCGGCTGCGAGATCGTCGACTGCGGAGGAAAGGATCACCTCAGCGGCCCCGGCACGCTTCGCCAGCTCGGCCTTCGCCGTGGTCGACGTCGTGCCGATCACCCTGCCGCCGAGATGGGTGATGAGCTGGGTCAAAAGCAGCCCCATGCCACCAGCAGCCGCATGCACGAGCACCGTGTCGCCCCCCTGAACCGGGTAGGCGTCCTTGACGAGATAGTGCGCGGTCATGCCTTGCAGGAGCACGGCGGCGGCTGTCTCGAAGCCGATATCGTCGGGCAGCGGCACCAGCCGGGAGGAGTCCACGACGGCCCGCTCGGCATACGTGCCGGGAATCTCCACCCAACCGACCCGGTCCCCGACTGCGACGTCAGCGACGCCGGGTCCAACTTCGACGACCGTGCCGGCGCCCTCAGCGCCCGGGGTGAAGGGCAGCGGGAGGCTGTACCGGCCTTCGCGGTGGTAGACGTCGAGGAAGTTGACCCCGGATGCGGCGACCTCCACGACCGCCTCGCCCGGACCCGGCCGCGGCTGGTCCACCTCGGCCTCCTGCAGCACCTCGGGACCGCCCACTTCGTACACCTGAATCGCTCGCATGACCCTCCAATATCGGCTCATCCCCCACCAACCCCGTTGATGGCGATCCGATTCCCGGCAAGACCAGCCCGCCGCCCCCGCCGAGAGCTGAGAACCTCGCGGTGGACGAGCTGGAGCGGGACCGGCTGCTGGACATCGCTGCCGGCTGCGGCGGCACCGACGTGGAGGTCACCCCCGCCCCGTAGACGCTCTCAGCCCGCCGGCCCCGCCACCTTCGGGGGTGGGGGGGCCGGCGGGGTGGTCGAAGAGGACCAGGAGCCATTCATCGCCGCGGGTCTCCACGGTCAGGCCGGCTGCGCGGAGTGCTGCGGCCATGGCGAGGCCGAAGGCGTGCCGGAGTCCGGGCAGATCGTGGGGCGAGGGGCGGCGGCGGTGGGGGCCGCGCCGCCGGGGAGGTGGGCTGGTGTCTTCGGGTAGCCAGCCGACCATGACTCCGCGGGCGTGCCGGATCAGGTGCACGCCTTCGGAGCCGGGGGCGATTTCCTCGAAGCCGGCGTCGGACAGCACCGTGCGGACGCGGGCCAGTAGTTCCTCGCCCTGATCATTCATGGCGCGACCCTGGAACGGCAGCGCATGGCTTTCCGCGCCCGGGGGTGAAGGGTCCGTAGGGCGGTGTTCAGGTGTGGATGAGGCTGTTGGGGCCGTCCTGGCCGTCGGCGGCCTCCTCGTTGAACCAGTGGCCGCCGGCGGCGAGGTAGCGGAAGGAGTGGCTGCGGCCTGTGGGCAGGTCCACGGTGACTGCCCGGTTGCCGTCCTTGCGCGGGGTCAGGGGATGGACTCCGGGACGCCAGTCGTTGAAGTCACCGACCACGCTCACCTCCGCCGGAGGCATGCCGGCGGGAAGGACGAAGGTGACCGTGGCCGTGTTCTTGCGAAGGGCGCGTTCCAGCACGAAAGGCTCCTGACAGACAGGGGGACCGGAGTTACGGGACCATGCTCGGTGCAGTGCCTGAGCGGTTCACGCTGACGGCGCCGCTGGGTCACCCGCCCGCCACACACGGCACGCCGGGACCCACGCACGCGTGTCACACCGGCCTCCCGTCGGGAACGGCCCGCTGAGTGTCCGTGACGGCATCGCTGTTCCCCTGCTCGTCACAGCTGAGGTCGCTGCTGGTGGCGATTGCCAGGGTCCGGCGAACCTGCTGGCGAGCGTAAGCGGCTGACTCGGATGTGTCAGAAGGCTTTCACGACAAGATCGTGTATGAGCCGAGGACGGAAGGCTTCCCGAAGCGTGACTGGTTGGAAGACCGGCGCGGTGGCGCACGGCGTGCCGAGGGACAGTTCTTGGGCCTCATCTACCAGAGCCAGCTGGGCATGTCGGTGGGGAACGGTCCGCCCAGTTCCGCGATGGCGACGTTGGTCAGCAAACGGCCTAGCAGGGTTCGGCGGCTCGCAGGAGGTCCTGCGGGAGGTAGGGGGATTCGACGCGGATGTTCCAGCCGCGACGGCGGGCGTGGCAGGCCAGCGCGAGGACGTCGAGGTTGACGGAGACCTCCGGATAGTCGGAGCGGTCGCCGACCTCGTAGTACGCGCGGTGGGCTTCCAGCGCGTCGGCCAGAGCGAGGTTGAAGCTCTCCTCGTCGCCCTCCACCAGCTGAGAGAGCAGCACGGCCGGCGGCATCGCGAAGCCCCAGTCCTTGGCCTTCTCGGCTTCGTGAAGCGCCCGCTGCGCGGCCGCTTCGGGGTCGGCGCCCTTCAGATAGGCGTGGAGGGCCTCGCGGTACGCGGTGAAGGCGGAGCCGTCCGGGCGGGCGAAGGTGGGGCCGGTGAGGACCAGCGGGGCGAGGTCCTCGCGTGCGCCGGTGATCAGGGCGAAGGCGGTGGCCGCCTGCCAGTACCCGGCACCGGCTTCCCTGCCCCGCTTGGCGGGGTAGCGCAGGGTGCGCCCGCCGATGGACACCTCAACCTCGGTGTCCGGCTCCGCGAGCGCGATGCGGAACAGGGCCGCCCCCATCTGAGAGGCCATGCGAAGAGTGGCGAGCTGGGCGTCCGCAACGTCGCCGGGATTTCCCGCCCGCCACTGGAACAGGCGCTGCTGGTCCTCCAGCACGCTGCCCAGATGCCAGACAGCAAGGGGCTTGCCGTCGACGGGAGCGAACGCTTCGTGGAGGTGTTCCTCGTACATGGCCTCGATCCGTGCGATCCCCTCGCGCTCACAGGCGGGCCGCTCCACGACCAGCGGGCCCGCGGCGAGCGCGGCGACCGCGTCCGGACGCCGGTTCCGGCCGAGCCCTCCGACTCGCGGCCCCCGGCTCTCGAAGCCGGTGACCAGCGCGTGCGGGAGGTAGTCGGTGCGAACAGCCGGTGCCCAGCCCAGGGTCCGGTACGCGATCGCGGCCAGGGCGATGGGCACGAGCGGGAGCAGGCTGCTCGGGGAGTCCGCCGGACCGTGCAGAGCGCTGTGCCTGACCAGGAGTTCGGCCAGTGCGGCGTCGAAGCCCGGGCGGTCCTCGGCGGCCAGCGTCCGCAGCGTCCGCAGCGCCAGGCCGTTCGGCTGGTCCAGGAGGGGCTCGCCCGTCTCCGCCGCACGGGTACGGATCCGGTCCAGGGCCGCGTCGACGGCGGCCAGCTTGGCCTGCGTGCTCGGCGGGTACTCGCCGTCGCCGGCGTCGTCCAGGGCCACGGCCGTCAACCCCGTGGCGAGCTCGCCAGCGGGCGTTCCCTTCGCCTGCTCGGCGAACTTCTGCCGGGCGAAGGTGAATTCCTCGCCGTGCCACTTGGCCTTGTCCCTGAGGGCCGACAGGCAGAGCGCGTCGATCCACTCCCCAGGCGTGACGCTCTCCTCGGGTGCGTCATCACCCGGGTCGTAGCTCATACCGAAGTTCACGTACTCCAGGAAGACGTTGAAGCCGCAGTGCGGGTGGTACGCCGCGTACGCGACGGCGCCGGCCGCGGCCTCGGAGGCGTCCTTGAGGGCGATCTTGGCCTCCGCGGTGTCGAGACCGGGCGTCTCGACGGACAGGGCGCCCAGGTAGTCGAGGAACTCGTCGGCGATCGACTGCCACTCGTAGGTGGCCATCCGGCCGCCCCTCGACATGGACCGCACCTGACCCCCGATGCGGTTCGTGAAGTCCTCGAGTGCCGCCGACACGACGGCGCCGCCCACCTGGTGACGCTCTATTCGCACTACCCTGCTTCCTTGATCGAATCTCTGCGTCCAGCCTAGGCCCGCGGTTGGTCCACCCCGCGCCCGCGGGGATGGTCCGGTGAGCTCCGGGAGGACGAAGCCCTCCGGAACCGCGCCCGACTGCTTCTCACGGCCTGCCCAGTCCCCGGAGCACTCTGACCCGCTGGGCATCGCCAGCCGCCTCGGCATACGAACCAGCGCACCGGGGAGCCCTGTCGGTTCCCTGTGTGACACGTGAGGGTGGTCCGCTTCCTCCCCGGTCGGCCGCGCCATGCGCGTTCACCCAGCTGTGCGGCTGCCGGTACGCCGGCCGGTGCGCGGGCGCGTGCCACGCTCCGAGCTCGGCCTCAGGCCGCTCTACCGGCGTCGCGTAAGTCGACTTACGCGACTATGAGGGCTTTGATCGGCCGGCCCATTCCACGGCGAGGTGGAGAAGGCCGCCTGTCGCGGCCTGGTCGAGACCGCCCGGGAGTCCCTGCAGCGCACTGTCCGGACCGCGGCCGCGCTCGCGCAGGGCGACGCGGGTTTCCTGGAGCGCCTCCGCGACACCGGACTGCGCGTCCGCGAGCGCCCGGGCGATGACGGCGCCCTGGTCGGGTACGCGGCCGCGCTGCCTGGTGACCGAGCGGTCTGCAGCTCCCGCCCGGTGTGGTTCGCGGGTTCGACGCTCGCCTACGACCTGTCGCTGCCGTGGGTCCGTGAGCGCTTCTTTCCGCACGTCGCCCCCGCGGACTGGGCGCTGGCCGGGCACCGGATCCGGGAGGCGTCCGCACTCCTGGGCCGCGCCGGACAAGCCTCCGGCGCCAGTGACGTCGCTCGCGCTCGGTGACCTCCTGGCGGTGGCCGCCACCCACTCCCCGGCCCTGGTCCGCGACCGTGTCCGGGCGGCGGCCGATGCCTTCGAGCAGGCCGCCCGCGCTCCCGGTGCCGTTGTCTGGAGGCCGCGCCCGCGCGGGCTGGCGGTAGTCGGCGCGGGCGTTGGAGCATGCGCCGCTCGCGGGCCGGGGCGGCGGCGCCGCGGTGGTGCTGACGCTGCTGATCGTGCTCGTGGAGGCGGTGGAGGCGGCCGGTTCCTGGCACCGGGCGCAGGAGTTGCGGGCGCAGGCGAAAGCAGCCGCGGAGGTGGCCGTGCTGCTGTGCGAGGTGGCAAGCCTGACCGGCAGCCGCCCGCTGGGGACGGGCCCGAAGCCGTGCACCGGCCGGGTGACGCGCACTGCGGGCCGTGGCCTGCTGCCCGCGGGGCCCGTACCGGTGTACTCGCCCGCGCCCCGCTCCGCCACCGCCGGACCGGACCGGCCCGTCGGCCCGTCCCGCAGCAACCGCGGAGGCGGGCGGATGCGTCAGGGACTGTGAGACCCAGCGTGAAGGAGTGAATTTTGCCTGGCGAACCCCCGACGAATCCACACGTCACCGCCGCCTTCGAAAACCCCGCACCTGTCTATAATCCTGAGTCTCGAGGGTGGGCGGTCCTTCGGCACTCACTGTCCATCGCCATTACGACAGCAGTCATCGTATTGGCATTCATGGTCGTTACCCTACCGATTGTGGCAGTCTTTTTCATTGACGATGACTTTATCGCCAGGGATTACGCCAAAGTCGTTCTGGTTGCCGCTGGTGTGGGGTTTGCCGCAAGTCTTCTCGTTTTTCCTGTTGCCTTTGGGTTTGAACGGTTGGTCACGCGCGGCGGTCGTGTATGGAAGGTACTGGCGGTGTGTGCACCTGCAGCCTCTCTGGTCGCGGCTGCGCTGATTTTTGTCTTACTGTTCAAAATTCAGCCATCGGCCGCCGTCGGTGATGTGCTCGGTGTGGCGATCCTGTTCTTTATGAGCTTCTCCGTCTATTGGTCGTCGCTGTGGTCGTTGAGTGCTGTTCGCTACGGCGCTTGGCGCCTTACCCAACGCATGGGCCGATGTCGGCGGTTCGGCTGAGCTTTCCGCGCTCACCCCAGCGTGGCTGATTTCGCGAGGTGCCGGAAGGGCGCACCGGGCCAGGTCAAACGCTTCCACCCCCGGAGCACTGGGCAGTGGCCGAGGTCGACCCCGCGCCCCGCGGGGAGGGTCCGGTCGGGAGGAGCAGATGGAGCCGGAGGGTGATTTTGCCCCGCACTCGTGGATGGTCGTTGGCTGCCTCCACTGGCGGGGGGGTCTCTCCCGTCAAGTCACGCCTTTCGGTGACATGACGGGGTTCATTGTCATCGCTCCTACTTGAGGGAGCGGTTCGATCAGGGCCCACTCGTCGTCGTAGGTGTCCGAGGGGTAACAGCGGCGCCGGACCAACGTTCCCCTCCCTCCACGGGGGTGGGGCCAGCCGCGAAGCGGCCGGCCCCACCGCGTCACGCGTCGATGTAGTCGGCGATCACATCGAGCGTGGACTCGACGGAGTTGAGCTGGGTGTTCAGGTGCCGGATCCACCGGCCCTTGGGCTGCAGGACGGCGTGCGGGGCGACGACGCCGGTGATGAACCGGCGGATCTCGGTGAGCTTCTCGCGGATGACCGCAACCTCGTAGGCCTGGAGCTCGGTGGGGTCGGAACAGAACTTGTAGCCGTCCGCTCTCGTCCAGATCAGGGGCGGCCAGCCGTGTTCGGCGATGGTGTCCCGAAGACAGGCCAGGCCCGAGCGGGCCTGATGGGCGGAGAGCTCGCTCGACCTGACCAACTGGTTGAAGGCCAGGCCGGCGGGCCGTGCCTCGAAGAGGATGAAGCGGACGGTGTCGGCGTGCCGCTGGGCCGCCGGTGACCGGCGCTGCGACGCGCGCGGCATCCCACTACTCGCCTTGCAGCAGGCGGGTCAGCTCGCCGTCGACGTCGACCTTGCCGGTATCGACGGCCGTTTCGATCCAGTCGAGCGTCGCCCGTACTCGGGCGACGTTCTCGTGGATGATCAACTTCTCGTCGTCGCTGAGCTGGCGGTCCCGCATCCCGGGAACGACCCGTCCGGAGGCCGCGACGAACGCGTGGCAGGCGGTGATCAGGCCCAGGAACTCCACCGAGCGGTCGATCCGCTTCACCGCCGGCGCGACCGGACTCGTGCGCTCGAAGTCCTCGCGGGCCTGTCGGCCCCGCTCGACCTGAGCGTGGTTGACCTGGTGGCGGGCGGTGTCGTCCGACATCGCCCGGAAGGCGACGTCCGGCCGCCGCAGCAGGCGCGTGGTCACCGTCGCGGCGACACCCTCGTCGCGGGTCAGTTCCTCGACCGCCCGGACCCGGTCCTCCTGCCGGACCTGCGCGACGACCGTGGGCCGCTTGAGAAGGTCGCCAGTGACGACCGCGGCGATCTGCTCGTCCTCGACCAGCGCGTGGGCCGCGCTGATCCGGTCCTCCTGGCGGACCTGGGCGACCACGGACGGACGTCGCAGCAGGTCACCCGTGACGACCGCGGCGACTGCCTCGTCCCTCGCGAGGGTGTGGATCGCACTGACCTTCTCCTGCGGGGTGATCGGCCTCTCGACCTGACGGCCGACCCTCCGCGACGCGTCGTCGGGAGTCCACCGGGCCTTCCCGCCCGGTGGGGTGAGGATCGCGGTGAACCGCTCCTCCTCGTTCGAGATAGCCGCCAGGATTCGGTGCACCGTGAAGGACACGCGGGCCTGCCGGTGCTGTTTGGGCCACCGCGAAGCGACCCAACGGGCCCCGTTCACGGCTGAGTAGGACAAGCCGATGTCCTCGGCCAAGCGGAACAGCGAGTCCTTGACCGTGAACAACTCCTCGCCCCTGTCCTGCGGGCCCTGCTCTCGCATGGGCTCGATCTCCAAGGCGTAGTCCCCGATCGCGAACTGACCCCGGGTCTGGGCCTCCACGATCTTGCGCAGCTCCGCGACGATCTGCTCGTAACGGTGGGCGCTGACGCTGCCGACCTTGTCGGCACTCTCGATCTTCTCGGGCATGGTTCTCACCACCCTGAACGGGCCGGGGCACGCCCCCTCGGCCGTGACAAGACGCGGCCCGCTGTCGTAACCGAGAGTCGAACCCACCTGCCGAAGGTCACAACGGATGACTGGAAAAACCGGAATCCGACCGAAGGCCCAATTCGGATGCGTTCGTGGACAGGTCACTGTGACCGTTCTCCGAACGATTCGTTCCGCGACCGCCAAGCCCTCATCAGGCACCGCCGCGAGCAGAAAACGGCGTCTGAACGTCGATCCACCCCGGCCACCCAGGCTGTCCCGCACTCGGGACACTCCACCCGACCCGCCCTGTTCAACTCCGCCACCACCCGGCGCCGCAAGCGACGATCCCGCCGCCACGACCTGGCACGACACGCCGCCGAGCAGAACAGCGCGTCCGGCCGTGCGGCCGGCCTCAACCGGTCACCACAGCCTCCGCACACCTGCACCCCGAGCCGCCCGGAACCCTCGGACACCACTACAGGCTAGAGCTCCGGACACCTCGAAAACCGGGATATAGAACAGGTACCTATTCACGAGTAGTGCCGTCAGTTGCTCATGGGTTCGGGAGGCACCCGGATCCATGGTCGGGTGATGTGCACGAGATTTGACGGCACTGGGGTACTTGCCAGGGCAGTATCGGGGTGCTTCTGGTGAAGGGTCCTGGTCATGCCGCAGATGTCCAAGGTCGAGTTGTGGGGGTGACGTACCGGACGGTGCGGTGGGCGGCGAACTCCGTCTGGACGGAGCCGCGGACCGCCCCCGTCCGGCCATGTCCATGCCCTGCAGTAGTTTTTGGGCATGCGAGACACGGAATGGGGTGGAGGTCAGCTGGCGGTGGTGCGGCCCGCCTCGGGAGGGTTTCCGCGGCACAGCCACGATGAGTACGTGATCAGCGTCAACCTCTGTGGCCTGGAGCGGGTCCGGCTGGATCGCACCACGTTCGACGTGTGCCTGGACGAGGTCACCGTCTACAACCCCGGCCAGGTCCAGTCGTGCACCACGCAGGCCCCGCCCGATACCTGCTTCACGGCCGTGAGCTGGTACGTCCCGCCGGCGCTGGTGGAATCGCTGACCGGCGAGGACCTGGTCGACTTCGAACGCCCGGTCGTCCGCTCGCCCTACCTTCGCGGCGAGCTCCTTGCTGCCGCCAAGGCCTTCCGCGAGTTCACGGCTGACGGGCACTCCGCGCCGGCCGAATCCGCAGCTCTGCTCCAGGAGCAGCTGGAACTTGTGCTGTCGCGGCTGATCGACCTGGCCGCGGGACGGCGCGCGCGTGCTCCCGAGCCCGCCGACACCCGGATAGCAGCGGTCCTTGACCGCCTGCGTGACCTGTCCGACGTGCCCAGGTTGGCCGAGCTGGCCGCTGAAGCGGGGATGTCACGGGAGCACCTGATCCGGACGTTCACCCGTGCCACCGGTACCCCGCCCTACGCCTGGCACCTGTCGGCCCGGCTGGCCGAGGCGCGGCGCCGCTTGCGCAAGGGCGAGCCCGTCGCCGACGTCGCTCACCTGCTGGGCTTCGCCGACCAGGCGCATTTCCACCGCCACTTCACTGCGGCGTATGCCATCACACCCGGTCGGTTCCGTCGGCTGTCCCAGATCAACATCTGACAAGACCGCACGGAGAACCCCCGGCACAGTGGCCGCCATGATCGAGATCTTCATGGTGGCTCTGTGGTTGGGGCTGGTGTTCAACGCGGCACCGGGTGCGGTGTTCAGCGAGTCGCTACGGCGCGGGATCCGGGGCGGGTTCGGGCCGGCCTTCGCGGTCCAGGTCGGATCGCTGGTGGGCGATGCCGTCTGGGCGGCCCTCGGTCTGGCGGGGGCCGGGGCACTGTTCGCCGTGCCGGCCTTGCGTGTGCCGCTCACGGTTGCCGGGTGCTTGCTGCTGGCGTGGTTGGGGGTGGTAGGCCTGCGCGACGCATCCGCGCGAAAGGGACGACCAGACCCGATGACGGAACCGCAGGGAGGACAGGACCGCAAGGCCATGGCTGTGGGGGCGGGCATGTCGTTGGCGAACCCATGGAACGTTGTCTACTGGTCGGGCGCGGCCGGCGGGGTGGGCGCTGTACTGGGACCGGGCGGAGCGTCGGAGCTGGGCGTCTTCTTCGCCGGGTTCATGGCCTCCTCAGTGCTCTGGTGTCTGATCTCGGCGGGGCTCATCGTGGTGCTGCGCAGGGCGCTGCCGCCAGTGGCCGTACGCGTGCTGGAGGCATGCTGCGGTATCGCGCTCCTGGTCTTCGCCATCATCCAGCTGTGTCGGCTCATGTGACGTGCCCGGAATTGTGTCTGCCTGAGCGGCTGGAACGCCTCTGACGCCCTGACGCGATCGAATCGCGGCAACGCCGCGGCCTATGCGGTCGGCGAGTGCCGATCGGCCTGACCGCGTCAGCGACATGGCGCTGCCTTCCCTTCTCGTGAACATCTTCGAGCCGGCTGATGACCAACCGCTCCTGGAACTCATCGACAAACGCTGCTGCTGAAAGTGAACAAAGCCATGCGGGCGATGCGGTGGCGGATGCCGCGCTGGCGCAACCTCGCGGGCGCACCTTGTGGTGCTGCCGTACATCCTCGCCCGGGCCGCGACCGGCAGTCAGGCCGGAGGCGGACCGGGCCGCGGCCGGTACTCGGCAGCACCACAAGGTGCAGGGTGACTGCCGATGGCTCGCCACGGTGGTCATGGACGGAGCGCGGGCCCGGTCAGAACACGTCGGTGGTCCACAGGACGTGCATATCCCATGCGATGTCCAGGGATTCCTTCGCTCCCTGATACCACGCACGTTGCGCGGTGTCGTCCGGCACGGTGTGAAGGGCCGCGAGCACATCGGCCGGCATCCATGCTCCACCCCAGTGGCCCAGCCAGGTCCCCGGCGTCTCGGCGGGTTCGGGGGTTCGCGGTCGCGGTATGGAGTAGCCCTCGCTCCGGAGAATCTCCAGAGCGGTATCCCGTTGATTCCTCATCAGATGCTTTGGGGAGAAGATCCCGTAGGCATCTAGACTGATTCTGTTCCCGTTCAGGTAGGCCTCCCATGCCGCCTCCGCCGTGGGCTGATCGCGCCAATCGACCACGGGGATCTCCACGGAGGGCCGCGCCGCCCACGGGCCGCCGGTACTCGCGCGCACCTCCTGGGGTGCGGATCCCACCACGACGAATGCGAGCTCGTGGCGCGGGACAGGGAGCTCGATGCTCTGTCCCGTCCCGCCGTCCCAGCTGGTCGTCATTCCCGCCGCGATCCGGACGATGTACTCGCCATCGTCAAGCCCCTCATGCGCGTCGAACAGAGCGCCCTCGCGTATCTCGGCCGGCACGCCGTCACAGTTGAAGAACCTCTGGATCGCAGGGCCCCCCGTCGCGGAAACGATCTCGAAGTCGTAGTTGCCCGGGCTGCCCAGGTCGCGGCCGAGTGTGTAGGACGAAACCCGACAGGCAATACCGTCCTTCACCACGTACGTCTTCCGGGCCAGACCGCAGGTGATGAACTTGCGACCCTCAGACGTAGGAACTCTCACCTCCAAGCGCGTCTGCATCAGGTGCAGGCCGTCCTGAGACACCGTCTCCACCCAGTCGGTGCGGATCTTCCCGTTGATCATGCTGCTATCCCTGCCGTTCGGTGCGAGTGGATTCGATGCCCGGCCGCGGGCAGGGCCCGATGCCGCCCGGCCCGGAGGTGGGCGATCACGGCGTGCCGGACGTCGGTCTCCGGGGTGAGGGACAACGCGACGGTGGCCTTGCCGCTGCTCAAGGCACATCTACGGGCTCGTAGAGCACGTCGGTTCTGAGTATTGTTTTCGTACCCTCAAGAAGCGGGGCCGAGTCGTGAAGTGTCCGATGCCAGAAGAGGAGCGCATCGCCCGGTTCGGGGCGGTGGGCACTCAATATTTCCTCAGGCTTCGCGAGCCGCGGCCAGTCAGAGAAGTCACGTTGCGCAAAGGGAAGATCGTTCTGCTTATCGGCGATGAACCGCGTTTCTCCGCCCACGGCCTCATACGACAGGTAGACGACGACCGTCAGGAGAGTGCGCCTTCCGTCGGGGGCGAAATAGGGCGAATCGTAGTGCGGGACAATGAATCCGCCGTGTTCGTACGTGATGAAGCGCATACGCGGATTGACGGCCGTCGGCCTCCAGGGCCTTCCGTCCGAATCTGTCGGATCGCCCGATCCCACTTCAAGCGATAGAAGCGTCCGCAGCCTGCGGTAGAATTCAGCCGCCAGGACGGTGGATTCGGCCGTGGCGCGGAGATGAGCGACCGGATCTCCCTCTGCATAGTTGGCGGCAATGCCGTCTCGGCCCACCGGGGCAAAGCGCTGGGCAGCCAGTTCGGTCGCGAATGCCTCCACTTCGGCCGGAGTGAGGAAATGGCGAATCACCTTGGCGTTGGCCTTTGGGATCTCCGACTCGATCGGGGTCCATGAGTCATCGGCAGATATTCGGCTCAGCGCTTCTTCGGAGAGCTCAAAGGGGTTTACCGGCATTTCGAACATGATCACTTCTCCGTGCTGAGGCCGTCGTCGATCCCAACGTGGTCGTGGGCCCCACCGCCCGGAACGGCCGCGGGCAGCGCGTTGAGGTGGACGGCGGGACCGCGGGCCACGTACTTGTGCGCTTCAAGTCCGTGGAGGGACTCGAAGCCCCTGGAGTCAATGCCTGCAGGAAGGGGGCCACCGGGCGGTTATCGTCATGATGACGATATTAGGCCGGGGTGAGCCCACAAAGCAAGCAGGACGACCCAACGCGGCGGAAAGGGGTCCTCGACACCACCCTGGTCCGGCCCGAACTCGTCGCGGAGATCAGCGCCGACACCTCCGTCGACCGGGGCGGCGTCTACCGTCACCCGATCCGGTACGTGCGCCTGCGCCTGGACGCGGCTGTCGATGACGTGCCCCGGTTCGGCGGGGGCCCGGCCGCAACCGCGGGGTGACCACAACGGCCAGGCCAGCTGCCTCGGCTGTTGCAGCCGGTTGACGAGTCCGGCTCGGGTCGCCCGCGAGCACATCCTTTCGGGCTAATCAGCTCCGGTACGGCGCACCGACCGGTTCTGTCCCTGGCAGCATCCGGCCCGAACTCGTCGACCGGTAGAGGGCGCGCGGCATGAAGCAGACACTCAACGAACGGCAGCTGGCGGTGCTGGAGTGGGTCGGAAAAGGTTGCCCCGAGGGGACCTCCGCCACCTACAAGACCAGCTGTCAGGCTCTGCAGAACCGAGGGCTAGCCAAAGTAGCCAGGCGCGATGGGGTGTGGAATGCGGTGCTGACCGACGCAGGACGCCACTACCTGGCACATGGCACCTACCCGGCGCCGAAAGCCCCGGCGCGAGCGCTTCCCATCCCCCGGCTGCCCAAAGCCACTGCCCCACGTTCGTCGCCCGGTGTTCCGCCGCAGCCGCGTAAGACGTACACCGACCAGCTCCTGGAGGAGCTGGAGGCAGCCGGTGGCAGGATCCTGAAGTCGGGCCCCGACGCCGACGCCTGGTTGAGCCGTGCCGCCTCGGCGAGTCGATCTGGACGGATCCCGAAGGCCAAGGAGCTGCACTGGGGGCGGTGCCAGGGGGGCGTCGAGATCAAGCTTGTGGACATTCCCGCGTGGCGCCTGGCCGTTCTCGAACCGGTGGCGGTGCCGGCACGGCTGACCCATCCGCATGCTGTCGTCCGGGCTATGCAGAAGGCGACCCAGCCGCTCGGGCTGACACGGTCAGTCCAGCAACGCGCTCTACGGATCGTGCAGGCGCTGCTCACTGCCGCCGAACGTCACGGTCATACCTGTGCTGCTGGCACCGTTGGCGCGACAACGCTGCCTCACCGTCGCCTCCCTGCCTGTGCGCACTTCACGATCAAAGCCCAAGGGCAGACGATCGAATTCCGGCTGCTGCAGGAGAAGGAGCGAAGCGAACACATTCCGACGGACAAGGAGCTCGCAGAAGCCAAGAAGTCCTCATGGATCAGGATCCCGCGGTACGACTACAGGCCGTCTGAGCGGCTGCGCGTTGCCCTCAGTGGCGGCCAGTGGCATCACGGGTCCGAGTGGGTCGACAGCACGGAGCATCTCCTGGAGGAGCAGCTCCCAGAGATCGTCCACGAGATCGGACTGCGCGGTGAGGCGGCCGAGCGTAAGCGCCTGGCCGAGCTCGAGGAGGCGCGGCAGAGGCGCTTGCGCTGGGAAGCCGCGATGGCCGAGGCCCGCGACCAGTACGCCGGGGACTACCGAGTCCGACAGCTGGACTCGCAAGAGGCCGCTTGGCGCCGCGCGACGCGCCTGGGCGACTACTTGGAAGCCGCCCGTGCGCACGTGGCGACGCTTCGGCCTGGACCGGAAAGAACGGCGGCTGAAGAGTGGATGCTGTGGGCCACGGAACACGTGGCGCGTGCCCATCCGATATTTCAGCAGCTTCGGCTCCCGGAGATCCCCGAACCCCGCGCCGACGATCTGAAACCGTTCCTCCAGGGCTGGAGCCCGTACGGCGCCTACTGACTCGGATCAACGTCTTGAGGGTGCGGGAGGGCCTGGGGTCACCAGAAGCTGCGCGGTCGGTGCGGATCGCATCGCCATCCGGCTGCGTAGAAGCGGGCGGGCTGACCGCATGTAGCTGGCTGAGAGGTGGGTGATGGTCTGCGGGGGAGTGTCAGCGGTAGTTCACACTGACAGGCCATGACGCACTGGTGCTGACACGAGTGACGAATAGCCACGTCATTCTCACGCCGACCATCAGCGTCCTCGTACGAGTCGGACTCGGTGTCGATCGTGAACTTCAACGCCCACCCCCAAGCTCAGCGCATTGAGCCCGGAGGCTACCCGGCGCGCACTGCCGCAACGGGGTGTTCCGGGGGAGTGGGCAAGCCCAAGGGGACCCTGGGCAAGCCGCCTCGGCCGGTGGCTTGTCCACCCTGTTCGGAGTACGAGGGGCGTGGCGGCGTCGGTCGTGGCTCCGCTGCGGAGTCTCCCGGTGAGGCTGCGGCTGACCGAGGGCTGGTGACCGGTCGGCGGGGGAGTTGCATGGGTCGGTCACGGGCGCTGACGTGCGGTTTGACCGATGGACCGAGGCGATCGGTCATGCCTGCCCCGGTGACCGATCTGTCGGGTGGGCAAGCCGAAGGCTTGGCTGGGCAAGCCACCCCCGGACGGCGGCTTGCCCACCCCGGCCGGGGTGGGCTGAGGTGGGCAGGCCAGGCCGACAGCACGGTCCCGGACCGGAGGAGGGCGCGGTGCGCGGTTTCGAGACGGGCCAGACGGTCGTGCGGCGTGACGTGCACCGGTTGGGCCGGGTGTGGAGCGAGCAGGCGCTGCGGGTCGTGGCCGACACCGGGGAGGCGTTGGTGACCGCCTGCGTGCCCGGAGCGCAGGCCCGGTGGCCCGCCCTGTACGCGCAGGCCCGCGCGGAGGGGGACCGGTCGGTGCGCACGGAGGCGTTCGACGCGATGGCGACGGGGGAGTGGGAGCTCGCGGGCGCGGTGTGGCAGGAGACCGACCTGCTGCTGTGGAAGCCGCCCGCGGCCTGGTTCAGCGTCAACGCCTTCTTCGTGCCCGACGGGGACGGGCGCAGGGTGAGGAACTGGTACGTCAACTTCGAGCACCCCACCCGCCGCACCACGGACGGGTTCGACACCCTCGACCTCACCGTGGACCTGGTGGTCACGCCCGATCTCACCCGCTGGGAGCGGAGGACGAAGACGAGTACGCCCACGTGCGACGGCTCGGCATCGTCTCCGACACCGAGCACCAGGCCGTCGACGCCGCCCGCGGTGAGGTCCTGGCGATGCTCGCCGAACGCTCCGGGATCTTCGCGCAGGCCGAGCGGTGGGCGGCCTGGAGGTGGGAGCCGGCCTGGCCAACCCCTGCCTTCCCCGGCCCACAGCAGGCGCGGAGAGGGTTGCACCGGAAGGGGGCTGAACGGTTGCCTGGACGGTTGCTTTCAGCGGGGGACCGAAGGTGTGACCGGGAGTGGGAGCCCGGCAAATCGGACACCGCCCGTTGTGCCAGGTCAGCCCTACTGGGCAAGCCTGTCCGCGTCGACGACACCTCTAATTCGTTAGTAATTAGAGGTTCTGGATCTCTGAGGGGCCTGGGGCGGCGTTGTCCAGCCCAGGGCAGGACGTGTGTGGTCCGGTCGGTGCCGTGGTGACCCCTACGACACCTCCGACCGCGCGAGGTCTTTGAAAAGACTGGTGGCGCTGGGCGCCGGCCGGTCCTCGCGCGTTCTGCCCTCGGGGGCCCGTCGGGTTCGGGATCCTCGTTGGATGAGCTGCCGCACGGTGACGCGTTTCTGGGCACATCACCGATCGGTACATGGCCGCTGTCGAGCTCCTCGGTGACAGGGAATCCGAAGAGGTGCGTCTGGGCGGGCTCTATGGTCTCCAGCGGGTCATGCAGGACTCTCACCGCGATCAGCCCACCGTGATCAACGTCGTTTCCACCTTCGTCCGTGCGCACAACCCGAGACCGGAGCCAGGGGCCAAGCCGAGGCCCTTGCCCAAGCACATCAACGCACCACTCCCCAGTGACACCACCGCCGCACTCGCCGTCCTCACGCACAGGGACAGCCGTCACGACGGCGGAGTGCGCGTCACCCTGCACAACACCGCCCTCAGTTTCGCCCAGCTGCCAAAAGCGAATCTGACGTTCGCGGACCTGACCAACGCGGACCTGACCAACGCGCACCTGAGCGACGCGAATCTGACGGACGCCCGCCTCTTTGGCACGATCCTGGACCGTGCAAACCTGCACGAGGCGAACCTGACCCGCGCGTTTCTCCTCGATGCGCATCTGAACTTCGCGTACCTGAAGCACGCGAACCTGACCGGCGCGGTGCTGACCAGCGCGGAGCTGTACAACGTGAGCATGAAGCAGGCAATTGTGGACGGCGCGGACCTGGGCTTCGCAGACCTACGTACCGCGATCATGGACCACGTAAACCTGACCCGGGCGGACCTGACCTGCGCGAGGCTCAATGGCGCGTATCTCGAGACCGCGATCGTCAAGAAGAACCAGCTGATGCTTGCGGAGATTGACGCAACCACTGCCCTGCCTGCGCATTTGGCAAGTGACCCCGAGCTGAAGAAGAAGGCGGCTTCAGGGGCCAAGCCAGCTAGGTGTAGCTAGAGGGGGGCCCGGGGTCTCCCCTCCAGGCGGCTTGCCCGGGTGCCCGATCGGCGATGGGCTGGCCGCTTGCCCAGTGCGTCCTTGTCCTCCCACAGCGCCGACGCGGTACTGAAATCAATGACTTCAGGTGTTCCGAGCAGCACACCCGGATGGATCCGCGCGCGGCTGGGGAGCTGTAGAGCGCACGGACAGCCGGATCCACGGAGGGGACAGAGCACGGGAACGGGAACGGTGCTGCTGGTGGTCTTAGCGGTCCTGGCCGCAGGGGGTGTGACGGGGACGCTGGTGCGCGCCGGGCGCCGCGAGGCCGAGGCGGAGAAGATCCGGCTCGCGGAGCAGGCGCGGGTCCAGGCACTGCGGTCGATGGAGGCGATTTGGCTCCTGGGCGACCGCGAGTTCGAGGAGTATGTCGCGGAGCTGTGTCGCCGGGACGGGTGCACCGAGGTCCGCCGGGTGGGCGGCGCGAACGATCTGGGCGCCGACGTGATCGGCCGGCTGCCGGACGGCAGGAAGATCGTGGTGCAGTGCAAGCGGTATGCCAAGCACCGCACGGTCGGCAGCCCGGACCTCCAGAAGTTCAACGGCACCGTCCGCGACGAACACGGAGCGGACGTCCCGCTCTTCGTCGCCTCGTGCAAGTTCACCAAGCAGGCCCGCGCCTTCGCCGCCCGACGCAGCCTGGTGCTCTTCGACGTCGACCTGCTGGGCTTCTGGAACAGCGGTACGCCCCTGACAGCGCACCTGGACCTGGACATCGGACGGTCCGGCACCAACCGCAAGCTCCAGCCCGACCACGACTGACAGGAGCAGTTGTCATGCCTGACACCAAGGCCCTCCTCCACGCCTGGCACATCGATGAGCGGGAGTACCGGCGCCAGGAGGAACGACGGGGGCGCCGGTACGCGTACACGAACACGATCCCACCCGTACCGCTCTCGTGGTCATTGACATGGTGCCGTTCTTCGTCGGCGCCAACCCCTACGCCCGCGGCATCGTCCCGAACATCCAGCGCCTCGCCCAGCGCCTCCGGTCTGCCGGAGGAACGGTCGTCTGGGTCCTTCCTGCCCGCGTTGACCGCACCCCGGTCGGCGACGAATTCCACGGACCCGAAGCCGCCGAGATGTTCCGCAACGCCGGCGGCACTGGTCCTCTGCGAGACCGGCTGTGGCACGGTCTTGCCGTCGGTGCGGACGATCTCCTGGTGGAGAAGTCGGCGCCTAGCGCGTTCTTCCCTGGCCGCTGCCCGCTGCCCGAGCTGCTTCAAGAGCGCGGGATCCATACCGTGCTGAACTCCGACCCGGCGGCCCACACTCGCTATGCCCCGCCTCCTCGCAGGCAGCACCCAGAACCTCCTGACGACGCGACGCTTCTGAGCATCACCAGCCGGCCCCGGACCGAGCTTTGAAGGGATCGGGAGTACGAAGGGAACCACCCCTCACCGGGGCCTGCGCACGGCTGTGACCTGCGGTGGGGAGAAACCTGGTGACTACAGAAACCAAAATCTGCATGCTCCACGCACGCCCTCAGCAGAACCAGCCACATCACCAGCGAACTCCTCTCACGATGGCAGTGCCAACACACGGCCAGGCGCACGGCCTGCTCAATGCCCATCCATGAGAGATGCCCGCGGAGTCGCCACCACATGAGCACACCACCGTCACCGATACCGACAACACCGTCCTGGCGGCACTGCGCGTACGGCGCTGACCCAACCACGGACCCCGTCGGCTGCCCCGGCATCCATGTACCCGGCAACACCGCGTGCCTTGCCCATCTGACCGATCCAGACCGCACTACCTACCTCGCCACCCTCGCGCCGGGCGCTCGGATCGACCATCGCGGTACCCCCTTCACCGAATCACTCCTCCTAACGCTGCTAGAACCACTGCGCGACGCCACCACCCGAATACCTCACATTCACGACGCGCGCTTCGAGGGAGCGCAGTTCTCCGGGGACGCTGTCTTCCATGGCGTGCGGTTCACTGGAGATGCCGGATTCGACGGCGCCCAGTTCTTTGGAGAGGCCATATTTGGCGGGGCGGAATTCTCGGGCGACGTCAAGTTCGCCGGAACACGGTTCTCCGAGGAGGCCTCGTTCGACCAGAGTCACTTCTCCTCGCTCGCCGTATTCTCCGCTGCCCAGTTCGGTGCATGCGCGACCTTCAGAGGGGCACGTTTCTCTGATCCCGCCTTGTTCAGCGAAGTGCAATTCTCCGAGCGAGCGGAGTTCGATGCAGCACAGTTCTCAGGATCCGCCGTGTTCCAGATGGCGTACTTTGCCGACGGCTCAGACTTCTACATGGCACAGTTCTCCAAGGATGCCGAGTTCGGCGAGACCCGGTTCGGCAGCGGGGCCGGATTCGACGGGGCTCAGTTCGGCGGCGCAGCCAGCTTCAATAGGGCGCGGTTCGACGGCCACGTTAGTTTCGAAAGAGTACGGTTCAGCGGCTCAGCCGGGTTCGACAGGACGCACTTCGCCCTCGACACAACGTTCGACGGGGCCCAATTCGCCGGGGAGACGGTGTTCATGGGGGCCTCCTTCGGCGGCGAGGTCCGCTTCGACAGGGCACAGTTCTCCGGCGGAGTAGGATTCGGCTGGGCGCGATTTGCCGGGGAAGCCGCATTCGAAGAAACCCAGTTCGCCGGGGAGGCCGTCTTCAGCGGGGCGCTATTTGCCGACATGGCCAGGTTCGGCAACGCTAGATTCACAACCCTGTCGTGGTTCGGGCCCTTGGTGGCCGCGCACGGCGTCGGCCTATCGGGCGCGATATTCGAAGCGCCCGTGACATTGGAGATCGCTGCGCCCAGCGTGTCGTGCGTTCGAACACGGTGGGAATCGACCGCAACACTGCGCCTGCGATACGCCTCCGTGAACCTCACGGATGCCGTCCTGTCGGCCCCGGTCGCAGTCGCCGCCCACCCCACCCGCTTCAGCCTTTTCCGCGGGCCCGTAGACGAAGGCCTGCTCCCCGGCTCCCCTAGCGTCAGGGTTGCGTCGGTCCAGGGCGTGGACGCCGCGCACCTGCTCCTGACCGACATCGACCTGTCCGACTGCCTCTTCGCCGGCGCCTTCCACCTCGACCAGCTCCGTCTGGAAGGCCGCTGCACCTTCGCCACCACCCCCCGCGGCTGGCACCGTCGGGGCATCCTGCCAGCACGGTGGACCCGCAGGCGCACGCTGGCCGAGGAACACCACTGGCGGGCCCACTGCGCCGGCCAGCCCGCCATGGACCCGAACCGGCCGCCCGCACCGTACGCCTGGCGTACCGGCCCCGGACACCCCGACGCCGCCCTCACCCCCGACCCCGAGGACGTGGCCGCCACCTACCGGCAGCTACGCAAGGCCTTCGAAGACGGCAAGAACGAGCCCGGGGCATCCGACTTCTACTACGGCGAGATGGAGATGCGCCGCCACGACCGCCGCGACGACGGCACCGGCACCCCGCCCGGCGAACGCGGACTCCTGCACGCCTACTGGCTGCTCTCCGGCTACGGCCTGCGCGCCTCCCGCGCCCTGACCTGGCTGCTGGCCGCGATGTCCGTGACGATCCTGGTGCTGATGCTGTGGGGCCTGCCCGCCGAGGGGCCCAAGCAGAAGGCGACAGGCACCATTCCGGCTGGCGGCGGCAGGGTCAGCTTCGTCATCGACAAGGAGGACCTGAAGAACCCCACCGGGGACAGGCTCACCGTCAAGCGCTTCGACAAGGCCCTCAGCGTCACCCTCAACTCGGTCGTGTTCCGATCCAGCGGACAGGACCTCACCACCGCCGGCACCTACATCGAGATGGCCTCCCGCCTCCTCGAACCAGCACTTCTCGCCCTGGCCGTCCTCGCGGTACGCGGACGCGTCAAACGCTGAGCCAGGCTCAGCAACAGGATCTGGTGCTGCCGGGGGTGTCGGGTCTCCTCAGGCGCCGGCGGGGCAGTTCCTGGAGTGGGCGCCGTCCCTCGGCGGGTGGGTTTGCCCCCGGGTGCCCGCCCGGGCTGGGCGGTTCGGTCCCGGAGGCGTGTCGGCGAGGCTGTCGTGCCAGGTGTTCACGGGGATTCGGCATTTGGGGGTGTGACCGAGATACGTGCCAGAGGGGCAACGGGATGATCTTGAAGCCCTGAGCCCGGCCCCCCTATTTCAGAGGGACACGCGCGCTGTTCGGCCAGCGGCAGAACACCGGCCGGACCGGCCTCGATGATCACTACAGTCCAGTCTCATGACGACGATTTCGACGCGAACGATCGAATATCCGGCGGACGGTTTGACGATGATCGGGCACCTCGCGCTCCCGGCCGGTGTCGACCGCCGGCCCGCGGTGCTGCTCGGACCAGAGGGCATGGGGCTCAGCGACGTCGAGCGCCGCCGGGCCGACGCTCTCGCCGAGCTGGGTTATGTAGCGCTGGCCTTCGACCTTCATGGAGGGCGCTATTTGGGTGACCCCGAGGAGATGCTGGCCCGTTGCCTGCCGTTGCTCGCTGATCCCGACCGGATGCGGGGCATCGGCCATGCGGCGCTCGACGTGCTGTGCACCGAACCGCGGACCGACCCCGACCGGATCGCCGCCGTCGGCTACGGCACCGGGGGTGCCGTCGGGCTGGAACTCGGGCGCGGCGGCGTCAACCTGCGCGCGATCGGGACAGTCAACGCAACTACCACGGGCCGGCCGGGCGAGGCGGCGCGCATTCGCTGCCCGGTGTGGGCCGGGGTCGGGTCGGAAGACCCGATCATGCCGCCCGCGCAACGGAACGCGTTCACCGCTGAGATGCAGGCCGCGGGCGTCGACTGGCGCCTCACGGTCTACGGCGGCGCCTTGCACGCCTTCCACCACCCGCCGGTCGGCCACCCCACGGTCCCCGGCGTCGGCTACCACCCACAGCACGCACGGCGAGCCTGGCGCGACGTCGTCGACCTGCTCGCCGAGTGCCTGCCCGTGACGGAGGCTTTGGAGGCATGACCCAGGCAGACAGCCTGGCACCAGGCCTGGTCCGCGTCGGGCACTGACAGTTCCTTCCCGGACGCCTCAGCGATGGGCGGGGCCTTCGCCGAGTGTGCGGCGGCCGCGTGCGGGTTCGGGCGCAGGTACAGGTTCGGTTGGGGGAGCCGGCTCGGCCCCCTCGGCGGCGAGGCGGGTCCTGCGGGGTTCGGGGGAGAGGACGGAGGCTCGGGGGCCTGTGCCCAGGGCGCGGCGAATAGTCACCGGGACAGTGTCCTGCGCTGGTCGCAAGGGGAGTTGGCCGGGGCCCGCCTCGCGCGCGGCCGCACGTGGAAACGTCTGCGCGAAGGTCTGTTCCGGTCGGTCGACCGCCCTCGGCCGCGCAGAGGTGAGGTTGCGCCGCTATCCCATGGCTCCCGCACTGTGCTGTTTGCCCCTCACCGGAGTGCGCAGACTGCAACCCCCGGAGAGGTGTGCAGCACCATGTCCGTGGACCATCCGCGGAGACCTACCGGGAGGGAACCTCATGTCCACTGCTACCGACCCGCAGCCCCAGACCCTGCAGCAGCGGCCCCCGCGGCCGCCGCAGCAGCCGGCCACGGACCCGCTCCTGACGCTGTGCTTGGTCATCCTCGGCGTCCTGGTCCTCGCAACGGCCGGCTACATGTGCGTCGCCCACCCGTCGCTGACGGGGCCGATCGCGACGGTGGCGACGGTGGCCGGGGCTCTGGCCGCGGCGGTCGGCGTCGCGGTCGCCGCCCGCCGGCGATGACCCGCGGCCCTATGACGGGCCTGCTCGTGAACGACAAACGCCCCGCCCGGGTTTCCGGGCGGGGCGTACGAGTGTGCAGGTCAGGGCCTGTCCTCGGCGTCGAGGATGTCGAGTGCGCGCGGGACGCCGTCCCCGCTGCTCCAACTGGGGTGCGGGAAGGCGGGAGGCGATTCCTCCGTCCACGCGCCGACGCCGGGTACAGCTCCAGGGTCCTCGCCGGCTGCGAGCGCGTCGAGCTGCGCGGTGATGGCGTCCAGGTCCAGGAGGCCGGCGGCGTACGCCTCGAGGAACAGCCCGACGGCATGGGAGATCGAGACCTCGTCCTGACCAGCGCGTTTCTTCCCCGCATCCCACACGGTCCCGGCCACGTTCACCGTCCTGACGACCTTCTCGTCGGTGAGTTTCCGTTCGGTGGGCCGGCCGGTACCGGCGGGATACGTCTTGGGGACCTGGCGGGGTGCGGTGGCCATGCGGGCGTCGCCTCTCGTCTCGGGCGCGGACCGTATCAGGCCCGCGCCCCCGCCGTCACGGCCGGACCCGCACGCGGCGTGCTGCGCTGTCCTCTGACATCGAACCTGGACCAATTGCCACCGAAGTTGGACCGACTGCTATCCCTACGCGAACAACTGACGGGTGACGGGCCTGCTCATCCTCCTGCCCCCGGCCGATGCCTGAGCCATGGCCGGCGTGCCCGGGGGGCGGGTGCGGGAACCGGCGCCGGGACGGCACCCTCTTGGAGCACCTCCCGCGCGATGGCCACGAGGGCGACGACCCGTTCCCAGAAAGGGGCGTAGCACTCGTTAAACCGCTGGATCGCGTCCGCTTCGCCCCCGATCATGTCCTCCAGCGCCTGGTAGTTGTCAGACGTCGAGCGCCGCAGCCGGTCGGCGGCCGCCGCGGCCTCCTGAGGCCCCTCCAGCTCCACCACTCGTACGAGGTGGCGCAGCGTCGCGTACGCGTCGCGCAACCGTAGCCGCAGGTCTTTGAGCATGGCCGTGCGCGACTCGGGATCCGGTTCTGCGTGGGCGTCGTTGACCTTCCAGTACAGGTCGCCCATCCTCTGCGCCTGCTCGATGACGTCGGCGTAGGCGGTGCGCCGCGCGGTGCGCCGCTGATCCGCCCGCTGGACCGCCGCCGTCGTCTCAGCCTGAATCCGGGCGGCACGCGCCGTACCCTGGCTGGTCACCCAGCTCGCCACCACCGCGGTGCCCGCGGTCAGTACGCCTACCCACAGCGTGTTGTCGGCCATGGCGCCCATTCTCGGGCCGGGCCCGGATTTTGCGAAGGGCGCGACGGGGTCAGCAAGACTTCGGTCCAGGTTCGCTGTCACTGGACCAACGGCCGCACGCGGGCGGCGCGGTCGGGCACACTGCGGGCATGGCCGATGACGAGAAGGAACGCAGGGCACAGGCTGCACGGGCCGAGCGCTCGTGACCGCGGCAGCGACCCGCAGCCCCCAGCTGCGCCAAGTGCGCAGCCGCTCCATCCCGATTTCCACGGGCCGGAGCCGGGATTCGACCACTCCGTCGGTGTACAGCCGCAGTGTGCATCCGGGGAGCGCGTCCACCTCGATCGCCCCAAGCCGAATCCATCTACACCGATCGGCACGCCTGGCGGGACCGGCAGCAGGCGGGCGGTTCCGTCTGCCTGTGGAGAACCGGCCGGGGGCCCCTATCTCTTTGGTCAAGCTGGTCGGGTGTGATTCCGGGGCATCTGGAACGATGTGTCCGTGCATGCTGATGATCAGGTTGATGAGGGTGTCCCCACGGAGCTCGCGGGGTTCCTCCGGGGTGCGGTTGACGGACGCCCGGTGAAGATCGCTCCTTCCGTGTGTGGGTGCGGTGGCCGGGTGTTCTTCGTGCTGGTCAATGCGTTCGGAGCGGAACGGGAGTGCTCTGGCTGCGGCAGCCGCGCGTTCATCGCCGATAGCGAGGAGTACTGGAACGAGGAGTACTGGGAGGACGGCGAGCCCGGTGCGGCCGGCTGCCCCTGCGGGAGAGAGGAGTTCGAGGCCGCGGTCGCGTTCTCACTCGGCGACGACGGATCGGTCCGCTGGGTGACCGTGGGCCTGTGGTGCATCAAGGACGGATTCTGTGGGGTCTATGCCGACTGGAAGATCGACTACGGCCCCACGGATCACCTTCTGGCCATGGTCTAGGGCTGCGGAGCGACGGCCCGGACCGGCTGCGGTTCGTAGAAGGTGCCGTCGCGGAGCATCGCGAAGAGAACATCTGCCCGGCGCCGGGCGAGACAGAGCAGAGCTTAGGTGTGGTGCTTGCCCTGGGCGATCTTCCTGTCGTAGTAGGCCCGCGATGCCGGGCACCCAGGGCCGCGAACGCGGAGAGGAAGAAGGCCCGTTTGATCTGCTTGTTTCCCCTCCGGACGGCTGTTCGCCACGGATCGACGACCCCGAACTGCGGGTCGCCGGGGCGAGACCGGCATAGGCGGCGAGGTGGCCGGCGGTCGGGAAAGTGCTGCCGTCACCGACCTCGATCAGAATCCGGGCTCCGGTCCTGACGCCGACTCCAGGCATCGACGTCAGGACTTTGGAAAGAGGGCGGGCCTCCAGGAGTTCCTCTATCTGCCCGGCCAGCAGCTTGCGCTGGTCAAGGACCGCGGTCAGTGATCTGGCCAGGCTCGGGACGATCAGAGCGGCCGCCTCGGTGCCTGGAACGGTGACGGTCTGCTCGTCCAGGGCGGTGAAGATGTCGTCGACCAGCCGCTCGGCCATCCTCGGGGCCTTCGGCCGTAACAGCGTGACCAGTCGGCGCCTGCCGGCCTTACGGATTTGGGCCAGTGACCCGAACCGCTCCAGCAGCGATAGAACGGCAGGGTGCTGCAACTGCGGCCCCAGCACTCGTTCCAGCGACGGGTGGATCTGCGTTAGCAGGCCGTGCAGCCGGTTCGCGACGCGGGTCGCTTCGCCGGCCAGGTCGTCGTCGAAGCCCACGATCATCTCCAGCTCGGCGATCGTCTCGTCCTCGCCGTCGATCGCCCGCAGCGTGTGAGGGATTGCCCGGGCGGCGTCCGCGATGATGAACGCGTCCATCGCATCCGTCTTCGCCTCACCTGGGTAGAGGTCGGCGATCCGCCGCATCGTGAGGCCCGGAAGGTAGGCGATCGGGCAGCCCATGTCCCTCGCGACCGCCAGCGGCAGGGCACCGATCGAGGCTCTGAATGGTGTTGGGGGCGATGCTTGGCTGAGTCGTCCACACGCTGCCGCTTCATGAGGCCCGCACTGGCTATGAGGCGCGATCCGCGAAGAGTTAGGAAATGAGAGAGGCACCCACCGCGTCGGCGGAGGTGCCTGTCTCGTGCACTGCAGGTCATGCGCCAACATGGGCCTGCGATTGTCCCTGTTCACCGAGGCTGGAGCCAGTAGCAATCAGGGATGACGGGCGGGGTGCCGTGTGAGGCGCCTGCCACGTTAGAGACCGTCTCATCGGACCTTGGCGCAGGCAAGTGCAACTGGGACGCGCCCGAGCCAACGAGCGGGCCCAACCGGTCGCATCGGAGCGGTACTCGTTACGTCCTCCCTGGTTGCAGGGGGTGGTGTGCCAGAACCTGCCAGCGGGGAAAAGAGTCCGGGGCGGGACGCCCATGAGCCAACCGCCCGCGCCCTCTTCTGGTGCTATCCACGAACGGCTCAGTAGCTGGGATGCTCAGTTCCAGGCATCACATCCGGCGGCGCCAACCGCCCTGTGAAGCAACGCCTTTGGAGCCAGTAGCCCTCGTCCTGTCGGCATGCGATCCCTGTCGGCAGGACGCACGATCAGGAGATTGCGCCATGCCTCGTTCCCGCTCTTCCTCCCCTGCGAGCTCTTCCCCGCCCCCGTCGCCCCAGGCCGCGACCGGATTCGGTCCCGCTCATGCAGCCGTCATCATTGCCTTCCTCGTCACCGCCGCTCTGCTGGCCGTTCTCCACATGCCCGTCGCCGACGTGCTGTGGCTGATCGGTGGATCCGGAGCCATCGGCTCGAGCGTCGTCCTCCTTACCGTCACCGGAGGGGCCGGACGGTTCGGCGCCGCGCTGCGAGCCCTGCTGGGACCGGAGAAGTAGGCAGTGGCGCGCCCCGAAAAGCCCGTGGACCGGCGTGTCCCCGAGCACGCCGCCCTAGCCGATTTCCTGCGCGCCCTCAGGGCCGCCTCTCAGGTGACCTACGGCCAGCTCGCATCTGTGGCCCAGCTGTCACCATCCACCCTCAAGCGGGCTGCCTCGGGAGCTGGCGTGCCCAAACTCAGCACCGTTCTCGTCTACGTCATGGCCTCAACACCGCCCGGAGCGGCCTGCGACGCAGACGTGGCCCAGGCGCGGCTTCTGTGGAAGAAGGCGCGCTACGCCTCAATCCTGCCCCGCTACAGCTACCACGCACCCGATCCGAAACTCTGCGCCACGGCAGACGACCTGCGCAACAGCCTGCGTGACCTGCACCTGTGGGCAGGCCGCCCGACCATGCGCTCCATGGAAGGAGAGGCTGGCGGCATCGGCATTCTCCCGCGATCGACCGCGCATCGCATCAGCCTGGGAAGGACGCTGCCGATCTCCGAGCGTCAGATGCGCAGCTACCTGACCGCATGCGAGGTCCCCACCCACCGCCATGAGGACTGGACGCAAGCCCTCCGACGCATTCGCCCGGCCATCGAGCAGCCCGGCGCACACAGTGCCCCACTCGAGCGCAAACACGTGGGCCACAGGGGCCGACCGCGCCGCCCCATCCGGGCGGCCACCCGCGAGGCGCACGATCTCGCGGCGTTTCTGCGCCACCTGGTGGACGAGGCTGGCATCAGAACCTTCGAGTTGAGCCGAAGGCTGCGTATGTCCAAACCTCGGATCTCTGACTACCTCGCTGGCAGGATCCCTCCCCACGAATTCGTCGTCGCCCTGGTGAGGGCAGTCGCCCCTCCCGCAGTCGCCGAACGCCGACTCGCCCACGCCATGTCCCTGTGGGACCGAGCCATGAAGCCGAGCTCAAGGGGGCCTGCGGTTTCGCGCGGCGCAGTCGTTCGAACCGGCTCACGTGAGATGGAGGTGTACGAGCGGCTCACGGCGTCGCTGGAACAGCAGCAGGCTCTGCGTGAATCGATGGAGAACGCACAGAAGCTGGCCATCATTCTCATGGCCATGATCGGCAAGCTCCAAGTGGACATCGCCACCTTCGAAGAAATGCGATTCCGCCTGCGCGACACATCACCCTCCTACGTCGACCTTGCAGACCGCCTGCGTCGGGCCCAAGAGCAAACCGAGCGAGCCAAGGAAGAGCTCAAGCGCGCACAGCAAGCCAGGATCAGGGCCGAAGAACTTTCGTTGCGACTCCAAGAGCAGATCGCAGTTCTCCGCTCCGAGCTCGAGCACGCCAGCGGGCCGCAGGAGCGCCTTGAGCCCTTCGAACTCTTGACGGGGACCGGCCAGGTTCCCGCCGCGCCCGACCACGACGACATCGACATCGCGCTTTCCAGAGCCCGGCAGATCCTCAACCAAAGCGAAGCAGGGCTCGACCACATTGCTGACGATCTGGGGCCGCACCGCTCGGGCAGAGCTGCTTAGGAGCTGTCCGGCGGATCATGCGCTAGCGGGCCGTGTTGCTGTACTTGGACGGTGCGGGCATCCGGAGTGCGGCGTAGATCACTCACGGCTTGTCTCCGTTCCAGGCCATTCCCGCCCTGGCTCTGCTTGGCTGGTGGCTCTGACGATCACAGGAGGTCGATACGTATGGCGCTCACACACTGGGGGTTCATCTACACGGCGGACGGCAGCGCGGCAGGTGGCGATGTCAGCGTCGTGGACACGGGTACGTGCCGCAGTGTGTTCGTCGGGGTGGAGAAGCCCGAGGAGGGCATCGAGGCCGCGCGCCGCCTGGTGGGCGAGGGCGTGCAGCTGATTGAACTGTGCGGGGGATTCGGGCCGGTATGGGCTGGGCGTGTGATCGAGGCGATCAACGGCGCCGTCCCCGTGGGCGCGGTTGGCTACGGACCCGAAGCGGTCGATCAGGTGCACGCGATTTTCTCGTGACGGGTGGATCACCCTGCGATGACTCTCCCAACGCCCGCCCCGCTGCCCGCACTTCGGCAGATGCTGCTTCAGCCGCAACCATTCCTCATTCGTGAGATCTCCCCGCCCCATGGACATGCCAACGACTTGAACCCGGGACAGGTCACATGATCCGTCGGACAGGCCCTAACCCCCTGCCTGACTGCTGATCAGTGCCGGTGGCCTGACGACGACCGAGGCGGGATCACGGGTTGCCTGCTCACGGAGCCTGTGCACGGTCCGTCGGACTCAGGGCGCAGCGCCGGTACGTGCCGGTCTCGCGGTTCGCGAGCAGGCGCACGGCGGCCCCAACAAGTAGTTCGTGTGATGTCGTGGGACATCGGGTAGAGAGCCTGCACAAGGCGGTGGATGAGACAGTGGCTGAAACGCCCGCGCTGTGCATGTGTCACTACCGCTCGGCGCCTGTGGGCCTGCTGCATCCGTGGGAGGGGTGTCAGCGGGCTGTGGGGGGATTGGTGATGGATCCGATCACAGTGCAGATCTTGCTCGCGCTGGCTGGCGGGGCTGGCGGTGCCGTTGCAGCCCAGGGCTGGGTCGCCCTCACGGAACTCGTTCATCGCCCTTTCCAGCGACGGAACGCAGAAGGCGGCGTTGAGTCCGTGCAGCCGGCGCCCGGGGTGAACGAGCTGCAGGCACTGCAGAACAGCCCCACCGATGGTGCTCGCGCACAGGACCTGGCTGCCGCACTTCAACTGCGCGCCGATGAGGATCCCGAGTTCCGGCAGAGTCTCCTGGCGTGGCAGCAACGGCACAGTCGTGGCAGCAGCGAGGGCCAGACTCACAACACCGTCCGCGGCAGCAATTACGGCAACCTGCTCATGGCAGATGACGTGCATGGGCCGATCAGCTTCACCACGCCGCCTCCCTCTCCTCCTGGCGACCCTGAGGGGTGAACCGCCAGTGACCGAAGCCCCGCGTGATCCTGTGGATGAGCCGGCCGCCAGCGACGTCGTGGAAGGGAACGCCAACACGATCGTCGGCCCCAATCGGGGCAACGTGGTGATGGCCGGAACGATCAGTGGGCCGATCACTGTGACCGCTTCAGGGGTGACGGTGCCCCGCTACCTTCAGAATCCGGACCGCTGGCCCCAGGCCGACCGGTGGGACCCGCTGCAAGCTGGCACTCACCGTTCCGAATCCGACAGTGAGGGGAGCGTGGTTCCCCCATACGTACGCCGTGACTTCGACCATTCGCTGGCCAAGCAGCTGCGCCGTGCTGGGGAAGACGGCGGTGTAGTGCTGTTGATCGGTGACTCCACCGCTGGCAAGACACGAAGCGCCTACGAGGCGGTACGGACAACCTTTTCGAACCGTAGAGTTGCGCGGCCCCGCAGCGGCAAGGATCTGCCGGTCATCGTGGAAGTGATCGAACACGCCGGTGTGCCCTGCGTCCTGTGGCTGGACGACCTCGAGCGTTTCCTGGGACCAGAGGGACTCGATCTCTCGCTGCTCGATGAACTGATCCGCCTACACATTCCCGTGGTCGCCACTATGCGACTGCAGCAGTACGACATATTCAGCCCTCGCGTCCGCGACCTTGCTGCCTCCGACCCGGTAAGAGCTGAGAGTGCTCTGATTGGCGCCCAGGTCCTGAACACAGTCACCCCTGTCACAGTCAGCCGGATCTGGTCAGTCGACGAAGTAGACCGCGCTGGGGCTTTCGAGGACTCCCGCATCTCGGAGGCCGTAGCCCGCCACGGCCCCTACGGCATTGCTGAGTACCTCGCAGCAGGACCTCGTCTCCTGAGCGAGCTCACTCAAGCGCGGGATGTTGCCGCGTTTCATGCCCGCGGAGCTGCCCTGGTCTCAGCAGCGATCGACCTAGCGCGTACGGGGATCCCGCCGCCCCACCCCTTGCTCCTCATCATTGCGCTCCACTTCCAGCATCTCTCCGCTGCGGGAGGCGCGCCTCTGCGTCCGGAGTCACTGGAAGAAGCAGTGGCATGGGCAGCCGAGATTCGCTGCGGAGTTACCAGCCTCCTCCTTCCCACTAGCCGTGCCGACTACTGGCATGTCTTTGACTACCTCATCGACCACACCGCCACCCCCGTCAGCCGGCTCACATGGCTGACGGCTCTCAAGCACGCTACGGATGAAGGGCTCGTCCGTATCGGCCGCACCGCGCAAAGCGCGGATGAACTCGACATCGCCGAGATGGCATGGAGATCGCTTGCCGCCACCTATCCCGAAGCCATGGTGGATCTTGGCTTCCTGCTGACTCAGCAGGAAGGACGGGAGGCCGAGGCCGAGGACATTCTGCGTACCTGCGTCGGCCGTGGAGATGTCAGAGCCTGCAATATTTTGGGTATTTTCCTGGCACGGTTGGGCGGCAGGGAAGCGGAGGCCGAGGAGCTGTACCGCCGCGCCATTCGGGCCGGCAATCTCCCAGTGGCGAACAACCTTGCTCTGCTCATCGCTGGCCAGGATGGCCGGGAGGCAGAGGCCGTGGAGCTCTATCGCACTGCGATAGAGGCTGGCGACGTCAACGCGGCCCACAATCTTGCTGGCTTCCTGGAAGGTCAGGAGGGGCGAGAGGCGGAGGTGGAAGCGCTCTACCGCAGCGCGATAGCGGTGGGGAACGTCGACGCCATGTATGCCCTCGCCGGGATCCTGGCCCGCAGGGAAGGCGGAGGGCAGGAAGCTGAGGAGCTCTACCGGCGTGTCCTTCGCAAGGGTCGTAAGGATGCCCTCATAGGCCTCGGCACCCTCCTTGCCGGCGAGGAAGGACGGGAGGCCGAGGCCGAAAACATTCTGCGTACCTGCGTCGGCCGTGGAGATGTCAGAGCCTGCAACACTTTGGGCATCCTCCTGGCACGGTTGGGCGGCAGGGAAGCGGAGGCCGAGGAGCTGTACCGCCGCGCCATTCGGGCCGGCAATGTCCCAGCGGCGAACAACCTTGCTCTGCTCATCGCTGGCCAGGATGGCCGGGAGGCAGAGGCCGTGGAGCTCTATCGCACTGCGATAGAGGCTGGCGACGTCAACGCGGCCCACAATCTTGCTGGCTTCCTGGAAGGTCAGGAGGGGCGAGAGGCGGAGGTGGAAGCGCTCTACCGCAGCGCGATAGCGGTGGGGAACGTCTACGCCCTCAACAACCTGGCCGTAGTTCTGTCCAAGCAGCCGGGCCGGGAAGCCGAGGCCGAACGGCTCTTCCACGAGGCCATCGCTGCCCGAGATCCCGATGCCCGTTTCAACCTCGCCACGTTCCTGCAGGAAAAGCCCGGGCGTGAGGAGGAAGCCCAGGCTCTGTACCGCCAAGGAGTCGCCGAGGGGAGTCCGAGATGTGCCTACAACCTCGCCGCAAGCCTGGCGTCGCATCCAGGCAAGCAAGCCGAAGCCGAAGGCCTCTACCGAACCGCCATGGGCGCCGGAATGGCCGAGGCTGCCCACAATCTTGCCAAGCTGATCAGCTCGCAGCCAGAGCGTCAGACGGAAGCCGAGCACCTCTACCGCCACGCCTTGGAAGCCGGGTACACACCCGCTGGCTTCAATCTTGCTCTGCTTCTGAGCACCCAGGCAGGACGTCGAGAAGAAGCCGAACGGCTATACCGCGACGCCATCGCTGCGGGCCACACCTACGCTGTCTTGAACCTGGCCACCCTGTTGTCCACGCAGGAAGCGCGTCTTGCCGAAGCCGAGGATCTCTACCGCACTGACATCGAGGCGGGCGGTACAGACGCAATCCTCAACCTCGCCATACTCCTGTGCAAGCAGGAAGGGCGGGAGCCTGAAGCCGAGAACTTCTTCCGCGCTGCCATCGCGGCAGGCGACGACCATGCTCGTTCCCAGTTGGCTCTGTTCCTGTCGAAGCAAGAGGGCCGCGAAGGCGAAGCCGAAGAGCTCTATCGCCAGGAGGTGGCAGATGGAAACGACGATGCGCGCCACAACCTAGCCGTCCTGTTGGTCTGGCAGGGCGGACAGCAGGCGGAACCCGAAGCCGAAGTCCTGCTCCGCTCTGTCGCGGAGGACGGAGACGAACAGGCGCTCTACAACCTCGGCCTCCTGCTCTTCAGACAAGGAGGCCGTGAAGCCGAGGCCGAGAGCTTCTTCCGCGCAGCCATGGAGGCCGGGCACCCAGATGCCTTCCACGACCTCGGCCTCCTCCTGTGGCAACAGGGACGGCAGGCGGATGCCGAGGCCGTGTACACACACGCGATCGCTGCGGGAGACGGCAGCGCCGCCAACACGCTCGCAGCGCTGTTGTCTGAACAAGGCCGCGATGACGAGGCAGAGGAGCTGTTCCGCGTCGCCATGAGCTCAGGAGACGCTTTGGCTGCGGGCAACCTCGCTTTCCTACTCTCGCACCAGCCGGGTAGGGAGGCGGAAGCCGAAGATCTTTACCGAACCGCCGTCGAGGCCGGGCACCCCCACGCCGCGGAGGCACTCACAGAGCTTCAGAACCGACGTCGAGGATCACAGTGACCAACTCCGGCCGAAGGCTGGCACCGGAGCGAAGGCCGTCCGAGCCGGGTTCGGCCCGCACGCCGTCGCGGTGACCGACACCGACACCGACACCGACACCGACACCGACACCGACACCGTCCTCGGCCGCCGCGAGTACCTGACCGACTGGCAGGTGGAGGTGAACCACGCCATCAAGGAGACCGGCCTGAGCTTCAACACCGACGCCGTCCTCGCCGTGCCGACCAGGACCAGCGAGGTGCGCCTCTTCGAGCTCGACAACGGCAGCATGCCCCAGGCCCGCCTCGCCAAGGAGGTCTGGGACTACGAGCGCTACGCCGGGCCCCGCGTCTGGGAGGGAGCCCGCGGCACCATCGGCGGGACGTACCCGTTCTGGCAGCGCCACCGCTACACCCGCTCGAAGACCTTCCCGCGGCTGCACGTCGTCCTGGCGGGCAAGGCGGAGCATCTGCTCGACAACCGCCTGCAGGCGCTCACCGCCGACGTGCAGGGCATCACCATCGAGGTGTGGGTGAACACCCTGCCTCGGCCTCCAGCGCGGCGAGCCCTCGCACGAGATCGGCGTCGACGACCCGGACCGGCGCCGCGCCCGCTACCCCGAAGCGGTCGGCCGCTGACCGGCGCTGGGCAAGCCCAAGGGGAGCCTGGGCAAGCCACCCCGAACCGAGCTTGCCCACCCGGCCGGGGCTCGCCGGCAGGGCGGCGTCGGTCACGGTCCGCCCGGGGTCCCAGCGAGGCTGTGGCTGACCGATGACAGGTGACCGATGACCGGTCACCGGCTCGGTCGGGAGTTGCACGGGTCGGTCACGACGCTGACGTGCTGTTTGACGGATCGCGGGATGCGGATCGGTCACGCTCGGACCGCCGACCGGTCACGGGCCAGGTGGGCAAGCCGTACCGAACGGAGGGCTTGCCCGGCGCCGGGCCGCAGGGCGGGACGCCCCCCGAAGCCGCCGCGTCACCCTCTGGGAGGTGGCAGCTTCGAGCCGGCCGACACCACCTCGTCGGCCGTACACCGGAGTCATGAGACGAAAGAAGCAAGACAAGAGCGAGGACTTCGACCCCGCGGCTGCAGCGGCTTGGCCGTACGGGCCGGGCGACTACCTGTGGCACGCGATGGCCCGGCTCACAGGCACACATCGCGACCCGGTCGTCACCAGCGGGCCGTTCGCCCGGCCCGCAGGCATCCTGTCCTTCGCCCAGGCATCGGACGTCATTCTCGCGTCGCGAGTCCAGCTGACCGGGGCGCGGACCGCGAGTGAAATACACGACATGATCGCCACTGCCACCCACGGCATCAGCTGGGACTCCCGGACTCTCGGCCCGGACATCGCCTTGGACGTCATGGTCGGCAAGCGCCAGGACCTGGCCCTGCACAAGGACCACCTGAGGGGGCTGACCAGGCTCCTGCTCGACGCCGACGAACCATCGGCGCGCCCGGCATCGCACGCTCGGGACGCTGCGCCCACTGCGGTGGGAGTGGCCAGGGCCGGCCGCTGTGGGCGCGCTCAGCACTGGGCAAGCCTTAGGAGAGTCTGGGCAAGCCCTTCCGACGCAGGGCTTGCCCAGACTGCCAACTAGGGGCCCTCCCGCCCCGGGCGCAGGACGTCGGCGTAGACCCGGGCGCGCACCCCGGGTTCGCCGGGATCCCGACGCACTGGGCCGATGCCCGAAGTCGCCCAGCGCTCCTGCAGCGCAGCCATGACGGCCTGGACGGTGTCCTCGTCCCCGCCGGTGATGTCCAGCACCACCAGGCCGGGCTCCGCGATGTGCTGCTCGTTGATTGGCTTCATGACCGCTGCGACGGCGCTGGAAGTGGGGCGGTTTGCCGGCGACCTCTGCTCCACCCACACGAGGTATTGGAATGGCGGGCACTGCTGGCAGGACGCTCTCGCGATGTCGGGGTGCGACCCCCGTCGCGGCCTTGGTGGCCAGGGCCGCACCCCGTACTTCCGAACGTACCCCGCCGCCGAAGCCACCGGGGCGGCTGTCCGTGAGAGGCCGCGATCCGCTTCAAGGGGCGGGCGTCTGTCCGCGTACTCATGAGAGTGCTCAGTGAGGTACGGATGAACGTGCCCAGTTGGAGGCCGGTGTGAGTGTCAACCTGGAGGGAGTCATGCCGAAGTGCGGTGCGGCATGGGCGGGCTTACTTGATGAGGTGGAAGTCTGGGTGCTGCAGCCAGGCAGTGAGGAATTCCCGGTCGCCGACATGTCGGATCCAGCGGTCGCCACCGCCAGTGTCGTAGGAGACTTCCCTGAGGGTGCCCGGGAGCGACGCCACCAGCGCCCGCGCTCGGGCCAGGTCTGCGGCTTCGTGCATCCGATCGCCCGGGATGAATCCGAGGACGCCGTCGAAATCGATCACCGCGTTGAGCCGTCGGGCGAACGCGAGCGAGGTGACCGAGCAGGATGTGGTTAACCTGCCCGGCCCGGTAGGTCTCCGGCATGCCCGTTACCGCGACCCGGTCGGTGCCGAACCGCTCGATGATCCGGTTGTAGACCTCCAGCCGGCGCGCGGACTCCACATCCACGTCGATGTCCGGCAGCGAGCGGCGCCGCACCGACAGGAACCGCTCGAAGAGCAGGTCGTGGTCGAGCGGATTGGCCGTCGCCACGAACAGGCTGTGGTTGACCATCGACCCGGCCCCCGACCCCCGGGCCGCGACCCGGATGCCCATCGCGCGAACATCCGCGACGACCTGGGCAACGGCCAGGAAGTACGCCTCGTACTCCAGCTTCCCGATCACCCCCAGCTCGTACTCCAGCTGCCCGACCGCACGCCGGTCCCGGTCCAGACCGCGGGCGAACATGCCCGCCTCGCACCGCTGGCGCAGCAGCCGCATCGCCCCGCCGGGCCCCGGCTCGGCGCCGACGACCTCGGGCTCGGGGAAGTGCGGCCGCCCCAGCCCCAGATCAGCGACCGCATCGAGGACGCACTCCTCCCCGGCACGCACTGTCTCCGCCAGCAGCGCGGCAGCGCGCCCCGGACCGGCGTCGGAGGCGTCCGCGATCCGCTCCGCGTCGACCCGCATCGTGGCGGGGTCCTTCAGCCAGCGCTCACCGCAGTCCAGCTTTCGGCGGTCGATGGGCCGCAGCAGCCGGCCCGCATCCAGCACGTCCGCGATCCGGTGCTGGCTGGAGTCGGCGTACCGCACCGCGTTCGTCAGCACCGCGGGGACGCCAAGCTGGTCGGCGAGACCGAGCGTGCGCGCGGCCAGCCGCAGCGAACCCGGCCCCGTACCGGGAACACCCCAGCACACCGTCTCCAACCGCAGGTTCGCACCGACCAGCTCCCGCCACGGCGCAATCAGTCGCTCGGCGAGGTCCGGCCGACCCGCCGACAGGGCGCGCACCGGCTCGGAGACCGGCCCCAACAGGACCAGCAGCTCCTCATCGGCGTACTGCCCGAGCGTCTCCCAGGACACCACCGGCGGCCCGTCCCCGGCGCCCGCATGCGCGGCCGACACCAGCCGGCACAACCGCGCCCACCCCGAGGCGCTCCGCGCCAGCAGCGTGACCCGCAGCGGCGGCTCCACCACGTGCGCGCCACCGCGCACCGGCGTACGGGACCTTCCTGTGGAGCCGGTGCGGGGCGGGGAGTGGGGGGCGACGGCGACGTCGACGCCGAAGACGGGCCGGATCCCGGCGGCGGTGGCCGCCTTCGCGAAACGCACCGCGCCGGTCACGGTGTCCCGGTCGGTCAGCGCCAGCACGCCGATCCCGCGTTCGGCGGCCCGTCGCACCAGGTCGCGGGGGTGGGAGGCGCCGTAGCGGGCCGAGTAGCCACTCGCCACGTGGAGGTGAACGCCATAACGCATGCCCACCTCCACGAACGAACAGTTTCAGCCGATATGGCCGGAACTTCTCCCTCCACGGTATCGAACTAAAATCGAACAGCGCGAATCCGTTACTCCGAAGTAGGGATGCGATCACCGGTGAGACTGAGCGGGATAGTTGGCCCTTGAGGACGCTGGTTGGCCCCTGAGCGTGATATTTGGCCCGCAGGGTAGCGGGTGGATCATCCTGATCAGGCTGTCTTCTAGGTTCTGCCGGATTCGCGGTGTTCCGTTCGGTTGTCCTGTTGGCATGCCTGGTGATGGTTCGGGGTGCGTGTGGTCTCACTGCTTGGCTTCGATGAGAGGTCCTGGCGGCTCCCGCATACCTTCATCTGCCTGCGGCACAACCGGTACCACGACTGGCGGTAGCCGGCGTGTGGGGCACCCGCCTTCTCCAACGGCTACCGGGGCAGCGGAAGGTGGCGCCTGTCCCAGCTGGTCCCGGCGCCGGGCGTCCGCGTGCACCCGGCGCAATGCCGCTACCGGCCGGGCGGAGGCTGGGACGCGGCCTGCGCCGCCCCCTTCGACCGGCTCCGCCTCTGCCGTCATCCAGCGCTGAGGGGGCCCCAGGGCCTTCGACACGCGTGTCCGCGCCTGCGGGATTAGCGTGGAGCTGAGGGATCAATGCCATGCGTTGCAGTGTGTGCGAGTACGAGAATCCCCCTGGTACCGCCTATTGCCAGCGGTGCCAGGGGCCGCTGACCAGGCCCTGCGCGACATGCGGCGAGCCAGTACCAGCAGGTTCCCAGATCTGTCCGGCTTGCGGTGCGACGACCGGCCCGACACCGCACACGGCCGCGCTCCCACCTCCCGCTGACCCGCCGCCCTTCGACGGCGGCAGCACCCCGCCCCGCAGCGACCCCCCGCGATGGAACAGCAGCAGAACACGAGATGGGCAACCCGAGACAGGCCCCCGTCGAGAGAACCCAGGCCCGGACAGCCACACCCCACCTCACCCTGGCAACCCGCCGCGATGGAGCACCGGCGGAACCCAGCAGCAGGCACCCCAAAGAGGTACTCGTGGGGAGTACACCGGGGTGGTGAACGACTTCCGCACGCAACGGGAGCAGTGGGGCAACGGCGGGAGCGAGGAAGTCTGGCACTTCCGCCTCACCCGCCACGACGCAGACGGTAACGCGCTCCAGCCGATCCCGGTGGAGATGCGGGCGCTGTCCTTCTCGGGCTCGGTGAGCAATGGAGACGAAGTGCAGCTTGCCGGCCGATGGCGCGATGGGACGTTGCGTGTTGATGAGCTCAGCAACCTGACCACTCATGCCCGGGTACACAACAAGGCCTACCGGGGCCAGCTGATAGCGGCTCGGGTGATCATCGTCCTCATCGCGCTGGCTGTCGTGATCGGCATCGTAACCCTTGTGATCAGCGGCCTTTCCGATACCGGAGGACCGCCCGCGGACTGGCCGCCGGAGCCCTGATCCCAGTTGGAGGCCGTCTCGATGAGTAGCGACCCGGTGAGCACCGAGGCAGTCGACTACCTTCAGCGCCTCGCGATCACCCCTCCCTTGCTAAGCACCGGCACCGCGGTTCCCTTCGCCGCCCGGCGCGCTGTACGGGTGACGAGGATCGGGCAGCCGGTGCAGGCCCCCATCCCCCAAGCCATTCGTGGGGAGGGGGAGGGGCGCGACGAGACGACGAAGTTCGAGCCACCCACGCTCCCGCTACTTGTAGCGCTCGCAGGTGCGCGCACGCCTATCGCGTTGCTGCTCGACGGTACCCGGCAAGGCGTCTCCGTCCGCCTGGGCACCTGGGCCGGCCCACACGAGGACGACACGCTCGCGGACGCTCGACAAGTGACGCTCCTGTCCGTACTCGGCGGCTGCTACCCGGCGGTGGACGTATCGGCCGCCGGTGTGGCCACGCCGGCACTGGCGTGCAGTGCGATTGCCCTGGGCGTGCCTGGGGGGCCATCGGTTGATCCTCGTGACGGCGGGTTGCCCGTGGACCGGCTCCTGAGGTCGGTAGAGGGGCAGACCTGGGCAGCGCTCGTGCTCGCGCAGCCCTTGGGCGCGGCAGAGCTGAGCGCTGACCGTAACCGGGTTCTCAACGAGATGCGGATGGTCTCCAGTGCCGTGGAGGCCGTCGGTGTGAGCAGTCCCCTGGCCGAGCACTACCTGAGGTTGCTCAAGGCGCGTCTGAATGCCCTCGCCGATGCCCAGGCCCGCGGGGGGTGGCGCACGGGCGTCTATCTGTTCGGAGAGCATCCTGATGACCTGGCGGCGGTCAGCGGTGCCTGGCGGGCGGTGTTCTCGGGCGCCACGTCGGTCCCCGAACCGGTGCGGACCATCGAGCATCCCGCTGTCGTGGACCTGGGGGTCCATTGGGCGCTTCCGGATGATCCCGAGCGGCCTGGCCCCAATGCCTACCAGCACCCCTTCGCGGCTCAGACCCTGCTGAGCTCGGCGCAGCTGGCGGCGTACGTGCACCTACCCAATATCGAGACGCTGGGCTTCGCCATCACTCCGGTGCCGCGGTTCGACATCGTGGCGCCGGCCGTGAGCACACAGGAACCCCACTTGCTCGTCGGACAGGTCCTCAACCACCACCGGACGACGCCCGGGCGCTATCAGGTCCCGCTACGGTCCCTCACCCGTCACGTCTTCGTTCCCGGGACGACCGGATCGGGAAAAACGAACACGATCATGGGGCTGCTGCTGGAGATCAGCACTCACGGTGTGCCGTTCATGGTCATTGAACCCGCCAAGGCCGAGTACCGGTCGCTGCTCGCCCATCCCGTCCTCGGGCCGCACCTGCAGATCTTCACCGCAGGTAAGGCGACTGTGGGCCCGTTCGTGCTGAACCCCTTCGAGGTGCCGGTCGGCACAACGGTCAGCGAGCACCTCGATCTCCTGCGGGCGGTATTCACTGCATCCTTCGGCATGTGGGCGCCCTTGCCTCAGATCCTCGAGCACTGCCTGCACGAGGTGTACGTCGATCGTGGATGGGACCTGCGGGCCAACACAAACAGCCGGCTGGACACGGCGGCCGATCCCTCGGACGCATTCCCGACCCTCTCCGATCTGATCGCCAAGGTCAGCGAAGTCATTCCTACGCTCGGATACGAGGAACGCATCGCAGGCGACATGCGGGCCGCCCTGGTCACACGGCTGGAGTCCCTGCGCAGAGGTGCCAAAGGCGCGATGCTCGACGTCTCGCGCTCGCTGCCCGTCGCTGTTCTCTTCCAGCGCCCCACGGTCGTGGAACTCGAAGCTCTCGGCGACGAGGGGGACAAGGCATTCTTCACCGGCCTGCTTCTGATCCGCCTGGCCGAGTACCGGCGCGTTCAGGGACAGTCGCGCGACCTCGTGCACCTGCTGGTGGTGGAGGAGGCCCACCGGCTGCTGGCCAACGTGCCCTCGCCCTCGTCCGAGGAGTCCGCCAACCCCCGCGGGCAGGCAGTGGAAACCTTCTCGAACCTGCTGTCGGAGATCCGCGCCTACGGACAAGGAGTCGTCATCGCCGACCAGGTGCCCGTTCGTCTCGCCCCCGACGTCATCAAGAACACCAACCTGAAGATCGCCCACCGGATCATCTCGGCGGACGACCGTGCGGTCCTGGCCGGCGCCATGGCCATGGACGAGGTGCAGGCGAAGGCACTCACCACCCTGGGAGTCGGCGAAGCCGCAGTCTTCAGCGGCGGCGACGACGCCCCCCTCCTCGTCCAGGTCCCGGCCGTGAAGGACCCGCTCGCCCCGCACCCGCCCCCGGACGATGACGTCCAGGCCCACATGGACAACTGGAGGCAGGCGGGCTCTTACACCGACTTCTACAGGTCACGCACGTTCTGCGCCGAGACCTGCCCCTCCCAGGTCGCATGCGCAGCGGCCAGAGCACTCGCCGACGACGAATACGTCCAACGCACCTTGTCGCGCATCATGACCACGACGGCCGACGAGCCCGAAGCCCTGGCCCGGCTGTGGGAGGACCTCACCACGGCCATCGGCGCCAGACGCCCACCCGCCGTCCCGCTGGATGACCTCCTGCACGCCTACGCAGGCCACGGAACCGACTGGCTGGCCACCCGACGAGGAGCACAACGCTCCTGGACCTACACCGACACCGAGGAATTCCGCGCCCGGATGCGCGCCATGCTCCTCGACCGGCTCGACACCGGGGGGCTGAACGCCCCCGCCCTGACAGCCGCATTCAAGGCCACCGTCCACCGCCTCCACGCCCGCCAGTTCGAGCCGTACCCGGCATGCCACCTGGTATGCACCCAGGACCCGCCACTGTGCCTCTACCGGTCCGCCGTGGCCGACCTCGTCGCCGGCCGCCGCTACCACCCACTGTGGAGCGAAGCGGACCAAAACGACGGCGCTTCCGAAGACAAGCGGCGCGTTCGCACCTGGGAGGTCTGCCAGGACGCAGCGTACGAACTCGTCGAGTTCCCGACCGAAGACGCACCGGAGGAAGCAAGGAAGAAACTGGACACCACAGCCCGACGGGTCTGCCTCTGCTTCGAACAGCAGATGCTCGCCGACGACCGCCGCAAGGTGCCCCGAACAACACGACGGATCCTGGCACGTGTGTTGAAGGAAGCGGGTCTGTGATGGGAAGTCTCGACAGACTTCGCGCTGAGAACGATAGAGCCATATCCGAGACCAAACAACGCAACGAAGAACAAACCGAAGCAATGAACCGCGCTGCCGGCCTAGGTCCTCCGAAAGACGGGGGCAAACATTGGAGCGGAAGCTTTTTGGCGGACTCCGCCCAATCTGGCACCTCGCTGCCAACATGGGGATCGACGGAGTCGCGGTCAAGTGAGGGATACCTGACAAAGGGAGTTGACCTCACATCACCCGACATCTCTGGAGCACCACACGAGGGCGAGGCGGCACGGCTAGGCGGTTACGATAATCCCACACTGTCCCATCAGTTCAACCCGCGTGCCGGCCGGGAACCAGGGAATTCAACAGAGCTGCCAGATAAAAGGCTTGAAGATGCCCGGCTCCACGCGGCGGGGTCGGATCCTGTCTCGCTCCCTTCTCAACCACTGGCACCGCAGGCGATGGCGCCGTCCGATCTGTCTCAGTTGACATCCTTCATGACCAAGTTCCTCCGCGGCTGATCAGAGGCAACCAACCATGTCCGAAGGTCAAACGGAGCGCTCGACCACAACCGAGCAATCGCAACAGACGTCCGATGTCTCCTCCCGCTCCGAGCGGCCCGAGTTGGCCGGCTCCACCTCGGACATGAAGCCGGACGCGGCGGACCGTACGCCAACGGGAAGCGACTCAGGAAGCGGAACTCACCAAAGCGAACGACCGGAACTCGGCACCAACCAGCCGGACGCGACGAAACCCGAACGCGCTGGCGAATCGAGCGAGCATACGCCGGAAGGGCCCCCGGCGCCCGATAGACAGAGTGCTACGCCGGACGGGCCTAATACGGGAGATACGCACCCCGGAATCGAGGGCACAGGTCCTTACCCCGGTGATAGCGACCCCGGATCCTCCACCACCTATCCGGACACCGGCATAGACGCCGGATCCTCCACCACCTATCCGGACACCGGCATAGACGCCGGATCCTCATCAAGTGGGCCCCAGCAAACGCCGGGTGCCGAGAACCCGACGGACAAGGCCACCGACCCCGCGCCGGAAGCCTCGTGGGACGGGGGTGCCCACCAGGGTGAGCGCCCGGAGCTCGGTGCGTCCTCAGATGTGAAAGGTGGCGGCGCTCCGGAAGCGACCCCTGAACCGGACCAGGAGCCCACCGCGAAACCTGAAGGCGGAGGGAATGGCGACGTCACAGTGGGCGGGGTCCCCGAAGCCCTCGTGGGCGCCGGTGCTCGGTCCGTGGAGGGGCCCGCGGTTCAGGCCGCCGGCACAGTGGCGATGGGCGAGATGAGGGACTGGACGCAGAAGACGGATAACCGGCAGTCGGAATCAACCCGCCCGGTTGGTTCGGACCGCGGCGACGGGTACCGGGGAGACAGTCAGGCCAAGAGCGGGCGCGGCGGCACCGAGAGATGGACAGACGACAGGGGAAACGAACATCAGAGGTCCCAGGACCACGGCCAAACCAAGGAGACCGTGACGTCGAAGAGCGAGGACGGCTCGAAGACCAGCACAACTACCTGGACGGATAAGAACGGGAACACTACGCGTATCGCAACGGACGATTTTTGGAGGAGCGCGGACGGCAAACTCAATTACAGCATCAGCGACACAAAGACCGGCATCTCGGAGAAGGGTAGCGCCTGGGTATCGGATGGGCACGTCCACACCGATACCACCACAAAGACGCCGGAAGGCACCACCAACGTCAAGACGGACAGTTACAAGGACACGAAAGGAAACGAGCACACCCACACCACGACGACCCACACGGACCTCATAGGAAAAACAACGACGAAGGAGACCGATACGACGACCCCGAAGGGCGCGAAGCATCCGTGACCTTCGCGTCCGCCGGTAGGGGAGGCCGGCGGCGTACCTTGCGGCGCGAGGAAGGCGCCGATGGCGTGGCCGGGCGTCATCGACTGAGCAGTCATGGTGCTCTGAGCGCACAGTTGGCCAGAGGGGCCATCTACGCTGCTCAGTCACACCACCCGGAGGCGGTGAGCTGGAAGTCCAGGACGGGAGCGGAAGGCGGTGACGGCCATGGCACGACCGGTATGGGCCGGAAACCTGTCATTCGGGCTGGTCAGCCTGCCCGTGGGCCTCTACACGGCCACCGACGGCCACACGATCCACTTCCACCAGCTCCAGCGCGGCACCTCCGACCGGATCCGCAACCGACGGGTCAACGAACGCACCGGCAAAGAGGTCGACCTCGGCGACATCGTCAAGGGCTACGACACCGGCGCGGAATACGTCCTCGTCGAGCCGAAGGAACTCGACGAGATCGCCCCAGGCCGCTCCCAGGCCCTGGAGATCACCGGCTTCGTCGACCTGGAAGAGGTCGAGCCGATCTTCTTCGACAAGACCTACTACCTCGGCCCGCGCGGCAAGGAGTACGAGAAGGTCTACAGCCTCCTCGAACAGGCCCTCGCCAAGACCGGCCGAGCAGGGATCGCGACGTTCGTGATGCGACAGCACGAGTACCTGGTCGCGGTGAAGGCCGAGGACGGCCTTCTGACCCTGCACACCCTCCACTGGGCCGACGAGATCCGAAACCCCAAGGACGAGATAGCAGGCCTGCCCGGCAAGTCCAAGGGCACCGCCAAAGAAGTACAGATGGCCGAGCAGCTCATCGAGGCCATGCCCTCGCCGTTCACCGCACGGAACGCGAACCCGGACAGCACCATCGGTAGCGCCCGCACTGTTGGGGGCTCCCTGAACTTCCCTACCGTGCTTGCCTGCACCCAGAGCTGCTCGCCCTGATTCCCCGCTTGTCGCGGCGCGGCCAGGGAACCTCCCCAAGCCCTGTGTGGGTTGCCGATCGAGGGGAGGTCAGGCACACGGGTCGCACGGATCTCCAGCTTTCAGGTGCGTCGGGGCCGTCGGCGTAGCCCGTACGGACTCATCCTGGCGAGGGTCTATCGCCGAGGGTTGAGTGACGGTTGTGGTGTTCGCAGGAATGCCTGAATCTCGGAGGTTCCGGGCGTGTAGCCGTCCGATGTGTCCACGACCAAGGTCGGGACGTCGAGGCTGATGGCCTTGAACTGCTCGGGGTCGTAAGTGCCGGCTTCCATGTCGGCGAGCAGGGCCTCATCGCCGTGGGCCGCCCGGTGGCTGTCGGTGCGGGCGCGCTCGGTGATGCGTTCGGTGATGGTCGAGGTGGGTGTGGTGCACCGGATGATGCGCAGGTCGGCGAGGCCCAGGAGGGGCTCCAGGCCTGGTCGCCAGAGCCGGTCCTGGAAGGCCGCCTCCGCGACGAGGGTGACCCCTGCCTGAAGGAGAACGGTGATGGTCTTGAAGAAGACGTCCAGCGTGGGGATGTTGAGAGGGTCGTCGCCAGCGGTCTGGTGATTTGGGGTGCTCATGACCATGCCCTGTTTGATCTCGTCGCGGATGACCGCCGGGCAGCCCAGCTGCTGGGCGAGGGCGCGGGCGAGCGTGGTCTTCCCAGTGGCGGGAGGGCCGCTGACTACGACGAGGGTCGGGCGGTTTTGCATGGGCGGCACTCCGATGCAGGCAATCACGACTGGTCAGGACGGAGATCAGGGGCACCTGGCGGCTTGTGGAGCTGGAAGGCGATGAACCCGGGCTGGTGGGCCAGTTTCTCGTACACGGTCGGGTGGTGGCGGACCATCGAGTGGGCGGGTCGGTTTTCGACTAGACGGTCGACGGCGAGGCCTGCGGCGGTGAACTCGTCGAACCATGCCTGGAGGGGCTGACGCCAGTAGCGGTGGGTCATGCCGTCGGACCAGGATTCCTCGACGTGGCGGGCGTCGAAGTAGCTGCCGCCGTCTGCAAGCCAGTCCGCGGTGGGGTGGCTGGTGGAGATGATGATCCTCCCGTCGGGCCGTAGGACGCGTGTGAGCTCGGTCAGGGTGCGGACGCGGTCGTGGGCGTAGTGGAGGACCAGGGCGAGCAGGACGATGTCGAAGCTGGCGTCGGCTGCCCAGGTGAGGGGCGCGTCGAGGTCATGCTGGCGGATCTGGGCGAGCGAACCGAGGCGCTCGCGGGCGAGGCGGACCATGTCCGCGCTCTGGTCGATGCCGACGGTGTCGGCTCCGCGCGCGGCGAGCTCGGAGAGGTACAGGCCCGGGCCGCAGCCGCCGTCCAGGATGCGCAGGCCGTTCACGTCGCCGAGGAGACCGAGGACGGTGGGGCGGTCGTAGTGCGCGTTGTAAGGGCTGACGGCGGCCTCGCGGGCAAAGGTGTCGGCGAAGCCGTCGTACGGTGCGTCAGCGGGATCCATGCACAGCCCCCTTCAGCGAGATGTCGGCCTCGGCACTCTGCCTCGGCCAGGAGGCGAGGCTGTGGGGGAGTAGACCCTCGAGGAGGGCAGGGTCGGGCGGGCGGTGCGCGGTGAACGTGGCATGCAGGCCGCGGACGGCGTGTTCGTAGACGTGGGCCGAGGCGGGCAAACCCAGGGCGATGCGGGCATCGAGTCGCTGGTCGAAGTCGCGGAACCACTGCCGGTACTCCTCCGCGAGGCCTCCGACGGCCGGCCAGCGTCGGTAGAGGGTGTCACGGGCGAGGGTGAAGGGGGTGGGGCTCGTCCGGTAGGCGGAGGCGACCGCGCCGGGGCGGGGGACCTGGTGGTAGACGCTGGTGATGCTGTCGAGGCGGGCGAAGCGATGGCCGGCGGTGTGGTGGAGGGCGAGGAGGAAGTCCCAGTCCTCGCAGTGCTGCAGCGTCTCGTCGAAGCGAACCGGGTCGGCGGCAGGATTGCGGGCGACGATCGACCCGGTGTGAATGGTGTTCGCGACCCCGAGGAAGGTGGCGTCGAAGGGGTAGTCCTTGCGTGGCAGGCCGTGGGCGCCGCGGGGCAGGTCCTCGATCCAGGTGGGGCTGACGAGGGCCTGGCCGTAGACGGTATCGGCCCGGCCGGTGCGCAGGGCGTCGTCGGCGGCGAGGAGGTGGTGGGGCAGGAACACGTCGTCGTCGTCCAGGAGCGCGACGTTCTCGCCCTGGGCCACGGCCAGAGCGCGGTTGCGAGCATGGGAGACCCCATGCGGGGTGTCGCCGTCGAGGAGGGTGATGGGCATCTCGCGCTGCCAGCGGGCGATGACCTGCTCGACGGGCATGCCGCCGTCGCGGGCGACGATGACCTCGAAGCGGCGGTAGGTCTGGCGGGCGAGGCTGCGCAGGGCGCGGTGCAGCGGCCCGGGGCGGTCCCGCGTCGGGACGATCACGCTGATCACAGGGCACCCTGGACGCTCTGGCGGACGTGGCAGCTGACCTGGGACTCGGCCAGGGTGCGGGCCGGCCGGTCACCGGCACCCAAGAAGCGGGCGGCGCGGCGGGGTATCGCGGAGAGGCGGTAGAACTCCGCGCGGGAACGTCCGGCGGACGTGGCGCGGGTGGAGACATGAATCGTCCACCGCTCGCGGCCGTCGCGGTCGACGATCAGGGCGCGGCCGGCCTGAGCGTCACTGATGAGGACAGTTCCGTCGTCCAGACGCTCGCAGCCGCCGGCCATCTCGCAGAACAGGCCCAGCTCGTACTGCCAGGTGATGCCCTGGGCGAGCGGGTCGATCTCCAGGACGCGGGATCGGCCGAGGCCCCGGCCATTGTCGAAGACCAGGATCGTGCCGTCGGGCTGCACGGAGGGCTGGTGCTGGCCGGACAGTTCGCCGGGCCCCCACCACCAGCGCACCGCGCGGGCGCCGAGGTCCAGAACGGCGATCAGGTTCAGGTTGCGCAGCGAGACCAAGACGTTCCCGGCCGCCCACAGCCCGGCGGGGTGGCCGGTGGTGAGGATCTCGACGGTGTTGGTGTGGAGGATGTCGCTGGGCGATCCGGGCCGGGCCCGCAGCAGGCGGGAGATATCGCGGCCGCGCCTCCAGCCGTTCGCTCCTTCCAGCCGCGGGGCGAGGGCGGCAGGGTCCGCGGTCCGTCCAGCCGCGCGATGCTCGTCGATCACGCCGGTGATCAGAGCCTCCAACCGGGGGTCGGTGGTCAGGATCTCGTACAGGGAATGCGCGGCCCGCAGCTGCCCGTCCGGACCGAGGACGGTGACGGAATTGTCCAGCAGGACGTGGGAGCCGCCGGTGCAGGGCACAGGACGGGGTTCCTCGGTCAGGACGTAGATCTCACCGGCGGGGCTGAGGGCGAGGTCGTGATGGGCGGGGAGATCGGCCCGCCAGGTGAGGGCGGAGTCCGGGGCGAGCTTGAGCAGGGCGTGCAGCGGCACCATCGCGTACAGGCTGCCGTCGGGCCCGACCTCGACGTGGTTCCAGCCCCGCAGGTAGGACGGCGGGCTGGTCTCGATGTCGGGCTGGCCGATGGGGCTGGACCAGGCGTGGACGAGCCGCGCCCGGTCGTCGATGACGCACGCGAACGGGCGGGGATAGGAAGCTGATGGGGAGAACACGTACAGCTGGTCGCTGGAAGACGGCATCGAAGTGGCTCTCCTTTTGTGAGACGTTCCCGGGCGGGCCCGGGCGGTGTCCGGGGTCATGACGGAAGGGGTGCGGCGAACTCGCGGCGCACGGCGTCGGCGAGCTGCCGGGCGACCTGGTAGGCCACCCGATCGCCGAGCTCGGCGCCCGCCCCGGCTGCGGAGTAGACGATGCCGCTGCTGGTCGCGGTGTCGGCTGGCTGCGGGTAGAGGTGGTAGCTGATCCGGCGGGGCTGCTCCATGCCGCCGTCGACGGGCAGCCGGCCGGTGCGGACGGTGCGCGGGTTGATGTGCATGACGAGGCTGGACTCGACCATCCCGGCATGGTGGTCATCCCGGCGGGCAGTGCCGCTCTCGCGGGCGAGGGCGTCACGGAAGTCCTCGCCGACGACGTCCCACCAGTTCACGACCATCACCCGCACGCCGGGGGTCCGTTCGGTCAGGTCGCGGGCGGCCTCGCACAGGAAGCTGATGTTGTCGATGGCCGAGTTGACCAGGACCATGCGGCGGTAGCCGTGACGCGCCAGAGAGGCCAGGACCTCGGTGACCACCGCCGTGAAGGTGGCGCCGCTGATGCTGATGACGCCGGGGAACGTGCCGCCGAGCCGCTGGGAGGGTGTGGCCACGCCGTAGCCGAGGGTGGGGGCGACGTGACCGCCGATGTCGTGGGCGAGCTGGTGGGCGAAGTGGTCGCTGATCATGGTGTCGGAGCCGAGCGGCAGGTGCGGGCCGTGCGGTTCAAGGGCGCCGATGGGCACGATGACGTGGTCTTCGGGTCCGGGTTGCAGGTCGGGCCAGACCAGGTCGCTGATGAGCACGAGAGCGGATTCCCTTCCAGAGCAGTGCGGTGGATCAGGCGTCGGTCCAGCCGAGGCTGGGGACCGTCTCGGGGCGCAGCGGGGCGGCGATCTGGAGGTTGAGGAAGTCCTCCTTATTGCCGCAGCCGCCGGCGGCCGCGCACGGAGCCCAGGGGTCGGGACGCAGCGGCAGCTCGAAGCCGTCGGTCAGGACGCTGCCCAGCGGCGGGCGTTGCTGGGCTGAATAGTTGGAGCAGCGGTAGGCCTGGCCATGGATGTCGATGAACACCGCGTCGTGGCCGGCCCTGCAGGGCATGCCCTGGCAGGACGTCAGTGCGATCAGGGCGGTCTCGGCGAGCGCCCGGTTTCCGCCGAGGCGGGCCAGGGTTTCCAGGGCACTGCCGGCCTTGAGGGCGGGAACCGCATGGGACGGATCTTGCGGGTCGGTGGGGGCGGTCGGGTCGTAGCCGAGGTCGACGTTGAACCGCAGCCCGGCTGCGCGGGCGGCCTCCTCGGCGCGGGCCACAGCGTCCACGTTGTCCTCGAACAGCAGGGCGTTGACGACGACGAAGCAGCCGAAGGTCTCCTGTGCGAAGGACGCGGCGGCGATGAACCGGCCAAGGTCGGCTTGGCCATCGTGCCAGGTCAGCCACAGAGAGAGCTTGCCCAAGTTGGCCGCTGCCTCCAGCCTGGGCAGCCGACGGGGCAGCAGGACCGCGTTGGAGACCAGCTCGACATGCTCGACGCCGCTCTGCCGGGTCAGCCAGGCTGCCTTCTCCAGAAAGAGGGGGCTCGCGAACGGCTCGCCGAGGGTGCCGAGCCGGACCTTCACCGGGTAGGGGCGCGTCCCGATCCAGGTCACCACCCTGTCGTAGACCTCGCGGTCCTCAGGGTTCTTCCAGTCGTGGCGACGGCTCTTGGCCCAGTCGCCGATGGACACGCAGTAGTCGCAGGCCAGATTGCACAGCCGCTGGCCGGCCACGTACCAGATCCGCACCGGATTATGCATAGGAGCCTCCCCCTTCCTATCCGAAGGTCGCGATCGGCCTGAAGTCCCTGCCGGGGAAGTCGCGCAGCTGGTTGTGGCAGCGCCGACACAGGAAGTCCTCCGGGGCCTCGTCGACGCCGAACACCTTGCGGCGCAGCGCGACCGCCCGCTCGCCGGACATCAGCTCGTCGATCGAACCGTCCCCGACGTGCCCGAACACCTCCCGCTGGTAGTAGTCGTTGCAGCACAGGAACAGGGCCCCGGTCACGGAGATGTTCACGTGCTGCACCGGCCAGCCGCAGCCGGTCAGCCGCCCTTCCACCTGGACGTCCTGGGCGTACTCGCCGCCCAGCTCACCGGCCCGGTCACACGTCAGGCTCGGGTACACCTGCGCGCCAAGCGGAACGAAGTGCCGCTCGACCCCTTCGAGGTTGCGCTCCCCACGCGCGCCGACCCCGTTGACGACGACCTGCACCGGCAGCCCGGCGCGCAGGGCAGCCTCGGTGTTGCCCACCGTGTGCTGGTAGCTCCGTGACCCGGTGAGCCCGGCGAACTCGGCCTCGTCGACCGAGGGGATGTTCACGATCAGATCCTTCAGCACCCCGCTTTGCTTCAGATCCTCGATCTTCGCCGTGGTCAGCGCGGAGGCGTTCGAGTACAGAGCCAACGGCATCCCGTGACGGGACAGGACCTCCAAGCGGCGGGAGAAGTACCGGTCCAGGGTCGGCTCGTTGAAGAACTGGAACGTCACGTACGAGGCGTCGGCCGCGGCGAGCTTGCCGACGATCTCCTCGAACAGGCCCATCGGCATGGTCCGGCGAGGCTTGGGGTCGGCCGCCACCGGGCAGGAGACGCACCCCCAGTTGCAGTGGGCCGTCACCTCGATCTCCCCGGACTCGACCCGGTACGACCGGCACAGCTCGACAGGATCCTGCAGCCACCCTCGCGCCACCGCCGCCTCCACGCGGCCGGCCCCGAACCGGGCCGAGAGCTCACCGCTGTCGTGGGGACGTTCGGAGGCGTACCGCAGCAGCTCAAGGACCACGGCATCGTCCTGCCACACGATCACCCGGTCCAGCCCTACAACCCCGAACACGGTGCTCCCCAGGGGCGGGGCGCCGACGGGGGCCTGGGGCCCGCTGCTGTCCGACAGGTACACCAGGTCCGGGCCGGTGCCCGGACGGACGCTGGAGAGGTACGGCGAGGTTTGCAGCATCACGGCCGCCGCAATCCCGGACCGACAACCTCCGTAGGTGCGCGGCAAGCCGTCTGGGCGGGCAACGGTGGAAAACGGCATGAGATGTCCCTTCAATGGCGAGGGGGACAGGCGCCAATACCAGGCACCGGCCGAGCCGACTGGTCCGATCGCTCGGAAGATCGAGCTTCGGTCAGCTGTACGTCCAACGCGATGGTCCGGCGGGGGTCCCGCGGGGGTCCCGCCTCGGGAACCACACCCTGTGGAAGACAGAGAGTGCTTGACTGACTACGTGACCGAGCACTCGCATCCGCTGGCCTACCGGCGCGCGCTCAAGAATCTGACCCGGGTCGACTTGGCGAACCTCATCGGCGCGGCGGCGCAGCGGCGAGGCCTGCGCTCGGGCACAGACAAGCACCGGGTACGCAAATGGGAGGTCCTGGCGGTCACCCCAGAAGCCGAAACGCAGGTCTACATCGCGGAAGCGCTGGGGCTGCCCGTCGAGCTGGTCGACCCCGACAACTGGCCGAACTGGCTGCCCGGAAGCGACGGAGGCGTCGTCCCCCTCGGCCCGTCCAGCACCGTCACAGCCCTGCGAGAGGCCCTCAACACAGCCATGGAACGCCTGGAACGCCGCACCTTCCTCACCATCTCCGGCACCGCCCTCACCACCCTGGCCGCCGCCTGGGCCACCAGCGGAGGGATCGCGCTCGCCGCGCAGTCGGAGGGCGGCAGACTCGTCGGCCAGGACACGGTCACCCTGCTGGAGAACACCAGCCGTCAGCTCAACAGCCTGGTCACCGAACAACGCCAACACGTATCAGCCCTGTTGGATGCCCACCTCGTCACCGTCACAGAACTGATCGCCCACAGTCGCTACGACCGCACCACCGGCCTGCGCCTCCACACTCTGGCCGCGACCCTCGCCCAGACCGTCGCCTGGCACCGCTTCGACCACGGCCACCACGCCGCCGCCAGCAAACTCTGGATCGCCGGACTCCACAGCGCCCACGCCACCGACGACCCCGACCTCGGCGCCGCCATGCTCGGTGACCTCGCGTACCAGGCCGCATGGCGCAAGGACCACGCCACCGCCGCCGGAATCCTCCAGCACGCGCTCAAACGCACCCAGCACCCCGCTGCCCGGTCCCTCCTCCACCTCCGCCTCGCCCGCACCCTCGCTGCCCAGCAGGAGAAGCAGCCCGCCCTGCGCGCCCTGGCGGCAGCTGAGCACCACCTCGGAGCATCGTCCGGCCGGCCTCTGCCAGCATGGTGCGCGTGGATGTCCGAAGCCGACCTCGCGGTCGACTCCGGCCAGGCCCTCCTCGACCTCGGCGACGCCGCCCGCGCTCACCAACTCATCGGAGAAGGCCAAGTTCTCCTGCCGGCTGCCCGTGACAAGACCCGAGGCATCTTCCTTGCCTACCAGGCGGCCAGCCACCTGAAGCTCAAGCAACCTGAACTGGCAGCCCACGCCGCCGGAGAGGCCCTCGGGCTCTCCCGCCGAATCGGTGCCCCGCGCTGCGAACGACTCGTCCAAGAACTCGTGCCCGAGTTCCGGCCCTACCGCACCGCGGCCGGTGTCCCGGAACTCCTGGCCCTTGCCGCTGCCTGACGACGCGCCCGGCCGCGAACACAGGCCATCAGCCGGAACAGCCTGCTCCTGGCACTGGGGTGTCGGGGCTTCGCAGGTGTCCAACGAAAGCTGCCACAGGCGTGACGCGAAGACCTCGCGACGCGCTCACGAGGGGCCCGCCATGTCCTCTTCTGATACGGCCGGGACCGGAGGAGGCGGCCCCTGGGTCGGCGGTCGGTGGTGACACTCGGGGCGGGGCCAGTGCAGCGGCTCGGCCCGGATCTCGCACATGTCAGCTGGGCTGGTCTGGGGCGGGCTGCAGTTTCCGGCGGCGCCGGTGTTCGCGCTGGGCTTGGGCGCGGGCGCATTCGCGTGTGCAGTACTTGACGCCGGTGGTGCGGTTCTGTCCGTACTCGGCACGGCCGCGCTGCCGGACGAAGGGCCGCCGGCAGTTCTCGTTGGCGCATTCGCGGATGGTGGCGTTCTCGGCGAGGTGGTTGTAGAGCTGGAGGAACGCCACGGCGAGGAGTGTGGGGTAGCGGTCTTCGAGGCCGCCGATGCCGATACTGAAGGGCTCCAGAGCCGCGTTGAGGGTGCTGGCCAGGTCGCTGACCTTCAGCGCCAGCAGCTCCTCGCGCATGTGGTTGAGGTCGCGCGGCCACGTCTCCGCCTTGTCGCTGTTGGCGGCCTGCCACCGGGCGAGCTCTTCTTCGGTGGCCTCGGCTTCGACGAGTGCGTCCAGTCCGCCCTCGTGACGCAGAGCCAGCCAGGTGGCGATGGCGTCCTGAGCCTCGGAGACGAACAGCGTCGCCAGCTCGCCGTGAAGGGCGAACGGGCCGCGCTCGGGGTGGAGGCTGTCCGTCAGCGCGGTGAAGTGATCGTGTTCCTCGACGTCGAGGCTCAACGACCCGACGCGGCCTCCCAGATGCCCGTAGGCGCGCATCATGGCGGCGACCGCCTCGAGGTCGGCGGGGTCGAGCTCCATGAATTCGCGCAGGTAGAAGTCCTCGGGCAGCGACACCGTGCCATCGCCGGGGGAGCGGAGCCGGGGGCTCCAGACGATCCACTCGCCCTCTGCCCGCGCGTCGGTGAGGGGGCTCAACTGCGGTGCGGGAACGGGTGTTCCGGGCCACAGCGTGGGACGAAAGCGTGGGTCAACGTATGCCTCCATGTGCGGCATCATAGCCAGAGATGAGGGAATACGAAAAGAAGGCAGTTCGTATCACGCATGCAGAACTCGTCGAAGGGGGAACCACCGTGACGCAGTGGCAGCACCGCAAGGCTGTCGGGGACCTGCACGAACAGCGAGTCGCCGCCGCCTTGCGCGCCAGAGGCTGGACCGTCCACCCCTGCGGACAGGGCACCTACCCCCATGCTGTCCGCGAAGCCCTGCGCTGTACCCGCTCCGCCCTGAGGCAGTTCCCCGACCTGATTGCCGCCCGCGGTGCCGACGTCGTCACCATCGACGCGAAAGACCGCATGCCCAGCACCGACACGAGCCGCTACTCGATCAGTGCCACGACCATCAACGCCGGCCTCCACTTCACCGCCATCCATGCCCCCACCCCGCTCTACTACGTCTTCGGCGACCTCAAAGTCCTCACCCCCGCCGAAGTCCTCCACTACACCGACCACGCCCTGCGCCACTCAAGCGGCGCCTACCACCTCGTCAGCACACACCGCGCCCACCCCTTCGACGACGTCTTCGGCTCAGCCGCTGCCCAAGCTGCTTGAACGGGCAGGTTCCGGCAGGGCCGCGGTCACGTAGAGACGGCGTCAAGGAGGGCGCCGTGCGCGGCGCGCTTCGGGGCGCATCAAGCGCGCGGCGGTGGCTGCGGTGGCGGCGCCGGCCGCTCCCACCGCCACGGCGGCCCCGGCTTACAAGTGCGCCGGCCACCCCTTCCTCTCAGAACGACACGTCGATGTAGTCGATGTCGGTGAATTCGACTTCGAGCTGGTCGGCGCGGGTTCCGCCGTCCTTGAAGTAGATGTCCTGGAGTCCTTCGGCGACGATCGCGCGCAGTTCCGGATCCTGGGCGCCCTGCTGCTGGGCGTCGAACAGGCGCTGCGCGTACGCGGGCGGGAGGTGGACGGTGAGGCGTCGCATCCGGCCGTCGTCGGTGGTGCCGATGGGCGCGGTGTATCCAAATCGGGCGCGGGTCTCGACGGTGATCCCGGTGCGGGTGGCGGCTTCCTTGCGGCGGCGGTCGCGGACCTTGGGCTGCCATCGGGCGCGTACGGCGGTGTCGATCCGGTCGGTGATCGCCTTGGGCGGGGTCTTGCGTTCGCCGGTGCGGTAGCGCTCGATGGACCGCTGGCTGACGCCGAGCTCGGCGGCCACGGCCCTGGTGGTCTTCAGCTTGCCCATCAGAAAGTTGATGCGGCCCTTCAGCGTCTTGGGCGGCTCCCGCGTGAACGTCTCCCGGCCCGCGCGCTCCAGGGCGTCATCGATGTCCCCCACGGTCTACCTACTCTCCTTCGTCCAGGACGGCGTCGCCGCCCTTGATGTGCCGGGCCGGGTTGAGGCCCTTCTCCATGAGGTCGACGGCCCACGCCATCTCCTGGAGGCCTTCGAGCTTCGCGAGGCCTGGCGTCGTCCCGAGGCGGAAGGAGCCGGGGAGGGGCTTGCCGGAGGTGGTGTACGGCAGGAAGTCGAGCGGGGAGGATCCGGGGCTGGCGTAGACGACGCAGTCGGAGAGCACGCCGAGCGGGTACTGGCCGGTCGCCTTCGCGGTGTTGGCCATCTTGCGGTGCATGTTGACCCGTGCCTTGGAGATGACCGCGGCGCGGATGTCGGGGCGCCAGGTCGGCCGCTCCAGCGCCGGCCACCGCTCCCCGTCCCGGTAGTGCCGTCCCTGGGGGCGCTCGCGGAGCTTGCCGACGCCGCCCTTGACAGTGGCCTTGATCGCGGCGAGTACGGCCGCCATCCCGGGATCCACCTGCTTGTGCTGCTCCATCGCGGCGAGGAACTGCCGGTCGTCCAGCTCGGCAGTCACACCCAGATCGGCGAGCGTGTCGACGTACGCGGTCTTGAGGCGGTCGTGCCACGGATCCAGGTACGCACCCGTCTCCCGGCGCAGGAACGCCTCGATCGGCGCGACGTCGTGGCCGAGCTCCTGGGCGTAAGCGAGGGTGTGGGTCTGGTACCAGGCCGGCCCGGTCGGCCGCTGCCCGGAGGGGGTAAACGGCGAGGGCAGGCGCGGGTCCAGCTCGATGTGTGAGAGGTCGACCATCCAGGAGCCGGGGATCTTCTTGTTGAAGGTCGGGCGGTGGAAGTGGTCGGGTGCGGACAGGCCGACGACCAGGCGAGCGGCCGCGGCGAGGAACGCGGTGTTCAGGTCCAGGCCGACCGCGTACGGCAGCAGGCACTCCTCGTCGGTGAGCAGTTGAGGGTCCCGCACCCACTGGTAGGCCTCCTCGTCGAGGAAGCCGCCGGTCCATCCCTGCGCGACGGGGTGCTCCTGCGGGGCTTCCGGCGGGGCGGGGTCCATCGGCTCGGTGCCGAGCGAGCCCGGGTTGTAGGCGGACTCCCACGCGCCGGTGGTCTCGTTCTTCAGGGCGCGGGTCGGCGGCCGCAACGCGGTCATGAGCTCGAGCCCGGAGGTGGCGGTGGAGCCGCGCGGGGTGATCACCCGGGCCGCGTACGTGCCCAGCACCCGGGCGACCTCGGCCGGCTCCATGCCTGCGACCCCCGGCCAGGACCGGGCATCGAGCGCCTCCCACGACAGGATCGCGAGCTGCACGCACTGGCGCTGCCCGGCCTGCGCCGGCCGGTAGATCCGCGCCCACGGGCCGAAGCCGCGCTGCGTCAGCTTCCACTTCGCCTTCGCGAGCTGCTTGACGACCGGGTGGTCGTCGGGCAGCCGCAGCGAACGGCGGGCCTCCGGGCCCTCTAGCCGCTCGGGCAGCCCCAGCTTCACGGCGGCCGCCGCGGTGAGGACGACCAGGGGGTCGGAGTCCTTGCCGTTGCGGTTCAACCGCGGCGTGCCGAGCCCGGACTCCTGCAGCGTCCACTCCACCAGCTGCGGAATGGTGGTGGCCGGGCAGTCCAGGACGATCCCGTCCACGCCGTAGGCAGAGCTGTCGCCGTCCAGGACCGCGAGCGGGCCGTGCAGGAACCGCGGGTCGACGGCCGGCTGCGCAGCGGCTTTCCCCGCCGGGCGGCGCGACGGAGCCGAGGGCTTGGCCGCCTCCACGGGTGCCTTCACGACCGGACCCGGTGCAGCGGGGCTGGCGGCCGCGGCGTGTCCGGCCGGCTCGGTGGGTTGCTCCACGGGGCTGGTGAACGCCTCCGGAACCGGAGCGGGCACGGGAACCGGAGCGGACGCGGACTTGGTCGCGGCCGGCGCGGGGTACCGCTCGGCCCAGCCGTCCAGCAGTCGCAGGTAGGCCTGAAGCCGCGGTGGCCGCGGCTCGGAGCGGCCGTTCTCCCAGTTCTTCACCGTCTGCGGTGTCGACTTCAGAGCGGCCGCGAGCCGGGCCTGCGTGACACCCGCGGCTTCACGCAGTCGCGCCCGCTCCGCCGGAGACGGCAACTGCGGCTCGCCCTCCAGCAGCGCGTCCACCGCGTCGAACAGTTCTTCCTGGCTCGGCATGGCCCACCTCCACCCCGAACCCTAGCAAAATTAACCCCACCAGGATATTGGATTTAACCCTATCGGGGTGTCGTGTTTTCGGGATGTGTGGCGGGGCCCGGTACCCAACCGCCCCGGTTGTTGGGACTGCCCAGGTGTGGGCGCGTGCGCGGACGGGGCAAGGTCGCAGACGGGATCCGGCCGGCCTGTCGGCAGGAACGTAGGAGAGGATGGTGCGCTGGATTGGGACTGGTGGACGGTGGATTTCGGGGACGCGCACGCGGGCGCGGCGGGTGTACTCGTCGGCGGCAGCGAGCCAGGCCCGGTGTACTTCGACGTCGGGAGCGGGCCGAACGTGCCGTCGAGTACGCACTGGTCGGCCTACGACGGCCGGGCCCGCCGCCCGCGCGCCGAGACCCTCCGGGCCGTGTGCGCGTGCGGATGGCGCAGCGCCGCCCAGTACCCCCTCGACTGGGACACGATCGGCGACCAGCCCCTGTACGAAGCGGACATCGACCTCTCGGGACCGCTTGCGGACTGGACCGCGCACCTGTCTGTCGTCCGCGACGTGGCGGTGCCGCTGCCCGACCCGCTGGTCGCGCTCCTGGTCGAGATGGCCGGGCAGCTGACCGTGACGGCCGCGGACACGCCGTTGGCCGCGCTGCGCGCTGCCGGTGTGCTGGAGCGGATCGCGGCCCGGGTGGGCCGGGAGGCTGCCGGCGTGCTGTGCGACGAGGGTATGTCTGCCGAAGCGGTGGCCACCGCGCTCGGGACAACCCGTTCCAAGGCCCTGGTCCTGCTCCTGACCGCGCAGGACAGGTAACGGCACGCACCACAGCGGCGTTCCAGGAGTGGGCGGGTCAGCGGTGCCCCAGTTTGTTCCGCTTGGCTCTCATGCCTCACGTGGGCCATGCGGTGAGTTCACCATCCTTCTAAGCGTGAACCTCGGGATTAGGCGTGTCGGGGCCGCGGGGTGCGTCGTTGATGGTGAAGGAGTCCTCGCTGCGCCCTGTGCTTTGGCCGTTGCCCCGGGCGGGAGGGCGGCGCGTCTCGCGGCGTGGTCCGGTGCGGCGGACTTGCGGCCACTGCTCGGCAGCGGAGCGGTTGGCCGCGTCGAGGGCGTCTGTGCTCAGGCTGCGGTAAGACTGCAGGACCTCGGAGACGAACGCGGGGGAGAGTTCAGCTTGAACCACGAGGGCTGCGAGCAGTTGGGAGCGGTTGGCATTCTCGCCGGCTGCAAGCCCTGCAGCCACCAACTGGTCCAAGCGCTCGTTGACGGCGTCAGGCCAGGTGACGAGAGCGTTGCTGCGTTGGGTGCGCCATAGCAGTTCCATGCCTCGTCCCCTCTGGCGGTTGAATCTATATTCAATATATATTGACCTCATGGTGACCATGCTGCAAGCCCGAGCGAGCCGCCCGGCGGAAGACTTCGATCCTCCCGCCAAGGTGCGGATTGCGGGGCGGGTGCTGCAGCCCACGCCGGTGTTCGACACCTACTGGCGGTTCGCGGCTGCCCGGCAGCAGGTGTACCTGTCGCGGCTGGGGGAGGCGCCGAAGCCGGCGGTTCCTGACCCTGTGCTCGCGCAGCACCGGTTCACCAACTGCTTCCGGGCGGCCGACCGGGTCAGCCAATATCTGATCGGCCATGTGTCCTATCGCGGAGACCAGGAATGGCAGGAGGTGTTCTTCCGTACCTTGCTGTTCAAGTTCTTCAACAAGATTCAGACCTGGCAATTGCTGGAGGAGCACCTGGGTGAAGTCGCCTGGCACCGCTACGACTACCGGTCTCTGGACCGAGTGTTGTCGCGGGCGTTCACGGCCGGGGAGCGGTTGTACTCGGCCGCCTACATCACTCCGCCGCCGCAACTGGGTGAGCAGCGTAAGCACCGTAATCACCTGCGTCTGGTCGAACTGATGATGGGCCAGGGGGCGCCGGAGCGGGTTCGGAAGGCTGCCTCCATGCGTGAGGCGTACCAGGTGCTGCTCAGCTTTCCGGCACTCGGCCCATTCCTGGCCTACCAATACCTGATCGACCTGAACTACGCGGCCGGGCTGTCGTTCTCCGAAATGGACTTCGTCGTTCCCGGGCCAGGCGCCCGTGACGGCATCCGCAAGTGCTTCGGCGCCGCCGCAGGCGGCATCGAAGCCGAAGCGATCCGCTATATGTCCGACACGCAGCAGGAGCACTTCGCCCGCCTCGGGCTCACCTTCACGGGGCTACGGGGGCGCCCGCTGCAGCTGATCGATTGCCAGAACCTCTTCTGCGAGGTCGACAAGTACGCACGTGTGGTCCACCCGGACATCGTCGGAATCAGTGGCCGAAGCCGTATCAAGCAGCTGTACCGCGCCGATGGTGCCCAGCTGACGGCCTGGTTCCCGCCCAAGTGGGGCATCAACTCTCAGGCCCCCCAGGCTTGACAGCCTTCGCGTGGTTCAGGCCAGCTGGAGGCGGCCCTGGCCTTGGAGTACAGGCCGCAACGCCTTGATGTCCCCTTCTATCTGAGCGTGCCCGGCGACCACGGTCAGGCTGCCGGGGTGCACCCCGGCGTGCTGGGCCAGGTAGGCCAGCAGCCGGCCCAGCCCCAGGTAGTTACCGTAAGCACGAGCGACCATGTAGTGGCTGCGGTACAGAGCCACCGCGTGCAGGACCCGGCCGCGCTGCAACTGGAACGAGCAGTGGCTCAGGCAGGGGAACCCCCGTATCCCGTTGTCCTTCCCGGCGGCATGTATCGACGTGGACCAGGCGCTCGCGCCGGTCGCCGCCCCGCCGTTGCCGTCCGTGCCGTTTGTGCTGTCCTGGTCCACATCGTCGGGATGGGCGATGTCCATCTCGTATGCGGCGCTCATCGGCCCCTTGCCTGCCGCCTGTCGGCGGATCCGATCGATCAGTGTGGTCAGTTGATCGACGGGGCCGTCCTGTCCGGGGTAGGCCACGACGCGCCCGAAGTAGGTGCCGGTCGCGTTGGCCCGGTCGATGCGCCGTATCCGCGGGTAGATCTCCTGGTACCGGCGCACCAGATCCGCAGGGGTGTGGGAGACGGCTGCGAGCTGTGCGGGGAAAAGGGTGTTGGCCACTGTCTCGATCGGCGCATAGCCCGTCTCCTCCCGCATCCTGTCGAACTCGGCGCGTAGCTGCGGGTCCTCCGTGGCGGCGTCTTCGATCCGGACTACGGTGTGGAAGGCGTCCCGCTTCGGGTTCCCGGGCCTATCCAGCTCCAGGCAGGCGGCCTTCCAGGCCAGTGAGGTATTCGTTCCCTGGACAACGAAAGTTGACAGCATCGATGCTCCTCATGTGCGCGTCGATCAGCAGGGGAGTCTCATAGGTGGAGCGGTGTCGGGAAGTGCGCCGGACGAAGTCGTCAGGTGGGCCAGAGGTTCTGGACGCCAACGCGCGGGGCCTGGCGTTCCAGTGTGAATCCCAGCAGTTCGGCGGCCCCGGGAACGCGCACCGTGACCGAGGCTGCCCCGGTGAACGCGCCGGTTACCTCCGCGGCCACCACGGTGGCCGGGTCTTCGCGCACGGGGAGCTGTCCGGCCACATCTTGGGGCGCCTGGAGCTCGTGGGGCAGCCAATCGAAGCGGGCCCCGGTATCGCCAAGAACGATCAGGTCCCCTGCGTCGACACGCACGGTGGCACCGTGGGCGCCCGTATCGATGACGTGGACGTGGGCTTTGCCAGGTGCCGCACCGCCTGCCAGGTTTGCTTTGATGGCCGCGGGCTTGACCCGCAGCCATTCGGCCTTCTGCGCCCGCGTCACCAGCCGCAGCCGGTGCAGATGATTCACGGTCCCCGCATAGGAGGTGCCCAGCCAGCGGGCCACCCTGTAGGCGTGCTCTGGAACCCGGGGGTGGCCTATCCCGATTCGCGTCAATGCGGCCTGAACTGCCGGCAGCGGCATCAGAAACCACGCCGCGAACGCCTCCGCCAGCTTTTCCTCGTCCGGCCAGGATCCGTCCCCCCACCTACGGGCACGGTCCAGCTCCTCGTCCAGTGCCGTACCGTGCCCGGACAAGTGATGCCCAAGCTCGTGCGCCGCGGTGTGCCGCTGCGCCACGATGTCCAGGCTCGCGTTCAGCAGCACCGCCGGCCCGTTGTCTTGTGGCGAGGCATACACCCCGAACAGCCGAGGCATGGGCCGTGCCATCCCGACGACCCCGGCACGGAATAGCGCGGCGTACACGTCGATGTACGCGTTGCGATCCGCACCAAGGTCGCGGTGCGCCTTGACCGCTGACATCGCGGCAATTTGGTGTGCCACGTCCCAGTTCACTCGAGGCGCTCCTGCTCCTGCGATGGACTGGCTGCCCCCTGCTCCGCTGCCTGCTCCTGTTCACCAGCGCGCCGGAACTTCAGGAACTCGGCGAAGCTGAGCACTTCCTCCCAGTCGCCGTCGGTCAGTCCGACCAGGGCGCGGGGCAGTCCGGCGAGCGCGTGCGCCCCGAGGTCTACGTCCTCCTCCTTGTCGAGGAAGTAGGACACCGGCCGCATGTACAGGCGTGCGAGCTTTTTCAGTTCCAGACTGTCCACGCGGCGGGCGCCTCGTTCGATGTCGCTGACCGCCGAGCGGGGGATGCCGGTCATGTCGGAGACGTGCTGCTGCGACATGCCCAGGTAGTCGCGGGTGTTGCGCAGACGCTCCCCGAGCAGTTCCAGTTCCGGGTCGCGGCTGCGGGGTTCGGCGGGCTGGGGGTTCATGACTTCTGCCTCTCGTTGATCACGTTCAGGACGGTGGCCGCGAAGGTGCGTACCGACCGGGTGGAGCGGGCGGCCTCCTCGTCCGCGGGGACGCTGATCCCGTATCGCTCCTCGATGCGGGTCAGGATCTCGACGACGAGGATGGAATCGACCGGCAGCTCCTCGCCCGCCTCCTCCAGCTCCATCCGCAGCTCATCGGGATCTCGATCCTGCAGTTCGGCCAGGAACTCCACGACCACGGTGACGATGTCCTCGAAGGACGGCTCGATCGCGTTCAGGAGACTCTCCCGTTCGTCGGATTTTCCAGCAGCGCTGCTCTAGCATACGACACGGGTCGGGATTTTCCGACCTCGATGCCGGATTTTCCGACAGGAGGAAGTTGTGGACTTCAACCGCTACCAGCAAGCTGCCATCAAGACCCTCCAAGAGTCCGCCCCTGGCACAGATCCCGTCACGGTGCCGCTGCTCGGCCTTGTCGGCGAGGTTGGCTCCCTCGCCACCGCCTACAAGAAGCGCTTGCGCGACGGACCCGGCCTCGCCTCAGGCAAGCAGCACCTGCGCGAAGAACTCGGCGACGTCCTCTGGTACATCGCCGCGCTAGCCCACCGATTCGACCTCGACCTCGAGGATGTCGCGGCCGCCAATCTCGTCAAGATCGGCGATCGGTGGCACCCCACCCCCCAGCGCGACCGCATCGTCTTCGACACCGGCTTCCCCGAGACCGAGCAGCTCCCGCGGCAGGCCACCCTCACCTTCACCCTCCAGCAACGCGAGAGCGACGGCCGCACTGTTGCCGTGCTTACCCGCGACGGCGTGCGCTGCGGAGACCCCCTAACCGACGCCTCCCACATCGACGACGACTACCGCTTCCATGATGTCTTCCACCTGGCTCATGCTGCCGTCCTCGGATGGTCCCCTGTCTCCCGCTTTCTCATGGGTTGCAAGCGCAAGAGCGACCCCAAGACCGACGAGGCCGAAGACGGCGGACGTGCGATGGCGATTGAGGAGGGCATCTCCGCCCTCGTGTTCTCCTACGCAGCTCGCCATGGCTACTTCGAGAACGTTCGCCACATCGACCACGAGTTCCTCAAAACCATCGCATCCATGACCTCGCACCTTGAAGTCAGTGTCCTGCGCGCCGCAGACTGGGAGCTGGCGATCACGACCGGGTACGCCGCCTGGCGTCAACTGCGCACCCAAGGCGGCGGGACCTTGAAACTTGATCTGGACCGGCAGACCTTGACGGTCGAGCAGTAACCCGCACGCGCCCTGCCGAGGTGATCAGAGGCCTCCTGGTCGGCGGTCACCTCGAGAAGGCCACGCGACGGCACATCGCTGCTTGGAATTGAGTCGCTAATGCCCAGCTCCACCCTTCCGCCGCCGTGCGCGGAACGGATACACGGCTACATCACCGCTCGTCAGGCGGTCGTGGATTTGCGGCGTTACTTCGGGATCAATCTTCCGCCCGGTGCGCTGCCGTTCACCGGCAGCCGGTTCGAGCATCTGGCGGGTGGGGGAGACCTGCCGGAGGTCGCCGACCGGATCACGGCGGAGGACTTGGTCGCGGTGCAGACCTTGTCGGTGACCGTTCCAGTGCCGGTCGCGCTGGACATGTTGGAGGGCCCTCTCGGCGAGCGGCTGTCCGGTCTGCTGCAGGCCATCCCCAAAGACATCGATATGGCCGATGCCACAGCCGCGGTCTTGGCCGAAGGCTCGCCGGCGGCCCGGGCCTGGCAACTGCTCGAAGACCAGCGCGACGTCGGATGGGTGATCGCGGGGAAGCTCCTGGCCAGGAAGCGTCCGCGGCTGCTGCCGGTCTACGACAAGGTGGTGCGCTGCGCTCTGGGCCGCCCGCGCCCCTCGTTCTGGCTTGCGCTGCATGCCGCGCTGCGCGCGGACGACCGAGCCCTGCACCGTCAGTTGCTCGCGCTGCGCCAGGTTGCCGAGGTGCCGGAGAGCGTCAGCGCGCTGCGGGTGTGCGACGTGGTGCTGTGGATGAGGCACCGGGCGGAGGGCCACGCCTGTCCTTGTTGACTCCGCCATGCCGAGTTCGGGGCCATCAGAAGGCAGCAGCGCCACATAACCTGTTCGACACGGCTACTGCGCCCACTCCACACCCAGCTCGGCGAGGGCTGCGAGTTGGGTGGCGTCGAGTCGGTCGCGGCGGGCTTTCTGGTTGGCGAGCCAGATGCCGGTGCGGTGTTCGGTGCCGTCGGGGAGCCGCTCGACGACGGCCCGCCCCGGCATCCCACCCTCCCGTTCGATGTACTGCTGGAGGGCTTGGAGGCCTTTCTGGAACGCCTCGCCGCCCGCGTGCGGCCCGGACGCCACGGCGGTCTTCGCTGCCGTCTTGCGGGTTCGTGGGGTCTTCTTCACGCCGAGCGTGGCGAGTCGGCGCTGCTGTTCCTCGTTTAGCCGGTCCCAGCCCCGCCGTTGCGAAGCGAGCCACCGTCCGACGTCCTCGCCATGCCGGGTGACGCCCGGCATGATCGAGGTCAGGCGGGCGCCGCCCGCGAGGAGCTGGGTGAGGTAGGCGTGGTGGCGTTGCCAGTCGACCGTCCATCCCAGCGTCCCCGGGTTCCAGTCCGGGTCGATCGCGGCGAGCGCCGCTGCCCGCCGCTCGGCGCGTACCGGGTCCTTCCCGAGCCCGCCGGGCCGGCGGATGTTCGTGAGCCACTGTCCGACCTGGACGTCCATGATCGCCGCGCCCCGCGGCGCGGCCAGGGTCCCGTGGAGCTCGTAGTAGGCCCGCGCCGCGCCGAGGTTGGCCTCGAATGATGCGTCGGCGGTGTCCCAGACGATCCCGAGTTCTTCCAGTTCGGCCGCGCGTTCGCCGGTCATGGTCCCGGCCCGGTAGGTGCGCCGCTGGTCGGACAGCCACCGCCCCAGCGGGAAGGCTCCCGCGGTCTCGACGTGTTCGTACGGGACCTCCAGATCGCCCTCCCGCTGCCGGTAGCGCAGCGCGGCTTCAGCGCCCCGGCGCCAGTCCTGGCGTTCGGTGTTGATCACCTGGTAGCTGATCCACTTCGCGATCAGCGCCGGGTCCCGCGGCGTCGCGAACCGGAGGAGCAGCCGTGACTCCTCCTCGCCCTCCTCCGGCGCCTTCCCGACCGGCCGAGACGGGTCTACGATCCTTTTCTGGTTCTCCTGTGGAATAGCAAGCATTTCCACAGCCTTTTCATCGTGCGCCCGTAGTCCCGCCAAAACTCGAACCAGCGGCCGATACGAATTGGACGAAAGCATGTCCTCAGGCTTTTCATCCTTCCGTAGAAATACGGGGACGATGAGGGTGGCCATCTTTCCTTCACCGGGCTTCTGCCGCAGGGCCCGCCCGATGGCCTGGACGATGTCGACGGCAGACCCCTTGGGGTCGATCAGGGCCACGCTGTCGGTGGCTCTGATGTCGACTCCCTCGCCCAGAACCCGGCAATTCGAGAGCACCGCGCGGCCGGCCCGGCGTCCGAAGTCGGCGAGTACCGTCTGCCGGTGGGTGCCTTCGTGTTCCCCGGACAGCCATCCCGACCACACCCGTTCCGGATGCCGCAGGGGGTCGACGGCGTGGAGCCGGCGGGCGACGCGGTCGAGCCCGGCGGCGAAGGCCTCTGCCTCCACGGTGCGGTGGTGGAAGGTGATCGTGGTCTGCAGCCCGTGGGCGGCCATCGTCTCCAGGAGAGCGGTCTGCATGGCGGCGAGGCGCTGGCCGCGCAGCTGCTCCTCGTACCGCTCCTCACCCAGGAGCCGGTCCGGGGTGACGACCGGGTCGGTGAGCTCGGCGACAACGATCTGATACTTCGCCAAGAGTCCGCGGGAGATGGCGTCGGCGAGGGAGAGTTCGTAGACGACGGGCCCGAACACCTTCGGGTCGTCCATCGAGCACGCCAGCTCCTTCGGCAGCCGGTCCCAGCGTGGCCTGCTGACGTAGGCCCGCCCCTCGGCCTCCGCCTCCTCACGCTCCTTCTCCTCCGCGAGCCGGCGGGCCTCCTCCATCTCCCGCTCCTGGGCCCGCGTGCGGGGCGGGCGTTCCATCCAGACCCGGGGGGTGGCGGTCATGTAGAGCCGGCGCATCGCCGGAATCACGTCCTGGCGGTGCACGTCCGCCCACGCCTTCCCCGCCGAACCTGACGTCCGGTGCGCCTCGTCGACGACGACCAGGTCGAACACGTCCATCGGCAGCCCGTACGCACCCTCGTGGGCCTCGGTGATGACGGGCAGCGACGCGTACGTGGCGTAGACCGTCACCGGGCCGCGCCCGTGCCACAGCCCCAGCTGCGGGGCCGATGTCGTGGTCCGTACGTCGAGCTGCCACAGCTGCGGGTCGTCCTCGAGGGAGCACACCGCGACCGCCGGCCCGGTGTGCCCGGCGAGCCGCCACTCCCGCACCGTCTGTGTCAGGAGATCGAGCGTCGGCAGCAGCACCAGGACCCGCCCGTGCCGCGCCAGCCGGAGCGCCGCCGCGGCCGCCATGAACGTCTTCCCCGTCCCGCACGCCGCCACCACCGTTGCCCGCAGACCCGCCTCCGGAATCCGCTTCCCCGGCGGAATATCCAGCCCCCGGACAATGGCCTCCACCGCCTCCTCCTGATGAGGACGCAGCACGATGTCACCAGACTTCTGCACTCGGCACTCCGCTGAACTCGAATGAACTCGAAGCGGCGGACAGACCCGCCGGGGAGGGAATAGCGATGTTCTCGGGATCCTACACAGCTACACGCATCACTTCTGGTGTGATGCACACTGAAGACTGTACCGCGCTTACACCCACGACGGCGTCCGGAACAAGACATCACCGGATTCCGTACCGGAAACGAGCGGTCTCTACCGCAGCTGTGGGTCACCCGTGGACGATGGATGCGCCGACACACCGATGGGGGAGTGCCATGCAGCGCAGTGCACAGGACACGACACGCCTTCTGCACCTGGTGGAGGAAGCAGCCAGGATCCGCATGGTGTGGGAGGAAGTGGCGACAACCCACTGCTGCCGACCGTCCGAAGAAGTGGAGGCCGCATACGCCGAGGCAGCTGACCGCTGGGACGTCCAGCTCAATGAGCACACTGCGGGCCTGTCGAGCGTCTACATCAGTGGCTGCTATTGGGAGTGACGAGCACAGTGACAAGCCACCCCACCCGTCACCGCTGCCAGCCGGCCCGCGACAGCGGGCTTGGTCCTGGAGGCGGAGCCGGAAGGACCTGAAGGGGTGGGAGCGTCAGCGGACACCCCTTCGATGTCCGCGCTTGCGCGGACATCTGGTGGCGCGTCAGCGCCACCAGGGCTGGCGCTTGCGCCAGCCCTTCTCTCTGGACGTCCGCTTGCGGACGTCGATTCCCGCGCTCGCGCGGGGAATCTGGCGAAGCGTCAGCGAAGCCTGCCCGGAGCGCAGCGAAGGGCGTCGATCCTGAGCGCGCCAGCGCTCAGGT